>NZ_BAAFZY010000001.1:0-4800000 GCF_047159675.1 Pseudomonas sp. NGC7 | reverse complement strand
CGTGCGGAATGCTCAGGGTGGCGCGCATCAGCCCTTCGAGCACCTCGTTGTTGCCCGAGATAACCCCGTATTCGGAGGCGGGCGCCAGCTGGTTGGCGATCAGTTGGCCGGTGTGGTTGAGTTCCTGGCGCAAGTCCTGGATACGCACGAAGGTAAAGAAGCTGATCAGCAGCAAGGTCAGCAGCAGGGCCGGGCCAAGGCTGATGATCTGGGTGCGGGTGTGGATGTCCCAGCTCAGGCGTCTGCTCATGGGGTGGATTCTCCTTCGGCCAGGGCCTTGGCAGCGGCGTTCGGGTCGATCGGTTCAAGGCCCAGGGCGCGTGCTACCTGCTGGTTGCCACTGACGCCGTAGCGCGCCGGGTAAAGGCTTCGCGGCCAGCGCGCGGGTGGCTGGTCGAGCAAATGGTCGAGCACGGCCAGCCAGTCGTCCTGGTCGCTGTAGGTGCTGGCCAGGGCGCCTGCGCGAACGAAGCCGGCATTTGGGCCAATCAACGCCATTTGCCGGCCGTAGCTGCTGAGCAGCAGGTTTTTCGCCGTCTTGGGGTTGTACAGAGCGGGGTCGTCGAGGCCCAGCAGTACATCGCTGTTGCCTAACAGCTGTTGCAAGGGCCGGCTGTCACGTTGGTCGGGCCAGTCCTGGGCAATGATCTCCAGGCCCAGCGGGCGGGCGGCATGGCGCAGTTCATCGAGCAAAAAGGCACTTTGCCTACCGTAAAGCACACCGATGCGTTGCGCCTGAGGCAGCAGGTAGCGCGCCAGGCGCAGTTGCCGGGCCAGGGGCGGGTCGCTCCACAGCAGCGTCAGGAAGGGGGGGCGCGACTTTCCCAGGCGCTGTTCAGCCTGTACTCGGCTGACGCGCATGGCCAATGCTGGTGGCCCGGCGTTTTCACTCAGGCGCCAGTCCAGCGCGGCACTGTCAAGCAGCACCAGGCGTTGATCGGCCTTGAGCTGGCTTGGGCGGGGCAAGTCGGCAGTGGTTTGGAAGCGCACCCGATCATGCGGGCGATGGCTTTCGAATGCGGCGACGAAACTGCGAATGCCGGGCTGATCCTCGCCACCGACCAGCAAGATTTCACCGGCGGACAGCGGCCCCAGGGGCCACAGGCAAAGCAGCAGCACGCGCAGCAAGCGGGCCATTAGAACTCCAGCTCCGCGCTGACACTCAGGCGGTGGCGGCTGTCGTAGCGGTTTTGCAGCGCAGTCGTGGGCTCATCGTCCAGGCGTTGTTGCCACAGCGCCGCCAGCTCAAGGTTGCTGCCCTGTACCCGGAAGCGCTTGGCCAGGCGCAGGTCCAGGCGCTCGTAGCGGTACTGGTTGAGGGCATCGTCACCGTAGTAGAACAGCGCACTCGACCAGCCGTCGCCCCACTCGCGCATCCAGCCCGCCGAGCCGCTGTTGCGGGCGCTGAGGCGGCGGTCGTCGGGGTTGCTGGCCCAGGCGTCGACGTAGGCGTAGGTCACGCGCAGGCGGTCACGCAGGGTGGGGCGCCAGTCCAGTTGCGCCTCGCTGCCGGTAAAGCGCGCCTTGTTGCTGTTGCTGGCGATGTACTGGTTGTTCTTCAAAGGCTCGCTGATCATTCCGGTGATCTCGTCGTAGAACAGCTTCACATCCATGCTCAGGTCGATGTCGCTGAAATAGCCGTTGTAGCCCAGTTCGCGCGAGCGCATGCGCTCTTGCTCGAGGTCGCCCGGGCCGCGGGTCTTGACGAAATACTCACCGTGCGGCTGGCCAAACGCACTGGGGTTGAGGTTTTTGACCGTGTAGCTCCAGTTGACGTTGTTCTCGAACATGTCGGGGGAGCGTACCGCTTCGGAATAGACAGCACGCAGGCCATGGCGCGGGGTGATCAAGTAGTTGACCGCCACCCGTGGGGTCAGCGAACTGCCAGACAGGCGCGCGTCTTCGAACATCGCCCCGCCCTGGATGATCCAGTGTTCGTCGGCCCGCCATTCCAACTGGCCGAACAGGCGCCAGGTCTGGTCGACGAGGCTGCCATTGAAGTACGTCTGCGAGTCGGCACGATCATAGCGGTAGTTCATGCCGCTGAGCAGGCGCAGGCTGTCGGTCAGGCTCAGGGTGTCCTGGATTTCCAGGTCGTAGCGGGTTTCGCGGGTGCTCTGGTCGACATCGCCGCAGACCACATCGCGGCCACCTTGGTTGTTCCACTGGTCCTTGATGGCATCGACCAGCGCCTGTTCTTCGGGGTTGCTGCTGCGCGGTGGATCGTTTGCGCCGCGCGCCACCAGCTCGGCAAAGTTCGGGTTCAACTGCCACAGGCGGGTCAGCTCTGGGCTGAACGACAGCGCCGCATCGCAGGCGCGCCAGACTTGCTGGCGGTCGAAGTGCTGGGCCGAACCCTGGACGTAAAGGCTGTGCTCGGGGTTGAAGTCGATGTTCCAGCGTACCGAACCCGCGTAATCCTTGGCGTTGGCGTCGGTGTTGTCGCCGCGCTCGGTGACGTAGGGGAACACCGGCTGGTAGGTATAGGGGCGCTGGTTGCTGCCTTCCTTGGCCGCCAATTGCCATTCCAGGGTCTGGTCGGGGGCCAGGGTGTGGCTGGCGCTGAGGTTGAAGCGGGTGAGGCGGCGGCTGTCACGGTAGTCCTGGCCGTACTGGTCCTGATCGAAGCCATCGTCTTGCTGGCCGGACACCGACAGGCGCATGTCGCCGCCATCCCAGCCAAAACCATGGCTGGCGTAGAAATCGTTGATGCCATCCTCGCCGCGGGTGACCTTGAGGCGCGTGCCATGGCTGTCCGCCGGGTTGCGGGTGAGGATGTTGACTACGGCCATCAAGGCGTTGGCGCCATAGCTGACTGTGTTGGGGCCGCGGAACACCTCGATGCGCTCGATGTCTTCCATGGCCAGGGGGATGTCGCTCCAGTCCACCGTCGCCAGGCCCGCGCGGTACACCGAGCGGCCATCGATCAGCACCTGCATGCGCCGCGCATCGTTGACGTTGCTGCCATGGTAGTTGACCGTCGGCTGGTTGCCGACGCCGTAGCCGATCATCATGCCCGGCACCAGGCGCAGCAGTTCGGGGATATCGCGGGCGCCGCTGGCGCGGATCAGCTCACTGTCGAGCACGGTCATGCTGCCAGGGACCGCTGCCGGGGATTGTTTGAGCCGGGTGGCGGTCAGAACCTGCGGCAGGTCGGCGTTGTCGATGAACAGATCGTCGGCCATGGCCGGGCCGCCGAGCAGGGCAGTCAGAAGCAGAAGACGCGGGTAAGGAGGCGTGCCTGGGAACACGGTACGACCTTGTTTCAGGGATGAAACAGGCATGTTAACCGACCGCAGGGCTTTTGCCAGTGATCTGGGTTTCCTTGCCGGCCCTTTCGTAGGCGCTGGCACTGGCCCTGTCGAATACGCACCGTATAATGCAGCGTCGCCACTTAACTTTTGGCTTTAACGGATTAGATATGACTGAACAGCAGCCTGTTGCAGTTCTGGGAGGCGGCAGCTTCGGCACCGCCGTGGCGAACCTGCTGGCGGAAAACGGTGTGCCGGTGCGCCAATGGATGCGCGACCCCGAGCAGGCCGAGGCCATGCGTGTCAACCGCGAGAACCCACGCTACCTCAAAGGCATTCGCCTGCACGACGGCGTAGAGCCGGTCAACGACCTGCTGGCCACCTTGCAGGCCTGCGACCTGGTGTTCGTCGCCTTGCCGTCGAGCGCCTTGCGCAGCGTGTTGGCGCCCCATGCCGAGTTGTTGCGCGGCAAGGGCCTGGTCAGCCTGACCAAGGGTATTGAGGCGCAGAGCTTCAAGCTGATGAGCCAGATCATCGAAGAAATCGCACCTCAAGCCCGTATCGGCGTCCTGTCGGGGCCAAACCTGGCCCGCGAGATCGCCGAACATGCGCTGACCGCCACCGTGGTCGCCAGCGAAGACGAACAACTCTGCCAACAGGTGCAGGCCGTATTGCACGGGCGTACCTTCCGCGTCTACGCAAGTGCCGATCGCTTCGGGGTCGAACTGGGCGGGGCACTGAAAAACGTCTACGCCATTATTGCCGGCATGGCCGTGGCCCTGGGCATGGGCGAGAACACCAAGAGCATGCTGATCACCCGTGCCCTGGCCGAAATGACCCGCTTCGCCGTGAGCCAGGGTGCCAACCCCATGACCTTCCTGGGCCTGGCCGGTGTCGGTGACCTGATCGTTACCTGTTCCTCGCCCAAGAGCCGCAACTACCAGGTCGGCCACGCCCTGGGCCAAGGCCTGAGCCTGGAGCAGGCCGTCAATCGCCTGGGCGAAGTGGCCGAAGGGGTGAACACCCTGAAGGTGCTCAAGGCCAAGGCGCAGGAAGTTCAGGTGTACATGCCGCTGGTGGCGGGCCTGCACGCCATCCTGTTCGAGGGCCGTACCTTGAACCAGGTGATCGAGCACCTGATGCGCGCCGAGCCCAAGACCGACGTCGATTTCATTTCTATCAGTGGTTTTAATTAAGCCGTCAGCGGCTTCGGCCCGAACAAGGAGCGACACATGAACGATACGCCCGAACGCGCCCAGCGCGAGTCGATCATCCTGCGGGTGCTGTGGATGTTGGTGTTCCTGGTGGTCTGGCAATTGGCCGAGCTGCTGTTGGGCGGCCTGGTGCTGGTACAGCTGATCTACCGCCTGATCTACGGCGCCCCCAGCGCCAGCCTGATGAACTTCGGCGATAGCCTCAGCCAGTACCTGGCGCAGATCGGCCGCTTCGGCAGCTTCCACAGCGACCAGAAGCCTTGGCCATTCGCCGACTGGCCAGCCCCGCGCGCCCCGGAAGGTGAGGCGCCCCATGCTGTGGCACCCGCGCCGCACCCGGTGCGTGACGAAGAGCCCAAGCTGTGAAGCTGTGGGTGCTGCGCCACGGTGAGGCAGAGCCTCGGGCCAACAGCGACGCCGAACGCCGCCTGACCAGCCATGGCCGCGAGCAGGTGCTGCACAGTGCCGCGCGCCTGCTTGGGCAGCCGTTGCAGGCCATCATCGCCAGCCCTTATGTCCGTGCCCAGCAAACGGCAGCGCTGGTGCATGACACCTTGGATTTCCCCGCGCCAGTGCGCACCGTGGCCTGGCTGACGCCGGACAGCAATGTGCAGCTGGTGATCGGTGAAATCGAAAAGCTCGGCCTGGAGCATGTGCTGTTGGTCAGCCACCAGCCGCTGGTGGGGGCGTTGGTCTGTGCCCTTGAGCATGGCCATGTGCAGCAACCGGCGCCCATGAGCACCGCCAGCCTGGCGGAGCTGGAAGGGGAGTGGCCGTTGGCAGGCCTGATGACCTTGCGCGCAATCAGTTCGCCAGCCTGACGCCGCTTGGCAACTGGCATTTCTGCCAGTTGCCGCTTCACTCGACCGCTTGCTAGCGTGGCGCCACATCGAATGAGTGGCCAGGCAGGGAGCAGTTGATGAAGGGTGATATGCAAGCGCTGTTACGTTCACTGGACTTGCAACCCACAGTAGACAAAGTGCAGGAAGGCGTGGTGCTGGACTTTGCCCAGTACAGCGTGTTGCGCGACTCGGCCGACGCCAAGCTTTACCACCTGATGGGCAAGGTGGGCGATGCTAAAGACGACCTGGGCGAGCTGCAGGAAGCCTGCCTGCGGGTGTCCCGCTTGCTGCAGACCAGTTGCCTGGCGCTGCGCCGATTGCAGCTCGACTATGAGGACCAGTGCCTGGCGCGTGAAGTGCTCGAGAGCCAGCTGGCCTATATGCAGGCCTGCCTGCAGCGTTCGCTGGCCAGTTTTGTGCGTACCCGATGACCTGATAGCCCTCGCCGATGACCTTTCCGGACATTGCCGAGCGGCCCCGCGATGCCGACAATGGGCCATCCTCCCACCGTCCGGACCAGGCGCCATGTCGCAGCACATCTTCTTTGCCCACGCCAATGGTTTCCCGTCTGCCACCTACGGCAAGCTGTTCGCTGCCCTGGCGCCGGACTATCACGTTCACCACCTGCCCCAGCATGCCCACGACCCGCGCTTCCCGGTGAATGAAAACTGGCAGAACCTGGTCGATGAATTGCTGCACCACCTGGCGCAGCAGGACGCGCCGGTCTGGGGGGTTGGCCATTCGTTGGGCGGGGTATTGCACTTGCATGCCGCCTTGCGTTGCCCCGAGTATTACCGCGGGGTGGTGATGCTCGACTCGCCGGTGCTGACCCGCGCCGATCAGTGGCTGCTGCGCACTGCCAAGCGTTTTGGCTTTATCGACCGCATCACCCCGGCCGGCCGCACTTTGGGCCGGCGCGAGGCGTTTGCCGACCGCGACAGCGCACGGGACTATTTCGCCAGCAAACGCTTGTTCCGCCACTTTGACCCCGACTGCCTGGAAGCCTACCTGGAGCATGGCTTGGAGCCCGCGCAAGAAGGGCTTCGCCTGCGTTTCGACCCGGCGACCGAGATCAGTATCTACCGCAGCATCCCCCACGCCAGCCCAGCGCCTGCCCGGCAACTGCAGGTACCACTGGCGATGGTGCGCGGCGAGCGCAGCAACGTGATCCGCCGGCACCACACGCTGGCCGTGCGCGGCATGGCCAAAGGCGAGTACCACAGCGTGCCGGGCGGGCATATGTTCCCCTTGGAACGCCCGACCGACACCGCCAGCCTGATCAAGGGCCTGTTCGACCGTTGGAGCCACGAATGAGCGCGCACATGGAAGAAATCCGCCTGAGCCTGGGCCATATCGAACTGGCTGCGCACCTGTTCGGCCCTGAGGATGGGCTGCCGGTGATTGCCCTGCACGGCTGGCTGGACAACGCCAACAGCTTCGCCCGGCTGGCGCCGCGGCTGCAGGGCCTGCGCATCGTCGCCCTGGACCTGGCGGGCCATGGTTACTCGGAGCATCGCCCGCCTGGCGCCAGTTATGCGCTGGCCGACTACGCCCACGATGTGTTGCGGGTGGCCGAGCAGTTGGGTTGGCAGCGTTTTGCCTTGCTGGGCCATTCACTGGGGGCGATCATCTCGGTACAACTGGCGGGCGCCTTGCCGGAGCGGGTCAGCCACCTGGCGCTGATCGATGGCGTCATTCCGCCCACTGGGGCCGAGCAGGACGCCGGTGAACGCCTGGGCATGGCATTGCAGGCGCAGTTGCGCCTGGATGGCAAACGTAAATCCGTCTACCCAGCGTTGGAGCAGGGCGTGCAGGCGCGCATGAAGGGTATGGTCGCCGTTAGCCGCGAGGCAGCCGAACTGTTGGCCCAGCGTGGGCTGATGCCGGTAGCGGGGGGGTACAGCTGGCGCAGCGACAGCCGCCTGACCTTGCCGTCCCCTGTTCGCCTGAGCCACGCGCAAGCCATGGCCTTTGTCAGGCGGGTGGGTTGCCCGGCCTGCCTGGTGGTGGCCGCCGACGGCATGCTGGCGCGCCACACTGAGTTGCTGGAGCAGCTACCCTTTGAACAGGTGACGCTGCCCGGGGGGCATCACCTGCACCTGAACGATGAGCAGGGCGCGGCCCTTGTCGCAGACTGTTTCAATCGCTTCTTTGGCTTTGCTTGACTTGCACCGGACAAGTGCCGAGGCTTGGCGGGTTGAACAGGGAGACAACCATGCACATGCCAGACACGCTGGACCTTAGCTTCGGCGCCCCGCGCCGACTGGGCTGCCGATGAGCGCGCCCGTAACCCTCCGTACTACCCTCGCTGCCTGCTTCGTGCTCGCCAGCCCCTTGCTGTGGGCAGGTAGCCTGCCCGTTCCCGTGGATGCCAAAGTGGTCGACCAACGCCCTGCGGTGGAGCAGGAGCGCGTGTACCCCATGGGGCCTTTGCGCAAGATCAGCGGCCGCCTGCGGGTCGACGACAAGGTCGAAAGCCGTGGCCAGGTCAGCTCGGTCACCTATGAACTGCCGGTGGAGCGCACGGCCCGCGAGGCGTTTACCAGCGCCCGCGAAGCACTGCAACACGACGGTGGTTACCCATTGTTCTGGTGCCAGGGCCGCGACTGCGGCGAAGCCAGCCTTTGGGCCAATGATGTATTCGCCAATGCACGGCTCAATGGCGGTGACGAGCAGCAGGCGTTCATCCTCCTGCGCCGTTCTGCAGAAGAGGCCGACACACTGGTGGCGTTGTACAGCGTCACCCGCGGCAACCGCCGCGCCTACCTGCACGTGGAAGAGTTCGTTGCTGCCAGCCCGCTGGGTGAGCTGCTGCCCACGGCCGCCACGGTGCTGCGCGAAATGCGCGACACCGGCAAGCTCGACTACCCTGACCTGAGCACGCCGCAACCTGCCTGGGTGGCGTTGTTGGGGCGTAGCCTCAACCTGGACAGCACCTTGCGCGCCAGCCTCAGCGGCAAAGAGGCCGAAGCGTGGCGTGAGCAACTGGTCAAGGCGGGCGTGCGCAGCAACCGGCTCGAGGTCGGCAACGCCCCTACCGATGGCCTGCACCTGGAACTGATCCGTTGAACGAGCACCGCCATGGCCAATAATGACCGCCTGCTGATCCAGATCGTCCTGTTGACGTTGCTCGGCGCTGCCTTGTGGGTCATGGCACCGTTCATTTCGGCGCTGCTGTGGGGCGCCATTCTGGCCTTTGCCAGCTGGCCGCTGATGCGCTTGCTGACGCGTGCGCTGGGCGGGCGCGAAACGTTGGCCGCCAGCCTGCTGACCGCAGCCTGGATCCTTATCGTGGCGTTGCCGCTGGTATGGCTGGGTTTCAACCTGGCGGATCATATCCGCGATGCCACGGCGTTTGTCCGTGATGTGCAGGTGGATGGGCTGCCCGAGGCGCCGGCCTGGCTGGGCAGCATTCCTCTGGTGGGTGAGCGCATGGTCAATTGGTGGCAATCGCTCGACCAGCAAGGTGCGGCTTTGATTGCTTCGATCAAGCCTTACCTGGGCCAGGTCGGCAACTGGTTGCTGGCGCGCAGTGCGCAGATCGGCAGCGGCATGCTCGAACTGAGCTTGAGCCTGGTCTTCGTGTTCTTCTTCTACCGTGACGGCCCGCGCCTGTCAGCGTTCGTGCTGCGCCTGTTGCAGCGCTTGACCGGTGACCGCGCCGAGTACTACCTGGACCTGGTGGCGGGCACCGTGCAACGTGTGGTCAACGGTGTCATCGGCACGGCAGCGGCCCAGGCCTTGCTTGCGCTGATCGGCTTCCTGATCGCCGGCGTCCCCGGGGCCATCGTGCTGGGCCTGGTGACCTTCATGCTCAGCCTGATCCCCATGGGGCCACCCCTGGCGTGGATCCCCGCGACGGCCTGGTTGGCGTGGAAAGGGGAGTACGGCATGGCGGTGTTCCTGGGTATCTGGGGCACCTTCGTCATCAGCGGCGTGGACAACGTGCTCAAGCCCTATCTGATCAGCCGTGGCGGCAACCTGCCGCTGGTCATCGTGCTGCTGGGTGTGTTCGGCGGGTTGATCGCCTTTGGTTTCATTGGCCTGTTCATCGGGCCGACGTTGCTGGCGGTGGGGTATAGCCTGCTGCTTGACTGGAGCCGCAACGCCGGGCAGCAAACACCGTAGGAGCGGCCTTGCGTCGCGAAAGGGCTGCATAGCAGCCCCAGCGATTATCGTGGTAACGCTGAAATCTGGGGCTGCTTTGCAGCCCTTTCGCGACGCAAGGCCGCTCCTACAAGGGGCTGCGTTTTTTACGCATTCTTTATGCGTTGATCCATCCCTCGATCTCGCCCCTTTACGCCCCTCCCTCGGACAATTTCCCCAAAGCGGCCCAAGCGCCGCACCACGGGGAGCTCCACACATGAACATGCTCGACGGGCTGTCACTGCTGCTGGCAGTGGCATTGGCGATTTACCTGCTGATGGCGCTGCTGCGCGCCGATCGCAGCTAGGGAGTGGCCATGCACAGTTACGACTTTGCCTTGTTACTGGCGTTTTTCGCCATCGTGCTGCTACCGGCACCCTGGCTTGGGCGGTTCTACTACAAGGTGATGGAAGGCCAGCGCACCTGGCTGTCACCGGTGGTGGGCCCGGTAGAGCAGGCCTGTTATCGACTGGCAGGCGTACGCGCCGACCAGGAGCAGAACTGGAAGCAATACACCCTGGCGTTGCTGGCCTTCAACCTGGCCGGCTTCCTGCTGTTGTTTGCCGTGCTGCTGTTGCAGGGCTACTTGCCGCTGAACCCACAGCAATTGCCCGGGCAGGAGTGGTCGCTGGCGTTCAACACCGCCGTCAGCTTCGTCACCAACACCAACTGGCAGGCTTATAGCGGCGAGTCATCGGTCAGCTACCTGAGCCAGATGCTGGGCCTGACGGTGCAGAACTTCGTCAGTGCTGCCACTGGCCTGGCAGTACTTGTGGCCCTGTGCCGCGGCATTGCCCGCCGTTCGGCCGCCACCCTGGGCAACTTCTGGGTCGACATGACCCGGGCCACGCTCTATGGGTTGTTGCCCCTGTGCCTGGTGCTGGCGCTGCTGCTGGTGTGGCAGGGTGTGCCGCAGACCTTTGCCGACTATGCGCACGCACTGACCCTGCAAGGCACTGACCAGACCATCCCGCTCGGCCCGGCGGCTAGCCAGATCGCCATCAAGCAGCTGGGCACCAACGGCGGCGGCTTCTTCGGCGTCAACGCGGCACACCCGTTCGAAAACCCCACGGCCTGGAGCAACCTGTTCGAGGTGGCGTCGATCATTCTCATCCCGGCGGCGCTGGTGTTTACCTTCGGCCATTACGTGAAAGACCTGCGCCAGAGCCGGGCGATTCTTGCCTGCATGCTGAGCCTGTTCCTTATCGGTGGGGCTACAGCGCTGTGGTCCGAATACCAGCCCAACCCGGCCTTGCAGAGCGCGCAGGTGCAGCAAAGCGCGCCGCTCGAAGGCAAGGAAAGCCGCTTCGGCACCACCGGTTCAGTGCTGTGGACAGTGACCACCACGGCAGCCTCCAACGGCTCGGTCAATGCCATGCACGACAGCCTCAACCCGCTGACCGGCATGGTCGCGATGGTCAACATGATGGTCGGCGAAGTGATCTTCGGCGGCGTCGGTGCGGGGCTCTACGGCATGCTGTTGTTCGTGCTGATCGCCGTGTTCCTGGCCGGCCTGATGATTGGCCGTACCCCGGAATACCTGGGCAAGAAGCTGCAGGCGCGTGAGGTGCAACTGTTGGTGGCGACCTTGCTGGTGATGCCGGTCGGCGTGCTGGTGCTGGGCGCCATCGCCGCCAGCCTGCCGGGCCCGGCGGCGGCGGTGAGCAACCCCGGTGCCCATGGCTTTAGCCAACTGCTGTACGCCTACACCTCCGGCACCGCCAACAACGGTTCGGCCTTTGCCGGTTTTGGCGCCAACACGGTGTACCACAACCTGATGCTCGGCCTGGCCATGCTGATCGGCCGCTTCGGCTACATCCTGCCGATATTGGCCTTGGCCGGCAGCCTGGCGGCGAAAAAGAGCGCACCCCAGGGGCTGAACAGCTTCCCCACCCACGGCCCGCTGTTCACCGGCCTGTTGCTGGTAACCATCCTGCTGGTGGGTGGCCTGACCTTCCTGCCGACCTTGGCCCTCGGGCCAATTGCCGAACACCTGAGCCTGGGCTTCTGAGGAACCACCATGAACATGCCCATTCCTGAAGTAAAAGCCCCCCACAGCGCCAAGGACCAGACCCGCTTCGCCGCGCTCTGGCGCCCGGCCCTGATCCAGGCCTTCGTTAAACTGGACCCTCGGCAGCTCAAGCGCTCGCCGGTGATGCTGGTGGTGGCGCTGACTGCCGCGCTGACCACTGTGTTGTGTTTTGCCCCCGGCAGTGGCGTGAGCACAACAGTGGCGGTGCAAATTGCCCTGTGGCTGTGGTTTACCGTGCTGTTCGCCAACTTTGCCGAAGCCCTCGCCGAAGGCCGTGGCAAGGCCCGCGCCGACAGCCTCAAGGCTGGGAGCCAGGGGCTGAACGCCCAACGTCGCGACAGCGCTGGCGCATTCGAAACGGTTGCCGCGACCGCGCTGCGCAAGGGCGATGTGGTCAAGGTGATCGCGGGTGAGCTGATCCCGGGTGATGGTGAGGTAATCGAAGGCATCGCGGCGGTCAACGAGGCGGCCATCACCGGTGAGTCGGCCCCGGTGATCCGCGAGTCCGGCGGCGACCGCTCGGCGGTCACCGGCAACACGCGGCTGGTGTCTGACTGGTTGCTGATCCGCATCACCAGCAACCCTGGCGAATCAACCCTGGACCGCATGATCGCCTTGGTCGAAGGGGCCAAACGCCAGAAAACGCCCAATGAGATTGCCCTGGATATCCTGCTGATTGGCCTGACCCTGATCTTCCTGATCGTGGTCGTGACCCTGCAGCCGTTCGCCCACTTTGCCGGCGGTAGCCTGCCGTTGATCTTCCTGGCCGCACTGCTGGTGACGTTGATCCCCACCACCATCGGCGGCTTGCTGTCGGCCATTGGCATTGCCGGCATGGACCGCCTGGTCCGGCTCAACGTCATTGCCCGTTCCGGCCGCGCGGTGGAAGCTGCGGGCGACGTGCACACCCTGATGCTCGACAAGACCGGCACCATCACCTTCGGCAACCGCCGCTGCAGCGCGCTGCATGCCGCGCCGGGCGTCACCGCCAAGGAGCTGGGGGAGGGCACCTTGTTCGCCTCGCTGGCCGATGACACGGCCGAGGGCAAATCGATCGTCGAGTACCTGCGCCAGTTGCACGACTTCGTCGAACCCTCCGGGCAGCAGCTCGTACCGATCGCCTTCAGCGCCGAGACGCGGTTGTCGGGTGTCGACTTCCAGCAGCACCGCTACCGCAAGGGTGCTGTCGATGCGGTGCTGGCATTCGTTGGCCTGCAACGGCTGGAAATGCCGCCGGCATTGGCCCGCGAGGTCGAGCGCATTGCCCAGAGTGGCGGCACGCCGCTGTTGGTGTGTGTCGACCAGCGCTTGCTTGGGGTGATCCACCTCAAGGACGTGGTCAAGCCGGGTATTCGCGAGCGCTTTGCCGAGCTGCGCAAGCTGGGCATCCGCACCGTGATGGTGACCGGTGACAACCCGCTGACCGCCGCTGCCATTGCCGCCGAGGCCGGGGTCGATGACGTGCTGGCCGAGGCCACCCCAGAGAAGAAGCTGGCGCGCATCCGTCAGGAGCAAAACGACGGCCGCCTGGTCGCCATGTGCGGCGACGGCGCCAACGACGCCCCGGCGCTGGCCCAGGCCGATGTGGGCATGGCCATGAACGACGGTACCCAGGCAGCGCGTGAGGCGGCCAACATGGTCGACCTGGACAGCGACCCGACCAAGCTGCTGGACGTGGTCCAGGTGGGCAAGGAACTGCTGGTGACCCGTGGCGCCTTGACCACCTTCTCGATTGCCAACGACGTGGCCAAGTACTTCGCCATCCTGCCGGCGTTGTTCGCGGCCATCTACCCGCAGCTGGGCGTGCTCAACCTGATGCACCTGGCCAGCCCGCAGAGCGCGATCTTGTCGGCGATCGTGTTCAACGCGCTGATCATCATCGTGTTGATCCCGCTGGCGCTGCGCGGTGTGCGGGTGTACGCGGCGAGCGCGGCCCACCTGCTGCGGCGCAACCTGCTGATCTACGGGCTGGGCGGGATCATCGTGCCGTTCGCCGGGATCAAGCTGATCGACATGCTGCTCAATGCCTTGCACCTGGTCTGAGGAGGCCGCCATGAACACTTATGTACGCCCGGCCTTGAGCCTGGCCTTGTTGATGACGCTGGTCACCGGCGCGTTGTACCCGTTGGCGGTGACCGGTATTGCCCAGGTCGCCTTCCCTGAACAGGCCAATGGCAGCCTGGTGCGTGACGCGCGCGGCGAGGTGCGCGGCTCGGCGCTGATCGCCCAGGATTTCCAAGACGATGGCTGGTTCCATTCGCGGCCCTCGGCAGGGGCTTATGCCACGGTTGCCAGCAGTGCCAGCAACCTGTCGCCGAGCAACCCGGCGCTGGCCGAGCGGGTGGGCAGCGAGGCCGCGAAGCTGTACCGGGCTGAGCAAGGGCCTGTGCCGCAAGCCTTGTTGACCACCTCAGGCAGTGGCCTGGACCCGCATTTGCCGCCGGAGGCGGTGGCTTATCAGGTAGCGCGTGTGGCAGCGGCTCGCAAGGTGCCCGTTGAACGCTTGCAAGCCCTGGTGGAAGAGGCCACCCTCCACCCATTGATCGGGCCGCCTGTGGTCAATGTCCTGGCGCTGAACCAGGCCCTGGAGAGGTTGGGGCAGTGAGCTTGGGGCCGTATCGCACCGCTCGCAAGGGCGGTGAGGGCCCTGTAGGCGCGGGCTTGCCCGCGAAGGCCTGCAAAGCAGGCCCAGATTCACCGATCGCCGCACAATCTAAGGATGAAACATGAGTGATTCCGCCCGCGCAGACGCGCTGTTGGCCAACCTTCCGCGCGAAGGCCGCGGCAGGCTGAAGGTGTTCCTTGGCGCCGCACCGGGTGTGGGAAAGACCTACGCCATGCTGCAAGCCGCCCACAGCCAGCAACGCCAGGGCGTACACCTGCTGGCCGGGGTCGTCGAAACCCATGGCCGCGCCGAAACCGAGTCGCTGCTTGGTGGCCTGCCCCAGCAGCCCCTGCTGCGCAGCGAGTACCGTGGCGTCACCCTGGAGGAAATGGACCTCGACGGCCTGCTCAAGGCCGCACCTGCGTTGGCCCTGGTCGACGAACTGGCCCACACCAACGCCCCCGGCAGCCGCCACGCCAAGCGCTGGCAGGACGTTCAGGAACTGCTCGCCGCCGGCATCGACGTGTACACCACGGTCAACGTCCAGCACCTGGAAAGCCTCAACGACAAGGTCCGCGACATCACCGGCGTGCAGGTGCGCGAAACCCTGCCGGACTGGGTCCTGCAGGAAGCGTTCGAATTGGTCTTGATCGACCTGCCACCGCGCGAATTGCTGGAGCGCCTGCGCGAAGGCAAGGTGTACGTGCCCGAGCAGGCGCGGGCTGCGATCGATGCCTATTTCTCCCAGACCAACCTCACCGCATTGCGCGAGCTGGCCATGCAGACCGCCGCCGCCCAGGTCGACGCCGACCTGGCCCACGGCTACCGCCAGCGCGGGCAGGAGGCTCCGGCCCTGCGCGGGCGCCTGCTGGTGGGCATCGATGGCGACGACCAGGCCGAACGCCTGGTGCGCCACGCCAGCCGCGTAGCACAACGCCGGCACTTGCCCTGGAGCCTGGTGCACGTCGACAACGGTAAGCTGCGCGACGAAGCCGCACGCCAACGCCTGCAAGCCGCGCAGCAACTGGCTGAGCACCTGGGCGGCGAAGTGGTGCTGCTGCGCGCTGGTGAAGTGGCGCGCACGCTGATCCAGCACGCCGGCGAGCGGCGTGCCAGCCTGGTGCTGGTGGGGCAGTCGCGTGATCGCCTGCGCCGTCGCTTCTTCGGCGCCGGTGTAGCGGCGCGGCTGCTGCGCGAAAGCCACGGCCTGGAGATCAACGTGCTCGACCGCGATGCCCAGCCGGCCCCGGCCAGTGCGGCGGTGCAACGGGTATGGGTGTGGCGGCACTACCTGCTGGCCCTGTTTGCCACGCTGCTGGCGGCCGGTTTGTCGTGGGCCGTGTCCAGCGTGCTGGCGCTGCCCAATATCTCCCTGGTGTTCCTTGCCGCCGTGCTGCTGGTAGCGGTGCGCAGCAGCCTGGGGCCGGCCTTGGCCTGCGCCGCGCTGTCGTTTCTGACCTACGACTTCCTGTTCATCCCGCCCAATTTCTCGTTCAGCATCCAGCGCGAGGAAGACGTGCTGACCCTGGTGTTCTTCCTGCTGATGGCGGCCCTCACCGGCAACCTTGCGGCCCGCCAGCGCCGCCAGTTGCAGGCGCTGCGCGAGACGCAGGCGCAGACCAACCAGTTGCTTGATTTATCCCGCCGCCTGACCGTTGCCGCCGACCGCCAAGCGGTGTTCAACGCCGCCGGCCAACACCTTGACGGCTGGCAGGATGTGCAAGTCTGCCTGCTCGAACGTAACCCCGAAGGCCAGCTGCACCTGGCCAGTGGCGAGGCCCACGGCCTCAGCGACAACGAGCGCGCCGCCGCCGAGTGGGCCTGGCAGCACGGGCAGGCGGCGGGCCATGGCAGCGACACCTTGCCCAATGGCCGCTGGTGGTGGTGGCCGCTGGCGGTCGATGACCACCCGCTGGCCCTGCTCGGCGTACGCCCGCACTCTGGCGACCCGCTCAGCGCCCAGCGCCGGCGCCTGCTCATGGCCCTCGGCCAACCCCTGGCCCAAGCCCTGGCCCGCGCCCGCCTGGCCGAACAATTGGAGGCGGCGCGCCTGCATGGCGAAACCGAGCAACTGCGCAGTGCCTTGTTAGCCTCGGTCTCCCACGACCTGCGCACGCCCTTGACCGCCATGCGCGGCAGCATCGACAGCTTGCTGGCGCTGGGCGAGGCGATCCCCGAGGACGACCGCCGCGAGCTGCTGGAAGGCACCCGCAACGAGGCCGAGCGCCTGGACCGCTACATCCAGAACCTGCTCGACATGACCCGCCTGGGCCATGGCGGCCTCAAGCTGGCCCGCGATTGGGTGGCCCCCGCAGACATCGTCGGCAGTGCGCTGAACCGCCTGCGAGTGGTGCTTGCGCCCCTGCGCGTGCACACCGATGTGCCGGCCGAGCTGCCGTTGCTGTTCGTGCATGCGGCGCTGATCGAGCAGGCCTTGGTCAACGTGCTGGAGAACGCTGCACGCTTCTCGCCGGCCCAGGGTCGGCTGGAACTGCAGGTGTCGGTGCAGGGTGAACAACTGCGCATTGCCGTCAGCGACCAGGGCCCCGGCATTCCGGTGGCCGAGCGGGAGAAGATTTTCGACATGTTCTACACCGCCGCCCGCGGTGACCGGGGCGGGCAGGGCACTGGCCTCGGCCTGGCGATCTGCCAGGGCATGATTGGCGCCCATGGCGGGCAGATCCTGGTGGGTGAAGGGATCGATGGCCAGGGCACTGGCATCACTTTATGCTTGCCGCTGCCCCCTCAACCTGAAGCCGAAAGCGAAGCCCCATGAGCCAGTCCGCCACCCTCCTGGTCATCGACGACGAACCGCAGATCCGCAAGTTTTTGCGCATCAGCCTGACGTCCCAGGGCTACAAGGTGATCGAGGCCGCCACCGGCAGCGAGGGCCTGGCGCAGGCCGCCTTGGGCAAGCCCGACCTGGTGGTGCTCGACCTCGGCCTGCCGGACATGGACGGCCAGCAAGTGCTGCGCGAACTGCGTGAGTGGAGCGCAGTGCCGGTGCTGGTGCTGTCGGTGCGGGCCAGTGAGGTGCAGAAGGTCGATGCGCTGGACGGCGGCGCGAATGACTACGTGACCAAGCCGTTTGGCATTCAGGAATTTCTGGCGCGGGTGCGCGCCTTGCTACGCCAGGTGCCGCAGGCCGGCGGGGGCGAGGTGGCGGCCAGTTTCGGGCCGTTGACCGTGGACTTTGCCTTCCGCCGTGTGACCCTGGAGGGCGTCGAGGTGGCGCTGACCCGCAAGGAGTATGCGTTGCTGGCCCAGCTGGCCGGGCACCCGGGCCGGGTGATTACCCAGCAGCAGTTGCTCAAGGACATTTGGGGGCCGACCCATGTGGACGATACCCACTACCTGCGGATCGTGGTCGGGCACCTGCGGCAAAAACTCGGGGATGACCCCATGGCGCCGCGTTTCATCATCACCGAGGCGGGCGTCGGCTACCGGTTGATCGCGCCCGCCTGATGATGTCGGCCGGGCGGCCATTGCGCGTGGTCAGGCCCTTGGCGGCTCCTTTTCGAACAGTTGCCGTACGACTTCCAGGTAGCGCCGCGCGCCCAGGCCCAGGGGCCGCGGTTTGACCCAGATGATGTCGACCCACAGCCGTAAGCGGCTGGCCATGTTGTCGAAGCGCACCTCGGCCAAGGCGCCCGAGGCAATCAACGGTTCGACCAGCGGCTGCGGCAGGTAGGCCCACCCCAGGCCGGATTGCACCAGTTCCAGCGTAGCTAGGTAACTGTCGGTCAGCCAGATGCGCCGCGACAACACCATGCGCGGGTCGGAGCCGGTGGCTTTGCCGGAGGCCACGATGATTTGCCGTTGCTCGGCGAAGGCTTCTTCGGGCAGTGGTGTGCCACTGTTGCGTCCGGCGGGGTGGCGGGGTGATGCGACGGCGACCAGCAACTGGCTGCCGGCTTCAAGAAATGACTCACGCTCATCGATGCCGGGCCGTTCGAAAACCAGCGCCAACTGCACGCTGCCGTCATGCAGCAAACGAATCGCTTCGGCTTGCGTGGCCGAACGCACTTCGATCTCAAGGCTTGGGAATTCTTGCGCGAGGGTTTCCAGCGGTTGGCTCCAGCGGCCGGTTTGCAGCTCGGGTGCCATGGCGATGGTCAGGCGCTTTTCCAGCCCCTTGTGCAGCTGCAGGGCCTGGGCGTCGAGCAGGTTGAGCTGGCAGATCACCTGCCTGGCCTGAGGTTCGAGGGCCAAGGCGGCGCTGGTTGGCAAGGCTTTGCGCGTGGCCCGGTCGAACAGGGCCAGGTCCAGCTCGGCTTCCAGCTGGGCGATGGCCATGCTCACGGCCGAAGGCACGCGGCCCAGCTTGCGCGCTGCTGCGGAAAACGACCCTGCCTCCAGTACGGCCAGAAAAACGGCAAGTGAGTCGCTGGTGAAGGCCATTGTCAGAAAACCTGATTGATCGGTTGAGCCGCGTAGGCTGCGATGGGCTGCGCAGCGGCCCCCGTTATGACGGTGTGTTGCTGCAGAAAAGTATGAGTTTTCAAGCAGGCCTATAACAATCTCTTACAGATCTTCCGACAGGATACGGTCCACGCTGTCGACAAAGTAGTCCACGCTCGCCCGTGTGGTGCACATCGGTGGTTTGATCTTGAGGATGTTGAGGTAGTCGCCGGTCGGCTGCATGAAGATGCCCAGGTCACGCAAGCGGTCGCACAGCAGCAAGGTCTCCTCGGTCGCCGGCTCCAGCGTCTGCCGGTCGCGTACCAACTCAAGCCCCAGGTAGAAGCCCGAGCCATGCGCCGCACCTGCGAGCGGGTGCTTGTCGACCAGCGCCTGCAAGCGCGCCTTGAAGTAGCGGCCGGTGTCGCGGGCGTTGTCCCACAGCCCTTCCTCTTGCATCACGTCCAGCACCGCCATGCCGATGCGGCAACTGACCGGGCTGCCCCCCGCCGATGAGAAGAAGTAACCCTGCGCCTCCAGCGCCTCGGCGATTTCGCGGCGGGTGATCACTACCCCCAGCGGCTGGCCGTTGCCCATGCCCTTGGCCATGGTGATGATGTCGGGCACCACCCCTTGCTCCTCGAAGCCCCAGAAGTACTCGCCCAGTCGGCCATAACCCACCTGCACCTCGTCGGCGATGCACACGCCACCACGGGCGCGCACCTTGGTGTAGGCGTCCTGCAGGTAGCCCGCTGGCAGCGAGATGCCCCCGGCGTTGCCGTACACCGGCTCGCAGATGAAACCGGCCAGTTGGCGGCCACGGGCATCGAGGTCGGCCAGCTTGGCGTCGACGTCGCGCAGGTAGTCGGCGGCACTGTCGGCACCACGGAAGCGCCCACGGAACGTGTTCGGTGCCTCGACCGGGTGCACCCAGTCTGGCCGGGTTTCCAGGGCTTGCGGGTTGTCGGCGATAGAGGTGGAAATGGCGTCTGTAGCCACCGACCAGCCGTGGTAGGCCTCCAGCACGCTGAGCAGGTCGCGCCCGCCGCTGTAGGCCCAGGCCAGGCGGATGGCCAGGTCGTTGGCCTCGGTGCCGCTATTGACCAGGAACACCCGGTCGAAGCCTGCTGGCGCCAGCTTCAGCAGGCGTTCGGAGAACTCGGCGATGGCCGCGTAGTGGAAGCGCGAGTTGGTGTTCAGCAGCGACCATTGCCGCGCCGATTCCGCCACCATGCGTGGGTGCCCGTGGCCAAGCACGGCCACGTTGTTGAGCATGTCCAGGTAAGACCGGCCCTGCATGTCGATCAAATAATTGCGCCAGCCGCGTTCGATATGGGGCGGTTGCGCGTAGTAGTGCTTTTGCGAACGGGCGAAGCTGGCATCACGACGTGCCAGCAGCGCCTGTGCATCGGTCAGCGGTTCGGCGTCGCAATCAAAGCCCAGCAGCGCGGCAGGCGACGGGCACAGCGCTAGCCAGGCAGCGGCCTGGGAGGGGGTGGCGAGAAACGGCGGGCGGGCGCCGTTATCCAGGCACAGCTGAATGCTGAGCAAGCCACCGCTGCTGCCCAATTTTTGACCTTTTGCCAGGGCCTGCCCATCTGCCGGAGCATCCTCCAGGCCACCTAGCCACAAGCTCCAGTGGGGTGTGCGCAGGCAACCGCGGCCATCGCCATGGCGCTGCCAGGTACCGGCCTGCGGCGCCTGCACGGTGCTGGCGTTGGGCACATGCAATTCGACACCCAGCGCGCAGGTGGCAGGTTCTTCAGCGCGGTCGATATGGGTTTGTGACAGGCGATATTGGCCATGCAGCGTGCACGCCGGGGCCGGTTGTGCAGCCAGCAGGTGCTGGTCGAAGCCTGGTTGTTCCCAGTTGCCCGCTTCGCAGTGCGGGCTGAGCACGCCCAGGTCGAGGCGAGCCACCGGCTGGCCGACCCGTTCAGGCAGCAGGGGCGCGCAACTGGCCAGGTCGGGCCGGCTGGGTTGAATACCGGCCGCCAGCAGAATAGCCGCCTCCATCAGTGCGAATGGCACGGCAGCCGCGGTGTCGAAAATCTCCCATTCGTGCGCGATGTTGTTGCGGATGTACTGGTTGCCCGGGTCTACAGCCAGCTGTTGCTCGCTGCTCAGCACCAATACCGCGGCGCGGTTGAGCACCAGCGGCCACAGGGCACGCAGTTCGGCTTCGCTCAGCGGGTTGAGGGCCTGGTAGGCCCGCACCGCCGGCAGAATGCGCAGTGGGTCGCCTTCGGCATGGTGCAGCAGTGCTGCGCAGGTCACCGAGAGGTCGGCAATGCGCCAGGTACGCAGCAGGTCGCCAAAATCGATGACGCCCTGCACCTGCCACTGGCGCTCGTCATCGCGGGCCCACACGGCGTTGTCATCGGTGATGTCCAGGTGCACGGCTTGGCTTGGCAGCTGCTCCACCAGTGGTGCCAGGCGCTCGGCCGCCAGTTGAGTGGTTTGCTCGACACGGGCGCGTTGCCCGGCGTCCTGCAGCACCGGCAGCAGGTGCTGGATCAACGCCTGCGCGTGCTGCGGGTCCCATTGCAGGGTGCGGTTCAAGCCGGGGTGGTCAAACTCGGCCAATGCTTGGTCCACTTTCGCGCAAAGCCCGCCCAGCTCGGCTATCAGGCGCGGTGCCATGTGTTTGAGGCGGGTCAGCGGTTGGCCGTCGATGTAGTCGAGCAGGCGCACCCGCAGCGGTTGCCCATCGATGTCCAGGGCCAGCAATGCCTGCCCGTTTTGCGCCGGGCGCACTGCGGGTACCGGCAAACCCTGTTCGCGCAGGTACGCCAGCGCGGCATGCTGCGCCTCCAGTTCGACC
This sequence comes from Pseudomonas sp. NGC7, assembly GCF_047159675.1. Lineage (NCBI taxonomy): Bacteria > Pseudomonadati > Pseudomonadota > Gammaproteobacteria > Pseudomonadales > Pseudomonadaceae > Pseudomonas > Pseudomonas sp. NGC7. The sequence continues at coordinate 4,778,685 of NZ_BAAFZY010000001.1, read as the reverse complement.
TGGGCATAGCTGCCGTGGCAGGCCTTGAGCACGAAACGGCCCTGGGCGGCATCCACGCGGAAGTTCAAGTCTTGCTGGCTGCCCAGCGATGACAGGCTGCCCGCGAAGCCGTAGTGCGCCTGCAGCAAGGCGTGTGCCTGGGCCTCGCTGAGCGCAGGGCTGGGCAGGGCGGAGCGCTGGATCAGGATGTCCAGGGCAGGGGAGGCGGGCGTTTGGTGGTGGCTGGGCATTGGGCTCTACCGTTGGTGCTGGGGGTTGACGGTAGAGAATTTATGCCCGTTTTGGCTGATGATGGAAGACGATTGTTGTCAGAATTTTTGATGATTGGGTGTGGGTGCATGTCTTGAGTTTTGCGGCGCCTATGAGATCGAGCGCCGCCCGCGCGGCGCTTCGCAGCACAAGGCTGCTCCCACATCTGTTTCGGGCCAGTTATTCCTGAGGCATGGGCGCGCGGCCCCTTGGTGCCCACCTTGATATCCAGTCGGACAAACAAGGCGGTCGCGCGCAGACTTCACAGGCCTCACTGGCCCGAAACAAACGTAGGAGCGAGCGTTGCTCGCGATGCGCCGCGCGGGCGGCGCTCGATCTCATAGGCGCTGCAAATCCATCGCCATGCACCTGGCGGCCCTCCCTCAATCTACCGCCGGCTCACCCCACCCCTCACATCAAAAACTGGCCTTGACCGACACCATGAAATTACGCGGCTCCCCATAATAATTACCAAACGTCTCTGTCCCGATACTGGCGTAATAACGCTTGTCGAACAGGTTGTTGCCGTTAACCGCCACCGACCAGGTATCGTCGATCCGGTAACCGATCCGGCCATTCCAAACCGCGTACCCCGCCTGGCTGATCTTCTCGCCACTGGCAGGCGAAACCCGGAAGTTATCGCTCTGCGCGTTCACCCCGGCACCCAGGCTGAACCGCTCAAAAGCGCCATCGAGCGCGTACTCGCCCCACAGGCGCAGCACGTGCCGAGGCACATAGCTGTTGAACGCCGCGCCGTTCAGGCTGGTGTCGATATCGTCGAGGGTCTTGGTCTGGGTGTAGGTGTAGCCCGCCAGCAATTGCAGGCGCTCGATGACTTCACCACTGATCTCGGCCTCGAAACCCTGGGCGCGGACCTTGCCGGCGTTCACGTAGCAATAGCCATCCGAGGAGGGGCACGACGAGTTGTAGTCGGTCTGCGCCTGGTCCTTCTGAATGGTGCGGAACAGGTTGAAGGCGCCGTTCAAACGCCCGTCGAACCAGGCCCCCTTGATCCCCAGTTCATAGCTCTGGCCCACCAACGGTTTGAGCGCCGAACCTTGTTCGTCCCGGTAGCTGCCTTGCGGGGTGAAGATGTCCGAGTAGCTGGCGTAGGCCGTCAGGTTTTCGTTCAGGTCCAGCAGCACGCCGGCAAAGGGTGTGACCTGCCCGGTCTCGCGGGCGTTGGAGTGCGGCGGCGGCGTGGCGGTGTCGATGAAGACGGTATCGGTCTCGGCGTTATACCAACTCACCCGGCCCCCCATCACCAGGGTCAACGGGTCGGCCAGTTTCAGGCGCAGGGTCGAGTAGAGGCCTTTTTGTGTGGTCACGGACTTGACCGGGCCACCGCGCGACGAGTGCTCGATGAAGTAGCTGTCATCTGGCTCAGGGATGAACTTGTCGGGGTTGAACACGTTCTGCCGTTGCGCAAGGAACGCCACCGAGTAGAAGTCATCTTTCTTCGAGCGGCTGGCGTTCATGCCCAGCACCAGTTCATGTTGCTGGCCGAAGGCAGCGAACTTGCCATCCACATAGGCATCCAGGCCGTAATCGACCTGGTCATAGTCATACATACTGCCCAGCATGCCAGTGGTATCAATGCCAGGCGTCACCGCACCGGACGCGAAGGCGTACTTGATGTCTTGGGTGTTCTTTGTATAAACGCTCGCCACCTTGAGCCTCCAGTCTTCGTCGAGCTGGTGGGTGAGGTCGGTGAACACCGTGGTGCGCTGGCTGCGCCAGGTATTCCACGAAGGGTCGAGGCAGGTCGAGCGGCTGAGGTTCAGGTCGCTGCGGTCCCGGTAGCGTGGCAGGCCGCCCCAGCAGGGGTTGGCATCCACGTCCTCGTAGGCAACGCCTAGGCCCAACGTCGTGTCGGGGCTGACATCGACGTCGAGGGCGCCGTAGTACACCTGGTCCTTGCGGTTGGCGTCGTCGACCGAGTAATGCCGGCTCTGCTCCGCCACGACTGCCCGGCCACGCAAGGTGCCGGCTGCGTTCAGCGGCCCACCGGTGTCGAGCTGCCCGCGATAGTTGTCCCAACTGCCTCCGGACAGGGTGATGTCGGTATGCGCCGCCGCCAGGCCACGCTTGCGCACGAAGTTCACCCCGCCAGCGGTCCCGCCCGACCCTTTCATCATGCCGGCTGCGCCGCGCAGCACCTCGACCCGGTCGTAGTAGGCCATGTCACTGCTGAAGCTGTCGGCTTGAACATAGAGGTTGCCCATGTCCAGCGGCACGCCGTCGTACTGGTACTGGCCCGACATGCGGAACCCGCGCGAATAGAAGTATTTGCCGCCCATGGTCGAGTCGTACACGGTGATGCCGGGCGTCTTTTCCATGACCTGATCGATGGTGTACAGGTTCTGGTCGTCCATCATTTTGCGCGTCATCACCGTGACCGACTGCGGCGTCTCCTTGAGCGAGTGCTCGCCCTTGCCGATGGTCACTGCGCCCGTGGTGTACGAGCCGCTGTTCTCAGTGGTTGCGCCCAGCACCTGGCTGGTGATGTTGGTGGCCCCCAGCTCCAGTGCCGAGCCCGACGACGGCACCGCCTGCAGCACATAAGTGCCGTTTGACCGCGGCTCGGCCTGCAGGCCGCTGCCTGCCAGAATCTGGGTAAAGCCCTCGCTGACACCGAACGCACCTTTGAGGCCGGGGCTCTGCAAACCGTCTGTTTGCCGGGCATCGAACGAAATCGCGGCGCCCGCCGCACTGGCGAAGCGGCTGAGGACTTCAGTCAGGCTGCCCCCCGCAATAGTGTACGACCGTACGGCATTTTGCTGCGTCGGCTGCGGCGCTGCATACGTCGTCATGGGCCAGGCGCCGGCGGTGGTTGCCGCCAACAGCCCGACATTTATTGCAGTCGCCAGACGACCACGCTTGAACACAGCAGACATACCAATCCTCCCCCTGAAAACAATCAATAGAACCCTTTGGGGGATGAGCCGAACGTCGTGTAAGAAAAGTGCAAAACCCGCGAAAGTTTTTTCAGCCCGCTGGGGAAGGGGGCGGCGATACGGTGACCCAAAAACGGCTGTAGCGCGTGACGCGCAGCGCAAACCCGGTCTCCAGTGCCGCCAATGCCCGGTCGGTGTCATCGATGGGGAACGCGCCAGAAACCTTCAACTGGGCAATGCGGGGATCACAGCGCAGCACCCCGGTGCGATAGCGCGAGAGGTCCGCCAGCAGTTCACCCAAGGGGCGATCCAGGGCGATGATGCTGCCTTGTTGCCAGGCCCCTACAGAGGCGTCATTGCGCCGTATTGCCCCCACCGAACGGTCAGAAAACGCGATGGATTGCCCAGCTTCCACACGCACTGTCAACGCACCGCTGGACGCCCTCACTTCCACCGCCTTCTCGAGCACGGCCACGTCACCCTCCAAGGCTTGGGAGCGAACCAGAAAACGCGTGCCCAGCGCCCGTACCTGGCCATGCCGGGTGCGCACACTGAACGGCCGTTGCGCGGGGTCGGCCGCCGTGGTGACCAGAATTTCGCCGCGCAACAGTTCCAGCACCCGTTGCTGGCCGTCGTACTTGAGGTTCACCGACGTGTCGGTGTTCAGCAGCAACGAGCCGCCATCGGGCAAGCGAAACGCGCGGCGTTCACCCACGGCGGTGCGGTAGTCGGCCAGCAGTTGTTGCGAGGTGTCGCTGCGCCAACCCAGCCAGCCCAGCGAAGTGGCCGGCACCAGTATCACGACACTGCGCAACAGCTGGCGCCGAGAGCGCTCGGCGCCGCGCAAGGCAGGGGCCGCCAGGGCGCCGGGCACGCGGGTCATCTGCTCGCCCACGGCGGCCATGCGTTGCCAGGCCTGACGGTGGGCCGGGTCGGCAACTAGCCAGTCGTTCCAGGCGCTGCGGTCGGCGTCGGTGGCGATGCCCGAGTGCAGCCGCGCGTACCAGCGCGCGGCGACACTGATGGCGTTCAACTCGGCGGGCGACAGGCTCATGCCAGTTGCAACTGCATCAAACAGCAATGCTCCATGGCTTTGGCCATGTAGTTGTTGACGCTGCGCACGCTGATGTTCATGTGCTCGGCAATCTGCGGGTAGGTCAGGCCGTCGAACTGCGACAGCGTGAACACCTGCTTCACCTTCGGGCCAAGCCCTTGCAGCAGGCGGTCGATTTCTACCAGTGCCTGCAACAGGATCGCCTGTTCCTCCAGCGAAGGCTGCAACGCCTCCGGCAGGCTAGCCAAGGCCTCCAGGTAGGCCTGCTCCAGTGAGCGTCGACGAATCAGGTCGATCAGCAGGCCCTTGGCAATTCGCGACAGATAGGGGCGTGGCTCGCGAATATCCAGCGCACTGCGTGCCTTGATCACCCGCACGAAGGTGTCCTGCGTCAGGTCGGCGGCATCGAACGTATTGCCCAGGCGTTTGCGCAGCCAGCCATTGAGCCAGCCGTGATGTTCGCAGTACAGATCATTGACGGCGCTACGCAGGGATAGATCGTTGGCGGGCATGGTGATGGAATAGTTCGCGAGTGGTAATGAATCTTATTGTCGTGCGGGCTGTGGTTTTTTTGCAAGCGCTACAAAGATTCAAGAAACGCACGTATCGCCTGCCGCTCGCCTTTGCTCAGCGCCGCATAGCGTTGCCGGGCCACTTCTGCTTCACCGCCATGCCAGACAATCGCTTCTTCCAGGGTGCGCGCTCGGCCGTCGTGCAGATAGCCGCTGCCGGGGGTAATCCGTTCGCTCAGGCCAAGCCCCCACAACGCCGCCGTGCGCCACTGCCGACCGTTGGCGAGAGAGTCTTCACGGCCATCGGCCAGGCCGGGGCCCATGTCGTGCAGTAACAGGTCGGTATACGGCGCGATGCGTTGCTGTGTCAGGGCGGGATAAAGCGGGTGTGTGCCGGTGATCAGCTCGGGGCGGTGACAGGCGGTGCAGCCACTGGCAGTGAACAGTTTTTCGCCCTCAATGACCGCAGGTTCGGCCTGTTGTCGACGGGCCGGTACGGCCAGGTGAGCGAGGTAGAAATGCAGGTCGCCGAGTTGCAGGGCGTCCAACTCCGGCTCGCCGCCATGCGCTGCTTGGGCACAGGCCAGTTGAGTGGGCGTGCAGTTCTGCACGGGGGCGAGCGGGGACGTGATGCCAAGATCACCCAGCATGGCGTGGGCGATTTGTTGGCGCAGGTCCGGTTGGTTGGCCTTGAGGCCAAAGCGGCCTGCCTCGGTGCGTTGTCGCTCGACACTCCACACCTGATTGACCTGCCCCGTAACGCCATCTGGTTTGGCTTCGGAGGCCATGGCGTGCAGGGTGCGCTCATCGATAGCCTCCAGCAAACCAAGGCCAATGACCGGCGAACCCACGCGTGCCGACGTTAACACCGCGTCCAATGGCCCATAAGCCAGCTCACGCAGCTCGACACGCGGCTTGCGCAGCATGACGGTTTCGCCATCGCCCAGCGGCACCGCCTGCTCCTCCCAGTGCACATGGGCGCGCCCTTCACCCAGCACGCCAGGCACACCCTGATCGTTCAACTGATCGCCGTAGAGGGGGTGAGGCTTTGGCCCGCCATGGTCGTCGTGCCCCGGCAGGGACAAGCGCAGCAACATGCTGCGCATCGGCTGCCCGTGTTCAGGTGCCTGGCCGCGGCCGTTCTTGGGGTGGCAGGCGATGCACGACACCCGGTTGTACAGCGGCCCAAGGCCATCCACCGCCTCGTCTCGGGACGGTGCAACCACCCAAGCCTGGCGGAACAGGCTGCGCCCGCGGAAGAAGCGTTCCAGTTGGCCTTCGTCCAGCCCGGTGAACGGCTGGGCGTAGGCTTCACGGTTGGCCGCGGTGTGCGTGGTCGCGGCGCTGGCGAGCAGGCTCGTCAGCAAACCCATCATCAACCAGGCGGCGCGTACGGCAGTCACTGCCCCAAACCATCGAGCAAACGGGCTGCCTCTGCTCGGTGAAGCGCGGCCTGGAACTGCCAGCTGATTTCCCGGCGGCCGAGTTCGTCCGCGTCGGTGGCCGGCGCTTGCGTCATGCCCTGGTCCTGGCGCGCCGCGAACAGTGCCAGCAAGGGCTTCGCTTCGGCTTGTTCGGCATCCAGGGGCGGTGCAGTCAACTGTTGGCGTATGGCGGTGACGTCCAGCCCAGCTGCTTCGGCCGCGTGCAGCCGAGCCCAGAGCTCGCCCAAGGCTTCATGGGGCATGCCGAGCCAGTGGGTGAACAATGAGCTGATCAAGGCCAGGCGTTCGCGTGAGCTACCGTTGCCGTAGTCATAGGCGCCCAGGCCGGCAGCAACGAACGGGTCATGGTAGTCCGCCGGCAACTGCCGATAGACACTGGGGCGCACGGGCAGTTTGCGGATATCGGCATCGGCCAGCAGCCCTTGGCCTGCTTCCGACAGCACGAACTGCGCAAACGCTCGGGCACCCGCCAATGCCTGGCTGTGGGCTGTAATGGCGATGAATGCAGGGTTAAGGCCGCCATGGGCCGGATAGACGAAATCCACCGGCTCGCCATTGGCTTTGGCCGAGGCGACAAAGAAATCGATCGACAACCCGACGGCTGCACGCCCGCTGGTCACTTCATCACTGACCAGGGTGCCACCCCGCGTTACCAGGCGCGCCTGGCCGGCCAGTTCACTCCAGAGGGCCCAGCCACGTTCCCAGCCATAGGCACGCAAGACGATATCCAGCAGGACCGGCGCAAAGCCGACCCGGCCTGGATCTGGTAGCGCAATGCGCCCGCGCAGTCGTGGGTCGAGCAAGTCTGGCCAGTCCCTTGGTACCGGAACCCCCAGTTCGCCCAGCGACGTGGCGTTGATGGCAAAGCCATAGCCCGCGAGCTCGGTTGCCTGGTACAGCTGGCGTTGGTCACGCAATGACAAACCACCGATCTGTGCCGGCAGGCCCTGCAGGCTGATCCCCAGGGGTTGCCAGCTACCGGCGTTCGCCAGCCGGGCGAAGTTGCCCGGCGACGGTGCCCAATAGACATCGACACCGCCCTGCTGTGCTTGCAGCAGATAGGGCAGGGCATCGAAGCCCTGGCGCCAGAGGATGTGCAGGCGATAGCCTGGGTGGGCTTGAGCAAAGCCATCCTCGATCCGCGTCATCACCTCTTCGGGGTAGCTGGTCATGACCACCACGGTTTGCGGGGCAGCGTTCAGCAGCGTGCTGACCGTCAGCAGCAGGCCCGCCAGCCAGCGGTTACAGCGGCACATTGAATTGCACGAAGTATTGACGGCCCATTTCAGGGTAGCCCTCGCTGTACTCATACAGCCGGTCGAACAGGTTGCGAATGCCGCCCTCGATCAGCACATCGTTGCTGAAGCGGTAGCCACTCTTGAGGTTGTACACCGCGTAGCCGGGCGCCATCTGGTTGCCGTCCGAGGTGTTGTAGCGACGCGATGCGGCTTCCACGCTGGCAGTGTGTTGCCAGTCACCCAGATGCCACGAGGCCGAGCCGAACGCGCTGTGGCGTGGGGTATCGGTCGGGTGCAGGTCGTGGTCGCTGAGGTTCTCGCGGTCGAGCCAGGTGTAGTTTGCCGCCAATTCCCAGTTGCCCAGGTCGCCGTTGATGCCAAGCTCCACACCCTGGTTTCGCGCTTTGGCAATGTTCTGGTACTGGCCGCAGGGCGCAGCGCAGTTAGGCTGCGCGGGTACCGTGACGTTTTGAATGGAGTCCTCGATGTTGGCCACGAACAGCGCGGCGTCCAGCTTCCATTGCGGGGCGATCTGGCCGCTGTAGCCGAGCTCATAGTGAGTCGCCCGCTCAGACTTCAAGTCGGGGCTGGGGATCACCGTGCCGAAGCGCGTCGAGTAGCGGTCCTTGATGGTCGCGAAGCGGCTTTTGCGTGCCACGGTCAGGCGCAGTTGGCCGTCGTCGTGGGTGCCCAGCAGCGGGTTGGTATTGGCGAACAGGCCCAGTTGCGCGTTGACGGCGTCGTTGCTGCCGGTGGGTTCGTCGTAGAGCGTGGCCTGCGATGGCGAGCTGGCGTTGGTGCCGTAGTTCTGTGCGTCCAGGCTCTTGCGGTAGTTGTACGAGACGCCGCCCACCACGCTGAAGATGTCGTTCAGGCGCAGGGTGTCTTCCAGGGCAATCGACTGAGTCTGGTCGCGGAAGTGGGTCTGGGGGTTGGCGCCATCACGCGAGCGATGCACATCGTCTTTGAAGTGATAGGCAATGCCCAGGCGGTTGGCCTCGCTCAAGGCCAAGTCGCCTTCCACCGAAAAGCCGCTGCTCTCGTCATCGTATTTACTGGGGAAGCCCGGCTGCAAAGCGCCGACCACGCCATTGCGATAGGTGAAGCTTTCCAGCGAGTTCTTGAAGGTGTCGTGGTACACGCGCGTTTTCAGGGCGTGCTCGCCAAAGCCGGTCTTGGTGGCGATGAACACACTGGTATTGTCCGACCGCGGCCACTCCCACCAGCGCGCACGTTGGCCGGTGGTCGGCAGGTCGCCGGCATACGGCGGTTGGCCCTTGCTGCCTTCCTGCTGAACGTAGCCGAGCACGTATTCATCGGTTTCACTGGGGGTGAAGCCCACTTTGAAGCTGAATTTGCTGTCGCGGTGGTTGCTGTTCTCGCGCCGCCCCGTGCCCTGCTGGTTGTTGGTTGGCTTGAAGTCATCGGGCAGCAGGGTGTAGTCGTAATCGACATACGACACGCCGCCCTGAACCCACCACAGGCCCTGGTTGGAACCCACGTTGGCGTAACTGCGGTAGGCATTCACGTTACCGTGATCGGTCAGCTCCAGCCCCCCACCCACTTCGCCCTCGAACGCTTGCGTGGGGCGGCGGGTCACCAGGTTGATCGCCCCGCCCAGGGTGTTGGGGCCGTACAGCAGTGAGGCGAAGCCCTTGTCCACCTGGATGCGTGACAGGTCGTAGGTGGTGAAACGCCCCAGGTCGATGTTGCCGTCGTAAGGTACGTAGGTGGGAATGCCGTCGATGAACACCGGCACCTGCAGGCGATCGAAACCGCGCACGAATACCACCTGCTCGGCGCGACCACCGATGTAACCGAGGTTGACCCCAGGGGCCAATGTGAGTGCGCTGCCGACGGTCTCGCGGTCGTGCAGCCGAATGTCTTTCAAGTCGATGACGCTACCACCCGTGGACAGCGTTTCGTCCCGTGGTGCGGAAATCTGGATTTCGCCGAGGTTGAAGGTGTTGTTCTGTTCGGCGACAGCGGGTTGAGCACCGAGGGCTGCGACGGCAACCATCACGGTGCGCGGTGTTAGCGGCTTCATTACTGCTCCTGGGTCGGCCATGGCGGTGGCGGGCCTGGCAACGTTATATATTGTTGTATATAGCGATAGGCGAAATTAACCGACCACGACCTCCCCAGGGCGTGATCAGTCAGCGATCGCAAAAAAGATGGCAGGATGGCAGATGGCCAACCGCGGGGAATCCTAGCGTTGTTTACGGGTGGTTACAACGATGTATACAAAAATATATAGCGTGTGCCGAGATCGGTAGGGAGGGAGGTCGCAATGGTGCCCCTCCGGTCATGCGCGATCTGTGTAGGAGCAGCCTTGTGCTGCGAAGAGGCCCGTGACCCCACCGGGAATCTTCAGCGCTGCCACCGGCCTCTTCGCAGCACAAGGCTGCTCCTACAGTGGAAGGCGTATGCCTTGAGGATCAAACAACGCTCCGAAACCTAGCCCGCCGTCTCAACTTCCAAAAACGCCGCCTCCAACAACTGCCGCGTATACGCATGCTGCGGCGCGTGGAAGATCGCCTGCGCATCCCCTTGCTCCACCACCTGCCCCTGCTTGATCACCATCAACTGATGGCTCAGCGCCTTGACCACTGCCAGGTCATGGCTGATGAACAGGTAGGTCAGGTTGTACTTCTGCTGCAGGCTGCGTAGCAACTCCACCACCTGCCGCTGCACCGTGCGGTCCAGCGCCGAGGTGGGTTCATCCAGCAGGATCAACGCCGGTTTCAACACCAACGCCCGGGCAATCGCAATGCGCTGGCGCTGCCCGCCCGAGAACTCGTGCGGGTAGCGGTGCCGTGTCCGCGGGTCCAGCCCCACTTCCTCCAACGCAGCAATGATCGCCGCTTCCTGCTCTTCAGCGGTGCCGATGCGGTGAATTCGCAACCCTTCACCTACGATGTCTGCCACGCACATGCGTGGGCTGAGGCTGCCAAACGGGTCTTGGAACACCACCTGCATTTCTCGCCGCAGTGGGCGTACTGCCTTCTGGTTCAGCCCGGCGAGGTCTTGGCCGTGAAAGCGAATGCCGCCCTGGCTTGAAATCAAGCGCAAGATGGCCAGCCCGAGCGTCGACTTGCCCGAGCCACTCTCGCCGACAATCCCCAGCGTCTGCCCCTGGGGCAAGCTGAAGTTGATGCCGTCCACCGCCTTCACATGGTCCACGGTGCGCCGCAAGAAGCCTTTTTTGATGGGGAACCAGACCTTGAGGTCATCCACCTCCAGCAACGGCGCGCCGACTGGGTTGTGGGCAGGTTGGCCGCTGGGTTCGGCATTGATCAGCATCTGCGTGTAGTGATGCTGCGGCGCACTGAACAGCGTCGCGCAATCCGCCTGCTCGACAATCTGCCCGCGCTGCATCACGCACACGCGGTGGGCAATGCGCCGCACCAGGTTCAGGTCATGGCTGATCAACAGCAGCGCCATGCCCAACCGCGCCTGCAGCTCCTTGAGCAGGTCGAGAATCTTCAACTGCACGGTCACGTCCAGCGCGGTGGTGGGTTCGTCGGCAATGAGCAGTTCTGGCTCGTTGGCCAGCGCCATGGCGATCATTACCCGCTGCCGCTGCCCACCGGACAACTCGTGCGGCAGGGCCTTGAGGCGCTTGCGCGGTTCGGGAATCCCGACCAGTTCCAACAGCTCCAGCGTGCGTGCGGTGGCTTCCTTGCCGGTCAGGCCTTTGTGCAGCAGCAGGATTTCGTTGATCTGCTTCTCGATGCAGTGCAGCGGGTTCAGCGAGGTCATCGGCTCCTGGAAGATCATGGCAATGCGGTTGCCACGGATATGCCGCAAGGCCTTCTCGCTCTGCTGCAGCAAGTCTTTGCCCTCGTAGCGGATGCTGCCGCTGGGGTGGCGGGCGAGGGGGTAGGGCAGCAGGCGCAGGATCGAGTGGGCGGTCACCGATTTGCCCGAGCCGCTCTCGCCGACCAGGGCCAGGGTCTCGCCCTTGCGGATGTCGAAACTGATGCCGTCGACCACCCGGTTGACCTGCTCGCCGGTGACGAACTCCACCGCGAGATCACGCACTTCGATCAGGTTATGTTCGCTCATGTCATTTCCTTGGGTCGAAGGCATCGCGGGCGGATTCGCCGATGAACACCAGCAAGCTCAGCATCACCGCCAGCACGGCGAAGGCGCTGATGCCCAGCCATGGCGCCTGCAGGTTGGATTTGCCTTGGGCGACGAGTTCGCCCAGCGACGGCGAGCCAGCGGGCAGGCCGAAGCCGAGGAAGTCCAGGGCGGTCAGCGTGCCGATGGCGCCGGTGAGGATGAACGGCATGAAGGTCATGGTCGAGATCATCGCGTTGGGCAGAATGTGCCGGTACATGATCGCGCCATTGCGCATGCCCAGGGCGCGGGCGGCGCGCACGTATTCAAGGTTGCGGCCACGCAGGAACTCGGCGCGCACCACGTCCACCAGGCTCATCCACGAGAACAGCAGCATGATCCCCAGCAGCCACCAGAAGTTGGGCTGCACGAAGCTTGCGAGGATGATCAGCAGGTACAGCACCGGCAAGCCCGACCAAATCTCCAGAAAGCGCTGACCGGCCAGGTCGACCCAGCCGCCATAAAAGCCCTGCAAGGCCCCGGCGATGACGCCGACGATGGAACTGAGGATGGTCAGGGTCAGGGCGAACAGCACCGACACGCGGAAGCCGTAGATCACCCGCGCCATCACATCACGGCCCTGGTCATCGGTGCCCAGCCAGTTGTCCGCCGAAGGCGGGGCGGGGGCCGGGACCTTGAGGTCGTAGTTGATGCTTTGGTAACTGAAGGGGATTGGCGCCCACAGCACGAAGCTGTCTTTCTTGGCCAGCAGTTCGCGGATGTACGGGCTCTTGTAGTTGGCCTCCAGCGGGAACTCGCCGCCAAAGGTGGTCTCCGGGTAGCGCTTGAACGCAGGGAAGTACCACTCGCCGTCGTAACGCACGGCAATCGGTTTGTCGTTGGCGATCAGCTCGGCGCCCAGGCTCAGGCCGAACAGGATGAGGAACAGCCACAACGACCACCAGCCGCGGCGGTTGGCCTTGAAGCGCTCGAAGCGCCGGCGGTTGAGAGGGGACAGTGCCATGTCAGTGCTCCCGGCTGGCGAAGTCGATGCGTGGATCGACCAGGGTGTAGGTCAGGTCGCCGATCAGTTTCACCACCAGCCCTAGCAGGGTGAAGATGAACAGGGTGCCGAAGACCACCGGGTAGTCGCGGTTGATGGCCGCCTCGAAGCTCATCAGGCCCAGGCCGTCGAGCGAGAAAATCACCTCGATCAGCAGCGAGCCTGTGAAGAAGATGCCGATGAAGGCCGAGGGGAAGCCGGCGATCACCAGCAGCATGGCGTTACGGAACACATGCCCGTACAGCACCCGCGAGCGGCTCAGGCCTTTGGCCTTGGCGGTGACCACGTACTGCTTGTTGATCTCGTCGAGGAAGCTGTTTTTGGTCAGCAGGGTCATGGTGGCGAAGTTGCCGATGACCAGTGCGGTGATCGGCAGCACCAGGTGCCAGAAGTAGTCGAGCACCTTGCCGGTGGTGGACAGTTCATCGAAGTTGTTCGAGGTCAGCCCCCGCAGCGGGAACCAGTCGAAGTAGCTGCCACCGGCGAACAATACAATCAGCAGGATGGCGAACAGGAACGCCGGGATGGCGTAGCCGACGATGATCGCCGAACTGGTCCAGACGTCGAAGTGGCTGCCGTGGCGCACGGCCTTGGCGATGCCCAGGGGGATGGACACCAGGTACATGATCAGGGTGCTCCATAACCCTAGCGAGATCGACACCGGCATCTTCTCGATGATCAGGTCGATGACCTTGGCATCGCGGAAGAAGCTGTCGCCAAAATCCAGCTGGGCGTAGTTCTTGATCATGATCCAGAGGCGTTCGGGCGGTGACTTGTCGAAGCCGTACATACGCTCGATCTCGGCAATCAGCGCCGGGTCCAGGCCCTGCGCGCCGCGGTAGCTGGAACCGGCCACCGAGACTTCGGCGCCGCCGCCGGCGATGCGGCTGGTAGCGCCTTCGAAGCCTTCGAGCTTGGCGATCATTTGCTCGACCGGGCCGCCGGGCGCGGCCTGGACGATGATGAAGTTGATGATCAGGATGCCGAACAGGGTCGGGATGATCAGCAGCAGGCGGCGCAGGATATAGGCCAGCATCTCAGTTGGCCTCGCCCGCAGAGGCATCGGTGACGGCTGGGGTCACGCCAGGCTTGATCCACCAGGTGTCGATGCCGATGTCGTACTTGGGCGAGACGCTCGGGTGGCCGATGTGGTTCCAGTAGGCCACGCGCCAGGTCTTGATGTGCCAGTTGGGGATCACGTAGTAGCCCCACAGCAGCACGCGGTCCAGCGCCCGTGCGTGGTTGATCAGGCTCTGGCGTGAGTCGGCGTTGATCAACTGTTCCACCAGTTGGTCGATGGCCGGGTCACGCAGGCCGATGAAGTTGCGGCTGCCGGGGTTGTCGGCGGCGGCGCTGGACCAGAACTCGCGCTGTTCGTTGCCTGGCGAATTGGATTGCGGGTAACCGCCGACGATCATGTCGTAGTCGCGTGAGCGCAGGCGGTTGATGTATTGCGAAACGTCGACCCGGCGGATGTTCAGGTCAATGCCCAAGTCGGCAAGGTTGCGTTTGAACGGCAGCAGAATGCGCTCGAATTCGGTCTGGGCCAGCAGGAACTCGATGGACACCGGCTTGCCGTCCTTGTCGACCATCTTGTCGTCGACGATTTTCCAGCCGGCCTCCTGCAGAAGCTTGTAGGCCTGGCGCTGCTGTTCACGGATCATGCCGCTGGCGTCGGTGACCGGGTTGTGGAACGCCTCGCTATAGACCTGCTCGGGCACCTTGCCGCGCAGCGGTTCGAGTATTTTCAGCTCGTCAGGGGAGGGCACGCCCCTGGCGGCCATGTCGGAGTTTTCGAAGTAGCTGCCGGTGCGGGTGTAGGCACCGTTGAACAGCTGCTTGTTGGTCCACTCGAAGTCCAGCAGCAGGCTCAGCGCCTGGCGCACGCGGATGTCCTGGAAGACCGGTTTGCGCAGGTTGAAGATGAAACCCTGCATGCCGGTGGGGTTGCCGTTGGGCAGCTCTTCCTTGATCAAGCGGCCATCGCGGACCGCCGGGACGTTGTAGGCGGTGGCCCAGTTTTTTGCGCTTACCTCGAGCGCGTAGTCGAACGCCCCAGCCTTCAATGCCTCCAGCGCTACGGCCGTGTCGCGGTAAGCGTCGAAGGTCATGGCATCGAAGTTGAACTGACCACGGTTGATCGGCAGGTCCTTGGCCCAGTAGTCCTTGACCCGCTCGTAGCGGATGGTACGCCCGGCCTTGACCTCGGCGACCTTGTACGGGCCGCTGCCCAGCGGTATTTCCAGGTTGCCGCGGTTGAAGTCGCGGTTTTCGTACCAGTGTTTGGGTAGCACAGGCAGCTGGCCGAGAATCAGCGGCAGTTCGCGGTTGTTCTGGTGCTTGAACTTGAACAGCACCCGCAGCGGGTCTTCGGCGACCACTTCGGCAACGTCGGCGTAGTACTGGCGGTACAGCGGCGCGCCGTCCTTGATCAGGGCATTGAAGGTGAAGACCACGTCGTCGGCACGCATCGGGTGGCCGTCATGGAAGCGGGCTTCGGGGCGCAGGTAGAAGCGTACCCAGCTGTTGTTCGGGGCTTTTTCGATTTTGCCGGCAACCAGGCCGTATTCGGTGAACGGCTCGTCCTGGCTCTGGCGCATCAGGGTGTCGTAGATGACGCTGATGTTTTCGGCGGCCACACCCTTGTTGATGAAGGGGTTGAGGCTATCGAAGCCGCCGAAGCTGGACTGGCGGAACGTGCCGCCCTTGGGCGCATCGGGGTTCACGTAGTCGAAATGCTTGAAGTCGGCGGGGTATTTCGGCGCCTCGTCGTAGAGCGTCAGTGCGTGTTGGGGGGCGGCCAGCGTGGGCAGGCTTAGGCACGCGAGCAGCAGGCTGCCGGCCAGCTGGCGCAGGCGGTGCGTTGGCATCATTTGGCTTTCTCCGAAGGCTTGATCCACCAGCTGTTCAGCCCGAGGGTGTAGGGCGGCGTGGTGACAAAGGCGAACCGGTTGCGGTAGGCCAGGCGGTGATTGTCGAGATACCAGTTGGGGATCATGTAGTACTGCCATGAAAGCACGCGGTCCAAGGCGCGGGCGGCGGCGACCTGGTCGTCGCGGGTGCGCGCGGCGAGCAAGGTGTCGAGCAGGTGGTCGACCACCGGGTCCTTGACCCCAGCATAGTTCTTGCTGCCCTTGGTCGCGGCTTGGCTTGAGTGAAAGTACAGCCACTGTTCTAGGCCTGGGCTCAAGGTCTGGTTCAGGGTCATCAGAATCATGTCGAAATCGAACTGGTCCAGGCGTTGTTTGTACTGGGCGCGGTCCACGGTGCGCAAGCGTGCGTCGATACCGATGCTGGACAGATTTTCGACATAAGGTTGCAGGATACGTTCGAGGTTCGGGTTTACCAGCAGCAGCTCCAGGCGCAACTGCTGGCCTTTGCTGTCCACCAGGCGCTGGCCGTTTAGCTTCCAGCCCGCTTCGCCGAGCAGGGCCAGGGCTTGGCGCAGGGTTTGGCGGTTGATGCCGCGGCCATCGGTCTGGCTGACCTTGTAGGGCTCGCTGAAGAGCTTTTCGGGCAGTTGGTCGCGGAACGGTGCCAGCAGCAGCCATTCCTTGCCGGTGGGCAGGCCGCTGGCGGCGAATTCGCTGTTGGGGTAGTAGCTGGTCGAACGGCGGTAGGCGCTGCTGAACAGGGCGCGGTTGGTCCACTCGAAGTCGAGCATCAGGCCCAGTGCCTGGCGCACGCGCGGGTCGCTGAACGTGGCCCTGCGGCTGTTCATGAACAGGCCTTGGGTCTGGGTCGGAATACGGTGCGGGATCTGTGCCTTGATCACATCGCCGCGGCGCACCGCCGGGAAGTTGTAGCCATTGGCCCAGTTTTTGGCCTGGTGTTCGATATAGATATCGAATTCGCCGGCCTTGAACGCTTCGAACGCCACGGTGGCGTCACGGTAGAACTCGTATTCGACCCGCTTGAAGTTGTACTTGCCACGGTTGACGGCGAGGTCCTTGCCCCAGTAGTTCTTCACCCGTTCGAACACCAGCCGCCGGCCAGGCTCAACCTGGGTAATGCGGTAGGGGCCGCTGCCCAGCGGCGGCTCGAAGGTGGTCGCCTTGAAGTCGCGGCCCTGCCAGTAATGCTTGGGCAGCACCGGCATTTCGCCCAGGCGCAGGATCAGCAGCGGGTTGCCGGCGCGCTTGAAGACGAAGCGGATGCGCAAGGGGCCAAGTATGTCTACCCGTTGCACTTCCTGCAGGTTGGTGCGGTAGAGGGGGTGGCCATCCTTGAGCAGCGTGCGATAGGAGAACGCGACGTCCGCCGAGGTGATCGGGTGGCCGTCATGGAAGCGTGCCTGCGGGCGCAGGTTGAACACGACCCAGCTGCGGTCCTCGCTGTACTCCACCGAGCGTGCGATCAGGCCGTAGCTTGAGGTCGGTTCGTCGCCCGAGGGGTCGTACTGCCCGGTGCCGATCATCAACGGCTCGTTCAGCTCGCTGATGCCATATTGCTGGAAGTTTGGCGTGGTAATCGGGCTCGATCCCTTGAAGGTGTAAGGGTTGAGCGTGTCGAAGGTACCGAATGCCATAGCCCGCAAGGTGCCGCCTTTAGGCGCTTGCGGGTTGACCCAGTCGAAGTGGGTGAATGTGGCTGGGTACTTGAGCGTGCCGAACTGCGCGTATCCGTGGCTTTCGCTCACCATCGCGACGGCGGGAAAGCTCAAGGCCAGGCTGATTGACAGCAGGAGGGGACGTATCAAGTCGGCATCCGATCCAGAGGCGTTGGGCTTTGATCGAGTACAGTAACAGCTTGGTGGGGTTGGAAAAAGAGAGGTTTTGAAGGCGGTATTGGCGGGAAAGCCCAGTGCAGGTAACGCTGTACCTGTAGGAGCAGCCTTGCGACGCGAAAGGGCCGCTGCGCGGCCCCTGGCGTTACATCAATGCGACAGGTAAACCGTCAGCGTCTGACCGGGTTTTAGCGCATGCCCGCTGCGCGGGTTCCAGCGTTTGAGGTGCTTCATCTCGACATTGAAGCGCTTGGCCACGAGGTACAGCGAGTCGCCCTTGCGCACCTTGTATTGGGTTGAACGCTGCGAAGACGCCGCTACCCGGTTGCCCGCGGCGCTCGGCGCATTACCACCGCGCAGTGCCAATACCTGGCCTGCCTTCAGGCTGTTGCCCGACATGCGGTTCCAGCGCTTGATGTCCCGGACCGACACCCGGTTGGCCTTGGCGATGCTGCCCAAGTTGTCGCCCCGTTTTACCCGGTAGCTGCGCGCGGCCGTCGCGGGTGCCTTGGCTTCGGCCACGGCGCGGGCGAACACGGCCTTGTTCGGTTGCAGGCTGACCAATTGCTCAGGCTTGAGGTTGGACAGGCTGGCGGACAGCAATTGCGCTTTGGCAGTCGGTACCAGCAGTTGCTGGGGACCGTCCACGGTCATGCGCTTCTTGAAGGCCGGGTTGAGCTGGATCAGCTCGTCTTCGTCGATGTCGGCAAAGGCGGCAACGCGCGACAGGTCTAGGCGATCATTGATGGCCACCGCCTCGAAGTAGGGTTCGTTGGCGATCGGGTTCAGGTTGACGCCATAAGCGTCAGGCGTGGACACCACTTGCGACAGGGCCAAAAGCTTGGGCACGTAGTCGCGGGTTTCCTGCGGCAGTGGCAGGTTCCAGTAGTCGGTCGGCAGGCCGAGCCGTTCGTTGCGCTCGATCGCACGGCTGACGGTACCTTCACCGGCATTGTAGGCCGCCAGGGCCAGCAGCCAGTCACCGTTGAACATGTCGTGCAGGCGGCTCAGGTAGTCCAGTGCGGCGTTGGTCGACGCGGTCACGTCGCGGCGGCCGTCGTAGAAATTGGTCTGGCGCAGGTTGAAGTGGCGCCCGGTGGACGGGATGAACTGCCACATGCCCGCTGCATGGGCACGCGAGTAGGCCATCGGGTTGTAGGCGCTTTCGATGGCTGGCAGCAGGGCCAGTTCCAGCGGCATGTCGCGCTCTTCGAGGCGTTCGACAATGTAGTGCAGGTAGAGGCTGCCACGCTCGCCCGCGCTTTCGATGAAGCGTGGGTTGCTGGCAAACCACAGGCGCTGCTGTTCGATGCGCGGGTTGACGTCGATGCTGTCCTGCAGGGCGAAGCCTTGGCGCATGCGTTCCCACACGTCCTGCGGCGCCTGCTCGGCTGGTTTGACCAGCAGCGGTGCCGGTTTGTGCTTGATCCGCGCCTGGTAGTTGTGCGCGCGAACGCTATCGGATTCGTCGAGCTGACGGGTGCTCTGGCAGCCCACCAAGGTGGCGGCCAGGGCCAGCGCACTGATCTGGGCCAGGCGCGTCAGGGCGACGGAATGAGAGGTTCTGCGGCTACGGGAAGGCATCGGCTGGGACAGGTTTCCGGGCGAAAAATTTCGGCGATTCTAGAAACCGCTACCCGCCGGGTCAACCGTTGTGCCGCACATGCGATATATCTTGAGGTTATCAGAAGGTGTCCTTCCAAGACCTCAAGGCAGCAAAAACAGCGACATGCGTGGTGTTTGAATGTCCCTTCCATTCGTCTGCTTTTTGTTTAACGGATGTTTCAGTCGTGCGAATAAAGGGGTTCGTCAGGCGTTCCAAGCCGATCGTTGATGGCAATGTGATGCGATTTTCGGCGCGCAGCTGGGTAACCTCGTCGAAGCGTTGCAGAACGTGCAGGTTTTGCGGTTCGACGGCTTTGGCAAAACGCAGGTTGCTCAGCGTGTATTCGTGGGCGCAATACACCTCGGTGTGCTCGGGCAGGGCGGCCAGGCGCTGCAGCGACGGGTGCATCTGTTCGGCGGTGCCCTCGAACATGCGCCCACAGCCGGCCGCGAACAGGGTATCGCCACTGAACAGCAGGGGCGTTGCCGGTTGCGCCGAATAGAAGGCGATATGGCCAAGTGTGTGCCCGGGCACGCCGATGACCTGGAAGGGCACGCCGAGTACCGTGATTTCATCGCCGTCCGCCAGCGCTACATCGCGGGCGGGGATGCGCTCGTTGGCCGGGCCGTAGACCTTGGCATCGGTCAGTTGCTTGAGCCGTTCGACACCGCCGACATGGTCGTTATGGTGGTGGGTGACCAGAATATCGGTCAACACCCAGTCGGGGTGGGCCGCCAGCCATCCTTCCACTGGGCCGGCATCGCCAGGGTCGACCACCGCACAGCGGCGTTTGGCAGTATCCTGTAACAACCAGATGTAGTTGTCGGAGAAAGCGGGGAGAGCATCGATCTGTATCATGGTGCGGATCCGTATCGCCAAGCGTGGGACATGAGGGCATCTTAGCCGCGATGGCGTGGCGCGAGAACCTTCGAGGGAGAACGCAATGACCGACCAAGCCTTTGCCCAGGCCGACCCCGACTGGGTCGAGCTGATCAGCCTGGCCCGTGAGTGGTTCAACGGCCCGCTCGGGCAACTGATGCTCAAGGAAGAAGAAAAACTGCTGGAAGAAGAGCTCGGGCGCTTCTTCGGCGGTTACCTGGTGCACTATGGGCCCTGCGCCGAAGCGCCGCCCAGCGCCCCTCAGGTGCAACGCAACGTGCGCCTCGGGGCACCGCTGCCGGGGGTGGAGATCGTCTGTGAGGAGCAAGCCTGGCCGTTGAGCGAGCACGCCGCCGACGTGGTGGTGCTGCAGCATGGCCTGGACTTCAGCCTGTCACCCCATGGCCTGTTGCGCGAGGCCGCCAGCGCCGTTCGCCCGGGTGGGCATCTGCTGATCATCGGTATCAACCCCTGGAGCGGGTGGGGCATGCGCCACCTGTTCAGCCATGGCGCCCTGCGCAAGGCGCGCTGTATCTCGGCGTCGCGGGTGGGCGACTGGCTCAACCTGCTGGGTTTCGCGCTGGAGAAACGCCGCTTCGGGTGCTATCGTCCGCCGCTTGCCTCGCCGGCCTGGCAGCAACGCCTGGCGGGCTGGGAACGCGCGGCAGGCAACTGGCAAACCTCGGGCGGCGGCGTCTACCTGCTGGTGGCGCGCAAGATGGTGGTCGGCCTGCGGCCGTTGCGCCTGGAGCGCCGCGAACCCATGGGCAAACTGCTGCCGCTGCCGCTGGCCAAGGTCAACCGTACGGCGGCCAATCCTGATTCTGAAAAGCACTGAACAAGAGTGGTACATGAGCGATAGCGTCGAAATGTTTACCGATGGCGCCTGCAAGGGCAACCCGGGCCCTGGCGGCTGGGGCGTGCTGATGATCTACAAGGGCGTCGAGAAGGAACTGTGGGGCGGCGAACGCGAGACCACCAACAACCGCATGGAGCTGATGGCCGCGATCCAGGGCCTGATGTCGCTCAAGCGTGAATGCGAGGTGGTGCTGACCACCGACTCGCAGTACGTGATGAAGGGCATCAACGAATGGATGGTCAACTGGAAGAAGCGCGGCTGGAAGACCGCCGCCAAGGAGCCGGTGAAAAACGCCGACCTTTGGCAAATGCTCGACGAACAGGTCAACCGGCACAAGGTGAGCTGGAAGTGGGTGCGCGGCCACATTGGCCACCCGGGCAACGAACGCGCCGACCAACTGGCCAACCGTGGGGTGGATGAGGTGCGCGCCGCGCGCTGAGCTGGGGTACAATCCTCGGCTTTGTCACTTTTGTCACTGAAGCAAGTGGGAGCCCCCGCGTGGAGCAGCAGCAAGATAAACGCCTGGTCATTCTCGATACCGAAACCACCGGTATGCCGGTCAGTGAAGGCCATCGCATCATCGAGATCGGTTGTGTCGAGGTCATTGGCCGTCGCCTGACCGGGCGGCATTTCCACGTTTACCTGCAGCCCGATCGCGAGAGTGACGAAGGCGCCATTGGTGTTCACGGCATCACCGACACCTTCCTGATCGGCAAGCCGCGGTTCGCCGAGGTCGCCGAGGAGTTCTTCGAATTCATCCAGGGCGCCACGCTGGTCATCCACAACGCGGCGTTCGACGTCGGCTTCATCAACAACGAGTTCGCCCTGCTGGGCCAGCACGACCGCGCCGACCTTTCGCAGCATTGCACCATTCTCGATACCCTGCTGCTGGCGCGTTCCCGGCACCCGGGGCAGCGCAACAGCCTCGACGCCCTGTGCAAACGCTACGACATCGACAACTCGGGCCGTGAGCTGCACGGCGCTTTGCTCGACTCGGAACTGCTGGCCGACGTCTACCTGGCGATGACCGGTGGCCAGACCAGCCTGTCGCTGGCTGGCAATGGCGCTGAAGGTGATAACGAAGGGCAGGGCAGTGGCGGCAGCGAGATTCGCCGCATTACCGGCCGTGCGCCCGGGCGGGTGATCATGGCCAGTGCCGAAGAGCTCGAGGCGCATGCCGAGCGGCTGGCGGCAATTGCCAAGTCGGCCGGGGCGCCTTCGATGTGGCAGGCGTTGACCGAGGCCTCTGCGGGCTAAACCCCAGCACACAAGGCCGCACCTGCAACTACCCTGAAAAGGACAGCCCGTCCTTCAGAGGTAGTTGCCTGATGTACAAGGACCTCAAGTTCCCCATCCTCATCGTCCACCGTGCGATCAAGGCCGACAGCGTCGCCGGTGACCGCATACGGGGGATTGCCGAAGAGTTGAGCCAAGATGGCTTCGCCATTTTGGCCGCAGCGGACCACGCCGAAGCGCGACTGGTCGCCGCCACCCATCACGGCCTTGCCTGCATGCTGATCGCAGCCGAAGGCGTGGGCGAAAATACCCACCTGCTGCAGAACATGGCCGAGCTGATTCGCCTGGCCCGCTTGCGCGCGCCAGACCTGCCGATTTTCGCCTTGGGCGAACAGGTCACCCTGGAAAACGCCCCCGCCGAGGTCATGAGCGAGCTGAACCAGTTGCGCGGCATTCTGTATCTGTTCGAAGACACCGTGCCGTTTCTCGCACGCCAGGTGGCCCGCGCTGCCCACGGCTACCTCGACGGCCTGCTGCCGCCCTTTTTCAAAGCCCTGGTGCAGCACACCGCGCAATCCAATTACTCCTGGCATACACCGGGCCACGGCGGCGGCGTGGCTTATCACAAGAGCCCTGTTGGCCAAGCCTTCCATCAGTTTTTTGGGGAAAACACCCTGCGCTCGGACTTGTCAGTCTCGGTGCCAGAGCTGGGTTCGTTGCTTGATCACACCGGCCCGCTGGCCCAGGCAGAGGCCAGGGCCGCGCGTAATTTTGGTGCCGACCACACCTTCTTCGTGATCAACGGCACCTCCACCGCCAACAAGATCGTCTGGCACGCCATGGTCGGCCGTGATGACCTGGTGCTGGTGGACCGCAACTGCCACAAGTCGGTGGTACACGCGATCATCATGACCGGGGCCATCCCGATCTATCTTTGCCCGGAACGCAATGAGTTGGGCATCATCGGCCCGATCCCGCTCAGTGAATTCAGCCCAGCTTCGATCCAGGCAAAGATCCAGGCCAACCCCCTGGCCCGTGACCGCGGGCAGCGCATCAAGCTGGCGGTGGTGACCAATTCCACCTACGACGGCCTGTGCTATCACGCCGGGCTGATCAAGCAGACGCTCGGTGCCAGCGTCGAGGTGCTGCACTTTGACGAGGCCTGGTTCGCTTATGCGGCGTTTCATGAGTTCTTCGAGGGGCGCTACGCCATGGGCACCGCTTGCGCGGCCGACAGCCCGCTGGTGTTCAGCACCCATTCCACGCACAAGTTGCTGGCGGCGTTCAGCCAGGCGTCGATGATTCATGTGCAGGACGGCGCCAGGCGCCAGCTGGACCGGGATCGCTTCAATGAAGCGTTCATGATGCACATCTCGACCTCGCCGCAGTACAGCATCCTGGCGTCGCTGGACGTGGCCTCGACCATGATGGAAGGTCCGGCCGGGCGTTCGCTGTTGCAAGAAATGTTCGACGAGGCGCTGAGCTTTCGCCGCGCGCTGGCCAATCTGCGCACGCACATCGCTGCCGCCGACTGGTGGTTCAGCATCTGGCAGCCGCCGACGGCAGAAGGCATCCAGCACCTGGCCGCGCAGGACTGGCTGCTGCAGCCAGGGGCAGAGTGGCATGGTTTTGGGGAGGTGGCGGGCAACTACGTGCTGCTCGACCCGCTTAAGGTGACCTTGGTCATGCCCGGTTTGAGCGCAGGCGGTGTGCTGGGCGAACAGGGTATTCCGGCAGCGGTGGTCAGCAAGTTTCTCTGGGAGCGTGGGCTGGTGGTAGAAAAGACCGGCCTGTACAGCTTCCTGGTGCTGTTCTCCATGGGCATCACCAAGGGCAAATGGAGCACCTTGCTGACCGAGTTGCTGGAGTTCAAGCGCCACTACGATGGCAACACGCGGTTGAACGCCTGCCTGCCCAGTGTGGTGGCAGCCGATGCCTCACGTTATCAGGGGATAGGGCTGCGCGACCTGTGTGACCAGTTGCACGAATGCTACCGCGCCAATGCCACGGCCAAGCAGCTCAAGCGGCTGTTCACGCGTTTGCCGGAGGTGGCTGTCAGCCCGGCCCGGGCGTATGACCAGATGGTGCGCGGCGAAGTGGAGGCCGTCCCGATCGAGGCCCTGCTGGGGCGGGTAGCAGCGGTGATGCTGGTGCCGTATCCGCCTGGCATTCCGTTGATCATGCCGGGAGAGCGGTTCACCGAAGCGACCCGCTCGATACTCGACTACCTGGCATTTGCCCGGGCGTTCAACGATGGCTTCCCCGGTTTCGTCGCCGACGTGCATGGCCTGCAGAACGAAAACGGTCGCTACACCGTGGATTGCATCAAGGAATACGAATGATCTCGACGCCGGTCTGTGCCAGCTCGAAACGGTTTTCGCCCAGGTGGTTGACCCGATCGCCGATGGCCAGGCGATAGGTAGTGATTGGCGCGCCCAATGTGCTGCCGTCGACCTGGAGGGTCGACTCTTGGAACTCGTGGACGGGGTAGATGCGGCCTTCGGCGTCACGGGCGTGGAATTGGCCGACCATTACTGCTGCCATTTGGGTGAAAACCTCTGAATTACGTAAGAAATGTCTGGAAACATAGACCGTACAAGATACCCGGAAGTTTTCGCCGGGTGGAAAAAAAACCAAAGCGCCGAGAAACGGTCATCTATAACTACAACGTCCTCTTAGCCAGCAAAGGTTGGAAATCGCCATGAGCCAGGTGTATTCGGTAGCGGTCGTCGTCGGCAGCTTGCGCAAGGATTCCTACAACCGCAAGGTAGCCCGCGCACTTTCGGAGCTGGCGCCGTCCAGCCTTGCCTTGAAGATTGTCGAGATTGGCGATCTGCCCCTGTATAACGAAGACGTCGAGGCCACCGCGCCAGCGTCCTGGAAGCGCTTTCGTGACGAGATTAGCCGCAGTGACGCTGTGCTGTTCGTCACGCCGGAGTACAACCGTTCGGTGCCGGGTTGCCTGAAGAACGCAATCGATGTTGGCTCACGCCCTTATGGCGAAAGCGCTTGGAGCGGCAAGCCGACGGCAGTGGTGAGTGTGTCGCCGGGGGCCATTGGCGGCTTTGGTGCCAACCATGCCGTGCGCCAGTCGCTGGTGTTTCTCGATATGCCTTGCATGCAGATGCCTGAGGCGTACCTGGGGGGCGCGGCGAACCTGTTCGAGGAATCCGGCAAACTCAATGATAAGACGCGGCCGTTTCTGCAGGGGTTTGTCGACAAGTTCGCTGCGTGGGTGAAGTTGAACAGGGCGGTCTGAAGCCCTGTTCAGGTGCGGGGGCGCATGGCGGCCCCGGCGTTTATCGGAAGCTGTAGGAAACCCCCGCATAAACCCCAAACCCTTCACCCGGCGTCGAGCGGGCAATGTCCTGCCCGGCGTCGTTGTAGCCTGGCGTTACTGTCGCGGCGTAGCGTTTGTTGGTCAGGTTGCGCAGGTCCAGCCAGGTCTGCCAGTCCTGTTTCGGTGAGTCCCAACCCAGGCGCGCGCCCAGCAAGGCGTAGGCGTCGGCGTGATAGCTGTTGGCATAATCCACCTGCACCTTCGACGCCATCTGCGTGTTGACCCCGGCATAGAAGCCGTTGGGCCAGTCATAACGCAGCTCACCCTGGTAGTAGTGCATGGGGATGCCTGGCAGGCGGTTGTCACCGAACTGCTCGTCGTCACGGTAGTGGAAGTCACTGAAGGTGTAGGCCTGGCGCAGGCTCAGCTTGCCTGTGCCTGCTCGCTCCCACAGCGTAGTGTCCAGGCCTGCCTCGACACCCTGGTGCACGGTGGCGCTGGCATTGATCTCTTTGGCCGGCAGGCCTGGCACGATTTCCACGGCCAACAGTTCGTGGCGCACTTGCGAGTAATACCAGGCCAGGTCCCAACGCCCCAACGCCGAGTCGCCGCGCGCGCCGAGCTCCAGCGTGGTGGCTGTCTGATTTTGCAGGTCGATCGGCTGCGTCGCTACCGGTGAGCTCCAGATCAGCGACCAGGGGTGTGGCGGCTCGACCGAGCGGCTCAGGTTGCCGTAAACCTGCAGTTGCGGGCTGATGTCGTAGCGCAGGCCCAGGCGCGGCGCGTAGTCCCAGTCATGCTGGCTGACCTTGCCACCCGTGAGCGGGTAGCTGACGTCGCTTTCGCGGCGGGTATAGATCATCGCCAGGCCGGTGGTCAGCCACAGGTCCGGGATCAGCTCCAGATCGTTGCCTGCATGTAACACGGTGTCCGAGCCCTGGTAGCTGAAGTCGCGGCTGCGTGCGCCGAAGTTATCGCCGCTGGTGCGGGCAAATTGCGAAGCACCACTGTTGGGCAGGTGTTTGGTGGTTCGCCAGCCTAGGGTGGTTTTGCTCTCGCGACCCAGCAGGGTGTCGCGGCGGAAGTAGTTCAGGGTGCCGCTGACATCGGTGTAAGCGACCTTCAGGCGCATCGGGCCTTCGCGCAGGTCCATTGGGAAGTCGTGATAGACCAGCCCGGCTTCCACCCGGGCATCGTCCTCGAGGTAGAAGGTGGTCTTGTTGGCCACCCAGGTGCTGCCCGGTTGCGGGCGGCTGTCGTCGCGCGCCAGGTAGGCCGCGTTGGCGGCACGCGGGTCATGCTTGATCTGGTCCTTGGTCAGGCGCCCGGCCAGGTCGTTCTCGGTTTCCCGGTAGCGCAGGTAGAAACGCGTTTCCAGGTTCGGGTTGAAACGGTAGCCGACGTTCGCGGCAATACCTTTGGCACTGCCACTGCTGTGCACCTGATAGCCGTCGTATTCCGAGTCGGTCAGCGCCACGTAGTAATCGAGGTTCCCCAGCACCTGCCCAGAGCTGATGTGTCGATGCTGATAGCCGCGGCTGCCGACCTCGTATCGCACCTGCAAGGGCGCGGCATCGTAGCCGGTATGGGTGACGTAGTTGATAGCGCCCCCCAGGGCCAGGGCGCCTTGATCGAAGCCATTGGCCCCGCGCAAAACCTCGGCACGGCTCAGCCACAGGGGCTCGAACAGCTCGTATGGGGTACCGCCTGGGCCCGTGAGCGGCAAACCGTCGAACATCGTGTAGACCCCGGAACCGTGCGCCCCGGGTGCCCGGTTGATGCCCGACCCACGGATCGACAGCTTGATACCGTCATTGCCCGCCGACTGCGCGAACACGCCAGGCTGGTAGGCGAGTACATCCTGGTTACTGGCGACCCGGCCTTGCCCCACACGCTGCATGTCCACCAGGTTGCTGGCGCCTGGGATTTCGCGCAAACGCTCGCTGGCGGCCGTCAGTTCGCTTTGCTCCTCGTCGGTGATCAGCACCTGGCCCAACTCGACCGATTGTGCGGCCAGGGCCGGTGGCGTGGCGGTGATGGCAGCCAGCAGGCCAAGGCAAGACGAGAGGGGTAAAACGGAACGCATCGTACGACTCCAGGCAAAAGGCGAATGGACAACGGCGTTGAGACGAGCGAAACGGCGCTTGGAGCACGAAGAACTGCAGTAAATCTCGCGCAACCTTCGTCAGACGGTTTTGTAGGCAAGTTCTTTACAAGTTGCTCGGCTGGAGGGGGGGCGGGGTGCTTCGTAAGGTGTTTGCAGATCGGCAGTGATGCCTCTCTCAAACACTCGTGGAGTTCAACGATGAATGACAACGCACGACACTCGCCCGAATCCCTCTCGGATTCACCCATCCACCTGACGCCGCGTGAGCGGCAGGTATTGCTGTGGTGTGCCTACGGCAAGAGCTCGTGGGAAATTGGCCAGATCTTGGAGTGCAAGGAGTCAACGGTGAACTTTCACGTTGCCAATATCTTGCGCAAGTTCGATGTGCCTACACGCGTGGCGGCCGTCATCAGGGCGATTCGCTACGGCATGCTGGCCGAGCAGTGAGGGGGGATGAACATGAATCAGCGAACAGCAACTCATCTTGAACCTACTGCCGTAGGGCCCCGGTTCCCAGACTGCCATGACCCGTTCTGGCCGCGTCTGGAGCTGGCGGCATTGCGTGAGCGCTTGCAGCTTCGGCCCGATACCAGTCAGGCGCACTTCGAGGTTGCAGCACAATGTGCCGCTATCGATGCAGCGCGAGAGTTCGCACGTTGGCGCGCGGCACTGCGTGAGCGGGGCTATAAACGCCTGGAGGATGTATCTGGGCACGATCATGGGCGGGCACTGCTGGTTTGTTACACGCGCTTTGTAGAGGCCTCGATCCTGCGAGATCTGCGCGCAGTTCCCCAGCGGAAGGCGTCGCGCAGGGGAGGTGCTTATGCGTGAGTGCACATTGTTCGAGGGCCTGTTCGTGGCCGCTCTGGAGCTCGTGGGCATGGATGGCACGGTCCTGTTCAGCGCGTTGCTGGGGGCCCTGTTGGTCAGCGCCGCTCGAGACCGCTTGATCACCAATACATCCACGCGCCTGACGATCTGCAAGAAAGGGCTGCTGGTGTTCGTGACCGTAGGTGTGGGCCACCTGTTCGAGCCGTTGGTGATGTCCCTGGCGCCCATGCTTACCCGTGGCATGGCCGCCTTCGTGGCAGCCGTGGTGGTAATCCCGATCAGCCTAAAGGTCATGGCTTCGCTGGATGCGCTGGACCCGAGCGAAATCATCCAGCGTTGGCGACGCAGAGGTTAACGGCTGAGGGTTTCAGGCAGGTGTTTGGCAAGCGCGCTCAGTTGCTGTTCCAGTTGTTGGATACGTTGTTTGTCCTGGATGAGCAGCAGCACCGCCTGGCGGTCGTCTGCAGAAAGCGTGCGTAGCCGCTCGAGCATGTCCCACTCCCAGTCATCCTTTTCAGCGTTGCGATGTTGAACAGGTTCACCCAGCAGCAGCCAGTCGAGGGAGCACGCATGCTGCCTGGCGATTTCTATGCATATTGAGTATGGAATGCTGTCGCGAACCTTCCAGCTGCTCAACGTCTGCGGGCTGATGGCCAGCGCTCTGGATAGCTCAGCATCGGTCTCGCAACCCATCAAAAGCTTCAGGCGCGCAAGTACAGGCGAGAGCAAGTTAGTACTCATAACAAATATCCATGTCTGGTTTAATGATATTCCATGGGCTTAAACTAATCGCTATGAATACAGCCCTGCGTTTTTAAGGAGCATTTCTGCAATGAGAAGCATCAAACCGAAGAATACAGTCACTTATGCAGTAAATACTGACACAACTAAACGATCATTCTCACAGATCAACAGCGTATGTAATGCCAGCAGGTGCCTATCGTGAGTACGTATAAGCTGGTCTGCCCGCATTGCAACAGCCGTATGCGCATACGTACCAGTGAGGGGCGCCATATATTTCTTCGGGTCGCCTACCTGCAATGCACCACCGAGGCCTGTGGCTGGTCAGTGCGAGCCGAGTTTGAAATGACCCATGAACTTTCTCCCAGCGGTATGCCTAACCCTGAAGTCCACCTGCCATCGGCCAATGGCGACCTGCGCAGGGCCGCATTGCCTGAAGCGGTCGAGTAGACAGCCCCTTTGGCGCAGAAAAAAAAACACCCCGCATGAGCGGGGTGTTTTGTCTTGCAGGGCTGATCAGCCGATCAGTTGCAGGCCGGCCTGCTGAACCATTTCCAGCAGCGGTTGCGGGTACACACCGAGCACGAAGGCCAGGATAGCGATGGCCAGCAGCATGACGCCGCCGGTGCGCTGTTCCCACTTCAGCGGGGCATCGTGACGACGCAGGTTTGGCTCGACCAGGTACAGGGTGACCATGACGCGCAGGTAGTAGTAAACACCGATGGCGCTACCGATCACCAAGGCGCCGACCAGCCACCACAGGTGCGACTCGACGCCGGTGGCGATGATGTAGAACTTGCCGATGAAGCCTGCAGTCAGCGGGATGCCGGCCAGCGACAGCATCATCACGGTCAGCACGGCAGTCAGGTACGGACGGCGCCAGAACAGGCCACGGTACTCGTACAGGGCGTCAGCATCACGGCCGCCGTAAGGCGAGGACATCAACGTGATGACGCCGAAGGCACCCAGGCTGGTGATCACGTAGGTGACCAGGTACACGCCCATGGCTTCCAGGGCCAGGCCCTTGCTGGCGACCAGGGCGATGACCAGGTAACCGAAGTGGGCGATCGACGAGTAACCCAGCAGACGCTTGAGGTTGCTCTGGGTCAGTGCCAACAGGTTACCGACCAGGATCGAAGCCACCGCGATCACCGCCAGAACGGTGCTCAGCACGCCGCTGCTGGCAGCAGGGGAGAGCATGAACAGGCGCACGACCACGGCGAATACCGCAACCTTGCTGGCGGTGGCCAGGAACGCAGCGACGGGCGCCGGAGCACCTTCGTACACGTCCGGGGTCCACAGGTGGAACGGCACCAGCGACAGCTTGAAGGCCAGGCCGACCAGCATCATGCCCAGGCCCAGTTGTGCGACCAGGCTTGGCATGTTGGTGGCTGCCAGGGCTTTACCGATCTGGTCGAAGCTCAGGCTACCGGCATCGGCGTAAAGCAATGCCATGCCGAACAGCAGGAAGGCAGAACCTGCAGCCGACAGCACCATGTACTTGATGCCGGCTTCCAGCGAACGCTTGTTGAAGAAGGCATACGCCACCAGGCCATAGACCGGCACCGACAGCAGCTCCAGGCCGATGAACAGGCCGGCCAGGTGGTTGGCACTGACCAGCACCAGGCCACCCAGTGCCGACATCAGCAGCAGCAGGTAGAGTTCTTCACGGTTGCCCGGGAAGCCTTTGGCGCCTTCGCCAAGGTAGGCATGGGCCAGCGTGACGCAGGCCAGCGTGGCCACCAGGATGATCGCCATGTACAGGCAGGCGAACTTGTCGATGGTGATCAGCGAGGTCACCGCCAGGGGCGCGACCTTCAGTGCTGGCAAGATCGACAGCAAGGCCAGGTTCAGGCCCACGGTGGACAGTAGGAAGGTCTGCGAGTGGTTGCGCTTCCAGGCGATCGCCAGCATCACCACCACCGTGGTGATGGTGGTGATCAGCATCGGCGCCAATGCGATGAAGTGTTGAGTGGTGAATTCCATAGCGCTCTTACCGGGCCGAAGCGAGTTGAGTGAAAGCGGAACCAAGCCACTGCTGCACACCGCTCATGGTGGCGGCAGAAGTGTCGAGGAACGGCTGCGGGTACACACCAAGCACGATCAGCAGCACTGCCAGGCCCAGCACCATGATCAGCTCGCGGCCGTCCATGCCGGCCAGCACGGCGTCGCTTTTGCTTGGGCCGAAGTAGGCGCGGTGGATCATGATCAGCGAGTAGACCGAGCCGAAGACCAGGCCGGTGGTGGCGATCACGGTGATCCACGGCACGCTGGCGAAGCTGCCGATCAGGATCAGGAACTCGCCGACGAAGTTGCCGGTGCCTGGCAGGCCCAGCGATGCGGCGGCGAAGAACAGGCTGATCGCAGGCAGGTAGGCGATGCGGTGCCACAGGCCGCCCATTTGACGCATGTCACGGGTGTGCAGGCGCTCGTACAGCTGGCCGGACAGGATGAACAGCGCGGCTGCCGACAGGCCGTGGGCCAGCATCTGGATCACCGCGCCTTGCAGGGCTTGCTGGCTGCCGGAGTAGATACCGATCAGCACGAAGCCCATGTGCGAAACGCTGGAGAAGGCGATCAGGCGCTTGATGTCGGTTTGCGCGAAGGCCAGGAAGGCACCGTAGAAGATACCGATCAGGCCCAGGGTCATGGCGATCGGCGCAAACTCGGCCGAGGCGTTCGGGAACAACGGCAGGGCGAAGCGCAGCAGGCCGTAGGCCGCCGTCTTCAGCAAGATACCCGCCAGGTCCACGGAACCTGCAGTCGGTGCCTGGGCGTGCGCATCAGGCAGCCAGGAGTGGAACGGCACCACCGGCAGCTTGACCGCGAAGGCGATGAAGAAGCCCAGCATCAGCACGTACTCGACACCGGCCGGCAGTTCGGCCTTGAGCAGGTCGCTGTAGTTGAAGGTGAGTACGCCGGTGGTGTTGTAGTTGACCAGCACCAGGCCAAGGATCGCCACCAACATGATCAGGCCGCTGGCCTGGGTGAAGATGAAGAACTTGGTTGCAGCGTAGATCCGGGTCTTCTTGCCGTCTGCGGAGCTGTGACCCCAGAGCGCGATGAGGAAATACATCGGCACCAGCATCATTTCCCAGAAGAAGAAGAACAGGAACAGGTCCAGGGCCAGGAACACACCGACCACACCGCCCAGGATCCACATCAGGTTGAGGTGGAAGAAGCCGACGTGGCGCTGGATCTCTTTCCAGGAGCACAGTACCGACAGTACACCGAGCAGGCCGGTCAGCAGGATCATCAGCAGCGACAGGCCGTCGAGGGCCAGGTGGATGCTGATGCCGAAGCGCTTGATCCACTCGACTTTGTATTCGAGTGCCCAGGCAGGTTCGGCGCCCGGAGCAGGGGCCAGGGTGTAGTCGCCGGTGCCCCACAGGTACAGGCCGATGCCGAGCAGCAGGGACATGGTCAGCAGCGCGATCCAGCGCGGCAGGGTGGCGCCGAAGCGCTCACCCAGCCAGCACAGGAAGCCGCCGATGAAGGGGATCAGGATCAGCCAAGGCAAAATCATGACGGGTTGGTTTCCTTTGGCAAAGTCGCAAGATTCATAGTCATACCGCGGCCACTACCACAGCGCCGAGTACCAGCACGGCGCCGACGGCGATCGAGGCGGTGTACCAACGCAGCTGGCCGGTCTCGGTCTTGCTCATGGCGACGTGGCCGCCACGGGCCATCCGAGGGATCAGGCCAATGCTGCGGTCAACCGGGTCCTTGCGCAGGATGTGGCTGATCAGCAGGTAAGGTTTGACGAAGAGCTTGTCGTAGATCCAGTCGAAGCCCCAGGCAGCGAACCACCAGGCCGACAGGACGCGGCCGATGCTGCTGTTGGCGACGGCGCTGACGAAACGACGCTTGCCCAGGAACAGCAGGGCCGACAGCAGGATACCGGCGATGGCGATGGCACCCGAGGCGATCTCCAGCGAGTGCTTGGCGTCGCCACCGGCATGGCCGGCGCTTTCAGGCAGTACACCGGCCAGTGGCGGGGTGATCCAGGCGCCGACGAAGGTCGACAGCACGATCAACACGCCCAGCGGCAGCCAGTGGCTGATGCCGTGGCCCGCGTGGGCTTCGGTCTTGGCTTCGCCGTGGAAGGCGATGAAGATCAGGCGGAAGGTGTACAGCGAGGTCATGAACGCACCGACCAGGCCGGCGTACAGCAAACCGGTGTTGCCGCTGGCGAAGGCTTCCCAGAGGATCTCGTCCTTGGAATAGAAGCCCACGGTGACGATTGGCAGGGCAGCCAGGGCGGCACCACCGACCACGAAGCTGGCGTAGGCCAGCGGCAGTTTCTTCCACAGGCCGCCCATCTTGAAGATGTTCTGCTCGTGGTGGCAGGCAACGATCACCGCACCGGAGGCAAGGAACAGCAGGGCCTTGAAGAAGGCGTGGGTCATCAGGTGGAAGATCGCCGCGTCCCAGGCGCCAACGCCCAGGGCCAGGAACATGTAGCCGATCTGGCTCATGGTCGAGTAGGCGAGGATACGCTTGATGTCGGTCTGAACCAGCGCGGCGAAGCCGGCCAGTACCAGGGTCACACCGCCGACTACGCCGACCAGGTGCAGGACGTCCGGCGCCAGCAGGAACAGGCCGTTGGTACGGGCGATCAGGTATACGCCCGCGGTCACCATGGTTGCGGCGTGGATCAGTGCCGAAACCGGGGTCGGGCCCGCCATTGCGTCGGCCAGCCAGGTCTGCAGCGGCAGCTGGGCTGATTTACCGACCGCGCCACCCAGCAGCATCAGGGTAGCCAGGACCAT
The DNA here is from genome assembly GCF_047159675.1 of Pseudomonas sp. NGC7. Lineage (NCBI taxonomy): Bacteria > Pseudomonadati > Pseudomonadota > Gammaproteobacteria > Pseudomonadales > Pseudomonadaceae > Pseudomonas > Pseudomonas sp. NGC7. The sequence continues at coordinate 4,745,125 of NZ_BAAFZY010000001.1, read as the reverse complement.
CCAGGTGTCACCCGCCTGGAACTTCTGCGGTGCCAGCACCAGCAGTTCCTGCACGTTCAGGGTACCCAGCTGGGCGAACAGGATGAACAGGCCGATAGCCATGAACACGTCGCCGATACGGGTGACGATGAAGGCCTTGAGTGCTGCGTTACCGTTGTTGCGGTTGCTGTAGTAGAAACCGATCAACAGGTACGAGCACAGGCCCACGCCTTCCCAGCCGAAGTAGATGAACAGCAGGTTATCGCCCAGCACCAGGAACAGCATGCTGGCGATGAACAGGTTGGTGTACGAGAAGAAGCGCGAGTAACCGGCTTCGCCACGCATGTACCAGGACGCGAACAGGTGGATCAGGAAGCCTACGCCGGTGACCACGCCGAGCATGGTGACCGACAGGCCGTCCACGTACAGGGTGAAGTTCGGCGCAAAGCCGTCCACCGACATCCACTGCCACAGCAGCTGGCTGTACGCACCGCCTTCAGGCGGGGCGACATTGAACTGCCAGATGACGTAGGCGGCTGTCGCGGCCGAGAGGCCCACCGAGCCGACGCCGATCAGGGCGGACAGGTTCTCCGAGAACCGCCCGCGCGAGAACGACAGCAGCAAGAAGCCGATCAGGGGGAAGACGAAAGTCAGGAAGATAAGGTTCATCCGCGCATCTCACTGGCAGCATCGATGTCGAGAGTGTGGAAGCGGCGATACAGCTGCAGCAGGATAGCCAGGCCAATACTGGCCTCGGCGGCTGCCAGGCTGATCACCAGAATGAACATCACCTGGCCGTCGGGTTGGACCCAACGGGCACCGGCGACGATGAACGCCAGGGCAGAGGCGTTCATCATGACTTCCAGGCTCATGAGCACGAAGAGGATGTTGCGGCGGACCATCAGGCCAACCAGACCTAAGCAGAACAGGATGCCGGCGACCGCCAGACCATGCTCGAGAGGGATAGCACCCATGATTTACTCCTTCGCCTCAACGCGGCCCAGGTGGAAGGCGGTGACGGCTGCGGCGAGCAGCAGCATCGAGGCCAGTTCGACCACCAGCAGGTACGGGCCGAACAGGCTGATGCCCACGGCCTTGGCGTCCATGGTGGTACCGCTGATGGCTGCGCCGCTTGGGGTGACGAACAGCACGTACAGCAGCTCGAGCAGCAGCAGGGCGGCGAGAATCACCGGCCCGGCCCATATGCCAGGCTTGAGCCAGCCGCGCTCCTGGGCGACCGACGCCGGCCCCAGGTTGAGCATCATCACCACGAAGACGAACAGCACCATGATGGCGCCGGCGTAGGCGATCACTTCCAGGGCGCCGGCGAACGGCGCACCCAGGGCGAAGAAGATCATTGCCACGGAAATCAGCGAAATGATCAGGTAGAGCAGGGCGTGCACGGGGTTGGTGCCGGTCACCACCCGAAGGGTGGAGACCACGGCGATCCCGGATGCGAAGTAGAAAGCGAATTCCATCTTTCTGTCCTTATGGGAGCAAGCTCTTCACGTTGATCGGCTCGGCTTCGTTCTGTGCAGAGCCTTTCGGCTTGCCAGCGATCGCCATACCCGCAACACGGTAGAAGTTGTAGTCAGGGTTCTTGCCGGGGCCGGAGATCAGCAGATCTTCTTTCTCGTACACCAGGTCCTGACGCTTGAACTCGGCCATTTCGAAATCCGGAGTCAGCTGGATCGCGGTGGTCGGGCACGCCTCTTCGCACAGGCCGCAGAAGATGCAGCGCGAGAAGTTGATGCGGAAGAACTCGGGGTACCAACGACCGTCCTCGGTCTCGGCCTTCTGCAGCGAAATGCAGCCGACCGGGCAGGCCACCGCGCAGAGGTTGCACGCTACGCAGCGCTCCTCGCCGTCGGGGTCGCGGGTGAGGACGATGCGGCCGCGGTAGCGCGGCGGCAGGTACACCGCTTCTTCGGGGTACTGCAGGGTGTCGCGCTTGCGGAACCCGTGGGAGAACACCATGGCCAGGCTGCGCAGCTGAGTGCCGGTGCCCTTAACGATGTCGCCGATATACTTGAACATGGGTCAAATCCTCACTGGGCCGCGACGGCTGGCGTGTTGTAAAGCACGATCGCAGCGGTCACCAGCAAATTGATCAGGGTCAGCGGCAGGCAGAACTTCCAGCTGAAGTCCATCACCTGGTCATAGCGTGGGCGCGGGATCGAGGCGCGCAGCAGGATGAACAGCATGATGAAGAACGCGGTCTTCAGCGCGAACCACAGGAACGGCACCTGAGGCAGCAGGTCGAACGGACCGTGCCAGCCGCCGAAGAACAGGGTCACCAGCAGCGCCGAGATGAGGATGATGCCGATGTACTCACCGACGAAGAACATGCCCCATTTCATGCCGGCATACTCGATGTGGTAGCCGTCGGCCAGTTCCTGTTCCGCTTCCGGCTGGTCGAACGGGTGACGGTGAGTCACGGCGACGCCAGCGATGAAGAAGGTGCAGAAGCCGAAGAACTGCGGAATGATGAACCACAGGTTCTGGGCCTGGTATTCAACGATGTCGCGCATGTTGAACGAACCCACCTGCACCACCACGCCCATCAGCGCCAGGCCCAGGAACACCTCGTACGAGACGGTCTGTGCCGAGGCCCGCAGGCTGCCCAACAACGCGTACTTGTTGTTCGACGACCAACCGGCGAACAGCACGGCGTACACCGACAGGCCGGCCATGGCGAAGAAGAACAGCAGGCCGATGTTCAGGTCGGCGACGCCCCAGCCCGGTGTGATCGGGATGATCGAGAAGCCGATCAGCAGGGCGCTCATGGCCACGACCGGCGCCAGGGTGAAGATCATCTTGTCGACGAAGGGCGGGTTCCAGTCTTCCTTGAAGAACATCTTCAGCATGTCGGCGGCGATCTGGAACATGCCGAACGGGCCGACACGGTTAGGACCGTAGCGGTCCTGCCACCAGCCCAGCAGGCGGCGCTCGACGAAGCTGAGCAGCGCACCGCAGACGACTACGGCCAGCAGCACCACGATAGCCTTGACGACCTGGATGATCACATCGATCACTTCGGGGGTGAACCAGCTCATTGTGCTGCCTCCTGCAGGCCTTCGACGGATGCACCGAAGATGGCAGGCGGAATGCCGGCCAGGCCTTTCGGCAGCGCGACCAGGCCAGCGCCCAGCTCTTCATTGATGCGCAGCGGCAGGCGCAGGGCCACACCGGCGACGTTCAGGCTCAGCAGGGCACCCTCGTTGACACCCAGGCGGTCGGCTTCGGACTTGGCCAGGGCCACGTAGGCAGGCTGAATGCGCTCTTGCACCGGGGCGGCGCGCGAGGAGCTTTCTTCGCTGCCGAACAGGTGGAAGAACGGCACGGCGGTCCAGGTGCCACGGGCCGGGTTGAATGCGCCCGGGATGGCGTTGAACCAGTTCAGGCGATCACCTTGCGATTCGATCAGGCGCACGCCCGGGTCACCGGCACGCAGATGGCCACCGACCTCGTCCTGGAACTTGTTCCAGGCTTGCGGCGAGTTCCAGCCCGGCGACCAGGCGAACGGCACTTGTTGGCGCGGTTCGACGGAGCCCGAGTAACCTTCCATCGAGAAGGCGAACGCGGTGTCCTTGTCTTGCGGGGTACGCGGTTCGTGCACGCTGATGTTGGCGCGCATGGCGGTACGGCCGGAGTAGCGCAGCGGTTCACGGGCCAGTTTCATGCCCTTGATGCGGAACGCGGCGGAAGGCGCTGCGTTGACGATGCCAGCCAGTTGTGGGGCGGCTTCGGCGCAGGCGCTGGTGACGTGGTCCAGTTGGGTCCAGTCGACCGGCTTGTTCAGCAGGGTCGCACGCAGGGCGTGCATCCAGCGCCAGCCTTCGTGGACCAGGATGCTGCTGTCCAGGTATTGCGGGTCGAACACCTGGAAGAAGCGCTGGGCGCGGCCTTCCTGGCTGACCAGGGTGCCGTCGCCTTCGGCGAACGAGGCAGCCGGCAGTACCAGGTGAGCGCGTTCCAGGGTGGCGGTGTTGGAATGGTCGGCAACGATCACGACTTTGGCTGCAGCCAGGGCGGCATCGACCTTGGCGGCCGAGACGCGGGTGTACAGGTCGTTTTCCAGGACCACGATGGCGTCGGCTTTGCCGCTGATGACCGCGTCCAGCGCGGCATCGACGGACTCACCGCCCAGCATCGCCAGGCCGAAGCTGTTGGCTTCAGGCACGACCAGGCTCAGCGAACCGTTTTTCTCGCGCAGCTTCAGGGCCTTGGCGATGTTGGCGGCGGCTTCGATCAACGCCGGGTCGGCCAGCGAGGTACCGGCAACTACCAATGGGCGCTTGGCCGCAACCAGGGCATCGGCGATGCGCTGGGCCAGGGCCTTGGCTTCTTCGTCCAGGCCTGCAACGGCCGGGGCGCTCGGGTCGATGGCGTGGGCCACGGCGAAGCCGATGCGGGCCAGGTCAGCCGGGGCTGCGTGTACGCATTCTTCAGCGACGTCATCCAGCTTGGTTTCAGCCAGGCTGGCGATGAACAGCGGATACAGCGCGTGCTGGCCGATGTTTTTCACTGCGGCGTCCAGCCAAGGCTGCACTTTCATCGCCTCGGCCATGGCTTCGGCCTTGCCTTTGGTGGCCTGGCGTACGGACAGGGCAACGCGGGCGGCGGTCTGGGTCAGGTCTTCGCCAAGCACGAACACAGCGTCGTGGTCTTCGATGTCGCGCAGGGTCGGCACCGGCAGCGGGCTGTTGTTCAGCACGTTCAGGGCCAGGCGCACACGGGCCAGTTCGCCCGCTTCCATGCCCGAATAGAAGTAGTCGGCACCGACCAGCTCACGCAGGCCGTAGTTGCTTTCGAGGCTGGCGCGCGGCGAGCCGATACCGACGATGGTGCGCCCGCGCAGCAGGTCGGCGGCTTTGTCCAGTGCGGCGTCCAGGCTCAGCTTGGTGCCATCGGCCAGGCGTGGCTGGCGTGGGCGATCGGTGCGGTTGACGTAGCCATAACCGAAGCGGCCACGGTCGCACAGGAAGTACTGGTTGACCGAGCCGTTGAAGCGGTTTTCGATGCGACGCAGTTCGCCGTAGCGTTCACCTGGGCTGATGTTGCAGCCACTGGAGCAGCCGTGGCAGATGCTCGGTGCGAACTGCATGTCCCACTTGCGGTTGTAGCGCTCGGAGTGGGTCTTGTCGGTGAATACGCCGGTCGGGCAGACCTCGGTCAGGTTGCCGGAGAACTCGCTTTCCAGCACGCCGTCTTCAACGCGGCCGAAGTACACGTTGTCGTGGGCGCCATAAACACCCAGGTCGGTACCGCCTGCGTAGTCCTTGTAGTAGCGCACGCAGCGGTAGCAGGCGATGCAGCGGTTCATCTCGTGTGCGATGAACGGGCCGAGGTCCTGGTTCTGGTGGGTACGCTTGGTGAAACGGTAGCGGCGCTCGTTGTGGCCGGTCATTACCGTCATGTCCTGCAGGTGGCAGTGACCGCCTTCCTCGCACACTGGGCAGTCGTGCGGGTGGTTGGTCATCAGCCATTCGACGACGCTGGCGCGAAACGCCTTGGACTCTTCATCTTCGATGGAGATCCAGGTGCCGTCGGAGGCAGGGGTCATGCAGGACATGACGATACGACCACGGGTGTCGTTCTCGTCGGTGTACTGCTTGACCGCGCACTGCCGGCAGGCGCCAACGCTACCAAGCGCGGGGTGCCAGCAGAAATAAGGGATGTCGAGGCCGAGCGACAGACATGCCTGTAACAGGTTGTCTGCACCGTTGACTTCGAGCGCTTTGCCGTCTACGTGGATAGTGGCCATTGTTCAAAGTTCTTCGTTGGCCCGCGTGAGCGGGCGTGGCTAATGGAAATCTGTACGCCTGCGGCCCGCCGCGAATCGTTCGGGCCGGCCTGCAGGCTGGCGGGTGGCACGGACCACCCGCAGCTCATCTTGTTATGCGCCGACCACGATCGGCCCGCTCGGTACTGGCTTGGCCAGGTTCGGGCGCAGGGCATCGGCAGCACTGGCTGGGGCGACACCGGCCTCGAATTCGGAGCGGAAGTATTTGATGGCACTGCCCAACGGCTCGACGGCACCCGGTGCGTGAGCACAGAAGGTACGGCCTGGGCCGAGGAAGTTGACCAGACCCAGCAGGGTCTCGATGTCTTCGGCGCGGCCTTGGCCTTGCTCCAGCGAGCGCAGCATTTTCACGCTCCACGGCAGGCCGTCACGGCATGGGGTGCACCAGCCGCACGATTCGCGGGCGAAGAACTCTTCCATGTTGCGCAGCAGCGAGACCATGTTGATGCTGTCGTCGACCGCCATGGCCAGGCCAGTCCCCATCCGGGTGCCAACCTTGGCGATGCCGCCGGCGTACATCTGTGCGTCGAGGTGCTCGGGCAGCAGGAAGCCAGTACCGGCGCCGCCTGGCTGCCAGCATTTGAGCTTGAAGCCGTCGCGCATGCCGCCGGCGTAGTCTTCGAACAGCTCACGGGCGGTGACGCCGAATGGCAGTTCCCACAGGCCAGGGTTTTTCACCTTGCCGGAGAAGCCCATCAGCTTGGTGCCGTGGTCTTCGCTGCCTTCGCGGGCCAGCGACTTGTACCAGTCGTTGCCGTTGGCGACGATGGCCGGCACGTTGCACAGGGTCTCGACGTTGTTCACGCAGGTCGGCTTGCCCCATACGCCAACGGCGGCAGGGAAGGGCGGCTTGGAACGTGGGTTGGCGCGACGGCCTTCCAGCGAGTTGATCAGTGCGGTTTCTTCACCGCAGATGTAGCGGCCGGCACCGGTGTGCACGAACAGCTCGAAGTCAAAGCCCGAGCCCAGGATGTTCTTGCCCAGGAGGCCAGCGGCCTTGGCTTCGTCGATGGCGCGGTTGAGGTTTTTCGCTGCGGTGGTGTACTCGCCACGCAGGAAGATGTAGCCGCGGTAGGCCTTCAGGGCGCGGGCGCTGATCAGCATGCCCTCGACCAGCAGATGGGGCTGTTGCTCCATCAGCATGCGGTCCTTCCAGGTGTTCGGCTCCATTTCGTCCGCGTTGCACAGCAGGTAGCGGATGTTCATGGATTCGTCTTTAGGCATCAGGCCCCACTTCACACCCGTGGGGAAGCCTGCGCCGCCGCGGCCCTTGAGGCCGGAGTCTTTGACGTTCTGCACGATGTCGTCTTGCGACATCTCGCTCAGTGCCTTGCGGGCAGCAGCGTAACCGTTCTTGGCCTGGTACTCGGCAAGCCACACCGGCTCGCCGTCGTCACGCAGACGCCAGGTCAGTGGGTGGGTTTCGGCCGAACGCGCGATGCGGTTGGCCGGGCCGAAGGAAGTAATGGTCATACGTAACCCTCCAGCAGTTTGGAAACGCCAGCAGGCTGCACGTCGCCAAAGGTGTCATCGTCGATCATCAGGGCCGGGGCCTTGTCGCAGTTGCCCAGGCAGCAGACCGGCAGCAGGGTGAAGCGCCCGTCGGCGGTGGTCTGGCCGAGGCCGATGCCCAGTTCGCTTTGGATCTGGCTGACCACCGACTCGTGGCCACCGATGTAGCAGACCATGCTGTCGCACACACGGATGATGTGGCGGCCGACCGGCTGACGGAAGATCTGGCTGTAGAAAGTCGCCACACCCTCGACGTCACTGGCCGGGATGCCCAGCACTTCGCCGATGGCGTGAATGGCGCCGTCCGGCACCCAGCCACGTTCCTTTTGGACGATCTTCAAGGCTTCGATGGACGCCGCGCGCGGGTCCTCGTAGTGATGCATCTCGTGCTCGATGGCCGAGCGCTCGGTTTCGCTCAGGGCGAAACGGTCTGTCTGGATAAGCGTGCTGTTCATGCTTAGCGGTCCACGTCAGCCATAACGAAGTCGATACTGCCCAGGTACGCAATGAGGTCGGCGACCATGCTGCCTTTGATCACCGAAGGGATCTGCTGCAGGTGCGGGTAGCTCGGGGTACGGATCCGGGTGCGGTAGCTCATGGTGCCGCCATCGCTCGTTAGGTAGTAACTGTTGATGCCCTTGGTCGCTTCGATCATCTGGAACGACTCGTTGGCCGGCATGACCGGGCCCCACGAGACTTGCAGGAAGTGCGTGATCAAGGTTTCGATGTGCTGCAGGGTGCGCTCTTTCGGCGGCGGCGTGGTCAGCGGGTGATCCGCCTTGTACGGGCCTTCCGGCATGTTGCGCAGGCACTGGTCGATGATGCGGATACTCTGACGCATCTCCTCGACACGGACCATGCAGCGATCGTAGGCATCGCCGTTGTGGGCCAGCGGTACTTCGAACTCGAAGTTTTCGTAGCCAGAATACGGGCGCGCTTTACGCAGGTCGAAGTCGCAACCGGTGGAACGCAGGCCGGCACCGGTGGTGCCCCATTCCAGCGCTTCCTTGGTGTTGTACGCGGCGACGCCGACGGTACGGCCCTTGAGGATGCTGTTCTGCAGGGCGGCCTTGGTGTATTCGTCGAGGCGCTTAGGCAGCCAGTCGACGAAGTCCTTGACCAGCTTGTCCCAGCCGCGCGGCAGGTCGTGGGCGACGCCACCGATGCGGTACCAGGCCGGGTGCAGGCGGAAACCGGTGATTGCTTCGATCACGGTGTAGGCGCGCTGGCGGTCGGTGAAGGTGAAGAACACCGGGGTCATGGCGCCGACGTCCTGGATGTAGGTACCCAGGAACAGCAGGTGGCTGGTGATGCGGAAGAACTCGGCGAGCATGATGCGAATCACGTCGACCTTCTGCGGCACCTTGATGCCGGCCAGCTTCTCTACCGCCAGTACGTACGGCAGGTTGTTCATCACCCCGCCGAGGTAGTCGATACGGTCGGTGTAGGGGATGAAACTGTGCCAGGACTGGCGCTCGGCCATCTTCTCGGCGCCACGGTGGTGGTAGCCGATGTCCGGGACGCAGTCGACGATCTCTTCACCGTCCAGCTGCAGGACGATACGGAACGCACCGTGGGCAGAGGGGTGGTTGGGGCCGAGGTTGAGGAACATGTAGTCCTCGTTGGCGCCCTGGCGCTTCATGCCCCAGGCTTCCGGGTTGAAACGTGCCGATTCCTCTTCAAGCTGCTGCTTGGCCAGGGTCAGGCTGTAGGGGTCGAACTCGGTGGCGCGGGCTGGGTAGTCCTTGCGCAGCGGGTGGCCTTCCCATGTGGGCGGCATCATGATGCGGCTCAGGTGCGGGTGGCCGGCAAAGTCGATGCCGAACATGTCCCAGACTTCGCGCTCGTACCAGTTGGCGTTAGGCCAGATGCCGGTCACGGTCGGCAGGTTCAGGTCGCCTTCGCTGAGCGACACCTTGATCATCACGTCGCTGTTACGCTCGACCGACAGCAGGTGGTAGAACACGCTGAAATCGGCGGCGGGCAGGCCGCGGCGCTGGGTGCGCAGGCGCTCGTCGACGCCATGCAGGTCGTACAGCATGCTGTACGGCTTGGCGACGTTGCGCAGGAAGCTGAGTACTTCTTTGAGCTGTGCACGTTTTACCCACAGCACCGGCATGCCGGTGCGGGTTTCCTGGGCGACGAATGCGTCGGCACCAAAACGGTTGTGCAATTCGACGACCACATCCTGGTCGTCAGCCTTGTAAGGCGGAATATAAATAGCGGTGTCCGCTGTCATGGTCTCGGTCGCTTTGAGTCAACGTAGAGAATGAAGCCAGGCCGCCGGCTCCTTGAGGAGCGGGCGGCAGGTCGCTGGATCAGACTTCGTCGGGGCTGCGCAGGTTGGTTACCGCGATACGCTGTTCACGACGCAGGTCTTTCTGGGCAGGCATCTCGGCACGGTAAATGCCTTGATCACCAACAACCCAGGAAAGCGGGCGTCGCTCCTGGCCAATCGACTCCTGCAGCAGCATCAAGCCTTGCAGGAACGCTTCAGGGCGAGGCGGGCAGCCAGGCACGTAAACATCCACGGGGAGGAACTTGTCGACCCCCTGAACGACCGAGTAAATGTCGTACATGCCACCGGAGTTGGCGCACGAACCCATGGAGATGACCCACTTCGGCTCGAGCATCTGCTCGTACAGGCGCTGAATGATCGGCGCCATCTTGATGAAGCAGGTACCGGCGATGACCATGAAGTCGGCCTGACGCGGCGAGGCCCGGATGACTTCGGCGCCGAAGCGGGCGATGTCGTGGGGCGCCGTGAAGGCCGTGGTCATTTCCACGTAGCAGCAGGACAGGCCGAAGTTATACGGCCAGAGGGAGTTCTTGCGACCCCAGTTGACCGCGCCACGCAGCACATCTTCGAGTTTCCCCATGTAGATGTTCTTGTGGACCTGGTCCTCGAGCAGTTGGTCGGTGACGGTTTCCCGTTCACCTACCGGGTACTGCTCGTTGGGCGCATCCGGATCGATTCTGGTGAGATTGTATTGCATTGCCAAAGCCTCATTGTTTCAGCTTCGCTTGCCGCTTGCGGCGACCTTCGGGAGCCCAATCAAGAGCACCGACGCGCCAAAGGTAGACAAGACCTGCCAACAGAATTGCTATGAAAACGAGCGCTTCGACGAACCCGGTCCAGCCGCTTTCGCGGACGGACACAGACCATGCAAAGAGGAAGAGGGCTTCGATATCGAAGATCACGAACAGCATCGCGACCAGATAGAATTTGGCGGACAGGCGCAGGCGGGCGCTGCCGACGGGCAGCATGCCGGACTCGAAGGGTTCGTTCTTGGCGCGGCCCCAGGCCTTGCTACCGAGCAGGCTGGACAGACCGAGCATGAAGGCACACAGGCCGACGACACCCAAAAGGAAGATGGCAAAGCCCCAGTTGTGGGCGATGAGTCCTGCCGAATCGGACATGCTAGAGATCCTTATACAGAGACCCAGCTCTGCAGTCTGAAATAAGTAGAGCGGCGACCTGGTGTCGCACATGCAGTGACCAAATGTCGCAGCTGAATCAATCGCGCTGATTTTATGGGTAAACCCGGTGCAAGTAAAATTTCTGTGGCAATTTATTCGTAGGATTAAGAACAAAAATCTTTCGTAACTGGCTGAAAGCCTTGAATTTCGGGCATTGCGCGCGTTTTTGTTAATTATGTTTCTTGCGCGATGTAACGAATTCCTAATTATGTAATGATAATTAATCGCATTGAGCTTGGTGCGGTGAAATTCTCCTCTTGTGAGCCTTGCAAAGTTGCCCGGGCGGGTTGGCTACTTGCAAATGCGAAAAAGGCTCGTTCTAACAGCTTCCAGCGCCTTGCGCACCGCTCTGGGTCAATACTTTATCGGTTAAGCCGTGGCGGGCCGATGAAGCGATTGCCCACTGGCCCAGCCAGTAAGCGACGATGATCAGGTAAGGCGCAGCAGCGAACGGGCTGACGAAGCGGTCGATGCCGATCAGGCTGTCAGAAAATACGAACATGCACGCGCCGAGCCCGGCGATACCGCCGCATGCCAGAGCGCGCCAGAGCATGGCACTGATCGTCAGGGCATACAGCGCCACTGGGACCAGGAGTGGGCCGAGGCTGTGGCTGGCCAGCACCCCCAGCAGCGTCGAGCCCGTCGCCGCGCTCAGCAGCAGAGCTGGCAGGGCCGGGCGTAACGTCAGGTTGCAATAGGCACGCAGGTAAGCCAGGTGGGCGCAGAGAAACGCTGCCAAACTGAACACGAACAGGTCGGCTGGGATGGCCAGAAGTACGTCACCCAGTACCGAGAAACCCAGGCCGATGACGATCCAGTGGCGGTATACAGTGTTGGGTCCCTGGTAGAGCCAGGCGATCAGTGCCAGTACCGGAACGGGTTTGACCAGCAGGCCAAGCAGGGCATTGTCGCTGGCCAGTGCATAGAGATAAAAAGCAGCGGCTGCGACGGCGATTGTGATCAGGTGGCTTGGACGAAGCATGGGCAGTCCTTGCTACTGTGCTGCCACAAGCATAGTCCGGATCCTGGGTTTTGCTTTCGTCTGCACTGGCCTCTTCGCCGGCAAGCCCGCTCCCACAGGTATCGCGCCATGCTTGAATAGGCGCAGAACCTGTGGGAGCGGGCTTGCCCGCGAAGAGGCCAGTGCAGGTAAAAAAGAAGGCCCGAGATGCTTGCGAGTCCCGGGCCTTCCTTCAACAGTCTACTGTGATCAGTGGAACTGCTCTTCCTCAGTCGAACCGGTCAGCGCAGTCACCGACGAAGCCCCACCTTGAATCACGGTGGTCATGTCATCGAAGTAGCCAGTGCCCACTTCCTGCTGGTGCGCAACGAAGGTGTAGCCTTTGCTGGCATCAGCGAATTCCTGCTCCTGCAGCTTCACGTAGGCAGTCATGTCGTTGCGGGCGTAGTCGTGCGCCAGGTTGAACATGCCGTGCCACATGTTGTGAATGCCAGCCAGGGTGATGAACTGGTGTTTGTAGCCCATGGCCGACAGCTCGCGTTGGAACTTGGCGATGGTAGCGTCGTCCAGGTTTTTCTTCCAGTTGAAGGAAGGCGAGCAGTTGTACGACAGGATCTGGTCCGGGTATTCCTTCTTGATCGCTTCAGCGAAGCGGCGGGCTTCGTCCAGGTCCGGCTTGGCGGTCTCGCACCAGATCAGGTCGGCATACGGTGCGTAGGCCAGGCCGCGGGAGATTGCCTGGTCGAGGCCTGCACGCACTTTGTAGAAGCCTTCACGGGTGCGCTCGCCGATCACGAACGGTTGGTCGTACGGGTCGCAGTCGCTGGTCAGCAGGTCGGCGGCGTTGGCGTCGGTACGGGCCAGAATGATGGTCGGCACGCCCGAAACGTCAGCTGCCAGGCGCGCGGCAACCAGCTTCTGTACAGCTTCCTGGGTGGGTACCAGTACCTTGCCACCCATGTGGCCGCATTTTTTAACCGAGGCCAGTTGGTCTTCGAAGTGCACGCCGGCAGCGCCTGCTTCGATCATGTTCTTCATCAGCTCGTAGGCGTTCAGTACGCCGCCGAAACCGGCTTCGGCGTCAGCTACGATTGGCGCGAAGTAGTCGATGTAGCCTTCGTCGCCTGGGTTCTTGCCGGCTTTCCACTGGATCTGGTCGGCGCGGCGGAACGAGTTGTTGATGCGCTTGACCACGGTCGGTACCGAGTCGACTGGGTACAGCGACTGGTCGGGGTACATGGACTCGGCCGAGTTGTTGTCGGCGGCAACTTGCCAGCCAGACAGGTAGATAGCCTGGATGCCGGCTTTGACCTGTTGTACTGCCTGGCCGCCGGTCAGGGCGCCCATGCAGTTGACGAAATCTTTTTCTGGGCGGAAGGACGGGTGGGCACCCTGGGTGACCAGCTTCCACAGTTTTTCTGCGCCCTGACGGGCCAGGGTGTGCTCCGGCTGCAGGGAGCCACGCAGGCGAACGACATCAGCGGCGGTATAGGTACGGGTCACGCCTTTCCAGCGCGGGTTTTCGGCCCAGTCTTTCTCGAGGGCTGCAATTTGCTGTTCGCGTGTCAGTGCCATGGAAATAAACCTCGTCGCATCGATCTTGGGGTAATTGTGCTGATGCTCGGGTGCAGATCAGAGGCCTGGCGGCTGTCCTGTTCGGGGGCGTGCGGCGGCGAACGCGAAGGCTCGAAGGGGAAGGGGGTGCAGGCCAGGCGAAGGTGTGCGCTGCAGGTCGGCTCGTGGTTGCCTTGCTGCGGTGCTACGCGATTGCCAGAACTGCGGTGATGCGCTTCCGTCCCTCGGGACAACTTCTTCGTTGCAGTCGCAATCCCGTCGAACCGCCTTGTGGGCCGTATAGACACGAGGCGCCTCCAGGGGTGGGAGGAGCACGCCTCGAAGGCCCTTGCCAGGGCCCCTGATTAGCGGGAGCGAGGCCATCATGCCCTTGAGAAAAAGTACCTGTCAAATGTTTTGTAGTGACTTTTTTCACTTACTACATCTTTGGTCTAATACGACTCGGCAGTCAGTTTCTAGGCCATTGGTCGAGGCCTTGAATTGCCTGGGATCAGTCCAGAAGGTCGACTTTTACACGTAAAGTCATGTTTTCACCGCGCTGGGTACTGTAAGTGTGGCTTGACGCGCTACGATCGGACTGGCTCTGCTGGTTGAACCCCGCCAAGGTGATCCATTCCCCGAGCTTGCCGGTGACTGTCGTGTCGGTGCTTTGCACTTTCACTACATCTGCACGTTCCTGGCTGATGCGATCATTATTGGTGCTTATTTGCAGACGAACCGTTTCGCCGCTCAGGCTGGGGGTAACGTAGAAACCTTGGGTCACATTGCGGTATTCGGTGTTGCTTTGAATGCGCCCATAACCGTCGGTACTGGTGCTGGTGACCGGGATGCTCTGGCCAACCTGGATCAGCGCGGCCTGGCCTTCGGTGGCCTGAACCTGCTGCATGCCGCCTTCGCGGTTGCTGGTGCCGTAGCGGATGACGTGAGCGTTGCCGCGGGTGTCCTGGAAGTTGCTGTCGTTGTTGTCGACGCTGATCAGCAGGCGTTTGGGCGCGGTGTCCAACTGTTGCAGCAGGCTGCGCAGGTCGTCGATGCGCTCGGGGCTGGCATTGACGATCAGCTTGTTCTCGAAGGCGCTGACGGTGCCGTCCTTGCCGATGAACGATTGCGCAGCGGGCAGCAGTTCGGCGCTGCTGCGGTACTGCAAGGGGAGGACTTCGGTGGCGGCGTGAGCGCTGAGGGTGGCAGCCAGCAGCAAGGAAGTGAAAAGCGGGCGTAGCGGCATGTCCATGATCTCCGCAGTGGGTATCAACATGATGGCAAATTTGCCCAGGTTGTGCAGGTTATGCATCAAGGGGCGGCATCCTGCACGTTTGAGCGGTGGCCGCTGTCAGACAAATTCCGTAACATCGCGCCCCTCGATTGCCAGCCCCTCCGCCTGGACCGCCTCACAGGAACTTCATGAAACCCGTACGACTGCGCGCCGACCTGCTCGCCGGCCTGACCACCTCGTTCGCCCTGGTGCCTGAGTGCATCGCCTTCGCCTTAGTGGCGCACCTCAACCCGCTGATGGGCCTGTATGGCGCTTTCATCATCTGTACCCTGACTGCACTGTTCGGCGGCCGTCCGGGCATGATTTCTGGTGCTGCCGGCTCCATGGCGGTGGTGATCATCGCGTTGGTGGTGCAACACGGGGTGCAGTACTTGCTGGCCACGGTGCTGCTTGGCGGGGTGGTGATGATCTTGTTTGGCCTGCTGCGCCTGGGCAAGCTGGTGCGCCTGGTGCCTTACCCGGTGATGCTGGGCTTCGTCAACGGCCTGGCGATCGTCATCGCCCTGGCTCAGTTGGAGCACTTCAAGCAAGGCGGTCAGTGGCTCAGCGGTTCGCCGCTGTACCTGATGGTCGGCCTGGTGGCGCTGACCATGCTGGTGGTCTACATACTGCCCAAGCTGACCCGCGCCGTACCGCCCGCGCTGGTGGCCATCCTGGGGGTAGGCCTATCGGTGTACCTGCTGGGTTTGCCGACCCGCACCCTCGGCGACATGGCGCACATCGCCGGTGGCTTGCCGCAAGTGACGCTGCCAGATGTGCCATGGAACCTTGAAACGCTCAAGATCATCGCACCCTACGCGGTGCTGATGGCCATGGTCGGCCTGCTGGAGACCCTGCTGACGCTCAACCTCACCGACGAAATCACCGAAAGCCGTGGCTTCCCTGACCGTGAGTGCGTGGCCCTGGGCGCCGCCAACATGGTTTCGGGCCTGTGCGGTGGCATGGGCGGCTGCGCGATGATCGGGCAGACGGTGATCAACCTCAGCTCCAATGGCCGCGGCCGGCTATCGGGCGTGGTTGCCGGGGTGATGATCCTGCTGTTCGTGTTGTTCTTGTCGCCGCTGATCGAGCGTATTCCGCTGGCAGCCCTGGTGGGGGTGATGTTCGTGGTTGCTCAGCAGACCTTCGCCTGGGCCTCGTTGCGCGTGTTGCACAAGGTGCCGGTGAACGATGTGCTGGCAATCATTGCGGTGACCATCGTCACGGTGTTCACCGACCTGGCCGTAGCGGTACTGTTTGGTATTGTCATCGCGGCGGTGAACTTTGCCTGGCAGCATGCGCGGGAGCTGTATGCCGACAGCCACGAGGAAGCGGGCGGCGGCAAG
Organism: Pseudomonas sp. NGC7; assembly: GCF_047159675.1. Classification (NCBI taxonomy): domain Bacteria; kingdom Pseudomonadati; phylum Pseudomonadota; class Gammaproteobacteria; order Pseudomonadales; family Pseudomonadaceae; genus Pseudomonas; species Pseudomonas sp. NGC7. The sequence goes on along the minus strand of NZ_BAAFZY010000001.1, from coordinate 4,729,214 downwards.
CGTTATCAGGTACATGGCACGTTGTTCTTTGCCTCGACCGCCTCGTTCCTCAACCAGTTCGATACGGCGAAGGATCCGGTGCAGGTTACGCTGGACTGCCAGCATTTGAGCTTTGTCGATTATTCGGCAGTTGCGGCGCTGAAAACCTTGCGTGAGCGGTATACCAAGGCGGGCAAGCATCTACGCGTGGTGCACTTGTCGGAGCGGTGCAAGAAGCTGTTGAAGCGGGCTGGCGAGCAGCTCTGAGAAGGTTATTACCTGCACCGGCCCCTTCGCGGGCAAGCCCGCTCCCACAGGTATGCCACCGGATTCAAGGCGAATGGAGTTCCTGTGGGAGCGGGCTTGCCCGCGAAGGGGCCGGCACAGGTGAATGAATTATTCCCCGCGGTTCTTCTTCACGATCCCGTCAGCAATGCTGGCCGGTGCCTCGGCATAGCGGATGAACTCCATCGTGTAGCTGGCGCGGCCCTGGGTCATCGAGCGCATGGAAGTGGCATAGCCGAACATTTCGCCCAGCGGCACTTCGGCGCGTATAACCTTGCCGGCTGGCGTCTCATCGCCATCCTGGATCATCCCGCGACGCCGGCTCAGGTCGCCCATGATGTCGCCCTGGTATTCCTCTGGGGTCACCACCTCAACCTTCATCACCGGCTCTAGCAGCACTGCCCCGCCTTTTTGCGACAGCTGCTTGGTGGCCATGGACGCGGCTATCTTGTAGGCCATTTCGTTGGAGTCGACGTCGTGGTAGGAGCCGTCGAACACCGCTGCCTTCAAGTTGATCAGTGGGTAGCCGGCGAGCACGCCATTCTTCATCTGCTCTTCGATACCTTTCTGGATGGCCGGGATGTACTCGCGGGGTACCACGCCACCGACGATCTCGTTGATGAATTCCAGGCCTTCCTTGCCTTCGTCGCCCGGGGCGAAGCGGATCCAGCAGTGGCCGTATTGGCCGCGCCCGCCGGATTGGCGAACGAAGCGGCCTTCGATCTCGCAGGTGTTGCGGATCTTCTCGCGATAGGCCACCTGCGGCTTGCCGATATTGGCCTCGACGTTGAACTCGCGGCGCATGCGGTCGACGATGATGTCCAGGTGCAACTCGCCCATGCCGGAGATGATGGTCTGGCCGGTTTCCTCATCGGTGCGCACGCGGAACGACGGGTCTTCCTGGGCCAGCTTGCCCAGGGCTATGCCCATTTTTTCTTGGTCGGCCTTGGTCTTAGGCTCCACGGCTACGGAGATCACCGGGTCGGGGAAGTCCATGCGCTCTAGGATGATTGGCTTATCGATGTCGCACAAAGTATCGCCGGTGGTGACATCCTTCATGCCGATCAATGCGGCGATGTCGCCGGCGCACACATCCTTGATTTCGGCGCGCTGGTTGGCGTGCATTTGCACCATGCGGCCGATGCGTTCCTTCTTGCCCTTGACCGAGTTGAGCACGGCATTACCGGAGCTGAGCACCCCGGAATACACTCGGGCAAAGGTGAGGGTGCCGACAAACGGATCAGTGGCAATCTTGAAGGCCAGGGCCGAGAAGGGCTCTTTGTCGTCGGCGTGGCGCTCAAGGTGCTGTTCTTCATCGTCCGGGTGGGTGCCCTTGATTGCAGGGATTTCCGACGGTGCGGGCAGGTAGTCGATGACCGCATCGAGCATCAGCGGCACGCCCTTGTTCTTGAACGACGAGCCAAGGATGGTCGGCACAATTTCGTTAGCAATGGTGCGCTGGCGTAGGGCGGCCTTGATCTCGTCGATGCTGAGTTCCTCGCCTTCGAGAAACTTCGTGGTCAGCTCATCGTTGGCCTCTGCCGCGGCTTCGATCATGTGCGCGCGCCATTCGTCGGCGAGCGCCTGGAGCTCGGTAGGGATCGCTTCTTCGCGGTAGGTGGTGCCGTTGTCGGCATCGTTCCAGTAGATGGCCTTCATCTTCACCAGGTCGATCTGGCCGACAAAGTGCTCTTCGCTGCCGATGGCCAGCTGGATCGGCACCGGGTGATGCCCCAGGCGCTTGTCGATCTGCTTGACCACGCGCAGGAAGTCGGCACCCTGGCGGTCCATCTTGTTGATGTAGGCCAGGCGCGGCACGTGGTACTTGTTGGCCTGGCGCCACACGGTTTCCGATTGCGGTTCGACCCCGTCGGCGCCGCTGAACACCACCACCGCGCCGTCGAGCACGCGCAGCGAGCGTTCTACCTCGATGGTGAAGTCGACGTGGCCAGGGGTATCGATGATGTTGAAGCGGTACTTGTCGGGGAACTGCTTGGTCGAGCCCTGCCAGAAGGCCGTGGTGGCTGCCGAGGTGATGGTGATGCCGCGCTCCTGTTCCTGGGCCATCCAGTCCATGGTCGCGGCGCCATCGTGCACCTCGCCCATCTTGTGATTGACCCCGGTGTAAAACAGGATGCGCTCGGTGGTGGTGGTCTTGCCGGCATCCACGTGGGCGACGATGCCGATATTGCGATACAGCTCGATGGGCGTTGTACGGGCCATGGCGGACTACCTGCGGATGGGCGGATTCTCCCACGTTAGCAGACCGGAAGAATCCTGCTTTACCGCCGGGCCGTCAGTCGACCTGAGCCTGTAGCAGCCATTGGCCGTCCACTTCACGGGCCAGGCCGCTAGCAGGCAGCAGGGCCAGCAAGCGCTCGTGCAGGGCGTCGTCGGTGAAGGTCTTGAGCTTGGCCATGTCCAGCGCGCCGACCAGGTTGAGGTCTTCTTTGTGGTACGACAGCCAGGCTTTTTTCAGCACCAGCAGCACATCGCTGCCTGCGGTGTTGGCGAAGCGGCGGTTGAGCGGGCGGCCTTCCAGGGTGAAATTGTGCGCGTGGCTGTAGCTGCTCTGGTCGCCACCGTCACGGCAGCGATGGCACTGGCACGGGCCTTCGGCGAACGCGTTGCGCAGGTAAGTGTTGAAGTCCACGACGGGCTTGAGGGACAGGCGTTTGTCGACCTCGAACAGGTCGGCGATCAGGGGTTCTTCGGCGCTCACTCGGGATCCTCGTGTGGTGTGGCGTGCATCGGCGGGCACCCTAACAGATCGGGGCGGGTGAGGCCATTTTGATCTGTTGATGACGGCCACCCAGGTGCCAGGCATGACGCTGTACCTGTGGGGGCGGGTTCACCCGCGAAGAGGCCAGTAGAGACAGCAGGCAAAGGCTGCCGTACTCTACGCGCCAAAACGCCTACACATCTAATTGAGGTAACCCCGCTTGAGCAGCAAGTACCCGTACACCGCCACCGTGACCATCAGCGCTGAAGACCGCGGGGGCGACATCGAGGCCTCGGAAAACCCCAGCATGCGCGTGGGCCTTGAAGCGGTGACCGAAACCCTGAAGAAGGTGCATTTCGTCGGTACGCTCGCAGCTCCCGAAAAGCCGGCCACGCACATCTGCGTTACCCTGGAAAACGGCCTGACCTACTACGGCCCGATCGTCAACGGCCACGCCGAACTCGAAGGTGGCTGGATCGCCTTCGAGTCCGACATGCTCACCCCTGAAGAGCTGGGCCTGTAAGCCTCAGTTCAACTCTGCCAGGCACTGCTCGAGGATATCCAAGCCTTCTTCGAGCACCTCGGCTTCGATGGTCAGTGGTGCGAGCAGGCGGATGATATGCCGCGCCTTGCCGCTGGGCATCAGCAACAGGCCTTTGCCGCGCGCTGCTTCCATGACCTTGGCCAACTGGGCCGGTGCCGGGCTGCCGTCGGCGTTGACGAATTCGATGCCGCGCATCGCGCCGACACCGGTCAGCCTCCCGATGAACGGGTACTGGGCTTTCCAGCGCTCGACGCGGCTGACAATCGCCTGTTCCTGGCGTTCGCCCCAGGTGGCGACGTTCTCGTCGGTCATCTGCGCCAGGCTCGCCAGCGCCGCTGCGCAGGCAATCGGGTTGCCCGAATAGGTCCCGCCCAGGCCACCCTTGGGCAGTGATGCCATCAATTCTTTACGGCCCACGACCGCACCTAGTGGCATGCCGCCTGCGATGCTTTTGGCCAGCAGCAGCAGGTCGGGCTCGATGCCCAGGCGCGGGAAGGCAAAGCGCTGGCCGGTACGGCCAAAGCCCGACTGGATCTCGTCGATAATGATCAAAATGCCGTGCTTGTCGCAGAAGTGGCGCAGTGCCTGGGCGAATGCTGGGTCGAGGGCGAGGAAGCCGCCTTCACCCTGGACCGGTTCGAGGATGAAAGCTGCCACATCTTCAACCGCCAGTTCGACGCTGAACAGCCGGTCCATGGCCTTGAGTGCCTGTTCGCAGGTGACGCCGGTGTCGGCACTGGGGTAGGGCAGGTGGTAGACCGGGCCTGGCAGATCGCCGACGCGTTGCTTGTACGGGGCGACCTTGCCATTGAGGTTCAGGGTTGCCAGGGTGCGGCCATGGAAGCCACCGTCGAATGCAATCATCGCGCGCTTGCCGGTGGCGCCACGGGCCACTTTCAGGGCGTTTTCCGCCGCTTCCGCGCCACTGTTGGTGAGCATGCCGGCCAGCGGGTAGCTGACCGGGACAAACTCGCTGAGGCGCTCCATCAGGGCAAGGTACGGGCCGTGGGGGGCTGCGTTGAAGGCATAGTGCGTGAGGCGGGTGGCCTGGGCCTGGATCGCTTCGACCACGGCTGGGTTGCAATGGCCCAGGTTGAGTACGCCGATACCGCCGACGAAGTCGATATAACGTTTGCCGTCGGTGTCCCAGACTTCCGCATTCTTGCCGTGGGAAAGTGTAATTGGGTGAACGATGGCAATGGACTGGCTGATACTTTCCTGATTCATGGTGCACGCGGACCTTGTTCGAGTTTCCCACTATCGAAGCGTGCCGGGGCTGTATTGCGCAAACGAATTATTTGATTGCGATCATTCCTTGGATTCGTGATCTTGTAAGATTTTGTGTTACCTGCACTGGCCTCAATCCCCTTCAGCCACCCGCTCGCGAATCCACTGCACGAAGGCCCTGACCTTCGGCACCTCCGCCGCATGCTCGGCATGGGCGATGAAGTGCCTGCCATTGCTCGGCACCGGGTGGTCCCAGGCCACCACCAGCTTGCCTTCGTTCAACTCCTCCGCCACCAGGTACCGCGGAATCAGGGCAATGCCACAGCCGGCGATAGCGGCCCGGATGCACAGGTAGAACGTGTCGAAGCGCGGCCCGTGGTAGCTGTTCTGGCTGTGCAACCCCAGCCCCAAAAACCATTCATGCCAGGCCTCCGGGCGCGATACACACTGCAGCAGGCGGTGCTCGGTCAGCGCCTCGGCGCTGGTGAAACGGTGGTTGGCGAGCAGCTCTGGGGCACACACCGGCACCACTTCTTCGCTGAACAGCTCGATACACGTCGCCCCAGGCCAGGTGCCCTGGCCGAAGAAGAAGGCGATGTCGGCCTTGGACTGCACCAGGTCGAAGGGTTCCAGCTCGTTACGGATATCCAGGTGAATACGCGGATAGCGATCACCAAACCCCTTTAGCCTGGGCACCAGCCAGCGCGCGCCGAAGGTCGGCTGGGTGGCGATGCGCAGCACTTCGGTCTCATCGCCATAGCTGAGGATGTAGCGGCTGGAGATGTCGATCTGGGTGAGGATCTTGTTCACCTCGGTCAGGTACAGCGCACCGGCCGGGGTCAGGTGCAGGCGCCGGCGAATGCGCTGGAACAGCGAGTGCGACAGCATGTCCTCCAGTTGCGCGACCTGTTTGCTGACCGCGCTCTGGGTCAGGTGCAGCTCTTGCGCCGCGCGGGTGAAGCTCAGGTGGCGGGCAGCCGCTTCGAAGCACTGGAGGGCGGTGGTCGAGGGCATCAGGCGTTTGGACATGACAGGCGCGTACCGAGCAAAAAAGGAAGAAGTTCATTCCGTATTGGAATCATGTGCTTCGAAAAGGTCGTTTGTTGACCCAGGCCTATAGATTAATACTGACCTGGATCAACGATTACAACCGGTCGTGCGAAGAGGAGGGAAGTAGCCACCGCCGGCATCTACAAAACAACAAAAAACGCACACCCGAAATTAATAAGAATTCTGCTCCATTTTTTAGCCGTCCCACGACGGCGACCCATTCGAGGGTTCTCCATGGCTTCGCTAGAAAACAAGAAACAGCGGTCCTTGCAGCACGGCCTGACGTCCCGTCAGGTGTCCATGATCTCCATCGCCGGCATCATCGGCGCCGGCCTGTTCATCGGCTCCTCCAACGCCATTGCCACCGCCGGCCCGGCCATCCTCATCTCCTACGCCATGACCGGCCTGCTGGTGCTGCTGGTGATGCGTATGCTGGGCGAAATGGCCATCGCCAACCCCAACAGCGGCTCGTTCTCCACGTACGCCTCCGAGGCCATCGGCCCTTGGGCAGGCTTCACCATCGGTTGGTTGTACTGGTGGTTCTGGGTGCTGATCATCCCGGTCGAGGCGATTGCTGGCGCAGACATCCTGCATGCCTACTTCCCCGGCGTGCCTTCGTGGTTGTTCGCCTTCCTGATCATGGTCGTGCTGTCGGGTACCAACCTGATCAGCGTGAAGAACTTCGGTGCCTTCGAGTACTGGTTCGCGCTGGTCAAGGTGGTTGCCATCGTTGCCTTCATCATCGTCTGCAGCCTGGCCGTGTTCGGCTTCTGGCCGTTGGCCGAGGTCTCGGGCGTGAGCCGGCTGTGGGACAATGGCGGCTTCATGCCCAATGGCTTTGGCACTGTGCTGGGTGGCGTGCTGATCACCATCTTCTCGTTCTTCGGCGCCGAGATCGTCACCATTGCCGCTGACGAAACAGCCAACCCGAAAGACAAGATCCGCCGTGCCACCAACCTGGTGGTGTACCGCATCGCGATCTTCTACCTGGCCTCGATCTTCCTGGTGGTGTCGCTGGTGGCCTGGAACGACCCGGCCCTGAAAGCCGTGGGCTCGTTCCAGCGGGTGCTGGAAGTGCTCAATGTGCCGGGCGCCAAGCTGCTGGTCGACCTGGTGGTGCTGGTGGCGGTCACCAGCTGCATGAACTCCGGCCTGTACACGGCCTCGCGGATGCTCTACTCCCTGGGTGCCCGTGGCCAGGCGCTGAGCATGACCAAGCGCATTTCGGGTGCTGGCGTGCCAACGGTAGCGGTCATCTTCTCGACCCTGGCAGGCTTTGCCGGTTGCTTCGTCAACTATGTGTTCCCCGGCAAGGTGTTCGGTTTCCTGCTGTCCACCACCGGCGCCATTGCCTTGCTGGTGTACCTGGTGATTGCCGTGTCCCAGCTGCGCATGCGGGCCCGTGCAGACCGTGAGGGCACGCCGCTGGAGCTTAAGATGTGGCTGTTCCCTTATCTGACCTGGCTGGTGATCGGCACCATCGTCATGGTCCTGGGCTACATGCTGTTCAGCGATGCCTACCGCTACGAGACGCTGATGACTGCCGGGGTGACGCTGTTCATCCTGCTGGTGTCGCTGACCCAGCGGCGCGGCAAGGTGGTCGCACAGACTGCTTGATCCAGAGGGGGCGCTTAGCGCCCCTTTCTCATTGGCGCTGGCCCAGCGCGGCGCTACCATCGACGCTTGCCTCACTTCCCATTCCAACAAGCACAGGAAGCGTATGAACGAGCACACCCTTTCCCTCCAGCAGCTTGCTGCACCGGAAGGCACCTGCTACGGCTGTGGCTGCTCCCACCCCAGCGGCCTGCACCTGCAAAGCCATTGGGACGCCGACGGCATCCACCTGCTGTGCCGCCACGCGCCCGACAGCACCTTCATCGGCTGGCCCGGCCTGGTTTATGGCGGCTTACTGGCCATGCTGGTCGATTGCCACTCCAACTGGACCGCCATGGCCTATCACTACCGCAACGAAGGCCGCGAACCGGGCAGCCTGCCGCGTATCGACTGCGTCACGGGCACACTCAACCTCAGCTACCTGAAACCGACCCCCATGGGTGTCGAGTTGCTGCTCAAGGCACGCGTAGAAGGCGACGTCGGGCGCAAGAGCCGGGTTATCTGTGAGGTCTGGGCAGACGATGTACTCACGGTGACGGCGGACTCGGTGTTCGTTCGGGTCGACACCGAAAAGCTCAAGCTCAAGGCCCACGGCCAGGCTTGAGCCGCCTGTGCCGATGAAGGGGCGGTGATGGTCAGCCACGCGGGATGTCACTAAAGTAACAGCTCCATTCCCCAGGCAAGGTTGACCATGACCGATCTGAGCGCATTCCCCATCACCCGCAAATGGCCCGCCCAGCACCCCGAGCGCTTGCAGCTGTATTCGTTGCCGACGCCGAATGGGGTCAAGGTGTCGATCATGCTCGAAGAGATCGGCCTGGCGTACGAGCCGCACAAAGTCAGCTTCGACAACGATGACCAGTTGAGCCCGGAGTTCATTTCCCTCAGCGCCAACAACAAGATCCCCGCCATCCTCGACCCGAACGGCCCCGGCGGCCAGCCGCTTCCGTTGTTCGAGTCGGGCGCGATCCTGCAGTACCTCGCGGAAAAGAGCGGGCAGTTGCTCAGCCAGGACCCCGCCACCCGTTACCAGACCCTGCAGTGGTTGATGTTCCAGATGGGCGGCATCGGGCCGATGTTCGGCCAGGTCGGGTTCTTCCATTTCTTTGCGGGCAAGGAATACGAAGACAAACGCCCGCGGGATCGCTACGTCAACGAATCGAAGCGCCTGCTGGGTGTGCTGGACCGCCACCTGCAAGGCCGCGAGTGGATGGTCGACGAATACAGCATCGCCGACATCGCCATTTTCCCTTGGGTGCGCAACCTCGTGGAGCGCTACAACGCCCGTGAGCTGGTCGGGTTCGATGCGTTCAAGGAAGTGCAGCGGGTGCTGGCGACGTTTTTGGAGCGGCCGGCGGTTCAGCGTGGCCTGAAAATCCCGGGATGATCGGGCATCCCTGAACCTGTGGGAGCGGGCTCGCCCGCGAATGCTGTGGTAGGTCCACCATCGCATTCGCGGGCAAGCCCGCTCCCACAGGTTCTTTATTGCAGCCTAGAAAATCTGGTTAAGAAGCCAGTACAGGCTACCTGCCAGCAGCATTGCCGCGGGCAGGGTCAGCACCCAGGCCATCAGTAAGTTGATCAACGTACGCTTCTGAATCCCCGAGCCATTGGCGACCATGGTCCCAGCCACACCCGAGCTCAGCACGTGGGTAGTCGAGACCGGCAGACCGAACATGTCGGCCGCCCCGATGGTGCACATCGCAACCACCTCCGCCGATGCGCCTTGGGCATAGCTCAGGTGGGTCTTGCCGATCTTCTCGCCCACAGTCACCACAATGCGTCGCCAGCCGACCATAGTCCCCAGCCCCAGCGCGATGGCCACAGCTACCTTGACCCACAGAGGAATGTAGCGCGTGGCGTCGTCCAGCTGTGTCTTGAACAGTTGCACATGGCTGCGGGTGTCGGCATCGAAGTTTGTCAGCTGGTGCTTGTCGAGCAGGCGGATGGCTTCGCTGGTCAGGTACATGTCATTGCGCACGTTGGCCATGGCTTCGGCCGGCACGCGCTTGAGCGAACCGTAACCCTTCACCTCTTCGCCGATCATGCCGGTGAGGGCGGCCAGGGCTGGTACCAGTTGCGGGTTGGGCTTGGGTTCGGCGATGAACGCGGTCAGGGTTTGGCGCGGGTCTGCGGGCGCCGCTTGTGGGTCATGGCGCACCAGGGCCTGGCGCGTCACTTCGGCCACGGCCGAGAACTGCAGGGCCTGTTCGCTGGGCATGGTCTTGTTCAGTGCATACGCCATCGGCAGCGTGCCGACCAGAATCAGCATGATCAGCCCCATGCCTTTTTGCCCATCGTTGGAGCCATGGGCAAACGATACCCCGGTGCAGGTCAGGATCAGTACGCCACGGATCCACCACGGTGGCGGCGTCTGGCCTTCTGGCGCCTGGTACAGCTCTTTGCGCTTGACCAGCGCGCGCAGCGCCAGCAGCAACAGGGCCGCGCAGGCAAAGCCGATCAGTGGCGAAAACAGCAGGGCATACCCCACCTTGCTGGCTTGGGTCCAATCCACGCCGCTGGTGCCGTCGCGCCCATGCATCAGCGCATTGGCCACGCCTACGCCGATGATCGAGCCGATCAGCGTGTGCGAGGAGGACGCCGGCAGGCCCAGCCACCAGGTGCCCAGGTTCCAGATGATCGCGGCCAGCAGCAGGGCGAAGACCATGGCGAAACCGGCCGAAGAACCTACCTGCAAAATCAGCTCTACCGGCAACAAGGCAATGATGCCAAAGGCCACCGCGCCGCTGGAAAGCAGCACCCCCAGGAAGTTGCACAACCCCGACCAGACCACGGCGACCGGTGCCGGCAAAGAATGCGTATAGATAACCGTGGCGACGGCGTTGGCGGTGTCATGGAAGCCGTTGACGAACTCGAAGCCCAGGGCAATCAGCAGCGCCAGGCCCAACAACAGGAAGGGGGTGACGGTGGTGATCACCGTGCCGCTGGCGCTGACGTCCTGTTTCAGGCTCCAGGCGGTGTAGGCGATGCCTGCCAGTAGCAGGCCGAAGAACAAAACCAGGGTGGCACGCCCGGGCTTGTGGGACAGCTGCGGGCGGGAATCGCGTTGGGCCAGTGGCGGCTGGCTGGCCAGGGACGGGGTTGCCATGGGGGCTCCGGTTGGCGTCGGGCGAAGGTGCCGAAGGCTGTGAGCTTAGGAGCAATTCGTGACCGGTCCGTGACCTCGGTCAATGAATTCACTAGGCTCAAGACAGACGGTAAATGCGGGAGAAAGCCATGATCCGCTGCAAACGTGTCTACGAAGCGGTCGCCGACGAAGATGGCCAGCGCGTGCTGGTCGACCGCCTGTGGCCGCGCAACAAACGCAAGGAAGACCTGCAGGGCCAATGGTTGCGCGAGGTGGCACCTTCGGACGAATTGCGCAGGGCGTTTCACCAGGGGGAGGTGGATTTCGCCGGTTTCACCCAGCGCTACCAGCAACAGCTGGCCGCCCACCCCGAGCACTGGTACCCACTGCTGGACCTGGCGGCCAAAGGGCCGCTGACCTTGCTGTATGCCGCCAAAAACACCGAGCACAACAATGCCCAGGTGCTCGCCGAGTGGCTGGAGGATGAGCTGGAACGGCGTGGCCCAGGCAGCTCGCCGGTGTGCTACGCCACCTGAGCAGTGCACACTAATGGCCATGAACCTTGTACCTGCCACCGACGCCCACCGCAGCTTTGCCCGCGACCTTACGCGCCGGGCCATGCTGCCGTACTACCGTGAGTTCGACCTGTTTTGGCTCGAAGACGCCTTCGATCAGGCCTGGGGCTGGCGCGAGCAATGGCTGGTGATGGAAGGTGACACGGTGCTGGGCTACTGCAGCCTCAGCCAAGACCGCCAGGCACTGTTCATTCGCGAGTTGCACCTGCTGCCCGAGCACCGCGGGCGCGGTATCGGCAGTGGGGTGTTGGAGGCGCTCGCTGGTTGGGCCAAGCAGCGGCGCGTGCCACTGCTGCGTTTGATGGTGTTCCGCAGCAACCCGGCCAGGCAGTTGTATCAGCGCAGGGGCTTTGTCGAAATGGGCGAAGATGAGTGCTTCGTGCGCATGCAGCGCGCAATCGACTGATAGCTCAGTGATGGCTTGTCGTGGCCGGTGACCATGGGCATAGTGGACCCAGGAATTTACAGCTGCTTACAGGAAGGTGAGCGGCGTTGGATGGTGTCTAGGGACTAAGGAGATGCACCCTATGAATGGATTCGGTCCGCGACTGCGGGAAGAACGTGAGCGGTTGGGGATGACCCAGCGGGTGTTTGGTGACATTGGTGGGGTCGAGCCCAATGCCCAGGGTAAATACGAAAGTGGCGAACGCACGCCGCGTGCCGATTACCTGGCCGCAGTGGCCGCCCATGGCGTGGATGCCCTCTACGTGCTCAGCGGTGTGCGCACCCCCGCGCCGCTGGAAAACATGACCCAGGATGAGGCCGAATTGCTGGGGGCCTTTCGGCAATTGCCGCTCGCCGATCAAGCAGCGCTCTGGCACTTGCTGGGGCGTTTGTCAGGTGAGGTTAAAAGCCGCGAAACAGTGAGGCCTTTCACACTTGGCCGTCAGGCCTATCTGACAGAAGTTTTGCGTTAGGCCCGCCATGAAAAATTTTGTTAAGGTGGCGGGATCCAATCGCCCTGTAGACGAGGTGTGTGCTTGATTAGGGTCTTAGTGGTCGATGATCACGATCTGGTACGAACCGGTATTACACGCATGCTGGCCGACATCGACGGCTTGCAGGTGGTGGGTGAGGGGGATTCAGGGGAAGCGGCGCTGAAGCTGGCCCGGGAACTGAAGCCGGACGTCGTCCTGATGGACGTGAAAATGCCGGGCATCGGTGGCCTGGAGGCTACCCGTAAACTGTTGCGCAGCCACCCTGACATCAAGGTGGTCGCGGTCACCGTGTGCGAGGAAGACCCATTCCCCACGCGCCTGCTGCAAGCCGGCGCAGCCGGTTACCTGACCAAGGGCGCCGGGCTCGACGAAATGGTCCAGGCCATTCGCCTGGCCTTTGCCGGCCAGCGCTACATCAGCCCGCAAATCGCCCAGCAATTGGCGCTGAAGTCGTTCCAGCCGCAAGGCTCGCCGTTTGATGCTTTGTCCGAGCGGGAAATCCAGATCGCCTTGATGATCGTCGGCTGCCAGAAGGTGCAGATCATCTCGGACAAGTTGTGCCTCTCGCCCAAGACCGTCAATACTTACCGTTATCGGATCTTTGAAAAACTCTCGGTCACCAGCGACGTCGAACTGACCTTGCTGGCCGTTCGCCACGGTATGGTTGACGCAAGCCTGTAAACCTCATGTCCCAAGCTTTTGATGCCAGCGCGTTCCTGGCGACCTGCAGCGGTCGCCCGGGCGTTTACCGTATGTTCGACGCCGAGGCGCGGCTGCTCTACGTGGGCAAGGCCAAAAACCTCAAGAAGCGTCTGGCCAGCTATTTCCGTAAAACCGGACTGGCCCCCAAGACCGCCGCGCTGGTGGGCCGTATCGCCCAGGTCGAGACCACCATCACCGCCAACGAGACCGAGGCACTGCTGCTGGAGCAGAACCTGATCAAGGAATGGCGACCGCCGTACAACATCCTGTTGCGCGACGACAAGTCTTACCCTTATGTCTTCCTGTCTGACGGCGACTTCCCGCGCCTGGGCATCCACCGCGGTGCAAAAAAAGCCAAGGGCCGTTACTTCGGCCCGTACCCCAGCGCCGGCGCCATTCGCGAAAGCCTTAGCCTGTTGCAAAAGGCCTTTTCGGTGCGCCAGTGCGAAGACAGCTACTACGCCAACCGCACCCGGCCGTGCCTGCAGTACCAGATCAAACGCTGCAAAGGGCCGTGTGTCGGCCTGGTGGATAAAGACGAGTACGCCGACGATATCCGCCACTCGGTGATGTTCCTCGAAGGCCGCAGCCAACAGTTGGGCAACGAGCTCAATGCCGAAATGGAGAAGGCCGCCATGGCCCTCAATTTCGAGAAGGCCGCCGAACTGCGCGACCAGATCGCCCTGTTGCGCCGCGTGCAGGACCAGCAGTACATCGAAGGCGGTACAGGCGACGTCGACGTCATCGCGGCCTTCGTCAACCCCGGTGGCGCCTGCGTGCACCTGATCAGCGTGCGCGGCGGGCGGGTGCTGGGCAGCAAAAACTTCTTCCCACAGGTGGGTATCGAGGAGGAGGTGGCTGAAGTCATGGCCGCGTTTCTGTCCCAGTACTACGTGGGCAACGCCGAGCGTGAGCTGCCTGGCGAACTCATCGTCAACGTGGTGCACGAAGACTTCGAAGCCATCAGCGAAGCACTGCAGACCCTACGCGGCCGCGAGCTGACCATCACCCACCGGGTGCGCGGCACTCGGGCCCGCTGGCAGCAATTGGCCGTGACCAACGCCGAACAGGCCCTCAACGCCCGCCTGGCCAACCGCCAGCACATGGCCGCGCGCTTCGAGGCCCTGGCCCAGGTGCTGGGCCTGGACGAAGTGCCGCAGCGCCTGGAGTGCTACGACATCAGCCACTCCAGCGGCGAAGCCACCGTGGCCAGCTGCGTGGTGTTCGGCCCCGAAGGCCCAATCAAGTCCGACTACCGGCGCTTCAACATCGAAGGCGTCACCGCCGGTGACGACTACGCCGCCATGCACCAGGCCCTGACCCGCCGCTACGGGCGCATCAAGGACGGCGAGGGCAAGTTGCCCGACGTTTTGCTGGTGGACGGCGGCAAAGGCCAGTTGAACATGGCCCGCGACGTGATGCAGGAGCTGGCCTTCACCGACCTGACCCTGCTCGGCGTGGCCAAAGGCGTGACCCGCAAGGCCGGTTTCGAAACCCTGTACCTCAACGACGTGCACCACGAGTTCACCCTCAAGGGCGACTCACCGGCGCTGCACCTTATCCAGCAGATCCGCGACGAAGCCCACCGCTTCGCCATCACCGGCCACCGTGCCCGCCGCGGTAAGGCCCGTCGCGTGTCCAGCCTGGAAGACGTGGCCGGGGTCGGCCCCAAGCGCCGGCGCGACCTGCTGAAACACTTCGGCGGCCTGCAAGAGCTCAACCGCGCCAGTATCGATGAGATCGCCAAAGCCCCCGGCATCAGTAAAAAGCTTGCCGAGTCGATTTATGCCAGCCTGCATAGCGAGTAGAATGCCGGGCTCAACCCGCAGCCAGTCGTACCGATGAATATTCCAAACCTGCTCACCGTTCTACGCGTCCTGCTCATCCCGATCTTCATCCTGCTGTTCTATATGCCCTATCACTGGAGCTATATGGCCGCCAGCAGTGTGTTCGCCGTTGCCGCCGCCACCGACTGGCTGGACGGCTACCTGGCGCGTCGCCTGCAGCAGAGCACGCCGTTCGGTGCCTTCCTGGACCCAGTGGCCGACAAACTGATGGTCGCCGTGGCGCTGGTGCTGCTGGTGCAGGTACACGCCAACTTCTGGCTGACCTTGCCCGCAGCGGTGATCATCGGCCGTGAGATCGTCGTTTCGGCGCTGCGCGAGTGGATGGCCGAACTGGGGGCGAGGGCGCACGTGGCGGTGTCCAACCTCGGCAAGTGGAAGACCGCGGCGCAGATGCTGGCGCTGGTCATTCTGCTGGGCAACCCACCTGCGGTGACGATGTGGGTGATTCTGGGTTACGGCCTGCTGCTGGTGGCGGCAGGGCTGACGCTGTGGTCGATGGCGCATTACCTGCTGGCCGCCTGGCCCCACCTGCGCGAAGGCTCGGAACAAAAATAAAACTTTTTTGAATCAAGGGGTTGACGCCGTTTTAGATATCGCTAGAATGGCACCCATCACGACGCGGGAATAGCTCAGTTGGTAGAGCACGACCTTGCCAAGGTCGGGGTCGCGAGTTCGAGTCTCGTTTCCCGCTCCAAATTCGATCCTCAGTGCGTCGCTGGGATCACAAAGAAGAGGCCTTAGGGCCTCTTTTTTTGTGCCTGGGATTTAGCGGTTACCTTTCTGGGGTGGCGTTTCAGTTTTGGAATCGATTTGTACGTCGCTACAATCACATTCGCCTAACATGCAGGAAGCTCATCATGGACATGATGGCGCTCCAACTGCTTCTTCTACCCTGGCTAAGCGTTGACACCTGGCACACTCGACATCCGAACGATGAAGAGCGCTTTTACCAGGCTCTGCACGTCGTCTTCAAAAAGCTTGGCTACTCAATCGCGTACGAGCAGTTCTACGATGCCATTCAAGCTGTCATCGTCGAGCGCACACCAGGTCATGAGCTGTTCAGGGTAAAAGAAATAGAGCGGTTTGCTCGACGTGCCGAAGTCATCGGCTCCTACCTCTTCCACGTGCGCAACTGCCAATAATGGAGTGATAGCGTGAGATTCGAACGTCATGCCGTGCTGAAGCGGCCTGCGCATTAAGCCTGTAAACAGTTCTGCCAGTTTCAACGACCTTCGCTCAGTGACTGTGCCGACCGACTGCTATGGGTCGATAGCCGCCGTTCGCGACTGACCGCTTTCGACCCAAAGGAGACGCTCGCCAACCACCGCTATCGGCTAAAAAAGCAGTTATCCATATTGCACAGTTTTGACGGCATCTCGCTGAATTTAAAAGCGCCAATTTGGTGGCGTTGAAAAATATAGGGCGGGGTACCCACCGCCCTATAATTGATTAGCTCCTTACGAATGCGAGCAGATCGGCGTTAATCGTATCGGCATTGGTTGTAGGCATTCCGTGCGGGAAGCCCGGGTAGATTTTCAGCGTACTGTTTTGCAGAAGTTTGGCTGACAGAACACCGGCATTCTCATAAGGAACGATCTGGTCATCATCACCATGCATCACCAGGACAGGAATCTTGATGCTCTTCAAATCTTCGGTGAAGTCGGTCTGGGAAAACGCCACGATCCCGTCATAGTGTGCCTTTGCACAGCCCATCATGCCTTGTCGCCACCAGTTCCAGACGATGCCCTCGGACGGTTTTGAACCCGGGCGGTTATAGCCGTAAAAAGGCCCTGCTGGAACGTCGTGATAGAACTGTGCGCGATTCGCCTGTAGTTGTGCCTGCAAGTCGTCGAAAACTGATTTAGGCAGGCCGCCAGGATTGCTCGGGGTCTGAACCATCAGCGGCGGCACAGCGCTGATGATGGCTGCTTTCGACACGCGGTCTTCGCCGTGGCGTGCGATGTAATGGATGACTTCACCTCCCCCGGTGGAATGACCGACATGGACAGCGCCTTGCACGCCGAGATGATTAACCACTGCCACGACGTCATCGGCATAGTGATCCATGTCGTGTCCATCCCAGACCTGGCTGGATCGCCCATGACCACGCC
This sequence comes from Pseudomonas sp. NGC7, assembly GCF_047159675.1. NCBI lineage: Bacteria > Pseudomonadati > Pseudomonadota > Gammaproteobacteria > Pseudomonadales > Pseudomonadaceae > Pseudomonas > Pseudomonas sp. NGC7. The sequence continues at coordinate 4,712,532 of NZ_BAAFZY010000001.1, read as the reverse complement.
GGTCGTGTGCTACAACCCGGAAACCGTTAGCCAGGAAAAAGAGCATTTGCGCGTCCCAATCGTCCGCGCTAAGCGGCCATCCGTGGTGGAAAAAGACTACCTGGGCATCGCGTGGCCCCCAGTCTTTGTAAAATATTTCAACACCGTCTTGCGTAGTGACATACCCCATGTTCGTATCTCCAGAATGAAGTGAAGGCCTATACCGAATCGCGTTCGGAGCAGGGCCTTGAATGAACAAAGTGCAGCCCATCCGATAGGCGGTTCAGAGGGCGCGATTGTGGATTGTTGCGCCTGCCCCATGACTTCCATAACGGCTGAGCAACACATTGCATTTGTGCTGCTTGGCCGCCCTATGACTTTAGGTTTAAAGTCAACTTCAAGGTCAATAGATTTTTCAGGGTGGGTTATGAGAATAGGCGAACTGTCGAAAATCAGCGGGTTGGCGCCGTCACGCATCCGATTCTATGAGGCAAGCGGCCTGATCAGGTCCGTCGAACGCAAAGCAAATGGCTACAGGGACTATGCGCCTGATACCGAGTGGGTTCTGGAGATCATCACCGGAGCGCAGGCGGCTGGTTTTTCATTGGAAGAAATCCGGCAATTGATGCCGATGAATGCCAGCGGCTGGCAGCACGATGAGTTGCTCAGTGGGCTCAAGCAAAAGGTTGAGGAAATCGGTGTTCTACAGGAACGGCTAGCCCAGAACAAAGCGCAACTTCTGCTCGTCATCAAGGGCATCGAGGGTAAGCCCGAAGGCATGGCGTGTGCGGACAATGCGCAAATGCTGATAAATCGTTTGCGTGAAGAAGGGGGTGGCCAAGCTTCCGGCAAGCGTGCGGTAACGTCTTCCACGAGAAAAAACGCCCGCCAGGCTTCCCGGGCCTGACAGGCGTAACAGGTTTCAGCGCTCGCCAACCAGAGTGGCAAGCGGTTTAGGCGCGTAGAGCGCACTCTGGAACTCAGGCACGTATTCGTACTTCATCATTTTCCCGAGTTTCAGGGCACGGAGGTAATTCGACAGGCTGCCGTCACCCAGGGTAAGGGTGGCTGAATCCGCATCGCGGCTGGAGCCGTGGCTGAGCTGGCGGGAAACAGCGTACCCATAGACCAGTCGGCCCTGATGATCGAGGTTGGTGAAGCTGCTGGTGACGATATCGACATCATGCGAGAGGCCATTGAGCTTCTTCGCTTTGAAGGACACATCGACCTTGCCCGTCTGGCTGTCGGTGATGTCATAGACTACCGATTGCTCACCTTCCTTGCGGTCAATCCCGGTCAGCCATTTCGGCAGGTTATAGCCGACGACACCACGAACCCGCGCAAGCTCTGTATTGACCGGCAGCTTGAGCACATAGCCCCAGAAATCGCCAGACATCGACTGGCCAATCAGCGTGAACGGCCCCAGATTCGATTTGCCGGGCTTGTTGGTGATAATCGACACGGCCACTTCGTTATAGGCGTCGTTATCGCAATGTTCATAGGTGTACGCGGTGAATGCGATCAAACCCCGGCCCGGCCAGACTTGTAGGGGTTGCACGGTGGCCATTACTTCCGGAGGCATCAGGGCCCGCAGTGCGTCCAGATCGGCTGTATAGACCGCCGTAACGCGACTGTTCTGGTAGTAAAAGTTCGGGGAGTATGACTCGAAGCCAATGTCGACCTTGTGCTTTTCCAGTCCTTTGAACCAGCTCAAATCAACATCCGGCAGTTCTGCTGCAATCACTGACAAGGGCGGGTTCGAGCGATAACGGTCGTACAGGCCGCCCTTGACGACCGGCACTGTGTGGCCTGCGATATCGATTGTGTTGGTTTCAGTCGGGCTGAGCATTTCAGACGTCCCCGCCAACACAGAGTTGGCAATTGAGCTGAACAGCAATCCTGTTAATACGGCGCTTGCGAGTTTCAATCGGTCTTTCTCCGCGAGGTGGGAACTACTTCAGGGTTCAGCGAGTTACGTTTTCGCCAGAGAGCAACGCCATCACGGCTTCAGCTACGGCTTTGGGCGATTGAGGGTTTTGGCCGGTGACAAGCCTTCCATCCGTGATGGCAAATGACGTGAATGGCAGCCAGCCCTTGCGGTATCGCGCACCCTGGCTCACCAACTTATCCTCAAGGAAGAAGGGAACCTGGCTTTTCATGCCGGAGAACAGCTCTTCGCGATCAGAGAAGCCGGTGATGTTCTTGCCCTTGATGATCAACTGGCCTTGTTCATCCTTCAGATCCAACAGACCCGCTACGCCATGGCAGACGGCCGAGACGATGCCACCTTGGTTGTAGATGTGTTCGGCGACACGCCGCAGGTCGGGATTATTGGGGAAGTCCCACATCACTCCATGGCCCCCGGTGAAGTAGATGACGCCGAACTGGGACGGATCGATATCGGCGATCGGCAGCGTGCTTTGCAGGCGAGCGCGAAAGGCAGGGGACTGCAAATGCTCTCGGGCGGCCTTGTCCATGTACAGCCAACCTAGGCTGCGCTCATCCAGTGGCACCGCTCCGCCTTTGGGACTGGCAAAAACTGTGCTGTAGCCAGCCGCCTCCACTACATCGGTGAAATGCGTTAGCTCAGTCAGCCACAACCCCGTGGTATCGGTTCGCGATGGATAGCTGGCGTGATTGGTCAGAATCACCAGAATTTGGCGATTCTTGGCAGTCATTGTGGAAGGGGCGGTATCAGCATTTGCAAATGTCATCAAAGCGCTACCTATCAATACCAACGCATAAGAAACAAAGGTCTTGAGCATCATCCGGGTTCCATCAATCAAGCAGGTCAGCGCATCCTCACCTTAAACCTCGCTTTAAGGTCAATCCCCACCACTGCAAATAATTTCCACCGGCAGTTGCTCACTTCCGCTTGACCCTCAACCTGACTTTAACGCTAGCGTCTGACACTGATTGGGCAAGGCAATAACGCACGTCATCAATACCGTCAGGAGCAATGCATGGGTCAGCAAGACAACCTGGATATGTTCAAATGGATGATCTATGGCGCCAATGGCTACACCGGCGAGTTGATCGCTCGTGATGCTGTAAAGCGTGGACTTAAACCTGTGCTGGCGGGACGCAACCGTGACAAGGTCGAAGCCCTGGGTCGGGAGCTGGGCGTTGAAACCCGAGTGTTCGGACTGGACGATGAAGTGCGGTTGCTGGCTCAGATCAAAGGCCATGGCTTGGTTCTGAATTGCGCAGGGCCGTTTTCAGCGACCGCCACCCCTATGATGGAAGCCTGCTTGCGCGCCAATGCGCACTACCTGGACATCACCGGCGAAATTGCCGTATTTGAGCACGCCCAGTCCTTGAGTGAACGGGCGCGCGCGGCGGGTGTGGTCATTTGCCCCGGCGTCGGCTTTGATGTGGTGCCGACTGACTGTGTCGCCGCTGCATTGAAAAACGCACTGCCGGATGCAACGCATCTGGCGCTGGGGTTTGATTCGCGCTCGAGCTTTTCACCCGGTACTGCCAAAACTTCGATTGAAGGCATGGCGCAGGGCGGCAAGGTTCGTCGTGACGGCAAAATCGTCTCAGTACCGCTGGCGTATCGGGTACGGCGTATCGACTTTGGCGCCGGAGAGAAATTGGCCATGACCATTCCTTGGGGCGACGTTTCCACAGCTTGGCATACCACTGGTATTGCCAATATCGAAGTGTTTATTCCAGGCTCTGCGGGGATGATTCGCGGCGCCAGATTCGCCAATTTCATTCGTCCACTGTTGGGTTTGTCCTTCGTGCAGAGCCTGCTGAAGGCGCGCATCGGCAAGACAGTAGTCGGCCCGGATCAGGAAAAGCGTGCCGATCAAGGCACCTATGTATGGGGTGAGGCTAGAAACGCTCGCGGCGAATGCAAAGTCGCACGCGTGCACACCGCAAACGTCTACAGTCTGACGGTCAACGCAGCCTTGGCTGTGGTCGACTACCTGCTACAGATGCGCCCAGCTGGCGGCGCCTACACACCCGCTCGGTTGTTGGGCGCCCATATGGTGACGCGCTTGCCAGGGTCTGGCGCGTTGAACATCGACTGACCTTGAAAAGGTATTGACCTTAAAGTTTACTTCAAGCTTAAGGTGGCCTCATCTCCAGTTGAGGACTGCTCGATGAATGTGTTCAACACCCTGATGCTTCCCAACGGTTCGACCATCAAGAACCGAATCGCCAAAGCCGCCATGGAAGAGAACATGGCGGATGCTGACCAGGCACCCTCCGAAGAACTCATGCGTCTCTATCAAGCATGGGCCGACGGTGGTGCAGGCCTGATTATCACCGGCAACGTGATGGTCGACGGCCGCGCCATGACCGGGCCGGGTGGCGTGGTGTTGCAGGACGATCAGCAACTGGACAAGTTCAAGCGCTGGGCGCGTATTGGGCGATCTAGCGGTGCGCAGTTCTGGTTGCAGATCAATCACCCAGGTCGGCAGATGCAGTCCAATCTTGGGCAAAAAACCTGGGCACCGTCAGCCGTGCCGCTGGAACTGGGTAAAATGTCCAAGCGTTTTGCCACGCCTCACGCGATGACCGCTGGCGTGATCGAAGAAGTCATTCAGCGCTTTGCCAACACCGCACGTCTGGGCGAACAAGCCGGATTCACCGGCGTGCAAATCCACGCTGCCCATGGCTATTTGTTGAGCCAGTTCCTTTCGCCGTTGACCAACCAAAGGACGGACGAGTGGGGTGGCTCTCTAGAAAACCGGGCACGCCTGTTGCTCGAAATCGTCAAGGCCGTCAGGGCTGTGGTTTCTGCGGATTTTGCAGTGGCGGTCAAACTCAACTCCGCCGATTTCCAGCGCGGAGGATTCACCGCCGATGATGCGAAAAAGGTAGTTGAGTTGCTCAACGACCTGGGCGTGGACATGGTGGAGTTGTCGGGAGGCAGCTACGAAGTACCCGCCATGCAGGGTGACGCGCGCGATGGTCGCACCCTCGCTCGCGAAGCTTATTTCCTTGAGTTCGCCCGTGATCTCCAAACCGTCGCCCAAATGCCGGTGATGGTCACCGGCGGTATACGTCGCCGGCCGGTGGCCGAAAGCGTCGTGCAGAGTGGTGTGGACATGGTGGGCATCGGAACGGCGTTAGCCATCGATCCGCACTTGCCTCGTGATTGGTTGCAGGGCAAAGAGAATGCCCCTCAATTGCCGCCGATCACCTGGAAAAACAAAGCCATCGCATCCTTGGCGAACATGGCAGTAGTGAAGTTTCAATTGCGCAAACTCAGCCGGGCTAAAAAGCCCGATCCGAGCGTTTCACCGTTGCGCGCGCTGATCCTGCAACAGCTCTTCATGGCCTTTCGCACTCGCCAGTACCGGAAATGGATTGAAACGTCTGCGCATTACAACGGCCTGGGAGACGCAAGATGACCGTCGCTGTAGAAGACTCCCCAGTTATCGACATCGCCAATACGCTCGATCAACAAAGAAGGGCATTTCTTAACGACGGGCCACCCAGCCTCAAACGACGCAGGGCCAACCTGATCAAATTGCGCGCGGTGGTGCTCGCTCACAGGCGTGAAGTAGAGGATGCGATCAGTACTGATTTCGGCAATCGCTCCAGGCATGAAACCGACATCATGGAACTGCTTGGCGTGGTTCAGTCCATTGACTACTTGTTACGACACCTGCGCCGTTTCATGAAGCCCGAACGTCGTCATGTCGCGGCGTTTCATCGCGCCGGCCGCGCCTATGTGGAGTACCAGCCTAAAGGTGTGATTGGAGTCATGGCACCTTGGAACTACCCGTTCTCCCTAACCTTCATCCCATTGGCAACTGCGCTCGCGGCTGGCAACCGGGTGATGATCAAACCCTCCGAGCTTACGCCACGCACCAGCGAATTGATTCAGCGCATGCTGGCGAGCTGCTTTTCTGCCGATGAGGTAGCAGTGGTACTCGGCGGCCCTGAGACAGGCGCCTATTTCAGCAGCCTTCCGTTCGATCACCTGCTGTTCACCGGCAGCACTCAGGTAGGTCGAATGGTAATGCGCGCCGCCAGTGACAATCTGGTACCGCTGACCCTTGAACTGGGCGGCAAGAGCCCCGTGGTCTTGGCGCCAGGCCATACAGGGCGTAGCGCATTGGAAAGCATCGTCTTCGGCAAATTATCCAATGCTGGTCAGACCTGCGTTGCACCGGACTACGCCCTGGTTCATGAAGACGACCTGGGCGAGTTCATCACCCGATACCGCGACGCTGTTGCCCGTACTTATCCGCAAGGCCCAGCAAGTCCCGATTACACCTCGATCATCAGCGACAGGCATTACATGCGGTTGCATACGCTCATCAAAGACGCGCGCGCAAAGGGAGCAGACGTGATTGAGGTAGGAGTGACCCCAGAGCGTGCGACGGAGCGACCGCGGACATTGGCTCCGGTGTTGATCGTGGGAGCCGCAGACGATGCATTGGTCATGCAGGAAGAAATCTTCGGCCCACTGCTACCGGTTCGCACCTACCGCTCTCTCGACGAAGTAATTGACTACATCAACGCCAGGCCGCGTCCACTAGCGCTTTACTATTTCGGCAATATGGATGCCGACAGCGAGGCTGTGCTCAAGCGCACCACATCCGGGAATGTCGGCATCAACAACACTCTGCTGCACGTTGCTGTGGATGATCTACCATTCGGCGGCGTAGGGCCGAGCGGTATGGGGGCCTACCACGGTATCGAGGGGTTTCGCGCCATGAGCCATGCCAAGGGAGTATTCGTCCAGGGTCGCTGGAGCCTACCTAGCCTGCTCAGAGCACCTTTCGGCAAACTGGCTAAATTCGCCATAGCAATCACGCTTCGGGCGCGGCCATAACTCCGAGTCGAGCGGTCGAGGAAGTACACCAGCGCCAAGCTGTTTCAGTCCGTTGGCAGACAAGCTCCGCGACGAGGCATCTGGGGCATCGTGGGCAACAACACGCCAGTGTGCTTCATTCGTGATCAGATAAAGCGCACTTTTGGCTGATTTTTGCCTGTCACGAAGGGCCGCTTCTGGCCGATTGCTGCCCTGCACGAAGGGCCGCTATGGGTCGATTGCGGTCAGTCGCGACGGTCTGCTTTCGACCCTTAGCTGCCATTGGCGAATAGCAGTACCGTAAGAGCACATTGTTGAAGGAACGGTTAGGACCAACTAAAGGGCGTAACACGGCATTGTGCTGATCACCGTTAGCGTGCTGGATATCCGAGCGCCTGGAGTCAGTTGGCGGCAGTGATATAGCAAAGAACGTGTTCGTGCGGGTGGACTGATCTTATCGGCTAGTATCGGCCCTTGCAGGTCTGGCTTGCCCGCCAAGCAGAAATTCCGCCGGCGGGCACGGACTTCGCTCGTGTTCGCTGCATGCCAGCGCCATCAAGGGGCGCGCAAGCTGCTTTCGTGAGCCGATTAGCTGGCACTGGCTTGCCTACGGTCAACGAATACCGAGCTTGCAACTGACAGAAGCCACGTTGAAACGTACCTCGTATTGCCGGTATGCGTCTGGCGCAATATGTCGGGGCCGTTGGCCACGGTCTACCGTTCGGTCATAGTTGAGCAGCACATTACACGTAACCCAGTCGTCAATTGGAATGCCGTTGCGCAGTTTCGCCTGTTCAACCGCATTCTCCATGACCACCGGAACTCGGAATGGCTGGGGAACCACGGCCACGTGCACCCCACCCCCATTTCCTGCAAACTTCAAAGTTATGGTGTAAGAACCATCGCGCTCAAGCTGGGTGCTCGTGGACGTACGCGTGGCAAATTGCTGCGTGGTCGCCAACTGCCCCAGGGTTTGTCCCTTTAATTTCTCCCAGTATTCATTGTTCGGATTGTATGCGTCATAGGCAGGCGCCGCTCGATCGTAGGGCTGACCCGCCTGTTTTAGGGCCAGTTGACGTTGATAATAACGATCCCGGCAGCCGACATTGTCAGACTCACTCAGTGGACGGCCAGATTTGGCGCTGTAAAGCAGCGCGGAGGCACAAGTGAAGTCATAGCGACCGTTGAAGTACAGGTAAACGCCACCCCCCGCCGCGCTCTTTTTCGCCAACAGGTCCAGTTCGCCACCACTCGCAGCAGCAAAATTACCTGGGACCACAGCAGCGGGCATCAACGAGGCCAGCGAGTTGGCCGTGTCATCAGAGAAGCGAATCCTGGTTTTGCCATCCGGCATACGCTCGGTGGTCACGCAGCCAGTCATGGTCAATGCGGCCACGATTGGCAAAAGGGGTTTGAGCTTGATCATTCAGCGTCCTTACTTGAAAAACCGTCCACTGGCCATCGTAGGGTGCCAAGCGCGGTATATTGCGTGAAAAACGGCCAGTCTTATAACAAGAATCGGGTGCATTACAAAGCACCTGGTGTTGGCTGCCCTGTGCCACCCACCATCCGACGCAATGGGTGGGGTAGCGACGGTCGCCATAAGTCAGCTTGCTCCGCCATCATCAATTCATCTTGGGCAACCACTGCTCTATGGCAGTCAATCGTGCGCCTGCATCTCAAATATGAATCACTTTTATTAGTGTTCGTGGGCTCGAAAGCTGGGAACAGAGATTTTCATCTTCCGCGGGTTCCTCAAGTGACGAGAGTCCACTATGGGTCGATAGCGGACTGTAAGAGGAAGGGTACTTGTGACGAATAATCGAAATCACATCACAGAGGTACTCAGCTTCCGGTGGCTGTCGACTGCCTCAACCTCCGACTCAATCCAGGCGTCATACCAGTAACACGCTTGAACGCCCGACTGAACGCTGCTTGAGACGTATAGCCCAAACGCTGCGCGACCTCTTCAATTGGCACCCTTTCTAGCGTCAGCCACTGGCTGGCAAGCCGCATTCGCACTTCGGTGACGTAGCGCAGCGGGGTCATGCCAATCGTCAATTGAAAACGCTCGGCGAAGACCGAGCGGGACGTACTGCATTGCTCTGCCAATAGCTCGACGGTCCAGTCGCGGCCCGGTTGTTGGTGCAGCGCCAGGAGTGCACCTGCTAGCCGCGGATCGCGCAGGGCGGCAACCAGGCCGGATGCGTTGCCACAGGCGCACTCGACCCAACCTCGAACGACCATGGCGGCGACCACGTCGGCCAATCGCGCGAGGATGCCGGCGAAGCCGACGCGTGCGGCGCTGACCTCGCGCTCCATGGTGTTGAGAATAGGCACCAGCCCAGGGTAACGCTGGCCGCCGGTATCAATCAGCATCAAGCCCGGCATCAGCTTGCCTAGGCCATGGAGGCTGGCGAATTCGAACTCCATGCACCCACTGAACAAAATCGTGGTTGGCAAGGGGCCAGCATCGGTTCTGGTGTCTACCGCGCTGACGGCGTCGCCGAGAGGCTCGCCGTCCAGAAGGTCAATTCTCTGCACGGGCACGTGCGTATGTGAGAGCAATTGATGGGCAGCGCCATGGGAGATGAAGACGGCGTTACCGGCGGACAGCGCATAGGTTGTCCCGTCTTCCAAGCGCAGCACCGCTTCGCCGACAGCCAGGAAGTGGAACCAGGCATGCCCGGGTTTAGCAGCGAAGCCCAAGCCGAACGTCGGACCCGCTTGGATACGCCGGTAGTCGACACCGCGCAGGCGCATGCCCCGCAACAGCTCGTTTATGAGATCGGAAGAGAGGGCAAATTGGTCTGTCGGCATTATTCAGGTGTTTTGATCAATAAACTGATTTTTTTGATCATAGATCATCCTGACTCTCGCGCCTAGACTACGGGTCGCAATTGAATATTGGGAGATCCATGCAATGACTGACCTTGTGTGCAATGCCGTACCCGACAGCCGCCCGGGCGCCGGGGCGGATGCAGAACCTGCAACCCCCGCGTGGATGGCTGTATTCTCGTTGGCCATGGGCGTGTTTGGCTTGCTGACCGCTGAGTACCTTCCGGCCAGCCTGTTGACGCCGATGGCGACCGAGTTGGGGGTATCCGAAGCGCTGGCTGGCCAAGCGGTAACGGTGACAGCCGTGGTGGCGCTTTTCGCCGGCCTATTGGTACCTGGCCTGACTCGCAGCATTGATCGTCGCTGGGTGTTGCTGGGTTTTTCTACGTTGATGATCGCTTCCAATTTGTTGGTTGCCGTTTCCTCTAGTTTCGCGGTGCTTTTGTTGATGCGTATCTTGTTAGGTATCGCGCTTGGCGGGTTTTGGAGCATGGCGGCGGCGGTGGCGATGCGGTTGGTGCCGGAGGCTTTGTTGCCGCGAGCGCTCTCGATCATTTTCAGTGGCATCGCCATAGGAACGGTGGTTGCGGTTCCGCTGGGTAGTTATCTGGGCGGGCTATATGGCTGGCGCAGTGCGTTCTTCGCTGCAGCGACGGTGGGGGGGGTGACCCTGGCTTTCCAGTCACTCACGCTGCCGAGCCTTGCGCCGCGTCAGCCGGCACGCCTGCGCACGGTACTTGAAGTGTTGCAGCGCCCAGGGATTGCTATGGGCATGTTCGGTTGTGTGCTGGTGCACAGCTCCCACTTCGCGATGTTCACGTACGTTCGGCCATTTCTCGAAGGTACGACTGGCATTGGCCCGCAGGGGCTGTCGCTGATGTTGCTGGGTTTTGGAGTGGCGAACTTTGTCGGCACATTGGTGGCCGGGTGGATGCTTACTCGTCACCCATTGGCCACCCTGGTGTTGATGCCCGCGCTGGTGGGCGTTGCTGCGCTGGCGCTGGTCCTGTTGCCGGCGTCGGTGCCAGGGCAGGCCGTACTGCTGGCGATCTGGGGCTTGGCCTTTGGGGGTGTGCCGGTGGCGTGGTCGAACTGGGTCGCCAGTGCGGTCCCTGACCAGGCGGAAAGCGCCGGGGGCATGGTGGTAGCGTCTGTACAGTCGGCCATCGCCACAGGCGCAGCCGCTGGTGGGGCAATGCTCAGCCTCGGAGGCACCGCAGGTGTATTCGTGGCGGCGGCCGTGCTGATGCTGCTGGCCGCGTTGCTGATTGCACTGCGTGTGCGAGTTCCTTCGGTAGATGGTGCTGTGCTGAAACGCTCGGCACTCCACTAATGATTTAGCTCTCCAAGCGGCGCTGATCCGCTTAATCAGGAACTGTTATGCGACCGCTTTGAGTCGCAATCAGATACTCGGAGACCTTACGGCGCTTTAATTAACGCTACAGAAAGCGCACCCGTCGGTTTGCTGCTCCGAGTCAGTGACCCTTCTGGAAAGGCTCACTGCGGTTATTCTTAGACCATGATATGCAGCGCGTTATCAGCCCGAAGAGCTGCGTCAAGTCTGACTCTCAGCTTTTGTCTGACGACGAGTCCCTCTTCTGTTAAGTCTGATAACTGCGGGGTATGGTCGCCTTTCAAATGCCTGAAAAGCTCATGTTAGATGGGTTCTGGCGATTTAGAGCTCTTAGCATTTAATTGGCATGGTAAAAATTCCTACAACTCTATCAGAAGTTTCTCTGCTTGATTCGGCTTGTGCATCTTGGAGGTGTCGCTATTATCAGGAGTGTCGCAATAACGCGACATTTATACGGAGATTCAAAAAATGAAAACTATCAAAATGGAATCTGTAAAACTTGCCAACATGGCTCACCTGGTCAAGAAGGCTCAGTAAGCCTTAGCCGATAAACGCTAAAGCGCAGTGCCGGCCTGCGCTCTAGCTAAAGGAGTGTATATGATCAGCCAAGATTGCTTTTTCATTGTGGTAGATGACTTTCTGGTTTGTTGGGACTTCAAGCGGCATAAGCAGTATCAGCTATCAGTTGAGCACGCAAAACGCTTAGTAAATCTAATTTATAAGAATGACGGTGAAGGAGCAGTCGGTACTATTGATGACGACTTTAAATGTTGTAAGGTATTGGCAGAGTCTGAGGGTGATGGCAGTGTTTGGGGTTGGGATGTTCTCTCTAGGATTTTTCATGTTGGTACTAAGAATGTCATCTTGGAAAACCAACCTACTAACGAGCACGAATGGGCGGCTCAATACCTTGAGCACTGCAATAGTGTTTTGGATAAATCATTGCCTGCTGAGGTGGGGCAGGCAATCATGGGAGGTATCTCACTGCCAAGTTCGAGCTGTGCGAATGTATTAGATTATGTTTTAAGGCGGAGGGCAACTGCTAGGGATTTTCATGCATCACCGATTTCTCTGGTGGATTTGAGCGAACTTCTGCACCTTACTTTAGGTTTTGATGATCATCGTGTGCTTTCTAAAGGGGAAGGAGGGGTTGAGAACTATTCTAGGCGTCGGAGTAGCCCATCAGTGGGTGGCCTAAATGCTACAGAAGGCTATGTATACGTGAATAACGTTACAGGGCTTGCGCCTGGTGTTTACTACTACGATCCTCATCGGCACAACTTACATTGGCGGAGCGAGTTAGAGTTGCTAGGTGACTTGCTCGGTGGGCAACATTTTTCAAATGATATACCTGTGGGGCTTTTTTTAACTTCCCGATTCGACAAGTTGTGGTGGAAATATGAACATTCGCGTGCCTACCGAGTAGCCTTAATAGAGATCGGGCATGTGTCACAGACTTTCCAACTGGCGGCGACTGCTCGCGGAATGAATACTTGGCTAACCGGTGCACTAAATGAATGCCGTATTGAGCCACTCCTGAGGCTTGAAAATCCTAATGAGCAGGTGCTGTTTTTTGTAGGCTGTGGCTATAGCAATGGCTCGGCTACGCCTAGCTGCTTAAAGTCTTTAATAGATTAAGCGCGGTTGAGGTGCGTCATGAAAAATAGACCTAATCGTAGTAGCGCTGTTTTTCGAAACTGGCACTTATCCAGTTCTGTACGCTCGCGCCCATATGCCTATGGCTTTTCATCAGCTGATTTTTCCCAAGCTGAACCTGAACTATGGTTTCCTGTTGTGCTTAGCCCGGCCCTGTCTCATGAGTCGTCAGAGAGCCTGTCAAAGCCAGAGCTGTTGAGAGCGCATCTCTACCATTTAGTATATTTTATGGATTACACAACGGCGCTCGAAATGACTCATGTTAATCAAGCCATAAACTGTATGGTGAGTGGTGATTTAGAAAGATATTTTGATGAGGGTGAGCGCCGTACTGCTTTGAAGCTCTATGCGGATGAGGGATACCATGCGCTGTTCTCAAGGGAGATCGCAGACCAGGTGGCAAGCCACTTTGGTTTGTTGCGAATGAAATCTGCCAGACTAGAAAGATTAGATCAGGTAGTGAGGGAGAGCCCGTTAGAGTTCAGGTGTTTAACCAGATTTTGTATCGCATTCGTGTCTGAAACTTTGATAACTCATGAGTTATATAAGCTGTCTCGTGAGTCTCTTGTTACGCCTGTCGCGCATATGCTTAGTGATCACCTGCACGATGAAGGGCGTCATGCGATATTTTTTTCCGATTGTTTTGCTCGTTTGTGGTCGCAAATTGCTATACGTGAAAAAGACTATATAGTGCAAGTGATAATTCAGGTGCTGGCTGTATTCGGTCGGCCCGATATAATATTTCTGCACTTGGTTTTTAAAAGTCGGCCTGATATTGGAGTGAAAGTTGCTGATGGCCTAGAGGCTAATTGGGTAAAGCGAATGCCCGAGATTTCTGAAATGACGCTTCGAGCAATTCAGGCTACGGATTTACTAGATGATGAGATCTATTTTTCGAAATTCAACGCTGCGGGATTGGTTTTTTGAAGCGGGCTATGGGCTCGGCCAATAATTTTTTTCACTTGATTTTATTGGTTATGTTGTGTCTCTTAGGCGTGTTTCCGTTGGATGTGATCCTTCCATCATTTCCCGCGCTAGCGGATGAGTATCGCGTCGAACCGAAGTATATAGCTTATTCCGTGAGTTTTTTCGCCTTTGGTGTTGCTTTGTCGCAGCTGGTGATAGGCCCATTGTCGGATGTGATGGGGCGTAAAAATTTGTTGCTAGCTGGCCTGGGGATATCCATTCTGGGAGCGGTCGGCTGTATTTTTTCTACAACTTATGAGACATTCATAACGTTCCGCCTAGTACAGGCTGTTGGTTGTGGTAGTTTCGTTTTAGGTCAGGCCCTGGTGCAGGATCTATATGTGGGTAAACGGCGCAACGCCATGCGTATTCTCTTGACGAGCGCAAGTGGGCTGTTTATCTCGTTATCACCAATTGCAGGGGCCTTTATCCAACAGTCTTTTGGTTGGGAAGGTGGTTTTACAGTGTTCGTAGTTATTGCGGTTATTGTTTCATTTCTGTCATGGGTGCTGTTGAACGACACATCAATACTCTGTAGGCGTGCGCTATGCTTACGCATCTTTATTATAATGTTGAGTGACTCGAAATATCTTGCGAATTCAATGCTTTCAGGTCTTGCATTTTCCTGTCACTTTTCCTTTATTGTGATCGCGCCTTTGTTACTAATGGACCTAGTCGGTCTGACGTCTTATCAGTTTTCGATTGTATTTATCGCTTATGGGCTGGCGTACGTAGCCGGAGGAGCAGGTGCGGCTTTCTTGAATAGACGTGTCAGCCCGCAAGCTCAAATCAGAATGGGGTTCATGCTTATCGGCGCTGCGGGAATCATGATTTTGTTTTGGGAGAGAGTGGCAGGGTTAACGGTAGCGGGAATTATGTTGCCGATGATCATATGCACTACCGGGACAATTTTGGTGCGCCCGGCTGCCACTACTCAAGCCTTGGCTCGTTACCCTGAGCAGGCAGGTGCAGCCGCATCACTGAATATGACATTGCTATTCGCAAGTGGCGGCTTTGCTGGCAGTCTCATTGCATCTGGCCAGAGTGCGCTTCCGATGAGCTTGGGGCTGTTGTTCTTGGCCTGCACAGTAAGCGCATGGCTACTGCTTTTATGCATCAAGGGCGATGAGGTGCAGCATTGTTAATCGGTTGATCAAGCCCAAAAGCCAAACAGCACCAACGCCGCCACACCCAGCCCAAGCGCAATCGAACACCCACCCAACGACAGTGCCGCCCGGCCTTGCCGGTACCAACCGTCATGGCCCAGCTGCCGTGCTGGGGCCAGCAGGCTGCGCCAGCGCAGCTCCGTATCGTGAAACGCTTGCAAGTTAGCCTGATCCGCATCCAGCCAACGGCGAAAGTCGATTCGCTCGCAGGCGGTCACCTGGGGGCTCTGTAACCGCACATACCATTGCCCGGCAACACTCGCCAACACATCGCGGCGGGAGCGGCCTGCTTGCAATGCCTGGTCCATATGCCGCTCGATGCTCGCCAAGGGCAAATCGAGCCGGGCAGCAATGCTGGCAAAGTCCAGTTGCTCGAGGCGGTTGAGCAGGAACACTTGCTGAACACGCCGAGGCAGCCGTTTCAAGCCGTGCAACAGTTCATTGTCGGCATCGTGCTCTGTAGTAGGGGATTCGTGCTCAAGGGGCAGCAGCAGACGGGTCATGGACAGCTCCTTGCTCAAAGGGGGAGGGATGGGGGCATCTTCCTTGATGCGTAATCAGCGTAGTGGAAACGAGATTGATTCTCAAGTGCTGATTCCGCAAAGTTTTGTAATGAGCGTTCACGGTCTGACACACTTTTGCTATCATGCCGGCCATTCACGATCTTCATTAGCCTGAAGAGCCAAAAAAAAGACCCGGCAAAAAGCCGGGTCAAAAACCGTGATTAGCCTGATGAGGAGATAATCTGAGAGCGACCTAAGCTCCAGGTTATCCAGCAGATCTCGCGATCAGCTGAGTGCAATAATAATCGTTATCATTTGCCAGTCAAATGATATTTCGCTAATTCGGTAAAAAAGTTTTACCGATGCGCTTCCTTGTCCCGGCAATCGGGGCCATTGCCGTTACACGGCCATCACGTCTCTCCCTTCTTTTTTTACCTACAGACCCGTCTGCACGGTGCGTTTGTGCTCCAGCAGTGCGCGTGCCATGTCCATCATGTGCATCAAGGCGAAGGTCAGTTCGCGCTGCGTGCCGTGCTGGTGCACGGCGGTTTCTTGTGCGGTGGCGGCGGCGCAGCGGAGCAGGGCAATGGCGTGCTCCTGGGCTTGGTCACCGGTTACGCCTTCGTGCAGGGTCCAGATTTTGTTCTCGATGGTGGGGCGTGGCGGGTTGGGGTTGAGGTAGTAGTCGAGGGCGCGGCGGGCCGCTTCGCTGTCGAGATCTGTTTCTTCGTTTTTCGGTGGTTTCATCCTGATACCTGCAAATGCCAATAGGGAAAAGGTTCAGGTCGATACTAATACCTTAAGTATTTTCATGCTTTCTGATAAATAATACAGGATGTTTATTGAGCGCTTGAAGGCAGTCCGTATCGTGCCAGCGATGAATATGGATAAATGGATTGCCCTCGTCCGTGACCGGATGGAGGAGCTTGGGCTCACCCAAGAACAGCTAGCCGAACGCGTTGGCGTGTCTCAAGGCAGCGTGGGGCATTGGGTGAACAAACGGCGCCAGCCGAAGATCGAGTCGATGAACCGCACGTTCGTCGAGATTGGCATGCCCCACTACAACGTCAGCTTGCAACTGCGCATTGTGGGCCAGGTAGGCGAGGACCGCGGCAGCTATGACATGGATGACACCGACGATGACCTGGACCTCATGCAATACATCGTGTGCTTCCGCTACCCGGTGCTGGGCTGGGATGAGCTAGAGGGGGCAGAGGCGAGCGTATTCGAGCAGACGGACTACCTGGCCAAGGGCAAGGCGTTCTGGCTGACCGTTGAGAATGAAGCGATGAGCGCCGCCAGTGGCCGCAGTGTGCCGCAGGGGATGCGGATGCTGGTGGACCCTGGGGTGGAGGTGGAGCCGGGGCGTTTGGTTATCGCTCGGCAGCCGGGCAAACCGGCGATTTTCCGTGAGCTGGCTGAGGAGGGTGGGCAGCGGTATCTGAAGGCCTTGAACAGCAATTACCCAACGCTGTTGTGCGAAGACGGCTGTGAGTTTTTGGGGGTGGTTGTGCGGGTGCATGGCAGCTTCTAGCGTACTGGGGCTGCATTGCAGCCCTTTCCGACCGGCCCGGCGCCCTGGCAAGGCCGCTATTGCATGCACGGCTGGGGTGTCGTGGCGCCTGTGAGATCGAGCGCCGCCCGCGCGGCGCTTCGCAGCACAAGGCTGCTCCTACAGGTGTTTCGGGCCAATTATTCCTGTGGCAGGCCCCTTGGTTCACTCCACCAGCTCGACCAGCACGGTCCCTTCGCTCACCATATCCCCTTCCTGGCAGAACAGCGCCTTCACCGTGCCGGCATGCGGCGCACGAATGCTGTGCTCCATCTTCATGGCCTCCAGTACCACCAGCGCTGTGCCGGCTTCTACCACTTGGCCTGGCTCGACCAATACCCGCACGATGCTGCCGTTCATGGGCGCGCCCAGGCCGCCTTGGTGGCTGTGGCTGGCCTCGGCCTCGGCAATGGGGTCGAAGGCTTCGATGGCATGCATTTCACCGTCCCAGCGCAGGTACAACGTGCCTCCGCGGCGTATCGCCAGGTGCTGGCGGCGCACGCCCGCCTGATCGTGCACCAGTTGCTCGCCGTTGAGTTGCCAGGTGGATGCCGCGCTACGTTCCAGTGCCACCGCCTGGTCTTGCCCGGCGCTGGTCAGGTGCAGGCTGCTGCGCGCGGGCAAGCCCAGGCGCAGGCCATTGCGTTCAGCCCACGGCGAGCGGTTGTCGTCGTCCCGTTGCTGGCCGGCCTGGCCTTGCAGCCAGGCTTCTGCGGCGGCTTCCCAGAAGGGCGCTGGCAGCGCTTGGGGGGCGGGCAGCAGAACGTCCTGGTGACGTGGGATAAACCCGGTGTCGAGCTCGGCGTCGGCAAACGCTGGGTGCGCGAGGATGCGCCGCAGGAAGGCGATGTTGGTCTTCAGCCCGCCGATGGCAAACTCATCGAGCATCGCCAGCAGGCGCAGGCGTGCCTGCTCACGGTCTTCACCCCAGGCTATCAGCTTGCCCAGCATGGGGTCGTAGAACGGCGACACCACGTCCCCCTCGCTTACTCCGCTGTCGACCCGGCGCCCTTCGCCCGGCGCCGACTCGCGGTACAGCGTCAGCGTGCCAGTGGCCGGCAGAAATTCGTTGGCCGGGTCCTCGGCATACAGGCGCACCTCGATGGCGTGGCCAATCAGCGGCACTTGGTCCTGCGTGATTGGCAACGCCTCGCCACAGGCGACGCGGATCTGCCAGGCCACCAGGTCGAGGCCGGTGATGGCTTCGGTGACCGGGTGCTCGACCTGCAGGCGGGTGTTCATCTCCATGAAGAAGAACTCGCCACGGGCATCGAGCAGGAATTCCACCGTACCTGCACCCACATAGCCGATGGCCTGGGCGGCGCGCACCGCGGCCTCGCCCATGGCCCGGCGTAGCTCGGGCGACAGGCCGGGTGCGGGGGCTTCTTCAACCACCTTCTGGTGGCGGCGCTGGATCGAGCAGTCACGTTCGTTGAGGTACAGGCAGTTGCCGTGCTGGTCGGCGAACACCTGGATTTCTACGTGACGGGGCTTGAGTACGTACTTTTCAACCAGCATGCGGGCATCGCCGAACGACGATTGCGCCTCGCGCTGCGCCGAGGCCAGGGCGTCGGCCAGTTGGCTTTCGTCCTCGACCACTTTCATGCCCTTGCCACCACCACCGGCGCTGGCCTTCAGCAGTACCGGGTAGCCGATGCGCTCGGCGGCGGCGCGGAAGGTTTCCAGGTCTTGAGCTTCGCCATGGTAGCCCGGTACCAGGGGCACGCCGGCAGCTTCCATCAGTGCTTTGGCCGCTGACTTACTGCCCATCGCGTCGATGGCGCTGGCCGGTGGGCCGAGGAAGATCAGCCCGGCGTGTTCGATGGCGCGGGCAAAGCCTGCGTTTTCTGAAAGAAAGCCATAGCCCGGGTGGATGGCCTGCGCGCCGCTGGCTTTGGCGGCGGCCAGCAGTTTGTCGACCTGCAGGTAGCTTTCGGCGGCCTTGGTGCCGCCGAGGTCGACGCGGATATCGGCTTCGCGGCTGTGCCGGGCGTCACGGTCGGTGGCGCTGTGCACGGCGACGGTGGTCAGGCCCATGGCCTTGGCGGTGCGCATCACCCGGCAGGCGATTTCACCGCGGTTGGCGACCAGCAGGGTGGTCAACGGGGTGCGGCTCATGGGCGCGGCTCCTTGTTGTCGTCGGTTTGCCAGGCAGGGCGGCGCTTTTCGAGGAAGGCGCGCAGGCCCTCCTGGCCTTCGGCGCTGACGCGGATGCGGGCGATGGTGTTTTCGCAGTAGCGGCGCAGGGCAGGGCTCAGCTCGCCGTCGTCGACCTCGCGCAGCAGGTCTTTGCTGGCGCGCAGGGCTTGCGGGCTGTTTAGCAGCAGGTTGGCGACCCAGGCCTCGACGTGGGCATCCAGCTCGTGGGCGGGGTACACCTCGGCCAGCAGGCCCAGTTCACGGGCCCGCACGCCGCTGAAGCGCTCGGCGGTGAGGGCGTAACGGCGGGTGGCGCGTTCACCGATGGCCTTGACCACGAATGGGCTGATCACGGCCGGGGCCAGGCCGATGCGCACTTCCGACAGGCACAGTTGGGCGTCTTCGGCGCCGATGGCCATGTCGCAGCAACTGATCAGGCCCAGGGCGCCGCCAAAGGCCGCGCCTTGCACCACGGCCAGGGTCGGCGCCTTGAGCCGGTGCAGGGCGTACATCAGCTCGCCGAGCTCGTGGGCGTCATCGAGGTTGGTGTTGAAGTCCAATTGCGCAGACTGCTGCATCCAGGCCAGGTCGGCGCCGGCGCTGAAGTGCCGGCCACGGCCACGCAGCAGCAGAAAACGCAGGCTGCTGTCTTCGGCGATCTGGCCGAGGGCGACGATCAGTTCGCGGATCATCTGTGCGTTGAAAGCGTTGTTCTTGTCTTCGCGGCTGAGCCACAGGGTGGCGAAGCCGCGAGGGTCCTTGACCACTTCTAGGGTGCTGAAATCGCTCATGGGTCACATCCGGAAAATGCCGAAGCGGCTCTGTTCGATCGGGGCGTTCAGCGCGGCAGACAACGCCAGGCCGAGCACGTCGCGGGTTTGCGCCGGGTCAATAACGCCGTCGTCCCACAGCCGGGCGCTGGAGTAGTAAGGGTGGCCCTGGTGTTCGTACTGGTCGAGGATCGGCTGCTTGAGCTTGGCTTCGTCTTCGGCGCTGAACGGCTGGCCGCTGCGCTCGCTTTGTTCGCGCTTGACCTGGGCCAGCACGCCAGCGGCCTGCTCGGCACCCATCACGCCAATGCGTGCGTTGGGCCACATCCACAGGAAGCGGGGGTCGTAAGCGCGGCCGCACATGCCATAGTTGCCGGCACCGAAGCTGCCGCCGATGATCACGGTGAACTTTGGCACCTGGGCACAGGCCACTGCGGTTACCAATTTGGCGCCGTGCTTGGCGATGCCGCCTTCTTCGTACTTTTTGCCGACCATGAAGCCGGTGATGTTCTGCAGGAACAGCAGCGGGATGCCGCGCTGGCAGGCCAGTTCGATGAAGTGCGCGCCTTTTTGCGCGGCTTCGGCAAACAGAATGCCGTTGTTGGCCAGGATCGCGATCGGGTAGCCGTGCAGGTGGGCGAAGCCGCACACCAAGGTGGTGCCGAACAGTGCCTTGAACTCGTCGAACACCGAGCCATCGACCAGGCGGGCGATGACCTCGCGCACATCGAACGGTTGCTTGGCGTCGGCCGGCACCACGCCGTACAGCTCATCGGCGGCGTACAGCGGGGCGATGGGCGCCTGGCACTGCAGTTTGCCCAGTTTGTGCCAGTTGAGGTTGGCCACGCTGCGCCGGGCCAGGGCCAGGGCGTGTTCGTCATTGTCGGCGTAGTGGTCGGCCACGCCGCTGATGCGGCAGTGCACGTCAGCGCCGCCGAGGTCTTCGGCACTTACCACTTCACCGGTCGCGGCCTTCACCAGCGGCGGGCCAGCCAGGAAGATGGTGGCCTGCTGGCGCACCATGATCGCTTCGTCGGCCATGGCGGGCACATAGGCGCCACCGGCGGTGCACGAGCCCATGACCACGGCGAGCTGCGGGATGCCCAGCGCGCTCATGTTGGCCTGGTTGAAGAAAATCCGCCCGAAGTGCTCGCGGTCGGGGAACACTTCGTCCTGGCGGGGCAGGTTGGCGCCGCCGGAGTCCACCAGGTAGATGCACGGTAGGCGGTTCTGCAGGGCGATGGTTTGCGCGCGCAGGTGCTTTTTGACGGTCAGCGGGTAGTACGAGCCGCCTTTGACCGTGGCGTCGTTGGCCACGATCATGCATTCCACGCCTTCTACCCGGCCAATGCCAGCAATCACGCCGGCGGCCGGCACGTCTTCGCCATACACCTCGTGGGCCGCCAGCTGGCCGATTTCAAGGAAGGGGGAGCCTGCGTCCAGCAGGCGGTCGATGCGTTCACGCGGCAGCAGTTTGCCGCGTGAGGTGTGCCGTTCCTGGGCCTTGGGGCCGCCGCCCTGCGCAATGTGCGCGAGCAGGCCACGCAGGGCCTGGACCTGTTCGAGCATGGCCGCGCTGTTGCCGGCGAATTCCGCCGATCGCGGGTTGATCTGGGTATGCAAGGTAGCCATGTGCGCCCGTCCCTTGTGCTCAGCGGGTTTCGTTGAACAATTCGCGGCCGATCAACATCCGGCGGATTTCGCTGGTGCCAGCGCCGATTTCGTACAGTTTGGCGTCGCGCAGCAGGCGGCCGGCCGGGAACTCGTTGATGTAGCCGTTGCCGCCCAGAATCTGGATCGCTTCCAGGGCCATTTGCGTGGCGCGTTCGGCGGTGTACAGGATGACCCCGGCCGCGTCCTTGCGGGTGGTCTCGCCGCGGTCGCAGGCCTGGGCCACGGCGTACAAGTAGGCGCGGCTGGCGTTGAGCTGGGTGTACATGTCGGCGATCTTGCCTTGGATCAGCTGGAACTCGCCGATGCTTTGGCCAAACTGCTTGCGGTCATGGATGTAGGGCACCACCAGGTCCATGCAGCTTTGCATGATGCCGGTCGGGCCGCCGGACAGCACCACGCGTTCGTAGTCCAGGCCGCTCATCAGCACGCGCACGCCGCCGTTGAGTTGGCCGAGGATGTTTTCTTCCGGTACTTCGACGTCATCGAAGAACAGCTCGCAGGTGTTGGAGCCACGCATGCCCAGCTTGTCGAACTTGTTGCTGCGGCTGAAGCCTTTCCAGTCGCGTTCAACGATGAACGCGGTGATGCCGTGCGCGCCCTTGTCCAGGTCGGTCTTGGCATAGATCACATAGGTGTTGGCGTCGGGGCCGTTGGTGATCCAGGTCTTGCTGCCGTTGAGCACGTAGCGGTCGCCGCGTTTTTCGGCGCGCAGCTTCATCGACACCACGTCGGAGCCGGCGTTAGGTTCGCTCATGGCCAGGGCGCCGATGTGCTCGCCGCTGATCAGCTTGGGCAGGTACTTGAGCTTTTGCTCATGGGTGCCGTTGCGGTTGATCTGGTTGACGCAGAGGTTGGAGTGGGCGCCGTAGGACAGGGCGACCGAGGCCGAGGCGCGGCTGATTTCTTCCATCGACACCACGTGGGCCAGGTAGCCCAGGCCGGCGCCGCCGTACTCTTCCGACACGGTGATGCCCAGCAGGCCCATGTCACCGAACTTGCGCCACATATCGGCGGGGAACAGGTTGTCGTGGTCGATCTGCGCGGCGCGCGGCGCCAGTTCGGCGGCGACGAAGGTGCTGACCTGGTCGCGGAGCATGTCGATGGTTTCGCCCAGGGCGAAGTTCAGGGAGGGGTAATGCATGCGTGGGCACCTTCTTGTTCTTGAAATTGGGTAACACCGTAGCTCATGGACTTTTCATCGTCCCCTGTGGGAGCGGGCTTAGGTCGATAGATGCGATGTCGCTCTAACCTTTACGTTAACGTAAACCTGCATACCATTACTGTCAATCGCCTCATCACCTTTACGTAAACGTAAATCTGCGCCAGAGTATCTCCCGCTTGCTTCAGTCGTGCCCAGAACAACCACAAGAAGGGACACCCATGAGTCAACCGAGCTATACCCGCGGTCGCCAGGACCGGCCCTTGCTGACCCAGACCATCGGCCAGGCCTTCGATGCCACCGTGGCCCGCTGCGCCGATGGCGAAGCGTTGGTGGCGCGCCACCAGGGCCTGCGCTACAGCTGGCGGCAGTTGGCCGAACAGGTCGATGTGCACGCCCGCGCCTTGATGGCCCTGGGCGTGAACACCGGCGACCGCGTGGGCATCTGGTCGCCCAACTGCACCCAGTGGTGCATCCTGCAACTGGCCAGCGCCAAGGTTGGCGCGATCCTGGTCAACATCAACCCGGCGTATCGCGTGGGCGAGCTGGAATACGTGCTGCGCCAGTCCGGCTGCCGCTGGCTGGTGTGCGCCGATGCCTTCAAGACGTCGGATTACCACGCCATGGTCCAGGGCCTGGTGCCGGAGCTGGCCAGCGTTGCCCCCGGTGAATTGGCCAGTGAAGGCCTGCCCGAGCTGCGCGGGGTGATCAGCCTGGCTGCCCAGCCGCCGCAGGGCTTCTTGCCGTGGCAGGCGCTGGCCGAGCGGGCAGGGCAGACCACGCTCGAGGCCTTCACGGCCCGCCAGCAAAGCCTGCAGTTCGACCAACCGGTGAACATCCAGTACACCTCCGGCACCACCGGCGCGCCCAAGGGCGCCACCCTCAGCCACTACAACATCCTCAACAATGGCTTGATGGTCGGCGAAAGCCTGGGCCTGACCTCGGCCGACCGCATGGTGATCCCGGTGCCGCTGTACCACTGCTTCGGCATGGTCATGGCCAACCTCGGCTGCATCACCCACGGCAGCACTATGATCTACCCCAACGACGCCTTCGACGCCGAGCTCACCCTGCGCGCCGTGGCCGAAGAACGCGCCAGCATCCTGTATGGCGTGCCCACCATGTTCATCGCCATGCTCGACCATCCGGCCCGCCAGGCCATGGACCTCTCGAGCCTGCGCAGCGGCATCATGGCCGGCGCTACCTGCCCGATCGAAGTGATGCGCCGGGTTATCGACCAGATGCACATGGCCGAAGTGCAAATTGCCTATGGCATGACCGAAACCAGCCCGGTGTCCTTGCAAACCGGCCCGGACGACGAGCTTGAGTTGCGCGTGACCACGGTCGGGCGCACCCAGCCGCAGCTGGAAAACAAGCTGGTGGACGCCGACGGCTGCATGGTTGCCAGGGGCGAAATCGGCGAACTGTGCACGCGGGGCTACAGCGTGATGCTCGGGTATTGGGACAACCCACAGGCCACGACGGATGCCATCGACCCAGCCGGCTGGATGCATTCGGGCGACTTGGCGGTCATGGACGAACAGGGGTATGTGCGCATTGTCGGGCGCAACAAGGACATGATCATCCGCGGCGGCGAGAACATCTATCCGCGCGAGCTGGAGGAGTTTTTCTACACCCACCCGGCGGTCGCGGATGCCCAGGTGATCGGCATCCCGTGCAACCGTTATGGCGAAGAAATCGTGGCCTGGATCAAACTGCACCCCGGGCACAGCGCCACGGTCGATGAGCTGCAGGGCTGGTGCAAGGCACGCATCGCGCACTACAAGGTGCCGCGGCATATCCGCTTTGTTGACGAGTTTCCGATGACCGTTACCGGGAAGGTGCAGAAGTTCAGGATGCGAGAGATCAGCGTTTCGGAAATCAACAGGACCTGTTGATTCAAAGCACCGTTCTTGTTCATAACAACTAATGCGAGCATGAGCCGACGTTGACCCTCCGTGCACCAGGCTGCGTACACACTGAGAAACCACTCAGTGTGTACGCAGCCTGGTGCACGGGGGCTATTCAGTCCCGTTTATCTTATTCAGCAAGTTACCAACGGTCTCAAGTTCGGACAGTTCGCTATGGGAAATGTTGAGCCCGTTGAACCCTCTCGCCAGGGCCTTGGCCCATTTACTTCCATCTCCATTAATGTCAAAGAGCGATGTTGTCTCGTCGATGGCGTATTTATAGTCTAGATACTCTTCCAAGAACGCTTGGAATGTCTCAAGCGTTGTGTTTTCTGTTGTGCTCATTGTGGTGTCCTTGTGTGGGTTGAAATGCATAACCTGTTTACGGCCCGGGGGCTGTAAGCATTACAGGTTCTTAGTCAAGGGGCGCGTCTGTTATGGGGAATGTGTAGCTTGTTTGATAGACCTCGCTTTTTAATGTGAACGTATTATTTTTTTTGTCGATACTGATCAGAATGCCACGGTCGTAATATTCGTTGCCGTTCCCTGTCCATCGGGTGATTTTGATTTCCTTGTTCATGTTTTTTTCCAGGTACGCAATTTTCTTAGTGATCAGTTCAGCCTCTTGATCTTTTTTAAGCCTGTAAGCGTCTTCGGCTTCCTTGCGGGCGTCGGCGGCTTTTTTCGCTGCGGCTTTCGCCTCGTCGGCCGCGCTTTTGGCTTCCTCCGCCGCTTTTTCTGCGTCATCCGCTGTTGTTGCGTTGTCGGCTTTTTCTCTGGCAGCCTTGGCTTTACTGGCTGCGGTTTTGGCTTCGGTTGCCGCTGTATTGGCCGTCGCCAGTTGATCTGCAGCTTCGGTGGCTTTGAGTGCATCGGCGTCGGCGTCATTCTGCGCGGCCTTACTCCACGCAGCGGCCTCCTGATCAGCCTTCATGGCCTCGGCCAAGGCGCTAGCTCGGCGCTGGATGTCAAGACCCTGCGCAGCCAGGCTTGCAGCGACTGCGTTAGCGGCTGCTTTGAGTGCGTCGTCTCTCGCCGTTTCTGCTTTGGTGGCTTCGGTATTGGCTTCGTTCACCTTGCCAGAGGCAGCCGCTGCCTCGGTTTTTTCTCTGGCTATTGTGGCTGCTTCAGCAGCGTTCTTCGCATCAGTGACCGCCTGCGTCGCTTTGAGCTTCTCGCCCGCTGCCACTGAGGCATTCAACGCCGGGGTATCGGCAGCGGCTTCGGCGGCGAGCTGGGCTGCGATAGCCGCCTGTTCGGCCTTCTTGGCGCGGGCAACTGCCTTGTCGGCCTTGCCAGTCGCTCCAGATGGATTCTTAGTCGGGGCGGGGGGGGCGACGACGTTAACACCGGTTATCTGCAGTAAATTTTTTACATGCTTACGAAAGTCGGCCGAGCCGTCCAGCGCCGAGTAGATGACATGCACTTTAATATCATCGAGCTTACAAGTGTCACCCTCAAACAAACTGGAATTATTTTTTGCGCCACGCGGAAATTCGAGCCTCCAGCTGGAAAGCAATCCGGTCCCTTCGAATGGCTGGTAGCGAGACTTATCGGGAATTGAGGGTTGCAGGCCGTAGTTGGTGAATTCTTGTTTAGGTGACCAGATGGCAATCTTTTGGCCGGGGTTCAGATTTAGCAGTATGTTTTTGGGGTCGCCACCGTCGACACCGTAAAGGAACGTCGCGCCGTCGGAATCATCCTTTAGCAACACCCTGTTGGCGGTCTGGTAGAGCATGCCCGAGGGCGAAGAGGGTTTAGTGCTACCACGGTATGTGAACGTGAGAAAGATGCGCTCGATCCTGCGCAGATAATGGCCGGGGAAGTGCTTGTCGAAATGGTGGGGGGCCAGATCGAAAAGAATTTCATCTTTTTTCAGCGCTTCTTCAAGTGTCTTTTCGCTGAAGCCGAGGTCCGTCACCAGGGAGAGCTCAGCGTGAATATCCAGTGGCCGATGGTTCTCACTAATGGCGGCCAAGTCCATCAGCATCAGGTCCCGTGCCAGGGCTTCGCCGGCTAGCATACCGCGCCAGTTATCCAGCCAGGCGCCGGGTTTGATCCAGGTGCTCTTGAAATTACCCAGCTCATACTGCAGGCAAGTCTCGGCCATCAGGCACAGTGACAGCGTGGCATCATAGGCGGCGGCGTAGATTTGCGAGAGCCGGCCGATCAGCCACAGGTAGGTGGTGCGGCTGGGGAACACCGAGGTCATCACCTCATACTCGGCCTGGTGGGCTGCGCGGGTGGCGTGGGCTTCTTGCAGGGCGATGTTGGCGGCCTTGAGCTGCACGTCCCTTTCGCGCAGTTGTTTGTCGAGGACGGCGAGTTCGAGGGTGGCTTGCTTGGCTTCGTACTGCCATTGTTTGGCACGGAGTTGGAATTCAGCACTCTTGTCGAAGACGTTACCCTGTGTTTCCAGTAGTTCTGAGACTGATTCGATGAGGTTGGCGACCGCCTCGGGTGCCTCTTCAGGTGACCAACCACCCATTGCAGCTCCACCGATAGTGGGTAGAAAAGACATAGCGGAAGTAAGGGCATAGAACGGAGCTGCGGCTATGCGGGTGCCATATGAAGCGGTCCAATACGAGAGCGCAGACTCCTCCAGGCTTTTAACCCCGACGTCGTTCAGTTCCTGGTAGTAATCCAGACGTTGCTGCACCATCGCTTTGCTGCTGAGTAACGTCTCACGCTCGCGCTTGGCCAACTCCAGCGCCTGTTGCTGAAGCTGGTAAGGGAAGTCCAGCAGTTTGATCAGGTTGCGCTTGCTGAGCAATTCAAGCTGCTGGTTGGCTTCGGCCTGGTAATAGCCCAGCAGCGTCTGCCCCATGCCGATCAGCTGTTCCACGGCCTCCCGGGCGAATGTGCGCGCCTCGTCATAACGGCAAGGTGGCACCTGCGGGAGCGTGAGCCTGGCTACCGGACCCTCGCTGGCGCTGGTGTGACCCTGGGCGAGGCGCTCCAGGAAGTCGGGGTCGAGCATGATCGGCACGGGCTTGCCGTCCAGGCTCAGGCCGTGGCGCAGGTTGAACAGGCGGTTGCGCAGCAGGTTGCGCAGCTCGACCAGTTTGTTGTTCAGCGGCGGGGTGAACTGGTCCGGGGTGGCTTGTGCCAGCGTCGGCGCATCGGCCGGGGCGCTCGACAAGTGCTCGGGCAACAGGCCGATCAGGCGCAGGGCCTTGTCGTAGCATTGCGCGGCGGCCTCCAGCGTGGCCGGGGTGAGCTGGCGGTACAGTTCGTCACCCTCGCGTTGCCAGTTTTCCACCACGAACAGGTGAAGCGCTTTGCGGTAGCGCTCGGGCTCGGCATAGGCGATCAGGTCGGGATCGTCGGTTTCCGCTATTTTTCGATAGGCGCCATGGTCATCTCGGATCGGCTTGCTCAACCAGTACTGCGGGGTGTCCTGGTCTGTTCTCCAGGTACGGTAGGGGTCGAACAAGTGGCCGGTGCACCACTGCCAGGCACCCCGGTAGTCGCGGTTTTGCCGCAGCAGCCAGGCAATCAGCAGCGGGGCATGGAAGAACAATTCCCAGAAATACATGCCGTTGGCACCGCGGAAGTCGACGGTACTGCTGGTGCCGCCAGGTTCCAGGCGCGGTTCGGGCAGGTGCTGGGTCGGCCAGGACAACACCTGCATGACCGACTGCGTGGCCTCAGCGACCAGGCGCTTGCCGAACAGGGTGTTCAGGCGCAGGTAATTGACCGATAGGGCGTTTGTGGGGTCCGCTTGATTGACTTCGGACAAATCCAGGTAGAGGGCCTGCTCGGCATTGCGCCTGATGTGTACGCTGTCCACGGCATCGTCGGCTATGTCGATGAGGTTGTAAGTCAGGTTCGTCGTCTTACTGTTAGTAAGATAATAGACGGAAAAGTTGAATGAATAGCTTTTGATGGCCCGATCACGGCTGATGGGAAGTTGAAAATCAATCGTGCTCTGGCCATCGAGGGGAAGTTCATCGGCGAAGACCGGTGGATGCTCGGGGCCGAAACGGAGCAGGATGCGAACACAGGCCTCAGGTTGAAAGTGCCGAAGGCGAATAAGCGAGTCCAGACGCTTCACCAGGGCCTGGTCAAGGGTCGCGTTTACTTCAGCCAGGATGGCGGACTTTTCCATTGCGATGTACTTGCTAACAGCCTCAAACTGGGCTGCGTGCTGCGCGCGAGTGATGGCTGCATGGACCGAAATCGTGCCAGCAGAGTGCTTCGAAACATCTTTGGACGGCTCCTCTGAATCAGGGCTTGAAGTGTAGCGGGCTTTCAAAATGGAGGTCTTTATGCTGCTTAGAGCGTCCAAGTGAATGGGGCTGGTTAAGGCAGATTCTAGGTCTGTTAAATTGTATTCTTTGAGATTGTTTAAGTCTGCGATAGATAAAGGTTGTTGGAGGGTGGCTAGGGTTTCGTTTGTTGGTGATACGAAAACTGTAAGCGTTGGGAAGGCTGGGGTCAGATTCTTGTGTTGAAGTTTAATGTCATAGGTTTCATCGAGGTTGTCGTGTGTTATGGTTATACCTAAAATGCAATCCTGGTAAGCTTCGCTGAGGTTTGAGCGATAAAAAAAGATTTGGTCGCGTGGGTGGCTGTGATAACGCTGTATGGGCTTGTTGTGTGAGTCGAATTGGGAGTCAAATAGGGTGATGTCTATTTTCTCGGGACTCTCGTCTCCTATCCCCCTAAATGTGGTGATTGTAACTCCCTGGATAAGTTGGTTCGTTATGGTTGTTTCGACTTTGTGGATGACGTATGGTGCGGTATAGGAGTTTGCATCAAGAGCCATGAGTTCTAGGATTTTTAATGTGCCAATAGCCCCGAGTTTATCATGCATCAAGGCGATCTCTGGGTATTGAATCGAACTAATGGGCTTGGAGGTTATTGGTGCTCTAATTGTGTATTTTGTTTCATGTATCCTGTTTTTTTGGTTAGGGTTGAGGTCGTCGAAATCGATGGGGTCTTCGAAATTAATAATATTGTTTAACTTAATAGTTCCCCCTAGCATTTCCCATTGCGGCTTGCTTTTTTGGTCCTCTACGGTCTGACGAGGCCCAATATAGGGATGCTGCACCGTACGCGGGTCACGGAAAAGGGTTATCCAGTTTTTTACCAGTCTTTTCTCAATGGCCCTGCCTTTCGAATCGTCCTCATCCAATGTCTTGGTGTCGAGCAGTAGGAGATCCTTGCCAATCAGGAAATATTCGTTGTCACGCTCCCAGGTGCTGGTATTGACGTTGCCCTCCGAATCCTTGACCTTCTCCACATCGAACAACATCACCATCAACCAAGGGTCATTTTCGCGCCCCCCCAGTTGATTCACCATCACCATCAAACCCGCCTGGAACTTCTTGGTCTTCAAGAATTTGTTCAGAGTGCCTTTGCTATCTTTACTTTCATCAAAATGTCCTGCCGCATCATGCCCATCCAGCAGCATCAACACATTGGCCGGGCTCCAGTTCCCGTCGATCTGCTGGAAGGCGAAGCTCACCCGCAGCGCATGGTACTCGCTCGGTTTTTTGTCCGGTCCCATGGGAATTGCCGCGGTGTCCCGCTCGACCCACACCACATACCGGCGCCCGGCGATGATGACCGGTCGGATCAGGTCTACTTCCGTACGTTGGTCATCTTCGTTTTTTTGCTTCTCCAAGAGTTCCTGTGCAAGGGTCTCAGCGGTTTTGTCTTTAGTTGCTGAGTCGTTCTTCTTAGTCGTAATTTCTTTCTTGACACCCTCGACCACCGGCAATGGCCCCTTGACCATCTCGCCATTCATTGCCAGCGTGATCTCCTCCCACTCCCCCCAGGCCAGCATGCTCGGTGCGTTGTCGGCGTCGCGTTGTTTCATGTCCAGCGTGCGCCAGTAGTACTGGGGTGGCTCGACATTGCTCTTGCCGATGAAGTGGTAGGTATCGCTCAGAGGATCAATACCGCTGGCGTACGCCGAAAGCGGCTGGATATTGCTGACGTGCTCGAAGGTACTCAGGTAGCCGAGCAGGGCGGTCTGGATTTCGTCCGGTGTGCACTTGCCCTGGGCCAGCTGGGTTTCAAGCTCGGCGAAGGCGCTGCTCGTGCGCGTGCGGCGCGAGGGGTCGATGAAATTCTGCGGTTCGTTTTGGGCATCCTTGCGCAGTTTCCAGCGCTCGAAGCTGCAAGAAAAATTATCCCACTCGTCGCGCATGGCTTGGGGGATTGCCTTGTCGCCATAGCCGTCCTCCAGGCGTGAGTGGATCTGCTGCAGGTAGCGCTGCAGGCTGGCGATCGCCGAGAGCACCCGGGTGGTAAGCGGTTCGTGAGAGACCTGCAGGTCGATCAGCAGGTAATCGGCCAGGGCTTCAGGGCTTTTGATCCGTTTGAGGTCCTTGTGCGGGGCGGCCCAGTGCACCAGCATCCATTGCATCAGTGCATCGCGCCAGGCCAGCTTGAGCTGGGCATCCAACGCCTGGCATTGCTGGCTGGAGCAGCTCTGGCGCAGCGCGATGGCCGCCTGTTCGAAGGCGTTGTCATCTGTCGACTCGGTGAGTGCGCCGATGACCACCAAGCCATCCACCGACAGGCCTTGCCGGCTCGCCAGCTGTGTCAGTTGCAGTACCCGGGCCAAGGCGTGCAGCGTGGTGGGCAGAGGGATGCCGAGCTTGGCCAGGCCACCCTGGTCGTGCCCTAGCAGTGCTTCCAGGTCGGCCCAGGCCTTGGCCTCGCCTGGGGCGTCGAGCGGGGTTCGCACCTGCTCGAGGTAACGCAACAAGTCCGGCTCGTGCTTGTCGGTGGCCAGCCCGCCCAGCAGTGTTGTGTAGCGACCAAGCTGGTGCAGGGTGGTGAGGTCGAGCGGGCGAGGGATGGCGCCGAGGTTGAAGTGGTGCGGCATGATCTGGTCAAGGGCGGCATGCCCGATGCCGAACAGGCTGACCGCGCGGCTGTAGCGCTGCAACGTCAACCACTGCGCCCGGTCGTCTGCGGTAAAACACTCGAGCGGTTGGCGTTTGCCTTTTGACTTCTGCACTTCTTGGTGAACGGCATCGATGCGGTTTACCAATACGTCTTCATCGACTGCGACCCATTGCAGCAGTGGCAGTAGGTGCTCCTTGCTTGGCAGGCCCAGCGCGGTGCTCAGTTCCTGGCGCAGGTCGAGTTTGCCAGAGGCTGCTTTCTTCTTGGACGCGTACAGTTCGAACAGGGTTTTTAACCCAGGCTCTTCCAGTGGCCCGTCGTGGAGGAGCACTGCGATGTCCAGGGCGTTGACGCTCTGTTGGGCAACCCACTCCATCGTTGCCATCACCCCGGCGATGGTATCGACAATGTCTGCTTGCGGTTGCGTGGCAACGGCGGCGTCGGCGATGCTCGCCTTGTCGTCCTGCAAGGGTTGCGGCTGTGCCCCTAGGCTCGGGCGGCCGGCCAGTTGCTGCTGGTAAAGCGGGGGACTGCTTCATCAACAGCTTCAGGACGATCCAGCCTTCCAGCTGCGAGGTGCCGAACAGTTGCGTGAGCGTGGCCAGGCGGTAGCAGGCCGACACCACCGCAAGCGAGCGCTGTGGTTTGGCCAGCGCTTGTTCGGTCGTGACGGTGTCGAGGATGGCGCGCAGCACGAGGGGGTCGACTCGCAGCGCCAACCCCAGGCGCTTGACGGTCAAGGCATCCTCACCCGTGGTGGCATTGGGGTCGAACGGCTGGTCATCGAGCACCAGCACATCCGTCAGTTTTTGCCCTTCGCTATCGTGCCGGGGCGCGAACACGCTGTCGTAGAACGACAGCTGACGCTCGGTGCCATGGCAGGGGATTTCGTGCAGCAGTGCTGCAAACTGCAGCGGCTGTACCTGGTACTTCTGTTGCAGATGGCGGAACAGGCCCAGGGCGCGCAGGGTGCTGGTAGTCAGCTGGTACTGGGCGGGGCGTTGGCCTTCGGCGTGCAAGGCCGCCATGACCAGGGCATCGGCCTCGTCGGAGGCCAGGCCAAGTGCACGCTGCAGGCGCAGGATGCGTTGCAGGCGATCGATATGCTGGGTGCTGATCCCAGCGATCGTGATGGTCTTCTTGGCGGTTTTATTTGCACCGCTCGATGGCGCATCGGCCTTCTCGGTCTAGGCGGCGTCCACCAGATACAGAGGGGCGCCTCCAGCGTTGATGAACGCTGCGCCGTAGGCTTTGCTCGAAGCCTCAGCCACCGTTTGGCTGGTGACGTAAGGGCTGCGGGTCACAGAGGTGTTATGTTTGCCGAGGGCGCTCACGGCCAGCAGACGGCGCAGCTCCCTGCGTGTCAGGCCCAGTGCCCGGGTCAGTTGGTAGGTGGTATCGAGGTTGCCTTTCGGGCCCGTGGCGAGGATGTGGAACTGCGTCTTGTAGAAGTCTTTCGCCGCGCTGGCGGGGTGCACCAGCAGGGTCCGCAATTGCGGCGAGAAACCGCTGCTCAGCAGCGCGGCGTTGTGCTGGGCGTTAAGCGTTGCAGCATCGAAGCTGAAGGCGGGCATGCCCATGTTCACGCTGTACAGCAAGTCCCACAGGGGCAGCTGCTTCATGGCCAGCGTGGCCTTGATCGCTTCCCAGGCGTTGTGGAAGGGAACATTACCCTTGTACACGCCCTCGGCCACAGCCCTTGGCAAGTCCTTACGCGCCACCCCCGCATGCCGCTCGAGCACCTCGAGCACGATGTCGATCTTCGCCAGGCTTTTACGGATGTTCCTGTTGTTCAGCTTGAGTTGCAGCAAGTCCGGGCGGCGAGTCTGCAGGGTTACCGGCTCGGCGACCTTTGCCTGTATCTGCAGTTCTTCTATCAGGCCCTTGAGATGGACCAAGTAGGCTGGCCGCTCATTGTCCGCCCATGGCGAGGCTGGTGCGCAACGTTCCCGGGTATCGGGGAACAGCTTCATGTAGGTGGCAGCGTCCGAGCGCTCGGCGGGCGTGTCGTTACTGTTCGCGGTGATGAGGTCGTTCATGCCCAGCTCCCTTGCGCTGCGGTCGGCGGCCCAGGCTAGGGCCAGTGATCGAAGCGTATAGGGAGAGTGGAACGTGCACACCTAGCAAAAATGACAGGTGTTGGGTGGGTCGAAAGAGGGGGAATCATTGATAAGCCGGCGGTGTCAGCGAAACCTTATCGCCTCGCCAAGCGCCTCGGCCAGTTCGCCTAGCGTGCGGTAATCGCGATCCAGAGGGATACCGTGGCATATCTCCAGCCACATTAACGCGAACTCACACTTGTCCTTGTCCAGGTGCGCAAGGCGAGTGCCCGTGTCGGGATCGACCACACCAGCATTCTGGAAGCAGTCGATTACATGCCGTGTGATGTCCACGATGATGAGTTCTCCTGCCCGCAATAAGGAGAACTCATCTTCAGCACAACCGGCAGGCGCCGCTACTGGCAAAAATATCAGTAGCGGTGGTCTACCCTTAAGCCTTCACCGGTGGCTCCTGGCTCGGCGGGTCGCCCACCGTCGGCGGTACGGTCGGCTTGATCGGCAGCTCGTCCGGGTCCTCTTCCGGCACGGGTGGCGGCAAGCTGGGGTCGTCGATGTTTGGATCGGGGGTTTCCGGTGGAATGGGAATGTTCATGGCCTGACCTCGCGTGGGTGAATGAAGAGGTGCTGCAGGCTCTGACTGTCAGGGGCTGCCGTTCGCTCAATTTATTTGAACCCCTACGCCCGCGCCCGGCTCTGAACCCTTACCGCCACCAGCCTAAGGGAGCAAGGTCCGATGTCACGAAACGAGCCCTTCGAAAGCGTGCCCATGGCGAACGATCACCCAGACCAGGCCATCAGCCTGGCCCAGGCGCTGCTGGCGCCGCGCATCGTGATCGAAAGCACGCAACCTGCGCTCGACGGCGGCACGTTCGCCACCAAGGCCATCAGCGGCCAGGCGGTCGCGGTCAGTAGCAAGGTTTACAGCGACGGCCATGACCGCCTCGCTGTGATGCTCAACTGGCGCCAGGCCCACAGCCGCCGCTGGCACTGCGTGCCTATGCATTCACCCGGCAATGACCTGTGGCTGGGCGAGTTCACCCCAACGGAGCTGGGCCCGCACCTGTTTAGTATCGAGGCCTGGATCGACCCGTTCGCCACTTATTGCCACGACCTGGAGAAGAAGTACCACGCTGGCGTCGAGGTCAAGCTGGAGCTTGAGGAAGGCCGTCTTCTGCTGGGCAAAGGCGCAGAGCGCAGCGAGGGCTTCTTGCGTGAACAGATCGTAGCCTTGCAGGCGCGGCTGCCGACACTGCCTGAGGATGACCAGGTGGCGCTGTTGCTGGGCCCCGAAGCCACACGGCTGATGACCGAAGCCGAGCACCGCAGCTACCTTACGCGCAGCAGCGAATTCCCCGTCGACGTCGACCGCCCGGCGGCGCAGTTCGCCAGCTGGTATGAATTGTTCCCGCGGTCGATCACCGACAGCCCCGAGCGCCATGGCACCTTCAACGACGTGCACGAACGCCTACCGATGATCCGCGACATGGGCTTTGACGTGCTGTACTTCCCGCCCATTCACCCGATTGGCAAAAAACACCGCAAGGGCCGCAACAATGCCTTGCAGGCAGCGCCCAATGACCCAGGCAGCCCTTACGCCATCGGCAGCCCCGAAGGCGGCCACGACGCCATTCACCCGGAACTGGGCACCCGTGAAGACTTCCGTCGCCTGGTGGCCGCGGCTGCAGAGCATGGCCTGGAAATCGCCCTGGACTTCGCCATACAGTGCTCGCAAGACCACCCTTGGCTCAAGGAGCACCCCGGCTGGTTCAGTTGGCGCCCCGACGGCACCATCCGCTATGCGGAAAACCCGCCGAAAAAGTACCAGGACATTGTCAACGTCGACTTCTATGCCCCAGAGGCCGTGCCTTCGCTGTGGTTGGCCCTGCGTGACGTGGTGGTTGGCTGGGTCGAGGAGGGCGTGAAGACCTTCCGCGTCGACAACCCGCACACCAAACCGTTGCCATTCTGGCAATGGCTGATAGCCAATGTGCGCAGCCAGCACCCGGACGTGATTTTTCTGGCCGAGGCCTTCACCAAGCCGGCGATGATGGCGCGCTTGGGTAAGGTCGGCTACACCCAGAGCTACACCTATTTCACCTGGCGCAACAGCAAGCAGGAGCTGCGCGAGTTTTACGAAGAGCTCAACCAGCCGCCGTGGAGCCTGTGCTACCGGCCCAATTTCTTCGTCAACACGCCGGACATCAATCCGTTTTTCCTGCACACCTCGGGGCGGGCGGGTTTTCTTATTCGCGCGGCTTTGGCGACCATGGGGTCGGGGTTGTGGGGCATGTATTCGGGCTTCGAGCTGTGCGAAGCCACGCCGCTGCCCGGCAAAGAGGAATACCTGGACTCGGAGAAGTACGAAATCCGCCCGCGTGATTTCACCCAACCCGGCAACATCATTGCCGAAATCGCCCAGCTCAACCGCATCCGCCGGCAGAACCGCGCTTTGCAGACTCACCTAGGGGTGGCGTTTTTCAATTGCTGGAACGACAACATCCTGTACTTCGCCAAGCGCACGCCCGAGCGCGACAACTTCATTTTGGTGGCGATCAGCCTCGACCCGCACAACGCCCAGGAAGCCAGCTTCGAGCTGCCGCTGTGGGAGTTGGGCCTGGACGATAACGCCGACACTGTTGGCGAAGACCTGATGAACGGCCACCGCTGGACCTGGCATGGCAAGACCCAATGGATGCGCATCGAGCCCTGGCATCAGCCGTTTGGTATCTGGCGAATTGAAAAGGCCAGTTAGGCCTTCAAGCCGGGGGCCACTGTGCGGCCCATCGCCGGCAAGCCGACTCCCACAGGGGCCGGCGTCGGCTGCGAGCTTTGCAGTCAAATGACAGGCCCGGTGCTGCCTGTGAAACCAGCACAAAACCTGTGGGAGCTGGCTTGCCGGCGATGGGCTGCGCAGCAGCCCTAAAACCAGGTAGCGCGCATCCGCAGAATTGAAAGGAGTCACCCATGGCCAAGCGTTCACGACCAGCAGCCTTTATCGATGACC
This sequence comes from Pseudomonas sp. NGC7, assembly GCF_047159675.1. Taxonomy (NCBI): domain Bacteria; kingdom Pseudomonadati; phylum Pseudomonadota; class Gammaproteobacteria; order Pseudomonadales; family Pseudomonadaceae; genus Pseudomonas; species Pseudomonas sp. NGC7. The sequence continues at coordinate 4,676,154 of NZ_BAAFZY010000001.1, read as the reverse complement.
CGCTGTGGTACAAGGACGCGGTGATTTATCAGCTGCACATCAAGTCGTTCTTCGATGCCAACAACGACGGCATCGGCGATTTCGCCGGGTTAATCAGCAAGCTCGACTACATTGCCGAACTGGGCGTCAACACCCTCTGGCTGCTGCCGTTCTACCCCTCGCCACGGCGCGATGACGGCTACGACATCGCCGAGTACAAAGCTGTGCACCCCGACTACGGCAGCATGGCCGATGCCCGGCGCTTCATCGCCGAGGCGCACAAGCGCGGCCTGCGGGTGATCACCGAACTGGTCATCAACCACACCTCCGACCAGCACCCGTGGTTCCAGCGCGCCCGCCTGGCCAAGCGGGGCAGCAAGGCACGCGACTTCTACGTGTGGTCGGATGACGACCAGAAATACGACGGCACGCGCATCATCTTCCTCGACACCGAGAAGTCCAACTGGACCTGGGACCCAGTCGCTGGCCAGTATTTCTGGCACCGCTTCTATTCGCACCAGCCAGACCTGAACTTCGACAACCCGCAAGTGCTCAAGGCGGTGATCGGGGTGATGCGCTTCTGGCTCGACCTGGGCGTCGACGGCCTGCGCCTGGACGCCATCCCCTACCTGATCGAGCGCGACGGCACCAACAACGAAAACCTCCCCGAGACCCACCGGGTGCTCAAGGCGATCCGTGCCGAGATCGACGCCAACTACCCCGACCGCATGCTGCTGGCCGAAGCCAATCAATGGCCCGAAGACACCCGCCCGTACTTTGGCGAGGGCGATGGCGACGAATGCCACATGGCCTTTCACTTCCCGCTGATGCCGCGCATGTACATGGCCCTGGCCATGGAGGACCGCTTCCCGATCACCGACATCCTGCGCCAAACCCCGGAAATCCCCGCCAACAGCCAGTGGGCGATTTTCCTGCGCAACCACTATGAGCTGACCCTGGAGATGGTCACCGACCGCGAACGCGACTACCTGTGGAACTACTACGCCGAAGACCGCCGCGCCCGTATCAACCTTGGCATCCGCCGCCGCCTGGCGCCGCTGTTGCAACGTGACCGACGGCGCATCGAACTGCTGACCAGCCTGCTGCTGTCGATGCCCGGCACACCGACCTTGTACTACGGCGATGAACTGGGCATGGGCGATAACATCTATCTGGGCGACCGCGACGGCGTGCGCACCCCCATGCAATGGTCGCCGGACCGCAACGGCGGCTTTTCCCGCGCCGACCCGCAGCGCCTGGTGCTGCCACCGATCATGGACCCGCTGTACGGCTACCAGACGGTCAACGTCGAGGCCCAGTCCCACGACCCGCATTCGTTGCTCAACTGGAACCGCCGCCTGCTGGCGGTGCGCAACCAGCAGAAGGCGTTTGGCCGTGGCAGCATCCGCATGCTCACGCCGAGCAACCGGCGCATCCTCGCGTACATCCGCGAGTACACCGACCAAGAGGGCAACAGCGAAGTGATTCTTTGCGTGGCCAACGTGTCCCGCGCCGCCCAGGCCGCGGAACTCGAGCTGTCGCAATACGCCGATAAAGTGCCGGTGGAGATGCTAGGCGGCAGCGCCTTTCCCCCGATCGGCCAGCTGCCGTTTTTGCTGACATTGCCGCCCTATGCTTTTTACTGGTTTCTGCTGGCGTCGCACGACCGCATGCCCAGCTGGCATATCCAGGCCACCGAGGGGTTACCTGAATTGACCACACTGGTGCTGCGCAAGCGCCTGGAAGAGCTGCTCGAGGCGCCTTCCAGCGAGATGTTAGAAGGCTCGATCCTGCCGCAATACCTGCCGAAACGGCGCTGGTTCGCCGGCAAGGAAGGGCCGATCGACCAGGTTCGCCTGCGTTATGGCGTGCGTTTTGGCACGGCCACCACGCCGGTATTGCTCGGCGAACTGGAAGTGCTCAGCGATGGCGTCGCCAACCACTACCAACTGCCGTTCGGCCTGTTGCCTGAAGAGCAGATCAACAGTGCCTTGCCTCAGCAGTTGGCATTGTCGCGCGTGCGCCGTGGCCGACAGGTTGGTTTGATCACCGACGCCTTCGTCCTTGAGCCATTCATCCGCGCTGTACTGCGGGCCTGCCAGGAACACCACCGGCTGCCCTGTGGCAATGGCTTAGGCGAGCTGCGTTTCGAATGCACCGAACAGCTTGCCAAGCTGGGGCTCACCGAAGAGAGCCCTGTGCGCTACCTCAGCGCCGAGCAGTCCAACAGCTCGGTGGTGGTTGCCGATCGGGTGGTGCTCAAGCTGATCCGCCGGGTCAACCCAGGCATTCATCCAGAACTTGAGATGAGCGCCTACCTAACTGCGGCGGGCTTTACCAATATTTCACCGTTGCTGGGGTGGGTCAGCCGCGTGGACGAGCACGCCACCCCGCACCTGTTGATGATCGCCCAGGGCTACCTGAGCAATCAGGGCGATGCCTGGGCCTGGACCCAGAACACCCTGGAACGGGCCATCCGCGATGAGATGGAACCAACCAGCTCGGCCAGCGAAGCCCACACCGATGCTTTGGCCGAACTTGATGGCTTTGCTGCCTTGTTGGGCCAGCGTCTGGGCGAGATGCACGTGTTGTTGGCAGCGCCAACCGAAGATGCGGCCTTTCAGCCGCGCACAAGCGATGCCCAGGACAGCGAGCGCTGGGGCACCCAGATCACTGCCGAGCTGACCCACGCCCTCGACCTGCTGGCCCAGCACCGCGACAGCCTGGACAGCGACAGCCAGGCGTTGGTCGACGACCTGCAGCAACAGCGCGACGGCCTGACCCAGCACATCGACAACCTCGCCCGGCAAGCCCAAGGCGGCCTGCTGATGCGCGTGCATGGCGACCTGCACCTGGGCCAGGTACTGGTGGTGCAGGGTGATGCTTACCTGATCGATTTCGAGGGCGAACCGGCGCGCCCACTGGAAGAACGCCGGGCGCGTCACAGCCCCTACAAAGATGTCAGCGGCGTGCTGCGATCCTTCGACTATGCTGCTGCGATGATTCTGCGCAACGCCTCTGCGGTGGACCTTTCCGACCCGGCGCGCAAGGCTCGGCAACGGGTTGCCAGGCACTATCTGCACCAATCCCGTCATGCGTTTGTCGAGGCCTATGGCTTGGCTACCGCTGCCATGCCCCACGCCTGGCAACAGGCCGAAGGCGAGCGCGCCGCGCTGGAATTGTTCTGCCTGGAAAAGGCCGCGTACGAAATTACATACGAAGCTGAAAATCGACCGAATTGGCTGGCCGTGCCTTTGCATGGCTTGCATGGACTGATCAGTACCTGGGGAGAGTCATAGATGAATGCAACCACGCGTGATACCGGCGGTCTTCGGCAACGGGACCTCGACGCCCTGGCCCGCGCCGAGCACGCCGATCCATTTGCGGTACTTGGCCCCCATGGCGACGGCGCTGGCGGGCAGTGGGTCCGCGCCTTCCTGCCCAATGCCCTGAATGCGCGCGTGCTGTCGCGCCACGACGGCCGCGTGCTCGCCGAAATGGTGCAGGCCAGCTTGCCTGGGCTGTTTACCGCGCACCTTGATGACGCACAGCCCTACCTGTTGCAAATCGGCTGGGCCGGTGGTGAGCAGGTGACCGAAGACCCGTACAGCTTTGGCCCACAGTTGGGTGACATGGATCTTTACCTGTTCGCCGAAGGCAACCACCGTGACCTGTCCGGGCGCTTTGGTGCCCAGCCGATGCAGGCCGATGGCATCGACGGCGTGTGCTTCTCGGTGTGGGCGCCGAATGCGCGGCGGGTGTCGGTGGTGGGTGACTTCAACAATTGGGACGGCCGCCGCCACCCCATGCGCCTGCGCCACAGCGCTGGGGTGTGGGAGCTGTTCGTGCCGCGGCTTGGCGTGGGTGAAACCTACAAGTTCGAAGTGTTGGGCAAAGAGGGCGTGCTGCCCCTGAAAGCCGACCCGCTGGCCCGCGCCACCGAGCTGCCGCCGAGCACCGCGTCAAAGGTCGCCGGTGCGCTCAGCCACCCTTGGCAAGACCACGACTGGATGGCGCAGCGTGCGCAACGTCACGCCTACAACGCGCCCCTGTCGATCTACGAATTGCATGTCGGCTCGTGGCAGTGCGAGCTGGATGACCTGGGCGAGGTGGCGCGTTACTACAACTGGCGCGAGCTGGCCGAACGCCTGGTGCCCTATGTGCAGGCGCTGGGCTTCACCCACATCGAACTGATGCCGATCATGGAGCACCCCTTCGGCGGCTCCTGGGGCTATCAGCCCCTGTCGATGTTCGCGCCCACCTCACGCTACGGCAGTGCCGAAGACTTCGCCGCCTTCATCGATGCCTGCCACCAAGGCGGCATCGGTGTGATCCTCGATTGGGTGCCGGCGCATTTCCCTACCGACGAGCACGGCCTGGCACGCTTCGACGGCACGGCCCTGTACGAATACGAAAACCCCCTGGAGGGCTACCACCAGGACTGGAACACGCTGATCTACAACCTTGGGCGCAACGAGGTGCGTGGCTTCATGCTGGCCTCGGCATTGCTCTGGCTCAAGCAGTTCCACATCGACGGCCTGCGTGTCGATGCCGTGGCGTCGATGCTGTACCGCGACTACTCACGCAAGGCCGGCGAATGGGTGCCCAACCGCCATGGTGGGCGCGAGAACCTGGAGGCCATCGATTTCATCCGCCACCTCAATGGCGTGGCGGCGCACGAAGCCCCTGGCGCGTTGATCATCGCCGAAGAATCCACCGCCTGGCCCGGCGTCAGCCAGCCGATCCAGCAGGGCGGCCTGGGCTTTGCCTACAAGTGGAACATGGGCTGGATGCACGACACCTTGCACTACATCCAGAACGACCCGATTCACCGCACTTATCATCACAACGAGATGAGTTTCGGGCTGATCTATGCCTATTCCGAGCACTTCATTCTGCCGATTTCCCACGATGAGGTGGTGCACGGCAAGCACTCGCTGATCGACAAGATGCCAGGCGACCGCTGGCAGAAGTTCGCCAACCTGCGTGCCTACCTCACGTTCATGTGGGCGCACCCGGGCAAGAAGCTGTTGTTCATGGGCTGCGAATTTGGCCAGTGGCGCGAGTGGAACCACGACAGCGAGTTGGACTGGTACCTGCTGCAGTACCCCGAGCACAAGGGCGTGCAGCGCCTGGTCGGCGACCTTAACCGCCTGTACCGCGAGGTGCCTGCGCTGCATGAGCAGGACTGCCAGCCCCAGGGCTTCCAGTGGCTGATCGGTGATGACGCGCAAAACAGCGTGTATGCCTGGCTGCGCTGGAGCAGCAATGGCGAGCCGTTATTGGTGGTGGCCAACTTCACCCCGGTGCCGCGCGAGGGGTATCGCATTGGCGTGCCGTTTGGCGAGCGTTGGGAAGAGCTGCTCAACAGCGATGCCGAACTGTATGCCGGGTCCAACGTGGGTAACCTGGGGGCGGTGGTAAGCGAAGCCGTCACCAGCCACGGGCAGCCGTTGTCGCTGGCGCTCAACCTGCCGCCGCTGGGCGTGTTGATCCTCAAGCCTGCCTGAGCGGGGCAAACATTGCCCGTGTAGGAGCAGCCTTGTGCTGCGAAGAGGCCGGTGAAAGCACAGTGACTCTAGGCTGCTTTCACCGGCCTCTTCGCAGCACAAGGCTGCTCCTACAGGCAGGCATACCATCGCATGCGCAGCACAAGGGCTATAGGCCGGCTACCACCGCATCCGCACCCCAAGGCTGCCGATCAGCCCATTGAGGTCATTGTCATCCACATCGCTGCTGTAATCCGCACTCACGAACAGCGCCACATTCGGCGTCACCCGGGCCACCAGGCCCAACCCTAATTCCACAGTGGTCGAGTACCGCGAGCTGGAGATCTTGTCGACCTGGTCCAGCTTCACCTCTTCAGCATTGCTGAAGTCATACCAGACGTTGGTGCGTACATAGGGTTCGATGGGCATGCCGCGCACTTCGTAGCGCCCGGACAATTTGGCACCGACCCGGCCGCTCCAGCTGGGCTGGCTGTCGAACGCCTGCAGCGTCTCTTCCTGCACGCGGCTGCCGGGGAAAAACTGCTGGTTGATCAACTGCGCCTGTGGCTCGATCACCCAACCGCCGCCCAAGCCGATCGGGAAGCCGCCTTCCAGGGAGAAGGTCATGGCATGGCCGCTGTCGTCCAGGCGCTGGCCGCTTTCGCCACGGCCATTGATATCGATGCGCGAACCCATGGCCACGGCATCCAGGTGCCAACCCCGTTCATGGGTCATGCTCCAGTACACCCCCAGGCTCTCGCCACTCAGGTTCACCGCATTGCGTTGCTTGTCGCCCAGCAGGGGGCGAATACCGTTGAAGCTGCTTTGCAGGTTGTTGTGGCCGACAAAAATCCCCGCGCGGTGCACATTGCCTGCGCCGGTCTCGCGCAGGAACAGGTCTGGGCCAACCAGCAGTTGCTGGCTGGGGGCTTCGAGCTGGTCAGGCGGTTGTGCACCGGTGCGCGTGGCACCCGGGAAAAACTGCGACCACTGGCTGGCGACCAGGTCCGGTGCCGCCTGCCCGTGGCGTTCGGTCATTTTCTCCGAAAACGCGTTCAATGTGCCGAGGCTCACGCCGCTGGCGCTGACCGGGTCGAGCGATAGCTGCGGCATCGCCGGTTGTTGTAGGAAGCTGGGAGAGGTCGGGTCGTCCTGCAGTTCGAACGCGAAAGTTTCCACTGGGGTTGCCAGAAGCAGCGACGTGGAAACCGCGTAGAAAATGCTGTCGAAGCACAAGGGATTCGAGGTTCTTTTCATGGCGGATCTCCGTTTATTTTTGTGGTACAGCCCAAGGACCTGGCCTGTTGTCACGAGCTGTACGGCAAAAACAGTGGGCGACCCAAACCAGCACGCCTGCTTTTGCAAACGCGCACGAAGGCGCGAGCTAGAGGCCCGGCGCGAGATCTTTACGACTAGATAATGTTCAGCTAAGGAGAGGGAGCGGCTTGCGTCAAGAAAGCGTGAAGGTTGTGTTCATTGCACATGATTTGGTTCAAGTGGCTGATTTGTTGAGTTAAATGGTCGGGTATAGCAAGGTTCGCTATTTGCGGATGCCTGGCTATGAAGAATGATTGCTACAGCTTGACCTCGACCGACAGCGGCAGATGGTCGGAGAGGTGCGTCCAAGGTTTGTGCCCCAGAATCTGCGGCGCATGGCTTTGCGCATTGCGCAGGTAGATGCGGTCCAGGCGCAGCAGCGGCATACGCGCCGGGTAGGTACGTGCGAGGTGGCCGTGGTGCCGTTCGAACGCTTCGTGCAGGTCGTTGCGCAGGCCCAGGGTGCGATTGCCGCGCAGCTTCCAGTCGTTGAAGTCGCCAGCGATGATAACGGGTGCACCTTCGGGCAGAGACTCGAGGAGCCTGCGCAGCAACTGCAGTTGCTGTTGGCGATGGCTCTCCAGCAGCGACAAGTGCACGCAGATGGCATGCACCTGGTGCGGGCCAGGTACATCGAGCACGCAATGCAGCAAGCCGCGGCGCTCGGGGCCGGTGATCGACACGTCGAGGTTGCGGTGCTCGATGATCGGGTATTTCGACAGCAGGGCGTTGCCGTGGTGGCCGTCGGGGTATACGGCGTTGCGGCCGTAGGCGAAGTCGCTCCACATGCTGTCAGCGAGAAATTCGTACTGGGACGTCTGCGGCCAGCCGGGGTAGCGCGCGGCGTGGCGATCGTGGCTGCCGAGCACCTCCTGCAAGAACACGATATCGGCCTGAGTACTGCGCACCGCTTCGCGCAGTTCCGGCAGGATGAAGCGTCGGTTGAAGGCGGTGAAGCCCTTGTGGGTGTTGACCGTCAGCACCCGCAGCCGGTGCACGGCTGGGGCCTGGTCAACAGTGGCGAAACCGGGGCTGCTGGCTTCGAGCTTCACAGGGGCTCCCACAAGGTCATCATCGGGGCGGTTTAATGCTAGGACCTGCCTAGGGTAGGTGGGTTCACTCGTCCTCGTGCTGCAACACCATCAACAACATCGAGCGCCCCTTCACCTCGAAGGTACTCTCGAACTGCAAGTGCTGGCCCTTGCGCAGCTCTGGCCGATCCGTGTCGACCAGGCAGCTCCAGTAGTCCCCGTCGGGCACCGCCGGCAGCTGGAACGGCACGGTGTCGTGGTGGGCATTGACGATCAGCAGCACCGTCGCCTCGGCGCCGGGCCGGGCGATGCCGCTGACCTGCGCGCGCCCGTCGATCAGCATGCCCAGGCAGCGGCCATGAGGGTCTTCCCACTGCTCGACGCTCATCTCGCTGCCATCCGGCGCCAGCCAGGTGACATCCTTGACCCCGATTGCCTCGTTGTAGTCGCCGACCAAAAAGCGTGAGCGGCGCAGCACCGGGTAGGCCAGGCGCAGCCGGGTCAGGCGCTTGACGAAGGCCAGCAGCGCGGTGCCGTCTTCGTCCAGGTCCCAGTTGACCCAGCCGATCTCGCTGTCCTGGCAATAGGCGTTGTTGTTGCCATGCTGGGTGCGGCTGAACTCGTCGCCAGCGACAATCATCGGCGTGCCCTGGGCGAACAGCAGGGTGGCGAAGAAGTTGCGCATCTGGCGCATGCGCAGGGCATTGATTTCAGGGTCTTCGGTAGGCCCTTCAGCGCCGCAGTTCCAGGACAGGTTGTTGTCGGTGCCGTCCTGGTTATTCTCGTCGTTGTCCTCGTTGTGCTTGCCGTTGTACGACACCAGGTCGCGCAAGGTGAAGCCATCGTGGGCGGTGACGAAATTGACCGAGGCATAGGGGCGCCGACCACGGTTGTTGAACATGTCCCCTGACGCGGTCATGCGCGAGGCGAAGTCGGCCAACTGGCCTTCGTCACCTTTCCAGAATGCCCGCACGGTGTCGCGGAAGCGGTCGTTCCACTCTGCCCAGCCCGGCGCGAAGTTACCCACCTGATAGCCGCCAGGGCCGCAGTCCCAAGGTTCGGCAATCAGTTTGACCTGGCTCAGCATCGGGTCCTGGCGGCACGCCACGAGGAAGCCGTGGCGTTCGCTGTAGCCGTCGTGGTAGCGGCCGAGGATGGTGGCCAGGTCGAAGCGGAAGCCATCCACATGCATCTCGCCGGCCCAGTAGCGCAGCGAGTCGGTGACCAGTTGCAGCACGCACGGGTGGCTCAGGTCGAGGGTATTGCCCGTGCCGGAGTCGTTGATGTAGTAACGCTTGTCGTCGGGCATCAGCCGGTAGTAGGAGGCGTTGTCGATGCCGCGCATGGACAGCGTCGGGCCACGCTCGTTGCCCTCGGCGGTGTGGTTGTAGACCACATCCAGGATCACCTCCAACCCGGCGTCATGCAGGTGCGCGACCATCTCCTTGAACTCGGCGATCTTGCCGCTAGCGAGGTAACGGGGGTGTGGTGCGAAGAAGGCGATGCTGTTGTAGCCCCAGTAATTGTTCAGGCCTTTGTCCAGCAGGTGCTGGTCGTTGACGAAGGCATGGATCGGCAGCAGCTCGATACTGGAAACGCCCAGCTCTTTGATGTGCTTGAGCAGCTCGTCGTTGGCCAGGCCAGCGAAGGTGCCGCGCAGTTCTTCCGGCACCGCCGGGTGGCGCATGCTGATGCCGCGGGTGTGGGCTTCGTAGAGGATGGTGCGCTCCCACGGCACCTGCACACGCTGATCGCGGCCCCAGGTGAAGGCCGGGTCGATGACTTTGCATTTGGGCACGAAGGGCGCGCTGTCGCGTTCATCGAACGACAGGTCGCCGTCGGGGTGGCCGATGGTGTAGCCGAACAGTGCCTCGGACCATTTCAGGCTGCCGACCAGTTGTTTGGCATACGGGTCGATCAGCAGCTTGTTGGGGTTGAAACGGTGGCCGTTCTCGGGCTCGTAAGGGCCGTAGACGCGGTAGCCGTAGACCAGCCCCGGGTGCGCGTCGGGCAGGTAGCCGTGGTAGATCTCGTCGGTGTATTCCGGCAGCTCGATGCGTTCGATTTCCTGCTCGCCGGTGGAGTCGAACAGGCACAGCTCGACCTTGGTGGCGTTGGCCGAGAACAGGGCGAAGTTGACCCCAAGCCCGTCCCAGGTGGCGCCAAGGGGGAAGGGCATGCCTTCGCGAATGCGCGAGGGGGCGACCGAGCGGGTTTTCTTCGGGGTACGGGGGCTCATGGCAGTCCTCGAGTGACCGTGGTGGAAGGGGGATATGTAGGCCTGACCGGGCCCCTTCGCGGGGCAAGCCCGCTCCCACAGGATCATCACCACGCTTGAGGCAGTGGGGGCCCTGTGGGAGCGGGCTTGCCCCGCGAAGGGGCCTGTTCAGGTTTAACCGGCGGCGGGCTTTTTCACCGCCCGGGGCTTCTTCGCAGCTGCAGGTTTTGCAACCGGTTCTGCCGCTACCTTCGGCTTGGCCGCCGCTTTCTTGCGCGGTGCTGCCTTGGGGGCAAGTGCTTCAGCTTCGGCAAGCTTGCGCGCCATCTCCCAGTGGCGTTCCTCCTCACCCACAGGCTTACCTTCCGATTCCCAGATCTGGTAGGCAAATTCACGGATACGTTTCTCATCGACACTCATCATGACGCTCCTGATGCTCAAGATTGTTGTATCAACACATTGACCGGAAATTCCGACAGTACGGCGCTCAACAGCAGCTCCTTTGTAGGGCTGACCGCAGCACTGGAGAAAAGTCCCGTCGAGTTGGCAGGCGACAAGGCAAACGGCAGTATCAGCCGGGTATCGTCCCAGTTATGGGCCGGGATCAACGGTGTAGGGGCGCCGCCGAGCAGGCTGCTGGCCAGGCGTGGCGCAATGACAATGGCGCGTTCGTCGTCACCCAGGCGGGCAAAGGCCAGCACCTTGTCGGCATGCCGACCCTGCACGTTCAGCGGCAGGTAGGCGCCACGCCGGAACAGCTCGGCATGCGCCTGGCGGCAGTCCAGCACCCGCGCGATCAAGGCCTGCTTGATGCGGCCGTCGCGCCAGTGCGCCAGCAACTCGGCGGGGGTAGTGGCGTCGTCCAGGGTGCGGCGCCTGAGCGCGTAATCGACGGGGCGGCGGTTGTCCGGGTCGACCAGGCTGAAGTCCCAGTATTCGTTACCCTGGTACAGGTCGGGCACGCCGGGCACGGTCATGCGCAACAGCGTCTGGACCAACCCATTGAGTGCGCCAGGGCAGGCGATGAGCTGGGCGGCATCGGCCACGGACTTGCGCAACTGCTGGTTCTCGTCATCCAGCAGCAGGCCGTCGATGTAGCTGGCGCAGGCGGCCTCGTAGGCCTCGTTCGGGGCATTCCAGCTGCTGCGCAACTTGGCTTCACGCAGGGCCTTCTGTTGCCATTGCCGCAGGCGCTCGGCGTACTGGCGCAGGGCGCCGTCATCGTGTGGGTCCAGGTTCAGCGGCCAACTGCCCAGCAGCGTCTGCAGCAGCATCAGCTCATCGCCAGGGCTGGGGGCCAGGCCGTCGTCCAGTTGCGCCCGCAGCGGCGCCGCCAACTCGCGCCAATGCTCCACCCGGCTGGCCAGCCACGGGCCGCGTTCGCTGAGCACGGCCAGGCGGGCGCGGGTGTCTTCGCCGCGCTTGTGGTCATGGGTGGCGGTGGCCAGCAGGCTGTCGGGGAAGTCGCGCAGGCGCCGCTGGGCTTCGTTGTGGAACACTTCGCTGCCTGCGCTGAAACGCTCGGCCTCGAAGCCCACATCGTTGCGCGACAGCAACCGGGCGCTGCGGTAGAACGCCGTGTCTTCCACGGCCTTGGCGGCGCTGGGCGCGGTCAGTTGCTGGAAGCGCACACAGGCATGGCGCAAGTGCTTGCGTGGCCGGCCCGGTGGCAGGCGGCGCCAGGGCTGGCCACCGAGCCACTGTTCGAGCTGGTCGAGCAGCGGCCAGTCCGCTTCGCTGAGGTCTTGGCGGGCATTGGCCAAGGCTTGCTGGAAGAAGGCTTCATCTTCTGCAGGGCGGCCGCAGGCGTTGAAGTAGGTGCGGTACACCGGGTAGTGCGCGACCAGTGCCTGCAACGCCCGGCGGATTGCGCCTAGGGTCAGGTCGCGGGTCATCAGGTCGTCGCGGGCCACCTGCAGCAAGGCCTGGGCCACCGATTCGCAGTCACCGGCCAGGCTGGCATTGAGCACCAGGTGGCGTGCCAGGCGCACTTCCTCGGGGAAGTCTGGGCGCTCGCTGACGTTGGCCCACAATTCGGTTAACGGCGCCTCGCCGGCCGGGTCGTGTTGCAACAGCGAGACCTGGTTCATGAACTCGTAGCCGGTGGTGCCGTCGGTAAGCCAGTCTTGGTGCAGGTGCTCGTCGGCGCCGAGGATTTTTTCCACGTAGAGAGGGAAGTGTTCCAGCGCCGCGTTCAGTGGCCGCCGCGCCAACAGGCTGTCGACCCGGCGGCGCAGCTTGCGGCAATAGCCGCGGGGGTCGGCCAGGCCGTCGATATGGTCGATGCGCAGGCCATCCACCAGGCCGCGCTCGATCAGCTCGAACAGCTTGGCGTGGGTGGCCTCGAACACCGCTGCACGCTCGACCCGCAGGCCGCCCAGCTCGTTGATGTCGAAGAAGCGCCGCCAGTTGATGTCGTCGGCGGCGGTGCGCCAGCTGGCCAGGCGATAGGTCTGGCGTTCAAGCAGCAGGTGCAGGCGTTTGAGGCCGGCCTCGCTGCGGCTATCGAACGCGATGAGGGCCGATTCGAGGTCGGCGCCGTCGTTTACCAGGCGCGCCAGCTCAGCCTGCAAGGGCAGGGCATCGTTCAGCGGTTGGGCACTGTCGCTCAGCGCGGTGAAGTGCGCGGCCAACGCCTGCAAGGCGGGCTCAGGGCTTTGCGCGAGGATCCAGCCATAGTCGATTGGGCAGATCGGGAAGCGATGATCGTAATGGGCAACTTCCAGCACGCCGTGCTGATTGTCGAAGGTCAGCGGGATCTCGCCTTGCTTCAAGGCTGCGCCGTAGTCGCTGCCGAGGAAGGGCAGCAGTAACTGGCCGGCCAGCAGCGGGTCGCTGGAGTGCCACTGAATGTCGAAAAACTCCGCATACGGGCTGCGCCGGCCCCAGGCCAGCAGGCTTTGCCACCAGGGGTTGTCGGCACCGCCCACGGCCATGTGGTTGGACACGGTGTCGAGGATCAGCCCCATGCCGTGCTGGCGCAGGGCGGCGACCAGGCGCTGCAGCGCCGCCTCGCCGCCGAGCTCCGGGTTGACCTGGGTCGGGTCGACCACGTCGTAGCCATGGCGTGAGCCGGCGCGGGCTTTGAGGATCGGCGAGGCATACAGGTGGCTGATGCCTAACTGGGCGAAATACGGCACCAGCGGCACCGCGTGGTCGAGGGTGAAGTCGCTGTGAAATTGCAGGCGTAAGGTCGCGGTCAGGGGTTTCATCGGTCACGCTCCCAGGCTTGTTCGCGGGCCTGGGCCAGCAGTTCCAGGCGCCGTGCGGCGTCTTCGTCGTCGAGCAGTTCGCGCACCGGCAGAGCAAAGCGCCGGCGCCAGTTGGGGTGGCCTGCGGTGGTGCCAGGCAGGTTGGGTTGCTCGTCGCAGCCCAGCAGGTCTTCGAGGGGCACCAGCACCAGTGGGGCGCGGGTGTGGCCGACGTAGCGGATGGCGGCGTCGATCACCGCGTCGTTATCGGGTAGCGGGCCGTAGTTGGCCTCCAGGGTGCGGCGCAGGCCGTTGTGTTCTTTTTGGCGGTCGTGGCGCCAGTGCAGTTCGTTGGCGGCATCGATCAAGTGCAGGCGATGGAACCAGTCGATGTCGCGGTTTTCCAGCCAGCCGGCCAGCGGCGCCAGGTCATGGGTGCCGGTGGTGGCCAGGGCGCTGTCGGGCCAGTCGAGAATGGGCTTGAAGTGGCCAGGTTGGGTCTGTTCGAAAGGCAGCACGCGCATGCCCAGCACGGCCTTGTCGGCCAGCTGTTCGCGCAGGCCTTCGGGCACGGTGCCGAGGTCTTCGCCGAGGATGACCGCCTGGTGCCGAACCGATTCCAGCGCCAGCAGGCGCAGCAGGTCGTCGAGCGGGTAATTCAGGTAAGCGCCTTCGCTGGGTTTGGCGCCACGCGGGATCAACCACAGCCGGCGCAGGCCCATGACGTGGTCGATGCGCAGGCCGCCGGCGTGGGCGAGGTTGGCCCGCAGCATCTCGATGAACGCGCGGTAGCCGTTGCGTTTGAGGCCTTCGGGCGAGAACGCACAAATACCCCAGTCCTGCCCCGAACGGTTGAGAATGTCGGGCGGCGCGCCGACCTTGAGGTTGGCCAGCAACTCGTCCTGGCGGCTCCAGGCCTGGCTGCCGGCGCCGTCGGCACCCACCGCCAGGTCAGCGATCAGGCCAATGGTCATGCCATTGCCCCGCGCGGCCTCCTGGGCGCGCTGCAGGCTACGTTCGGTCAGCCACTGGCAAAAGGCGTGGAACTCGACCTTGGCCGGGTAGGCGTTGGCGAAGGCCTCGACTTCGGGGTGGTAGGGGTCGTGCCAGGCGCGGGGCCAATTGCGCCAGTCAGCGCCCAGGCCATGCTCCACCGCTTGCGCTTGCAACACTTCGAAGCGGCAATGGTGTTCCAGGGCTTGGCCGGCGGCCGCGCGGTAGCTGTCGAAGTCCTTGCGCAGCGGGTGGTCGCCCTGGCTGAAGTCCTGGTACAGGGCTTCGAGCAGGCGCAGGCGAGCAGCAGCGGCGCGCGGCCAGTCGACCAGCGGCTGCTGCTCGAGGTCTTCGAGCACCTGTTCCAAGCCGCAGGCTTCGATCGCCATGCGTACGGCGCGCTCGCCGAACAGCGCGGCTGGGCTGGCATAGAGGGTATTGAGCAACAGGCGGCTGGACGGCGAGTAGGGGCTGTAATGCTCCTGGTCGATGGCCGAGAGCGCATGAATCGGGCTGATCGCCAAGGCATCGGCGCCGCGCTCGGCGGCGGTGCGCGCCAGTTGTTCCAGTGCCAGGCAGTCGCCATAGCCACCATCGCCAGTGCGCCGCAGGCTGTACAGCTGCACGGCCAGGCCCCAACAGCGTGGGGGCGGTTGCGCAACGCTGTCGGCCAGGCTGTAGCAGCGTGAAGGCGCCACGGCCACGGTGCAGGTGCGGCCGTCGATTTCCAGTGCGTGGTAGCCGAGGGGCAGCTCGGCAGCCAGGCGCCCCTGGTTGTCCAGGGTAAGGGTGCGCTGGCTGTTGTCTTCCAAGGTGCAACGCACGGTGCTGTTGGCGCTGAAGTAGCGGCCCAGCGCCAGGGGTTGGCCAAGCTCGACGGTCAACAAGGGCGGCAGGTGTTCGCTGTCTTCGGCGGCCTCCACGGCGCGCAGGCTGGCTTGGATGGCGTTTTCGTCGGCGGCGGGGTGGCCGAGGCCTTCGAGGACATTGCGCAGTACGTCATCGCTGACTCGCTGCGGCCGGGCATTGGCATCGATCCAGTCGCGGCTAAGCCCGACGCGGGCCGCCAAACGGTGCAGGGCGGTTTCGCTCATGGGCGCTCCTGGCCAGGGGGAAGCAGGCTGACCACGCAGCTGTACGCGGCCAGGGACGTATCGGGGTGGCGGGTGTCACTGCTGTCGAACAGCCGGCTTTCGGCGGGCGGCAGCGCGACGGCTTGGGGGCTTGCGGACAGGTTGAGGTCAATGCGCAAGGTGTTGCCGTCGCCCAACTGCCAACGTGCGGTCAGCGCTTTGTCGCCGTGCACGTCAACGCCCAGCGCGCGGCTGCCCGGCAAGTGCGGGATGACGTGGCGGCGGCGCAAGTCGAGCAACTGATGATAGAGGCCATGCCAACCGGCAATGACGTCCTTGTTTTGCGGCCGTGACGAGGCAAAGGTCTGTGCGGCATTGGGGTCGGGGATGCGTTCACGCTGCTCGGGGTCGGCGAACGCGGCGAAGTGGGCAAACTCGCCCCGCCGGCCTTCGCGCACCGCATCGGCCAATTCGTCATGGAAGTCGGTAAAGAACAGGAACGGGCTGCAACTGCCATCCTCCTCGCCCATGAACAACAACGGGATCATCGGCGCCAGCAGCAACAGGCCGGTGGCTGCCCGCAAAGCCTGCGGCGGGCAGAGGCGGGTCAGGCGCTCACCCAGTGCGCGATTGCCGATTTGGTCGTGGTTTTGCAAGAACAGCACGAATGCGCTGGGCTCAAGATGCCCGCTTGGCTCGCCCCGTGGCGTGCCATGGCGGTTGGCCTGGCCCTGGAACACGAAGCCTTCCGACAGGCAGCGGGCCAACTGGTCGATGGGGCGGTGTTTATAGTCGGCGTAGTAGCCTTCGGTTTCGCCGGTGAGCAGCACGTGCAGGGCGTTGTGGCCATCGTCGTTCCACTGGGCATCGAAACCCTGCTCCAGCAAAAAGGCTTGGTTGTGCTCGTTCTCCAGCACCAGCCAGATATGCCGGCCGGGCGCCACGGCAGCACGCACCCGTTGCGCCAGCTCGACCAGAAAGTCCGGCTGGTCGATGGCATGCACCGCATCCAGGCGCAGGCCGTCGCAGCGGTAGTCGCACAGCCACATCAAGGCGTTCTGGATGAAAAACTCGCGCACTTCTGCGCGGCGGAAGTCGATCGCCGCGCCCCAGGGCGTTTGCCGGTCTTCGCGAAAGAACGGGCTGGCGTACTGGTGCAGGTAATTGCCATCCGGGCCAAAGTGGTTGTAGACCACGTCCACCAACACCATCAACCCTTCGCCGTGCGCCTGGTCGACCAGCGCGCACAGTTGCTGCGGGGTGCCGTAGGTGTTTTGCGGCGCGAACGGCAGCACGCCGTCGTAACCCCAATTGCGTTCGCCCGGGAACTGCCCCAGCGGCATCAGCTCGATGGCGCTGATGCCGATTTCGGCCAGGCGCGGCAACTGCCGGGCAACCCCGGTGTAGCCGTCCAGCACGCCGACGTGCAATTCCTGGATGACCGCCTCATGCCACGGCCGGCCCTGCCAAGGGTGTTGCCAGGCATAGCTGGCAACATCCACCACCTCGCTGGGCCCTTGCACCCCTTCGGGTTGGTAGCGCGACGCGGGGTCGGCGACCAGCAATGTGCCGTCCACCCGGTAACGATACCGATCACCGGCCTGACACGGGGCATCCCCCGTGTACCAGCCATCATTGTCGGGCAGCAGTGCTACAGCAGGCTGCTGCTCCAATTCCACGCTCACGCTGCGCGCATCCGGCGCCCAGAGGGCGAAGCGCGCCGACGTGGCGTCCAGCAAGTGTGCGCCATGCCTGTGCATCTTCGGTTCTCCGCTCAGTAATGGCTGACCTGTGCCTGCTTGACCAAGTCCTCGTAAAGGCGGGCGTAGGGTTCCACCGCCTGGCACCAGTTGAACGGCTGGGTCATCGACAGGCAGCGCATGGCGTTGAGCAGGTCTTTCTTGCCGTAGACATAGAAGGCGCGGCTGAGCGCCTCACGGTAGCTCTCGACGGTCGATTCGTTGAACAGGAAGCCGGTGACACCGCACTCGATGGTGTCGGCCAGGCCACCGGTATTACGCGCCACCGGTAGCGACCCGAAGCGCTGCGCGTACATCTGGCTGAGGCCGCATGGCTCATAGCGCGAGGGCATCAGCAGGAAATCACTGCCGGCGAACATGCGCCGGGCATCGGTTTCGTTGAAGCCGATGCGCACGCCGATGCGGCCTGGGTGACGCAGCGCCAGTTCGCGCATGGCCTGTTCTTCTTCCGGCTCGCCACGGCCGATAATCGCGATCTGCCCGCCTTGCTCGACGATGTAGTCGGCCACGCCCAGGGTCAGGTCCAGGCCTTTCTGGTAGACCAGGCGCGAGACCACGGCAAACAACGGCCCTTCGGAAGGCTCCAGCTCGAACAACTGGCGCACTGCTTCGGTGTTACGCGCCTTGCCGGCCCAGTCGTTGATGCTGAAGTTGTGTTGCAGGTGTTTGTCGGTGGCCGAATCCCAGCTTTCGTCGATGCCATTGGGAATGCCGCCCAGCAGGCCTTGCTGGGCCTTGGCCGAGAGGAAACCATCCAGGCCGCAGCCAAACTCCGGCGTGGTGATTTCCCGGGCATAGGTGGCGCTGACCGTGGTGATGTGGCTGGAGTAGGCCAGGCCCGCCTTGAGGAACGACAGCTTGCCGTAGAACTCCATGCCTTCTTGCTGCATGGCATGCTCGGGGATCGCCAGTTCCGGGCTGCAGCCACGGCTATAGACGCCCTGGTAGGCCAGGTTGTGAATGGTGAACAGGGTCGGCGTGTTCAGCCCGCGCCAATGCATGTAGGCGGGCGCCAGGCCGGCGGGCCAGTCGTGGGCATGCACCACTTCGGGCTTCCAGTGGATCATGCCTTCGCCTGCGGCAATTTCGGCGGCGGCCAAGCCCAGGCGGGCGAAGCGGATGTGGTTATCGGGCCAGTCGCGACCATTGTTGGCACCATAGGGAGTGCCATCACGCTGGTACAACTCAGGGCAGATCAACACATAGATGACCAGGCCGTCAGCCAGGTCCATGCGCCCGATCTTGCACGGCGGCAGCGCCGCATGGCCGCCCAATTCGCCGACAATGTGAATCGGGTTGTCGCTTTCCATCACCTGGCGGTAGCCGGGGATCAATACCCGTACATCATGCAGATGCGCCAAGGCGCGGGGCAGGGCGGCGGAAACATCGCCCAGGCCGCCGGTCTTGACCAGGTCGGCGATCTCCGAGGTGACGAACAGAATCTTGCGTTTGTTCGGGTTGTGCTGGCGCTGGGCGCCGGGTGCCTTGCCTGTCGTGGCGAAATCCGGGGTAAGCGGTTCGCGGTTGTCCGGGTTGAATGAATCTACGTGAGGCTCGACAGCGGCACTGATCATACTTCTCTCCGTCCCTATGCTTGGCCGGGTGCTGGCACCCGTGGTGTTATCTCGTGTTGGTTCTCTCTAATACAAAACTGTGTAGTGCCATCCATGCCCCTGAGTCGTGCGCACAGGCTCAACGCGATCAGCATTCCGGCCGACGGCGATTGGACTGATTGGGGTTGGCGGGCCCTGGTGGGGAAGCCCCCTTTGCACGTGCCCTACTTAATTGCTGACCCACCGCCGTTTGTGAAAGTTCGACTTTTCTACGTCACTCTTCCTCTGAGCAAATGGCGGGCCGAATGCTGAGTGTAGGAGAGAAGAAGTAAAAAAGGTGACCCACTGGTCACTTTCGTTATGGCTGATTTAGACGCAAACGTTGGCGAATGTGACTGGATGTGAACAGGGATGATCGAGGGTGGGGCAGGCGGGAAGGGCGGCGCGTCGTCATGGGGCGCGTGCGTGTTTTCTCGCCCTCTTATGGGGCGGGTAAAACACGCAATTTGCTGGTGTCTTGCTAAGGCGACCTCAGCTTTGTGGCAACAGTGAGGAATGGTGGTGGCTGATCAGCCAGGCCTGCCCGTCCCAGCGGTAGGTGAAGGTGTAGCGCGCGGGTACCTGCTTGCCGTTGGCGGCAAAGTCGAAGGTATACAGCCCTGCCAGGGTCATCTTGTTGCAGCCAGGGGTCAGGTGAAGCGTGTCCAGCGTGCCACTTGGCCGATCAGCAAGAAAGTGCTCAAAGTAGTCGATTCGCTCGTCGGGGGTCAGCCGAGGCACCTTCGACACCGTGGGCAGCAATACCGCATCGTCGCTGTACAGTTTGGCGACGGCCGCCGCATCGCCAGTCTGCAGGCTGGCATTCCATTGCTCGAACAAGGCGCGGGACTCGGCCTCAGTCAGCGTCTGGCATTGTTGTGGCGGGTTTGTTTGTGGCGTGCTCGCCTGCGCCGGCAGGCAGGCGATGAGCAGGGCGGCAGGGAGCAAATAGGCAACGGGGGACATACGCGTATCCATCGGCGGATGCAGGCTCCGGAGCGGGCCTGCGGCGGATGCTACGGTAAGGAGGGCGTGCCCCCGTCAACGAGTAGAAAGTTCGTCAGCGGCTGACGGATTTTTCGCCAATATTGGCTTGTTCCAGCATTTGGCTGAGTTGCGCGACACGTTGTTGCAGCTGATCGCGTTCTTGCTTCAGGCGGGCCAGTTCATCACGGCGCACTGAGACGTAGAGTGTCTGGATGGGAGTCGCTGGCATCAAAGTACCCATTGCACACCTCGCAATTGGTGGAGACATTTTCAAGCGTAGTCGCTTCATGCGGGGCGCATTCTGAATTCTTTCACCGCCCGTGGGAACTTTTTTGTTTATCGTGGTCTTGCCGTTCGTCGCTGAACCCTTCGGCGGTACGCTGGACTAATCTGAAACGCTGAACTGTAGTCGTCATCTATTTCGCAAGGGGAGCATCGGCTCATGCAATTGGGAATCGTCGGGCTGGGCCGCATGGGCGGCAATATTGCAAGGCGCCTGATGCGCGCCGGCCACCGCACCGTGGTGCACGACCGCAACCGTGACGCCATTGTGGGGCTGGAGGGCGAGGGAGCCCAAGGTGCGCACGACCTCGGTGCACTGGTACAGAAACTCAAGGCACCGCGCGCGGTGTGGGTGATGCTGCCGGCCGGGGAGCCTACCGAGCAGACCATCGCCCAACTGGCCGAGCTGCTGGAACCGGGCGATGCGATCATCGACGGTGGCAACACCTTCTATAAAGACGACATGCGCCGTGCGGGCGAACTGGCCAAACGTGGCCTGCATTACCTGGACGTCGGCACCTCAGGGGGTGTGTGGGGCCTGGACCGTGGCTACTGCATGATGATCGGTGGCGAAAAGGACGTGTTCGAACGCCTCGAGCCGCTGTTCAAGGCGTTGGCACCCGGCGTTGGCGACATCCCGCGTACCCATGGCCGCGAAGGCGAGCACCAGCGCGCCGAGCATGGCTACATTCATGCAGGCCCGCCCGGTGCCGGTCACTACGTGAAAATGGTCCACAACGGCATCGAATACGGCCTGATGCAGGCCTACGCCGAAGGCTTCGATTTGCTGCGCAGCAAAGGCGGCAACGAGCTGCCGGAAGACCAGCGTTTCGACCTCAACGTGGCCGAAATCGCTGAAGTCTGGCGTCGTGGCAGTGTGGTGACCTCGTGGCTGCTCGACCTCACTGCCGACGCCTTGGTGGCCGACCCGCAGTTGGCGCAGTTCAGTGGTTCGGTGTCGGACAGTGGCGAAGGCCGCTGGACCATCGACGCCGCCGTTGAGCAAGCTGTGCCAGTGCCAGTGCTGTCTAGCGCGCTGTTTGCACGCTTCCGCTCGCGCCAGCAGCAAGGCACTTACGGTGACAAGATCCTCTCGGCCATGCGCCTGGGCTTCGGTGGCCATGTCGAGAAGAAAGGCGAATGACTAAACAGACGATCCCAGCTGCACCGCCTTGTACCTTGTTTCTGTTTGGCGCCAATGGCGACCTGGTCAAGCGCCTGCTGATGCCGGCGCTGTACAACCTTAGCCGCGACGGGTTGCTGGACCGCAACCTGCGCATTGTCGGCGTCGACCACAATGCGGCCACTGCCGAAGCGTTCGCCGACCGCCTGCACGCGTTCATGCTGGAGCGGGACAAGGGCAGTGAGGGGGACGCCAAGTGCCTGGACGAAAAGCTCTGGGCGCGCCTGGCCAAACAGCTGGACTACCAGACCGGCGACTTTCTGGACCCGGCCACTTACCAGGCCATCGCCAAACGCATCGACGCGACCCGGCATGGCAACGCGATTTTCTACCTGGCGACATCGCCACGCTTCTTCCCCGAAGTGGCCCAACGCCTGGGCCAGGCCGGCTTGCTCGACGAGTCCGGCGGGGGCTTCCGTCGGGTCGTGGTGGAGAAGCCTTTCGGGACCGACCTTGCCAGCGCCGAGGCACTCAATGCCTGTTTGCTGAAGGTGATGGGCGAGCGGCAGATCTACCGCATCGACCATTACCTGGGTAAAGAGACGGTGCAGAACATCCTGGTCAGCCGCTTCTCCAACGGCCTGTTCGAGTCGTTCTGGAACAACCACTACATCGATCATGTGCAAATCACCGCCGCCGAGACCGTTGGCGTCGAGACCCGGGGTGCGTTCTATGACAACACCGGGGCCCTGCGCGACATGGTCCCCAACCACTTGTTCCAGCTGTTGGCGATGGTCGCCATGGAGCCGCCGGCTGCCTTTGGCGCCGATGCGGTACGTGGTGAAAAGGCCAAGGTGATCGGTGCCATTCGCCCGTGGTCGACGAAGATGGCGCTGAAGAACTCCGTGCGCGGTCAGTACAGCGCTGGCAAGCAGGGGCGCAAGCGCTTGGCCGGTTACCACCAGGAGGCCAACGTAGCGCAAAACAGCCAGACCGAAACCTACGTGGCGCTGAAGGTGATGATCGACAACTGGCGCTGGGCCGGCGTGCCGTTCTACCTGCGTACCGGCAAGCGCATGAGCGTGCGCGACACCGAGATTGCCATCTGCTTCAAGCCTGCGCCGTATGCGCAGTTTCGCGAGTCGGAGCTGGAACGGCCCAAACCCAACTACCTGAAAATCCAGATCCAGCCCAATGAGGGCATGTGGTTCGACTTGCAGGCCAAGCGCCCAGGGCCGGAGCTGGTGATGGAGAATGTCGAGCTGGGTTTTGCCTACAAAGACTTCTTCAAGATGACCCCGGCGACGGGCTACGAGACGCTGATCTACGACTGCCTGACCGGCGATCAGACCTTGTTCCAGCGCGCCGACAACATCGAGAACGGCTGGCGCGCGGTGCAGCCGTTTCTCGACGCCTGGGCCAAGGAGGGCGAGGTGCATGAATACCCGGCGGGTGAGGATGGGCCCGAGGCTGGCAATGAACTGCTGACCCGGGACAAGCGGGAATGGCACCGCCTGGGGTGACCTGATCAAGCGGTGTTGCCTGTGCCGGCCTCTTCGCGGGCAAGCCCGCTCCCACAGTCTTGAGCACTGTGCAGAACCTGTAGGAGCGGGCTTGCCCGCGAAGAGGCCAGTACAGGCAACAGACCCGGCCAATTGAAAGGAGATCCAATGCCCGCAGCTATCGAAGACTACGCCCTGCTCGGCAATTGCCGCAGCGCCGCCCTGGTCAGCCGGGATGGCTCGCTCGACTGGCTGTGCCTGCCGCGCTTCGACGCCCCGGCGGTATTCGCAGCGCTGCTAGGCAACGATGAAAACGGCCGTTGGCGCCTGGCCCCCTGCGACCCGGTCGAACACACCAGCCGGCAATACCTCGACGACACCCTGGTACTGGAAACCACCTGGGTCACCGCCTCAGGCCGGGCCCGCGTGCTGGACTTGATGCCTTTGAGCGAGGTCAACTCGGTCATCCGCATCGTCGAGGGGCTTGCTGGCGAAACCAACTTCGAAATGGACCTGGTGATGCGTTTCGACTACGGCCGCAGCGTGCCGTGGGTGGAACGGCTCGACCCCTTGACCCTCAGCGCCGTCGCTGGCCCAGACCGGCTGATCCTCAGCAGCACCGTGCCCCCGCATGCCCGCGACCACCACACCGTTGCACGTTTTCGCGTGCGTGCCGGTGAACGCCAGGTCTTCAGCCTGCGCCACCAGCCCTCGCACCTGCCTGTTCAGCCCGATTGCGATGTCGACACCGCGCTGGGGCAAACCATCGACCAATGGCAGGCCTTTGCCGCCCGCTGCCCGGAGGTCGGCCCTTATACCGCCCGGGTGCGTCGTTCGCTGCTCACGCTCAAGGCGATGACCTACGCGCCCACCGGCGGGATCGTTGCCGCGGTTACCACGTCGCTGCCCGAACGTATCGGCGGTGAACGCAACTGGGACTACCGCTTCTGCTGGCTGCGCGACGCCACCATGACCTTGTTGGCGTTCATGAACCTTGGCTACTTCGACGAAGCCCAGGCCTGGCGTGAATGGCTGCTGCGTTCGGTCGCCGGCAACCCCGAGCAGATGCAGATCATGTACGGCCTGGCCGGCGAGCGCGACTTGCAGGAATACACCTTGCCGTGGTTGGCCGGTTACGAGCACTCGCAGCCGGTGCGGGTGGGCAACGCGGCGTCGGGGCAGCGGCAGCTGGATATCTACGGCGAACTGGCCGATGCCATGAGCCAAGCAATCAAAGGCGGTTTGCCCCGCCACCCACGCAGCGCCGCGATTGCCCGGTTGATCCTGCCGTATGTCGAGCGCATCTGGCGCGAGCCCGATGAAGGTATCTGGGAAGTGCGCGGCGGCCGGCAGCATTTCGTGCACTCCAAGGTGATGGCCTGGGTGGCATTCGACCGCGCCGCAGGGTTGGCCGACACCACCGAAGAAGACCGCGCGCGCGGGCGGCATTACCGCCAGGTGGCGGATGAGATCCATCGGGACGTGTGTGAGAACGGGTTGGATCCCAGCGGCACATTTTTCGTGCAGGCCTATGGCGCCAACGAGTTGGACGCCAGCCTGCTGCACATCGCCTTGACCGGTTTTTTGCCAGCGGATGACCCTCGTTTTCTGCGCACCCTGCAGGAAATCGAGCAGCGCCTGCTGAAAAATGGCCTGCTGTTGCGCTATGACACCGACAGCTGCAGCGATGGCCTGACCCCAGGCGAGGGCACCTTCCTGGTGTGTTCGTTCTGGCTCGCCGACGTCTATGTCCTGCTGGGCCGGCAAGCGCAGGCGCAAGCCTTGTACGAACGGCTGAGCGGCCTGTGCAACGACCTCGGCTTGCTGGCGGAACAGTACGACCCGGCCGGCAAGCGAATGCTGGGTAACTTCCCGCAGGCGTTCAGCCATATCGGCATCATCAACACGGCACTGAACCTGCACCGTGCGCAGTGCCCGGCGCGGGACCGGGCGCGGTGTGGATAGTGTGCTACCCGCATGTGTTCTGGTCTCAATCAGTGTGTGACGCATGACGTCACATGTGATACTTTGCCATGTGTGATGCATAGGATCACGCTATGCCTGTCCCCCAAATGGACGCGGCGAGCTACCCATGATCATCAGTCAGTCAGTGTTTCGGGTAACTGGCGGCTGATTTTTCGTTTTGTGGGTTCGGATGTCGAACTGGTTGATTACCTTGATTATCACTGAACAGGAGGGCTGATCATGCCTTTGCACAAT
Organism: Pseudomonas sp. NGC7; assembly: GCF_047159675.1. Taxonomy (NCBI): domain Bacteria; kingdom Pseudomonadati; phylum Pseudomonadota; class Gammaproteobacteria; order Pseudomonadales; family Pseudomonadaceae; genus Pseudomonas; species Pseudomonas sp. NGC7. Next base: position 4,651,397 of record NZ_BAAFZY010000001.1, on the reverse strand, counting down.
CCGCCACACCCCGGCGAAACCTTGCGTGAGGACGTTCTGCCGGCGTTGGGCCTGACGGTGAAAGCCTTTGCGTCGCACCTGGGGTTCTCGCGTGAAGCGCTTTCTCGGGTGTTGCATGGCCGTGCCGCAATGTCTCCAGACCTCGCATTACGCCTGGAAATGGCCGGTATCAGTACGGCCAGGCTCTGGCTTGCCATCCAGGCCGATTACGACATTTGGCAAGCGCGTCACCGTCAGCAGCCCGTGGTCACGCGATTGTTCCAGGCTGCCTGATTCGATTGGGCGAAACGACCGGAGTAGACTGGGGCAATTACCTCTCTCAGCAAGGACTATGCATGAGCGTTCGTGGCCACGATCGGCAGATCGACAACATCGAATTCAACGTCGGCGATATCGCACGGAGCAAGGCGTTTTATGGCAGCGCGTTCGGCTGGCGTTTCACCGATTACGGGCCTAGTTACACGGAGTTCAGCGATGGTCGCCTGACCGGGGGCTTTACCACGGGTGAGCCGGTGCGCCCGGGTGGCCCGCTGGTCATCCTGTATGCGGACGATCTGGAGGCAACGCAGCAGCGGATTGAGGCGGCGGGGGCGGTGATCAGCCGGGCGACGTTTGCGTTCCCGGGGGGCCGCCGGTTCCATTTCGTGGACCCGGACGGCTATGAGCTGGCGGTGTGGACGGCCCAACCTTAATGGCCAACCACAAGATCGAGATCCGTCGGCGCAATATCGAGAAGATTCTTCAGGCAGCAGAAAAGGTATTCGCCGAAAAAGGCTACGGCGCTACCTCTATGGGCGACATCGCCGAACAGGCCGAGTTGCCGCGCTCCAACCTGCATTACTACTTCAGTACCAAGGACGAACTGTTCCGCGCGGTGCTGCAGGACCTGCTAGACGTGTGGAAACAGGACGCGCTGTGCTTCGAAAATTTCGATGACCCGCGGGTGGTGCTCACCAGTTACATCCGGGCCAAGATGGGCCACTCGCGCTCGCGCTCGTTGGGATCCAAGATCTGGGCTGAAGAAATGCTGCACGGGGCGCCTGTGCTGGGCGTGAGCCTGGATGAAAGCCTGGTGCCATGGGCAAAGCTGAAGGAGGCCAAGATCCGCCGTTGGGTGGAAGAGGGCCGCATCTTGCCGGTGGAGCCGTCTGCACTGCTGTACATGATCTGGGCATCGACCCAGCATTATGCGGACTTCGGTTATCAGGTGGCGTTGCTCAATGGCGGCGAGGCATTGTCGGACAGGGCGTTTGAAAACGCGGTGCAGACGGTGACCAGCGTCATCCTGCGCGGCATTGGTTTGGAACCTTGAATATGACCTTGAGTGAACGGGCTGTACGCAGCATCCACGATGTACATGATCTGATCCATGCGGTATTCACCCGGCCCGCTGCGCAGACCGAGGCGCTTCGCAGCGAGTTGATGGCGGTGTTTGCCGACAACTTCAGTATGGTCACCACGACGGGCGCGATTGTTGATCACCAGCAGGTGGGGCAGTTGTTCGAGCGGGGGGCCGGCGTTCGACCAGGGCTGGAAATCGAGGTCAGTGAGGTGCAGGTAGTGTGGCAGGCGGGTGCGAGTGTGGCGGTGCGCTACAAGGAGACCCACCGCTTGCCGGGGCAGGAGACTGCGCGGTATTCGTTGGCGATTGTGGAGTGTGACGAGCAGCGGGTGGTGTGGGTGTACTTGCATGAGACAGCGGTGGTTTGACTATAGTTGGGGCCGCTTCGCAGCCCTTCGCGGGGCAAGCCCGCTCCCACAGGATTTCTGCCTGCCTGAAAAAGCACACAACGCCTGTGGGAGCGGGCTTGCCCCGCGAAGGGCCGCGCAGCGGCCCCGGCCTATTCAGCCTCAGCTCGCCTCGCGATAGGGGTTACGCGGATCCTGTGTCCAGTTCAGGTAAGGCTTGCCGGTATCCTGCGCCACCATGTCGATGCAGTTTTCCACCGGGCAGGTGATCTGGCACAGGTTGCAGCCCACGCATTCCTCCTCGATCACGCTGTAGACGTGGGTGCCGTCGGCCTTGGCCGTGCTGGCAATGGCCTGGTGCGAGGTGTCTTCGCAGGCGATATGGCAACGACCGCACCCTATGCAGGCGTCCTGGTCAATGTGCGCCACTGACTTGTAGTTGATGTCCAGGTACTTCCAGTCAGTGGTGTGCCCCACCGCCTGGCCTCTGAACGCTTCCAGGTTACGGTGCCCATGCTGGTCCATCCAGCGCGCCAGGCCATCTTTCATGTCTTCGACAATGCGGAACCCGTGCAGCATCGCTGCCGTGCATACCTGCACGGCGCCACTGCCCAGGGCAATGAACTCGGCCGCGTCTCGCCAGTTGCCGATGCCGCCGATGCCACAGATGGGCAAGCCGCGTGTTTCCGGGTCGCGGGCGATTTCCGCGACCATGTTCAGCGCGATCGGCTTGACCGCCGACCCGCAATAGCCGCCATGGGTGCTCTGGTCGCCGACTATCGGGTGGGCCACCATGCGGTCCAGGTCCACGCTGGTGATCGAGTTGATGGTGTTGATCAACGACACCGCATCCGCCCCGCCACGGTGCGCGGCGCGGGCCGACTGGCGAATGTCGGTGATGTTGGGTGTGAGCTTTACGATCACCGGCAGGGCGCAATAGGTCTTGCACCAGCGGGTGACCATCTCCACATATTCCGGTACCTGGCCGACTGCTGCGCCCATGCCGCGCTCAGGCATGCCGTGGGGGCAGCCGAAGTTCAGCTCGATACCATCTGCGCCCGTGGCCTCCACCAGAGGCAGGATGAACTTCCAGGATTCTTCCTCGCACGGCACCATCAACGACACGATTAGCGCACGGTCGGGCCAGTCCTTCTTCACCTGGGTGATCTCGCGCAGGTTGATCTCCAGCGAGCGGTCGGTGATCAGTTCGATGTTGTTGATCCCCTGCACCTGGCGGTTGGGGCCGTAGTGCGCCGAGTAGCGCGACGACACGTTGACCGCCGCCGGGTCTTCGCCCAGGGTTTTCCAGACCACACCGCCCCAGCCAGCCTCGAAGGCGCGGACCACGTTGTAGGCCTTGTCGGTGGGGGGCGCCGAGGCCAGCCAGAACGGGTTGGGTGCCTTGATGCCGGCAAATTCGATAGACAAGTCGGCCATTTACGCTGCCTCCACGTTGAGCATGAGTTGGGCATGGATGGCTTCAGCGGCCAGCTTGCCGTGCTGCACAGCCTGGACGGTGAGGTCTTGGCCCAGGGCGGTACAGTCGCCGCCCGCGTAGACGCCCGCCAGGCTGGTGCGCATGTGCGCATCGACGCGGATGCGTTCACCCTCGCGGGCCAGCTGCGCCGCCACGGGGTCGGCGAGGCTGGCGTCATCGAAGCGTTGGCCGATGGCCTTGAAGATCGCATCGGCGGCCAGCTCGAAGGTTTCGCCGGTGTCGCGCAGGCGCCCGTCGGCAAGCTCGGTGCGGGCGAAGCGCATGCCGCGCACCTGGCCGGCATCGTCCAGCAGTACCGCCTCGGGGCGCGCCCAGGTGTGCAGGCGCACTTGGTTGGCCTTGGCGATGTCTTGCTCGTGATCGGTGGCGCCCATGTCGGCGTGGCCGCGGCGGTAAACCAGGTTGACGTCACGGGCGCCCAGGCGGCTCATCTGCACGGCCATGTCGATGGCGGTGTTGCCGGCGCCAATCACCAGGCAGCGGTCGGCCAGCGGCAGTTGGCTCAGGTCATCGGCCTGGCGCAGTTCGCGGATGTACTGCGTGGCGGCGAGCACCCCAGGTGCCTCTTCATCGGCCAAGCCGAGCTGGCGCACCGCATTCAGGCCCAGGCCCAGGAACACCGCGTCGTATTGATCGCGCAGCTCGCCCAGGCCAAGGTTGTCCCCCAGGCGTTGGCCGTGGCGGATTTCGATGCCACCGATGCCCAGCAGGAATTCCACTTCGCGCTGGGCGTAGTCGTCTACCAGTTTGTAGCGGGCGATACCGAATTCGTTGAGGCCACCGGCTTTTTCGCAGGCTTCGAACACCACCACGTCATGCCCATGCATGGCCAGGCGGTGCGCGCAGGACAACCCCGCAGGGCCGGCGCCGACCACGGCGATGCGCTTGCCGGTAGCGGGGGAGCGGGTGAAGGGGTGCTCGGTGAAGTGCGCGTTGTCCAGCGCATAGCGTTGCAACTGGCCAATCAGCACCGGTGCGCATTCTTGGGCGTTGTTGCGTACGCAGGCCTGTTGGCAGAGGATTTCGGTCGGGCAGACACGGGCGCAACTGCCGCCGAGAATATTGGCCGAGAGAATGCGTTCGGCGGCGCCTTGCAGGTTCTCGTCACTGATGCGGTGGATGAACGAGGGAATGTCGATTTCGCTGGGGCACGCATTGACGCAGGGCGCGTCGTAGCAATACAGGCAGCGTGCGCTCTCCACGGCGGCCTGGCGGGCGGTGAGGGGAGGGGCGAGATCGCCGAAGCGCTCGGCCAGCTGGTCGGCGCCGGCCCGGGGGCGCGGCAAGTGGTTCAGGGCATCGATCACGGTTGTAGCCTCTCTTTTCTTTTTTGGATGTGGCAGTCAACGGCAATACGGCGCCGCCCGGCCTCTTCAGGGCCGGTACGGCAGTGCAGGTGCAGTGCGGGTAATGCTCAGCGCTGAACGGGTGTCGGGCGCTGTTGCTCGGCGCGGCGGCCCAACACCTCGTACACCGAGGGGTAGGCCGGGCGCTCCACGTAACGACCGGCGCCAGGCTCGGCGCGCAAATCGCCATCGGCCCACAGCACACGGCCCTGGCTGATGGTGTGGCTGGGGATGCCGCGAACGGTGCGGCCTTCGAAAATGTTGAAGTCCACACGCTGGTGGTGGGTTTGCGCCGAAATCGTCCGCGTGCCCTGCGGGTCCCACAGCACCAGGTCAGCGTCGGCACCGACGCGAATCGCGCCCTTGCGCGGGAACAGGTTGAAGATCTTGGCCGTGTTGGTGGAGGTCAGCGCGACGAATTCCTGCATCGACAAGCGCCCACTGTTGACTCCGGCATCCCACAGCACCGCCATGCGGTCTTCGATACCGGCGGTGCCATTGGGGATGCGGCTGAAGTCATCGCGGCCCATGGCCTTTTGTTCGGCGCAGAAGCAGCAGTGGTCGGTGGCGGTGGTGTGCAGGTTGCCCGACTGCAGGCCGCGCCACAGGGCTTCCTGGTGTTCCCGCGGGCGGAAGGGCGGGCTCATTACATAGCCTGCGGCCGTGGCCCAATCCGGATTGCGGTAGACGCTGTCGTCGAGCAGCAGGTGGCCTGGCAGTACCTCACCGTACACCGGCTGGCCTTTGGCCCGAGCGTAGGTGATCTCGTCCAGGGCTTCGCGGCTCGAGATGTGCACCACATACAGCGGCGTACCGATGGTTTCGGCAATACGGATAGCACGGCTGGCCGCCTCGCCTTCGACCTGCGAAGGGCGCGACAGCGGGTGTGCCTCTGGCCCGGTCAGGCCTTGGGCCAGCAGCTTGTTCTGCAGGTGGTAGACCAGCTCGCCGTTCTCGGCATGCACGGTAGGCACCGCGCCCAGTTGCAGGCAGCGCTCGAAGCTGGCGACCAAGGTATCGTCGGCCGCCATGATGGCGTTCTTGTACGCCATGAAGTGCTTGAAGCTGTTCACCCCGTGGTTGGCCACCAGCTCGCCCATCTCTTCTGCGACCTGCTCGCTCCACCAGGTGATGGCGACGTGGAAGCCGTAGTCGCAGGCACTCTTTTGCGCCCAGCCACGCCAGGTGTGAAAGGCCTCCAGCAATGATTGCTGCGGGTTGGGTATGACGAAGTCGATGATGGAGGTGGTACCACCGGCCAGGCCGGCAGCGGTGCCGCTGAAGAAGTCTTCGCTGGCCACGGTGCCCATAAAGGGCAGTTGCATGTGGGTGTGCGGGTCGATGCCGCCGGGCATCAGGTACTGGCCACTGCCGTCGAGGATTTCGCAGTCGGTGGGCGGTTCGAGGTTTGCGCCTATGGCCGCTATCAGGCCATCGACACACAGGACATCGGCGGTGTAACGCTCTTCGTGGGTGATCACGGTGGCACCACGGATCAACAGGGACATGCCGTCTTCCTCGCAGGCTGACCGGTCTGAGCCGGTTCTTGAATTGTTATACGCCAGTGACTGCCGGTGATCGAAGGGTAGCCTACAATCCTGTCAGGCCTGACAAGAATGGAATCTAGATGGTGATTTGGGATTGTTCAAGAAAATAATTTATGAGCTTAGAACTTTTGTAACTTATTGATATTTAAACAATTATTGTTTTAATCACCAAAATGGTGAGGCCTTTCACCATTTTGACGCACTTGACAAGAAGCCAAATTGGTCAAGATTTTCCATGCAAAATCAGCTGCTTGATAGCGGGCCAGAAGACGCCTGCCGCGTGGCTGAAAAAACAGGCTGCACCGGTTTGAAACACGCGCCGGACGCAAGCCTGGCTTGAGCGGGCGCAACAGGCAGGCGAAGGGATAACCGTGCTTTCGCTTTGCGTCGATAAATGCCTTTCAGTTCAGTTGATTACCTCCGGTCGGCGGCGGCCACCCGGGACGGCTCAGGCCAACCCGGCACGTAATTTGAGTACGGCCACAACCGCCAGGCCGGACCGGAGGAGCAGTACTGGTGGTGTGTGTACTCCGGCCATCGCTTTAGCCCGATGAGCAAACAATTAGAAAAACCTGGAGAAGGCCCCATGCAACAGAGCAGATCGCAAGTGATCGAGCAGGATGGCCTGTTCGAGCTGGAGGCAGGCACTGACGTGCTCGACAGCTCGCGCTACAACCACGACATCGCACCCACCAAGGTGCACCAACGCACCTGGAACAAATGGCACATCACCGCCCTGTGGGTGGGTATGTCCATCTGCGTGCCCACCTACACCCTCGGCGGCGTGCTCACGGCCTACTTTGGCCTGAGCGTGGGCGAGGCGCTGCTGGCCATTTTGCTGGCCAACCTCATCGTGCTGATCCCGCTGACCCTCAACGCGTTCCCTGGCACCAAGTACGGCATCCCGTTTCCGGTGCTGTTGCGTTCCTCGTTTGGCATCCTCGGCTCGAACGTGCCGTGCTTGATTCGCGCGGTGGTCGCTTGCGGCTGGTTCGGCATCCAGACGATGTTCGGCGGCCTGGCCATTCACCTGTTCCTCGGCTCGATGTTCGATGGCTGGAAGGCTCTGGAGGGCACCGGGGAGGTGATCGGCTTCATGATCTTCTGGGCGCTTAACTTGTGGGTGGTGTTGCGCGGGGCGGAGTCGATCAAATGGCTCGAAACGCTTTCGGCGCCGTTGCTGGTGGCGGTGGGCGTGGGCCTGCTGTTCTGGGCACTGCCGCACATGTCGATGACCGAGTTGCTGGCGCAGCCGCCCAAGCGGCCAGAGGGCGCCAGCGTGGTCAGCTACTTCTGTGCCGGGCTCACCGCCATGGTCGGTTTTTGGGCCACGCTCTCGCTGAACATTCCCGACTTCAGCCGGTACGCCAAAAGCCAGAAGGACCAGATACTGGGGCAGATCTTCGGCCTGCCGCTGACCATGTTCCTGTTTGCGGCATTGGGTGTGGTGCTGACCGCAGCGTCCGCGTCGCTGGTGGGTGAAACGGTGTCTGACCCGGTCAGCCTGATCGGCAAGATCCAAAGCCCGGGCTGGGTGGCGCTGGCCATGGCGTTGATCGTGATCGCCACGTTGTCGACCAACACGGCGGCGAACATCGTCTCGCCCACCAACGACTTCCAGAACATCGCGCCACGCCTGATCGGGCGAAGCCGCGCGGTGTGGCTGACCGGGTTTATCGGCTTGGCGCTGATGGGCCATGAACTGCTCAAGAAGCTGGGTTGGATCGTCTCGGACCTGAGCCTGGAAAGCGTTTATTCGAACTGGTTGCTGGGTTACTCGAGCCTGCTCGGGCCGATTGCCGGGATCATGGTGGTGGACTACTTCTTGATCCGTCGCCAGCGCCTGGACTTGGCGGGGTTGTACCGCGATGACGTGTATCCGGCCTGGAACTGGGCTGGGTTTGCCGCCTTCGGCGTCCCGGTGGCGCTGACCGTGATGTCGATCGGCAACAGCAGCTTCAGCTGGTTCTACGACTATGGCTGGTTCACCGGCTCGCTGCTGGGTGGGGCGTTGTATTACGTCCTGGGTGGCTTGGCGGCGCGCAGCCCGGCGCGGTTGGCCAAGCCGTTGCCGTGATACTGAGTTTGCCTCTTCGCGGGCAAGCCCGCTCCCACAGGCTACGGCACGTTCAATGTGGGAGCGGGCTTGCCCGCGAAGAGGCCCTGATAAACAACAAAAAAGCCTGAGGGGAAAACCCATGACTCCAGTCCACGATATCCTCAAGACCACCGCCCGCCATGTTGACAGCGCACGCCTGTGGCAATCGCTGATGGACCTTGCCCGCCTCGGCGCCACGGCCAAAGGCGGTGTTTGCCGGCTGGCGCTGACCGACCTCGACCGCCAGGCCCGCGACCTCTTCGTCGAGTGGTGCGAGGCAGCCGGTTGCACCGTGAGTGTCGATGCGGTCGGCAATATTTTCGCCCGCCGCCCGGGGCGCAACCCCAAGCTGCCACCGGTGATGACCGGCAGCCATATTGATACCCAGCCCACCGGCGGCAAGTTTGATGGCTGTTATGGGGTGATGGCCGGGCTGGAGGTGATCCGCACCCTCAACGACCTCGGCGTTGAAACCGAAGCGCCGTTGGAAGTGGTGGTGTGGACCAACGAGGAGGGCTCGCGCTTTGCCCCCTGCATGATGGGCTCTGGGGTGTTCGCCGGTAAGTTCACGCTGGAAGAGACGCTGGCCAAGCGTGATGCACAGGGGGTGAGTGTTGGCGAGGCGCTCGATGCGATCGGTTACGCCGGCCAGCGCGCGGTACTCGGCCACCCGGTGGGGGCTTATTTTGAAGCGCATATCGAGCAGGGGCCGATCCTTGAAGACCAGGCCAAGACCATCGGCGTGGTGTTGGGTGCGCTGGGCCAGAAGTGGTTCGACCTGACCCTGCGCGGGGTCGAAGCCCATGCCGGCCCAACGCCCATGCACTTGCGCAAGGATGCCTTGGTGGGCGCTGCCGCCGTGGTCGAGGCAGTCAACCGTACGGCCCTTGGGCACCAGCCACATGCCTGTGGCACGGTGGGTTGCCTGCAGGCCTACCCGGGGTCACGCAACGTGATCCCGGGTGAGGTGCGCATGACCCTGGACTTCCGTCACCTTGAAGGCGAGCAACTGGACGCGATGATTGCCGAGGTGCGTGGGGTGATCGAGAGCACCTGCGCCAAGCATGGCCTGGCGCATGAGCTGATCCCTACGGCGGATTTCCCGGCCCTGTATTTCGACAAGGCCTGCGTCGATGCCGTGCGCGATTCGGCAGGTGCGCTGGGCCTGCCGCACATGGATATCGTCAGTGGAGCGGGGCATGACGCGATCTTCCTGGCCGAATTGGGGCCAGCGGGGATGATCTTCGTGCCTTGCGAGAATGGCATCAGCCACAACGAAATCGAGAACGCCACGCCGGAGGACCTGGCGGCGGGGTGTGCGGTGTTGTTGCGGGCGATGCTGGCGGCGTCGGAGGCGATTGCCAGTGGGCGGTTGGCGGCGTAGGGGGTGTATGTCTTGAAGGGGTGGTTCGGCTGACAGGTGCCTGGCGGGAGGTTTTCATCGCCTATGAGATCGAGCGCCGCCCGCGCGGCGCATCGCGAGCAACGCTCGCTCCTACGTTTGTTTTTGGCCAATAACGCCTGTGGCAGGCGCGCGCGACCGCCTTGTTTGTTCGACGCGATATCGAGCCATACGCCAGGGCGGTCGCGCGCGTTTGCCCCAGGAATAATTGGCCCGAAACAAACGTAGGAGCGAGCGTTGCTCGCGATGCGCCGCGTGGGCGGCGCTCGATCTCATAGGCGCCACAGCCCTAACGGTATGCACCTATCAGCCGCAACCCTATCTACCCCACCACCACAAGACACCCATCCCGCCCAATGTGATACCGCTGCAGGTCCTGCGCCAAGGTCAGATGCCCGCTGTAATGCGCCAGGGCCTCCACACGTACATCGTCGATGCACGGGCTGCGCCGCGGATCGCCCTGGTAGCGTGCGCTGAAATGCGTGAGCACCAGGTTGCGCACACCCGCCGCCTCGGCAAACCGTGCCACTTGCGCCGCTGTGCTGTGGCCGAACGTAGCCCCCGTGCGCTCGACGACCGCCTGGGTAAAGGTCGCTTCGTGCACCATCACATCCGCGCCCTTGGCCGCCTCCGCCAACAGCTCGGGGTTGTCGTTGTCACCGCACACGATCACCCGTCGCGCCGGCCGCGATGCGCGCAGGTAGTCCTGGCCGTGCAGGGTCCGCCCCTCATGCTCGACCGACAGCCCTTTGGCCAGGTCGCCCCACAACGGCCCGCGTGGAATGCCTTCGGTATCCAGGCGCTGCACGTCCAGGCGCGGCTCAGGGTTGAGCTCGGTGAGCACGAAGCCCACGCTCGGCACCCGGTGCGACAGCTGCACGGTACTGACCTGCAGCGTCTCGCTACGCCAGTCAGTCAGGCTTTCAACGGCCAGCAGGCGCACCTCGAAAGGCAGGTAAGTGTCGCTGGCGGTCAAGCCCAGGCGCACCCAGTCATGCAGGGCGGCGGGCAGGATGATATCCAGCGGCTGGGTACGCCCGCTCATCCCGGCGCTGGCCAGCAGGCCGGGCAGGCCGAAGCAATGGTCGCCGTGTACGTGGGTGATGAAGATGCCGCGCAGGTCGCGTATCGACAGCGGCGTCTGTAGCAGCCGATGCTGCGTGCCTTCGCCGCAATCGATCAGGTACCAGTGGCTGCCGCTGGCCTCGATGAGGGCCGTGGCACTGACGTTGCGGGCCTTGGTCGGCACCCCGGCACTGGTGCCTAGAAACAGCAGGTCCATGATCAGGCTCCTTTGCTTCAGCCCAGCAGCGACAGGTCGCGCAACAACGCTTGCAGGCCCTGCGGCACAAGCGGGCCGATGCGGTCGAAGTCGGCGCTGTCGCACCACCGGGCGCGGAAGGGGCTGCCGTCGGACTCGCGGCCTTCTACCCAGGGCTGCTGGTAAAGGCTGGCGTCGTCGAAGCGTGCATCGAATACCTGCACAATCTCATGCCCCGGCGTATCGGCATAGTGGAACAAGCTCTCCAGCGTGCCGAGCAACCGCACATCGCTGATCGACTGCCCCAGTTCTTCTTCGATTTCCCGGGCGATGGCGTCACGGCCCCGCTCACCAAACTCGATGCCACCCCCGAGTGGGCGGCACAGCGTCTGCTGCGTCACCGGGTCGTCGAAGACGTTGACCAGAATCTTCCCTTGGTGATGGAAAACGCACAGCGCCAGCGAGCGAATGCGCGGTTCGAGCAACGGCTTGAGGAAGCTGCGTTCATAGCTGAGGATGAACCGTTGCTCAGTGGCCAGGGCAACTGCAGCGATGCATTCCGGGTCGGTCTCTGCCTGCTTGCGGTACTGCTCGTAGGCGGCCAGGCTGGAAAAACTGAACAGGCAGTAGGCGATGTTGTTGGCACCTTCGGCAGGCAGGAAATAGCCATGGTGCTTGCCGCCCATGCGCGTGACCAGGCGCATCCACAGGCGCGAATAGGCTTCGAAGGCCGGTAGCTGGTAAGGGTCGACGGTGTATTTGACGTGGCAGGTGATCAACGGCTCGTTCCTTCGAGGGGAGGCGGGGCGCACACCTTAGCCTGATTGCCCCGCGTCGTCGACATGCCAGCCGCGCGGCGGGCTAGCCCTCCTGGCGCCAGATCAGCTTGCTGGTGTCGTAGCCTTGCTTGCGGGCAATCGACAGCAGTTCCTCGCGTTCCTGGTCGGTGATTGCCGGCGTGCGCGAGAGCAACCACAGGTACTCGCGGTTGGGGTGCCCGACCAGGGCCACGCGGTAGTCCTTGTCGTGGTAAAGCACCCAGTACTCACCCTTGGTCAGGCCCGGAGCCAGCCGGCTGAACCAGTTGTCGAACTGCACCCAGAGCTTGTCAGTCTTGCCCGGTTGCTGGGCTTCGGCGATGCCCTTGGCCTCGTTCCATTGGCCGTCCTTTTCCTTGCAGCGGTTGTTGACGTCGATGCGCCCGTCCTCACGCAAGCCGTAACGCGCTTCGGATTGAACGCAGTTGCGCTGAAAGAACATTGGCAGGCGCGCCAGCTCATACCAGGTGCCCTGGTAGCGTTGCAGGTCGACCTGCTGGGTGGTCGGCGGCGTGCGGTGTTCATCGTTCGAACCCGCGCAGCCGACCAGGGCAAGGGTCATGCAGGAAAGCATCAGTGCCGTGCGCATCGCCATAGCGAACCTCCTTGAAGCGGATGGGGATTTACCTTTGCTTCGATGCGGGCGTGCGGGAAAAGTTGTATCGAATATCCCCACGCCGCCAGGTTTTACAGCCAGTAAGTCACCGCCCACCAGCCCAGCCCACCCATGACCACGGTATAGGGCAACGCCATCCACACCATGCGCCCGTACGACAGGCGGATCAGTGGTGCAATCGCCGAGGTCAGCAGGAAGAGGAACGCCGCTTGCCCATTCGGCGTTGCCACGCTCGGCAAGTTGGTGCCGGTATTGATCGCCACCGCCAGCGTCTCGAAATGCTCGCGGCTCATGCCACCGTTCATGAAGGCCTGCTTGACCTCGGTAATGTAGATAGTGGCGACGAACACGTTGTCGCTGATCGCCGACAGCAAACCGTTGGCCAGGTACAGCATGCCCGGTTGTTGTTCGGCAGGCAGTGCCAGTACCCAGGCAATCAGCGGGCTGAACAACTGCTGCTGATGGATCACCGCGACCACGGCGAAGAACACCACCAACAGCGCGGTGAACGGCATGGCATCCTGGAAGGCCCGGCCCAGGCGGTGTTCGTCGGTGATGCCGGTGAACGCAGTGATCAACACGATCACCAACAGGCCGATCAGGCCCACTTCGGCAATGTGCAGGCCCAGGCAGATGATCAGGATCAGCGCGGCGCTGCCTTGTACCCACAGCGCGGCACGCTGGGCCGGCGTACGGGCGGCGTCATCTTCGGCGGCGTAGGCGGCCAGCACCTGGCGCACGCGTTCGGGCATCAGTGTGCCGTAGCCGAACAGGCGTAGTTTTTCCAGCGCTACGCAGGTCAACAGCCCGGCGCCGAGCACCGGCAACGACACCGGGGCGACCTTGAGGAAGAAGTCGGCGAAGTGCCAGCCCATTTCATGGCCGATCAGCAGGTTTTGCGGTTCGCCCACCAGCGTGCACACGCCGCCCAATGCAGTGCCGACCGCACCGTGCATCAACAGGCTGCGCAGGAAGGCGCGGAACTGGTCGAGGTCTTCACGGTGCAGTTGCGGGATCTGCTGGTCGCTGTCGAGCGCGCTTTCTTCACGCGGGTTGGCACCCGAAGCAACGCGGTGAAAGACCGCGTAGAAGCCCACGGCAGCGCTGATGATCACCGCCGTGACTGTCAGCGCATCGAGAAAGGCCGAGAGGAACGCTGACAGCACGCAGAACAGCAGCGACAGGGCCGCCTTCGAGCGCACACCGAGCAAGATCCGCGAGAACAGGAACAGCAGCAGCTCTTTCATGAAGTGAATGCCGGCGACCATGAACATCAGCAGCAGGATCACGGGAAAGTTGTGCAGCAGCTCTTCGTACAGGGCCTGTGGGGTGGTCATCTCGAGCAGCAGTGCTTCGACCAGCAACAAGCCGCCAGGCATCAACGGGTAGCACTTGAGCGCCATGCCGAGGGTGAAGATGAATTCGATCACAAGCACCCAGCCCGCCGTGACCGGGCCCGCAGTCAGCAACAGCAAGGGGTTGAGCACCAGGAACAGGCCGATGACAGCCTTATACCAAAGCGGTGACTGGCCCAGGAAGTTGTGGGCGAGCGCACCGGGCAGGGAGCGGGGCATGAATATGTATCCTTATGATTCAGCGATGGCGCACGGTGCCGGATCGAGCCGACTTAGGCAAGATTTGCCGTCCTGCTTTTGGCACAAGTGCGGCCTCCTGGCTGGGTTAACATCCTGCGTTATGACCCTTTCCCAGCAGGAGTGCCGCCCGTGACCGAGTACAGCGCGTTCAAGGTTGAACTGACTGATAGCATCGCCCACGTCCAGATCAACCGCCCCGAGAAAGTCAACGCGATGAACGCTGCCTTCTGGGAGGAGATCATCGACATCTTCCAGTGGGTCGACGACACCGATGCGGTGCGCGCCGTTGTCATCAGCGGTGCGGGCAAGCATTTCTCTGCCGGCATCGACCTGATGATGCTGGCCTCGCTGGCCGGCCAGTTGGGCAAGGACGTTGGCCGTAATGCGCGCTTGCTGCGCAGCACCATCTTGCGCCTGCAGGCGTCGTTCAATGCCGTCGACAAATGCCGCAAGCCGGTGCTGGCGGCAGTCCAGGGCTACTGCATTGGGGGCGCCATCGACCTCATCTCGGCGTGCGACATGCGCTACTGCAGCCAAGATGCGCAGTTCTCGATCAAGGAAATCGACATGGGCATGGCCGCCGATGTTGGCACGCTGCAACGTTTGCCACGTATCATTGGCGACGGCATCATGCGCGAGCTGGCATTCACCGGGCGCAACGTCGAGGCCGATGAGGCGCTGCGCATCGGCCTGGTCAACCGGGTCTATGATGATCAGGCCGCGCTGCTTGACGGGGTCTTTGCCATCGCCCGTGAGATTGCCGCAAAATCGCCGATCGCCGTGGCCGGCACCAAGGAAATGCTCAGCTACATGCGTGACCACCGCATTGACGATGGCCTTGAATACATCGCCACCTGGAACGCCGCGATGCTGCAGTCCGAAGACCTGCGCGTGGCCGTGGCGGCGCACATGAGCAAACAGAAACCGACGTTCGCCGACTGACTGGGTCGGGGGCGCGCAGCAAGGAACCCCGACATGTCAGCACGCTGGACTACCGCAGTACTCGACCCGCAGATCACCGGGGGCTTGGCCGTCGCTCGCAGCCCGGAAGGGTTCCTGGTGGACGACAACGGCGCGCTGTTCCCCCGCGAATGGCTCAAGCGCCAGGACCTGGACGTGCTGTGCGAGCATGGTATCGGTCACTTCGATGGCGAGCCGGTGTTCCTGCTCGAACTGCGCAGCGCCACCGACCTGCCGGGTTGCAGCTGGCGTGGCCTGCGCGCGTTCATGCTCGAAGGCGACTTCGACCTGTACAAGGTGCTGGGTTATGCCGCGCAGATCGGTACCTGGGCACGCGAGCACCGTTTTTGCGGTAGCTGCGGCCAGGCGATGACGCAAATCCGTTGGGAGCGGGCGATGTACTGCCAGCCCTGCGACCTGCGCAGCTACCCGCGCATTTCGCCGAGCATGATCGTGCTGGTCACCCGCGGTGACGAGATTCTGCTGGCGCGCTCGCCGCGTTTCGTCACCGGTGTCTACAGCACCTTGGCGGGTTTTGCCGAGCCCGGCGAGTCGGCCGAGGATTGCCTGGTGCGCGAAGTGCGTGAAGAGGTAGCGGTCGAGGTGCAGAACATCCGTTACGTCGGCAGCCAGTGCTGGCCGTTCCCGCATTCGATGATGCTGGGGTTCCATGCCGAGTACGCGGGCGGCGAGATCGTCATGCAGCCCGACGAGATCGAGGATGCCCAGTGGTTCAGCGTGCATGACCTGCCGCCGCTGCCGGCCGGGCGTTCCATCGCCCGGTACCTGATCGATTTGTACGTGGCTGAACGCTTAGGCCTGCCCGAACCAGTGCTGCCACGCTAGGCGCACGGTCAGCGCCAGCACCACGGTGATGAAGACCGGGCGGATGAACTTGCTGCCGCCGCTGATCGCCGTGCGTGCGCCGAAGAACGCACCCACCATCACCGACAGGCCCATGCACAGGCCGACGACATAATCCACCTGCCCGGAAATGATGAACACCGTCAGCGCCGCGATGTTGCTGACGAAGTTCATGCTGCGCGCCACGCCGCTGGCGCGCACCAGGTCGATCGGGTACAGCAGCAGGGTGCTCACGGTCCAGAACGCGCCAGTGCCGGGGCCTGCCACGCCATCGTAGAAACCCAGCGTGAAGCCTTGGGGGGCCTGCCATTTTTTCTTGATCGGTGCGTCGGCATCCAGCGGCGCCTTGGGCGTGCCGCCGAACAGCAAGTAGACGCCGCAGGCGAAGACCACGACCGGAAGCATCTTGTTCAGCCATTCGGCGGGCAGGTAGTGGGCGATCACCGCACCCAGCGAGGCGCCTACCAGGGTAGCGAACAACGCCGGGCGCCACTGCGCGGGGTGGAACAGTTTGCGCTTGTAGTAAGTGAAGCCGGCCGTGGCCGAGCCGAAGGTAGAGCTGAGCTTGTTGGTGCCCAGCACCAGGTGTGGCGGCATGCCGGCGGTGAGCAGGGCCGGGGTGGTGAGCAGGCCGCCGCCGCCGGCGATGGCGTCGATGAAGCCGGCGATGAAGGCGACCAGGGCCAGGATGAGTAGGGTGAGGGGGTCTACGGTGAGTTCGAAGGGCATTTTTGGGGACTAAGGTAATCGGGAAGTGGAATTCTGCTTCAGCTACGTTGCTAGGTAAACCCAGCCTGCCGGATGTCTGAATTTGAATCGCTCAGCAAGGTTTCCAAGGTTGACGTGGACGTTGACTTTTTTATTAAATTTTTCTCTATCAGCTTTTTTTCCAAGTTCTCGACATATTGGTTGTAATGAGATTTCAGGTTCGCTTCTGTCTCGTCTGGGTCATATTGAGATATTAGCGTTACAAGCTGCTTTTTCAGAGGGAGTTCGGCGGCTCGTAAAAGGTACTTCCTCTTGATGGATGGACTGGCCCAGTCAACTTCCTCCAGTCCGGCGATCCTTTGCGTCGCGTCACGTGCGAGACTTACTAGCTCCGTTTTACTTTTTTTATACAAGTCTTTTCTCGACTTATACACGGATTTCATCTTCTGGTATGCCTGCTCAGAAGTAGAATAATTCACGTAACCAACGTTTGTGGTTTTTTTGCTAGGCATATGACCCGAGGGGTCGACATGATTAATTGGGTCGTTTGCACCGTAAGCATATGCATTTCGCCCTCCTTGTCCAAATGGGCTTAGGTTATCTGGAGATAAGAAACGCGCCAGTGAAGGGCTGTAAGCGCGATAACCCTCGCCGAGGAGATAGCAGTTCGTGAAGCTATCATAGCGCTGCCCAGTGAAGCCAAGGTAAACGGCTGGGGGTGGCTTATTGATGTAACCATAAGCTGTATAAACAAGCGTATTGAAGCGTTCGTTGGGGTGCCGGCCTTTTATGGTGCGCTGGTACTGAAGGGAGTCCTGCATGGCGTACCTCTTGGATGGATACAGTTCAGGCTACTTTCAGTCAGAGGCTATAGGTGCGCAACTGATAATTTTACCAGTTGCATGAAGGCGTGAGTACAGGCCAATTGCGATACTTCATTTAACAAGCAATCGGCCTGAAAACTCTCAACTCCGAATAAACGCCAGCAAATCCGCATTGATCACATCGGCATGGGTGGTCGGCATGCCGTGCGGATACCCTTTGTAGGTCTTCAACGTGCCATTAGGCAGCAACTTGGCCGACAAAGGGCCCGCGTTCTCGTAAGGCACGATCTGGTCATCGTCACCGTGCATGACCAGCACCGGCTGGGTGATGCGCTTGAGGTCCTCGGTGAAGTCAGTCTGCGAAAACGCCACGATGCCGTCGTAGTGCGCCTTGGCACTGCCGATCATGCCTTGGCGCCACCAGTTGCCGATGATGCCTTCCGACGGTTTGGCCCCGGGCCGGTTGTAGCCGTAGAAAGGCCCCGTGGGCACGTCGCGGTAGAACTGCGCCCGGTTACTCGCGACCTGGGCCTGGAAGCCGTCGAAGACCGACTTGGGCAGGCCGCCTGGGTTGGACGGTGTCTGCACCATCAGCGGTGGCACTGCGGCAATCAGTACCGCCTTGGCCACCTTGTCGCCGGGGTAGCGTGCCATGTAGCGCACCACTTCGCCGCCACCCGTGGAATGGCCGACATGCACCGCACCCTGGATGCCCAGGTGGTCGACCACGGCGGCTACGTCATCGGCGTAGTGGTCCATGTCATGGCCATCCCACACCTGGCTAGAGCGCCCGTGGCCGCGGCGGTCGTGGGCGACCGCGCGAAAGCCTTGGGCCAGGAAGAACAGCAACTGGGCATCCCAGTCATCGGCACTGAGCGGCCAGCCGTGGTGGAAGTGAATGACCGGCGCATCGCGCGGGCCCCAGTCTTTGTAGAAGATCTGAACGCCATCCTTCGTGGTTACGTAGCTCATGGTCGCGTCTCCTCTGTGCAGGGGATTGCCAAGTGAGCTATTGAGAATAGGTGAGATTTCTGAGTTGTCAGTACTGGCCTCTTCGCGGGGCAAGCCCGCTCCCACAGGAATACCACCGTCTCTAACCGGGTAGTAAACCTGTGGGAGTGAGCTATTGAGAATAGGAGAGATTTCTGTGTTGTCAGTACTGGCCTTTTCGCGGGGCAAGCCCGCTCCCACAGGAATACCACCGTCTCTAACCGGGTAGTAAACCTGTGGGAGTGAGCTATTGAGAATAGGAGAGATTTCTGTGTTGTCAGTACTGGCCTTTTCGCGGGGCAAGCCCGCTCCCACAGGTATATCACCGTCTTTAACCTGGTAGTAAACCTGTGGGAGCGGGCTCGCCCCGCGAAAGGGCCGGCACCGGCAATCGAGCCATTACAGGAACCAGCGGTACTCCCTGGCGCTGACTTCTTGCATGAATGCCAAGTGGTCTTGCCGCTTGTTCTCGCAATACACCATCACGAATTCTTCCCCCAGCCCCTCATTCACTGCGGGGTGGCTGCGCATCGCGGTGACTGCGCTGAGCATGTCCTTGGGGAAGTCGATGCCGCTGCCGCGGTCTTCGTTCAGCGGTGTGATCGGCTCCTGCGCCGCATCCAGCCCATGCTCCATCCCGCACAGGATCGCCGCCAGCACCAGGTACGGGTTGGCATCCGCGCCAGCCAGACGATGCTCGATGCGCAAATTACGTACATCGGACTCGGGAATGCGTATGCACGCATCGCGGTCTTCATAGCCCCAACTCGCACGGCTGGCGGCGTTGACCATGGCGCCGTAGCGACGGAACGCATTGTGGTTGGCTGCAAAGATCGGCATGCAGTGGGGCAGGACCGCCAGGCAGCCCGCCACCGCATGGCGCAGCGGGCGTTGCCCATCGGCAGCCAGCAGGTTGTTGCCGTCGTTGTCGTACAGGCTGACGTGTACATGCATGCCGCTGCCTGGGGCGTGCAGGTAGGGTTTGCTCATGAATGAAGCACGCAGCCCGTGCTTGAGCGCCACGCCACGGGTGCTGCGGCAGAACAGGGCAGCCCAGTCGGCGGCGCGCAGGCCGTCGTCGCAGTGGCCGAAATTGATCTCGAACTGGCCCGGCCCCAGTTCGGCCGTGATGACATTGGCATCCACCCCTTGGGCATTGGCCGTTTCTACCATGTCGCGCAGCACGTCGCTGAAGCGCGACAGGCGCTCGATGTGCATGTTGGGCTGATCGTCCGGGTCTTCGCTGAACGGGTCGCGGGGGCACTGCGGCAGCCCTTCCTTCAGTGCCCGCTCGAACAGGTAAAACTCCAGCTCGAACGCCACCACCGGGCGAATGCCACGCCGCGCCAGGCGTTGCAGTACGCGGGTGAGCACTTCCCGGGGCTCGAACTCGATGGGCGCGGCGGTGCCGTCGGAGCTGATCAACATCTGCCCCAGCGGCTCGCGCTCCCAGGTGACTGGCTTGAGGGTGCCGGGGATCAGGCGCCGCACGGCATCCGGGTCGCCGTCGCTGAAACAGTAGTCACCAATCGGGAACAGCCCGCCCTGTACCCCTAGCAACACGCAGTTCTGCGGCAGTTTCAGCGGGCTGCCGGCGGCGACCTTTTCCAGCATGTCGACGGGGTAGCGCTTGCCGTAGAAATGCCCGGGGATGTCCAGGCTCAGCAGGTCGACATGGCGTACTTCGGGGTAGCGGGCACGGAAGGCGCGTACTTCACTGAGCAGATCGGGAAAACCTGTTGTGATGGTCATGCTGTGCTCTCATCGGAAGACCCAGAGAACCCGGGTCGTCTGGTCGGTCAGGTTGGCGTAGCGGAACTGGCTGTGCGGCGGCAGCTGAAAGCTGTCGTTGCGCCGGAGCGTGACGGCCTCGGCGTGGCCATCGCGCCACAGCGTCAGCTCACCTTCCAGGACGAAACCGCCTTGCTCGGAACTGTCGTTCAGGTGCCCCTCGCCACTGCTGGCGCCGGGCGCCAAGTGGCTTTCGAGCATGGAAAAGCCGCCATTCAAGGTGGGCGACACCAGCACATCGCTGATGCCTTCGGCGTAGTAAATGGTGCGCCGCTCGCCCGGTCGGGTAACCCAGTCCAGCGGCCGGGGTTGGCCGGCCTGGTAGAAGTAGGTGGTCGGTACGTGCAGCGCTTCGCTGATTGCGGTCAGGTCGGCCACGGTTGGCCGTGACAAACCGCGCTCGACCTGGGACAGAAACCCCAGTGAGCGCTTGACCTTGCTGGCCAGCTCGTCGAGCGTCAGCCCGCGGTGCTTGCGCAGGTCGCGAATCAGCAGCGCCAGTGTTTGAACTTCATCAGACATGGTCGCGCAACCTGTACCAGGCTTTGGCTGCGGCTTCCAGCGGTGCGGCCATCAAGTCGCCGCCTGGGAAGCGGCCGTTATCGATACCTTGGTACAGCGCCAGCAGGTCATCGTTGCCAAGGATCGCATCGCTGACCGCCCGCGCCCCGGCCAGGGTCGGCAGCACGCCGTGGCCCGAGAAGCCTTGTAACCAATAGCGCTCGCCGTCCCGGCCGATGTCGGGGGTGCGCTGGATGC
The DNA here is from genome assembly GCF_047159675.1 of Pseudomonas sp. NGC7. Taxonomy (NCBI): domain Bacteria; kingdom Pseudomonadati; phylum Pseudomonadota; class Gammaproteobacteria; order Pseudomonadales; family Pseudomonadaceae; genus Pseudomonas; species Pseudomonas sp. NGC7. The sequence goes on along the minus strand of NZ_BAAFZY010000001.1, from coordinate 4,630,631 downwards.
TGCAGTCGATGTGGCCGCCCCAGGCATAGTCGATGGCCACGCCGGCCAACTGCGGGAACACCCGTTCAAGGTAGGGGCGGGTGGCGCTGGCCACATCCTTGGGGATGCCGCCCAGGTAGGTGCAGCCGCCGCCAAACAGCAGGCGGTTGTCGGGGGTAAGGCGGAAATAGTCGGGTACGAACTGGTTGTCGATCACGCAGCTGTTGCGCGGCAACAATGACTTGGCGACGTCAGCTTCCAGGGGCGCGGTGGCGACCTGGTAGGAGCCGACGGGCAGCAAGCGGCGCGACAGGGCCGGGTCGAGGCGGTCGATGTACGCGTTGCAGGCCAGTACCAGGATTTGGCTGTGTACCTCGCCATGCTCAGTGCGGGTCACATAACCGTTGCCGGTCTGCTGGTAGCCGAGCACCTGGCTTTGCTCGAAAATGTGGCCACCGGCTGCCTCGATATTGCTGGCAAGGCCTTGGGCGAGCTTGAGGGGGTTGAGGTGGGCGCCTTTGGCGTCATACAGCGCGGCTTGGTAGCGTGGGCTGTCGATCCACTGGGGTAGCTCGTCGCGCCCTATCAGGCGCAGGGCGTCATAGCCCCATTTGGTTTCGGCGTCGTGCAGGGCTTCTTCAAGCATTTTTACGCGGCGCGGTAGCACGGCTGTCCACAAGCTGCCAAGCCGGTAGTCGATATCGAAGCCATGGCGCTGTGGCAGCTCACGCATTTCATCGGCCGCCCAGCACATGCTGTCCCACAGGCGCCGGGTGCGTTCTACGCCAAGGGCCTTCTCCAGCGGTGGCATGTCGCACGACCAGCCCAGCAACGCTTGGCCGCCGTTGCGCCCGGAAGCGGCCCACGCCACACGGCTTGCTTCCAGCAGCGTGACACGCTTGCCGGCCATGGTCAGTCTCAGGGCGGTGTGCAGGCCGCTGAACCCTGCGCCGACGATGAGGATGTCGGTATCGTGGCGGCCTTGCAGGGTGGGGCGCAGGGGAATGCGGGTGGGGTAGGTCTGGGCGTAATAGCTGGCGATGTGTTGCGCGGATTGCTTGAACATGCCGGTGCCTCATGAAAATTATTGTGATTATTTTCATGAAAATTTAGCAGGTAAATTTCACGGCGCCAGTGCGTTGGTCGGGTTTTGTGCTTTTGCTGTGTTTTAGTGCCGCCTGTGACGGCCTCTTCGCGGGCAAGCCCGCTCCCACAGGTACTGTGCAGGCTTCAGGTCGCTGCCTTTTTACGAGGTTGCCTTGGCTTGCCTGCTGCTGGTTTGCTTCCGGTGGCTTTACTTTTGCCGCCCCCCCGGCGCTTCTTTTTCCAAGGTGGCGCGGCGCCGGCCGCTGGCGCGGTAATGGTCATGCGCATGCCGCTGCAGCGCTCGACCAGCTTGCCCATCCAGGCCGACTGCCGGGCGACGAACTCTTCCAGGCTCATTTCACCGCTCTGCACCATGTCCAGTGCCTGCTCCCAGATGGCCGTGGTCCCGGGGTCGGCAATGGCCCTGGGTACGGCGTCGATGAGGCTGAAGGCTGCGGGCGTCGCGGATAAGGCCTTGCCGTTCTTGACCAGATAACCACGGTCGAGCAGGCCCTGGATGATGCTGGCCCGTGTCGCTTCGGTGCCGATGCCCGTGGTTTCCTTGAGCTTCTGCTTCAACCGCGGGTCATCTACCAGTTTGGCGACGTTTTTCATGGCCTTGATCAGGTCGCCTTCGGTAAAGGGCTTGGGTGGCTGGGTCCACATGTCCTTGAGTTGCAGCCCTTGCACGTTGCAGTCCTGGCCTTCGCGCAGGGCTGGCAGAACCTGGGCCGGCGGCGCCTCGCGGCCTTTGGCCGGGGTCAGCGCCTCGGGCAAGGCACGGCGCCAGCCAGGCTCGACGATCTGCTTACCCACAGCACGCAAGGCATGGCCTGCACAGTCGAAATCGGCCTGGGTGCGGTCGTACTCGTGGTTGGGCAGGAACTGCGCCAGGTAACGGGCGCGGATGAGGGTGTAGACCGCCTTGTACTTAGCGGGCAGGCGCGAGGGGTCGCTGGCCGCGGCAGTGGGGATGATGCCGTGGTGGGCGCTGACCTTGGCGTCGTTCCAGGCGCGGGAGCGACGCTGGGGCTCCAGGTGAGCCTGCAGCGGCGCCAGGCTGGCATCGGCGCGCTGCAGGGCGGCAAGGATGGCGGGGGCCTCGGCGTGCTGGCTCAGCGGCAGGTAACCACAGTCGCTGCGCGGGTAGGTGATCAATTTGTGGGTTTCGTACAGGGCCTGGGCGATGTCGAGGGTTTCCTGGGCGCCGAAGCCGAACTTCTTTGAGCACAGCTCCTGCAGGGTGCCCAGGTCGAAGGGTAGGGGGGCGGCTTCGCGTACGCGTTCAGTCGCCACCTTGGCCACGCGGGCAGTGCCCGCATTGCCCATGTCGGCGGCAGCCTGTTGCGCCAGCACCTGGTTGAGGCACCGGCCCTGGTCGTCACAAGCATCTTCTGGTGCTCGCCACTGAGCGTTGAAGCCCTGGCCAGCCTGTTCGAGTTGCACGTCGATGGCCCAGAACGGTACCGGGACGAAGTCGGCGATGCTGCGATCACGGTCCACCACCAGGCGCAGGGTCGGGGTCTGTACCCGGCCTACCGGCAGTACGCCCTGGTAGCCGGATTGGCGCCCGAGCAAGGTGAATAGCCGGCTCATGTTCATGCCGATCAGCCAGTCGGCGCGGGAGCGGCCCAGCGCCGAGTGATAAAGGCTGAAGGTTTCCTGGCCCGGCAGCAGGCGTGCCAGGGCCTTGCGGATGGAGGCATCATCAAGGGCCGACAGCCACAGGCGCTGGATCGGCCCGCGGTAACGGCAGTGCTCGACCAGTTCGCGGGCGATCATTTCGCCTTCGCGGTCGGCGTCGGTGGCGATGACCAGCTCGCGCGCCTCGCCTAGCAGGCGTTTGACGGCCTTGAACTGGCTGGCGGTCTTGGGCTTGACCAGCATCTTCCATTTTTCGGGAATGATCGGCAGGTCGGCGAGGTTCCAGCGCTTGTAGCGTTCGTCATAACTGTCGGGCGGGGCGGTTTCGAGCAGGTGGCCGATGCACCAAGTGACGCAGACGTCGGTGCCTTGCCAGCAGCCGTCGGCCTTGCGGTTGGCGCCGAGCACTTTGGCGATGTCTTTTGCCTGGGAGGGTTTTTCGCAGAGGAACAGGCGCATGGCCGAGCACGCTTCATCGGGGTTGATGGGCACTAGGATGCGCAAGCAGGGGCGCAGAGGCAAGTTTTATCTGGATGGATGTACAGGTTTTTGTCTGGGGAGATGTATTTGGCTGTACCGGCCTCTTCGCGGGGCAAGCCCGCTCCCACAAGTCTTGCACTGATCCTGAATGCAGTGGAGGACCTGTGGGAGCGGGCTTGCCCCGCGAAGGGGTCAGTGAAACCACGGCTTATGGATCAGGCGCGCGAGTCGCGCACCATGTCCACATGCGGGATGCCGGCTTCAAGGAACTCTTCGCTGACGACGCGAAAGCCCAAGCGCTCGTAGAACGGCGTGGCGTGTACCTGTGCACTGAGCATCTGCTGTTTCAGGTCACGGTCCTGCGCTTCGACGATCACCGCGTTCATCAGTGCATCGCCCACTTTCAGGCCGCGCCAGTCCTTGAGCACCGAGACCCGGCCAATGGTGCCGTCAGGCAGCAGGCGGGCGGTACCGATTGGGTAGTCGCCTTCCAGCGCCAGGAAGTGCGCAGCGCTTGGATCGTCGGAATCCCATTCCAGCTCTGGTGGTACGTGCTGTTCGGCAATGAACACCGCCTCACGGATGCGGCGGATGTCGGCGTTGTCCTTATGCCAGTCGGCGAGGCGCACACGAATCTTATTCATTGGCGAATCCCAGGCTTCCTTGTTTGATCAGCTGCTGTACCAGCATAAGGCCATCTTCATCCTGCAGCCACTCTGCAAGGTTTTCGATGTGTAACGCATCGGCAGCACAGACCAGCTTCAGCAGCTCACGCAGTTTGGCCGGCAACGGGCAGCTGCGGCCGCTGGCGAACAGCATCAGGTCATCGTTGAGCTCGGACCAGGCCATGCGCGCGCTTGGGTTGCGGATCAGGATGGCGCCATCTTCCAGCGCTTCGATCAGCTGTTCCTCAGTGAGCTCTTCACCCACGACCTGCTCCGGGTAGCGCGGCTCGGTCATGAACTGGCCGAACCAGGTCAGCAGCAGGTCTTTGTCACCCATGTGCTTGTCGAGCAGGCCTTTGAGGCGGTCGAGGGCGTCGTGCTGGATCTGGTGCGGGTCGCTGACCGGCTGGGCGTCGGCGTCGCTGTAGCGCTCTTCGTCCGGCAGGAACTGGCCGAGGAAGTCGGTGAAGTGGGTCAGCACTTCAGCAGCGCTTGGCGCGCGGAAGCCGACCGAGTAGGTCAGGCAGTCGTCTTCGGCTACGCCGTAGTGGGCCAGGCGCGGCGGCAGGTAGAGCATGTCGCCAGGTTCCAGGGTCCACTCACCGCTCTGTTCGAAGTCGGCGAGGATGCGCAGGTCGGCGTGCTCGATCAGCGGGCTCTCGCTGTTGCACATCTGGCCGATCTTCCAGTTGCGCTTGCCGTGGCCTTGCAGCAGGAACACGTCGTAGTTGTCGAAGTGCGGGCCGACGCTGCCACCTGGGGCTGCAAAGCTGACCATCACGTCGTCGATGCGCCAGCTGGGCAGGAAGCGGAATTCTTCCAGTAGTTCGGCCACTTCCGGGACGAACTGGTCCACGGCCTGTACCAGCAAGGTCCAGTCACGCTCGGGCAGGGTGGCGAAGACCTCTTCTTCGAACGGGCCGCGGCGCAGCTCCCACGGGCGCTCGCCGTGTTCGAGCACCAGGCGCGATTCGACTTCTTCTTCCAGCGCCAGGCCGGCCAGTTCGTCGGGCTCGATCGGGCTGATGAAGTCGGGGAAGGCCTGGCGTACCAGCAGGGGCTTCTTCTGCCAGTAGTCGCGCATGAATTCGCGGGCCGAGATGCCGCCCAGCAGCTGCAGTGGAGTATCAGGATTCATGTTCAACCTATTGAAAAAACGTAATTTTCGTCCGGGAATAAAAACGCCCGGCTAAGCCGGGCGTTGAACGCGACGGTCAGCTTAGATGCGTTTGGCCTGTGCTGCCGCGTTACCGATGTAAGTGGCAGGGGTCAGCTGCTTGAGCTCGGCCTTGGCGTCGGCTGGCATGTCCAGGCCGTCGATGAAGGTCAGCAGCGCCTCAGGGGTGATGCCCTTGCCACGGGTCAGCTCTTTGAGCTTCTCGTACGGGTTCTCGATGTTGAAGCGGCGCATGACGGTCTGGATCGGCTCGGCCAGGACTTCCCAGCAGGCGTCCAGGTCGGCGGCGATACGTGCGGTGTTGACTTCCAGCTTGCCGATGCCCTTCAGGCTGGCTTCGTAGGCGATGACGCTGTGAGCGAAGCCCACGCCCAGGTTGCGCAGCACGGTGGAGTCGGTCAGGTCGCGCTGCCAGCGCGAGATCGGCAGCTTGCTGGCCAGGTGCTGGAACAGCGCATTGGCGATACCCAGGTTGCCTTCGGAGTTCTCGAAGTCGATCGGGTTGACCTTGTGCGGCATGGTCGACGAGCCGATTTCACCGGCGACGGTCTTCTGCTTGAAGTAGCCCAGGGAGATGTAGCCCCAGACGTCGCGGTCGAAGTCGATGAGGATGGTGTTGAAGCGGGCGATTGCGTCGAACAGCTCGGCGATGTAGTCGTGCGGCTCGATCTGCGTGGTGTACGGGTTGAACTGCAGGCCCAGCTCGTCTTCGATGAAGGCGCGGGCGTTGGCTTCCCAGTCGATCTGCGAGTAAGCCGACAGGTGGGCGTTGTAGTTGCCCACGGCGCCGTTGATCTTGCCCAGCAGTGGCACGGCGGCTACCTGGGCGATCTGGCGCTCCAGGCGGTACACGACGTTGGCCAGCTCTTTACCCAGGGTGGTCGGCGAAGCCGGTTGGCCGTGGGTGCGCGACAGCATCGGCACGTCGGCCAAGGCGTGGGCCTGGGCGCGGATGGCGTCGGCGATCTGGCGCATCAGCGGCAGCAGCACGTCGTCACGGCCAGCGCGCAGCATCAGGGCGTGGGACAGGTTGTTGATGTCCTCGCTGGTGCAGGCGAAGTGGATGAACTCGCTGACCTTGGCCAGCTCAGGCAGTTGGGCAGCCTGCTCTTTGAGCAGGTACTCGATGGCCTTGACGTCGTGGTTGGTGGTGCGCTCGATTTCCTTGACGCGTTCGGCGTGCTCGAGCTTGAAGTCGGTGGCCAGAGTGTCCAGCAGGGCGTTGGCTTCGGCGGAGAACGCCGGTACTTCGCCGATCTGCGGGTGGGCGGCCAGGCGCTGCAGCCAGCGCACTTCGACCAGGGCGCGGAAACGGATCAGGCCGTATTCGCTGAAAATGGGGCGCAAGGCCTGGGTTTTGCCGGCATAACGGCCGTCTACAGGGGAAACCGCAGTGAGCGAGGAAAGCTGCATGGGGTGTTCTCGGACAGTCAGGCTTTTGGAAGGGCGCATATCATACATGAAAAAAGCGCCCGGGTCGGGTGGCTGACCAAAGGTCGGGCCTATTTGATGCTGGTGGCAAACCCTGTGGGAGCGGGCTTGCCCGCGAACACCGGTGTAGCCGGTGCCATCCACCGAGTCACTTGCTTCGCGGGCAAGCCCGCTCCTACAAGGATCAGCGCAGCCCCTCAGCTGGCGCTGCGCATCATGTCGTACAGTTCGTTGAGCAGCTTGCGACGGCTGAACACCAGCTGCCAGCGATGGCCGCCCAGCTGGCGCCACAGGCGCGCGGCGCGGATGCCGGCCAGCAGCAGGGCGCGGATTTTGGAAGCGTTGCTGGCCTGCTGCAGGAAGCGCATGTCGCCGTGTACCTGGATACGCTGGCGCAAGGTGCTCAGGGTGTCCTGGTACAAGGCGCCACTGGAAGCGATGACGTTTTCATGAACCAGGCCGAAATGGTCAGCCTGTGACTGGATTTGCGGCAGGCGGTTGCCGATGGTGTCGAGCAGGTCGCCGCGCTTGGCCAGTTGGCGTTCCAGGCCCAGCATGGACAGGGCATAGCGCAAGGGCTCGCGCTGCAGGCTGCTGGGGTCGCGCTCCAGGGCGCCGACCAGGGCGCGGTAGCCGTCCCGCAGGTTGAGGTCGTCACCGCCGAACACCTCCAGGGTGTCTTTGGGATCGCGCACCAGCAGGCTACCCAGCATGCAGCCGATGTTGGCCTCGCTGGCCTGGCCGGTGCGGGCGATGCGGTCGACCAGCACGGCGGCTTGGAATACGCCGCCCAGGGCAATCAATTGCTCCTGCAGGTTGCTCATGCGCGCGGGCTCCAGGGCTCGGCAGTCTCGATCACGCCGCCACCCAGGCACACCTCACCGTCATAGAACACCACCGACTGGCCTGGGGTGACCGCGCGTTGCGGTTCGTCGAACACGGCGCGGTAACCGCTCTCGGTCAGTTCCAGGGTGCAGTGCTGGTCGCTCTGGCGGTAGCGCACCTTAGCGGTGAGCTTGCGCGGGCTGCTGAGGTCGATCGGGTTGACCCAGTAGATTTCCGAGGCGAGCAGGGCGCGGGAGAACAGCCAAGGGTGTTCATTGCCCTGGCCGACCACCAGCACATTGCGGGCCAGGTCCTTGTGCAGCACGTACCACGGCTCGTCGCCGGCGTCCTTCAGGCCGCCAATACCCAGGCCTTGGCGCTGGCCGATGGTGTGGTACATCAGGCCATGGTGGCGGCCGATGACTTCGCCGTCGGTGGTCTGGATTTCACCGGGCTGGGCTGGCAGGTACTGCTTGAGGAAGTCGCTGAAACGGCGCTCGCCGATGAAGCAGATACCGGTGGAGTCTTTCTTCTTGGCGGTGGCCAGGCCATGCTTTTCGGCAATGGCGCGTACCTCTGGTTTTTCCAACTCCCCGACTGGGAACAGGGTGCGGGCGATCTCTTTGCCGCCAACCGCATGCAGGAAGTAGCTCTGGTCCTTGTTCGGGTCCAGGCCCTTTAGCAGCTCGGTGAGCGCGCCGGTGTCGCGACGGCGCACGTAGTGGCCGGTGGCGATCAGGTCGGCGCCCAGCGACAGGGCGTAGTCGAGGAACGCCTTGAACTTGATTTCGCGGTTGCAGAGGATGTCCGGGTTAGGCGTGCGGCCGGCTTTGTATTCTTCGAGGAAGTGTTCAAAGACGTGGTCCCAGTACTCGGCGGCGAAGTTGGCGGTGTGCAGCTTGATGCCGATGCGGTCGCACACGGCCTGGGCGTCGGCCAGGTCTTCGCGGGCGGTGCAGTATTCGGTGCCGTCGTCCTCTTCCCAGTTCTTCATGAACAGCCCTTCCACCTGGTAGCCCTGCTCCATGAGCAGAAGGGCGGAGACGGAGGAGTCCACGCCGCCGGACATGCCGACGATGACGCGGGTCTTGGCGGGGTCTTTGAGTGCTGGGCTGGTCATGGCTACCGATGTGTATCAGAGGGGAAAAACGCCGATTCTATCAAACCCGAGGCTGCACGTCAGTCGCGCAGCAGCGTGAGGCTGTGCAGCGGGCCGGCGAGGTAGTCGTCAAGGCAGCGCGGCACCAGCTCGCTGCGCCAGCGGGTGGGGTCGGCCAGCAGTTCGTCGCGGGTCAGCCAGACGGCACGGACGATGTCGCTGTCCAGTGCCAGGTCGGCATGGTGGCGCACGGGGCGGGCGGCGAAGCAGATGCGCTGATAAGTCACGCCATTGCTGGGGGCGGTGTACAGGTAGATGCCGACCACGCCGGTCAGTTCGACTTCCCAGGCGGTTTCTTCGAGGGTTTCGCGCAGGGCGGCCTGGGGCAGGGTTTCGTTGGGTTCGAGGTGGCCGGCGGGTTGGTTGAAGACGTGCTGGCCGGCTTTGAATTCTTCGACGAACAGGAATTTACCTTCGTGCTCGACGAGGGTGGCGACGGTGATGTGGGGTTGCCAGGTCATTGAAGTGTCCTTGTCGATTGCCGGGACCGCGTTGCGGTCCATCGCCGGCAAGCCAGCTCCCACAGGTGGTGCATAAATCTCAGGGTATGCACATTGCCTGTGGGAGCTGGCTTGCTGGCGATGGGCTGCAAAGCAGCCCCCAAGATCCAGAAAGCACAAACCCCGGTGCGTGGCCGGGGTTTGTGGGGTTACTTCAAGCGGACCTTACAGGGCGGCAATGGCGCTGTTGAAGGTCTGGCTTGGGCGCATCACCTTGGCGGTCAGCTCGGCATTCGGGGCGTAGTAGCCGCCGATGTCGGCCGGCTTGCCTTGAACGGCGTTGAGCTCGGCGACGATGGTCGCTTCGTTCTCGGCCAGGGCTTTTGCCAGCGGTGCGAAGCGTGCCTGCAGGGCGGCGTCGTCAGCCTGAGCAGCCAGGGCCTCGGCCCAGTACAGGGTCAGGTAGAAGTGGCTGCCGCGGTTGTCGATACCACCGACTTTGCGCGAAGGCGACTTGTTGGTGTCGAGGAACTTGCCGGTGGCCTGGTCCAGGGTGTTGGCCAGGACTTTGGCGCGCGGGTTGTCGTAGGTGTTGCCCAGGTGCTCCAGGGAAGCGGCCAGGGCCAGGAATTCACCCAGCGAGTCCCAACGCAGGAAGTTCTCTTCAACCAGCTGCTGCACGTGCTTCGGTGCCGAACCGCCAGCGCCGGTTTCGAACAGGCCACCGCCGTTCATCAGCGGGACGATCGACAGCATCTTGGCGCTGGTGCCCAGCTCCATGATCGGGAACAGGTCGGTCAGGTAGTCGCGCAGCACGTTGCCGGTCACCGAGATGGTGTCCTTGCCTTCGCGGATGCGAGCCAGGGAGAACTTGATGGCATCGACCGGTGCCAGGACACGGATGTCCAGGCCAGCGGTGTCGTGATCCTTCAGGTACTTCTGGACTTTCTCGATCATCACGCCGTCGTGGGCGCGAGCCGGGTCCAGCCAGAACACCGCCGGGGTGTTGCTCAGGCGGGCACGGTTGACGGCCAGCTTGACCCAGTCTTGGATCGGCGCGTCTTTGGTCTGGCACATGCGGAAGATGTCACCAGCTTCGACGTTCTGCTGCAGCACGACCTGGCCTTTGCCATCGACCACACGAACCACGCCATCGGCCTGGATCTGGAAGGTCTTGTCGTGGGAGCCGTACTCTTCGGCTTTCTGCGCCATCAGGCCAACGTTCGGCACGCTGCCCATGGTGGTTGGGTCGAAGGCACCGTTGACTTTGCAGTCTTCGATGGTGGCCTGGTAGATGCCGGCGTAGCAGCGGTCCGGGATGATCGCCTTGGCGTCTTGCAGCTCACCGGCGGTGTTCCACATCTTGCCCGAGTCACGGATCATGGCCGGCATCGAGGCGTCGACGATGACGTCGCTCGGCACGTGCAGGTTGGTGATGCCTTTGTCGGAGTTGACCATGGCCAGGGCCGGGCGAACGGCGTACAGGGCCTGGATGTCGGCTTCGATCTCGGCCTGCTTGTCAGCTGGCAGGTCTTTGATGCGGGCGTACAGGTCGCCGATGCCGTTGTTGGCGTTGAAGCCTACTTCAGCCAGTGCAGCGGCGTGCTTGGCCAGCACGTCGTTATAAAACTCTTCGACGATGACGCCGAACATGATCGGGTCGGAGACCTTCATCATGGTGGCTTTCAGGTGCACCGACAGCAGCACGCCGGAGGCCTTGGCATCGGCGATCTGCTCGGCGATGAAGGCTTTCAGGGCTTTGCGGCTCATGGTCGCGCAGTCGACGATTTCGGCAGCCTTGACCGCGGTCTTGGCTTTCAGGACGGTGGTGGTGCCGTCTTTGGCGACCAGCTCGATGCGCAGGCTGTCGTCAGCCTCGATCAGGGCGGCTTTTTCGCTGCCGTAGAAGTCGCCTTGGGTCATGTGGGCAACGTGCGACTGCGAGTCGGCAGCCCAGGCGCCCATCTTGTGCGGGTGCTTGCGTGCGTAGTTCTTGACCGACAGCGGCGCGCGGCGGTCAGAGTTGCCTTCGCGCAGTACCGGGTTAACGGCGCTGCCTTTGATGCGGTCGTAACGGGCGCGAGATTCTTTTTCGGCCTCGGTGGACGGCTCGTCGGCGTAGTCAGGGATGTTGAAGCCCTTGCCTTGCAGTTCCTTGATCGCGGCCTTGAGCTGCGGTACCGAGGCGCTGATGTTCGGCAGCTTGATGATGTTCGCTTCAGGCGTGGTAGCCAGTTGGCCCAGTTCCGCCAGGTGATCGCCTACTTGCTTCTCGGCGCCCAGTTGCTCCGGGAATGCCGCGAGGATACGGCCGGCCAGGGAGATGTCGCGAGTTTCGACGGCGATGTCAGCGGAAGCGGTGAAGGCTTCGACGATCGGCAGCAGCGAGTAGGTGGCGAGGGCGGGGGCTTCGTCGGTGAAGGTATAGATGATCTTGGAACGGGTGGGCATGCGGGTTAACTCTCTATGTGCTGAGCGTACTCGAGTCTCGAGGTGCGCAGGGTAGGCGCTTCGCCCTGGCGACGCCATGAGCGGAAAGTCGAGAGGCTGCGAGCGGTGATGGTGGATGCATCAGTCGAGCGTCAAGTGCTGAACTGCGGTAACAGCCCAGGCTTTGTGGCCGTTCTTGGCCAAGGGCGAGCCGCATTTTCCTAGGGATCGCCCCAATGACCCTTCGGTCGCGGCGGAGTATATCAAACCCTTTGGGCTAATCAGCAAGGCCAAGTGACATCGGCGCCATTTATAAGACCAAAGACGTAGGGGCAATGTGGCGCGATGTCGCAGCCCTTGCAGGTCAGCAGATGTGGTTTAGGCTCATTGGATTGCAGGATGTCCAATCACACCCGAAAGCGGAGTAGTGCAAGCATGGGATACCAGAAAATCAAGGTTCCGACCGACGGCACCAAGATCACCGTCAATGCAGACCATTCGCTCAATGTGCCCGATAACCCCATCATTCCTTATATCGAAGGCGATGGGATTGGCGTCGATGTCTCGCCGGTGATGATCAAGGTCGTGGACGCCGCCGTGCAGAAGGCCTACGGCGGCAAGCGCAAGATTGCCTGGATGGAGGTGTACGCGGGTGAGAAGGCCACTCAGGTCTACGACCAGGACACCTGGCTGCCGCAGGAAACCCTCGATGCGGTGCGCGAGTACGTGGTGTCGATCAAGGGCCCGCTGACCACGCCGGTCGGGGGCGGTATCCGCTCGCTGAACGTGGCGTTGCGCCAGCAGCTTGACCTGTACGTGTGCCTGCGCCCGGTGGTGTGGTTCCAGGGCGTACCGAGCCCGGTGAAAAAACCGGGCGATGTCGACATGGTGATCTTCCGCGAGAACTCCGAAGACATCTACGCCGGCATCGAATGGAAAGCCGGCTCGCCCGAGGCGAACAAGGTGATCAAGTTCCTCAAGGAGGAAATGGGCGTCACTAAGATCCGTTTCGACCAGGACTGCGGTATCGGCGTCAAACCCGTTTCCCGCGAGGGCACCAAGCGCCTGGTGCGCAAGGCCCTGCAATACGTGGTGGACAACGACCGCGAGTCGCTGACCCTGGTGCACAAGGGCAACATCATGAAGTTCACCGAAGGGGCCTTCAAGGATTGGGGCTACGAGGTGGCCCGTGACGAGTTTGCTGCCGAGCTGCTCGACGGCGGCCCTTGGATGACGTTCAAAAACCCCAAGACTGGGCGTGAGGTCATCGTCAAGGATGCCATCGCCGACGCCATGCTCCAGCAGATCCTGCTGCGCCCCGCTGAATACGACGTGATCGCCACCCTCAACCTCAACGGTGACTACCTGTCCGACGCCCTGGCAGCAGAGGTGGGTGGTATCGGCATTGCGCCGGGTGCCAACCTGTCGGATACCGTGGCCATGTTCGAGGCCACCCACGGCACCGCGCCCAAGTACGCCGGGCAGGACAAGGTCAACCCGGGGTCAGTGATTCTGTCTGCAGAGATGATGCTGCGCCACATGGGCTGGACCGAGGCGGCCGACCTGATCATCAAGGGCACCAATGGCGCGATTGCCGCCAAGACCGTGACCTATGACTTCGAACGCCTGATGGACGGGGCGACGTTGGTGGGCAGCTCGGGCTTTGGCGATGAGATGATCAAGCATATGTGAGGCAAGAGAAAACCGGTCGCCTGGCTAAAGAGGCGACCGGTTTTTTCGTATACCCACACGGAGCAGTGGTCAGGCTCTGGCGGTTTCGCTTGCAGTCTGGCCTTGGGCCTTGGCAGCCGCAGCGGCAGCGGCGTCCTTAGCGGCAGCGGCGTCCTTTATGTTGACCGCGTGCAGGCCTTTGGGGCCCTGGATGATGTCGAACTCCACGGACTGGCCAGCCTTCAGCGTCTTATATCCGTCCATCTGGATGGCCGAGTAATGAGCGAAAAGGTCATCGGATTTACCTTCCTCGTTGATGAATCCGTAGCCCTTGGCATTGTTGAACCACTTGACTTTACCGCTTGCCATCCCTATGTCCCTCTGCAAAGGACTCCATCACTGGAGTATCATCCACTTCATCCGCATACGAACCATGCGAAAAATCTGGTTGACTGCGCGGATCTTTATCGACCACGGTGGGTTCTTATTGGTTGTAACACCGTTTTGCCGATAGTCAAGGTCATGCGGCGCGTGCGCCGGAGGCTGACTTTGCGCTCAACCCACAACTTTAACCTGTCGATCATGATGAAATTCTTTCCATGCATGCACCTAGTGAGATTCGACTAACATTCAATCAGGATCGCCCGCAATCGAATGAGGACGACGGCTCAGGTCTTGCTGTCCAGGAAGCCAAGCCGATCCTGCAGGCGCCACCGATGTACAAGGTGGTTTTGTTCAACGATGACTACACACCAATGGATTTCGTCGTCGAAGTGCTCGAGACGTTCTTCAGTCTGAACCGCGAGCTGGCGACCAAGATCATGCTGACCGTCCATACCGAGGGGCGGGCAGTGTGCGGATTGTTTACCCGTGACATCGCCGAAACAAAGGCCATGCAGGTCAACCAATACGCCAGGGAAAGCCAGCATCCGCTACTCTGTGAAATCGAGAAGGACGGTTAATCGCCGACCACTTGGGTATGAGGTGAAGCTATGTTAAACCGCGAGCTCGAAGTCACCCTCAATCTGGCCTTCAAGGAGGCTCGTTCGAAGCGTCATGAGTTCATGACCGTCGAACATCTGCTGCTGGCACTCCTTGACAATGAGGCTGCTGCGACCGTTCTGCGCGCCTGTGGCGCCAATCTCGACAAACTCAAGCACGACCTGCAAGAGTTCATCGATTCCACCACACCCCTGATTCCGGTCAACGACGAAGACCGCGAAACCCAGCCGACCCTGGGCTTCCAGCGTGTGCTACAGCGTGCCGTGTTCCATGTGCAGAGCTCCGGCAAGCGCGAAGTGACCGGCGCCAATGTGCTGGTGGCGATCTTCAGCGAACAGGAAAGCCAGGCCGTGTTCCTGCTCAAGCAGCAGAGCGTGGCCCGTATCGACGTGGTCAACTACATCGCTCACGGTATTTCCAAGGTGCCGGGCCATGGCCCTAACACCGAAGGCGACCAGGAGATGCAGGACGAGGACGGTGGCGAAACGTCATCGTCGAGCAACCCACTGGACGCCTATGCCAGCAACCTGAACGAACTGGCACGTGCCGGGCGTATTGACCCGCTGGTGGGCCGTGAGCAGGAAGTCGAGCGTGTTGCGCAGATCCTGGCGCGCCGGCGCAAGAACAACCCGCTGCTGGTCGGTGAGGCCGGGGTGGGCAAGACGGCCATCGCCGAAGGCCTGGCCAAGCGTATCGTCGACGGCCAGGTACCTGACCTGCTGGCCCAGAGCGTGGTGTATTCCCTCGACCTGGGTGCGCTGCTGGCCGGTACCAAGTACCGCGGCGACTTCGAGAAGCGTTTCAAGGCGCTGCTCGGCGAACTGCGCAAACGCCCGCAGGCGATCCTGTTCATTGACGAGATCCACACCATCATCGGCGCCGGTGCGGCTTCCGGTGGGGTCATGGATGCGTCCAACCTGCTCAAGCCGCTGCTGTCGTCTGGCGATATTCGCTGCATCGGTTCGACTACCTTCCAGGAATTCCGCGGCATCTTCGAGAAGGACCGTGCCCTGGCGCGGCGTTTCCAGAAGGTTGATGTCAGCGAGCCTTCGGTGGAAGACACCGTGGGGATCCTGCGCGGGCTCAAGGGCCGGTTCGAGAGCCACCACAACATCGAGTACAGCGACGAAGCCCTGCGCGCCGCTGCAGAGCTGGCCTCGCGTTACATCAACGACCGGCACATGCCGGACAAGGCCATCGACGTGATCGACGAGGCGGGTGCCTACCAGCGCCTGCAGCCTGAGGCAAACCGAGTCAAGCGTATCGAGGTGCCACAAGTCGAAGACATCGTCGCCAAGATCGCGCGGATTCCGCCGAAGCATGTCACCAGTTCCGACAAGGAGCTGCTGCGCAACCTTGAGCGTGACCTGAAGCTGACCGTGTTCGGGCAGGACGCGGCCATCGACTCGCTGGCGACGGCGATCAAGCTGTCCCGTGCGGGGCTCAAGGCGCCCGATAAACCGGTGGGTTCGTTCCTGTTCGCCGGGCCAACCGGTGTCGGCAAGACCGAAGCGGCGCGGCAGTTGGCCAAGGCGCTGGGTGTGGAGCTGGTGCGCTTCGACATGTCCGAGTACATGGAGCGGCATACCGTTTCGCGCTTGATCGGTGCACCGCCTGGCTACGTCGGGTTCGACCAGGGTGGCCTGTTGACTGAGGCGATCACCAAGCAGCCGCATTGCGTGTTGTTGCTGGACGAAATCGAGAAGGCGCACCCTGAAGTCTTCAACCTGCTGCTGCAGGTGATGGACCACGGCACGCTGACCGACAACAACGGGCGCAAGGCGGACTTCCGTAACGTGATCCTGATCATGACCACCAACGCCGGGGCTGAGACTGCGGCGCGGGCTTCGATCGGTTTTACCCATCAGGACCATGCGTCCGATGCCATGGAAGTCATTCGCAAGAGCTTCACGCCGGAGTTCCGCAACCGCCTGGACACCATCATCCAGTTTGGCCGCCTGAGCCACGAAACCATCAAGAGCATCGTCGACAAGTTCCTTATCGAACTGCAGGCGCAGCTGGAAGATAAACGTGTGCTGTTGGAGGTCAGTGATGACGCACGAGGCTGGCTGGCGGCGTCGGGCTACGACGTGCAGATGGGTGCACGGCCGATGGCGCGGCTGATCCAGGACAAGATCAAGCGGCCGCTGGCTGAAGAGATCCTGTTCGGTGAGCTTGCCGAGCATGGCGGCGTGGTGCACGTCGACTTGCGCGATGGCGAGTTGGTGTTCGACTTCGAAACCACGGCTGAGGTGGCGTGATAGCGGGGGCCGCTTTGCGGCCCATTCGCAGCGCAAGGCTGCTCCTACAGGGTGTCACATTCCCAGGTAGGAGCAGCCTTGCGCTGCGAATGCGCTGCAAAGCAGCCCAACCACTCTTGCAGGCACAAAAAAGCCCGGCACTTGGCCGGGCTTTTTCATGGCTTGGGCTTAGCGCGCACGATACGTGATGCGGCCTTTGCTCAGGTCGTAAGGTGTCAGTTCGACGCGGACCTTGTCGCCAGTGAGAATACGGATGTAGTTCTTGCGCATCTTTCCGGAGATGTGCGCGGTTACGACGTGCCCGTTTTCCAACTCCACGCGGAACATGGTGTTGGGCAGGGTGTCGACGACAGTACCTTCCATTTCGAAGCTGTCTTCTTTCGACATGCAGTTGAGCCCTCGGTGTCCAGTGTTGGCCCGACGCATAACCGCACCGGGCAAAAAAGTGGCGTGGATTATGCCGGAAAATAGTATTTCAAGCCAATGCTTTCAGTTGAGGGTGACCCAGCGCTGGTTGATCAGCAGCTCGATGGGGCGATACTGGGTCTTGTAGTTCATCTTCTTGCAGTTCTTGATCCAGTACCCGAGGTAAACCGCCTCCAGGTTCTGCCGAAGGGCTTCGGTGATCTGCCAGAGGATGGCGAAACGGCCCAGGCTGCGGCGCTCCTCATCGGGCTCGTAGAAGGTGTAGACCGCCGACAAGCCGTTGGGCAGCAGGTCGCATACCGCCACCGCCAGCAGGCGCCCTGCCAGGCGGAACTCGTAGAACCAGCAGAAGGGCAGGTCACGTACCAGGAAGGTGGAAAACTGATCACGGCTGGGCGGGTACATGTCGCCGTCGGCGTGGCGTGTCTCGATGTAGCGCCGGTACAGGTCGAAATACTCTTCCTTGAACGCCGGGCGTGCGGCGGTCACGGTCAAGTCGGCGTTGCGCTTGAGAATGCGCCGTTGCTGGCGGTTGGGGATGAAGCGCGCCGCCGGAATGCGTGCTGGCACACAGGCGTTGCAGTTTTGGCAATGGGGGCGGTACAGGTGATCGCCACTGCGCCGAAAACCCATCTCCGACAGGTCGGCGTACACGTTCACGTCCATTGGCTGGCTGGGGTCGAGAAACAGCGTGGTTGCCTGCTCCTCGGGCAGGTAGCTGCAGGAGTGGGGTTGAGTGGCATAAAACTTCAACCGCGCCAACTCTGTCATGATCAACCCCTTCGGTGAGACTTTGCCTTAAGTGTAAGCCAGCTCTGAGAACTCGCCTAGGGAACCCAGGTGGCGCTGTTGGGCTGGTCGAGGTAGCGCGCGAGGTAGTCGGCAAAGTCGGCGCGGCTGATGGCGCGCGCGCCAAGGCTGTGCAGGTGGTTGGTCGGCATCTGGCAGTCGATCAGCACAAAACCGGCCTGGCGCAGGTGTGTGACCAGGGTCACGAAGCCGACCTTGGAGGCATTGTCGGCGCGGCTGAACATCGATTCGCCGAAGAACAGGCGGCCCATGGCAAGGCCGTACAGGCCGCCGATCAGCTCACCATCCTGGCGCACCTCCACCGAATGGGCGTAGCCGAGCCGGTGCAGCTCGCAGTAGGCCGCGCGCAGGGTGTCGGTGATCCATGTACCGTCGGCGTAGTCACGTGGCGCGGCGCAGGCGGCGATCACGCCGGCGAAGTCGGTGTCGAAACTGACCTGGTAGTGGCCCTGGCGCATGAACTTGGCCAGCGAGCGCGAGACGTGCAGTTCGTCTGGCAGCAGCACGGTGCGAGGGTTGGGTGACCACCAGAGGATCGGCTGGCCGTCCTGGTACCAGGGGAAGCAGCCGTGGCGATAGGCCTGCACCAGGCGCTCGGGGCTCAGGTCGCCGCCGGCGGCGAGCAAGCCGTTGGGTTCGTGCAGGGCCTTTTCCAGGGGCGGAAAGGTCAGCGAGTCGCGGGTCAGCCAGGTAAGCATGGTCTATCGTGCGGTGGGGGAGGGGAGTGGTCAGCATGGCGTGGCTGAAAAGCAGGGTCAATCACTGCGGTTCATTCGCCGTAGCGAAGGCAGCCCTTTAGGCATTTTCCTACACATTCATGAGGCCTCAGGCACCATCCGAGACATTTGCTGTCACACCTGTGCAAAAACACAGCATAAGCCTTTGTCACAAAAGAAAATGCATGCTCAAATTGCAGCTAAGTGAAAGCAGCCCCCTCAAGCCCATGTGCGGCGCGCCGCCATGGCGGCTGGCGGGCAGTAATGTTAAAAGTAGTGGTTCATTGGCCAGACACCGGCCGATCACTATTGGACGCGCAGCACGCGCAGGAATAGACGCGTTTTGAAGAAATCCACCGCAACTCCAGCTCCCTTGCCAGTGCCTATGTGGCGGCAGCAGCTGCACTATCGTCTCAAGGAAGGTGCGTTGATCGCTGTCGGCGCCCTGTGCCTGTACCTGTGGATGGCGCTGCTGACCTACGACACTTCCGACCCTGGCTTCAGCCACACCAGCAACATTGACCAGGTGCAAAACGCCGCCGGGCGAGCAGGGGCCTACTTCGCCGACATCCTGTTCATGGTGCTGGGCTATTTCGCCTACATCTTCCCGCTGCTGCTGGCGATCAAGACCTGGCAGATCTTCCGCGAGCGCCACCAACCCTGGGAATGGAGCGGCTGGCTGTTCTCCTGGCGCCTGATCGGGCTGGTGTTCCTGGTGCTGTCGGGCGCAGCCCTGGCGCATATCCATTTCCACCCGCCGGCGAGCATTCCGTTCTCCGCGGGCGGTGCCCTCGGCGAAAGCCTGGGCGAACTGGCGCGCAGCCTGCTGAACGTGCAGGGCAGCACGTTGATGTTCATTGCCCTGTTCCTGTTTGGCCTGACGGTGTTCACCGACCTGTCCTGGTTCAAAGTGATGGACCTTACCGGCAAGATCACCCTCGACCTGTTCGAGCTGGTGCAAGGCGCCGCCAACCGCTGGTGGGAAGCCCGCAACGAGCGCAAGCGCCTGGAGGCGCAGTTGCGTGAGGTGGATGAACCGAGTTTCAACACCGCGCCAGCGGCTGCACAGAAGCGCGAGCCGGTCAAGCCTCAGCTGCGTGAGCGTAGCGTCGAGCGCGAAGAGTCGCCCGCCCGGCCTGCCCCACCGCGTGAACCCGTGGTGGCGCGCGAGACAGTGGTGCCCCGCGAGCAACCTGCGGCGCCAGTGATCATCCCGCCAGCCCCGGCCAAGGCGCCGGAGCCGAGCAAGCGGGTGATGAAGGAAAAACAGACCCCGCTGTTCGTCGACAGCGCTGTGGAAGGCACGTTGCCGTCGATCTCCATTCTCGATCCGGCCGAGCAGAAAAAGATCGAGTACTCGCCAGAATCCCTGGCCGGTGTTGGCCAGTTGCTGGAAATCAAGCTCAAGGAATTCGGCGTGGAAGTCTCGGTGGACTCCATCCACCCAGGCCCGGTCATTACCCGCTACGAAATCCAGCCCGCGGCAGGGGTCAAGGTCAGCCGTATCGCCAACCTGGCCAAGGACCTGGCGCGCTCGCTGGCGGTGACCAGCGTGCGCGTGGTCGAGGTGATCCCGGGCAAGACCACCGTGGGTATCGAGATCCCTAACGAAAACCGGCAGATGGTGCGTTTCTCTGAAGTGCTGTCGTCGCCGCAGTTCGACGAGTCCAAGTCGCCGGTTGCGTTGGCCTTGGGCCATGACATCGGTGGCAAACCGGTGATCACCGACCTGGCCAAGATGCCGCACCTGCTGGTGGCCGGTACTACCGGTTCTGGTAAGTCGGTGGGTGTGAACGCGATGATCTTGTCGATTCTGTTCAAGTCCGGCCCGGAAGACGCGCGGCTGATCATGATCGACCCGAAGATGCTCGAACTGTCGATCTACGAAGGCATCCCGCACCTGTTGTGCCCGGTGGTTACCGACATGAAGGACGCCGCCAACGCGCTGCGCTGGAGCGTCGCCGAGATGGAGCGGCGCTACAAGCTGATGGCCGCGATGGGCGTGCGTAACCTGGGCGGCTTCAACCGCAAGATCAAGGACGCTCAGGAGGCCGGCGAGGTCATCCACGACCCGCTGTACCGTCGCGAGAGCATGGACGACGAGCCACCCGCGCTGAAGACCCTGCCGACCATCGTGGTGGTGGTCGACGAATTCGCCGACATGATGATGATCGTCGGCAAGAAGGTCGAAGAACTGATCGCCCGTATCGCTCAGAAAGCGCGGGCCGCCGGTATTCACCTGATCCTCGCCACCCAGCGCCCGTCGGTTGACGTGATCACCGGCCTGATCAAGGCCAACATCCCGACGCGCATGGCGTTCCAGGTGTCGAGCAAGATCGACTCCCGCACCATCATCGACCAGGGTGGCGCCGAGCAGTTGCTCGGTCACGGTGACATGCTGTACATGCCACCCGGCACCAGCCTGCCGATCCGCGTGCACGGTGCGTTCGTTTCCGATGACGAAGTGCACCGCGTGGTGGAAGCCTGGAAGCTGCGTGGCGCGCCGGACTACAACGACGACATCCTCAACGGCGTCGAAGAGGCCGGCAGCGGCTTCGAAGGTGGCGGCGGTGGTGGTGACGGCGACGATTCGGAAAGCGATGCACTGTATGATGAAGCCGTGCAGTTCGTGCTCGAGAGCCGCCGTGCCTCCATTTCGGCTGTGCAGCGCAAGCTGAAGATCGGCTACAACCGTGCCGCACGCATGATCGAGGCAATGGAGATGGCCGGCGTGGTCACCCCGATGAACAGCAACGGCTCGCGGGAAGTGATAGCCCCAGGCGGCCCGCGCGATTGATGAACACCTTGCCGGGCGCCTGCTGGGCGCCTGGCTCATTTACTGTCCTACGAGGATTTCCATGCGCGCGATTCGCATGCTGTTGGTTTCTGCCCTGGCCATGGGCTCTGTGTCGGCCCATGCCGGCGAGTTGGACGTGAAGCGCCTGACCCAGTTGCTGGAAAAGTCGCAGACGATCGATGCCAATTTCTCTCAGCTGACGCTGGGTGCCGACGGCACCAGCCTGCAGGAGACCAAGGGCCAGATGACCGTCAAGCGCCCGGGCCTGTTCTACTGGCACACCGATGCCCCGCAGGAGCAGGTGGTGGTGTCTGATGGCAAGATGGTCACCCTGTGGGACCCGGACCTTGAGCAGGCCACCATCAAGAAGCTTGATGTACGCCTGAACCAGACCCCGGCGCTGCTGCTGTCCGGTGACGTGTCGAAGATCAGCCAGAGCTTCGACATCGCGTCCAAGGAGCAGGGCGAAGTCATGGATTTCACCTTGAAGCCGAAAACCAAGGACACCTTGTTCGACTCCCTGCGCGTGTCGTTCCGCAAGGGCCTGATCAATGACATGCAGCTGATTGACAGTGTCGGCCAGCGGACCAACATCCTGTTCAGTGGGGTGAAGGCCAACCAGGCAGTGCCTGACAGCAAGTTCAAGTTCGATGTCCCGAAAGGCGCGGATATCATCCAGGAGTAACCGGAGCCCGTGATGGACCTGTTTCGAAGCGAACCCGTCGCCCAGCCCCTGGCTGCTCGCCTGCGCCCGTCCAACCTGGACGAGTACGTTGGCCAGGAGCACCTGCTGGCGCGCGGCAAGCCGCTGCGCGAGGCGCTGGAGCAGGGGGCGTTGCACTCGATGATCTTCTGGGGGCCGCCCGGGGTGGGCAAAACCACCCTGGCGCGGCTGCTGGCGCAGTTCTGTGACGCGCACTTCGAAACGGTCTCGGCGGTACTGGCAGGGGTCAAGGAGATCCGCCAGGCGGTCGAGGTGGCCAAGCAGCAGGCTGCCCAGTATGGCCGCCGGACCATCCTGTTCGTCGACGAAGTGCACCGCTTCAACAAGTCGCAGCAGGACGCCTTTTTGCCCTACGTGGAAGACGGCACGCTGATCTTCATCGGCGCCACCACCGAAAACCCGTCCTTCGAGCTGAACAATGCGTTGCTTTCCCGCGCGCGGGTGTACGTGCTCAAGAGCTTGGACGAGCCGGCGCTGCGCAAGCTCGTCGACCGAGCCTTGAGCGAAGAGCGCGGCCTGGGCAAGCACAACCTGCAGGTGGGCGACGAGGCCTTCAAGATGCTCATGGCGGCCGCCGACGGCGATGGCCGGCGCATGCTCAACTTTCTGGAAAACGCCTCGGACCTGGCTGAAGATGGCAGCGAAATTGGCGTCGAGCTGCTGCAAAGCCTGCTCGGTGACAGCCGTCGGCGCTTCGATAAGGGCGGCGAGGCGTTCTATGACCAGATCTCGGCGTTGCACAAATCGGTGCGTGGCTCCAACCCCGATGCCGCGCTGTACTGGTTCGCGCGTATGCTCGACGGGGGGTGCGACCCGCTGTACATCGCCCGCCGCGTGGTGCGCATGGCCAGCGAAGACATCGGCAATGCCGACCCTCGTGCCCTGAGTCTGTGCCTGTCGGCGTGGGACGTGCAAGAGCGTCTGGGCAGCCCCGAGGGTGAGCTGGCCGTGGCCCAGGCCATTACCTACATCGCCTGTGCGCCAAAGAGCAATGCGGTGTACATGGGCTTCAAGACTGCCCTGCGCGAGGCGGCCGAGCATGGTTCGCTGGAAGTGCCGCTGCACCTGCGTAACGCCCCGACCAAGTTGATGAAGCAATTGGGCTACGGCGACGAATACCGCTATGCCCATGACGAGCCCGATGCCTACGCGGCAGGTGAAGACTACTTCCCTGACCAACTCGAGCCTCGCCAGTATTACCAACCCGTGCCCCGCGGCCTGGAGCTGAAAATCGGCGAGAAGCTACGGCACCTGGCCGAGCTGGATCGCAGTAGCCCCCGGCAACGGAGAAAACCATGATTGCACTGATCGCTGCCGTCAGTGCAGGCGGTATCGCGGGTACTTTGCTGCGTTTTGCGACCACCAACTGGGTGGTCGCCCACTGGCCACGGCACTTCTATCTCGGTACGCTGGCCGTCAATCTGATCGGCTGCTTGTTGATCGGCCTGCTGTATGGCCTGTTTTTGCACAAGCCCATGGTGCCGGTCGAGCTGCGCGCGGGCCTGATCGTCGGCTTCCTGGGCGGCTTAACCACGTTTTCCTCCTTTTCGCTCGATACCGTACGCCTCATGGAAAGCGGGCAGATGCCCCTGGCTTTGGGCTATACCGGTATCAGCGTGGTGGGCGGGCTGCTCGCGACCTGGGCCGGCCTGTCCTTGACCCGATTCTGAACCAACACCTACACATAACGAGAGAACGATATGCTCGATTCCAAACTGTTACGCGGCCAACTTCAGGAAGTGGCGGATCGCCTGGCCTCCCGTGGCTTCAGCCTGGATGTCGCGCGCATCGAATCACTGGAAGAGCGCCGCAAGGCCGTGCAGACGCGCACCGAGCAACTGCAGGCGGAGCGTAACGCCCGTTCCAAGTCCATCGGCCAGGCCAAGGCCAAGGGCGAAGATATTGCGCCGCTGATGGCCGACGTCGAGCGCATGGCCAATGAGCTGGCCGCAGGCAAAGTCGAGTTGGACGGCATCCAGGCTGAGCTGGATGGCATCCTGCTGACCATTCCTAACCTGCCGGACGCCAGCGTGCCGGTTGGTGCCAGCGAAGACGACAACGTTGAAGTACGCCGCTGGGGCACCCCTAAAGCCTTCGACTTCGAAATCAAAGACCACGTCGCCCTGGGCGAAATCAGCGGTGGCCTGGACTTCGAAGCGGCAGCCAAGCTGTCTGGCGCCCGCTTTGCCGTGCTGCGTGGCCCGATCGCCCGCCTGCACCGCGCCCTGGCGCAGTTCATGATCAACCTGCACACCGGCGAGCACGGCTACGAAGAGCACTACACCCCGTACCTGGTACAAGCGCCGGCCCTGCAGGGCACCGGCCAGCTGCCGAAGTTCGAGGAAGACCTGTTCAAGATCAGCCGCGAAGGCGAAGCTGACTTCTACCTGATCCCAACCGCCGAGGTTTCGCTGACCAACCTGGTTGCCGGCGAAATCCTCGATGCCAAGCAACTGCCGCTCAAGCTGGTCGCCCACACGCCTTGCTTCCGCAGTGAAGCCGGCGCATCGGGCCGTGACACCCGTGGCATGATCCGCCAGCACCAGTTCGACAAGGTCGAAATGGTCCAGGTAGTCGAGCCATCCAAGTCGATGGAAGCCCTCGAAGGCCTGACCGCCAATGCCGAGCGCGTGCTGCAGTTGTTGGAACTGCCCTACCGGGTACTGGCGCTGTGCACCGGCGACATGGGCTTCGGTGCGGTGAAAACCTACGACCTGGAAGTGTGGGTACCGAGCCAGGACAAGTACCGCGAGATCAGCTCCTGCTCCAACTGCGGTGATTTCCAGGCGCGTCGCATGCAAGCCCGCTGGCGCAACCCGGAAACCGGCAAACCAGAGCTGGTGCATACCCTCAACGGTTCTGGCCTGGCAGTCGGCCGCACCCTGGTGGCGGTATTGGAGAACTACCAGCAGGCCGACGGTTCGATCCGTGTGCCTGAGGTGCTCAAGCCGTACATGGGTGGTGTCGAGGTCATCCGCTAAATGGATTACCTGCCACTGTTCCACAAGCTGCAGGGCGGCCGGGTACTGGTCGTCGGCGGCGGTGAAATTGCCTTGCGCAAAGCGCGCCTGCTGGCGGATGCCGGCGCCGCGCTGCGCGTGGTGGCGCCCGAGGTTGACGGCCAACTGGCCGCACTGGCCCGGGAAGGTGGCGGTGAGGTCTTGGTACGCGGCTATCAGGCGCCCGACCTGGTCGGTTGCCGGCTGGTGATCGCGGCCACTGATGACGCTGGGCTGAACGCCCAGGTGTCGGCCGATGCCCAGGCGCTCAACCTGCCGGTCAATGTGGTGGACGCGCCGGCCCTGTGCACGGTGATCTTCCCGGCCATCGTCGACCGCTCGCCGTTGGTGGTGGCAGTCTCCAGTGGGGGTGATGCGCCCGTGCTGGCGCGTTTGATTCGTGCCAAGCTGGAAGCGTGGATCCCTTCGGCCTATGGCGAACTCGCCGGGCTGGCTGCGCGGTTCCGGCACCAGGTCAAACGCCTGTACCCAGACGTCAACCAGCGTCGCGGCTTTTGGGAAAATGTCTTCCAGGGCCCGATTGCCGAGCGTCAGCTGGCGGGGCAGGGTGCCGAGGCCGAACGCCTGTTGCAGGCCATGGTCGATGGCGCGCCGGTGCAGCAGGGCGGTGAGGTATATCTGGTGGGGGCAGGGCCGGGCGATCCGGACTTGTTGACCTTCCGCGCGTTGCGCCTGATGCAGCAGGCCGATGTGGTGCTGTACGACCGACTGGTGGCCCCGGCCATCATCGACATGTGCCGGCGTGATGCCGAGCGTATCTACGTCGGCAAGCGCCGCGCTGACCATGCTGTGCCGCAGGACCAGATCAACCGCCTGTTGGTCGACTTGGCCAAGCAGGGCAAGCGCGTGCTGCGCCTCAAGGGTGGCGATCCGTTCATCTTTGGCCGTGGTGGCGAGGAGATCGAACAGCTGGCCGAGCAGGGCATCCCCTTCCAGGTGGTGCCCGGCATTACCGCGGCCAGTGGTTGCTCAGCCTATGGCGGCATCCCGCTGACCCACCGCGACTACGCCCAATCGGTGCGCTTTGTTACCGGGCACCTCAAGGATGGCACCAGCAATTTGCCTTGGGATGACTTGGTGGCACCGGCGCAAACCCTGGTGTTCTACATGGGGTTGGTGGGCTTGCCGACCATTTGCGCCGAACTGATTCGTCATGGGCGTGCGGCCAGTACGCCAGCGGCGCTGGTGCAGCAAGGCACTACGCGCAATCAACGGGTGTTTACGGGCACCCTGGCGGATTTGCCGGCGCTTGTGGCCCAGCATGAAGTGCATGCGCCGACCCTGGTGATTGTGGGGGAAGTGGTGCAGTTGCGTGAGAAGCTGGCGTGGTTTGAAGGTTCGCAACATAGCTGAAACGGGTGGGGCCGTTTGCGGCCCTTCGCAGCACAAGGCTGCTCCTATGTATGGACTCGCCCACACTGTCTAGCTGCTTTTGAACTTAGGAACCCGGTTGCATCTATGTATCAGGCCATGCGTCGGCTTGCGCCTTGATATTGAGGGGGACGGCGGAGGAAGCGCCTACTTGATGCTTCCCTCGCACCATAGAATCTCCTACGTTTGTTTTTGGCCAATAACGCCTGTGACAGGCGCGCGCGAACGCCTTGTTTGTTCGACGCGATATCGAGTCATGCGTCAAGGCGGTCGCGCGCGTTTGCCCCAGGAATAATTGGCCCGAAACAAACGTAGGAGCGAGCGTTGCTCGCGATGCGCCGCGCGGGCGGCGCTCGATCTTACAGGCGCTGCAAGGCTCAAGGCATGCACCTAGGCGCTGCAAGGCCCAAGGCATGCACCTGGCACCCCAGATGCAATCCCCAGCTGGGCACCATCACCCAGCAAATCGCGCCTGCCGCCGCCGCACTTCCTCCCGCACCGCCGGAATCACCCAGCGCCCGTAATCCACCGTGTCGTACAACGGGTCATACCCGCGGTTGAGGAAGGTGCTCACCCCCAGGTCGACATAATCCAGCAACGCCTGGGCGACGGTCTCCGGCGTGCCCACCAGCGCCGTGGTATCGCCATAAGCCCCCACCGCTGTCGCCGTCGGCATCCACAATGCCCGGTCATGCCGGTCCGCCCGGGCGGCGGCGGCGAGCAGGCGTTCGGAACCGGTGCCCTTGATGCGCTTCTGCCAGGGGCTGTCCGCCGCAAACTGCGGGTTGGCCTTGATCTGCGCGAGGATCTGCTCCGCGCGCTGCCAGGCCAGCTCCTCGGTGGCACCCAGGATCAGCCGCACCGACAAGCTCACCCGTGGCGCCGCCACGCCAGCGGCACTCGCCGCAGCCTTGAGCTTGGCGATCTGCTCGGCGACGCCGCTCAGCGGTTCACCCCACAGGGCATACAGGTCGGCATGTTTGACGGCGATCTGGTAGGCGATGTCGGACGAGCCACCAAAGGAAATCGGGATATGCGGCTGCTGCAGCGGCTTGACCGGCGAAAAAGCGCCCTTGATGGTGAAGTAGCGGCCTTCGAAGTCGAACGGCTCTTCGGCAGTCCAGGTGCGCCGGACAATCTCCAGGTACTCGTCGGCGCGCTGGTAACGCGCGGTCTTGTCCAGCAGGGTGTCGCCTTCTTGCGGCTCGGCCGTGATGCCGGTGATCGCATGCAGGCGAATGCGCCCGCCGCCGGTGGTGTGGTCGAGGGTGGCGAATGCCCGCGCGGCCACCGTCGGCGCGGTCAGGGCAGGGCGGTGGGCGATCATGAAGCCGAGGCGCTCGGTGTGCGCGGCCGCATAGGCGGCAATCTGCAGGCTGTCGGCACTGCCTGGGCCGCTGGCGATCAGTACCCGGTCGAAACCGGCATGCTCATGGGCGCGGGCGTGGTGGCGGATGAACGGCAGGTCGAAGTCGGGCGAGCGCACGCCGCGGGTCTCGGACCACTGGCGGGGGAAAATCATGCCGACGAATTCAATGGACATGGCGATGGCCTTTTACGTTGAGGAAGGGTCAGAACTGGTAATCGACCTGGGCCAGCAAGGTGCGCCCAGGCATGGGTTGCAGGAAGGTGTTGGTCGAGCCGGCCAGGCCGCTGACGAAATTCAGTTCGTCGGTGACGTTGAGCATGCGCAGCGTCACGCCCCACTGTGGCTGGCGGTAATACGCGGCAAGGTCGAGGTTGTATTCGTCGGGCACCTTCACCGTCTTGCTCAGGTTCAGGTACCAGCTGCTGGTCCACCAGCCAGAGAGCTCCACGCCGAACCCGGAATCGAAGCGGTAATCGACATAGCCGCCGGCGTTGTACTCAGGAATCTGCACCGCATCGAACTTGCCGGACGGGCGCTGGTTGAGGCTGTTGTTGTCGCCGAACACGGTGCCGTTGTCGGGGATGAACCCTGCTGAGGCGAACCCGGCCTGGCTGGTGAACTCGTTGTAGGCACTGATGCGGCTGAGGTTGAGGCCGCCGCGCAGGTGTGGGTCCTGGTAGCGCAGGGTTGCTTCCCAGCCTTTGACGATCAACCGGGCGATGTTGTTGTTGCTGTCTGGCGACTGGTCGCGCGCCTGCTTGTAGGCGGCCAAGGTGAAGAACAACTGGTCGGGCATGGCTTCGACCTTCAGCCCCACTTCGTGCAGCACGCTAAGGCTCTCGAACGCCAGCGGGTTGAGCTGGTTGGCCCCGGCGCCACTGCCCCAGCCCAAACCATTGGTGAAGAACCCGGTGTTGACGGCGAGGGATCGGTCGAAGGTGTAGTACAGGGTGCTGTTGTCGGTGGGTTTGAAATAGGGGCTGACCTGTACCGAGAACAACCGGTATTTGTCCGAGTCCTTGCGCGGGTTGCCGCCCGCGAGCACGAAGGGGTTTTCGATACGGGCATCGATCCAGCTGCGGCTGGCCCCCACGTTCAGCCCCACGCGCTCGCCCAGGCGCAGGTTGTGCTGGCTGAACAGGGTTTGGGTGGTCCAGGTGCTGTCGGCGGTGTAGGGCGCTACCGATTCAGAGTACAAACCGTGCCCTGCCGGGTACATGGCGGGCAGGTTGAGCCAGCCATAGTAATTGGACAACTGTGGCACGCCGGGCTGGCCGATCCAGGCTCCGTTGCCACCGGCGGGGTTGCGCCCACTCAGGCCAAGCAGGTCGCCAGGGTTTTTCAGCGTCGGGTCGAGGGTGAGGTCGTAGGCGTTGATGGTGGAGCCAAAATTGTTGTTGGCGGCGATCGACTCGTTGGTCTCGCGGCGGTAGATCAGCCCGGTGTTGCTGTCGTCGACCAGCGTCAGGCCGCCCAGCTGCCATTGGCCACGGGCGCGGAACTCGAAGCGGTTGTCGAAGATGTCGTCCTTGCCCTGCACCTGGAACGCGCCCACCGCGTCGGTGGTGTCGGTGGAGTGCTGGTAGAAAGTGCTGTTGGCCAGGGTGATCGACGGGGTCAGGTCGCCCTCGACGCGCAGTTGTGTGGTGAAGCGCCGCGAGCGGTTCTGGTCCTGCGCGCGCTGGCCGCTCTGTGACGACAGCGAGGTCTGGCCATTGCCTGCCAGCGACGGGTCGTACACCCAGCCGCGCAAGCTGCCTGGGCTGGCCTGGGTATTGGGTGAGGCGCCCTGGAAGCTGCCATCGACCACCTGGTACTGGCCCTGCGCGTTGCGCTGGCGCTGCACCCAGCCGAGTACCTGGGCATCGCTGGCACCCGATGACAGCACCGGCGACCACAGGCTGTTGCCGTTCTGGATGATCGGCGTGGCGCGCCCGGCGTTGTACCTGCCGTGGTCGACCAGGTCCTGGGTGGCGCGGTTCCAGCCGTGGGTGATGTTGTAGTCGTAGTAGTCGTCGTAGGCGGCGTTCCAGTCCACCCGCAGGTTGTCGTTGCGCCAGGCGAGGGCGCCGTAGAACGCGTCGAAGTTGTTGTCGACGTTGTCGTAGAAGGTTTCCTGACGCTGGCGGGTGATGCTGACCCGGTAGGCCAGGCTGTCACTGAGGGGGCCGGTGTTGTCGATGCTGAATTGGGTGGCATCGCGTGATTCGCCATCGGGGATCCAGCTGCCGATTTCGCCACTCAGGCGGGTGCGGAAGCGGTTGAAGTCGGGCTTCTTGCTTAGGTAGTTGATGTAGCCGCCGCTGCCACTGACCGATCCGTAGGTGACCGACGAGGGCCCGGCGACGATGTCGGCGCCTTCATAGGCGTTGAAGTTGGCGGGGTGGCGTACGCCGTAGGCGCGTTGGCCATCCTGGAACACCTCGGAGCTTTGCCCGCGCATTTGCGGGGCGATGCCGGCGTTCTGGCCGCCGCCACGGGTGATGCCGGGGGCGTACTTGACCAGGTCGTCCGAGCTCTGGATCGGGTCGCGGGCCAATTGCTCGGCGTTGATCTGGGTGACCGAGCGTGGGGTGTCGAGGACTTTGCTTTCCAAGCCGCCGTAGATCGAGGCCGGTGGGCGCGTGGGCAGGGCGTCGTCGTCAGCCTGTTCGGCTTGGACGGTGACGGTTTGCAGTTGGGTGTCCTCGGCGTAGGCCAGCGGTACGCTGGCGGCCAGGATGGCCAGTGCCAGGGCGCTGGGCTGGAATGTCGGGTGCAGCAAGGCAACGCGGAGCATGGGGCTGAGCCTCGTTCTGTTCGGGAATGGGAAAAGCGAGGGCGCAGCCGCGCCTGCGGTTATTGGGTGCCTATGGCGACTGCCGGGGGCGCTATGCGCCCCTTGTGGGAGCGGGCTTGCCCCGCGAATACGGGCAAAGCCCGTGCCATCCACTCGAGGTGCCTGCTTCGCGGGGCAAGCCCGCTCCCACAGAAAATTGTGCTGGCCCAGCGTTTAGCGCTTGAGCCACAGGCTCTCGAACCGCCAGGTACTGAACAGCGACTGCTCCGCCTGCGCCCCACCGACCCGTGTGCTGACACTGTCGAGCAAGTCGGCAAAGCCCCAGATCAGCATGCCGCCCCGTTCGTACTGGATGCGTTGGGCGCGGTGCACCAGGGCTTTGCGTTTCTCAAGGTCAGGCTGGGCCATGGCAGCGAGGAAGGCCTCGCTGAATGCCGGGTCGTGGAAGTGAGTCTTGTTGGCCACGGCAAACGGCGCGTCGGTATGGATGGCGCTGGCCAGAAACGGCGCACCGATGCTGCCCCCAGTGCTCAACGTCCAGTCGTCGCGTTGCGGCCCCTGGAACGTCGCCAGGTCGACTTGGCGCACCGTGATCGTCACGCCGATGCGCCGTGCCTGTTCGGCCAGCACCAGGGCCGAGGCAAGCCCAGGCCCTGGGGTCGTGACCAGTTCCACCTGCAGGCCTTCGTGGCCCGCGTCCTTGAGCAATTGCGCCGCCCGTTGTGGGTCATGCGGCCGTGGCCCGAGGCTGTGGTCGAAGGTGGGGTCGAAAGGGGCGTACAGGTCGTTGGCCACCCGGCCCTGGCCATTGAGTGCCCGGCGCACCAAGTCCTCTCGGTCTGCCAGCAGGCGAAACGCCTCACGCACCCGCGGGTCGTCGAAGGGCGCTTTGGTGGTGTTCATGTCGAACGACAACCAATTGCCGCTCACCGACTTCAGCAGGCGCAGGCGTGGGTCGGCCTGCAGCACTTGCAGGTGCTCGGTGGACATGACGTTGGCCATGTCGATCTGCCCGGCGCGCAAGGCCGCCAGGCGGCCGGTCTGGTCCTTGAAGTCGATGATCTCCAGTTCATCGGCATACGGTTTGCCGGGCTTGTAGTAATTGTCGAAACGGGTGAACAGCGAGCGCTGGCCCGGGGTGAAACTTTTGAGTTTATAAGGGCCGGCACCGACCGGGTTGGTGACCGGGTGGTAGTCCACCGGCACGATGCCGCCGAAGTTGACCCACGTCTCGGGCAACGGCAGGTAGCTGCGGCCTTCGCGAAAAGCCAGGCGCACGGTGCGATCGTCGAGCTTGACCAGGTTGTCGCGGTCGACCCAGTGCAGCAGCGCCGCATAGGGCGAGGCCAGCTGCGGGTCAGTCAGGCGCCTGATGGAGAAGATCAGGTCGTCAGCGTCGATGCTCTTGCCGTGGTGAAACTCCAGCCCAGGCTTGAGCCGCAACGTCCAGCCGCTGGCGTCGGCATTGGGCTCGGCGAACTCGGCCAGGGCCAGGCGCGGCTGCATCTGCTCGTCCCACTCCCACAGCTTGCTGTACAGGGCAAAGCCGCGGACGATGCCGCTGCCGACCGGTTTATGGGCGTCGAGGTTGCCGCTTTGGTTGCCATCGATGATGCCAAGACGCAGGCGCCCGCCATGGCGTGGCTGGTCGGCGACCGCGTCGCCAGGGCTGTCGCTTGGGCCACAGCCCGCCAGCAACCCGCCGGCCAGTACGCCGGCATGGCCAATGAAGGCGCGCCGGCTTAATGGGTAACCGTCCCAGGCCATGGCGTCAGCCCCCGTTGCTGGCGTGCAGTTGCACGGGGGTGGGCGCCGGCCGGGCGAGGGCGGCGCGCTGGCCACGGAAGTGCGGCAAGATGTGCTCGCCGAGGCGGTAGGCTTCTTCCAGGTGCGGGTAGCCGGCAAGGAAGAACAGGTCGATGCCGATGCCGTGGTACTCGCGAATGCGCGCCACTACGTTGGCATAGCTGCCCACCAGCGCGCAGCCTGGCGGGATGCCGATATAGCCGAAGCCGGTCCACACGTTGGGGTGGATGAAGAAATCGTCGAAGGCCTGCTGCTCGTCCTTGTCGCTGTAGCCGTGCTCGTAGCTCAGCTTGCGTGCCGTGCGCAGGCCCGCGTGGGCGGCGCGGGCCTTGACCGTGCCCTTGGCCACGCCTTCGTCGAAGAAACGTTTGGCCTCGGCCCGCGCGGCCTCTTCGGTCTCGCGGGCAATCACGTCGATGGATAGGCCGAAGCGAATGTCGGTACGCCCCCACTTCAAGGCGCGGGCGCGGATGTCGGCGATCAGCGCGGCAATCTCGTCCGGGTGTTCGGCACGCATCAGGTAGAAGTCCGCATGCTTGGCGGCGAACTCGCGCGCGGCCAGCGAAGAACCGGCGGTGCAGATCAGCGGCAGCTCGGCTTTTTTCAGCGGCCCGCGCAGCCCGCCGCCCTCGGCGCGGTAATAGGTGCCCTCGTAGTGAAACTGCTCGTTGT
The DNA here is from genome assembly GCF_047159675.1 of Pseudomonas sp. NGC7. NCBI lineage: Bacteria > Pseudomonadati > Pseudomonadota > Gammaproteobacteria > Pseudomonadales > Pseudomonadaceae > Pseudomonas > Pseudomonas sp. NGC7. The sequence goes on along the minus strand of NZ_BAAFZY010000001.1, from coordinate 4,597,891 downwards.
GCCAGTAGCCACGTACCACGTCCATGAACTCGGTGGCGCGGGCGTAACGCTCGTCGTGGCCCTCGAAGTCGCCGACCTGGCGCTGGATGGCATCAGAGCCGCCGTTGATGATGTTCCATACCAGCCGGTTGCCGGTGGCGCGCTGGTAGGTCGCGGCCTGTTGCACGGCCACCCAGGGCGTGTAGTGATAAGGCTGGAACGCGGTGACGAACTTGAGCGTGCGGGTTTCCCGTGCCAGCAGCGAGCACACGGTCCACGGCTCTTCGCCGGTGGGCGCATTGACCATCAGTGCGCCGCCGAAGCCGTTGATTTCCGCAGCGCGGGCGATTTGCCCGAGGTAATCGATGTAGGTGAAGTGATCACCTACCGCGAACCCGGACACCGCACCGCTGCTGTCGCCACCTGCGTGCCAGTCGCCGCGGTTGCGTGGATCGCCAGGCAGGTACTGGGTTTCGCCATGCAGTGGCAGGCGGGTGAAGAATTCGATGCTCATGGGGTGGCCTCCTTACTGGACGCTGGGGCTGCAGTTGGGCGTGACCGGCTGGCCGCTGATGACCTGGCGGGCGAAGGGGATCGAGTCCTTGAGTGAGGCGTTGACCGTTTCGCTATGGCCCAGGCCTTTGTACAGGTGGCCCTGCACCACCGAGCCGGCCTTGCAGGCATCCTGCATCAGTGCAACCTGGGTCGCGGCGGCAGGGGTCTTGTCCTCGGCGCCGGTGCCGATGAAGATCGGCTGGGCCAGTTTGAGGGTGGGGTACGACACTTGGGCCAGCCACGGTTTGAGCTGGTCGCCCTGGTAGTCCTTTTTGGCGTTGGCGGGGGTCAGGCCGGTGCCGACCACATCGCTGACCAGTGCCGACAGGCAACTGGTGCGCGCCTGCTCGAACAGCGGCAGGGCCTTGTCGGTGTAGAAGTCGCGCGGGTCGATGCTCGGGTCGTACTGCTGTGCGGCGAGCAAGGTGTAGAAGCCGTAGGCCAGGGCCGGGTCGACCTTGTTCTGGTCCTGCTCACCGACGTTTTTCGACCCCACGGTGTAGATCACGCCGGTGCCGATGCTGCCCTTGACCCCCAGCTTGGGTGCATAGGTTGCGGCATAGGCACCGGCTGCAAAGGCACCGGCGCCACCCTGGGACTGGCCGATGATCAGGACCTTGTCGGCCAGCCCCGGCACGCCGGCGACCACGGCCTTGGCGGCATCGAGAATGCCGTAGGCGGCCATGCGGTTGTTCAGCAGCGGGTGGCCACCGGGTACACCCAGGCCTTGGTAGTCGGTGGCGACGATGGCATAGCCCTCTTCGAGCCAGCGGTTCAGGTATTGCACATCGCGGTAGGAACGCCCGGCCCAGGACGGTGCGCAGATATCCGCCACCCCGACGGTGCCGTGGCCCCAACTGGCGACCGGCCAGCCACCGGCGGGCGCCGGGCCCTTGGGAATGAACAGCGCGCCAGAGACCACGATTGGCGTCTTGCCGTCGATGCCGTCCAGCGAGGTGTAGAGGATGCGCTGGGCACTGGCGGCGTTGGGCAAGCTCAGCGCTGAGTCCAGCGGCTCGCTGCGCAGCAGTTTACCGGGGGTGGCCGGGATTGCCTTGGACCAGGTGTAGAAGCTCGAAACGCGGCCGTCGCCTTGTTGCGGGTCGGGTTTGGGGGCGTAGGTGTCGGCGGCCAGGGCGCCAATGGAAAAGGCCAGGGCACTGAGGCCGAAAACGATGGAAACAGGCAATTTCATGGAAGATGTTCTCAAGGTTGTTGGCTGATTTGAGCGTTCAGGGACGGCCAATAGTGGGTGAGCTGCAGGTCGATGAGCGCCTGGCGGGTGAAGCCTGTGGCCAGGTCGCTGGTGATGTCGTAGGGCGTGCGGATCAGGCGGTTGGCCAAGGCGTATTGGCCCAGGGCGTCGTAGTGGGCTTTGAGTTGGGCATCGCTTTTCGGCGCCCAGCGCGCTTTCCAGGCCACCGGGTCGTCCTGGTCATCGCGGCGCAGCACGCTTTCGGCCACCCCGGCGCGGGACGACAGCGCGTAATAGGCGTCGCGGTTCTGCGCTTGGGAGATCCACCAGGCCGCGCGCACCCAGGCCGTGGCCACCAGCTGCGTAAGGTCGGCGTGCTGCTGCACGAAGCGGTCGGTGCCCCACAGGTCGGACACCAGTCGCCAGTCGTTGGCGCCTTGCTTGGTCGACCAGAGAATCCGCGCCACGCCTTTGTCTTCCAGGGCGTAGGCTTCGTTGAGCAGCACGGCGGCATCGACCTTGCCGGCCGACACGGCGGCGGCACCGACCTGCGGGTTGAGGTTGGCGATCTTGAAGTCGGTCAGCTTGAGGCCCTGGCTTTCCAGGAAGTTGCTGAAGGCAAATTCCCAGGGCCGCCCGCGGTGCAGGGCCAGGCGCTTGCCTTTGAGGTCCTGGATGCTGCGCACCGCAGAGCCGCTGGGCACCACCAGGTAAATGTTGTTGCCGCTGCCACCCGGCACGATCAGCTTGCCGGGCACTTGGCCGGCGCCAGCGATGACCGAGGGCAGGTCGCCGCGTACGGCGAAGTCTAGGCTGTCGTTGCTGAAACCTTCGTTGATTTGTGGCCCCGCGCCGGCGTGGGGCAGGGCGGTCCATTGCAGCTTCACGCCGCGGGCGGCCAACTGCTGTTCGAGCCAGCCGTCTTCGATCACCCGCCCCGGGATGCCCCCGAAGACCGGCGCGCCGCCTTGGGTGAAGGCAACGATGGCGATACGCACCGCTGCCGGTGGCTCGGCGGCCAATGTGGTCAGGCTGAGTAACAGGCCGCCCAACAGGGCCAGGCCGTGACGCCAGAGTGTGTTCATGTGCGGCTCCAAACAAGGGTTCAACAGGTCTGGGCCGCGTGCTGCAGCGAACCAGGCATTGCCAGGCCAGGAGCGAAATGCATGCCAGTCTTTGAAAAGGCGGCTGCAGGCCTTTAACGGCGGGGCCTTCAGCACATGGGAGGGGCGCGGCGTGCAGCCCAGCCTGCTGATCGGCACGCAGGGCAGTGCTGGCGCGTTGCTGCTGCAGCAGCAGTCGGTTGTTGGAATATCAAATATTCAAAAATGGAATATATAAATATTAATTAATAATTTTTTGATCTAATTTGTTTCGGGCACTATGGGGCTGCGCGTCAATTGCCAGGAATGCCCCCATGTCGCTGATCACCCACCCTAATGCCCGAGAGCTGACCAAGTCGGTACGTGCCACCGTGCTTGTGTTCAAGGACCCTCGCTCCCAGGAGCTGCTCAGCCGTATCGAGCGCCTGGCGCCCAGCGAGGCCAATACCCTGATCATCGGCGAAACCGGAACCGGCAAAGAACTTGTCGCTCGCCACATCCATCAGCTGAGCCGCCGTGGCCGCGAACCGTTCGTGGCGGTGAACTGCGGTGCCTTTGCCGAAACCCTGGTGGAAAGCGAACTGTTCGGCCATGAGAAAGGGGCGTTCACCGGAGCCACCTCGAACAAAGCCGGCTGGTTCGAGGCGGCCAATGGCGGCACGCTGTTTCTCGACGAGATTGGGGACCTGCCGTTGAACATGCAGGTGAAGTTGCTGCGGGTGCTGCAGGAGCGCGAAGTCGTGCGGCTGGGCTCGCGTACACCGATCCCGATCAACGTGCGCCTGGTGGCCGCGACCAACGTCAACCTGGCCGACGCTGTGGTGGCGGGGCATTTTCGCGAAGACCTGTTCTACCGCCTGCACGTCGCCACCATCCGCCTGCCACCGCTGCGTGAGCGGCCCGGCGACATCCTGCCCTTGGCCGAATTTTTCATCGAAGAGCATTGCCGGCGCCTGGGTTATGAACGTGCGTCGCTCAGCCCGGATGCCGAGCGCAAATTACTGGCCCACAGCTGGCCGGGCAACATCCGCGAGTTGGAAAACGCGATCCACCATGCCTTGCTGGTATGCCGCTACCAGGTGGTAGCGCCCGCAGACCTGCACTTGGTGGACATGAGGCCGCAGGGTGCGGCCCAGGTGTATGCCACGCAGGCCAACGCCCCGGCCGCGCTCGCGGCGCCGCCTAACCTTGAAAGCGCCTTGTTGGCGTTGTTCGAGCAGAACGTGCCGAACCTGTATGAGCACATCGAGGAGACGGTATTCCGGGCGGCGTATCGGTATTGCCACGGGAACCAGCTGCAGACCGGGCGGTTGTTGAACATCAGCCGCAACATCGTGCGGGCGCGGCTGGAGAAGATTGGCGAATTGTCGAAGGCATGAGGTGCTTGTATCGGGGCCGCATAGCGGCCCCGATTTGGCGCGGTTATTTGATGAAGCGAACCTGGCTGTTGATCTTCTCGATCACCGCCCCTTTGCGCGCGTTGAAGCGGGCCTTGTTCTGTTCGAACAGGTTATTGCCCTTGGTGTCGATGGAAATGATCAGCGGGCCGAACGCCCGTACCCGGTTGACCCACAGGGTTTCAGGCATCCCCAGGTCTTGCCACTCGGCACGTTCGATCTCTTCTACCTGCGTTGCAGCCAGCACCGCACAGCCCCCTGGGAACACCGCATGCACGGCTTTGTTTTCCAGGCAGCCGGTGGTGGTTTCCGGCCCCATGCCGCCTTTACCAATGATCAGCTTGACGCCGGTTTGCTCGATGAACTGCTTTTCGAACTTCTCCATGCGCATGCTGGTGGTTGGGCCAATGGACACCATCTCGAAACTTCCATCGTCTTTTTTGCGCACGATAGGCCCAGCGTGAAAGATCGCACCGCCGCGCAAGTCAACCGGCAACTCTCGCTTGAGCTCGATCAAACGACGGTGCGCGACGTCGCGGCACGTCACCAACTGGCCGGTGAGATAAACCACGTCGCCGACATTGAGGTTGGCCAGGTCTTCGTCTTTGATCGGGGTGGTCAGGATCTTTTTCACAGTACTACCCCTTCGTGCGAGAGGATGTCGTAGGACAGGTCGGCGTTGATGCGGATCTTGCCGCGGCGGTGCGCCCAGCAACCGGTCGATACCGCGACGCCAATGGTCGAGGGGTGACGCGCGGAAGACTCGATGTTTACGCCCATGACACTGCTGTTGCCAGTCAGCCCCTGCGGGCCGATGCCGATTTCGTTGAGGCCATCTTCCAGAAGCTTTTCCATCATGGCGGCGCTTTCGTTCGGGTGGCTAGAATCGACCGGGCGCAGGATCGCCTTTTTCGACAGGCGCGCAGCGGTCTCCACCGAGGTCGACACGCCAACGCCAACCAGCAAGGGCGGGCACGCATTGACGCCTCGCGAAGTGATCACGTCGAAGACGAACTCGGTGACCCCTTCATAGCCCTGGCCTGGCATCAGCACCTTGGCCGAGCCTGGCAAGGTGCAGCCCCCACCGGCCATGTACACATCGACAATGGCGTAGTCGGCATCCGGGATGATTTCCCAGTCCAGCCACGGGATCTTCGAGCCGGTGTTGGTGCCGGTGTTTTTCTCGATGAAGGTTTCTACCGCGTTGTGGCGCAGCGGGCCCTTGATGGTGGCCTCTTTGGTGGCGTTTTCCAGAATGCCTTCAAGCTCGCTCAGTAGCGGGAACCTGGCCCCCGCCGAGATGAAGTACTGAATGACCCCTGTGTCCTGGCAGCTGGGGCGGTCGAGTTTGTCGGCGTACTCCTGGTTGTCGGCCATCGAGTCATACACGGCAATGGCCAGTGGGTTGGTTTCTGCGGCGCGCAGTTTTGCGGTTTTCTCCTTGACGTCTTTGGGCAGGCGCTTGCCGATATAGGCGGTGAACTTCGCCATCACGTCGGTGAGCGATGACACGGCTGATTCTTTATCCACGGTTTTTTCCTCACTGCATCACAAGGCTGATTGTTCGATGTCTGCGTTTTCAGGGGGCCAGGGTGCCGCTGGTGCTGGCCTCCCTGTGTAGAAGCGGGGTGTGTAGCTGAGTGGCCTCGGGTTTTTCGGGTTCTGCGGGTAGCTGGCCGTCCAGCACCTGGGCCATGCGCGGCTTGTCCAAAGCGCCAACCCAGTGCGCAATGGCCACGGTGCCGACGGCGTTGCCGATGGTGTTGGTGATGGCGCGGGCCTCGGACATGAAGCGGTCGACGCCCAGCAGCAGCACCATGCCGGCCACCGGGATGTTGTCCATGGTTGCCAAAGTTGCGGCCAGGGTGATGAAGCCAGAGCCGGTCACACCTGCAGAGCCTTTGGAGGTCAGCAGCAGCACGCCCAGCACGATCAACTGGTCCATCAGCGTCAGTGGCGTGTTGGTGGCCTGGGCGATGAAGATGGCCGCCATGGTGTAGTAGATGCATTGCCCGTCCGGGTTGAAGGTCAGGCCGGAAGGGATCACCAGGCCCACCACCGGTTTGGACACGCCGACCTTCTCCAGCTTGTTCATCAGTTGCGGCACCACCGACTCCGATGAACTGGTGCCCAGTACGGTGAACAGTTCTTCCTTGAGGTACTTGAGGAACTTCCACAGGCTGAAACCGGACAGCCGAGCGATGGCGCCCAGCACAATCACCACGAACAGGAAGCAGGTCAGGTACATGGTTGCCATCAGCTTGCCGAGCGAGACGATCGAGCCCAGCCCGTACTTGCCGACGGTAAATGCCATTGCACCACAGGCCGCGAGCGGCGCCACGCGCATGATCATGCCGACAATGAAGAACATGCCGTGGGAGAACGCTTCAAGCACATCGACCATCGGTTTGCCGCGCGGGCCCAGGTGCGAGAGGGCGATGCCGAACAAGGTCGAGAACAGCAGGATCGGCAAGATCTCATTCTTGGCAAAGGCATCGGTCACGCTGCCGGGGATGACATGCAACAGAAAGTCGATGAACCCGCCCGAGCTGTTTGCAGCTGCCGCGGTGTAGGTGGAAATGCTTTTGGCATCGAGGGTGGCTGGGTCGACGTTCATGCCTTGCCCAGGCTGTACAAGGTTGACCACGACCAGGCCCAGCACCAGGGCAAAGGTGGACAGTACTTCGAAGTAGATCAGCGCACGCACGCCCACGCGGCCGAGCTCTTTCATGTTTTCCATTTTGGCGATGCCCAGCACCACCGTGGCGAAAATGATCGGTGCGAAGACCATCTTGATCAGTTTGATGAAGGCATCGCCCACCGGCTTGAGGTCTGCGCCGACCTGTGGCCAGAACACCCCGATCAGTACCCCGAGGGTTACCCCGATCAGCACCTGCACGTACAACTTGCCTAACACTCGCTTGGCCATTGCCGTCTCCGAATTATTGTTGTGAGTCGGTTCTTGTGGCGGCTGGGCTTATCGGTGGCGGCAGGCAACACCTGGCCGTGGCAGCTCGATAGCCCAGATTTCTTAGGGTTAATCACGCAGGGCCAAGGTAATGGTTTTTTAAAAACCGTGTAATACAATGAAATTCAACTCATTGTTTCCTTCAGGTTAATTATGAATCCAGTGTCCGAGCTGGCCTTTTTCACCCAGCTCATCCGCGTGGGCAGCCTGGCTGCCACCGCGCGTGAGATGAACCTGACCCCACCTGCGGTCTCCAAGCGCCTGGCGCAATTGGAACAGCGGCTGGGCGTGCGGTTGCTCAACCGCACCACACGCAGCATTAGCCTGACCGCCGAGGGCGAGACCTACCTGGTCAATGCCCGGCGCATACTCGGTGAGATCGAGGAGATGGAGCGCCAGGTGTCCAGCAGCCGCGCCGAGCCCAAGGGCCTGCTGCGGGTCAATGCGCCGTTGGGCTTTGGCCGTACCCATGTGGGGCCGGCGATTTCATCGTTTGCCAAGCGTTACCCCGAGGTGGAGGTGCAACTGCACCTGACCGATCGGCCCATCCAGCTGCCCAATGACGCAATCGATGTGGCTATCCGCTTTGGTGAATTGCCCGACTCGCGCCTGATCGCGCGCAAGATCGCAGCCAACCGCCGCAGGCTGTGTGCCGCGCCCAGCTACCTGGAAGCCTGCGGAACACCCGAGGTGCCCAAGGACCTGGCTGCACACAATTGCATCGTGTTACGCCAGAACGATGCCGCCTTTGGCCTCTGGCGCTTGAGCCGTGGCAAGCAGTCAGAATCGGTCAAGGTGCGTGGAAGCCTGAGCACCAACGATGGTGAGGTGGCGTTGAACTGGGCGTTGGAGGGGCAAGGCATCCTGATGCGGGCCGAATGGAACCTGGCGGACCACTTGCGCAGTGGGCGCCTGGTGGAGGTGTTGGGTGATTACCAGACACCGCCGGCGGATATCTACGCGGTTTACCTTGAGCGTTTGAACCTGTCCGCGAAGGTATCGTGTTTCATCGAGCACTTGAGGGCGTTTTTTAAAAGCCATGCCGATGGGCCGGAAGACAGCTTGGCGGCATGGCAGTAGCGGCATGAATGAAGCCATGAATGATGTCGCGTGAATGAAGAGTTGCACAGCGTTGGATGGCTCATGTTAAATGAGAGTCATTATTAAAGACGTCCTGACCGGTTCACCCCATGTCCTGCGCTGACCCTTCCCTGCAAAAAACCGTGCATACCCTCTACGCGGAGCACCATCCCTGGCTGTGCGGTTGGCTACGCAACAAGCTCGGGTGTGTCGAGCATGCGGCGGACCTGGCCCAGGACACGTTCATCCGCGTGCTGACCCTGCGCAAGGCGGCCGAGCTGCGCGAGCCACGGGCGTACCTCTCCAGCATCGCCCGTAGCCTGATGATCGACATGTTCCGCCGCCGTGCTGTTGAGCAGGCCTACCTGGAAACGCTTGCCGCCCGCCCCGAGCAGGTCGACGTCTCGCCCGAGGCGCGCACGTTGATCATCGAAGCGTTGATGGAAATCGACCGCCTGCTCGACGGCCTGGGCGCCCGTACCCGGGAGATTTTCCTGATGGCCCAGTTGGATGGCTTGAGCTATGTCGAGATCGGGCGGCGCCTGGACATTTCGGTTACCACCGTCAAGAAGCATGCAGTGCGGGCACTGACCCATTGCCTGATGCTGGCCGAGGACTGAACCGTGGCCGGGGCCCCGCCACTGGATCGGAACGTGCTCGAAGCCGCGGCGAGTTGGTATGTCGAGTTGCGCTGCGATGCCGATGAACGTACGCGCGCCGCGCATCAGCGCTGGTTGCTCAGCGATCCACTTCACCGGCAGGCCTGGGAGCGCCTGGCGCGCTTGCAGGGCACCTTCGAGCACGTGGCACCAGGCATCGCTCGGCCAACCCTGAGCAGTGCCAGGGCCAAGCGCCGCGAAGTGCTCAAGGTGATGTCGATTGTGCTGGCTGCGGGTGGGGCAGGGGGGCTGGCCTGGCACGAGGGGGGCATCGCGCGGTTGATGGCCGACCAACGCACAGGGGTTGGCGAGCGCCGTTCGCTGCGCCTGGAGGATGGCAGCCGCTTGCAATTGAACACCGCCACCGCTGTCGATATCCGTTACACCGCCCAATGGCGCGCCTTGCACCTGTTGGGCGGGGAGATCCTTGTGCAAACCGCGCGCGACGCGCAGGCCCGAGCGTTTATCGTGCACACCGAACAAGGCAGCATTCGCGCCCTGGGCACGCGTTTTACTGTCCGCTGTGATGCTGACGTCACTCGGGTTTTCGTGCTGGAACATGCCGTGGAGGTACGCACGGCGCACACGCTGGCGGCCGTGCGTGTCGAGGCCGGTCAGCAACTGGTCTTTCGCGCGGATGAAGCCGGCGTGGTACAGCCCGCGACAGCGCTGGCGGATGCCTGGACCCGCGACATGCTGGTGGTGGACGACTGGCGCCTTGCCGATGTTGTTAGCGAACTGCAACGTTATCGGCCCGGCCATTTGGGGTGTGACGCGGCCGTGAGCGAGCTGCGCCTGTCCGGCGCGTTTCAGCTGGGCAATATCGATACTGCCCTGGACAACCTCACCCGCACCTTGCCGGTACGCATTCGGCGGTTCAGCCGGTTCTGGACGCGGGTCGAGGCTGTTTGAGGGCTTAGGGGGGAAGGTGTTCGCTCAGCATTTTCAGCGCCTATGAGATCGAGCGCCGCCCGCGCGGCGCTTCGCAGCACAAGGCTGCTCCTACAGTTGTTTCGGGCCAGTCGCGCCTGTGCGCAGGAATAATTGGCCCGAAAAAATGTAGGAGCAGCCTTGTGCTGCGAAACGCCGCGTGCGGCGCTCGATATACGCCTCACATCAAAACCAAAAGCAGGCACTCTTTTACCCAAGGGGGGTTATCGATTTCAATTCTCATTCGACTTGTTAAGTAGAGGCGCATCAGACGCCGTAAAAACTGCCGCAGGGCGAAAGGAATACCCATGCTCCCTTCAGACACTCGCAACCCCGTTATCCTCATCAACTGTGCCAAAAAACCAATGACGCGGGCGGTCAATCGCGCGCTGTTCAGCATCGCGCTCGCGACGCCTCTGGCTGCGGCGATGATCGCCCCGCCAGCCATGGCCCAGACCCGTGTCGAAGCCGCATTCGACATCCCGGCCGGCCCGCTGGGCGCTGCGCTCACCCAGTTCGCGGAGGCGGCGGGGGTGACCGTGTCGTTCGAACCGTCCTACGTGCAGTCGTTGAAGTCGCCAGGCTTGCATGGCCGCTACAGTGCCGAGGCCGGCCTGCGCCAATTGCTGGTGGGCAGCCAGTTGCAGGTGCTGCGCCAGGCCAACGGCAGCTATTCGCTGTTGCCCATGGTCGGGGATGCGTCGACGCTGCAACTCGACAGTACCAGCATCACCGGCACGTCCGTGGAGTCGGCCTACGGGCCGGTAACCGGTTATGTCGCCACCCGCAGCGCGACGGGGACCAAGACCGATACGCCGATTCTGGAAATCCCGCAGGCCATCAACGTCGTCACTGCCGACCAGGTACAGGCCCAGGGCGCGCGCAACCTGACCCAGGCATTGCGTTATACGCCGGGGCTGGCAACGGGGGGGTTCACCGATCGCAACAGCATTGCCGACGAAATCACCAGCCGCGGCTTCGCCCCGACCCCGCTGTACCTGGATGGCGCGTACCTGCCGTATGCGGGCAGCCTGGGCGGCGCGCCACAGATCGACCCCTATACCCTGGAACGCATCGAGGTGCTCAAGGGCCCATCGTCGGTGCTCTACGGGCAAAACCAGCCGGGCGGGCTGATCAACATGGTCTCCAAACGCCCGACCCGCGAGCAGCGCAACCAGGTCAAGCTGGGTGCCGGCAGTTACAACCGGGTCAACGGTGCGTTCGACACCAGCGGCCCATTGGATGAGCAGGGCGCGTTCACCTATCGCCTGGTCGGTGTGGCCGACAAAGGCAACGAGCAGGTGGCGCACACCCACAGCGAACGCCTGCTGCTGGCGCCAAGCCTGACCTGGGCGCCGAACGAAGACACCGCCCTGACGGTGCTGGCACAGGTGCAGCGCGACGACGGCCTTGCCGACTACCAGTCGCTGCCGATGATCGGTTCGCTCAAGCGTGGCCCGACGGGCCAGCGCATCGACCGCGACTTCTTCTCGGGCGACTCGCACTACAACGATTACAAGCGTAACCAGTACATCTTCGGCTACGACTTCAGCCACCGCTTCAGCGATGACCTGGCGGTACGTTCCACAGCGCGCTACACCGATGTGCGTGACCGCTACAAAGGCTTCTACCTGCGCAGTTTCGTTACGGACGACGAGGGGGTGGATTACACCCGGGCCAACCGGGTCAAGCTCGACTGGCGCCAGCACAATATCGCCTACACCCTCGATAACAATCTTGAGTACAAATTCAATACCGGCGCGCTGCAGCACACCGCACTGGCCGGCGTGGACTACCGCCACTTCTCCCGCAAATACGATGGCTATAACGCCTACAACGTGTTGCCCGTCGACCTCTACGGCAAGAACAACTACGACACCAGCAGCGTAACCCCTGTGCTGGACACCCAATGGGACAATACCGTTCGCCAGACTGGGGTGTATGTGCAGGACCAGATCAAGCTCGACGAGTGGGTCCTGACCGTTGGTGGCCGCCAGGACTGGGCAGAAATCGACAACAAAGACCTGCTGGCCAAAAGCATCGCTTCACAGCGTGACAACAAGTTCACGGGCCGTATCGGCCTGACCTACGTCACCGAGTTTGGCCTGGCGCCTTACGTCAGCTATTCCCAGTCGTTCTTGCCGACACTGGGCACGGACAGCGCCGGCAAGTCGTTTGAGCCGACCGAGGGTGAACAGTACGAAGTGGGGGTTAAGTACCAGCCGGTCGAGGGCACCTTGCTCACCGCGTCGGTGTTCCAGGTCAAGCAGAAGAACGTGTTGACCCAGGACGACGACAACCCCCAGTACCAGGCGCAGGACGGTGAGGTGCGCTCGCGTGGCGTTGAACTTGAACTCAAGTCCACCCTCGACAACATCGACGTGCTGGCGGCAGCCACCTACATCGACTCGTTCTACACCAAGAGCAACTACGGCGACCAAGGCAACCGCAGCGAGTCGCAGGCGCCGGTATCGGCGTCCCTGTGGGTGGATTACCACTTTACCCAGGCCATGTTCAACGGCCTCACCTTCGGCGCAGGTGCCCGCTACACCGGCCGTAAACCGGGTGCTTCATCCAACTCGTTCGACGTGCCGGCCTACGCGGTGTATGACGCTACCGTCAGCTACGACCTGGGCAAATTCGACGCGAGCCTGCGCGGTTTGCAGGCCAGCCTGAATGTACAGAACATCTTCGACCGCGAGTATGTGTCGGACTGCAACTACGCGTTCGGTTGCTATTACGGCCAAGAGCGCGTGGCGTCGGTGGAGATGACCTACGATTGGTGATCGGGGGGTAGCCATGACCGGTGTTCGCGGGTTCGCGTGCGAACACCCGCCTCACGAGAGGAATTTGACAAAGATGAGCTCGGGATCGCCTTCATCCAGGTTGTCGATCTGCCCGCTCCTGATGAAGCCCAGTTTGCTAAGAAGACCCTGCATCGGAGCATTCGATGCATTCGTCGAAGTGAACAACTTGCTGCCCCTGCATTGCGCCTCCAATGTCCGCATGATGGCTCCGGCAATACCGCGGCGGCGTGCCGACTCCCTCACCACGACCAGCGCAATGAAGGGATGGTCGTAGAAGGCGTCGTTGAGCACGCCGTACCCCGTCAGTAGCGAGGCATCGTGCGCGTCCGCAGCTACCCAGCATTGGCGACTGGCGATTGCCTGGGCGATGAAGGATCGCCGTTGCGGCGCGTGCCGGGCAATGGCGTCCAGCGCTATAAGCGCATCGACGTCTTCGGGCTGAGCGAGGCGTGGGGTTGAGTGCAAATCCATTGTGCGGGCTGCCATGGAAGGAGAGTGGCGAGTTTAGCGGCGAAGACGAGTAAGCTGCGAGCAGTCATCCGACTTCGCCTTGCTCGGTATCGTTGGTCCGCACCAGTTGGGCCGTATCAGCATCGCCCATCAAGTAAATGGCGAGCCGCTGCCGGGGGGGCAAACTCACCTCGTTGTTGGTTCATGATGGGGCAAAGGATCTGTTGATGATCTGATGAGAACTTACGCGTCGTACTCCGGGGTGTCAGGTGTAAAAAGCTGCGCGGATCGCGGGGATGGCTAGAAGTATCAGACCTTGGCATTGCATCGGCGGTAGCCTCGATGCGGGCCATGCAGGCACTGTTTTCAGCAAACCGCAGTGCTAGCACCACGTTATACTCGGCGCTTTTTGCCCATGGCCGGAGACCCTTATGCGCCAGGTTTTGCTCATCGTCGATGTTCAATCCACCTTCAGCCCGCCCGAATGGCTGGTCGACGGTTTGCGGCGGTTGTCGGCGAATATCCCGACCATCGCCTCGGTCGAACTGCACGATGAGCAGGCCACGCCGTTCCAGCGTCAGTTGGGCTGGCACCCGGCAGCCGAGGACGAGAGCCTGGTCGAAGCAGACCAGGTGTTCGTCAAGCATGGCTACGGGCAGACCGTCGAAACCCTCGAATACATCAAGCAACTGGGCGTGGAGCGGGTGCTGGTGTGCGGCATGCAAACCGAAACCTGCGTGCTGGCTGCAGGCTTTGCGTTGTTCGATGCGGGGCTCACGCCAACCCTGGTGACCGACATGACGGTAGGGTCGTCGCTGGACAGGTCCGGGAAGATGGGCATCGACTTGTGGAAGCACCACTTCCGCCAGGTGACGACGTCTGCCGAGGTGCTGGCCGCGCTGGCAATGTGAGCACAGGAAGTGCAATCATTTTGCCATCTTGCCACGCCAATGAGTATCATTGTCGATTGATGGCAGCCTCGATACACCTCGATTGAGAAGGATCTCCATGCTGAAACAGTCTTACCTTGTCGCCGCTATGCTGCTGCCGCTTGCAATGAGCTGGTGTGGCTCGGCGCAGGCCTTCACCGATGGCACTGACCGCTCCGTGACCTTGGAAAAGGTCGAGCAGACCTTTGTCGTGCAGAAGGATGGCAGCCACCGCCTGGACGTCGACAGTGTCTTGCTGATCAATGACGAACGCGCCATCAAGGCCCGCGCCCAGCAGCCGGTGAGCTTCAACCGCTCGCTGGAAACCCTGGAAGTGATCGAGGCCTACACGCAAAAGCCCGATGGGCGCAAAGTGCGGGTGGATGCCGCGCACATCAAGGAACAGCAAGAGCAGGCGTCTGCGCAGGCGCCGATGTTTCAGGACAGCGTCAACAAGGTCATCATCTTCCCTGAAGTTGCGGTGGGGGATCGCCTGGTTCTGCATTACCAGCGCAACCGATTCACGCCGCTGTTCCCGGGGCAGTTCGAAGACATCACCGTGCCGGAATTCCACCCGGTCGAGCAGTTCACGCTGACCTACGACATGCCCGAGGACATGCCCCTGCAAGCGGACGCGCGCAGCTTCAAGGCGTCGATGCCGGTGGCTGCACCCGGGCGCACGGTCTACCGCTGGGACTACGTGCCGGCGGACCGGGCGCGGATCGAGGCCAGTGCGGTGTCCTACCTGGACTACGGGCATTATCTGGCCGTCTCGACCTTCACCGATTTCAAACAGTTCGCCGAGGCCTATCAGGCACGGGCCAAGGTCGAGGTCACGGCACCGATCACCGAGTTGGCGCACCGTCTGACGGCTCACTTACCTACCGCACGGGAAAAGGCGCTGACGCTCAGCGACTGGGTGCGTGAGAACATTCGCTATGTCGCCGTGTATGTCGGTGCCGGCGGGGTGGTGCCACATGCCGCGCAGACCGTGCTGGACAACCGCTACGGTGATTGCAAGGACCATGTGGCACTGCTTGAAGCGCTGCTGGCGGCGGCGGGTATCAAAAGCACACCGGCCTTGATCAACCTGGGCAATGCCTATGTGTTTCCCAAGGTCCCTGCGCTGGGGGTGTTGAACCACGTGATCACCTACGTGCCGAGCCTGGACCTGTATTTGGACTCCACCGACCCTTCGATTGCCGCAGGCTACCTGCCGCTGGGCACATTGAACAAGCGCGTGCTGCTGACTGCCACAGGCGAGTTCGGGCGTACCCCGGCCATCCAGCTCAACAAGGTGTCCAGCGACCTGAAGTTCAAGGTCAACGGCAAGGGGGCGGCGGATTTCACCAACGTTGCCACCGTGCAAGGCTGGGCCAGCGAGGTCAGCCGTTATGGGGTTAAATCGATGAAGCCGGCCGACCGTGAACTGCTCGTCGAAAAAGTGCTCGGCGCCTATGGGCAGCGCGGCAGCGGTACGTTCCAGGTACGCCCGCCGAGCGCCACTGGCGAGTTTGTCAGCACCGTTGATGGGCGCACGGAAAACCTCGTCAACCTGCCCGGGCCGGTGGGGGTGGTGGCCTTGAGCAGTCTGGCAGGGGGCATCTCGCAGAACGTTTACAGCTTTGCCATGGAGAAGGAACGCAGCCAGCACTTCGTGTGCATTTCCAACGACACCGTGGAAACATCGCGCTTCGAATTCCCATCGGAGGTCAGCGTGCTGGCGATCCCCAAACAGGTGCGTCTGCAAGACGGCAATGTGGAATACAGCGCGCGTTACGCCCAGGAGGGGAATGCGGTGGTGATCGAGCGGCACTTCAAGTTCAGCCGCCCGAACGTGGTGTGTTCACCCGAGGATTTTGCCGCCATGAAGCCGACGCTCGAGGCGATGGTCAAGGACCTGCAGAGCCAGATCATCGTGCAAGCGAGCTAGCCCCCAGGTCGTACGCCAACAGCAACGCGCCTGGCTTACTCGGCCGCCAAGCGCCCCTTCACCCGGTCAGCCTTGTACTGCATGGCCACTGCTGGCGCAGGCTTGGCTGCACCGGTTTCCAGCCACTGACGCATGCGGCTGGCATCGGCGAAGTGGGTGTACTTGCCGAAGGCATCGAGGATCACCATGGCCACCGGGCGGTTGTCCATGCGGGTCAGCAGCACCAGGCAGTGGCCAGCCTCGTTGGTGAAGCCGGTCTTGGTCAGCTTGATGTCCCAGTTGCTCTTGTTCACCAGGTGGTCGGTGTTACGGAAGCCCAAGGTGTAGTTGGGCGCGCGGAAGGCCACGGTCTTCTCGCGGGTGGTCGACAGTTCGCTCAGCATCGGGTACTTGCGCGACGCCATCAACAGCTTGGACAGGTCGCGGGCGCTGGACACGTTCTGCGTCGACAGGCCAGTCGGCTCGACATAGCGGGTGTGCGCCATGCCCAGGCTGCGGGCTTTGGCGTTCATGGCCTTGATGAACGCCGGGTAACCGCCGGGGTAGTGGTTGGCCAGGCTGTTGGCCGCACGGTTTTCCGACGACATCAGGGTAATCAGCAAGGTCTCGCGGCGGTTCAGCTGGCTGCCCAGGCGCACCCGCGAATACACACCCTTCATCTCCGGGTTGTTGGCGATGGTCATGGTGAGCATTTCATCCATGGGCAGCTTGGCGTCCAGCACCACCATCGCCGTCATCAGTTTGGTCACCGAGGCAATGGGCACCACGCGGTCGGCGTGGCTGGCATACAGTTCCTGATTGGTGTTCAGGTCGATCAGCAAGGCGCTGCCCGAAGCCAAGTGCAATTTGGCCGGGTCACGTTGCACCTGGGCCGGGGGTTGTGCAGCAGCAGTCGACGGGAGGGTCGCGGTACCTGTGAGCAACAGCAGCAGGCTGAGGATGGACAGGGATGTTTTCACGTTGAGGCTCACTAAAAGTTGGTATGTCGTTGGCTGTGCAAGGGTTTTCCCCCAAAAAACCGCTGCATTGTGGAGTATGGTCGAAGTGCTGTCGATTGCTCGTTGAAGCGACCCGGCGAAATGAAAAAAGCTTCATGCTGGATCGGTTCTGCCGCCTCCGCTCGTCGGATCACACGGGCAAAAAAAGACCCGCCAAGCGGCGGGCCATAAGGTAGGGAGCAACGCACAACAAATACTGTCAAGCGACCAGGGTATCTGGCTGCAGCTGGTCGGCCAGGGCTTGAGCCGAGGCGCGGGTCGCCAAGGGGCCGCTCACGGGTTCACCGTTACGCACCAAGTACCAGCAGGCCAGCAGGCCTTGCTGACGCAGTGAAGGGGGGACGGCGCTGCCGACGACGGACATGATCTGGATAGTGGCCATGTGGACCTCCTGTAAAACATGGCCCTACCTTACGCAGCGGC
This sequence comes from Pseudomonas sp. NGC7, assembly GCF_047159675.1. Lineage (NCBI taxonomy): Bacteria > Pseudomonadati > Pseudomonadota > Gammaproteobacteria > Pseudomonadales > Pseudomonadaceae > Pseudomonas > Pseudomonas sp. NGC7. The sequence continues at coordinate 4,580,485 of NZ_BAAFZY010000001.1, read as the reverse complement.
CGCAGCGGTTTGAAATTAACTGAGTTGATAGTGATCATTGGTTTTATCAACGGTCACCAACGGGGTGGCCCGTAGTACACCGGGGGCGGGCCGTAATAAGGGCGATAGCCCGGTGGCGGCGGGGCCGGTGCATAGTAGGGCTGGTAGTACACCGGCTGCGGCGGCGGCTGTACGTAGACCGGCTGCGGTGCGTAATAGACTGGCTGGCGCTCCACATACACGGTGCGATCACGACCGCCATAAACCGTTGCCCCCACCACGGCACCGACCACCGCCGCGCCGAACAGCGGGCCGGGTCCATACCAACCACCGCCACCGCCATGGCCACCATGGGCAGCAGCTTGTCCGCTGATGGCCAGGGCACCGACCAGCAGGGCGATTACGGGAATGTGACGGTTCATAAAGCGTCCTCGCAGGGCAACCCCACAGATGGGGCCCTAATACTATGACTCTGCCTCTGTCAGCTGAGCACAGGGAAACGGTAAAGGTTGTGTAAGGGACGACAAGCGGCTGCGTCTGATACGCTGAACAAACGATTCAGTTCTGAAAATGGAGCAGGTTATGTCGACAACTCCCAGCAGAGACACGGTGCTGTGCATCTCCCTGGCCGGGCGGCCTGGCACCTTCGGCGTGCGTTTCCACAACCACCTCTACCAACAGTTGGGGCTGGACTTCTACTACAAGGCCATGAGCACAGACGACTTGCCGGCGGCGGTCGCAGGCATTCGTGCCTTGGGTATTCGTGGGTGCGGGGTGTCGATGCCTTACAAGGAAGCCTGCATGGCCTTGGTCGACGAGGTGGACCCGTCCGCTGCGGCAATCGAGTCGGTCAATACCCTGGTCAATACCGGTGGCCACCTGAAGGCCTACAACACTGATTACCTGGCGGTGCGGCAGTTGCTGGCGCAACACGAGGTCGACCCGACGACTGCGTTTGCTCTGCGCGGCAGTGGTGGCATGGCCAAGGCGGTGGCGAGTGCCTTGCGTGACGCGGGCTTTACCCAGGGCACGATCGTCGCGCGCAATGAACAGGCGGGGCGGCAACTGGCGGATGTTTGTGGTTATCGCTGGGTGGCTGAGCTCGGCGACCTGTGCCCGCCGATGCTGATAAACGTGACGCCGATCGGCATGGCTGGCGGGCAGGAGGCCAACGCGCTGGCCTTTAGCGAACAGGCCATTGCGGCGGCCGAGCGGGTGTTCGATGTGGTGGCGATGCCGGCGCAGACGCCGCTGATTCGCCGGGCCCAGGCATTGGGCAAGCCAGTGATCACGGGCCTAGAGGTGATTGCGCTGCAGGCGCTGGAGCAGTTCGTGCTGTATACCGGCGTGCGCCCTACGCGTGAGCAAGTAGAAGCAGCCGTCGCATACGCGCGCGACCCTCTGTAGGAGCAGCCTTGTGCTGCGAAGAGGCCGGTACAAGGATCATCAATCTCTGATCGCTGCACCGGCCTCTTCGCAGCGCAAGGCTGCTCCTACAGGAGGGGCGCGCTATGTTGCGTCAATCAGAAGGCTTTGTGCCCCTTGTCCAGCTGTTCATCCACCAGCGCACGGCCATGGGCCAGCGACACATGCTGGGCATTCTCAAGGTCTGAGAAAAATTTCATCGGCATCGAGATGCGCTTGCTGGTGTGCCCTTCAGGGTCGGTGATCAGGCAGCCGGCGGCATAGGGCAGGGGGGAGTCGGGGTGGGGCATCACACTGGCGGTGATGGTGTACTTGCGGTGCTCACAGTGAAGAGATTGCATCGTCCTTACCTCGCTGTGCTTATGAAGCGGTTACCTTCATATACCACAGCAAGGGGCCGGGAGTTCCCGGCCCGACGAGCGAATAGCGGTGTGCCTCAGCCCTTGAGTTCGGTCGGCTGGATCACTTCGATCCAGTAACCGTCCGGGTCCTTGACGAAGGCCAGGTGGTTCATGCGGCCATCTGCCAGGCGTTTCTGGAAGGGCACGTCGAGTGCTTCGAAGCGCGCGCAGGCCTCACGCACGTCCGGCACCGAAACGCAGATATGGCCGAAACCGCGTGGGTCGGTGTTGCCGTTGTGGTAGGCAAAATCGGCGTCGTTTTCGGTGCCGTGGTTGTGGGTCAACTCCAGAACGCCTGGGATCGACTTCATCCACTGATGGCGCTCGGCGTCATCGGCAGGGATCTGCGCCGGGTCGACCAGGGCCAGGAAGTACAGGCTGAAGGCGGCTTCCGGGAAGTCGCGCTTGTCCACCAGGCGGAAGCCCAGAACGCGGGTGTAGAAGTCCAGCGACTTCTCGATGTCCTTGACCCGCAGCATGGTGTGGTTGAAGACGAACTTGGAGGTGGCGGCGTCCGGCTGCGCGGTGACGCCAGGCAGGGTTTGCAGATCGTGCAGGCTCATGGGAACTCCTGAGACGGGGCCGGTGCGCGGCACCGGCAAAACAGACAGGCTGGCCATGATACGGCAGTGAAGCGATTGCGCAAATGAAAGCGCCCTGCACGAGGCAGGGCGCTTGAATTAGAGGCCCGCATGTGCGGGCGCGTGGGGTCGCTAGTCCTTTAGCTGTCTCGATACTGAGCCAGCGCTTGTGAAAAAAGTGTGAAGTCCATGTGGACGTTTCATCAGCGTACCCAGCTTTCAACGGTGGCAGCGCCGTACTCTTCTTTCCAGGCTTTCAGCCCGCGATGGTTGCCGCCTTTGGTCTCGATCAGCTCGCCCGTGTGCGGGTTTTCATAGACCTTGACCACGCGTGGGCGGCGCTGTTGTTTGGGGGCTGCGGCAGTAGGGCGGGTGGCAGCCTTGGGGTCGAGGATGGCGATGATATCGCGCAGACCCTTGTCATAGCTTTTCATCAGGCCGACTAGTTTCTGCTCGAATTCGATTTCGCGTTTGAGGCCGGCATCCTTTTTCAGCGCTTCCAGTTGAGCCATTTGTTCCTGAAGCGCTTTTTCGGCAGCTCGAAACTCTGCAAGTCTGGACACTGTAATCACTCCTGTACGTCTTTCGTGGCAGGGCGTGACGAACATTGAAGAAGAACAAAACGCCGGCCACGGGGTGGGTTCCGCTGTTCGCTGATATCGAGTGTAGTCATTCATCGCTACTGGGTAAACTGCAAACTTTTTATAAGTAAGCACGGAACTTTACAGGTTTTTCATGCGCCAGTTGTTGACGACTTCGACGGGGCTGGCGACTGGCTCTAGACCAAGGTCCAATAGCCCGGAATAGAGCCTTTGAGCGATCCTTTCAGATGATGCTCGGCGACTGTTCGAGCGTGTCGCAGTACCGCAGCAGGTGTTTGCTGCAGGTTGTTTTTCGCCTTTCTTTCTGGATATTTCCTCGCATGTTTGCCCCCCTCCCTCACGCCCCTGGGCGCCGTGTTGTCGGCCTGTTCCTTTTGTGTGCCGGCGTCAATGCCCAGGCCGCCGGTTTTCTTGAAGACAGCAGCGCCAAGGTTGAAGCGCGCAATGTCTACTTCAACCGGGATTTCCGTGACGGCTATAGCAGTTCCAGCCAGGGCGCGTCCAAGCGCGAAGAGTGGGCGCAAGGCTTTATTCTCAATGTTCAGTCGGGTTACACCCAAGGGCCGGTAGGGTTTGGCGTGGATGCGCTGGGCATGGTCGGTTTCAAACTCGACTCCAGCCCTGCGGACAGTAACAGCGGCCTGTTGCCGTCGTCTGGCCATGATCCACGGCACTCGGCTGATCAATACGCGAAGATGGGCTTGGCGGCCAAGGTCAAGGTGTCCAGCACCGTGCTCAAGTATGGCTCGATGATGCCGGATGTACCGTTGCTCAAGTACAACGATGGGCGCTTGTTGCCGACGATGTTCCATGGCGCGATGCTCACCTCTGAAGAAGTGCGCGACCTGAAGTTCACCCTGGCCCGCCTGGACAAATACACCGCGCGTGATTCCACCGATCGCCAGGACATTCGCGTGCACTGCAAGAACAAGCGCTATGCCTGCGACATCGAAGCCGACCACTTCGACCTGGCAGGCCTCGATTACCGTTTCAATGACCGCGTCAGCGCTCAGTATCAAGTGGCCAAGCTTGAAAACATCTATCGCCAGCACTTCCTCGGTCTGGTGGCCAGCCAGCCGCTGGCGGTAGGCAGCCTGTCGGCCGACCTGCGCGTGATCAAGAGCCACGACATCGGCAATGCCCGCGCCGGCGACATCGACCACCGCGCCTTCAGTGGCATGCTCGGCTACAGCCTGGGCGGCCATAAGGTCAGCGCCGGCTGGCAGCGCATGTACGGCGAAAGCGCCATGCCTTACTTGGATGGCAGCAACCCGTACCTGGTCAACTACGCCCAGGTCAACGACTTTGCCGCCGCCCAGGAGCGTTCCTGGCAGTTGCGCTACGACTATGACTTCAAGGCACTGGGTGTGCCCGGCCTGACCTTCTTCACCCGTTACATCAATGGCGACCACATCAAAGTCCCGGGCAGTACGGCCGAAGGCAAGGAATGGGAACGCGACACCGAGTTCAAGTACCAGGTGCAAAGTGGCACGTTCAAAGACGTCAGTGTGCGCCTGCGTAATTCCACCTACCGCAGCAACTATGAGAAGTGGGCGCGAGATATGGATGAGACTCGCGTCATTGTAAGTTACAACTTTTCCATCTTCTGACGGGGCGCTTTGCCAAGCGTGAGTGGCTGATCGACAATGGCTGACTGGCATTGGCGAAAGGGCAGGGCAATGAAAGACCTGTTGTTGATTGGCATCGGCCCGGGTGACCCACGCCAGGTCACCTATGAAGCGGTCGACGCGTTACGTCGTGCCAGCGTGTTCTTCGTGCTCGACAAGGGCACGGAGAAGGACGAGCTGGTGCGCTTGCGCAAGGCTATTCTGCAGCGCTATCGGCCTGAAGGCGGCTACCGGCTGGTGCAGGTCGCCGACCCTTCCCGCGATGGCCAGGCGCTAGATTACGTGGGTGCTGTTCAGGATTGGCACCGGCAGCGGGCCGCGCTGTACAGCCGGTTGATCGCGCACGAGATCGGTGCCGACGATGTCGGCGCCTTTCTGTTATGGGGTGAGCCTGGCCTGTACGACAGTACCCTGCGCATGCTCGATTGGGTCAGCGAAGGCGGGCTGGCGCTGCGACTGCAAGTGATTCCCGGCATCAGCAGCGTCCAGGCCCTGGCGGCCCGCCACCAAGTACCGCTCAACCGTATCGGTGAGCCGCTGACTGTACTGCCTGGGCGTCGCCTTGCCGAACAGGAGCGTATCGACAATGTGGTGGTGATGCTCGACGGGCAGTGCGCGTTTGCCTCACTGGATGACCCGGGTTTGATGATTTACTGGGGGGCTTATCTGGGCACCGCAGATGAGGTGCTGATTGCCGGGCCTTTGCAGGCGGTGAAGGCGCAGATTCTGCAAGTGCGGGAGGAGGCGAGGGGGCGCAAGGGGTGGATTATGGACACGTATCTGTTACGCCGCGAACTGTAGCTGGCTGCAGCCCCCACAGTCGTTAAAGACCTGTGAGAGCAACTGCCTTGTGGTGTTTGTGCCGGCCTCATCGCTGGCAAGCCAGCTCCCACAGGTCTGGCGCTAGCCTTTGAGGCTACACAGTTCGGGTGGGAGCGGGCTTGCCCGCGAAAGCCGCCACACGGGCATCAGGCCGTACCCAGTATGTCCACCACCTTGTTGCGCAATTGCTCGATGCTGAACGGCTTGCCAATCAGGTGCATGCCCTCCGGCACGTTTACGTTGTCGGCATAACCGCTGGCAAACAACACCGGCAGCAGTGGACGAAGTTTGCGTGCCCATTGCGCCAGCTCATCGCCGCGCATGTCCGGCAGGCCCACGTCTGTCATCATCAGCGCCAAAGTCTGCGCAGGGTCTTCGAGCACCCGCAGTGCTGCGGCGGCGTCTTCCGCTTCGATGACCGTGTAGCCCAACTCGTCGAGCACTTCGACCATCAGCATGCGTACGATGTCGTCGTCTTCGACTACCAGAAGATGCATGGTTTGGATCCTGTGAAAATGAATGTCTTTATTCTGTACGCCGGTCGACGGCAGAAGTTCCCGAGGATACCGATCCCTGCAATCAGATGGAACGATTCGCGCCTGCAACCTTCAAATGCTGGCTAAATGCCCTGCCAGCGCCAGCAAAGCTGGTTAGACTCGCTATTACCGGTGAGCGCGGCGGCAGACAATTATAACGGTCTTGGTGCCACACTTTTTCATGGATTCTTTTCGCTCGGGCGTTTTCAGATGATTCAAGTAGCCTCGATTGACCAGCAAAGCTTTCGCAAGCTGCTGAGTCGCAACATCGGCCTGCCCCTTGGGGTCGGCCTGCTGGGCGCAGTGGCGTTCGTCGCGGTGATCAACTACCTGCTCTCGGCCATGCAGTGGGTCGAGCATACGGACCGCGTGATCGGCAATGCCAACGAAACGGTCAAGCTGTCGATCGACATGGAAACCGGCATGCGCGGCTTCCTGATCACCGGCGACGAACGTTTTCTCGACCCCTACGAGGTGGCCAAGCCGAAAATTCTCGGCAGCCTGCAGAGCCTGCGCGGCATGGTCGAGGACAACCCGCAGCAGGTTGACCGTATTGATCGGCTGTTGGCCCTGCAAAAGGCCTGGAATGATTTCGGCAGCGAGATGATTACCCTGCGCCGCAGCGAGGGCAATTACCAGGCATCGATCGGCAATGGGCGCGGCAAGCGCATCACCGATGAAATCCGCAAGGAATTCGAAGGCCTGATCGACACTGAGCAGCAACTGCGCATGGCCCGCAACGAGAAAGTCAGCTCGGTCACCGTGACCGCGATCTCGGCCTTCGTGCTGTTCATCGTCGGCCTCAGCGCCTTGCTGGCCTACCTCGGGCGCCGCGACCTGCTGGCGCTGTCGAGCAGCTATGACGAAAACCTGCAGGCCCAGCAGCGTGCGGCCGAGCGCCTGGAGCACCAGGCCTGGTTGCGTAATGGCCAGACCCAGTTGGCCCAGCAGGTGCTCGGGCAGCTGACCCTGCCCATGTTGGGCGACAATATTCTGCGCTTCTTTGCTACCTACCTGGGCAGCGTGGTGGGCGCGGTGTATGCGCGCGACGAACATGGCCGCCTGGTGCGCGTGGCCACCTATGGCCTGAGCGCCGAGGAGCAGGCCCGTGAGCAGATCAAAGGCGACCACGATGGCCTGTTGGCCCAGGCCGTGCGCGAAGGCCGGCTGTTGTGCCTCGACGACCTGCCCGAAGACTACTACCGCCTGAGTTCGGGCCTCGGCAATGGCTTGCCGCGCAGTGCATTGCTGATGCCCGCCACCGATGATGGGCAGATCAATGGTGTGATCGAGCTGGGCTTCCTGCGCCCCTTGCAGCCGCGTGATGAAGAGCTGATGGAGCGGGTCGGCGGCAACCTTGGCATGTCCATCGAGAGTGCGCGTTATCGCCAGCGCCTGCAGGAAGTGCTGGCCGAGACCCAACAGTTGAACGAAGAGCTGCAAGTGCAACAGGAAGAGCTGAAAACCGCCAACGAAGAACTCGAAGAGCAATCACGGGTGCTCAAGGAATCCCAGGCCCACCTGGAAACTCAACAGGCCGAGCTTGAACAGACCAACGAACAACTGTCCGAGCGCACCGACGCCCTGGACCGCAAGAACGATGAGCTCAGCCAGGCCCAGCAAGAGCTGCAGGCCCGCGCCGACGACCTGCAGCGTTCGAGCAAGTACAAGTCCGAGTTCCTCGCCAACATGTCCCACGAGCTGCGCACGCCGCTGAACAGCTCGTTGATCCTGGCCAAGTTGCTGGCCGAGAACGGCGAAGGCAACCTCAGCGCCGAGCAGGTCAAGTTCGCCGAATCGATCTACTCGGCGGGCAATGACCTGCTGAACCTGATCAACGACATTCTCGACATCGCCAAGGTCGAAGCCGGCAAGCTTGAAGTGCGCCCGGAGACCACTCAGCTGGAGCGCCTGGTCGAAGGCCTGCGCGGCATGTTCCTGCCGCTGGCCGAGCACAAAGGCCTGGCCTTCGAGGTCAAGGTCGAGCCGCAGGTACCAGTGACGCTGTTCACCGACCGTCAACGGCTGGAGCAGATCCTCAAGAACCTGCTGTCCAACGCCATCAAGTTCACCGACCACGGTCAGGTCAGCATGACCATCAGCCACGAGGCTGATACCGGCATCATTTTCACCGTCCGTGACTCTGGCATTGGCATTGCCGCCGACCAGCAGCAGGCGATCTTCGGCGCCTTCCACCAGGTCGACGGCAGCAGCAACCGGCGCTATGGCGGCACCGGCCTGGGCCTGTCGATTTCGCGTGACCTGGCGCACCTGCTGGGCGGGCAGATCAATGTCGAGAGCAACCCGGGGCAGGGCAGCGTGTTCAGCCTGGTCATGCCCGAACGCTACGAACATGAGGGCGAGGAAGTCGAGGCCCTGAGCCTGCGCCCTGCGGTAGACACTCTGCCGCCAGCGCCCAAGGCGTCCAACGTCGTGGCGCCGAAACTGCCGGCACCGACCTTCGCCGATGACCGCGAGCGGGCCCCCTTCAATAACCGCTGCATCCTGGTGATCGAGGACGAGCCGAACTTCGCCCGCATCCTCTTCGACCTGGCCCACGAGTTGGGTTACAGCTGCCTGGTGGCGCATGGCGCCGACGAGGGCTTTGCGCTGGCGTCCCAGTACATCCCCGATGCCATCCTGCTGGACATGCGCCTGCCTGACCATTCTGGCCTCACCGTGCTGCAGCGCCTCAAGGAGCTGGCCGGCACGCGGCATATTCCGGTGCACATCATTTCGGTGGAGGATCGCGTCGAAGCGGCCATGCACATGGGCGCCGTGGGCTACGCGGTCAAGCCGGCCAGCCGTGAAGAACTCAAGGAAGTGTTCGCCCGCCTGGAAGCCAAGCTGACCCAAAAGCTCAAGCACATCCTGCTGGTGGAGGACGACGACCTGCAGCGCGAAAGCATCGCCCGCCTGATCGGCGATGACGATGTCGAGATCACCGCCGTGGCCATGGCCCAGGACGCCTTGGCGCTGCTGCGCGAGAACATCTACGACTGCATGATCATCGACCTCAAGCTGCCCGACATGCTCGGCAACGAGCTGCTCAAGCGCATGACTGCCGAGGACATCCGCTCATTCCCGCCGGTGATCGTCTACACCGGGCGCAACCTCACCCGCGAAGAAGAAACCGACCTGCTCAAGTATTCGCGCTCGATCATCATCAAGGGCGCCCGTTCGCCGGAGCGCCTGCTCGACGAAGTGACGCTGTTCCTGCACAAAGTCGAATCGCAGTTGTCCCATGAGCGCCAGCGCATGCTCAAGACCGCGCGCAGCCGCGACAAGGTCTTCGAGGGGCGCAAAGTACTGCTAGTGGATGACGATGTGCGTAATATCTTCGCCCTCACCAGTGCCCTGGAGCACAAGGGCGCCATCGTCGAGATCGGCCGTAACGGGCGTGAAGCCATCGAGCGCCTGGAGCAGCATGACGACATCGACCTGGTGCTGATGGATGTGATGATGCCGGAGATGGACGGCTTCGAGGCTACCCGGCTGATCCGCCAGCAACCGCGCTGGCGCAAGCTGCCGATCATCGCCGTGACCGCCAAGGCGATGAAGGATGACCAGCAGCGTTGCCTGCAGGCTGGCGCCAATGATTACCTGGCCAAACCGATCGACCTGGACCGCCTGTTCTCGTTGATCCGTGTATGGCTGCCGCAACTGGAGCGAATTTGACTAGCGAGCGCAACACCGACATCGAGATCCGGCTGCTGATCGAGGCGATCTACCTCAAGTACAGCTACGATTTCCGCAACTACTCCGGCGCTTCGATCAAGCGCCGGATCCTGCATGCCCTGCGCCAGTTCGACTGCCTGACGGTGTCGGCGTTGCAAGAGCGGGTGCTGCACGACCCGGGCATGTTCATGCAGTTGCTGCAGTTCCTGACGATCCCGGTCAGCGAGATGTTCCGCGACCCGAGCCACTTCCTGGCCCTGCGCAACGAAGTGGTGCCGCTGTTGCGGACCTGGCCGTCGATCAAGATCTGGGTCGCGGGGTGCAGCACCGGTGAAGAGGTGTACTCGATGGCCATCCTGCTGCGTGAGGAAGGCCTGCTTGAGCGCACTATCATTTATGCCACCGACATCAACCCGCATTCGCTGGACCGGGCCAAGCAGGGTATCTACTCGATGCAAAGCATGCGCGAGTATGAAGAAAACTACCGCCTGGCCGGTGGCCGCCGTGACTTTGCCGAGTACTACACCGCTGCCTATGGCAACGCCATCATGGACAGCAGCCTGCGCGACAACGTGACCTTCGCCGACCACAGCCTGGCCACCGACAGCGTGTTCTCCGAGACCCAGCTGGTGTCTTGCCGCAATGTGCTGATCTACTTCAACAAAGACCTGCAAGACCGGGCCTTGGGCCTGTTTCATGAATCCCTCTGCCACCGGGGCTTCCTGGTGTTGGGCAGCAAGGAGTCGGTAGACTTTTCGGCCTACAGCCAGCGCTTCGAGCCGCTGGTCAAGCCGGAACGGATCTACCGTAAGACATGAACGGCGCACGGGCAGTGGTGATGGGGGCCTCGGCTGGCGGGGTGGCGGCCTTGTTCCAGGTGCTCGGTGCGCTGCCCTCGGCGTTCGCCATCCCGGTATTGTGCGTGCTGCACTTGCCGGACGGGCGGCACAGCCAGCTGGCCGAAGTGCTGCAGCGGCGGCTGCAGCGCCCAGTGCGCGAGGCCAGTGACAAGGAACGGATCAGCGCTGGGATGATCTACGTTGCTGGGCCGGGGTACCACCTCTCGGTGGAGCGTGACCTGACGCTGTCGTTGAGCCAGGAAGCGCCGGTGCACTTCTCGCGCCCGGCCATCGACTTCCTGTTCATGTCGGCGTCCGATGCCTACGGCGCCAGCCTGCTTGGCGTGCTGCTGACCGGTGCCAATGAGGATGGCGCCGCGGGCCTGGCCTACATCAACAACAATGGGGGCCGCACGATTGTTCAGGACCCTCGCGACGCACAGGTCGCGCTGATGCCGGAAGCCGCCTTGGCCCTGCACCAGCCCGACCATATCCTTACTCTGAGTGGTATCGGGCAATTGCTCGCGACCCTGGAAACAAGCGCATGCTAAGCCACACCATCGCCAAACTGCTGATCGTCGACGACCTGCCGGAAAACCTGCTGGCGCTCGAGGCCCTGATCCAGGGCGAAGACCGCGAGGTGCACCAGGCCCAGTCTGCGGAAGCGGCATTGTCGCTGCTGCTTGAGCACGAATTTGCGCTGGCCATCCTCGATGTGCAGATGCCAGGCATGAATGGCTTCGAACTGGCCGAGTTGATGCGCGGCACGGAAAAGACCAAGAACATTCCCATCGTGTTTGTCAGTGCGGCGGGGCGCGAGATGAATTACGCCTTCAAGGGCTATGAAAGCGGGGCCGTGGACTTTTTGCACAAGCCGCTCGACACCTTGGCAGTGAAGAGCAAGGTCTCGGTGTTCGTCGACCTGTTCCGCCAGCGCAAGGTGCTTGGTCGGCAACTGGAAGCCCTGGAGCGTAGCCGTCAGGAGCAGGAGGTGCTGCTTGGCCAGCTGGAGTTGGCGCGGTGCGAGCTGGAGCATGCGGTGCGCATGCGCGACGACTTCATGTCGATCGTCTCCCACGAAGTGCGTACGCCGCTCAATGGCCTGATTCTGGAAACCCAGCTGCGCAAGATGCACCTGGCACGGGGCAACCTGGAGGCCTTCAGCGCAGACAAGCTGCAGGCCATGGTCGAGCGTGACGAGCGGCAGATCAACAGCCTGATCCGGCTGATCGAAGACATGCTGGACGTCTCGCGCATCCGCACCGGCAAGTTGTCACTGCGGCCCAGGGTGTTCGATATTGGCCAACTGGTGCGCGGCCTGGTGGAAAACTTCAGCGCCCAGGCCACCGCGCTGGATACCCATATCGCGCTGCAACGTTGTGAAACGTTGCAGGGTGAGTGGGACGAATTTCGGATTGAACAAGTGGTGGCCAACCTGTTGTCCAATGCCTTGCGTTACGGTGAACGAAAACCGGTGCAGGTGCGGGTGTTCGCGGAGGGCGGCATGGCCTGGGTGCAGGTGCAGGATCACGGCATTGGCATCAGCGCCGTCAACCAGCAGCGCATTTTCCAGCAGTTCGAGCGGGTCGCAGCACACCAGGCCAGCGGCGGGCTGGGGTTGGGGCTGTACATCTCCGAGCAGATCGTCCAGGCCCACGGCGGGCGGATTCTGGTGGACAGCGAGGAAGGCGAGGGCGCCACATTCACGTTGCAATTGCCGCTGGCAACGTTCAAAGAACAAAACGACCAGGCGCGAGCAACCTCTGCGTAAGCCTGGGGTCAGATGGCCAACTGTAAGAATTTCAAGGCGTTATCATGAGTGAAGATGCACAAGATGTGGTGCTGGTGGTCGAGGACGAGCCGGCGATTCGGATGATTTTGCGCGACTACCTGGCCGGCGAGGGGTATCACGTGCTGGTGGCCGAAGACGGCGAGCAGGCGTTCAAGATCCTGGCGAGCAAGCCGCACCTGGACCTGATGGTCACCGATTTTCGCTTGCCAGGGGGTATCTCTGGGGTGGATATCGCCGAGCCCGCGGTAAAACTGCGGCCGGAGCTGAAGGTGATTTTCATCAGTGGCTACCCGGCCGAGATTCTCGAATCGGGCAGCCCGATCACGCGCAAGGCGCCGATCCTGGCCAAGCCGTTCGACCTGGATACCCTGCACGAGCAGATCCAGGCCCTGTTGCGCTGAGGCTACCCGGATGTAGGAGCAGCCTTGTGCTGCGAAGAGGCCATTGCAGCCATAGAGAAGTAGGTGCCCATGCCGGCCTCTTCGCAGCACAAGGCTGCTCCTACAACAGCGTGAACGTTAGCGCAGGGTTCGCTCAATGCCTCCTAGCAATAGGCTTTCCATCAACCCTAGCCCTTCGCCTTCCGGCAGGCGCCGCGCCTGCAGCAGGCCTGGCAACTGGTTGAGCAACGTCGCCAGCACATGCGCGGTCGCCGCCAGTGCTTCGCCTTTGAGGCTTGCCCGCGGTGCAATCAGGTGCAGCACCCCGGTTTCGTAACGCCTGCGCAGTAGCATCAGGCGCGCCTGTTGCGCTTCGCTCAAGCAGCAAAAATCCCGCTCGGCCAGGCGAAACTGCAACGGCCGCTCGGCATGCAACTGCCAATGCGCCGCAATCAGGCACGACAACGCCGAACCACCCCGTGCCATGGCCCTGCGCCCAAGGTCCAGGGTCGCCTGCAGCTCCTCGTACAACTCTTCGATCAAGTCGTACAGCAGGTCCTGCTTGCTGGGGAAGTGGTGATACAGCGAGCCCGCGGTCAGCCCGACGTGGGCCGCCAGTTCACGCATGCTGACCTGGCCGAAGCCCTTTTCGGCAAACAGCGCCATGGCCCGGTCACGTCGCTCTTCAAAATTGGCACAGCGCATTGCAGCGTTGACCGGGGGCATGGCACTTGCTCCTCAATAGGTGAAGAAACCGCGGCCGCTCTTGCGCCCCAGCCAACCGGCCGCGACCATTTCCTTGAGCAACGGCGCTGGGCGGTACTTGCTGTCACTGAAGCCCTCATGGAAGGCCTCCATGATTGCCAGCAGGGTATCCAGGCCGATCAGGTCGGCCAGTGCCAGTGGGCCGATCGGCTGGTTGCAGCCCAGGCGCATGCCGGTGTCGATGTCCTCGGCACTGGCCAGGCCTTCCTGGCGCACGAAGATCGCTTCGTTGATCATCGGCACCAGAATGCGGTTGACCACAAAACCTGGGCGATTGCCGGCGCTGATCGGGGTCTTGCCCACCTTCTCGGTCACCAGCAAGGCCTGGGCATAGGTGCTGTCGCTGGTCTGCAGGCCACGAATGATCTCGACCAGGGCCATCACCGGCACCGGGTTGAAGAAGTGCACACCGATGAACCGCTCGGGGTGCTCGATGCTCGCGGCCAATTGCGTGACCGACAGCGACGAGGTGTTGGTGGCGATCAGGCAGTCGGCGGCCACGCTGGCAGCCACTTGCTGAAGGATGCGCTGCTTGAGCTGCAGGTTTTCGGTGGCTGCCTCGATCACCAACTGCGCGCCACTGAGTTGCGCGTAGTCGGTGCTGGTGCGGATGCGGGCTTTCGCCGCCTCGGCCTTTTCGGCGTCGAGCGTGCCTTTGCTGACCTGGCGCTCGAGGTTCTTGCGCAAGGTGGCTACGCCACGCTCCAGCGCGGCATCGGAAACGTCCACCAGCAGCACGTGATAGCCCGCCACGGCGCACACCTGGGCAATGCCGTTGCCCATGGTGCCCGCGCCGATCACGGCAATCTGTTCGATGTTCATGTGTCAGTTTCCTCAGACGCGCTCGAAGACTACGGCGATGCCTTGGCCGCCGCCAATGCACATGGTGGCCAGGGCGTAACGGCCCTGAATGCGGTGCAGTTCATGGATGGCCTTGGTGGCGATGATCGCGCCGGTAGCGCCGACCGGGTGACCGAGGGAAATACCCGAACCGTTCGGGTTGACCTTTTCCGGGTCGAAGCCGAGCTCGCGGGCCACGGCGCAGGCCTGGGCGGCGAAGGCTTCGTTGGACTCGATCACGTCCAGGTCCTGGATGCTCAGGCCGGTTTTTTCCAGCACCTTGCGGGTTGCCGGGATCGGCCCCAGGCCCATCAACTCTGGCTCGACGCCGGCATGGGCGTAGCCCACCAGGCGCGCCAGCGGTTTCAGGCCCAGGCGGCGCACGGCGTCACCATTGGCCAGCACCAGGCCGGCCGCGCCGTCGTTGATACCACTGGCATTGCCGGCGGTGACGGTGCCGTCTTTCTTGAACACGGTCTTCATGCCGGCCAGCTGCTCGGCGGTGACATCACCACGCACGTGCTCGTCGACGCTGAACTGTACGCTGCCTTTGCGGGTTTTCAGTTCCAGCGGGACGATCTGGCTGGTGAAGCGGCCTTCGGCAATGGCGCGGGCGGCGCGGCGCTGGCTGGTCAGGGCCAGCTCGTCCTGCATTTCACGGGTGATACCGTGCTTGGCCGAGACGTTTTCGGCCGTGATCCCCATGTGGAAGTGTTCGAAGGGGTCTTGCAGCACGCCGACCGTGTAGTCGATACCTTGCAGGTCGCCCATGCGTGCACCCCAGCGGGCTTGTGGCAGCAGGTACGGGCCGCGGCTCATGGACTCGGCGCCCGCCGCCAGGGCCACATCGGTGTCGCCCAGCAGCAGGCACTGTGCCGCCGAGACAATGGCCTGCAGGCCCGAGCCGCACAGGCGGTTGACGTTGAACGCCGGGGTTTCCTTGGGGATGCCAGCGTTCATCGCTGCAACCCGCGCCAGGTAGGCATCACGGGGCTCGGTGGGGATCACGCTGCCCATCACCACATGGCCGATTTGTCCGGCGTCCATGCCCGCGCGTTCGATGGCGGCACGGGTTACGGCGGTGGCGAGGTCGGCCAGCGGCAGGTCCTTGAGGGAACCGCCAAAGCCACCAATGGCTGAACGGACGGCACTGACGACGTAAATTTCTGCGCTGCTCATAGGGGCTCCGATTGCGAAGGCATGGCGGGACCGGGCCTGGCTCTGCGAGAATGGCGGGCGATCCCTTCGTTCATCCGAGTCTAGGCAAAGGCTCTGCCAGAGCCTATGCCGGATCTGTTCAATCAACCTGGCACTTTTTGCCACTCAGCATAGACAGCGAAATCCGCCATGCGCGATAGCGATACGGTCGCCGTGTACTTCCTCGAAGCCATGCTTCATGCCCTGCGCGAACGCCCGGACGTGCGCGATGCACACCTGCGTGCGGTCGGTATCGACCCGCAACTGCTCGAACAGCCCCAGGCACGCGTGCCGGCCAAGGCATTCGCTCAGCTGTGGCTGGCCCTGATCCAGCTGTTGGACGACGAGTTTTTCTGCCTCGACAGCCACGGCATGCCGCTGGGCAGCTTTGCCCTGATCTGCCGTGGCCTGATTCAGGAGCCGAACCTGGAAAAGGCTTTGCGTCAGTGCATGGGCGGTTTTGGCCTGTTCCTGCGTGACCTGCGCGGTAGCCTCACGCTACGCGGCGGCAGGGCGGTGATCAGCGTGCAGTCGAGCATTGCCGACCCCTTGACCCGTGTGTATGCCGAAGAAACCTACCTGGTGCTGATGATCGGCTTGCTGTGCTGGCTGGCAGGGCGGCGCATTGCCATCGACCGCACCGAGCTTGCGGTATCGCGCCCCGCGCAGGACGATGACCTGCTGCTGTGGGGGCCTGACCTGCGCCTGGGCAGTGGGCGTACCGAAGTGGAGTTCGACAGTGCCTACTTGCGCCTGCCGGTAGTGCAGGACCTGCCGGCCTTGAAGACCTTTTTGCGCAGCGCCCCCCAAGGCCTGGTTATTCGCTTTCGCAACCAGAACGGCCTGGTGGCCGAGGTCTATCGCCACCTGCGCGCCCGCCGCTACGGGCAATGGCCAACGTTGGCCGCGTTGGCGCAGGTGCAGGGGGTCAGCGCCAGTACCTTCCGCCGTCAGCTGGAACGGGAGGGCCGTTCGTACCAGCAGATAAAGGACGAGGTGCGCCGGGCGATGGCCTTCGAGCACCTGCGCGAAGGTGTGCTGAGCATCGCCGAGGTTGCCGAGCAGGCCGGGTTCCAGGAGCCCAGTGCATTCCACCGGGCGTTCAAGAAGTGGACCGGGCAGAGCCCCGGCAGCTACAGGGTGCGTTTGGCAAGCAGCCCTGTAGCCGACAGGTCGACGACAAGGCCTGAGCAGCCTGTCAATCCTGCAGCAGTGCCGCCAGTGCCTTGACGCGCTTCAAATCGCCGTTCGCCACCTTGGCGACCCCGGTGCCGTACTCGGCATCGGCCTTGTACAGGAAGGACAGGATGATGTGCTTGCTCTGATCATCCGCCGCGGCCAGCGATTGGCCAAAGCTATTGATCAGATCGCGCTGTTCGCTTTTCGAGTAAGCGCGGAACAGTTCACCCGCCTGCTTGAAGTTCTGTTCGCGGGTAATGCCCTGCTGTTGGGTTGTGCCGCTCAGGGCCAGTTGGCTTGCGCGGGCCGAATCACTGGTGCCGCGCGGCTGCAGCCGGCTTGGCTGGTAGTTGACCATGCCGCTGGAGCGGCCAGGGTTTAACGCACCGTCCTGGTTGCCATTGCTGACGGCGACTCTCGGCTGATTGATCGGCAGGCTGTTGGCGTTGGCCCCAACCCTGTACAGCTGGGTATCGGCGTAGGAGAACAGTCGGCCTTGCAGCAATCGATCTTCGGATGGCTCGATGCCTGGGATCAGGTTAGAGGGGGCGAGGGCGACTTGTTCGGTTTCCTGGAAGAAATTGCCAACGTTGCGGTTGAGCACCATCTGGCCGACCCGATGCTCGGGCACGCCGGGCCAGACTTTGGTGGGGTCCAGTGGGTCAAAGTCGAAATCGGTCAACTGCTCGGGCTTCAATGTCTGAATGTAGAGGTCCCACTTGGGGAACTCACCACGACCAATGGCGGCGACCAGGTCTTGGGTCATGTGGTTGAAATTTTTGCCCTGGATTTTCTCGACGGCCTTGGGGTCGAGGTTTTCCTGCCCTTGCAGGCTCTTCCAGCGGAACTTCACGTAGGTCGTGTCACCCTTGGCGTTGACGAATTTGTAGGCGTGCACGCTGTTGCCATCCATGTGTCGATAGCTCTTGGGCGTACCTTCGTTGGAGTAGAGCAGGGTGAGGGTGCGGGTGGCCTCGGGCATGTGCGAGAACAGATCGAAACGCCGTGCATCGTTACCGAGGTTACTGCGTGGGTCGGGCTTGAAGGCGTGGACCATGTCCGGGAACTTGATCGCGTCGCGAATGAAGAAGGTCGGGAAATTGTTACCTACCAGGTCCCAGTTGCCAGTACTGGTGTAGAAGCGTGTGGCGAACCCGCGTGGGTCGCGCAGGGTTTCCGGTGAATGCAGGCCATGTACCACGGAAGAGAAGCGCACGAATACTGGAGTTTTTTCACCTGGGGTGAACAGCGGGGCATGCGTCAATGACCGCAGATCTTCAGAGGCGGTGAATTCACCGTGGGCACCGGTACCGCGGGCGTGTACGACACGCTCTGGGATGCGCTCGCGGTCGAATCGCTGCAGCTTCTGAATCAAATGCACATCTTGCAACAGCGTCGGCCCGCTGGCACCGGCAGTCTGCGAATGCTGGTTTTCACCAACCGCAGCGCCGTTGTCGCGGGTCAACGGCGTGGCCTGCAGGTGAGTACTGGCGAACAGTGCCGCGCACAGCAGGATCAGGCTGCGCGCAGGGTGGAGGGTTACGCTCATCGGGGAGTACTCGGTTATTGATCGAATGCCCGATGCTAGTAACGCCGCAGACATGGCGCAGTAGGCGACCTCACTTCATCCTGTGGGACCTTTCACTCCCTGTTCAGGCCGGCACCATCGCAAAGCCGACGCCGAAGCGGTTCCAGGCATTGATGGTGGCGATGGCCAGCGTCAGGTTGACCACTTCCTGCGGCTCGAAATGCGCTTGCAGCGCTTCGTATTCCGGTTGTGGCGCACCGCGCTCCGGCAGCCGGGTCAGGCATTCTACCCATGCCAGTGCGGCACGTTCACGCGGCGTGAAGTAGGCGGTTTCCTGCCACACGCTCAGCGTTTGCAGGCGCGCTTCTGTTTCGCCGGCCTGGCGTGCGTCATTGGCATGCATGTTGACGCAGTAGGCGCAGCCGTTGATCTGCGAAGCGCGCAGGCGCACCAATTCGAGCAGTGAATTCTCCAGGCCGCACTTGGCCAGGGCCTGTTCCAGGCCGACCATGGCTTTGTAGGCTTCCGGTGCGTGCTTGGCCCATTCGATACGTGTATTCATGGTGTTCTCCAGAAGGTGTTGGGTGGTCATGGCGCTACCTTAGCGCTGTGCAGCGATCAGCCCGATAGCCAATCGCACACTTTGCCCGGAGGCCAATCGGGCCATTCAGGTGCCCACTGAGGGGCATCCAATCTCTTCATTTCTGCCAAGGCCGGCAAGCCGGGATAATGGCCAGGTCTTGCAGAAGGAGTACCGATTCATGTCCGAAGAACGCTATATGCGCGAAGCCCTCGAACTGGCCCGCACCAACATTCAGGCCGGTGGCCGGCCCTTTGGTGCAGTGCTGGTCTACCAGGGGCAGGTGGTGGCGCGCGCGGTCAACGAGATCCACAGCACCCAGGACCCGACCGCCCACGCCGAGATGCAGGCCATCCGCAAGGCCGCGCATGCCTTGGGCCAGGCTCGTCTGGACGGTGCCGAGGTCTACGCCAGCGGTCACCCGTGCCCGATGTGCCTGGCGGCCATGCACCTGTGCGGCATCGAGCGTGCCTGGTTTGCTTATGACAACGATGAAGGCGAGCCTTTCGGCTTATCCACGGCTGCGGTGTATGCGCAGATGGCGCGCCCACCGCAACAGCAGAGCCTGCCGTTGCGGCCGCTGAAACCCAGTGGCGAAGCCGGCCTGTACCTTGAGTGGAAGCAGGCCAACACGCAATGAGAACTGCCTTGAATCTGTTGCTGGTGGTGCTGCTGGCGCTGAACTTGCGCCCGATCCTCACCAGCATCGGGCCGCTGCTCGAACCCATGCGCGCCAGTACCGGCCTGGGCTACCAGCAGGCCGCACTGCTGACCGCGCTGCCCGTGCTGTGCATGGGACTGGTGCCGTTGTTGCAACCTTGGTTGCGGCGCTGGGTCAGCGAACATGGCGGCATGCTCGCCGGCTTGTCGGCAATTGCGCTGGCGTGCTTGTGGCGCCTGCAACTGGACAGCGCCTGGGCATTGATTGCCAGCGCGGTGGTCGCCGGCCTCGGCGTGGCGGTGGTTCAGGGCATGATGCCGGGGTTGGTCAACCGTTGGTTCTCGACCCGCCTGGCTGGGGCCATGGGCATGTATTCCGCGGCCTTGATGAGTGGTGGCGGCCTGGCGGCGGTGCTTGGCCCGCATATCAGTGGGTACTTTGGCCATTGGCAGGCCGGGCTGGGCCTGTGGGCGATCCCGGCGCTTGTGGCGCTGCTGGCCTGGACGCTGCTGCGCCCACCGCAGGCTACGCCGACGCTGGCGGGTGCCACGGGCGGGCATTGGTTCGGCACCCGCCGTGCCTGGTTGCTGGCGGTGTATTTCGGCCTGATCAATGGTGGCTATACCAGCATGGTCGCCTGGCTGCCGGCCTATCACCTGGAGCACGGCGGGACCGCCCAGGGCGGTGGTGACCTGGTGGGGCTGATGACAATCTTCCAGGTTGCCGGCGCGCTAGGCCTGCCGTTGTTGCTGCGCCGCTGGGTCGACCGTCGGCCTGGGTTATGGCTGGCGCTTTCGATCCAGCTGGCCGGCTTCCTTGGGCTGTTACTGGCGCCCACGCTGAGCATGGGCGTGTGGGTGGCGATGATCGGCTTTGGCCTGGGGGCGTGCTTCAGCCAGAGCCTGACACTGACGCTGGAGCACCTGAAAACACCCGCCGAAGCGGGGAGCCTGGCGGCCTTTGTCCAAGGGATCGGCTTCATCATTACCGGGATCGTGCCGTACATCACGGGCGGGTTGCGCGACGTCAGTGGCGACTTCCAGGCGTCGTGGGTGCTGTTGACCGTGACGGTGGTGGCGATGTTGCTGGTGACGGCCTGTTTCGCGCCACGCGGCTATGCGGCAGCCATTGCCCGTTCGGCGCCGAACGGCCAGGCCGCGTCGGTTAGCTAAGGCGCTGCAGGGTATCGCGAACGCGGTCGAGGGCAGGGTCGATGTCGAGCAGTTCGATAGCGCCGAAGCCCATTACCAGCCCAGCGCGCACAGGTACGTCACTGAAGAAGGGCGCCAGCGAGTAAAGGCCGACCTCCACCTTGCGTGCGAGGTTTGCCAGCAGTTCGACATCCACCCCCGGCTTGGCCAGCGCGCTCAAGTGGAAACCGGCGCTGGCCGGCACGGGGCTGAACCAAGGCGCCAGGTCGCCGCCCAGGCGGGCGAGAATGCGCTCGCGGCGGGCACTGTAGACATCGTGGCAGCGGCGGATGTGCTTGTTCAGATGGCCCTCGCTGATGAAGCGCGCCAGTGCCCATTGCAGCAGGGTCGGGCTGTGCCAGTCGCTCAGGTGCTTGGCCACGCAGGCGGCTTTCAGCACGGCAGGCGGCAACACGGCGTAGCCCAGGCGCAGCTCCTGCAGCAGGGTCTTGGAGAAGGTCCCGACGTAGGCTACCAGGCCATGCCGGTCGAGGCGCTGCAAGGCGTCGGCGGGTGGCCCCAGGTAGCGGAATTCGCAGTCGTAGTCGTCCTCGATGATCAACGCGCCAAGCTCGGCGGCGCGTGCCAGTAACGCCCGCCTGCGCGGCTCGCTCATCGGCATGCCGAGGGGGAACTGGTGTGACGGGGTCACGTAGATCAGCCGCGTGCCGTCGGCGATCTGCTCGACGCACATCCCTTCATCATCCACCGGTACCGATTGCAGGCGTGCGCCCAAGGCCAGAAACAGTTGACGTGCCGGCGGGTAACCTGGGTCTTCCATGGCCACCGGGCAGCCCGGTTCGATCAGTACCCGGGCGATCAGGTCCAGCGCCTGTTGCGCACCATTGCATACCAACACATCCGCTGCGTTGCAATGTACGCCGCGGGCATAGGCGATGTGATGGGCGATGGCTTCACGCAGCTCAGGCAGCCCCTGGGCAGAGAACTGCCGCTCGGGGTGCCGCTGGCTGCGGCGCAGGGCGTAGTTCAGGCAGCTGCGCCACTGGTCGAACGGGAACTGCGTCTTGCTCGAAGCGCCGCCAACGAAGTCATAGCGCGACGGTGCTTGCAGTTGCGGCCTGCCCAGCACCGTCCCGCGTTGCTGCCAGCGTTCGAGGGATGCCGCAGCCGCCAAGGGGACGGCCGTTGCCTCGCTCGAACGCAGGGGGTGGCGCGGAGTGATGAACGTACCGCGACCGACCACGCCACTGAGCAGGTTGTCATAGGTAAGCCTGGAGTACGCCTCGGCCACGGTCTTGCGCGACACGCCCAGTTGTTCGGCCAGCAGCCGGGTGGGCGGCAATTGGCTGCCGGCCGCCAGGTGGCCACTGTCGATGCCCGCGCGCAGTTGCTGGTAGAGCTGGTCGGCCAGGCCTTTGCGGCCTTCCAGGCGGATGTGCAGTTCCATGAAACGATCCGGTGCAGGGGAGTGCTGAGGATAGCGGATCGCACTTCAACGTACAGTGCCAATGCACCGTGTTGCGCCTACAAGCGTGCCGTGCTGACCGTGATGTAGCCTTTGTCGGGCAGGGCGATGCGTATCACCGTTTCATCGGCCGGTGCCTTGTGTTTTTGCTTGATACGCACCCCGTCAACCGCAGCCGCCCGCATCCGGTGGGTGATGGCGCGGCCACTGGCGTCGAAGAAGGCTTCGCTGGCCAGCAGCTCGATGCGCTCGATCAACTGGCGGGTGCGCTCGTCGGTGGCACAGAAGAACAGCACCCCCGACAGGTGCGGGTCGTCATCAGGGTTGCTGACCTTGTGGGCCAGCAGTTCACGCAGGGTGTGGCGCAATTCGGCGGTGGGGCGAGCGGACTGGTGCATGCGGGGCCTCCTCTGGGTCGTCCAGAGGGGATCATGTTTTTAGCTGCCAGGCGCGACAAGTAGGGCCTTTCTGACGTAGTTGTGGGGGATTTCTGAAAGTGTTCAGCCTTGGGGTTTTCTGCGCCTATGAGATCGAGCGCCGCCCGCGCGGCGCTTCGCAGCACAAGGCTGCTCCCACATCTGTTTCGGGCCAGTTATTCCTATTCCATGGGCGCGCGGCCCCTTACCGCCCACCTCAATATCGAGTTGGACCAACAAGGCGGTCGCGCGCAAATATCACAGGCCTCACTGGCCCGAAACAGATGTGGGAGCAGCCTTGTGCTGCGAAGCGCCGCGCGGGCGGCGCTCGATCTCCCAGGCGCTGCACATCTAACGTCATACCTATCCCGCCCCCAAACCCGCATCGACAAGCTCAACCCAATGCCGCACCGGCGTGCGTCCGGCCCCAGCAAGGTGGGCCTGGCAACCGATGTTGGCGGTAGCAATGACCTGCGGCCTGCCGCTCTCCAAGGCATTCAGCCGGTTGTCCCGCAACTGCCGCGACAGCTCTGGCTGGGTCAGCGAATAGGTCCCCGCCGACCCACAGCACAAATGGCCATCCGGCACCGCGGTCAGGGTAAAACCGAGGCGAGTCAGCAGGCCTTCTACCGCACCGCCAAGCTTGAGCGCGTGCTGCAAGGTGCACGGACAATGAAAGGCCACACGCTGCTCGGCGCACAGCCCAAGCTGCTCGACCGGCGCTTCGCACAGCACTTCCACCAGGTCGCGAGACAAGGCACTGACCCGCGCCGCCTTGGCGGCATACCGCGGGTCCGCCTCCAGCAAGTGGCCGTAGTCGCGCACGAACGCGCCGCAGCCGCTGGCCGTTTGCACGATGGCTTCAGCCCCCGCTTCGATGACCGGCCACCAGGCGTCGATGTTGCGCCGGGCGCGGTCCAGGCCTTGGGCCTGGGCATTGAGGTGGTAATCGACCGCACCACAGCAACCGGCTTCGCGAATCGGTTCGACGCTGATCCCCAACCGGTCCAGCACGCGCGCGGCAGCGGCATTGGTATTGGGCGACAGCGCCGGTTGCACGCAGCCTTCGAGCATCAGCACCCGGCGGGAATGCCGTGGCGCCGGCCGTACGCCGGGTGCGGTCACCCGGGCGGGCAGCTTGCTTGTCAGGGCCGCCGGCAGCACCGGGCGCAAGGCTTGCCCAGTGCGGCACAGGGCCTTGAACAGCGCAGGGCGCGGCACCACCGCCCGCAGGCCCCCGTGCAGCAGGCGCTGGCCGAGCGGGCGTGGCACTTGCTGTTCGACCACGGCGCGGCCGATGTCCAGCAAATCGTGGTATTTCACGCCTGAAGGGCAGGTGGTTTCGCAGTTGCGGCAGGTCAGGCAGCGGTCCAGGTGGAGTTGCGTGCTGGCGGTGATCGGTGCGCCTTCGAGCACTTGTTTGATCAGGTAGATGCGCCCGCGAGGGCCATCCAGCTCGTCGCCGAGCAACTGATAGGTGGGGCAGGTGGCCGTGCAGAAACCACAGTGCACGCAGCTACGCAGAATGCGTTCGGCCTCTTCGGCGCGGGGCAGGCGTTTCGCGGCTTCACTCAGGTTGGTTTGCATGGTGTGCCCTCATAGGTCTGGGTACAGGCGGCCCGGGTTGAAGATGCCCTGGGGGTCGAGTTGCTGCTTGAGGGCTTTGTGGTAGCGCAGCAGGGCGGCGGGCAATGGTGCGCTGCTCTGTTCGCCAGGTGCGTAGCACGTGGCATGGCCACCGACGTCGGCAACCGCTGCGCGAATCGACTCCACTGGCGCGCTCGACTTCAGCCAGCGCTGCGCGCCGCCCCAGTCGATCAGTTGGCGCCCGGGTAGGTTCAGCTCCCCAGTGGCGTTGGGCACGGACAGCCGCCACAGTGGCGCCGGGTCGTCGAAAAAAGCCAGGCGCTGTTCGCGCAGGTCGGTCCAGAAGCAGCTGTCGAGCACGTCACCTCCCAGGCGTTGGCGTGCCGACTGCACCGAGCCTTCACCCCCTTCCAGGCGCAGGTACAGCGCCTCGCCGTCATGGCAGGCAGCGCTGATCGGCAGCGGCTGCTGGCCCCAGGTGGTAAGCGCCGCCAGCGCCTGGTGACGGTCCATCGGCAGGCATAGGCTCAGGCATTGGCGCGGGCGCGGCAGTACTTTCAGCGACACCTCGGTCAGCAGGCCAAGGCAACCGAAACTGCCGGCCATCAGCCGCGAGACGTCATACCCGGCGACGTTCTTCATCACTTCACCACCGAAGCGCAGTAGCTTGCCGTGGCCAGTGATCACCCGGGTGCCGAGCACATGATCGCGCACCGCCCCCGCCCATGGCCGCCGTGGCCCGGACAACCCCGCCGCAACGACACCGCCGAGGGTCGCTTCGGGGCCGAGGTGCGGGGGCTCGCAAGGCAGCATCTGGCCCGCCTCGTGCAGCGCTGCCTCGACTTCCTGCAGCGGCGTGCCGGCGCGTGCGGTTAGCACCAGTTCGGTGGGGTCGTAGCTGACGATACCGCGATGGCCGCGGGTATCGATGACTTCCCCGGCGAGCGGGCAGCCGAGCATGGCCTTGCTGTTGCCGCCCTGGATTCGCAGCGGTGTGCCCAGGATCAGTGCCTGGTTGACCTGCTCCAGCAGGGCCTGGCTGATGTCGCGGTCCTTGCCCATCAGAAACGCTCCAGGTCGGGGAAGGGCAACTGCCCGTGGTGCACATGCATCGCGCCGAATTCGGCGCAGCGGTGCAGGGTGGGGATGTTCTTGCCAGGGTTGAGTAACCCTTGCGGGTCGAAGGCGGCCTTGACGGCGTGGAACAGGGTGATTTCGTCGCTGTTAAACTGCGCGCACATCTGGTTGATCTTCTCCCGCCCGACGCCGTGCTCGCCGGTGATGCTGCCGCCTACCGCCACGCACAGTTCGAGTATCTTGCCGCCAATGGCCTCGGCGCGTTCCAGTTCGCCGGGCAGGTTGGCATCGAACAGTATCAGAGGGTGCATGTTGCCGTCGCCGGCATGGAACACATTGGCCACGCGCAGGCCGTACTGTTCGGACAGTGCGCTGATGCCCTTGAGTACGCGGGGCAGTTCGCGGCGTGGGATGGTGCCATCCATGCAATAGTAGTCAGGTGAAATGCGCCCTACTGCGGGGAAGGCGTTCTTGCGCCCGGCCCAGAAACGCGCGCGTTCGGCCTCGTCGCAGGCCAGCCGCACCTCACGTGCGCCGGCCAGGGTCAGCACGGCCGCGACACGCTCGCAGTCGTCATGCACATCGGCTTCGACACCATCGAGTTCGCACAGCAGGATCGCCGCCGCATCCACGGGGTAGCCTGCGTGGATGAAGTCCTCGGCAGCGCGAATCGCCAGGTTGTCCATCATCTCCAGCCCGCCGGGGATGATCCCGGCGCCGATGATCTCGGCCACTGCCCTGCCGGCGTCCTCGACGCAGTCGAAGCTGGCGAGCAACACCCGCGCCACCTGGGGCTTGGGCAGCAACTTGACGGTCACTTCGGTGACGATGCCGAGCATGCCTTCGGAGCCGGTGAACAGTGCCAGCAGGTCGAAACCGGGGCTGTCGAGGGCGTCGCTGCCCAGAGTCAGGCGTTCACCCTCGACCGTGAGAATCTCCACCTTGAGCAGGTTGTGCACGGTCAAACCGTACTTGAGGCAATGCACGCCCCCGGCATTTTCGGCCACGTTGCCGCCGATGGAGCAGGCGATTTGCGAAGACGGGTCGGGGGCGTAGTACAGGCCATAGGGCGCGGCAGCCTGGGAGATGGACAGGTTGCGTACCCCGGGCTGAACACGCGCGAAGCGCCCCTCGGGGTTTATCTCCAGAATGCGGTTGAAGCGCGCCATTACCAGCAGGATGCCTTTGGCCAGTGGCAGGGCACCCCCGGACAGCCCGGTGCCGGCACCGCGCGCCACCACCGGTACGCCGCGTTGGTGGCAGAGCTGCAATAAGGTCTGAACCTGTTCCAGGCGTTCAGGCAGCACCACCAGCAGTGGCACCGTCCGGTAGGCGCAGAGGCCGTCACACTCGTAGGGTTTGAGGTCTTCTGCGCGATGAAGAATCGTCAGGTCCGGCTGCGCATCGCGCAGGGCCTTGAGCAGGGCGGGCAGGTCCACGTCAGGCAGCGCTCCATCGACCCGCTCGTCGTAGAGGATGTTCATGGGGCTCACTCGGCGGCAATTGTTATTGTCGTTGGAAGCGTATCACCCCTTCAGCCTGCGTGTGCTCGCAGCACACCCACGCCTGCTAAATCTGCGAAGAGAAGCAGGCGTGGGTGTGCTGAGTGCAAGGTTTCAATGATTTGCTACAGGGTCGTCCTTGGAGAGAATGGCCCGGGCCAGTTCTTCGTCATTGGCCTGCAGGCCGGGATGGTCCTTACGTGCCTGTTCCAGCGCCGATTCCACGTAGGCACCGCGGATAGCACCGCCGCTGGCGACGAAGGCAGACAGCTCGTCACGGGCCGGGATAATCCGTTTGTCGTCCTTGAAGGTCGAATACAGCGAAGCGGAAACACCGGCCGAGGTGGCCACGTCGCCCGCATCGACGCGGGCCAGGGCAGCACCGGCAGGCAGCAGGAGCAGCAGCGCGGGGGCGAGGAATAGGTGGCGCATAGTGTGTTCTCCAGTAGCGTCAAGCCCAAGGAAATAAACCACTCACTGAGTAAGAGCGCTTGGGAGTGCGAGTAGTTCAATCTTTGCCTGGGGACTGTCGCACGCGCTGGTCATGCACGGTCTTGCGTCTTGTGGAGCAGCCTTGTGCTGCGAAGAGGCCGGTACAGACCACAGTAATTCGTGGCTGGTACCGGCCTCTTCGCAGCACAAGGCTGCTCCTACCGGGGCCGCGCATCAACGGCGATAGTAGCGGTGATCGTCCTGATAGCGGTGATGCATGGCCCGTTCATGGCGGCGCTCCCAATCACGACGGCGTTCCCAATCGCGTCGGCGCTCGGCTTCGCGGCGGGCTTGCTCGCGGCGCCATTGTTCGCGGCGCCAGTCGCCTCTGCGATCGTGCCAACGATCATCGTGCCAGTCGCGGTCATCATGGGCGAGCAACGGCGCCGTGTGTTCACCCGCCAGGCTGGCCACGGTCGGCCAAGGGTTTTCTGCCGGTTGCTGTAGCGCCTGAACGGTTGCGGCCGGGGAGACCGCGTTCGAGGTCTTTATCTGTGATGCTGATGCCGAGCCCACCGCCGCGAACGTGAACAGGCTGAGAAGCATCAACCGTGCGACATGCATTTTCATGAGCGAAGCCAACCTCTGGTTCTATTTACCTGTGCAGATAGACCTTTAAATAGGGAAAAGTTCTAGAGGGGGTAGGGGTTGATTGATTTGGCGCCTATGAGATCGAGCGCCGCCCGCGCGGCGCATCGCGAGCAACGCTCGCTCCTACGTCTGTTTCGGGCCAATTATTCCTGGGGCATGGGCGCGCGACCGCCTTGGCGCATGACGCGATATCGCGCCGAACAAACAAGGAGGTCGCGCGCGCCTGTCTCAGGCGTTATTGGCCAAAAACAAACGTAGGAGCGAGCGTTGCTCGCGATGCGCCGCGCGGGCGGCGCTCGATCTCAAACGCGCCCAAAATCCCCAGCCAACCACCTGTCAGCCCCAACGCACTATCAACCCCCACCCGCCACAAACACAGCCCGCAAATGCCCCCGATAACTGTCAAACGCGGCAATCACCCCGGCCACCACCTCCGCTTCCTCATCAGCCTCCAGTGCCAACCCATCAAGCTTGGCGACAAACTCACGCCAGTGCAGGCCGCGGCCATCGGGGTGGGGCGCCAGGTGCCGGGCGCCCAGGTTGCCATCCAGGCCCAAGCGCTGGGTCTGTTTGAACAGGAACGCCGCCCCCAGGTTCGACCCTTCGCTGCAATACAGCCAACCCAACGCCTCGGCGGGGCTGGCAAGGACCCGTTGCGGCGCAGCAGGCAGCGGCAACCCCAAGGCTTGCAGATCTGCCTCCACCGCTTCGAACCGCGATAAATGCACCAACCCCGGAAGGCGTCGATTCAGCTGCTCGTCGCGGTACAACGCCGTCAGGCTGCCATGGAAACGGTGTTGCACCTGCAGGAAGCGGGCATAGCGCTCACGGTCCTCGAAGGGGCGTGCGGCCATGACCAGTGCGTCGACACTGTCGTGGTCGCGGCTGCTGGACGCTTTCAGGCGTGCGCAGCGGCCGGGCTCGGTGAGGCACGTGGCGGTAGCAGTCATTGGGCGTTTCCGTGTCGAGGTGGCGAGGGTGGCATGGTAATCAGATCGCTCAGCCCAGGAAACGATCCTGTCATGCCGAAAATAATCGGCAGTGATTTATGATGCAGCCCTGTCGTCATTACCCCAAGGAGTCCGCGCATGAGCGCCCCTCAGTTCCGCAACCCCGTGCCCGCCGACGCTGAACGCTGCTACGCGATCGAAATCGGCGCCTACGAAGGGGATGAAGCGGCAACCCTGGAAAAAATCCGCACCCGCATTGTCCAGTACCCGGAAGGTTTTCTGCTACTTGAAGCCGAGGGCGAAACCGTCGGCTTCATCAACAGTGGCTGTGCGCATGACGTGGTCATGTCTGACGAGGCCTTCAAGGAGCTGGTCGGCCATGACCCGGCGGCACCGAACGTGGTGATCATGTCGGTGGTGGTCGACACCGCACATCAGGGCAAAGGCTATGCAACGCGGCTGATGAGCGAGTTCATCCAGCGCATGAAGGCCCAGGGCAAGCAGACCATCCACCTGATGTGCAAAGAGCAGCATGTCGCGCTGTACCAAAAGCTGGGCTACACCTACGTGCAGCCATCGCCCTCGGCGCACGGTGGCATGGCCTGGCACGAAATGCTCATGACGCTCTGAGCCTTATTCGGCCATCTGCAGCTCGGGCAGTTTCACCCGAAACGCCCGGGTCAGCCCAAGCAGGCAGGCGAACCCCACGCCCATCCAGCACAGCCCGATGGTGAACGACAGGCTCGACAAGCTGCTCCACAGCCACAGCGTACTGAGAAACCCCAGCCCAGGAACCACGCCGTACAGCAGGCAGTTGCGCGTGCCACGCAGCTTCTGGTCGACCAGGTAGTGCTTGACCACGGCCAGGTTGACAGCGGAAAACGCGAACAACGCGCCGAAGCTGATCATGTTGGCGACGGTGTCGAGGGTGATGAACAGGGCGATCAGCGACAGCAGGCTGACCAGCATGATCGCCGCCGCCGGTACACGCTTTTTCGTCACCAGCTGGCCAAACACGGCCGGCAACGCCCCATCGCGCCCCATGGCGAACAGCACCCGCGACACGCTTGCCTGGGAGACCATGGCCGAAGCGAAGCAGCCGGCGACATAGGTGGCGGTAAACGCCGTCACCAACAGTTCACCGCCCACCCGACGCATCACGTCCACCGAGGCCGAGTCGGGGTCGGCGAAACTGCCCCACTCCGGGAAGACCATCTGCGCGCAATACGACACCACCAGAAACAGCAGCCCGCCGATCAGCGACACGGCCATGATCGCCAGTGGGATGCGAAACGTCGGGTTGCTGGTTTCCTCGGCCATGGTCGAGACCGCATCGAAGCCAAGAAACGACAGGCACAGCACGGCGGCGCCGGTCATGATCAGCGGCACGCTGAAGCCCTCATGGTGGAAGGGCGCAAGCAATGACACAGGCGCCGACTGGCCGGCCAGGTTGCTGATCGACAAGCCGACGAAGACGATGATGAACACCAGCTGGACGACCACCAGAATCCAGTTCACCCGGGTAATCGATTCGATACCGATCAGGTTGAGGAAGGTCACCAGGGCGATGGAGCCTGCGACCCACACCCAGGCGTGGATGGCCGGGAAGTACTCCGACATGTAGATGCCGATCAGCAGGTAGCTGAGCAACGGCAAGAAGATGTAGTCGAGCAGCAGCGTCCAGCCAGTCATGAAGCCGATGTGGGTGCCGAAGGCTTTGCGGGTGTAGGTGTACACGGAGCCGGAGTAGGGGTGCGCTTGCACCATGCGGCCATAGCTGTAGGCAGTCAGCAGCATGGCGGCGAGGGTCAGCAGGTAGGCGGTGGGCAGGTGCCCCTTGGTCATCTGGGTAACCAGGCCATAGGTGGTGAATACCGCCAGTGGCACCATGTAGGCAAGGCCGAACAGCACCAGGGCACTCAGCCCCATGGATTTTCTGAAGCGGCCCGACGGGCTGGAGGGCGACGCGGCATGGGCGGGTTGGGCTGTAG
Organism: Pseudomonas sp. NGC7; assembly: GCF_047159675.1. NCBI lineage: Bacteria > Pseudomonadati > Pseudomonadota > Gammaproteobacteria > Pseudomonadales > Pseudomonadaceae > Pseudomonas > Pseudomonas sp. NGC7. The sequence goes on along the minus strand of NZ_BAAFZY010000001.1, from coordinate 4,549,850 downwards.
TTGTTGTTGTATGCATTGCTAACTCCTGAAATCGGATGCAGGACGCCGCGGTAGGCGAGTGGGCTCGATACCGTTGCGGGGTCATGAAAGGAGGCTGGGCCAGCGTGCGGTGCGCGGCCCTCAGGGGTGGGGCCGGACGATGCTCCCACACCCCAGGCACACTCGAAATCACCCTTTGGGGTGAGCCGGTCGTCGCCTGAAAACGCTCACCCCAAAGGGTGATTTCGGTCTCTGCCTGGCCGTGGGAGTATTTGCAGACAACGCGCCGCCCCAACGGCGATACCGTTTCCCGCTACCGGCAGAATTCCAGTGAACAGTGACCAATTGGCTTCAGAGCAGTGGTTCGAGCACATGGCCAAGGTGACCGACATGATCGGCCAGCCGGGCTTTGCCGCCACCTTGTTCGGTGCGCTCGGGTTCATCCGGCCGATCCAGGCCACCACCGTCTACCTCTACCCCCATGACGGCATGCCGAGCGCGCTGTTCGAGCAAGATGACAAGGCGCCCTGGCTGCCAGAAGGCAATGTCAGCCGCTACCTTTCCGGGTTCTACCTGCTCGACCCGTTCTACGGTGCCTGCGTGGAGCGCGTCGAGTCTGGCTGCTACGGCCTGTTCGACGTGGCCCCTGACCACTTCGAAGTGAGTGAGTACTACCAGTCGTTCTACCGCCATTCGCACCTGGAGGATGAGCTCAATTACATCCTGCAGGTCGCGCCCCGCCAGAGCCTGGCGGTGTCGCTGGCCTTCACCGACAAACTGGACGTGCCAAGCCGCGAGCTGTTCGGCCGTGTCACGCCTTGGGTGCTGGCGGTGCTCAACAAGCACTTCGCCGGGCTGGGGAGCCGCGGGGGGCGTTTCGAGAACGTGCTGGAGCAGCGTATCCATGCCGCGCTCAACAACTTTGGCAGCTCGTTGCTGACCGAGCGCGAGTGCCGCATCGCCCAACTCATCCTGCGTGGCCACTCGACCAAGTCCTTGGCCGAGCGCCTGGGGGTGTCGGAAGACACCATCAAGTCCCACCGCAAAAACGTCTACGCCAAGCTCGACATCGGCACGCAATCCGAACTGTTTTCCTTGTTCATCGACGCGCTGGCCAATGCCCAGGGCGTGCTGGGCAAGGACCCGCTGGAAAGCTACATGGGCAAGCTGCGCTAAGCGCCGCAGCCCTGCAACACCCACCGACAACAAGGAAAACCACCCATGAATGCGCCTTTCGTTCCCCAACGCCAGACCCGTGACTACCAGGCCGCCGACGCCGCGCACCACATCCACGCCTTTCTCGACCAGAAGGCGCTCAATGCCGAAGGCCCGCGGGTCATGGTTGGAGGTGAACGGCTGCACCTGTGGGACAGCGAGGGCAAGCGTTACCTGGATGGCATGTCGGGGCTGTGGTGCACTCAGCTGGGGTACGGTCGCAAGGACCTGACCGCCGCCGCCGCCGCGCAAATGGACCAGTTGGCCTACTACAACATGTTCTTCCACACCACCCACCCGGCGGTGATCGAGCTGTCCGAGTTGCTGTTCAGCCTGTTGCCTGGCCACTACAGCCACGCGATCTACACCAACTCCGGGTCCGAGGCCAACGAGGTGCTGATCCGCACCGTGCGCCGTTACTGGCAGGTGGTTGGCCAGCCGACCAAGAAGATCATGATTGGCCGCTGGAATGGCTACCACGGCTCGACCCTGGCGGCCACGGCGCTGGGCGGCATGAAGTTCATGCACGAGATGGGCGGGCTGATCCCGGACGTGGCGCACATCGACGAGCCGTACTGGTACGCCGAAGGTGGCGAGCTGACCCCGGCCGAGTTCGGCCGCCGCTGCGCGTTGCAGCTGGAGGAAAAGATCCTCGAACTGGGTGCGGAAAACGTCGCCGGTTTTGTCGCCGAACCCTTCCAGGGGGCCGGGGGCATGATCTTCCCACCGGAAAGCTACTGGCCCGAGATCCAGCGGATCTGCCGCCAATACGACGTGCTGCTGTGCGCCGACGAGGTGATCGGCGGTTTTGGCCGCACCGGCGAATGGTTTGCCCATGAGTATTTCGGCTTCGAGCCGGACACCCTGTCGATCGCCAAGGGCCTGACCAGCGGCTATGTGCCCATGGGCGGCCTGGTGTTGAGCAAGCGCATCGCCGAAGCCCTGGTGGAACGCGGCGGGGTGTTTGCCCACGGCCTGACCTATTCGGGCCACCCGGTGGCGGCGGCCGTGGCCATCGCCAACCTCAAGGCGCTGCGCGATGAAGGCATCGTGCGCCAGGTGAAGGATGACACCGGGCCGTACCTGCAGCGCATCCTGCGTGAAGTGTTTGCCGATCACCCCTTGATTGGCCAGGTGCAGGGTGTGGGCCTGGTGGCGGCGCTGCAGTTCGCTGAACACAAGCCGACCCGCAAGCGCTTTGCCAACGAGAACGATCTGGCCTGGCAGTGCCGCACCTTCGGCTTCGAAGAAGGCGTGATCATTCGCTCGACCTTGGGCCGGATGATCATGGCGCCGGCACTGGTGGCCAACCGCGCCGAGCTGGACGAACTGGTCGACAAGACACGTATCGCTGTAGACCGCACTGCCCGGTTGGTGGGCAGGCTCTGAGCCAGTGGGGGCGCTTTGCGCCCCATTCGCGACGCAAGGCCGCTCCTACACGTGCAGGCGATCGTCTGTAGGAGCGGCCTTGCGCCGCGAATGGGCTGCAGCGCAGCCCCAGAATCCAAGACAGTCATAGGGAGTGAAAATGGAGCGTCTCGAATACTGGCAAACGCGCGCTGCAAGCCTGCGTTTGCCCGACAAGGCCCTGATCGGCAGCCAGCAGGTGAGCGCTAACAGCGGCGCCACGTTCGCCGCCATCAACCCGGCCACCCAGCAGGTACTGGCGCAGGTCGCCGCCTGTGGTCAGGCTGAAGTCGACCTGGCGGTGGCCACCGCACGCCGTGCCTTCGAGCAAGGCCCGTGGTCGCGCATGGCCCCGGTCGAGCGCAAGAAGGTGCTGCTGCGCCTGGCCGAGCTGATCATGGCCAACCGCGAAGAGCTCGCGCTGCTGGACTCGCTGAACATGGGCAAGCCGGTCATGGATGCCTACACCATCGACGTCCCCGGCTCGGCGCATGTCTTTGCCTGGTACGGCGAGGCACTGGACAAACTGTACGACCAGGTAGCGCCCACCGCGCCCAACGCGCTCGCCACCATCACCCGCGAAGCGCTGGGCGTGGTCGCCGCCGTGGTGCCGTGGAACTTCCCGCTCGACATGGCGGCCTGGAAGCTTGCGCCGGCGCTGGCGGCCGGCAACAGCGTGGTGCTAAAACCCGCCGAGCAATCGCCGTTCTCGGCGCTGCGCCTGGGGCAACTGGCGCTGGAAGCCGGTTTGCCGGAGGGCGTGCTGAATGTCGTGCCGGGCCTGGGCGAAGACGCGGGCCGGGCGCTGGGGCTGCACCCCGACGTCGACTGCCTGGTGTTCACCGGCTCCACCCAGGTAGGCAAGTACTTCATGCAGTACTCGGCGCAGTCAAACCTCAAGCAGGTCTGGCTGGAGTGTGGCGGCAAGAGCCCGAACCTGGTGTTCGACACCTGCCAGGACCTGGACTTGGCCGCGGAAAAAGCAGCGTTCGGCATTTTCTTCAACCAAGGTGAAGTGTGTTCGGCGAACTCGCGCCTGTATGTGCAGCGCTCGATCCACGATGCGTTCATCGAGCGCTTGCAAGCCAAAGCCCGCCAATGGATGCCCGGCAACCCACTCGACCCGGCAAGCCGCGCGGGTGCCATCGTCGATGCCGAGCAGACCGGTCGCATCAAGGCCGCCATCGACCGTGCGCACGCGCAGGGCGCCCAGCTAGTGTGCGGTGGCCGGCGCCTCACCATTGACGGCTCGGACAACTACATCGAACCGAGCATTTTTGCCGGCGTCGATGGCAGCATGAGCCTGGCCCGGGAGGAAGTGTTCGGCCCAGTGCTGGCGGTCAGCGCGTTCGACACCGAAGAGCAGGCCGTGCGCCTGGCCAACGACAGTGTCTACGGCCTGGCGGCGTCGGTGTGGAGCGACGACTTCAACCAGGTGCATCGCGTCGCGCGGGCGTTGAAGGCGGGCACCGTTTCGGTCAACACGGTGGATGCGCTGGATGTCACGGTGCCGTTTGGGGGTGGCAAACAGTCGGGGTTTGGTCGCGACCTGTCGCTGCATTCGTTCGACAAGTACTCACAGCTCAAGACCACCTGGTATCAGCTGCGCGCTTGAAAGCCGAATGCTGCGTACCCCAGCCACGCACGCCCGGTGTAGGAGCAGCCTTGCGCTGCGAAGAGGCCGGTGATAGCACTGAAGATTTACTGTGTTATCACCGGCCTCTTCGCAGCACAAGGCTGCTCCTACCACGACCGCGCATGGCTGAAGGGCAGGGCAGGCAGGGCAGTCAGCTCAACTCCCCTTCGATGATGATCACCTCGCGACGCCGAGCGCAGTGCGAATGTCTTGACGCTCAGGTAGGCTTATCGTCAGCCCCGTAATCACCAGGGAGGTAACGATGCAGCCACTGAGCCACGCGCAGGTACTGGCCATTGCCCAGGAAAATCCCATCAACCGGGCTTTGCTGTCGCTGTTGCCCACGCTGGATATACCGCACTGCATGCTGACAGCGGGGTGCCTGTTCCAGGCTTTCTGGAACCATCGCTCAGGGCAACCGGCAGCGTGGGGCATCAAGGATTACGACATTGCCTACTTCGATGAAGACCTGTCGTGGGAGGCTGAAGACCGGGTGATCGCACGGGTTCAGCAGGCCAGCGCGCACCTTGGCGTCAATGTCGAGGTGCGCAACCAGGCCCGTGTTCACCTGTGGTACGCCTCGAAGTTCGGCACCACCTACCCGGCATTGCAACGGGTAACCGATGGCATCGACCGCTACCTGATCAGCTCGACCTGCCTGGGCATAGATGTCTACACCGGCGCGCTGTACAGCACCCATGGCCTGGATGATCTTCAGCACGACCTGCTAAGGCCCAACCCATTGAACCTGCAACCTGGCTTGTTCGAGCAAAAAGCGGCCAGCTACCGGGAGCGCTGGCCGTGGTTGAAAGCGGTTGGCTAAGCGATCACCGCACATCACACCTGGCTGTCAGTGCGCCCGTCACGGGTGGTCAGCCGGCGTGAGCCACTGCGCGTAAGTGATGCAGCTGATGTGTTCGGTTCGATAATCCTGAAGGAACGGGTTGTATTTGTTTTCTTCGGTGTGGTGATGGCGGAACCCGCACTTCGATTGGGCAACAAAAGACTGGGTGTTGTCAGCGAAATAGCCACACCAGAGCGCCTTGAGTTTCAGGGTTTCAAACCCGTGCCGCATCACTTCACGCACGGCTTCGGGAATCAGGCCTTTGCCCCAGTACGGCACGCCGATCCAGTAGGCGATTTCGCCTTCCTGCTCGCTGATCTCGAAGTGGCTGTTGCCGCCTATCAGAATGCCCACACATCCCACTGCACGGCCGTTCTCCTTCAGTTCGACGGCATACACCTCGGGGTGATTGAACACGGTGCGGATGATCTCGGCACTGTGCGCAACGCTGGTGTGCGGTGGCCACCCCGCGACAGGGCCAACGCGGTCGTCCTTGGCATATTCGTATAAGTCAGCGGCATCTGTTTCTTGCCAAGGGCGCAGCCACAGCCGTTGTGTTTCAAGTTGCATGTCCTGTACTCATCCTGGGTTACTCGGGCGTCACAGGGTAGTGGGCGGCGCTTGACGGGTACACGTTAGTACCTCGGCAGTTTCGGTACTTTTCGAAACTCCATCAGCGAGCGGTGATAAGCTTTGCGCAGTTTAAGCAGGCAGCGTTGAGCCACCATGCAGCACATTCCGAAACTGGTTACACCGGGCGATCCGCCCCGCTTGGGGGACACCACCCTCGCTGAAGGGGTAGGCGTGCCGCTGTCTTTCGGCCATGCCTACATTACGCTGCTGGTGTGCTTGTCCGGCAGTGCCGCCTTCGCGTTCAACTTCAAGGACCAGGCGGTCAGGCGTGGTGATGTGATGGTGTTGGCCGAGGACACGATCGCGTTGCTCAAACGTCGCTCACGCAGTTTCAGGGTATTTTTTTGCCTGATGCCCAAAGGCTTTGCTGCGGAGGTGGCTTACCAACTGCCAAACCCCTTGTTCGTTTTCTTGCATGACCACCCACACTGCGTGCCGGCCAACGCCGACAGGCCGCTGCTGGGGGGCTGGTTGGCGCACATGCGGGACATTGCGCAGCGCTGCCCCACGTACCAGCACATCATGCTCAGAAATCACCTGCAAAACCTGTTTCTGAAGATCGCCGAGCAACTTCCGGCGCAGTACCAAGCGGGCCGGCAATTCAGCCGCCAGGAAACACTCAGTTGGCGTTTCTGGGAGTTGATAGGCAAACACTGCATGCGCCACCGAGAGGTGAAGTTTTATGCCGATGCGCTGACGATCACGCCGTTTTATCTGTCGCAGCTCAGCAAGGCTTTTTTCAATGACACCCCCAAAGGCCTGATTGACCGTCAGGTGACCTTGGAAATCAAGGCACTGCTTTCATACAGTACCCTGGCGATTGGGCAAATCGCGGACACGCTCAACTTCGTCGACGCGTCGTATTTGTGCCGGTATTTCAAACGCCAGACGGGGGTTTCGTTGTCCGGTTACCGTAGACAGGCGCAGGCGCCGAATGGGTAAGGTGAGGTAAATGGCTTTGCGCAAGCTTTCAAGGCGCCGCGTCTAGGGAGAATTAACATGCGGCTGAGGGAGCTGTGATCCACTAATGTGGGCTAATCGCGATGGGGCGAATCAACGAGTGGTTGACAGCGTCCCAAAGCGGATTTTCTGGATCAAAATTTATCCAACCTGGGTTCCCGAATACTTACGATTGAACGTGCCGTTAGTGGAGTTAAAGTAGCCCACTTCCGCAGCGACCAAGTCGATTTCTTTAGACGTAGACATAGGCGTGAATACGTAGGTCCATTTTCCATCGTTAGTTGATGTAGGCATCATGCTGACCATTTCTTTGTTTAACCAAAGAATAATCCTGTGATTCGCTGCTGCCGTACCATGAACGGTGAAAGGTGGGGTCGCTCCTGCGTTGGAGTCGCCTGCTTTCAGCTCATCGCCATTACTGTCCGTGATTTTAGAAATGCTGACTGACATGTTTAATCTCCCAAAAGAAAATTTACTACGGGTTGATAGTATTCTTCTGTAGAACAAGGGCAACTGGCATAAGTGTCAGTTGACAAGTACTCTCGCAAAAGGTCCTTCATGGGATTGACCCAAATGTTATGCCGAACAGCAGCACCAGGCTCCAGGGTATGAACCTGCACCTCCTCATCGATTAAGGCCGGCCCTTGATTGCCCGCGTTGCTAGGGTTGCCTCCGGGAGGGCACTATCCTGCTTTGACTCGCCACGGATGACGACCATGCACATACGCCAACTGACCTACGACGACCTGCCCTCCGCCAGCACTCTGTGCCTGGACGCATTCATGCAGGCCGTTGCGCCTTCGCTGTCGGCGCAGGGTGTGGACACCTTCGCCAAGGTGGCGGCGGCACAGGCGTTTGCCGAGCGTATGGAGGGCGATAACCTGATGCTGGTGTGCGTCGCGGACGGCGCCCTCACCGGGTTGATCGAATTCAAGGAAGGCCGCCACGTGGCCATGCTGTTCGTCGCACCGGGCTGGCAACGTCGGGGCATCGGTACGCGCCTGATGAACGCGGCACTGGCGCAGGCGAGGGAGGCGGTGGTGACGGTCAGGGCGTCGTTGTCTTCGGTGGCCGCCTACGAACGCTATGGGTTCGTTCTGACAGGCGACGTGGGCGAGTTTGCCGGGCTGGTCTATCAGCCGATGGAGAAGCGGTTGCCCTGATTTTTAGCGATGCCGTTACCCAACGCCCAATTCTCCTTGCACACATAGGCGCACTTGCCGGGGACGCCCCCCCCTGTAGGAGCAGCCTTGTGCTGCGAAGAGGCCCGTGACAACACCATCAATCTTCGTTGTTGTCGCGGGCCTCTTCGCAGCACAAGGCTGCTCCTACAGGGCTTGGGGTTGAGCGGGGATTTGACGCGTCTGTGGCTCGAATCAGAAGCTGTATTTGAAACTCGTCATTACATTGCGTGGCGTGCCATAAACGCCGTACAGGCCGGATTGGCTGTAGTACTCGCGGTCGAACACGTTGTTCAGGTTCACCGATGCACTCACGTGCTGGTTGATGTCGTAGCGCGCCATCAGGTTGGTGACCGCGTAGCTGCCCTGACTGAAGGTGTGCAGGTCGGCGCCGACCTTGCTCTGCCAGTTCACCCCACCGCCGACCGTGATCTTGTCCAGTGGCCCGTGCAGCCGGTAGCTGGTGAAGGTCTTGAAGCTGTTGCGCGGCAGGTTGGTGTTGATGCGCTGGTCGTCGGCGTCAGTGGTCACCGAATAGGCATAGCCGGCCGATGCTTGCCAGCCTTCGGCCAGCTCGCCGTTCAGCTCCAGTTCGATGCCCTTGGAGGTGGTGTCCTGTTCGGCGCTGTAGACGTTGTCGTGTTGCCAAATGGCCAGGTTGTCCTGCTCCAGCTTGAACACCGCGAGGCTCGAGTTGAGCTTGCCATCGAGGTGGGTGCCCTTGATGCCGAGCTCGTAGCCGACACCTTCCATCGGGTCGAGCGGCTTGTTGCTCTCGTCGGTGACCCACGAGCCCTGCGGGTTGAAGATCTTGGTGTAGCTGGCATACAGCGACCAGGTGTCGTCGAGGTCGTAGACCACGCCGGCATAAGGGATGAATACGCCGTTTTCCTCACGGTTCACTTCGGTTTCGTCGCCGCCATACGGCCTGTCCGAGGTGTCGCGCTTCCAGTTGATCAAGCGGCTGCCAAGAATCAGGCTGAGGTCGTCGGTCACGCTGAAGCGCGAGGTCAGGTACGCCGCGTACTGGTCTTCGTCGATCGATGACTTACCGCTTTCGACGAAGTCCGGCTTGGCAGACTTGCCGTCCCAGGTGAACAGGTTGTCGATCACACCCGCTGGCGAGCCGGCGTAGTCATAGCGCCAGCCGCCCCAGCTTGGGGTGCTTTCCCGGTATTGGGACAGGGTCATGCCGGTAATCAACTCATGGTCACGCCCGAACAGGTTGAACGGGCCGGTGACGTACAGGTCGAGGTTGTCTTGGCGCGGGGTGCCGGAAAAGCGCACGGGCAACTGGGTCAGGCCGCTGCCCTCCGGGCTCAGCTCACCCATGGCAAAGTTGAACAGCTCGTCGAATTTGTTCTCGGCATGGGTGAGCTCGACCTTGCCGCTCCAGCCGTTGCCCAGTTGCTGCTCGATGGAGGTGAAGAAGCTGGTTTGCTCGTGATCGTTGTACGACCAGCCTGGCGCGGCATTGAGCGAGCGCTTGAGGTTGGTGCGATCACCGGTCGTGAAGCGCGTCGGCAAGCCGGAGCGCAGCGGTGAATCGATGTCGCTGCGCAGGTAGCTGAAGCCCACGGTCAGCAGGGTGTCTTCGCTGAGGTCGAATTCGGTGATGCCATACATCAGCTGCGATTGCTGGTTGTAGCGGTCAATCCAGGCTTTTTCGGTTTTGTAGTCGGCGACGAAGCGCCCCCGCACGTTGCCGGTTTCGGTCAGCGGCCCGGACACATCGAAACCGGTGCCATAGCGGTCCCAGTTACCCGCTTCGCCGGTGATGCTGGCCTGGGCGTCGGCGGTGGGGCGCTTGCGGATCAGGTTGATCGTCGCCGAGGGGTTGCCCATGCCGCTGATCAGGCCGGTGGCGCCGCGCACGATTTCGATGCGGTCGTACATCGCCATGCTCTGCGAGTAGTTGTCCAGGCGGGTACTGGTCGGCACGCCGTCGACCTCGTAGTTCTGGATGGCAAACCCGCGCGACCAATACGAATCGCTCTCCGAGCCCAGGCCATCGCGAACCACGGTGATGCCTGGCGCGGCTTCCAGCGCGTCAGTGAGGTTGGTCAGGCGCTGGTCATCCAGGCGCTGGCGGGTCATCACGGTCAGCGATTGCGGGGTCTCGCGAGGGGTAAGGTTGAGGCGCGTGGAACTGCTCGACGAATAGGTCGTGTAGAGCCCGCTGCCTTCGGTGGTCGAACCCGGCGCCTTGCCCGAGATGGACACCGCGCTCAGCTCCAAGGCCCCCGTGGCAGTGGCTTGCAGCGAATAGTTGCCGTTGACGCCGCGGCTGGCTTCAAGCCCGGTGCCAGCGAGCAGCATCGCCAGGCCCTGGTCGACATCGAAACGGCCCTGCAGCCCGCTGGTGCTGCGGCCCTCGGTCAATGCCGTGGGGTAAGACAGCAGAATGTGCGCGGTCTGGCCAAAGCGGGCCAATGCGGGCGCCAGTGGGCCGGCAGCGATATCGAAATCGGCCTGCGCCTGCTCGGCAGCGGTGGCCCAGCCGGGCGTCAGCAGCAGCGGGACGCTTGCACTCATGCAAGCGATACCCTGGACCACTGCGCCGGCGAGTTTTTGCGTAACCGATAACTGCCAGCCCTGGCGTTTGCGTGCGGTGCGATTCACGAGTGTTCCCCCATTGATTTGAAGTGCTGAGGGTTAAGTCTCGTGAGACGCGAAATCGGACCACCTCTGCGCAACTTTTTTTTGCGTCAGGCCATTCGCGGCTTCAACGTCACCCAGTAGCGGGTGAAGTGCTGCACGTCGAGCTGCAAGGTGTCCGCGACTGCGGCGATGATCTTTTCGGTGTTATCCAGCGGGAACGTGCCTGACACACGAAGGTCCGCCAAGGCGGGGTCGCAGGCCAGGTGCCCACGGCGATAGCGGCTGACGTCGTCGAGAAAGGCCGCCAAGCGTTGGCCTTGGGCAACCAGCATGCCTTGGCTCCAGGCAGGGGCAACGGGGGGCACGGGCTGACGGTCGAGCACGCCCTGGCGGTTGAAGCTGGCCTGCTCCCCGGCACTCAGCAGAAGGGGTGGATGGGGCTGCAGGGCAGGTTGCACCGACAAGCTGCCCTGATACACGCTGACCTGGGTGAGCTCGGCGTGCTGCCTCACATTGAACTGCGCCAGTGTCGATGCGAGGCGGCCATGCACGGTGTCCACCCACAGCGGCCGGCTATCGGCGCGTGGCGAGCGGCTGATCAGCATCTCGCCACGCAGCAACCGCAAGCGGCGGGCCTGGTGATCGAATGCCACATCAAGGGCGCTGTCGGTGTTCAGCTGTACCTGGGTGCCATCGGCCAGCGTCAAGCGCCGTTGCTCGCCGATGCGGCTGTGGTAGTCCGCGCGCCAGTCTTGTACCAGCGCGGCGTCTTTCAGGTACCAGGCGCCGGCACCTGCGGCCATCAGCAGCGACAGTTGCTTGAGCGCCGTGCGCCGCGACGGCTGCTGGCGCAGCGCCGCGTTGGCCAAGGGGCGTTGGCCTGGGCTGCGCATGTCCTGCATGCGTTGGGCGAACACCTGGGTCCGTTGCCAGGCGTGCTCGTGCAGCGGGTGCGCCTGGCGCCAGCTCATCCAGGCGGCCAGCGTGGCAGCGCTGACGGTCGGCTCCTGCAGTTCAAGGTGCCAGTGCATGGCCTGCTCGGCCACCTCACCCGGGATCGACGCTGAGCCCTGGCCGTTCATGGCAGGTCCAGGCTGTGATCGAGCATGATGCACAGGGCGCCTGCCTTGACGATGTAGCGTTTCACCGTGGTAATCGACACGGCCAGCCGCTCGGCAATGTCCGCGTGCCCCAGGCCATCCACCTGCGACAGCAGGAACGCTTCGCGCACCGGGCGCTCCAGGCCGTCGAGGGCGGCGTCGAGGGCGATCAGGGTTTCCAGCAGGATGGCCTGAGTTTCCAGGCTGGGCGCAACCTGTTCGGGCAGTGTCGCCAGCGCCTCGAGGTAGGCGCGTTCGAGTTTTTGCCGGCGAAAATGGTTGCACAAGACGCTTTGCGCCACCTTGGCCAGGAAGGTGCGGGGTGCATGCAACTGTGGCACATGTTGTTTGTTCAACAGGCGCAGGAAGGTGTCTTGCGCCAGGTCTGCTGCGCTCTGCGAGCAGTTCAGCCGCAGCCTTAGCCAGCGCGTCAGCCAGCTGTGTTGCTGGCGATAGAGCAGGGCCACATCGCACAGAAGGGGATCAGGGGAAGGGAGCATGGAGTGCGGCCGCCGCAGGGGTCATTGTTGCAAACGATAATGCTTATCATATATACGGCTTAGGCCGCCCTGCAACACGCGCGCACGGCAAATGCCTTGGCGGTCTCTGGTCCGATATAAAACTGCTGCCCACCGGGAAGGCGCACACTGGCTGTAGCTCAGATCATCTGAGCATTGAGAGGTGTGTATGACCACTGGCAAGCGCTTCACAGAGGCTGATGCCCCCGCTGTCGAACCAGGGCACGGCGAAGACTGGCCAACCGGGAAAGATGAAGACGATACCGAGGCACAGACGCCGACGGAAAGCCAAAGAGGTTCCGGCCATCCCGACCCGTCAAGAGCCTCTGAGGCAGAGCGGTACAGCTATCAGCCGAAGCAGAAAATCAGGCCGTAACGCTTGGCTAAACGGAAGGACGTACAGGCGGCAGGTAGGGAAGCAGGCGTTCGGTCTCTTTCCTGACCACCGCGTAACACTCGCAACTGAGCTGCTCCAGGTGTGCCCTGTCGAGCACCCTGATATGCCCCCGGTTGTATTCGATCACGCCCAGCCGCTGCAGTTTGCCAGCGGCATCGGTCACCCCTTCGCGGCGCACGCCCAGCATGTTGGCGATCAGTTCCTGGGTCATGCACAGCCGGTCGCCCGGCAGGCGGTCCAGCGACAGCAGCAGCCAGCGGCACAGTTGCTGGTCAATGGAGTGGTGCCGGTTGCACACCGCCGTTTGCGCCATCTGGGTGATCAAGGCCTGGGTGTAGCGCAGCATCAGCATCATCAGCTCGCCATGGCGGTTGAACTCGTCCTTCAGATGCTGAACTGGCAGGCGATAGGCGTGCCCGGCGCTTTGCACGATCGCCCGGCTTGGGGTGCTTTCGCCGCCCATGAACACGGCGATGCCAACCAGCCCTTCATTGCCCACCACCGAGATTTCTGCCGAGGCGCCGTTCTCCATCACGTACAACAGCGAAACGATGGCATCGGTGGGGAAGTAGACGTGGCGCAGGGTGTCGCCGGACTCGTAGAGCGCCTTGCCAAGCGGCAGGTTGGCCCGTTCCAGGTGCGGCTCCAGCCGGCCGAACGTCTGCGCAGACAGAGCGGCCAACAGGTGATTTTGGCGGGGATTGAACGTAGATTGCATGCTCGGGACCGTCGAGGGCAGCGTCTATCAGCATAAGGTTAGCCCCTGCGAGCACGTGCTGCCTCAGTTGATGGGCAAGGGTGACGGCTGGTACTCGGCGATCACCTGGTGCAGTACGCCATCATCCTTCAGCGGCAGCACCGCCTGGGCCAGCCGCTGGCCGTCGAGGGTCAAGGTCAGTTCGGCATTAGCGCCGTTGCGTACTTCAATGCGGTACGGGGTACTGCCGAATCGGTAGTGCAGGGTGTAGCCGGGCCAGTCCGCTGGCAGCAGCGGCTGAATCCGCAGGGTGTCCCCGCAGCGTTGCAGGCCCAGCAGGCTCTCTACGATCAGCCGATACATCCAGCCAGCGGAGCCGGTGTACCAGCTCCAGCCCCCGCGCCCTGCGTGGGGGGGCACGGCGTAGACATCGGCGGCCATCACATAGGGCTCGACCTTGTAGGTGTCGATCAATCCGTTGCTGCCTTGGCGCACCGGGTTGATCAAGCGCAGCAGTTCCCAGGCCTTGGCAGCATCGCCCAGGCTGGCATAGGCCATGCTCGCCCAAATGGCCGCGTGGGTGTACTGCCCGCCATTTTCGCGTACGCCGGGCAGGTAGCCCTTGATGTAGCCGGGGTCGAGGTCGCCGTGGTCGAAGGGTGGCTCGAGCAGCTTGACGATGCCGATGTCGCGGCGCACCAGGTGTTTGTCCAGCGCGGCCATGGCGGCCCGCGCCCGTTCAGGTGGGGCAACCCCGGACAGCACTGCCCAGCTCTGCGCCAGCGAGTCGATGCGGCACTCCTGGTTGCTGGCCGAACCGAGCACCTGGCCGTCGTCGAACCAGGCGCGGCGGTACCAGCCACCGTCCCAGGCATGCTGCTCCAGGTGCTCGGCAAGGGTGGCGGCCTGGCGGCTGCACTGCAGGGCGAAGGCGCTGTCGCCGTGGCCCAGGGCGATGCTGGCGAACGCCCGCAACACCTCGTGGCCGAAGAACCCCAGCCACACGCTTTCGCCCAGGCCTTGTTCACCGACGCGGTTCATGCCGTCGTTCCAGTCCCCGCTGCCCATCAACGGCAGGCCGTGAACCCCGTATTGCAGAGCATGCCCGAGGGCACGCTGGCAATGCTGGTACAGGCTCTCGACCAGGTTCGCCTGGGTGGGCAGGTCGTAATAGGACTCTTCGCCGGCATTCAGCGCACGCCCCTGCAGGTACCCGACCGGCTCGTCCAGCACTGCGTGGTCGCCTGTCAGTGCCACATAGCGGCTGGTTGCCAGCGGCAGCCACAGCAAGTCGTCGGAGCAGCGGGTACGCACCCCGCGCTGCAGCGGTGGGTGCCACCAGTGCTGCACATCGCCTTCGGCATACTGGTGCGCGGCGCACGTCAGCAGGTGCTGGCGGGCCAGGGCTGGGGTGGCGTGGAGCATGGCCATGCTGTCTTGCAGCTGGTCGCGAAAGCCGATGGCGCCGCCGGACTGGTAAAAGCCGCTGCGCGCCCAGAAGCGGCAGGCAATCACCTGGTACAGCAGCCAACCGTTGGCCAGCACATCCAGGGACGGCTCGGGGGTTTCGATTTGCACGCTGCCCAAGGTGTCGCGCCAGTAGGCCTGGACCTTTGCCAGAGCGTCCAGGGCCGCGCGCAGCCCTCGGTATTGCTGCACGCAGTGGCTGGCGGCCTCGGCGTTTGGCCCGGCACCCAGGCGCAACACCACCTCGCGGCTTTCGCCCGCTTGCAGCAGGACGCTGACCTGCACGGCCGTGCACGGGTCCAGCCCGGCGCCGGTGCGCCCGGACAGCCGCGCCTGGCGCAGGCCTGCCGGGGCCTGGTAGTCGCCATTGCGCCCGAGGAACTCGCTGCGGTCACAGGTAATGCCATACAAGGGCAGGTCGCAATCGACAAAGCCCACATGCCGGGCAAATGCTTCGGCATAGCGGTTACGGGCAAACACGGCGCCGCTGGCCGGGTCGATTTCAGTCACTACGTGCATGGCCGACTTGCTGCGCAGGTCGCCCAGCACCCACTCGACAAAGCAGGTCACCGTCAACCGCCGCGCCTGCGTCGAGCGGTTATGCAGCTTGAGCCGACTGAACTTGATCGGCGCATCCAGTGCGACATACACCCACAGCTCACTGTCCAAGCCGTCGTCGGCATATTCGAAAACGCTGTAGCCAAAGCCATGCCGGGTGCGATAACGGCCAGGGCCTGGGCAAGGCATTGGGGTGGGCGACCAACACTGCCCGCTGTCTTCGTCACGCAGGTAAAGGGCTTCGCCGCTGGGGTCGCAAACCGGGTCATTGTGCCAAGGCGTCAGGCGGTATTCGTGGGCGTTCTCGTACCAGGTATAGGCACTGCCGGCCTCTGACAACACGCTGCCAAATTGTGGGTTGGCCAGGACATTGACCCACGGCGCCGGGGGTGGCAGGCCATCAGCGTGGGCGATGAGGTACTCACGGCCATCGGCGCTGTAACCGCCGTAGCGGTTGCCCAACATCCGCGCCGGTGCGTCTGCCAGCGAGCGACTATCGGGTTTGCTCGGGGGGTAGGTCAGGGTCGCCTCGAAGGCGGCGGGGGTGGGCGGTGTGCGGCGGTGATGCAACTGCTCGGCCAGCGTGCCGTGGCTGTCGCTGAGCACCAGCCGCGCCACCGACAGGGTAAGGGTGCGGTCCTCTGCCGACAGTTGCTGCGCCGGGCGCACGAAGATCCCCCCGTGGCGATCGAGCAGCGCAGCCTCGCTGCCGGAGGTGACGATGCCCATGATCTGCTCCTGCAATTGCTGGCGATAACCGGCCTGGTCTTCGTTCCAGATCACCAGGTCCAATGCCAGGCCCTTCTGCCGCCAATAGGCATGGGCGAGCACCATTTGCTTGACCAGGTGCAGGTTGGCCGGGTCAGCAATCTGCACCAGCACGATCGGCAGGTCCCCCGACAGCCCCTGGCCCCACAGGCCCGATTGGCTGCGCCGGTTGCGGGCCAGCAGGGCGCCGCTGGCCCGCAGCGCCGC
Organism: Pseudomonas sp. NGC7; assembly: GCF_047159675.1. Lineage (NCBI taxonomy): Bacteria > Pseudomonadati > Pseudomonadota > Gammaproteobacteria > Pseudomonadales > Pseudomonadaceae > Pseudomonas > Pseudomonas sp. NGC7. The sequence continues at coordinate 4,533,682 of NZ_BAAFZY010000001.1, read as the reverse complement.
GTTGGGGTAGAGCACCGACGCGGCCATCTGCTCGAACAGCCGGGCATCGTTGAGCGACCCATTCAGCTGTCGCAACTGCACCTGGCTATGGGGCCAGGCCAGGTCGAACACCCGGTCGGCCAAGTGCCGGTCGCGGTACCTGGCAATCTGCTGCAGGCAGGCGTCGCGGCTGTCGGTCACGCCGGTGACCAGGTCGACCGTGGCCTTCTGGCCAGGCGCCAGGCTGATGCGGCAGCGAATTGCCACGATGGGGTCGAGCACTGCCCCGGCACTGTCGGACAAGGCCTCGGTGTGGCGGTCCAGTGCCGCCGGGGCCACCAGTGTGCGGCCACGGCCGATGAAACGCGCACGGTCGGTTTCGTAAGACACCGCATCGATGTCGGCACCATGCACGGCCAGCACATGGCACATCCACGGCACCGCGTCCTGCTGCGAGCGCGGCCGCCGGGTGCAGATGATGGCCTGCAGTGGGCGGACCAGTTCGGTCTGCACGAACAGCTTGCTGAATGCCGGGTGCAGGGCATCGCTGAGCGCCGGTGCCAGCACCACTTCGGCGTAGCTGGTCAGCTCCAGGGTGCGCGGCTGGTCACTGTGGTTGGTCAGGTGCAGGCGCCGCAGTTCGATGTCGTCTTCGGGGGACACGGCTATTTCGGTATGGCAGTCGAAGTCGTTTTCACGGATGCGGAACTCGGCGCGGCCATCGCTGAAAATAGCCTCCTGATTACTGCCGCGGTGCCGCGTGGGCTGGTAAGTGGTTGACCAGAATGCACCGCTGGCGACGTCCCGCAGGTAACAGAAACTGCCCAGGTCATCGCGGGTGGCGTCTTCGCGCCAACGGGTCACGGCCAAGCCATTGCGCTGGCTATAGCCACTGCCGACATGGTTGACCATGACGTGATAGCGGCCATTGGAAAGCAGTTGCACGGCGGGGTGGCGGCGATTCGGTTCGCTGAACACCCGTAGCCGGGTTTCGCCTGCGTGGCCTGCCGCGTCCACGGCCGGTGCCTGCAGGGTGTGCAGGTACGGCGCGGCGGTTTTCGGCACGCGTTCCTGTAACAGCAGCAGGCTGGCCTGGCATTGCGGGTCGGAGGTGAAGCGCCGTTGCATGGGTTTGCCCAGCAACAAGGAAGTCAGGGCCAGCAGGCTCATGCCCTGGTGGTGAGCCATGAACGAGCGGATCACCACGGCGCTCTGCCCCGGGGGGAGCCGCGCCTCGCTGTAGTCAATGGCTTCGTACAGCCCGAAGCGGCCAGCCAGCCCCAGTGTGCTAAGGCGCTGCAAGTTACGGCAGGCGGCGCCCGGCGCTACCAACAGGGCCAGCGCACTGGCGTAGGGGGCGACCACGCGTTCTTCGCCCAGGCCGCGTTTGAGGCCCAGGCCGGGTACGCCAAACGCCCGATATTGGTAGTTCAGGTGAGCGTCCAGGGCGTTGTAGGCCGACTCAGAAACGCCCCAGGGGATGCCCAGCAGGTTGCCGTGGTCGATCTGCCGTTCGACCGCGGCGCGGCAGGTCTGGTCGAGCAAGGTGCCTTCGTAGCTCGGCATCACCAGCAGCGGCATCAGGTATTCGAACATCGACCCCGACCACGATAACAGCACCGGCACGCCGGCATTGCTGGTGAGTAGCCGGCCCAAGGCGAACCAACTGGCCTGGGGGACTTGGCCCTGGGCGATGACCACGAAGTTGGTCAGGCGCATTTCCGAGGCCAGCAAGTCGTAGAACGCGGTGTCCAGGCGATGCTCATCGGCGTTGTAGCCGATGGCGAACAGGTCACGCTGGCTGTCATAAAGGAAGCTGAAGTCCATGCTGGCCATGTCGGCGATCCGCTGCGCCAGGCTGTGCGCTTGCTCGATGCGCTGGCAGGCCTGCGTGCGGACAGTGGCCACGGCCAGGCGTTCGTCGGCGGGCCAGTCGTCCGGCTCTAGCTGCGCAAGCTGGCGCCAGCTCAACGCTGCCTGCAGCGCCGGCGCATTGCCGGGTGGCAGTTGCAAGGCGTGAAGTTCGCCAGCCAGGTCCAGGCATTGCTGATGCAGGGCCTCCAGCCAGAACAGGCAATCGTCGGCCTCAGTAGTGGGCGGGGCGCATTGCTGGATCAACCCTTGTACTTGCTCGGCGAGCTGTTGCATCAACGAGGCAGGCAACGGGGCCGGTTGCTCATGGGCTTGGCGCAGCTGTTTGCCCAGCGCTTCCAGCGGTTCGCCAGCACGGCCTGCGGTGGCGAACGTTTCGTGCAGGATATCGAGCGTGTCCAGCAGGCCCTGGCTCAGGCGGCGGTCGAGCACGGGGGTATCGGCCATCGCCAGCAGCCCGGGCTTCAGCGTCAGTAGCAGGGCCGCCAGGTTGCCGCTGTCCACCGCAGAAATATACAGCGGGTGCAAGGGCGCGCGGGTCTGGGTGTCGTACCAGTTGTAGAAGTGCCCCTTGTAGCGCTCCAGGTGGTCCAGGCTGTCGAGCATCTGGATCAGGCGCTGGAACAGGCGGCCGGCCGTCAGGTAGCCAAAATCATGGGCCGCCAGGTGCGAGAGCAGGGCCATGCCGATGTTGGTCGGCGACGTGCGGTGAGCGATGCTGGGGAAGGGTGGCTCCTGCAGGTTGTCGGGGGGCAGCCAGTTGTCGGCGGGCCCTACATGGCGGTCGAAAAAGGCCCAATTACGCCTGGCCAGCCGGTGCAGAAAACGCACGTCCTGGGGTTGCGGTACGAACACGCTGCGCCCCCGAGTGCGGCTCAGCCACCAAGCCAGGGCCGGGCCGAGCAGCCATAGGGCGAGAATGGGCGAGGCCAGCACCAAGACACTGGGTTGCATCGCCAATGCGCCCGTCAGTCCAAGCACCAGGGCGGGCTGTACCCATTGCTCGCGATACACCGCCTGCAGGGTATCGGCACTGTTGCGTTCATCCTCCCGCGAAGGGTTCCACTGCAGCAGCCGGCGTTTGCTCACGGTCAGCCGCCACAGCGTGCGTGCGATGGCATCCAGGCTGTAGCGGGTCTCGAACGGCAACCAGGCCAGCGACAACCCGGCCCGCACTAAGTAGATGCCCGAGGTGTGCAGGGCGGCAAGCAGGTGCTCGGCCAGCGGCACATCGGTGGTCTTGCGCACCAGTTCGAGCAGCGTGTCCAGCAGTGGGCGGGTCAGCAGCAGGCCCAGCAGCGCGACGGTCCACAGCAGCGGCGTGGCGCTGGCCAGCCAGCCCCACAGCAATGCCGTCAGCAGCGCGGCCGGCTCCAGGCTGCGGCGCAGGTTGTCGAAGATCTTCCACCGCGACAGCGCGCTCAGCGGGCGCTGCGCCTGGCCTTCGACGCCGGTGCGCAGCCTCGGCACCAGCCACGGCAGCAGTTGCCAGTCACCGCGTATCCAGCGGTGGCGGCGCTTTACATCGGCGCTGTAACGCGCCGGATACGCCTCGAACAACTGCACGTCACTGAGCAGGCCAGCATGGGCGTAGCAGCCTTCGATCAGGTCGTGGCTGAGTACACGGTTGTCGGCAAAGCGCCCGTCCAGGGCCCGCTCGAAGGCATCCACGGCGTAGATGCCCTTGCCAATGAAGGAGCCACTGAGGAACAGGTCCTGGTACACGTCCGACACCGCCAGGGTGTAAGGGTCGACCCCGGCATCGCTGCCGAACAGGCGGGCGTAGGGGGAGCGCGACACGCTGGGCAGGCTGATGCCGACCCGTGGTTGCAGGATCGCGTAGCCTGACAGGATTTGGCCGCTGTCGGCATCGAAGCAGGCGCGGTTCAAGGGGTGCTGCATGGCACCGACAAACTTCTGCGCCACATCGCGTGGCAACTGGGTGTCGGTGTCCAGGGTGATGACGTAGCGCACCTGATCGAGCGTGCGTAGGTCGCCGACGATGCGTATGAAGCGCTCGGCCCCGTGTCCACGCAGCAGGGCATTGAGCGCTGCGAGCTTGCCGCGCTTGCGCTCGTGGCCCATCCAGCATCGCTCGGTGGGGTTCCACAGCCGCGGCCGGTGCAACAGGAAGAAGCGCTCACCGTATTTTGTGTTCAGTGCACCAATACCGTCACTGGCGAGGTCGAGCAGGGCCGTGTCTTCGGCGCAGGCTTGTGTGGGGGCGTCCATGAAATCGCTCAACAGCGCGAAATGCAGGTGCTCATCACGGTTGGCCAGGTAGCGCACCTCGAGGCCTTCGACCAGCTCTTCGACGTCGGCCGCGTTGCCCAGCAGGCTCGGCACCACGACCAGGGTGCGGGCCTCGGCGGGAATCCCCGCGGCGTAGTCCAGCCGTGGCAGAAACGCAGGCTTCACGGTCAGGGTCACCAGCCAGTTGACCAGGCCGATGGCAAGCCGGCTGGTGGTCAGCAGCACGGGAAGGGCCATGGCCGCCACTGCCCAGGCAGGCCAGCCCTCGGCTGCCATGCCCGCGACGAAGCCCCAGGCCAGCAGGCACGAGAGCAGTGCCGACGGCACCAGGTAGAACGCCAGCGGTGCCCGGTGCAACAGGCGCTGCCAGCGCTCGGCAAGCGCCACCCGCGCCCCCAGGTGCTGTTCCAGCAACGCCAGGCCAGCGCCTGCCAGGTAATAGCCGACATGGGCTGCCTGTGGGTGCGACGTCGCGCTCGCGGCACGCGCCAGTTCGATGGCGGTGCGGGCCACCTGTTCTTCACTGAAGGCGCTGTGCCGCGCCAGCCGTTCGACGATGTGCCGATAGTGATCACGGCTGGCGAAGTCCATGGCTGCGTACACGGCGGCGGGGTCTTGGCCGAGTACTTGCTCGACATGGCTCAGGTGTTCGACGAACAGCCGCCAGTCCACGGTCGACAGCAGCCGCAGGCTGCCGATGCTGTTGCTGATAGAGACCTGGTCGATGGCCTGCTGTTGCGCATCGAGCTGCACCTGGCGCTCAATGCTCATTGCCGACTCGCCCAGCAGTTGCTCGATCCAGGCCAGTGGCTGGGTCAACGCGCTGCTGTGGCCCTGCAGCCGCCTGGCCAGCTCGGCGACGAAGGCGGCGGTCATCGGTGGCTCCGAGCGGGCCATGTCGGCCACCACCAGCACCACGCTTTTGGCATCGCGTTCGGCGGTTTCGCTGAGGGTGTCGGCCCAGCCATTGGCCAGGTCGCGGTCCGCCCCGTTGGCCATGACCCGGGCGGCCACGCGGCGCAGGTTCTCGATCAGCGCCAGCCTCAGCATGATCGGGATCGCCCAGAGCTCGCCCAGGGTCAGCGTGGCGGTTTGCTGATAGGCCTCGACGAATTGGCTCAGGCTCTCGACGTCCACCCGGCCGTCGCCGTGGCAGATGGTTTCCAGTGCAATGTCATAGACCCGCGGCAAGCCGTTCGAGGGGCCATTGTCCAGCCGGGGCAGTTGCAGGCTGTAATCGCTGGGCAGGTGGCGTTTGGCGATGCGGATATGGCTTTCGACCAAGTAGAAGTTGTCGAGCAGCCACTGCGCGGCTGGCAGCGTTGGGCGTGAGTCGGGCAGGGCGGCGGCGAGGGCAGTACAGCTTGCGTAGAGCATGCGTTCGTTATCGGCCAGGCGGTCGAGCAGCGAATCGTCGGCAGGCAATTGGCTCAAGCGGTGCTGGCTGGCGAGCCAGGTGCCGTGCTCGGCCAGTTGCTTGGCGCTGTACAGCTCCGAGCGCAGCAGGCTTTCGTAGGTGAACGCGTGCCGTGGCGCGCGCCAGCGCCGGGCGCGGTTGGCCAGGCGTTGCACGTAGCTGAGTGCGCTAAGCCAAGGGTTGTCCATAGGTGTCGGGTGCCGTGAGCTGGCCGGTCTAGTAAGTAGTGTGTGCGGCGCGGGCATCGCGGGTCTGTTCGGTAGCGAACAGACCCGCTCTGGTTGAGGGCACATGCTGGTCCTGCGTCCCGATGAACTGTTCCGCCATAGGAGTTTGCCCCCGTGCTTTCCCTCGCCTTTATGCCACCGGTACCGGCGCCCCTGTACAAGCCGACCGTGTCGCCCCAGCAGATGCTGGGCATGGTCTGCCATGACCTGCGGACGCCGCTGCAGGCAGTGAGCATGGCTGCAGAGTTGTTGTCGCGTCGTCAGCATTGCGACGATACGCTCAGGCTGCTGGGCACCATCAGCGATTCTGTGGCGCGGGCTCAGCGCTTGGTGGCGGACCTACTGGACTACACGTTGTTGCAGGAAGGGCGAGGCATCGCCCTGCATCCAGTGTTGTGCGACCTGTCAGAGGCCGTTGCGCGGTGCGTGGAAGAACTGCGCTTGACCTGCCCCGATTACCCCTTGATTCACCTGCACCTAGGCGAGCGCAGCGCCCTGTTCGACAAAGACCGCCTTCATCAAGCCATCGGCAACCTGGTCGCCAATGCCGTCGCTTATGGCGAGCGCGGTGCGCCCATTCAGGTGACATCTCGCAGCTACGGGCGTGCAGCCACGGTCAGCGTACACAATTGGGGCGTACCCATTCCTTCCGAGCTGCTTGGGCGCCTGTTCGAGCCGCTGGTACGCGGCCAGCAACGGGCTGCAAAGGCCGGCAGCATCGGGCTGGGGCTGTTTATTGTCAGGCAGATAGCCCAGGCGCATGCAGGTGAAGTTTCGGTCACATCGACAGAGCAGGCGGGTACTACCTTCTGCATCACCCTGGCGATGCCGGTACCGCAGTGATCACATGACCCGCCCTTTGTAGGAGCAGCCTTGTGCTGCGAAGAGGCCGGCGACAGCACCGTTGATCTTCGCAATGTTCACTGGCCTCTTCGCAGCGCAAGGCTGCTCCTACCTACCGGGACGTGCCCAGCCTTTGCCTGCCTGGTCAGGCGCCTGGCAGGGGCGCGCGGCGGGCCTGGGGCGCGGCCCATAGCAGCTGTGCCACGCCAATGGCGCGCTCTTCGAAACCGCCCTGGCAATAACACAGGTAGAACTCCCACAGGCGCTGGAAGGTTTCGTCGTAGCCCAACTCCATCAACGCGTTGCGCGCATGGCGCAGGTTGTCGCGCCAATGGCGCAGGGTGCGCGCATAGTCGGTGCCGAAGTCCTCCAGGTGTACCAGGTTCAGCGCCGTTTGGCGGCTGGCGACGTCGAGCAACACGCTAAGCGAGGGCAGGGCGCCGCCGGGGAAGATGTAGCGCTGGATGAAGTCCACCGAACGCCGGGCCTTTTCGTAGCGCTGGTCACGAATGGTGATGGCCTGCAACAGCATCAGGCCGTCGTCCTTGAGCAGCGTGGCGCATTGGCGAAAGTACAGGGGCAGGTAACGATGGCCGACGGCTTCGATCATTTCGATCGACACCAGTTTGTCGAAGCGCCCTTGCAAGTCGCGGTAGTCTTCACGCAGCACCGTGATGCGTTGCTCCAGGCCTGCCGCCTGCACACGTTGCAGCGTGTGCGCGTACTGCGCCTCGGAAAGCGTCGTGGTGGTCACCCGGCAGCCGAAGCGGGTAGCGGCATGGATGGCCAGGCTGCCCCAGCCGCTGCCAATTTCCAGCAGGTGCTCGTGGGGCTTGAGCTCAAGCTTCTGGCAGATGCGCTCCAGCTTGTTCAATTGGGCCTGCTCCAAGGTCTGCTCGGGGCTGTCGAACTGTGCCGCAGAATACATCAGGGTAGGGTCGAGCAGCCGCTCGAACAGCGCATTGCCCAGGTCGTAGTGGGCCAGGATGTTGCGCCGCGCACCGCGCCGGCTGTTGCGGTTAAGGCGATGCAGCAGGCGCAGGGCCGGGCGGCCGAAGCGCGCCAAGCCGCCTTCGAGGGCGTCCAGCACGTCCAGGTTGGCCACGAACAGGCGGGTTACCGCCGCCAGGTCGGGGGTGCGCCAGTAGCCATGGATATAAGCCTCCCCAGCACCGATCGAACCGTTGCCGGCGATCAGGCTCCAGGCGGCGTCATCGACGATCTCGACTTCGGCATACAGCGCACTGCCGGCGTCACCGAAGTTCCAGTGCTGGTCATTGCAGATCAGACGCAGGCAGCCTTGGCTCAAGCGCCGCAATTGCGCCAGCACGGCCATCCGGGCCAGGCTGCCAAGCACCGGCGTCAGGCCGGCCGACTTGCTAACGCTCAGTGTGGGGTCGGACATGATCAGGTTCCTTAGAGGCGTGGCCAAGGCTCAGGTCGCCCTGGCTGGCGGTGTGGTTATAGACGGGGGTGCGCTTGAGCAGTAGGCGCAGGGCCTGCCAGTAGATGGCAGACACTGTGCGCAGGCTCATCCACGGGAAGCTCAGGATGTAGCGGTGCAATGCGGGCCGGTCCAGCGGTTCGCGGCGCAGGGCCAGGTGGGCCTCGAATACCTTGTGCCCCTCGCGCCAGTTCGCCATGTGCACGTGCACGCGCTGGCCGTCGAGCACGAAGCGCAGGCGGTAGTCCATGTCCAGCGGCATGAACGGCGATACATGAAACGCCTTGGCCAGGCTAAATGCGTCGGGTTGGCCGTCTTGCACCGGCAGCACGTAGTGGTGGCGTTGCCGCCAGGGGGTATTGCGGACCTCCAGCAGTATCGCCACCAGGTGGCCGTCGCGGTCATGGCAGAAGTAGACGCTCACCGGGTTGAACGACAGCCCCCAGCAGCGCAGTTGCGTGAGCAGGTGCACCGCGCCTTGGGGTGCGTGCCCGGTTGCTTGGCCGACCAGCTGGCGGGCGGCTTGGGCCAACGGTATGCCGCGCGCGGTCAGTGCGGGCAGGTAGTCGGTTTCCCGCCAGCACAAGGGCGCCAGCCGCGAGCGCGCGAGCCAGCGCGACAGGCCGCGCCAGTGTGTTTGCTCGTCCAGGTCCAGGTAGAACATGCCGACCCGGTAGCGGAATGCATGGTGCCGCGGGGTCAGCCGCCGATGGCTGACCCAGCCATGACACAGGCTGCTGTTCACAAGCGCTCTCCGAAGTATTCTGCCACTTTCAACGCGCTGAGCACGCCGTCTTCATGGAAGCCGTTGCCCCAGTAGGCACCGCAGTAGTAGCTGTGCTGGCGGCCCTGCAATTCGCCTTGGCGGGCCTGCGCAGCCAAGGCCGCAAGGCTGTACTGCGGGTGGCTGTAGCTGAAGCGGGCGAGCACCTGGGCCGGGTCGATTTGCGCCGTCTGGTTGAGGCTCACGCAGAAGGTGACCGGGGCGTCGATGCCCTGCAGGATGTTCATGTTGTAGGTGAGTGCCGCAGGTGCCTGCTCGGCGCCGCCCAGCCGATAGTTCCAGCTGGCCCAGGCTTTGCGCCGACGCGGTAGCAGGCGAGTGTCGGTGTGCAACACCACATCGTTGCTGGCGTAGGTGAGGGTACCCAGCACCGCGCGCTCGTCTGCACTGGGCGTTGCCAGCAGGGCCAGGGCCTGGTCGCTGTGGCAGGCGAACACCACCTTGTCGAAGCGCTCGGTACCGGCAGCGCTGATCACAGTCACGCCGTCGGGGTCACGGGTCACCCGGGCCACGGGGCAGTTGCGCCGGATACGCTCGGCAAAGGGCTGGCACAACGGTGCCACGTAGCTGCGCGAGCCACCTTCGATCACCCGCCATTGCGGGCGCTGGTTGACCGACAGCAAACCGTGGTTGCGGCAAAATCGCACGAAAAACTGCAACGGAAAGCCCAGCATGTCGGCGCGTGACATCGACCAGATCGCCGAGCCCATGGGCACGATGTAGTGGTTGATGAAGCGCCGCCCATAGCCGTGTGTGCGCAGGTAGCTGCCCAGCGTGGTGTCCTCTTCGATGCGCCGGTTGTCCAGGTCGGCCAGGGCTTGGCGATTGAAGCGCAGGATGTCGCGCAGCATGCCCCAGAACCCAGGTGACAACAGGTTGCGCCGTTGGGCGAACAAGGTGTCGAGGTCATGGCCGTTGTACTCCAGGCCACTGGCGGGGTCATGTACCGCAAAGCTCATCTGGGTCGGCCGCGATGCCACCCCCAGGTGTTCGAGCAGGCGAATGAAATGCGGGTAAGTCCAGTCGTTGAAGACGATGAACCCGGTGTCCAGCGCATACTGCTGGCCGCCCCAGTTCACGTCGACGGTGTGGGTGTGGCCACCCACCCAGTCAGCCGCCTCGAACACCGTCAGCGCATGCTGGCGTGAGAGCAAGTGGGCACAGGTGAGGCCAGCGATACCGCTGCCGATGATTGCGATGCGCATGGCGTGCTATTCCCGTGGGTTTCGTGCCAGGCGTTGGCCTAGCTGCAGACGCCAGCGCACCGGCAATGCGCCGAGCAGGCGCAACACCCAGGTGAAAGCGCCGGGGAAGTTGATTTCCAGCGGGCGTTTGGCCAAGCGCGCGACGATGTGCCCGGCGGCGCGCTCGGCGCTCCAGCGCTGTGGCATGGGGAAGTCGTTGCGCTGGGTCAAGGGCGTGTCGACGAAGCCAGGGCTGACGAGGGTGACATCAATGCCCTCGCGGACCAGGTCGATGCGCAGCGACTCCACCAGGTAACGCAGGGCCGCCTTGGACGCGCCATAGGCGCCGGCACGGGGTAGGACCAGCCAGCTCACCGAGCTGCCCACCACCACCAGGTGCGGGCGCTGGCCACGGCGCAGCAAGGGCAGGGCAGCGGCAAGGCAGTGGCTGGTGCCGATCAGGTTGGTGCGCATCACCCGTTCGACCAGCGCCGGGTCGAAGTGCCCCGGCTCCAGGTATTCGCAGGTGCCCGCGTTGAGGATCACCAGGTCGAGTGCACCCCAGGCGTGCTCGATCTGCTCGGCGACCTTGGCGACCTGGCCCGGTTCGTCGTTATCGCCGATGGCCAGCATGGCCTGCTGCGCAAACCGCGCCGCTAAGGGTGCCAAGCGGTCGGCCTGGCGGCCACCCAAGGCCACCTGGTGCCCCTGCTCCAGCAAGCGCAGGGCCAGCGCCGCGCCGATGCCACTGCTGGCACCGGTCACCCAGCAGCGGCTCATGCCAGCCTCCCTTTGAGCCAGCGGACCGCGCTGCCCATGATCGGGACGTGCTCGTAAAGCAGCGCACCGGCGTCAAAGTAATCCTGATGAAAGTGAACCCGCTCGTGCCAACGCAGATGGCTGCAGCCTTGCAGGCTGATCAGCGCGCCATTGCCCAAGCGAGGGTGGCGAAAATGCAAGGTCCAGCGCAGGTACCCGTGGCCCGGCTGCACTTCGTCGTAACCCTCGAAGGTGTAGCGAACCTCCTGCACGTTCGCGTACAGCTGCGCGAAGTACCCCCTCAGCGCAGGCAAGCCGTTGAGCTGGTGCAGGGGGTCGCGGAAGGTCACGTCCTCGCTGTACAGGTCACCGAGCATGTCGAGGGTGTGCGCATCGAGGCTGGCAAAGCGTTCGGCGAAGGTTTGCAGGTAGCTGTGCATGCACTTTCCTGTACAAAAAAGTTTTCTTGTACAGGTATAGTTTAGCTTTCGCCGCAAAGCTATACAGGATGATTTTTTTGTACAGTTTTTACCCGATGACCGCCAAACGGTGGCCTTATTCCGGTGCCTGCGCCCCGGCAATATGCCGCCCGGCCACGTAACCGAACGTCAGCGCCGGGCCCAGGTTGATGCCGCCTGAGGGGTACCAGCCGCCAAACACACTGGCCATGTCGGTACCGGCGGCATAAAGCCCGCCAATCGGCTGGCCTTGCTCATCCAGTACCCGCGCATGGCCATCTGTGCGCAAGCCGGCGAAGGTGCCAAAGCAACCGGGTTGAACCTTCACAGCATAGAACGGCCCTGGTTCGATCGGCGCCACGCATGGGTTCGGCCCGCTGTACGCCGGGTCACCCTGCTTGCGGTTGAACGGCGTGGAGCCGCGGCCGAAAGCCGGGTCTTGGCCATGGCGCGCGTGGCTGTTGTACTCCGCGACGGTGGCACTCAAGCCGACAGGGTCGATGCCGCAGGCGCGGGCCAATTGTTCGATGCTGGCACCGCGCTTGAGGTAGCCACTGCGCAGGTGCGGCCATACCGGCAACGGCGCAGGTCGGGCGTGACCGAGGCCGTAACGCCGCAGGAAGCGGTGGTCACAGATCAGCCACGAGCAGGCTTCCTCGCCCGGCGGCACCGCCTCGAGCATGGCTGACACATAGTCGTAGTAGCCGTGCGCTTCGTTGACGAAGCGCCTACCGCTGGCCAACACGCCAATAACGCCGGGCTTGCCGCGTTCGATGATGTGCGGGAAGTGGCCGACGCTGCCGTCGCGGTGCGGCACTTTGGAGACCGGTGCCCAGGCCACTGCAGATTTCAGGTCGGTAGCCACCACACCGCCTGCCGACTCGCCAAGGCGCAGGCCATCGCCCGAGCAGGACTGCGGGGGCAGGGCGAGGTTGTCATGGCCACTGGCATCACGCGCAAACAGCTGCCGGCGCCGCGCACTGTCGTTGGGGAAGCCCCCGGCGGCGAGCACCACGGCTTTCGCGCGGACGGTAAGGTCACCCTGCGGTGTGCCTATCACGGCGCCGCGCACTTGGCCGTGCTCAATCAGCAGGCGCTTGGCCGGGGCAGATTCCTGCAGCCGCACGCCCAGGTCTTCGGCCGATTTGGCCAGGCGCGCCACCAGAGCCACGCCGTTGACCAGGTGCATGGCCCGGCCATGGCGGGCGAGGTGGTACAGGTGGCGGCCAAAGCGCTTGCACACATGCAAGAAGGCCCGTGGCGAGCGGGTCATGTTGAGGAAAGCGGCCAGGTCAGTGCCGGCCATGATCGGCATGCCCATGAACGAGGTCTCGCGCAGGGTCTTGCGCAGGCGGGGCAACAGGGCGCCGACCTCGCGGGCATCATAGGGCGCGGCGATCACTTGGTGCCCACCGGTGGCGGCGCCGGGTGTGTCGCCATGCATGTCGGGGATGGCGTTGCCGTCGACAAACTGCAGCGCAGTGTGTTTCTCGAAAAAGGCGACCATGTGTGGGCAGGCCTCGAGGAAGGCATCAACCCGTTCAGCATCGTAATGCGTGCCCAATTCGTTACGCAGGTAGGTACGGGGCTGTTCGATGTCTTCAACGATGCCGGCGCGGCGGGCCAGCGGGTTGCGTGGAACCCAGGCCCAGCCGCCGGACCAGGCTGTGGCACCGCCGAACACCGGCGCCTTCTCTACCAGCATCACGCGCTGCCCATGCCAGGCTGCCGTTACCGCTGCGGCCAGGCCGGCTGCGCCTGAGCCAATGACCAGAACGTCGTATTCGGCTTGCAAGGTGTCGGTAGGCATCGCAGGGTCTCCAGTATTATTATTGGAACGTGATTCCATATTCTTCATGTGAGACGGTGCCAGATGCAAGTGAGGACGTGCATAACTGGTCGATAACCGGACACTTCAACGCCTGGCTGCTGCGCCGATGGCCGTGGCTGTGGAATCATCTTCCACAATTCATCCATTTTTCAGGGACCTAAGCCATGGCTGGTAGTCAGATCGAACGCGCCTTCAGTCTTGTAGAAAGCCTGACCGGCGAGCCTGAGGGCCTTGCCCTGCAGACGTTGGCGGAGCGCCTGGAGATCCCCAAGAGCGCCACTCACCGCATGCTGGCCGAGCTGATCCGCCTGGGCTACGTGCGGCAGAACCGCGACAACAGCCGCTATCAGCTGTCTGCCAAGCTGGTGGCGATGGGCTTTCGCTACCTGTCCAGCAGTGGCGCCGACATCATTCAGCCGATTCTCGATCGCCTAGCCCAGGACAGCGGCGAGCTGGTGCGCCTGGGCGTGATCGAAGGCAGCCGCCAGACCTGGATCGCCAAGTCCCAGGGCGCGCGCTCCGGCTTGCGCTACGACCCCGACATGGGCCGCGATGCCCCGCTGTTCTACACCGCCTCCGGTCATGCCTGGCTGGCCAGCCTGAGCGACGACGAGGCGCTGCAGATGGTCTTGCGCCAAGGCATCGCCGACCCGGCACAGTTTGGCCCGAATGCGCCGCGTTCCACGGATGAACTGCTGGGCTACCTACAGCGTGCACGTGAGCGTGGCTATGCCTGGGTCGAGCAGACCTCAGCGGTGGGCACGTCAGCGTTGGCCGCCGTGGTGCGGCGCCCACGCACTGACGAGGTGATCGGGGTGCTGAGCATCGCCGGCCCCAGCGCCCGGCTGGCGCAAGCGCGCCTGCCTGAACTGGCTAGCCTTTTATTGGCGGCAGTGGGCGAACTGTCGGCGGCCAGCCAGGCTAGCGAACTGTTTGCCTGAAGCGCCGCCTGTTCATTAGTGGTCGATAACCGCACAGTCTGTGCAGGCGGCGCTTCTGTAAAGCGGACCCGAGTTCTAAATTGTCGAGTATGAATTCTGGAACACTGTTCCGTAATTTATGCCCGACAACAATGACAAGAGGACAGTCCGTTGAATGCACCGCTTCGTATCGCCCTGATTGGCGCCGGTATCATGGGCCGCCAGCACTACCAGCACCTGCGCCAGTTGCCGCAAGCGCAATTGTGCGCGGTGGCAGACCCCGGCCCCCAGGCTGAGGCTTTCGCCGCCGAATGCGGGGTGGCCTATTACGCCGATCACCGGCAGATGCTGGCCAGCGTCAAACCTCAGGCCGTGATCGTCGCCAACCCCAACAACCTGCACGTGGCCACCGCGCTCGATTGCATCGAAGCCGGCGTGCCAGTGTTAGTGGAAAAGCCTGTGGGCGTGCACCTGGACGAAGTCCGTGCGTTGGTCGAAGCGTCCAAGCGCTGTGGTGTGCCAGTGCTGGTCGGCCACCATCGTCGGCACAACCCGCTGATCGCCAGCGCGCGCGGCCTGATCGCCGAGGGTGCGCTGGGCAGGCTGATCAATGTCACTGCGCTGTGGCAGTTGCAGAAGCCCGACAGCTACTTCGACACCCCCTGGCGCCGCGAGCCGGGCGCCGGTTTTTTGCTGACCAACCTGATCCACGACCTCGACCTGCTGCGCTACCTGTGCGGCGAGGTCGTGCAGGTGCAGGCGTTCACCCGTAACGATGTGCGTGGGTATGCCAACGAAGACAGCGCCGCCGTGCTGCTGCAGTTCGCCAACGGGGCGCTGGGCAGCCTGACAGGTTCGGACGCGGTAGCTGCCCCTTGGAGCTGGGAGCTGACGTCCGGCGAGAGCCCGATCTACCCGCGTCAGGATGGCCAGCCCTGCTACCTGCTGGCCGGCAGCCACGGCGCACTGAGCATTCCGCAGCTCAAGCACTGGCATTACGGCGAAGCAGGCTCCGGCTGGCACACACCCTTGCTGCAAAGTGGCGCCGAAAAGCCAGCAGGTGAAGCGTTGACCTTGCAATTGCAGCACTTCATTCGCGTCGCCCGCGGTGAAGAGGCCCCTTTGACCGATGCTGCAGATGGTGGCCGCACGCTGGCCCTGGTCGAGGCGATCCGCCAGGCAGCCGAAAGCGGCCGGGCCTGCGCCCCCGAGACGATCGCCTGACGCGAGCCCCCTTCACATCTTTAATTGCCTTCAGGTAACGAACATGACTGACCGTATCTTTTCCCTTGCCGCGCTGACGGTGCTCGAGCTTTCGCCGCCAGCCATGGTGGAGGCCGCTGCCCGTGCCGGCTACAGCCACGTGGGCCTGCGTTTGGTGCCGGCTACCGCAGAGGAGCAGCACTTCCCGCTGGTGGCCGACGCTGACCTGCGCCGACAGACCCAAGCGCGCCTGCGCGATACCGGCATCAAGGTACTCGACCTGGAAATCCTCCGCCTCAAGCCTGAAACCTGTGTTGCCGATTTCGAAGCCATTCTGGCGGTGGGTGCCGAGCTGGGCGGGACCGAACTGCTGGTGGCCGGTAACGACCCGGACGAGGCACGCCTCACGGAGCGCTTTGCCGAACTGTGCGACCTGGCGGCGGGCTATGGTATCCATCCGCACCTGGAGTTCATGCCCTGGACTGACGTTCGCGACCTGCGCCAGGCCATGCGTGTGGTTGCCAACGCTGACCGGGCAAACGGCTGCGTTCTGGTGGACGCATTCCATTTCAACCGCTCCGCTTCCTCACTCGACGACCTGGCCCACCTGGCACCGCAGCGCATGCGCTATGCGCAGCTGTGCGACGTGGCCGGCCCGGTGCCGGACGACATGGACGAGATCCTGCGCCAGGCCCGCAACGAACGGCGCTTCCCAGGTGATGGCGATGCTGATTTGATCGGCCTGTTGCGTGGCTTGCCGGCCACCGTACCGTTGAGCCTGGAGATTCCGACCCGGCAGTTGCTGGAGCAGGGCGTGAGTGGCGAGCAGCGTGCGCGGATGGCGCTGGAGAAAGCCAAGGCGGTATTGGCGCGGGTTTGAGCTTCAAGGGCCGCTGTGCGGCGCAGAGAACAAAGATCGAAAGCGAGTCCCCACTCCTGTGGGAGCCGGCTTGCCGGCGATGCAGGCGCCGCGGTGTATGGCACCGGCTTCGCCGGTGTTCGCGGGTAAACCCGCTCCCACAGGTCCCTGCTAAATCTATTCGGTATGTGTTGTTCTGTGAAAGCTGGCTTGCCAGGCAAGGGCTGCAAAGCAGCGCATGACAGTAAACTTCAAGGCCGCTCCACGTTAGGCAGAGGTCCCATGGCCTGTCTGCAGGCAAAAAAAGAGGCTCCGAAGAGCCCCATAGAGGAAACCTGAAAGGACTTTACGCGGCCTCGATCCCACGCGGCGCCATGAAGTACATCCACACCAGGGCAATGAAGTACATCACCGGAATCATGGTGAACAGCACCGCATAATTGTTGTGGGTGACCGTCAGCACGCTGCCGACGATCTGTGTCATGAACATGCCGCCGATGGCCGCGCACATGCTGCCAAAGCCGAACACCGTGCTCACCAGATGCTTGGGCGTGTAGTCCATGACCAGGCTCCAGATGTTTGCGGTCCAGGCCTGGTGCGCGCCGACCGCCACGGCGATGGCAAGCACCGCGACCCATAGGCCACTGGCGTGGGCAGCGAAGACGACGCTGACGATGGTGCAGGCAAAGATCAGCATCGAGATCAACCGGGCACGGGTGGCGCGCATGCCGCGGCCGATCAGCCAGGACGACAGAATGCCGCCGCCGATGCTGCCGAAGTCTGCAGTGAGCCAGATCAGGATCAACGGGATCCCCATCTGGGTGACGCTGATTCCCAGGTCGTACTGCTGGTTGAGAAACGGCGGCAGCCAGTACAGGTAAAACCAGAACACCGGCGCCGTGATCGAGTAGGCCACGGCAAAGGCCCAGGTGCCGCGCTGGCGCAGGATGCGGCTGAACGGCACCGGTTTGGCTTCGGGCTCCACGTCTTGCTGGATATAGTCCAGCTCGCTCTGGCGAACGTGCGGGTGCGCCTCAGGGTTGAAATACTTCAAACCCCACAACACCACCCAAACCAGGCCAAGGCTACCCATGGCGATGAACGCGGCCTGCCAACCCCAGGCAGCGAGAATCAGTGGCAGCAGCGCCGGGGTGACCATGGCGCCGACGTTGGTGCCGGCGTTGAACAGGCCGGTGGCAATGGCGCGCTCGCCGGCGGGGAACCACAGGCGTGTGGTCTTTACACACGCCGGGTAGTTAGCCGCCTCGGTCAGGCCCAGAATGAAGCGGCAGACCATAAAGCCCGCTGCCGAGGTCGCCAGGCCATGGGCGCCGGTGGCCAGGCTCCACAGCAGGACGGCGCCGAAGAAGGCGTGTTTTACCCCGACTTTGTCGATCAGCCGGCCCTGCAGCACAAAGCCGATGGCATAGCCGACCTGGAACCAGAAGTTGATGTTGGCGTAGTCCATCGCCGTCCAGCCCATGTCCTTGGCGAGAACGGGCTGCATGATGCCGAGGGCGGCACGGTCGATGTAGTTCAGGGTGGTGGCGAAGAACACCAGGGCAAGCATGCCCCAGCGGGTCTTGCCGACGGCGAAGGCGCCGCGCACCTTGTCGCCGATGGATCCATGGGCGAGGCGGGGGCTGGCAGTGTCGAACTTGGAAGGGGTCATGTGAAGTCGTTTCTTGAAATTGTTTTGAACGGCAATGCGTCTGGAACGCGGTTTTGCCCAGGGCAAGGCTGGGCGCGCAAGGTCATTTATGGTGAGCAGTGAAGGGGGGAGCGTCAATTCAAAGATGGGGCTACTGTTCGATGATCGAACAAAAGTGACGCGGCGTCTTCTGGCTGATTGCACAGTGCCATGCCTGCCAGGTAACCGAAGGTCATCCCAGGGCCAAGGGTGATACCGCCGCTGGGGTAGTGCCCGCCCATGATGCTGTGCATGTCGTTGCCGACCGCGAACAGGCCAGGTATTGGGCACTGCAGGCTGTCCATTACCTGTGCCGAAGCATCCGTGTGCAGGCCGGCGAAGGTGCCGAGGCTGCCCGGCAGCAGTTTTACCGCATGAAAGGGGCCGTGCAGCAGCGGCCGCAACGACGGATTGGGCACGTGCAACGGGTCGCCCTGCGCGCGGTTGTAGAGTGAGGCGCCACGCTGGAAGTCCGGATCCGTGCCATGCGCCGCATGGTGGTTGAAACGCGCCACGGTGCGCTGCAGGTGCGTTGCGTCGATCCCGCAGCGTGCGGCCAGTTGCGCCAGGGTAGGGCCGCTGAACAGGTAGCCACGGCGCTCATAGAAGCCGGCAGGGAAGGGGAACGGCTTGGCCCAGCCGATGCCATAGCGACGTTGCGCGACGTGGTCGCAGATCAACCAGGCCTCGGGCTCCTCACCGGGTGGCGTGGAGCTGAACAGCGCATTCATGAAGGCGTGGTAGCTGTCGGCCTCGTTGACGAACCGTCGACCGTCTCGGCGCACGGCAATGAAACCCGGCTTGGCGCGGTCGATCAGGTGCGGGAAGTGGCCGAGGCTGCCGTCGCTTCGCGGCACCAGTGAGACCGGCGCCCAGGCCCCGGCGTGGGCCGCCGTGGTGGCGACCTGTGCGCCGACCTCTTCGCCTAACCGCAGGCCGTCGCCACTGTTCTGTGGCGGCGCTGCGGAGTAATGGCGATCGCCCTCAGGGGCATGGGGTATCAGCTGGGCGATGCGCTGGCGGTCATGGGGGAACCCCCCGCAGGCCAGCACGACACCGCGTCGCGTACGGATCACCTGGCCATCGCTGAACTGCACGCCTGTGATACGCCCATCCCTCAGCAAGCCTGTGGCCTGCCGGTCATGAAACAGCGTCACGCCCAGGTCGAGGGCACTGCGCAGCAGGCGCGCCACCAACGCGTTGCCGTTGACCAGTTGCAGGCCGCGACGGTGCAGCAGCAAGTCGCGCCCATGGCGCATCAGGCGTTTGCCCACGTGCCAGGCCGCCTTGGGTGAGCGGCTGGCGTTGAAGAAGGCGGCCATGTCTGCGCCACCGGCGATGCCCATGCCGGCCAGGCTGACGATATCCAGAGGTGGCCGTAGCCGGTGGATCCAGTGCCCGAGCAGGCGCCCGTCGAACGGCTGCGCACACAGGGATCGCCCGCCACGCGCACTGCCATCCCCCTCATGCATGTCGGGCATTTTCGTCCCGGACTGGAACTGCACGGCGGTATGTCGCTGGAAGAACGCCACCATCTCCGGTCCATGGCGCAAAAACGCCTGCTGGCGTGGGTCCAGTTCGGCGACGTGGGTCTGTGCGCGCAGGTAGCGTTCCGGCGCATCGTCGGCTTCGACGGTGCCTTCGGCGATCGCCAACGGGTTGCGGGGTATCCATAACCAGCCCCCCGACCAGGCGCTGGTACCGCCGAATTGGCTGGCCTTTTCCGCGACGATCACCTTAAGGCCGTGATGGGCGGCGGTTACTGCGGCAGCCAGGCCAGAGGCGCCGGAGCCGAGGACAAGTACGTCACATTCCAGGGGTTGCATGGAGGGGCTCCGGTCAGGTTGGAGGGGCAGTCAGTTACTGCAGCGGCGAAAAGCCGGTTGGCCGCATCAACCGCGACTGCAACCGTAACACTGCGCCCAGCTCGCGATTGCGCTGCGAGAACTCCGCCCAGCGCGGGTCCGCCGCCATCGCCGCGCGGCGCTGCATGCGGTCGTCGAGGCTGGTGTAGGCCCACAGGTGCACCACTTGGTTGACCTCGCCGAATTCACTGGTAAAGAAACCGACCAGCTTGCCCAGGTGCTCGCTCTGCACCGCCAGCGCGTGGCTTTGGTACAGGGCCAGCCAGTCGGCCATCTTCAGTGGGTCGAGGGTGTAGGTTCTCAGTTCGTAGTACATGCGTTTGTCTCCATAGGGTGGGCCTGCGCCTGCAGGCGGTTGGCAATATGGCTGGCGGCGATCCAGCCGAAGGTGAGGGCAGGGCCAAGGGTGATGCCTGGCCCGGGGTAGGTGCCGTTCATCAATGAGTTCATGTCGTTGCCCGTTGCATAAAGGCCGGCAACCGGCGTGCCGGCGCGGTTGAGCACGTTGGCATGAGCGTCGGTCACCAGGCCGCGTGCCGAGCCCAGGTCGCCGGTGTGGAGCTGGATGGCGTAGAACGGCGCCTTGACCAGGGGCGCGAGGCAGGGGTTGGGCGTGTGATGCGGGTCGCCCATGTAGCGGTTGTAGCTGTTGCCGCCTTTGTCGAATGCGCGGTCGATGCCGTTGCGGGCGTCGGCGTTGAAGCGCTCCAGCGTCGCCTGCAATGCCTGAGGGTCGACGCCGATGGCCTCGGCCAGGGCGCGGGGTGTGTCGGCGCGGTACAGGTAGCCGGCGTCGATCAGTGCCGCGTTGTTCACAGGTTTCGGGCGTGCCAGGCCCAGGCCGTAGCGGTTCATGGCCTCGGCGTCGCAGATCAGCCAGCAGGTGGTGAGGTTGCTGGCGAACATGGTCTGCACGAAGTGATGGTAGGAGTTCGACTCGTTGACGAAGCGCTGCCCGGCCGGGTTGATCGCGATCACCCCCGGTTTGGCACGGTCGGTGACCAGGTGCGGGAAGCGTTCGCGCTCACCATTGGCATGGCGCAACTCGGAAACGGGTGCCCAGAAGAAGTTGGCGGCCAGCCCCTCGCCGTAGGCAGCATCCACCGCTTCACCCAGGTGCAGCGCGGCGCCGTCGTTGGTTGGCGGCGACATGGTCAGGTGCGGCGCATTAACGCCCGGGCGGTAGGCGGCAGCCAGTTCGCCGGCTGCAAAGCCGCCCATGGCGCAGACCACGCCACCCCGGGCACGCACCTGCACGCGCCGGCCTTCGTGCTGCACCACCACGCCAGTCACCGCGCCGTGCTCGACGATCAGCGCCTTAGCCTCGCTGCGCAGCCACAGTTGCGTCCCGTGGGCAAATGCCGTGGTGGCCAGGCGTGCAATCAGCGCATTGCCGGTGGTCAGGCGGGTGCCACGGTGGTGGCGAAGGCGGTCCAACGCATAGCGCGCCATCAGCTTCAGGCAATGCCACAGGGAGCGTGGTGATTTGCGCAGGCCAAGAAAATGCTGGATATCCACACGGTTGACCATCATCCCGCCGAACAACAGCATGCCCGGCGGCGGCATTTTAAGGTCCTTGAAGCGCGGGCCAAGGCGGCGGCCGTCGTACTCGACCATTTCCAGCGCCCGGCCGAACTGGGTGGCGCCGGGCTCATCCGGGTAATAGTCCGGCGAGTGCGGGCGCAGGGCATAGCGCAGTTCGGTGTGGCGCTCCAGCCAGCGCAGCGCTTCATGCCCGCGTGCAATGAAGGCGTCTACCAGCGGTGCGTTGTAGCCGGCACCAATCACGGTTTTCAGGTAGGTGCGCATGGCTTCGGGGGAGTCTTTGGCGCCGGCTGCACGGGCTTGATCGGTGCCATACACCCACGCCGCACCGCCGGAAATCGCCGACGTGCCGCCGAAGGTGTCGGCTTTCTCCACGATCAGTACCTTCAGGCCAAGGCTGGCGGCCGTGGCGGCGGCGGCAAAGCCCCCGGCACCACTGCCGAGGACCACCAAGTCGTACACTGGTTGCGCGTGTTCGGTAGCGGCCATGGCTCAGATCTCCTGCGGGGTGACGCCCATGAAGGCGCCGAGGTGGCCGAGTTGGGCAAAGGCCATCTGCGGGCCAGTCTGGATCGCACAGCCCCGGTCGCGTGCCTGCTGCAACAGCGGGGTGATTTCTGGCGAGGTGACCACGTCGGCAACCAACGTGGAGGGTTGCAGGGTTGTCAGCATCGGCGCTGGTAGCGGCAACTCATCGGTGCTGCCCATGCCAACCGGCGACGCGTTGACCACCACGTCGAACGCTTCCAGCGAGCGGTAGTGGGTGGCGATTTCGAGACTGGGGAAGGCCGTGCCGAGTACTTCGCAAAGCGCGCCAACGCGGGTAGTGCTGGGGTCGCTCAGGATGATCTGGCGCACGCCCGCTTCGCCCAGTGCATAGGCAATTGCACTGCCCACCCCACCACAACCAATCACCAGCGCGCGTTTGCCTGCCGGTTGAAAGCCCTGTTTGCGTGTGGCGCCAAGAAAGCCTGCGCCGTCGACATTGTCGCCGAGCAGGCGGCCGTCACTGTGGCGGCGCACCACGTTGACCGAACCCAGTGCGGCGGCGCGTGCGCTGAGGCCGTCCAGGCGTGCGGCCAGTGCCTGTTTGTAAGGCACGGTGACCACGCATCCGCGCAGGTTCTGCCAGCCGCGCAGGCTGCCGACAAAGGCTTCCAGCGCAGTCTCTTGCAGGTCGATGGGGAGCATTGCCAGGTCGCAGCCGTTGCTGGCGAACCAGGTGTTGAAGTTTTCAGGCGATTTCACCTGGGCGATGGGTGAACCGACGATGGCGACCAGTTCTGTCGAACCCCGAATCATGCTGACCTCCGTGCTTGCTGTTGTTGTGCAGCAAGGGTGACCGGGTGCAGGGCGCGGGAAAATGCGCTTGTCGGGCGGGTAGTGCGATAATCGCAGTCAGGTAGCGATTATTGGCGGGTAATACCAATAAATGTCCGTCATAAACACGCTCCCTCACTGTAGGAGCAGCCTTGTGCTGCGAAGAGGCCAGTAAAAACAGCGAAGATCGAGGGTGTTGCCACCGGCCTCTTCGCAGCACAAGGCTGCTCCTACCCGGGCTCGCGCATCACTGGAGAACCCCCATGGACAAACCCGATATCCACCCCCGCGACTTGATCGCGGGCTTGCAGAAAGGCCTGGCATTGATGCAACTGTTCAGCGTCGATCAGCCACGCCTGACCGTGCCGCAGGCAGCCAGGCAATCGGGCCTTACCCCCAGTGCCGCGCGCCGCTTCCTGCTGACGTTGGTACACGAAGGCTTTGCCGACACCGACAGCCGCCAGTACTGGCTCACGCCCAAGGCGCTGCGCATCGGCCAGGCCTACGTGGATTCGGCACAGTTGCCGCGCATGCTGCGGCCCATCGTCGAGCAGGTGGCGCGGCAGACCCAGGAGCATGTCTCGGTCGGCACCCGTGACGGCGATGAAATCATCCACCTGGTGCGCAGCCGCTACAGCCACATCGCCTCGTTGTCGATCAGGCCCGGCTCGCGGGTGCCGATGTACTGCACCGCCGGCGGGCGAGTCTGGCTGGCGGCGCTGGAGGAGGCCGCGCTCAATGACTACTTCTCACGCAACCCGCTCCGTCCGCTCACGCCCTATACCCAGACTGACCGGGTACTGTTGGAAGCTGAGCTGCAGCGCGTGCGCCAGCAGGGCTACTGCATCGTCGACCAGGAATACGAAATCGGCATGCGGGTGCTGGGGGTACCGCTGCTGGACCGTAGCGGCCTGCTGAAGGCGACCCTGACGATCACCACCCACGCCTCGCGGTTGAGCGTTGACGAGATACGGCTGCGCTACCTGCCACCGCTCTACGAGGCGCAGGCGTTGTTGAAGCCGGTGGTGGGCTGACTGCTGCGTATAACGTTCAGCGCGTTTGTAGGGTATTACTTCTGCTTCGAGAGCCTGTGCGACATGAACTGGTGTGAGGCCGAAAACAGTCGCCGGAACGTCAGCAACACCGCGCACACGGTCCCCAGCCCCGAGGCTGCGGCGATCAGGAACATGATGACGATCTGGTAACGGACGGCCTCTGCCGGACTTTGCCCGGCGAGGATCTGGCCGGTCATCATCCCAGGCAGGCTGACGATGCCAACCACTGTCATCTGGTTCAGGGTTGGCATCATGCCGGCTTTCACCGCCTGCGCAGCAGCGGCTTGAGCCGCCTCCCAGCGGGTACCGCCCAGGCTCAGGACCGTTTCCACGGTGGCGCGGTTGGTAGTGAGCTCGCGTGTCATGCGGTCGATGCCCAATGACACGGCTGTGAGCGTGTTGCCGAGCACCATCCCGAGGATAGGGATGGCGTACTGGGGGGTGTACCAGGGGTGTACCTTCAGCACCACGAACAGGCCGATGGCCGTGACCAGCCAAGCGCTCAGCCAGACAGAGATGATGCTGTCGACGAGCAAGCCGCGGTGACGATGCTTGCCGCGCCCGGCTGCAGAGCTGCCTGCGACAAGCGTCATGGCCAGCATCAAGGGCAGTACCACATACCACTCGGCAAACTGGAAAACCCAGCCCAGTATGTAACCGATCGCCAATAGTTGAACCACGGTGCGCAGGGCGGCCCACAGCAATTGCCGCTCCAGTTGCAGCTTCAACAGAACGGACAGCACGCCATTGATCAGGATGAGCAACGACGCAATCGCCAGGTCCGCATAAGAGAGGTTCTGATAGGTCATGTGATGTTCTCGCAAAGCACACCTTGCCGCATGCTCATCTGGCGGGTGCACATGCGCCGGGCCTGTTCACGATCATGCGATACCCAAATATAGGCACGCGAATGCCTGGATGCGTTGAACCAGTTCATCACCAGCCGTTCCACGGCGGCTGCCGAGCGCGGGTCTAGCGCTGAAGTGGGTTCGTCGAACAGGATCACCTGGGGTTCCAGCAGCAGCACGCGAATCAACGCAACCAGTTGTGCTTCGCCGCCCGACAGGTCGGTGGCCAGCTTGTCCAGAAAGCCCTGGGGTTTTTCGGCCTGGCCCAGCAGCTCATCGAGCACGCGGCTGTCGAAACGGCGGTGGCGCAGCGACTTGAGCCTGAAGGGCATCTGCAGGTTGTCCATGACTGAACCTTCCACCAGCGCAGGCCGTTGTGCCAGGTAACAGACACATGAGCGGTAGTGGGGGATCGACTGGGCGGCGAGGGCGCTGTTCATCCACCGGACTTCGCCGGTGCTGGGTGCATCCAGCAGCGCCAGCAAGCGAAGCAGGACACTTTTGCCCGAGCCTGAGTTGCCACTGACCGCCACACGCTCGCCTGCGCACAGCGAAAAGTCGGTCGGTGCGAGCAATGGCGGGCTGCCTGAGGCCGCCACGCGGCTCAGGTGCTTGGCTTCGATCAGCACTGGCAGGTGCTGCGCAACTGAGGGGGGTGAGGACACGAGGCCTTCCTGGGTCAATCATCGTTGGCCGGGCCAGTGTCGCAGAGGCCGCGCCCGACAACCAGCCTGCGCAGCTCAGGCCCAGCTAAGTTTTCATCCGTAATGTGCCTCCTGACCGCGACAGGATCCGAGGAGGTACTTGCGATGAATACAGTGAGCACAGGCTGGCTGAATAAAGTCCCGGAAGTGACGTTGTCCTTCTGGATCATCAAGATCATGTCCACCACCGTGGGCGAGACGTTTGCCGACTTCCTGGCCGTCGATGTCGGTTGGGGGCTGGGCATCACCAGCGTGGTGATGGCCTTGCTGCTGAGCGCCGCGCTGGCGCTCCAGCTGCGCAAGCGCGAATGCGAGCCCTGGATTTACTGGTTGTGCGTTGTGCTGGTGAGCATTCTGGGGACCCAGATCACCGATATCCTGACCGATGTGCTGGATGTCAGCCTCTACACCAGCACCGCCGTGTTTTCAGTGCTGTTGATGGCCAATTTTGCAGCCTGGTACGCGTTGGAGCGCAACCTTTCGATTCGTCACATCGTCACCGCCCGGCGCGAGTGGTTCTATTGGAGCACGGTGCTTTGCACCTTTGCCCTGGGCACCGCAGGTGGCGACCTAGCGACTGAGGCACTGGGCCTGGGCTTTGGCATCGGTACGCTGATTTTCGGCGCCTTGATCGCCGCCTGCCTGATTGCCTGGCGGCTGGGCGTCAATACGGTGCTGGTGTTCTGGGTCGCCTACATCCTTACCCGCCCCCTGGGCGCATCCCTCGGCGACCTGCTTACCCAGGCACACGCCTATGGAGGCCTCGGCATGGGCGCTACCTGGACCAGCGCGATATTCCTCTGCGTCATCTTCATCCTGGTTGGCGTCGCCCAGATCGGTGCCGCCCAGTCCCGGCGGCTCGCCCCTTGAACATGAGGTACTTATCCATGATTTCACAACGCACACTGCGCTTTGCCTTGGCGGTCGCCTGCCTGGCCTCGGTACTCGGCATCACCCAAGGCTGCTCCAAGGCAGATGACCCGCAACAGCCTACCGCTGGGGTTCATGCCCCCAGCAAGCTCGGTGACCTGAGCGCATTTCGGGTTATCGCCGAGGACGTCGCGGCGAAGGTGGACGCCCAGGACCTGCCTGGCGCCAAGGCGCGCATCAAAGACCTGGAAAAGGCCTGGGACGATGCCGAGGCGGGCATCAAGCCGCGTGCTGCCAGTGACTGGCACCTGTTGGACAAAGCCATCGATCATTCGCTCGATGCGCTGCGGGCAGGCCAGCCACAGCAGGGCGATTGCAAGGCGGCGATGAGTGACCTGCTCAAGGCCTTCGATACCTTGCAGGGCCCGCGACAGGGCTAAGCAGGGCTGGAGCGGGACGACAGCTTTCCTGTAGATACCGGGGAGGCTATCGTTCCCTCAAAGGTTGGCACCGAGGGAGACGCCATGCGAATTCTGTTGGTCGAAGACGACACCATGATTGCGCAGGCATTACAGGATGCACTGGAAGCAGCGGGGTATGCCGTGGACTGGGTCGATAATGGCCTCACGGCGGAGGCGGCACTGCGTACGCACGCCTACGACCAAGTCCTGCTCGACCTAGGGTTGCCTGGGCAGGACGGCTTGCAGGTGCTGCAACACCTGCGAGCAGCGGACAACCCGGTGCCGTTGCTGATCATCACGGCCCGGTCAGGCCTGGATGACCGCTTGCGTGGCCTGGATGGCGGCGCGGATGACTTTTTGCAAAAGCCCTTCGAGATGGCCGAGTTGCTGGCCAGAATGCGTGCGGTCATGCGCCGAAAAGGCGGGCGTGCGGCGCCCGAGCTGGGTAACGGCAGGGTGACCCTGGACCCGGCCGCAAAATGCGCGTGGGTGCCAGGCCAGGACGCCGTGCAGTTGTCCAACCGTGAATTCACGCTGTTGCAGGCATTGTTGGTACGGCCCGGCGCGATCCTGTCGCGTGCGGAGCTCGAAGACAGGCTCTACGGCTGGGGCAACGAAGTCGAGAGTAACGCCGTGGAGTTTCTGATCCACGGTTTGCGCCGCAAACTGGGCAAGGATGTCATCCGCAATGTCAGGGGGCTGGGATGGATGGTCTCAAAAGACGTCTGAAGTACTCGCTGCAACTGCGGCTGTCGTTGGCGCTGACGATTGCGATTCTGCTGGTGGCGACCCTGACCGGCTTGTTCAGCTATGTGTCGGCCTACGATGAAGCACTGGAGTTCCAGGATAACAGCCTGCGCCAAGTCGCGGCGTTGCATACGCGACAGGGCCTGACGTTTTACTACGGCGACAACCAGGCCATTGCGGCCGAAGACGACGAAGAAACCCGGATCGTGATTCAGTACCTGGCGGATGGCGCCAAGGCAAGCCATGGCGATGACAGCCGGCTGCCGCTGCCTATTCCCGTCACGGTCGCCGATGGTTTGTCCACCCTGCAGGTGGGTGACGAGCCCTTTCGCGTGTGGGTCGGCAAAGACGCCTCAGGGGCGCGCTTCGTGGTGGCCCAGGAAATCGGCAGCCGCAACCGTGATGCACGCGACAGTGCCTGGCGAGCATTGCTGCCATTCGCCATTCTCTTTCCGACGCTGCTGCTCGTGGTTGCCGACCTGATCCGCAAGCTGTTCAAGCCCGTCACCGCGTTGGCGGCGAAGCTCGATAGCCGAGAGGATCAAGACATGCGTCCCATCGATGATCAAGCCCTGGCCAGTGAAATCCGCCCCTTCGTGCATGCGATCAATCGGCTGCTGGCGCGTGTCGCGCGCACGCTGGAGGGCCAGCAGCGATTTGTTGCAGATGCAGCCCATGAGCTGCGCACACCCCTCACAGCGTTGTCCCTGCAGAGCGAGGGGCTGGCGTCCGAACCGATGTCCCCGCAAGCCCAGGCCAAAGTCAGCCAGCTCCGCCAGGGTATCGGCAGGAGCCGCAAACTGGTCGAGCAGTTGCTTGCCCTGGCGGGCGCTCAGCTGGGTGCAGAGCCCTCCGGCAGTGTGTCGGTACATGAAGTTTGCCGCTTGGTGCTGGAAGACCTGATGCCGCTGGCGGAGCGAAAGCAGCTCGACATTGGCGTCGAAGGGGATGATGTGCGCCTGACCATCCGTGAAGTCGAGCTTCGCGCAGTGGTCAAGAATCTGGTCGAAAACGCCATTCGCCACGCGCCCGAGGCGGGGCATGTCGAAGTGTCGATGCAGCAAACGGCGGAGGCGGTAGAGCTGTGCGTCGGTGACGACGGGTCCGGCATCGCGCCCGAAGAATGGGAGCGGGTGTTCGACCCGTTCTATCGGGGGCAGGGAAACCAGGAGGAAGGTTCCGGGTTGGGGTTGTCCATCGTGCGGACCATTGTGCAACGCACCGGGGGGCAGATAGACGTTGGCTTTATCGATGCGGCCAGGCAGCAGGGCTGGTGTGTGCGCTTGCGCTGGCCCCAGTGAAAAGCCGCTGAAAGGTGTCGAAATGCATCTAGGCTAAAAGCCCCGCGTGGACAATACATCCATTAATGGGTAGAACAGGGGGCCTGCACGACGCAGTGGTTTTCTATCTCGACACGACAAGGAATATCAGGATGACGATCGAACGCCTGCACACTAACGCTCGCATGAGCCTTGTGGTCAAGCACCAAGGCACCGTGTACCTGTCCGGTGAGGTTGCCAACGATTTTGCGGGCGATGTGCAGCAGCAAACCCGTGAAACCTTGCAGAACATCGAGCGACTGCTCGACCAGGCCGGCACAGACAAGACACGAATTTTGTCCGCAACCCTCTACCTCAAGGACATCGATGCCGACTTCGCGGCGATGAATCAGGTGTGGGACCAGTGGTTGCCGCACGGGTGTGCGCCAGCGCGCGCGACGGTGCAAGCCAAGTTGTATGACCCTGCCGTTCTGGTCGAAATCTCGATTATCGCAGCGCTCCCTGACGCTTGACCGCCCGCTGGCAAGCCAACGCGCAGGTACAACGCTGCCCTTGAGAGCAGTGCTTGCCTGTAGGCAACTGTCTTGCGCAATTTCTAAAAATTGACGCATTACGTGGGAGCGGGCTTGCCCCGCGAACACCGGCGAAGCCGGTGCCATGCACCGAGATGCCTTCAATGTCGACAGGCCTGGGCAATCTTCTACCTACCGAACGGAACTACTGCCCGGGCCACGCTTTCTCAAGCAGGGTTATCCGCTTTCAAAGTGGCGCGATATTCGCATCCAAGTGAATAACGCTACCCGCTTACGAGCGCAGGGCGTTGTGTTGGGAAGTAGGAGGTAGGCATGTCTGACAGGAGCAGCCTCAGGAGCAGAGCGACGGTGCTGTGCTTTCGCAGTGGCAAAATACTCCTGGTGCGTAGAAAGGCCAGGAAATGGGGCTTTCCGGGGGGCGGTGTGGGCACGAATGAGGCACCGTTGCACGCCGCCAGCCGAGAGCTGAAAGAGGAAACAGGTATTTGCCGTGAGCGCCTGGTGGCGCTATGCACGCTGCAAGTCGGTAACACCCTCCATTACATTTTTACCCTTCAGCTGGACGATCAGGATAAACCGGTGCCGAAGAATGAGATCGTCGCTTGCAAGTGGATTGAGCGCGATGCACTGAATACCTCCCTCTTAAAGCCCGCCGCTGCGGCACTGCTGCGTAGCGAACTGCCGGCGCTGTGTGCTTGACCCGAGGCACGCAGGGCAGGGCGCTTAGTTAGCCGTCACGGCGTTTTCGGCCAGCTTCATAACGCGACAGAAGAGGCTGCACGCTCACCCCATGCACGACAATACTCAGCGCCACCACCGACAGCGTGAGGTTGGTGATGGCCGCGGCATCGCTGGCGCTCAGGCCGTGGTTTACCGAGTAGAACAGGTAGTAAAGGCTGCCGATACCGCGTATGCCGAACCAGCCCAGCATGCCGCGCTGGCGAAGGTCCAGCAGACTACGCCCGGGGATAATCAGCGTGCTCAGTGGCCGAATGAACACGAACAGCGCCGCGCCTACGGTCAGTGCGCGCCAGTCCCAGTGCTCGATCAACACGACACCGAGCAAGGTCACCAGAAACACCTCCATCGCCCGCTCTACAAGCCCACCAAACGAGAGCATGTCGCCCAGCATGATGCCGGCTGCAACCTGGGTGTCTTCCAGCGCGGCGATATCGCCTTTGACCGCGTGCTCCGGTGCGACATGCTGGTGGCCAACCACCGGCTGCACAAGGTGTTCTGCAGGCGCTTGTGGGGTGGGGCTGGTGTGTACTTCGGCCTGTCGCAGGCCCAGCCCGGCAGCGAACACGGCGAGAAACCCATAGCCATGGATCAGGTCGGCGACCACATAAGCCATCGCGATCAGCGCCAGCGCCAGGTAGTCGTTGGGCGAGAGGGTGCTGTCCTCGTGCCGGGTGCGCAGGTACAGGGTCAGGTGCCCTAGGCCGCGCCCCATCCAGTAGCCACTGAGCAAGCCGGCGGGCACCGCCCACAGCACGTCTTGCCACAGCCAGTCAGTCAGCCATTGGCTGCCTGCTGCGCCCTGCACAAGCAGCAAGCCCAGGATGACGAACGGAAAGGCGACTCCATCGTTGAGCCCTGCCTCACCCGACAGGCTGAAGCGCACGCGGTCGTAGTCCTGCGCGTCATTGACCTGGACCAAGGTGGCCAGCACCGGGTCGGTCGGGGCAAGGATGGCGCCAATCAACACCGACACCCCCCAGCCCAGGTTCAGGCCGTAATGCAGCACCAGGCTGACCCCGGCGATGCAAGCCAGCATGACCGGCCCAGCCAGGAAAACCGCCACCCGCCAGCTGCGGCTGCTCAGCGGCAGGCGCAGCTTGAGGCCGCTGACGAACAGCGAAAACAGCACGGCGACCTCGGTCAGGTGCTCCATCCAGCCGTGCGCATCGGGCAGCTCGAGTTGCAGCAAGCCGAGGCCACCGGGGCCCAGCGCGACGCCCAGTGCCAGGCACACGACCGAGGTCGTGACCGGGATCCAGCGCAGGTAAGAGGAGGTCAACGCCAGCAGCAACAAGACTGCGCCGAGCATGGCCACCCAGACTATGAAGCTCATGTGCGCAATTGCCTCCAGGGAGTCGGGTGTGGGCGCCGGTTGCAGACAGTCAGTCTAGTTGCTGCTGCCGCAGAGCAGCGGCTTAGTGTGCACCTACCTGTTGACGCAGCGGCCTTTTGATGGTCATCTGCGCGCCTGTTTCAGGTGCCCCCTGCCGCCGTGCATGGGGTGAAACGGGAAGCCGGTTCGTCATCGCTCGATGATCAGTCCGGCGCTGCCCCCGCAACGGTATGCGAGCGAAGCATTCAAGACACCACTGTGCCCTGGCATGGGAAGGTGAAGGCTTCATGACCCTCGCGAGCCCGGAGACCGGCCTGAAGCATCGTTTGGCAAACCCGCGGTGGGCGGGCGCAGGCCGGTTTCCGTGGGCGTGCTCGCCCGCGATTCCTCTTTGCGTTGTTCCCTCCGGGATTCTTTCATTCCTGCTTCAAGTGGAACGACATGTCCCGTTATTCGCTGTTCAGTTCTCTGCCAGGTACGCTGCTGCACGCCAGCCTGGTGCCCTGTGTGTTTCTCTCTGTTGCCGCCCACGCCGCCGAGGCGGACAACGCCCTGGCGCTACCGGCCACGGACATTACCGGCACAGCCGAGCACAACCCTCAGCCCGACCTGCATACCCCAGGCACCAGTGGTTCGCGGCTTGGCCTGACGCCGCTGGAAACCCCAGCCAGCGTGACCAGTATCAGTGCCGAGCAAATCCTCACGCGCAACAACGCCACGGTGCAGGACGCAGTCACCCGTTCACCCGGCATCACCTTCATCGGCACCCCTGGCAACGGCGGCACGGCCTTGTCGGCCCGCGGCTTCACCGGGCACAGCTCGACCATGCAGTTGTACGACGGTACCCGGCTTTACGTGGGCGCCGGCACCGTGACCTTCCCGGTCGATACCTGGTCGGTCGAGCGCATCGATGTGCTGCGCGGCCCGGCCTCGGTGCTGTACGGGGAGGGCGCTACCGGTGCGGTGGTCAACGTCGTGCCGAAGAAGCCCTTTGAAGGCGAAATCCGCAATCACCTGCGCCTGGGCTACGGCTCGGATGACCGTCGGCAGATGGCCCTGGACAGCGGCGGCTCGCTGACCGACACCTTGAGCTACCGCCTGAACCTCAACAAGCTGGCCAGCAACGGCTGGGTCGACCGGGGCGATTCGCAGAGCCTCGCCATCAGCGGCGCGCTGCGCTGGCAGCCCAGCGATGAACTGAGCTTCACCCTCAGCCACGACTACGGAGACCAAGACCCGCAGCAGTACATGGGGACGCCGTTGGTGGACGGGTATTACCGCGAGTCGCTGCGCGATCACAACTACAACGTCGACAACGCCGAAGTGCATTACAACGACCAGTCGACGCGGCTGGTCACCGACTGGGTGATCAACGACAACCTCACCGCCAGCAACCAGCTGTACTTCCTCAAGGCCCAGCGCCGCTGGCGCAACGCCGAGACCTACACCTGGCTGCCAGGCGACCAGGTGCGGCGCAGCAGCTTCATCAGCATCAAGCAGACCCAGGAACAGCTCGGCGATCGCCAGTCGTTCATCCTGCAACACCCACTGTTCGGCCTGGACAGCCAGACCGTGGTGGGCGCCGACTACAACACGATCCGTTTCGTGCGCAAGCACGACTTCGGCAACACCCTGACCGATACCGTGCCGTTGTCCGGTTCCGGTGGGGGCGAGTACATCAGCGACGACCCTTACCGCTCGCGCGAGGCCAACCAGGCCAAGCAATTCTCGCTGTTCGCCGAAAACCGCACGCAACTCACCGAGCGCCTGTCGTTGATCACCGGTGCACGCCGCGACCAGGTGCACCTGAACCGCGACGACCTGGATGCCGATACCCGCACCGATCGCAGCTTGTCTGGCGACAACTGGCGCGCCGGCCTGGTGTTCGCGCTGACCGAGGACCTGTCGGTTTATGGCCAGTACGCCACCAGTACCGAAGGTGTGAGCAACCTGCTCACCCTCAACGCCGCGCAGCAGCAATGGGACCTGAGCACCGCTAAACAGACCGAAGCCGGCATCAAGCACAGGCTGCCTGACGGGCGAGGCGAGTGGACCCTGGCGGCGTATCACATCGTCAAGAAAAAGCTGCTGAGCACCGACCCGCTTAACCCCACGCTGCAACAGCAGGTCGGCCAACAGTCGTCGGACGGCATCGAGGCCACCCTCGAACTGCGCCTGCCGTACGACGTGCAGCTGTCGGCCAACGCCGCCTGGGTGCGCGCGGAGTATGACGAGTTTGCCAGTGGCGCCAACGACTACTCCGGCAACCAGCCGATCAACGTGCCGCGCCGCTCCGCCAACCTGTGGTTGAGCAAAGACTTCGGCCAACGCTTCAGTGCCGGCGCCGGGGCGCGCTATGTCGACAGCCGCTACGCCGACAACGCCAACACCGTCGAGGTGCCCAGCTACACCGTGGTTGACGCCAACATCGACTGGCACGTGCAACCGGACCTGACCCTGGGCCTGCAGTTGAACAACCTGTTCGACCGCCAGTACGTCACCACCACGGGTAACAACGGCCGGCAATGGTACCTGGGCGAACCGCGTTCGTTCTTCGTCACGGCTGACTACAGCTTCTGAGCCTGTCGCACCGGCCCCTGGCCGGTGCTTCCTGGAGGTGATGCCCATGACGCAACTGCACATCGAGGCCCTGGACTGGGCCCTGCTTGAACGGGGACAGCCGCCGCGCCCGCTGCTGCAGGGCGTGGAACTGCGGGTGGAACAGGGCGAGTTCGTCGGCTTGATCGGCCCCAATGGCAGCGGCAAGACCAGCCTGCTGCGGTGCGCCTACCGCGCCAACGCACCTGCCGAGGGCCGTGTGCGCCTTGGCGGTGATGACCTTTGGCAACGCAGCGCACGGTGGAGCGCACAACGCATCGCGGTGGTGCTGCAGGAGTTTCCCGACGCGTTTGGCTTGAGCGTTGGCGACATCGTTGCGATGGGGCGCGCACCGCACAAGGGCTTGTTCGACGGCGACACGGCCGAGGACGCCCGGCAAGTGGCCCAGGCACTGGCGCAAGTCGGCCTTGGCGGCGAGAGCGAACGGGCCTTTGCCAGCCTGTCTGGCGGCGAGAAACAGCGCGTGCTGCTGGCCCGGGCGCTGGTGCAGACGCCGCAGCTGCTGCTACTCGACGAGCCAACCAACCACCTCGACCCACGCTACCAGCTGGAGCTGCTTCAGCACCTGCGTGGCCTGGGCCTGAGCATTCTGGCCAGCTTCCACGACCTCAACCTGGCGGCTGCGTTTTGCGATCGGCTGTACGTCATCGATGGCGGGCGCATCGTCGCCTGCGGTACGCCACAGCAGGTGCTGACCCCCGCGCTGCTGCTGCAGGTTTTCGGCGTCGAGGCGCTGGTCGACCCGCATCCCCTGCATCCCTACCCACGCATTACCTGGATCACCCGAACATGACTATCCGCAACCTGATCGGCCTGTTGGCGATGCTGACCGCGTTGCCTGCGATGGCCAGTGCTTACCCCCTGAGCGTGCGCAGCTGTGACCGCGACATAACGTTCACCCAGCCACCGCAGCGGGTCGTGGTGCACGACGTGAACATGACCGCCATGCTGCTGCACCTGGGGCTGCACGAGCACATCATCGGCTACACCGGCTTCACTGCCAGCAAGCACCGCGACCCGTGGGTGGATGCAGCGCTGCAGGGCGTACCACCGCTGGCCAGCCGTTATCCCGCCATCGAAACCTTGCTGGCGGCTGAAACCGACCTGTTCTTTGCCGGCTGGAACTACGGCATGCAGGTCGGTGGGCCAGTCACGCCCAGCACCCTCGCGCCGTTCGGTATCCCGGTGTACGAGCTGAGCGAGTCGTGTTCGTGGGTCATGGCCCAGCAACGGGCCAGCCTGGATGACGTTTATCGCGACCTGGGCAATCTAGGCCGGATTTTTTCCGTCGAGCCCCAGGCCGACGCCTTGATCGCGAACATGCGCACGCGCATCGGTGACGTGCAGCGCCGGGTCGAACACGCGCAGCCTGCACCCCGTGTGTTTCTGTACGACAGTGGCGAAGACCGCCCGACCACCTCGGGAAGGCTGGGCGTACCCCAGGCTTTGATCGAGGCGGCAGGCGGTCGTAATGTGATGGAAGACGTGTCTGCCAGTTGGACCCAGGTTAACTGGGAGAGTGTGGT
Organism: Pseudomonas sp. NGC7; assembly: GCF_047159675.1. Lineage (NCBI taxonomy): Bacteria > Pseudomonadati > Pseudomonadota > Gammaproteobacteria > Pseudomonadales > Pseudomonadaceae > Pseudomonas > Pseudomonas sp. NGC7. Next base: position 4,498,512 of record NZ_BAAFZY010000001.1, on the reverse strand, counting down.
GGAGCGCGACCCGCAAGTCATCCTGATCGTCGACTATGGCCCTAGCACCTGGCAGCAGAAGCGCGATTTCTTGCTGCGCCAGCCGGCGTTGAAAGACGTGCAGGCGATTCGTGAGCAGCGCTTCATTGTGCTGACTTACCTGGAGGTAACGCCCGCTGTCGAGAACGCCCTGGCCATCGAGAAGCTGGCTGCTGCTCTGCATCCGCAGCTGTTCCAAGGTGCCGTTCAATGAGGGTCGGGCACAGCCCTGTGGCCTACCGGTGGTTGATCGTGATGCTGACAGCATTGTTGCTGGTGTCGTGCCTGATCGCCCTGGCATTCGGCCCCGCATCGGTACCGCTGGGCCACGTGGCCGGGATCGTCGGCCAGCAACTGGGCATCGCCGGGTCAGGCGAGTGGTCCCAGAGCCAGGCGCAGATCGTCTGGCTGATTCGCGCCCCCCGGGTTTTACTGGGGGCCTTGGTGGGGGCAGGCTTGGCGCTGGTCGGCACGGCGTTGCAGGCCGTAACCCGCAACCCCCTGGCAGACCCGCACCTGCTGGGCGTCAGCTCCGGCGCGGCGTTGGGGGCGGTGTTGGTGATGCTCTACCTCGGCGAATTCATCGGCGCCTTCAGCCTGCCGTTGGCGGCGTTCATGGGCGCGGCGGCGAGCATGCTGCTGGTGATCGCGGTGGCGCGGCGCCATGGCCGCATGGAAAGCGACCGCCTGCTGCTGGCGGGCGTCGCCGTGTCGTTCGTGTTGATGGCCGTGGTCAACCTGCTGCTGTACACGGGCGACCAGCACGCCGCCGCCTCGGTGGTGTTCTGGATGCTGGGAGGCTTGGGGGCGGCGCGTTGGCATGTCCTCTGGTTGCCGGCGCTTTGCGTGGTGCTGGGGCTGGTTGCCTTGCAGGTCATGGGGCGCGGGCTGAATGCGCTGATGAGCGGTGAGCAGACCGCAGTGAGCCTGGGTTTCAGCGGCCGACGCCTGCGCCTGCAGGTGTTCACCTGCACCTCGTTGCTGACCGGTGTACTGGTGTCGCTCTCCGGTGCCATCGGCTTCGTCGGCTTGATGGTGCCGCACATGGCGCGGGCGCTGGTGGGTGCGGAAAACCGCCGGCTGATGCCGGTGAGCGCACTGCTGGGGGGGATTTTCCTGGTCTGGGTAGACGTGGCTGCACGCACCCTGATCGCCCCGCAAGACCTGCCGATCGGCATTGCGACCGCGGCGCTTGGCGGGCTGTTTTTCATTGCCCTGCTCAAGCGCTGAACGGCGGCGGTAAGCGCCTGCTAGGGCTGCAGGAAATCAGTGACCACGTTGGCGAACGCTTCTGGCTGGTCGAGCATGACGAAGTGGAAGCTATCGTCAATGCGCGTGAAGTTGATGTGCGGAGTGTTGGCATAGGCGTTGCGAAAGGTCGCCTCGACATTGGCCGCGGGGATGCCGTACACCGGGTCATAGGCATAGACGACCTCGACCGGCACCTGGATGCGATCAAGCTCTGGGCGCAGGTCGGTGGTCATCAGTTCGTAAGTGGCTTGCGCCGTGGTCTGCCGATCCGAGCTTGTCGCCGCCGCAAGCAGCGCAGGCCGGGCTGCTTCGCTTTTTACCAGGCGGGCAATGGATACACGCTGCAGGGCTTCAGCCTGCTCAGGCGTTGACGCCAGCAGCGAATCGCGGAATGCAGCCGCCTGCGGTTCGGCTGTCTCGCGGGTTGCGAAAGGGTTCATGAGCAGTGTGTAGAAGGGCAGGGCGTCGACGACCATCAGCCGCGCGACCTGATCGGGGTGACGCGCGCCGAGCATCAGCGCCACCTCGCCACCCAACGAGTGACCAATGATGACCGGGGCCTTGAGGTGCTGGGTGCGGATGTAGTCAGCGATGGCCTCGGCCGTCGGCGCCACGACTTCTCCACGCGAGTCGGACACCGCAGGTGCGCCGGCGAAACCTGCGACCTGTACTAGATGAAGGCGGTGGCTGCGCTGCAAGCGGGTGGCCAGATCACGCCAGACCTCGCGGGAAGACGCCAAACCTGGGATCAAGATCACATCTGGGCCGCTGCCTTCGACCGTTACCGAAATGCGGTCTTTGTTCACCTGTGCGGGCGTCAGAGGTGCCGGCTGGGTGGCCGATGCCGGGGCTGACAGCAACGTGAACGCGGCGCCGAATGCCGCGAGGAGGGTGCGTGTACGCATGACATTTTCCTTTTGTCGTTCGCCGTCCGCTAGCGCCAACGGGTTGAAACCGCTGAAGGATACCATCCAGCCTGTCTAATTCGCCTGCGGTGGCTATCTGATTCGAAGCGTCTGTACGGTAGCGCACAGACCGCTTGCGCCATTGCGTACAGGCTTTAACGGTCTGCATCCCAGGTGCAGCCGCTGTGAGGTTTCACTCAAGGCGAACGGATATGGCGGATAAATACGTTGGGAAAAAAGTCGGGGTGGGTACGGATAATGTGGTCTACGTGATCAACATTTATCAGGATGAGACCGTTGAGCGCTCGCCCAATGGAATGATTCGGCATGAAGGTCCGGTGCATTTTGAAATGCAATTCGGGGGGGCCGTGCGGCAGATATCGGAATCCGAGTACGAAATCGCTAGCACGGGCGTGAGGGTCAGTGTGCAGGAAGGTGAAAGCTAAGCAGCACAACCTCACAGGCTGTTTACGCTCGGGACCATGCCTGCGCGGGCGTAAGGTTAATGAAATCGCGCAGGCATCTCAGCCCGGTCAGGCGGCTCCCTTGGCCTGTTGTTCCAGGTGCACCTGCAAGGTCGGGTCGATTTGTAGAGCGCTGGCCAGTTCATCAAGGTAGGCCCGCTCTGCGGCCTGCTGGTCATCCACCAGCATCACGCTGGCTAGGTACATCTCCGCGGCCATGGCCGGGTCCTGTGCCGACTGTGCCACTTCGGCAGCGTCGAGGGGTTTGCTGACTTCGTCATCCAGCCATTGCTGCAGTTGCGGGTCGCCGGTGTGGCGTTTGATTTCTGCATAGATCAACTGTTCTTCTTGCTCGTCGATGCGCCCGTCAGCCTTGGCTGCCGCAATCAGCGCGCGCAAGATTGCATGGCTGTGGCTCTCGGCCTCGAGGCCGGACAATTGATCGACAGTACGCACGGCCTGTTGCGGGGCTGCTGCCTGGCTGCGCTGCCAGCTTTGATAGGCCTGGAACGCCATCATGCCCAGCGACGCCAGGGCCGCGTAATTGGTGCCACCCGTGGCGCGCCCCTGGCTAACGCCGCCAGCGCTGCCGCCACCCCGCAACAGGCCGCCCAGTAGACCGCCAAGGCCACCACCGCCACCCGCGACGCTGCCGCCGTTAAGCAGACCACCCAGCAAGCCGCCTAAACCGCCCAGGCCATCTTGCGATGACAGGCCACCGCTGCCTTGTTGCGCTTGCGAGCCTTGCCCGGCCCGAAGTAACTGTTCGAGAAGATCACTGGTGTTCATCGCCCCGCCCTCGGTCGGTAGTCGTTGCCCAGACAAGCAACGATAGCCCCCTCAAGGCGATTCGCCATGACCGTTTGGCCGACGGCTAAGCGTTACTTAGCCAGGTTTGCCCCGAGCTACCCCGATCAATCTTCTCATTTGCCAAGGCTTAGGACTGGGTCCATACCAATGACATCTCTGCCAAAGGAGTTACCGCATGTCAAAGCTCTATCCAAGTATTGATCCTGAGGGGCTGGTTGAGTATTCGGTGGTCTACACCGACCGCTCGCTCAATCATATGTCGCAGGCATTTCAAGGCGTGATGAAGAACATTTCCAGCACCCTGAAACAGGTCTATAACGCCCAGGCTGTTGCAGTAGTGCCGGGTAGCGGTACATTCGGCATGGAATCGGTCGCGCGACAGTTTGCCACCGGCCAGCAGTGCCTGGTGATCCGCAACGGTTGGTTCAGTTATCGCTGGAGCCAGATCCTTGAGATGGGCAACATTCCGGCGGCTACCACGGTGCTCAAGGCCCGACCGATCGACTCGGGTCGCCAGCCAGCCTACGCGCCCCCGTCTCTGGACGAAGTGTTGGCGACCATTGAGGCGCACAAGCCGCAGCTTGTCTTTGCACCACACGTTGAAACGTCATCCGGGATTATCCTGCCCGACGATTACTTGCGGGCCATTGGCGACGCTGTGCATGCAGTGGGGGGGCTGTTCGTACTGGACTGCATCGCCTCAGGCACGCTTTGGGTGGATATGGACAAGTGCGCAGTCGACCTGCTGATCAGCGCACCGCAGAAAGGTTGGAGCGCCTCCCCGTGCTGCGCGCTGGTGATGCTCAGTGCTTTGGCCCTCGAACGCATCGAGCAGACGCAAAGCAGCAGCTTTGCCTGCGACCTGAAAAAGTGGCTTCAGATCATGCAGGCATACGAACAGGGCGGACATGCTTACCACGCGACCATGCCCAGCGATTCTCTCGCGCGATTCAACGACGTGATGAACGAGATGCAAGCCTACGGTTTCGACAAGGTGCGCGGTGAACAACAGGCGCTGGGCGATCAAGTCCGCGCCATGTTGACCGGCAGAGGCATCAAAAGCGTGGCCGCAGCCGGCTTTCAGGCCCCGGGTGTAGTGGTGAGCTACACCGATGATCCCGACATCAAGAACGGTAAAAAATTTGCAGAACACGGCCTACAGATAGCCGCCGGAGTGCCGTTGCAATGTGATGAACCGGCCGACTTCCAGACCTTCCGTATCGGTCTGTTCGGGCTCGAAAAACTGCACAATATCGAGCGCACGGTCAGCACCCTTGAACGGGCGCTGGACGAAGTGATGGTGAACTGAGCCCTCCTTTTGGCTGCAGCACGGCTACGGCTGTCAGCTAGGAGTCGAAAGCAGACGGTCGTGAATGGCCGTCATCGACCCCAAGCTGCCAGTCGTGCCTGAGGTGATTTTTGTGGGAGCGGGTTTACCCGCGAACACGTGCGAAGCCCGTGCCATCCTTCGCGTTGCCTGCTTTGGGGGTAAACCCGCACACAGGGTTCGCGCCGGCCTCGGAAAATGAGCAATAGCAGTACTTTCGCAATGGTAGCTATGGTCCGGTTAGCGCCTCTGCGTCGAACTGACCATCCTTGTCCTCCCTCACAAGGAGGACAAGCCATGAATACAACTCGACCTGCAGCCATCAGCCTTGGAACAAAGGAATATTGGTCGGGCAAACAGCTCCGCTCCGACTGAAAGACATCTGGGCCATTCGGGTAAGGCTTCAAATCGCAAAGGCCGGATACATCAAGCCCACCCCGCTACCAGGCTTGTGCTTACCACGAGAGCAAGAATACGGGACGCAGGCATGACGTATCTCTAGAGCTAATACAGGTAGTGACCATGATGTATATTAGTCACAATCTGTCAATCAGTTCGCCACGGAGTTAAGCTTTGGTCATGAATGAAGATATGAACACCTCGACCCTACGTGGCCCGCTGGATCATGAGATTCGCGACCAGATCATCAACGCGGCGACGCAGCATTTCGGCCATTATGGTTACGAAAAGACCACCGTCTCGGACCTCGCCAAAGCGATCGGTTTCTCCAAGGCCTACATCTATAAATTCTTCGATTCCAAGCAGGCCATCGGCGGGGTGATATGCAGCAATCGCCTGGCCCTGATCATGCAAATCGTCGAAGCCGCCATTGCCGAGGCGCCGACCGCATCCGAGAAAGTAAGGCGCCTATTTCGCTCGATTTCCGAGGCTGGCAGCGATCTGTTCTTCCATGATCGCAAGCTTTACGACATCGCCGCCGTCGCTTCGCGCGACCTGTGGCCGTCGGTCAAGACTCATGAGCTGCGTATCCGCGAGCTTATCCAAAAGATCGTCCTCGAAGGCCGACAGTCTGGGGAGTTCGAGCGCAAAACACCCCTGGATGAGGCCGTCAATGCAATCTTTTTGATCCTGCGCCCCTACGTCAACGCGGCTCAATTGCAGTACAACCTCGATTCAGCGCCTGAGGCCGTCGTACTTCTGCCGGCACTAATATTGCGCAGCCTGGCACCTTAGTTATTGGATTGTGACCATTGACAGAATTGGTCACCAGAATAAGAATGTGGTTCATATCTAGCTCTTGAGTAACGGAACCCATGCGCCTCAAGCTCGCCACCTTTGCCTTTTTACTGCCTACCGTCCTGGTGGCGTGTGGAGAGTCGTCAGTCGACCAAGACCCCCGCAACAAGCCGCCGTTGATCAGGGCGGCCACGGTCCAGCAGTCGTCCGAGACGGGCCGTTCATTCACTGGCGTAGTGGTCGCACGTACCCAGAGTGATCTGGGCTTCCGGGTATCGGGCAAGATCCTCGAGCGTTTGGTTGACACTGGGGAAACGGTCACGCGCGGCCAGCCGTTGATGCGCCTCGATCCCGTCGACCTGCAACTACAGGCGCGTGCGCAGCAGGAGACGGTCGCTTCCGCTAGGGCGCTGGCCAAGCAGACGGCTGATGACGAGGCGCGTTATCGCGTGCTTGTAGCCGCCGGCGCGGTATCGGCGTCGCGCTATGATCAGATCAAGGCCGCCGCCAACTCCGCCAAGGCTCAGCTCAGCGCTGCCCAGGCTCAGGCTGATGTGGCGCGCAATGCCACGGGCTACGCGGTGTTGTTGGCTGACGCCAATGGGGTGGTGATGGACACTCTGGCAGAGCCCGGCCAAGTAGTCAGTGCCGGCCAACCGGTGGTCCGATTAGCGCGGGCGGGGCAGCGCGAAGCTGTCGTGCACCTTCCTGAAACCCTGCGCCCGACGCCTGGCTCCACAGCTCAAGCTACCTTGTATGGCAATAGCGGCGCTGCCGTGGCAGCCAAGCTGCGCTTGCTCTCTGAGGCTGCCGATGCCACCACCCGAACCTTCGAAGCCCGGTATGTGCTTGACGGCGCGTTGGCGAGCGCGCCGCTCGGCTCCACCATTACCCTGAACATCGCAGAGGGCAAGAGCGCCACTCAGCTGCTGCAGGTACCTATCGCCGCGCTATACGATCCAGGCAATGGCACAGGGGTGTGGGTAATTGCCGGCGAGCCGGCGAAGGTCTCCTGGCGGCCCGTTCAGGTAATAGGTATCAGTGATGATACGGCGCGTGTCGCTGGCAAGCTCAAGGCTGGCGAGCACGTGGTTGCCCTAGGTGCCCACCTGCTGCGTGATGGCCAGGAAGTACGGCTTGCCCAAGTGGCTGTCACACCGGTAGCCGGGAGTCAGCGATGAGCAAGGGGCGTTTCAACCTGTCCGCCCTCGCGGTTCGCGAGCGCTCTATCACACTGTTCTTGATTTTGCTGATCGCGGTGGCCGGAACGCTGGCGTTCTTTCAGTTGGGTCGTGCCGAGGATCCGCCGTTTACCGTCAAGCAGATGACCATTATCACTGCCTGGCCAGGCGCTACCGCCCTGGAAATGCAGGATCAGGTCGCCGAGCCGTTAGAGAAGCGCATGCAGGAGCTGAAGTGGTACGACCGCAGCGAAACTTACACTCGCGCGGGCTTGGCATTCACTGTGGTGTCGTTGCGCGACAGCACCCCGCCGTCGCAGGTCCAGGAAGAGTTCTACCAGGCCCGCAAGAAGCTGGGTGATGAAGCCAAAACGTTGCCTGCCGGCGTTATCGGGCCGATGATCAATGACGAGTTCTCCGATGTGACCTTCGCGGTGTATGCCCTGAAGGCCAAGGGTGAACCACAGCGCCAGCTGGTGCGTGACGCCGAATCGCTGCGTCAACGGCTGTTGCACGTGCCAGGGGTCAAGAAGGTCAATATCATCGGCGAACAGGCCGAGCGCATCTTCGTATCCTTCTCCCATGACCGGCTGGCAACCCTGGGTGTGATGCCGCAGGACATTTTTGCTGCACTCAATAGCCAGAACGCCCTGACGCCTGCCGGTTCGGTGGAAACCACCGGGCCGCAGGTCGTCATGCGCCTGGATGGTGCCTTCGACAAACTGGCAAAAATCCGCGAGACACCGATTGCCGTACAGGGTCGTACGCTGAAGCTTGCCGACGTGGCAGCTGTGGAGCGCGGCTACGAGGACCCCGCCACCTTCCTGGTACGCAACGATGGCGAGCCCGCTTTGCTGCTCGGTGTGATCATGCGCGAGGGCTGGAACGGGCTTGACCTCGGCGAGGCGCTAGAGGCAGAAACCGCGAGTATCAACGACGCCATGCCGCTAGGGATGACGCTGAGCAAAGTCACCGATCAGGCCGTCAATATCGCCTCGTCCGTTGATGAGTTCATGATCAAGTTCTTTGTCGCGTTGCTGGTGGTCATGCTGGTCTGCTTTGTCAGCATGGGCTGGCGCGTCGGCGTCGTGGTTGCCGCTGCCGTGCCGCTGACGCTGGCCATCGTCTTTGTGGTGATGGCCGCCACGGGCAAGAACTTCGACCGTATTACCCTGGGCTCGCTTATCCTCGCATTGGGCCTGTTGGTAGACGACGCCATCATCGCCATCGAAATGATGGTGGTGAAGATGGAGGAGGGCTACGACCGCTTCAAGGCATCGGCCTATGCCTGGAGCCACACCGCCGCGCCAATGCTCTCCGGTACGCTGGTCACCGCCATCGGCTTCATGCCCAACGGCTTTGCCCAGTCCACGGCGGGGGAGTACACCAGCAACATGTTCTGGATTGTCGGCATTGCCCTGATCGCCTCATGGGTGGTGGCAGTGGCGTTTACCCCCTACCTGGGCGTGAAGTTGTTGCCCGATATCAAGCAGGTCGAGGGCGGCCATGCGGCCATCTACAACACCCGCCACTACAACCGTTTTCGCGCGTTGCTGGCGCGGGTCATCGCCCTTAAATGGCTGGTGGCTGGGACGGTCATCACCTTGTTCGTGGTTTCGGTACTGGGTATGGGGTTGGTAAAGAAGCAGTTCTTCCCGACGTCCGACCGCCCCGAAGTGCTGGTCGAAGTGCAAATGCCGTACGGCACCTCCATCGAGCAGACCAACGCCACGGCGGTGAAGGTTGAGTCATGGCTGCGCGAGCAGGAAGAAGCGAAGATCGTGACCTCCTATGTAGGGCAAGGCCCACCCCGCTTCTTCCTGGCCATGGCGCCGGAGCTGCCCGATCCGTCGTTTGCCAAGATCGTGGTGCTGACGGATAGCCAGGAGGCCCGTGAGGCCCTCAAGCTGCGTATACGAGAGGCCGCCTCCGAAGGGCTGGCGCCCGAGGCCAAGGTGCGCGTCACGCAACTGGTCTTCGGCCCGTACTCGCCTTATCCTGTGGCCTATCGGGTGATGGGGCCAGACCCGATGCAACTGCGCGAAATCGCCACTCGTGTGCAGGGCGTTTTGCAAGCCAGCCCGATGATGAGAACCGTGAACAGCGACTGGGGCCCTCAGGTGCCAACGCTGCATTTCTCGCTGGATCAGGATCGCCTGCAGGCCGTAGGCCTGACCTCTAACGCAGTCGCCCAGCAGCTGCAGTTCCTGCTCAACGGCGTACCGATCACCACGGTGCGCGAAGACATTCGCTCGGTGCAGGTGGTCGGCCGGGCAGCGGGGGATATCCGTCTCGATCCGTCGAAGATCGAGGGTTTCACACTGGTTGGCTCAGCCGGTCAGCGCATTCCGCTGTCGCAGATCGGCGAGGTCGATGTGCGTATGGAAGATCCGATTCTGCGCCGTCGTGACCGCACACCGACCATCACCGTACGGGGTGATATTGCCGAAGAGCTGCAGCCGCCAGACGTCTCGGCAGCCGTATGGAAAGACCTGCAGCCGATCATCGAAACCTTGCCAACTGGCTTTCGCATCGAAATGGCCGGCTCTATCGAGGAATCGGGTAAGGCCAGCCAGGCGATTCTGCCACTGCTGCCGATCATGATCGCCCTGACGCTGCTGATCATCATCCTGCAAGTACGCTCGATCTCGGCGATGTTCATGGTGTTTTTCACCTCGCCGCTGGGTTTGATTGGCGTGGTGCCGGTGCTTCTCCTGTTCCATCAACCGTTTGGCATCAACGCACTGGTCGGGCTGATTGCACTGTCAGGGATCCTGATGCGCAACACGCTGATCCTGATCGGGCAGATCCATCACAACGAGAAAGAGGGCCTGGCCCCATTCAATGCGGTGGTCGAAGCCACCGTACAGCGCGCCCGCCCCGTGTTGCTGACGGCACTGGCAGCGATTCTCGCCTTCATTCCTCTGACGCACTCGGTGTTCTGGGGAACCCTGGCTTATACCCTCATCGGCGGCACCTTTGTCGGCACCATCATGACCCTGGTGTTTCTGCCGGCGATGTACTCCATCTGGTTCAAGATCCGCCCCAGCCGCCTCGGCGATGATTCGAGCGTCACGGCGAAAGCCTGACGCAGCTCCCGGCCACGCGTTCTCCTGCGGCCAGGGAGAACGCCGACCGACAAAGAGAGGTTCCAATGAGTAACGTTCAGCAGCAGAGACGCATTGTGGTAACCGGTACTGGCATCGTCGGGCCGCTGGGCTGTGGTGTGAATGAAGTGTGGCGCCGCCTGCTGGCCGGGCGCTCGGGCATTCGCACACCGCGAGCGACAGCGTGATGCCTACAGAGACCAGCACGCCGCTGACCGGCAAAATCGTGGCTTTACTGGCTGCGCTTTCGGCGATCAGCATTTTGTCCACCAACATCATCCTTCCTGCGTTTCCGGACATTGGCCAGCAGCTAGGCGTATCGTCCCGTGAGCTGGGCCTGACGCTTTCCAGCTTCTTCATCACCTTTGCGCTCGCGCAATTGGTGGTTGGGCCGCTGGCGGATCATTTCGGCCGCATGCGGCTCGTGCTCGGCGGTCTCTGGCTTTTCGTAGCAGGCACATTGGTCGCAGGCTTTGCCGGCTCACTGGATATGCTGATCGCCGGGCGAGTCATCCAGGCGCTGGGCGCTTGCGCTGCCGCCGTGCTGGCCCGCGCCATTGCACGCGACCTGTTCGAAGGCCAAACCCTGGCGCGAGCATTGTCGCTGACCATGATCGCCACCGCGACAGCCCCCGGTTTCTCACCGCTGCTCGGCAGCCTGCTGACAACAACGCTGGGGTGGCGAGCGATTTTCGTGATGGTTGGCGTTGCTGCTGTTGTCATCGCGTTTTTCTATGCACGTGGACTTGGCGAAACGCTGCCGCCTGAGCGTCGTACCCCACAATCGGTAACGCAGGTAGTGGTCGCCTACTGGCGGCTGATCGCTGATGAACGCTTCATCCTTCCGGGTACTGCAGTGAGCTTGCTTATGAGTGGGCTGTTCGCATCCTTCGCAGCCGCACCCGCGATCCTGATGAGCGGTATGGGTTTGTCATCCTTGCAGGCAGGGTTGTACTTCGCTGTCACAGTCTTCGTGGTATTCGCTGCCGGCATGGCCGCGCCGCCCCTGGCACGCCGTTTTGGCAGCCGCACGGTCGCTACCTTGGGTCTGACCACCGCAATGCTAGCCGGCTGCCTTCTGCTGGTCGGGCCGAGCGATCCAGGCCTTGGTTGGTACTCGCTGTCGATGGCGAGTTTTCTCTGGGGTATGGGTCTGGCCAACCCTCTGGGTACGGCCATCACCATGGGACCATTCGGCAAGCAGGCGGGGCTTGCGTCGGCATTGTTTGGCTTTATGACCATGGGTGCTGCAGCGATCACAACTTGGCTGGTATCGATTCTGCAGTACCCGCCTGTGTCGAGCTTAGGCGTTATTCAGACGTCGGTTTGCTTAGTGGCGCTGTTATTGTTCTTTTCGGGTAACCACATCGAAAGACAGACTACGGGACCCTGAGTCTCAATAAAAAAATCCAGTTGCGTGCTGCAGACTGCTTTGGGCCGATAGTCAACCTGGGCCAACGGCAGCTTTGGGTCGTTAGCTGTCGGTCCCGATGGGCGAAACCAGTTTTTTACCCATTCAGTGCATCCAGTCCGGCCGTTGGCGGGTATTGCTTATGGGCGGCCTGTGACTGCCCAGCCAAATGACCTGTCAGGAGCACTACCCATGAGCCTCAAACCCTCCGTCTGCCTGCTCGCCTGCTGCCTCGCCCTGGCGCTGCAACCCGCTCACGCCCAAACCGCGCTGCCAGATGCGGTCAAGGTCCCCGATGGTCATCGCGTCTTGCTCGAGACCGTCGGCGTCGGCGAGATCACCTACGAGTGCCGCGATAAGGCCAACACCCCCGGCCAGACCGAATGGACATTCGTAGGCCCCAAGGCCGCGCTCAATGACCGTGCCGGCAGACAGGTGGGCGACTACTTCGGCCCACCCGCCACATGGCAGGCCAAGGACGGATCAAAAGTCACCGGCACCCAGGTGGCGGTGGCACCTGCAGACAAGGGCGCTATACCTTATCAACTGGTCAAGGCCAACCTGGCCGAAGGCAAAGGCGCCATGCAGGGCGTCAGCTACATCCAGCGCCTGGCCACCCGCGGCGGCGTGGCGCCGGCAAGCGACTGTACGGCGCAGAACAAAGGTGCTAGGCAGGTCGTCAAGTACCAGGCCGACTATGTGTTCTGGACAGCCAAGTAAGGCGCACTTGAGCATACGCCTTAAAATCGTTCATCTATGCTCGTTGGCAAGCCCCCGGCTGGATGGCCGGGGTACCTTGCATGACACAAGGAAGCTGCACACGTTGAACTCGCCTGTCGCCCCCTTCGACTTCCACCGCTGCCTGGAGGCCTGCGCACAGGGTGACCGGCGTGCCCTGCAGGCGCTTTACGACCACGAAGGCGCGCGCCTGCTGGGCGTTGCCCGGCGCATTGCGCGTGACGACGCCAGCGCAGAAGACATTGTCCACGATGCCTTTATCCGTATCTGGACCCGCTCCGCCAGCTTCGACCCCGCACGCGGCTCTGCGCGCGGCTGGATCTACAGCATCACCCGACACCTGGCACTGAATTCGATCCGCGATTCACGCCGTGAAACCGTGCTGGACGAAGCCGATATGGATACGACGCCCACATTGCAGGGGGGATTCGATGACGTTGACCTCTGGTCAGGGTCGGCGAAGATCTACCGTTGCCTTGAAAAACTGCAGCCTGCACCACAGCGTTGCATCCTGCACGCCTATGTGGACGGCTGCAGCCACGCCGAAATCGCCGGGCTGCTGGGGGCGCCATTGGGCACCGTCAAAGCCTGGATCAAGCGCAGCCTCAAGGCATTGCGGGAGTGCCTGGAATGAAGCCGGATACTGCCGAGGAACTGGACAGCCTCGCCGGCGAGTTCGTGCTGGGAACCCTGTCGCCACAGCAACACGCCTCAGTGACCGAGCGCCTGGTCAGCGACTCGGCTTTGCGCGCCGCAGTGAATGCCTGGGAAGCACGTTTGCTGGAGCTGACTGCGCTGGCTGCGCCGCAACCACCAAGCGCCCGCCTGTGGGGCCGCATCCAGCGCAGCCTTAATGAACTGGCCGCACCTGCCGCACAACAGCGAGTTAAATGGTGGCGACGCCTCGGCCTGTGGCAAGGGCTGAGTGCTGCGGGGCTGGCTGCAAGTGCGGTCCTGGCGTTTACATTGCTTACTGCGCCCCCTCCGACCACCCAATTCGTGGTGGTATTGGTGGCGCCGAACAGCCAAACCGCCGGCTGGGTGGTGCAGACCAGCGATAGCCGCATGATAGAGCTGATCCCGCTTGGCCAGGATGCTGTCCCCGAAGGCATGGCCCTTCAGTTCTGGACCAAGGGCGAACAGTGGCAAGCACCGGTTTCACTGGGCCTGGTCAAACCCGGGGAGCCCTATCGTGTTCCGCTACAGAGCCTGCCACCGCTAGAGGCCAACCAATTGTTCGAACTGACACTGGAGAAATCTGGCGGTTCGCCTACCGGGCTGCCTACGGGGCCGGTGAAGTTCATTGGCCGCGCGGTAAAAGTGATTTGACCAAAAAGGTTTGCAACCGTTGACCGCTTTGGGTCGGTAGCTGCCATTCGTGCAATACGACCCTATACGGAGGCAACCTGCTCTGATTCTGGCCATCCCCCATAGAAGTACATGTCGCCCCGCTTCTCGCCTCACCACCTCCGGCAATTCCACGATTGAATCCAAGGCCTGAGCAATTAGACGGCCACCTGCCTTTGAGCATGTGAAGCGTCGCATGCCGTGCTGACAGTGTTCGCCCAGAGCATGATGGGAACCGTTGAACCCGCCTAACCTGCCTCCCTTTCAAAGGCGTAATCCTTGAAAACTAACCACCCGATTCCATGGGAGCGCTGTACATGCCTATCGACTTCAGACCCGCTCAAGCCTCAGACGCACAAGATATTGCACGCTTCTTTCAACTGACATCGGAGGGCATGGCCGATTACATATGGAGCAAGCTTGCCGCATCAGGACAAGCATTGCTGAGTGTCGGTACGTCTCGCTATGCCAGGGAACAGGGCGACTTTTCCTATAAGAACTGCCTGATGGCCATTTTCGAAGGGCGCGTCATCGGCATGATGCATAGCTATGCCTTGCGCGAGACCCCAGACAGGCCTGTCGAGACAGACCCGGTTCTCGCGCCTTATGCCGACATGGAAATACCCGACACCTTATACATATCCAGCCTGGCCCTGGATGAGGCCTGGCGCAGCCAAGGGCTGGGTGTCCAGTTTCTTCGCCATGCTCAGCAACGCGCTGAGGACTCTGGCCTGGATGGGCTATGCCTGATCGATTATGCAGAAAACCACGGTGCACGCCGCTTCTACGAACGTCACGGTTTTCACATTGTTAAAACCTGCCAGATCGTTCCGCACCCGATGCTGAGCGTAACCGGTGAAGCCTATTTGATGTATCGCCCTACCCACAACGTGCTTGAGAAAAGACCATGAACAAGAAACTGACCGTGTTCCGCCAACTGGATATCCAACCGGTGCGCGACCTTCCTTTTTTTGAAGAGGTCGTGGAAGGCAGCCCGCATACGCTGACGTCCAAGTATTATCACGATGAACAGCACGGTCGCATTTCCGGAGAATGGGAAGCCAGCACCGGAGCGTGGCGCATCGACTACAAAGTTTGGGAGTTCTGCCATGTGCTGAGTGGACGGTGCGTCATCGAGCTTGAGGGTTGCGCCCCCATCACACTGGCCGCTGGCGACACGTTCATTATCGAACCGGGCGCCAAGGGCAAATGGACCGTACTGGAAAACATGAAAAAGAACTTCGTGATCCTCTTGCCCGGGAACTAGCACCGGGTGGCGTTCATCGAGCGCAGCGCAAAGCCAGTTTGCATGCTTGCCTGCTGGCGGCGCTCGAATGTTCTTCGGCAGGCCACAACAGCTCTGTACCTCATGGCTGCGCAGTCGCGCGTATAAATAAGGCGTCAGTTGGCGCAAGCCACAATATCTGGCGCAGTGCCGGGAAATACTGGGGCTTATCGAACATGCCGAGACGCGCCTGACGGACTCCGTTAAACGGCCACAGGGGCGAGAGCGTGGTTTCGGAGCATCTGCGAGAAGGGCAGTTGGTCGAAGTGCTTGCTGACTGGCAGCCCGCCTCGGTGCCTGTGCACCTGCTATACCCGCATCAGCGCTTTCTTTCGCCAGCCGTGAGCGCATTCGCTGACTGGATCGCCGGGCTCGTTTGCGACAGCGATTCAGCCAGCATGCCAACCAATGTGCCGGCAACGGAGAGTGCGGCTGTGAATTACACTGCCACAGGTTCCTTTTCCTGATGCTTCGACGTAGCCTCTAAAACTGCGATTACACGCAAACCGCAGAAATGGCTATCGCCTTTCATCCTCCCAAAGCGGCATTTAATCCCTCGCTTGCCAGTAGAAAAAACACTATGAACGGACATACCTTGTTGCCTCCCCTTAACGCGCTCAGGGTTTTCGAGGTGGTGGCCCGTCATCTGAATTTTCGGCTGGCTGCCGACGAGCTAGGTGTCACTCAGGCCGCTGTGGCACAGCAGATACGAGGGCTTGAGACGAGCCTTGCGTTGAAGTTATTTGAACGGTTGCCTAGAGGGCTGCGCTTAACGGAACCCGGGAAGGGCTACAGCTTGGCAGTTCGTGAGGCATTCGCCTTGATCACTACGGCCACGCAAGCCCTCAAGCCTGTGGGGCAGGAGCTGACGGTCAGCGTCACGCCTACTTTTGCGGCGAAGTGGCTAATCCCTCGGCTGTCCTCGTTCTCAGTTGCGCACCCTCAGATCGATCTGCAAGTACTTGCCACTGACCGCATTTCGCAATTTCGGCCTGGTGGAGCTGACATCGCTGTCCGCTACGGACGTGCACCTTTCGAGAATATGCTCAATGCCGAGCTTTTTCTGACTGAACGTATAGTTGCGGTGGCTAGCCCGGTATTGCTTGAACAACTGGGTCGGCCAGAGAGCGTGGAAAAACTGCAGGAATACACCTTGCTGCATGACGCTCACAGTTTCTGGCCTGAGTTCATAGATCAGGCCTTCCAGAGCCCCATCCGCCAGCCCTCTAAAAATGTGCGGTTCAACCAGACAGTACTTGCGATCGAGGCTGCAGCAGCAGGACAAGGGCTGGCATTGGCCAGCTACCACTTCGTCAAAGCAGACCTAGAGGCAGGAAGGTTAGCGCTGGCAATGGCGCATCAAATGAGCTTGGACAAAGCCTATTATCTGGTCTGGCCGCGAAACGCTCACCAGCCGGCGGCCCTGGAAACCGTCCGAACGTGGCTACTTGAACAGGCGAGGCTATAGATTATCTACTGGCAGGAAGAAGGGTTGTTGTCTCTCTGAGACGTGCTGAACGGTGCTAGTCTCATTTCACCAACAACCCGTCCAGGCCTCACTTAGGGGGATGTATGTCAGTAGAAAAAGTAGCAATAGTCACTGCCGGTGGTAGCGGCATGGGAGCGGCGGCAGCTCGCAGATTGGCTGCTGACGGCTTCAAGGTCGGTATTCTCTCTTCGTCTGGCAAAGGCGAGGCCCTGGCGCAAGAGCTAGGCGGTATTGGTGTAACCGGCAGTAACCAGTCAAATGAAGACCTGCAGCGCCTAGTCGACGCAGTCATTCAGAAATGGGGCCGTATCGATGTGCTGGTTAACAGCGCCGGCCATGGTCCGCGGGCACCGATTCTTGAGATCAGCGACGAAGACTGGCACCTGGGTATGGAGACCTACCTGCTCAACGTCATTCGCCCTGCGCGGCTGGTGACCCCGTACATGCAGCGCCAGAAAGGCGGTGCAATCATCAACATTTCTACTGCATGGGCGTTCGAGCCAAGCGAACTCTTCCCCACCTCGGCAGTTTTCCGTGCCGGTTTGGCATCGTTCAGCAAAATCTATGCGGACAAGTACGCCGCTGACAACATTCGCATTAATAACGTGCTGCCTGGTTGGATCGACAGTCTCCCTGCTACCGAACAGCGTCGAGAAGGTGTGCCGCTTAAACGCTATGGCACCAGTGAGGAGATTGCCGCCACTGTCGCCTTCCTGGCGAGCGAAGGGGCGGCCTACATTACCGGCCAGAACATCAAGGTCGATGGCGGCGTTACACGCAGCGTCTGAGTGCCTCCGGGCCGCACGCGGTACGCGGCCCTTTTTCATTTTGGGCGATTGCCATGCGGTTCAAGACACACGCGCTACTAACGTAATCAGCAGCCCGAAATAGTTCACTAAGTGGAAGGGGCGGATGCTTTGCCGCCCAAGCGAATCAGCTCATTGGAGAAGCACAGGCCGACGATGATCAGTGCCGCTCCCGCGTATAGGCTTTGAGGCGGCACTTCGTTAAGCGCTACGAATGCCAGCAGCGCGGCGAACAGTGGCTCCGTGAGCTCCAGTGCCTGCACCTGGGATGGCTTCAGGTACTCGATGGCCTTGGTGGTGCAGAAGAAGCCGAGGATTGTCGGCAGCGTGGCCAGCGCCAGCAGCGCCGCGATCGCCAGCGGCGACAACTCGCCGATCGCGAAACCATCGGCGGCAGCCGGCATCAGCAGATACAGGCTGCCAAAGAACAACAATTGACGGGTGAAGTGCAGCCCTCCCGATACTCCCATACGTTTCATGGCAACCGAAAAAGCCCCATAGCCGGAGCCGGCAATGGAGGCCAGCGCAGCACCTTGCAGGCTAAAGCCCTGCTGCAGGTCGCCACCGAAGATCACCGAAATCCCAGCGATAGCCAGTGCGGCGCCTAGGGTAGCGTTCGCTGTGATCGCATCCTTGAGGAAAATGCGCCCCAGGATGATCGACGAAATTGAGGCACTGGCCATCAGCACCACTACCACACCTGCCGCAGCGTAGTGTCTATAGGCGGACGTTTCGAAATGGAACAGCACAAAGATGCCAAGGAATGCACAGATAGCCGCCTGAGCCCATTGGGTCGACACCGCAGGGCGCTTGAGGAAAAACAGTAAGATCGAAAGAAGCATGCACCCCAGCACGGTCTTGATCACAGCGACACTGCTGGCGGTGAAGCCATTATTCATGAGTACTTTGCTGAGTACACCGATCGTTGCGTTCAGTGCTGCAGCGGAAAGTGCAAATATGACGCCTTTGCCGAAAGTTGATTGCATTGCTGGCGATCCCTGTCGCTGAGTTGTCGTTCGATAGAGCTCCGCCAGTATCGACGGCATAATTGTTGAGGAGGGGAAGTCAGGTACCTAGCCTTTGGCGATGCAATAGGAATTGACGAACGCTGCCGTGTGCTGCAAAGACTGACGGATATCGGGTTTGGCTATTTCGTGCCGTTTTGCAAATTGCTCGACCGCCGTTGTATCAAAACGTGTGGTCTGGATAAAGTCCAAGGCTTCGGGTTTTGTGTGCAAGAACGACGCGACGGGGGGAATAGCCAGTAGCAGCTTCAGCAATCGGAGGGGAATGTGATGCTTGGGAGACGTTAAGCCCAACGGTTGTGCAACCTGCATCAGGAGTTCTCGCAAGTTTGGAGTGTGGTCATCAAGTGCCAGCAATTCCTGGCCCACCATGGCAGGGTCAAACGCACAAACTGCTACCAGCTCCGCCAGATAATCGACGGTGACCAGTGGCAGCCAGTGCTTGGCGGTACCGGGTACAGCAGTGAGCTTTCCCTGCACAAGGTTGCGTATCAGCGCCACCAGTGGTTGCCCCTCAAGAATATGCCCCGTGCGGCTGTGGCCACAGACCGTTGCAGGGTGGACAACGGTAATCTCCCCACCTTTGGCAGACATGAGCGCCAGGGTTGCAAAATGCGCCTCCAGCTTGCTTCCCTCGTAACCCCCCACACGTCGATAGACGGCAGACCAATTCGTCAACTCCGGACGACGAGGATCAATTCCGATGCGTTGCAGATGTTCCTGATTTTTCAGCATGTAGCCGCCGATCATGACTAAACGGCTTTTTTGCTCTGCCGCCAGAAGCGCCACGCGCTTTGCCCCTTCCACATTTACCGCACGAGAATGCTCCACTGACAGCCCCCATGCGAAGTGGGCGCCTAGATGGAATATGACACTGGCGTGCCTTAGCACTTCACGGTCAGCAGGAGTCAGCCCCAGGTTGTCCCGTTCCAAATCGCCCGCTACGGCAAACACCCGGCTGGCACACCCTCCCAAATTAGCGACTTGCTCGCGAAGTGCAGCCAATTGCTCTGGGCGACGCATCAACACCCTGATGGTGTGACCTTTTGCACTCAGGTTCGCCACCAAATGCTGGCCAACAAAGCCAGTCCCGCCTGTGACAAAGCACTCCACGCTCATTTCCCTGTTCCTTGTTCGAGGTGAGAAACAAAGCGTAAACTATCGACCCAACTCTAAGGTCAAGCGGTATTGTCATGAAAATCGGCGAACTCGAGGCGCGCAGCGGCGCCAGCCGCCATACGCTGCGTTACTACGAGCAACTTGGCCTGATCTCACCGCTGCGGCAAACCAACAACTATCGCGTTTACACCGAGCAAACGCTGCACGATCTGGACTTTATCCAGCGTGCGCAAAGCATGGGGTTTTCCCTTGGGGAAATTGGCGAGATTCTGGATGCGCAGCGGAACCAGCTGATTGACTGTGCTGACGGCGCCATGCTCATTGAAAAAAAGATGGCAGAGATCAAGCAGAAGATCGCCAACCTACAAAGCATTTATCGGTACCTGGATGAAGAGCGTGCAAACCTTGAGGCCAGTGCTGCCAAGCAACTTGAGCTTCAGCAACTGAACAACGCTGCACACTGAACTGTCAGCCCGGGAAACGGAAACTGCAGCCCACGTCGCTCGTGAACGACCGCAATGGGTCGTAAGCAGACGGTCATGACTGGCCGCAATCGACCCAAGGCGTACACTGATCCAACGCTCTGCTGTCAGTGCAGGCCTCATCGCCGGCAAGCCGGCTCCCACCGGAATATCACCAGCCTTCAGGCATGCGCTGTACCTGTGGGAGCCGCGCTTGCCGGCGATGGGGCGCGAAGCGGCCCCGGTTACAGATGTTGATTAGGCTAATAAGAAGAGCTTATGCGCCATGATGGTAAATCATTAGATCTGATGGCGGGGACGGTTTAAAACTCCCTGCATTGATCACCTTCACTGCGGAGACAGCTACATTGGCATGCACACTGAAGTCGCTCGTCCACACCCTCCATACCCTGTGCTCGGCATGGGGCAGCTACACCATGAGAAACTTTCAGCGTTAGTAGCCGTGGAGGCCAGCAATGTCATTTGTCGCTCCTGTTCTTGACCCCCAACTGGCTGAGATTGCACCAGGTTTCCGAGCGCTGAGTATCAGCGTGGAAGCTTCGCAGATCGAACACCCCCAGGTTTCTACAGACGCGCTTGAGAAGGCTTGTGAGTCGTTGGTCGCTGACACCCCGGTTTGGGCTAAGAGCCACTTGGCTGCATGGGCCAATGCATTCAGGCTGTTCGGCGCTAAACCACAGCGCACCCCGTGCTCAGCCGAAGCATTGCGCAAGCGAGTTCTGCGAGAAGGGAGCCTTCCCAGCATCGATCCCATTGTCGATTTGTACAACGCAATCAGCATCAAGTACGCCATACCCGTTGGCGGAGAAAATTTTGATGCCTACATAGGTGGCCCACGTTTAACCATCGCCGATGGCACTGAGCTGTTTGACACAACCAAAGATGGCAGTGCGGCAAACGAGTCGCCAGAAAAAGGCGAAGTCATTTGGCGCGATGATCACGGTGTGACTTGCCGACGCTGGAACTGGCGTCAGGGCACCCGCACCCGGCTTGATTCGAACACGAAGCGGATGTGGTTCATTCTGGAGAGCCTTCCTGAAATGCCCATAGAGGCCCTCAGGGCTGCTGGGGATGAACTGAGCAGCGGACTTCAGCAGATGATGCCGGAGGCAAAAATTGCATCCCAATTGATTGAGTTTTACTGACCGGAGAAGCGTAATGGGCATCCGATGCTCAAGCCCCACTGCTGGGTACATTCGTGCCCATACCTTCAGGTAAATAGGGGCGTATCTCTTCTATTTCGGCGTGGCTAAGACGAATTCTGCAGGCGTCTATCAATCCATTCACCTGGTCGGGGCGGCGTGCGCCTACGATAGCGCCGGAAACTGCCCGGTGACGCAATACCCAAGCGATGGCTACGGCCGCCGCTTTGACCCCATGCCTGGCACCGATATTTGCCATGACTTCTACCAACGCGAGGTTTTTGCTCAGGCGAGGTTCCTGGAAGTCGGCGCTCCGCGATTTTCGCCAATCATCGTCGGGCAGCTGCGCAATCCGCTCGCGGGTCATGCTTCCCGTCAGTAAACCAGATTGCAACGTCGAGTAGGCAATCACGCCCACCTGCGCTGTTGCACAATACGGCAGGATCTGGTCTTCGACATCACGCATCAAAGCTGAATACGGCGGTTGAAGGGAGGCGATATCGGTTACGGAGCGGGCTCGCTCAAGCTGGGAAACATCGAAGTTTGATACACCAATCGCCCTTATCTTGCCTTGAGTCTTGGCTTGGGCCAAGGTCGCCAAAGCCTCCTCGATGCCTTCGCTGTTTCCATCTGCCGGGAACGCTGGCCAGTGAATCTGATAGAGATCGATGACACTCACCTGTAAGCGACGCAGGCTATCTTCGATTTCTTTCATCAATGACTGGGGGGCGAGCGAATGAGAGATCTCACGGGTTGTGCGGTCCCACACCAGGCTACCTTTGGTGAATACTAGCGGGCGACGCGAAGCTGGCACCTGACGCAGCAATTGCCCAGTCAATATCTCGGCATGACCGAGCCCATATACCGCTGCTGTGTCGATCCAGTTCACGCCGCGTTCTACCGCATACTCCAATGCTGCCAGGCTATCGCCATCATCTTGCGCCCCCCAGCTGAACGCCCATCCTTGTCCTGCAATGGCCCACGTGCCCATTCCAATTGGCGAAATCAACAACTCGGATGTCCCTAGTCGATTCTTTTGCATGCAAACCTCTCGTCGATTGAGGCGCAGAGTATTCATTGAGAGGTTGCCGACGATAAGATAGCTAATCGTGTTTGAACTGCTGAGCTGTATTCATGAAATCCCCTTGCGACCTTTCCGAACTCGACGCCTTCGCCGCCGTAGCTCGCCATCACAGCTTTCGCAAAGCCGCCGACGAGCGAGGGGTATCTGCGTCAGCTCTGAGCCACGCCATGCGTGCCTTGGAAAGCAAGCTGGGGGTCAGGCTCCTTAATCGCACCACGCGCAGCGTCACGCCTACCGAAGCGGGTAATCAACTGCTCGCCACGTTGGTCCCTGCCTTGACGGAGGTCGCCAACGCGTTGCATGAATTGACCTTCAAACAGGAAGTCCCCACCGGCACGCTGCGATTGAACGTATCGCGGCCCGCTGCCCGTCTTGTTATTGCGCCACTGCTGGCGCGATTCACGGCAGCCTACCCACGCATCAACGTAGAGCTGGTGGCCGATGATGGGTTGAGCGACATCGTCGGCAAAGGGTTCGATGCCGGCGTGCGCTTCGGCGAGAGCCTGGCGGGTGACATGATCGCCGTCCCGGTGGGCCCACCCCAGGGGTTTGTCACCGTTGCTGCCCCCAGTTACCTCAGTAGGCACGGGACACCGGACACACCGCAAAGGCTACTTGAGCACGCCTGCATTGGCCGACGCTTTCCCAGCGGCAAACTGTACAAGTGGGAATATCTTGCCGAGGGGCAGCCTATGCGCCTGGCCGTGGCAGGGCCGTTAATACTGGAAGATGACACCATGATGATTCAAGCGGCGAAAGACGGCGCCGGGATCGCGTACGTGTATGAGGAGATGGCAAGGGAATACTTGGCTCGGGGGCAATTGGAGGAAGTGCTGGAAGACTGGAGAGCCTTGCCAAGCAGGTTTTTCATCTACTACTCAAGCCGGCGTCACGTACCGCCAGCGCTAAAAGCGCTGATCGAGTTTGTGCGTGAGACGCAGCATCGTTGAATAAATGACGTGTCAAAGTGAAGGAAATCATACGAATCGATGATCTGCAGGCGCCTAGGTTCGAATAGCGGGGCAGGGGGCCCCGCATCTGCTTCTAGCTTATTCGAGTACCGACTGACGTGCGTGCCGAAGCGGCACTGCAGACCCTTCGTCCTCATCAATGCGTTGGCGCCTGGGTAAGGCGTACCAGCGCGAATGGCTGATCAGCGGTTCAGGTGCTGGTTGGGATACCGTTGGCATCGTGCGTGAAGTGGGCAGTGATGTGTCACTGTTCAACGTGGGTGACGAAGTATTTTACGCCGGCGCAATCGATCAAACGCCGTAACGCGGTGCGAGTGTGTTGCTGGAAAGATGCCCGAACAGCGCTTTGCGGCTGCTTTCGTAGCGCTCGAAATGCTGCAGGTCGTGCATGGAAGGGATGGAGATCAGGACGCTGTTGTCGAAGTCTTGAAGGGCGCCATCCACCAGGTCGCTGGCTGACATCACGATGTTGGGATCAAGGTTTTCGACAGGCAGCCCCCCGATCTCCCAGAAGTCGGTCGCTGTGGCGCCTGGCAGCACCGCTTGAACCCTGACGCCATGTTCTGCCAGCTCCTTGTGCAGCGACTGAGTGAAGGCCGTTACGTAGGCTTTGCTTGCGCCGTACACACCATTCAGTAATTCGGGGGCCAGGCTGACGATGGAGGAAATATTGATGACTGCGCCCTGTTTGCGAGCGACGAAGCCCGGAGCAGCGGCGTAGGTGAGCCGTGTCAGTGCGGTGACGTTGAGCGTGATCATCTCGGCCATGCGCTCGACATCGCTTTCCATCAAGCTGGTGTGGGTGCCGATGCCGGCGTTATTAACCAACAGGTTGATGCTGGCGTCCTCGCGCAATTTGCGCTCGACGCGGGCCAAGTCCGCTGAGCTGGCCAGGTCCGCCTGGAAGACTTCCACACTCTGCTGGGTCTCGTTGGTGATACGGCTGGCGAGGGCATTGAGGCGATCACGATTGCGGGCGACCAGAACCAGGTCGTAGCCACGTTGAGCCAGGCGTTCGGCGTAGATCGCGCCGATGCCGGAAGATGCGCCTGTGATCAGGGCAGTGCCTTTGTATTCCTGAGTCATGGTCCAGCTCCGTTGATTGGGTGTGGAGCCATGATGCAGAGAAATTGATATGTCTTAAACGACGCATATAGTCATGATTTAAGACATAAAGAAAGTGCGTTCGGGAGCGTCTTCGCGCAGGCCCAGTGCTTGGGCGCACGCAAACTAGGCTTTGTAGGAGTAGTTGTGTGGGAGCGGGCTTGCCCCGCGAATGGGGCTACGCGGTGCATGGCACCGGCTTCGCCGGTGTTCGCGGGGCAAGCCCGCTCCCACGTAATGCGTCAGAACACCGACCACCCGATACGTGAACTCAACAACTCGAGCGCTGCCATGCCCGCGTAGGAGTTGCCCGCAGCATTCAGCTCCGGCGACCACACGCATACGGTAAATTGGCCCGGCACGATTGCTACAATCCCGCCACCCACGCCACTCTTGCCTGGCAACCCAACGCGGTAGGCGAAATTCCCGGCTTCGTCATACAACCCGCTGGTGGCCATGATCGAGTTCACCTGCTGGGTCTGGCGTCGGCTCAGGATTTGCTCGCCGCTGTGCTTGCAGAACCCGTCGTTGGCCAAAAAGCAGAAGGCGCGGGCCAGATCGAGGCAGCTCATCTGCAGCGCGCAATAACTGAAGTAACTGCGTAACACCGTCTCGACGTCGTTATGGAAGTTGCCAAAGGACTGCATGAGGTAAGCCATGGCCGCGTTGCGCGCGCGGAATTGATACTCCGAATCCGCGACGCGGGTATCGATCGCAATATGGGGGTTGGCCGAGAGCCGTCGCACGAAATCGCGCATCGACAACGTGGGGGCTGCGAAGCGCGATTGGTTGATATCACAGATGACCAACGCACCGGCGTTGATAAAGGGATTGCGCGGGCGCCCGCGCTCGAACTCCAGCTGCACCAGCGAGTTGAATGGCTGGCCTGACGGCTCATGCCCAAGCCGCTCCCAAATGGCTTCACCGGAATGGCCAATTGCCTGGACCAGGCTGAATACCTTGGAAATGCTCTGCACCGAGAATGGCACCAGGGCGTCACCCGCGCAGTGATAACTGCCATCGTTGCCATAGACTGCAATACCCAATTGCTGCGCTGGCACGTCGGCCAGCGCAGGAATGTAGTCAGCCACTTTGCCCTTGCCGATCAAGGGGCGCACTTCGTCGAGAATCTCGTTCAACAGCGTTTGCATGGAAGGCCCTGTTATCACTCCCCATTCGACAGCGAGGGGTAGCGTTTCAGACGCAGGCTCAGCAGCAAAAATCACACACTCGGCGCGCAGCGGCCCCTTATTTCAGGCCATGGGGCTGCTCAGAAATCGTATCGGGTATTCAACATCACGTTGCGTGGCTCGCCGTAATAGCCGCTGTAGAAGGTGGTATCCAACGCACTGATGTATTTCTTGTCGAACAGGTTGTTGATGTTGAGCGTCGTGGAAAGTTGGTCGGTCAGTTGATAGCGGGCCATCAGGTTGACCACGGTGAACTGCGATTGCTTGGCTTTGACCGTGCCCAATGCGGTGCTTGGCGTGACGGTGATGTGGGTGCCGCTCTGCCAGTTGGCACCGCCGCCGACGGTCAGGCGGTCGAAGTCGCCCGGTAGCCGGTAGGTGCTCCACAGCTTCACCATGTTGGCCGGGGCTTCGGTGTTCAAGCGCTCGCCATCGCGGTCCTTGGTGATGCCGTGGTTATAGCTGGCCGAGACGTTCCAGCCGGGCATCAACTCGCCGTTGGCCTCGACTTCAAAGCCACGGGTGGTGGCGCCGCTCACGGCTTTGTACGCGGCAGTCATACCATCATTGTTGACGGTCTTGCCTTCGTCGAGCACGGCGAGGTTGTCCTGCTTGACCTCGAAGGCGGCGATGCTGGTATTCAGGCGACCGTCGAAGAACTCACTCTTCAGGCCCACCTCGTAGTTGTCGCCTTCACGCGGCTCGAGGGTCGAGCCGTCGGCATCACGCAGGCTCTGTGGTTTGTAGATGCTGGTCCAGCTGGCATACACCGAGTGGATGTCGTTGAGGTCATAGACCACACCGGCGTAAGGGGTGACAACGCCGTTTTCCTTGTAGTCGGTCGTGCGGTTGCTGAGGGGCGTCGCCGGGTAGGTCAGGTCGTAGTCGTAGTCGTACTTGCTGACTCGCGCACCCAGGATAACCGACAGGTCATCGGTCGGGCGCAGGCGGGTGGCAATGTAGGTGCCGGTCTGGTGAATGACGGTGTCGCCATCATAGAGCTTGCCGCCACCCATTACCGGTTTGTCTGTATAGTTGTCCCAGTCGTAGACGTTGACGAAGGTGCCTTCGATGCGGGTACCCCGGGTCGGTGTATGGCGGTTTTCGTAACGTGAGTAGTTATAGCCGACGATCAACTCATGCTGGCGGCCGAACAGCTGGAACGGGCCTTGGGCTTGCACATCCAGGCCGGTCTGTTTCTGCCAGGTGCTGCCTGCGCCACCATACAGGCGTACACCTGCACCAGTGCTCTCGTCGGGGAAGCCCCAACTGGCGGTGGCCAGTTTGTAGTCGTCACGCTTGATATACATCTGGTTGACCGACGCCTTTAGGGTCCAGTCATACGCCAGTTTCTGCTCGAGGCTTGCGAAGGTGTTGAGGGCATCTTGCGGGTTATGGCTCCAGCGAGCGGCGCTGTTGGTGGAGCGCGAGAACGACGTTTGCTCGCCATTGCTGTGGAACAGCGGGAACGCCACCGAAGACGAGCCTTGCGGGTTGTTTTTCTGGTAGTCGGCACCCACCGTCAGCAACGTGGTGTCGGTCAGGTCGGCTTCCAGGACCCCGTAGAAAATCTGCTTTTCCTGGGAATAATGGTCCATGAAGCTGTTGTTCTGCTGGTAAGCCGCGACCATCCGCCCACGCACGTTACCGGAGGGCGTCAACGGG
Organism: Pseudomonas sp. NGC7; assembly: GCF_047159675.1. Taxonomy (NCBI): domain Bacteria; kingdom Pseudomonadati; phylum Pseudomonadota; class Gammaproteobacteria; order Pseudomonadales; family Pseudomonadaceae; genus Pseudomonas; species Pseudomonas sp. NGC7. The sequence continues at coordinate 4,471,394 of NZ_BAAFZY010000001.1, read as the reverse complement.
CCGGACAGGTCGACTTCGCTACGGTACTTGTCCCACGAACCCACGCCAGCCGTGATGTGGCCCTTGAACTCGGCCGTAGGGCGTTTGCGCACGAGGTTGATCGTGGCCGATGGGTCGCCCGCGCCAGTCATTAGCCCAGTGGCACCGCGCAGCACTTCGACACGGTCGTAGATGGCCATGTCGGCCAGGCTCTGCGCCGACATCTGGGTGGCGATATCCAGCGTGGTGGGGATGCCGTCGAACTGGTAGTTATCGACCGAGTAGCCACGCGAATAAATGTTGAAACGCTCACTGCCAAGGCTCTGCACCGACAACCCCGGAGTCTGTTGCAACACCTCGGTGATGTCGTTCAGCCCCTGGTCATCCATACGCTGACGGGTAACCACGCTGATCGACTGCGGCGTTTCGCGAAGGGTCAACGGCAGTTTGGTGGCCGTGCTGCTCTGGCCTGTGGTGTACGAGCCAGTGCCCTCGGTGGTGGCCCCCAGGCCTGTGGCGTTGATGCTGGTGGCGCCCAGTTCCAAGGCAGCGCCGCGCTCGGCCTTGGCCAGCACGTACCGTTTGTTCCCCGCCTGTACGAGCCGCAGGCCGCTGCCCTGGAGCAAGCGGGCAAACCCCTGGTGCAGCTCGAAATCCCCCTGCAGGCCTGGTGAGCCGAGGCCCGCGGTATCTTCTGCGCTGAAAGTGATCATGACCCCGCTGGCGGCAGCGAATTGGCTGAGGGCCTCTGCCAGGCTGCCAGCCGGGATGTCATAGCGCTGTGCTTGCGCCCAGGCAGCGGGTAGCACCAGCAGCGAGCCGGCCAGGCTTAGGGTGAGCGCTGCGCGGTGGATACCGCAGGCGAGTCGGGAGGGGGGTACGAACATGAACAACTTCCTGTTGGGGTTGGCAGTGGCTGCGTTTTTTACGCATGTGCAGCTAGAGCCGAAGCAGAAATCGAAATCTGTTACCCCTCACGCGAAAAAGTTTTGCTTCATGCCGCACCCGCCTCGATCCGCACCCAGTAACGGGTCAGGCGCCGGATGTGCACGGGCAGGGAGTCCTGCAGATTGGCCAGCACCGCCTCGCTGTCATCCAGCAGGAAGGTGCCGGACAGCCGCAAACCGGCGACCTCGGGCGTGCAACCGAGGTAGCCGGGGCGGTAGCGTGAAAGCTCGGCGAGCACGTCGTCCAGGCGCCAGTCGACCACCACCAGCATGCCCCGCGCCCAGGCTGAACTTTGCGCGGCGGCGGGGTGCAGTGGCCCGATTCGGTCTGCGGTAAAGGTCAGGGTTTGCCCAGCTTCGGCACGCATCACCTGTGCCTGCGCCAGCCGTGGCCGGACCTCCACGGCGTGCGCCTCGACCGTTACCCGGGTGCTGCCGTGCCCCTGGCGCACGGCAAAGCGCGTGCCGAGGGCGAGGATTCGGCCCTCCGCCGACTGCACACTCAGCGGGCGCGCATCCTTGGCCGTCTCCACCAGAATTTCGCCCTGCTTCAGCACGATCAGCCGTTGCTGGCCATCGAAATGCAGGTTCACTTGGGTGTCGGTGTCCAGCACCAAGCGGCTGCCGTCAGCCAGCGTCAGGTGGCGGCGTTGCCCCACGCGCGTGGCGTAGTCCGCCTGCCAAGGGGAAAGCTGATAACCCTGCCAACCGACCACGCCGACCCCGAGCAACAGCGCCAGCATCTTCACCGCCGCACGGCGCTGTTGCCGGGCTTGTTCAAGGGTCGCCGCACCCACCGCCGCAGGGGCTTGGGCCAAGCGCTGCTGCAAGTGTTCAAGCCGGGCCCAGGCTTGTGCGTGCTGCGGGTCTGCCGCCAGCCAGGCTTGCCACTGGCTGTGGGTGGCAGGGCTGACCGTGCTTTCGTTAAGGCGCACATACCAGTCCACCGCCTGGGCCAGGGCGCGCTTCATGCCTCGTCCAGCAGCAGGCAATGCATCAGGCCGCGGGCCAGGTGCTTGCGCACGGTGCTCACCGATACCCCACAGCGTTCAGCGGCTTTCTCGTAGGACAGCCCATCCAGTTGCACCGCCAGGAAAATCTGCCGGGTACGCGTGCCCAGGCCATCGAGCAGGCGATCGATGGCCAGCAGGCTATCCAGGATCTGTGCACGGGTTTCTGCCGAAGGGGCATACGCTTCGGGGCGCAGTTGCAAGGCTTCGAGGTAGGCCTGTTCCAGGCTGCGCCGCCGGTACAAATCGATGACCAGGCCACGGGCGATGGTCGCCAGGTAATGCCGCGGCTCCTTCAGGCTGCTGGCGGTGCGGGCCAGCAGCACGCGCACAAAGGTATCCTGGGCCAGGTCCGCAGCATCCGCTGAGTTGTTCAGCCGATGGCGCAGCCAGCTACGCAACCACACGTTGTGGTCGCGGTACAGCACATGCAGATGCTCATGAGGTACTGCGTCGGGGGGCATTGTGGACATTCCCTCTCCCAGCCGGCGGAGGATGCAAATACGAAACACTCTCGATTGTAGAGGGATTGGCCAAGGCTGGGAAGAACACAGAGGGAGGAACTTAAATCTACGCGTTGGCGTATTCGTTGCGGACGATTTCAGCGCCTGCAGTCAACGCACTCAATTTCCCCCTGGCAACGTGGCGTGGTAACGGCGCCATGCCGCAGTTGGTGCACGGGTAGAGCTTGTCGATGTCGACGAACTGAAGGGCCTTGCGCAGGGTATTGGCAACTTCCTCGGGGGTTTCAATGGTATGGGTTGCCACATCAATGGCGCCAACCATCACCTTTTTACCGCGAATCAGTTCAATGAGATCCATCGGCACGCGGGAGTTGTGGCATTCCAGCGAGACGATGTCGATGCTGGATTTTTGCAGCTTGGGGAAGGCTTCTTCATACTGCCGCCACTCTGACCCGAGGGTTTTTTTCCAGTCGGTGTTGGCCTTGATGCCATACCCGTAGCAGATATGCACAGCCGTTTCGCATTTAAGCCCTTCAATGGCCCTCTCCAGGGTGGCCACCCCCCAGTCGTTCACCTCATCAAAGAAGACGTTGAATGCGGGCTCATCGAACTGGATGATGTCGATCCCAGCAGCTTCCAACTCCTTGGCCTCCTGGTTGAGAATTTTGGCAAATTCCCAGGCCAGCTTTTCACGGCTTTTATAGTGGCTGTCGTACAGCGTATCAATCATGGTCATGGGGCCTGGCAGTGCCCATTTGATGGGTTGCTTGGTTTGCTGACGCAAGAACTTGGCATCCTCGACAAACACCGGTTTCTGGCGAGCCACAGCCCCCACCACCGTCGGCACGCTGGCGTCATAGCGATCGCGAATTCTAACGGTTTCACGCTTCTCGAAATCGACACCGCTGAGGTGCTCAATAAACGTCGTGACAAAGTGCTGTCGCGTTTGCTCACCATCGCTGACAATGTCAATGCCTGCAACTTGCTGTTCGTGCAATGACAAACGCAAGGCATCGTGTTTGCCCTCGATCAGGGCCTCATCATGCAGCTTCCAAGGCGACCAAAGTGTCTCAGGTTGTGCGAGCCAGGACGGTTTAGGCAAACTGCCGGCGGTTGAAGTGGGTAACAGCTTTTTCATAGTAAAAGACCTTGAACGTGGGAAGCGTCAATGAGCGTAATTGGCGGACCACTGCTCAAGTACGGCGTGGTAGGGTTTGATGAAGTGCTCTTCGGCGAACCGACCTTGTTCAATCGCCAGTCGGCTGCGCTCTTCGCGATCATAGACAATGCGCGTCAATGAATAGTCCTGGTGCTGCAAGCTGGGCTGATAGGACCTTCCAGCGACCGCGTTCGCGTTGTAAATCTCGGGGCGGTAAATCTTCTGGAAGGTGTCCATCGTGCTGATGGTGCTGATGAGTTCAAGGTTGGTGTAATCACCCAGCAGGTCGCCGTTGAAGTAAAAAGCCAGCGGCGCAACGCTGTTTGGCGGCATGAAGTAGCGAACCTTCAAGCCCATTTTCTTGAAGTACTCATCCGTCAGCGAATACGCGTCTTGCTGGTACTCGACCCCCAGTACAGGGTGCTGGTTTTCAGTGCGCTGATAGGTTTTGCTGCTCGAAACGCTCAGGCAAATAACCGGTGGCTTGTTGAAATGCGCTTTGTAGGCCGCTGAGTTCACGAAGCACTGGAACAGTTTTCCATGCAGGTCGCCGAAATCCTCTGGCGTGCTGAAGGTGGGCCGGCCTTTGTTGTGGGCCAGCAAGCGCACGCTGAAATCATAATCGCGCACGTAGGACGAGAAGTTATTGCCGACAATGCCATCGATACGCGTGTTGGTTTTTTTATCAATGACGGTCGTTTTAAGTAGTTCGATCAGCGGCAGGGCCGGGTCACCGCTTTCAGCATCGAGGTTCATCTCAACAGAAATGATCTCCAGCGCTACCGTGTAACGATCGCCGGTGGGGTTGTCCCAATGCGCCAGTGCATTGAAGTGATTGTCGATCATCTTCAAGGTGTTGCGTAAATTCGCTTGGCGGCTGGAGCCTCTCGCCAGGTTGGCAAAGTTGGTGGTGATGCGTGTGTTGTTCGAGGGCTGGTAGTGCTCATCGAAACAGACGCTCTTGATAGCAAAAGCAAGCGTGTTGTTCATGTTGTGCGGTGCCTTAATCCCTTAATTGTTCAGTGCACCAGAGCTTCCGATGCGTTTACGCAGTGTGGGCTTCGCCAGGTAGCCCGCGAGCCGGCGCAAAAAACGATAGGGGGATTTTCAGGCGTGAAGGATTATGAGGCAATCTCATTGTTTTTAAGGTGAACGTTATTTTTCCTCATGATTGAGGGCGCCTGCGACGCACCGCCGTCGCCCTATGGCCGCTGCGTCTGCTGCCTGCCCAAAAAGACCTGTATACGAGTGCGGCACACAAAGGCGCAAGCTGCCAAAGGCCGTTGGCAGCTTGCGCCCCTATCAGCAGGGTTGAACCGCCAATCGGTTACTCACGTTACGCCCCAGCACCAGCACCGTCGCAAAACCACAACCCACCAGTGCCGTGGCCAAGCTCAGCAATACTGCGGTGCCCAACTGGTCGACGATCTGCCCACCGAAGAACGAGCCCAAGGCAATGATCACCTGGAACATAGCGACGAACAGTGGCATGCCGCGTTCGACATCTTTGGGTGCTACGACAAACATCCAGATACTGGCGCACGCCGGGAAGGCGCCGAAGGCGAAGCCCCACAGTGCGATCAGCATCGCCGCGCCGGTCATGCCGGTGGCAAAGTAGGGGAACAGCGCGGTGCTGACGCCTATCATCAGGGCGACCAGCATCAGGGTATGACGCACGCTTCGGTTGGCGGCGAAGCCGGCGAATATATTGCCGATGACGCCCGCGACGCCATAGAGCAGCAGCAGCGAACCAATGGTCGGCCCATCGAAGCCAGCGCTTTGCTTGAAGAAGGGCGCGACATAGGTGTAGGCGGCAAAGTGCGCCAGGCCAATCAGCAATACCGCGATCAAGCCAACCCGCGCCTGCGGATTGATGAACAGGGCCGGCAGGTCACTGATGCGAATGGCCTTGTCCGGGTTAAGCCGCGGCAGCAGCAGGATCTGCGCCAGCAGCACCGGCACGCCCACCAACGCGGTCACCAGAAACGTCATGCGCCAGCCCATCAGGCCACTCAACCAGGTGCCCACGGGCACACCCAGGACAGTGGCTAGTGTCACACCGACCATGATGATCGACGTGGCCTGCGCAACGCCCACACCCTTGGGCGCCAGGCGGCCGCTGAGGGCAATGGCCGTCGCCCAGAAGCCGCCGATGCTGATGCCCAGCAGCACACGGCCGAACAGCAGCAGGTTGAAGTCGCTGGCGTAGGCCACCACCGCGTTGGCGATGATCATGATCAGCGTCAGGCCGATCAGCAGGTAACGACGGTCCAAGGCGCCAATGCCTACAGACAACAAGGGGGCGGCGAGGGCGGCCATGATGCCGGGCAGGGTAACCATCAGCCCGGCCTGGCCGGCACTGATGCCCAGGTCGCTGGCGACATCGTTGAGTACGCCGACCGGGAGAAACTCGCTGGTCACCAGGGCAAAGGCACCCACCGCGACCGATAGAATCGCCAGCCACTGCTGTTTGACGCTTTGTTGATTATGTTCGGGAAGGCCGCTAGGGGCCTGGCTGTCGCTTGGCATGGTGCTGGGTTCCAAGGGGGAAGTCGCCTGAAAGACGAAGAGGAGGGGGAAATTGGAGGCGATTATACGGGTGGGGGTGGGCAACTACACAGGCGCGCGGCTTGATAGTAGTCATCAGTGAGATCGATGAAAGGCGCTGTGCAGAGCGGCGGCGGCTGGCTGATGAGGGGCGATGGGGGCCGGATATGCATTGGCGACCGTTTTCGACCCATGGTGGACAGTCAGTGGCTCAAAGTGGTCTGTACATAGGAAACCCATGATTGGCTTTTTCCTGACCTTGTTGTGGATGTAGCCTCGGTCTCTCAACGCTGCGTGCAATGGATCTTGAATATGTCCATCATGTCCGGTCATCTTGATACCGAACGGATGAAACACTTCCTTCATGGATTTTTCGAAACATGTGTCAGCCAGGTGAGATAGATCACGCCGAGGGTAAGCCAACAGAGCCCAATGACGATCGCGGTCGCACTCAGCTGGCTCACCAGATACAGGTTTACGCACATGCCCAGCAGTGGAAACAACAGATAACTCACAAGCCCGAGGCTCTGGCGCCGACGAGCGCGGTAGAAGTAGCAGATGACGCACAGGTTCACTGCGGTGAACCCAAGGAAGGCACCGAAGTTGATGAAGGAGGTCGCCATTTCGAGCGTGAGGTTCAAACCCAGCAGTCCGATTACGGCGGTGAACAGCAGGTTGAACACCGGAGCCTGGGTCTTCGGGCTGCGCGTGCCGAAGAACTTCTTGGGCAGTCGGCCCGGCCCATGAAGTAAAGCAGGCGGCTGGTACTGAGTTGCACGATGAGGCCCGAAGCAAACCCGGAGATGATCAAACCGAGGTTCAGCCAATCCGCAAATATCTGCCCGCCCACTTCGACGGACATGAGATAAGCAGCAATCTGGGCATCTTCGAATACGCCGCCGGGATGGACCAGCTGCATGATGTACGCCACCAACGCAAACAGCAGGCCTGCCGTTGCCATCACCAGCACCACGGCGCGCGGGATGTTGCGCTTCGCGTCGCGCGTTTCCTCGGCCATTGTAGTGACTGCATCGAAACCCAGATAGGAATAGGCCGCCACGGCCGCCGCTGCAGACACACCTAGGAAGGTGCTACTGGGGTTCCAGAGTGGCGCGGTCAGGGCTACCGGAGACTGATGGGCCAGGTGGACAACGCACAGCACCACAAACAGCAACACAAGGGCGATGCCCAACCCTGTCAGCAATTTGTTTGTCCGGTCGGCAAGGCTAAGCCCCAGGACGTTCACCAGCGTGGTCAGGCCAATGTTGACCAACATCCAGCCCCAGAACGGTATGGCAGGGAATTGCACATTGAGAAAAACCGATTGCACCAACCAGGCGACCATGGGCATGAACAGATACCCATGTATGCCGTGCACTGCCGATGGAAGTGAAACGCCGAGAAGTTGGCGATGCGGCTCAAGGCGTTCACCGACAGGTCACCTTCAAGGTGGCTGTCGATGTAGGCAAGCACGGCTTCGAACCGTTTCGCGTAGGCAGGGCAGTGCTGTGAGTCAGTCAACGAGCGGAGTCTCCGGAAGGTGCGGTGAGCGCTAGCATCCGCTGTTCAGGCATTGGGGTGCCTAGCCGTGATTGCTCTGTTGGAAATTGTCGTGACCCTTTACGCGCAGTGAACCCATCATGGGCACTCTCCCCCGGCGTCGTGGTGCCGGGGGCTTCGGTCTGGTGCTTGGGAATATCCTAGAAGCTGTACTTCACATTGACCATCAGGTTACGCGGCGCCCCATAGAAAACCGTGCCGTAGTTGCCAATGCCACTGTAGTAATGCTTGTCGAACAGGTTGTTGACGTTAAGGGTAGCCTTCAGGTTGCGGGTGAAGTCATAGCCACCTACCAGCCCCACCAGCGCGTAGGACTTCTGTTCGAACTTGGCAGCCGGGTCGTCGATCGCGTACCAGTCCTCATCGCTTGGCTTGAAGAAGGTCGAACTCTGCCAATACGCATTACCGCCCACGGTGAACTTGCGCCATTCGCCCTGCAGGCGGTAGTTGGTCGCCAGCTTGAGCAGATGTTGCGGTTGGTTGGTCGCCACGCGCTGGTCATCCGCATCGTGGGATTCGGCGAAGGTGTAGCCCGCCATCACTTGCAGGTCCTTCATCAGTTCGCCGTTCATTTCCAGCTCGACGCCGCGCGTGGTGACGCCTTGCGCTGCCCGGTAGGCGCCGCCGCCACTTGGCGTGGTGCCGCCGGTGAGCACTGCGAAGTTGTCCTGCTTCAGCTCGAACAGGGCCAGGCTGGCATTCAGGCGGTTTTCGAAGTAGGCGCCTTTGATACCGATCTCATAGCTGGCGCCGGTGAGCGGGTCGATGGGCTTGCCGTCCGTACCGAGGCTGTAGGCCTGCGGCTTGAACACGTCGGTGTAACTGGCATACACGGTGTGGTACTGGTCCAGGTCGTAGGTGACGCCGGCGTAAGGCACGATTTCACTGGAGTTGGTGGCGCTGGCCGGGAGGCGGCGACCGATGGCGTTGATCGTGTCGATGTCCCATTTGTAGTCGACGATCCGTGCCCCCAGGATAACTGCCAGCGCGTCGGTGGGTTTGAGAATGGTGGCCGCGAAGCCAACCTTCTGCCGCGCTTCGATATCAAAGGTGGACCACCATTCAAAGTTGGTCGGGGTATCGCCGTAGCCGTCCCACTGGAATACGTCGTCGATGACGCCATTGGTCACGCCATCATCACGCTTGGAGGTGGATTTGGTGTGGGCGATGCTGTAGCCGAACACGGCTTCATGCACGCGTCCGCCCAGCGAGAACGGGCCGCGAGCATACAGGTCCAGGCCTTTTTCCTTGCTGGTGGTGTTGAATTTGCTCGCGGTGCCGTTGTTGTTCACGGCGCCGGTATCGGGGTCGATGTTGCCGCCGATAAAGCCATGGGAAATGCTGCCGTCTGCCTGGATGGCCTCGCTGCTGATGCCCGAGATCAGCTCGCGCGAGCGGTAATCACGGCTGCTGAGCACGCCCTTGAGTACCCAGTCGTTATCGAAGGTATGGGCAAGTTCTGCAAAGGCACGCTGGGTTTCCTGGTTGCGCCAGGTCCAGCGGTCGGCGGCGTTGGTGTCACGGTCGAACTTGACCGTACGGCCATCGAGGAAGAACGCGGGCAGTGCGCCGGTGGTGCTGCCGTTGTCGTAGTTTTTCTGCACGTCGTAGCCAAGCGTGAACAGGGTGCTCTCGCTGAGGTCGGCTTCCAGCACGCCATAGAAGGTGTTCTGCTCGCCGGTCAGGTACTCGACGTAACTGTGCTGGGATTGGGTGCCAGCCACCATGCGGCCACGGACATTACCGCTGTCGGTCAACGGGCCGGCAAGGTCGAAGTCGGCCTGGTATTTGTCCCAGGACCCGGCGCCTGCGCCGATATGGCCTTGTAGTTCGGCAGTGGGGCGCTTGCGCACCAGGTTGATGACCCCCGAAGGGTTGCCGGCGCCGTTGACCAGGCCGGTTGCGCCCTTGAGCACTTCGACCCGGTCATAGACCAGGCTGTTGCCGATGCTGTAGTTGTCGCGCAATGAGCCGCCGTCGGAGGACAGGCTGGGCACGCCATCGAACTGGTAGTTATCCAGCTTGAAACCGCGCGAATAGAAGGTAAAGGCTTCGGAGCTTTCCTGGTTGACCGTGACACCGGGCGTTTGCTTCAGGACTTCGGAAACACTTTGCAGGTTCTGGTCGTCCATCTGCTGGCGGGTGACCACGCTGATCGACTGCGGGGTTTTGCGCAGGCTCAGGTTCAGGCGTGTGGCGGCGGCAGTTTCGCCGGTGGTGTAAGAGCCGCTTCCCTCGGTGGTCAGGCCCAAACCTTCACCCGTGATGCTGGTTGCGCCCAGTTGCAGCGCCGAACCTGCATCAACCTGGCTCACCAGCACATAGTTGTTGCCCACCAGCAAAGCCTGTAGCCCGGTGCCGGCCAGCAGTTGGGCAAACCCCTGTTCGATACTGTAGCCACCGCGCAGCCCGCTGCTCTGCCGTCCCTGGGTCAGCGCCGCATCGAACGACAGCAGCACCCCGGCCTCGCGGGCGAAGCGGTTCAGGGTCGTCATCAACGGCCCTGGGGCGATATCGTAGACGCGGCTGGCCTGTTCGGCGTGGGCCTGGGCGCCCGTCGACAGCAGCGGGGCCAGCAGCCCGGCATGCACTGCGATGGCGCTGCCAAGCAGCAGGGAGGTGAGGTGTTTTCGGCGTGGGTATGGGCAGCTTGTTGTTCTAGGCATGACAGCTCCTTCAAATGCCTGTTTGGGCGGTTTGCAGGAGAGCTCGAACGAGAGAGGCCAATCCGACAATGCGGTTGAGAAATATTTTCACCTGACATCACGACGTGGCAGGCATCAGCCTGACCCAGTAGCGAGTCCAGGTGCTGACTTTCAGCTGCAGCGCCTCGGCAATCGCCACCAGGGCGCGGTCGGTGTCGTCCAGTGGATACACCCCAGCCAGACGCAGCCCGGCCACGTCGTCACTGCAACTCAGCACGCCGGGGCGGTAGCGCTGCAGTTCGGCCAGGGCGCGGCGCAGCGGCCAGCCGTCGAGCACCAGTTGGCCATCGCGCCATGCCGTGCGAGCCATTTCGGCTGGGCGTGGCTCTGGCAGCAGCCCGTTGTCGAAGGCCAGGGCCATGCCTGCTTCAACCCGCACCTCATGGGCGCTCGCGGCGTTGTGCACCGCAACGGCGTGTTCGATAACGGACAGCTCGGTGCAGTCGGCATGCAGGCGCACGGTGAAATCAGTGCCCAGGGCGCGCATGTCGCCATGTACCGTGCGCACCCGCAGCGGGCGAGAGTCAGCGGCGGTGTGTACGGCGATTTCGCCTTCGACCAGGACGATCAGGCGCTGCTCTGCGCTGTACCGGATATCGACCACAGAGGCTGTATTGAGCGTCAGCCGCGTGCCATCCTGCAGGGTCAGGCTGCGGCGTTCGCCGGTCGCGGTACGCACATCGGCCAACCAGATGGGGGCGTTGCGATAGCCTGTCCAGGCTACCCCGGCCAGCCCCACACCGAGCACCAGCGTCTTGAGCACCGTACGCCGTCCCGTCCCGATCTGTCCTGCGGCAAGGGTATGCCGTGCCAGCGGGCCATGCACGCCCGCAAGGCCTGCCTGCAATTGCTCCAGGCGCCCCCAGGCCCAACCGTGCAAAGGCGCTTCGTCAAGCCAGGCTTGCCACTGTGCCCGGTTTTCGGCGCAGTCAGGCGCTGCGAGAAAGCGCGCATGCCAGTGTGCCGCTTCGCGCAGGGCCTGGCGCTGGTCGGCGGGGTTCACAGTTGCGCATCAAAAGCGAACAGCAGGCAACGTTCGGTGGCCTTGGCCATGTACTTCGTCACCGAACTGACCGACACACCGAGGCGCTGGGCGACCTCTGGGTAGGTCAGGCCATCGAGTTGCACGTACAGAAAGGTGTCACGCACTTTCTGGCCCAGCCCGTCGAGCATGGCGTTCAGTTGCATCAGGGTTTCCAGCATCAGCAGGCGTTGTTCGGGCGAGCACTCTTCGAGTACCGGCTGGCTGGCGAGGAACTCCAGGTAGGCCTGCTCAAGGTTGCGTCGGCGCAGCTGGTCGATCATCACTCGCCGCGCCACGGTGGCCAGAAAGCTGCGAGGCTCTGCCAATGGCTGGCGTAGCGCGCTGCTGATCAGGCGCAGAAAGGTGTCCTGGGTAATATCGGCCGCCCGGTCTGCATTACCCAGGCGCCTGCGAATCCAGCCTTGCAGCCATTGGCTGTGGTCGCGGTACAGGGCGTGCATCTCATCATGCCGGGCTGATGCGGGCGGCTGGGGGTAGGGCACCTGGATCTTCCTGATTATAAAGTGCGGATAAGAATTGATCGCAATTATAGGGGTATCAGGATGCTTTGCAATCTCAGTCAGTTTGAGGCACTGCGCTGCAGGGCTCGTACCACGAGGCAGCAGAATCGAGGTGAAGGTGTTTCTGCTGCTTGGGCAGGACAGGCGTATCAAGCGTGCCCAGCGCTATCGATATCCAGTCGGCAAACTCACCTTGGGTGCGTGACCAGAACAGGGTCGAGCCGCACTCCACGCAAAACTCCCGCGCTACCAGCGGCGAGGACGCATAGGCCTTGATACTGGTGGCGCCGCGAAGGATGCGCAGCATGCTGCGAGGAACACTGCCGTAAGAAGCGAATGCTGCCCCGTGCCCTTTGCGGCACTGGCTGCAATGGCAGTGGCTCACGGCCTTTGGCGGGGTAAGCAGCAGGTAACTGACCGCTGCGCACAAGCAGCTTCCTTGGTATGCCTCTTTCACTGGCGCTTCCGTGCAGGTGTAAAACGCCAGCGTAACCGCCTCGGCCTGATCAGTCGACCGTTGCAAGCCTGCACGCCTGCTTCGGCGTCAGCACGGTATCGATTACGAGCATGCAAAAATATTTTTGCGCCAGTGCATCCAGAAGGGCTCTCGATGGGTAGTTCTTATCAGGCAGTCGGTGATTGCCTGACCCATGACCCCACGGAGTTCGCCCCATGATCATCAAGCCCGCTTTCTCCCTGCTCGCCGCCTGCCTTGTACTTGCGTCTGCACCCGCCCATGCCCAGTCGGGCGTCCCGGACGCCGTCAAGGTACCCGACGGCCACGCCATCATGCTGGAAACCGTCGGTGTCGGTGAGATCACCTACGAATGCCGCGACAAGGCCAATGCGCCAGGCCAGACGGAGTGGTTTTTCGTCGGGCCCAAGGCGGTGCTCAATGATCGCAGCGGCAAACCTGATAGGTGACTATTTTGGTCCTCCGGCCACCTGGCAGGCCAAGGACGGTTCGAAAGTGACCGGCACCCAGCTTGCCGTCGCCCCGGCGGCCAAAGGCGATATCCCGTATCAACTGGTCAAGGCCAACCCTGCCGAGGGCAAGGGCGCGATGCAAGGGGTCAGCTACATCCAGCGCCTGGCGACGCGCGGTGGCGTAGCGCCTGCCATGGACTGCACGGCGCAGAGCAAAGGCGCGCAACAAGTAGTCAAGTACCAGGCGGACTACGTGTTCTGGTCGGCCAAGTGACGAGGGCTTGAGCGGCAGGCCAGCGATTGATCATCTACGCTGCTGGACGTGCCCCAGGCCGGTAAGGCAGGGCACCGTCCAGGTTTCATGATGAAGGAACGACCCCATTTTGAATTCGCCCGTTGTTCCATTTGATTTCGAGGGCTGTCTTGCCGCTTGTGCCCAAGGAGACCGCCGTGCCTTGCAGGCGCTCTATGAGCATGAGGGGGCGCGTTTGCTGGGCGTCGCACGGCGCATCGCGCGCGATCAGGCGAGCGCGGAGGATATCGTTCACGATGCCTTTGTGCGTATCTGGACACGTGCTGCCAGCTATGACCCGTCGCGCGGTTCAGCCCGGGGCTGGGTCTACAGCATTACCCGTCACCTGGCACTGAACTTCGTGCGTGACGGCCGCTGGGAAACCGACCTGGACGAGACTGGCATGATCGCGGCTGTAACCCTGGCCCCGGAGCTGGACGACCTGCAATTGTGGTCAGGCTCGGCGAAAATCTATCGCTGCCTTGAGCAACTGCAACCCGCCCCCCAGCGTTGCATCCTGCACGCGTATGTGGACGGTTGCAGCAATGCCGAAATCGCAGCGCTGCTGGGTGCGCCGCTAGGCACCGTGAAGGCATGGATCAAGCGAAGCCTGAAGGCCCTGCGGGAGTGCATGACATGAAGCGTACCCCAGGTGATGACAGCGCCGAGGACCTGGACGACCTGGCAGCCGAGTACGTGCTGGGTACCTTGAGTGGCGAGCAGCGTGCTGCCATGCAGGACCGGTTGAAAACGGAGCCGGCCGTACGCGCCGCAGTGGATGCCTGGGAGGCCCGCCTGCTCGAACTGACCACGCAGGCTGAACCCATCACGCCAAGCCACCGCTTGTGGGGCCGGATCGAGCGCAGCCTTGAAGAGGCTCAACCGTCCGGGCAACCACGCGCTGGCTGGTGGCAGCGGCTTGGACTCTGGCAGGGCTTGAGCGCTGCGGGGTTGGCCGCGAGCTTGCTTCTGGCCTTGGCGCTGCTGACCAAGACACCGCCTGTGACCACCTACATGGTGGTGCTGGTAGCGCCGTCGGGGCAGGCCCCGGGGTGGGTAGTGCAAGCCAACGATGCGAGCATGATCGAACTGATCCCGCTTGGCGTGGACGATGTTCCCGAAGGCATGACCCTGCAGTTCTGGACCAAGGGCGAGCAGTGGCGCGCACCTGTTTCGCTGGGGTTGGTCAAACCGGGCGAACAGTACCGCGTGCCGCTGACGCGCTTGCCTGCGCTTGAGCCGAATCAGCTGTTCGAGCTGACCCTTGAGAAAGCGGGCGGCTCCCCGACCGGTGCTCCAACGGGCCCGGTGAAGTTCATTGGGCGCGCGGTGAAAGTTATATGAGCCCCTGAGGTCTCTATCGTACACAAGCGGCTTGACCCTGAAGTGGCTACAACCCTCACGCTGGTAGCCAGTTTCTCTCTACCGGGCATTCATCATGGACAACCGTATTCCTCCGCCGCTGGTCGCTACCCTGTTCGGCCTGTTGGCGTGGTTCGCAGCTCGACACTTGCCGGGAACACTGGAGCTGACTCTCGAATGGCGCATTGGCCTTGCGCTGTTGGTATTGCTGGCAGGCGTAGCGGTTTGCCTGGCCGGCGTGCTTTCCTTCCGTCACGCACGTACCACAGTCAACCCGCTGAAGCCTGAAACGGCTTCGGCCCTGGTCAGCTCGGGCGTTTACAGGTACACACGCAACCCCATGTACTTAGGATTCGCCACAGTGCTGATAGCCTGGTCGATCTTTCTCGCCTGGCCGCCAGCGCTGCTGGGCGTGCTGGGCTTTGTGATCTACATGAACCGCTTCCAGATCGGGCCGGAGGAGCGGGCCCTTGCCAGCCTTTTCGGGAGGGAGTTTGCGCAGTACTGCAAACAGGTCAGGCGTTGGCTGTAGAAACGAAACGTCTACCATCTTGCCAGTGGCCGCTCTCGATCCAATGCCACCTTCCTGAGACGCAGCCAGTGCTCTTCTCCACGGGGATAAATGAGCCCGTTTGATTACGAATTCCTCAAGATGGCCTCAACATGCGACTGACCTACGATGCTCAGCCGTGGCAACCACCTTGCCGCGCTTGAGCACCATCAGCCGTGTCGGCAGGTCGAGAATGACATCGGCCACAGCCCGGCAATCGACCATCACCAGGTCGGCATCATTGCCCACCGCCAAACCGTGGCGTTTCAACCCCATGGCTTTGGCAGGGTTTGTCGTGAGCATCGACAACACGGTGGCCTGATCATCCGCGCCGCCCAAGTGGCAGGCGGGAATGGCCAGTTGCGCAATGTGTAACAGGTCGCCAGTGCCATACGGTGTGAATGCATTGCGGATGTTGTTGGTGGCCAGGCAAACCGTGACACCGCCGTCGCGCAGTGCACGCACCGGTGTCAGGGTGCGTCTGACATTGTGACTGTCACCCCGAGCCCCCAGGTGCAGGTCGGTGGCGGGCAGGCACATCACGCTGATGTCGGCCTCACGTAGCAACGCAATCACCTGTGCCCGTCGCGCTGGCGAGGCGGCGGCCAGGTTGGTCAGATGCCCAACGCAGACGCGCCCGTGGTAGCCTTCGGCAATGGTTCGACGTGCCACGTACTTGATGGTCATGTGCTCGGCGTCATCGGCGAAGTCCTGGTGCAAGTCGATGTCTTTGCCGTAGCGCTTGGCCAAGCCAAAGACGAAATCTATGTGCTCCAGCGGCGACACGTCGTTGTAGGGAATGCCGCCCACCACATCGGCCCCCATCTCCATTGCCTGGGCCATCATGGCCTGCATGCCAGGCAGCTTGAGAATGCCTTCTTGCGGAAACGCCACGACCTGGATGTCGATCACCTCGCGGAATTGCCCGCGCAACTCCAGCACCACTTCGAGCCCGGTGAAGCCTTGGGCGGGTCGAACTCGGCATGGGCACGCACATGCGTGGTACCGGCCTGAACCAGTGCGCGCAGCACCTGGATCGAACGTTCGCGGATATCCTCACGGGTCAGTGTGGGCTTCAGTTCGGCGGTGACAGCGATCGCTTCCTTCAAGGTGCCGGAACGGTTGGCCTTGCGCTGCATCACGTTGGCTTTTTCCAGGTGCAGGTGGCCTTCGACAAACCCAGCCACAAGCACTTTGCCGTGCGGTGTGTGTCGACATGGTGCACGTCCTTAGCAGAGTGGTTCTGATGCAGCAGAAAACTCAGCGCCCCGTGCAGTTTGAGATTACAGAGCAAGCTCGGCTGGCCCTACAGGCCTGGATACATCAAGCCCATCTGCACAGCGAGGATTGTCTTTTCCCAAGCCGGCTACACGCCTCAGAGCACCTATCCTCCCGGCAGTATGAATCGCCCTTGGTTTGGTAGACACCCCGAACGACTGCAAAGGGTCGAAAGCGGTCATTCCCGGTCGACGGTTTGCGACCTAGTGCTGGCGGTGGTCAGTGTTGAGTCAGTCAGTCGTTCACCTCGACATTTGCGGCGCTTGTGAGTTCGAGCGCCGCCCGCGCGGCGCATCGCGAGCTCTGCTCGCTCCTACGTTTGTTTTTGGCCAGTAACGCCTGTGACACGCGCGCGCGACCGCCGGGTTTGTACGACGCACCATCGCGTCATGCGCCAAGTCGTTCGCGCGCCAATCCCCCAGGCATGATTGGCCCGATATAAACGTAGGAGCGAGCAGAGCTCGCGATGCGCCGCGCGGGCGGCGCTCGATTTCCCAGGCGCTGACGATGTCAGGGCGAACACATCGACACACCGCCCTTACCAATCCGCTTCAAGCAACCGGTAGCGAATGCTTGGCCGACGCCCTACCACACTCGGACGACCCCCGCGCCAACGCAGCGGGCAGTGCCCAGTCAGCCTTGTCCCGTTCCAGCAACAGCCGGAAGTTGGCCGAAATGCTTTCGACCAGCTCGGCATCCCTGACCGGGTCCAGCCCCGGATAAGGCTTGCCCTGATACTCCCCGTCATGGGTCAGCACCGCTTCGACACGTTCGCCGCTGGCCGTGTACAGCGCCTTGATCAACTGGGCCTCGCGATCTTTGCTGGCGTTGCCGTGCAGCGCATAGTGAATGGCCAGCGCCGCCCCAAACGCCAGCGCAGGGGTCTGAATGCCATGCTTGCGGGCCAGGTCGATGCTGCTGAGGATGCGCTCGTTACGCTGCAATTTACGCAGGGGGTCGCGCCCAACCCGCACGCAAGGGTCCTTGAACGAGGTTTTGCACCGTTCGAGAAACGCATTGGCAAAGCTGCTGACAACCTCCGACATCTGCGGGTATTCGGCCATCAACGCTGGCGCCACTTCCTGATGAATCAGGCGCTGCGCCAGCGCACTGACGCGGGCGTCCCCCATGCCCTGGCCGACCCAGGTGTGCCCCAGCAGGCTCGCATACCAGGCGATGATTGCGTGTGGCCCATTCCATAAGCGGTTCTTGATGATCTGGATCTGGGTAATGTCTGCGACCGTTTTTACCTGGCGCAACCGCTCCAGCAAATCACTGCCTCGCTCCACGTACAGCGGCATGTCGGGCTCGCTGTTGAACAGGATCAGGTGCAACTGGCTCATGGCACTGCTGGATTGTGCAAAGGGCCTGAAGTGCCCGATAAGCCGCTCGTATTCCGGGGCTGGCGTGGCGGGTTTGCGGGTGACCGATGGCTCATCTTCCAGGCTGTTCTTGAAGATCTGCGACTTGATGCGTAACTGCCGAACCAGCGCGTCATTGCTGATCTTGGAAACGATGCGGCTGACCACCGTTTCGGCGAAATGGGTCTTTTCCAGCACCTGCTTGCACACCCGTGGCGTGCACAGCAGCGCCAACTGTGCCTGCACCTGGCGCCGGACGAACGCCGCACCGCCGATCTTGTTCAACACGATCAGTACGGTCAGCTCGCGCCCCCTGCGTTCGAAGCGCCGCAGCAAACCCTTGGCAATGACCTTGGCCTGATGCGGGATGGCCTGCTCGGGCAGGCTCATGCCGACGACTTCGGCGGCGTTGTACATCTCGATTACCGCCTCTTCGTCGTCCATGTCGATCATGCGCACATTGTCGATGGTCTGGTCGAACGCGGTGGCGCCGTAGCGCACGCTGTAGCGGCCGAACGCAGCGACCGATTCGCGGAGCATGCGCGAACGGGTCGCGGCAATGATTTCGCAGGGGCGCGTGTAGCCGTCCCAATGGGACAGCACCTGGGTTAGGTAGCCGCCACCGATGGCGCCGAAGCCGTGGATGCCGACGCGGAACTGGTTCAGTGAGGCAGGGAACGCCTCGTCGAGCGCCGGCATGCCCAAGTCGGGCACGCACTCGCTCAAGTCGGCGAGGAAGGCGTGCATGCCACGGTAGGCCATGAGCGCGCCGGCCTTGACCTCGGGCGCGGGCGGCTTGATGTCCTCGATCAGGATTGCCTGGCCCCCTGCGCGGATCGCTGAGAGCAGGCCGTTTTCCGAGTCCTCGACCATGAAGCACTGGCTGGGTTGGCAATTGAGCGCGCGGGCGGCGTGCAGGAAGATTTCTGGGTGGGGTTTGCCTTGGCTGACTTCATCACCGCAAACGGTGATGTCGAAGTACTTGAGCACGTTGGCGTTGATCAGGTACTCCTCGGCGATGGCGCGGCGGCTGGACGTGGCGACCGCCAGGGTCAGGCCAGACTTGCGCAGGCGCTCCAGCACCTCGAGCAGGCCGGCTTTGATCGGCACGCCATGGTTGCGCACGTACGCCAGTTCGAGCTCATCGGCGCGCTGGCGGATCTGCGCATACGGGAAGTCATCGCCGTTGTGAGCCTTGGCGAGGGCCTCGGCCTTTTTCGCGCTCAGGCCCAGCGAGCCGATCAGCGTTTGCTCGCTCAAGGCGGTGCCGAAGATTTCCAGCGAAGCTTGCTTCAGCGTCCTGAAACGCAGGCGCTCGGTGTCGAACATCGTGCCATCCATGTCGAAGATGGCGCTGTGAATTTTCTTGCCCTGAAACATGATCATTGGGTGTTGCCCCTTTTTTTGCGTGAAACATCCCGCCTTCAGCCACTGAATGGCGAGGCCGGTGCGATGACGGCGCGTGGGCGGTCAGGTAGGGGGCATGCGATCGACAGGGGGGCGCTCGGGGTTGACCCAGAGGTAGGGCGGGACGGCGCGGGGTGTGCAGAGGAGGGTGGCAAGCTTCGCGGCCAGGCGGGCGCCTGGTTTGACGTTGACGTCACGCCCACTGGCTGCTGCTTGGCTTGCAGGCAATGGGCGCACGTAGCGATGGATACGTGTGATTCCAAGCATAAGGTGCTTATCTTCCTGTTCTGATGACTGACGTTCCTTTTTTACCCTTGCACGTATGCGCCGCCACATGCAAGGCGCCAGTAACAATCGTGCGGTTACCGCACACAAGCGCCTCAGCGCCACTCAAGCCCGCAGCGGGCACTCCGATACCTGCTCACCCGCCATCGAAATCCCGATGAGAAGGGGTGCCAACAGGACCATGAGGAGTACTGCCCGTATGTTTGCCGACCTGAAGATCCGCACCGGAATGTTCTGGGTGCTGTCGCTGTTCAGCCTGACCTTGCTGTTCTCCACCGTCAGTGCCTGGCGCGCGGCGGTGGGCAGCGATGAGCAGATCAGCGAACTGGACCAGACCGCGCACCAGTCGGACCGGTTGAACAATGCGTTGCTCATGGCGATCCGCGCCAGCGCTAACGTGTCTTCGGGTTTCATCGAGCAACTAGCCGGCCACGACGAGAGTGCGAACAAGCGCATGGCGCTGTCGGTCGAATTGAACGACAAGAGCCAGAAACTGGTCGATGAGTTCGTCGACAACGCTCGCGAGCCGGTGCTGCATACGGCGGCCAAGGAACTGCAGGCCACCTTCGCCGACTACGCCAAGGCGGTGGCGGGGCAGCGTGAGGCCGTGCGGCAGCGCTCGCTGGAGCAGTACTTCCAGGTCAACACCGATGCCGGCAATGCCATGGGCCGCCTGCAGGCGCTGCGTCAGCAACTGGTTGCCACCTTGAGCGAGCGCAGCCAGCAGATCATGCTCGAGTCCGACCGCCGTCTGGAGCGCGCACAACTGCTGAGCCTGGGGCTGCTGGGCGTGACGTTGCTGCTGGCGGCGCTGTGCTGGGCCTTCATCGCGCAGCGTGTGTTGCACCCATTGCGTGAAGCTGGCCAGCACTTTCAGCGCATCGCCGGCGGCGACCTGAGCGTGCCAGTGGTGGTGCAGCGGCGTAACGAAATCGGCCAGCTGTTCCACGAACTGGAGCGCATGCAGCAGAGCCAGCGCGAAACCCTCGGCAAGCTCAGCAGCTGCACACAACAGCTGGCTGACGCGGCGACGGCGCTGAACACCGTTACCGAGGAAAGCGCCAATAACCTGCGCCAGCAGGGCCAGGAGCTGGAGCAGGCTGCCACTGCCGTCACCGAAATGACCACGGCGGTCGAGGAGGTCGCACGTAATGCTGTCTCCACGTCCGAGACCACGCAGGCATCGAATCAGCTGGCCGAAAAAAGCCGCCGGCAAGTCAACGAGAACATCGTTGGTACCGAGGCCATGACCCATGAGATCCAGGCCAGCAGTGGGCACCTGGAGCAGCTGGTGGGGCAGGTACGGGACATCGGCAAGGTGCTGGAAGTGATCCGTTCGGTGTCCGAGCAGACTAACCTGCTGGCGCTCAACGCCGCCATCGAGGCCGCCCGCGCCGGTGAGGCCGGGCGTGGTTTTGCGGTGGTAGCGGACGAGGTGCGTACGCTCGCCTATCGCACACAAGCATCGACCCAGGAAATCGAACAGATGATCGGGCGCGTGCAGCAAGGTACCGAAGCCGCGGTTGCATCAATGCAGGCCAGCACCAGCCGGGCCCAGTCGACCTTGGATGTCACCCTGGCGTCAGGGCAGGTGCTGGAAGGTATCTACAGCGCCATCGGCGAGATCAACGAGCGCAACCTGGTGATCGCCAGTGCGGCGGAGGAGCAGGCCCAGGTGGCGCGGGAAGTGGACCGGAACCTGCTGAACATTCGCGAGTTGTCGAACCAATCGGCGACCGGGGCGCAGCAAACCCGTGCGGCGAGCCAGGCGCTGTCGGGCCTGGTGGGGGAAATGACAGCGCTGGTAGGGCGGTTCAGGGTGTAAGCGCGACGTGCCGAAGTTGCCGAAGGACCACCCAGTCAGCGTCCGGTGAAGGGCGGTTAATTATTGGCTGCCCGACGCCGCAGTAAAGCATCAATAGCTCGGATTGCGAGGGGATACCCGTCAGCGCCCATGCCGCAGATCACTGTATTGACCACGCCAGACATGATCGAGTGGCGGTGCAGTTCGTCCCGTGCATGAATGTTCGACAGGTGCAGTTCGACCAGCGGTGTGTCGAGTAATTTCAGCGCATCCAGTACTGGAATCGAGTGAAACGAAAGGCCAGCCGGGTTGATGATTACTGCAGCGCCTTGCTCGAAGGCTTCCTGAATCCAGTCGACCATGACGCCTTCGTGGTTGGTTTGGCGAAAGTCGCATATCAGGTCAAGTTCCAGCGCCAGGCTTTCACTGCGTTGGCGGATTTGCTCAAGCGTGGTGTGCCCGTAGATGTGCGGCTCACGGCGACCCAGCAGGTTCAAGTTAGGGCCGTTAAGGATGAAAACGGTGCGATTCATGATTGTCCTGCTGCGTTATTTGGAAAGAAGGGTGGTAGCGCGGGCGTCGACGGTGTCGTCTTCGGCGACGGCGTTCAGGTCGATGCCGCGGGTTTCCCGGCCGGTGATGATCATCGCCAGCGAGATCAGGTTGATCACCGCGCACAATGTCACCAGCGGCCAAGGCGAGTTGTTCGACTGGCTCATCAGCCACACGGCGATCATCGGCATTGGGCCACCGATTACCAGATTGGCGCCTGTGTAGGCCAGTGCCGAGCCCGAGTAGCGGACCTGGGTAGGAAACGCTTCGGCGAAGGCCACAGGTTGGATGCCGCTTTGGAACTGGGTGAAGCCCAGGAACAGCCCCATGATTGCCATGATGGCGGGCACGTTCAGGGTGTTGAGGATTGGGAAATAGACGAACAAAATCAGCAACGTCATGCACGAGCCCAATGCCAGCGCCTTTTTACGCCCCCAACGATCGGACAGATAACCACCGGCAAGCGCACCGAAAATCGCGCACAGGTTAGCCACCATCAGCGACATGAAGCCTGTCGATTGGCTAAAGCCGAGGTGCTTGGTCAGGTAGCTGAGGGAGAAAATCACGATCAAGTAGAACAGCGCAGCGGGCGAGCAGAAGAACAGCATCAGTCGCAGGATGGTTTTGTAATGGCTGCTCACGGCTGATGTGAGCGGGCTCTTTTCCTGTTTGAGCGGGGCCTTCTTCAAGGCCACGAAGGCCGGGGTTTCATCGACTTTCAGGCGAATGAATATCGCGACGATAACCAGTACGAAGCTCATCAGGAACGGGATTCGCCAGCCGAAGCTTTCGAATTGCTCGCTTGAAAGCGTTGCTGCCAGGCCCATCAATACGCCGTTGGCCAAAATCTGGCTAAGGGGCGAGCACAGGCCGAGCATGCCGGAATAGCGCCCGCGACGATCGGGGGAGGCGTGCTCCAGCGCCATCAGTTGCGCGCCAGTGGACTCGCCACCCAGTGCGAAGCCTTGAATGATGCGCAGCAGCACCAGCAGGATCGGCGCCCAAATACCCACCTGGCCGTAGGTGGGCAACAACCCCATCAGTACCGAAGCCAGGCCCATCATGGTTACGGTGGCCAGCATCAAGTTGCGGCGGCCGAGTTTGTCACCGAGGTAGCCACAGGTAATGGCGCCCAAGGGCCGCGCGGCCAGGCCGACACCGAACGTTGCCAGCGAAGCGAGCAGGCCTGCGGTGGGTTCCATCGCCGGGAAAAACAACTTGGGCAAAATGGTCGCGGACATCGCGCCATACAACGTGAAGTCGAACCATTCCAGGGCTGTGCCAATGGTCGCGGCGGTCACCGCTTTGCGAGGCATGCGCGAATCATGAGGCGCGTCACTGATTGTGCTCATAAGGGGCTCGTCATTGTTTTTATGGTGTCGGAATACCCATACGATTCCGCTCGGGCTATGCAGTGGAAAGGAATCGTCGAAGTGAATAGACGTTAGCGCATCCTGCTTGCAGAATAATTATCGAAATCACGATAAATAGATAAGCCAGCCTTATGGTTTAATACCAGTCAGTTAAGCGTCATCGGCTGTAATTGGGGCTGCTGTGCAGCCCATCGCAGCGGTTCGGCGCCCCGACAAGCCAGCTCCTACAGGTGAGCGAAATTCACAAGAAATACGCTATTCCTGTAGGAGCTGGCTTGCCTGCGAAGGGCCGCGCAGCGGCCCCCTTGGCCCTAACTGACTGGCATTAGCCTTATGGGTAGCGATTATGGAACTGCGTCACCTGAGAGCGTTTGTGGTCGCCGCTGACCTGCAGCATTTCAGCCGGGCGGCAGAGCAACTGGGCATTGCACAACCGGCACTGAGCCAATTGATGCGAACGCTTGAGTCTGAGCTGGGGCTGACACTGTTCCGGCGGGAGAACCGCGGCGT
Source organism: Pseudomonas sp. NGC7 (assembly GCF_047159675.1). Taxonomy (NCBI): domain Bacteria; kingdom Pseudomonadati; phylum Pseudomonadota; class Gammaproteobacteria; order Pseudomonadales; family Pseudomonadaceae; genus Pseudomonas; species Pseudomonas sp. NGC7. The sequence continues at coordinate 4,447,777 of NZ_BAAFZY010000001.1, read as the reverse complement.
GGCGTTGACCGCTGCCGGCGAGGCGTTCCTGCCTCACGCGCGGCAGTCCATCGAGGCCAGCGAACGGGCAATGGCCGCGGCCCGGCGTGCCAAGCGGGGGGAGGTGGGCGAAATCAACATCGGTTACCACTCGGCATTGTTCGAAGCCAATTTGCCGCAATTGCTCCGGCATTACTTCAGCACGTTCCCCGAGGTCAAGGTGTCGCTGGTCGACGCCGGGATTCGCGCGCAGTTCGACATGTTGCTCGACCACAAACTCGACCTGGCCTTCGCCCGGGTGTTCAAGGACCACCTGCCGGACCGTCTGCGCACCCACCCATTCAGCCAGTCCAGGCTCGTCCTGCTCATCCCGGACAACCATGAATTGGCCGACCACTTCAGCGGGGACCTGTCGACCCTGCGCCACGAAAAGTTCGTGTTTCTCCAGGACAGCACCGGCATCGGCCTGACCTCCCACACCCTCCAGGCGTGCCGGCAGCACCAGTTGCACCCGCAGAACATCATGTATGTGCCGTCGCTGATGAGTATTCCCGGGCTGGTGGCCGCCGGCATCGGCCTGAGCATCGTGCCGGAAACCATGACCCGGCTGACCATGCCGGGCATCCGCATCGTGCCGCTTGCTCAAGCGGAAATGGTCAGTGAACTTTCGCTGATTTCACGGATTGACGAGCGTTCTCGTGCAGTGCTGCACTTTATCGAAGAGGCTCATGGGTGGGGGCTCGGTGGCCTGGCACCGGGCGGGCATGGCACGGCCTACTTCAGCGGGACGTAGATATCCGTTTGCCATTGCTCCAAGGGCGTTTCCGGGTACGCGCTCAGGTAATGGAAGAACAGCGGATGGTCGCGCAGCTCTTCGTTGCTCGACGGCAACCAGTCACGATAAAGCGGGTAGATGGTTTCGCCAATGTAGTCAGGCGAACCGCTATGCCGAATCACTGCACAGCGCCCCGCCGGGATAACCCGTTCGTGCACGCCGAAATCGTTGGGCTGCACAGCCTCGTCTATCTCGCCGCAAACGGCGAAGCGGAAGGCGTGCGCCGGTGTAGTGTCGGGGTTGTCGTAGGGGATGCCGAAGGTGCGGCTGCTGGCCACTGGCGATTGGCCGCTGTGCATCCGCCATTGGCGAAAACGCGCGACGCTTTCGCCGACCAGGGCGGGCGCACCTTGGTGCTCGAGCGCGGCTACACGGGTTTCGGTGAAATCCACGATACGGATCTGCATGGTGATACTCCTGGAACGATGAGGAACAACGAATACCGCACTCCAGGCCTGCCAGTTCGGGGCCTTGGCGAACACGCTCGGCGCCATGCCGAAGGCACGCTTGAAGGCTCTGGAAAAGGCTTCGGGGCTTTCGAAACCAGCGCCGAATGCCGCTTCCAGCACCGACGTTGCGGGCGAGGCGACCAGTTGGTGCGCCGCGCGTCGAAGCCGCATCAGTTGCACATAGCGTGAAACCGGAACACCCATGAACGCCGTGAACTGCCGATGGAAGTGAAACGCCGAGAAGTTGGCGATGCGACTCAGTGCATTCACCGACAGGTCATCTTCGAGATGGTTGTCGATGTAGGCAAGCACGGCTTCGAACCGTTTTGCGTAGGTAGGGCTGTGCTGTGAGTCAGTCAACGAACGGAGCCTCTGGAAGGTGCGGTGAGCGCTAGCATCCTGTGTCCAGGCATCGAGGTGCCTAGCCGTGATTGCTCTTTCGGGGAGTCGTGTTGACCATAGCGTGGATGGCACCGAGTTTGCCGGTGTTTTCGGTCAGATCGCTCCCCCGTCATGAAGTGAAAAACCGCTGTCGTGCGATGAGAAGTGGCCGCAGCCACGGCTGCCTTAGAGTCGGAGCACCACACAACCGTGCCCGGAATCAAGAGCCGCCATGAGCAGATCCACGCAAACGAACGAGACCGTCACCCCCAGCCAGCCCCTGGCAGGCAACCCCCTGGTCAGCATGCGCCCAGCCGACCTGGCCAGTTCAGCCGGCTACCTGCTCAAGGCCGTAGGCACCTCGCCGCTCAAGGCGGGTGCCCATGTGGGGGGCTACCTGAAGGCGCTGCGCGGCATCGTCGCAGGCAACACCAGCATTGCGCCAGACCCGAAGGACAAGCGCTTCGCCGACCCGGCCTGGCAATCCAACGCCTTCCTGCGCGCACTGTTGCAGAGTTACCTGGCTGGCCAGGCAGAGCTGACCCGCTTCATCGAGGCCACCGAGCTGGCCCCGCTGGAAAAAAGCCGCGCCCGCTTTGTCGCAGCACAGCTGGCCGATGCCTTGGCACCGAGCAACTCCCCGCTGACCAATCCCGCGGCGCTGCGCAAACTGGTGGACACAGGCGGCATGAGCATGGCCAGGGGCATCCGCCACTTCGGCCAGGACATGCTGAATAACCGCGGCCTCCCGAGGCAGGTCGACAGTACGCCCTTCACGGTCGGTGAAAACATCGCCACGGCCAAGGGCGAGGTGGTGTTTCGCTGCGAAATGTTCGAGCTGCTGCAGTTCGCGCCCACCACCGAAAAGGTCTTTGCCCGGCCCTTGGTCATGTCGCCGCCGCAGATCAACAAGTACTACGCCATCGACCTGTCGCCGGAAAAAAGCCTGGTCAAGTGGATACAGGACAGCGGCGTGAGCCTGTTCGTCATCAGTTGGCGCAACCCCACCCGCGAGCACTGCGACTGGGGCTTGTCCGATTACGCGCTGTGCCTCGATCAGGCGGTGGACGTCGCGCGTCGAATTACCCGTAGCCCGGATGTGAACATGTGGGGCTCCTGCTCGGGCGGCATCACCCTGGCAGCCTACCTGGGCTGGCTGGCGGCCCGTGGCGAGGGCCACAAAGTGGCCAATACCACCTGGGCCGTGTGCGTGCTCGACACGGCGTCGGCGCTTAACGACACCACCTTGGGGCTGTTCACCACGCCGTCCGCCCTGCGCGCGGCCAAGGCCAGCTCCCGGCGCAAGGGTGTGCTCAGTGGCCAGGACATGGGCCGCATGTTCGCCTGGATGCGCCCGAACGATCTGATCTGGAACTACTGGGTCAACAACTACCTGCTGGGCAACCCACCGCCGGCATTTGACATTCTCGCCTGGAACGACGACACCACGCGGCTCCCCGCTCAGCTGCACGCGGACTACCTAGACCTCATCCAGCAAAACCCCTACAGCAACCCCGGCGCCCTGGAGATTGCTGGCGAGTTGATCGACATGACCCAGGTAACGGTGGGCGCCTATGTGGTGGGCGGCACTACCGACCACATCACCCCCTGGCAAGGCTGCTACGGCACCGCCCGGCTGTTTGGCGAGGACACGACCTACGTGCTGTCCAATGCCGGCCACTTGCAAAGCCTGGTAAACCCACCCGGCAACCCCAAGTCGTTCTACTACGCGGCGCCCGCCGCCGCCGAGGCGCCGGAAACCTGGCTGCAGAACGCCGGGGAGCGCCAGCAAGGCAGTTGGTGGCCGCATTGGCGCGAATGGATTGGGCAGCGTTCCGGCGAAAGCCTGGCGCCGCCGAAGAAGCTGGGCTCGCGCAAGTACCGGCCGCTTTGCCCTGCGCCGGGTACTTATGTCATGGAGCGTTGAGCCTGCCATTTCTTCCTGACGCTGACCCGATGCCAGCCGTCGGCTTCAGCGTCTTGCGCAAGTCGGGTGTATAGTGCTGCCCGTTTTCGGCGTGCATTCATGGAGGAACAATTGCGAATCTACATTACGGGTGCTTCATGTGCCGGTGTGACCACCTTGGGTCAAAACCTCGCGACCGTGCTTGGCGCGCGGCATGTCGATGTCGACGATGCTTACTGGATGCCCACCGACCCACCTTTCACGACCAAGCGGCCTGTCCCTGACCGCGTGAAAGTGATCCAGCAGCAGCTCGGTGACCAAGATTGGGTATTGACCGGTTCCTGCATGGTGTGGGGCGATGCCTTGCTTACGCACGTCGACCTGATCGTGTTCGTCGTCACCCCCACGCCCATTCGCCTTGAGCGGCTGGCCGCGCGTGAAAAAGAGCGCTATGGCGATCGGATTGCACCGGGTGGTGACATGCACGGAATCCACGCGGCCTTCCGCGAATGGGCCTCGCAGTATGACGACCCTAACTTCTCGGGGCGCAACCGAGCGTGGCACGAGGCGTGGTTGGCAGAGCAAACGTCTGCAGTGTTGCGGGTTGACGGTATTAACAGTACGCAGGAGATGGTTGCCGAGGTGATGCAAAAGTTGTCGCAAACAGCTCACTGACGCCATGCTGTTTGGAAGGTGAACGCTTCTGGCCCAACTCCTAATATCTGACGCAATTCCCTGTGGGAGCGGGCTTGCCCCGCGAACACGGGCGAAGCCCGTGCCATCCACCGCGGCGCCCACTTCGCGGGCATTCATCGACTGGATCGAGAGGCAGCTGGCGGCAAAAGCAGATTGAACCAGGCTCCGAAATCAGCTGCCGTGAAACCTGAGCCTTTCGCTTGCTGGAAGTCGATACCGAGCCTGCAACCCTGCTGCGTGATGCCTTGGCCCACCGCGAATTGCGCAGTGCTGCAGGTGGAACTCCCCCCAAGCGTGGTGGAGGGCCGCAAGTGGCCTACCTGTTGCAGCGCCTGGACGCCGAGCCCGTCTTGCAAGCCGACTGGCTACAGGAGATCAGCGGGTGGTGCGATCGCCAGTATCGGATTATCGACCCGGCCACCTCGCCAACCGCCCGCGCCGTGCTGGTGGCAAGGCTTCAGGGCCTGGCGACGACTGGGCTTGTTCGCGCGCAGCAGGTTGCCCGGGTTATTGCCTGAGCCTGCGGGCTCAAACGCCCCCGGCCTGGTGCATGCAGGCGTTCAGGTCTTCGAGGAACGCCCGTAGGATCGGCGGTGGTGACACCCCGCGCCGGGTGATCACGTCGAAGGGCGAGGTGAGGTCCAGGGTGTTCGCGCCCAGCCGGCGCATTTCGCCGGTTTTCACCCACTGCTCGGCGAAGTGCACCGGCAGAAACCCGATATAGGCACCGGAAATGATCAGGATCGCGGCCGCCTCGATGTTCTCCACGGTCGCGGCGGCCTTGGTGATGCCCAGTTGCTCCAGGTCGTATTGCTGCATATAGCCGCGCACCACGATATGGCACTGGCGAACCTCTTCAAGCAACCGGCCGTTCGCCGCCTTGCTGGCGTACAACGGATGGCGGCGGCCGCAGTACAGCCCCAGGGCTTCGTCGTACAGCGGCAGGTACGAAAGCCCCGGCACGCGCAGCGGAAAATGGCCGATGGCCAGGTGCAGCCGGCTGTCCAGCACACGCTCTTCCAGCTCGGCCGGGGCGCCGATGTAGATGTGCAGGTGGGCATCGTGCCCGCGTGAAACAAAGCGCTGGGTGGTGCGCGGCAGAGGCGAGGCGGTGTCGGTCAGGGTGGAGTCAATGATGCCCAGGTTGAGTTTGCCGCTGATGTGCTGCTTGAGCACGTCGGCATCCATGCAAAAGCTTTCCACCGCGCTGAGCAGGCGCAAGGTGGCTTCGTGGATGGCCACGCCCTGTTCGGTCAGGCGAAAGCCACTGCGCCCGCGCTGGCACAGCTTGACCCCAAGGCGGGTTTCCAGGTGCGTCATCTGTTCGCTGATGGTCGATTGGCCGGCGTTGAGGGCGGCCTGCGCCGCAGAAAAGCCACCGCACCTGACGATGGTGGTGAATACCCTGAGGAGCTTCAGATCGACGTCGTGGAGCTGGATCACTGGGGCCTCCTGGCGGTGCGTCACATCGCGCTGGCTGATATGAGCGTCCGGCCATTGTTTTTTTTCAAGCTAACCACGCCCCTGTGATCACTGCAATGCCCGGCACCTGCAAATGACTGCCGGTGCACACCCGGCATTTCGCCTGGCCGCTGGCAGCGGGCGATTACTTCGGGTTGGCCGATGTATGCATCTGCACTTGCGCATTTTTCCCGCGTTGGCCTGCCGCCATAGTGGCTGCAACGGCGGTCGAGCAGTCGCCCCGTCTCCTGACCAAAACAATAAGTGGAGAAACCCGAACATGGCAAAGCACGGTTATGAATCCGGCCGCCTGAACCTGCCCTTCGTAGGGCATTGCACCTTCGCCAAGTCACCCATCTGCACCGACTGGAATGCCATCGACGCCGATGTGGCAATCCTCGGTGCGCCCAACGACATGGGGACCCAATGGCGCTCGGGCGCACGGTTCGGACCGCGCGGCATCCGCGAGGCATCGACCCTGTTCTCGTTCGGCCACGCCGGTGCCTACGACTTCGAAGATGACGCCACCTACCTGACCGATGACCAGCTGCGCATGGTCGATGTCGGCGACGCCGATATCGTGCACACCGACATGGCCACCAGCAATGCCAACATCGAGTCGGCCGTGCGCCAGATCCTCGCGGCGGGTGCCATGCCGATCGTGCTGGGCGGCGACCACTCGATCCATGCGCCAGTCATCAAGGCCTTCGAAGGGCGTGGGCCGATCCACATCGTGCACTTCGATGCCCACCTCGACTTCGTCGACGAGCGCCATGGCGTGCGCTACGGCCATGGCAGCCCCTTGCGCCGCGCCTCGGAGCTGGACCACATCGTCGGCATGACCCAGATGGGCATCCGCAACGTGTCGTCCTCCAACCGCGACGACTACGATGCCGCACGCGAAGCCGGCTCGCAGATCCTCTCGGTACGCGACGTGCGTCGCCTGGGCTGCGAAGGTGTGCTGGCAAAGATCCCCGAAGGCCGCGACTACTACATCACCATCGACATCGATGGCTTCGACCCGTCCATCGCCCCAGGCACCGGCACCCCGAGCCATGGCGGATTCTTCTACTACGAAGTACTTGAGATCATCCAGGCGTTGGCCCAGCGCAGCCAGGGGCGGATTGTCGGCATGGACCTGGTGGAAGTGGCCCCAGCCTACGACCCGGCAGGCGTGACTTCGATTCTGGCCGCGCAATTGCTGATGAACAGCATCGGCTTCATCTTCCACGCGCGTGCCAACGCCCGCTGATCCGGAGACCGTACCGTGGACAACAAGGTAAAAACCTACCTGCAGGCCTTCGGCGTTTCTGAGGCCACCCAGCGTTTTCTCTGCAAGCCCCAGCGCATGTTCATTGGCGGTGCCTGGCTCGAGGCCAGTGACGGTGCCAGCGCCGAGGTCATCGAACCGTCCACCGAGGGCGTGCTGACGCGCATCCCGATGGGCACGCAGGACGACCTCGACCGCGCGGTGCGTGCCGCCCGTGCGCAATTCGATGGCGGCCCCTGGAGCCAGCTCAAGCCCCTGGAACGTGAGCGCCTGATTCATCGCTTGGCCGACCTCATTGAAGACAATGCCGACGAGCTGGCGCAGATCGAGTCGATCGACATGGGCAAGTCGGTCGCTCAGGCCCGCGCCGTGGATATCCAAGGTACCGTCGATACGTTGCGCTATTTCGCCGGCTGGGCCAGCAAGATTCATGGGCGCACGGTCGAGCCTTCGCTGCCGGGCAACTACCTGGCCTACACCCGCAAGGAAGCGGTCGGCGTGGTGGGGGCCATCGTGCCCTGGAACTTCCCGCTGCAAACCATGGCCTGGAAGCTCGGCGCGGCGCTGGCGACCGGCTGCACCGTGGTGGTCAAGCCGGCGGAGCTGACGTCGCTGTCGGCCCTGCGCTTTGCCGAGCTGGTGCAGGCGGCGGGCATCCCTGACGGTGTGCTGAACATCGTCACCGGGCGCGGCAGCGTGGTGGGCACGGCGATGTCCAGCCACCCAGGCATCGACAAGCTGAGCTTCACCGGCTCTACCCCGGTGGGCTGCTCGGTGGGCAAGGCGGCGATGGACCAGATGAAACGCCTGACCCTGGAACTGGGCGGCAAGTCGCCGGTGATCGTGTTCGCCGATGCCGACCTTGACGCGGCGGCCGAGGCGGTCGCCAACGGTGTGTTCTTCAACTCGGGGCAGGTGTGTGATGCCGGTACCCGTGCCTATGTCGAGCGCAGCGTCTACCCAGCCTTCCTCGAAGCGCTGGCCCGCTATACGGCCACGCTGAAGATTGCCCCGGGCCTGGACCCTGACTGCTTCATCAGCCCCATGGTGTCGCGCCAGCAACAGCAGCGGGTACTGGAATACATCGCCCTGGGCAAGGCCGAAGGGGCGCAGGTGTACTACGGTGGCGAGCCGGTCGAAGGCCCGGGCTTCTACGTGCAGCCAACCATCTTCGCCCACTGCAACAACGACATGCGCATCGTCCGCGAGGAGATCTTTGGCCCGGTGCTGGTGACCTTGCCCTTCGATACCCAGGAGCAGGCCCTGGCGCTGGCCAACGATTCGGAATATGGCTTGGCGGCGGCCATCTATTCCAACGACCTGGGCAAGGTCCACGGGCTGATCCCGCGCCTGCGCGCTGGCACCGTCTACGTCAACGCCCACAGCACGCTGGACCCCTCCATGCCGTTTGGCGGCTACAAACAATCGGGCTATGGCAAGGACATGGGCGCTGAACAACTGGAGTTTCTGCTGGAGACCAAGGCGGTCTGGATCACCTTGCCCTGAGGTACAGGGCTGGCCCGCGTCGCCTGGTTTGGCGAGCGACGCGGGGCCACATTAACGCATCGAATTTCAAGAACAAGAACCCGTCGAGGTGATGCCAATGAACAGCCAAGTGGATACCGAGCGTGCACAAGACCTGGAACGGCGCCTGCGCGCCTATGAAGAACTGGAGGGCAGGGCGCACTGGCCCGGCGCGCTGAGCGCGGCGGATGTTGTTGCCCTGGCCGTGCTGACCCTGGTCATGGTGGTGGGCGCGTATTGCCTGGGGGGCCAGCCATGAGCCGCTCCAGAGAGCAGGAATTTCGCCTGGCCGCCGAACGCGGCGATACGCCTTTGCTGCCGGGCGAGCGGGTCTGGGGCTTCTGGGGTTATGCCTACGCCAACTCGGCGTTGGCGGTGGCCACCTGGGTGTTTTTGATCGGCGGTGCCACTGCGCTGTTCGTCGGGCCCTTGCAAGGCATTGCCGCGATCATCATCGGCAACATCATCGGCGTGGTGCTCGCGGCCTCGTCCACCTGCCTGCCGTGCGGCAAGTACGGCGTCGAGCAGTTCACTTTCCTGCGCAGCATGTTTGGCCTCAATGGCAGCCGGCTGGTCTATACCCTTTCGGTGGTGATCCTGACCATGGGGTGGCTGGCGGTGCTGGGGCTGATGTGCGGGCGTGCGCTGGACAACCTGGAAACCCTCGTGCAGCACAGCCAGCCCGACAGCAATGACTGGCTGGTGACTGCCGGCGCCTTGCTGGCCATCGTGCTGGCGGCGCTGGTGGCCATGCGCGGGCCGGACATGATCCGCCGCCTGAGCGCGGTGATCGCGCCCAGCTTGATTCTGATCATGCTGGCGCTGATGTATTTCATCTCCCGCCGCTACAGTTTCGGCGAACTGCTGGCCATGCCGCCCTTGCAGCCTCCGTTCGAAAACCCGCACGTCAACTTCATGATCGCGGTAGAAATCAACATCGCTGCGGGGTTCTCCTGGTGGCCCTACATCGGCAACCTGTCGCGCCTGTGCAGCAACCAGCGTACGGCATTTTGGCCCAACCTGGTGGGCATCTTCGGCGCCGCGTCGCTGGGTGAGTCGGTTAGCCTGTTCGCCGCGACTACCCTGGGGAGCAGCGACCCCACCGCCTGGATGCGGCTGGCCGGCGGCATGACCTTCGGCGTGATCGCCCTGAGCTTCCTGGCCCTGGCCAACCTGACGGGCATGGTCAACATCCTCTACACAGCCGTCATCGGCCTGCGTCAGTTGGCCGGGGAGCGGTTGCGCAGCCTGGGCTGGGGGATGCTGATCGGGCTCTTCTGCATCATCCCGGTGGTCATCGTGGTGTGCCTCCCGGGTATCTACGACGGCTTCTTCATCTTCCTGGTGTGGACGTCGGCGCTGAACAGCGCGCTGGCCGGCATCGGCATCGCCGATTACTTCTTCCTGCGCAAGCAACGCCTGAACCTGCGCCATTTGTATGCCGAGCAAAGCGGCTCGCCGTTGCGCTTCTGCAAAGGCTTCAACCCCATCGCGCTGCTGGCGCTGGTGGCAGGGTTTGCCATCTACGTGGTGGTGTTCAACCCGCAGACCTTGGCCCATACCGATTTCTTCACCTTCGCCACCGCCTCGCTGCCGTCCTGCCTGCTGGCCGGGCTGGTGCATTACGGTCTGACCCGCCTGCTGGCCACACGCCTGGGCTGGGGCGGCTACCCCAAGGGCAATGAACGCAACATCGAGGCCGCAGGCCTTCGCGTACAGGACTAGAACAATGAAAAATCGATACGACTACATCATCATCGGCGCAGGCTCTGCCGGCTGCGTCCTGGCCAACCGCCTGACCGAAGATGCCGGCACCTCGGTACTGGTGCTGGAGTTCGGCGGCAGTGACCGCAGCGTGCTGATCCAGATGCCCAGTGCGTTCTCGTTGCCGATGAATACCAAGAAGTACAACTGGCGCTACGAGACCGCCGCCGAAGCCCACCTGGACGGCCGCCGATTGCACTGCCCGAGGGGCAAGGTGCTGGGGGGATCGTCCTCGATCAACGGGCTGGTGTACATCCGTGGCCATGCCTGCGACTTCGATGAATGGGAAAGCCTGGGCGCGAAGCACTGGAGCTACCGCAACTGCCTGCCGTACTTCAAGCGCGCCGAGCATTTCAAGTTTGGTGGCGATGACTACCGCGGCGGCGCAGGGCCGCTGGCCACCAACAACGGCAACAACATGCAGAACCCGCTGTACGGTGCCTGGGTAGAGGCCGGGGCCGAGGCCGGCTACATCAAGACCGCCGACTGCAATGGCTACATGCAGGAAGGTTTCGGCGCCATGCACATGACTGTCAAGGACGGGGTGCGCTGGTCCACCGCCAATGCCTACCTGCGTCCGGCGATGAGCCGGCCGAACCTGACCGTGGTGACCCACGCCATGACCCGCCGCATCCTGCTCGACGGCAAGCGCGCAGTGGGCGTGGAGTACGACGAGGGCGGGCAGACCCACACGGTGCATTGCAACCGCGAGGTGTTGGTATCGTCCGGCCCGATCGGCTCGCCGCACCTGTTGCAGCGCTCGGGTATCGGCCCAGAGGCGGTGCTGAAAAAGGCCGGCATCAAGGTGCTGCACGACCTGCCGGGTGTGGGCGAAAACCTGCAGGACCACTCGGAAATCTACATCCAGTACGCGTGCAAGGAGCCCGTGACCCTCAACGGCAAGATGAGCCTGCTGGGCAAGGCGATGATCGGCCTGCGTTGGCTGCTGTTCAAGGATGGCCTGGGCGCCAGTAACCACTTCGAGGCGGGTGGTTTTATCCGCTCGTCCAAGGGGCTGCGTTGGCCGGATATCCAGTTCCACTTCCTGCCGGCGGCCATGCGCTACGACGGTGACAAACCGTTCAAGGGCCACGGTTTCATGGTGCTGACCGGGCCGAACAAGCCCAAGAGCCGCGGCCATGTGCGGGCCCTGTCGGCCGACCCTTATCAGCACCCGGAAATCCGCTTCAACTACCTGCAAAGCGAGGAGGACCGCGAGGGCTTCCGCCGCTGCGTGCGCCTGACCCGTGAGATCATCGCCCAGCCGGCCATGGACCGCTTCCGCGGCGAGGAGCTGGCACCTGGGCCGCAGGTGCAGACCGATGAGCAGATCGATGCCTTCGTGCGTGCCAACATGGAAAGCACCATGCACCCGTGCGGTTCTTGCCGCATGGGTGAGGACGACATGGCAGTGGTTGATTCGACGCTGCGTGTGCATGGCCTGCAGGGGCTGCGGGTAATCGACTCGTCGGTGTTCCCGAGCGAGCCCAACGGCAACCTCAACGCACCGACCATCATGCTGGCCGAACGTGCCGCCGACCTGGTGCGCGGGCGTGAGCCGCTGGCACCGGTCGATGTGCCGGTCGGTTTGGTGGACGGGTGGGAAGAACAACAGCGCAGCCGCGCGCCGCGGCGCGAGGTGCGTGCGTGATCAAGCGTGGGTGAGCCTACGCGGTCCCTGTGGGAGCGGGCTTGCCCCGCGAATGGGGCGACTCGGTGGATGGCACCGGCTTTGCCGGTGTTCGCGGGACAAGCCCGCTCCCACAGGGTCGTGGCTGAACCCATGAAATAGAGTTCGTTGTGGGGGCACCGCTTTACCTGGACTGATAGCGCTCCATTGTAGTGATATCGATACAGCACAGGGCAGGGCACGGTATACGACGCTTCGGTGTCGTACACCGCGCCATTACCGCCACTGCCTGGAGTGGCTTCATTACAGCAATAAACGTTAATACCCACACAGACCCCCGTATTTAAAGGGCTCTGGCCTTTGGCATAGTCCTTGCTCTTTCCCTTGCGTTCGGCCGGCTGTTGCAACGCATGTCCGGTTAGAAAGTTGAACTTGTGACGTTATAAAAACAATTAAACTAGCAAGGTAAATAACAATGAATAACCTGCCGCAGGGTCACTGTCCGCCTGAGGGTGACACCCACGAACTCAAACGTAACCTGTCCAACCGCCATATCCAGTTGATCGCCATCGGCGGCGCCATTGGCACGGGCCTGTTTATGGGCTCTGGCAAGACCATCAGCCTGGCTGGGCCTTCGATCATTTTCGTCTACATGATCATCGGCTTCATGCTGTTTTTCGTCATGCGGGCGATGGGCGAACTGTTGTTGTCCAACTTGCAGTACAAGTCATTCATCGACTTTTCGGCGGACCTGTTAGGCCCGTGGGCGGGGTTCTTTACCGGGTGGACCTACTGGTTCTGCTGGATCGTGACCGGTATTGCCGACGTTATTGCCATCGCCGCCTATTCGCAGTTCTGGTTCCCGGATATTCCCTTGTGGTTACCGGCACTGGCCTGCGTCGGTGTGTTGCTGTCGCTCAACCTGATGACGGTGAAGATGTTCGGTGAACTGGAATTCTGGTTCGCCATGATCAAGATCGTGGCCATCTGCGCCTTGGTCTGCACCGGGGTGTACATGGTGGCGGCAGCCTATCAGTCGCCGACCGGTAACGTCGCCTCGCTGGCCAACCTGTGGAACGACGACGGGATGTTCCCCCACGGCGCCATGGGCTTCTTCGCCGGCTTCCAGATTGCGGTGTTCGCCTTCGTCGGCATCGAGCTGGTCGGCACCACCGCGGCCGAAACCAAGAACCCGGAACGCAACCTGCCACGGGCCATCAACTCCATCCCGCTGCGCATCATCGTCTTCTACGTGTTGGCGCTGATTGCCATCATGGCCGTGACCCCGTGGCGAGAAGTGGTGGCCAACAAGAGCCCCTTCGTCGAACTGTTCGTGCTGGCCGGGCTGCCTGCTGCAGCGGGGATCATCAACTTCGTGGTACTGACGTCTGCGGCGTCTTCGGCCAACAGTGGCGTGTTCTCGACCAGTCGCATGCTCTATGGCCTGGCGGTGGAGGGTGATGCACCGGGCCGGTTCAGCGCGTTGTCACGCCGTGCAGTGCCCTCCAACGGCCTGATCTTCTCCTGTATTTGCCTGACCGCTGGCGCCCTGGTGATCTACCTGGTGCCGAACATGCTCGACGCGTTCACGCTGATTACCACGGTGTCGGCCCTGCTGTTCATGTTCGTCTGGTCGATCATCCTGCTGTCTTACCTGGCCTACCGCAAACAGCGTGACCACCTGCACCGTGCGTCGAAATACAAGATGCCGGGCGGCACGATCATGTGCTGGGTCTGCTTGGCGTTCTTCGCTTTCATCCTCGGCCTGCTGGCCCTGGAGGCGGACACCCGCATGGCGTTGTTCGCTGTGCCTGTGTGGTTTGCCGTGCTGGGCCTGTCCTACCGGTCCATTCGCCAGAAAAAACAGGAGCATGCCGCGTTGTCGCTCGAAGCGGAGTAACCGCCGCCTTCACGTTTTAACCAGGGGGACAGCGCCGGGTGCGCCGTCCCCCTGTTGTCGTTTCGCCAACCAGGGAATCACGATGAGAATCCACGTCACCTTCATCGACCGCGTCGGCATCACCCAGGAAATCCTGGCGCTGCTAGGGGCGCGTAACCTCAACCTGGACGCGGTGGAAATGATCCCGCCCAACGTCTACATCGACGCCCCGGCGCTGTCACGGGCCGTGCTGGACGAGCTCTACGGTGCGCTGTTGCGCGTGGTGGGGGTGCAGGCGGTCGAGTTGGTCGACTTCCTGCCTGGCCACCGCCGGCGCCTGCAACTGGAGGCCCTGTTGGCGTCGATGAGTGACCCGGTGCTGGCGGTTGACCCCGGCGGCCATGTGCTGCTGGCCAACCCCACTCTGGTCAACCTCATTGGCCGCGAGCCGGCCGGCGAGCCGTTGTCGCGCCTGTTTGCTGAGGCCGACTTGGCCCAAACCCTGATCGACAAGGGCTTTCGCCTGCCCATGTGCGAGGTCGGGTTCCAGGGCCAGGCATTGTTGCTGGAAGCCACGCCCATCAGCGGCGGTGCCGATGCCCTGGTGGGCGGCCTGCTTACCCTGTACCCGCCAAGCCGCATCGGCGAGCGCCTGGCGTCGTTGCTGCACGACCACACCGAAGGGCTGGAGGGGCTGCTGGGCGATTCCACGGCGCTGAAGGAACTCAAGGTGCGCCTGCACAAGGTGGCTGGCCTTGAGGCGCCGCTGCTGATCCAGGGCGAGACGGGCACCGGCAAGGAGTTGGTCGCCCGCGCCTGCCACGCCCTCAGTGCCCGGCGCGATGCGTCGTTTCTGGCCCTCAACTGCGCCGCCTTGCCCGAGAGCCTGGCCGAGAGCGAGCTGTTCGGCTACGCCGCTGGCGCATTCACCGGCGCCCAGCGCGGCGGCAAGCCCGGCCTGCTGGAGCTGGGCGATGGCGGCACGGTGTTTCTCGATGAAGTGGGGGAGATGTCGCCTTACCTGCAGGCCAAGCTGTTGCGCTTTCTCAATGACGGCAGCTTCCGCCGCGTCGGCGGTGGCGGTGAAGTGCGGGTGAATGTGCGGGTGGTCTGTGCCACTCACCGCAACCTCGAAAGCATGGTGGTCGAAGGCAGCTTTCGCGAAGACCTGTACTACCGCCTCAACGTGCTCAACCTCAAGGTGCCGCCCTTGCGCGAGCGAGGCAAGGACATCCTGCTGCTGGCCGAGTACTTCCTGCGCCAGGCCTGCGCGCAGATACAGCGCTCGCCCTGCCGGTTGGCGCTGGCGACCCATCCGCTGCTGCTGGGCAACCGCTGGGCGGGTAACGTGCGCCAGTTGCAGAACGTGATTTTCCGCGCCGCGGCCATCAGCGAAGGGGAGGTGATCGACTGCGACGACCTGGAGTTGGCCGGCACCGCCTTGAGCAGCCAGCAGGCCGACGTACACGAAATCATCAGCCTGGAAGCGGCCGTGCAGGGGTTTGAAAAAAACCTGCTGGAAAAGCTCTATGCAACCTATCCCTCGACCCGGCAACTGGCCGCACGCTTGCAGACGTCGCACACGGCCATCGGCCAGCGCTTGCGCAAATACGGCATTGCCACCCGGGCGTAGCACCCTGGTGTCAATGCGTTCCACTGGAGTGATTGCACTCCAGTTCGGCGAGGTCCCCGCGTTCATTGGCACGCCCCGGCACGCAGGCCTGCCGGGGCGATGCACTGGAGCTTATTCGTTCCGCCTGGGTCGACTGGATTGTCGCCGGTTTGTATCTCAAGCCATTGAAATAAAAGAATTTAATCAAGTTGGCATCGCCCTTGCTCTTGTAGTTATCAGTCCTGTACTGGGACCTACCTGATAACAAGAGAGGAAGATCCATGAGCATGCTGCGTTTTACCCCCGAACACGAATGGCTGCGTCTGGAAGCGACTGGCGAACTGACCGTCGGCATCACCACCTATGCCCAGGAGGCGCTGGGGGACGTGGTGTTCGTGCAGTTGCCAGAGCCGGGCGAGTACGGCGAGGGCAATGAAGTCGCAGTGCTGGAGTCGGTGAAGGCCGCCAGCAACATCAGCATGCCCCTGAACGGTACGGTGGTGGCGGTCAACCAGGCCCTGGCCGACGACCCGGAACTGGTCAATGCCTCGCCGATGCAGGATGGCTGGTTCTTCCGTATCCAGGTGGCCAACCTCGCCGACCTCGACACCTTGATGGACCAGGACGGCTACGACCGCTTCCTGGCCGACAACGCCTGAGCCAGGGTATCGACATGCACAACGCACCGTTTCCATTGACCACGGATAATGAGTTCATCGCCCGCCACATCGGCCCGCGTGAGCACGATATCGAGGCGATGCTGGCGCTGACCGGCCATGGCTCCCTGCAGGCCCTGGTCGACAGCGTCATCCCAGGTAGCATCAAAGGCACCAGCGTGCTTGAACTGAGCAAAGGGCAGGGCGAGGCCGAGGCCCTGGCTGCGCTCAAGGCCATCGCCGCGAAGAACCAGCTGTTTCGCAACCACATCGGGCAAGGCTACTACCCGTGCCACACGCCGACGCCGATCCTGCGCAACCTGCTGGAAAACCCAGCCTGGTACACCGCCTACACGCCGTATCAACCAGAGATTTCCCAAGGCCGCCTGGAAGCACTGCTCAATTTCCAGACCTTGGTCTGCGACCTCACCGGCATGCAGATCGCCAACGCCTCCTTGCTCGACGAGGCCACCGCTGCGGCCGAAGCCATGACCTTCTGCAAGCGCCTGGCAAAGAGCAAGGCACCGGCCTTTTTCGCGTCCCGCCACTGCCACCCGCAAACCCTCGACGTGCTGCGCACCCGTGCCCAGCCGCTGGGTATCGAGGTGGTCATCGGTGATGAAGCGGCACTGGAAGGCCAGGGCCTTGAGGCGTACTTCGGCCTGTTGCTGCAGTACCCGGCCAGCACTGGCGCTATCGCCGATCACCGGGCCCTGGTGCAACGCGCCCATGCCGTCGGCGCCTTAGTGGCGGTGGCCGCCGACCTGCTGGCGCTGACCTTGCTGACCCCGCCGGGCGAGTTCGATGCCGACGTGGTGCTGGGCAGCGCCCAGCGCTTTGGCGTGCCGCTGGGCTTTGGCGGCCCGCACGCGGCGTACTTCGCCACACGCGATACGTTCAAACGCGACATGCCCGGCCGCCTGGTCGGTGTCTCCATCGACCGCTTTGGCAAGCCGGCGCTGCGCCTGGCCATGCAGACCCGCGAGCAACACATCCGCCGCGAGAAAGCGACCAGCAACATCTGCACCGCGCAGGTGCTGCTGGCCAACATCGCCAGCATGTACGCGGTGTACCACGGCCCTCAAGGCCTGGCGCAGATCGCCCAGCGTGTGCACCGGTTAACGGCAGTGCTGGTGCAAGGGCTGCTGCAGCTCGGGCACGCAGTGGAACAAGCGCACTTCTTCGATACCGTCAGCGTGGTCACTGCCAGGCCTGCGGCCGATGTGCTGGCCGCCGCCCAAGGGGCCGGCCTGAACCTGCGCCCGATCGACGCCCAGCGGGTCGGCCTGTCACTGGATGAAACCTGCGAGCAGGCCAGTGTCGAGGCCTTGTGGCAGGTGTTCGCCGCCCCGGGCCAGGCGCTTCCGGCCTTCGTCGCCCTGGCAGAGGGCTGTGGCGATTGCTTGCCAGTGCAGCTGCTGCGCGACACCCCGTTCCTGCAGCACCCGGTGTTCAACCGCTACCATTCTGAAACAGCACTGATGCGCTACCTGCGCAGCTTGGCCGACAAAGACCTGGCGCTGGACCGCACCATGATCGCGCTGGGCTCGTGCACCATGAAGCTCAACGCCGCCAGCGAGATGATCCCGATCACCTGGCCCGAGTTCGCCAACCTGCACCCGTTCGCCCCGGCCGAACAGTCGCTCGGCTATCGGCAACTGACGGACGAACTGCAGGCGATGCTCTGCGAGGCCACCGGTTATGACGCGATGTCGCTGCAGCCCAACGCCGGCTCGCAAGGGGAATACGCAGGCCTGCTGGCCATCCGCGCCTACCACGCCAGCCGTGGCGAAGCGGGCCGTGATGTTTGCCTGATCCCGTCGTCCGCCCACGGCACCAACCCGGCCACGGCGCAGATGGCCGGCCTGCGCGTGGTGGTGGTCAATTGCGATGAGCGCGGCAACGTCGATGTGGCCGACCTGCAAGCCAAGGCCGAGCAGCACCGGGCGCAACTGGCCGCGCTGATGATCACCTATCCCTCGACCCACGGGGTGTTCGAAGAGGGCATCACCCGCATCTGCGACATCATCCATGCGCACGGCGGCCAGGTGTACCTGGACGGTGCCAACATGAACGCCATGGTCGGTCTCTGCGCCCCGGGCAAGTTCGGCGGCGACGTGTCGCACCTCAACCTGCACAAAACCTTCTGCATCCCCCACGGCGGTGGTGGCCCCGGTGTCGGCCCGATCGGGGTCAAGGCGCACCTGGCGCCGTTCCTGCCTGGCCACGCGCACCTGGAACATAAACAAGGTGCCGTCTGCGCAGCGCCTTATGGCAGTGCGAGCATCCTGCCGATTACCTGGATGTACATCCGCATGATGGGTGGCGAAGGGCTCAAGCGTGCCTCGCAGCTGGCGATTTTGAGTGCCAACTACATTGCCCGGCGCCTGGAGGAGTACTACCCGGTGCTGTACACCGGCGAGAACGGCCTGGTCGCCCACGAGTGCATCCTCGACCTGCGCCCGCTCAAGGACAGCAGCGGCATCAGCGTCGAGGACGTGGCCAAGCGCCTGATCGATTTCGGCTTCCATGCCCCGACCATGTCGTTCCCGGTGGCTGGCACGCTGATGGTCGAGCCGACCGAGAGCGAGTCCAAGGAAGAGCTGGACCGCTTCTGCGAGGCGATGATCTGCATCCGCGAGGAAATCCGCGCCGTGGAAAATGGCACCTTCGACGCGCTCGACAACCCGCTGAAAAACGCCCCCCACACCGCCAGTGAATTGGTGGGCGAATGGCCCCATCGCTACGGCCGGGAGCTGGCGGTGTACCCGTTGCAGACGCTGCGCGAGAACAAGTACTGGCCGCCAGTGGGGCGCGTGGACAACGTCTACGGTGACCGCAACCTGGCCTGTGCCTGCCCGCCCATGTCGGTCTACCAAGACGCCTGACTGCACAGGCCCGGACCCCGTCCGGGCCTTGCCTGCCCCCAACAATAAGGAAGCACCCACATGTTCCATAAAAGCCTCACCCTGTCCGACTTCGACCCTGCGCTGCAGGAGGCCATCAGCCGCGAAGTACAACGCCAGGAAGACCACATCGAGCTGATCGCCTCGGAAAACTACACCAGCCCGCAAGTGATGCAGGCCCAGGGCACCGAGCTGACCAACAAGTACGCCGAAGGCTACCCAGGCAAGCGTTACTACGGGGGGTGTGAGCACGTCGATGTGGTTGAACAGTTGGCCATCGAGCGCGCCAAGCAGCTGTTCGGTGCTGACTACGCCAACGTCCAGCCGCACTCCGGCTCTTCCGCCAACGGCGCGGTGTACCTGGCCCTGCTGCAGGCCGGTGACACCATCCTGGGCATGAGCCTGGCCCACGGCGGCCACCTGACCCACGGCGCTAAAGTGTCGTCCTCGGGCAAGCTGTACAACGCGGTTCAATACGGCATCGACACCAAGACCGGTCTGATCGACTACGACGAAGTCGAGCGCCTGGCGGTCGAGCACACGCCGAAAATGATCGTCGCCGGCTTCTCAGCCTACTCCAAGACCCTCGACTTCCCACGCTTCCGCGCCATCGCCGACAAGGTCGGTGCGCTGCTGTTCGTCGACATGGCCCACGTTGCCGGCCTGGTTGCTGCGGGCCTGTACCCGAACCCGATCCCGTTCGCCGACGTGGTCACCACCACCACCCACAAGACCCTGCGCGGCCCACGTGGCGGTTTGATCCTGGCCAAGTCCAACCCAGAGATCGAGAAAAAGCTCAACGCTGCCGTGTTCCCCGGCGCCCAGGGTGGCCCGCTGATGCACGTCATCGCCGCCAAGGCCGTGTGCTTCAAGGAAGCGCTGGAGCCAGGCTTCAAGGCCTACCAGCAACAAGTCATCGAAAACGCCCAGGCCATGGCCCAGGTATTTATCGACCGCGGCTACGACGTGGTTTCCGGCGGCACTGACAACCACCTGTTCCTGGTCAGCCTGATCCGCCAGGGCCTCACCGGTAAAGATGCCGACGCCGCCCTGGGCCGCGCGCACATCACCGTCAACAAGAACGCCGTGCCCAACGACCCGCAGTCGCCATTTGTGACCTCGGGCCTGCGTATCGGCACCCCGGCGGTCACCACCCGTGGCTTCAAGGTGGCCGAATGCGTGGCCCTGGCCGGCTGGGTCTGCAACATCCTCGATCACCTTGGCGATGCCGATGTCGAGGCCCAGGTGGCCGCGTCGGTGGCCAGGCTGTGCGCGGAATATCCGGTCTATCGCGCCTGAATCGACTACGGGGAATCGTTCATGTCCACAGAACAACTCAAACAAACACCACTGCATGACCTGCACCTGAAACTCGGCGCGCGCATGGTGCCCTTTGCCGGCTACGCCATGCCGGTGCAATACCCGCTGGGGGTGCTCAAGGAGCACCTGCATACCCGTGAGCAGGCCGGCCTGTTTGACGTTTCGCACATGGGGCAGATTCGCCTGCGCGGCGCCGGCGCTGCCAAGGCACTGGAGTCGCTGGTGCCGGTCGACATCCTCGACCTGCCGGTGGGCATGCAGCGTTATGCGCTGTTCACCAACGACGACGGCGGTATCCTCGACGACCTGATGGTGGCCAACCTGGGCGGTGACGAACTGTTGCTGGTGGTCAACGCTGGCTGCAAGGACCAGGACCTGCTGCACCTCAAGCAGCATCTGGAAGGGCAGTGCGAGGTCGAATCGCTGTTCGAAAGCCACGCCTTGCTGGCCCTGCAGGGGCCTGCGGCGGCCAAGGTGCTGGGCCGCCTGGCGTCCCAGGTCGGCGCCATGACCTTCATGCAGTTCGCCCGTGTGAAGCTGCTGGGTGTTGACTGCTACGTCAGCCGCTCGGGTTATACCGGTGAGGATGGCTTCGAGATCTCGGTGCCGGCCGAGGCGGCGGCAATGCTCGCCCGCACGCTGCTGGCCGAGCCCGAGGTCGAGGCCATCGGCCTGGGTGCCCGCGATTCGCTGCGCCTGGAGGCCGGGCTGTGCCTGTACGGCCATGACATGGATGCGCGCAGCACACCGATCGAGGCCAGCCTGACCTGGGCGATCTCCAAGGCGCGACGTGCCGAGGGCGTGCGGACCGGCGGTTTTCCGGGGGCCGAACGCCTCTTTGCCCAGCAACGCGAGGGCGTGGCCAGTAAACGGGTGGGCCTGATGCCCAAAGCGCGTGTACCGGTGCGGGAAGGGGCGCTGATCGTCGATGCCAACGACCAGGAAATCGGCCGTGTCACCAGCGGCGGTTTCGGCCCCAGCCTGGGCGGGCCGTTGGCGATGGGGTACGTGCACAGTGCGCACGCGGCATTGGAAACCGAAGTCTTCGCCTTGGTGCGAGGCAAGCGGGTGCCGATGCAGGTGGTACGCACACCCTTTGTTGCACAACGTTATTACCGTGGCTGAAGCCTTGATTGCCGGAGCATGAACATG
This sequence comes from Pseudomonas sp. NGC7, assembly GCF_047159675.1. Lineage (NCBI taxonomy): Bacteria > Pseudomonadati > Pseudomonadota > Gammaproteobacteria > Pseudomonadales > Pseudomonadaceae > Pseudomonas > Pseudomonas sp. NGC7. The sequence continues at coordinate 4,426,357 of NZ_BAAFZY010000001.1, read as the reverse complement.
AACCAGACCCTGCCTGCCGCCACGCGCCCGCAGCCCTTGCAAACCGGTGTGAAACTGCGCGGCGCCGACAAGGTGGCGCGCATCCCGGTGAAGATCCTGCCCACCGAGGAGGTGCCGCGCAAACCTGACTGGATTCGCGTGGGCATTGCCACGTCACCCGAGGTCGCACGGGTCAAGGCGCTGCTGCGCAAGCACAAGCTGCACAGTGTTTGCGAAGAAGCGTCGTGCCCGAACCTGGGCGAGTGCTTCTCCGGTGGCACGGCGACCTTCATGATCATGGGTGACATCTGCACCCGCCGTTGCCCATTCTGCGACGTCGGCCACGGGCGGCCGAAACCGCTGGATGCCGATGAGCCGAAGAACCTGGCGATTGCCATTGCCGACCTGCGCCTGAAGTACGTGGTGATCACCTCGGTGGACCGCGATGACCTGCGCGACGGCGGCGCCCAGCACTTCGTCGACTGCCTGCGTGAAATCCGCACGCTGTCGCCGGGCGTCAAGCTGGAAACCCTGGTGCCGGACTACCGCGGCCGCATGGACGTGGCCCTGGCCATCACCGCGCAGGAGCCGCCGGACGTGTTCAACCACAACCTGGAAACCGTGCCGCGCCTGTACAAGGCGGCACGGCCGGGCTCGGACTTCGAGTGGTCGCTGGACCTGCTGGAGAATTTCAAACGCCGTGTGCCCAGCGTACCGACCAAATCCGGGCTGATGCTGGGTCTGGGTGAAACCGATGAAGAAGTGATCGAGGTGATGCAGCGCATGCGCGAGCACCAGGTCGACATGCTGACCCTGGGGCAATACCTGCAACCGTCGCGCAGCCACCTGCCGGTGCAGCGCTTCGTGCATCCGGACACCTTCGCCTGGTTTGCCGAACAGGCCTTGGCGATGGGCTTCAAGAACGTGGCGTCCGGGCCGCTGGTGCGGTCCTCCTACCATGCCGACCAGCAAGCGCTGCAGGCTTATGTGCAATAGCGCTGCGCCCCCAATCTGTGTAGGAGCAGCCTTGCGCTGCGAAGAGGCCGGTGAAAACACAACAATGTTCGTTGCTATCACTGGCCTCTTCGCAGCACAAGGCTGCTCCTACCGGGTAATGCGTAAACCCCGGATGGCTTGCCCGACGCAGGCGGCTTGGTAAGCCATTAAAATAAGCGCCCCTTAGGGCCCAATTGCATCGTTTTTCATGGGCGCAGGTGCGCTCTATAGTCCTCGCAGACCAGTCGAAACACCGCCGTGTTTCATCGATGCGAGACAATGACATGAATAACCAAGCAAAGGTCGCTAACGGCGTGCAGCCGGGTATTGGGACGCGGGTGGTGTGGGAGGGGGAACACGTCGAGCACCCCTTCAATGCCACCCAAACTCCGATCATCGCCAGTGCCGCCTACGGCTACCAGGATATCGACGCCTGGTACGACATTGCGCTGGGCAAGCAGCCGGGCTTCATCTACAGCCGCATGAGCAACCCGACGGTTGCGGTCCTCGAGGACAAGCTCTGTGCACTGGAACACGCCGAGTCGGCCGTGGCCTTCAGCACCGGTATGGCGGCCATCAGCGGTGTGCTGCATACCTTCCTGTGCAATGGCAAACGCGTGGTCTCGACCCGCGACAGCTACGGCGGCACCAACAAGATATTCGAAGAATTCCTCCCCCGTCAGGGCGTCGAAGTGACGCTGTGCGACACCCTCGACACCGACGCCATGGAGCGTGAAATCGCCCGGGGTTGCGATGTGGTCTACTTGGAGACCCCGAGCAACCCGACGCTGAAAATCCTCGACATCCGCCGCTTGGTGGCCGCAGCAAAGCGTGTGGGCGCCTTGGTCGTTGCCGACAACACCTTCGCCACGCCGCTGAACCAGAACCCGCTGCTGCTGGGCGTCGATGTGGTAGTGCACAGTGCGACCAAGTTCCTTTCCGGCCATGGCGATGTGTTGGGCGGGGTGGTCTGCGGCAGCGAAGCCTTGATGGCGCAGGTGCGTCACTACCGCGAAATCAACGGCGCTTCACTGGACCCGTTTTCCGCGTACCTGATCATTCGCGGCATCAAGACCCTGGCGCTGCGTCTGCGCCAGCAGCAAGCCAGCGCCCAGGCCTTGGCTGAGTACCTGTGCAGCGAGCCGTTGGTCGAGTCGGTCAACTACCCCGGGTTGCCGGGGCACCCAGGCCACGCGATCGCCAGTGCGCAGATGCGCGGCTTTGGCGCCATCGTCAGTTTCGTGCTGGTGGGTGGGATGGGCACTGTCGTCAAGTTGCTGCCCAAGCTGCGCTACGCCCACCGCGCCGGCAACCTGGGTGCAGTGGAAACCATCTACGGGCCGGCACGGACAACCAGCCACGTGGAAAACACCCTGGAAGAGCGCCAGGCACTGGGCATCTCAGAAGGCCTGGTGCGGGTGTCGGTCGGCATCGAGGATACCGCCGACCTGCTGGAAGACCTGCGCCAGGCGTTCGCCGCTGTGCAGGTCGAACGCGCGCAGGGGCAGGGCAGCGACACCTGTGGCCGGCACGTCGAAGTGTCCACCTGAGGCGTCGGGCACGCCCTTCCTGATTCATGAAAGCCATAACAATAACAGCCGCTGACACAGCGACGGTGGCGGCCTCAGGGTCGCCTGCCGGCTGCTGTGCCAGCCACTTCATGAGAACTCAACTATGTCCACCGAACACTCAAACGCGGCGTCGGGCCACCCGGCCGGGTACAAGAAAGAGATGCACACGCGCCATATCGTCATGCTGGCGCTGGGCGGCGTGATCGGTACTGGCCTATTTCTGACGTCAGGCTACACGGTCAACCAGGCCGGGCCCTTGGGCGCGGTCATCGCCTATATCGTCGGCGCGGTCATGGTCTACCTGGTGATGGTCTGCCTGGGTGAATTGGCGGTGCAGATGCCCGAAACCGGTTCGTTCAGCAGTTATGCAACCCGCTATCTGGGGCCGGGCACCGGGTACACGGTGGCCTGGCTGTACTGGTTGACCTGGACGGTAGCGATCGGCTCGGAGTTCACCGCGGCGGGTATCCTGATGGTGCGCTGGTTCCCCGACACGCCGGTGTGGATCTGGAGCGCGTTGTTCGCGATCACGGTACTGGTCAGCAACGTGGTGTCGGTACGCCTGTTTGCCGAAACCGAATTCTGGCTGTCGCTGGTCAAGGTGCTGACGGTGATCGCCTTCATCGCCATCGGCGGGGCGGCGATTTTTGGCCTGCTCGATGTGCAGCACGTGCAGGGCATCGGGCTGTCCAACTTCACCCGCGAAGGCTTGTTCCCGACTGGCTTGTTGCCGATCGCGATGACGTTGCTGGCGGTGTCGTTCGCCTTCTCCGGCACCGAACTCATCGGCATTGCCGCCGGTGAGGCAAAAGACCCACAGGACAGCGTGCCCAAGGCGATACGTACTACGGTAGTACGATTGGCGTTGTTCTTCGTCGGCACCATCATCGTCCTGGCCACCTTGCTGCCGCGTGAACAGGCAGGCCTGGTCGAAAGCCCGTTCGTCATGGTCTTCGACCTGATCGGTATTCCGTACTCGGCAGACATCATGAACTTCGTGATCCTCACCGCGCTGCTGTCGGCCGCCAACTCCGGGTTGTACGCGGCCTCGCGGATGCTGTGGACGCTCAGTGACCAGGGCCATATGCCCAAGTGCTTCGCCCGCCTGTCGCCACGCGGCACGCCGGTCAACGCCATCATGCTGAGCATGGCCGGCGCCGCGGCGTCGTTGCTCAGCAGCGTACTGGCGCCAGACACGGTGTACTTGGCGCTGGTGTCGATTTCCGGCCTGGCGGTGGTGGTGGTGTGGATGAGCATCGCCGCCAGCCAGATGGCCTTCCGCCGACACTATGTGGCCAATGGTGGCCGGGTCGAAGACCTGCACTTCAGGGTGCGCGGCTACCCGTGGGTGCCGCTGGGCGCGATTGCCTGTTGCGTGCTGGCGTGTGTCGGCATTGCCTTCGACCCGGAGCAGCGCGTTGCCCTGTATTTCGGCATCCCGTTCATTGCCTGGTGCTACTTCGTCTACTGGGTGACCCGCAACAAACGTGCACAGCGCCTGGCGGCTGCGGCATCGGCAGGCGCGGGTGTTGGCGCGACCTGAACAAACCGGTTCATGATGCACGGATTCAACTGTGAACGAGGTCGTGTCGATGAAGCAAAAATCCCTGCCGCCGCTCAACTGGCTGCGGTCGTTCGAAGTGTCGGCACGCGCCTTGAACTTTACCCACGCGGCGGAGGAACTGCACCTTACCCAAGGCGCGGTAAGCCAGCAGATTCGGCAACTCGAAAGCCACCTGGGCGTGGCCTTGTTCAAGCGCTTGCCCAGGGGCCTGGGCCTGACCGAAGAAGGGCAGTCGTACCTGCCGGTGGTGCAGGATGCAATCAGCCGCCTGGCGGTGGGCACCAACGAGATTTTCGGCCAGCACAAGCGCGGCCCCGTGAAGGTGCGTGGCAGCCTGTCGTTTCTGCAGTACTGGCTTGCCCCGCGGTTGCCGGACTTCAGCCGCCAGCACCCGCACATCGATATCCGCTACATCAGCAATCTCTGGGTCAAGGCGCCCGATGGCGAGGACGACCTGGAAGTGCGCTGGGGCAATGGCGAATGGCCCGGCCTGCATGCCCAACGCTTGACCTGGGACGTGTTGGTGCCGGTGTGTTCGCCGGCACTGATGGCGCGCTCGGCCATTCGCGAACCACGCGACCTCAGGCACCACCCGCTGCTGCATGTGCTGGGCTATGAGGAGGGCTGGGGGTATTGGCTCAAGCGGGTGGGCGCGGACGATGTCGATTATTCGCGCGGGCTGCAGTTCGACACCCTGGTGTCCACCATCCGCATGGCCGAGCTGGGGCAGGGGGTGGCGCTGGCGCGGTCCTCGGTGGTCGAGGACCTGCTCAGGGACGGCCAACTGGTCGCGCCGTTCAGCCAGCGCATCGAAGCGAGCGAGTCGTTTTACCTGGTACGCGAGCAGGGCCGCCCATTGCCGCCCGATGCCGCGCTGTTTTCTTCCTGGCTGGTGGCACACGCGCACCGGCCTTCGTAACCCTGTGGAGTTTTCATGCACTACGTAAGTACCCGCAACGGTGATGTACGGGCGGACTTCCGTGAGGTGGTGCTGTCGGGGCCTGCCGCTGATGGCGGGCTGTATGTGCCAGCACACTTGCCGGTGATCAGCCCTGAGGAGATCGCCAGTTGGTCATGGCTGCCGTTCGATGAGCTGGTCTGGCGGGTGATCGCGCCTTTTGTCGGCGATGCCATCGATGATCAAGCCTTGCGTGCGCTGCTCAGCGACAGCTACAAGGCCTTCAGCCATCGCGCCATCACGCCGCTGCAGCAGATTGGCCATAACGAATGGATCCTGCAGCTGTTTCATGGCCCTACCCACACCTCAAAGGACTTTGCCGCACAGCTTCAGGCGCGGCTGGTCAGCCACTTTCTCGAGCAGTCGGACGAAGCGGCGTTGGTGGTCGGTGCCACCAATGGCGATACCGGCATTGCCGCCATCCAAGCCTTCGCTTCCAGGCCGAAGGTGCGCTTGGCGATTCTCTACCCCCGCAACGAGATCCCGGCAGACCGCCTGGCCGCCTTGCAGGCGGGTGACCCCGCCAGTGTTCAGCTGATACCCGTCGATGGCAGTTTCGATGACTGCCAGACCCTGGTGGCGCGGCTGTTCCGTGCCTGGCCGCTGGAAGGGTTGATACCGGTGTGTTTCAACTCCACCAACTGGGTCGGGGTACTTGCCCAGATCGTGTTCTACTTCCACGCGGCGCTGCAACTGGGGGGCGGCACCCGCCCGGTCGGGTTCAGTGTGCCCGCAGCGAGTTTCGCAGAGATCTACGCCGGCTTCATTGCGCAGAAAATGGGCCTGCCGATCAACCAGGTGATCGTGTCGACCAACAGCAACGATGCCCTCCACCGGTTTCTGCACCGCAATCGCTACGCGCCGCACGCCAGTCAGCGCACATTGTCACCGGCCATGGACTTCTCGCTCTATTCGAACCTGGAGCGCTTCATCTGGGAGCTGTACGGGCGCAGTGGCAGCAGCGTTGCGGCACTGATGGCGCAGTTCGAGGCTTGCGGTGAATTAAGCATCGGCAATGCGCAATGGCTTCAGGCGCGGGTGTTGTTCGACTCTTATGCGGTGGATGAGGCCGAGGTGCGCCGCGAAGTCATCAAACTGCGCACGCAAGCCGCAGCGCTGGTCGACCCGCACACGGCTGTCGGCGCGCTGGCCGGCCGCATGCATCGACGCAGCCTGGGCGCACCGATGGTGACCCTGGGCCAGATTGCGCCGGCCAAGTCGGCTGCGCTGTTGGCGCAGTTGGGCGTGTGGGAGGGTGAGCTTGCACCGCAGCCCGTGGTGCAAGACGGGCCGCCAGCCTTGTGCAGAGGGGACCTTGATGGCTTGTGCCAGGCCCTGCTGGCAGCGCAGTCGAGGCCGGCATGAAACGCATCCTCGACCCGCTGGACGAGCGCATTCTTGCCGAATTGACTGCCAATGCGCGGATCGCCCATGCCGAACTCGGGGCCAAGGTCAACCTCTCGCGCAATGCGGTGCGCCAGCGTATCGAACGGCTTGAGCGCGATGGCGCGATACAGGGCTACACCGTTCGGTTGGGGGATTCCCGCCGCCCTTCATCGTTGATCAGCGCGGCGGTTTTCGTCTATCGCTACGACCGCATGCGCGGGGACGACGTGCTGGCCAAATTGCGTACCCTCCCTGAGGTGATCCAGTGCGAAGTGCTCAGTGGCGAGTTCGACTTGATGCTGAGGGTTGCTGCGGCGACCCCGGAACGGGTCCACGCCGTCTGGAAAGAAATCGCCGGCATGCCGGGTGTTGAAAACACCGTTACCTCGTTTGTGCTCTCCGCTGTCTTCTAATCCCCATTCTCCCCTGCGCGTGCCCCTTTCTGTAGGAGCGGCCTTGTGTCGCGAAAGGGCTGCAGAGCAGCCCCCACAATTCACGCGGCGATGCTGAAACCTGGGGGGCGTTCTGCGACCCTTTCGCGACACAAGGCCGCTCCGACAGGGAACGCGAGCTACCTGTGGCATCCGTAAAGTGGCCATTTCGCGTGTTGGCAGAACGCCCAATAAATACGGCACTTTGGCCTATTCAACTGCCCGTAGCCGGCTCGTACGCTAGGCCCATCAAACAACAGCAAAAAGGAATGCCTTCGTGACTGAATACAACATTGCCCTGGTCGGTTTTGGCGGTGTCAACAGAGGCCTGGCCCAGTTGATCGCAACGCATAATGACAGCTGGCAGGCCACCCTCGGCTTCAGCCTGAAGATCGTCGGCGTCACCGACCTGTTCCTCGGTTCGGTGGTCGACCGCAATGGCCTGGACGCTGCCGCGCTGGCAGCCTTGCCCGCCGAAAAGGGCGCGCTCGCCCTGATTGCAGGGGGCACTGCCGAGGCGTTCAACGAGACCGTCATCAAGCAGTCCGGCGCGGACATCATCGCTGAGGCTACCTTCACCAACCCGGTCGATGGCGAGCCGGCGGCCACCTTCTGCCGCTGGGCGCTGGAGAGCGGCATTCATGTGGTGACCACCAACAAGGGGCCGATTGCATTGCACGGCGCCGAACTGAAGGCGCTGGCGCGCCGCCACAATGTCGCGTTCGAATACGAAGGCGCGGTCATGAGCGGCACCCCGGTGATCCGCCTGGCCAAGCAGGCCTTGGCAGGTTCGCAGATTCAAGGCTTCGAAGGCATTCTGAACGGCACCTCCAATTACGTGCTGACCCGCATGAAAGACGGCATGTCGTTCGCGGATGCGGTGGCCCAGGCGCAGCAACTGGGGTACGCAGAGGCCGACCCTACGGCAGATGTCGAAGGCTTTGACGTGCGCCTGAAGGTGGTGATCCTGGCCAACGAGTTGCTGGATGCGCGCTTGAGCGTCAGCGACGTGACGTGCTCGGGCATCAGCGGCATCAGTGCGTCGGATATCGTCAAGGCGCATGCCACGGGGCAGTGCTGGAAACTGATCGGCGCTGCCAGCAAGGGCGCTGACGGCACGGTGTCCGCGAGTGTCGAAGCGCGTTTGTTGCCGCTCGATCATCCGCTTGCCGGCATCAATGGCGCGGTCAATGCGGTGTCGTTCAACAGCGCGCTGCTGGGGGCGGTCACGGTGTCCGGGCCGGGCGCAGGGCGTATCGAAACCGCCTATGCCTTGCTCTCCGACATCATCGCCCTGCACACCACCCCGCGTCAGTAACGGAGCCTTTATGAGCGTATCTCGCATGGCCAGTGTTCACGCTGTAGCGCCGAGCCACATCGACGTGTTCAGCCCCTTCGACGGCCGTCTGGTGGGGCGTGTGCCCAATCTGGACGCCACGGCCGTGCCCGCCTTGCTGGCACGCGCACGGGCGGGGTGCCTTGAGAGTGCAGCGATGCCCCGGCACCGTCGCGCGCGCATTCTCGAAGAAGCGGCGCGGTTGGTCGAAGCCGATGCGGCTGTGTTCGCCAACTTGATCGTGGCCGAAGCCGGTAAAACCCTGCGTCAGGCACAGAAGGAAGTGAAGCGCTGTGTGAACACGCTGAAGCTGTCCGCCGAAGAAGCCCGGCGCAATGCCGGCGAGGTGGTGCCGTTCGAAGCCTATGAAGGGTCCGAAGCCCGCCAAGGCTGGTTCAGCCGCGAACCGCTGGGCCTGATTGTCGCGATCACGCCCTACAACGACCCGCTGAACCTGGTGGCGCACAAGCTGGGCCCGGCGATTGCCGGGGGCAATGCGGTGATCCTCAAACCGTCTGAACTTGCGCCGTTGTCGGCGTTGAAACTGGTCGATTGCCTGGTGCAGGCCGGGCTTGGCGAAAACGTGGTGACCACGGCAACCGGTGGAGTCGAACTGGGCAAGGCGCTGGTCGAGCTGCGTGAGGTGCGCATGATTTCGTTCACCGGCGGTTTTGCCACCGGCGAATCGATCGCCCGCAGCGCAGGGCTCAAAAAGCTCGCCATGGACCTGGGCGGCAATGCGCCTGTACTGGTGCTGGAGGACTGCGACCTGGGGCCGACCGTGGAGTCCTGTGTCTCTGGGGCCTTCTGGGCGGCGGGGCAGAACTGCATCGGCACGCAACGGATTCTGGTGCAGCGCGCGGTGTACGAAGCCTTCCGCGAGCAGTTCGTTGCGCAATCCAGGGCTTTGCAGCTGGGTGACCCTGCCAGCCCGGACACGGATGTCGGCCCGATGGTTACCGAGCAGGCGGCTCGCCGTACCGAGCAACTGGTGGAAGAAGCGCTGGGGCAGGGGGCGACGCTGCTTTGCGGTCATCGCCGGCAAGGTGCGCTGTACGCACCTACGGTACTGGAAACGGTCAGCCACGACAGCCGTATCTGGCTGCAGGAAGTGTTCGCCCCCGTAGTAATCCTGGAGCCGTTCGACACCCTCGACCAGGCCGTTGCCCTGGCCAATGCCCCGGAATACAGCCTGCATGCAGGGGTATTCACCCGAGACCTGTCGACAGCGCTGAAGCTGGCGCGGCGGATCGAGGCCGGTGGCGTGATGATCAACGACTCCTCCGATTACCGCTTCGACGCCATGCCGTTTGGGGGCTTCAAGTACGGCAGCCTGGGCCGCGAAGGGGTGCGGTTTGCCTATGAGGACATGACCCAGCCCAAGGTGGTGTGCATCAACCACCTGGATTGAAGGCGCCACGGTTAAGAGCATCCGCCCCTATGAATTGATTCAGGTGAGGCCTATGGGAGCAACTGTCTTGCGCAATTTCTAAAAATTGACGCATTGGACTGCCCCCAGAAAGTTGGACAGTTTCAGCTAGCAGCCTGAGCCCTGTAATCAACAGGGCTCAGGCCGTTAAGCCTTAGCTTGATGCGGTCGCTTCTTCATGGTCTCGCCCTCGCTGCCGTTGGCTTCTTTGAACGCCACCGTGGCACTGTGATGCCTCGGCGGGGGCGAGTCCATCGATTACACAGGCGTGCGCCGGAGCTGTAGGAGCAGCCTTGTGCTGCGAAGGGCTGCAAAGCAGCCCCGCTGTGTCACCGGTTAACCCAGATCCCCTGGCCCACCAACCGCTCCCGATCATGCGCCAGACCAAAGTCCTGCAATGGCCCTTTAGGCACGATCCCATTCGGGTTGATGGTCTTGTGGCTCATGTAGTAATGCTTCTGGATATGCTCCATATCCACCGTCTGCGCCACCCCCGGCCACTGGTACACTTCGCGCAGCCAGTTTGACAGGTTGTGGTAGTCGCTCAGGCGTCGCAGGTTGCACTTGAAGTGCCCGTGGTACACCGCATCAAAGCGCACCAGCGTAGTGAACAGTCGTACATCCGCCTCGGTGAGGTACTCGCCAGCAAGGTAGCGATTGCGGCTCAGCAAGTCTTCCAGGTAATCCAGCTCATTGAACACGTCGTCAAACGCGGCCTCGTAGGCCTCTTGCGTGGTGGCGAAGCCTGCGCGGTAGACGCCATTGTTCACTGCGGGGTAGATCCGTTCGTTCAGCGCTTCGATCGCCGGGCGCAAGGGCTCGGGGTAGAGGTCCAGGCGGTTGCCGGTCAGCTCGTCGAAGGCGCTGTTGAAGATGCGGATGATCTCGGCCGATTCGTTGTTGACGATACGCTTCTCTTTTTTGTCCCACAGCACCGGCACGGTAACGCGCCCGGTGTAGTGCGGGTCATCCTGGGTGTAGCGTTGGTGCAGGAATTCGAGTGCATCGAGGTGGTCGCCGGTGGAGCCCTGCTGCTGGTCGAAGGTCCAGCCATTCTCTTGCATCAGCCAGCTCACCACCGACACATCGATGAGCGGCGACAGGCCCTTGAGGGCACGGAAAATCAGGGTGCGGTGCGCCCATGGGCAAGCCAGTGACACGTACAGGTGATAACGGCCTGCCTCGGGTGCGGGCAACGCGTTGCGGCGCTGGGCGTTTTCGCGTTTGAAGGCCCCGTCTTTGCCGGTTTCATACCACTGGTCGTGCCAGCGGCCGTCGATCAAAAGGCCCATGTTGAGCTCCTGGAACAAAGTTGTTTGTCGTTGGAGCCCAGTCTAGGGAATATCGTTCGAATAAATAGCGCAAAGACTCGGGGTCTTTAATCGATTAAATCGATGCTTTGCGTTCGCTCCAGTAGCGGCGCGCTGTGGCGAAGGCGTCGTCACGGTTCTGCCCCAGGCCGCGCAAGGCCAGGGCCATGGTGGCGACCACGGCCATTTCGCCGTAGCTGTCTTCGGCCTCACCCTGCCACACGGCGAGCAGTTGCTGCGGTTGCAGGCTCGGTGGTTTGACATGGCGGCGTTCGCTCAGGGCTGGCCACTCTTCATCCCAGGCCTCGCCCGCTGTAGTGCCATAGAGATGGCTGATGACATCGGGATTGACCTCGATCTCGCCGCCATCGCCCTTGATCACCACGGCATGGTCGCCGAGCAGGCAGCTAGCTTCACGGTGCACCGCCTGGTAGCCAGGGTGGAAGATGCTCTGCAGGCCGCAGCGCGCACCCAGCGGGTTCAGTACCCGAGCCAAGGAGTGAATTGGCGAGCGCAGGCCCAAGGTGTTGCGCAGGTCAATCATGCGTTGCAACTGGGGTGCCCAGTCCTGCAACGGGAAAAACGCCAGCCGCTGCTGGTCGAGCGCGGTGCTGACGGCCGCCCAGTCGCGGCACAGCGGAATCTGCAGCTGTTCGAGCAGTTGTTCAGTGAACATGCGCCCGGCGGTGTGGGCGCCGCCGCCATGCATCAGGATGCGCACCCCGTTGTTGGCCAGGCACTTGGCCGCCAGCAGGTACCAGGGCAGGTGGCGCTTCTTGCCCGCGTACGTGGGCCAGTCCAGGTCCACGGCAATGTGCGGCGCTTGCAAGTGCGCGCGCAGGGCCTCGGTGAAACCGGCCAGTTCATCGGCGCTTTCTTCCTTGTGCCGCAGCAGCATGAGGAAGGCGCCGAGCTGGGTGTCCTCGACTTTGCCTTCCAGCAGCAAGGTCATGGCCGCGCGGGCTTCTTCGCGGGTCAGGCCGCGCGCGCCGCGCTTGCCTTTGCCAAGGATGCGCACAAATTCGGCGAACGGGTGTTCGGCGGGTGTTTCAAGGGTGAGCGGGCGTGGTTCGATCATATGCAGTTGGTCGGCTTGGGCAGGCCCGCCAGCTTGGCGGCAAGTTTGGCAGGAGTGCCGTTGAACAGGCGGTTCAGGTGCGGGCTGTTGCCCTTTTCAGGGCCCAGCTTCAGCGCGGTGTACTTGATCAGCGGGCGTGTGGCCGGCGAAAGCTGGAATTCCTGGTAGAACTGGCGCAGCAGCTCGAGGATTTCCCAGTGGTCAGCGGTCAGCGGGATGCCTTCACGTGTGGCGAGGGCATCGGCGACGGCAGGGGACCAGTCGTGCAGGTCGACCAGGAAGCCGTCCTTGTCCAGGGCAATCGTTTGATCGCCAACGTTCAGCGTACTCATAGCCAGCTGTTGACCTTGTCGTAATGCAGCGACAGCTCGACGAATGCAGCGTAGTCCACAGGCGTGGCCAGGTCGTTGGCAACCGCGCGGGCGTGCAGGTCTTCGTCGAGGGCGAACAAGCGCTGCTCGAGCGCGGCGGCTTGCAGCAGCTGCTGGGGCTCGCTGCCGGCGTGCAGTGCATAGACCGCATCACCGCACAGCAGCAGTGCATCGTCGGCACCGAGCAGGCGCAGGCAACTGGCCAGGCGGTCGTCGCCGAAGGGCGAGTGGGCAATTACATGCAGGGTTGTCATCACAGCGTTACCACCTGGTCAAAACGGGCGATCAATGCGGTCAGTGCCGCGTCGTCCAACACCTGCACCGGTAGCGCCAGGGTGTCGGCGGCAAGGCCGCGCTGGCGCAGGCTATGGCTGCAGGCGAAGAGCGCTTCTACGCCGAACATCGGCAAGGCCTGCAGGTTGGCCGCCAGGTTCTTCTGTTGCAAAGTTGAAGGTTGCTGGCCCGGGGCGAGCTGGAACACGCCATCGTCCAAGAACAGCATGCCCAGCGGCAGGTCGAACGCGCCACCGGCCAGTGCGATGTCCAGCGCCTCACGGGCCGATGGGCCGTTCCAGGGTGCCTGGCGGCTGATGATCAACAATGACTTGGCCATTTCAATCGCCTCCGAAGCAGATCAGCCGATCGGCACTCTGCGCCGCCTCGTGCAGTTGGCCGAGCCCGGACAGCTCCCAGGGCTTGGGCAGGTTCGCGGCTGGCCGTTGATAGCGGCTGGCTTCGGCCTCGTCGAGCACGCCACGGCGCAATGCAGCGGCAATGCACACCACCGCGTCCAACTGGTGGTGGTCGATGAAGGTGCGCCATTGGGCGGCGACATCCAGCTCATCCTGGGGCGTGACCACGTTGGCCGAGGCACTGTGTACCCCGTCCTGATAGAAGAACAACCGGGCAATCTCATGCCCGCCGGCCAGCACCGCCTCGGCAAAGCGCAGGGCGCGGCGCGAGGAGGGCGCATGGGCCGGGGAAAAAACCGCGATAGCGAATTTCATGGACAACTCATGCAAAGGAATGCCGCCATGATAAAGCAAAAAAGCCCAACCCCGCTCATACAAGGACCTCATGGCCTTGTGCAGAGGGGCTGGGCTTTTCAGCGAGGCGCTGAAGGGTCAGGCGCGCTCTTTGCTCTCTGGCAGGAACCAGTTCAGCACCAGGGCGCAGATACCGCCGGTGGCGACGCCCGACTCCAGCACATTGCGGATTGCCGCCGGCATGTGGGCCAGGAACTCAGGCACTTGGGCCACGCCCAGGCCCAAGGCCAGCGACACAGCAATGATCAGCAGGGCGCGACGGTCCAGCTGCGTGCTGGCCAGGATGTTGATACCCGAGGCCGCTACCGCGCCGAACATCACCATGGCCGCGCCACCCAGTACCGGCTCCGGTACCGCCTGGATCACTCCAGCAACCGTCGGGAACAGGCCCAACAGCACCAGCATCACAGCGATCCAGATGCCGATATGGCGGCTGGCGATGCCGGTCAGCTGAATAACGCCGTTGTTCTGGGCGAAGATTGAGCTGGGGAAGGTGTTGAACAAGCCGGCCAGCAGCGAGTTGGCGCCGTTGACCAGCACGCCGCCTTTGATCCGCTGCATCCACACCGGGCCTTCGACCGGTTGGCGCGAGACCTTGCTGGTGGCGGTAACGTCACCGATGGCTTCCAGCGATGTCACCAGGTAGATCACCAGCATCGGAATGAACAGCGCCCACGAGAAGCTGAGGCCAAAGTGCAGCGGCGTGGGCACCTGGAACAGCGCAGCCTCGTGCATGCCGGTGAAGTCCAGGCGGCCCAGGTAGCCGGCCAGCGCATAGCCCACCGCCAAGGCGATGACGATAGCGCAGCTGCGCATCCATACCACCGGGATGCGGTTGAGAATGACGATGATCGCCAGCACCACGCCCGACAGCAGCAGGTTTTCGCCATTGGCGAAGGTGCCGTTGGCCATCGCGCCAAAGCCGCCGCCCATGCTGATCAGGCCGACCTTGATCAGGGTCAGGCCAATCATCAGTACGACGATGCCGGTCACCAGTGGCGTGATCAGGCGTTTGACGAACGGCAGGATACGCGACACGCCCATCTCCACGAAGGAGCCTGCGATCACCACGCCAAAAATGGCCGCCATTACGCCTTCTACCGGCGTGCCTTGCTTGACCATCAGCGCGCCGCCAGCAATCAACGGCCCGACGAAGTTGAAGCTGGTGCCCTGAACAATCAGCAACCCCGCGCCAAACGGCCCGAAGCGCTTGCACTGGACGAAGGTGGCGATGCCGGAGATCACCAGCGACATGGATACGATCAGGTTGGTGTCCCGCGCCGAAACACCCAATGCCTGACAAATCAGCAGGCCCGGTGTCACGATCGGCACGATGATCGCCAGCAGGTGCTGCAGCGCCGCCAGCAGGCCGATCAGCAGCCGTGGCTTGTCCTCAAGACCCAGCACCAGTTCATTGGCAGGCGCCGATGCGCCTGGGCTGTGTTCGTGTGAGCTCATTGCAGAAAGCCGCCCCGGAAGAAAAAAGGAGCGCATTCTACGGGCTGAAGCGCAATTGGGGTAGGGGCAAGCACGATGGTGGCATGATCGGTGTCTGTTCGCTCAATAAGCTGACTTTTAAGTCAGTCTTTGGCGCACAAAAAAGCCCGCCGAAGCGGGCTTTTTAATGAGGCGCGATATCAGTCGTCGCGGCCCATGATGCCGAACAGCTGCAGCAGGCTGACGAACAGGTTGTAGATCGATACATACAGGCTGATGGTCGCCATGATGTAGTTGCGCTCGCCGCCATGGATGATCGCGCTGGTCTGGAACAGAATGCAGACCGACGAGAACAGCACGAAGCCAGCGCTGATCGCCAATTGCAGGCCGCTGATCTGGAAGAAGAAGCTGGCAACCACTGCACCCAGCAGCACGAAGAAGCCTGCCGTGATGAAGCCGCTGAGGAAGCTCATGTCCTTGCGGGTGATCAGCACATAGGCCGACAGGCCACCGAACACCAGTGCGGTCATGGCGAATGCCGAGCTGACCACTTCAGCGCCACCGGCCATGCCCAGGTAACGGTTGAGGATAGGGCCGAGGATGAAGCCCATGAAGCCAGTGAGGGCAAAGGTGGACACCAGGCCCCAGGCCGAATCACGCAGTTTGTTGGTGAGGAAGAACAACCCGTAGAAGCCGATCAGCACCACGAACACGTTCGGGTAGCCGACGCGCATCTGCTGGGCCACAAAGGCCATGACACCGCTGAAGGCGAGGGTGAGTGCCAGCAGGCTGTACGCGTTGCGCAGGACTTTGCTGATCTCCTGCTGCTCGACCTGCTGGCCGTGGTGTACGGCGTAATCCTGTTCGCGCATGGCGAGGCTCCTTGGTAAACCTGTGGTTTCAGACGTTCAGATGCTAGGAGTCTATCAGACGTCCTGCAACCCGCGACACAGAGAGTTTGACAGCGTGTTTCATTACGGTATTATGGCGGCCGCAAAACGAGCTGGAAGCGTGGCCGAGTGGTTTAAGGCAACGGTCTTGAAAACCGTCGATGGGCAACTATCCTAGAGTTCGAATCTCTACGCTTCCGCCATATTCAAAGCCCTGATTATTCAGGGCTTTTTGCGTTTTTGGGGCGTAGAAAAACTACCCATGGGCACTTTATTTCGGAAGCGCTTCCGATACGTCCGTAGTTCTGAGCCCGTCGATTGGCGCCTTCTCGAAGATGTCGCGCAACTGCCTACCTCGGCCCCAACATGACTAGGTCCTTAGCTGCTCGCCTTCGCTTCGAGTTCGCCTCACTTCAGTCAAGCCAAGCTCAGATCGCTGCCTAAGGGTCTCGGCTTAGCTGACTTGTTCAGGAAGAAATAGCTGATTCATTCCTTGCCGGGGTTCTTCCTGCGCTTGCTGGTGCGCTTGTGTCGGTAGTAGGTGACCGTTTCAGCGAGTCGATGAGCTCGTTTTGTAGCTCGCCCTCGGCCTGGCCGATAGCTCAGAGGTGCTGACCCCATCGCCCCTCGTCGGTGGGTTGATGCTTTGTTTGCCGACCACCATCCAGCCCACTGCTGCGCCGCAGATCAGCTGCTTGTAGATATTGTCGCCATCGATGCTAAGTTCGCCTCGCCCGAGTAGGTCGGCGAGCTTGAGTTTTAGGGGAGGGGTTTAAAAGGCCAAGGCGCAGGTAAGTGCGAATAGAAGCTCGCGAGGATACAGCTTCGGTCGAAGCCGCACGACACAATGCAAGGTCGCACGGCCCCATTTTAGTGTCTTGTAGAGGGTTTGGATTTAAGTCTTTCTGTATAGGCTCAATCCCCAGCCGTGATAATCATTTGGAGCTTGGTCGACCTGGAATATGGCTAAGGATCGATTTGGAGAATCCGCCATCGACACAGATATCCTGTCCCGTGACATAGCCCGCTAGCGGGCTAATGAGAAATTCGATCACGTTTGCGATGTCTAGCGGTTCGCCGATTCTGGCCAGTGGGATGATCGCTTCTCGTGCTTTCTTGATCTGCGGATCAGCGTACATTTTTTCAGACATGGGTGTATGTGTCATGCCTGGGGACACGATATTGACCCGAATGCCTTCAGGTGCCCACTCCAGGGCGAGAGTTTGCGCCAGCATTGTTAATGCTGCCTTGGTGGGGCTGTAGGCGCCAGAGCCGGCGTGCGGAAGCTGGCCAGACATCGACGAGGTAAAGCACGCTGAGCCTCGGCTTTCGCGAAGATGCGGGTAGCTTGCTTTGGCAAGCAACCAGGCGCCGCGAAGATTGACGGCGAACATGTCGTCCCAATCCTCAATGGACAAATTGCAGATCGCGCCGGGGCTGGCGACGCCGGCATTCGCAACCAGCGTGTCAAGCCCGCCGAATTCGGCCACTGCAGCTGCTACCAGTTGGTCAGGCACTGCAGGATCGCCGAGATCACCAGACAATGATATCGCGACGCCACCCATGGCTATGATTTTTCGAACGATTTCATCCTGGGTTGAGTTTGGGGCTTGCCCACAAACGGCAATTTTCGGCTGCGAGCCCCGGGCAAGCGCAGCCTCCGCGATCCTGAGGCATACCGAAGCACCGATGCCGCTGCTACCGCCACTCACCAAAGCTCTCATTTAACAACCCTCACACATAGATTTTGTTGTAGGTGGGAACCCTAACCTACAAAACCAAGTGTGACTTTGCAACCAAATTGACAATGGAATTCGATTACGTTATGTTTTTTTCATCATCAGGATTTCCTTAGCAGCGCATTGGCTGTCGCCATTTATCTGCATCCATGGTCGCGTCTTCCTGCAAGCGATAGTGGTCAGCCTACAAAATTCATAATATGAATGACCCGTTTCACTCCGGTGAATACTCAACTGAAAGGATGTTTCGATATGATCATCAGCACGTTTTCTTATCTGTGGTCATCCACGGCAATCGATGCAATTGCGCAGCTCTCTGAGCATGGGCACCGTGTGTTCGAGGTGCCCGTAAGTTCGCCACATTGCTGGCCGGTGGAAATGTCGACTGCAGAGCGTTCTGCTGCAAGCGTGCGTCTACGTCAGTACGATGCCAAGATCAGGTCGCTCAATGCCGGCGGCTATGACGTCAACTTGGCAAGTCCCGCCGCCAACATGCGTCAGAAGAGCATTGATCACATTAAGGCGGTGATTGACCTGGCTGTCGCTTGGGGTACCCAGGAGGTGGTGATATCTCCTGGCACGCGGCGCCCGATGATTTCTCCACCGCTCGAAAAGACTTATGATTGGATGTACGAGAGCCTGGCGGCTCTGACGCCGCTGGCGAAACAGGCTGGTGTGCGCTTGCTGCTAGAAAATACCCCGTATTGCTTCACCCCTACGATGCGGGAGTTAGCTGAGGTTGTTGATACTGTCAATGATGATGTCGTCAGGGTCGTTTATGACATCGCCAACGCTGCTTACATAGGTGAGGACCCAGTAGCGAGTTTGCTGGCCTACCAGAGTGCTATCGACTTTGTGCATGTGTCCGACACCGGCACGGATGTGTGGGGGCATGATCCAGTTGGTACCGGAGTGGTAGACTTCATCGGATTGGGTGAAGCCGTTCACGCGACCTGCGGTATTGAAAACTGCGTGCTCGAAATCATCCGCGAAGAAAACGCCTTATATGAACTGAACAAAGGTGTGCAGGATCTGCGTGAGAAGGGGTGGAACATTCGGTAGTTGCCTTTCTATCGCTCGTCGCCCCAGTAGCCCTGAGGCCCGCAATGGGCCCAGGTGCAAGTTAGAGCATTAGCGCGCAGCTTACGAGTCTCCCCCGCTGACAGATGTCCACAGAGACCAGCACTCTCCCACCCTGGTGGCCGAACGTTTCAAGTGTTCAATATGAGCATCCAAGGTTTCCTCGCGCATGCGTGCAATGGGGCCGGCGATGCTAAGAGTTGCCACCGGGGCTGAGTTGCTTGATCGTGAGGGGTCGAATACAGGCACTGCCACGACGCACACGCCCACTTCGCCTTCTTCTCGTACTACCGCATGCCCCTCTTTGCGAATCAGTGCGATGTCATCAAAAATGTCGCGAATCGAAACGCGTGCGTTGGGCCCTGCATATTCTCGGCTATTCTCGATATCCCAGGCGGCGAGAATGCGCATGGCGCGCTCATCACGCATAGTGGAGAGCCATGCTTTGCCTGCCGCAGTGGTATGGGGAATGATTTTTTCGTCTAGGGCGCGGCGGTATTGAAGGCCCCTGTTATTTTTCGTGGCCTGCAATACCCAAGTCAGATGATCCTCTGCAACTTCCGCCAGGCGAACATGCTCGCCGGTTTCGCTGGCTAGTTCGTTGAGCAAAGGTTGCATGATCCTGGCAAACCCAGTTTCAGTGATGTAGTTCACGCCCATGCTGGGGATTTTCAGCGTCAGGCAGTAATGGTCCTGCTCGTCCTGGTAAACGTAGCCTCTTTCCCGCAGGGCGCTCAATATACGGTGAGCCGTGGCCATCGCCACTTGAGTCTGTTCACTGATTTCAGACAGGGCGAGGCCGCCAGGATGGGAAAGGAGCAGTTCCAGAGTATTGAAGTAGCGGCCTATATGTGACAATTTTTAGTCCTTTGTTTCGCGTCAGGGCATTATAGGGTGATGGGGGCGCCACCCAGGCGATCTGACTCATAGGCCGCCTCGATGATGCGCATGACGCGGTGCATGGTTGCTAACCCGGCGCCTGTATAAGCAACGTCTCGGTCAGGCGCGAGGATGTCGGTTACGAAGTTGTCGTAATACACGTCAGAGTTCAAGCTCATGTGCAGGTCACTTGCCTGCCCGGCCGCGTCGACCAGTCGCAAGCCGTCAGCGGTAGAGCGCGCATAGAACTGATCAGTTGACATTGAAAATGAATACTCCCGCTGCTCGGGTGTATTGGCGGGATAATTGTACCCCGTTTCGATAGTGCAGATGCAGCCACTCTCGGTCACCAAGGTCATCAACGAGCCGATCTCTACTGCTGTCAGTAACGAATCGCGATACATCACTGCCGACACGCTGCGAATCGCCTCTCCGGAGATTTCCTCAACCAGATCGACGAAATGAGGGGCGAGATTGATCGTGCATCCGCCCCCCGATCGTTTTGGCTCAAGCATCCAAGAGCAACTGTTAGCCAGGTAGCGTCCAGGCGGGCCAGCGTTGAATCGAAACGCCAGGGTTCTCCACTTGGCTTCACTCTGCCTGGCTTCTTGTTTTAGGCGGTTCAGTAATTCACTGTGCCTCCATATCAACGGCACCGCCACGAACAGACCGTTGGCTTCGGTGCGTTGGTAAAGGTCCAGCACCTCATGCTGGGTTAGCCCGCAAGGCTTTTCCATCGCGAAGGGGACCTTTTGCTCGATCAATGCCTCGCCCATGGCATACAGCTCATCATGCGGGCCAAAGGCGAAGGCAAAATCAGCTTCCTCGTTTTCCAGCAGGGTTTCCCAGTGATCGTAAAGTTGCGCTCCGAAACGCTGGGCGAGAGCGGGACCCCGCGACCCCGTTGCGTCGGACACCGCCGTGACCGTTACATCAGGCAAGCGCTCAAGCGCATCGAGATAGAGCGGGGTGTGCCAGTGGCTGACTTCTAGGAGAACGACTTTCAAACATCCACCTTTATAAATAAGTATGTTTGACAAACCTGCGGTGCCATGGAAGTTACGGATCGAACCGCGAAAGAATAGCGCGCAAGCGACATTTTTGAGGTTGCAAAACACCCTATCACGACCCTGTTATGAACGGAAGTAAGTTACGTTTTGATCGGGCGCTGAGCGCTACCGGCGCTGTGGAGCAATAGCAGTCGGCGTGAGGGGTGCGCGCATGCCGAAAGCATGCGCATCGTGGAATGTTCTGATTGGAGTGATGAAGAGGGTGCGGGCTGGTAGTCAGGGGAGGGGTATGGGAGGCTACAATCCCGTCGAGTAGCGGCGCTCGATGTCTTCAAAACCCAGGAAACTAAGAGCCAGCAAGGCCTGGCCTACGTGCATGGGCTGGCCGTCAAGGGTTTTGCATCCGCGTGTTTGTGCCTCAATTAATAAAGCGGTCGGCTCGGCTCGAGTGATGATGTCGACCACCACCGTGGCTGGGTTCAGCAGCGTTGCTTCTATTGGCATCGGATCATCAGGGTTCATGCCAAGCGGGGTAGCATTGATAACGATGTCATGACCTGTAGGGTCTGGAGGCCCTGCTTGTACGTTGCACGCCCCTTCTTTGCCAGCGTTTTGCGCCAAGTCAACGGCGCGGAGCGGATCCAAATCTGAAATGGTCAGTGTGCGAGCGCCAGCAGCGGCAACGGCGAAAGCGATGGCCCTTCCCGCCCCGCCTGCTCCGACCAGGAGAACTGATTTCCCGTGTAGAGAAACACCCTGACGCTGCATGCCCAGTACGCAGCCGAGCCCATCGAACACAGCTCCCTCCCAGCGACCGTCCTTGTCGCAGCGAACCACATTGATTGCGCCGATCTGGCGCGCGGTAGGGTGAAGAATGTCTACGACTTCAAGCATGGTTTGCTTGTGCGGCATGGTGACCAGTAGTCCGGCGAGGTTGCGGATTGTGCGCGCGCCTTTTACGAACTCGGCCAGGCCCTGCGTACCGACCTCCAATGGAATGCAGACGGCGTCAGACTGTGCTTCGGCGAATAGCCTATTCAGCAGCATTGGCGATTTGGCGCTCTTGAGCGGATCACCTATCAATCCATAGATGCGCGTTTTGCCGGTGATGAGTGGATGCATGTGAACCTACTGTAGTTGACGGGGGCACGCCAATTGCCAGCTCGCAGCTGTTGGACTTTCTTGCTGGCGGCGCACACGTTTATCGCCGGGGTGCTTAACGTGCTGCGCAGAGCAACTGCGCAACACGTTGAGAGTGATGAGTCTGGTTGTCAGTCGGGCATCACTGGAGTTGATTTTTGAGCGCTTGATTCGGGGTGCTAGTGCTCGATCTGGGATTGGATTTTTCCCGCAGCAGTTCGTACTCCTCCTTCGACATTGGCACAGCGTCGGGGTCACCCAGTTCGCTCAGGCGAATACGGAACGTTTCGCGGGTAGTAAACGCCGCAATGGCGCAGATGGCACAGATACCGAAAGTCAGCGCTCCAATTTTCAGAGGGATATTTTCGGTGCCAGGCGGCGCAACCGATACGAACAGGGCTGGCAGAAACGCAGTGCATGCCACGCCGATGTTTTGACCGATGGCCATACCAGTGACGCGTACCCGTGTGCGGAACAACTCAGGGAACATGCTTGGGAAAACACCATTGAAACCTTGGTAGGCCACGCCCCACATGAGAAGCGAGAGAATCAGAGACAGCCAGAGATTGTGGATGCTGATTGCATAGAGGTACCCAAACGACAAGAGACCGCCGCAGAGTACGCCCACGATCACCGGGGGGCGACGGCCAATTCTGTCAGAGAGTTTACCGACGAATGGGATAAGTATCACAGCGCACAAATTGCCCAGGACAGGAATCCACATGAACAAGCCGGAGGGAAAACCAATACCGTAAGCAGGCTGGACTGCATAGGTGGCGCCGAACACGGAGGCGAGGATTGCAAGTACTGCAGAGAGTGCCATGCAGATGACGCGCAACACATCCTTCCAGCTTTCGGTGAGTACCTCGACTACTGGCAATTTACGAGGTTTGTCCTGTGCTCGCGCCTCAGCGAAGACTGGGGCCTCATGTACTTCGCGGCGGATGATCCATCCGACCACAAGCACCACAGCGCTGAGCAAGAAGGGAATTCGCCAGCCCCATGACGCAAAGTCATCCGCAGGCATGAATTGGGCGAGTGGCAGGAAAACCCCCGCCGCGAGCAGTTGCCCAGCTTGCACGCCTTGAAGGGTAAAGCTTGCGAAGTAACCACGGCGCCCGTCAGGTGCATGCTCCATGGTCATAGAGCTTGCGCAAGACACTTCACCGGCAACCGCGAACCCTTGGATCAGACGCAAGATAATCAGTATTGCGGGAGCCCACACGCCGATCTGCTGGTAGGTCGGGAGTAAGCCAATGCACATGGTCGAGAAGCCCATCAAGAACATGCAGTAGACCAATACTGTCTTGCGACCATGGCGGTCACCCAGGTGCCCTAGCACCACTGCTCCTATAGGTCGTGCGATATACCCAACGCCGAAGCTAGCGAGTGAAACGATGATTCCTACGGTTGGATCGTCCGTTGGAAAAAACAGTTGCGGGAAAAGCAGGGCAGCGGCAGTCGCATAAATGAAAAAGTCGTAGTACTCCAACGCCGAGCCGATCCAGCCGCTAGCTGCGGCCTTCCTTGACTGACGCTTGGGGTGTGGATCGCTCGGGATGCCATGGCTCATGAAGTGTCTCCGGTACCGTAATTTTGTTATTGTAACGTCGTTCCATTTGTAATGTTGTTCCCGAGCATTGCCTTTGTCAAGCGTGCTGGCACGGTTCAGGTTCATGAGTCGGCCGCCCTTAGGCCGGCTGTTCACGAGCCATTCATGGTTTGAGGGAGTGGAAGGCCCGCCAGCGTGAATGCAGCCTCATCGCTGTACTTCTAGTGAGTCGGGTATAGATAAGCAGTTGGGGAGGGGGCAAGCGACTGAACGTATTTGCGTTGACTTGACGATCGCGTGATGATTACTATTGTAACCGTGTTCCAGATAGAACGGCGTGACATTTTCGTCGGCGCTGCTCAAAACCAGCTGAGAATAATTCCATGAGAGTCGTTAAAGGTGCTGTTGATCGTTGCCTTGAGGCTATCGAGCTGCTGGCTCGTGAGGCCCGCTGGATGCGAATGTCCGATATTGCAGGTGAATTGGGGATGGAAAAGGGGCCTGCGCACCGTGTGCTTGCACAATTGGTGGAGCAAGGGTGGGCCGAGCAGGATGAGGCGACATCCCAATACCGTCTGACACTCAAATTGGCGCTTTTGGGGCAGCGTTATCTGAACGGCATCGGCTTGCCGGAGCTTGTTCAGCCGATCATTGAGAATGTAGCGTCTTTATCCCATGAGCTGGTACGCCTAACGGTCGTATGCGAGGGCGGTTTGTCCTGGCTGGCCTCGGCTCAAGGCGCTGCACCTGGGTTGATGTACTCGCCCGCCATGGATCAGCCTATCAATCTGTACACCACCGCTAATGGCAAAGCCTGGCTTGCATCTATGCCTGACGAGCAAGCTGTCGAGATTGCTATCCGCGACGGTTTGGGCAAAGACCAGGGTACAGGCAAGGGTCCTCGGGCTATCAATACTGTCGAACGCTTACTTTCCGACTTGGCGGCGACCAGAGCACGGGGCTACGGACTCGTTGTGGAAGAGGCTGAGGCCGGCGTGTGGGCAATCGCGGTTCCGGTGAGGCTCATTCCATCTGGAATTGTGGTCGGGACCATGAGTATCGCCGGTCCGGTGTTGCGCATGCATCCAGACCGCTACGAGGATTTGCATGCATTGCTCGAGGATGCTGCGAACAAGCTCGGTACGGTATGGCCTCGGCAATCCAGTGTGCAGGGATGAAGTGCATGGATAAGTTCAGTCAATCAGCCGATGCGCCTGAATCCATCCTTCTGCAAGCCGCCGCGCACCTCGTGAACGCACGCCAAACGGGTAATAAATTAGATGCCCTGCCATGCAATGAGATTTCACTGAGCCTAGAGCAAGGCTTCGAGATACAGCAGCATGTCGGTGTGCTGGCCGGGAAAAAAGTGGGCGGATGGAAATGCGCATTGCCCAAGCCCGGCAAGTGGATAGTCGCGCCTATCTACACCGATAGCATCGTGAGCTGCGACCAATACTCCCTGGGCTCCGCAACTTCCAAGGTGCGAATCGAACCTGAGCTTGCATGCGTGTTAGGGGCCGGCCTTCCTGCCCGCGCGGCGCCTTACACGGCCGACGATATAACGCGCTCTATCAGCCAGGTACACCTTGCGCTGGAGGTGATCGACAGTCGGTACACCGATCCGCAAAAAGTTACGTTTGAGCAGTTGCTGGCTGACGGGTTGTTCAACCAGGGGCTAGTCCTGGGGGCACGTGCCGTTTCACTAACCTCGAACAATTTGCCCACTCACCTTGATGTAACGCTTAGACATCCGGGTGGCGAGCCTGTGAGCGTTGCCGGCACTCACCCGGATCATGACCCCGTCGCACCGATCGTCTGGCTTGCAAATTTTCTTTCTGCACGGGGCATTAATCTGAAAGCGGGTCAGGTCGTGATCACCGGCTCCTATGCAGGGGTACTCGAAGTTCCCACTCACCAGCCGCTGGACATCCAGTTCGGCGAGGCAGGTTCACTGTCTGTCTTTTTTTCAACGCTTGAGGAGTAACGTATGCGCTTGGTTCGTTTCGGTTTGCCTGGACAAGAACTGCCTGGAATTTTGGATGCTCAAGGACAGGTCAGGGATCTCACTGGCATTGTCGATGACATCGATGCAGCGGCGCTGTCGCCGTCCAGCATCGAGAAGCTGCGGGGCGTCGACATTGAGCGTCTGCCGTTCGCGCCTGCTGGATCGCGTCTGGGGCCGTGTGTGGGCAGTGTGCCGAACCTGATCTGCATCGGCCTCAATTATTCTGACCACGCCGCCGAGACCAACACGCCTATTCCGAGCCAGCCTGTTGTATTCAATAAACACACAGGCTCTATCAGCGGTGCAAACGACCCTGTGATTCTGCCGGGTGATGCGAAGAAGCTCGACTGGGAAGTTGAACTGGCCATCGTGATTGGTTCACCCGCCTGGCACGTAGAAGAAAGCAAGGCGCTGGATCATATCGCCGGATACTGCCTGGCTAACGATGTCTCCGAACGCGCCTATCAGCTTGAGTACGAAGGGCAATGGACCAAGGGTAAGAGCAGCTTTTCCTTCGCGCCACTTGGCCCTTGGTTGGTGACTCGCGATGAAATCGCCGATCCGCAGAACCTCGACCTCTGGCTGGAAGTGAACGGCAAGCGTTATCAGAACGGTAACACTCGGACCATGATTTTCAGTGTCGCGCACATCGTTTCTTACCTGAGCCGTTTCATGCCGCTCATGCCGGGTGATGTGATTATCACCGGGACACCACCAGGTGTTGGGCTTGGACAGAAACCAAATGTGTTTCTCAAGGCGGGTGACGTCATGCGCGTAGGGGGCACAGGGCTGGGCGAACAGTCTCAGGCGGTAGTGCCGTATGTAGCGGAAATGGGAGCTGCCTGGGTTGCGGGCCGTCATCCAAACGTTGATTAATGCCGGAGAATAAGACATGAGCTTTGCAGGAACAGGCGTGGTTGCAATTTGGCATGATCTTATGCCCGACGCGCGGGATGAGTTCTACGAATGGCATAACCGTGAACACATGCCAGAGCGCGCGGCGATTCCGGGATTTCAGCGGGGGCGACGATACATCGCGCTCGATGCTGGGCCTGCCTATTTCAATCTGTACGAGGCTGATTCTGTCGAGGTGCTGGGGGGGCCAGATTATCTGGCTCGCCTAAATGCGCCGACGCCATGGACACAGAAAGTCGTGCAGTCATACCGTAATGTCGCCCGATCAATTTGCGACGTTCATTACACGGCCGGTGTGGGTAATGGCGCTTATTTGGTGACCCTGCGCTTCAATGTCGCCGTCGAGCGCTACACGGACGTTCTGCAAGCATTGCGCGATCGAATGTTGCCCCCGCTGGTCGACGCACAAGGGATCACCGGTGTCCACTTCTGCACCGCTGATGAAGCCGTCAGCAAGGTTGAGACTGCGGAGAAGAAGGCCCGATCAGAGGGCACTGAAATTCCATCCTGGATCATCATGATCGAAGGTTGCGCCGCTGACTATGTCGGACATATCAGAGAGCGACTGGTCGCGGAGTTGAGCAACCTGCTGGACGACCCTGAGCAGCAGCTCGCCACCACGCTTTACCAACTGGAATACACCCGCTGCAAGACACCTTCCAGCGCGGGTTGAGATTTGCTGTCCTGCAGCGACACTGCAGGTAGTGCTTGATCGTTTTCCTCTTCTGGGCGCGCCTCGCCAAGTGCCATGCGCTTTGTCTTTGGCGTGCTCATTTTTCGACTTTATAGAGGGTACTGGGAGTTTGGCCTGCGCTCACGAATTGAGGGGCTCGGCCGTCGCCGTCTGCTGGATGTCGCAACAATAGCGCGCCAGCGCTTAGCCACGCGCTGCGCCACGGAGGCGCGGCAATAAGCCTGAGATTATGCAGGCTTGCGCTATTCATTGAAACGGAAGAACCCTCTGCTTAAAGGGGGCGTCAAATAATAGAAAGCGTTGTACAAAACCTCGTTGAATGAATACTCGGCGTGAAAAGCTGCGTTTATATTGAATGTCTGTGATGGAAATAATAAGAAATGAAAATCCGCGCATCCGAATATATTTACAATAACGCAAAGATGTTTTTTGTTCTGCCGCTTCTCAGTACGGCAGTCTGCGTGCAGGCAACCGAGGCTGGATTTATAGGGGATTCAACTGCTGCGCTGGCGCTACGTAATTTTTACATTAACCGTAACTTTGTAAGCGACGCTGCCACTCAAGGCAAAGCAGAAGAGTGGAGTCAAGCTTTTATCATGAGTTATAAGTCGGGCTTTACCCAGGGGCCGGTGGGCTTTGGCGTTGACGCCCTGGGGCTGTTCGCCGTGAAGTTAGACAGTGGGCGTGGCACCCGAGGAACACAATTGCTGCCCATTCATGACGATGGCCGCGCGGCCGATGATTACGGGCGTTTGGCAATTGCAGGTAAAGCGCGGTTCTCTTCTACAGAGCTCAAGGTCGGCGAATGGATGCCCACGCTGCCAATCTTGCGTTCAGATGACGGCCGGTCGTTACCCCAGACGTTCCGCGGTGCACAGATTACTTCTCGAGAAATCGAAAATGTTACCCTCTACGGCGGGCAATTCCGTGCTAACAGCCCGCGAAATGATGCCAGCATGGAGGATATGTTCCTCGCGCAGAAACCGGGCGTCACCTCTGATCGGTTCAACTTCCTGGGTGGCGAGTATACGTTCAATGACAAGCGGACGATGCTCGGCGTGTGGGGGGCTGAGTTGAAAGATATCTATAGTCAGCAGATGGTGCAGCTCACCCATAGCCAATCCGTTGGCGACTGGACGCTGGGTGCCAATTTACAATGGTTCACTGGTAAGGATGAGGGGCGATCTCTGGCCGGAGATCTTGATAACCGTACAGGGTCTGGGTTGTTTTTCGCCAAGTATGGTGCAAACACATTTTATATCGGGTTGCAAAAGGTCTCTGGTCAGGACGGTTGGATGAAAGTCAACGGCACGTCGGGTGGCTCACTGGCCAATGACAGCTTTAACTCTAGCTACGAAAATGCTAATGAGCGCTCTTGGCAGTTGCGACATGATTATAACTTCACGGCACTGGGCGTGCCCGGGCTGACCCTTATGAACCGGTACATTAAGGGTAGCGGTATCCATGTGGGTACTGAGAATGGCGCCGAGGAGTGGGGCAGGGAGAGTGAACTGGCTTATGTTTTCCAGTCTGGCGCGCTTAAAGACCTGAACGTCAAATGGCGAAATTCGACACTGCGTCGAGCGTGGGGGACTAATACCAGTTTCAATGAAAACCGCCTAATCATTAACTACCCGCTTTCGTTGTTTTGATTTGCGTAAAGCAGTGGGCTCATTCGAGAAATGAACGTACAAAATGGATCCGCGATCATCTGGCTGTGCGGGTGCTGAGGCAGACAGTTGGATTGATGGTGAGGCCAATTCCCTTTTGTCTGCTCTCGCGAACCGGGGATATCGATTCTGATTTCAACGGGCAAAACAAAGCCCGCCAAGGCGGGCTAGGGCGGTTCCGTCGCAGGGTCAGCGTTGCACTTTTTGCTGTTGCAGGCGCTGGAAACGGGTCACGGCGATCTGCACGGCAGCCGCTACAACGCAGAGCAGGCCGATTTTCCAGCTGCCCTCCAGCCCGAAATGCTCGGAGGCTTTCCCAGCGATGAGTACGCTAAAGAAGATGGCGACAGGCAGGATCAATTTGTTCATTAGGGCTTCCAGCAGAGAACGACAAAAGGCGTAAAGGGCATACGGTTCGGGTCATTAGGCTTGGCCAGCCTTGGCGGAATGCACCGTGCGCACGATCACATCGATCCGATGCCAATTCACGGATTCAGAATCGATGATCATAGGGGATTCCGTTTCACGCAACAGGATAACCTCAAGCCCCTCTGAAAGCCGCCGAACGTCTTCCACGCTTTGAAATGACATCTGCACTTGGCTCGCCCAGCTGTGCCTCAGGCCGAAGAAATGGCCCACGAAGACGCCACCTGGCATTGGTGTATTGCCGCAAGTTACCGAACACATCTGCTTGAGTTAACCCCTCACCCTCAGCGCGCCAAATTCAAAGATGGGTACGTATCCACCCGTCAGCCACGTCGCCCATCGTCAACGGCTCGCCGCTCTTGATCCAGGCCATGAAGGCGCGATCAAACTTGAATGCGCTTCCGCACTCATCCGTCAGGAACCGTCGAACTTTTTGCGTGCTCCGGTAGTGTTTGTCCAGCGGGGTGCTTCTGGTGATCGGCCCTGCGTGCCAGTCAACGCTCATTTCCCTATTCCTGTATGAAGGCATGAGCAAAGAGCTTACCCACGCAGACGCTACAAATCACTCATGCGCTGGCCGCTGGCTGAACAGGGGCTACTGCAAAGTCGGTGGTTTGACGGTGCCCGACATCTTGCTCAACACCGCCTCTATTCGCGCGATCGACTTATCAAGGTCATCGGCTTCCTTGTCATAGCCCTCCTTTCTAAATCGATCACGCGACTGTCGCAGGTTGAGCAGGTTCTTTTGCAGTTTCAGGGCCGAGGCATCGAACGGGTCCATGCTTTTCTCATGCGGTGGGCATCCGTGCCGTTGTAGGAAAATGGGACCCTAGCAGCTCGATTTTGCCGATGAAACTGATGTTTCATACAGGGAAATGCCACTGCTTGGATTTCTCCTACGATGTACGGGTAAAGATCCTACAAACTTCGCATCTGACCGTTTCAAATCGTGTGCTGCATAAGGTTCTCAACGCCCCAGGCTCAAGGGTTTCGAGCAATTTAGGTCGCGCCGTCGCCAGCAGCGGTGTAAAGCAGGGTCACCGAACGTTGTGAAACCTTATGTAGCAATTACAGCCCCTGAAGTAGGGGCTGCTGACGCGGGAAACACGTCGGTGACTACAGGTGGTCCGCGTCGATCACTGCTTGAGCGAACGCATCGGGGGCTTCTTGGGGCAGGTTGTGGCCAATGCCGCCACTGATCAGGCGGTACGCGTACTTGCCGGTGAAGCGTTGTGCATAGCTTTCTGCCGGTGGGTGCGGTGCTCCGTTGGCATCACCTTCCAAGGTAATGGTCGGCACACTGATGCTGGGGAAGGTGGCCAGTTTCGCTTCCAGTGGGGCGTAGCGGGCCTCGCCTTGTGCCAGCCCCAAGCGCCAGCGGTAGTTGTGCACGGTGATGGCAACCTGATCGGGGTTGTCTAGCGCGTTGGCACTGCGCTCGAAGGTGGTGTCATCGAAGGCCCACTTGGGTGAGGCGGTCTGCCAGATCAGCTTGGCGAACGCATGGCGGTTCTTGTCGTAACCGGCTTGGCCACGCTCGGTGGCGAAGTAGTATTGGTACCACCATTGCAGTTCGGCACTGGGGGGGAGCGGCGCCTTGGCGGCTTCCTGGCTGCTGATCAGGTAGCCACTGACTGACACCAGTGCTTTGACCCGCTCGGGCCACAGGGCCGAGACGATGTCGGCAGTGCGGGCGCCCCAGTCGAAACCAGCGAGTACGGCGTGCTGGATGTGGAGGGCGTCCATGAAGGCGATGACGTCGCTGGCCAGGGCCGAGGGCTGGGCATTGCGTAGGGTCTGCGCTGAAAGGAAGCGGGTCTGCCCATAGCCCCGTACGTACGGCACGAGCACGCGGTAGCCTTTTGCGGCGAGCTTCGGTGCCACCGCCTCGAAACTGTGAATGTCGTAGGGCCACCCATGCAGCAAGATGACCACAGGGCCATCGGCTGGGCCTTGCTCGACATAGGCCACATCGAGAACGCCAGCTTCAACGTGCTTGAGTGGGCCGAAGCGCTCCGCTGAGGTGGCCGTTGCCTGAGCCGGTGCTGACGCAGCCGAACAGGCGGCAGTCGCCATCAGGCCAAGGGGAAGAAGGGCACAGGCGAGGAGGTGGCGGATGCGGCGTGTTGGGTGGCTTGAAGGTGTCGAGGGGTTGGCAAGCATCGGGCATCTCCTTGGCAAGGCCATAGGTATAGGTTGATGCAAGCCAGTAAAGAGGACCTCTGTATCGAGGGTATGTCCGATTTAGCTGTAGGAAACGTTCTTGTGTATCAAGTCTCAGTTTGTACACATAAAGATACATCCATGCGGTCGCAGCGTGTCAGACGGCTTCTGCTACGATCGATAATTTCCCCCTGGCCAAGGAGAGGCCCTATGCATTACGTCGTGATCGAGCGCCACCGCAGCGAATACCCAAGGCCGATTCGTTTTGCCAAGGGCACGCTGCTGGATATCGGCCCGCGCTATGAAGGCGAGCCGGGCTGGCAGGACTGGTACCTGTGTTCGTGCCCTGGGCAGGAGCCGGGGTGGGTGCCGGCGCAATTGATCGAGCGGTTCAGTGTAGAGAAAGGCAGGGCGCTTGATCACTACTCGGCCCATGAGCTGGATGCCGACCCCGGGCAACTGGTGCAAAAGGTGCGCTCGCTCAATGGCTGGATGTGGTGTCGGCGCCATGACGATGATGAGTTCGGTTGGTTGCCGCTGGCAAAACTGGAGCAATTGAGTTGAGGTGGGTCGCGCCGCTGATCACTGGCATCTGATCCGCTTTTTTTCTATAAACCTGCATCTGTAACCGTATCAGCCATGGACCGACAATAGGCCCATCCCCGCATCACACTGTAGAGGTTCCGATGGGCAAGCTGACGCTGTTCCTGGGTGGTTTTCTGCTCCTGACCATTCTGATAGGTATTTTGGGCACCATCCCGCCAAGCTGACTTTCACCCGACTCCTTCCTTCGCGGCCCGTCTGATTCGCCAGATGGGCCCACCCGCCTGCGCCCCCGGCTGCCCCGTTCATTCACCATGACTGATCAGTGGTACCTGCAAGTAATTCTCAAGTGCGAATGGCTCGTGTAATCTCCCGCCGCCGTCCTGGGGCCCACGTTGACGGGCCGGTCTTTTGCCTTGGAGTCGAAACACACATGGAATGCAAGAAAGGCACTTCAGCCATGCTGGAGTGGCGTAGCCGTTTTCTCGCTGATGGCACGCTCGATGAGAACGCTTACGACGAGGCACTGCGCAGCGCGGGCGCATTGGAACAGGCGGGTGAGATCAGCACGCTTGAGTGGATCGAGTTGGTCAGGCTGGCTAATACAGCGTTGCTGCATGTGCGATAAGTCGTTCTTTGCGCTGGGAAATCTGTCCACAAAAAACGTGGGTAGGTCTGTGGATAAAATGCTGCAAGCCAAGCCGGAAGCGGGCTCTGTTAAATTGAGCAGAATTTGAACAGTCCTTTTGAGCTGTCGCCGTTAGGCCGACAGGCCGGCGCGGCGCAGGGCCTGCAGCAGCTCACGAACCCGCGCGGGCAACTCGCCGGCCGGGTACAGCGCGTGCATTTGAGGGTCTTGGCCGGTGCTTGAGGTCAGGCGGTATTGCGGGCACACCCGCACCAGGCGGCCGGCCTTGACCTGGGCTTCGCCCACCCAGGCCGCAAGGCGGGCGATACCGGCCCCGGCCAGTGTGCTGTGGTACACCGCATCGCCAGAACCCAGCCGAAGCCGTGGCGTTGGGCGCAGGCTGGTGATCTGGCCATCTCGGCAGAAATGCCAGGCTTTGAGTATGCGTGGGGCGGTATGCAGAATCAGTGCATGGTGCTCCAGGTCTTCTGGGTGTTGCGGGTTGCCGGCGCTGGCCAGGTAAGCCGGGCTTGCATACAGATGGCGTTGGTAACCCCACAGCGGATAGCCGATCAGCTCGCTGGATTGCGGAAAGGCGCCGCGCACCACGAAGTCGAACTTGTCCAGCAGCGGGTCCAGGGCGGCATCGCTGTACTGCACGTCCAGGGTCACCTGTGGATGACGCTGGGAAAACTCGGCGAGCACCCGGGGCAGCACATGCTCACCCAGCAATTGCGGCACGGCGAAACGGATCCAGCCTTGGGCGGTACCGCTTAGCGCGGCCAACTCGTCGACTGCATCACGTTGCACATCCAGCAAGCGTTCGGCATGGGGGAGCAGGCGCTCGCCAGCTTCGGTCAGGGTCACCGCGTTGGCGTTGCGGTTGAGCAGTTTACTGCCGGCGTTGTCCTCCAGCGTTTGCACCGCTCGGGTTACCGCGCTGGGTGAACGCCCTAGGGCGCGTGCCGCAGCGACGAAGCTGCGCTTGTGGGCGACACTGACGAACGCCTGAATCTCCCGCAGCATGTCCAAGGCCATTGCCTACTCCTCATTGCAGTTTTCGCAATGTGGCATTTCAACACAAGCGCGGCACTTTGATTAGCCTTGCAGCCTGTCTTACTGCCTGGAGCCGCGTCATGATGGATATCGCTGTACTTTCTGTGTTCGCCTTTGCCGCCGGTTTGATCGATGCCGCCGTAGGCGGTGGCGGGCTTATTCAGATCCCGGCGCTGTTCAACGTGCTGCCCACCGCGCAACCGGCGGCCTTGCTGGGCACCAACAAACTGGCCTCGGTGTGCGGCACTGCCTTTGCGGCCCGCTCGTTCATCCGCAAGGTCACATTGGACTGGGGGCTGATCGTGCCCGCGGCGCTCAGTGCCTTTGTCATGTCGTTTGCCGGCGCCGCCACGGTATCGCTGGTGCCGCCCAGCGTGATGCGCCCGGCCGTGCTGGTGATGATCGTGCTGATGGCGATCTACACGTTCTGCAAAAAGGACTTCGGCACGTTGCACAAGCCCACGCAGATCGGCCGCAAGGAGCAATGCCTGGCGGTGTTGATCGGTGGGGCCATTGGTTTTTACGATGGCCTGTTCGGGCCAGGGACCGGCAGCTTCCTGATCTTTCTGTTCATTCGTTTTTTTGCCCTGGACTTCCTGCACGCTTCGGCTTCGGCCAAAGTGGTGAACATCGCCACCAACTTGGCGGCGCTGGTGTTCTTCGTGCCGTCGGGCAACGTACTGTATGCCATCGCCTTGCCCATGGCGGCCTGCAACATCCTCGGTGCATTGACCGGCACTTGGCTGGCGGTGCGCAAGGGCGCAGGTTTCGTGCGTGGGCTGTTTCTGATTTTGCTGTGCGTACTGATTGCCAAGTTGTCCTGGGATTTGCTGGCCGGTTGAGTCAGACCACCTGGCGCTGTGCCTCGGCCTGTTCAACACAATTGCGGCCATGCGCCTTGGCCCGGTATAGCGCCTGGTCAGCGCGCGCCAGCAGCTCGTCCAGGCTCGGCGCCGGGGTGTCGGCGGCGCAGCCGTCCAGGCCGATGCTCACGGTGATCTGCAGGCGATGGTCGGCGTGCACCACGTGCAGGTCCTGTACGGCCCGGCGCAGGCGTTCGGCAGTGAATTTGGCGCGATCTGGCGCAAGGCCTGGGAGGATCACGACGAACTCCTCGCCGCCCATGCGCGCGAACAGTTCGCCTTCGTGCAACTGGTCTTGCAGGGTGCGGGCGAACTGGCGCAGTACCTGATCACCGATAGCGTGGCCATGTGCGTCGTTGATCGCCTTGAAGTGATCGATATCCAGCATCATCAAGGTCAGCGGCAATGCTTGGGCATGTTGCTGGCGGCTATCGAGCAGTGCATTGGCGCGGCGGGTGAACGCGCTGCGGGTCAGTACCCCAGTCAGGTGGTCGATGGTGGCCTGGTGCGCCAGGCGTGCCATCAGGCTGCGATTGGCCTGGCTGACGCAGGCCACCACCAGCGGCCCGAGCACCAGCATGGCGATGCCCAAGCGCGCCGACATCAGGGTGGTGACCCCGGGTTCGCTCTGCGGCACGCTGAAGTGCATGAGGTTTTGCGCGACTGCGACGATGAGGGTGCTGCCGGCGGTGAGCGTCAGCATCGAGACCAGAAACGGCGGGTAGGTCCAGGCACACCACAGCAGGGCGGCGATCGGGAAGGCAATCGCCCCTGGCCCACCGAAGGCGATGCTGAAGGCCAGCGAGCCAAGCAGCACCAGCAGCGGCGGCAAACGCACTGCTTGGGCGCCACTGCGCACCATTGCCCGCACCGAGGGCGCCGACAGCAGCACCGGTAGCACCAGTACGCCGGTCGAGAACTGTTCACTGAACCAGGCCAGCCAGGTGGCCTGCAGCGATTGCTCGAACCACGGTGCGGCCATCACCGAGGCCAGGCTCGCGGCAACCATTGCGCCAGCGGCGCACGCGGCAAACACACTGAGTACGCCATGCGGGCTGCGCATGCGTCGGTGCAGGCGCGGCACGCGTGACAACAACTGCCACACGGTGAACACCATGCCGAGGTTGCACAGGTTGAACCACAACGCCGGCTTCCAGGCGCTGCCGCACAGCAGGTCTGCCAGCACCATGGCCAGCCACACCAGCATGAAGCCGAGGGCGTTGGCCTGGCGGGGGTAGCGCAACAGCACGCCGACCAATACCGCATTCACCGGCCAGAACAGGGAGAGGGACTCGATGGGGCGTGCCAGGATGCCGCCGAGGGTCAGGGCAAACGTGAGGCAAAGCAGCGCGACATAGGGCAACAAGCGCGATTGGGCTGGAAAAACCATGAACTCGACCGGCAAGCGGAAACGAAATCCAGGACAACGGCTTGAAGCACCTGGGGCAATTACGTGTCAGTGTGTTTCGACAGGGTACTTGATGTCAATCTGCCGCGATCCTGCAAGATAATGCCAAATTGCCGGTATCCCCAGTCGATTTCCTTACAAGCCGAAGAACCACGGGACCATCACCACAGTCACCAGCATCACCAGCAAGGTGAATGGCACGCCGACTTTGACGAAATCACCGAACCGGTATTGCCCCGGGCCCAGCACCAGGGTGTTGACCGGTGACGAAACGGGCGTCATGAACGCAGCCGATGCGGCGAGGGCCACGGTCATGGCGAAGGGGTAGGGCGACATGCCCAGTTGCGTGGCCGTGCTGATTGCCACCGGCGCCATCAGCACGGCAGTGGCGGTGTTGGAAATGAACAGGCCAATCACCGCCGTCACGGCAAACAGGCAGGCAAGAATGGCACTGGGGCCGGCCCCGCCCAGCACACTGACCAGCCCGGTCACGGCCAAGTCGATGCCGCCGGTTTTTTGCAGGGCCTGGGCGAACGGCAGCATGCCGACGATCAGTACCAGGCTCTGCCAATGGATTGCCCGGTAGGCGCTGTTCATGTCGATGCACCGGCCTGCGCCCATCAGCAGGCAGCCGATCAGCGCGGCGATCACATTGGGCACCGCGCCGCTGACCATCAGCCCGACCATCACCGCCAGGCTCAACAAGGCCTGCGGCGCGCGAGTGCGGGCCGGGGCGACCTGGTCGATCTCGGCGGGCAAGCTCAGCACCAGAAAGTCGTGCGGTTTGCTCTGCAGTTGACGCACGGCTTTCCAGGGGCCGACCACCAGCAGGGTATCGCCCAGGCGCAGCTTTTCTTCCACCAGTTGCTCTTCGATGGCCACCTGATCGCGGCGCAAGCCGACCACGTTAAGGTCGAAGCGGGTACGGAACGCCAGCTCGAGGATGCTCTTGCCGATCAGCTGCGAGCCGGGTGGCAGCGACACTTCGGCCATGCCCAGTTCCTGCGACTGATCGATGAAGTAGGCTGCCTTGAAATGCAGGGGCTCCAGTTGCATGGTCTGGCACAGGCTGCGCAGGTCGTCGCGGTTGGCGAACAAGTCGAGCAGCAGCACGTCGCCCTGGTGCAACACGGTATTGGAGTCGGCGGTGATCACCCGTGTGGTGAATTTGTGCTGGCGCTCGATGCCGATCACGTTGGCGCCATGCTTTGTACGCAGCTCCAGCTCGCCCAGGGTGTGGCCAATCAGCGGTGAATGCGGGCGGATGCGCAGGCGCCGCTCGCGGCCGCTGAGCTTGTAGTCCAGTACCAGGTCAAGCAACGTGCGGCGGGTTTCTACCCGGCCGTCCTTGCGCACTTCGCCGTTGAGCCAGTGGCGGGTGAGCAGCATGTAGCCGATGCCCAGCACCAGCACCACCAGGCCGAACGGGGTAAAGCTGAAGAAATTGAAGCCCTGTTCGCCATGGCGCACCAGTTCGCTGTGCACCACCACGTTGGGCGGCGTGGCCACCAGGCTGAGCATGCCGCTGATCAGGCCAGCAAAGCTCAGCGGCATCATCAGGCGGCTGGGCGAGAGCTTGAGGCGTGCGGCGATGCTCAGCACCACCGGGATGAAGATCGCCACCACTCCCGTAGAACTCATCACCGACCCCAGGCCCGCCACCGCCACCATCAGCAGTATCAGCAAGCGCGCTTCACTGTTGCCCGCGCGTTCGCTCATCCATTCGCCGATGCGGTAGGCAATGCCGGTGCGTACCAGGCCTTCGCCGATCACGAACAGGGCAGCGATCAGTACCACGTTGGGGTCGCTGAAACCGGCCAGTGCCTGCTCCACCGTGAGGATGCCCGATAACGGCAGGGCGAGGATCACCATGAGGGCGACCACGTCCATGCGCGGGCGGTTGATGATGAAGAGGACGACGACGATGGCCAGCAGGCCGAGGACCCAGAGCAGCTCGTGGTTCATGGGGAGGGGGTGTTCCTTCACACGGGGCACGGTAGACATTAGCAGCCAGTGTGCCAGCTTGGGATGAAGGGTGTGTTGATGTGTTGCAGGGTTTAAGACGCAAAAGGGGCCGCTATGCGGCCCCTGTTTATCGCCTGGATCAGTGACGGTGACGGTGGTGCTTCTTGCCGTTGTTGTCGCCCATGTGGTTACCGATGGCACCACCGGCCGCGCCACCCAGGCCGGCACCAATGGTGGAGCCGGCAGAACCGCCGACTTTGCCACCGAGCAGCGAACCGCCCGCAGAACCCAGGCCACCGCCGATGGCAGCCTCGGTGCGGTTGCCCTTGCGAGCGCCTACCGCACTGCCGGCAGCGCCGCCGACACCGGCGCCGATGGCAGCGCCTGTGCTGCCGCCGATCTGTTGGCCGACAACGTTACCCAGTACACCACCCAGGCCACCGCCAATGGCGGCGGTACCGTCACCGGCGAAAGCGCCCTGGCACAGCAGCAGGCCGAGGGCAAGGGAAGGCAGAGTCAGACGCATGGTACGAACCTCAAAAGGAATCATCAGGTTAAGGTGCCGCGCAGCGGGCGGCGGGTCAGGGTTGCAAAGACGCTTCAGCGGTAGTAGCGGTCACCGCGGTATTGACGGTCGTCGTCGTCATCGTCACGGTCATGCCGATGATGGTGGCCATGGCCACGGTCGCGATCACGCCAGCCATCGTCGTCGTCATGGTAGCGATGGCTGTGGCAGCCAGCAGTCAGCAGGATGGCGGCAATCAGCGAAAAGCTTGCAAGGCGGGTCATCACGATATAGGTCCTTGATCCGCAAAGGTTTACGGGACACTTCCTCAGACTGGGATCGATCCATTTGGTTTCCTGGGCGGGCAAAAAATTGTCCTGCCAGCGATGAGTGGCGTGCTTGCCGGCTGCTGTTCTGTCTCGCTCGGTCATGGCCGAGCCGGCCGTCGGCACCTAGACTGCACGGTAAGCCGCAGCCAAGACGGCAAACTGCCACACGGTGAATCACGATGATCGCCCACACCCCCACGCTGTTCGCCGCGGTCGCCCTGGTAGCGACCATTCTGGCTTTCTGCCTGTTGTTGGTCGGCCGCAGCAACCGCCGCGACAACCTGCTGCTAACCGGCTGCGGGCTGCTGGTGCATGCCTTGGCGTATGTCTGCTACACCGTTTACGCGCAAGCGCCGCTGTGGCTCAGCTATGGCCTGGGCAACAGCTTGCTGTCACTGGCCCTGGCGTTTTATTCGGCCAGCTTGTTCCGGGTGCGTGAGCAAGTGATCCCGTGGCGGCTGATCTTCATCATCCCGGCGTGCATGCTGGTGGGGCTGATGCTGCTTCTCGACACCCTCGAACCACGCATGCTGCTGGCGACGCTGGTGCTGATGCTGCAGTGCTCGATGATCCTGTACTGGGCCAGGCGGTACGTCGAGCGACCAGGCAGGGCGCACCTGCTGCTGCAGATCGGTGCGCTGATCAGCTTGGTCGGGCTGGGCATGCGCGCCGTGGCGGTGGCCAATGGCACGGCGGTGGAAATGCGCTATGACACCAGCAACCTCAAGCAGAGCATTTCGGTGGCGATCGGCACGGTCACGGTGATGATGTGTTCGATCGGCTTGGTGTTGATGGCCAAGGAGCGTAGCGAATCGCGTCTACAGCACTTGGCCTTGCGCGATGTGTTGACCGGCACCTACAACCGCCGGGCGATCCTCGAACGCTTCGGCGTCGAGTTGGACCGCGCCCGCGAGGCGCAGAGCAGCCTGGCCGTGGCCATGATCGATATCGATCATTTCAAGCGGATCAACGACCTGTATGGGCACTTGGCGGGTGACGAGGTGTTGTGCCATTGCGTGCGTCAGTTGCAGCAGCGTTTGCGCCAGGGGGACAGCCTTGGGCGCTATGGCGGGGAGGAATTCCTGCTGCTGTTGCCAGGTACTGACAGAAGCGGGGCGATGGCCGCGTTGCAGGGCTTGCGGGAAGCGATTGCCAACAGCCCCGCGCGTTTTGCCGGTGATGAGATCGAGCTGCGTTTCAGTGTCGGGCTGTGGTGCGGTGTGCCAGGGCCCAGGGACAGCACCTCCAGCCTGCTGGCGCAGGCGGATGCAGCGCTTTATCAGGCCAAGGCCGCCGGGCGCAACACCGTGCACATGGCGGCCTTGGTGCAGGTCAGTTGATTCAGCTGGCCGGGTGGATCGCCAACACTACCCCATTGGTGATCTGCACCAGCACGTAGTGCTCGCCCATGCGTACCCAATGGCTTTCCTTTTCTGGGGTGGGCAGGCCTTTGGCCTTCCAGTCTTTTACCGTCTGATCATCGCGCTTGTATTGGTCGGGGGCCTTGTCACCCACCTTGAGTTCACGGTTGTGGGTTTCTGGCCCCGTAATGCTTTCTTCGGCGGACGGGGCGGCAGAAGCGGCCAACGGCAGGCAGGGCAGGGCGGCGAGCAGCAAGGCGGGTATCAGGTGATGCTTTTTCATCGCGGTTTCCTTGTGACGGCATGTTCCTACTGCGACAGCAGCATGCGCCCGACAATTCACTCGCGGTGCCGCCAATGCTAGAGTCGCCTTCTTTTTTGCCCTGAGGATTGAACATGCGAGCGATTCTGCCGATGGCCGCAGTACTGATGCTGGTCGGTTGCGCTTCCGCGACCATGGAAACGGCACGTGGCGGCAAGCCGACCGCGCAGCTCGA
This sequence comes from Pseudomonas sp. NGC7, assembly GCF_047159675.1. Classification (NCBI taxonomy): domain Bacteria; kingdom Pseudomonadati; phylum Pseudomonadota; class Gammaproteobacteria; order Pseudomonadales; family Pseudomonadaceae; genus Pseudomonas; species Pseudomonas sp. NGC7. Next base: position 4,386,147 of record NZ_BAAFZY010000001.1, on the reverse strand, counting down.
TTCGCACAAGGCGCCAGAACTGGTTGCCCAATGCATTCAGTTCAGCTGGCAGGAAGAGGCGGTGTTCGGGGACGATGCCAGTGGCTACCTGGAGCCGCGCAAACAGGGTGGTTTCACCGTGTATACCCGCGAGGCCGAGGCGTTCGTGGACGTTTATCCGCAGGCGGGTGGGGCGCGGGTCGATTACTACGCGCAAAAAAATGACGGCGTGGCGCTGCAGCGGCGTGCTGCTGCGGCGACGTGCCTGTAATAAAACAGTACGAGCAGACAAGGACGTCAACCATGGACCGATCGCTGCAACTCAACCGCACCAGCTGGGACGAACGCGCCCCCTTGCACGCTGCCTCGAAAGACTATGAGGTCGAGCTGCTGGTCGAACGCCCCGCGCATCTTTCCGAAACCGTTCGTTTCGACTTGCCGCTGCTGGGCGATATCCACGGGCTCAACGCCGTTCACCTGCAGTGCCACATCGGCACCGATACCCTGTCGCTCGCACGCCTTGGCGCGCAGGTTTGTGGTCTGGATTTTTCCGCGGCTTCGCTGGCGCAGGCGCGGGCGTTGGCCGAACGCTGCGCAGCGCCAATCGCGTATGTGGAGTCAGATGTCTACGCCGCCGACCAGGTGCTGCCAGCGGGGACGTTCGACCTGGTCTACACCGGCATCGGCGCGCTCTGCTGGCTGCCCCGCATCGAGCCGTGGGCGCGCGCTGTGGCGGCCTTGTTGAAGCCGGGTGGGCGGCTGTTCCTGCGCGATGGCCACCCGATGCTGATGGCCGTCAACGAAGACCACCAGGACCGCCTGTTGATCGAGTATCCGTACTTCGAGCACGAAACCCCGACGGTGTGGCACACCGACCAGACGTACGTCGAAACCGACCAGCGCCTCGTCCATACCGAGACCCATGAGTGGAACCACGGCCTGGGCGAGGTTATCAGTGCCTTGCTGGCGCACGGGCTGCAACTGACAGGCCTGGTCGAGCACCCGAGCATCCCTTGGGAAGCGTTGCCTGGGCAGATGGACAAGGGCGCCGACGGCGAGTGGCGTTTGCGCCACCAGCCGTCACGCCTGCCCTTGAGCTACACCTTGCAGGCGATCAAGGCCTGATCAGGACAAGTAACCACCGTCGACGTTGAGTGCGGTGCCGGTGGTGTAGCTGGAGGCGTCGCTGGCCAGGTACAGCACCGCGCCGGCCATTTCCTTGGGGTCGGCCACGCGCTTGAGCGGGATTTGCTGCAGGGCGGCGTTGAGGATGGCCTCGTTCTTCACCAGTGCCGAGGCGAACTTGGTATCGGTCAGGCCGGGCAGCAGGGCATTGCAGCGGATGCCGAACGGCGCGCATTCCTTGGCGAAGACCTTGGTCATGTTGATCACCGCAGCCTTGGTCACCGAATAGATGCCTTGGAAGTGCCCAGGCGAAACACCGTTGATCGACGCCACGTTGATGATGCTGCCGCCGCCGTGTTCGCGCATCAGCTTGCCGGCTTCCACCGACATGAAAAAGTAGCCGCGGATATTGACGTCGACGGTCTTCTGGAAGGCGAGCAGGTCGGTGTCCAGCACGTTGCCGAACTGCGGGTTGGTGGCCGCGTTGTTGACCAGGATATCCAGGCGCCCGAACTGTTCGCGTATCCCCGCGAACACCTGCTGGATCTGCTCCATTTCGCCGATATGGCAGGCCACTGCGGTGGCCTTGCCCCCGGCGGCGATGATCGCGTCGGCAACGTGCTGGCAGCCGTCCAGTTTGCGGCTGGAGACAATGACATGGGCGCCCTGCTGCGCCAGCAGATGGGCAATGGCCTCGCCGATGCCGCGGCTGGCGCCGGAAACGAAGGCGATCTTGCCGTCAAGGTCGAACAAGTGGGTCTTGGACATGCTGTTTTCCTTGTTATCTGTCGTCAGAGCGTGGAGGTGCGGGTCACCTGCAAGGCCATCTGCTCCAGCAGCCGGTTCATGTGGATGAACTGAGCGAAGCGTTTGTCCTGGGTTTGGCCGTGGTAGTAGCGGTAGTAGATCTGCTGGACGATGCCGGCGAGGCGGAACAGGCCATAGCAATAGTAGTAATCGAAGTTGTCGAGGCGAATGCCGGCGCGCTCGGCGTAGTAGTCGACGAACTGCCGGCGGGTGAGCATGCCGGGCGCGTTACTGGGTTGGCGGCGCATCAGTTGCACGGGCGCCGGGTCTGCTGCCTCGATCCAGTAGGCCAGGCTGTTGCCCAGGTCCATCAGTGGGTCACCGAGGGTGGCCATCTCCCAATCCAGCACACCGATGATGCGCATCGGGTTGTCGGCATCGAGTATCACGTTATCGAAGCGGTAGTCGTTGTGGACGATGCCGGGGCGTGGGTGGTCGGCGGGCATCTTGTCGTGCAACCAGGCAATCACATGCTCCCAGCGCGGGGCATCATCGGTGATGGCTTTGGCGTAGCGGCTGGTCCACCCCTCGATCTGGCGTTGCACATAGCCTTCCGGCTTGCCCAGGTCGGCCAGGCCGCAGGCTTGGTAGTCGACCTGATGCAGCTCGACCAGGCGGTCGATGAAGCTTTTGCACAAGGCTTCGGTGCTGGCTGCGTCGAGATTGAGTTCAGCCGGGATGTCCGAGCGCAGGATGATGCCGTTGACCCGCTCCATCACATAGAACTCGCCGCCGATCAGGGTCTCGTCGGTGCAGTGCACGTACGCCTTGGGGCAGTAAGGGAAGCCACTGTTGAGCTGATTAAGGATGCGAAATTCACGGCCCATGTCGTGGGCCGACTTGGCCTTCTGCCCGAATGGCGGGCGGCGCAGCACGAAATCTCGGCCCGGGTAGGTGACCAGGTAGGTGAGGTTGGAGGCGCCGCCGGGGAACTGGCTGATGCTCGGCAAGCCTTCGAGGCCGGGAATATGGGCCTTGAGATAAGGGTCGATGACGGCCGCGTCGAGTTCTTCGCCGGGGCGGACCTGGGTGGACTGATCGGTGAGCGTCATGCGTTTTCCTTATTTTCGTTCGCAACAACTATTGGCTAATCTAATGGCCTGCCGGCGTTGGAACAAGCGTGCCAGCCGTCATATAGGTGAGGGTGTTGCTGATGGATCAATCGCCTTGATGTGATCGGGCAAAAAAAAACCGAAGCCGGTCAGGCTTCGGTTTTTTGATCAATCGGCGTGCCCATCACTCAGGACGGGAACAGCTCGCTGAGTTTCATCGACAGCATCATGTCGCCTTCGACGCGCAGCTTGCCACCCATGAAGGCCTGCATGCCGTCGGTCTCGCCGCTGACGATACCCTTGAGGGTCTCGCTGTCCAGCACCAGGGTGCAGTTGGCGTCTGGGTTTTCGCCTTCTTTCAGTTCGCAGTTGCCGTCCTTGACGATCAGCGCAAAGTGCTTGTCTTCGTCAGTGATGTTGAAGCCGAACACCAAGTCCAGCCCCGCAGCGGCGGCTGGATTGAACTTTGCTTTCATCGCTTCGACGGCTTTAGCTACATCGCTCATGGCGTAATCCTTATTAAGTTATATTCGCGTCCGCAGGGACACAACAAGCCGGGCTCATCGGTAGGTGACAAGCTCCGGCGCCCTCAGCAGCTGCACGTGGGCTTGGCTGTTGAAGGAGGCCAGTGCCACGTCGCGGCCCCGAAACTTCAGTTGGCTGAGCGACGTGTTGATGATCTGCCAGTTCAGCGCGAAGGCTTGGCTGGGGGTAATGCCGGTAACCAGATGGAGCAGGGCCGCAATGGTGCCGCCGGAGGTGAAGATGGCGATGTTGTCGCCACTGCCCGCGCCTTCGAGCACACGCTGCAGGCCACGCTGGACGCGCGCGGTGAAGGCCTGCCAGGTCTCCAGGCCATCGTCGGCAGGATGATCGCCCACGTGCCAGCGCTGCACCATCAGCGCGAACAGGCGCTGGAATTCGCTGCGGTGCTGCGCGCCATTGCGCAGGATGCGCAGGGCATCGGGTTCTTGCGCCAGCAGGCCGGGCAGCAGGGCGCGGATCACGCCATCGGCATCGAACTCATTGAATGCCGCATCGGTCTCAACAGCCGGAACCGGGCAGCCTGTGGCGTGCAAGGCCTCCAGGGCCAGGCGTGCGGTGTCCTGCTGGCGGCGCAGGTCGCCGGCCACGCAACGATCGAGCTGCACGCCGAGCAGGGCCAGGTGTTCACCCAGGGCTTGGCTCTGACGCACACCGATGGTCGAGAGGACGTCGTAGTCCTCGGCACCGAAGGAGGCTTGGCCATGTCGGATCAGGTAGAGGTTGCCCACGGAGGTATCCGGCCTGTTGAGGTTGCTGCGAGGTTAGGATGTGCCACACAGGCTGTCAACGAAAAAACATACAAGCGTTTGAAAAGGTTGTTTGAACTGTGTTGCCAGCGTTTACACCGGCTGGCAGCGCCTCAGGCGCACCGGTATGCTTGCAGCAGTTACGCGCCGAACTGGCGCTGGTCTATGAAGGAGTCAACGTGGAGTTTCTTGCCGAATACGCAAGCTTTCTCGCCAAAACCGCCACCCTGGTGATTGCCATCCTGGTCGTGCTGTCGGCCATCGCCGGTTTGCGCGGTAAAGGGCGGCGCAAACCGGGCGGGCAATTGCAGGTCACCCGCCTCAACGAGTTCTATAAAGAGCTGCGTGAGCGCCTGGAGTCGGGCCTGCTCGACAAGGCCCAGCTCAAGGCGCTGCGCAAGCAGCAGGCCAAGGCGGAAAAACAACAGAAAAAAGGCAAGGCCGAAGAAAAGGGCCGGGTCTTCGTGCTCGATTTCGATGGCGACATCAAGGCCTCGGCCACCGAGAGCCTGCGCAACGAAATCACCGCGCTGCTGACCCTCGCCACCCCGCAGGACGAAGTAGTGCTGCGCCTGGAGAGTGGCGGTGGCCTGGTACACAGCTACGGCCTGGCGGCTTCGCAGCTGGCGCGTATTCGCCAGGCGGGCATCCCGTTGACCGTGTGCATCGACAAGGTGGCGGCCAGCGGTGGTTATATGATGGCCTGCATTGGCGAGAAGATCGTCAGCGCGCCCTTTGCCGTGCTGGGTTCGATTGGTGTGGTGGCGCAACTGCCTAATGTCAATCGCCTGTTGAAGAAGCATGACATCGATTTCGAAGTGCTCACGGCGGGCGAATACAAGCGCACCCTCACCGTGTTCGGCGAAAACACCGAAAAGGGCAGGGAGAAGTTCCAGGAAGACCTGGACATTACCCACCAGCTGTTCAAAGACTTTGTCTCGCGCTATCGCCCGCAGTTGCACATCGACGAAGTGGCCACCGGCGAAGTCTGGCTGGGCGTGGCGGCTCTCAACCGCAAGCTGGTTGACGAGCTGCAGACCAGCGACGAGTACCTCAGCGACCGCGCCCGCAACGCCAACCTGTTCCACCTGCACTACGCCGAACGCAAGAGCCTGCAGGAGCGTATTGGCATGGCTGCCAGCGGCACGGTGGAGAACACCGTGGTGGGGCTTTGGAGCAAACTCGGCCGCTTGCGCTAACACCTTGAACCCCTTGAAATTTTTTTATGTTCAGGGGGTTGCAAGGTTCGATGATTGAAGACATAATGGCGCCCATCGAAACGCAGCGAACTTTGAAAAAGGTTCAGTGTTTCAAGGAGATAGCAAAGCGCAAGCAGCTAGATCCGACTTTGAGGCCGAGTAGCAAAGTGGTTATGCTCCGGATTGCAAATCCGTCTACGCCGGTTCGATTCCGACCTCGGCCTCCATTATTCGAAAGCCCCGCAGATTAACGTCTGCGGGGCTTTTATTTGTGGGGCGGAAAATACAGAAGCCCCTTGAGGCGTGACGCCTAAGCTCAGCACGTGTTGGGCTTTTCCGTTTTTAGCGACAGGGTTATTTTTCAAGGTGTACCGACTGTTGCGATTCACAAAAAAGAAACTCTCCAGAGCGCTGCGAAAGTGGTTCGTCTACCTCGCTGTTGCAGGTGTCGCGGGCAATTCCAGCCGATTGTTCGACCACCTTTCCCTGTGGAAACCCTGGCGTTTAGCTAAGGGCGTTGTCGCAGGCCTCATTGCCTTTTGATGACGTTTTATACTGAAAGGGCTACTGCAGCATGAAGCGGTGTGCCAGGGTGGAAATTTATAAGTAGCGCTTCCGACTCTGGAGGAGTATTGATGGCTTCCCGGCGCAATGTCGGAGGGAGTCACCTCAATGGATCGCAAGCCAAGCAATCAGGAAGTCGCTGTGGCGATCGGCATTAGCGAAGCGGAAGTCATTCGGTACAGAAGCGAGACGTTGTTGCTCGGCGATGGGTCATGGCTCATCCACTTCACATTCTTGATGCCCAAAGAGCTTCGGTTCGGCCTGACCGGGAGCTTTACCCACATCTTGAAAGCGGCGCCGCCGGCCGGTGACCGGCGAGTGGAGGCCCTGTAAACGTAGGCTCTGGTGGCAAGGACAGGGGATTTCGCCCATTCTGTGGCCGATGCAGCGTATAGTGACAAACGAGTTGCTGCATTTCAGTGACTCCTCTATCGAGGTTCAGTCATGAATGCCTCCCATCAGTCCCCCACGCACAAAGCCCACCTGCGGCTAGACGAGCAGATCAAAGCATTCCTTTCTAAGGGCGGAGCCATCCAGGAAGTGGCGTCTGGCATTGGTGCATCCGATCGTGTCGGCCCCAAGCTGCCATCGGCGAGGTGGCCCAGCTCCAAAGTCGTCAGATAAGGCGAATGGGGTCGCACAGCGACCCCAATGACGGCTGAAGAAACGTTATTGAGGTGGGTAGCGTGCCAAGTCCGCTTCCAGCTTTTCAGCGTCGCCTACCCGCTTGCGCACTTCGGCGTAAAACTGCTGGCTTTGGTTCTGAAACCGAATGTAGTCGCGGTCGCACGCTTCTTGCGCGGCCGTGAGTTCGTGGCCGGCAAGCCCCTGGGTGGATTGGCGTGACAGGATGTAGGCCTGCCAGCAGTTCTCTACTTTGAGCAACCCGCGAGCGAACGCTTTTGTCTCGATTGTCGCCATTGGAGCACCCTCTTTGTGCCGAAAATCGGCACGTCGGTGTGGATCGCCAGAGCGACGATGGGCAATGTGTGGAAAAGCCGAATACCCGAGTATCGGATAGTGGAGCTTAGTGCGTTTTGAAGGGGGCGCTCGTAGGTCAGCGTCGGACGAGGCAGACAAAGAAAAGCCCGCCTACAAGGGGCGGGCTAAAAGAACGTACGGAGCAAGGTCAGTGTGCCGCCCCTATTGTCGGTAATACGTGAAGCGGGGGTCATTAGGCTGTCGTTTTGGTGTGGGTAGGGTTCAATTCTGGGGGGAATGTGAGCTGCGAAGTGTAAGGCGTTGGAGCTTCTGCGCTTATAAGATCGAGCGCCGCCCGCGCGGCGCATCGCGAGCAACGCTCGCTCCTACGTTTGTTTTTGGCCAATAACGCCTGTGACAGGCTCGCGCGACCGCCTTGGCGCATGGCTTGATATCGTGTCGTACAAACAAGGCGGTCGCGCGCCGCCCCCACAGGCATGACTGGCCCGAAACAAACGTAGGAGCGAGCGTTGCTCGCGATGCGCCGCGCGGGCGGCGCTCGATTTCAAAGGCGCTAAAAATCTCAAGCCAGGCCCTTCGCCCCACTATCAAAAATCACCACCCCAAAAAAAAGCCCGCCATGAAAAGGCGGGCAAATAACGTTTGAAGGGAGAGCCTGCAGGCTGCGCCCGCTCCGTTAACTCAGCATTAAGCCGCAACCCATTGACCTCGCCCCCTGTTCAGCCTATACAAGCCTCCCGCCATCCCAGGAGCCCGCCCCGCATGCGCGACGAAGACGATCTGCACGAGCCCGAGCATGACCACCTGCTCGACCACGAATTCCTTTACGACGGCATCGACCCCGAGGCAGACGCCCAAGGCGCGGAAGACCCTGTCGAAGAGGATGAGGAAACGCTGGATGACCTCGATGATGAGGAACGTGATCACCCAGCCTGGTTCGACGACTGCGAAGACGCGTGAGTCAGCGACGGTCCAGCGAGAAGCGGCCGGGGCCACTCACGGCCAGCAACAGCAAGCCGCCAATGATGCTCAGGTTTTTCAGGAACTGGGTCATGTTGGCGCTGCGCTCGGGGTCGACCATGTTCCAGAACGGGTGGCCGATCAATGCGGTGCCCAGCACGAACAGTGCAAACAGGAAGGCCAGCGGGCGCGTGTAGAACCCCAGAATCAGCACGATGCCGACGAAAAACTCCATGATCACCGCAACGGCCGCGGCAACCGTAGGGGCAGGGGCGCCGAGGGAGGTCATGTAGCTGACCGTGCCTTCAAAGCCGGTCAACTTGGCCCACCCGGACACAACAAACAGAATCATCAGCAGAATGCGGGCAACCAGGATGATGAAGTCGCGTTGACCATCGAACAGGGAATAGCGCATGGCGGCATACCAGTGGACAGGGACAAGCTCCACTCTAGCAGTTGCACCGAAGATTTCCGCTGGGCAGCAAAAAGGCGCCACCAGGGCGCCTTTTCGAAGGAATTTGGTGCGAGTGGCGGGACTCGAACCCGCAAGGCTCACGCCGACAGATTTTAAGTCTGCTGTGTATACCAATTCCACCACACTCGCACTTGAATGGGCCTTGACGACCGGCGGGCTTCTAAGCAGATGTACTAAGTAGAAAGCGCGTTGCATTCAAGCGCGCTTTATAACCCATTGTTATAGTTGAGTCAACTCCAGCACCTATTATCAAGGTGAAGTTAGCCGTGACCGCAGGCAGCAGGATTCGCCTCAGTGCCTGTACTCGTCGATCGATAACACTGACAATCAGTTGCCACGGGGGCGGCTGCAGAGGACACTCCTGCTTAAACCCAATTCCTCCCCGCTGTGCCTGTGGAGTCTGCATGGTTTCAGCTGACTGTCTCGAACACCCTGTCATGCCCGCGCACCGCTATGAACAGCTGGTTCAATCGGTGGTTGACTACGCCATCTACATGCTCGACCCGACGGGGCATGTGGTGTCGTGGAACGCTGGCGCCGAACGCATCAAGGGCTACCGGGCCGATGAAGTGATCGGCCAGCATTTCTCGTTGTTCTTCACCCCCCAGGATTGCGCGCAAGGGCTCCCCGAGCGCTTGCTGTGCCAGGCGCTTGAGCAAGGCGTGGCGCAGGATGAGGGGTGGCGCGTGCGCAAGGACGGCTCGCAATTCTGGGCGCTGGCCGCGCTGGATGTGATTCGCGATGACCTTGGGCAGATCATTGGCCTGGCCAAGGTTACCCGCGACATTACCGACCGGCGCGAATCGGCACTGCAGCTCGACGCTGTGCGTGCGCAGCTGTTCCAGGCGCAGAAGTTAGAAGCGCTCGGCCAGCTGACCGGCGGGCTGGCGCATGATTTCAACAACATGCTCACGATCATCCTGAGTTCCGCCCGGCTGGCCCTGACCTCTCACGACCCGGAGCGCATCCAGCGCATGTTGCATCACATCCTCGAAGCCGGCGAGCGGGGCACCGAGCTGACCCAACAACTGCTCAGCTTTGCCCGCCACCGTAAGCTGGATGTTACGCGCATCGCGCCCCTGGAGTTGATTGCTGCCACGCGTGGCTTGCTCGAGCATTCGCTGACAAGTGAAATCGACCTGCAACACCATTTGCCCGCGAGTCTGCCCGCCATCGAAGTCGATGCCGGGCAGTTGCAGATGGTGCTGCTCAATTTGCTGTTCAACGCCCGTGACGCCATTGAGGGTAAAGGCAGCATCGGCCTGGCGGTCGATGTTGTTGAACTGGCCGGGGACGTTGAAGGGTTGCGTGGCCGTTATGTGTGCTTCGAGGTGCAGGACAGCGGCAGCGGGATTGCTCCCGACGTACTGCCACGTATCTTCGAGCCTTTTTTTACCACCAAGGCCTTCGGCAAGGGCACCGGCCTTGGCCTGAGCCAGGTTTACGGTTTTGCCAAGCAGAGCAATGGCGCCATCAGCGTCGACAGCGTGCCTGGCCAAGGCACGTGCATGCGTCTTTATTTGCCCGCGTGTGACCCATAAGCGGATCACCAATTCTACAGGTACACACCATGGCACAAGCACTCAAGCGGCTGGTGACGGGGATCGGAGGGCTCGATGCCCTGCTCAAGGGCGGGCTGGTCGCGGGCGCGTCCTACATCGTTCAAGGCCCGCCTGGCGCGGGTAAAACCATCCTCGCCAATCAGTTGGCCTGTGGCCACGTACAGGGTGGCGGCAGGGTGTTGGTGGCGACGTTGCTCAGTGAATCGCACGAGCGGCTGTTCCAATATCTTGGGACGCTGGCGTTTTTTGATCCGACCCTGGTGGGCGACCAGATTCAATTTGTCAGTGCCTTCGATACCCTGGAGCAGGAAGGGCTCGATGCCGTGGTCAAGCTGCTGCGCCAGGAAATCAACCGGCAGCAGGCCAGCCTGCTGATCGTCGATGGGGTGCTCAATGCCCGCGTGCGCGCCGAAACGACCCTGGACACCAAGAAATTCGTCTCGGAACTGCAAGGCCACGCCGCCTTTGCCGGCTGCACACTGCTGTTGTTGACCAGCGCCCGGCTGGACGAGGGTAGCCCGGAGCACACCATGGTCGATGGTGTGCTCGAACTGGGCGAGCAACTGGTGGGCAGCCGTGCCGTGCGCCATATTCAACTGCGCAAGACGCGTGGTAGCGCAGCCCTGTCGGGGCGCCATGAATGCTTGATCGATGAAGCGGGCATGCATGTTTTTCCACGTCTTGAATCGCTGTTCAGCCACCCCAGCCACCTGGGCAACGCCAGCCTGAGCCGTGTTTCTTCGGGCATTCCGAGCCTGGATGAAATGCTCGACGGCGGGCTGGCTACAGGCTCCGTTAGCCTGATCATGGGGCCCTCCGGTATTGGCAAAACGTCACTGGGCCTGGCCTTTCTTGGTGCGTGCACGAAAGAAGCGCCTGGTGTGCATTTTGGATTCTACGAAACACCCGAACGCCTGCGCCTCAAGGCGCTATCGCTTGGCTACGATTTTGCCGCTCTGGAACGCGAAGGTGCGCTGCAGCTGTGCTGGCAGCCCACCACGGAGGGTTTGCTGGACCAGGTCGGCGCGCGCTTGCTTCAGCGCGTCGAGGCCCAAGGCAGCAAGCGTGTGGTGATCGATAGCCTGGGCGCCTTCAGCCGCCTGGCAATTGACCCGACTCGGCTCAACGCGTTTTTCCGCGCCTTGACCGGCGAGTTGCGGGCGCGAGACGTCAGTGTGCTGCTGACCTGGGAGATGCGTGACATGTTCGGGTCGGAAATCATGGCCCCGGCACCGGACCTGTCGAGCATCGTCGACAACTTGATGCTGATGCGTTTCGTCGAACTGGATTCCCAGCTGCGGCGCATGCTGTCGATTCTCAAGGTGCGTGACAGCCACCATGACCCCGCGCTGCACGAGCTGTTGCTCGGCCCGCAGGGCATTACCTTGCGCAAGGCCTTCGAGGGCGCCAGCGGCGTGCTCTCGGGGACGCCAGTGCAGCAAGGTGGCGGGTGACGGGGCGGCTGATGAGCACCATTCTGATCGTCGATGACGAATACCTGATCGCCGACATCCTCGGCTTTGCCCTGGAGGATGAAGGTTATCTGGTGGAAAAGGCGAGCAATGGCCTCAAGGCGCTGGAAGCACTGAAGGAAAAACGCGTCGAGCTGGTGATCACCGACTACATGATGCCGTTGCTCAATGGTGAAGAGCTGGCACGCAGGATGCGCGATGAGCTGCAGCTGAGCGACTTGCCGGTCATCCTCATGAGCGGCGCGCAGGCCAGCCAAGGATGCCCGGAGTTGTTCGCCGCGGTGTTCGACAAGCCCTTCGATATGGACAGGATGATCGCCAAGGTGCGCGAACTGCTGGGCACCTGAGGCGCAGGTCGATCAAGCGCGTCCGTGCGGCTTGAGGCAGTGCTGCTCAGTGCGAGTCGTCGTGTTTTTCCGGGGCTGGGTTGCCAGCCTGGATACGCTTGAAGATTTCTTCGCGGTGCACCTGAACATCTTTCGGTGCATCGATGCCAATCCTCACCTGCATCCCTTTGACGCCCAGAATGGTGACTTTGATGTCATCGTTGATGACGATGCTTTCGCCAACCTTACGGGTGAGTATCAGCATGTAGTTCTCCTTGGTAATGTTGAAATCCGTCGGGCTAATTGCCGCGGCGGTGGGAGCCAGTCCCTCTTCCTTCTCATTAAAGACGCTTTCGGCGGATAGGAATTCCCCGACAGACAAATTCTGTTGCGTATCTTCAGGTGCAGGCGCCGGTAACTGCCGCAAGCGGTGTCCCGGCGAAGGTGCTCGGTGGCAAGAATAGGGGGGTTCAGCCCGGATGGGAAATTTCTCTGCATCATGGCCTAAATAGACAGTGTCAATGATCGTCCTGTTCCTCCAGCGCCTGCAGAAATAACAACAGCGCCACTTCTTCTGGATCCAGGCCTTTGCGATTACGTTTGCGGGGCAAACTGGCCAGGCGGCCGAGGGCAAAGTGTTCCAGCACGGCCGGGTGGATGTAGCAGCGCCGGCATACCGCCGGGGTATTGCCCAGGCGCGTGGCGACCTGCTTGACGATGGCAGCGACCTGGCGTTTCGCTTCGGTTTCCGGCTCCCAGGCCAGCGGCCTGAGCAGGTTCAGCGCAAGGCTGCTGCCAGCCCAGGTGCGGTAGTCTTTGGCGGTAAAGTCAGCGCCAGTAAGCGCCTGCAAGAACTGGTTGATATCGCTGGAACCGATGCTGTGGCGTTGCCCCTCTTCGTCGAGGTACTGGAACAGCGCTTGGCCCGGCAGCTCCATGCAGCGCTTGAGCAGGTTGGCCAGGCGCCTGTCGTGCAAGGTGACATCGTGCTCGACGCCGCGCTTGCCGCGGAACTGGAAGCGGATGGTGCCGCCTTGCACCTTGACGTGACGGTTGCGCAGCGTGGTCAACCCGTATGACTGGTTATCGCGCAGGTAACGCTGGTTGCCGATGCGGATCAGGGTGTGGTCCAGCAGGCTGACGACCAGTGCCATCACCTTTTCCCGGTCCAGGCCCGGTCTGGCCAGGTGGGTCTCCAGTTGCGAGCGCAATTTCGGCAGTGCCTGGGCAAATGCCAACATGCGCCCGTATTTGTGCTGGTCGCGCAGTTCGCGCCATTGCTCATGGTAGCGGTACTGCTTGCGGCCACGGGCGTCGCGGCCGGTGGCTTGCAGATGGCCTTGCGGGTCGGCGCAGATCCACACATCGCTGTAGGCTGGGGGGATCACCAGTGCGGCAATGCGTGCGAGGGTGTCGGCGTCGCGAACCCGCTGCCCCTCGGTGTCCAGGTAGATGAAGCGGTCGCGCCAGCGCCGTCGGCTCAGGCCAGGTTGGCTGTCGTCAACGTAATGCAGGGTGCGGGGCAGGGGGCAGTCGAGCATCGGCGGCAGGCCTCGATCAGGTCTCTGATCAATGGACAACGGTCGCGTCAGGGTTGCTCAGCCCAATAAAGCCACCGACTTGATCTGGGCGATCAGGGCCTGGCCTGGGTGCAGGCCAAGCTGGTCTGCCGAGAAGCGGGTGATGCGCGCCAGCAAGGCATTGCCCCCGGCATCCAGGCTCACCAGCACATGGGCCGGATTGTCTGCCGGGCGGGTTTCGCGCACCTGTACCGGCAACCGGTTGAGAATGCTGGAGGCGCTGTCCGCCGTCAGGGCCAGGCTCACGTCGCGCGCCTGCACCTTTACCCGCAGGGTGCTGCCCATGACGTGAGCGGGGTGGGCGATGCGCAGTATCGGCGCGCCGTTGCCGGGCAGGCGAAGGTCGAGCAGGTCGTAATGGGGGTCATGCCCGACTACCAGGCCTTCGAACACCACCCCGGCATCTTCGCCCTGGGCCAGCGACAGGTCCAGGCGTGCAAGCGTTTCGCCAATCGGGCCGCTGGCCACGGCCTGGCCTTGCTCCAGCAACACCAGGTGGTCGGCAAGGCGCGCTACTTCGTCCTGGGCATGGCTGACATACACCAGCGGGATATCCAGCTCGTCATGCAGGCGCTCCAGGTACGGCAGGATTTCGCGCTTGCGCGGCCCATCGAGGGCAGCCAACGGCTCGTCCATCAACAACAGCCGTGGGCTGCTCAGCAGCGCGCGTGCGATACCGACCCGCTGCGCCTCACCGCCGGACAACGTGGCGGGCCGACGTGCGAGCAGGTGGCCGATGCCCAGCAACTGGCACGCCTGTTCGAGGCTGACCTTGCGCTCGCTGGGCGCAACCCGGCGCCAGCCAAACTCCAGGTTGCCGCGCACCGACACGTGCGGGAACAGGCTGGCTTCCTGGAATACATAGCCCACCGGGCGCAGGTGAGGCGCTTGAAAATAGCCGCGGCTGCTGTCTTCCCAGACCTCGCCGTTTACTTCGATGTAGGCGCTGGCGGCGCGCTCCAGCCCCGCCAGGCAGCGCAGGCAGGAGGTTTTGCCAGACCCGGAATGGCCGAACAGCGCGCTGATCCCGCGCCCAGGCAGTTGCAGGTCGACATCCAGGGTAAAGTCGTCGCGCGCCAGCTTCAGGCGCGCCACAATCGATGCAGTCATTTCAGCTCCAGCCAGCTTTGCCGCGGCGCCCAGCGTACAGTAGGAGCAGCACCAAGAACGAGAACACCAGCATGGCACCGGCCAGCCAGTGGGCTTGCGCATACTCCATGGCCTCGACGTGATCGAAGATCTGCACCGAGACCACGCGGGTTTTGTCGGGGATGTTGCCACCGATCATCAGCACCACGCCAAACTCGCCCACGGTATGGGCAAAGCCCAGAATGCTGGCGGTGATGAACCCGGGGCGGGCCAGCGGCAGTACCACATGGACGAAGGTGTCCCATGGGCTGGCGCGCAGGGTGGCAGCGACTTCCAGCGGCCGCTGGCCGATGGCGCCAAAGGCGTTTTGCAAGGGTTGCACCACAAAGGGCATGGAGTAAATCACCGAGCCGATCACCAACCCGCTGAAGCTGAATACCACGCTGCCCAGCCCCAATGCCTGGGTGGCCTGGCCAAGCCAGCCATGGGGCCCGAGGGCGATCAGCAGGTAAAAGCCGATGACCGTCGGTGGCAGCACCAGCGGCAGGGCCACCACCGCGCCCACCGGCCCACGCAGCCAAGAGCGCGTGCGCGCCAGCCACCAAGCGATGGGCGTGCCGACGATCAGCAGGATCAAGGTGGTCAGGCTGGCCAGTTTGATGGTCAGCCAGATGGCACCCAGGTCACTGGCGTCCAGTGGCATCAGAGTTCATAACCGTAGGATTTGATTACCGCGGCGGCTTTCGGGCCTTTCAGGTATTCGACCAGCGCCTTGGCAGCGGCACTGTCCTTGCCTTTGTTGAGTATCACAGCGTCCTGGCGGATCGGGTCGTGCAGGTTGGACGGCACGATCCAGGCCGAGCCGCTGGTGACTTTGCCGTCCTTGTAGATTTGCGACAGCGCGACGAAGCCCAGCTCGGCATTACCGGTGGACACGAACTGGAAGGCTTGGGTGATGTTCTGCCCTTCGACAATCTTGCCCTGGGTGGCCTCGGTCAGTTTCAGCTTGTCGAGCACCTGGGTCGCGGCCAGGCCGTAGGGGGCGGCTTTAGGGTTGGCGATGGACAGGTGCTTGTACGTGTTCTGCTTCAGCACGTCCCCCTTGGTATCCACGTAACCTTCTTTCGCCGACCACAGGGCCAGGGTGCCGATGGCGTAGGTGAAGCGCGAGCCTGGGACGATTTCCTTTTCCTGCTCGAGCTTGGCCGGGGTGCTGTCGTCGGCGGCGAGGAATACTTCAAACGGCGCGCCATTCTTGATCTGGGCGTAGAACTGCCCGGTAGCACCATAGGCGGCGACCAGCGTGTGGCCGGTGTCCTTTTCAAAGTCTTTGGCTATGGCCTGGATGGGGGCTGTGAAGTTCGCTGCGACCGCGACCTGGACTTCGTCGGCCCAGGCAGTGTTAAGGCAGATCAGGCTCGCCAGTGCAGTGGCGGCCAGGTGGAATGGGCGGATACGCATGAAGACAGCTCCTTGGGTTATCGTTATAGCGTGAACTATATAGCGATAGGCCATTGGCCGGGAAGGGGGCTGGACGACGACGGCGGTAATGGCCTGCACGTGCTGTTCAGCGCGATAGCGTTTGCAGTGCCTTGCTGGCAATTTCCTGGGTCAGCTCAGCTGCCGGCATGTGCCTGCCTAAGCGCAGCGCCTGGCCCGACCATAGGTTGCTGAAGTCGCTGTTGCCTTGCGGGTCGGTGATTGCACGCAGTGGCATCAATGCGCCACCTGCCAGCGGGAAGCGCGGTGCCAGGTCGCTCATCGGCCCCAGCTCACGCATGATGCGGTTGTTGATGCCCCGCGCTGGGCGGCCGGTGAACAGGTTGGTCAGGGCCGTGTCGCTGGCGGGCGCGGTGTCCAGCGCGCGGCGGTGAGCCGCAGACACCTTGGCCTCGGGGCAGAACAGGTAGGCCGTGCCAATCTGCACGGCCGAGGCGCCCAACGCAAGGGCCGCGACCAGGCCACGGTGGTCGGCGATGCCCCCGGCTGCAATCACCGGTACCGTGACCGCGTCGACGATCTGTGGCACCAGGGCGAAGGTGCCAATCTGGCTGGTGATGTCTTCACTGAGGAACATGCCGCGATGGCCGCCCGCTTCATAGCCCATGGCGATGATCGCGTCGCAGCCGTTACGCTCCAGCCATAGCGCTTCTTCCACCGTGGTAGCACTGGACAGCACCTTGGCACCACTGGCCTTGACCCGTTGCAGCAGGTGGGGCTCGGGCAGGCCAAAGTGAAAGCTCACCACTTCAGGGCGCAACTGCTCGACCAGCTGGCAGCTTTGCTCATCGAATGGCGCACGGTTGGAGACCGGGGTAGGGGCGTCGAAATCGGCACCCACCTCGTTGTAGTAAGGCTTGAGTGCCTGCTTCCAGCGCGCCTCGCGGATCGCGTCGGGCGGTGGTGGTTGGTGGCAGAAGAAGTTCAGGTTCAGCGGCCGCGCAGGGCAGGCGGCGCGGAACGCTTCGATCTCATCACGTACCTGGTCACTGCTCAACATGGCGCAGGGCAGTGCGCCAAGGCCGCCAGCAGCGCCCACGGCAATGGCCATGGCCGAGCCCGTCGCACCTGCCATCGGCGCCTGCAGAATAGGCACTTCAATGCCCAGCAGATCGAGAATACGGCGGTCGGGCCAAGGGCTCATGCGGGTCTCCTTGCGGACGGCGTGATCGGTGCGGCAGTACCTGCGGGGCGTTTACAGGGCCTTGCTGACCTGGATGTCGCTGATCTTTTCGGCGTCGTCGCCGTGGATCTTGCGCAGCGCTTGCAGCGCCTGCTCCTGGGAGGCATCGCTCATGAGTGCGAAATCCCAACGGCGCGCGCCGTCGAGTTTGTATTTGATGACGTACTTGATGGTCTGGGTCATGGCGGTCTTATCTGAGTTTCGACGACGAGCGACGGATGATCTTGATCTTGTGGGTCAAGGTCGGCTTGCGCGTTACCGAGATCGGGCGCGTGGTCACGGTATCGAGGGTGATGTTCCAGAAACCGGTACTTGGAACGGTGATCTTGGCCGGGAACTTGTCGAAGGCACCACCATGGTAGGTGTGTCGACCGCCATTTTTGAAGCTGCGGAAGTTGGCGTCGTTCATCAGGCGGATGTTGCAGCGCTGGGAGCACTCGATGACGACGATATCGTCCTCGTTGAGGTGCTCGCGCTGGTGTACGAATTTCATGTGATGCTCCGCAAGGTTTGGATCTGCAAAGGCGAAAGATACCACGATGTCACGCTAAGCTGCCGCGCTCGATGGCCAGGCGTAGATAATTCTGCCAAAGCAGGGAGCAAACAGGCGTGGCTGTGGTCGAACTGGATTCTTGATGGCAGAGGTGCTGCAAATGAAGTGGATGGTGGCGGCGTTGTTCCTGGGGCTTGGGGGCTGTGTCAGCGTTTCGGAGCTTGAGCAGTCGCATGAAACGCTGGATGTGATGTCTGGCAAGACACCGCGTGAATACGCCGATTGCGTCAAGCAGAAGCTGGCCGATACCCGTGATCCGTTGGTCGAGGAGCAACGTGGTGATGGCTTGCGCCTGATCGTCCCGCAAAAGCTCACGGCCGGGGCTGGGCCGGCGGCACTGGTCGATATCGACTCGCGTGGCAGCGGCAGCAGCATCAAATTGCATGAACGGTTGAACAACTTCCCGTTGCGCCTGGGTGATGTGCGCACCGCAGCGACGCAATGCATTTCTGGCCATTGATCTGGCGCAACGGATGCGCGGTTAAACGGCCAATCGCTGTCACCTGGTCGGTGTTGGCGTTGTTGCGACTTGCCCTACGGGTCTAGTATCCATTTGCTTATGTTTTTTAAGCCTAAGCTTATAACAAAAGAAATGGAGATTCGTGATGACCCCGTTGAGTCGAGTCGTGATCGGCAGCCTGCTGATCCTGGCCTGGCCCACGGCGCATGCCGCCGATGGCCAGAAGATCTTCACCCAGGGTGGGGCGAACCCCGCCGCCATGGCCTGTATAGGTTGCCATGGCCCAGACGGCAAGGGCATTGCCGCTGCCGGGTTCCCTCGCTTGGCCGGCCTGCCGGCCGGTTACCTCAGCAAGCAATTGCAGGATTGGCGCAATGGCACCCGCAAGCAGCCGGTCATGGAACCGCTTGCCAAGGCCCTGAGCGACGACGAAATCAAAGCCGTCAGTGCCTACCTGGCCAGCCTCCCGGCTGAGCCAGCAGCCGATCTGCGCCGCCAGCAGATAGCCGATGACCCCACCACGCGCCTGGCACTGTATGGCGACTGGGGGCGGCAGATTCCAGGATGTGTGCAATGCCACGGCCCAGGCGGCAGCGGCGTGGGTGAGCATTTCCCTCCGCTTGCAGGCCAGCCTGCGGCTTACCTGGTAGCCCAACTGAATGCCTGGCGCGACGGCAGCCGCAGCAATGACCCCAACCAACTGATGGTCGGCGTGGCCAAGGCCATGACCGATGACGAGGTCAAGGCGATTGCCGCGTTCTTCGCCCGTCCCGCCCACCCGGAGGTCACGCCATGAAGCCGATGATTCCAGCCGTGCTGCTGTTGGCCATGGGCAGTGCCCAGGCAGCCCCGATCGCCATGGAAGACCAGTCGCAGTTGAAAGTGCCGGGCGTGCAGGCCGCGCCGCAGTTCGTGCCGCCTGCCGAGAGCGAGTTGCCGGACAATGCCTTTGGCAAGATGGTCCGCCAGGGCCATGCGCTGTTTGTCGATACCCGGCGGCTGATGCCGGATGCCGTGGGCAACGGCATGAACTGCAGCAACTGCCACCTTGATCAGGGGCGCCTGGCCCATTCCGCGCCGATGTGGGGTGCGTATCCGATGTACCCGGCCTATCGCAAGAAAAATGACAAGGTCAACACCTATGCCGAGCGCATTCAGGGGTGTTTCCAGTTCAGCATGAATGGCAAGCCACCGGCGGCAGACAGCCCGCAGATGACGGCGTTGTCGGTGTATGCCTACTGGTTGTCGACCAAGGCGCCCACAGGCGTGGAGATCGCCGGGCGCGGCTACCCGGATGTCCCTCAGCCCAAGGGTGGCTACGACTTCAAGCGTGGTCAGCAGGTCTACCGTGACCAGTGTGCAATTTGCCACGGCGACAATGGCGAAGGGCAGCAGGTGGCCGGCGAGTATGTGATGCCGCCGTTGTGGGGCAAAGACTCCTACAACTGGGGTGCCGGGATGCACCGTATCAATACGGCGGCGTCCTTCATCAAATACAACATGCCGCTGGGCAAGCCTGGCAGCCTGAGCGATGAACAGGCCTGGGATGTGGCGGCATGGATCAACCGCCATGAGCGGCCGCAGGACCCGCGGTTGGTGGACGGCTCTATCGAGAAGACGCGGCTGAAGTTTCATGCCAATGACGGGGTGAACCTGTATGGGCAGAAGGTCGAGGGGGTGCTGATCGGGCAGGGAACCGGTAGCTGATAGGGTTGCTGTGCTGGCCTCTTCGCGGGCCAGCACAGGCAACAACCGTTTTTGTCATCTACCCGTCACCGCCCTGCAACCACTGCCGGGTTGCAATGGCCGCCATCATCCTCAAGGAGCGCGGCCATGGAACTCTGTGTGATCGGGGCGGGGTATGTTGGTTTGGTGACGGCGGCCTGTTTTGCCGAAATGGGCAATCGCGTGGTCTGCCTGGAACGCGACCCGCAGCGCCTGATGCAACTGCGCCAAGGCCACTGCCCGATCCACGAGCCAGGCCTGCAGGCGCTGTTGCACAGCGCCATGCAGGCGGGCCGGCTGGCCTTCAGCGATGACTGGCAGCAAGCCCTGGCCGCCGCCGAGGTGGTGTTCATCGCAGTGGGCACACCGAGCCAGGAAGACGGCTCAGCCGACCTGCAGCATGTGCTGGCCGTGGCCGACAGCCTGGGGCGACACCTGACCCACCCGTGCCTGGTGGTGAACAAGTCGACTGTTCCCGTAGGCACCGCGGAACGCGTAGCCCGGCACATTGCGCTTGGCCTGCGCGAGCGTGGCGCAGGCTTTGTTGTCGAGGTGGCGAGCAACCCCGAGTTTCTCAAGGAGGGTAGCGCCCTGGAAGACTTCATGCGCCCGGACCGCATCATCATCGGCACCGACAGCGCAGCCGCCAGCCAGTGCCTGCAGCGGCTGTATGCGCCGTTTGTGCGTAACCGTGAACGCATCCTGTTGATGGCGCCGCGCGCCGCCGAATTCAGCAAATACGCCGCCAATGCCTTTCTGGCCACCAAGATCTCCTTCATCAACGAGCTGGCCGGGCTTTGCGCGCAGCTGGACGTGGATATCGAGCAGGTGCGACGAGGCATTGGCAGCGACCGGCGCATCGGCAGCCATTTCATCTATGCCGGGTGTGGCTATGGCGGCTCGTGCTTCCCCAAGGATGTCCGGGCGCTGATCCGCACCGCCGAGCAGCTTGGCTACCCGGCGGGTATCCTGCAGGCGGTGCAAGCCCGTAACGAAGCGCAGAAAACCTTGCTGTTCAAGGCGCTGCACCAGCATTTTGGCGGCTTCATGCGTGGGCGTAGCGTGGCGCTGTGGGGGTTGGCCTTCAAACCCGGTACCGACGACCTGCGCGAGGCGCCCAGCCTGGTACTGATCGACGCCTTGCTGGCGGCCGGTGCGCGGGTACAGGCCTGCGACCCGGTGGCGCTGGGCGGCATGGCATGTCGCTACCCGCACGCCTTGGCCACTGGCCAACTGCGCCTGAGCGAAGACCCTTACGCCTGCGTCGAAGGCGCGGACGCCTTGGTACTGGTGACCGAATGGAAGCAATTCAGGCAGCCGGACTTCCTACGGGTGCGGGGGCTTATGCGCATGCCAGTGGTATTCGATGGTCGCAATATTTACGATGCTCAGGAACTATCTACACTGGGTTATCTCTATCATGGCATCGGTCGGCCTCAGGTGGGGCATTGTAAGGTGACTGCCGCCTGATTAGACTGCGCCGAATTCCACAGGCCTAGCCTTCGTTAAGGACGTATATGATCAAAAAATGCTTGTTCCCGGCCGCCGGCTACGGCACCCGCTTCCTGCCCGCTACCAAAGCCATGCCCAAGGAAATGCTGCCGGTGGTCAACAAGCCGCTGATCCAGTATGGCGTTGAAGAAGCGCTGGATGCCGGGCTGAACGAGATCTCCATCGTGACTGGCCGTGGCAAGCGTGCTTTGGAAGACCACTTCGACATCAGCTACGAGCTGGAAAACCAGATCAAGGGCACCGACAAGGAAAAATACCTGGTCGGCATCCGTCGTCTGCTCAACGAGTGCTCTTTCTCCTACACCCGTCAGACCGAAATGAAGGGCCTGGGCCACGCGATCCTCACCGGCCGTCCGCTGATCGGCGACGAACCGTTCGCCGTTGTCCTGGCTGACGACCTGTGTGTCAACCCGGAAGGTGACGGTGTTCTGACCCAGATGGTCAAATTGTACAAGCAGTATCGCTGCTCGATCGTTGCCATCCAGGAAGTCGACCCGCAGGAAACCAACAAGTACGGCGTGATCGCCGGCGAGATGATCCGCGACGACATCTTCCGCGTCACCGACATGGTCGAAAAACCGGCCCCTGAAGACGCGCCATCGAACCTGGCGATCATTGGCCGCTACATCCTGACCCCGGATATCTTCGATATCATCGCCAACACCAAGCCGGGCAAAGGCGGTGAAATCCAGATCACCGACGCCCTGCTGCAGCAGGCCAAAGATGGCTGCGTGATCGCCTACAAGTTCAAGGGCAAGCGTTTCGACTGCGGTGGCGCCGAAGGCTACATCGACGCGACCAACTTCTGCTTCGAGAACTACTACAAGACGGGCAAGGCTTACTGATAAGCCTGGCAGGTCTGAGAGCCACCCTTCGGGGTGGCTTTTTTGTTTGCGGCGGCCAACGGCGGTATGCTGGGCGCCAGCCTAGGAGACTGAATAAATGGCCTACGATTTTGATCTGTTCGTGATTGGTGCCGGGTCCGGCGGTGTGCGCGCTGCGCGCTTTGCCGCGGGCTTTGGCGCGAAAGTGGCAGTGGCCGAGAGCCGCTACCTGGGCGGTACCTGCGTAAACGTCGGCTGCGTGCCGAAAAAACTGCTGGTGTATGGCGCGCACGTCGCTGACGAGCTGGAACAAGCCGCAGGCTTCGGCTGGACCCTGGAAGAAGGGCATTTCGACTGGGGCACCTTGATTGCCAACAAGAACCGGGAAATCGAGCGCCTCAACGGCATCTACCGCAACCTGCTGGTCAACAGCGGGGTGACCTTGTTGCAAGGCCATGCACGGCTGACCGGCGCCAACGAAGTGGACGTCGACGGCCAGCGCTACACGGCCCAGCACATCCTCATCGCCACCGGTGGCTGGCCGCAGGTGCCAGACATCCCAGGCAAGGAACTGGCCATCACCTCCAACGAGGCGTTCTACCTCAAGGAACTGCCACGACGTGTGCTGGTGGTGGGCGGTGGTTACATTGCCGTCGAGTTTGCCGGCATCTTCCAGGGCCTGGGTGCCGACACCACCTTGCTGTACCGCGGCGACCTGTTCCTGCGTGGCTTCGACGGCTCGGTGCGCACGCACCTGAAAGAAGAGCTGGAAAAACGTGGCCTCGATCTGCAGTTCAATGCGGACATCCAGCGTATCGACAAGCTGGATGACGGCAGCCTCAAGGCCACTCTCAAGGACGGCCGCGAGCTGGTTGCCGACTGCGTGTTCTACGCCACCGGTCGCCGGCCGATGCTGGACAACCTGGGCCTGGAAAACACCGGCGTCGAGCTGGATGCCCGCGGCTACATTCGCGTCGACGACCAGTACCAGACCACCGCGCCATCGATCCTCGCCATTGGCGATGTGATCGGCCGGGTGCAGCTTACCCCCGTGGCCCTGGCCGAGGGCATGGCCGTTGCACGGCGGTTGTTCAAGCCCGAGCAGTACCGCCCGGTGGACTACCAGAACATCCCCACCGCAGTGTTCAGCCAGCCGCCGATCGGTACCGTCGGCCTGACCGAAGAACAGGCGCTGGAAGCCGGGCATAAGGTGCAGATCTTCGAGAGCCGTTTCCGGGCCATGAAGCTGACCCTTACCGACATCCAGGAAAAGACCCTGATGAAGCTGGTGGTCGATGCCGAGACCGACAAGGTCCTGGGTTGCCACATGGTTGGGCCGGATGCCGGTGAGATCGTCCAGGGCCTGGGGATTGCGCTGAAGGCCGGGGCGACCAAGCAGCAGTTCGACGAGACCATCGGCGTGCACCCGACGGCGGCCGAAGAGTTCGTGACCATGCGTACCGTTACCCGCTGATAATCGCGTGTGACGACACCACCCTGTGGGAGCGGGTTTACCCGCGAAGAATACAACGCGGTGTATGGCACCGGCTTTGCCGGTGTTCGCGGGTAAACCCGCTCCCACAGGGTTTTCCTACACAAGCAGCAGCTGGTTGTTCAGCGCAATCTCTTCTATTAATAAACCCTGGTTATAGCCAAAACCAATCAGCAGCATCAGCTTTGCCAATGAGCCTTCATTGGGATGAACGGTTAGGATTCTCTCCATCAACTGATTCCAACCCCATGAAGGAGCGTCTCTCATGCCTATCATCAACAGCCAAGTCAAACCGTTCAACGCCACTGCCTACCACAAAGGCGAGTTCGTCCAGGTCAGCGAAGCCGACCTGAAAGGCAAGTGGTCTGTCGTGTTCTTCTACCCGGCTGACTTCACCTTCGTCTGCCCAACCGAACTGGGTGACCTCGCTGACAACTACGCCGAGTTCCAGAAGCTGGGCGTCGAGATCTACGGCGTGTCCACCGACACCCACTTCACCCACAAAGCCTGGCACGACACTTCGGACACCATCGGCAAGATCGAATACCCGCTGATCGGTGACCCGACCCACATCATCTCGCGCAACTTCGACGTACTGATCGAAGAAGCCGGCCTGGCCGATCGCGGTACCTTCGTGATCAACCCAGAAGGCCAGATCAAGATCGTCGAACTCAACGACGGTGGTGTAGGCCGTGACGCCAGCGAGCTGCTGCGCAAGGTCAAGGCTGCCCAGTACGTTGCCGCCCACCCAGGCGAAGTCTGCCCGGCCAAGTGGAAAGAAGGCGAAGCCACCCTGGCACCGTCGCTGGACCTGGTTGGCAAGATCTAAGGTCGTGCGCCAGTCGCGGGCGGTAAGCAGCCGCCAAAGCTGAAATACCTACCGCCCCGCCAAACGCCCGGGCGCTGCTGCCTGGGCGTTTTTGTATCTGAAGATTGAAAAAGGAATCGCCCGTATGTTGGACGCCACGCTTAAATCGCAACTGAAAACCTACCTGGAGCGGGTCACCCAGCCGATCGAGATCGTTGCCTCCCTCGACGACGGCGCGAAGTCCCGCGAATTGCACGACCTGCTGGTGGAAATCGCCGGCCTGTCGAACCTGATTACCCTGCGCGCGGACGGAAGCGACGCTCGTCGTCCTTCGTTCTCGCTCAACCGCCCGGGGGCTGACATCAGCCTGCGTTTCGCCGGCATCCCCATGGGCCACGAATTCACCTCCCTGGTGCTGGCGCTGCTGCAAGTCGGCGGCCACCCATCCAAGGCCAGCGCCGACGTGATCGAGCAGATCCAAGGGCTGGAAGGCGAATTCACCTTCGAAACCTACTTCTCGCTGTCGTGCCAGAACTGCCCGGACGTGGTCCAGGCGCTGAACCTGATGGCGGTGCTCAACCCCAACGTACGCCATGTGGCCATCGATGGCGCGCTGTTCCAGGACGAAGTCGAAGCGCGCAAGATCATGGCGGTGCCGAGCGTTTACCTGAACGGCGAAGTGTTTGGCCAGGGCCGCATGGGCCTGGAAGAGATTCTGGGCAAGATCGACAGCAGCGCCGGCACCCGCCAGGCCGAGAAGATCAACGCCAAGGACGCATTCGACGTATTGGTGGTCGGTGGTGGCCCAGCCGGCGCCGCGGCGGCGATCTATGCCGCGCGCAAAGGCATCCGCACCGGTGTTGCCGCCGAGCGCTTTGGTGGGCAGGTGCTCGACACCCTGGCCATCGAAAACTTCATTTCAGTGCAGGAAACCGAAGGGCCGAAGCTGGCCACCGCGCTGGAAGAACACGTCAAGCAGTATGACGTCGACATCATGAACCTGCAGCGCGGCGAGGCGTTGATCCCTGCCACCGACGGCGGCCTGCACGAAGTACGCCTGGCCGGTGGTGCCTCGCTCAAGGCCAAGACCGTGATCCTGGCCACCGGTGCCCGCTGGCGCGAAATGAACGTGCCGGGTGAACAGGAATACCGCGGTCGCGGCGTGGCCTACTGCCCGCATTGTGACGGCCCGCTGTTCAAGGGCAAGCGCGTGGCGGTGATCGGCGGCGGCAACTCTGGTGTGGAAGCGGCCATCGACCTGGCCGGCATTGTCGCCCAGGTGACGCTGATCGAGTTCGACAGCCAACTGCGTGCTGACGCCGTGTTGCAACGCAAGCTGCACAGCTTGCCGAACGTCAAGGTGATCACCAGTGCGCTGACCACCGAAGTGCTGGGCAATGGTGAGAAAGTGTCCGGTTTGCGCTACAAGGATCGCACCACCGATGAGCTGCATGACCTGGCGCTGGAGGGCATCTTCGTACAGATCGGTCTGCTGCCGAACACTGACTGGCTGAAAGGTACGGTCGAGCTGTCGCCGCGTGGCGAGATCATTGTCGATGCCAAGGGCGCGACCAACATCCCAGGCGTGTTTGCCGCCGGTGACGTGACCACAGTGCCGTACAAGCAGATCGTCATCGCAGTAGGCGAGGGCGCCAAGGCTTCGCTGGCAGCCTTCGATCACCTGATCCGCACCTCGGCGCCGGCGTAAGCCAAGCGCAAGCCTGAGGGTGTCTATGATTACCCCAGACACCCTCAGGAATCTCACCCATGACCCTGATCAGCCGCGAACCCTGGTGGCTAGTGCCACCCAAGCCCGGGCAAAAGGAGCAGGACCTGCACTGGGGCTATCTGGAAATCTACGCCGACGGCCGCACTGTGTTCGTCGACCAGCGCCCCAGCGATAAAGAACTGGCCGAGCGCAAAAGCTGCCGCAACTTCCCCGACCCCGAGCACTAAAGGGCTCAGCCTTCGAGCTCGGCCAGGCGCGCCTCCAGCGCTGCAATCCGGGCTTCCAAGGCCTCTATGCGCTCCTCCGAAACACTCCCGCCACTGCTGCGGGCGCCCCCCTCCTGCTGGCGCGCAGCCAAAATCGCCTCGATTTCTGCCGGGTCACCCAGCGCATGGGTATAGCGGTCTTCGCGTTGGCCTGCCTGGCGCGGCAGGTGCAAAGCCAAATCCCGTGAAATCAGGCGCTCCAGCTGGTGCTGGATTTGTTCAGTGTCGTCGAAGTCGTGCAGGCGGTTGCTGCGGCTGAGCAGTTCGTTGAGGGTTTGCGGCCCCCGCAGGAACATCAGGCCCATCAGCACCAGCTGCGCCGGCACCAATTCCAGGGCCTTGTCCACGCGCTGCTCCCAGCGGTCGGCGCGGCTGCCCATCTGCAAGCGTGTCATGCCCTGGCCTTCGAGTGCGCGCAAGGCCTGGCCGACCTGGCCTTGGGTGAGGTTCATCACCGGCTCGCGGCTGGTCTTCTGGTTACAGGCCAGGACCAGGGCATTGAGAGTCAGTGGGTAGCTTTCCGGGCTGGTGGCCTGTTTTTCGATCAGCGAGCCGAGAATGCGAATCTCGGTGCTGTTGAAACGGCCTTCACCTGCGGTTTCGTGTTCTGACATGGCCCAGTCTCATTGCGAGGAAAAGGCCACTAGCGTAGGTAAAGCCGCTGCATTAGGCAATTGGCAGCGCTTGTTGAACGGCCTTGCCGAGGCATCGGGCTGGTCGAAAGGGCCGCCAAGCGGCCCCAACACGCTTAAGCCCCGCGCCGCTCTTCAGCCTGGCACGCCGCTGCCGTGAACAGCACATCGGTCGAAGAATTCAGCGCAGTCTCGGCCGAATCCTGCAGCACGCCAATGATGAAGCCCACGGCAACCACCTGCATGGCGATCTCGCTGGGGATGCCAAACAGGCTGCAAGCCAGCGGAATCAACAACAGCGAACCACCCGCTACGCCCGAAGCGCCGCACGCGCAGACCGCTGCCACCACACTCAGCAACACCGCAGTCGGCAAGTCGACCGGGATACCCAGGGTGTGCACCGCCGCCAGGGTCAGCACGGTGATGGTGATCGCGGCGCCGGCCATATTGATGGTCGCGCCCAGGGGGATCGACACCGAATAGGTGTCTTCATGCAGGCCAAGGCGCTCCGACAGTGCCAGGTTGACCGGGATGTTGGCGGCCGAGCTGCGGGTGAAGAACGCCGTGATACCGCTTTCGCGCAGGCACAACAACGTCAGTGGGTACGGGTTGCGGCGAATCTTCCAGAACACGATCAGCGGGTTCATCACCAGGGCCACGAACAGCATGCAGCCAATCAGCACGGCCAGCAGGTGCAAGTAGCCGAGCAGGGCGCTCAAGCCCGACTGGGCCAGGGTCGCGCTGACCAGGCCGAAGATGCCCAGCGGGGCGAAGCGGATGACCACGCGCACGATCAGGGTCACGCCGTTGGACAGGTCCTCGACCACAGTGCGGGTGGTTTCGCCGGCATGGCGCAGGGCCACGCCCAGGCCGATCGCCCAGGTCAGCACGCCGATGAAGTTAGCGTTGAGCAAGGCATTGACCGGGTTGTCGACGGCGCTCAGCAGCAGGTTCTGCAGCACTTCCGTGATGCCGCCCGGTGCACTCAGGGCGGCGTCGCCGGCGCTCAGTGCCAGGTGCGACGGGAACAGCATGCTGGCCACCACGGCCACCACGGCTGCGGCAAAGGTACCCAGCAGGTACAGCCACAGGATCGGGCGGATGTGGGTTTCCTGGCCATGGCGGTGGTTGGCGATCGAGGCCATGACCAGGATGAACACCAGGATCGGCGCCACGGCTTTGAGGGCGCTGACGAACACCTTGCCGAGGAAGGCCAGGTTGCGGGCGACGTCGGGCGCCAGCAGTGCCAGGGCGATGCCCGCGAGCAGGCCGATGACGATCTGCGTCACCAGGCTGGTGCGGTTGAGGAGGCGGAAGACAGGGGTCATGTGCAGCGCAGTCTCGGTTTTTGAAAGGGCGGGACTTTACCACAGACCGCTGTAGGGCTTGCCGGCAATGAAGTGGGAAAAATTACCAGTGAAACAGCTCCCGCCGTGCCCCCTCGGTAATGGCCACGATGCCCGGGTGCTTGACCTTGCGCTCCACCGAGATGGCGTAGAACGACTCATGCACCGCCTCGGTCTGCCCGATCAACTGCACACCATACTGGCGGCACACCTCCTCGGCGATGACGCTGGGCGCGACGAAAATGCCGCTGCCCGATTGCCCGAATGCCTGCATCAAGGCGCTGTCGTCGAACTCGCCAACGATGCGCGGCTGCACCTGTTGCTCGCCCAGCCAACGCAGCAACCGGCTGCGCACCACGGTTTCCTGGCCTGGAATCAACAGCGGCGCATCTTGCAGGCAGGCCGGGAAGGGGCCGGCATGGCGTTGTGCCAAGGCCTGTGTGGCGAAGAAACTCAGGCCGCACTCGCCCAGCTTCTGGCTGTAGCCCTTGATGTCCAGGTGGCTGGGCATCGGGCTGTCGGAGATGACCAGGTCCAGGCGCTGGATCGCCAAGTCTGCCAGCAGCCGCTCGAGCTTGTCTTCGCGGCAGTTGATGCGCAGCACCTCGTCCAGCTCCATGGTCGGCGCCAGCAGGCGATAGACGATGGATTTGGGGACCACGTCGGCCACGCCCACACGGAACAGGATCTGTTCCTGTGGGCCGGCACGCAGTAGCGCTTCAAGCTCGCCGCCGATCTGGAACATCTGCTCGGCATATACCAGCGTCTGGCGGCCGGTCTCGGTCAACTCCAGTTGCCGCCCGACCCGTTGAAACAGCTCCAGGCCATAGGTCTGCTCGAACAGGCTGATCTGCCCGCTGATGGTCTGGGGGGTCAGGTTCAATTGCTCACTGGCCCGCGCAATGCTGCCGGTCTTGGCCACGGCCCAGAAGTAGTGCAACTGGCGGTAGTTGAGCATCGGTTTTTTCTCGATTCGTAAAAACCGAAGTATAACCGCTGAAAATACGAATTTTCCTGATGTATTGGCCTCTTTAGAATGCGACTCCATCAGGCGCTGCGTGCGCCGCCGGAATATCGACAAGCGAGGAACCCATGTTGCAGCTTAAATCCATTGGCACGCCTTTGGTGTTGGCCCTGGCCCTGTTCACCCTGGCCGGCTGCGATCAGGCCGAAAAATCCGCCCAGCAGATGCTCGACCAGGCGGCCCAGTCGGCTAAGCAGGCCATCGACAAGACCAACGAAGCGGCGCAGCAGGCCCTGAGCGATGCCATCGGCAGCGAAGGCCAGCCGCCAAAAGACGTTGAAAAGCAAGAAAAGACCCAGGACATCTGACCCCAAGACCCGATGCAGGATTGATTAAATGGAATATTTGCTGGAACTCGCCGCAAGCCCGACCGCCTGGGTCGCCCTCGCCACACTGGTGGCCATGGAGATCGTGCTGGGTATCGACAACCTGATCTTCATCTCCATCCTCACCAACAAACTGCCCCTGGAGTACCGCTCCAAGGCGCGGCGCATTGGTATCAGCATGGCCTTGGTCATGCGCCTGGCGCTGCTCAGCACCGTGGCCTGGATCGTCCAACTGACCGAGCCGGTGGTCGATGTGTTCGGCCATAGCTTCTCGTGGAAGGACATGATCCTGATCGCCGGTGGCC
Organism: Pseudomonas sp. NGC7; assembly: GCF_047159675.1. NCBI lineage: Bacteria > Pseudomonadati > Pseudomonadota > Gammaproteobacteria > Pseudomonadales > Pseudomonadaceae > Pseudomonas > Pseudomonas sp. NGC7. The sequence goes on along the minus strand of NZ_BAAFZY010000001.1, from coordinate 4,356,038 downwards.
TGTTCCTGCTGTGGAAGGCGACCAAGGAAATTCACGAAAACGTCGACCCGCACGGTGCCAAGGAAGAATCCAAGGCCGGCTCCACCATCACCTTGGGCTTCGCTGCGGCCATTGGCCAGATCCTGTTGCTGGATATCGTCTTCTCGATCGACAGCATCATCACCGCCGTGGGCATGACCGAACACTTGCCGATCATGATCATTGCCGTGATCGCTGCTGTGATCGTGATGTTGGTGGCGGCCGACCCGCTGGCCAAGTTCATCAATGACAACCCGACCGTGGTGATGCTGGCCCTGGGCTTCCTGATCATGATCGGCATGACCCTGATCGCCGAAGGCATGGGCGCTCACGTGCCGAAAGGGTATGTGTATGCGGCGATGGCGTTCTCGACCTTGATCGAGATCCTCAACATCATGGCTCGCCGGGCGCGGATGAAGCGCGAAGCGGCTGAGGGTTGATCTAGAAAAAGCGGGGCCATGTGGGAGCGGGCTTGCCCCGCGAACACCGGCGAAGCCGGTGCCAACCACCGCATGGCCCCATTCGCGGGTCAAGCCCGCTCCCACAGGTATTCATCAAATACGTGCGTTTAATGTGCCTCTACCTGCCGCCGCGCCCCGCGCACGGCCTGAGGTTCGGCCACACCCTGCGGTGGCAGGTGATTATGGGAATGACGCCGTACGATACGCAGTACACCCCACAGCATGGCGGCTGCGACGCTTAGCCACATACCTACCAGCATGAGGATTGCCAGGGTCAGGCTCATGTGTGCCTCCTTCTCTCGGGCCAGCGCTGTCAGCCAGAACTCGCCTTACAGACACTTCATTAGTCTAGCCTGCCCCTTGTGACGTTCCATTGACCTTAGGTCTATTGCTGAGGCCGATTCGCTACAAGCCGCTGTCGGACTATACCCGCGCACCTGTGGGCCCTATGATCGGTGCCCAGAGCCGGGCGCTGCCTGCCTGGCATCGGAACAAGCGAGTGCCCATGGAGCAAGTTTCCTTCAAATCGCTGGCTTCAGCCCCACGCCGGTTGCTGCTGGCTGGTCTGGTGGCAGTCAGCCTGGCCAGTTGCGCCAGCGCACCGCCCGCCAGCCTCAAAGGCCTTCCGCAGCGGGTTGAAATCAGCAGCGTGCCGTTCTACCGGGGTAACGCCAACCACAGCGGCGCCATGGCCTTGGCGGCGCTGCTTTCGCAACAGGGCGCGCCGATCACCCCCGGGCTGCTGGACAAACCTTTGAACCTGCCCCAAGGCGCCGAGACCCTGGATACCAGTATCCCCCGCGTCGCACGCGACTACGGCATGGTGGTGTATACGCTGGACAAGCAACTGGACGCCTTGCTCACACAAGTGGCGGCGGGCAACCCGGTGTTGCTGCGTTATGAGGAGGGTTCGGCCTGGTGGAGCGAGCCACGCTACGCCGTGCTGATCGGTTATGACCGCTACAAGCAACGCGTACTGTTGCGCTCAGGCATGCACCGTCGGCAACTGATGGCCTTTGATGACTTTGCCTCGGCCTGGGCCAAGCAGGGGAGTTGGGCGGTGCTGCTGCAACCGCCGCGGCAACTGCCCGCCCAGGTAGACCGGCAACGCTGGTTGCAGGCTGCCGACGAGCTTGCCCGCGCAGGGCAGGAAGTCGCCGCCAAACAGGCGGTGATCAGCCTGGGGCGGTAAGCCGCGCACCGGCCGCTTCGCGGGCTTACCCGCAAAGAGGCCGGTGCGATGTTACAGAGGTATCAGAAGCCCAGGCGGTCGCGCAGGCTGTAGTACCAGGCACCAATGGCGCTGAACGGTACACGCAGCATCTGGCCACCCGGGAACGGGTAGTGCGGCAGGCCGGCGAACGCGTCGAAACGTTCGGCCTGACCACGCAGCGCCTCGGCCAGCACCTTGCCTGCCAGGTGCGTGTAGGTCACACCGTGGCCCGAGCAGCCCTGGGAGTAATAGATGTTGTCGCCAATGCGGCCGACCTGAGGCAAGCGCGACAGGGTTAGCAGGAAGTTGCCGGTCCAGGCGTAGTCGATCTTCACGTTCTGCAGCTGCGGGAAGGCCTTGAGCATCTTCGGACGGATGATCGCCTCGATGTTTGCTGGGTCGCGTGCGCCGTAGACCACGCCACCACCGAAGATCAGGCGCTTGTCGCTGGTCAGGCGGTAGTAGTCGAGCAGGTAGTTGCAGTCTTCGACACAGTAGTCCTGCGGCAGCAGGGTGCGAGCCAGGTCCGCGTCCAAGGGCTCGGTGGTGATCACCTGAGTACCGCACGGCATGGACTTGGAGGCCAGTTCTGGCACCAGGTTGCCCAGGTAGGCGTTACCGGCGACGATGATGAACTTGGCGCGCACTTTGCCCTGTGGCGTATGAACGACCGGGTTGGCGCCACGCTCGATGCGAACGGCCGGGGTCTGCTCATAAATGATGCCGCCCAGCGATTCGACCGCGGCAGCTTCGCCCAGGGCCAGGTTCAGCGGGTGGATGTGGCCGCCGCTCATGTCCAGCATGCCGCCGATGTAGCTGTCGCAGGCGACGACTTCACGGATGCGCTTCTGGTCCATCAGCTCCAGCTGATTGTGGCCAAAACGTTCCCACAGGCGCTTTTGCGACTCCAGGTGGCCCATCTGCTTGGAGGTGAGGGCAGCGAATACGCCACCGTCTTTAAGGTCGCACTGGATGTTGTACTTGGCGACGCGCTCACGAATGATGCGGCCACCTTCGAACGCCATCTGGCCCAGCAGTTGTGCCTGCTTGGGGCCGACGGTGCGTTCGATCACGTCGATGTCACGGCTATAGCTGTTGACGATCTGGCCACCGTTGCGGCCGGATGCGCCGAAGCCGACCTTGGCCGCTTCGACGATGCTGACCTTGAAGCCGTTTTCCAGCAGGAACAGGGCGCTGGACAGGCCGGTGTAGCCGGCGCCGATGATGCACACATCGGTTTCCACCTCACCCTGCAGCGCCGGACGTGGCGGCACCGGGTTAGCCGAGGCGGCGTAGTAGGACTGGGGGTAGGGGGTGTTGGCCATGCTCGAGGAACCTCGTGTTTTATATTTTTAACGAATGTAGCGATGCTATCAATAATAATAAACACCCGCTAGTCGTCCGTTAAAAATCCTTTACCCGGCTGTCGCCGAAGCCTTTCTATAAAGAGGTTAAGATTCAGTGAGTTAGCACGAAAAAAAGTGTTGACAGGGTTTTTGGATTGCGTAGAATGCGCACCACACGACAGGCACATAGCTCAGTTGGTTAGAGCACCACCTTGACATGGTGGGGGTCGTTGGTTCGAGTCCAATTGTGCCTACCAAATCGAAAAGGGGTGATCCGCAAGGGTCACCCTTTTTTAATGCGCACGCGTTTTACTGTAGGAGCAGCCTTGTGCTGCGAAGAGGCCAATCCCGCTGACATTGATCTGCGGTGACCACTCGGGCCCTTTCGCAGCACAAGGCTGCTCCTACAAAACCCGGTAGCGCAGCAAAGCTGAAAGTTTTTGATTTTTCTGAAAAAAACGCTTTACAGGTACGCATTCGATGTCTAATATGCGCACCACACGACAGGCACATAGCTCAGTTGGTTAGAGCACCACCTTGACATGGTGGGGGTCGTTGGTTCGAGTCCAATTGTGCCTACCAAATCGAAAAAGGGCGATCTACACAGATCGCCCTTTTTTATTGCCTGCTAGAAAGCCGCCGGCAACCACAGCGCCAGTTGCGGGAAAGCGATCAACAGCGCGATCAGCACCAGTAACGCCAGGCAAAACGGCAGCGCGCCGTACACCACGTCCATGAAGTTGCCCCGCCCACGAATGCTCTGCACCACAAACAGGTTCATGCCGAACGGCGGCGTAATCTGGCCCATCTCGCACAACACGATCAACACCACTCCAAACCATAGCGGATCGAAGCCCAAGGCGACGACAATCGGCACGATCAGTGGCGCGGTGGTGATCAGCATGGCCAATGTGTCCATGAAACAGCCCAGTACGATGTAGAAGAGGATGATCGCCAGCAGTGTGGCCATCGGCGACAGGTTCAGGTCGGTGACAAAATTGACCAGTGTGGTGGTCAGTCCGATGGACGCCAGCACAAAGTTGAGAAAGAACGCCGACAGGGTGATGAAAATAATCATGCCGGTGGTGCGCAGGGTAGCCTCGAACGCCTGGCCCAGGCTTTGCCAGGTGAATGCCCGGCGCCACAGGCCCAGGCCAAAGGCACTCAGCACCCCCAGCGCGGCTGATTCGCTGGCCGTGGCGAAACCGCTGTAGATCGAACCAATCACCAGGGCGAAGATGGCCAGCGGCGGCAGCAGGTCAGGCAGGCAGGCCAGGCGCTCGGCCCAGCGGGTAGTCTCCTTGCGGCCGCCCAACTGTGGCCGAATCAGGCACGCCACCACGATCAGTGCGATGAACAGCATGCTCAGGATGATGCTGGGAAGCGTCGCGGCCAGGTACAGCTTGGGCACTGACACATTGGCGATCAAGGCAAACAGGATCATGTTGATCGAGGGCGGAATCAGGATGCCCAGCGTGCCGCCGGCGGCAATCGAACCGAGAAACAGCGGCGCGTTGTAGCCTTTGCGTTCCTGTTCAGGGATGGCCAGGGTCGAAATGGTAGCGGCGGTTGCCACGCTGGAGCCGCTGGTGGTGGCGAACAGTGCGCTGGCGCCGATGTTCGAATTCATCAGGCCACCCGGCAACCACGACAGACACTTCTCGACGGCCTGGTACATGCGTCCGGCGACGCCTGAACACACCAGCAGCTCACCCATCAGGATGTACAAAGGGATCGCCACCAGCAGGAATTCGCTGCTGGTATTCCAGGCGATCTCGCCCATGGCGCTACTCAACGGCAGCGTCGAGAACAGCTGCGACAGCGACATCCCCAGCAGGCCGACACTGACGGCGGCGGCAACGCTCAACGCCAATAGCGCCAGCAGCATGAACAGGGTAAGGCTCAGCATGGCGTGCGCTCCTTGCCCGTGGTGCTGTCTGGGTAACGTTCTGCCTGGATGTCCTCTTCCACCGAGTTGATGCCGATCAGTGTGCTGATAGCGTGCCAGCGGCCCTTCAGCAAGTGGCCCAGGCAGATGATCGCCAGGCTCGCCAGGGTCAGGGCAAAGAACAGGTAGCCGGCGAACCACAGCGACTGGGGTATCCATTGTGGTACCTGCAAGGGCGTGTTCGATACCGAACGGTATTCGATGGAGTCCCATAGCACGTTCCCTGCGTGGTAGGCCAAGGTGCTGACCAGCAGCGCCATGCAGGTGAGGGCGAACAGGTCGAGTGCCACCCTGGGCCGTAGGCCTAGGCGCGTGTAGAGGATGTCCACGCGTATGTGCGCGCGTTTCAGCAACGTGACTGGAAACGCCCAGGCACTGGTGATCGCCAGCACGTACCCGGCCATTTCATCGGCGCCGCCCAGGGAAACACCCAGGGCCTTGCGCAAGATCAAGTCGATGCTGATCAGCAACGCACAGGCGAGCAGGGCGAAGCCGCCGACCCAGGTGCTGGCTTTGGCAATGGTGTTGATGACACCCATGCCTGAGCGGGCGGTGTGCATGTCGGTAGTCTCCGGGGCAAGGTAGCTCATGGGGCGAGGCGCATGCCGATGGCATCGCCCACGGTGGCATTCCAGCGCGCCACGCAAGGGCCGCCGCAGCGTTTGCCCCAGTCATTGGCGATGTGCAGCGCAGCCTGGCGCAGCGCCTGTTTTTCGCTGGCGGTCGGGGCCGAGGCGGTCATGTGCGCGGGGTGGTGAATCTGGCAATCAGGGCTGCCGACATTGCAGGCTTCGGCATAGCGGTTTTCATTGGCGGTCTCGCGCCACAAGGCGTCTTCCAGCACCTGCGATTGCGCCTGCAGCAATTGCTGCACCTCGGGCGGCAGTTGCTGCCAGCGCTTCAGGCCGATGCCATAAAAGCCGATCGACCAATCGACGGGCAGGTTGTAGAGGTAGCCTGCAACGTCGTACCACTTGGCGGCATTGCCAGAGCCAATACCGGTGATGGCGCAGTCGATGACGCCGGTTTGCATGGCGGTCACCACTTCGGCAAAGGGCAGGGTGACCGGCGCGGCACCGATAGCCTTGACCAGTTCGGCCATGTTGCGCCCGCGTGTGCGGATTTTACGGCCCTGCAGGTCGGCCAGCGCGTGCACGGCGTCGCGGCAGAAGAACACCTGCGCGGTATACGGCACGGTGGCCAGCAGCTTGATGCCATGGCGCTCGGCCATGCGTTGTTCCAGCACCGGCTTGTAGGCGTCGGCGATGGTGTGGGCGGTGTCGATGGTATCGGCCAGGCCGGGCAGATCCACGCCCTCGAAGGTGGCATCGTCGCCGGCCACGAAGGCGAACACGCCCATGCCGATATCGACTGCGCCAAAACGCATCAGGCGAATGATCTCCGGCCCTTTCAGGCCGCTCTCCGACAATCCCAGCAACTGCGCGGTGACCTTGCCTTGCGATTGCGCTGGCAATGTCTGGTTCCAGAACGGCTGTTCAACCGCGCGGAACGTGTAGTTGTGGCTGCCACCGCCGACCACGTTGAAGCGGATCACGGGCGGCGCTTGTTGCGGCGCAGGCGTGTCCGCAAACGCGGGCGAATGACTGAGCAGCGCGCCGAGCGCCAAGGGGATGAGCAGGGAGCTGAAGTTCACGGTAGTCCTCTTGTTCTTGTTCGGGAGCTACTTCAGGCGATGTTAAGTCAGCGTGGGCGGGACGCAGCCTCGATGGTCGACCGCGAGCCGACGATATCAGGGAACTTCTCACCCTTGGCCAACCGCGCCAGTGTGTGCTTTTCGTTGCGCTGGAAGTCGATGGCACGCTGAGCCAGTTCGATGACCTGGCCCGGGCGCAGAAACACCATGCCGTTTTCGTCGGCCACCACCGCATCGCCGGGGTGGACAATCACCCCGCCACATTGGATGGCCGTGCAGAACTCGCCCTCCTGGCCGATCACGCGGGTGGTGATCGCGCTGGCGCCGCGGGACCACATAGGCACGCCATGCTCGCGGATTTCGCCCAGGTCGGTGACATAGCCATCGACGATGATCCCGGCCACGCCAGCCTGCTTGGCGGCGTACGCCATGGCGCCGCCCAGTGCGGCGGTTATGCGCTCGCCGCAGCGGTCTACCACCAGGAAGTCGCCTGGGCGCACGCAGCCCATGGCGTAGTGCAAAATCCCGCCATCGTTACCGGGCATCCTCACGGTGACCGCAGTACCGACGGCCCGCACATTCTGAAAGTGGGCCTTGATGTGGGGGTTGGCAATACCGTGGGTAATGAAGTGGCCGATCGTTGCCGGTTCGGCGTTGATCAGTACTTCAAGTTCGGTGGCGCTGATCGGGGCGGGCAGTGCTTCGATAATATACATAGGAAGTTCTTGTTATGCCGGATGCTTTTTCGAAGGGTTTCGGTCATCCTAACAAGCACGCCGAACGGTCGATAATAAAAATCCGTAAGCAGTTACCGGAGCAGTTTTTATCATGCGTATTACGCTGATGCAGATCGAGGCGTTCTACTGGACCGCCCGCCTTGGGGGTGTTCACGCGGCCTCCCGCCATCTTCACCTGACCCAACCTGCGGTGTCGGCGCGGATCAAGGAAATGGAATCGCTGCTCAGCGTCAAGTTGTTCGACCGCAGCAAGCAGCGCATGAGCCTCACCGCAGACGGCCATACCGCCTTGCGCCATGCCGAACTGGTGCTTAACAACAGCACGCAACTCGAGCAATTTGCCGCGCAGCAAAAAAAGCACCGGCGCTTGCGCCTGGGCGCGGACGAGTGCTCGGCCATGGTCGGGCTGACCGCGGTAATCAGCGATATAAAGGCGCACTTCCCGGAGATCACCCTGGAGATTTCCATCGACGTCGGCGCCGTGCTCAACCGCAAGCTGAACGATCACGAACTCGACATCGCGCTGCTGACCAACCCGGCCACGCGTGAGGATGTGACCGATGTGTTTCTCGGCTGGATGACCTTCCAGTGGGTGGCCGCGCGGCACCTGGACGTGGCCCAGGGGCCTTTTTTGGCGGAACATGCCCGGCAATATTCGATCGTAACCCACAGTGCGCCCTCGACACTGTATTCAGTGGTGGACCGCTGGCTGAAAGAAAGTGGATCGGTCAGCCATGCCTTTCATTCAAGCAATTCGCTGGCCTTTATTGCCAAGATGGTCTCGGCGGGGCATGCCATTGGTATTTTGCCGGTGCCATTGATTCGCGACATGTTGGCCGTGGATATGCTGAAGACTTTGCCGTGCGATCCGCCGATTCCGCCAGCCAAGTTCTGCCTGTCCTATTTGACCGAACGCCCGGATATGCAACTCGACACCTTGGTGTCGATTATTCGCGCGACCTTGGTCAAACAGAATTTCTTGGTTGATTAGTTAGTCGCTTTTATAAGGCAGCAATAGGGCCGGCCGGGCACATGCACCCTGGCCGGCCGGCATTTAAGCCAATGCGTGTTTCACGGCCGCTATCTGTTGCCCGGCCTGGTTCAGCCAGGACAGGTCACTGCCCATCAACAGCATGTCGCTGCCCATTTCGATCAAGCGTTGCGCCGTGGCCTGGTCTGCGGGAAAGCACGGCACCATCACCTGGATCGAGCGGGCGTGGCATTTCTCGATCAGCAACTGCAAACGTTGCAGCACTTCCGGGTTGCCCAGGCGATAGTCGACCGGCAATTGTCGCGACAGGGAGTAGTCGGCAGGGCCGAAATGCACGGCGTCGATCCCCTCCACATCGAGTATTTCATCGATGTTGTCAAAGAACTCGTAGCTCTCGGCCATCGGCACGATCACGCTGCGGGTGTTCTCTGCCTGGGTATACGTGGCCCAGTCGAAGCCAGGCCCGGCGTAGCCTGCCGAGCGCACCGAGCTGTCACCGCCGCGGCGCCCCAGCGGGGGGAACTTGCTGTAGCGGATGATCTCGCGCATCTGCGCCGCTGTGTGCACCTGCGGCACGATCACGCCCGCCGCGCCCATTTCCAGCGCCTTGCGAATGTCCCACTCCAGCGTGCCACGCACCCGCACCAGGCCGGGGATGGCGGCGCTGTTGGCGGCCAGCAAGAGTTTTTCCATGTGGCTGTCGACACCCAGCGCAGTGTGCTCGGCGTCGATGAAGACAAAGTCCAGCCCCCAGTTGCCGGCCACTTCGATGGCCATGCAGGCTGTGCTGTAGATGTTCATGCCAAAGGTGGTACCGCGTGCCATGCGGGCCTTCAGCGATGTGTGTGGGGTGTTTGGGTTCATGCTTGAGGTCTGCCTTTGGCGGGTATCAGATGCGGTAGGTTTCGGGCAGCCGGTCGCGGAACGGGTGCACTTCGAACACGCCAGGGTCGCGGATCAGCGATTTGTTGCGGGCCTTGGCCAGGTCGATCTCGACGCTGTACACACCGTCTTCGAGCCCTGCGCGTACCAAGGTCTTGCCGGAGGGTTCGATGATGTGGCTGGTGCCGATGAACTGCATGCCTTCATCCATGTCGTTGCGGTTGGGGGCGACGAAATAGACCATGTTCTCTGCCGCGCGGACGGTGCTGAAAATGTCCGGCAGCATGCGCGCCTGCTCGGGCCAGGCGGCGGGCAGCACGACAATGTCGGCGCCTTCGAGCGCCAGCGTGCGCACTACCTCGGGGAAGCGGATTTCATAGCAGATGGCCAAGCCGATACGGCCGATCTCGGTGTCGAATACCGGCGGTGTCCACTCGCTGGGGCGGTCGGTGAAGCGGTCGCCGATCATGAATGGCAGATGGCGCTTGCGGTGCAGGCCGATGATGCCCTGCGGGCCGATCAGCGCGGCGGTGTTGTAGACCGAGGCCTCATGCCGCTCGTAGAACCCGACCACGATCAGGATGCCGCTCTGTGCCGATACCTGCAGCAATGGCGCCAGGGCGTCGAGGGTGATGGCGCCGCGCTCGAGGTCTTCGCGGCTGTCGAAGGCGCCACCGGTGATCAGGCATTCTGCGAAGGCGATCAGGCGTGAACCTTCGGCGGCGGTCTGGCGTGCCAGTTCGGCGACTTTTTCAAGGGTGCGCGCCGGGTTGCCGGCCACCGGGTGAATCTGGGCGACGGAGATTTTCATGCTGTTCCTTATTGGCAATAGAGGGCGCCGCGGGGGCGGCGCGGGTAGCGTCACTGCGCCTGGTAGCCCATGGCCTGGTAGACCTTGCTGACCAATTCGGGGTTGATCTGGGCGGCGTACTTGTCGACCACAGGGCGGATCTTGGCCTGGATGCGTGCGAGCTCTTCGGCCGGCAGGTCGTTAACCTGCATGCCATCGCTGCGCAGGTCGGCGATGGCCTTGATGTCGGCCTCGCGGGAGATCCGGCGCTGCTCCAGGCGCACTTCCTGGGCGACCTCGGTGAGCAGTTGCTGCTCGTCGCGGTTGAGGGTGTCCCAGAAGGTTTTGCTGATTAGCACGATCTGCGGGTTGTAGTTGTGCCGGGTCAGGCTCAGGTACTTCTGCACCTCGTTGAAGCGCGAGGCGAGGATCAGCGCCGCCGGGTTTTCCTGGCCATCCACGGTGCCGGTTTCCAGCGCCGTGTGCACCTCGGTGAAGGGCAGCGGGGTGGGGTTGGCGCCCAACGCCGCCCACACGTCGAGGAACAACGGCGATTGCTGGGCACGAATCTTCAGGCCCGCGATGTCTTCCAGGTTTTGCACCGGGCGCACGTTGTTGGTCAGGTTGCGCACGCCGAGCTCCCAGAACGCTAGGCCTACCAGGTTTTTCTCAGGCAGCTGGTCGGTGAGCATCTTGCCCACTTCGCCATCGAGCATGGCATCCACCTTGGCGGTGTCGGTGTACAGGAACGGGAAATCGAGGATGCCGAAGTCGGTGACGTGGTTGATCATCAGCCCGGCGTTCCAGGTCATCATTTCCACTACGCCACCTTGCAGCGACGACAGCACCTGCACGTCGCCACCCAGCACGCCATTGGGGAAGGTGCGCACCTTGATCTTGCCATCGCTGCGTTCTTGCACTTTCTTGGCGAACAGCTCCATGCCGATGGCCGGTGGCGTGCCCTTGGGGCTGGTGGCGGCGAATTTGATCACGCGCGCGTTGTAGTCGGCGGCCATGCTCAGGCTGCTGGAAAGCAACAGGGCGGCGATGACGGCGAGTTTCTTCATGCTGTGTACCTTTTATTGTTGTGGGGATCAGTGGCCAAACCACTGGGCAGGGACGGTGACCAGTTCGGGGAAGATGACCAGCAGGAACAGCACGATGACTTCGGCGATCAGGAACGGGAACGTGCCCTTGAGCAGCGCTTCGTAGCGCATCCTGCCGATGCCACAGACCACGTTGAGCACCGTGCCCACGGGCGGGGTGATCAGGCCGATCGAGCAATTGATCATGAACAGCACGCCGAAGTAGATCGGGTCGATGTTCGCCGCGGTCACCACCGGTACCAGGATGGGGGCGAGCAGCAGCACGGTCGGGGTCAGGTCCATGACCATCGAGATCACCAGGATCAACAGCATCAGCACCACGATCAGCAGGCGCGGGTTGTCCATCACCGGCTGGATCAGGTCGATGATCTGCCCGGGGATATCGGCGATGGTGATCATCCAGGCCGGTATCGAGGCGGCGGCGACCAGGAACATCACGGCGGCGGTAGTCTTGCCGGCGCGCAGCAGCAGGTCATTGAGCGACTTGAGGCTCAGTTCGCGGTAGATGCACGACGACACCAGCAGTGCATAGACGCTGGCCACTGCACCGGCCTCGGTGGGGGTGACCACGCCAAAGCGCAGGCCGACCACGATGATCACCGGCAGCATCAATGCCCAGAAGCTGTCGACCAAAGCCTTGAGGCGCTCTTTGCCGCTGGCCTTCGGGCTCAATTCGACGTCAGTGTTGCGCCGCGACATCAGCCACCAGGCCACGACCAGGGCGGCGGCGATCATCAGCCCGGGGGCGATGCCGGCCAGGAACAGCTTGGTGATCGACAGGCCGGACGCGACGCCCAGCACGACGAACCCGATACTGGGCGGGATGATTGAGCCAAGCACCGATACCGAGGCGATCAGGCCGCCGGAGCGGTCGCGGTTGTAGCCGGCGAGGACCATCATCGGCAGCAGCAGGGCGGTTAACGAGGCGGCGTCGGCCAGTGCCGAACCCGACAGGCTGGACAGCAGCACGCCGGCGAAGATGGTGACGTAGCCGAGCCCGCCGCGCAGGTGGCCGACCAGGGTGATGGCCAGCTTGATGATGCGCTTGGACAGGCCACCGCTGTTCATGACCTCGCCAGCGATGATGAACAACGGAATGGCCAGCAGGGGGAAGCTGCCTGCCGAATTGATGATGTTCTGCGCGATGATCTGGCCATCGAACAGGCCCAGCAGCCACATCAGGGCCACGCCGCAGAGGATCAGGGCGTAGGCGATGGGGGCGCCGATCAAGATGGCGGCCATCAGCACGCCGACGAAGACTGACAGGGCCATTATTCGACTGCTCCGTGTTCGGCTGCCGAGGGCTCGGCCGGGGTGTGCGCGGGAAGGGTGCCCATCAGGTTTCTGACCAGTTGGGTGAAGATCAGCAACCCGCTGAGGATGCAAAAGACCAGGCCTGCCCCATGGAACAAGGCCATGGAAATGCCGGTGGAGGGGGCGCCGACATGCAGGTTGATCACGGTCTGCTTCCAGCTGCCGTCAAGGAACAGCCAGGTCACGTAGAGCATGAGTAGTTGCGTCAGTGCCAGCAGGCACCTGGCCACACCTGGCGAAACCCGGCGGGTGACGATGTCGACACCGATGTGGCCGTTTTCGTGAAGCATCAGTTGGGCGCCGGCAAACACCAGCCAGACGAATGCCAGGCGGGAGATCTCTTCGCTGAAGAACAGGCCCGAGTTGAAGCCATAGCGCAGCACGACATTGGTGAAAATTAGGCAGGTGATGGCCACAAGGCAGGCGATCACCAGCGTTTTCAGAACCAGAAAGTAACTATCGATCAGTGTTTTCATGGCGCCTCCTGGAGCAGAGCTGCCCAGGGAGCGCCGAAAGCGCTTGGTGCGAGAGCGCGGACAGCAACATCCACCTTTAGGTGTAAGCGGGGCATGGGGTCACCTTTTTATTATTGGACATACGTCGTCGTACGACTGCGTGGATTGTTGTCTGAAACGCCCGGTCTCGGCTGCCTCAAGTTTTTTATCAGGGGGATAAGAAATGGCGATCAGTGCGCGGGCCGTGGCTGCGCAGGGGGCGGTGGTCGGCGCATCGCGGTAGCAGGGTGTAACGTATGGTCGCGGTCCTTGCCCGGGGGCGGCATGCTAGAATCCGCCTCTTCGAATCTGGAGGTACACGCGTGCGCAAACTGGCTGTGGTAATGGCAGTGCTCGCCCTGGCGGGCTGTGAGAACGAAGTCGAAGGCGTGCACAAACAGGTGGCCGAGCACCTGCACAACCCCAAGACTGCCAAGTTCGGCAACGTGCGGATCGACACCCATGGCACCATCTGCGGTCAGGTTCGCGGCAAGGACGACGCCGGGCAATACGAAGCCTACCGCAGCTACGTGGCGATCAAGCGTGATGGCCAATACGAGATCATCGTCGACGACAGCGGCAACAACCTGCGTATCCGCGAGCTGTGCGGTGGTGCCGACTTGCAGCGCCGCGCCGAGGCGCTGGCCGGTGAGCCGGCCCCGGAAGGCTGGGATGTCGAAGTGGTGCAGGGGGCGAACATGGGCGCCTTGAGCGACATGACGGCGCGCCTGATCGAGAAGGGTATCCCGTCTTCGGTCGAATACCGCAACGGCAAGCCGGTGGTGTTGATGGGGCCATTCCCGACCAAGGAAGAGGCCGAGGCGCGCAAGGCCGAGGTGATGGCCAAGCTGGGCACCGATTCGGTGGTCATCCAGCATGGTGCCCAGCGCTAACCCCACAACCCACACCGTGTAGGCGCAGCCTTGTGCTGTGAAGAGGCCGGTGCAGCCACCTGAATACAGGGCGTCTGCACCGGCCTCTTCGCAGCACAAGGCTGCGCCTACAAAGGCTGGGCGTATATGCCCGTGCGGGCTATGCTTGCACTGGGAGAGCTGAACGGGGAGGGCCTCATGTCTACACTGGAGCGGGCCATTGCCGTGGCTGCCAGGGCGCATGAAGGGCAATACGACAAGGGTGGGGCGGCCTATATCCTGCACCCGCTACGTGTGATGATGCGGGTTTCCACGCCCGAGCAGCGGATCGTCGCGGTGCTTCATGATGTAATTGAAGACACGCCGATGACCCTGTCCGACTTGGCGCGTGAAGGCTTTGCACTGAAAATTCTTGCCGCGCTGCTGGCGCTGAGCCGGCGTGATGGCGAGTCTTACCAAGACTTCGTCCAGCGCCTTGGTGGTGACCCGTTGGCGCGCACCGTCAAACTGGCCGACCTGGCCGATAACAGCGACCTCTCGCGCATCCCAGTTCCTGGCCCCGCCGACCTGGCGCGGCTGGCCCGTTACCGGGAGGCCAGCGCCTACCTGCAGACACTGGCTTGAGCTTCAGCCGCAGGCCTTGAGGTTCACTGGCCCGACAAACGCATTGCCGTGGCCCATCACGCAGGCCACTTGCTGGTTGCGCTGCAGCTCCCATACCTGCGGGGGGTACGTTTTGCTCCACGCTTCGAACAGCTGCCGGTCCTGCTTCGACAAGCGCAGGTTGTACTGCTTGCTCATGTAGAAGTACGTGCGTGCGATCATGCCGCGGATCGAAGGGCGTGGCATGACCTTCTTGGCCTTGAAGTCGACTTGGGTCAGGCAACTGCCGTACTGGCCATGCTGCTGAGGCAGCCAACCGAAACTGAAGTTGCTGCGGTCGCCATTGACCTCACCGATACTGGGCACCAGATTGTGCAGGTCGGCCTCGGCGCGCTTGTACACCTCATCGTGCTGCGAGCACTGCTTGCGCCCACCGTCCTGCCAACACTGGCGCTGGTGGCCGATCTGCCAGGCCGGCACGATGTGCTCCCATTCGATGCGCGAAGCCCGTTGGGCATTCTTGCGCGGTGTATAGCCGCAAGAGGCCAGGTCGACCTTGTTGCCTTTGTACTTGCAGCCGCAATAAAACTCCGTCGATTGTGGCGCGTACAGCTTCCAGGCGACCTTTTTGGCCTCCTGGAACGTGCGTGGGGCATCGGCATGGGCGAACGGGGTGGACAACAGCAGGCAGGCTGCAGCGAAAAGCGAAACTCTCATGCGCAGTCAGTCTTCCTTGGGCACGGTCCAGAAAATCTGCACGCCGCCATCGTCGCGATGGGCGAGGGTGACGTTGTCGTTCTCGGCGATTTCTTCGAGCAGGGTCTCCCAGTCATCCGGGGACTCTTGCTCCAGGCGGAAGATCAGCGCTGCACGGCTGCGTTGGGCAGTGGGGCTGTTGATGATCTTCTGGATACGTACGCCCAGTTGTTCATAGCTGCTCGGTGTTGCTGAGGAGGTGCTGGCCACAGGCATTTCCTTGTTTTTGCTGTATGTGCGTACAGTATTTCACCGTAAGTAAATTCGCAACTGCCTGTGAGGCAAAAGAGTGTGTGGCCGAGGTGAAGGATTGGTACCATCTGTGCCATCACCTCTCCGCATTCATTCGCGCGCTCTGTGCCTGGACACAGCAGTGACGCCTTGGGCATGACGCGAAATCGGTCAGGCCCAAGCTTCAGGAAGCTTCACATGTA
The DNA here is from genome assembly GCF_047159675.1 of Pseudomonas sp. NGC7. Classification (NCBI taxonomy): domain Bacteria; kingdom Pseudomonadati; phylum Pseudomonadota; class Gammaproteobacteria; order Pseudomonadales; family Pseudomonadaceae; genus Pseudomonas; species Pseudomonas sp. NGC7. The sequence continues at coordinate 4,340,419 of NZ_BAAFZY010000001.1, read as the reverse complement.
CCCATTGCGTTTGCATCGACCTGCCCCCTTGCGCACAGGCTTGACCCTGTTGCTGACCGGCAGCATCAGCCCGTTGAGCCATGCCAGCACCGAGGCAGTCGATGTCGTGATCACCGACCCGGTGGTGGTCACTGGCGCCTACGCGCCAACCGGCAGTTTCGACCTGCCTTTTTCGATCGATACCGTGGACCTTTCCCACGGGACCGACGGCCAGTTGGGCGTCAATCTTTCAGAAGTGCTGACCAAGGTACCGGGCCTGGTGGTGCAAAACCGGCAGAACTATGCGCAAGACCTGCAAGTGTCATCGCGGGGTTACGGCGCACGTTCGGCCTTTGGTATTCGCGGCCTCAAGCTGCTGAGCGATGGTATCCCTGCCAGCACGCCAGACGGCCAGGGGCAGGCCGCCTCGCTCAACCTGGATGTGGCCGATCGCATCGAAGTGTTGCGCGGCCCCGCAGCGACCCTGTACGGGAGCAACGCCGGCGGCGTTATCCAGATGTTCAGCCGGGACGGGCAGGGGCCTGCAAGGGTAGGGGCCGAAACCACTTTTGGCAGCGACGGTTTCAACAAGAATCACCTGTCGGCCGAGGGCGGCAACGAAACCGCCGGCTTCTTGCTCGATGCATCGCGCATGGACACCGACGGTTACCGTGACCACAGCGCCGCCCGCCGCGACCAGACCTTCGCCAAGGTGCACGTAAGGCCCGACGCTGACTCGCGCCTGGCGCTGATCTACAGCAGCCTCGAACAGAACAACACGCAAGACCCGCTGGGGCAAACCTGGGACGCCTATAAACATGACCCTCGTTCCACCGCGGCGGTGGCGGATATCTACAACACCCGCAAGAGCATCGACCATCAGCAGTTGGGCATGAACTACGAGCGCTATTTCGGCGATGCCACGTTGCAGTTCAACCTCTACGCGGGGCAGCGTAGCGTCGTGCAGTACCTGTCCATTCCGAAGACAGTGGCCTCCAACAGCCAGCGTGGCGGTGGGGTAGTGGACTTCGACCGTGCGTTTCACGGCGGCACCTTGCGCTGGATACAGCCGGTTGTAGCCGCCCCCGGCAACCTCACGGTCACGGTTGGCGCCGACTATGACCAGAGCAAGGACGACCGCCGCGGCTTCCAGAACTTCAGCGGCGACACGCTGGGCGTCAAAGGTGAGCTGCGGCGTGACGAGCAAGACACCGCCACCAGCCTGGACCCCTACATCCAGGCGCATTGGGAACTCGGCAACTGGACCACTGACCTTGGCCTGCGCCACAGCTCGATGCAAATGCGCGTCGATGACCACTACCTGGCCAATGGCGATTCCAGTGGCAAGAACACGTACCAGCAGAACACGCCATCGCTGTCGGTGATGTATGCGTTTACGCCGGATGTACGTGGTTACGTGAGTGTCGGCAAGGGTTTCGAGACCCCGACCCAGGCCGAAATGGCCTACGCCCCTGGCCTGGTTGAACGCTTCAACTTCGGGCTCAAGCCTGCCTCCAGCACCCAGTATGAAGTGGGCGTCAAATACCGGCTCGGCGAACGTACCCGGCTCAACGCCGCGGTTTACGAAATCCATACGGATGACGAAATCGTGGTGGCCAGCGCCACCGACGGCCGTACCAGTTACCGAAACGCCGGGAAGACCTTGCGCCGCGGGTTTGAGGCGAGCCTGCACAGCGACCTCAGCGATCAGTGGCAGACGACCGTGGTGTACACCCGCACCGATGCCCGCTACGCCGAAGACTTCGCCCAAGGCACGCAGACCATCGAGGATGGCAACCGCCTGCCGGGCGTGCCGCTTGACAACCTGTTCGGCGAGCTCGTGTGGAAGCCAGCGACGTTTGTCAGCATGGGGGTTGAAGGGCAGTACCGCAGCAAGGTGTATGTGGAGGACAGCAATACCGCAAAACCGGCGCCGGCCTATACCGTCTTCAACTGGCGGACGCGCTTCGAACAGCATGCCGGGCCGTGGACGTTCCACCAGTTGATCCGCCTGGACAACCTGTTTGATCGGCAGTATGTGGGGTCGGTGATCGTGGGTGACGGCAACGCACGCTACTACGAAGCTGCGCCGGGGCGTTCGTGGTATGCGGGCGCCGGGTTGGAGTATCAGTTCCGCTGATAGAGGTAGGAGCAGCCTTGTGCTGCGAAGAGGCCGGTAGTAGCACAGTGATCTTTACTGCTGCTACCGGCCACTTCGCAGCACAAGGCTGCTCCTAACCTGGGGGTGCATGCTGCAGTCAGGCCACCGCTTGCGCGCCCGTGATCTCGACCAGCGAGCCGCACATGAACGCCGCCTCGTCCGAAGCCAGGAAGGCCACCAGGGCGGCGACCTCTTCCGGTTTGCCGATGCGCCCGAACGGGACCATGCGGTCCAGGTCGGCGATGGTGCGCCCCGACCGCAGCACGCCGGCTTCAAGCATGGGCGTGTGGATCTCGCCGGGGCATACCGCATTGACCCGGATTTTATGCGGCGCATAGTCGCGCGCCAGGTTTTGTGTAAACGACGCCACCGCCGCCTTGGTGACGTTGTAGGCAATATGCCCAGGTGCCGGGTAGAGGCCCCACTGCGAGGCCGTGTTGACGATCGCGCCACCCCCCGCTTCGATCATGCCAGGCAGCACGGCCCGGCACAGGTGGAACATGGCATCCAGGTTGATCGCAAAGCTGCTGTGCCAATCCTCTTCGCTCAAGGCCAGCAGGTTGCCGCGACGGTTGATGCCGGCGTTGTTCACCAGCACATCGATGCGCCCGAACGTTGCTGCGACCTCTTGCACCAAGCCCCGGCAGGCCTCGCCCGACGCGATGTCCGCCGCGATGGCGTGCGCCTTGCCGCCGGCCTGCTCAATGGCCTGCGCCACTGCCTTTGCTGCTTCGAGGTTGACGTCACTGACCACCACCGTTGCGCCTTCGCTGGCCAGCCGGCCAGCAATGGCAGAGCCGATGCCGCCAGCGCCACCGGTCACGATCGCCACGTTGTTCACGAATCTTTGCATTTTCGACTCCTGATTTAATGTATGCAGGTTTGCATGCAGGCTGATAAAGGGTGTGAGTGTGTCAACAGGGCTGAGCGGTCTCAGCCCTGGCGGTGTCAGCGGGTGCTGATAAGGGGGTCAGGCGATGGACATGCGCGCTGTCAGGTTCTGCTGCAGGTAATCCAGGAACCGGCGCTGGAACAGCATCGTATGTTCATGCGCCGCAGCTTCTGCGGCATCGGCATCGCGCGCGGCAATGGCCTCGATCATTTCATCGTGGTCACGGCCAAGGCGGTGGGCGGTGGCCGAACTGACCACGTGGTCGAAGTGCAGGTGCAGCAGGCGCTGGCCTTCACTCAACAGGCGTTCGTAGTAGTTGATGAAGTAGGGGTTGCGCCCGGCCTGCGCGATGGCCATGTGGAAGGCCTTGTTCAGCTCGGACATGGCCTGGAAGTCGCCACTGGTCACGGCCTCCAGATACGCCGCGTCGGCGTTGCGGATGGCGTCCAGGTCTTCTGCGCGATGCTGGGTTGCAGCCAGGCGGGTGACGGCGCGCTGGATCAGGTCCAGGGCCGAGATGTAATTGGGGAACTCCTCGATCTCGAAGGGGGTGACCAAGGTGGTGCGGTTCGGCAGGATGACCACCAGCCCCTCGGTGATGAGCCGTGCCAATGCATCACGCACCGGTGAGCGAGAGAGCCCGAACTGCGCGGCCAGTGAGACTTCGTCCAGTTGCACGCCCGGTTTGAGCTTGAGGGTGAGGATCTGCTTGCGCAGTTCCTCGTATATGTAGCGACCGCTGTGGCGACGTGGCGCGCCTTCGGTTTCGGTGTCTTTGGCCATCATCAGGTCTCGGTTGGGCTCGGTCGTATCATACAGGCCGGTCTTTGTTGTTTTCATCTGCAGTGCGCTGCAGGCCCCTTCGCAGCCGTGCCGGCGAGAGGCCGCTGCGGCTCAGGCAGTCCCCGCGCCCCAGGTATCGCTGAGCATGAGCCCGGCCGCCAGCGGGTCATCCGGGTCCACCCCCAGTTGCTGCAGCCCATAAAGCCAGGCGCGCCCGGTTACCCGCGGCAGCACCGCAGGCCGGCCGGCGACCTCGGTATGCCCGAGCAGGGTGACCTGGAACTGCCCGCCGATGGTCGAGCGCGACACCAACTCGTCACCCGTCTGCACCAGGCCGCGTGCCGCCAAGGTGGCCAGGTTGGCCGAGCTGCCGGTGCCGCACGGCGAGCGGTCGACCCGGCCAGGCGGCAGGGTCGTGCAGGTTTGGTAGGTGCGCTCATCAAGGCGATTGCGGAACATCACATACGCCACCTCGTTGACCGACGGCAGCAACGGGTGCTGGATGTTCAGCTGTCGATTGATCACGTCTTTCAACGCCACACCGGCGTCGGCCAACGCCCGGGCATTCTCCGGGTTGATGGACAACCCGGTCTGCTCGACGTCTACCAGCGCGTAGTACACACCCCCAAACGCCACATCGAGCTTGATCGTGCCGAACGCTTCTGTCTCGACGGCCAGGTCCAGGTGCTCGACGAACGCCGGCACCATGTCCAGCGACACGCTCAGGCAGCGCCCGTCCGCGCACTGGGCACGGGCGGTGACCAGGCCGGCCGGGGTGTCGAGCACCACGGTGGTTTCTGGCGTCTGCATCGGCACCATGCCCAGTTCGAGCAGGGCGGTGACCACGCAGATGCAGTTGCTGCCGGACATCGGGTGGGCCTTGTCGGCCTGCAGCACGATGAACCCGGCGTGTGCATCAGGGTGGGTCGGCGGCAGCAGCAGGTTCACCGACATCTGCAGGCAGCCACGCGGTTCCAGCGTCACCAGGCGCCGTAGGCTGTCGTCGACCTCGTTGATGTAGTTCATCTTGTCCAGCATGCTGGCGCCGGGGATGCCCAAAACGCCACCGGTGATGACCTTGCCGATTTCGCCCTCGCAGTGCACTTCGGCCAGTTGCAGGGTCTGTTTCCAACGCATGGCGTTACCTCACTTGATGTACCAGCCCCAAGGCTGTTCGCTGTCGTAGCGGGTGATCTGCTTGGTTTCGAGGTAGTTGTTCAGGCCCCATTCACCCAGCTCGCGGCCAATCCCGCTTTGCTTGTAACCGCCCCAGGGGGCTTCGGTAAAGGTCGGCTGGGAGCAGTTGATCCAGACAATACCTGCGCGGAACTTGCGGGCCACGCGCTCACAGCGCGCCAGGTCTTTGGACATGACCGCGGCGCCCAGGCCGAAGCGTGAGTTGTTGGCCGCGTCGATCGCTTCCTGTTCGCTGTCGAAGGGGCGGATGCACACCACCGGGCCAAAGATTTCTTCGTTCCAGATCCAGCTGTGTTCCGGCACGTCGGCGAACACTGTGGGTTGCAGGTAGAAGCCTTTGTCCAAGTGTGCTGGGCGCTCGCCGCCCACCACCAGGCGGGCACCTTCTTCCAGGCCCCGGGCGATGGCGCGCAGGGTGCCATCGTACTGGTTACGGTTGACCAGCGGGCCGAGCAGCACGCCTTCTTCCATGCCGTTGCCGATCTTGATCTTGCGCGTTTCTTCGGCAAGGCGTGCCAGCAACGGCTCGTACACCGAACGCTCTACCAGCACCCGTGACGTGGCCGAGCAGACCTCGCCCTTGTTCCAGAAAATCCCGAACATGATCCACTCGACCGCAGCTTCGATATCGCTGTCGGCAAAGATCACGAATGGCGACTTGCCGCCCAGCTCCAGGGTGACGTTCTTGATGTCCTGTGCGGCCGCTTGCATGATGCGGCTGCCGACCGGCACGCTGCCGGTGAAGGCCAGTTTGTCTACGCCGGGGTGCGCGGTCAGCGCTGCACCGACGGTGGTGCCGGGGCCGGTGACGATGTTCAGCACACCGGCAGGCAAGCCGGCTTCATCGGCGATGCGCGCGAGCTCCAGCGCGGTCAGCGAGGTTTGCTCGGCGGGCTTGAGGACGATGCAGCAGCCCGCCGCCAGCGCCGGGGCGATCTTCCACGCGGCCATCAGCATCGGGAAATTCCAGGGCACGATGGCGCCGGCAACACCGATGGGTTCCTTGCGCGCCACGCAGCTGAAACGGTCATCGGACAGCGCGACGTTTTTTTCGCGTTTCTCATCCAGTTCTTCAGCCAGGTTGGCGTAGAAATCGAAACAGCCCGCTGTGTCGCCAATGTCCCACATCGCTTCCGGAAAGGGTTTGCCGTTATCGCGCACTTCAAGGGTGGCCAATTGTTCCTGGCGGGCACGGATGCCCTCGGCGATCTTGCGCAGGTAGGCGCCACGTTCGGCGCCGCTCAGGCGCGGCCATGGGCCTTCGTCGAAGGCAACGCGAGCTGCTTTGACGGCCACGTCGATGTCTTCTGCACTGCCAGACGCCACCTGCGCGATCAGGCTTTCGTCACTGGGATCGAAAGAGGGGAAGCGTGCGCCCAGGATGGGGCTGACCCATTGGCCATTGATGTAAAACTGGTCGTAGCGATTCATGCTGCTCCTCCAATGAGTGCGAAACGTCGGGCGCTGAAGGCGTTCAGGTCTTGTGCGGGCGTGCGTTGCGCGACCAGGTCGGCAACCAGGCGGCCGGTGGTGGCGCCGAGGGTGAGGCCGAGTTGGCCATGCCCGAAGGCCATGACCACGTTGTGCAGGCGTGGTGCGCGGTCGATGACGGGTTTGGTGTCCGGCAGGAAGGGCCGGTAGCCGACGCCAAACTGCATGCCTTGGGTGTTCAGTTGCGGCAGTACCCGGCGTGCCTTTTCCATGATGATCTCGGCGCGCTTGAAGTTCGGTTCGGCGCCTGGCGCTGCGAACTCGAGGGTGCCGCCAATCTGCAGGCCACGGGTCATGGGGGCAAAGCAGAAACCACCGTCGGCATAGATCACCGAATGGCGGATCTCAACCCCAGGCTGGGGCAATACCGCCTGGTAGCCGGCAATCCCAGCCAGCGGGATGTTGACCCCAAGGGTGTCGAAAAACGCGCGGGCACCGGTACCGGCGGCGACGACAACCTGCTCGGCCGGCAAGCGCGTGCCGTCGGCAAGGGTCACGCCGGTGGCGCGGTCGTGGGTGTGGTCGATCTTCACCGCGGCTTGGCGCACGCGCACGCCCCCTTGGGCAATGAAACTTGTGGTCAGGGCCGCGATAAACCCTTCGGTGTCATTGACGGCGCGCCAGTCGGGGAACAGCAAACCATGCTGGAACTTGCCCGCCAGGGCCGGCTCCAGGTCAGCGATGGCCGCGCCGTCCAGCTCTTCTGATTTGAACCCAAGCTGCTTGCGCAGGTCCAGGTGAGGGCGTTCGTGGGCCAGCCCGGCCGGGGAGTCGAATACCTCAAGGATGGGGCGGTCGCCTAGCAGGGTCTTGTCGGGGCAGGCGTTCAGCAACGGCGCATAGTCGTCGTAGACATGCTGGGTGAGCCGGGCCATGTCTTGCGCGATCTGGTTGATCTTCGAGGTGCGCGCGCAGGCCAGGAACCGCAGAAACCACGGCAGGATGCCAGGCAGTGCGCTGGGGCGCAGGGCCAGGGGGCCTTTCTGGTCGAGCAGCCAGCCAGGAATTTTCATCAAGATGCCAGGCTTGGACAGCGGGATGACTTCGCTGACCGCCATCTGGCCGCAGCTCCACTTGGCGGTGCTGTCGCCAGGGGCGGCGGGGTCGACCAGGGTGACCCGGTGGCCGTCGCGCTGCAGGTACAGCGCGCAGCAGACGCCGACGATACCGCCACCGATGACGATGGCCTGTTGCGCTGAAGGGTGCGGGTTGTTCATGGTGCAGGCTCTACGTTGTTGCGAGGGCTGCGCCCTCGATCGCGGGCAAGCCCGCTCCTACAGGTTTGCGCCGCTCCTTGTGAGAGCGGGCTTGCCCGCGATGGGCCGCAAAGCGGCCCCTGGCACTTATTGCTGCGAAGCTTCGTATACCGTGCGGAACTCGGCCTTTTCTTCATCGGTCAGCGGCAGCAGCGGCGCACGGGCATTGCCAACCTTGAAGCCTGCCAGCTCCGCCCCGTACTTGACCTTTTGCACGAACTTGCCGCTTTCCAGGTTGGCCATGGCTGGGAACAAACTGCGCATCACTTGCTGGGCACCGCGGATATCGCCAGCCGTAAAGGCCTTGTGGAAGGCCACGACCTTCTCCGGGAAGATGTTCGCCGGGCCACAGATCCAGCTGTCGGCGCCCCACAGGTAGAAGTCCAGCGCTTGGTCGTCCGAGCCGCAGGACAACTGCATGCCCTTGTATTTCTCACCGATCTCGATGGCACGCAACAGGTTGCCGCTGCTTTCCTTGATGCCGATCACACGCGGGTGTTGGTGCAGCGCCGCGATCACGTCCAGGCCCACTTCGACGTTGGTGCGGATGGGGTAGTTGTAGAGCACCACGTTGATCTCGGGAAAGGTCTGAAGGATGGTGTTGTAGTGGGCCAGCAGCTCTTCCTGGGACGGCAGCGCATAGTACGGCGGGGCAATCAGCAGGTTGGTGTAGCCAGCGTCGACGGTCTGCTTGATCTGCTCCAGCACTTCACGGGTGCACGAACCGTTGGCCCCCGCGATCAGGGTGCCGCGGTCACCTACCACCTCTTTGACGGTGGCCAGTATCTGACGGCGTTCGTCATTGGCCAGTGCATAGTATTCGCCGGTCGAGCCCAGTGGCACGAAACCGCTGACCCCTGCGGCCAGTTGATGCTCGAGGATCGAGGCCAGGGTGTCGTGATCGACTTTGCCCGCGGCGTCGAAAGGGGTGACCAAGGCAGGCAGGATACCGTTGAGTTTCATGATGTCGTCTCCGGGGTTGGTTTCAGATCAGTCAGGTCAGTAGGCGTAGCGACGCAGCAGGCGCCCTTCGACCACGCCGACCAGGCGGGTCAGCGGGAAGGCCACGAGGAAGTAGATGACGGCCACAGCCGAGAGGAACTCGACCGGGCGGGCGGTGCTGTTGGAAATGTTCTGGCCGACGAACATCAAGTCGGCGACCCCAACCGAGGAGATCAACGCACTCTCCTTGAACAGGCTGACCACGTTCGACAGCAGCGGGGGCACGGCGCGCAGCAGTGCCTGGGGGAAGATCACATAGAGCACCTTCACCTTTGACGTCAGGCCCAGGGCGGTGCAGGCGTCGTGCTGTTCGCTGGCGATGGACTTCAGCGCGCCGCGGAAGGTCTCGCTGGTGATTGCCCCCATGAACAAGGTCAGGGCGATCAACACCGAGGCATAGGGCGGGATGTTCAGGCCGAAGACCACCGGGAAGCAGAAGAACACCCAGAACAGCTGGATCAGCAGTGGCGTGCCGCGGAAAAACTCCACGTACAGGGTCAGCGGCAGGCGCAGCAGCGGCGTCTTGACCTGGCGCAGCAGGCTGACCACAAAGCCCAGCAGGCTGCCCAGCAGGGCGCAGATACCGGTGAATGCCAAGGTTAGGGCCAGGCCTTTCAACAGCACTGGCCAGTAGTTCAGAACAACCGAGAAATCGAGTGGCATGGCTGTCTCCTCAGCGCTGGGCAGCCAGGTCCTGGCGTCGCTCGAACCACTGCACCAGCTGGGCGATCGGAAGGGACAGGGCGAAGTAGACCAGGGCGATCAGGGTGTAGGTTTCCAACGGGCGATAAGCCTCGGTGGCCAGGCTCTTGCCGACGTACATCAGGTCGGCGACGGCGACGATCGCCACTAGCGCGCTTTGCTGCAGGGTGCCGATGCCGTTGGTGATCAGCACCGGCAAGGCGCTGCGCAGCGATTGCGGCAACACCACGTACAGCGTGCGCTGCCAGGGCTTCAGGCCCAGTGCCACGCAGGCATCGAGGTGCTCGCGCGGTACCGCTTGAACGCCCGCGCGGTAGGCCTCGGCATTGAATGCCGTAAGGTTCAAGCCCAGGGCCAGGAAGCCCATGGCGATCGGGTCGATGAACACGTCGAACAGCATCGGAACGCAGTAGAAGAACCAGACGATCTGCAACAGCGCCGGGGTGCAGCGGAAGAACTCGATGAACAGCTGCGCCGGCCAGCGGATGAAGAACCATCGGCTCAGGGCCATCAGGCACAGCACGAAACCGCACACCAGCCCGATCAGGTTGGACACCAGGGCCAGCTCGAGGGTGACCTTGAGGCCGTCGAGCAGGGCCGGCAGGCTGCCATTGAGGAAGTGGAAGTCAAATTGGTAGTTCATCGGAGCGCCCTCAGTCCAGGTGCAGGACTTTTTCCAGAAACTCGCGGGTACGGGGTTCGCGCGGGGCGGTAAAGAGCTGGTCTGGGTGGCCCTGCTCGACGACCTTGCCGTTGGCACAGAACACCACGCGGGTGGCGATGTGGCGGGCGAAGTGCATGTCGTGGGTGACGATGACCATCGCCATCTTCTGTTCGGCCAGCTGCAGCATCACGTTCTGCACCTCGATGACCATTTCCGGGTCGAGTGCCGAGGTGACTTCGTCGAACAGCATCAGCCGCGGTTCGAGCATCAGTGCGCGGGCGATGGCCACACGTTGTTTCTGGCCACCGGAAAGCTGGCTGGGGTAGGCGTGCAGCTTGCTTTCCAGGCCCAGCCGGGCGAGGTAGGCGCGGGCTTTTTCGGTGGCCTCGGCCTTGCTCAGGCCATGCACCTTGACCGGGGCGAGGATCAGGTTGCCCAGCACCGAGAGGTGCGGGAACAAGGTGTAGTGCTGGAACACCATGCCGATCTGTTTGTGCAGGGTTTCATCCAGCGGCTTGCCTTGCTTGCGGCAGCCATCGATGTAGGGCTTGCCCTGGAAGCGGATGGTGCCGCCCTGGATACCTTCCAGGCCCATCAACACCCGCAGCAACGAACTTTTACCGCTGCCGGATGGGCCGATGATCACCAGCCGGTCATCGGCGCGCATGTCCAGGTTCATCTGGTCCATCACCACCAGTTGCTCGCCATAGGCCTTGCGAACGTCACGCAGCTGGATGAAATCACCGCCGTTGACGGAATTCGGGGTGAGCGAAGTCAGTGGCTGGGCAGCCACTAAATGAGGCGTGTTCATGACAGTCGTCTCCGCGAGGTCGCCCCTGGCCAGGGCCCTCGGCATGTCAGCAGGCGTTACCGGGCTTTCAGGCCCGCTGTGTTTTAGGCAGCAGCCGCAGAATTGCAGCGAGACACGGGACGGCGGGGAAAGGGGGGCGTGGCATTTTGAGTCTCTCCGGTGATTGTTTTTGTAGGCAGAAGAGCAAGCAAAAAAGAGCGCGATAATTCTAATGAGTGCCGCTATGTATGCAGCGTTGTATTCAGGCTAGTGTGATTTCGCTGAGCCTGTCAACACATGCGTAAGCGGAAAATTTTTCATCAGCATTCCAAACGGCTATTGACAGGCCAGCTCAACCCTTTCTACTGTGAGTACAGCATTGCATACATACAAGCATGCAGATAAACGCCTTACCTTCCTGCCAACAACAATGATTATCAGTGAGGTCAAAAATGGTTGTTTCCGTCCGCTCTTCGTTCAACGCGCTGTTGGCCAGTGCCAGCCTTTGTGCCGCACTGCTGGCTCAAGCGCCGGCCCAGGCCGCTGAGACTTCGCTGTGGCAAGACGTGCAAAAAGCCGGGGTGTTGCGTTGTGGCGCCGCCGTGGCAGCGCCGTACGTGATGCGAGACGCCAGCACTAGCGCCTACAGCGGCTACTTCGTCGACCTATGCCGGGACTTCGGCGAGAAGGTGCTCAAGGTCAAGGTGGAGTTCGTCGACACCAGTTGGGACAACCTGGTGGCGGGCTTGCAAAGCAGCAAGTGGGACCTGGCTATGGCCCTGAACCAGACCCCGGAACGTGCCTTGGCGGTCGCATTCACCGTGCCGGCAACCGACTATCAGGTGTCGCTGCTGGTCAACAAGAACAACCCCAAGCTCGCAGACGTGAAGGACGACATCGCCACCCTCGACAAACCGGACGTGACGTTCGCGGTGATGTCTGGCACAGCCCAGGACAAGGCCATCAGCGCGGTCGTGCGCAATGGCAAGATCATGCGTTTGCCCGGCATGGACGAAGCGCGCCTGGCGGTCATGTCCAAACGTGCTGATGTGCTGGTCGATGCCAGCGACACCAACCACCTGTTTGCCCTGGCCAACCCTGACTGGACCCGCGAGATACTGCCCAAGCCTGCACTGGCCAAGCAGGGCGTTTCATTCGGTGTACGCCGGGACATCACGGCGGCCGACCTTGAAGTGCTGAACATCTACCTGAGGCAGCGACGCGACACCGGTGAAATCCAGCAGCTGGTCGACAACGCTTCGCTGGCGGCCAACGCTGCCAAGTAGGGCGTAACACTGCGTCATGCCGCGCGCCTGCAGCCAGGCACGCGGCATTTTTCTGGGCTGCATAGAAAGAAGGTGAACTTCATGAGTGAACGCACACGGCCCCTGCATGGGCAGGTAGTCCTGGTCACGGGAGCGTCAGGGGGTATTGGCGCCGCGATTGTCGAACAACTGGCGGCCGAGGGTGCCAAGCCGCTGATTCATTACAGCCGCGATGCCAAAGGTGCCGAGGCCCTGTTGGAGCGGATCGCGGGCAAGGGCTGGACCGTGCAGGGTGACCTGAGCCAGGACACCGGCCCCGAGGCCCTGTGGCATGCCGCCCTTGAGCTGGCCGGTGGGCGCATCCATGGCCTGGTCAACAACGCAGGCATCCGCACCGAGGTCCCGCTGGATGCGCCCTCAGCGCAATGGCGGGCGGCGTGGCGTCGCGAGTTTCAAGTCAACTTCTTCGCCGCAGCCGACTTGTGCCGTGAAGCAGTGGCGCATTTTGGTGCCCATGGCGGCGGGCGTATCGTCAACATGGCCAGCCGCGCCGCCCAGCGAGGTTATGCCGCCGAGGCATTGCCCTACGGCAGCAGCAAGGCCGCGCTGATCAACTTGACCAAATCACTGGCCCGTAGCGTGGCGGGGCAGGGTGTGGTGGCGGTGGCGATTGCCCCGGGTTGGGTGCGCACCGACATGGCGGAACAGTTTGTCGCCCAACATGGCGAAGCCGCCGCCGTGGCAGACATCCCCCTTGGGCGTATGGCCAGCCCGACTGAAATCGCCGAGCTGGTGGCGTTCACTTTGCGCCCGTCCCAGGCGTCGCTCAACGGCGCGACGCTGGATATGAACGGCGGCAGTTACATCCGATGAGGCGCCGCTTAGGCGAAGCGCTCGAACCGATAGGGGCTCGGGTCGATCAACGTGGGTGACTGCGAAACCAAGTCCGCCGCCAATTGGCCCGCTGCCGGCGAGGTGCCGAAGCCATGCCCGGAAAACCCGGTCGCCAAGGTCAGGCCGGGAATGGCCGGCACCGGGCCGATCACGGGGTTTGAGTCTGGGGTGACGTCAATCGTGCCTGCCCAGGCGGAGGCGATCCGGGCCTGCTCGAACACTGGCCAAGCTGCTTTCAGGTTACGCAGGGCTTCATCGTTCAATGCCGTGTTGGCCTGTGGGTCCTGAACCCTGACGCGCTCGAAGGGCGTCACCTGGGAGGCACTCCAGCGCCGGGCCAGGGCCAGGTCCTTGAAGAAGTACTTACCGAAGCTGATGCGCAAAAAGTCACGCTGTGCCCGCAGTTGCGGCAGGTAACGCCTGCCCAGCAGCAGGTGATCCAGGGTCAGGAATGCATCGAGCGCCCCGCGCTGGGTAATGATGTAGCCGCCATCCTTGTGTTTGCGGAAGGAAAAGTCCGGTGCGCCCACGGCAATGTCGGTCGGGCCGTCCAGCGGGTGGGTGCGCAGTACTGAACAGGTCAGCGGCAGGGTGGGCAGGTTGATATTGAGGTTGCCGAGAAACTTGCGAGACCACAAGCCGCCGGCTAGCAATACCTGGTCGCAGCGAATCTCGCCTTGCTCGGTGACAACGCCGCTGACCCTGCCAGCGGCGGTGACCAGCGTGCGCACCGCGCAGTTTTCCACGAGCACCGCGCCTTTGGCGATCGCTGCACGGGCGATGGCGCTGGCGGCCAGGGTCGGCTCGGCGCGCGCGTCCGAGGCGGTGTAGATGCCCCCGGCCCAGTCGGCACGGCCGCCGGGCACCTTGTTGGCAATCTCCTTGTTGCTGAGCAGCCGAGAGTCCAGGCCAAGGTGCTCGACGCTCTTGAGCCAGCTTTCGTGCATGCCCATCTGCGTGTCGTTGCGGCCGATGAACATGATGCCTGCTTGCCGGTAGCCGACATCGCTGCCGACCCGTTCTGGCATTTTCGCCCACAGTTGGTCGGCGGCCAGGGCCAACGGAATATCGTGGGCATGGCGGTTGGTCTTACGCACCCAGCCCAGGTTGCGCGACGACTGCTCGCCCGCAAGGCGCCCCTTCTCCAGCAGCACCACAGGGATGTTGCGTTCGGCCAGGGTAAGGGCCGCGGTCAGGCCGATGATGCCTCCCCCGATGATCACCACGCTCGTGGCCTGAGGGTGGGTGGTAGGGGTGTGCACAGGGTCGATGACGGGGGGCATGGCTTCACTCGGCGGCAGTGTGAACGGAATGTTGCGGTTCAAGGCTGGCGGATCACTCGCCCAGGCGGATCAGCGTGACCTGCGCGCGCGAAGCCCCCCGGTACGCCGTCACTTCCAGCTCGACTTTGTAGACGGTCGAGCCCAGGGGCGGGCAGGTGACGGTGGTGGCCGGGTCGATGCCTCGGAATTTTTCGCCGATCACTTCCATGACCGTTGGCACGTCGGCCGGGTCCTGGATGAACACACGCGAGCTGATCACATCCCCCAGCCCGGCATCGACTGCCGCCAGTGCGGTTTCGATGTTGGCGAATACCTGGTGGGTCTGTTCGATCACGTCTTCAGGGATGACCTGGGTCTGCGGGTTGCGCCCGGCGGTGTTAGAGACGTGGATCCAGTTGTCCACCGCCACCAGGCGGGAATAGCTGGCCAGGTCTTCGAATTTCGAGCCGGTTTTCAGTTTGGTGATCTGCGTCATGGGGGAGCCTTTTTTGAGTGGTTGAGGAATCAGCTAAGGACAGGTTTTTCCCAGAGATTGAGCTTCACGCCGATGCCTTTCTCGAGCGCGTTGCGGTACACGACGGTGCCCCAGGCAACGTCTTCCACGGGCATGCCGCCCACCGACATGAGGATGATTTCTTCGTCGTTCAGACGGCCTGGCGCATCACCCCTGATGATCTTGCCGATGTCCTCGACCTGCGCGGCGTCCAGCTTGCCTTCGGCGATCATGTCCATGAAACGCACGCCTACCAGCGGCACATGGTTGTGCGCAGGCTTGGGCAGTTCTTCGAACCAGGCTTGGTACAGCCCTGTGTTGTCCACCACCTTGCGCACGTCCGCACGCTCCATGCCGTCATCGATGCTGCACGGGGCAGGCATGGCCAAGAACGCACCGGGCTTGACCCACTCGCGCCGCACCAGCGGGTAAGTGCTGGGGTCGCCGACTTCGCCCGAGCTGCAGTAGCTGACCAGGTCGGCGTCACGTACCACTTCTTCCAGGGTCTGCACGACCTGGATGTGGGTGATTTGCGGGAAGGTCGCCTGGACCCAGGCAACGAAGTCATCCAGGTTCTTCTGGCCTCGGCCCTTGATCTTGATCGTATCGATCAGCGGGCACACCGCCATGAACGCGGCAACCGTGGTCTTGCCCATCACGCCCGGCCCAGCCAGGCCGATGACCTTGGCGTCCTTGCGGGCCAGGTGGCGCGCACCAACCCCGGGGATGGCGCCGGTGCGGTACGCCGACAGCAGGTTGGCCGACATGTGTGCCAGTGGGGCGCCGGTGTCGGCGTCGTTGAGGGTGAACATCAGGATCGAGCGGGGCAGGCCCTTTTCGCGGTTGGCGATGTTGGAGCCGTACCATTTGGCGCCCGCGGTGCGGAAGTTGCCGCCCAGGTACGCTGGCATGGCCATCATGCGACGGTCTGCGGTCGGCTTTGGCATGTGCGGGAACGGCGATTGCTCGGGGAAGGTGATCATCGCGCCGTGGGAGTCGTTGTTCGGGCCGGCCATGCGGTAGTCGCCCTGGTAGAGCAGGTCGAACATTTCTTCCATGGTATCGACACAGGCGGGCATGTCGGTCACGCCGGCGCGGATCATGTCCTGTTCGGACAGGTAGATGAAGTCAATGCGGGTATCGAGGGTCATGGCGGGTCTCGCAAGGCGGCCGTTGTCAGGTTTTGTTTTTGTGGGCGGGGGCTGTCATTCGTGGTGTCAGTTTCGCTAACGAGCGGCAGGCCGTCTTGCGTCAGCGTGCCAGGCGACTTGACCTGCCGTGCCACGGCTGAGCTTCGTGTGGAGCAGCCTTGTGCTGCGAATAGGCCGGTGAAGGCAGCGGAGGTCTACTGTGTTTTCACCGGCCTCTTCGCAGCACAAGGCTGCTCCTACAGTGGTTCATGTACTGATCTAGAACGGCACCGCAACAGTCAGCTGGCTGTAGACGTTGGTGCCGTCGCCGCCCACCTGATTGCCGCCGTTGCGCTCGTCCTTGCGGGGCTGATACAGGCCCACCAGCGGGCTGATGATCAGGTGGTCGTTGACCGCCCATTCCAGGTAAAGGTCGAGCTCCCGGGCATCGAGGTTGAGGCTGTCGCGGGTACGCACCGTGTCGAAGTCGAAATACAGCGCACCGACCGTGAGGTTTTCCAGCGGGGTCGCCTTCACGCCGACATGGTGGATGCCGGTGTTGCTGTTGACGGGCCCGGCATAGTTGGCGGCGACTTCACCCTGGAACCAGGTGCCATAGCCACTGGACAGGCCACTGAACAGCGCGTCCCAGCCTGCCGAGTAGCGGGTGTAGCGGTAGGTCACCTGGGGTGCCCAAGGCAGGTCGGCGAAGGTATAGCCGGCCTGCAGGTACCAGGCTTTTTCCGGGCCGCCTTGCTTGTCTTGCCACGCGTATTCGAAGGCGATACTGGCATTGTCGATACCGGCGTTGCCTTCACCACGCAGGCTGTAGACGTCCATGCCCTCACGCGCTTTCTGGAACGCGCTGGCCCATTGCTCGGTGACGTCGATACCGTGCACCCAGGTCAGCCCCAAGGTGCCCAGAGCATGGGTGTAGTCCAGGGTGCCGGCGGCCAGTTCGGTTTCGGCCTGCGCGCGGTTATCGGACTTCAGCCACAGCAGGCTGCCATGCAGGCCATCCTGCCCGCCCAGGCGCAGTACTGCGGTGCGGTCGAAGGCGTGACGCGCCGCCAGGTAGTAGGCGCCGCCGCGGTCCAGGTGGCCGTCGGCCACGCCGTTGCCCAGGTTCGGGCCGTCGTCGTTGATCAGGAAGCCGCTGCCCAGGCGGACCACCTGCCGCCCCCCAGAAAGGTCTACGCCATCCTTGCCCAGCCAGGGCAGCAGGTCGCCTGAACGCCAGCCCAGGTAGGCGTCTTCGATCTTGGTGGTGCGCTCGGAGCCATCGGTGTTGCCGGCGGCATCGCCATCGCCCCAGGTGGCGGAGCTCACCCAGTTCAAGGCGCCATAGAGGCTGCCGTTGCCTGCCAGGCCCTGGTCACCGCTCAGGCCATACTTGATGAAGCCCTCGCGCCAGGTCGAGCCACCGGCCGTGCCGTCATAATTCTTGCGGCTGTTAAACATGCCCCACACCGCGAGCATGTCGGCATTCACGTGGCTGTCGTCGTCGGCGTTGAGTTCGTAGGCCGGCGCGGCCTGGCTGGCCAGCAGCGTGGCCAGGGCCAGGGTGGACAGCCGTTGCGGTTTGAACATTGCACTTCCCTCGATTGTTCTCGGCACCTCGCAAGGCGGCCTTTGTTGTTCGGGGGCAGCCTCGTTGGGGCGAGGCGCCGTCGCGGTTGGCTGCGACGGCCTATTAGTGCGTGGATGGCTGGGTGGGGTCTTGTTCGTGGCTGCCAAGGCGCTTGCCCGCCTTGGCCAGGTGCATGCAGCAGGGCGCTTCAGTAACGGATCATCACCGACTTGAGCTCGGTGAAATCATCGATGAACGCCGAGCCGAACTCGCGGCCGATGCCGGACGCCTTGATACCGCCGAAAGGCACGGCGGGGTCGAGCAGGGTGTGCATGTTGACCCACAGCGTACCGGCCTGGATTTGCGGGACCATCCGCATGGCTTTGCCCAGGTCGTTGGTCCACAGGCTGGCGCTGAGGCCGTAGGGCGTTGCGTTCATCAGGTGCAACAGTTCGTCTTCGTCGTCGTACGGCAAGAAGGTCGCCACCGGGCCGAAGGTTTCCTGGTTGAGCAGGGTGTCGCTGGCGCCCTTGGCGAGAATCACCGTCGGCTCGACAAAGCAGCCTGGGCCATCGCCAATGTGCCCACCATGAATGATCTGGCTGCCTTCGGCGCGTGCGGTGGCGAACAATTCGGCCAGCTTCTGCTGGTGTGGCTTGTTGGCTACCGGGCCGAACTGGGTCGATTCATCCAGCGGCGAGCCGACCTTCAGCTGGCCCAGGCGTTGGCACAGTGCGTCAAGCAGTGGGTCGATGCGCGAGCGGTGGACGAAGAAGCGCTCACCGGCGGCGCAGATCTGCCCGGAATGCAGAAAGCCAGCTTCAATGATGCCGTCGACGGCTTTGTCGAGCGCTACATCGGGCAGGAACGCTACCGAGTTCTTGCCGCCCAGTTCCAGCGTCGCACGGGTCAGCTTGGCACCCATGGCGGCCTTGCCGACGGCGATGCCGGTGGGCACGGAGCCGGTGAACGAGACCTTGTCGGTACCGGGGTGCTCGACCAGCGCCTTGCCCACCAGGCCGCCGCCGGTCAGTACGTTGAGGGCGCCTGGCGGTAGGCCGGCCTCGCTGGCCAGTTCGGCGATGCGCAGCAGCGTCAGGGGCGTGAACTCGCTGGGTTTGAGAATGATGCTGCAGCCGGTGGTCAGCGCCGAGGCCAGCTTCCAGATGGCGATCATGGTGGCGAAGTTCCACGGCACGATGCCCACCACCACGCCGATCGGTTCGCGCAGGGTGAAGGCGCTGTAGCGCTCACCGGCGAACGAGGGCAGGGACGGGGTGATGGTTTGGCCGGTGATCTTGGTGGCCCAGCCTGCGTAGTAGCGCAAGAAATGCGCGGCCTGCTCTACCTCGAACGCGCGCGCGATGCCGATCAGCTTGCCCGACTGCAAGGTCTCTAGCTGGGCCAATTCTTCGCGGTTGGCTTCCAGCAGGTCGGCCAGCTTGAACAGCACGCCGGCGCGGGCGGCCGGGCTGGTGCACGACCAGGTGCTGAAGCCTTGGCGCGCCGAGCTCACGGCATGGTCAATGTCGGCCTGGTTGGCATCGGCGATGCGCGCGAGGGTTTCGCCATTGGCCGGGTTGATCACGGCAAGGGTCGAGGCGGATTGGCTGGCGATGGAGTGGCCGTGAATGAACACGCCATGTTGGCGGGCCAAGAATGCCGTGACCGTGGGAAGAAGGGTAATGTCGCTCATGCTGGCTCCTGAGGCAGAGGAACGCGGCCTGACCGGCCGCCAAAGCGTCGAGCATAGTGAACGGGCCCGGTGCTGATCTTGCATCTCCCTGACGGCGGCATGACGCTGCCTGCCAGGCATGCAGGTGCTGGCAGGCAGCAACAAGGGCCACGGCAGCCATGGGCAAGACGCCCCGCCGGCTGCGGCGCACAGTGATGACGCAGGGAGGCAAACAACAGCCGTGCGTGCAGGTTCACTTGCCGCGTTCAACGCCACAAAACAAGCCGGGGCATAACGATGTCACTCAACAATAAGCTCACCGAGCATCTCAACCGGGGCAGTGTCGGTTTTCCTACGGCGCTGGCCAGCACCGTCGGGCTGATCATGGCCAGCCCGGTGATCCTCACCGCGACCATGGGGTTTGGCATTGGTGGCAGTGCCTTCGCCTTGGCCATGGTCATCGCGGCATTGATGATGCTGGCGCAGTCGACCACCTTTGCCGAAGCGGCCTCGATCTTGCCAACCACAGGGTCGGTCTACGACTACATCAACTGCGGCATGGGCCGCTTCTTCGCCATCACCGGCACGTTGTCGGCCTACCTGATCGTGCACGTGTTCGCCGGTACTGCCGAAACCATCCTGTCGGGGGTCATGGCGCTGGTGAACTTCGAGCACCTCAACACCCTGGCTGAGTCGGCGGGCGGTTCGTGGCTGCTGGGTGTCTGCTTCGTGTTGGCGTTCGCCGTGCTCAATGCCTTCGGGGTCAGTGCGTTCAGCCGGGCCGAAGTGATCCTGACCTTCGGCATGTGGACCACGCTGATGGTGTTCGGCGTGCTGGGCCTGATCGCCGCACCGGCGGTCGAGCTGGAAGGGCCGTTCGGGGCGTCGCTGGTCGGCACCGACCTGATGACCATCCTCTCGCTGATCGGCATGGCCATGTTCATGTTCGTCGGCTGTGAGTTCGTCACGCCGCTGGCGCCGGAGCTGCGCCGTTCGGCCTGGGTGTTGCCGCGGGCCATGGCGCTGGGCCTGTTTGGTGTGGCCAGCTGCATGTTCATCTATGGCGCAGCCATGAAGCGCCAGGTGGAAAACGTCGTGCTCGATGCCGCCAGCGGCGTGCACTTGCTCGACACGCCCATGGCCATCCCGCGTTTCGCTGAACAGGTGATGGGCGATATCGGCCCGGTGTGGCTGGGTATCGGCTTTTTATTTGCCGGCGCCGCCACCATCAACACCTTGATGGCCGGGGTGCCTCGCATCCTGTACGGCATGGCGGTGGACGGCGCGCTGCCCAAGGCCTTCGCCTACCTGCACCCGCGGTTCAAGACGCCCTTGCTGTGCATTCTCGTGGTTGCCCTGATCCCTTGCCTGCACGCCTGGTACCTGGGCGGCAACCCGGACAACATCCTGCACCTGGTGCTGGCGGCAGTGTGTGCCTGGAGCACGGCATACCTGCTGGTGACGCTGTCGGTGGTGATCCTGCGCATCCGCCGGCCCGATCTGCCACGGGCCTACCGCTCGCCACTGTTCCCGCTGCCGCAGATCATTTCCAGTGGCGGTATCGTCATTGGCATGGCGTTCATCACCCCACCAGGCATGAACCCGGCCGACATCTATGTGCCGTTCGCCATCATGCTGGCCGGCACCGCCACCTATGCGCTGTTCTGGACGCTGTGCGTGCAGAAGGTCAACCCGTTCAAGCCGGCGCGGGTCGAGGATGTGCTGGAAAAAGAATTTGCGGCAGAGCCGGGCCATGCAGTGGAGCACCTGCACCATGATCAGACGTTTGCGTGATCGCCTGCTGGCGCCGCGTGCCCCGGCCGGCTACCAGCCCGGGGCCACGCTGGGGCTGCTGTCGCGTAACCTGGGGCAGGTGCACATGCAGTTGCTGGAACCCGCCCGCGGGGTGATCGACAACCCGGCGCTGGGCTGTCGTGCCGAGGTACGTGAGTGTGTCGAGGCACACTTGCTGATGCATGTGGTCACCTGCGAATTCCGCCTGTGCCTGCCTGCCCTGCAAGGGGGCGGGGTAACGCTTGAAATGCGTCATGCGGGTGCAATCCGTCGTACTGGCCTGGCGTGCGTGTACCGCGGCGGCGACAAGGCGCGTTTCACCCAGGTACGTGAGCAACTGCTGAACAATGCGCAACTGACCGCCGCCCTGATGCCGCTGGATTTCAAGCGCCTGACCCTGGAATGCCGCGATGGCCACTGGTGGCTGACCTTGGAACACATGGGCGGCAGCGAAGTGGTCAACCGCAGGCCAGCGTTTCGTCGCTACATTCAGATCAGCCCGCCGCAACGCGCGCACCTGATGGCCTGCCTCGGCCTGTTCGGGCAATCGCTGCCGCGTCTCTAAGCTTTTTTTGGCACGTGCCTTGCTCAAGCTTCAGACGAGAGATCACAGTTGTGCGGTCATTGATAACATGTTAACAATGGCTGCATAACAACAAATTCTGCGTCGAGGGCATCCATGCACACTCAACAACCCAACCGTCAGGGGCTGGAACGCTGGACCACGGCCATGCAGCAGATCTGCGGCCGTTTCGAGACCGAGCTGGCCTCCAACCCTGCGTTGTTCATCGGCGAAGTGTCGACGTTCTCCCGCGCGGGGTTACCACTGGCCAATCTGCGCACCAATGCCGGCAACATCCGCCGCCTGGGCGACAACCCGACTCTCGACGATGACCAGCATTGTTTTCTGGTCAGCCAGCGCATGGGCTACTCGACGGTGGCGCAGGATGGCATGCAGGTCAGCCTGGCGCCGGGCGAGTTGCTGCTGATGGACTCTGTCGGGCGTTGCGAGATCACCCCCAGTGGGTTGATCGAGCATGTTTCGCTGGCCCTTTCCCGCGAGCAGGTGCGCAAGCATGTGCAAGGCAGCGGTGGGATGTTCGGCAAGATTTCCTCATCCAATGCCTGCGGGCGCATGCTGCATGTTTTGATGGACCAACTGTGCAAGGACGACCATGCCAGTGGCGATGGTGCGCAAGGCGATGCGTTGCAGACGGCATTCATTGCATTGCTGGAGCCCGGTTTCGAGCGCAATGGCGACTCACCGCACACCCTTGGCCCGCTCAGTGGTGCCAACCTGCGCAGCTATGTGCAGCAGGTGATTGACGAGTCCCTGTCACAGCCCGGGCTGACACCGGCCAACCTGGCCGGCCGGCTGAACATTTCGGTTCGGCATTTGTACCGCCTGTTCGAGGAGGAGGGTGACAGCGTCTGCCGCTACATCCAGCGTGCGCGCCTGAAGCGCAGCGCGGACGACCTGGCCAACCCGTTCTTCAAGCGCGAGTCGATCACCTCGATCGCCTACAAGTGGGGCTTTACCGACTCGGCGCATTTCAGCCGCTCGTTCAAAAAGCAGTTCGAGCAATCGCCCAAGGACTTCCGCGCCCAGGCCATGGCCTGACACGCGCTTACCGCGACCCAGGTAGGAGCAGCCTTGTGCTGCGAAGAGGCCGGTGAAAGCAGTGAAAGTTCACTGTGTTTTCACCGGCCTCTTCGCCGCACAAGGCTGCTCCTACCCAGGTCGTGTCAATCCGGGGGCAAACCTCAGGCCACTGCCAGGTAATGCTTGACGAACGATTCGCTCAGCACCTCCCACAGCACCGGCGTACCTTTGCTGACGAACCAGGCATCACCGGCCTTGAAGCGGGTGACTTGCCCCGTGGATTCATCGGTCAGCTGGATTTCGCCGGTGACGATCACCGCCTGCTCGTCGAACGGGTAGACCATGCGGAACTTGCCACGCGTGGTGCCGAAGTAGGCGCTGCTGACTGGGTCAGTCGGCGCGCCGTGGGTCATCTTGCCGAAGGCGTTGACGTCGCCTTCGAGAATCTCCGAGCCCAAGTCAGCAACGCTGCCCCACGGGTCGAGTTCGGACAATTGGACGCCTTGTTTGGCGGCGGTGAGGGTCATGGCAGTGCTCCAGTGATGAGAGGGAAAGGTTCAACGGCGGCCGTTGAAATAGCCCGACAGCTGGTGCGCGGCCTTACCGGCGGTGAGCAGCAGCGGGCGGAAATGGTCTTTGCCGAGGATTCGCGCATGCTTGACCGAGCTGAGCAGGCCATAGCGTGCGGACCCTTCGTGCATGCCTTCGGCGAGGATCTTGCAAATGATGTGGCTAGGCGTCACGCCAAAGCCTGAATAGCCCTGCACATAGAACGCATTGGGGCGGTTGCTCAGCGTGCCGATCTGCGGGAACAGGTTGGCGCTGGTGGCCATCGGGCCGCCCCAGGCCAGGTCAATGCGCACGTCCTTGAGGTACGGGAAGATCTTCAGCATCAGTGCACGGTTCCACGCCTTGAGGTCCAGCGGGATATGCTCGATGCAGGACGTGGCAGCGCCGAACAGCAGGCGGTTATCGCGGGTGACCCGGTAGTAGTCGATCACCGGTCGGATATCGCTGTAGGCACCGCGGATCGGGCTGATGCGGTCGATCAGCGCCTCCGGCAGAGGCTCGGTCATCATCTGGAAGGCGTAGGTGTTGATGGTGCGGCTGTGCAGTTCGGGCTCCAGCTTGTTGAGGAAGCTGTCGCAGGCCCACAGCAGCTTGCTGGCGCGCACCGAGCCGCGCCCGGTACGCACCTTGATACGCTCACCGTAGGTCACCTCCAGCGCCGGGCTGTGCTCGAAGATGCGCGCACCGTGGCCGACCAGGGCCTGGGCTTCGCCGAGCAGCAGGTTGAGCGAATGCACGTGGCCACCGCCCATGTGCAGCAGGGCGCTGCTGTAGGCGTCGCTGCCGATGATCTGCCGCACTTCCGAGCCGCCCAGAAAACGGATTTCGTCATGTGGGTTGATGGCCTTGAATTGCTTTTCCCAGGCGCGCAGGGTCTTTTCCTGCCGGCTGTTGAAGCCCATGTAGCCATAGCCGTGGCAGAAGTCGGCGTCGATGTCGTAGCGGGCGATACGTGCCTTGATGATGCCGGCGCCCAGTTCGCTGATCGCGAAGATCTCCTGCAGGCCCTTGTCGCCGACACTGCGCCGGATCTTCTCAAGGTCATGGCCGATGCCCGCCATGATCTGCCCGCCGTTGCGCCCGGTGCCGCCGTAACCCAGGTAGCGCGCTTCGAGCACGACGATGTTGGTCACGCCTTTTTCCGCCAGCTCCAGCGCGGTGTTGATGCCGGAAAAGCCGCCCCCGATGACCACGACATCGGCGTCGATGTCACGTTCCAGCGTGGGGAAGTTCAGGTTGTACTTTTTGGTCGCGGAGTAATAGGTCGGGCTCTCGAGGGTGATCATGACGCCGCCTGCTGTATAGAAGTGTGATAGGGCCATTTGGCAAGCGCTCTGGCACATGAGGCCATTGAGCGCTTGAACATTGGCGGGTGTCTTGTCCTTGCCTGCCAGCGAGTGTAACCAGCCTGCCAGTGCCACTGGCAGCGGTTGCACAGGGCTGCCAGCGGCTGATTGGTTAATGTATTAATGAGCCCGTGCTGGCATACTGGCCTGCTCGCCACTTTCCATGATGCTCGGGCACGCATGACCACACCAAGACCCTCTCTGACCCTTACCCTGCTGCAGGCTCGCGAAGCCACGATGGCGTTCTTTCGGCCGGCATTGAATGCCCATGACCTGACCGAACAGCAGTGGCGGGTGATTCGTATCCTGCACCAGCAAGGCGAACTGGAAAGCCATCAGCTTGCCGAGCTTGCCTGCATCCTCAAGCCCAGCATGAGTGGTGTGCTCAAGCGGCTCGAGCGCGATGGGGTCGTCGCCCGGCGCAAGTCGCCAGAAGACCAGCGCCGGGTGTTCATCAGCCTGACCGACAAGGGGCAGCAGGCGTTCATGGCCATGAGCGAGGAAATGGCCCGCAACTATGAACGGATCCTCAGCCAGTTCGGCGAAGACAAACTGCAGCAACTGATGCAGCTGCTCAACGAAATGAAAAAGATCAAACCGTGACCCGCCAGAGCCCACCGCACCTCGGCTGATCAACACCATGGAAAGTGCAATTTTCCCGCCGTAACGTGCATTTCGAGGCGCACTCGCACCTCACATACTGAACGTGTCTTTACTGACTTGCCGGCTGTGCCATAGCACCGTAACGCCTGTGCCACAGGGCGTGCGCAGCCGCAGCTGACTCTCCAATAATAAAGAGACCGTTCATGAAAAAGCCAAATCCCCTGCTGGAAGACCTCAAGTCGATCCTGCCGACAATTGCTGCGAATGCGGTGCGTGCAGAGCAAGATCGCAGTGTCCCGGCAGAGAATATCGCGCTGCTCAAGAGCATCGGCATGCACCGTGCCTTTTTGCCTAAACACTATGGCGGCATGGAGATCTCGCTGCCGCAGTTTGCCCAGTGCATCGCCTTGCTGGCAGGCGCCTGCGCCAGCACCGCGTGGGCCATGAGCCTGCTGTGCACCCACAGCCATCAGATGGCGATGTTCTCGCCCACGCTGCAGCAGGAGGTCTGGCAAACCAACCCGGATGCCACGGCCAGCAGCAGCATCGCGCCCTTTGGCCGTACCGAGGAAGTCGAAGGCGGCGTGACCTTCAGCGGCGAAATGGGCTGGAGTTCCGGCTGTGACCATGCCGAGTGGGCGATCATGGGGTTCCGCCGCAAGAATGCCGAAGGCACGCAGGACTACTGCTTTGCCGTTCTGCCGCGCAGCGACTACGAAATCCGTGATGACTGGTATGCCGTGGGCATGCGCGGCAGCGGCAGCAAGACCTTGATCGTGCGTGATGCCTTCGTGCCGGAGCACCGCATCCAGAAGGCCAAAGACATGATGGAAGGCAAGTCGGCAGGCTTTGGTCTGTACCCAGACAGCAAGATCTTCTTCGCCCCGTACCGCCCGTATTTCGCCAGTGGTTTTTCCACCGTCAGCCTCGGTGTCGCCGAGCGCATGCTGGAGGTGTTCCGCGAGAAAACCCGCAACCGCGTACGTGCCTACACCGGCGCCGCAGTGGGGGCTGCAACCCCTGCGCTGATGCGCCTGGCCGAGTCCACCCATCAAGTGGCCGCCGCCCGTGCCCTGCTGGAAAAAAGCTGGGATGAAATCGCCGAGTACAGCGAGCGCCACGAATACCCCACACGCGCCACGCTGGCGTTTTGGCGGACCAACCAGGGTTATGCCGTGAAGATGTGTATCCAGGCGGTAGACCGGCTGATGGAAGCGTCCGGCGGCGGCGCCTGGTTTGAAAGCAACGAGATGCAGCGGCTGTTCCGTGATGCGCACCTGACCGGTGCCCACGCCTACACCGACTATGACGTTTGCGCGCAGATCCTCGGGCGCGAACTGATGGGCCTGGAGCCTGATCCGGCGATGGTCTGACCCGCGCGCGGGTCAATTCCCCTTACAACCACAACAACAAACAGGGCAGGCCCTTGGCCTGCCCGGGAGTCTTGCATGTCCACTGAAAACACCACGGCCTTCGATAGCCGAGCCTTCCGCCGCGCGCTGGGCAACTTCGCCACCGGCGTCACCGTAGTCACCGCCGCTGGCGCCAGCGGGCGCAAGGTCGGCGTCACCGCCAACAGCTTCAACTCGGTCTCGCTGGAGCCTGCGTTGATCCTGTGGAGCATCGACAAACGCTCCACCAGCCATGAAGTATTCGAAGAAGCGTCGCACTTTGCCGTGAACATTCTGGCGGCGGACCAGATTGAGCTGTCCAACAACTTCGCGCGGCCCAAGGACGATCGGTTCGCAGGCATCGATTACCAGCAAGGGGCGGGGGGCGCACCGCTGTTGGCTGACTGCTCGGCGCGCTTCCAGTGTGAGAAGTTTCAGCAATTGGACGGCGGCGACCACTGGATTCTGGTGGGCAAGGTGGTGGCGTTCGATGACTTCGGTCGCTCGCCGTTGCTGTACCACCAAGGCGCCTATTCGATGGTGCTGCCCCACACGCGCATGACCCAGCGTGCAGAGGGCCAAGCGCCGAGCAGCCACTTCCAGGGCCGCCTGCAGCACAACCTGTACTACCTGATGACCCAGGCGTTGCGTGCCTACCAGGGTGATTACCAGCCACGTCAACTGAGCACCGGGTTGCGTACCAGTGAGGCGCGCATGGTGATGGTGCTGGAGAACGATGCCGGGCTCAGCCTCAACGACCTGCAGCGCGAAGTGGCGATGCCTGCGCGTGAGATCGAGGAAGCGGTTGCCAACCTCAAGCGCAAGGGCCTGATTGCTGACGATGAGGGGCGGGTGCGGCTTTCGGTGAAAGGTGTGGATGAGACCGAGGCGCTGTGGACCATTGCCAGGGAGCAGCAGGACAAGGTGTTTGGGCAGTTCAGTGAAGAGCAGCTGGATACCTTCAAGACGGTGTTGAAGGCGATCATTCAGATGTGAGCCTTTGATAACCGGGGCCGCTTTGCGGCCCATCGCCCCAGGGATCACGCGGTCCCTGTAGGAGCGAGCTCGCTCGCGAAAGGGCTGCAAAGCAGCCCATTGCTTTTCAGTAAACCCCGCCCCCGTCACTCACCGACGCCGACGTACCTTTGAACTTCCCCGCCAGATCCTGCAGCCCACGCATCAGCACCGTGGTATCCACCCCCACCGCCACAAACGCCGCGCCCAAGGCGATGTAGCGCCGCGCCAGCGTCTCGTCCGCACTGAGAATACCCGCCGCTTTGCCTGCCTTGCCGATGCGCACGATCGCGTCCTCGATGGCTGCCTGCACCTCAGGGTGCCCAGGGTTGCCGCGGTGGCCCATGGCGGCGCTCAGGTCGGCCGGGCCGATGAACACGCCATCGACCCCCTCGACCGCAACGATCTCATCCAGGTTGGCCAGCCCTTGTTTGTTCTCGATCTGCACCAGTAAGCACATCTGCGCGTCGGCTTGGTCGAGGTAACCCGGGATGCTGTTCCAGCGCGACGCCCGCGCCAGAGCGCTGCCCACGCCGCGTATACCCATGGGCGGGTACTGCATGGCCTGCACCAGCTGGCGTGCTTGCGCGGCGGTTTCCACCATGGGTACCAGCAGGGTCTGCGCGCCGATATCCAGCACTTGCTTGATCAACGCTGTGTCACCAATGACCGGGCGAATTACCGCCTGGCTCGGGTAGGGCGCCACCGCCTGCAACTGCGCGAGCATGCCGCGCAGGTCGTTCGGCGCGTGCTCGCCGTCAATCAGCAACCAGTCGAAGCCGGCATTGGCCGCCAGCTCCGCGCAGTATGCATCGGCCAGGCCGAGCCACAGGCCGATCTGCGGCTCGCCACTGCGCAGGCGTTGTTTGAAGCGGTTGACGGGCATGTCCATGGGCAAGTCCTCAAACGAAACGGCAGGCAATCGAGCCGAGCAGGTCATAGTCGACGTGGAAGGTGTCGCCAGGCCGTGCGGCTACTGGGCGAGTGAAGGAGCCACCGAGGATGATCTGGCCCGGCTGCAGGGTGACGTCGTACGCGGCCAGCTTGTTGGCCAGCCACGCGACACCCTTGGCCGGGTGGTTGAGCACCGCGGCGCTTACCCCGGACTCTTCGATCACACCGTTGCGGTAAAGCACGGCCGGCACCTTGCGCAGGTCGATCCCGGTGGGCCGTACCGCGCGCCCGCCCATGACCACGCCGGCGTTGGCGGCGTTGTCGGAGATGGTGTCGAACACTTTGCGCGTGGCCTGGGTCTGGGGGTCGACCTGTTGAATGCGCGCGTCGATGATTTCCAGCGCCGGGATGACCCACTCGGTGGCGTCCAACACGTCGAACACCGTCACATTCGGGCCCTTGAGCGGCTTGCCGAGAATGAAAGCCAGCTCGACCTCGACGCGCGGCACGATGAAACGCTCAAACGGAATGTCGCTGCCTTCATCGAACAGCATGTCGTCCAGCAGCGCGCCGTAGTCAGGCTCGGTAATGTTCGACGAAACCTGCATGGCGCGGGAGGTCAGGCCGATCTTGTGGCCGACCAGCTTGCGCCCGGCGGCGAGCTTCTTGGCCACCCAGGCACGCTGGATGGCGTAGGCATCTTCGATAGTGATGGCAGGCTGGTCGAGTGAGAACTGGCGCACCTGTTCGCGCGAGCGCTCGGCCTGGTCGAGCCGCTCGGCGGCCTGTTGGATGAATGCGTTATCGAGCATGGTTGAAGTCTCAAGGTTCAAGGGTTGACGATGGCGGCGCGAGTACGCAGCACCAGCAGGCCACCGAGGGTGATAAACGCAGCCAGCACATACAGCGCGAGGCTGGCGCTTTGCGTGGTGTCGCGGACCCAGCCGATGAAATAGGGCGTGGCGAACGAGGCAATGCTGCCCAGCGAGCTGATCAGGGCGATGCCGGCAGCCTGTGTGCGGTCATTGAGAAACGCCGTAGGCAGTTGCCAGAACATCGGCAGGGCTGCGCTTGCCCCCATGCCTGCCAGCACCAGGCCGGCCAATACGGGCAGTGCCTGGTTGGGCGCGAGGGCAGCGATCGCGATACCCGCCGCGGCCATCAGCAGGGGGATGGACAGGTGCCAACGGCGCTCGCGGTGGCGGTCGGACGAGCGTCCGCAGGCCAGCATGAACACGCAGCCGGCCAAGTACGGCACCGCGCTGAGCAGGCCGACACTGGCGTCGCTGCCGATGCCGGCGGTGTGGATCAGGCTGGGCATCCAGAACGCCAGCGTGTTCACCGCCAGCATGACTGCGCAGTACACCGCCACCAGCAGCCACACGGCAGGGCTGGCGAGGATACCGGCGAACGAGGTGACCGGCTTGCGCTGTTCTTCCTGGCCGAACTGGGCGCGCAGCGCGGCTTTTTGCTGGGCGTCGAGCCAGGCCACCTGTTCGAAACGCTCGGGCAGGACTGCCAGCACCACCAGGCCGAGCAGGATCACCGGGGCGCCTTCTATCAGGAACATCCACTGCCAGCCACGCAGGCCCGCAGTGTCATGCATGAACGCCAAAATGCTGCCCGACAGCGGCCCGCCGACCACGCCTGCCAGCGGCACGGCAATGGCGAACAATGCCGTGACCTGGGCACGGCGGCCCGCGGGGTACCAGCGGTTGAGGTACACCAGAATGCCTGGGAAAAACCCGGCTTCCGCTGCGCCCAGGGCAAACCGCAGCAGGTAGAACGCGCTGCTGCTCTCGATCAGCAGCATGCAGGTCGACAGGGTGCCCCACACCACCATCAGGCTGGCGATCCAGCGGCGCGGGCCGACGCGGTCGAGCATCAGGTTGCTGGGTACGCCAAACAACGCATAGGCGATGAAAAACAGCCCGGCGCCCAGCCCGTAGACCGTGTCGGACAGGTGCAGGTCCTGGCTCATCTGCATCTTGGCGAAGCCGATGTTGATGCGGTCCAGGTGGGCGAACAGGTAACACACCAGCAGCAACGGCATCAGCCGCCAGGTGACGGCCCGGTGTGTACTGTCCATGAGTGTGGCTTGCGCCGTGCTGCGCGAGGCGTGCTCGAGTGTGCTCATATTTGTTGTACTTGTTGTGTGATGAGACGGTGAAAGGTGTCGGCCGTTGGCTCAGGCCGGTTTGTTGAACAGCGGGTGCAGGGTGCTGTGCTTGGCGTCGTAGACCTGCGCGTTGCTCTCGTCGATCTGCAGGGTGATGCCGATGGGGCGCTGCTGGAGCAGCGCGTCCAGGTGCTGCTTGAGCACGTGCAACAGGCTGTCGCCGACTGTTTTGTGAACCTCCGCGGAGCGGCCGTTGGCCATCCGCAGGTTGGCGTACAAAAAGCCATAGTCGCCGTTGCCATCCGCCACTGCGCAGTGCGCGGCGGGGTAGGCCAACACGCGGGTGCCGCCGGTGGGGAACACGGCCTTGCCGGCGGCATCGCGCTGTTCGAGCATGGTGTTGGCCAGGGCACGGCACAGGCCCGGGATGTCGGCGTCTGTTTCCAGGTCGGGGGTGTAGAGCAGAACCAGGTGTGGCATGAAGGGCATCCTCTTGGCAGAAACGCCTGGCCGCCCGGCAGAGCGGCCAGGCAGCGGAACTACAGGCGGCTGGTGGACACCACCGCGGCCGGGTTGGCGGCCTGCGCGGCGGGGATGGCAGCACCCTCCTGCGGGGTGACCGGGAAGATCGCGTTGATCTGGCCGGTGCCCGACGAGCCGAAGTAGGGCGTTACCACGTCGGCCTTGCCGTCGTACTTCGACCAGCCCAGGGCACCGAGCAGCATCGCGGTGTCATGCATGAACCCTTCACCGTGGCCCTTGGCGGCGTATTCGGGGAGCATCCCGCAGAATTCTTCCCATTCAGCGTTCTCCCACATCTTCACCACGCGTTGGTCCAGGGTTTCCAGGAACGGGCTCCACACCTTGGTGGCGAAATCCGGCGCCTGGCCGTTCTGCGCAAAGCGGTGTGACAGCGAGCCACTGGCCAGGAACGCCACGGTGCCGTCGTAGTGCTCTTCCACGGCCTTGCGCATGGCCCAGCCGAGGCGTGCGCTGTCGGCCAGGTAGTGGGAGGTGCACAGCGCCGAGACCGAAACCACCTTGAAGTGCTGGTCCTGGTTCATGTAGCGCATCGGCACCAGGGTGCCGTACTCAGGGCCCAGGGTGGTGGCGTGGTGGGCCATGGTCTCGACGTTGAAGCGGTTGCATTCGGCTGCCAGCAGTTGGCCGAGTGCAGTGTTGCCCGGGAACTCGTATTCCATGTTGCTGATGAAGTGTGGCAGTTCGTTGCTGGTGTAGACGCCCTTGAAATGCGGGCCGCAGAGCACGTGGTAGTTGGCATTGACCAACCAGTGGGTGTCGAACACGACAATCGTGTCGACCCCAAGCTCTCGGCAGCGTCGGCTGATCTCGTAGTGCCCGTCGATGGCGGCTTGCCGAAAGCCCTGACGCGGGCCAGGCAGCTCGGACAGGTACATGGACGGTACATGGGTAATCTTGGCAGCGAGAGCGAGTTTGCCCATGGAAATCTCCGGTAAGAGGATGTTGTTAGGGTGTAGATGCCTGTGGGAGCGGGCAAGCCCGCCCCACAGGGTTACCCGCTTGATCGAGACGGTTTATACACCCCAGCGCGGGATGTGGTGGCTGCCCATGGAAATGCACACGTTCTTGATCTCGGCGAACACTTCGAAGCTGTATTGCCCACCTTCACGCCCGGTGCCGGAGCCTTTCACGCCGCCGAACGGCTGGCGTAGGTCGCGCACGTTCTGGCTGTTGATGAAGACCATGCCAGCTTCGATGCCACGCGCCAGGCGGTGCGCCTTGCCGATGTCCTGGGTCCAGATGTACGAGGCCAGGCCGTATTCGGTGTCGTTGGCCAGTTGCAGCGCTTCGGCCTCGTCCTTGAACGGGATCAGGCACACCACTGGGCCGAAGATTTCTTCCTGGGCGATGCGCATGCTGTTGTTCACGTCGGCGAACACGGTGGGCTGAATGAACTGCCCCTTGGCCAAGTGCGCCGGCAGATTGGCCGGGCGCTCCAGGCCGCCGGCAACCAGGCGTGCGCCTTCTTCGATGCCGATGCGGATGTACCCGGTGACCTTGTCATAGTGCTGCTGGGTGATCATCGAGCCTACTTGCGTTTTCGGGTCGGTCGGGTCACCCACGATCAGGCGCTTGGCGCGGGCGGCAAACTCGGCGACGAACTGTGGGTAAACGCTTTCCTGAATGAAAATGCGGCTGCCGGCCGTGCAGCGCTCGCCATTGAGCGAGAAGATGGTGAACAGCGCTGCATCCAGGGCGCGTTCCAGGTCGGCGTCTTCGAAGATCACCACCGGCGACTTGCCACCCAGCTCCATCGAGTATTTTTTAAGGCCGGCGGTCTGCATGATCTTCTTGCCGGTGGCGGTGCCGCCGGTAAAGGAAATTGCACGCACATCGGGGTGACGCACCAGTGCATCGCCAGCGGTGGCGCCGTAGCCTTGGATCACGTTGAGCACGCCGTTGGGGATGCCGGCTTCAACGGCCAGGCGACCGAGTTCGTTGGCAGTCAGCGGCGACAATTCGCTCATTTTCAAGACGGCGGTGTTGCCCAGGGCCAGGCACGGCGCAGTCTTCCAGGTGGCCGTCATGAACGGCACGTTCCAGGGGCTCACCAGTCCGCATACACCCACCGGCTGGTACAGGGTGTAGTTGAGCATCTGGTCGTCGACCGGGTAGGTGTGGCCATCCATGCGTGTGCACACTTCGGCGAAGAAGTCGAAGTTGTGCGAGGCACGCGGGATCAGCACGTTCTTGGTCTGGTGGATCGGCAGGCCGGTATCGAGGGTTTCCAGTTCGGCCAGTTTCGGCACGTTTTGGTCGATCAGTTCGCCCAGCTTGCGCATCAGACGGGCACGTTCCTTGGCTGGGGTGTTGGCCCATTTCGGGAAGGCTTCCTTGGCCGCCGCAACCGCCTGCGCGACCTCTTCGGCACCGCCGCTAGCGACTTCGCAAATCGCGTCACCGGTGGCTGGGTTGTAGTTGACGAAGGTGTCTTTGCTCTCGACCTCACGGCCGTTGATCCAGTGCTTGATCATGCTGCTCATGCCTTGTTGTTCTTGAAGAAGTCAGCTTCGCTGACGATGCGGTTGACCAGGCGACCGACGCCTTCCACTTCCACCACCACTTCATCGCCTGGCACTACGTCGGCCAGGCCTTCTGGGGTGCCGGTTGCGATCATGTCGCCCGGTTGCAGGGTCATGAAGCTGGAGAAATATTCGATCAGGTAAGGGATGTCGAAAATCATGTCCGAGGTGCTGCCTTCCTGTTTCAGCTCACCGTTGATCCAGGTGCGCAGCTTCAGGTTGGACGGGTCCGGCACGTCGGCCGCATCGACGATCCACGGGCCGACCGGGGTGGTGGCGTCGCGGTTTTTCACCCGCAGGTTGGGGCGGTAGTAGTTTTCCAGGTAGTCGCGGATGGCGTAGTCGTTGCACACGGTGTAGCCGGCCAGGTACTGCAGGGCGTCTTCGCGCTTGACGTTACGTGCCTGCTTGCCGATCACCGCCACCAGCTCGCACTCGTAGTGCATGTAGGCGACGTTGTCCGGGCGCCAGGTGACCTGCTTGTGGCCGGTGTAGGTGCCCGGCGACTTGATGAACGCCAGCGGCTCGGTGGGCGGCGTGAAGGCGAGTTCCGCGGCGTGGTCGGCGTAGTTCAGGCCCAGGGCGAACATGCTGCCGGTGGCAGGTGGCAGCCAGGTCACCTGGTCCTCATGCACCAGGCGGCCGTCGGCCAGGCGCAGGTGGTCGTCTTCGACGGTGACGTTATGGACCTGGCCGTCGAACTGGATACGGGCGTGTTTCACAGGTGCAATCCTCATTCGGCGACGATGTGGTTGGTGAGCGTGCCCAGGCCATCGATCTCGACATCGACGCGGTCGCCTGGCTGCACATCGACGCGCCCCTCGGGGGTGCCGGTAATCAGGATGTCGCCCGCATGCAGGGTCATGAATTCGCTGATCTCGGCGATCAGCTGGGCAACCGTGCGCACGCAGTTGGCGGTGGTGTTCTGCTGGCGCACTTCACCGTTGACCCGCAGGCGCAGGCCCAGGGCATCGGGGTTGGCCACCTGTGCAGCCGGTACCAGGGCGGGGCCGACCGGGCAGAAGCCATCGCGGCACTTGGCCTTGACCGCAGGGCGGTAGTAGCTGGTCTCAGGCAGGCTGACTTCGTTGACGATGGTGTAGCCCGCCACGTAGCCCAGCGCGTCTTCGGCGCTGACCCGGCTGGCGTCCTTGCCGATCACCACGCCCAGGGCAGGGCCCGGTTGCAGGCGCTCGACACCGGCCGGAAACACCACGTTGCCTTCATGGTGGTTGCGGGTGTTGGGCGTCTTGACGAACAGCACCGGCTTGACGGGCGGTTGTTTGTAGGGCGCTTCGTGAAACGCCGCTTCGTGCTGCTGCAGCAGACCCTGGTAGTTCAGCGCAACGCCGAACAGGGTGCCGGTCGCAACGTCATGCAGGGCATGGCTCATGCTTTTCTCCAGGCGGTGCAGGGCGAGGGTCGTCCTGCCGAGATTGTTAATGTGTTAATGTTATAGTTAATATGTTAACGAAGGTCAAGGCTTCACCCAGTGGCATCTGCCAAGCAGCCGGGGCACCATGGGTGATCGTAAATACGGGCAAGCGCTTTGCGGGTAAGCAGTCATGAGTGATCGGCATCCCATTCCGAACATCAACATCGGCCAGGTCTACGACCAGCGCTACAGCGACAGCGAGGTGCACTACGACCGGCTGGGCAACCTTGCCGGGTTTTTCGGGCGCAACATGCCCGTTCACCGGCACGACCGGTTTTTCCAGGTGCATTACGTGAAGTCCGGTACGGTGAGGGTGTACCTGGATGATCAGCAGTACATCGAGGCCGGGCCGATGTTCTTCCTGACGCCGCCGACGGTGGCGCATGCCTTCGTCACCGAGCCAGACAGCGACGGCCATGTGCTGACGGTGCGTCAGCAACTGGTCTGGCAGCTGATCGAAGCCGACGCCAGCCTGTTGCCGGCCGGCGTGCAGGTGCGGCCTGCCTGCGTTGCCCTGGCCAAGGTGCCGGCTGCGTACAAGGCCGAGGCGCGCAGGCTCGAGCGCTGGCTGGAAGCGCTCAGCGACGAAGTTGCCACGCCCCATCCGGGGCGCGATGCGGCGCTGCAGTCGCTGACCCGGCTGATCATGATCAGCTTGCTGCGGCTGTGCCCCAACTCGCGCGAGGCCACCCCGGCCAGGCACGAAGACCTGAAAATTTTCCACCGCTTCAACGCGCTGATCGAAGCGCATTACCTTGAGCACTGGCCCCTGGCGCGCTATGCGCAGCAGATCGGCGTGACCGAGGCGCGGCTGAACGATGTGTGCCGGCGCATCGCCGACTTGCCGTCCAAGCGCCTGGTGCTTGAACGCGTGATGCAGGAAGCCAAGCGCCTGCTGTTGTTCTCCGGCAGCACGGCAAACGAAATCTGCTACCAGCTGGGCTTCAAGGACCCGGCTTATTTCAGCCGATTCTTCAACCGTTACGCCAAGCTCACGCCCGGCGAATACCGCCAGCGGCAAGCGGAGTTGTTGTGAGAGGGCCATGGCTTACCGCCCGGATCGCGTCGTTGTTGTTTGATCCGGATGGTCGCAGCCTGGCGGGCGGCCTTGAATGGGTTTTCCATGGAAGAGCTTGCACTTTCCAGGCGCCTTGTCCCTTTTTGCCTATGCCCCTAATCTTGCCAGTCGTACCCCAAACACAGGCGCCCACATGACCAAGACGCAACCCTCGCTGACATTGAGCCTGCTGCAGGCCCGGGAAGCCGCAATGGCATTTTTCAGGCCGTTGCTGAACGAACACGACCTGACCGAGCAACAGTGGCGAGTCATTCGTATTCTTAGCCAGCAAGGTGAGTTGGAGAGCTACCAGCTCGCCCACCTGGCGTGCATCCTCAAACCGAGCATGACCGGGGTGTTGAGCCGTTTGGAGCGCGATGGCCTGGTGCGCCGGCAGAAGGCCGCGCAGGACGCGCGGCGCGTGTTCGTGACCCTCACCGAACGCGGCGAGGCCTGTTTCGAGTCGATGCGCGAGGGCATGGAGGCCAACTACCGCAAGATCCAGGCGCAGTTCGGCGAAGACAAGTTGGCGCAACTGATGGGGTTGTTGAACGAGCTCAAACGCATCGAGCCGTAGGCCGGGCTGCGGGGGAGGGCCGGTGCAACCCGTGCACCGGCCTTGGCATTACAGCACTCAGTATTCCCAGAAAATCCGCTGCAGCTCTTTGCTGTCCTGGGTCTTGGTCATTGCGACCATGGCCAGGATGCGGGCTTTTTGTGGGTTCAGGTCATGGGCCACGACCCAATCGTTCTTGTCGTCCGGCTGCTCGGCGTTACGCAGTACGAAACCGCCTTGGTTGACGTGGGACGAACGGATGATCTGCACGCCGTTCTTGCGCAGCTCTTGCAGCGCCGGTACTACCCGCGACGACACCGAGCCATTGCCGGTACCGGCATGGATGATCGCCTTGGCGCCGTTCTGCGCCAGTGCCTTGTAGGCGGTGTCGGTCACGTTGCCATAACCGTAGGCGATGTCCACGGCCGGCAGGCTGCTGATCTGCTTGATGTCGAATTCCGAATTGACCGTATGGCGCTTGGCCGGCAGGCGGAACCAGTAGGATTTACCTTCAACGACCATGCCCATTGGGCCCCAGGCGCTCTTGAACGCTTCGGTCTTGATGTTGACCGACTTGCTGACATCGCGGCCAGACTGGATCTCATCGTTCATGGTCACCAGCACGCCCTTGCCACGCGACTGCTTGTCGCTGGCCACGGCCACGGCGTTGTACAGGTTGAGCATGCCGTCTGCCGACATGGCGGTGCCAGGGCGCATCGAGCCGACCACCACGATTGGCTTGTCGGTTTTTTCCACCAGGTTAAGGAAGAAGGCGGTCTCTTCCAGGGTGTCGGTGCCGTGGGTGATGACGATGCCGTCGACGTCGTTGCTGTCGGCCAATTCGGCGACGCGCTTGCCCAGTTTCAGGAGGTCTTCGTTGGTGATGCTTTCGGAGGCGATCTGCATCACCTGTTCACCGCGTACGTTGGCCAGGTCGGCCAGTTCGGGCACACCGGCGATGAGCTTGTCGACGCCCAGTTTGGCCGCTTGGTAGGTAGCGCTGTTGGCCGCGCTGGCGCCCGCGCCGGCAATGGTGCCGCCGGTGGCGAGGATGACCACATTGGCCAGCTTCTGTTGGGTTTCGGCTTCTTTGGCCGAAACGGCGGTCGGCAGGATCAGCAGCAACGCGAGTGCGCTGGGGGCGAAGGATTTAAGTGCAGCATTCATAGTTATTGTTCTCTCTCTTCCTATTGAGGCGATTGCTGTATCGCACAAGAAACAACGCATATTCCGTACCAGCAAAGATGCGGCTTGTGTAGGAGCGGCCTTGCGTCGCGAAAGGGCTGCGCAGCGGCCCCAGCAATCTATGGGTTTTGCTGAAATCTTGGGGCTGCTGCGCAGCCCTTTCGCGACGCAAGGCCGCTCCTACAGGGCATGTGTTTTATTCGGTTTTCCGAACAAGCATAGGAAAACCTGTTCGGTTTTTCGGAAAAATTCCGGATAATCTGCGCCAGGCGTGACTCGCCCTTAACAGCTAAACGGATTTGACAAAACCAGATCCTGTTTCCATAGTGAGTCAACGCAAACGTTTGCGATCCGATAAAAAACACAAAATTCGGAGTCATCGTCCATGAAACTGCCGTTCCCCGGTCGTCTGCTGGCCCTCGCTGTCGTCTCGTCACTTTCCCTGGCCCTGCCGCTCAGTGCTGCGCACGCCGAAGAAAAGCCCAAAGTCGCCTTGGTGATGAAGTCCCTCGCCAATGAATTCTTCCGCACCATGGAAGACGGCGCCAAGGATTATCAAAAAAGCCACGCCAATGATTTCGACCTGATTGCCAACGGCATCAAGAACGAAACCGACACCGGCGAACAAATCCGCATCGTCGAGCAGATGGTCAACGCAGGGGCCAAAGCCCTGGTAATTGCGCCAGCGGACTCCAAAGCCCTGGTTTCAGCCGTTAAAAAGGCTATGGACCAAGGCGTGGTGGTGATCAACATCGACAACCGCCTAGACCCCGAACTGCTCAAGAGCAAAGGCATCAGAGTACCCTTCGTAGGCCCCGACAACCGCAAAGGCGCCCGCCTGGTGGGCGACTACCTGGCGCAGCAGAAGCTCAAGGCCGGTGACCAAGTCGGCATCATCGAAGGCGTGCCGACCACCACCAACGCCCAGCAGCGCACCGCCGGCTTCAAGGACGCCATGGAGGCCGCGCAGATGAAGATCGTTTCGGTGCAGTCCGGCAACTGGGAAATTGACAAAGGCAACGCCGTCGCCGCCTCCATGCTCAACGAATACCCCGAGCTCAAGGCCCTGCTGGCCGGTAACGACAGCATGGCCCTGGGCGCCGTGTCGGCCGTGCGCGCCGCAGGCAAGGCCGGCCAGGTGCAAGTGGTCGGTTACGACAACATCAATGCCATCAAACCCATGCTCAAGGACGGCCGCGTACTCGCCACCCTCGACCAAGCCGCCAGCCAGCAGGCGGTGTTCGGTATCCAGGCGGCGCTGAAGATGATCAACGGTGAGCAGCCGGGCGTGGATGCCGACAATGTCATCCAGACCCCCGTCACGCTCATCACCCAGCCCTGATACCCGCCAGGAGAGAGGGCCATGCCTGCAACGGCCAATGAAGTGGTGCTCGCCGCCAGCGGGCTGGGCAAGACCTACGCCCAGCCGGTGCTCGGTGACGTCGGCCTGAGCCTGCGCGCTGGTGAGGTACTGGCCCTGACGGGCGAGAACGGCGCTGGCAAGAGCACGTTGTCCAAGCTCATCAGTGGCCTTGAGGTGCCCACCACCGGGCACATGACCTACCGCGGCCAGGCTTACGCGCCCGGTAGCCGCAGCGAGGCCGAGCGCCTCGGTGTGCGCATGGTCATGCAGGAACTCAACCTGCTGCCAACCCTGACCGTGGCCGAAAACCTGTTCCTCGACAACCTGCCCAGCCGCTTCGGCTGGATCAGCCACAAGCGCCTGCGCCAACTGGCCACCGCTGCCATGGCCCAGGTCGGGCTGGACGCCATCGACCCGGACACCCCGGTCGGCGAGCTGGGCATCGGCCATCAGCAGATGGTCGAAATCGCCCGCAACCTGATCGGCGATTGCCATGTGCTGATCTTCGACGAACCCACCGCCATGCTCACTGCGCGTGAAGTGGAACTGCTGTTCACCCAGATCGAACGCCTGCGCCAGCGCGGCGTGGCCATCGTTTATATCTCCCATCGCCTCGAAGAACTGCAGCGCGTGGCCCAGCGCATCGTCGTGCTGCGTGACGGCAAGCTGGTGTGCGACGAGCCGATCCAGCGCTACAGCAGCGCCGAGCTGGTCAACCTGATGGTCGGCCGTGAGCTGGGCGAACACATCGACCTGGGCCGCCGCGAGATTGGCGCGCCGTTGCTGAAGGTCGACCGGCTTAGCCGGGGCGACAAGGTGCGTGAGGTGTCGTTCGAGGTCAGGGCAGGGGAGATCTTCGGTATCTCTGGCCTGATCGGCGCCGGCCGCACCGAGCTGCTGCGCCTGATCTACGGTGCCGACCGCGCCGACAGTGGCAGCATCGCCCTGGGCCAGCCGCCACAGGCAGTGACCATCGACTCACCCAAAGCCGCCGTCAAAGCCGGTATCGCCCTGATCACTGAAGACCGCAAAGGCGAAGGCCTGCTGTTAACCCAGTCGATCAGCGCCAATATCGCCTTGGGCAACCTTGGCGCGGTATCGCGCGCCGGTGTGCTCGACAGCGAGGCTGAAATGGCCCTGGCCGAACGCCAGATCCAGGCCATGCGCATCCGCAGCGCCGGCCCGCACCAGGCTGTTGGCGAACTGTCCGGTGGCAACCAGCAGAAGGTGGTGATCGGCCGTTGGCTAGAGCGTGATTGCCAGGTGCTGTTGTTCGATGAGCCAACCCGAGGCATCGACGTCGGCGCCAAGTTCGACATCTACGGTTTGCTGGCCGAACTGGCGCGCCAAGGCAAGGCCTTGGTGGTGGTGTCCAGCGACCTGCGCGAACTGATGCTGATCTGCGACCGCATTGCCGTGCTCTCGGCCGGCCGCCTGATCGACACCTTCGAGCGCGACCATTGGAGCCAGGACCAGCTGCTTGCCGCAGCCTTTGCCGGCTATCAGACACGTGACGCACTGCTGCATGACGCAGCACCCAGGATGGATGCATGAAAACCACCCCCCTCGACAACCAAAACGCCGCCCCCGTGCGCCGCAGTGGCACGTACTTCGGCCTGGGCACTTACCTGGGCCTGGCCGGCGCGCTGCTGGCGATGATCGTGCTGTTCTCGTTCCTCAGTAGCCACTTCTGGTCCTATGCCACCTTCAGCACTCTGGCCAACCAGATTCCCGACTTGATGGTGCTGGCGGTCGGCATGACCTTCGTGCTGATCATCGGCGGCATCGACCTGTCGGTCGGCTCGGTGCTGGCGCTGGCGGCCTCGACGGTCAGCGTGGCCATTCTCGGCTGGGGCTGGGGCGTGCTGCCCTCGGCGCTGCTCGGCATGGCCGTGGCAGCCCTGGCCGGTAGCATCACCGGCGGCGTTACCGTGGCCTGGCGCATCCCGTCATTTATTGTCTCGCTCGGTGTGCTGGAGATGGCCCGCGGCCTGGCCTACCAGTTCACCGACTCGCGCACCGCCTATATCGGCGATGCCTACGCCTGGTTCTCCAACCCGATTGCGTTCGGTATTTCGCCGGCATTCCTCATCGCCTTGCTGGTAATCGTACTGGCCCAACTGGTGCTGACCCGCACGGTGTTCGGCCGCTACCTGATCGGCATCGGCACCAACGAAGAGGCCGTGCGCCTGGCGGGCATCGACCCGCGCCCCTACAAAGTGCTGGTGTTCGCCCTGATGGGGCTGCTCGCCGGCCTGGCTGCGCTGTTCCAGATTTCGCGCCTCGAAGCAGCCGACCCCAATGCCGGGTCCGGCCTTGAGCTGCAGGTGATTGCCGCCGTGGTGATCGGCGGCACCAGCCTGATGGGTGGCCGCGGTTCGGTCATCAGTACTTTCTTTGGCGTGTTGATCATTTCGGTGCTGGCCGCAGGTCTGGCGCAGATCGGCGCATCGGAACCCACAAAACGCATCATCACCGGGGCGGTCATCGTCATCGCCGTGGTGCTCGACACTTACCGTAGCCGGCGTGCAGGCCGGCGGAACTGAAAACATGGCAACCATTAAAGACGTCGCGGCACTGGCGGGTATTTCTTACACCACCGTGTCCCATGTGTTGAACAAGACCCGCCCTGTCAGTGAACAGGTGCGGCTCAAGGTCGAGGCCGCCATCGTCGAGCTCGACTACGTACCCAGCGCGGTGGCGCGCTCGCTCAAGGCGCGCAGCACTGCCACCATCGGCTTGCTGGTGCCCAACAGCGTCAACCCGTACTTCGCCGAACTGGCCCGAGGGATCGAAGACGCCTGCGAACGCAACGGCTACTGCGTGATCCTGTGCAACTCCGACGACAACCCGCAAAAGCAGCGCAGCTACCTGCGTGTGCTGCTGGAAAAACGCATCGATGGCTTGGTTGTAGCGTCTGTAGGTGAAGACAGCGACCTGTTGCAAAGCCTGGCCTGCGTGCGCACACCCATGGTCATCGTCGACCGCGAGCTGGACGGCGTCGACGCCGACCTGGTGCGCATCGACCACGAGCACGGCGCTTACCTGGCCACCCGGCACCTGCTTGAGCTTGGCCATCGCGACATCGCCTACATCGGCGGCCCGGCCGAAACCGGTGTCAGCCAACTGCGCCTGGCCGGTTTCAGTCGGGCGCTGCAAGAGGCGGGGGTAGAGGCGGAGCCCAGCCGCGTGCTGCATTGCGATTTCACCAGCCCAGGCGGCCACGGCGCGGCCGCACAGTTGCTGGACGGCAACCGGCCGACGGCGATCTTCGCCGGTAACGACATGATCGGCTTTGGCGTGCTGCGCGCCGCCGCCGAGCGCAACATCAACGTACCGGGTGAACTGTCGGTGATTGGCTTCGATGACATCGAGCTCAGCCGTTACGTCTACCCGCCGCTGACCACCGTGGGCCAGTCGATCCGCGAGCTGGGCGAAAACGCCGCCGCGTTGCTGCTCTCGCGCATCGCCACGCCTCGCCAGGGTACGGCAGAGCAGCGCATCGTCGCCCCGCGCATCGTGCAGCGCGAGTCCACCGGGCCACGCCCGGACCTGTTCAATGATTACCGCTAAGGAGCGCTTATGCATGCCAAGGTAGTGGTGGTCGGTAGCCTCAACATGGACTTGGTCGCCCGCGCCCAGCGTTTGCCAAGGGCGGGCGAAACCTTGCCTGGCGAGGCGTTTTTCACGGCGCCCGGCGGCAAGGGCGCCAACCAGGCAGTGGCGGTGGCACGGTTGGGTGGCGGTGTGGCAATGGTCGGCAACGTCGGCGATGACGCCTATGGCCAGCAACTGCGCAAGGCGCTGGAGCGCGAAGGCGTTGATTGCCAGGCGGTGAGCGTGTGCCAAGGGGTTTCCAGCGGTGTGGCGCTGATCACCGTCGACGCCGCCAGTCAGAACTGCATCGTCATCATCCCGGGTGGTAATGGCCTGCTAACGCCGCAGTCGGTGCAGCGCTTCGACACGTTGCTGCAGGCGGCCGACGTCATCATCTGTCAGTTGGAAGTGCCGGCCGAAACCGTGGCCTGGGCCTTGGCCAGGGGGCACGAACTGGGCAAGCGTGTCATCCTCAATCCGGCGCCTGCTACAGGCCCGCTGCCCTCAACCTGGTTCGGCCATATCGATTACCTGACCCCAAACGAAAGCGAGGCCGAAGCACTGACCGGTATCACTGTCACCGACCAGGGCAGCGCCCTGCGCGC
Source organism: Pseudomonas sp. NGC7 (assembly GCF_047159675.1). Classification (NCBI taxonomy): domain Bacteria; kingdom Pseudomonadati; phylum Pseudomonadota; class Gammaproteobacteria; order Pseudomonadales; family Pseudomonadaceae; genus Pseudomonas; species Pseudomonas sp. NGC7. Next base: position 4,296,995 of record NZ_BAAFZY010000001.1, on the reverse strand, counting down.
CGGTGAGCGATTGCTGCAACTGGGCGCTGGCAAAGTGATCATCACCCTCGGCGCCCAAGGCGCCCTGTTGGTGACCGCGCAGGGCCATCAGCACTTCCCTGCGCCGGTGGTGCAGCCGGTGGACACCACGGCCGCTGGCGACACCTTCGTAGGTGGTTTTGCCGCAGCTTTGGTGCGGGGCCTGGAGGAGGGCGAGGCAATCGCTTTCGGCCAGCGCGCCGCCGCATTGTCGGTCACTCGCGTGGGGGCGCAGCCGTCGATTCCCTACCTCTCGGAGTTGCAGCCATGAAAAAGACCGCGCTGCTCAATATCGCCCTGTCACGGACCATTGCCGGGTTGGGGCATGGCGACATTCTGGTGATTGGCGATGCCGGGCTGCCGGTGCCGCCTGGCGTCGAGCTGATCGACCTGGCGCTGACGCCGGGCATACCGGACTTTGCCAGTGTGCTGCGGGTGGTGCTGAGCGAGATGCAGGTAGAGCGGCATGTGCTGGCCGAGGAGATGCAGAAAGTGGTGCCGCCCGGGCTGGTCGAGATTGAGCGCTTGCGCGGTAAGCTGGGCAAGCGGGAGTGGATGAGCCATGAGGAATTCAAAGTGCTGTCACGCAGTGCGCGTGCCGTGGTGCGCACGGGGGAGTGCCAGCCGTACAGCAACATTGCCCTGATATCCGGGGTGACCTTTTAGCCGAGGGCGCTGCCCTCGATCGCCGGCAAGCCGGCTCCCACAGGTCCTGTGCAGTTTGCCGAAGTATTCACAATCTCTGTAGGAGCTGGCTTGCCGGCGATTGGGCCGCAAAGCGGCCCCGCAACCGTTACCAAGGCAACAGGAGTGCCCCATGCTCAAACCGCTGTTACAAGGACTCACCCTCATGGCCGCAGCCACCACCACCACCCTCCAGGCCGCCCCGCGCGATCTGATCATCGACACCGACCCCGGTGCCGACGACGTGGTCGCGCTGTTCCTGGCCATGGCCTCGCCCGATGAGCTGAACATCCGCGCCATCACCACCGTGGCCGGCAACGTGCGCCTCGATAAAACCTCACGCAACGCCCGCCTGGCCCGCGAATGGGCTGGCCGCGAAGACATCCCCGTGTACGCCGGGGCCGGCCGCCCGCTGGTGCGCACGCCCATCTACGCCGCCGAAGTGCATGGCGAAGAAGGCCTGACCGGTGTGCAAGTCCACGCGCCGCAAAAGCCGCTGGCCCAAGGCAATGCCGTGCAATACCTGGTCGACACTCTCGGCAGCGCACAACCTCACAGCATCACCCTGGCCATGCTCGGCCCACAGACCAACCTGGCCCTGGCGCTTATCCAGCGCCCGGAGATCGCCCAAGGCATCAAAGAAGTCGTGGTCATGGGCGGCGCCCATTTCAACGGCGGCAACATCACCCCTGCAGCCGAATTCAACCTGTACGCCGACCCGCATGCCGCCGAGGTGGTGCTGGCCAGTGGCGTACAACTGACTTACCTGCCGCTGGACGTCACCCACAAGCTGCTGACCAGCGAAGCACGCCTCAAGCAACTCGCGGCGGTCAACAACCAGGCCAGCAAGCGGGTCGTGGATATTCTCAATGCCTACATCACCCACGACATGGACCTGTACGGCATGCCTGGCGGCCCGGTGCACGACGCCAGTGTCATTGCCTACCTGCTAAAACCCGAGCTATTCAGTGGGCGACGCATTCACATGGTCATCGACAGCCGCGAGGGCCCGACCTTTGGCCAGACCATCGCCGACTGGTATGGCGTGCTGAAACAGCCCGCCAACGTCATGTGGGTAGAGGAGGGGGATGCTCAGGGCTTTTTCGACCTGCTCAGCGCGCGCCTGGCTCGATTGCAATAGGGGAATGCCTGGCGAAGCGCTCGAACGCTTGGTCCATAAAGCTGCGCGCCGCTTCGCTGCCGCGGTCGCGCACCAGCAGGTCGATGGCAATCAGTAGCAACTCCTCCGGCGTGCTGGGGCTGTAGGCACTCTGGCCCTCCGCCCATTTGACCTTGATATCGGCGTCGATGCTGTGGCTGCTCATGAAAGGCTCTCACTGGGGGCCTGGGACGAAGGGGCGAACACCGGATCCTGATGTTCGAGGGAGGCACGGCGCGCTCCACTTCTTGCAGTAAATCATGCCTTTGCGTCAATGACTCTGCGACATAAGAATAAAAAGCTTTGCGCGGCAAACCAAGCGTATTGTGCAAAATCCAGTCACGATTGCATTTCGCCTCCACCGGCATGTTCAGGCAGACTTGTGCGGTTTTGCAACAAACAATGCGCGCAGCTGTCGGATCAGACAGTGCCCAGATCGATTTTAGGAGGATTCATGTTCCGTACCCGTGCTTACCTGGCGACCCTGGCGGTGGCTGCTGTGCTGGCTGGTTGCAGTACAGGTGGCAATTCTGCGGGCAGTGCGCCTGCCGCACCGGCAGGCAACGACGGTCGCTGCGAAGCCAGCGGTGCCGATTTTGCCATTGGCAAGCCGGGCAGCCCAGACCTGCTGGAGCAGGCCCGCAAGGCCAGTGGTTCGCAGATGGCGCGTATTCTCAAGCCGCACGACGTGGTGACCCTGGAGTACCGCTCCGAGCGCCTTAACCTGAATGTGGATGAGCAAGGTGTGGTAACCCGCGTCAACTGCGGCTAAGCCGTTGCGAACCCCATAAAAAAACCCGCCACTTGGGCGGGTTTTTTTACAGCTGTCCGAATTACTCCGGACGAACCTGTGCAGCCTGCATACCTTTCTGGCCTTTTTCGGCCACGAAGGAAACAGCCTGGCCTTCTTTCAGGCTCTTGAAGCCGTCAGATTCGATGGCCTTGAAGTGTACGAAGAGGTCGTCGCCGCCGCTTTGTGGGGTGATGAAGCCGTAGCCTTTTTCATCATTGAACCATTTGACGGTGCCGTTTTGGCGATTGGACATGGGGTGAATCTCCAGACATTTGATTTTTTCAGTGGTGCGATGTTGCCGAGGCTCCGAAGCACCGGCAACATCATAGTCTAATTCTGCGCATCTAGCGCCTTTTACGTTCGCCAGATGTTGATCCAGCGCAAACAATGGGTGGCGAACCCCGGCTTTATGGTTTCAGCCCTTCGTGCATGCTTGCTTAACAACCGTTTGAGCTTTCTGCATCAGTTTGGCGTCCACGCCATCACTGCTGTTCAGGTCCTTGATCTCTTCATCGCTGAAGTTCTTTTCGATAGCTGTTGCGCCACAGGTGCAGTGCTGCTGCGCCGCCTTGGCGTCCAGGCCCTGGCCAGAGGCGACCTTGGTGCACTGGGACATGTAGTTTTGCTTCGCGCCAGCCGGGAACGAACCCGCGTTGGCCGCAACCGGCAGCAGCAGGGCGCCAGCAACGCTCAGGGCCAGAAGAGACGGAAATCTCATAACCAGACACTCCTTGGTTTAGGTCTCATCAAGAGTAGGATGCTTCCCAAAGTCTGATAGGAATTTTTCCGTGTAAGTTCACCCCGGTTGTGTAATTTCCAAATATTTCTGCATCGTGCCCAACCCCGCGTGCTAGCATGCTCGGCTTGTAGCTGACAACGTGCAGCTCACCTGTTTTTTACCTTCCAGTCACTCTGGTTCGCCCCTGGTAAGCCGAAAGGCTTCTGCCACTGTGAGGCAGGCTTTCTCTCGAGAAAGACAGCGCGGATCTTGTACTGGCTCATCCCAACCCACGTGACCTTTGGTAGGGGTCACCACTAGGAGAGGAGGCGCCATGCCCACTATTACTCTTCCCGATGGCAGTCAACGTTCGTTTGATCACGCCGTATCCGTAGCCGACGTCGCCGCCTCTATTGGTGCCGGCCTGGCCAAGGCCACCCTGGCCGGCAAGGTCGACGGCAAGCTGGTCGACGCCTGCGACCTGATCACCCACGACGCCACCCTGCAGATCATCACCCCTAAAGATGAAGAGGGACTGGAGATCATCCGTCACTCGTGCGCCCACTTGATCGGCCACGCGGTGAAACAGCTGTACCCGACCGCCAAGATGGTGATCGGCCCGGTGATCGACGAAGGCTTCTATTACGACATCGCCTATGAGCGCCCCTTCACCCCAGAAGACATGGCCGCCATCGAAAAGCGCATGCTGCAGCTGATCGAGAAGGATTACGACGTCGTCAAGAAGATGACCCCGCGCGCCGAAGTCATCGACGTGTTCAAGGCCCGTGGCGAAGACTACAAGCTGCGCCTGGTCGAAGACATGCCGGATGAACAGGCCATGGGCCTGTACTACCACGAAGAATACGTCGACATGTGCCGTGGCCCGCACGTGCCGAACACGCGCTTCCTCAAGGCATTCAAGCTGACCAAGCTGTCCGGCGCCTACTGGCGCGGCGATGCCAAGAACGAGCAGCTGCAACGCGTCTACGGCACCGCCTGGGCTGACAAGAAGCAGCTGGCCGCCTATATCCAGCGCATCGAAGAAGCCGAAAAACGCGACCACCGCAAGATCGGCAAGCAGCTCGACCTCTTCCACCTGCAGGAGGAAGCCCCAGGCATGGTGTTCTGGCACCCGGACGGCTGGACCGTCTATCAGGTGCTCGAGCAGTACATGCGCAAGGTTCAGCGCGACAACAACTACCTCGAAATCAAGACCCCGCAGGTCGTTGACCGTATTCTGTGGGAGCGTTCCGGCCACTGGTCCAACTACGCCGAGAACATGTTCACCACGTCGTCGGAAAACCGTGACTACGCGGTCAAGCCGATGAACTGCCCGTGCCACGTGCAGGTGTTCAACCAGGGCCTGAAGTCGTACCGCGACCTGCCGATGCGCCTGGCCGAGTTCGGTGCTTGCCACCGTAATGAGCCGTCCGGCGCCCTGCACGGCATCATGCGTGTGCGTGGCTTCACCCAGGACGACGCGCACATCTTCTGCACCGAAGATCAGGTGAAGAAAGAAGCCGCCGACTTCATCAAGCTGACCCTGGACGTCTACAAGGACTTCGGTTTCAGTGACATCGCCATGAAGCTCTCGACCCGCCCAGCCAAGCGCGTGGGCTCTGAAGAGCTGTGGGACCGCGCCGAAGGCGCCCTGGCCGATGCCCTGAACGAGTCTGGCCTGGAGTGGGAATACCAGCCGGGCGAGGGCGCGTTCTACGGTCCGAAGATCGAATTTACCCTGCGCGACTGCCTCGGCCGTAACTGGCAGTGTGGTACCCTGCAGTACGATCCGAACTTGCCAGAGCGTCTGGACGCCAGCTACATCGCCGAAGACAATAGCCGCAAGCGCCCGGTAATGCTGCACCGCGCCATCCTCGGTTCGTTCGAACGCTTCATCGGCATGCTCATCGAGCATTACGCGGGTGTGTTCCCGGCATGGCTGGCGCCGACCCAGGCAGTGGTCATGAATATCACCGACAAACAGGCCGATTTCGCCCTTGAAGTTGAGAAATCTCTGAACGGTAGCGGTTTCCGTGCCAAGTCGGACTTGAGAAATGAGAAGATCGGCTTTAAAATCCGCGAGCATACTTTGCTCAAGGTCCCGTACCTTTTGGTTATAGGGGACCGCGAAGTCGAAACGCAAACCGTCGCTGTGCGTACTCGCGAAGGCGCAGACCTGGGCTCCATGCCCGTCGCGCAATTCGCTGAGCTCCTGACACAAGCGGTTTCCCGGCGTGGTCGCCAAGAATCGGAGTAATGACTATTAAGCGTGAAATGAGAAACGATAAACGTGCTGTACCGAAGGCCCCGATCAACGAGAATATCTCGGCCCGCGAGGTTCGGTTAATTGGCGCAGACGGCGAGCAGGTTGGCATCGTCTCGATTGATGAAGCGCTGCGTATCGCTGATGAAGCGAAGCTGGATCTGGTGGAAATCTCTGCAGACGCGGTACCGCCGGTCTGCAAGGTCATGGACTACGGCAAGCACCTCTTCGAAAAGAAGAAGCAGGCTAACGAAGCCAAGAAAAACCAGAAGCAGATCCAGATCAAAGAAATCAAGTTTCGTCCAGGGACGGAGGATGGGGATTACCAGGTAAAACTACGCAACCTGGTACGTTTCCTTACCGATGGGGACAAGGCCAAGATCTCTCTGAGATTCCGTGGTCGTGAGATGGCCCACCAGGAGCTGGGCATGGAGCTGTTGAAGCGGGTTGAAAATGACCTGCTTGAATACGGCACCGTTGAGCAGCATCCTAAGATGGAAGGACGCCAGCTTATGATGGTCATCGCCCCCAAGAAAAAGAAGTAATCTCCCGGGCACGGCAGGCCTGATGATTATGTGTAATTTTATCGAATGCGGAGTTCCAACATGCCAAAAATGAAAACCAAGAGCGGTGCTGCGAAGCGTTTCCTGAAAACAGCTTCGGGCTTCAAGCACAAGCACGCTTTCAAGAGCCACATCCTGACCAAAATGTCGACCAAGCGTAAGCGTCAACTGCGTGGTAGCAGCTTGCTGCACCCGTCTGACGTCGCGAAAGTCGCGCGCATGCTGCGCGTTCGTTAATTCTGGTCAAAGATAGAGGAAGTTACTCATGGCTCGTGTAAAGCGCGGCGTTATCGCTCGTAAGCGTCACAAAAAAATTCTGAAACTGGCTAAAGGTTACTACGGTGCACGCTCGCGCGTATTCCGCGTAGCCAAGCAGGCTGTCATCAAGGCCGGTCAATACGCCTACCGTGACCGTCGCCAGAAGAAGCGTCAGTTCCGCGCACTGTGGATCGCTCGTATCAACGCCGGTGCCCGCACCAACGGTCTGTCTTACAGCCGTCTGATTGCTGGCCTGAAAAAGGCGTCGATCGAAATCGACCGTAAGGTTCTGGCCGATCTGGCAGTGAACGAAAAAGCGGCGTTTGCTGCGATTGTCGAGAAAGCTAAAGCCGTTCTGGCTTAAGTACCCGCGACAATCACCCGGCGGCGCTAGCGTCGCCGGGCATTGAACGTCATCGATAGGGGAAGAGCCTTCAAAGCTCTTCCCCTATTTTCGTATCTGGAGTCTGTACATGGAAAACCTGGATGCGCTGGTCTCGCAAGCCCTTGAGGCCGTAGAGCGCGCTGAAGACATCAATGCCCTGGAACAGATCCGGGTTCAATATCTCGGCAAGAAAGGCGAGCTGACCCAGGTGATGAAGACCCTGGGCAACCTGCCAGCCGAAGAGCGGCCGAAAGTCGGCGCGCTGATCAACGATGCCAAGGAACGCGTCACCGAGGTGCTCAACGCACGCAAGGCCGCCTATGAAGAAGCCGAGCTCAGCGCTCGCCTGGCTGCCGAATGCATTGACGTGACCCTGCCAGGCCGTGGCCAGACCACCGGTGGCCTGCACCCGATTACCCGTACACTCGAGCGCATCGAGCAGTTCTTCACCCACATCGGCTACGGCATTGCCGAAGGCCCAGAGGTCGAAGACGATTACCACAACTTCGAAGCGCTCAACATCCCCGGCCACCACCCGGCGCGGGCGATGCACGACACCTTCTATTTCAATGCCAACATGCTGCTGCGCACCCACACCTCGCCGGTGCAGGTGCGGACCATGGAGTCCAGCCAGCCGCCCATTCGCATTGTCTGCCCGGGCCGCGTCTACCGCTGCGACTCGGATATCACCCACTCGCCGATGTTCCACCAGGTCGAAGGCCTGCTGATCGATCGCGATATCAACTTCGCCGACCTCAAGGGCACCATCGAAGAATTCCTGCGCGTCTTCTTCGAAAAAGAACTGGCTGTGCGCTTCCGCCCGTCGTTCTTCCCCTTCACCGAGCCGTCCGCTGAAGTCGACATCCAGTGCGTGATGTGTTCTGGCAAAGGCTGCCGCGTCTGCAAGCAGACCGGCTGGCTCGAAGTCATGGGCTGCGGCATGGTCCACCCGAACGTGCTGCGCATGTCCGGCATCGACCCTGAAGAATTCCAGGGCTTCGCCTTCGGCATGGGCGCCGAGCGCCTGGCCATGCTGCGCTATGGCGTCAACGATTTGCGTCTGTTCTTCGACAACGACCTGCGCTTCCTCGCGCAATTCCGCTAGGTCAATGCCCGACGCAACTTTCAGGAGAACAGCATGAAATTCAGTGAACAGTGGCTGCGCGGTTGGGTAAACCCGCAAGTCTCCCGTGACGAACTGGTCGCCCGCCTGTCCATGGCCGGCCTCGAAGTCGACAGCGTAACCCCCGCTGCCGGCCAGTTCAGCGGCATCGTCGTGGGCGAAATCCTCGCCACCGAGCAACACCCGGACGCCGACAAGCTGCGCGTCTGCCAGGTCAGCAACGGCCAGGAAACCTTCCAGGTCGTCTGCGGCGCCCCCAATGCGCGCCCGGGCATCAAGATCCCGTTCGCCATGATCGGTGCCGAACTGCCAGGTGACTTCAAGATCAAGAAGGCCAAGCTGCGCGGCGTCGAGTCGTTCGGCATGCTGTGCTCGGCGGCCGAGCTGCAGATCAGCGAAGAAAACGACGGCCTGCTGGAACTGGCGGATGACGCCCCGGTTGGCGAAGACATTCGCCAGTACCTGAGCCTGGACGACGCCAGCATCGAAATCGGCCTGACCCCGAACCGCGGCGACTGCCTGTCCCTGGCCGGCCTGGCCCGCGATGTCAGCGCCCTGTACAACGTCCCGGTCACCCGCCCAGTCGTCCCGGCTGTACCGGCTGCCCACGACGAAGTGCGCCCGGTCGAAGTGACTGCCCCGGCTGCCTGCCCACGCTACCTGGGCCGCGTTATCCGCAACGTCGACCTGTCCAAGCCGACCCCGCTGTGGATGGTCGAACGCCTGCGCCGCAGTGACGTGCGCAGCATCGACGCCGCCGTCGACATCACCAACTACGTGATGCTCGAACTCGGCCAGCCGATGCACGCCTTCGACCTTGCCGAAATCAACGGCGGCATCCGCGTCCGCATGGCCGAAGAGGGCGAAAAACTCGTTCTGCTCGACGGCCAGGAAGTCGCCCTGCGTGCCGACACCCTGGTCATCGCCGACCACACCCGCGCCCTGGCCATTGCTGGCGTCATGGGTGGTGAGCACAGCGGCGTCAACACCGAAAAAACCCGCGACCTGTTCCTCGAGAGCGCTTTCTTCGAGCCGATCTCCGTTGCTGGCAAGGCCCGTTCCTACGGCCTGCACACCGATGCCTCGCACCGCTACGAGCGCGGCGTCGACTCGCAGCTGGCCCGCGAAGCCATGGAACGCGCCACCGCGCTGATCCTGGAAATCGTCGGCGGCGAAGCCGGCCCGATCGTCGAAGCCGTCAGCGAACAGCACCTGCCGAACGTCGCCCCGGTAACACTGCGCGCCGAACGCATCACCCAGATGCTTGGCATGGAGCTGGAAGCCGCCCAGGTCGAGCAACTGCTCAACGCCCTGGAGCTGACCACCACGGCGAACGGGGCAGGGCAGTGGACCGTCAACGTCCCAAGCCACCGCTTCGACATCAGCCTGGAAGTCGACCTGATCGAAGAGCTGGCCCGCCTGTACGGCTACAACAACCTGCCGGTCCGCTACCCACAGGCGCGCCTCGCGCCCCAGGGCAAGCCGGAAACCCGCGGTGACCTGCCGAACCTGCGCCGCCTGCTGGTCGCCCGCGGCTACCAGGAAGCCATCACCTACAGCTTCATCGACCCGAAGTTGTTCGAGCTGTTCACCCCTGGCGTCGAGCCGCTGCTGCTGGCCAACCCCATCTCCAGCGACATGGCCGCCATGCGCGCGTCCCTGTGGCCGGGCCTGGTCAAGGCGCTGCAGCACAACCTCAACCGCCAGCAAGACCGCGTACGCCTGTTCGAAAGCGGCCTGCGCTTCGTCGGCCAGCTCGGTAACCTCGAGCAGCAACCGATGATCGCTGGCGTCGTCACCGGCAGCCGCCTGCCAGAAGGCTGGGCCAACGGCCGCGACGGCATCGACTTCTTCGACGTCAAAGCCGACGTGGAAGCCCTGCTGGGTTACTCCGGCGCGCTGAGCGACTTCACCTTCAGCGCCGGCAAACACCCCGCCCTGCACCCAGGCCAAACCGCCCTCATCGAGCGCGACGGCAAGCCCGTCGGCCACCTCGGCGCCATTCACCCTGAGCTTGCCAAAGCCCTGGGCCTGGATCGCCCGGTGTTCCTGTTCGAGCTGGTATTGGGTGAGGTGGTCGAAGGCCGCCTGCCGAAGTTCAGCGAACTGTCCAAGTTCCCAGAAACCCGTCGTGACCTGGCGTTGATTGCAGGACGTGATGTAGCTTCTAACGCGGTGCTTGAATTAATTCGTGACAATGCAGGCGAATGGCTCACAGACCTCAGGCTGTTTGATGTCTACCAAGGTAAAGGCATTGATCCTGATAGAAAAAGCCTGGCCGTCGGCTTGACCTGGCAGCATCCATCGCGCACTCTTAACGACGATGAGGTGAACGTTACCCTGCAAAATATCCTCACCTCGCTCGAACAAAGGTTGAACACCACGTTAAGGAAATAACGGCATGGGTGCTCTGACGAAAGCTGAGATGGCCGAAAGGCTGTACGAGGAGCTGGGGCTTAACAAGCGTGAGGCCAAGGAGTTGGTCGAGCTGTTTTTCGAAGAAATTCGGCACGCACTTGAAGAGAACGAGCAGGTCAAGCTGTCCGGCTTCGGCAACTTCGACCTCCGCGACAAACGCCAGCGGCCGGGCCGCAACCCCAAGACAGGGGAAGAGATCCCGATCACCGCTCGCCGCGTCGTCACCTTTCGTCCAGGGCAGAAGTTGAAGGCCCGGGTTGAGGCCTATGCTGGAACCAAGCCATAACGACGAACTGCCCCCCATACCGGGCAAACGCTACTTCACCATTGGTGAAGTCAGCGAGCTTTGCGCGGTAAAGCCGCACGTGCTGCGGTATTGGGAGCAGGAGTTCCCTCAGTTGAACCCCGTGAAGCGGCGGGGGAATCGGCGGTATTACCAGCGCCAGGACGTGCTGATGATCCGCCAGATTCGAGCGCTGCTGTATGACCAGGGGTTCACCATTGGCGGGGCGCGGTTGCGGCTCTCCAGTGATGAGGTGAAAGATGAGTCAAGCCAGTACAAGCAACTGATTCGGCAGATGATTGTTGAGTTGGAGGATGTGTTGGTGGTGTTGAAGAAGTGATTTGCTCCGACGAATGGAAATTTTTTTGAGAAAAAGCTTTCATTTATCAAAAGGTTAGGGTAGATTCTTCAACGTTCTCAGCGGTATCGAGAATAGAGTCGGGGCGTAGCGCAGCCCGGTAGCGCACTTGCATGGGGTGCAAGGGGTCGAGTGTTCGAATCACTCCGTCCCGACCAAAAATCCCTAAAAAATCCAGTCACTTCGCGGTGACTGGATTTTTTTATGGGCGGCTCTGCGCAAAATGGGCGCAAAACTATCCGGCGAATTCGCCACTATCCAGCTTCTGGTAGTTCCTGGTCATACCGTCAGTCGTATGCCCCGCGATCTTCTGGCCATCTTTCTCCGCCCGCTTGTTCAGGCCGGTCGCCACCAGCACATCAAGGTTGTTCGAGTCCTCGTAGCCCGGGCTTGTGAGGAAGTGGCTGCGGCTGATGCTGTGTCGGTCTGAGCATTCAGCGCACAAGCCAAGGGTGAGCCAGAGCAGGCCGAGCTGCTTCTCGGTGGCTTCAATCATAGCTTTCTCCATGCATGCGCCGCCCTCGCTGGGGTGGCGTTATCGTCGATAGGAAAGGTTGTCTGAACTGCCAAACGCGCTGGCTGCCCAACGGAAGGCAATCCAGAGGCTGCTACGGGAGCAACAAGGGGTTGTGGCACAGTGGCGTGTTACGGATCGCTGAGGTTTCCAGCGTGGGATGCGGCGCTTTCGATACTCATGAAGGAGAAACAGAACATGGCGACTCTTTCGAGATTGTTACTCATCGGCGTCAGCACAATCTTCGTCAGCTCGTTTAGCCATGCTCAGGCGGGCTCGGCTGCGGCAATCGCTGCCCATTCTCAAATCATGAGCGCGTTCGAGGCGTCGGTGGCGACCCATGCGGAGCCCAACTTTTCAATCTTGAAAGCGCTGGACTTCAAGTCCCAAAGCTATCAGGAGACGGTTCAGCGTCTTGGTGTTCGATTCACGTACCCACAAGGCTTTGAAATCGATGAGCAACGTGACCTGCTGTACGTTCTGCGGTACTCCAATGGCCGGCCTGCTCGCGCCGTGATTGAGAAGTACCGGTGGAGCTCTGGTGAATTGCTCTCGACCTACATCATTCCTGAGCCTCAGGCCTCGGTGTCCGAGGGCCTTGTGGTGACCCAGGAAGAGGGTGGTGATGTTGCCTTCCTGCGGTCCGATAGCGCCCTTACGCGCTACCGTCTTGTAGATGATCAATCCGGTTTCGGCACCACGCAAAAGCTTGAGGCGGTTGCAAGCAACGTTGCCCAGAGTTTCTATCACAAAGGTGGCGAGTGGTATGTCGAAAAGTTCAAGACGCCGGAAGACGCCCTTGGGCAGAGCCGCGGCCAGTACTCGGTGCTCGACAGCAGCTTCAAACACGTTCGGTACGTGAATTTTGCGCCGCAGTACTCCGGGTACCGAAATTCTGAGCAGCTCAATCTACCCAAGCACCAGGGTTTCGCGGTAACAGATAACGGCTATGCAATGACCATGGGCGGCTATTGGTCGTCGCGCATGAAGGCAACCCCGTACCACTATTTCGGCGTGAACCTGTTTGACCGGCACGGCAAGATCGTCAAGTCGGAATACATTGCCCCTGAGGCCCTGGTTTCACAGCTATCAGCGATGGGAATTCAGGCTGACACCGTCGAGAACGAGGGCATTCAGGCCTTGAGCAACGGCAAATTGGTGACCTTGCAGGTGGTCCGCACGGGTAATCGGAGCGGGAAACTTCTATTCCTCACCCTGAGCCCTTGAACCCCCATTTTTTGGTCGTGATCTGCGGCAAGGCAATTTCGACTGAGGGCGCCGCCCTCGCTGGGGTGGCGCGATTCTGATTGGGCTAGAGTTGAGTCACATTTTGCGGGAGGGGTGGATCTTTGCTATAACGCCCGGCCATTTCACAGGAAGGACCCTCATGAAACTAGCCATTGCTCCGCTCTTCGTTGCCGCACTCGCTATTGGCTTGGCCGGCTGCAAAGAAGACGCCGCCGACACTGCTTCCTACGAGCCCACTGCAGAACACTGCCAGCCCGATTACCTGAAAACGCTTCCGGACAACAAGGCTCGCGAAGACTTGGTCGAGAAGTGCATGACCGGTGGTTCGTACAAGAAGTCAGAGCCGAAGACCTGGTAACGTCCGATCTTCGTCAGTCAGCGCCGCCTCATCAGGCGGCGTTTTCGTTAGCGTGTATGGCGCTGGCGAGGAGCGCCGCAATTCGTGGTGGTAAGCTTCGCCCCTTACCAAACAAGGAGAGTGGTAATGGGATTGCGGGAGAGACATAAGGCGTTTCAGGAGTGGTTCACGCCTAAGCGTAGGAGGCGAGCGGGTGGAGCGTTGTTAGCTATCTGGGCTGTCGGTATCTGCGTATACCCTGGCAAGCACTGGATCTACGTAATGATGCCGGGAATCATAGGGTTCTTCAGCGCTTGGCCACCAGAGCTGCACGATAAGCGTTGAGGCGCTGGCGGGCCGCGCCGGAGTCAGCGCTGGCGCAACGCGGGCGAGTAGGGACGGCCAGGTGCCGGAGTCGACCACCTATGCCGAATGGAACGGGAAGCAATCGGCAGTGCGTCAGGACGAGATCCTCGGGCCGGAGCGCGGCAAGCTTCTGCGCCAAGGCAAGCTCAAAGAGTTCTACAACGACAAGGGCAGTTTTATTACTCTTGAGGATCTACGCCGGTTCGGATTAGCGGGGCGCAATAGGGCGGCCCGATGGCCCAGATCTGCAAAGCCCATGAGGCCGCTATGGCCGAGCGTGACAAGCGCGTAGATGAGCTGTCCCGGAAGGCCGCGACTACTGCTAACCAGGCTGCCGAGGCCCTGAATCGAGCACCGCCGTAGCTGCGCTACAAGTAAATGGACGCCGCTTGGTAGTGCGCAATCTCTTTTTGCAGCAATATGCAGTCCCTAATAGACATCTCAAGGAGTGAGGCGCGTGAAAGGGTTGTTTCAAGGAATCTGCATAGGGTTGTTGATCGTGATGGGTGCTGCCCATGCTGATGTTGGCCGCGAGGAAGAGCTGGATGATGCGGTCCGTCAGTTCGCAGCAAAGGTGGAGGCGGTGTGGCAGCAGTGCCTAAGTAGACCAGACGTGCACACTACGAATGATAGCGACATGTGTCTCTCCGCGATGGTGCGCACAAGTAACGAGAAAGTGGAGGTTAAGTACCAGGAAAAACTGGTTAAGGCTCAGCAAATGACTGAGAGTCCTGACATATTTTCATCTTATGAGAAAGTCCCTGTCATGCTTAAGGCTTCTCAGGTACGGTGGAAGGAATATGTCAAATCTGATTGTGATGGGATTTACGAAGAGAGCGTAGCTGGAACCGCTCGGTCTACTAATGCACTTTTGTGTGAGTACAAACACGCGCTCCAGCGACTGCGTGCACTCGACGGTTGGTACTAATATTAGTTGGGATACAACGTGCTTCTCCAACACGATGCAGCCGGCGAATTTTCACCTCAAGGAGTGAGATCTATGAAAAGGATTATTAAAGCAGGTTTTCTGGCTTTGTTGGCAGCCGGCATGGTGCATGCTGATGTTGGGAGGGAAGAGGCCCTAGATGAGGCAGTGCGTCAGTTCGCTGCGAAGATTGAAACCGAGTGGCAACAGTGCTTAAGAAAGCCGAACACGCGTACGACGCAAGATAGTGATCTGTGCCTGTTAGCGATGGTGCAGGCGGCGAATGAAGGAGTCAAAAAGAAGTATCAGGAAAAAATGGTGACCGCTCAGGATATGGCCGAGCACCCAGATAGGTTTGCATCCTACGAGAAAGTTCCTTCAATGCTCAAAGGCTCTCAGGCGCTGTGGGAGCAGTATGTCAAAACTGACTGCGACGGAATTTACGCGGAGAACGCGGCTGGAACCGCTCGCTCTGGTGAATCCCTCTTTTGCGAATACAAACACGCACTTCATCGCCTGCGCGCACTAGATGAATGGTTCTAAAGCCTTTGGTCTTCCGCCCTTCAATACTCGGCCGTTAGTGGCTTTTTCTGGGGGAGGCATCTGCGATTGTGCTTGGATCGCTGGGGCCGCTTTGCGGCCCTTTCCGACCGGTCCGGTGCCCGGGCCGCTCATACAGATAGGGCGTTGGGCCTTTAGAGAGGTTGTGATCAAGAGGTGGCCATCATTCCAAGTTCAGCATCGTCGAGCAGCGCTTTGGCCAGGGCGCAGAGGTAGTGCGAGGCCCAGAGCAGTTGGGGTTTGCCTTCCATGAGGCCGTCGATGGAGAGGTCGCGGGCATAGCCCATCAGTTCCGAGGCTTGTTCGCGGGCGCTTTGGCAGGGGATGCCGGGTTCGATGCGGAACAGCGGGTGGGTCTGGTTTTCACCTTGGTAGAAGGTGGTTTTGCCGACAGTGAATTTGGTTTCTTCGGTGGCCATGGTTTGATCTCCCATCAGTGCTGGCTCGTCGGACCCGTCGGCATTTGCAGCTGTGCCAATGCCACTTCAAGCATTCTGCGCAGGGCTTCGAGTTCGTGCACTGAGGCCATGATCAACAAGGAGGAGGACGACTTGGGTTGCATCATCATCGCCTGCTGGGCGACGGCTTCGGCACAGAGTGCGTAGTCTGCAGCCATCATTAGCGTGTCTTCCAGGGAGTGGAAGTTGTGGGGTGGATCGGGGACTATCTTCAGCATGCTTACGCTCCAACAATGGTTGAGCTGCAGCCCGCCTCGCTGTCAAACAAGAAGGTGGCAGCTGTACGCGGGTTGACAGACCGAGATTGTTGGCACTCGGCGCACACGAGGGTGCCCGCACGTACAGCCGCCATAAGCGTATGCACACGGACAACAATCGACGGCCTGTCAAAACCGGTCGCTGGATTGGCAGCGACAGGCCGAGACTATGACTCACGTTTTGCGTGCGCAACGAAAAAAAGGCGTCGCGAGTATCTTTGGGAAATGCCCTACAAGAAAGGGGCTAAATCTGATTTTTCATCGGTTAGGCGTAACTACATGTATCGCGCTCACCGCTCAGGGAAACGTAACTCCATGTGAGTGCACGGATATTCAGAATTAGTTTAAAATTCGCGCCTCTACCATCTCAAAGGACTGAATTTGTGGTAAGTCAAAATGCCATCACCTGCCCACACTGTCAGGGTCAAAACGTACAGCTTCTTTCTGTCATTCATGCCGCCGGAACCTCTCATTTCCAAGCCACTCATGAGGCGCACTCAGGGTTCGGGCCGCGTGTAACTGTTGAAACGACCGGGCGCCAGCAGACTAACTTGAGCGCTAGCGTCGCACCTCCAGGCGCTAAACGTCTGCGTGGCCCGATAGTGCTTACAGTGGTGGGGGGCATCATCCTTTACGATGGGCTTAAATTGTCCTGGGAAGTGGACTGGACCAGGTTCTTCATTGGTGTCACGTTCATCACCATCGGTGTGATCGGATTTGTGCGGCACTGGCGGCACAACGTTGTGCAATATGATCAGTACGAAGAGTGGCGTCGTACCTGGCTGTGCCATGCCTGCAACACGAGATTCCAGCCTTCCTAACGTACACCTCAATAGTCGTTAGAGCCCGCCTAGTCCGTAGTGCTGTTCAGTAAGTTATTCATAGCCTGTAGTGGGGCCGCTTTGCGGCCCATCGCGGCACAAGGCCGCTCCCACCCGAAATGTGTAGTCTCAAAGGCTAGCGCCGCACCTGTGGGAGCTGGCTTGCCAGCGATGAGGCCGGCACAAGCACCACAAGACAGTTGCTCCCACAACGATCGCTTCATTCTCCCCGCGCCCCTTCAGGGTGCAAAGTGGCCTGAAATAACAGCCTTTATGCACCATCAGTAAGCGTCCAGTGCCAGCTACTACCCCTCAATACGCTTGGATTACAGTTGGCGTGGAAGTTGCTGGCATTTTGATATCTGTGTCGCATGTGGTGAACTTAATGTCGCTTTCAAGTAGTTCCATGCAGTTGTCATCGAGCGAGCGGGGCTGGCTGCCCTGGTTTGGCAAAGCCGGCAAGTTCAGCATGGGGTGGGCGTGCCGCCTCAATCGTTCGAACTATGGAGAAATCGAGCAGACGTTCGAAGCCATTGCCCAGACGCGGGTGCAGTTGCTGCACAACTGGGCGCGCGAACAATGGGATCACTTGGCAGAGTTGGCGGAATACCTGGCAGCAGACTTCGCTCATGTGCAGCCTTCGGCACTACTCGACAAACTGGCACAGGCCGAAGACTTTTCCGAACTGAGTGTGATCGACAGCACGGGCAACGTCAGGGTATCCACTTGGCCAAAGCGTGGCAGCACGCAGATCGAGCAGCTCGCGGCGTTGGCCCATGGTTTGAAAGCGCCGTTTCTTCACGGGCCGTACAGCGACCCGTTGACCTTGCAGATCGGCCCATCCTCGTCGCGTTTTCACGATGAGGTGACGCTGATGTTCTATCAGCCGATCAGGCACGCGGGCAAAGTCCTGGGTTGCCTGTGTGGTCGGGTCCCCAATGATGTGCTGGGCGACCTGATCCAGCGCGAGGCCGGGCATATCTATGCCGAGTCGGGCGACAATTACCTGTTCATGGTGCAGTCACGCTTCGACCCGACCGTGCAGCCAGGCATCGCCTTGTCCCGTTCGCGCTTCGAAGACGGGACGTTTACCCATGGTGAAAACCTCAAGAGCGGCGTGCGCACGCCCTGGAGCACTGTGCAGGTGCAGCGCCATACCGAGTTGGAGCTGCGCTTCACCGACCCCGCGACGCGTGAACTGCACCCCGGCGTGCGGGAAACCATACGGCGTGGCGCCAACCTGTTCGTGACGTACCCGGGTTATTCGGACTACCGCCATGTGCCCGTGGTCGGCAAGGGCGTGACCTTCCAGTTACCAGGGTCGCCCGACCGCTGGGGCATGATGTGCGAGGCAGACTTGGAGGAGGTCTACCGCCGCCGTTCGCTGAGCTACCGGTTGATGAAACCCTACGTGGCGAGCATGGTTGGGCTGTTCGGCTGTAATTACCTGGTGCAGCATTACGCCGGATTGCCACAGGGGGTGAACGACGCCATCCAGGCCCTCAGCATGGTCGGCGCTACGCTGCTGTTCGGCGTGCTCGGGCCCAGGCGCCTGGCGGCGAGGTTGAACGGCATGAGCGGTGTACTGCGTACCATCGCCGAGGGTGAGGGCAACCTGCGCCAGCGCCTGGACACGGGCGCCCTGGCCAATGACGAGAGTGGCGACATGGCGCGCTGGATCAACAGTTTCATCGACCGCTTGGATGCCGTGGTGGGGCAGGTGGTCAAGGCCAGCCGCACGGTTGGCAGCACCAACCAGATGATGCTCGGGCGCAGCCAGGAAGCGAGCGTGAGCTCTGTCGAGGTGGCCGATGCGGTGCACCAGATGATGATCATCATGGAGGAGCAGCTCGGTGAGCTGCAGCAGGCTTCGGTCAGCGCCGAACAGATGAAGCAGGCCATGGACGAGGTGGTCTGCCGCGCCCGCGAACAGTACCTGGCTGTGCAGGCGGGCACCCAATCGATTCGCGATGTGGTGGCCCGCTCGGCCTCCAGTGTGCAGCTGCTCGACAGCCGCATGGCGCAGATTGGCAATATCACCGGGCTGATCAGCGACATCACCAACCAGACCAACCTACTGGCGCTAAATGCCGCCATTGAGGCGGCACGGGCGGGCGAGCATGGCCGTGGGTTCGCGGTGGTGGCCGATGAAGTGCGCAGCCTGGCGGCCCGCACCGCGCGGGCGGCCGACGATATCCGGCACATGGTTGAAGGCCTGCAGAACGAAACGCAGCTAGCGGTGAGTTTTATGGAGGAGGGCGTGCAGAACGTCGATGATAGTTTGCGCCTGGCCGAGGATGCATCGTCGGAGAACGTTCAACTTCATCAGGCGGTGGAGGGCATGTTCGCCATCATCCAGCAGCTCAACCGCCGCAGCATCGAGTACGGCAAGACCATCGAGCAGGTTAACCACTCCTCCAGCGAGATGCGCCAAACCGCAGTGGTGCTGCAAAACAGCGCGCAGAAGGTGAAGGTGGATGCCGGCAAGCTGCAGAAGCTGGTGGGGCAGTTCGAGGTCAGCGGTGATGGCGAACGGGTCGCTGCCGCTTGAGCGCCGACGGCGCCTCACTCAACTCACCCAGAATTCGTGTAAGAGCGCGAATTCTGGGGTTTACGCTTCCAATTAGAAGTAGGTAGTTACACCGGCGAAGTACGCCCGACCGGGTACGTAAAAGCTGGTCGAGTCATCACGTGGGTCTTCATCCAACAGGTTCTGCACGCCGACGTTCAGGGTCAGCCAGCGGGTTGCTGACCAGTTGGCGGTCAGATCGTACGTGGTGTACGACTTGACGAAGTCGGTGCCCAGGCCGCGTTGCTTGCCCACGTGCTGAGCTGACAATTCTGTGCCGATCCGTTCGGTGATCTGCCAGTCGATGGCGCTGAACAACGACAGCTTCGGCGAGCTGATCAGGTCTTCACCGGTCGACAGGTTGCGGCTTTCGAGCATGTAGGTGGCGTTGGTGCGCCAGCTGGCATTTTCCCACAACGGCACTTTGGTGCTGCCTTCCCAGCCGCGGGTGCGGGCCTCCTCAGCATTTTCAAGCATGGTCCACCAGCGGCCCTGGAAATACCCCAGCGGCGCGTACTCGATTTTGTCCTCGAAGTCGGTGTGGAAGTAAGTGAGGCTGGCCTCCCAACCGTCGCGGTCGAAGGAGACACCAATCTCCTTGTTGGTGCTGATTTCTGGGCGTAGGTTCGGGTTGCCGGCCATCCAGCAACTGCCGGTCACGTAACCCAGCGGGCGTAGCGATGTACAACCGCGACCGCCCGAGTTGGTCGCCGCGCCAGCACTGCCTTCTTTCAGGCTGGGGGCACGGAAACCTCGTGACACGCCACCGCGCACCGTCCAGTCAGGGTGAGGGTGATAGACCAGATAAGCACGTGGGCTGTTATGGTTGCCGTATTCGTCGCTGTGGTCGAAGCGGTTCCCCAACGTCAGCGACAGGTTATCGAGCAGAAACAGCTCGTCCTCGACGAACAGCGCAGAGTAGTCGCCCTCAAGATCCGCGCCGCCCACCGCTGCCCCTTGGTAATCAACGGGTACGGTGCCCAGCGTGTCGGTGTTGGTCAGTTGCTCACGCTTCCACTGGCCGCCAACGGTGAGGCGCTGGTTTACCAACAGGTCAAACGGGATGTTAAGGCTACCCTCGACGATTTTTTCTTCCGAGTTAGCCTTGCCCTCGCTGAGGTCGTTGTTGAACTTGTTCAGGTAAGCGTCGATACGCGAGGTGCCAAAGCCCCAGTCGCCGTGGTGAGAGACCACGAAGCTATCACGGGTGAGGCGTCCGGCACCGAAGGCTTCACCTACCGTGTCACCCCAGTCGCCGTAGGTTTTCTTCGACGACCACGAACGCTCGACGCCTTGGATCGCTTCGAAGGACAACTCATGGTTTTCGTTGATCTGCCAATTAAGCAACGCGTTGACGCTGTGGTCTTTGGCGCCGCCGGCGCCGTCGTTGTAAACGAAGTCACCCAGTGCGTCGAGGCGCGGCGCGGCTTCGTCGGCAGCGCGCCGAGTCAGGTTGGCGCCCAGGCGCAGCCCCAGGGAGTCGGTCAAAGGGCCAGAAAGGTTAACGCTGGTCTGGTTGGTCTGACCACGGTCGGAGTCTTCCGGGATCGTGGTGTTGACGTTGAGCGAGCCGCTCCACTCACGGGACACTTTGCGAGTGATGATATTGATCACGCCGCCCATGGCGTCTGACCCATACAACGATGACATCGGCCCGCGCACGATCTCGATCCGCTCAATCATGTTCGGCGAGATCCAGTTGATGTCCTGGCGACCCAGATCACGGCGGTAATGGGTGTCGGCGGAACTGCCGACGCGTTTACCGTCCACCAGGATCAAGGTGTATTTGTCGTCGAGGCCGCGCAGCTTGATTTTCGACTGCTCGCCCACCGGGCCGTAGCCCCCGGTGACGCCGGGTATGCGGCGTAGCAGGGTGTTCAGGTCGTAGACCGGCTGTCGCTCGATTTCTTCCCGGGTAATGACGCTGACACTGGCCGGCGCGTCGCGCACATCAGTGCCGCCGCCCGTGGCGGTGACGAACGAAGCTTCCAGTTCTGTAGCGGGGAGCGGTTCAAGCTCATGGGCTTCCTCGGCCTGGACGGCAGTCGCGGTGAGCAGTGCGACGGTGAGCAGGGCACGGGAAAAAGGTGGGCATGGCATCGTGAAACAGTCCTTGTCGAGCGGTTGGATTCCAGGGGCAGAATGCAATCGGGGCAGGACACTAACGCAAATGAGAATTGTTTAAAAGAAAATGTTAAAAATAATTTACTGAAAATTTACAAAAAATTGACCCAGCGAAGGGGCATTCCAGGCTTGCAGCCACGGCTACCTGACGGCAGGCCGTTACCGGCCCGCACACCAAGAATCTGACAGTCCCGAAAGAGCATTCAGGTCGCGATCAATCCACCCAGCGCCACAGCGGCTCATCTAACAGCCCAACACCGCGCAGCTGCGTTTGCCCCTGGATCTTCTCCAGCTCCAGCACATTGCAGCCATCACAGGCCGACAGCGCCTCTATCAACGGGGCGCTGTGAGACACAACCCAAACTTGGCTACGACGCGAAGCGCGAATGATCAACCGCGCTAGCGCAGGAAGCAGGTCAGCATGCAAGCTGGTTTCCGGCTCGTTCAGCACCATCAATGACGGCGGCCGTGGCGTCAGCAGTGCTGCCATCAACAGCAGATAACGCAGGGTCCCATCCGACAATTCAGCACCCCCCAGCGGGCGCAAAAGCCCATGCTGATGGAGCTGTACGCTGAACAGCCCACCCGGCGGTGCATCAATCGCCAGGCGACTCCCAGGAAACGCGTCATCCAGTGCCGCTACGAGGTCCTCAACCTCACCAATCTCGATGATGGTCTGCAATGCCGAGGCAAGGTTGCGCCCATCGTGATGCAGAACCGGCGAGCGAGTCCCGAGCTGTGGTTGACGGCAAGGCGCGTCACGGTCGATGCGGAAGTGATCGTAGAACCGCCAGCTGTTGATGAACGCCCGCAGCTCCCCGATCTCGGGTGCCTGGCGTGGCCGGCCTACGATGTTGAAAAAGCTCTCACAGCTGTCGGCATGTTGATCGAGTACCGTCCAACTGTTTCCCTCCCGGGCACGAACCATCGCGTTTTTACGTTCAACCAGCAAGGACGATGGCCGGTACGCGCCGGCGGCCCAGATGGCTTCGGTTTTGATCTCGGGGTCGAGCATGAATGCGCTGGGATAGGGCAGGGGAATCGGCAGGCCGAGTGAGATGGCAAAGCCGAAATCCTCGGTGGCGAAGCCGAGGCGCAGGCGTTTGGCGTCGCTCGGGTGCTGGCCTTGGATGGGCACTTCACCGCGCTTCATGCGTGCGCTCATCTCAGGCCCCGCCCACCAGGTCGAATCCAGTCCGCCTTCGCGAGCGAGCGCTTCGATCACGCCGCCCTGAGCGGTTTCGGCGAGCAGGCGCAGGGCTTTGTACAGGTTGGATTTGCCGCTGCCGTTGGCACCGGTCACCAAGTTGAGTTGGCCCAATGGCAACACAAGGTGGTTGATCGAGCGGTAGTTACCGATGGCGAGGGTGGTGAGCATGCGGGGCGTCCCAGCTTGAACTGAGTGGCCGATTGTGGCGGAACTGGAGCGGCCTTACTACCGCTCAACGTGGGCCTTTTCTTGAAACGCTGGGGCCGCTATGCGGCCCTTTCGCGGCACAAGGCCGCTCCTACAGGGGGCGGCGTTGAGCCTGTTACTCTGCCGTAATGCCGCCCCTGAAGCAGCGCCGACTCAGATCCACACGTCGTTCAAGGCTGTGCGCTCACCCCCTTCATGGCCGGTATTCAGCACGCCGCGTGGCTCGATCATCATCAGTTTCGCTTCGCCCTGGGCCGCTGTCCTGTGCTCTACCCCACGTGGCACCACATACAGTTCGCCCGGGTTCACATAGACGCAGCCCTCGGGTAGGTCGATGCGTAACGTGCCTTCAAGCACAAGAAACGCTTCGTCGGTCTCTGGGTGCGAGTGCCAGATGAATTCACCCTCGATTCGCACGACCTTGAACTGATAGTCGTTCATTTCGGCGACCACCCTCGGGCTCCACTGTCGATCGATCAGCGAAGCCTTTTGGGCCAGGTTCACAGGTTGCAAGTTGGCGTTGGTCATGACGGATCCTCTGTAGTTGAGGTAGTCAGCCTATCGAACCCGAAGCGCGCGGCGCTTGTACGATCCTGCAAGTCAGCGCGCAGGCCGCAGCCGTTCCAGCCAGCGCAAAGGCGACACGCCATAGCTGCGGGTGAAGTGCCGGGTCATGTGGCTTTGATCGTGAAAGCCCGCAGCCAGGGCTGCATCAACCAGCGTGAAGCCATCCAGCATCAGCCGCCGAACAGTGTCCAGGCGCCGCAGCGTGACAAAGCGATAGGGGCTGGTGCCGTAAAGGGCGCGGAAGTCCCGTGACAAGCTCCATTGCTCGCGCCCGCTGGCCTGTTCGAGCATTTCCAGGGTGATGCCCAGGTGCAGGTGCTCCATGATGAATGCCCGGGCGCGCTCGGCCGAGCGATAGTCCAGGCGTTTGCGACCACGTGGCTTGCCGCCGACCGCACGCAAGGCCATGGCCAGGTCGTAGACGGCGTCCTGCTCTTCCAGTGTTTCCAGGGGGTGGTCCAGTGCCTGCACGAAGGCTTCACTGGCGCGGTACAGGCGCGGGTCGCTGGACAGCCCGCCAGCTATGAAGGGTAACGGCTCACCGCTGAGCACGTTTTGGATCAGCGCCGGGTCGATGTAGGCCATGCGGTAGCGAAAGCCCGCCTCCGTGCCGGCCATGCCGTCATGCACTTCATCAGGGTGCAGGACCAGCGTATTACCGGGTACGCCGTGGCACAGTGCCCCCTTGTAGTGAAAGCTCTGCACGCCGGCAAGGGTGCGGCCGATCGAATAGGTGTCGTGACGATGCGGATCGTAGCCATGGCTACCGAACCATGCTTCGATCCGCTCTACGCTGCCGGGTTGAGCGCTGCGTATGACCCAGTCCGAGGTGGCTGCGTGGGCTGTTTTACGTTCCATGGGGGGCTTTCCTGCCGGGTTCCCTGCGTGAATGTCACTTGAAAACGGTTGCCTACTGATTAAAGCTGCACTCAGGTCAGAGGCCTGAACCCCTGAGCCAGATTGGGGGTCCTAGCGTACAGAAAACGCGAACCAAGGAGGGTTATGTCCAACGTGAAATGCACCCAATCGCTTATGCTATTGCTGGCAGCGGCCACGCTCGCCGCCTGCGTCCCCTGGAAGCGCGAGCGCCCCGCCTACGCAGACCTTTGCCAGTCCGAATTTCAATTCAAAGTGCCAGGCCCGCAAGGGGAGACCACCCTCTACCTGGAAACCTACCTCTACGACCACGCCGCCCACTGGAGCGACCGGCCAATCGAGCAAGTCCTGCACGTTGAATACCCCGGCGAAAAATACGCGCGGCGTGAATTCTATGTGCAACTGATCGCCTACAACAAAAACCGCCAGCGCCCATCGTCCAGCTCCAACCGCGGCGAGCAACCGATCCCGGTCCTCTACGACAGTCGCCAGGCTTATATCACCTTCGAAGATGGCTCACGCCTGCAGGCGCGGCCCGAGGTGTACCTGGGCATCGACAAAACCTACGACTATCCGCTCGTTTACCCAACCGCCGCGCGCCCATCGCCCTACGACATCAACAGCGACGAAGTACACCGCAACATCCCCAAGATCACCAACAACAAACGCTACGGCTCCGCCTATGTGATTTTCCAAACGGACAAGTTCGATGCCAATTCCAAGTGGACCATCCACCTGGGCGCGCTGGAGGTTCAAGGCCAGAAGCTGCCGATTCCACCGATCAAACTCTGCTACCAACCTGTGAAGAAATGGATCGGTATCGAGCCTTTGATGCGGCCATGAGGTAATGCCTTTATCGGCATGGAGGGGCAATCCACCGCCGTGGTGCTGCGCCCCTATATTTGAACTGCCCAACTGCAGGGGTGCCTAACGAACATCAATTAGAGGGTAGCAAGATGACTGAGCGCAAAGACGACCAGAAGCAACAAAGCCAAGTACCGGCGCATTCCACGGAAGCGGAAAAGGCCAAGCTTAAGGACAAGAACAAGGATGGAATCCCGCCGGGTGCTGAGTGAGGCTGGGCGGTTCGGGGCTGTCATGCAACCCCGGGCGATAACTTAGCTAACCTTGACGGCACGGCGGATGTCTCGTACACCGGTAAGAACAGAGCCAATGGTGTTTGCCAGGTCAAGGAATAGAAATTCCAACCGTTTCACTGAAAAAGGATGTCGCAATGGCCAAGTCACACGCGTTGATTGCCGCAGTCACTTCAGTGGCGCTGTTAGTGGCTTCTGCTGCTTCGTACGCCGATCCGGGTAACGGCAATAGCAAGGGGCATGGACAAGGCAAGGGTCAGGCGCAGCACTCCCAGGGGCAGGGCAATGCGGGGGGTAAGAAAAACGGCTCGCAGGCTGGTGAGTGGCCGGGTGGTCCATCGATAGACCGGGGCGATGTCCTCGGCATTTTGAGTGGCCACCGCAGCTATTGGAACCCTGGCGCTGCATTGCCGCCCGGCATTCAGAAGAACCTGGCGCGGGGGAAGCCGCTGCCGCCGGGCATCGCCAAGAAGCTGGATGGCAGATTGCTGGGGCAACTGCCTCACTATGAGGGTTACGAGTGGATGCAGGCGGGGGTGGATTTGATACTCGTGGCGGTTGCTACCGGGATTATTTATGAGGTTGTGAACGGGGCGTTTGATTGAGCCGCCCATAAGACGCCACCTGTACCCTTTTCTCTTTCTTTCCCATCTCAGGTAGAGCTTGCTATCAGGGAATGGTCGGCGTAGCGCGAGTTTTAAAGTGAGGGCAGCTGAACCGCTGCGATGGGCTTGACGGCATCTCCAGCGCAAGGTCTCGGTTGATCTCACACAAAACGCGACCCGCCTGAAGGGTCAAAGGCTGGAAGCGTTTTCTGCATGACAACCGTCCGCTCCTCCCCATAAAACGCATCCCGCACTGTGCAAAACCCCAACCTTGCATAAAACCTTTCCGCCGTAATGGAGGAGGGCACACGCAACACCTCCAGCCCACGCGCAATCGCTTCATCTTCAATCACTGCCATCAGCTGTTTCCCGACCCCAAGCCCTTGATGCTGGGGTTCGACAAACACACTTCTGACCACATCCCCGTCAAGACTGGCCGTGGCAATCACCTCATCCTCAATCAATGCCACATACACCAACCGCCGAGTCAGCATCTCAAGAATGGCCGCCGTACTGAAAGACGCCTCGATGCGCGAGATAGTCTCGGCATCATAGTCAGCCGCGTTCGACTGGCGTAAGGCCGCTATCACGACTCGGCTTATACCCCCGGCGTCGTCTGCATTCGCCAAGCGAATAGGGCAACTCACTCTCGCGCCCTTAATGCACGCGACTGAGTTTCCTTCGCCAACTGAATGGCCGCATTGATCGCAGCACGCGCTTGGGGGCTGTTCTTCCAGCATGTCGAGCCAACGGCCGCTGATGCCTGGGCCAAAATGTCATCGACATTCGCTTCGCTAAGCATCGCCAGCGAATCAATCCCCATCTGCTCAAGGCGAGCGATAACGGTTGGCCCTACGCCCTTGAGGGCCAGTAATGCTGTGTGTTCCGTCAGTGGAAATGGCATCCGTAAACTCCTGTTATCGGCAAATGCTGCCGCTGGAGTTTACCAACTCGCTGGCCTGCTGGGGCTAATCAAGTTTCTCCAGTGCGTTGCTTTTTGGTGTTTCCAGCGGCTGTTTTGATAACCGCTTCGGCCCACTTCTGTTTGCCACCCCAAACGGCACATGCACCATCGGCAGGTCGCCGGCCGGTGACTGCAGGTGGCTGCGTTGATCATCGAAGAACACGTGGGGTTTGAGAATCGACAACACCCGGGGTTTTTCCATCCCGCCTAGGAAGAAGCACTCATCAGGCGACACACCCCAATCCTTCAACGTGGTCACCACCCGCTCGTGCGACGGCGCGTTGCGCGCGGTCACGATGGCGATGCGCAAGATGCGTTTGTAGTTCGGGTCTTGTGCCAGCTTCTGGTCTTCGAGCGTGCGAATGTGGGAGAGCTTGCGGTACAGGTCCGCCAGTGGCCCGGGCTGGTGGGGGATGGCCTTGCGGGCCCGCTCGTGGGCCTGGAAGTCGTCCAGGTTGTCGTTCTGTTTGTACACGCTTTCCGCTTCGTCATCGGCGATCACGCCGTCAAAGTCGAAGGCCACGCGCAGCTCGGTGTCAATCTCATCGTCGTAGATGCGGGTCGGCAGCACCAGGCCAGCGGGGTAGCTGGCGTCGATGGCGCGCTGCACGTCGTCTTCGTTGGCGCTGAGAAACAACGAGGCGTTGAAGGCCGGGATGTACTCGTGGGGCGAGCGGCCGGACATAAAGGCGGCGCGGGTGATGTCCAGTTGGTAATGGCTGATGGAGCGGAACACGCGCAAGCCCGTTTCGGGCGAGTTGCGCGAGAGCAACACCACTTCCACGGGAAGTTGGTCGGGGAAGGCCTGGTTGATGCTGAGGAAGCGGCGAATGAACGGGAACGCAACGCCCCTCGGGAAGGGCTCATCCAGGTTTTGCTCTTGGTGCTGGCGGTAAGCCTCGACGCCGTCGGCCTTGTAGATGTCGTCAGACACGGTGAGGTCGAAAAGTGCACTGGAGGCCACGCCAATGACCAGCTTGTGTTCGATGGGGTAGGGCATTGAGCGTGCTCCTTGAGGGGTGCAGGTGACGAGTATACGGGTATGCAGGCGGGTGATGGTTAACTGGGGCCGCTCCGCGCCCCTTCGCGGGCAAGCCCGCTCCCACAGGGTGAGCGGGGGCTCTGTG
Organism: Pseudomonas sp. NGC7; assembly: GCF_047159675.1. Taxonomy (NCBI): domain Bacteria; kingdom Pseudomonadati; phylum Pseudomonadota; class Gammaproteobacteria; order Pseudomonadales; family Pseudomonadaceae; genus Pseudomonas; species Pseudomonas sp. NGC7. The sequence continues at coordinate 4,269,139 of NZ_BAAFZY010000001.1, read as the reverse complement.
GGAGCGGGCTTGCCCCGCGAACACCGGCGAAGCCGGTGCCATGCACCGCGTAGCCCCATTCGCGGGACAAGTCGCATCGCCGCACCGTGGGAGCTGGCTTGCCAGCGATGGGCCGCGCAGCGGACCCATTGGGCTTAACTGACTGGCATTAGGGTAAACTCGCTCCCCCGTTCAAAACCTGACCTGAAGCAACGCCTCTTCCCCCATCCGCCACTATGCTGATCCGGGCATTCTCTCAAGCTCACTCAGACAGACACGGAGGTGTTTATGAAAGCTGCTGTCGTTGCCAAAGGGCGTCGCGTGGACGTGGTGGAGAAAACACTGCGGCCGCTGGCGCACGGTGAAGCGTTGCTGAAGATGCAGTGCTGTGGCGTTTGCCATACCGACCTGCATGTCAAGAATGGCGATTTCGGCGACAAGACGGGTGTAATTCTGGGCCACGAAGGGATTGGCGTGGTCGTGGAAGTGGGGCCGGGTGTCACGTCGCTCAAGCCGGGTGACCGGGCCAGTGTGGCGTGGTTCTTCCAGGGCTGCGGGCACTGCGAATATTGCAACAGCGGCAACGAGACGCTGTGCCGTGAGGTGAAAAACTCCGGCTATACGGTCGACGGTGGCATGGCCGAGGCGTGCATCGTGGTGGCCGACTACGCGGTTAAAGTGCCGGATGGGCTGGATTCAGCGGCCGCCAGCAGCATCACCTGCGCCGGCGTGACCACCTACAAGGCGGTGAAATCATCGAATATCCGCCCTGGGCAATGGCTGGCCATCTACGGCCTTGGCGGCCTGGGCAACCTCGCCCTGCAGTACGCCAAAAACGTCTTCAACGCCCGGGTCATTGCCATCGACGTCAACGATGATCAATTGGCCTTCGCCCGCGAAATGGGCGCCGACCTGGTGGTCAACCCGCGCGACGAAGACGCCGCGAAAGTCATCCAGGCCAAGACCGGGGGCGCCCATGCTGCCGTGGTCACGGCAGTGGCCAAGAGCGCGTTCAACTCTGCAGTGGATGCACTGCGCGCGGGCGGTCGCCTCGTAGCTGTGGGGCTGCCGCCAGAAGCCATGAGCCTGGATATTCCACGCCTGGTACTCGACGGTATCGAGGTTGTCGGTTCGCTGGTCGGCACCCGCCAAGACCTACACGAAGCCTTCGAGTTTGCCGCCCAAGGCAAGGTGGTGCCGAAGGTGACCCTGCGCCCGATCGAAGACATCAATGACATCTTCGAAGAGATGCAAGCGGGCAAGATCAAAGGCCGCATGGTGATCCACTTCGCCGATTGAAGGCTGCTGCCTGCCCAAATGAAGCCGGCCCGCGTGTGCGGGCCGTTTTCAGGGTGGGTTCAAGCCGATCGCTGGGTCCGCAACAGTAACGCCGCCACCGCGCAGCCTATCAGCGCCAGGCACGCCAGGTAGAACGCATCGCTGTAAGCCATCAGGTAGGCCTCGCGCCGAATGGTCGCCGCCACCCCCTCCAGCGCCTGCTGCTGGGCCGGCAGCCAGCTCTGCACGGTTTGGCTGATGCGCTCCTGAACGCTGGGCGCAAACACCGTCACATGCTCGTGAATGCGCTCGCTGTGGTAACGCTCGCGCGTGGCCACGATCTGCGTCAGTGCCGCAGTGCCGATGGCGCCCCCGAGGTTGCGCAGCATGGAAAACACCGCCGAAGCGGAGCCCGCTTCTCGCTTTTCCAACCCCGCCACCGCCAGTACCGACAGCGCCACCATGATGAACGGCTGGCCAATGCCGCGTACCACCGTGGATGGGATGATGACGTTGTCGGCGCTGTCGGCTGTCAGGCTCGCGCCCAGCCAGCAGCCGGCGGCCATGATCAGAAAACCGCTGGCCACCATGAACTTGGCGTTGGTCCAGGCCATCAGCCGTGGCATCAATGGCGCCAGCAGCAGTTGCACCACGCCATAGGCGATCAGCGCCACCCCCACGTCGCGGGCGCTGTAGCCCTGCAGTTGGGAGAGGTAGTTGGGCACCAGGAACACCAGGCCAAAGGTAGCCCCGCCAAAGATGAACATGGCAACGCTGGCCACCCCGAAGTTGTACCGCCCCAGCAAGCGCAAGTTGATGAACGCGCGTTGGCCGTACAGCTGCGTGTAGACGAACACCGCCAGCGCCAGGCCGGCGATGATTGACATGCCGACGATGAATGTCGAACCGAACCAGTCCAGCCGGCTGCCTTCTTCCAGCACGATCTGCAGGCCGCCCAGGCCAACGACCATGGCCGTGATGCCCAGCCAATCGCCACGGCGCAACAGGGTCAGTTGCAGGGGTTTGGCCTCGATCGACCAGGCGATGGCGAGCAGCAAGGCGATACCGGGGAACAGCTGCAGGTAGAAGATCCAGCGCCACGAATAGACATCGGTCAACCAGCCGCCAATGGAAGGGCCGGCCGCCTGGGCCACGCTGTTGGCCAGGCTGAACAGGGCCATGCCCATGGCCATCTTGCTGGCGGGCAGTTCGGTGATGATCAGCTGGAAGGAGAGGGGGATCAGCACGGCGCCGGCAGCGCCCTGAATCACCCTGAGGGTGATCATCGCCTCAAGGTTGGGGGCCCACGAGCAGGCGATTGACGCCAGCAGGAAGATGAACGAACCCGTCCACATCACCCGGCGCATGGAAAACACTTCGACCAGCCAGGCCGTCAGCGGAATCATGACGATTTCCGCCACCAGGTACGCGGTGGAAATCCACGAGCCTTCCTCGAAGCTCGCGCCCAGCGAGCCGCGGATCTCGGGCAGCGCCGCGCTGGTGACGTGCACGTTCATGCCGGCCATGAAGCAACCGAGCAGGCCGCCGAACACGGCCACCCAGGCGCGTAACGGTACGCGTTGCTCATTGCTCATCGGCAGGCTCCACGGGGCGGGTGTCGACCGTGGTCACCACCGACATGCCGGGCAATATCTGCAGGCCGTCTGCTGGCCGGTCGAGGACGATGCGCACCGGAAAACGCTGGACGATCTTGGTGAAGTTGCCGGTAGCGTTGTCCGATGGCAGCAGTGCGAAGACGTTGCCGGACGCCGGCGAGAAGCTGGCCACGTGGCCTTGCACAGGCTGGCTGGAAAAGCTGTCGACACGGACCTGCACCGGTTGCCCTGGGCGCATGTGTGCCAGCTGGGTTTCCTTGTAGTTGGCAACCACGTAGGTCTGTTGCAACGGCACCACCGCCAGCAGCGGCTGCCCAGGCACCACGTACTGCCCGGCGCGCACACGGCGCTGGCCGACCACGCCGTCGATGGGCGCGCGCAGGACGGTGTCCTGTGCGTCCTGGTCGGCCAGCGCCTGCCGGGCCTGGGCACGGCTCAGGCCTGCTGCCCGTTGCTTGATGTCGGCATCGGCCGCCAGCGCCTGTGCCTTGGCCATCGCCAGCTGCGAGCGCTGTTCACGCAAATGTGCCTGCGCGCCTTGCAGCGCGGCACCGGCTTGCACGGCGTTGGCGTGGGCGGCTTCCAGGCGCTGCACGGTGGCTGCGTCATCGCGCACCAAGCCACGGTAGCGCTGCATGTCCAGCTCGCTGCGCTGGCGCTCGGCGCTGGCACTGTGCACGGCCGCTTCAGCCTGGACGATGGCCTGCTGCTGCTGGTTGATGCGTTCGGCGGCCACGTGCTGGCGTGCCTGGGCGGCGGCCAACGCGGCGTGCGCTTCGGCCACGCCGGCAGTGGCCTGGTCGAGGCGGGCGCGGTAGTCGCGGTGCTGCAGGCGTACCAGCACATCGCCGGCTTTGACGGCCTGGTCGTCCTCTACTTCCACCTTGGCCACATAACCGGCCACGCGCGCGCTCAAGGCCACCCAGTCGGCACGCACGTAAGCGTCATCGGTGGTTTCCAGGTAGCGCCCCGTGGTCAACCAGTACCCGCTGAATGCCAGCGCTGCCAGCACCGTCAGGCCACCACCGGCGTACAGCGCCAGGCGGCGACGGGTAGGCCTGGGGGCGGTGGCAACTGCCTGGGCCTGGTCATCGGGCAGCGGGTTCTTGCTAACGGCAACATTCATGATTGGCTTCCAGTCTCGGGGGTGGAGCGGTGCACCTGGCTTGGGGCCGGTGCTGGTGACGACTGCCAGCGCCCGCCGAGGGCGCGGAACAGGTTGATCTGGGCACGCGCCAGGCGGCCTTGGGCCTCGACGTGGCTGGCCCTGACCTGGATCAGGTCGCGCTCGCTGTCGAGCAACGCCAATGCATCAACGGTGCCTGCCTGATAGTTGCGTTGCGCAAGGGCAAAGCCACGCTCGCCTTGCGCCAGGGCCGCACCCAGGGCCAAGGCCCGTTGGCGCTCACCCTCAAGGCGCGCCAGCGCCTGGCGCACATCCTTGAGGGCCGCCAGCGCTACCCCGCGGTAATGGGCGACCTGCGCGTTTTGCAAGGCCTGGGCCTTGTTCACCCGTGCCCGGTTGGCTTTGATATTGGGGAATTCCCAGCTGATCAACGGCCCGAGGGCAAACATCACCGCGCGGCTGTCACCCAGGTTGGCAAGGTGGTGGTCCGACGAGGTCAGCGAGGCACCGAAGCTGACTTTCGGATACAGGTCGGCCTTGACGATATCGACTTCCAGGGCGGCAGCCTGCAGTTCGCGCTCGGCCTTGCGCACGTCGGGCCGGCGTTCGAGCAGGCGCCAGGCGTCGCCAGCGGGCAACGGCGCGGCGAGGGTCGGGATGCGCTGGCAGGTGTCAGTGTCGTCCGTGAGCGTTGTCGGGTCCTGGCCACTGAGCATGCTCAGTTCGTACAGCGCCATCTGCCGACGTGCCTCCAGCATCGGCAGTTGCGCCCGCACCTGCTCGCGCAACCCCAGCAGGCGCACGCTATCGAGCTCCGTAGCGACCCCGGCCTGCCGCTGGCGGTCGCTGAGCTGCACACTGCGCTCCAGAGTGCTCAGGGACTGCCTGGCCGCGGCGATGCGGGCACCGTACACGCACTGGTCGATGTAGGCCCGGGTGGTCTGGCTGACCACGTGCAGCTGCACCAGGTCCAGGGCATCGCGGCTGGCCTCGGCCTGCACCCGCGCCCGCTCGAGGGCGGCGCGCACCTGGCCCCAGACATCGACCTGGTAAGCCAGCTCGATGGCCGGGTTGAAAGCCCATTGCGAGGGCGCATGGCTGTCGGTTGCCTCGGCCAGGGTCTGGTCATCGGCGCTCTTGCCATAGCTCGCGCCCATGCCAATGGAGGTGGACGGCCAGCGCCGGGCATCGAACTCGCCAATGCCGGCGAGCATGGCCTGCACGTTGGCTTCGGCCTGCGCCAAGTCCTGGTTGTGCGCCAAGGCTTGCAGCACCCAGGCATTGAGCTGCGGGTCGTGGTACAGCGCCCACCAGCGCGCGGGCAGCGCCTGGTCGCTGACGCCGGCAGGCAGGTGCAGTGCAGGGGTTGCCTGGTATGCAGTGGGGGGCACAGCGTTTGTGGGGTGCCCGGTGCAAGCCGTCAGCACGCCGAACAAACCGAGGGCGGCGGCGCGCCCGGCAGGGCAGGAAAGGGATCGTATTGGCATCACGCAAAGTCGTATGAGGGGTCGTGAAGCCAGCTTATCGAGGGGTAGGGCGGCCCCGCTGCCGCAAGCGGGACAACCGTGCGCGCAACTGGGACAACCTCAGCCTCGGCGGTCAGTGCGTGGGCGCGGTGCCGGTGCCGAGCACGCTGATTTGCCAGGCGCTGGGGTTGTAGCCAAGGATGCGCTTGAACATCGCGGCGAATGCGCTGGCGCTCTGGTAGCCGTGCTCCAGCGCCACGTTCAGGATCGGCTTGCCATCGGCCAGGCACTGCTGGCTGAGGATCATGCGGGTGCGGGCCCGCCACTCGCCATACGACATTCCCACCTCACGCTGAAACAACCGCGCCAGGGTGCGGGCACTCATGTTCAACTGCGCGCCACACTGCTCCAGCGTCAGGTCCTGGGCCGGGTCTTCGAGAAACCCCTCGCACCAGGCGCGCAGCCGCGCATGCTGCGGTACCGGCACATAGGCGTCGATGCGCTCGGCGGTCTCCAGTTCACGCTGGATCAGTGCCCGAGCGTGCTCGCCCAGCGGCTCGTCGCGTTGCAACATCCGTGACCCCGCCAGGATCAACTCGCGCAGCAGGCCGGAGACCGCGATCACATGGCAGCGAGTCACGTGCGACCCCAGCAGCAAGGTGCGCATCGACACTTCGCCTTGCATGCGCACTTCGTGGCTCATGCCGGCAGGTATCCACAGCGCCTGCCCGCGCGGTATCACCCAGTTGCCGCCATCGCTGTACACGCGCATCACGCCGTTGGCGGCATACATCAGTTGATCTTCGGCATGGCAGTGGCTGGCAACCACTTCGCCGTGTCGGTAGTCCATTCCCAAAGCTTGCATGCCAATCTCCTCGAGCCGTGTGGGGCGAGCAGGGGTAACGATTGGATCCAATGCTATCGCAAGGCAGTCAGGCGGGGTTGCTAAGTGTTCGCGTGCAACGCAGAAATATGCGCATGAATTGCGCTCAGGGTGTAAATCGTGGCTGTTCGTGGCGGGTTGGCCAGCCCTGGTGATGCTGGACCAGGAAGTCCACGAACACCCGCACCCGTGCCGGCATCGCCGGGCCACCGACGAATACGGCGTGTATCGGCTCGCGGTCGCCGGGGTTGTAGGCTTCCAGCACGGGCACCAGTTGCCCGTTGTTGAGGTCATCGGCCACTGTGAAGGTGCCGATGCGCGCGATGCCGGCCCCCAGCCTGGCGAATTGGGCCAGTGCCTCGCCGCTGCTGCACTCCAGGTTACCGGTGACTTTCAGGGCAAAGGCCTGCCCGTCCCGGCGAAACGGCCAGTCGGCTTCAGCGCGGCGGAAGTTGAAGCGCAAACAGTTGTGGCGGGCCAGGTCTTCAGGTGCCACGGGGGTACCGCAGCGTTGCAGGTAGTCGGGCGAGGCGACGATCACTTGGCCGGTGTCGCCAATGTAGCGGGCGCTCAGCGAGCTGTCCGGCAGGTGGCCGAAACGCAGCGCGACATCGGCCTGGCCGCCGGCGATGTCGACCACTTCGTCGCTGAGCGTAAGGTCGACCAGCACTTGCGGGTACAGGGCGCTGAACTGCGCCAGCAAAGGCACCACCGTCAGTCGCGCATGGCCCAGTGCGGCACTGACTCGCAGCCGGCCCCGCGGTACACCTTGGTCGGTGATGGCATCCTCGACCTCATCCAGATCGGCCAGGATGCGCCGTGCGCCGCGCAGGTAGGCGTCGCCCTCTGGGGTCAGCGTGATGGCGCGGGTGGTGCGCAACAGCAGGCGAGTGCCTAGGCGCTGCTCGGTACGCGCGATGATCCGGCTGACCGCCGACGGCGTCAGCCCCAGCGCCCGCGCCGCCGCAGACAAGCTGCCTTCTTGCGCCACCTTGGCAAAAATCTCCATCTCTCCAGACCTTCCGGTGAAGTCCATTTGTGCCTCATGCGCAAAGGTGGTTGGCAAAAATGCAGACTAGTGCCCGCATGAAACGGATCGTAGCATTTCATGCACAGATAAGGAGCCGTTTCATGCGCATCAATCCACCCCTCGTCGCACTCGCCATCGGTGCCTTTGGCATCGGCGTCACCGAGTTCGCCCCCATGGGCATGTTGCCCAGTATTGCCACTGACCTTGGCGTGTCGATCCCCGCAGCCGGGCTGCTGGTCAGTGCCTACGCTCTCGGCGTGCTGATCGGTGCCCCGCTGATGACCTTGGCCACCGGCAGGGTGCCACGGCGTTACCTGCTGATCGGGCTGATGGCCATTTTCACCCTGGGTAACCTGATGTCGGCCCTGGCGACCGACTACGCCAGCCTGATGGTTGCCCGCGTGGTGACCTCGCTCAACCATGGCGCGTTCTTTGGCATTGGCTCGATCGTCGCGGCCAGCGTGGTGCCCCCTGAAAAACGGGCAGGGGCCGTGGCGGCCATGTTCATGGGGCTGACACTGGCGACCATCGGCGGTGTGCCGCTGGCCACCTGGTTTGGCGAATTGCTGGGGTGGCGTACGGCCTTCTGGGGCATTGCGGGCCTGGGGCTGATTGCGATGACGACACTGTGGTACGCACTGCCTAATGTGCCGCTGCCGAAAAGCGATGGGGTGATGGCCGAGATCCGCGTGCTGGGCCGTGGCCCGGTACTGGCGGCGCTGGCACTGACCGTGGTGGGTTCCAGTGCGATGTTTACCGTCTTTACCTACATTGCGCCAATCCTGCACAGTGAAGCCCAGGCCTCCACACCGTTCATCACCGCCATGCTGGTGTTGTTCGGTATTGGCCTGACGCTGGGCAACGTGTGGGGTGGCAAGGCGGCGGACCGTTCGGTTGACCGCACGCTGATCGTCTCGTTGGCGGTGCTGATTGCCGTGTTGCTGGTGTTCCCGCTGTTGATGCCCTGGGCACTGCCTACCGCACTGGCGGTGCTGGTGTGGGGCGCTGCCAGTTTTGCCCTGGTACCGCCGCTGCAGATGCGCGTGATGGAGGCCGCCAAGGAGGCGCCCAACCTGGCGTCTGCGGTGAATATCGGGGCGTTCAACCTGGGCAATGCGATCGGTGCCGCGCTGGGTGGCGCGGTGATCAATGCAGGGTTGGGTTACCCGGCGATTTCCCTGGCGGGTGCGTTGATGGCGGGGTTGGGCCTGGTGATGGTGTTGCTGTTTGCCTGGCGCTCGCGGGCCGTCCAGGCCTCACCGCTGGCCACGCTTTAAGGGTGTAGGAGCAGCCTTGCGCTGCGAAGAGGCCGGTGGCAACACCGTGGATCTTCGCTGCGGGTACGGGCCTCTTCGCAGCACAAGGCTGCTCCTACCTCAATCGCGCCTGCCGCTAGTACGCAGCGTCCAGTGCAATCTCCACCCCTTCAAATTCCGCCATCGCATCGCGCATCGCTTCGCAAAAATACGCCCGCGAAGCCCGGTCAAACAGCAGTTGCAAGGCCGGCACCGCTTCACGCCCGACATTCACCACGATCACATTGATCCGCGCCGCCGATGTCTGCGCCACGGCCCCGACCGGGAACGCCTGGGCACGCAGGTCAACCCCGCATAGCTTGGCCATCACCGCGCTGCAATGCTGCCCCGACAGCTGCAGCCAGGCGTGGCTGTCCTGGCGCGGCAGCAGGTAGTTGCGCTGGGCGTCCTGCACCCAGTCGGCCTCTTCGGCGGCAATCCGCGCCCCTTGGTCGGCGAAACTGCCCAGCAGCAGGTATTCGGTGGCCGACAGCCGCGCCACCCAGCTACCGTCGTCCTGGCGCAGCGCCTGGTTGGGCTGTGGCGGCAAACGATAGCCGCGTGCTTGCAGGTAGGCCGAGGTGTCGGCGCCACGAAAACCCACCCGCGCCAGGTCGGTCAGGTCGGTCAGCGCGCAGGTCAGCAGTGGCTCGGCCTGTGGCTGGGGAGAGAAGCGCTGTTCTGTCTTCAGGCTAGTCATGGCTCACAGCTCCTGGCGCAGGTTGTCGGGATCATGGAAGGGCAGTTGCACCACCTTGGCATTGACCATCACACCGCCCTCCACGCGGATTGGGATGTGCATGCCGGGGGTGGCTTGGTGGGCGCCGGCGTAAGCCAGGCCGATGATCTGACCCAGGGTTTGCGAGTACTCGCACGAGGTGACGTTGCCACTGATGTCCGGGCCGTCCAGTACCAGGTGGCCTTCCAGTGGCTGCGGGCTGCCCTTGGGCAGCGTGAACCCGACCAGCTTGCGCTTGAGCGGCTGCGCTTCGAGGATCTCGATCGAGCGCTTGCCGACGAAGAACGGTTTCTTGCGGCCGATCGCCCACTGCATGTCGATTTCGGCGGGGTGGGTCATGCCATCAGTGTCCTGGCTGATGATCACATGGCCTTTTTCCAGCCGCAGCAGGCGCTGGGTCTCGACCCCGAACGGGCGAATGCCCAGCCCGGCGCCTGCTTGCATCAAGGCGTCCCACAGGCGTTCGGCATGGCGTGCCGGCACATGGATTTCATAGCCCAGCTCGCCGACGAAACCGACCCGCAGGATGCGCGCCGAAATGCCCGCCACCTTGCCCAGGCGTACGCCCAGGTAAGGGAAGGCCGTGGCCGACAGTTCCACGCCTTCGCACACCTTGGCCAGCACCTGGCGCGACAAGGGGCCGGCCAGGTTGACGGCGGCCAGGGCGGCGGTGACGTTGGTGATGTCGACGTCCAGGCGCCACTGCGCGTTCCATTTGAGCATCTGCTGGTAGATACGGTCGACGCCACTGGTGGTGGCGCTGACATAGAAGTGCTGCTCGGCCAGGCGGGCGCAGACGCCGTCATCGATCACCACGCCGTGCTCGTTGGTCATCAGTGCATAGCGGGTGCGGCCGATCGCCAGTTTGGCGAAGCCGAAGGTGTACAGGCGCTCGAGCAGCTCGGCCGCGTCCGGGCCGCGCACGTCGAGGCCGCCGAGGGTGGAGACGTCGATCAGCCCGACCTTCTCGCGCACATGCCGCGCTTCTTCCTGCATGCAGCGTTCGCGGTCCTCGGGTTTGCCGTAGTAGGCCGGGCGGTGCCAGATGCCGGCGGGCATCATTTTCGCGCCTGCTTGCAGGTGGCGGCGGTGCATCGGTGTTTGCCGATAGGGGTCGAATGCGCGGCCCGCCACATGGGCCAGTTTCTCGGCCTGGAACGGTGGCCGTGCTGTGGTCACGCCGGTTTCGCTGATGCTGCGGCCCGTGGCCTGGGCCACTAAGCGCGCGGTGGGCAGCGCCGAGTGACGGCCTTGGGACGGGCCCATGCCGACCGTGGAAAAGCGTTTGACCAGTTGCACATCGCGATAGCCGCTGCGGGTGGCGTTGACGATATCGCGCACCTGCAAGTCTTCGTCGAAGTCGACAAAATCCTTGCCCTTGGGGTGCGGGAAGATCGGCCACGGATGATTGACCTTGGCCTCTGCGACGAAGCTTGCCTGCGCAGGGGCCTCCAGGCCAAGCGCCGCCAGGGCCTCGCTAGCTGCGCGTGTGGCGTCCGTGAGCACATTGCTTAGCACATGCCGGCCGTTCACCGAGCCTGCGATATCCAGCCCGGCCGGCAGGTTACTGAGGGTGAACTCGTCGCGGTTGACGTCATAGGCCAGCTTGCCGCCAGCCTGGCACAGCAGTTGGTACACCGGCATGTAGCCGGCCGACATGCACAGCAGGTCGCAAGCCAGGCGCAGGCCATGGTCGCCGACCTTGCCCTGGCCGGTGATCGGGCGGATATCGACGCCAGTCACATGGCGCATGCCCTTGTCGTGCAGGGCTTCATAGACGGTGCTGCCCAGATGAATGGGGATATCACGCCGTTTCAATTCGGCAGCCAGCGCGGCATCGGCGGGCGCGGCGCGCATGTCCACCAGGGCGGCAATGGCCACACCTTGCTCCTGCAGGTCGAGCGCGGCCAGGTAGCCGTCATCGTGCCCCGTGAGGATCACCGCCCGTTGCCCCGGCTTGACCGCGTAGAGCTTCATCAGCCGTTGCGCGGCGCTGGTCAGCATCACCCCGGGCAAGTCGTTGTTGCGAAACACCACCGGCTGGTCGAACGAACCCGCCGCCACCAGGCAGCGCGTGGCGCGTACCTTGTACAGGCGCTTGTGCTGTATCACCGGCAGGTAGTTGTCGGTGAACCAGCCGTTGCAGGTGGCCTCAAGCAGCAGGTGGATGTTCGGATGGCCCTCGACAGCCGCCAGCAGCTCCTGGCGCAGGCTGGCTGCGCGGGTGCCGGCAATGTCGAAGCGGGCGTAGGTCAGCGAGCCTCCCAGCACCGGCTGTTGCTCGATCAGCAGCACCTTGGCCCCGGCGTTGGCTGCGTCCAGCGCCGCGCGCAAACCGGCAGGGCCACCGCCGATCACCGCCACATCGACGAACAGATAGGCCTTGTCGTAGTACTGCGGCTTGAAGCCGAGGTCCAGCACGCCGAGGCCGGCCTTCTTGCGAATCAGCGGCTCCCAGACCTTCCACATGCCCTTGGGCTTGTAGAACGAGCGGTAATAGAAGCCTACCGGCATGAACCGCGAAAACGTGCCCAGGTAGGCGTCACGGTCGTGTTCCAGGCTGCCGTTGAAGTTCTGCCCCTCGACCACCTGCCCATCACGCGCCGCCTCCATGTCGGCCAGCACGTTGGGTTCGTCGGGCAGTTGCACCAGGGTGTTGGCATCCTGCCCGGCGAGGCTCAGCGGGCCACGTGGACGGTGGTACTTGAACGAGCGCGACAGCAACCAGCGGCCGTTGCCGAGCAGGGCGCTGGCGATACTGTCACCGGCAAAGCCTGAGCAGGCCTGGCCATCGAAGTTGAAACGCAGGGGCCGCTCGCGGTCGATCAGCAGGCCCATGGGCGCGGGGAGGCGAGTGTGGCTGTTCATCCGGCGATCTCCGGGGTGGCGGCGGGGGTAAAGTCGACGCGGCGGTCGAACCGTTCTTTCGGGTCGAAGGTGCGCAGCACCTGGTCGCTGACGGTGTGGCGCTCGGCCAGGAACCAGTAGCTGGAGGCGTTGTGCAGCCACCACTCGATGACCACACCGGCGTGGTTGTCGCTGTTGAACACGTAGTCGGCCCATTCGGCATCGCTGCAGGCGGCCGGGTCGGGCATATGCTTGAACTCGCCGCCGTAGGTGAATTCGCTGATGTTGCGCGGGCCGTTCAAGGGGCAGGTCAGGATCTTCATCGTGCGTTCCTTTCAGTGGCTGGCGGCGGTCGCGCCCATTTCGTTGACTTGCTGGAGGCGGCTGAAGCGCTCCAGGGCGAAGGGCGCGATCATCTCTGGCACCTTGCCGCCACTGGCGACCAGCTCGGCCATGGTCTTGCCGCAGATGGGCGTGGCCTTGAAACCCCAGGTACCCCAGCCGGCGTCCAGGTAGTAGTTGTCGACCGGCGACAGGCCCATGATCGGGCTGTAGTCCGGCGTCATGTCGGTCATCCCGGCCCATTGGCGCATCAGTTTGGCGTTGGCCATGAACGGGAACATCTCGATGGCGTGGGCCAGTAGGCTTTCCTTCAAATCGAGGGTGGAGCGGGTGTTGTACAACGGGTAGGGGTCGGAGCCGCCGCCGAAGACGATCTCGCCACGGCTGGTCTGCTGCACGTAGCAGTGCAGTGCTGACGAGCTGACCAGCGGATCGAGAAACGGTTTGAACGGCTGGGTGACCATGGCCTGCAGCGGGTAGGTGTGGATCGGCGCACGGATGCCGGCCTTGGCCATCAACAGCGAACTGGCCCCGGCCACGGCCTGCACCACGCAGCCGCACTGCACGGTGCCGCGGTTGGTCTTCACCGCTTCGATGCGGCCATTGCGGATCAGCAGGTCCTGCACCTCGGTCAGTTGATGAATCTCGACCCCGCGCTTGGCAGCCTGCTTGGCGTAGCCCCAGGCCACCGCGTCGTGGCGTGCGGTGGCGCCGTCGATGTGCCACAGCCCGGCCAGCACCGGCAGGTGGCCGGGGTCGAGGTTCAGGCTCGGCACCAGTTCGCGGATCTGCTGGCGGTCGATCATCTCGGTGCGCCCGCCAAAGTGCTTGTTGACCTCGGCACGCTGGCGGAAGGCGCGCACGGTGGCGTCGGTGTGCGCCAGGGTCAGCTGGCCGCGCTCGGAGTACATGATGTTGAAGTCGAACTCGTTGGACAGGTTCTGGAACATCCGCACCGATTCTGCGTAAAAGCGCACGCCTTCACTGGTGAGGTAGTTGGAGCGAATCACCGCCGTGTTGCGTGCGGTATTACCGCCACCCAGGTAGGCCTTTTCCAGCACCGCGACGTTGGTGATGCCGTGGTACTTGGCCAGGTAGTAGGCGATGGCCAGGCCGTGGCCGCCGCCGCCGATGATCACTACGTCGTAGCGCGGTTTGAGTTCGCAGGGTGGCGGCAGGTCGACCTCCACCGGGTAGTCGGCGCTCAGGCCGTATTTCAGCAGGGCGAAAGGCATGCGGTGCGCTCCTGTTGGGCGGCCTGTTGTTGTAGGTCGAGGGCGAGCAGGGTGTTTTTCATCAGGTAGGCGATGGTCATCGGGCCGACGCCACCGGGCACTGGGGTGATGCCGGCGACCTGGGGCAGGGCGGCAGCAAAATCGACGTCGCCGACCAGGCGGCTGCGGCCGTCTTCATCGATGCGGTTGATGCCGACGTCGATCACCACTGCGCCGGGCTTGAGCCAGTCGGCGCCGATCAGGCGCGGCTTGCCCACCGCAGCAACGAGGATGTCGGCCTGGCGGCACAACGCCGGCAGGTCGTGGCTGCGCGAGTGCACCACGGTCACCGTGCAGTCGGCTTGCAGCAGCAGGGCGGCCATGGGTTTGCCGACAATGTTCGAACGCCCCACCACCACCGCATGCTTGCCGCGCAACTCACCGCAAGCATCGCGCAACAGGCGCATGCAGCCACTGGGGGTGCAGGGGGTGAGCACGTCGCGGCCCTGGGCCAGGCCGCCGACGTTCTCGCTGTGGAAGCCGTCCACGTCCTTGAGCGGGCTGATGGCTTGCAGCACGCGGTGCGCGTCGATGTGTGCCGGCAAGGGCAGTTGCACGAGGATGCCGTTGACCGCGTTGTCACGGTTGAGCCGGTCGATCAGGGTCAGCAGGTGGGCTTGAGACGTGTCTGCCGGCAGGCGATGTTCCAGGGAGCGGATGCCCACTTCCTCGGCGCGCAGCACCTTGTTGCGTACATACACCTGGCTGGCGGCGTCGGCGCCTACCAGCACCACGGCCAGGCCTGGTTGCACACCGCCCTGGCGCAGGGTATGCACCTGCTCGCGGACCTCGGCCAGCACCCGCGCCGCCGTGGCCTTGCCGTCGATCAGCTTGACGCTGGGGAGGGCATTCATTTGAAGATCACCGTGCGGTCGTGGTTGAGGAACACCCGGTGTTCCAGGTGGTACTTCACCGCACGCGACAGGGCGATGGTCTCGGTGTCACGGCCGATGGCTACCAGGTTGTCAGGGGCGTAGGCGTGGTCCACGCGCTGCACTTCCTGCTCGATGATCGGCCCTTCGTCGAGGTCGCTGGTGACGTAGTGTGCGGTGGCGCCGATCAGCTTGACCCCGCGTTGGTAAGCCTGGTGGTAAGGCTTGGCCCCTTTGAAACCGGGCAGGAACGAATGGTGAATATTGATCGCCCGGCCCGACAGTTGCCGGCACAGGTCGTCGGAGAGGATTTGCATGTAGCGCGCCAGCACCACCAGCTCGGTGCCGGTGTCCTCGACGATGCGCATCAGCGCGGCCTCCTGCTCGGCCTTGGTTTCTTTGGTTACTGGCAGGTAGACGAAACGGATGCCCTGGCGTTCGGCCATGGGGCGCAGGTCCAGGTGGTTCGAAACCACGGCAGTGATGTGCATGTCCAGTTCGCCCTTGGCGTGGCGGTAGAGCAGGTCGGACAGGCAGTGGTCGAACTTGCTGACCATCAGCAACACACGCATCGGCCGGGCGCTGCTGTGCAGGCTCCATTGCATGTCGAAGCGCTGGGCGACGTCGGCAAAGCCCGCTTCCAGTTGCGGCGTGTCACCGCTGACACCGGTGTTGTAGCGGAACACGGCGCGCATGAAGAAGCGGCCATTGTCCTCGTCGTCGAACTGCGCCATCTCGCTGATGTAGCAACCTTGCTCGGCCAGGTAGGTGGTCACCGCGGCGACGATGCCGGACACGGCCGGGCAACTGACGCGCAGGATGAAATGATCGGGAGCGGGATGCATGTCGGGGCCTCGTGGTGGAGTGGGGCAGGTCGGGCACAAGGGCAAAGGGGTTCGCGGGATGGCGAAGAGTGTTTCTTCGTAGGAATATAAATTTCCTTTAGGCGATTTATAGGCGAAGTGATGGGTTGAGGTCTAGCGCTTTGTGAATTTTTTTTGCCTGATAGGAAATAAAGTGGATTTTGAGGCACTGGGACTGCTGTGCAGCTCATCGCCGGCAAGCCGGCTCCCACAGGAACCGCGCATTCTCGTGGGAGCTGGCTTGCCGGCGATGGGGCGCGCAGCGGCCCTTTTGGCCCTAACAGGTTCGAATTGGGGCTTGATGGCGAAGAAGGCTATGCTTGCCCCATGAGCACACCACCCAACCTTCGCCAACCGTGCCCCCCTGGCGCCTGTAACTGCGGCCGCGAGCACCTGGCCGAGCAGCCGTCAGCGGCGCAGCGCATCCTCCTGCTCACGCGGCAGGAGGAGAAGCGCCTGCTCGAGCGGTTGGAGAACCTCAAAGACCTGGATGACCTGCAGCGCCTGCAACAGCGGATGTATGAAAACCTTGGCATCCGTGTGCACATTGCCCCAGGGTTCAATGAGGTGCGGACCATGCGCGGGATTGTCATCGAGCTGGATGAACAACCGGGGCTTTGTCGCAAGACCCGGCAGTTGATACCGGCGGCGATTCGGCGGGGGTTGGAGCGTAATCCGCAGGTGGCTTATCGGTTGCTGGATGACCATGACTTGCTGCGGGGGGCGTGAGGGGATGGGCGGCGCTCGATCTCCCAGGCGCTGCAAAAACAACGCCATGCCCCCTATCAATCACCCCCTAATTTTTCCGCACCGCCTTACGTCTACTTGAGAGCCGTCCTACGCCAAGCGCGTACCGGCACCTATCACTCAAGGAGACAGGCAATGACTTCCGTATTCGACCGCGACGATATCCAGTTCCAGGTAGTGGTCAACCACGAAGAGCAGTACTCGATCTGGCCCGACTACAAGGCAATCCCCATTGGCTGGCGAGCAGTAGGCAAGAGCGGCCTGAAGAAAGACTGCCTGGCCTACATCGACGAGGTCTGGACCGACATGCGCCCGCTGAGCCTGCGCCAGAAGATGGCCGAAGCCGCAGCGCAGTGACCTCGATGAACCTGCTGTGCCTGCCGTATTCCGGGGCCAGCGCCATGGTTTACAGCCGCTGGCGGCGCAAGCTGCCGGCCTGGTTGCAGGTGCGGCCGGTGGAGCTGCCTGGGCGCGGTGCGCGCATGGGCGAACCGCTGCAGACCGACATGCAGGCACTTGCGCGGCAATTGGCGGCCGAGCAACGCCTGGCCGCCAGCGCGCCGTATGCCTTGCTCGGTCATAGCCTGGGCGCGCTGCTGGCCTTCGAGCTGGCCCATGAGCTACAGGCGCTGGGGTGTGCGCCGCCGTTGGCGTTGTTCGCCTGCGGCACCGCCGCCCCCACCCGGCGCGAAGACTACGATGGTAAGAATTGGCGCGACCCAAAGCGCGACGATGAGCTTATCAGCGAATTGCGCGAACTCAACGGTACGCCAGAGGAAGTGCTGGGCAATGCCGAGTTGATGAGCCTGACCTTGCCGATCCTGCGCGCCGACTTTTTGCTGTGCGGCCGCTATGCCTATCGTCAGCGGCCAGCGTTGCAATGCCCGCTGCACGTGCTGGGCGGCGAAGACGACCGGGCCAGCGAGGAGCAACTGCGGGCCTGGCGCAAGGAAACCCTGGGCGACTTTTCGTTGGACATATTCCCCGGCAGCCACTTCTTCATCCACGAACACGAAGACCGTGTGCTCGGCGTGCTGGCCGCGTCGCTTGAGCCACATCGGCTTTCGGCCTGATTGACGTCACCGCTTGCCTGGGGGAGGCTAGGCCTTTTCCCAGGCAAGGGGCAGACAATGCTGATCGATCCACACAAGGCCACGCTGCTGGTCGTCGACATCCAGGAAAAACTCATCGGCGCCATGAGCGACCCCGAAGGCACTCGGGCGCGAGCGCGCTGGTTGCTGGCGGCGACTGCGGAGCTGGAACTGCCGACGGTCATTTCCGAACAGTACCCCAAAGGGCTTGGCCCTACCTTGGCGGAACTGACCGCTGCAGCGCCTGCTGCCCAGGTAGTGGAAAAAAGCCATTTCTCCTGTGTGGCCGCCGAGTGCTTGCCGGCCAGTTTGATGGGACGTGAGCAGGTGATCGTCTGCGGTATGGAGACCCACGTCTGTGTGCTGCAAACTGTGCTCGGCCTGCTGGCGTTGGGCAAGCAGGTGTTCGTGGTCGAGGATGCCTGTGACAGCCGCACCGCAGCCAGCAAGGCCGCGGGCCTGGCGCGCATGCGCGCAGCCGGGGCGCACATCGTCACCCGTGAGATGGTGCTGTTCGAACTGATGGGCAGTGCCAGCCACCCGCAGTTCCGCCATATCAGCAAGACCTACCTGGTCGGTGAGCAGCCCTGAACGCGCGGTTACTGGCGACGGCCCTGATGGCCCTGGCGCTGCTGCAAGGCTGCGCGGGGCGTCGCGAAGAAGAGCCTGAAGCGGACCCGGCCAAGGTGCGCGCCCAACTGATGCGCTTATTACCCGCGCAAGCCAAAGACCGTGCAGGCTGGGCCAAGGACATTCAACAGGCCTTCGAAGCCCAGCGCATTGCGCCTAGCAAAAGCAACCTGTGCGCGGTACTGGCAGTGACCGAGCAGGAGTCGACCTTCAACGCCGACCCACAGGTGCCCAACCTCGGGCGCATCGCTCGCGACGAAATCGACCGTCGCGCCGCGCGCCTGCACATTCCCCGCCTGCTGGTGGATGGCGCGCTGAAGACGCCTTCCGGCAACGGCCAGAGCTACCAGCAGCGGCTGCTGGCCGTGCGCAGCGAGAAGCAACTGAGTGCGCTGTACGACGAAGTCATCGCCCGCCTGCCACTGGGCAAGACCTTGCTGGGTGGGCTCAACCCGGTGCACACCGGCGGGCCGATGCAGGTCAGCATCGACTTCGCCGAAAAGCACGCCAAGGACTACCCCTACAGCTATGAAGGCACGATCCGCCAGGAAGTGTTCAGCCGCCGTGGCGGCCTGTATTTCGGCATTGCCCACTTGCTGGGCTACCCGGCGCATTACGATCGCCAGCTGTACCGCTTCGCTGATTTCAATGCAGGCTGGTACGCCAGCCGCAATGCGGCGTTCCAGGGGGCGCTGAGCAAGGTGACGGGCACCAGCCTGGCGCTGGATGGCGACCTGATTGCCCCCGGCGCGATCATGCCCGGTACCACCGAGCTGGCGGCGCGCAAATTGGGGGTGAAGCTGGGTTTGCGCAACCCACAGATTCGCAGCCAGTTGGAGTCGGGTGACAGCCTGGCCTTTGAAGACAGCAAGCTGTACAGGGGTGTGTTCGAGCTGGCGGATGCGGCGGGAGGTAAACCGGTGGCGCGTGCGGTCTTGCCGGGGATCGAGCTGAAGAGCCCGAAGATTACCCGCAAGCTCACCACCGCGTGGTTTGCGGGCAGGGTGGATGAGCGGTATCAGCGGTGCATGAAGCGCTGAATGTCGATGGCCTGTGCCGGCCTCTTCCCGGCCAGGCCCGTCACCGACGGAGGCCTGTGGGAGCGGGTTTACCCGCGAAGAGGCCAGTACAGGCGGCATCAGCTTTCGCTCAAGGCGCCAACCACTTGGTCAACACTGGCCTTAAACCCCGCCACCGCATCATTGGCATCACTGTCCACCACCACCAACCGGGCTCCTGCAGCCTTGATCACCTCGGCCACCGCCGGCTCCGGCTGGCGATGGTCCAGCACCAATGCCACGTCCTGACTTTTCAGGTTTTCCCCCAGCGCCTTGAGCGCCGCCGCATCCCACTTGCCCTCGGCCGGCAGCGCCTGTTCCACCACATCCAGGTTTAACCCGCTGGCCAGGTAACCCAAGCGCTCGGACAGGCTGACCACGGTCAAGTTGTCTACCTCGGCCAGCTGGGTCTGGCTGCTGGCCGTCAGCTCCAGCAGCTGGCGCTTGAGGCCGGCCAGGTTGCCTTGGATCTTCGCCTTGTCGGCCGGCGACAACCGTTCCAGGTCATTGGCCACCACATCGGCCATGCGCCCAAGGTTGGTCGGGTTCAGCCACGGGTAGGCGCCGTAGGCGTCGTCGCCGGTCACCGCAATCCCTGGCAAGGCGCCGTCCACCGGGCGCGCTGCATCAATTTCGACGATGCGGATATTGCTGCGCCGGGCCATCGGGTAGAGGGGGTCGTCACGCCAGATCGAGCGTACACCGATCACCGCGTCGGCCTGTTGCGCGGCGTTTGCCAGGCTTTCGCCGCCGCGGCTGCTGAAGTACGAAGGTTGGCGGCTGGCTGGCAGGTTGGCAGGCGCTGCGCGCTTGAGCTGCACCGAAGTGCCGTCGAGCAGGGCGGTGGCCAGGCTGTGGGTCACGGGCAAGGTGGTGAGCACTTGCGTGGCAAAAGAGAGCGAAGGCAGGCCCGCCAGGGTCAGTGCCAAGGTCAGCTGTTTCAGGTTCATGCCGGGTTTCCTTGCAGGCGTGGAACAAGCGCACGGGCCAGCGCGGCCAGTGCGAAGCAGATGCCGGCGACCAGGATGATCGCAGCGCCGGAAGGTACCGGCAGGTCGCAAACGATCGGCAACAAGATGCCGAGCAGGGTGCTCAGCGTGGCGATCAGCACCGAAATGAAGAAAAAGCCCTTGAGCGACTGGCTGACCAGGCGTGCCGCAGCCGCCGGAATCACCAGCAGCGCACCGACCAGAATCGCCCCGATCACCTTCACCGACGCCACCGTGACCAGGGTCACCAGCACCACGAACAGGTAGTCCAGGGTCTTCACCGCCACCCCGCGTACCGCCGCCAGTTGCGGGTTGAAACTGGCCAGCATGATGCGGTTGTACAGTGGCAAGGCCAGCGCCAGCACCAGCACCGCGACGATACCCAGCACCACCAGGTCCTGGGCGCTGACCGTCAGTACCGAGCCGAACAGCACGTTCTCGAGGATGTGCACGTTGATCTTGCCCGCCAGCATCAGCAGCAGGCTCGCACCCAGGGCCAGGGACACCGACAGGAACACGCCGATCAGCGTATCCGGCGACAACCCGGTGCGGTTACGCAGGAAGTTGAGCAGGATGCCGAACAGCAGGCAGTAACCAAACAGGCTGCCATAAGGGCCGGTATACGGCTCACCCAGCAGGATGCCGATGGCAACCCCCGTAAGCGCGGCATGGCCGACCGCTTCGGAGAAGAAGGCAAAGCGCTTGACCACCACCAGGGTGCCCAGGCCGCCCAGCACCGGGCCGATCATCAGGCCGGCCAACAGGGCATTGACCACGAACCCGTAGGCCAGCGCCTCGGGCAGGTAGCCGGTGTTGGCCCATTCTTGGACCAGTTGGCGAAATGCTTCAAAACTCATGAGGCAAGGCTCTCGCTGCGCGGGTGAACGGAGAACAGGCCAAGCAGGCGCTCTGGGGTCAGGGCCTGTGCGGGTGGGGCGTCGAACAGCACCTGGCGGCTCAGGCCAGTGACCCGGTCGGCCAGGCGCAGCACGGCCTCCAGGTCGTGCTCGATCCACAACACGGTGGTGCCAGCCTGGCGCCAGCCGTGCAGCAGCTGCTCGAACACCTGAATGCCCGCTTCGTCGAGGGCCGACATGGGTTCATCCAGCACCAGTAGTTGCGGCTCGGGAATCAACCCCTGTGCCAGCAGCACGCGCTGGCGTTCACCGCCGGACAGCGCGCCCATGCGCCGCTTGCGCTTGTCGAGCATGCCGACCCGGGCCAACGCGGCATCGATGGCCGGTTGCACGCGGCGTGACAGGCCGAGGAAGGCGGGCCGGCGCTGGCACATGGCGGCCATGAAGTCGTCCACGGTCATCGGCAGGCCACGGTCGAACTCTAGCGCCTGGGGCACGTAGCCGATCACTTCGTGGGGGGTCGGCCAGTGCAGGGTCAGTTGGCCCTGGTGCGGCATCTGCCCGAGTAGGGTCTTGATCAGCGAGCTTTTGCCGCCGCCGTTGGGGCCGACGATCGCATGCACGCTGCCGGCCGCCACGCTGAAGCTGACTTGTTCGAGAATGCGGGTGCGGCCCAAGGTCAGGTCGATGCCGGCAAACTCGATGCGCGGCCCATTGGCCGCGGCGAGGTGGGCGGCGGCGGTCATGCGCGGTTCTCCTGGATGGCGCGGACCACGGTGTCGAGGTTGCGCTTCATCTCCACTTCGTACTTTTCCTTGGTGTAGTCACCGTAGGAAATGTGCGTCAGCGGGTACAGGCGCACGCCCGATTCGCGCTGAATGGTCTCGACATAGGCGGACGGGAAGTCCATCTCCGAGAAGATCACCTTCACGTCCAGCGCCTTGAGCTGGTCGATGGTCTTTTTCAGCTGGGCCGGGCTTGGCTCGATGCCGTGCGCCGGTTCGACCACAGCAGTGACCTCGAGGCCAAAGTCACGCACCAGGTAGTCGTAGGCCGCATGGATGGTCGCCACGCGGAAGGTCGCGCTGGGCGCTTCGGTGACCTTGGCCAGGGCCTCGGCGCGCAGGGCGCGTAGGCGTTTGGCATAGGCACGGGCATTTTGCGTGTAGAGCTTGGCGTTGTCCGGGTCGAGCTTGCCCAGTTCGCGGGCAATGTTGTTGACCTGAGCGATGGTGGTGCTGATCGACAGGAAAGTGTGCGGGTTGACCACCTTGCCGGCGCCACGCGCGGCGATGCCGGTGGCGGCTAGCAACGGCACATTCTGGTTGGCCTCGATGGTGGCGATGCCGGGTTTTTCGCTGGCCGCGATCATGCGGTCGGCGAAGTCGTCATGGCCCACACCGTTGAGTACCACCACGTCCAGCGTGCCTATGCGTTTGATGTCCTCCGCGCGCGGCTCGTAGGCATGCGGGTTGAAGCCCGCCGGGATCAGCGGCACTACTTCGGCCTTGTCACCGACAATGTTGCTGACGTAGCTGTAGTACGGGTGCAGGGTAATGCCGATGCGCAGGGGCTTGCCGTTATCGGCCAGGGCCAGTGCCGGCAGGGCAAGGGCCAGGAGCAGGGCGAGGGCGGAGCGGAACATGGGGGAGTCCTTGGGTTCAGTGACGGTGTTCGCGGGTGACCCCGGCGTCGTAGTGGCTGACCACCTGTTGCCAGCCGGCGGCGATCAGGGCGGCGTGGCCCAGGTCGTCCGGCGTAACGGCGGCGCTGTCGCGGCGTAGCCACACATCCGGCTGGCCAGTGCTGTCGTCAGGCAGAATCAGCAGCAGGCTGCCGGCCACCTGAGGGGCCTGGCTGCGGCCCAGGTAGGCGCCAGTTGCCAGCCACGACCACTGGTGGCCACCGCGGCTCTGGCTGCCCGCATCGACCACAAAAGGTGGCAAGCCGTCGTCGGCCAGGGCTTGTACGCTGGGCACGGCGGCGGTTTCCTCGCGCAGCAACTGGATCTCGTCGAAGGCCACGCGCAGGTCGGTGTACAGGCCTTGTTCGGCGGGGGTCAGGTCGCGGCGGGCGTCGATCTGGTGGCTGGCGATGGTCTGTTCGTCCTCGCGTTCGCCACGCAGCATCACCACCGTGGCGGCAAGCACCACGATCAGCAGGCTGACCAGCAGCACGTACAGGGTTTCGTGGCCGGCGCCGGCCGGGCGGACTACCTGGGCGCGGTTCATGGCTGGGCTATTCATGGCCGGGCTGTTCATGGTTGGGCAATGTCGGCGTAGTCGACTTCGACGACATGCCCAGGGCCTGCATCGAACAGCACGTAGAACTCACCGTCGGGGCGTTTGAAGGTGAGGGTCGAGTCGTCGCCGAGCTTGCCGCCGACCAGCACCTGCTCGTCATAGCCGATCACATCCAGGGTCACCCCAGGGGCGCCGCTGCCATCCGAGAAACCGCCGGTGCATTTGACCTGGCCGCTGGCCACTTCTTCGCATTCGCACATCGGGTTGTGGGCCAGGGCAGGGCCTGCGGCCAGTACCAGCAAGGGCAGGGCGAGCTTACGCATCAGGTGTTTCATTTCTTGCCTCCTTGTTTCTCGAGCCAGGCCACGGTGGCGGGCGATGCCTTGGCCAGGGGGACCGAAGCCTGGTGCATGCTGCCGTCCCAGCCTTCGAGGGTGATCCAGATCTGTGCATCAGGCTGGGTGCGCGGCGGTATCAGCAGGTTGGTGCCCATGCGGTACGGCGCGCCGAAGAAAATGGTGCCAGCAGCGCGCAGGCTGCGCGGCTTGCCGATGCGCAGGTAGACGGCCTTGACGTCATTGATGCAGGCCTTGCACAGCGAGGCGCTGAATGACTTGAAATGGCCGGCGGGGCCGTCGGCGCGTGGTGCCTCGTCGCGCAGTTCGGCCAAGTTCAGGCTGTAGGGGCCGACCTGGATGTCGCTGATCACGTTCGCCCCCAGCCCGGCGTCGCCGCGGAACAGTCTGGCGTTTTCGAAGTACTTGGGCATGAAACCCAGCGGGATGAGGATCAGCAGGATGTTCAGGTGGAAGCGCCATTTCAGCCACCACTGCTTGAGCGGGCTGGCGGGCAGGGTCTTGGCCTGGCTCATGGGCGGATCTCCACGGTGGTTTCACGGCTGGCCGCGCGTGGCGCACGCTCGCTGCGCTTGAGGGCGGCGGCGGTCGCCTGGGCGGTGCGTTTGGTCCAGATCAACAGGCCGCTGAACACCATCAGGGTGAGGACCAGGCCAAAGAAGAACCAGATCAGCTTGATCGCCAGGCCGCCAAAGTCGCCGGTGTGCAGGGGGCGCATGGACTCGGTGACGAACTCCAGGGCGGAGCGGTCGCTGATCAGGAACTGGCTGTCGACGTTGCTGGTGTAGGGGTTGACGGCGGCCGACTGGAACATCAGCGGGTACCAGCCGCGGCCACCCAGGGTGACATGGCTGTAGGCAGTAGCCGGCAGTGAGACGGAGCTGATCTCCAGGCCCGGGATCGCCAAGCCGGCGATGCGCGCCGCTTCATCCACATCGATGCGCGGTGCCTGGCTGCCATCGGCTGTCTGCGGCACATCCTCACGGGCGATGACCGGCACGATAGGTCGGCTGGAGATGCTGATGTTGTTGTCGAACAAAATCGCCTGGATCAGGAACCAGGTACCGGTAATGGAAATGACCGCGATGAACCAGATCGACCAAACCCCGGCCAGCCGGTGCAGGTCACCCCAGAAGATGCGCGAGCCATGGCCGGTGCGAACGGGCTTGAAGAAGCCCTTCCAGAATTTCTTGTAGACCACCAGGCCTGTGACCAGCGAGGCCAGCATCGGCAGGCCGAGTATCGAGACCAGGTACCAACCCCAGCTGAAGCCATTGGTGAAGGGCACCAGCCACCAGCCATGCAAGGCGCGGGTGAAGCCTTCGAAGTTGAAGTCCGGGCTCTTGCCCTGGATGGCCCCGGTGTACGGGTTGACGTAGAGCGTTGGGCTGGTGCCGTCGGGGAAGGTCACATCGGCGGTCAGGGCGAAGTGCGAGCCATCCGGCTGCCTCAGCGACTCAACGGCCATGTCCGGCTCGGCCTTGTGCAGGGCATCGAGCACCTGCTGGTAACTCAGGCGTTCGGCATCGCCGTCAGGCTTGCTGGCGCGCACGTCCGGGTTGGCCAGCCAGACAATCTCCTGGCTGACCACGGCGAGCATGCCGGTAAAGCAGACGATCAGCACGAAGAACCAGATCGGGAGGGCGAGCCAGCTGTGGACCAGGAACCACAACTTGGATTTGGATTTTTTCGGGGATTTGGCCATCTGATCGTCTTCTGAAATGTGTAGTCGAGCTTGTGCCCAACCAAGAGGGCTGCACTTATAAAGACGAATGAGAATGGAAATCCTGCCGTTTTAAATGCAAGCAAATGTTTCAGAAAGCGCAAGCCGGCCTTCGCGCAGGGCGACAGGCCGGCGAGTGAAGGCGGGAATCAGGCGCTGGTCAGGGCGACAGCCGGTTGCGAACGGCCATTGAAGCGCGACAGGTCCTGGTACAGCGCCTGGCCGATCTCGGCGGCGCGGGCGGGCAACACCGAGAGCAAGGTGTCGCTCAGGCCGTGGCTGTTCTCGCAGAAACCTTGCAGGTAAACCGACGCCTGCAGGTCTGGGCTGGCCAGTACCCGGTAGTTGCGGTCGACGCTGAAGTCGTCCAGGTAACCCGCCAGTGGTGCCAGCAGGTCGCGGTGCGAGCGGCGCTCGTAACCGGTGGCCAGGATCACCGCATCGTAGCGGTGGGTCTGGTACTGGCCAGTGGCGAGATCGCGCAGGGTCAGTTCCAGGCCTTCGCGGGTGGCCACCACCGCTTCCACTTGGCGCCGGCACAGCACGTTGTGGCGGAACTGGTGGGCGACCTTCTGGCGGTAGAGGATGCCGTAGATGCGTTCGATCAGGTTCAGGTCGACCACCGAGTAGTTGGTGTTGTGGTACTCGCCCAGCAGCTTGCTGCGTTGGTCGGCCGGCTCGTTGTAGACCAGGTCGGTATAGCCTGGGGAGAAGATCTCGTTGACGAACGGGCTGTCGTCGGCCGGCTTGAGTGCCGAGCCGCGCAGGATCATGTCGACCTTGACCGACGGGTAGCTGTCGTTGAGGTCGATGAAGGCCTCGGCGGCGCTCTGGCCAGAGCCGATCACCGCGATGCGCATCGGCTTGCCTTCAGTGCACGGCAGTTTGTTCAGGCTGCTGAGGTACTGGGAGTGGTGGAAGACGCGCGGGTCATCTTTGAAGGCACCGAACTTTTCCGGAATTTTCGGCGTGCCGCCGCTGCCGACCACTACCGAGCGGGTGCGGCGGCTGTATTCGCGGCCTTGTTGGTCACGCGAGACCAAGCGCAGGTGCTCTACCCGGCCGGCCGTCACTTCGGGCTCGATACGCACCACTTCTTCGCCATACACCGCCTGGGTGGCGAAGTGCTCGGCGGCCCAGCGCAGGTAGTCGTTGTACTCCAGGCGGCAGGGGTAGAAGGTGCCGAGGTTGATGAAGTCGGCCAGGCGCTGCTTCTGGTGCAGGTAATTGACGAAGCTGTAAGGGCTGGTGGGGTTGCGCAGCGAGACCAGGTCCTTGAGAAACGAAATCTGCAGCTCGCTTTGGGTCGCCAGGGTCTCGCCGTGCCAGCGGTAGTCTTTCTGCTTGTCGATGAACAGCGCGTCCAGGGCATGGCCCTGGGACTGAGCGAGCTCTTCCAGGGCGATGGCCAAGGCCAGGTTGGAAGGGCCGAAGCCCACGCCGATCAGATCTTTGATTGTTTCCTGCTGTGAGGACTGGCTCATGGCTGCGATTCCCTGAATGGTCGAATGTGGACGCCCGCCGGGGCTCCGGCTCCTGCGCAAGTACATGTGTTGGAACGAGCCACACGAGGGGGAATTTACTGGTGGGGTTAGAGGGTTTTGTCACCGCTGGCTAAAGAACTGCGTCCGGCGGCCGATAGGGGAGCCAAGGCAAGGACTCACCTGAAGGCAGGGAATCGGCATGACAGCAATATCTTTGAGTAACCTCCACATCAATGGAGTTTCCGCCCAGGCGATGAGCGCCGCAGCGGCCGCCGAGCGCGAGCAGGCCAAGCAGGCCGCGCAGAGCGAAAAAGGCGGGCCTTTGAGCATCAGTGGCGACACCTTGAAGGTGGGTGGCGGTGGCCAGGCGGAGTCGGCCCAAGGCAGCGAGAGCAGCGACGAGTCGGCAGCGGTGCAGCAGTTGCGGCAGATGATCAAGGAACTGCAAAAGCAGCTGGCTGAAGAGCAGAAGCAGTTGGCCGCATTGATGGCATCGAAGATGGAAGAGACTGCCAAGGCCGCAGCGGTGAGCGCCAAGCAGGCCAGCATCGCCACCCTGACTGGGCAAATCATGCAGGCGACCGCGCAACTGCTCGAAGCGCTGCAAGAGAGCGGTGGCAGCAGCGCGGGTGGGATGGTCAGTACCCAGGCCTAGGCCCTAACTGACAGGCCTAGGGCTGTTTGTAGGAGCAGCCTTGCGCTGCGAAGAGGCCAGTGCAGGCCCCTCACATCTAGGCCTTATGCACCGGCCTCTTCGCAGCACAAGGCTGCTCCTACACCCGTAGCCTCAGAAATCCCAGCGGGTCGTGACCATCAGGTTGCGTGGCTCGCCGTAGTAGGTGGTGTCGAAGTTGCCCAGCCCGGTCAGGTACACCTTGTCGAACACGTTGTTGGCATTCACCGTGAAGCTCAGGTGCTCGCTGTACTGGTAGCGCGTCATCAGGTCCACCAAGGTGTAACCCCCTTGCTTGATGCGCGTGTAGTCGCCAGCCGTCGGGCTGTAGATAGTGCCGTAGAACGCGCTCTGCCAACGTAGCCCACCACCGACGGTGACACGGTCCAGCGCGCCGGGCAGCCGGTAGGTGTTGAACAGCCGCGCCACATGCTCAGGCTTGGTGGTCGCCAGCGGGAAGCCGAACAGGCGGTTGTCGTCGGCGTCGCGGGTACGGGCGTAGGTGTAGCCGGCGGTGATGTTCCAGCCTGGGGCCAGTTCACCGGCCAGCTCCAGTTCGACGCCCTGGGTCGTGGCGCCGTCGATCGCTGTGTAGATGCCCTCGTTGGTGACCGGGTTGGTGCCGACGGAGGAGGCGACGTTGTCTTGTTCGATCCGGAAAAACGCCAGGGTAGCGTTGAGCCGACCATCGAAATAGGCCGCCTTCATGCCCGCTTCATAACCATCGCCTTCCACCGGGTCGAGGGTGGCGCCATTGACGTCCTTGTACACCTGCGGCTGGTAGATCGAGGTGTAGCTGGCGTACACCGAGTAAGTATCGTCCAGGTCATAGACCACGCCGGCATACGGGGTGACGACGCCGTGTTGCTTGTAGCTGGCGTGGGTGTCATCCAGGGACGAGGTCGGGTAGTAATCCTGGTCGTCGTTGTATTTGAAGGTGCTGACCCGGGTACCGAGGATCAGCGACAGGTTGTCAGTTGGCCTCAGGCGCGTGGCCACGTAAGCGCCGTTCTGGCTCTGGGTGGTGGTGTAGTCGCCGTTTTTCGGGAAGTCCTGTACCGCAATCTTGCCGTTCCAGTCGAAGATCGAGCCCGGTACCTGGGCGAAGGCACTGCCGTCGAAGGTGTCGCCGGTCTGGCGCGAATGCGAGGTCATGAAGCCTGCGACCAGGTCATTCTGGCGGCCGAACAGGGTGAAGGGCCCGGACACATTCAGGTCGGCGGTGTTCTGCACACGGTGGCCTTCCCAGCGCCCCCAGTAGAAGAACATGTCTTCGCCGGTTGCGGGGTTGGGGTTGCCGCCGCTGGCCGAGGCCAGGCGGGTGTCATGGTCGCTGATCATGTGGTTGAGGCTGAGCTTGACCTTCCAGTCATTGGCCAGGGCCTGCTCCAGCGAGCCGAAGTAGGTGGTGGACTGAAAGTCGCGGCGGCTCCAGTCGGCACCGGGGTTGTGCGACCGCGAAAAGTCGGTGCGGCTGCCGTCGGCAAAGTAGGTCGGGTTGCCAGTCCAGGAAGCGCCACGCGGCGTGGTGGTCTGGTTGTCGATGCCGAAGGTCAGCAGGGTGTCGGGCGTCAGGTCGGCTTCGAGAATGCCGTAGTAGACGTCCTTCTTCTGTTTGTAGTGATCCAGGTAAGACTTGCGGTCCTGGTACGCGCCGACCAAGCGGCCGCGCACGCTGCCGCTGGCGTTGAGCGGGCCGGCGATATCACCTTCGGTGCGGTAGTTGTCCCAGGAACCGGCGCTGGCGGTGATCGAGGCCTTGAAGTCGTGGGTGGGCTTCTTGCGGATCAAGTTGACCGTGGCGGAGGGGTCACCGGAGCCGGTCATTAGCCCGGTCGCGCCCTTGATGACCTCGACGCGGTCGTAGGCGGCCATGTCGACGTGGGTCGCACCTTCGTCATAAACCCCGTCATAGATGGTGTTGACGCCATCGTACTGGTAGTTGGTGATGGCAAAGCCGCGTGCGGAGTATTCCATACGTTCGCTGTCATATGCCTGCACCGAAACCCCGGGCGTATTGCGCAGCACTTCGCCGATGTCTTGCGAGCCGTGGTCGTCGATGGCCTGGCGGGTGATCACGCTGACGGACTGCGGCGTTTCGCGCAGGGTCAGCGGCAGCTTGGTCGCGGTGGTCGAACCGCCGGTGGTGTAGGCGCCAGTGCCTTCGGTAATGTTGCCCAGGCCCTGGCCGTCGATGCGGCTGGGGGCCAGCTCTACCACGTCACCCTGGTGGTGGGTTTGCAGCAGCGAGTAGCGGCCGTCGCTTTCCTGTGCGGCCTGCAGGCCGGTGCCGCTCAGCAGCATCTGCAGAGCCTGGTCCACCGGGTACTGGCCATTCAAGGCTGGGGAGCGTTTGCCGCGCGTCCATTGGGTGTCGAACGACAAGACGATGCCAGACGCTGCGGCAAACCGGGTGAGTGTCTCGCCCAGGTCGCCCTGCGGCAGGTGGTAGTCATGCGCTTGCGCGGCACAGGCTGAGCCTGGCCCGCCGAGCAATGCAGTCAGCAACAGGCAGGTGCGCAGGTCTGGCGCGCTGAACGGCCTGAGAGTGAAGCGGCAGGTCATCGTCGTTGTTCTCTGAAAGGTAAAGAGTCAGCCAGGGCTGGGGTTACCTATGAGTCGGATGAGCCGCGGTAAAGTGATCAGGCCTTGGCCATTTTTTTATGCGGCGGTGACGGTGACCCAGTAGCGGGTGCGGGCCTGCACCTGCACCGGCAGGGACGTGGTCAGCGCCCGCAGTATCTGGTCGGTGTCATTGAGCCGGTAGGTGCCGCTGATGCGCAGGCCGGCCACCGAGGGCGCGCAGCGCAGCCAACCGGGCCGATAGCGCGCGAGGTCGTTGATGAAGGTGTCGAGGCGCTGGTCGTTCACGATTAGCAAGCCGCGGCTCCAGGCGTCTGCGGCACTGGCCAAGGCCTGCACGGCAGAAAAGCCCTGGCCATTGAACTGGCAGGCCTGGCCGCTTTTGAGCGCCATTGCCTGGCCAGCGGCAAGCACCACGCGTGCCTGTTGGCCAAACACCTCGAGCTTGCCGGCGTCGTCCAGCAACCGCACGGAAAAGCGGCTGTGGCCAGCCTCTACGGTGCCGTGCCGGGTCATCACGCTGCAGCGTTGCTGCGCGGGCACCTCGACCATGATTTCGCCTTGGCGCAGCCGCACCGACGGCTGTTCGCCGGTCTCGTCGATGTCAACGGAGGAGGCGGTGTTGAGCAGCACCCTGCTGCCGTTTTTCAAGGTCAGCCAGCGCTGTTCGCCCACGCCACTGCGCACGTCTGGCAACAGCGGCGCGTGCTGCATTTCGCGATAGCTGCCCAGGCCCAGGGCACTGCCCCCAAGCAACACCAGGCCGGCCTTGACCACGCGGCGGCGGGAGGCGTGGCGGCCGTGTGCGGCCACGGCCAACACCCGCGTGGTGGCTGGGGCATGGGGCGTACTCATGCGTGTCTGCAAACGCTCGGCTTGCTGCCAGGCCCAGGCATTGACCGGCGCAGCGTTCAGCCACGCCTGCCAGGCACTGTACTCACTGGGCTGCGCCTCACCGCTGTTGAGCTGGCTGTACCAGTGCGCGGCCTGGCGCAGGGCCGCGAGTTGCTCGGTACTCAGGGCCATGCTCACTGGCCGTGCGTCAGGCTGTAGATCATGCAGTGCTCGGCCGCCTTGGCAACGTAGCGGCGCACCGTCACTTCAGAGATGCCCAACTGGGTGGCGATGTGTTTGTAGGGCAGGCCATCGACCTGCGAAAGCAAGAACGCCTCACGCACCTTGGTGCCGAGCGCTGCCAGCATCGCATCGAGCTCGAACAAGGTCTGCAGCAGGGCAACACGCTGTTCTGCCGAGATGTCCAACGCTTCGGGTTGCTCGGCCAGTACCTGCAACCAGGCCCGTTCCAAGTGCACGCGGCGCAGGTGGTCGATCATCAGGCGACGGGCGATGGTGGCCAAGTAGCCCTTGGGTTCACGTACCGCTTCGAGCTTGGCCGCAGCGTCGGCGGCCGACATCACCCGAACGAACACGTCCTGGACCAGGTCTGCGGCCAGGTGGGTGCAGTTGACCCGGGGTTTCAGCCAACCGTGCAACCACTTGCTCTGCGCGCGGTAGAGCTGGGTGACTTGGGT
Source organism: Pseudomonas sp. NGC7 (assembly GCF_047159675.1). Taxonomy (NCBI): domain Bacteria; kingdom Pseudomonadati; phylum Pseudomonadota; class Gammaproteobacteria; order Pseudomonadales; family Pseudomonadaceae; genus Pseudomonas; species Pseudomonas sp. NGC7. The sequence goes on along the minus strand of NZ_BAAFZY010000001.1, from coordinate 4,237,563 downwards.
GTTGAGGGCTACGTCCGGGGTGCTCATCCATGCCGCCTGAAAGAGTTGCAAATGTTAATGGTTCGCATTTTATGCAAACTGTTTCAGGCTTGGCAATGACCCGCGGGCCGACAGGGTTACCCCTTCAAGGGGAGGTCGCGCGTTCCACGGCCTGTGCCCCACGCGTCTTGCGCCGCCCGCTAACGCGTGTAATGACTCGCCGGGTCAGCGTGTTCCAGCAGTACGTCACCAGCACGCCACCGACAAGGGCCAAGGCCACCGCGAACAACGGCTGATCGACGATGCGCCGTGCCAGCGACTGGAACTGGAAGTGCGTCAGGTAGATGAACAAGGTGGACGAGGCGATCATCGCGCCCGCTCTGGCGATCACGCCCGGCACGGGCACGGACCGGAACCAGATCAAGGCCAGCATCGCCGGCAGGGCGATATCGATGTAACGGGCAAACGCCTGCCAGCCGAGACCTGCAAGGGCCACCAGGTCGAGCTCGGCAATCAGCAGCAGCGCCACCGCACTGGCGACCGCTTTGCGCAGCGTCGTATCGGCGTAGTGAATGGCCATGCCCAGCACCATCACGGCCAGGTAATGCTGAGGTACCCGGTTGAGCAGGGCTGTGGTGTCGAACACGAAGCGGCTGAGCAGCACATCCGCCGCCACCAGTGCGCACGAGGCCATGACCAGGCAGGGGAACGGGTTGGCGATGATCGCCTTGCGCACACGCTTGATCGACAACACGACACCGAGGATCAGCAGCATCTGCACCAACACTTCGATGTACCAGTAATTGAACACGCCGACCTTGTCGGGCGGGAACCAGTTGGAGATCAACAGCAGTGATTGCCAGTGGACTCGGTCGAACACCGCCTGCACCAGTACTGTGTACAGAATCGTCGGCACCGCGATGGCGGCTAGCGACTTGAGCAGCATGCGCGCATCGCCGCGCTCATCGATGGCCTTGAACTGGAACCTGGCCAGGCTGATGCCGGAGATCAGGAACAGCACCGACGTCTCGCCTGCAATGCGCCACTCGGAAAACACATTCAAATGCCCGACGACAATCAGCAAAATGGCGACCATGCGCAGGAACACCGGCACTTCCATGACCCGCATCGACCACGTGTTGGCCGGGGTGCCTGGTTCGGCCAGGTCGGCCAGGTCCTGTACCGGGATCATTTCCCAGCGATCCGGCAAGTGGCCAATCAGCGCTTCGAGCACCATCGAGGCGCGGACGAAGGACAGCGAGTCGCCGCCGAGCTCCACGAAGGTGAGGCGGGCATCGATGTGCGGAGCCTGCAGTATCTGCGCCCAGGCCTCGGTCAGTTTCAACGCCAGCGGTGACAGCGCCTGCGGGGTGCTGGAGGCGCTGTCATCGAAAGCCGCAGGCAAGGCGCGCTTGTCGATCTTGCCGTTGGGCGTGAGCGGAATGCTCGGCACGAACAGGAACATCGCCGGCACCATGTAGTCCGGCAGCATGCCTGCGATGGCCTGGCGCAGTTCAGCGGTCGCTATGGGCTGATCGGCGACGCAATAGGCGACCAGCCTGACACTTGCGTTGTCATGGTTGGCCAGCACCACGCATTGCTTGATGCGCGGCTGTCGAGTGATGGCGTTTTCGATCTCCGCCAGTTCGATGCGATGGCCGCGGATTTTCACCTGGCTGTCGCCGCGCCCTAAAAAAGTGGCGCTGCCATCGGCCAGGTAAGTGCCCAGGTCGCCGGTGCGGTAGCAGCGGTCGGCCGGGGCGCCGGTGAACGGGTTTACCACGAACTTTTCCTGGGTCAGTGCCGGGTCGCCCCAATACCCCAGCGACAGGTAGGGGCTGCGGATCAGGATTTCCCCGACTTCGCCGGCTTCGACCAGATGGTTGGCTTCGTTGACGAGCAACAGTTGCGCGCCGCCTATGCCTTTGCCCAACGGGATTTTGCTGTTGTCCGCGTGCGGGTCAAGCACGTGGAAGGCCATGGCCTGTGGTGTTTCGGTGGTGCCGTAGAAGTTCACGCTGGTGGCGTGTGGTGCAATCGCACACATCTGCTGGTACAGCGTAGGGATGAGCGCATCGCCGCCCCAGAACAGGTAACGCAAGCGTTCGAACAGCAGCCCGTTCATCCGTGCGCCGGTTTCGATCAGTTTGCCCAAAGGCGGCGTCAGGTGGATGACGGACACGCCGTGGTCGTGTATCCACGCAGCCAGGCGCGACGGGTCGGTCAGGGTGGACTGGGCCGGGCAGATGAGGGTGGCGCCAATCGACAGTGGCGTGAATACATCGCGGTAAACCGGGTCGTGGCCCAGGCCGGATAGCAGCGAAAAGCGGTCCTCCTGGGTAAAACCATGCTGCTGCACGTGCCAGTCGACGAAGTGCACCAGTGGCGCATGATGGGTGACGATGCCCTTCGGTTCGCCAGTGCTGCCCGAGGTGAAGGTGATGTAGGCCGGCTGAGCAGGGCTCACTGCGGGCAGGGGCGCTGGCTGGCTGGCGAAGTGTTGCAGGGCATCGGCGGGGGCGTACGGCACGTTCACGCAGTGCGCATGGCCAGGTTCGACCTCGGCGTCGCCACAGCGCAATACAAAGGCAGGTTCGAGGGTGCGGATGATCTGGCCGATACGTGCAGCCGGGTACGCGGCGTCGGCAACGGTAAAGGTCAGCCCGGCGCGCAAGGCGCCGAGCATGGCATAGACCAGCGCCGCGCCGCGAGTTGCGACAATCACTACCCGATCGGCACCGATGGCGCCATTTTCGAGCAGGTACGTGGCGATGCCCTGGCTGATCTGCTCAAGTTGTCGATAGCTGCAGGTGGCTTCGTGGGCAATGATCGCGATTGCCTCGGGCGAGCGACTCGCCTGCTCCACAAAGGCCTGGAAGATCGGCCGTTCGGCACGGTACTCAAGGCTCAGCGTCGGGTTCGGGCGCAGATCCGGCATGTTGTGTGTTCGCTCCGCATGAACGGCAAGTGGCTGGCTGGATAGCACAACGCTAGTGCAGGGCAGCGAATGGCGCCAATACGCTTGCGGTATTTGCGTGGGCGCTGAAATGTTGGGGCCGCTTTGCGGCCCATCGCGGCGCAAGGCCGCTCCCACAGGGGGATGCGTTCTGTTGTAGGAGCGGCCTTGCGCCGCGATGGGCTGCCAAGCAGCCCCAAATGCTCAGGGCTTACCGGCCACGCTCTCGCCGGGTGCCTTTTTCAGCCGATAAACCAGGGCAGGGCGGGTCATGCCGAGCAGCCGCGCCGCTTCCGAAACGTCTTGCCGGCAGCGTGCCACGGCCTCTTGCATCAGCGCCTCCTCGACGGCATCCAGGCCGGTGCCGCTCAAAGGGCGCAGCTTTGCCATCGGGCCGTCGATCAAGTACAGCGGCGAGGGAGGGTGGTTTGTGACAGCGAAATGGTCGAAGGAAACCGAAGTGCGTAACCGCGCCCCGACAAGCCAACTCCTACAGGTACAACGCCGACTTTGAGGCTGGCGTTATTCCTGTGGGAGCAACTGTCTTGCGCAATTTCTAAAAATTGACGTGGGAGCGGGCTTGCCCCGCGAACACCGGCGAAGCCGGTGCCATGCACCTCGTAGCCCCATTCGCGGGACAAGTCGGATCGCCGCACCGCCGCTCCGGGCAGAACTGTGTAGCCTCCAAGTCTAGAGCCGCATCTGTGTGGCTTGCCTGCGATGAGGCCAGAGCAGGCAATAGATTCAGGCGACATCCACCAGCACGATCTCGCTGTCCTCGATGGCCGTCACCCGCAACACGTCCTCTTGCTCGATCGCCACCCCATCGCGCGCTTTGGCCTGCAGGCCGTTGACCTCTACCAATCCCTTGGCCGGCACCAGGTAACCACGGCGCCCGGCATCGAAGCGGTATTCGGCGCTTTCACCTGCACGCAGGGTCGCGGCCACCAGCCGGGCATCGGTGCGAATCTGCAAACTGTCTTCGTCACCTTCACGCCCGCTGGCCAGGGTCACGAAGCCTTCGCCACGCTCGCCTGTGGGGAAAGGGCGGGTACCCCAGGTCGGCGCATCGCCCACTCGCTCAGGCACTACCCAGATCTGGAAAATCCGCGTATCGACGTCCTCCAGGTTGTACTCGCTGTGCACGATGCCGGAGCCTGCACTCATCACCTGCACGTCACCCGCTTCGGTACGACCTTTGTTGCCCAGGCTGTCCTGGTGGGTGATCGCGCCTTCACGGACATAGGTGATGATTTCCATGTCACGGTGCGGGTGCGGCGGGAAACCGCTGCCGGCGGCGATCAGGTCATCGTTCCAGACCCGCAAGTTGCCCCAGTGCATGCGAGCAGGATCATAGTACTCGGCAAACGAGAAATGGTGGTGGGCATCAAGCCAGCCGTGGTTGGCGTGGCCGAGGCTTTCGAACGGTCGCAGTTGCAGCATGGTCGTGCTCCTTGAATCAGTGGAATGACGCCATGATGCGACAAAGAAAGATCGAAAATAAGCGTAAATATCGACTTATAACAATCGAATTGATAGATCTGTAAGGCTGCGAATTTTTATCCGTTTCATCGCCTAATCCACTGATCTGCAAGCATTCGCTGGTGATTTTCAGTGGATGCGGCGAACATGGCACGCTGATTTTGTATTCCATCGGAGTGACCGTGGCCCACGAGCATCCCCAGGCGCCTGCCGACCTGACCCCACCTGCCCAGTTACCGTGGTTTCGCCGCCTGGCCGCCCGCCTTTTGGGGCGGGGCCTGACCCGCTTGCAAGCCCAGCATCGCGACTCCTGGTTCCTCGGCCACGCCATAGGCCAGCGCAGTGGCCATGCCGACGGGTTGCGCGAAGGCTTCGAGCGCGGGCGTGTGGAAGGGTACGAGGCGGGGCGCCAGGTGCTGGTCATCCGCGATACCCGCCCTGACACCGCCGCCGTACCCGGCCAGGACGACAACCTCTTTGACGATTGGCGCCTGCCGTTGACCGCCGAATTGAAGAAGCGCTTCAAGGCCGATGTGGCCCAGCGCTTGCCTGCCGAGGCGCAACCCAGTGCGGCCCAGTGGAAGCTGATTTTCAGCGACACGCCGTCCACCTGTGTGGTGGCGGGGGCAGGGGCGGGCAAGTCCACCTCGCTGGTGTTGCGCATTCTGCTGCTGCGCCATTACCTGGGCTACGAGCTGGACGCGATGACCGTGGTCACCTTCACCCGCGAATCGCGCAAAGACTTCATCAAACGCCTGCTGCAGGTGTTCGCCCTGTGGCAGATCGACCTGCAGCCCGCGCTGGCCCGCGAGCTGGTACGCACCTTCCATTCGCGCATCTTGCCGCTGGTGCGCAGCCTGCCAGGCTTTGGCCAGGTGCGCGCGTTCGAGACACTGGGCAACGAGATGCCGGCGGGCCGCGAGGCCGAAGCTGAGAGCAACCTGTTCGACCTGCGTCTGAACGATGCACAGCGCCAACAACTGAACCTCTGCTACAGCACCTTGCTGGGCGATAACCCGCGCTTTGCCGAACTCATTGGCCTGCTGCGCAGCGAAGCGTTGCAGCTCAAGCCGGTGGACCCTAACCACCCGGACGTGCAAAAGCGTGCGCAGGTGACCCAGTTGGCCGCCCAGCGCGACGAAGAGCTGTGCGATGTCATCGAAGACCTGTGGTTCGCCGCAGGCGCTTGGCCGATCAAAGGCATCGAGCCGTGCCGCGACACGGTCGAAATCCGTGGCAGCCGTTTCCATGTGCATGGCCGCCTTGAGGGGCAGGGGCCTTGGGTGGTGTTGGGTTTCGACCCCGCGGAAAGCGCCCAGTACCAGCGCCCCGGCGCCAAGCTGGCGGTGCGCGCCGAGTGGGCGGTCAAGCGCACCCTGCTGCAGGCCTTCTGCGACAAACCACTGATCTGGCTGGACAACTACGCCGCCGCGCGGCGCTTGGCTGCCTCCCTGGCCGGTGATGCGGTGGCTGGCCCCGGCTTCGAGTACAAGGTCAAGGGCGAACTGGCCCCGGCACCGCTGCTCGATGCCTTTGTCGGTGCCGCCAACTTCATCGAGAACCTGGGGCTTGACGTGAACAGCGCCGTGGCGGCGATGAGCTTCCCGGCAGGCGACAGCGACGGCCTGTTCTTCGAAGCTTTGGCGCTGTACTGGAAGGCCCTGGAGGCGCACCTGCTGGACCAGTCGCCGCCGGTGATGAGCTACAACCGCATGTTTGCCCTGTTTGGCGAGAACAACCCGGAAAATCTGCAACTGCTGCCCGACCCATTGCTCAGGCCCCTGGCGCATTTGATGATCGATGAGTTCCAGGACGTTTCGCCGCAAATCGTCAGTTGGCTGCGTGCCTGCCTTGCCGAGATCCGCCGGCGTGGGCCGTCGATGCACACCGGCCGTAATGCCCAGCATTCGTCGCTGTTGTGCGTGGGTGACGACTGGCAATCGATCTATGGCTGGCGCGGCAGTTCGCCGAAGTACTTCATGGAATTCACCAAGGCCTTTGTGTCACCGGCCAACACGCGGGTGATGATGGTCGAGAACTACCGGTGCCAGCAGCTGGTCATCGATGCGGCGGAATTTCTGGTCAAAGGCACGCCCGCGATCACCGGCAAGAAGGCCCGCGCCAGTGGCCCGGCAGCCGAGTTGCCGGGCTCGCCGGTCAAGGTGTTCGACCGCGACGAGGCCGCGCTGGGCGAGACCCTGATCGAGCATTATCAACGGGGTGAGACGGTGATGATGCTGTACCGCAAGGGCAGCGACAAAGCCCTGATGAACGACCACCTGCAGGCCGTGCTGCACGCTGAGGCAGCACTGCCGGCCGAGCAACGCCGGCTGCGGCAGTTGACCTACCACAGCGCCAAAGGCTTGCAGGCCGATGCGGTGTTCATGCTTGGTGACTGCCAGTACCTGACCAGCTCGCCTTACAAGAACCAGGTCTATCGCCTGGCCGGCCTAGGTAAGGCCGGTGATGCCCAGGCATTCGATACCGCGCAGAAGGAAGAAGTACAGCGCTTGGCCTATGTTGCGGTCACGCGTGCGGTCAGGCACTGCTACTGGCACGTGGAAGCGGCCAACAGTGAAGCGCCGGCGGCGCCGCGTGCCTCGAGCCAGGTAGATGGCCGGCAGGCCTTCTTCGAAGACCTGCGTGGCCAATGAGTGCTGCTTAACCGCCCAGGGTTTGCGCCTGTCGGGTGAGGCTGGCCAGCAGGCCCGCTTCCACCGCTTGCTGTTCAGCGGTCAATGCACGCATGGCGCGGTCGAACTGCCCATCGTTGAGTGGCACGCGGTGAAGGTTGCCTTGCTCGTCCACGGGCGAGGCTGGCAGGGCTTCGATCAACGCACGTATCACCGAACTGTCCAGACGGGTAACGGCTTCCTGGGTCTCATCCAGGCAGTAGAAGAGGTAGTCGTGGCCCTGTCGCCAGAAGTCGGTGAGCAACGTGAACTGTGCGGCATACTCGCGCTTTAGGTAGCTTACCCACCCCGGCTGTTCGATAAGCCATTGCAGCCGGGCATTGGTGTCGGCGTCCAGGGCGAGTACGGCGGCCTCGACCCTGTCGATGATGACCTGGTTGACTTGGGCCGTGTCACGGTAGCGCATGCCGTGGCTAGGCTCGGGAAAGCCCAGCGGCCCGGCCAGGGATTGGCGCAAGGCCAGGCGAAGCTCGATATCGTCCACCAGGCCGTTTTGCAATTCGCCGTCGGGAAACGCTGCGGGGTCATCAAGCACATCGTGAGGCGGCAGTGCTTCGTCGAATTCATGGTTTTGCAGCGCCTGTTTGCGTAGCGACCGGCGGACACTGATGCGGTCAGCCAACTGGTTGACCTGATCGCGCCGGTACAGCTTCCGATACAGCGCCAGCAACTCGCCAGGGCGAGTACCGGCGCCGCCCGCCGCCTCGTAAGCCAGCACTTCGATCTCCAGGGCACTGAAGGCGTCGGCCCCGGCATCCCCGCAGGTGGGCGGGAAGTCTTGGGCCACCGTGTTCAGGCGTTCGCGCAGCGCACTGTCCCCAGCCGCTTTTTCCAGCAACGCCCAGACACGGTTGCGCAGGCTCTGCGCATCGCGCTGTGCTTCAGCGGATTGGCTCAGGCGTTCCAGGACACCTTGCAGGTCGTTGTTCTCCCCCTGCTCGAACAGATCGCGCCACAGTTGCTCTTGGGCGTCGCTCGCCGGGTTGCGCCACAGCGCTTGCCACTCGGGCATCGCCCCCGCGTGTTCAAAAACGTTGACACCGCTGTCACCCAGGCGTGTACGTGTTTCGGCCTCCAGGTTGTTGTAGTTGAACAGCCAGCGGCGTTCAGGCAAACGCGCTGAGACATCACGGGCAAACGGTGTACGTAGTACCCCAGGCAGGTCGGGCACGTTGCGGATGCGATTGTAAGACAGGTCAAGGTAGCGCAGCCGATACTGTGGCTGGCTCATCAGGGTGGTCAGGCCTTCGGGCCATTGCTGCAAGTCGCAGCGGTGCAGGTTGAGGTGGCTGAGGCGGGCCATGAAGCGCAGGTCGGGGGCGACTTGTAGCGGGTTGAAATCCAGGTGTAACACCTGAGGGTGGACCATGTCCTGGAAGCGTGCGGCAAGCCTTTGATCCAAGGTGATGTGGTTGTCCCCAAGGCCCAGTGCGTCCAGGCGCAGGCGGGTCAGAAATTGCAAACTGGCGTCATCCAGTTCCAGAAAGTTACTGCGCAAATTGAGTATGCGCAGGCCCGGCATCGCGCCAATGGCTTGCCGAGCCGCAGGCGTGAGAGCCCGCAGGGCATTGCCGGTCAGGTTCAGATCGCGCAGCCGGGGGGCGGACCGCAGCGCCTCGAACAAGGCTTCGGCATTCATGTGCGGATTGTTGGTCACGTCCAATGCCTGCAGGTGAGGGAAGTTGGCCAGGAAAGCGCCTTCCAGGCGCTCCAGGCGCAAGCCGTCGAGCCTCAATTCATGAATATGCGGCATGGCGGCAGTCAGGGTTGGCAGCTCGCGCAAGCGAATACGCTCCAGCCATAACAGGTTGCGTTGTTCACCGCCCTCACGGCGGCAGGCGCTCATCAGGCGCTCGGCGCATTGCTGGCGGTTTCGGCGGTCTTCCAAGTCGTGCGCGTTCTCGATCCAGCGGCCCAGATCACGGTCCAGGCTGCGCTGCTCAGCTTCCAAGCGGTTGATCGTTGTGCCCAGGTCGCCGGCCTCTGCCAGCTCGGATTGCAATGCGCTGATTTGCGCAGTATCGAGTTCTGGATATAGCGCCCGCAAACGACGCGCTGCCGCCCCTGTTTGACCACGGCCACTGAGCGGGTAACCGAGCCTGCCATTGGCCAGGCGCATGGGCGAGCGGAACCCCGGTTTGATCGGTTGCTGACCCAGCAGGGCGGCACAGTGCTGCCGATCGGCAAGCGCGATCTCGAACCGTTCGGCCGCAGTGGCCAATGGGTGTTCGGCGTGCAAGGCCTGTTGCAATCGTTCACTGTCTGCATTGGCCAGGCTGTGCCGGTACAGCCCGATGAGGGCTCGGTCCAGCCTGGCGCGAGCTTGCAGCAATCGGGCTTCTTCGCCGATGCGCAGGGGCACTCGGCCTGCGGCCAGGCGCTGACGTTCAATGCTGTTGGCATGGTCGAGGATTTCGTCGAGGGCGCTGTCCGGCAGGCCTGGGAACTGGCGGGCAAGGGCCTGCGCTGCTGGGCTCTGCGGTTGACGATGGCCTTGCTGCAAACTGTCGAATATCGCCCCGCGGCGGTTGGCCAGGTGCTCAGCAAGCGTGTCGTTCAGTACCGAGGCGCGTTGAGCGTGCGGGGTATCGCCAAGCATCGATTGCACCGTGGGCTCATCCATCTGCGCCAACACCGTCTGGCTCAGTGCGCCACTGTCGAGGTCGGCGCGGGTGATCTCGATCTCAATCTGCCCCGGTGAGACGGGCGGCCCGTAGCGCACTGCCTTGCCCCACGGCTCTGGGCCTTCGAAGACTTTGAGCACGTGATCCTGCGGCCACTTCGGCAGGTTGAGCAGTTCGGGCAGGGCATAGTTTTTGTGGGCCGCGAGCGGTAGGCCGTGGCGTACGTGTTCTATGAGAGTGCCCACTTCGTTGTCCAGTTGCAGGCGCAGCAGCGTGTCGACCAGCAATGCTGGGGGGCGTACGCCAGCAGCATGGGCACGGCGCAGGCTGGCCGTGTCGGTGCCGGTGCTGCGTAGGGCGGTGAGTAATTGCGCATCGTCCAGCCCGTGGCTGCGATGGCCGAGACGGCGCAGCAGCTGTATGTCGTCCCATTCGTGAGTATGTTCATGGGCCAGCTGCCAGCGGCCGTCGCCGATCGGCCGCACGTGCGGCGCATAAGCCTGAGGGGAGTCGGGGTGACGCACGCGCCAGTGCTGTTCAGGGTCCTGGAACACTTCATACAGGGTGCCCTCCAGCGCCACGTAGGCCTTGCCCTGGTGTTGGTGAAGCCCGAGTGCATCGGGCTTTGCACCTTCGGCAAGCACCACACTGCTGGCATACGGCGCCATGTTTGGGTGCCACAGCAGTTCGCGGTCTTCCTGCCACACTGCCTTCAGCGCATCGACGAAACCGGACGCCTGGATGACCTTGGCGCCGGCGGCGAACCCGGCGAGCACTGCGGCATTGATGGCCAACGATTGCACCTGCTGCAGCGCCTGCGCGGTGTCGCCTTCCTCCCAGGCTTCGAAACCGGTGAACACCGAACTCATCAGGTCATAGGCAAATACCCCGAGCATGGCGGTGTTCAACCCTGGGACGAAGAACGCGGCGACGTTGAGTACGTTCATGCCCAGTTCGAACCAGTGTTGCAGGCGCGCGTTACGCGCTTTGGCGTCAACTTCGGCGGTGGGCACAGCGATGGTTTTGGCGTCGGCCTTCATGCGTGCCAGGTGCGCTCTGTACAGCGTCGGCCAGGGCGCATTGCCCAAGGGCGAAGGGGTAACGTGCAAAAGCGGATTGCTGCGCAGCCTGCGGTTGCCGGCCGCATCCACCTCGAACAGCGCGTGCTCCAGTTTGGCCGTCAGTTCCACTTGCCGGTCTTTATAGGCGAACTGCAGCAACGCACGGCGGAATTCGCTGCGCTGCAACCGGTGCCGCAGGTGCTGCCCGACCGCCTGGACCGAAGCAAACTCGCGCACCGAGTGCACGCTGTCGTCCGGGATGTAGAGGATGCAAGGGTTGCTCTGATTTGGGGCATCAGGCCCGATAAGCAGGATTTCGTGCAGAGGAATATCGAACAGGCTGAAACGCCAGCACTGCAGCCTGTGCTCACCATAGGTCGGTGCGGTGACATTGCTGCACAGTTGCATCAGCGCGGTGCGCCCGCGTTCGCTCAGCAGGCCCTTGAGCCAGGCAACCTGCGCCTGCACCCGCAAGCACTCGCGGCTCGCCTGAATCGACAAGCGCTCGACTTCCAGCCGGTTCGCGCCTTCATGGGTAGACTTAAGGTGGCCTTGGTACTGTTGGCCCAGGTCCAGCGCCCGGCACTGCTGAACGAAACTGGCCATGGTCAGGCCCTGCAAGGGTGACTCATCGCCGGCGCCGCGGGTCAGCCGGCTATAGGCACCGACTTCCGTGAGGCCCTCGAAGTTGTGCAGGGCGGCTTCCAACAAGCTGCGCGGTTGCGGCGCGCCGACGGGGCGGGTAGCGAGCACGTCTATCGGCTGCTCCGGTACCAACGGGTATTGTGGGTCGGGCACGCCGACCCATGGGTTGCTGATGGGCTCGAAGGGCTGGAACACATACTGTGCCTGGTCCACCGCCACGTTCAGGCCTAGGCGCTCGGTCAGCAGCGGTCGGCAGAATTCGATGATGCCTTTGAAGCCGGGCAATGCCTGGCGGAGCTGGGCGAGGCAGGTGTTACGGGTCTCGACAAGCAGTCGCAGTTGCTGGCGCTGCTCGGGTTCGGCGCTGGCGTACCAGCTGTAAGGCGTGCCATCGGCCGCCAGGTAATCCTTGCGTACCCGCTGCACGACGCGTTCGGCATGGCCGGGGTGCAGGGCTTTGCTCCATAGCGGCAGCGTGCGCGTGATCTGCGCGTGATGTAAGGGTGGAGTGCTTGTCATGGTACCGACCTCTTGAGCAGGGAGGCGGTAGTCGACCCTCATCCGTGTGCCGGGGTGCGGTAGATAATTGCCGGCAGCGGTCGGTCTCGCGCATGTACGGGTCGGTGAGGGGCCAACAGTGCAGGTGCATCTGCGAGAGGGTGGGGTAGGCCATGGCGGCCGGTTTGCAGCCAAGGGGAGCTTCTATGCGTTCGCTGTGCGGTCCCAAGGATCATTTGCTTGACCTCGACGGTATTGAAATAGCGGTACGCACTTGGGGGCCGGAAGACGGTATCCCGGTGCTGGCCTTGCATGGGTGGTTGGACAACGCCGCCTCGTTCGATCGGCTCGGGCCGTTGCTCGACGGCTGTTTCGTGGTGGCGCCGGACTTGGTCGGCCATGGCCGCTCCAGCCATCGGCGCCACGACAGCGGCTATTACCTCTGGGAGCATGCCGAGGATATGCTGGCGGTGGTTGACAGCCTGGGCCTGGCGCACTTCCATGTGCTGGCCCACGGTATGGGCAGCGGCATCGCCTCGTTGCTTGCCGCCCTGTCCAGCGGCATTTCCAGCATGACCTTCCTCGATGGCATGGGCGCGCCGTTCACGGTCGCGGAGGATGACCGCGTGCAGCATCTGGCGCGCTCCTACCGGCTTAAACGGATGGTCCAGCGCAGCCAGCTACAGGGTTTTGGCGAACCCGACGCGAGCCGCTTCGACACGATTGAAGCGGCCTTGCAGCAGCGCCGCCAGCGCCTGGACGGCGAGCTGTCGGAGGACGCTGCGCGGTTGCTGGCCCGTCGTGACCTGCTGCAGGTAGGCGACGGCTATTGCTGGCGCCACGATCCACGCTTGGTGCTGCCCGAACCCATGCCGTTGACCGAGCGCGAAGCCTGTGACCTGCTCAGCCAGATCCAATGCCCGCTGTACCTGATGTTCGGCCGACAAGGGGCCTTTAGCGGCAATGCGTACGCCCAGCGTGAAGCGGCTTTGCCTGGCCATGCGCGGGTTTCATGGCACCCTGGCGGGCACCATTTCCACCTTGAGGCACCGGACCGGGCGTTGGTCGATCAGTTGCTGCGGCTGCTGGCACGTCATGAAGGTGGCCAGTTACAGCGCTTGGTCAATGAGTAGCGAGCACGCCGAATAGTGGGCTATGGTGGCGTCTGACCTGCGCACACGCCACAAGGAGTCCCCGGCATGCGACCGTTCGCCATCAAGCACATCGACCACCTCGTCCTGCGGGTCAGCGACCTGCCACGCAGCCTCGCCTTTTATGTGGACGTGCTGGGCTGCACGGTCAGCAAGGTGCGTGAAGACCTGGGCATGGTCCACCTGGCGACGGGCACTGCCATGATCGACCTGGTCACGCTGGACGGTGTGCTGGGGCAGCCGGGTGGCGCCGCGCCGGGCGCAGAGGGGCGTAACCTGCATCATTTGTGCCTGCGTATCGAGCCCTTCGATGAGCCGGCATTGGCCGCTTACCTGCGCGCTGCGGGTGTAACGGTGGAGCCTGCCGAGAAACGCTACGGCGCCGAAGGCGAAGGGCCGTCGTTGTACTGCTTCGACCCCGATGGCAACCAGGTCGAGCTCAAAGGGCCGGTGCTGGAGGCGTCATGACGGGTTTGCAGACGCACGAGCACTGGATCGCCACGACTTAAGGCACGCTGTTCGCCCAAGAGTGGTCGCCGTTGCAGGCGCAGGGTGCCCCCATCATTCGCGGACCATAATGACGAGTTCGGCTCCCAGTCTCACCCCGAGCGCCTTGTCGCGCTTACGTCGGGCCCCGGCGTGTTGCGGCTGATACCGGGCTGTGGGCATGTGCCACACCGGAAACAGGCTGATGGGGTGTTGGCAGAAATCGGGCGCTTTCTGCGGTAAATTCCAGGTCAGAGGTTGCGGGCCCCATTACAGCCGCTTCCCTTTGCCTGATCTTCAATAATGTACACAGTGCGCATCTGCGCCGTTCGTTCAAGCGCTCCCCCGGCACTTGCCTAAACACTGGCGGCTCCAACTTTCCTGGAGTCGCTCATGCGTACCCTCTATGCCCCGGTCTTTTTGTTCGGTTTCATCAGCGCCGCACTCTGGCTCGTCGCCAGTCATGCCAGCCCCTTATGGTTGCTCCTGCTGCTGGCCGCTGCTGTCGGGCTGTCCTTCACCTGTGAACGGTTGTTCCCGTACAAGCCAGCCTGGAACCAACCTCAAGGCGAGGGCAGCCGAGATCTTTGCCATGCCCTGGTCAACGAATGCCTCAACATCGGCAGTGTGGCGACCATTCCGTTGCTGGCCGGTTGGCTACCGATGACGGGCCTGTGGCCTGCGCAGTGGCCGCTTGCGTTGCAGTTGCTGCTGGCCATCGCCGTGGCCGACCTGGGGATTACCTTGGTGCACTACGCCAGCCACCGCAGCCCATTGCTCTGGCGTTTGCATGCGGTGCACCACAGTGTGACCCGTCTGTACGGTTTCAATGGCTTGATGAAACACCCCCTGCACCAACTGCTTGAAGCCCTGGCGGGCACGCTGCCGTTGTTGTTGGTCGGCCTGCCTTGGGACGTGGCTTTGTTGCTGGCTTTCAGCGTGTCTATCCAATTGCTGCTGCAGCACAGCAATGTGGACATGCGCATCGGCTGGCTGCGCCATGTGTTCGCCTGGGCGCCAGTGCATCGGCTGCACCACTTGAAGTATGGCAGCGCCGGCGACGTCAACTTCGCGCTGTTCTTCCCGCTGTGGGATCGCCTGCTCGGTACGGCCCTGTACCTGCCGGGCTATGCGCTGGCGGACGATGACATGGGCATTGGCGACCGCCCCGATTACCCGCAGGCCTATCTCGCTCAATTGCGTGAGCCGTGGGCCGAAGGCGACGCCCAGCCGCCGGCGGTACTGCCTGCGGCACTGCGCACGGCGTTAGGCAAGCGGTCGTAAGCGCAATTGGCGCAGTGCGGTGCTGGGGCTGAGCCCGAACTGGCGGCGGACGCTACGCGCGAAGTGCGCAGAGTCGGCAAACCCCGCGGCCAATGCGGCGTCTGTGAGGCTGACGCCGCTTAGTGCCAGGCGCAACGCCACGCGCAGGCGCTGCCACAGCACCAGACGACGGACCGACAATTTAAGTGCGCCGCTGAACAGCCGCTCCAGTTGGCTGATCGATAAGGCCGCGGTATTTGCCAGCTCACGTGCCGAAAGCGCCTGTTCGTCCAGGGCACGCACACGTTGCAGCGCTTTCGCCAGGCGAGGGTCCAGGGCCCGGCGCGGCCATTGCCGCAGGCATTCGGCCAGGCGCTGAGGGTTGTTATCGGCTTGCCGGCAAGCCTGGCCAAGGTCGGCCAGGTCGAAGGCAAGTGGCTCGGCGAAGAGCGTCAGGCAAGGCACGCCCTGGCTGATGATCGCATGCGGTTGCTGCGAAGGGATCATGACGAGCGCGCCGCTGTGGTACTGATCGCCAAGCTGTACCTCGACCTCGCCGTCGAGGGCGACCAGCACCTGATGGGCATAGTGGACATGGCTGTCGGTAGTGCCGAGGGTACTCACCAGCAGGCAATGATCACTGCCCAGCCAGATCTCGCCTTGCCAGCCTATTGTCCGTTCGCTCATGCATCCCCCTGTGGCCGCTCGCCATCAAGCGAGTGGATATCCCAGCAAAGCCGATTATGCTTCAGATACCTTGCTGCGATTCGAGGCGGCCTGCCTCGTCGTGCTTCGCGCAACCAATGCAAGCCCTAGGGCCTGGGTGCGACGGTGAAATGGGTGTGAGGTACTCCGGCCTGCGATAACAACAAGACGGAGGCAACCCATGGCGGTTCTCGACAGCGCATCCACGGGCAGTAGCGCGCCCCAACGCGGTATCACCCGGGAGGAGCGCAAGGTCATCTTCGCATCATCCTTGGGCACGGTGTTCGAATGGTACGACTTTTACCTGTACGGCTCACTGGCCGCGATCATCGCCAAGCACTTCTTTGCCGGCGTCAATGAAACCACCTCGTTCATCTTCGCCCTCTTGGCGTTTGCCGCAGGCTTTGCCGTGCGGCCGTTCGGGGCCATTGTGTTCGGCCGCCTCGGTGACTTGATCGGGCGCAAGCACACCTTCCTGATCACCATCGTCATCATGGGCCTGTCTACCGCGCTGGTCGGGCTGTTGCCCAGCTATGCCTCGATTGGCGTGGCGGCGCCGGTCATCCTGATCAGCCTGCGCCTGCTGCAGGGCCTGGCACTGGGCGGGGAATACGGGGGCGCGGCGACCTATGTGGCCGAACATGCACCCAAGGGCCGGCGTGGCTTCTTTACCGCCTGGATCCAGACCACCGCGACCCTGGGGCTGTTCCTGTCGCTGCTGGTGATCCTGGCCTGCCGCACGGCCATGGGCACCGAGGCGTTCGAGGCGTGGGGCTGGCGCATTCCGTTCTTGCTGTCGATCCTGCTGTTGGCTATTTCGGTGTACATCCGCATGCAGCTCAACGAGTCGCCGGTGTTCTTGAAGATGAAGGCCGAGGGCAAGGCGTCCAAGGCGCCGTTGACCGAGTCGTTCGCCCGTTGGGAAAACCTCAAGGTGGTGATCATGTCGCTGCTTGGCGGCACCGCCGGCCAGGCGGTGGTGTGGTACACCGGGCAGTTCTATGCGCTGTTCTTCCTGTTGCAGACGCTCAAGATCGACCCGCAGACTGCCAACTTGCTCATCGCAGGTTCGCTGCTGATCGGCACGCCGTTCTTCATCATCTTTGGCAGCCTGTCGGACCGTATCGGCCGCAAGAAGATCATCATGGCCGGTTGCATCATCGCCGCGCTGACCTACTTCCCGATCTTCAAGGCGCTGACCGAGTACGGCAACCCGGACGTATTCGTCGCCCAGGAGCAGAACCCGGTCGTGGTAGTGGCTGACCCTGGCCAGTGCGCGTTCCAGTTCGACCCGGTGGGCAAGGCCAAATTCACCAGCTCCTGCGACATCGCCAAGAGCCTGCTGGCCAAGCGGGCGATCCCGTATTCGAACGAGAAGGCCGAGCCCGGCAGCGTGGCGCAGATCCGTATTGGCGAGCGGGTTATCCCGAGCTTTGATGGCCGCAGCCTGGCCGCAGCCGACCTCAAGACGCAGAGCGATGCTTTTACCGCCACCCTCGTCGGGGCGCTGAAGGAGGCGGGCTACCCCGAGAAGGCTGACCCGGCGAAGATTCACTACCCGATGGTGCTGTTGCTGCTGACCATCCTGGTGATCTACGTGACCATGGTCTATGGGCCGATTGCGGCCTGGCTGGTCGAGCTGTTCCCGGCGCGCATCCGCTACACCTCGATGTCGTTGCCGTACCACATTGGCAACGGTTGGTTCGGCGGCTTCCTGCCGACTGTGGCGTTTGCCATGGTGGCGGCGACCGGGGATATCTACTACGGCTTGTGGTACCCGATCGTGATTGCGCTGATGACGGCGGTGCTGGGGATCTTCTTCATGCCGGAGACCAAGGACCGCGATATCAGCCACACCTGAGTCAGGCCATGAAACCCGTGTAGGAGCAGCCTTGTGCTGCGAAGAGGCCGGTGATAACAACGAAGATCTTCGCTGCTATCCCCGGCCTCTTCGCAGCACAAGGCTGCGCCTACCGAAGCGTGCATGACCTGCCTCAGTCAAAATACCCTCGCAGGGTAAAGGCGTACCCGGTGTCCACCCCGGTGGCTTCCCCGCGGCTCCAGCGCTTCTTCAACACGAACTCGAACGCCGGCTCGTACAACCCGTCCCGCACCACCGCACCGCCGAGCACCTCCACGTCATACCAGCCGTTGTCCAGCTCGATGATCGGCCGCCCAGGCGCCTGGTAGCGTGCCAATAGATCACCGAGGGCCTTGTTGGTGAAGTGCTGCAGGATGCGCCAGGTGTACAGCATCAACGCGCGGTGCTCAACGCGCAGTACGTAGCCGGAACGCTGATGCTTCAGGCGGCTACCCGGCTCGCGCAGGGCAGGGGTGTGGCCATCGAGGGTGAAGATGATCCGGTAGGGCAGGTTATCGATGCCGGCAATGGGCAGTACCACACCTTCGCGCACCGCCTTGTCACCGCTGTCGTCATGGGTGAATGCGTGGGCCAAGTCGTCCGCCAAATCGTTCTCTTGCTTAAAACGCTCGAGCAACTGAATGTCGCCGACCAGGAAGTAATCGATCAGGTCGTTGAGGACCTCACTGAATTCGTGGCGCATTTGTTTTCCTTGTTGGCTGCGCAAGTAAGCAAAGGCAACTATAGCGGAGGGCGGGCCACGCGTGCCCGCCAGGCGGGGGTGACCGCTAGTGTTTCTGTGCGATCTGGATCAGGTTGCCGCAGGTGTCGTCGAACACGGCCACGGTCACTGGCCCTGCGGCGGTTGGCGGTTGAGTGAACTGCACGCCGGCCGCGCACAGACGGGTGTATTCAGCCTGGATGTCGCGCACGCCGAACGAGGTGACGGGGATGCCGTCCTGCTTGAGCGCAGCCTTGTACACTTTGGCCGCAGGGTGGGCATCAGGCTCCAGCAGCAGCTCGACGCCGTTTGGCTCGTGGGGTGAGGTGAGGGTAAGCCAGCGGTGCCGGCCCAGGGGGATGTCATGTTTGGGCATGAAACCGAGCACGTAGTGATAGAAAGCCAAGGCCTTGGCCTGGTCGTCGACAAGAATACTGGTGACAACGATCTTCATAGGCGCACACCGTTTTTTGGGACTTGTCCACTTTCATTAAAGACCTTTTGGGCAGCGCCGGGGTTCATTTCAGTGTGTAGGGGCTGGGGCATTTCCCGGTGGGTATGGGCGCAAGCAGGTTGTAGCTTGAATGGGCAGTTCACATAAACCGGAGAAATGACCATGCAAGATGAACCGAAGAACGAATCGCCATCCCTTGATCACCTCGAGCACGTGGAGGAAGTGGTAACTCAGAAAACCGTATCGTGGCGTACCCGAGGTGCAGCCCCTGTAGTCGGCGCGCCTTGTGCACCAGGCTACAAGCGCGTCGGTGACGAGTGCGTGTTAGCGAACATTCCCTTTGAGTGAGCCGCGTAACGGGGGGCGCATGGCGCCCCCCACTAAAAAACATGCTCAAGCCATAGGTAAATCCTTCATCACCCAATCCCCCGGCAGCCAGGCGCCACGTTAAAGTGACAGGCAAAATACCAGCGCGCCCAGGCGGCGCCGGAGAGGTGCCTGTGGCTTCTTATACCTTGCGACAACTCAAGTATTTCGTCACCACCGTGGAGGCCGGTAGCGTCGCCGAGGCCTCGCGCCAGCTGTACATCGCCCAGCCGTCGATTTCTACGGCCATCAAGAGCCTGGAAGAAAGCTTTGGCGTGCAGCTGTTCATCCGCCACCACGCCCAAGGTGTGTCGCTGACGCCCAGCGGCAAGCGCTTCTACGCCAAGACCAAATCGCTGCTGCAGATGGCCCATGAGTTCGAGCAGAACGCCTTGGCCGACAACGACACCGTGGCTGGGCAAATCGACATCGGCTGTTTCGAGACAGTGGCGCCACTGTACCTGCCGCGCCTGATCGCCGGCTTTCGCGAACGCTACCCAGGCGTCGACATCCGCCTGCGCGATGGCGAGCAGCAGGACCTGATCCAGGGCCTGACCGCCGGCACCTTCGACCTGGCGTTTCTCTACGACCACGACCTGGACGGCACCATCGAGGCCGAGCCGCTGATGCCGCCGCAAAAACCCTATGTACTGTTGCCCGAAAAGCACCGCTTTGCCGGGCAAAGCCAAGTCTCGCTGCGCGATCTCTGCCCCGAGCCGATGATTTTGCTGGACGTGGCGCCCAGCCGGACCTACTTCGTCAGCTTGTTCAACGAAATGGGCCTTACCCCGAACATCGTCTTCAGCTCACCGTCGATCGAGATGGTGCGCGGGATGGTGGGGCAGGGGTTCGGTTTTTCGCTGTTGGTGACCCGCCCACATTCGGAATGCACCTATGACGGGCAGCGCTTGGCGATGGTCGATATCGCCGAACCTGTGGCGCTGTCGGGGCTGGCGGCAGCCCGCTTGAAGCGGGTTCAGTTGACCAAACCGGCACAACTGTTCGTCGAGTTTTGCCGGGAAGAACTGGCCAAGTTCTAATGCCTGCCGTCGGCCTGACCTTGGTGCATCAACGTTCAAGGGTTGACCTGGTACCCACGCCCTTGCAGGCAACCGCTGTACGCGCTGGCATGGGCCGAGCTCTGTGCTTCGCCCTGGGTACGCCGGTCCTGGCGGCGATCCTGGCGCTGGCGCATGCCCCCCACTGCCGCACCGGCAGCGGCGGTTTCACCGGCGCGGTTTTGCCGGTGTTGCTGCTTGGCATCGTCACTGGCCCGGTCATACAGCTCTTCATGCTGATTGCCGCGGACTTGCGCACCCACGGCACCTGCAGCTGCGCCGGCTGCCGCGCCGCGCACCCGGCCACCGACGTGGGCATCGCTGGATGTCGAGGCGCTGTTCGCGGCATTGGTGGCGACGGTATTGCAATCATTGATGTCCAGTTGCATCTGCTGGCTGCTCTGGCCTTTCAGCGGTACCACTGACTGCGCCTGGGCGGCAGGTGCTGTGCACAGCAGCACCAGCAGGTAACTCCATGTGAGCGAATGCATGGCACACCTCCTGTGGGCGTGAACCCCCTCTCACAGGATAGTCCGCCTGGGCGGATTTTCAGCAGGGGTTGCGCAGCCCCTTGAGCATCAGTTCCATGGCGTCCAGGGCCTGCTCAAGCCGTTGGCCTTGGCCCTCTTCTTCGGCAATCCAGAATGCCGTTTCTGCCAGGCCCCCGCAGATCAGCGACGCCAACGCCTGTGGATTGG
Organism: Pseudomonas sp. NGC7; assembly: GCF_047159675.1. Lineage (NCBI taxonomy): Bacteria > Pseudomonadati > Pseudomonadota > Gammaproteobacteria > Pseudomonadales > Pseudomonadaceae > Pseudomonas > Pseudomonas sp. NGC7. The sequence continues at coordinate 4,216,862 of NZ_BAAFZY010000001.1, read as the reverse complement.
CCTGGGCGACCACGCCCTGCGCCATCAACTGCTCCAGCATGCTGCGCAGCGAGGCGACGCAGTGCAGCTGCGCTTGCGGGGTAGGGGCACCCAATACGGCACGCCCATCGCGCAACACGATGCGCTGAATCTCCGGCTCGCGGGCCATTTCCAGGTAGGCGCGGCAGCGGTTGCGAAAGCCCTCCCAGGGGTCGCTGGCCGTGTCAGAGATCGCATGCAGTCGCGCGTCCATTTCTGCGTCGATCTGCGCGATAACGGCGGCCAAAAGGCCCTTCTTGTCGCCGAAGTGATGATAAAGGGCGCCACGGGTTAGGTTGGCCTGGGCCGTCAGGTCGTCCATCGATGTCTCACCATAGCCACGTTCGCTGAAAACCTGGCGAGCGGTCTCCAGCAGGGTGGCGCGGGTCTGTTCCATGTCGGCGCGGGTACGTCTGACCATTGGGGCTCCTGGAAATGCGGCTTTACATTCAGTGCGTATGATAATAGGGTTTTAATCATACGGCTTGTATGTAAGCCGCTTTTTTCGATACGGAGAGTCGATCATGCTCAACCCTTACCGCCAGCTGTTCCAGGCAAAAGGCACGGCCGGCTTTGCCTTGGCAGGCCTGGTGGCACGTTTGCCTTTGCCGATGACGGGCATCGGCATCATCACCCTGCTCTCGCAGCTACGCGGTAGCTATGCCCTGGCGGGGGCCGTGGCAGCGACGTTTGTATTGACCTATGCGCTGATGTCGCCGCAGGTTTCCCGCTTGGTCGACCGGCACGGGCAGCGCCGTGTGCTGCCCGCCGCTGCAGGCTTGTGTGTAATGGGCCTGCTGGTGCTGCTGGCCTGTACTTGGTGGCAAGCGCCCGATTGGGGGCTGTTCGTCGGGGCCGCGTTGGCAGGCTTCATGCCGAGCATGTCGGCGATGGTCCGTGCGCGCTGGACGGCGCTATACCGGGGCACGCCGCAGTTGCAGGTGGCGTATTCCCTGGAGACGGTGCTCGACGAGGTCACGTTCATTGCTGGGCCACCGGTGTCGGTGGGGCTCTGCGTGGGCGTGCTGCCCCAGGCCGGGCCATTGGTCGCGGCGCTGCTGTTGGCGATCGGGGTGTTCGCCTTGGTTGCTCAAACCGGCAGCGAACCGCCCGTGGATGCAGACGCGGGTGCATCGAAAGGCCAGGGCTCGGTGTTGCAGCACTGGGATGTTCGGCTGCTGGCGTTGCTGATGGTGGCCATGGGCGTGATCGTCGGCAGCGTCGACATCGTCAGCGTGGCCTTTGCCGAACAGGCCGGCATGCCGGCAGCGGCCAGCGTGGTATTGGCGTGCTATGCCGTCGGTTCCTGCGCTGCTGGCCTGGTATTCGGGGCCTTGAAATTGCCAACGCCCTTGCACCGGCTGCTGTTGCTGGGCGGCCTGGCGACTGCAGTGACGACCTTGCCGTTGCTGCTGGCTGACAGCGTCTTTGGCCTAGCTGCTGCCGTTCTGCTGGCGGGCCTGTTCTTTGCGCCGACGCTGATCGTGGCGATGTCGCTGGTGGAGCGCCGTGTGCCCGCACAGCAGCTCACCGAGGGCATGACCTGGCTGCTGGCGGGGTTGAATGTCGGTGTCGCGCTGGGGGCGTTGGCGTCAGGGCAGGTGGTCGACCTGCTGGGCGCCAAGGCGGGTTACCAAGTCGCGGTGGTCGCGGGTGTAGCGGTCGCGTTGGTGGCGCTATGCAGCTACCGACGGCTGGGCACAGTAGCCTTCGCAAGGCGAATGCCACTTGGGTGATCAGGCTGCAACCGGGCACGTTGCAAGGCCGCCCCAAGTGGCTGCAGGCGCGCATCAGTTCATGTTGCTGCCCGGCTGGACCTTGGCGCTGCTGGCGGTGTCTTGCACGCGTTCGGCCTTGTCCTGTGGCAGGTGGTCGAACTCGCGCAGGCCGTTGTTGCGGTAGGGGTCACCGATCCAGCGTGGCACAACCTCAAACTGCGGGTTGACGATGCTTTTGGCAGGCTCGTACAGGTCATAGCTGAGCCCGGCCAGATCGGACAGCGTGTGAATCAGGTGCGAACTGCTGTAGGCACGGTTGGCCGTGGCCTGCAGGTCGCGCGGGTGGGCCGCTTGCCAGCTCGGTGAGGTCCACAGCAGGAACGGGATGGTGTACATCGGCCGGGTTGGGGCGCCTTCGTTGCGCCCCAGGCGGTCGTGATCGCCCGAGCTGTAAACATCCTCACCGTGGTCGGAGAGGTACAGCAAGAAGCCGTTGGGGGTGGTGGCCGAGTAGCGCTTGATCAGGCTCGACACCACGTGGTCGTTGTAGCGCACTGCGTTGTCATAGAAGTTGTAGGTTTCCACCTCGCTGGGCGAAAGCTTGGCCGGCACGCCCTGGCGATCGCTGAAATGCTGGAAGGCATTGGGGTAGCGGTAGCGGTAATCCATGTGCGTGCCCAGCAGATGGATGATGATGAACTTGTTCGGCGCAGGGTCTTGCAGGGCTTTCTCGAACGGGTCCAGCACCACTTCGTCGTACTGGCTGGCGTTCTGGTTGCGCTGGTTGTTCAGGTAGACCGGCACGTCCGTTTGCTGGGAGAAGGTGGTCAGCATGGTGTTGCGCTTGGTCATGGTCTGCTGGTTGGTGATCCAGAAGGTCTTGTAGCCTGCCTGTTTCATCAAGTTGATCAGCGACGGGTCGGTGAGGAAGCGGTCCGGGTGCTGTTCGTCACCAAAGGTCAGGATCTGCTGCATCACTTCGATGGTGTAGGGGCGTGGCGACACCACGTTGCTGAACACCGTCAGGCCCTTGTCGCTGGCGGCCAGCGCATCGAGGTTGGGCGTGGTATCGCGCGGGTAGCCGTACAGGTGCATGTGCTCGCGGGTGGTCGATTCGCCCAGCACCAGGACCAACGTGCGCGGCGCGTCACCGCTGCTGTTGCGCAGGTTCTGCAAGGGCGGCAACGCAGCGTTCTGCGCCAACAGTTCCTGCATGTTGTTCAGCTGTTGGCGGTATTGCTTGTAGCCGACCAGCAACTGCCACGGCACGGCAGGTTCCATGCGCTGCTGAACCTTTTCGGCAGCGTCGGCAAAGTTGCGTTCCTGGGTGACCATCTGTTTGTAGAAGGGGTATACCAGGTTGGCCAGCAGCAGCAGGACAACCACCGGAATGCGGCTGCGCAAGGGCAGCGTGACCGGGCGCACGCGCTTGTACAGCAGCACGGCCACCACGGTATACAGCAGCAGCGCCAGGCCCAGCCAGAGGCTGAAGTATTGGCTGAAATACTCGCCAGCCTCCGCGGTATTGGATTCGAACATCACGAAGATGACGCTTTGCGAGAACTCCTGGCGATAGATGCCGAAGTAGCTCAGCCCGACCAGCGAGGCGGCCCACAGCACCAGGCCGATGACTGCCGCAGTGGCGCGGGTAAAGCGCGGCAGCAGCAGTACTGGGGCCAGCCACAGGCTGCTGAGAAACAGCGCATCACGAAAGCCGGCAAAGCCGGTGGTGCCACTGAACAGCAGCAGCGCCTGGGTAACGCCGGAGAAATACCAGAAGAACAGCAGGAGCCAGCCCAGGCCGGCCCAGTCCACGCCTTTGCGCGTGAGGTTTTTTTTAATAGCTGACACGTATGCCTCGTAGAACCTTGGCAGCCACCCAATGTGCGCGTGGCCGGAAAGGGCGTGACGCTAATCTGAAGGTTGTGAAAATAACGTCAAGGCGCAGCGCAATGAGACGGGAGGCATGCCCGTCCGGGGCGTTTCAGGTGGGTAGCCAAGCAAGACCAGTGCAGCCCACAGGCTCAGGTTGAGCATCTGCGCGATCTTGTCGCCACCGCCGTCGGGCAACTGGGTGTTGACCTTGAGGAAGTACACACAGACGGCATAGGCCAGCCCCGACAGTACCCCATAGATGACGCCCTTCATGCCCAGCGCACTGCTCATTTCGGGCATCAGCAGCAGGTACAGCCCGATAAAGGCCAGGGTGATCGAGACGAGGAAGTTGGCCGAGGGGCGTTCCTTGAGCAGGTAAAAACCCAGGAAGGTCATGAAAAACACCTGGGTACCCGTTGAATCCAGGTGCGGGTCGCCCACGCCCAGCGCCTGTTGCGTGCAGGCCTGAGCATCGCCGATGCCGCCATCGCGTGCGGGTTCTTCGACCAGAGCCATTTGAACCGGGCATTCAAAAAGGTGGTGGGGCTGACGCCGGGCAGTTTTCGTAGCGGATATTCGCGGGTTTGATTTCTCAGGCGTACAGGTATGATGACTGCAGCGTAACCAGACCTACAGGCCAGTGGAACCATGAACCGTCGTAAGAAGATCAAACAGTTGATGCAGGCGCATGCCAAGAAAGCCAGTGCCAAGCTGGCGCCGAAAAGCAAGCCCAAGTACATCAGCAAAGCTGACCGGTTGAAGCTGGCAGAGGCTGCCGAAACTACAGTTGTCGAATCGCCGAGCTGATAAAACAGAATGGAACCCGGCCCGACCATCGGCCGTTATGCATTTCCCTGTAGGAGCAGCCTTGTGCTGCGAAGAGGCCGGTGACAGCCCAGTAAATCTTCGCTGCTGTCACCGGCCTCTTCGCAGCACAAGGCTGCTCCACAGTGCGTAAGGTCAGGCCAACTGGTACGTGGTTTTTACCCGGGTGAAGAACTGCCGTGCGTGAGTGCCCTGCTCTCGTGAGCCCAGGCTCGATGCACCATTGCCACCAAATGGCACGTGGTAATCCACGCCCGCCGTGGGCAGGTTGACCATGACCATTCCCGCCGAACTGTTGCGCTTGAAATGCTCGGCATGGCGCAGCGACGTGGTGACGATCCCGGCCGACAAACCAAACACGGTGTCCTCGGCAGCCGCAAACGCCTCGTCGTAGTCACGCACCTTCAGCACACTCAGTACCGGGCCGAAGATTTCTTCGCGGTAGATGCGCATCTGCGGCGTCACGTCGGTGAACAGTGCGGGCGTGAACAGGTATGCCCCAGCCTCGTTGTCGATGCGCTCCCCGCCACACACTAGCTTCGCGCCTTGCTCAAGGCCTGAGGCCACGTACGACAGGTTCTGCTCCAACTGCCGGCTATCGACCACGGGGCCGATGTCGGTGGTGGGCTGCAATGCATCGCCCACGTTCAGCGCCCGGGTACGCTCGGCCAGGCGCGCCACGAACGCGTCATGAATACCCGCGGTGACGATCACCCGGGAGCTAGCCGTGCAGCGTTGGCCGGTGCTGTAGAACGAGCCGTTCAATGCCACCTCCACGGCCTGCTCCAGGTTCGCATCGTCCAGCACGATCAATGGGTTTTTGCCCCCCATCTCCAATTGCACTTTCTTCATGCCATCGGCCGCCAGCCTGGCGATCTGCCGACCGGTGTGCTCGGAGCCGGTGAAGCTGATGCCATCGACCAGCGGCGAGCGGATCAGGGTGTCACCGACGCTGCGCCCCGGCCCGATCAGCAGGTTGAACACACCGGCGGGCAAACCTGCCCGTGAGATGATTTCGGCCAGCGCCCAGGCCGAGGAGGGCACCAATTCGGCCGGTTTGAACACCACACAGTTGCCGAAACACAGGGCCGGGGCAATCTTCCAGGCCGGGATGGCGATCGGGAAGTTCCACGGCGCGATGATGGCGACCACGCCCAGCGGCTGAGTGAACACGTCGATGCCCACGTCCTGGCGTACAGACTGGTATTTCTCGCCTTCGGCGCGCAGAGCTTCCTGGGCATAGAACTTGAACGAGCGGCCGGCACGGTCGACTTCGCCCAGTGCCTCACGCACCACCTTGCCTTCTTCGCGGGCCAGCAGTGTGGCCAGTTCTTCTCGGCGGGCGAGGATTTCGCTGCCGATGAAGTCCAGCGCATCGGCGCGTTGCTGCGGGTTGCTGCGCGCCCAGGCGGGAGCGGCGCGGCGGGCAGCAAGCAGGGCCTGTTCGGTCAGTGCCTGATCGGCGCGGGCGAAGCGCTCGACCACTTCGCTCGGGTTGGACGGGTTGCGGTTTTCCAGCACATCGTTGCCGCCTGGGGCGACGAAGGCGCCATCGACATAGCTGCTCTTGGTGACCAGGGTCATGCGGTTCGGCTCCTTTTTACGTTGGCTTGGCGGGCGACGAAGTCGCTGATGTTGTCCACGGCGCTGTCCATCAATTGCTGCATGGCATCTTCACTGCTCCAGGCGATGTGTGGGTTGAGCAAGAAATCATCACGCTCGATCAGCTGGAACAGCGGGTTGCTCGGGTGCAGCGGCTCATGTTCGACCACATCCAGCGCCACACCGCCCAGGCGGCCGTCCCGTAGCGCCTGGATCAGCGCGGCTTCGTTGACCACGCCGCCACGGCCGGTATTGACCACCAGGGCGTCGGGCTTCATCAAGGCCAGTTGTTCGGCACCAATGAGGTTGTAGGTGTCGGGCGTCAGCGGGCAGTTGATCGACAGCACGTCGCAGCTGCGCAGCAGTTCGGCCAGCGGTCGGCAGTCCAGTCCCTGGCGCTTGCCGCCCCGGTCTTCGAACAGCACCTGCATGCCAAAGGCCCGCGCCAGGTGCGCCAGGCGCAGGGCGATCGGGCCGCTGCCGATGATTGCCAGTTGCTTGTCGCGCACGTCACGGATGCGGTGGTTGAAGTAGATGTTCTGCTGCGGCTTCTCGCCCGCATGCACTTGGCGCATCAAACGCGTGAACGCGGCCGGGCGGCGGAACAGTTCGAGAATCATCGCCAGGCTGTGCTCGGCCACGGTATTGGCGGCATAGCCCGGCACACTGGCCACTTCGATGCCATGGGTATCGCAGTAATCGACATCGACGATATCGCGGCCGGTGAGGGCCAGCGAAATCATCTTCAGTTTTGGCAACTGGCTCAGGTGTTCCTCACGCAGTGGCACGCTGCAGGTAAAGGCGATGGTTGCGTCTTTGAGGTGTTCGAGCACCTGCTCGGGGTGGGTGTACGCAAACTGCTGCCAGGTGTGCTCGCAGGCCGGGCGCTTAAGGCGGGTGGAGGGCGCCAGGCCCTCGTCGTCGAGCAGTACGATGTGTTCGCTCACGGTCCGTTTCCTTATTTTTTCTGGGCCGGCACGTAGCCGGCCGGGGCCATGGCCACCAGGCGACGGGTGAGGAAACCGGCGTCCTGATCATGGTCTTCGAGGGATTCCTTGCGGACCAGGGCGTCACGCACCATGTGCGCGCCAAAGAAGCGGAACGGCTCTGGTGGCAGCATTTTCATCTTCTGGTTGACCAGGCCGCAGTTGGCCCATTCGTCATTGGCATGCTCGACCAGCGACTTGATGATGCGGCTGGCAAACACGGTGGTGGCCACGCCATTGCCAGAGAAGCCGATGCCGTAACTGATGTTCTGGTGGTGATCGAGGTAGCCGAAGTTCGGCAAGCCCTTCATGGCCCGGTCGATGGGGCCGGTCCAGCTGCTGACGACCGGTACATCGGCAAGTTGCGGGTACAGCCGGCGCAGCTCGGCAGCCACTTTGTCGGCAGCAGGGGAAGGCTTCTCGTAGAGGTTGCCGATGCGTCCGGCATACGCGAACTGGCCCAGCGGCTTGCCGAAGACTACGCGGCCATCAGGGGTGTTGCGCCAGTAGTTGAGCACGGTGCGCGAGTCGGTCATGCATTCGCCGCGGCTGAAGCCGATGGCATCGAGCTTGGCCTTGACGGGTGCTGTCGCCACCATGTCGCTGGACATGATCGCGATCATCCGGCGCAACTCCGGGAACTGCGCGCCCCAAGCGTTGAGTGCCAGCACCACGTGCTTGGCCTTCACATGGCCCTTGGCGATGTGCACCACCGGGTTGGCGCCACGTTGCAGGTGGGTGAATGGCGATTTCTCGAAGATCTGCACACCAAGCTTCAGCGCCACCCGGCGTAGGCCCCGCGCGAGCATGGCGGGCTGCACGGTGGCGGCGTTGGGGTCGTAGATGCCACCCAGTACCAGCGGTGAGCCGACGCGCCCGCGAATGGTCTGGCGGTCAAGCTCTTGGAACGGGTTGACGTCTAGCTTTTGCAGGCCATCGGTCAGCACCCGCCAGGAATTCATCTGGCGTTGGTTGGTGGCCGTCCACAACCAGCCATCCTTGCGGTACTGCGCGTCGATGCCGTGTTCCCGGCAGAAGCTGCCGATCTCGTCGATGGCCGACTCTGCGGCCTCGCAGATGCGCCGCGCCTCGACGTCGCCGCAAATGGTCCGCACCGACAGGTACTTGCCCCACCAGTTGGTGGCAACGCCGCCGTTACGTCCGCTTGCGCCTGAACCACAACGGTCGCGTTCGACGATGACGATGGTTTTTTCCGGGTGGGCCTGTTTCAGGCGGATGGCCGACCACAGGCCAAGGAAGCCACCGCCGACAATGCACACGTCGGCTTGAATCGAGTCCTGCAGGGCAGGGGCGAGGTCGCTGTCCAGGTCCAGCGCCTGGGCATACCAGAATCCACGGTACATGAGGGGTGCCTCTGAGCATGTTTGTCTTGTGTACACATGATGCTCAGTGCGGCCGGGGCGCGATATTACAGTCATGACAATTGATAGGACGTGGGCGCGTGCCTGGAGGAGGCGTTCTGAAAACCCTTACATCATGAGGGAATAAAACTGACGGCTTGTTTTCGAGGGTTGCAGTTACTAGCTAGCAGTTCTGAGAGGTCTTTTTTTAGGAGTGATCCATTAGTGTTGCCGCGTTTGAATGGGCTCGCCAAGTTAAAAAGTTGCTCACCCTGCGGGGTGGGCTTGTCCAGTGGTTTATTGCGGCAAGGTTATCTAATGATTCAAAATTTTTCTGAACAGAGTAAGTCTCTCATGAGCAAGTTGAAGGTCGATTCGCTGGCGTCCTTGGGCGATCTATCTGTCGAAGAACTGCGTGAGCAATTGGGCGATATGGTTGATATTGACGAAGCTCGCCAGTTGCACGACCAAGTACGCCGGGCACGCAACAGAACCCTGCTCGATGAGAAAAATATCATCATCCGTCATTCTCCGCTTGTGCCGAAGCGTCTCCAGCACGTTAACGATCGGCCGATCGAGCGCCCAGGACGATACTGTGCCCCTGGGGATGTAGCCTCGATGTTTTCGCCGGCGGCTTATCTGGCAGAGCTGTATAAACAGGCGAAGGAGTTGTATCCCGCGAAAAACCCCTGGCATATCGACGAACGCCGCCCCGACCTGCGGCAATTGGTACTTAGCCAGAACAATCTGGACACGCCGATCAGTGCCCTCAGCCTGTCCAATGAGATATTGCTGAGCCGGGCGATTGAGGCGCTTACCCCGCCGGGCAGCCCGGCGTTGAACCATGACCAGCTTCTTGAAACGCTGTCGACCGATGTCGGCAACAGCACTACGCCGTACCATCATCATCACAATCGCCTGCGCCAGGTGTTTGTCCAGAACGATGCGGATTTGTCGCACCTGCTGGCGGCACCCCACTTCACCAAGCATCTGGATGACGCTGCACTGGCCTGCCTTCACTATGATATATCGCCCGCGTTGCGCCGTTTATTGACGGACGACATCAACGAGCAAAATGCTGAAGAGCAGTTTACCAAGTACTTCCCTGGCATGACGCCAACCGCCATGATGCAGCCCGCGCGCTTGCGCAGCTGGTTTGGCCTGACAGATGCTGAACTGCAAGGCTTCATGGGGGAAATGGATAAAGCTGAATACATTGGGCGCACGCTGACGACACGTGCCGATGACGAAATGATCCAGTTGACGTTGAGTGATACGCCTCCCAATATGCGTTATGTTCGACTGTATCCATTGCATAACGACACCTGGCAGTTGGCGTTCAAGTTTCAGATCAATCGCGTTGTTAAATTTGAACTCAGCGGTCCTTTTGAGTTTGAATTGAAAGCGTCAGATTATGGGCTCGACCACTGTGCGCCTGATGTCGAGTATCGCCACAGTTTCGAATGGGCCGACGTGCCGGCCGAGGCCGCGCTCACCGCTAAATGGACGCGGTCCGCTAGCGCTGACCATGAGAGCCGTGAAAGCACGTTAAATGTTACCTGCACGCGGTTGTCGATCGCTGCGTACCTGCTTCAGTTGAACAAGATCGTTCGCCTGTACAAAGTGACCCAGCTGTCCCCACGGGCACTGCAAGACATCATTAATAGCGTCGAGCCAAGCCAGATCACTGACCAGACGCTGGCCATTGTTTTGCGCACCGCCCATTCAGTAAAGCGTTACGGCATCGATCACCAGGACGCGCTGCTCATGGCCAGGGGGTTTATCTCCGAAGCGTCCGACGGCACTGAAAAAAGCCAGTTCGACCGCCTGTTCAATGACCCGCCACTGGTTGCAGGCGGTTTGATCAGAGACAATACGCGGCTGCGCCTGCACCCGGACCATGCCAGCGAGCATGCCGACATCAAGGCAACCCTCAAGCGTGCCTGCCAAACCGATGACGAAGGGCTGTTCGAGCTGGGCCGGCTTATCAGTGGCCTTGCGGATGCCGACGTTGGCATGAATGTCATCATGTCCCATTTGTCCGCGCTGTACACCTTGAGCCTGTGGGCTCGGCATCACGGTCTGACGCTTGCTGAGCTGCGCCAACTGCTGCAGATGATGGGTGCGCCGCATCCGATGCACTCGCTGGACAACAGCGGATGGCAGCTATTGTTGCAGGAGCTGCGCAGCACCACCGACTGGATGGCTACCCGTGGCTGGACCGTTCACGATCTGCAACTGATGACCCGCGCTGTCGAGGCCATCCCAGCCAGTACCGAAGTCGGCAATCTGCTCAACGACATGCGAGCCGCCTTGAGCGCCGCGCAACTACCCGAAGCACCGACAGTGCAGGATCTGCTAGGCGTGCTTTCGCCCTTGACCGCCTCCACGTTCAACCTCAGTGGTGATGCGTTGGCGCAAGCATTGTTGAACTGGGTAAACCGTGCCGAGCCGAGTGGGCTCACGCTGCAGCAGGCCTGCGAACGCCTGCGCAAGGCCGACCCTTCGGCCCCGCATGAACGTGTCTTGGTCGACTTTGCCTACACCCTCGCGCAAATGACACTCATCGCGCATGGATGCGGCGTCACAGGCGATGCGCTGCGCCTGTTGGTGGAAAAGCCACAGTTGCTGGCAGCCAACGCCGGGCACAGTGGCACCGCTGGCTTGCTGCGGGATGTCCAGACCCTCATGGCGCTCGGCAACTTCAGTGACTGGCTAAGCACGCTAGCGGACCCGTCAGGCGCAGGCGGCGCACTGCTGGCGGCACTTGGTGAAGGTGCAGGCGTATCGTTGTCCCAGCTTTCTATGACTACCGGTGTTGCTCAAGCGACGTTGGCGCAGGCGGCTGTGCATGCACATGACCAAGACGAGCTGAAAGAGCCGACAAAGGTCCACAGCTGGCAGGAAATCGAACTGCTGATGCAGTGGGCGAAACTGGCCGAAGCCTATGCCGTGATGCCAGACACGCTGGCAAAATTACTGGCCCAGGACGACGAGTGGGCCGCATGGCGGCAGATGGCAGACGCTTTTCATGCAGGCTTGAAACCGTCGCAGGTCACGGCGGCCCATGCCGCCACGGAACGGCCGCTTAGCCTGGCGCTGACCGGCGTGCTGGGCGCGAAACAGAACTTCACTGTCGAAGCGCTGAACAAGCACCTGTTGATCGACGTGCTGAACGCCGAACAGGTGATAAGCAGCCGTATCGCCGAAGCGATGTCGGCCCTGCAGCAGTTCATCCACTGCACCCTGTCGACGCCAGAAGACCCGGCCAACGTGCGCCATGTTGTGCTGGGTCGCCAGTTTTTCAAGGACTGGACGCGTTGGAACGCCAGCTATGCCAACTGGGCTGCAGGGCAAATGCTGATGTACTACCCAGAAAACTACATCGACCCGACGGTACGCCTGGGGCAAACCCCGGCAATGGACGACATGCTGCAAACGCTGGGGCAGGCGCAGGTCAATGACGATACGGTGGGCGATGCCTTCCAGGGCTACCTGAGTGCGTTCGAGGAAGTGGCCAACCTGGAGACTATCAGTGGCTATCACGACAGCCGCGAAGCCGACACGGGCAAATCCTGGTTTATTGGGCGTAGCCGCAGCCAGCCTCACCAGTACTGGTGGCGCACTGTGGACGAAGCCAAGCGTGCTCCAGAAGGCGTGCTGCCAGCCAATGCCTGGACCGCCTGGACGAAAATCGAACTGGCCCCGCAGGTGCAAGGGCGCCTGATTCGGCCTGTGGTATTCCGCGGGCGTTTGCACCTGGGCTGGGTAGAGCGCCAGGAGAAAATTATTACCCGCGATGACAACGGGCAGCCGAAACTGCGTGAGTGGAACTGGACGTTCAAGCTGGCCTGGCTGCGTTATGACGGCAAGTGGAGCGTGCCCATCGAGTACCCGCTCGAGGTCAATATTGGCGATGAAACAGTTCTGGAAGACCTCTCGTTGTTTCTTGCCGCCTGGCCGCAACGTGATGGGCTGCTGGCAGCCATCTATGATCGGGCTGCAGAGAAAGTTAGCGAAGCGTCTACTGTTACCGGCTTGGAGATTTCCGAGAACTTCAGCAGCCGCACGCTGGGCAGTGTCGAACTGTTCCTGGGGCCGGTGCAGCACTGGCTGGATACCACCCTTGATACCGGCATGTGCGCGGTTTTCGAATGGGAGGAGCTGCCAACTGCGGATAATCACATGCCGGTCACTGCCGGGAATGGTACGCCCAGCGGTTTTACGCAGTTTGATGCAAGGCTCGATGAAGCCAAGGTTATCGCTGGTGTAGGAGAGGCTGGGAACAGCTACAGCCTGTATTTTCGCAGCCAGTTGTCGGTAGCGCAAAAGCGGCCACCCATTGAAAATAAATGGGTTGAGGTCCTCCTTGCGCAATATCCTGCATTGGCCACAGAAAGAAGACAAATAAGAGGCCTGTTACGCAGTGATGAGGGTGCATTGCTGTTGCGTCGAGAAGAAGGCGGGTATGACTGGGGGTATCTGGTCATCAGTGCGTCACAAATGACTTCGTACTTCGGGCATAACAGTAGCTCTATTACATGGGTCGCTAACGATACTCGGTATGCTTATTGGGCTGGGTTGAATAGGATTGAGAGCGTTGCCGGGGACGCAGTGGTCGCACGCGTCCGTTTTACGGAAAGCAATTCGTTAACGAAAATGAGTCTTTACTTTAGTGAGGACGGGAACTTTAACCCTTCACCAACAAATATACCTGGGGTTTTGGGCTACACACAGCGCCATTTTGAAGACACCCTCTACCCTCAGGATTACCTGAACCTGCTTGGCAGAGTGCCTGCTAATGAAGTGTTATGCCGCATCTACAGCGTCGATGGCACGCGCTGGAAAACCGCACAGGCCAGCCAGGAGTACGATCTGTCACAAGGGCCGGCACAGGTACGGTTGAACACCACCGCACCAATGGGCGATATCAGCGAGTGGGAGGGGGCGAGCGAAGCCCTGCACCGCATCGAGTACATGTTTGGCAACGGCAACACCCGCAACTACACCCTCAAGGTTTACAAAGATGCCGATGTACTCAAGACCGCCATCATCGGTGCCACTGATCAAGGTGCTCAGTATCTGGCGCACAGAGGGCAGGTAACCCGTCTTAACACCCTGTTCGCCCGGGAGCTGACGGTAAAGGCGGTCTCAGGGATCGACGCAATCCTGAACTACGACACCCAGCTCATGGCCGAGCCGAAACTTGGCGTCGTCGTGCGTCTGACACTTCCGGTGTACAAGGCTTCGTATCACGGCCCAGAGCGCTGGGCCGAAGTCTGGCTTGCTACCGACAAAGAGGAGCGCACCTTGCTTTGGAGTGGGCAGCTCAGCAACGCCAAGGTGCTCGCCAGCATGATGTTCGAGTCGGATCAGCGGTATGTCGGGCAACAGTCCTACCACTTGGAGACGAAATACAGCGCTAAACACAACAAGGCCGTATCAGGCCTTAGCATCATGATCTCAAGCGATACCCTGGCAATTCAGCGTGACTCTGATGCGGCATCTGCCGGCCAAGTGCTGCTCAAGGACAATGTGGACAGTGTGCAGGTATTTGGCAGGAACGACACTGAAAGCATGGACTTCACCGGCGCCAATGCCCTGTATTTCTGGGAGTTGTTCTACTACACCCCAATGTTGGTCATGCAGCGCTTTCTTCAGGAAGAACGCTTTGACCTTGCCGAACAGTGGCTGAAGTACGTGTTCAACCCGGCTGGCTACTCAATATCCGGCGTAGGCACACAGCGGATGTGGAATGTACGGCCGCTGGAAGAAGACACCAGCTGGAACGACGACCCCCTGAAGTCGCTCGACCCGGATGCCGTGGCGCAGAACGACCCGATGCATTACAAATACAGCGTCTTCATGCGCCTGCTGGACATTTGCATCGGCCGCGGCGATGCCGCTTACCGCAAGCTGCAGCGCGACACCCTCAGCGAAGCCAGCGTCTGGTATCAGCGCGCGGTGAGCCTGCTGGGCGACGCTCCCTGGACGCCGCCGGCATCGGGCTGGAACGAACCCGTGTTGGGGCAGGCCGCAGTGCCCGGCGAAAGCCCGTTTCTGCCAGAGGTCAACCGGACTATGCTCGGTTACTGGGAGGCGCTGCGCATTCGACAGTACAACCTGCGCCACAACCTGACCCTCGATGGCCAGCCGCTACGCTTGCCGCTCTACGCCACACCGGCCGACCCCAAAGCGTTGCTGGCCGCTGCAGTGGCGGCAGAGGCGAGTGGCGAACGTGGCCTGACGGAAGTCAACGACGTGCCGGCGCTGCGCTTCACCGTGTTGCTCGACGGTGCCCGCAGCATGGCCGCCCAGCTGATTCATTTTGGCAGCGAGATGCAATGGATTCTCGAGCGCCAGGATGCCGAGGCGTTAGCAGGCTTGCTGGCCAGCCAGGGCGCGGAGCTTGCCGAGAGCAATGTGGCGCTGTTCAAGCACACCCTCAAGGAGCTGGCAGCCGACCGCGTGACCTTGCAAAGTTCGCTGGTGGCGGCCACGGCCAGTCGGAATCACTACCTGAACCTCTACCAAAGGAACATCTCTGATCGCGAGCACCTTGCGCTGAAGTTGCGAACCGAGTCTGAACAGGCAGGTGCGGCTGAATCTGCCCTCATGGCAGGGGCTTCGATCATTGCCGCCTTCCCCAAGATCTTTGGTTTCTCCAACGGTGGCGGTAAACCGGAAGATGTATTGAAAGCCGTTGCCTACGGCTTTGGCGCGCGCTCGAAAGTGTATGGGATCAAGGCATCGCGCCTTAGCCAAGAGGAGGTCTTCGCGCGCCGCCGTGCTGAGTGGAAGTTCCAGTATGAGTCGGCAGAGAAACAGATGGCGACCGTACAGGCTCAACTTGATGCCCTTACAGTACGTGAAACCTCCGCCCATATGCACATTGCCCACTTGAACACCCAAGCTGCCCATCCACAGGCCCAGCTTGCTTTGTACCAAGGCAAGTACACTGGTAAGGCCATGTACAGCTGGCTGCGCGCACGCCTGGCGAGCATTTTCTACACCTATTACGACCTCACTGTGTCGCGCTGCCTGATGGCACAAAAGGCCCTGCAGTGGGAGAAAGGCGACACGGATGTGTACCTGCGCACCGGCACCTGGAACAGCGCCTGGTCGGGTTTGCTGTGTGGTGAAGGGCTGATGCTGGCACTGGGGCAGATGGAAACAGCCTGGGTCAAATGGCAGAAGCGCGAGCTTGAGGTGACGCGCACGGTGTCACTGGCCAGGCTTTTCGACGGCAAGCTCAGCTCGCAAGACCAAGCCGTAACCCTGGGTGAGGCGGTCAAGGCGCTGCTTGACGGTAAAACAGTTGAGGTCGATGACACGCTTGAAAACAGCAGCTTTGCACTGGCTGCGAACGGCATGCTATCGATCCAGTTCGGCCTTAAAACGTTGAACCTGGCAGCAGGCTTCGAAACTGCAGCTTCGCGACGCATCCGCAGCATTGCCGTCTCGCTGCCAGCCTTGCTGGGCCCCTACCAGGATGTGCATGCACGGCTGTTGACCAGTGCTCAAGGCCTGCCTGCGGGCTGTGAGCAGATGAACATCTCCCATGCCATGCAGGACAACGGCCAGTTCAGCCAGCTCAATGGTTACCCGGCATTCCGCCCAGGTAACCAGTTGC
Organism: Pseudomonas sp. NGC7; assembly: GCF_047159675.1. Classification (NCBI taxonomy): domain Bacteria; kingdom Pseudomonadati; phylum Pseudomonadota; class Gammaproteobacteria; order Pseudomonadales; family Pseudomonadaceae; genus Pseudomonas; species Pseudomonas sp. NGC7. Next base: position 4,200,844 of record NZ_BAAFZY010000001.1, on the reverse strand, counting down.
TGCCGTTCGAAGGGTTGCACATCGCCATGGGGGATGATGACCAAGACCAGACCCAGATGTCGTTGAACTTCGCCCAACCCCAGGGCGATCAGCGGGCACTGCTGGAACGCCTCAGCGACATCATTCTGCACGTGCAGTTCACCGTTCGCTAAGGAGCAGGGGAGGGTACCCAGGTGCCCTCCCGCTGAGGCCGACTTCCTATTTCCTGACCCTTGCGCCAAGGCGCGGGGGTCGTCAAGGAGCAACATCATGAATGATATGTCTGTCACCCCTTCGGGTGCCGGCGGTGAACCTGTGTTCAGCCCCCCCTCGCTGCCCAAGGGCGGCGGTACGGTTTCGGCGGGCGGAGGCATGCTGTCAGTCGGCAGCGCCGACGGCGCCGCAGGTTGGTCGCTTCCATTACCATTGCCGGTCGGCCGCGCGTTGTCGCCGTCGTTGAGCCTGGCCTACCGTTCTTCGGCAGGTAATGGCGCCTTCGGTGCTGGCTGGCAGTGTAGCCCGCCCACTGTCTGCCGCCTGGACCGCCTTGGTGTCCCGCGTTACACCCTCAGTGACCGTTGGCAGGGTCCCGATGGCGAGGAAATCCTGCTCGACCGCGGGGCGCCGCGCACTGTCGCCAGTTTGCCGTTTTCCGACACCCCCGCTGCTCACACGGTAACCGCCTGGGTGCAGCGCAGTGGCGGCCGCGACCAGCGCCTGGAGCATTGGCAAGCGCAAGAAAGCCCCGACTCGCCGGGCTTCTGGCTGCAATACCATGCCGACGGCAGCATTACGCTGTTTGGCTGGTCGGCCTCGGCACGCCTGGCCAAGCCCGGCAAACCGGCAGAGGTCGCGTGCTGGTATGCCGAAGAGACCGTCAGTGCCACGGGGGAGCATGTGGTCTACACCTACCGCAGCGAAGACCAGGCGGGGTGTGATGCGCACGAACAGGCCATGCACCCGCAGGTTGCCAACACCTACTTGGTTGCCGTCCACGCCATGAATGCAACCCCAAGCGCAGCGCTGCTGATACCGCAGCATGCCTTTCGCCCGGACGATTTCATGACCGTGATGCAGCTGGATTACGGCGAGCGCGGCGTGGATGTGAACACCCCACCGGCGTTCGAGGTGAAGGCACCCTGGCCGGTGCGCGAGGACTGCTTTTCGTACTGGCGCTGGGGCTTCGATAAACGGGTGCGGCGGCTTTGCCACGAGGTGCTGCTGTGGCACCGTACGCGCATGATGGCCGGGGACGCTGACCCAAGCCCGCAACTGGTTTCGCGCTTGCACCTGGGGTATGACGCATCGGGCGTCGCCTCGGTGCTGGTCGCCGCGCAACAGATCGCTTACGAAACCGATGGCACGCCGTTGTTGCTGCCGCCGGTGGAATTCGAGCTGAGTCGCCCAGGGCGTGAGCACTCAGACTGGGAGGCATTGCCCGACCTCGATGGTTTCAGTGCACCGCACTGGCAGATGGTAGATCTACACGGTGAGGGCCTGCCGGGTTTGCTGTTCCAGGATGCAGGTGCCTGGTGGTATCGCGCGCCAGAACGCAACAGTGACCTGGGTGGCGATGTCATCACGTGGGGCGAGTCACAGGTATTACCGGGAGCGCCGCGCCCAGGCACAGGAATGCTGGCCGACCTCGAGGGTGACGGTCAGCCACAATGGCTGGTCAACCTGCCGGGTGTTCGCGGCAGCTTCACCCTGACGCCGGATGGGCAATGGCGTGACTTCATTGCCGCCGACGCCATGCCCAGCGAGCTGGCCCATGGGGATGCGCAACTGGTCGACTTCAGCGGTGGCGGGCAGCAGGACCTGGTGATGATCGGGCCACGTAGCGTGCGCTTGTCTGCCAGGGTGCGTGGTGCCGGCTGGCAGCCCGCCTGCGACATCGTGGCTGGCCCCACGCTGCCATTGCCTGGCGGCGAGCACCGGCTGGTGGCATTTGCCGACCTGGCGGGTACAGGGCTGCAGCAATTGATCGAGGTCACGGCCGAGGGCGTCACCTATTGGCCGATGCTTGGACACGGCCGTTTTGCCAACCCTGTGCAGATGCCGGGTTTTGCCATCGAACATTTCAACGCCTCGCGGGTATTGCTTGGCGATACCGATGGCAGTGGTACTACCGATATCCTTTATGTAGACGCCGACCGCGTCCGGGTATTCGTCAGCCAAAACGGCAATCGCTTCGTCGAAAGCCATTGCGTGCCGGCGCCAGAGGGGGTCGTGCTCGACGCCAGCTGTAAACTGCAACTGGTCGATTTGCGCGGGCAGGGTTGTGCAGAGCTGGTGCTGACTGTGCCGCACCTCTCTCCACGCAGCTGGGTGTACCGCTTCAACGACCGACGCCCCTGGTTGCTGGCTGAGGTGTGCAGCAACACCGGTGGCCGTACGCTGTTCGACTACCGCAGTTCGGCGCAGAGCTGGCTGGATGAAAAGCGTGCCCTGCAAGGGGAAGGTAAGACGGCGATCAGTCGCTTGCCGTTCCCGGTTCACACCTTGGCCCAGGTGACCCTTGTGGACGACATCAGTGGCCTGCGTACTGTCAGTGGCATGCGCTATCAGAGCCCGGTCTGGGACCCAGTCGAGCGCGAGTTTCGCGGTTTCAGGCAGTTGATCCAGACCGACACCCTGAGCGACGCCCAGGGCACGGCCGCCGAGCGTTCGCCGCCGGCGCAAGTACGCCAGTGGTTCCTCAGTGGCATCGAAGACCTGGATAGCATCGCGCCACAGGGCTTTGATGGGCAGGGCAGCGCAGAGGCGGACTTTCCCTTGCAACCGGTGCGCTTCACTCGCCTTGAAGGTGACTGCGATGTGCCTTACTCGCCGCAAGGTGCAGCCCGGCGTTGGCTGCTTTGTGCCTTGAAAGGGGCGCAAGTGCGCAGTGAAACCTACGGCCTTGACGGCACTGAACACGCTGGAGTGCCGTACAGCATCACCCGTCAGCGCTGGCAAGTGCGGGTTTACGAGACCGCGCACGCCGACCGGCCTGCGGCCTTGGTAACGGCAATAGAGAGCCTGGCCTTCACCACCGAGCGCATTGTCCAAGACCCGGTTATCACGCAGACCCTGGTGCTTGGCCAAGACAAGTACGGCCATGTCCTGCAGCAGGTGCAGGTGCATTACCCGCGCCGGGTTGCAGTCTCCCCATCGCCTTATCCAGCCTCGCTACCAGCCGGTTTGCTGGACGATGCCCGCGACCCTCAGCAGGACATGGCCTGGCTTGAGCACGCGCGCCATCGGGTACACAACCTGGAGGACGGCCATGATTACGTGTCCGGGTTGATCGAAGCGACCCGTACCGATGTGCTGGCGCTGCCAGCGCACGCGCTGCCGCAGGGCGGCTTCTGCGTGGAGCATCTGCTGGCACCCGACGGCCCGTTGCAGGGCCTGGACGCTGCCACGCTGTCGGGCTATCAGCGCAAGCAATGGTGCGATGCCCAGGGGCAACTGACCACTGCGCCAATCCGCCAGGCGCTGGTGGCCTACCGCGAAACCGCCATGCTCGAACACGCCACCTTGGCTGCGCTCGAGACAACGCTTTTGCCGCACGAGCTGGCACAGTGGCAGGCCAACGGCGGCTATCACCTCATCGCCTTGGCTGAGGACGGCAAGCGGGTGTACGTCAGCCGCCACGACCTGATCAAGCACCAGGGTGCGTCACTGTTTTATCGACTGGCCACGCTGCGTGCCAGCGAGCTGCTTGGCGAGCAGCGTGTTGACTGGAGCCCACACGCCCAGCAAGTGCTGAAGCTAACCGACGCCGCTGGCCTGGAAACCGGCTTCGAGTATGACTGGCGTTTCCTCACGCCCGTAGCCATGACCGATGCCAACGACAACCAGCACCAGGTAAGCCTCGATGCCTTGGGGCGAGTGACACAAACCCGCTTTTACGGCACGGAACAGGGCCAGTCGGCCGGCTATAGCAGCAAGGCATTCACGCTGCCGGCAACGGTCGAGGGCATCCTGGCACTCGAAGGAGGCGAGGTACCCGTGGCCACGGCGCACCGGGTAGTGACCGACAGCTGGATGCCCTTGGCACGTGACAGGCAGGGGCGCCCACTGGCTACCCGCATGGGCGAGCTGGCGCTGCGTCGCCTGCTCAAGGCCAAAGGCCTGCCCGCTGTGGACGACAGCGAAAGCCGCCAGCCGCCACACATCATCAGCCTGCAGACCGACCGCTACGACGGCGACCCTGCGCAGCAGCTGCGCGTAAACGTGGCGCACAGCGATGGCGCCGGCCGCCTGTTGCAGACCGCCGTGCTGAGTGCGCCCGGCGATGCGTGGGTGCGTACCGCCGCAGGCAGCCTCGAGCGCGATGCCAACGGTGCTGCACGCGTGCAGCCCGCAGCGCGGCGCTGGGCGGTGACAGGTAAGACTGAGTACGACAACAAAGGCCAGCCCGTGCGCACCTGGTTGCCGTACTACCTCGATGACTGGCGCCCTGTAAGCGATGACAGCGGCCGCCCCGGGCTGTATGCCGATACCCAGCTGTATGACGCCATGGGGCGCGTTTACCGCGTCCTCACCGCCGCGGGCTGGGAACGGCGTACCGAGTACTACCCCTGGTTCACGGTAGCGCAGGACGAGAACGACACGGCCTGAACGCGACCTGATGGCGCGCGCTACCTGGCGCACGCCATGCCACTCAACCCCATGCAGAATTCAAGAACAGGAGGCACGCGATGCCTGCTTTTTCGGACAACGCTGTCCATCGCAATACCCCTACCGTCACGGTCGTGGACAACCGCGGCCTGGTGGCCCGGACTATCCACTACCACCGTCACCCAGACACGCCAACCCTGACGCAACCTCGGATTACGCGCCAGCAGCATGACGCCAAGGGTTTCATGACCCACAGTTGCGACCCGCGCCTGCACGCCAGCGGCCGGGGTAACTTTGCCTGGCTGACCGACCTGGCCGGCACCCCGGTGTGCACCCAAAGCGCCGACGCCGGCGTGTCGATCAACCTGAGCGATGCAGCGGGGCGCCCGTTGCTTGCCGTGTCGCGAATCGCGCTTGATGAGCGCGGCGAGCACGTGCGCAGTGAAGCGGTCACCCGCACTTGGCACTACGAGAACGCCACCCTGCCTGGGCGCCTCGTGGGCATTAGCGAACAGGTCAATGGCCACGCGGCTTGTCGGCTGGAGCGGGTGGTATATGCCGGCAACAGCGCCGCAGAAAAAGCCCACAATCTGGCGGGCCAGGCGAGCCGGCACTACCACACCGCCGGTGTGCTGCAGACCCATGGCGTTGGCTTGACTGGTGTACCCCTAGCGACCACGCAGCGTTTGCTGGTGGATGCCGATAACCCGCAGGTGGAGGCGGATTGGCAAAGTGAACAGCCTGCCGATTGGGAGGCCCAACTGCAGCCGGAAAGCGAAGCCAGCACCACGCTGAGCACGGTGGATGCGACCGGTGCACCCTTGACCACGCGTGATGCCGCAGGCCATCTGCGTCGCCAGGCTTACGACGTGGCGGGCCTGCTCACGCAGCGTTGGCTGACGCTCGAGGGCGGCCCTGAGCAGGTCATTCTCAACGCCTTGAGCTATTCGGCGGCTGGGCAAAAGCTGCGCGAGGAGCACGGTAACGGCTTGGTCACCCAATACTGCTACGAACCGCGCACACAGTTGCTGGCAGAAGTACGCACCGAGCGCCCGACAGGGCACGCGCAAGGGGCCAAGGTGCTGCAAGATCTGCGCTACGCTTACGACCCGGTGGGCAATGTGCTCAGTGTGCGCAACGACGCCGAAGAAACCCGCTTCTGGCGCAATCAGAAAGTCGAACCGCTAAGCACCTATGTCTACGACAGCCTGTACCGGCTGGCCAGCGCCACCGGGCGCGAGATGGCCAATGCCGGCCAGCAGGGCGTCAATCTGCCGGATATGGCGATCCTCGATAACGTCACCTACAGCTGCTACAACCGCACCTATACCTACGACATGGCGGGCAACCTGACCCGCATCCGCCACAGCGCGCCCGCCACCAACCACAGCTACACCACCGATATCACCGTCAGCGACCGCAGCAACCGGGCCGTGGACAGCGCGCTAACCCAGGACCCGACCGCCGTCGAGGCGTTGTTCAACGCCAGTGGCCAGCAAAAGGCGTTGTTGCCGAGCCAGCAACTGAGCTGGACACCGCGCGGTGAGTTGCACACCGTTACCCAGGTCATGCGCGAAGGGGCGGCGGACGATGGCGAAAGTTATCGCTATGACATTGGCAACCAACGCGTGCTCAAGGTCAGTACCCAAAAGACCGCGGCCCACATGCGCACGCAACGTGTGCAGTACCTGCCAGGCCTGGAGCAGCGCAGTACAACCCAGGGCGGCACGTTGACCGAACAGTTGCAGGTGGTGCTGGTGGGCGACGCTGGGCACGCCCAGGTGCGGGCCTTGCACTGGGCTGCAGGCAAACCCCCAGAACTTGCCAACGCGCAATTGCGTTACAGCTATGCCGACCAACTGGGCAGCGGTTGCCTGGAGGTCGATGGCAGTGGTGCGGTGATTAGTCGAGAGGAGTACTACCCGTACGGCGGCACGGCGGTATGGGCCGCTCGCAGCGAAGTTCAGGGGCGCTACAAGTTCGTTCGTTATTCGGGCAAGGAGCGCGATGCGACGGGGCTGTACTACTACGGGTATCGCTATTACCAGCCTTGGCTGGGGCGGTGGTTGAGTGCGGACCCGGCAGGTACGGTGGATGGCTTGAACTTGTACGCGATGGTGCGTAACAACCCGATGACATTGGTTGATGAGTTGGGGTTGAGGGGCAAAGGGAAAAAGAACAAGGGCGGGGGGAACAGCTCCGGAGCACAAGGCACGTCGGTTGCCAGCGGGGCCGGTGACGCTGCTAATGACCCAGTCGCATCAACTTCAGCTTCAGCAGGGGCGAGCCGAGATGGTGCTGGTCTGCTCGCTTCATCCTCTCAATTAGAGCCCTCTGCAGCAGATACCCAAGACGACGATGGCTGGTCGCAAGCTCCTAGTCCTAAGAGTAAGCAGGCAAGCAGGTCGCCGAAGAAAGAATCCGTGGCAGTCAGGGAGGCTGGCAAAACAGATAGTCCAGTGTATGAGAAGTTGAAACGATATCTACCGACAGACAGGCAATCGGGTTATGGTGTTATGGCTATTGGCCAAAGGCCAAAGAGTGATGGTACGAAGCAAGAATATTTCTTCTTGGAAAGAGGTACAGAATCTCGGGGCTTCAAGCATGTTACCACTCGGCACCGTGCCGACTTCGCTGATCAGGGCATAACGAGGGATAAGGACATCGCTGATTTGGTGATGGCCGCCTTGGCCCATGGCAAAGTAATAGGCATTCAAAACCCCCGGCCACTCATGGGTAAACGTCCAATTTACGAGGTCACTTTCAACAACGAACAGCACTTCGTTGCAGTACAACTTTCAACTGACGGCTACGATAAAGCAGAGAGCGTGATAGGCGCTAACCCTAGTGAGAAGCACTACTCCGCCAGAAATGCTGTTGCGAGGTCACGTAAAAAGTAACCCGTGTCGGAAATCTACTATTCTTGGCGCTAAATATGATATGGCGGACGCCTGAAGACGCCTAGAATGACACCCACTTCGGATGTCATGTGAGCAGCGTCCATGGTCGCCCTACAACAACAACCACAGCCCCCCGAAGCCACCTCGCAGATAAAACCGGAACTGCGGGTTGGCTTCGTGCTCCTCAACCAGTTCACCCTGGTCCCGGTCGCTGGCCTGGTCGACTCGTTGCGCTTCGCCGCCGACAAGTCGTTCCGCAGTCAGCAAGTGTATTGCCAATGGGACTGGATGACCCTGGACGACCAGCCGATCACCGCCAGTTGCGGCATGCCCATTTCGCCGACCAAACCGCTCAACCTGTTTGCCCAGTACGACTACATCGTGCTGGCGGGCGGGCTGCTGGGCGAAACGCGTAACCCCCCAGACTGGCTACTCGATGCGCTGCGTGAGGTGCATGCGGCCAATATCCCGATCATCGCCCTGTGTTCAGGTTCGTTCGTGCTGGGCAAGGCCGGCCTGCTCGATGGCCGGCGGTGCGCATTGCATTTCACCTTGCGCGATGAGTTCAAGGAGCGTTTCCCGCTGTCCACCGCCGTGATCGACAAGAGCTATGTGGATGACCGCGGCATTATCACTTGCCCGGGCGGCACGGCCATCGACCTGGCGGCCAACCTGATTCGCCGGCACTGCGGCGCGGTGCGTGCGCAGAAGGGCTTGGAGTACCTGCTGGTGGACGAGCGTGCCGACGCGCAAGAGGACAAGGCCGCCAGCGAAAGCGTTTACCAGAACGACCGTGTGCAACGGGCCATTGCCTTCATGCGCGCCAACCTGGATGCCTCGATGACCCTCAAGGCGGTGGCCGAGGCAGTGGGCACACACCCGCGGCAGTTGCACCGCGAGTTCGTTGCCAACACGCAAGAGCCGCCGGCCAACTACTGGCGCAAGCTGCGCCTGGACCACGCCCGGCGCTTGCTGGTGAATACCAGCCAGAACATCACCACCATTGCCTTGGCGTGTGGGTTTTCCGATGCGTCGCACTTCATCTTGTGGTTCCGCAAGCAGTACGGCGAGACGCCTTACAGCTTCCGCAAACGGCGGCATGAAGTGGAGCGGTTTGACTGGCATGGGGACAAAGTAGGCTTGGACCCGGAGCTGTAATCAAACCTTGCTGGCCCATTCGCGGGCAAGCCCGCTCCTACAGATGGGATAGATGCATACCTGTGGGAGCGGGCTTGCCCGCGAATGGGCCGCAAAGCGGCCCCGGCGCTATCAAAGTTGTCCAAATGCCTGAATTTCGATCCGATACTCAGGCGCCGCCAGCGCAGCCCCCACACACGCCCGTACCGGTGGCTGCTGCCCGACCCAAGCGTCATACACCTCATTCATCGCCGCAAACTCCCCCATGTCAGCCAGCCAGATCTGCACGCGGGTCAGGTTGCCCTTACCTGCGCCAACCTGTGCCAGCCACTGCTCCAGCTGCGCCAGCACGCACCGCGTCTGCGCAGCGATATCGCCCTGTGCAAGGGCGACGATCCCGGAGGTTTCCAGGCGGCCATCCACCAGAACCATCTGGCTGGCCCGTTTGCCGGGGTTGATACGTTCGATCATCCGCGCGCTCCTCAGAACAGTACGTAGGTCTTGCGCAGGGTCTCGTGGATCTCCCACACGCCTTCGCAGTTCTCCGGGAACAGCACCGCATCGCCCGCTCGCAGCTCGACCGGCTCGCCACCGTCGGGGGTAAAGGTGCAGCTGCCGCTGACGATATGGCTGAATTCGCGGTTTTTCAGGAAGCGGCGGAATACCCCGGGGCTGCTTTCCCAGATGCCGATGCTGGCACCCACCGCTTCATCGGTCTGGTCCTGGGCGCTGGCGGCGTGGGCGATCGGTTCGCCGATCGGCATCCGGGCAGGGGCTGGCGTGCCCAGGGGCGAGGTAGCGGCATTGCGGACAACGGTAAGCACTTGGTTCATGGTGTGGCTCCTTCAGGCTTTTCGGGCAACGTTTTTGTAGGACGGTGACGGTGCAGGGGCGGCCCCGCCCAATGCGGCGGCTTGCTGCAGGTCGAGCTTGCTGGTCTCTGGGGCCAGCCACCACGAGATCAGTGCACCGAACAGTGAGATCAACGCGGCGGCGAACATGGTGTTGGCAATGCCATAGGTGGCCAGGGAAATAGGCACCAGGTAGGTGCCCACGGCCGCGCCGATACGCGACAGCGAAGTGGCCAGGCCAACGGCAGACGCGCGGATCTCGGTGGGGAACAATTCGTTGGGGTAGACGTATTCCAGCACCTGGGCGCCGCCGATCAACACCGCGTAGGCGCCAAACAGCACCAGCACGGTGGTGGGCGATGCGTCGGGGAACACGCCCAGCAGCACCAGCGACATGCCCGACCAGAGGAAGCTGTGGATCAGCATCTTGCGCCGCCCCAGGCGGTTGATCAGCTTGGTTGCCAGCAGGCAGCCAAGGGTGAACAGCAGGGTGATGGCGATCGAGCCGTAGGCGGCCCAGTCGCCGGTGAGCTTCAGCGCCTGCAGCACCTTTGGGGCGAACGCATAGATGGCGAACAGCGGGACGATGGCGCAGGTCCAGAACAGGGTGACAAAGGCCATGCGCTTGCCGTAGCCGGAGTGGAACAGCGACCACACCGACACCGGTTTGCCGCTGACGTGTTCGGGCAGATCGGCGATGGAGTAATCCGGGCCGTAGACGCGTTTGATCACGGCATCCGCCTCGGCAGTGCGGCCCTTGCTCAGCAGCCAACGTGGCGATTCTGGCGTGCCGCTACGGGCAATCAGGAACAACGCACCCGGGACCAACGCACTGGCCAATACCCAGCGCCAGCCGTCATCGCCGCCGACGCGCAGCAACAGTTCACCGACCACGTAGGCCACGGCGGCCCCGGCGAACCACATCAGTACCATTGCCGCCAGCAGCGGCCCGCGTTGCTTGCGTGGCAGGAACTCGGCCAGCAGCGAGGTAGCGATCGGGTAGTCGGCGCCGACCGCGATACCAATCAACAACCGCCAGGCGAACAATGCCCAGGCCGACTCGACCCAGAACTGCGCCACCGAAAAACCGACAATGGCGATCAGGTCGACCAGGTACAGCACCTTGCGCCCGTATTTGTCGGTGAACCAGCCACCCAGGAAGCCGCCGAGGAACACCCCGATCAGCGCCGAAGCCGCAATCAGCCCCTCCCAGAAGGCCGACAGTTGCAGGGCCTGGGTGATCTGCAGCATGGCCACGCCGATGATGCTCAGCACATAGCCGTCGAGGAACGGGCCACCGGCGGAATAGACCGTCAGTTTGCGGTGGAACGCATTGAGTGGCGCATCTTCGACGGAGCGTTTGGGGACAGACATTGGACTTACCTCTTGTTGTTATTTGACGCACTTGCGTGGCGGCACTATGGCACCGGGTTGCAGGGGTTCCCTATAACGGTTCGGACGGGTCGTGGGATGGCATTGCGAAGTGTGAATGGCACTGTAGGAGCAGCCTTTTGCTGCGAAGAGGCCGGCGACATCAGCCAAGATTTACGGCGTTGTCACCGGCCTCTTCGCAGCACAAGGCTGCGCCTACCGCGACCGGGTCAATAGCGCATCCAGCACCACTTCGCAGGCCGCGCCCCAGCTGGCACTTACCGGTTGATGCATCAACACGGCCAGCCCATCGGCGGTAAAGGTGCCCGGCGTGGCAATCGCTTGCCCCAGGGCCTTGAGCGTGTGTTCGGGTTGGCGCTGGGCACTGCTCACACAGTCGTGCAGGTTGCCCAGTACCAAAGCGCGTGCGTCGGTTGCGGGCAAGCCTTTGTCAGTCAGCCACTGCTGCAGGTCGTGCAAAAGGAAGTAGAACCAGCCATTCATGCACGCGGCCACCGTGGCCAGCTCGAACGCCGCTTCATCCTGCAATACCACCAGGTTGCCCAGCCCGGCCAGGCATCGCTCAGCGGGGGGATCCGGGGGGTAGACCACTACTGTGGACTGGTTGTGTTGCGCGGCATAAGACAGCATCACGCGCACGCAGTGAGCGGCGGGGAAGGCGGCTTGCAGCTGTTGCAGGTTCACACCTGCTGCCAACGACAGCAGGCGTTGTCCGAGGTGCAGGTGTACCTCGCCGGCCAGGTGTGCCAGTGATTCCGGGCGCACGCCCAGCATCAGCACCTCGGCCTGGTCGACTACCGCCTGATTGCTCGGCAGTACCTGGCAACCGTGTGCGTGGGTCAGTGTTTCGGCGCGCTGGGCGTTGCGTGGCGACAGCAGGATCGCGCCGTCGAAACCACCGCGGCGCAGGCCGATAACGACTTTTTCGGTCAGCTCGCCGACCCCGAGGATGCCCAGGCTATGCATGATGCCTCCTTGTCAGCTTTCCAGGCCGGCGCGGCGCTGGCCCCAGTGCAGGTTCAGGTTGACGCCCAGGCTCAGCAGCGGCTCCGGCGGGTTGCGGTTGGGCCCGGCCGCGCCCAGCAGGAAGTCGATCAGCTCGTCACGCTCGCCACTCAGCCAGTCGGCCAACAGGGTCCCGGTGGCGGTGCCCCGTGTAATTCCCAGGCCGTTGCAGCACAGCGCCGCATGGACATTGGGTGCCAGCGTGCCGAAGTGCGATTGGTGGTTGCGCGACAGGCACATCGAACCGCCCCAGGTGAATTCGAACGGTGTACCCGCAAGCATCGGGAAGCGCCGCTCGAACGACGCCCGGTGCTGTCGCCCGGCCCGTTGCAGGTGGCGCTGGTTGGCGCGCCCATCGGCGTTGAAACTGAAGCTGTTGCGCACCAGCAGGCGCTGGTCCAGGGTGCGTCGCAGGGTGCTGCCAAACGGGTCGGCGGGGATGATGCCCCAGGTCGCCTTGCCACCTAGGCGTGCTTGTTCGTCTTCGCTCAGGGGCCGGGTCATGCTGGCGTAGGTGAAAATCGGCAGCAGCCGCCCCGGCAGGAAGCCGAAGTACGAGGCGAAGGCGTTGTTGGTCAGCAGCAACTGCTCGGCAACGATCTCGCCATGGGCATGCGTGAGGGTGATGCGCGTGCCCTGTTCGATGCGGGTGATGGTGGTGTGTTCGTACAGCGTCACGTTGCTGGGCAGGCTGTCTGCCAGGCCTTTGGCCAAGGCGGCCGGCTGCAGTAACTGGGTACCTGGGGTGTACAACGCTTTGCGGTAGAACGCGGTGCCGAAGTGCTCGGGCAGGTCACGGGCATCGATCATCTGGTAGGGCTGGCCGAGTTTCTCCAGGCCGCTGCGGTACGCTTCGAGCACCGCCAACCCTTTGTCTTCGACCGCCGCCTGGTACTTGCCGTCTGGGCGGATCTGGCAGTCGATGCCATGCTGCTGGATCAGCGTGTGCAGTATCGACTGCGCGCGCAGGTTGAGCTTGAGGTTCATCCGCGCCGTGGCCAGCTCACCGATGTAGTCCGGTGCGCCGATGTCATGGGGCAGGTCGATGGCAAAGCCCGAGTTGCGCCCCGAGGCGCCAAAGCCGACTTCCTGGGCTTCGAGCAGGATCACCTCGTCATTCGGGTGATGCAGCGCCAGCTGCCGTGCGGCGGCAAGGCCGGTGAAGCCAGCACCGAGCACCACCCAGCGCGCTTCGCTCCGCCCCCGGTGCGCGGCACGTGGCTGGCGCAGGGGGCTGAGGTGGAACCAGCCGCAACCGTTGTCGTCCGCGGGGGTAGAGGTGTTTCTGTACATGGGTTTTATCCGTGTTGTTTTCTTCACTGTCGCATGGCCCGGGCGGGGGGCATATAACGGGAATGACGGGTCGTGGGAGGTTTTGGATTGACCGCGGCAAGCCCTGCATGATTTGCTCGGTTTGCCGGTGATTGGCCCGTGCAAAGGCCCCGGCACCTAACGATCATTCAAAGGAAACTGAAGGTCTGCCATGTCCGAATACACGCTCCACTGCTTCGCCGAATCCGGCAATGCCTACAAAGCCGCCCTCATGCTCGAACTCACCGGCCAGCCTTGGCAGCCGGTGTTCGTCGACTTTTTCAACGGCCAGACCCGCGAGCAGGCCTGGCGCGATGAAGTGAATGAGCAGGGCGAGGTGCCGGTGCTCGAACATGCGGGCAAGTCGTTCACCCAATCGGCCTTGATCCTTGAATACCTCGCCGAGCAGACCGGCCAGTTTGGCCCACGCGATGAGGACGAAAAGCGCGAGATCTGGCGCTGGATGCTGTTCGACAACCACAAATTCACCAGCTACTACGCGGCGCTGCGGTTTATCTATTGCCTGAAACAGATGGGCGAAACCGATGTGACCAAGTTCTTGCGTGATCGCGCCACGGCGGCCTATCGCATCGTTGATGCACATTTGGCGAAGACGCCGTTCATGGTCGGCGGGCGCTTGACCATCGCCGACCTGTCGTTGGCGGGGTATGTGTTCATGCCTGAAGACACGGGTATCGCGCTGGACGAATTCGTTCATATCGAGGCCTGGAAAGCGCGGATCAAGAGCACGCCAGGCTGGAAGCACCCCTATGACCTGATGCCGCGGACAGCGCCTGTTCAAGTGCCATTCGGATGACTGGTCGTGACAAGCGCTAGCGCATGACTACGCTCAGGACGTAAGACACATTCTGCAACAACTGGCCAGTTGGCCCTGATGGATCTCGCTCACCCGCTGCAGATGGAAGGCCGCACTGGTTTGCAGGTCGCCCCATGGGGGGGCCGGAACTCACGGGGGTCATGTGCAACCCCCGTGCTACTCCAAGCGGAGGCTCTACATGCTCAAAAAATGCTTGTTGGCTTTGGCAATCGGCGCGGTTTTGTCAGCGTCGGCCGTGTTGGTGCCTGACTCCATTGGCGGTGCGTCCAGCGCGTATGCGAAGGATGGCGGTGGTGGAGGTGGCGGCGGCCATGGTGGCGGCGGTGGCGGCGGTGGTCATGGCGGCGGTGGGGGTGGTAGCGGTGGTGGAGGTGGCGGCGGTGGCGGTGGTCACGGCGGCGGCAGCGGTGGTGGAGGTGGTCATGGTGGTGGCAGTGGAGGCGGCGGCAGTGGCGGTGGTGGAGGCCACGGCGGCAGTGGGAGCGGACACAGCGGCGATGGCGGCGGACATGCCAGCTCAGGCCGTGGTGAAAGTGGACGCAATGGCGCCGATGATGGTGCCAACCATGAGGCCAACCATGAGGCCAACCATGAGGCCAACCATGAGGCCAACCATGAGGCCAACCACGAAGCGAATCACGAAGCGAATCACAGTGTTGGCGAGGCCCACGGTGTAGGGCATGGCGCCGATGATGGGGCCGATCATGATGTCGGCGATGATCATGGCGGTGACCGCACCTAGCATTTGAGTGGCCCGTACCGGCCTTTTCGCGGGTAAACCCGCTCCCACAGGATCTTCACTGGCCTTGAAAGCAGTGGAATACCTGTGGGAGCGGGCTTGCCCGCGAAGAGGCCGGTACAGGCACTGCATATTTCAAATCGACAACCGCACCACCCGGTTATCCAGAACTTGCGATGCTTGCCCCCGCCTTTTATTCACCACCAACTCGCCAATCGCGATCAGCCGTGTCCGGGTGATGTTGCGCGACAGCCCCAGCAACTGCGCGGTATGCACCTGGTTGTAATGGCAAAAACGGTACGCCGAGCGCAGCAGGGCATTTTCGACCTTCTCGTACAGCCCCCCAGGCTGCTCCTCGTACAATTGGCTAAACGCCCGCTGCAGCAGTTCTTCCACGGCATTGCTGGCAGGCTCCTCCTGCCGTTCGATACGCAGGTTGGACAGCCGCAAATCCTGCGCCTGGATCACCCCGTCAGCACAGGTCAACAAGCTGTGGTGAATGACGTTTTCCAACTCACGGATATTGCCCGGCCACGCATAGTCAACCAGCTTGGCCTGGGCCGTCGGGTTCAGTTCCACCGGCCCGTAGCCCAGCCGGTCGCTGTAGCTACGAATGAAATGCCGCGCCAATGGCAGGATGTCACCTGGCCGGTCACGCAGCGGGTGCAACTGCAAGGTCACCACGTTCAGCCGGTAATACAAGTCTTCGCGAAAATGCCCGGCATTGATGGCCTTCTCCAGCTGCACGTTGGTCGCCGCCAGCACCCGCACATTGATCGGGATGCTTTTGCGTGAACCCAGCCGCACCACTTCGCGCTCCTGCAACACCCGCAGCAGCTTGACCTGGATCGGCAAGGGCAGGTCGCCGATCTCATCGAGGAACAGCGTGCCGCCGTCAGCCTCCTCGAACCAGCCGGCCTTGGCCGCCAGGGCGCCGGTGAAGGCGCCTTTTTCATGGCCGAACAGTTCGGCCTCCACCAGCGACTCGGAAAACGCCCCGCAATTGACCGCGACGAATGGGCCGTTACGCCGGCCGCTGAGGTTATGAATATGGCGTGCGACCAGCTCCTTGCCCGTGCCGGTTTCGCCGATGATCAGCACGCTCGCCTCACTCGGCGCGACCTGTTGCAGGTGGGCGAGCAGCGCCTGTGACCTGGGGTCTTCGAAAACCTGCGCGGTCGCCCTGATCGAGGTGGCCAGTGTCGGGGACGGGGGGAGGGTCAGCAGTTGCATGGGCAATCCTCAGGAGTAGAAGGATGGGTCAGGGCGCTTGCCGTTGAGGGCCCACTCGCCCAATTCATGGATGCGGTAGTCCACGGGGTCGTGCAGGGTCTGTGTCCTCAGGTTGCGCCAGTGGCGGTCGAAGCGCAGCGAGGCGTGGGTAGCGCGGGCACCGGTGACCTCGAACAGCCGGTTGCAGATATCCAGGCCATGGCGGCTGGCGGCAACCTTGGCGGTGCCGATGGCCAGGGCCAGGTCGCCGCGTTCCTCTGCGCTCAAGGCATGCTCCTTGGCCCAGGCGCTATCGAGCTGGCGGGCAGCGCGTTCGATCAGCAAACGGACGCTTTCCAGGCCGACCCAGAACTCGCCGTAATGGCGCAGCACATAAGGGTCTTCGGCAGGGGTGGTGGCGTTTGAGCGGAACCACGGCCGGCTTTCCTTGAGGGTGTACTGGCGGGCTTCCTCGTACGCGCCTTCGGCGATACCCAGGAACAGGTTGGCGAAGTGCAGCTGCGCGATCAGCGGGCGCAAGGCGGCGAAGGGCGTGCTCAGCGGCCCTGGGTCGAGCAGCAGTTCAGAGTGCTCGACCCGCACCCGTTCAAACGTGGCGCTGCCGCTGTCGGTCTGGCGTTGGCCGATGTTGTGCCAGTCGCTGTGCAGGCTGATACCGGTACGGCCACTGGGGATCGCGGCGATCAGCAGTTTGCCGCCCGCGCGTTCGTCCACGGCGGAGGCGATCAGCATTTCCGAGTCGCTGGCACCGGAGCAGAAGCTCTTCTTGCCAGAGAATTCGCACCAACCGTCGAAGTGCTTGACCACGGTGCGTGTGTCCAGCGGGTTGAGGGCGTTACCCCAAAACCACTGCTTGCGTGCAGTCTGCTCGAACCACGGCTGCCATTGGTCTGGGCGCGAAAACAGGCGCACGGTGGCCAGCATCAGGTGATGGAAACCGAAGACGTGGGCAATGGAGCTGTCGACCCGGGCGAACTCGCGCACCACTTCGAAAGTATCGAACCAGCTCGCGCCTTGGCCACCGAACGCTTGTGGGATAGCCAGCGACAACAGGCCGCTGCCACGCAGCGCGTCGCGCTCAGCCTTGGGCGTACCGCCGCGCTCGTCACGCTCGACGGCGGTCTGGGCGAACTGCCCAGCCAACTCGCGGGCGATGGCCAGGGCAGGGCGTGGTGCCGTGTTTACCGGTGCATTCATGGCCGCTCCTCAGGCGCTTTTGCGCAGCGCGTGATGGGCGCCGAACAGAGGCACGGCACGTTCGGCGGCCAGGCGGATACGCGCGGCGAGGGCCTCACTGGAAACGCGGTAGTCGGCCAGTTCCGCTTGGCTGGCAAACACACCAATCGGCAGTGTCAGGGCCTGCAGGAAGCTGAACAGCGGGCGCAACTGGTGATCGAGCACCAGCGCGTGGCGCTCACTGCCCCCAGTGGCGGCGAGCAGCACTGGGGTGTCGACCAGGGCGTCCTGACCAATAAGGTCGAACAGATGCTTGAAGTGGCCGGTAAAGCTGCCGCGGTACACCGGCGTGGTCACCACCAGCAGGTCGGCCTTTTCCACCAGCCGCAGTTGATGCTCCACCGCCTCGGGCAGCTCGCTGCGCCACAGGGCACTGCCCAACGGGCGGGCAATGTCACCCAGGTCGATGAGGTGAGGCTTGATGTTCAGGTGTTCGGCCAGTTCCGCGAGGATCGCCTCGGTCAGGGCCAAGGTGCGCGAAGGGCGGGTAGTACCGCCAGACAGGGCTACGACATTCAGTGGGGTGCTCATGGGCAAGTCTCCGGTTCGGGTTGAGCGGGGGACTTTGCTGGAGCAATCGTCGTGCCGTTTATAAAACCTATCTTAGATCAACGGGTTACGCGTTTTAGCGCCCGGGGCGATGTTGCCGTGCGGGCGCTGGCTGTTGATCGGGTGTTGCGCTGCAGACAGTTGGCCGGGTGTTGGCGGCTGTACAGTTGGGAGTGTTATAGAGGAATTTGGGTGCGGCTAAAAAAGAATAAGAACTTATATTCTTATTCCGCTGACCAGTCGGCGCGCGCGAAGCTCGATTTCCTAGGCGCTGCAAATCCCATGGCGAACCCCTAGCAACCCATCGCCACATCCACCCCTAACCGTGCGGCACTGCCTTGGTCGCCGTATTGCCCGCATATTCAGGCTTCAAGTGCCCCTGCTCATCCAGCAGGTACGCATCCATCACCTCGCGCACCACCGGCCCTGCCACACGCCCGCCCGCTTCGCCGTTCTCGATCATCACCGCCACCACCACGCTTGGGTGATCGGCCGGTGCGAAACCGACGAACAGGGCGTTGTCGCGGTGCCGTTCCAGGGTCTTGTTGCGGTTGTAACGCTCGCCTTGCTTGATCGCCACCACCTGCGCCGTGCCGCTCTTGCCGGCGATGCGGTACTGGGCGCCGGCTGCCGAGGCGCGGGCGATGCCGCGGGGGTCGTGCATGACCATCTGCATGCCTTGGCTGACCTGGTCCCAGGCGCGTTTGTCATGCAGCACGATGTCGGGCATCGGGTTGGGGTCGACCGGGGTCTCGCCACCCACTGTCATGGCCAGGTGCGGGCGGTGCCATACACCCTTGCTCGCCAGCAGGCTGGTGGCCTGGGCCAATTGCAGCGGGGTGACCTGCATGTAGCCCTGGCCGATCCCCAGGATCAACGTCTCGCCCGGGAACCAGGCCTGGCGGCGCGTGGCGCGCTTCCATTCGGCGGAAGGCATCAGCCCGGACGCTTCCTCGAACATGTCCAGCGACACTTTCTGCCCCAGACCGAATTCGGCCATGTAGTCGTGCAGGCGCTCGATCCCCAGCTTGTGCGCGAGGTCGTAGAAGTAGGTGTCGTTGGACCGCATGATGGCGGTGTACATGTCTACCCAGCCGTCACCGCTGCGGTTCCAGTTGCGGTATTTGTGTTCGTAGTTGGGCAGCTCGTAGTAGCCCGGGTCGAACACCCGGCTGCCGGGGGTGATCACGCCACTGTCCAGGCCGGCGATGGCCACTTCCGGCTTGACCGTCGAGCCCGGCGCATACAAACCGCGCAGCACGCGGTTGAACAGCGGCCGGTCGATGGAATCGCGCAGGGCGGCGTACTGCTTGAAGCTGATGCCTTTGACGAACAGGTTGGGGTCGAAGCTTGGGTTGCTGACCATCGCTAGC
The DNA here is from genome assembly GCF_047159675.1 of Pseudomonas sp. NGC7. Classification (NCBI taxonomy): domain Bacteria; kingdom Pseudomonadati; phylum Pseudomonadota; class Gammaproteobacteria; order Pseudomonadales; family Pseudomonadaceae; genus Pseudomonas; species Pseudomonas sp. NGC7. Next base: position 4,181,693 of record NZ_BAAFZY010000001.1, on the reverse strand, counting down.
ACGTCGCCATTGGCAGGGTCCAGCACCACCACCGAACCGCGGCGGTCGCCCAGGGCCTTTTCGGCCGCCAGTTGCAAGTGGCTGTCCAGGCTCAGGATGATGTCCTTGCCGGGGATCGGGGCCTTGTGGTTGAGCACGCGCATGACCCGGCCCTGGGCGTTGGTCTCGACTTCTTCATAGCCCACCTGGCCGTGCAGCTGGCGTTCGTAGAAGTGCTCGATACCGGTCTTGCCGATCGACTGCGTGCCGCGATACTCGGTGCTGTCGAGGGTCTTGGCTTCTTTCTCGTTGATGCGCCCAACATAACCCACCGAATGGGCGAAATGCTCGGCCAGTGGGTATTCGCGGATGAACTGCGGTTCTACTTCAAGGCCGGGCAGGCGGAACTGGTTGACCGCAACCAGGGCGATCTGTTCTTCGTTCAGGCCGACCATCAGAGTGACCGGCTCGAAGGGTTTGCGGCCGCGGCGCAGGTCCTTGTCGAACTGCCGGCGGTCATCCTCCGAAAGGCTCAACACCTGCGCCAGGGTATCCAGCACTTTGGCTGAGTCGCCGGCCCGCTCACGGGTCATGGTCAGGTCGAAACTGGGCTTGTTGTCGGCCAGCACCACACCGTTGCGGTCATAGATCAGCCCGCGCTCAGGGGCGATGGGCAGCACGTGTACGCGGTTGTTTTCCGACACGGCGCTCTGCTGGTCATGTTGCAGCACCTGCAGCACATAAAGGCGGCCCACGAGGACGGCGACCAGGGTGAAGACCAGGGTGGCGCAGGCGATCAGCCGGCGGTTGACCAGGTGCTTTTCCTTTTCGTGGTCCTTGAGGGGGATGGGCTGCGGCATGGGTGGCTCTGTGGGGTGGCGGTGTGGCCGGGCGGCGGCCCCGGGGCCGGCGATGCTACGCAACCCCTCCCTTTCGCTCAAGGCAGGCGGCCTTGGGCAGGGGCTGGCGATCAGCTGTTGGCCCCGGTATCAGGGTGTTCACGGCGAACATGAAGATTTGTTCATGCCGGCACTCGGATGGCTGCGCAGAGGGGGCGTAGAAAGTTGTTTGTGGATCCACAAAACAACTGCTGTGCGATAAGCGAACGAAATAATCATCAGGCGCTAAATTCATAAGATATGGAAAATTAACGGATTCTTGTATTAATTCGTTGTGCGCTTGCCGCTTTGTGTTGTCGGATTGGTGTTTAGCAAATCACACACGGTTGTCTGTGGATCCATTATCTGATTGATTAGCGCCTGACGACGGCCAGCCCTCCGGCCGTGCGCGACGACAATTACAAGAAGGGTCCAGTCATGAATGGCTTATCTGGGGCACGGAACTGTCAACGTTCCTTCTGCTCTGCTTGCGTGTGCACGTCTGTCCTCCCGCCTGTGGCCCGCATCGGCCTGCAGGTGGCCCCATGAACATCGATCTCAAGCAACGTCTGGACAATGACCCGATGGGCCGCTTCCAGTGCCTGGCCATCGGCATTTGCATCGTGCTGAACATGATCGATGGCTTTGACGTGCTGGTGATGGCCTTCACGGCCGCCTCGGTGTCTGCCGAGTGGGGCCTGAGTGGGGCGCAGGTGGGGCTGCTGCTCAGCGCCGGCCTGTTCGGTATGGCGGCAGGGTCACTGTTTATTGCGCCGTGGGCCGACCGCGTTGGCCGGCGCCCATTGATTCTGTTCTGCCTGGCGCTTTCCGGTGTGGGCATGTTGCTCTCGGCGTTGAGCCAGAGCCCGTTGCAACTGGCGCTGCTGCGCGGGCTGACCGGCCTTGGCATCGGCGGCATCCTGGCCAGCAGCAATGTGATCGCCAGTGAATATGCCAGCAAACGCTGGCGTGGCCTGGCAGTGAGCCTGCAGTCCACGGGGTATGCCCTGGGCGCGACCTTGGGCGGCTTGTTGGCGGTATGGCTGCTGGGCCACTGGGGCTGGCGTTCGGTGTTCCTGTTCGGCGGCATCGTCACGGTGCTGGTGATCCCGCTGGTGCTGCTGTGGCTGCCGGAGTCGCTGGACTTTTTGTTGGCACGCCGCCCGGCGAATGCCTTGGCGCGGGTCAATCGGTTGGCCGACAAACTCGGGCAACCGGCACTGTCCCAGCTGCCGCCGCCCGCGCAAGGCGTGCCTGGTGCCGCCACAGGGTTCAGGCAGTTGCTGACCCCCGCCATGCGCCGCACCACGCTGGTGATCTGGTTGCTGTTCTTCCTGGTGATGTTCGGCTTCTACTTCGTCATGAGCTGGACCCCGAAGCTGCTGGTCGCGGCTGGCTTGTCGGCGCAGCAGGGCATTACCGGCGGGGTGCTGCTGAGCGTTGGCGGCATCCTTGGTGCGGCGCTGATTGGCGGCCTGTCGTCACGCTGGCCACTGAGCCGCGTGTTGGCGATGTTCATGCTGGTCACGGCCGGGCTGCTGGTGCTGTTCGTGGCCAGCGGGTCATCGGTCACTGCCGCGCTGGCGCTGGGCTTGCTGATCGGGCTGTTCGCCAACGGTTGCGTGGCTGGGCTGTATGCGCTGTCACCGGTGGTCTATGACGCGTCGGTGCGCGCCACCGGGGTGGGCTGGGGCATCGGCATTGGCCGGATCGGCGCAATCCTGTCGCCGACCGTGGCCGGCGTACTGCTCGACGGCGGCTGGCAACCGCTGCACCTGTATGGGGTGTTTGCCAGTGTCTTCGTGCTTGCTGCTGGTTGCCTGGTGTTGCTCAAGCCAGCGTCGCGGCCGGGGCAGGCAGTGATGGCCGATGCCTAGGGTCGGGCTTTTGGTGCCCGGCCTGGCCGTAGATCCCAGCAAAATGTTGCCAAGAATGGGTGTGGCTGGCAGGTGTACGCCGCAGCAATTTTGCCGGCATTGAGATCGAGCGCCGCCCGCGCGGCGCTTCGCAGCACAAGGCTGCTCCCACATCTGTTTCGGGCCAGTGAGGCCTGTGAGATTTGCGCGCGACCGCCTTGTTGGTCCGACTCAATATCGTGTGAGGCGCCAAGGGGGCGCGCGCTCATGGCACAGGAATAATTGGCCCGAAACAGATGTGGGAGCAGCCTTGTGCTGCGAAGCGCCGCGCGGGCGGCGCTCGATCTCATGGCCACCCAATGCGTCGTGGCGAGCACTGCGATAAGATTACCGCTCATGTCTCTGGAAACTGCCTGGATGAGCAAGCCCGGTCAATTGGTGCTGGTTACGCTTCGCAAGATGATCGCCTCCGGCGAATTGGCGGCCGGCGAGCGTCTGATGGAAATCCCCACCGCCGAACTGTTCGGTGTCTCGCGGATGCCGGTGCGCATGGCATTTCGCACCCTCGAGCAGGAGGGCCTGCTGGTGCGTTTTGGCGGGCGTGGGTTTCAGGTGCGTTCCGTCAGCGCAGATGACATCGCAGGTGCGGTCGAGGTGCGTGGCGTGCTGGAAGGCCTGGCTGCGCGCCAAGCGGCAGAGCGTGGGCTGTCCGCTGAAGCGCGCGCGGCGCTGCAGCGCTGCCTGGTCGAAGGCGACCAACTGTTCGACAAGGGTTTTGTCACCGAGGAAGACCTGCAGGCCTACCATGACCTCAACATGCGCTTCCACCAGGTGATCATCGCAGCCAGCCACAACCCGGCGATTGCCGATGCCCTGGCGCGCAATGATCACCTGCCGTTTGCCTCGGTCACTGCGCTGGCCGTGGACCGCCACGACCTGGCGCGAGAGTACCGGCGCTTCAACTATGCACACATGCAGCACCATTCGGTGTTCGATGCCCTGGTCAGCGGGCAGGGCGCCCGCGCCGAGGCCATCATGCGCGAGCACGCCAATGCCACCTTGCGCTACGCCGAGACGTTCGGCGCGGCCACGGCCGATGCGCGCATGAAGGTCATCCTGCCCTCGTCCTGAAGCGCTTCAGATATCCAGCACCAGCAGTGGCGTTTTCGAGCGCGAGCAGCAGGGCGTGAACTGATCGTTCTGCGCCTGCTCCTGTTCCGTGAGGAACAGGTCGCGATGCTCCGGTGTGCCTGCCAGCACGCGCGTCAGGCAGGTGCCGCAAATGCCTTGCTCGCACGACATGGCGATCGCGATGCCGTGCTGTTCAAGCACCTGCACCACACTCTGGTCGGCGGGCACCTCGAAGACCTGGCCGGTGCTGTTCACCTGCACCGAGAAGCTGCCGTCGTTCTGCGTATCAACCGGCGCGGCGGCAAAGTATTCGCGGTGCAGGCAGGCCTCCTGCCAGCCCTGCGCCTTGGCGCTTTCCAGCACATGCTGCATGAACCCGCTTGGGCCGCACACATACAGGTGCATATCGTCTTGCGGGTTGGCCAATACCTGAGCGATGTCCAGTGCAGTCTCGGGTTGCTCGTCGAAATGCACGAACAGGCGGTCAGCGAAGGCGGCACCGCGCATGCGTTCGACGAAGGCTGCACGTTCGCTGGAACGGGCGCAGTAATGCAGTTCGAAGTCCTCGCCGCTGTGGGCCAGTTGCTCGGCCATGCAGAGGATCGGCGTAATGCCGATGCCACCTGCGAACAACAGGCTGCGACGGGCGCCGAGGGCCAGTGGGAACAAGTTGCGCGGTGCGCTGATACGCAAGCGGGCACCGTTGTGCACCTGCTCGTGCAGGCTGCGCGAGCCGCCACGTGAGGCAGGGTCCTTGAGTACGCCGATCAGGTAACGGTGGCGTTCTTCGGGGTGATTGCACAGTGAATACTGGCGGACTTGCCCATCCGGCAGGTGCACGTCAATGTGCGCGCCTGCGCTAAAGGGCGGTAGCAGGCTGCCATCGATTGCGGCCAGCTCGAAGCTGCAGATGTCCTGCGCTTCGTCGTTACGGGAAACCACTACGGCATCGATCATGTCCGTTCCTCGTCAGGCTGGGCTTGCGCTGGTCGCGATCAGTTGGGCTTGGGCCGTGCGTTCGTTGGCGATCAGGCGCTCCAATATTTTGCGCGACTGGACCCCGCCGGCATCGATGTTGAGCTTGAGCAGGTTGCGCTCGGGGTAGGCGAGCAGGTTCTGTTGCTGGCGTTCGAGCATTTCCAGGTCTTCGCTGAAAATCTTGCCCTGGCCCTCGCGGATGTTGGCGGTCAGCGTTTCGTCGTGCGCTGCAAAGTTGCGCGCCATGCCCCAGAAGTACCAGATCGAGGTGTCGGACTCTGGGGTGATGAAGTCGACCACGATGCTCGAGGCTTTATGCTGCGCATCGGCGTGATAACCCCCTTTGCCTGCGTGAGCCACGCCAACTTCGATTAGCACATGGCTGGGTGGGGTGAAGCGGCAGATCTGCCAGCGGTCCACCGGCACATCGTCGGCCAGGCCGTTGCCGCGCAGGGCCATGCGCCAGAACGGCGGCGCCATGATGTTTTCCATGTGCCGGGCAGTCACCACTTCGTCACCGGTGACGGTGGTCACGGGCGGGGCTTCGTCGATTTCCTTCTGACCAATGCTGGAGGCATGCACGTAGGTTTCGTGGGTCAGGTCCATGAGGTTGTCGATCATCAGCCGGTAGTCGCAGCCAATGTGGAACAGCCCGCCGCCGTAGGCCCACGCGTCATTCACCGCCCACTCCAGGTGCGGGATCAGGCTTGGGTCCGCTTGCGCCTGGTCGCCGGGCCAGACCCAGATGAAGCCGTAGCGCTCGACCACCGCGAAGGTCTTGTTGCAAGGGAAGCCCCTGACCCGCTGCCCTGGCATCTCGACGGTCTTGCCGTCGCAGCCCATCACCAGGCCATGGTAGCCACACACCAGGTTGCCGTTTTCGACATAGCCCAACGACAGTGGGGCGCCACGGTGCGGGCAAAAATCTTCCACCGCAGCCACCCGGTTTTCGTGGCCCCTATAGAACACGATCCGCTCCCCGCAGACCTGACGGCCCAGCGGTTTCTCGGCGATTTCATCGGGGGTGCAGGCGACATACCACGTGTTTTTGGGGTACATGAAGGCTCTCCGGAGTAGCGATTGTTTTTATTTAATGGATCCATTAAATGTGGCGGAGGGCGGCAAGGTCAACGATTATGGCATTTTTTGCTGATTTATTTGGGCGATTATCGGACTGCTATGAGTGGTTCTTTGTTTTATGGATCCATTAGCCGGGGTTTTCAGCACCGCTGGATGTCACCCTGCCGCGCTTGAACGATCCGGAACCTGACGAAACCAATCCCGACCTCGCCTGGCACAAAAAGCAGTGGCATGCAGTGCCTAGCGAGACCCTGACCGAACAGGTTTTTTTCAGGTCCTGGACTTCGGCGCGATCACGTTTGAAGCCAGTGGTCGAGACGTTGGCCAGGTTGTTGGAAATGGTGTCCTGGGCGGACAGGCCGGTTTTAGCGACCCAGCGAGCCGGAAGCATGCTGTTCTCCTCGTGCGCCTGTTTACGGCACCCGTTCAAATGTGATTAGCCGATTTGCAATTGAGCGCTTGTACTCATTGAATGTTAGGAAGTATTAGCGCCAAGGTTCAGCGTCGAAAACTGCTAGAAATACCAGGTGACCCGTTCCACTCGCGACGCCGAAGGTTGACTTCCAGATCACCCTTTACGCTTGCCCGACCGACCCGGATCAAAACGCCTTCGCAACACTGGAACTGGATGGCAAGAATGGCTGGCTGCCGATCGGCCCCATTGCAAAGGGTGTCTTCTACCTCACCGCCGACTCCAATCAGGGGTTGCCGAACATCAAGGTCGCACTCGACGTAGTGATCAACATGACGTCCTGGTAACCCTTGCACAGCCGTGACCTACTATGCCTATGGGATACAACGCGCAAAGAGGACAGTCCCCCGATGCTGGTCGTCGAGCAACTGCACAAGTCATTCATCACACCCCAAGGCCCGCTGCCTGTGCTGCAGGGCATCGACCTGCGCCTGGCGCGCGGCAGCAGCCTGGCGCTGATGGGGGAGTCGGGGAGTGGCAAGAGCACCTTGCTGCATTTGATTGCCGGCCTGGACCGGGCCGACAGCGGGCGCATCCTGATTGATGACGAACCCCTCGATGGCCGTTCGGAGACGGCACTGGCGCGGTGGCGCCGGGATGGCATTGGCCTGGTGTTTCAGCAGTACAACCTGATCAGCAGCCTGGACGTGGCGGCCAACCTTGCGTTTCAGGCCCGGCTTGCCAACCGGCATGACCCGCACTGGCTGGCGTACTTGGCAGAGCGCCTGGGGCTGGCTGCGTTATTGACGCGCTACCCGGAACAGCTATCTGGCGGCCAGCAACAGCGGGTCGCCATTGGCCGCGCCCTGGCCGGTCGCCCCGCCTGGGTGTTGGCAGACGAGCCGACCGGCAGCCTTGACGAAGCCAGCAGCGATGAGGTGTTAGGCCTGTTTTTGCAACTGGTCGCCGAGGCCGGCAGCAGTGTCCTGATGGTGACCCACAGCCAGCGCCTGGCGGCGCGGCTAGCGCACAGTTGCTACCTGCAGGCGGGCCGTGTGCGCGCCGAGCACGGCCTATGAGCCCATTGCTGCTGACCCTGCAGGCGCTGCTGAGCCATTGGCGGCGCCATCGCGTGCAGTGCCTTAGCATCTTTACCGGGTTGTGGCTGGCCACTGCGTTATGGACCGGCGTCCAGGCACTCAACAGCCAGGCGCGCAGCGACTACGCCCGCGCCAGTGCGGTACTGGCGGCACCGATGCAGGCGCAACTGGTGCCGCGTGACGGCGAACGCTTCGAGCAGGCGCTGTATGTGCAATTGCGCCAGTTGGGCTGGCCGGTTGCCCCGGTACTGGAGGGGCGGCTGCGGTTTTCTGGCGAGCAGCCGGTGACTGTCCGGCTGATTGGCGTCGAGCCGTTGAGCTTGCCAGTTTCCACCGCCGTGGCCGGTGTGCGGGTGGCCGATTTCGACCTGCAGGCCTTTATTGGCAAGCCGGGGCAGGCCTGGCTAGGGCCGGACACCTTGCGCCAACTGGGCAAAACCGTTAGCGACGTGGCTGTCAGCAGCGAAGGGCAGCGGCTACCACCCTTTGTGCTCAAGCCGGAGTTGGCGCCCGGGGTGATCCTGGTCGACATCGGCCATGCGCAGGCCTTGCTGCAGGCACCCGGACAGCTGTCGCGGCTTCTACTGACAGGGCCTTCGGCGCCCTTGCCCGCAGCCATCGCTGCGCGGCTCGAACTGCAAACACCGAGTGATGACGGTGGCCTGCAACGCCTGACCGAGAGCTTTCACCTGAACCTCACCGCCCTCGGCTTGCTGGCCTTCGTGGTCGGGCTGTTCATCGCCCACGCCGCCATTGGCCTGGCACTGGAGCAGCGCCGTGGCTTGATCAGAAGCCTGCGGGCCTGTGGCGTCAGTTTGCACTGCCTGTTGCTCGGCCTGGCGCTGGAGCTGGGCCTGTTCGCGGTGCTGGGCGGGCTGGCCGGGGTGGCGGGCGGCTATGGGCTGGCCGCGTTGCTGTTGCCGGACGTTGCCGCGAGTTTGCGTGGCTTGTATGGCGCCCAGGTCGCCAGCGTGTTGCACCTGCCGGCTGGGTGGTGGTTGGCTGGGGTGCTGGTGAGTGTGCTCGGGGCCTTGTTGGCGGGGCTGAGCAGTGTCTTGCAGGCGGCGCGCCTGCCCCTGTTGGCGCTGGCTCAACCCCAGGCCTGGCGCTTGGCGCAAGGCCGTTGGTTGCGGCGCCAAACGTGGGTGGCACTGCTGTTGCTGCTGGTGGCGCTTGGCTGTTGGCAACTGGGCCAGGGCTTGGCCAGCGCTTTCGCCTTGCTGGCGGCGTTGTTGCTGGCCTCGGCGTTGCTGTTACCGCCCTTGCTCGACGGCGTGCTGGCCTGGGCTGCGCGTGGGCGCCGACGGCCGCTGTCGCAGTGGTTCGTCGCCGACAGCCGCCAGCAATTACCTGGGTTGAGCCTGGCGCTGATGGCCTTGTTGCTGGCACTGGCCGCCAGTGTTGGCGTGGGCAGCATGACCGAGGGCTTTCGCAAGACCTTCATCGGCTGGCTCGATGCGCGTTTGTCCGCCGACCTTTACTTGACGCCTCGGGACACCGCGCAGGGCCTGCAGATCAGTGAGTGGCTCAAGCAGCAACCTGCGGCCACGGCGGTGCTGCCAGGCTGGCGAGTGGAAACACACCTTAAGGGTTGGCCAGTGCAGGTGCAGGGGGTTATCGACCACCCGGCCTACCGCGACCGCTGGCCGTTGCTGGACCAGCACGCGCAGGCCTGGCAGCAGTTGGCGGCGGGCAAGGCGGTGATGCTCAGTGAACAATTGGCCCGCCGCCTAGGGCTGGCGGTGGGCGACACTTTGATGCTGGCGGCCGACGCTGCGCCGCCCATGACGGTTGTGGGGGTGTACGCCGACTATGGCAACCCCAAGGGCCATGTGCTGGTCAATGCCGACTGGCTGCGCAGGCATTGGCCGCAGGCGACATTGACCGGCCTGAGCGTGGATGTCGCGCCCACGCACCTGGCACCCCTCAAAGCTGAGTTGCAGCAGCGCTTTGCCCTGGACGACAGCCGGGTGGTCGAGCAATCGCGCCTGAAGCGCTGGTCGACCGAAGTGTTCAACCGCACCTTTGCCGCCACCGCCGCCCTCAACAGCCTGACACTGGGTGTCGCCGGCGTGGCCATGTTCATCAACCTGCTGACCCTGAGCCAAAGCCGCCTGGGCCAGCTGGCGCCGCTTTGGGCATTGGGTGTGCGGCGCACGCAACTGGTTTGGCTGACCCTGGGCCAGACGCTCATGCTGAGCAGCCTCACCGTGCTGCTGGCGATCCCTGTCGGTGTCGTGTTGGCCTGGTGCCTGGTGGCGGTGGTGAACGTGCAGGCATTTGGCTGGCGGTTGCCGCTGTATGTGTTTCCTGGGCAATTGGTGCAACTGGCGGTGCTGGGCATCCTCACCAGCCTGCTGGCCAGTGCCTGGCCGCTTTGGCAACTGGCGCGGCGCCAGCCCAGCGATCTGTTGAGGCAGTTTGCCGATGAACGTTAAAGCCTGTGTCGTGCTGTGCGCGCTGCTGAGCGGCTGCGACCAGCCTGCGCCAGCGCCGCAGAGTTTTGCCGGGTTGGGCGAGCAGGCCAGTGGGTTCAGCCAGGTGATCCGCGATCACCCCTTGGTGTTCCCGCGCGATCACGGTGCTCATGAGGGGTTTCGCATCGAATGGTGGTATGTCACCGCCAACCTTGAAGACGCCCAAGGGCGGGACTGGGGCGCGCAGTGGACGCTGTTCCGTTCGGCCTTGCGCCCAGGGGCGGAAACGGCCGACTGGAACAGCCCGAACCTGTGGATGGGGCATGCTGCCCTGACTGGGCCGGGTGGGCATCGCGCAGGCGAGACCCTGGCGCGTGGCGGTGTCGGGCAGGCAGGCGTCGAGGCCCAGCCGTTCCGGGCCTGGATCAATGACTGGTCACTGCAGGGGGGGGAGGGCATTGCAGGGTTGCACATGAAGGCTGCCGGCCAAGGCTTTGGTTACGACCTGAATCTGCGCAGTGACAGCCCGCTGGTGCTGCACGGCAGCCAGGGCTACAGCGAAAAGTCGGGCAAGGGGCAAGCGTCGTATTACTACAGCCAGCCGTTCTACCGCGTCAGCGGCGAGGTGGAGCGCGATGGCCTATGCATTGCGGTCACCGGGCAGGCCTGGCTGGACCGGGAGTGGAGCAGCCAGCCGCTGGCGGCCGGGCAAACGGGCTGGGACTGGTTTTCACTGCACCTGGACAGCGGCGCGAAGCTGATGCTGTTCCAGGTGCGCGAGGCCAAGGGATTGCCGTATCGGGCGGGGACCTGGGTCAGTGCCCAGGGTGAGGGGGTAGCGCTGCGAAGCGATCAGATTCAGCTTCAGGCGTTGGCCTGGACGCGGCAGGAATACGGCAAGGAGGTGCCGACACGTTGGCGAGTGCGGGTGTTGGCGTACGGCGTTGATGTGCAAGTTGATGCCGTCGAGCCGCGTGCCTGGATGAACACCCGGTTTCCTTACTGGGAGGGGCCGGTGAGGTTGCAGGGGAGTGCGGGCGGGCGGGGGTATCTGGAGATGACGGGGTATTAGGGGCATGCACGGGTGTGAGGCTGCCAGGTGTATGGCGATGGGGGTGTGGCGCCTGTGAGATCGAGCGCCGCCCGCGCGGCGCATCGCGAGCAACGCTCGCTCCTACGTTTGTTTCGGGCCAGTTTCGCCTGTGCAATTTGCGCGCGACCGCCTTGTTGGTCCGACGTAATATCGCGCCATGCACCAAGACGGTCGCGCGCGTTTGCCCCAGGAAATATTGGCCCGAAACAAACGTAGGAGCGAGCGTTGCTCGCGATGCGCCGCGCGGGCGGCGCTCGATCTCGACAGCGCCGCAAACCTCAACCCGATCACCTCAAACCATCACCTCAACCCTTGATCAACCCCCGTAACGCCGCCTTGGCCTCAGGCGTACGCAGGCATTCGATAAACAACTGGCTCTCCCGCTCCACAGTGGCCTCCAGCTCCGCGCGCCCCCCCTCCTTGAGCAGGCGCTTGCTAATTCGCAGCGCTTCTTGCGGGTAACTTTGCAGCCGCCGCGCCAGCTGCCGGGCGGCTGCCAAACACTGTTCGCCATCTTCATGCAGCTCACTGGCCAAGCCCCAGGCTACCGCCTGCTCACCCTCAAGCAACGCGTTGCCCATCAGCAAGCGGGCGGCGCGGGCGTGCCCGAGCATGCGCGGCAGCAGCAGGCTGGAGCCGAACTCCGGGCATACCCCCAGCGGCGCAAACGGCATGCGCAGCTTGGCCGTGCGGCTGACCAGCACCTGGTCGCAATGCAGCAGCAGGGTGGCGCCGATGCCGATCGCCGCGCCACTGACCGCAGCGATCAGGGGTTTATCCAGGCCCATCACAATGCGCATCAGGCGGAACACCGGGCTGTCCCTGTCGCTGGGCGGGTTGTCGAGGAAATCGCGCAGGTCATTGCCGGCGCTGAAGCAGTGGGGGCCGCCCGTGATCAGCACCGCATCAACGTGCGGGTCTTCGCCCGCCGCCAGCAGCAGGTCGCCAAACTGGCGGTACATGGCGATGTTCAGGGCATTGAGCTTGTCTGGGCGGTTGAAGGTCAGGGTGAGCAGGCCCTGGTCCAGGTCGCGTGTGATCAGGTCGTTCATGGCAGCCGCTTTTGTTGTTGTGGTCAGGCCCGGCAACAGGGTGCACACCGGGCATTGGCCACTAGGGTTTATCATGGCGCTCGGCTTGCTGTACAGTCGTTCAGCCCAGTCTACTGCCCGAGAATCGCCGATGAGCCAGGAAGCCCGCTACCACCGCATGCTGCCGGAATTGCGCAAAGCCAACCTGGTCGAGGCGACCTTGGTGTGCCTCAAACGCCATGGTTTTCAGGGGGCTTCGATCCGCAAGATTTCCGCCGAGGCGGGGGTTTCGGTGGGGTTGATCAGCCACCATTACGCGGGCAAGGACGAACTGGTGGCCGAAGCTTACATGGCGGTCACCGGGCGGGTCATGGGCCTGCTGCGCGAAGCCATGGCCCAGGCCGCGCCCACGGCCCGCGAACGGCTGTCGGCGTTCTTCCGTGCCTCGTTTTGCGCCGAACTGCTCGACCCTCAACTGCTCGATGCCTGGCTGGCGTTCTGGGGCGCGGTGAAGACCGCCGATGCGATCAACCAGGTGCACGACCATTCCTACGGTGAGTACCGCAACGAGTTGAGCCGGCTGCTCGCCACGCTGGCGGTGGAAGAGGGCTGGCAGGGCTTTGACGCCGACCTGGCGGCGATCAGCCTGAGCGCGTTGCTCGATGGCTTGTGGCTGGAGTCGGGCCTCAACCCGGGCACCTTTACGCCGGCCCAGGGCGTGCAGATCTGCGAGGCCTGGGTGGATGGCTTGCAGGCCGGTGGTCGGCAACGCTTCAGCCTGCCCAAGGGCTGTTGATCGCCTGTTCAGTAACGAGTAGGCTGCTGTCGCGAGTGTGTAGAACAAACCAATAAAAAAAGAGACTTCACGCAATGACGCCTCGGGTATTGATCGTCGATGACGATCCGCTTATTCGTGACTTGCTGCAGGCCTATCTGTCCCAGGAAGGCTATGACGTGCACTGCGCCGACACCGCAGAAAAGGCCGAGGCATTGCTCGGCAGCCAGGACGTCGACCTGGTGCTGCTGGACATTCGCCTGCCTGGCAAGGACGGCCTGACCCTGACCCGCGAGCTGCGGGTGCGCTCGGAAGTCGGCATCATCCTCATCACCGGGCGCAATGACGACATCGACCGCATCGTCGGCCTGGAGTGCGGCGCCGACGACTACATCATGAAACCGCTCAACCCCCGCGAGCTGGTGTCCCGCGCCAAAAACCTGATTCGCCGTGTACGCCATGCCCGCGAGGTGCACCCGGCGCCCGCCTGCGCACAGTCGCTCAAGCAATTTGCCGACTGGGCACTGGACACTGACCGTCGACGCCTGATCGACCCGCGTGGCGGGCAAACGCTGCTGACCCATGGCGAGTTCCAACTGCTCAGCGTCTTCCTGCGCAACAGCGGCCACACCCTGAGCCGCGACCAGTTGATGGACCAGATCCGCAACCGTGAGTGGGTACCCAACGACCGCTCCATCGACGTGCTGGTCGGCCGCCTGCGCCGCAAGCTGCATGACGACCCGGCCGAGCCGCAACTGATCATCACCATTCATGGCACCGGCTACCTGTTCACCGCCAGCGTGGCCGCGTGAGCACCCTGCGCCGCCTGCTGGCGCTGGCGGTGCTGGTACCAGGCTTGCCAGCAGCGGCGGCTGAGCCGGTGCGCTACTGCGACTACCCCGTGTACCCGCCGATTTCCTGGAGCGATGGCCACCAGGTGCGCGGCCTGGCGCCGACGGTGGTGCGGGAGCTGTTTGCGCGCATGGGCCGAGAGGTGCAAACCGTGGTGCTGGGCAATTGGAAGCGCTGCCTGATGGACGCTGCCGCCGGGCGGGTGGACGTGGTGCTCGCCTACGACAGCGACCAACGTGACCAAGGCATGCGTTTTTCGTCGGTACCGGTGATACGTGAAGAGGTGGCGGTGTTTTTCAATCGCCGCCGGCCCGTGCAGTTTCAGCACCTGGAAGACTTGGCCGGGTACCGTGGTGGCTTGCTCTACGGTGAAAGCTACGGCGCCGACTTCGACCGTTTTGTCGCGCGCCACCAGAACATCGAGCGGGTGTCGTCCAGCCAGCAGAACTTCGGCAAGCTGATCCGTGGGCGCATCGACTTCGTGATCCAGGAGCGGCGTACCGGCGAGCTGTTCATCGAGCACCTGCCCGGCGCCGAAGACATCCGCGCCTTGCCGGCCGCGCTGAGCGTGGACTACCTGCGCGTGGCGGTGTCGCGCCAGTCCTCCCTGAGCCAGCACATGGACGAGATCGACCACCAGTTGCGGCGCATGCACGAAGCTGGCGAGATCGATCGCTGGCTGGAGCAGAGCGAAGTGACCTACCGCGACATGATCAACCTGCCGGCGGATGCCCGATGATCCGCCTGCGCACCGACGGCCTGTTGCGCCGCCTGCTGCTGTTTATCCTGCTGTTCAGCCTGTGCTTCACGGTGCTGGCCAGTTCCGTGCAGCTGTATTTCGAGTACCGCCGCGAGATGCGCGACATCGAGGCGCGCATGGCGTTGATCCGCGCGGGTTACCTGGCCAGCCTGGAGCGCAGCTTGTGGGACCTCGACGAAGCGCAACTGGATGTTCAATTGCGTGGCCTGGTGGACTTTTCAGATGTGGCGCGGGTACGCCTGCTCAGCGATGACTTCACCCTGTTGCGCGGTGAAGCCGAGCCTAAGGGGCCACTGCGCATCGAGCGTTTTCCGCTGGATTACCAGCCACCGTCGGGGCCGGCACGGCACCTTGGCGAGCTGGAGGTGAGCATCGACCTGGGCGCGGTGCACCGGCGGCTGTATGCCACGGGCCTGGCCAGCCTGTTGTGGATGGGGGTGTTTCTGTGTGGCCTGGCGGTCGCGTTGTCTGGCTTGTTCTACCGCCTGGTGACGCGCCATTTGCAAGTCATGGCCGAGTTTGCCCGGCGGATCGGGGCCGGGCACTGGCAGGAGCCGCTGCGCCTGGATCGCCGCCGTTCGGCGCATGCCGATGAGATCGATACCGTGGCGCATGCCCTGGACGACATGCGCCGGGCCATCCTCAGCGACATCGAGCGCCGCGAGCTTGACCGAGTGGCCCTGCAGGACAAGCGTGACGAGCTACAGGCCATGGTCGAGCGGCGTACCGCGAGCCTGGCCCGGGCCAAGGACGAGGCCGAAGCCGCCAACCTGGCCAAGTCACGCTTTTTGGCGACCATGAGCCATGAGCTGCGCACGCCGCTCAATGGCATCCTCGGCATGGCCGAACTGCTACGTGGCGCCAGGCTCGATGCGCTCGACCGGCAACGCCTACAGGCTTTGTACAAGGCGGGCGAAGGGCTGTTGGCCATTCTTAACGAGGTGCTTTGCTTTGCCCGTCTCGAAGAGGGCGAGAGCCAGGCCGAAATGCTCGGTTTCTCACTGCGCCAGTTGTGCACGGAGGTGCTGGCATTGCTCGAACCAATGGCCTTGGAACGCGGCGACACCCTGCACGTGGAGGTCGATGAGCAATTGGCGGCGCATCAGCATGGCGCCGAGCAGTACCTGCGCCAGGTACTGAGCAACCTGCTGGCCAACGCCATCAAGTTCACCGCGCACGGCCAGGTCGAACTCAGGGTGCAGGTGCTGGCCAGCGATCAGAGCGGGCAGCGCTTGCGCGTATCGGTCAGTGACAATGGCATTGGCATCGAACCGGCCATGCAGGCGAAGATTTTTGACCGCTTCGTGCAGGCCAGCGAAGCGGTGGCCCGGCGCTATGGTGGCACTGGCCTGGGCTTGGCGATCTGCAAGCACCTGGTGGAAAAACTGGGTGGTTGCATCGGCCTGAACAGCGTACCGGGGCAGGGCAGTTGCTTCTGGTTCGAGCTCGACATGGCGCGTGGGCAGCCTGCCGTTGCCCATGAGCCGGCCTGCTCGGCGTCGTCCAGCCTGAGTACCCTGGTGGTCGAGGACGTGGCGTTGAACCGTGAGGTGGCGGGTGGGTTGCTGGTACGCGATGGCCACCAGGTGTGCTTTGCCGAGGATGCCGAGCAAGCCCTGCAAGCCTGTGCCCAGCAGCGCTTCGACCTGATCCTGCTGGATGTGCACTTGCCCGGCTTGAGCGGGGTTGAGTTGTGCCGGCGCATCCGCGCCACCCCAGGGCCAAACCGTGGCAGCCGGATCCTGGCGCTGACTGCCGGGGTGCAACCGGCGCAAGTCCCCGATTACCTGGCCGCAGGCATGCAGGGGGTACTGGCCAAACCGCTGCGCCTGGAGCACCTGCGCCAGGCCCTGGCCGAGGTTGCGCCTGCCCCGGTGGCGGCACCTGGCTCGGGCATGGACTGGTCACTGCTGCAAACCCACCGCAGCTTGCTGGGCGAGCCGAAGCTGCAGGCGCTGCTGGCAGTGCTGCGCCAATCGATCGAGCAGCACGCCACGGCGCTGGCCGAAGCCTTGCAGGCACGCGACTGCGCTGCAGTTTCGCACCTGGCGCACCGCCTGGCGGGCAGTTGCGATTCCCTCGGCTTTGCTGGCCTGGCTGGCGTGTTGCGCCGCCTCGAAGACGCCGCCCAAGGCCAAGATGAACAGGCGCTGCTGGCGCTTAGCGAGCCACTAGCGGCACAGCTGGAACAGGCCCGCACCACCCTGAAACAGTTGATCCAGAGCTGACGTACAAAAAACTTACGACTTTTTACATCTTTGATCGGTTCGTACAACGGCACCTTACATCCGTTTCCAATAATCGATGGCAACCGTGTTGCACGCGGTCCATGAGGCTTATTGGAGATAACAATAATGACATGCCGTAGCGCTCAGCCCCTCCTTGAACGATCGTTTTGCACCCCCTGCTACAGCGGGGTGAACCATGACTGACACACACGAAGGCAAAATCCAGCTGACCCGCGCGCTGAAAAGCCGGCACATCTTCATGCTGTCGCTGGGCGGCGTGATCGGCACCGGCCTGTTCATGGGCTCGGGCGTCACCATCAACCAGGGCGGGCCGGTGGGGGCGATCCTGGCCTACCTGGTGGCGGGGCTGTTGATGTACCTGGTGATGGTCTGCCTGGGCGAGCTGTCGGTGCAGATGCCGGTTTCCGGTTCGTTTCAAGCCCATGCCACCAAGTTCATCGGCCCAGCCACGGGCTTCATGATTGGCTGGGTGTACTGGATGAGTTGGGCCACCACGGTGGGCCTGGAGTTCACCGCTGCGGGCATGCTGATGACCCGCTGGTTCCCCGAGGTGCCAATCTGGTATTGGTCGGCGTTGTTCGTGGTCGTGCTGTTCGGCCTCAATGCTCTGGCTACACGGGCCTTTGGCGAGGCGGAATACTGGTTCTCGGGGATCAAGGTGGCGACCATCCTCGGCTTTATCGTGGTCGGCCTGCTGGTGATCTTCGGCGCCATCCCGCTGAACAACGGGGCGCCGGCACCGATGCTGAACAACTTGGTGGGCGAGTCGCTGTTCCCCCATGGCCTGTCGGCGGTGTTCGCGGTGATGATGACCGTGGTGTATGCCTTCCAGGGCTGCGAAATCATGGGCGTGGCGGCCGGTGAGACCGAGCACCCGGAAAAGAGCATCCCTCGGGCCGTGCGCAACGTGGTGTTCCGCGTACTGATCTTCTATGTGCTGGCGATTGCCGTGCTGTCGGCCATCGTGCCGTTCGAGCAGGCCGGGTTGATGGAAAGCCCGTTCGTGCAGGTGTTCGACATGGTCGGCATTCCCTATGCGGCCGACCTGATGAACTTCGTCATCCTCACCGCCATCCTGTCGGTGGGTAACTCCGGGCTGTATGCCTCCACGCGCATCCTCTGGGCCATGTCCAAGAGCGGCATGGCACCCAAGAGCCTGTCGCCGCTGAGCAAGCGCGGCGTGCCACTGCGTGCCCTGAGCATCACCCTGTGCTTTGCCCTGGTGTCACTGATGACCAGCTTCGTGGCTGCCGACACCTTGTTCATGGTGTTGATGGCCGTGAGCGGCATGTCGGGCACTGTGACCTGGATTGTCATCGCCCTGGCGCAGTACCGGTTCCGCAAGGCATACCTGCGTGATGGCGGGCAACTGCAGGACCTCAAGTACAAGGCGCCGCTGTACCCCTTGGTACCGCTGCTGTGCATCACCCTGTGCTGTTCGCTGTTCGTGTTTCTGGCCATTGATGAGACCCAGCGGCCGTCGTTGTACTGGGGCTTTGGTTTCATTGCCCTGTGCTATGCGGCGTATTACGGGGTGAACCGCCGGCGGCAAGGGGCCTTTGCACCGAGTGCGCCTGGGGTTTGACGCCGCTTGTTGGTGCAGCCTTGTGCTGCGAAGAGGCCGGTGCAGGCATCGACATTGTTTTGAGCCTGCACTGGCCTCTTCGCAGCACAAGGCTGCTCCTACAAGGGAAGCGCCAGGGTTTTGATCCGAGTTGTGCAAAGTTGTAACAACCCATCCCGCCTTGTTGAACACTCGTTTAGTATCACCTTCATCACGTCCTCCACCCCAATAACAACAGCGAGGCCTCCCATGACCACCCCGTCATCGTCAGTGTTGAGCAAGGTCGAAGCCGGCGTTGCCTGGCTCACCCTCAACCGCCCCGAGCAGCGCAACGCACTGGACATTCCCACCCTCAAGCAACTGCATGCCCTGCTCGACACCTGCAACAGCGACCCCGCCGTCCGTGTGGTGGTGCTGACCGGCAGCGGGCGCAGCTTCTGTGCCGGCGCCGACCTGGCGGAATGGGCCGAGGCCGAGGCCCGTGGGGCACTGGAAAGCTACGGCTGGACCGAGACCGCCCACGCCCTGATGCTGCGCCTGCACAGCCTGGATAAACCGACCCTGGCCGCCATCAACGGCACCGCCGTCGGCGGCGGCATGGACCTGAGCCTGTGCTGTGACCTGCGCATCGCTGCTGCTTCGGCACGCTTCAAAGCCGGATACACCAGCATGGCCTACAGCCCCGATGCCGGCGCCAGCTGGCACCTGCCACGGCTGATTGGCAGCGAGCAAGCCAAACGGCTGTTGTTCCTCGACGAACTGTGGGGCGCCGAACGGGCTTTGGCGGCAGGGCTGGTGAGCGAGGTCTGCGCCGACGAGCAATTGCCTGCGGTGGCCGCTGAACTGGCGGGCCGCCTGGCCAACGGCCCGACCTTCGCCTACGCGCAGACCAAGCGGCTGATCCGCGAAGGCGCCCAGCGCACCCTCGCCGAGCAACTCGAAGCCGAGCGCCAGGCTGGCTTGCTATGCGGGCGCAGCCAGGACGGCGTCGAGGCGCTCAAGGCGTCGGTAGAACAGCGCCCAGCGCACTTCGTCGGCCAATAACCCGTTACCTCTTCAGGACCTTCGCAGATGAATTTCCAACTGACCCAAGAACAAGAAATGTTGGTGGATGCGGTACGCAGCTTCGTGGCCAAGGAACTGCTGCCCCATGAAGAAGCGGTAGACCGTGCCGACGCGGTGTCGCCGGAACTGGCTGCGCAGATCCGCGGCAAGGCCATCGCCGCCGGGTTCTATGCCTTCAACATGCCTGAAGAAGTCGGCGGCGGTGGCCTTGATTACCTGTCCCAAGCGCTGATCGAGCGCGAACTGTCCAAGGTTTCCTGGGCGCTGCACGTATTCGTAGCGCGCCCTTCGAAGATTCTCATGGCCTGCAAGGACCAGCAGATCACCGACTACCTGCTGCCGTGTGTGCAGGGCGAAAAGACCGATTGCTTCGCCCTTACCGAGCCTGGCGCGGGCTCGGACGCCAACGCCATCAAGACCCGCGCCGTGCGCCAGGGCGATGACTTCGTGATCAACGGCAGCAAACACTTCATCAGCCACGCCGGGCATGCCGACTTCGCCATCGTCTTCGCGGTGACCGACACCTACGAGCACAACGGGCGCAAACGCAATGCGGTCACCGCTTTGCTGGTCGACCGGGACACCCCCGACATGATCATCCGCCGCGGGCCCAAGTGCGTGAGCAACCGCGGCTATCACACCTACGAGCTGTTCTTCGACGACTGCCGGGTGCCAGCCAGCAACGTGCTGGGCGAAGTCGGCAAAGGCTGGGAGGTGGCCAACGCCTGGCTTACCGCTGGCCGGGTGATGGTCGCCGCCAACTGCGTCGGCCAGGCCCAGCGAGCACTGGACGTATCGCTGCAGTGGGCCGCCGACCGCAAGCAATTTGGCCAGCCCATCGGCAGCTACCAGGGTGTGTCGTTCAAGCTGGCAGACATGGCCACGCAGATCCGCGCCGCCGAACTGCTCACCCTGCACACCGCCTGGAAGATGGACCAGGGCAGCATGACCGATGGCGAGGCGGGCATGGCCAAGTTGTTTGCCAGCGAAGTGCTGGGGAAGGTCGCTGACGAAGCCGTGCAGATTTTTGGCGGCATGGGCCTGATGGATGAGGGGCCGGTCGAGCGCATCTGGCGCAACGCCCGCATCGAGCGGATCTGGGAGGGCACGTCGGAAATCCAGCGGCACATCATTTCCCGTGAGCTGCTGCGCCCGTTGCTGCGCTGATCGACCTGGAGACTCAGCATGTCGCATTCCAATCGTGACAACCTCAAGCGCCTGCTGGCGCCACGGCACCTGGCCTTCGTGGGTGGGCGCAGCATGGCCCGTGCCCTCAAGCGCTGTGCCGAAGGTGGCTTTGCCGGCCCGCTGTGGCTGGTCAACCCGCAACACGCGAGCCTGGAGGGCATCCCTTGCGTGGCGCGGGTGGCAGACCTGCCATGCGCCCCAGACGCGGTGTTCATCGCCACCCACCGTGAACTGACCCTGCAGTGTGTCGCGGAACTGGCCGCCATCGGTGCCGGTGGCGCCATCTGCTACGCCTCCGGCTTCGCCGAAAGCGGTGAACAAGGCCGTCTGTTGCAGCAGCGCCTGCTTGAGGCCGCTGGCAGCATGGCTTTGCTTGGCCCCAACTGCTATGGCCTGCTTGACTACTTGCACGGTGCGGCCTTGTGGCCTGTTGCCCATGGCGGCAAGCAGGTGGAGCAGGGCGTGGCGATCCTGACCCAGAGCGGCAATTTTGCCTACAACCTGTCCATGAGCGACCGCTCGCTGCCGGTGGCCTACATGGCATCGGTCGGCAACCAGGCGCAGTTGGGCGTGGCCGAACTGATGGACGTGCTGCTCGACGACCCACGGGTGACCGCCATCGGCTTGCACCTCGAGGGCCTGAAAAACGTGCCGGGCTTTGCCCGCGCCGCCTACAAGGCACTGCAACAGGGCACCCCGATCATTGCCCTGAAAACCGGCGTGTCGCAGATCGGCGCTGAACTGGCGCTCAGCCACACCAGTTCGCTGTCAGGCTCCGATGTCCTGTACGACAGCCTGTTCCAGCGCCTGGGTGTGATCCGCGTGAGTGGCCCGGTGAGCTTCGTCGAGACCCTCAAGGCTGCCGCCTGTGGCCGTTTGCCGGCCGGCGATCGGCTGATCGCCCTGGCCTGTTCGGGCGGCGATGCGGGCTTGATCGCCGACTACGCCGAGCGCAACCAGTTGCGCCTGCCCGCGCTGGCGCCAGGGCAGGTGAGGGCTCTGGCCCAGGTACTTCCGGCCTACGCCAACCTGGTCAATCCGCTGGACTTCACAACAGCGATCTGGGGCGATGAAGTGGCCCTGCAACAGATGCTCGACAGCACCCTGGGCGCTGACACCGATGCCGCCATGCTGGTGCTCGACTACCCCGCAGCGTTCACCGGTGAGCGCAAGGAATGCGACCTGTTGCTGGCGCTTTACTGCGACGCCCTGGCGCGCCACGGCAAGATCGGCTTCGTCACCTCGGCGTTCCCCGAGCTGTTGCCAGCCTCGGCCCGTGAGCGCCTGCATGCCCATGGCATCGCCGCGCTGCAAGGCGTGGAAGATGGCCTGGCAGCGTGGGGGCGGATCGTGGCCTATCAGCGCAACCGCCAGCGGCTGCTGGAACAGGGCGAGGCGGCGCAGGTGCCGCTGTGCCCACGGCCCCTCGCAGGTGAAAGCCGCCTGCTGGACGAATGGCAGTCCAAGCAGGCCCTGAGTGCGTTTGGCCTGCCGGTGCCGGGCGGGGTGCTGAGTACCCCGGAGCACGCGCTAAACGATGCCAACCGCGTTGGCTACCCGCTGGTGCTCAAGGCGGTCAGTGCGCAGTTGCCGCACAAGACCGAAGCCGGTGCGGTGGCGCTGAACCTGCGTGATGGCGCAGCGCTGCAGGCCGCCCTGGCGCAGATGCGCCAGCGCATCGACGCCTATGCGCCGGGGGTAGCGTTCGACCAGGTCTTGCTCGAACCCATGGCGCCGCCGCCCTTGGCCGAGTTGATCGTCGGCATCAAGCGTGAAAACGACTTTGCCCTGGCCTTGGTGATCGGGGCGGGCGGTGTGCTGGTGGAGCTGCTTAAAGACAGCGTCAGCCTGTTGCTACCCACCACCGACAGCGCCATTCGCGCAGCACTGCTTGGCCTGCGCAGCGCCAGCCTGCTGCAGGGTTTTCGGGGTCGCCCGGCTGCCGACCTGGATGCCCTGGTGGCGGCGATCCGCGCGGTGGCCGACTACGCCTGCGAAAACGCCGGGCAGTTGCTGGAATTGGATGTGAACCCATTGATGGTCGGTGCCCACGGCACCAGCGCGGTCGATGCGCTGATCCGCCTCGGCCAGCCGCAAGGAGATCAGCATGAATGAGCACTCGATGACCGCCGGCCAGGCGCTGGTACGGTTGCTGGCCAACTATGGGGTGGATACCGTGTTCGGCATCCCAGGGGTGCACACGCTGGAGCTGTACCGCGGCTTGCCCGGCAGTGGCATCCGCCATGTGCTGACGCGGCATGAGCAGGGCGCGGGCTTCATGGCCGATGGTTACGCCCGGGTCAGCGGCAGGCCGGGCGTGTGTTTTGTCATCACCGGCCCAGGCGTGACCAATGCCGCCACTGCCATCGGCCAGGCCTATGCCGACTCGATCCCGTTGCTGGTGATATCCAGCGTCAACCACACCGCCAGCCTGGGCAAAGGTTGGGGCTGCCTGCACGAAACCCAGGACCAGCGCGCCATGACCGCGCCGATCACGGCGTTCTCCGCCGTGGCACTGAGCGCTGAAGACCTGCCCGAGCTGATTGCCCGTGCCTGGGCAGTGTTCGACAGCGAACGCCCGCGCCCGGTGCACATCTCGGTTCCGCTGGACGTGCTGGCCGCGCCGGTTGCCCGCGACTGGAGCGACGCGGTGGTACGTCGCCCTGGGCGCGGCCAGCCCGACCGGGGCACGCTGGAGCAGGCCGCGCTGAAACTGGCCGCAGCGAAACGGCCAATGATCATTGCCGGCGGTGGCGCACTGCAGGCCGCCGCGCAACTCGAACAGTTGAGCACTCGCTTGGCAGCGCCGCTATTCACCAGCGTCGCTGGCAAGGGCCTGCTGCCGCCTGAGGCGCCATTGAACGCGGGTTCTAGCCTGTGCGTCGCGCCGGGCTGGCAGATGATCAGCGAAGCCGATGTGGTGTTGGCGGTGGGTACCGAAATGGCCGATACCGACTTCTGGCGCGAGCGCCTGCCGCTCAACGGTGAGTTGCTGCGGGTCGACATCGACCCACGCAAGTTCAACGATTTTTACCCGTGCGCGGTGGCCTTGCACGGCGATGCTCGACAGACCCTCGACGCTTTGCTGGCGCACTTGCCCGAGGTCGAGCGCGACCCTCGCCAGGCCATCGAAGCGGTGGCCGGCCTGCGCCAGGCCATTCGCACTGGGCACGCACCGTTGCAGGCCATCCATCAGGCCATTCTCGACCGCATCGACGCGGTGCTGCCAGACGACGCCTTCATCAGCAGCGACATGACCCAACTGGCCTACACCGGCAACTACGCCTTTGCCAGCCGGGCGCCGCGCAGCTGGTTGCACCCCACCGGTTACGGCACCCTCGGCTATGGCTTGCCGGCGGGTATCGGCGGCATGCTCGCCACTGATCATCGCCCCGGCCTGGTGCTGGTGGGCGACGGCGGCTTCCTCTACACCGCCCAGGAACTGGCCACTGCGGTCGAGGAACTGGACCGGCCGTTGGTGGTATTGCTGTGGAACAATGACGCCCTTGGCCAGATCCGCGACGATATGCTCGGCCTGGATATCGAGCCGGTCGGCGTACTGCCGCGCAATCCTGATTTCATCGGCCTGGCCCGTGCATTTGGCTGCGCGGTGCGTCAGCCACGTGACCTGGATGCCTTGCAGGCTGACCTGGCCGACGGCTTCGCCACGCCAGGCGTGACCTTTATCGAACTCAAACATACCTGCGTCTGCTGACCGCAGCGCATCGTCCATAACAAGAGAAACCACCATGCAATTTCGCCGTACGCTCCTCGCTGCCTCCCTGGCCCTGCTGATCACCGGCCAAGCCCCGCTGTATGCCGCGCCGCCGCTGTCGATGGACAACGGCAGCAACGCGCTGACCGTGCAAAACAGCAACGCCTGGGTCGAGATCAGTGCCAGTGCCTTGCAACACAACATTCGCACCCTGCAAGCGGAGCTGGGTGGCAAGTCCAAGCTGTGCGCCGTGCTCAAGGCAGACGCCTACGGCCACGGTATTGGCCTGGTGATGCCGTCGGTGATCGCCCTTGGCGTACCTTGCGTGGCGGTGGCCAGCAACGAGGAAGCCCGCGTGGTGCGGGCCAGCGGCTTCACCGGGCAATTGGTGCGGGTACGCCTGGCCAGCCTGAGCGAGCTGGAAGATGCCCTGCAATACGACATGGAAGAGCTGGTCGGCAGCGCCGAGTTCGCCCGCCAGGCCGATGCCATCGCCGAGCGCCATGGCAAGACTTTGCGCATTCACCTGGCGCTCAACTCCAGCGGCATGAGCCGTAACGGCGTGGAAATGGCCAGCTGGAGCGGGCGAGGTGAGGCACTGCAGATCACCGACCAGAAGCACCTCAAGCTGGTGGCGTTGATGACCCACTTCGCCGTTGAAGACAAGGATGACGTGCGCAAGGGCTTGGCAGCGTTCAACGAGCAGGCCGACTGGTTGATCAAACATGCCAAGCTCGACCGCCGCCAACTGACCCTGCACGCCGCCAACTCCTTCGCCACCCTGGAGGTGCCGGAAGCACGCCTGGACATGGTCCGCACCGGCGGTGCGCTGTTCGGCGACACCGTGCCCGAGCGTACCGAGTACAAGCGTGCCATGCAGTTCAAGTCGCGGGTGGCGGCGGTGCACAGCTACCCGGCTGGCAACACTGTCGGCTATGACCGCACCTTCACCCTGGCGCGCGACTCGCGCCTGGCCAATATCACCGTCGGCTATTCCGACGGCTACCGCCGGGTGTTCACCAACAAGGGCCATGTGCTGATCAACGGCCACCGCGTGCCGGTGGTGGGCAAGGTATCGATGAACACCTTGATGGTCGATGTCACCGACTTCCCCGATGTCAAGAACGGCAACGAAGTGGTGCTGTTCGGCAAACAGGCCGGTGGCGAGATTACCCAGGGCGAGATGGAGGAAATCAACGGCGCTTTACTGGCCGACCTCTACACCGTGTGGGGCAGCTCGAACCCCAAGATTCTCGTCGATTGACCGCATTTGAAGGGAGACTGCCATGCGCTATGCCAAGCTGACCCAACGCATCGCCGGTGACGGTGCTGCCGCCTGGGACATCCACTACCGCGCCCTGGCGATGCAGGCCGAGGGCAAGGACGTTTTGCTGCTGTCGGTGGGCGACCCGGACTTCGACACCCCGGCCCCCATCGTCGAGGCGGCCATCGACAGCCTGCGTGCCGGCCACACCCATTACGCTGATGTACGCGGCAAGCTGGCGCTGCGCCAGGCCATTGCCGATCGTCACCGGCAGCGCAGCGGCCAGCCCGTCAGTGCTGACCAGGTCACGGTACTGGCGGGTGCCCAGTGCGCCTTGTTTTGCGTCGCCCAGTGCGTGCTCGACCCGGGTGATGAAGTGATCGTCGCCGAGCCGATGTACGTCACTTACGAGGCGGTGTTCGGTGCCTGTGGTGCCACGGTGGTGCCGGTGCCGGTCAAGCCGGAGAACGGTTTTCGGGTGTGCCCGCAGGACGTGGCCGCGCGCATCACCCCCCGCACCCGCGCCCTGGCCCTGAACAGCCCGCACAACCCTTCGGGCGCGAGCTTGCCGCGCTCTACCTGGGAGGCGTTGGCCGAGCTGTGCGTCGCCCACGACCTGTGGCTGATCTCCGACGAGGTGTACAGCGAACTGTTGTACGAAGGCGAGCATGTCAGCCCGGGCAGCCTGCACGGCATGGCCGAGCGCACCGCGACCCTCAACAGCCTGTCTAAATCCCATGCCATGACCGGTTGGCGGGTGGGCTGGGTGGTGGGCTCGCCTGAGCTGGCCACGCACCTGGAGAACCTGGCGCTGTGCATGCTCTATGGCTCGCCGGACTTTATCCAGGACGCCGCCGTGGTGGCCTTGAATCAGCCCTTGCCCGCCCTTGAGGCGATGCGCGACGCCTATCGCCAGCGCCGGGACCTGGTGTGCGAACAGTTGGCTGGTTGCCCGGGCGTCAAGGCGCTCAAACCCGACGGTGGCATGTTCGTGATGGTCGATATCCGCGAAACCGGCCTCAGTGCCCAGGCCTTCGCTGACCGCCTGCTGGACCGCGAAGGTGTGTCGGTACTGGCGGGAGAAGCCTTTGGCCCGAGCGCCGCCGGGCATATTCGCCTGGGGTTGGTGGTAGGCGCCGAAGCCTTGACCGAGGCGTGCCAGCGCATTGCCCGGTGTGCGGGTGAACTGATGCAAGGAGAACTGTCGTGAATGTATTGATCGTCCATGCTCACCCCGAGCCGCAATCCTTCACCGCCGCCCTGCGTGACCAAGCGGTGGCTACCTTTCGCGCCCAGGGCCACGCGGTCAAGGTCAGCGACCTGTATGCCATGGGCTGGAACCCGGTGGCCAGTGCGGATGATTTCGCCACGCGGGAGAACCCCGAGTACCTGGTGTACGCGCTGGAGCAGCGCCTGGGGGTGAAGAGCGGCGCCATTGCCGCAGATATCCAGCAAGAGCTGGACAAGCTGTTATGGGCCGACTTGCTGGTGCTGAACTTCCCAGTCTTCTGGTTCTCGGCGCCGGCCATGCTCAAGGGCTGGATCGATCGGGTGCTGGTGTCGGGTGTCTGCTATGGCGGCAAGCGCTTCTACGACCAGGGTGGGCTGGCCGGCAAGAAGGCACTGGTGACGGTGACCCTTGGCGGACGTGAGCACATGTTCGGCGAAGGGGCTGTCCATGGGCCGCTTGAGGACATGTTGCGGCCGATTCTGCGGGGGACGCTGGCGTACGTTGGCTTCGATGTACTGCCGCCGTTCGTGGCCTGGCATGTGCCGTATATCAGCGACGAAGCGCGGCAGGGTTTTCTGCAGCAGTACCAGCAGCGCCTGCAGCAGTTGGCGGATGATCAGCCGCTGGTGTTCCCGCGGTTGGCGCAGTTCGATGAGGCGTTGTACCCGTTAAGTTGATGGGGGCTGTTGAAAAACGGGGGCCGCTTTGCGGCCCTTTCGCGACGCAAGGCCGCTCCTACAAAACCGAGTTCGGCCAGAAAAAACGACCACCCACACATTCGGGGTATGTTGCCCTCAAGCAAATCCCCCGATAGTGAACCCAT
Source organism: Pseudomonas sp. NGC7 (assembly GCF_047159675.1). Taxonomy (NCBI): domain Bacteria; kingdom Pseudomonadati; phylum Pseudomonadota; class Gammaproteobacteria; order Pseudomonadales; family Pseudomonadaceae; genus Pseudomonas; species Pseudomonas sp. NGC7. The sequence goes on along the minus strand of NZ_BAAFZY010000001.1, from coordinate 4,154,252 downwards.
CGGCTCGATCCGGAGCAGTCACACGATGGAGTTGCTATGCGCAAGGCACTGAAGGTGATTGGCAGCCTGTTGCTGGCGTCGGCCGCGACGCAGGCACTGGCGGTAGAGGGGGACAGCGGTAACACGTTAAGGCTGTACAACTGGACCGACTACATCGGCGAAACCACCTTGGCCGACTTCGAGAAGGCCACCGGCATCAAGGTCATCTACGACACCTTCGATGGCTACGAAACCGTCCAGACCAAATTGCTCACCGGCCGCTCCGGCTACGACCTGGTAATGCTCAACGCCTCCCTGGTACCCCCGTTGATTCAGGCTGGCGTGTTCCAGCCGCTGAACAAGCAGCAACTGCCCAGCTGGCACAACCTGGATGAGCAGGTGGTGAGCAACCTGCAAGGTTACGACCCCGGCCTCAAGTACTCGGCTCCCTATACCTGGGGCAGCTCCGGGATCACTTACAACGTCGACAAGATCACCGCGCGCATGCCCGATGCACCGATCGGCTCGCTGGCCATGTTGTTCGACCCCAAGATCGTTTCGCGCTTCGCCGACTGCGGTGTCACCCTGATGGACGCGCCGACAGAGGTGATCCCGCTGGCCCTGCAGTACCTGGGCAAGGACCCCCGCAGCGCAGCGCCCGCCGACCTCAAGGCTGCCGAGCAGCTGCTGATGGGCATTCGCCCGTACATTCGCAAGTTCGACTCGGTCAACTACCTCACCAGCCTGCCCAACGGCGATGTCTGCCTGGCCCTGACCTGGTCAGGTGACTACGCCACTGCCCAGGCCCGTGCCATAGAAGCGGAAAAGGCCATCAAGCTGGCGTTTTTCATCCCCAAGGAAGGCTCGCTGATCTGGTTCGACAACCTCTACATCCCCAAAGACGCGCCGCACGCGGCCAATGCTCACCGCTTCATCGAGTTTTTGCTGCAGCCGCAGACCATGGCCAAGGTCACTGACTTCATCCACTACGCCAACAGCAATGCGGCTGCCACGGCGCTGGTGCACGCCGACATCCGCCAAGACCCGGCGATCTACCCCGATGCCCAGACCCGCCAACGCCTGTTCGCCCAGAAGACCCAGAGCCCCAAGGACATGCGCGCCATCACCCGGGTCTGGAGCACGGTCAAGACCGGTTTCTGAACACTGCCAACCGATTCCCGCCAAGGAGCTGCCCATGGCCACACCCAGCAAAGCATTTGCCATTGCCCACGACCCACTGGTGGACGCCGACAAGGCCCACTACATGCACGGCTACCATGTGTTCGACGAGCACCGCGAGCAAGGTGCGCTGAACATCGTCGCAGGTGAGGGCGCCTATATTCGCGATACCCACGCCAACCGTTTTCTCGATGCGGTCGGCGGCATGTGGTGCACCAACATCGGCCTGGGCCGTGAAGAGATGGCCCTGGCCATTGCCGACCAGGTGCGCAAGCTGGCCTACTCCAACCCGTTCTCCGACATGGCCAATGACGTCGCTATCGCGCTGTGCCAGAAGCTCGCGCAACTGGCGCCAGGTGACCTCGACCACGTGTTTCTCACCACCGGTGGCTCTACCGCCGTCGATACCGCCTACCGGCTGATTCAGTACTACCAGAACTGCCGGGGCAAACCGGACAAGAAGCACGTGATCGCGCGCTATAACGCCTATCACGGCTCCACCACCCTGACCATGGCGATTGGCAACAAGGCTGCCGACCGCGTGCCAGAGTTCGACTACGCCCATGACTTGATCCACCATGTCTCCAACCCCAACCCGTACCGTGCCCCGGACGACATGGACGAGGCCGAGTTTCTCGACTTCCTGGTGGCCGAGTTCGAGGACAAGATCCTCTCCCTGGGCGCCGACAATGTGGCGGCGTTCTTCGCCGAGCCGATCATGGGCTCGGGCGGGGTGATCATCCCGCCCAAGGGCTACTTCGAGCGCATGTGGCAGGTGTGCCAGACCTACGACATCCTGTTCGTCGCCGACGAGGTGGTGACCTCATTCGGCCGCCTGGGCACCTTCTTCGCCAGCGAGGAACTGTTCGGTGTCACGCCAGACATCATCACCACCGCCAAAGGCCTGACCTCGGCCTACCTGCCGCTGGGCGCGTGCATCTTCTCCGAGCGGATCTGGCAGGTGATCGCCGAGCCAGGCAAGGGCCGCTGCTTCACCCACGGGTTCACCTACAGCGGGCACCCGGTGTGCTGCACGGCGGCATTGAAGAACATCGAAATCATCGAACGCGAGCAGTTGCTGGCGCACGTCAAGGACGTGGGCAGCTACCTGGAGCAACGGCTGCAAACCTTGCGCGACCTGCCTTTGGTGGGGGATGTGCGTTGCTTGAAACTGATGGCCTGTGTCGAGTTCGTTGCCGATAAAGCCAGCAAGGCGCTGTTCCCTGATGCGGTCAACATCGGTGAGCGTATCCACAGCAAAGCCCAGGCCAAGGGGCTGCTGGTGCGGCCGATCATGCACCTGAACGTGATGTCGCCGCCGTTGATCATCACGCATGCGCAAGTCGACGAGATCGTCGAAACCCTGCGCCAGTGCATCATCGAAACGGCGCGCGAACTGACCGCGCAAGGGCTGTACCAAGGGCGATGAGCCTGGCGCAAAGGGCTGTGCGTGGGCGTGCCTGGCAGGCTAGACTGCCGGGCATGACCCAGGCCACTTCCGACACTCCGCTCACCCTCTCGCTGGGGGCGCTGCAGCACTGGCATGCAGCGCTGCAGCGTGCGCTCGCCCACTGTGAATCAGCCGATGCCCTGAGCTACGTGGCGGTTGCGATCAGCCAACTGGTGCAGGTCGAGTCGATGATGATCAGCCTCGAATGCCAGGGGCGCGCACCGCGCCTGCTGTACAAGCAGGGCATCCCCGAGGTGCATCGTGATGCGGTGCTCGAGCGTTATTTCAGCGCGGGCTATCTGCTCGACCCCTTTTGCCTGGCCGTGCAGAGTGGCTTGGCCGAAGGGTTCTATCACTTGCAGGAAATCGCCCCGGACAACTTCTTCGACAGCGACTACTACAAGGCCTACTACCTAGGCACCGGCTGCAGTGAAGACAGTTACTACATCGTCGACCTCAGCGAGGGCCGCAAGCTTTCGTTCAGCTTGTTTCAGGGGTGCAGTGGCACGGGTTTGAGTAGCGGGCAGATCGACCTGTTGCGGGCGGTCGAGCCCATGGTGCGCGAGCTGCTGGTGCGTTATGCCCGCTACAACCTTGAACCTGCCACGGCCTCGGCCGAACGGGGCAGCGTACAGGCAGCGTTCGAGAGTTTTGGCTGCCAGGTGCTTACGGATCGTGAGCGTGAAGTGGCGCATATGATCTTGCGCGGGCACTCGGTGAAGTCCACGGCGGTGGAGTTGGGGATCTCGCCGGAGACCGTGCGCATGCACCGCAAGAATTTGTACCTGAAGCTTGAGATCAATTCACAGTCGGAGCTGTTTGCGCGGTTTATCGACTGGTTGCGCCAGGGTGCCGTCGAGCACACCCAGGCGTTGTAAGCGCGGCCCTGGGCGTCAGGCCTCGATCAGGGCAGTGATGGCCCGGCCGACCTCCTGGGTGGACTTGTGCCCGCCCATGTCGCGGGTGGTGTTGCCTGCGGCGATGACCTGCTCGATGGCCTTGAGGATGTCATCGTGAGCAGCGCGGTAGCGCGGGTCGGCACCGTCGTTGCCGAGGAATTCGAGCATAAGCGCACCGGACCAGATCATCGCGATCGGGTTGGCGATGTTTTTGCCGAAGATGTCCGGCGCCGAGCCGTGTACCGGTTCGAACAGGGACGGGAACTTGCGTTCGGGGTTGAGGTTGGCCGAAGGGGCGATGCCGATGGTGCCTGCGCAGGCAGGGCCGAGGTCGGAAAGGATGTCGCCGAACAGGTTAGAGGCCACGACCACGTCGAAGCGGTCCGGTTGCAGCACGAAGCGGGCGCAGAGGATATCAATGTGCTGCTTGTCCCAGCTGATTTCCGGATAATTGGCAGCCATGGCTGCGGTGCGTTCGTCCCAGTACGGCATGCTCACGGCCATGCCGTTGGACTTGGTGGCCGAGGTGACGTGTTTGCGCGCGCGGGTTTGTGCCACGTCGAAGGCGTATTTGAGGATGCGGTCGACCCCACGGCGGGTGAACACCGATTCTTGCAGCACAATCTCGTTTTCGGTGCCTTCGAACATGCGCCCGCCCAGGGACGAGTACTCGCCTTCGGTGTTCTCGCGGATCACCACGAAGTCGATGTCGCCGGGTGCGCGGCCGGCCAGCGGGCACGGCACGCCCGGGAACAGGCGCACCGGGCGAATGTTCACGTACTGGTCGAAGTCGCGGCGGAACTTGAGCAGCGAGCCCCACAGCGAGATGTGGTCCGGGACCTTGTCGGGCCAGCCGACTGCGCCGAAGTACAGAGCGTCGAAGCCTTTGAGCTGCTCGAACCAGTCGTCCGGCATCATCTTGCCGTGGGCCAGGTAGTAATCGCAGCTGGCCCACTCGAAGAACTCGAAGCTGATGGCCAGGCCGTGCTTGCGAGCGGCAGCCTCGACCACGCGAATGCCTTCGGGGAGCACTTCGGTGCCGATGCCGTCACCGGGGATGGCTGCGATTCTGAATGTCTTGGTCATGGGGCGCACTCGTTGGCTAGGGAACAGGTGCGAGCCATGCTATAAGGCCTTCAATCGGAGATAATCTGGCCTTTCATGGATTCTTGGAACACGAAACGTGAATAATCTGCCCAACCTCGACGACCTCAATATCTTTCTGCAGGTGGCCAAGCGCGCCAGCTTTGCCGCCGTGGCCGACGAGCTGGGCATGTCGGCGGCGTACATCAGCAAACGCATTCGCGTGCTCGAGCAAAACCTGGAGGTGCGTTTGCTGCACCGCACCACGCGGCGGGTGACGATCAGCGAAGAGGGTGAGCGGGTGTACCAGTGGGCGCTGCAGATTTTCGATGCGGTGCAGCGCATGGGCGATGACATCAGTGCCCAGCACCGCGAACCGGCAGGGCAACTGCGCATCGCCAGCAGCTTGGGCCTGGGGCGCAGGTTCGTGGCCCCGGCCTTGTCGGAACTGGCCGAGCGCTACCCGCGTCTGGATATTCGGCTGGATGTGCATGACCGCCTGGTGGACCTGATCGAGGAGGGGGTCGACCTGGACATCCGCGTGGGCAATACCATCGCGCCCAATCTGATCGCCAAGTTGCTGGCCAAGAACCGGCGAGTGCTCTGTGCTTCACCTGCGTACCTGGCGCGGCAAGGCACACCGAAAGTGCTGGCCGACCTGGGCAGCCATGACTGCTTGGTGATCAAGGAGCGCGACCACCCGTTTGGTATCTGGCAGCTCGAAGGCCCTGAGGGCCAAGAAAGCGTGCGGGTGACAGGGGGCTTGTCCAGCAACCATGGCGAGGTGGCCCACCAGTGGTGCCTGGATGGGCGTGGGATATTGCTGCGTTCCTGGTGGGATGTGCACGACAGCCTGCAGGATGGGCGCTTGGTGCAAGTCCTGAGTGACTATCACCAGCCTGCCGATATCTGGGCCGTGTACACCTCGCCGCTGGCCAGTTCGGCCAAGGTGCGGGTGGCGGTGGATTTCTTTCGGCAGTACTTTGCCGAGCGGTACAGCTTGCCGGATTGAGTTTGGCTTTAAAGGTAGCGACATCTCTGTGGGAGCGGGCTTGCCCGCGAAGATGGCGACTCGGTGTATGGCACCGGCTTCGCCGGTGTTCGCGGGCAAGCCCGCTTGTATGGTTAGACTTGAAGGGGTGGTGGGACTAAATGCCCGATTCTGACTGTTCGCAGCAGTACAGACCGTGGGAGCTCGCGTAGCATTCGCCCTGATGAAAAATCAGGACGAATATGTCACCAAAGCGAGCAAACCGGCTTGCTGAAAACCATAGAATCTCCCACAGGGTGGGATGGTTGTTTCTATGCGGCTACCTCACCGGTATCCGGCTAACCGCCTTGATTTCGCGCAAAGCCAGGCTCGACTGGATCGACGCTATGCCAGGTTGCCGCCGCAACACGTCTTCGACGAAACGGCCATAGCTTTCCAGGTCGGTCGCCAGCACCGTCAGCACGTAATCAGCTTCACCCGTGACCTTGTGGCAGGACAATACCTGCGGCAATTTCAGAATCACCTGCTCGAAGTCGTCAGGTGCTTCGGCCGAATGGTTGCCGAAGCGCACCTGGGCGAAGGCCATGACGTCATAACCCAGTTTCTTGCGGTCCAGGTTGGCCTGGTAGTCCTTGATCAGGCCCAGCTCCTCCAGGCGTTTGCGCCTGCGCCAGCAGGGCGTCACGGTCATCGACAGGCGCTCGCCCAAGGCGGCGCTGGACAAGGTGCCGTCCTCCTGCAGTAGGCGCAGCAGTTCGCGGTCTACTTCGTCCAGTTCTTCGTAAGCAAAGGCTTTGCTCATTATGGGGCTACCGGGTGAATGTTTCGCTCAAGCATCCGGTTTGGCTGAGCATAAAGCAAAGCATTTTCAGCGGTCTGTCGCGAAAATTGGTTATCCGATACCACCTTGAAAAAGGACATTCGCGTGCTGACAGTCTTTAGCAACAAACACCGCTTGCACCATGGCTCCGAGCTCAAGGACGGGGCCATCACGCCGTCATTCGAGAACCCTCAGCGTGCCGATACCGTGCTGGCGCGTGTGCAGTCCACAGGCCTTGGCGATGTCATCGCCGAGCAATCGTTTGACCGTGCCTGCTATGTCGCGGCGCACAGCGAGCGCTATGTGAGCTTTCTGGAAAATGCCTGGGCAGAATGGACCGCCACCGGCAAGACCCATGATGCGCTGCCGCTGGTATGGCCGGTACGCGACCTGGCCATCGACCGGGAGCCGGGCTTCATCGATGGCAAACTGGGCTTCTACGCCATGGACGCCGGCGCGCCGATTACCGGCGGCACCTGGGAAGCCGTGCGCAGCAGTGCCAACGTGGCACTGACCGGCATGCAGCGTGTAATCGATGGCGCGCCCAGTGCCTTCGCCCTGTGCCGCCCCCCTGGGCACCATGCGGCCCGCGAATACATGGGCGGCTATTGCTACCTCAACAATGCCGCCATTGCCGCCGAACGCTGCCTGAGCCAGGGTGCACGGCGCGTGGCCGTGCTGGACGTGGATTTCCATCACGGCAACGGCACGCAGAACATTTTCTATGACCGCCCCGATGTGTTTTTCGCCTCGATCCACGGTGACCCGCATGTGTCCTACCCGTACTTCTCCGGCTATGCGCACGAACAGGGCGCGGGGGCCGGGGAGGGCTTCAATGCCAACTACCCGCTGGGCAAAGGCACGCTCTGGGCGCAGTACCGGCTGGCGTTGCAGGACGCGCTCAAGCGCGTTGTCGCGCACCAGCCGGACTTTCTTGTCGTGTCGCTTGGCGTCGATACCTTCGAGGACGACCCGATCAGCCACTTCAAGCTCACCAGCGAAGACTTCCTGCGCCTGGGCGCGGAGATCGCACGCGTAGGCATCCCGACGCTGTTCGTGATGGAGGGCGGCTACATGGTCGATGAAATCGGCATCAATGCCGTGAACACGCTGCAAGGGTTCGAAGGCGCGGTTCGATAGCACACCGTGGCAAGGCCCTGCGCGGGCCTTGTTCGAAAGCCCTGATACCCACAATAAAAAGAGGTCGCTCATGCAAGACATGTCCGCAAGCCTTGATCAAAGCAAACCTACAGACTCAGCCCAAGACGGGCACCTCAAACGCACGCTGGAAAACCGCCATATCCAGCTGATCTCCATTGGTGGCGCCATCGGCACCGGCTTGTTCATGGGCTCGGGCAAGGTCATCGCGCTGTCCGGTACCTCCATTCTGCTGGTCTACGCGATCCTCGGTTTTTTCGTGTTCTTCGTCATGCGTGCCATGGGCGAGCTGCTGCTTTCTGACCTGCGTTTCAAATCGTTCGCCGACATCGTCGCCCACTACCTGGGCCCGCGCGCCGGCTTCGTGCTGAGCTGGTCCTACTGGCTGAGCTGGAGCGTGGCGGTGGTCGGCGACGTGGTGGTCGTGGCGGGGTTCTTCCAGTACTGGTATGCGGATGTGCCCGCGTGGATACCGGCGTTCTTCACCCTGTTCGTGCTGCTTGGGCTGAACATGCTGGCGGTGCGGATCTTCGGCGAAGTGGAGTTCTGGTTCGGGATCATCAAGATCGTGGCCATCGTCACGCTGATCATCACCGCAGCGGTGATGATCGCCACCGCCTATGTGTCACCCAATGGCGTGGTGGCCTCGCTGTCCAACGTGGTGGCGCCCGGCGCGGTGCTGCCCCATGGCATCAGTGGGTTTTTCGCAGGCTTCCAGATTGCCGTGTTTTCCTTCGCTGGCACCGAGCTGATCGGTACCACCGCCGCCGAGGCAAAGAACCCGCACCGTTCGCTGCCCAAGGCCATCAACACTATTCCTTTGCGCATCCTGCTGTTCTACATCCTGGCGCTGGTGTGCATCATTAGCGTGGTCTCGTGGGCAGAAGTGCCGGCCAACCGCAGCCCCTTCGTCGAGCTGTTCCTGTTGGCCGGCTTTCCCGCCGCTGCCGGTATGCTCAACTTCGTGGTGCTGACGTCGGCGGCATCCTCTGCCAACAGCGGCGTCTATTCAGGCTGCCGAATGCTGTTTGGCCTGGCTGAGCGGCGCAATGCACCCGCCATCTTTGCCAGGCTTTCGGCTCTGAGCGTGCCGGTGCACAGCTTGCTGTTTTCGGCGATGTGCATGCTGGCCGGGCTGGCCCTGTTGTTCATCATCCCCGAGGTGATGACGGTGTTCACGCTGATTTCGACCATCTCGGCGATCCTGGTGATCTTCACCTGGTCGATGATCCTCGCCGCGTACCTTGCCTACCGCAAGCACAACCCGGCCGCGCACCAGGCGTCGAAGTTCAAGCTGCCGGGTGGCGTGCCGATGGCCGTCACCTCGCTGGGCTTTCTCGGCTTCGTGCTGGTGCTTCTGGCCCTTGAGCCGGATACGCGGATGGCGCTGTGCGTGATGCCGTTGTGGTTTGTCTTTCTGCTTGTGGCTTATCGTCGGCGCAAGGCCTAACGCCCCTTGGCCAGGTAGGCGGCATATTCGTCATCCGGCACCATGCTGCCACCGGTACCCCACACCAAGTGGGTGGCGTTGGCCATGCGCTGCGCCGTCAGCCCCATGCGCGCCAGGTACTGCGTTGCTTGCAGTACCTGCACCATGCCAGGCATGCCGGCCAGCGCCGAGGGCTCGAGGCGTACCTGCTCCAGGTCATGGGCCAGCACCAGCAATTGGTACAGCCGCTCGTCCGTGACCGTGTAGTAGCCGTCGAGCAGGCGCTGCATGGCCTTGCCGACAAAGCCGGAAGGGCGGCCTACCGCCAGGCCATCGGCTGCGGTGACGTTGTCGATGCCGAAGTCCTGCACGCTGGTTTCGTCATGCAGCCCGGTGTACACGCCAAGCAACATGCAGGGCGAATGGGTGGGTTCGGCGAAGACGCAGTGCACGTGATCACCAAACAGCAGCTTCAAGCCGAACGCCACCCCGCCAGGCCCGCCACCCACGCCGCAGGGCAGGTAGACGAACAGCGGGTGCTCGGCATCGACCTTGATGCCGGCGGCCTTGAGCTGGCCCTGCAAGCGTTCGGCAGCCACGGCATAACCGAGGAACAGGTGAGGCGAGTTTTCATCATCGACGAAGTAGCAAGTAGGGTCCGCTGCTGCTTGCTGGCGGCCTTGTTCCACCGCAACGCTGTAGTCGGAGGGGTACTCGATCACGCTCACGCCGTTGGCGCGCAGCTTGTCCTTTTTCCACTGCCGCGCATCCGACGACATGTGCACCGTGGCCTGGAAACCCAGCCGCGCGCTCATGATGCCGATCGACAGCCCGAGGTTGCCGGTCGAGCCAACCGCTACCTTGTACTGGCTGAAAAATTGCCGGGCGTCATCGCTGGCCAGTACTCGGTAATCGCTGCCCAGGGTGATCAGGCCGGCCGCCAGGGCCAGGTCTTCGGCATGCTTGAGCACTTCGTGGATGCCGCCGCGGGCCTTGATCGAGCCGGAAATCGGCAGCTCGCTGTCGGCCTTGAGCCAGAGCGCACCGCTTTGGGCAAGACCAGCCTCTTGCAGCAAGGTGTGCTGCAGGGCAGGCAGGGGGCGAATCGGCGACTCGATGATGCCGCCAGACGCGGCGGTGTCGGGGAACACCTCGGCCAGGTACGGTGCAAACCGCTGCAGCCGGGCACTGGCTGCGCTGACGTCGGTGGCAGTGAGGCCGACGTCGCCCAGGGCTTGTGCGGTGGGCACGATGCCTGGGTTGAACCAGCAGGTTTCGCGCAGCGCGACCAAGTCCTCGACCCGCGGGTGGGAGGCGTACCAAGCGTCTAGCGTTTTGCCGTGAATCATGCGTTGTTCCTGTGCTGGTGGGGATTGCCAGGGGGCTGATGGCTCTTGTAAGGGTGGCCGTGCCGGGGCGCCGGACCGGTCGGAAAGGGCTCCAAGCTTGGCCAGTTCATGTAAATCACGGTGGTGTTGGTGCTCCCACTGGTCGCTCTCGATGTGACAGCGCAGCCCATCACGTCGCCTGTTGTGCAATCAACGCCAGGCACCGCTGCACGATCGGGCTCACATCGCCCTTGCGACGGCTTAGGATGATCGGGCTGACGGCGCTGGTGTCCAGCAAGCTGACATACTCGATATCCGTGCGGTGCTGCTGTTGCACCGACGCCGGCACCAGGGTCACGCCGAGCCCGACGGCCACCAGGCCGATGGCCGTTTGCAGTTCGTTGGCCCACTGGCTGATCTTCAGGGTCATGCCGTGGTGGGCGAACAGGGCCAGCACATGGTCGGCATAGCTGGGCCTGGGGTTGGCCGGGTACAGAATGAACGGCTCCTTGGCCAGTTGCGCGAGGGTCAGTGGGGTGCCTGCCAACGGGTGGCCCTTGGGCAATACCGCGACCAAGGGGTCTTCGCACAGCACCTGCTGGAGGATGGCCGGGTCATCGATACGAATACGGCCGAAGGCGATGTCGATGCGGCCACTCTTGAGTGCCTCGACCTGCTGCAGCGTGGTCATTTCGCTCAACCCCAGTTCCAGCTCGTTGTCCTGGCGCAGTTCGCGGATCAGCGCTGGCAGCACGGTGTACAAGGTCGAGGGAGCAAAACCGATGCCCAGCCACTGGCGTTGCCCGTGGCCGATACGGCGGGTGTTGTCGCTGATGTTTTCCAGTTGCTGGAGCAGGGTGCAGGTCTGTTCATAGAAGAACCGCCCGGCTTCGGTCAGACGCAGCGGGCGCTCACGCAGCACCAGCAGCGTGCCGAGCTGCTCCTCGAGCTGGCTGATCTGCCGGCTTAGCGGCGGCTGGGCGATATGCAGCAGCTCAGCGGCACGGGTGAAGTTCAGCGTTTCGGCCAGCACCTTGAAGTAGCGAAGGTGGCGCAGTTCCATCAGACCTCCAGGGTATGGTGGGAGATTCATTTGATATTGGACGGGTATCAGGGTCTCGCGCAATGCTTGATCAATCAAGTAACTGCAACTATCGGGTCTGCCATCTGCGGTCCGATCTGACGGGACCTGGCAACAATGACAAACACCCTGATTGAACGTATAGATGCAATTATCGTCGACCTGCCGACCATTCGCCCGCACAAGCTGGCCATGCACACTATGCAGCAGCAAACCCTGGTGGTATTGCGCGTGCGTTGCAGCGACGGCGTCGAAGGTATCGGCGAGGCAACCACCATCGGTGGCCTGGCCTACGGCTACGAAAGCCCCGAGGGCATCAAGGCCAATATCGACGCACACTTGGCACCGGCGTTGATCGGCCTGCCGGCTGACAACATCAACGCCGCCATGCTCAAGCTGGACAAGCTGGCCAAGGGCAACACCTTTGCTAAGTCGGGGCTCGAAAGCGCCTTGCTCGATGCCCAGGGCAAGCGCCTGGGCCTGCCGGTCAGCGAACTGCTGGGCGGCCGAGTACGCGACAGCCTGGAAGTGGCCTGGACCCTGGCCAGTGGCGATACCGCCCGTGATATCGCCGAAGCCCAGCACATGCTGGAGATCCGTCGCCACCGTGTGTTCAAGCTGAAGATCGGCGCCAACCCGGTGGAGCAGGACCTCAAGCACGTGGTGGCGATCAAGCGCGAGCTGGGTGACAGCGCCAGCGTGCGGGTCGACGTCAATCAGTACTGGGACGAGTCCCAGGCCCTGCGCGCCTGCCAGGTGCTCGGCGACAACGGAATCGACCTCATCGAACAGCCCATTTCGCGGATCAACCGCGGCGGCCAGGTGCGTCTCAATCAGCGCAGCCCAGCGCCGATCATGGCCGACGAATCGATCGAAAGCGTCGAGGACGCCTTCAGCCTGGCCGCCGACGGTGCCGCCAGCATCTTTGCCCTGAAAATTGCCAAGAACGGCGGCCCACGTGCAGTGCTGCGCACAGCGCAAATCGCCGAAGCGGCCGGTATCGCCCTGTACGGCGGGACCATGCTTGAAGGCTCGATCGGCACCCTGGCTTCGGCCCACGCGTTCCTCACCTTGCGCCAGCTGACCTGGGGCACCGAGCTGTTTGGGCCGCTGCTGCTGACCGAAGAGATCGTCAACGAGCCGCCGCAGTACCACGACTTCCAGCTGCACATTCCACGCACGCCAGGCCTTGGCCTGACCCTGGACGAGCAGCGCCTGGCGCGCTTCGCCCGCCGCTGAACTGTACATTCAACGCCTTAAGGAGAACCCGCATGCTGTTCCACGTGAAGATGACCGTGAAACTGCCGGTCGACATGGACCCGGCCAAGGCCGCCAAGCTCAAGGCCGATGAAAAGGAACTGGCCCAGCGCCTGCAACACGAAGGTACCTGGCGCCACCTGTGGCGCATTGCCGGGCACTACGCCAACTACAGCGTGTTCGATGTGGAAAGCGTCGAGGCCCTGCACGACACCCTGATGCAACTGCCGCTGTTCCCGTACATGGAGATCGAGGTGGACGGATTGTGCCGCCACCCGTCGTCGATCCACAGTGACGACCGCTGATTCGTCCCTGACTACCTGACAAGAACAAGATGAGGTAAGCAAAATGACCGTGAAAATTTCCCACACTGCCGAGATCCAGTCGTTTTTTGAAGAAGTCGCAGGCCTTGGGCACGCCGAGGGTAACCCGCGCTTCAAACAGATCATCCTGCGCGTGCTGCAGGACACTGCCCGCCTGATCGAAGACTTGGAAGTGAGCGAGGACGAGTTCTGGCATGCCGTCGACTACCTCAACCGCCTGGGCGGCCGTAACGAGGCAGGCCTGCTGGCAGCGGGCCTGGGGATCGAGCACTTCATCGACCTGCTGCAAGACGCCAAGGACGCCGAAGCAGGCCTGACCGGCGGTACCCCGCGCACCATCGAGGGCCCGCTGTACGTTGCAGGCGCGCCGCTTAGCCAAGGTGAAGCACGCATGGACGATGGCACCGACCCCGGCGTAGTGATGTTCCTTCAGGGCCAGGTATTCGGCGCCGACGGCAAGCCGCTGGCGGGCGCTACCGTCGACCTCTGGCACGCCAACACCCAGGGCACCTATTCGTACTTCGACTCGACCCAGTCCGAGTACAACCTGCGCCGACGCATCATCACTGACGCAGAGGGCCGCTACCGCGCCCGCTCCATCGTGCCGTCCGGTTATGGTTGCGACCCGCAGGGGCCAACTCAGGAGTGCCTGGACTTGCTTGGCCGTCACGGCCAGCGCCCGGCGCACGTGCACTTCTTCATCTCCGCGCCGGGGCATCGCCACCTGACCACGCAGATCAACTTCGCCGGTGACCAATACCTGTGGGATGACTTTGCCTATGCCACCCGTGATGGGCTGATCGGTGACCTGCGTTTTGTCGAGGATGCGGCGGCGGCGCATGATCGGGGCGTGCAAGGGGAGCGTTTCGCCGAGTTGGCCTTCGACTTCACGTTGCAGGCTGCGCAGGCGCCTGAGGCTGAAACCCGCAGCCATCGACCGCGTGCTTTGCAAGACGGCTAAAGCTCGACCCTTGTAATCGATGGACTCGCCCCCGCCGAGGCATCACAGTGCCACGGTGGCGTTCAAAGAAGCCAACGGCAGCGAGGGCGAGACCATGAAGAAGCAAGGCGACATGCTCGACCACGGCGAGTACGACACCTGGCTCGGCCAATGGACCGAAAAAGGCACGTACATCATCCCCATCGACCCGCGCGAGAGCGACTACGAAAACACCCTCAACTACGCCTACGACGACCACCACATGCGTGGCCTGCGCGTGCAGCGGTTGATCGGCGGCGAGTCGATTTCCACCAGCCCGCAGCCGCGCACCGTGCGCACGATTTCGCGCTTCCGGGTGCTGGGCGACGACGGCGTCAACGTCACCGTGCGCTGCGCGCAGAACGTGCGTGAGTTCCGCAAGGAAAGCCTCAAGCACTACAGCGCCGACCTGACCTACACCCTGGTACGGGCGCAAGGCAGCTTCAAGATCCACCGCAAGGTGATCAGCCTGATCAACAGTGACGATACCCTCGCCGGTATCGGCTACATCCTGTGAGGAACCGACCATGAACCAAGTCGCATTGGTAACCGGCGCCGGCCAGGGCTTGGGCCAGCGCTTCTGCGCGCAACTGCTTGCCGCAGGCTTTGACGTGGTGGTCTCGGACCGTGACCTGGCGCTCGCTCAGGCCAGCGCCGAACAACTGCAGCAAGCCCGGCAAGGGCAGGGTGGCCGTACCCTCGCGGTCAAGCTCGATGTCGCCAGCAAGGCCGATTTCGAGCAGGCGCTGGCCCAGGTGCTGGAGCACTTTGGCGCCCTGCACGTGGTGATCAACAACGCTGCGGTGACCAAGACCACGCCGCTGATGCAGATCAGCCCGGAAGAATTCGACGCCGTGGTTGGCCTGAACCTGCGCAGCGTGTTCCTCGGTTGCCAGGTGTTCGGCGCGTACCTGGCCGAGGCCGGTTACGGGCGGATCATCAACATGGCCTCGCTGGCTGGGCAGAACGGCGGCACCGCGACCGGCGCGCACTACGCGGCGAGCAAGGGCGCGATCGTCACCCTGACCAAGATCTTCGCCAAGGAGTTCGCTGCCCGTGGCGTCACGGTCAACGCCATCGCCCCCGGCCCGATCGATTCGCCGGCGGTGCATGCCGCGGTGCCTGCCGAGCGCATGCCAGGGCTGCTGGCGAACATCCCGGTGCAGCGCCTGGGGGACGCCGGTTTTCTGGGCGACCTGATCGTGCAACTGGCGCGGCCCGAAGCCTACTTCACCACCGGGGCGACCTGGGACGTGAACGGCGGCCTGTTCATGCGTTGATTTTTTTGCGGGGCGCTGCGCGCCTCCTGTCGTTACACGGGACACCGGCCATGAATGAACAATTGTTGAACGTAGTCGTGCGCAAGCGCGAGATCCAAGGGGCCGACGTGGTCGTCCTCGACCTGGGGCGCGCTGATGGCGCGGCGTTGCCGGCCTTCGAGGCGGGCGCGCATGTCGATATCCACGTCGCGCCCGGCGTGGTGCGCCAGTATTCGCTGTGCAGTGACCCGGCCGATGCTTCGGTGTATCGCCTGGGCGTGCTGAAAGACCCAGCTTCACGCGGCGGCTCGCTGGGCGTGCACGAGACTTTGCTGGAAGGGCGCGAGCTGCAGATCAGTGCGCCGCGCAACCTGTTCCCGCTGGCGCCGCAGGCCAGCCGTTCGATCCTGCTGGGCGGTGGTATCGGCATCACGCCGATGATCGCCATGGCCCATGCCCTGCACCAGCAGGGCGCGGATTTTGAACTGCATTATTGCGGGCGCTCGCGCAGCCGCAGTGCGTTTCTCGAGGCGCTGGCGGTGGCGCCGTTCGCCGCGCGGGTGGTCACTCACTTCGATGATGAAGACCCGGCACAGCGCCTGAACCTGCAGGCGGTGCTGGGCACTGCCAGCCAGGGCACCCACCTGTACACCTGCGGCCCGTCCGGCTTCATGGACTGGGTGATTGAGGGCGCGCGTCGGCAGGGTTATGCCGAAGACCACATCCACAAGGAGTACTTCCAGGTCGAGGTCGACGCCAGTGGCCAAGGTTTCGAAGTGGTGGCAGCGCGCAGCAACAAGACCGTGCAGGTGGCCGAGGGGCAGACCATCCTCGAAGCGCTTGCCCAGGTTGGCATCAAGATCGACATTTCTTGCGAGCAGGGCGTCTGCGGGACCTGCATGTGCGAAGTGCTCGAAGGTGAGCCAGACCACCGCGATGTGTACCTGACCGATGAAGAAAAAGCCGCGAACGACCAGATCCTGGTGTGCTGCTCGCGGGCCAAGTCCAACAAGCTGGTGCTGGATATCTGAGGAGCATGACCATGGTAGATGTAAGCCAGTTTCGCAATGCAATGGCGCTGCTCGGTGGCGCCGTATCGGTCATCACCACCGATGGCCCCGCAGGCCGTTTCGGTTTTACCGCGTCGGCGGTGTGCAGCGTGACCGACGCGCCGCCCACCTTGTTGGTGTGCATGAACCGCGCCTCGTATTCCAATGAGCAGTTCAAGGCCAATGGCGCGCTGTGCGTGAACGTGCTGGCCGGTACCCATCAGGAGCTGTCGGGGGCGTTTGCCAACCGCAACCTGAGCACGGAAGAGCGCTTTGCGACCACGCACTGGACCGTGCTGGAGAGCGGCGCGCCGGTGATGCAGGAGGCGCTGGTCAACTTCGACTGCCGCATTGCCCAGGTGCATGAGGTGGGTTCGCACAGCATTTTCTACTGCCAGATCCAGGATATCCGCCAGGGTGGGGCGGACGATGGGCTGGTGTATTTCAACCGCGCCTATCACCGGGTATGCGAGGCCTCGAAGGCGTGCTGAGCAGCTTGCGCTGACCCTGTGTAGGAGCAGCCTTGTGCTGCGAAGAGGCCGGTGAAAGCACCCGCGATGTGTGCTCCCGAAGGCGTGCCGAACAGCTTGCGCGGACCTGTGTAGGAGCAGCCTTGTGCTGCGAAGAGGCCAGTGAAAGTACCGGCGATGTGTGCAGTTTGCGCCGGCCTCTTCGCAGCACAAGGCTGCTCCTACAGGGAGGGAATTGGGCGTTAAGGTGTTTCGAGGTTATGGAACACCACTTCCAGCATCCGGTTCAGGCGCTGCACCTGTGCTTCGGTCAGCCCCTTGAAACTGCGCTGGAATAGTTCCCGCGTCACGTCCTGCATGCGCTCGATGTTCTGCAGGCCGACTTCGGTGATCCGCACCTGGGTCACGCGCCCATCCTCCGGGCTTGGCGCGGTATCGACCAAGCCGTCGTCCTTCATGCGGTAGACGATCTTGGTGATGGTCGACAGCTTGGCGATGGCGTGGGTGGAGATCTCGGAAATGCTCGATTCACCGTTCTCGTTGAGGATCCACAGCACGCGCCAGCGCGGCACGTCGAGGTCGATCTTCTTGAGCAGACGTTCCATGTTCTGGGTGTAGCGGCCATGCACGCGCGCCAACCAGTAGAAGGGGAAATCTTCCTTGCGAAATTCATCGCTAGCCGGGTCGTGGTGGCTGTGGCCTGTGTTTTTCGAGTTGCTCATCGATTCACTACTTGTGCGGAAATAGTCGCGACATCATAGACGTTTCCGCGCATTTGGCTACCGTAAAGCGGGCGCATAATACTGGAATGTTCAGTTGACATTTCAAGTAATCGGCACGCATTTTATCGGCTGGGCCCAGGCCCGGCATCCATTCTTGAAGAGGGCTGCACAACAATGACAATCATAGTAGAAACCCTTGATCTGGGCAGCACTGGCCCCCGGGTCATGGTCAAGGACACCATCGATGTCGCCGGTACCGCGACCCGCGCCAGCAGCCAGGCGTTAGAGGATGCGCCGTTGGCCGAGCGGCATGCCGACGTGGTCAGCCAGTTGCTGGCGGCCGGTGCCCGGCTGACCGGCAAGGTTAGCCTGCACGAACTGGCGTTCGGCACGACCGGCATCAACCGCTATACCGGCACGGCCGCCAACCCGCGCTTTCCGGGGCGCATACCCGGTGGCTCGTCCAGCGGCTCGGCTGCTGCGGTGGCCGCGGGCCTGGCGGATTTCAGCCTGGGCACCGACACCGGTGGCTCGGTGCGTGTCCCGGCCTGTTGCTGTGGCGTGTTCGGCCTCAAGCCAACGTTTGGCCGGGTAAGCCGTAAAGGCGTGATGCCGGCCCGCACCAGCCTCGACTGCGTTGGCCCGTTCGCCGCGAGCCTGCCGATGCTGGTACGCGCCATGAGCATGATCGACCCAAGTTTCGTCCCCGCCCAGGTACCGGCCAGTGCACGCATCGGCGTATTGCGGGTGACCGCCGAGGCCGCCATCCACAAGGTCGTGCACGGGGCCCTGAGCGCCAGTGGCTTGCCGTTGGGCAATGTCGAACTCAAACACTTTGGCGCCGCCTATGACGCCGGCATGGTCGTGATCAACCGCGAGACGTTCGAAGGCTGTGGCCACCTTCTGCAAACCGGCAAGGTCGGCAGCGATATCGCCGGGCGCCTGGCGGCAGCGGGGCAGACCACTGACACGGCGCTGGCCGAGGCGCAGGAGGTGCGTCGACGCTTCACTGAAGAAGTCGACCAGGCCCTGGCCAACTTCGATGTCCTGGCCCTGCCGACCATGCCGGACTTCCCACTGCGCCTGGAGGACGCCGCCGATACCCGCGCGGTGCTGGGCATGACCTCGCTGGTGCGGCCGTTCAACCTGTCGGGGCACCCGGCATTGAGCATTCCGCTGGGCAGCGAGGCCGGTTTGCCGGTTGGCCTGCAACTGGTGGCGGCCAAAGGCGCCGACGAGAAATTGCTGGCAGTGGCCGAGCGCTTGCTGCTGAACCTGTACGCCGGCAACGATCATTGAGGCCACGATTGCGATGACCGATATCCTCGAACTCCAAGCCCGCCTGCGCAGCTTTGAACACCAGCAGGCCATCCGCGTCTGCATCAACCGCTACATGGCGTTGTGCGACCAACTGGACGCGCAATCCCCACTCGATGAACTGGCGCAGCTGTTTTGCCGTGATGCGGTGTGGGAGGGCAAGGGCGCCAAGTACGCCGAGAGTTTTGGCGGCTACCGCGGGCGCGAAGCGATCCGGGCGATGTTCGCCACCTACATGAAGACCCCGGCGCATTTCGCCTTGAATGTGCACTTTCTGACCAGTGAGGTTATCGAGGTGGCCGGTGAGGAAGGAGTGGGGCGCTGGGTGATGTTGCAGACCAGTACCTTTGCCGACGGCGCCTCGCACCTCAATGCTGCCCGGCTGACCGTGCGTTTTGCGCTGGAAGAGGGCCAGTGGCGCATGGCGCATTTCCAGACCGAGAACCTGTTCAGCCGACCAGTGACGGCGTGGAACAGCGACGCGCCGTTGCCGGTGCCAGAGCGGTAGTTACGCATGCTGGGGCTGCAAAGCAGCCCCAGTGCCTGCAGCTCAGAAGGTACTGACGAACACCACCTGGCCATACAGGTTGTCGTGGTTGTTGCCCAACTGCGTCCCCCCTTGCTCCACGCTGCGATCCGGCTGATACAACCCCACCAGCGGCACGATCATCAGGTGATCATTGAGGGTCCACTCGGCATAGATATCCAGCTCGCGTCCGTCCACATTGCCCAGGCTGCGATCGATGGTGTCGAAATGGAACCCCATCACGCCAAGGTTCAACGTCGGCGTCGGGCTGACCGTCAGGCCGACCTTCTGCACCCGCGCATTGCTGTTGAATGGCCCGGCATAGTTACCGGCCACTTCACCCTGGAACCAGGTACCCAACCCGCGCCCGAGGCCATAGAACAGCGTGTCGTACTGCTCGGAAAAGCGGCTGTAGCGGTAGCTCAGGTTCGGTTGCCAGGGCAGGTCGGCGAAGGTCCAGCCGGCTTCCAGGTACCAGGCGTCCTCGGTGGCGGTATGGGGTTTGTCCTGTTTGGCGTATTCCCCGGACAAAAACAGGTTTTCTACCCCGGCATTGCCCTGGCCACGCAGGCTGTAAGTCTTCATGCCATCGCGTTCCAGTTGCAGCGGGGAGGCGTACTGCTCGTCGACATGGGTAGTGCCGATATAGGTCAGGCCGACGGTGCCAGCGTCCGCCACGTGCTCAAGGGTGGCCACGTGCAGTTCGGTGTTGGCCTGGGCGCGGTTGTCTGACTGCAGCCACATCAGGTCGCCGCGCCAACCACTGCTGCCGCCCAGGCGCAGCACGGCGGTCTTGTCGAAGCTCTTGCGCGCGGCAAGGTAGTACGCACCGCCCCGGTTGAACTGACCATCGGCAAGGCCATGGCCGACGTTCAGCGAGTCACCCTGAAGCAGAAACCCATCGCCCACGGCGACCATCTGCTTGCCGAACGACAGGTCGATACCGTCCTCGCCCAGGATCGGCACCAGGTTGCCGGACTTCCAGCCCACGTAGGCATCCTCGATCTTGCTGGTGCGTTCGCTGCCATCGCTGAAGCCGGCAGCATCACCGTCGCCCCAGGTCGCTGAGCTGAGCATGGCGAAGGCGCCGTACAGCGAACCGACGCTGCCCAGGGCCTGGTCGGCGCTCAAGCCATACTTGATATAGCCTTCCCGCCACGAGGTGGAGCCGGGTTGGCCGCGGGCGATGGCGTAGCTGCGTTCGCTGTGGAATGCCCCGAACACGGCTTCCACATTGGCGTTCAGATGGCGTTCGGCATCGCTGTACAGCTCGTGCGCGGACGCACTCAGCGAAGCCCCGGCCAGGAGTGCGGCCAAGGTTAGGCGGAACGGGCGGTGGTGCATGGTCTGGCTTCCTTTGTCATGGTTTTGGCAGAAGTTCCGAAGACGTGCCAATGATCATGAAGCAAGCCCAGCCCTGGGCTTTTGCCCTGGCTGCCAGTTGACTTTGGCGGTGTGCCAAGCTGATGGGGCGGGCGTTAAAAACGCAGAAGGCCCCATTGCGGGGCCTTCGTGGGCAAACGTGGTTACTTGAGGCCGGCGAGGAAACACGTCACCGACTGGCGTTCGCCAGCGTCCGGCAACCCAGCATAAGGCATGTAGGTGCCGGGTACTGCCGCCTGTGGCTGGGCAATGAAGGCGCCGATGCTTTGCGCCGTCCAGGCCGCCTGGCGCGTTTTCATGGCCTGAGAGTAATTGGCCCCTGGCACGGTACCGGGGGTACGGCCCACCACGTCGTGCAGGTTGGGGCCCATCATCACTGGGCCATCCTTTTGCGCCGAATGGCACGCCGCGCAGTCACGCGCAAACACCTGTTCGCCCTGTTGGCGCTGCGGGGCTGCGCAGTCTTCGGCCAGGGCCAGCGGGCTGGCCAGCGCGGCGAGCAGGAAGGGCATTACGAACTTGCTGGATACGACGGTCGACATCACGCACGGTTCCTGGGTAGGGCAGCGCGGGGCTGCTTCTTGTTGGTGTTCTGCTTGATTGTGTGCGAGTACAGGCGGGCGGGTTTTGTTGTGCCTGCCAGGGTGTTTGCTGGGCTTGTCAGTTGGCGTGACGCTTGCGGTACTCGCCTGGGGTCATGCCAAACCGGCCTTTGAATGCGGTGCTGAAGTAACTCGAATCGGAAAAACCCCAGGCATACCCCAGCGACGACACCTTCTGATCCATCGACGGATTGCGCAGGCTTTCGGCGCAGAAGTCGAGGCGGCGGTTGCGGATGTACTGGGCGATGACCAGGTCGTGTTTGGCGAAGATGCGGTACAGGCTGCGCATGGAGATGCCCACTTCGCGGGCAATGAACTCAGGTGTCAGGCTTTCGCAGGTGATGCGCTGGTCAATCAGTGCCAGGGCCTTGCGGAACATGCGCTCGTGGCTGCCGGGCACCGAGTCCTGGGTGATGGCGGGGCGCAGCAAGGCGATCAGCGCCTCCAGTACCGCCTGGCTTTCGTTGTTGGCCATGTGCTGGGTGCGGCCGGCTTCGAGCATCATCTGGCGGGCCATGCTGGCCAACGGGGTTTGCGCTTCGATGCGTTTGGCGCAGGCCACGCTGACGCCGCGGGTGCCGCTTTCGACCTGAGTGCGCGGCAAAATCAGCGACAACTGGCGCGAGCGCTGGTGGAAGTGCATGTCCAGCGGGGCACTGGCGTCGATCAGGGTCAGGTCGCCGGGCCGCAGTTCGATGCGTGCATCCTGGTGCTCGATATGCGAGGTGCCGGCCATCTGCAAGACGGCATAGTAGTTGTCGGCACCGCTGGCGCGTATTTCCCGCGGTCCGCGGAACAGGTTGACGTGGGTCATGTCGACGATGCTCATGGAAATCTGGCCTACCTGGCACTTTTCGAGCTGGCCGACGAAGCCTGCGTCGAGCTTGCGGGCGTTGAAGTGGCCGCAGGCATCGTTGACCTGGCTGAGCCAGGCCTGGAAGTGATCGTCGGTAACACGGGTTGCTGGTGTCATGGGAGGCCTCGCGTGGTAAGACGTGGAACGGTTCGCTTGGGCGAACTCTTGGAGGGGTGCCTTAAAGCATTACAATTCACTTGAATTTTCAAGCAAAAAGCGGGCCTGGGAGGTGGTGGTAAAGCATAGGGTATTGGCTAGTGCATTGTTATAATTGGGATTAATTTTATTTTTGATGAGGGTGTTGGCAGTGGTAGTGGTGTGATTAGTGCGCTGGAATGCGCTGGAATGTAGCCAATTGATACAGGTTTGTTTCCAGATGTTGCACTTTGGCAGGTTGGGTGAGGGCGACGAGGTGCCTGCCTCAGGTTGTGAGGTGGGGCGTAGATCGAGCGCCGCCCGCGCGGCGCATCGCGAGCAACGCTCGCTCCTACGTTTGTTTCGGGCCAGTGAGTTCTGTGCCATTTGCGCGCGACCGCCTTGTTGGTCCAACGCAATATCGCGCCATGCACCAAAACGGTCGCGCGCGTTTGCCCCAGAATAATTGGCCCGAAACAAACGTAGGAGCGAGCGTTGCTCGCGATGCGCCGCGCGGGCGGCGCTCGATCTCACAGGCGCCGAAGATCCTGCGACGAACACCCCCAACCCCCCCCCAAAAAAAAAACCACCCGACAAACAAAAAAAAGCCCGCTGACAGGGCGGGCTGAAGGCACAACGCTTGCGTGATTCAGTGGCCAAGCCCATCGCTGATGGCAATGCCCTTGGCCTGCATCGCTTCGATCAACCCGGCGCGCACATGCGGCAGGTTGAGCATGCTGTTCTGACGTACCCGATGCACTTCCTCGCCGCTGTACGGCGGCCATTGCTCGGGTGAGCTGTTGCCGGCCATCCCATCCCGCGCCAGCAGCCAATTAAGCAAATCGGCAATCTGCTGATCATTAAGCGCCGACTGGGAAATCCCCGGCACCCGCACCAAAAACTCGCGCCCGCCCGGCACCCGCAGGAAGTTGCCGACAAACCCCTGCATGCGCGGCGTGTCGTTGGCCGCCGAGCCTTCGCCGTTGTCGCGGTGGCAGCCGGCGCATTGCAACTGATAATTCACCGGCACCGAGTAACCGGCCTGGGCAATCGGCACCGGTGGCACCTCGTTGCCCGGCGCCGGGCGCTGGTTGGGGTTGGGCAGGGTCCTGGCCTGGGCGACAGGCGCCAGCAGGCACAGGATCAACACCGCGGTCAGGGCCTTCACGGCGCTAGACCGCCACACCGCGGATGATGGTAACGGTGCAGTTGTAAATCTTCGACTCAGCCCCCAGGCACCAGTTGATGTCGTTGTTGTTGAACGGGCGATACAAGGGTTGTTCATCGTCGTTGCGCGAGCAGGCGCACTGGCCGCACGCGTGCTTACCGCAGCAGTCGTTGTACGAGATGATGTAGTTCTTGCCATCGGCCGGGTTGCGGCAGGTGCCGATCCAGGTTACCAGCGAGGCATCGGTGCCGGGCGGGCAGGAGGTAATCGAACCGCCGCAGCACGAGCACAGGAAACCGTCGATCGAGCAGTTGCGCCAGTAGTCACAGCTGGTCGGGTCACCTGGGTCGCCCATTTTCGGCTGCTCGGCGGCCAGCGCCTTGGCGGTGCGGTCGATCGGCAGCAGCACCGGCAGGGCAGCGCCGGCGACGATCAGCGAGCCCAGGCGCGCCAGCACCTTGCGCCGTGATGTGGTGTCGGCGACATGACGGCTGGAGCGTTCAAACAGTTTGTCGAGAAAACTCATGGTGTGCTCCGCGATCAGTGTTGCGCGCTGTGTGGGTGGGCATGGTCATGGTCATGGTCATGGTCGTGAGCATGGCCGTGCGCGTGGTTGCCGTGCAGGTACTGCTGCAGGCTCGCGCTGCCCAGGTGCGCGGTCTCGAACAGGCTGTCGAGGTGCTCGCGGGAGTTGACCAGGCCCTTGGCGCGCAGGGTGCCGGCCTGGTCGATCAACACGGCGTACGGCAGCTTGCCAATCTGGTAGGTCATGCCGATCTCGGGGCCGACCACATAGGTGGCTTGCTGCAAGTCGTTGGCGTCGATCAGGGCCTGCTGTTCGGCAAAATCACCGTCGCTAACATAGATCACGTCCAGCTCGCCGCTGTTGTCCTTGGCAATCGACTTGACCGCCGGCAGCAGCGATTTGCACACCGGGCAGCCGGGCGCGAGGAAGAACAGCAGTTGCGAGCGTTCGCTGCGGTAGCCGATGTTTACCGGGCGGCCATGACGGTCGGCGGCGGTGACCTGTGGGGCAGGGTCGTTGACCGTCACGCCTTTGTCTACCATCAGCGCACCGGCAGGCGCGATGCGGCCATGCAGCACGCCGATCTGGCGCACCAGGGCCATGACCGTGAACGCCACCGCGATCAGCAGCAGCCAGAGCAAAATGTTCGATGCGATAAGCAGTTGCATGGGTTATCTCCCAGTCAATTTGGCAAGACGCGGCTGGTTGGCCAGCAGGCCATCCACCGCCACATGAATCAGCAGCGCCACGGCACTGGCCGCAATCACCACGAAAATATCCAGGGCACCGAGTGCACGCTCGGCCATGGGCAGCGCCGCCAGGCCGGCCAACAGGGCGATCACCAGGTTGCGCAGCAACAGCACTGGGCGCAGTGGCTGGGCAGCGCCGGGGCCTGAACAGCCGCAATCGATGTCGCGGCGGCCACGCCACAGGTTGATACCGATGGCGCTGGCATACAGCGCCATCAACAGCACCACCGCCAACGCCGCGCTGGCCCGCACACCGGGTAGCAGCAAAGCCAGCGCCAGGGCCAATTCGGCCAGCGCAAGGCTTGCCGTGGCTACGGGTGCCAAGGGCGCTGGCAGCAGTTGGTAGGCGCGCACGATGGCGCTGAACGCGCGCAGGTCACGTAGCTTGTGGCTGGCGGCACTGGCCAGCAGCGTCGCCAAAGCGGTACTGCTGGCAATCACGAGAACAGGGTCGAGCATGGTCGGGTCTCCTGTTTACCAAGGGGCCAAGGTGAGCACGGGCGTGTCGGCGATCTGATCCATGGCACCGCTGTGCTTGCCGGTGGCCAGGTCGAAGAACTGCACGCCGCCTTCCAGGTCGGTGGCCACCAGAATGGGCGCCTTGTCATGGCTGGCCTGCAGGCTCCAGACTGGCTTGGGCGAGTCGAGCGTGCCGAGTTTCTTGCCCGTCTTCAGGTCGAACGCCCAGATGGTGGTGCTCGGGTCTTCCCATTTGCCATCGGTGTGCTGGTCATGCATCAGCGCATACAGCCGGTTCAGGCCTGGCGCCAAGGCCAGGGCTTGCCAGCCACCCGGCGCCCAGCCTTGCTTGCGTTCCTCGTCGCTGACCAGCGACCAGGTGGGCTGCGGCTTGGCCTTGCCCCCTTCGAAACTCACCGGGTACACCTCGCCATGGGTGGTGGTGAAATAGTAGGTGTCGCCGTTGGCGATGGCGCGCTCGTTGAGGCGGACCTTGTTCGGGTCGAAGAACGGCGTCTGGGTGCGCGAGACTTCTTTGCCGTCATCATCCAGTGTCACCACCAGCAGTTGGCCGTCACCGCACAGTGACGCGAAGCTGCGTTTGCCGACTGGGTAGTTGAGTACGCAGCCGCTGATGGCGACTTCGCTGGCGACCGAGTGCGTCTGAGTATTGACCACGGTCACCGATGTCGACGGCGTCAGGTTGAAGACATATGCCAGCTTGCTGTCGGCGCTGACGCCCATCGCGTACTTCTCGGTGAGCGTGGAGGCGCGCTTGGCGGGCAGTACCACTTCCCATTGCGGGCGCAGGGTCTGGGTGTCCCACGCCACCAGTACGTCGGTGCGTTCGCCGTAGGTGCCACGCGAGTAGAACAGGTTGGCCGAGTACAGGGTGCGGTTGTCTGGGCTCAGCGCCGTTGGGGCGACGAAGGCGTTGGTGGTCATGCCGAGCATGCGCTTGGCCTTGGGGTCGACCACCACCACCTTGCCGGCGATGGGGTTCTTGAAGTCCACATCGAGGATGTAGACACGGTGAGGGTCCGGCGGGAACGGCAGGTTGGTCTGGCCGATCTCTTCGGCGGGCAGGTCGGCCCGCACCGCGCTTGTGCTCGCGGCCAGGGCCAAGGCCAGGGCTGCCGAGATGCTAAGCCTGTCTACGCGACGCATTGGCTATCTCCGATGTTGTTATGGGTTATGCAGATATCGCAGTGATCGCAGTGTGCCGCCTGGGCCGGCGTGGTGATTTGGCCAGCGTGACATTCTCTTGAGGCTCCCTGACAAAACGCCGGTCGGGGCTGGCAGGCGGGTAGGCGGGGGCCTGAAGATCGGCCCGCACACACTTTTGCGCTGCCTTCCAGGAGTCATGTCATGAGCGATATCCAACTGTTACCTGCCGTGGTCGAGTTCCTCGCCAGGCCCCATGGCCATTTCATCGAGGGCCAATACCAGGCGGGTGAGGCGGGGCCGTCAGTCGATATCCACGACCCCTCCAGCGGCACGGTCATCAGCCGGGTTGCCGAGGCCAGCGAGGTGGAAGTAGCACGTGCGGTGCACAGTGCCCGGCAGGCCTTCAAGGGCAGTTGGGCTGAGGTTTCCCCCTATCAGAAAGGCGTGGTGCTCAACCGCTTGGCTGACCTGATCGAGGCCAATGCCGAAGAGCTGGCACAGCTCGAGACCCTGTGTTCCGGCAAGTCGATCAACCTCTCGCGGGGGTTGGAGATCGCTCAAAGTGTAGTCTTCCTGCGTTATTTCGCGGGTTGGGCGACCAAGATCACTGGGCAGACCATGACCCCGTCGCTGCCTTCATTCGGTGGCGAGCGCTACACCGCCTTTACCCTGCGTGAGCCGGTGGGCGTGGTCGCGGGGATCGTGCCGTGGAATTTCTCGGTGATGATCGGTATCTGGAAGATCGCCTCTGCCTTGGTCACCGGTTGCACCATCGTGATCAAACCCAGCGAATTCACGCCGCTGACGCTGCTGCGCATCGCCGAACTGGCGGTCGAGGCAGGGGTGCCGGCGGGGGCGTTCAACGTGGTTAATGGGCGTGGGCAGGCGGGCCAGCTGTTGATTGAGCACCCGCTCGTGGCCAAGGTCGCGTTCACAGGCTCGGTGCCGACCGGTATCGCCGTCGGCAAGGCCGCGATGGCGGCCAACCTGACCCGCGCCACGCTGGAGCTGGGGGGCAAGAACCCGGCAGCGTTGTTGGCCGATGTGGACGTGGACGGCGCCGTGGCAGGCATCCTGCAGACGGCCTTCGTGCACCAGGGGCAAGTGTGCGCTTCGCCGGAGCGGGTGTATGTGCACCGCAGCAAGGTTCAGGAATTTACCCGCAAGCTGGGTGAAGCGCTGGGGCAGTTGAAGATTGGTTCGGCGCTCGACCCCGACGCCCAGTTCGGCCCTTTGGCCAATGCTGCGCACCTGCAGAAGATTCTCGGCTTCTTCGAGCGTGCCCGGGCCAGCAACACGGTGGTTTGTGGGGCGAAGGCGCTTGATCGGCCGGGCTACTTCGTCGAGCCTACGGTGGTGCTGGCCAATGACCCCAGTGACCCGTTGCTGCACGAGGAAACGTTCGGCCCGATCGTCTGTGTGCTGCCGTTCGACGATGAAGAGCAGTTGCTGGCGTTGATGAACGATAGCCCCTATGGCCTGACCGCCAGCCTGTGGACCAACGACCTGTCCAAGGCGCTGCGGCTGATCCCGCAGATCGAAGCGGGCACGGTGTGGGTCAACATGCACACCTTCCTCGACCCGGCGGTGCCGTTTGGTGGGTCGAAGGCATCCGGGGTAGGGCGTGAGTTTGGCAGTGCGTTCATCGAGGATTACACCGAACTGAAATCGGTGATGATCAGGTACTGATGAAGGGTGAGGGGCCAGGCACGTCCCCGCCTTCAGCCCTTCGTACGGCAAAGGACAGTGCAGCAAAATTTTGTGAACCACTTCACAAAATCCGAGTGACCGGCATAATGCCATCACCTCTGTACAAGACCCGGTTGCGCAGCGCCGGGGTCCTTTTCGTGCCCGTCGAAGGTTCAGGTTAATTTCATGTCGCTAGTCGCAAGCCCCGACATCATGTATCGGCTGTTGATCCAGAGCGTGGTGGACTATGCCATCTACCTGCTCACCCCCGAAGGCATTGTTGCCAACTGGAACCCCGGCGCCCAGCGGGCCAAGGGGTACCTTGCCGACGAGATCGTCGGCCAGCATTACTCGTTGTTCTACAGCGAAGCCGAACGGGCTGCCGGGCTGCCCGCGCACAACCTTGAACAGGCGCGTTGCACGGGGCGCTTCGAAGAGGTGGGTGTGCGGCTGCGCAAGGATGGCTCGGCCTTCCATGCGCATGTGGTGATCGACGCGGTGCATGACGATGACGGCCGCCTGGTGGGGTTCGCCAAGGTCACCCGCGACATCTCCGAACGCCACCAGCAGGAGCTGGAGCTGCTCAAAGCCAAGGAACTGGCCGAACAGTACAGCCAAGAGATGGCCAAGCTGTCGCAGTTTCTCGACTCGGTCATTGCCAACATCCCGGCCAGTGTCATGGTCCAGGACCTGGAGAGCCAGCGCATCCTGCTGGCCAACCAGCAGGCCGAACGCCTGTTTGGTGTGCCGGGTTCGAGCATGATCGGGCAACTGCCTGCCCAAAGCCTGGCGCCGGCTGCAGCCGATTACCTGGAGCAACAGCTCGCTCGCGGGGCACGCAGCACCAAGGGCTATGCCGCCGAAACCCGGGTCGACACCCAGTGCGGGCCACGCACCCTGCGCAGCCGTACGCTGCTCAGCCAGCACCGCGAGGGCCAGGCCGACTATGTGCTGTTCGTGGCCGAAGATGCCACTGAAGAGTTGGCGGCCCACGCGCAGATCCACCATATGGCGCACCACGATGCCCTCACCGGGCTGCCCAACCGCACGCTGTTCCATGAGCGTTTGCGCCAAGCCTTGGTACGCGGTGATGAGAACGCCAAGCTGACCGCTGCCCTGTGCCTGGACCTGGACAACTTCAAGAACATCAACGATTCGTTAGGTCACGCGTTCGGCGACAAGCTGCTGCGTGAGCTGGGCAAGCGCTTGCGCCGCGAACTGCGCGAGCACGACACGTTGGCCCGCCTGGGCGGTGACGAGTTTGCCATCGTGCTCACGGGGCTGGATGGCCGTGATGCCGCGTGCAATACCGCGCAGCGCCTGATCAATGCCATTTGCCCGCCGTTTCAGATCGAGGGGCATCAGTTCACGGTGGGTGTGAGTATCGGCGTGGCGATCGCCCCCGGCGACAATGACCAGGCCGAGCAACTGCTGGGCTATGCCGACATGGCGTTGTACGAAGCCAAGCGCAATGGACGCAACCGGTACGAGTGCTTCAATGTCGAGCTGGATGTCGCCGCCCGCCAACGCCGCCTGGTGGAAACCGACCTGCGTACGGCGCTGCACCTTGGTCAACTGCAGTTGCACTACCAGCCGGTGGTCGATCAGCAGACCAGCAGTGTGACGGGGTATGAGGCGTTGTTGCGCTGGGAGCACCCGACCCGCGGCATGGTCATGCCCATGGACTTCATCCCCATCGCCGAAGAGACCGGGCTGATTCACGAGCTCGGCATTCGCGCGCTGAACCTGGCGTGCCAGGAGGCGGCCAGCTGGGACAGCGAACAGACAGTGTCGGTCAACCTGTCCCCGGTGCAGTTCAAGAATGCCAACCTGGTCCATACCGTGGCTTTGGCCCTGGCAGATTCGGGCTTGCCGGCGCGGCGCCTGGAGCTGGAGATCACCGAGTCGGTGTTGTTGGGCAACAGTGAGGAGAACGTGCGCACCTTGCGGGCGCTGAAGGACCTAGGTGTGTCGATTTCGCTGGACGACTTCGGTACCGGGTATTCGTCGTTGGGGTATTTGCGTTCGTTCCCGTTCGACCGGATCAAGATCGACAAGTCGTTCGTGCATGACATGTGCGACAGCCGCGAAGCCATGTCGATCATCCGCGCCATTACCGACCTGTCCAACAGCCTGATGATCAAGACCACGGCCGAGGGTGTGGAGTCAGAAGAGCAGATGCGGCGCCTGGCGGCAGAGGGGTGCTCGCACTTCCAGGGCTACCTGTATGGGCGGCCTGTGCCGGCGAGTGAGCGGTTGAAGCAGGTGGCGTTGTTGTGGGGCTAGGTGCGCGGGGGCCGCTGCGCGCCCCATCGCCGGCAAGCCGGCTCCCACAGGTACAGCGTTGATCGCGAGGTGCGCGCAATTTGTGGGAGCCGGCTTGCCGGCGATGGGGCGCACAGCGGCCCCGGTCATGCTCAGCTATTCCAGTCAGGCGCAAAGTCGGGGCTGACCACGCGCTGATCTTTCGGCAAACCCGCAATCAATGCCCGGTCTTCATCATCCAGCCGCACGTCCAGCGCCGCCAAATTCGCCAATTGGTTCTCGCGGCTGCTGGCCTTGGGGATCACCGCGACGCCGTCCTGGTCGAGCAACCACTTCAGTGCCACCTGGCTCGGCAGGACGCCATGCTTGCGGGCAATCGCCTGGATCACCTCTTGTTGCGCCGCCTGCCCGCGTGCCAACGGGGTGTAGGCGGTGAGCAGCAAGTCGTGGCGGCGCGCATAGTCGAGCAACGGCTGCTGGTCGAGCAGCACGTGGTACTCCACCTGAATGGCCGACAACGGCGCGCCCAGCGTCTCGACCACTTGGCGCAGCAGGCCAAGCGGGAAGTTGGCGACACCAATGCTGCGCGCCTTGCCTTCGTCACGCAGGGCTACCAGGGTCTCGATGCTGCGGGCCAGGTCCCAGTCCTTGCCCGGCCAGTGGATGTGGAACAGGTCGACCTGCTCGGTGCCCAGCACGCGCAGGCTGTCTTCCAGCGACTGACGCATGGCCTTCGGGTCCAGGCGGTCCCACCAGACCTTGGTGGTCAGGTGGATCTGCTCGCGTGGCACGTCGCACTCACGCAGGGCTTGGCCCACGGCTGCTTCATTGTTGTAGGCGGTGGCGGTGTCGATGTGTCGGTAACCCAGGTCCAGGGCCTGGCGAACGGCCTGGGTGCACTCGCTGCCGGTCATCGGCCAGGTGCCCAGGCCGATGCAGGGCAGGTCCAGGCCGTTAGGGGTGGTGAGCCTTCGCATGACAGTTCCTTGTAGTGGTTACAGAGTCCGTAGGGGATGGTCTTCGATCAGCCCGGCGCGGACCATGCGCGGCGGGGCGAAAGTGGTCGATCAGCGAACGGAAATTGCGTTTGGCCTGGACAAGCGCTAATTGAACTTCCTTATGCTCGTCTATCTCTTCTAGAATTCGAGCTGTTTCATCCGCCAGGCCAGCCCTGTGCGGCTTTCCCTGGGCGCAGCATCCGGCCGCGCCGCCGTCGAGAACGCCATGAGTTCCAGCACACCGCTGTCCGGAGTCAACCAACCGCTGCGTGGCATCGCCCTGGTGGTGGTGGCGACGTTCCTGTTCGCCAGCCACGATGCCCTGTCCAAGTTCCTCGGTGGCCTGTACCCGATCATCATGGTGGTGTGGGCGCGTTATGTGGTGCACACCCTGCTGATGGCCGGGATCTTCCTGCCCAAGTCTGGCCTCAATGTACTGCGCACCCGTCGCCCGTTGTTGCAGACCCTGCGTGCCCTGAGCCTGCTCAGCACCAGCCTGCTGTTCACCACCGGCCTGCAATACCTGCCGCTGGCGGAGGCCACGGCGGTCAACTTCCTCGCGCCCGTGCTGGTCACGGCCTTGTCGGCACCCCTGCTCAAGGAGCGGGTGACGGTGGGGCAGTGGGTGGCGGTGGTGATGGGCTTTATCGGGGTACTGGTGGTGGTGCACCCCGGGGGTGCGATGTTCACGCCGGCGATCCTGTACCCCTTCGGCTCGGCGCTGGGCTTCTGCTTCTATCAGTTGCTGACGCGAATTCTGGCTGCCCACGACAGCCCCACCACCAGCAACTTCTATGCAGGGCTGTGCAACACCCTGGCGATGAGTGCGCTGGTGCCGTTTTTCTGGGAGGTGCCGCGCTGGGACCACGCGCTGTTGATGCTGGCGCTGGGTGGTTTCGGCATGACGGCCCACCTGCTGCTGACCCAGGCGTTTCGCCATGCCGCACCGGCGCTGCTGGCGCCGTTCAGCTACTGCCAGATCGTGTTTGCCGGGCTGCTTGGGCTGCTGTTCTACAGCCAGGTGCCAGACAGCCTGAGCCTGGTGGGGATCTCGATCATCTGCATCAGTGGCCTGGGCGCGGCGTGGATGCAGCGGAGCAAGTGACACGGCCTGGGTTCATGGCGAGGCCATGAACTGCAGGATCCGCTCGCGCAACCAGCGCTCGGCCGGGTCGTTGTCCTGGGCGCCACTCCAGACCATCGACAGTTCTGCCTCGGTGATTTCGAAGGGCGCTGGGTCGGCGCGCAAGCTGCCGTCATCGGCCAGGGCGCAGGCGGCGTAGTCCGGTACTGTGGCGATCAGTTCGGTGTTGCGCAGCAGCGCGCGCAGGCTGCCGAACTGCGGCACGGCCAGCACCACCTTGCGGCAACGGCCGATGCGCGCCAGGTCCAGGTCGATGTTGCCGCTCATGTCGCCAGAAAACGACACCATCACATGCGGGCGGGCGCAGTACTCGTCGAGGGTCAGTGGCCCCGGTCGATCGTCGGCGCGCAGCACGCGCACGCCAATGTCGCGCAACTTGCGGCGCTTGGCGTTGGCCGGCAGGTCGGTGGTGTAGCTCACACCCACCGAAATCTCGCCGCTGGAGAGCAGGCCCGGCATCAACAGGAAGTTGGCCCGCCGCACCACCACGCTGATTTCCGGTGCCTCTTCGCGCAAGGCCTGAAGCAGGGCAGGGAGCAGGCCGAACTCGGCGTCGTCCGAAAGCCCGAGGCGGAATACGTTGCAGCTGCTAGCGGGGTCGAACGCCCGCGCACGGCTGATGGCAGAAGAAATCACATCCATGGCCGGCCCCAGCTCGGTGAAAATCTGCATCGCCCGTGGCGTGGGCTCCATGGCCCGACCGTTGCGGATCAGCAGCGGGTCGTCGAACAGCTCGCGCAGGCGGGCGAGGGCGGCGCTGACGGTGGACTGGGTGATGAACAGTTTTTCGCCGACGCGGGTCAGGTTGCGTTCGATCATCAGGGCTTCGAACAGCACCAGCAGGTTCATGTCGACGCGGCGCAGGTCGTTGCGGTTCATGGGGCTTGGCTCACGGGGTTTAGGGAATTGACGGTGTATTGAAGCACGGCGCAGGCCCGCTTGCCTTGTATGGATGTGCCGGCCTCTTCGCGGGGCAAGCCCGCGAATCTACCTGTGGGAGCGGGCTTGCCCCGCGAAAAGGCCCGCACGGCAAAACGCTGACAGAGCCAGCCTATTACCCCGTAATACTCGCTCTATTAGAAGTCTGCCCAAGCTCGGCTAGTCTTTCCCCTGGCCCTGTGAATTCCGCGGCCGGGGCGCGCCTGAGCACCTGTGTTCAAGACCGTAGCGCCCCGCCGTGACAGCTTCGCAAGCCCCGTGTCGGCAAGACACCGACCAGACCTGATGAGGGGTAGGCACGAGCCCAAGCGCTCGGCTGATAGAACACCTGGCATAGACCGGAAATCTGGATAACCGACCCAAAGGTACCCACAGATGTCGAACGAATCGAAATGCCCGTTCCATCAAACCGCAGGTGGCGGCACCACCAACCGTGACTGGTGGCCTGACCAGCTCAACCTGAGAATCCTTCACCAACATACCGCCAAATCCGATCCGATGGACCCGGATTTCGACTACGCCAAGGCCTTCAAGAGCCTCGATTTCCAGGCCCTGAAGCAAGACCTGACTGCCCTGATGACCGACTCCCAGGACTGGTGGCCCGCCGACTTCGGCCACTACGGCCCGCTGTTCATCCGTATGGCCTGGCACAGCGCCGGGACCTACCGCATTGGCGATGGCCGCGGTGGCGCCGGTTCTGGTCAGCAGCGGTTCGCTCCGCTCAACAGCTGGCCGGACAACGTCAGCCTGGACAAGGCCCGGCGCCTGCTGTGGCCGATCAAGCAGAAGTACGGCAACAAGATTTCCTGGGCTGACCTGATCGTCCTCACCGGCAACGTCGCGCTGGAGTCCATGGGCTTCAAGACCTTTGGTTTCTCTGGCGGGCGTGCCGATGTGTGGGAGCCGGATGAAGATGTGTACTGGGGCTCGGAAAAAGTCTGGCTGGGCGGCGATACCCGCTACGGCAAGGAGCAGGTCAAGGCACAGGAACCCGGCCAGGGTGACCTGGTTGCCGAACCCGCCAAGCACGGCGAAGAACAGAGCCGCAACCTGCAGGCCGAGCGCAACCTGGAAAACCCGCTGGCCGCCGTGCAGATGGGCCTGATCTACGTCAACCCGGAGGGCCCGGAAGGCAACCCTGACCCGGTCGCTTCGGGCAAAGACATCCGCGAAACCTTCGGCCGCATGGCCATGAATGATGAAGAGACCGTGGCGCTGATCGCCGGGGGCCATGCGTTCGGCAAGACCCATGGCGCAGGCCCCGCCGACAATGTGGGGGCCGAGCCCGAGGCTGCGGGCCTGGAGATGCAGGGCCTGGGTTGGGCCAACAAGTTCGGCTCCGGTAAAGGCCCCGACACCATCACCAGCGGCCTGGAAGTGACCTGGACCTCAACCCCGACTAAATGGAGCAACGAGTACCTCAACAACCTGTTCAATTTCGAGTGGGAGCTGACCAAGAGCCCGGCCGGTGCGCACCAGTGGCGGCCGAAGGAAGGCAAAGGCGCAGGCACCGTGCCGGATGCCCATGACCCCAGCAAAACCCATGCGCCGTCCATGCTCACCTCCGACCTGGCGCTGCGCTTCGACCCGATCTACGAGCCGATCGCCCGCCGCTTCAAGGACAACCCCGACCAATTGGCGGACGCCTTTGCCCGTGCCTGGTACAAGCTGATCCACCGCGACATGGGCCCGCTGGCGCGCTATCTCGGGCCAGAAATGCCCAACGAGGAATTGCTGTGGCAAGACCCGCTGCCTAAAGCCGACCCGGTATCGTTGGGCGAGCAGGATGTCGCTGCGCTCAAGGCCAAGATACTGGCTTCAGGCTTGAGCGTGGGCGAGTTGGTATCGACCGCTTGGGCTTCAGCTTCGACCTTCCGTGGGTCCGACAAGCGCGGTGGTGCCAACGGTGCACGCTTGCGCCTGGCACCGCAGAAAGACTGGGCTGCGAACCAGGGCGTAGGCAAGGTCTTGGCAGCGCTAGAGAAGATCCAGAGCGAGTTCAACAACGGTGGCAAGAAGGTCTCCCTGGCCGACCTGATCGTGCTGGCAGGTACCGCCGCCGTCGAGAAGGCTGCCAAGGATGCGGGTTACAGTGGCAGCGTCGGCTTCCGCCCCGGCCGCGTCGATGCGTCCCAAGAGCAGACCGATGTCGAGTCGTTCGCCGTGCTGGAACCGTTGGCCGATGGCTTCCGCAACTTCACCAAGGACCGCTACAGCGTCAAAGCCGAGAAACTGCTGCTGGACAAGGCCCAACTGCTGACACTGACGGCGCCCGAGCTGACGGCGCTGATCGGCGGCCTGCGCGTGCTGGGTGCCAACCATGGCGGCAACAAGGACGGGGTGTTCACCGACAAGCCGGGTACGTTGAGCAACGACTTCTTCCGCAACCTGCTGGACATGGGCGTGGAGTGGACGCCGACGTCAGCCGACAACGAGCGCTTTGAAGGCCGGGACCGCAAGACCGGGCAGGTTAAATGGACGGGCAGCCGTGTTGACCTGGTGTTCGGTTCGCATGCCCAGTTGCGGGCGTTGAGCGAGGTGTATGGCAGCAGCGATGGCAAGGACAGGTTTGTGAAGGCCTTCGTTGCAGCTTGGGTAAAAGTCATGGAGCTGGACCGCTTTGATCTGAAATAAAGCGTGCCTGAAACCTCACCACCCGTGTAGGAGCAGCCTTGTGCTGCGAAGAGGCCGGTACAGATAGCCGCAATTCGGGCTGCCTGTACCGGCCTCTTCGCAGCACAAGGCTGCTCCTACGTCGGTGGCCATCCCGCCAATTCCAGGTCGGATAGATACAAAAGTGTCCTCGTTCGTTCTGTTGCAATGCTTCTCAGGCGGCCGGCCTGAAACAGCGTGCTCACAACGACAAGGAACCCGACCATGCACATGCCAAAAACCCTGAAGATCCGCAACGGCGACAAGGTCAAAGCGACCTTCTCCGCTCAGGAATACGCAGCCCGCCACGCCCGTCTGCGGGCCTACATGGCCGAGCAGGACATCGAAGCGGCGATCTTCACCTCGTATCACAACGTCAATTACTACAGTGATTTCCTCTACTGCTCGTTTGGCCGCCCCTATGCACTGGTGGTGACCCAGGACAAGGTCGTCTCGATCAGTGCCAACATCGATGGCGGCCAGCCTTGGCGGCGCACGGTCGGCACCGACAACATCGTCTACACCGACTGGCAACGCGACAACTTCTTCGTCGCCATTCAACAAGCGCTGCCGCTGGCCTCGCGCA
Organism: Pseudomonas sp. NGC7; assembly: GCF_047159675.1. NCBI lineage: Bacteria > Pseudomonadati > Pseudomonadota > Gammaproteobacteria > Pseudomonadales > Pseudomonadaceae > Pseudomonas > Pseudomonas sp. NGC7. The sequence goes on along the minus strand of NZ_BAAFZY010000001.1, from coordinate 4,117,635 downwards.
TCGGCGTGGAATACGACCACCTCAACCTGCAAAACCACGCCAAGCTCGCCGCCTGCTACCCCAAGGCCGAGTTGCTGGACGTCGGCGCCCCGTGCATGCGCATGCGCATGATCAAGTCCGCAGAAGAGCAGGCGTTGATCCGGCACGGCGCGCGGGTGGCCGATATCGGCGGCGCGGCAGTGGTCGAGGCCCTGCGTGAGCATGTGCCCGAGTACGAAGTGGCGCTGCACGCCACCCAGGCGATGGTTCGCGAGATCGCCACGTCTTTCCCTGACGGCGAGCTGATGGACACCTGGACTTGGTTCCAGTCCGGGCTCAACACCGACGGCGCGCACAACCCGGTCACCAGCCGCACGGTGGGCAAGGGCGAGATCCTCAGCCTCAATTGCTTCCCGATGATCGCCGGCTATTACACCGCCCTTGAGCGCACCTTGTTCCTCGACCATTGCCCGGATGATCACCTGCGCCTGTGGCAGGCCAACGTCGAGGTGCATGAGGCTGGGCTGAAACTCGTGCGCCCGGGCATGCGCTGCAGTGACATTGCCCGTGAGCTGAATGAGATCTTCCTGCGTCACGACCTGCTGCAGTACCGCACGTTCGGCTATGGCCATTCGTTTGGGACGTTGAGCCACTACTACGGTCGCGAGGCGGGGCTTGAGCTGCGCGAAGACATCGACACCGTGCTGGAGCCGGGCATGGTGGTGTCGATCGAGCCGATGATCATGCTGCCCGAAGGGCGGCCGGGTGCTGGCGGTTACCGCGAGCACGATATCCTCATCGTCAACGACAGCGGCGCCGACAACATCACCAAGTTCCCGTACGGGCCGGAGCACAACATCATCCGCAAATGATGCTCGGTGCCGGCCCCTGTAGGAGCGGGTTTACCCGCGAAGAGGCCGGCACCAACAACAATAAAATCACTGTATGACCACCAGACCCTGCCTCCAATTAGAAGAACCAGAGGGTACCCGTCATGTCCAGCACCACCCTGAACGCCTCAATCCTCGGCGGCGCCGTGCACAGCGCCGAACGCCAGGCCCTGCGCAAGGCCGCGCGCGCCAGTTTCATGGGCAACTTCGTCGAATGGTTCGACTACGCCGCCTACGGCTACCTCGCCACCATCATTGCCGCCACGTTTTTCCCGCAAACCGACAAAACTACCGGCCTGCTGGCGACCTTCGCGGTGTTCGCCCTGTCGTTTCTCGTTCGCCCGTTGGGCGGCGTGGTCTGGGGCCACTTTGGTGATCGCCATGGGCGACGCAACGCGCTGTCGTTGTCGATCCTGATCATGTCGATCTCGACCTTCTGCATCGGGCTGCTGCCCGGCTACGCGCAGATCGGCCTATGGGCACCGTGCCTGTTGCTGCTGATACGCCTGGTGCAGGGCTTTTCGGCGTCGGGCGAATACGCGGGGGCATCGGCCTTCCTGGCCGAATACGCGCCCCAGGGCCGGCGTGGCCTGTACACCAGTATCGTGCCGGCCAGCACGGCAGCGGGGTTGCTGTTCGGTGCGGCGTTTGTGGCGGTGCTGCATGAGCTACTCAGCACCGAGGACCTGCACAGCTGGGGCTGGCGCCTGCCGTTCCTGCTGGCTGCACCGTTCGGGCTGGTGGGCCGTTACATCCGCATGAGCCTGCAGGACACTCCCAAGTTTCTGGAGATGGAGCAGCGTCTCGAGAACAAGGCCTGCATGACCCCGGCACCGATTCGCGAGTTGCTGACCCAGCATCGCCGCAGCCTAGGCATCGGTATCGGCGTGACGTGCCTGAACGCGGTGGCGTTCTACCTGCTGCTCAGCTATATGCCGACGTACCTGTCTACTGAGCTGGGCATGACCGAGCGAGATGCCTTCATTGCCTCGACGGTTTCATTGGCCACTTACATCGGCCTGATTTTCCTGATGGGGCGGCTGTCGGATCAGTTTGGCCGCAAGACCATGCTGGTGATCGCCTCGCTGCTGTTTTTGGGGCTCACCGTGCCCTTGTTCACGTTGCTCGATGGGCAACCGCTGCTGGTGATTCTGGCCATCCAGATTCTGTTTGGCGCGATGCTGGCGATGAACGATGGGACCTTGCCGTGCCTGTTGGCGGAGATCTTCCCGACGCGGGTGCGCTTCAGTGGTTTCGCCCTGAGCTTCAACGTGGCCAATGCCTTGTTTGGCGGGACGGCGCCGTTCATTGCCACCTGGCTGATACAGGTTACCGGCAGCAAGCTGGCGCCGGCGGGGTACCTGTTGGCCGCAGCACTGGTGGCGCTGGTGGCGATGCTGATGTGCCGGGAGACGGCGCATGCGGCCTTGAAGGATTGATTCTATCTGTGCCGGCCTCTTCGCGGGCAAGCCCGCTCCCACCGGTCCCCCACCGCGCTCAAGGTGAGTGGAAATCCTGTGGGAGCGGGCTTGCCCGCGAAGAGCCCAGCACTGTCTGATGTCAGTGTAACGAAGCCTGCCGCCGCTCCCCCAGCGGCGACAGCCCAAAAAACCGGCTGTAGCTCTTGGAAAAATGCGCCGGCGAGCTGAACCCGCACGCCAACGCCACCTCTCGCACCTGCACATCGCTACGCAACAACAGCTCCCGCGCCCGCGACAGCCGCAACTCCAGGTAATACTGGCTGGGCGTGCGCTGCAGGTATTTATGAAACAACCGCTCCAATTGGCGCACGGTCACTTCATTGAGGCTGGCCAGCTCCTCCAGCCCCAGTGGCTCCTCCAGGTTGGCTTCCATGATCGCCACCACCTGGCTCAACTTGGGCTGAGCGCTGCCGAGCAGGGTGCGCAGGGGCACCCGCTGGCGTTCGCGCTCGCCACGCACACGGTCGCACAGCAGCAGTTCGGCGGCCTTGGCGGCGATGTCTTGGCCGCCTTCTTCCCGGGCCACCAGTTGCAGCATCATGTCCATGGCCGCCACACCGCCCGAGCAGGTGTAGCGGTCGCGGTCTAGTTCGAACAGCTGGCCAGAAATGACGATACCGGGGAACTGCTCCTGCAACGTCTGCATGTCTTCCCAGTGGATGGTGCAGCGGTAGCCCTTGAGCAACTCGGCCTTGGCCAGCAGGTAACTGCCCGTGCAGATGCCGCCCAATGGCAGGCGTTGGCGGGCCAGCTGGCGTAGCCAGTCGATCAAGGGCCGGTTGCCACGGCTGCGATCGATCGGGTTGGCCCCGACCACCAACAGGGTGTCCAGCGCCGGGGCGTTGTCGATGCTGTAGTCAGGCAACACGCGCATGCCGTTGCTGGCCGCCACCGGTTCATCGCTGGCGGCGATCAGCACGGTGCGGTACATCGGCCGGCGGGCCGCCAGGTTGGCCATGCGCAGGGTCTCCACCGCCGACGCCAGGCCGATGGTGGTGAAGTTGGGCAAGATCAGAAAACCGAAGGTCTTGGCGGGCGAAGGCGTTACGATTGCAGAAACGGGGTGGACCATTGCGATCTTCCTGTGCAAGCTGAGGCGTGATTCGTCGGGGGCAGTGAGAAAAACAGGCCTCGCATGATTCTTGTTGTTATAGGTCGTTACCCGGTCGATCTTACACCCCGGGCTGGTGGCCAGGAATGGACCTGAATGCAGACAGAAGGTGAACCTACGTGAACCCCGAATCCATGCTGGCAGCGCTGCCAGGTTTCGCCCTCGCGCCTGAGGCGATCCAGGTATTGCCCGATGCCGCGGCGTACCGTCGCTGCCTGCTCGAGCGCATCGCGGCGGCGACCCGGCGCATCGTCATCGTCGCCCTGTACCTGCAGGAAGACGAGGCCGGGCAGGAAGTGCTCGATGCCTTGTACCAGGCCAAGGCCGCGCGGCCAGGCCTGGAAATTACTGTCGTGGTCGACTGGTTCCGTGCCCGCCGTGGCCTGCTGGGGGGCGGGCGGCAGCCGGGTAATGCGGCCTGGTACCAGGCCCAGCGTCAATTGCGTGGGCTGGATGTGGTGATCCATGGCGTTCCGGTGCAAACCCGCGAGCTGTTTGGTGTGTTGCACTTGAAAGGCAGCATCATCGACGACTGTGTGATCTACACCGGTGCCAGCCTCAACAACGTGTACCTGCACCGTTTCGACCGCTATCGCCTGGATCGCTATCACCTGTTCCAGTCGCCTGCGCTGGCCGATGCCATGGTCGACCTGGTTAGACGTTTGCTGCACCACACCGCCACACCGCGGCTGGACTTGCCGGCACCGCCCGCGACCCGCAGCTTGCGCGGTGACATCCGGCGCTTGCGCGCGCGGCTGCGGCGCATGGTCTATGAGGTGCCCGCCGGCGAAGCGGGGCAGGGCTTGCGGGTCATCCCGCTGCTTGGCGTTGGGCGGGGCAACCCGCTCAACAAAGCACTTTGCGCACTGCTGGCCGCTGCACGCACTCAGATCATCATCAGCACGCCTTATTTCAATCCGCCTCGGGTATTGATGCGCGAAATCGACCACGCGCTGGACCGTGGCGTGCGCGTGGAGCTGATCGTCGGCGATCGCACGGCCAATGACTTTTATATCGCTCCGGGTGAGCCGTTCAGTGCTAGCGGTGCGTTGCCCTACTTGTACGAGGACAACCTGCGCGCCTTTGCCCGCCGTCGCCAGGCCGCGCTTGCCAATGGCCAGCTCGAAGTGCGGATTTGGAACGACCCCGGGCACACCTTCCATGCCAAGGGGTTGTGGATCGACCAGCGTTATTCGCTGCTGACCGGTAACAACCTCAACCCGCGTGGTTTCAACCTGGACCTTGAGAATGGCTTGCTTATCGATGACCCAGCAGGGCAGTGGTTGGTGCCTCGGGACGTGGAATTGACGGGGATACGCCGGCACGCACGAAAAATCGATTCAGCGGCCGAGCTCGGGGTCAAGGCCGAGCACCCCAAGGAGGTGCGCAAGCTCTTGCGGCGGTTGCGCTATAGCCGCCTTGAACCGTTGATCAAGCGGGTGCTTTAACGGTGTGGGAGGGGCTCTGAAAAAGTGTGGCAAGCGCATACAATCAGCCCATTTCCCACGTTAACCAGATAGGCCAAACCGTCTATGGCGCTTGATCCACCCACGATGCTGACGATTACGATCGCCCTGGCAGCCGCTGCTGCTTTGTACCTGGCGATCGAATGGCGCAGCGTTCGCGAGGCTTCACTCCTGTTTTGGAGCGCGGGCTTCGCCACTATTACCGTCGGCTCCACCCTGGCCCTGTTGCGTGGCATTGGCTTGCTGTTGATCGGCATCTGGTTCGCCAACGGGTTGCTGGTGGTGGCGCATGCGTTTTTCCTGATGGGGGTGTTGCGCTTTACCCAGAACCGCCTGTCGCGCACCTGGTTGCTGATGGTGCCGATGTGGTTCGCCTTGCTGCTGCTGCCCGCGGGGCCGGAGTGGTCGAAGGTGATGCTGATGGTCAACTCGTTGCTGGTGGCGCTGTTGACCCTCAAGGCCAGCTTTTTGTTGAAGCCCCACGGCAGGTCGCTGAGCGTGGGCGCGGTGCAATTGCGCTATGTGTTGCTGATCCATGGGTTGTTCTATGTGGCGAAGGCGATCATTGCGATCACGCCGGGCACCTTGATTGACCTGGCGACCTTTGGCGGGCTGATCATTCAGATTTCCCTGGTCGAGGGGGCGATGGCGATCATGTTGATTGCGCTGTCGATGACGGGGACGGTGCGTTATCGCCGTGAAGAACGTATCGCCCGGCTGGCGGCGCGCGATCCGTTGACGGCGCTGTACAACCGGCGGGCGCTGGAAGTGCGGGCGCCGCACTTTTTCAAAGAGGTCAGCCCGGCGCGGCCGGGGGCCTTGCTGTTGATTGATATCGACAACTTCAAGCTGGTCAACGATTTGCACGGGCACATTGCGGGGGATCGGCTGTTGATCGCCTTGAGCGAGATGATTCGTGCGGTGTTGCCGGAGCGGTCGCTGGCGGCGCGGCTTGGGGGGGATGAGTTTGTGATTCTGCTCAGTGAGGCGACGCGGGAGCGGGTGGTGGAGCTGGGTAGCCAGTTGCGTGAGCGGTTTCAGCAGTTTGCTGGGCAGACGGTGCCTACGCCGCAGGCGGTTACGTTGAGTATTGGGGCTAATGTGTTTGATCAGCCGCCGGTGAGTTTGGCGGCGTTGATTGAGCAGGGGGATGTGGCGTTGTATGAGTCGAAGCGCGGGGGGCGTGACAGTATTCGGCTGGTTGAGCGGGAGGGTTTGGTTTCTTGATCGTGGGTGTGGGTGTTGGTTTTGAGGGGGTGGTTGATCCAGCATTGGGGCGACGCTTAGTCACCTTTCCGCCCTTACGGCGGGTCACTTTTTGGCAAACGCCCCAAAAAGTAACCAAAAAGGGCTGCGCTCCATCATACGGCCCCTACGCTGCGCTTCGGGGTCCCCTCGCTACGGCCTTGCTCCCGGGAGGACCGCGCTGCAGGGCCCATCCTGGGCCCCAGCGCTTGACGGGCATCCTTGCCCGTCACCTCCCTTCGCAAGGCCTGCGCTCGGCCTCCTGAGTCGCTGAAGGTCAAAAGCCAGATCAAGATCAAGAGCCGGCGCTAGATCACCGCTTTCAGGTCACTACCTGGTAGCACGGCACATAGGCGGCACCACCCGGCAACTTCATGCGGTGCTGGTCGACGAATGCTTGTAACAATCGCCCCAGTGGCTCCAATACTGCGCTGTCGCCGCGGATCTGGTAGGGGCCGTGTTCTTCGATCAGGCGGATGCCTTTGTCCTTGACGTTGCCGGCAACGATGCCGGAAAACGCTCGGCGCAGGTTGGCGGCCAGTTCATGGGGCGGTAGCTCGCGGCGCAGGGCGAGTTCGGCCATGTTGGCGTGGGTCGGGTCGAACGGGTGCTGGAAACCCTCGTCGATCTTCAGCAGCCAGTTGAAGTGGAAGGCGTCGTTGCGTTCACGGCGGAACTGTTTGACCTCCTTGAGGCCTTCGACCATGTGGCGCGCGACTTCGGCCGGGTCATCGATGATGATCTGGTAGTGGCTTTGCGCGGCTTCACCGAGGGTGGCGCCGACGAAGGCGTGCAGTTGCAGCAGGAACTGCTCGGCACTGCGGGGGCCAGTGAGCACGACCGGGAAGGGCAGGCCTTGGTTGTCCGGGTGCATGAGGATGCCGAGCAGGTAGAGGAACTCTTCGGCAGTACCGGCGCCGCCCGGGAAGATGATGATGCCGTGGCCGACACGGACGAAGGCCTCGAGGCGCTTCTCGATGTCCGGCAAGATCACCAGTTCGTTGACGATCGGGTTGGGCGCTTCGGCGGCGATGATGCCCGGCTCGGTCAAGCCCAGGTAACGGCTGCCGTGCATACGCTGCTTGGCGTGGGCGATGGTGGCGCCTTTCATCGGGCCTTTCATTACCCCAGGGCCGCAGCCGGTGCAGACGTCCAGCTTGCGCAGGCCCAGTTCGTGGCCGACCTTTTTGGTGTATTGGTATTCTTCGCTGCTGATCGAGTGGCCGCCCCAGCACACCACCATCTTCGGCTCCACGCCTGGGCGCAGGGTGCGGGCGTTGCGCAGCAGGTGGAACACGTAATCGGTGATGCCCTGAGAGCTTTCCAGGTCAATGCGCTGGCTGGCCAGCTCGCTTTCGGTATAGACGATGTCGCGCAGGGCGCTGAACAGCATTTCACGGGTGCTGGCGATCATTTCGCCATCGACGAAGGCATCGGCGGGGGCATTCAGCAGCTCAAGGCGTACGCCCCGATCTTGCTGGTGGATACGCACCTCGAAGTCCTTGTAGGCCTCGAGAATGGTTTTGGCATTGTCGACATGCGCGCCGGTGTTGAGGATGGCCAGCGCGCACTGGCGGAACAGGGTGTAGAGGCTACCGGTACCGACTTCGCTCAGTTGCTGGACTTCACGTTGCGACAGCGTCTCCAGGCTGCCTTTGGGGCTGACGGATGCATTTATGACATGGCGTTGGGGCATCTAAGTCTTTCCTGTGCAGGTAAAACATCCTTCTTAGACAACACCATAAGTCATGCGAAGAGCTTTTGCACACCCAGCGTAATCGCCAGCCCGCCCCCCACCAGCCAAAGGTTCAGTATCGCCCCGGTCAGCAGCGCCCGTGGCCCTGCCTGGCGGATCTGGCTGAAGCGTGTCTCCATCCCTAGCGCCGTCATGGCCATGGTCAGGGCAAAGGTGTCGAGGCTATTGATCGCCTGGGTCACACTGCCAGGCAGCACCTGCAGCGAGTTCACCAGCACCAGCGCCAGGAAGCCGAAAGCGAACCAGGGCATGGCGATGCGGCCGTTGCCTTGCGCCTGGCCCGGCTGGCGGGAGCGGCTGATCCACAGGCCTACCACCAGCAGCACCGGCACCAGCAGCATCACCCGGGTCATCTTGACGATGGTGGCAATGTGCGTCGCCTCGGGGCTGACGTTGCTGGCTGCACCTACCACCTGGGCCACTTCATGGATTGTGCCGCCCAGAAAAAGGCCCGCGCCCAGGGTATCCAGGTGCAGCCATCCGGCATTGATCGCCAAGGGGTAAAGGAACATCGACAGGGTGCCGAACAGCACCACGCTGCCAACGGCCATGGCACTCTTGTGCGGGGCGCTGCGCAGCGCCGACTCGAACGCAAGTACTGCAGCGGCGCCGCAAATGGCACTGCCTGCCGCAGTGAGCAGCGCGGTGTCGCGGTCCAGCTTGAGCAGCTTCATGCCGCACCAGAGCCCGATCAGCAGGGTGCTGACCACCACCAGCAGCGAAACCGTCAGGCCCGACCAGCCGACTTCGGCGATTTCCTGCAGGCTGACCCGTAGGCCGAAAAAGGCCACGGCGATGCGCAGCAGCCCGCGGGCCGAGAAGTTGATGCCCGCTGCCCAGCTCGCCGGCACGCCATCGCGCAGCGCGTTGCCGTACAGGGCACCGGCAACGATACCGACGATCAGCGGGCTGATGCCCAGGTTGGCGATGGCGGGCAAGGCTGCCAGTTGGGTGACGGCAAGCGCGAACAGCGCCACGAACAAAATGCCATTGAGCCGCCCTCGGGTAGAGAGGGTAGGCGCGTAGGCGGGGTGGGATGGAACCGTGGCCATGTGAGTCCTCCGGGAAAAGTATTTCGACAAGGCCTACGTTAATCTGGTTATAAGCTTATAAAAAATCGTAATTTAGGATGTGAAGTATCCGTTTAGCTGATATTTTGAATTCATGACCCCAGAACAGCTGATAACATTCGCCACCGTCGCCGAGCATGGCAACATCAGCCACGCGGCCCAGGCATTGCACCTGTCGCAGCCCGCCGTGTCCGGGCAGCTCAAGTTGCTGCAGGAGGCTTTCGGTGAGCCCCTTTACCAACGCGCGGGGCGCGGCGTTCGCCTCACGGCTGCAGGTGAGCAGTTGCTGGCCCATGCCGAGCGCCTGCGCGATACCTTCCGCCAGGCCCAAGCCCTGCGCGAGGCCATGCGCGGCCTGGAGCGCGGCACCTTGCGCATCGGCGCCAGTACCACGCCGGCCAGCTACCTGCTGCCGTACCTCATCGCCGACTTCCATGCACGCTACCCGGACGTGTCGGTGAGCACCTCCAATGGCAACACGGCTGAAATTGTCGCCGCGCTGGGCAGTGTCGATATCGCCTTGATCGAAGGGCCTCCCGGGCAGGAGTTGCCGTTGGGCACCGGGGTCACGCCGTGGCGTGAGGATGAGATCGTCGCGATCGTGCCCAGTTCTCATCCGTTGGCCGGTGACGAGGCGCAGACCTTGGAATCCTTGGGGGTCTACCCACTGGTGCTGCGCGAGAGTGGCTCAGGGGTGAGGCAAATTGTCGAGCGGGCGTTTGCCCGCAGTGGCGTGGCAATGCGCGTCGCGATGGAAATCGCCGGTGTGGAAGGGGTAAAGGAAGCGGTGCGGGCAGGTATGGGGATTGGCTTTGTGTCGGCCATGTCGATTCGCCATGAGGATGGCGTGTTGCGGCGGCTGCGCATTACGCCGCAGCCGTTGGTCAGGCGCTTTTCCATCTTGATGCCCCATGCCGCCACGCCGTCGCGGGCGGCGGCGCGGTTTATGGAGTTGTGTGTGGGCGAGCCCAAAGACGGTTAGCGAAGCTGGCCTCTCCCGGCGGTATCAACCCACCTTGAACACGTGCTTGAGATACGCCACGAAGTTCTCGTCCCGGCATTGGGTCTTGCCCGGGCTGTCGGAAATCTTCGCCACCGGCGCCCCATTGCACGCCGTCATCTTGATCACGATGTTCATTGGCTCCACCCCTGGGATATCGCAGGTGAGGTTGGTGCCGATGCCAAAGCTCACGTTAATCCGCTCATGCAGTGCGCGGTACAGGCCAAGCGCCTTGGCGAAATCCAGCCCATCCGAGAAGATCAGCGTTTTGCTTCGCGGGTCGATCCCCAGTTTTTCATAGTGGGCAATGGCCTTTTCTGCCCATGCCAGCGGGTCGCCCGAGTCGTGGCGCAGGCCATCGAACAGCTTGGCGAAGTACAAGTCGAAATCCCCCATGAACGCATCCATGGTGATGCAATCGGTCAAGGCGATGCCCAGTAGCCCGCGGTATTCCCGTACCCAGCATTCAAGTGCAGCGGCCTGGCTGTCGACCAGGCGCGGGCCCAGTTGTTGGTGGGCCATGAACCATTCGTGGGCCATGGTGCCGATGGGCTTGAGTTCCAATTCGCGGGCCAGGTGCACGTTGCTGGTGCCGACCAGGCGGCCAGGGAAGTCGCGCTTGAGAATGTGCACGACCTGCTCCTGGACCCGGTACGAGAAGCGCCGTCGGGTGCCGAAATCGGCCAGTTGAAAGCCTGCCAGCTCATCGGCACTCGCTTCGGCCTTGAGCCAGTCAAGCTTCTGGTACAGCCGCTCGCCCACGTGCTCCATCACCACTTCCCGATAGCGGTAGCGGTTGCGCACTTCGCTGATGATTGCCAGCAGCGGGATCTCGTAGAGGATCACGTGCAGCCACGGCCCGCGCACGCGGATTGCCAGCTGCCCGGCGTCGTCCAGGCCGACCTGCACGTAGCGCAGGTTGAAACGGAACAGGCTCAGAAAGCGGATGAAGTCCGGTTTGATGAAAGGGATTTTTTCGAGGTAGGCCAATTGGTCGTGGGTGACGGTGACATCGGCCAGTTGCTCGACCTGGTAGCGGATTTCTGCCAGGTAAGGGGAGAGGTCCTCACCGTTACGGCAGCGGAATTCCCATTCCACCTCGGCGTTGGGGTAGTTGTGCAGCACCGCCTGCATCATGGTGATCTTGTAGAAGTCGGTGTCCAGCAGGTTCTGGATGATGCGCGGGCCGAAAACGCTGTCACTCATGGGCGGTCTTCCTTGATCAGCGAGAGTTGGTAGTCGAGCGCGGCTTCGTCGCCGCAGAGGATGACACCCTCGGCGGCCAATGCGCCGCAGGCTGCGATGGCGCCGGCCTGGGTGAGGGCGCGGCAAGCCGGCAGGTACAGCAACACCTGGAACCCGGCCCGGCGCAGCTGGTGGGCGGTGGTCTTGACGCAGTAGTCCAGGGCCAGGCCGCCGACGATCACGGCGCCCACCTGCTGCACCTTGAGGTATTCGATCACCCCGGTGGAGCGGCGTTCGGCCAGGTCGTGGTAGCAGGCGCCATAGGGGTGCAGGTCGGATTCGACGCCTTTCCACACGAAGTAGTCGTAATCGATGGGGGCGGGCAGGCCAGGCAGCAGTTCGAAGCCGGGTGTGCCTGGCACGCAGTGGCTGACCCAGGTCAGGTCGGCATTGGCCAGCGGCAGCGGTTGCAGCATCTGGGCCGGGTCGGCAACCACCCAGGCTGCATTGGCCGGGTGAGCGTCCTTGCTGCCCAGGCGCAGGTCTGCACGCAGGGCCATGGCGTTGAGGTCGGCGGCGATTTCATCACCCTCGGGCACGGGTAGCTCCTGCGGGGCGTTGGCGGTGAAGCCGTTTTGCGCGTCGACATCGAAACTGGCGATCTTCATGGTGCTCTCCTCGCTGGCATGGTTATATATTCCACCTGGTGTATTAAGTGTGTCAAGCACTAGCCATTGAAATAAAGCCTCTTGTGCTACTTAACTGCTCTGGTGGATTATGGAGTTACTGAAGCGTGGAGCGTTCCCTTGAGTAGCACTGAAGTCTTGGCCAGCGTCGATATCGTCGCCTTACGCATGGCCCCTGAAGCCCAACATCTGCAAGTGTTGTTGCACCGCCGTGAGCGCGAACCGCACGCCGGCCAGTGGGCATTGCCGGGTGTGATCGTCAACGGCCGTATCCCCGACACCAGCCTGGAAGGCGCGGCCGACCGCGCTTTGCGGGAGAAGGCCCGGGTGGTGCCGTGCTACATGGAACAGGTGGGTACCGAAGGCAATGCGTTCCGTGACCCGCGTGGCTGGTCGCTGAGCACCTACTACCTGGCCTTGCTCGACCCAGGGCAGACCGTTGAAGGTGAGCAGCTGGCGTTTGTCGATATGGACAGCGTGCTGGGGCGCAAGGTGCTCTTGCCCTTCGACCACAACTTGCTGGTGGAGCGCGCCCGCGAACGGCTGGCGGCGAAGACTGTGTATAGCAGCTTGCCGCTGTACCTGCTGGCCGAGAAGTTCACCGTGCTCGATGCCTTGGGGGCGGTGCAGGCGTGCCTGGGGCAGGCGGTGAACAACACCTCGCTGCGCAAACGCCTGGAGCGCTTGCGCGAGCTGGGGTGGGTGAGGGATACCGGGGAGAAGAACCAGCCTAAGCTGGGTAGGCCGCAGCAGTTGTATCAGTACACGCCGCAGGGGGAGCGGCCGTTCATGTTTGACCGCAGTTTGTTGCCGGAAGGCGGGCTGTCTTAACTGCGGGCAGGCTACTGTCGCTGGAGCTAGTGCGCGCAGCGGCTGGTATCACCGTGCTCCGCCGGCGCCTTGCGCGCCGCAGCCAGCAGCGTCGCCAGCACGATCAACGCCGCCCCCGCCGCCATGCGCATACTCGGTTGCTCGCCAAACAACCACCACGCCCCAAGAATCGCATACACCGGCTCCAGCGCGATGATCATGCCGGCGGTACGCGCTTCAAGGCCTTCCAGGCTCTTGACGAACAGGAACTGCGACAGCCCGGTGCAGAACACGCCCAGCAGCGCCAGGTTGAGCCAGTCATGGCCGCCTAGGCTGGTGCTGCCCAAGTGAGTGAAGGCGAACGGTGCCACCAGCGCGGCCACGACCACGTTCTGCCAGAACGCCACTTGCATCGCGTTCATGCTCGATGCGCGGCGGCGGTTGGCGACCGTCAGCAAGGCGAAGGCAAGGCCAGACCCCAAACCCCACAGCAGGCCGACAGTGCCTTTGTCGAGCAGGTCGAAGGTGGGCACGACCAGCACCAGGCCTGCCGTCACCATCAGCAATAACAAACCTTGGGTGGCGCCAATGCGTTGGCCGAACACACCGCGCTCGATCATGGCGATAAAGGCGGGGAAGCTGGCAAAGCCCAGGGTCGCCACGGCCACCCCACCGACCTTGACGGCAATGAAGAAGGTCACCCAGTGGGCAGCCAGCAGCGCGCCGGTCAGGCCGAGGATTGGCAGGTTGCGCAAGGTCAGGGCGTCGAGCAGCCGGGTGCCCTTGAGCCCGGCGACGAAGCCCAGGGCAATGAAGGCAAAGGTGGCGCGGCCGAAGGTGATAATGCTGGCGTCGGCTTCGATCAAGTGGCCCAGGATGCCGGTCAGGCCGAACAGGACGGCGGCGATGTGGGCAACGAGCAGCGCGTTGCGGTGGCCGGTGGAGGCACCGGCTACGGGGAGGGAGGTAGCGATCATGGCAGTCAAATGCTTCACAATGTGCGCGCGCAAGCACTCCCGGCCGACGCGTCGCGGGTTTTCAAAACTGGGAGTTTTATCGTTATGAGCCCGGACGAATTGCCCGGTGCAAAAAGGCGCCACAGCGTTGGAATTGTGAAGCGAGGCTGTTTACTCGCAATTACCGCGTCTGCCAGCCCACGGCGCGGGGCTGGCTGATGTGTGTATTATTTTTGTATACAGGGTTGCAAGGCCGGTCGCGGGCGACGTCTGGTTGTCTGATCGCGACATTGATCGTTGTCGCGCCGCGCCGCCTTACTCTTCGCCGTAGTTCATGATCGACAGCAGGCGGATGGGCACCTGCACGAGCTGCTCCGGCCCGTGCGGGGTTTCGCCATCAAAGGTCAGGCTGTCACCCGCGTGCATGTGATAGAGCTGGTTGCCGTGGCGGTACACCAGTTCACCCTCCAGCAAATGCAGGAATTCCGTGCCTGGGTGGGCGAAGGTCGGGAACTCTTCGCTGGCGTCATCCATGCTTACCATGTAGGCCTCGAAGTGCTTCTTCGGGCCCCTGGCGTGATTGAGCAAATGATAGGTGTGGCCCTTTTCTGTGCCCCGGCGCACCACCTCCAGCCCTTCACCGGCCTTCACCAGCAGTGCATTGCCGTCAGGTTGGTCGTACTGGCTGAACAGCTTGGCCATCGGCATACCCAGCACATCGCACAGGCGGCTGAGGGTATCGAGGCTGGTGGACACCTGGGCGTTCTCGATTTTGCTAAGCATCCCTTGGCTGATACCGGCGATGCGCGCCACATCGGCGAGTTTGAGGGACTGGGCCTGGCGCTGGCGCTTGATCTGCAAGCCCAGGTACTGCTCCAGGCGAAGGCGCGGTTGGGTTTCGGTCGGCATCTAATGTCCTGCACGGTTTCAGTTCAAGAATAAAGATTTCGCACTGAGAAAGTGCGAAATGCTGCTGCGGTGGCAGTCGTTTTCCTCAGGTGAAAACAAGTTTCCCATATCTACAACGGAATTTCCTGGGTAATGGCGGCTGGCCTCTTCGCGCCGAACCGCCGCGAAAAGGCCGGTGGAGGTAAACCTGGCAAGCGCTTTGCATTCCTGTGATGAAAGTAAGTTTCCCATGCGGAATTACAAGCGACCCCTTACCCAGGAGTGTTCAACCCATGTTGCCAGCAGAAACCCAGCGCACCCTCGATCAGCACGGCATCAAGTATGTGCTGGCGCAGTTTGTCGACATCCATGGCTCGGCAAAGACCAAATCGGTGCCGGTCTCGGGCCTCAAGATGGTGGCCGAGGAGGGCGCCGGTTTTGCCGGGTTCGCCATCTGCGGCATGGGCATGGAGCCACACGGCCCGGACTTCATGGCCCGGGGCGACCTGGCCACGTTGATCCCGGTCCCCTGGCAGCCCGGCTATGGCCGGGTGGTGTGCGTCGGCCATGTCAACGGCCAGCCCTGGCCTTATGACAGCCGTTACGTGTTGCAGCAACAGGTGCAGCGCTTGGCCGACAAGGGCTGGACGCTGAACACCGGGCTGGAGCCCGAGTTCAGCCTGTTCCGCCGTGACGAAGGCGGCAAGCTGCAATTGGTGGATGCCTCCGACAACCTCGACAAGCCATGCTACGACTACAAGGGCCTGTCGCGGTCGCGGCTGTTTCTGGAGCGCCTGACCGAAGCCTTGCAGCCCGTGGGCTTCGACATCTACCAGATCGACCACGAAGACGCCAACGGCCAGTTCGAGATCAACTACACCTACAGCGACGCCATGGAGTCGGCCGACCGCTTCACGTTCTTCCGCATGGCGGCCGGCGAAATCGCCAACGACCTGGGGATGATCTGCTCGTTCATGCCCAAGCCCGACCCCAAGCGCGCGGGTAATGGCATGCACTTTCACCTGTCGCTGGCCAGCAGCACCAACAAGAATCTGTTCCATGACGCCAGCGACAGCAGCGGCATGGGCCTGTCGAAGCTGGCGTACCACTTCGCCGCTGGCCTGATGGCCCACGGCCCGGCGCTGTGTGCCTTCGCGGCGCCAACCGTCAACTCCTACAAACGCTTGGTGGTTGGCCGCTCGTTGTCCGGCTCGACCTGGGCCCCAGCCTTCGTTGCCTGGGGCGCCAACAACCGCTCGGCAATGGTCCGCATCCCCTACGGGCGCCTTGAGTTCCGCTTGCCGGATGCGGGCTGCAACCCGTACCTGGTCACTGCCGCGATCATCGCGGCTGGCCTGGATGGTATCGACCGCCAGCTCGACCCAGGCGAGATGTGCAACGAGAACCTCTACACCCTGAGCCTCGAAGAAATCGCCGCACGCGGTATCAAGACCCTGCCGCAATCGCTCAAGGAAGCCGCCGACGCGCTCGAGGCCGACCCCCTGTTCCGCGAGGTGCTCGGCGCCGAAATCGTCGACGAGTTCATCAAGCTCAAGCGCATGGAGTGGGTGGAGTACTGCCGCCACGTTTCCGACTGGGAAATCCAGCGTTACACCGAGTTTTTCTGACCGCCCCCATCCCTTGGGCGGCCCTCAAAACAGCGGTCGCCCACTGCCTAGTAAGGAGCATCACCATGTGTGGAATCGTAGGTCTGTACCTGAAGAAGCCTGAGCTGGAAGCCCAGCTCGGCAAGCTCTTCGAACCCATGCTGCACGCCATGACCGACCGTGGCCCCGACAGCGCCGGCTTTGCCATTTACGGCGATGAAGTGGCCGACGGCTGGGTAAAACTGACGTTGCAGGCCCTTGATGGGGGCTATTCGTGGGCCAGCTTGATGGGGCAACTGGAAGGGCGCTTGGGCTGCTCGCTGGACTGGTTTCAGAACGCCAGCGCCGCCGTGCTCAAGGTGCACACCACGGAAGCCGCCGCCCGTGCTGCATTGGCCGAGCTGGCCCCTGAAGTGCGCATCATGAGTGCCGGGCAGAGCATCGAAATCCTTAAGGGCATGGGCCTGCCGGCTGAGATTTCCAGCCGCTTCGGCCTGGCCGGCATGAAGGGCAGCCACATCATCGGCCACACCCGCATGGCCACCGAAAGCGCGGTGACCCTGGAGGGCAGCCACCCGTTCTCCACCGGCGCCGACCTGTGCCTGGTGCACAACGGCTCGCTGTCCAACCACTTCCGCCTGCGCCAGGAACTCAAGCGTGAAGGCATAAGCTTCGAGACCGACAACGACACCGAAGTGGCTGCCGGCTACCTGACCTGGCGCCTGCAGCAGGGCGATACCTTGGCCAAGGCTTTGGACGGGGCTCTGCAAGACCTGGACGGGTTCTTCACCTTTGCCATTGGCACCCGCAACGGTTTTGCCGTGATTCGTGACCCGATCGCCTGCAAGCCAGCGGTGCTGGCCGAAACCGACGACTACGTGGCCATGGCCTCCGAATACCAGGCCCTGGCCAGCCTGCCCGGCATTGAAAACGCCAAGGTCTGGGAGCCAGCGCCGGCCACCCTGTACGTCTGGGAGCGCGAAAGCGCCTGACCTGCCACCGAACCTCTGGAGAACCTTATGAAGACGATCGACCTTTCCAGCACTTCGGTGCGTGTCCTTAACCAATCCCTGCACGGTGAGGTGCAAGACCGTGAGTGGCGCGTGACGCGCCCCGACGGCAAACACAACCTGGCTGTCGGCATCAACGAAGACGTTTCGGTAGAGATCGATGGCCATGCCGGCTACTACTGCGCCGGCATGAACCAGAAAGCCAACATTACGGTGCACGGCAATGTGGGCGTGGGGGTGGCGGAAAACATGATGTCCGGCTCGGTGCGGGTCAAGGGCAGTGCCTCTCAGGCCGCCGGTGCAACCGCCCACGGTGGGTTGCTGGTGATCGAGGGCGACGCCGGTGCCCGTTGCGGTATTTCCATGAAGGGCGTCGACATCGTGGTCGGCGGCAGCATTGGCCACATGAGCTGCTTCATGGGCCAGGCCGGGCGTTTGGTGGTGTGCGGCGACGCCGGCGATGCGCTGGGCGACTCGCTGTACGAGGTGCGCATCTACGTCAAGGGCACGGTCCAGTCGCTGGGTTCGGACTGTATCGAGAAAGAAATGCGCGCCGAGCACCTGCAAGAGCTTCAGGCGCTGCTGAACGACGCGGGCCTCGACCATAAAGCCGCCGATTTCAAACGGTATGGCTCGGCCCGTCAGCTGTACAACTTCAAAGTCGACAACGCCTCCGCGTACTGATCCAGGAGCAACCCCATGAGCGAGCAATTCCCCCCGGTACTGCGTGAGTCGGCCACCTTCGATCGCCTGACCATCCAGGAAATCCAGCGTGCCGCCGAAACCGGCATCTATGACATTCGCGGCGGTGGCACCAAGCGCCGCGTGCCGCACTTCGATGACCTGCTGCTGCTCGGCGCCAGCGTGTCGCGCTACCCGCTGGAAGGCTACCGCGAAAAATGCGGCACCGACGTGGTGCTGGGCACCCGCTTTGCCAAGAAACCGATCCACCTGAAGATCCCGGTGACCATCGCCGGCATGAGCTTCGGCGCGTTGTCGGCCAACGCCAAGGAAGCGCTGGGCCGTGGTGCGACCATCGCCGGCACCAGCACCACCACCGGTGACGGTGGCATGACCCCGGAAGAACGGGGCCAGTCGCAGCACCTGGTGTACCAGTACCTGCCGTCGCGTTATGGCATGAACCCGGACGACCTGCGCAAGGCCGACGCCATCGAGATCGTCCTCGGCCAGGGCGCCAAGCCGGGCGGTGGCGGCATGCTGCTGGGCATGAAAGTGACCGAGCGCGTGGCCGGGATGCGCACCTTGCCGATTGGCGTCGACCAGCGCAGCGCCTGCCGCCACCCGGACTGGACCGGCCCGGATGACCTGGCGATCAAGATTGCCGAGCTGCGCGAGATCACCGATTGGGAAAAACCCATCTACGTGAAAATCGGTGCCAGCCGCCCGTACTACGACGTCAAGCTGGCGGTGAAGGCCGGCGCTGACGTCATCGTGCTCGATGGCATGCAGGGCGGTACTGCCGCGACCCAGGAAGTGTTCATCGAACACGTCGGTATTCCGATCCTGCCGGCCATCCCGCAGGCGGTGCAGGCACTGCAAGAGATGGACATGCACCGCAAGGTGCAGTTGATTGTCTCGGGTGGCATCCGCAACGGCGCCGATGTGGCCAAGGCCATGGCCCTGGGCGCTGACGCAGTGGCCATCGGCACCGCCGCGCTGATCGCCCTGGGCGACAACCACCCGCGCCTGGATGCGCAGTTGAAGGCACTTGGCTCGGCCGCCGGTTTCTACGATGACTGGCAGAACGGCCGCGACCCAGCCGGCATCACCACCCAGGATCCGGAACTGGCCAAGCGCCTGAACCCGGAAGAGGCCGGCAGGCGCCTGGCCAACTACCTGCGCGTGCTGGTGCTGGAGGCTCAGACCATGGCCCGTGCCTGCGGCAAGTCGCACCTGCACAACCTTGACCCTGAGGACTTGGTGGCGCTGACCGTCGAGGCGGCTGCCATGGCCCGGGTACCGCTGGCCGGTACTGCCTGGGTACCAGGCCAGGCTCAGTACTGATTCAACCTTCTGGGGCCGCTTTGCGGCCCTTTCGCGACACAAGGCCGCTCCTACAGATGATCGCGGTCCGTTGTAGGAGCGGCCTTGTGTCGCGAAAGGGCTGCGAAGCAGCCCCCGCTGCATCCCCATTCGCACAGGAGTGACTCCATGAAGCTTGCCCTTGCTGTTGTGCTGTTGGCATTGACGCCGTTGGCTCACGCCGCCGAGCCCACCCTGGACACCGGCAACACCGCCTGGATGATCTGCGCGGCGATGTTCGTGCTGATGATGTGCATCCCGGGCCTCGCGCTGTTCTACGGCGGCATGGTGCGGGCCAAGAACTTTCTTTCGGTGTTCACCCAGCTGTTCGCCGTGGCCGGGCTCATCGGCATCCTCTGGGTGCTGTTCGGCTACAGCCTGGTGGTGGATACCCGCGGTATGGTTGAAGGCCAACTGACCTTCAACAGTTTTATCGGCGGCCTGGACAAGGCGCTGATGCTGAACATCGGCCATGACAGCCTGGTAGGGACCATCCCGGAAGGTGTCTTCGCGGTATTTCAGCTGACCTTCGCGATCATCACGCCTGCGCTGATTGCCGGCGGCTTTGCCGAACGCATGAAATTCAGTGCCTCGTTGTTGTTCATGGGCGCCTGGTTCGTCCTGGTGTACGCACCGATTGCCCATATGGTCTGGGGCGGGCCAGGGGCATTGATGGTCAACTGGGGCGTGCTGGACTTTGCCGGCGGCACCGCAGTGCACATCAACTCCGGTGTGGCGGCGCTGGCTGCAGCGTTGATGCTAGGCAAGCGCAAGGGCTACCCACAGGTGGCCATGCCGCCGCACAACCTCGGCTTCACCCTGGTAGGTGCCGGTTTGCTGTGGGTGGGCTGGTTTGGGTTCAACGTGGGCTCGGGGCTTGCCGCCAACGAAGGGGCGGGGGTGGTGATGCTGGCGACCATGGTGGCTGCCTGCGCAGGGATTGTCGGTTGGCTGATTACCGAAAAGCTCATGCATGGGCGGCCCACTGCACTGGGGGCGGCCTCAGGTGCGTTGGCCGGGTTGGTTGGCATCACGCCGGCGTGCGCCTTTGTCGGGCCGTTGGGGGCGCTGGTGATCGGCTTGCTGACGGGGGCTATCTGCTTCTTCGCAGTGACCCGGCTGAAGCAGGCATTGGGGTATGACGACAGCCTCGACGTGTTCGGCCTGCATGGCGTGGGCGGGATGGTTGGCGCGCTATTGACCGGGGTGTTTGCCGCGCCGTCGTTGGGCGGTTATGTGGAAGGCATTACGCCCCTTGGGCAAGCACTGGTGCAACTGAAAGGCGTGGCCTTTACCGTTGTTTATTGCTTTGCGGTGAGCTGGGCGATTCTGGGCGCCATCAAGCTGACTGTCGGGCTGCGGGCCAGCCGGGAGGAGGAAGAGCAGGGGCTGGACCTGGCGGAGCACAATGAGCGGGCTTATAACCTCTGACTACAAGGTGTCTGTACCGGCCTCTTCGCGGGCAAGCCCGCTTGTATGGTTAGACTTGAAGGGGTGGTGGGACTAAATGCCCGATTCTGACTGTTCGCAGCAGTACAGACCAAACCGGCTTGCTGAAAACCATAGAATCTCCCACAGCAATACCGCAGGGCCCGGAATCTGTGGTCCCCCTGCGGGAGCGGGCTTGCCCGCGAAGAGGCCAGTACAGGATGAATCAGTGCCCCATGGCCAGCTTGGCACTCACTTGCCGGCGACGATAGGCACTGTCACGGCTAGCCAGCCACCAGTACAACGGCGAGGTAATCGCCAGCCCCACCAGCCACGACAGGTCTGCCCCGTTGATGTGCTCGGAAACCGGCCCGACATACAGCGGCGTGTTCATGAACGGGATCTGCACCACGATGCCCACGGCGTAGGCCACCAGCGCCTGCGGGTTGTAACGCCCGTAGATACCGCCATCGACCTTGAAGATCGACTGGATGTCGTAGTCACCCTTGTGGATGGCATAGAAGTCGATCAGGTTGATCGCCGTCCACGGCACCAGCACCACCAGCAGCACCAGCACCATGTCGACGAAGTGGCCGATGAAGTCCTTCGATGCGCACACGGCCACCACACTGCAAGCCGCCAGCACGATCAGCGACAGTACCGCACGGCTTTTGGCGGTGGGGATCCAGCGGTAGGCGAAGGTCTGGATCAGGGTAATGATCGACAGCACCGCGCCATACAGGTTGAGGGCGTTGTGGCTGATCACGCTGAGCAGGAACAGCACCAGCATGATCGGGCCGAGGGTGCCGGTGGCGAGTTTCACCGCGTCCATGGTGTCCATGCCCGCCGGGATTGCCAGCACCGCGACCGCGCCGAAGATGAACGACAGGCTCGAGCCCAGCACAGAGCCCAGGTAAGTGGTCCAGAAGGTCGAGCTGACCTTGACGTCGGCCGGCAGGTAGCGCGAATAGTCCGACACATACGGGGCAAAGGCGATCTGCCACAACGCTGCCAGCGACACCGTGGCCAGCCAGCCGGCCAGGTTGAAACCGCCGCGGGTGAGGAAGTCGTCACTTTGCACGTGGGTGAAGATATAGCCGAAGCCGACCACGATACCGATGCCCAGTACCCAGGTGCCGATGCGGTTGAGCACATGGATGAAGCGGTAACCGATGATGCCGATGATGCCTGACCCCAGTGCGCCAATGACGATACCCACCGGTACCGGCACGGCTTCGACCACGCCATGCAGCGACTTGCCCGCGAGGACGATGTTGGAGGCGAAGAACCCGATGTACATGACCCCGGCGATCACCACCACCAGCAGCGCGCCAAGTGTGCCGAACTGGGCGCGGCTCTGGATCATCTGCGGGATGCCCATCTGCGGGCCTTGGGCCGAGTGCAGCGCCATCAGCACCCCGCCGACCAGGTGGCCGACCAGGATGGCGACGATGCCCCACACCAGGTTCAGGTGAAACAGCTGCACGCCCAGCGCGCCGGTGACGATGGGCAGGGGCGCGATATTGCCCCCGAACCACAGTGTGAACAAATCCCTTACCTTTCCATGGCGGTCTTGCGGGGGCACGTAGCCGATCGTGTGTTTTTCTATGAGGGGTGCCGAGTTGGCTGCACTGGTCATGACTGACTCCAAGGCAAGGTAGGGCATGGGGTACTGCCCGGGGGCGTGCCGGCGAAGGGCGACGCGTTCTTGTTGGAGGGATGATGGGGGGTGCGGGGATAACGAGAAATTAGTAAATATGTGCCCATAAACCTTAAAAAACCTAAGGCTGACAAAAGGTTAAGGGACGAGTGGTAGCAAGGAGCGGGCCATACGGCTGGAAGGCCTGGGCCTGGGGGGTTGGCGCCCTCCGGGTGAATGGGCCGGGAACCGGGCTGGTGCGGGGTGCGCGTTTTCAGTGCAGATAAATAGTCCGCCTGTGCCGGCCCTTTCGCGGGCAAGCCCGCTCCCACAGGAGGACCACGTGCTCAAGATCGGTGGGGTCCTGTGGGAGCGGGCTTGCCCGCGAAGAGGCCAGAGCAGGCCTGCACAGCTACATGGGCAACAGCCGGTCCTGGATCACTTCCTTCATCACCAACGTCGAACTCAACCGCTTCACGTTGGGAATGCTGGTCAGGTGTTCGTCATACAGCTTCTGAAACGCCGGCAGGTCCTTGGCCACCACGTGCAGCAGGTAGTCCGGGTCGCCGAACAGCCGCTGCGCCTCGACGATCTGGGGGATTTCGGCCAACGCTGCCTCGAAGTCCGCCACCGGCTGCCGCGTCACCTCGCGCAGGGTGACGAACACCAGCGCGGCGAAGTTCAGCCCCAGTGCGGTCGGCGCCAGGCGCGCGTGGTAGCCCAGGATGGCGCCCGATTCCTCCAGCGCCTTCAGCCGGCGATGGCAGGGCGATAGGCTCAGGCCTACGCGATCCGCCAATTCGGTCACCGACAAGCGACCATCTTTTTGCAGCTCGGCAAGGATTTTGCGATCAGTTCTGTCCATGGAGAAGAATCTTCCAGCATATGTGCGATGACGGGGAATATACGAAAGAAAATGCCCCGAAGGAATCCGTAATCTTTCTGCATACCACGCCAAGACATAAGGAAGATTCAAGTGGCAATCAGTGTGCTGACGGCGTTCTGGGCCGTGTCGTTGCTGTTCGTGATTACCCCTGGTGCCGACTGGGCCTACGCCATCTCGGCGGGTATGCGTGGCCGCTGGGTGATGCCTGCGGTGGCGGGCATGTTGTCGGGCCACTTCCTTGCGACGCTGGTGGTGGCGGCCGGCGTGGGCAGCTTGTTGGCGGGGCACCCGTTGGCGTTGACGTTGCTGACCCTGGCAGGCTGCACCTATTTGTTGTGGCTGGGCGGCAACCTGTTGTTGAGCCCCGGCGTGCCGGAAGCGGGGCAGGACGGGGTGGGGGAGTCCGGCTCGCGCTGGGCCTTTAAAGGCTTTTGCGTCAGTGGGCTTAACCCGAAGGTATTCTTGCTGTTCCTGGCCTTGTTGCCGCAATTCACCGACCCGCAGTCAAGCTGGCCGGTGCCGGTGCAGATCCTGCTGCTGGGGCTGGTGCACCTGTGCAGCTCGCTGGTGATCTATTCGCTGGTGGGGTACGGCGCCAAGGCCATCTTGAGCACCCGGCCAGGGGCGGCGAAGATGGTCGGGCGGGTGTCGGGCGTGGCGATGATCGCCGTGGCCCTGGGGCTGATTGCCGGGCAGTTGGGCTGACGCTACCGGCGTTGACGCCGCTCGGATACACTCGCCGCTACATTTCGCACAACCAGGACGTGCCCCATGCCCGATACCGCCCAACTGCTGACCTTCGCATTGATCTGCCTGGGCATGGTGCTGACGCCCGGCCCGAACATGATCTACCTGATTTCCCGGTCGATCTGCCAGGGCCGCAATGCGGGGTTGATTTCCCTCGGTGGTGTGGCCTTGGGCTTCGTCATCTACATGCTCTGCGCTGCGCTGGGCATCAGCGCGCTGGTCATGGCCGTGCCGTTTGCCTACGACGTGCTGCGCATCGGTGGCGCACTGTACCTGTTGTACCTGGCCTGGCAGGCGCTTCGGCCTGGCGGCAACTCGCCATTCCAGGTCCGCGACCTGCCAGCGGACAGCCCGCGGCGGCTGTTCACCATGGGCTTTGCCACCAGCCTGCTGAACCCCAAGATCGCCGTCATGTACCTGTCGTTGATGCCGCAGTTCATCGAGCCCGGTCACGGCAGCGTGTTGGTGCAGTCGCTGGTGCTCGGGTCTACGCAAATCGCCATCAGCGTTTCGGTCAATGCCTTGATCGCGGTGATGGCCGGCTCCATCGCCGTGTTCTTAGGCGGGCGGCCCCTGTGGCAGCGCGTTCAGCGCTGGTTGATGGGCACTGTGCTGGCCGGGTTGGCCTTGCGCATGCTGGCTGAAGGGCGCCGTTGAAAAACGTCTGAAAGCAAGGGAACGAACGGGTACTTGCAGGCCTCCTATCCATCAGATGGATGGCAATGTGCCCGGGACTTCCCTGACATGAGATCGCTTCAACAACCCCCCACCGACGCGGGCAATCCACCGTTGGGCTTTCTGCTCAACGGCGGTAGCGTCGGCAGCCTGCTCCAGTCGATGGACTGGCGCGGCTCGCCAGTGGGTCCCCCCCACACCTGGTCGCCGCACCTGCAGACGGTCATGGGCACGCTGCTGCCAGCGCAAGCGCAATGCGTGCTGTTCTGGGGGCCGGCCTACGTGGCGCTGTACAACGATGCCTATGCACCGAGCATTGGCACCAAGCACCCGCAGGCATTGGGGCGGCCGGCCCAGGAAAACTGGAGTGAGCTGTGGGACGACCTGGAGCCGTTGCTGCGCGGTGTGCGCGAGAGCGGCCAGACCTTCTCGGCCAAGGATCGCCCTTTCTACATCGAGCGCCACGGCGTGGGTGAAACGGCCTATTTTGATGTGTCCTACTCCGCTGTGCGCGAGGCTGACGGCAGCGTCGGTGGCGTGCTGTGCCTGGTGACTGAGACTACCGAGCGCGTACGCTTCCAGCAGCGCCAGGCCTTTTTGCTGGAGCTGGGCCGTGCTTTACCCGCGCTGGGTGATGCAGAGCGGATCGAAGCGTTCGCGGTAAGTCGGCTGGCACGGCGACTCGGCGCGGCACGGGTCTATTTTGGTGAAGACCAAGGCGACGGCAGCAACTTCCAGGTAGCACATGACTGGTCCGAGGCCTTGCCCTCGTTCGTCGGCCAGCATGCCTACGCGAGCTTCGGTGCTTCGTTGCGCGAGCAACTGGCAGCGGGGCAGGTGGTGCAGCAGCCTTACAGCCTGCATGTGCCGGTCCTGCGCGCTGGCCGGCTGGAGACCACCCTCAGTGTGCATTTCCATACCCCGCACCTGTGCCCTGAAGACGAATGCCAGCTGGTGGAAGAGAGCGCCAAGCAAGCCTGGGCGGCGATTACCCATGCCAGGGCCGAGCGGGCGCTGCACCTGCTCAACGAAAGCCTGGAGGAGCGCGTGGCGTCGGCCCTGGCTCAGCGCGAATCTGCGATGCTGCAGCTGCACGAAGCGCACAAGATGGAAATGATCGGGCAATTGACCGGCGGCATCGCCCATGACCTCAACAACATGCTCACGCCGATCATTGCCTCGTTCGAATTGATGCGCCGCAACCCACAGTCCGAGCGTGCCCCCAGGCTGATCGACGGCGGCCTGCAGGCTGCCGAGCGGGCGCGCAACCTGGTCGGTCGGCTGCTCAGTTTCGCCCGCCGGCAAACCCTCAAACCCCAAGCCGTGTCTCTGGCGGCGCTGGTGGAAGACATGCGTGAGCTGATCGCCCGTTCGCTGGGGCCGACCATTACCGTGCACGTGCAGGTCGACCCGGCGCTACCGGCCGTGGTGGCCGACCCTCATCAACTGGAGCTGGCCTTGCTCAACCTGGTGGTCAACGGCCGTGACGCCATGCCTGAAGGCGGTGAGCTGAGTATCGTCGCCGGTATCGATGTAAACGGCCCGCCGAGGCCGGAAGGTGTGGCCGCGGCGCGGCTGGCCTGGCTACAGGTACGTGACAGTGGCTGTGGGATGGACGCTGAACAACTGCGCCGCTGCTTCGAGCCCTTCTACTCGACCAAGGCGGTGGGCAAAGGCACCGGCCTAGGCCTGCCGATGGTGCAGGGCTTGGCCGTGCAGTCCGGCGGTGGCTTTACCCTTCGTTCGTGGCCAGGTGAGGGCACCGAGGCGACCTTGTGGCTGCCGACCAGCGATGTGGCGGCAAGCTGCCGCGACAGCGATACAGCCGAAGCGCCATTGGCCGGCCGGAAGAACCACGTGCTGTTGGTCGATGACGAAGCGATCGTACGCCATGCCACAGCGCTGCAACTGCGCGACCTCGGCTACGAAGTGATCGAGGCCGACAGTGCGGCGGCGGCCTTGCAGCTGGTAGAGCGGGGGCTAGTGCCGGATGTGCTGGTGACCGACCATGTGATGGCCGAGATGACCGGCGTGCGCTTCGCCCAGCAGATGCGCCAGCGCCAGGCCAACCTGCCGGTGTTGATCATTACCGGCTACGCCAACCTGACACCGCGCGAACTCAAAGGCTTCGAAGTGCTGCGCAAGCCGTACCGGCGTGCCGAGCTGGCGCAGAGTGTGGCGCGGTTGTTGGCCGCGCAACGGTAGCCGCTATTCAGAAGCCTCAGGGCCGGCAGAGGGCGCTTGTTGCGGCAGGTACAGGGTAAACGTCGTGCCCTGGCCTTCGACGCTGATCACCTCTACATCGCCTTCGGACTGCTTGGCAAAGCCGAACACCTGGGAAAGGCCAAGCCCGGTGCCTTCACCGGGCGCTTTGGTGGTGAAGAACGGGTCGAAGATGCGATCGAGCAGCTCGCTGGCGATGCCGACACCGCTGTCCACTACCGAGATGGCGGCAAAGGGCCCGGCTTGCGCGGCCTGCCCACGCAGGCCGGGCAGGCGTTGGTTGGCCTGAAGGCGCAGGCGCAAGGTGCCTTCCCCGGCCATGGCGTCGCGGCCGTTGAGCATCAGGTTGATGATCGCGGTCTCGAGTTGGCTGAGGTCGGCGCGGATATGGCAAGGCGCCTCTGGCAGTTCGATTTCCACCTGAACCCGTGCACCGGTAGCGGTATCGAGCATATCGGCCATGGCCTGCAGCCGCGGCCCGGCCTCGAACACTTGTGGGCTCAAGGCCTGCCGACGGGCGAAAGCGAGCAGTTGACCGGTCAACTTGGCGCCGCGTTCGACGGTGTCGGCAATGGTTTTGAGGTAGCGCTCGCGGCGTGCTTCATCCAGGTTGGGACGCTGCAAGAAGTGCAATGACGAGCGGATGATGGTCAGCAGGTTGTTGAAGTCGTGTGCCACACCGCCAGTCAACTGGCCGATGGCCTCGAGCTTCTGTGCCTGGCGCAGCACGGCTTCGGTGTGCAGCAGCTGGGCGGTGCGCTCTTCGACGCGGTGCTCCAGGGAGGCGTTGAGCGCCTCCAGCGCGGCCAAGGCTTCACGCACTTCGGCGTGGGCCTGGACCCGTTGGATATGCGACCAGCAGCGTTCGGTGACTTCGCGGATCAGGCGCAGTTCATAGCCCGTCCATACCCGGGGCGCCTTGTCGTGAATAGCCATCAGGGCGGTCAGGCGACCGTCCTTGATCAGCGGCATGCAGATGGTCGCGGTGATGCCGATGGCCTGGAACGTCGCGGCTTCCTCGGCGGCCAGTTCGTTGAGGTTGTCATTGATCACCAGCGGTTCGCCTGCGCGCAGTCGGCTGACAGCCAGGCGACCGAAGTCGGCCAGGCGGTATTGGCCGATTAGGCGCGGCGAGCCGGGGGCGACGGTGTCGCCGCAGATGTTGAAGCCGTCCTGGTCGGGGTCCATCACCGCGTAGGCGCAGCTGGACAGTTGCAGGTGTTCCACCAGCATGCGGGTGGTGATGGCCATGATCCGCTCGGGGTCGGTGGCATTGGCCACTTCGCGCCCCAGGCCGTCGAGAAAGCTCAGGCGCTGGCTGTTGACCACGCTGGTGGTGGTTTCGGTCACCGTGTCGAGCATGCCCAGCACAGTGCCGTCTTCGCCGCGGATCGGGCTGTAGCAGAAGGTGAAGTAGGCGCGTTCGGGGGCACCGTTGCGGTCGATGACCAAGGGAAAGTCTTCGATGTAGACCGCCTCACCGGCCATGGCGTGTTCGGCCATGGCGCTGATTTCGCCCCAGGCCTCCTGCCACACTTCACTGAACGGCCGGCCTAGGGCTAAAGGTTTGCTACCGAGGATAGGGATGAAGGCATCGTTGTACAAAGTGATCAGCTCGCGGCCCCACAGCACGGCTTGCGGAAAGCGCGAGGCCAGGCACAAGGCCACCGAGGTCTTGAGCGCGCTCGGCCAGGCCTCGAGCGGGCCCAGTGGGCTGTGGGTCCAATCGTGCTGGCGGATGCGTTCGGCCATCAGCCCGCCGCCGTCTAGCCATTTCGCCATGTGTGCTGCCGATCCTTCATAGCTGGGAGGATAAGGGTGCACCGAGAATAGCGAATTGGCGAGGGCTTTATGTCGTCTGTGCGGGCCTCTTCGCGTGTAGGAGCAGCCTTGTGCTGCGAAGAGGCCAGCGAAAGCAGCGAAGATCTCCGCTGTTATCCCCGGCCCCTTCGCAGCACAAGGCTGCTCCTACCGAATCGTGCCGGCTCAGCGAATGAAATGCACCTTGCCGGTATCGTCATTGCCCATGTAGATGCCGTACACCCCGGCCTGGCGCTCCAGGATATACCGCTCGAGAATCTGCCGGATGGCCGGGTAGTAGATCTCGTCCCAGGGGATTTCGTCCGGCTCGAAGAACTTGTAGGACAGTGTTTCCGGGCCGAACTGGCCGGTCTCCTGCGTGGCGATGGCGCGGAAGATGATGTACACCTCGCTGATCTTGGCCACGCTGAAAATCGAGTAGGGCGAGACGATTTCGGCGTGCACGCCGCTTTCTTCCCATACCTCGCGCAACGCCGCCTGCTCGGTGGTCTCGCCCGCTTCCATGAACCCGGCGGGCAAGGTCCAGGTGCCAGGGCGGGGTGGAATGGCCCGCTGGCACAGCAAGTACTTGCCATCGCGCTCGATGATGCAGCCAGCGATGATTTTCGGGTTGATGTAGTGGATGTAGCCGCAGCCGGTGCAATGCAGGCGTTCGTGGGTGTCGCCTGTGGGAACGCCCCGGGCCAGTTCCGTGGTGCAGTGCGGGCAGTAGCGCGGGGCGTTGGGCATGGTCAGCGGCCTATGCGGGGTTCTATACGTGGCTCTTTGAGGGCCAGGGGCTCGACCATGTCGCGCACCTTGGTGTTGTCATCCTGCTTCTGGCGCAGGTAGTCCAGGGCCACCTTGGCGGCGGCGCGGACGTGATCGACCGAGGCTTGGTGGGCGACCAGTGGGTCACCGCCCTTGATCGCCTCGACGATCTTTTCCATCTCCCGGTTGCTGGCACCGCGGCGGTTTTCTTGCGACACCGAGGTGGCGCGCAGGTAGCTGATGCGGGCCTGCAATTGGCGCAGCTGTTGAGCGGCAACCTGGTTGCCGGAGCCTTCCAGCAGCACATCGTAAAAGCCTTGCACCGAGTCGAGCACCTGTTGCAGTTCGCCTTCTTCCAGGGCTTCGCGGTTGACCTCCAGCGCACGCTCCAGGGCGCGAATGTCCTTGGCCTTGGCATTGAGGGTGAACAGCTGGACGATCAAGCCTTCGAGCACGCAGCGCAGCTCGTAGATATCGCGGGCATCTTCCAGGGTAATGATGGCCACGCGCGGGCCTTTGGCGTCGGCGAACTCGACCAGGCCTTCGGATTCGAGGTGGCGCAGGGCTTCACGTACAGAGGTGCGGCTGACCCCGAGGCGGTCGCAAAGGTCGCGCTCCACCAGGCGGTCACCTGGCAACAAGTGGAAGTTCATGATCGCGGCGCGCAGCTTGTCGAGCACGATTTCGCGCAGGGTAACGGGGTTGCGGTTGACCTTGAAGCTGTCGTCGAGTGGCTGGCGTTTCATCAGGTGCGCTCTTTATGAGGCTGTTGCGCCAACCCGCGGAGCACGCCGAACCGGGCGCTGCTCCTTACGGTGGTTCGAACAGCCCGTTGTTAACGGGTTGACTCCGCATCGGCTTCGGCGAACGCTTCGCGGGCCAGGCGGAAACTGTCCACCGCCGCGGGTACGCCGCAATAAATGCCGACTTGGAGCAGGATCTCGCGAATCTGTTCTCGGCTCAGGCCATTACGCAATGCGCCGCGGATGTGCAGCTTGAGTTCGTGGGGCCGGTTGAGCGCGGAAATCATGGCCAAGTTTATCATGCTGCGCTCTTTGAGCGACAAGCCTTCGCGGCCCCAGACATGGCCCCAGCAATACTCGGTGACCAGCTCTTGCAAGGGCTTTGTGAAGTCGTCGGCGTTCTGGATCGAGCGGTTGACGTAGTCCTCGCCCAGTACTTGGGTGCGGATCTGCAGGCCTTTTTCGTACTTTTCGTTGCTCATGTGTCTGGCTCCGAATCAAAACAGGGGCCGCAACCAAGGGTGAGAGGGTCGCGCGGCCCCTAAAAAATGGGTGGAACAGGGCCGCTTTGCAGCCCCAAGGGTATCAGCCCAGCGGGGGCAGGGCGCCCAGCTTGCCTTTGTGGTAGACCATCGGGGTGACCGGATCTGCCGGCAACACCAGGTTTTTCACCGCGCCGACGATTATCGCGTGGTCACCGCCGTCATACTCGCGCCACAGTTCGCACTCGATGATCGCCGTGGCCTTGGCCAGCAACGGGTTGCCCAACTCGCTCAGGTGCCAGTCGATGCCCTTGGCCTTTTCCTTGCCCTTGCCGGCAAAGGCATACGCCTCGGCGGTTTGCTCGGCAGACAGCAGGTGAATGGCGAACTGCTTGCTGTCACGCAGGATCGGGTACGTGTCGGAGGCGTAGTTGGGGCAGAACAGCACCAGTGCCGGCTCGATCGACAGCGCGCTGAACGCGCTGGCGGTGATACCGACGATGCCGCCGTCGGCGTCCAGGGTGGTGACCACCGTAACGCCGGACGGGAAGGAGCCCATCACGTCTTTGTAGATGCCTGGTTCGATCATCTCGTGCTACCTCTTAACGCATCACAAACGGGTCGGGCATCGGCGCGGTGGACAGGTTGATCCACACGGTCTTCAGCTCGGTATAGGCCAGCACCGAATCGATGCCGCTCTCACGGCCGTAGCCGCTGTTCTTGAAGCCACCGATCGGTGCCATGGCCGACACCGCGCGGTAGGTGTTGACCCAGATGATGCCCGAGCGTACGTCACGGGCCAGGCGGTGGGCGCGGCCCAGGTCGCGGGTCCAGATGCCGGCCGCCAGGCCGAACTGCGAGTCGTTGGCAATGGCCAGGGCCTCTTCTTCGGTCTTGAAGCGAATGACCGCGGCAACGGGGCCGAACACCTCTTCCTGCATGATGGTCATCGAGTTGCTGTCGCACTCGAACAGGGTGGGTTCGTAGAACCAGCCGTCACCCTCGACCTCGGCTCGCTTGCCCCCCAGGTGCAGCTTGGCGCCTTCGGCCTTGGCCGCAGCGACCAGGCCTTCGACCACGGCCAGTTGCTGGGCGGTGGCCATCGGGCCCATTTCGCTGGCGTCGTCCTGTGGGTTGCCGATGCGGATGCGCTTGGCTCGCTCGACCAGGCGGCTGACGAATTCGTCGAAGATCTCGTCCTGTACCAGCAGGCGTGAACCGGCCACGCAACTTTGCCCGGAGGCGGCATAAATGCCGGCCACGGCGCCGTTGATGGCGCTGTCCAGGTCGGCGTCGGCGAAGATGATGTTCGGCGACTTGCCGCCCAGCTCCAGCGACAGCTTGGCGAAGTTCTCGGCGCTGCTGCGCACCACATGGCGGGCCGTGGCGGCGCCGCCGGTGAAGGCGATCTTGCGTACCAGCGGGTGGCGAGTCAGGGCCGCGCCGGTGCTAGGGCCATAGCCGGTGACCACGTTGACCACACCCGGCGGGAAGCCGGCTTCAAGGGCCAGGCGAGCCAGCTCGAGGATGGTCGCCGAGGCGTGTTCGGACGGTTTGAGTACGATGGTGTTGCCGGCGGCGAGGGCCGGGGCCAGCTTGATGGCCGTCAGGTACAGCGGGCTGTTCCACGGGATGATCCCGGCGACCACGCCAATCGGCTCGTGCACGGTGTAGGCGAACAGGTCTGGCTTGTCCAGCGGCAGGGTGCCGCCTTCGAGCTTGTCGGCCAGGCCTGCGGTGTAGTGGAAGAACTCGGGCAGGTAACCGACCTGGCCGCGGGTTTCGCGGATCAGCTTGCCGTTATCACGGCTTTCCAGCTGGGCCAGGTGCTCTTTGTTTTCGGTGATCAGGTCCCCCAGCCGGCGCAGCAGTTTGCCGCGCGCCGTGGCGGTGATGCTGCGCCAGGCTGGGCTTTCGAAGGCACGCTGGGCGGCCTGCACGGCCAGCTCCACATCGGCTTCGTCGGCATCGGGCAGTTGCGCCCAGGCTTGGGCGGTGGCCGGGTTGAGGCTGTCGAAAGTCTTGCCGCTCTGGGCATCGAGCCATTGGCCGTCGATGCACATCTGGAAACGTACGAGGGTCATGCAACAATCCCCTTGGCGGATTCGGTGAGGGTGCGGGCTTGCTTGAGGAAGTCCAACAGCATCTTGTTGACTTCACGCGGTGCTTCCACCGGCATCATATGCCGTTGCTCGGCGAGGACCACACTGTGCGCCCCAGGGATGCTGGCGGCGAGCTGGCGGGTCATGGCCGGGGTGGAGCCCGAGTCGAGTTCGCCGGTGGCGATCAGCGTCGGCACCTGGATGCTGCCCAGGTCGCTGGCGCGGTACATGTCCTGGGTGGCGAACAGCGAATAAGTAGTGTGGTAGCCCTGCGGGTCGTTGCTCGCCAGCACCTGGCGAATGGCGGCGACCTGCGCCGGGTTGGCAGCCTTGTATTCACGGCTGAACCAGCGGTCGAGGGCGGCGTCGACGTTGGCGTCGGGGCCGAGCTCCGCCGCTTGGGCGGCGCGGGCGATGACACCGGCACTCTGCTCGGGGGTGCGGTTGAACACGCTGTTGAGCACCACCAGGGCAGACAGCCTGTGCGGGTAGTTGAGGGCGAAAGCACGTGCCACCAGGCCGCCCATGGAGAAGCCGATTACGGTGGCCTGGGCAATCTGCAGGTGGTCGAGCAACTCGACGAGCTGGGCGGCGTAGCCTTCCAGGCCGGTGTCGGCGGCTGGCAACGCACTCTGGCCGTGGCCGAGCATGTCGTAAGCGATGACGCGGTAGTCGTTGGCCAGGCCAACGAACTGACCGCCCCACATTTCCTTGTTCAGGCCCACGCCGTGGATCAGCACCACGGGTTGGCCCTGGCCTTGGTCCAGGTAACTGGTCCCGGCCGGTGTACGTTCAGCGACAGGCTGAATCATGGAGGGCGCTCCTTGAAGGTCGGGCGCGGCGGGTAAGCACGCCACGCCCCGGCCCGTCTTGGTTGTTGTTATTGAGCGTTGGCTTTTTCGGCAGCCAGTTCTTCCAGGTCGATGTAGCGGTTGCCAATGCGCGGGTGCAGACGACCGCCGTCGGCAGCGCCCAGGACCACGACGATTTCGTCGGCACGCGGGGCGTCTTCGATCTGCATTTCAAGGGTGATGTAGTGCGAACGCAGGCCTTCGTCGTCCTTCTGCATCATCGGGATCTGGATCGAGGTGCCTGGGCCGCCGCGCTTGTTGGTGAAGCTCAGGTAGCTCTTGGCCTGTACCGCTTCGCGGTAGTGGTTGCCGAAACGCAGGGTGTGGATCACGGCAGAGGCGTGTTCGATTTCGCCGTCGGCGCCGACCACAGCGGCTTTACCGTAGGCTTCGATCTTGTCGGCACCGCCGATGGCGGCGGTCAGGCGCTCGACCATCAGTGCGCCCAGCTCAGAGCAGTTGGCACGGATTTCCGGCTTCAGATCTTCTACAAAACCACGACCCGCCCACGGGTTCTTGATCACCACGGCCAGGCCGACCATGGTCACCGGTTTGTCGGTGGCCTTGCCGCCTTCGATGCGGGTCTCTTCGGAGTAGGTGACGATCTTGCGGATTTCGAAACTCATGGGTGGCTCCTGGTGAGGGTTATCAGCTCTTGTTGTCTGATGGTATACCATAATATTTGTTGTGCAAGAGGGGGCTTGAAAAATCTCTCCCTGGGGGACGAAAGGTTGCTTGATCCCTTGATTTGCGCGGCGTCTGTACCCGCCCCCTCGCGGGCTTGCCCGCGAAGAGGCCGCCTGAAACTCAAAAAAATGCCCGCTCGCAAGAGCCACTAGGGCCCCCGGGAGCGGGCTGATCCCGCAACTACTTCAGGCAAAGGGAATTCAGGCGAACGCCGGCACCACTTCCTTGATGAACAGCTCGAGCGACTTTTTCTTCTCGGCGTGGGGCAGGCTGTTGTCGCACCAGAAGCTGAACTCGTCGACGCCGAGCTCTTGGTAGTACTTGATGCGCGCGATGATTTCTTCGGGTGTGCCGATCATGGTGTTCTTGCGGATGTTTTCCAGCTGGAACGCCGGCACTTCGGCAAACTTCGATTCCGGGCTCGGCTCCAGGAAGCCGTTGACCGGCACAGTCTTGTTGCCGAACCAGGCGTCGAAGGTGCGGTAGAAGCGCGAGATGGCCTGGGCGCCAACCTTCCAGCCTTCAGGCTCGGACGGGCTGTGCACGTGGGTGTGGCGCAGCACCATCAATTGTGGGCGGGGCACATCCGGGTTGTTGTCCAGGGCCGCCTGGAACTTGTTTTTCAGGTCCAGTACTTCTTCGTCACCCTTCATCAGTGGGGTGACCATGACGTTGCAGCCGTTGGCCACGGCGAAGTTGTGCGAGTCTGGGTCGCGGGCGGCGATCCACATCGGCGGTGTAGCGTTGAACGGTTTCGGCACGCTGGTGGAGGTGGGGAACTTGTACACCTCGCCGTCGTGGGCGTAGTCGCCTTCCCACAGTTTGCGCACCACCGGCACCATTTCACGCAGGGCCTTGCCGCCGTCGGTGGCAGGCATGCCATTGGCCATGCGGTCGAATTCGAACTGATAGGCGCCGCGCGCCAGGCCCACTTCCATGCGGCCGTTGCTGATCACGTCGAGCAGGGCGCATTCGCCTGCCACGCGGATCGGGTTCCAGAACGGCGCGATGATGGTGCCGGCGCCCAGGCGGATCTTCTCGGTGCGCGCAGCGAGGTAGGCCAGCAGCGGCATCGGGCTTGGCGAAATGGTGTACTCCATAGCATGGTGTTCGCCGATCCACACGGTGCTGAAACCGCCGTTCTCGGCCATCAGGGTCAGTTCGGTCAGGTCTTCGAACAGCTGGCGGTGGCTGACCTGTTCATCCCAACGTTCCATGTGTACGAACAACGAAAATTTCATGGGGCTTTCCTCGGAGCTTGAAAGTCTCGCCTGGCGCGCCAGGCGTCAGTAATAAGGCTAGGTGCCTCAGGCGAAGGCGGGCAGGCTGGCCATCTTGCCGCGGCAGTAGATCATCGGCTGCGGGGCTTGCTCGGGGACGATCAGGTTGTGCACCTTGCCGACCATGATGGCGTGGTCGCCACCTTCATATTCACGCCACAGTTCGCATTCGATGATGGCGGTGGCATTGGCCAGCAGCGGGTTGCCCAGCGCACTCAGGGACCACTCGATGCCGGTGGCTTTGTCTTTGCCTTTTTTGGCGAACGCATAGGCTTCGGCTTGCTGTTCACCAGAAAGCAGGTGAATGGCGAAGCGCTTCTGCTTGATCAGCACAGGGTAGGAGTCGGAGCTGTAGTTGGGGCAGAACAGCACCAGCGGCGGGTCCATCGACAGGGAGGAGAAGGCGCTGGCGGTAAGGCCGACGATCGAGCCGTCGTCGTCCAGGGTGGTGATGACGGTAACGCCGGACGGGAAGGAGCCCAGGACGTTCTTGTAGACGGTTGCGTCGATCATCTCATGTACCTCAGAAGGGCTGCGGTGGTCCGCGGTTTTTATCGTTGATGTGTCTGATGGTATACCGTAATACTCGATTTGCAAGCGGAATTTTCCGCCGCAGCAAAATCACGATGAATGGCGCAAAGCCGCATGGATAGGGGGCTTGGCGCAACTTCAATGCCCCAGCTTCAGGTGCTGAACCGGATCAGTTAGGGTTTTTTAAGCCGAATCAGTGTTGTCAAAAGTTTGGAATACCATAATATGGTCCGCAGCTGAGAGGCCGCCTAGACGCGGTTTCCTTACAAAGATAAAAACGACCTTTCGAGCTGAAAACCATGTCCCAACCGTCATCGCAACACCAGTTTGTCGAGAATCACACGGTCGATTACGTTCCACCTGCCGAGCGCCATGGGAAGGCGCGCGACCTGTTCACCCTCTGGTTCAGCACCAACATTGCGCCCCTGCCCATCGTCACCGGTGCCATGGTGGTGCAGGTGTTCCACCTGAACCTGGTGTGGGGGCTTGTCGCCATTGTGCTGGGCCACCTGCTCGGGGGCGTGGTCATCGCCCTGGCCTCTGCGCAGGGACCGCAGCTGGGCATTCCGCAGATGGTCCAGAGCCGCGGCCAGTTCGGCCGTTATGGCGCCCTGCTGATCGTGTTCTTCACGGCGCTGATCTATGTGGGCTTCTTCATTTCCAACATCGTGCTGGCGGGCAAGACCATCCACGGTATCGCCCCGAGCGTGCCGATGCCTGGTGCCATCGTCATCGGCGCCCTCAGCGCGACGGCCATTGGCGTGATCGGCTACCGCTTCATCCATATCCTCAACCGTATCGGTACCTGGGTGATGGGGTCGGCGCTGCTGGCCGGGTTCATCATGATGTTCATCCAGGAGCTGCCGGCCGACTTCTTCAGCCGCGGTGCGTTCAATTTGTCGGGCTTCATCGCCACGGTGTCGCTGGGCACCATCTGGCAGATCAGCTTCTCGCCGTACACCTCCGACTACTCACGCTACCTGCCTAAAGAAGTCGGCATTGCCAAGCCGTTCTGGGCCACCTATTTCGGTGCCACGCTGGGCACCATCCTGTGCTTCAGCTTTGGTGCGGTGGCGGTGTTGTGCGTACCGGAAGGCACGGACGCGATGGACGCCGTCAAGCAAGCCACCGGCTGGCTCGGCCCGATCCTGATGGTGTTGTTCCTGCTCAACATCATCAGCCACAACGCGCTCAACCTGTATGGCGCGGTGTTGTCGATCGTCACGGCCATCCAGACCTTCTTTGCCAAGTGGACGCCGAGCATCAAGGTGCGGGTGATCCTGGCCTCGGTGATTCTGGTGGGCTGCGGCCTGGTGGCGCTGAATGCGTCGGCGGGCTTCATTGGCCAGTTCATCGGCTTGATCCTGGCGCTGTTGCTGGTGTTGGTGCCGTGGGCGTCGATCAACCTGATCGACTTCTACCTGATCAAGAAGGGCCAGTACGACATCGCGTCGATCTTCAGTGCCGACGGCGGCATTTATGGGCGCTTCAACCACCACGCGATCATTGCCTATGCGTGCGGGATCGTGGTGCAGCTGCCGTTTGCCAATACGGCGCTGTATGTGGGGCCGTATTCGAACATCGTCGAAGGGGCTGATTTGTCCTGGCTGATCGGGTTGCTGGTGACGGTGCCGCTGTATTACTGCCTGGCGACGCGCGGGCAGAGTGTTAACAGTGCGCGGGCTGTCAGCGTGAACGACTGATGATCAAAACTGGGGCCGCTGTGCGGCCCCTTCGCGGGGCAAGCCCGCTCCCACAGAGCTGTGAGCTGACCTCAAGGCTGGCGTCCTACCTGTAGGAGCGGGCTTGCCCCGCGAAGGGGCTGCAAAGCAGCCCCAGCTATCTTGAGTCAAA
Source organism: Pseudomonas sp. NGC7 (assembly GCF_047159675.1). Taxonomy (NCBI): domain Bacteria; kingdom Pseudomonadati; phylum Pseudomonadota; class Gammaproteobacteria; order Pseudomonadales; family Pseudomonadaceae; genus Pseudomonas; species Pseudomonas sp. NGC7. The sequence goes on along the minus strand of NZ_BAAFZY010000001.1, from coordinate 4,079,753 downwards.
CCTTGAACTGCGCAACCATCCCATTCAGGTCCACCGCCAACCGCGACAGGTCCTGCGCCGCCGCACTGGTCTGATTCGCACCCGCCGACGTCTGCATCGCCAGGTCGCGAATATTCACCAGGTTACGGTCTACCTCCCGCGCCACCTGCGCCTGTTCCTCCGACGCACTGGCGATCACCAGGTTGCGTTGGTTGATCGAGGCAATCGCTTCGGCAATCACCTCAAGTGCCTGGCCTGCAGACTGGGCCACTTCCAGTGTGCCCGTGGCACGCCCTTGGCTGCTGTGCATGGCGCTTACCGCGCGCTCGGTGCCGGTCTGGATACCCACGATCATCTGCTCGATTTCTGCTGTGGACTGCTGAGTCCGGTGGGCCAGTGCGCGCACCTCGTCGGCGACTACCGCAAAGCCACGGCCTGCCTCACCGGCCCGTGCTGCCTCGATGGCGGCATTGAGCGCCAACAGGTTGGTTTGCCCGGCGATCGCGCCGATCACATCGAGCACGCGGCTGATCTCGTTGGCGTTATTGGCCAGCAGTTCGATCTCGGCCGAGGTACCGGTGACGTCGTCGACCAGGTGCTGGATCGACGCCAAGGCCTGGTTGACCTGGTCGCGACCGTCGCGGGTGGTGCGGTCGGCGCCTTTGGACGCGTCTGCGGTACTCACCGCGTTGTTCGCCACTTCTTCCACGGCGGCTGTCATCTGGTTGACAGCGGTAGCGGCCTGGTCGATCTCCGCACTTTGCTGGTGCAGGCCGCGGCTGGTGTCCTCGGTGACGGTGTGCAGCTCTTCCGAGGCCGAGGCCAGTTGGTCGGACGATGCGGCAATTTTGCGCAGGGTGTCGCGCAGGCTGTCTTGCATGCGGTTTAAGGCGCGTAGCAGTTGCGCCGGTTCGTCGCGGCCGGTCACGCGAATTTCGCGGGTCAGGTCGCCGGTGGCCACGCGCTCGGCCACGGCCACCGCGTCGGCCAGGGGCACGACGATGCTGCGGGTCAGCACCGTGGCGATGGCTGCCAGCGCGAGCATGATCACCAGCAGTGAGCCGATGATGGCGGTCAACGCTTGGTCAGCGACATCGCTGCTACGTTGCGAGGCCACTTCAGCGCCTTTGCTGTTGTAGGCGATCAGTGCCGCCATGGCTTTCATCATGCTGTCGGCGTGCAGGGTGAGCGGGCCGTTGATCTTCTGCCTGGCGTGGTCAATGTGCCCGGCGGCGATGTCGTCGAGCACCTGCGTCTGCAGGTCGACGTACTGTTGGTGGGCAGTGCTGAAGGCATTGAACAGGGCGCGGTCGTCGGCGGCGATGATGGTGCTGTCGTAGTCCTGTAGGCCGTCCTTGAGCTGCACGTTGATGCCTTTGAGCAGGTCGAGGTTGCGTGCGCGCTCGCTGTCATCGTCATCCAGCGCCGCGCGCAGCGTCAGGGCGCGGGCCCGGCCGAGGTTGCTGCTGATTTCACTGAGTGCGACCACGGCGGGCAACCAGGTGACACGGATCTCGTCCGTGGCCGTGTCCATTTGCCGGGTCTCGTAGAGGGCGATCAGGCCCATGCCCAGCACCAGTGCGCCCAACAGGGCGAATACGCTGGCTGCGCGAATGCCGATCTTCATATTCCGTAACTGCATGGAATGCTCCTTGACGGTGGCGTGCAGGCGTCAAGAGCATGGACGGAAGGCCGGGTCACCGGGGGTGGTGCCAGCTCTCGATGCGCTGCGGATTTAGTGTGTGTGCCTCACCCTCGGAAATGTTTTATTTAAATGATGGCATATGGGCATCATTATTGACCAGTCATTCAATGTAACGACATGTGCGGACAAATCCGTCGTTTTTTGACGGATTTGTTCGCTTTCAGGTGTTAGACGATCGGGATCAGCGGGTCGGCAGCGGCCAGCGCCAGTGCCCGGTCAGCGGCGGGTGGGTAGATCCACACCGAGTTGATCTGGCGCTTGAGTGCCTTGCCTTCCTGGCCGTGCAACTTCAGCTCACGCACCCAGCCCTCACTGTAGGCCGCGCCCCAGTCGCCGAGGTCTAGGCAGGTGACGTATTTGGGCTGGCGGTAGATGACCGGGTCGATGCCCAGCAGGTCGGCAGCGGCATTGTTGCCGCAGTGACGGCCCATGGGGATGGCGTGCTGGCAGGTCATCAGGGCGTGGTTGCCCAGCTCGTCGACAGCGGCCCAGGCGGTGTCGCCGGTGGCATAGATGTGCGCCTGGCCAACCACTTTCAGGTGGTCGTCGACCCGCAGGCGGCCTGCGCCGTCACGCTCGCCGGCGACCTGTGCAGTCAAGGGGCTGGCCTTGACGCCTGCGGTCCAGATCACCGTGCTGCTGGCGATGTACTCGCCGTTGTCCAGGGTGACGCCGCCGGCATCGACAGCCACCACCGAGGTACCGGTCAGCCATTCGACACCCGCCTGTGCAGAGGCGGCCTCGATCGATGGGGTGATGCCCGCGCCCAACGCCGCGCCGACGCTGACACCACGGTCGACCACCAGCACACGCACCGTACTGCCGTCACCGAGCAGGGTGCGCAAGCGTGCAGGCATTTCGGTTGCCGTCTCGATGCCGGTGAAACCGCCACCACAGACCACGACCGTGTTGCGCGCCGGGGAGGCGGGCAGGGCGGCCAGCCCCAGCAGGTGCTGTTCCAGGCGCACGGCCGACTCCATCTGGTCGACATCGAAGCTGTGTTCGGCAAGGCCTGGTACAGCCGGGCGCGCCACCTGGCTGCCTGCAGCGAGGATCAGGCGATCGTAGTGGATCTGCTGGGGCTGCCCTTGGGCATCGGTGTAGCTCACGCTGCGCCCGTCGGCGTCGATGCTGTCGGCGTTGCCAGGGATGAAGTGCACGCCCACGGCCTCGAACAGCTCGCCCAACGGCGCCTTCATGCCATGCACATCCGCTTCGTAGAAGCGTGGGCGAATGCGCAGCTCGGGTTGAGGGGCGAGCACGCTGATACGTAGGTCTTCACGTTGTGCCTGGTCCAGCAGGCGAGCAGCGCTCAGGGCGCTCCAGACACCGGCAAAGCCGGCACCGATGATCAGGATGTTGGATTTCATGCAGGTGCTCCGCAACGGTCATGTAGGGAAAAAGGGCTTCGATGGCACAGCAAGTGCCCCTCGAATAACTCCGACTGTATTGGTCGTAGTTTTGCGTCTGCAAGTTTTTTTTCGTCCCAGGTAGGGGCGCAACCCGCCGGTCAACACCTGGGAAGGCCGTGTTTTGATGGGTTTTTGGCGGTGAATCGAAGATTTTGCTGGCGACGAGCGGTCGTTCGGGTGCAGGGGGGAGGGCCGCCATCCTTGATATCCCCACCCCCATCCGTTATAGATAAAAAAGAAACCATAAAGAAAAGAGGCCATTTCAGCCCCCATGTACGAGATCACACGTATCTTGCGCCCCTCAGGCCCCCATTACGCACCCTGCGCTAATGGATACGGGCCCACCCCCATGACACGCTCCCCGCTTTCGAGCCTGTACCACGTGTTGTCGATCCCGCCCGTCAACATCCTGCTTAGCCAGATGCGCAAACGCCCCGTCCCTCCACCTGCACCGTAACGCCTGAATTTCACCACCCCCGGCCTCTTGCCGTTTGGGGTTGGGGAGCCTTTGCATTTTTTCAGCGTTCAACTGTTCAGGAATCACTATGACTCTTCGTGTCGCTATCATCGGCGCCGGCCCGTCCGGCCTTGCACAATTGCGTGCGTTCCAATCCGCCCATGCCCAGGGCGCCCCCATGCCTGAAATCGTGTGCTTCGAGAAGCAAGCCGACTGGGGCGGTATGTGGAACTACACCTGGCGTACCGGCCTCGACCAGCATGGCGAACCCGTGCACGGCAGCATGTACCGTTACCTGTGGTCAAACGGCCCCAAGGAATGCCTGGAGTTCGCCGACTACAGCTTCGATGAACACTTTGGCCGGCCGATCTCCTCGTACCCGCCGCGGGAAGTGCTGTGGGACTATATTCAGGGCCGCGTGAAGAAGGCCGGGGTGCGCGATTACATCCGCTTCAATACCGTGGTCAAGCACGTCAGCTTCAATGAAACCACCCGCGAGTTCACCGTTAGCGCCCACGACTACAGCGCAGGGGTTAGTGTCGAGCAGGTGTTCGATTATGTGGTAGTGGCCAGTGGGCACTTCTCCACCCCACACGTGCCGGAGTTCGAAGGTTTCGAGCGTTTCACCGGGCGTATCCTGCACGCCCACGATTTTCGCGAAGCGATGGAGTTCAACGGCCAGGACCTGCTCATTGTCGGCAGCAGCTATTCGGCCGAAGACATCGGCTCGCAGTGCTACAAGTACGGTGCACGCTCGATCACCACGGCCTACCGCACGCAACCGATGGGCTACAAATGGCCCAAGGGCTGGGAAGAACGCCCGCAACTGGTCCGGGTCGAGAACGACCTGGCGTACTTCGCCGACGGGTCGAACAAACGCGTCGATGCGATCATCCTGTGCACCGGTTACCAGCATCACTTCCCGTTCCTGCCGGACGAACTCACCCTCAAGACCAACAATCGCCTGTGGCCTGCGGGGCTGTACCAAGGCGTGGTATGGGAGCAAAACCCGCAGCTGATTTATCTGGGCATGCAGGATCTCTGGTACAGCTTCAACCTGTTCGACGCACAAGCATGGTTTGCACGCGACTACATGCTGGGGCGCATCACGTTGCCTGCCAAGGCCGCCATGCATGCCGACAGCGAGCGCTGGCGCGAGGATGAGCTGGGCCTGGAAACCACGGCCTCGATGTACGAATTCCAAGGCCGATACATCAGGCACCTGATCGAGCAGACGGATTACCCAAGCTTCGATATCGAGGCGGTGAACCGCATCTTCCTGCAATGGAAGACCGACAAGAAGCACGACATCATGGGCTACCGCGACAAGTCGTACCGCTCGGTGATCACCGGTACCCAAGCGGTGCCCCACCATACCCGCTGGATGCAGGCGATGGACGACTCGCTGCAGGAGTACTTGCGGGAAACGGACGGCAAGCAAGGTGAGGTGAAGGTACTGCGCGGGTAGGGTTTTCTATCGCTTCAAACGAGGGAATGCTTTCGGCGCTGGCGCTATCGGCGTATTATTGCGACAAAGTTGGTCGGAGATTGATATGTCGCTGTACAGTGCTGGCGTCGAATATGGCATCCATTGCCTGCTGTACCTGGTGGATGAGCGCGGAGACACGCGCGAGTCCAGCGTGCGCGACCTTGCGGCGCTGCAAGGCGTGCCGCAGGAATACCTGGCCAAGGTGTTCACCAAGCTGGCTCGCGCCGGCTTGGTGGTTGCCACTGAAGGGGTGCGCGGCGGTTTCCGCCTGGCGCGGCCGTCGGATGAGATCACCGTGCTGGATATCGTCACGGCTATCGACGGGCCGAAGAAGCTCTTCGATTGCCGTGAGATTCGCGAGCGTTGCACGCTGTTTGACGGCTCACCACCGGGTTGGGCGACCGAAGGCACCTGTGCCATTCATGCGGTGATGCTGGGCGCGCAGAAGCGCATGGAAGAGGCGCTGGCGCAGCAGACCATCCTAGACCTTGCGCGGCGCGTGGGGCGCAAGGCGCCTGCCGCGTTCGGGCAGCAGGTCAATGAATGGATGGGGGCGCGGCGGGATGGCAAGGGTGGCGGTGATATCCCGGTGAGTCAGGTCTAAGTCAACCTGCCCAGGCCTCTTCGCGGGCAAGCCCGCTCCCACAGGAATTGCACAGAACCTGAGGACAGTCCAGGAACTGCACAGAACCTGAGGACAGTCCAGGAACTGCACAGAACCTGAGGACAGTCCAGGAACTGCACAGAACCTGAGGACAGTCCAGGAACTGCACAAAACCTGAGGACAGTCCAGGAACTGCACAGAACCTGAGGACAGTCCAGGAACTGCACAGAACCTGAGGACAGTCCAGGAACTGCACAGAACCTGAGGACAGTCCAGGAACTGCACAAAACCTGAGGGCAGTGCCGTCCCTGTGGGAGCGGGCTTGCCCGCGAAGAGGCCCGACCAGGCAAACACAATCACCGCCCCTCATGCTGCCTGCGATACGCCCCCGGCTGCACCCCAACGGCCTTGGCAAACGCCCGGGTAAACGCCGCCACCGACTGATACCCCACCTGCGCACCCACCTGCTCCACGGTGTTGCCCGCTTGCAACAGCTGGGACGCATGGCGCATGCGCAACGCCAGCAGCACCTGCCCCGGTGACTGCCCGGCCAGTTCGTTGAAACGCTTGAAAAACGCTGACCGCGACAGCCCCGTGCACGCCGCCATGTTTTCCAGCGTCCAGGCTTGCCCAGGCTGTTCGATCAGTTGCACCAGCAACGCGGCAAACGCCGGCTGCCGGGCCAGCGCCACCAGCCCGCCGAGGGGCTGCCCGGCATGCACTTGCTGGCGCAGTACGTACAGGAACAACAAATGCGTCAACCGCTCCAGCAAGGTCTGCGACGGCGGTAGGCGTTCGCATTCTTCCAGGATCAGCCCGAACAGCGCCCGCGCCGCATGCCCGGCGGGCTCGTTGGCGCGCAGCAGAATCCAGTCGGCCAGGCCTTCCACGATCAATGACGACAGCCCCGGGCGAAAGTGAAAGAACCCGCACACCAGCCCCACGCCATCGCCGGCAGTGGCATCCAGAGCCTGCATCGCCTGGCGCGGCTGGGTGCAGGCGCTGACGGGGTTCTGGTCACTGGACAGCCGATACGCCAGGTCACGCAGCAAAAAAACCGCATCCCCAGCTTCCAGCCGCACTGCCTCGGCCTGACCATCGAGGTGCAGCCAGCAATGGCCCTGCACGACCAGGTGGAAACTGGCGCGGCCCATGCCTTGCGTGCTGGCATGCCAGCCGCCGCAATAGCGGCCGACATGAAACAGGCTGGCGTCGAGCTCCAGGCCTTCTAATAACCAATCGACAAGGTGGCTGGACGAAATCATCTAATGCAAAGACTCAGGAGCAAGGAAAGGCGACTGATGAATATGGAGGGTAGTTCTTATAACCAACAGACTGTAAGGACACCCACCACAGGAGACCCCTCCATGTCCTCGCGCATTACTTTACACACTCTGCAGAGCGCCCCGGAAGCGGCCCGTCCATTCCTTGAAAATGCCCAGAAAAATTCCGGCTTCATCCCCAACCTGCTCGGCGTGCTGGCCAACGCTCCGGCAGCGCTGGAAACCTACGTGACCGTGTCGGCGCTCAACGGCAAGTCCGAGCTGACCCTGGCCGAGCGTGAGGTGGTGCAGTTGATTGCTGCCACCCAGCATGGCTGCGACTTTTGTGTCGCCGGCCACACCGCAGTCGCGTTGAACAAGGCCAAGCTGCCGGAAGCAGTGGTCGATGCGCTGCGTGCGCGGGGTGAACTGCCCGATGCCCGATACGAGACCCTGGCCGCGTTCGCTCGCGAAGTCATCGCCACCCGTGGCAACGTCAGCGAGGCCACCTACCAGGCATTTCGTGAGGCCGGCTTCAGCGAAGGCAACGCCTTGGAAGTGATTCTGGGCGTGAGCCTCGCAACCCTGTGCAACTTTGCTAATGTTTTCGCCCAGACGCCGCTCAACGACGAGCTGAGCAAGTACCGCTGGCAGCCTTCTGCGTAATCCGCGTGGGGTGCCGGCCCCGCCGGCGTTTTCAAAGGAGTACAGACATGCAAGATTGTGCATTTCGGCAATGGCTGGATGCCAACGCCGAGGCCATTGACCAGGGCACGTGCGAGCCGCACCTGGTGCTGGCGCAGATCGCTGAAGCGCAGGTGCTGCGCATCGGCGTCGATCCGGCCCAGGGCGGCACGGGCGGGCAGGTAACCGATGCGGTCGAAGCCATCGCCGCCATTGCCAGCCGTTCGTTGGCGGCGGCGTTCGTCTGCTGGGGCCAGCGCGCCTTCATTGAATACCTGCTGCAAAGCCCTAATCAGTCACTGCGCGAACGCCTGCTGCCGAGGTTGCTGACAGGCGAGCTGGCAGGCGCCACCGGGTTGTCCAACGCCATGAAGTTTCTCTCGGGCATCGAGCGCCTGCAGGTGCGCGGGCGCCCCAGCAGCGAGGGGTGGAGCCTGGAGGGCCGCTTGCATTGGGTGACCAATCTGCGCAAGAGCGGTTTTGTGGTGGCCGCGGCCATCGAGTGCGATGCCGAGCGCGCGCCCTTCGTGCTGGCCATTCCGTCAGAGGTGCAAGGGCTGGAGCGTTCGGACGACTTGCAACTGATGGGGCTGCAATCGAGCAATACCGCCGCGCTGGCGTTCCATCAGGTCGAGCTGGGCCGCGAGTGGCTGCTGCATGAAAACGCCCGTGAGTTCCTGCCCAAGGTACGCCCGGCCTTCCTCGCGCTGCAATGCGGCATGGCCATCGGCCTGGCCCGGCGCGCGTTGGATGAAGTGGCGGCGCACCTGCAAGGCCGTGGTTCGTTCCTCGAAGAGGCCCGCCAGGTGCTCAAGGAACGCCTGGAAAACACCGTGAGTGAACTGAAGCAGGGCCTGCTCGACGGGCGCTTCCTGCAGCAGCCAGCGGCGTTGTTCAAACTGCGCATCATCCTTGCCGAAAGTGCTGCCGACGCGGTGCAGCTCGAGCTGCAGGCCAGTGGTGGCAAAGCGTACCTCAGCGAGTACGGCCAAGGTTTCGCGCGCCGTTGGCGCGAATCGGCGTTCGTGCCCATCGTCACGCCAAGCCTGGTGCAGCTGCGCGCCGAACTGCAACGCCAGGCGGGCACGGCATGAGCGAAGTCGTGCTGCAAGCCCGAGCTATCAGCCTCGGCTACCCCCGCGAGGGTAGCTGGCACGAGGTGCTGGCGCGGTTCGACCTGCAGTTGGCACCGGGCGAAGTGGTGTCCATCCTGGGCCCCAGCGGGGTTGGCAAGTCCAGCCTGTTGCGGGTGCTGGCGGGCTTGCAGGCACCGCGTGGCGGCAGCGTGATGTTGCACGGCGAGCCGTTGCAAGGGCCGCACCCGCGCCTGGCGGTGGCCTTCCAGGACCCCAGCCTGTTGCCTTGGCTGAGCCTGGAAAAGAACGTCGCCTTCGGCCTGGATTTCGCTCGCCAACCCAAGTTGGCCGCCACCGAACGGCGTGCGCGTATCGACCATGCCATTGCCGCCGTGGGCTTGGACCATGCCCGTAACCAGTACCCGGCGCAGCTGTCCGGTGGCATGGCCCAACGCACGGCGTTGGCGCGCTGCCTGGCGCGTCAGCCTGAAGTGCTGTTGCTCGACGAGCCGTTTGGTGCCCTCGACGAAGTGACCCGCGCCGACATGCAGCAACTGCTGTTGCAACTGATCGCCACCCACAATACCGCTGCGGTGCTGATCACCCACGATATCGACGAAGCCCTGCTGCTGTCCGATCGGGTCCTGCTACTGGGCAACCACCCAGCGCAGGTGCTCGGCCAGTGGCGCATCGACCTGCCGCAACCGCGTACGCAGCGGGTCGAGGAACTGGGCGCGCTGCGTATCGAGATTGTCAAAACCCTTCGGCGGGCAAGCCGCACAGACCCACCTTCCTTAACCCCCTTGCCCTCGGAGGCTGTCCATGTGCATGGATGACTGCTGTTCCGCTTCTTCGCGTCGCGACTTCCTCAAGCTTGGCGCCATGCTTACCGCCGCCGGTGCGTTGCCGCTGCTGTCGAGCCTGCAGGCCCGTGCGGCTGCCGAGCCGGACGCGCCGGTGCGTATCGGCTACCTGCCGATCACCGACGCCACGCCGTTGCTGGTAGCGCACAACAATGGCCTGTTCGAGGCCGAAGGCATCAAAGCCGAGCGCCCAGTGCTGCTGCGCAGTTGGGCGCAGGTGATCGAGGCGTTCATTTCGGGCCAGGTCAACGTCATCCATTTGCTGTCGCCGATGACCGTCTGGGCACGTTACGCCAGCAAGGTACCGGCCAAGGTCGTGGCCTGGAACCATGTGGGGGGCTCGGGGCTGACCGTGGCGCCCGACATTACCGACATGAAGCAGTTGGGCGGCAAGACCGTGGCCATCCCATTCTGGTATTCGATCCATAACGTGGTGCTGCAGCAGATGCTCAATGACAGCGGCCTGACCCCGGTGTCGAAACCCGCCAGTGCGCAGCTGGCGGCCAACGAGGTCAACCTGCTGGTGCTGCCACCGTCCGACATGCCGCCGGCGCTGGCCAGCAAGCGTATCGCTGGCTACATCGTCGCCGAACCGTTCAACGCCCTGGCCGAGAACCTCAAGGTGGGCCGCGTGCAGCGCTTTACCGGCGATGTGTGGCGCAACCACGCCTGCTGCGTGGTGTTCATGCACGAGCACGACCTCAACACCCGCCCGGAGTGGTCGCAGAAGGTGGTCAACGCCATCGTCAAGGCCCAGCTGTGGACGCGCGAGCACCGCGCCGAAGCCGCCGCGCTGCTGTCCAAGGCCGGCCCCAACAAGTACACCCCGCACGAAGTGGCGGTGTTGAGCAAAGTCCTGGCGCCAGCCGCCGAAGACCGCGCAGGCTATATCGCCAGTGGCGCGATCCAGCATCAGCAGTGGGACGAAAAACGTATCGACTTCCAGCCATACCCGTTCCCCAGCTACACCGAAGCACTGATCAAGCGCCTGCAGCACACCCTGATCGAAGGCGACAGTGGCTTTTTGGCCGGCCTGGACCCGGCGCACACCGCCCGCGACCTGGTCGACGACCGTTTCGTGCGCAACGCCATCACCGCCGTTGGCGGGCCGTCGGTGTTCGGCATTGCCGACAACTTCGAGCGTAGCGAGGAGTTCGCGGTCTGATGCGCAAGCATGTCGTTCATACCAGCCTAGGCTTGGCCGGGCTGCTGGGGCTGCTGCTGGCGTGGTGGGCCGGCGTGGCATGGTTTGGCGAGGCCGATGGCCTGTCGGCGCGTTTTTCGCCGGCGGCGACTCTGGCCAGCCTGGCCGAGCTGCTGGGGCAGGGCGAGGTCTACGGCCACGTGTGGGTCAGCCTCAAACGTATCCTGATCGGGCTGTTGCTGGCCTTGTTGATCGGTGTCCCCCTCGGCTTGCTGGTGGGCAGCTATCGGCACCTGGAGGCGGCGACCACGCCGGCCTTCCAGTTCTTGCGGATGATCTCGCCGCTGTCGTGGATGCCGGTGGTGGTGATGCTGATGGGGGTGGGTGACCAGCCGATCTATTTCCTGCTGGCATTTGCCGCGCTGTGGCCGATTTTGCTCAACACTGCGGCAGGTGTGCGTCAGCTCGACCCGCGTTGGTTGCAACTGAGCCGCAGTTTGAGTGCTACGCGCTGGGAGACCTTGTGCAAGGTCATCGTGCCAGGGGTGATCGGCCATGTGCTGACGGGTGTGCGCCTGGCCATCGGCATCCTTTGGATCGTGCTGGTGCCCTGCGAGATGCTGGGGGTAAGTGCGGGGTTGGGGTATTTCATCCTCGACACCCGTGACCGGCTGGCGTATTCGGAGCTGATGGCGATGGTGCTGCTGATCGGGGTGCTGGGGTTCATGCTCGATGCCCTGGCGCGTGGGTTGCATCGGCGTTGGGTGCACGGCTGAAAAGAGCTGGGGCCGCCGTGCGGCCCCACAGCATCAGTGCACGGTCTTGCGCTGGCGGACACATTCCTGCGCTTGAATGGCCAACTGGTCCAAGCGCTCGTCGCGCAGCTGTTCGGCCTCGATCATCGCATCCTCGCCTTGCTGGTTGAGCAGGTAGGTGTGGATCTGATGCACCTCGGTGGTCTGGTAGATCGGCCCGATATCCAGCCGGCCAATCAGCGCCTCGCTGGCGTGCCCGGTGCTGCTCATCAGCACCTGCGGCCCGTTGGCTGCCACCACCTGCATGCCCATCGCCTCAAACCACGGCACCTGGCCGGCAAAGGTGTTCAGCTCGACATAGGCATGCTGCGCCTGCAGGTCACCTAACAGTGCGCGGGCGATACCTTGGCGGCGATGGCTGGCGCGCACGGCAAGAAATGCCAGTGCGCAGGTTTGCGCATAATCATCGGCCGGCAACGCCAGGGCGAAACCGAGCAGTTGGTCGGGGGCATCGGCGTCCAGCGCCAGGGTCAGCGTCACCGACAGGCCGCGCTTACCGTCCATGGCCTGCAAGTACTGGTGCACTTCCATGCCGACGCCGTACTGGTACAGCGGATACAGCGGGTTGTCGGCAAGAATGGCGACGCTGCTCAATTCGCCGACGTGATGGATCACCAGCTCACGGATCTGGTTCTGGAAAGACTCGGGCGGCACGCTGTCAAGGCGGCTCAGGATGAACATCGGGGGGCGGGCTCCGGCGGCTAGGAATACAACCCGCGCCATGCTGACGCGGGACGTACAGTTTAACCGGTTTTGCCCAATCAGCCTTGCGCCTGTAGCGCGGCGAGCATCAGGTCGAGGTTTTGTACCGCCGCCCCGGACGCGCCTTTGCCCAGGTTATCGAATACAGCGGTCAGCAGCACCTGGCCATGCGCCGGGTTGGCGTACAGCGCCAGGCGCAGGTCGTTGCTGTCGTTCAATGCTTCGGGGTCGAGTGCTGCGGCGGGGCCTTGCTGGTGCAGGGGCATCAGCTGAACGTGGCGAGCCCCTTGGTAGTGCTGTTCCAAGCAGGCCTGCAGGTGTTCGGCGCTGACCTGGCCGGGCAGCAGGCGCAACTGCAGCGGGATGCTGAGCACGATGCCCTGGCGATAGGCGCCGTAACCAGGCATGAACACCGGCCGTGCCGACAGCCCGGCGTGTTGCTGGATTTCCGGTACATGCTTGTGTGCCAGTTCCAGGCCATACAGCTGCAGGGTTGGGGTGTTCTCGGCACTCGGCTGCTCATGGCGTTCGACCGCGGCGCGGCCGCCGCCGGAGTACCCCGAGATGGCGTGAATGCTCAGCGGGTAATCCGCTGGCAGCAACCCGGCGGTGATTAGCGGGCGCAGCAGGGCAATCGCGCCGGTGGGGTAGCAGCCGGGGTTGCTGACGCGTGTGCTGTGGGCGATGCGCTCGGCTTGCTGCGCGTCCAGTTCCGGCAGGCCATAGACCCAGCCGGGGCTGGTGCGGTGGGCGGAGCTGGCGTCGATGACCCGGACGTGCGGGTTGTGGATTGCCGCGACGGCCTCGCGGGCGGCGTCATCGGGCAGGCAGAGCACAGCGATGTCGGCGCTGTTGATGGCTTCGGCGCGGCGCTGCGGGTCTTTACGCTCGGCCTCGGGCAGGGTCAGCAGGCGCACATCATTGCGCCCGTGCAGGCGGGCGTGAATCTGCAGGCCAGTGGTGCCTTGGTCACCGTCGATAAAGACAACAGGGGTATGCATGGTCGAGGTCCGGTCAGGGGAGGGTGGCCTATGCTCGCCCGCGGCTGGACTAAAGGAAATTTGAATATCATGATGCTGATATTCATTATTTCTGAAGCTAGTCATGCGCGAAATCAGCCTCGACCGCCTCCGCACGCTGGTCGAAATCACCGACCTCGGCTCGTTTGCCGAGGCCGCTCGCCGGCTCAACCTGGCCCCTCCCACCATCAGCCTGCATGTGGCCGAGTTGGAGGCACGGGTCGGCGCGCCGTTGCTCACCCGCAACCGTGGGCAGGTACGGCCTACGGCCATCGGCGAGACGCTGCTGGCCCGAGCCCGTCGCTTGCTGGCCGATGCCGACCTGGCGCTGGACGAGGTGCGCCGTCAGGTCGAGGGGCTGACTGGCCGGGTCCGCCTGGGGGCTTCGACTGGCGCCATTGCCCACCTGTTGCCCAAAGCGCTCGAGTACCTGCGCGAAGTGCACCCGGGGATCGATGTGCAGGTGCAGGTGCTGACCTCGCAGGCGTCGCTGGCGCGGTTGCGCGAGGGGGCCTTGGACATTGGCCTGGTGGCCTTGCCCCAAGTGGCAGGCAAAGGGCTCAAGATCACCCCGTGGCGACGCGATCCGATCTTGGCCTATGTGCCGGCCGACTGGCAGCCGCCGGCCAAGGTTACTCCGGCATGGTTGGCGCAGCGGGCGTTGATTCTCAATGACAGCAGCACGCAGTTGTCGCGGGTGACGGGGGAATGGTTCGCTGCGGCGGGGTTGTTCCCCGAGCCGCGCATCGAGCTGAACTACAACGATGCGATCAAAAGCCTGGTAGGGGCCGGCTACGGTGCGACATTGCTGCCGCAGGAGGGCGAGGCGCCCGAGCTGGACCGGCGGATTGCCCGGCGACCGTTGCGTCCGGGGTTGTGGCGGCAACTGGGCATCGCCTGCCGTGAAGGGCAGGCTGAACGTGCCACGGCGCATGTGCTCGAGGCTTTGGAGCGGCTGTTGTAGGGGGGGGTGCATGCCTCCTGGCGCCCGCCTCAAGCCCCTGATGCACCCCAAATCAGAACCAGCGGTCATTCTTCTTCCGCCCACGCGTCAGCGCCGGCAAGATCAACCCCATCAGCAGGCCCGCGCCTGCAATACTGCCGCCGTAGACCATATAGCGCATCATCACCTGTTTGTTCTCATCCCCCAGGCGGGCCTGGGTATCGCGCAAGGTCGATTGGCTCTGGTCGAGCTGTTCGTTCAGCGCTTTGTTGCGGGCTTCCAGCTCGTCGATCAGGTGCTTGCGCGAGTCCAGTGTCTCTTGCATGCCCTGCACGCGGTTTTTCCAGCTGTCATCGATGCTCTTGAGCTGCCCCGACAGGTCGGCGACCTGGGCATCGAGCTGCGGCAGGCGTTCGCCCTGGCCTGGCACCGCCTGCAGGTCGCTGCTGAGGATCCACACCAGGTCGCCATTCTGCCCACGCACCTGGCTGTAGTTGCCTTGGGTGGTGACCAGCGTCAGTTTCTGGCCGGACTTGAGGGTGCCGACAATCCGGTGGCCATCGGTCGGGCCGCTGCGCACGTAGGTGCTCAGGCTGTCGCTGACCCAGCGCGCATCGCTGGCGGGCTCCTCGGCATGCACCGGGGCGGCGAGGGCCACCAGGGCTGCGATCAGGCCGCCGCGCAGGGCTGGGAGGGCGGAGAATGTGGGGCGGGATTCGGGCATGTTGGTCTTCGCTGAAACAGGACAAAAGTAGGCCCGCTGACTGGGCCGCTGAACCGGTCGGTGAGTTGACCGTCAGCGAAAGACCTTTTTTATGTAAGCAGGTTCACTACCTAACGTCGGAAATGTCTGCAGAATGTTGCAAAGACCGGCCGTCATGAAGGCGTATGCCGGGCCACGCAGCGGCGCCGACGGCAAGGCCGTGAACTAGACTCAAAGGCCCACTCTCATTCATGGAGCCCTGCCATGACTGCCAAAAACACGATCTGCCTGTGGTACGACCATGACGCCGAAGAGGCGGCCAACTTCTACGCCCGCACCTTCCCCGACAGCGGGGTAGTGGCGGTGCACCAAGCCCCTAGCGACTACCCGTCGGGCAAGCAAGGCGATGTGATTACCGTCGAGTTCATCGTCATGGGTATCCCTTGCGTTGGGCTCAATGGGGGCAAGGCCTTTAGCCATAGCGAGGCGTTCTCGTTTCAGGTCAGCACCGAGGACCAGGCCGAGACTGACCGGCTGTGGGATGCCATCGTCAGCCATGGCGGCGAGGCCAGCGTCTGTGGCTGGTGCAAGGACAAGTGGGGGGTGTCTTGGCAAATCTGCCCACGCATCCTGATCGAGGCCATTGCCAATCCCGACCGGGCTGCTGCCAAGCGGGCGTTCGAGGCCATGATGGAAATGGGCAAGATCGATGTCGCCAAGATTGAGGCAGCATTGAAGGGGTGACCCACTTACCCGGTAGGAGCAGCCTTGTGCTGCGAAGAGGCCCGTGACCCCATCCTGAACCGTGGGTGTGTGCACCGGCGCCTTCGCAGCACAAGGCTGCTCCTACAGTCCCTATGCCGTGGCAAGCCCTGGGCCCCGGCATACCATAAATTGACGCTTCCGTTCTATTCCATGCCGATCGCCAGGGCTACAGTTCAGCCAGTCCTTCACAAAAGCCCGCTACCCCGAGGCTTTACCAGCGTGCCACGCACCGCTGGCTCAACCATAAGATCATCACAGTTCTGATTCGCTCACTGCTTTTTGAGCACCCTGCCAATCGCACGTCTGCAGCTGTTTCCGCCCATGGAAAGGATGCCGATCATTTATTGGTCATAACAAAAACAAAGAGGGTCGTATGAGCCATGCCGATGAGATTCTTTCGGTAAACAACATCTTCAAAGTGTTCGGCCCCAACCCGAACATGGCCATGGAGATGCTCCGCAAGGGCGCCGACAAGAACGAAATCTTCAGAAAGACCGGCCACGTCGTCGGCGTGTTCGATGCAAGCTTTTCCGTCAAACGGGGCGAGATCTTCGTCATCATGGGCCTGTCGGGCTCGGGCAAGTCGACCATGGTGCGGCTGTTCAACCGCCTGATCGAACCCACCGCCGGCAGCATTCACCTCAACGGCCGCGAAATCACCGGCCTGTCCGATAAAGCCCTGCTCGATGTGCGCCGCAAGGAAATGGGCATGGTGTTCCAGTCCTTCGCCCTGATGCCGCACATGAGCGTGCTGCAGAACACCGCCTTCGGCCTGGAAATCGCCGGCGTTGCTGAAACCGAACGCCACCGCCGTGCCCGCGAGGCGCTGAGCCAGGTCGGCCTGGCCGGCCACGAGCACAGCTACCCGCACCAGCTGTCCGGCGGCATGCAGCAGCGCGTGGGCCTGGCCCGGGCGCTGGCCAACGACCCGACCATCCTGTTGATGGACGAAGCCTTCTCGGCCCTTGACCCGCTGATCCGCAACGAGATGCAGGGCGAGCTGATGCGCCTGCAGGCCGAGCAGCAGCGCACCATCATCTTCATTTCCCACGACATCGAGGAAGCCATCCGCATCGGCCATCGCATCGCGATCATGGAGGGCGGCCGGGTGGTGCAAATCGGCACCCCGCAACAGCTGATCAACCAGCCGGCCAACGATTACGTGCGCGCGTTCTTCAAGACCTTCAACAGCCGCTGCCAGTGTTCCAGCCTGGCCAACAGCACGCCGTTGCAGTCCCTGAGCCGCCACTGACCCCCGCGAGGTTTGCCCCATGTCCGAATTCAGCCTGCTCGACCCGTTCCAGGCGGCCACCATCCCCCTGGGCGACTGGGTCACCGCTACCCTCAACTTCCTCGTGCACAACTTCCGTGAGGTGTTTCGCGCCATCCGCTGGCCGATCGACCAGGTGCTCAACGGCATCGAGTTCACCCTGCAGAGCATCCCTCCCACCATCGGCATCCTGCTGTCGTCCTTGCTCGGCTGGCAGCTGGCGGGCAAGCGCATGGCGCTGCTGTGCTTCGTCACCCTGACCCTGCTGGGGCTGATCGGCGTGTGGTCGGAGTCGATGACCACCTTGGCGCTGGTGCTCACTTCGGTGTTTTTCTGCGCGGTGATCGGCATCCCGCTGGGCATCGTCTGCGCCCGCAGCAACCGCCTGGAAAGCATTATCCGCCCCGTGCTCGATGCGATGCAGACGCTGCCGGCGTTCGTCTACCTGGTGCCGGTGGTGATGCTGTTCGGCATCGGCAACGTGCCGGGCGTGCTGGTGACCATCGTGTTTGCCCTGCCGCCGCTGGTGCGCCTGACCAACCTGGGCATCCGCCAGGTGCCGGAAGACAAGATCGAAGCGGCCCGCGCCTTTGGCTGCACGCCGCGGCAGATGCTGACCCGCGTGCAGCTGCCGCTGGCCACCTCGACCATCATGGCCGGGCTCAACCAGACCCTGATGCTGTCGCTGTCGATGGTGGTGATCGCCTCGATGATCTCGGTCGGCGGCCTGGGCCAGATGGTGCTGCGCGGCATCGGCCGGCTGGACATGGGCCTGGCCACCGTCGGTGGCATGGGGCTGGTGCTGTTGGCGATCTTCCTCGACCGCCTGACCCAAGCCATGGGCGCGCGCACCAATGCCGACCCGAGCCTGCGCTGGTACCACACCGGCCCGGTGGGCCTGGTGCTGCGCCTGTGTGGCGCGGCGCAACCACAAGGGCAGCGCAAGGCAGCCTGAAACACCGCGTTCTATCTGCCGCAACCCTCGACAACAACCCGAAAAGGTACGCGAAGATGTACGAGTCCCCGTTCACCCGTCGTTTGCTTCAGTGCGCTTGTGCCATCGCGCTTTCCGTAACGTGCCTGGGCGCCAGCGCCTCCACCGACAAGCCAGGGGAGGGGGTGAAGATAACCCCGTCGTTCCCTTCGGTGGATGAAGAACGCTTCCGCGGCGAAATCGCCATGCAGGGCCTGCGCGAATTGGGCTACAACGTGCAGAAACCCAAGGAAACCGAATACGCCACGATGATTCTGGCAGTCGGTTACGGCGACGCCGACTTCAGCGTCAACCTGTGGGACAAACTGCACGCCAGCTTCTACGAGAAGGCCGGCGGCGACCAGAACATGGTCAAGGCCGGCGATATCATGCCTGGCGTGTTGCAGGGCTACCTGATCGACAAGAAAACCGCCGATCAATACAACATCAAGTACATCACCGACCTGAAGAAGCCCGAGCTGGCCAAGCTGTTCGACACCGACGGCGATGGCAAGGCCGACCTGACCGGTTGCAACCCCGGCTGGGGCTGCGAACTGGTCATCGCCCACCACATGAAGGCCTATGACCTGGACAAGACTGTGCACGTCAACCAAGGGTCGTATTTCGCCTTGATGGCCGACACCATCACCCGCTTCAAGGAAGGCAAACCGGTGCTCTATTACACCTGGGTACCCCAGTGGGTGGCCGGGGTGATGGTGGAGGGGCGCGACGTGGTGTGGCTGCAAGTGCCCAACACCGATTTGCCGGGCGGCGGCAACAGCGTCGATACCACGTTCGAGGGCAAGAACCTGGGCTTTGCGGTGGACAAGGTCGAAGCGGTACTCAACCGAGCGTTCGCCGACAAGAACCCGGCGGCACTGAAGTTTCTGTCGCTGGTGCAGATCAGCGCGGCGGACGAGAGCGCGCAGAACCTCAAGATGCAGAACGGCGAGAAGAACCTGAGCGACATTCAGCGCCACGCCCAGGCGTGGATTGCAGCGCATCGTCAGCAGTTTGATCAATGGCTGCAGGCCGCGCGAGCGACAGCGGTGCAAGCCAGCAACTAGCGGCGCCACCTTGCAGGTGGGGTGATTCTTCCAACACTACGATCAAGGAAGCCCTCGCACCATGATGACTTCGCCGTTCTCGATCCCCGCCCAGTCACGCCGTATCGACCCGTCGGCCGCGCTCAGGGCCGACGGCTCGGTCGATGACAACGACCGCAGCGAAATCGGCCCGACCCCTTTGGCGTTCGCCGAGTGGGCCGCGCTCGGCCTGCAGGTGCCGCAGTTGGCGACGATGCGTGAGTACCGCCTGCAACGCATCTGCGAGCAGCTCGTGGCCCGTGACCTCGGCGGCATTCTGCTATTCGACCCGTTGAACATCCGCTACGCCACCGACAGTACCAACATGCAGCTGTGGACCACCCACAACCCCGCCCGTGCCTGTTTCGTCGCTGCCAGCGGGCATGTGGTGCTGTGGGATTTTCATGGTTGCGACCACCTCTCGGCACACCTGCCGTTGGTGCGTGAGCTGCGCAGTGGCGCGTCGTTCTTCTACTTCGAAACGGGCGAGCGTACCGACGAACATGCCCGGCGTTTTTGTGCCCAGGTCGACGAACTGCTGCGAACCCATGCCGGCGACAACCGCCGCTTGGCCGTGGACCGCATCGAGGTCGCCGGCCTGCGGGCTCTGGACGCCTTGGGCGTGCAGGTGCATAACGGCCAGGCAGTGACTGAGTTCGCGCGTTTGATCAAGGGCCCCGATGAAATCCTCGCCATGCGCTGCGCGGTGGCTTCCTGTGAAGCTGCCATCGCTGAAATGCGCCAAGCCATGCGCGCCGGGGTAACCGAGAACGACGTCTGGGCGGCGTTGCACAGCGGTAATATCCGCCGTGGCGGCGAGTGGATCGAAACCCGCATCCTCAGCTCCGGCCCGCGTACCAACCCGTGGTATCAGGAGTCCGGCCCACGGGTGCTGAACGACGGCGACCTGCTGTCGTTCGACACCGACCTGATCGGCGTGTACGGCTTTTGCGTCGACATGTCGCGCAGCTGGATGTGCGGCGGGCTTGAACCGACGGCCGAGCAAAAACGCCTGTATCGAATCGCCCATGAGCACATCCAGGTCAACGCCGACATGGTCAAGCCTGGCGTGCGTTTCTCCGAGCTCACCGCTAACGGGCATCGTCTGCCGGAAAGCTGCCGTGCCCAGCGTTATGGGGTGATGTTCCATGGCGTGGGGCTGTGCGACGAGTACCCCTGCATTCGTTACCCGGAAGACTTCGACGCCTACGGTTACGAAGGGGAACTGCAGCCTGGCATGGCGCTGTGCGTAGAGGCCTATGTGGGGGAGGTGGGAGGGCGTGACGGGATAAAACTGGAGAACCAGCTGTTGGTGACGGAGACGGGGTATGAAGTGCTGACCCATTACCCGTTCGAAGGCAGTTTTCTCGACGAGTGACTGAAGCGGCCCGGGCCCGCTTGGCGGCCCCGGGTCGTTGCAGCGTAGGGGTTATCCGTTCAGCTCGGCGTCGGCCAGGGGTTGCGCCTGCTTGCTCGCAGACTTCTTCTCCTGCACCACGATGTAGAACTCCTCGCCGTGTTTCACCGCGCCATACAGCACGGCCTTTTCGATCAGCTCAGTGCCACGCAAGTGGCGCAGCATCATCGGGTCCTTGCGCAGGTCGCGGTACAGCGCCAGGCACAGCAGCACCATCACCACGACAAAGGGCAGCGCCACCACGATGGTCAGGTTCTGCAGCCCGGTGAGCGCTTCGCCGGGGTCGCGTGGGTCGCCGATCGCCAGCATGATCGCCGCCACCGTGCCGGTCAGCGCCCCCCAGAAGATCACGGTGCGCCGTGATGGCGTGGTGGTGCCGTGCTCCGACAGGGTACCCATGACCAGCGACGCGGCATCGGCACCGGAGACGAAGAAGATACCCACCAGGATCATCACCAGCACCGAGGTCACCGAGGCCAGCGGGTAGCTGTCCAGCAACTGATAAAGGGCATGGTTGCTGTTCACGGCGCCATTGACCAGTGCGAAGCTGCCTTCGCGCAGGGCGTCGATGGCGGCACCGCCGAAGATTGTGAACCACACCAGGCTGACCAGGCTCGGTACCAGCAGCACACCGGTGACGAATTGGCGGATGGTGCGGCCGCGGCTGATGCGGGCAATGAACATGCCGACGAAAGGCGTCCAAGAGATCCACCAAGCCCAGTAGAACACTGTCCAGCCGGCCAGCCAGCTGTCCATCTGCTCACCGCCGCTGGCGTTGGTGCGGGCCATCATCTCTGGCAGCATCTTGATGTAGATGCCGATGGAGGTGGGCAGCAGGTTGAGCATCAACAGCGTCGGGCCAACCAGGAACACAAACACTGCCAGCACCAGCGCCAGCACCATGTTGGTGTTGGACAGCCACTGGATGCCTTTGCCGATGCCAGAGACCGCAGAGGTGACGAAGGCGATGGTCAGCAGGGTGATGATCGAGATGTAGAACAGCTTGCCGGGGCTCACGATCCAGCCGTTGTATTCCAGGCCACCGGCGATCTGCAGGGCGCCAAGGCCGAGCGAGGCGGCAGAGCCGAACAAGGTGGCGAAAATCGCCATCATGTCGATCACACGGCCAATTGGGCCGTTGGCGTGTTTGCCGATCAGGGGCCGGAAGGCGGTGGAAATCAGCTGCGAGCGGCCGCGTCGGAAGGTGCCGTAAGCGATCACCAGGCCAACGATGGCATACATGGCCCAGGGGTGCAGGGTCCAGTGGAACAGGGTGGTGGCCATGGCCACCTGCATGGCTTCGCTCGATTGCCCGGTGGCCGAGCCGGGAGGCGGCGACACGTAATGCGACAAGGGTTCGGCAACGCCGAAGAACATCAGGCCGATGCCCATGCCGGCGCTGAACATCATGGCTACCCAGGAAACCGTGCGGAATTCTGGCGCTTCGCCATCACGCCCTAGCGGAATTCTGCCGTAGCGGCTGGCGGCCAGCCACAGCACGAAGATGACGAACACGGTCGAGGTAAGTACGAAAAACCAGCCAAAGTTGAGAATGACCCAGGATTGCGCTGAGGACGCGCTGGCGGCCAGGCTGGCCTGGCTGATGAAGCCCCAGATGACGAAGCCGATGGCCAGGATGCTGGTGATGCCAAAGACGATCCAGTCGATCTTGCCCTCGAGGTGCCGGTCCTGGCGCGCTTCTGCAGTCTTCGAGGGGTCCGTCACGCCAAGGTCGAGCGTTTCGGTAATGTGTTCCTTTGCCATGAATGGTGTTGCCCCTTTGTGGCTTACCTGCGCGTGCAGGCTTGTTGTTGTGGGCTGCCGGGGTCGATGACGGTCTCGGCGGGGGAGTCTTGCCGGGCCGATTATCCTGTGCGAGTCACAGCGCTTCCTGTCCCGAATGCGCCGTGGGGCATCCATTGAACGACCTGTTTAATACTTTTAGTTCCGGGGGCGATGGCCCTATTTGTCCCGCGTTCTGGTACCCTGATGGGCATTACCCTGGCCCGCACTCCCGAGCACCGTAGAAGCGGCGCTGCCTGCGAGCCTGGCCTTATCAGGAAACGGAGATTCGTCAATGGCCACTGACCGTGTGAGCCTGATTCATTTCGATAAATTGAGCATGAGCCCTGCCGCTGCCCAACGGTTCCAGACTGCCCTCGATGCCCTGGAAACACTCAAGCTGCAGGACCGGTACGTGTACCTCGTTGCTCCTTATCTGGGTGATATCGCCGACGCCTCTGACCGTGAGCAACTGAAAACTGCCGAGGCACAGTGCGTTCGTGTGGTGGAGGAACTGTTGGCCGCCAAGTCGATTACCAAGGCCAAGTCCGAAGAGCTTCGCAAAGTCTTTGAAGAAGCCGCCGAACGTGTGCGCGCTGAAATGCCGGCCTGAATGTTGGTCTTGAGCGTGTAATGGCCAAAGACATCGACAACCCCTGCGTCTCGCTTTGCCAGCTCAACAGCGAGCTGTGCGTAAGCTGTGGCCGCACCCGTGAAGAAATCCGCAAGTGGCGCGGCATGAAGCGCCCTGAGAAAATGGCCACCGTGCAGCGCGCGGCCACGCGGATGAAGGCCATCGTCAAGAAGAACGCGAAACGGCAGAATACCGACTGATCGTTGTCTGTTGCCTCAACACTCAACTCCCTGAACGTTAAATCGAGCCTGGAAAATGGATTCTCACTCGCTTCTTGCCTTTACCCTGGTCGCTGCGATCGCCATCGCCAGCCCTGGCCCTGCAACGCTGATGGCGATCAACAACAGCCTGGCCCACGGGCAGCGCAGCGCTGTCTGGTCCTCGCTGGGCAATGGTTCGGGACTGTTCTGCCTGTCGGCAGCGGCCATGCTCGGGCTGGGCGCCTTGTTGGCCAGCTCTGAAGTCCTTTTCAATGCGGTCAAGATCATCGGTGCCGCGTACCTGTTCTACCTCGGCGCACGGCAGTTGTTGAAGAAAGGCCCGATGCTCGAGTCGGGGGCGGAGGCAGGGGTGGCCAAGCAACGCCCGACGCCGATGAAACTGTACAAATCGGCGTTCCTGACGGCGGTGACCAACCCCAAGGCGACCATGTTCTTCACGGCGCTGTTCCCGCAGTTCATCGATCAGGGTGCAGCGTTGCTGCCGCAGTTCCTGATCCTGACCGGGATCTTTGTCGCCTTGTCGCTCGTTTCGCTGACCCTGTACGCCGCGCTGGCCTCGCGTGCCAAGGGCGTGTTGACCCGGCCCAGCCTTTCGCGCTGGGTGAGCCGGGTGGTGGGGACGACCTTCATTGGCTTCGGTGCGGCCATTTTGACCATGCGTCGTCAGGCCGCGTAAAGGTTAACCGCAGGGCCCTCAAACCCGTGTATGCATTTGCAGCAGGCATCCTGAGTCCGGTGCATTGCCCAACGCTTCGAGCTTCAGGGCCTGCCGCGCACTGGTGATGAACAAGGTAGCGCCTGCTTCCCCGCCAAAGCACAGGTCTGTAGGGCACGGCACCGGCAGGCCGATCATGCGGTCCAGATTACCGTCGGCATCGAAGCGTGCCACGCTCCAACCGTCCAGTTGGGTGGTCCACACCCCACCTTCACTGTCCAGCGCCAAACCGCCAAGCCGGCCACCCCCCAGTGGCAGCGAGGCGAGCCTGCGCACGCTGCTGATGCCCGGCTGCAGCAGCAGGATGTCACCGGCTTCCGGGGCCAGTGCATATACTGCTGAGCCCTTGGCGTCCCAGCGGAAAGCACTGACTTGCTCCGGTAACGACCAGCCATGGCGCAACTCGCCCTCAGCACTCAGTTCGCCGATCAGGCAACCACTGGCAGTCTTCGCGCACGCCCACAAGGCCCCCGAAGGGTGCGTGGCCAACGCCAGCAGACGGCTGCCGAGCAGGTCCTGACGCGGGTGCTCATGGCCTTCCCAGTCGACCAACGACCACCCGCCAGCCTGGGCCACCAGCAGCCCGTCGGGGTGCAGCTCCATGCCGCGTACCGGCAGGTCAAGGCGCGTCAGCTGGCGGCTGGTGTGCCCGTCCCAGCAGTGGATCGCCGGTGCCAGGGTGTCGGCCCAGTACAAGCGCTTCTGGCCCGCATGCCAGCGCGGAAACGCGCCATGGAATGCCCAAGGCCCGGGTACCACGCTGAGTTCGCCCGCGGCTTGCGGTGCGCTGTCGGGGCGCAATTGCTCGCCTACCCGGCGTGCGGCCTCGGCCAGTTCAGGGCCGAGCAGCGTCAGGCGTTCCAGGGTCAGCCGGTAGGCTGGCCCTGCGACACTCAGGGCGCCACGCACCTGGCCTTGCTTGTCGACGATCGGTGCGGCGACGCAGCGCACACCTAGGCGGATTTCCTCGTCGTCCAGGGCGTAGCCGCGGGTCTGGGTGATTTGCAGCTCAGCCAGCAGCCGACGGCGGTCAGTGATGGTCAGAGGGGTCAACGGTGCCAAAACCAGCCCCTTGAGAATTTCATCGCGAGCGGCTGCAGGCAGCGCCGACAAAATCGCCTTGCCTTGCCCCGTGCAGTACACCGGCTTGCCTTGGCCGAGGCTGGCCGCCGAGCGTTGGGTATGCGCGCCCTCGCAGCGCTCCAGCGATAACACCTGGTTGCCATCGAGCACCGCCAGGTACGAGGTCTCCCCGGTTAGGTCGCGCAGCGCGCGCAGCTCTTCGCTGGCCGCCGCCACCAGGTCAGGTTCCAGGTAGGCGTTACGGACCATCTCCAGGTACTTGAAGCCCAGGCGATAGACCTTGCGGGTCGGGTCGCGGCGGATCATGCCGCGCTCCACCAAGGTGGCGATGATGCGGTACAGCGTGGTGCGCGGCAGCGGTACTTGCTCGGCCAGTGCAGCCTGGCTGATGCCCGAAGCGGTAGCGCCAATGGCCTGCAACACATCCAGGGCTTTTTCCAGTGCTGCGGTGCCTTCACCCGTTTTCATTGTTTTCCCACCCTTTGGAACTCGGTTGCCAAGGGGCACAGTCTGCCTCTTTTCAGCGGGATTTTCCGCCATAGAATCAGCCTCAGCAGGGCTTGAAGCGATTATGTGTCCCACATTGTGGGATTTCGCCTGGGCCGATCATCGGATGAACCCGCGAGGAGAACCTACAACAATGTCCGTCATCCATAACTACGCCGATGCCCACGAGAGTGTCTCTGCCAAACAGGTCGAGGTGAGCGACGAAGTGCTTGCCAAGCTCGCCACGTGCAGCAGCGGCTCGCTGACCACTCAACTGTTCAAGCGTGGCTTCCGCCAGCCGGCGCTGGTTGGCTTGCGTGCCATGACCCGTGATGTAAAACCGTTCGCCGGGCGTGCCTTCACCATGCGCTTCATCCCGGCCCGTGAAGACATCGACACCTATTCGACCATGACCACCAAGCCCAATGACGACAACCTGCAATGGGTGGGTGTGGAGCAGATTCAACCGGGTGACGTGCTGGTCATCGACAGCCGCAACGACCCGGCTGCCGCCTCGGCCGGCAATATTCTGGTAACCCGCCTGCTGGCCCGGGGGGCCAAGGCCATCGTCACCGATGGCGCCCTGCGCGATGGCAGCGAGATCGCTGCCATGAACCTGCCGGCCTATGCCCGGGAAATTACCGCCACCACGCGTATCTCCTACCACCACGTGGCCGACCTTCAGGTCCCGATCGGTTGTGCCGGCGTGGCCGTGTACCCCGGCGACATCATCGTCGGTGATGCCGATGGCCTGACCGTGGTGCCTGCGCACCTGGCCGAGGAAATGGCCGAGGTGTGCAGCGTGCAAGACGACATCGAGCACTACCTGGCCATGCGCATCGCGGCCGGCGAAGCGCTGTGGGGCGTGTACCCGCCGAGCCCGGCGTCGGTCTCCGACTACCATGCCTGGGTTGCCGCTGGCCGCCCGGCGATCCCGTCGATCATCACCCAACAGGGGGCCTGAACCATGGCCGAGCACAAGCATGCGCAACTGATCCGCCGTTATTTCGCTGCCTGCAACGCAGGTGATTACGACCAACTGGTGTCCTGCTTCACGCCTGACGCGGTGCACTACTTTCCGGCGGGCTTGCCAGAAATCCCTTGGCGCAGCGCAGACACCATCGCCCGCAAATGGGTGTGGTGCGTTGAGCAGCTGGGCTCGCAGTGGACCATCGAAAAGATCCTGGTCAGCCATGACAGCGACGAAGCGGTGATCGAGTGGACCCACTGGAAGCGCAAGCTTGGCACTGCGGTGCGTGGGGACGAGTGGTACCTGTTCGATGAGCAGACCGGGTTGATCAAGGAAATCCGCGCCTATTACGCCTCGCCAGCGCAGCAGGACGTGGAAATCAACGAACTGGTCGATTTCGACTACGTCGGCCGTGGCTATCACCTGGAGCCGAAGGCTCGTTGAGCACGGTGGCTGCACTGAACGATTCAGGAGTAAAGCAATGACCTCTCATCAAGACCCCAACCTGGCCGCCATCGACGCCATCGTGGCCAAATCTGCTGCCGCTGCGCACGTTTGGGCTGACGCCAGCGCCAGCCAGCGCGCCACGTTGCTGCGCGGCCTGGCCGATGCGCTGGAGCAGCACCAGCCGGACCTGGTCGCTATCGCCGACCGTGAGAGCGGGCTGGGCGAGGCACGCCTCAACGGTGAAGTCGCCCGTACCGCGTTTCAGCTGCGCGGCTTTGCCACTGAAGTAGAAGCCGGCGTGCCTTACCGCCGAGTCGACGATGCCGCAGTGGCGGGGGCTCCTCCCGCTGGCCGCCCACGGCTGTCACGTATCCAGCGGCCACTGGGTCCGGTGGCGATGTTTTCAGCCAGCAACTTCCCGTTCGCCTTCTCGGTGCTCGGTGGGGACACCGCCTCGGCGCTGGCTGCCGGCTGCCCGGTGGTGGTCAAGCCGCACGCCGGCCACCCTGAGCTGTCTCGCGCCGTATTCACCTTGGCGGCGGCCGTGGTGCGTGCCCAGGGCTTGCCGGAAGGCCTGCTGACCTTGGCCGAAGCCCCCAATCGCGCCGCGGGTACCTACCTGGTGCAGCACCCCTCGATTACCGCAGTGGCGTTCACCGGGTCCTACCAAGGCGGCAAAGCCTTGTGGCAGGCGGCCAATGCGCGTGCCCGCCCGGTGCCGTTCTTCGGTGAGCTGGGGTCGATCAACCCGTTGGTGGCGCTGCCATCCGCCCTGCAGCACGACAGCGAAGGCCTGGCCAAGACCCTGGCCGCCTCCATCACCCTTGGCTGCGGCCAGTTCTGCACAAGCCCCGGCGTGATCGTGCTGCTGGATTCGCCGCTCAGCCAGCGCTTCATCGCTCAATTGGCCGAAGCCATTGCGCCAATCCGCACGCACCGTATGCTCACCCCCGGCATGCAGCAAGGCTTTGAGGCCGCTGCCGCCAGCGTGGCCGAGCATGCCCGGCCGTTGTTCGCGCAGCAGCCCGAGGGTGCCGGCCCCGCGCCGCGGCTATTTGCCACCGACGCGGCCGCTTTCATTGCCAATGCGCACTTGCGTGAAGAGATGTTCGGCCCGGCCGCGTTGGTCGTCACCGCGCAGTCGATCAGCCAGGTCGCCGACGTGCTGGATGCGGTGGGCGGTACCCTGACCACCACGCTGTGGGGCCTGGACGCCGACAGCGAGGACAACCGCCGGTTGTTGCGTGCTGCGCAGCGGGTATCCGGGCGGGTATTGTTCGCCGGCGTGCCCACCGGTGTTGCCGTGTGCCATGCCCAGCAGCATGGCGGGCCATGGCCGGCCTCCACTGCACCACAGACCACCTCGGTGGGTTTTGCGGCCATCGAGCGGTTCTTGCGCCCGGTCGCCTTGCAGGACGCACCGGCCTGGGTGCTGGGGTGAGGAGGGTAGGGCGATGATGCGACATATCGTGTTGTTCCGCCGGCTGGCCGGGGTGGATGCCCAGCCTGAACTGGAAGGCAGGCTGGTGGCGCGGATGCGCGGCCTCACGGAAGAAATCGACTTCATTCGCGACTGGAGAGTCGCCGCCAACGAACTGGATCGGCCGATCTGCTGGGACTACATCCTCGAGTCCAGCTTCGACGATGCCCAGGCCGTGCAGCGTTACCTGCCACACCCGGCGCACCAGGCCCTAGTCGCCGAGCTTAAACAGTACTTCGAGTGGGTAGCGGTGGATTACAGCGTCTAGACCTCTGATCAGCGCCCGGCTCGCTGACGGGGCCAGGCGCTATAACAAAAAAGATCCGGCATCACAGGTGCCGGGCGGAGTCGTACATGAACAAGAAAAAGAACTACCGCTGGACGATCCTGACCCTGTTGTTTCTGGCCATGATCATCAACTATGTCGATCGCGCTGCCTTGTCGATCGCCATGCCTTTCATCACCCAGGAATACCACCTCACGCCCGCCGAGAAGGGCATGATTTTCAGCAGCTTCTTCTTCGGTTACGCGCTGTTCTGTTTCGTCGGTGGCTACTTGGCCGACCGTTACGGCCCCAAACGCGTACTGACCTGGTCCATGAGCTTCTGGTCGGTGCTGTGTGGCTCTACCGCCCTGGCGTTCAACTTCTGGTCGCTGCTGATCGTTCGCGCCCTGTTCGGTGTAGGTGAAGGGCCGGTTTCGACCACGGCCAACAAGACAGTGAACAGCTGGTTCCCGATCAAGGAGCGTGCCCGCGCCATAGGTATCAACCAAGCGGGCGGCCCGTTGGGCGGCGCCTTGGCCGGGCCCATCGTCGGTTTCCTCGCGTTGTGGCTGGGCTGGCGAGTGGCCTTCGTGGTCATCGCAGTGATCGGTGTGCTCTGGGCCATTGCCTGGTGGCGCATGGCAGCGTCCACGCCAAAGGAACACCCGCAGGTTTCGGCCGAAGAACTGGCGCTGATCAACGAGGGCCGCGAAGCCCCCGTGACCGCCGTGGAAGAGGCGCCGCGCACGCCGGTTTTGCAGATCATCCTGCAGCGTTCGGTGCTGGTCACCGGTGTCTCGCTGTTCTGTTACAACTACATTCTGTATTTCTTCATGACCTGGTTCCCCAGTTACCTGATCGACGCCAAGGGCATCGACCTGAAGGCCATGAGTATTGTCACCGCGTTGCCATGGCTGGTGGGCACTGTCGGCTTCGTCTGCGGTGGGCTGCTGATCGACTGGGTGTTCAAACGCACCGGCAAGCAACTGTTTTCGCGCAAGGTGGTGCTGGTTACGTGCCTGCTGATTGCGGCAGTGTGCATCGGTTTGACCGGGCAGGTGCAAAGCGTGACCAGTACGGTCGCGGTCATGACCGTGGCGATCGGCTTCTTGATGCTGACTGCGCCGGCTTACTGGTCGTTGATCCAGGATGCCGTGCCCGATCATCAGGTCGGTACGGCTGGTGGTTTCATGCACGGGCTGGCCAACCTTTCGGGCATCGTTGCGCCGACCGTGACCGGGTTCATTATCCAGTCCACCGGCACCTACGCCAGCGGCTTTGGCCTGGCGGCGGCGCTAGGGGTTGTAGGGGCCTTGATCGTCGCCTTGTTCGTCGGCCAGAAACCGGCAAAACAGGCAGCAGCCGTCGCTACCGCTTGACTTGATGGCACCTCCAGCGGGGCAACCCGCTGGGCTTCTGCACTTCACACGTTTTTGGGAATTCGCCATGCCTACGCTTCTTATCACCGGCGCCGCCGGTATCGTCGGAACCGCGCTGCGCCCTTACCTGCGCGAGCGTTTCACCCTGCGCCTGCTGGACCGCAGGCCGGTCACCGAGTTGAACGCAGGCGAAGTTGCGCTGGTCGGCGATCTGACCGACCCGGCCTTCGTCCGCCAAGCCACCGAAGGCGTTGACGCGGTGCTTCATCTGGCCTGCGCCCACGGCACCGACATACACTTTCAGAGCACTGTGCAGCCCAACTACCATGCCACCCTGTACTTGCTCGAAGCCGCGCAACGGGCTGGCGCCAAGCGCTTCGTGTTTGCCAGCAGCCACCATGTGCTGGGCCAGTACCACAGCCAGGCGGCCACTCATTTCGACGACAGCCCGGTGGCCCCGGACAGTTACTACGCCTTGAGCAAAGTGTTTGGCGAAGCGGCCTGCGCCATGTTTTCGCAGCGCAGCGACCTGGCCACATTCGTCGTGCGCATCGGCAATGCCGACCCCAAGGTGGCCGACGCCCGTCGGCTGCGCTTGTGGACCAGCGCCCGCGACCTGGCGCAGTTGGTGCTGATCGGCCTGGAGCACCCGCAGGTGCGTCACGAGATCGTCTATGGCGTGTCGGAGTGCCCGGATGCGTTCTTCCATAACCGCCGCGCCCGTGCGCTGGGCTATTGCCCCCAGGATAATGCCAGCGATCATCTGGCCGACGACTTCCTGGCCTACGAGGCCATGGCGCCGGTAGGCTCTGGCCGCGATCACGTTGGGGGGGCCTACGCCGGTGTGCCTTTGGCCAGTGTTCTGGAGCAAGCATGAAAATCGTCCGTATCGATACCCAGGTCGTGGAAATTCCTTTCCAGGATGGCGGCAAGGGCCTGGGCATCACGCCGACCACCTGGCACACGCTGGAAAACGTGCTGATTCGATTGGAAGACGAGCAGGGTAACGTCGGCTGGGGCGAAGCCTTTGGCTACTTCGTCGCCGATGCCACCAAGGCCCTGATCGATCGCCTGATTGCGCCGCTGCTGCTGCACCGCCAGGTCGATGACATCGCCGCCTTTAACCGCGAACTGCAGTTGCGGTTGCACCTGTTCGGGCGTTATGGGGTGACGATGTTTGCCATTTCCGGCGTCGATATCGCCCTGTGGGACCTCGCCGCCCGCCGCGAGGGCGTGCCCTTGCATCGACTGCTGGGCCAAGCCCATCGCGAGCAGGTGCCAGCCTATGCCAGCCTGGTGCGTTATGCCGATGATGAGGTGGCACCGGCGATCTGCGAAAAGGCATTGCGCATGGGCTTTTGTGACATCAAGTTGCATGAGGTGACGTTGCCGGAGATCGCCGCCTGCCGCGACGCCGTTGGCAACGACATACCGCTGGCGACCGACGTCAACTGCGCCTGGACGGCTGCGGACACCCGCGCCTGGCTGCCAGCATTGGCGGACCTGCAACTGGCCTGGCTGGAAGAGCCGATATTCCCACCGGAAGATTTCGCCACGTTGGCCAGCTTGCGCGGCCAGGGAGTGCCGTTGTCGGCAGGGGAGAACTGGTGCACTGCCGTGCAGTTCGAGCAGGCGCTGGTGGCAGGTGCGGTCGATTCGATCCAGCCCAGCGTGACCAAGGTCGGGGGTATTTCCGAATGCCTGCGCATCGCCGCGCTCGCTGACCAGCACAACGCCGTGGTATTGCCGCACTGCCCGTACTTCGGCCCCGGCCTGATCGCCACCTTGCACCTGGCGGCGGTGCAACAGCGCGTGCCACAAGTGGAGTACCTGTTCGTCGAACCGGTGGCCTGGTTGTACCCGGTCGAGCAACTGCGCCAGGGCAACTTGTTGCAGATCCCGCAGGGCCCCGGCCTTGGCCTGGACATCGACGTGCAAGTCGCCGAGCGCTACCGCCGCTGACGCTGGCGCGTATCCCGTAATTGCTCCCCTCCGCTGTGCCACGGCGCGGCGGCAGGGGCGACGTGTGCCCGTGAGGGCATCGGAGGTCCTATGCAACCGTTGGTTCTGAGCAACGCCACCTGGTCTGTCGGGCTGCTTCCTGCCTGGGGTGGGCGTATCGCCCACCTGCGTGCCGAGGGGCTCGACGTGCTGCTGCCGATCTCGGCCGAGCACTTCGACCCGCTCGACTGGCCGCGGGCTGGCGCGTACCCGCTGGTGCCGTACTCCAACCGTATTCGCAATGCCCAACTGCAGTTTGCAGGGCAGGCCTATACATTGCCGGCTCACCCCGCAGCGCGGCCGCACACCTTGCATGGGGTGGCGCACACACTGGCGTGGCACGTGCTGGAACCCTGTGCCGGGCAGTTGACCCTTGCCTGCGATTACCAAGGCGAGCACTGGCCCTGGGCATTTCGTGCCGAACAGCGTTTCGTGCTCGAAGGCAATCGCTTGAGCATCGTCCTGGCGCTGCTCAACCAGGGGGATTCCCCCATGCCTGCGGGCCTTGGGCTGCACCCGTATTTTCAACGCCATGCGGAGCTGAAAGTACGTTACCAGGTTGGGCGGGAATGGCAGATCGATGATCAGTACCTGGCTACCGGCGGCTTTCGGCAGGCCACGCAGCCTGTGTCGATTGACGCCGATGACGTACAGGCGTTGGCGCACTACCAGTCCTGCTGGGATGGGCTACTGGAACTCGATTACCCGGCGGGCAGCCTGAAACTGCAGGCAAGCCCACCCCTGAGCCATTTCGTTGCCTTTGCCCCGGCCGGCAGCCGCTACCTGTGCCTGGAGCCGGTTTCGCACCTGGCCAATGCCTTCAACCAGCCTGAACAGGCCTGGGGCGATACCGGCACCCAGGTGCTGGGCCCTGGCCAGCGGCTTGAAGCCACCCTCGAATTTACCTGGCAGCGACGCTGACAGCTTTGCCGACCGCTGTACCCGACACCCACAATAAAAGAGAACAACAACAATGAAACTCTCCTCGACTGGAGCGGGCTTCGCTCGCGCTGCAAAACCCTTGTCGCTGCTGCTCGGGCTGGGCCCACTGTGTGCCCAGGCGGCCTTTCTGGAGGACGGCAAGGCCAACCTGACATTGCGCAACTTCTACTACAACCACGACCTGCGCGACTCCACCAAGCCTGCGCAGTCCAAGCTGGAGGAGTGGGCCCAGGGCTTCATCCTCAAAGGTGAGTCCGGTTACACCGACACCACGGTCGGGGTGGGCGTGGACGTTTATGCCGGCCTGGGGCTAAAACTGGATTCATCGCCATCGCGCAGTGGCTCGGCGCTGCTGCCGGGCGCCTACAACCGTGCGGGTGGGCCCCGCAATGCTGACCCGCGTTCGGCTGACGAGTTTTCCGAGGCCACGGCAGCGGTCAAATTCAAGTATTCGAAAACCGAGTTGAAGGTGGGCGGTCTGTTCCCCAAAATCCCCCTGGTCAGCGCCGGCGATGCGCGCTTGCTGCCGCAGTTTTTCGAAGGCGCGATGCTCGATATACGCGAACTGGACAACCTCGATATTGGCCTGGGCCAGATGCGCAAGGTCAACCAGCGCGAGTTCGCCGGCGCTCGCGACATTCAGGTGGGCAACTACTACAGTGTGTTCAGTGACCGCTTCGACTACTTGGGCGGCACCTGGCGCGCGACCCCGCAGACGTCGCTGGGGCTGTGGACCGGTCGCCTTGCCGACGTCTACCAGCAAACCTTGTATACCGGCACCCAGGCGTTCAAGGCAGGCGACTGGAACCTTTCCGGCACTTTCAACTACCTCGATACTGGCGAGTCGGGCAGTGAGAAGGCTGGCAATCTCGATAGCCGCATGACTTCGGCGATGCTCAGCGCCAACCTCAAGGCCCAGACGTTCCGCCTTGGCTACCAATACAACGCAGGCGACAGCGCCTTGCCGTTCATTCATGACACTGACCTGCCGGGGGTTGCCAACGCCGTACAGGTGCTGCGCTTCGACCGTGCCCAGGAGCGCTCGTGGCAGGCCCGCTACGACCTCGATTTCGCCGCCCTCGGCGTACCGGGGCTGACGGCGTTCGCCCGTTATGTGCGCGGGGACAACTTCAAGGTGGCGGGGGAGGATGGCAGTGAGTGGGAGCGCAACCTGGATGTTACCTACGTGATCCAGAGCGGGCCGCTGAAGAACCTGGCGTTGCGCTGGCGCAACGTCGAACTGCGCGGAGATGCGACCGGGCGGCGCGACGAGAACCGCGTGATCATTGCCTATACCTTGCCGCTGTTTTGAGCCTTTGGCCTGGGGCTGCTTTGCAGCCCCTTCGCGACGCGCCCCCAACAATCCCGAACCGATTCACATCCCCCCAGGAAGACACCAGTGCCCCAGCCCTTGGACCCCGCCATGCAGGCCTACATCGACAACAGCAAGCGTTTCACCGCGACCGACAACAGCCTGGCCGCCCGGCGCTCGGCATTCCTGCAAGCCTGCCGCAATTGCACACCGCCACCGCCTGAAGGCTGGGGTATCGAGGACATCGACCTGCAGGGCCTGCGCCTGCGCTGCTATCAACCCGCCGGCCCAGCACCGGAAGGTGGCTGGCCAACGCTGCTGTACCTGCACGGCGGTGGCTGGGACCTGGGTAACCTCGATACCCACGACTGGTTCGCTTACGCCCTGGCGCGCCGGGCACCGATCGCTATCGTCGCGGTCGAGTATCGGCTGGCGCCAGAGCATGCCTACCCTGCACCGCTGGAGGACTGCCTGAAGGTGTGGTCGGCGTTGCGCAGTGGCCAGGTCGATGCGCGCCTCAGCCAGGCCCGCTTGATGGTCGCCGGCGACAGCGCAGGCGGCACCCTGGCGGCCGGCTTGTGCAGGGCACTGCACCGTGACGGCCAGCCGCAGCCAGTGGGGCAATTGCTGGTGTACCCGGTACTGACTGCCCGGCGGCAGTTGCCGTCGATGCAGCAGCATGCAGAGGCACCGATGATGACGGTGGCGGGGCTGATGAAGTCCCTAGAAGGGTTTCTGCCGGTCAAGGCCGACCGTGATGATCCCTGCGCGATGCCGCTGGAGGCGGTTGACTTTGCCGGGCTGGCCCCGGCCTGGGTGTTGGTGGCCAGTGTCGACCCACTGCGCGATCACGGCATCGCCTACTGTGACGCGCTTGCGGCGCATGGGGTGCAGGCCGATGCCTGGGTAGGCGAGGGGATGGTGCATTCCAGCCTGCGCGCCTTCGGGGTGGCTGAGGTCGAGCAGGCTTGGGACCGAATGGCCGTACAGTTGCTGCAGTGGGCGCAGGGCACCCTCGATTCCGCCGACGGCGGGGCATCTGCGCACTGACGAAAAACCTGCCTGCCCGCCATTATGGGGCCAGACTGTCTACACCACGCGAAGCCAGATGCTGCAGTCTTCCACGGGATGTGGCAGCCTTTGGCGACCACGCCGGGTCGCCGGGTGCCACTTGTGCCGAGGGTTGTAGATGATCGAGCGTTGCGTTCGCCACGCCTTGCTGTTGATGCTGTGCGGGTTCCTGCTACCGATGGGCGCGGGTGCGCAGGCGGCATGCCAGCACCTGACGGCCACTGGCAACCCTGAATACCCCCCGTACCTGTGGCGTGACCCACACAACCCTCAGCAGTTGATCGGTGCCAATGCCGACTTACTCAAGCACTTGGGCAAGCAACTCGGGCTGGAGGTGGAGGTGGTCTATGGCGGGCCTTGGTCGCGTGCCCAGGAGGAAGTGCGCACGGGCCGTATCGACCTGCTGGCCGGGTATTTTCTGACCCAAGCGCGCACCCAGCTGATGGACTTCATAAGCCCCGCATTCCTGCACACGCCCAGCGTGGTCTGGGTGCGCCAGCAAGGGGCCTTTGCCTATCAGCAATGGTCGGACCTGCAAGGCCGTAAAGGCGGGACACTGGTCAATAACAGCCATGGCCAGCAGTTCGATGACTATGCCAGGGCCAACCTCACGCTCGAAGCGGTGCCCAGCGCCAAGCAGGCCTTCGAGAAACTGTTGCTCAAACGCAGCGACTATGTGGTTTTCGAGCAGTACCCCGGCATGGCGTTGGCGCAGACGCTGGGCATGCAGGACAAGCTGCAGGTGCTGGACCCGCCCGTGTCCAGCGAAGGCTTGTACCTGGCGGTGTCACATAAATCGCCCTGCAATCAGCCACAGTTGCGCGAAGCGCTGACGCGGGAGATGAACCAGGTTGTGTCCAGCACGTTGCCGGAGCAATTAATGCGGCAGAACCTGGCACGTTGGCAGCAACAGCAGTCGCAAGGGCTCGCTCACTGACCCTCACATCGACGTCAGGGCTTGAGGCACGTCAACGTCCAGCACCACCCCAGCATCGTCGACGGCCACGCTGGCACACGCCCGCGGATTGTCCAGGATGACCTGCCTGCCGCCTTGGTCGCCGTGCAACTGCGCCAGTGCCGGCCAGAACGCACGGCCGAAGACCACCGGGTGCCCGCGCTGGCCCTTGTACAGCGGCAGCACGATACGTGTAGCGCTGGCCTGCTCGCACAACGTGTGCAAGGTACGCGGTGCGATCCACGGCATATCCGCCAACAGCACCGCCACCGCCTGGGCGGGGGTCTGCAACAGGGCGGTGACCCCCGCTGCCAGGCTGGCGCCCATGCCGTGCTCGGCCTGGTCGGCCCATACGATCCGGGCACGCGGGTCGATGCCCAGTTGTTGCGCGTCGTCGTCCGGGCGCAGCACGATGTGCACCACGGCGAACTGCTCGAATGCACGCGCCAGCGTCGCTGCCAGCAGCGTCTGCCCCGAAGGCAACCGTGCCAGGCGTTTGTCGCTGCCAAAACGCTGCGATCGCCCAGCCGCCAGCACCAGCGCGGCGCAGGTCATGGGGTGTGCAGGCATGCCTCGGCCTCTCGGGCAAGCTTGGCCTTGGTCACGTTGACCGCGCCAGGCAGGCTCACGTCGTTTTTGGCAGCAAGGATCTCGGCCATGACGCTGACGGCGATTTCGGCCGGGGTCTTGCTGCCGATGTAGATGCCGATAGGGCCGTGCAGGCGCTGGAGGCTGGCTTCGGTCTCGCCGAAGTGTTCCATCAGGCGCTCGCGGCGCAGCTGGCTGTTGCGCCGCGAGCCGATGGCGCCGATATAGAACGCCGGGCTGTGCAGAGCTTCGAGCAATGCCAGGTCGTCGAGCTTGGGGTCGTGGCTGAGGGCGACGACGGCGCTGCGCAGGTCGGGGGCGAAGGCGCGAACCACGTCGTCCGGCATCCCGGCCAGCTTCACCACGCCGTCGACGCTCCAGCCGCCCATGTACTCGGGCCGAGGGTCACACACCGACACCGTGAAGCCGTTGAACAGGGCCATGGTCGCCAGGTATTCGGCCAGCGCGCCGGCGCCGATCAGCAGCACGCGGTAGCCAGGGCCGAGGGTGCTGAGCATGCGCTGGCCGTCGAAGCTGAACTGATCCGGTGTGGCGCTGGCCGTGAGGGTGGTTGCGCCGCTG
Organism: Pseudomonas sp. NGC7; assembly: GCF_047159675.1. Classification (NCBI taxonomy): domain Bacteria; kingdom Pseudomonadati; phylum Pseudomonadota; class Gammaproteobacteria; order Pseudomonadales; family Pseudomonadaceae; genus Pseudomonas; species Pseudomonas sp. NGC7. Next base: position 4,042,473 of record NZ_BAAFZY010000001.1, on the reverse strand, counting down.
CGCACATCCAGCTCGCGGCGTATCAGGCTACCGCTGTCCAGGCCGGTCAGCAGTTGCGCCAGGTGTGCTGCCGATGGCTCGAACTCGAGGATCAGTTGCAGGGTGCCGCCGCAGGGCAAGCCGAAACGGTGGGCGTCCTCGGCGCTGACGCCGTAGCGAACCACCTCCGGCAGCCCGGTCTGCATGCCGGGGCCGCCATAGGCGGTGGTGTAGCGGTGGATGAGATCGTCCTCGATGCAGCCACCGGACACGCTGCCGACCACGCGACCGTCGCTGCGCAGGGCCATCATCGAACCGACCGGGCGAGGGGAGGAGCCCCAGGTGCGGGCCACGGTGGCCAGCAGGACGCGTTCACCGCTGGCAAGCCAGTCACGGGCGGTGCGCAATACCAGCAGGTCGATGCTTTCCATTCTCATTCTCCAAAGCGTAATACCTGTGCCGACCCTTTACTGATTCAGCAGGGTTGTGTGGGGAAATCACTCATCCACCCTTCTGTGGGAGCCGGCAACCCAAGGTGAACGCCTATAGAGACCGTGCCGTTCTCGATGAAACTTCATCGCATATGCAAGATGATTGGGCTGCTGCTGGCCGGGTCGGTGTGCCCGCGCAACGTGCTCACTGCCTGTGCATCCACCGCGCTGCCGTGGTTGCCCCAACTGCTGCGCACAAAGCTCAGTACTTCGGCAACCTCCTGGTCCGACAATTGCTCGCGGAAGGCCGGCATGCGGTAGGCATCGGGCAGGCCAGCGGCAACGATGCGTTGCGAGCCGTTGAGGGTGATGTTGATCGCCGAGGCGTTCTCGCTGGCCAAGGCCGAGGTTGCGCCCGCTAACGGCGGCATCCATTCGGCCTGGCCCTTGCCGTCCAGCCCATGGCAAGAGGCGCAGCGCGTGACGTAGGTGTGGGCGCCTGGGCGCTCAAGCGTCGCCGCCGCCGATGCCGCTTGGTACTGCCAGGGCGTGCCGTCACGTTGCGGATCGCCTGGCAGCGATTTCAGGTAGTGGGCGATTGCCGCCAGGTCCTCGTTGGCCATGAACTGCGTGGAGTTGTTGAACGCCTCGGTCATCGAGCCATAGACCACGGCATGCCGGTTACGCCCAGTCTTGAGAAACTGGACGATCTCGGCTTCGCTCCAGCGCCCAAGGCCGGTGTTGTGATCGGCGCGCAGGCTTGGCGCGTACCAGCCATCGAGCAGCGCGCCGGCCAGAAACGGCTTGCCGTCTTCATCCAGAGCCTTCTCGTTGAAAGCCAGGCCGCGCGGGGTATGGCAGCTGCCGCAGTGCCCGGGGCCTTGGACAATATAAGCGCCGCGGTTCCACAGAGGGTCCTGGCCAGCCTTGGTCACGTAGGGCGTAGTGGGCGCAAACAGCCCATTCCACAGCGCGATGGGCCAGCGCAGGTTCAGCGGCCACGGAATATCGCTGGGAATGTTCGGCTGGCTGGCAGGTTGCACGCCCTGCATGAAAAACGCGTACAACGCACGCACATCGTCATCGCTGAGCTTGGCGTAGGAGGGGTAGGGCATGGCCGGGTATAGCCGCCGGCCACCGGGGGCGACGCCATGGCGCACGGCGCGGTCGAAGTCGGCGAGGCTGTAGCCGCCGATGCCGGTATCCCGGTCTGGGGTGATGTTGGTGGCATGGATCGCGCCTAGCGGCGTGGCCATCTCCAGGCCCCCGGCGAACGGTTTGTTGTCGGGCAGGCTGTGGCAGGCTACGCAGTCGCTGAGCCGGGCCACGTACTCGCCGCGGCTGATCAGCGCCGGGTCGATGTTGGCATTTTGCTCGGCCACGAAAGGCGACGCGGGCTCCCGGGTGACATACCAGGCCAGCAGGCCTGCCGCGACCAGGCACGGCAGCGCCAGCCAGCCGGCGGTTCTTGCGAATCGGCTGTGGGTCATGGGCGTTCCTTGTCCTGTCAGGTGAAGGTGTAGCGGCTCAATGGGATGCTGCGGATGCGCTGGCCGGTCAGCCGCGCTACCGCGTTGGCCACCGCCGGTGCAACCGCGGGCAGCGGCGGTTCGCCGATGCCGCCCATCTTCGCGCCGCTTTCGACGATGCGCACATGCACCCGGGCCATGCGCGAAGGCGGCAGGATCGGGTACAGGTCGTAGTTGCGCGCCCGGGGCTTGCCGTCGATGTACACCGCTTCTTCCAACAGGGTCTGCGACAGGCCCAGGGCCACGGCGCCGTTGACCTGGGCTTCGATGATCGCCGGGTTGACGATGCTGCCTGGGTCGATGGCCTGCCAGATGTCGTGCACTTTGACCTGACCGTTTTCGATCGACACTTCGGCGATAACCGCCGCCTCCGAGCCAAACGGCGAGGCCATGGCCACACCGCGTGCCCGTTTGCTGCCGTCCTCGGCCGTGAATGGCCCACGCTTCCAGCCGCCGGACAACTCGCCGACCGCCTGTAGCAGGGTGGTCAGGCGCGGGTTGTCGCGCAACAGATGCAGCCGCAATTCATAAGGGTCCTTGCCGCCTTTGTCGGCTAGCTCGTCGAGGAAGGCTTCGTAGAAGAAGTCGTTCAGCGAGTTGCCCACCGAGCGCCAGTAGCCGAGCATGACCGGGCCTTTGACGTAGATTTGGGCAATGCGTTTGTTGGCGATGGCGTACGACTTGCCCGACAGCCCTTCAAGGGCGGTGGGGTCGATCTTGTCACCTTGTTTGCCGGCCAGTGCCTCGGTCGGGCCTTCGGTGGCACTCACGGCTTCTATCGCGACTGGCAGGCCATCGTCATCCAGTGCCCCACGGAACTTGACCACCGCCAGCGGCCGCAACACATCCCGCAGAAACTCCTCTTCGCGGCTCCAGATCAGTTTGACCGGGCGGCCCACCGCTTTGGCCAGGGCGATGGCCTGCGGGTAGGGGTTGGCCGAGTCATACAGAAAATGCCGGCCAAAAAAGCCGCCCAGCAGGGGTGAGTGCAGGGTGATGCGCGCAGGGTCGAGGCCGGTGCGTTTGGCGATGTCGTCGCGGAACATGTCCGGCGCCTGGTTGGGCAACCACACCTCCAGCGAACCGTCGGGGTTGAAGCGGGCGAGCGCTGAGGGCGGCTCGAGCTGGGCGTGGTTGAGGTACTGGTTATGGTAGGTTGCCTCGATCTTGGTCTTGGCTTTGGCCAGCACCCCGGCCACATCGCCTTGGTTTTCCTCGTCGCGGGCCGGGCCTTGCTCGGTGGCCAGGCGGTCACGATAGGCGTCGCTGGAAAAGTCGGCCGGCATCGGCCTTACCGGCGAATCGCTGCCGGGCTCCTGCCAGTCCACCTGGAGGGCCTCGACTGCGCGCTTGGCATGCCACCAGCGTTCGGCGACCACCGCCACCGCGCCGGGTAGTTGATGCACCGAATGCACGCCTTTCATGGCCTTGACCTGTGTTTCGTTGCGCAGGCTGCCAACCGTCATGCCCAGGCGCGGTGCGTGCTGGACGGCGGCGTGGAGCATGCCGTCGAGCTTGATGTCGATGGTGTACACGGCCTTGCCGGTGGATTTGTCATAGGCATCGACCCGGCGCACCGGTTTGCCGATCCAGCGGAACTGGCTGGGGTCGCGCAGCTTCACGCTGGCCGGGTCTGGCACCGGCAGGTCGAGGGCGCGCTCGGCCAGTTCGCCGTAGGGCACCGAGCGGCCTGAGGCTGCATGGATGACCTTGCCGGGTTCGGTGGAAAGTTCGTCGACCGGCACCCCCAACTGCTCGGCACCTGCCTGCAGCAACATGGCCCGGGCCAGGGCGCCGAGGCGGCGCATGGTCGGGTAACTCATGCGAACCGACATGCTGCCGCCGGTGATGCGCATGCCGTTTTCCATCACCACGTAAGCTTCGCCAGGCGGCGCGCTGTCGACCAGGAACGTGGCCGGGTCGGCGTCCAGTTCTTCGCCGACGATCTGTGCCATGGCGGTGTAGGTGCCTTGGCCGCCCTCCATGAACGGGCAGAGCAGGCGCACGGTGCTGTCCGGGCGAATTTCCAGGAAGGCCGGTACTTGTGTGCCGCGCTCCTGGGCCGCGGTGGTGGCGGCCTGGACCCGTGCCGAGCCCAGCGGCAACCCAAACCCGAGTACCAGCGCGCCTGCGGCGGCGCCCGCCGAGGCTAGCAGGAAGCGGCGGCGTGACAGGTTAACCGGCTCACCCAGCGGCAGCGCCGACAGCTCGGCAGGGGTATCGATACGCGTGTTCATCACGCCTCCTCCCGCTGGGCCGCAAGGTCGTGGACGGCGGCATGGATGGCGTTGTAAGTGCCGCAGCGGCACAGGTTGACCATCGCGGCATCGATCTGCGCGTCGCTGGGCTGGGGCGTGTGCTTGAGCAGCGCCGTGGCGGCCATCACCTGGCCTGACTGGCAGTAGCCACACTGCGCCACCTGGTGCTCGACCCAGGCCGCGACCACACGCTTGCCAACGGCGTCGTCCTCGATCGCCTCGATGGTGGTCACTTCGCGCCCGACCACGCCTGCCACCGGGGTCACGCAGGCGCGCACCACGCTGCCGTCCACCAGCACCGAGCAAGCGCCGCATTGCGCCAGGCCGCAGCCATACTTGGTGCCGGTCAGCCCCAGGTCGTCACGGATCACCCACAACAGGGGCGTGTCAGCGTCGGCCTCGACCTGATAGGTCTTCTGGTTGATGCGTAGTTCCATGGTTCACCTGCTCATCATCGGTTTGCTGTCGCGTTGTCGTCGTGAGTGGGGATACGTTGCCCCCAATCCAGAAACGCTAGCACAGCGCTACGACCGGCGAGCAGGCGCTGCCGACAGGTCAGGAGGATCAGGCAAGGAATTCGGCGGAATGCGCAAGGCGGGCGTTGGCGGCAGGCAAACAGGACTTCCAGGCGAAAAACCCGGATAATGCCGGCCAATTTCGTTTTGCACGCTTAACTCACGGTAATCCCGCATGGAAATCAAGGTCAATTTTCTCGACAATCTCCGTCTCGAAGCCAAGTTCGACGACTTCACGGTGATCGCCGACCAACCGATCCGTTACAAAGGCGACGGTTCGGCCCCGGGGCCGTTCGACTATTTCCTGGCGTCTTCGGCCCTGTGCGCGGCTTACTTCGTGAAGCTGTACTGCCAGACCCGCGACATCCCCACCGAAAACATTCGGCTGTCGCAGAACAACATCGTCGATCCGGAAAACCGCTACAACCAGATCTTCAAGATCCAGGTCGAGCTGCCTGAAGACATCTCCGAGAAGGACCGCCAGGGCATCCTGCGTTCCATCGACCGTTGCACGGTAAAGAAGGTCGTGCAGACCGGGCCTGAATTCGTCATCGAGGTGGTGGACAACCTCGACGCCGATGCCCAGGGGCTGCTGATGCCGGTATCGGACACCAGCACCTACATCCCGGGCAAGGACCTGCCGCTGGAGCAGACCATCGCCAACATGTCGGCGATTCTCGCGGGCCTTGGGATGAAGATCGAGATCGCCTCGTGGCGCAATATCGTGCCCAACGTGTGGTCGCTGCATGTGCGCGATGCACAGTCGCCGATGTGCTTCACCAATGGCAAGGGTTCGACCAAGGAGGCCGCGCTGGCCTCGGCGCTGGGTGAGTTCATCGAGCGCCTGAACTGCAACTTCTTCTACAACGACCAGTTCTGGGGCGAGGACATCGCTAACGCGCCGTTCGTGCATTACCCGAACGAGCAGTGGTTCAAGCCGGGCCCCAAGGACGCGCTGCCCAGCGAGATCCTCGACGCGAACTGCCTGGAAATCTACAACCCCGACGGTGAACTGCGCGGCTCGCACCTGTACGACACCAACTCGGGCAACACCGCGCGGGGCATCTGCTCGCTGCCATTCGTGCGCCAGTCGGACCAGGAGGTGGTGTACTTCCCGTCCAACCTGATCGAGAACCTGTTCCTCAGCAACGGCATGAGCGCGGGCAACACCCTCGCTGAGGCGCAAGTGCAGTGCCTGTCGGAAATCTTCGAGCGTGCGGTGAAGCGCGAGATCCTCGAGGGCGAACTGTGCCTGCCGGATGTACCGCAGGAAGTGCTGGCCAAGTACCCGGGCATCGTTGCCGGTATTCAGGGGCTGGAAGAGCAGGGCTTCCCGGTGCTGGTCAAGGACGCATCGCTGGGCGGTGAGTTCCCGGTCATGTGCGTGACCTTGATGAACCCGCGCACCGGTGGCGTGTTCGCCTCGTTCGGCGCGCACCCGAGCCTGGAAGTGGCGTTGGAGCGCAGCCTCACCGAGTTGTTGCAGGGCCGCAGCTTCGAAGGCCTGAACGACCTGCCGCAGCCCACCTTCGAAAGCCACGCGCTGACCGAGCCGAACAACTTCGTCGAGCACTTCATCGACTCCAGCGGCGTGGTGTCGTGGCGCTTCTTCAGCGCCAAGGCCGATTTCGAATTCGTCGAGTGGGACTTCTCTGGCCATGGCGAAGATTCCAACGTACAGGAAGCTGCGACCCTGTTCGGCATCCTCGAAGACCTGGGCAAAGAAGTGTACATGGCGGTGTACGACAACCTCGGTGCCACCGCGTGCCGCATCCTGGTGCCGGGTTACTCGGAGATCTACCCGGTCGAGGACCTGATCTGGGACAACACCAACCGGGCCTTGTCGTTCCGCGCTGACATCCTCAACCTGCACAGCCTGGACAACCGTTCGCTGAAGTTGCTGCTCAAGCGCCTGGACAACTGCGATGTGGACGATTACACCACCATCACCACGTTGATCGGCGTTGAGTTCGACGACAATACGGTGTGGGGCCAGTTGACCATTCTTGAGCTGAAGCTACTGATCTGCCTGGCCGTGCAGCGCTTCGAAGATGCCAAGGAGCTGGTTGAGGCGTTCCTTCAGTTCAACGACAACACCGTCGAGCGTGGCCTGTTCTACCAGGCGTTGAACGTGGTGCTGGAGGTGGTGTTGGATGATGAACTGGAGATGGAAGACTACGAAACCAACTTCCGCCGCATGTTCGGCAACCCGCGGATGGACGCGGTGCTGGGCTCGGTGGACGGCAGCGTGCGCTTCCACGGCCTGACGCCGACCAGCATGAAGCTGGAAGGGCTGGATCGTCATTTGCGTTTGATCGAGAGCTACAAGAAGCTGCATGCGGCTCGGGCCAAGTTTGCCTGATGCGTTTTATGCCTTGAGGTTTGCGGCGCCTATCAGACCGAGCGCCGCCCGCGCGGCGCTCGATCTCATAGGCGCCAAAAGCCCCAAGCCGTGCACCTCGCAGCCATCTCCAATAGCGACTGCTGCCTAGTTCTTGCACTTGGCCATCACCACCTGGCAGGTCTTCGGCGTCCCCCCAGACCTGCCTGCATAGCGCACACAGTTGTTCAGCGACTTCTGCCGGGCAATGCTCAGGGTATTGCCCCAGGCCAGGCCACCTTCGCCGGTAGTCGGTACGGCCTTGGCGAAGCAGTTGGAGCCAACGGTGGAGGCCGCATAGCGGGCTTGGTTTTTTTTGCTGGAGCAGCCCGCGCTCAGCCCCAGGCCGAGGATGAGCAGCGTGTTCAGTGCCCAGAACGCCCACGTGCGCTCCCGGTAGTCGCTCATGCTGTTCTCCTTGTTCGAATGATGCCAAAGCGCTGAAGGTGGAAAAGTACAGCGCGGGTGCTTGCAGGATACCATTCAAGCGAAACGGTGAACTATCCCGTCGTAGAGACGCTCCTTTCTTTAGCGCACCCCGCGCACGCCTGACGATGTCGTTGTCATCAGGCCCGGGTCACTGAACGATAAGGAGGCGCCGTGACCGCATCTGAGCAAACCCTTTACCGCTGCACGCCAGGCCCACTGCACGCCATGCTGCTGGCCGGCAGTGTTCCGCTGTTTCTTGGCGCGCTGCTGAGCGATATCGCCTACTTCAATAGCTACCAGATCCAATGGAGCAACTTCGCGGCCTGGCTAATTGCCGGTGGCCTGGTGTTCTGTGGGCTGGCGCTGCTGTTCGCGTTGGTCAACCTGATCCGCGCCGAGCGCAAGGGCGGGCGTGCGACCCTGTATTTCGTGCTGTTGCTGGCGGCCTGGGTGTTGGGGTTGGTCAATGCCTTCGAGCATGCCAAGGACGCCTGGGCAGTGATGCCGTCGGGGTTGGTGCTGTCGGTCATTGTGACCGGGCTCGCAGCTGTTGCAGCGTGGACTGGCCTTAGCAACCTGCGTTCGGGAGGTGTGGCATGAAGCCTTTGCATACCTTGAGCCTGTTGAGCATGGCGTTACTGATCAGCGCCTGTGGTGGGGAAGGCACGCCCACTCAAGCCCATGGCCCGGACCCCAAGCTGCCTGAGCCACAGCGTGGTTTGCTGCCGAGCATGAAGATCGCTGAGCCAGTGGCCTGGGGTGAGCAGAAGCCGACTGTACCTGAGGGCTTCAGCGTCACGGCAATCGCCACCGGCCTGAACATCCCGCGCCAGAGCCTGGTGCTGCCTAATGGCGATATTCTCGTAGCCGAAGGCCGCGGCGGCAGCGCCGCAAAACTCAAACCCAAGGATGTGATCGCCAGCCAGATCAAGGCCAAGGGCAATACCCAGGTCAAAGGCGGCAATCGCCTGACTTTGCTGCGCGACGCCGACGGCGATGGCACCTACGAGGTGCAGACGGTGTTTGCTGAAAACCTCAACGCCCCTTACGGCCTGGCGTTTGCCAACGGCAAGCTGTACGTGGCCAACCAGGATGCACTGGTGCGTTTCGACTACCAAGAGGGCCAGACCAAGGCCAGCGGTGCGCCGGTCAAGGTCACCGACCTGCCTGCCGAAATCAACCACCACTGGACCAAGTCGTTGGCCGTCAGCGCTGATGGGCGCTTCCTTTATGTGGGTATCGGCTCGAACAGCAACATCACCGAGCGCGGCCTGGAAGTGGAGATCGATCGGGCCATGGTCTGGCAGGTCGATGCCCAGACCGGTGCTCACCGGCCCTATGCGACCGGCTTGCGCAACCCGACGGCCTTGGCTGTTCAGCCGCAGAGCGGGCAGGTGTGGGCGGTGGTCAACGAGCGTGATGAGCTCGGCCCTGATCTGGTCCCGGACTACCTGACGTCGGTGCGTGAAGGCGGGTTTTATGGGTGGCCCTACAGTTATTGGGGCCAGAACGTCGATGACCGAGTCAGGCCACAGAACCCGGACAAGGTGGCGGCGGCAATCAAGCCGGACTACAGCCTTGGCTCGCATGTGGCTGCATTGGGGGTCGACTTCTCGGTACCGGCCATGGGCGAGCGCTTCGCCGATGGGGTGTTCGTGGGTGAGCACGGTAGCTGGAACCGGCCAAACCCCGTGGGCTACAAGGTGATCTTCGTGCCGTTCAGCAATGGCAAGCCGGCAGGCGAACCGATCGACTTCGCCACGGGCTTCCGGGGCGAGGACGGCAAGACGCGTGGGCGGCCGGTGGGGGTCACCGTCGACCCGCGCGGTGCCTTGATCATTGCCGACGACCTGGCCAATACGGTCTGGCGGGTGACGCGCAGCCAGTAATGACTATGCTTGTTGGCGCGTGAACCTTTCACGCGCCAACCCGGAAACGAATACAGGGAAGCAGGCCTATGAAACCCATTAGCTCACTCGCTCGCGCTGTCGCACTTGCCTCGCTGGTCTTCGCTGGCAGCTTCACGGCCCAGGCCGCTGATGTGCCGATTGGTAGCGAAGCGCTGGAAAGCCATGTCACCACCAAGGTGCAGGCTATCGACCTGGCCAGCCGCCAGGTCACGGTGGAGGGCGCCAACGGCAAGCCTGTGACCTTCCAATTGACCGAGAAGGCCAAGGCGCTGCCTAACCTCAAGGTCGGCGACACGGTCGACATCTACGTGACCCGCGCTGTGGCTTATGTGCTCAATACCGACGTGGGCGGCGCGCCTAAAGTGAGTGATGAGTCCGGCAGCATTCGCGCCACCAAGGACAACCCCAACCCCGGCGGTGAGGCGTTCCGCCAGGTCAAGGTCACGTCGCAGATCAAGAAGATCGACCTCAAGAAGCATGAGGTGAGCCTGCTGCCGCCGGAAGGCAAGCTGCAGGTGGTAAAGGTCGAGAACCCTGACCTGCAGGCGCGCATGAAGAACCTCAAGGTCGGCCAAACGGTCGATGCCATCTACACCGAAGTGCTGCGCGTGGAGACCTCACGCTAGGTTCGGCGTGTGAGGTGCCCGGCTATTCATGCGGCGAATAGTCGGGGTGCATGTGTTTGATTTCCATAAGCGGTGCAGATCCATCGATCATGGCCTCCATCACACTACAAGGTGAGGGAAGTCATGTTGAGCAAGTCGATGGTTCTGTTGGGTATCCCCGTGGCGATGGCGTTGCTGGCGGGTGCCGTGCTGCCGTTTCAGGCAGCTGGCAACGCCGCTGTTGGCCGGGCGTTGGGCCACTGGTTATGGGGGGCGTTCACCTCGCTGACGGTCAGTTCAGTGGTGGTAATTGCGGCGCTGCTGATACTGCGGGTGCCAACGCCAGACCTGGGCAAGGCCCTCCAAGGGCCGTGGTGGCTGTGGATTGGCGGCGTGCTGGGCGCGCTCTACGTGGCCGGCGCGGCAGCACTGACACCGAAACTGGGCGCTGCAGGCTTTCTGGTGCTGGTGGTGGCAGGACAGATCTTGACGGCGGTCATCGCTGACCATTTCGGGGTAATGGGGCTGGGGGGCAAACCGGTCAGCCTGGCTCGGGTGGCCGGCGTGGTACTGATCCTGTGTGGGGTGTTTCTGGTCCAGGGGAACTGGGGGAGCAGCGCTGCGGCCAAGCCTGTGGTGCTCGAGCAGTCACAGCGCTGATCAAGTGCCTGGCTGGCTGCAGGCCCACACGGCCTCGCGCAGCCAGCGATGCCCGGCGTCGCTGTCTTTGCGGCTGTGCCAGGCCTGCTGATAGGCAAACGAAGGAATGGCCAGTGGCGGCTCAAACCGGCGCAACGCCTGATGCTGGCGCAATGAACCTACCGCGCGGCTGGCCACCGTCAGAATCAGGTCGGTGCCCGCAAGCACCTCGACCGCTGCGCTCCAGTGCGGCAGTGCCAGGGCTATCCGCCGCTGCAGGCCGTGGGCGGCCAATGCCCGTTCTATTTCATCATGGGCATCGGGGTGCATGGCCATCAACACATGGGGGCGAGCCAGCCAGTCGGCCAACGCTAGGCCCCCACTGGCAGGCAGCACCTGGCGGTCGGCAACACTGATGAAGTGTTCCTCGAACAGGGGCTGGGCGGTGATGCTCTGCGGCAGCTCGGGGAATAGGCCCAAGGCCAGGTCGAGCTCCCCGTCGAGCAACTGGGCCAGCATGGTTTCACGGCTGGCCTGGCTGATTGCCAGGTCCACACCGGGTGCTACCTGGCGCACGTGGCGGACCAGGGGCGGAAGGATGATGCGCGAAGCATAGTCGGACAATGACAAACGGAACCGACGCTGCGCCTTGGCAGGGTCGAACAGTGGAGCGGCCAGCAGCGCGTTGAGGTTGCCCAAGGCATCTTGCAGCGGCTTGGCCAGTGCCTGCGCACGTGCGGTCAGGGCCATGCGGCCGTTCTGGCGAATCAACAAGGGGTCGTCGAAGTGCCTGCGCAATTGTGCCAGCGCGTGGCTCACCGCCGGCTGGCTGCGGTGCAGGCGCAGGGCGGCGCGGGTCACGTGCTTCTCTGTCAGCAGTGCATGCAAGGCCAGCAGCAGGTTGAGGTCGATCTTGCGCAGTTCATCCATGGGGCGAATAGTCGAGGCTGGTTGGGCGGGCTTTGATCAGCCTAACAGATGCTCTGGTTTGGGTTGCGGCGGTGCGCATGGCGATCGGCTATTGCTGCACGGGTTGCAGAAATCATCTGCACTGCGCCGTATTGTTCAACTTGCCATGCCTAATTAGCCTGTATCGAAACCTTCATCCTCACAGGAATCGATCATGGCCAGCCGTATAACACTCAACGCCACCGGCACTGCCGATGTCATGCAGGTGCAGCACGTCCAACCGCAAGTGCCAGGGCCAGGCGAGGTGTGGCTGGAGCAGACCGCCATGGGCGTCAACCCGCTGGACGTACTGCAGCGCAAGGGCGGGGCGCCCCTGGCATTGCCGTCTGGCCTGGGGCTGGAGGGCGCAGGGCGGGTGAGCGCGGTGGGTGAAGGGGTGGGCAATGTGCGCGTGGGGGACCGGGTGGCGTATGCGATGGGGCCGGTAGGCGCTTATGCCAGCGGGCGGCTGTTCCCTGCCGAGCGCCTGGTCAAGCTGCCGGACTCACTGGATGACGAAGCCGCCGCAGCCGTATTGTTCAAGGGCATCACCGCGCAGTACCTGCTGAAGAGCACCTACCGCATGGGGCCGGGTACCCAGGTGCTGCTGTATGGCGCGGGCGGGGCATTGGGGCAGCTCATGGCGTCTTGGGCCAGGCACCTGGGGGCGACCGTGATTGGCGTAGTGTCACGACCACAGAGCGTCGAACGGGCGCGGGCGGCGGGCTGCCATCACGTGCGGGTGTTCGAGGCGGCCACGTTGGCCAAGGAGGTGCGTGAGTTGACGCAGGGCGAGGGCGTGGACGTCGTGTATGACAGTGTCGGCAAGGTGTCGCTGGAGGCCTCGCTGGACAGCCTGCGCCCGCGCGGGTTGCTGGTGTCATTTGGCGGCACCTCCGGCGCGCCGGCGGCCATTGAAGTGGCCACGCTCAATGCCAAAGGCTCCCTGTACCTGACGCGCCCGTCACTGGCAGCCCATACCCGCACCGTCGAGGAATACCAGCAGCGCGCCGCCGATGTGCTGGGGGCGGTCGACGCAGGTATCATCCAGCCTCGGGTCTGGCGTCGCTACCCGCTGGCCGAAGCGGCCAGGGCCCACGCGGACCTGGAGCAAGGGCTGTCGGAAGGGGCGCTGATTCTCACCGCCTGACTTTCCTACCTTCTGCCGAGCCTTGCCATGGATGCCTTCGACAGCCGCCGCGCCGATGAACTTGCCACCTTGCTGGCCTTGCACGAGCAGGGGTCGTTCGCGGCTGCTGGACAGCAACTGGCACGCCACCCCACGGTGCTGTCCAAGCGCCTGAGCGCACTCGAAGCACGCCTTGGTATCCGCTTGGTTGAGCGCAGCACGCGGCAACTGCGCTTCACCGACGAAGGTGAACGGTTGGTGGCGCGGGTGCGTGAGGCCAGCCGGCTGATCGCCGAAGCCGAACAGGAAGCCACGCAAGGGGCGGTAACGGTGCGGGGGCGTTTGCGCCTCGCCTTGCCGGCGGCCATGGGGCGGCGCTGGTTGAGCGGGATGTTGGCGGATTTTGTGCTGGCCTATCCGCAGGTCACAGTGGAGGCCGAGTACGCTGATCGCTTCGTTGACCTGATCGGCGAGGGCTTTGACGCTGCCATCCGTATCGGCGAGTTGGCCGATAACCGCCTGGTGGCGCAACAACTGTGCGATCACCGCCGCATCCTCTGCGCCTCGCCGGGTTACTTGGCCCGCCATGGCACGCCGCAGCAGCCTGAGCAGCTAGCCGGGCATAACTGCCTCGGCTTCAGCGGCTTGCGTTCGTTTCCCGAATGGCGCCTCACCCGGCAAGCGCAGCAAGTCAGTGTCAAGGTCAGTGGTTCGTTGCGCAGTAATGACAATGAAGCCTTGCTCGAAGCTGCCCGCCGGGGGGTGGGCATATTGGCTGGCGGCGACTGGTTGATGGGTGAGGACTTGACCAGTGGGCGCTTGGTGCGGGTGCTACCGCAGTGGCAGCTCGATGTGGCGGCAGGGATCTACCTGGTGCGGCCTACGGCACGGCTGAACACCGCTGCACTCGGGGTTTTCAAGGCGTGGGTGACTGAGCAGTTCAGTGCGGGAGCGCCCTGGCGGCACCAGGGCGATCATCTTTAGATTTCGCCTTAATTTTATTACTTAACTAATTGAAAATAAACGATAAAAACTATTTTTAGCTGTTTTGCCTGTTGTTAAGATTTTGCTGAAAATAATCAGGCTAACCTATTGAGAAATATGGATTTATCGCCTTGCGACGGCATGCTGCACGCATTGCTCGTAATAGGTCTGTTTGATCGCCGCAGGTTTCAATCGCGAACGGCTGTTGTAAGTCTGCTCGGTAATGCCGAACGCGGTCATGCGCATCCACGGCTTGGCGAACTTGCGCGCCTGTAACTTCTTGCGCGTGGCATACAGGGTTACCCCTGATAGCTTGGCCTGCTGGGCTTCTGCGGCGATCTGTGCGCCCCAGCCACAGGTCTGGCGATCGTTCTGGCTCAGCGTCCTGGCCTGCACGCCGAAGGCGGCCGTGGCCAGCAGGCAGCCAGCCATCGTTGCTAGAAGTACTCGCATGTTGCTGTCCTAAGCATCTGAAGGAGAAGGGAGTTTGCCTTCCCTTCAAACACCTGGGGGCCAGCAATTTGCCGTCAGGCAGTGGCCATTCGCAACCGCCCTGAGGCGGGGGCACGCAGGCTGGCCCAGGCAAGGCCTGCCACCCAGATGACCGATACGCCGTAGTTCAAGCGCTGGTACAAGCCGAACAGATGGCCACTTTCAACAGCCTTGCCCATCAGCGCGACGGTCACGATCGCCAGCACTACGGCTGCCAAGGAGAACAGGCTCAAGGCCCGTGAGCCGGCCATCCGGTTGCCTAGCCAGGCCCACAGCGCACTGGCCAGGGTCAACGAAAGGAACATCAGCAAGCCCGAGAGGTTGTGCAACTGCTGCGACAGCGAAGGCTGTGCCGGTGCACACCCTTGGTCGCAGGGGAACCAGCCGGTGCCCAGGCTGCCCAGGCCATGCAGCAGCACCAGGGCCGCGCTGACCCGCGCCAGGGTCGATCCCTGCCAGCGACGGGCCAGGCCCCAGGCAAACAGTGCGAACAACACGGCCAGTGGGAAGTTGTTGACCCGCGGTGACCAGTGCTGGGTAGCTGCACCCACGGCGCCGAGTTGGCTCATGGCCTGTTGCAGGTGGTCATAGCCGGGGTACGCCTGGGCGGTCAGCCACACGCCGGCCAGCAGCCACAGGGGGATCAGCAGGCCAGTGGCGAGCAGAATGCGGTCGAGCGGTTTCATGCTGTCGTTTCCTTCCATGGATAAGTGAGCGCGAAGCCGCACGGTACAGCCTTTCGCTGGCTTTGGGCCAGCATGTGGCGCTGATTTTTCGCATTACGCGTGTCGCAGACACAGTGTGAAATACCGCATTGGGTGTATGTGATCGTACAACTGCTTGCGCTATTATGGGCGCTGTCTTTCAAGGTGAAATACAGGGCATGACAGAGCAGCAGGTACAGGCAAGGACCCGGCGCAAGCCGCGCAGTCTGGCCCAGGAACTGGTCACGGTGCTGACCGAGCGAATTCGCAGCGGCCAGCTCAAGCGCGGCGACAAGCTGCCGACCGAATCGCAGATCATGGCGGAAGAGGGCGTCAGCCGCACCGTGGTGCGCGAGGCCATCTCGCGGCTGCAGGCCGCAGGCCAGGTGGAGACCCGCCATGGCATCGGCACCTTTGTGCTGGACGCACCGGCCACGGGCGGTTTCCGCATCGACCCGGCGACCGTGGTGACCCTGCGCGAAGTGCTGGCAGTGCTGGAGTTGCGCATTGCCCTGGAGATCGAGTCGGCAGGGTTGGCGGCGCAGCGGCGCAGCGATGAACAGCTGGTTGGCATGCGCGCAGCGCTGGACGAGCTCAACGAAGGCGCGGCCCATGCGACCGATGCCGTGTCCGCGGACTTCCAGTTCCACTTGCGCATCGCCCAGGCCAGCGGCAACCACTACTTTGCCGACATCATCAACCACCTGGGTACCAGCATCATTCCACGTACCCGGCTCAATTCGGCACGCCTGGCCCACGATGACCAGGCGCACTACATGAGCCGGTTGATGCATGAGCACGAGGCGATCTACGAAGCGATTGCCCGGCAAGACAGCGAAGGGGCGAAGATGGCCATGCGCATGCACTTGAGCAACAGCCGCGAGCGGTTGCGTCAGGCGCATGAAGAGGCGGAGGCGCAGGGGGTCTGAGCCCTTTGTCGCCCAGGCTGGCCTCTTCGCGGGTAAACCCGCTCCCACAGGATCACTGCAGGCTTGAAATCTGTGCCACCCCTGTGCGAGCGGGTTCACCCGCGAAGGGGCCGGTACAGACAAAAGAAAAAGCCCCGACATGTGCGTAATGCTGTTCAGTTAAGAATGCCGGGGCCGCTCTGCGGCCCATCGCGGCACAAGGCCGCTCCCACACCGACCGCGTTGTGCCCCTATTTACAGGGCATACGCGAACATTGTGGGAGCGGCCTTGTGCCGCGATGGGCCGCAAAGCGGCCCCAATACAGGCAATGGATAACTTAAGTGAACAGCATCACGACATGTGCGGGGCTTTTTCCATTCTAAAGACGATCAGATCGCCTCTTCGCTCCACTGCCCATTCACCAGGCGACGCAGCCCCAGCGGGTTGCCATCGCGCAGCGCCTCAGGCAGCAGCGCCTGCGGGTAGTTCTGGTAGCACACCGGGCGCAGGAAACGGTCGATGGCCAAGGTGCCGACCGACGTGCCGCGTGCATCCGAGGTTGCCGGGTACGGCCCACCATGCACCATGGCGTCGCACACTTCGACACCCGTCGGGTAGCCATTGACCAGAATCCGGCCGACCTTTTCTTCCAGCAGCGGCACCAGCCAGGCGAACGCTTCGAAATCCTCCGGCTCGCCGATCAGGGTCGCGGTCAGTTGGCCGCGCAGGCCGAGCAGTGCGGCGCGCAGTTGTTCGTTGTCCTGGGCTTCGACGGCCACAGTGGTCGGGCCAAACACTTCTTCTTGCAGCAACGGGTCGGCGTCGACCAGCAGGCGGGCGTCAGCTTTGAACAGCTGGGCGTGGGCCTGGTTGCCTTCCTGTGCCTGGCCGGCCAGGTGCTCGATGCCAGCGTGGGCGTGCAGGTGCTCCAGGCCGCCAACGTAGCTGCGCAGGCCGCCGGCGTTGAGCAGGGTCTGGCCAGCCTGTTGGTCGAGGTGCTGGCCGAGGTCGGCCAGCAACTGGCTGAATTGCGGCGATTGCAGGCCGATCACCAGGCCAGGGTTGGTGCAGAACTGGCCGGCACCCAGGCACACTGAGCCTGCCAGTTCGCGGGCGATGGCTTCGCCGCGTTTGGCCAGGGCGCCGGGCAGGATGATCACCGGGTTGATGCTCGACATCTCGGCAAACACCGGGATCGGCTGTGGGCGTTCGGCGGCCATGCGGCACAGCGCATCGCCACCCTTGAGCGAGCCAGTAAAGCCGACGGCCTGGATCGCCGGGTGCTTGACCAGCCATTCGCCGACCCCGCCGCCGAAGACCATGTTGAACACGCCCTTGGGCATGCCGGTGCGCTCAGCGGCGCGCTGGATGGCACAACCGACCAGGTCGGCTGTGGCCATGTGGCCGCTGTGCGCCTTGAACACTACCGGGCAGCCTGCGGCGAGGGCGGCGGCGGTGTCGCCACCGGCAGTCGAGAAGGCCAGCGGGAAGTTGCTGGCACCGAACACGGCAACCGGGCCTACGCCAATGCGCATCTGGCGCAGGTCGACACGAGGCAGCGGTTGGCGATCCGGCAGGGCCAGGTCGATGCGTGCCCCCAGGTAATCACCGCGGCGCAGGACTTGCGCGAACAGGCGCATCTGGCCACTGGTACGCCCGCGCTCGCCCTGGATACGCCCTGCAGGCAGGGCGGTTTCGCGGCAGACGATGGCGACGAAGGCGTCGTCCAGCTCATCCAGTTCGGCGGCGATGGCATCGAGGAATTCGGCGCGGCGCGCCGGGGCCAGTTGGCGGAATTCGGCGAAGGCGGCAGCGGCGGCTTGAGCGGCTTGGTCCACTTCAGCCTCGGTGGCCTGGGCAAAGCTGTAGGGCAGGGCCTCGCCAGTGGTGGCGTCCAGGCTCTGCAGGCGTTGCGCGCCAGCGGCGCTGCGCTGGCCGGCGATGAAGTTGTGGCCGAGGATCTCAGGCATGGGGTGCTCCTTTGATGAAATAAAAGGCTGAAGGACGGTATGGCCCGCTCCCACAGGGGCCATGCCAAACCGCTACATCAGGTAATCGGCGCCGGGTTGAACAGGGTGATGTCGTTGTGCAGCCGGTGTTGTTCGGCCCAGGTCTGCTTGCGGCCGCTGGCCACGTCCAGGTAGTAGTGGAACAGCTCCCAACCCAGTTCCTCGATGCTCGAGCGGCCTGTGGCGATGCGCCCGGCGTCGATGTCGATCAGGTCAGGCCAGCGCTCGGCCAGCTCGGTGCGGGTGCACACCTTGACCACGGGTGCCATGGCCAGGCCGTACGGCGTGCCGCGGCCGGTGGTGAAGACATGCAGGTTCATGCCAGCTGCGAGCTGCAAGGTACCGCAGACAAAGTCGCTGGCCGGGGTCGCGCAGAAGATCAGGCCTTTGCGGGCGACTCGCTCGCCAGGGCCGAGCACGCCCTGAATAGCGCCGCTGCCGGACTTCACGATCGAGCCCAAGGACTTTTCGACGATATTCGACAGGCCGCCTTTCTTGTTGCCCGGCGTTGTGTTGGCGCTGCGGTCGGCCGCACCTTGCTGCAGGTAGCGGTCGTACCAGTCCATCTCGCGCACCAGCGCCTCAGCCACGTCCTGGTTCTCGGCGCGGGAGGTCAGCATGTAGATGGCGTCACGCACTTCGGTCACTTCCGAGAACAGCACGGTCGCGCCGGCGCGTACCAGCAGGTCCGAGGCATAACCCAGCGCGGGGTTGGCAGTGATGCCGGAGAAGGCATCGCTGCCGCCGCACTGCATGCCCAGGATCAGCTCGCTGGCGGGCACCGTTTCGCGACGGCGCTGGTCGAGTTTCTTCAGGCGGGTTTCAGCCAGCGCCATGATCTGTTCGATCATTTCGCCGAAGCCCAGGCTGGCGTCCTGCAGGCGATACAGCCACGGGTCGCTGAGGTCTACCGAGGGGTCGTTGTCGTGCATGACCTGGCCGGCCTGCAGCTTTTCACAGCCCAGGCTGATGACCAGCGCTTCGCCGCCAAGGTTAGGGTTGCGCGCCAGGTTGCGCACGGTGCGGATCGGGATGTAGGCATCGCGGGCGTTGATCGCCACGCCGCAGCCGTAGCTGTGGGTGATGGCGACCACGTCATCGACGTTGGGGTACAACGGCAGCAACTCTTGGCGAATACGCTTGACCGCATGCTCCAGCACGCCCGTCACGCATTGCACGGTGGTGGTGATGCCGAGGATGTTGCGGGTGCCGACGGTGCCGTCGGCATTGCGGTAGCCCTCGAAGGTAAACCCCTCGAGCGGCGGCAAGGCGTCGGGGACGGCGTCGCAGCGCGGTAGGCTGTCCAGCGCTGGGGCTTCTGGCATGGCCAGCTGGCTTTCCTGCACCCAGCTGCCTTGGGGCAAGTCTTCAAGGGCGTAACCGATGATCTGCCCATAGCGGCGCACCGGCTCGCCTTTGGCGATCAGTACGGTGGCGACCTTGTGGCTCTGCGGCACGCCTTCGACCAGGGTCAGGCCGTCGGGAAAGCGGGCGCCTTCGCCCAGGCCACCGTCGTTGACCACTACCACGACATTGTCGTCATCGTGCAGGCGGACGTAGCGGGGCGAGTCGGAATGTTCGATCAACTGCATGTTCGGGCCCTTCTTGTGATTGCTCAGGCTTTATACATCCGCCCGCGGCCGGCAGGTGCCGGGCGCGGGCGTGTTCACTCAGTGTCGGGCGCTTGCCAGGTCACCATTGGCGGTGACGTCGGCTTCAGCCTTTGGGGTTTCATGCAGCTCGATGCGCTTGATCGGGCCGACGATCACCAGGTAGCTGAACACCGCGACCAGGGCGTTGGCGCCTACATACACCAGGGCCCACTTGAACGAACCGGTGGCGCTGATGATGTAGCCGATGACGATGGGCGTGGTGATCGAGGCGATGTTACCGAAGGTGTTGAACAGGCCGCCCGAAAGGCCGGCGATCTGCTTGGGCGAGGTGTCGGCGACCACAGCCCAGCCCAGTGCACCAATGCCTTTGCCGAAGAAGGCCAAGGTCATGAAACCGACCACCATCCATTCAGCGTCGACGTAGTTGCAGAAGACCATGGTGGTCGACAGCAACAGGCCGCAGACGATCGGCAGCTTGCGCGAGAAGGTCAGCGAATTGCCGCGGCGCAGCAGCCAGTCCGACAGCACCCCGCCCAGCACGCCACCGATGAAGCCGCAAATGGCCGGCAGCGAGGCAATGATGCCCGCCTTGAGGATGGTCATCCCACGCTCTTGCACCAGGTACACCGGGAACCACGTCAGGAAGAAGTAGGTGATGGCGTTGATGCAATACTGGCCCAGGTACACGCCCAGCAGCATGCGGCTGGTCAGCAACTGCTTGATGTAGCCCCATTTCGGGCCGTCGTTGCCGCGTTTCTGGTCCATGTCCACCAGGCCGCCGTTCTGCTCGATGTGCTCGAGCTCGCTTTGGCTGATGCGCGGGTGTTGCTTGGGGTTGTAGATGGTCTTCATCCAGACGAACGAGAACAGGATGCCGAGGCCGCCCATGACCACGAACACGTGTTCCCAACCGAAGCTGAAGACAATCCAGCCCATGATCGGGGCAAACAGTGCGGTGGCGAAGTACTGGGCCGAGTTGAAGATGGCCGAGGCCGTGCCGCGTTCTGCGGTGGGGAACCAGGCCGCGACGATGCGGGCGTTGCCCGGGAACGACGGGGCTTCGGCAAAACCGACCAGAAAACGCAGGGTGAACAGCGTTACGATTGCCCATGCCACCGGCAGGCCACCGACAAACCCTTGCAACAGGGTGAACAGCGACCAGGTGAAGATGCTGAAGGCGTAGACGTTCTTGGAGCCGAAACGGTCGAGCAGCCAGCCACCAGGGATCTGGCCGGCCACGTAAGCCCATCCAAAGGCAGAGAAGATATAACCGAGGGTGACGGCGTCAATGCCGAGGTCTTTCTGCAGGCTGGAGCCTGCGATTGCAATGGTAGCGCGGTCGGCATAGTTGATCGTGGTCACCAGAAACAGCATGAACAGGATCAGGTAGCGCACATGCGTCTTCTTAGTCGCTTGCATGCTGGTAGTACTCCCACTAGTTATTTTTGTGCGGGCTCACGAGGTGTAACCGGAGTGGGGGCTTCCCACTCCGGGTGCGGCTGAGACAGGCCGCGGGGGTTCGCTTATTGCGGACCCATCTTGTCCATCAGGGCTGCGAGCATTTCGTATTCTTCAGCAGTCAGGTCGGTCAGCGGCGTGCGCACCGGGCCAGCGTCGTAACCGGCGATCTTGGCGCCCGCCTTGACGATGCTGACTGCGTAGCCGGCCTTGCGGTTACGGATGTCCAGGTACGGCAGGAAGAAGTCGTCGATCAGCTTGCCAACGGTGGCGTGGTCTTCGCGGGCGATGGCGTGGTAGAAGTCCATCGCGGTCTTTGGCACGAAGTTGAACACGGCCGACGAGTAGACCGGCACACCCAAGGCCTTGTAGGCAGCAGCATACACTTCGGCGGTCGGCAGGCCACCCAGGTAGCTGAAACGATCGCCCAGGCGGCGGCGGATCGACACCATCAGCTCGATATCACCCAGGCCATCTTTGTAGCCGATCAGGTTCGGGCAACGCTCGGCGAGTTTTTCCAGCAGGTCGGCGTTCAAGCGGCAGACGTTACGGTTGTAGACCACTACACCGATCTTCACCGATTTGCACACGGCTTCGACGTGGGCGGCGACGCCGTCCTGGCTGGCTTCGGTCAGGTAGTGCGGCAGCAGCAGCAGGCCCTTGGCTCCCAGGCGCTCGGCTTCTTGCGCGTATTCGATGGCCTGGCGGGTCGAGCCACCAACGCCGGCGAGGATCGGTACCGAAGTGGCGCAGGTGTCGACGGCAGTCTTGATCACCTGGCTGTATTCGCTGGCCGCCAGGGAGAAGAACTCACCGGTACCGCCGGCTGCGAACAGGGCGCTGGCGCCATAAGGGGCCAGCCATTCCAGGCGTTTGATGTAACCCGCCTGGTTGAAGTCGCCCTGGGCATTGAAGTCGGTGACCGGGAAAGACAGCAGGCCGTGGGAGAGGATGGATTTCAGTTCTTGTGGATTCATTGTTATAGGCATCCTGTGGCGCTTGGGTGAGGGTGTGTAGAAGCGATGGAGGTAAGTTATCGTACAACTTGTACGATGACTAGTCCCTCGATGCATTTTTTTTCCCTGATGGGCTGAGGAAGGCGTGTTTCTGCAGGCGTCCCTTTCGCGGGTAAACCCGCTCCCACAGGGAAAGCGCAAACATTCAGCACCTAGAAAACCCCGTGGGAGCGGGCTTGCCCGCGAATGGGGCGTAGTAGGCGAAAACCGATCATGCATGAAGCCTGGCACCCAGGTTCATGGCAAACAGTCATCGTATCTCTTGAGGGGGAAGGAAAAAACGATCGCGGAGACAGGCGCAAGCCCGCCGCCCGCATCCACGGGAAGTGTTCTGGGACCAGCAGAGGGTGACCGGGGAAGCGGGGGCGGCCTTGCGCCGCCCCGCGATCAAAGCTAACGAAGCTTTGTGTCAGGCAGCCTGATGGTGCTTGACCTGGGACTTGCGAACCTGGGCGCGGCAAGCGTCGCCGAAGGCTTGGAAGATCTTGATCGAATCAGGGTTTTTCGCGGCTTGCCACTCGGGGTGCCACTGCACCGCGAACAGGAAGGGCGAAATGCTCGGGGCATGAATAGCCTCGACCAGGCCGTCTTCGGCGAGGGCGATTGGCTCGATGCCTTTACCCAGGTTGCGCAGGCCTTGGCCATGCAGCGAGTTCACGCGGATCTCGTCGCAGCCCAGGGTGTCGCGCAGCCAACTGCCTGGCTTGACCTTCACGGCATGCACTTGGGCATATTGCACATCGACCGGGTCTTCGGGGTTTTCGCGGTGGTCGTTGAAGCCTGGCTCGGCGTACACCTTCTGGTAGATGTCGCCACCCAGCGCCACGTTGATTTCCTGCATGCCACGGCAGATGCCGAAGATCGGCAGGCCACGCTTAAGGGCTGCCTTGACCAGCGGGATGTCGAACAGGTCGCGTGCCTTGTCCTGGCCTTTGCCGGGGGTTTCGTTTTCCTGGCCGTACAGGGCCGGGTCGATGTTGCTGCCGGCACCGGTCAGGTAGACGCCGTCGGCCATGTCCAAGTAGGTCTCGAGGTCTTCAGTGCCACAGCAGGTGGGCACCAGGACCGGGACGCAACCGGCGAAGTCGACCAGCGGAGTAATGTATTTGTGGGTCATGACCTGATAGTCATGGCCTTTGCGCTCTTGGCTGCCCATGGTCATCAGAACGACGGGTTTGCGCAGGGAAGGTTGCTTGTTGCCAATGTTGCTGTTGGACATATGTCACCTTGGGACAGGTTCGACCTGTCGTTGTTGTGCAGGCGCACGGCCGGGGCCTTGAGTGCGACCTGAAGCCCCGAGCACTGCCGGCTCGTCAGAGGCGACGATTCCGGTCGGGACTTGTTACTAGCTTGCCAGAGCCGTTCGATATGTCAAACGACTGGTAGAGGCTTTAGAGGGGGCTATACGCCGATTTCAGGGGGGTTAAACCGTTGCAGGCCTGTGGCGGCAAGGGTTTGGCAGGGGGTGAGGTCAATTATATTTAACGACGCAGTTGGTTCATTGCAGCGGTGCAATGAAGGCGGCGTATGCATTGGCACGCCACCTGTAATCGATGGACTTGTGCTGCGAAGAGGCCAGTGGCAGCCACGAAGATTTACGGTGCTGTCACTGGCCTCTTCGCAGCGCAAGGCTGCTCCTACACGGATCAGTGCAGTATCTGCGCCAGGAACCCTTTGGCCCGCTCGGTCTTCGGTTGGTTGAAGAACACCTGAGGCGGGCTGTCTTCGATGATCTGCCCACCTTCAAGGAACAGCACCCGCTCGGCCACCTGCCGGGCAAAGCCCATTTCATGGGTGACGCAGAGCATCGTCATGCCCGTGTCGGCCAGCTTTACCAGCACATCCAGCACCTCGGCGACCATCTCTGGGTCCAGCGCCGAGGTCGGCTCGTCAAACAGCATGATGCGGGGTTTCATGCACAAGGCGCGGGCGATGGCCACGCGTTGTTGCTGGCCACCGGACAGCTGGCTGGGGTATTTGTGCGCCTGGCTTTCGATGCCGACCTTGGCCAGGTACATGCGCGCGCGTTCCTCGGCGTCCTTGCGCGACAGCCCGCGCACGCTGGTGGGGGCCAGCAGGCAGTTGTCGAGCACGCTCATGTGCGGGAACAGGTTGAAGTGCTGGAACACCATGCCGATCTCGCTGCGGATCTGCGCCGCCTGGCGCGTGGTGGCGGCCAGGTCGGTGCCATCCACCTGGACGCTGCCTTTTTCGGCCACTTCCAGGCGATTGATGCAGCGGATCAGCGTCGACTTGCCCGAACCGGACGGGCCGCACAGGACGATGCGTTCGCCTTCGCGGACCTGCAGGTCGATGTCGCGCAAGACATGAAACGCGCCATAGTGCTTGTTCAAACCCTCGATACGGATCAGTACCGGGCGCGGGTCGGGTGCTGGAGCAAGGCTGGCAAGGCTCAAAGGGGCGGTCATATTGTTGTTCTCCGCAGGGTTCAGTCGAAACGTGTCGCGCTGTAGGGCGCAGGGTCGGTAAACGGGCGCTCGCCGGTCAGCAGTTCTGCCAGCAGCCGGCCACTGACCGGGCCCAGGGTGAGGCCATGGTGTGCATGCCCGAAGTTGAACCACAGGCCTTTGTGCCGCGGCGCTGGGCCAATCACTGGGCGCATGTCTGGCAGGCACGGGCGCCGGCCCAGCCACGGCGCGTCATCGAGGCGTTCGCCGAGTGCCGGGAACAACCGCCGGGCCAAGGCTTCACAGCGGCGCAGCTGGATTTCGTTGCCTGGCGCGTCGCTGGCAGCAAACTCGATACCGGTGGTCAGGCGCACGCCCCGGGCCATGGGCGCCAACACATAGCCGCCTTGGGTATCGCAGATCGAATGCTCGAGTTGCGCACCGTCACGGGTGGCGTAGTGCATGTGGTAGCCGCGCTTGATCGCCAACGGGATCTGGTAGCCAAGGCCTTCATAGAGGTCGGCCGACTGTGGGCCGAGGCAGGCCACCACTTCGTCGGCGGTGACCGGGCCGCGACGGCTGTCGACCTGCCATTGCCCTTCGGCCTGGCGCAGGCTGCGCGCATCGCCATGCAGGAACTGCCCGCCACGTTTGACGAACAGCGCCGCATAGCCGCGGGTGAGGGCGCCGGGGTTGTTCACGGTCTTCGGGTCGAGCCAATGAATGCCACCCACCACGGTGCTGTCCAGTTGGTGTTCGCGTGCCTGAAGCTGCCCGCATTCGAGAATCTCGTACTGCAGGCCGTAACGGCTCAAGCCTTTGAGGTCCTCCTTGGCCTGCTTGAATAGGGCCGGGTCGCGGAACACCTCGATCCAGCCTTTGGCCTGAACCAGCCCTTCCAGGCCGGCGGCATCGATCAGCGCGTCATGCTCTTCGACGCAGCGCTGTACCAGCGGCAGCATGTCGGCGGCGGCACCCGCCAGGCGCCCCGGTGCCGACTGGCGCCAGTAGCGCCACAGCCACGGTGCGGCCTTGGGCAAGTGCAGCAAGCTGTAGCGTACGTCGGGCTGGCGGTTCAGGCCGTAGCGCAGCAGCGCGCCCGCTTGCCGGGGGAAGGCATACGGAATCACGCTGGAGCGCTCGATCAGCCCGGCATTGCCATGGCTGGTGCCGCTGCCGGGTTCGTCGCGGTCGATCAGAATCACCTGGCGCCCGCGCGCCTGCAGGTGCAGCGCGGTGCTGACGCCGACAATGCCGGCGCCGAGAACGAGAGTCTGGCAATGCATGGAACGTATCCTTCGGTCAGTTCAGGTGGCGGCCCAGGCGGGCTTCCAGGTGTTTCAGGAGGCGCCGTACCAGCTCGACGATCACCAGGTAGAGCACGGCGGCCCACAGGTAGATCTGGAAGTCGAAACTGCGCGAGAACGCCAGTTTGGTCACGCCCATCAGGTCGTAGATGGTCACCAGCGAAGCAATCGCGCTGGCCTTGATCATCAGGATCAGTTCATTGCCCAGTGGGCCGATGGCCACCAGCAGCGACTGTGGCAGGATCACCTTGAAGAAGGTGGTCGAGCGGCTCAGGTTCAGTGCCCGCGCCGCCTCATGCTGCCCAGGCGCGACGGCCATCAGGCTGCCGCGGAAGATCTCGGCTTGGTAGGCGGCGGTGTTCAGGGTGAATGCCAGCAACGTGCAGAACCACGCTTCGCGGAAGAACCACCAGAGGCCGACGTCCTGCCAGAAACCTTTCAACGAGCCGAGGCCGTAGTAAAGGAGGAACAACTGCGCCAGCAGCGGCGAGCCGCGGAAGAAGTACACATAACCGGCCGACAGGCGCTGCAGCAACTGGCTGCGCGACAAGCGTGCCAGTGCCAGCAACAGGCCGAGCACGGCGCCTAGGGTGAATGAAATCGCCACCAGCTTGGCTGTCACCAGCAGCCCATCGACGAAGCGCGGGCCGTAGCGTTCCAGCAGGTCCGGGTCGAGGACGACTGCCAGCCATTGTTCGATATTCATGCCCGGGCTCCTTGCAGGTGACGGCTGCTGCGCCGTTCGATGAAGGCAAAGACCCGTCCCGAGACCGCCGAGAACAGCAGGTAACCCAGGCAGGCAACGCCATAGAAGAACATCGGCTCTTTGGTCACGCTGACGGCCAGGTTGGTCTGGCGCATCAGGTCGACCAGCGAGATGGTCGACACCAGCGAGGTGTCCTTGAGCAGCGACAACCAGTTGTTGGACAGGCCGGGCAGGGCGATGCGCGTCAGTTGTGGCAGCACCACCTTGAAGAAGCCTGTGCGCTTGCTCAGGCCCAGTGCCGAGCACGCTTCAAGTTGCCCTTTGGGCAGGGTCTTGAAGGCTGCCAGCCAGATTTCGCTGGAGAATGCGGCAAACACCAGGCTGAAGGCGATCATGGCGGCCAGGAACGTGTTGATCAGGAATTCGCCTTGATAGCCGAGGGCGGCCAACACTTTTTGCGCGGCGATCTGGCAGCCGTAATAGATGATCAGCAGCGTCAGCAGTTCGGGCAGGCCGCGGAACACGGTAGAAAAGGTCGTGGCCCAGGCCCGTGGCAGGCGTTTGCGCGAACGTGCGGCAAACGCTACGGCCAGGCCCAGCGGCAGGCCGATGGGCAGGCAGGCGAGGGCCAGCGAAACGGTGACCAAGGCGCCGGCCAGCAACGCCTGGCCCCAGCCTCCGCTGGCGAAGGACAGCAAGGACAATTGATCGAGCATGACAAACCCCTAAGGTGGGCAACGCGTTCTCTTGGTAGGAGCGGCCTTGTGTCGCGAAAGGGCTGCGGAGCAGCCCCAGGGTGTATGCCGCGGCACAGATTGCAGGGGGCCACTTTGTGGCCCTTTCGCAGCACAAGGCTGCTCCTACAGGATTGCGTCGTTTCCTGAAGATCAGTTGTAGATATCGAAGGCGAAATACTTGCTGGCGATCTTCTGGTAGGTACCGTTGGCAACGATCTGTTGCAGTGCGGTATTCAGGCGTTGGCGCAGCGCCTCGTCATCCTTGCGCACGGCAATGGCCGCGTCGGCCTTGGTGTCGGCCACGTCGCCGAGGATCTTGCAGCAGTCCTGGCCGTTCTTGGTCATCCACTCGTGCAGGGGGAACTTGTCGGCGATCACGCCATCCAGGCGGCCTGCGGCCAGGTCGGCGTTGGCTTCATCCATGGTCGGGTAGAGCTTCACGTCGGCACCGGCCTTGCCGTAGACGTCTTCGGCATAGATGGCTTGGGTAGACGAGGATTGGGCGCCCACGGTGTAGCCGACGAAGTTGTTCTGGGCGTCTGTGATCTTGCTGTCCTTGGCTACAGCCACCGTCAGCGGGGTACGGTAGTAATGATCGGTGAAGGCGATTTTCTTGCGGCGCTCTTCGGTATCGATCATGGACGCGACCACGGCGTCGTACTTGCGCGCCATCAGGGCCGGGATGATGCCTTCCCAATCCTGGGCGACCAGGGTGCATTCGACTTTCATCTGTTCGCACAGGGCGTGGGTGATGTCGATGTCGAAGCCGTGCAGCTGGTTATCGGCGTCGACATAGTTGAAGGGCGGGTAGGCACCTTCGGTGGCGAAACGCAGGGTTTCAGCACTGGCGGCGCCCGCCAGCAGCAGGGCACACGCACCTACCATAGCCATGGTCTTGTTCATCTCGCACCTCTTGCACTCTTGCTATTGTTGTTTTCCCGCCGGCCACGAGGTGTAGCCGACGAATTCGTTATGTAGAGCGGCAGTCGCTTCCAAGCGTTTTTCAACATCCGGCCCGAGCTTCTTGCAGACCTCGTTGACCATCAGGTGCACCCACGACAGCATGGTCGCGGTGGATTCCCAGAACAGGTTGAATTCGGTGGGGATGCGGAACACCTCGTCGGCGTTGGCATCGGCCCAGTCACAGAAGGTGTCGGTCACCAGGGTGACCGCAATGCCAGCCTCGCGCGCCTTTTGGCACAGCTGCAGGGCGTGGCGGGAATAACGACGCGCCTCGAACACCACCAGTGCGCTGTCTTCGGCGCGGCCCAACAGCACCTCACCGAAGTGCCCGGCGCTGAGGTCGACCAGTTGTACGCCATCGCGCAGGTACTGCAGCAGGTGGCTCATGCACATGGCAACGCCGCGCTCGGTTTGAAAGCCGGCGATGAACACCCGTGGTTTGCTTGCCAGGCGCTGTGCCACGCGATGCCAGGGCTCGCTCTGGCGGTACTCGTGCACACGCACCAGTGCGGCGATTTCCAGCTCCAGGCTGCCGGCGTTGTCGCTGGCATCATGGTTCTGGCGGTAGTCTTGCAGGCGGTCACCGACCAGCCACGGGCCATCGCCCAGGTCGTTCTGCAGGTCTTGCTTGAGCGCCTTGAGGTGGGCATAACCTAACGAGCGGCAGAAACGGCCAACACTGGATTCGCTGACACCCAGCTTGGCAGCGATGCTGGCCGAGGTCTGAAAGGGCAGTTCGTGCAGGTTGGCAAGCATGTAGCTGGCGATCGTGCGGCCTGAGGCGGCAGCCCCTTGCAGGCTGTTTTCCAGGCGTTGCTTGATCGGTTGGCTCATGCTGTTTCTCCGGGGGTGAGGCTTGCGATAGAAAATGAATGTTTTCTGTCATCAAGTCAATATTTGACAGATAGCTGTCACATGCAGGAAAGTTTTTGTCGTTGCAACGCTGTAGCCACTCTAATTCCAACAAGGAGCTTCAGATGTCCGCACCTTCCACTGGCACTGCCGTGCGTGTGCCTTTTACCGAGCTGCAGAACCTGTTGCAGGCGATCCTCCAGCGTCATGGCTGCAGCGAGACCGTGGCCCAGGTGCTGGCCCACAACTGCGCCAGCGCCCAGCGCGATGGTGCTCACAGCCATGGTGTGTTCCGTATTCCGGGCTATGTCTCGACCTTGGCCAGTGGCTGGGTCGATGGCCAGGCCAGGCCGAAGGTCAGCGACGTGGCGGCTGGCTATGTGAGTGTCGATGCAGCGGGCGGATTTGCTCAGCCGGCGCTGGCGGCGGCCCGTGAGCTGTTGGTGGCCAAGGCACGCAATGCCGGCATCGCAGTGCTGGCGATCCACAACTCGCACCACTTCGCGGCGCTGTGGCCGGATGTAGAGCCGTTCGCCGAAGAGGGCCTGGTGGCCCTGAGTGTGGTCAACAGCATGACCTGCGTGGTGCCGCATGGTGCACGCAAACCGCTGTTTGGCACCAACCCCATCGCCTTTGCCGCGCCGTGTGCCGAACATGATCCGATCGTCTTTGACATGGCCACCAGCGCCATGGCCCATGGCGATGTGCAGATCGCTGCACGGGCCGGCCAGCAGTTGCCCGAGGGCATGGGCGTAGATGCCAACGGCCAGCCGACCACCGACCCCAAGGCCATTCTCGAAGGCGGCGCCTTGCTGCCGTTTGGCGGTCACAAGGGGTCGGCGTTGTCGATGATGGTCGAGCTGCTGGCGGCGGCGCTGACGGGCGGCCATTTCTCGTGGGAGTTCGACTGGTCCTCGCACCCTGGGGCCAAAACGCCCTGGACCGGGCAGTTGATCATCGTCATCGACCCGAGCAAGGCCGAAGGCGAGCGGTTTGCCCAGCGCAGCCGCGAGCTGGTGGAGCAGATGCAGGCCGTGGGCCTGACGCGGATGCCCGGGGAGCGGCGTTACCGCGAGCGCGAGGTGGCCGAGGAAGAGGGCGTGGCATTGACCGAGCAGGAACTGCAGGGCCTCAAGGCATTAGTTGCCTGAACCGGCCTCTTCGCGGGTAAACCCGCTCCCACAGGTTTGGCGTTGTGGGAGCGGGTTTACCCGCGAAAGGGCCGTTACAGGCAGCACGAATCTAGGGCTGTGCAATCTTGCATAGACAACCTGCACAATCGGTGATGTTCCTCCACCGCGACTCCGGGTATCCTCAGGGCAGCCATTCCGAACTGTCCTGATCCAAGGAGCTGCACGCTGTGTTCAAACATGTCGATGCCTATGCCGGCGACCCGATCCTCTCGCTGATGGAAACCTTCAAGGCCGATCCCCGCGCCGACAAGGTCAACCTGAGTATCGGCCTGTACTACGATGAAGCCGGCGTGGTGCCACAACTGGCGGCGGTGGATGCCGTCGAAAAACGCATCGCAGGCGTTGCTCACGAAGCGTCGCTGTACCTGCCGATGGAAGGCCTTGCCAGCTACCGCCAAGCCATCCAGGCACTGCTGTTCGGTGCCGATCACCCGGCCGTGACCGGCGGCCGCGTGGCCACCGTGCAGACCGTGGGTGGTTCTGGCGCACTGAAAGTGGGTGCCGACTTCCTCAAGCGCTACTTCCCGCAGTCCGAAGTCTGGGTCAGCAACCCGACCTGGGACAACCACCGCGCCATCTTCGAAGGTGCCGGGTTCAAGGTGCATACCTACCCGTACTTCGACCAGGTCAGCCGTGGCGTCGACTTTGACGGCATGTTGGCAACCCTGCAGACCCTGCCGGCCAACAGCGTCGTGCTGCTGCACCCGTGCTGCCACAACCCGACCGGCGCCGACCTGGACCAGAACCAGTGGCAGCAGGTGGTGGAAG
Organism: Pseudomonas sp. NGC7; assembly: GCF_047159675.1. Classification (NCBI taxonomy): domain Bacteria; kingdom Pseudomonadati; phylum Pseudomonadota; class Gammaproteobacteria; order Pseudomonadales; family Pseudomonadaceae; genus Pseudomonas; species Pseudomonas sp. NGC7. The sequence goes on along the minus strand of NZ_BAAFZY010000001.1, from coordinate 4,011,602 downwards.
TGGTCAAGGCACGTCAGCTGATCCCGTTCCTCGACATCGCCTACCAAGGCTTTGGTGAAGGCCTGGTGGAAGACGCCTACGCCATCCGTGAAATGGCCCGTGCCGGCGTACCGTGCCTGGTCAGCAACTCGTTCTCGAAGATCTTCTCGCTGTACGGCGAGCGGGTAGGGGGCCTGTCGGTGGTCTGCGACGATGACGCCACCGCGCAGAGCGTGCTCGGCCAGCTCAAGGCTACCGTGCGCCGCAACTACTCCAGCCCACCCAACTTCGGTGCCCAACTGGTCGCCGGCGTACTGGGCGATGCCGCGCTCAATGCCCAATGGGCGGCTGAAGTCGAAGTGATGCGTAAACGCATCCTGGACATGCGTCAGGCGTTGGTCGATGCGCTGGCCACGCTGCTGCCAGGCCAGGACTTCCAGTTCTTCCTGCGCCAACGCGGCATGTTCAGCTACACCGGTTTCAGCGTCGAGCAGGTGCGTCGCCTGCGTGACGAGTTCGGCGTTTACCTGATCGACAGCGGCCGGGTATGCATGTCCGGCCTGCGTCCGGCCAACCTGCAACGGGTTGCCGAGGCGTTCGCCGCCGTTCAGAAGTGATGTGATAGGGGCCGCTTCGCGCAACACCTGTAGGAGCGGCCTTGCGCCGCGAATGGGGCGCGAAGCGGCCCCCGGTTTCACCCAGTTGTCATGACAAGTGCAACCGTCCCTCGGACGGGGCTTCGCAACCGCCCACTTTCAGTGCACAATCGCGCCCCTCTTTTTTGGTTGGGGAGCGCGAAGCGTCTGGTTCGCCATTCCCAGCCCTGTTGCAGTCTTGCGAGTGGAGCTACACCCGGAATGAATGAGCAGACCCCAAGCGTCGAACGGCGCTATGAAGAATCGACCCCGGCAGCCTTGGGCAGCTGGGCACGTCAAGACACCACCTGGATGCTGGGCCTGTTCGGCACCGCCATCGGCGCAGGTACTTTATTCCTGCCCATCAATGCTGGCCTCGGTGGCTTCTGGCCGCTGATCATCCTGGCCGTGCTGGCCTTCCCGATGACTTACTTCGCCCACCGTGGCCTGACCCGTTTCGTCCTCTCCGGGCGCAAGGGCGGGGACATCACCGAAGTGGTCGAGGAACATTTCGGCATTACCGCCGGTGCATTGATCACCGTGCTGTACTTCTTCGCCATCTTCCCGATCCTGCTTATCTATAGCGTGGCGCTGACCAACACCGTCACCAGCTTCATGGAGCACCAGCTGCACATGACGCCGCCGCCGCGGGCGATCTTGTCGTTCGTGCTGATCCTGGGCCTGCTGGCCATTGTGCGCTGCGGTGAGCAGGCCACGGTCAAGGTCATGAGCCTGCTGGTCTACCCGTTCATCGTGGCCCTGGCGCTGCTGGGCCTGTACCTGGTACCGCACTGGACCGGTGGTATTCTCGACAGCGCCACCCAGCTGCCGTCGGGCTCGGCCTTCCTGCACACCGTGTGGCTGGCGATTCCGGTGATGGTGTTCTCGTTCAACCACTCGCCGATCATCTCGGCGTTCGCGGTCGACCAGAAGCGCCGTTACGGCGAGCATGCCGATGAGCGCAGCGGCCAGATCCTCGCCCGCGCCCACCTGCTGATGGTGGCCATGGTGCTGTTCTTCGTCTTCAGCTGCGTGCTGACCCTCAGCAGCGCCCAGCTGGCTGAAGCCAAGGCACAGAACCTGTCGATCCTGTCGTACCTGGCCAACCACTTCAGCAACCCGACCATTGAGTTTGCCGCACCGCTGATTGCCTTCATTGCTATCGCCAAGTCGTTCCTGGGCCACTACATCGGTGCCAGTGAAGGCCTGAAAGGCATCATTGCCAAAACCGGCGCGCGCCCGGGCGCCAAAGCCCTGGACCGCGTGGTCGCTGCGCTGATGCTGGTGGTGTGCTGGATCGTCGCCACCCTCAACCCAAGCATTCTGGGCATGATCGAATCGCTGGGCGGCCCGGTCATCGCGGTGCTGCTGTTCCTAATGCCGATGTACGCCATTCGCCGCGTGCCTTCGATGCGCAAGTACAGTGGGGCGATGTCCAACGTGTTCGTGGTCGCGGTTGGCGTGGTTGCGCTGACGTCGGTGGTTTACGGCTTGCTGAGCTGATCCACCGCCCGTGACAAGCAATGCCCAGGTCGCCTGTTGCGACCTGGGCATTTTTTTGTCCACAAGAATTGTCTGGCAATAAAACAATTTTTGCTTCACCCATAGGCACCCGGCCGCCTTCATGCTTAACTCGGTGTCCTTTTCAAACCCCGCATAAGGATTTCGTCCATGGCTCAAGTGACTCTCAAAGGCAACCCGGTTCAGGTCAAGGGCAACCTGCCGCAAGCCGGTGCTCAGGCGCCAGCCTTCTCGCTGGTGGGTGAAGGCCTGGCTGACAAGTCGCTGCAGGACTACGCCGGCAAGCGCAAGGTGCTGAACATCTTCCCGAGCGTCGACACCCCAACCTGTGCCACGTCGGTGCGCAAGTTCAATGCCCAGGCCAACGATGTAGCCAACACCGTGGTGCTGTGCATCTCCGCCGACCTGCCATTCGCCCAGGCGCGCTTCTGCGGTGCCGAAGGCCTGGAGAACGTGAAGAACCTGTCGACCCTGCGTGGCGCCGAGTTCCTCGAGAACTACGGTGTGGCCATCGCCGACGGCCCGCTGGCTGGCCTGGCTGCACGTGCAGTGGTCGTGCTGGACGAAAACGACAACGTGCTGCACAGCGAACTGGTCGGTGAAATCGCTGACGAGCCGAACTACGAGGCTGCGCTGGCTGTTCTGAAGTAAGGGAACTCCAGCCCCGCCCACCGCTCCAAGCAACACCCTGTAACGGCCCGGAACGATTTCCGGGCCGTTTTCGTTTAAAGTTCAGTGTTTTGGCAACGTCAGGCAAAGGTAAACCTCTGGTAAAGGGCCTTTGCTAAAACGATGCCAGTGCTTATCGTTCAACCCTCCCAAGTCGTCACTCCGAACAAGGTTCGTTCAACCCATGCAAGCGTCCAATTCCCGTTCCCCCCGTCGCTGGCTCGTCGGCCTGCTGATCCTGCTGCTGGTGGCCTTGCTGGCCTGGTGGCTGTGGCCCGCATCGCCTGCACATAAAGAAGCCAGCAGCGGGCGCATGGGCAAAGGCGGGCGCCCAGGTTTCGGGGCCTCCAGCGACCCGGTGCCGGTGCGTGTTGAGCCGGTTCGGGTGGGCGATTTCCCGCTGTACTACAAGGCGCTGGGCACGGTCACCGCGACCAACACCGTGAACGTGCGCAGCCGTGTGGCCGGTGAGCTGGTCAAGATCCACTTCAAGGAAGGCCAACAGGTCAAGGCTGGTGAACTGCTGGCCGAGATCGACCCTCGCAGCTACCGCATCGCCTTGCAGCAGGCCGAAGGCACCCTGGCGCAGAACCAGGCACAGCTGAAAAACGCCCAGGTCGACCTGGCGCGCTATAAAGGCCTGTATGCCGAGGACAGCATCGCCAAGCAGACCCTCGACACCGCAGAAGCCCAGGTCGCGCAATTCCAAGGCCTGGTCAAGACCAACCAGGCACAGGTCAGCGATGCGCGCCTGAACCTCGATTTCACCCAGATCCGCTCGCCGATCAATGGCCGGGTAGGCCTGCGCCAGCTTGACCTGGGCAACCTGGTGGCTGCCAACGACGCTACCGCGCTGGTGGTCATCACCCAGACCGAGCCGATCAACGTCGCGTTCACCCTGCCAGAAACCGAACTGAGCACCGTGCTGGAACGCTACCGCAGCGGCGCCAGCCTGCCGGTCGAGGCGTGGGACCGCAGCGACAGCAAGCTGCAGTCCACCGGGGTACTGGGCAGTATCGACAACCAGATCGACACCACCACCGGCACCCTCAAGTTCAAGGGCCGCTTCGAGAACAAGGACCTGGCGCTGTTCCCCAACCAGTTCGTCAATGTGCGCCTGTTGGCCGACACCCTCAAACAGGTGGTGCTGGCCCCGGCTGCGGCTATCCAGTTTGGCAACGATGGCACCTTTGCCTATGTGGTCAATGCCCAGAACACCGTCAATATCCGCAAGCTCAAGGTTGGCGCCAGCGACGGCGAGAACAGCGTGATCGTTGAAGGCCTGGCTGCCGGCGATCGCCTGGTGCTGGAAGGCACCGATCGCCTGCGTGAAGGCACCAAGGTAGAGGTGGTCGAAGACAGCTCGCAGGTGCCAACCACCCCAGGCCAGCACCTGCAGGGCCAGGACGCCAAGGGCTCGGCCCAAGCCGGTGAAGCAGGCAAGGCGGGCGCATGAACCTCTCGCGCCTGTTCATCCTGCGCCCGGTCGCCACCACGCTGAGCATGCTGGCCATCGTCCTGGCCGGCCTGATTGCCTATAAGCTGCTGCCAGTCTCGGCGCTGCCGCAGGTCGACTACCCGACCATCCGGGTCATGACCCTGTACCCAGGGGCCAGCCCGCAAGTCATGACCAGTGCGGTCACCGCGCCGCTGGAACGCCAGTTCGGGCAGATGCCGGGGCTGACCCAGATGGCCTCGACCAGCTCCGGCGGGGCGTCGGTGCTGACGTTGCGTTTCAGCCTCGACATGAACATGGACGTTGCCGAGCAGCAGGTGCAGGCCGCGATCAACGCTGCCAGCAACTTGCTGCCCAGCGACTTGCCGGCGCCACCGGTCTACAACAAGGTCAACCCGGCCGACACGCCTGTGCTGACCCTGGCCATCTCCTCCAAGACCATGCCGCTGCCCAAGCTCAACGACTTGGTCGACACCCGTGTGGCCCAGAAGCTTGCCCAGATCAGTGGCGTGGGTATGGTCAGCATCGCTGGCGGCCAGCGTCAGGCGGTACGTATCAAGGTCAACGTCGATGCGTTGGCCGCCAACGGCCTCAACCTCGAGGACGTGCGGACGCTGATCGGGGCGTCCAACGTCAACCAGCCCAAGGGTAACTTCGATGGCCCGACCCGGGTGTCGATGCTCGATGCCAACGATCAACTGCGCTCCCCCGCGGAATACGCCAACCTGATCCTGTCCTATAACAACGGCGCGCCGCTGCGCCTGAAGGACGTCGCCGAGATCGTCGATGGTGCCGAAAACGAGCGCCTCGCGGCCTGGGCCAACGAAAACCAGGCGGTGTTGCTGAATATCCAGCGCCAGCCGGGCGCCAACGTCATCGAGGTGGTCGACCGGATCAAGGAACTGCTCCCCTCGATCACCGATAACCTGCCTGCCGGCCTGGACGTATCGGTACTGACCGACCGCACCCAGACCATCCGCGCCGCGGTCAAGGACGTGCAGCACGAGCTGCTGATCGCCATCGTCCTGGTGGTTATGGTCACCTTTGTGTTCCTGCGTCGTTTCAGCGCCACCATCATCCCCTCGATCGCCGTACCGCTGTCGTTGATCGGCACCTTTGGCGTGATGTACCTGGCCGGGTTCTCGGTCAATAACCTGACCCTGATGGCTCTGACTATTGCCACCGGCTTCGTGGTGGATGACGCCATCGTCATGCTGGAGAACATCTCCCGCCACATCGAAGAAGGCGAAACGCCGATGCAGGCCGCGCTCAAGGGCGCCCGGCAGATTGGCTTCACCCTCATATCGCTGACCTTCTCGCTGATCGCGGTCCTGATTCCGCTGCTGTTCATGGCCGACGTGGTCGGCCGCCTGTTCCGCGAGTTCGCCATCACCCTGGCGGTGGCGATTCTGATTTCCCTGGTCGTGTCGTTGACCCTTACGCCGATGATGTGCGCGCGGTTGCTCAAGCGTGAGCCCAAGGAAGAAGAGCAGGGCCGTTTCTACCGCGCCAGCGGCGCCTGGATCGACTGGCTCATCGAACATTATGGCCGTGGCCTGCAGTGGGTGCTCAAACACCAGCCGCTGACCCTGCTGGTGGCCGTGGCCAGCCTGGGGCTCACCGTGGTCCTGTACATCGCCGTGCCCAAGGGCTTCTTCCCGGTGCAGGACACCGGCGTGATCCAGGGTATTTCCGAGGCGCCACAGTCGACTTCGTTCGCCGCCATGAGCGAACGCCAGCAGTCGCTGAGCAAGGTGATCCTGCAGGACCCGGCGGTGCAGAGCCTGTCGTCCTACATCGGCGTGGATGGCGACAACGCCACGCTCAACAGCGGGCGCCTACTGATCAACCTCAAGCCGCACGGCGAGCGGGATGTGACCGCTGGCGAGGTCATCAGCCGCCTGCAGCCGCAGCTCGACAAGCTGGTGGGTATCCGCCTGTTCATGCAGCCGGTGCAGGACTTGAGTATCGAGGACCGGGTCAGCCGCACCCAGTACCAGTTCAGCCTGTCGTCACCTGACGCCGACCTGCTGGCGCAGTGGAGCGGCAAGCTGGTGCAGGCGCTGCAACAGCGCCCAGAGCTTGCCGATGTGGCCAGCGACCTGCAGGACAAGGGCCTGCAGGTGTACCTGGTGATCGACCGCGACATGGCCAGCCGCTTGGGCATCTCGGTTTCGCAGATCACCAACGCCTTGTACGACGCCTTTGGCCAGCGGCAGATCTCGACCATCTACACCCAGGCCAGCCAGTACCGCGTGGTGCTGCAGTCGCAAGCCGCCGCCAGCATCGGCCCGCAGGCCTTGGAGTCGATCCACGTCAAGGCCACCGATGGCGGCCAGGTGCGGCTGTCGGCGTTGGCCCGTATCGAGCAGCGCCAGGCGCAGTTGGCGATCTCGCACATCGGCCAGTTCCCGGCGGTGATGATGTCGTTCAACCTGGCCCATGGCGCGTCGCTGGGCGAGGCGGTCAAGGTGATCGAACAGGTGCAGCAGGACATCGGCATGCCGATCGGCGTGCAGACCCGCTTCCAAGGTGCTGCAGAAGCCTTCCAGGCCTCGCTGTCGAGCACCTTGCTGCTGATTCTCGCTGCGGTGGTGACCATGTACATCGTGCTGGGTGTGCTCTACGAGAGCTACATCCACCCGGTGACCATTCTCTCGACCTTGCCCTCGGCGGCGGTGGGGGCCTTGCTGGCGCTGCTCATCAGTGGCAATGACCTGGGGATGATCGCCATCATCGGCATCATCCTGCTGATCGGCATCGTCAAGAAAAACGCGATCATGATGATCGACTTTGCCCTGGAAGCCGAGCGCAACCAGGGCATGAGCCCGCAGGACGCCATCTACCAGGCCGCATTGCTGCGTTTCCGGCCGATTCTGATGACGACGTTGGCCGCGCTGTTCGGCGCCGTGCCGCTGATGCTGGCGACCGGGTCCGGTGCCGAGCTGCGCCAGCCGCTGGGCCTGGTGATGGTGGGCGGGCTGCTGGTCAGCCAGGTGCTGACACTGTTCACTACGCCGGTCATCTACCTGTACTTCGACCGCCTGGCCCGTCGTTGGCGCCCGGCCACTGATGCCAAGCAGGCTGAGGCATGAACCTGTCCGGACCGTTTATTCGTCGCCCGGTGGCGACGATGCTGCTGAGCCTGGCGATCATGCTGCTGGGCGGCGTCAGCTTCGGCCTGTTGCCGGTTGCGCCGCTGCCGCAGATGGACTTCCCGGTGATCGTGGTGCAGGCCAACCTGTCCGGCGCCAGCCCGGAGGTGATGGCCGCCACGGTGGCCACGCCTTTGGAACGCAAGCTGGGCAGTATCGCGGGCGTCACTACGCTGACCAGTAGCTCTAACCAGGGCTCGACGCGGGTGGTCATCGGCTTCGAAATGGGCCGTGACATCGACGGTGCGGCGCGTGAGGTGCAGGCGGCGATCAACGCCACCCGTAACCTGCTGCCCAGTGGCATGCGCAGCATGCCGACGTACAAGAAGATCAACCCCTCGCAGGCACCGATCATGGTGCTGTCGTTGACCTCTGACGTGCTGAAGAAAGGCCAGTTGTACGATTTGGCTGACACCATCCTGTCCCAGAGCCTGGCCCAGGTATCCGGGGTAGGGGAGGTGCAGATCGGCGGCAGTTCGCTGCCCGCCGTGCGCATCTCGGTGGAGCCGCAGTTGCTCAACCAGTACGGCCTGTCGCTGGACGAGGTGCGTACCGCCGTGTCCAACGCCAACCAACGCCGGCCCATGGGCTTCGTCGAGGATGCCGAGCGCAGTTGGGAGGTGCGGGCGAATGACCAGTTGGAAACGGCGAAGGACTACGAGCCGGTAGTGATACGCCAGCAGAACGGCACTATCCTGCGCCTGTCCGACGTCGCCACCCTCACAGACAGCGTTGAAAACCGCTACAACAGCGGCTTCTTCAACGACCAGAGCGCGGTGTTGCTGGTGGTCAACCGCCAGACCGGCGCCAACATCATCGAGACGGTCGACCAGATCAAGTCGCAGTTGCCGGCGTTGCAGTCGTTGTTGCCAGCCAGCGTGCAGCTGAACGTGGCCATGGACCGCTCGCTGGTGATCAAAGCCACCCTCAAGGAGGCTGAGCACACGCTGCTGATCGCGGTGGGGCTGGTGATTCTGGTTGTCTACCTGTTCCTCGGCAGCCTGCGTGCCTCGTTGATCCCCAGCCTGGCAGTACCGGTGTCGCTGGTGGGCACGTTCGCGGTCATGTATTTGTGCGGTTTCTCCCTCAACAACCTGTCGCTGATGGCGCTGATCCTGGCCACGGGCCTGGTGGTTGACGATGCCATTGTGGTGCTGGAAAACATCTCCCGGCACATCGAGGACGGCCAGCCGCCGATGCGTGCGGCGTTCCTCGGTGCCAAGGAAGTGGGCTTCACGCTGCTGTCGATGAACGTTTCGTTGGTGGCGGTGTTCGTCTCCATTCTGTTCATGGGGGGTATCGTACGTAGCCTGTTCCAGGAGTTTTCCATCACCCTGGCGGCTGCAATCATTGTCTCGCTGGTGGTCTCGCTGACCCTCACGCCGATGCTCTGCGCCCGTTGGCTGAAACCGCACCAGGCCGAACAGAGCCGCCTACAGCGCTGGAGCGACAAGGTTCATCAGCGCATGGTCAACGGCTATGACCGCAGCCTCGGCTGGGTGCTACGGCACAAGCGCCTGACCTTGCTGAGCCTGCTGGCCACCATCGGTATCAACATCGCGTTGTATGTGGTGGTGCCCAAGACGCTGATGCCGCAGCAGGACACCGGCCAATTGATTGGCTTTATCCGTGGTGACGATGGCCTGTCGTTCAGCGTGATGCAGCCGAAGATGGAAACCTACCGCCGCGCCTTGCTGGCCGACCCTGCGGTACAGAGCGTTGCTGGCTTCATCGGCGGCAACAGTGGCACCAACAATGCGATGGTGATTGTGCGCCTGAAACCGATCAGCGAGCGCAAGATGGATGCCCAGAAGGTGATCGAGCGCCTGCGCAAAGAGATGCCCAAGGTGCCCGGCGGGCGGCTGTTCCTGATGGCCGACCAGGACCTGCAGTTAGGTGGCGGTGGGCGTGACCAGACGTCGTCGCAGTACCTCTATACCTTGCAGAGTGGCGACCTGGCGGCCCTTCGCGAGTGGTTCCCGAAAGTGGTCGCGGCAGTGCGCGCATTGCCCGAACTGACCGCCATCGACGCCCGTGATGGCGCGGGTACCCCGCAGGTTACCCTAGTGGTCGACCGTGATCAGGCCAAGCGCCTGGGCATCGACATGGACATGGTGACCACGGTGCTCAACAACGCCTACAGCCAGCGGCAGATCTCGACCATCTACGGCAGCCTCAACCAGTACCAGGTGGTGCTGGAGATCAACCCGAAATACGCCTGGGACCCGAGCACGCTGGAACAGGTGCAGGTGATCACCAGCGACGGTGCCCGCGTGCCGTTGTCGACCATCGCCCACTACGAAAACAGCTTGGCCAATGACCGGGTCAGCCACGAAGGCCAGTTCGCTTCCGAAGACATCGCCTTCGACGTTGCCGAAGGCTACAGCCCCGACCAGGCCATGGCTGCAGTGGAGCGGGCGGTGGCCAAGCTTGGCCTGCCCGAGGAAGTCATCGCCAAACTCGGTGGCACCGCCGACGCCTTTGCCAAGACCCAGGAGGGCCAACCCTTCATGATTCTGGGCGCGCTGGTGCTGGTGTACCTGGTGCTGGGCATTCTGTATGAAAGCTACATTCACCCGCTGACCATTCTGTCGACCCTGCCCTCGGCCGGCGTCGGTGCCTTGCTGGCGCTCTACGTCACCGGAGGCGAGTTCAGCCTGATCTCGCTGCTGGGCCTGTTCTTGCTGATTGGCGTGGTGAAAAAGAACGCGATCCTGATGATCGACCTGGCCCTGCAGCTGGAGCGCCAACAAGGCCTGTCGCCGGAGGAATCGATCCGCCGCGCCTGCCTGCTGCGCCTGCGGCCGATCCTGATGACCACCCTGGCGGCCATCCTCGGCGCCTTGCCGTTGCTGGTGAGCCGTGCCGAGGGGGCGGAAATGCGCCAGCCTTTGGGCTTGACCATCATCGGCGGCCTGGTCTTCAGCCAGATCCTCACCCTTTATACGACGCCGGTGGTCTACCTGTACCTCGACCGCCTGCGTCACCGTTTCAACCATTGGCGCGGCGTACGCACTGACGCCGCTCTGGAAACCCCGCTATGAATTTTGCCCAGACACCGCTTCACCGTGCCCTGCAGTCATTGACCCTGGGGCGTGGCTCGCGTCTGCTCGGCGCCAGTCTGTGCGTGGCGCTGCTCAGTGCCTGTACCCTGAGCCCGGACTACCACCGCCCCGAGCTGAGCACCCCGGCGCATTACAAGCAGGCCGAGGGCTGGACCCAGGCCAAGCCCTCGGACGCGATCGCCCGTGGCGCCTGGTGGGAAGTCTACGGCGATGCCGGGCTCAATGCGCTGGTCGAAGAGCTCAACCGCAGCAACCAGACGGTAGCGCAGTCGGAGGCCCAGTACCGTCAGGCCCAGGCCCTGGTGCGCAGCAGCCGCGCCGCGCTGTTCCCCAGCCTGGACTTGAGCGCCAGCAAGAACCGCTCTGCCCAGGGTACTGGAAGCTCGAGTTCCAGCCTGTCGAACAACAGCAGCGGCATCCGCAACACCTACAACACCCAGCTCGGCGTGAGCTGGGAAATCGACCTGTGGGGCAAGCTGCGTGAAACCTTGAACGCTAACGAAGCCAGTGCCGAAGCCAGCTTCGCCGACCTTGCCTCGATCCGCCTGAGCCAGCAGTCGGAGCTGGTGCAGAACTACCTGCAGTTGCGTGTGATCGACGAGCAGAAGCGCCTGTTGGAAGCGACCGTGGCCACCTACGAACGCTCGCTGCGCATGACTGAAAACCAATACCGTGCCGGTGTGTCTGGCCCGGATGCGGTGGCGCAGGCGCGCACGCAGCTGAAGAGCACCCAGGCGGACCTGATCGACCTGATCTGGCAGCGTGCGCAGTTCGAAAATGCCATTGCCGTGTTGCTGGGCAAGGCCCCGGCGAATTTTGCCCTGGCAGACAGCAAGACCATCCCAGCGCTGCCGCAAATTCCAGTGACGTTGCCCTCGCAGTTGCTCGAACGCCGCCCGGACATTGCCTCGGCCGAGCGCAATGTGATGGCAGCCAATGCCAATATCGGGGTATCGCGGGCCGCTTACTTCCCCGACCTGAGCCTGAGCATGAGTGGCGGGTATTCCAGCAGCAGCTTCAGCAACTGGATCGAACTGCCGAACCGTTACTGGTCGGTGGGGCCTTCGCTGGCCATGACCTTGTTCGATGCGGGCAAGCGTAGCGCCGAGGTGGACCGCACCGTCGCGGTGTACGACCAGACCGTGGCGCAGTACCGCCAGACCGTGCTGGATGGCTTCAAGGAGGTGGAGAACTTCCTGGTGCAGCTGAAGGTGTACGGCGATGAAGCGGTGGTGCGCCAGGAGGCACTGGACGCGGCGCGTGAGTCGCTGCGCCTGACTGAAAATCAGTACCGTGCAGGGCTGATTGGCTACCTGGATGTGGTGAACGTGCAGACCACCGCGCTGAGCAACGAGCGCAGTGTGCTGAACCTGCTGCAGGGGCGGTTGGTGGCCAGTGTGCAACTGATTGCTGCGCTGGGCGGCGGCTGGGATGCCGAGCAGGCGTTTGCCGAACAGGAGTGATGGCCGGCCATTCATGCTGGGCTATAAGTGCCACTTCGTGGCCCCATGCCTCGATCACTGTAGGAGCAGCCTTGTGCTGCGAAGAGGCCCTTACGGCTACTACATCTTTGCCAGGCATACGGGCCTCTTCGCAGCACAAGGCTGCTCCTATGTATGGACTCGCCCACACTGTCTAGCTGCTTTTGAACTTAGGAACCCGGTTGCATCTATGTATCGCTTCTTCATGGTCTCGCCCTCGCTGCCGTTGGCTTCTTTGAACGCCACCGTGGCACTGTGATGCCTCGGCGGGGGCGAGTCCATCGATTACAAAGACGTGCGCATGACTGGGCTTTGGTAGCCGCTGAGTCTTACGTGCGGGCCTTGAGGATGACGAACTTCGTATTGAACATAGGGTTTAGCCCTTCCTTGTAGGAGCAGCCTTGTGCTGCGAAGAGGCCCTAACGGCTAATACATCGCTACCAGGCATACGGGCCTCTTCGCAGCGCAAGGTACGTATGCCCAGCCGTGGCATCCCAGCACTTGGATCCATTCCCATTCGCAAAAACCCCGTGCGTTTCGCCAAAGCTTGAGTACAATCGTCAGCTTTTTCCGGGCCCCCTGGCCCGTCGCTGGAACTCCCAATGCTGACCGGTAGCTACTCCTCTTCGCTGGTGTTGATTTCGCTGTGCGTGGCGATCCTGGCGTCCTACACTGCCCTTGACCTGACCGGCCGTATCGCGACGGCCAAAGGCAGGGCTGTGCACCTGTGGATGGGGGGCGGTGCGTTGGCCATGGGGGTCGGCGTGTGGTCGATGCACTTCATCGGCATGCTCGCGTTCAGCCTGCCCATTGACCTGGGCTACGACCTTGGCCTGACTGCGTTCTCGCTGTTGATTGCGGTGCTGTCGTCAGGCTTTGCCTTGTGGCTGGTAAGCCAGCCGAGCCTGCCCTGGCTGCAACTGGGCTTTGGCGCGTTGATCATGGGCGCGGGCATCAGTTGCATGCACTACACCGGTATGGCCGCGCTGCGCATGCTGCCGGGCATCGACTATGACCCTGCGCTGTTCGGCGCCTCGCTGATGATCGCCGTGGGCGCCTCGGCAGCGGCGTTGTGGATCGCGTTCCGCTTGCGCAAGCACACCCCTTACGTCCGGCAGATTCGTGGCCTGGCAGCAGTGATCATGGGGATGGCCATCGTCGGCATGCACTACACCGGCATGGCCGCAGCCAATTTCCCCGAGGGCAGTTTCTGTGGTGCGCTGGCCGATGGGCTGCAAGGCGACGGGCTGGTCTACCTGGTGTTGATCACCACCCTGGCAGTGCTGGCGGTAGCTTTGTTGACCTCGGTACTGGACGCGCGCCTCGAAGCGCGTACGGCGGAACTGGCCCGTTCGCTGACACTGGCCAACCAGGAACTGACCCAGCTGGCCCTGCACGACACGCTCACCGACCTGCCCAACCGCACCTTGTTGGCCGACCGCATCGAGCAAGCCATCGCCAAGGTGGCGGAGCAGGGCGGTTGTTTTGCGCTGATGTTCATCGACCTGGATGGCTTCAAACCGGTCAACGATGCCTTTGGTCACCACGTCGGCGACTTGCTGCTCAAGGCCGTCGCGGCGCGCCTGCGCGGCCATTTGCACAGCCAGGACACGCTGGCGCGCATTGGCGGCGACGAGTTCGTGCTGCTGGTGGAGTTGCAGGAGCCCAACGATGCCATGGACGTGGCGGTCAAGCAGGTCAACCTGGTGTCGCGGCCGTTCCGCGTCGCCGAGCATGATTTGCAGCTCACGGCCAGCCTGGGTATCGTCCTGTACCCCGGCAATGGCCAGGATCAGCACGAGTTGCTGCGCAATGCCGATGCCGCGATGTACCACGCCAAAAGCGCCGGTAAAAACGGCTACAGCTTCTTCGACGCGTCGATGAACAGCAACGCGCGGCAGCAATTGCAGTTATTGCAGGACCTGCGCCAGGCCCTGGAGCAGCGCCAGTTCCGCCTGCACTATCAGCCCAAGTTCGATGCCCAGGCCTGCCAGCCAATCGGTGCCGAAGCGTTGCTGCGCTGGGAGCACCCACAGCAGGGCCTGCTGCTGCCTGACCGGTTCATCGGCCTGGCGGAAAAAACCGGCCTGATCATCCCGATTGGCGAGTGGGTGCTTGACGAAGCCTGCCGGCAGATGCGCCAGTGGCTGAACCAGGGCCACCAGGGGTGGCGTATGGCAGTCAACCTGTCGGCCATCCAGTTTTGCCATGCGGGGCTGGTCGACAGCGTGGCCCGGGCCCTGCGCGAAAACGGCCTGCCGGCCAACTGCCTGACCCTGGAGATTACCGAGACCACCGCCATGCATGATGCCGATGCTAGCCTGACAGTGTTGCAGCGCCTGTCCGACTTGGGCGTGGACTTGTCCATCGATGACTTCGGCACGGGCTATTCCAGCCTCATGTACCTGAAGCGACTGCCGGCCAACGAGCTGAAGATCGACCGGGGGTTTGTGCGTGACCTGGAGCAGGACAGCGATGACGCCGCGATCGTCTCGGCGATTGTCGCACTGGGCCAGGCGCTGGGCTTGCGCATCGTTGCCGAAGGGGTAGAGACGGACAAGCAACAAGACTTCCTCACCCGCCTGGGGTGCGATTCGCTGCAGGGTTATCTGCTCGGGCAACCGGTGCCAGCCGAGCAATTCATGGGCAAATTGCAGGCCATGCGGGAGACGCCCGAGGCGGCAGTCTAGCCTGCGTCGCGCAGGGCGAAGACGGGTACGAAGGCGTCCATCTCAGCCTCGACCGCTTCAATGATGCGCTCGACATCCGCAGCGGCCATGATCGCAGCGCAGGGGATGCCGGCAATAGCCAGCAAGGTTTCTCCGGTGGCGCGGTCGAACAGGCGCGCGATCATGCTGCGCGGTGCATCCATGCTGGCTTCGAAGCCGAGCGGGTGGAAATGCCAGCGCATCACCTGGCAGGCGTTCGGGAACGTCATTTTGTTCATGCCAGCCTCCTTGTCCGTACCTGGACGCGGTGAGCGGGAGGCCGCGTGCACGGCCGCCGGGAATGTAACCATAGCACCTGCCACGCCATTGCCCAGGGTGGGAATACGCCGGAATCGTGGAGGTTTGACCTAGGTCACAGTGCTGTTAGGGCCGCTATCCACCGGCAGCTCGCCTGGCAAACGTTTTCCTTGCGGGGTGCCGCAAGTAACGGCCGCCTCTACCGCACTGGGTTTTCGGACGAGCGGTGTGTGCTACCCCAGCAGGCCGGCCGCAATGTTGATGGTGAACCCCAGAATGGCCGTGTTGAACACGAACCCTACCACTGAATGTGCCAGCACCACCCGGCGCAACCCCCGGCCAGCGACGCCGACATCGGACGTTTGCACCGCCACACTGATAGTGAACGAGAAGTAGTGAAAGTCCCAGTAATCCGGGTTGCGCTCGCCATCGGCAAAGCGCAGCGGGGGCTCATGGTTCTGGCCGGTATAGAACAGCCGGGCATAGTGCAGGCTGAAGATGCAGCCGATCAACAGCCAGGAGCCGGCCACGGTCAACCCGGTGTACAAGTAGTGCAGGGCCAGGGCGCTGCCTTGCAGGCCGCGGCTGGAGACCAGTTGCAAGGTGATTGCGGCCAGGCTGGCGATGGCAGCGATGCAGACGGTGAGCAGGACCAGGCCGGCGTTCTCATCCTCGACCTGGGCAACGTTGCGGACCTTTTCCGGGTTGGCGCTCCAGGTAAGCCACAGGACCAGCAGCAGGTAGAGCCAGACGCCGAGGTTCCAGCCGACCAGAATGTGCTGGACCGTGTCACCGGCAGGGATCAGCCAGGCGCCGATGATGCCGACCAAGGTGGCGAACGTGAGGCGAGGGTGGGTACGTGTCAGGCGGTGAAAAGCCATGGGGCCTCGTTGCCGGGGAGTGGTGGCTAATACTCTAGACCATCGCCAAGTGCTGGCGGCTTTCATCGCGTCGCCCGTCGCGCGGCGTTGCAACTCTCAGTACACTGCACGTTCCAACACCAACATTCGTTGAACTCGAGGTTTCTGCATGACGCTCAGTCCTTTGGCAGGCAAGCCGGCTCCGGCCAGCGTGCTGGTCGATATCCCCCGACTGCTCACCGCTTACTACACCGGCCGCCCCGACGCTGGCGTGGTGGCCCAACGGGTGGCCTTCGGCACCTCGGGGCACCGAGGCACCTCGCTTGAGCTGAGTTTCAACGAGTACCACGTACTGGCCATTACCCAGGCCATCTGCCTGTACCGCCAGGAGAAGGGCATCGATGGCCCGCTGTTCATTGGCGCCGACACCCATGCGCTGTCGGCACCGGCCACGGCCAGTGCCCTGGAAGTGCTGGCGGCCAATGGCGTGCAGGTGATGCTGTCCAAAGACGACGAGTACACGCCGACCCCAGCGGTGTCCCACGCCATCCTGTGCTACAACCGTGGCCGCGAGCAGGGCCTGGCCGATGGCATCGTCATCACGCCGTCGCACAACCCGCCGCAAAGCGGTGGCTTCAAGTACAACCCGCCCAATGGCGGCCCAGCCGACAGCGACGTGACCAAGTGGGTCGAGGCCAAGGCCAACGAGCTGCTGGCTGCGAACCTTGCTGGCGTCAAACGCATGGACCATGCCCAGGCACTGCAGGCTGCCACCACGCACCGCCACGACTACGTGAGCCACTACGTGGCAGACCTGGGCAATGTCATCGACTTCGACGTGATTCGCAGCGCCAACCTGCGCCTGGGCGTCGACCCGCTGGGCGGCGCCGGGGTTAACTACTGGTCGGCGATTGCCAAGCATTACAAGCTGAACCTGGAAGTGGTCAACAGCGAGGTCGACCCGACCTTCCGCTTCATGACCGTCGACTGGGACGGCCAGATCCGCATGGACCCATCCTCGCCCTACGCGATGCAGGGCCTTATCGGCCTGCGCGAGCGCTTTGACGTGGCCTTTGCCTGCGACCCGGACCACGACCGCCACGGCATCGTCACCCCGGATGGCCTGCTGCAGCCGAACAACTACCTGGCCGTGGCCATCGACTACCTGTTCCGCCACCGCCCGCAATGGCGCAGCGACGCAGCCGTGGGCAAGACCGTGGTGTCCAGTGGCCTGATCGACCGCGTTACCGAGCGCCTGGGCCGTAAATTGTTCGAAGTGCCGGTAGGCTTCAAGTTCTTCGCCCAGGGCCTGTTCGACGGGTCGTTGGGCTTTGGTGGCGAGGAGAGCGCGGGGGCTTCGTTCCTGCGGCGCGATGGGTCGGTCTGGGCCACTGACAAGGACGGTTTGATCCCGGCCTTGCTGGCCGCCGAGATGACCGCACGCACCGGTCGCAACCCGAGCCAGGCTTATGCCGACCTGACCTCAGCACTGGGCAAACCGTATGCCACCCGCGTCGAGGCCAAGGCGGATGCCCGGCAGAAGGCGTTGTTGAGCAAGCTGGCACCTGAGCAGGTTAAATCCACAGAGCTTGCTGGTGAGCCAATCGTGCAGATCCTCAGCCATGCACCGGGTAACGGCCAGGCGATTGGCGGGTTGAAAGTGATGACCGCCAACGGCTGGTTTGCCGCACGGCCGTCGGGCACCGAGGACATCTACAAGATCTATGCCGAAAGCTTTATCGACGAGGCGCACCTGCAGCGCCTGGTGCAGGAAGCGCAGGTGTTGGTGGACGCGGCGATCGCCTGATTGTACTCAAGGGGCTGCCTTGCAGCCCATCGCCGGCAAGTCGGCTCCCACAGGTTTTTCGCAAGGTCTGAGCCTGCGCAGTTACCTGTGGGAGCCGGCGATGGGCCGCCGGGCGGCCCCGGTTCATCAAGGGGTTGGCAACGCGAACCCCTCGATCCCCCGCCCCAGCTTCAGGGCCTGGGCATGCAGCACCTGCATCAGGTGCAGCGCCGAGTGCGAAGGTGGCTCGAAGCGCGAATAGACGAAACTGATGTCGAAATGGATTTCGTCGGCCAGGGGTACCACCGTCAAGCCGCTGTCCTGTGCCACAAATTCGTCGATCAAGCTAATGCCCATGCCTTGCTTGACCAAGGCCACAGCTTCGTTGGCATTGGTGAACGACAACAGCGACTCCAACTGCAGCCCGCGCTGGTGGATGTGTTCGGCCAGCAATTTGCCGAACGGCATGTCGGGCCTGAACAGCAGCAGGGCATGGCCTTGCAGTTGCTCCAGCGCCAGTGACGGCTGCCGCGCCAAGGCATGCTCCGGCGGCATCACCACCACCATGCGCCCGCGCATGAACGCGCGTGAATGCAGGTGATCGTGGATCACCGGCAAGGCGGCAATCGACAGGTCGACCTTCTTCGACAGGATCTGGTTCGGCATTTCACCCATCAACGAGGTCTGCCACTCGATGTTCAGCGAGGGTGACTCACGCTTGAGTTGGGCCAGCGCAATCGGGATGACCACGGTCGACAGCGAGGCGCTGCACGAGATGCGCAGGTTACGGTGGCCGCCACTGCCCAGTGACAACGCACATTCATTGACCTCCAGCGCGGCCTGATACACCCGCTCGACTTCGCGGTACAGAATCTGCGCTTCGTGGGTCGGCACCAGGCGGTTGTTGATGCGCTCGAACAAGCGGTACGCCAGCCGCCCCTCGATGTACTGGATCAATTTGCTCACGGCCGGCTGCGACACATAGAGCATCTTCGCCGCCGCGCTGATCGAGCCCGTCAACATCACCGCACGAAACACTTCCATGTGCCGCAGTTTGAATACCAGTGCGCGAGCTTCCGGGCCTTCATGGTCGAGGGGCATAAGCATTACCTTTGGTTATGGTCTTCGCCATCTGGGTATGAGCGCAGACGCCGGGCACGCAGTATCTTGAAGCCTGCCGAGTCGCCTTCGCGGCGCACAATAACAAGATCTGCAGGCAAGCGCAGCGGCGCTTGACGGGAGTGTTGCGTGAACATCTTCGATGAACCCAAGATCGATTGCCATAACCATTTGTTTGACCCTGCGCGCTTTCCCTACCACCCCGACGCGCCTTACGCCCCGTCCGGGCAGGAGGTCGCCACCCTCGAGCAATTCAACCGGGTGATGGACGCCTATGGCGTGCAGCATGCCTTGCTGGTGGGGCCGAACAGCGGCTACCACACCGACAATAGCTGCCTGCTGAGCGCGCTCGCCACTGGGCAGGGGCGTTTCAAGGGGGTGGCAGTGGTTAGCCCTGACATCACCCTGGATGCGCTGGCTACGTTGCAGGCGCAAGGGGTGGTCGGGGTGGCCTTCAACCCGGCGTTGTACGGTGTGGCGAGCCTGGATGCAGCCGACGGGTTGTTCGGCAAGCTCGCCGAGCTCGACCTGTTTGCGCAGATTCAGGTGTGCGAAGACCAGTTGCTGGCGCTGCACGGGCTGCTTGAGCGCACGTCGGCGCGCGTGTTGATCGACCATTGCGGCCGCCCGGAGGTGAGCGCGGGTATTCACCAACCGGGTTTCCAGGCCTTGCTGCGGTTGGCCGCAAGCGGCCGGGCCAGCGTCAAGCTGTCTGGCATGCAGAAGTTCGCATCGGCCGATGCGCTGCAGGCGCAGAGCAGTGCCTACGTTCACGCCCTGCTCGAAGCGTTTGGCCCACAGGCCTGCGTGTGGGGCTCCGATTGGCCGTTCATTCGTCAGCGCTCGCGGGTGGACTACGGGCCGCTGCTGAAACTGGCCGAGCAACTGATGCCGGATGCGCAACTGCGCCGCACCGTCATGTGGGACACGCCGCGACGTCTGTTCGGGTTTGCCTAGCGCACCGCCCTTTGCCATTCCAATAACAAGAGAGCAACCGTCATGAACACTGAACAGAACCTCGGCGTGGGGGCGTTCGACACGCCTGCACGCCTGCAACAACGCACCCGCACCCGCTTCATGATCCTGGCGCTGATCTCCGGCGGCACGATGATCAACTACCTTGACCGCAGCGTGATGGGCATTGCGGCGCCTAGCATCAGTGCCGACCTGGGCCTTAACGCCGCGATGATGGGCGTGATCTTCTCGGCGTTTTCCTGGACCTACGCGGCGGCCCAGATCCCCGGCGGGATCCTCATCGACCGGCTGGGCACCAAGTTCACGTACTGGCTGGCCTTGACGCTGTGGTCGCTGTTCACTGGCCTGCAAGGGTTGGCCCAGGGCTTTTTGTCGCTGTTGGGCATGCGTTTTCTGGTGGGGGTGACCGAAGCGCCGTGCTTCCCCACCAACAGCCGCGTGGTGGCGACCTGGTTCCCACAGAGTGAGCGGGCCAGGGCGACCGGCATCTACACATTTGCCGAATACACGGGGCTTGCGTTTCTCACGCCGCTGCTGTTCTGGGTACTGCACGCGTACGGCTGGCGTTTTCTGCTGATGGCGGTCGGGCTGATGGGCATCCTTTATGGCCTGGTCTGGTGGCGCAAGTACCATGAACCGCACCAGTCCACCACGGCGAACAAGGCCGAACTCGACTACATCGCAGCTGGCGGTGGCGTGGTCGACGGTGGCCAGAAAGCCACGGTATTCCGCTGGTCGCAGATCCCGGCTCTGCTCAAACACCGCAACATGCTGGGCATCTGCCTGGGGCAGTTTGCCTGCAACTCGACCAACGTGTTCTTCCTGACCTGGTTCCCGACCTACCTGGTCACCGAGCGGCACATGCCGTGGCTGAAGGTTGGCTGGGTCGCGGTGCTGCCGTTCATCGCCGCCTCGCTGGGCACCCTGGTCGGTGGCTGGTTGTCCGATGCCTTGCTGCGCCGCGGCTACTCCCTGAACGTGGCGCGCAAGCTGCCAGTGATTGCCGGCCTGCTCACCGCGTCGGTGATCGTGCTGGCTAACTATGTCGAGTCCGACGCGCTGGTAATCGCCATTCTCTGCATCGCCTACTTCGCCCAAGGCATGTCGGCGCTGGCCTGGATGATCGTTTCCGACATCGCGCCAAAGGGCCTGCTGGGCTTGAGCGGTGGCCTGTTCAACCTGTTCGCCAACGCGGCGGGCATCGTCACCCCGTTGACCATCGGCATCATCGTTTCGATGACCGGGTCGTTCGTCTGGGCCTTGGCCTTCGTGTCGTCGATCACCGTCCTCGGTGCCTTGTGTTACCTGTTCATGGTGAGCGACCTGCGTCGTCTGCCAGACATCCCTAACCTCGAAAATGGAGCAAAGCAATGAGCCAATACCTGCAAGGGCAGACTGCAATCGTCACCGGCGGCATGCGTGGCATCGGCCTGGGGATTGCACAGCGGCTGCACGCCGCAGGTGCCCACGTGGTGATCTGGGACTTGGCGGTCGATGGCTGGGACACAGCCGAAAACGGCTTTGAGCCGGTGCTGCGCCAGTCTGTCGATGTTTCATCACTGGCGTCGGTGGAAGCGGCATTTGCCGACGTGCTTGCACACGTCGGGCAGGTCGAGATCCTGGTCAACAACGCCGGTATCAATGGCCCAGTGGTACCCGCCTGGGAATACCCGCCAGCGGCCTGGGACAAGGTCATCGCCATTGACCTGAACGGGGTGTTCTATTGCTGCCGCACCGCCATCCCGCACATGCGCGAACGCGGCTACGGACGTATCGTCAACGTCGCCTCGATGGCGGGCAAGGATGGCGTGCAGTACATCTCGGCGTACTCGGCGGCCAAAGCAGGCGTGATCGCCTTCACCAAGGCCGCAGCCAAGGAGCTGGCGCAGGATGGCGTGCTGCTCAACTGCGTGGCGCCGGCGATGGTAGAAACGCCGCTGATGGCCGAAATGACCCCGGAGCACATCGCAGCGAGCAAGGCCAAGATCCCCATGGGGCGCTTCCTGAAGGTCGAGGAAATCGCCAACATGGTGAGCTGGATCGCCGGGCCAGAGTGCAGTTTCACCACTGGCTTCGTGTTCGACCTCAGTGGCGGGAGGGCGACCTATTGAGGGGCCTGGGCGTCGCTCACCTGACGGCACTGGACCTGGCGCCAGCCGTGCTGGTGCGCGAGGCGAGCCGTGCCGGCTTCAGCGCGGTGGGGCTGCGCCTGCATCCAGTGATGCCGGGTGCGCTGGCCTACCCGGTAACGGCGGGCAGCCTGGCGCTGCGTGAGCTCAAGGCGGTGATGGCGGGTGAGGGCGTACGGGTCGCTGATATCGAGTTCGTGTCATTGACGCCCGAGGTGGTGGTCGCCGATTACGAGCCTTTGCTGGCGGCAGGTGCGGAGCTGGGGGCGGTAAGCCTGACGGTGTCGGGGGATGATGCCGATGTCGCGCGGCTGACCGGGCATTTCGCGGCCTTGTGCGAGCTGGCAGGGGGTTATGGCGTGCGCGTGGACCTTGAATTCATGCGCTGGCGGCCGGTGGCGAACGTGCACCAGGCTTATACCGTGGTCGCAGGGGCGGGGCAGGACAACAGCAGCGTGCTGGTCGATGCCCTGCACTTGTTTCGCGCTGGTGCAGCGGTAGTGGACCTTGCCGGAATCGACCCGCGTTACTTGCGCGCCGTGCAATTGTGCGATGCCCCGCTGCAGGCACCACCCGACAGCGGCATCATCCAGGAAGCGCGCGAGGGCAGGCAGTTGCCTGGCCACGGGCAACTGCCGTTGGTGCAGTTGCTCGCAGCCTTGCCCCGCGACATCAGCCTCAGCGTCGAGGTGCCGTCTGCCCATTTGCACGGGGCAGAGCGGCTCAGGGCAGCTGCGCGTGTCACGCAGGCCTGGCTGAGCGGGGTGCCGGCAGGTCAGGCCTGATCCGGCACCACGGCGATCACATCGATTTCCATCAACCACTCGGCCTGGGCCAGGCCCGCCACCACCAGCCCGGTGGAGATCGGGAACACGCCTTTGAGCCACTTGCCGACTTCCTTGTACACCGGCTCGCGGAAGCGCGGGTCGGTGATGTAGGTGGTGGTCTTGACGATGTGCGACAGGTCCGAGCCGGCCTCTTCAAGCAGTTGCTTGACGTTTTTCATCGCTTGTTCGGCTTGTGCCCGAGGGTCGCCCAGGCCTACCAGGCGCCCTTCGAAGTCAGTGCCCACCTGGCCGCGTACGTAGATGGTGTTGCCGGCGCGCACCGCCTGGCACAGGTCGTTGTCCAGGGTCTGATTAGGGTAGGTGACCTTGGTGTTGAACATGCGGATACGGGTATGGGTTGGCATCAGTGGGCTCCAAGGGTGCTGACGTTGCTGATTGTGGGTTGTTGCTGCTCATCCGCGGCGCGTTGTTCGCTGTCGCGGTAGGCCAGGTAGGTCCGTTGCGTGGCGATGTGCCCGGCGACGTGCTTGGCGTCGTGCCACACGCCCCAGATGAACGACGAGCCGCGGCGTGACAGCCAGGGCAGGCCGAGGAAGTACACACCGGGTTCGCGGGCAACACCGCGTTGGTGTTGTGGCTTGCCGTTGGCGTCGAAGGTGTCGACCTGCAACCAGCTGAAGTCCACGCCGTAGCCGGTGGCCCAGATGATGGTGCTGACGCCGGCCTGGGCCAGGTCGAGTGTGTGCAGCGGGTTGCTCAGGCACTCAGGGTCGGGCAGTTGCTTGCGCGCCTCCGGCTCTTCAGGCAGGTCCAGGCCGTTGCGTTCGATGTAGGCGTCGGCGGCGTCGAGCAGGGCCAGGTAGTTTTCGTCGCCACGGCGGATGTTGTCTGCCAGGTTGTCCTGGAAGGTGGCAATGCCATCGGCGAACGATTGGGTCAGGCCGACCAGGGTCATGCCTTGGTGGGCAAGGGCGCGGAAGTCCACGGTGTGGCCGCCGCGTGCGCCGCTGACAGCAATGGTCACGTGCTCGCGGCCAGGCTTGGCGATTTCTGCGTCCCACTCGCCCAGCACACCCAGCCACCAGCAGAAGTCGCGGTTGCGGTAGGCCCGCGGCGGCCGGTCATGGGCACCGACCGACAGGTACACCTGGCGCCCCGCGCGCATCAGTTCTTCGGCAATCTGCACGCCCGAAGAACCGGCGCCCACCACCAGCACGGCACCGGCGGGCAGCTGCTCGGGGTTGTAGTAGGCGGCGGAGTGGATCTGGTGCAGGCGCTCGTCCTTTGGCGCGATGGCCGGGATCACCGGGCGCTGGAACGGGCCAGTGGCAGCAACCACGCGATTGGCGCGGATCACGCCCTCGTTGGTTTCGATGGTGAAGCCTGGGCGATCGCTGTTGCGCACCACCTTCTTCACCTCGATGCCGGTGCGCACCGGCAGGTTGTACTTGCGCACGTACTGTTCGAAGTAGTCGGCAACCTGGTCCTTGCCGGCGAAGGCATCGGCGTCGAGGTTGAATTCCAGGCCAGGGAAGCGGTCGTGCCAGACCGGGCCGTTGGCGACCAGCGAGTCCCAGCGGCCCGTACGCCAGGCTTCGGCGATGCGCTTGCGCTCCAGCACCAGGTGCGGCACGCCGAGCTTGTTCAGGTGTTCGCTCATGGCCACGCCGGCTTGGCCGGCGCCGACGACGAGGGTGTCGATTTCGAGGTTGTTCAAAGTCATGTCCGAGCCCTTTATCAGGCGGTTTTTGTCAGGTCGGTTGGAGGACCGCCGTTGCCTGGGGCCAGACTAGGGACGCTGCGCAAATGGCGAAAATAGTATTTAGCTAGGGCTTGCCGATAAAACGGCGAAGGCCTTGATTCACAGGGCTTGCCGCGGTGCTTGAGGGGGATTTTTGATGCCGTTCGGGGTGGTGCGGGCGGCCTTAGTTTTTTCCTCTTCAAGCCCTCGGAAAAAGGTGGTTTCGCGCCCTGGAGGGTTCCACCCAGAATGCCCTGCATCGACAGAACAACAGGAACCATCACATGACTTTCTCCATCATCGGTCGTTGCCAGGAAACCGGCCAAGTCGGTATCGCCATCAGCTCGTCGAGCATCGCGGTCGGGGCGCGTTGCCCCTGGGTGCGCGCAGGTGTGGGGGCGGTCGCAACGCAGAACATCACCTTGCCGGCATTGGGGCCGCAGTTGCTCGATGTGCTGGAGCAGGGCCAGTTGCCGCCGGCAGCTGCACTAGACAGGGTGCTGAACGCCAATGGCTGGAGCGAATACCGCCAGGTCACCGTGATCGACAGCCAGGGCCAGGTCGCGTTGTTCACCGGCAAGCAGGCGCTTGGGGTGCACAATGCCGTGGCCGGCGAGCAGTGCGCTGCTGCGGGTAACTTGCTGGCGTCCAAGCAGGTGATCGAGGCCATGGTGCACGCGTTTGAACAGGCCGGCGGGCACCTGGCCGATCGCCTGTTGGCGGCCATGCAGGCGGCGATGGCGGCCGGGGGTGAGGCAGGGCCGGTGCATTCCGCAGCGCTGAAGATTGCCGGCGAGCTGACCTGGCCGCTGGTGGACCTGCGCGTCGACTGGGCCGATGAAGACCCGATTGGCCAGCTCGATGGCCTGTGGCAAGCCTATCGCCCGCAGATGCAAGACTACGTGACCCGCGCCCTCGACCCGACCGCCGCGCCAAGCTACGGAGTGCCGGGCAATGAATGAGCGCACCAGCCGCGCGTTGCTTGCCCGGCTGATCGGTTTTGCCACGGTCAGCCGCGATTCGAACCTGGCGCTGATCGGTTTCATCCGTGACTACCTGGCGGACCTCGGCGTGGAATGCGAGTTGTTCCATAACGCCGAGGGCACCAAGGCCAACCTGTTTGCCACCCTCGGCCCGCAGGACGTTGGCGGTGTAGTGCTTTCGGGGCACACCGATGTGGTGCCGGTTGACGGCCAGGCCTGGACGGTCGAGCCGTTTGCCTTGAGTGAGCGGGAGGGGCGCCTGTATGGGCGGGGTACTGCGGACATGAAGGGCTTCATCGCCTCTGTCCTGGCAGCGGTCCCCGCGTTTCTCGCGCAGCCTTTGCGTATTCCGCTGCACCTGGCGTTCTCCTATGACGAAGAAGTGGGTTGCCTGGGGGTACGCTCGATGCTTGCGGCGCTTGCGCAGCGCCCACACAAGCCGCGGTTGTGCCTGATCGGCGAGCCGACCGAGCTCAAGCCAGTGCTGGGGCACAAGGGTAAGCTGGCAATGCGTTGCCAGGTGCACGGTGCTGCCTGCCACTCGGCTTATGCGCCTTATGGGGTGAACGCCATCGAGTACGCCGCGCGATTGATCGGCAAGCTGGGCGAGATCGGTGATGGTTTGGCGCAGCCTGAGCACCATGACACGCGTTTCGATCCGCCGTTTTCCACGGTACAGACCGGCGTGATCAAAGGTGGCAGGGCGTTGAACATCGTGCCCGAGGAATGCGAATTCGACTTCGAGGTGCGGGCATTGCCGGGGTTCGACGCTCAGGGGGTGGCTGACCAGTTGCAGGGCTACGCCGAGGCTGAGTTGCTGCCGCGCATGCGCGCCGTCAATCAGGGCGCCGATATTCGCCTTGAGGCGCTGAGTGCTTACCCGGGGCTGGCCACGCCGGCTGACAGCGAAGCAGCACGTTTGGTCGCCTTGCTCAGTGGTTCAGCGGCGTTCGGCACGGTCGCGTTTGGTACTGAAGGCGGCTTGTTCGACCAGGCCGGGATCCCGACGGTGGTCTGCGGGCCCGGGAGCATGGAGCAGGGGCACAAACCGGACGAGTTTGTCAGTGTCGAGCAGTTGCAGGGGTGCGATGAGATGCTGCTGCGGCTGGTGGATTACCTGCGCGAAGGTTGAGTCTTTTTTACCGGTTATGCATTCCTGGTAGGAGCAGCCTTGTGCTGCGAAGAGGCCCGTGACAGCAGAGAAAATTCACTGTGCTGTCACGGGCCTCTTCGCAGCACAAGGCTGCTCACAGGATGCGGGCAATGCCGTAATGAATCAGAACGTCGCCTTGACCTGGAGGCCCACTACCAGCGCATTGTCGATATGCTTGCCGGAGAACGCACCCGGCTCGATGATGTACTGCACATCCGGGCGCAGGTTCAGCCATGGCGTGGCCTGGTAGCCGTAGCTCAGTTCAATCAACTGCTCGGCGCTGTCGATGTTCGGGAACTGTTGCCCTGCGTTGAACGCAGCGTCTTCCAGCACATCGCGGCTGCGCGGGTTCGGCACGGCACGGCCATAGCCCAGCGACAGGGTATCGCGCGGGCGGCCTTCGAACGGCTTGTACAGCACAACGCCGGTGCCATACCACTTGGTGAACGGCGAAGCGGCCTCGCTCGATGCCGAGTATTGGCCAAAGGCGTGCAGGCTGCGGCCTGGCGAGCTTGGATCACTCCACACGGCCTGGTCGACCAGCAGGTAATGGCCGCCGCGGCCGGACACTTCCTTGTCGCTGCCGATGCGTTTCACATCAGAGCTGTCGTAGTAGTAGCCCAGCTTGTACTCACCTGGCAGTTCGCCTTGCAGTTTGTACACCAGCTCAACCGGTACCACGGTACCTGTGGTGTGCTTGGGCCCCAGGTGCCAGGCACGGCTGGAATTGCCGTTGCTCTCGGGGTCGACGTTGAAGGCCGCGACACGCAGCTGCCAGGACGGCGACAGGTCGTATTTCACCCGCACGCCCAGGTGGGCGTTGGGGTAGTTGGTCCAGCCGCTGCCGCCCGACATGTTCAGTGGGTGGCCACAGAAGCCGGCGTTCATGAAGTTGCACAGGATGCCACTGTCCAAGCCGCCGAGGTCGTTGCCCATGGCCATGTAGCCGAGCTTGACGTTCAAGGCCGGGGTGAACAGGGTGCGCTCGTAGCTCAGTTCAGTCAGGCGGGTGTACAGGCCACCGTAGTTTTCCTGGATCGGCAAGCGGTTGCCCACCAGGTCTTCCGAGGCGCTGTTGCCGCGACGGTCGTTGATGGTCAACTGCACCTTGCCGCCGTTTTCCAGGCCGTACAGTTTCGACAGGTCGAACTGCACGCCCAGCTTGAGGTTCTGCGAGTAGCGGGCCGAACGGTGCAGGCCACCGTGGGCGTTGTAGGCGGTTTCACCGCTGTAGTCGCCGGTGAACTTGACGCCGTCTTCTTCCAGCTGATGGCGCAGGCCGCCCCAGTCACCGGTCAGGGTGTTGCGGGTCATCAGGTCGCCGTCGGCGAGGGCGGTGGTGCTGGCCAGGGCGAGCAGGAGGGGAGAAGTGATGCGAATTGCGGATGGCATTGCGGGGTCTCGGGTAGTGTTCTAGGGCCTCTTCGCGGGTGAACCCGCTCCTACAGGGCCTGCACCCTTTGCAAGTGCAGTGATCATCCTGTGGGAGCGGGTTCACCCGCGAAGCAGGCGACGCAGTCTTACGGCAGGGCGTAAGAAATCACATAGTCGCCACGGTCAGTCGACTGACGCGCGCCACCGGCGGTGATAACCACATACTGTTTGCCGGTTTTCGGCGAAACGTAGGTCATCGGGCCGCCCTGGCTGCCAACCGGCAGACGGGCCTTCCAGATTTCATTACCGTTGCTGCTGTCGTAGGCGCGCAAGTAGAAGTCCTGGGTGCCGGCGATGAACACCAGGCCACCTTGGGTGGACAGTGTGCCGCCCAGGGTTGGCAGGCCGACCTTGATCGGCAGGTGCATGCGGATACCCAGCGGGCCGGTGTCCTCGACGGTGCCGACCGGGACCTGCCAGGCGATTTGGCGGGTCTTCATGTCAACCGCGGTCAGGGTGCCGAACGGCGGAGCCTGGCAAGGGATACCGGCAACCGACAGGAAGCGGTTCTTGTTCACTGCATACGGCGTGCCCTTGAGCGGTACGGCGCCCATGCCAGTGTTCAAGGCTTCGCCACCGGAGGCCGCGTTGCCTTTGTTCTGCGAAGGGATCATCTGGATCCATAGGCCCAGACGCATGTCGTTGACGAAGATGAAGCCATGCACCGGGTCGGTGGAAATGCTGCCCCAGTTCATGCCGCCCAGCGAGCCTGGGAAACTCAGCGACAGGTCGGTGCCCGGCGCGGTGTACAGGCCGTCGTAGCGCATTTTCTTGAAGTCGATGCGGCACAGCAGCTGGTCATACGGGGTGGCGCCCCACATGTCCGACTCGGTCAGGGTCTGCGCGCCGATCTGTGGCATGCCCACCGATCTTGGTTGGGTCGGGGAGTACGGCTCGTTCGGGATGTTGCCCGGTTTGACCGGAACTTCGTCGACCTGGGTCAGCGGCTTGCCGGTTGCACGGTCAAGCACGTAAATCTGCCCGGCCTTGGTGCCGATCACCACCGCAGGCACGGTCTTGCCGTCATCCTTGGTGAAGTCGATCAGGCTTGGCTGCATTGGCAGGTCGAAGTCCCAGAGGTCGTTGTGAACGGTCTGGTACACCCACTTCTGGTTGCCGGTGGTGGCGTCCAGTGCCAGGACCGAAGCACCGTAGGTGTGGTCCAGCTTGTTGCGCTCTACGCCATAGATGTCGGTGGACGACGAACCCATCGGCAGGAACACGGTGTTCATTGCCGGGTCGTACGACATCGGGGCCCAGCTGTTCGGGGTGCTGCGCACGTAGGTGCTGCCGTCGGCCGGGGCGTTGCGGTCTTCCGGGTTGCCTGGGTCGAAGGCCCAGCGCATGGCGCCGGTGATGACGTCGAAGCCACGGATGACGCCACCTGGCATGTCGGTCTGAACGTTATCGGCAACGCGACCGCCAACCACCACGGTGGTACCGGCCATCAGTGGCGCGGACGACAGTTGGTAGAAGGAGTCCGGCACATCGCCCAGGCCAGCCATGAGGTTGACCTGGCCGTTGTTGCCGAAGCCTTGGCAGAACTCACCGGTGTCGGCGTCGACGGCGATCAGGCGGCCGTCGATGGTGTTGGTCAGCAGGCGGCGCTGGCAGTTGGCACCGGCCGGGACAGTGGCCATGGCGATAGGCGAACTGTTCGGCTGGGTTGGCTGGGCCAACGGCGCGGTGGCGTCGAAGTAGGCCATGCCGCGGCAACGCTGCCAGACCTTGGACTGGGCGTTGATCTCATTTTTCCACAGCTCTTTGCCGGTGTCGGCATCGAGGGCGATCAGGTTGTTGTGCGGGGTGCAGATGAACACCTTGTTGCCAACCTGCAGTGGGGTGAGTTGGTCCTCGGCACCGTTGCCGTCGCTGATGGCGACGTCACCGGTGTGGTAGGTCCAGGCCACCTTGAGCTTGTTGACGTTGTCGCGGTTGATCTGGTCCAGCGCGGCGAAGCGGCTGCCACCTTCGGTGTTGCCGTAGTGGGCCCAGTCTTTCTGCTCTTTGCCGGCTTCGACCGGGGTCATGCCAGGGCCTTTGCCGGTCGGAGCGACGCTTGGGTGAGCAACGAACATGTTGCCTGCGGCAATGACCAGTGCCACCGCCATCACACCTGCGAGGCCGTACGCGCCACGGCCAGCGGTGCCGCCGTTGGCACGTACCAGCAGGGGGTAGACCAGCGCCACGACCATGCCGATTGCGCCGAACATGAACACGCGCGAGAACAGCGGCCAGAACACCAGGCCGGTGTCGATCACGGCCCAGATTGCGGTACCGATCAGGAACAGGGCATACAGCCAGGCACCGGCGACCTTGCGGCGTGCGATGAGGATACCGGCGATGGCCATGGCCAGGCCGCCGATCAGGAAGTACCAGGAGCCGCCGAGGCCGGCCAGCTTGATACCGCCGGCGGCCAGGAGCAGGCCGAGCAGGGCGACGATAACGCCTAGGCCGACCAGAATGAGGTTTGTGGCGCCAGAGGCGCGCGGTGTTTCTTTCATGCCAGGGATCTCAGCAGGTGGAATGGGCGCAGTTTAAGCCCTTAGCAAGCTAATTAACAAGTTAGTACAAAGTTTTGTGAGGCTGATTGTCGCAGGGTTGAACTTGCCAAGGTGTTGGCAAAAGTCTAGATCAGGCAGCGAAAAATGCAGTAAACAAAGCGTTCATGACAGATATGGAATCAGTACTCATACTTTGGTCGAGTCGTCGAAAAGCAATGTGTGCAGGGGCCACGCTGCGCCAGCAGGCCCCGATTGGACGGTTCGACACCTATTCCGGCCAAGGGCTAGCGCTGCTGTAGAACACGGCCAGCCATACTGTCGCGATACCCGGCGCGGTCCATTCCACGCGGTGGCGATAATGCGCTGGTATATCGACGCAGTCGCCGGGCTGAAGGAGCCGCGTATGGTTTTCATGCTCGAAGCGTAGGCCCGCGGCACCGCTGAGCAGCACGATCCACTCACCTTCGGCCTGGTCGTACCAGTACCCGGGCGGGCTGGATTGGCCGCTGGAAACAATGCGCTCGATGCGCACACCGGGGCGGCTGAGCAGTTCGTCGACGCGCTCGGCAGCGGTCGGGTCGCAGGGAGGCAAGGTATTCAGCATGTTGAAGGGGGCCATCTGAAATCTCGTTCAAAGGGAGGTGCTTCCACTATGGACGTGATTGCGGGGGCGTGCGCTTCTTGACCATCCCTGCGGTTTGTAGGACTGTTCCGAGCTTTAAAAGACGGAAGACACATGGACAAGCTGCTGGCCATGAAGATGTTCGCGGCGACGGTCGATGCCCAGGGGTTTTCCGCGGCCGCGCGCAAGCTTGGCGTGGCGACCTCGTCGGTGACCCGCCTGGTCGATGCATTGGAGGCCGAGCTGGGGGCCACCTTGTTGAACCGCTCGACGCGCCAGGTCAGCCTGACCGAGGCGGGTGCCCGTTACTACGCGCGGGCCCGGGGCATTTTCGAAGCGCTGGATGAAGCCGATGCCAGTGTCGCTGACCGGGGCGAGGAGCCGGTCGGTGTGCTGCGGCTGTGCCTGCCGGTGGAATTCGGCCGGCGGGTGATTGCGCCGCACCTGGGGCCCTTTCTGGCCAAGCACCCGGCGCTTGAACTGGACATCGATCTGAGCGACCGCCTGGACGACTTGCTCGATGGCCGTTACGACCTGTCTATCCGGCTGGGCGACCCTGCGCCCAATGACGAACTGGTGTGCCGCCCACTGGGCCGGTTCGAGCGTTGGCTGGTGGCCAGCCCGGGCTACCTGGCCGGTCGCGCAGCACTGGAGCACCCGCAGCAATTGCTGGAGCACGCCTGCTTGCGTTTTCGCTATGGGCAGAAGGCGCGCCCCTGGTGCATGACGCGGGGCCAGGAGGTGCTGGAACTGGACGTGAGCGGGCCGTTGCGCAGCGCCAATGCCGACCTGTTGCGCGAAACCGCGTTGGCTGGCAGCGGCATTGCCCTGCTGGCCGACTGGCTGGTGCGTGAGGACGTGGCCGATGGCACGCTGCAGCGCGTGTTCGGCGACTGGCAGGTCAGCCCCGGTACTGCCAACGACAGGATCAACGCGCTGTACTTGCCCAACCATCGCGGGTCGCGCCGCGTGAACGCCTTCATCACCTTTTGCGAAGGCCTGTTGGCGCACTGAGCCGTCAGCGTTGCGCAGGGTGCAAAGCCCTGTTGCGCGCCCGCCGGATTCTCGGCCGCGGCACGTCTGGGTAAGGTGTGTGGCATATTCCGTCCCTTGTCGAGGAACATCGCATGAACCCCTCCCTAGCCGCAGAGCAGCCATCGGCCACTGGCCTGAGCCGGGCCTTGGTGACCCTGTTGGCGTTCTGCTGCGGCGCCATCGTTGCCAATATCTACTATGCCCAGCCCATCGTTGGGCTGATCGCCCCCGACCTGGGCCTGTCCACTGAACGGGCGAGCCTGATCGTTTCCCTGACCCAACTGGGCTATGCCTTAGGCCTGCTGTTACTGGTTCCGCTGGCCGACCTGCTGGAAAACCGCCGCCTGATGATCGCTACCGCGGTGCTGGCCTGCGTCAGCCTGCTGTTGGCTGGTACCAGTAGCAGTGGCCAAGGGCAGCTGTTTCTGGGCTATGCACTGTTGATCGGGTTCAGTTCGGTCGCGGTGCAGATGCTGATCCCCCTGGCAGCGCACCTGGCCCCTGAGCAACAGCGTGGCCGTGTGGTCGGCAACATCATGGGTGGTCTGCTGTTGGGCATTCTGCTGGCGCGGCCGGTGTCGAGCCTGGTGGCCGATCACTTCGGCTGGCGCACCGTGTTCATCGGCGCGGCGGGCGTGATGCTGGCGATCATCCTGTTGTTGGCGTTGACCCTGCCACGCCGGGTGCCGGAGCACAAAGCCAGCTATGCCGGGCTGATGCTGTCGCTGGTGGCGTTGCTGCGCCGTTACCCGGTGCTGCGTCAACGGTCGCTGTACCAGGCGTTGATGTTCGCTGCGTTCAGCCTGTACTGGACGGCTGTACCTCTCGCGTTGGCGGGGGCGCATGGCCTGTCGCAGAGCCAGATCGCGCTGTTCGCCCTGGTAGGGGCGGTAGGGGCCGTGGCCGCGCCCATCGCCGGCCGCCTGGCCGATGCCGGGCATGCCCGTGCAGGTTCCCTGGCGGCGTTGGTACTGGCGCCTGTGGCGCTACTGGTCGGGCTGACGGCACCGGGCTTCAGTGTGATCGGCCTTGGGCTGACCGGTGTGTTGCTGGACTTCGCGGTGCAGATGAACATGGTGATTGGCCAGCGCGAAGTCTATACGCTGGACCCGGCAAGCCGCGGGCGCCTGAACGCGGTGTACATGACCAGTATCTTCCTGGGCGGGGCGCTGGGTTCGTCGGTGGCCAGTGCCGTGTTTGCCCAGTATGGTTGGCAGGGGGTTGCGCTGGTGGGTGCCGGGCTGCCGGGTTTGGCGCTGTTGGTGTTCCTCCTGCAAGGGCGCCGCGGCTGAGCTGAATCAGCGCCCCAGTGGCAACGCGACGCCGATCACTGCGAACAAGCTGCCACAGCAGCGGTTGAACCCTTTGCCACCCTTGGCCAGCCAGGGCCGGATGCGAAACGCCAAACGCGCGAGCCAGTATTCGACCAGGAATTCCACGCTGGCAAAGGTCGCCGCCATCACCACGAACTGCATCAACAGCCCACGCTGAGGGTCGAGGAACTGCGGCAGAAACGCACCGTAGAACAGCAACACCTTGGGGTTGGCCATGGCCGACAGCAGGCCCTGACGAAACAGGCCCGCATTGCCCAGGCTGCGGGCCCGCTGCGTCACTTCAAGGTGCAGCGCCGGGCTGCGCCACAGCTGGATACCCAGCCAGACCAGGTAAGCGCCGCCCACCCATTTGAGTATGCCAAGCACTGCTGCAGAGGTTTGCAGCAGGGCACTGAGGCCGAACATTGCCAGGGCGATCAAGGCACTGAAGCCAACTACCCCGCCAACGATGGTGAACAGCGTACGGCGTGCGCCATACAGCGCGCCGTGGGTCAACGCGAGCAAGCTGTTGGGGCCTGGAGTCAGCGACAGGCCGATGCTGGCCAGCAGGTAGATAAGCCAGGTGTCGAGTGCCATGGGGGAGTGCCTGATAGGGTTGGAGAGCGCCAGTCTAGGGCACAACGCGTTTTTTCGAAGGTATGATCTAGACATTCGATGGTCTGATCTGGACGTGCTCTCATGCCCCCTGATATCCGCCTGCTGATCCTGCCCCTGCCGGCGTTTGCCCTGCTGCCGTTCGGTGCATTTCTCGACAAGCTGCGTTTCAGCGCCGATGACGAAGACTACAGCCAGCAGCGCTATTGCAGCTGGACCCTGGCAGGCTTGACCCTCGACCCGGTGCCCGCGAGCAGTAGTGCGGTGGTGCAGGTGGAAGCCATTGCCGAACAGCTCGACATGGCCCACTACGACTACCTGGTGCTGTTCGGCGGCCGCAACGCCATGGCCACCGCTGAACTGGCTCCGCGCTACAAGGCTTTGCTGAAGCGGGCTGCCAAGGCGGGTGTGAAGCTGGTGGCCGTCGACAACGCCGCCTTCCTCTTGGCCGCTTGCGGCCTGTTGGACGGGCATGACGTAGTGGTCCATTGGCGGCATGAAGCCGAGTTTCGAGCGACGTTCCCTCATCTGAAGGTACTGCGCGACCAGCTCTATCACATTCAAGGTGGGCGCATTACCTGCGCGGGAGGGACCGCGGCAATCGACCTGGCGGTAGAACTGCTGTCGCGTGCCTGTGGCCGGGCTCGGGCGCTGAAGGGCTTGGCCGACATGTTAGTGGACGAGACGCGCGACAGCCGCCATGCCTTGCGTTCGTTGGAGCCGGGTGGAGGGCACGGCCGAGCGGTGCAGCGTGCCCTGGCGTTGATGCGGCATCACCTGGGTTCACCGTTGTCGGTCGAGCAACTGGCGGCAGAGCTGTGCATCAGCCGGCGTCAGCTTGATCGTCAATTCCAGGCCAGCCACGGGATGAGCGCCAAGGCCTGGTGGTTGGAAATGCGCTTGCAGCAAGCGCGCTGGCGGTTGCTCAATTCCAGCCACGGCCTGGCGCAGATTGCCGATGAAGTGGGGTTGGGGGATGCCAGCCACCTGGGTAAATGCGTGCGGCGGCGCTTTGGTTGTACGGCACTGCAACTGCGCGAGGGTGCCGCTGTTGCCTGAGCGGCCGCATCGCCCGCCCAGGCTGTTCTGGCTTTTACTGCGGTGTGCCAAACATCCCCGTCCAGTAGATCCCCGCATCACTCTTCGGGTCGACGGCATAGGCCGCCCCTAGCTCGCGAAAATCCGGGTTCATCAGGGTCGCGCAATGCCCAGGGCTGGCCAGCCAGCCGTCGACCACCTTATGCGCGGTGTCGCGGCCTGCAGCGATGTTCTCGCCGATCTGCTGATACAAGTAACCGGCCAGCTCGGCCCGATCGCCAGGGGTGCGGCCGTCGCGGTCGATATGGTCGAAAAAGTTCTGGTTGGCCATGGCCCGCGTATGGGTGGCGGCAACGCCGGCCAATACGGGGCTCCAGCTCAGCGCGGGCGCGGCGGCAAACGGCTGGCCGCCGCATTGGCGTGGCACCTTGCGCGCAGCGTTGATTTCTTGCAGCACTTTCTGCCCTTCAGCCTGCCAATCCCCCAGGCGGCTGCTGAGCAGGGGGCGAGCAAGGACGATGCGCCAGTCGCGGCCTTCCTGGCTGACACCGATGTCGACGAACTGCGGGTCGAGCACCACCTGGCAGAAGCTCTCCTCGATGGCATGCATGGCCGCGCGCGCATCGCGCGGGCCCGAGAGGCTGATGGCCTGCACGTTCACCATCGGGTAGGCCGCGCGGGACATGGCCTGTTGCAAATCGCGCGTGCCCTCGGGCGACAGCGCCAGACGGGTGTCGCTGTTGAGTGGCGGCAGCTCCAGCGACGCCTCGCCACCACAGGGCTGGGCCTTACTGCGGTAGACGTTGATCGATTCGATCAGTTGCGCCTCCTCGCCGGTGACGGCCAAGGCCCCGGTCGAGATGACCAGGCCCAGCGACAAGGCGGCAACAGATGACAGGACGCGCATGTGAATCTCCCTATGACTGGCAGCGTCGTGGTAAGCGCTGCTCATCCTACACAAGCACAGGGTTTTTGGCCCAGTCCCGTGCAAAGCAATACAAACGACGGCAATCGTTGCAGGCGGCATAAGAGGAAGTAGACCACTGGACGCGCAAAAAGTGCGATCACTTGGTAATTATTCGTAACTTCAGCTGGAAACAATTCGCAATCGCGATTAATTTATGCCCTCCACCCACGTTGCCAGGAAGGCGTCCATCCGATACCCAGGAGCCTTTCATGGCACGACCCCGTCATTATCAATCGACCTTTCTCGCTGTCTGCTGTTCCGTTGCGGTTACTGCACAGGCGGCTGATGGCGTGATCCAGCTGGATGCCACTGCTATCGACGCCGAGTCTGCCAAGGTCAAGGGCGAACTCCCGCAAGCCTTTGCCGGTGGGCAGGTCGCGCGGGGCGGGCAGATGGGCGTGCTGGGCAATCAGGACATGATGGACGTGCCGTTCACCATGACCAGCTACACCGCGCAATTGATCGAGGACCAGCAGGCCGAGGATATCGGCGATGTGCTGCTCAACGACCCGTCCGTGCGCCAGTCGTTTGGCTTCGGCAACCAGTCGCAGGTGTTCGTCATCCGCGGGTTGCCACTCAGCGGTGATGATGTGGCGTTCAATGGCCTGTATGGCGTGTTGCCCAGGCAGATGATATCAACCGATGCGGTAGAGCGGGTCGAGGTATTCAAGGGGCCCAACGCCTTCCTTAACGGCGCCAGCCCGACCGGAACCGGCCTGGGTGGTAACGTCAATTTGCAGCCCAAGCGTGCCGGCGATGTACCCACGCGTCGTTACACCCAAGACATCAGCAGCGACGGCCGCGTTGGCGAACACCTGGACATCGGCCAGCGTTTCGGTGAGGACAACCGCTTTGGCGTGCGCCTGAACCTGTCGCAACGTGAAGGCGAAACCGCAGTCGACGACCAGGATCAACGCAGCAAGCTGTTCATTGCCGGCCTTGACTACCGGGGCGACAACTTCCGCCTGTCTACCGACTTCGGTTATCAGAAACAGCGCGTCAACCACCTGCGTAACTCGGTACGCCTGGGGGCCGGCCTCACCGATATCCCGCGGGCGCCGGATGCCGACCACAACTATGGCCAAGACTGGGCCTGGACTGAAACCGAAGACACGTTCGGCATGGCCCGGGGCGACTACGACTTCAACGACAATTGGAGCGGCTACCTGGCCGGTGGCGTCAAGCACACCCATGAGAACGGCTTCTACGGCACGCCGATCCTGACCAACGCCGCCACGGGCGACGCCACCATCGCCGGTTCGAAAATCCCCCACAATGAAGACAACACCACCTTCATGGGGGGCATCAACGGCCGCGTGCAGACCGGCCCTGTCAGCCATCAACTGAACATTGGTGCGGCCAGCATCTGGACCCAGCAAGAAAATGCGTTCGTCTTCTACAACGCGCAGGCCACCAACCTCTATCACACTGACCCGTTGCCCAAGCCCACCACCCCAACCTTTACCGGTGGCAAGTTGGATGACCCTGGGGTGACCGGCAAGACGCGCAACCGCAGCATTGCCGTGTCCGATACGCTGGGCCTGTTCGACGATAGCCTGCTGGTCACGGTGGGGGTGAGGCGCCAGCAATTGCGGGTCGAAGGGTATGCCTATGACGGCGAGGGCGCAGACCTTGGGCGCAACGCGTTCTACGATGAGTCGGTGACCACGCCTGTGTACGGCATCGTCTACAAGCTCAACCCGTCGATCTCGCTGTATGCCAACCGCATCGAGGGCCTGGCGCAGGGCGCTACGGCGTCGGGGCAGGTCATCAACGCCGGGGAAGTGTTCCCACCCGCCAAGACCAAGCAGGTCGAAGCAGGGGTCAAGCTCGACTACCAGACCTTCGGTGCCAACCTGGCGCTGTTCCGTATCGAGCGGCCCACTGATGGCTTTGTTCAGGGCAATGTATTCGTCCAGGACGGCGAGCAGGTAAACAAGGGCGTTGAGCTGAGCGTGTTCGGCGAGCCGCTGCAGGGGCTGCGCCTGATGGCCGGTGGCACCCGCATGGACACAGAATTGAAAAACACCCAGAACGGTACCAATGATGGCAACCATGCGGTCGGTGTACCGACCTTCCAGCTCAACGCCAGCGTCGACTGGGACGTGCCTGGCCTGCAAGGCGTAGCGCTTAATGCCCGCATGCTGCGCACCGGTGGCCAGTACGCCAACCCGGCCAACACGCTCACCTTGCCAACCTGGAACCGCTTCGATGTAGGCGCACGTTACCGGTTCAAGGTGCAGCAGAAAGAGGTCACCTTGCGGGTGAACGTGGAGAACCTCACCGACAAGAACTATTGGGCCTCGGCTAACGGCGGCTACCTGACCCAAGGCGACCCGCGCCTGGTCAAGTTCTCCGGCTCGATAGACTTCTGACGCTCACTGTAGGAGCAGCCTTGTGCTGCGAAGAGGCCGGTGAAAGCACAGTGAATCTTCGCTGCTTTCACCGGCCTCTTCGCAGCACAAGGCTGCTCCTATGTATGGACTCGCCCACACTGTCTAGCTGCTTTTGAACTTAGGAACCCGGTTGCATCTATGTACGCGGCGTGCAGCCAAAGGCGCGGGCCGCTTCGATCTTGTCTTCCGGCACCTGGCGGATGCCCAGGTTGGTCAGGCGCACCAGCGGCGGCAGGGCAAACACGATGGTCACCAGCACGCCCGGCACGTTGCCGATGCCGAACAGCATCACCACCGGCACCAGGTAGACGAACGCCGGCAGCGTCTGCATCGCATCGAGCACGGGGCGGATAATGCTTTCCAGGCGGTTGCTGCGGGCGCAGACAATGCCCAGCGGGATGCCGATCACCGCGCAGAAAAACACCGAAGTGAGCACCAGCGCCAAGGTGGTCATCGACTCCGACCACACGCCGATCAGCCCCAGCAGGGTCAGGGTGACGAAGCACAGCAGCGCCATGCGCTTGCCCGCCAGCTGCCAGCCGAGCAAGGACGACAGCAGGATGCCCTTCTTCATGGTCTCGCCCTCGCTGCCGTTGGCTTCTTTGAACGCCACCGTGGCACTGTGATGCCTCGGCGGGGGCGAGTCCATCGATTACACCCAAACACCCACACACCCAAACACCCAAACACCCACACACCCAAACACCCACACACGTCAGCGGGCCAGCGCCTGGTTAGGCTTGTAGAACAGAAAATGCGTGGTCTCGGCGGTCTTGCGGTAGGCCTTGGCCCAATCCGGGTGCACATTGCGGTCGTGGAAGTACAGCGCACCGTCGGTAGGGTCCTTGAGCTGCTGGTTGAGCGCCTTGCGCGCGATTTCTTTGGCGATGTCGTAACGCTGCGCTTCCTCGACCTGGTCCGAGCGCCCGTCACACCACCAGGAAAACTGGCAGGCCTTGGTTTCCACGCCTTGTTTGACGACGCCACAAATGGTGTCCGGGAAGCCATCATGCCCCAGGCGGTTGAGCACGACACTGGCCACCGCCGTCATGTCCTTTTCGTTGGCCCCCTTGGCTTCCCAATAGATGGTGCGGGCCAGGCAGGTAATGCTGTCGTCCAGCGGCGATTGGCCTGCCGGGTCGACTGCTTTCACTTCGCCTGGGGTGATGGTTTCGGCCTTTTTCGGCGGCGGGGCGTCCTCGACCACTTTTTCTTCAAGGACTTCGGCCTTGTCCTCGGCGACCGCGGCCTTGGCCGTGTCTGCAGCGTGCAATGGGCCTGCAAGCAGGGCCGAGGTCAAGCCGATTACCATCCACGAGAGGCGCATGGCCGAGCTTCCGATCGCTGAGTTGATTCAGAGTCTAGCCAAGCGTAAGCATTAGCACCAAAGGAAGGGTTGCGGCGGCTACCACGGTCTGCAGAGCGATGATGGTGGCCATCAGCGGTGCGTTGCCGCCCATCTGCCGGGCCATCACATAGGACGAGGACGCCGTAGGCAAGGCCTGGAACAGCACGGCCACGACTGCCGCCTGCCCACCCAGGCCTAGCACACGGCACAGGCCCCAGGTAGTCAGTGGCATGACCAGGAACTTGAACGCCGAGGCGGCCATCAACGGGCGCACCTGGCGGCCGACGCTGGCACCGCCCAAGGCTGCGCCCACGCACAGCAGGCCCAAGGGCAGGGCGGCCTGGCCAAGCGCCTTGACCGTCGGTTCAAGCCCTGCCGGCAAGCCCAGCCCTGTGACCCGCAGCAGCAGGCCACCCGCGCAGCCAACGATCAGCGGGTTGGCGAAGATCGCCCGCAGTACCGTGGCCGGTGAGCTGTGGCGTGCGCTGAAACGGGCGAACACCAGTACGCACAGCAGGTTGACCAAGGGCACGATGGCGGCGTTGGCAACGGCCGCCAAGGCAATGCCAGCACTGCCATAGATGCCCGCCGCCAGGGTTGCGCCGATGTAGTTGTTGAAGCGAATGCCACCCTGGAACACCGAGGTGAAATCGGCACCGTCATGGTTCACCGCGCCTTGATACAGCACCAGCAGCAAGGCGCCGAGCAGGGTCGACAGCATCAGCACTGCGACCATGCCCAGTATCGGTACCCCGTCGAGGTTGGCGGTGGCCAGGCCATGCAGGAACAGCGACGGCAGCAGCACGTAATAGCTCAGGCGTTCGGCACCGGGCCAGAAGGTTTCCGCCAGAAAGCCGCGCACACGCAGAAAGGTGCCCAGGGCGATCAGCAGGATGATGGGTAGCAGTGTGGTCAGCAGCAGGTGGAGCATGGTCGGCGTTCCGTCGTCGGGTACCGCTACAGACTACGGGGGCGCTTTGGTTTGTAAAAACGTTGTTTTCTTCAGTGACCGTTGAGAATAACTGCACGGTTGCTGCGATTTAGGCGTCCAGGGCCGTCTTTAGCACCGCACTCAAGTGGCGCCGCTGGCTTTTCTCATGCTCCAGCAGCACCACCCGGCGCGTCAGTTGCGGCTCGCCAAACGGCAGGCAGGTCGCCGGCGGCAAGCGCTGCAGGTCCGCGTCGGCCATGGGGATGATGGCCACGCCCAGGCCCATCACCGCCATGCTGGCCAGGGCTTCCTGGCTGTCCAGCTCCATTTGTTCGCTGACTTGCAGGTGCTGGCGGCGCAGCTCTTGTTCGATTTGCCGTCCGGCCCAGGCGCGTTTGTCGAAGCGCAGAAACGGTTGGCTGGCCAGCAGCTCGGGCACGCTCTGGCCAGCCAGGTCGGGGCTGGCAATGGCCCAGAAGCGGTCAGCGAACAGGGGCGTGAAGACCAGGCTCTGCGGGTAAGGGCTGACCGGCTCGGTGGTGATCGCTGCATCGAGTTCGCCGTCTTCGACGCGCCGGGCCAATTCCGCCGACATGCCCGACGCGACACTGATGTGCAACTGCGGGTGGTGGGTCTTGATCCACAGCAGGGCTTTGGGCAAGCGCCGGGCCAGCACCGTGTGGATCGCCCCCAGGCGCAAGCGGCCACGCAGGCTCGGGCCACTGGCCAAGGCATCGGCCAGCTCGTCATAGGCGCCGAGGATGCTCTCGGCGCGCGCGACCGCCAACTGCCCGGCTTCGGTCAGCACGACTTGCCGTCGGCTGCGATCGAACAGGGTGACCTGCAGTTCGTCTTCGAGGGTCTTGATGTGCAGGCTCACGGCCGAAGGGGTGAGGCTGAGCAGGTCGGCGGCACGGGCGAAGGTGCCGTGGCGGGCGATGGTCACCAGGGTGCGCAGGGCTTTGAGGGACACGCGAAGGGGCTCCAGGGCTGAGCGGGCAGGCGTGCATTGTCAGTGCGGGGCCGGTCGCCGGCAAGCCGGCATCTGCGTACTTCAACGCCCCGTGCGCCCATACGCCTGGCTGATGCGGTCAATCACCATGGCCAGCGCCACGATCGCCAACCCCGCCTCGACGCCCTGGCCGACGTTAAGGGTCTGGATCCCCGCCAGCACATCCTCACCCAGCCCGCGGGCGCCAATCATCGAAGCCACCACCACCATCGACAACGCCATCATCACCGACTGGTTGAGCCCGGCCATGATGCTGGGCAGGGCCAGTGGCAGGGCGATGCGACGTAGCCGCTGCCAGCGGCTGGCACCCAGGCCGTGCGCAGCCTGCAACAAGGACGGGTCGATCTGCCGCAAGCCCAGTTCGGTCAGCCGCACCAGTGGCGGTAAGGCGTAGATCAGGGTGGCGAACACCGCTGGCACCTTGCCAAGGCCAAACAGCATCAGCACCGGGATCAGGTAGACGAAGGCCGGGAGTGTCTGCATCACATCCAGCACCGGCATCAACAGCCGTCGAGCCAGCGGGCGGGACGCCAGCAGAATGCCCAGCGGCACGCCGACTATCACGCACAAGCCCGTGCTGATCAGGACCAAGGCCAAGGTTTGCAACAGCTTGTCCCACAGCCCGAGCACACCGATCAAGGCCAGCAGGGCCACCATCATCAGGCTGCGCAACAGGCTGCGGCTGGCGTGCCAGGCGAGCAGCCCGACCACCAGCAACAGTGCCCACCAGGGCAACAGACGCAGCAGGTTTTCCAGCCCCACCAGCAGTTGCAGCAGTTGATCCGAGAGGCTGCGCAAGTGGTCGCCGTAGTTCAACACCAGCCAGTCGACTAGCTGGTTGACGCGACCCGCGAAGGAAAATTGCAGGGCTTCGGGAAAGCCGCCGCTCATAGGCTGCCCTCGACCTTGGCTGCGACCTGCGCAGGCAACCAGGCTTTCCACACATCGCGGTTATCGCGCAAAAAGGCGAGGGCAGCCTGGTTGGGCGGGATGCGCTTTTCGCTCATCTCGGCCAGGGCGCTGTTGAGCCGATCGATCGGTAGGTCGACTTTTTCGAACACCGCCACCAGGTCCGGGTAGCCTTCTTTGAACGCCTTGGAAACGCCAATCGACAATTTGGCTGGCAGTGACTGGCTACCTTGCGGGTTGGGGTTGCTGGCATCTGTCAGGGTGGCCCAGGCCTTTTCATTGAAGGGTGGCTCTTGCAAGCGGATCAGCTTGTAGCGCCCCATGAGCGGGGTTGGGTTCCAGTAATAGAACAGCACTGGCTGGCCGCGGCGGATGGACGAGCTGATCTCGGCATCCAGCGCTGCGCCAGAGCCACTGCGGAAGTTGTTGTACAGCGCATCCAGCCCATAGGCCTTGAGTTTCTGGCTGTTGACCGTCTCGGAAGTCCAGCCACTGGGGCTGTTGAGGAAGCGCCCTTTGTCCGCTATTTCAGGGTCCCTGAACACCTTGGGGTAACGCTTGAGGTCGTCGACACTGTGCAGGTCAGGTGCCAAGGGCTTGAGGTTGCGCGATGGGTCGCCCTGGATCACGTAGGCCGGCACCCACCAGCCTTCTTCAGCGTGCTTGACCGTGTCGCCTAGGGCGAACACCTGGCCGGCCTGCTCGGCCTTGATCCACGCGGGGCTACGCCCGGCCCATTCCTCGGCGATCACCTGCAGGTCGTTGCGGGCCAAGGCCACTTCCATGCTCACGGTGCTGCCGGGCAGTGTGTCGGTGGGGTAGCCGTAACCCCGTTCGACGATCAGGCGCAGGATCTCGGTGGTGAGTGCACCGCTTTCCCAACCAATTGCGCCAAAGTGAATCGGCGCGTTGCGTTCCGCTGAGGCGGCGCTGTCGGTGCTGGCCAAGCCAGCAGCCAGCAGCAGGCCGGCCAGCAGCGTTGGAATTCTCTTCATCGGGGCCTCCTCGGTAGCTGCTGAGTCAGTGCCGGCAAGTGTAGACGACCTCTTTGTCTGCTTTGCCTGGCGGGGGCAGGGAAGGCGCTCTCTCTGTGCTCCGTGGCGCGCGGTTGCAAGAGTGTGCGCTGCCATTTCGGCAGCCCATTTGGCCCACGGCGCGAGGCATTCCTGATGACCCTTGATTTGAGTTTTGTCTATTACCGCAACTTCTGTTTCGACGGAAAATTTCACGTTCGGTGCATGGGTGCAGACCTGCACAAAATCAGAAGCATTCGCTACGAGCTGGAGCGGGCCGGGCCTGAGGGTGCGGTTTCGTTCAGAGGCGTTTCGGTACAGTCCCAGGCGCACAGTGGTCGCTTGAATGACCACGGATGCCCAGCCACGTTGATCGCCGAAGAAGCGGTAGGTGTCTACAGCATCCGGCCAAGGGTCGTCCTGCTAGATGAATATGCCCGGGCTGCGAACCGGCCTACCGGGGCTGCCGGGATCATTGACTTGCCGCCTTTGGTGCTCGAAATCAAGGCCGAGGAGTTGAACCGAAGCGTGCTCGAAAAAATACCGCTGCCGGCCGCGGGCGGGCGAGGCAAGCGTGAGGTGGACCAGAGCAGCCGCGAATACGAA
Source organism: Pseudomonas sp. NGC7 (assembly GCF_047159675.1). Classification (NCBI taxonomy): domain Bacteria; kingdom Pseudomonadati; phylum Pseudomonadota; class Gammaproteobacteria; order Pseudomonadales; family Pseudomonadaceae; genus Pseudomonas; species Pseudomonas sp. NGC7. The sequence continues at coordinate 3,967,398 of NZ_BAAFZY010000001.1, read as the reverse complement.
CCTCGTGAGCAGCCCGCGCAAAGCCTTGCGGCAGTGGCGCCAGGTGCCGCGTACCCCACGCTGGTTATCGCGTTCGAAGCGGGTGGCTACCAACGGCTGCTTGATGATCTGCGACCCGATTCAGGCTCGGTACTGGTTCGTTATTGGCCGAATCTGATTACCGTGCTTACCCCCCGGCCTGTTCTGGATGAGCAGGAGCAGCATGACAATCGGCTTCAGGCATTACGCACGTTCTGCTACCTGGAGCAGCCGGCGAGCATGCTCAACGACACTTACCTCGCACTGCTCAAGACCCTGGCCGCGCTGGAGTACGTGCAGTCCATGCACTTTCTGCAAGCCAGCGCTGAGCCAAATTTGATCTTGCTTGGCGCGGCGGCGGTGGTAGCCACGCTGTTGACCGGCACCGCCGTGGTGGCGGGCAATCGAGCCCACGAAAATGCCCAGCCCACGCCCGACTTCGAGCATCGCCAGCATTACCTCGACGCACCAGGGCCAAGATGGAAAGGATTGAACGTGCGCAAGGCCTGGGCCGGGGGGGTAACTGGGCGAGGCTCGCGGATCCATTTCAGTGACGGTGGGTTGTTTCCTGACCATGAAGACCTGCGGGACAATCCTGACCTGAAGATAGTCTCGCTAAAGCCAAACGATGACCCCAAGCACGGAACTGCGTCTGTGGGGGTCATTCTGGCGGCGCGCAATGGCCTCGGGGCTACGGGTGTCAGCCATGACAGCGAATTGTACCTCTACCACAACCGCTTGATGGACACTCACGGTAGCTATCAGGTGCTCAAAGACCTGCTGCGCAATGTTGAGCCAGGGGATATCGTCGCTATCAACCGTCAGACCGCGAACCCGTCCGTGCTGAGTACGATGTTGCCGTCCGTGCACGACAAGGCCTGGTGGACAGTGATGCAGCAACTGACGCAGCGAGGCGCCGTGGTGATCAATGCGGCTGCCAATGGCAGCAGTAAGACCTTGGCGCAAAAAGGGACCCAGGCTAGCCAGGGCGTCGATCTTGCCAATTGGCCCTACTTCAACGATTACGGCGATGCTGGGGTCATTTTGATTGGTGCTTGTCAATCGTACAGCGGCAAGCCCCACGCGTACTCCAACTATCGCTACCGCCATCGCATGCTCAACGCCTGGGGCGATAGCGTCGTGACGTTGTCCAGAGGCGACTTGCAGGACCTGCCCGGTGAAAACAGGGACTACTCCGAGAACTACGCCGGCACCTCCAGTGCAACTCCCATGGTGACGGGCGCACTTAGCCTGATCCAGTCGTATGCCATGGAGCACCATCACGTCTACCTGAATGCCGACCAGATGCACCTGCTGGTCATGGCGTCCGGATACGAAGACGCCACCGTGCCGGGTACCGATGTCCTGCCGATGGGGGCCAGGCCCAACGTGCACGGTGCGCTGGTGATGCTTGATCGCATACTCGGCAACGGCCGCTTTGAACCTTGAGGTGAGGCCGGCAAGCGCCGGCCTCTAACGCTTCAGACGCGGAACTGATCCATCAGCGCCTGTTGTTGATTGGCCAGGCTGTTTAGCGACTGGCTGACCCGCGCCGACTCGTTGGCTTGCCCTGACAGCGATTCGGTGACGTCGCGAATGGTTGCGACATTGCTGTTGATCTCTTCGGCCACCGCGCTTTGTTCTTCGGCGGCCGAAGCAATCTGCAGGTTCATGTCGGTGATCACCGTCACTGCCTGGCCGATGCGCTGCAGTGCAGTAACGGCCTGGCCGACCTGCTCCACGCCACCCTGGGCCTGGCGATGGCTGTTGTCCATGGCACCGACCACTTCGCGGGTACCGGCCTGCAAGGCCTCGATCACCTGGCGGGTTTCTTCCACCGACTCCTGGGTGCGCCGGGCGAGGTTGCGCACTTCATCGGCGACCACGGCAAAGCCACGGCCGGCCTCACCGGCGCGGGCGGCTTCGATGGCGGCGTTGAGTGCCAACAGGTTGGTCTGCTCTGCAATCGAGCGGATCACTTCCAGCACCGAGCCGATCTTCTCGCTGTTCTGCGCCAGGCCCTCGACTTCGGCCATGGCGTTGTTCATGTCGGCGGCCAAGGCATCGATGCTGTGGGTGGTGCGGTCGATCACGGCCAGGCCCTCGCGGGTGGCCTGGTCGGCCTCGCGGGCTGCCTGCGCAGCCTGGGCAGCGCTGCGGGCAACGTCCTGGGCGGTGGCGCTCATTTCGTGCGAGGCGGTCGCCACCTGGTCAACCTGACGGTACTGCTGCTCCATGCCAGCGCTGGTCTCGCTAGCGATCGCCGAGGACTGGTCAGCCGTGCCACGGGCGGCCTGCACCGAACGTTTGACCTCGGCAATGGTGGGCTGCAGCTTGTCGAGGAAGCGGTTGAACCAACCGGCCAACTCGCCCAGTTCGTCCTGCTTCTGGTAGGCCAGGCGGCGGGTCAGGTCACCTTCGCCACTGGCGATGTCCTTGAGCATCGCCGCCACGCCCAGAATCGGCCGGGTCACACCACGTGCCATCAGCCACACCAGCAGCAGGCCGGCGATTGCAGCGGCCAGGCCCAGGCCCAGCTCCAGCAAGGTGCCACTGGTGTTCAGTGTATCGAGTTCCTGTTTCAACGTTTCGGCGGGCCCGGTCAGGGCGTTTTCCGGCACGTCCAGAAGCACGCCCCAGGGCTGGGCGCCGGGGATCGGCTCGAAGGCCGCCAGCACCTTGAGGCGTTGCTGGTCGTGCAGGATGCTCAGCTTGCCCTCGGCCAGCTTGCGCACCAGTTCGGCGCCCTTGGCCGTGTCGACCTGGTCGAAGCGCTGAGCCAGCTTGCCGGCATCGGCGCTGTAACCGGCCAACAGGCCCGCCGGGCTGAGAATGCCCACGGTGGTGCGGCCTTCGTACAGGCTGCGGCTGGCGTTCTGGGTCAAGGCCTGCAGGCTGTTGAGGTTGATGTCGATCGACAGGGTGGCGATCACCTTGCCGTTGACGGCCAGGGGGAAGACGATGCTGGTCATCAGCACCCGCTGGCCATCGATGTCATAGAAGTAGGGCTCCACCACGCAGACCTTGCCGCTGCTGCGTGGGCACACCCACCACGTGTTCGCGGGCTGGCCGCTGGGGCCGATCTCGGTGTTGGCCATGTCATGCTCGGGCAGGGCCATGGCGGTCAGCTGACCGGCACGTGGTTGCGACCAGTACAGCGCGAAACGCCCGGTTTCGTTGCTGCCCAGCGCTGGCTTGGCGGTGAACAGGTTGTCCTTGTGGTCCAGGGCGTTGGGCTCGAACACCAGCGACATGCCGAGCAGGTCGGGGTTGGCTTGCAACGCGGCGCGCACTTGGCGGGTCATGTCCTCGCGCAGGTCGTAAGCGTCGAGAAAGCGCTTTTCAGCCTGCTCGCGCAGGAACAGCACTTGGCGGGCGAAGCCGGCGCCGTACTGATAGGCGTCCATGAATTGACGGCGAATGTTCAAGGCCTGCACTTCACCTTGCGACTCGATGCGCCCCTGGGCCGCATCGGTGAGCATCTGCATGCTGCTCGCCTTGACCAGGTCCGAGCTGTGGTCCATGCGGTACAGCGAAAGGCCGACGAGCAGGGTGACGATGCCGGCCAGGCACAGACCGGCGAGCAGGGTGATCTTCCACTGGATGGAAAGTTGTCGCAAAGGCATGGGGCGAATCCCTTGTAATAGTTCTGGCTGTCGACTGTGTCGGCCATCGCGCTTTTTTCTTTATTCAAACGTTCAATTTAAATTAAGGCAGGGCTGAGTAATGCGCCGCACCATGGCGCTTTTGACATCTGCCGCCCACTGCTTCAGAGTGCGCGCTTTTTTTCTGTCCTTATGAGGTAAGCCAACCATGAATGCAGTGATCGCCGCGGTCGGCATCATGCTGATACTCAGCCTGTCGCGGGTACACGTGGTCATCGCCCTGATCATTGGTGCCTTGGTCGGCGGCCTGGTCGGCGGCTTGGGCATCGAGGGCACGCTGAAGGCCTTCAATGGCGGGCTGGGTGGCGGCGCCACCGTGGCATTGTCGTATGCGCTGCTGGGCGCCTTTGCCGTGGCCATCGCCAAGTCAGGGCTGGCGCACGCCCTGGCCGATCGCGCCTTGGCCATGATCGACCGCCAGGGCCATGCCAATGGCGGCAAGGTGAAGTGGATGATGATCGGCCTGATGCTGGTGGTGGCGGTGTCGTCGCAGAACATCCTGCCCATTCACATCGCCTTCATCCCGCTGCTGGTGCCGCCGCTGCTGTATGTGTTGACGCGTCTGCGCATCGACCGTCGGCTGATCGCCTGCGTGATCACCTTTGGCCTGATCACCCCGTACATGTTTCTGCCGGTGGGCTTTGGCAATATCTTCCTCAACGAAATCCTGTTGGCCAACGTCGCCCGCGCCGGGGTCGATGTGAGCGGCGTCAATGTCACCCATGCCATGGCCATTCCGGCGGCGGGCATGCTCGCCGGCCTGTTGCTGGCGGTGTTCTTCAGCTACCGCAAGAAGCGCGACTACGACCTGGCGCGTATCGAGCAGGTCGAGCAGGTCAGCGTGCAATACAACCCGTTGACCCTGATGGTCGCTGGCCTGGCGATCGCGGCGGCGTTTATCGTCCAGCTGTTGCTGGACTCGATGATCATTGGCGCCATGGTCGGGTTCCTGATCTTCTCGCTGTCGGGCATCGTGCGCTGGAAAGACACTGACGACCTGTTCACCGAAGGCATGAAGATGATGGCCATGATCGGCTTCATCATGATTGCCGCGTCGGGCTTTGCCGACGTGATGAAGGCCACCGGCGAGGTCAAAAGCCTGGTCGAGACATCGGCGCAGTGGATCGACCACAGCAAGGGCGTTGGCGCCTTGCTCATGCTGCTGGTGGGATTGCTGGTGACCATGGGCATCGGCTCGTCGTTCTCCACCGTGCCGATTCTGGCCGCGATCTTTGTACCGCTGTGCGTGCAACTGGGCTTCGACCCCGTGGCCACGGTGTGCATCGTGGGTACCGCCGGGGCATTGGGGGATGCAGGTTCGCCCGCGTCGGACTCGACCTTGGGCCCGACCTCGGGCCTGAACGTGGACGGCCAGCACCACCATATCTGGGACACGGTGGTGCCGACCTTCATCCATTACAACCTGCCGCTGCTGGCGTTTGGCTGGTTGGCGGCGATGACGCTGTAAGGCGGGGAGGGCGTCAGCCCTTGTCGGGCGGCGGCGAGATCCTGTTGAGGACTGTGCTGCCGTCCTTGCTGCGGGTCAGGTAGACCGGCAGCACCTTGGGCAGGTTGTTGACCAGGCGCCCGACTTCGCGGGTGTTATAGATGCCGCTGATGCGGATCCGCCCGGTGCTGGCATCGGCCAGCAGCAGCGGGGCGTCGAGGTAGCGGTTGATCACTGGCAACGCCTGTTCCAGGCTCAGGTTATCGAGCACCAGCTTGCCATTGCGCCAAGCCAAGGCATTGCCGTAATCGTCGCTTTGCGCCAGTTGCGGCTCGAAATCGCCCTTGTGATAGCTGGCCTGCATCCCAGGGCCCAGGCGGTAGCCGCCGGCACTGCCGTCGCTGGACACCAGCACCGAACCTTCCACCAAGGTGACTTTGACCTGGTCCTGGTACTTCCAGACGTTGAACTGGGTGCCGGTTACCCGGGTCTGGCCGCGGCCAGCGTGGACGATGAAGGGGTGCGCACTGTCGTGCTGGACCTTGAAGAACGCCTCGCCGCGCTTGAGGGTAACCTGGCGCTGGTCCTTGAAGTTGAGGTATGTCAGCTCGGTATTGAGGTTGAGCTGCACCGTGCTGCCGTCGCTCAGCTCTACTGTCTGCATCCGGTCGCTGGCTTCGAAGTGCTGGTAATGGTTGGGCAGCCAACCTTGTTCCCAGCCCATCCAGCCTGCCAATGGCAGTACCGCCAGGGCGATGGCCGCAGCCGAGGCCAGCGGGCGCCAGTTGCGCACGCGTGCGGCCTGGCGTGACGGCGGGTTGAAGTCGACCACGGTCGCGTTGCGCGGCAGCAGGTCGGCAGTCTGCCAGATTTCCAGCATCGCCTGGTATTCCTCAGCGTGCCGTGGGTCAGCCGCTAGCCAGCGGGCGAACGCCTCGCGCTCTGCCGCCGTGCAATCTTCGGCGTGCAGGCGCATGCACCAATGCGCGGCGGCGTCGGTAATGGCATCGTCTGGGCTGGGATTGAGGCGGTCGTGATTCATTGCGGCTCCGGGTTTTGCGCATTCTACCCTTGCTAGAGGGTTCCCGAGAACCGAGGTAATGGCGAATGACTATCAGTTGTGCCGGTTTTTCGTCGGATTTGCAATGGAATTTCAGCGTTTGAGAACCCTTCGCGGGCAGTGCCTGGGGGCGCTTTACGCCCCCACGCTGATCAGAACTGTTCCGCGGTCAACCCGTACAGGCTCGCGCTGCCGGCCTGGATACTGGCTTCCAGCCCCAGGCTGCGTGGTAACACGCGCTGGAAGAAGAACGCTGCACACGCCAGTTTCGCCTCATGGAAGGCCGGGTCTTGTTCGCGCTTGGCCTGCGCCACGGCGGCCATGCGCGCCCACATGTAGGCGTAGGCGGTGAGGCCGAACAGGTGCAAATACTCCACGGCCACGCTGCTGACCAGGTTGGCGTCCTGGCTTGCGCGTGCCCGCAGCCAGGCGCTGGTGGCTTCCAGGCGCGCAACACTGGCTTGCAGGGCTTCGCGGTACAGTGGCGCGGCAACGCTGAAGGCGCGCACTTCGGCGGTGAAACTGGCCAGCGCCTGGCCACCGTCTGCCAGCACCTTGCGCCCGAGCAGGTCGAGGGCCTGGATGCCGTTGGTGCCCTCATAGATCTGTGCGATACGCACGTCGCGCACGCGTTGTTCCTGGCCCCATTCGCGGATGTAGCCATGGCCGCCATACACCTGCTGGCCGAGCACGCAGCTTTCCAGGCCATTGTCGGTGAAAAACGCCTTGGCCACGGGCGTCAGCAGTGCCACCAGACGCTGGGCATGTTCGCGTTCTCCGGCGTCTTCGGCATAGCGGGCCAGGTCCAGCTGTTGCCCCACGTAGGCCGCAAAGGCCCGGCCACCCTCGGTAAGCGTGCGCATGGTCAGCAGCATGCGCCGCACATCGCCATGCTGGATGATCGGGTCGGCCACCTTGTCCTTCGCCTGCGGGCCCGTGGCGGCGCGGCTTTGCAGGCGTTCGTTGGCGTAGCGTGCGGCGCTCTGGTACGACGCTTCGGCGCAGCCGATGCCTTGGATGCCAATGGACAGCCGCTCGTAGTTCATCATAGTGAACATGGCCGCCAGGCCCTTGTTCGCATCGCCGACCAGGTGGCCGATGGCGCCATCGAAGTTCATCACGCAGGTGGCCGAGGCTTTGATGCCCATCTTGTGCTCGATCGACCCGCACTGCACGGCGTTGCGTTCGCCCAGGCTGCCATCGGCATTGACGTGGTACTTAGGCACCAGGAAGAGCGAGATGCCTTTAGCCCCCGCCGGTGCGTCCGGTAACTTGGCCAACACCAGGTGGACGATGTTTTCGGTCAGGTCCTGCTCGCCGCCGGTGATGAAGATCTTGCTGCCACTGATGCGGTAGCTGCCATCGGCCTGGGGTTCTGCGCGGGTGCGGATCAACCCCAGGTCAGTGCCGGCGTGGGGTTCGGTCAGGCACATGGTGCCGGCCCAACGGCCTTCATAGAGCGGCGGCAGGTAGGTGGCCTTGAGTGTTTCGCTCGCGTGGGCGTCGATTGCCAGGCAACTGCCGGCACTCAAGGCTGAATACAGGCTGAAACTGCAGTCGGCGGCGTAGAGCATTTCTTCGAACAGCACGCCCAGCATCTTCGGCATGCCCATGCCGCCATGCTCGGGGTTGCCGCCCAGGCCAACCCAGCCACCTTCCCGGTAGGTGCGCCAGGCGTCGCGAAAGCCATCCGGGGTGGTGACCTGGCCGGCTTCGAAGTGCACACCCTGCTCGTCACCGTTGCGGCTGAGCGGGGCGATCAGCTGGCTGGTGACCTTGGCCGCTTCTTCGAGGATGGCATCGGCGGTGTCGGCGTCGATGCGCTCGGCCAGGGCAGGGAGGCGTGCCCACAGGGCAGGGCCCTGCAACACATCGTGGAGGATGAAGCGCATGTCGCGCAGTGGGGCGGTGTAGTGGGGCATCGTCGGCTCGAGGAAGTGAGTAATAGGTTGTCTGGCCGGGCCTCTTCGCGGGTAAACCCGCTCCCACCGGTTTAATGCAGTTCCCAAGAACGGCGCTGTTCTTGTGGGCGCGGGTTTACCCGCGAAGAGGCAGGTACAGCCTTAAAGGGCTTTGGCGCGGTCGCGCAGGACGTACTTCTGGATCTTGCCGGTGGAGGTCTTGGGCAGCTCGCCAAAAATCACGGTCTTCGGCACTTTGAACCCAGCCAGGTGCTCACGGCACCAGTTGGTGATGTCGGCTTCGCGGGTGTCTTCCCGGCCAGGCTTGAGTGCCACGAAGGCGCAGGGCGTCTCGCCCCATTTGTCGTCGGGGCGCGCCACCACGGCGGCTTCCAGCACCGCTGGGTGTTTGTAGAGGGCGTCTTCGACTTCGATGGTGGAGATGTTTTCGCCACCGGAAATGATGATGTCCTTGAGTCGGTCCTTGATTTCGACATAGCCATCGGCATGCCAGACTGCCAGGTCGCCAGTGTGGAACCAGCCGCCGCGGAAGGCTTCGGCCGTGGCCTCAGGGTTTTTCAGGTAACCCTTCATCACCGTGTTGCCGCGCATGAAGATCTCGCCCAGGGTGTTGCCGTCGCGCGGCACCGGGGCGAGGGTTTGCGGGTCGGCGACCATCAGGCCGTCGAGCGTCGGGTAGCGCACGCCCTGGCGGGACTTGATGCGCGCGCGCGCTTCCAGCGGCAGCGCGTCCCATTCCTCATGCCAGGCGCAGACTGTCACCGGGCCGTACACCTCGGTCAGGCCGTAGGTGTGGGTCACCTGGATGCCCATTTCTTCCACCGCGCCAATCACCTTGGCGGGTGGTGCGGCGCCTGCGACCATGGCCTGCACCGGGTGCTCGATGGCAGCCTTGGCGGCCTCAGGCATGTTGACCAGGGCGTTGAGCACGATGGGCGCGCCGCACAGATGGGTGACCCGGTGTTCGCGGATCAGGGTGAGGATCTTTTGCGGGTCGACCCGGCGCAGGAACACGTGGGTCCCGGCCAAGGCGGTGATGGTCCAGGGGTAGCACCAGCCGTTGCAGTGGAACATGGGCAGGGTCCACAGGTACACCGGGCGGTGGCCCATGGCCCAAGTCATCTGGTTGCCCAGCGCGTTGAGGTAGGCACCGCGATGGTGGTAGACCACGCCCTTGGGGTTGCCGGTGGTGCCGGAGGTGTAGTTGAGCGAGATGGCCTGCCATTCGTCATCGGGCCATTCCCAGGCAAATTCCGGGTCGCCCTCGGCCAGCAAGGCTTCGTAGTCAAGCGCGCTGACCGCGCGGCCTTCGCCGTACTCCGGGTCATCGACGTCGACCACCAGGGGCGGGTGTTCGAGCAAGGCCAGGGCGGCTTCGATGACCGTGTGGAACTCGCGATCGGTGATCAGCACCTTGGCCTCGCCGTGCTGCAGCATGAAGGCGATGGCTTCGGCGTCCAGGCGAACGTTGAGGGTGTTGAGCACTGCACCGGTCATGGGCACGCCGAAGTGCGCTTCGAGCATGGCCGGGGTGTTTGGCAGCATCACCGCGACCGTGTCGCCACGGCCGATGCCGCGCCCCACCAGGGCGCTGGCCAGGCGCCGGCAGCGTTGGTAGGTTTCCTGCCAGTTACGGCGGATGGCGCCATGGATGACAGCCGGGTAGTTGCCATACACCGCAGCGGTGCGTTCGATGAAGCTCAGTGGGGTGAGGGCGACATGGTTGACGGCAGCGGGCATCAGGCCCTGGGCATAGATCGACATGCGGTAATCCTGTAGGGGAGGCAAGCGCAGCCTGTGCGCGTGACCCCCGGTGGCTGATTGTTAGCTCTGTTCAGGGTGTGGAAAAGCGTACGGTTGGCCGCTTTCCCCTGTCGCAGTTTTACGCGAGTCGCTATGGTAGATGGAATATCGACTATAGCAATATAGTAAAACTACTATAACAACGAGTTGCACGCCGTGGACAAGACCCTGTCTCCCTTGCTCGCCAAAGACCCGCAGCCCAGCCTGTTGCTGGCCGCCGATGCCAGGCCGCTGGCCACCAACCCGGCCTTGCAGGCCTTGCTGCAGGAAGGCCCGCCGCTGGCGGCCTGGCTACCGGCCAACTGCGCCGCGCTGGTGCGGGCCTGCCTGCGGCAGCACCGGGCAATTGCCGACGTGGAAGTACAGGTTGGCGAGCGCATCGTGCTGTGGTCCTTCATCCCTGACGACCAGGGCCAGCAGGTACTTGGCCGCTGCCGTGACGCCAGCACCGAACGCCAGGGTGCACGCGAAGCCAGCCGCGCCCGGCGCCTGTACCGTTTGATCATCGAGAACACCACGGACCTGATCTCCCGGCACAGCCCTGACGGGCGCTTCCTCGACGCCTCGCCGGCGGCCTTCCGCCTGTTGGGCCGATGGCCCGAGCAACTGCGGGGCATGGCCGTGCGGACCTTGCTGCACCCGCGTGAACGCCGCCAGGTGCTGGCCCAGGCTGCTGCTGCCCTGGACCAGGACGGCTACCACACCATGACCTGCCGGGTGCGCCAGGCGGCGGGCGGCTACCGCTGGTTCGAGATTGCCAGCCGCGCCATCCGCGAGACCTACACCGGGGCAGTGGTGGAAATCGTCAGTGTTTCCCGTGATATCACCTTGCGCATCGAAGCCCAGGAGAGCCTGGCCCACAGCGCGCGGCTGGCTACCTTGGGCGAGTTGGCGTCCGGTATCGCCCACGAGATCAATCAGCCGTTGGCGGCGGTGGTCAACTATGCCAACGCCAGCCAGCGTTACCTGCAAGGCCTGGAGCGCGACCCGCAGGCGCGTGAGCGGGTCGGGCAGGGGCTGCAGCGCATCACCGAGCAGGCTACCCACGCCGCGCAGGTGATCCGCCGGCTACGTGTGTTCCTGCGTAAAGGGCCCCGCCGGCTGCAAGCGCTCGACATGCTCGATGTGGCCAATGAAGCCATGCGCCTGTGTGCCTGGGAGGCGGCGCGTGACCAGGTCAGCATCGAACTGCGTATGAGCGCGCAATTGCCGGCGGTGTATGCCGACCGGGTGTTGCTGGAGCAGGTGCTGCTGAACCTGCTGCGCAATGCCATCGATGCCAATCGCGAGCAGCAGGGCGAACGGCCCTCACGTATCCTGCTGGGCGCCGTGCGCGAAGGCGACGGCGTGTTGGTCGAAGTGACGGACCAAGGGCCGGGCGTGGCGGCCGAGCGCCTGGATGAAATCTTTACCCCGTTCACCACCAGCAAGGCCGATGGCCTGGGGCTGGGCCTGAGCATGAGCCGCAGCCTCATCGAAGGCTTTGGTGGCAGCTTATGGGCGCGTGCGGGCGCGAACGGTGGGTTGGTGTTGTGCTGCCGCTTGGCAGTGAGCAGGGAATAACGGGAGGTCAGGGTGCAAGCGAAGGTGTATGTGGTCGACGACGACCAGGGCATGCGTGATTCCACGGTCTGGCTGCTGCAGTCGGTGGGGCTCGAGGCCCTGTCGTTTGCCGGTGGGCAGGCGTTTCTGGACGCGTGCATCGATGACGGCCCGGCCTGTGTGCTGTTGGATGTGCGCATGCCTGGGCTGGGCGGGCTGGCGGTGCAGCAGTTGATGAAAGAACGGGGCCTGGACCTGCCGGTGATCTTTGTCAGTGGCCATGCCGACGTGCCGATCGTGGTTAGGGCGTTCAAGGCGGGTGCCTGCGATTTCATCGAGAAACCCTACAGCGACCAGTTGCTGCTCGACAGTGTGCAGGCGGCATTGGAGCGGGCAGGGCGCGCGCGTCAGGGCGACCAGGCGTTGGCCCAGGTTCAGGCGCGGGTCGATGGCCTGACGCCGCGTGAGCGCGATGTGTTCGTGCCGTTGGCCCAAGGCTTGAACAACCGCGAGATCGCCGAGCGCCTCGGGGTTAGCGTGAAGACCGTTGACCTGTACCGGGGGCGGGTGATGAAACGGCTGCAAGCAGGAAGCCTGGCGGAACTGGTAGGCATGGCGATCGCCTGCGGCGCGGTGCCAGCATTGATGTAGGCGCGGCCCACAAAGGTCCGTGCTATGCAAATTCATGAAATTTTGCATAGCACCCTAATCAAAGCTTTGACATTCACTGCCTAGGCAGTAATATTTTTAAACAATTAACCGGGCAGACTCCATGGCGCATTTCTCTCCAGAAAACTTCCAGACCTGTGCCATCGGCATGCTGCTGGGCCGCGCGGCGATCCTCAAGGACCGCATTCTCGACTGGCACCTCGAATCAGAGGGCGTCACCGCCGCGCAGTTCAAGGTGTTGATCATCGTCACCCAGTACCAGGTGGACACCCCGGCCGAGCTGTGCCGCTACCTGGGCCTGGACAGCGGTTCGATGACCCGCATGCTCGACCGCCTCGAGCAGAAGGGCCTGATACTGCGCAACCGCTGCGCCGACGACCGACGCCAGGTGCGCCTGGCCTTGACCGCCGATGGCCAGCGCCTGGCGGATCGGCTGCCAGAAATCGGAGCTGCAGCGATGAACGAATTGTGCGGCGCACTGCAACCTGAAGAGCTCAAGACGCTCGAGCGCTTGTTGGCCAAGGTGCTGCTCAGCGCTGGCGACCCTTTGACGATCCGCCGCTTTGGCGATCGTTGACCCCTGTTACGCATTATCCAAGGTATTGTCATGGCCACTTCCACAGACACCCCAACCCCAGCTGACGCGCCTGCGCCGTCGCGCAAACGCAAGGCCTGGCTGCTCGGCCTGCTTCTGCTGCTGATCCTCGGCGGTGTCGGCGCCTGGGCCTGGTATTCCCTGGTCGGGCGCTGGCACGAAAGCACCGATGACGCCTACGTCAATGGCAACGTGGTGGAGATCACCCCGCTGGTGACCGGCACCGTCACCAGCATTGGTGCCGATGACGGCGACTTGGTTCACGCCGGCCAAGTGCTGCTGCAGTTCGACCCGTCCGACAGCGAGGTGGCGCTGCAGTCCGCCGAAGCCAAGCTGGCGCGCACGGTGCGCCAGGTGCGCGGCTTGTACAGTAATGTCGATGGGCTCAAGGCCCAGTTGCAGACGCGCCAGGCCGAATTGCAAAAGGCCCAGGACAACTACAACCGGCGCAAGGTGCTGGCCGACAGCGGTGCGATTGCGGCAGAAGAAATCTCCCACGCCCGTGACGACCTGAGTGTGGCCCAGAGCGCCCTGGCCAGTGCCCGTCAGCAGCTCAACACCAGCACCGCGCTGGTCGACGACACCGTGGTCTCCTCGCACCCTGAAGTGATGGCAGCCGCTGCCGACCTGCGCCAGGCTTACCTCGACAACGCCCGCACCACCTTGGTAGCGCCGGTGACCGGGTATGTCGCCAAGCGCACCGTGCAACTGGGCCAGCGCCTGCAGCCGGGCACTGCGACCATGGCGGTGATCCCCCTGGACCAGGTGTGGATCGATGCCAACTTCAAAGAAACCCAGCTGCGCGACATGCGTATCGGCCAGCCGGTTGAAATCAGCGCCGACCTGTACGGCAGCGCGGTCAAGTACAGCGGCACGGTCGACAGCCTCGGTGCAGGCACTGGCAGCGCGTTCGCTCTGCTGCCGGCGCAAAATGCCACCGGCAACTGGATCAAGATCGTGCAGCGGGTGCCGGTGCGTATTCACCTAAGCCCGGACCAGCTCAAGGACCATCCGCTGCGTATCGGCCTGTCGACGCTGGTGGAGGTCGACTTGCACGACCAGAGCGGCCCGACCCTGGCCCAGCAACCCCCACAGCAGGCCAGCTACACCACCCAGGTGTACGACCGCCAACTGGTCGATGCCGATAACCTGATCGCCCGGCTGATTCACGAGAACAGCGCATCCGGCAAGACGGCGCAGCGATGAGCAACCAGGCTGCCGCCCAGTTCACGCCGCCGAGCCTGTTGCTGACCACCATCGGTCTGTCGCTGGCAACGTTCATGCAGGTGCTCGACACCACCATCGCCAACGTGGCCTTGCCGACTATTTCCGGCAACCTGGGGGTGAGCTATGAGCAGGGCACCTGGGTGATCACCTCGTTCGCCGTGAGCAACGCCATCGCCTTGCCGCTGACAGGCTGGCTGAGCCGGCGCTTTGGCGAGGTGAAGTTGTTCATCTGGGCCACGTTGCTGTTCGTGCTGGCATCGTTCTTGTGTGGCATCGCCCAGTCGATGCCGGAGCTGGTGGGCTTTCGTGTGTTGCAGGGCGTGGTGGCAGGGCCGTTGTACCCGATGACCCAGACCTTGCTGATAGCAGTGTACCCGCCGGCGAAACGGGGGATGGCCCTGGCGTTGTTGGCGATGGTCACGGTGGTGGCGCCGATCGCCGGGCCGATACTGGGGGGCTGGATCACCGACAGTTACAGCTGGCCGTGGATCTTCTTCATCAACGTGCCGATCGGCCTGTTCGCCGCTGCTGTTGTACGCCAACAGATGCGCTCGCGGCCGGTGGTAACCAGCCGCCAGCCGATGGACTATATCGGGCTTTTGACGCTGATCGTGGGGGTGGGGGCGTTGCAGGTGGTGCTCGACAAGGGCAATGACCTGGACTGGTTCGAGTCGTCGTTCATCATCATGGGCAGCTTGATCTCAGTGGTGTTCCTGGCGGTGTTCGTGATCTGGGAGCTGACCGATCGGCATCCGGTGGTCAACCTGCGGCTGTTCGTGCACCGCAACTTCCGGGTCGGCACCATCGTGTTGGTCGGGGGCTATGCGGGGTTCTTCGGTATCAACCTGATCCTGCCGCAGTGGTTGCAGACGCAGATGGGTTATACGGCGACTTGGGCGGGGTTGGCGGTTGCGCCGATCGGGCTGTTGCCGGTGATCATGTCGCCCTTTGTCGGCAAGTACGCGCATCGGTTCGACTTGCGGCTGCTGGCGGGGTTGGCGTTTCTGGCGATTGGCACGAGCTGCTTCATGCGGGCTGGGTTTACCAGTGAGGTGGACTTCCAGCATGTGGCGTTGGTGCAATTGTTCATGGGGATTGGCGTGGCGCTGTTCTTCATGCCGACGTTGAGCATTTTGCTGTCGGACTTGCCGCCGCATCAGATTGCCGATGGCTCGGGGCTGGCGACCTTTCTGCGTACGCTGGGGGGGAGTTTTGCGGCGTCGCTGACGACGTGGATCTGGATACGGCGGGCGGATCAGCATCATGCGTATCTGAGTGAGAATATCAGCCAGTTTGATCCGGCGACGCGGCATACGCTGGAGCAGCTTGGGGGGGCCAGTGTGCAGAACTATGCGCGGTTGGAGCAGATCGTGAATGCGCAGGCTTACATGATGTCTACGGTGGACTATTTCATGATGATGACCTGGGTGTTTGCGGGGTTGATTTTGTTGGTTTGGTTTGCGCGGCCGCCGTTTACGGCTAAGGCTGGGCCGGCTTCTGCGGGGCATTGATTCTTTGGCTAGTGATGGGGCCTTCGCTGGTATTGAGAGATAGGCAGGGGCCAGTTGCCGGGGCGACGCTTATTCACCTTTCCGCCCTTACGGCGGGTCACTTTTTGGCAAACGCCCCAAAAAGTAACCAAAAAGGGCTGCGCTCCATCATACGGCCCCTACGCTGCGCTTCGGGGTCCCCTCGCTCCGGCCTCCTGAGTCGCTGAAGGTCAAAAGCCAGATCAAGATCAAGAGCTGGGTCAACGTCGCCTGCGATTGTGCGCTTTGGGGAAGGGGTGGCATTCCCATGCGTTGGCATTTGTCCTATTGTCGAAAGCCCACTTTCAACAGCATTGGCAGGCCCATGGAGAATGTCATCGTCATTACTGGCGCCAGCCGAGGTATCGGCGCGGCGACAGCCCTGCTGGCCGCTCGGCAGGGGTATCGTATCTGCATCAATTACCACGCGGATGACCAGGCTGCCGAGCGCGTCCTTGGGCAGGTTCGCGCGCTTGGCGCCGAAGCGATTGCGGTGCGGGCCGATGTCAGTGTCGAGGATGAAATCATTCAGCTGTTCCAGCGTGTCGATGAGGCGCTTGGCCCGGTGACTGCGCTGGTCAACAACGCGGGCACCATCGGCCAGCAAAGCCGTGTCGAGGAGATGTCCGAGTTTCGCTTGCTCAAGATGATGAAGACCAATGTCGTTGGGCCCATGCTTTGCGCCAAACATGCGCTGTTGCGCATGGCGCGTCGGCATGGCGGGCAGGGCGGGGCGATCGTCAACGTCTCTTCAGTGGCTGCGCGCCTGGGCTCGCCCAACGAATACGTCGACTACGCGGCCTCCAAGGGCGCGTTGGATACCTTTACCCTTGGTTTGGCCAAGGAAGTGGCAGGCGAGGGCGTGCGGGTCAATGGCGTGCGCCCAGGCTATATACACACGGGCTTCCATGCGCTTTCCGGTGACCCGGACCGGGTCGCCAAGCTCGAACCCGGGTTGCCCATGGGCCGCGGCGGTCGGCCAGAAGAAGTTGCCGAGGCCATTGTCTGGTTGCTCTCGGACAAGGCCTCGTATTCCACTGGCAGCTTCGTCGATTTGGGCGGCGGGCGCTGAGGCGCCTTATCCTTCCAGTAACTGGCCGACCTGCTCGGCCAGTGCCTCGAGGCTGAAGGGCTTGGTCAGCACGCGCATGTCGGTTTCCAGGTTGCCGTTAGCCAGCGCTGCACTTTCGTCGTAGCCCGTGACGAAGAGCACCTTGAGCCCGGTGTAACGCCCGCGCAACGTGTCGGCCAACTGGCGCCCGTTGATCCCGCCCGGCAAGCCCACGTCGCTGATCAGCAGGTCGGGCGCGGGTTGCTCTGCCAAGCCTGCAAGCGCTTGGGGGCCATCTTCGAACATCATCACGTCGTGGCCCAGGTCATGCAGCACTTCAGCAATCACCAGGCGCATGGCGCTGACATCTTCGACCACGGCGATTCGCTTTGTCGCGCTTGTATTGGAGCGCGGTGCCGGTGCAACGGGTTTGAGTACGGCAGGCGCAGGCTGCGCGTGGTGTCTCGGCAGCAGCAAGCGCACCGTGGTGCCCTGGCCCAGGGACGATGCGATGTGCAGTTGCCCACCGGACTGGCGCACAAAACCGAAGACCATCGACAACCCCAGGCCCGTGCCGCGGCCAAGCGGTTTGGTGGTGAAGAACGGGTCGACGGCGCGGGTCAGGGTCTCATCCGTCATGCCACTGCCGTTGTCTTCGACGCTGAGGCAGAGGTAGTCGCCAGGCGTCAGCTCAAGCTGCGCAGCTTGCTCGCTGGTCAACGAGACATTGCACAGGGCGATACGGACCCTGCCCCCGTCGGGCAGGGCATCGCGTGCGTTGATGCACAAGTTGAGCAGGCTGCTCTCAAGTTGAGGAGGGTCGATATGCACCGTCCAGCAAGCGTCGCTGCACTGGTAGTCGAGTTCGATGTGGGGGCCGGTGCTGCGGCTGATCAGGTCTAGCATGCCGGTGACCAGCACCGCGACGTCGGTGGCGCGTGGCTGCAAGGTCTGTTGACGGGAGAACGCGAGTAATCGATGAACAAGCGCCGCAGCCCGTTGTGCCGCGCTATGGGCGCTTTCCAGCAAGGGGGTGATGGTTGCCTTGGGCTGGTCGATGTCCACCCTGTCCCTGGCCAGCTCCAGTGCGCCGAGTATGCCGCCGAGCAGGTTGTTGAAGTCGTGCGCAACGCCCCCTGTCAGCTGACCTACAGCCTCGACTTTCTGCGCTTGGCGCAAAGCCTCTTCGGCCTTCTGGCTCTGCGCCACGGCTTGTTCGACACGCTGCTCAAGCTCTGCGTTGAGGTCTTGAAGGGCACTCTCAGCGCGCTTGCGCGCTGTCACATCACGAAAGATCACCGCCACCTGATGGTTGTGGGCCGGTTCGATACGGATTGCCGCTAGGCCAAGGCAGCGGCCGGTGGCAAGCAACTCATGCTCGAAGTACAGCGGATTGCCAGTCCGCTCCACGGTGCCGAAGTAGTCCAGCCAGACATGGGCCTCGTCGGGTATCACTTCCCGCAGGGTCCGGCCCACGACATTGGGCAGCCCGGCATGCCTGCAGTAAGCCGGGTTGGCCATCAGGTGTACATAATCGCTCAACGGCCCAAGCGGTCCATCGATGAACTGGATGATGCAGAAGCCTTCTTCCATGTTCTCGAACAGAAAGCGGTAGCCTTCCGACGCCTGCGCGCGTGCGTTCAAGCGCAACAGTTCGCTGTTCAACTGGCTGTTTTGCTGTTCGAGCTGATCGATTCGCTGGCGTAGACCCTCCAGCTCATCGGTTGTATTCAAGCATTCACCGGGCATTCATTTCGCTCCATCGATTAACCACAGGCCGCTAATGCATCAGCAGCTGTGCGACCCTTTCCACGAGTGCCGCCAGGTCAAAGGGTTTGGTCAATACACTGGATGCTTCCAGGGTTTGGCCGTGGCTGAGTACAGCGCTTTCATCGTAACCGGTGATGAACAGCACTTTTATGTGCGGGTGCCGTACGCGGCATCGGTCGGCGACCTGCCGACCGTTCAGGCCCCCGGGCAGGCCGATATCGCTGATCAGCAGGTGCGGCGGCGGGCAGCGCTCGAGGTACGCCAGCGCGCTAGGGCCGTCGGCGAATGGCTGGACGTCATGGCCGAGCTCTTCGAGTACTTCGTGGATGACCAAGCGCAGGGGCTCCTGGTCTTCTACCAGCACGATTTGCCCAGCCTGCACGGTGTTGCAACTCGCCGGGCGCTGAGCCGGGGTTTGGAAGCTGTTCATCGCTTGCCACGCAAGGTGGCGGGGCAGATACAGTTCGACCAGCGTGCCTTCATCGGGCTTGGACAGGATACGCATCTGCCCCCCTGACTGGCGCACGAAGCCGTAAACCATGGAAAGCCCAAGGCCAGTGCCCTGGCCCATCGGCTTGGTGGTGAAGAACGGATCCACGGCGCGCGCCGCGACCTCTGCCGACATGCCTCGCCCGTTGTCCTTGACCCCAAGGCGCAGGTAATCACCTGCAGCCAGGTCGAGCCCTTGGGCACGCTGCAGGTCAAGGGTCAGGTTGTCGCCGCTGAGGGTAATCGCGCCACCTTCTGGCAGTGCGTCTCGGGCGTTGATGCACAAGTTGAGCAGGGCGTTTTCCAGCTGTGGCGGGTCGATGAACGTTGGCCACAGGTGCTGCGGGAAGTGGCTGCGCAACTGGATGGACGGGCCGATGCTGCCACGGACCAGCTGCTCCATGTCATTGACCAATTGGGTGACATCGGTGGGCTGGGGTTGCAGCGTCTGCTGGCGCGAGAACGCCAGCAGGCGATGCACGACGGCGGCGGCACGCTGCGCCGCGCCACTGGCAACGTCCAGCAGGCTGCCGAGTTGGTCGTGACGCGCCTGTTGCAAGCGTTGCTGCATCAATTCCTGGGCCGCCAGAATGCTACCCAGCAGGTTGTTGAAGTCATGGGCGATGCCACCACTCAAGTGCCCCACGGCCTCCATTTTCTGCGCATGCCGCAGTGCCTCTTCAGCGCTGAGCAGGCGCTGCTGGGCGGCGACGCGTTCGCTGATGTCATACGCGAATAAGTAGGCACCAAGAATCGCACCATCAGGGTCGCGCAGGCAGTTGAAGCGCAGCTCGTAATGCCGTTGTGTAGCCCCCTTGCCGAAACGCTGAGTTATTGTGAACTGCTCGCCCCCCAGCGCACGTTGCCACATCGGCATGATCACGTTCAGGTCGGTGAGGTTGTCGCCCATCAGCGTGGTCACAGAGTCGCCCACTTCCGGGGTGGCGCCGTACAGGTAATGAAATTCCAGCTTGGCCTGCCGGTTGATCGCCAGCCAGCGCATGTTGCTATCGATCATGTGCACGTTAGCCAGGCTGTGCTCGACCACTTCGGCAAACAACCGGCGCTCTGCCAGCGCCGCATTGACCCGTTCTTCGAGCTCTTCGTTCATGCGCTGCAAGGCCAGCTCTGCACGACGCCGTGCGGTGACATCCTTGAACAGCACCGCCACCTGGCGCCGCTCGGCGGGTTCGACGCGAAAGGTCGTGACGGACAGGACATGGCCAGTGGCAACCAGCTCCTGTTCGAAGTGCAGCGGCTCGCCGGTGCGCAGCACTTCACCGTAGCGGGCTACCCAATCGTCGGCCTCACCGGGGACCATCTCGCGCAGTTTTTGCCCGACCACATTGGGGATGCCGGCATGTTTCGCATACGCCGCATTGGCCACGACATGCACGTAGTCACTCAATGGGCCATGTGGCCCATCGAAGAATTCAATGATGCAGAACCCTTCGTCCATGGTGTCAAACAACGAACGATAGAGGATCTGATCGTGCTCCTGGTGGCTCGCCAACTGCGACTCCAGCAGCGCGTTACGGCGCTCCAGGTCTTCGACATGTTGGCGCAGGGAAAGCAGGTCGCGGGAAGGCATGCCGACGTCCGACGAAATTAAAGGCCCAAACTCTAACGTGTTCACCCCAAGGGCGAGAACACCCTTAACGCAAATGCGCATCCACGCCCAGCAAGCGATCGATCCGCTCACCCAGTGCCTTGAGCTCGAAGGGCTTGGACAGCACCTCG
The DNA here is from genome assembly GCF_047159675.1 of Pseudomonas sp. NGC7. Lineage (NCBI taxonomy): Bacteria > Pseudomonadati > Pseudomonadota > Gammaproteobacteria > Pseudomonadales > Pseudomonadaceae > Pseudomonas > Pseudomonas sp. NGC7. The sequence continues at coordinate 3,946,871 of NZ_BAAFZY010000001.1, read as the reverse complement.
GTGCGCTCTGCAGGCCAGCCTAGGGCCATGCTGCTGGCAATGTCGTAGCCGGTGATCAGTATCACCGGTGCTTCGTTGGCAAGGCCCCGATAGGCCTCTGCGAGCTGGTTGCCGTCGATGCCGCCGGGCAGGCCAACATCGGTGATCAACAAGTCAGGCAATGGGCTGTGCTGCAACGCCTGGAGTGCGCTGCGGCCGTCCTCGAAAACCTGGACCTCGTGGCCCAGCTCTTTTAGCACTTCGCCGAGTACCAGGCGCAGGGTCGCTTGGTCTTCTACCAGCATGATCCGGTGTGGCCTGTGAAGCGGCCTGGCGTCAGTATTTTCAGGCGCAGCGCAAGGATGCTCGGGGGTGGTGCTTTCGTTCCGGGGCAGATACAGGTGGACGCTGGTGCCTTGCCCAGGCGTGCTGTCAATGCGTAATTGCCCGCCAGACTGGCGCACGAAGCCATAGACCATCGACAGCCCCAGGCCAGTACCCTGGCCCATGGGTTTGGTTGTGAAGAACGGGTCGAGGGCACGCTGCATCACGTCCTTGCTCATGCCCATGCCAGTGTCGTCCACCCGTATGTGCAAAAATTGCCCTGGCGGCACGTCCAGGCGGCGGGCCTGCTCGTCGTCGAGCTCGGCATTCTCACAGCCAATGCGCAGGGTGCCGCCCAGGGGCATGGCATCGCGGGCGTTGATGCACAGGTTCAGCAGGGCGTTTTCTAACTGTTGGGGGTCGATGCGGATCGACCACTGACCGGCCAGTGTCCGGTCCTGCAAGTCGATGTGCGCATCGATCGAACTGCGGATCAGGTCGTGCATGCCGGCCACCAACCGCTGTACATCGACGGGTTGCGGCAGCAGTGTCTGCTGGCGGGAAAAAGCCAACAGGCGCTGCACCAGCGAGGCTGCACGCAGCGCGCTGTTCTTGCCGACTTCGAGCAGCCTGGCGGTGTCGGACACACGATGCTGACTCAGGCGTTGCTCGGCCAGCTCCAGTGCGCCGAGGATGCTGCCAAGCAGGTTGTTGAAGTCATGGGCAATGCCACCGGTCAATTGGCCGACCGCTTCCATTTTCTGTGATTGGCGCAGCGCCTCTTCGGTTTGGTGCAGGCGTTCCTGCTCGGCAATGCGCTCGGTAATGTCGTAGGCGAACATATAGCCGCCCTGGATGCGCTGCTGCGCGTCGAGCAGCGGGTGGTAGCGGATTTCATAGTGGCGCAGGGCGTCAGGTGGCCCGAGGGCGATGGTGTCGATGAACGCTTCGCCGGCCAGCAGGCGCGGCCACACCGGGGCCAAGCGGCCCATGATGTCCGGTTGGTTGGCCAGAAACTGCGGGATGTAATCGCCGATCTGCGGCACAAAACCGCGCCACCGCTGGAAGGTTTCGCGGGCTGTGCGATTGATCGCCAACAGGCGCATTTTGCGGTCGGCTGCAAATACGTTGGCCAAGCTGTTATCGACCAGTTCGCCGAGCAGATTGTTGTTTGCCTGCGCAATGTCACCGCGCTGGGCCAGCAGGGTTTCAAGCTCTGCGACACGTGCCTGCAGTTGCTCGTAGGAAGCTTGCGTGACTGGCTGCATGGTGGCGAACCGGTGAGCGGATCGGGCAACTATAGACGCGGCGCAGGCTGACAGCTATCAAAATGAACGAATGATTCGCCCCAGGGTTTCCATGGCCTTTTCGGCGCCGTCATGCCAGGGGCTGCCGTAGTTCAGGCGGATGCAATTACCAAAGCGACGGGTCGGTGAAAAGATGGGGCCGGGCGCGATGCTGATGCCCTGGGCCAAGGCCATGTGGAACAGCTTGAGCGCATCCATCTGCTCTGGCAGTTCAAGCCACAGGAAGTAGCCCCCAGACGGTTGGCTGACCCGCGTCTGCGCCGGGAAGTGGCGGGAGATGGCGGCGAGCATGTTGGCTTGCTGGCCTTCCAGCGCGTAGCGCAGCTTGCGCAAGTGGCGGTCATAGCCGCCGTGTTGCAGGTAGTCGGCGATGGCCGCCTGTGCCGGCATCGATGCGCAGAGCGAAGTCATCAACTTGAGGCGTTCGATCTTCTGCGCGAAACGCCCGGCGGCCACCCAGCCGATGCGGTAGCCGGGCGCCAGGCTCTTGGCGAACGAACCGCAGTGCATCACCAGGCCTTGGGTGTCGAAGGCCTTGGCGGGTTTGGGTGCCTGTTGCGCGTAATACAGTTCGGCGTAGACGTCGTCTTCGATCAGCGGCACCTGATGGCGTGCCAGCAACTCCACCAGCGCCTGCTTCTTGGCCTCCGGCATGCTGGCGCCTACCGGGTTCTGGAAGTTGGTCATGCACCATACGGCCTTGACCGGGTGCTTCTCCAGGGTCTGCGCCAGCACGCTCAGGTCCATGCCTTCGCGGGGGTGAACGGGAATTTCCACAGCTTTGAGTTTGAGCCGCTCCAACACTTGCAGGCAGGCATAGAAGGCCGGCGCTTCGATCGCCACCAGGTCGCCGGGTTCGGTCACGGCTTGCAGGCACAGGTTCAGGGCTTCCAGCGCGCCATTGGTGATCAGCAGCTCTTCCATCGGCAGCATCAGCCCGCCGACCATGTAGCGCAGGGCAATCTGCCGGCGCAATTGAGGGTTGCCGGGCGACAGGTCGGTGACCACCATGCGCGGGTCCATCGCACGGCTGGCACTGGCCAGCGAGCGCGACAAACGCTGCAGCGGGAACAGTTCGGGGCTTGGGAAGGCCGAACCGAACGGCACGGTGTTGGGGTCCTTTATCGAGTCGAGGATGGAGAACACCAGCGCGCTGACGTCGACATCGGTGGACTCGCTGACCGGCTGCAAGGCCTGCGGCTCGCAGAACTGGCGCGGTGCATGGGCGTTGACGAAGTACCCCGAACGCGGGCGCGCGCGGATCAACCCGCGCCGTTCCAGCAGGTAATAGGCTTGGAACACCGTGGATGGGCTGACCCCGTGGGTCTGGCTGGCATAGCGCACCGAGGGCACCCGCTGGCCAGGGCCTAGCACACCCGAGCGGATCAGTTCGGCAATGTCATCGGCGAATCGTTCGTAGCGTTTCATTCTGGCCTTCTGTCGAAGCCTGGCAGGCAAGGTGGAAAAACAGTGTAAGGGATCAGCGGTTCATCGGTGCGACGAAGCGGCTTTGTGCCACGCTGCGCACGGCAGGTTCGTCACTGTCCTGCACTTCGAAACTCAAGGTTTGCGAACTGCTGGTCGGGCGTTCTGCAAGCATCGCCACCGAGACCGGCAGTTCGCTCATTTCGCCAGCCGGGATGATGAACTCGGTTTTGCCCTGCAGGGTGAAGCCGTCAGCGTCCAGCAGGCGCAGGTGATAACGTTGGGTGCTTTCAGTCTTGTTGATGACCTTGAGCAGGTAGATGTTCTCGATTTGGCCTTGGGCGTTCTCGCGGAACAGGCCGCGGTCCTTGATCACGTCCAGCGACACCATCGGGCGCTGTTGCAAGGCAACTACCAACGCGCCGATCATCACCACCAGTGCCGCGGCGTAGCCCAACAGGCGCGGGCGCAGCCAGTGGGTGGTGCCGCCCTGCAGGCTGTGTTCAGACTTGTAACCGATCAGGCCGCGGGCATACCCCATCTTGTCCATGACCCCGTCACAGGCGTCGATGCAGGCCGCGCAGCCAATGCAGGCCATTTGCAGGCCATCGCGGATGTCGATGCCGGTGGGGCAGACCTGCACGCACATCGTGCAGTCGATGCAGTCGCCCAGGCCTTGGGCGTGGGCGTCGCTGCCTTTCTTGCGTGGGCCACGGGTTTCGCCGCGGCGCGGGTCGTAGGCCACCGCCAGGGTATCCTTGTCGAACATCACGCTTTGGAAGCGGGCATAGGGGCACATGTGCAGGCACACTGCCTCGCGCAGCAAGCCGGCATTGATGTAAGTGGCGGCAGTGAAGAACAACACCCAGAACAGCGCGACGCCACCCAACTGCAAGGTCAACAGTTCTGCCGCCAGGGGCCGTATCGGGGTGAAGTAGCCGACGAAGGTCAGCCCGGTGAGCAAGCCGATGGCCAGCCACAGGCTGTGCTTGAGCGCCCGGCGGGCCAGTTTTTCCAGGCTCCAGGGGGCAGCGGCAAGCTTGATGCGCTGGTTGCGGTCACCCTCGCTGACCTTTTCGCACCACATGAACAACCAGGTCCAGGTACTTTGTGGGCAACTGTACCCGCACCACACGCGGCCGGCGTAGACCGTGATGGCGAACAGGCCAAAGGCGCAGATGATCAACAGCGCAGACAGCAGGATGAAATCCTGCGGCCAGAACGTTGCGCCGAAGATGTGGAACTTGCTGCTGCCCAAGTCCCAGAGCACTGCCTGGCGGCCGTTCCAGGTAAGCCAGGCAGTGCCAAAGAACAGTGCGAACAAGGCCCCCGCGAAACCGATCCGCAGGTTGCGGTACAGCCCGGTGAAACTGCGGGTGTGAAGGCCGCTGTCAACGTGGCGTTTGGCGGCTGAACTTGCGGGCGCGGCGATCTCGGTAAAGGGGATTCTATCGTTCATGGCTCGGTGCTCATCAGGCCTCGATCAGGCATGAGCACTATGGCCCCCGAGCTGTTATCAGCACAGGCTCAGGTTTGGCGATAAAAACCGTATCAGATGATCAGCAAAACCACGCCAGGCCTTAGATTACCGAGCCTGGCACGCTGGTCTTCAGATGCCTGCGGCTATCCACCGCACCCGCTACGGTGAGGGCATCAGCTTCTGCTTCGGTGATAGGCACCCGTTCCCCCGCCAGCACCGCCACCGACATGCGCAGCTGTTCATCGGTGATGATTTCAATGGCAGGGCCATCGCCTTCGAGGTGCACATGGTCGCCGATGAGCGTGCAACGGCGGGTGCTTTCGTCGATTTCAACCGGCATGGGAATGTCCTCTTGGTGGCGGTTACAGCTGTGACCACTGTGCAGAGGTGGTTGCTGCATCGATCCGCTGGGCGGGATGTATCGCACTTGCTGGCGCTGCGCGAGTCAACTCTCACAGAGGCAGCCCCAGCGCATTTTGATCAGGAGCGTCACGATGAACCCTTGGTGGCATCCGATTTGGCAAACCATTCAGGCCGAGTTCGCCGACCTCGGCGACGAGCGCGAAGTCACGCGGGTGCTGGTGCGCCTGCTGATGGCGGCCGTGCTGGGTGCGGTGCTGGGTTTCGAGCGTGAGCACAAAGGCAAGTCTGCCGGCGTGCGCACCCACATGCTGGTCTCACTGGGCGCTGCGCTGTTCGTGTTGGCGCCAAGCATGGCCGGGGCCGACGAGCAGGCGCTAAGCCGGGTGATCCAGGGCATTGTCGCCGGGATCGGTTTTCTGGGGGCGGGTACCATTCTCAAGGGTAACGGCCAGGACGCCAGCCATGTGAAAGGGCTGACTACCGCAGCAGGGCTGTGGATGACTGCCGCGATCGGTACGGCCGCCGGCATGGGGCGCGAAGCCACGGCATTGATCAGCACGGTGCTGGCACTGTTGGTGCTGGGCACGATGCCTATGTTGGTGGACAAGGTCGAGAAACAGGATGAGGAGAAACAGAGCGAGGAGGAGGGCAGGAAGCACTGAGGGGAGCCGAAGCTCCCCCCAAAGCGTTGTTGCCTGCTCTTTTTATTATTGAAGACGGCCTTTTGTTGTTTTTGTCAGCCAGTCTTTGTGTCGCGGGCGACCCCCATGCGGGGTCAAGAACAAACGTATTTTTTTGAGCGCTGACCTGCTTTCATCATGACTGATCCGATGCTGACTGCCGCTACCTTGAGGTAGTTTTATTGTTCTGTGTCAGACCGCGGGGCGTACCCCTGAAAAGCGTGTCTACTCCAAAAAAATCTGCTTGCTACGCCTCTGCCGTGTTGTTCTTGTTATGTCAGAGCCGTTACCTGTTGTTTTTATTGGGTGTCACATTTTTATTGTTCTTGTACCAAAGATATAGCATGGCCCGTGCCAACTTTTTCAAATCCTTTAAAATCAAGCACTTAGGTGTTTTGGTGGAAAACGCTCGACCTGAAATTTTGTCGATTTGTTTCCCTGTTACCCGATTTTTTGCTGCGAAACGTGGGGGAGGTAACACTCCACCCACATTCATGTGACACCCGTGTGACTAGTGCGCGCTGCGTGCGCGCGCCACTCGCGACCCATTGGCGCGGCCCAGCACCGTGCTGATGCGTTGCCCTGCGGCGATCAGGCGGTCCAGGTCGATGCCCGTCTCGATGCCCAGCCCCTGTAGCAGGTACACCACGTCTTCGGTTGCGATATTGCCGGTGGCGCCCTTGGCATAGGGGCAGCCCCCCAGCCCGGCCACCGAGCTGTCGAACACATTGATACCTTCAAGCAGGCTGGCATAGACGTTGGCCAAGGCCTGGCCATAGGTGTCGTGGAAGTGCCCGGCCAACTGCTGGCGCGGCACCTGGGCCGAGACCACGTCGAACAGCCGGCGGGTATCGCCCGCAGTGCCGGTACCGATGGTGTCGCCCAGCGATACCTCGTAGCAGCCCATGTCATGCAGGGCGCGGGCGACCGGGGCGACCTGTTCGGCGCTGACCTTGCCTTCATAAGGGCAGCCCAAGACGCACGACACATAGCCACGCACGCGCACGCCGTGGCTGCGCGCAGCCTCCATGATCGGCTCGAAGCGCTTGAGGCTGTCGCTGATCGAGCAGTTGATGTTGCGCTGCGAGAACGCCTCGGACGCTGCGGCAAACACCGCCACCTCTTTCACCCCGGCAGCCAGCGCATCTTCGAAGCCGCGCAGGTTCGGCGCCAAGGCGGCATAGGTAACACCTGGGCGCTGCACGATGCCTGCGAACACCTCTGCGGAACCGGCCATCTGCGGTACCCACTTGGGCGAGACAAAGCTGCCGACTTCGATGTAGGCAAGGCCCGCTTCGGTGAGGTCGTCAACCAGGCGCACCTTGTCGGCGACGCTGATGGGCTGGGCTTCGTTCTGCAGACCGTCGCGGGGGCCTACTTCGACCAGACGGACTTCTTTAGGCAAGGACATGGCGGGTTTCCTGTGGCGGGTCAACGGTTGTCTTTATTGTTCAAGGTCGCGGCAAGGGCCTGCTCGCAGCGCTCCTGGGCGGTGTCGAGCTCCAGTTGCATCTGGTGGATGTCGAGCATCTGCTGCTCCAGCTGGGCACGCCGTTCGGCGATTTTCACCAGCATGCTGTTGAGCTGTTTCAGGTTGCCGCTGGTGGGGTCGTACAGCTCGATCAGTTCACGGCATTCGGCGAGGGAAAAACCAATGCGCTTGCCGCGCAGGATGAGCTTCAGGCTGACTTTGTCACGCGCCGAGTAGATGCGTTCCAGGCCACGTCGCTCGGGGCTCAGCAAGCCCTGTTCCTCGTAGAAGCGGATGGCACGGGTGGTGATGTCCAGCTCGCGGGACAGGTCGGAGATGCTGTAGGTCTGCAGGCTCATGCGGGGGCTCGGCGTGGGGTATGGGGCTATCCTGAATGCAGGTTGACGTTTACGTCAAGCAGGGGCGCTATTCAGGCACCCCCACCCGGCGATAGCCATTGGGCGTCTGCCCGCTCAGCCGCTTGAAAAACCGCGCGAAGTAGGTGGGGTCTGTAAACCCGAGACTATCCGACAATTGCCCAATGCTCATGCGCGTATAAAGAAGGTTGCGCCGCGCCTCCAGCAGCAGCCGCTGATGCACCACCTGCAAAGCCGTTTGCCCGCTCAGTGCCCTGCACAGCTGGTTGAGCTGCAGGCTCGAGACGTTCAGGCGCGCGGCGAAGTCCTCCACGGACAAATGCTCGCGGTAATGCGCCTCGACCAGGCGCAGGTATTGCCCGAGCAACTGCCGGTCCCGTTCGTCACGGTTACGGGGCGCCTGGCCCAGTTGCTGCCGGCGGCTGATCCAGACCATCAATGCGGTCACCAGCGCCTGCAGCATCGTCGCCCGTGCCGGGGCATTGCCCTGGTATTCCTGCTGCAGTGTGTCGATCAGGCTGCGTAAACGCTGGCGGTCCTTGCCCAACGCATAGCACGCCGGCGTGGCCAGCATGCCCACGGGCGCGCCCAGTTGCTGTTCCAGTTCGGCCACCAGCGCGGTGCCGAAGGTCAGTACATGCCCCTGGATGTCGGCACTGAAGCGAAAGCCGTGCACGGTCAGTGGCGGTACCACCTGGATGGCGGCCTGGCTGATCGAGCTGCGGACACCTTCGATCTCCACCTCGGCCTGGCCACGCTGCACATACAGCAACTGGAACAGCTCGGCATGCTGGTGCGGCTTGATCTCCCAGTGGTGCAAGCGGCTGCGTGCCGGGATTGACTCGCAGTGCAACAGGTCGGTGCCAGGCCACGCCTGGTTTTCGCCGTACAGCTGGAACAACGGAATGCCGGGGAGGGTGGATTTCATGCGGTTTTGCCTGTCCGTTAATCGAACGTTATTTGTAAAAGTGCAGGTTTTGCATGGAATAGCACACTTAACCGGCAGCCTTTGCCAGTAAAAATGCAGGTGTAAACCCTAACAGCAGATGCCATGCCACTGCCAGTCCAGGGCCGGCATCGCCCGACTAGAGACAACAACAATGAAAACTCAGGTTGCAATCATCGGTGCAGGTCCCTCCGGCCTGCTGCTCGGCCAGTTGCTGCACAAGGCCGGCATCGAGACGGTCATCGTCGAACGCCAGACCCCCGAATACGTGCTCGGCCGCATCCGTGCCGGCGTGCTGGAGCAGGGCACGGTCGACCTGTTGCGTGAGGCCGGCGTGGCTGCACGCATGGACCGCGAAGGGCTGGTGCATGAAGGCGTCGAGTTGCTGGTCGGCGGGCGTCGCCAGCGCCTCGACCTCAAGGCCCTGACCGGTGGCAAGACGGTGATGGTCTACGGCCAGACCGAGGTCACCCGTGACTTGATGCAAGCCCGTGAAGCCAGTGGTGCACCGATCATCTACGCGGCGAGCAATGTGCAGCCGCATGAGCTCAAAGGCGAGCGTCCGTACCTCACGTTCGAGAAGGACGGGCAGGTTCACCGCCTGGACTGTGACTACATCGCCGGGTGCGATGGCTTCCATGGCATTTCTCGGCAGAGCATCCCCGAGGGTGTGCTCAAGCAGTACGAGCGGGTGTATCCGTTTGGCTGGCTGGGCTTGTTGTCGGATACCCCGCCGGTCAATCACGAGCTGATCTATGCCCATCACGAGCGGGGCTTCGCGCTGTGCAGCCAACGCTCGCAGACGCGCAGCCGCTACTACCTGCAAGTGCCGTTGGACGATCAGGTCGAAGCCTGGTCCGACGAGCGTTTCTGGGAGGAGCTCAAGGCCCGCTTGCCCGAGGACGTGGCAGCGAGCCTGGTGACCGGCCCTGCGCTGGAAAAAAGCATCGCCCCGCTGCGCAGCCTGGTGGTCGAACCGATGCAGTACGGGCACCTGTTCCTGGTCGGCGATGCCGCCCACATCGTCCCGCCTACCGGTGCCAAGGGCCTAAACCTGGCGGCATCGGACGTCAATTACCTGTACCGGATTCTGGTCAAGGTCTACCACGAAGGGCGCACCGACCTGTTGCAGCAGTACTCGCCGCTGGCCTTGCGCCGGGTCTGGAAGGGCGAGCGTTTCAGCTGGTTCATGACCCAGTTGCTGCATGACTTTGGTACGCACAAGGACGCTTGGGACCAGAAGATGCAGGAGGCTGACCGCGAGTACTTCCTGTCGTCGCCGGCGGGGTTGGTGAACATTGCCGAGAACTATGTGGGCTTGCCGTTCGAAGAGGTGGCGTAGGGGTAGGGCTGGAGAATTTCAGCGCCTGCAAAATCGAGCGCCGCCGGCGCGGCGCATCGCGAGCAACGCTCGCTCCTACGTTTGTTTCGGGCCAGTGAGTCCTATGGCATGGGCGCGCGCGCCCCTTGGTGCCCGCCTCGATATCGAGTTGGAAAAACAAGGCGGTCGCGCGCCGCCATCACAGGCATAATTGGCCCGAAACAAACGTAGGAGCGAGCGTTGCTCGCGATGCGCCGCGCGGGCGGCGCTCGATCTCAAAAGCGAAATCAATCCATCGCCATGCACTCAAGCCTCTCATCACTCCCCCGGCAACTGATTGCCGCCCTAAGCCTGGCCACCACCGCTGGCCCGGCCTGGGCCGACCAGGTACTACCTCCACCCCCAGAATTGCAGTCCGGCTACCGCAGCGCCTTGCAACCCGTCCACGCCAGCCGGCACATGGCCGCAGCTGCCAACCCGCTGGCCAGCGAGGCGGGGCGTGCGATGCTGCGCGCCGGTGGCAGTGCCATCGATGCGGCGATCGCCATGCAGATGGTGCTCACCCTGGTCGAGCCGCAATCCAGTGGCATAGGTGGCGGGGCCTTCATCCTCTATTGGGATGGCAAGCGTGTGCAGGCGTTCGACGGCCGTGAGGCGGCGCCTGCAACGGCCACGGAATCACTCTTCCTGCAAGCCGACGGATCGCCGATGCCATTCAGGGCGGCGCAAATCGGTGGGCGTGCGGTCGGCGTTCCTGGCGTGCTACGGGCGCTTAAACTGGCCCATGAACAGCATGGCAAGCTGGCGTGGCAGGATTTGTTCGCGCCTGCGATAGCGCTGGCGCAAAAGGGCTTTCCAGTCTCTGAGCGTCTACACACCTTGCTGGCAGCTGACCCTTATGTCGCACGCTCACCCAGCATGGCCCGCTACTTCCTTGGCGAAAACGGCAAGCCACTGCCGGTCGGCACGATGCTGCGCAACCCCGAGCTTGCGCAGACCCTGGCGCGCATCGCCGCGCAGGGGCCTGATGCGTTCTACACCGGTGAGGTGGCCGAAGCGATCGTTGCCCAGGTGCGTGGGCATGCCAATGCCGGGCAACTGTCATTGCAGGACCTGAGCCAGTACCGGGCGCGCGAGCGGGAGCCGGTCTGTGGCCCGTACAAACTGTGGCGTATCTGTGGCATGCCGCCGCCTTCTTCGGGCGGGGTCGCTGTACTGCAGACACTGGGCATCCTTGAAGCGCTACAGCGCGCTTCGCCGCACTATGACCTGGCGAAACTTGCGCCACGCGCAACGTCATCGCCCGCCGGCCTAGAGCCCACGCCGCTGGCGGTCCATGTGATCGCCGAGGCCGAACGCCTGGCCTATGCCGACCGCGCCCAATACCTGGCCGACAGCGACTACGTGCCGGTGCCGGTCAAAGCCCTCATCGACCCTGCCTACCTCGCTGGGCGTGCCGCCCAGATCGGCACCTACAGCATGAAGCGCGCCGGCCCCGGTACCCCGCAGGGCGCCGACCTGGCCATGGCCCCCGACCGTTCGCCGCTGCGTATTTCCACGTCGCACCTCTCTGCCGTGGACGACAGTGGCCAGGCTTTGGCCATGACCACGTCAGTGGAGGCGGCGTTCGGGGCACATTTGATGGTCAAAGGTTTTTTGCTGAACAACCACCTGACCGATTTCTCGTTTCTACCACAGGAGCAAGGTAAGCCCGTGGCGAACCGGGTCGAGCCGGGCAAGCGCCCCTTGTCGGCCATGGCGCCGACCTTGGTGTTTTCGCGGTCATCGGGTGAACTGGTGGCCAGCCTCGGTTCCCCCGGCGGCTCGCAGATCATCGGCTACGTGAACAAAGCGCTGGTCGGCCTGCTGGACTGGCAACTGAGCCCGCAACAAGCCAGCAACCTGCCCAATTTTGGCAGCCGTAATGCCGGTACCGAGGTGGAAGCGGGGCTGACCAGCCCGGCGCTGATCCGGCAACTGGCGGCCTGGGGGCACGAGGTCACGCCCATGACCATGACCAGCGGCATGCAGATCATCCAGCGCACTGGCGCTGGCTGGTCCGGGGGGGCTGACCCGCGACGCGAAGGCGCGGCACTCGGCGATTGAGCAAGCGCGTTGCGGGGTATGAGGTGGCGTGATAGAACGCTACCTTGCCATTCAGAAGTTGAATACCCAGATGTCTATCAGCGTGAAATCGAATAGAGCACTGTTCGACCTCGACTTGCTGCGCGCGATCGTCGTGGTGGCCGATTGCGGCAGTTTCACCACCGCCGCCGCACGCCTGCACTCGACCCAGTCCACCATCAGCCAGAAGGTGCGGCGACTCGAAGAAATGGTCGGCCACCGTTTGCTGGTGCGCGGCAACCGTGACGTGCTGCCCACCGACGCTGGGCAGACCTTGCTCGGCTATGCCCGCCATATGCTGGCCTTGAACGACCAGATGCTCGAAGCGCTGGCAGGGGCGATGGTCGGTGTCACCGTGCGCCTTGGCGTGCCCGAGGATTTCGTCGGTGGGCGCACCACCAACGCCCTGTCGGCGTTCAGCCGGCTGCACCCGCAGGTCAAACTGGAAGTGACCAGCGGGCTGTGCCGTGACCTCAGCCAAGCCTACGACAATGGCGAGCTCGACTTGGTGCTGCTGAAGCAGCGGCGCAACAGCCGCGAAGGGGTGGCCTGCTGGCCAGAGCGCCTGCAGTGGATAGACAGTGCGCGCACGCCGGCTTTTGAACTCGACCCGATCCCGTTGGTGACCTTTCCGCCACGCGGGCTGTACCGCGATGACATGATCACCGCCATCGAAGGCATGGGCCGGCGCTGGCGTATCAGCTTTACCAGTTCCAGCCTCAGCGGCATCCAGGCTGCAGTCGCCGATGGCATGGGCATCAGCCTGCTACCGCCGCGGGCGGCAACGCGCGAGCACCGGGTGCTGGGGGGCGAGCAGGGGCTGCCCGAGGTCGACAGCTACGAAATCGTCATCGTCCATCGACCCACGGCAGACGTGATGGTCAAGGCACTGGCCGAGGTGATGACGCAATTGTTGGCTGGAGGTGGGATCTAAAAGCAATTAGAATCAGTCGCATTAATACCTTTAGCCCGCTAGCGTGCCCTTGAATGACCGACTCCACCCCGGCAGACGAAACCTCCTTCGGCACGCTTTACCGCGACCATCGCAGTTGGCTGGAAGGCTGGCTCTCGCGCCGCCTGGGCGATGCCTGGGAGGCCGCCGACTTGGCCCAGGACACCTTCTTGCGGGTGCTCGCCGCGCACCCCGGGCAGACGCTACCCAGCCTGCGTGAGCCCAGGGCCTATCTACTGACCGTGGGCAAGCGGCTGCTGATCAACCACTACAAGCGACGCAGCCTGGAGCGCGCTTACCTGGAAGCCCTGGCCAACCTGCCCGAAGCGCTGGCACCCTCGCCGGAGCAACGCTGGATACTGCTTGAAGCCTTGCAGGCCTTGGACGAACTGCTCGACGGCCTGCCACGCGCCGTGCGCCAAGCTTTTCTATGGGCGCAGTTGGAAGGGGTCGACTACGCAACCATTGCCGAGCGTTTGCAGGTCTCTGAGCGTACGGTCAAACGCTACATGGTCAAGGCGTACGCGCATTGCCTGTTGGTGGCGTTGTGAGCGCGCCCGTCGACGCCCGCGCTCGGCAGCTGGCCCGCGAGGCCGCGCATTGGTTGGCCTTGCAGGACGCTGGCCCGCTGGATGATGGGCAGGTTGCCGCGCTGCTTAGCTGGCGTGCACGCAGCGCTGCCCATGAAGCGCTGTGGCAAAAAGCCGAGGCCCTGCGCACGCAGTTTTCCGCCGTGCCATCGTCGCTTGCCGTGGCCTGCCTGGACCGTCCGGACCCTGACCGCCGCCGGTTGCTGGGCCAGGCCCTGGCGATCGGCACGCTGGCGCCGCTAGCTTGGTATGGCTACCGTCAGCTACCCGTGGACAGCTGGCGCGCCGACCTGCACACCGCCACCGGCGAACGGCGTGGCCACGTGCTGGCAGGGGGAGGGCGCGTGCATTTGAACACTGCCAGTGCGGTGAACCTGTCTGTGCAGGGCGGCCAGCACGTTGTGCAACTGGTACGGGGTGAGATTGCCGTGGTCTGCGTCGGCCCGTTGCAGGTGCAGACCGCCCAAGGCACTGTCTTTGCTACCCGGGCGAGTTTTTGTGTGCGTCAGCAAGGGCAGCACTACCGCGTGTCGGTCAGCGATGGCGCCGTGCGCCTGCAAACGGCCCAGGGCGGCGCGCTATCATTGCAGGCTGGGCAGAGGGTAACCCTTGCTGCAAGCGGGGCAGGGCCTATAGAGGCGTTCGACGCGCAGTTACCGGGTTGGCAGCAAGGCCTGTTGATGGTCGACAACCAACCCTTGGGCGATGTATTGCGCGAACTCGACCGCTATCGCCCCGGGCTGCTGCGTTGGGACCCAGCCCTGGAGCGCCTGAGCGTGACCGCCACCTTCCAGCTCGACGACAACGACCGCATCCTTGCCTTGTTGGCTGCCAGCCTGCCGCTGCAGGTGCATTACCGGACCCGCTACTGGGTGTCGCTGACACCGCGCAAGCAACCTGCCTAAGTGCATACCGCACAGGGGGAAGTGTTTCAGTCTGTGGCCAAATGGAATACCTGGCAGGCTGTGCAGTCCCAACTGTTACCTGGGTACGACACCCGTCATCCCACGCCATGGAGAACCAACATGAAAGCAGCGCTTTTCGTTGCATTGCTGGCCAGCACCGGCCTTGCGCAGGCCGCCCAGACGGTGGAACTCAAGCTGGCAGGCCCCGACGGCCCAGGCAAGTCGATCGGGACCATCAGCATTGAGCAAAACCAATACGGCACCCTTCTGACCCCTGATCTCAACGACCTGCCACCCGGCGTGCATGGCTTCCACCTGCATCAGAATGCGTCGTGTGCTCCCACGGAGGAGAACGGCAAGCCGGTGCCTGCTGGCGGGGCGGGTGGCCACTGGGACCCGCATTCGACCCAGGCGCATAAAGGGCCCTACGATGACAGCGGCCACCGGGGTGACTTGCCGGCGCTGTACGTGGGGGCCGATGGCAAGGCCAGCTATCCGGTGCTCGCACCACGCCTCAAGGCTGCGGACTTCAAAGGTCATGCGTTGATGGTGCATGCCGGTGGCGACAACCACAGTGACCACCCGGAAAAACTGGGCGGTGGTGGTGCGCGGATGGCATGCGGGGTTGTGCAGTAACGGCGGGTAGGAGCAGCCTTGCGCTGCGAAGAGGCCATTGCAGCCACATCATCTGCAACAGCTGTACCGGCCTCTTCGCAGCACAAGGCTGCTCCTACAGGTGGCTTTCAATTAATTGATCGAAAGCGGGCGTGAGCTTCTCGGTGACAGGTGAATCCCGGCGATCATGCAACGCACCGAGCCCCCGGCCATCTCGATGGTCGGCACATCCAAAGGCACCAGCCGCGCCGAACGCTCGATGCGTTGACGCTGCTGGCCCGTAAGGCTGTCGAACGCTTTGCGCGAAAGCGCAAGGATTCGACCATCGCGCCCTGAAAGCTCGATGGCGTTGCCGGCAAACTGGCTGATCTGCTGGTTGCTCAGGTCGATCACATCACGGCCTGACTCGATCAGGCGCATGCGCACCTCCTGCGCACGGCTCGGGTTGGTGAACGTGTCAAACCCCACCAGTGCAAACTCCGTTGCCACGCACATCAGGACGTTGGTGTGGTAGATCGGCGTGCCTTGTTCGTCGGCCGTGTCGAACACCATGGGCTCGAAGTTGAAGTGCGTGCTGAAACGCTCGAGGGCGATCGGGTCGGCGCGGTTGGAGCGGGCGGTGTAGGCGACCCTGGACAAATGGTCGAACACCATTGCCCCGGTCCCTTCGAGAAACAGCTCGTCCTGTTCCAGCCCGGAATAGTCGATCACATCCTGCACCCGGTACTCATGCTTGAGCATCTCGATGACATCTGCCCGCCGTTCGCGGCGGCGGTTGCGCGAATACATCGAGTAGATCGCGATGTGGCCGCCCGGGTGGGTGGAAAACCAGTTGTTAGGGAACACCGAGTCCGGCGTGTTCTGCTCGCCAAAGTCGTCGAACAGGTGCACCCGCACACCCTCGGCTTCAAGCCGCCCCGCGGTCTGGGTGACTTCGTCGCGCGCCACATCGGCCAAGGCCTGCGCGGCGACGTCAGGGTGGGTGCTCTGAAACGAATTGTCTGCCGCTGTTTCCGGGTTGGGGGTGAAGGCGTGCGGCCTGACCATGACCACTGCCGCAGGTGCTTGAATCGAACGCGTTGGAAATGCCATCTGGAATACCGAAATTAAGAGCTGACCGTAGGGTTATGCAACGCGTCGGATGCGGCTTTTGGCAGCGCGGCCGCGGGTGTGGCTGAACAGGTCTTTCGGGTCTTCGTCCACCCAGGGCACCAGGTCGATTTTTGAACCCAGGCCGCGCTTTTCGGCTTCCTGTAGTACATACCGTAGTACGGTGTAGTCTTCGAGCGCGAAGCCCACCGAGTCGAATACGGTTACCTGGCTGTCGCTTTGGCGGCCTTCGGTTTCACCCCGCAGTACACGCCAGAGGTCGACCACCGGGAAGTCGCCAGGCAATTGCTGGATGTCACCTTCGATACGGGTCTGCGGTTCGTACTCGACGAACACGCGTGCGCTGCGCAATACATCGGCATGCAGTTCGGTCTTGCCTGGGCAGTCGCCGCCCACTGCGTTCAAGTGCATGCCGGGTTCGAGCATGTCGGGGGTGATGATGGTCGCGTAGGCCTTGTCGGCGGTCACCGTGGTGATGATGTCGACGCCTTTGACCGCCTCGGCAACAGAGCGGGCCTTGCGAATGGTAAGGCCGCTGTACTCCTTGAGGTTGGCGATCAGCTTGGCGGTGGCCAGCGGGTCGGTGTCGAAGGCGACGATTTCCTCGATACCCAGGTGTTTGTGGAAGGCCAGTGCCTGGAATTCGCTTTGCGCGCCGTTGCCGATCAGCGCCATTTTTTTCGCGTTCGGCCGGGCCAGTGCCTGGGCGGCCATCAAGGATGTGGCGGCAGTGCGCAGGGCGGTGGCGATGGTCAGTTCAGACAACAGTACCGGGTAACCGGTCGCCACGTCGGCCAACACGCCAAAGGCCATGACGGTATGAAGGTCTTTTGCTGTATTGGCAGGGTGCCCGTTGACGTATTTGAACGCATAGCGATGCGTGTCGGCGACCGGCATCAACTCGATCACACCCACTTCCGAATGGCTGGCAACACGGGCGGACTTATCAAAGTCCTGCCAACGTTTAAAGTCTTCGCGCAGGGCGGCGGCGAGTTCACCAATGAAGGGCGCTACGCCAATGTCATGGACCAAATCGGACATGGTTGGAACATCAATGAAATACGTCATGCTCTTGCACCTTTTATGCGCGCTCTCACCTTAAGGCCTGCAGGGTGAACGCTTAAGATTGTTGAGGGGTTGCCAGCACGAAGAGTTTGATGAAAGGTTGCGTCAAATTGAAGAGAGCAGGTTGCCAGTTTCGTCATCTTTCTAGACAATCTGCGACCCTAGAATAACAATCTGATTAATGGGCAGGCACCATGGACACTGTAGACCGGGAACTGATCGCGCTGTTGCGTGATAATGCACGCACGCCGATCCTCACCCTTGCCAAGAAACTCAAGGTTGCCAGGGCAACGGTGCAGAACCGCATCACCAAGCTTGAGGAACAAGGGGTGATCATGGGCTACACGATTCGCCTCAGGTCAGATGCCCTGGAGCAAGGCGTACGGGCAATTACCAGCATCGGCATCAGCGGCCACCATGCTGCGGAGGTCAAGCACGCGCTGCGCGGGCACCCCAACGTGGTGGCCATCCACACCACCAATGGCCGCTGGGACCTGATGGCCGAGCTGCGGGCCGACACCCTCGAGGCCTTCGACCGGGCGTTGAACACCATTCGCTCGATACAGCACATCGAGAACACCGAGACCAGCATTTTGCTCTCCACCTTCAAGATGTGATCACTGCGATAGCCGGAATGGGCAGGCGCCTGGCGCAAACTGTCACCCCGGCCTTTCACAGTGCAACAAATCCCATTTCGTGTGTGCAGTCTGTAGCGTTCCGATTGCCCACAACGGCTGGCAAAATGAAACAGCGTCAGCACCCTGTGTTTCACGTTTAAATGTCTTGCCGGGCATGACCAGATTAATCGGCGTGCACGTGTGATGGGCTTTCATAATTAATTAAGCCTGATGAGAAGTTTCATCGGGGCGTGTATTTCCGTCTGCGTTAATACCCATGCCTGCTGCGCTTGTTATTACAACACGTGTGCACGTGCGTACCAATTAAAGTGCGCAGTGAAGGGATGTGGTTTCACAGAAAAAGAATAAGAGGTCAACTATGCAGCAAACGTGCAACTCGCAAGACGCGACCGGGCAGCCTGGCCGTACGCTGAAGCGACGGCTGGAAAACAGGCACATTCAGCTCATTTCGATCAGTGGTGCGATCGGCACCGGGCTGTTCATGGGCTCGGGCAAGATCATTGCGCTTTCCGGCACTTCGATCATTTTGGTGTACGCCATCATCGGCTTTTTCGTGTTCTGCATCATGCGTGCGATGGGCGAGATGCTGCTGGCCAACCTGCACATGGAGTCGTTCGCAGACCTGGTACACAACTACCTGGGGCCACGCGCCGGTTTCATCCTCAGCTGGTCCTACTGGCTCAGTTGGGTGGTCGCGGCGGTGGGTGATGTGGTCGTGGTGGCAGGCTTCTTCCAGTACTGGTACCCCGAGGTGCCCACCTGGCTACCGGCATTTGCCACCATGTTCCTGCTGCTGGGCCTGAACATGCTGGCGGTAAAGGCGTTTGGCGAGGTTGAGTTCTGGTTCGGGCTGATCAAGATCGTGGCGATCGTGCTGCTGGTGGTCACGGGGCTGGTGATGGTGGCCACGTCCTACACGTCGCCAGCCGGGGTCACGGCGTCCTTCAGCCATCTGGTGGCACCCGGTGTGGTCATGCCCCATGGCATTCTCGGCTTCCTCGCCGGCTTCCAGATCGCGATCTTCTCGTTTGTGGGCACCGAACTGATCGGTACCGCGGCCGCAGAGGCCAAGGACCCGGAAAAGACCCTGCCCAAAGCGATCAACACCATTCCCGTGCGCATCCTGTTGTTCTACATCTGCTCGCTGGTGTGCATCATCAGCGTGGTCTCGTGGGCAAATGTGCCGGCAAACCGCAGCCCGTTCGTCGAGCTGTTCCTGCTGGGCGGCCTGCCGGCTGCGGCCGGTATTATCAATTTCGTGGTGCTGACGTCTGCCGCCTCGTCGGCCAACAGCGGTGTGTATTCGGGGTCGCGGATGCTTTACGGCCTGTCCCACCAGCAACAGGCGCCGACCGCGTTCGGGCGGCTGTCCGGGTCGGGTACGCCGGTCAGGGCGCTGGTGTTTTCGGGGGTGTGCATGGCGATTGCGCTGACGCTGTTGTTCGTGATCCCGGAGGTCATGACGGTCTTCACGTTGGTGTCGACCATTTCGGCGGTGATGATCATCGTCACCTGGTCGCTGATCCTGATGTCCTACTTTGCCTACCGTCGGCAAAACCCCAAGGCGCATGAGCAGTCCAGGTTCAAGCTGCCAGGTGGCAAAGTGACGGCGGCATCGGCGCAGCTGTTCCTGATCTTCGTGTTGTGCCTGTTGGCGCTCGAGCCTGACACACGCACCGCGCTGTATGTGATGCCGCTGTGGTACATCGGCTTGCTGCTCGCCTACCGGCGCCGGGTTAAGGTGTGCGCTCGGCAAGTAGCGGCTACGGCTTCCTGAAGCGCAGTGCAGTTGGCCCTGGGGTAACGCCCACGGCCACTGTCGCTTTCAGCTGTCGCGCAGCCAGTCCACCAAGCCCAGAATGGTCGGGGTAGTGCTGCGGCCATGGGGCACTACCAAGTAGTAGGCCTCGCGGGGTTTGACCACCAGGTCGGTCAGGCGCACCAGTTCACCGGACGCCAACAGGTGATCGACCATTCGACCCCACCCCAGCGCCACACCATGCCCATGCAGCGCCGCCTGGACGGTGTCGGCGTACAAGTGGCAACGCAGGCTGTAGCGAAGTTTGGGCGGGTGCCCACCCGCTTCGCGGAACCAGGTAGGCCAGGTCATCCAGCCCTCGGTCGTGGCATCGGCATCGAGCAAGTCGGCGCCGTACAACCCTTCTAGTGACTCCGGCAGGCTGTTGCGGGTGAGCCAGTCGGGTGAACACACCGGAAATATTTCTTCCTCGAACAGCTGCACCGCGGTGCCGTCTTCCCAGCGCCCGTTGCCATAGCGCACCAGCAGATCGACATCGTGATTGCGCAGGTCGCCCATGAACATCTGTGTGGCCAGGCGCAGGCGCACGTGGGGCAGGGCGGTGCGCAAGGTGCCCAGGCGCGGCATGACCCGCAGCTGGGAAAACGTCGCGGTGCAGCTCAGCACCAGTTCTTGCTCATTGCCACCCTCGCTGAGGCGGTCGAAGACCGAGGCGATCTTTTGCAGCGAATCGGAAATGACCGCATACAGGGCCTGGCCCTCGCTGGTCAGGCGCACGCCCCGGTGCAGGCGCTGGAACAGCTGGCTGCCGAGGGTTTCTTCGAGCTGCTTGACCTGTTTGCTCACCGCTGCCTGGGTCACGCCCAACTCCTGCGCGGCCAGGGTGAAGCTGTTGTGCCGGGCCACGGCCTCGAATTCGAGCAGTGCCGTCATCGACGGGATGATGCGCCGGTAGCCTTTGTGCTTGTTGCCGTATTCTTGTGTTTTCATGCGACGTCCTGGCAAGGCGCGACGCGCTGGTCCGCGTCGCGCCCAGACAGTGGCAGAAAAACCGCCAGGGCGGTAGTCGCCAGCAGGCCTTCAGTGCTGGCGCTCGGCCACTGCCCGCAGCGTGCGTAATGTCACCACCGGTGCATCCACCACAAAGCGGTTGGCCAGCCACCCCGGCACATCCCCGGCCGGGTCTGCCTTGAGCTGGTACGTGACTTCGGTCTGCTTGTCACCCAGCGGTTTCATCACCCACTGACCACTAAGGCGCTGCACGCGGATCAGCCCCTCCACTTCGGGGATCTTGCCAGGGTCGGCGCTCAGGTGGCGCAGCAGGGTGCCGTCGTCGCGCTTTTCAGTGGTCACCTTGACCACGATGTCCCGCGGCAGGGTCGGCCACGGCAAGTTGGTGGTCAGGTAGACCCAGGTACTGTCGCCGTCGACCTCCAACAAGCGCATTTCGGCGCAGGCATACAGCCATTTGCAGGCCACGCGCAGGTTTTCCTGCAGGTCTGTCAACGTGCGTACGCTGGCCTTCATGGTGCTGACACCGCGAAACTGCTGGTAGGGGGAATCGCCGGCGCCGCTGAGGTAGACACGAATGCCTTCCCTGTCGTAGGCCAGGTTCCAGTCGTCGGTCGCCTGAACGGTACTGGACAGCGCCAGCAACAAGGCGGCAAGCGGGCGGTAGCGGTTCATGGTGAGCACCGCGCAGGGCAGGATTGTTCAGTATGAGCGGCAAACAGAAAGCCCGCCAGGGAGGCGGGCTTCGGTCCAACAGGCTGGGCTTAACTAAACGCTTAGCGCTGTGGGTTGAGCGTCAGGTGCACGTGGCGGTTGACGTCCTTGTACAGCAGGTAGCTAAAGTTGCCTGGGCCACCGGCGTAGCAGGCTTGCGGGCAGAAGGCGCGCAGCCACATGAAGTCACCGGCTTCGACTTCGACCCAGTCCTGGTTCAGGCGGTACACAGCCTTGCCTTCCAGCACGTACAGGCCATGTTCCATGACGTGGGTTTCAGCGAACGGAATCACGCCGCCCGGCTGGAAGGTCACGATATTGACGTGCATGTCGTGGCGCATGTCGGCCATGTCGACGAAGCGGGTGGTTTTCCAGCGGCCTTCGGTGCCCGGCATTTCGATGACGGTGGCGTTGTCACGGTGGGTGACGAAGGACTCTGGCAGGTCCAGGCCTTCAACCTTCTGGTAGTGCTTGCGCAGCCAGTGGAAGGTGACGTTGGCCTTGCTGTGGTTGCGCAGGCTCCATTCGGCGCCTGGGGCGATGAAGGCGTAGCCGCCTTGCTTCAGGGTGTGGGGCTTGCCTTCCAGGGTGATGTCGAGCTCACCCTCGACCACGAACACCACGGCTTCAGCGTTTACGTCCAACTCTGGGCGCTCGCTGCCGCCTTCCGGGGCCACTTCGACGATGTACTGCGAGAAGGTCTCGGCAAAGCCGGTCAATGGGCGGGCGATGACCCACATGCGCATCTTGTCCCAGAACGGCAGGTGGCTGGTGACGATGTCACGCATCACGCCCTTGGGGATGACGGCATAGGCTTCGGTGAACATGGCACGGTCAGTCAGCAGCTCGGTTTGAGCTGGGTGCCCACCGTGGGGGGCGAAGTAGGAATGATTCGACATGGACGATCTCGACTTGTTGTTCTCTCCCCGTGCCGTGAACCGCACCGGCCGGTGCGGCGCAGGGGATGTGCCGACAGAATAGGGTCGAGCGCGTGCCATCTACAAATTAAATGTTGGAATACCCGGTATTTGCTTGCTGAATGCTAACCTGGCGCCCTGCATGCTGCTCTGGCAAGCGGTCGCCCTGGCCGAACAGCTTGTGACGCAGGGTGCCATCCTGGTAGTGCAAGGGGTAGCGGCCGCGGCGTTGCAGCTCGGGCACCAGCAGCTCGACGACGTTGGCCAGGTCGTCCGGTTGCACCGCGTACGTGAGGTTGAAACCGTCGATACCGGTCTCGTCCAGCCACGTTTCCAACTGGTCGGCGATGTCACTGGCAGCGCCGACCAGGACCGGGCCACGGCCCCCCAGGCCGACGAATTCGGCCGCTTCGCGCACGGTCCAGCGGCGGTTGGGGTCGGCGGCGGTGAAGGCGGCCAGGGCGGCGCGGCCGGCATCGTTCTCGACATACTCGATCGGTGCGTCGGGGTCGAGGCCGGCGAAGTCGATGCCGGTCCAGCCCGACAGCAGGGCCAGCGCGGCGTCCAGGTCGACATAGCCCCGGTACTCGGCAAAGCGGGCTTCGGCCTCTTCACGCGTGGGGGCGACGATCAACAGTGCCTGGGCGTAGATCAACACCTCGTCGCGACCACGCCCGGCCACTTCGCTGGCCTGGCGAATGCCATCGGCATAGCGGCGCAGTACCGTGGTCGTCGGCCCGCTGATGAACACGCACTCGGCATGCTGCGCGGCAAACTGCTGGCCGCGTGCCGAGGCGCCAGCCTGGAACAACACCGGCGTGCGTTGCGGCGAGGGCTGGCACAGGTGTGTGCCGGGCACCTGGAAGTGCTCGCCGACGTGGCCGATCGGGTGGACCCGGGAAGGGTCGATATAACGGCCGCTGTCACGCTCCAGCACCACCGCGTCGTCGTCCCAGCTTTTCTCCCACAGTTTGTACAGCACCTGCAGGTATTCCTCGGCCAGGTCGTAACGCTGATCGTGGCCCAGTTGGCGGGCCAGGCCCAAATTACGCGCGGCGCTGTCCAGGTAACCGGTGACGATGTTCCAGCCGACACGGCCATTGCTCAGGTGGTCGAGCGTGGACATGCGCCGGGCAAAGGGGTAGGGGTGTTCGTAGGTCAGTGAAAAAGTCACACCAAAGCCCAGGTGCTCGGTTACGCCGGCCATGGCCGGGACCAGCAGCAGCGGGTCGTTGACCGGCACCTGCACACCCCCGCGCAAGGCCGCTTCAGGGCCGCCCTGGTAGACGTCGTAGATGCCCAGTACGTCGGCAATGAACAGCGCGTCGAACAGGCCGCGCTCCAGCAGGCGGGCCAGGTCGGTCCAGTAGCCCAGGCGGTTGAAGGCCACACTGGTGTTACGCGGGTGGCGCCACAGGCCGGGGGACTGGTGGCTGGCGGCGTTCATGCTGAACGCGTTGAAGCGGATCGGGCGGGGCATGGCGGTCATTCTCCGGTCACGGCAGCACGGAAGCCGGGTAGACCGCATCGGCTACCTGCAACTTACGCGGGATCAGGCCCAGGCCCTGGAAGGTGTCGGCCAGCTTTTGCTGTTCGGCGACGATCTGCGGGGTGATGGCGACGGCGTTGTAGTTACGGCGCTCGCTGGCCACTTCCAGCACATCGGCCTTGATCCCCAGCTGCGGCGCCAGCAGCGCGGCGACTTCGGCGGGCTTGGCGTTGGCCCATTGGCTGACCTTGCCCAGTTCGGCGAAGAAGGTCTTGAGCAGGGCGCGGTGCTGGTCGGCGAATGCCGCGGTGGACAGGTAGAAGGTGCGGTTATTGGACAAGCCACTGCCGTCACGCAGGTTCTTCAAGCCCGGCTGGCTTTCTGCCGCGGCGAGGAACGGGTCCCACAGGGTCACGGCCTGGACGCTGCCCGATTGCAGGGCGGCCACGGCATCAGCTGCGTTATTGACGTAGGCGGGGGTGATGTCCTGGTAGCTCAGGCCGGCTTGCTCCAGTGCGACGGCCAACAGGTATTGCGCGTTCCAGCCACGGCCGGTAGCCACCCGCTTGCCTTTGAGGTCCTGCACGCCTGTGAGGTGGTCCTGTTCGCGTACCACCAGGCCGATACCGCGCGGGTAGGGTTGCTCGGCGGCCAGGTAAACCACTGGCTTGCCGGCGGCCTGGGCAAAGACCGAGGGGGCGTCGGCGGCGTGGCCGAGGTCAATGGCGCCGGTGCTCAGCGCTTCGAGCAGTTGCGGGCCCGCGGCGAACTCGTGCCAGCTGACGGTCACCCCCTGCGGGGCGAGGGCCTTCTCCAGGGCACCACTGCCTTTGAGAATGTTGATGCTGTTGAATTTCTGATAGCCGATCCGCAGGGTTTTGGCGTCTTCGGCGAGGGCGTTGGACCAGGGCAGCAAGGCGCTGGCGACACTGGCCAACAGGCCGCCGATCAACAGGCGGCGCAAGGGGGAAAAGGCACGGGTGGGCATGAGGGGGGCTCCTGGAAGGGGGTGGTAATCCGTGCGCCCAGACTAAGGAGGTGGCGTTTGGCTTTCAATTTTTTAATTCCATTTGGTTAGAATGTTTAGTTATTTTTATATCCTTTTTGTAGTTTAGCGGCGTGCGATTGCACAGAAGGGCACTGTGCCATCACTTTTTTTTCACATCGCTTTGTTAGGATCCCGATCACGTTTGAGGAGCCTTTTCATGCCGCACATCCTGCGCAAGCGCAGCACCCGCATCGCCCTGACCGCTACTGCCAGCCTACTCGCGGCCACGCTTGGCTTCTTTGCCTGGCAGAGTTTCTACCCCGTCCAGGCTGCCAGCGGCTGGGACGTCGACGTGTTGCACCGCGACGTGGCCAAAGCAGCCTCGTTGCTGCCACAAGCTGACGGCAGCCTGCTGGTCAGCCGCGAACTGGACGACGGCAAAGGCAGCATCCTCAAGATCACCGCCCAGGGCGACCGGGTCGTGGTGGTCGACAACCTGTCCAAACCTGATGGCATGGTCGCCGTCGACGGCGGCTGGGTGTTCAGCCAGGAAGGGGGCTTCGCGCCGGTCAGCCTGTCGCGCGATGGCCAGGTGACCCGGCTGTTCGACGGCGAGAGCGTGCAAGGGTTGTGGAATGATGGCGATTTCCTCTATGCCATCGAGGACCGCAAGGGCAATGGCCGCTTGATGCGCTATGACTGGCGCACTGGCCAGCTTGACGTGCTGCGTTCCGGGCTTACCGAAACCGAAGGCCTGACCCGCTGCAGCGATGGCCGCCTGCTGTATACCGAGAAAGCCAACGGCAAGGTCCGCGCCTTGTCCGAAGACGGCCAAGACCCGGTGGTGGTCGATGGCCTGCGTAACCCAACCTTCCTGTTCTGCGACCAGCGCGGTTTGTGGATCAGCGAAGACAACACGCACCGCGCCCGCCTGCTGCGTATCGACGCCGATGGCTCGCGCCAGACTGTGCTGTCGTTCCTCAAGGCGCCCCAGTCTATCGTCGCCGATGGCAAGGGCGGCTACCTGCTGGCTGAGGGCGGGCGCAACCGCGTGCTGCACCTGACTCCACCGATGGAGCGCAGCACCGCGCAGCGTGACTGACCGATCGATCAGCTCGGCAGGCGTTGCTTGCGCCCGGGCAGCAAGCCCAGCACCAGCATGCAGCCGAGCAGGATCACCCCGCCGCCGGCGACCTGCAGCAGGCTCAAGGTTTCATCGAGGAACAGCGCCCCCACCAGCACCGCCACCAGGGTGACCACGAACTCTACGCTGATGGCGCGGGTGGCACCGATACGGGCGACCAGGCCGAAAAACAGCACATACGTGGTAGCGCTCATGACCCCGCCGCTGATCAGCAGGTAAAGCCAGTCTCTGGCCTGGGGCACGCTAGGCACGGGCACCACCAGCAACAGCGGCAAGGTCATCAGGCCGCCGGCCAGGAATGCGCCGCCGGTCACCGTCCACGGGTCCTGGCCACGCACGTGTAGGCTGGCGTAGTTGCTACCGAACGCGGCGCTCAAGGCTCCGAACAGCGACGCGATACAGCCGTGGATGAAGACGTCGTTGACCGGTTGGGCCGGAAAGCCCACCAGCATGGCGATGCCGACAAAGCCCAGCAGCAGGCCGATGAGGCCTTGCAGGGTGATCTTCTCCAGCCCCCAGACACGGCCGATGATCATCGAGAACAGCGGGATGGTGGCCACGAAGATCGCCGCCATGGCGGTACCGATCCGTGGCGTGGCGTAAGACATCCCGATCAACTGCCCGGCCACGGTAGTGGCGCCGATCACCAGCAGCGGTTTCAGCAACGGTCGCAGGCGCAAGGCACGGCCGCACACCGCGCCCAGAATGGCCAAGGTACTACCGGCAATCAGCGAGCGCAGGCTGACCGCGCCGACCCAGCCAAAGGCGTGCACCGTCTTGAGCACCACCAGAAAGGAAAAGCCCCAGGCAATGGCCAGAAACAGGTAAGCGGCAAGGTCACGCGGTTGCATGGGGCAGGGTCCGTCCGAGGCAGAGAAACGCAGGCTAGCGGGTTGAAGGGCGTGACTACAAGCGCCGCCAGTGGTTTGCCTGTAATGCCCTTTGATGGCTACCCGACCAACAGCGTGCTTCCCTGCATGGCCGCGCTCACGGATAATCCCCTCATTCCAATAAACAGCCTGTGAGTGGGTATGAGTGATTCCGTAGTCAGCCTCGGCCAGCCTGAGATCGAAGGGGTGCGCAAGTCGCGCAAGAACAACCCCGAGAAAACGCGCGAGGACATCCTTCAGGCCGCCATCAACGAGTTCGTCCAGCAGGGCCTGGCCGGCGCGCGCGTCGATGCCATCGCCGAGCGCACCGCCACCTCCAAACGCATGATCTACTACTACTTCGGCAGCAAGGAGCAGTTGTACGTCGAGTGCCTGGTCAAGCTCTACGGTGATATCCGCAAGACCGAACAAAGCCTGGACCTGGAGTCGCTGCCGGCCGAGCAGGCGATCCGTCGCCTGGTGGAGTTCACCTTCGATCACCACGACCGCAATGTCGATTTCGTGCGCATCATCTGCACCGAAAACATTCACTATGGCGAGTACGTCAAGCAGTCGCCGGTCATCCGCGAAATGAGCAGCCTGGTGCTCGAAGCGCTCGGCAGCACCCTGCGTCGGGGCGAGCAGGAAGGTGTTTTCCGTTCCGGAATCGAGGTCATCGACCTGCACATGCTGATGAGTTCGTTCTGCTTCTACCGGGTGTCGAACCGCCACACCTTCGGCGAGATCTTCCAGATAGACCTCGCCGACGACGAGATCAAGCAGCGCCACAAGAACATGATCTGTGACGCAGTCATCCGCTATATCCGCGCCTGAGCGGGGTCACTCGCCCAGCCGTTGTTCGCGTGACGGCGGGTAGCCGAAGTACGCCGCATAGCACTTGCTGAAGTGCGACACCGACACGAATCCGCAGGCCACTGCCACTTCCATCACCGACAGGTCGGAATACTGCAGCAGCCGGCGGCTTTTGGTGATGCGCAATTCCATGTAGTAGCGCCGCGGCGAGGTGCCCAGCTGGGCCTGGAACAGGCGGTCGATCTGCCGGCGTGAGCGCCCGCTGTAGGCGGCCAGTTGATCAAGGCTGAGGGTTTCTTCGAGGTTGTTTTCCATCAGCTCGACGATGGTGCGCATGTGCAGGCTCATGGACTTTTTCGCCCCGGGCCCGACCTGGCGATAGCGCGCGCCGGAGAACGACAATATTTCTTCGACGCCTTCGGCCAGGCCATCGCCGTACAGCCTGCGGACCAGGCCGAGCATCAGCTCCATCGCGCCATTGGGGCTGGCGGCGCTGAGGCGGTCGCGGTCGAGGGTGAAGCTGGCCGGGGTGATGCGGGTTTGCGGGCTGCGTTCAGAGAGGCTGGCGCGTTGCTCGGGGTGGATGCTGCAACCGTAGTCGTCCAGCACGCCTGCGCGGCCCAGGAACCAGGCGCCGTTCCACAGGCCGCCCAGGGCCATGCCATGGGCGGCGCAGTCGTCCAGCATGCGGTCGAGCTCAGGGTACTTGAGCGGGGTGCGCAGGCCACCGCAGATGATCAGCAGGTCGAGTTCCTTGAGCGCTTCGGCGGACAGTTCGCTGGCGACCAGCTCCAGCCCCAGGTCGCTCAGCACCCGGTCGCCGTCCAGCGACAGTGGGGTGAACTGGAAGCTGTCGGCGCGCAGCAGGTTGGCCGTGACCAGCACATCCATGGCCACGGTGAAGCTGGCCATGGAGAAGTGTTCGAGCAATACGAAGTCGACCCGATAGGGCGCTTGGGCATTTCCGGTGGTGGACTTTAGCCTCAGCATGTTGCTGGTGCTGGTCTTCTTGCTGAACTGGCGTGGGGTGGGCACTCTGGACTCCGCTTCCTGGCTGGCCAGGCGGAGTGTGGCGGGTGGCCGGGGGAAAGACAATCTCTCGGGTGGGCCTGTCGTATTTCAGGTCGTGTTAAGGCAATCTGCCAGGTGACTCTACGATTGAGGATGCCGTTGATGAAATATGCCGTTACCCTGTTGCTCAGCCTGTTGCCGTTGCTGGCCAATGCCTTGGAACCGGGCGAAAAGCTTGCCCCGTGGACGCTGCTCGACCAGCACGACCAAGCGTACAGCCTCGATGCCGGCACGCATATTCTGCTGGTAGCGCGGGACATGGACGGTGCCAAGTTGGTGAAGGCGGCACTGGCCGAGCAGCCTAAGGGCTATTTGGAAGCCCGCGATGCGGTCTTCGTTGCCGACATCCAGCGCATGCCGGCGCTGATCAGCAAGCTGTTCGCTATCCCCGCCATGCGCGATTACAACTATCGGGTGCTGCTCGACCGTGAAGGAAGGGTGGCCAGTCGCTATCCGGGGCAGGAGGGCCAGGTGCAGTGGTTGCAACTGGAGCACGGTGCGTTGGTGAGCCAGCGGGCGTTCGCCGATGCGGTGGCGTTGAAGGCAGCGCTGGAGCAGGCAGCGCGTCACTGAGGTTGACCGGATATAGCGCCCTGACACCAGGTAAATCAATCTGAACCCTCAGCATTCACTGCAACCCAACCCATTACATGCCAAATGGGAGAGTGCTCATGGAAATCGGAACGATCTGGATCATCATCGCGGCCTTTGTGATCCTGCTGGAAATCTGGGCCATCTGGCACATCATCGGCAGTGACCGCCGCGCAGAACGCAAGATGCTGTGGGTCGTCTTCGTGGTCTATGCGCCGTTCCCCGGCCTTTTGTTCTGGGCGTGGCGCGGGCCGCGAGCGGTGAAGGGCAGGGCAGTGCTGCAAGAAAAGTGATGGCCATGGCACCAGGCGCGGGGGCGCCTGGTGCGGTCACTGCTCGCGGCTCAGGGCACGATGCTGAAGTAAATGGCCTGGCCCAGGCCGTCGACCATCAGGCTGCCGTGAAACTTCACCCGCGACACCACACGCAGGCTTTTGAGCTCTTCGTGTATGCGGTCGCGAATCTGCTTTTCGGCTTCATCGACACGGGCTGCCGTGGTGCCTTGGTAAAGCTGGACCACGCCTAGCAGGGTGGTTTCGATGTGGTCCACGGTGTCCCAGCCGATGTTGCGCAAGTGCAGCCGGGCGCGGGCGGCCTCGTCGTCATCGCCGTCATGCCGTGGGTTAATGGTGTAGGCAAGTTGAAAGTGGTGCTTGGTCATTGTCGCTTTCCTTGTTGCGGGCAGGCCTCCGTGCCGGGTTTTGCACTCTAGCGGCAGGCAGACGCCGCTGAAAACACACACGTGGTTCAACACGCTGACCGCGTCATGTGAAAAGTCCTACAGCGCTTGACCTCAAGCTAACTCGAGGTCTGATACTCGGCGGCACTTTTCTCCGTGCGAGTATTCACCGTGTCCCGTTCAGCACCTTTCCAGCTGTCCAACCCTGCAGGGCTGTATAACCCCAGTGGCAATGCCTATTCCCATGTCGCAGAAGTGCCTGCTGGCAGCCGTTTGCTGTATATCGCCGGCCAGGGCGGCGAGGACGCCAACGGGCATCTGTCGCCGGCATTCGCCGACCAGGCCCGACAGGCCCTGGCCAACCTCGAAACGGCCCTGGCCTCCAAAGGCGCCAGCCTGGCACAGGTGTTCAAGCTGACCTTGCTGATCGTCGATCACAGCGAGGCGCGTCTGCAGCAATGGGTGGCCGAGGCTGACAGGGCCTGGGGCCCGCTCATGAAACCGACCTGCACACTGATACCCGTGCCTCGGCTAGCGCTGGGCGGCATGCTGGTGGAGATCGACGCGGTGGCAGCGCTGTAGCGGCTGCCACTCGGGGGTGGCGCCAGGGAAACACTCTGTTGTATATCGGTAGCTGCAGGGCCGATATAACAACAATAACCCTCTCAGAGGTGACCCCACCATGAGCACCGGCACCACCACGCTTACCGACCGCAAGGCCAGGGCCTGGCTCTGGCCCGCACTGTTCAGCCTGGTGGCCTTCGCCGCCAATTCGGTGTTTTGCCGGTTGGCACTGCGGGACGGGGCTATCGACCCCGCATCGTTCACGGTGGTGCGGCTGGCCAGTGGTGCGCTGTTCCTCTTGCTGCTGATACGGCTACGCAAGCCCGCAGTCCCCCAGGGCGGCAGTTGGAGAGGCGGCCTGGCGCTGTTCCTTTATGCATTTCTGTTTTCTGCGGCGTACCTGCAACTGGGCGCTGGCGCAGGTGCGTTGCTGTTGTTCGGCGCCGTGCAGATCACCATGTTTGGTTTTGCCGCGTACAAAGGCGAGCGCATCACCCCGCGGATGCTGCTGGGCATGCTGATCGCCTTTGCTGGCCTGCTGGTGCTGTTGTTGCCCGGTGCAGAGGCGCCACCCTTGACCAGCGCCTTGCTGATGGCCGCCTCGGGCGTGGCGTGGGGCGTCTATTCGCTGTTAGGCAAAGGCTCACCCAGGCCGTTGGCGGATACCGCCGGCAATTTTGCCCGCAGCCTGCCATGCCTGGTGCTGCTGGCACCCGTGCTGTGGGTCGGTGGCGGCACGCAGTTGACCGCCCCCGGTTTACTGTATGCGCTTGCCTCGGGCGTGCTGGCCTCGGGGGCGGGTTATGCCGTGTGGTATGGCGTGGTCAGGCAGGTCAGCGCACAACAGGCGGCAACGATGCAGCTCAGTGTGCCGGTGATTGCCGCAGTGGGCGGGGTTTGCCTGATTGGTGAGCCGCTGTCGTTGCGTTTGCTAGTGGCGTGTGTCGTAGTGCTGGGCGGTATCGCGCTGGCCCTGGCACCGCGCCGTTAAAAGAAGCTGCGCTGCGCCTTGAGCGTGACGACGCTTTCGCAATACGTGTTGATCCCCGAATACGCATCACAACCGCCGCCACTGAGGTTGGAGTTGCTGTAGATCAGGTTCAGGTCGATGCCCAGCCAAGGCCGCGACAGTTCCAGCGACCAGTCGGAAAAGGCATTCACCTGGCTGCCATCGCCAATGGTGAACGGCGTGCCCAAGCGGTGATGGGCGAGTTTGACGGTGAGGTCGACGTCGAACAGCGGCAATTGGCCGAAGTCGGCAAAGAGGGTGCCGGTGCGGTTGTCGGGGTTGTCGCGCAGCGCCCCGCCAAAGCGGCTGCCCAGCACCGACACGCCGCCGTACAGCGCGTAACTGTCGGGGCCTGCGACAGTGGGCTGGCTGTAATGAATCAAACCCACCTCGTAACCGAGGCTGCTGTCGAAGTGGTGCTTGTAGCCCAGGTAGCTGTCCAACCGCAGGGTGGAGTTTGGGGTGACGCCCATGCTCGGGGCGTATTGGCCCAGGTACCAGCCACTGCGGTGGCTGAGGTCGAGGCCACCATGGAATGCGCCGATGGCGCTGGGCGAAATCAGCCCTTGGGCCATGCTGCGGGAGGGTGTGGTGCCTAGCGTGAAGTCGATGTCGCCCAGTTCGCGTTTCATTTGCTGGGCCAGCAGCAGGGGGCTGAAGAGCAGTGCAGCACTCAGCAACAGAAGGGGCCTGGTCATGGTCTCCGTCCTGGAAGGCTTGCGGTTGAGCGGTAAAGGATACCTGCGCAGGCGGGAGGAGGGAACCGTTGGCTATGGCCTTCAGCCTTTGGTCGAAGGGGCAGCGTCGGCGGCTTCAGTGACTACAGGCAGGTCGTTGGCACGCTGGATCACCCGCCGTTGCAGCTCGTAGTCGTCCAGCGACAGGCCACGGCGTTGCAAGGCTTCCAGTTGCAGTTGGCGGGTTTCTTCGGCGCTGTACGGGCGCAGTTCGGGGTGGCTGGCACAGCCGGCCAACAGGGCGATGGCGGTAGCGGCCAGGGCAGTGAGCGAGAGGCGGGCCAGGGTATTCATCGGGTAGCTCCGGGGTGCGGGGATTCGCCAAGTTCGAATCAATGGCGCTAGGTTATTGGGCCGGGCCGATCAGTAGAAATTGCCTCGTTCGATAGTCACTATCGATACAACCATCAGTGCGAAAAGTTAGCGCCCTCTCTGCTGGTCAAACGGATTGCCATTGCTACCCTTAACCCACGCGGTCTGACCTCATAGGGATTAGCGATGCGCATGCCATTGATTGCCGTCCTTTCGGCGGTGCTGTGCCTGAGCGCTGCACCTGGCCGGGTGCTGGCACAAGATGTACCCGCGCCGGACCCGGCCCCACAAGCCGACACGCTCGCGGCCAAGGAGGCGGTGTTCACCCAGGAGCAACTGGACCAGATGCTCGCACCCATCGCGCTGTACCCCGACGCGTTGCTGGCCCAGGTGCTGATGGCCGCCACCTACCCGGGGCAGGTGAGTGAAGCCGTGACCTGGTCCAAGGCCAACCCCAAGGCCTCTGGCGACGATGCGGTCAAGCAGGTGGCGAAACAGCCGTGGGACCCGAGCGTGCAGGCGCTGGTGGCCTTCCCGCAGTTGCTGGCGACCCTGGGCCAGGACCCCGTGTGGGTACAACGCCTGGGCGACGCCTTCCTCGCGCAACCCGACGATGTCATGGCCGGCGTGCAGCGCTTGCGTCATCAAGCGCAGGCGGCCGGCAACCTGCAGAGCAACCAGTACCAGAATGTGACCGTGCAGGCGGCTCCGGCGGCAGCGCCGGCTTCCAGCGGTGGTAGCAGCAAGCAGGCGGCCCCGGCCAGCAGCCCGCCCACCACCATCATTATCGAGCCGGCCGACCCGCAAGTGGTGTACGTGCCCAGCTACAACCCCACCACCACCTACGGCACCTGGGCTTACCCGGCCTCGCCGCCGGTGTACTACCCGCCACCGCCGATGTACTACGCCGGTTCTGCGCTGGTGGCGGGCCTGGCCTTCGGTACGGGCGTGGCGATTGTCAGTTCGCTGTGGGGCGACTGTGACTGGGGCAATAATGACATCGACATCGACGTCAACCGCTACAACAACATCAACGGCAACAACCGCATCACCAACAACCAGAACAAATGGCAGCACAACGCCGCGAACCGCGAGGGTGTGCCTTACCGCGATGCCCGCAGCCGCCAGCAATATGGTCGCCAGCTGGACGGTGCTACCCAGCGTACCGCGTTCCGTGGCGACGACGCCCAGCGTGCCCAGGCACGCAACAACGCCAGGGCTTCAATGGACCGGGCTGGCATCGAGCGGCCGGCCACCAGCAACCGCCAGGCCCGCCAGCAGGTGCGCGAGGCGCAGGCGGGCAATTCGGTCGGCAATCGCATGCAATCGCGTAACGACGCGGCACGGCCAGCCGACCGCCGACAGGACACACGTAATACCCAAGGCCGGCAGCAGAACAACCAGGTGAACTCACGCAGACAAGGTGAAGGCCAGGCGCGGCCAGGGGCGCAGAACCGCCCCGCCAATACCGCAGGCCGGGCGCGTAACAATGCCTTTGATGGCGTGCGCTCGCCGTCGCGCACCAGCGCGCAGGCCAGCCGCGGCCGCACCAGCCAGTCGTTCGCCCAGCGGCCGAACGCATCGCGTGCCGCCGGGCACCCGATCTCCCGGCCCAGTGCGCCTGCACGCCGCGGGGGAGGTGGCCGTCGATGAACCGTCCATTACTCGGGGCATTGCTGCTCACTGCAGGCCTGGCCTGGTCATCCCTGGCCGCAGCGCAAGACGCTTTTCCGACACCGGAGAAGGCCGTGGAGGCCTTCGTCGCGGCGCTGGGCCAAGAGAAGGCGGATGAAGCCCGCCTGGCCCAACTGCTGGGCGATGACTGGCGTACCTACATCCCGCGTGGGGGTGTGCAACGCAGCGATGTGGACACCTTCCTGGAGCAGTATCGCGCGCAGCACAGCATCGACATGACGGCCCAGGGCAAGGCCATACTGGCGGTGGGCAGTGATCACTGGACGTTGCCTATACCCCTGAGCAAAAGCAGCCAGGGCTGGCGTTTCGACCTCAAGGCCGGCAGTGCCGAAATCCGCGCCCGGCGCATTGGCCGCAACGAACTGGGCGCCCTGCAGTCGATGCTGGCGTACCACGACGCGCAGATGGACTACGCCTCACAAGACCGCAACGGCAATGGTGCGCTGGAATACGCGCAGAAGATTTTCAGCGAGCCTGGCAAGCATGACGGCCTGTACTGGGACGATGAAGGTGATGGGCAGGTCAGCCCGCTGGGGCCGCTGTTCGGCCAGGATGTGGTGGGTGACGACTGGTATGGCTATCACTTCCGCATCCTCGATGCGCAAGGCCCGTCGGCTCCCGGTGGCGCTTACAGCTACCTGATTGGCAACCAGATGAGCCGCGGCTTTGCCCTGATCGCCTGGCCAGCGAAGTATGACGACACAGGGGTGATGAGCTTCATGATCAGCCATGACGGCCAGGTCTTCGAGAAAGACCTCGGGCCACACGGGGACAGGCTGGCCAAGGAGATGAAACGCTTCGACCCGGATGACAGCTGGAAAGAGGTCGATACCACGGCGATCGAGTGAGCACGGCGCATCCCTGCGCCGCCGCCTTCAGTGCGCGCGCGCCGCGCGCACCTCGCGGGCGGTACACCCATAGCGCTGGCGAAAGGCCCGGGTGAACTGCGCCTGGTCGGCAAAACCCCAGCGAAACGCCAGTTGGCCGATAGACAGATGGCAGTGCGGGTCGCACAGCTGTCGATGCACTGCCTCCAGGCGCTGTTGGCGCACCCATTCGCCGAGGGTATAGGGCGTGATCGAGAAGAGCTTGTGCAGGTAGCGCAATGACAGGCCGCAGGCCGTGGCGACGGCTTGCGGTGACAGGTCGGGGTCGCCGAGGTTTTGCAGCACGTAGTGCTCGACACGGGTCAGGTGCAACGTGCTGAGGTTGGAGCCTTCACTGCCCAGCACCCGTTCGTCCTGCTGCAAGGCCAGCAGCAGGGTCGCACTGGCCTGCTCCAGCAGCAGGTGGCGGGCGGCTGCGGGGCTGGCGTCGAAGTGGCGCGCGCAGAGGTCCAGTTGCTCGACAAAGATGCGCCCAAGGCCTTGGCTGGCGTCGAAGCAGTGGCGGGTGTAGCGCTTGTGCCCGAGCAAGTTGGCCTTGAGCGCGCGTTCAGGCAGTTTCAGCACCCACAGGTCGTTTTCGGCCCGGTAATGGAAACGGTAAGGCGCGTCGCCGCGCTCGACGATGAAACCGCCCGGGCGGCAGCTCAAGGGGTGGCCATCCTGTTCGAAGTGCACCTCGCTGCGGCTGGGCACGGTGACCAGGTAGAACGCGTCAGTGTCCTGGCCGATGTGCGCCTTGCTGCGGGAATAGCCAAGCTGGCTGGAGCGCAGGCGTGACAGGCTCAGCGGCGTGCTGGGGGTGCTCCAGCGCTGCAGGTGGCCATTGAAGGGTTGCTCGGCGGCAAATTCCAAGCTCAAGGGGAAGTAGGTGTCGCTGATGGCTTCGGCCCAGCGCGCCTGGCGTTCGGGTTGCGGCCAGCCATGGGTCGACAGTTCTGTGGGCATGGGTTGTCCTTTTTCAAAGAGGGCAGCATTGAAAAAAGGAACTGCAGGCAAGCTACTCAAGCAGCTCTTGTTATTGTGCAAAAACGCCCGGCAGCGCAACGCTGCCGGGCGGGTGTCACGCCCATGATCGGCGCGTGCCGACCCTTTGATCAAGCCCCGCGTGTCACCCGGTACGTGGCCGAAGGTTCCAGGCAGGCCTGCCAGCCTGGCGGCACGACGATGTTGGTGGTGTCCTCCTCGACCACACAGGGGCCTTGCACCGTTTGCCCGGGCAGCAGGTGGTTACCGTTGAACACCGGGGTGTGCTGCCACTCGCCGTCGGCACTGAACAGCATCGGGCGCTCGCCCACCGGGACTGCAGCAGGTGGCTGGGCCGACCCCTGCAGTTCTGGCTGCGGTGGGCGCGGCAGGTGACCGATCACCGAGCACTCCAGGTTGACCAGTTCTACCGGGCTGTCGGGTTCGCTGTACGAGTACAGCGTCTGGTGGCGAGCGTGGAAGGACTCGATCAACGCTGCCAGCCCGTCACTGTCCAGGCTGTGGCGCTCCAGTTCCACGCTGCACTCATGGATCTGCCCGCTGTAGCGCATTTCCAGGGTGTAGTGGCAGCTGCTGGCCTGGTCGCCGAAGCCGTCTTCGCGTAGGTTCGCCAAGCCTTGCTGGCGCAGTTCGGCCAGGGCCTGGTTGAGCTGCGCGAGGTCGGCGTGTTCGGCGTCCAGTCGCATCGACAGGCTGGTGAGCTGGTCGTAGCGCACATCCGAAAGGATCTGGCCGAAGGCGCACAAGCCAGAGGCCACCTTGGGGATCAACACGGTGTGCATGCCAATTTCTTCGGCCAGGCGCACCACGTGCATACCCGCTGCGCCACCCGCGCCAATCAGGGCGAAGTCGCGCGGGTCGTGGCCGCGTTCGATGGAGACACGGCGGATGCCGTTGACCATGTTCAGGTTGACCAGGGTGGTAACGCCAAACGCGGCGCGCTCAACACTGATGCCCAGCGGTTCGGCGATCTTGCTGCGGATGGCCTCCAGCGCAGCCTGGCGATTGAGCGTAATACTGCCGCCCAGCAACGCACGGTCTGGCAGGTAGCCCAGGGCCAGGTTGGCGTCGGTCACGGTGGGTTCACTGCCGCCTTTGCCGTAGCAAACCGGGCCAGGCTTGGCGCCCGCACTACGGGGCCCGACCTGCAGCATGCCGAACTCGTCGAGGTGCGCGATGGAGCCACCGCCGGCACCCAGTGTCTCCACCTGGATCATCGGCACGCCGATGCGCTGGCGCAGGAAGTCCACATCCTTGCTGAAGTTGGTGCGCCCGGCATTGGTCAGGGTGATGTCGAACGAGGTGCCTCCCATGTCCACGGTGATGACGTTGTCGATGCCAAACGGGCGGGCGACCGAAAGCCCCGCCTGGGGCGCCGAAGCCGGGCCGGAGTTGATGGCATTGACCGCGCGCTCACGCATCAGGTGGCCGGGCGCCAGGCCACCGTTGGACTGGAAGTAGCGCACCGGTTGCTGGGCGCCGAGCTCCTCGAACAGGCTGTCGATACGCGCCACGTAGCGCGCCATCACCGGGCTCAGGTAGGCGTTGACCACGGTGGTAGAGGTGCGGGTGTATTCGCGGATTTGCGGGAACACTTCAACGCCTGTGCAAACGAACACCCCGGGCAGCGCTGCCCTGACCAGTTCGGCGGCACGCTGCTCATGGCTGGGGTTGCGCACCGACCAGAGGAAGGAAATGGCCACCGCTTCCACGCCTTCGGCGCGGAAGTAGTCGATAGCCTCATGCACCGCGCGCTCGTCCAGCGGGCTGTGCTCGCGGCCATCGCCGAGGATGCGGCCGCCGATCGGGCGCCGCAGGTGACGCGGGGCGAGCATGTGCGCGGGCGGGTAGTGGGCGTCATAGCGGTGGCCCTCTTCCTTGTGGCCCAGGCGGATTTCCAGGCTGTCCTCGTGGCCCTCGGTGCACAGCAGGCCGACCTTGACCCCGGTGCGTTCGATCAGGGCGTTGAGGGCGACCGTGGTGCCGTTGATGCACAGGTCGCAGTTGGCGATGATCTCGGCCGGCGTGCGGCCGGTGGCGTCGGCGATTTGCGCCAGGCCAGCGCGGATGGCCAGGGTGCCGTCCTGCGGCGTGGAAGGGGCTTTGAACAGCTGCACGCCGCCATCGCGGTCAGCCAGGATGAAATCGGTGAAGGTGCCGCCGGCGTCGATGCCCAGGCGATATTGATTGCGCATGATGGGTCTCCGGTCAGTGCAGGTCGCGGGCAAGGCGGGTGGCGGTTTCGTCGAGGTGGCCGCCAGCATCGACGACCACGCCGTATTCCAGCGCGGCGCCCTGGGGCGAGACCAGTCCGTTGCGCAGGTCTTGCAGCACGGCGGCTACCGGGCGGCGCAGGGGGTCGCCATACCCGCCGCCCCCTGGGTTGATGTTGATGATCCGCTCGCCGGGCTGGAGGGTGAGCATGGGGTTCTGGGTGTAGTGGTCTTCCGAGCCATCGGCGTGCCGGTGGATCAGGCGGCCGAGTTTGGGCTCCAGCAGGGCATTGCGGGCCCCGGCGGCGCCGGCGGTGGGCAGTTGGCGGCCTTCGCCGAAGCCGACCACGGTCATCGCGTGTTGCAGGGGCTCGATCTCCAGGCGGGTGCCGGAGCCGCCGCGAAATTCACCGGCGCCGCCACTGTCGGCCATCAGGCTGTAGCGGTGGATGAGTATCGGGTAGGCGTGCTCCAGCAGCTCGATGTCACCGCTCATCAAGGCGCCGAAGCAGCACAGCGGCCCACAGGCATGCCAGCCATCCATGACTTTGTTGGCCCCCGCGCCGGCAATGATCGAGGCCAGGACCATGGTCACGTACTCGCTGTTGCCGTTACGTGGGTCGTGGCCGGCGATGTTGATGCCGCTGGTATGGCCCCAGGAGGCCGTGACCCGCTGCGGCGAGGCTTGCTCCAGTGCCGTGCGCACGGCATCGGCCAAGGTTTCCATCGGAGTCGTGGTGCAGTTGACGTGGGGCGCCGGTTCCTGGGCGTTGCACAGCGTGCCCTTGGCGCCGACATCGACTGTGACGCAGCGATACAGGCCTTCGTTGTAGGGCGGTGCGACCTGGGCGAACATCATCAGGCCAAGGTACACACCCGACACCGAGTTGCCCTCGTAGGAGTTGATGAAGTAGGGCACCTGCGGCGGGCTTTCGATACGCACATGGGCTTGCTCGCCGCGTATCTCGACATGCGCGGTGATGGCCAGTTCACCCAGGCCGTGGCCGGCGTCTTCGAGCACGGCGGTGCCGCTGTAGTGGCCGTCTGGTACGTCATGCAGCAAGGCGCGCATGTGGCGGTCGGCCATGTTCTTCAGCTCGGCGATGCAGGCACGCACCTGCTCCACGCCGTACTTGTCGAGCAGGTCGAGCAGGTGCCGCTCACCGACTTTGCAGGCGCCGTACTGGGCGTTGAGGTCGCCCTCCTGATAGGGGCGGGCGCGCATGTTGGTGAGCATGAAGTTGATCACGTCTTCGCGGCGTTTGCCCTTTTCCCACAGCTTCACGGGCGGGATGCGCAGGCCTTCGGCGTAGATTTCCTTGGCGTCCGGGTTGTAGCCGGCCGGTACCGGGCCGCCGATGTCGGTGAGGTGGCCTTTGCATACAGTCCAGAACACCAGCTCGCCCTGGTAGTACACGGGCTTGTACATGCAGCAGTCGAGGATATGGCTGCCCTTGTACGCCGGGTCGTTGTGGTAGATCACGTCACCTTCGGCGATATCGTCACCGAAAAACTCGGCCACGCACTTCATGGCGGGGATCAGTGAACCCAGGTGGATGGGGAT
This sequence comes from Pseudomonas sp. NGC7, assembly GCF_047159675.1. NCBI lineage: Bacteria > Pseudomonadati > Pseudomonadota > Gammaproteobacteria > Pseudomonadales > Pseudomonadaceae > Pseudomonas > Pseudomonas sp. NGC7. The sequence goes on along the minus strand of NZ_BAAFZY010000001.1, from coordinate 3,907,189 downwards.
GTCCTGGCCTTGCAGGATCATTTCGGGGAGGTGGTCGAATAACGAGTTCGAGTAATCATGGGCCAGGTTGAACACACTGGAGCGGCCGGTCTTTTCCAACGTCAAGGTCATTTCGCGCTGCGCTGTTTCCAGCGCACCCCGGACCACCGCAAGGGTGATCGGATCTACTGTTTTCATAGGTCACCAACGTTTGTTCTTGTGCTTTTGGGTGCGTGCCGCAGTGATCGGCGCGTGGTGACAGGCTACGGGGCGAGCGGGGTGGCTGACTTGTCGGTGGGTGTACTGCTTGTTGCGCTTGGGTGCACTGTTTGGGCGGCTTTAGCCCATCATCCTGTGGGAGCAACTGTCTTGCGCCACTTCTAAAAATTGACGTGGGAGCGGGCTTGCCCCGCGAACACCGGCGAAGCCGGTGCCATGCACCGCGTAGCCCCATTCGCGGGGCAAGCCCGCTCCCACAATGTTCACTGTTGTCTGGTCGATTTCCTATACGCCCAGCAACCGCTGCACCAGCCATTGCCCGGCTGGGCCGAGGGCTCGGCGGCGGGACCAGGCGATGTCCATGTCGACGCGGCGCGGATAACCGGCCACCTGCAATTCCACCAGGCCGCTGCCAAAGCGCGTGACCAGGGCCTTGGGCAGTTCTGCCCAGCCAAAGCCACGGGCGGCGAACTCCAGCAAGGTCAAATAGTCGGGCGCCGACCAGGCCTGGCCGCGGTCGTGGTGCAGGCTGGGGGCGTAGGTCTTGATGTACAGCTGGCGTACGGTCTCCAGGTGCTGGCGCTGCACCGTGCGCAGCGCTGCCAGCGGGTGCTCGGCGCTCACGTACACACAAAACTCCGCCTGCTCAGGCAGGCGCGCCACGGCGACATCGGCGGGGTACTGGCGCTGCGCGGCAAGAATGCCAATCTGGGCCATGTCCTGCTGCACCAACTCGATCACGTCAGCGTCTTCCGAGGGCCCACAGCGCAGCTCGGTATGCGGGTAGCTGTGTGCGAAGCCGGTCATGACCGCCGTTTGGAAGGTAACGCTATAGCTGTCCGACATCACCACCGAGACCAACGCTTCAACGTGCTCAGCCAGCCTCAGTGACAGGGCGTCGAGCCCGGCACTGGCGTCGAGGATCGCTTCGACATGGGGCAATACCTGGCGCCCGGCAGCATTGAGCGTAGGGTGGCGCCCGCCGCGGTCGAACAGGGGGCAGCCGATATCCGCCTCGAAATTGGCTATCGCAATGCTCACGGTGGACTGGCTTTTCTTCAGTTTGCGGGCCGCCGCAGAGAACGAGCCCAGCGCGGCGGCTTCGACAAAGGCAAGCAAAGCTTCAGGTGAGTAGCGCATAGGTATTGATAAAACCGATAGGAGCTATATCGCGAGTATCTGTTCCATCAAAGAAAATAGGAAGCACGTCTCAAGCAAATGATGGAATTCAAGATGAAAAAGGTCTCTTTCACCGAACGCATGGTCCATGCCGTAGGTTATGAAGTATTCGCTGTGCTGTTGTGCGCACCGCTGTTGTCCTGGGTGCTGGGCAAGTCGTTGGCAACGGCCGGGGGGCTGGCGGTGACCCTGTCAGTGATCGCCATGGCCTGGAACGTGGCCTATAACGCACTGATCGACCGCGTCGTGCAGACCGAACGGGTTGCCTGGAAGCCTTGGGCGCGTGTCGCCCATGGCCTGGGCTTCGAGGCAGGCCTGGTGGTGTGGTGCCTGCCCGTGGCGGCCTGGATGCTGGATATTTCGCTGCTTCAGGCGTTCATGGTCGAGTTGGGCTTCTTCGTGATCATCCTGCCCTACACCGTGGTGTACAACTGGGCGTTCGACAAAGCCCGGCACTATGTGGTCCAGCGCCAGGCCGCCGCCTGACGGCCTACTCCCCGCGCCCGATGCCCTCGGCATGCATGATCTGCGCGATGATTGGCACGGGGGTCATCAGGTGCGAGTGCATCATGGCGCTGGCGCGCTTGGCGTCGCGGGCCAGAATCGCCTCCACCAACGCCGCGTGCTCCTGGCGCTTGAGTTCAAGGGCCTGCTCGGAAAACACCGTCTGCGTCAGCCACAGATGCCGATAACGCTCGGCCTGGTCGAACAGGTAGGTGCGTGCCTGCAGTAAGTGCTTGGAGCCGCAGCCGGAGGCGATGGCGGTGTGAAACGCCTTGTGCCGCTCGTCCCAAACGTCCAGGCGCTGCTCGCGGGTTTTCACTTCCACCACTTTGGCCAAGGTATGCGAACAGGCCAGCACCGAGGCCTCCCAGGCGTCGTCGCCGCGTTCGATGGCCAGGCTGATGATCATGGCTTCCAGGTTGGCACGGGCATCGTAGATGTCGTTCATCTCCGCCAGTGACATGGGGGCGACACGGTAGCCCTTCTGGCTGATGGCATTCACCAGGTGCTCGGCCACCAACTGCGAGAGCGCCTCGCGCAGAGGCCCTACACCCAGTTCATAGCGGTCTTTGAGGGTGCTCATCAAGAGCTTTTCCCCCGGCTTGAACACGCCACGGATGATGTCTTTCTTGAGCCTCTCATACCCGCTGAATGCTGAATTTTGTCGGGGCGCGAGCGCTTCCAAGGTCCTGTTCCTCAAAACGTTTTGCCGATCATACCGAAACCACTGGCGGACGAAAAACAATGGACATACTCGATGTTTGTCTTCGTTTTATAAAAATGTAGACATTTTTGTTGAGTGGCGATATTTTTGCTTCGCCTGCACTGATCCAGATCACACACTGGGCGGCGCCACTCACTTTTTCTGCCAGGACCTAGCCATGAACGCTTTTACGCAGATCGACGAACTTGTCATGCCGTTGCCACTCGAACCGCGGGGTTACACCATCGCCCCTTCGAAGCAGTCGCCGCGCCTGCTTGAACTGACCTTTGCCCGCGAGACCGTGGAGGCGTTCGTCAAGGCCGTGGCCGAGTGGCCGGTGCAGGCGTTGGAGTACAAGTCGTTCCTGCGTTTCCGGGTGGGCGAAATCCTTGATGATCTGTGCGAAGGCACGCTGCGCCCGGTATTGCTCAACACCATCCTCGACCGCGCCAGCGGCGGCATGCTGATCACCCCGGTCGGGCTGGATGACGTGAGCCAGGCCGAGGACATGGTCAAGTTCACCACCGCCTGCGCCCACCTGATCGGTCGCTCCAACTACGACGCCATGAGCGGCCAGTACTACGCCCGCTTCGTGGTCGTGAACAGCGACAACTCCGACAGCTACCTGCGCCAGCCACACCGCGTCATGGAGCTGCACAACGACGGCACCTTCGTGAACCAGATCACCGACTACGTGCTGATGCTGAAGATCGACGAAAAGAACATGGAAGGTGGTAACTCGCTGCTGCTGCACCTGGACGACTGGGAGGACTGCGACGCATTCTTCCGCCACCCGATGGCGCGCCGTGAGATGCGCTGGACCGCGCCACCGAGCAAGAAAGTGGCCGAGGATGTGTTCCATTCGGTGTTCGATACCGATACCGAAGGCCGGCCGACCATGCGCTACATCGACCAGTTCGTGCAGCCGGAAAACTTCGAGGAAGGTATCTGGCTGAACGCCTTGTCCGAGTCGCTGGAGGGCAGCGACAAGAAACTTTCCGTTCCGGTGGCGGTGGGCAGCTTCGTCTTGATCAATAATCTGTTCTGGCTCCACGGCCGCGACCGCTTTACCCCGCACGACGGCTTGCGCCGCGAGCTGATGCGCCAACGCGGCTATGTCGCCTTCCCCAAGCCGCTGTACCAGCGCGGCCAGTAAACACGGCGCGGGAGGTAACACTGTGTACGACTTCATCATCATCGGCGGTGGCATTGTGGGCATGTCCACTGCCATGCACCTGATCAAGGTGTACCCGGACGCCAAGATTCTCCTGTTGGAGAAAGAGTCCGGCCCGGCCCGCCACCAGACCGGGCACAACAGCGGCGTGATCCATGCCGGGGTGTACTACACCCCTGGCAGCCTCAAGGCGCGCTTCTGCCTGGAAGGCAACAAGGCGACCAAGGCCTTTTGCACCGAGCACGGCATCGCCTTCGATGAGTGTGGCAAGCTGCTGGTGGCCACCAACGACCTGGAAATGCAACGCATGAAGGCGTTGTGGGAGCGCACTGCGGCCAATGGCCTGGAGCGTGAATGGCTGTCTGCTGCCGAGTTGCATGAGCGCGAGCCCAACATCGTCGGCCTGGGCGGGATCTTTGTCCCCTCCAGCGGCATCGTCAATTACGCCGAGGTCACGGCGGCCATGGGCCGTCAGTTCCAGCGTGCCGGTGGCGAGATCCGCTACAGCGCCGAGGTGATTGGCCTGGAAGAGCGCGCCAGTGAGGTGATCGTGCGTACCCGCAGCGACGAGTTCCACAGCCGCTTCCTGGTCACCTGCTCGGGGCTGATGGCTGACCGCGTGGTGAGCATGCTGGGCATCCAGACCAATTTCGTGATTTGCCCGTTCCGCGGTGAGTACTACTTGCTGCCCAAGCAGCACAACCAGATCGTCAACCACCTGATCTACCCGATTCCGGACCCGTCCATGCCGTTTCTGGGCGTGCACCTGACTCGGATGATCGACGGTACCGTGACCGTCGGGCCAAACGCGGTACTGGCGATGAAGCGCGAAGGTTATCGCAAGTCCGACGTCAGCCTTGGCGACATGTTCCAGACCCTGACTACACCCGGCATCCTCAAGGTGCTCGCCAAGAACCTGCGGCCGGGCCTGATCGAGATGAAAAACTCGCTGTTCAAGGGCGGCTACCTCAAGCAGGTGCAGAAGTACTGCCCGAGCATCACCAAGGACGACCTCACGCCATACCCGGCGGGTGTGCGGGCACAGGCGGTGTCACGCGATGGCAAGCTCATCGACGACTTCCTCTTCGTCAACTCCGCGCGCAGCGTGAACGTGTGCAATGCGCCGTCGCCTGCCGCCACCTCTGCCATTCCGATCGGCGCCTACATCGTCGAGAAGGTCTGCGAACAAGTCAGCCGCCAAGGGGGCGGCTCGCTCAAGCCTGACTTGGCGGGCAAGCAGCGCGCTGCCGGCTGAGGTGGCAGCTAACCCCGGCGGATCTGCGTTTCGTTTTACTCAACCCGTCCTTGCCCTACTCACCATTTAGGGCAGGGCGGGCTTTTTCGCGCCCGCGTTCGCTAGACATGCGTGCTGACGGCCTAGCGCGGGCATGACAAGAATAAGAAGGTAAGACCATGCAAACAGACAAAAACAATTTGAGTCATGGATTGAAATCGCGGCATGTCACCATGCTGTCCATTGCCGGGGTGATCGGCGCCGGCCTGTTCGTTGGCTCTGGGCGGGCCATCGCCGAAGCCGGGCCTGCAACCATCCTGGCCTATATCCTGGCCGGCGGGTTGGTGGTGCTGGTGATGCGCATGCTGGCGGAAATGGCAGTCGCCTCGCCCGACACCGGCTCGTTCTCCACCTATGCCGACCTTGCCATCGGCAAGTGGGCCGGCTACACCATCGGTTGGCTGTACTGGTGGTTCTGGGTGCTGATCATCCCCATCGAAGCCAACATTGCCGCCACCATCATCAACACCTACGTGCCGCAGATGGAGATCTGGGTATTGTCGTTGGTGATCACGCTGCTGCTGACCGCCACCAACCTGTTCAGCGTGAAAAACTACGGTGAATTCGAGTTCTGGCTGGCGCTGGTGAAGGTCATTGCCATTGTCGCCTTCATCATTCTGGGTGCCTGTGCCATTTTCGGCCTGCTGCCCAGCTCCGGTGTCAGCGGTGTTTCGCGCCTGTGGGATACCGGTGGGTTCATGCCCAACGGCTTCGGCGCGGTGCTCAGCGCCATGCTGATCACCATGTTCTCGTTCCTTGGGGCCGAGGTGGTGACCATTGCCGCTGCAGAGTCCGACGAGGCGGGCAAGCACATCTCCAAGGCCACCAACTCGGTGATCTGGCGGATCACGCTGTTCTACATCCTGTCGATCTTCATCGTCATCGCGCTGGTGCCCTGGACCGACCCACGGCTGGCCACTGAAGGCTCGTATGTCACGGTGCTGGATACGCTCGGCGTGCCGCATGCCAAGGCCATCATCGACTTCGTCGTGCTGACTTCGGTGACCAGCTGCCTGAACTCGTCGTTGTACACCGCCTCACGCATGGTCTATTCGTTGAGCCGCCGGGGTGACGCGCCGGCCTGTGCCCAGGTGACCAGCCGCAGCGGTACGCCGATTGTCGCGGTGCTGTTGTCTACCGGGGCGGCGTTCCTGGCGGTGATCGCCAACTACCTGGTGCCGGCCAAGGTGTTCGGCTTCCTGATGGCCAGCTCCGGCGCCATTGCCTTGCTGGTTTATCTGGTTATCGCCATTTCCCAGCTGCGCCTGCGCAAGCGCCTGACCGCCCAGGGCAAGACGCTGAGCTACCGCATGTGGCTGTTCCCGTGGCTGACCTGGGGCGTGATCCTGTTCATCAGCAGCGTGCTGGTGCTGATGCTGTTCCGCCCGGATCATCGCCTTGAAGTGGTTTCGACAATGGTGCTGGCGGTGTTCGTGGTGTGCTCGGGGTTGTTGATCACCCGCCGACGGGCGCGGGTGGCGCAAGGCAGTGCTGTGGGGCAGGGCGCCTAGGCGCCCGAAACACCCTGAACAGACGAACGTTGCATCACAGACGAGCAAGATCCATCAGGCTGTGAGAGGATGACCGCCACCTCCACGGCTCGGCCACAGGACCCCAGAACTCAAGCCTGATGAAGACTCCAAAAAGAATCGAACCCCTGATCGAAGACGGCCTGGTCGACGAAGTACTGCGACCTTTGATGAGCGGCAAGGAAGCAGCCGTCTACGTGGTGCGTTGCGGTACCCAAGTGCGCTGCGCCAAGGTCTACAAAGAAGCCAACAAACGTAGCTTTCGCCAGGCCGCCGAGTACCAGGAAGGCCGCAAGGTCCGCAACAGCCGCCAGGCCCGGGCCATGGCCAAAGGCTCCAAATACGGCCGCAAAGAGGCCGAGGACGCCTGGCAGAACGCCGAAGTGGCGGCTCTGTTCCGCCTGGCCAGTGCCGGTGTCCGGGTGCCCAAGCCTTATGATTTCCAGGATGGCGTACTGTTGATGGAGCTGGTGACGGACGCCGATGGCGATGCCGCGCCACGCCTTAACGACGTGCACCTGGAAGCCGACGAGGCCCGCGAGTTCCATGCATTCGTCGTCCGCCAGATCGTGTTGATGCTGTGCGCGGGGCTGGTGCATGGTGACTTGTCCGAGTTCAACGTGTTGCTTGGCCCTGAAGGCCCGGTGATCATCGACTTGCCGCAGGCGGTGGATGCGGCCGGTAACAACCATGCGTTCAGCATGTTGCAACGTGATGTGGGCAACATGGCGCTGTACTTCGGCCGCTTCGCCCCCGAGCTCAAGAGCACCCGTTACGCGCAGGAAATGTGGGCGTTGTACGAGGCCGGCGAGCTGAAACCGGACAGCCCGCTGACCGGCGAGTACGAGGAGGATGACGAGGCTGCCGACGTGGATGGCGTGCTGCGCGAAATCGACGCCGCACGGCTCGACGACGCCCGCCGCCGAGCGGCGCTGGCCGATGCCGAGCGCGGCCCGGTCAAGGGCGAAGAACCGCCACCGCCCTGGTTGCAGTAAACAGTCACCCACAGGTACAGCGCCGCTTTTACCCAAAGCGTTGTACCTGATGGGCGCCCCCACCCCTGTGGGAGCGGGTGTACCCGCGAAGGGGCCGGCACATGCGCTGCAAATCTCCGCTATTACTCCCACCGCAAGACACAATCTCGTCATTCAGCCTTTTCACTGAAGCTCAACAGGCATATGGTGTACGCCGTCCATATTCCCTGGAGCTGTCATGTCCAACCGTTTCCCCTCCGTTCGTCCGCGCCGTCTGCGCCAGAACGAATCCCTGCGCTCGATCTTCCAGGAAACCGAGTTTCGCCTTGAAGACCTGATCCTGCCGATCTTCGTCGAAGAAGGCATTGACGATTTCGTGCCGATCACCAGCATGCCCGGCGTCAACCGCATCCCTGAAAAGCTGCTGGCGCAGGAAATCGAGCGCTACGCCCGCGCCGGCATCAAGTCGGTGATGACCTTTGGTGTCTCGCACCATCTGGATGAGGTTGGCAGTGACACCTGGAACGAAAACGGCCTGGTGGCGCGCATGGCGCGGATCTGCAAGGACACCGTGCCGGAAATGATCGTGATGTCCGACACCTGCTTCTGCGAATACACCAGCCATGGCCATTGCGGCGTGGTGCACGACCACGGCGTGGACAACGACGCCACCCTGGCCAACCTGGGCAAGCAGGCCGTGGTCGCGGCCGCAGCCGGTGCCGACTTCATCGCGCCATCGGCGGCGATGGACGGTCAGGTCCAGGCAATTCGCGGCGCCCTGGATGCCGCAGGCTTCCATGACACTGCCATCATGGCTTACTCGACCAAGTTCGCCTCGTCGCTCTATGGCCCCTTCCGCGAAGCGGGCGGCACTGCGCTCAAAGGCGACCGCAAGAGCTACCAGATGAACCCGATGAACCGCCGCGAAGCCGTGCGCGAATCGTTGCTCGACGAGCAGGAAGGGGCCGATGTGCTGATGGTCAAGCCGGCCGGTGCCTACCTGGACGTGATCGCCGACATCCGCGCGGCCTCGCGCCTGCCGCTGGCGGCGTATCAGGTCAGTGGCGAGTACGCGATGATCAAGTTCGGCGGCCTCGCCGGTGCCATCGACGAAGGGCGCGTGGTGCGTGAGAGCATCGGTGCCATCAAGCGCGCCGGCGCCGACCTGATCCTGACCTACTTCGCCATGGACCTGGCCCGCGAAGGCATCTGATCAGTAGAAGGTATTCGCGGCCCTCCAAGGGCCGCGATTACCCGAAGATGGCCTCTAGCCACAAAAAATTTACTAAGCGCTGAATTATTTTGTGTCCCTTTGTCTCTGATGCCATAGAGCATTCAGTGACAAGGAAATGGGCATGAAATCTCGCAAGAAAAGCGTCAAGCCAATTGGCTTGAAAGATATCACCATCGTCGACGACGCCAAGATGCGCAAAGCGATCACCGCTGCCGCACTGGGCAACGCCATGGAGTGGTTCGACTTCGGCGTTTATGGCTTCGTTGCCTACGCGCTCGGCAAGGTGTTCTTCCCCAACGCCGATCCCAGTGTGCAAATGATCGCCGCCCTGGCGACGTTCTCGGTACCGTTTCTGATTCGCCCGCTGGGCGGGTTGTTCTTCGGCGCCCTGGGCGACAAGTTCGGCCGGCAGAAGATTCTCGCCGCGACCATCGTGATCATGTCGTTGAGCACCTTTGCCATCGGCCTGATACCGTCTTACGCCACCATCGGCATCTGGGCGCCCATCCTGCTGTTGCTGGCCAAGATGGCCCAGGGCTTTTCGGTGGGCGGTGAATACACCGGGGCGTCGATTTTCGTCGCCGAGTACGCACCCGACCGCAAACGCGGCTTCCTCGGCAGCTGGCTGGATTTCGGCTCGATCGCAGGCTTTGTACTCGGCGCAGGTGTGGTGGTGTTGATTTCCACCGTGCTGGGCGAGGAGAAGTTCCTTGAGTGGGGCTGGCGCCTGCCGTTCTTCCTGGCCCTGCCGCTGGGCATCATTGGTCTGTACCTGCGCCATGCGCTGGAAGAAACACCTGCGTTCCAGCAACACGTCGAGAAGCTTGAGCAGGGCGACCGCGAAGGCCTGGCCTCCGGCCCCAAGGTGTCGTTCAAGGAAGTCGCCACCCAACACTGGCGCAGCCTGGTGACTTGCATTGGCGTGGTGATCGCCACCAACGTCACCTACTACATGCTGCTCACCTACATGCCCAGCTACCTGTCGCACAACCTGCATTACAGCGAAGACCACGGGGTGCTGATCATCATTGCGATCATGGTCGGCATGCTGTTCGTGCAACCGATCATCGGCCTGCTCAGCGACAAGTTCGGCCGCCGGCCTTTCATCATGGTCGGCAGTGTCGGGCTGTTCGCGCTGGCCATTCCGGCCTTCATGCTGATCAACAGCGGTGCGCTCGGGCTGATCTTTGCCGGGCTGTTGATCATTGCCGTGCTGCTGAACTTCTTTATCGGCGTGATGGCGTCGACGTTGCCGGCGATGTTCCCCACGCATATCCGCTACAGCGCGTTGGCCAGTGCCTTCAATATCTCGGTGCTGATCGCGGGGCTTACCCCGACCTTGGCGGCCTGGCTGGTGGAAAGCACGGGCAACCTGTACATGCCGGCGTATTACCTGATGGTGATCGCGGCCATCGGCCTGATCACTGGCCTGACCATGAAAGAGACCGCCAACAAGCCGCTGCGCGGCGCAGCACCTGCCGCATCGGACATCGATGAAGCGCGCGAGCTGCTGCAGGAGCACCACGACAATATCGAGCAGAAGATCGAGGACATCGACACGCAGATCGCCGAGCTTGAGGCCAAGCGCAAACTGCTGGTGCAGCAACACCCGCGCATCGATTAAGGGACGGGCCGAGGGTTCTTCGGCGCTACCCGCAGCGTTTGATTAACGCGGCATGTAGCCGCGTTGCCATGAGCGCGGAATGAACCGAGTCACCAGGGCCAGCAGGCACGCCAGCGCGCAACTGCCTGCCAGCGCCTGCAGGCCCAGTTGGTGCTCAAGCCAGGCGCCCAGTGCGGCGCCCAGCAGCATGCCAGCCCAAGGCACCAGCTGTACCCGCCAGCCGTTGCGCCGCTCGCCCAGCAACCAGCGCCCCAAGCCGCGGCCGAAGCGGGACAGGGCGCCGGTGACATAGGTCAGGCCGATCGGCAGGCCATTCACCTGTTCGACCACGGCATTGATCATGCCCATCGCCAGCGTCGCTGCCAGCAGCGCCGGAAAGGTGGCTTGCAGGGGCCAGGCCGCCGCCATGCCAAGCAGTACGGCGACCACCAGCAGCACCGGCCAGGCGCGGCGTCGGCAGGCCCGGGCCAGTATCACGCCCAGCGCATTGCCTGCTACAAAGCCGAGCACCGCACCACTCAGGCGCAGCACCATGGCCAGGTCCGCCTCGCTGATGGCCACTGCCAGACGGGTAGTGTTGCCACTCATGAACGACACGAAATCACCCAGCGCCAGCAGGCCGATGGCATCGGTCATGCCGGCCAGTACCGACAGCGCGGCTACCAGCCCCAGGCCCACGCGACCGCGCAGGGCCTGCAGCTTCAGCCGTCGTGCGTTGCGGGCGGGCAGTGCGTTGGGCAGCATGCTCAGCGCAGCAGTGTTTCGCGGGCCAGCGTGCCCTTGAGCGTTCGCTCGACCACATCGACCAGCACCATGGTCTGGTGGTCCACTTCGATGTTGAGCAGCTCGCCAGCCTTGTAGTGGGCGAACGTGGTCTGGCGCAAGGTCTCGGGGATCAGGTTGATGGTGATGACATTGTCATCGACATCGGCGACGGTCAGGCTGCAACCGTTGACCCCCAGGAAGCCGCGGGGGAATACGTACTTGGCCCATTGCGCTGGCATGCGGAAACGGATGAACGCACCGGTCTCTTCGATCACCTGTTCGACGATCTCGGCGGTGGTGGCGATGTGCCCAGCCATCAGGTGGCCGCCAACCTCCGCGTTCATCTTCGCCGAGCGCTCGATGTTCACGCTTTGGCCGGCCGTCAGGCAGCGCAGGTTGGTGCGTTCGAGGGTGGCATTCATGGCGTCGAACTTCACCTGGGTGCCGTCGATCTCGGTGACGGACAGGCACGTGCCCTCGACACTGACGCTGGCGCCGATCTTGAGGTCGTCGAGCAGTTCAGGGGTGAGGTCGACGGTGAACTGCCGGTGGCCTGGGTAAGGGGTCACAGCAAGCAGCGGGCGAACGGCCTGGACGATGCCGGTGTACATGGAAATTGCTCCTGGGCACGGGAAAATGAAGTCCCCCGGAAGCTATGCCTCTGAAGCGGTAAAAGCAAGGCGGCCGCCGCCCCTCACACATGCCCGCTGCTGCTCACGATGCGCAGGCACAGCGCCTCGTACGGCTCCAAGTTGACCATCAAGCGCCCATCTTCGGTCAAATCCCCCTCGACCGTCTCGTTGATCATGTCCACCACCGTTCCCGGTGTGAAACCGGTCAAGAGCAGCTCCTCGGCAATGACCGTCTGGCCAAAGTTCAGTGCGCTGATCTGGATGCCGCGCCCCGCTGGCAGCTCGTGCACCATCACCAGCAACCCAGGGCTACTGACCTCGGGCACCAGCACCTGGCGGCTGGTGGCGATGCCGTAGGCCTGGCGCACGGCCAGTAGTTTTTTCACCTTGCTGGCGAACGAGTCGCTGTTCTCGAGCTGGCTGTCGAGGCTGCCGTAGAGCGCCCGCGCCCGGGGCATGCCGCGCACCGACGCCTCGGCGTCGGGGGCGAGCCCGGCCAGGTCGTAGCCGCCACGGTGGATCCAGCGGGTGTCGCCATCGAGCATCCGTTCGGCCACCGCCTCGGCAGGCAAGGGCAGGGCGCCGACCAGGTCCCAGCCGGACAGTGCGACCACACCGGGCTGCATGGCGTTGTACATCACCAGCAGCAGGTGGATTTTCTGGATTCGCTCGATATCCGCTGCGTCGATCTGCGCAAGGTCGCGGATACCCAGCGCGGCGGTGATCAGGCTGGCGGTGGTGCAACTGATGCCATTGGTGACGAAGCGCAAGTTGTAGGGGGCATGTTCGCCAGACAAACGCTCATAGATTTCTTCGCGAATGTGCTCGCGCAAGATATTGCCAGGCAAGGTTTGGCCCTTGAACAGGTACATGTCGTGGGCATGCAGGGTCCAGAAGTGCACCAGTTCGACGGTCAGCTCGTCATGGTTTTGCAGGGCGTGGATCAAGGACGCCGGGTCGATCCCAAACGCGTGCATTTCCTTGAGCATCAGGCGCAGGAACTCGGTGTCGCCGGTCAGCAGTGCATGCTGGTAGGCGGGGCGGGTGATGAAGTCATAGGACAGATCGGCGCCGCCCGTGGACATCTGGGCAATGTCGTCGATTGTCAGGTTAAGCTCCTGAAAGCTGAACCCGCCCGCCTTGCGAATCATGCCGCCAATCAACTGGTTGCCGACGATCGACAGCGGGTGGCTTTCGGACCAAGCGGTGCCCTGGAGCCGCGTTTCCACCCCGAGAAAACCATTGGCATCCAGGCGCAGGCCACGCGCGCCCAGGCAGTCCAGCGCATGCAGGGCATCCCCGATGATCATCTGTTGGGCGGCGAAGGTTGGGTCGAGCCAGTTGAGCGACGGCTGCCCTTCCTTGAAGTAGTGCAGGTACACCCAGCGCCGGGTCTTGCCATCGACGCCGGTGATGGGCGGGGTGACGCTCCAGTCGGTCTCCTTGACCCCAGGCTCGAAGAAGATCACCCGCTGCAACTGGCCGACGATGTAGTGGCGGGCCTTGAGCTCGTCGCACACAGCCGGCAACAGGTTGACCGCATCACGGCCTGCCGGCACCTCGGGCAGCAGCGGCCAGTCTTCCTCGCGCACTTCGACCATGTGGTAGAGCCCAGGGTAGGCCCCGTGTGCCAGCTCAGCCAGGCGGAAGTCGGCACCTTTGCCGGTGTGCGAAGGGATCAGGTCATCGATGGTCACAGCGTTGTGCGCAGCGGCCATGCGGCTCATCTGGATCAAGTCCTGCTCGCTGCCGTAGAGCGGGTCGATGTCGAAGCTGATGCGGTCGAAGTTACCGTCCACGCTGGGGGTGAACTCGCGGCCACGCACGCCGCCGGACTGTTTGATCGGGCCAGTGTGCACGCCTTGTATGCCAATTTCCGACAAACGCTTCCACAGCGCCTCGTGGGCCAAGGCCGCCAGCACCGAGCCGCCCTCCGGGGCAATGATGGCGTCGGGGTAGACCGTGAGCCACACCGAGGCGATTTCAGTGGCGCGGCGGGGCTGGGCTTCGGCGTAGGGGTTCTGCCACAGGCGCGATTGCCCCGAATACAGGCGAGCCCGTTCCTGGGAGGCCTTGAGCATGGAACGGTCCTCGAGCCACTTGATGTATGACGGGTCGGGTTGGGTCATCTCGCGTCCTCTCTGCGTGTCGGCACCGGCCACAGTTATGACGACGTTGCAGGCGGAACGTTCGGATCAGGTCTACGTCTCCTGCACGTTTTGTGTGTAGGAGCGGCCTTGCGTCGCGAAAGGGTTGCGAAGCAGCCCCCGACTTTGGCGTCGCCGCACATATTGTTGGGGCCGCGTTGCGGCCCTTTCGCGACGCAAGGCCGCTCCTACAGGGGACGCGTATTCCGTGAGGTCGGCAACCCAGCGGTTCACCGCCGCGCTGCGTGTCGGCACCGGCCGTTTGGATCAAGTTTTCGCCTCCTGCGCGTTTTGTGTGTAGGAGCGGCCTTGCGTCGCGAAAGGGCTGCGAAGCAGCCCCAGGGATGCGCATTCCGTGAGGTCGGCAACCCAGCGGTTCAACGCCGCGCCGACAACTGCTGCGGTGCCAGAAATGCACCATGAAAGTAGTTGCGCAACGCCTGCATCGCCGGGCTGAACGCCCGCTCGCGATGCCAGGCCAGGCCCACGCTCATCGGCGTGACCGGGTCGCTGATGGTCACCGTCTCGATCCGCTTGCCTTCCAGCGACCATGGCCTGTGCACCAGGTCGGAGAGGATCGCCACGCCGCTGCCATTGGCAACCATGCTGCGCACGGCCTCCACCGAGCTGGTCCGCACGCGCACGCTGGGCCGCTGCCCGGCCTGCTCCCAGTAACGCATGGCACTTTGTTCGGCTTCGTCCACGGTCAGCAGAATGAACGGTTCGCTGGCCACATCGGCCAGGCTCACCGCCGAGCGCTCGCACAGCGGGTGGTGGCCGGGCAGCCACAGCCGGCGCTCGGAGTTGAACAGGGTTTCCGAGACGATATCCGGGTGGGTGAGGTTGGCGGTGAGCACCACGGCCATGTCGAAGCGCCCCTCCAGCAGCCCTTGCTCGATCGCGCTGCGCTCCTGCTCATGCACTTCCAGGGTCACGTCCGGGTGCCAGTGTTCGAGGCGTTGCAGGTGGTGTGGCAAGAAGTAGCCAATCACCGTATAGCTCGCCGCCAGGCGCAGCAGGCCGCTGGCGCGCACGTCTGGCAGCGGGCTGTTCAGCGCATCGTCGACGCTGCGCAAAATCACGTAGGCGCGGTTCAGAAAGTGCCGGCCCGCCTCGGTCAGGCTCATGCCCTGGGCCGAGCGCTGGAACAGCAGCACGCCGAGCATCGCTTCGAGTTCCTTGATTGCGGTGGTCACCGCCGACTGGGAAATGTTCAGGTGGATCGCCGCCTGCGAAATCTGGCCGATCTCGGCAGTGGCGACGAAGTAGCGGACCTGGCGCAGGGTCAATGACACGGTTGGCTCCCGGTGTATCTGATTTTCAGAAGACACCCTATCTGTTTATAGATCTTCCCAAGGGGGTGTGGAAAATCTAACGTGGCTTGCATGCAGTCACAAGTGCCAGGAGATACGTTCATGCAGGTGGTGGATTTCAATTCGGACATGGGTGAGGGCTTCGGCCCGTGGACCATCGGTGATGGCGTCGACAACGAGCTGATGGCTTTTATCAGCTCGGCCAACATCGCCACCGGCTTCCATGCCGGCGACCCCGGCACCATGCGCCGCACTGTCGAGCGGGCTAAGGCGCTGGGCGTGGGCGTCGGTGCACACCCAGGCTTTCGTGACCTGGTCGGTTTCGGCCGCCGGCACATTAATGCCACCGCCCAGGAGCTGGTCGACGACATCCTGTATCAACTGGGTGCGCTGCGTGAAATCGCCCGTGCGCAAGGTGTGACCTTGCAGCACATCAAGCCCCACGGCGCGTTGTACATGCACCTGGCGCGCGATGAGGTGGCGGCCCGGCTGCTGGTGCAGAACCTGCGCGTGGTCGAGCCGCAATTGTTGTTGTACTGCATGCCAGGCTCGGTGATCTGCCGTATTGCCGAAGAACTGGGCCAGCCGGTGGTGCGCGAGTTCTATGCCGACCGCGAGTACGATATGAGCGGCTCCATCGTGTTCACCCGCAACGTGCGCGGCTACCAACCCGAGGCCGTCGCCGAGCGCGTGCTGCGCGCTTGCCAGCAAGGCCTGGTGCGCACGGTCGAGGGGCAGGACCTGGCCATCAAGTTCGATTCCATCTGCCTGCACAGCGATACCCCCGGCGCACTCGACCTGGTCGAGGCAACGCGCAAGGCGCTGGATCAGGCCGGTATCGAGGTGCGTGCACCACGCTGAGTTTTACCGGCACCTGGCGCACCTAGGCCGGGGCCGCTGCATCGATTTGATTTCGCCTGCCTTTCTATAAAGATTCCAAGAAAAGGAACAGTCATGGCCGAGCCGGTTGCTTCTACCCCGATCCGCTACAGCTTCGGTGCCGACGAGCACCTGTTTGCCGAAGTCAGTGACAGCATGTCGCTGGAGGCCTTTTTCAAAGGCATGGCCGTCACCCGCGCGGTGGAGCGGCTTGGCCTGGAGGGCGTCCTCGACGTGTGCCTGGCCAACGCGTCGTTCCAGATCCGCTTCGACCCTGACCGTATTGCCCCCGAGGCCCTGCTCGAAGCCGTACGCGGCGCCGAGGCAGAGGCGGTGGCCGAGCGCTCGCTGCACACCCGCATCATCGAAATCCCGGTGCTGTACAACGACCCCTGGACCCACGAAACCCTGATGCGTTTTCGCGATCGCCACCAGGACCCGAGCAGCACCGACCTTGAGTATGCGGCGCGCGTCAACGGCCTGGCCGATGTCGAGGCGTTCATCGCCGCCCACAGCGGCGCACCCTGGTTCGTGTCGATGGTTGGCTTCGTCGCCGGCCTGCCGTTCATGTTCCAGATGGTCGAGCGCGAGCGGCAACTGCAGGTGCCCAAGTACCTGCGCCCACGTACCGACACGCCCAAGCTGACCCTTGGCCATGGCGGGTGCTTCGGTTGCATCTACTCGGTGCGCGGGGCGGGAGGCTACCAGATGTTTGGCGTCACCCCGGCACCGATCTACGACCCGCAGCAGACACTGGCCTACCTCAAGGCGCACATGGTGTTCTTCCGCCCGGGTGACATCGTGCAGTTCAAGCCGATCGACCGCCGCGCCTATGACCAGGCGGTGGCGGATGTGGAAGACGGTTGCTTCAACCTGCGCATTCGTCCGGTGGCGTTCTCCCTGGATGCCTTCCTCGCCGACCCGGTCGGCTACCCCAAGACGCTGCAGGAGGTGCTGGCATGATCAAGGTACTCAAACCCGGCCTGGCCACCTCGGTACAGGACCTCGGTCGCGAGGGCTATTACCACCTGGGCATTCCGCCTTCCGGGGCGCTTGACCAGTACGCTTTGAGCGCAGCCAACCATCTGGTCGGCAACCCGGCAGGCGCTGCGGGGCTTGAATGCGCGCTGGTGGGCCCAGAACTTGAGTTCCAGCAGGATGCGCTGGTGGCGGTGTGCGGCGCGCAGATGCCGGCATTGCTCGACGGCCGTGAGCAGCGCCCTGACACCGCGTTCGCGGTCAGGGCAGGGCAGGTGTTGCGCTTCGGGTTCCCCACAGCAGGTGCCCGGGCGTACCTGGCTGTCGCCGGAGGTATCGATGTGCCCGAGGTGCTCGGCAGCCGATCGACTTACGCGCTGGGGGCCTTGGGTGGGCACCATGGGCGAAAGTTGCTGGCAGGCGATGTGCTGCCGGTCGGTGTGCCCAGCGGCAAGACCCGCGCCGGCGCTAGCCTGCCGATGGCGTTGCGACAGTCGCTGGGTGGCGAGGTGGTGTTGCGGGTGGTCCCAGGCTTGTATTTCCATCGCCTGACCGATGCAGCGGCGCAGCGCTTCTTTACCGAGGCATGGACCGTCGGCTCCGAGGCAGACCGAATCGGCTACCGCTACAAAGGCGGTAGCCCATTGAGTTTCCAGCAGCGTGAGCAGCCGTTTGGCGCCGGCTCGGACCCCTCGAACATCGTCGACAGCTGCTACCCGATCGGCTCGATCCAGGTGCCGGCGGGGCTGGAGCCGATCATTCTGCACCGCGATGCGGTGTCCGGAGGCGGGTACGCCATGATCGGCACCGTGATCAGTGCCGACCTGGATCTGGTCGGACAGATGCAGCCTAATCAGCAGGCGCGGTTTTTGCCGGTGAGCCTGGAGCAGGCGTTGGAGGCACGGCGGTCGTACAAGAAGAAGCTGGGGTGTGTTGCCAGGCTGTTTGGCTGAGTGCTGGGGCCGGATCTTGCTTTCCCGTTATCGGTCAGAGGATTTCGGTATTCTCTGGCCGTTCTCGTTTATTTGCTTTCCCCGCTGCGCAGCCACCTCCAGCGCCTGCCCATCCCGCTGCTTACCCTGGCGTGCCAGGCCTTCGAGCTGGGGTATCAGCATCCCTTCCGGCAAATGCCGCCAGAACCGCCCCGGCATGTGCAGGCGCAGCGCGTCCGGGTTGAGGCGGGCGGGGTTGAAGGTGTGGCGATAGTAGGTGCGCCACAGCTCGGCGCCGGGGTCGTCGGCATTGCGTGCCCATTGCCGCCACTCGTCAGGGCAGGTGCGCCGGTAGTCGAAGGCCTGGCCGTCGAAGCGGATAGCGTCGGCGGGGGTGGCGATCAACCAGCGTTGCCGGCCCAGGCGGTCGGCGAAATGCGCACTGGCACTGTGCAGGATGTCGTGGGCGGGTTCGTAGTAGGCGACCAGGTCCAGTTGCAGCTGCTGCGCCAACGCTTCGGGTAGCGGCACGAAGCGTACAAAGGCATGCAGGTGATGGGCTTCACGGCTGACCTGTTTGATGCGCCGGTGCAATTCGCTGCCCAGGCGATCGCCGGCCAGCATCGCGGTGCGGTCACCATGGGCCACGCGCCAGAGCACTTCGTACAGCAGGTTCCAGCGTTGCTCGCCGCGGTAGCAGGCTGCCTGCTCCAGCTGGCTCAGTAGCGCTGCCGGCACTTTGCCGCGAAACGGGCCGGGGCCTTGGGGCAGCGGTGCAGGGATGGCCAGCAGATCATCGATCGGGCCTTGTGACCAGGTGACGTCGGCTGGGTCAATGCCATGGCCGAGCAGCGTTCGGGCTTGGTCACGCCAGGTGGCGAAGCTGTCATCGCAGTCGAGCGCGATCATCCCCATAACCCCATTTGCACCGGTGCCTGGGGTTCGCGCAGGCGTTCGCGCAGCAGGCCGCTGCGCAGCTCGGCCTGGGCCGGGCGGTAGTCACTGGTGACGATGAATGGGCGCGCTTTGTCCAGCACGCAGCGCAGTTGAATCAGGTCGTCGTAGCGGACGCGCCGCTCTCGTCGCAGCGCTACCAAACGCTGCACGCTGCGCAGGCCGATGCCCGGGATGCGTGCCAGCAGGGCTGGCTCGGCGCGGTTCACATCCAGCGGGAAGACCTCACGGTTGGCCAGCGCCCACGCAAGCTTCGGGTCGATGTCCAGTGCCAGGTTGCCGCTTTGCGCCAGCAGTTCGCCGGCCTTGTAGCCATAGCCACGCAGCAGGAAGTCGGCTTGGTACAGGCGGTGTTCCCGCAGCAGCGGCGGCGCTGCCAGGGGCACACTGTCGGGGCTGTCGGGGATCGGGCTGAAAGCCGAGTAGTACACGCGCTTGAGGCCGTAGCCCTGGTACAAGGACTCGGCATTGCGCAGCAGGGTGCTGTCGTCGGTGGCGTCTGCGCCGACGATGACCTGGGTGCTTTGCCCGGCCGGGGTAAAGCGCGGCGCCTTGGGTTCGTTGGCCACGGCTTGCTGGCCGTGGTGGATGACCGCCATGGCCTGGCGGATGGTGTGCGCGTGTTTCTCAGGGGCCAGACGCTTGAGGCTGGCGTCGGTCGGTAACTCGATGTTGACGCTCAGGCGGTCTGCCAGGCGCCCGGCTTCTTCGATCAGCAGCGGGTCGGCATCGGGGATGGTCTTGAGGTGGATGTAGCCGCGGAAGTTGTGCTCCTCGCGCAGCAGGCGTGCCACGCGGATCAATTGCTCCATGGTGTAGTCGGCCGAGCGGATGATGCCCGAACTGAGAAACAGGCCGCTGATGCAGTTGCGCCGGTAGAAGTCGAGGGTCAGGCGCACCACCTCTTCTGGGGTAAAGCGCGCCCGCGGCACGTTGCTGGAGCGCCGGTTGACGCAGTACTGGCAATCGTAGAGGCAGAAGTTGGTCAGCAACACCTTGAGCAGCGATACGCAGCGCCCGTCCGGGGTATAGCTGTGGCAAATGCCCATGCCATCGGTGGCACCCAGGCCTTCGCTGCCGCGCGAACTACGCTTGGGCGCACCGCTGCTGGCGCAAGAAGCATCGTACTTGGCGGCGTCGGCAAGAATGCCGAGTTTGGCGATGAGTTGCATGGCGGCTGACTCGAAATACTGAATATTCATACAGTATTTTGAGAATACCCTGATTGCAAGCCCAATCGATGAAGGCGGTGGATCAATGCCCGAGTAAATCCGTCAGCTAAGCTTGTGCTGGACTTACGGACAGCAACGAGGCGCGCGGGAGAGGACATGACAATCACGATCGAAGCGAAGCGGGCGCTGGCCGGCCTGGCGCTGGCCATGGGGTTGGGCGCAGTCATGCTCAACGCCCAGGCCGCTGAAACCAAAAAGGTCGATGTACTGCTGGTGGGCGGCGGCATCATGAGTTCGACCCTGGCTATCTGGCTCAACGAGCTGGAGCCCGGCTGGTCGATGGAGATGGTCGAGCGCCTGGACAAGGTGGCCGAAGAAAGCTCCAACGGCTGGAACAACGCCGGTACCGGCCACTCGGCCTTGGCCGAGCTGAACTACACGCCAGAAAAAGATGGCAAGATCGACATCAGCAAGGCCGTGGAGATCAACGAGTCATTCCAGATCACCCGCCAATTCCTTGCTTGGCAGGTCAAGCAGGGCGTGTTGAAGAACCCCCATTCCTTTATCAACACCACACCGCACATGAGCTTCGTCTGGGGCGACGACAACATTCGCTTCCTGAAGAAGCGTTATGAGGCGTTGCAAGCCAGCCCGCTGTTCAAGCCCATGCAGTATTCCGAAGACCACGAACAGATCCGCAAATGGGTGCCCTTGATGATGGAGGGCCGCGACCCCAATCAGAAACTGGCCGTGACCTGGACGCCGATCGGTACCGACGTCAACTTTGGCGAGATCACTCGGCAGTATGTGGGTTACCTGCAGACTCGGCCTAACTTCGGCCTCAAGCTGTCGAGCGAGGTACAGGACATCACCCGCAACGACGACGGCTCATGGCATGTCGAGTACAAGAACCTGAAAGATGGCAGCCAGGCGGCCACCGATGCCAAGTTCCTGTTCATCGGCGCCGGCGGCGCGGCGCTGCCCCTGTTGCAGAAGTCGGGCATCGATGAAGCCAAGGACTATGCCGGCTTCCCGGTCGGTGGTTCGTTCCTGGTCACCGATAACCCGGCCATTGCCCAGCGCCACATGGCCAAGGCCTATGGCATTGCGGCAACCGGCGCGCCGCCGATGTCGGTACCGCACCTGGACACCCGTGTCCTCGATGGCAAGCGCATGATCCTGTTCGGGCCGTTTGCTACCTTCTCGACCAAGTTCCTCAAGCAGGGCTCGTTGCTCGACCTGTTCGCCAGCGCCAGTGTTCACAACGCCTGGCCGATGGTGAGGGTAGGGGTACGTGAGTTCGATCTGGTGCAGTACCTGGTCGGACAGGTCTTGCAGTCGGACGATGACCGCTTCGAAGCGCTGCGCACCTACTTCCCCGAGGCCAAGAAAGAAGACTGGCGCCTGTGGCAAGCCGGCCAGCGGGTGCAGATCATCAAGAAGGACGAGGCCCAGGGTGGGGTGCTCAAGCTGGGTACCGAAGTGGTCACGTCCAAGGACGGCAGCATCGCCGGCCTGCTTGGGGCCTCACCGGGTGCCTCGACCGCGCCGCCGATCATGCTCGATGTGTTGAACAAGGTGTTCAAGGACAAGGTGGCCTCGCCGCAGTGGCAAGCGAAGATCAAGCAGATCGTGCCGTCTTACGGCATTCGCCTGAACGAGCACCCGGACAGGGTGCAGCAGGAGTGGACGTATACCAATGAGGTGCTGCAGCTGAATCCACCGTCAGTACCGTAAACAGGCCGAATGCGCTGTAGGAGCAGCCTTGTGCTGCGAAAGGGCCGGTCTGGCTATTGAGGATGTTGTTGCCGCACAGGCCTCTTCGCAGCACAAGGCTGCTCCTACAAAAACGCGCGCACTCTGCAGGCTGCGCTTGGCTGAATGTTGTCCATCTACACTTACACAGCACATCACGGCGAATGTCGTGGTGAGCGAATTAATCACCGGACCACCGCCCCCTCGGACCCGGACTTCCCTCGTCGACGGTGGCCTTCTTGCAGAGGAGGGCAGGTCATGGACGAGGCACGGCTTCACGAATTCATGGGCAAGCTGGTGGGTGACATGGGCGCTGCGGCGACCCTGGCCAATGTCATTCTGGGCGACGAGCTCGGGCTGTACCGGGCGATGGCCGACAGCCTGCCGACCACCCCCGACGCGCTCGCGGCCAAGACCGGTTGCCACCCGCGCCTGGTGCGCGAATGGCTCAATGCCCAGGCGGCGTCGGGCTACATGGTGCATGACAAGGGCAGTTTCGTGCTGCCCGAAGAACAGGCCATGGCCCTGGCGCTGGAGGACTCGCCGGCCTACATGGCCGGTGGCGCCGCAGTGGTGGCGGCGCTGTTTCACGACAAAGACAAGCTGGTCGCGGCCATGCGTGGCGACGGCGGGCTGGCGTGGGGCGACCATCACCCGTGCATGTTCAGCGGCACCGAGCGGTTCTTCCGGCCGGGTTATCGGACGTTCCTGGTGGCCGAGTGGCTGCCGGCGCTGGACGGGGTAGTGGCGAAACTGCAAGCGGGCGCCAAGGTGGCCGATGTGGGCTGTGGCCATGGCGCCTCGACGTTAGTCATGGCCCAGGCGTTTCCTGCATCGACCTTTGTTGGCTACGACTATCACGGGCCATCCATCGCCACCGCCAACCAGCGCGCCGAAGAGGCGGGGTTGGGCGCGCGGGTGCATTTCCAGCAGGCCACCGCTAAGGACTACCCCGGCCACGACCATGACCTGGTGTGTTTCTTCGATTGCCTGCACGACATGGGTGACCCGGTGGGCGCGGCGCGTCATGCCTACCGTGCCTTGAAGGCTGACGGCACGGTGATGCTGGTGGAACCGTACGCCGAAGACTCGCTGGAGGGCAACCTGACGCCGGTAGGGCGCTTGTTCTACGCAGCGTCGACGTTTATCTGCACGCCGAACTCGCTGTCTCAGGAGGTGGGGTTGGGGTTGGGTGCCCAGGCCGGGGAGGCGCGGCTGCGGGCGGTGTTCGAAGAGGCGGGGTTCACCCGGTTCCGGCGTGCGACGCAGACACCGTTCAACCTGATCCTGGAGGCGCGTAAATAGCCGCTGCCCTTGCCGCAACCGGGCCATTCGGCTTTTACGCATTGTAATGCCGCGCCCTGATCGTCAGAATCGCGCCCGGTTGTCGAGCAAGGGGCTTACGTTGAACGAACAGACACTCTCCATGCGCCTGGAGCGCGTGGCGGCGCATGTGCCACACGGCGCGCGCCTGGCCGATATCGGCTCGGACCACGGTTACTTGCCGGTAGCGTTGATGCTGCGCGGCACTATCGAAGCGGGCGTGGCCGGTGAAGTGGCGCAGACGCCCTTTGCCTCCGCTCAGCGCAATGTGCGCCGCAATGGCTTGGAAGCACGCATCACCATTCGCTTGGCCGATGGGCTAGAGGCGATCGAAATAAATGACCGGATCTCTGCCGTCAGCCTCTGCGGCATGGGCGGCGACACCCTGTGCGAAATTCTGGAACGCGGCAAGCATCGCTTGAACCGCACCGAGCGCCTGATCCTGCAACCCAATGGCGGCGAGTGCGCGCTGCGGGGCTGGCTAATGACCAATGGCTATCGCATCGTCAGCGAAGAGTTGCTGCGGGAGAACCGCTTCGACTACGAAATCATCGTCGCCGAACCGTGTGAGGCAGTGGCGTATACCGCCGAAGAACTGTACTTCGGCCCACTGTTGATGCGCGAGAAAAGCCCAGCGTTCATGACCAAATGGCAGCGCATGTTGCGTCAGAAGCAGCAGACGTTGGCCAACTTCGAACGCGCCCGGGATGCAATCCCACAGGAAAAGCGCGACGATTTCGCCCGGCAAATCACCTGGATCAACCAGGTATTGGCCTGACTTACTGCTGCGAGCAGTTGCCCATTTCCCGGTAGTTGATTTCGCGGGTGTGGCCTTGATGGTCGACATAGACCATGTGCGCGGTGCCAACCTGGCAATCGGCTGCATTGCTGGCTGGGGTGATGGAGATGACTTTGGCCACATCCAGCGGCATGCCGTATTCGTAGTTGCTGCTGGCAACAGGCTGGTCAGTGCCCGCGTCAGCCAAGGCGCCGAACGAGGCGAGGGCAGCGGTAACGGCAAGCACAGCGATCGAACGTTTCATGGCAGGTTCCTTTTTCAATGTTTTACCAATGATGTATTCATTGGTGATCCACAATAAATGGGCTAACCCGTGATAGATTCCTGCCTTGAACGTAAGAATAAGATTGAACAAGGAGCCCATCCCTCATGGACATGCTGCATGCCATGCGTACCTTCACCCGGGTGGTGGAGTGCGGCAGCTTTGCGGCGGCTGCCAATGCCCTGGATATTTCAGCGGCGCAGGTGTCGCGCATCGTTGCCGAGCTTGAGAATCAGCTACAGACCCGTCTGTTGCACCGCACTACGCGCCGTTTGCGCATGAGCGAGGCGGGCGAGCGTTTTCTTGAGCGCGCCCGGCAAATCATGTTATTGACCGAAGAAGCCGTGGGCGAAGCGCGCGGCGCGCACCTCACGCCCCGTGGCCGCTTGCGCCTGCATTGCCCGCATGGCCTGGGCCTGCTGCTGATGCCGCTGGTGGCGGGCTACAACGCGCTGTGCCCTGAGGTGGTGGTCGAATTGACCCTGTCCCAACGCAACCCCGACCCGCTGGCTGAAGGGCATGACGTGGTGATCACCGTGGACGGGGCCTTGCCGGACTCGCAATTGATCGCAGTGCCCTTGGGCGACATCTTCAGCATCCCCTGTGCCGCGCCCAGCTACCTGGAGACCTTTGGGGTGCCTGAGCGGCCGGAAGACCTGCATGATCATCGTTGCCTGCGCATGGCGTATCCGATGTATGAAGGCGACTGGGTATTCCCGCAAGGCGTCGATCAGTGCGTGATCGCGCCGCGAGACAGCTTCCTGACCAACGTAGCCGACGCCATGCTGCTGGCCAGCGAGTTGGGCATGGGCATCGGGCTGTTGCCGTTCTACACCGCCAGCCAGGCCATCGAGCAGGGGCGTTTGCGCCGGCTGCTGGCCCCGTATCGCCTGCGCGAGTGTGCGTTGTACGCGATCTACCCGTCGCGGCACTACTTGGATGCCAAGGTGCGCACCTGGATCGACTACCTCAAGGAACAGCTACCCGCGCTGTTCGAGGCCCATGCGCGGATAGTGGATGATGAGCGGTATTGGCGCTGAAACGGGCTGATTTAGCTGGAACCTGTGGGGCTGGCTTGCCGGCGCCCACAGGTTTGGCGACTCGCTACAGCGGATAGTGCTTGAGCTCCCGTGCAATCAGCATCCGCTGGATCTCGCTCGAGCCTTCGTAGATCTGCGTGATTCGTGCGTCGCGGTAATAGCGTTCCACCGGGTAATCCTCCAGGTAGCCATAGCCACCATGCACCTGGATGGCCATGGAACATACCCGCTCGGCCATTTCCGACGCGAACAGCTTGGCCTGCGAAGCCTCCGACAGGCACGGCTTACCGGCACTGCGCAAGCGGGCTGCATGCAGGATCAGCAGGCGTGCGGCATTCACCTGTACCTGCATGTCAGCCAGCAGGTTGGCGATGCTCTGGTGTTCGTTGATCGGCTTGCCGAACTGCACCCGATCACGGGAGTAGACCAGCGCGGCTTCGAACGCGGCGCGGGCGATACCCAATGCCTGCGCGGCGATGCCGATACGCCCACCTTCGAGGTTGGACAAGGCGATGGCCAGGCCCTTGCCGCGCTCACCGAGCATATTGGCAGCCGGGATGCGGCAGTTGTCGAAGGTCACCGCGCAGGTATCAGAGGCGCGGATGCCCATCTTGTGCTCGCTGCGGTCAACCTTGAAGCCAGGGTTGTCAGTGGGTACCAGGAAGGCCGACAGGCCTTTCTTGCCCAGTTCCGGGTCGGTCACCGCGAAGACGATCGCCAGGCCTGCTCGGCGGGCATTGCTGACGAACTGCTTGGACCCGTTGATTACCCATTCGCCCTCCACGCGTTCGGCACGGGTGCGCAGGTTGTGCGCCTCGGAGCCGGCCTGGGGTTCGGTCAGGCAGAAGCAGCCAATTACCTCGCCCGTGGCCAGGCGTGGCAACCAAGCCTGTTGCTGTTCGGCTGTGCCATAAGCCAGCAACGGGCCGCAGCCCACCGAGTTGTGGATGCTCATCATCGCCCCGGTGGCGCCGCAGCCAGCGGCGATTTCTTCCACGGCCAGAGCGTAGGCGACGTAATCGGTGTAGCTGCCGCCGAAGGCTTCAGGCACCACCATGCCGAGCAGCCCCAGCTCGCCCATCTTGCGGACCACGCCATCATCGATCCAGCCGGCTTTTTCCCAGGCCTGGGCATGGGGCGCGATTTCGCCACGGGAAAAGTCCCGGGCCATGTCGCGGATCATGATCTGCTCTTCGCTCAGTTCCAGGTCTTGCATCTGTGTACTCCCGGGCTCACAGGCCTTCGAAGAATTGGTCGACCCGCTGGCGCTCGAGCTCGGCCAGGGTGGGCGGGTTCCAGCGTGGCTGCTTGTCCTTGTCGATGATCAGGGCACGCACGCCCTCGATGATGTCGCCGTACTGGAACCACTGGCGGTCCAGGTGCAGCTCCATGGCAAAGCACGCCTCAAGTGCCAGGTGGCGACCGCGGCGCAGCATTTCCAGCGTAACCGCCATGGCCAGTGGCGAGCGGCTTTCCAGCTGGTCGGCGGTGGCCAGGGCCCATGGGTGGCTGTCGCCGATGCTGACGGTGCGCAGTTGCTCGATGATCGCTGGCAAGTCGGGGAGGGCAAAGAAATGGTCGATGACCGGGCGCAGCTTCTCCAGCGGCGCGTCATCCAGCACCTGAGTGCCGAGCTTGGCCAGCAGGCCTTGCAGGTCCTTGAGCGGGTGGTCGCCAAAGGTCAGGCGGTCCAGGCCCTGGTCGAGTGCGGTGAGTTTATCGCAGGGCACATGCCAGTCGGCGAGCCCGCAATACAGGGCGTCGGCGGCCTGGATCTGGGTGCCAGTGACACCGAGGTAAGTGCCCAGCTCGCCAGGGAGGCGTGAGAGGAAATAGCTGCCGCCCACATCCGGGAAATAGCCGATGCCGACTTCCGGCATGCCCAGCCGGCTGCGCTCGGTCACCACCCGCAGGTCACAGCCTTGGGCCAGGCCCATGCCGCCGCCCAGGGTGAAGCCGTCCATCAGCACCATCACCGGTTTGCGGTAATGATGGATGCACAGGTCGAGCGCGTATTCCTCGACGAAAAAGTCTTCATGCAGGCGTTCTGCGTTTTTGTAGCTGTCGTGCAGCGAGCGGATGTCGCCACCGGCGCAAAACCCTTTAGGGCCCGCACCACGCAGTACCACTGCGCGCACCTGCGGGTCGTCTGCCCATTGGTCGAAGTGCTGGCGCAGGCTGCGCACCATATCCAGGGTCAAGGCATTGAGGCCGGCGGGGCGGTTCAGGGTCAGGTGGCCAATCTGGTTGCGGACTTCAGCCAAGACATGATCCGTTGCCGAAGTGTAAGCATGCGCGGTCATCGCGTTCTCCCTGCTTTGTTATTGATTTTCCAAGTGAAGTCTGGAGTTCGCTGGAGGATCACTGGATCCTGTCATGCGAATTTGTCGTGCACAATCGGCAAATCTGCAGGGGTGTTCTGCATTTTTGCCTTGTGTTCAGGTTAAGCCTTGCAGCGCCTGGGAGATCGAGCGCCGCCCGCGCGGCGCTCGAACTGCGCCCCCCACTAATATCACGCCATACACCCCAAGCCCACTCCACCCTCAATTCATTAACCTGAGCGTAACGATCACCCAACCAGCTTGATTGATGCACCCTCACGCCTCGCCCTAAGGTGGCTCCACGACAGCGAACCCGTGGAGTCACCATGACAACAACCAAGAATCCACCGCCGCAATGGTCGCGGCGGCGCGCCGAGAAGCAGCGCCGCCTCGACCGGGTCCGCCACCTTGCCGACGGCGTGGTGCTGCCCACCGCGCATATCGTCGAGGCACTGGAACTGTTACTCGCCCCCGGCGACCGGGTGGTGCTGGAAGGCAACAACCAGAAGCAGGCCGATTTTCTCTCCCGCTCACTGGCCAAGGTCGACCCGGCGCGGCTGCACGATTTGCACATGATCATGCCCAGCGTCAGCCGTGCCGAGCACCTCGACCTGTTCGAGCGGGGCATCGCCCGCAAGCTCGACTTCTCGTTCGCCGGGCCACAGAGCCTGCGTATCGGGCAACTGCTGGAAGATGGCCTGCTCGAAGTCGGCGCCATCCATACCTACATCGAGCTGTACTCCCGGCTGCTGGTCGACCTCATCCCCAACGTGACCCTGGTCGCGGGCTTCATGGCCGACCGGGATGGCAACCTCTATACCGGCCCCAGCACCGAAGACACACCGGCCCTGGTCGAACCCGCCGCCTTCAGTGACGGCATCGTCATTGCCCAGGTCAACCAATTGGTGGAGCGGGTCGACGACCTGCCGCGCGTCGATATCCCCGCGTCCTGGGTCGACTTCGTGGTGGTCGCCGACCAGCCGTTCTACATCGAGCCGCTGTTCACCCGCGACCCACGCCACATCAAGCCCGTGCATGTGCTGATGGCGATGATGGCGATCCGTGGCATCTATGAAAAACACCAGGTGCAGTCGCTGAACCACGGCATTGGGTTCAATACCGCAGCCATCGAGCTGATCTTGCCGACCTATGGCGAATCCCTTGGCCTAAAAGGCAAAATTTGCCGCAACTGGACGCTCAACCCTCACCCCACGCTGATTCCCGCTATCGAAACGGGTTGGGTCGAGAGCGTGCATTGTTTTGGTACTGAACTGGGCATGGAAGACTACATCGCCCAGCGCCCGGACGTGTTTTTCACCGGCCGCGACGGCTCGCTGCGCTCCAACCGCATGATGTGCCAGTTGGCGGGGCAGTACGCCGTCGACCTGTTTATTGGTGCCACGTTGCAGGTGGATGGCGACGGCCATTCTTCGACCGTGACCCGCGGCCGACTGGCGGGCTTTGGCGGTGCGCCGAACATGGGCCACGACCCCCGTGGGCGCCGCCACGCGACACCGGCCTGGCTCGACATGACCGTGCCCGAAACGATGCTCGAGCGCGGCCGCAAGCTGGTGGTGCAGATGGTCGAGACCTACCAGGAGGGCGGCAAGCCCACCTTCGTCGAAACCCTCGATGCGGTCGAAGTGGCGAAAAAAGCCGGCATGCCGCTGGCACCGGTGATGATCTACGGCGACGACGTTACCCACTTACTCACCGAAGAAGGCATTGCTTACCTGTACAAGGCGCGCAGCCTTGAGGAGCGCCAGCAGATGATTGCAGCCGTGGCCGGTGTCACCGCCATTGGCCTGCGGCATGACCCCAAAGACACCCAGCGCCTGCGCCAGCAGGGCCTGGTGGCGTTGCCCGAGGACTTGGGCATTCGCCGTACCGATGCCAGCCGTGAGCTGCTGGCTGCGCGCAGCATCGCCGACCTGGTGGAATGGTCCGGTGGCCTGTACAACCCACCCGCACGGTTCAGGAGCTGGTGATGAAAGTACTCGACCTGCAATCGCATGGGCTGCTTCGCGAGCAAGCTCGCTCCTACCGGTATGTAACGGGCCTTAAAGCCAGTGGGGGCTCTGTGGGAGCGGGCTTGCCCGCGAAGAGGGCTGAACAGACAACCGAAATCCCTCTGGCCGATCACCTGGCGGATTTGGCAGTAGAAGCCCTGATCGACGAAGTCGATCTGTCGCCCAAACCGGGCCTGGTAGACCGCCGCAGCAACGGTGCGCACACCGACATGACGCTAGCGTTGATGCATGCGTCTGCGCTGGCCCTGTGGCCGTGCCTGCGGCAGATGGCCGAAGCGGCCGAGGCCATTGGCGGCGTCGGCCAGCCCTTGCGCACTGCGCTAGGCCGCATTGGCCGCGAAGGCGAGGCCGCGATGCTGGCGACCACCGGCGGGGTGAATACCCACCGAGGCGCGATCTGGGCTCTGGGGCTGCTGGTGGCGGCCTGTGCCCTGGGTCCCCACGCTGACCCGTGCGCAGTGGCGGCCCGCGCCGGGCGCATCGCGCTGATCGACGACCCGGGCGCAGCATCGGAAGACAGCCATGGTGCCCACGTAAGGCGCCGTTATGGCAGCGGCGGAGCCCGTGAACAGGCGCAATTGGGTTTCCCAGCGGTTATCGCGCATGGCCTGCCACAGCTCCAGCGCAGCCGTGCCTTAGGTGCCAGCGAAACCCACGCGCGGCTCGATGCCTTGCTGGCGATCATGGCGGCGCTGGCCGACACCTGTGTGCTTTGGCGCGCCGGGCCACAAGGGCTGGCCACGGTCCAGCAGGGTGCCCGCGCCGTCCTCGACGCCGGTGGCAGCGCCACGCTGGACGGGCGGCGGCAACTGCGCCTTTTGGATGAACACTTGCTGCAACTGAATGCCTCTCCGGGTGGCGCTGCCGATCTGTTGGCGGCCTGCCTGTTCCTCGACAAAGCCGGGAGCCTGTGACATGGAAACCCTGACCTTTCAATTTCCCGCCGCCGAACCGGGGCGCGGGCGCACCGTGGTCGGCTGCGTCAGCTCCGGCGACCTGGAAGTGCTGATCGAACCCGGCATCGCCGGCAGCCTGCAGATCCAGGTCGTGACGTCGGTCAACGGCAGCGGCGCGCGCTGGACGCAACTGTTCCAGCGCCTGTTCGAAGGCCGCCAATGGCCAGCGGTGAACATCGACATCCATGATTTTGGCGCCACCCCAGGCGTGGTGCGCCTGCGCCTGGAGCAAGGTTTCGAGGAGATCGCCCATGACTGACACCGAGCGTTTGCTGCACAGCCGCAGCCTCGTCGAAATGGGCGCCCGCCAGCGCGCCCGGGCACTGCTTGACCCGGGCACGTTCCGCGAGCTGCTGGGCCCCTTCGACCGGCTCATGTCACCTTGGCTGCCGCGCCAGGGCATCGTGCCCCAGGCCGATGATGGCGTGGTCATCGCCAAAGGCCGGCTGAATGGCCGCAACACGGTGGTCGCCGCTATCGAGGGTGGCTTCCAGGGCGGCAGCATGGGGGAGGTGGGCGGGGCGAAGATCGCCGGTGCACTGGAACTGGCCATCGAAGACAACCGTAACGGCACCCCGACCTGCGCCGTGCTGCTGCTGGAAACCGGTGGCGTGCGCCTGCAGGAAGCCAACCTGGGCCTGGCGGCAATCGCCGAGATCCAGGCCGCGATCGTCGAGCTGCGCAGCTACCAGCCGGTGATCGGCCTGATCGCAGGCTCGGTCGGCTGCTTCGGCGGTATGTCCATCGCTGCCGGCCTGTGCAGCCACCTGCTGGTCACCCGTGAGGCGCGCCTGGGCCTCAATGGCCCGCAGGTCATCGAGCAGGAAGCGGGCATCGCCGAATACGACGCCAAGGACCGCCCCTTTATCTGGAGCCTGACCGGTGGCGAGCAGCGCCATGCCAGTGGGCTGGTCGACGGCTACGTGGCCGATGATGCAGATGCAATACGCCAGCAGCTTGTGCACCTGCTCGACACCCCCGCCGCAGACCGTGCTCGCCGCCACGCCTGGTACCTCGAGCGGCTGTCGCGCCTCGGCGATGACTGCCCGCAACTGAATGCCGCCGCCGTATGCAGCCTCTACCAAGGAGAAGCCAAATGAACCGAGCCATGAACTGGCTGCCGGGCCTGGCCGGCGGGCAAGTGCTGCCGGGTTACCCCGCGTCGCTGCAGGTGATCGACGGCGAACTGGACAACCGCCTGGCACGCTTCATTGCCGTGGTGCCCGATGCGCACAACCCGTTCCCCCGGGCGCGTGCGGGCGAGGTCGGCTTGCTGGAAGGCTGGGGGCTGGCCAAGGCGGTGAGCGAAGCGGTCGCGGCAGACCGCGACGGCGAGAAGCGGGCCATCGTCGCCGTCATCGATGTGCCCAGCCAGGCCTATGGCCGCCGCGAAGAGGCGCTGGGCATTCACCAGGCGCTGGCCGGTGCGGTGCAGGCGTATGCCGAGGCGCGCTTGGCCGGGCACCCGGTGATTGGGCTGCTGGTCGGCAAGGCGATGTCTGGCGCCTTCCTCGCGCATGGCTATCAAGCCCAGCGCCTGATCGCGTTGGACGACGCTGGGGTGATGGTGCACGCCATGGGCAAGGCCGCTGCCGCGCGCATTACATTGCGCAGCGTCGAAGCACTGGAGGCCCTGGCCGCCGAAGTACCGCCGATGGCCTATGACCTCGACAGCTATGCCTCGCTGGGCTTGCTGTGGCGACGTCTTGGCGTGGACAACGCCGAGACGCCAAGTGCGGCCGACCTGGCCAAGGTACGTACCTGCCTGGCCGAAGCGGTGCGCGATATCGGCAACTCGACCGACCTGTCATCTCGGCTGGCGGGCGAAAACCGGCGTGCCTCCCGCGAGGTGCGCGAACACTTGCGCCGTCAGTGGCAGGGGGCCTGAGATGAATAGCCCACGCGCGCACGACCTGCTGTGGGGGTTGCCCCTTTGCGCGCTGCCTGAAGATGCCCCGCAGTGGGCGCATCAGGTGGTGGCAAGCGGTCAGCCGGTGGTGGTGCGCCGCGCCGCCTGCGCTGACGGCTGGGTGGCGGTGGGCCTGCGCGGCCTGAGCCGGGATCAGCGGCTGGGCACACAGATGCGCCTGGCCGATATCCAACGCCTGCAAAGCCCTGAGGCCCTGCGCTGGCAAACACCGAGCCCGTGGCCTGCATTGCAGGCGTTGGCCTCGGTGGCCCCGGTGCTCGATACCACCGGGCTGGCCTGGGGGCCGACAGGTGGGGTGGGGTACCAACTCGCCACCGAGACTGGCGTGTTGCACCTGGCCAGTGATCTGGACGTGGTCGTGCGCACGCCACACCCCCTGGCACGCACAAAAGCACGGGAACTGCTGGACATACTGGACTGCGCGCCATGCCGTATCGATGTGCAATTGGAAACACCGGCAGGTGCCGTGGCCCTGCGTGAGTGGGCCGGTGTTGCCCGCCGCGTACTACTCAAGTCGCCCCATGGCGCGCGCTTGGTGGCTGACCCCTGGGCTGCCTGGGGGTGTGCGGCATGAGCAGCTTGTTCGCGTTCCCCGGCCAGGGTGCCCAGCAGGTAGGCATGTTGCACCGCTTGCCCGAGGGGGCCGGCCCACTGTTGGAGGAGGCCAGCGATACGCTGGGCCATCAGGTGCTGGGCCTGGACAGCGAGCAGGCATTGCAGAGCACCCGGGCCGTGCAGCTGTGCCTGTTGCTGACCGGGGTGGCCTGGGCGCGCCGACTGCTGCAGCAAAGTCCCGCCCCCGACTATGTGGCAGGGCTGTCGATAGGGGCGTATCCCGCTGCTGTCACGGCCGGTGCGCTGGCGTTCGCCGATGCCGTGCGCCTGGTTGCCCTGCGCGGTGAGTTGATGCAGCGCGCCTATCCGCAGGGGTATGGCATGACCGCGCTGAGTGGCCTGGACCTGGCCAGTGTCGAGCGCTTGCTGGTGGAGGCGGGCGGTGAGGTCTACATCGCCAACCTCAACAGCGAAAACCAGATCGTCATTGCCGGCAGCGAGGCGGCCATGGCTGCGGTGGCCCAACGCGCGCGCAGCCTGGGCCAGGGCGTCGCGCGGCGCCTGGCGGTCAGCGTGCCGTCCCATTGCCCACTGCTCGACGCCCCGGCTGCGGAACTGGCCGAGGCCTTTGCTGCGGTCGAACTGCGAAGGCCCATCATCACCTACCTGAGCGGCAGCAGTGCACGGCCGATCCACGACCCGCAACGCTTGCGCGACGACCTGGCCGGCAACATGGCGCGGGTGGTGGACTGGCGTGCCACGTTGCGCAACGCCTATGAACGCGGGGTGCGCCTGCACTTGGAAATACCACCGGGCAGTGTGCTCAGCGGCCTGGCCCGCCAGGTGTTCGCCAATGGCCGCGTGGTAGCCATCGAGTCCACTCGGCTGGACAGCGTCGACGCCTTAATGCGTCAGGAGGTGGCCGGCAACCGATGACCGTGCTGTGCAACGCGAAGGACAACAACAAGCAACTTCGACAACACCTGAGGACAACAACAATGATTATTTATGGTGTGGCTCTGCTGGCAGTGTGCACGCTTGCCGGCGTTATCGTCGGCGACTTCCTGGGCGTGCTGCTGGGCGTCAAATCCAACGTGGGCGGGGTCGGTATCGCCATGATCCTGCTGATCTGTGCGCGGCTGTACATGCACCGCCACGGCGGCATGAGCAAGGAGTGCGAATTCGGCGTCGGCTTCTGGGGCGCGATGTACATTCCGGTGGTGGTGGCCATGGCGGCCCAGCAGAACGTGGTCACGGCCCTGCACGGCGGGCCGGTGGCGCTGCTGGCGGCCGTCGGCGCGGTACTGGTGTGTGGCGCGACCATCGCGCTGATCAGCCGCAGCCACCGCGGTGAACCCTTGCCCGCACTGGAGCCCACACCCGAAACACCTGGGCAGGTTGCCCCTGCAGGAGGGCGCTGATCATGTGGCCGATCGTTGACAATGCCTTGGAACACAACGGCCTGATCACCGCGTTCGCGGTTGTCGGGGCGATCATGTGGTTGTCGGTACTGATGTCCAAATACCTGACGTTCGGCCGGGTGCACGGCTCGGCGATTGCCATCGTCATTGGGCTGGTGCTGGCCTGGGTTGGCGGTACCGTGACCGGCGGGCAAAAGGGCCTGGCGGACATGGCACTGTTCTCTGGCATCGGCCTGATGGGTGGGGCGATGCTGCGCGACTTCGCCATCGTCGCCACGGCCTTCGAAGTGCAGGCCACCGAGGCGCGCAAGGCCGGGATGATTGGCGCCGTTGCGTTGCTGCTGGGCACGGTGCTGCCGTTTATCGTCGGTGCGGCGGTGGCCTATGCCTTCGGCTATCGCGATGCCGTAAGCATGACCACCATTGGCGCGGGCGCGGTGACCTATATCGTCGGGCCGGTGACTGGGGCGGCGCTGGGTGCGAGCTCGGACGTGATGGCCTTGTCGATAGCCACCGGGTTGATCAAGGCCATCCTGGTGATGGTGTTCACCCCGGTGTCGGCCCGCCTGCTGGGCCTGGACAACCCGCGTTCGGCCATGGTGTTCGGTGGCTTGGCAGGGACGGTGTCGGGGGTGACCGCAGGCTTGGCGGCCACGGACCGGCGGCTGGTGCCGTACGGCGCGCTGACCGCGACCTTCCATACCGGCTTGGGCTGCTTGATGGGCCCTTCGATCCTGTATTTCTGCGTGCGCGGCTTGATCGGCTGACCCACCCTTCACCCCCTCTGTGTAGGAGCAGCCTTGCGCTGCGAAGAGGCCCGTACTAGCGGCGAATATCAACGCTGTTGTCACCGGCCTCTTCGCAGCACAAGGCTGCTGCTATCTGCAGCCCCATCCCCCGAATCGGGGAAAAGCGCTGGGGAATCCTCCCCAATCTGTTTCGGTTAGCCCTGTAACTCACCAAAAAATATAACAATTCTCATCTGGCATATACCTTGCTCAACCTCCACGCAGAGACCCTGTGTTCCGGAGGTGCAGCATGTCGACCCCGCTCAAAGGCCCCGTCCTGTCATCCCTTGTCCTGGCCCTGCTCGGCTGGGAAGCGACCAGCGAGGCAGCTGTGCAGTGCCAGCGCACCCTGGTTGCCAATGTGGTCGCACTGGACCAGCCGCTGATGTTCAACCGCCTTGGCGCGCAAAACGCCAATGGCATGATGTTCGCCCTGCGCGAAGATGTCGTGGACGAGCATCAGGTCCCGCTTGGCAAAGGCGGAGCCGCAGTGCCTGGCAAAGTCACCTTGCGCCCGGACAAACGCCCACGGCCAATCGTCTTGCGGGTCGCTGCCGGTGACTGCCTGACCGTCAACCTGACCAACCTGCTGGCCTACCAGGCCAACCCCAACAAGCACGGTATCGACCACGAAGAGAACGAGGCCGAAGGTGAGGAAGAAGAAGGGCCGGAAACCGAGTTCGAGAATGAAGGCGGTGAGCACTTCGTTGCGGATGAACAAGTCAGCGACCGCCACGTAGGTTTCCAGGTCAACGGCATGCAAGCCGTCAACAGCATTGGCGACATCGCCGCCAACACCGGCCGCAACGGCAACTTCCTGGTGTCGCCGGGCAACACCCGCAGTTACACCCTGTATGCCGAACGCGAAGGGGCCTTCGCCGCAACCAGCCAAGGTGCGACCTTCGGCGGCCAGGGCGGTGCCGGTAACGTTGCCAACGGCTTGTTCGGCCAGGTGGTGGTGGTGCCCAAAGGCGGGCGCACCTTCCGCAACACCCTGACCGAAGAAGAAATGCGCCTGGCC
This sequence comes from Pseudomonas sp. NGC7, assembly GCF_047159675.1. Lineage (NCBI taxonomy): Bacteria > Pseudomonadati > Pseudomonadota > Gammaproteobacteria > Pseudomonadales > Pseudomonadaceae > Pseudomonas > Pseudomonas sp. NGC7. The sequence continues at coordinate 3,870,803 of NZ_BAAFZY010000001.1, read as the reverse complement.
ACCACCGGCCACACCCCCACAGGCCAACCTGTCATCGATTACCAGGCCCGTTACCCGCAGGCAGAGCCGTGGATCACCGAAGGCAAGGCCGGCAAGCCGATCATCGCTATGGTCGATGGCAACGAGATTCTCAACAGCGAGACCGATGCCATCGTCATGGGCCCCAACCCAGACGGCAGCTTCCCCCGCTCGACCTACCCACTGGAGAGCGTCAACAAGCGCAACCCGGCGCTGCCCAACCGGCTGGATGCGTTCCGTGATTTCGCCTCGCAGTTCGCCGACGAAGTGGCCGGCACCCAGGCCTTCCCCGGCTACTGGGCCGACCCGATCATGGGCCACGTGCTGGAGCCGACGCGCGATTCATTCATGATCAACTACGGCTCGGGCGGCATGGGCGCCGAGGTGGTGGCCAACCGCCTGGGCGTGGGCCCGATGCATGACTGCCTGTCATGCGCCTACGAGGAGTTCTTCCTCAGTGCGCACACCGTGGGCGATATCGGCACGCTGGTGGACGTGCCAGCCAACGTAGGCCTGGAGAACATCCGCCCCGGCGAAACCCCACCGGCTAATGCCGTGGGCGTCAAGGCCAGCATGGCCCTGTACCCGTCGGAGCCGGCCAACGTCCACCACAGCTACATTGGCGACTTCACCAAGTTCCGTAATACGCACAATGGACATGAGCAGCACATCTTCCACTTGCACGGCCACCAGTGGCTATTCAACCCCAACGACGACAACTCCGACTATGTGGACGCCCAAGGCATCGGCCCGGGCATCGGATACACCTACGAGATCGCCAACGGCGGCTCTGGCAACCGTAACCGCGTAGCCGGCGATGCCATCTATCACTGCCATTTCTACCCGCACTTCGCCCAAGGCATGTGGGCCATGTGGCGGGTGCACGACGTGTTCGAGGAAGGTACCCGGCTGGAGGTCAGTGGCCAGGATGCAAACGGCTTCCACGGCACGCCGTTTGCCCTGCGCAGTGGCAAGCCAGCCGTCGGCGCACGGGCATTGCCGGACGGTGAAATCATTGCCGGTACGCCGATCCCCGCCATCGTCCCGCTGCCGGGCAAAGCCATGGCGCCGATGCCGGGCAAAGTGGTCGTGGTGCCTAAGCTTGCAGAGCAGTGGGTGGCCACAAACGAGCAGGACGATGATGAAGAGGAAGAAGAGGGCGACGATGACCATGGCCACGGGGCAGCTGCGCCCAAGGCTGTCGGCTCCTTGGCCCTGGTCGACCGTAGCGAAACCAACCGCAACGCCGACGGCACCTTGAAAAACCCAGGCTACCCGTTCTGGATCGGAGGCATGGAAAGCAGCGTCGGCCAGCGCCCACCGACCCCGCCGCTGGACATGCTCGACCCTGCGCTTGCCCAGCAACTGAAGAACAGCGGCAATGCCCTGTGGGCCAACCTGGACCCCAACCAGGTCGATGGCTGGGATGGTGGCCTGGGCCGGCACGCGCTGGATGGCATCTCGGCAGGTGGCGAAGCACTGACCACCACCACCAAGCTGGACTTCTCCAAGGTGGTGCATAAAGCCAAGCCGATCTACCTGCCGGAAGAGGGCACCGAAGTCGAACAGGCGGCCATGAAGTTTCACGCCAAGGCTGAGCACCCCAGCTATGCGCTGATGCCGGGCAGCCAGCCGGTGGCGCGCAACTTCCGCACCAATGGCGCCTTGCCGACGGCCGGGGCACCGTTCTTCGAGCCGTGCATGGACGACCGCGGCAAGCGCCTCACCCAGACCTCGGGCATAGGCGAGTTCGCCAGCGGTGAAAGCCTGACCGGCATGAGCTTCCGGGGTGCGTCTGCCTTCACCGCCGACCGCCCACGCATCTATAAAGGCGCCAACATTCAGTTTGATGCGGTCTACAACAAAGTCGGCTACCACTTCCCGCAGGCGCGCATCATTGCCCTCTGGGAAGACGCTTGGCCAGTGATCACCAAGCAGCGCCCACCCGAGCCGCTGGTGATGCGCATGAACACCTTCGATTGCACCATGTACCAGCACACCAACCTGATCCCTTCCATTTATGAGATGGACGACTACCAGGTGCGCACCCCAACCGACGTGATTGGCCAGCACATCCACCTGCCCAAGTGGGACCTCACCGCGGCCGATGGTTCTGCCAACGGCTGGAACTACGAGGACGGCATTCTTTCGCCCGGCAGCGTGGTCGAGCGCGTGCATGCCATTCGCGCCTACAACGGTTGCACCGAAGGCGATAGCCGAGACGGCACCGCCGCCTGCCCAAGCGCCAAGCAGCACCCGTACTTCGGGCGCTTTGGCCGGGCCGACTGGCTGGGCGCGCGTACCGCCATGCAGCGTTGGTTCGCCGACCCTGTGGTCAACGTGCACAACGTCGACCGCGGCCTGGGCACCATCTTCACCCACGACCACCTTGGCCCATCGACCCACCAGCAACTGGGCCTGTACGCCACGGTACTGGCCGAACCTGCCGGCTCCACCTGGTACCACGCCGAAACCGGCGAGCAGCTGTACAACCCGGCTGCGCGCCAGGACGGTGGGCCAACCTCGTGGCAAGCAGTGATCAAGACCGGTGACCACGATGGCGACGGCAAAAACGACAGCTACCGTGAGTTCTTCCTCGAGTACAGCGACTTCCAGCATGCCTATGAAGCCGGCGTGTACGTGGGCGCAGGGCCGGACGGTATTCCCAATGGCCAGTCGTACCCGGCCACGGCCGACAGCTTCCGCTACGCCATCAACCCACCGGTCCGGCAGAAAGCCTCGTCGCTGCTCGAATCGGTGGTCGAGTCGCGCGGTGGCCTGAGCCCTGGCTGCCCAAGCCGGCCGTGCCCACAAGCCATTTCGGTGGATGACCCAGGCATGTTCGTCGTCAACTACCGTAACGAACCGCTGGCCCTGCGCGTGTTCGACCCCAACAAAGTGGCCCCGGACGGCAAACGCGGCATGCAGGCCGACGGCCTGGGCGGTGACCTGAGCTATGCCTTGCAGAGCCGCACCGACCGTGCCATCCCAGCGATGAACATGGCGCCTTCGGCGATCACTTCGGCGGTCGGCCCAACCGGTGGCACCACGGTGTTCCCGCCGCACATCAACACCGCCGGTAGCGAGCCCGGTGACCCGTTCACGCCGCTGCTGCGCACCTACTCGGGTGATAACGTGCGCTTGCGCATGCATGCCGGTGGCCATGAAGAGGAGCACAACGTCACGCTGCACGGCGTCAAGTGGCTGCAGAATGGCTCGGGCTTCGGCAGCAGCTCCAACTCGGGGTGGAAGGCATCGCAGATGATCGGCATCTCCGAGCAGCTGGGCTTCATGGCGCCGGTGTCGATGATTTCCAGCGCTGCGGCCACCAACGGCGACTACTTGTACTCGCTGGACGCGGCACTGGAAGGCTACTGGAACGGCATCTGGGGCATCATGCGCAACTACACCACCTTGCGCCCGGACCTGTTCCCGCTGTCGAACAACCCGCAGCCGGTGGCCATGCGCAACACCGTAAACTTTGATGGCATCTGCCCAAAAACCACCACCAACGCCAATGGCATTGGTACCCGCGCCACGGTCAAGCGCAGCTACGAGATCGTTGCCGTACTGGCCAACGACATTCTGGAGAACCGCCACGGGGTCAGCATCACCGACCCGGCCGGCGTCGGCCAGCATGTCGGTGGGCCGCTCAAGCCTGGCGGTGGCACGCTGGTGTTCAACAGCCGCAAGACCAGCATCCCGCAGGTGACCGTGGTGGATGAGGAGGACGGCACCACCTTCACCGTTGGCGGCCACAGCGCACCGCTGCACGACCCGACCGCGGTGCTGTATGTGCGCAAGGCAGACCTGGACGCGACCACAGGCAAGCTCAAACCCGGCGTGCCGGTAGAGCCCCTGGTGCTGCGCGCCAATGCCGGCGACTGCATCAGTATCACCCTGGAAAACCGCCTGCCGCTGGTGATGCCCGACCTGCCAAGCACGGCCGTGATGCAGAACGTGGTCAAGCGTGACCGTAATGGCAGTGAAGGCTCCACGGCGTTCAACAACAACCTGATGCGGCCGTCCAGCCATGTTGGCCTGCACGCACAGCTGCTGGCCTACGACATCACCAAGTCCGATGGTGCCAACGTCGGCCTCAACCCGGTGCAGACCGTGCCGCCGCGTGCCGGCAACAGCGGTGCCTACCCGAGCAAGGTGTACCAGTACTACGCCGGGCACCTGGAGCGTGAAGGCAAGCCGGTGCTGCAACTGGGCCGTACGGTGGACAACATCAACAGTACTGCGATCGAGTTCGGCGGCCTGAACCTGACCCCGTCCGACTTCATCAAGCAACCGCAAAAAGGCCTGGTGGGCGCCATGAGCATCCTGCCGCAAACCGCCACCTTCACCGAGGACACCGCCAGCCGTGCTCAGGCCACGGTAAAAGTCAGCGGCCAGCCGGACTACCGCGACTTCGTCACGGTGTGGCAGCGCTCGATGAACATGCGCTGGGCTGACGGCCGCCCCGTGGAAGGTATCGCTACTGAAGGCAATGGCGTGCCGGGCGATCCGAAGGACAACGGCAACATGGCCATGAACTACAAGACCGAACCGCTGTGGTTGCGCTTTGGCATGGCGCCGGACGCACCGTTCGGCCACGCCGACGGCAATGGCTTCGCCGATGTGCCAAACGCCCACATGGCCTACAGCAACGCCCTGGTCGGTGGCGACCCGCAGACGCCCGTGCTCTGGGCCAAGCCTGGCCAGCCGGCACGCAGCCATGTGCTGATGCCCAGCGGTGGCAGCCGCGGTATCACTTACCAGCTGGACGGGCACCTGTGGCCATTGCACGCCTACCAGGCCGAGAAGAACGACGCCGATGGTTACCCGATGAACCTGCCAGGCATCGGCTCGGTGCGCTTCGGCTTCAACCCGATGTCGATCTACATCGGGGCCCAGGAAAGCGTACTGCCAGCGGCGCACTTCAGCTTCATGCTGCCCAGCGCGGGTGGTGCCAACGCGGTGCCGGGGGACTACCTGTTCCGCGACTATGCCGCCTACGGCAACCTTTCGGGGCTGTGGGGGATTTTGCGGGTCAGCAACGAAGCGCCGCCCGCAACGGCTGCGCCACAATAACGACACTGGAGTGCGAGCATGAACAAGAAGACTCGCCCTGCTTACTTGGGGGTACTGCTGGGAGTGGCACTGATCGGCCTGGGCGTGGCGTATGAGCAGCTCTGGTGCGACCCACGCGAGCTGCTGCAGGAGCCTGCCGACCCGCAGGTCCTGCACCGGCTCAGCCGGGACGGGGTGACCGTGGAGTTTGAGGCGCGGCCGCTGGCCGGGGGCGAGCTGCGCGAAGGCGCCTTCGCCAATGTGCGCTTCAAGGTCAGCGACCAGACCAGCGGCCAGCCGCTGTCGGGCATGGCGCCGGGGGCCTGGATCGACCCGGCCCAGTCGGCACCGGTCGGCGACCGCGACCAAAGCTGCAAGGCCCGCGTGGCGCTGTTTCTGAAAAGCAGCATTGGCGCCCGGCCGTTGCTCGACCTCAACAGCTACTTCCTGTTGGTGCTGAACAAGGACGCCAGCCTGACGGTCATCGACCCGACGGTTTCGGTGGGGGGCGTCACCAGCACCATGGCCCGTATCGAACTGCCAGGCAGGCCCATGGACTGGGCGGCCACCGGCGACGACAAGCAGGTGTTCGTGTCGATCCCGGAGCGCGGCAAGGTGTCGGTGATCGATACCGAGACCTTCACCCGCGTGGCCGACCTGGATGCCGGCGACCAACCGACGCGGGTGGCGCTGCAACCGGACCAGCATCGGCTTTGGGTGGGCAACAACAGCAGCGACCCGGCCAAGGGCGGGGTAACGGTGATCGACGTGCCCGGGCGCAGCACCCTCAAGTCCTTCGCCACCGGCTCTGGGCACCACGAGATCGCCTTCAGCAGCGACTCGCGCTACGCCTTTGTCAGCAATCGCGACAGCGGCACCTTGAGCATCATCGACATCCCTGAAATGCGTCTGGCCAAGACCCTGGAGGTGGGGCCGCACCCGCTGTCGGTGAGCTACTCGGCGCTGTCCCAGGCGGTCTATGTGGTCGACGGCCAAGAAGGCACGGTGCGGGTCATCGATGCCCGCAGCCATCAACTGCGCCACACCGTCACGGCGGAACAGGGCCTGGGCCCGATGCGTTTTAGCAGCGACGGGCGCTACGGCATCGTGCTCAACACCCTGGAGAACCAAGCCTTGGTGATCGATGCCAGTACCGACACGCTCATCCACCGGATCCCGGTGGCGGCCGAACCCTACCAACTGACCTTTACCAAGGGCTATGCCTACGTCCGCGGCCTGGCCTCGCCCAAGGTCAGCATGATCAACCTGAGCAGCCTTGGGGAAGGGCGTTCGCCGATCGTCCAGGGCTTCGACGCCGGCCCTGCCGCGCCGCGCCAAGCCGGTGATCTGCCGCTGGCACAAGGGTTATCGGTGTCGCGTGACGACAACTCGGTGTTCGTGGTCAACCCGGTAGACAACACCACCTACTTCTACGCCGAGGGCATGAACGCGCCGATGTCGGGCTACAACAACCGCGGCCACCAGGCCCGCGCCGCCATCGTCGTCGACCGCAGCCTGCGCGAGGTGGCCCCAGGGGTGTACGGCTCGACGGTGAAGCTGCCGGCGGCCGGCAAGTTCGACGTGGCCTTCCTGCTCAACCAGCCGCAAATCATCCACTGCTTCAGCACCGATGTGGGCGAGGCGCCGAATGCCCGCAAGCACAAGGGCGCGCATGCCGAGTTCCTTGGCCTAGAGCAGCCTTTGCCGCAGCACAGCGCCTTCACCGCACGGGTGCGCATCGTCGGCGACGACGGTGAACCGCGCCTGGGCCTGAACGACCTGAGCCTGCGCTACTTCCTGGCGCCGTCGTCGATGCCGCGCAACCTGCGCCTGGAAGAAGTGGGCGAGGGTGTCTACCAAGCGGCCTTGACCCTGCCCGAAGCCGGCGCCTGGTACCTGCATGTGCAGTCACCGTCGCTGGGCCGCAAGTTTGCCGAAGAGAATTACACCAGCCTGCGCGTCCTGCCGGCCTCGGCCTCCACGGCGTCCCAAGGGGACGCTTCCCAGATGCAAACCAGGAGTGTGCGATGAACGCCAAGCATGCTTTCACACGGCTGGGCCTGAGCCTGGCGCTGCCCCTGTTGTTGTCCAGCAACCTGGCCTTGGCCCATGCCGGGCATGACCACAGCGGCCATGCCGAGCAACCGCCCGCCGCGCGACAGGAGAAAGCCAGTGTGCGCTTTGCCGATGTCTCGCTGCTGGACCAGGACGGCATGCCCGTGCGCCTGGAGAAGGACCTGGTCGGCGATCACCTGGTGGTGATGGGTTTCATCTACACCAGTTGCACCACGGTGTGCCCGGTGGTGTCGTCGATCATGGGCAAGGTCCAGCAGCAGTTGGGTGGCCGTGTGGGTGAAGAAATCCATCTGGTGTCGATCAGCGTCGACCCCCAGCGCGACGATTCCAAGCGCTTGCAAGGTTACGCCAAGGCCTTCCAGAAAGGGCCGGGCTGGAGCTGGCTGACCGGTACGTCGTACGCCATCACCGAAACCCTCAAAGGCCTGGGCAGCTTCAGTGCCGACCTCAGCCAGCACCCGCCGCTGATTCTGGTGGGCGATGGCCGCAGCGGCCACTGGACCCGCTACTACGGCTTCACCGACCCGGCGGTACTGGTCGCGGAAATCAACCGCCTCAGCGCACGCCGGGTGCATGCCAAGAGCACGGCCATCGCCGAACACCATGCCGACCACACCGGTGACCATAACGAGGTGCAACCATGAGCCATCTGATCTCACGCCGCGCCGGCATGCGCGGTCTCGACTGGCTGGTACTGGGCGGTTGCCTGTGGATTCTTGCCTCGGTCGCATTGGCCCATGAAGGCCATGCCCAGCAGGCGCCCGAGCCACAGGCAGCGCCCCAGGCGATGACCAGCGGCGGCGGCACCCGCGATGCCCAGACCTGGTTCACCGACACCGTGCTCAAGGACCAGAATGGCCGCGACCTGCGCTTCTACAGCGATGTGCTCAAGGACAAGGTGGTGATGCTTAACGTCATCTTCACCCACTGCACCGACGCCTGCCCGTTGATCACCCGCAAGCTGCGGGAGGTACGCGAGGCCATGGGGCCGGCGTTGGCCGGGCAGGTGACGTTCGTCTCGATCAGCAGCGACCCGCTCAACGACACCCCGGCGGCGCTCAAGGCCTTTGCCGAGAAGCAGGGCGTGGACGGCCCCAACTGGCTGTTCCTGACTGGCGACAAGGCCAGTGTCGACCTGGTCCTGGGCCGCATCGGCCAGTTCCTGCCCAGCCCCGAACAGCATTCCACGCAGCTGATTGCCGGTGACGTGGCAGGCAAGCGCTGGAGCAAGATCCGCCCCGATGCGCCGCCAATGGCGATCGCGCAGCGCATGCAGCTGCTGGCCCAGCCGCTGGCAGGGCGGTGACATCATGAACCTTGCGCTGGCCAATGCCCTTGTAGGAGCGGCCTTGCGTCGCGAAAGGGCTGCGCAGCGGCCCCAGATTTTGGTGTCGATGCAGAGACTGCTGGGGCTGCTGCGCAGCCCTTTCGCGACGCAAGGCCGCTCCTACAAAAGCCTGGTATGCGTGCTAGGGCTCACTCTGTGCGGCTCAACCTTTGCCCTCGACCTCACCGAACACGAACAGGCCGGCAAGCGTCTGTACCGCGAAGGCCAGTCGAGCAGCGACGCACAATTGCTGGCACGCGTCGGCTCCAGCGACATGAGCGTTCCTGCCAGCGTCTTACCCTGTGCAAGCTGCCACGGCACCGACGGCCGCGGCCGCGCCGAAGGCGGTGTACGCCCGCCGAGCCTCGACTGGCAACGCCTGGCCCTGGGCCAGGGCGAGCGGCAGGCCAATGGCCGCAGTTACCCGCCTTATACCGACGCCAGCCTGGCCAGGGCGATCCAGCAGGGGGTGGACCCTGCCGGCAATCGCCTGGACGCCGCCATGCCGCGTTTCGATTTGACCCTCGCCGACCAGCGCAACCTTACCGCCTACCTCAAACGCCTGGCCGATGAGCGCGACCCGGGCGTGGAGGAGGGCGTGCTGCGCCTGGGCACCTTGCTGCCGGGCTCCGGGCCGCTGGCCGAAGCAGGGCACGTGGTGCGCGCAGTACTGGAAGACGGCCTGGCGCAACTCAACCAGCAAGGCGGTGTGCACGGGCGGCGCCTGGAACTGGTGGTGCTCGACCCGGGCAGCGACGCCGACAGCGCCGAGCAGGCCCTTCGCCAATTGCTGGACAAGGAGCAGGTGTTCAGCCTGATTACCCCGCTGGCACCTATGCTCGATCAGCGACTGACCACCGTCCTGGCGCAGCAGAACGTGCCGCTGATCGGCAGCACCCCGCGCAGTGGCGGCAGTGCGCAGATCTTCGACCCGCTGCCGGGCTTGCCTGCGCAACTGCTGAGCCTGGCCGGCCACGCCCGTGACGCCTTGGGCCTCGCCCCAGATGGCTTGCGTGTGGTGTATGCCGGTGACGAGCAAGCGCCGCTGGCCGAGCAGGTGCGTGAACAGCTTGTGCAGCAAGGCTGGGCCCCCGGCGCCCTGCAGCCCTTCGATGGCCAGGCGGTGGACGGCCAGGGCATAGTCTTCGTTGGCCGCGCCCAGGCCTTTGCCGAGTTGGCTGCCGCGTTGCAGGCGGCAGGCCGCCAGCCATACCTGTTTGCAGCGTCCAGCCAGGTGGTCGGGGCCGTGGCGAACTTACCTGCGCAGTGGTCGCAGCGCGTCTACCTTGCCTACCCATTCGTGCCCGAAGACTGGACCGAGCAAGGCCTGGCGACCCTCGCCGGGCTGCAACAACGCCAGGGCCTGGACCCGCGTCAGGCGTCCTTGCAGGTCAACACCCTGTGCGCCCTGCGCTTGCTGACAGAGGCCCTTAAACAGATCGGCCGAGATGCAAGCCGCGAGCAACTGATCACGGCCCTGGAGGGCCTGCACGACGTCGCTACCGGCCTCACGCCAGCCCTGGGCTTTGGTCCCGGTCGCCGGCAGGGCATGGCCGGTGCCCACGTGGTGGCGGTGGCCTTGCCCGGGCCGCGCTTCACCTCGGTCACCCCGTACCGGCCAGTGCCGGACACCCCTTGAGCGGAGGTTGCCATGCGTACCCTATTGCTGTGCCTGTTGCTGCTGGTCGCCAAGGCGAGTTGGGCCGATGTGCCGGCCGCGCGAGTAAACGGTGTGGAGATCGATGTGATGCGCCTTGAGCGCTACTTCACGGAGTACCTCGAAGCCCAGGGCCGCGCGGTGGCCAGCATCCGCAACCCGACCCTGTACAAGCGCCTGCGCGACCAGGCCTTGGACGAGCTGATCGACAAGGAGCTGCTGTGGCAGGAGGCCCAACGCCAGGGCATCGGCATCAGTGATGAACAGGTGTCTGCCCAGGTTGGTGAAGTGGAGGCGGCGTTTGGCAGCCCGACAGTGTTTGAACGGCGTCTGGCGCAGGCAGGCTTCGATAGGGCAGAGTACGCTGATTACACCCGCCGCGAGCTGGCTGCCCAGCGGGTGTATGCCCAGCTCAGCGCGGTCGACGCGCCCAGCCAGGCCGAGGTGGAGGCCTTCTACAGGGCCAATCGACAAAGACTGCAAGGAGCGCAGAACCAAAGTGATAACCCTTCTGTCATACGTGAACAGGGTCTGGTCTTGGCCAGGGCCTCGCTCATCGGGCAATTGCAGGCGCAAGCGCGGCAAGCTGTGCGCCAACGTTTGCGCGAATCCGCTAAAGTGGAAATCGCCGACTGAAGGCCCCGATGGCGTTTCCCCAAAGCTGGGGAATAACGACTTGGCAAAGTGCCATCAGGTTCCCCGGATGTGGGGAACCGGGCGAGCTCGCCTGCTCTCCGCGCCTGGGGTGTTTTCGGGCACCCTTGCCAGATCAACGACTTACAGTGGTGCAGCATGACTATTCACGCCTGGCACGAAGCCTGCTCAAGCCTTATCAAGGCCGCACTTCGCAGACCGGGAAACCGGGCAGTATTTGGGAGTCGACCTTGGTGAACAGAGTATTGGTAGTCGATGACGAACAGACTCTTGCGCAGAACCTGCAGGCGTATTTGCAGGCGCAAGGCCTGGAAGTTCATGTTGCCCACGACGGTGCCAGTGGTATCGAGCAGGCTGAACGCCTGGCACCGCAAGTGATCGTGCTGGATTACCGCTTGCCCGATATGGAGGGTTTTCAGGTACTGGAGACCGTGCGCAAGAACAGGCAGTGCCACTTCGTGCTGATCACCGCCCACCCGACCGCCGAGGTCCGTGAGCGAGCCGCCGAACTTGGCGTGACCCATGTCCTGTTCAAACCGTTCCCGTTAGCGGAACTGGCGCGCGCGATCCTCGACCTGATGGGCATCGAGCGCCGGCGCAGGGCCACGGACAACCCGGCAGAAGGGTTCGTCGAACGACGCCAGACCAGGAACGAATCGTTCCCCCTGCAGTTGTACGATGGTAGCTGGGTACTGGCCGACCGCCGCCGTAATGGCGCCAAGCCCCCAGGTCCGGATGACGAACAACTGCTCACAGGGGAATAGCGGCGCCCGCTGCCCTGGCTGAGCCAGCCTGCGACGCGCCCCCTGAGCGGAGTCGCAGGCCATGCCCGAAGTACTCGAGATTGTCGGTTTTACACGCGAGCTGCTGGCCCAGGCCCGTCTGCAAGCCAGTGACGAACGCCTGCTCAATTGCCTGGAGCGCCTGGCCAACGACACCCCGGACACCTTCACCCGCCGCCTCGGCATCACCCTGCATTACCCCGTGCTGCACAGCCAGGCGCTGCTGGCCAGCACCCCCCGCTTCGACAAGGTCAGCCTGGCCCAGTGCCTGAAACGCGAGTTCGTGCTGATCGAGCAGGGCGGCGAACTGCTGGGTGTGTTCGCCGACCCCTTCGACCCTGCGCGCCTGGCCTGGATCGACGATGTGCTGCAAGGCGCGCCGCTGTACCTGGCGCACGCCGCCGAGCTGGCGACGTTTCTGGCCCGCCATGAAGAAAGCTTCCACGCGGTCGATGCGCTTGACCAAGACAGTGAAGCCAGCAGCGAAAGCGACCCGCTGCAACGCCTGTCGCTGACCAGCATCAGCGAAGACCAGAGCCGCGTGGTCAAGCTGGTCAACTCGACCCTTTACGACGCCCTCAAACTGCACGCCAGCGACATTCACCTGGGCATGACCGGCCAGGGCCTGACCATCAAGTACCGTATCGACGGTGTGCTCAACGGTGCCGGCAAGGCCAGCGGCAGCGCCTTCGCCGACCAGGTGATCTCGCGCATCAAGGTCATGGCCGAGCTCGACATCGGCGAGAAACGCGTGCCCCAGGACGGTCGTTTCAAGGTCGCCGTGGGTGAGCGGCAGATCGACTTCCGGGTCTCGATCATGCCCAGCATCTTTGGCGAAGACGCCGTGCTGCGGGTGCTCGACAAACAGGACCTGTCCGACAAGGTAAGCGGCGTGCAGTTGCAGGCCCTGGGCTTTGCCGACGAAACCCTGCGTGCCTTGCGCCGGCTGGCCGCCGAACCCTATGGCATGATCCTGGTCACCGGCCCCACCGGCAGCGGCAAGACCACCACCCTGTACGCCATGATCAGCGAGATCAACCACGGCGTTGACAAGATCATCACCATCGAAGACCCGGTCGAATATCAACTGCCCGGCGTGTTGCAGATTCCAGTCAACGAGAAGAAGGGCCTGACCTTTGCCCGCGGTCTGCGCTCGATCCTGCGCCACGACCCGGACAAGATCCTGGTCGGCGAGATCCGCGACCCAGACACTGCACAGATCGCCGTGCAGTCGGCCCTGACCGGGCACCTGGTGTTCACCACCATCCACGCCAACAACGTCTTCGATGTGATCGGCCGCTTCAGCCAGATGCAGGTCGACCCCTACAGCTTTGTCTCGGCGCTCAACGCCATCCTGGCTCAGCGCCTGATTCGCCTGGCCTGCCCGCACTGCGCCAGCGCCTGCGAAGTGGACGATGAAACCCTGCTGGCCTCGGGCCTGACCCGCGCCGCCGTCGCTGGCTGGACGTTCGTCCGCGCCCAGGGCTGTGGCCAGTGCCGCGGCAGCGGGTATCGCGGCCGCAGCGCCATCGCCGAGCTGCTGCACCTGGACGATGACCTGCGGCAGATGATCGTCGAACGCCGCCCCCTGTCGCAGATCAAGTCACTCGCCTGCCAGCGCGGCCTGCGCTTGCTGCGGGCCTCGGCCCTGGACCTGGTCCGTGACGGCCGCACCACCCTTGAGGAGATCAACCGTGTCACATTCATTGCGTGATCGTGCTGCTCATAAATACTGTGCCGTGCTCGGCGCCGAGGGTGTTGGCCTGGGTTGCTGGAAAGGCAATCAGCACCAGTGGCTGGGCAGCCGCGAATTCAGCTGCGACGCCGCCCAACCGGCCTGGGAAGCTGCTGTCGAAGCGCTGGGCGCCCTGCTGGCCGAGCACGCCGTACGCGGCGCCCAATTGCGGGTGTTGCTGTCGGCCCGCTACAGCCGCTTCTGCCTGGTCCCGTGGAGCGATGCCATTGGCCATCCACGCGAGCTGGATGCTTATGCGCGGGCCTGCTTCGAGAACCTCTACGGCCAGTCGCTGGGTGACTGGCGCATCGTCCTCTCGCCGGAGCCGGCAGGTGCCGCACGCATTGCCACGGCGTTGCCCGAGGCCTTGCTGCAACGGCTGCAGGCGCTGGGCCGGGAAAGCCGCCTGAGCCTGCGCTCGGTGCAGCCGTACCTGATGGCGGCCTACAACCGTTGTTCGGCGCAGCTGGCACAAGGCGACTTCCTGTTCGTCCTCGCCGAGCCGCGCCGCAGCGTGCTGTTGCTGGCTGCTGGCGGTGCCTGGCAGCAGGTGTTGGCGCAAGGCTGTGCCGATACCGACCAGGCCCTGCAAGCGTTGATCGAGCGTACCTGCGAGCTGTACGGCGAGCATCTGCCACGGGTCTACCTGCATGCGCCCGGCCGCGGCGACGTGCCGCAACTGGCAGCGGTGCAGCTGTGCCAGCCGGCCAGCGAAGCCGACCCCCTGTGCGCCATGTGGCGGGCGGTGGCCTGACATGCGCCGCCTCGACCTGGAATTCCAGCCCCGCCGCAATGGCGCCTTGGCTTGGTCGCTGCTGGCCCTGGGCTGTGCAGGGGTGGCCGCACTGGTGCTGCTGCAACACCACCTGCAGGGCGAGCAAGTCGACCTCGAAGGCCGCCTGCACAGCCTGGAGCTGCAACTGGGCCGGCGCCCAGCCACCGCGGCGCCGCAAAGCAGTGCAGCCAGCCGCGAGCAGGCCGAGCGCCTGGCGCAGATGCGCAATGTCTCGCAGCAGCTGCAACGGCCCTGGCAGCAACTGTTCGCCATGCTCGAAGCACTGCCGCAGGACGATGTGGCGCTGCTTGGCCTGACCCCGGACGCTCGCAAGGGCCAGGTCCGCATTGCCGCCGAGGCGCGCAACCTGGAGGCGATGCTGCAGTACCACCAGCGCCTGGAGGCCAGTGCCGAGCTCAGCGATGTTTCGTTGCTCAATCACGAGGTGATGGTGAGCCAGCCGGAGCACCCGGTGCGTTTCACCCTGACCGCCACCTGGGAGACCGGCCATGCGCGCCCCTGAACCGCTTAGCAGCCTGATCATTCAGGAGTACCTGCGCCGTATCGGCCCGGTGGGCCTGGCCGCCGTTGCCGTTGGCCTGCTGGTGGTCGGCGTGGCGGTGGCCGGTGTATTGCCGCAATGGCAAAGCGTGCGCGAACTGCGGGCCAGCGAGGCAGACGCCAGTGTGCAAGTGGGAAGGGTGCAACGCGGCGAGCTGAAAATCGCGGTCAAGCCCGAGCAGCAGGCCCTCGACACCCTGCGTCAGCAACTGCCCGGTCAGCCGCAGGCCAGCGAACTGATCGAGCGGCTGTATCACCTGGCCAGTGCCGAGCACATCAGCCTGGCACGCGGCGAGTACGCCCTGGGCATCGACCCGAAAACCCAGTTGGCGCGCTACCAGATCGTGCTGCCGGTCCGCGGCAGTTACCCGCAGATCCGCGGCTTCCTCAAGGGCCTGCTTGGCCAGCTGCCGACCTTGGTGCTGGAAGACCTTGAGCTGCAACGCAAACGCATCGGCGACAGCGAGCTCAACGCCCGCCTGCGCATGACCCTCTACCTGTCGAGGTCGTGATGAATACTCAACGTGGGTTGGTCTGGCTCGGGTTTCTTGGGCTTTCTGCCGCGCTGGCGTGGGCGCCTGGGCATTGGTTTGGCCAGCAAGTCGAGGACGCCCCAATCGCCGGCAAGCCGGCTCCCACAGGTTCGGGGGTGCCCATGGAACCAGTGGGAGCGGGCTTGCCCGCGAATAGGCCAGAACAGGCCTCCACCGACCTGTTCCCGAGCCAGCGCTGGACCAAACCCAAGGCCCTGGCCACCGTCACCGAACAACCGATCATCGCCACACCCGTGGTGGTTGCCGCACCCACGGCACCGGCGTTGCCCTTCCAGTTCGTCGGCCGCCTGGGCGATCGCGACGACCTGCAGGTGTTTCTGCAGAGCGGCGAAAAACTCTACGTCGTGCGCCAGGGCGACGTCATCGAAGACACCTACCGCCTCGACCGGGTCTCGGCCAACGAGCTGAGCCTGGTCTACCTGCCTTTGCATCAGTCGCAGACCTTGTCTGTCGGGAGCGCACCATGAAGTCATCGAAGCTGTGCAAGCCTGCTCCGTTCCTGCTGTTGGCGCTGTGCGTGGCCATCGCCGGCTGCGGCTCCAGTGCGGTACGCGAAGACAGCGCAGAACTGATGAAGGAGGGGCAGTACGAAGCCGGCATCGCGCGCCTGGAAGAGGCCCTGCGTGAAGACCCGCGCGACACCGAACTGAACATCGCCCTGGCCCATGGCCGCCAGGCGGCGGTCGAGGCACTGCTGAGCCAGGCCGACAGCGACCGTATCCGCCACGACTTTGCCGGTGCGCGCATGGGCTACGGCCGGGTGCTGAGCATCGAGCCCAACAACCGCCGTGCCCAGGAAGGCATCCGTCAACTGGAGCTGATCCGCACCCTTGACGAACGCGTCGCCCTCGGCCAGGCGGCCCTGCGCCAGGGCGACCTGTTCGGTGCCGAGCGCTACATGCGCGAAGTGCTGCGCCTGGACCCGCAGAACCAGAAGGGCATGACCCTGCGCAGCGACATCGAGAACGTCCAGGCACGCACTGCGCAGCCCTTCCCGCAGCTGCGCAGCAAGCTGGAGCGCCCGGTCACCCTGGAGTTTCGTGATGCCAACCTGAAGACCATCTTCGAAGTGCTGTCCCAGGTCGCTGGCATCAACTTCATCTTCGACAAAGACCTGCGCCCGGACATGAAGGCCACCATCTTCGTCCGCGACGTCCGCATCGAGGACGCCGTGGCCCTGCTGCTGGAGCAGAACCAGTTGCGCCAGAAGATCGTCAACGACAACACCCTGATGATCTACCCCGACTCGCCGCAAAAGGCCAAGGACTACCAGGAACTGGTCATGCGCACCTTCTACCTGACCAGCATCGACGCCAACACGGCGCTGAACATGGTCAAGACCATGCTCAAGACCCGCGATGTGTTCGTCGACGAGCGCCTCAACACCTTGACCATGCGCGACAGCCCCGACGCAGTGCGCATGGCCGAGAAGCTGCTGCAGTCCCAGGACCAGTCCAACCCCGAAGTGGTGCTGGAAGTGGAGGTTATGGAGGTGGCCACCTCGCGCATCCTCGACCTCGGCCTGCAATGGCCCAACACCTTCGGCGTGCTGACCTCCGACGGCAAACCGGTCAGCGTGCTGGACCAGTTGCGCGGCATCGACTCCAGCCGCATCAGTATCTCGCCGGCCCCACAGGCCAAGATCAACGCCCAGGACAAGGACATCAACACCCTGGCAAGCCCGGTGATCCGCGTCAGCAACCGTGAGCAGGCACGCATCCACATCGGCCAGCGGGTGCCGATCATCAGCGCCACCTCGGTGCCGTCGACCCAGGGCCCAGTGATCACCGAAAGCGTCACCTACCTGGACGTGGGCCTGAAGCTTGAAGTGCAGCCTACCGTGCACCTGAACAACGAAGTGGCGATCAAGATTGCACTGGAGGTCAGCAACGCCACCCCACTGGAGGCCACGCGCCAGGGCACCATTCCGGTTCAGGTCGATACCCGCAACGCCCAGACCAGCCTGCGCCTGCACGACGGTGAAACCCAGGTACTGGCCGGGCTGGTGCGTAACGACCACAACGCCAGCGGCAACAAGATCCCCGGCCTGGGCGACATCCCCGGCCTGGGCCGGCTGTTCGGCAGCAACAAGGACGACATGAGCAAGTCCGAACTGGTGCTGGCGATTACCCCGCGCATCGTGCGCAACCTGCCGTACCAGAGCCCGTCGGACATGGAGTTTGCCACCGGCACCGAGTCGAGCCTGCAAGTCCGCCAGATGGCGCCGCTGCCGCCAACCGATGTACCGGGCAATACGCCGTCCGGTGACACGCCGGTAGTGGAAAGCCAGATGGCCGTGGTGCCTGCCAACGGGAGCCCGCGGCCATGAAACGCGGCATGCAAGGCTTCAGCCTGATCGAGGTGGTGCTGACCCTGGCACTGCTCGGGCTGCTCGCCAGCATGGCCGCGCCGCTGACCGAAACCGTGGTGCGCCGGGGCAAGGAGCAGCAACTGCGCGAGGCGCTGTATCAGATCCGTGATGCAATCGATGCCTACAAGCGCGCCTTTGACGCCGGCTACATCGAAAAACGCCTGGATGCCAGCGGCTACCCGCCCAACCTGCAGGTGTTGGTCGACGGGGTGCGTGATGTGCGCAGTGCCAAGGGGGCCAAGTTCTACTTCCTGCGGCGCATCCCCCACGACCCGCTGCTGGCGGCCAAGGAGGACGATGAGGGGGCCTGGGGCCTGCGTGCCTACGACAGCAGCCCTGACAGCCCACGGGAAGGCGAAGACGTCTTCGACGTGTATTCCAAGGCCCGTGGCAAAGGCCTCAACAACATCCCCTACGGGCAATGGTGACGGCCATGAAACGCAGCCGAGGCTTCACCCTGATCGAACTGCTGGTGGTGATGGCGATTATCGCCACGCTGATGACCATCGCCATGCCGCGCTACTTCAACAGCCTGGAGAGCTCCCGCGAGGCCACCCTGCGCCAGAGCCTGGCAGTGCTGCGCGAGTCGCTGGACCACTTCTACGGCGACACCGGGCACTACCCCGATTCGCTTGAGCAACTGGTCGAGCTGCGCTACCTGCGCAACACCCCGGTGGACCCGATCACCGAACGCAGCGATGCCTGGCAACTGGTGCCACCGCCGGAAGGTGTGGCCGGTGGCGTGGCCGACATCAAAAGCGGCGCTACAGGGAGGGCGCGTGATGGCAGCCTCTATGCTGAATGGTAAGGCCTGTGCCGGCTTCACCTACCTGGGCGTGCTGCTGCTGATCGCGGTCAGCAGCGTGGCCCTGGCCGCCACCGGGACGGTCTGGTCGAGTGCCGCCCAGCGCGACCACGAGCGCCAGTTGCTGTGGGTCGGCAGCCAGTACGCCCAAGCCCTGCGCAGTTACTACCGCGCATCGCCGGGGCTGGCCCAGTACCCCCAGGACCTGGCCGACCTGTTGCAGGACAACCGCTTCCCCGAGGCCAAGCGGCACATCCGCAGGCTCTACCCGGACCCGATCACCAACAGCGACGACTGGGGCCTGCTGCGCTCGATCGACGGCCGTATCACCGGCGTGCACAGCCGCTCGGACGCCACCCCGTTCAAACGCAGTGGCTTTGCCGCCGAGTGGTCGGGCTTCGAAGGGCTGGAGCATTACAGCGACTGGCAGTTCGTCGCCGAGCAGGCGTTCGCCGACAGCCCCAATGGTGCCCAGCCCCATGCCGGCCCGGGAGACACGCCATGAACCGCCTGGCTGCGCTGTGCCTGAGCCTGTTGCTGGCGAGCTCGCTGAGCAGCGCGCTGAAGGCGGCTGAAGAGGACGAGATGATGGGCTTTATCGTCGACAACACCATCTCGCACATCGGCCACGATTTTTACTACTACTTCGCCGACCGCCTGCGTGCCACCAGCCGCCTGGACTTCAACCTGGTGGTGCGCGAACGCCCGGATGCCCGCTGGGGCAGCCTGATCACCGTGGAGTTCGAGCGCGACGTGATGTACCGCCGCTTCCTGCCACCCAACACAACGGAACTCAAAGAAGAGGCCGTCGCGGCCGCCGACCTGGTCAAGCAGCAGATCATCCAACGCAAGTTGCAACGCCTGCTGCAGGACACCACCGATCTGGAGAGGGACGAGCTATGAAAACCCGCATTCCCCGTTGCATCGCCGCCTGCCTGCTGGCCAGCGCCTGTGCTGCCCAGGCCACCGAGCTGGTGTACACCCCGGTCAACCCGGCCTTCGGCGGCAACCCGCTCAACGGCACCTGGTTGCTGAACAACGCCCAGGCGCAGAACGACTACGACGACCCCGACCTCAAGGACCGCGCGTCTGCCTTCTCGGGCACCTCGGCCCTGGAGCGCTTCAGCAATCAGCTGGAGTCGCGGATGTTGTCGCAGCTGCTGGACAACATCAGCAATGGCAGCACCGGAAGCATGGCCACCGATGCCTTCCTGATCGACGTTATCGACGATTCAGGGGCGCTGAGCATCAAGGTCACCGACCGCGCCACAGGAGAAATTTCGATCATTGAGGTCAGCGGCCTGAACCCCTGAGAGGGAAAGGCATTTATGTTGGGGAGAGAACACCATGAAACGTCTGCTGAGCACGCTGCTGATCCTCACCGCCCTTGGCCTGCAAAGTGGTTGCAGCCTGCGCGAACCCATGTCGGCCGAACAGGACTCGGAAACCCCGACCCTGACCCCGCGCGCCTCGACCTATTACGACCTGATCAACATGCCACGCCCTAAAGGCCGGCTGATGGCGGTGGTGTATGGCTTCCGCGACCAGACCGGGCAGTACAAACCCACCCCGGCCAGTTCGTTCTCGACCAGCGTCACCCAAGGCGCGGCGAGCATGCTGATGGACGCCCTGAGCGCCAGTGGCTGGTTCGTGGTGCTGGAGCGTGAAGGGCTGCAGAACCTGTTGACCGAACGCAAGATCATCCGCGCCTCGCAGAAGAAGCCGGATGTTGCAGAGAACATCATGGGCGAACTGCCGCCGTTGCAGGCCGCCAACCTGATGCTCGAAGGCGGCATCATCGCCTATGACACCAACGTGCGCAGTGGCGGGGAAGGGGCGCGTTACTTAGGCATAGACATCTCCCGCGAGTACCGCGTCGACCAGGTGACCGTGAACTTGCGCGCAGTCGATGTGCGCACCGGGCAGGTGCTGGCCAACGTCATGACCAGCAAGACCATCTACTCGGTTGGGCGCAGTGCCGGGGTGTTCAAGTTCATCGAGTTCAAGAAGTTGCTGGAGGCGGAGGTGGGGTATACCACCAATGAGCCGGCGCAGCTGTGCGTGCTGTCGGCGATCGAGGCGGCGGTGGGGCATTTGCTGGCGCAGGGTATTGAGCGGCGGTTGTGGCAGGTGGCGGGGGAGGCGGGGGATGGCAAGGCGACGGTGGACAAGTACCTGAGTCAGAATCAGCAGCCGTGATCGACCTTGAGGGCCTCTTCGCGGGTGAACCCGCTCCCACAGGTGCTGCGTAGCCTTTGAGATCAAGCTATTCGCCGACAGAGGTTTGGCGCCTGTGAGATCGAGCGCCGCCCGCGCGGCGCTCGATCTCTGCCCGCACACGAAACCCAAGCCATGCACTTCCAGCCATACCCCAACCCATCAACCAGATGACGCCCAGCCTTTTCTCCCGCACACTGCGAAAAATTCCCAAGCCTGTACCCCGCCACTCGCGGGGCGCAGCCGGAGTAGAAAATGGCGCGACAACTAATAACAAACGCCCAAGACCCGCTACACGAATCCCGCCAGGCCCGGCTCAAGCTGGCCAGCGAAGGCGAGCTGCCACTGGGCATGCTGCGCGATGAAATCGACGCGTCCTGGCGCCGCAGCCTGGGCCATGGCCTGGACTGCCTTCAAGGCGAGCAGGTCGGCCTGGGCCTGGAGCAAGGCCATGACCTGCGCATGCTGTTGGAGCGCAACCGCTTGCTGGTCGATGCCGTCACCCCCGAGCTGGATTACCTGGTCTCGCGCCAGGGCAAGGCAGGCATCATCATCCTCGGTGATGCCCAGGCCAACGTGCTGGCCATCGAAGGCCAAACCCACGTGCTCAGCCGCGAAGGCTTGCGTGACCTGCACCCAGGCAGTTGCTGGAGCGAATCCCTGCGTGGCACCAATGCCATCGGCACGGCCGTGGTAGAAGGGCGGCCGACCTTGATCAACTGTGGTGAACACTACCTCGATCGCCTCAGCCCGTTCTCTTGCACCTCGGTGCCGCTGCGTGACCCGCGGGGCGAGGTGATCGGTGTGCTCGACATCACCCGCGAAGGCGTGATGGCGCAACCGCAGGACAGCCTGTCGACGCTGATGCTGGCAGCCGGCAACATCGAAGGCCGGCTTTTCGGCCTGTGCCACCCCGAGCAACTGGTGCTGGCCTTCCATAGCCGCCCGCAGTACCTCAACAGTGCCTGGCACGGTCTATTGGCATTGAGCCTGGACGGCGAAGTGCTGGCGGCCAACGACAGTGCCTGCCAATTGTTGCAGGTGCCGCGCCAGGACCTCATTGGTCGGCGTAGCAGCGACCTGCTCGGCGAGCGCTCGCCGGCCTTCATCGCCCGGCTTTGGCAGGGCGGTGTCAGCAGTGTGCAGACGGCCAAGGGCGAGTTCTTCTTCCGCGCGTTGCAACTGCCACGTAACGGGCAGTTGAACAGCAGCGTGGCGGTGAGCAAGCCGGCGCTGGCCAACACGTCACCGGCGCTCGATGCACTGGCCGGTGGCGACCCACGCCTGGCGCGCAATCTGCGTATGGCCCGCCAGGGCCTGGGCAATGGCTTGCCGGTACTGCTGCTGGGTGAGACCGGCACCGGCAAGGAAGTCGTCGCCCGGGCCCTGCACCAGGCCAGCCCGCGGGCCGACAAGCCGTTTGTGGCGGTCAACTGCGCGGCCATTCCCGAAGGGCTGATCGAATCCGAACTGTTTGGCTACCGCGAAGGGGCGTTCACCGGCTCACGCCGTGGCGGCATGGTCGGGCGGCTGATGCAGGCCCATGGCGGCACGCTGTTCCTCGACGAGATCGGCGACATGCCGCTGGCCCTGCAGGCCAGGCTGTTGCGGGTACTGCAAGAGCGCCGCGTGGCGCCTCTGGGCGCGGGTGACGAGCAGGACATCGACGTGGCGCTGATCTGCGCCACCCACCGCGACCTCAAACGCCTGGTGCTTGAACAGCATTTTCGCGAAGACCTCTATTACCGGGTCAATGGCGTCTCGCTGCGCCTGCCGGCCCTGCGCGAGCGTGACGACCTGGCCGGGATCATCCAAGGGCTACTGGACAAGTCCGGCGCCAAGGGCGTGAGCCTGGACCCGGCATTCAGCGCCTTGCTCGAAGGCTTCGACTGGCCTGGCAACATCCGCCAGCTGGAGATGGTCGTGCGCACCGCGCTGGCCATGCGTGAGGACGGTGAGCAGGTGCTGACCCTCGATCACCTCACCGATTGCCTACTCGATGAACTGGCCAGCGGCACGACGCCGTCCGGCAGCCTCAAGGACAATGAACTGGAGCTGATTCGCAGCGCCCTGGGCCGCCACCAGGGCAACGTCTCGGCAGCCGCCGAGGCCCTGGGTATCAGCCGGGCGACGCTGTACCGCAAGCTCAAGCAGTTGCGTAGCTGACATGGGTGGTTTGTTCGCAAGGCTGGTAGAGACCAGCGACCCTGTCCTCATGCGTCAGGCGTTGGCCTGGCTGTATGGTTTTGTCCGCCCCCATCGACGCGCCATCGGTGTGCTGCTGGGCTTGTCCTTGGGCGCGTCGCTGCTGGCCCTGGCGCAACCCTGGCTGGTCAAGACACTGATCGACGAAGGCCTGTTGGCCAAGGACTACCAGACCCTCTGGCACATGGCGGCGATCATGATCACTGCGGGCCTGCTGGGCACCGTGCTGGCCGGGGTCAACCGCTACCTGCATACGCGATTGTCCGGGCGCATTCTGTTCGCGCTGCGTGATGACCTTTACCGCCACCTGCAACAGTTGTCGCCCACTTTTTACGGGCGGCGGCGCATCGGCGATATCCTTTCGCGGCTGGATGGCGACGTCGCCGAAATCCAGCGCTTTGCCGTGGACTCGCTGTTTTCAGCGGTGTCTGCCGTGATCGGCTTGATAGGTGCGGTGGCCTTGATGCTGATGTTGTCTTGGCAGCTGTCGCTGTTGCTGGCGCTGCTGATCCCGCTCGAGGTGCTGTGGTTGCGCTGGATGCGGCGCAAAGTCGAGCGCGAGGTGCGCAGCTTGCGTGAGCGCTCGGCCGATGTCTCGTCGTTTCTGGTCGAGACGCTGCCGGCCATGAAGTTCATTCAGGCGGCTGGCCAGCAGGCTCGGGAAGCCGGGCGCCTGGACCAGTTGGGCCAGGGCTACATGAGCCAGTTGCTCAAGGTGCAGGTGACCGAGTTCTTTACCCAGGCGATACCGGGCACGCTGACCTCCTGGTGCCGCGCCTGCGCTTTTTTGGTCGGCGGCTGGTGGGTGATCCAAGGTACCTGGCAACTAGGCGCGCTGATCGCGTTTTCCACCTACATGGGCATGGCGGTCGGGCCGGTGCAAAGCCTGTTGGGCTTGTATGTGGCGGTGCAGCGCATGGCCGTGAGCTTGGGCCGGGTAATGGAGCTTAAGCAAGAAGCCGTTGCCGTGCGCCAGGTGGACACGCCACAGCCGATACCAGACGGGCCAGGTGAATTGCGCCTGGAGGCCTTGCACTTCGCCCATGACGGGCGCCAAGGCGCGGTGCTGAGCGATGTGAATATCTGCGTACCGGGTGGCCTGAAGGTCGCCATCAGCGGCGCCTCTGGCGTCGGCAAGTCGACCTTGATCGATCTGCTGCAACGGTTCTACGACCCGGACGCTGGGCGCATCCTGCTGGATGGCACCGACCTGCGCGAACTCGACCTGGCGGCGCTGCGTCGGCGCATTGCCGTGGTCAGCCAGGACATCGTGCTGTTCCGTGGCACCCTGGCGCAGAACCTTGCCTACGGGGTGCCCGAAGCCAGCCGTGCGGAACTTGAACGGGTGGTGCGCCTGGCGCGCCTGGACAGCCTGGTCGAAAGCCTGCCCTTGGGGCTGGACGGGCTGTTGGGCGAGCGTGGCCAGCAGCTGTCTGGCGGGCAGAAGCAACGTATCGCCATTGCCCGCGCGGTGTTGCAGGCCCCTGCGATCCTGGTGCTGGACGAGGCCACGTCGGCGGTAGACGAAGCGACCGAGCGCGAAGTGATCGCGGCCATCGACCAGCTGTTTGCCGGGCGCACGCGCATTCTGATCAGCCACCGAGCCTCGACCCTCGCCGATGCTGACTTGCATTTGCACCTGCATGATGGGCAACTGAAGGTGTTGCCCCAGGAGGCCATCAAGCATGGGCAATGAGTTGCGTGTCGGGGTCATCGACAGCGGTTGCTCGTCTGCCCAAGCACTGGATTTGCTGGGCGCACGACGCTTCTGGCTTGAGGAAGGCCAGCTGCGAGAAGGCGAAGCGTTGCCCGACCAACTAGGCCACGGCAGTGCCGTAGTCGCTGGCCTGCTGCGTGAATCTGGCCCGGTGCCGCTGTTGCTGGCCCAGGTGTTTTCTGCGCAGGCGAGCACCAGTGCGTTGCAGGTGGCCGCCGCATTGTTATGGCTGGTGGAAGAGGGGGCGACGCTGATCAACCTCAGCCTCGGCCTGCTGCAGGACCGGCCCGTGCTGCACCAGGCCTGCGCCGAGGCCCAGGCGGCTGGCGTGCTGCTGTGCGCCTCCAGCCCGGCGCAGGGTGGGGCGGTGTACCCGGCCAGTTACCCGGGCGTGATTCGCATGACCGGCGATGCCCGTTGCGCACCGGGGCAGTGGTCCTGGCTGGGCACTGCACAGGCGGACTTCGGTGGCCATGTCGGCGCCGGTGGCCGGGCAGGGGCAAGCCTGGGTTGCGCTGCGCTGAGCGGGCGCGTTGCAGCGTTACTGCGTGAGCGGCCCGGCATGGGGCGGCAGCAGGTGTTCGACTGGCTGCGCGCCCATGCCGCATTCAGCGGCCCTGAGCGGCGAGGTGCCGAGGATGAGTGAGCCGCACATCGTGGTGCTGGGTGCCGGCCCCGCGGGGGCCGCCACGGCAATCGGCCTGCGCCGCCTGGGCTACCCAGTCACGGTGGTGTCCGACTGGCGCCGCTTTGCTGCCGTGGAAGGCGTTTCGCAGCGGGTGCTGGAAGGTCTGCGCCATGCCGGCCTAGGCGGGGCCCTGAGCGAGGCGGCGATGCCAGCGACACGTCAGGTGCGCTGGAATGGCGAGCACCTGCAGATGAACCAGGAGTTTCTGCTCGACCGGCAACGCTTCGACCGTGCCTTGCGAGCTGACCTTGCACGGGCAGGGGTGACGCTGATCGAAGGGCGCATCCGTGAGGTGGCGCGTGCCGAGGGTCATCAGGTGCGCCTGGACGATGGGCAAACCCTGCAGGCCGCATTCCTGGTTGAGGCCCGTGGGCGCCAGGCACCGTTGGCAGCTGACCGCCTGCGCGGACCTGAGACGATCAGTTTGCTCAATGTCTGGCATGACGCCCCAGGCGCACCGGCTTCGGCGGTGGAAAGCCTGGACGGCGGCTGGGCCTGGATGGCCAGGTTGGCCGATGGGCGCTGTTATTGGCAGATTACCCTCGATGCCCAAGGGGTGCCGACCAAGGCCGCTCTGCCTGAGTACTGCGCCACACGGCGCCGTGGCTCGGCGTTAGTGGCCGAACTGTTCGGGGCGCAGGCGATGGAACCTGCACAGGTACATGCCCGTAGCAGTACCGCGATACTGGCCGGCGAATGCGTGGGGGATGACTGGATACGGGTGGGGGATGCTGCGATGGCGGTTGACCCACTATCGGGGAATGGGATTTTCCAGTCGCTGTCCTCGGCGCTGCAGGCGCCTGTGGTGATCAATACCCTACTGCGCCGGCCTGAGCGTGCGGCACTGGCCAAGCAGTTCCACCAACAGCGGATCGAGCAGCTTTTTTTGCGCTTTGCCCGCATCGGGCGGGACTTCTACGGGCAGGAGCTAAAACGCGCTGGGCAGCCATTCTGGGAACGCCGTCGGGCATGGCCGGATGCGCAGCTGTCGCATCTGAAGGTGGGCTGGAAGGCGGTGCAAATTGAACGCAGGCCGGTATTGCGTGGTGGACTGGTGGATGAGGCCGAAGTGGTTGTAACGGCAGATCAGCCTTTGGGAATTTGGCATTTGCAAAACGTGGAGTTGGCGCCGGTGGTGCGAGCACTCAAGGGAGGCAAAAGTATCCAGAAGGTATTAGAGGACTATTCTACTTCTGAACGAATTCTATTACAGAAATGGTTGATGAGTATATCAAAGCCTATGTAGCTTGGCGCCTGTTAGTTTTGATAGTTGTGATGACCGCCTTCGACATGCTTGTATGTGCAATGTGTTACGGTCATGATTGATTTTCAGGTGTGTCGTGACAACGCAATTGGCTCCAGCTTTCGAATAAGGCTTAAGTTTAGCTTCAGGTTGACTCATGGCATTTTTCGGGGGACTTCTTTTGGGTGATGGAGAACACGATGCGTCAGTTTGGTTGCTGGCGAGTTGGTACTATGAGGAGGGTGTATGAACTACTCTGTTTATGGGTGCTCCGTTTTTTCTCCTTGTATAGGTGTTTTGGCTTTTAATGGACAGGTGCATGATCGTTTGTCCAGCTGCTATCTGTTAGGAAATGGAGTTCGAGCGTTCAGCCCGACCCTGATGCGTTTCATCTCACCCGACCCATACAGCCCATTTGGTGTGGGGGGACTGCATACTTATGCATATTGTGGTGGCGACCCTGTCAACTACATGGACATTGATGGAAATATGAAGTTCAGCGTTTTAACCAGGGGCAATGGGCCGTTGTCTCAGTTTGACGACCCCCCAGCACCTCCCCGCCAAAGTGTGATCGTGACTGCACAGCGGAAGCGCGCTAGCGTTATCGTTTATGCGGGATCATTCCAAGGCTCTGAAGCCATGGATACATCAGGTCAGTCTCATGATCCTAGTCATGTTGTTGCATCAGCTTCTTCAAGCTCTTCCACTCGCAATGCCCAGGTTGGACAAATACAGTCAATTTCTAAAGCAAAGTGGACCAATCCTGGATTCCCAAAGGAACAATGGGATGAGGGTGTGAGGCGCTACGTGGCATTCAAAACAGCGCATTCTCATACGGTGAGCAAGACTGACCCGGTGCACCTCGTTGCAGCCTTGGTTATAAATAAAAACAAGGGGATGCCAGGAATTCCTTTCAATAGCTATCCGGCTTATGTCAGTGCCCATATGAGAGTTCGTGGTAAATCAAGGATTAAGGCTGCAAGTGATAAACTTGCACACCTTACCAAGGCTGTGCGCAACTTCGAAAATTCAGGAGGAGCGTCGAGGGCTAGTAACTAGGGGCTTATTTTTCGGCTACTAGCATGTCAGGAGAGCATCGCCTGTAACAGCATTGTCACTGTTACAGGCTGATGATCAGAGCTTGATCAGCACCGACTTGAGCTCGGTGTAATGCTCAATGGCCGCCGCGCCCATCTCGCGGCCGACGCCGGACATCTTGTAACCACCGAACGGCAGCGCCGGGTCGAGTGCGCTGTGGCAGTTGACCCACACCGAGCCCGACTTGATCCGCGGGATCATCCGGTGCACCGCCCCCAGGTCGTTCGACCAGATACTCGCCCCCAGCCCGTAGGGGTTGTCGTTGGCCATGCCGATCACTTCGTCGAGGTCATCAAAGGGCATCGCCACCAGCACCGGCCCGAAGATTTCTTCCTGCACCAGGCGATGACGCTGGTCGACATCGACGATCACAGTTGGCTTGACGAAGTAACCCGGCCCGAAACCTTCGCCGCCGCAGGCAATGGTCGCGCCCAGCTCGCGACCGAGTTCGATGTAGCCGGTGACCCGGTCCTGCTGCTTGGCCGAGATCAACGGGCCCATCTGTACCGAAGGGTCCAGCCCGCTGCCCAGCTTCATGCCATTGGCCATACCGGCGATGTCGGCTATCACGTTGTCGAAGTGCTTGCGGTGCACATACAGCCGGGAGCCTGCGCAGCACACCTGGCCTTGGTTGAAGAAGATAGCCGTGGCAGCGCCGGCAGTGGCTTCCTGCAGGTTGGCGTCGGGCATGACGATGGTCGGCGACTTGCCGCCCAGTTCCAGGGTGACGCGGGTCATGTTGTCCATGGCCGCTTTGCCGATCAGCTTGCCGACCTCGGTGGAGCCGGTGAAGGTTAGCTTGTCGACGCCGGGGTGGCGGCTCAGGGCTGCGCCGGCATTCAGGCCGGTGCCGGTGATCACGTTGAATACGCCTGCCGGGTAGCCGGCTTCCTCGATCAGCTCGGCCAGTTTCAGTGCGGTCAGAGGGGTTTCGTCGGCCGGTTTGAGCACCACGGTGCAGCCCGTGGCCAAGGCTGGGCCCAGCTTCCAGCAGGCCAGTAGCAGCGGGAAGTTCCAGGCGACGATGGCACCCACCACGCCTACCGCCTCGCGGCGTACAAAGCCGTGGAACTGGTCGTTGGGCATCAAAGGCATCGAGGCTTCGACGGTGCTACCCTCGATCTTGGTGGCCCAGCCGGCCATGTAGCGCAGGAAGTCGATGGCCAATTGCACGTCCATGACCTTGGCCACTGCGGCGCTCTTGCCGTTGTTCAGGCACTCAAGCTCCGCCAACTGTTGCGCATCACGCTCCATCAGGTCGGCCAGGCGCCACAGCATGTTCTGCCGCTCACGCGGGCGCAGGCGGCTCCAGGGCGAGTCATCGAAGGCCTGGCGCGCGGCCCGCACGGCGCGGTCGACATCGTCGGCGTCGGCGGCGGGTACTTCGCCCAGCACCTCGCCGGTGGCCGGGTTGCGCAACGACAGGGTGCGACCGCTGGCGGCGTCCTGCCAGTCGGCGCCGATGCGCATTTTCAGTTTGCGTTCGAGGAAGGCGCGGGTGGCGGGCAGAATGGGCAGTTCGGAAAGCATGGGGCGGTGCCTCTTGTCATTGGGTGTGTCGGGCACAGGCGCAATGGGCGTGCCAACCTGAGCAGATGGTGTTAAAGCCCTGTAGTTATTGGGTTTTGCCTGGGTGCAAGGTTGTGATTGCGGGCGTGCGCTGTTGCACATTGAGACGGTGTGAGACGGTTGTGGAACAGTGGCTATACAGGCCTCTTCGCGGGGCAAGCCCGCTCCCACAGGGATAGAGCCGAATTCAGGTGCTGCGCCGTTTCGGTGAGATCAAGCCCGCTCCCACAGGGATAGAGCCGAATTCAGGTGCTGCGCCGTTTCGGTGAGATCAAGCCCGCTCCCACAGGGATAGAGCCGAACTCAGCCGCTGCGCCGTTTCAGTGGGAGCGGGCTTGCCCCGCGAATGGCCTGCAGAGCAGGCCCTGTCTCAGGATGAAACACCCTGTCGCGAAATGGCACGCTTCGGCTCTACCCCGGCGTGCCTGCGCAACCACGCGAAACCTACTAAGAGGCTGAAATACAACAACTTTCCAGTATGTGGCACAGTTTCTGTATCACGACTGTCACATGCACACCTGCTGTACCAAAGCGTGCGAGAACGATAAGAACAACAACCGTGGAGGTCTGACCTTGAAGACGACTCGACTCCGCCGGCATGCGGGCAAACTGGCGCTGGTCGCCGCCGCGCTGCTGAGCACCCAGGCCATGGCGGCCGAGCAGGGCCCTAACCTGTTGCAAACCAAGTGCATGGGGTGCCATATCCCCGAAGGCAACGACACCTACAGCCGTATCAGCCATCAGCGCAAAACGCCGGAAGGCTGGCTGATGAGCATCGCCCGCATGCAGGTCATGCACGGCCTGCAGATCAGCGACGATGACCGGCGCACCCTGGTCAAGTACCTGGCCGACAAGCAGGGGCTGGCGCCCAGCGAGACCGATGGCGTGCGCTACGCCATGGAGCGGCGGCTGAACACCGTCGAACACTTCGACCAACAGCTCAGCGAAACCTGTGGCCGTTGCCACTCCGGTGCCCGCGTTGCCCTGCAGCGTCGCCCGGCCCAGGAATGGGAACACCTGGTCAACTTCCACCTCGGCCAATGGCCGTCTCTCGAATACCAGGCCCAGGCGCGTGACCGCGACTGGCTTGAAATCGCCCTCAAGCAAATGGTGCCGGACCTGGCCAAGCGCTACCCGCTCGACAGCCCGGCCTGGGCCGAATGGCAACAGGCCCGGCCCAAGGCCGATGCCTTGCCAGGGCAGTGGGCGTTCAGCGGTCACATGCTGGCCAAAGGCGATGTCCGTGGGGTGATGACGGTCAGTGCAGGGGAGGCTGACACCTTCAAGGTCGAGGTCAAAGGCAGCTACGCCGACGGCACGCCGTTCAATGGCAGCGGCTCGGCGATCCTCTACAACGGCTATGAATGGCGCGGCAACGTGAAGGTGGGTGACAGCAACCTACGCCAGGTATTCGCGGCACTGGATGGCGAGATGAAAGGCCGCATGTTCGAGGCCGATCACGACGAGCGCGGCCTGGACTTCAGCGCGGTGAAAGACGGCAAGGCACGCCTGCTGGCAGTGCAGCCGGCCTTCATCAAGGTGGGCAGCGAAAGCGAGATCACCCTGGTCGGCAGCGGCCTGACGGGCAAGCCGGAACTGGGCGCAGGTGTTGAAGTGACAGAAGTGCTGGAGGCCACCCCGACCCTGGTGCGGGTCAAGGCGCGCGCGGCGGCAGACGCCAAGCCAGGCCAGCGAGACGTTGCAGTGGGCGCACTCAAGGGCGTCAACCTGGCGGTTTACGACAAGGTCGACGAGGTCAAGGTGGTGCCGGCGTTCTCCATTGCCCGCATTGGCGAAAACGGCGCGTCCGTGCCGAAGGTGCAGGGGCGCTTCGAAGCCGAAGCCTGGGGGAAGGACGCCAGCGGCCAGCCGCTGCGCATCGGTTACCTGCCCGCCCAATGGAAGGTCGAGCCGTTCAACGAGCGTGCCGTCGAGGACGAGGACGTCAAGTTCGCCGGGCAGATGCAGGCCGACGGCGTCTTCGTACCCGGCAGTGCGGGGCCTAACCCGGCACGCAAGATGATGACCAACAACGCCGGCAACCTGAAAGTCATCGCCACCCTGGCTGACGGCGGCCAGACCGGCGAGGGCCACATGATCGTCACCGTCCAACGCTGGAACAACCCGCCCTTGCCATAAGGCAGGTGTGAACGCGTTTTCCAACGGATCGATTATCGGAGGTCGCCATGGGCGCACTATTGAACCTGGTCGAACGCAACCTGCACGAAGTGCAGGTGGATGCCGACCGCATGCTGTTCCACATCCCTAGCAGTTCGCTGTTCGCCACCGACGCGGTGACCGGCGGCATCATCGACACCCTGCGCCAGCAAGGCTGCTCCGCCGAGGAGCTGATGCAGCGCCTCGGTCAGCAGTTTGCCGGTGCCGACATCCAGGACACCCTGCGCGAGCTGATCGCCCTGGAAGTGGTCAGCGACGGCTCACCACTGACGCCGGAAATCGCCCTCAAGCAGGTCGAGCGCACGGCGTTGAACACGGTGGTGCTCAACGTCAACACCGGCTGTAACCTCAGCTGCACCTATTGCTACAAGGAAGACCTGGACAAACCCTCTGCCGGCAAGAAGATGAGCACCGCTACCGCCGAGGCCTCGGTGGAGATGCTGCTCAAGGAGTCCCCTGACGAGCAACGCTACAGCGTGGTGTTCTTCGGTGGCGAGCCGTTGTCCAACCGGCCTTTGATCGAGCACATGGTCGCTTACTGCGAGCGGCGTTTCGCCGAGGCCGGCAAGCAGGTGGAGTTCATCATGACCACCAACGCCACCTTGCTCACTGAAGAGATCATCGACTGGCTCAACGCCCACCGTTTCGGGTTGTCGATCAGCATCGATGGGCCGAAGACCGTGCACGACCGCAACCGCATCACCGTGGGCGGGCAGGGCACCTATGATGTGGTGCGGCGCAAGGCCGAGATGCTGTTGTCACGCTATACCAGTCGCCCGGTGGGCGCGCGGGTCACCCTGACCCGTGGCATCACCGATGTCGAGACCATCTGGAATCACCTGTTCAACGAGATGGGCTTTGCCGAAGTCGGCTTCGCCCCGGTGACCTCGGGCGACCTGTCGGCATTCAACCTCACCAGCGACGAACTGGTGCAGGTGTTCGCCAACATGAAGGCCCTGGGCCGTCGCTACCTGGAAGCCGCGCTGGAGCACCGCAACATCGGCTTTTCCAACCTGCACCAACTGATCACCGACATCCACGAGGGCCACAAGAAGGCCCTGCCGTGCGGCGCCGGGCTGAAAATGCTGGCGGTAGACCATGAAGGTGAATTGAACCTGTGCCACCGCTTCACCGGCTCCAGCCTGCCGACGTTCGGCAACGTGCACCAAGGTGTGAAGCAGGCCCAGCTCAATGACTTCCTGTCGCAACGCCTGGACCGCAGCAACACCGGCTGCGAGAGCTGCCGTATTCGCAACCTGTGCTCCGGTGGCTGCTACCACGAGAGCTATGCCCGCTACGGCGACCCGCAGCACCCGACCTACCACTACTGCGAGCTGATGCGCGACTGGGTCGACTTCGGCATCGAGGTCTACAGCCGCATCATGGCCGCCAACCCGGCCTTCATCGACCGCTACATCACCCCGCGGAAGGCGCACTGACATGAAGCACTTGAAGCCCCTGAACAACAAGGCGCGCATCCTCGAGCAGGCCGCTGCCGAAGACCGTGTCGAAGAAGTCATGGCGATGAGCGCGGTGGCAGGCTGTACCGCCACCACCGACCCGGGTTGGGAAGTGGACGCCTTTGGTGGCGTGAGCTCGCTGTGCCAGCCCATGGAAGCCGACCTTTACGGCTGTTCCGACCCTTGCTGGTGGCCAGCGCAGGTGCCAGACATGATGAGCACCTACCAGGACTGGAACGCCCAGGCGACCAACTCCCAGGACGACTGGCGCAACCTCGGCACCGTGTTCCCGAAAGACAAGTGACCGGCCCAACAAGAATGACAAGGGGAAACCGCATGAAACCTGGACTCTGCGCGCAGCTCGCGCTCACCGTCGCCGCCACGGCCAGCGCCTGGGCGGTACAGGCTGACGACACCGGGCCGGCCTTGAAGGCTGGCCATGAATACCTGATCGTGACCAACTACCCGAACAACCTGCATGTGGTCGATGTGGCCAGCGATGCGCTGTACAAGAGCTGCCACATGCCCGATGCGTTCGGCCCCGGCACCGCGATGATGGCGCCGGACAACCGTACCGCCTACATCCTCAACAACCACTACGCCGACATCTACGGCATTGACCTGGACACCTGCAAGACCACCTTCCACGCCAACTTGTCCAGCGTGCCAGGGGAGGTCGGCAAGTCGATGTATTCGTTTGCCATCAGCCCTGATGGCAAAGAGGTGTATGCCACCGTCAACCCGACCCAACGCCTGAACGATCACTATGTGGTCAAGCCGCCGCGCCTGGAGGTGTTCCGCACGGCCGATGGCCTTGATGCGAAACCTGCGCGTACCTTCCCGATGCCGCGCCAGGTGTACCTGATGCGCGCCGCTGACGACGGCAGCTTGTTCGTGGCGGGCCCGGACATCTACAAGATGGACGTGCAAACCGGCAAGTACGAGGTGGCATTGCCGCTGCGCACCTGGAACCGGCCCGGCTACAGCGCCCCGGATGTGCTGTATTTCTGGCCGCATCAGAGCCCTCGGCACGAGTTCTCGATGCTCTATACGATTGCCAAGTTCAAGGACGAGAAGCAGGACCCAAATACCGCTGAACTGCTGTACGGTTACCTGAGTGTCGACCTGAAAACCGGCAAGACCCACACCCAGGAGTTCGCCGACCTGACCGAGCTGTACTTCACCGGGTTGCGCTCGCCGAAGGACCCGAACCAGATCTACGGCGTGCTCAACCGCCTGGCGCGGTATGACATCAAGGAACGCAAGCTGATCAAGGCGGCTAACCTTGAACACACCTACTACTGCGTGACCTTCGACAAGAAGGGCGACAAGCTGTACCTGGGCGGCACCTTCAATGACCTGGCGGTGTTCGACCCCGAAACGCTGCAGAAGGTGAAGAACATCAAGCTGCCGGGTGGGGACATGTCGACCACTACGCCGCAGGTGTTTATCCGCTAGATACAGGGTGAACTTACCGGCCTCTTCGCAGCACAAGGCTGCTCCTACAGGCCACCGCGTTCCATTGTAGGAGCAGCCTTGTGCTGCGAAGAGGCCGGTTCAAACAACACAAGAACAACAAGAGAACGCCCATGCCCCAGCCAAGCTATTCCCAGGGCAACCAGGACAAACCCCTGCTTACCCACTGCATCGGCGACGCCTTCGACACCACCGTGGCTCGCTTTCCCGACCGCGAAGCCCTGGTGGTCCGCCACCAGGCCTTGCGCTACACCTGGCGGCAACTGGCCGAGGCGGTCGACCAGCACGCGCGCGCCCTCATGGCATTGGGCGTGCAAGCCGGCGACCGCCTGGGCATCTGGGCCCCCAACTGTGCCGAGTGGTGCATCACCCAGTTCGCCAGCGCCAAAGTCGGTGCGATCCTGGTCAACATCAACCCAGCCTACCGCGCAAGCGAGCTGGACTACGCCCTGGGCCAGGCGGGTTGCCGCTGGGTGATCTGCGCCGATGCCTTCAAGACCTCCGACTACCATGCCATGCTGCTGGGCCTGATCCCGGGCCTGGCCGAGGGCCACCCGGGCGCGCTGGCCTGTGAACGGTTCCCCGAATTGCGCGGGGTCGTGAGCCTGGCTGCCTCACCGCCACCGGGCTTTCTCGCCTGGCATGCCCTGCAGGCCCGCGCCGACGCCATCAGCGCCGAAGCGTTGGCCACCCGCCAGGCGCAACTGCACTGTGACGACCCGATCAACATCCAGTACACCTCCGGCACCACCGGCTTTCCCAAGGGGGCCACGCTGAGTCACAGCAACATCCTCAACAACGGCTACATGGTGGGCGAAAGCCTGGGCCTGACCGAGCACGATCGGCTGGTGGTGCCGGTGCCGCTGTACCACTGTTTCGGCATGGTCATGGCCAACCTGGGCTGCATGACCCACGGCAGCACCTTGATCTACCCCAACGACGCCTTTGACCCACTCGCCACGTTGCGCGCAGTGGCCGAGGAAAAGGCCACCGCGCTGTACGGCGTGCCCACCATGTTCATCGCTGAACTGGACCACCCGCAACGCAGTGCCTTCGACCTGTCGAGCCTGCGCACCGGGATCATGGCCGGCGCGACCTGCCCGATCGAAGTGATGCGACGGGTCATCGACGAGATGCACATGGCCGAGGTGCAGATCGCGTATGGCATGACTGAAACCAGCCCGGTGTCCTTGCAAACCGGTGCCAATGACGACCTGGAACGCCGCGTGACCAGCGTCGGCCGTACCCAGCCACGGTTGGAGAACAAAGTCATCGATGCCGATGGCCGCACAGCCCCACGCGGCGAGATCGGTGAACTGTGCACCCGCGGTTACAGCGTAATGCTGGGTTACTGGAACAACCCCAAGGCCACGGCAGAGAGCATCGATGCCGAGGGTTGGATGCACACCGGTGACTTGGCGGTAATGGACGAGCAGGGCTATGTGCGCATCGTCGGGCGCAGCAAGGACATGATCATTCGAGGTGGCGAGAACATCTACCCACGTGAGCTGGAAGAGTTCTTCTTCACCCATCCAGCGGTGGCCGATGTGCAGGTGATTGGTGTGCCCTGCAGCAAGTATGGCGAGGAGATCGTCGCCTGGGTGCGCTTGCACCCGGGGCAAGCAGCCACTGAAGACGAGCTGCGTGACTGGGCGCGGGCGCGGATTGCGCACTTCAAGGTGCCGCGCTATTTCCGCTTCGTCGATGAGTTCCCGATGACGGTGACCGGCAAGGTGCAGAAGTTTCGCATGCGCGAGATCAGCATCGCGGAACTGTCGGCGGGGTAATGGCATGGGCACCGGCGAGGCCGGTGCCCAGCACCGCTACAACGCCTTGGCCAGGAAGTTGGCGGTACGGCTTTCAACGCACCCGGCGACGGCCTGCGGTGTGCCACTGGCCACAACCTTGCCCCCCGCATCCCCAGCCCCCGGCCCGATATCGATCACCCAGTCGCTTTGCGCGACCACGCGCATGTCATGCTCGACCACCACCACGCTGTGCCCGGCATCCACCAGACGGTTGAGTTGTACCAGTAACCGGTCGATATCCTGGGGATGCAGGCCGTTGGTGGGTTCATCCAGTACATACAACGTCGCCCCGCGCGCCGTGCGCTGCAACTCGGTGGCCAGCTTGATGCGTTGCGCTTCGCCGCCAGACAGCTCCGTAGCCGGTTGGCCCAGGCGCAGGTAACCCAGGCCGATATCCTGCAGCACTTGCAGGCTGCGCCGTACTGACGGCTGTTCGGCGAACACCGCCATGGCGTGTTCGACCGTCAGTTGCAGCACCTGGGCGATGTTCATCCCTTGCCAGGTCACCGCCAGTGTCTCGGGGTTGTAGCGGGCACCGTGGCAGGTCGGGCAGGGCGCGTAGACACTGGGCATGAACAACAGCTCGACGCTGACAAACCCTTCGCCCTCGCAGGTTGCACAGCGGCCCTTGGCGACGTTGAAGGAGAAACGCCCGGCATCGAAGCCTTGTGCCTTGGCGTGGTCGGTGGCAGCGAACAGTTTGCGCACGGCGTCGAACAGGCCGGTGTAGGTGGCCAGGTTGGAGCGGGGGGTACGGCCGATGGGTTTCTGATCGACCTGCACGAGGCGCTTGATGCTGCCCAGCCCTGCCTTTACCCGGCCGCTGCTGGTTGGTTCGGGGTCGTCCTCCAGGTTCTGTTCTTCGCGCTCGGCAGGCTGTTCGGCATGGCCCAGGTGCGCGCCCACCAGTTCCAGAAGCGCCTGGCTGACCAGGCTGGATTTACCCGAACCGGAAATACCCGTCACGGCGGTGAAGCACCCCAACGGGAACTGAGCGCTGAGGTTGTCGAGGTTGTTACGGGTGATGCCCTCCAGCGCTAGCCAGTCCTGCGCCTGGCGCGGTGTGCGAACGGCCTGGGCGTGCTCGCCGAACAGGTAGGCACGTGTGCACGATTGCTCGACCCGGGCGAGCCCCTCGGGCGGGCCGCTGTAAAGGATGGTGCCGCCGTGTTCACCGGCGGCAGGGCCAACATCCACCAGCCAGTCGGCGCGGCGCATGGTGTCGAGGTCGTGCTCCACCACATAGACCGAGTTGCCAGCCTGTTTCAGGCGCTGCAAGGCTTCGAACAAGGCCTCGCTGTCGGCAGGATGCAAGCCGGCCGAAGGCTCGTCGAGCACATAGATCACGCCGAACAGTTGCGAGTTGAGCTGGGTGGCCAGGCGCAGCCGCTGCAGCTCACCTGAGGACAGGCTCGGGGTGCTGCGCTCCAGGGCCAGGTAGCCCAGCCCGAGGTCGAGCAGGGTGTCGATGCGCTCCAGCAACTCATGGGCGATACGCTGGGCGGCCAGGCGTTTTTCCAAGGTCAGGTCGCCCTGGTGCTGGTCCAGGTAGGCCGGCGCTGCCACCGTGCGGAACACCTCGGCCAGCGCCTGCAACGAGAGGTGCGACAGCTCGGCGATGTCCAGGCCTGCGAAGGTCACGCTCAGCGCTTCGCGCTTGAGGCGTTTGCCCGCGCACAGCGGGCAGGGGCTTGGGCGCATGAACTGAGACACGCGCTTGCGCATCTGCGCGCTTTGCGAGTGCATGAAGGTGTGCAGTACGTAGCGCCGGGCGCCGCTGAACGTGCCCTGGTAGCTGGGCTCCTGCTTGCGCTTGAGGGCGGCGCGGGTTTGCGCCGGGGTCAGGCCGGCGTACACCGGGGCGGTGGGGGTTTCTTCGGTGAACAGGATCCAGTCGCGCTGCGCTTGTGGCAAGTCACGCCAGGGAATATCGACGTCATAGCCCAGGGTTACCAGGATGTCGCGCAGGTTCTGGCCCTGCCAGGCCATGGGCCAGGCCGCCACTGCGCGCTCGCGGATGGTCAGTGAAGGGTCTGGGACCAGGGTTGCCTCGGTCACTTCATAGACGCGGCCCAGGCCGTGGCATTCGGGGCAGGCGCCCTGGGGGGTGTTGGGCGAGAAGTCTTCGGCATACAGCATCGCGTGCCCGGCCGGGTAATGGCCGGCGCGCGAGTAAAGCATGCGGATCGAGCTGGACAGTGTGGTGACGCTGCCCACTGAGGACCGCGCGCTGGGCGTGCCGCGTTGCTGTTGCAGCGCCACCGCCGGCGGCAGGCCTTCGATGGCGTCCACATCGGGCACGCCAACCTGGTCGATCAGGCGCCGGGCATAGGGCGCGACGGACTCGAAGTAGCGGCGTTGGGCTTCGGCATACAGGGTGGAGAAGGCCAGCGAAGACTTGCCAGAGCCCGATACACCGGTGAACACCACCAGCGCGTCGCGGGGGATATCGACATCGATGTTCTTGAGGTTGTGCTCGCGGGCGCCACGGACGCGGACGAAGCCGTTTGGGGTGGTTTGGCTTGGAGGCATGACGCAGTCCTAGGCTGTGGCTGAACGGTGCGCCAACGGTACCAGTAACAGCAAAGACAGTGACGGGAAAATGATTCCCTTCAGTAGTTCTGAGAGTTATGTACGCCAATTCATATGAATAGCCTGGCCCTCTAAACACAGGTTGAGCAGGCTCGAAACATGCAAACAACGGCACTATTACCCAATGATAAGCAACCCTCGCTCCAGATGTTCAGGGCCCCCCCATTGCGGGCTTATGCGCCCTATGGTTATCACGTGGGCAGGGGCGGCCCACGCTTAGCGTTTGTTGGAGAACCGAATGCGCTACTGCCAAATGGTTATCTGATTGGCAACGGCAAGCGTGCCTACGGTACAGGGCTGATGCGCTTTTACAGCCCGGATGCTTTTAGCCCTTTCGGCCGAGGTGGGCTCAATGCCTATGCGTACTGCTTGGGGGATCCTGTTAACAATGTTGACCGTGACGGCCATTCCGCTACGCGCATATTCGGCCAGGGGACAGGCTTGGTATGGGGAACTGTGGGCATGTTGTCTGCGTTGAATAAAGCCTCGAAAACTATCGTCAGAAGATCGGTTGCCAAGGCCCAAGGGAGGCCTGTGCCACCGGAATACGATGCATCGAGCCGCACTAACAATGCGTTGATATTCAATGGAGGGTTGGTGAGTACGTTGACAAAAGTCCCTGGCGTTGCGATGGCCTATGCATTTCCAATGGGTTCGCTAGCGAGTGAGGCATCCACGCTAGTCGGCATAGGGGCTGCATCCGTGGCGGGTGTGGGCAAGTTGAGACAGTTGTACACCGACTTAACGTCGACGATTCAAGAGGCCACGGCGAACAGGCTCCCACTGCCTGAGCTGTTCTGGGAGTCGCTGAAAGAAGCTGCTGGCTGGAATCGTATGCGTGGTCAAGAGTCGGCGATCCTAAGCCCCAGGCCAGAGGAGGTCCTGTTGGTACAAATCAAAACAGTGAGGGGCGGCGGTTAGGTACGTCGCCCGCGCGCCATACCACAGGAATAATTGGCCCGAAACAGATGGAGCAGCCTTGTGCTGCGAAGCGCCGCGCGGGCGGCGCTCCATCTCCTAGGCGTTGAAGATCTCAAACCGTTCACCTGGCGGCCCGCATGCAATCCCCCATGCCCAGTTCCACCCTGCGGAACCACATTCGATTGTGCTCCCCCCATCACTCGCGTTTATCTGTCAGCCAACACGACCTGCCTTCCCCGTCGTGATCTCAACGCGAACAACAAGAACGGGAACATACCCGCGCAAGGAGATTCCGCATGTCCCGACATCAACACATCCTGGCTTGGCTCAACGACGTGGCCAGCGACCTGCACGCCATCCGTCACGACATCCATGCACACCCGGAACTGGGTTTTGAAGAAAGCCGCACATCGGCGCTGGTCGCTCGGCTGCTGCAAGCGTGGGGCTACGAGGTTCACACCGGTGTCGGCAAGACCGGCGTGGTGGGGGTGCTGCGCAACGGCAGCAGCCCACGCAAGCTGGGGCTTCGCGCCGACATGGACGCGCTGCCGATCCATGAGGCCACCGGAGCGGCCTACAGCAGCCGGCACCAAGGCTGCATGCACGCCTGCGGCCATGATGGCCACACCACCATGCTGCTGGGCGCTGCACGTTACCTGGCGGCGACCCGGCAGTTCGACGGCACGCTGACGCTGATCTTCCAGCCGGCCGAAGAGGGCCAGGGCGGCGCCGAGGCGATGCTCGCCGACGGATTGCTGGAGCGCTTCCCCTGTGATGCACTGTTCGGCATGCACAACATGCCGGGGCTGCCGGCAGGGCACCTGGGCTTTCGCGAGGGGCCGATGATGGCCTCGCAGGATTTGCTCAGCGTAACCCTCGAAGGCGTCGGCGGGCATGGCTCGATGCCGCACCTGACCGTCGACCCGCTGGTGGCAGCGGCCAGTGTGGTGATGGCGTTGCAGACGGTGGTGGCGCGCAATATCGATGCCCAGGAAGCCGCAGTGGTCACTGTGGGGGCACTGCAGGCGGGCGAGGCGGCCAACGTGATTCCGCAGCAGGCGGTGCTGCGCCTGAGCCTGCGGGCGCTGAATGCCGAGGTGCGGGCGCAGACCCTGGCGCGAGTACGCGCGATCATCGTTAGCCAAGCCGAGAGTTTTGGCTGCACCGCCAGCATCGAACACCGGCCGGCGTACCCGGTACTGGTCAACCATGCCGCAGAGAACGCCTTCGCCCAAGAAGTGGGCGTGGAGCTGCTCGGTGCCGACGCGGTGGACGGCAACACCCGCAAATTGATGGGCAGCGAGGATTTCGCCTGGATGCTGCAACG
Organism: Pseudomonas sp. NGC7; assembly: GCF_047159675.1. Taxonomy (NCBI): domain Bacteria; kingdom Pseudomonadati; phylum Pseudomonadota; class Gammaproteobacteria; order Pseudomonadales; family Pseudomonadaceae; genus Pseudomonas; species Pseudomonas sp. NGC7. Next base: position 3,829,931 of record NZ_BAAFZY010000001.1, on the reverse strand, counting down.
TTGCCCGGGCGCCTACCTGTTCATCGGCAATGGCGTGTCGCGGCCGATGGTGCACAACCCAGCCTATGACTTCAACGACGACATTCTGCTGACCGGCGCCGCCTATTGGGGCGCGCTTGCCGAGCGCTGGCTCGAGCCCGCCTGACCTTTATTTGACGACTGCCGCTGGAACCTGGGCGCGGCTGTGCCTGGGTCATCACCCAACAGATGAATGGAGTGTTCCCTATGCAGACTTCGAGCACAGGCGTGTCGCGTACCCGGCAGGTGGTCGCTGCCGTCATCGGCAATGCGCTGGAGTGGTATGACTTTATCGTGTACGGCTTTCTGGCGAGCATCATCGCCCGGCAGTTCTTCCCCTCCGACGACGAATACGCCTCGCTGCTGATGGCCCTGGCCACCTTCGGCGTGGGCTTTTTCATGCGCCCGGTGGGCGGCGTGCTGCTGGGCATGTACGCCGACCGCAAAGGCCGCAAGGCGGCCATGCAGCTGATCATCCGCCTGATGACCGTGTCCATCGCCATGATCGCCTTTGCGCCCAACTACCTCGCCATCGGCATGGGCGCGCCGTTGCTGATCGTGGTGGCGCGCATGCTCCAGGGCTTCGCTACAGGGGGCGAATACGCCAGCGCAACAGCGTTTCTGGTGGAAAGCGCACCCTCCCATCGCAAAGGCCTGTATGGCTCCTGGCAACTGGTGGGGCAGTGCCTGGCGGTGTTCTCGGGGGCGGCGATGGTGGCGTTGGTGACGCACCTGTGCACGCCTGAGGCGCTGGACAGCTGGGGCTGGCGAATCCCGTTCGTGCTTGGCCTGCTGATTGGCCCGGTGGGGCTGTGGATTCGCAAGCACATGGAAGAACCCGAAGAGTTCCTCGAGGCGCGTAAACAGGCCAAGGGCCAGGCGCCGGGGCTGTGGCAGGTACTGCGGGAACACCGCCGCAGCCTGCTGGTGTCGATGGGCCTGGCGTGTGGCGCCACGGTATCGTTCTACGTGGTGCTGGTGAACATGCCGACCTTCGCCCACAAGAACCTCGGGTTGCCGCTGGACCAGGTGCTGTTGGTGCAGATGCTCGCGGTGGGGTTGATGACCGTGGTCATCCCGCTGGCGGGGGCCTTGTCTGACCGGCTGGGCCGGCGACCGGTACTAATGGCCTTCACCCTGGCCTTCTTCGTGATGGTTTATCCGTTGTACGTGTGGGTGGCGGCGGCGCCGTCGATCGAGCGCCTGCTGGTGATGCAGCTGCTGCTGTGCACCGCCATCGGCGGGTTCTTTGGCCCGGCGCCGACTGCCCTGGCCGAGCAGTTCCCGGTCGAGGTGCGTTCGACCGGGGTGTCGGTGGCCTACAACGTGGCGGTGATGGTGTTCGGCGGCTTTGCGCCGCTGATCGTCACCTGGCTGAGCAAAGCCCTGAACACGCCGGTGGCGCCGTCGTTCTATGTACTGTTCGCTTGCCTGCTGACGCTGTTGGGCACCTACTGCCTGAAAGAAGCGCCGCGTGCGGGTAAAGCTGTCGCGTTCAACCTTGGAGTGAAACCGTGAAGCCGCTAGCCATCGACCCAATCGTAGCGCTGGATGCCGCGGCGTTGTCCCGCGCGATTCATGCCCGCCACGTATCGTGCCGTGAGGTGATGCTGGCGTACCTCGCCCATATCGAGCGTTTCAACCCGCAGGTCAATGCGCTGGTGTCGCTGCGTGCGGCCGAGGTGCTGCTGGCCGAAGCCGATGAGCGCGACGGTGAACTGGCGCGGGGGCAGTCAAGGGGCTGGATGCAGGGCATGCCCCAGGCAATCAAAGACCTTGCTGCCACGGCCGGGCTGCGCACCACCCTGGGTTCGCCGCTGTTCGCTGAGCAGGTGCCCGAACACGATGCGGTCAGCGTGGCAAGGGTCAGGGCCAGTGGGGCGATCATCGTCGGCAAGAGCAACGTGCCGGAGTTCGGCCTGGGCTCGCAAAGCTACAACACCCTGTTTGGCACCACCCTCAATGCCTACGACCCAAGCCGGGTGGCCGGTGGCAGCAGTGGCGGGGCCGCGGCGGCCTTGGCCCTGCGTTTGCTGCCGGTGGCCGATGGCAGCGACATGATGGGCTCGCTGCGCAACCCGGCGGCGTTCAACAACGTGTTCGGCCTGCGCCCGTCCCAGGGGCGGGTGCCGCATGGGCCGGCGCCGGAGGTGTTCCTGCAGCAACTGGCCACCGAAGGGCCGATGGGGCGCAGCGTGGTCGATGTCGCGCGGCTGTTGACGACCCAGGCAGGCTTCGATGCAAGGGTGCCGTTGTCGCTGAGTGGCGGCAAGGTTGATTTCGCCGAAGGGTTGCAGCGCGACTTCAAGGGCGCGCGGCTGGGCTGGCTGGGCGATTATGACGGCTACCTGCCGATGGAAGACGGAGTGCTGAGCCTGTGCGAGTCGGCCCTGACGGATTTTGCCGAGCTGGGTTGCCAGATCGAGGCCTGCCAGCCGGCCTTTGACTTGGCGCGCCTCTGGCAATGCTGGCTGACCCACCGCCACTTCCTGGTGCACGGCACCCTCGGCGCGGCCTATGCCGACCCGGGCAAGCGTGCCCTGCTCAAGCCTGAGGCGCAGTGGGAAGTCGAGGGCGGTTTGCACCTGAGCGCGGCGCAGGTGTACCAGGCTTCGATAGATCGCAGTGCGTGGTACCAGGCCCTCGGCAGGTTGTTCGAACGTTACGATTTCCTGCTGTTGCCTTCGGCCCAAGTGTTCCCTTTCGATGCACAGCAGGCGTGGCCGAAGGCGGTCGCAGGGCGAACGATGGACACGTATCACCGCTGGATGGAGGTGGTAATCGGGCCGACCCTGGCAGGGCTGCCGAGCATCAGTGTACCGGTGGGTTTCAGTACCACGGGGTTGCCGATGGGCCTGCAAATCATTGGCCCGGCCCAGGCGGACCACGCGGTGTTGCAACTGGCCCATGCCCATGAGCAATTGACCCACTGGGTCGAACGGCGGCCGCCGCCGTGCTTGCAACTTGCGTAAAGGCCCTGGGCAGGCGCGGTTCTTGCTGTGCATGATGACCAACCCGCCAAGTGACAGGGAGGTCAGACACATGGGCAACATGACAGACAGTGGCGGCGTACGCTCGGTGGAGCGGGCGCTGGCCATCGTCGACTTGCTGGGCGAACACCAGGCATTAGGGCTTGAAGAACTGCATTACCTGACGGCGCTGCCCAAGGCCACGGTCTCGCGCATGCTCGCCACCTTGCAGGAGCAGGGTTGGGTCTACCGGGGTTTGAGCGACCGGCGCTATCGCCTGTGTGCCCGGCGCCTGTTCGGCGACCGCCAGTTGCGCTTCAAGCGGCGGCTGGTGGAGCAGGCGGCGCCTTGGCTGCTTGAGCTGAGTGAACGCACCGGGCTGGTGGCAGACCTGTCGTGCTTCGATGGCGAGCGGCTGGAGGTGATGGAAAGCGCCATTCCTCAGGTGTTGCGCAAGCGCTACCCGAACAACTGCCAGATCGTCGGCCACCATGCCAGCCTGTTTCATTCGGCGATGGGGCGCGCGTGCCTGGGCGAGCTGGACGGCGACGAAGTGCAGCGCTTGGCCAGCCACCAACGGTTGGGTGATGACAGCCTGTTGCGCGATATCGAGGAGGATGCGCACAAGGGCTTTGGCCAGCGCACCGAGGGGCATTGGGAATACCCGGTGCGGTTGCCGTTTCTGATCCGGGCGATCGCCTTGCCGGTGCGGGTCGAGGGGCAACTGGCGGGCAGCATCGCCCTGCACTGGCCGGTGGACCAGGCGCCGGTGGAGCGGGTGTTGAGCCTGCACCTGGACCGATTGGCGGCGACAGTGGGCCAGGTGCAGCATGCGCTAGAGGCTTGAAGAAACCTGTACTGGCCTCTTCGCGGGCAAGCCCGCTCCCACAGGGTGGAGACTCGCTGAATTAGCAGGGAGCCTGTGGGAGCGGGCTTGCCCGCGAAGGGGCCAACGCGGCCTCGCGAAACTCGCTCGGGCTCACCCCCGAGTGCTTGCGAAAAAACCGGCTGAAATACCCCACATCCACAAACCCCAGGTCATGGGCAATCTCTTTCACGCTGAGGCTGGAATGCCCCAGCGCCCGTTTGGCCTCCAGCACCAACCGGGCGTTGATGACATTCATCGGGGTCATGCCCAGGTGTTCCTGGCACAGCCGCCCCAGCGTGGCCAACGTCAGCCCGAGTTCAGCGGCATAAGCCCCCAACGACCAATGCTCGCGAAAGTGCATGTCCACCAGCTCGCGGAACCCGGTCAGTTGCTGGCTGCGCCTGGACGGTGGGCGACGCCCGTTACCACTGGCCTGTGGTTCGTGGCGCAGCACCTGGATCAGCAGCGTCAGCAACAGTGACATGCTGCTGGCCACATGCTCGCGAGCGCGGTTGTGGTATTCCTCGTGCAGGGCGCGGCACAACGGCAGCAGGGGGTCTTCGTCGGTTTCCCAGTGGGGCAGGGCGATCACCTGGGGTTTGCGGACCGTTGCCAGCAGGTTCGGCGCCAGTACCTGGGTGATGCTTTCCAGCGGGTGCTGCGCCGCCGTGATCACCTGGCCCTCGACCGCACCGGCCCACTGGAAGCCATGCACCACCTGCGCCGGCACGTACACCACGCAGGGCGCCTGGGCCTGAACGCGGTCACTGTCGAACAGCACTTCACCGCCGCCGCTTTGCAAGTAGAGCAACTGCAGCAGGCCTTCGTGACGGTGCGCGGCGATCTCCCAGTTGTGGGCACCGGAGCGTTTGGAGATCGACTCCACATGCAGCGACTCGTGCCACACCGGCTGTGCAGTCTCACCGTACAGGGCGTAATTGGGGATCTTGTTCATGGTGTTGTAATTGTTTTGATCGGTACCCGGCTACTGTGCCACAGCCGCTGAACAGGTTCAGGGGCGGTGCAGCAAATTGTCGGGAATGTGGGGTTGGTTGCAGGTTTTGTCCATTCTGCCCGGGTGCCTGTCAGCCCTAGGCTGTTCGCCAGATGAAGCGACACTCTGGAGAGCAGCATGCATAACAACAAGATTAGCGCTCACTGGCTGGGCCTGGATTCAGCCGTTTGTGTAGTGACCGGCGCGGCCGGCGGCATTGGCGCGGCACTGGCTGCCGCGTTGGTCGAACAGCAAGCCCATGTGGTGTTGCTGGACCGCGACCTGGGCAAGTGCCGTGAGCTGGCGGCCACCTTGGGCGAGCACAGTGTCGGCGAGGTCAGCGCGCTGGGGTGCGACATCGCCGACCCCGATAGCGTAAGCCACGCCGCCGCACAGGTGCAGGCGCTGCACGGCCGCTGCGATGTACTGATCAACAACGCCAGTGTGCTGCGCCCGGGTTCGCTCGACGTGCTGACCCTGGAGCAATGGAACCAGGTGTTGGCGGTCAACCTCAGCGGCTACCTGCTGTGTTCGCAGGCCTTCGGCAGCTTGATGCTTGCCCGAGGCCAGGGGCGCATCGTGCATGTAGCGTCGATCGCGGCCCATTACCCTCAACCCAACAGTGGTGCCTACAGCGCGGCCAAGGCCGGGGTCAGCATGCTGTCCCGGCAGATTGCCGTAGAGTGGGGGCCGCGCGGTGTACGCAGCAACGCGGTGTGCCCGGGGTTGATCCGCACGCCGCTGTCGGCGGCGTTTTACGCGGACCCGCACATCGAACGCCAGCGCAGCGCCATGACCGCCAACCAGCGCATCGGCGAGCCGCAGGACATCGCCGAGGCGGTGCTGTTTCTTGCCAGCCCGCGTGCCGACTACATCAACGGCGCCGAGTTGACGGTCGATGGTGGGCTGGAGAGCATGCCCATGGCGTTGATCCCGCGCCCCGGTTTCGAGGGCGTACGCGCATGAACACACGCACCTGCGATGTACTGGTGGTGGGGGCGGGAGCCGGCGGCCTGGCGACTGCGATCACTGCGAAAAAACACGGCCTGGATGTGGTCGTCATCGAAAAGGACGACTGCTTCGGCGGCACCACGGCGTTCTCCGGTGGGGTGCTGTGGGTGCCGGGCAACCGGCATGGGATGAACGACAGCGATGAGGCGGCGCTGACCTACTTGCGCAACGAAACCGGCGACTGTTTCGACGAAGTGGCGGTCAAGGCGTTTCTGTGTCACGGGCCAGACATGGTCGAGTTCTTCGAGCGCGAGACCGCCGTCAAATTCGTCCCCACGCTGTACCCCGACTATCACCCACACGTGGAAGGTGGCGTCGATGTCGGGCGCTCGATACTGGCAGCGCCCTACGACATTCGCGGCCTTGGGCCCGACATGGCACGCCTGCGGCCACCGCTCAAGACCATCACCTTCATCGGCATGATGTTCAATTCGTCGAATGCCGACCTCAAGCACTTCTTCAATGCCACCCGCTCGCTGACCTCGTTCGTGTATGTGGCCAAGCGCTTGCTGACCCACCTCAAGGAGTTGGCGCTGTACCGGCGTGGCACCCAGGTGACCAGCGGCAATGCCCTGGCGGCGCGGCTGGTGAAGTCGGCGCTGGACCTGGGCATTCCGATTTTGACCGGGACCCCGGCCAGGCACCTGTTGCGTGAAGGCAATCGGGTCACTGGCGTGTTGGCGAAACAAGGTGACAGCGAACTGCGCATCGAGGCACGGCGCGGCGTGGTGCTGGCCTGTGGCGGGTTTTCCCATGACGTGCAACGGTTGAAGCAGGCCTACCCGCATGTGCGTCGGGGTGGCGAGCACTTTTCGCCGGTGCCAGCAGGCAACACGGGTGATGGTGCGCGTATGGCTGAAACGATGGGCGCCAAGGTCGATATCCGCCTGCAAGCGGCGGCGGCGTGGATGCCGGTGTCCAAGGTGCCGATGGGGGCAGGGCGATTTGTCGCGTTCCCCCATTTGCTCGACCGTTACAAGCCCGGTGTGATCGGCGTGCTGCGCTCAGGCAAGCGCTTTACCAACGAATCGAATTCCTACCACGACGTGGGTGCCGCCTTGATCGAGGCGTGTGCAGAGCAACCGGAAACCGCCATGTGGCTGGTCTGTGACCGGCGCACCCTGGCCAAGTACGGCCTGGGTTTCGCCAAGCCCTCGCCGATGCCGCTGGGGCCGCTGTTGCGTAACGGCTACTTGCTCAAGGGCAGCAGCCTCACCGAGCTGGCGCGCAAGGCCGGGATCGATGCCGCCGGGCTGGAGCAGACCGTACGTGAGTACAACCTGGGCGCCGTTCAGGGTGAGGACCGCCAGTTTGGGCGAGGTACCACGCGTTTCAATCGCTACCTGGCCGACCCGCAGCACACGCCCAACCCGTGCGTGGCGCCAGTGGCCGAGGGGCCTTACTTTGCCGTGAAGGTGATCATGGGTGACCTGGGCACCTTCGACGGCATCCGCACCAGCGTGGTCGGCGAAGTGCTGGGCGCCGATCAGCAGGCCATCGACGGCCTGTACGCCGTCGGCAACGACCGCGCCAGCATCATGGGCGGCAATTACCCCGGTGCGGGCATCACCCTGGGGCCAATCATGACCTTTGGCTACATCACCGGGCGCCACCTGGCGGGCGTCGAACAAGGGCTGGCGACAGCGGGCAAAGCGCGGGAGGTTGCATGATGGACAAGCCTGTCGTCGATCACAGGGTCTACACCATCCGCCCACGTGGCATGGCGGCCTTTCTCGAAGCCTTCGACCAGCTGGCCATGCCGATTCTGCTGCGCCATCTCGGTGCGCCGCTGGCGTTCTACACCAGCAGCATTGGCCCGCTCAACCAGGTGGTGCACTTGTGGGGCTATGACAGCCTCGATGACTTCGAAAAACGCAGCGCCGCGCGGGACGCTGACCCGGACTTCGCAGCCTACCTGCAGGCCACCCGCGATCTGGTCGTGGCCCAAGAGACGCGGATCATCCGGCCTGTGCGGCTGCCCAGCCTCGTTCACCGGTAATGCTGTCTGGGTCGCATGGCGGCCCACTGCCGATGCACCTTCATAAAAACAACAACAGGTGATACCCCATGAACAACGCCATTGATGTGCGCCAACTGATCGACCAGCAACCCATCGGCCGCTACCAGAAATGGGTGGTCTTCTTGGGCTTTCTGATCATCGCCCTGGATGGGCTGGACGTCGCCCTCATCGGTTTCATCGCACCGCAATTGAAAAGCGATTGGGGCCTGGGCGCGCAAAGCCTGGGCCCCGTGTTGAGCGCGGCCCTTATCGGCCTGGCGCTCGGTGCACTGATCGCCGGCCCCTTGGCCGACCGCTATGGGCGCAAGGCGGTCTTGCTGGGCAGTGTCCTGCTGTTTGGTATCTGGACCTTGGCCTCGGCATTCTCGCCCGACCTCGAGACCCTTGTTGCCCTGCGTTTTCTGACCGGCCTGGGCCTGGGCGCCGCCATGCCCAATGCCAGCACCCTGGTCAGTGAATACGCGCCGGCGCGCAGCCGCTCGCTGCTGATCACTCTGGCCTTCTGTGGTTTCTCACTGGGTGCGGCGGCAGGCGGTTTTGTCAGTGCCTGGATGATCCCCAACTTGGGCTGGCGCAGCGTGCTGGTGCTGGGCGGCGTGCTGCCGTTGCTGACAGTGCCGTTGCTGTGCTGGCGGTTGCCCGAGTCGGTCACCTTCCTGGTCAGCAAGGGTGCTGACAAGCGTCGCATCCACGCCATCGTCAGCCGCCTGGCACCGGAGCGTGTCAACGCCGACAGCACCTTCATCGTACCGGCCAGCGCGCCCAGCAGTGGTGGGGCGATTGCGACCATTCTCTCGCCGCGCTACCGCTTTGGCACGTTGATGCTTTGGGCTGGCTACGTGCTGGCGCTGTTTCTGGTTTACCTGTTCAGCGGCTGGTTGCCCACCTTGGTCAAGGAGGGGGGCGGCTTCTCGGTGGCCGAAGCGGCCATCGTCACCGCCTGTTTCCAGATCGGCGGGCCGCTGGGGGCGATCTCGGTGGGCTGGGCCATGGACCGCTGCAACCCGCAACGGGTACTGATGCTGACCTTCTTGTTCAGCGGTGCGGTGATCTTCGCCATTGGCCAGGTGGCCGGGGATTTTGCCTGGCTGTGCGCGATTGCCTGGGCCGTGGGCTTTGGCCTCAATGGCGCGAGTGTGGGCATGAATGCCTTGGCAGCGGCGTTCTACCCCACCGAAGCGCGGGCGACCGGTGCCAGTTGGATGAGTGGCATCGGCCGCTTCGGGGCGATTCTCAGTGCGTTTGCCGGCGCCCAGATGCTGGCCATGGGCTGGAGCTTTGCACAGGTGTTCGCGTCGTTGCTGATCCCGGCGGTATTGGCTGCGCTGGCAGTGTTGTTGCAAGGGCGTCATGCCGGTTCAGGCCGGCGCGCCGCCCGGCAAGCGGTGTAAATGTCGCTGGAACATGAACACCTGCAGGCTTTCGCTCAGTTTTCGCGGCTGTACATCCTGCATTCAGCCAGCAACGCCAGCAGGTTCGGTTCCCGTTCCCGCGCCTTCAAAAACACCACGCCAATGTGCTGTTGCAGGCGATAGCGTGGTTGCAGGGCAATCAACTTCACCCGGTTCTCGTAGACCGCAGCGATTCGCCCTGGCAGCAGGGCAAAGCCAACGCCGGAGCTGACCATGCTCAGCAGGGTGAAGATATCGTTCACCTGCATGGCCACCTTCGGCTCGAACCCTGCCTGCTCGAATACCCGTGCACCATCACGGTGGGTGGCAAAGCCTTGGGTCAGGGTGATGAAGGTGGAGTCGGCGAGGTCGGCCAGGTCCACCTCGGCGTGCTCGGCAAAGGGCGAGTCGGTGGGGACGGCAAGGAAGATGTCGTCGGAGAACAGCGGCAATTGCTCGCAGGCGGGGTCGCAGACGCTTTCGTCCAGCGACACCAGGATGGCCTCCAGTTCGTGGTTTTTCAGGCGTTGCAGCAGGTCGACGTTCGAGCCCAGGGTCAGGTCGATGTTGAGCGCGCTGCGGCGCAGTTTCAGGCCCATGACCAGCTTTGGCACGGTCTTTACCGTTAGCGAGTACAGGGCGCCCAAGCGGAAACGTTCGGCATAGAACCCCGCAGCCTCACGGGTCTGGCGGACCATCTGCTCGGCGTCCTGAATCAGCTGGCGGGCTTTTTTCTCCAGCACGTAGGCGCTTTCCAGCGGGATCAGTTGCCGGCCTTCGTGCTTGAACAGGGGGCAACGCAAGGCGCTTTCCAGCGAGTGGATGGCGCGGTGCACGCTAACGGCACTGGTGGACAGCTCGGCGGCGGCGCGGCCGAGGTTGCCACTGCGCATGAAGGCGAGGAAGGTTTCCAGCTTTTTGAGGGTCAGTTCTTCGTCGATGAGCATGGGCGGCCTGAGAGGTTGGGCAGCGGTTGAAGGTTAGAGCATCGAGGTGTAGGGGTTGAGTGTTGTGGCGCCTGTGAGATCGAGCGCCGCCCGTGCGGCGCATCGCGAGCAACGCTCGCTCCTACGTTTGTTTCGGGCCAATTATTCCTGGGGCAAACGCGCGCGACCGCCTTGGCGCATGACGCGATATCGCGTCGAACAAACAAGGCGGTCGCGCGCGCCTGTCACAGGCGTTATTGGCCCGAAACAAACGTAGGAGCGAGCGTTGCTCGCGATGCGCCGCGCGGGCGGCGCTCGATCTCACAGGCGCCATTGAACTCAAAGCATGCACCATGCACACCTCACCCCATCGATTCAATCAACGCCCACAACCGCGCATCATCAAAGTCCTCGATCACCAGCCCAGCCCCGGCGTCCATCAGGCGTTCGGCAGTCTGAGTAGTCGCAACGCCAACCGTAAAGATCCCCGCACCACTGGCAGCCTTGACCCCGGGCAACGAGTCCTCGAAGGCCAGCGCCTGCCCGGCCTCGGCCCCGAGCCGCTGTAGCCCGGTGAGGTAGGGCAGCGGGTCCGGCTTGGCTCGCTCAAGCTCCTCGGCCACCAACACATGCTCGAAGCGGGCCTCCAGCCCCATGGCCTGCAACATGTGCTCTGCATTGAGCCGGGGGGCGTTGGTCACCACGCACATCCCCAGGCCACAGGCTTGGCCGTGCTCCAGCAAGCGCAACAGGCCGGGCATGGGCGCAAGCGACGGCGCCAGCGAGCGGAACAACGCCTCTTTGCGATCCGCCAGGGCCAGGCATTGCTGCGGGCTGGCATCGGCAAACAACTCGGCGAACAGTTCGCCGTTGGCCCGGCCACTGACCTGTGCATCGAACTGGGCCTGGCTCAGTTCACGGCCGTCATGCTCGCGCAGCAACTGGCGGAAAGCCTGCAGGTGCAGGGTATCGGTGTCGGTGAGGGTTCCGTCGAGGTCGAACAGCAGGGCAGTCAGCATCAGGTATCCAGGTATGAAAAAACACAAGCCCGACGATCATAACCAATGCGGACGACGAAGGGGGCTGTTCAGTGTGTGGCGAAAAGAGTACAAATGTACTCCATGGACAATCTGACCCCCAAACGCCGCGCCATTCTCGAATTTATTCGTGAGCGCATTGCTGACCACGGCCAGCCACCGAGCCTTGCCGACATCGCCACGCGCTTCGGCTTCGCCTCGCGCAGCGTCGCGCGTAAACACATCACCGCCCTGTGTCAGGCCGGCTATATCGACGTCACGCCGAACCAGGCGCGAGGTATTCGCCTGGCTCAACCGCTGCGCCGCCCGGAAATCCTCGAAGTGCCGGTGCTGGGCCAGGTCGCGGCAGGTGCCCCGATCGGCCCGGACCTCGACATTCACGAGCAGTTGCTGCTCGACCCCAGCCTGTTCCGGCGCACGCCCGATTACCTGTTGAAAGTGCGCGGCGACTCGATGGTCGATGACGGCATCTTCGACGGTGACCTGGTCGGCATTCGGCAACAGGGCGAGGCCCGTGACGGGCAGGTCGTGGTCGCCCGCCTGGACGGCGAGGTGACCATCAAGCGCTTGCAGCGTCAGCCTGGCGGTTACCGGCTGTTGCCGCGCAACCCGGCCTATGCGCCGATCGATGTGGGCCCTGAGCAGGAGTTCTTCATTGAAGGCGTGTTCTGCGGCCTGCTGAGGCGCGACTGATGGGCGCGGTGGTCGATCTCGACAGGCTGCTCGATCAGCGTCAGGTCTGGCGCGGGCGGCAGGTTCAGGCCCGGCCACTGGGGTTGCAGCCGACCGGGCATGCCGCGCTCGACCAACGCCTGCCCGAGGGCGGCTGGCCGGCCGCGGCGCTCAGCGAACTGCTGCTGGCCAGCCCGGGGTGCGGTGAGCTGCAACTGCTGTGGCCCTCACTGGCGCGCCTGACCGCAGAAGGTGGCCGCGTGGTGCTGGTCGCGCCGCCGTTCATTCCCTATGCCCCGGCCTGGCAGGCAGCGGGGGTGGATCTACGCTGGCTGGCCCAGGTTAGCGCCACGCCTGCCGACGCACTGTGGGCGGCTGAGCAATGCCTGCGCTCAGGCAGTTGCGCCGCCGTGTTGTGCTGGCCGGAGCGCGCCGATGACCGGGCACTGCGGCGCCTGCAGGTGGCCGCCGAGACCGGCCAGGCGCTGGCGTTCGCCTGTCGCCCACAGCAGGCGGCACACAACCCGTCGCCGGCCGCTCTGCGTATTGCCATCGACACTCGGCCGGCACAGTGGCGTGTGCTCAAGAGCCGGGGCGGCATGCCGCCAGCGCTGCCCATCGCGCTGCCCGGCTGAGGCTGATGCATCATGCTCTGGGCCTGCATTCTGCTGCCACAGCTGGCGCTGGACACTGTTCTGCGCGAGCGTGACGACCCTGAAACGCCCCTGGTAGTGATTGGCGGCCCGACACAGCGCCGTGTGCTACAGGCGGTCAACCCCGCTGCCGCAGCGCTCGGCCTGCGTGCCGGGCAAACCCTGACCACGGCGCGTGCCTTGGCCGATGGCTTCACCTGCGTAGAGGCCGATGACAAACGTATCGAGCAGTTGCAACAGCTGCTGGCAGCCTGGGCCTATCGCTTCAGCGCCCAGGTGAGCCTGCATTACCCAAGGGCTTTGTTGTTGGAGGTCGGCTCCAGCCTGCAGCTGTTTGGCCCCTGGCCGTTGTTCGAGGCACGCCTGCGCCAGGAGCTCAGCGCGTTGGGCTTGCGGCAGCGCATCGTGCTGGCCAGCAACCCGGTGGCGGCCCGCATGCTCGCCAACGGCCACGATGGCCTGGCGGTAACCTGTGCCGACGCCACCCGCGCCGTACTGGCACAGATGCCCATCGACCGTGTCGGCTTGCCGCTGGAGGCCGCCGAGGCCTTTGCCCGCATGGGGTTGCGCCAGTTGGGCCAGGTGCTGGCCTTGCCGCGCGACGCCCTGGCCAAGCGCTTTTCTGCGCAGGTCCAGTTGCACCTGGACCAACTGCTCGGCCTGCGCACCCTGGGGCTGGGCTTCTACCAGCCGCCGGACCGCTTCGAGTCGCGCCTGGAGCTGAACTTCGACGTGGAGTCGCACCAGGCGTTGCTGTTCCCGCTGCGCAGAATGCTCAACGACCTCGGCGCGTTCCTGGCTGGGCGCGATTGTGGCGTGCAGCGTTTTTGCCTGCACCTGGAGCATGCCGAAGGGCCGGACACGTTGCTCAAGGTTGGCCTGCTGGCGGCCGAACGTGACCCTGCCATGCTCTTCGAACTGGCAAAAGGGCGCCTGGAGCCGCTGCAAATCCCCGCCCCGGTACGCAACTTGCGCTTGGTCGCCGATGACCTGCCACCCTTCGTGCCCCAGCACCAAGCGCTATTCGACCCCCGCGCCCAGCAGACGCAGCCCTGGGAGCAGTTGCGTGAACGCTTGCGCGCACGGTTGGGCGACGAGGCCGTCAAGGGGCTGAGCGCCGAGGCCGATCACCGCCCCGAATGTGCCTGGCAAGCGGCGGAGCAGGGCGCACAAGGGAGCCTGCCGGTGTTGCCGGGTAGCCGCCCCGGCTGGCTGTTGCCGGCGCCCGTGGCGCTGGAGGCAGCCGGCCACCGTGTGCTGGGGCATGCCGAGCGCATCGAGTCGGGCTGGTGGGACGGGGGCGACGTGCGCCGTGACTACTACCGCATCGAAACCCGCGACGGCCTGCGCGGCTGGGCCTACCGCGACCTCAGCCAGCCAGGCCCTTTGTGGTTGCAAGGCTGGTTTGCATGAGCCGGTTCGGGTATGCCGAATTGCACTGCCTGTCGAACTTCAGCTTCCAGCGGGGTGCGTCGAGTGCCGATGAGTTGTTCAAGCGTGCGCGCGAACAGGGCTATGACGCCCTGGCGATCACCGATGAGTGCACCTTGGCCGGTATCGTCCGCGCCTGGCAGGCCGCCAAGGCGCACCAACTGCGGCTGATTATCGGCAGCGAAGTCCGCCTGCAGGATGGCCCGAAACTGGTGCTGCTGGCGGAAAACCTCACCGGCTACCAGAGCCTGTGCGCGCTGATTACCCGTGCGCGACGGCGGGCGGAAAAGGGCGACTACCAACTGTTCAGCGAGGACCTGCGCGAGCATCATCAAGGCTTGGTGGCGCTGTGGGTTGCCGAGGATGCCGACGACCCTGCGCCCGGTGAGGGTTTGCGCACGCTGTTCGCCGAGCGGCTGTGGCTGGCCGTGCACCTGCACCGTGGCAGTGATGACGAGGTGCGGCTTGGCAAACTGCGCCAGTTGGCGAGCAAGGTTGGTATCCGCGCAGTGGCCTGCGGTGACGTGCACATGCATGCACGCGGTCGCCGTGCCCTGCAGGATTGCATGACCGCCATCCGCCAGCATTGCCAGGTGGCCGAAGCGGGTCGCTACCTGTACGCCAATGGCGAACGTCACCTGCGCAGTCCTGAACAGTTGCAGGAACTGTACCCGGCCGACCTGCTGGCCGAGACCCTGGTCATCGCCGAGCGCTGCCGTTTCGACTTGAGCGAACTGAAGTACCAGTACCCGCGTGAATTGGTGCCAGACAGCCAGACCCCGGCGAGCTGGCTGCGCGAGCTGTGCGAGCGCGGCTTGCCGATGCGCTGGCCGGGTGGGCCGAGCGACAAGGTGCGCGAGGTGCTGGCAAAGGAGCTGGCGCTGATCGAGGAACTGGCCTACGAAAGCTATTTTTTGACCGTGCACGATATCGTCGCCTTTGCCCGCAGCCAGCATATCCTCTGCCAGGGCCGAGGCTCGGCCGCCAACTCGGTGGTGTGTTTCGTGCTGGGGATCACCGAACTCGACCCCATGGAGCACCGTTTGCTGTTCGAGCGCTTTCTGTCACGCGAACGCAATGAGCCGCCGGACATCGACGTGGACTTCGAGCACGACCGCCGCGAAGAGGTGATCCAGTATGTGTTCCGGCGCTATGGCCGGCACCGGGCCGCACTCACCGCCGTGGTCAACACCTACCATGCTGCCGGTGCGGTGCGTGATGTGGCGCGGGTACTGGGGCTGCCGGCCGACCAGGTGGATGCGCTGGCCAAGTGCTGTGGCCGCTGGAGTGATCGCATCCCCGATGCGCAACGCCTGGCCGAGGCCGGTTTCGAGGCCAGCAGCCCGTCGCTGCGGCGGGTGCTGGTTCTGGCCGGTGAGCTGATCGGTTTTCCCCGGCACCTGTCGCAACACCCTGGGGGGTTCGTCATCTCGCAGCAGCCGCTGGATCAACTGGTGCCAGTGGAAAACGCCGCCATGCAAGAGCGCACCGTGATCCAGTGGGACAAGGACGACCTGGACATGGTCGGTTTGCTCAAGGTCGATGTGCTGGCGCTTGGCATGCTCAGTGCCTTGCGCCGTTGCTTCGACCTGCTGCAGCGCCACCGGGGCCGGCAATTGACGCTGGCAAGCATCCCGGGGGAGGACCCGGCCACCTATGCGATGATCAGCCGAGCCGAAACCATGGGCGTGTTCCAGATCGAGTCTCGGGCGCAGATGGCCATGTTGCCACGGCTCAAGCCCGTCACGTTCTACGATCTGGTCATCGAGGTGGCCATCGTGCGCCCCGGGCCGATTCAGGGTGACATGGTCCACCCGTATTTGCGCCGGCGCCTGAAGCAGGAGCCCGTGACGTACCCCTCGCCTAAATTGCAGGAAGTGTTCGAGCGCACGCTGGGTGTGCCGTTGTTTCAGGAACAGGTGATGGAGCTGGCGATGGTGGCTGCCGACTACAGCCCGGGCGAGGCCGACCAGCTACGCCGCAGCATGGCGGCCTGGAAGCGCCACGGCGGGCTGGAGCCGCACCGCGAACGGCTGATTCAAGGCATGTTGCGCAATGGTTACGAACGGTCGTTCGCCGAGCGCATCTTCGAGCAGATCAAGGGGTTTGGCAGCTATGGCTTCCCCGAGTCCCACGCGGCCAGTTTCGCCTTGCTGTGTTACGCGAGCAGTTGGCTCAAATGCCATGAGCCGGCCATTTTCACCTGCGCGCTGGTCAACAGTTGGCCGATGGGCTTTTACAGCCCCGACCAGTTGCTGCAGGACGCCCGTCGCCAAGGCGTCGAGGTGCGGCCGGTGGATGTGTTTCACAGCGAATGGGATTGCACGCTTGAACCGGTGGGTGAACAGGCGCTGGCCATACGCTTAGGGCTGCGGCAGGTCCGTGGTTTTGCTGAAGCTGACGCCCGGCGTCTGGAGCAGGCGAGGGCGCAACGGCCTTGGCGCGATGTTGAAGACTTGTGCCTGCGTGCAGGGCTCGACCACCGCGCCCGTGCCCGCCTGGCTGACGCCGGGGCCCTGAGGGCTTTGGCACGTGACCGTCATCAGGCGCGTTGGCAGGTGGCGGCGGTGCAGCCACAGTTGCCCTTGTTCGCCGAGGTCGAAGCGTTGGCTGAGGCCGTGGTAGCGCTGCCTGCACCGACTGTCGGCGAGGACCTGGTTGCCGACTACCAGACCCTGGGCACCACGCTTGGGCCCCACCCCTTGCGGCTGCTGCGCCCTCGTTTGCGAGCGTTGGGTTGCCGCAGTTCGCACGAGCTGTCAGCTGTCGAGCATGGCGACAACATTACCGTGACCGGGCTGGTGGTAGGCAGGCAACGCCCGCAGACGGCCAGTGGGGTGACGTTCGTGACGCTGGAGGATGAGTACGGCATGGTCAACGTGGTGGTCTGGCGTGACTTGGCCGAGCGGCAGAGGCGGGCGTTGGTGGGGGCGCAGTTGCTCAAGGTGAGCGGGCGGCTGGAGCAGGAGAACGGGGTGCGTCACCTGATTGCGCGGCGGCTGGAGGATATCAGCCCCTTGCTGCAGGGGCTGGATGTGCGCAGCCGCGATTTTCATTAGCCAACGTTGCCTGTTGCGTTGACTGTTGAGCAGCCTTGTGCTGCGAAGAGGCCGGTGACAACTCAGCAGATCTTCTCTGGTATCGCCGGCCTCTTCGCAGCGCAAGGCTGCTCCTACAAGGGTCAGGCAAGGGCTTCAGACCATCGCCAAGCGTTGCTTGCGGGTCGGTGCGGGGAATGCCCGGTCAATCGCCCGCAGGTCTTCGCTGCTAAGGGTCAGCAAGCCGGCCGCCGCATTCAGTCGCACATGCTCTGGGTTTACCGCCTTGGGAATGGCAATCACCCCCTCATCACGGGTCACCCAGGCCAGGCTGACCTGGGCCGGTGTCGCACCGTGGCGCTCGGCAATTTCGGCCAGCACGGGGTGCTGCAACAACTGCCCGGCCTGGGCCAATGGGCAATACGCCATGGTCGGCAAGGCGCGCTTCTGGCTCCACGGCAGCAGGTCGAATTCGATGCCGCGTTGCACCGGGTTGTACAGCACTTGGTTAGTGGCGCAATCGGGGTTGTGCAGTTCGCGCAAGTCATCGACATCGAAATTGGACACCCCCCAGCGTTTGATCTTGCCTTGTTCGCGCAAACGCTCGAACGCTTCGACGGTTTCCTCCAGCGGATGCTGGCCACGCCAGTGCAGCAGGTACAGGTCGATGCAGTCAGTGCCCAGGCGTTTGAGGCTACGCTCGCAGGCGGCAGGCATGCCGCGCTGGCTGGCATTGTGCGGGTAGACCTTGCTGACCAGGAACACCTGGTCGCGGCGCCCGGCGATGGCGTGGCCAACCACCTGCTCCGCGCCGCCCTCGGCATACATTTCAGCCGTATCGATCAGGCTCAGGCCCAGCTCGATACCTTGTTGCAGGGCTGCCACTTCGGCGGCCCGGCGGCCAGGGTCTTCACCCATGTACCACGTGCCCTGGCCAATGGCCGGCACCTTCGAACCTGCCAGTTTCACGTATCGCATGTCACCTCCGGGATCTGGGTATGGGAAAGCAGTACCTCGAGCAGCGCTTGCGCTGCGGTGGACAATTTGTGCTCGCTGAGGGCAATGACACCCATGCGCCGCTCCACGGCGGGCTCGACCAGCGGCACGCAGCGGGCACCGAGCTCCTGCATTTGGTTGATGCACAGCGCCGGCACCGCGCTGACGCCCAGGCCGCTGGCAACCATGCGGCCAACGGTCGACAGTTGATGGCTCTCGAATGCCACCGCCAGCTTGCCATGGCTGGCCGCGACGTTCTGTTCCATCAACAGGCGGACCGCCGACGGGCGTTGCAAGGCGATGAAGTCTTCGGCCAGCAGTTGCGCCCAACTGACCTGGGGCAGCACGGCCAGGGGCGAGTCGGCGGGCACCACGGCGACGAAGCGGTCCATGTACAGGGGGTAGAAGTCCAGGCCATCGGTGTTGTCCGGTTCGAAGCCGATGCCCAGTTCGACGCGACGGTGGCGCACCAGTTCCTGTACCTGCTCGTTGATCACGTCATGCACGGTGACGTTGACTTTCGGGTAGCGCTGGCGAAACACCTTGAGCGAGTGCGGCAGCAGGTTACCGGCGAAGGCCGGTATGGCCGCCACCGAAACCCGCCCCAGTTGCAGGGTGAAACGCTGACGGAGCATTTCTTCGGTGTCGTCCCAGTCGGCCAGCAGGCGCCGGGCCAGCGGCAGCAGCACCTCACCTTCGGCAGTCAGGCTGACACTGCGGGTGGTCCGGCTGAGCAGGGCGCCGCCGAGGTTTTCCTCAAGCGCCTTGATGGTCAGGCTCAACGCCGGTTGCGATACATGCAGGTGTTCACCCGCCTGGGCGAAGCTCTGGTACTTGGCCACGGCGACGAAGGCGCGGAGTTGCTTGACGTTCATGACGGCCCTGATCGTTGTTTTGAAAAAGTTATCAATCGATGATGAAAACAAAATTAACAAATCAGTCGACTAAGGTGAAGATGAGGGCACACGCTCACCGACAGCCTCGTCGGTTCAACAACTACAAAAGGCGGATCAACATGGCCGGACTGGACAAGCGCGTAGCAACGTATGAAGAGGCCCTCGACGGCCTGACCGACAACATGACGGTATTGGCCGGTGGTTTTGGCCTGTGTGGCATCCCGGAAAACCTTATCAACGAGATCAAGCGCCGTGGCGTCAAGGGCCTGACCGTGGTGTCGAACAACTGCGGTGTCGACGGTTTCGGCCTCGGCGTATTGCTGCAAGACCGGCAGATCCGCAAGATGATCGCCTCCTATGTCGGCGAAAACGCCGAATTCGAACGCCAACTGCTCAGTGGTGAGCTGGAAGTCGAACTGACCCCACAAGGCACCCTGGCCGAAAAAATGCGCGCCGGTGGCGCTGGCATCCCGGCGTTCTACACCGCCACTGGCTACGGCACCCCGGTCGCCGATGGCAAAGAGGTGCGTGAATTCAAGGGCCGCCACTACATTCTCGAAGAGTCCATCACCGGCGACTTCGCCATCGTCAAGGGCTGGAAGGCCGACCACTACGGCAACGTGGTGTACCGCAACACTGCGCAAAACTTCAACCCGCTGGCGGCCACGGCCGGCAAGATCACCGTGGTCGAAGTGGAAGAGATCGTCGAACCGGGCGTGCTGCTGCCCAGCGAGATCCACACCCCGGGTATTTTCGTTGACCGCGTGATTGTCGGCACCTTCGAAAAGCGTATCGAAAAGCGCACCGTCAAGGCCTGAGCGCCATCCTTCAGAACAACAAAGAGATCCTGACCATGGCACTGACCCGCGAACAGATGGCGCAACGCGTCGCCCGTGAACTGAAGGACGGCTACTACGTCAACCTCGGCATCGGCATCCCGACCTTGGTGGCCAATTACGTACCCGCTGACATGGATGTGATGTTGCAGTCGGAAAACGGCTTGCTCGGTATGGGCGAATTCCCTACCGAGAGCACGATCGATGCCGACATGATCAACGCTGGCAAGCAGACCGTCACCGCCCGCCGTGGCGCGTCGATCTTCGATTCGGCGCAATCGTTCGCCATGATCCGCGGTGGCCACGTCGACCTCACCGTGCTCGGCGCCTTCGAAGTGGATGTGCAAGGCAACATCGCGTCGTGGATGATCCCCGGCAAGTTGGTCAAGGGCATGGGCGGTGCCATGGATCTGGTGGCCGGTGCCGACAACATCATCGTGACCATGACCCACGCGTCGAAGGACGGCGAGTCCAAGCTGCTGCCGCGCTGCAGCCTGCCGCTGACCGGTGCCGGTTGCATCCGCAAGGTGCTGACCGACCTGGCCTACCTGGAAATCGACAATGGCGCCTTCATCCTGCGCGAGACAGCGCCGGGGGTGAGCGTTGAAGAAATCATCGAGAAGACCGCCGGCAAGCTGATCGTGCCGGATGATGTGAAAGAAATGACTTTCTAACCCGCAAACGGGTCATTCAACCTGTAGGGGCAGCCTTGTGCTGCCCCTACAGGTTTTTTGCGTTGCTGTAGAAATGTCCGATAAAACCAATAAAAGGAAGTTGATCGTGGCCGCTGAAATCCAAGACAGCCGCTCCGCCCGCTTTGCCCTGCGCTGCTCCAACTGGGCCGAACGCTGGTTCCCTGATTCCTGGGTATTCGCTGCCCTGGCCGTCGTACTGGTGTGCGTGGGGGCCCTGGCCATGGGCGCCAAACCGACCGACACCGCCAAGGCCTTTGGTGATGGCTTCTGGAGCCTGATCCCGTTCACCATGCAGATGGCATTCGTGGTCATCGGTGGCTACGTGGTGGCCAGCTCACCGCCTGCCGCGCGGCTGATCGACCGTTTGGCACGCATTCCCAAGAACGGCCGCTCGGCCGTGTGCTGGGTGGCGCTGATCTCGATGCTGGCCTCGTTGCTCAACTGGGGCCTGTCGCTGGTGTTCGGTGGCTTGCTGGTGCGCGCCCTGGCTCGGCGCAGCGACCTGAACATGGATTACCGTGCAGCCGGTGCTGCGGCATACCTGGGCCTTGGCGCGGTATGGGCATTGGGCCTGTCGTCTTCGGCGGCGCAATTGCAGGCCAACCCGGCCAGTTTGCCACCGTCGATTCTGTCGATCACCGGGGTGATTCCGTTCACCGAGACCATCTTCCTCTGGCAGTCCGGCGTCCTGCTGGCGGCGTTGGTGATCGTGTCGCTGGTGGTGGCCTATGCCACCGCACCAGGCCCTAGCAGTGCCCGTACCGCGCAACAATGCGGTGTCGACCCAAGCTTCACCGCGCCGCCACCGGCCCAGCGCAGCCGGCCCGGTGAGTGGCTGGAGTACAGCCCCATCCTGACCTTGCTGCTGGTCGCCCTGGCCGGTGGCTGGCTGTATCAGGAGTTCGCCACCAAGCCCGCCATCACGGCCATCTCCGGGCTGAACACCTATAACTTCCTGTTCATCATGCTGGGTGCCCTGTTGCACTGGCGCCCGCGCAGCTTCCTCGATGCGGTGGCCCGCGCGGTGCCGACCACCACCGGGGTGCTGATCCAGTTCCCGCTGTATGGCTCGATTGCGGCGGTCCTTACACAGGTCAAAGGGGTGGACGAACAGACGCTGGCCCATCACATCTCCACCTTCTTCGTGCAGATCGCCTCCCACGACACCTACGCGGTGCTGATGGGGGTGTACTCGGCTGTGCTCGGCTTCTTCATCCCTTCGGGCGGTGGCAAGTGGATCATCGAGGCGCCCTACGTGATGCTGGTGGCCAATGACCTGCAATACCACCTGGGCTGGGCGGTGCAGATCTACAACGCCGCCGAGGCGCTGCCAAACCTGATCAACCCGTTTTACATGCTGCCGTTGTTGGGGGTACTGGGCCTCAAGGCGCGCGACCTGATCGGCTTCTCGTTCGTGCAGTTGCTGGTGCATGCGCCCCTGGTGCTGGTGCTGCTGTGGGCACTGGGCACGACCTTGCAGTACGTGCCGCCCGTGATGCCGTGAGAATTTGCCCGGTCAAGGCCAGCATTTCGCGCGCACTCCACGTATCATCGGTGTGCGCGAGCCTTGCATCTGCCTTCGCCTGGGAAACTGCTTCACATGTCGATCCGATTGAAACTGCTGAGAAAGAAACTGGGTATCACCCTGGAAGTGCTGGCCGACAAGACCGGCATGACCAAAAGCTACCTGTCCAAAGTCGAGCGCGGCTTGAACACGCCGTCGATCGCTGCCGCGCTGAAACTGGCGCGGGCGCTGAACGTCAATGTCGAAGAGCTGTTCGCTGAAGAACACGCCGCGCAGAGCCGTTACAGCCTGGTGCGCCACGCTGAACGCCAGGCGCTGGTGGGCGACGGCGAAGGGCCAGGCTATGCGGCGCTGACCAGCCAGGTAGGGCAGCGCAGCCTGCTGCCGTTTCTGATTCAGCCGCCCACCGAGTTCAGTGACCCGACGTTCAAGGAACACCAAGGCGAGGAGTTTCTGTTCGTCCATGCCGGGCAGGTTGAGGTCGATTTCATGAACGAACGGGTGCTGCTGGAGCAGGGCGACGCCTTGCATTTCAACGCCCAGACACCTCACCGCTTGCGTTCAGTCGGGCCGCGCCCAGCGCAGTTGCTGGTGGTGGTACACGACAACGGCGAATGAGGGCAGGGCGATGATCGAGGTGTCGCGGTTCTGGCGCGATCCAGCATTGCCCTTCGTCGAGGCTCGGCGGGTCGGGGACGGGCGCCAGGTGTGTTATGCCGCCCATTCCCATGAGAGCTTTTCCATCGGCGCCATCACCGGTGGGCGCAGCACCTACCTGAGCGCTGACAGCCGGATCGAAGTCAGCGCGGGCACCACGGTGCTAATGAACCCAGGGGTGGTGCACACCTGCAACCCCATCGAGGGCGAGGCCTGGTCCTACCTGATGCTGTTCGTTGACGTAGCGTGGTTGCAGGGGCTCGGGTTCCAGTTGCCGGCGCAGGTTGCCAGTACCTCGCCGGCCCTCTACAGCGCCTTGCTGCAGGTGTTTGCCGACCTGTTCGACGAAAACCTGCGGGATCGCGAAGCGCGGCTTGCGGCGTTCTTCCAGAGGCTGTCGAGCGTGCTGGGTGGCGAGCCTGGGGTACCCAAACCGGACCATCCTCGGCTGGAGGCCGCCGCGGCCTTCATCCGTGCACACCGTACCGACCCGCTAGACCTTGAAGACATCTGCCAAGCCTGCGGCTTGTCCCGCGCCTACCTGATCCGCGCGTTTCGCCAGCGTTTTGGGCTAACGCCCCACGACTACCTGCTTGACCAGCGTGTGCAGTGTGCGCGCGCACAACTGCGCCAGGGCAGTTCGATTGCCGACGCGGCCCTGGCAGCGGGCTTCGCCGACCAGGCGCACCTGCAGCGTGCCTTCAAGCGGCATTTGGCTGCGACGCCGGGGCATTATCGCAAGCGATAACTTAGGGCCGCTGGGCAGCCCATCGCCGGCAAGCCAGCTCCCACAGGTGTGAGTGAATCTCAAGAAATGCGCTACCTCTGTAGGAGCTGGCTTGCCGGCGATGGGTCGCGAAGCGGCTCCTTTGGCCCTGACTGACAGGCTTGAACCCGCATCAAATGACCAGGTAAACCGCGCTGCCCACCAGCAATAAGGCCAGCCCTCGGTTCAACAAGCGCATACGCCGTGGGTTGCCCAGGCATTGGCGAATCACACTGCCAGCCCATGCCCAACTGGCCACCGAGACGAAACAGATCGGCCCATAGATCCAGGTGAACAACCACAACAGTTGTTGATCGCCCCCTGTGTAGGCGCCGACACCTGCCACCGCCGCCAACCACGCCTTGGGGTTGAGCCACTGCATGGCCGCGCCCTGCCAGGCAGACGGGGCGGGCTGTGCATGATCGCTGCCCAAGCGGCCATCGTCGCGGGCCAGCTTCCACGCCATGTACAGCAAAAACGCGATACCTCCCCCGTGCAGCAGCACCCCCAGCAGCGGCCAGCGCAACAGCAGTTCATGCAGGCCCAGCCCGACCAGTACCAGCAACAGGCAGAAACCCAGCGTGGCCCCGGCCACGTGCGCCAGGCTTGCGCGCAAACCATGCCGGGCACCGCTGCCCAGGGCGACGATGTTGACTGGGCCAGGGGAAATCGAGGCGGCCAGCGCAAAGGCGGCCATGGACAAAGACAGGCTCATGGGGGTAATCCAGGTGGTGGAAGTTGACGCTATTCTTCAGGCGCAGGGCGTCAGCTGTATTGAATGAAAGTCCCCTGTTACAGGTTTTGTAATAGTTTCTCACTGTCAGAAAAACAGGCTGTGATTGTAGGATCTCTTACCCAATTTCTATTCAGGTACCTATGAGCACCTTCGCGGAACCCCCCTGTCCTTGGCCTTCTCGGCCACCTTTTACCTGTCCTTGTGACGCTTCCCTCGTGAGTACCCGCTAATGGAATGGCTAGCCGACCCAACGGCCTGGCTAGGCCTGTTGACGCTTATCGTCCTCGAGCTGGTGCTGGGTATCGACAACCTTGTGTTCATCGCCATCCTGGCCGATAAACTGCCGCCGCATCAGCGTGACCGTGCGCGGATCATCGGTTTGAGCCTGGCGCTGATCATGCGCCTAGGCCTGTTGGCAAGTATCTCGTGGATGGTGACGCTGACCGCGCCGCTGTTCGAGGTATTCGGCAAGAGCTTCTCGGGCCGTGACCTGATCATGCTGTTCGGCGGTGTGTTCCTGCTGTTCAAGGCCACCATGGAGCTGCACGAACGGCTTGAAGGGCATGTCACCCAGGCCAGCGGTGCGGTCCGTCACGCGGCGTTCTGGCCGATCGTCGCGCAGATCGTGGTGCTTGATGCGGTGTTCTCGCTGGACGCTGTGATCACGGCCGTGGGCATGGTCGAGCAGCTGTCGATCATGATGATCGCGGTGATCTTCTCGATCGGCATCATGATTGTCGCCAGCAAGCCGCTGACCCGCTTCGTCAACGCCCACCCGACTGTGATCATGCTGTGCCTGGGCTTCCTGATGATGATCGGTTTCAGCCTGACCGCCGAAGGCCTGGGCTTCCATATCCCGAAAGGCTACCTGTATGCGGCCATCGGCTTCTCGATCCTGATCGAGGTGTTCAACCAGCTGGCCCGTGCGCGCCGCAAGCGCAGCCTGCAGCAGCACAAGCCCCTGCGTGAGCGCACGGCCCATGCGGTATTGCGCCTGCTGGGCGGCCGTCGGGTCGAGGCTGACGAGGTAGGGGAAGAAATCGCCGACCTGGTCGAGGGCGGTGGTGAAGAGGTGCTGTTCGACCGCCGTGAGCGGGTGATGATCAGCGGTGTGCTGAACCTTGCCGAGCGGCCGATCCGCACGGTGATGACCGCGCGCACCGAGGTCGATGTGATTGACTTGGCGCTGCCGGCCGCAGCCATTACCGAAGCCTTGGCCAATTCGCCGTACTCGCGCCTGCCGCTGATCCGCGACGGCCGCATCGATGAACCACTGGGCTTCGTGCACAAGAAGGAGCTGCTCAAGGAATTGCTGTCAGGCAGCCAGCCAGACCTGGAGCGCATGGCCCGGGCGCCGTTGAACCTGCTGGAAAGCTTCAGCATCCTCAACGCCCTTGAGCAGATGCGCGGTCAATCGACCCATATTGCCTTCGTGGTCAACGAATTCGGTGACTTCACCGGCCTGTTGACCATGACCGATATCCTCGAGTCGATCGCCGGTGAGCTGCCGGATGCGAGTGAGGTAGAAGGGCCGGGTATCGTCGAAGAGGGAGATGGCTTTGTCGTCAGCGGTGCCCTTAACCTCAGCCAGGTGCAGGCGCGTACCGGTTTCAGCGCGCGTGCTACCGAGGACTACCAGACCCTCGCGGGCCTGGTGATGAGCTTGCTGGACCGCCTGCCTATGGTGGGGGATCGCCTGGCCTGGAATGGCTGGACGCTGACCGTGGAGGCGGTTGAGGAGCGGCGCGTGCGCCAGGTGCGGCTTATACCGAGCGGCGACGCTGACGCAGCAGGTGCTTGAAGCCTTCGAGCACCAGCACCAGCACTGCGGCCCAGATCGGCAGGTAGGTCAGCCACTGATCCGGGCCAATGCTCTCACCCAGCAGCAGGGCCACGCCCACCAGCAATACCGGCTCGACGTAGCTGAGCAGGCCAAACAGGCTGAACGGCAACAGGCGGCTGGCCAACACGTAGGCGATCAGGGCCGATGCGCTGATCGCCCCCAGTACCGGGATCAAGGCGTAAAGGCCGGGGTGCATCTGCAGGTCCGCAGGTGACAACGGCCCCTGGATCACGAAGTACAGGGCCCACGGCAACAGCAGGCACATGTCGCACCACAAACCGCCCAGGTGGTCGGTGCGGCAGCGTCGGCGCAGCACGAAGTAGATCGGGTAACCGATCATCACCACCAAGGTTTCCCAGGCGAAGCTGCCATGTTGGTACAGCTCGTGCCCGACACCCAGCGCAGCGCAGCACACGGCGATTTTCTGCAAGTGCGACAGGCGCTCGCCGTAGACCAGGCGCCCAGTCAAGACCATGGTCAGTGGCAGCAGGAAGTAGCCCATCGAGACCTCCAGGCTACGCCCGTGCAACGGCGCCCAGAGGAACAGCCACAGTTGCACCCCCATCAGCCAGGACGTACCGACCATCCCCAGCAGCAGCACCGGGGTGCGCCGTACCCGCCCCAGCAGCTCACCGACACGTTGCCAGTCCTTCGAAACCAGCATGAACAGCGTCAGGCAAGGCAGCGTCAGCAGCGTACGCCAGCCAAAGATTTCCTCACCATCGAGCGGCGTGAGCAGGGAAGTATAGAAGTACATCACGGCGAACAAGCACGACGCCATGACTGATGAAAGGATGCCTTTTGACACGAATGCCTCGAATGGGAGAGTTGGGCGGCTGGATCAGCCGCGCATGATCTCAGGGGGCGCGTCCTGCGGCAACCGCGAGACGCCTTGGCGAGCGGCCAGCGCTTCGAGGAACGCCTCAGCCGGCATGGGCTTGGCGAACAGGTAGCCTTGCTGGAAGTCGACGTTATGCCGGGCCAGGTAGTCGCGCTGGGTCTCGGTTTCGACGCCTTCGGCGACGATGCCCAGGCCCAGTTTGCCCGACAGCTCGATAATGGTGTCGAGGATGTGCAACGACAATGCGTCACCCCCAACCATGGCAACGAAGCTTTGGTCGATCTTCAGGTAATCGACCTTGAACTGGCGCAGGTAGTTGAGGCTCGACTGGCCAGTGCCGAAATCGTCCAACGCAATCATCACGCCCATTTCATGCAGCTTCTCGAACAGGTCAAGGGTCACCGGCGTGGCTTCGATCAGCTTGCGCTCGGTCAGTTCCAGGGTCAGCGCCACACGGCCTGGCGGAAAGTGCTGAAGAAAGGTCCGGCAATCGTCGAGCAGGCTCAGGTCGCGGCAATGGTCAGCGGTGATGTTGATGCCAATGTGGAAGCCATCCTCCAGCAGCGCGGCATACGGCGCCAGGCTCTGTGCGGTATGCAGCATCAGCGCGCGGGTCATGGCGACGATCTGGCCGCTGTGCTCGGCGTAAGGGATGAACAGGTCGGGGCGCACCAGGCCTTCGCGGGGGTGGTTCCAGCGCATCAGCACTTCGGCACCGGCCCACTGGTAATCCCCCTTGCGTACCACCGGCTGAAAGTACGGCAGAAACTCGTCGGCCTCCAGGGCGCGCTGCAGTTCGACGCGCGGCGAAGTGGCGCGGCGGACTTGCCAGTGGCACACCGCCCCGGCTACCGCGCCGAGTATCAGCAGCAGGCTAAGCAGGGCGGGGTAATGGCTGAGTAGCAGTTGGCCTTGCTTGTCGGCGCCATAGCCGCCGTACACGCTGAACGGGTAGCGGGTTGAGCTCAACGTCACCGCGGCAGTCGCTGCCGTGGGCGGTGAGCCTTCGTGGACAGCACCGTCCTTGCCCATCCAATCCTTACCGACGCGGATCTGCAGCGTTTCGTCCGGGCCGATCAGGCGCAGTGCCGTGAGCAAGTGGTCGCCATCGACGGTAGTGATCGCGCCACGATCGCCGTCGCTGGCCCGATACACCAGCAGGGCATGGCCCGGCGTTACCGAGTTGCCATCCATCAACCACAGCGTGCCGTTGGCGTAGTCGCCAGCGTCGACGGCCTCATCGAACTCACCGAACAGCGAGGAGCAATAGAGCGTGTTGTGCTGGAACAGGTTGGTGGAGCGCACAAAGGCATTACGCGTGACCTGGCCGCGCAGGGGCAGTTGCACCTGCGCGCACGGGTCGCCTGCCAACGGCAGCAGCGCTTGTGCCGTACTGGACGCCGTGTCGAGAATACGCTCGACATGGTCGATCACCTGAGCGGCAGTGGCATGGCTGTTGGCATGCAGTTCACGGTCAATCTGCCAATTCATCACCCCCAGGCCGCAGGCTACCGGGAGCACGCCGATCGCCCAAGGCAGCAGGGTGCGCCAACTCCAGCCGGCGCGGCTTTTACGGGTGAGGGGCATACTGGCCTAATCTGTTGAAGAGAACGTGCAGAGGATAGCCGTTTGTCGGGGGCACGGGCGAACTAAAGCGCGACAAACCAATTTACGCACTGTAGAATCCAGTTACGAATACAACAATAAGGTTCTCCACATTCGGGAGAATCAAGCCCGCCGAGAATGGGTCCATATGACAAACCATGGGTTCAAACTGATCATTGGTGGCTTCCTCGCTCGCAGCGTGCGTGGCATCCCGTGCTCACCGCCTGTTCTGTTCTACATCCCCGGAAATCACTAAATTTTTCGCTGTAGATGAGGACAAGAACATGGCTGATATTTTCGAAAATCCAATGGGCCTGATGGGCTTCGAGTTCATCGAGCTGGCATCGCCGACCCCTGGCGTGCTCGAGCCGGTTTTCCAGATACTCGGTTTCACCAAGGTCGCCACCCACCGCTCCAAAGACGTGCACCTGTACCGTCAGGGCGGCATCAACCTTATTCTGAACAACGAACCCAAGAGCATCGCCTCGTATTTTGCCGCCGAACACGGCCCGTCGGTCTGTGGCATGGCGTTCCGCGTTCGCAATGCTCACGAAGCCTATGCCCGCGCCCTGGAACTGGGCGCTCAGCCGGTCGAAATCGAAACCGGCCCGATGGAGCTGCGCCTGCCCGCGATCAAGGGTATCGGTGGCGCGCCGCTGTACCTGATCGACCGCTTTGAAGAAGGCAGCTCGATCTACGACATCGATTTCAATTTCATCGAAGGCGTAGACCGCAACCCGGTGGGCGCGGGCCTGAAGATCATCGATCACCTGACCCATAACGTTTACCGTGGGCGGATGGCCTACTGGGCCGGGTTCTACGAGAAGCTGTTCAACTTCCGCGAGATCCGCTACTTCGATATCAAGGGTGAGTACACCGGCCTGACCTCGCGTGCCATGACCGCACCCGATGGCATGATCCGCATCCCGCTCAACGAAGAATCGTCCAAGGGCGCCGGGCAGATCGAAGAGTTCCTGATGCAGTTCAACGGCGAAGGCATTCAGCACGTGGCCTTCCTGACCGACGACCTGCTCAAGACCTGGGATGCCCTGAAGGGCATCGGCATGCGCTTCATGACCCCGCCGCCGCAGACCTACTACGAGATGCTCGAAGAGCGCCTGCCAGGCCACGGTGAACCTGTCGACCAACTGCAAGCGCGCGGCATCCTGCTCGATGGCGCTGCAGAGCAGGGCGACAAGCGTTTGCTGCTTCAGATCTTCTCGGAGACCTTGCTTGGGCCGGTATTCTTCGAGTTCATCCAGCGCAAGGGTGATGATGGCTTTGGCGAAGGTAACTTCAAGGCCCTGTTCGAATCCATCGAACGGGACCAGGTTCGCCGCGGTGTATTGAGTACCGATTGATAGGTGCTGGTACCGCCGTCATGCCGCTTCGGCGGCGGTACCACGCTTGTTGCGACGCGCCCTGAACAAACCCCAGTAGACGATCGAGCCGGTCACGATGCCTACCAGTACCAGCGAGGGCAGGACCTGCAACATCGATTGGCGGATTTCTTGCGCCGTATAGCCTCTGGCATAACCGCCCCTCACCGCATACCCATACCTCTCGGAGAGCGCCCTTTGGGCATACTCGGACTGCGAAGGCCGATGCGGTTCGCGGCTGTCTCCATGGCTCCAGATGTACTGGTCGCCGAACTCCAGAAGCAGTGTCAGGCCATCCTGAAAAGCCCGCAGTTCGTTGCGCAGTTCAGTGGCATAGCCTGTCACGATCACGCTCGGGTTGTTGCCCGGTTCCTGAAAGTGGGTCACCAGCGTAGCGGGTAATGCTGGCGAATCGAGCGCGAGTTCAACCTGTTGCCCGGATTGAGCGAAGGCCGAAAGATGGTCGAGGGAGTCCGAGTGGGTGCTGCAATACGCTTCCTGGTCGCGCACCAAGGTCAACGAGCGTAGCAAGGGGTCACGGGCTACCTGCTCCTGCAGGGTGCTGTGGACTTCGGCGCACGCCTTGCCTGCAACAGGCTGGGCGAGGATAACGGTGCTTTGCATGCGGTCCAGCACTTTATCGATGGTGAATACCGCTTCCTGCACGGAGATCTGTGCATTTTCTTCGAGCTTTTTCTCCAGCTGAAACACCATGACCAGCAACCCGGACACCACCGGCACCAGCCCAATGGCCATGATGAGCAGCAATTCCAGCAAACTGCGCCCGGCATGCATGATTTTCGACATAGGCTATTGTTCTCCAGTCTGAGGTTGCCCGTGGTGGGCAGGTAGTCTGGGAGCCTATGTAATCAATTGCGTGTCGGATGTAGTCCGCGTGCGGCCTGCGCTTCGAGAAATGAAGTAATCAGGCGTAAGCCGTCACTTTGCTTCGAGTCTTGCGAGTACCTTTTCAGCCAACGTTGCAGTGGAATCTGGGTTTTGCCCAGTAATCAGCCGATCGTCGCTCACCACGTAAGGTTTCCACGGGTCATCGTGCTTGCTGTAAATACCGCCCCTGGCAACCAGTTCGTTTTCGGTGAGAAAAGGCACAACCTTGTCCAGTTCCACCAGTTGTTCCTCGATGTTGGAAAAACCGGTGACCTGACGGTCTTTCAGCAGCAGGCTGTTGTCACTGAGCTTGATGTTCAAAAGGCCGACAACGCCGTGGCAAACGGCCGCCACAACGCCTTTATTCTCATAGATCTTGCGCGCAAGTTCTTGCAGCGGCTGGTCATTGGCAAAGTCGTACATGACCCCGTGCCCACCGGTGTAATAGATGACGCTATAGTCGTCAGCCTTGACCAGCCCCGGGCTGAGTGTGGCACCCAGACGTGTCATGAAGTCCTTGTCGTCGTACCACTTCCAGTCCAGGTCAGGTGCCATTTGCAGGCTGTGCGGGTCGATCGGCACGTAGCCGCCGCTGGGGCTGACATAATCGACGTCGTAGCCGGCCTTCTCGACTTTTTCGACAAAATGCACGGCCTCGCCCAACCACAGCCCGGTTGCCCGTTTGAGGGTCGGGTACTTGGCCGTATTGGTCAGCACTACCAGCATCTTCTTCTTGCTCATGACCACACTCCCATCGGCAACCTAAAGGGACCGCTATTCCATGGCTCAGTGGAAAACCTAATCAGCATAGCTGCCACCTGCCGGTACGCCATAAATGCAGCGCATGCTGTGCTAACGTGAACAACGTCGCCACCCATCAGCCATTGGAGTCATGAGATTGGTCGCAAACGGTACTCCGCGCGAGGCTGAGCCGCAGGTCATGCTGCTGGCGCCCAACCCAGCATCAGCTGATCCCATGGGCGAACGCATTGCCCAATTCGATTGGGGCCGTACTTCGCTGGGGCCGCTGCCACGCTGGCCGGCCTCGCTGCGCATTGCCGTCGACATGATGCAAGTGTCGCCATTCCCGTGTGCGGTGGTGTGGGGGGCGGACCTGAGCGTGGTCCATAACGACGCCTATCGGATGCTCCGGGGCGATGGCCAGGATGCATTGGGGCAGGCGTTCGACGTGCTCTGGAACGATGCCTGGCAGGGCATGGGGCCCTGGGTGTTCAAGGCCCTCGAAGGCCGTTCGAGTTTCGTCGAAGACCCGCCGCTACGCATCGAGCGCGGCAACGTCAACGACCCCTTGTGGTGTGCCCTCGGCTACTCGCCGATTCGGGACGAGCAGGGTGGCGTTGCGGGTTTTCTACACACGGTCATCGAAACCAAGGCCAGTGACGAGGCGCACCATCATTGGCGCGAGCAGGCGACGGCCTTTGAAAAACAGCTTGAGCGCTACATGGCCGATCGGGATCAAATCTGGCGATTGTCCCGTGATGCCATGATGATCGTTACTCGCGAGCTGACGCTGCACGCGGCCAACCCCGCTTGGCACCGCATCCTGGGCTGGAGTGAGGCGTTGGTACAGAACATGTCGATACTGGAGCTGATCCACCCAGCGGACCGCGCTGAAGTGCAGGTGGCGGTCTCCAGCTTTGTGCAGGGTCAGGAGGCTGAGCAGATCGATATCCGCCTGCGCCACCAGGACGGCCACTACCGCTGGTTTAGCTGGTCCGCTACATTCGATGGCAACTTACTGACCGCCGTCGGCCGCGACATCACCGCAGACCGCGAAGAAGCCACACGCCAGTCCGAGGCCTTGCTGCGCAACAGTGAGCGTTTGGAGGTGGTTGGCCAACTGGCAGGCGGCATGGCCCATGAAATGAACAACTTGCTGTCAGGCATCGGTGGTAGCCTCGAGTTGTTGCAACGCCGCTTGCTACAAGGGCGCCTGGAGCGCATTGAGACCTATGTGGAACTGGCGCGAGACTCTGTGCAACGGGCCATGAACCTCACCCACCGGCTGTTGGCGTTTTCCAGCAACCAGCCGCTGGATGCCAGGCCACTGAATGTCAACCGACAGCTGTCTCTGATCGAGCCCTTGCTGCAGCAGGCGCTGGGCGCGGAAATGAGCCTGCAGTGGGAGCTGGACGTCACCCCCTGGGCTGTCAGCGTCGATGTCACCCAGTTTGAAAATGCCTTGATCAACCTGTGCGCGAATGCCCGTGAAGCGTGCCTTGAGCGCGGCAGTGTCTGGATCAGAACGGTCAACGAACGCTTGGCGACGCATTTCCCGGATGAGAACGGGCTGCCACCTGGCGACTATGTGGCCTTGCATGTCGAGGATGACGGCCACGGGATGTCGGCCGCTGAGGTCGCCAAGGCCTTTGAACCCTTCTTCACGACCAAACCACTGGGACGGGGATCGGGGCTTGGCCTGCCGATGGTCTATGGCTTTGTCGGGCAGTCGGGTGGCTATGTGTGGATCGAGTCGACCCAAGGCCAAGGGACAAAAGTCTCCATGCTGTTTCCGCGTAGCCTGGCGCCGGTTCCGGAAGAGCCACTGGTATGCCTGCCAAGCGTTAATCGCGCGCAAGGCCAGCGCGTGTTGTTGATCGATGACGAACTCAACCTGCGTGCACTGATGCGCGAATTTCTCACCGAACGCGGGTTTGCCATCTGTGACGTTCAAGATGCCAATTCAGCGCTGGATCGCTTCCGCCATGACGGGCCTTTTGACCTGGTAATCACGGATATCGGTTTGCCGGGCGGGTTTAGCGGGCGGCAAGTCGCCAAGGCAATCCGCATGATCGTGCCGTCGCAGAAGATTTTGTTCATCACCGGCTACACCGACCAGCCGATCGAAGCCCAACTGCTCGATCAGCCGGGCACCGCATTGATGCTCAAGCCGTTCGCGCTGGAGCACTTAGCGAACCAGGCTTTGCACATGCTAGACGGTTGAACCGGTTCAGGGCTTGCCAAGAATCTGCGTCACCTGCGCCTGCAACTGCTTGAGCTCGAATGGCTTGCAGATAAGGTGCATGCCAGCGCCGAGGAAGCCCTCGCGCGCCATGGCCGTTTCCGCGTACCCGGTAATGAACAGCACCGGCAGGCGTGGCCGCAAGGTACGTGCGATCTCCGCCAGTTGCCGCCCATTCATGCCCGGCAGGCCAACATCGCTGACCAACAGGTCGATCCGTTGCGACGACCGCAGGATCTGCAGGGCTTCATTGGCGTTGGCGGCGGTTTGGCAAGGGAAGCCGTCTTCACTCAGTGCCTGACACAGTAACTGGCGCACATGCGGGTCGTCTTCGACCACCAGCACAGTGTGGCCCGTGCTGTCAGGCGCAGGTGCGAGGGCTGGGCGTTTGGGCATCGCCTCGCCGACGTGCCGCGGCAAGTACAGGTCGACCTGGGTGCCATGGCCGATCTTGCTCAGCAGGGTGACATGCCCATGCGACTGCTTGCTGAAGCCATACACCATGGAAAGGCCAAGGCCGATGCCCTGGCCGACGGGTTTGGTGCTGAAAAACGGCTCGAAAGCATGTTCCAACGTGCTCTGCGACATACCCTGGCCGTTGTCGATGATGCGCAGGCGCAGGTAATCACCGCTGTTCAAGGCGCCGTCGGCGAACTGCTCGGCCTCGATCTGCTGGTTGCTGGCCTCGATACGCAGCAGGCCGCCGGTGGGCATGGCTTCGCAGGCATTGAGCAGCAGGTTGTCGAGGGCTTCGCGCAGTTGCCCATCATCGGCCTCCACGGCCCACAGGTCGTTGGGCACGTGCAGTTGTAGGGTCACCGAGTGGGTCAGGCCAGCGTTCAGGCGCTTCGCCTCCAGCAGTGCATGCAGGTCGACCCGCTGGCTGTGCAGCGATTGCCGGCTGGAAAAGGCCAGCAGCCGATGGGTCAATTTTCCTGCGCGTGACACGGCCTCCTGGCCCATGCGCAAAATGCCTTCCAGGCTGTCGCTTCGGCCTTTGTTCAAGCGTCGCTCGATCAGTTCGAAGCTGCCGCCGATACTGGTCAGCAGGTTGTTGAAATCATGGGCAATGCCACCGGCCAACTGGCCGACAGCTTCCATCTTGCGAATTTGTGTGCGGGCAAACTCGTTGCTGTGCTGTTCCTGGCTGCGGGCGTCCATCCGCTGTTGCAGTGCTGAAAGCTGATCACGTGCCCGGTATTGATGGCGGCGGTTGCGCTGCGCGATACGCGCCAGCTGCAGCACTTGCCCGTGATCAAGCGGGCAGAGCAACTGCATCAGGTTGCCGTCAGGCGGGTGAGAAGGCCGGGTGGCAGTGGCGGCCAAGTCCATGATCAACAAGATGGGCAGGTCGGACCAGCTGGGCTGTTGGTCGATAAACCCCTGCAACGGTACGCTCGGGCCATTGCTGAAATGTTGTTCGGCGATGATGACCAAGGCTGCGCCTTCGATCAGGCAGGCGTGCAGGTTGGCGATGTCGAGGGTGCACAGGCTCTCGATGCCAGCGGACGCCAGTAGACGCGCGGTATCCGCGGCAAGTTGCGGGGGTGCCAGGATCAAGGCACGTTCGTCCAGCGCCAACGAACTGGCCAAAGCGACGCTCCTGTGACAATGGGCAGGGCCAAGGCTTGGCCTGCCGCCAGTGGTTCGATACTCACTGGACCACGGGCTGCCGCTTAGGGTTCAACGAATCAGGGGCGGGGCCTACAGGCCCTGTTGCAGCACCGGATCGTCAGGGTTCTGGCGCTCTAGCTCGGCCAGCAGCACCTGGACGTTTTGCAGTTGGCCGGTCTCTTTCCAGTACTGAATCAGCAACAGCCGGGCCCGGCGATTGGCCGGTTGCCGATTGAGCACGGTTTCCAGCTGCTTTTGCGCAGCGTCGACCTGGTCGAGCTCATGCAAGGTCATTGCCAGCGAGTAGCGGTAGTCGGCGTTGTCCGTGTCCAACTCCACCGCACGCGATAAGGCCAGCAGGGCGTACTCGCGTTGATCGTGGCGATTGAGCCAGAGCCCGAGTTCATATTGCAGAAAGGCCGAGTCGGGGCTCAGCAGCAAGGCCTTGGCCAGCACCTGGCGGGAGGCGTCGTGATGGCCCTGGCGCTCCAGCAGGCGTACCTGGGTTGCCAGCGCGTCCAGATTGCCCGGTGCAACCTGCAGGGCGCGTTGCAAGGCTGTAGCAGCCTGGGTGTAGTCGTTTTCGTGCAGGTACAGGCGCGCCAGGTGCACCTGCGCGTCGGCGTCTTCTGGCTGCTGCTCCAGCGCCTGCTGATACTGCTCAAGGGCGGCCTGCAAGGGGCCGAAGTACAGGCCTATGGCGTCCGGGTCGAGGCCGAGCAAGGCGTCCACGGCAGCGAAACGTACACTTTGATCCGCATCATCGAGCAACGGGCCCAGCACCAGGCTGCGTTGCGCGGCGGGAAGCAGGCGGCGGATACCGGCGATGGCGGCTCGGCGTACCAGCGGGTCAGCATGCTCCAGGTCCAGGCGCGCGAGTTTCAGCGCCTGGGGGGAGGGGTAGTTGGGCAGCTCGGCATACAGGGCCGCACGGCGGATTGGGGCCAGGTCGTTACGTTGCAACTGCTGGTACAGCACCCGCGCTGCCCCCGGCAAGCCTTCATGGGCCTGGCGCAAGGCCTTGGCGTAGCTGTGCGCGGGCAGCGTAGGCGGGGCCGGCTGGTCGTCTCGCGGTAGGTAGCTGATCATGGCCGACACCAGAATCAGCAGCAGCAAGGCGATCAGGTAGCGGTTGCGTCTGGGCATCGGACGGTCCGTGGCGGCAGGAAGGGCAGAGCTTGGGGCAGCTAGGGGGCAAATGCAACCGCTGAAGGCTTGGCGGTGCCACGGCCGTCACAGCCCGTACAAGGCATCAAAAAAAGCCCCGCAGGCCGAGGCCAGCGGGGCAAACGGTTGGGGGAGGAACCAACCAAAGGAGTCGATAAAGCGGGTGAAATCAGCGCGTGCTGGCCACCGTTTCAGGTTGCCAGCCACCGCCCAAGGCTTTGTAGATCGAGACGATACCGCGGTACAGCTCGACCTCACCTTGGGCTTGGGCATCTTCAGCGCTGAGGCGTTCACGTTCAGCGTCGAGCAACACCAGGTAGTCCACCGTACCTTCGCGATAACGGATCGACGCCAGCTCCGCAGCCTTGCGGCTGGCGTCACTCTGGCGCATCAGCGACAGCAGGCGCTGCTGCGTCTTGTCGTAATCGCTGAAGGCATTAGCCGACTCTTCCAGGGCAAGCAGCACCTGCTGCTCATAGTTGGCCAGGGCGCCTTCGGCGTCAGCCTTGGCACCGCGCAGGCGGGCCCGTACGCTGCCCAGGTCGAAGGCCGCCCAGGTGATGCTCGGGCCAAGGCCCCAGGCATTGGCTGCCGAAGACCCGATCTGCGAGCCGCGTGCGGCGGTAAAGCCGAGGAAGCCACTAAGGCTGACCCGCGGGAACAGGTCAGCGGTGGCGACACCGACGTTGGCCGTGGCGGCCGCCAGCTGGCGTTCGGCACTGCGGATATCCGGGCGGCGACGCAGCAACTCGCCAGGGTCGCCCACCGGCAGCGCTTTGGCGATCGCCGGCAGGGCCTTGGGCGACAGGTCGACGCTCAGTGCATCCGGGCGTTGGCCAAGCAGGGTGGCGATGCGATGGCGGGCGCGCGCCTGTTCGGCCTGCAGCTGCGGCACGGTGGCCTCGACGCCAGCCAGGCGCGCATCGGCCCGCACCACGTCGAGTTCGTTGCCGACCCCGGCATCGCGCAGGGTTTCGGTGATGCTGCGCGATTCTTGCTGGGTCTTGAGGTTGGCCAGGGCGATGTTCTCGCGCAACTGCGCGCCACGCAGTTGGCCGTAGGCGTCGACCAGTTCGGCGATCAGGCTGACCTGCAACTGCTGCAAGTCGGCTGCGGCAGCGGCTTCCTGGGCTTCGCTGGCTTCGATCTGGCGCTGGATACGGCCGAACAGGTCAAGCTCCCAAGCCATGTCCAGGCCCAGGTCGTAGCGTTCGCTGTTAACCCGCTGCTCAGTCTGGCCGGGGACCTGGCCCTTGCCGATTTCGCTGCTGGCACGGCTGGTGACCACCGGCAACTGGTCGTTCGAGGCGTCCTCACGGATCGCACGGGCCGACTTCAGCCGGGCAAAGGCCACCCGAAGGTCACGGTTGCCGTCGAGCGAGGCCTGCACCAGTTGGTTCAGCACCGGGTCGTCGAACTGCTTCCACCAGATGCTTTCGAAGCGGCTGCGGTCGTAGGCCTTGGCCTGCATTTCAGTGTCGAAATGGGCAGGCTCGGTGGTCGGCGTCTTGTAATCCGGGCCCACCGCACAGGCCGCCAGGGCCAAGGCCAACAGGCTCGGGGTCAGGGGCTTGAGCATATTCATGCGTGGCTCTCCAGCGATTGAACGCGTTCAGCTTTGCGGGCCTGGCGGCGTTCGACGAAACGGCGGATCAGGAAGAAGAACACAGGCGTCAGGAACAGCCCGAATACAGTGACGCCGATCATCCCCGAGAACACCGCGACACCCATGGCGTGGCGCATTTCCGAGCCGGCACCGGAGGAGAACACCAGCGGTACCACGCCCATGATGAAGGCGATCGAGGTCATCAGGATCGGCCGCAGGCGCAGGCGGCAGGCTTCCAGTACCGCAGCCAGCGGGTCGAGGCCCTTGGCTTGTTCATCCTTGGCGAACTCGACGATCAGGATCGCGTTCTTGCACGCCAGGCCCACCAGTACGATCAAGCCGATCTGGGTGAAGATGTTGTTGTCGCCACCCGAGATGATCACCCCGGTAATGGCCGACAGCAGGGTCATCGGCACGATCAGGATCACCGCCAGCGGCAGGCTCCAGCTTTCGTACTGGGCGGCCAGCACCAGGAAGGCCAGCAGCACGCAGAGCGGGAAGACGAACAGCGCGGTGTTGCCCGAGAGGATCTGCTGGTAGGTCAGGTCGGTCCACTCGAAGGTCATGCCGTTGGGCAGCTCTTCCTTGAGCAATTTTTCAATGGCTGCCTCGGCCTGGCCAGAGCTGTAGCCCGGTGCCGCCGCGCCGTTGATCTCGGCAGTGATGAAGCCGTTGTAGTGCATGACGCGGTCAGGCCCGGAGGTGTCGCTGACCTTGAGGAAGGTCGCCAGCGGGATCATCTCGCCCAGGTTGTTGCGCACCTTCAACTGGCCGATCTGCTCGGCGTCGAGACGGAACTGCTGTTCTGCCTGAACGTTGACCTGGTAGGTACGGCCAAAGCGGTTGAAGTCGTTGGTGTACAGCGAGCCCAGGTAGACCTGCAGGGTGTCGAAGATGTCATTGATCGCCACGCCGTGGGTCTTGGCCTTTTCGCGGTCGATGGCTGCATCGACCTGTGGCACGTTGACCTGGTAGCTGGTGAACAGGCCAGCTAGCTCTGGCACGTTGTGGCTCTTGGCGATGATGTTCTGGGTTTCTTTGTACAGCGCTTCGTAGCCCAGGTTGCCGCGGTCCTCGATCTGCAG
Organism: Pseudomonas sp. NGC7; assembly: GCF_047159675.1. Taxonomy (NCBI): domain Bacteria; kingdom Pseudomonadati; phylum Pseudomonadota; class Gammaproteobacteria; order Pseudomonadales; family Pseudomonadaceae; genus Pseudomonas; species Pseudomonas sp. NGC7. The sequence goes on along the minus strand of NZ_BAAFZY010000001.1, from coordinate 3,790,785 downwards.
GCGGAAGCCGCCGATGGTGCCCAAACCTTGAACCGGCGGAGGCGGGAAGATCGCGATGTAGGCGTCTTGGATGTCGGCGAACTGGGCATTCAGCGCGGCGGCGATGGCGGCTGCCGACTGGCTCGGGTCTTTACGCTCGTCGAATGGCTTGAGCGGGGTGAACACGATGCCGCTGTTCGGGCTGTTGGTGAAACCGTTGATCGACAGGCCTGGGAAGGCCACCGAGTCGGCAACACCCGGTTGCTTCAGGGCGATTTCGCTCATGCGCTTGATCACCGCCTCGGTGCGGTCGAGGCTGGCGGCGTCCGGCAGCTGGGCGAAGGCAACCAGGTACTGTTTGTCCTGGGCCGGCACGAAACCGGTCGGGGTGGACGAGAAGCCCAGGTAAGTCAGGCCCATCAGGCCGGCGTAGACGAACAGGGCGATGCCGCTGGAGCGGATGACCCGGCGCACGCCGCCAACATAGCTGTGGCTGGCACGGTCGAAGAACCGGTTGAACGGCGCGAACAGCCAACTGCCCAGCAGCTTTTCCAGCAACCGCGAGAAACGGTCCTTGGGCGCGTGGTGGTCTTTGAGCAGCACAGCCGCCAAGGCCGGCGACAAGGTCAGCGAGTTGAATGCCGAGATCACGGTCGAGATGGCGATGGTCAGGGCAAATTGCTTGTAGAACTGGCCGGTAAGCCCGGAAATGAACGCCGCAGGTACGAACACGGCGCACAGCACCAAGGCGGTGGCGATGATCGGCCCGGTCACTTCGCTCATGGCCTTTTGCGTGGCTTCCAGCGGTTTCAGGCCAAGCCCGATATTACGCTCGACGTTCTCCACCACGACGATGGCGTCGTCCACCACGATACCGATGGCCAATACCAGCCCGAACAGCGACAAGGCATTGAGCGAGAAGCCGAACAGGTGCATCACGGCAAAGGTACCGATCAGCGACACCGGCACGGCCAGCAGCGGAATGATCGAGGCGCGCCAGGTCTGCAGGAACAGGATCACGACCAGGACGACCAGGATCAGCGCTTCGAACAGCGTGTGCACTACCGCTTCGATCGAACCACGGACGAACACAGTCGGGTCATAGACGATGCTGTAGTCCATCCCCTCAGGGAAGTCCTTCTTCAGCTCGGCCATTTTCGCCCGCACTTCGTCGGAGATGTCGATGGCATTGGAGCCTGGGCGCTGGAAGATTGGGATCGCCACCGCCGGCTGGTTGTTCAGCAGCGAGCGCAGGGCGTACTGGCTGGAGCCCAGTTCGACCCGAGCGATGTCTTTCAGGCGGGTGATTTCGCCATCGGCCCCGGCACGGATGATGATGTTCTCGAACTCTTCCTCATTGACCAACCGGCCTTGGGTGTTGATCGACAGCTGGAAGCTGGTGGAGCCGGGGGCGGGCGGGGCGCCCAATTGGCCGGCCGCAACCTGGCGGTTCTGCTCACGGATGGCCGCAACGACGTCGCTGGCGGTCAGGTTGCGCGAAGCGGTCTTGTTCGGGTCGAGCCACACGCGCAGCGAGTAGTCGCCCATGCCGAACAGCTGCACATCACCCACGCCGCCCAGGCGCGCCAACTCGTCCTTGATGTTGAGGATGGCGTAGTTGGACAGATAGAGCATGTCGTAGCGGTTGTCCGGCGACGTCAGGTGCACGACCATGGTCAGGTCGGGCGAGGCCTTGTCGACGGTGATACCAATGCGCGTCACTTCCTCCGGCAGCTTGGGCTGGGTACGGGTGACACGGTTCTGGACCTGCACCTGCGCGTTGTCCAGGTCAGTGCCCAGGGCGAAGGTGATGGTCAGCGTCAGCTTGCCATCGGCGGTGGACTGGGAGGACATGTACAGCATGTTCTCCACGCCGGTGATGGCCTGCTCCAGCGGCGCGGCGACCGTTTCACCGATCACCTTGGGGTTGGCGCCCGGGAAGTTGGCACGCACCACCACTGTAGGCGGCACTACCTCGGGGTATTCGCTGATCGGCAACTGGAACAGCGAGATCGACCCTGCGATCAGCAGTACCAGCGACAGTACCGCCGCAAAGATCGGCCGGGTGATGAAGAATTTCGAGAAGTTCATCGGTGTGGTCCCTTAACCGCGTGGCGCTTGGGCGCTGGCGACTTTTACAGTGGCGCCCGCTACCTTCGGCGCCGGGTTGCTGGCCTCCAGGGCCTGGCGCTGTTGGGCGAGGGCGGCGAGGGTCTGCTCGCTGGCCATCGGGGTGTCTTCCGGGGTTACCGTGGAGCCTGGGCGCACACGCTGCAGGCCCCTGACCACGATGCGGTCGTCCTTGGCCAGGCCGCTGCGCACGATGCGCAGGCCTTCTAGCTTCGGTCCTAGCTCTACCGCGCGGTAGGCGGCTTTGTTGTCCTTGTCCATCACCAGCACGAACTTCTTGCCAAGGTCGGTGCCGACGGCTTCGTCGTTGATCAGCACGGCGTCGTACTGGGCGCTGCCGACCAGCTTCAGGCGGGCATACAGGCCAGGGGTGAACTGGCCGTCGCGGTTGTCGAACACGGCGCGGCCACGGATGGTGCCGGTGCGCGGGTTGACCTGGTTGTCGACGAAGTTCATCTGGCCCAGGTGCGGGTTGCCGGTTTCGTTGGTCAGGCCGAGGTACACCGGGGTGGCCTGGCCACGCTGGCCTTCACGCGCCAGCTGGGTGTACTTGAGGTACACGCGCTCGTCGGCGTCGAAATAGGCGTAGACCTTGTCGGTGGAGACCACGCTGGTCAGCGGGGTGACGTCGGCGGTGACGATGTTGCCGGCCGTGAACTGGGCACGGCTGACCCGGCCGCTGATGGGCGCGGTCACGCGGGTGAAGCTCAGGTTCAGGCGGGCCAGGTCGAGTTGGGCCTGGATCGCATCGACCCCGGCGCGGGCTTCGGCGGCGGCGCTGCTGCGCGACTCGGCAAGCTCGGCGGAGATCGCGTTGCTGTCACGCAGGCGCTCGCCGCGGCGGGCTTCGTTGGCGCTGCGAATGGCTGTAGCCTTGGCTTGTTGCAGTTGGGCTTCGAGGCGGCGGACCTCTGCCTGGAACGGGCGTGGGTCGATCTGGAACAGCAGGTCGCCTTTCTTGACCTGCGCGCCCTCGGTGAAACCAACCAGGTCGATCTGGCCCGAGACCCGTGGCCGCACTTCGACGGTTTCTGGGGCTTCGAGGCGGCCGGTGAACTCGTCCCATTCGTTGATCGGCTGCTCGATCACCTTGGCCACGCTGACCTTGGGCGCGGCGGGCGCCTGCACGGCGTCGGGGGTTCGACCGCAAGCGCTGAGCACTACGACTGCCAGGGCAGCGAGTGGAAAGCGCAAGGGTTTGAGTGATTGTTCCATGGAGAACTCCGCCAATGTATTAGTAGTGGGCGGAGTGTGAGTGTCTTGCGCGTGAGGCACGAATCGAACGGGGCGAAGGTTATTATCACGCTGAATGATATGTCGGGATATTTCATCGATGCTGGGCATGGTAGGGTGCCCTTGTCGGCCCTTTCGCGGGGCAAGCCCGCTCCCACAGCAACCGTGTCAATGCTTAAGGTGGCGCATTTCCTGTGGGAGCGGGCTTGCCCCGCGAAAGGGCCGGTGCAGGCACCCTCGTATGTGACTCAAGGCCTCGTAGTGAAAAGCACCCCCCAATTCCCCAGGCCCCTCGGCATCGTCTGCCTGGGCATCCTGCAAATCCTGGTCTGGGGCGGTTCGTTCTTCCTCATGGCCGTGATGGCCGACCCGATCAGCCGTGACACTGGCTGGCCCAGCCAGTGGGTGTACGGCGCGTTGTCGCTGAGCCTGATGGTCTCGGCGCTGTGCGCCCCGTTGTCCAGCCGCCTGGTCGCCCGCTACGGCGGCCGCCCGCAAATGGCGGCCAGTGGTGCGGTGGTTGCAGTGGGCCTGCTGATCATGGCTGCCAGCCACAGCCTGTTGGTGTTCTTGTTGGCCTGGGCGGTGATCGGTGTGGGCATGGCCATGGGGCTGTACGAGGCCCTGTTCTCGACCCTGGGCGGCCTGTATGGCGAGGGTGCTGGCAAAGCTATCACTGGCATCACCTTGATTGCCGGCTTTGCCTCGACCCTGTCGTGGCCGACCGTAGCCTTGGCCATCGAGCACCTGGGCTGGCGCATGACCTGCGTGTGTTATGCGGTCGTGCTGCTACTGGTGGTAGCCCCGTTGTATTGGCGTGTATTGCCGCCAGGCGGGCAGGTCGAGGTGCGCAAGTCGCAGCAGAACAGCGCTGCAGTCGGGGTAGATCGCCAGCTCTACCTGCTGTTGACCGGCATGTTCGCCATTGGCGCGATCATCATGACGGCGATTGCCGTGCAGTTGGTCGCCGTGCTCCAGGGCCTTGGGCATTCGCTGCCGGTGGCGATCGGCCTGGCGGCGATGCTCGGCCCCAGCCAGGTGGCCTCGCGGGTGCTGCAGATTCTGGCGGGCAAGCGTCACCCGATCTGGACGGCGCTGGCCTGGGTAAGCCTGGTGCTGGTGGGCTTGCTGCTGGTGACGCTGGTGCCGGCGGCCACGGCCGTGGGCCTGCTGGTATTCGGCTGCGGTAACGGCTTGCGAGCGATCGTGCGCGGGCTGTTGCCGTTGGCAATGATGCCGCCCGCGCAGTATGTGCTGCTGATGGGGCGCATGTCGCGGCCTTCGCTGATCGGCCAGGCCCTGACGCCGCTGGTGGGTGGATATCTGTTTGAGCACTTTGGCTCGATGGGGGTATTGGTGACCTTGTGCCTGCTGGCACTGGTCAATGTGGTGCTGGTGGGCATGGTGATGCGGCGGGTAAGTGCTGGCGCTTGAAAAGGTTGAGTCCCTTTGAGATCAAGCGCCAGCAGCATTTCCCTAATGGCGTTGCCAGACTTCGCCTCGCTCGCTGACTACCCAAGGCGCTTGCTCAGCGTCGATAAGTACACCACCAACCCAGCGCGGGGGAGGCGCCTGATCCAGCCAATTGGCCTGCCCGTCGAGAACGCTTTCGCCCAGTGCAGTCAGCCTCAAGGGCCGTTGCGCCCAGCCCTCTCCTGAGCCTTCCAGCAACAGCGGGTGCGGTGCATGGATCAGCGGTTGCAGCAGCACGTGGAACATCAGGTCGCCCAGGTAAGGCAATGGTTCATCGTGCATCATCAGTTGTGCAAACACTCGGCCGGCCGGGCGCTCACCCTTTTGCGCGAGAATGCGTAACAGCAAGCGCTCTGTGAGACTCAGGCCATCCTTTGCCCCTGGCAGTTCCTGCAACTGTCGCGCAAGTGCTGCGCTTAATTGGGGTAAAGACGGGTGCTTCTGAGCCGCAAGGGCAGCCCAGGCGCGTGGGTCTGGTGCGGTATAGGCAGCCCAAGCCTGCTTCGCTAACGCTAGGGCGTCTGGGCCCAAAGGCCGCCGTTGTGGCCAAAGCCAGGCAAGCAGGTCGGGGGCGAGTTGGCCGATGCCGATGAAGCGCTCGACGCCGGGCACCTCGGTAATTTCGATCAGTTCGAGCCGCCGCGGCAGGCAGGGCAGGCTTGCCAGAACTCGGATCAAAAATAGCTGATCGTAAGCATCCCCTTCGCACCAGAGCACAACTTCGCTGTCAGCGTTCAACTGTGCCAGTGCCGCGCGCTGTTCAGCCTGGCGCTGCTCGACGTCCTGCGCGCCAAGGTTGAACGCCTGTTGCGTATACGCGGCACGCACGGGCCAGTACTCATCTTCTGGCAGTGCCGGCACCGGCCCCATGACCATCGGGTCGTCGAACATGTGAAACGCGCCGTTAAAGCCCACTGTGCGCAAGCTATGGGCGATGTCATTGCCGCAGCGCCAGTGCTGCACGGTGGCCTCGCCATCGGCGGTGAAGTTTGGGTGGCGCGCTGCAAAGGCGACAGCGTCAGCATGCGCCTTGAGCTTTGGCCAACTGGCAAAACCCGTCTCACGGGCCAGCAGCCACTGGGTGTCGGCGAGCCGGTAGTGCGGGCCGGCCAGGCCGAGTAGGCGCAGTTGGGCGCGCGCTTCCTCGGCCTCGCCGTTGTTTAGCGCTTTCAGCAAGCGTTTGGCGCGTTTGCGCAGGTCGGCCAGATCGAGCAGGCCGTGATGACGGGAAGCATGGATGGCGGGCATGCCAACTCCTTTGGGGCTCGGTCCGCCGACAAGCCGGGAGCTGGAATGAAAATGAGATGAAGCGTGGCTTGGGCACCCCTTCGCGCGGACCGCAGGCGCAGCGAACGCCTTAGGGCGGACTCTAGCGGCTAGTGGGCGGTGAAGCAATGGCCTGCCGCGTATCTGAGCGGTTGATCGGGAACTTCGATGGCATGTTCAGGTCGATAGCGTCTTCTTTCGAACCAGGCCCACCTGGACCCGTCGAGTGCGTTCCTCATGCCAAGCAAGCGTATGCTGTCGGCCTTAACCCTGTTGTTCAGTATCACCGCGTGCGATTTCATCACCGCCGGTGAGCGCACGGCGCCTGCAAGCAGTAACACGGCCTCGACCCTGCTGATCGAAACAGCCTCCAGGCAGTACGCAGAAGGCAAACTGGACCAGGCTGCCGCCACGCTGGAGCGGGCGCTGCAAATCCAGCCGAACAACCCCGCCACGCTGCACTACCTGGGTGTGCTGCGCCTGCAGCAGGGGCAATACGAACAGGCTGAAGTGTTGGCGGCGCGCTCCAACCTGCGGGTTGGACGCAACGTGGCCTTGCGCAATCGCAATCTGCAATTGATCGAGGCGGCGAACCAAGCCCGGATTTCGGGTACGCCGCCGGGTGCTGTAAAGGCGTCGGCCGTTCAAGTAATACCCGCGGAGGCCAGCCCGGAGCCCGCGCTATCAGTCTCCCTAGCTGCTGCCCAGCAACGCCAGGGCGTTGCCGGTCAGCAGCGCGTGGGCATGCCTGAATACCTCATGGACGAAACTGCCTTCGAGGTACCGCGGGGCCACAGGCCGCCGCCAGGCAAATGCCGAATCTGGTACCCCGATCGCCCACCTGGGCACCAACCCCCGCCGGGCAAATGCAAGAAGCTGCAAAAGCATGTTCCAGCGGGTGCCTACCTACTGCGTCACTGATGACCGGGGCGCACGTTAACGGACAACATGAAACCCATGCGTACCGTCACGCTCTAGCTGGGCGATCAGGCCGAACTCCCAGTCCAGATACCCTTGCATGGCTTCACGCGGGTTGTCGGTGCCTTCATACGGCCGGCGATAGCGGTCGCTGCGCGCCACTGCCAGGTGCGTTTCGCCACTTTCCAGCGGTAAGCCCGCAGCAATCCAGCGCGCAGTGCCGCCCTCCAGCACATACACCGGGGTGTGTGTCAGGGCCTGCAAGTCGACCGCCGCAAAGCGCGCCAGCAAGCTGCTGCCGCAGGTGAGCACGTAGCGTTCGGCAACCGGCAGGTGCTCCAGCACCTGCGGCAACTGCGCTCGGATCGCCCAATGGGCACCTGGGATGTGGCGTTTGACGTAGTTGGCGCTGGTGGTGAAGTCCAGCAGCACCGTGCCTGGCGCTTGCAGCCAGGTCTGCAACTGGTCGACGTCGATCTCGTTCACCTGGGGCTGTTCCGGCAAGGGCGCCTGCCAATCGCCGGGCTCGCTGAAATCCGCTGCCGACAGGCCGTCCAGCACGGCGACCTGCCAGCCCATCTGGGACAGCCACGAGGCACTCATGTTGGCCCGCACACCGTCGTCATCCACCAGCACGATACGCGCGCCGCGCACGCTGGCGACATGGTCGGTCTCTTGCACCAGTTGCCCGCCGGGGACCGAGCGGCTGGCCGGTAGATGCCCCTGGGCAAACTCTTCAGGGGTACGCACATCGAACAGGTAGGTGGTGCGGTGGGGCTCTGCCTGCCAGGCCGCCAGGCCATCGCGAGTCAGCCGCGCGACTGCGGCACGGTCGGCCACGGCGCGGGCACGGCCGGCGGCGCTGGCGCGGGTGGTGTCGCTGACGGGGGCAAAGCTGCGTTGCTGGCCGTGAGCCAGTTGCTGGCCGGCAAGCGTCCAGCCGATGGTGCCATTGCGCAGTGCCGCCACCGGGTTGGGGATGCCGGCGTTGACCAGTGATTGGGTGCCGATGATGCTGCGGGTACGCCCCGCGCAGTTGACGATTACCTGGGTGGCGGGGTTCGGCGCAAGCTCGGCCACGCGCAATACCAGTTCGGCCCCCGGCACACTGATGCCGCCGGGGATGCTCATGGTCTGGTACTCGTCGAAACGACGGGCGTCGAGCACCACCACATCGGCTTTGGCATCGAGCAATGCCTGCACCTGCTCGGCCGCCAACGACGGCGTGTGCCGCTCGCTTTCAACCAGCTCGCCAAAGGCCTTGCTTGGCACGTTGACGTCACGGAACAACTCGCCGCCAGCCGCGCGCCAGCCAGCCAGGCCGCCCTCGAGCAGTGCCACATCGCTGTAACCCAACGCCGACAGGCGCGCGGCAGCCAGCGTAGCCAGCCCTTCACCGTCGTCATACAGGGTGATGGCGGTGTCACGCCGCGGTACCCGGGCGAAGACTTCCAGCTCCAGCTTCGACAGCGGGATGTTGGCGGCAAACAGCGGGTGTTCCTGGGCGAACGGGTCTTCCTCGCGAACATCGATCAACGCCAGCTCTTCATGGGCCAGCAAGGCCCGGCGAATGTCATGGAAGGAACGGGTGGCGACAGTACTCATGGGGCTGGATTCTCTTTGGACAGGTCCCAGATGTTGGGCAGGAGGGTATTGGAGTAGCCGGAGATGAAGGGTTTTTCAGTGCCGTCGGCCAGGTACACCGCCCGGCTGACCGCGCCGATATTGGCGCCGTAGACGTGGATGCTGATCGACACCTGGTCGTCGAAGGCGTTACTGACCTGGTGAATGTCGCCGATACGCGGCGAAACCGCTTCGACATGGCCAGGGTCGATCCGCACCGGCGCACCGGCCGGCAGCAACGCACCTTGCTCGCTGCGGGCGAAACCTTGCGAATATTCAGCGCCGCGCAGCATGCCGATCAGCCCCCAGACCCGGTGATCGTGAATCGGCGTCTGCTGCCCTGGCCCCCAGACGAAGCTGACGACAGAGAAGCGTTGGCGCGAGTCGCAATGCAGCAGGTATTGCTGGTAGCGGCTTGGGTCCGGTTGGGCGAGGGCTTCGGGTAACCAGTCGTCATGGGCGACCAGGCTGCGCATTAGGCCTTGGCCTTGGTCGAGGAGGGTGGCTTCGTCGGGGGCTCGGTCAAGCAGCTCCGAAAGCGCACCGATGAAGTGTCGAAGGCGCTCCAGGCGCAGGGGTTGGCTCATGGTTCAGGCTCGGCTGACGGTTTCGGTTAACCCTAGCAAACTCGCTGAATATTCACAAAAGTAAAATTAAGCATAAGCTAATATGCAAAAAATGCATTTACAGGCTCGCCTATCTGTTTTGAAATAGGCCACCGTCGGAGGCATTAGGTTATGCCTAGAACGAATTTCCCACAGGGTTTATACATCTATAACTTATAAATAGAGCGCTGCTTAGACTCAAAGCGCATACCAATTTCATTTATCAAAGCGAGACCGCACGGGCGGATCGACTACCTAGTTGCGCCTTTATTGGCCCTGGAGACGAACGTGCGATACCTCAAGCAACTGGCCGCCGGTGTGCTGGCCACCTCACTGAGCCTGGCCGCCGCCGCGCAGACCCTGGTGGTCGGCGATCAAAGCTTTAATGCCCGTGCGGTGATGGAAGCCGCCGGCGTGCTCGATGACGTGCCCTATACCCTGGAATGGAAGCAGTTCACTGCAGGCTCCCCGGTGGCTGAAGCCTTGAATGTCGGCAGCCTCGACATTGGCCTGCTGGGCGATGCGCCGCCGCTGTTCCTCGGTGCCTTGGGGGCACCGATCAAGGTGATTGCGGTGAGCCGGCAGAACCTCGACGGGGTCGCCATCCTGGCGCGCAAGGATTCGAACATTCACAGCCTTGAAGACCTGCGCGGCAAACGCGCGGCCCTGTGGAAAGGCTCGTGGAGCCAGCAACTGCTGTTCAGCGCCCTGGACAAGGCCGGCGTGCCCCGCGATGCACTGGAACTGCGCTACCTCAGCGCGCTGGATGCCTCGCACGCCCTGGATGGCGGTTCGGTGGACGTGATCGCGACCTGGGAGCCCTATGTCACCCAACAGGAGCGCCAAGGCGCCAGGGTGCTGGCCACAGCCGAAGGCTTGATTCCGGCCCAGAGCTTTGTGGTGGCCAATGCCAAGGCCGTCGACGCCAAGCGTGCGCAGATCACTGATTTTCTGCAGCGTTTGAAGAAGGCCCGTGATTGGACCTTGAACAACCCAGCCAACACCGAGGCCTATGCCGACGCCTGGGCCAAGCGCACCCGCGCCGACCGCGACATTGCCCGGGCCTGGTTCGCCCGCGCGCGCACCGACGTGGCGCCACTCAACCCCCAGGTGATTGTCGATGCGCAGAAGACCGTGGACTTCTTTGCCGGGCTTGGGCTGATCAAGGCCTACCCGGCAGCGAGCCTGTTCGATACCTCGTTTGCAGCGGCGCTGGCCAACGACCATTGAGTTTGGCTGTGCCGGCCTCTTCGCGGGCAAGCCCGCTCCCACAGGGACCGCGTCGACGCTGAAGATGGCGCTTTTCCTGTGGGAGCGGGCTTGCCCGCGAAGAGGCCGGTACAGCCCCATCACTTCAGAGGACTCCCCATGACCACCCGCAAAATCAAACTCGGCGCCCTGACCATGGGCTGCGGCGGCCCTGGCCGCCATAACCTCTGGCTCGACCCCGAGCTGCCGGCGGATGCCAGTGTCAACATCGACTGGTACATCGACATCGCCCGCCAGGCCGAGGCTGCGCTATTCGACCTGATATTCATCGTCGACAGCCAATACATCACCCCCGGCTCACCTTCGCATTACCTCAACCGCCTTGAGCCGCTGACCCTGCTCTCGGCCCTGGCCGTCACCACCCGGCATATCGGGCTGGTCGGTACCCTGACCACCTCCTACAACGAGCCCTATAACGTTGCCCGTCGCCTTGCTTCGCTGGACCTGATCAGCAAAGGCCGCGCTGGCTGGAACGTGGTGACCAGCGGCGATGCCGGCACCGCGGGTAACTATGGCCGTGACGAGCATTACGACTACGACACCCGCTACGCCCGCGCCGAGGAACACGTGCAAGTGGTGCAGGGCTTGTGGCATTCCTATGAAAACGGTGCCTTCCCGCGTGATCGCGCCACGGGCCAGTTCCTCGACCCCTCGAAGCTGCATGCGCTCAACCACAAGGGCGAACACTTCTCGGTGGTGGGGCCCTTGAACATCCAGCGTTCGCCCCAGGGCCAACCGGTAATCTTCCAAGCTGGCGACTCGCAGCAGGGCCGCGATCTGGGCGCCGCCACCGCTGATGTGATCTTCACCCACGCGGCCAGCATCGAGCAGGGCCAGGCCTTCTATCGTGACGTCAAGGAACGTGCCGCGCGCCTGGGGCGAGACCCGGAGCAGTTGCTGGTACTGCCAGGTGCAGAAATCTATGTGGGCGACACCGATGCCCACGCCCGTGAGATCGAGCGCCACTACCACCAGCAGGACCACAGCTTCGAACTGGCACTCAAGGAGTTCGGGCGCAATTTCGGGTGGCACGATTTCACCCAGTACGACCTCGATGCGCCGTTCCCTCAGGAGAGCCTGGAGCATGCCCGCAGCAGCTTCTTCACCAATGCCAAGCGTATTGCCGACCAGGCGCGGGCGCAGGGCTTCAGCTTGCGCCAGGCGGTGGAGTTCGGCCGCCAGTTACGCCCGGGGGCATTCGTCGGCTCCGCCGAAACGGTGGCGGCAAAAATGACCGAGTGGTTCGAGGCGCGGGCGCTGGATGGCTTCAATATCTACATTGGCCATCCAGGCCAGTTCCGCCGTTTCACCGAAGAAGTGGTGCCATTGCTGCAGGCACGTGGCGTCTACCGCACCGCGTATGAAGGCACGACATTGCGCGAAAGCCTCGGCCTTAGCCTTCAGTGAATGCTCGAGGCCAATTCGAAGATCGGCATGTACATCAGGATCACGATAAAGCCGATCAACAGGCCAATGAACGTCATCAGCAGCGGCTCGAACAGCTTCACGAACCATTCCACCCAGCGACCAATCTCCTGGTCGTGAAAGTCGGCGCAACGCTCAAGCATTTCGCCAAGGTTGCCCGACTGCTCACCGGCGCGCAGCAGCCGCAGCGACACTGGCGTCACCAGTTGCCCAACTTCCAGCGCATCGGACAGCGGCAACCCCTCGGCCACGCGCTGGCTGGCCTGTTCAAGGCCCTGCGCGGCGGCGCTACCCAGCAGCCCGCGGGCCATGCCCATGGCCGTGAGGATTGGAATACCGCCTTGCAGGAGGATGCCCAGCGAGCGGTAGAAGCGCGCCAGTTCGTACATCATCAGCCGCTGGTGCAGCGCTGGCATGCGCCTGAGCTGGCGCGCTGCCCAGCGCCGCACCAGCGGGTGGCGGCGCAGCAGCACCAGGGCGGTGATGCTCGCCACGCTGCCCAGCGCCAGCGGCAGTTGCTGGGCATGCAAGAACAACCCGATCTGCATCAGCAGGCGTGACAGCCACGGCAGCTCGGTGCCCATGCCTTCGAACACCTGGCTGAAGCGCGGCACCACGTAGCCGAGCAAAAACAGCACCACGCCACCACCGACCAGCAACAACAGCAGTGGGTAAACCGACGCCCCCACCAGTTTCTGCCGCACCAGGTCCAGGCGTTGCCGGTAGGCGATATAGCGGCCGAGGGCGTCGCCGAGGGCGCCAGTGCGCTCGCTGGACTGCACCAGCGCCACGTACAGGGCCGGGAATATCCTGGGCTGGCGGCCCAGCGCCTGAGACAGCGAGTGCCCCTCGTACAGCTGGCGCACCAGTTCGCCGAGCACCTTGCGCGAGGCCGCAGCGGGGGCTTTTTCCGCCAGGCTTTCCAGAGCATCGATCAATGGCAAGCCAGCGTTGAGCAGGGTCGACAGCTCCTGGCTGAACAACACCAGGTCAAAGCTCGCTTCGCGGCGCCAGGCCATGCCGCGCAAGGCGCTGCCCTGGCCCTTCACGCTGACCACCCGCAAGCCTTGATCCTCGACCTGGCGGCGCGCCTGGTCGGCATCTTCGGCATCGATCTGCAATTGCACCACGCCCTGTCTGCCCAGGGCCTTGAGGCTGTAGCGCATGGCCGAGCTCCTTATTGCCAGCTGGTGATTTCGGCGTTCTCACCGTCGCCACCGGGCTGGCCGTCCTTGCCCATCGACAGCAGGTCGTACTCGCCGCCGTTCTCACCGGGTTGCCGGTAGATGTAGGCGCGGCCCCACGGGTCCTGCGGCACGGCCTTCTGCAGGTACGGGCCGGTCCAGCGGGCCTCGCCGCTTGGGGCGATGACCAGTGCCTGTAAGCCTTGTTCACTGTTGGGGTAATGCCCGACTTCCAGGCGATAGAGGTCCAGGGCTTTGCTCAAACCCTCGATCTGCGCCCGCGCCACCTTGACCTCCGAGCGGCCAAGCTGGCTGAAGTACTTGGGCGCGACGATACCGGCCAGCAGGCCGAGCACAACCAGCACCACGAGGAGTTCGAGCAGGGTGAAGCCACGTTGGGGGTTGGATCTGCGCTGCATGGTGATGCCCTCCGCTGCGTAGGAACATGCTGTGGCAGGCACCATGCAACAGCCGTGCACGTCTGCCTCGGGGCCTTGCGCCATGCGGTGCAGGAAGCGGCACAGTGCTTGCGTCGTGGTCTGCAACCTCGGGTTTTCCGGGGCATTTCCCCCACATCGGGGGCCACGACGAAGAGGCGACCGACATGCGTGGACTTATCCTGGGTTTGATCTGGCTGGCGGCGGGTGCCGCCCAGGCCGATGTGTACATCTCCATCGATGCCAAGGGCGGCTACGTACTGACCAACGTCCATCGGCCCGGGCGCCAGTATCAGCGGGTGATCAGCGAACCGCTGGCCCAGGCGGGCGCTGCCGGTGCGCAAATGATCACCGGGCGGCCCTATGCCGAGCTGGTGGCCGCTGCAGCGTTGGCCCACAACGTGCCGCAAGCACTGCTGCATGCGCTGATCAAGGCTGAGTCGGGCTACAACCCCAAGGCCCGCTCGCCGGCGGGCGCGGTGGGGCTGATGCAGCTGATGCCCGATACCGCGCGTGAGATGGGCGTGGAGAACGCCCTGGATCCTGAGGACAATGTACAGGGTGGGGCACGCTACCTGAAACGCATGCTGACCCTGTTCGACAATGACATCACCCTGGCTGTGGCCGCCTATAACGCCGGCCCCGACGCGGTGCTGCGCCGTGGGGCAGTGCCACCGTACGCCGAAACCCGCCGCTACGTGCCCAACGTGCTGCGCGATTACCGCAAGCTGCAAGGGCTGGCGGACGACTCGCCGCTGTAGGCGCGCGACGTGGCCGAGCAGCGCGGCGGCCACCCTTCGGCGGATGACATCAATTTAGAACCATGGTTCCCCCAACTCTGGGCTATAACCTTCAAAGGTGCCCAGCTGTGGAGTCCGCCATGGACATCGCCCCCCGTTCCGACGCCCTTGGAGTGCCTGCCGGTACCGAGGCGACAGCCCCACGCAAGCCGTTCAACCTGCTGCGCTGGTATGCCTGGGTCAGCCTGGCCATCATCCTTTCGGTCGCGGTCGGGCTGGGGCTGATCTCCAGCCGTTTCATCATCGATGAAAGCGTCGAGCGCGATGCGCTGCTGTCCGCTCAGTTCATCACCTCTATCGCTGATGCTGAAGTGCGCCATGTGTCGATCCCCAATGTGCGCACCATGGGCGAATTGCTGGACCCGCGCACCGATCGCACGGCGCTGCCGGATGTCGACCCTGATGCCCGGCGCAAGGCTAGGGGCGAGTTTCTCGACCACATCGCCCACCTGCCGGACATGCTGCTGGCCAATATCTATGCGCCGGACCGCACGGTGATCTGGTCGACCAACCCGGCGCTGATCGGCAAGTTGATCGAAGGCGACGACGACCTGGACCGCGCCTTCGAGTACAAAATGCGGGTCTCGGCCAGCTACCACGACTTCGAACGGGCACGCGAAGAGCAAAAGTTCGTGACCCTGCCTGAGCAGTTGTTCATTGAAAACTACATACCGCTGTTCGACGCCGATGGCGAGCACGTCACGGCCATGGTGGAGATCTACAAGGAACCGCATGACCTGATCGTGCGCATCGAACATGGCCTGATCCTCATCTGGCTGGCGATCACCGTCGGCGCCGGGCTGGTCTATATCGGCCTGTACGGCATCATGCGCCGCGCGGCCAAGCTGCTGGCGGTGCAGCAGAAACGGCTGATCAACAATGAAACCTACGTGGCCTTGGGCGAGGTGTCTTCGGCGGTGGCGCACAGCTTGCGCAACCCGCTGGCGAGCATCCGCTCCAGTGCCGAGCTTGCGCAGGCGTTCGACGAGGGCCCGGCGCAAAGGAACATCAACGATATCATCAGCCAAGTCGACCGCATGTCGCAGTGGATCCGCCAGCTGTTGCAGTCACTGCGCCCGCTCAATGACGAGGCGGTGGCGGTGGACCTGCCGCAGGCGCTGCAGGAAAGCCTGCAGACCTTTGCCGTGCCGCTGGCGCGCAGTGGCGTCACCCTCGACCTGCAACCGTTACCGGCGGTTCAGGTGTTGGGGCACCCGGCGTTACTGCGGCAGATTTTCAGCAGTTTAATTGCCAACGCACTGGAGTCGATGGAGCAGGGCGGGAAGTTGCGTGTCGAGGTGGTGCGCCACGACCGGCGCGGCCTGACGCTGCGCCTGTCCGATAGCGGCAAGGGCATGACCGAGCAACAGCAGCGCATGGCCTTCAGGCCGTTCTTCACCACCAAGCAGGGCGGGCTGGGCGTTGGCTTGGTTCTGGTCAAACGCATCATGGAGCGCTTTGGTGGCGCGGTAAGGTTGAGCAGCAGCCTAGGGCATGGCACCCGCGTTTCGCTGAATTTCAGGTTGGCCAAGTCTTCTTAGTGGGCTTTAGGTTCAGATCGCAAGTATATGATTTATAACAGCTAGATTTTTTTGGGTAATGGTTACCCAAAAGTGGGGACTGAAGCTTGACCAGGGTTTAATAAGTTATCTCAAGTGATTGAAAAATATGAATATGTCTTTTCTTTAGCCTGCTGGCTGATTTTTTGCAACGTGAGCATGGCAACAACGGGTCGCCTTGGCGACCTAGGTGAAGTGCCATTAAATTGCTACTAATCGTGGCAAGAGTGCGCTTCAGAACGGACGCCCAGCGCGGGAACCCCTCAATGCAGATGCTGGAAAACGAAGTGCCCGACAAAGCGTCTGCGGCCACCCGTGGTTTTGCGGCGCCGTTGCGCGAGTTCAACCTGTTGCGTTGGTTTTCGATCATCAGCCTGGTGATCATCGCCACGGTGGCCGGTGGCCTGGGCTATGTGTCGACGCGCTTCGTGGTGCGCGACAGCGTGGAGCGCGATGCCATGCTCACCGCTCAGTTCATCCAGGCCATGGCCCAGGCCGAGGTCCGCCATTCGCAACTGCCGCCGGGCACCACCATGGGCGAACTGCTCGATCCGCGCCTGGACCTGCAACACCTGCAGTTCACCCCGGCGTTGGCCGAATCGACCCGTGTCGAGTTCCTCGACCACGTCGAACACCTGCCCGATACCCTGCTGGCCAACGTCTACGCCCGCGACCGGACCATTGTCTGGTCCACCAACCCTCAGTTGATTGGCGAGCGGATCGAGGAGGACGGCGACCTGGAGCGCGCGTTCCGTTCGCGCAAAGCGGTGTCTGCCAGCTACCACCAGGCCGAGGACGACCGTGAAGAACAGAAGTTTCTGCGCGAACCCAAGTACCTGTTCATCGAAAACTACATCCCGCTGTTCGACAGCCAAGGCGAGCAGGTGCTGTCGATGGTGGAAATCTACAAGGAGCCGCAGGACCTGATCCGGCGTATCCAGCGCGGTTATGTATTGATCTGGGCCTCGACCCTGATGGGTGGCGCGCTGATTTACTTTGGCCTGTTCTGGATCGTGCGCCGGGCGGCGCTGATGCTCAACCAGCAGCAAGACCGCCTGGTAGCCAGTGAAACCTACGTGGCACTGGGCGAAATGTCCTCTGCGGTGGCCCACAGCCTGCGCAACCCGTTGGCCAACATCCGCTCCAGCGCCGAACTGGCCCAGGAGATCGCCAACCCCACCGCACAGAAGAACATCACCGACATCATCAGCCAGGTCGACCGCATGTCACGTTGGGTGCGCGACTTGCTGGTGTCGTTGCGCCCGACCAGTGACGAGCCCGAGGCCGTGGACCTGGTCGCATCCATCGAGGACACCCACCTGGCCTTCGCCCAGCAGATGGCGCGCAACGGCGTGCAGTTCTGCTACGAGGGCCCCGACGTGCAGTGTGTGGCCAGCCAGCCGCTGCAGCTGACGCAAATCCTCAACAGCTTGTTTTCCAATGCCCTTGAAGCCATGCCGGCAGGGGGGGTGCTGCGCGCCCAAGTGAACGTGCAGGACGGCCAACGCGCCGTGCTGCTGCTCAGCGATACCGGCAAGGGCATGAGCCAACAGCAGGAACGGATGGTGTTCAAGCCGTTCTTCACCACCAAGCAGGGCGGCCTCGGTGTAGGCCTGGCCCTGGTGCAACGCATCATGGAGCGTTTTGGCGGCTCGGTCAGCCTGAGCAGCCGCGAAGAGGAAGGAACCCGCGTAAGCCTTACTTTCAATATCGCAGCGGGAGGGGACCATGGAACACAGCATCCTGGTAGTCGAGGATGATGAAATCCTTGCTGACAACATTCGCACCTACCTGAGCCTCAAGGGTTACGAGGTGACGGTCTGCCACAGCGCGGAGCTTGCGCTGGAGCAGATCAAGCAGGCCCAGCCCGATGCGGTGCTGACCGACAACTCGTTGCCAGGCATGAGTGGGCATGACCTGTTGCGCGTGCTGGTGGCGCAGGCGCCCGCGCTCAAGGTCATCATGATGACCGGCTACGGCAATGTCGAAGACGCGGTGCAGGCCATGAAGGAGGGCGCCTTTCATTATCTGACCAAGCCGGTGGTGCTGGCCGAGCTTAAACTGACCCTGGACAAGGCCCTGGCGGCTGAAAGGATGGAGCGCACCTTGTCGTTCTACCAGGAGCGCGAGGCGCAGAAGTCCGGGCTGCAGGCACTGATTGGCGAGTCGCCGGTGATGCACAGCCTCAAGCACACCCTGCGCCAGGTGCTGGACGCCGAGCGGCGCATGGCCAGCGACGACCTGCCGCCGGTGTTGGTAGAGGGTGAGACCGGTACTGGTAAGGAACTGGTGGCCCGGGCCCTGCATTTTGATGGCTCGCGCAGCAAGGGCCCATTCATCGAATTCAACTGCGCATCGATCCCGGCCAACTTGCTGGAGGCGGAGTTGTTTGGCCATGAAAAAGGCGCGTTCACCGATGCCAAGGAGCGTCGCGTAGGCCTGGTCGAGGCCGCTGATGGCGGCACGCTGTTCCTCGATGAAATCGGCGAGATGGACCTTGTGCTGCAGGCCAAGCTGCTCAAACTGCTGGAGGATCGCAGCATCCGCCGCATTGGCGCGGTCAAGGAGCGCAAGGTCGACTTGCGGGTGATCAGCGCTACCAACTGCAACCTCGAACAGATGGTGCAGCAAGGCAAGTTCCGCCGCGACCTGTTCTTCCGGCTACGCATCATCGCCTTGAAGGTACCGCGGCTGTATGCCCGGGGGCAGGATATCCTGCTGTTGGCCAGGCATTTTTTAGCGCACCACGGGCGGCGCTATGGCAAGCCGAACCTGCGTTTTTCCGCCGAGGCAGAGGCCCTGATGCTGAGCTACAGCTGGCCTGGCAACGTGCGCGAACTGCGCAACATGCTGGAGCAGACGGTGTTGCTGGCACCCAATGAGGTGGTGCAATCGCATCAGTTGAACCTGTGCATGACGCTGATCGACGAGCCGTTGATACAGCAGCAGGCGCCTGCAGTATTTGAGATGCCACGGCATGAGCCAGAGCCGGGTACCAGCCTGCCGGACATGGAGCGGGATTTGGTGTGCAAGACCTTAGACCGGACTGACTGGAATGTGACCAAGTCGGCGCGGATGCTGGGGCTGTCGCGGGATATGCTGCGTTACCGGATCGAAAAGCTCGGGTTGACCAGGCCAGACAAGCGGCAGTGGTGAGCATTGCCCCCTTTTCTTAGGCCAAGCGCGCGCTCTGGGTAGGAGCAGCCTTGTGCTGCGAAGAGGCCGGCAACTACACAGTGAATCTTCGCTGCTGGCGCCGGCCTCTTCGCAGCACAAGGCTGCTCCTACAGGGGGGTCAAGGGTTGCCCGTGCTCGTGCCTTGGCGCCCAGTACCTTCCGAGCCACTGCCATCCATCCCTGGCAAATCCCGCCCATCATTCTGGGTGGCCGGCGGGCTCTTGGGGTCATTGCCCTCGATCCGCGGGTCGGTGTCGCGTGGCATCGGCTTTTCAATCGGGTTGAGCGTGCTGTCTACACCCGGTGTCGGCGCTGGGTTGTGCGGGTCGTCGGGGTAGGTGGGCCCAGTGCCGACCGCCAGGGCCAGCGGTGAAACCAGTACGGCTGCAAGCAGGAAGGTGCGGATCATGGGGCAAGCTCCTTTGCATCGGGATGGGGGCAAGGCTTCTATTTCGATTGGGCCATTAAGCCCGCGCCTGGTGCCCCCACCCCGATCAACGGTCACACCACCATCGACAGCAACATGATGAAGATGATGCCGACCACCGAAAGGATGGTCTCCATCATGCTCCAGGTCTTGAAGGTCTCGGCCACGGTCATGTTGAAGTACTGTTTCACCAGCCAGAACCCGGCATCGTTGACGTGTGACAGGATCAGCGAGCCGGCGCCAGTGGCCAGCACCAGCAGCTCACGGTTGACCCCAGGCACCAGGTCGATCACCGGTGCCACGATGCCCGCGCCCGTGATGGTCGCGACCGTCGCCGAACCCGTGGCGATGCGGATCACCGCCGCCACCAGCCAGGCCAGCATGATCGGCGAGATTTCGGCCTGCACGGCCATTTGCCCGATCACGTTGCCGACACCGGTATCCACCAGCATCTGCTTGAAGCCGCCGCCGGCACCGACGATCAGCACGATGGCGGCGGTGGGCGCCAGGCTCTGGTCGAGCATCTTCATGATCTGCTGGCGGTTGAAGCCACGCGCCGCGCCGAAGGTGTAGAAGGCCAGCAGCAACGCAGCGAGCAGGGCGGTGATGGGGTGGCCGATCAGGTCCATCCATTGGCGCACGATGTGCTCGGCCGGCAGGACCACGTCGGCGAAGGTCTTGAGCAGCATCAACGCCACTGGCAGCAGTACCGTGACCAACGTGATGGTGAAGCTCGGCAGGTTGCCCTGGTCGGACTCCTTGGCGATCTGGTCCATCAGCTCCTGGGACGGGTTGCCCGGGATATAGCGTGAAATGAAGTTACCGAACAGCGGGCCGGCAATGATCGCGGTGGGCAGCGCGACGATCAGGCCGTAGAAGATGGTCTTGCCGATGTCGGCATGGAAAATGCCGATCGCCAGCAACGGCCCCGGGTGCGGCGGCACCAGGCCGTGAACCACGGACAGGCCGGCCAGCAGCGGTATGCCGATTTTTACCAGCGAAACGCCGGAGCGCCGGGCGACGATGAACACCAACGGGATCAGCAACACGAAGCCGATCTCGAAGAACAGCGGAATACCAACCAGGAAGGCGGCGAACATCATGGCCCAGTGCACGTTCTTCTTGCCGAAGGCGCGGATCAGGGTCTGGGCGATCTGGTCGGCGCCGCCGGAGTCGGCCATCAGCTTGCCGAGCATGGTGCCCAGCGCGAGGACGATACCGACGAAGCCCAGAACGCCGCCGAAACCGTCCTGGAACGATTTCATCACCTTGGCCACCGGCATGCCGGAGGTGAGGCCGAGGAAGCCGGCCGCGAGGGTGAGGGCGACGAAGGGGTGCACTTTGAAATGGGTGATCAGCAGGATCAGCCCGACGATGGTGACCAGTGCGTCGAGCAGCAGGAAGGTATCAGTAGCCAGTCCGAACATGGTTTTAATGCCTCGGTCTTATCGTTGTTTTGGGCGTAACGTTATGAAACTTTCAGGCGCTTTCATTGGTCGAGACAGCGCTGTCTTGGGTGAGCCGGATAAACCGCCAGGTTCAGGCGGTTTGCGCCAGGTCCTGCTCACCGCAAGGCTTTAGCCAGGTGTCTACCGTCTCGGCCAAGGCGTCGATGGCCTGGGTGGCGTCCAGCGGCAAGGTCCGTGGCTCGCCACGCGGCGATTCGAGCGCTGCGAACTGGCTGTCGATGAGGCTCGCCGGCATGAAATGCCCTGGGCGCGCCAAGACCCGTTTTTCGGCTTCGGCAGGGGTCAGCTCAAGGAACACGAACGCGAGGCCCGGCATGGACGCGCGCAACGTTTCGCGGTAACGGCGCTTGAGTGCCGAACAGGTCAGGATCGGGCGTTCGCCCGACTGCACCGTGGCTTGCAGCTCCTGGCCCAGGCGCACCAGCCAGCCGGCTCGGTCGTTATCGTCCAGGGGGATGCCAGCGCTCATCTTGCGGATGTTTTCGGCAGGGTGGAAAGCGTCGCCTTCGATCAGGCGGCCGCCGCTTCTGGCAGCAATGGCAGCGCCGACGCAGCTTTTGCCGCAGCCAGCCACGCCCATCACCACAATGGCGGACAGGGGAGAATTCATCAGTACCTCCTGCGGGGTGAGATAGCGCTGTCTCGTCGTTGACGAACAGCCACCTCCCCGGTGTTATTGGTCTTGTCCTTACGCAGTATGGACGCTTGGCACAGTGCACGTGGAACCGCTACCAAAGATTACATTGCCTGCGTCCTGAGACAGCGCTACCTTAGTGGCCGTTCCCCTCCCTTGGCAAGTAGTAAAATTACAACATCCATGTCACGCACAGGCTCTCGCACCACCGGTCGTCCTACCCTGGCAGAAGTCGCCAGGCTTTCTGGGGTTTCCCCGATCACCGCATCCCGCGCCTTGCGCGGCGTCAGCACGGTTGCCCCGGCGCTGGTGGAAAAGGTTGCCGCTGCTGCGGCCAGCCTGGGCTATGTCGCCAACCCGGCAGCCCGCGCACTGGCTTCGGCGCGCAGCCAGTCGGTGGTGGTACTGATCCCGTCGTTGTCCAACCAGTTGTTCATCGACACCCTCGAAGCCATTCACGAGGTGATGCGCCCGCGAGGGCTTGAGGTGTTGATCGGTAACTATCACTACGACATTGCCGAAGAAGAAAACCTGATCCGCAACTACTTGGCCTACCAGCCTTGCGGCATGCTGCTGACCGGGTTCGAGCGCAGTGACGCCGCGCGGCAGATGCTGGCGGCCAGTGGCGTGCCCTGCGTGCACATGATGGAGCTGGGCGGCGAGGCGGGTGCGTTGTCGGTGGGCTTCTCGCAGCAACAGGCCGGGCGCGCTGCGGCCAGGCACCTGATCGAGCGTGGGCGGCGCCGGCTGGCGTTCATTGCCGCGCAGCTCGACCCACGGGTGATGCAGCGTGCCGAAGGCTTCCGCCAGGCCCTCGCCGAGGCAGGGCTGCAGTCGACGGAGCTGGAAATCCTTGCACCGGAGCCTTCCTCGATCGCGCTGGGCAGTACGTTGTTCAGCCAGCTGATGCAACAGGCGCCGGATGTCGACGGTATCTTCTTCTGCAACGACGACCTGGCCCAGGGTGCGGTCCTGCAGGCACTGCGCCAGGGCGTTGAAGTACCCCGCGAGGTGGCGATGGTCGGCTTCAACGACTTGCCCGCTTCAGCGCACATGGTCCCGCGGCTGACCTCGATTCGCACGCCGCGGGCTGCCGTTGGTCGGGGCGCCGCGCAGGCCCTGCTGGCGTTGCTTGACGGCAAGCGGGTGGCCACCGAGCAGCAAGACCTTGGTTTCGAGTTGATGGTGC
The DNA here is from genome assembly GCF_047159675.1 of Pseudomonas sp. NGC7. Classification (NCBI taxonomy): domain Bacteria; kingdom Pseudomonadati; phylum Pseudomonadota; class Gammaproteobacteria; order Pseudomonadales; family Pseudomonadaceae; genus Pseudomonas; species Pseudomonas sp. NGC7. The sequence goes on along the minus strand of NZ_BAAFZY010000001.1, from coordinate 3,767,988 downwards.
GCGAAAGCTCGTGACACGCGGTGCCCGAGTAGCGCCTGGGGTGTTAATTACAAGGTGATATCAATGTGCTTGCATGGCGCAGTTGCCCATCTATGCTCAGGACATCCCGCGCATAAAGGAGCCCGGCGTCATGTTCGATTTCCATCGCAAGTCCGACTTGGTCGAGATTCAGCGTAGTCACCAGGCACTGGCCAGCGCGCAAGCGAAACTGGCGGCAATCAGCCGTTCGATGGCGATGATCGAGTTCGCGCCCGACGGCACCATTCTCGACGCCAACGAGCGTTTCTGCCAGGCCATGGGTTACAGCGTCGAAGAGCTACGCGGCAAGCACCATCGGTTGTTTTGCGACCCGGCCTACGTCAAGACGGCCGAGTATCAGCAGCTTTGGCGTGAATTGGGGCAGGGCAAGGCCATCAGCGGGACCTTCGAGCGCGTCGACAAGGCAGGGCGGGAGGTTTGGCTCGAAGCCAGCTACATGCCGGTGCTGGATGAGCAGCGCCAGGTCACCAGCGTGATCAAGGTGGCGTCGGACATCAGCCAGCGCGTTATGCAGGAGCACGAAAGCGAGAGCCTGCTCAAGGCCATCGGCCGCTCCATGGCGGTGATCGAGTTCACCCCTGCCGGGCGGGTGATCAAGGCCAACCAGAACTTTCTCACCACCATGGGCTACCGCTTGGAAGAGGTGGTCGGGCGCCACCATGGGCTGTTCTGCCTGCCCCACGAGCGGGAGTCGTCGGCGTACCGTGAGTTCTGGGCCTCGCTTAACCGGGGGGAATACCATTCGCACCGCTTCGAGCGCATCAACAAGCAAGGCCAGACGGTCTTTCTCGAAGCCTCCTACAACCCGATCTTCGACAGCAAGGGCCGGCTGTACAAGGTGGTGAAGTTCGCCAGCGACATCACCAGCCAGGTCTGCACCCAGCAAAGCGCCGCCGATGCCGCCCACGCCAGCTCCATGCAAACCGATGCCTGCGCCCGCAAGGGCACCGAGGTGGTACAGCAGGCGGTGCAGGTAATCGAACAGATTTCCCAGGAGCTCAATGACGCCGCACGCAGTATCGATGCAGTCAGCAAGCAGTCGGACGTGATCGGCCAGATCGTGTTGACCATTCGCGGCATCGCCGACCAGACCAACCTGTTGGCGTTGAACGCGGCCATCGAGGCGGCGCGCGCCGGCGAACATGGGCGCGGTTTTGCCGTAGTCGCCGATGAAGTGCGCAACCTGGCGGCGCGTACCAGCAAGGCCACCTTGGAGATCGTCGATGTGGTGCGGCAAAACCATGACCTGTCGCTGTTGGCGGTGGCAAGCATGCAGTCGAGCCTGACGCGTACCGGCCATGGCGTGGCCCTGGCCAACGAGGCCGGCACGGTGATCATGGAAATCCAGCAAGGGTCACGCCACGTGGTCGATGCGATCAGCCAGATCAACTCGACGTTGCAATTGCACTGAGGGCGGCACTGAGTTCGTGCAACAGGGCCTGCATGCTGGCTTGCAGTTGCTGGCGCAGTTCAGCCGTTGGCAGCCCTTGGGCCTGCGCCTGTTCGATGGCTTCGCAGTGCTTGACCAGCGTGCGCATCTTGAGCATTTTTGCCCCACCTTTGATGCGGTGGGCCAAGGCGCGCACGGCGTCGCTATCCGCCTCTGGCCCGAGTGCACACAGTGCGGCCAAATCTTCACTGGCGCTTTGTGACAGCTGCTCTAGCAGGTGCCGGGTGAGCTGTTCGTCGTCCTGAGTCAGGTGGCGCAGCTCGCTCAGGTTGAAACCGCTGCCTTGGGCCTGCACAGGCGGTATGTGCGTGCTGGCCTGGGGCAGGTGGTTTTTCAGGGTTTGCAGGCCAATCGGCTTGAACAGGCATTCGTCCATGCCACTGGCCAGGCAGCGGGCACGTTCCTCGGCCTGTGCGTTGGCGGTGACGCCGAGGATCCTGCAGGCCATCAACCCGCCCTCGTGTTCCAGCTTGCGTAGGCGGCGGGTCAGTTCGTGGCCATCCATGATCGGCATGCTGCAGTCGGTAATCACCAGGTCGAAGCGCGCTGCCTGCCACCGGTCCAGCGCGATTTCGCCGTTTTCAGCCAGGGTGACGCGATGCCCCAATGTGTGCAGTTGCCGCTCTAGCAACAGCAGGTTGGCGGGGTAGTCGTCGACCACCAGAATGTTCAGCGGTCCGCTGCTGGCTTCCAGCACCGGGGCGCGCTGCTCGGCAGGCGTGGGGGCTTGGCTGGCGGGCAACTGCAGGCAGACTTGCACCTTGCTGCCCACGCCTTCGACGCTGTGCAGGCTCAGCGTGCCGCCCATCAATTCGGCCAGGGTGCGGCTGATCACCAGACCCAGCCCGGCGCCCTGGCGTGCCCGCGGGCCATCGGCCTGGGCGAATGCATTGAACAGCCGGGCCTGGTCTTCCGGGCTGATCCCAATGCCGGTGTCGCGTACGCAGAGTTCGACCTGCAGGTCGCTCTTTGCGTCGGCAGGCGACAGGGTAAGGCTGACGTGCACTTCGCCGCGCTCGGTGAACTTGATGGCGTTGCTGATCAGGTTGGACAGTACCTGCTTGAGCCGCAAGGGGTCTGCCATGACCCAGCCTGGTGCGGTGGGCAGCGTGCTGTGCAGGTGCAGGCCTTTGATCCGCGCATTGCCTTCGAATACCCGCAGCGTGTTGCGCACCAGTTCGACCAGGTTGGTCGGCACCGGTTGCAGGGTCATGTGCCCGGACTCGATGCGCGAGATGTCGAGGATGTCGCCGATCAACTCCAGCAGGCCAATGGCCGAGTCGTGGGCAGTCTGCAGGGTCTGGGTATCACAGCGGCCGGCGCGGCTGTCTTCCAGGGCCAGTTCGAGCAGGCCGATCACCGCATTCATCGGTGTGCGGATTTCATGGCTCATGGTGGCCAGGAAGGTGCTCTTGGTCTGGCTGGCCTGTTCGGCATCATCCTTGGCCTGGCGCAACTGTTCGAGCAGGCCGCGGCTCAAGGCTAGCTGGGCTTGCAGGGCGTGCTGGGCGTCGGTGCGCTGGTGGATGAGTTTGCGCAGGTAGGTGTTCCAGAACACCACCCCGGCCAACAGCAGGGCGGACAGCACCAGCACTTGCAGCGCCAGCGTGCGGTAGTCGCGCCATGGGCTGTCACTGACCAGCGTGCTGGTGCGCCAGCGGTTGATCAGTTGGTCCAGTTCTTCGGGGGGGATGCTCAGCAGCGCCTTGTCGAGTATGGCCTGCAGCTGAGGTTGGTCCGGGGCCACGGCAAATGCCGCGATGGCCGGGCTGTCGTCCAGCACGCTGGCGATACGCAATTGGTCCTTGAACACATGGTTGATGTAGTAGGTGGCGTTGATGTAGTTGCTCAGGGCCACGTCGGCGGTGCCACTGGCCACCGCTTCCATTAGCCCGAGGGGGTTGTCCACTTCGACTACCTTGGCGCGTGGGAAGCGCCGCTGCAGGTCTGCGCGCTGTGGCGAGCCACGTACCAGGGCGACACGCTGGCCATCGAGGGCTTTGGCCTGCGCCGATGAGGTGGCGTCGTTGCGGGTCACCAATACCCTGGGGCTGACCAGGTAAGGGCGGGTGAAGCGCAGTTGTTTGGCACGCTCGGTGCCGTAGCCCAGCGCACCGATCATCTGCGCGTCGCCGCGCGCCAGGCGCTCTATCATCGCCTGCGCCGACTGGCTCTCGATGGGTTTGAAGTGCAGGCCCGTGCGCAGGGAAATTTGCTTGAGCAGCTCCAAGGTGATGCCGTTGGTACGGTGCTGCGTATCGTTGAACGTCAGCGGTGCCAGTGAGGTGTTGACCAGTACCTTGACGGTCGGGTTGTGGGCGATCCAGGCGGCCTCTTCGGCGGTCAAGGCGGTCAGGTGGCGCTCCAGCAGCAGGCTGGTGTTACCGCTGGTCCAGCGGCGCAGGATGGTCAAGCGCTCGCTCTCGGTGATTCGGGCCAAGGCCTTGTCGACCAACCCGCGCAAACGGGGGTTGTCGTCAGCCATGGCAAACGCAAAGGCACCCGGGGCCACCTGGCAGAAATGGTCGATCTTCAAGGTGCCCTGGTAACTCTTGCCAATAAAGAAGTCGGTGCTGATGGCATCGCCCAGGTAGGCGTCGGCCTCACCCAGATCGACCGCGGCAAGGCCGGCCAAGGTGGAGCGGTATAGGCTCAATTGCGCCTTGGGGTACAGCGAGCGCACGGCGCTGGCGGGCAGGTAGTGGTCGACCATGGCCAGGCGCAGGCCGTCGAGGTCGAGGGCATTTTTCAGGGTGCGGCCTTCGCGGGTGACGATGACCGGCAGGTCGTCGGCGTAGGGCGAACTGAGGCCTAATTTAGCATCCGCCGCCTCGAAGGCGTTGGAGCTGCCGAGCAGGTCGATGCGGCCCTCGCGCAGTGCGGCGATGGCTGCGTGGCGGTTGTCGAAGCGTCGCACTTCGACCGGGATCCCTAACTGCTCGGCGATGATGCCTGCATAGTCGGCGCTCAGGCCTTCGTAATCACGTTCGCTGATGTTGATTTCGAACGGCGGGTAGTCAGGCCGCGAGCTGCCCAGTACCAGCTGGCCGCGCTGCTGCAGCCATTGGCGGTCCTGGTCGCTCAGTTGCAAGGGCGGCGCGGCGCTGATCGAGCGCGCTAGCAGTTGCCGAGGTTCGCTGTCGGCGAACAACCCAGGGGAACTGGCCATGCCGATGGCCAACAGGATGCTCGCCAGCAGGCGCGTCATGGCGGCTGGGCTCAGTAAACGCTGTTGCGTTTGGCCAGATCGACCATTTCTACCAACGATTCTGTTTTGAGCTTTTCCATGATGCGGCCCCGGTAGGTGCTGATGGTTTTGGCACTGAGGTTCATGCAGGTGCCTATATTCTTGTTGTTTTCACCGCGAGCCAGGCGCCGCAACACTTCCATTTCGCGGTTGGACAAGCTGGCCAGGCGTGTCGGTTCACTCTCCAGCGAATTGCTGTTGACCGACATCTGCGGGAAGGTCGAATAACCTTTTACCAAGGCCTTGAGCGCGAACAGCAGGGCCTCGTGGTCTTCGTCCTTGGTGACAAAGGCGCCGATGCCTGCATCCAGGCAGCGCCTCACGTACAGGTCGGTCGCCTGCCCGGTCAGCACCATGATCTTGGGCACTGGCTCCAGGCTCTGAAGCCGTTTGATGACCTCCATGCCGTCCAGGCCGGGCAAGCCGATGTCCAGCAGCACCACGTCCGGCCGTAGTTCGCGTGCTGCCTGAGCCACTTCGCTGCCATTGGCAACTTCACCCACGACGTGAAAGCGCTCCCGCTCGAGCAGCAGGCGCAGGGAGAGCCGGACAATAGGGTGGTCGTCGACGATCAGGACGGTAGTCATGAAGAAAACTCCTGTAGGGCTGTGGTCCGCTTCCTGGAACACTCAGGAATACGTCTGCAAGGGGGTTTATCGGAAGCGCTGCAAGATACGGCCATTCCCTACGTTTGGTAATGCCGAGTATAGAGTTGTTGAATAACCCTGTAGGTGTTGTTGAAAAATCCTACAAAAAACAGGGATGGGCACCGCCCGCGTGGCGTGGCGATGCCCATTTGCACAAGGCCTTTAGGCGCAAGCGGTATGAGGTTTGCGCACGCGCTGGGTCGAGGCGGGGTTGTTGGCCAGTGCTTGGCCGACCCGTGGCGGGCGTGCCAGCAACTGGCCGGAGCAGTTGGGGCAGCGGCCGTGCAGGCGGGTGTCGGCGCAGGCACGGCAGAAGGTGCATTCGAAGGAGCAGATCAAGGCGTCTGGGCTATCACCCGGCAGGTCAGCGTCGCAGCACTCGCAATTGGGTCGTAATTCCAGCATTGGCGTAGCTCCAGGTGGCAGGGGGAACCTTGAGTCTGCTACGCCTGCGCTAACGCTGGCAATGCTCAGTCGCCAGGGCGAAAGAGGTGCGCGTGCCCGGCACGGTATAAGGCCGACTCGGCGAAAGGCGTGTCACCCAGTACATGGCCGACAAGAATCAGCGTCGTGCGGCGAAAATCCTTAAGCGCCACGCGTTCGACGATATCGCCAAGGGTGCCCCGCACCCAGTCCTGGTCCGGCCAGGTGGCGCGATGGACCACGGCAACCGGGCATTGCGGGCCGTAGTGCGGCAACAGTTCGCTGACAATACGCGGCAAGTTTTTTACGCCCAGGTGGATGGCCAAGGTGCTGCCATGGCGCGCCAGGTCGGCCAATTGCTCGCCGGGCGGCATCGGCGAAGTGTCGCCAAAGCGCGTGAGAATCACCGTTTGCGACACCTGTGGCAGGGTCAGCTCGCAGCCCAGCAGGGCCGCACTGGCGGCAGCGGCGGTGACGCCTGGGATGATCTGGTAGTCGATGCCCAGCTCACGCAGATGGCGGATCTGCTCGCCGATTGCGCCATACAGGCTCGGGTCACCGCTGTGCACGCGGGCCACGTCCTGGCCTTGCGCGTGTGCCGTGCGCATAGCACTGATGATCTGTTCCAGGTGCAGCTCGGCGCTGTTGATCACGGTCACGGCCTGGTGGCCTTCGAGCACAGCCGCGGGTACCAGCGAGCCGGCATAGATGATCACTGGGCACTGGCGGATCAGGCGCTGGCCCTTGACCGTGATCAGTTCCGGGTCGCCGGGGCCGGCGCCGATGAAGTAGACCGTCATGGAAAGTCCTTGCGATGAAAGGGATGCTGCGAATTATCGCCCGCAGGCCAAGGCGAGGGTAGCCGGCCCGAGCACTTGGCGTGCGACCCGCAGCCGGGCCGTGCCGAGGTGCTGGCTGGCCAAGGCCAGCGCCGCGCTTTCTGCGACGCCCCAACAACCGCTGTGGGCATGGGCGATGACCGAGCGATGACTGAGCAGGGGTTCGTAGGGCTGAAGTTGCCCGGCATCGTACAGCAGCAAGGGCAGGCCAAGGCGTTTGGCAAGCTGCTGCAGGCCAGGTTCGTCAGCCTTGAGGGCGATGCTGGCGATACCGCGCAGTGCTGACAGCGCCAAGCCATGGTCAGCCAAGGCTTGGCGCAGCAGGTTTTCTAGGGTGTCCACCGGGCACCCCCGGCGGCAGCCAAAGCCGGCGTACAGCGCCGGCAGGGTGGCGTCGAAAGCCATCAGGCCTGGCTAGAGCGGCGGTACAGCCACGCGCTGAGCAGGCCCAGGGCCAGCCAGAAGGCGGCGTTGGTCAGCCAGCTGGCGACCTTGAATTGGGCTTCCAGGGCTTCAGGGGCGAGGCTTTGATGCACCTCAGGTTGCGGTGCACCGATGACATGCGGCAGTACCAGCAGCACGGCGCCTAGCGCTTTAACCAGCCAGTGGCGGGCAAATACCAACAGGGCCAGGCCCAGTGCGGTAGCGCTTGCGGTGCCGATCCACCAGGCCTGGCGTTGCCCCAGGTCAGCGGCAGCGGTGCCCGGCAGCTCTGGCGGCAGGCCCAGGGTAGGGGCCAGGCAGAACACGGCGAACCCCGCCAGGCCCCACAGGGCGCCGGTGCCCACGCGCTTCGGTTCACGCAGGCTGTACAGGGCGACCAGTATCAGCGCGAAGCCTACCGCTACCACCAGGTTGCCCCCGGTGGTGGACAGCACGCGTTGCCAGCCGTCTTCAGGCGACCAGGCTTCGGCGCTGTGTTCATGGGCCGCGGCCCCTTCGGCGCCGTGTTCGTGATGCTCGGCAACAGGGGCTGCGGATTCGTAGGTTTCTGCTTCAAGGATCAACGGGGCAACCCAGAAGCTTTGCAGCAGGGTCAGCAGCAAGGCCGCGAGCAGCCCGCTGAAGCCCGCAGTACGGGCAATGCGCATGATCATGGGGCGTACTCAGTGGCAGGGGAAGGCGGCGCTGTGGCGTGTGTCGTGCGCCGCGTTGTGCACGGCTTCGATGTGCGAGAAGCCGGCAAAGTACACCAGGCACAGGCCCAGCAGGCTGGCGCCGACGGCGATGACGACACGCTGACTGAGGGTGACGGGGGTGGCAATGCTGTGTTTGGCGCTGGTGACGGGCATGACGCGTTCCTCTGCTTTTTGTGGGCAACGGGAAAGCGCGGCAGCCCCGAACGTGATCCGCCCAGGGGAATGCGACAGCGCCCGCCCACCGCGGGGTGTTCATGAACGTCAGGCCGGTCTCCGGGCTCACGAGGAGGAGCAGGGCTCCTGAAAAGCGCCCCTTCCCATGCCAGATGACGCGGCACAGTGGTCTAGACGCTTCGCTCGCTTACCGTTGCGGGGGCAGCACCGGCTTGGTCGGGCCCTGGTCGAGGGCTTGCGACGCACCGGTTTCCCGTTTCACCCCCTGAGGGGCACCTGAACGCGAGGCATTAGGAGACCACGAGGCAGGTTTTCCGTCAATTGCACAGCGGTGTGCGCGTGAAAAGTATTTCAGAAGTTGTAGGTGACGCGCCCGAAGTAGTAACCGCCGGTGAAGCCGTACGGCGAATAAGCCCCGTAGCCCTTGACCATGGTCTTGCTGCTGGGGGCTTGGCGTTCGGGATACACGTCGAACAGGTTGCGCGCGCCGATGGCCAATTCAAGGTCTTTGGTCAATTGGTAGCCAAGGTCAAGGTCGGTGATCCAGCGAGCCTTGTATTCTCGGTCCAGCGAGCGATCGTTGGCGGCATTCACCTCACGCCACGCGCCGTAACGGGTCAGCCCCAGGTTGACGCGATAGCGGTCCCAGCGCCAGTTGGCACCGAGTATCAGCTTGGTGTGCGGCTGAACGTCGGTGAGGAAGTTGCGCGCCTCCCGGTTCATCAGTTCATAGGGCGTGCCCAGGATGTTCACGCTCTGCTTGTAGTCGAGGATCTCAGTGTCGTTCCAGTTGAACGCGGCCGTCCACTTTAGCGAGCCGGCGCCGCCTAGGTCCTGGTCGTAGCTGCCCACCACGTCCAGCCCCTTGGTGCGGGTGTCGGCGCCGTTGGTGAAATAGCGGCCGCCAGAGGTCGAGTCGATGCCGCTGGCTAGCAGGGTATCCGTCACCTCTGGGCCGAGCAGGGTGCCGGTCAGGGTGATTCGGTCGCGCACGTTGATCAGGTAGGCATCGGCGGTGAACGCCAGCCGCTCGCTGGGCTGCCAGGTCAGGCCGAGGCTGTAGTTGGTCGATTTTTCCGGTTTGAGCGCTTCGGCCCCCAGCGCCTGAGCCGCTGCGCTGTCCACGGGTAGCACGCCGTAGTTGATCGACTGATATACCCCGTTCACAACACCGTAGGTAGTCGAGCGGGCACTGAACAGGCTGTTGGCCAAGGAAGGCGCACGGAAACCGTTGCTAACCGTGGCCCGCAGGGCCAGTTCGGGAGTGAATTCGTAGCGCGTGGTCAGCTTGCCACTGCGGGTGGCGCCGATGCCGCGGTCGTAGTGTTCGTAGCGCACGGCGGCGCCCCAGTACCACTGCGGCAGTGGGTGGAAGCCAACGTCCAGGTAGCCTGCATAGCTGTTGCGGCTGGCGCTGGTGGCCTCGGCTGGGGAGATACCATTGGTGACCTGCGCGCCGGAGGCCGCGCAGTTGCCGGGGCTGGCGCAATAACCGCCATCGGCCCAGCTGGCCCAGTCGCCAGCCTTGACCTGATAGCTGTCGCGGCGCTGCTCCAGCCCCCAGGACACGTCCAGGGGCTTGCCGAGACCGATGTCGAAGATGCGGTGCAAGTCGAGGTTGCTGGTCAGTTGCGAGGCGATCCACGTACCCGATTCGAAATGGTTCGGCGTGGCTTCGCCCAAGGACGGGTTCTGGTTGTTCCAGGTGCCTTGTTCGGCCTCGTTTCGGCCATAGGTGCTGGACAAGTCCCAGTCCCACTCGCCGACCAGGCCCTTGGCGCCGAGGGCGGCCTGGTAGTCGTGTTCTTCGATGTACCAGGTGGGCGTATAGCCGGCCGGGTAGCCATTAGGGCCGGTGGTAATGGTGTTGACGATGGTCGGCAGGCGGAAGTTCTGGCCTTGCTCGGCCTTACGGTAAGACCAGGTGCTGAACGAGTACAGGCTGAGTTCGTCGTTGACCGGCAGTTCTGCGTTATAGCCCAAGGTCAGCAGGTTGATCTTGGGGGTACCGTAGCCGCCATAGGTGACCTTGCCAGCACGGTCGAACGCTTCGGCCTGGCTGTAGCCATTGGCGCTGGCCTTGTTGTCGTCGTTCTGGCTGCGCGCATCCAGGGCAAGTTGCAAGATGCCGTCGCGGCCGAGTTCGAAGCCTTTGTTCAGGCTTTGTTGAACGGTTTGCTTCTTACCGTCGTAGCCTTGCCCTGCGGTGGTCACTGCTGTACCGCTGGCATCGGCTTTGAGGATCACGTTGATCACTCCGGCAATGGCGTCCGAGCCATACTGGGCGGCGGCTCCGTCACGCAGCACTTCAACGTGATCGATTGCACTGATCGGAATCAGATCGAGGTCGCTGGGTGCGGCGCCGGCATTGATACCGCTGATATTCAAGGTGGCACTGGTGTGGCGGCGCTTGCCGTTGACCAACACCAGCACCTGGGCCGCATTGAGCCCACGCAAGCTCGGTGCGCGGGCCATGCCGCTGGCGTCCCAGCCGGTCTTTTCCGGCAGGGTCAGCGACGGCACGCTGGCACTCAGGGCTTCCATCAGGCCGGGCTTGCCCGTCTCTTGCAATTGTTTGGCGCTGATCACATCGATGGGCACGGGGCTGGAGGTGATGGTGCGTTTTTCCGCACCGCGGTTGCCGGTGACGATCACCGTGCCCAATGCCGAGGCGGCGGGTTCGCTGGCGAGGGCGGTGGCGCTGTTGAGCCCTGCGAGCAGGGCAACGGGGAGCAGCGAGGCGGTGGTCAAAGGTTGCTTCATGCACAAAATTCCTTAACTGACGGCATGGCGCACTCAGGGCGCCTTGGCCGCGATCGCTTCGATTTCCACCAGGGCGCCAGGCAATGGTAGGGCCACGACCTGGATCGCGGTTCGGGTTGGTTTGCGCGGCTGCTCGGCAGTGGCGAAAAACTCGGTGTACGCCGCCTGCAGGCCATCGAAGTCAAGGTGGCCGCCTTTGTCGGGGTCGCCCACCAGAAACACCCGCAGTTGCACGATGTCGCCCAGGTCCAGCGCTTGGCTGCGCAGGGCCGTGCGTAGCTTGTTGAGTACCGAGCGTGTCTGGGTCTCGGTATTGCCGAAGGCGGCACTGCTGCCCTTGGTCGCGTTCGGGTCGGCGATGTCCGGCAGGGTGCCACTGACGAATGTCAGGTGGCTGCCAGCGGGCACGGTCACCAGTTGCGAGATGGGGAAGCTCGAGCCTGGCGGGTCGATGCGTTTGATGCCTTCGGCCTTGGCGTTGAGGGTCAGGGCCATGAGTACTCCGGCTAGCAGAAGAAGACGTGGCATGGTCTGGGTTCCTTGTGTCAGGCCGCAACGCCGTGAGAGGTTTGGCTGGCGTGATGGGCGATGAGGCCGACCACACGCCGCGCCGATTCGGCGGCGCTGTTCTGCCAGATGCCAACGCCGCCATGGGCCAGGGCATCACTGGCGAGCCAGGTGCGGCCTTGCGGTTGGTTGAGGATGTCGTAACCGGGCTGGGCGACTTCGTCGTGGACGATCCACGGGCTTTCGCTGAACGGGATCTTCGACCAGTTCACCGCCAGCGGACGCCTGAGTTTGTGGCTGTGGCCAGGGTGCAGTGACTCGACTGCCTGGCGCGAGGAGGCGATCTGCGCCTGCAAGCCTTTGCCGGCGAACTGTTGCGCGACCTCGCCCGTGTTGTAGGTGGCGACCAGTACGCCCTGTTCGCTGTTAAGCCGGTCGCTGGGGTACCACAGGGTGCGAGCCTCGTGGTTGATGTAGGAGAGGCCGCCGTAAATCTGGAAGTCAGTCTCCCAGAAGCGCGGCGATTGCCAGGCCACCTTGTTGGCCTTGTCACCCTCGGCCAGGCCGATGGCCTTGCGGAAGTCGGCGCTGAAGTTGGTGTCCAGACGCGCGAGCAGCGGCAAGGGCAGGGTGACGATCGCGTAGTCGGCAGTTTCGACGTGTTGCCGGCCGTTCTTGCGGTCGCGCCAAACCACACGGCTGCCTTGCTCGCCGGTCTGCACGCTAAGTACTTCGGCGCCCAGTTGCACGCTGTCCTTGACCTGGCGATAGAACGCCTTGGGGATCTGGTCCATGCCACCGACCGGCTGGAACATGGTGGAAGAGAATTCGGGGATTTCGTCGAACACCAGGGGCAACAGCAGGTTGCTGTCCAACAGTTGCTCCAGGGGCAGCGGCTGGCGCTGTATGGGCGTCTGGTCGCCGGCACCGGCGAAGCGGGTGTAGCCCGAGCGTACCGAGCCCCGGTACTGCTGCTGGGGGTCCAGGTCGCCATAGACCTTCAGAAAGTCCAGCAGTGCCTTGCGCTGAGGGGCGCTGAGGTCCTGGTCGAGACTGTTGCGGCTGACACTGCGGGCCAGCAGCTCGCTGAAGTGGCCGCGGGTGTCGTTGACGGCCTGGCGCAACAGCAGCGGTGGTCGGTTGAGGTCTGGTTGGGCGAGTGCATTGCGGCTGCTGTTGACCAGCACCTGCAGTTCGACGCCCAGTTCGCGGCAATAGCCGAGGATGGTCAGGTGGTGGCTGGGCAGGCGTGCAGCACCGGCGTTGAAGAACAGGCCCGTGTCGAATTCAACGGTTTGGCGGGAACCGTCGTTGTGCTCGATCGAGTCGCCATTACGCAGCGTCCATACCCGGCCACCGACGCGCTCGCGGGCCTCCAGGACTTTCACGTTGAAACCGGCCTTGCGCAGCTCATAGGCCGATACCAGGCCGGAAATACCGGCGCCGACAATGACCACGGTTTTGCCATTACCGCCGTTGGTGGCCAGTTGCAGGGGCTGGAAGGTGCTTGCGAGGGTGTTTTGCCCGAGCATACCCAGGGTTGCCGAATAGCCGCCGAGGGCGGCGAGGCGGGTGATCAGGTCTCTGCGGGACAATCCCATGTCACGGTCTCCGAAAGGGCGATTCGGATGTGTGCAGCAGGTCAGTCGGGCCCATGACGCAGCCCGACGGTTTGCACAAATCCATTTGTGGTGCATGTCTGAGGTGTTGCAGGGCCGGTGAGATCGGCGACGCTCGGTCTCACCGGCATTAGAGGCATCAAGGTGTACTAAGCCGTCCGCGCGCTACGCCCAGCCTCCCGCTGCGCCACCAAACCGCGAATCCGCGGAATCAGTTCCTGGCCATACTCCACCGCATCGCGCAACTGATCGAACCCGCGGAACAGGAAGGTGCTAACCCCCAGTTCGTAGTACGCCAGCGCGGCCTCAGCCACCTGGTCCGCCGTCCCTACCAGCGACGTCGAGTTGCCCGCACCGCCGCCCAACGCGGCAATCTCGGTCCACAGCCGGGTGTCATGCACCTTGCGCTGGCTGGCCAACTGCACCAGGCGCTCTGAGCCGGCGTTGCTCTTGCCGAAGTTCTTTTCGCGGCGGTTGCCCTGGCGGATGCCGATGCGCGTCTGGCCATCGGCCAGAATGCGCTCGGCACGGTCCCAGGCTTGCTCCTCGGTAGCCCCCAGGATCGGCCGCAGCGACAGGCTGAAGCGGATGTGCTTTTCACGCCCATAACGGGCTGCAGCCTTGCGCACCTTGGCAATACGCTCGCGCACCTGTTCCAGCGGTTCGCCCCACATCATGTACACATCGGCATGCTTGGCGGCCACTTCGACGGCTGCATCCGAAGCACCGGAGAAGTAGATGGGCAGCTGCTGCACGGGCTTGACCAGGGTCAGGTTGTCTTCGACCCGGTAGTGCGTGCCGTTATGGTCGAACGGTTCGGTGCGGGTCCAGGTGTCGCGCAGCACCTGCAGGTACTCGTCGGTACGGGCATAGCGGGCGTCCTTGTCGAGGAAGTCGCCGTCGCGCTGCAGGTCGCCGCTGTCGCCGCCGGTGATGACGTTGATCGAGGCGCGACCACGGCTCAACTGGTCAAGGGTGGCGAACTGGCGAGCGGCGAAGGTAGGGGCCTGAAAGCCCGGGCGGTGCGCGACCAGCAGGCCGATGCGCTCGGTCAATGCGGCGACGTAGCTGGCCAGGATCAGCGAGTCGGGTGCGCTGGTGTTGACCGCCAGCAGCGCCTTGTCGAAGCCGCCGTACTCCTGGGCCTGGGAAAATGCCTTGATGAAGTCAAGGTCGACCAGCGGGCCACGTGGTGCCTGTGATTCGCTACCTTCCTGGGGGCCGATGAGGCCAATGAATTCGAGGCTCATGGAACAGAACTCCTTGTTGGGGTGGGCTCAGGCAACGGCCGGCTGGGTGCGACGCTGGGTGTTGCGGTTTTCCGGCACGCTGAGGCCGAAGTTGTCACGCAGGGTGGTGCCGGTGTACGCGCTGCGCACCAGGCCACGGGCCTGCAGCAGCGGCACCACCTGCTCAGTGAAGGCCTGCAGGCCATCGGGGAGCAGCGCGTTGATGATGAAACCGTCGGCGGCGCCCTGTTCGAACCAGTGCTGCAGGGCATCGGCCACCTGTGCCGGGGTGCCGACGAAGTCGCGGCGGGGGCGCGAGAAGCGCAGCGCCAATTCGCGCAGGGTCAGGCCTTCGTCGCGGGCCAGTTGCTTGAGCTGGTCCGAGGTGCCCTTGTGGCTGTCGTTGCCTAAAGTGCCGAGGTCGGGGAAGGGTGCGTCCAGGTCATGCTGGCTGAAGTCGTAATCGTTGAACGGGCGGCCAAGGGCAACCAGTGCGTCCTCGATGCTCACCAGGTCCACGGCCTGCTGGTAGCGCTGCTCGACTTCCTCGGCGTCACGGCCAACGATAGGGCGGATGCCGGGCAGGATGAACAGCGCGTCGGGGTTGCGACCATGGCGTGAGGCGCGTTGCTTGAGGTCTTGGTAATAGGCATGGGCGTCGTCGAACGACTCGGGGCTGACGAAGAGGGCGTCGGCGTTCTGTGCCGCGAAATTGCGACCTTCTTCTGACACGCCCGCCTGGAAGATCAGCGGTTGCCCCTGCGGTGAACGTTGGATGTTCAGCGGGCCCTTGACCTTGAAGAACTCGCCCTGGTGGCCCAAGGTGTGCAGCTTGGCCGGGTCGAAGAATTGCCCGCTTTGTTTGTCACGGGTGAAGGCGTCGTCTTCCCACGAGTCCCACAAGCCCTTGACCACGTCCACGTGCTCGCGAGCGATTCTGTAGCGCACAGCATGGGGCGGGTGTTCGGCCTTGCCGAAATTGTCGGCTGTACCGGAAAGCCACGAAGTGACCACGTTCCAGCCGGCGCGCCCGCCGCTGATCAGGTCCAGCGAGGCGAACTGGCGCGCTACCTGGAACGGCTCGGTGTAGCTGACGGTGACCGTGGCCACCAGGCCGATGTGCTCGGTCACTGCAGCCAACGCCGAGAGGATGGTCAGCGGCTCGAAACGGTTGAGGTAGTGAGGGCTGGAGCGGGCGTGGATGTGCAGGCTGTCGGCGATGAAGGCGAAGTCGAACTTCGCTGCCTCGGCCAACTTCGCCTGCTGTTTGTAGAAACCAAAATTGACGCTGGCATCGGCAAGCGCCTGAGGGTGGCGCCATTCGCCCCAGCCGTGGCCGACGCCATGGATCATGGCGCCCAGGCGGATCTGTCGTTTGCTCATGGGAATACCTGTGGGTTGTGCTGCAAATGGAATCGATACCGCCATGCGTCACCGCGCGCGGGGGCGCCGGTGAAGCAGGGTGGGAGATAGGGAAGGGTCATGCGTGCAAGGCTCCTGGCGTGGTCGTGGTGGACGGCCTCCGCCAGGAATGGGGTCGGTCTGGAGTGACCTTAGCGGGTATGGGGTGAGGTTGTGAAAGGCTTTGTGGTTCTATGCTAATTATGTTTTTTATTTATTTATTGATATTGCATAAATGCAAATAAATAATATTGAGTCATGACTTATGCGGCGGCTCTGTGCCCAGGGATGGCCGCGATCAGTTCACGGGTATAGTCACTCGTTGGCCGATCGAACACCTCGTCTACCGTACCTTGCTCCACCACCTGCCCTTGGCGCAGCACCAGTACGTGGTCCGCCATGCTCGCCACCACTGCCAGGTCATGGGACACCAGCACATAGGCGATCCCCAGTTCGCGTTGCAATTCATCCAGCAGCGCCAGGATCTGCGCCTGCACCGAGACATCCAGTGCACTGACCGGCTCGTCGAGCAACAGCAACTCGGGTTGCAGGGCCAATGCCCGGGCAATGGCCACGCGCTGGCGCTGGCCACCGGACAGCTCGCGGGGCAGGCGGTCCAGGTAGCTGACGGGCAGGTGCACGCGTTCGATCAGCTCACGGGCCGCCTGTTCCAGCGCGGGGCCTTTGAGCAGGCCGAACGACACCAGGGGCTCGACGATGCTGTCGAACACCGTGAAACGGGGGTCAAGGGCCGCGAACGGGTTTTGCTGGACCAGCTGCATGCGCCGGCGCAAGGGCCGAAACGCCCGCCAGCCAAGGCCGGTAACGTCTACCTGGTCGAACAGAATGCGGCCTTGGCTGGGCGCCTCCAGGCCAAGCGCGATGCGCAGGGTGGTGCTCTTGCCAGAGCCGGACTCGCCGACGATGGCCAGGGTCTGGCCTGGGTGCACCTGCAGGCTGAGGCCCTGCAGGGCGACGAAGCGGTTGTCCTGGCCCTTTGTCTTCGGCAACCCGAATGTCTTGCCGATACCCTCTAGGCTCAGGATCGGTTGCGTACCTGGCGTCAACGGCCGTGGTCGGCGGCGATGGCTAAAGGCGGGCGCTGCAGCAAGCAAGTCACGCGTATAGGGGTGCTGCGGTGCCTGGACCACCAGGCGAGGCGGGCCTTGCTCGACCAGCTCACCTTGTTTCATCACCAGCAAGCGGTCGGCGCGGTCGGTGGCCACGCCCAGGTCATGGGTGATGATTAGCAGCGAGATGCCCCGTTCGGCCACCAGCCGTTGCAAGTGATCGAGGATCTTGCGTTGCACCGTCACGTCCAGTGCGCTGGTGGGTTCGTCGGCGATGATCAGGCGTGGGTTGCCGGCCAGGGCAATGGCGATCAGTACCCGTTGGCGCATGCCGCCCGACAGTTCGTGCGGGTATTGGCGGGCGCGCAGGGCCGGCTGGTCCAGGCCGACCTGGCCCAGCAGCGCCAGCACACCGGCGTCGAGGCTGCGGTAGCGGCGGCCGTGGGCCAGGGCCAGTGCTTCGCCGATCTGCTGGCCAACGCGCAGTGTCGGGTTGAGGCTGACCATCGGGTCCTGGGGTACCAGGCCGAGGGTACGGCCGCGCAGGTGGCGCTTCTGCCGGTCGCTGGCGTGCGCCACGTCGATGCCATCGACCCACAGTTGGCCGCCATCGACTCGGGCAGTGCCCGGCAGCAAGCCAAGCAGCGCGTTGGCCAAGGTCGACTTGCCCGAACCGGACTCACCGACGATGGCCACGGTCTCGCCCTGGGCAATGGAGAACGACAGGTGTTTGACTGCCTGGGTGGTATGGCCGCCAGCGTGGTAGCTGACGCTGAGGTCGTGCACGGCGATCAGGGGGTGTTGGCTCATCGATGGTGCTCCTCGAAGGTACGGGCGAGATGGTTTAGGCTGAACACCACGGCGACCACGAACAGGCCCGGTAGCAGCGACACCCACGGGGCAGTGATCAGAAAGTGGCGGCCGTTGGCGATCAGCGTGCCCCATTCTGCTGCCGGGGGCGCCGCGCCAAAGCCGAGGAAGCTCAGGCCGGCGGTGGCCAGGATCGCGGCGCCGAAGTCCAACGTGGCAAGCACTGCGACCGGCCCCCAGGCGTTGGGCAGGATGTGCCGCAGTAAGGTGCGGCACCAACTGGCGCCCCCCAGGCGCGCGGCTTCGACATAGGGCAAGGTCTTGACCCGCAGCACCTCGGCGCGGGTGGTGCGGGCAAAGCCCGGGATGATGCCCACGCCGACGGCGATCGCCACAGGCACCGTACCGAAGCCGATGGCGGTGACAATCGCCAGAGCCAGCAGCAGGCCAGGCAGGGCCAGCAGTACATCGATCACACGCATCAGCGCCGCGTCGACTCGCCCTCCGGCAAACCCCGCCAACACACCCAAACCAAGGCCACCGGCCAGGGCGATGCCCACCGCCAGCAGTGCTGCTTGCACCGACAGGCTGGCGCCGTATACCACGCGGGTATACAAGTCGCGGCCCAGTTCGTCGGTACCGAACCAGTGCGCGGCACCGGGCGCGGTCAGCTTGGCCGCAGGCGAGGTGGCATAGGGGTCGAAATGGGTCAGCCACTGCGGCACCACGGCGGCGGCCAGCGCAAACAGCACCACCAGTAGCGCCAGGGCGAAACCTGGGCGCGATAACAAAGGCGCCACTGCCTGGCCCAAGCGCTGCACGCGGGTGCGGCGCTTCCAGGGCGTGGCGGGTGCGGCGGCACGGAACGGGCGGGTATCGGTGGTCATGGTCAGGTCACCTTCGTGGCATGCGTGATGCGGGGGTCAAGGTAGGGGTAGAGCAGGTCGACGATCAGGTTGACCAGCACGAAGGCCGCTGCCGATACCGCGACGATCGCCAGCACCACCGGGATGTCCTGGCGCAACACCGCTTCCTGGGCCAGCCGACCGACACCGTTGCGCGAGAAGATGGTCTCGACCAGCACGGCGCCGGACACGGTATTGCCCACTTGCAGGCCCACCAGGGTAAGAATCGGCAGCGCCGCGTTGCGCAGCGCGTGCCGGGCCTGCACCTGGGCACGGCTCAGCCCCTTGGCGAACGCCGTGGCGATGTAGGGCTCGTGCCACACGCCTTGGAAACCGCGTTGCAGCACCTGGGCATAGACTGCGGCACTGGGGATGGCCAGGGTCACGGCCGGCAGCACCAGGCTGGCGAAGCCTTGGCTGCCGGTGGCCGGGAACCAGCCCAGGCCGAAGGCGAAGACCTGGATCAGCAGCAGCCCCATCCAGAACACCGGCACCGAGAACCCCAGTGAAGGCACGCGCGACAGCGCCACCTTCAGCGGCCGCCATTGCAGGTACGCGGTAAGGTAGGCCAGGCCAATACCCGCCAGCAACGACAGCACGATGGCCAGGCCGGCCAGTGACAAGGTCTGCGGCAGGCGCTCGGCCAGTAGCTCGGTCACCGGCCTGTTCAGCGACAGCGAACGCCCCAAGTCGCCTTGCAGCGCGCGCCACAGCAAGTCGAAGTACTGCTCGAAAATCCCCTGGTCCAGCCCGTAGTAGGCGCGCGCCTTGGCCAGGTCTTCGGGTGACAGGCCGTCGGCCTCCATGCCCGAGGCGCTGAGCATAATCGCCAAGGTGTCCCCTGGCAGCAGGTAGAGGATGAAGTAGGTAATGGTGTAGGCCCCCCACAGCACCAGCAGCGCCTGGCCGATGCGCCCGATCAGGTAGCGGTTCATGGCTGGGCGACCTGGATATCGCTGAGGAACGCAAAGCCCTCGGCGGTCCAGCGGAAGTCCTTGACCCTGGGCGCGGTGGCGGCCTGCCAGACACGCTCGTATAACGGGAACGCCGAGGCCTGGTCGATGAGCAGGTCCTGCAGTTGGCCGTAGGCCTGGGCACGCTGAGCGTCGTGGGTGGCGGTAATGCCATCGTCGAACAGCGCCTGGGCCTGGGTCAGGGTCTGGGGCTCGTAGGTATTGGTGGCGAGGGTGGCACTGTTGGCGGCGCGCGGGTCGAGGATGGTCTGGAGGATGATCGGGTCGGCGCGGGTCATGTAGGTGGAGGTGAGGTCGTAGTTACCCGACGCATTGCCTGCGACCCATTCGGCGCGGGTCAGTACATTGAGCTTGAGGTCGATGCCCACCTTGCGCAGTTGGTCCTGGATCAGCACGTCGCCAGCGCTTTCGGCCGGCGTTAGGTTGTAGCGCAAGGTCAGGCGCTTGCCATTCTTGTGCCGATAGCCATCATCGCCCTTGCTCCAGCCGGCGGCGTCGAGCAAGCGCTCTGCGCCTTGTGGGTCGTAGGCGAGCTTGTCGGCCTGGGCCTTGAAATACGGGGTGGTGATGTCATAAACCCCGGTCACCACTGGGAAATCGGCGTTGTAGACGGTGTGGGCGTAGCTGGTGCGGTCGATGGCTTTCTGCAAGGCTAGGCGTACCTGGCGATCACCCAGCAGCCGGTCGTTGCGGGTGTTGGGGTAAAGGTTCAGCGCCGGGCCTGGCAGCGAGCGGCTCTGGATGGTCGCACCCTTGGCCTGGAACAGCTTCAGGTCGACTTCGGAGAACGGGTTGCGCGGCCAGAGGATGTCGGCCTTGCCCTGCAGGAACAGGCCGTTGCGCACGCTTTCTTCGGGGATGTAGCTGATGTCCACGGCATCCAGGTGGGCCGCGCCGGGATTTTTCACGTTGGCCGAGGCCCAGGCGTAGTCAGGGCGTTTCACCAGGCGTGCGCCGACTTCCGGGGTGTAATGCTCGAGCACGAACGGGCCAGTGCCGATGATCTTGCCCAGCGAACGCTCTTGGGCGCTGAGCGCGTAGGACGCGGGCGCCAGGATGGCCAGGTTGGTGGTCGAGGTGGCCTGCAGGAAACCGGCATTGGGGCGGGCAAGCACCAGGCGCACGGTGAAGTCGTCGACTACGTCGGCGTGGTCGTAGCCCGCGAGGTAGGTTGCGCCGAAGGTGGCGGGCAACTGCGTGGCGAAGGCTTTGTTGGTGTCGAAGGCCGTCTTCACGGCGTGGGCGTCGAAGCGCTCGCCGTTGCTGAAGCTGACGTCCTGGCGCAGGTGGAAGGTGTAGGTGAGGGCGTCATCGCTGACTTCCCAGCTTTTCGCCAGCCACGGGATGATGCGGCCGCTGTCCGGGTCCTGGTCGGTGAGGGACTCGGCGACATTGCGCAGCAGCACACGGTGTTCGAGCCAGTAGACCTGGAAGGGGTCGACGCTGACCAGGGTGGTGTTGTCGCCCCAGAAAGCGATGTTGAGGGTTTTGCTGGTGTCCTCGGTGGCGGGGGAGCAGCCGGCGAGGGCCAGCACCAGGGCGCAGGCGCTAAGCAAGTGGCGGGCACGGGGGAGTGGCGGCATGGGGCGTTCCTTCTGATGTAATTGGGTTGCCGGGGCTGGCCTCTTCGCGGGCAAGCCCGCTCCTACAGGTACCGCGGTGTACCTGATGGATGTGGGAGCGGGCTTGCCCGCGAAGAGGCCAGCCCAAGCAGCAGCGGTCTGCCAGTCAGTCCTGGTAGTCACGCCCCTCACGGTCCAATTGGCGGATCAGCGCATCCCAATGCCGCTGAATCCCTTCGCCAAGCCCGTCGGAAAACCGTTTGGACTGCTCGTGCACCTTGGCAATCGCCGCCGGTGCCGCATGCAGCAGCTGGTCATTGCCGCCGGCCTGCGCCGCCACCTGGATGTTGCACGCCCGCTCCAGCCCATGCAGCTCGCGGAACGCATGCTCGACGCTGACCCCGCCGGTCAGCAGGCCGTGGTTGCGCAGGATCAGGATGTTGCTGTCACCCAGGTTGGCAACCAGGCGCTGTTGCTCGTCCAGGTCCAGGGCGACGCCTTCGTAGTCGTGGTAAACCACCCGGCTGTAGTAGGCCAGCGCGTGCTGGGAGATCGGTAGCAGGCCATCCCGCTGGGCCGACACGGCGGCGCCGTCGCGGGTGTGGGTGTGCAGCACCGCCTTGAGGTCGTGCCGCGCGCGGTGGATGGCGCTGTGGATGACGTAACCGGCCTGGTTGATGCCTAGCCCCAGTGGGTCGTCGATGATCGTGCCGTCGACATCCACCTTGACCAGGTTAGAGGCGGTGATTTCATCGAACAGCAAGCCAAAGGCGTTGATCAGAAAGTGCTCGTCTGGCCCGGGCACCCGCGCCGAAAAGTGCGTGTAGATGTGGTCGGTCCAGCGGAACAATGCCGCCAGGCGATAGGCGGCCGCCAGTTTTACCCGCACCTCCCATTCCTCGGCACTGACCCGCTGGCGAACGGTGTTTGTTTGTGGGGATAAGACAGACAATGAACTCATGGTGTGCTCCAGAAGAGAGGGTCAGTAGCCACGCTGGATATCGACCAGGTTGCGCAGCGGCGCCTGCTCGCGATAGCGGGCGAAGTTGTCGAGGAAGGCGTCGAGCAGCGCGGGGTAGCCGTCCTCGGAAATCGCCGACGTGTGCGGCGACAGGAATACGCGGGGGTGGTGGTACAGCGGGTGGCCCGCCGGCAACGGTTCCGGGTCGGTGACATCGAGGCTGGCGCGGCCGATCAGCCCGCTGTCCAGTGCTTCGAGCAAGGCCTGCTGGTCCAGTAGGGCGCCGCGGGCGATGTTGATCAGGTGCAGGCCGGGCTTGGCCTGGGCCAGCACCTGGCGGTCGATCAGGCCACGTGTGGCTGGGGTCAGCGGTGCGGCGATGACCAGGTGATCGCTGCCTGCGAACAGGTGCTGCAGGCGCTCGACGCGCCTCACACCGGGCACTTCGGCAATCGGCTGCCCAGGGCGGTTCAGCGCCAGCACGCGCATGCCGAGCGCGGTGGCCTTGCGCGCCAGGCTCTGGCCAATGCTGCCGAAACCGAAGATGCCCAACGTGCGGCCGCGCAACGGCGCCAAGGGCGTCAGGCGCCAGTCGGCGTCCTTCACCCACAGCCCCGGCAGTTGCTTGGCGGCGGCAAACACCAAGGCCAGGGCAAACTCTGCGACCTGCTCGGCGTTGGCGCCCTTGCCGCTGGTCACCGGCGGCCCCTGGAATACCCAGTCGGGGTAGAAGTCGATGCCCGACGACACCACCTGCACCCAGCGCAGCGACCAGGGCCAGCCTGGCGGCGGGGTATCTACGCGGTTACCGCGAATATTGATCGGGCGCACGATGAACACATCGGCAGGCACATCCACGTGCAACTGGCCGGGGGCGAGGTCGATGACTTCGTGGTCGGGCAGGTGCTCGCGCAGGTATTGGTTGGCCTGGGGGTCAAGCTGGCTGGCAATGATCGAGTGGCTCATGCTGCCACCTCCGCCAGTGCGCTGCGCCCGACCTGGGCCAGCACCACATCGTCCTGGGGCGTGTGGATGCGGCTGCACAGCACGTCTCGGTAGTGCCGCTCCAGCGGGTTGCGGCGGGACAGGCCAGGGTTGCCGGCAGCCTCGATGGCCAGCTCGACCGCCTGGATGGCGTTGCGGCTGACCAGGTGTTTGATCTGCCCGGCATGGCGCGGGTCAATGTGCCCGGCGACGGCTGAGTCCAGCAGGCTGCGGTTGGCGAACAGCAGGGTATCGATGCGCCCGACCACGTCCTGGAAGCGCGGCAGGCTCGCCAGCGATGCACCCAGGTTGGAGGGGGCGCGGTTGTTGAGAAACTGCACCAGCCAATCACGCGCAGCCTGGGCGACGCCGTCATAAAGGGCCGGCAGCAGCACTGACATCCACAGCAGGCCGGTGCCATCGAGTTCGGGCCGCGGCGCGCTGGCAGGGCTGACACTGACGGCGTGGTCCAGCGGGATCAGCACGTCGTCAAAGCGCACCTCGTGGCTGCAGGTGGCGCGCATGCCCAGGTGGTCCCAGTCTTCGACGATGCTGATGCCGGGCGTGTCCTTGTGCACCAGAAAACCACCGACCAGCGGGTCTTTATCGTCGCTGCGCGCCCACACAAGGTACCAGGTCAGGCCGTAGCTGCCGGTGGAGTAGATTTTGCGCCCAGACAGCCGCCAGCCTGCAGCGGTGCGCCGTGCCACGGTGGCCGGCAGGCCGCCACGGGCCGGCGTGCCCAGTTCGGGTTCGACACGAAAGGCATTAATCAGCGCACCGTTGGCCACCGCGTCACGGGCAACCTGCAAGCGCAACTGCTCGGGCCAGCGGGCTTCGTCCTGCAGGCGAAAGTGCTGCAGGTACTGCATGACCAGGATCAGCGCCGTGGAGGGGTCGCCCTTGCCAACGGCGGCAACTACCTGACGCGCAGTGGCCAGGTCGGCCCCGCCGCCACCCAAGGCGCGGGGCACGGTCAGGCTGAGCAGGCCGTGGCGGTGAAGCAAGCTGAAGTTGTCGGCGGGGAACTGACCGCTGCGGTCATAGCGCTCGGCGTTGGCGGCAAGGGCCTGGGTCAGCTCGGCAAGAGCAGCGGTGGATGGGGGGTGACTCATGGAGTATTCATCCCTGGAACACGGTGGGTTTCTAAGACCGTATTCGTCTGGATGAGCGCTGTAAAAGTCTTTTTGGTTCTATGCTAATTATTTGTTTGTAGAATTTAAAAAATACCTACTATGCAAATTTTTTATTATGTGTGGTCTCCTGCTGTGGGCGCGGCCTGCAGCCTGTTCCCGGCAATCTCACCAAACAGCTCCACCGGCTCCTGCAGGTTGCCCAGATACCGTGGATGGAACAGCCACAAGTCCACCTGCGGTTTGAAATCCGTCACGTTGACCACATCCAGTGCATCCCGATGGCGGCTGCTCTGCAGCAGCGGCTCGGGCACCAAACCCAGCCCTTGCCCGTTGGCGACCAGGCCCAGTTGCAGGTCGGTGCCAAAGGTTTCCAGGTTGATCGACAGGCTTAGGCCTTGTTCGCTCAAGGCCCGCTGCAGCCCCGCACGAAAACCGCAGCCGTCGGGGTTGAGCACCCAACCGCGGGTGTAACAATCCTTGAGCTTGTAACTGCGCTTGCTGGCGCTGCCCTTGGCGGCCACCACGCGCAGTGGCATACGCGCGATGGAGCGGCTGGTGATGCCCTCAGGGAAGATTTTGCCAGGCGGGAACAGCGCCGCAGCGGCGTCGAGTTCGCCGTTTTCCATGCGTGCGATCAGGCTGCTGCCCCAACCACTGGTGACTTGGGTGCGCAACACCGGGTAGGTGTCGCGAATCTGCGCCAGGGCGTCGAGCAGCACGACGTCCCCCAGGGTTTGCGGCACGCCCAGGCGCAACGTGCCTGACGGGGCGCCGTCATTGGCGACCAATTCACGCAGTGAGTCGATCTCCCGCAGGATTGCCTTGCACTGCTCATACACGCGCAGGCCCATTGGCGTTGGCTTCAGCGGTTTGGTGTTGCGGTCGAGCAAGGTGGCGCCGAGGTCTTCCTCGAAGTTCTGCACGCGACGGGTGATGGCCGGCTGGGTCAGTTGCAGGGCCTCGGCGGCGAGGTTGGTCGACTGGCAACGGATGACCGCCACGAAGGCGTCCATGTCATCGATTTTCATATTCGGCGCTCACATATTGGGGCTGTGGGACATACCTTGGAAGAATAATCCTCATTGTGCGGATTGTCACAGCGCCCGATGCATCAGTGTCTTGCCGTCAGGCGCTTTCGCGGGCGACCAGTTCGCAGGCGAGCAGGTTCAGCCGTTGCACCTCACCCTCATGCGCGATGGCGCCCAGGTGTTGCAGGACGCGCAAGGCCGCCACCTCGCCAATCTCCCGCGAGGGCGGCCGCAACGTGGTCAGGCTGGGCAGCAGCATGTCGGCGAAGGGGTAGTCGCCAAAGCCGACGATCGCCACGTCATCCGGTAGCCGCAGCCCCGCACGTTGGCCAGCCAACACGGCGCCGGCAGCCAGGTTGTCATTGGCAAAGATGATCGCCTCGGGGCGTGGCGTGCGGCGGATCAGCGCCTCCATTGCCTGTTTGCCTGCCTCGAACGGCGCGCAATCGGCGGAGGGCACGAACACCCAGGGTTCAAGGCCGGCCTCGGCCAAGGCCTCGATGTACCCGTCACGCCGCTCCAACGCGCTCAAGTCGCCGGCTGCGCTGTTCTGCACGAAGGCGATGCGTCGATGCCCTTTTTCCAGCAAGTAGCGGCACGCCTGCACGCCGACCTGGTGATGCAGAAAACCGACCTGCAACGGCGCCCGCTCGGGGCGGTAATCCCAGATCTCGACCACGGGCACGTCAGCTTCGGCCAGCATCTTTTCAGTCGCCGGGCTGTGGAAATGGCTGGTGACCACCAACGCCGCCGGCGACCAGCCGAGGAACGCACGCACCGCACTCTCTTCCTGTTCTTCGCTGAAGTAGCTGGACGCCAGCAGCAACTGATAGCCATGGCGGCTGAGGGTGTCGCTGAAGGCCTGGATGGTCTGGGCAAAGATCGGCCCCGAGATGTTTGGGATCACCATGCCGACAATACGCCCGCGCGCCGAGGCGAGGCCCCCGGCGACCAGGTTGGGAACGTAGCCCAGCGCCTGCACAGCGGCCTCTATACGCTCACGCAGAGGCGGTGAAACCTGCTCAGGCTGGTTGAAGTAACGCGACACGCTGATCGCCGATACGTCTGCCGCGCGCGCCACGTCGGCCAGGGTGGCGCGGCCTGCACCACGGCGCTTTCGGGGGGAATCCTTGGCTTGGCTCACAGGGTCGCCTCATCGGGAAATGGCGCGATGGTAGCGCTAACGCAATGGCCCCTGGCAAATAGCTTTATTGCATATCAATCTGACTTTTAAGTATTTGACGTGCTAAGCAGCGCCCTCTGATACTTGCTCATGTTAGCGCTAACAAGCGCTGCTGTTGGCAAGCGCCTGCCACTCGCACGAGCGAGACCAGACAACCACAGCACCCTCCGTGTCGGCCCGTGAACGTGGGCCTGGTCTGGTCCCATAAGGCAGTGAGCAGCATGCAGACAACTCCGTTTCCTACTACACAACGCCGGCCGCTGGCAGCGGCCATTTTGTTGGCCGCTTTCGGCCAGGGCGCCCAAGCCGCCGAACCTGCCGAGAGTGCGCCGCAAGCGACGGCCCTCGGCGCGGTGACGGTCACGGCCACTCGCCGTGAAGCCAGCCTGCAGGAAGTCCCGGTGGCGGTTTCGGTGATCGATGGCGAGCAGCTCGAGCGTGACAACCGCAACAACGTGGCCAGCATCGTCCAACAGGTGCCGACACTCAACTACCGGGCAGGCGCGTCGAACAAGGACACCTCGCTGTTCATCCGAGGCGTAGGCACCATTTCGACCTCCCCAGGCGTCGAGCCCACCGTGGCCACCGTGGTCGATGGCGTGGTATTCGGGCGGCCGGGCCAATCTACCCTCGACCTGCTCGACCTGGAGCGCATCGAAGTGCTGCGTGGCCCGCAGGGCACGCTGTTCGGCAAGAACGCGTCGGCCGGCGTGCTGAACGTGGTCAGCAAGGCCATCCCCGAGCAAACCCGCGGCTACGTGGATTACTCGCACTTTGGCGGTGGCGATGAAAACCGCCTGCGCTTCGGCATTGGCGGGCGTCTCAGCGAACAGTTCAAGGGCTCGCTGAGCACCTTGTGGGGCGATTACGACGGCAATGTCGAAAACGTTGCCAATGGCCACGACGTCAATGGTTACCAGCGCAAAGGTGCCCGCGGCAAGCTGGAATTCGAACCCAACGAAGACCTGCGCCTGACCTTGATCGCTGACTACATGAAAGGTGAAGACACACTCCCCAGCGGTGTGATCACAAGCGCCAGCACAGCGTTTACCAGTCAGCTTCGCCCGGTCACCCCTAGCGCGCACAACCGCGATATCAACAGTGACTTCAAGACCCACGTCGAAGACGAGAACCAAGGCTTGTCGGCCCAGCTTGATTGGCAGCTGGGTGACTACACCCTGACCTCGATCAGCGCCTGGCGTGGCTGGGACAACACCCAGTACCAGGACGGCGACCGCCGTGCGTTGCTCCCCGTGACCGCGTCCCATGACAAGGGCACGGTGGACTACGACCAATACAGCCAGGAGTTTCGCCTGACCTCGCCCAAAGGGCAGTTCAACGAGTACGTGCTCGGCGCCTTCTACATGCACGGCACGTCCAACGAAACCTACCAGCGCCTGTCGGTCAACGGCGGCGTGGCCAACACGGGGCGGGCAGATTACTCAACGACCAACGACAGCGTCGCGCTGTTCGGTGAGAACACCTTCAACTTCACCGACGACTTGCGCGCCATCTTCGGCCTGCGCTGGACCCACGACGACCTGGAGTACGACCACCGCCGGGTCTCCAGCTCGGCCACCGCGGTCACCGGCATCCAGCCTTCGACCGCCAGTTCCGGCTCGGTGGACGAGGACGGTTGGAGCGGGCGCACCGGCCTGCAATACGACTTCAACGACAACCTCACCGGCTACGTCACCTATTCGCGTGGCTACAAAGGCCCGGCCTACAACGTGTTCTTCAACATGCAGCCGCGCGACACCGGCGCCCTCAAGCCGGAAACCTCCGACGCTTATGAGGTCGGCCTGAAGAGCACGGCGCTGGACAACCGGCTGACTGCCAACCTGGCGGTGTTCCACACCGACTACGACGACTACCAGGCCAACTTCTTCGACACCGTGGCCAATCAGGTGGTAACGCGCTTGGTCAACGCCGGCAAGGTCAAGACCCAGGGCGTGGAACTGGATGCCAGTTTCCAGGCGACGTCGCAGCTGAAGTTGACTACTGCCGTGGCCTACACCAAGGCCCGTGTCGACCACTTCAACTGCCCGGCAGGGGCCGCGGCCAACTGCAACATCGACGGTGGCCACCTGCCGTTTACCCCGGACTGGAAGACCTACGTACGTGCCGACTACGTGATCCCGCTGGACAACGGCCTGGATGTCGAGCTTTCCAGCGACTACAGCTGGCAGGATTCGGTGCAGTTCAGCCTGGACCAGAACCCAGACACCGTGCAGGGCGCCTACGGCATCTGGAACGCCAGCATTGCCCTGGCCGACTACAACGACGGCTGGCGTGTGGCACTGCTGGGCAAAAACCTGGGTGACAAGTCGTATGCGCAGATGCTGGCCAGCGGTGGCGATTACATTTACCGCTCCGTACCACGCGACGACGGGCGCTACTTCGGCGTGCAGTTGCGCAAGGATTTTTGAGTAATCGCCCTCTAGAGCTAAAGCAAAACTTATTGATTTCGCAGGGCCGTGTGGGAGCGGGCTTGCCCCGCGAACACCGGCAAAGCCGGTGCCATGCACCGCGGGGGACCATTCGCGGGGCAAGCCCGCTCCCACAGTCTCCAATGTCCTACCACAGGGCTATGCAAACCCCATCAAGGAGATCGACATGAGCCGTCAACTGAGCCTGGGCGCCTTCCTCATGGCCACCGGGCACCACGTGGCCGCCTGGCGCCACCCGGACGTACCGGCCGACCCCATGGACTTCAGCAGCTACCGCCGCGCCGCGCAGGTCGCCGAAGCGGCCTGTTTCGACGCGTTGTTCGTGGCCGACAGCGTTGCCGCGCCTACTGACGCCCTGGCCAGCCACAGCGCACGCTCCACCTACTTCGAACCGCTTACCCTGTTGTCGGCGTTAAGTGCCGTTACCGAGCGCATCGGCCTGATCGCCACCGCCACCACCAGCTACAACGAGCCGTACCACGTAGCACGCAAGTTCGCCTCGCTCGATCACCTGTCCAGCGGCCGCGCTGGCTGGAACCTGGTCACCTCGGACGCGGCCGCCGAAGCGGGCAACTTCGGCCGCCAGGCGCATATCCCGCATGCCGAGCGTTACGCCCGAGCCCGGGAGTTTCAGCAGGTGGTACAGGGCCTGTGGGACAGCTGGGCTGACGACGCCTTCGTGCACGACAAGGCCGGTGGGCTGTTCCACCGTCCTGATGGGGTGCGTGCCCTGGATCACGCAGGCGAGCACTTTCGCGTGAAAGGCCCGCTGAACGTCGCCCGCTCGCCCCAGGGGCGGCCGGTGCTGGTTCAGGCGGGCTCCTCGGAAACTGGCCGCGAGTTGGCCGCGCAGAGTGCCGAGGTGGTGTTTACCGCGCAACCGAGCCTGGCCCGCGCCCAGGCGTTCTACGCCGACCTCAAGGGCCGACTGGCCGCTTACGGGCGGGGCGAGGATTCGCTGAAGATCATGCCTGGCGTGTTTGTGGTGGTCGGGCATAGCCAGGCTGAAGCCGAAGAGAAGTACCAGCAGTTTCAGGAACTGGTCGACCCGCGCGTCGGAGTTGGTTTGCTCGGGCGCATGCTCGGCAATTTCGACCTTTCCGGTTACCCGCTCGACGGCCCGCTGCCCGAACTGCCGCCCACCGAAGATGGCCAGCGCAGCCGCCAGCAACTGCTCACCGAACTTGCCGGCAACGAGCAACTGACACTCGCCCAGCTTGGCCGGCGCATCGCCGGCGGGCGAGGGCACTACAGCCTGATCGGCACCCCGGCCCACATCGCCGATGAACTGCAGGCCTGGTTCGAGGGCCGTGCCGCCGATGGCTTCAATGTGCTGGTGCCGCACCTGCCCCTGGGGCTGGAGGATTTCGCCAACCTGGTCGTGCCCGAGTTGCAGCGCCGCGGGCTGTTCCGTCGTCAGTACCAAGGCCGCACCCTGCGTGAACACCTGGGGCTGCAGCGCCCTGCCAATCCCTTCTTTACCGAACGAGGTCAACCATGAGCTACGCCGCCCACCCCGAGCGCTACGCGCGCATGCCTTATCGCCGTGTCGGCCGCAGTGGCCTGGTATTGCCGGCCCTGTCCCTGGGCCTGTGGCACAACTTTGGTGATGCGACGCCTATCGATACCCAACGCGCGTTGCTGCGCACCGCATTCGATGCGGGCATCAACCACTTCGACCTGGCCAACAACTATGGCCCGCCCTACGGCAGCGCCGAGACCAACTTCGGCCGGCTGCTGCGTGAAGACCTGCGCAGCTACCGCGACGAACTGATCATCTCGAGCAAGGCGGGCTGGGACATGTGGCCAGGGCCATACGGGCAGGGCGGCAGTTCGCGCAAATACCTGATCAGCAGCCTCGACCAGAGCCTGCAGCGCCTGGGCCTGGACTACGTCGACATCTTCTATTCGCACCGTTTCGATGCCGACACGCCGCTGGAAGAAACCGCCATTGCCCTGGCCGACATCGTGCGTCAGGGCAAGGCGCTGTATGTCGGCATTTCATCCTATTCGGCGGGCAAAACGGCCGAGATCGCGGCGCTGCTGACCGAACTGAAGGTGCCGCTGCTGATCCACCAGCCTTCGTACAACCTGTTCAACCGTTGGATCGAGCGTGACCTGCTGGCCACCACTGATACGCTCGGGGCCGGGGTGATCGTGTTCACGGCGCTGGCCCAAGGCCTGCTCAGCGACAAGTACCTGAACGGCATTCCCGCCGATGCCCGCGTCAACCGCGCCGGCGGTGGCTCGTTGCTGCCCCAGCACCTGTCGCCAGACAACATTGCCCGCGCCCGCGCCCTCAATGAAATCGCCCGGGGGCGAGGCCAGAGCTTGGCGCAACTGGCCCTGGCCTGGACCTTGCGCGACCCGCGCGTGAGTTCGGCACTGATTGGTGCAAGCCGGCCGGAGCAAATCATCGAAAACGTGGCCGCACTCGATAACCTGGCGTTCAGCCCCGAGGAGTTGGCGGCCATCGACCAGTACGCCGTGGAAGGCGGAATCAACCTCTGGGAAAAACCCTCGACCGACTGGAAGGAGTGACCCATGCGTGTGCTACGCCTTGCCGTCCTGTTACTGCTGAGCTTGGCCGCTGCTGCCCAGGCGGCAGACCCTGCGACGTTGCGCATTGGCTATCAGAAGGGCTCGATCAGCCTGGTCCTGGCCAAGCAGCATCGCCTTCTGGAGCAGCGCTTCACCCACACCCAGGTTGAGTGGATCGAGTTTCCGGCCGGCCCGCAAATGCTAGAAGCCTTGAACATTGGCAGCCTCGACATCGGTTCGACCGGTGATATTCCGCCGATCTTCGCCCAAGCAGCCGGTGCCGACCTGCTGTACATCGGTGC
Organism: Pseudomonas sp. NGC7; assembly: GCF_047159675.1. Lineage (NCBI taxonomy): Bacteria > Pseudomonadati > Pseudomonadota > Gammaproteobacteria > Pseudomonadales > Pseudomonadaceae > Pseudomonas > Pseudomonas sp. NGC7. Next base: position 3,736,605 of record NZ_BAAFZY010000001.1, on the reverse strand, counting down.
TGAACCGCCCAAGCCGCAGGCTGAGGTGATTCTGGTACCGAAAGACAGCCCGGTGGCCAGCGTTGGCGACCTCAAGGGCAAACGGATTGCCCTGCAGAAAGGCTCGAGTGCGCACAACCTGTTGCTGCGCAGCCTGGCCAAGGCCGGGTTGAGCATCCGCGATGTGCAGCCGGTGTACCTGGCGCCTGCCGATGCGCGTGCGGCGTTCGAGCGCGGCAGCGTGGACGCCTGGGCGATCTGGGACCCGTTCTATTCGGCCATTGACCTGGAGGGCAAGGCACGGCTGTTGGCCGATGGCCAAGGGCTGGGCTTGATCGGGCCTTTCATGCTGGGGGCGCGTGAGTACGTCGAGGCCAACGGGGCGTTTGTCGGTCAACTGCTGGATGCGATCAGCCAGGCCGAGGCGCTCACGCGCAGTGATGAAGCGGGGAGCATCCAGTTGCTTGCACAGTTCATGGGCTTGCCGGAGGCGGTGGTGCGGCGCAGCTTCAGCCATCGGCCGGCGTCGCCGGTGATACCGGTGAGCGATGAGATCGTGGCAGCGCAGCAGCGCACGGCGGAGCTGTTTTTCCAGAACAAGGTGCTGCCCAAGCGGGTGGATATTGCCGGGGCGGTGTGGCGACGGAACTGAGCCAAACACAACGTTCGGCTTTCATTGCCCGGGTAGGAGCAGCCTTGTGCTGCGAAGAGGCCGGTATTGCCACACTATTTCTATGAGCCTTGCCGGCCTCTTCGCAGCACAAGGCTGCTCCTCCAGGGGGATTTCGGCGGTATTTGGGGTCAACCCTGGGCAAACGCCAACAGCTTCTTGCCATCCAGTCGATATTTAACCCACTCAGCCTGCGCTTCGGCCCCCAGCGACTGGTAGAACCCGATCGCAGGTTCGTTCCAGTCCAGCACACTCCATTCCAGGCGCCCGCAGCCGTGCTCCACGGCCTCGCGGGCAATGTGCCGCAGCAATGTGCGCCCGGCACCATCGCCGCGCTGCTCGGGCGTGACGTACAGGTCTTCCAGATAAATCCCGTTACGCCCCAGCCACGTCGAATAACTGTAGAAATACACAGCAAAACCGATCGCCTGGCCATCCCGCTCGCAGATCAGGCTGTGCACTGTACTGCCCTCGTCGAACAGGCTGCGTTCGATATCGGCAACCGAGGCGATCACCTCGTGGCGTGCACGTTCGTAGTCGGCAAGCTCAGTGATGAAGGAAAGAATCTGCGCGGCGTCGGTACGCACCGCGGGGCGGATAGTGAGGCTCATGGGGCGGGCTTCCTTGAACGGGATGAGATCGGTACAGTATTTGTATCTATTTAATTTAGCAAAACTGTACCGGTCGCAAGGCAGGGCGACTCCGTTAGTGTGACAGCACCAATTATGATTGTGGAATGCCTGCCATGCTTGCCTCTGCCGACCTGCTTACAGCGTTCGTGCTGTTTGCCTTCGTATCTTCCATCACCCCGGGGCCGAACAACACCATGCTGCTCGCCTCGGGTGTGAACTTCGGCGTGCGTCGCTCGATCCCGCACGCCATGGGCATCAGCATTGGCTTCATGGTCATGGTGCTGGCCGTCGGTTTGGGCCTGGGCGAGGTGTTCAAGGCGTGGCCGCCGTTGTACACCGTGCTGCGTTACACCGGCGCGGCCTACTTGCTGTACCTGGCGTGGAAAATCGCGACCTCGGGGCCAATCGGCACGGATTCGACCAAGGCCCGCAAGCCGCTGGGGTTCTGGGGCGCCGCCGCATTTCAGTGGGTCAACCCCAAGGCCTGGGTGATGGCGGTGGGGGCCATCACTACCTATACACCGGCCCAGGGCTACGTGATGAACGTGGTCGTCATCGCCGCGCTGTTCGCCCTGGTCAACCTGCCCAGCGTCGGGGTCTGGGTCATGTTTGGCAGCGCTTTGCGCAACCTGTTGCAGAACCCGCGCTGGCTGATGCTGTTCAATGTCCTGATGGCCTTACTGCTGGTGATTTCACTCTACCCGCTGCTGTTTGTAGAATCGGCGTTTTCATAGACCGATGAGTACAGCAAGCCGATGCAGTTGATCCCCTGGTCACACCTATGCCCCGAAGGCTTCACCTTGCGCGGGTGGCGCACACCCGCCAGTGGCAAGCCTTTGCTGCATTTTCTGCACGGCAACGGCTTCTGCTGCCTGGCGTACCAGCCGTTGCTGGTGCGCCTGGGCGAGCATTTCGACCTGTGGCTGTGTGATGTGCAAGGCCATGGTGACAGCGACCATGGCGGGGTGTTTCGCGGGTGGAACCGCACCGCTGAACTGGCGGTGGAGGCGTTCGAAAGCGGGCGTGGCGAGTATGGCGAGGTGCCGCGCTTTGCCCTCGGGCACAGCTTTGGTGGCGTGCTCACGGGACTGATCCTGGCCAGCGCACCCACGCTGTTCGAGCGGGCCGTATTGCTTGACCCGGTGCTGTTCAGCCGCCGTATGATCGGGGTGATGGGCGCGGCTGCGCTGGTCGGCCTGCATCAGCGCCATGCCTTGGCGCGCAAGGCGGCCAACCGCCGCAGCCATTGGCCTGATCGTGAGGCGGCACTGGCCTCGCTGCAGGGGCGCGGCATTTTCAAAGGCTGGACCGATGCGGCAATGCTGGCCTATGTGGAGCATGCCATTGGCGATTGTGGCGAGGCGGTAGTGCTCAAGTGCCGGCCCAGCCGCGAGGTGGAAATTTTCAGTTCGTTCCCCAAGCGCATGTGGGCAAATCTGGCCGCGATCCACACACCGACGCGGGTGCTGTATGGCGAACAGACTTATCCCTTCGTGCCACATTCGGTCAAACGCCTGGCGGCGCTGAACCCCAACGTGAGCGCGCGGCAGGTCGCCGGTGGGCACTGCTTCATGCAGGAGGACCCGGCCATGGCCGCCGAGCAGGTGTTGGCCTTCCTGCAACCGTGACATTGTCGTTCCATAGGTGAGACGATGCATGCCATTTAAGCTGCCTACCGGCTTATTGGCATCATTGGTAAGGTGATCCCAGCCAAGAGAGGAGACTTCTCATGAAAAAGATTCTGGGTATTCACCGCAGCCCCCACGCCCACTGGGTAGGCGATGGCTTCCCGGTGCGCAGCCTGTTCACCTACGACGACCTGGCCCGCCAGATCAGCCCGTTCTTGCTGCTGGACTACGCCGGCCCCCACGACTTCACCCCTACACGTGACCGACGCGGCGTCGGCCAGCATCCGCACCGTGGTTTCGAAACGGTGACCATCGTCTACCAAGGCGAGCTCGAACACCGCGATTCCACGGGGGCCGGTGGCTTGATCGGCCCGGGCGACGTGCAATGGATGACGGCGGCCAATGGCATTATCCATGAAGAATTCCATTCGCCGGCATTCGCCCGCACGGGTGGCACACTCGAAATGGTCCAGCTTTGGGTCAACCTGCCCGCACGTGACAAGCGCGCCGCGGCGGGTTACCAGACGTTGCTTGCCACGGATATCCCGGTGGTGGCGCTGGATGACCAGCGTGGCAGCCTGCGGGTGATCGCGGGTGAATTCCAAGGCCACCAAGGCCCTGCGCGGACCTTCACCGCGATGGATGTCTGGGATTTGCGCCTGAATGCTCAAGCGACCTTGCAACTGCCCGTAGCGGCGGGGCGTAACGCCGCCTTGGTGGTGCTGCGCGGGACTGTGCGGGTCAACGGTGAACGGGAAGCCGGGCCCGCCAGCCTGGTATTGCTCGAGCGTGGTGGTGAGGACATTGTGCTCGAGGCGCTGGAAGGCGCCAGTGTGCTGCTGCTCAGCGGTGAGCCGATCGATGAGCCGATCGTTGGCTATGGCCCATTCGTGATGAACAGCCAGGCAGAAATCGCTGAGTCGTTCGACGACTTCCATGCCGGCCGGTTCGGGCAGATGCAGGCCGAGGGCAGTTGAGACCGCTCGTCGTCAATTCTGTGTAGCCGATCGAACAGTCCTGGCTGGCCTGCGATCTTCCACTAAGGTGCTAGATGATCCCGCGCACCATCATTGCTCCGGCGCATGGACGGCCGCCTGAGCATGCGCAATATCAATTGGCACCATGCCTGGCAAAGGCGTACCTAAACAACAGGCCATCCAGTACAGAGAGGGTCGTACAATGTCGTTGATAGGCGTTTCAATGCTAGAGATGCGGCAGATGATCGAGCAAGCCTGCCTGCCTGATCGCTGCGAGGTCAGTTGCGCGGATGGCGCCCACCTGACCATCCGCCTGGGCCAGGGGCAGCGCCTCGAAGCGGGCGTTACCCTGACAGGCGTTGCGCTGCAGGACCTCAACAGTTGCCGCGACGTGGTGAACCTGGTTTCGCAGCTGCATGCGCTGCGTGACAAGCCGACCACGCCAATAAGGGCGATTGCCTGAGCCTGCACCTTGTGTCCCGGTCAGCCGAGGCTGGCCGGGCGCACATATTCCGGCATCAGGCCGTTGAACCAGAACAGGATCATCGACACCAGGATGGTCACCAGCACCAACAGCCCAACCCCCCACACACAGGCGGCGAACAGCATGGCCTGCTCCTTGCGTAACCGCAGAAATGTCTGCAGCCCGCCAAACAGCAGCACGCTGGCATAAGCCGAAGCAGCCAATAGCGCAGTCAGCGCCAGCCAGCGAATCGGCAGCAACCCAACCACCCCCGCGAAAAACCACGGCGTGGCGCAGTAAGCGGCAAAGCCGATGCATTGCTGCAGGCTGGGTTGCGCATCGAAGCCGCGTGACATCCAGCGAATCATCACGCCCATGATCATGACCCCGACTACTGTGGCTGCGTACAGCAGGCCTGCCAACTGCGCCGCGCTGCCAATGCTCAGGCGCACGCGTTCTTCGGCGGCCAGGCTCCAGCCGAACGTGGTGGTGCCGACGAACAGGCAAATGGCAGGGATCAGCGCCAGGGCTAGCAGCCGAGGCAGGTATTGCTGCGGATGGTCCTCTTCGGCGCGGCGTATCTCCATCCAGGCATCGGACGGGCGGGTGAAGAGCTTGAGCAGTGGACTGTTCATGACGGTCTCCAGAAGGCGTGGGCTCTTTTCTATGGAGACGCGCAGTTGCGGGCAGGTTCAGCGCATTTGATCGCCGTTGATCACCTTATTGCAGCTCCAGCAAGAGGTTCAGCCCGCCATCGCCACATTTGCCCTGGTCACGCACCACCCCGCGGTAGGTGCGGCCATCCCAGACGAACGCCACGCTGTGGGCGCGATCGACCTTGTCGGGCAGCGGCGGGCAGATGTGCAAGCGCAGGGCAGGGCGGCCCTGCAGGTTGAGGGCGGCGAGTTGGCATTGGCATTCCACGCTCTGGGCGACCGGGCCGAACAACGTATCGCGTACGTAATCCAGCTGCACAAAGGTATTGGGTGCGCGGCCGGGCATTTTCATGGGCATGGGCTCCTTAGTGAACGCTGACGCGGCTCCTCTTTAGAAGCCTTTCAGGCCCGGATGTTCAAGTTTTTACCTGATCAGCCCGCTTTGCGCAGGGTCAGGTTGATCCGCCGCTCGCCCATGCGCGGATGCACGCCGGGCTTGATGGGCAGCACACCATGAAAGCGCAAGCGATCCTCACCGCCCCACACCAGCACATCGCCATGGCTCAACGGCACACGCTGGGTCTTGTCCGAGCGCTGCAGCCCGCCCAGCAGGAACACTGCCGGCAAGCCCAGTGAAATCGACACGATCGGCTGGCTGAAGTCCTGCTCGTTACGGTCCTGGTGCAAGCTCAAACGGGTGCCTGGCAAGTAGTGGTTGACCAGGCAGGCGTCGGGTACGAAGTCGTCGAATCCGGCGACGGCCGCAGCGCGGTTTGCCAGGCCGAGCAGCACCGGCGGTAACGCGGGCCAGGGTTGGCCACTCTGCGGGTCGGTCAGGGTGTAGCGGTAGCCGTGCTCGTCACTGACCCAGCCCAGTGCCCCGCAATTGGTCAGTGCGACAGCCATGTGCAGGCCACCGGGCGTCTGCATGTGCCGGAACGGCGCGGCGCGCAGCACCGGGCGCAAAGCGTCTAACAAGGCCTCGAGCTCGGCCAGGGCGAAGCCGGGCAGCAGCACGGTATGGCTCGCCAGGCGTTGCGGCTGGGGGCCGAACAGGTCGAGGTCGGACTGGATCATGGAAGCAGCACCAGGCTTACGGTGTTCCATTCTACCCCGCCTCATGCGCTCCCCGTGTAGGAGCAGCCTTGTGCTGCGAAGAGGCCGGTGAAAACACAGTAAATTTGCGCTGATGTCACCGGCCTCTTCGCAGCACAAGGCTGCTCCTACACAGGGCGGTGAGGTTGCAGGGAAACAATAAAAAGGAACCGCGGCACCAGGGAGAGTGAGCACCGCGGTTCAAGGGGGGAGCAGGTTATTTTTGGGTCACAGTGGCCATGTTCGCGCTGCCCAGCTGGCTGATGGTGGCGGTTTGCGCCATGCCGCTCTGGTCGACGAACGCCTTGTTGCCCTGGCCACCTTGGGTCACGTAGGCGACGTTGATGCTGTCGGTCTGCTTGATGGTGGCCTCGTTGCCACTGCCGTAGAGCTGGTTGGTGTAGCTCTGGTTGCTATAGCCGGACTGGTCCAGGTTGATGACGTTGCCGGTGCCCTCGCTGCTGCCGAAGGCATAGTTGTCGGTACCGCGCTGGTCGGCGACCAGGATGTTGTCGGTGCCGTTCTGCTCGAAGAACAGTTCGTTGTTGCTGTCGGCCTGCTTGGTCTGCATCGCGTTGTTGTTGCCGGTCTGGTTCAGCGTGGCCAGGTGGTTGTCGCCGTTCTGCGTCAGGTTTACGCCGTTACCGTTACCGTACTGGTTGATCACGGCCGTCTGGTTGACGCCGAACTGGCCGCCCATCTTGTCGCCTTTCCAGTTGCTGGCGGTGATCTTGTTGCCGTTGCCTTGAGTGGTCACGGTCAAGTTCAGGTTTTCGCCGTTCTGGTAGGTGTAGTGCAGGTTGTTGTTACCGGTCTGCGAAATGGTGGTGGTCGAGTTGTTGCTCTCGAACTGGTCCGACCAACTGGCGTTGGCCTTGCCTTTTTGCGTGAGGGTGGCCTTGTTAGCGTCGCCGAAGCTCTGGTCGATGTAGCCTTCGTTGAGCTGGCCGGTCTGGGTGACGTTGGCCTGGCTGCCAACTTGTGTGTCTTGCCAGACCTCCACCGAGTTGCCGGTACCGGTCTGGCTGAGGCCGATGGTGCCACCCTCGCCGTCGCGCTGGTCGCCGTAAGCCCAGTTTTCCTTGCCGTCCTGGTAGATCTGGATGTTGCCGTCGTTATGCGTCAGGTGCTCGGCGGCGGCGTAGTTGTCGGCGCCTGCCTGGATGATCATGCTCTGGTTATTGCTGCCGCCGAAGGTCTGCTCGACGAAGGCTTCGTTGCGTTGGCCGGACTGCTGGGTGGTGGCCTGGCTGCCCAGCTGGCTGTCCTGCCACACGGTCGAGCGGTTTTCAGTGCCTTGCTGGGTCTGCAGCGACTGGTTGTTCTCGCCCAGCGACTGGCTGGCGAAGGCATCGTTATAGCTGCCGCCGGCCTGCTGGGTGATCTGGCTGCCATTTTCGAACAACTGCTCGGCGTAGCCTGCGTTGTAAGAGCCGTTGGCGCTTTGTTGGATATCGCTGGTGCTGTTGGCCTGTACCGCCAGGTGATTGTGGCCCTTGCCGGTCTGCGACTGGGTGGCCGAGGCGAACGGCGCGAGGGTCTGGGTCACTTCGGCAATGTTTTCCTTGCCGTCTTGAGTTTGGGTCGAGGTGCTGTCGGCAGCCATGACCTGGCCTGCAAGGGCGAGGACGATAGCGGCACTGAGGGGAGCGAGCTTGAACATGGTGGTGCCTCCAGGTCTATCGGTATTGGGTGATCTGAACATGCTGGCCATTGCCGGCTTGGGTCACGGAGCTGTTGAGGCCCGTGCCGGACTGCACGATGTTGGCGCTGTTGTTGTTGCCGATCTGGTCGATGGCAGCGCTGTTGCTGCTGCCGCTCTGGCGGATCGACGCGCTGTTGCCATATCCCTGCTGGCTGATGCTGGCCATCAGGTCACTACCTTCTTGCAGGATGTACGCCTCTTGCGCGCCCCCGGCCTGGACGATGCGGCCCAGCAGGGCCTGGCCGTTCTGGTCGAGGGCGGCGCGGTTGCCCGTGCCTTGCTGCTCGATCACCGCTGCCTGGCCGGCGCCGACCGGTAACAGGCGGATGATCACGGGGTCGCCGAGGTCATTGCCGGCCGCAAGGTCGGCGTTGTCCATCAGGTCCTCGGCCCAGCTGGCCTGGCCCGCCAGGGCCAGGCAGAGCAACAGTGGATACAGGCATTTCATGGCGTTCTCCCGCCTTCTACTGCACGACGACGTTGACGGTGCGTGTGGTCCCTGGGCTAGTGGTGATGGTCGCCGTCGGCGCGGCGGTCGGGATCACCGTGGTGCTGTTGCTGACCGCCAGGCGCCAGCGCCCGGTGACCGGTACGGTAGTGGTGCCCAGGGTTTGCACGCCGGTGGTAGTGGTGACACGTACGGTCACAACGTTGCCGGTGGTCACCGACGAGGTGCCGCTGATGTCCCAGTTGTACCGGTTGTTGGAGCGTGCCGTGACCGTGGCTGCGGTGACCGCGAAGGTCTCGGCGGCTGGGCGTGGCGACACGTTGACCGTGACAGTACCGGCGTTGGACAGCGCCCCCAGCGAGTCACGCACCTGGTAGGTGAAGGTGGTGGTAAAGGCCGCCGTCACCGTGGCCGGTGGGGTGTAGGTCACCGTCGTGCCATCGGTGCTGACGGTGCCTCGGCCGGCAGCGGGTTGTGTGACGGCGGCAACGGTCAACGGCAGGTTGCCTTCCGGGTCGGTGTCGTTGGCCAGCACGTTGATGGTCAGCGGCACGCCCAGGGTGGCGACCGTTTCCGGGTTGGCCGTCGGCGCTTGGTTGGGGGCAACGTTGATGGTCACCGTGGCCGGTTCCGACTTCAGGCCTTTGGCATCCACCGCCCGGTAGTTGAAGGTGGCCACCAGCGGTTGCGTGGCACCGGCGGGTGGGGTGTAGGTGACCGAGGTAGTGCCGTTGAGCACGACGCCGCCAAGGCCGGTACCGGGTTGGGTCAGGTCGCTGATGGCCAGCGGTACGTTGCCGTCCGGGTCGCTGTCGTTCAGCAGCAGGTTGAGGGTCAGCGGGATGCCGACACTGGTGCTGCCGACATCGGCCTGGGCCAGCGGCGGTTGGTTGGCGGCCTCGACCGGCGCATTGCCGACCACGATCACCGGTTCCACATCGCTGCCGCCATGGGCCGACTTGACGGTGACAGTGGCCGGCGGCTGTGCCAGGTCATTCACGGTCAGGCTTTGCAACGTGCCCGATTTTGACATCCGGCCATAGCCTTGGGCGAGCATGTCGGGGATGGCCACTTCGTCGCTGGAGCGGGCCTCGATGAACAGGCGCTTGTTGGCCCAGTCGTAGCGTGCGGTGCTGACCTTGACCACGTCAGTCAGCTTGCTCGACAGTGCGGTCGGCTGGGTGCCGGCAGTGCTGTTGCTGGCAGTCACCACCACCACGGCGGGCGGCACGGCCTGGCCAAACTGCTGGCTGAAGAACAGCCCGTTGTTGTCTGTCAGCAGGTTGAACTGGCAAGGCGAAGGCGGCGTGCCGATCAGTGCCAGGCCATTGCGCATGCACAGACTAGCGTCATGCGGCGCCTTGGCGAACACCTCCACACGGGTGCCGGAGCCGTTGCGCGAGTAGGTGGCGCGCTCCAGGGTCACCGGCGTTTGCGCACGTTGGTCGAGCACCTTGCCAGACACCGTGAACAGCGACGTTTCGATGCGCCCGGGCGGGCCGTCGATACGGATGAAGTTGGTGTTGAACGGGCTGCCGACCACGGTCTCGGGCCTGTTCGGGTCACCAATGAAGGTGTCGGTGGCGCCGGTGTCTGGGTTGACTTCCAGGTACGGCCCGCCAGCGCCTCTTAGCCATGGGCCCAGCGCGCCGTTGAGCGCACCGGTGAAGTTACCGGGGGCACCGATGCCGATGTCACGGGTGATGTTGATCGCGCGCCGGCCAGGGGTGGTGACGTTGACCGTCTCGACACCGTAGGGGTGGGTAATGGTGTAGACACCGGCCCGGGGCACCGAGACGCGGATGCGGATGCGGGCAAAGCTCTGCTGGTCGCCATCCACCGGGTTTTCAGCGGCAAAGGCGGCCTCAAGGCCGGCGACATAAGCGTCCAGCTCATAACCGCTGTTGCCCACTGCCGGGATGGTGGCTTCGGCCAGGAACCAGAACATCTCGGGTGGCCAGTTGTCGGGGAACACCAGGGGCAAGGCGTCGTCGTAGATGCCCGGCTCCGGCAACAAGGTACACATGTAGGACGGTGCACCCGGCGCGCCGGCAACCCGCGAACTGGTGGCGCGTGACTGGCATAGCTCAAGCGACAGGTCGTTGCCGTCCTTGTACCACATCGGGTAGCCGCCGGTGGCGAAGGTGTAGGGCCCGGGGTCGACATCGGACAGCGCGGCGAAGGCAGCGCTGGTGACAGTGAGGGAGAAACCGGCGGCGAACAGCGCACGGCGTGGCCAAGTGTTCATGCTGCCTCCTTGAGGGCTGAGCCTTTGTCTGTTCATGGCACCAGCACCACGTCTTCGCTGTCGCTACCGCCATTGGCGCTGGTGACTTGCACCTTGGCCGGTGGGATGGGCGAAAGGGATGTGCTCAATGTCTTCACCGCGCCGTTGCCACTGAGGTTGCCCAGCAACGTGCCGTTGCCGGTGTGGGCGGTGAGGGCGGGCGGGCTGGTTTCGTCACTGGTGCTGGCGACCAGCGTCAGTTGCCCGGTGGACAGGTGATATTCAGCCTGAGTGATGGTCACCAGGTCGGTCAGTGGCAGGTTGGCCGTGGTCAGGCTGCTGGTCGGGATGGCCACGCTGTTGTCGGCGGTCAGTACCAGCGTGGTGGGCACATTCGGGTTGAGTACCGACTGAGCGTACCAGGCACCGGTGCCGTTGGCTTCGGTCAGGTTCAGGTTTGGTGTCTGGCTGGTCAGGGTGACGGCGGCCGGTGGCGGCGGGGCCATGACGAAGACATCTTGCTGGGCGTGCAGGTCGCCATTCTCGGTGCGCCGCGAGTAGGTGGTGCGCTGCGGCATCAGCGGCGTGGGCAGGGCAACATCGGAAAGCTTGCCCGAGATCGAGAACAGCTCGGTCCGCAGGTCGATGCCCCCCGGGCCTTCGATGCGCACGAAGTTGGTGTTGAACGGGCTGCCGGTCACACGCTCATCCAGGTTCGGGTCGCCGATGAAGCGCTCGCTGCCTTCGGTGTAGGGGCCATTGACGCTGCGCAGGAACGGCCCGACATCGCCTTTGAGTGCGCCGCTGAAGTCGCCAGCGCCAGCGATGCCAATGTCGCGGGTCATGTTGATCGCTCGGCGTCCACCGGCGGGTACGTCAAAGACTTCGACCCCGTAAGGGTGGGTGATCACGTAGGTGCCTGCAGTCGGCACATCGACGCGAATACGCACCCGGGCGAAGCTGACCTGGTCGCCTTCGACCGGCTCTTCGGCGGCAAATGCTGCCTCGATGGCCGTGCCGTAGCTCAGGTCGATGCCCCGTGCAGCGTCGACGATGGCGGCGTCGGCGGTGAACCAGAAGGCTTCGTCAGGGAAGTTGGTGGGGAAGGCTATGGGTTGGGTGTCGTCGAACACGCCGGGGGTGGGTAGCAGTGTGCACATGTACGCCGGCGCGCCGGGAGCACCGGCGACCCTTGAACTCACCGCCTTGGTCAAGCACAGGTCGAGGGTGCGACCATGACTGTCCTGGTACCAGCCTGCAAAGTTGCCATTGGCAAGGTTGTAGGGGCCGGGGTCGACAGCGTTCAATGCAGCCTGTGCCGGGATCTGGAGCATGCCGGCGAAAATCGCCACTGCCAGCGGGTGGGGTATCGGTCGGAGCATGAGTCAATTCCTCCTGCAAACGGGCCCATGGACTTGGGGCGTCTGAGAGGAGATCGGCAATAGGCGTGCCAAACCGAAATAAATGACTCGCAGGCCGCACACAACGCGGGATACGGCCGTTTCGTGGGTTTCTTTTACGGTGCTTGTCAATGGGCCCGGTGCCCCCAGCATTGGGGAATTGGGTCGGTGGTTGCGACCCACTCGTTTGCCTGTGGAGCCCGCTTCTATGTCGGTGTTTTTGGCGATTTGGAGGTGCGCGGTTTCCGTGGTTTTTTCTGAGGGCGCTTGCCGGGTTTTAGCTGCCAACGGTCGGCATTGGCGAGTAGGCGCTCCTGTATGTCGGGCGGGTAGTCACTCAAGGTGGTGGGTGGAGGCACTGGCTTGCCGGGCAAACCGGCCTCGCGGATCGCCTTCGGCCAGCGTGGTCGCCAGCACAGCAGCAGGCTGAACCAGTGCGCGGTGCCGACAATGACGAAAGCGGGCCAGACCATGAGCAGGGCGAGTTTGAACAGCCAGCTGCTTTTGCGGAAGAAGCGGCCGAGGCCTTCGAATTGGGCGCTGAATGCTTGGATGGGCGAGGGTAACTGGGTACTCAGACGGGGGCGGGGGACGGCGTGAGGGCCTTCTTCCATGTAGCGGCGGATGAACTCCCATTCGTCACGGAGCTCGCTGCCGCCTTGGCCTTGCTTGCCAACGAAGGCCATTTCCATGTGGGGGAGGCCGGTATGGCTGGGGTGCCATATCAGGCCTAGTCTCACGCCTACGCTGAGCGAGTCGTCCTCTGGATACAAGCCTGTGCTTCCGGTTGTTCTCCAGGGGAAAGTTACGATGCCGCCGCAATAACTTGGTCGATGGAGGTGGACCTGTTGGGTTTTTCGATTGAAGCGAATGAGTAAGTGACGGCTGGTCAGCATCTCCAAACGTGTGATTTTCATCCCATATTTTGAATATAGATATAGTGTGGTTCCAGCGACTAGTATCATGATAAGAGTGAGCATCACAGATATAAATGAGCGTGAGGTTTGATCCGTTATATCAACCCAAAGGAAACTTAGTGCGGTGATTGTCGTGACGCCTATGATTGGCATAACTCCGACGAGCATCGCAAGCGTAAGTAGTCCACGTTTTTCTTCTGAACCACCGCAGCGCATCTCCATGTAATCATCGTTGAAGGCGAAAACGGGGCCGCGCGTATTAGGTTTTTCGCTGACAGACCGGAAATGAATATCTTCTTCCAGATCCCCCTCGTATAAGTCTTTAGCTGATCGCTTCTCTGAAGCTGTCATCTGTGCTTCGGAGGCTTTTCGTGCGGCTTCTGACTCGGTTGCCATCTGCCAAAATCCCCATTCGATCAAATACAATTTGAGACCTCGCTGAAAGCCGAATACGGAGCGCCTAACTCCTCCTGTCGCTCACATGCAGTTGGCTGTTGCTCGGAGCTGTAGCTGGAAGTGATACACCTGCGCAGGTCGAGCGTGTCGATCATGGATGACATCAATCGAACTCCTTCGACTTTTTAGGCGTACGCGGTTTGCGTGGTTTCTTCTCGGGACGCTTACCAGGCTTGAGTTGCCAACGGTCGGCATTGGCGAGTAGGCATTCCTGGATGTCGGGCGGGTAGTCACTCAAGGTGGTGGGTGATGGCACTGGTTTACCTGGCAAACCGGCCTCGCGGATCACCTTCGGCCAGCGCGGTCTCCAGCACAGCAGCAGGCTGACCCAGTGCGCGGTGCCGATGATGACGAAAGCGGGCCAGACCATGAGCAGGGCGAGTTTGAACAGCCAGCTGCTTTTACGGAAGAAGCGGCCGAGGCCTTCGAATTGGGCGCTGAATGCCTGAATGGGCGAAGGCAGTTGGGTGCTCAGACGGGGGCGGGGGACGGCGTGAGGGCCTTCTTCCATGTAGCGGCGGATGAACTCCCATTCGTCGCGGAGTTCGCTGCCGCCTTGGCCTTGCTTGCCGAGTAGGGCCATTTCCATGTGGGGCAGGCCGGTATGGCTCGGGTGCCAGACCAAGCCGAGTCTCATGCCGAGACTGAGTGAGTCATCCTCAGGAGATACAGCTGTGCTTCCGGTGGTTTTCCATGGAAACGTCACGATACCCCCGCAGTATGCAGGTCGATGAAGATGAACCTGTTGAGTTTTTCGATTGAAGCGGATAAGCAGGTGTCGACTGGTGAGTATTTCTAGACGTGTAAAGCGGAATCCATATTTAGCATAAACATAGTAAAACCCACAGCCTATGGACAGCATGTATGTGCTGAATAAAATAGAGAATACTGAAAGGAACTCAGCTTGGGTGGCGTTGATGTAAATGGAGCCAAAGGTTATATGCAGCCATGCGTAGGTCATTGGGCCTAGGCCTCCGAGAGTCATCATTGTGATTACTCCACGTTTCTCTTCCGAGCCGCCACAGCGCATATCCATGTAAGTGTCATTGAACGCAAATACGGGGCCGCGCGAATGCGGAGTAGTACTCACCGATTTGAAATGAACACCCTCCCGTAAGTCACCCTCGTACAGATCCCAAGCTAGATGCTTATGGGTTGGTACTGTCTCGGCATCAGCTGCAGTGCGCGCAGCTTTTGACTCAGTGCATGTATTCCAGAATCCCCATTCGATCAAATACAATTTGATACCTCGCTGAAAGCCGAATATGGAGCGCCTAACTCCTCCTGTCGCTCAGATGCAGTTGGCTGTTGCTCGGAGCCGTAGCTGGAAGTGATACACCTGCGCAGGTCGATCATGGATGACATCAATCGAACTCCTTCGACTTTTTGGGCGTACGCGGTTTGCGTGGTTTCTTCTCGGGGCGCTTGCCGGGCTTGAGCTGCCACCGGTCGGCATTGGCAAGCAAGCGCTCCTGTATGTCGGGCGGGTAGTCACTCAAGGTGGTGGGCGGTGGCACTGGCTTGCCTGGCAAACCGGCTTCGCGGATCACCTTCGGCCAGCGTGGTCGCCAGCACAGCAGCAGGCTGAACCAGTGCGCGGTGCCGACGATGACGAAAGCGGGCCAGACCATGAGCAGGGCGAGTTTGAACAGCCAGCTGCTTTTGCGGAAGAAGCGGCCGAGGCCTTCGAATTGGGCGCTGAATGCCTGAATGAGCGAGGGTAACTGGGTACTCAGACGGGGGCGGGGGACGGCGTGAGGGCCTTCTTCCATGTAGCGGCGGATGAACTCCCATTCGTCGCGGAGCTCGCTGCCGCCTTGGCCTTGCTTGCCGAGTAGGGCCATTTCCATGTGGGGGAGGCCGGTACGGCTGGGGTGCCATACCAGGCCTAGTCTCATGCCTACGCTGAGTGAGTCGTCCTCAGAATATACTGCGGTGCTTCCGGTAGTTTTCCATGGAAACGTTACGATGCCCCCGCAGTATGCAGGTCGATGAAGATGAACCTGTTGAGTTTTTCGATTGAAGCGGATAAGCAGATGACGGGTGGTCAGCATTTCTAATCGACTAAGCTTCATGCCATATTTCAAGTAAAAGTATAGTGCGGCTCCTGAAGCCAAGGCCAGGGTTATCGTTAGCACTATTGCTAAAAAAGAGCTTGAAGCACTGCTTGTGATGTCGAGCCAGATGGAGCCGACTGCTATATATATTCCTAAGGCAATGCCTGGGAGAACCCCGCCTAATGTGATAAGTGTAATTAATCCCCGCTTTTCTTCCGAGCCGCCGCAACGCATGTCCATAAATATTTCATTAAAGGCAAAAATAGGGCCGCGTGCGTTGGGCTCTTCGCTGACCTGCCGGAAATGTATATCCTTCTCCACGTCGCCCTCATAAAAATCCTGATTGGCGCGTTTCTCTCTTGGCGTAATCTCTGCCTCGTACGCCTTACGTGCGGCCTCTGACTCTGTTGCCATTTGCCAGAAGCCCCATTCGATCAAATACATTATAAAACCTCGCTGAAAGCTGAATGTAGAGCGCCCAACTCCTCCTGCTCTTCATATGCTCTGGAGTATCTCCCCATTCGAAAGCAGCTGCGTTTGCACCATTTTTCTAAAGCATCGTCTTCAAAAAGATAAATAATTAGCGTGAGGACGATGCCTACCCAAAAGAATCCCAGTATTAAGCGCGAAAGAATGAGGCGACTGGCTTGTGTTCCTAGTTTTTTTGAAAGAACTCCCATGGACTTTGCTAACATTCTCACAAATTTGGTTTTGGCGCTGTGGGATAGATAGTCAAAAAAAGGCTTGGCGATTGCAATAGCTGTTCCTATTTCCGTCAATGAGAGTGCTATAGTCGCTAGAGCTCGCATTGCATATGCGGGCGCCAAAATGTCGGAGTTATTTTTATTGTCTCGGTTAGCGCCATCCTGACGATATTTAAAATGCTCAGCCGCATCGGCGAAGTCCCACCACGCCAGTACTAGGCCGCCCATACCCGCCAAACTTCCCCCCCAAAGCTTCAACCTCCCCAAGGTCACCGCCGCCCCTCTCCCAGTCACACTATTCGCGCCATACCGCGTCACCACCTGGTCCACATAACTGGCGCCAATCTCGAAGCCCGCCGCAGCCGTAGTCATGGCCGCTGCAAAGAGTTCGGTCTTCACCCGTGCATCACTGTCTGGCAGTTCGCGTGCCTTGAAGGCCATCAGCATGCCTTCGAGCAAACACACCAGGCCTGCTGCACGCACCTTGTAGAAGTCGCTGTTGTTGGCCTGCATCAGGCCTTCAGCCCAGGCCTGGTCCAGATAGCGTGCAACCTGGGCACCACTGCGCTGTGGGTTCAAGGGCTGCCCGCTGCGAGCTGCTTCGCCCAGGCGTATGTCGACAGCCGTTTCATGTACCGAGGCGAACAATGTCAGGCGCAGGCCATGGTGCAGCGCGCGGTCCACACTGCTGGGTGCCCCGGTACGCAGCACTTGCCGCCCCAGCGCGACGTACCAGGCATACAAGCCGATGCTGGCGGTGCTGTTTCTGCTTTGTAGCTCTTCGTACAGCGTGTTGATGCGCGCGAAGGCATTCGCCGCGATGTGCGCTTGCCGGGCGAGCGACTCACGCAATGTGAAGGATGTCTCTGAGGCCGGCTCGGCCTTGGCCGCTTCCAGAAGCGCGGCAAGCGCTTCGCGGATGTCAACCTGGTTGTAGGTGATGCCGCGCATTGCCAAATTGCCGCGATGCGCCACATCGCTGCGCCACCAGTGGTCCAGTACCGTCGCGCCCCACTCGCTGAGCTCCATGCCGATTACGCACTGGCCGGTTTGCTCGGCAAAGGCCAAGCCATTGATCAGGTCGGCATTGTCGTAACGGTCCAGGGCCTGCAGCAGGCGTTCGCTGAGGAGCCATCGGGTATGGTCCTTGGCGCGGTCTTCTGCAGCTTGCTGGGCTTGTTGCATCGCTTGCTCGAAGCCTGCGAGCTGATCGTGCATGGCTTGGCGGTCGACCAGATGGCCGTATTTCTGGTCGAACTTCTTGCTGAATTCGCCAGCATCCTGGCGGGCCTGAACCTTGGCCCGGACTTCGCGTTCGTACTGCGCCAGATGAGGTTTCATCCGTGCGTCATGTGCATCGGCCTGCTGGCGAGCGTGGTCGGTAAACCCATAGAAGTCCACAGGCGTCACCGGCTGCTTGCGCACGGCCTCGGCCATGACCTCGCGCTTGACGATGCGCTCGGCCATCATCTGCGGGTAGAGCTTCTCGATCTCCAGAAACGACTGCGCAACAAGTAGTTTGCGCTCATTGTCCACACCGGGCTCCACAACGCGCTGCAGCCAGTGGGTCTTCACCTCGTCGACGGCTGCGTTGCGCCAGGCATTGAGCTCTTGGGTAATGCCGAGGGCATCCTCGATCACGATAGCGGCGCCGCGCGGCTTGGTTTGATTCATGGGCGGTGCCAGGGCTTGCCGTGAAGCGTGCGGGGACACGATCTGAGCGTTGTTGAATGGCTGCTGGTCGAGCAGGGCCTGCAGGTCTGCGTCGTCCTGGGCCTTGAAGTCGGCTACCCAGTTCAGTTGGTCGTGCTTGAGCACGTGGGGCTGTGGCGGCGCGTCAGAGGGTTGAATGAACCCTGCGATATCGATCGCGGGCAGGCTGCTGCGGTACTCGTCTTCGAGCAGGCGGTAGTTATCGAGCATGCGCGGCGTGAGCGGGGAGGGGCTGAACAACGGGCGCAGCTCCTGGATGTCGTCCAGGTCGTAGAGCGTGATGGTCCAGCCGAAGGCGCGGACGATGTCCTCCAGGTTGCCTGCGCTAGGGGCAGGCTCCCATGGGGCGTCGGCGCTGATGTACAACAGTGAGCCATTCGGCGCCACGCGGTACTGGCTGTGCCATTCGTGCGCCGGTGCGCTGTGGCGTTTGATCAGCAGGTAAAGAAAGCCTTCGCGCAGCGGGCGGATGGCGTAGCTGGAGTGGGTCAGTGCAGCCACCTCCTGAAAGGGGCTGAGGTAGCCCGGCAACTTGGGCAAGCGGGCGCGTTGTGCCGGGTTGCCGCCAACGGCGGCATAGCGCAAGGGCAGCAGTTCGAAGCGGCGGGTGCAGTCGGCGACGGGGCTGTTGCGTAGCGCGGGGCGGTAGCCGGTTGTGATACGTCTGCACAGGTCGAGCGTGTCGGTGAGCGAATCCATGGGCGTGTGTTTTAGTCCTTTGTGCGCAGGCGTCGCTGCACGTTGTCGATAAGGGCGGTGTGCTGTTCGCGGGTGGCGACGATTGCCTCCTGCCAGGCCGGTGAGGTGTTGAGCTGATCACCGTCGCGAGCCATCATCAGTACATAGGTGATGAGATCCTCCTCACGGGCCAGGCCTTGCTCGCGTGCCTGGTTGAGGTAATGCTGGATCAGGCCGACGCGCGTGCCGTGGCAGGCACCCGCCAAGGCTGGGCAGTGCTGACCGTCCTTCAGTACATCGGCAAGTTGGTAGCTCAGCGGGTCGCCGGCCAATGCTGCCCAGCAAACTTCGTCCAGTGTGATCGGCGTGACATGCGCAGCGTGAGGTTGATCGCCGCCCGCTATTTGCAACCACAGCGCCTTGTGCGGATGTGCTACAGGTGCCCACCAGTGATGGATGGGTGCCAACCATTCGCTCACCCCAGGCAAGTGACGGTGGCTATCGAGCGCTTGCAGGGCAGCAGCGGTGTGGTAGCGCAGAAGGTACGAATGGCCATCTGCGCCTGTGACGATGTTGGCCTGGCTCAAGTGCAGGGCGAGTTCGGCAGGTGGCAATGCGCTGATTATCCAGCCACATACGGCGCCGCCTGCACCTTGTTCGAGCTGCCATTGAAAGTCGTACTGGGCTGAAACATCGGAGCCAGGACGCGAACCGAACAGCCACGGGCCCACTGCCTGCAAGTTGCTGAATTGGGTTTGCTGCAACAGTGGCCAGCAGCGCTGCGAGTAGTACTGAGTCAGGTTTTCCCGAACCTCGGGTGGAAGATCTGCCATTTCCACAACCGCGCTCAGGCGGTACCGGTCGGATGTTCGCAGGACTTTGACCAGTGCTCTGACGAATGGACTGGGCATCAGTGCGCTCCTGCCATCCGGATCATGTTGTGGCCGTTTGTGATCGCTTTCAGCAAACAACTGAGGCAAACGGGCTCGCCGGGCTCTGGAATGCCCGCGGTCGACGTTGTGAAATGGCTGCCCTTTGGCTGCTGGTGGACCGGCCCTTTGAAGGCCAGTGCCACGCCGTCCAGCGTGACACCGGCCCCATCGATTCGCAGCAGCCCGCCTGGGCTCCGGATGGTGAGGCTCTCGCTGACCTGTATGTCATAAACCTTGGTGGTGTGCCGGATGGCTTCTCCGGTCTGCAACAGGTGATGACCACCCACCACCTGTTCGAGGTGGCCACCAATTTCAACCGTGTGGTTGGCTTTGGTAATGTCCTGGCGCTGGTTGCCAACCGTCTCGATGCGGTCCTGGCCTGTGACGATCGTGTGCGTCCGGCCAATCGTCAGGCTGTTGTCATTGCCGATCTCGTGCATCCGGTCTTGGCCGATGCTGACGGACTCGTCCTGGACGACCTCTTCCCGGCGGTCCCGGCCAATTCTAACCTTTTCGTCACGCTCGACCCGTTCGTCGCGATCGTTGCCGACGCGCGTCGTTTTGTTATGCTTTACAACGTTGTTCTGGTCCTTTTCTGCATGGATGAACACCTCCTGGCAGTCCAGCTCGTCCTCGAAACGCAGTTCGTTAAAGCCAGCGCCCTTATGGGTCTGGCTCTTGATGGTCATGCGCGTCTTGAACTGGGGTAGGTCGTACGGTGGCAGCTGATTGCCGCAATAGGTGCGGCCGGTGATCATCGGCTGGTCTGGGTCGGCATTGACGTACTGGATGATCACGTCCTGGCCAATACGCGGGATGGCCATCGAGCCCCAGCTGCCACCAGCCCAGCCTTGCGACACCCGCACCCAGCAGGAGCTGAATTGATTGTTTTTGCTTTCCCTGTCCCAAGGGAAGCTGACCTTGACCCGGCCCCACTGGTCGCAATGGATCTCCTCGCCAACTGGGCCGACGACGGTGGCCATGTGCGGGCCGTCAATGCGTGGTTTGGCCAACGGCGCTGGGCGCCATTCGGTTCTGCCTGGCACCAGTACGGCGTCTTGGCTATAGCGCGTGCCTTGCCTGGCCCCGGCGGCTTCCTCCTGCAGGCTGGTGAACTGGGTACCCTCGTGGTGCACCTTGATCACACGCCAGTGCACGTTCAAGTCTTGTCGCGGGTGCTCAATCAGGGTGAAGCTCAGCCCCGGTTGCAGGCGCACATCATCGCCTTGCACTTCGGCAATACAGGCATCATGGCGCAGCGCGGTGATCCGGGTCGCGGTGAAGGGCACGCCGACCGCCTCACACTTGTAGCGGCCGGGGTAGTCAAAACGCTCGTACGCGGTGGACTGGTGTGTCAGGCCACTTGCTTCTGCGCGATGTTCCAGGCGGTATTCGGGGTTGGTGAACGTATAGTCGCGTTGCACCTGTCGTGCAGTGCGCACCTGCTCGCTGTAGCGCAGTCTGCGTAGACAAGGTGTTGCCTGAACGCCACCGCTATTGGCGTGGTACAGCACTGCGTTGGGGTCGATGTCATCGTCATCGACGAACCCTTCATCGTCATCATCGGTCTTGATGACACCACGGCTGATCTGACCCATCGAAAGTAATCGGTCGGTGATGACCAGCATGTGATGTTTTGGTGTGTGCTCGAACCGGTAGACAAAGCCTTCTTCGGCGGCCAGGCGGGCGATGAAGTTCAGGTCGGTTTCACCGGCCTGCACGCAGAACTCCCGTATCGCATGTTCACCGCGGCTATGCAGTTCAAAATGAAGGATGCCTTGGCGCTTGAGCATGAGCTCAAGAATTTGCGTGGCGGTTTTTTCCTGGAAGATGCGCCAGTTCGAGCGCAGCCCGGCCCGCGCCAGCGTGGGTTCGACCAAGGCGCGGTAACGCGTACGGTGAAAACCTGTCTCTCCTTGGCTGAAGGTGCTGACCAGGCCGTGCACGTAGCGCAACGGGCGGTCTCCCCGCCACAGGGTGAATAGCACCGGTTTGTCGAGCAGCTGGCCAAAATCGACATCGTCTTGGTAACTGACCAGCTCCAGGCTTAATTGGAAAGGTGTACTGACCGCTTCGTCGAGCTCGAACGAAACCACTTCAAACTCAACCTGGCCGACCAGCGGCTGGAAGGTGAAGCGCAAATCGGATTGGCTAGGCATGTGAATTCCCCCGAAAGTGCCTGAGTACGGTCATGACGAGCACTTGCCCGCTACTGCTGCAAGATGACGTTGAGCGACTCGAGAACTTCGGCGGGGATGACGGAGAGCAACTGCGGGCTCCGGGGTAATGCCGGCAGCTTGCGCAGTGGCGGTGCTTTCACGTCGTGCACGGGTAGGCGATGGCTGATCCTCACGCACGACTTCAAGCAGGATTGGCGTGTTGGTGGGCACTGTTTTACCAGTGCCATCGGGCTCACTGAACATTCCTGGTCCTCGTGTTTGGGCGGGCAGCGTATGCACTGGGCATGGGCCGACCATGCGGCCAGACGCAAGCATTTGGCTGAAGCCTGAACACTAACGAGGAATCAATTCATGGGTGAGTATTGAGCGTCCTATAAACGTGTAGGAAAGTTCGATTTCTACTCTGCTAAGAAACACTTGGTTGCAGCTAGTGAAGGCGAAAAGTGCTTTCAAGCATCTCGATGCGGTTCTTGCTCGGCGCAAAGCTGGGCTTGCAAGGGTAGTGAGCTGATCGAATGGGCTGGGGAACAATGCCTTGCAGGGCTGTGATTTGGCGCCTGCAAGGCCAGGCGCCCATAGAACAGCAAGGCAGTGGCCCAGGTGGTGAACCAGACGAACAGACCTGCCCAAAACGTGTGGGACATGTAGTGCCACCCTTGCAGCACGCGGGTGGTGCCGTAGACGAACCCCAGCAACAGGATCGCCACCAGCAGCTTGCGCGCATGCATCCAGCGGTGGCGTAGCGCCACGAAGTACAGGGCCAGCAAGGTGAAACCACTGGACGCATGCCCGCCTGGCCAGCATCGGCCATCGCCAGCCTTGTCCAGCCAGGCGAAGTGCTCGAACCACTCGACCCGCACCTGCTGGCCGCCGTACAGCGTCGTTTCCACCGGGCAGTACACGCTGGTATGGCTTTTCAGGTAATGGATGACGGTGGTGCACAGCGCGAAGGCGACCACCACGAACAACAAGTCGCGACGGTGGTGGGTCGTGAAGCGCAATACCGGCGCGATTCGGGCGGTTTCCAGCGACCGCGTAAGGCCCCATTGCGGGTGATTGGCCAGGCGCGGCCAGGCGAACGACAGCAGCGAGCCGATCACGGCCAGTTCACCGGTCCAGTTCGGTAATACCCGTGGCCACTTGTGGGTGATCTTTTCGAACCATTGATTGTGCAACAGCGGAAACTGGCCGGTGGCCGGGTCGATCAGCAGGTTGCTGATCCAGCGGTCGAGTTCGGTCAGGTCGAAGGCGACGAAGACGATGCCCGCCAGCAGCAGCGGTAGCAGCAGGTTGTTGCGGTAGAAGGCGGCGCGTGAAGGTACAGGCATGGTCAGATTTCCCGGGCATCAGCGAGTTTGCGCCACTGGCTGGCATCCAGCTGGCCCAGCACGCGGGCCTTGCCATCTTCGCCCTGGGTGATGAACAGCGCGCTGGCGTAGCGGTTGGAATCCGCATCAGTGTCGACGTTGAGCTGGCGTTCCATCTGCTCCAGGCAGCTACTGTGGCTGACCAACACCAGGTTGCGGCCGGGTTGCTTGTGGGCGAAGGCATTGCTGGCGAAGGTGTGGTCACACTGGTTGAGCCAGTCCTGGGTGGCGATAGCCTTGCCGAACATGAACTGCGCGGTTTGCCGGGTGCGCATTTCCGGGCTGGCCCACACATCGGCGCTGCGCAGGCCAAGGCGTTGCAGGCCCTGGCCGACGTCGGCGGATACCCGGCTGCCCGCCAGGGTAATACCAGTGGGGTCGTCCAGGCAGGCACCCCGTGAGCGGTCGCAGCGTTCGGCGTGACGAATCACCACAATGACAGAACCCTTGGACCAGGCGCTGTGCAAGCCACTGCTGTGCAACGTATGCGGGTTGCCAAGGTCTGCAAGGGCAGGGCGTGCGGCAGCCCATGCAGCGAGAGCCACCAGCGCAACCGATACACACATCGCCACCAGCAGCGCTTTGGCGCGGGGCAATCGGTAGTGCCGGGCGAGCTTAAGGGCCGGCGGGGTGTCGATGACGCCATGCAGCATGCTGTCACTCCAGTGAGCGCGAACAACGGACCGGAACCGGTGGCTCGGATCCATTGAGAGTGCGCGCACTTTAGGTAGCAGGATGTCGCCAGAGGGTGAGGCTGATGTGAAAAATACCTTATCCGCGATGTTGGGCATTATTGCTGAAGGCCAACAATGTCAAGAATGAAACCGGTTTCAAAACATTTCTGAACGCGCTAGATTATTCGGCTGTCTTCTACACGCGCCCGCTTGCGCGAGTACCCCATGGAAAAATCAGATGGCGCAAACCAAGGCCGCCCCTACCGCTGATGAGGATTTGAAATGCCTGAGCATGCCCCAGACAATCCGCGCCGGGAATTCCTGCGCAAGACCTTGACCTTGATACCGGTCGCCACCGTGGCCAGCACCGGGCTGGGCCTGGGTGCCAGCCAACTGTTGGCCGAACCTGTGCGTGAGCCCAAGGTGCCTGTCGCTGCGCCTGCGGGCGATTATGAGCCAACCTTTTTCACCGCCGAAGAATGGGCCTTCGTGCAAGCGGCCGTAGCCCGCATCATCCCTGCGGACGAACTGGGCCCAGGTGCGCTCGAAGCGGGTGCCGCCGAGTTCATCGACCGCCAGATGAATACCCCGTATGCCACTGGCGCCCAGTGGTACATGCAGGGGCCGTTTAACGCCGACGCCCCACCAGAACTGGGCTACCAGCTGCAACTCAGCCCGCAACAGATCTACCGGCTGGGCATCGCTGCCGTGGACGGCTGGTGCAAAGCCAACTCGGGCCAAGTGTTTGCTGCGCAAGATAGCGCTACCCGAGACCGCATTCTCGCCAAGGTCGAAGCCGGTGAGCTGGTGTTCGACGCGCTGCCGGCCACGCTGTTTTTCAGTTTGCTGGTACAGAACACCCGCGAGGGGTTCTTCTGCGATCCGATTCACGGTGGCAACAAAGGCATGGTGGGCTGGACCCAGATCGGCTTCCCCGGTGCACGGGCAGACTTCATGGACTGGGTCGAGCGCAACGAGCCTTACCCGTTCCCGGCAGTGTCGATCCGTGGCGAGAGGGCCTGAAGCATGGCGAATGTGTTGAAGAAAGTAGACGCCGTGATCGTGGGCTTTGGCTGGGCCGGCGCGATCATGGCCAAGGAATTGACCGAGGCGGGGCTGCAGGTGGTCGCTCTCGAGCGCGGGCCAATGCAGGACACCTACCCTGAGGGCAGCTACCCGCAGGTGATCGATGAGCTGACCTACAGCGTGCGCAAGAAGCTGTTCGTCGATGTATCGAAAGAGACCGTCACCATCCGTCACAGCGTCAACGACGTTGCGTTGCCCAACCGCCAGTTGGGCGCCTTCTTGCCAGGCAAGGGCGTGGGCGGCGCGGGCTTGCATTGGTCCGGCGTGCATTTTCGAGTAGACCCGATCGAGCTGCGCATGCGCAGCCATTACGAAGAACGCTACGGCAAGGCGTTCATCCCTGAAGGCATGACCATCCAGGACTTCGGCGTCACCTACCAGGAGCTTGAGCCGTACTTCGATTTTGCCGAGAAGGTGTTCGGCACCTCGGGCCAGGCCTGGACCGTGAACGGCGCGGTGGTGGGTGAAGGGAAGGGCGGCAACCCCTATGCGCCTGATCGCTCCAACCCGTTCCCGCTGCCTGCACAAAAAAACGTGGTATCGGCAAAACTGTTCGAGAAGGCCGCCACCAGCCTCGGCTACAAGCCGTACAACCTGCCATCGGCCAACACGTCGGGCCCTTACACCAACCCGTACGGTGCGCAGATGGGGCCGTGCAACTTCTGCGGCTTCTGCAGCGGCTACGTGTGCTACATGTACTCCAAAGCCTCGCCCAACGTGAACATCCTGCCCGCACTGCGCCAGGTGCCGAACTTCGAGCTGCGCGCCAATGCCCATGTGCTGCGCGTGAACCTGGATGACAGCAAGCGCAAAGCCACGGGCGTGACCTACATCGACGCCCAAGGCCGGGAGGTGGAACAACCGGCGGACTTGGTGATTCTCGCGGCCTTCCAGTTCAACAACGTGCGCCTGATGCTGCTGTCCGGCATCGGCAAGCCTTATGACCCGGTCAAGAACGAAGGCGTGGTCGGGCGCAACTTCGCGTACCAGAACATGGGAACGGTCAAGGCGTTCTTCGACAAGGACACTTACACCAACAACTTCATCGGTGCTGGCGGTAACGGCATTGCGATCGATGATTTCAACGCTGACAACTTCGATCACGGCCCGCACTGTTTTGTCGGTGGTTCACCCATGTGGGTCAACCAGGCGGGCAGCCGCCCGATCGCCGGTATCGCCAACCCGCCCGGCACGCCCACCTGGGGCAGCGCCTGGAAGAAGGCCACAGCCGACTACTACACCCACCAGGTTTCGATGGACGCGCATGGCGCGCACCAGTCGTACCGTGGCAACTACCTGGACCTGGACCCGACCTACCGGGACGCCTTTGGCCAACCGTTGCTGCGCATGACCTTCGACTGGCAGGAAAACGACATCAAGATGAACCAGTTCATGGTCGACAAGCTCAGCAAGATCGCCCAGGCGATGAACCCGAAGTCCATTGCGGTGTTGGGCAAAAAGGTCAAGGAACACTTCAACACTGCCAGCTACCAGACCACCCACCTCAACGGTGGCGCAATCATGGGCACTGACCCCAAGACCAGTGCGCTTAACCGCTATCTGCAGAGCTGGGACGTCCACAACGTTTTCGTCCCGGGGGCGTCGGCATTCCCGCAGGGCTTGGGTTATAACCCGACCGGTTTGGTCGCGGCATTGACGTACTGGTCTGCACGGGCGATCCGTGAGCAGTACCTGAAAAACCCTGGCCCACTGGTTCAGGCTTGAGGAGCGATGAGCATGAAGACACTGTTGATCGCAACGTTCCTGTGCGGTGCAAGCCTTTCAGCCCAGGCTGACAGCGCGTTGGTCAAGCAAGGCGAGTACCTGGCGCGCGCGGGCGACTGCGTGGCCTGCCACACGGCCAAGGGCGGCAAGCCATTCGCCGGCGGGCTGCCCATGGAAACCCCCATCGGCACGGTGTACTCGACCAATATCACCCCTGATGCCAGCGGCATCGGCAACTACAGCTTCGAAGACTTCGACCAAGCCGTGCGCCATGGCGTCGGCAAGGACGGCAGCACGCTGTACCCGGCGATGCCGTATCCCTCGTATGCACGCGTCAGCGATGACGACATGCGCGCGTTGTATGCCTACTTCATGCAGGGCGTAGAGCCGGTGGCGCAGCCGAACAAGGCGACGGACATCCCCTGGCCGTTGAGCATGCGCTGGCCGCTGGCGATCTGGCGGGGTTTGTTCGCGCCGCAGGTGAAGGCCTGGCAGGCCTCGGCTGCTGCCGACCCGGTCGTCAACCGCGGTGCTTATCTGGTCGAAGGGCTGGGGCACTGTGGTGCATGCCATACCCCGCGCGCCCTGACCATGCAGGAAAAGGCACTGAGCCCGCAGGATGGCGAGCAGTTTCTGGCAGGCAGCGCCCCGCTTGAAGGCTGGATTGCCAAGAGCCTGCGCGGTGATCACAAGGATGGCCTGGGCAGTTGGAGCGAAGCGCAGCTGGTGCAGTTTCTCAAGACCGGCCGAAGCGACCGCAGTGCGGTGTTCGGAGGCATGAGTGATGTGGTCGAGCACAGCATGCAGTACATGAGCGAGGCTGACCTGACGGCCATTGCCCGGTACCTGAAAACGCTGCCGCCCAGCAACCCCGATGACCAGCCGCATGCGTATGACAAGCAGGTCGCCGAGGCGCTGTGGAACGGCGATGACAGCAAGCGTGGGGCGTCGGTGTACATCGACAACTGCGCGGCGTGCCACCGCACCGATGGCCATGGCTATAGCCGGGTGTTCCCGGCACTGGCTGGTAACCCGGTGGTGCAGACCGCTGATGCCACCTCGCTGATCCATGTGGTGCTGGCCGGTGGCAAGGTGCCTGCGACGCACACGGCCCCATCGAACTTCACCATGCCGGCGTTTGGCTGGCGCCTGAGCGATCAGGAGGTCGCTGATGTGGTGAGCTTTATTCGCACCAGCTGGGGCAACCAGGGCGGGGCGGTGAACGCCGACGATGTCGCCAAGCTGCGCACGGATGACCTGAAACACACTTCTGGGGATGACCTTGGGCAGGTGACGAGCCACTAATACTGCGCAAAATTCAGGGCTTGCATGCCCCTGTAGGAGCAGCCTTGTGCTGCGAAGAGGCCGGTACAGACCGCAGTAATTCATGGCTTATACCGGCCTCTTCGCAGCACAAGGCTGCTCCTACCGGGAACGTGTAAACTTGCCGACGAACGGTAGGTGACGAAATGCGCCGGTTTTGGTGTATTGAAACCGGTTTCATAGCCTGTCACCGACAATAATCACCAGGGACACCCATGACCGATTTGCCTGCCAATGCCCGCGAGCGGGTGACCATCAGCGAAGTAGCCCGTGTGGCCGGTGTGTCCAAGGCCACCGTCTCGCGCTACATCGGTGGCGATCGCCAGTTGCTGGCCGAGGCGACCGCCAAGCGCCTGGAAGAAGTCATCGAGCGCCTCGGCTATCGCCCCAACCAGATGGCCAGGGGCCTCAAACGCGGCCAGACTCGGCTGATCGGCATGCTGGTGGCAGACATCCTCAACCCCTATTCGGTGGCAGTGATGCATGGCGTCGAAACCGCCTGCCGCCAACACGGCTACAGCCTGGTGGTGTGCAACACCAACCGCGACGACGATCAAGAGCGCCATCACCTGGTGGCCCTGCAGTCCTACAACGTCGAGGGCCTGATCGTGAACACCCTCGGCCATCATCCCGGCGAACTGCTGAACCTGCAGCGCGACATGCCCATGGTGCTGGTGGACCGTCAACTGCCTGAACTCAATGTCGACCTGGTCGGCCTGGACAATGCCGACGCCGTCGAACAAGCCCTGGATCACCTGCAGGCGCAAGGCTACCGCGACATTCTGGCGGTAACCGAACCGCTCGATGGCACCAGTTCGCGCCAGGAGCGGGTGCAGGCGTTCGGGGCTTCCATCAACCGGCGCCCGGGCATGCGTCAACAGGTGCTGGAAGTCAGCCCCGACCTTCACGCCGGCCTGGCTTCATTTCTTTCGGCCAGCGGTCATGGCCCTCAAGCCATCTTCACCTTCAACGGTGTGGCGACGCTGGCCGTCACCCGAACCCTGCACGACGCCGGCTGCGGCTTGTTCGACGACGTTGGCCTGATCGCCCTCGACGAACTGGACTGGTACCCCTTGGTCGGCAGCGGCATCACGGCATTGGCCCAACCCACCGAGCGTATCGGTGTGGCGGCATTCGAGTGCCTGCTGGGCCGCCTGCGCGGCGAACGCGGGGCGCCACGGCGCATCGACTTCAAGGCCGACCTGATCATCCGAGGTTCAACCCACTCACGCGACTGAACGAAAGGCACGTTGCGGCTTGACGTGCATAAAAATGAAACCGGTTTCATAAGGACAATAACAATGCGCTCGAACCCCGTTTCCATCAGCCTCTCCAGCTACGGTGCCAGCTTGGTAAGGCAGCGCGGCCAGCAACATTTTCTGGACATGCTGGCCGCTGCCGGCGTAACCCGTGTCGAATTTCGTGAAGAACTGTTCGAAAGCGCGCCGGACACCCACGCGCTGGCCGCCGCCGTCACCGCGTTGCGGCTCGAATGCCTGTATTCCTCGCCCCTTGAACTGTGGACGGCGCAGGGCCTGCCAGACCCACGCCTGACGCAGAAACTGGCGCTGGCCCGCGCGATGGGCGCGGTGGCCCTGAAGGTATCGCTGGGGCATTTCGATGACACCTGCGATGTGGCGGCCTTACGCTCGCTGTTACCTGACGATGGCCCCCAGCTGTTGGTCGAGAACGACCAGACCGAGCAAGGCGGGCGCATCGCGCCGCTGCTCACGTTCTTCCAGCGCGCCGATGACCTTGGGCTGGCGCTGGGCATGACGTTCGACATCGGTAACTGGCAATGGCAGGGCGAGCCTGTGCAGCAAGCGGCTCGCCAACTGGGGCATTGGGTGCGCTATGTGCACTGCAAGGCGGTCGAGCGCCAGCCCGGTGGGCGACTGGTCGCCGTGCCGCCGCAGGCTGACGATCTGCAAGCGTGGGATGCCTTGCTGGCCGCGTTCACGCCCGGCGTGGTGCGTGCCGTGGAATACCCGTTGGCCGCCGACGACTTGCTCACGCTGACCCGTGCCCAGGTAGTGACGCTGTCTGCGCTGGGCCTGGCCGAGGAGGTCAGCCATGCATGAGCATGACGTGCTGTGCTTCGGCGAAACCATGGCCATGTTCGTCGCCGAGCAGGTGGGGGACCTGGCGCATGTCGGGCAGTTCGGCAAACGCATCGCCGGTGCCGACAGCAACGTTGCCATCGGCCTGTCGCGGCTGGGCTTCAAGGTCCGCTGGCTGAGCAGGGTGGGCGACGACTCCCTGGGGCGCTTTGTCCTCGACAGCTTGCGGCGAGAAGGCCTGGACTGCAGCGACGTTGAAGTCGATCCGCAACACCCCACCGGTTTTCAGCTCAAAGCCCGCTGCGATGATGGCAGTGACCCGGCAGTGGAATACTTTCGCAGCCATTCAGCGGCGCGCCGTTTGTCCCCGGCATTGATCCGCCCACATTGGTTGCAGGCCCGCCACCTGCATGCCACCGGCATTCCGCTGGCGCTTTCAGCCGAGTGCAGGGCCTTGTCGCATGCATTGGTGGATGGCATGCGCGCTGCCGGGCGCAGCATTTCCTTTGACCCTAACCTGCGCCCAGCGCTGTGGCCGGACCGCACGCACATGATCCACGAGATCAATGCCCTGGCAGTCAAGGCTGACTGGGTACTGCCGGGCCTTGAAGAAGGCCGCCTGCTGACCGGCCAGCACGCACCAGCGGACATTGCCGCGTTCTACCTCGACAAAGGGGTGGAACTGGTGGTGATCAAGCTGGGGGACGAAGGCGCGTATTTTCGCACCGCCAAAGGCGATGGCCAGGTAGCCCCGGTGCCGGTGGCCAAGGTGGTGGACACCGTCGGTGCGGGTGACGCCTTTGCTGTCGGCGTGCTCAGTGCGCTGCTCGAAGGCCGTGAACTGCCCGAGGCGGTGGCGCGTGGCAACTGGTGTGGCAGCCGCGCCGTGCAGTCGCGCGGCGACATGGAAGGTTTGCCGCTGCGTCACGAACTCGAAACCCATGACCTGCGCATAAGCGCCTGAACGCCTGGCCCCTACCTGTTGCGACAAAAACAAAAAGCTCAGGAGTACACATGATGCAAACGACAAGTCTCGCGCGTCGCCGTTGGTGGTACATCATCCCAATCGTGTTCATCACCTACAGCCTGGCCTACCTGGACCGTGCCAACTATGGGTTCGCGGCAGCGTCCGGCATGGCCGACGACCTTAAAATCACCCCGGTGCTGTCGTCGTTGCTGGGGGCGCTGTTTTTCCTTGGTTACTTTTTCTTCCAGGTACCTGGGGCCATCTACGCCGAAAAACGCAGCGTCAAGAAGCTGATCTTCGTCAGCCTGATCCTCTGGGGCGGCCTGGCCACCCTGACCGGCATGATCAGCAATGTGTACATGCTGATCGGCATCCGCTTCCTGCTTGGCGTGGTCGAAGCCGCCGTGATGCCGGCGATGCTGGTGTACCTCTGCCACTGGTTCACCCGCGCCGAACGGTCCCGGGCCAACACCTTCCTGATGCTCGGCAACCCGGTGACCATCCTGTGGATGTCGGTGGTGTCGGGCTACCTCATCAAGCACTACGACTGGCGCTGGATGTTCATCATCGAAGGCCTGCCTGCGGTGATCTGGGCGTTCTTCTGGTGGCGCCTGGTGGACGACCGCCCGGCTCAGGTCAAGTGGCTTAGCGAGCAGGAAAAGACCGATCTGGAAAACGCCCTGGCAGCAGAACAGCAGGGCATCAAACCGGTGAAGAACTACCGCGAAGCGTTCCGCTCGCCTCAGGTGATCATCCTGTCAATGCAGTACTTCTGCTGGAGCATCGGCGTGTACGGCTTCGTGCTCTGGCTGCCGTCGATTCTGAAACAGGCGGCCAACGTCGACATCGTCCAGGCCGGCTGGTTGTCGTCGGTGCCCTATCTGGCGGCGGTGCTGGCCATGGTCGGGGTGTCCTGGGCATCGGACCGCTTGCAGAAGCGCAAGCGCTTCGTCTGGCCGCCCCTGTTGATTGCGGCGCTGGCGTTCTATGGCTCCTATGCCTTGGGCAGTGAGCACTTCTGGTTGTCCTACGCATTGCTGGTGGTTGCTGGCGCCTGCATGTATGCGCCCTATGGGCCGTTTTTCGCCATCGTGCCGGAGATCCTGCCCAGCAACGTCGCCGGTGGCGCCATGGCCTTGATCAACAGCATGGGCGCGCTGGGTTCGTTCGGCGGCTCGTGGCTGGTCGGTTACCTCAATGGCGCCACCGGCGGGCCGGGCGCCTCGTACCTGTTCATGTGCGGCGCACTGCTGACGGCAGTCGCGCTCACGGCGGCGCTTAAAACCTCACACACCGCTGGCCGGGCCAAGCGCGGCGGCTCTCATCTGGCCACGAGCCACTAGGAAATCCTGCTATGAAGAAGCGAATCGTCCTTTACAAGCGCCTGTCCGACACGTTGATGGCGCGCCTGCAGCAACAGGTTGACGTGACCTGGGTGGACACGGCCGGGCCCGATGGCCTTGCCCGCCTGCGCGATGCGTTGCCGGGCGCTCAAGGGCTGTTGGGTGCCAGCCTGCGCTTGGACAGCGGCCTGCTGGACCTGGCCCCGCAACTGGAAGTGGTCGCCAGCGTGTCGGTAGGCGTGGACAACTACGACATCGCCGACCTGACCCGGCGTGGCGTGATGCTGACCAACACGCCCGACGTACTGACCGAAACCACCGCCGACACCGGCTTTGCCTTGATCCTGGCCAGTGCGCGTCGGGTCGTGGAGCTGGCGGGCTGGGTGCGTGACGGCCAGTGGCAAGCCAACCTTGGGCCTGCGCACTTTGGCACGGATGTGCACGGCAAGACCTTGGGCATCATTGGCATGGGGCGGATTGGCGAAGCGTTGGCCCGGCGCGGCGCGGCCGGTTTTGGCATGCGTGTGCTTTACCACAGCCCACGCGCCAAGCCTGCGGTGGAGGCCCGTTACGACGCCCGCCACTGCAGCCTTGACGACCTTTTGCAGCAGGCTGATTTCGTCTGCCTGACCGTGCCGCTGAGTGCCGCCACCGAGGGGCTGATCGGCGCGCGTGAGCTTGCCTTGATGAAGCCCGAGGCAATGCTGGTGAACATTGCGCGTGGACGGGTGGTGGATGAAGCCGCGCTGATCGAGGCCTTGCGGGAGAAACGCATCCGCGGCGCGGGCCTGGATGTGTTCGTCCAGGAGCCGTTGCCCAGTGATTCACCGCTGCTGCAACTGGACAACGTGGTGGCGACCCCGCATATCGGTTCGGCCACCCACGATACCCGTGAGGCCATGGCGCGCTGTGCGGTAGACAACCTGCTCAGCGCGTTGGCCGGTGAGCGCCCGGCAAACCTGGTGAACCCAACAGCCGGGCGTTGATGCACCGAAGCGCAGCGGTTACCGGCAGTTGCCCGCCTTGCGGTAGCCGGCCGCTTGCGCCTCGCCCTCGGAGCCGAACATCACCTGGTTCTTGGAGGCCACCTGGGTGTAGCCCGGGCAGCCATTGGCCAGGTGATAGACATGGCTGTTGCGGTTGCCGAGCACAGCGCCTGTTGCTGCAGTGCTGGCCAGGCTGGGCTTGGCCGCTTCGCTGACCGGTTTGCTCGGCATGGCTTGCACGACGCCACTGCCAACAGGCTTGTAGTCGGCTGTCCATTTGCGCTCGCCCGTCACGAACGGGTTGGCGTGCCCCATGATGGCGGCGATGCGCCGGTTACGTTCTTTTTCCCAGGCCGAGACGGGGTGCTGTTTGTCCCAGGCCATCAGCAGTTGCTGCTGTTGACGCGACATGCTCAGCTTGTAGCGGTCGAACATGTAGAAGGTGGTACGGGCAACCAGGCCCTTCACTTCGTCACGCGGCTCGGCGGCGCGCTGCACGAAATCGACCTTGGTCGAGCACTGGCCGTATTGCCCAGCGTTGCCAGCGACCATGCCGTAGTTGAAGTTGCTGCGGTCACCGTTGACCTCGCCCACGGCCGGGTAGAGGTTGAACAGGTCGGCTTCCATCGCGCGGAAGACCGGGTCGTCATCGACACAATGCTCGCGGCCGCCGTTTTTCCAGCATTGGCGCTGGTTGCCGAAGGTATAGGCCGGCACGATGTGTTCCCACTCGGTACGCTCGGCGCGGTTTTGCTGTTTGCGGGTTTCATAACCGCAGGAGGCAGCATCGATGCGCCCACCTGACTTGCCGACCCAGGTCCATTTGCAGCCGCAATACAGGTCGCCCATGGCGCTGCTTGCCTGGTCCAGGTAGACCTTTTGCTTGGCGACGACCTTGGCTTCGGTGAAGGTGGAAGGCGGGTTGGCGAAGGCGGGGAGGTTGACGGCGAGCAGGAGCGCTACGGCATAAAGCAGTTTTTTCATGGGGGGCAGCAGGTTTCAGTTAAGGAACTGCATTCTAATCGAAATCTAACTTATTGATTTGGATTGAATCCCCCTCCGGTCAAGCGCGGTCCTGGTAGGAGCAGCCTTGTGCTGCGAAGAGGCCGGTACAGACCACAGTATTTCGTCTCTGGCACTGGCCTCTTCGCAGCACAAGGCTGCTCTTACAATGCGATGACGTCAGCCAGCGGCCAGTTCGTTGGCAGGCCGTGGAATTTCAGCGCCCGCATGCACCGGCGCCGGTCCAGTAATCACCGCATCACTGGCAAACAAGCTGCGCATCAGGCTGTACCCGGCCAGCAACATGTAGAACGCAATCGGCAGGCCGACCACGATGCTGGCCATCTGAATCGCCAGCAAGCCGCCGGCAATCACCAGGCTGGCCGCGATGGCGCCCTCCAGCACACACCACAGCACGCGTATCCAGTTGGGTGGGTCGATGCTGCCCAGCGAGTTGAGCATGCACAGCACCTGGGTCCCGGCATCGGCCGCAGTGACGAAGTGCACGGCCAGCAGCAGGCAGATGATCACGCTGAGGATTGCACCCAGCGTCGGGCCGTCGAGGCGGTCGAGCAAGGTGAACATGGCCGTGGTGGTTTCCTTGCGCGTGGCTTCCAGAATCGGGCCGCCCTGGAACGCGCCGGCCGCTGCCTGCTCGGCGACCGGCAGTGCTTGATAGGCGTGGCGCACTTGCTGCTCATCCTTCAGTGCGGCACCGCCGAACACGGCCATCCACAAAATAGTCACCAAGGTCGGTACCAGCAACGCGCCGAACACCAGTTCGCGGATGGTCCGGCCACGGGAAATCCGGGCAATGAACAGGCCAACGAACGGCCCCCAGGTCATCCACCACGGCCAGTAGAAGGCGGTCCAGCTCTTCTGCCAACTGCTGTCGGCCTGGGCGTCGGTCCAGAAACTCATACCGATGATGTTCTGCGCGTAGTCGCCCGCCGACTCGAACAGCAGGTTCATGATGTAGTTGGTTGGGCCCAGGGCCAGCACCACCAGCATCAGCCCCAGGGAAATCCACATGTTCAGCGTCGACAGGCGCTTCATGCCACGCGATACACCGGCCACTAGCGAGATCGAGGCGATCACGGTGACGACGGCGATGATGCTCAGCTTGAACGACAGGGTGACTGGCGTGCCGAACACCTGATGCATGCCCATGTTGATCTGCTCAACGCCCAACCCCAGCGATTGCGACACCCCGAATGCAGTGACCGCGCCACCAATGATGTCGACCGTATGGCCAATCGGCCCGTAGATGCGGTTGCCGATGATCGGGTAGAGGATCGAGCGCAGCGCCAGCGGCAGCCCTTCACGGTAGGCGAAGTAGGCCAGGCCCAGGCCGATCACGGTGAAGATCGCCCAAGGGTGTAGGCCCCAGTGCAACAGGGTTATACGCATGGCCATGGACGCGGCCTGGTCGGTGAGCCCCGGTGTGAACGGGTTGCTGGCGTAGTGCAGCACCGGCTCTGCAACCGACCAGAAGATCAGCCCAACGCCCATGCCCGCACTGAACAGCATGGCGATCCAGGCGGCAAAACTGAACTCGGGTTTTTCGTCGGGGCGCCCGAGCTTGAGGGTGCCATAGCGGCTGAAGGCGATGTACACCAGTAAGCCGAGGATGGCGCTGACCAGCGCCAGGTAAAACCACTTGAGGTGGTCGAGAATGGCGTCCGACGCGCCTTTGAATACACCCGCGGCTTGGTCGCCGTGTGAGGCGCAGAGCACCACGAACGCCACCACGATTGAGATCGACCCTACCGTTACAATAGGGTTCAGGCCTTTGAAAAGGCCTTGTTTTGCACGCATCGTCCATATCCTTTTTATTTTCGCAAGACGGCAAAAAAGGACGCCCCACTAACAGGGCGTCCTTGTCGAATGTCAGAGGTCGATCACCAGGTCCGACGTCGGGCGGCTGCAGCACAGCAGCCGCAGGCCTTTGTCGATTTCACGCTGGCGAATGCCGCCGTTGTGCTTCATCTCGACGCTGCCCTGCAATACCGCGGTCTTGCAGGTACCGCACACACCTTGGCTGCACGAGGAGGGGACTACGGCACCGGCTTTTTTGGCAGCGGCCAGTACGGTCTGGTCGGCGCTCATGGTGAATGCCTTGCCAGAGCGGGCAAGGCGTACGGTGAAGCTGTCCAGGGCCTGGCCGGGGGCAACGGGGGCGGCTGCCGGCTCGGCTTCGGCGTTGATGTCGAAGCTTTCCTGGTGGTAGCGGGCCAAGTCGAAACCAGCACCCGCCAACAACGCCTTGGTCGCCTCCATGTAGCCTTTTGGCCCGCAGGTGAATACCGCCCGCTCCTTGAAGTCGGGGATCTGGCGCTGCAGTGCGTCCAGCGACAGGCGCCCGATCGGGCCGTCCCAGTCGGGCTCGTCGCCAGCGCCTTCGCAGAAGAACAGCGTCCGCAGCCCTGGCATGGAGCGTTCGAGGCGCGCCAGTTCATCGCGGAAGATGATGTCTTTAGGCGTACGCGCACTGTGCACGAAGACGATGTCCAGGTCGGCGTGCAGGTCGGCGGCGGCGCGGGTCATCGCCATCAGCGGGGTGACGCCGGAGCCGGCCGACAGGTACAGCAATTTGCGCGCAGGGCCCGCTACTGGGGTAAAGACGCCCGCGGGGCCAGAGGCGGCCAGGGCGTGGCCAGGGCGCAGGTTATCGTGCAACCAGTTGGACACCGTGCCGCCCGGCACCCGCTTGACCGTGATGGAAAAAGTGAACGGCCGGGTCGGTGTCGAGGACAGGGTGTAGCAGCGCGACACGCTGGCCCCCGCAATCACAGGCGACACGGTGAGGAACTGGCCTGGTTCGTAGGCAAGCGCCGGGTAGTCTGGGCTGTGGAAGGTGAAGGTTTTCACGTCGTGGGTCTCGTCCACAACGCTCAGGCATTCGATGCGTTTGCTTTCACCGCTGGCCCACTGGGCACCATGGGCGGCCCAGTGGTCGGTGTCTGTGAAGCGCTGGTCGGCACGCAGGCCGGCAATGTTCTGGGCAATGTTCTCGAGCACGGTCATCTCCTTCACACCCCATGTGCCGCGAGGCGCGAGGTGTACCAGCGGGCGAACTGGTCGACGTACGGCTCGGTGTAGGTGGAGTAGGGGCCTGGGACGAAGGCGGGGTCTTGGGTGCCACTGTGGGTGATGGCGACCAGGGCGGCGTCCTGTTGGGTAGTGGCGACCCAGACCTCGGTCAGGCGCTGCAGGTCGTAGTCGACCCCTTCGACGGCATCGCGGTGCACCAGCCATTTGGTGCGCACCAGGGTGCGGTCCGGCGAGAGCGGGATGATCCAGCTGATCATGGCGTGGTCGCTCATCACGTGAGCCCAGGCGTTATTGCCCCACAGGTGGGTGTCGCCCAGGTCGCGACGGGTCAGGTTGCCCAACAGTTTGCGGCAGGCAACCTGGGTATCGAGTGTCTGCGATTCACCCGCACCGGCGATGATCATGCGCTGGGTGCGAAACTGCGTGGGGGCGTCATCCTGCAAATGCTCCACAGTCTCGTAGAGCAGGCCCGAATTGGCCCAGTCAGCTTCGATGCCGGCCTTGCGAATTTGATAGGCATCGTAGGACGCGCGAGCCTCGTCGCTCATCTCTTCCAGGCTGACGCCAAGGTCTTCGGACTGGTAGGACACGATCAGTTCCGGGTGGGTGCCGGCGCAGTGGTAGCACTCCCGGTTGTTCTCCATCACCAGCTTCCAGTTGCCGTTCTCGATGTAGTCGAGTTCGTAGGCGATGCGGGTATTGGCCAGGTCGAACGGCGCGAAGCGCGGCCCCATCACCGCTTCGAGGTCCTTGATATCTTCAGGCGGGTTGTCGCCCAGGCACACCAGTACATGGGCCCCGACAACCTTGCAGTGCACCGGGATCAGGCTGCGGCACTTGGGGTCGAAGCCCTTGCCCATGTGGCTGGCATGCTTGAGGCTGCCGTCCAGGTCGTAGGTCCACTGGTGGTAGGGGCATACCAGCATGCCGACAGTGGATTTGCCTGCTTCTTTCAGGCGCGCGCCGCGGTGGCGGCATACATTGCGGTAGGCGCGGATCTGTTCATCATCGTCGCGCAGGATCAGCACCGACGATTTGCCGATATCGACGGTAAAGACATCACCGGGTTCATCGACATCGGCGGTAACGGCGACCTGTATCCAATGCTGGTTGAAGAAGATTTCCATGTCGGTTTCGAAAACATCCTGGCGGCTGTACAACGCGCCATTCATGCCAAAACCAGGTTGGCGGGATGCAATCAGTTCGCGATGGGTTTTGCTCGATGAAGGGCGCATTGTTGTCCTCAGGCACTTTTATTTTTAATCGACCAAGACGTCTGGCGCGGATTATTGAAGTGGCCCTGAAAAGGCGTCAATGCGCTTAATTTTCTGTCTGGTATTACTTGAGGTTATGCGAGCGGGAGGCTGTGGGGCGGGGGTTTTGAGCGATATTACGGATGGGACAATTAATAGAAGTTTGCTGCGTTAATTAGTCCAAGTTGTTCTGTTTCATAGCGGGATCGGAGGCGCACAGCGCCCCCGAATAACCGGTTTTAATGCCCACCCTTCATACGCCGGGCAACGAGGTAAATGCCCAAGCCGACCAACGCGGTTGCAGCGCCGATATAACCCGTACTCGTCCAGCCCATGCCTGCGGTGATGGCCATGCCACCCAACCACGGCCCAAGCGCATTGGCCAGGTTGAACGCGGCGTGGTTCGAGGCTGCTGCAAGGCTGGGGGCTTCATGGGCAATGTCCATCAGGCGGATCTGCAAGGGGGCTGCCAGTGCAATCATGGTGCCCACCAGGCCGACGCCCAGCAGCAGGGTCCACAATGAATGCGCTGCGAAGGTAAAGAACAGCAGCACTGCAATCGACCAGATCAGCACCAGCCCGACGGCGCGGAACTGCAAGCGGTCGAACAACTTGCCACCGGCGATGTTGCCGACGATGCCGCCGACCCCAAAGGCCGCCAGGCCGAAGGGGATCCACTGCGGCGATACCTGGGTCACGTGCAGCATGGTGGGCGCCAGGTAGCTGAACACACAGAACATGCCGGCAAAGCCGATCGATGCAATGGCCAGCGCCATCCACACCTGGGGCAGGGCGAACGCTTTAAGTTCTTTGCGCGGGTCGCTGCGCACTTCATCGTGCGGTTGCGGCACGAAGCGCCAGACCAGGGCGATGGTGCACAGGGCGATCGCCCCGACCAACACAAAGGCAGAGCGCCAGCCGAAGTACTGGCCCAGTAAAGTGGCAACAGGGTTGCCCAGCAACATGGCCAGCGTCAGGCCCATCATCACCCGCGCCACGGCACCTGCCCGTTGGTTGTTGGCGACCATGCTCGATGCCACCACCGCAGCGATGCCGAAGTAGGCGCCGTGG
The DNA here is from genome assembly GCF_047159675.1 of Pseudomonas sp. NGC7. Taxonomy (NCBI): domain Bacteria; kingdom Pseudomonadati; phylum Pseudomonadota; class Gammaproteobacteria; order Pseudomonadales; family Pseudomonadaceae; genus Pseudomonas; species Pseudomonas sp. NGC7. Next base: position 3,697,177 of record NZ_BAAFZY010000001.1, on the reverse strand, counting down.
GGCAGGCCGCTGATGAAGCGGAAAGCGACCAGGCCGCCGAACGAGGGGGCGAACGCCGTGGCCAGGTTGCCAACGGCATACAGCGCCATCAACAGCAGCAACATATGCTTGCGCAGCAGCTTGGCCCCCAAAATCGCCAGGGTCGGGGCACCGACCATCACGCCCAGCGCATAGGCACTGATGGCGTGGCCCACCTGGGGCTCGCTCAGCTGCAGGTTGCTGGCGATGTCCGGCATCAACCCCATGATGGCGAATTCGCCGGTGCCGATGGCAAAACTGCCCAGCGCCATGGCGGCTTCCATCTTGGCGACAGTGCTTTTCGGCAGGGCTAGCGGTGGTGCTTCATGGACAGACATTTGAATCCCTTTTGAAACATGCTGAAACGTTCAACGCGGGATCATAGACAATCTCTGGCCAAAACGTCGAGGCCGCAGCCTCGCCCACAGGCGCAACCCTTAGGTGTAATCGATGGACTCGCCCCCGCCGAGGCATCACAGTGCCACGGTGGCGTTCAAAGAAGCCAACGGCAGCGAGGGCGAGACCATGAAGAAGAGGCTGCAATCGCCTTGAGCTTGAACTGCTCGGTGTACTTGCCCATAGATCCCCCAAGGGTTGGATTGGTGTCCAACCTCTTGGGGGCAGTCCACATCGTGGGAGCGGGCTTGCCCCGCGAACACCGGCGAAGCCGGTGCCATGCACCGCGTAGCCCCATTCGCGGGACAAGCCCGCTCCCACAGAGTCCTCACAAGGTCTGAGCCTGCGCAGTTACCTGTGGGGCAAGCCGGCTCCTGAAAGTCTGGACCCGCTCTGGCTCAGGCCTTCCAGAGAACACATAGGCATAACGATATACCCTTTAATTCTTTGTCTCCCGAGCCTGCCTGCTTTCAACTAGCGCCTTTTTGAGCGAGCACTGCCCGTGGAGCACTGTGAAGTCATCGTCATCGGTCTGGGCGCCATGGGCGCCGCCACCGTGTATCAGTTGGCCAAGGCGGGTGTTGATGTGGTCGGTATCGACCGCTATCACCCCCCGCATACCCTTGGCTCAAGCCACGGCGATACACGCATCACCCGGTTTTCTGTAGGCGAGGGCGCGCAGTATGTGCCCATCGTCAAACGGGCCCAGCAGCTCTGGCGAGAACTGGAAGCGCTGTCCGGCGAGTCGTTGTTCGAACAGTCTGGCCTGCTCGCACTGACGTCCAGCCCAGACTTCGACCCCGACGATAAAAGCGACTTCACCCTGCGCACCATCGGGTTGGCCAAGGCCTATGGCATCGAACACGAAGTGCTCGATGCCAAGCAAATCCGCCAGCGCTTCCCACAATTCGCACACGTGCGCGATGACGCGATCGGCTACTTCGAGCCCGGTGGCGGTTTCGTGCGCCCCGAGCGCTGCATCGAGGTGCAGTTGCGCCTGGCAGCGCAGCACGGCGCCACATTGCACACTGGCGAAACGGTGACCGGCATCCGCTCGGATGAGCACGGCGTCACGGTTACCACCAACCTGCGCACGGTCAAGGCCGGCAAGCTGGTGTTCAGCGCCGGTAACTGGGCGGGCGGGTTGTTGGGTGAGCCCTTCGACCGGTTGCTGAGTGTCTACCGGCAAATGCTGTTCTGGTTTGAGCTTGAGCCGGGTGCAGGCCTGGAGGGCGCATCGCCCACGTTCATCCTCACCCATGGGCGCGGCGACAACAACATCAACTACGGCTTCCCTGCGCAGCCCGGCGAGGGCAGCTTGAAAATTGCCACGGCCCAGTACCACACGGCTTCGCAGCCCGACTTGCTGGACCGCAGTGTGTCTGCCGAACAAGCTCGCGCAATGTACGAGCAGCAAGTGCAAGGCCGTATTGCCGGGGTTACCGACAAAGTCCTCAAGTCGGCCGTGTGCGCTTACACCGTTACCCCGGACAGGCACTTCATCATCGACCAACACCCCACGCTCAAGCACACCCTGGTGGTGTCGGCCTGTTCTGGCCATGGTTTCAAACACTCGGCTGCCTTGGGCGAAGCCTTTGCACAGTGGTGCACCCGCGGCTCCACCGACCTTGATCTGTCCTCTTTCACCCTCAAACGATTCGAAGGAACACTCTCGTGAAGCGCATTGCACTTTCCCTTGCCCTGCTGGCGGCCACCCTCGGTACTGCACAGGCCGAAACGCTCAAGATCGCCGTGGTGCCCGTGCCTCACGCCGAAATCCTCGAGTTCCTCAAGCCAGAATTGGCCAAACAGGGGGTGGAGCTCGAGGTAAAGGTGTTCACTGACTACATCCAGCCAGACCGCCAGGTTGACGAGGGCCGACTGGACGCCAACTACTTCCAGAGCAAGCCTTATTACGAGGCGTACCAGAAAGACCGCCCGAGCAGCGATCAGGTACCGGTCGTGGCCGTGCACATCGAACCGTTCGGTGCCTATTCCAGCAAGATCAAATCGGTCGCCGAGCTGCAGGACGGCGCCACCGTCGCGATCCCCAACGACCCTACCAATTCCGGGCGCGCACTGCTTTTGATCGCCAAGCAGGGGCTGATCACCCTCAAAGACCCGAGCAACATCATGGCAACCGCCGCCGACATCACCAGCAACCCCAAGCACCTGAAGTTCAAGGAGCTTGAAGCCGCCATGCTGCCGCGCGTACTGGGCCAGGTAGACATGGCGCTGATCAACGCCAACTACGCGCTGGAGGCCAAGCTGGTGCCGCACAAGGATGCGCTGTTTATCGAAAGTGCTGAGTCGCCGTATGCCAATTACCTGTATGTGCGCCGGGACAAGGCCAACGACCCTGCGGTGCAAAAGCTGGGGGCGTTGTTGAACTCGCCGCAGGTGAAGGCGTTCATCCTCGATCGCTATCACGGTGATGTGGTGCCGGCGTTTTAATTTGGTCGAAGTATCACTGACGCCACAATAACGCCTGGGTAATCGTTCAGGCGTTTCTTGAAGGCAGCCGTTGTAAGGTCAGGTGTGGGAGGGTTGCTTTTAGTGGCTAACGCCACGGTTCCCTTGATATCTGCTCCGTGGCATACCGCACATCGTTGCACATAGAGATTTTTGCCATTGGCGTTTTCTGCGAAGGCGTGGGGTATTTGCATGAGCGATAAAACCCCTAGTAAAACGAAGAACAGTTTTTTTGATGTCAGCTGGTATTTTTGTTGAGCAAGCATCCCACAGTGGTCCGACATTCTTTCTTCCTTGGGGGTCAGTCAGTTAGGGCCTAGGGGGCCGCTGCGATGGGCTGCACAGCAGCCCCAATTACAGCCGATGACGCTGTCATGTTTCAGTACCCCCATTCTGCGGCAATGCCTGTTACCACGATAGAGCGCCCGCGCATCGCTGAAATGGCGGGCCTTTTGGTTAGGGGCTTAGTTGCCGTGGGTACTTCATCAACCCAGGAAGCTGAACATCACGCGCTTGAACCTCAACGCCGCAACAGGCGGCTCAGAACTAACGTGATGGCTGCGCCAATGGCCAGCGCTGCGATGGGCTTCTCTTTCACAAAAGTAGAAACGTTGTTCAATGCGTCACCGTAGCTTTTGGTGAGTTGGCCAACGACCTGGCGCCCATCACCCTCAGCTTCCAGGGCAGGGTCGTCAATCAGCCGACCCACCGCGCTTTGTGCTTTACCGGTTACCTGCTCTGCAACACCTTCAATCTGTTCACGTTTCATAAATGATCGAACCTTTCTAGTGAGTGGCAATGGTCTTGCTGCTCAGGCTTAGGGTGTAGGGTTAACCAATTAGTTCAAAGAAGGTGTGGCCGGCTAATTGCCAACGTATGGACAGCGCCACTTACGCAGTCGCCGCGTCGCCATATCAACTATTTATGTCCTTTGTGTGAAAGTTACGAAATACATGAACTAAGTATTTGCCCCCAGCGATTCCTCCCGCAGTGCTGCATCACCAGAATAGCCGCCCTCAATTTGAACCGTCAGCCTCACACAATGGCCGCATAGTTGGCCAGGTGGGCTGTCGGCCTTGCATGCGCCCGTTGTTCGGGCTGATGTAACCGATACTGAATGCTAGGTAAGGAAAGTGTCATGGGAATGACCAGGCGTAAGTTTTTGATTGGCGGCGGCGTTGTGGCAGCTGCGGCAGGTGCGGGGATTCTTACCCCTATGCTGACGCGCGAGGGTCGGTTGATCCCCGGCAAACCGCGGTTCGGTTTTGTCGAAGGCACCGAGGGTGTGCTGCCCAAGCAAGCAGACGTGGTCGTCATCGGCGCGGGCATTCTCGGTCTTACCACCGCGATCAACCTGGTCGAGCGTGGCCTGTCGGTCGTCATCGTTGAGAAAGGTGATATTGCCGGCGAGCAGTCCTGCCGGTTCTATGGCCAGGTCATGACCTACAAGATGCCGGATGCGACCTTCCAGTTGCACCACCTTGCCAAGCAACGCTGGCGCGAGATGAATGCCAAGGTGGGTGCTGACACCAGCTACCGCACCCAAGGCCGTGTCGAAGTGCCTTTCGATGAAGAAGACCTGGAAGGCGTCAGAAAGTGGATCGACCTCAAAACCCGTGAGGTTGGCTCCGACATCCCCTTCAAGACCCGCATCATTCAAGGCACTGAACTTGAGCAGCGCCTGCGCGGTGCCTCGTCCAGCTGGAAGATCGCAGGCTTCGAGGAAGACTCGGGCAGCCTGGACGCCGAGCGTGCCTCGTACGTTATGGCCGAGTACGCCAAGAAAATGGGCGTGCGCATCTACACCCACTGCGCTGCGCGTGGGCTGGAAACCCAAGCAGGTGCCATCTCCGACGTGGTCACCGAGAAGGGCGCCATCAAGACCTCTCGCGTCGTCGTGGCCGGCGGTGCCTGGTCCAGGCTGTTCATGCAGAACCTGGGGGTCGATGTACCGACCTTGCCTGCCTACCAGTCCCAGCAGATCATCAGCGCGGCACCTCGTGCACCGGGCGGTAACGTTGCGTTGCCAGGGAACATCTACTTCCGCGAGCAAGCTGACGGCACCTACGCCACCTCGCCGCGCGTCGTGGTTGCGCCGGTGGTCAAAGAGTCCTTCATGTATGGCTACAAGTACCTGCCACTGCTGGCCATCCCGGACTTCCCGGTTCACGTCTCGCTCAACAAGCAATTGATCGATTCGTTCCTGCAGCCAACCAGCTGGAAGCTGGATGAAGTGTCGCCGTTCGAGAAAAACAGGCTGATGACGGCGGCCCCTGATCTTCCAGAGCTCAATGCCTCGCTGGCAAAACTCAAGGTCGAATTCCCAGCCTTCGCCGAGTCGAAACTGATCGATCAGTGGAGCGGCGCCATGGCGATCGCCCCGGACGAAAACCCGATCATTTCGACCGTCAAGGAATACTCTGGCCTGGTCATCAATACCGCGACCGGTTGGGGCATGACAGAAAGCCCGGTGTCTTCCGAGTTGACGGCCGACCTGCTGCTGGGCAAAGCCCCCGTGCTGGACCCAACACCGTTTAGCCTGTATCGATTCTAAACCCCGCTACGACAATGGAATGACCGTGCATGCCTCGTCGAGGCGTGCACATCACCCGTGGTAATCAACTAGGAGAAACACATGAAGGTCGCTTTCAAGACCGTTGCTGCATTGGCCCTGACAATTGCTGGTGCCGGGAGCGTTCATGCACAGGATGTCGTGCGCCACAGCGCAGGCAGTTTCCCCATTTCGGCAGCTGTCGAAGTCCCCGCAGGCAAGACCGTCGTTTACCTGAGCGGCTCCGTTCCGTCGGCTATTCACCCAGAGGCAGCCAAGGATTCGCTGGAATCCTTCGGTGATACCAAAGCACAAACCATCAATGTGCTCGAGAACATCCAGAAGCAGCTCAAAGACCTCGGTCTGGGCCTGAAGGATGTGGTGAAGATGCAGGTATTCCTGGTAGGCGGCCCGGAGAACGGCGGCAAGATGGACTTCGACGGCTTCATGGCCGGCTACACCCAGTTCTTCGGCCCAGACGCCAAGCAGCCAGTCCTGCCTGCACGTTCCGCGTTCCAGATCGCAGGCTTGGCTCACCCAGCCTGGCGTGTTGAGATCGAAGTGACTGCAGTTCGTCCTTAAGAGGTCACTGAAGGCAGGCGCGGCCCAGCCACGCCTGCCTGCTGACCTTGCCCGGTTGGTGGGTCGCTTCAGCCAACCAGAATGTCCTCGAAAAACGCCCCAACCGGCTCGGTAGGGTGGCACAGCTGAATCTCCAGCACCCACACCATCTCACTCGGCACGATGTCCAACTCGGCCAGTTTGTCCTGCCCGAACAGGGCATGCGGGAAGTCGGCAATGCGATGCCCGGCTAGATTGCGCTCCAGCTGCCAGCCTTTGGCGTGGGCGCTGCGTTCGGCGAAGTCGTACAGCTCACGGCCGGTCAGCCCCGCGCACCAGGCTTGGCGCGTTTCTTCGAACACGTCGTGCAGGGCCTTGACGCAGGCGTGATACAGCGGGTGCTCGCCAAACACGAAGGTGTCGCCGTAGTCGCCTTCGTAGCCATCCCACACCGGGCCGAGGTCGACCACGGCGATGTCGCTGGCGCGCAGTTGGCGCTGTGGGTCGATGCCTTGGCGGGGTGTGCGCACAGTGTCGTCGCCAAAGCGGATATAGGTCGGGTGCCAGGTGTGCGACGCGCCCATCGCCTGCAACGTCTCGGCCGCCATCTGCAACGCCTCGGCAGTGGTCATGCCGACTTTCAGTTGGCTGACAATGGCTGCCAGGGCCCGCACCGATTGCTCGCGGGCTGCGAGCATGCCGTCCAACGAGTAACGTGGGCCGACTTTTTCCAGCACCGGGTCCAGCGTGCTCAGCGACGCAGCCGCCGGCGCCGATGCGCCGCTGGCAACGAAAGCCTCGGCGACAAAGCGGTGAGCCTGCACGCCCGCTGCCAGGCACTGTTCGCGGGCCTTGGTGATCATCGCGCTGTTGCCGCAGGCATAGACCTGGGTATCGGCCCACCGGTGGGCATGGGTCAGTGCGACCTGTTGTACGCGGGCTTGGGCCGATAGCACGCGGTGCCAGCGAAAGTGTGGGTGGGCAAGGCTGGCCTGGTCGAGGAACGCGCCGTCATAGAAGTCGGCCAGCGATGAACCGCCCCAATACAGCGTAACCGGGGCATGGCCCGCAAGCGCCGTCAGCAACAACGGCTTGATGCCGGCATAGCCCGTGCCGGTGGCGAACAGCACGACCGGGCGTTGTTCTTCGTGCTGCCAGGTGCAGGCGCCCACCGGCCCTTCCAACTGCAGCGCATCGCCCACCTGCAGCGTGGGCAGCACGCGTTCGGTAAACAGCCCGCCGCTGACCTTGCGCATATGAAACACCAAGCGCCCCTGCTCCTGCGCTGGCAGGTTAGCGATGGAGAAACAGCGGCTGTCGCCATTGTCGAGGCAGAACCTGACGTATTGGCCGGCGCGCACTTCGAGAGGCTGGGTGGGCTGCAGCACCAGTTCGATGATGTCGACGCTCAGCGCGCGCTGGCTCAGCACATGGGCAGTGATGGCCAGCGTTGGCGTGTCCAGCGACCAGCCGGGGATTTCCAGGCGCATGTCACTGCAGGCATGGCTCTGGCACAGCAGCATCTCGTTGGCGGCCAGGGGGTAGCAGGGCGCGGGCATGTCTGCGCTGCGCTGCTTGTCCCGGTACTGGCCCGACACCACCTTGACCTTGCACGACCCGCAGGCCCCGCGGCGGCACGAGAAAGGCACCGACAGGCCGCTGGCGAGCATGGCGTCGAGCAGCAAGCCTTCTGCGGCTTCGAAGCGTTTGCCCGAGGGCGACAGTTCAATGACATGGCGTTGCTGCATACACACACCTCAGGGCTGAATTGGGGGCGAGAGAGGCCTGATTGTTGCGTTAGACTAGGACCATAAGAACCTCCAGTTCTGGATAATTCACATGGTCCAGCTTCGCAAATGGCGGCCGTTGCTCAAGCTCGACGGGGCTCAGCCGCAGGCTTCGTACAGAAAGATCGTCGAGGGCCTGGTGACCGCGATCGTCGAGGGCCGCCTGCGCCCCGGCACACTGCTGCCCGGCACGCGAGAAATGGCGCAGCTGCTTGATGTCAACCGCAAGACGGTGATCCTCGCTTATGAAGAGGCGGTTACCAAAGGCTGGCTGGAGAGCGTGCAACGCCGGGGCACCTTCGTCAGCACCCGGCTCGCTGCCGGCACCCTGGCCGCCCACAGCGCGCCGCCGTCATTTGCCCTGGCGCTGCACGAGGCGCCTGCCGTTCCCTACTTCACCAACAGCGAGCAGGTGACGGCGCTGCAACATCGGCCTGGCGCGCTGTTTTTCGATAACGGCGCCTGTGACCACCGCCTGTTGCCCCAGGCTGTACTGCACCGCTATTACCGCAAGGCCTTGCGCAACAGTTTCACCACCAACACCGTGCGCCATGGTTGCGAAAGCAGCAGCCAGTACCTGCGCAGTGCATTGGCCGACATGCTGCGCCACAACCGCAGCCTTAATGTGGGGGCCGAGCATATTTGCCTGACCCAAGGCGTGCAGATGTCGCTGTACCTCACGGCCAGCGCTTTGCTCAAGCCGGGTGACGTGGTGCTGGTCGAGCGCCTGAGCTACCCGCCGGCGTGGGAGATTTTCCGCCAGCTGGGCGCGCGGTTGGTCACCGTTGACCTGGACGAGGAAGGCTGCCGGGTCGATCAGATCGACGCGCTGTGCCGAGTGCACGACGTGCGCATGATGTACCTCACCCCTCATCACCAGTTCCCTACCACGGTCAGCCTGCATGCGGCACGCCGGCAGCAACTGCTGGAGTTGGCGCGGCTGCATGATTTTTGCGTGATCGAAGAAGACTACGACCATGAGTACCACTTTGCCGGGCGCCCTTATCTGCCGCTGGCCAGCGACCGTTCGCAACGCCACGTGATCTACATCGGCTCGTTGTCCAAGTCGTTGGGCAGTACCTTCCGTTGCAGCTTTATCGTGGCGCCACCGAATATGATCGAGGTGCTTGAGCGCACAGCGGTGCTGACCCTGGGGCAGGGCGATGCGGTGATGCAACGGATGTTGGCCGACCTGATCAATGACGGCGAACTGAAAAAGCACCTGCGCCGGGTGTCCACGGAGTATCGGCGGCGACGGGAAGCCCTGTTGAGTGGCCTGCGCGATGCCTTTGGCGAGCAGATAACGGTGCAGGAGCCGGAAGGCGGGTTGGCGCTTTGGGTGAAGTTTGCCGACACCCTCGACGTCGACCAGTTAGCGGCCAACGCGCTGGAGCTGGACCTGGTGGTGCGTGGCGGCGGCCAGTTTTCACCGTTTGGCCACCGCGAGAATGCCTTGCGGCTGGGGTTTGCCTCGTTGGATGTGGATGAAATCCGCCTTGCCACCCAGCGGCTGGCGCAGGCGGCAGCGCTATAGGTAGCTTCACTCGCCCTCTGCTTGCCGTACCGTCCGAAACCCGACATGGGACGTGGCCAGGTACACCGTCTGCGGTTGCCGTGCCGAAGGCCGATAGCGCATGCACGCGTCCGCCGAGCACAGGTGTGACCCGCCTTTGATCACCGCCACTGGTGTGCCGGGTTGGGCAGGGTCGTAGCTGTCGTCCAGCGCCGGGCCTTGTGGGTCGAGTGCGGCATCGCGGGCCTGATCATGCCCAGGGCGATAGCCGCTGCGGGTCAACTCCCAGACATTGCCCCCCGCGTCGAACACGCCAAAGCCATTGGCCACGAAGCAGCCCACCGGGGATGTGCCCGTGAAGCCATCGAGCGCTTGATTGTGATAGGGGAACTGGCCCTGCCAGGTATTGGCCATGGGTTTGTCTGTGGGCTGCTCGGTAGCGCCCCAACTGAAATCCGCATCCTGCAGGCCACCGCGCATGGCGTATTCCAGCTGAGCCTCGGTGGGCAGTGTGCGGCCGGCCCATTGGGCGTAAGCCTGGGCATCGCGCAGGGTCACTTGCACGACCGGGTGGTTTGCCCGCTCACGCCAATGGCTATCGGGCCCCAGCGGGTGGCGCCAGCTCGCCCCGGCAACAAACTGCCAGCCTGGCCGTAATACCTCGGCACCCTGTTTGAACACCATCGCCCCCGGCACCCGCAGCGTGCCGGGCAGGTCAGGGGCCGCTTGCGCGTCGATGCCCTGTTCAGCCTGGGTCACGTAACCGGTGGCCCGCACGAAGCGGGCGAACTGGGCATTGGTGACCGGGTGCACGTCGATCCAGAAGGCCGAAACCTTGGCCGGGTGCGGTGGGCCTTCTTCACTGTAAAAGCGGCTTGAGCCGAAGTTGAAGGTGCCACCGGGCAGCCGCACCATGCCGTCGCGCCATGGCCCCTCGCGGGGCGCGGGCACACCGCTGTAACCGCTGCACAGCAGCGCCGGTGCAGGGGCTGCGGGCCATGCCGCATAGGCGGCGGCAAGCACGCCGAGGGCGAGTGCCGCGCCCCCGAGCAGCCGGGGTGTCATGGCTTGCTGACCAGCGCGGGGGAAACGGGCCGGCCCTCGGTCGTGATAACGATGTTGTTGCGCTGGGCGTAGCTTTTCCAGTCGCGCAGCAGTTCGGCCACCTGCTGGGGCTGTTGTGCGCCCAGGTCATGGTGCTCGCCTGGGTCCTTGCTCAAGTCGAACAAGCGCCACGCCGGTGCTGCGTCGGTGGTGTCGAACAGCAGTTTGAGGTTGCCCTTGCGCAGTGAGGCGTTCCCGTTGATTTCCCAGCCCATGGCCTCGTCGCGGGGGTGGATCTGCGTGTCCCGGCCTTCAAGGTAAGCCAGGGCCGAGGTGCCTTGCGGTGGCACGATGTCACGGTCGCGGTACTTGATGCCAGGCAGTGAAGCACCGGCCAGTTGCAGCAAGGTCGGCATGATGTCGCGCACGCTGGCCAGTTCTTCGCTGCGCCCGGGTTTTATCGTGGCAGGGTAGTGGACGAAGGCCGGTACGCGGATGCCACCCTGGTAGGTGGTCATCTTGTAGCGGCGGCTGGGCAGGGCGCTGACTTGGGCCCATGCCGAGCCGATCATCAGGAACGAATCAGGCCGGCCGTAGTTGTCCAGGCGGTTATCGAAATTGCGTTTGATCCATTCCGGATCGACGCGGTTGGCGTTTTCCGGGCCATTGTCAGACATGAACAACACCAAGGTGTTGTCCAGCTCGCCGGTTTCACGCAGGTGGTCCACCAGGCGGCCCACCTCGGCGTCCAGTGCCGCCACCATCGCGGCATACACCTCCATGGTGCGTGCTGACTGTTGCCGTTGCTCCGGGGTCAGCGAGGCCCAGCTGGGCACACCTTCGAGTTGTGGCTCCATCGGGAAGTCCGCAGGCACCAGCCCGGCCTTGCGCTGGCGCTGCAGCCGCTCGCGCGCGATCTGTTCGTAGCCTTGGTCATAGCGGCCACGGTACTGCGCCAGGTACGCGTCGGGCGCTTGCAGCGGCCAGTGCGGTGCGGTGTAGGCGGCGAAGGCGAAGAAGGGCTTTTGGCTCGCCTTGCCCTGGTCGATGACGTCGATCAGGCGGTCAGTGAACCAGCGGGTCGAGTAGAAGTCGTTGGGCAGTTCCACCGGCTCGCCGTTGTGGCGGAAGCTCCAGCTGTAGTTGGGCAGCAGGCCCATGTTGGTTTGCTTGAAATGCGCCGCGCCGCCTTCCAGCAACACGTACGCCTGGTCGAAGCCGCGGTTTTGCGGCTGCTGCGCGGGCGTCATGCCCAGGTGCCACTTGCCGGCAATGTAGGTGCGATAACCGGCATCGCGCAACAACTCGGCGAGCGTGGCCACATTGGCGCCCAGCACCCCTTCATACCCCGGTTGCACCTCGCTGCCCGCCGGCAGGCGCCCACGCGACTCGGCCATCATGCCGACCCCGGACAGGTGCGGGTCGTTGCCGGACATCAGCATGGCGCGGGTGGGCGAGCAGCTGGGTGAAGCATGGAAGTCGAGCATCAGGCGTCCGTCGGCCAGCAGCTTGTCCAGGTGCGGGGTCGCGATCTCGCTGCCCAGCGCAGACAGGTCGGAAAACCCCAGGTCATCCGCGACCACGAGCAAAATGTTGGGTTGTTTAACGGTTGGGGCGGCGAACGCTTGGCTGGCGCCGAGCAGCAGCAGGCTGAAAGCGAGCAAGGGCTTGGAGGGGATCATGGGTGTCTCTTTATTATTGTGGGTTGGGTGCACTACATGATTTTTTTATTTAATTATCTTGTCAAGGAATGAAGACCGGCGGCGACCCTGGCTGAAACGCTTCTGTCCGGGTTCATCCAGGCAATCCGCCTAAATAGCGGGTTTAAAAACTGTTCGATCAGCGAACAGTGATCGCGCCTCGTTGTATGCGATAAGCGCTGACGGCTATTGACGCCATCATCGTTAAACAAAATAATCGTTAACAGAGTTATCCATTTTCACAACAACAAGAAAGGATATTCTGATGACGAAGCCGCTGACGGGGGCATGTCTGTCCCTGGCGCTGTTATCAATCGCCCAGCTTTCACAAGCGGCGAGCCCCCTGGAAGACAGCCGCCCAGGGCGGCCTGGCGCGCCGCGCTGGGTCGAGGATTACCGCTTTCTGGATGACCCAGGTAAAGCCCGCGATCCTTTCGATGGCCTGCGTTACCATCGCCCGTCCGAAAGCGCATGGCTGCAACTGGGCGCGGAAGCGCGCTACCGCGCCGATTCACTGGACAAACCCTTCTTTGGCCTGCGCGGGATCAAAGACGACTCCTACCTGATGCAGCGCCTGCAAGCCCATGCCGACCTGCACCTGTTCGACGATGCGCTGCGTGCCTTTGTGCAAGTCGAGAACACCCGCGCGTTCGGCAAGGACCTGTACTCACCGAACGACGAAAGCCGCAACGAAGTGCGCCAGGCCTTTATCGACCTGAACCATGACATTGACGGTGGGCGCTACACGGCCCGTGTCGGCCGCCAGGAGATGGCGTTCGGCAACCAGGTGTTCGTCACCTACCGCGACTCCCCCAACATCCGCCAGACCTTCGACGGCCTGCGCGCCAGCCTCAACCTCAAGGACGGGCGTAAGCTCGATGCCTTTGCGGTACGGCCGGTGAAGACCGGCGAGGACAGCTGGGATGACGGCAGCAATAATGGGGTCAAGTTTTATGGCCTGTACGGCACCCTGCCGTTGACCCAGGCCTGGAACATCGACTTGTTCGCCTTTGGCCTGGAAACCGACGACCGCGCCCTGGCGGGGGAAACCGGTGATGAACAACGCTACACGTTCGGCACCCGCCTGTTCGGCCGCTTCCAGGCCCTGGACTGGAGTTGGGACTTGGCCGGCCAAAATGGGCATTTGGGCAACGCCTCCATTCGTGCCTGGGCGGTGTCCAGCGACACCGGCTACACCTTCAACCACCCCTGGGCCCCACGCCTGGCCATGCGCTTGGACGCGGCCAGCGGTGACGGCGACCTGGGCGATGGCAAGGTCGGTACCTTCGACCCGTTATACCCGCGCAACGGCGTGTACGGCGAGGCCAGCCTGAGCACCTTGAGCAACATCCTCGTCATTGGCCCGACCTTTGGCTTTTCACCCTGGCGCACCCTGCGTTTCGAACCCGGTATCTTCGAGGTGTGGAAGCAGAACACCCATGACGGCGTATACATGCCCGGCATGAGCATCCTCGCCAACACCCGCGACACCGGCCGACACGTGGGCACCATCTACCGCGTCAATACCCGCTGGTTGGCGACGCCTAACCTGACGCTCGACCTGGACCTGAAGTACTACGACATCGGCGCTGCCATCCGCGATGCCGGGGGCGACGATGCCTCGCTGGTGTCGTTACGTGCGACCTTCAGGCTCTGACTCCTATTCGCATAACAACAAGAGGGCTGCACATGAGTGGTTCAATCGCACCATCGCACCGGCCGGTACTGACGATCGGCCTGTGTTTTCTCGTCGCGCTGCTTGAAGGGCTCGACCTGCAAGCCACCGGCATTGCCGCGCCCCACATGGCCAAGGAATTCGCCTTGACCCCCGCCATGCTGGGTTGGGTGTTCAGTGCCGGCTTGCTCGGCTTATTGCCGGGCGCCTTCGTCGGCGGCTGGCTGGCGGACCGCATGGGGCGTAAACGCATCCTGATCCTGGCCGTGTTGCTGTTCGGGGGGTTCTCGTTGGCCACCGCGCATGCCTGGGACTACCCATCGCTGCTGGTGGCGCGGCTGATGACCGGGCTGGGGCTGGGCGCGGCGCTGCCGATCCTTATCGCCATGGCCAGTGAAGCCGCCCACGAGCGCCTGCGCAGCACGGCGGTCAGCCTGACTTACTGCGGCGTGCCGCTGGGTGGCGCCATCGCTTCGGTGATTGGCATGGCGGGCCTGGGCGAGGGCTGGCGCACGGTGTTCTACGTGGGCGGCTTTGCGCCGATTGCGATTGCCTTCGTGCTGATGGTCTGGCTGCCGGAGTCCCAAGCGTTTCGCGCCCAGGCTGCCGCCAGCGGCACGCAGAACGGGCTGGCAGCGCAACTGTTTGGCCCCGGCCGGGCGAGCCGCACGCTGCTGCTGTGGCTGGCATGCTTCTTCACCTTGACCGTGCTGTACATGCTGCTGAACTGGCTGCCCTCGCTGCTGATCGGCCAGGGCTATTCGCGGCCGCAGGCCGGCGCGGTGCAGATCCTGTTCAACCTGGGCGGCGCGGCGGGGTCATTCCTGACCGGGCGCATGATGGACCGTGGGCACGCTGGGCGTGCGGTGTTGATCGCCTACGCTGGCATGCTCGCCTCCCTGGCGGGCCTGGGCCTGTCCACCACCTTCGGTTTGATCCTGCTGGCCGGTTTTACCGCCGGCTATTGCGCCATCGGCGGCCAGTTGGTGCTGTACGCGCTGGCCCCCACGCTGTACCCGACACACGTGCGTGCCACGGGGGTGGGCGCGTCGGTGGCCGTGGGCCGACTGGGGTCGATGGCCGGGCCCTTGGCGGCAGGGCAGATCCTTGCCGCTGGCGCCGGGGTAGGGGGCTTGTTGCTGGCGGCCTCGCCGGGCTTGGTGGTAGCGGCTGTGGCGGCGATGGCGCTGCTGGGGCGACGTGCAACGCCCACCGAGGCTGCGGCTTCGCAAGGGGTGGCGCCATGAGCCTGCGTAAAGGGCTTATCGCCCTGTGCTTGAGCAGCTGCGCCGCACTGGCCCAGGCCGCGAGCTATGAACCGCCGCCGCTCAAGCTCGAGCCGCTGGCGCGCTTCAGCGTTGACCTGGTGGCACCGATCTGGGAATTGGGCGCCACCAGCGGACAAGGCAAACGGCGAATCATCCCCATCACGGGTGGGCATTTCGAGGGCCCCCGGCTCAAGGGCACCATCCTCAACAATGGCGCGGACTGGCAGGTGGTCACCCCCGAGGGCGTCGCCATCATCGACACCCGTTACCTGCTGCAGACCGACGACGGTGCGTTGATCTACCTGCGTACCGAGGGCTATCGCTTCGGCCCGCCCGAGGTGATGAAAAAAGTCGCCGCCGGCGAGGATGTCGACCCCAGCCTGTACCAGTTCCGCATCACGATGCACTTTGAAACCTCGGCCCCTCAGTACGCCTGGCTCAACCGCACGGTGGGCGTTGGCAGTGCCATGCGCCTGGGCAATGCCGTCGTCTACGACGCCTTCGAAGTCAAATAGATAATTTTATTAATGGTTAATTGACTTAACTAAATGGCCGGGCTAATGTTCGGCCAACCACAACGAACAATCAGTACAAGAGGTGTGTGATGGGCCAATACGACAACCGCTGGCAGACCGTGAAAGTTACCGTCGAGCAAGGCATCGCCTGGGTCAGCTTCAACCGTCCTGAAAAGCGCAATGCCATGAGCCCGACGCTCAACCGTGAAATGCGCGATGTGCTGGAAACCATCGAGCAGGACGCCGACGCCCGTGTGCTGGTCTTGACCGGCGAAGGCAGCGCCTGGACCGCGGGCATGGACCTCAAGGAGTACTTCCGCGAGGTGGACGCCGGCCCGGAAATTCTTCAAGAGCGCATCCGCCGCGATGCCTCGGAATGGCAGTGGAAGCTGCTGCGCTTCTACAGCAAGCCAACCATCGCCATGGTCAACGGCTGGTGCTTCGGCGGCGGTTTCAGCCCGCTGGTCGCTTGCGACTTGGCCATCTGCGCCGATGAGGCCACCTTCGGCCTGTCTGAAATCAACTGGGGCATCCCACCGGGCAACCTGGTCAGCAAAGCCATGGCCGACACCGTGGGCCACCGTGAATCGCTGTACTACATCATGACCGGCAAGACCTTCGACGGGCAGAAAGCCGCGCAAATGGGCCTGGTCAACAAAAGCGTGCCGTTGGCGCAGCTGCGCGATGAAGTGGTACTGCTTGCCCAAGACCTGCTGGACAAGAACCCAGTGGTGCTGCGCGCCGCCAAAAACGGCTTCAAGCGCTGCCGCGAGTTGACCTGGGAGCAGAACGAAGACTACCTGTACGCCAAGCTCGACCAGGCGCAACTGCGTGACCCCGAGCACGGGCGTGCGCAGGGCTTGAAGCAGTTCCTTGACGACAAGAGCATCAAGCCTGGCCTGCAAGCCTACAAGCGCTGAGTGATCTTGGCGTTCATTCCCGAATAATCAGAAAAGAGGAATGCCCGATGTTCGAGGTGCCATTGTTAATTGGCGGTAAGGCCCGTGCGGCCAGCGACGGCGGCACGTTCGAGCGTCGCCATCCGGTCAGCGGCGAGGTGGTGTCGGTGGTGGCTGCGGCCACCCTGGCCGACGCCGATGCGGCGGTCGAAGCGGCCCAGGCGGCGTTCCCCGCGTGGGCTGCGCTGGGGCCAGGCGAGCGCCGCGCGCGCTTGCTGAAGGCGGCCGATGCGCTGGACGCCCGGCGTGACGAATTCCTGGCCATGGCCGGGGAAACGGGGGCCAAGGCCAACTGGTACGGTTTCAATGTGATGCTGGCGGCCAACATCCTGCGTGAAGCGGCGTCGATGACTACCCAGATCCAGGGCAGCGTCATCCCCTCCGACGTGCCCGGCAGCTTTGCCATGGCCCTGCGCCAACCTTGCGGCGTGGTGCTGGGCATCGCGCCGTGGAATGCACCTGTGATTCTGGCCACACGCGCTATCGCCATGCCCCTGGCGTGCGGTAACACCGTGGTACTCAAGGCCTCCGAAGCCAGCCCGGCGGTGCATGGCCTGATCGGCCAGGTATTGCAGGCGGCCGGTTTGGGCGATGGCGTGGTCAACGTGATCAGCAACGCCCCGCACGATGCGCCGGCGGTGGTCGAGCGGCTGATCGCGCACCCGGCGGTGCGCCGGGTGAACTTCACCGGGTCTACCCATGTAGGGCGCATCGTTGGGCAATTGGCGGCGCGTCACTTGAAGCCCGCGGTGCTCGAACTGGGCGGCAAGGCACCGTTCCTGGTGCTGGCCGATGCCGACCTGGATGCCGCGGTGGATGCCGCAGCGTTTGGCGCCTACTTCAACCAGGGCCAGATCTGCATGTCCACCGAGCGGCTGATCGTCGACCAGGCCGTGGCCGATGCCTTCGTCGCCAAGCTCGGTGAAAAAGTCCGCAGCTTGCGCGCAGCGGACCCTGCGCAAACCGATGCGCCGCTGGGTTCATTGATCGATGCCGGGGCCGGTGAGCGCATACAGGCGCTGGTTGATGATGCCCTCAGCAAGGGCGCGACCCTGGTGGCGGGTGGTGAGCGCACGGGCAGCGTTATGCAGCCGGTGCTGCTCGACCAGGTCAACGCCGACATGAAACTGTACCGCGAAGAGTCGTTCGGCCCCGTCGCGGTGGTGCTGCGCGCCAGCGGTGACGAAGCGCTGCTGGCCCTGGCCAACGACTCCGAGTTTGGCCTGAGCGCGGCGATTTTCAGCCGTGACACCCAGCGCGCCCTGGCCCTTGCCCAGCGCCTGGAGTCGGGCATCTGCCACATCAATGGCCCGACCGTGCATGACGAGGCGCAGATGCCTTTTGGCGGGGTCAAGGCCAGTGGTTACGGCAGCTTCGGCAGCACGGCGGCGATCGACGCCTTTACCCAGCTGCGCTGGGTCACCGTGCAGCAAGGCGCCCGGCACTACCCGATCTAACCCACGCACTCACAACAACAATAGCGAATGCACCTGGGGGCCTCTCGGCCCTCGGGCGCACTAAGGCAGAGGTAGCCTTCATGGTCTGCGAAACCCTCTCCGTTGCCCAGCGTGCGCCCTTGCGCGCCGTCAAGATCGGGCAGCCTCAGGTACAGGTGCGCCAACAAGGCGACATCCTCTACCTGGACCCTGTGGAACCACTTGCTGCTTACCCGGCACGGCTGATGGAGCGCTTGCTGCATTGGGCCGAACAGCGCGGCGAGCAAACGTTCGTTGCCCGCCGTGGTGCCGATGGCGAGTGGCAGCACATTAGTTACGCCACCATGTTGCAGCGTGTTCGATCCATCGCCACCTGGTTGCTGGATCAAGGCCTGAGCGCCGAACGCCCGCTGGTGATCCTCTCGGGCAACGACCTTGAGCATGTGCAACTGGCCTCGGCCGCACTGTATGCCGGCATCCCGTATTGCCCGGTATCGCCGGCCTATTCACTGCTGTCCCAGGATTTTGGCAAGCTGCGCCATATCGTCCAGACCCTGCAACCGGGCCTGGTGTTCGCGGCCGACGCCGCCTATGGCAGAGCCATCGATGCGGTGTTCGAGCCCTCGGTGACACTGGTGCTGGGCGAGGGCGAACTGCCAGGCCGGGCCAGCACGCCGTTCGCCGAACTGTTGGCCACCGCCGCACACCCTTGCGCCGACCAAGCCTTTGCCGCGTTGCGCCCACACAGCCTGGCCAAGTTCCTGTTCACGTCCGGCTCCACCAAGCTGCCCAAGGCTGTGGTCACCACCCAGGGCATGCTCTGCGCCAACCAGCAGATGCTGTTGCAGACCTTTCCGGAATTCGCCGAAGTGCCACCGGTGCTGGTCGACTGGCTGCCGTGGAACCACACCTTTGGCGGCAGCCACAATGTCGGCATCGTGCTGTACAACGGCGGCACGCTGTATATCGACGATGGCAAGCCGACGCCGCAAGGCTTTGCCCAGACGCTGCACAACCTCAAGGACATTTCCCCCACGGCGTACCTGACCGTGCCCAAGGGCTGGGAAGAACTGGTCAAGGCGCTGGAGCAGGACAGCAGCCTGTGCGAACGCTTTTTCCAACGCATGAAGCTGTTCTTTTTTGCCGGCGCCGGGTTGTCACAGGCCATCTGGGACCGGCTTGACGCGGTGGCCGTGGCCCATTGTGGCGAACGCATCCGCATGATGGCGGGGCTGGGCATGACCGAGACCTCGCCGTCGTGCACGTTCACCACGGGGCCGCTGTCGGTCGCCGGCTACATCGGCCTGCCGGCCCCGGGCTGCGAGGTCAAGCTGGTGCCGGTGGACGGCAAACTCGAAGCGAGGTTTCGCGGGCCGCATGTGATGCCGGGGTACTGGCGCTCATCCCAGCAAACCGAAGCGGCGTTCGACGAAGAAGGGTTCTACCGCAGCGGTGATGCCGTGCGCCTGTGCGACCCCGACAACCCGCAGCTTGGGCTGATGTTCGACGGGCGTATTGCCGAGGACTTCAAGTTGTCCTCCGGGGTGTTCGTCAGCGTCGGGCCCATGCGCACCCAGGTGATCCTGCAGGGTGCCCCGTATGTGCTGGACGTCGTGGTACTGGGCCCGGACCGCGAGTGCCTGGGCTTGCTGATCTTCCCGCGGTTGCCGGAGTGCCGGCAGTTGGCCGGGCTTGGCGACCACGCCAGTGATGCCCAGGTGCTGGCATCGCCTGCCGTGCGGGACTGGCTGTCGAGCCTGTTGGCCAGCCTAAACCGAGGCGCCACGGGTAACGCCAGCTTTATCCAGTTCGCGGGCCTGGCCGACGAAGCGCCGTCCATCGACCGCGGCGAGATCACCGACAAAGGCTCGATCAACCAGCGTGCGGTCCTGCAACTGCGCCAGGGCCTCATCGACAACCTGTACGCCGGGCCGGGGCCGTTACGTGTAGACGCGCCATGACGGCGCGGGGGCAATTCCGCGCGTTTGCGGCGACCGCGTTGCTCGATGGTATCCGCACGCCGTGGGTCGACCTCAATGGCGCATTCGGGTTGGTCTCGCCGACCGACCTGGGCATCAAGGCCGGCCGCGCAGTGTTGCAGCGCGCTGGGCTGGAGGGGCGCGACGTCGACAGCGTACTGGCCGGCTCCATGGCCCAGGCCGACTTCGACGCCTACATGCTGCCCCGGCATATCGGGCTGTACTGTGGCGTCGACCAGGCAGTACCCGCGCTGATGGTGCAACGCATCTGCGCGACCGGTTTTGAACTGCTGCGCCAGGCGGGTGAGCAAATCCAGGCGGGGGAGGCGGGCACGGTGTTGTGTGTGGCGGCCGAGTCGATGTCGCGCAATCCGATCGTGGCCTACACCCACCGTGGCGGTTTTCGCTTGGGCGGCGAAGTCGGCTTCAAAGACTTTCTCTGGGAAGCCCTGTTCGACCCCGCTGTTGGCATCAGCATGATCCAGACCGCCGAGAACATCGCCCGGCACTGTCACATCCCCCGGGCTGCCGTAGACGCCTGGGCGGCCCAGAGCTTCGCGCGGGCCATGGCTGCGCGGGCGCGAGGGTGGTTTGCCGACGAGTGCATCAGTGTTGGCAATGAAGTGTTTGAAGCGCCGGGTTTGTTGCCACGCGGCATTCGCCTGCCGCGTGGCGTTGAAGCCGTCTCCGAAGACAGCCACCCGCGCGCGACCGCGTTCGAGCGTTTGCAGCAACTGCCCCCGATTTACCCGCAGGGGGTGCAAACCGCGGGCAATAGCTGTGCGGTGGTGGATGGCGCAGCGGCGGTGCTGATGTGTTCGGCAGACCAGCTGGCTGGGCGCACGCCGATGGCCTGGTTGCGGGCCAGCAGTGTGGTGGGCGTCGCGCCTGAGGTGATGGGGCTGGGCCCGGTGCCGGCCATCCGTTTGCTGCTGAAGCGTGCAGGCCTGCCGCTGGACGCCATCGCCTGCTTCGAAATCAACGAAGCCCAGGGCGCGCAGATTGTAGCGGTGCAGCAGTCGTTGGGCATCGCGCCGGAACGGCTGAATGCCTGTGGCGGCGCTATCGCCCTTGGCCACCCGCTGGCCGCAACCGGCCTGCGCCTGGTGATCAGCGTTGCGCGGCAATTGCGCGCCAGTGGCCAGCGCTATGGCGTGGTATCGGCCTGCGTCGGCGGTGGCCAGGGCATGGCCCTGCTGTTGGAAAACCCACTGGCCAAGACCTGAAAAGGAGGTTCACGTGTCTACCTATCGCGCTCCGCTGCAAGACATCCGTTTCGTGATCGATCACTGGCTGCAAGCGCCGGCGGCCTGGGCTGAATCCGAGCGGTTCGCCGGCGTCGACAGCGCGCTGGCTCACCAACTGCTGGAGGAGGGCGCGCGCTTTGCAGAACACCAGTTGCTGCCTTTAAACATGAGTGGCGACCGCGAAGGCTGTAGCTTCCACGCCGGCACAGTGACCACCCCGAAAGGTTTCCGCCAGGCCTACCAGCGTTACGTGGAAGGCGGCTGGCCCGGTTTGACCTGCGCAGTGGAGCACGGCGGCCAGGGCCTGCCGCTGCTGCTCGGCGCGGCGCTGCACGAAGTGATCTACGCCTGTAACCATGGCTGGGCCATGTACAGCGGCATCGCCCATGGCGCCTACGAGTGCCTGCGTACGTTTGGCTCTGCCGAGCTGCGCCGGGCCTGGCTGGGCAAGATCGTCAGCGGTGAATGCCTGCCCACCATGTGCCTGACCGAACCCCAGGCCGGCAGCGATGTGGGGCTGATACGCACGCAGGCGCGGGTGGATGAAGCAGGGGCTTATCGGCTGACGGGCAACAAAGTATTCATTTCGGGTGGCGAGCACGACCTCACCGACAATATCGTCCACCTAGTGCTGGCGCGGCTGCCCGATGCGCCTGCTGGCAGCCGTGGTCTGTCGTTGTTCCTGGTTCCCAAGTTAACTGAGCAAAGCCAGTCCAACGGCGTTCATTGCACCGGCATCGAACACAAGATGGGCATTCACGCCAGCGCTACCTGCAGCCTCAGCTTCGACCAGGCTCAAGGCTGGCTCATCGGCGAGCCCCATTGCGGCCTGGCTGCGTTGTTCGTGATGATGAACAGTGCCCGCACCTACGTGGGGCTGCAGGGCTTGGCCCATGCCGAAAGCGCCGGGCAGCGTGCCATGGCCTATGCACAGGCGCGTGTGCAAATGCGTGCGGTGGTGCGTCCTGAAGGTGCTCAAGCTGCCGCAGCGGACCCGGTGGCCTTCCAACCGGCCGTGCGTCAGGTGTTGTGGCAGTCTCGAGCACTGACCGAAGGCATGCGCGCCATCGGCTATTGGAGTGCCCACCTGCTCGACCTTGCCGAGCAGTCGCAAGGGGCGGCCCGTCACACCCTGGAGGCCCGCATCGGCTTGCTCACGCCCGTGGTCAAAGCCTTTTTCACCGAGCAAGGGTTCCAGCTGGCCAGTGACGCGTTGCAGGTGTTTGGCGGTTACGGGTACGTCACCGAATCGGGCATCGAGCAGATCGTACGCGACAGCCGCGTGGCCATGATTTACGAGGGCACCAACGAGATCCAGGCCAACGACCTGCTCGTGCGCAAGGTGTTGGGCGACCGTGGCGAGGCGCTGGAAGCGCTGCTCGATCACGTGCTGGAAGATGCGGTTTTGGCGAGTGACGCCGAAGGCAGGCGTTGGGCGCAGCAGTTGCACGTCGCCAGTGAAGGATTACGCGCTTGGGTGCGTGGGCTTGTGCGGCATGATGACAGGGAATATGCCTACCGGGCAGCGGGTGACTTCCTGCAAGCGTTAGCGATGGTGTTGCTCGGCCATGCCTGGGCCCGGGCGGCACGCTTGGCGTTGATGCAAGTGGAGCAACCGTTCTACCGGCGCAAACGCCAAACGGCGGCGTACTTCTTTGACCACCTGTGGTTGCGTTTTGAGTACCGGTTGCAGTGCCTACAAATGGCCGCACTACCGCTGCCGTTCGTGGATGACCTGTAACAGGCTTACGCATTCCGTGTAGGAGCAGCCTTGCGCTGCGAAGAGGCCCGTGACCAAACCGGGAATCTTCAGGGCTGCTACCGGCCTCTTCGCAGCACAAGGCTGCTCCTACCCAGACCGCGCATGACCGCTGCGAAGAGGCCCAGCTGTGAAACTTCGGAGAGAGGAAATCAGATTTAACCCCTTCCTTGTAGGGCATTTCCCAAACATACTCCTGCCGCCTTTTTTCCGTTGCGGCTGTTCAGGCAGCGCTCTAGTCTCGGCGTGTCGCTGAAAACAGCGATCGGCTTTGACAGGCCGCGACGGTATTAAGCATATAGCTCGCTTCAATGGCGGCTGTACGTGCGGGCACGCTTGCGTGCGCCGGAACTTTGCTTAATCCGCCGGTCTGTCAACCCACGTACAGCTGCCACCCTTCTGTTTGACAGCAGGCAGGTGGCTGCACCATGAAAGGATTAAGTGATGCTAAAAATAGTCCCCGATCCACCCCACAACCACCATTCCCTAGAAGACACCCTCATCCAGGCAGCGGACTACGCCTTGTGCGCACAGTCCGTGGCAAATCAGGCCATTCTCCTACAGCCCAAATCACCCGTGTCGATCTTGATGATGGCGACGATGCATGAGCTGGAGGCACTGCGTGTGCTGCTTGAATCGGCGTTGATCCAGGTGCAGATGCCGGCGCATCAGCCACGGACACAGCATTGAGCCACAGGTAATGAGTTGCCTGTTCGGGCCTCTTCGCGGGGCAAGCCCGCTCCCACAGGTATGGACTGCCCCCAAGAGGTTGGACACCAATCCAACCCTTGGGGGATCTATG
Organism: Pseudomonas sp. NGC7; assembly: GCF_047159675.1. Lineage (NCBI taxonomy): Bacteria > Pseudomonadati > Pseudomonadota > Gammaproteobacteria > Pseudomonadales > Pseudomonadaceae > Pseudomonas > Pseudomonas sp. NGC7. The sequence goes on along the minus strand of NZ_BAAFZY010000001.1, from coordinate 3,673,495 downwards.
GGCAAGTACACCGAGCAGTTCAAGCTCAAGGCGATTGCAGCCTACACTCGGCTGGAAAACACCCGCTGAAGCTCTGAATGAGTATCTAAAATCTGTTCAACAATCTTGTGTTGCGACGATCGATTGAATCCGCCCTGACTGCCTTGGTCTGAGTGAATCATCACTTGCTGCTGTGGCTTGCGTCGCCAAACGGCCATCAGCATCGCGTCGATAGCAAGGTCGCTGCTCATCCTTGGCTTCATTGACCAACCAATTACTTGGCGTGAGAAGAGATCCAGCACTACCGCCAGATAAAGCCATCCTTCATAGGTGCGGATGTAAGTGATATCGGTCACCCAGACCTTGTTCGGCTCGCTGACCTTGAACTGCCGGGCAAGGTGGTTGGGCGAGGCCACGGTTGGTTTTCCGCCATAAAACCCAGGACGACGGCGATAACCCGTTTGCGAACGCAACCCCTCTGCTTGCATCAAACGACCGACTCGATTTCGCCCGCATGTCTCTCCCAGCTCACGCAGGTCACCATGAATTTTGCGATAGCCGTACACACCTCCGCTTTCGAGCCAAGCATGTTTGATCAAACCAAGCAGACGATGATCTTCTTTTGCTCGGGCAGATTGAGGCTCCGCCAACCAAGCGTAGTAGCCGCTGGGATGCACCTTGAGGGTTTGGCAAAGGCGCCGCACCGGGTAATCCGTCGAGTGCTTCTTGATGAAGGCGTACTTCAGCCGCACTCCTTGGCAAAGTACGCGGCGGCCTTCTTTAAGATGTCTCGCTCTTCCGTCACGCGCTTGAGTTCAGCGCGCAGCTTGCGCAGTTCAGCCTGCTGATCATTGTCTTGCTGACGCTGCTCTTGGGGCTTGCTGTAGACCTTGATCCAGGCGTAAAGGCTGTGCACGGACATGCCCAGGCGCTGGGCGACCTCAGCGACAGGCTTGCCTTTCTCGGTCACTTGCTTGACCGCTTCGATCTTGAATTCTTCAGGGTAACGCTGACGACTCATGGCACCTCCTATTTGGGCCTCATTATGAGGCTTGGAGGTGTCTACGAAACCAGGGGCGATTCAAAAAGACCTCCCCTCCGCATCATTTTTCCAGGAACTCAGTGAACCTACACGAATATTAAATCTTGACTTCAGTGTTGCATCGTTATCAAACAATGCATACATATCATCCGGCGTACCGCTCAAAAAGATATTGAGCTGCCACTCGTGCCCGGCCATCCCCTTTATTGAGCCTAGCTCTCGATGCATAGCCGCCCCTGTTAAAGCGAGTCTTAACATCGCTGCCTCGTCAACAAAAACCCCGCGCACGTTATGTTCCCTAACTAAAATCTTAGCCAACGCTACATCCCTGTAGCTAAGATTCAATGGGCGCGTATGAAATCGTTCCCCGATTGCAGCGAGGAACAACTTCATAATGCTGAGATTTGCGCTATTTTTTACCAAATCGAGATATATAATCTTGCCCGGCCAACCTGACGCAGCCTCAAAGCTTTGCTTTTCCCAACGTACTCCAATAGACGACTTGCCTAAGCCGGGAAGAGCTATGAGCGACATGCCGGCGTTTGACGTATTTCTGGGCGATGCGATCAGCCGTTTTGCACTTTGCTCGACGGCCATCGCCGAGGGATAATTAAGAAATACGTCACGCAGGCACGCAATAGCCCGCTCCTCACGAGGAAGCTCTAACAGCGCCAATGCTCGGGGACTTAAGTGGGTCACAGGTCATCCCCCATCATGACTGGTATAGGGCCTTGGTGAGGCTTAGTAGACGCTTTGGGATCCAGAAGGGGGCTGGATGCAGGCTGATTGATCTTGCACATCTTGTCCTCAAGATCCCGGCTCTCCTGCAGCCGACGCTGCTGCTGTTGAGTCAGAAGAGACTGTTTGAGGTGATGCTGCACCTCCATGGCTTGCAAACCTTCAGGGGTATGCTGCCCTGCTGGAAGTCCGGACTTACGCAGAATATTCCACTCGATCATGGTTTTCGGAAAATTCTCTGCATTGATAAGTTTGACAGGAACCCATAATCCTTTGTCCATTACCCACGCCCTGTGCAAGTTGCCGTAATCGAGTTTGATGATGACGCGCTCTCCGACTCTGTTCCAGTAAGGGCCGGGCTCATACAACAACTCCAGAGTCAGGAGTCCCTCACGTCTTACACGTATATTCCTCTGATGGAGCATGCCGATCTTGAACTGGATTGCGTCTTTGACTACTGGAGGCGTTCGTACTACACCGTCCTTTTCACCGAAGTCCCTAATCCACCGTTGATTGGGCGTTAAACCATCCTTACCTGGACATTCATGCAGAATACATATTTGCGTTATAATAAGGATAAATAGGTCTTTAATGGAATATTCTGCGAGCTTTTCTGGATTTTCCCCTCTTGCGATTTTTCTACTGGACGCTATCGCTCCATTCAGCGTTTGAATGAAATAGCGGTTCAGCACACCAATCTTACGCTCTACCTTCCCACCACTCTGGGGGCGCTCTCTACGCTCATGACGTATGTCATTAGCGGCAAGCGTTGCAAGCACAGTTTTGGCATTGAGATCACCGCCACCATCTGTTCTGAGCCTGGATAGCTTCCCATACTGTATCCATTTAAACTTTTCAGAAAGCCCGAACTCCGCTAACAGTTCATCTTTAGGCTGTAATGCCATGAAGAATGCATTCGCGAGTGTGTTTCTTGAGGGCGCACCGTACGATAACCAAAATCCTAGATAGGATCCCGTATGGTCATCACTGATGATGGTAAGGTTCGGTCGCCCCAGTACTTTTCCAGTGATTGGATCGACCGCATGACAGTCGAGTGGACTGTTATCAGCCTGTCCAAGTTCAAGGGCGTGCTGTGTTACTGCACCAAACGGGAAGGAGTCCAATTTATCCCGCGCTGCGACAGGGCCTTTGGTATTAGCGACTGCTTTGCGCATGGATGCCTGCTTGAATCGTCTCTCAACCGTGGAGGCAGAAGGCGGATTTTTTGAGATGTTTTTGCATTCCCACCGGACACGGTTAAGGACAGCGACTACAGATGCACCAGGCCCCTTGTAGGCCTCATCGATCGCTATAACCAGAATATTTTCAACCTCATCCTCTAGCTGAGTATCACCCTTTCTCCGTCCAGAAACACCAGGCACCAGCGCTTCCCATGATTGCCATTCCCGATAGCGACGAAGTAGATCATTCACAACCGTTCGCCCGAGGCCAAGCCTTTGCTCAGCTTCTTCTTTGGTGATCTGCTCCAGATACAGAGGTTTAATAACCTCCTCCCGGGCTGTCCCCACAATAATTTGTTCAGGGGTATACGGGGCAACAGGCCTGACCTCATTGTCCGGCTTGGCGTTTTCGACACTAACGTCACTTGCCGCGCGGATTTGCTCAACGGCCTTGGTACTGATCTTGTAAACCTTGCTCTTAGGTACCTCAATTGAAGGCACAGGTAATCCGGTGAGTTTGACCCGGTAACAGCCCCGCTCCGGAAAATCGCCGTCTATTAGGTAGATGCCTTCCTTACCATCCACAAAAACTGCTTCACCTATTGAAAATTCCATAGCTATCGCCCGATCATTTCGAGGCGCAATGAGCGATACCGGCTATGCAACCGGTCTCTGACAAACCCAAGTGTTGGCGGATCAATGTTCAGCAGGTCACATTTGGCGCAGACGTCTCGCCATAGCGCTTTCAGAGAATAGTTAGGGGCCAGGTACTGTGATTCCAGCAGGATGAGAAAGTAAGTGATTGACTTGATCCGATACTTGGCCTCTTCGTCCTTGGTAATGGCAAGGTACTCTGCAAACTCGCAAGCAGGATTCGATTCGAACACGGGCTTAGCTGAGGCTTTGGACTTTTTGCGAGAGGCTCGGACGATTTTGTCCATATGATTGCGGAACGCCCCGACCGGATCCGTTGACATGGTCAGCCGCTCCTCGGGCAGAGCCAGCTGGAGTCCATTGGACAGTTTGCAGAGACGTACAACCCCGCCGCGCTGCTTCCATACAGCTTCTACGACCAGCAGATCGGACGCCTTACCCACCGAGCAAAAATCGCCGACAGAGACCATTCATTCATGCTCCAATCGTGCACCTGATGCCTAAGGATAGGTCGCCGTCGGAGACATGATCGTACCGCTGATCCAAAAAAACGGAGGTTCGTAAGGCATTGATTTATATGAAGTCCACTTCGCTAAACTCCGTTTTTTTGTGACAAAAAAACGGATATTAGTGATGATTTTTGAGAAATTAGTGCTGTTTCAAGGAGCTAAGTCGTGAACGGAGGTATGTGAATTTGGACACCAGCCGGCCGGCCAAACGCCATTCGGGCGTAGTCAACAAAAGAACCTTTGGTGGGATGTGCCGCTGCCATCTCGCCGAGCATTCGCATTACTAGAGCGACGATGATGCCGGTTATGGCATAGGTGAGGAACGCACCCGGGCCGGTTGAGGCAATGACTGCGCTGGAACCGACGAACAGACCTGCACCAATAACGCCGCCAAGGGCAAGCATGCTGATATGGCGTGTTTTCAGTGATCGTTTTAGGCGCGGATCATGCTCTGACTGAATGGGCATGGGGTGTCTCCTTTTATTATTGTTCAACGCTTGAACAGGAGACTAAAACGCCTTTGCGGTACTGGAAATCGTTAAATGTTCAGGTTTGCGAGCATGGATTTGTACAAATGTATGATATCGAATGCGGCTACTTAGAGGCACCTTAGCTCCGCTTTGCTATGCTTGCCCGCAATGTTATAGATTGTTATGAAGCAATGCGGAGATGTAGAGATGCCAGCGGCAAGAGGCCGGTGCCGCTGCGGTCGGGCGAAGAGTCTAGCTTGATGCCCAATATACCGACTGCATCCAGGCCAAAGCCGACAACGCCATCGGAATAACCGGACTGCCACTTGAGCATGAAGCCCTGGGCCCACTCGGCGCGTCGCGACTGGCTGGCGGTATCACCATGGAAATCGCGGTCGAAGTAGAGGTTGCGCACCTCCAGGCTGCCCTTGCCGTCGTCGGCAAAGCCTGCCTGGGCCGCCTGGCACGCGCAGCCAAGCGCCGCGAGCATCAGCGATGCCCGCCGGGAGGAGGATACATTCATGGTTACGCCTTGGGATTTCTGACGCAGCGCATCACCACCAGGCAAGCGATCAGGATCAGCGGTGCAATCGACAGCATGCCCATGTAGCTGCTGCCGGTAAGGTCATTGATTTTACCAACCATCACCGGCGCGACGATGCCGCTCAGTTGGCCAACCGAGTTTATCGCCGCAGTGCCCGTGGCGATGGCCAGCCCTGAGAAAGTCGATTGGGGAATTGTCCAGAAGATCGGGATGGCGATGAATGTGCCTGCGGTGGCCAGCACCAGCGCAGCCATCATGGCCACCGACGAGTCGGAGTACAGGCAAGCCAGCAGATAACCGCAAGCGGCGGCCAGAAGGCAGTACACCAAGTAGCGCTTGCGCTCACCCGTACGGTCGGATCGGCGGGTCAACCACACCATGCCAATGCAGGCCACTGCATACGGCAATGCCGACAGCACGCCGACCCACAGCATGTCCTGCACGCCGGACGACTTGATCAGGTGTGGCATCCAAAAGTTCAGGCCGTAGGAAGCAGTTTTCACCACGTAGTAAATGAACGCCATGATCGCCACTTCGCGGGTCAGCAACACCTGCCAGATTGACCCCAGAATTGGTTTCTGCACGCGCCTGTCCTGAGCCAAGTTCTCCGCCAGCAGGTCTTTCTCCTGGCGGCTAAGCCATCTGGCCGACTCGATGTCGCGGTCAAGCTTCCTTAGCACCAGCAGCCCCAGAAACACGCATGGCAAACCCGACATCAGAAACAGCCAGTGCCAGCCCGCCAGGCCCAATACACCATCCATGGTTCCCAGCAGGAAGCCCGCAGCCGGCCCGCCCACCGCCCCGGCCAAGGGCACGGCAAGGAACCACAGGCCGTTCATTTTTGCCAAGTGTTTCTTAGGGAACCAGCAGGCCAAGTAGAACAGGATCGCCGGGCCGAAACCCGCTTCCATTACTCCGATCAGAAAGCGCAGGAAATACAGCGTGTAATGGGTGTAGGCGAATACCAGGGCCGCCGTGGCCAGGCCCCACGACACCATGATCCGGCAGATCCAGGCCGGCGCCCCGTAGCGCTTGAGGCCCAAACTGCTCGGCACTTCGAACAGCACGTAGCCGATGAAGAACATGCTCGCGGCCAGTCCGTAGGCGGCGTCGCTCAGGCCCAGCTCAGCCTGCATCTGAGTCTTGGCGAAACTGATGTTGATGCGGTCGAAGTAGGAAAAAAGGAAACAGATGATGGCCAGCGGCATGATGCGCCAAGCCACGCGGCGGTAAAGCAGCAGTTCGTCGATGTGGCTGTCGGCGCGCTCGCGCGCCACTTCGCCAGTCAAGGCAACCATGGTGAATCTCCATTTTTGTAATTATTGGAGAGCGACGGCGCCCGTTGAGGGCGCCGCGTACAACGTGTCAGCCAATGCGCACGAGCTTTTCCTTGAAGGCCTGGCCCTTGCGCACGTACTCGGCGGCATTGGCGTGCATGCCGGCGACGGCTTCGGGGCTCAGCTCACGCACCACCTTGGCCGGCGCGCCGAGAATCAGGGAGTTGTCGGGGAACACCTTGCCTTCGGTGACGATGGCGCCGGCTCCGACCAGGCAGTTGCGGCCGATCACCGCGCCATTGAGCACCACCGCCTGGATCCCGACCAGCGCGCCATCGCCGATGCTGCAGCCGTGCAGCATGGCCTGATGGCCGATGGTGACGTTGCGACCCACGGTCAGGGCAAACCCTGGGTCGGCATGCAGCACCGCCCCTTCCTGAACATTGCTGTGCTGGCCGATGCGGATCGGCTCGTTGTCACCGCGCAACACTGCCTGCGGCCACACGCTCACGCCCTGCTCCAGGGTGACATCGCCGATTACCGTGGCGTCCTCGGCGATGAAGGTTTCCGGGTGAAGGGTCGGGGTCAGTTTGTCGTATCGATAGATGGCCATTCAGTGCACTCCCTGGGCCGGGTCGTCGGTTTTCAGCACCCCCGCCGCACACAGCTCGGCGATGCGTTCATCGCTATAGCCCAGCTCGCGCATGACCTTGTGCGTGTGTTCGCCAATCCGCGGGATCGGCCGGCGCGGCTGCAGGCGCTGGCCATCCAGCGACAGCGGCAGCAAGGGCATCGGCGTGCTGCTGCCATCTTCCAGCAGCAGGTTCGCCATGCCACCGCTCTGGATCAGGTGCGGGTCGTCGAACAGTTCTTCTGGGCGGCGGATCGGCGCGAACGGAATACTGTTCGCCTCCAGTTCCGTAGCCAATTGCTGGGCATCGAGATTGGCGAACACCTCGGCCAGATCCGCCAGCAGCCGCGGCCGCTGCAATACCCGGTCATTGTTGGTCGCCAAGGTCGGGTCGTCGAGCAAGGCGGTCTGGCCCAGCAACTGGCACAGGGCCTGCCACTGGCCTTCACCCGTGGCAGCGACGAACATCTGCTCGCCGCCCGCGAAGGTGAACACGTCGTAGACCGCCCAGGCACTGATGCGGTTGGGCATCGGCGCCGCTGCCTGGCCGGTCACCACGTACTGCTGCATGTGCTGGGCCGCGAGCAACACGCAGTTTTCGTATAGTGCACTCTGCACTTCGCGGCCGACACCCGTGGTGTTGCGCTCGTTGAGCGCGGCCAGTACACCAATGGCGCCGAACATGCCGCCCATGATGTCGTTTACCGAACTGCCGGCGCGCAAGGGGCGGCCCACCGGCCCGGTCATGTAGGCCAGGCCGGCCATCATCTGCACCACTTCGTCCAAGGCTAGGCGGTTGTCGTACGGGCCACTGAGGAAGCCCTTGTGCGAGGCATAGATCAACCGTGGATTACGCTGGCGCAGCGTGGCGTAGTCGAAGCCCAGTGTGTGCATGCGCCCGGGTTTGAAGTTCTCGATGAATACGTCGGCGCTGTCGATCAGCGTCAGCACCGCCTCACGGCCCTGGTGGGTGTCGAGGTCGACGGCGATACACTGCTTGTTGCGGTTGAAGGTGCGGAAGAACCCCGCCCCCGCCCCGAGCAAGCGGCGAGTGCCGTCCCCGCGGGTGGGTTCGATCTTGATCACTTCGGCACCCAGGTCACCCAGGATCATGCCGCAGGTGGGGCCCATGACCATGTGCGAAATCTCGACGACACGAATGCCGTCCAAGGGGAGTCTGGACATTACGCGTTCCTTCGGTAGTTGAGCGGCAGGCCGGCGCGGGCAATAGCGCCGTAAAGCGGTTCATCCGGCAGCACCTCGCGCAGCAGCTGGCGGGAAGCGATCAGCGCTGGCAGGTCGATACCAGTGTCAAAACCCATGCTCTGCAGCATGAACACAAGGTCTTCGGTCACCGTATTGCCCGACGCACCTGGTGCGAACGGACAACCGCCAAGGCCGGCAAGCGATGCATCCAGCTCGCGAATACCCTGCTGCACCGCCACCAGGCTGTTGGCCAGGGCCAGGCCACGGGTGTCGTGGAAGTGCGCGGCACGCAGTCGCTCGCCGGCAATGGAGCGAACGGCCTGGATCACAGTAGCCACCTGGCCGGGGTTGGCGTAGCCGGTGGTGTCGCCCAGCGAGACCAGGTCGCAGCCCGCCTCGATCACCTGGCGGGTCAGCTCGCACAGGTCGGCCAATGGCACATCGCCCTGGCGGGTGCAGCCAAAGGCCACCGACATGCCGGCGATCATCTGCACATCGTGACGCCCCAGCTCGTTGCGCAGTTGGCACATGCGCCCCAGTTCCTCGACCATTTCCTGCGGCGTACGGCGCACGTTGGCCAGGCTGTGGGCGGTGCTGACGGATACCGGCGCGACGATACGCTGGGCGCCTGACTCCAGCGCATCCTGCGCACCACGCAGGTTGGGTGCTAGCACCGTTACCAGCAGATCGGGGTACGTCAGGGCATGGCCCACCACCTGTCTGGCATCGGCCATCTGCGGCAGCAGCCGGGCCGGCACGAACGAGGCAACTTCCATATGGCGCACGCCAGCGGCATAGGCGCGATCGATCCAGCGCAGCTTGGCGGCAGTCGGCATTACCGTGTGCAGGCTTTGCAGGCCATCGCGCATGCCGACTTCGTTGATTGTTATTGTTGTCATCGCGGTCTCTCTGTCTGAAGCGTGGGGCCAGACTAAGAGCAGGACGACAGGCAGAAAAGACGTGTTTCACGGGTTGATCCATCGTCAGCCGCGATGGATCAGCTCCGTGTCTGCCAAGCCGGCGCACGCAGCAGCAAATGGTCGAGCAAGCGACGCGCAGACAGGCTCAAGGCATGGCGGTCGCGCATGCAAATGACGAACTCGCCAAGCGCCCAGTCATCGGTCAGCGGGATCACTCTCAGGTCGAACAGCTGCGCATAGCGCGCCACCGCCTCCTGCGGGAACACTGCGAGGCCCAGGCCGAACTGCACCAGACGATAGGCCGCGTCAAAGGACGACACGTACGAGCGAAAACGCAATTCCTTGCCCGCCGCCTCAGCGCTGTTGCGCATGAAGGTATTGAGCGTGGCGAATGCAGACAAACCCAGATGCTCGTAATCCAGCGTCTCTTCGAACGCGATACTGCCCCGCCCGGCCAGCGGGTGATCGGCGCCAACTACCACGGCCAGATGATCCTGCCGGTACGGCACGAACTCCAGGTCGCCAACGGCCATCGACTTGCGGCAGATGCCCAGGTCTGCATTGCCCTCCGCTACCCCGCGCACCACATCCGGACTGAAGCGTTCTTCGATATCCGCCTGAATCAACGGATTGTCGAGCATGAAGTCCGATAATTCCTCGGGAAGGAACTCCATGATCGACGAGACATTGGCTAGCACACGCACATGCCCGCGTGCGCCGTCCGCGTATTCACTCAGTTCGCTTTGCAGAGATTCGATGGCGCGGGTCAGTCCTCGTGCATGGCGCAAAAGTGCGACACCCGCCGGGGTAGGTTCGACGCCACGCTTACTGCGTTTGAGCAGAGTAATGCCAAAGCGCGCCTCAATGTCCGAGATTCTCTTGCTGACAGCGGAGGGCGCCATATATGCACGCTCGCTGGCTCGGGCGATAGTGCCTTCTTCGCAAATGATTACGAACAGGTGCAACGATAAGTGATCGAGGTGCTGCATCACATTTCCCACTACTAGAGACGACGAGCATAGCTGCCGCAGCAGCCGAGCCAGGGTGCTTGCATTTCCTTCATCGCCTTAGCTTGACTCCGCCGGCGGGGATTTCCAAGAAGCCAGTGCACACCGTCTGATTCTCCAGCGTCAACGCCTTGGGCTTCGGCAGCTCAAATTGCTTGAGCTGATAGTGCTTTGAACATCCACTGCTTAAACTGAGAAACTGCATGGGGCTGCCTAGGTCGGCGTGGATGCACTAGGTAGTGACCAACGTACCGAACGCTATTGCTGACATGGCGAAGCGGACTGACCAAGCGACCGCTCGCCAATTCCTGCTCGGCTAACAAATCAGATTCAAGTACTACGCCCAGACCTCCTGCAGCAGCAGCTATGCCCATAGAGCTCCGGTCAAACGCCAAGCCGTAGTTACTCGGTGGCTGCATTCCATTCGCTGCAAACCAGCCTCTCCACTGGACGGACTGACCGTCGCTTTGGATTAGGAACTGAGAATATAAATCCTGAGGGGTGTGCAGATGCTTGGCTACCTCCGGGCTGCACAGCGGTGTTAACTCCTCGATGCGCAGCGGCGTCTTCTCATGAGGCGACGGTCTGGGCTCACCGTAGACGATGTCCAGGTCGAAATCATCGTTATCGAACAGCGCATAGTCTGTGCTCGCTGAAATACGCAGATCAATTCCTGGGTGGTCTTCTAGGAAACTCGCTAACCGCGGCACCAACCACTGGCTGGCGAAGGTGGGCGCCGTGTGCAGACGTAGAGGTACCGCAGGCTCGTTGGTCGCGATCGCAAGGCCTCGACTCATTTCTTCAAACCCGCGCTGAACGTGATCCAGCAGCATGGCGCCTTCTAGCGTCAGGGATGTGTGGCGCGTGTTCCGCGTGAAGAGGGTAAGTCCTGCGGCCGCTTCCAGTTTGCGAATCGCATGGCTGACCGCGCTCGGGGAAAGATCGAGCTCCTTTGCTGCCTCGACAAAAGAGCAGGTACGACCCGCTGCTTCAAAAACTCTGAGGGCAGGGAGAGGCACCCGTTTCAAAAGCTTCATAGATGAATCCAGTTCATTAGTTGACGAATTTAAACCTTTTGTCGAGCCACTATTTTTACATGAATATCAGGGCATTACCCAATACGGTTGCTGACTGATGAATAGATTGCGTCAGTAAACCCGGATCGCTGGTCACCAATGGAGAACAATATGACCGAGATTCACCACCCGCTTTTGGCCAGGATGTCGGAACACGCGTGGCGTATTCGGCGTTTCGCCTTGCGCATGGGAGAGGTTCAAGGCCAGGGCTATGTGGGCCAGGCGCTGGGCTGGGCCGACGTGCTTGCTGTCGCCTACTGCCACGCCATGAATATTCGTGCTGATGACCCGGAATGGGAAGGTCGTGACCGCTTCCTACTGTCACACGGGCATTACGCCATTGCTCTATACGCCGCCCTCTTGGAAGCAGGGGTTCTTCCAGAAGAAGAGCTAGAAACCTACGGCTCCGACGACAGCCGACTGCCGATGTCCGGGATGGCGACCTATACGCCCGGCATGGAGATCTCGGGTGGTTCACTCGGTCAAGGCTTAGCGATCGCGGTAGGCCAAGCTCTTGCTCTGCGCATGAAGGGCAACGATGCCTTCGTCTACAACTCGATGTCCGACGGAGAACTGGATGAGGGGGCGGTGTGGGAAGCAGCTATGTCGGCATCGCATCATCAGTTGGGCAACCTGATCAACTTGGTAGACATCAACCGCCAGCAGGCTGATGGCCCCTCCCATGACATCCTCCAGTTCGAACCCCTGGTCGATAAATGGGCAGCGTTTGGCTGGCATGTACAGCGTGTAGACGGCAACGACCTGCAAACCGTGATCGAGGCGTTCGACATTGCTCGCGGTTTTACGGGGGACAAACCTCGCGTGATCCTGTTCGACACGCTAATGGGTAAGGGTGTGCCTTTCCTGGAGCAGCGGGACAAGAACCACTTCATCAGGGTCGAGCCCGAGGAGTGGCAGCAAGCACTTACAGACCTCGACGAGATCTATGCGACCCGGAGCCCACAATGAACGCCGCCTCCTCTACAAAGCCGAAACTCACCACTTCGTCCATGATCGCCTCTATCGCAAGCGAGGGTCAGCGCACCACGTCAGCACCGTTCGGCCACGCCTTGATAAAGGCAGGCCAAAAGAACCCACGCATTGTCGGCATGACTGCAGATTTGGCCAAGTACACTGACTTGCACATTTTCGCCCAGCGCTATCCAGAGCGTTTCCTGCAGATGGGCATGGCTGAGCAGTTGCTCATGGCTGCTGCCGGCGGCATGGCGAAGGAAGGCTTCGTGCCTTTCGCCACCACCTACGCGGTATTCGCCACCCGACGCGCTTATGACTTCATTCATCAAGTGATCGCTGAGGAAAACCTGAACGTCAAAATCTGCGCAGCGCTGCCGGGCTTGACGACTGGGTACGGCCCGAGCCATCAGGCTACAGAAGATCTGGCGATGATGCGCGCGATTCCGCAGATGATGGTTATCGATCCTTGCGATGCATTGGAAACCGAGCAGTGCGTGGCCGCGATCGCCGAGCACGACGGCCCTGTCTATATGCGCCTGCCTCGTGGGCGGGTACCGCTGATTCTCGACGAGTACGATTACCGATTCGAACTCGGTAAAGCCCAGCTCCTACGAGATGGCAACGATGTGCTGGTCATTTCCTCCGGCCTTATGACGATGCGTGCTCTGGAAGTCGCAGACGAACTGGCCAAGCACAAAGTGGACACCGCCGTTTTGCACGTTCCGACAATTAAGCCGCTCGATGTCCAGACCATCCTGGAGCAATGCCGGCGCGAAGGCCGTCTGGTGGTCATTGCGGAAAACCACACTCAAATCGGCGGCCTGGGTGAGGCCATCGCCATGGCGTTGTTGCAGGCCCGCGTACAGCCTGAAGTACGTCACGTTGCGCTGCCCGATCAGTTCCTGGATGCAGGCGCACTGCCGACATTGCACGACCGCTACGGCATCTCCAAAGACGTCATGGTCGCCAACATTCAGCGCTGGCTAGGCTGACCATTCTCTGACCATACGGTGGTACCCGCTCACGTTGAACGCCCTTCTGCCTGGGCTCGTTGAGCGGGCTCGTGCCGTACAGCCCGATACTCCTCTGGATCGTCCCAATAAGTACAAAGGTGATGGCGATGCAAAAAGGCACCAGTCTCCTGAAGAAAAAACGTGTATGGATCTATGCGTTTCTCTTCACCCTGACCTTGATCAACTACGTCGACCGGGTCTCGCTCTCAGTCGCATCCAAAGTCCTCAAGGAAGAATTCGATATCTCGCCAGTTGCGATGGGATACCTCTTCTCATCGTTCGTGTGGCTCTATTTCCTCGCTCTCATCCCCATGGGCTATCTGGTGGGCCGCTTCGGCCCCAAGAAGGTTAATGGTTATGGGATCGGTGTTTGGTCGGTTGCAACGGCCTGCACTGCATTGTCGACTGGTTTCATCTCTTTGCTCAGTTGCAGGCTGATCATGGGCATGGGAGAAGCTACCACCTACCCCGCCGGTGCCCGGGTCATTCGCGAATGGATGCCGCTTAAAGAGCGCGGTATGGCCACTGCGGTCTTCCACAGCGGCAGCCTGGTTGGGCCGGCCATTGGTGCCATTGGTTTCGGCTGGCTGATCAGTACATTCGGCTGGCGCATCGCATTTGTCGTGGCCGGTGCATTGGGCTTCGTCTGGCTGGCTGCCTGGTTGAAGTGGTACAGCCATCCCGCTAAAGCGCCGTGGCTGGGGGATGCCGAACGCGCAGAAATTGCCGCTGGCAGCGTCTCTTCCAGTGCAGACCCTGCCCGGACTGTTTCCCTTGGTCTGAAAGGCCTCGCTCGCTCTAGCAGCATGTGGGCCATCGCCTTGTCCCATGGATGTGCGGTCTATGCCACCTACTTCTTCCTGACCTGGTTGCCAAGCTATCTGCAAGCCGAGAAAGGTCTGACGGTGATGTCGAGCGGTATCTACACCGCGATTCCGTATCTGGGCGCTGCAATTCTTGCCATCGTCATTGGTCGCTGGAGTGACAAAGTGATGCGCCCAGGGGCCGCAGAATCGGGACAGAGGCGCATGGTCGTTGCCAGCGTCTTGCTGGCGTCTTCGATCATCTTCCTGGTTCCTGCAATCGACAATACCTGGGCAATTCTTTTCGTAATCACGCTTTCGCTAGCCACTTGTGCCTCAGCGATTTCCCTGAACCTCTCGCTGGTCAACGATCTGGTGCGCTCGGAAGACGATGTCGGCACTGCAGCTGGCTTTATCACTGCAGTCGGCAATCTGTTCGGTCTCCTCGCTCCGATCGTGACTGGCTACGTGGTGGCCGGCTCTGGCAGCTTCGCCTTGGCCTTCGTCGTCGTCGGCGCATTACTTGTGATCGGCTCAGTCCTCTCGATGTTCTGCACACGTCGGCCCATCGGCTTTACAGCCTCCGGCAAACAGGCCGTGGCCTGAATCAATAGCAAATGAAGGAAGTAGTGGCGTCATGAATCAACGTAGTAGTGAATCCCGCAGCAACGGCCGGGCCTCGGCTGGTCACAGCGGGAAATGGCGGCTGGCGACCGTCGTGTTAGCCCTGGCGCTGGGGGCATTTGGCATGGCCCTTTTTGGCGGAGGCGTATGGCTGATGGCTTTGGGCGGTAGCTGGTATTACGCCCTCACCGGGGCGGGATGCGTAGTAACCGCTGTTCTGCTGTGCAGGCAACGATTAGCAGCTGTGTACCTGTTCGCCGTGATCTGGGGCCTGACACTGGTCTGGGCTTTATGGGAAGTCGGACTCAACTGGTGGGGGCTTGTACCACGTCTCGTGGCAATCACCGTCATCCTGTTGTTGATCCTTGCCGTGTCGCCGTCATTGCGTCGCGCCCCCCGCTCTGCTGCGTAAAGAGGTTTGTAATGTTCCTAACAGTCAAATGCAGAAGCGCGCTGGCGCTCGCCATTTCTTGCGTGCTTCAGATGCAGTTCGCTCAAGCTCAGCAGATGCCTCAGGTAGGCAGCGATTGGCCATTCTATGGCGGCGATCACAACGCTCAGCGCTTCAGCCCACTCAAGCAGATTACCCCGGAAAACGTCGGGCGCCTGGAGCGCGCATTTGTGTATCACACACGGGACTTGCCGAATCCTGGCAGTCGGTACTCGCCTGAAACAACCCCGGTCAAGGTCGGCAACGACCTGCTGATGTGCTCTGCTAAAAACATCCTTATTTCGATCAATGCTGCAACCGGCAAGGAAAACTGGCGTCACGACCCTGGAGTTCCTGATCAGGCCATTCCTCACGCAGCAGCATGCCGCGGCGTAGCGGTGTATACCGCGCCAGAGATCCCTGAGTCCGCACAATGCCGCAGCCGTGTGGTAGAAGCGACACTGGATGCGAGGCTGGTAGCTGTAGATCTGCGCACGGGCGAGCCTTGCAAGGACTTCGGGCAAAACGGCACCGTAGATCTTTGGGAAGGTCTGGGCAAAAAAGTCCCCGGATGGTATGCGGTTACAGCGCCACCTACCATCGTCAATGGCGTGGTGGTCACGGGAGCACAAATCCGCGACGGTCAGGACGAGGATGCACCTTCTGGGGTGATTCGCGGCTACGACGCGATCACCGGGAAAATGGCCTGGGCTTGGGATCTGGGTAACCCTGAAAACGTTCATGGCCCAGCCGAAGGCAGCACCTACACCCGTGGCACCCCGAATATGTGGACGGCTGCAGTGGGCGATGAGCAGCTTGGCTACGTCTACCTGCCGATCAGCAACTCCTCAATTGATTACTTCGGCTCCAACCGTAGCGAGGAAGAAAACAAGTATTCGACCTCACTGGTGGCCGTCGACGTGAAGACGGGCAAGGACGTATGGCACTTCCAGACCATCCGCCATGATGTGTGGGATTATGATCTGGGCAGTCAGCCAACCCTTCTTGATTTCCCTGATAAGGACGGAAAACCAGTGGCTGCAGTGCTGCTGCCGACGAAGCAGGGTGACATCTACATCCTGGATCGCGCAACTGGCGAGCCTCTGGTTCCGATTGGTGAAGTCAAGGCACCAAAAGGCGGCTCCGTTGAACCCCAATTCCTGGCTAATACTCAACCTACCTCCGAGTGGCACACTCTACGCAAGGCGCCGAAAACCGAAGCGGACATGTGGGGCTTCTCACCACTCGATCAGTTGATGTGCCGCATCCAGTTCCGCCAGGCCAACTACGAAGGCTACCTGACGCCGCCATCGGTGGATCGTCCCTGGATTCAATACCCAGGCTACAACGGTGGCTCCGATTGGGGTTCGGTCGCGATCGACCCAGTTCGACGACTGCTAATCGCCAATTACAACGACATTCCTAACCTCAACCAGCTCATACCGCGTGAACAGGCAGACAAGATGGGGCTCAAACCTATCTATGCGCCAAAGGTTGATGAGACCTCGCTGAACAAGGCTGGCAGCAAATCGGGCAAGGGCGAAGGTGGAGCATCGACCTATCCGCAGGTCAACGCGCCTTACGCGATCAGTGTGAATGCGGGATGGCGTAACTGGGGCACCGGCGTACCGTGCTCGGCACCACCGTATGGCGGAATTCGTGCAATCAGCCTGGATACCGGCAAGACCGTGTGGGACGAGCCGCTGGGTACCGCGCGTCGCAACGGGCCTTTCGGCATCCCGTCGCATCTGCCACTGAATATCGGCTTGCCGAACAATGGCGGAACGGTGGTCACCGCAGGTGGACTCACCTTCGTCGGCGCGGCGACTGACAACTTGTTCCGAGCCATCGACACGGCTACCGGTGAGGTGCTGTGGGAAGACGCATTGACGGCGGGCGCCCAAGCCAACCCGATCTCGTACGAGGTTGATGGCGAGCAGTATGTGCTCGTCTCAGCGTCTGGCCACGCCTTCATGGAAACCGGCACCAGCGACGAAATCATCGCATACAAGCTGCGTAAGTAATGCCTTGACGGGGCCCACTTGGGCCCCGTCTTGACACTGATTCACAGAGGAGTTTGATCATGGATTTGGGCTTGCAAGGTAAACGCGTACTGGTTAGCGGAGCTTCCAGGGGTATCGGGCGGGCAATTGCCAAGTTGTTTCTCGATGAGGGCGCCAAGGTGGCATTCTGTGCTCGGGGTACCGCAGGCGTCCAAACGACGCAACAAGCACTCGGTCATGACGCCATCGGTACCGCCGTTGATGTCACCCAGCCCGACCAGGTGCAGGCGTGGGTCACGGATGCAGCGCAGCGTCTTGGAGGAATCGATATCGTCGTGCCGAACGTGAGCGCTCTGGCTGGCGGAGATGACTTGCAGACATGGCGGCGAGCCTTCGACACCGATTTACTGGGAAGTGCGACGATGGTCAAAGCCGCCTTGCCCGCCCTGCGTGAATCGCAAGCCGCATCGGTTGTCCTAATTTCCAGCGTATCGGGCCGCGAAGTCGATATGTTCGCCGAGCCATACGGCGTATTGAAAGCAGCCTTGCTGCACTACGGTAAAACGCTTTCTGCACGCCATGCGCGCGAAGGTATTCGGGTGAACTCTGTCTCCCCAGGAAACGTATATTTTCCTGAGGGCGTATGGGGTGACATAGAGCGCGACCAGCCCGAGACCTTCGCGAAATGCCTAGCTGAAAACCCGTTGGGCCGCATGGCTACACCCGATGAAGTAGCCAAAGCAGTCGTATTCCTGGCCAGCCCTGCTGCAAGCTTTACCACCGGCACAAACTTGCTCGTGGATGGCGGACTGACACGCTCAGTACAGTTCTGAGCATCCAGGCCCAACGGTAGTAATCCGGATAAATTTGAATGATGAAACTCTATTTTTACGAACATTGCCCGTTCTGCACGCGTGCTCGGATGATCGTTGGACTCAAGAGTCTCCCGGTGATGCTTCAGGTCATCATGGAGAGCGATGCCGAAACGCCCCTGCGCCTGATTGGAAAAAAGGCTGTGCCGATCCTGCAGAAGGAAGACAGCAGCCATATTGGGGAAAGCCTAGATATCGTGCGATATCTCGATGGCATCGGCCCGACAGTACTGGTGGCGCCGCAAGACCCAACCTTGGACGCTTGGATCAAAGAAGCCTGGCCCACGGCACTCAAGCTATTCATACCACGCTTCGTCCAGGCAGACTTCGCAGAAATCAACACGCCAATGGCAAGAGAGGCGTACCGGCTGCGGGAGGAACAAGCCTTCGGGGATCTGGAGGCTTTGCGTGGAGCCACATCCAAGCTGGTGGCGGAACTGCAACCTCTGATCAACGACCTTGTTCCGCTGGTAAAGGACAGAACAACAATCGGCATCAACGATGTCACGCTTTGGCCCGTATTGCGATCGCTCTCCATCGTTCGAACCGTTGAATTCCCAGATCAAGTGCGCGATTACATGCATCGATTGAGTGAGGCATGTGGCGTTCCCCTGCTCTTCAACCAAGCTGCTTGACCAACAGATAGATGGCTATTTTAGAGCCCAGCGTAAGCTCCCAGAAAGGCGTGGGAGGCAATTCCTACCTAGGACATCTTGAAGATCAGCAAGCTTTCACGACGCCCGTACGTGAGATCATCGTGGATGCAAGCACGCGGACTGTCAGATTCGAAGATCTTCACTTTCCGCTCAAGGCCACGTCTTGCCGCCTTTTGACATTGCTTCTTCGCCATCAAGGAAACGTCGTGAGCCGAACGACGATCTATGAGGAAATTTGGGGATACCAGTTCAATCCCGGTACCAAGATCATAGAAGTACAAATTTGTTATCTGAGAAAAGTGCTTAAGGCCCTACAAGCGCCGTTCGAAATCAGGACACTACGCGGTAGAGGGTTAACCATTCGGGGGGTTGAGTCATCTTCGTCACTACGGACTGAGAGGGGCTTCTGAGCCAATCTACTGGGCACGTGAATCTCTGAAGAATGACATGCCGAGCCTCGGATGACGAGACTAGCGACTAGCCGACAAAGGGGAGCTTTCGCTCCCCTTTGTGCCCAGGTGATCACCTCACCTTCACCACTACCTTACCTTTGGCTCTGCCTTCCGCGACGTATGCCAGAGCATCACGCGTCGAATCCAATGGGAAGGTGCGATCCACTACAGGCTTGATAACCCCAGCCTCAACCAGCTTGGCCAGATCAGCCAGTTGCGCACCACTCTCCCTCATGAACAGAAACTTGTAGCTGACGCCCTTCTGCTCAGATTTTTTCCTGATCCCACGGCTGATCAAACGCACGACCTGCTTGAACAACCAGGAAAGGCGAAGCTGCTCAGCAAACTCAGGGGTAGGTGGGCCAGAGATGGAAATCAACTGACCACCTGGCTTAAGTACCTGGAGGGATTTTTCGAGAACATCACCGCCCAGCCCACTGAGCACGACATCGTAATCACTCAACTGCGATTCGAACTGCTGGGTCTTGTAATCGATCACCACATCGGCACCCAGCGCCTTAACCCACGGCACATTGACGGTACTCGTGGTTGTTGCGACGAATGCTCCCAGGTGCTTGGCGACTTGGATGGCGATGCTACCGACGCCACCGGAACCGGCATGAATCAGAACCCTTTGCCCTGGTTGAACCTTGGCCATTTCCGCCAAAGCCTGCCAGGCTGTGAGGCCCACCAATGGCAGCGAAGCCGCCTCCTCCATGCTCAGATTGGTAGGCTTGGGCGAGACTGCCGCTTCGTTGACGGCCGCGAATTCCGCAAAGCCGCCCATACGCGCCTGGCCGACACGTGCGTACACCTCGTCGCCCACCTGGAAGCGGCTGACTTTCCCACCGATCCGTTTCACGATGCCAGCGACATCGTTACCCAAGATCAGGGGCATCTGGAAAGGCAGAATCCGCTTGAACTCGCCCTTGCGGATTTTGATATCAAGAACGTTCACGCTTGCAGCGTGAGTCTCAACCAGAACATCGAAATCACCCACCTTTGGCTCTGGCACTTCAGTGATATCACCAACGACGTCTTTGCCGTAGCGATCAATCAGAAACGCTTTCATATCTTCAAAATTCCAAAACGTAGATGTGCCGGAAGTGCAGGTGATCAGGCGATCACCAACTTTCTTTGAACGGCCTAAGGTCGAGTTCTTGAGTCCAGGCGGATCGTGGCTGGCGATGCAACGTCCAGTAGTTCTCAGCAATCGCCTCGTATCCCAACAGCCCTTCTGACCCGATGCTCTCCACCCTGGCCGGGGCGGCATTTCGCAGTCGGTCACCCAGGATCCCGCCATCGATCACGACGTGAGCAACATGAATGCCCTTAGGCCCATACTCGCGTGCCATGCTCTGGGAGATCATTCGCAATCCCGCCTTGGCGGCGGCAAAGTGGGCAAAGCCAGGCTTGCCCCTCAAGCTTCCTGAAGCACCGGTAAAAATCACGGTGCCACGACCCAAAGGAACCAGCCGCCTGGCTGCTTCTCTGCCAACGAGGAAGCCCGAGTAGCAGCCTACTCGCCAAAAGTCCTCGAACTGGCTGGCTGTGAGCTGAGTGAAATCGATCAGGGCGTTATTGCCCGCGTTGAACACCACGACGTCGGCAGGGGCTCGGCCCGCGCCTGGAGACATCGCAAGATCAAACGCTGCGATGACTTGCTCTTCGACGGTGACATCAGTCTGCAACGCTTCGGCGCTCCCTATGCCGGAACTCCGAATGTCTGCAACGACTTCCTCGATCTTTTCCAAAGTTCGGCCTGTGACAATGACGTGATACCCCTCTTGGGCAAAACGCTTACAGACCGCTCCCCCGACACCTCGGGTAGTGCCAACACCGAACACGATTGCAGTAGGCTGACTCATTTGTCCGACTCCTGGCTGCGGTTGTCTTAGTCACGAAGAAATGCGAGAGCTTTCGAAGAGAAGTCAGCATGGTTCTGGAAAATTCCTCCGTGACCAGCATCCTCGTAGATAACCAGCGTAGAGCCAGAAATGCGCTCTGCCATATCGCTGCTAAGTGCGGACGGAACCATGATGTCTTGGTCACCGTTGGCGATAAGCACCGGAATATCCAGGCTAGACAAGTCCTGTGGAGCTTGCTGCCCCCAGGCCTGAATGGCTTGAAGCTGGCGACCGAAGACTTCCTGAGTGACAGGAAGATCGCGGTCGCTCTGGCGTTCAAGCATGGCATTCAGAAAAGCATTAGCAGCCTGCTGGCTCGCCTCGCTCGACGTGAAGAAGAGATAGGTCTTCGGATCAATTCCTTCGGACATCGCCTTCTGGATCAGCGGCATGGAAACCACGGCGACTTGGTCAATGTCCTTGCCCCCGGCAGGGCCGGTGCCGGTCAGGATCAGTTTACGCACCAGGCCAGGCTGGGTGATCGCGATCTCCTGAGCAACGAAGCCACCCAACGAGAAGCCGAAGAGGTCGACCTTGTCGAAGCCCAGCGCCTTGATAAACGCCACGGAATCGCGGGCCATTTCTGCGACGGTAAGCGGCGCGACACCACCAGACAAACCAATGCCGCGATAGTCCGTGGCGATTACATGGTGATGCTTAGCCAGCTCGTCGACGATGCGTGGATCGAAGTTGTCGAGAACGGCTCCCCAATGATTCAGGAGGATGAGGGGAACGCCACCTTTGCGCCCGAGCTCACGGTAAGCGAAGGCAACACCATCGATCTCGAGGGTCTGGTTGGGTGCGGCGATGTACTGGGTCATATCAATGATCTCGAATTGAAGATAGACGCGCTGGGCTTAAGCGTTTTCCAGTGCGGGATAATCGATGTAACCCGCTGCACCGCCGCCGTAGAGTGTCGCGGGGTCGAAGCTTGCCAGCGCAGCACCGGAGTTCAATCGCTCGACCAAGTCAGGGTTTGCGATGAAGGGCCGACCAATCGCAAACAGATCTGCTTGACCTGACGTCAATTGAGAGGAAGCGAGCTCCACGTCGTAGCCGTTGTTGACGATCACGGTGTTGGTGAAGCGCTTGCGCAGCCCGGCGTAATCGAACGGAGCAATATCACGTGGGCCACCCGGCACACCTTCAATAACGTGGAGGTACACCAGGCCAAGCTCATTGAGCTTGTCGATCAAGTAGTCGTACTGCTCTTGAGCGTTGGTGCTGGAAACATCATTGAACGGGGAGACAGGCGAAATGCGGATGCCCGTGCGCTCGGCGCCAATTTCTGATGCCACCGCCTGGGCAATTTCCAGAACGAGCCGTGCCCGGTTGGCTACCGAACCACCATAAGCGTCGGTACGTTTGTTCGCGCTGTCCTTCAGGAATTGATCCAGCAGGTAGCCGTTGGCTGCATGGATCTCGACCCCATCGAAGCCGGCCTTGATGGCGTTAGCTGCAGACTGTCGGAAGTCTTCGACAATGCCTGGGAGTTCTTCGATACGAAGCGCACGAGGCTCGGAGACATCCACAAGTTCGTTATTCACGGAGACCTTGGCAGCAGCTCGGATTGCAGAAGGTGCTACAGGCGGTTGACCGTCCTGGTAAACGACGTGCGATACCCGGCCAACGTGCCAGATCTGAAGGAAGATACGACCACCCTCAGCATGGACGGCATCGGTCACTTCGCGCCAAGCGTTCACCTGTTCTTGGGTGAAGATGCCGGGCGTATTCTGGTAGCCCTGAGCTTGCTTTGAAACTTGGGTAGCTTCAGTGATCAACAACCCTGCAGAAGCGCGCTGGCTGTAGTAGGTAGCGGCGAACTGGCTCGGCAGCAGGCCCTCCTCCGCTCGGTTGCGCGTCAGCGGCGCCATCACGACACGGTTGGAAAGGGTGATTGCCCCAAGGGTGTAGGGCTCAAATACGGATTTCTCAGTCATTCTCAACATTCCGATACTACGAATTAGGTTTCAAACACACCGCTATTGAAGACGCTTACGCGCCCCCAGCAGCCCAGGTGGGGGTGGCCTTACTCTTCCAAGAATTGGAGAGCGTGTTTCAGGAAGCGCTCGGGGTACTGGAAGTGAGCGGCGTGACCGGAGTCCGGGTAGATCAGCAGCTGGGCATTCGGGATGTTCTGCACCAGGCTCCACGAATTGATCGAAGGGATCATGACGTCGTCGACGCCATTGACTACCAAGGTGGGCTGCTTGAGCTCGTTGAGGTAAGAGAAGCGGTTCTCGCCCTGTGCCGACTGGACATAGGCTGCAAAAGCAGCGCCCTGTGCCATGGCGACATCAATCGAGCTTGGGGTGTCTTGATCGGCGCGCTGGTTGCGGCGCTCCCAGAACGCCAGGCCCGCCTTCTTGGCTGCTTCCGAACGACCGAAGAAGAGGAACAGGAAGTTTTCGATGGTCGGAACGGGGTTCGAAGCGGCCTCTCTCACCCCCTCCGCCATGGTTGGATCACCACCGCGCAGTCCGGTGCCGAGCAGCAAAAGCTTGCGTACCAACTCGGGGTGACGAAGCGCCACCTCCTGAACTTGCAGACCACCGATGGAGAAGCCAAGCAGGTCGACTTGGGTCAGCCCCAGTGCCTTGATGGCCGCTGCAATGTCATCCGCCATTTGCTCAATGGTCGTGGCCGGTGTTCCCGACGACGACGCTACACCCCTACCGTTCAGCAGGATGACTTCACGACCCGCAGCCAGACCATCAGTGATGATCGGATCCCAGTGATCGAGCCCACCACGGAAGTGGGCAATGAAGACCAGGGGAACACCTGAAGTATTACCCCAGCGACGGTAGGTGAAGGTGTCGCCGCCTACTTCTACTGTGCGGGTCGGAACGGTGAGATGGGTATAGCTCATGACATTTTGCTCTCTCAGTGGAAGACATAGCCTAATGATGATGATCGTCATCAATCCAGTCAACAACTTTGATTATGAACGTCATCAATGTATGATATTGGTTGGCTTGATAGCGAAGAGAGCTGAGAAATGAAGGTCACCAAGGCCCAAGCACAAGCTAACCGGGCCCATATCGTGGAAACGTCCTCCACGCTATTCCGTGAGCGCGGCTACGACGGCGTGGGTGTTGCAGACCTCATGGGAGCTGCCGGATTCACCCACGGCGGTTTTTACAAACACTTCAAATCCAAGGCGGATTTGATAGGTGAATCCGCGACGTGCGGAATCAACAAGACGGTCGAGCAGATGCAGGGCATCGAACTCGCCGACTTCGTCAATTTCTACCTGTCCCGCAAGCACCGCGATGAGAAAGGGAAAGGTTGCACCCTAGCGGCACTGGGCGGAGACGCCGCTCGACAGTCCAATGACATCAAAGCAGCTTACGAGGCTGGGATTGAAAAGTTGCTGGAGGTTTTACAGGGCAAGGATGACGAACCGAAAGCAAGTCGTGCGGAAATCATCGACACCTTCGCACACGCCCTCGGCGCCTTGATTCTGTCTCGCGCTTGTCCGGACGACTCACCACTTGCTGATGAAGTGCTCAGCGTGTGCCGTGAGCAGATCATGGACAAATTGACGCCTTGAGACAGGCCCATCCATTCCCCATGAGCGTCACTGCTCGAGCATGAGTCCTTTCCACTTGAAAGGTGGATGCCCTGGTATGGAGATCAGGCCGCCCGCATCTGCGGCGTCTTCGGCCACTTCCCTAGGCGCAACCTTTTCCCCGCCCTCAACAGATGACTGATCAGCAGGCAGTTCAGTCGAATCGAGAGCACCTACACATTCGGTAGTTCCAGGTACAGGCTTTTGCATCGAGCGTCCTTAGAGTCAGAAACCATAAGCCCAATGATTATGATCATCATCATTAAAGTCAAACCTTTGATGTCAACCGTAATCATTGAATGCGATAGCTGCCGTTCCTGATGAGGTGGCTGGCATGGCCAGACCGTTCGATCCGAATGCGACTTACTTGAATTCCAGGCGAAAAAACCGCCAACAGGGGCGGTTCGCAACGAACCACCATTCGGCATGATCAATGCCATCGATATGCACACCCGTAAAGTGCTGTGGCAGAACCCGCTGGGTACTGCTCGTGCGAACGGCCCGTTCGGCTTGCCAACCGGCCTGCCAGTTCGTTTCGGCGTACCAAGCAACGGCGGCCCGATCACTACCGCAGGCGGTCTGGTATTCATCGCTGCTGCGACCGACAACCTGAGACCGACTTCGTCGGGGCAGACAACTACGTCGGCATACAACTCGCCACCCAGCACTTGATTGACCTCGGGCATCGGGACATTGCCTTCGTCGGGCGCAACAGCACCTATTCGGTAAGCATGGAGCGTTTGCACGGCCACATGGGGTGCTTGGAGAAAAACGGGATTACCCCAAATCCGGACTGGATGATCGAAACTGCCATCAGCCTGGCTGGCGGCAAAGACGGCATGAGTCGCCTGCTCGACATGGATCGTCGGCCGACAGGAGTGGTTTGCTACAACGACCTGATTGCCACTGGCGCGCTCAGCGAGCTGGGCAACCGAGGACTTAAGGCGGGTGAGGACATCGCTTTGATCGGGAGTGACGGGGTCGCGAGCTCCGCATACTGCAACCCTCCCCTCACCACCGTGGCCCTGGAGCCTGAGCGTATTTTTTGAGACTGAAGCTTTTTCAGATATCCGAGGCTGAGCGCACCAAATAAGCGTATGAAATGAGAAAAGCCACCCAAGCCGCAGTGGCAAAAGTGGCTTTTTTCCCATCAACATGCCCCACAGTCGGGCATCAAGTTTGCCCCCAGCACACCGGCGATCGCACAACGTTCATCGTTGTCGGAGCTGTCACCGCTGATACCGATAGCGCCGATCACCTCCCCAGCCCCATTACGCACCAGCACCCCGCCGGGCACCGGAACCATGTTGCCACCGGCCAGGTCACTCAATGCATTGAAGAAGGCAGGAAGCGCGGCAGCACGACGGGCAAGTTCGCGGCCGCCAAAGCCCATGCCCAGCACTGATGCGGCCTTGCCCGACGCGATTTGCGGTCGCAGCAGGCTGGCGCGCTCGTCGCGTTTGAGCGCCAGCAGGTGACCGCCGGCATCCAGTACCGCAACACAAAGTGGCTGCAAGGCTAACCGCCGGCCCTCTGCCAGCGCCGTGTCGACCATCTGCGACGCCAGTTCCAGGGTGAGCTTATTCATGCCGGCCTACCTCTTGCTCAGGTTCAGGTGCGCTGCGCTTGCCCATATCCACGGCCCGTTGCCGGGTGTGAAGTTCGGCCCATTTCACTGTGTTGAAGTCACTGACCTTGTAGGGATCGTAGCCCGGTACCTGGGCCTCCACGCGATGCCCGCCGAGGTACACGTCACGTATGCGCTCGCGCTCCTGAAGAATCGAGACGTTCTGCAGGGGGGAGCCATCAACACAGATGAAGTCGGCGCGACGGCCCACCTCGATGGCGCCCACCTGCTGCGACACGGGCATCATCCGCGCGGCAACCGAGGTTGCCGCGCGCAATGCCTGGGCAGGGCTGAAACCCAACCAGTCGACAAAAATCTCGATTTCACGGGCGTGCCATTCACCGTAGGGAGTGATGGCGAAACCGCTGTCACTGCCGGTCATGAACGGCACACCGGCTTCCCGAGCGCGGCGCAAGTTGCGACAACCCACCTCGATCACACGGCGCTGCATCGCAGCGTAACCACAGCGGGTCGAAGGCTCGTAATCTTCGGCAAATTCGACGTTGTTGGCGAGCATGGTGAAGGTCGGAGCGAGGTGACTACCCGATTCGAGTATTGCCTCGATACAGGCATCGTCTAGGAAAAACCCGTGGAAGATCACGTCCACCCCCGCCTTCGCCGCATACAGCACCGCTTCGCGGCCATAGGCATGCACGGCGACCTTTTTTCCAAGGCGGTGGATCTCCTCGACCATGGCGCGGGTCTCGTCCTGGGTGAACGCGGCGATATGTTCCCCGTTGGGACGCATGTGCGGGCCGTCCATAGCGATCTTGATCAGGTCCACGCCGTCCTTGGCCTGACGACGGATTTCCGCAATCTGCTCGTCGCGGGTAGCGCACAGGCGGCCAGAGAAATACTCAGGCGTACCGACCCAACTGGGGAACCAATCGTTCAGGCTCTGCCGGTTGGCGATTACATTGCTGCTGGCGGCGATGCGAGGGCCACTGAACATCCCGGCATTGATAGCGTTGCGTACGGCAATGCTGCAATGCCCGGCGTCACCCGGCACCACCACCGAGGTATAGCCGGCGGCCAGTACATGCTGGGTAAAAAACAGACCGCGCAAGGCGCGGAATTCCGGCGAGACGTGCAGGTCGATGTCTTCCTCGCTCTTGGCGTTGCCGAACACCAGATGGGTGTGGACATCCACAAGGCCGGGCATGACGAAGTGGCCGCCAGTGTCAATCACGCGCTCGCCAGGCAATGGCTGCGGAGCGGTCTGACGAGGGCCGACATGGGTGAACACACCCTTTTCGATGATCAGCACCTGGTCGTGGCGAGCCTGGTCCTCAAGGCCAGTAAAGAGGGTTTGGCAGTGAACGTGGCGTCTGGGCATGGCGGTCTGTCCTGTTGTTGTCGTACCGACACGGTATTGGGCAGCCAATGCCTGAGGAAGTGAAGTTTCCTACTGGCCGGCCATGACAGAAATTGATAGCCGTCGTGGTCAGCCCGCCACCTCCGCCAACAACTGGCGCAGCCAGACCAGCGCCGGGTCACTGTCCTGGTAGGCGTGCCATTGCATCACCTGCAGAGTGGCGGGAATGGCGAGTGGTGGTGGCAGCAGGCGCAGAGGAAAGCGCTGCGCGTAGAGGTGCGCCAGGCGACTGTGCAGGGTCGATAGGCAGGGGCCGCCAACGATGAATTCCGGTATCAACGCGAACTGGTCCACAGCCACAGCCACCCGCCGCGCCAGCCCCTGGCTTGCGATAAATTCCGCTTCCATGCTGCCCTGGGCGCCTGCGCCGGTCTCGCGGACCACATGTGGCG
This sequence comes from Pseudomonas sp. NGC7, assembly GCF_047159675.1. Lineage (NCBI taxonomy): Bacteria > Pseudomonadati > Pseudomonadota > Gammaproteobacteria > Pseudomonadales > Pseudomonadaceae > Pseudomonas > Pseudomonas sp. NGC7. Next base: position 3,645,561 of record NZ_BAAFZY010000001.1, on the reverse strand, counting down.
CTGCCAAGTAATGCTCCAGCGTGAGGCCGTCCATCAGGGCGCACTTATCCCTGCAGGCAATGACGCTGAAGCTGTCTTCGAACAACGGTTGTTGCGGATGACGCGCCGAGCCATGGGCAAGCGGCAGGATCACCAGGTCGCAGTGCCGGTGCTCCAGGGCCTCATCCACCAGGCTGCCCGGCTCGGCACCGCGCAGCGGCACCAGCGTTAGAAGTTGCAAGTCGACCTGGGGCGCAAGGCTGGCCAACCGTCGCATCAGCGCCGGCATGAGCACCGCGATCACATAATCTGACGCAATGATGCGGAACTTGCGGCGCGCCGCTCCCGGGTCGAAGCTTGCATTGGCGAAGGCAATGCCCCGCGCGTTTTCCAGTACCTGGTCGATACGTGGGTGCAGTGACTGCATCAGCGCCGTGGGCAGCATGGCGCCGCCCACAAGGACAAACAGCGGATCGTTAAAATGCTCCCGCAGGCGACCCAGGGCCGCGCTGACCGCTGACTGGGTCAGGTGCAGGCGCACCGCGGCACGCGTGACGTGCTGCTCGACAAACAAAGCGTCCAGCACCACCAGCAGGTTCAGGTCTAGTCCATGGAAGCGCACGCAATAGCCTCATCGTTTGCCCGAGGGCCACCCTCCTCCAGCCATACGTTTCCCGAAACGTCGACCTTTACCATCAGTGCTTGCAGCGACTGGCCCTGACAGGGGCCGAGCACGCAGAAGCCGTTGTCGGGCTGAAACAGCGCACCATGCGCAAAGCAGACGATGTGCCGGCCATCGCCAGACATGAAGCGGTCCTTGCGGTATTGCATGGCCACGTCCAGGTGCGGACACAGGTTTCGATAGACACGCACCTGGCCACGCCAGCGCAACGCAAGCACGGTGTCACGCCCCTGGGCCCAGGGGTCGAACCCACGTGCAAAGCCTTCCTGCAACTGGTCGTCGCGGCAGAGCAATGTCAAATCCTGGGACACAGAGACCTCGATAACTCAGGGGGTGAGCGCGTAAACACCGGAATAGCCGCCACGGCTAGCAGTTTCAGATCGGTTCGGCGGTCAGCTTGAGCATCGCCTTGGTCAGTCCGATGCGATCGAACGTCGCGTCACGGGCCATTTCCCTCTCCCCGGCCATGATCGAGTTCTCGCTGATGTACTTGCAGCGCTCAAAGCGGCGCGTCATGAAACGCTCAAGCCGCTCCTCCACCGAACCGCTGCCGCACAGCTCCAGGCTCAGAACCAGCGCGTCTTCGATTGCCATCCCTGCGCCCTGCCCCAAATGCGGCGTGGTTGCATGAGCCGCGTCGCCAATCAGCAGCACACGGCCTTTGAACCAAGGTTCGTTGACGAACACCACTTCCATGGGTTTGTAGACCACCTGGCTGCTGTCGGTAATCTGCTCGCGCAACTCGCCCACTAGGCCTGCGATCTTACTGATGCGGTCACGCATCAGTTCGGCCAACTGTGCCGGCTCATAGCGGGGGTTACCCGGTTCGTGGGAGGTGGAGAACATGTACATCAGGTCGTCGGACAGCGGTACCAGGCCGGCGTTGCCCTCAGCACCGACATAGCTCGCCAGATGATCAATGGAAGGATGTCGAGGAAAGTTGTAGCGCCACACGGCCTGCCCGGTGAAACGCGGCTTGTAGGTGTCGCCAAAGAGCATGCCGCGAATCTTCGAATAAACGCCGTCGGCCCCCACAACCAAGTCGTAGCGAGCAGCGCTGCCATCGGTGAAGCTCACATCCACGCCGGCCGCGTCTTGTTGGAAGGAATCTACCGACAAGCCAAGGCGTACCTGGGTGCCAAGGTCGATCGCAGTGGTGCTCAGCACCTGGTGCAGAGACAGGCGCGAGATACCGACGTTGGCGGGATACTCCGGGCCGGCCAGGCGCTGGCCTGGGATGCGTACCAGGGCATTGCCCTGCAGATCGTAGATGCCAACGTCCTCGAAGGCATAGGCCGCTTCGAGGTAGCCTTCGAGCACGCCGAGGCGGGCCATCTCTCGCACCACGTTGCTCTGCTGAATGATGCCGACGCCATAGACGGTCCACTCGGACTTGATTTCCACCAGGTCCACCGCGATGCCCTGGCGGCGCAATGCGATGGCCGCGCAGAGGCCACCAATCCCGCCGCCGACTACGAGTACCTTGCTGATATCGCTGCTCATGGATGAATCCTTGTTCTTGTTGTGGGAGCGCAGGGTCGATCGCGAGCGTGACAACCCGAGCATTAACAGTGTTTTGACCGGGACCACGCCAGCGCGGCTGGATAGCACAACAACAGAGAGGCCCTTAGGAGCACAGGCTAGGAAGGCAGGAACAATTTGACTAATCGTTAGTCGGGATGCAGGGTATCGCGAAAATAAATACAACAAGAGATGCCCGTGATGCGCTTTAAACACCTGGATTTGAACCTCCTGGTGGCGCTGGATGTACTGCTCGAAGAGCAGAACATCACCCGTGCCGCCGCCCGCCTGCACATGACCCAATCGGCCACCAGCGGTGTGCTCGGACGCCTGCGGACCTACTTCGAAGATGACCTGCTAGTGCAGGTGGGCCGCAAGATGATGCCCACCCCACTGGCAAAGGAACTGGCATTACCGGTTCGCGACGTACTGCTGAAAATCCAGACCTCCATCACCGCCAAACCAGTGCACGACATCTCCGAGAGTAAACGTCACTTCCGCATCATGGCCTCGGACTACCTGATCAGCGTGCTGTTCGCCGAGGCGATTCGCGAGATCAACCACGAAGCCCCGAACATCACCTTCGAACTCATCAGTCCCGGCCAGACCGCGATGGAAATGCTCATGCGCGGCGAAGTGGACCTGATGATCGCGCCAGAGCACTTCATCGTTAAGGAGCACCCCTCACAGCTCTTGTTCGACGAACAGCACGTCTGCGTGGTGTGCGCCGAGAACCACAGCATCGGCGAGCGCCTGACACTGGAACGCTACCTTGAGCTGGGCCATGTCGGCGTCGCCTTCGGGCGCAGCCGTACGCCCGGCATAGAGGAGTGGTTCATGAGCCAATACGGTTGCAAACGCCGCGTGGAAGTCATCACCCACGACTTCAATACCTTGGCGCAACTGGTCATCGGCACCCAACGCATCGCCACCATGCACAGCCGCCTGGCACGGCTTTATGCACGCAACCTGCCGCTGCGCATCTTGCCGCCGCCGGTGGAGCTGCCGGCCATGCAGGAATACATGAGTTGGCACCGCAGCCTGGACCGTGACCCCATGCTGCGCTGGCTGCGCGAAAAGCTGACGGAGATGGTCAGCCGCCCAGAGTCTGCCGTTACCGCTTGAGCCCGTCGGCATCCGGGGTTCCGCTACAGACCCGTCCCGGATGCGCCAACCAAACGATACTGGCGATGCGTGCCCTCAGCGTTCGCCATGCCTGCCATCACGGCGGCACGCCAGGTATCTCGCAATCCGATAGCTGGCATCCAAACAAGCGATTTGTCCAATCCTTTGGCCCATGCGAGCTTGCGCAAGCTGCCCCAAGGGGCGGCCGACGCCCGCGCCACTGCCTGATGCGGGAGCGTTCACACCGGGTTGCCCGACTTGAGCCCTGCCGATCTGCGAACAGCGCCTCGGGCGATAGCCCTGGCTATGCAGGGTCGATTGCGGCCAGGACCAGAAGAAGGAAAAACAACAATATGTTCCGCTATTTCCCCACCAACTACGTTTGGAACCTCTCGGTAAACCTCGCTATCGAGATGGGCGCGCGCATCGGTGAAATCGTCGAAATGTGCGAACCGCTTCAGGAAGCCGCCAAGCAACCTGACGCCGACGGAACCCGCGCCTTTCGAGAAGCCTGGTCGAAGACGGCCGACAAACTCTGCGACCTGGCCCGCGAGGACGAAGAGAAAGGCCGACTGCTTTCGGCCGGCGAAAAGTACAACCGTGCCGCAACCTACTACCTCACAGGTGAACGCCTGCAAGCTCACGGCGCCCCAGGTCGCATGGCGCTTTACCAACGCTTCCTCGACACCTTCGCCCGCGGCATCGCGCTCTCCGGCGAGAATTGCGAGCGGGTCGAGATCCCCTATGAGGGCAAAGTCATTTCCGGGCTATTCATCCGTGCCGAAGGCGTACAGGGGCCGGCGCCTCTACTGCTGCAACTCAACGGCCTGGATTCCACGAAAGAAATGAAATACCGGGTTGGCCTGCCGACCTGGCTCGCCAAGCGGGGCGTGTCATCGCTAGTGATCGACCAGCCGGGCACCGGCGAAGCGCTGCGCCTGCACGACCTGAAAGCCCGTTATGACGCCGAGCATTGGGGCAGCCGCGTGTTCGACTGGCTGGAAACCCGTGCGGATGTGGACCCCAAGCGCATCGGCTGCGAAGGCGTGTCGCTGGGCGGCTACTACTGCCCGCGTGTGGTGGCTTTCGAGCCGCGCTTTGCCTGTGGCGTGGTGTGGGGCGCCAACCACGACTGGCGCGACGTGCAAAAGCGCCGCCTGGAACGCGAAGGCAGCTTCCCGGTGCCGCATTACTGGGAGCACGTGCGCTGGGTGTGGGGCGGCAAAAACATCGACGAATTCATGACCATCGCCGAAAACGTCCACCTAGACGGCGTGGTGGAACGGATCAAGGTGCCGTTCCTGGTCACCCATGGCGAGCAGGACTCACAGATCCCGCTCACATGGGCCCACCGCACCTACGAACAACTGGTCAATAGCCCCAAGCGCGAACTGAAGATCTTCACCCCGCGCGAAGGCGGTGTGCAGCACTCCAGCTTCGATAACTCCATTAACGCCGGCCAGTACATCGCCGACTGGGTCGCCGAAAACCTCGGTGGTCGTACTGCCTGATAGACAAGAAGAGAAACCGACCATGAAGATCATCGGACCTGATTACCTTGTGTTCGGCGTCGACAACGTCGACGCCTGCGTGCAATACCTCACCGACTACGGTTTGAAGCCGGGCACGCTGGACGAAGCCGGCGGCTACCTCGAGGCCCTGGACGGCACAGGCATCGAAATTCGCCACCGCGACGACCCACGCCTGCCCAAGGCCATGGAGACCGCGAACACCCTGCGCGAAACCGTTTACGGCGTAGCCGACGAAGCCACCCTGCAGGCCATCGAGGCCGAACTTTCCAAGGACCGCACCGTTGTGCGTGGGGAGGACGGCGTTTTGCGCGTGGTGGACGACATGGGCTTCGCCCTAGGTTTTCGCATCACCCTGCGCCGCCCGTTGGTGATGCCCGGCGAAATAAGCAACGCCCCCGGCGCACAGCTGGGCCGCGCCATCAACTCGCTGGGCGCCAGCGACGACATGCCGGCTTTGCCACGCAGCCTGTCGCATGTGGTCTATTTCGTGCCTGACCAGGCCAAGGCAGAAGCGTTCTACACCCGCCTGGGCTTTGTCTGCACCGACCGCTTCGTCGACACCGGCCCCTTCCTGCGCCCGGCTGGCACCCAGGACCACCACACCCTGTTCCTGATCCAGACGCCGCCGTTCATGAAAGGTATCGAACACTTTACCTTCCACATGGGTGGCCCAACCGAGGTAATGATTGCCGGTACCCGCTTCGTCGAGAAAGGCTATGAGTCGTTCTGGGGGCCAGGGCGTCACCAGCTGGGGTCCAACTGGTTCTGGTACTTCAACAGCCCCATGGGCTGCCACGTGGAATACGACGCCGACATGGACCTGCATGACGAGCGCTGGACCGCGCGGGTTGCAGCGCCCGGTGCCGATAACTCGCAGTACTTCCTCTTCCATTACCAGGAAAAATGGGCCCCTGGCGGCCCGCCACCCAAACATTGAGGGTGGGTGGCTCCACGAACGCTGACACGCCGTGAGCGGGTCGCCCCCTATACCCTGGGGCGACCCGCTCTTCGTTTCCCGGCAAACCGGTTGGCGAGGGGTCATTCAGACTGCTTGTACTACCCTACCCCTCCGAGTGGGTCAAGGTTGTTGGCGGGATACGGCGAATGGTGCGAAAGCCCACATGAGAGGTCGCCAGGTCCGCATCCTGGCGCTCACGTGCCGCCGTGCGATAGCGGGCGCAATAGGACGCGGCGCAAAGGTAGGAGCCACCCTTGATGACCTGAGGACGCGACGGTGCAAGCGCGCTACGCAATTGGCTCGGATCGCCATTGGCGTGACTGATCAGCGGCCCCCATTGGGCATCTGCCGTCCATTCCCAAACGTTGCCGATCATGTCGAACAGCCCAGCGGCGTTGGCGGCAAAACAGCCCACTGGGGCAACGCCAGCGAAACCGTCCTCGGCTGCGTCATGCACGGGGAACACGCCCTGCCAGTAATTTGCGGCGGGCTGGCCGTTGCTGTCGCGTGGTTCCTCGCCGAGACGTTGCGAGGGGTCAACGCCGCGCGCTGCATATTCCCACTCGGCCTCGCTGGGAAGGTCGTTGCCGCGCCACTGTGCGTAGGCCTGGGCGTCCGCCAGGGTGACCAAGGTCACTGGGTATTGGTCCAGGTTGGCCAACGGCCCGTCCGGGCCCGATGGGTGGCGCCAGTCAGCACCCCTTACGTAACGCCACCAAGGCAACGCCGACCCGCCGCTGGCCGTGTCCAGCGGTACGTGGAACAACGCGGCGCCACCGGAGCGCTCAGCCTCGGTGATGTAATGGGTGGCCTCGACAAAGGCGCCAAACTGCGCGCGGGTAACCTCGGTGCGATCGATCCAGAAGTCGCCGACGTGCACTGGGGCTAGCGGTCGCTCATCCGGGTAACCCCCATCAGTGCCGGGGGTGAAGCGCCCGCCGCTGACGCGGACCATCCCGGCCAGCGGGTCGTTGCCCCAACCCGCCGGCAAGCCACCGTAGGCCTCGCAGCCGGCGACATTGCCCAAGGGCAGGCTGGTGGGCGGGCGCGCAGCTACCGTCGCCAGGGCCAGCACACTCAAGCCACCCACGACGAAGAGCTGGCGCCTCATGGGGCCTTGGCCAGCGGCGGTGCGACCACTCCGACACGGCGGGCGTAGTCCTGCCAGGCCTGCTGCAAGCGTTGCGTGGTTCCCGGCTGGCTGGCGGAGAGGTCGTGCTGCTCGCCGCGATCGTGCGACAAGTCGAACAACTGCCAACGCAACGGTGGCTGGGACTGGCCCGGCATGCTCCAGGGCACCAGGCCAAGGAGTTTCAGGTTACCTTCGCGGTAATAGCGGCTGCCAAACAGCTCACCGGCCATTACCGGCTCAGCCCGGCCTTTGCCTTCGAGCATCGGCAGCATGGAGCGGCCGGTGATGGGATGCTTGGGCTGGCCTTGGTACTGGTCACCCGGGTCCGGCAGACCCGCCAGGGCAAGGAAGGTCGGCGCTAGGTCATCCACCCGTGCCACACCACGCTCCAGCCCCTGACGACGCAGGCTGGCCGGCAATTGTACGATGGCCGGCACGCTGATACCGCCTTCGGCGGTGCTGCCCTTGAACAGCCGCAGTGGCGCCGCGCTCACCTCTGCCCAGCGCAGCCCGTAGTCGATCTGCGACCCGCGTCGGCCGAGATTCTCCAGGCGGTTGTCGGTATTCGGCGCCGCGGGGTAGTACTGCTCGTGGCGTTCGCCAGCGGGGCCGTTGTCGGACATGAAAACGATCAAGGTGTTGTCCATCTGGCCGCTGGTCTGCAGGTATTCCAGCAGGCGACCGACGTTGTGGTCGAGGTTGTCCACCATCGCGGCGTAGATCTCCATCTTGCGCGCCTCGATGCGCTTGCGCTGGGGGTCGAGTTGGTCCCAGCCAGGCAACTGCGGGGTGACCGGGAGCGGCGCGGCGCTCTGGAAGTCGGCAGGCAGCAGGCCTTTTTCTTTCATGCGCTCGATTCGCGCCTGGCGAACCGCGTCGTAGCCGCCGTCGTAGCGACCGCGGTATTTATCCAGGTAAGCCTGCGGTGCTTGCAACGGCCAGTGTGGCGAGGTGTAAGCCGCATACGCGAAGAAGGGTTTGCCACTGCCCTGCCCCGCCTTCAGGTACGCCAGCAACTTGTCGGTATAGAAGTCCGTGGAATAGAAGTCATCCGGAAGCTCCACGGGCTTGCCATTCTCGCGGTAAGAGAGTTGTTCGATCTTCGCGGTCGAGCCAGGGGCGGGCTTGAAGTGCACCCCACCCCCTTCGAGCAGGGTGAAAGACTGCTCGAAGCCACGACGGTCCGGGCCCTGCTCCGGGGCCAGGCCCAAGTGCCACTTGCCGACCATGGCGGTACGGTAACCACCATCGCGCAACAGGCCGGCGATAGAGTGCGCCTGTTGGTTGAGGTAGCCCTCATAGCCTGGCTTGCCTCGCTGGAATGGCTGCATCCCTTCGGCCATGGTACCCAGCCCGGCCAGGTGGTTGTCGGTGCCGGACATCAGCATGGATCGGGTCGGCGAACAGGTCGGCGCAGCGTACATGCTGGTCAGTTGCAGGCCACTGGCCGCCAGGTGATCGAGGCTCGGTGTGGCAATTTCACCACCGAAGGCGCCGAGGTCGGAGTAGCCCAGGTCATCGGCTACGATCAGCAATATATTGGGGCGCTCGGCCGCGCCGGCGAAGACTGGCGCAAAGCACGCCAAGGCCGCCAACAGTATGCGTAATCGCATAGGGAGTTGCTCCTGTTCTTATTCTTCGAAGATGGCCACGGCGCGGACGAAGCCGGCCGAGGCATGCTTGATCTTGTAAGGGAAGCAAGACACCAAAAAGCCGCTGGCCGGCAGGCTATCAAGGTTGGCCAGTTTCTCCATCTGGCCGTAGCCGATGTCGCGCCCAGCCTTGTGGCCTTCCCAGATGATCGACGCATCGCCACTCGCGGCGAAGCGTTCGCGGGTGTACTTGAAGGGTGCGTCCCAGCTCCAAGCGTCGGTACCCACGACTCGCACGCCGCGCTCCAGCAGGTAGAGGGTGGCTTCACGGCCCATGCCGACGCCTGCTTCCAGATACCCCGGCTCGCCGAACAGGCTGCCGGCACGGGTGTTCACCAGCACGATGTCCAGCGGTTGCAGCTCATGGCCGATACGCGAAAGCTCAGCGTGCACCTCGGCGCCAGTCACCACATGGCCATCGGGCAGGTGGCGAAAGTCCAGCTTCACTCCCGCTTGCAGGCACCACTCCAGCGGCAGCTCATCGATACCGAACGCCGGCTTGCCGCCGTCGGTGGTAGAGGCGTAGTGCCAAGGCGCATCCATGTGAGTGCCGCTGTGGGTGGTGATCGACAGGCGCTCTGCTGCCCACGACTCGTGCCCCGGCATCTGGTCCAGGGACAGGCCAGGGAACATCGCGGCCATTTCAGGCCAACCCTGCTGGTGGTCCATGTAGTCGATCTTGGGCAGCAGCGGCGGCGGGTCGGTGTAGGGGTTGTTGTCCAGTGTTACCGAGAGATCGACGAGGCGGCGTTTACGGGCAAGGGTCATGGCAGCAGGTCTCAAAGGGTTTGTAATGACGCGCGCGCATGGCGCGGGCGTTGGCTCAGGCTAAGGGCGTTACGCACCAGCGTTTGGGCAGAGCCATCGTGATGAAATCCCAGGGCTCGCGATTGCGGGGTACGCAAAGGCGGATAGCGGCCGAACAGGGCCTCCAGGTCCACGTTCGGCTGGTAGCTCACCAAGGCCCGACGGTCGTCGCCGAAGGCCTCGGCCAGAGCCTCGACCACTTGGTCCATGGCCAGGTGCAGCACTGGCAACTGCCACACCCGCTGAGGGCCGGGGTTTTGCAGTTCGGCGGCATGCAGCAGGTTGTCGACGCAGCAACGCGCCGACATCCACCAGGCGGTGGCCTGCGGCGACACCGGGCAGCAATAGTTTTCTCCAGCGGCAAGGGCGTGCATCAGGTCGCTCATGAAGGCCGAACGCAAGCCGTTCGGCTCGTGGGGCCTTGCGACGATGCCCGGTAGCCGCAATGCGCGGCCATCTACCTCGCCACGGCGGGCGAGGTCATTGAGCTGGGTTTCCACCATGACCTTGTGCGCGCCATAAGACAGCGCCGGACGCGGCATCCACTGCTCGTCCATGCGTGCCGGTAGTTGCGCGCCGTACACGGCCACGCTGCTTGCGTAGACCAGCACCGGTGGCCGCGCAGCGTTGCGCAACTGGTCGAGCAGCTCCAGGGTCGCCAGCAGATTCACCTGCCGGCCCAATGCATAGTGCTCCTCGGCTGCGCCGCCGGGGACGCTCACCAGATGGAACACGACATCCACGCCATCGGCCAGGGCGCGGCGTAACAGGGTCGGTTCTGCGATACTGCCGGCGAGCAAGCGCAGGCGCGGGTCGGAAGGAAAACCATCCAGTTGCTGATCCAGTAACACCAGCGCTTCCAACGGCTGGCCTCGCAGTTGGCCCTTGTCGAGCAGGCGTTGCACCAGCAAGCGGCCAAGGAAACCGGCAGCTCCGGTAATCATCACGCGCATGGCGGGGCTGCCTGGACTACCTGCTGGTCGATGGCACCGAACAACGGCGAACCATCCGTTTTGCGCGCCTCCATGCGAATGCGGTGACCGAATTGCAGGAAGCCGGTGCGCGGCGCACCGTGTTCGATCATTTCAATGGCGCGGCGCTCGGAAATACACGCCGATCCCACGCTGCGGTCGGCATTGGAAACGGTGCCAGAGCCAATCACGCTGCCGGCGCCAAGGCGACGGGTCAGCGCGGCATGGGCTATCAACTGGTGGAAGCCGAAGTGCATGGCGCCGCCATGAGGGTGGCCAAACCACTGGCCGTTCCACTCCACGTTCAGCGGCAGGTGCACGCGACCGTCGCGCCAGGCACCTCCCAACTCGTCTGGGGTAACGGCCACCGGGGCGAAGCTGGAGGAGGATTTGGCCTGGACGAAGCCGAAGCCGGTCTTCATTTCCCGTGGCGCCAACGCCCGCAGGCTGACGTCGTTGACCTGCAGTACCAGGCGAATATGCTTCAGTGCCTGTTCGGCCGTGCAGCCCATGGGCACCTCGTCCACCAGCACAGCGAACTCGCCTTCGAAGTCGATGCCGTGGGCCTCGCTGGGCAGTGCAATGTCTTGCTGCGGGCCAAGGAAGTCGTCGCCAGCGCCCTGGTACATCAGCGGCGTGGACTCTACGCCTTCGATGGGCGCAAGGTTGAACGCTCGCTGCATCAGCTCGCCGTGGCTGAGGAAGCAAGAGCCGTCCAGCCATTGCCAGGCACGCGGCAGCGGCGCCATCACGCGGTTGGGGTCGAAGTCGAAGGCGCCGGCGAGTTCACCTTTGTTAAGGGCATCGTAGCGGCCGCGCAAGTCGGCCTCCACGTTCGGCCAGTCATCCACGGCCGCTTGCAACGTGGGGGCGATATCGGCGGCGTCCACCGCACGGCTCAAGTCACAGGAAACCAGTAGCAGGCGGCCGTCGCGGCTGCCGTCGTCGAGTGTGGCAAGCTTCATTGCAGCATCTCCTTGAGTTCGGGGGCGTAGCGGCCGTCAAGCAGGATGAAGACCATCCGCGCCATGTTCTCGGTGCGGTTGCTCCAGGCATGGTTGGTGCCGCGCTGGACCACGATGTCGCCGCGTTTGAGGTGGACTTCCTCGCCGTCGAGCACCAACCACACCTCACCCTCGGTGACGAGGCCGTAGTCGAGGGTTTCGGTGCGGTGCATGAGCTTGTGCCTGGAGTCCGCCTTGCCAGTGCCTGCATGGGCTTGGCCGATCTCGGCGAAGGCCGCAGCGGCATCCTCGGCGCTAACTTGGTTCTGCACGCTGTCCGGCGGGATATCCACCACACGGATAACGCTGCCCTGGGCACCCGGGGAAAGTTGCAGGGGCTTGTCGGTTGGGTCGGCGCCATTGTCCAGCAGCGCCGGGCTGACGCTGCTGTTCCAGACCTCATAGAACAGGGTGCCGGGCACCGCCTTGAGCGGGAAGTTGTTGAGCGTGGGGCCTGCCAGGGTGACCACGGCGCGGCCCTCGTTGTCGTGGCCGGTGACCACGCGCTGGAATGGGGGAAGTGCTTGCATGAAAACTCCTTTCAATCAATTGCCGTCACGAGGGGCATGGCTACCTCTAGATGTGATCAGGCGTGGTGGTAGCGCCAGCGCCGCGCGAACGGAAACACTTCGCCAGCACCACGCAGGCGAGCGCCAGCAGCAACTGGGCGATAGCCACCACGGTCAGGGCGCCAGGCAATTGGGCGACCACGCCGCCATTGAGCCCCAGCACCACCAGGGGGCTGATGAACTCGCCGGCAAATAGGGCTGCGGTGAAGCCTCCGGTGGCGCGGCCGCGCTGGGTGAAATCGACCTGCCTCATCACCCCGGTGATGAGGGTCGGCAGCATCAATCCGATGCCCAGGCCATTGATCAGCACCGCAACCGCCACCAGCGTTGGGTTGGCGGTGATGGCCATCAGCAGCCCACCGCCCCCGGCTGTGGCGAAAGCCAGCAGCAGCAGATGTTGCCGGCGCTGGCCGTTGAGCAGGCGGAAGCTCAGTGCACCGGCCAGCACGCCGAGCTGGTTGGCGCCCATGGTCATGCCGATCTGCTGGGGCGAATCGACGTGCAGCAGGGTGAGCAGGAAGCCAGCTTGCACCGGCACGATGAATAGGCTGATGCCCGCCAGTACGGTGAGCAGGTACAACGGCAAGAGCCTGCACCACGGGAAGTCTTCAGCCTTGCCAGACAACGCCGCGGCTTCAGCGACCTTCGGCTCCCAGAGCAGCATTGCCATCAGCGGCAGGAGCAACAGGCCGGCGCCGTACAGCACGAAAGGCAGACGCCAGTCGTTTTGCCCAAGTGCGCCGCCCAAGGCGATGAACACTGCCGCCGAAAGCGAAGTGGCGACCATCTGCAGGGCGAACAGGCGCTCGCGCCGCCCGCCCTGGTAGTAGTCACCCATCAGCGTCGTGCAGCAGGTCATGATGCCAGCCTCCGCCAGGCCCAGGCCTGCACGGCTGATGACGATACCCAGCAGCGACTCAAGCCACAGCGGCAGCAGCCCGCAGAGGCTGTAAAGCATCATCGAGGCCAGCAACAGCGGCTTGCGCCCCAGACGGTCGGCGATGACACCAGCAAACGGCGCCAGCAGCGCGATCACTAACGCCGGAATGGTCAGGCTGATAGGCACCAGCACTTCGGCGCCGGGTGTATCGGCAAAATGCGCCTGCATGCGCGGCAGTACCGGTGCCAGCAGCACCGCGCCCAGCACCGGCAAACAGCTGCCAAACAGTAGCAACAAGGATTGCGGCAAACCCGCCTGGCGCTCAGTGCTCATTGCAGTGCGCCTCCATGGCCGTCCGTAGGCCGCGTGGGAGTGCGAGCCAGAGGATTTGCAAGGTCTCGATCAGTGGTGTCATACCCATGTGCTCTTGTTGTTGGGGCGAAGGTCAGCGGGTGGCGGTATCCAGCAACAACGGGCGACCCGTGGCGGCTGCCTTGCCGGGCTGCATATCGGCGACTGGCTCGGCGCCGACGACTGCATCGCTGCGGCGGGTCGCTGGCAGCAGGAAATAGGCGAGCGCTGGCAACAGTAGCAGTGCGCCGACCATGTTCCAGACGAACATGAAGGCCAATAGCACGCCCATGTCGGCCTGGAACTTGATGGGCGAGAAGATCCAGGTGCCGACGCCGATGGCCAGGGTCACGCCAGTGAGCATCACCACCTTGCCGGTGGAGACCAGCGCGCGGTAATAGGCTTCGGAAAGGCTGGCGCCCTGGCGCAGGTGGCCAAGCATGATGCTCATCACATACAGCGCGTAGTCGACGCCAATGCCCACGCCCAAGGCGATCACCGGCAAGGTGGCGACCTTGACGCCGATGCCCAGCCAGACCATCAACGCCTCGCAGAGAATGGAGGTAAGCATCAGCGGGATCACCGCACAGAGGGTGGCGCGCCAGGAGCGGAAGGTGATCAGACACAGCAAGATCACCGCGCCGTAGACCCAGAACAGCATCTCGCGATTGGCTTCCTTGACCACGATGTTGGTAGCGGCCTCGATCCCGGCGTTACCGGCAGCCAACTGGAATTTGACTTCGTCGGTGTCGTTGGCAGCGGCGAAGGCTTCGACGTGCTCCACCAGCCGGGTCAGCGTTTGCGCCTTGTGGTCGGAGAGGTAGACATAGAGCGTGAGCAAGTTGCACGACTCGTTGTACAGGCCGCGCGGCGCGCTGGCGGTGATCATGTTGAGCATCGCCTGGTTGTTCTGCAGTTCGTACCACTTTGGGCTGCCTTCGGAGAGACCTACCAGCATCCGACGGTTGAGCAGCGCCAGCGAGTTGGTCGAGTCCACGCCCGGCAGGCTGCGCAGTTGCCAGTCCAGCTCATCGACCTTGCGCAGGATGTCGTAGCGTGCACAGGCGCTGTTTGGTGTACGCACCATGATCGCGAAAAGATCGCTGCTGGCCCCGTAACTGCGGGTCATGAAGGCATCGTCCAGGTTGTAGCGCGAGTCGGCGCGCAACTCTGGGGCCCCGGCGTCAAGATCGCCGATGGCCAAGTTCAGGCTGACCAGAAAGCCGAGCACTGCCATCACCAGGCTGACAACCACGCAGACGGCGGCCCAGGGCTTGCGGGTGAACAGGTCAAGGAAGCGCCAGAATGCATGACGCACCTGGCCCCCCTCCTCGGCCCGCTCGCTTCTAAGGCTCAACGCAGCAGCGCGAGGACTGACGCCGACATAGGAGAGCAGCACCGGTAGCAGGATCAGGTTGGTGAAGATCAGCACGGCCACACCGATGCTGGCGATGATCGCCAGGTCCTGGATCACCTGGATCTGGATAAGCATCAAAACGGCAAAGCCCACGGCATCGCACAGCAGCGCAGTGAGGCCTGCGAGGAACAGTCGGCGGAAGGTGAAACGCGCAGCCACCACGCGGTGCATACCGCGACCGATGTCCTGCATGATGCCGTTCATTTTCTGCGCGCCGTGGCTCATGCCAATGGCGAACACCAGGAACGGCACCAGCACCGAATAGGGGTCCAGTTCGTAGCCCAGTAGGGGCAGCAGGCCAAGCTGCCAGACCACCGCCACCAGCGAGCAGAACACCACCAGCAAGGTACTGCGCACACAACGCGTGTAGCCGTAGAGCACCACCGTGGTGATCAGAATGGCAACAGCGAAGAACAGCAGGATCTGCTCCAGGCCTTCGATCAGGTCACCGACTTTCTTGGCGAAACCGGTGATGTGGATATCGACGCTGTCGCTCTGGTACTTCGCCCGCAGGGTCTCCAACTGATCGGACAACACCCGGTAGTCCAACGGCTTGCCATCGGGTGTGCGCGCCATCAGCGGCACGTAGATGATGCTGGAGCGCTGGTCGAAGGCTACCAATTGACCGATCTCGTTGGACAATTGCACGTTGCGCCGCAGTTCGCCCAGCGATGACGGGCTGCCATCGTATTCATCAGGAATCACCGGGCCGCCGTCCAGGCCCTCTTCGGTCACCGAAACCCAACGGGTGGCAGGCGTCCACAGCGACTTCATGTAGGCGCGGTCAACACCCGGCAACAGGTAGATCTGGTCGCTCAGCGCCTGCAGGGTACGCAGGTAATCGGCGTCGTAGATATCACCGTGGCGGTTGGTGACGGCGATACGCACCGCATTGCCGATTCCGGACAAATCCTTCTGGTTGTCCAGGTAGTTGGCGATGTAGGGGTGCCCGGTGGGGATCATCTTCTCGAAGCTGGCATTGAGCTCCAGGCGGCCCGACTGCCAGCCGAGCAGCACGGTGGTCAGCAGGCACAGCAACAGCACCCAATGGCGGTGATTGAACAGTGCGCGTTCGATCAGCGATCCAGAGCGAGGATCGAAGCTATCGGACGCGGATGACAGGGTTTGGCGAGCGGAATTCATTGACTCACTCCGAAGCGGAAACGGTGGGCTGTGGCAGGCGCGAAAGCCCGGAGAACCCCGCGGCAACGAGGCTGCCATCGGCGGCCTGGACGATGCCTGAGACCGGTTTGCGCAATGATTCGGAGACCGGGGTGAATCCCGAGGGAGCGCTTGCAAACAATCCGCCCGCTTGATTGGCCAGCAGCACGCGACCATCGTTTAAAACACTGGCATCACTGAAGGACACCGGCGCCAGGGTCGGCAACGCTTCGGCGCGCTCGGTCCCGGGCGCCAGGACAAACGCGTGGCCTTTGAGCCCGCCAATGAGCAGTGCACCGTCGCCGCGCGCTGCCAAGGTGAACAGCGTGCCGGCATAGGGGCTGCTTATCTGTTGGAAGTGTTCTCCGTCCAGCGCCCGCGCTAAGTAGCCCTGCTCGCCGGCCAGCACCAAGTCATTACCTTGGTACGCCACGGCATACAGGTGCAGGCCCATTGGGTTATCGATCTGGCCCATCGCTGAATGCCAGCTAGCGCCGCCGTCATCGCTGCGCAAAGCCAGGCCGTAGGCACCGACCACCAGCACATGCTTGGTGTCACGGGCTGATAGCGCCAGGAGTGGTTTGTCGGGCCCTTCAGCAAGCAGGCGTTCGGCGGTTTGTACGCGTACTTGCGCCACTTCGTCATCCGCCTGGTTCGACAGCGCGCTTTGCGCTGCCTGCAATTCAAGCTGCGCTGCACGCAGGCCATCGAGCTGAAGTCGCCAGCTTTCGCCACCGTCGCCCGTCCCCAGTACCACACCGCCATGGCCCACGGCCCAGCCGACATTGGCATCGGCAAACTGCACTGCGGTGAGCCCCACCGATACCGGCACGCTGGCTTGACGCCAATGCTCGCCGTTGTCATCGGATAGCAGGATCAGACCGCGTTCACCTACCGCCACCAGGCGCTGGCCCGCCAAGGCCAGGGCAGTGAAAACCCCGCGCTGAGGGTTGGCAACCTTGGCCGCCGGGCTCTGTAGTACGTCGCCGACCACCAGCCCTTGAGCCAGGCAATAAGGCGCAAAAGGCATAAGGAGGGCCAACAACAGGCCACTCAACTGACGCAGTGTGTTCATATCTACCTCGATTCTGTCGCAGGAGGGGAAGGCGCTATGCACCCTCCCCTGAACATCGTCAGCGCACGCCGCGCCCGGCCATTGCGGCAGGTGAGAATTCAGCAGGTTTGTAACGTTCGACCAAGGCGTACTGCTGAGCTTTGCCGGTGTAAACGTTCTGGATGAACCAGGCACCGGACACCAGGTCGTAGAAGCCCGAAGACAACTGGGCCACCGCCGGTAGGTCTGGCATCACCGCAGGCAGCGACCACAGGGTCTTGGCCAACTGGCCATTGGCGTCCCAGCGATCACCGAGCATGGCTTGCCATGTGTCCTCGTCGAGGTAGTACCGCCCTTTGGGCAACTGGTGACGCTTGCCGGGTGCAAGTTCTGCGTCTACCACCCACACACGATGGAGCTCCCAGCGCACTTGGTCGGGGTTCAGGTGATGTTTGTCGAACAGGTCTTCAGGCTTGCCGGCAGCCTGGACCTTGTTGGTGTTGTAGGGGATGTACATCTCTTGCTTGCCCACCAACTTCCAGTTGAAGCGGTCCAGCCGACCTTGGAACACACTCAGCTCATCGAACGACATCACGCCTGCAGTCGCCGGCGTAGGGGTGTCGCAGCAGGCGTTGGGCAGCTTGCGCACTCGTCGTTGGCCGGTCAGGTAGACGTGGGCCTCAGACTTGTCGCCATTGAGGTTGGTACGTCCCATGATTTGTTCGCCTGCCCGCAATGGCGGGCCAACGTTGAGCAGGCGGAACAGCCAATAGTCACCGTCGAAGCTGGCGGCGTTACCATCCTTGTAGTAATACGGCATCTCCTGCACCGCTTTGCCGTCAGTGGTGAGCACTTGAGCACCATCGGCGGTGATCAGGTAATGCCGGAAATCCATCGCCAGTGACGTGCCGCGCCAGTTGAGGATGTGGTTCCACATCGCCTCTGTGCCGTCTTTCGGGATCGGGAACGGAATACCGCCGTAGGCACCTTCGGGCACAAGGCCTGCACTGCTTTGCACCAGCTTGGCGTGCTTGGCATTGTTCAGGGTGTTGTCGTACACCCATTGCGGAGCTGCAGCGCTGCGCCGGGTTGGATAAACGTCGATGCGATAGGTGTCCGGGTAACGCTTGAACATGGCTTTGGTGCCATCGCTGAGTTTGGCCGCGTACTGGTCCATGTTCTTGCTAGTGATGCTGAACAGCGGTTTGTCAGCGGCAAACGGATCGCCGCGCTTGCCACCCTCTTTGAACGCGGGGTCCACCTTGGTGTAGCCGCCGTCCCAGGCCGGAATGCTGCCGTCGGCGTTACCGGCGCGCTCAGCGCCCAGCGGCGTCAGTTGCTTGCCCAGATCATCCGGGCCAGCGGCTTGCACGGGTTGCAAACTGAGCGCGGCAGCGCCGAGCAGGACCACACAAAAGTGCTTGAGTGAGAAAGGAATGTTCATGCACGCGTCCCCTCAGAATGTTGTTTTGACCGAGAAGGCCAGGTAGTCCCGGTCTTTCAGTGATTGTTTGAACGTAAACTGGCTGGCGGCGTTGAGGTTGGTGTCCTCTGGGCCGTAGTAGTGGGTGTAGGTCAGGCCGAAGGTGACTCGGTCCAGGTAGGTGGCACTCAGGCCGATGTTGAAATCGCCACCGCGGTCCGGGCCGAAGCTGCTGATCACCGCCGATTTGCCCATGGGGAAATAGCTGACGCCCACTGGCACACTGAGGTCGATGCCAGGGAAAATCTGCCGATATGTCGGGCTGTACACCAGCTTGATGCCAACGCCGTCGTCGGTAGCGCTCGGGTCAAGCGCAGCACGGTTCTTGGTGACACTGAGCAAGCGGTTCCAAGCGATTTCGCCGACCAGGCTTGCCTCATTGGCGATGAACGAGGGGCCCAGCGACGCCAGCATGTTGAGGTTCAGGTGCGCCGTGCGGCCCACGGCATAAAGCGGATGGTCGTCATTGTCGGCAATCATGCCCGGCGTAACGGTCTGGCCGTTGGAAACCAGCGGCATATTCCAGCGCATGGAGGCTTCACCGGCGAAGCTGTACTCATTCAGCGTGGTGGCAAAGCTTGCGCCCAGTGCACGGATCTCTTCGGGATAGACCCAGTAGTATTCGCCGATCTGGCCAGTGGCGAAGTTCGGTCCGGTAGCGCTTGGCTTCAAGTACAGCTTGGGGGATTTGTCGTGGTACTGGATGGCGTAAAGGCCGTACTCAACGGTGTCGGCGGTGTAGCGCAACTGCAGGCCGCCCTGCCCCGAGCTCTTGGCTTCTTTGTCGTTGCCGTGGAAAAAGGCTGCCGGGCTGCCGGGGTTGCCGCCCAGAAATGGCGGGAACGGTGCGCCGACAATCAGTCGCTCGTTACCTTCGCCAATGGTGTCGCTCACCGAAAAATAGCTGCCAGCCCCCGGCAAACGGGTTTCTTCCCATTCGAACTGGTAGTAAGCGCCGACTGACAATGCATCGGTCAGTTGATAGGTGGTCGACAGCTGGCTGACCGGCCGGGTGATTTCCTTGAACTGGGTGTTGGGTACCGACACTGCCTTGACCACGTCTACCGGTGCCATACCGCCAGCGATACCGTTGGCGCCGAAGAACAGGCTTTCACCCCAGATCAGCCCGTGGCGGCCCAGACGTACCGAGAGCGCGCGGTCGGCCAGATCACCGTTCCAGTAGACAAAGGCATCCAGTAGCTCGCCGTCGCCGCCGTGCAAGTGGCGGGTATCGTCGGTGAATTCGTCGTAGGCAACCGAACGCTGGTTGGCCCGCGTCGGGTCATTGTTGTCGTTGTCTTTCTGGTATTCGGTATCGAACCAGCCCGCGCCACTGATTCGCGCGCCGTATTCGCGGTAGCCAATGTCCAGTTCAGAGAGTACATCCAGGCGGTTGGAGATCAGGCCCTTGTCAAAGTTGCGGTCGCCATCGTCCTGGTTCAACGCCACCGAGCCGCTGCTGAGCTTGCTGCTTTGGTCCTTCAGGCGCCAGGCAGAGCTGTACTTGAGCGTGTTGTCCCACCGCAGACTGAGGTCAGGGTTGTCGGTCTGCACTTCAAACGCCTGGGCACATGGAAGACCGCAGACCAAGGCAGTGGCGAGCGTCAGAGTGAAAGGCGCACGCCGCGCTGCGGCGATGGAGCGAATAGCCATCGAACGAACCCTCTTTTATTGTTTTTGTTGGCAATTTTCTTTTCCACCACGGCCGGACGAGGCGAACGGGATCGATGCGATCGACCTGCCGAGGTGAAGTCAGCTGGCGGGATAGACCAGACGACGGGGACAGGTTGACCTCAGTGCAGGGCTCTGACTAATCGCTTGTTGGGATGTGACCTATCGGCAATCGCGATACTTGTGGCCAAGCATTGAATAGTGCGGTTGCGATGGTCCGAGGGGGGGTATGCCCGCGCAAAGGTGCGAAGGCAGCCTGGAAGGTTGATACCGGAAGGGGCGCCGGTAGCCGGTAGTGTTATCTCAGGTGCAGCTTGGTCGTCGAACGGATGAAGATCATGGTCATCACGCTCAGGGGTTCTCTGGATCGTAGTCGTTGACGTGAGAGACCTGGCTGTTCAAGCGTCCAAGCAAGTTAATCAAGGTATCGACTTCGGCTGACGAGAGGCCACTCAGCAAGCGACGCTCTCGTTCAAGCGCAACCATCAAGACCCGGTTGTACAACTGCACACCGCTCTCGGTAAGCGAAACGGTGTAGCGCCTTCCGTCAGCAGGATCTACTTCCGTACGAACTCGCCCTGCCACCTCCAGCGCCTGTAGAGAGCGGCTAACAGCACTTTTGTCGAGGCCGATCACCTGGCAGATACGATTCGCCGTTATCCCGCTTTCCACTGCCAGCATGGACAGCATCCTCCACTCCACAACGCCAATCCCGAAGTGTTTTCGATAGCACTGCGAAGCCCCTGAGGAGAGTTTGTTCGACAGAAAATTCAGCAGCGCGGGCACATAGCGGGCGAGGTCTAGCTGGGGGGCTGAGGACATCGAGAGCACACCTTAAATTGGCCTTGAAGAAAATTAGTTGACACCGCAACCAATTGGTCCGAGGATTTACTCAACCGATAGCTGGGGCCAGCCCAGCATGATATGCCGTCACAGCACCTCACAAAAATAATTATCAGGTAGTGCCATGAACACCCGTCACCGAGTCACTTCCCGCGTCCCTGGCTGCAAGCCAGAGCTGCCGCCATTCGCGCCAGGCTGACCTCCTCCCGGTCGATCTTTTACCTGTGATTTTTCAATAGCCACTTGAATGTGGAGGGATGAGTCATGTTTGAAGTCAACGTCAGCCGCAAGGCAATCGAAGCAGAAGGTGTTTGCAGCTTTGAATTGAGCCCCTTGGATGGCGGATCACTTCCGCCATTTGAAGCCGGTGCCCACATCGACGTTCATGTACCAGGCGGGTTCATTCGCCAGTACTCGCTGTGCAATGATCCACGAGAGCGTAATCGCTATCTCATCAGTGTTCTGAGGGAGCCTAGCTCCCGCGGTGGCTCGCAGGCAATGCACTCAGCTGTAGAGCAAGGTCAAACGCTGACGATCAGTGCGCCACGCAATCTGTTCCAGCTCGACCACCGCGCAAAGCGCCACCTGCTGTTTGCCGGGGGCATTGGTATTACCCCAATCCTGGCCATGGCTTATGAGCTTTCGCATCGCAGCCTGGAGTTCGAGCTTCATTACTGCTTCCGCTCCAGCGACCGTGCAGCATTCGTTAACGCACTTGCTCATGCGCCGTTCGCGGACCGCATCACTTTCCATGATGACAGCGGCGTGCAGCAGCAAAAACTGAATGCCGCCGCCATTCTCGATAGGGTCGATCAAGGTTGCCATCTGTATGTGTGCGGCCCCACCGGCTTCATGAACCACATTCTGGAAACCGGCGAGGCTGCCGGCTGGCCGCAAGCGCGCATGCATCGGGAGTTCTTTGCGGGCCAGATCAGTGACCAGGGTTCGAACACGCCCTTCGAGGTAGTGCTCGCCAGGAGCGGTAGAACCTTTGAAATTCCAGTCGACCGCAGCGTATTCGAGGTGTTGGACGACGCTGGAATTGAAGTTCAAACATCCTGCGAACAAGGCGTGTGTGGGACATGCGTGACACGCGTGCTGGAGGGTATCCCGGATCACAGGGATCAATTCATGACCGCCGATGAACACGCCAGGAATGATTGCTTCACGCCGTGCTGCTCCCGGGCAAAGTCACCTCGACTCGTACTTGACCTCTGATCTCTAACCAACACATTCACTGCAACGGAGACTCCTATGACTGCCTCTCCCCTTCAGTCACTCGCCCAGGATATTGCACCCGCCAAGCCTTCCACATTCCCGCTCAATCAATGGTATGTGGCTGCGTTGGGCTGGGAACTCAAGGATCGTCCCTTGGGCCGAACCTTGCTGAACACATCAGTCGTGATGTTCCGCACCGCGGATGGCAAGGTGGCGGCACTCGAAGACCGATGCTGTCACAGGGCGCTACCGCTGTCTGATGGAACACTTGAAGCCAGCGGCCTTCGCTGCGGCTATCACGGTCTCTTGTTCAATGAAGCCGGTAAATGCATTGAGGTCCCCGGCCAGGAAAAAATACCTAGCAAAGCAAAAGTGGCAGCCTTTCACGTGGTTGAAAAAGACCAGATCGTTTGGATCTGGTTTGGCAGCCCCGAACACCCAGAGCCTATCGATGAACCTCCTGCCTACGATGTTCACACGAATGGGCATTATCTTTTTGAGGGTGACGTGTATCACTACGACGCGCCCTATCAGCTCATACACGACAACTTGATGGATCTAAGCCATTTGGGCTATGTCCACCTACGCACCATTGGCGGCAACGCCAGCGTTCACATGAATGCCCTGATGACGGTAGAAAGTGACGACCATTCGGTTCGCGTTGTTCGACACATGCCTGACTCCGTCCCACCTCCGACCTATATCGCCGCCTACCCATTCAAGGGCACTGTCGATCGCTGGCAGGAAATTGAGTTTCATATCAGCCACTTGCGTATTTGGACCGGCGCTGTAGATGCCGGAACCGAGCCCCTGGACAATCCGCAGCGGGGCGGCTTCCACATGCGCGGCTTCCACGGCGTGACCCCGGAAACCGAAACCACTAGCCATTACTTCTGGACCATCGCCACCAACCCGGAAAGCAATCACGAAGAAGTTAAAGCGAAAGTAGTTGAGCAAACCATGATGACATTTGATGAGGACAAAGTTGTTATCGAATCTCAATACAAGAACCTGTGTCGATTCGGTGAACGGCAGATGATTGATATTCATGTTGACGTCGGTGCCAACAGGGCCCGCCGGATCATAGAAAGGCTTTGTCACGCCACCCGCTGAATGCCCAGTGCATTTATATCGTGCGGTTATCAGGCTACGGGGGCGAGCGGGATCGTCCCCCATCACCACCTGCTGCAGGTCAGTCGATATTGAGGCCCATCCAGTCACTCAGTTTTTGGGCTGCACTTGAGCACACCATTGCCTCAACAGCTCGGCAAAAACGGTCGCCGCCTCTGATAATGGCCGGTCTGTCGGGGACGTCAATCCTATCGGCGCACGAAGCAGTGTGCTGCTGAACGGCAATTGCTGAACTAACCCCATGCGTATATCCAGATCGACCACCCCCCGCTGAACAAACCACACCCCATCGAAATCTTGCACATACACTCGCGAGAATGTCTCGCTCAGAGATTCCTGTATTTGAAATCCCTCAACCCCGCCCTTGGATAATAGAAAATTGTCGACGCTGATCCGCACCAAGGTCCCGTGCGGCGAAACGACGAGCGTGTAGGGGCGCAGATCTTCCAAACCAAGATGACGCTGCCGGGTCAATGGGTGGCCACTGCGTACCACAAGCACCAGATCCTCTTCGTAGAGTGCTTCAAACACCACACCTACCATGTCCCGTCCGATCAAGCGGCCCACGATCAAGTCGAGTTCACGCGTTCTCAGCTTGCCCACCAGGTAATCGTAAATACCGGAAGCGACCTGCACCTGAATATGGGGATATCGTTGCCGCATCTGCTCTACGACAGGTGCAAGCATGTAACCAGCAGCAGTCGGTAACGCACCCACTTTCAAAACCTGAGGTGCTTGGGGCACATCTTTCACTTCCTCCATGGCCAGCCGGAAGTTGGCCATGGTCTGAGTGGCATGCTTGCTGAACGCCTCGCCCGCTTGCGTCAGTTGTACCCCTTTTCGCCCACGCACCAGCAACTGGGCGTCCAGTTCCTGCTCAAGCTCCTTGATGCTTTTGGATACCGCCGACAGCGTGATGTGAAGAAGCTTGGCAGCCGTCACAAGGCTGCCAGAGCTAACGACTGCGAGGAACACCCTGAAATGACGAAGACTGATGGGTGATGGCTTCATTCAACACCTCTGTTTATCAACCCACAGGTTAACCAAAGGTGGCTTTTATATCAATTTCATGAACCTGCTGTTTGATTTAGCATCCAGCCACCCCACCACCTAGGGGTGTGATTAAGGTGCTGTATATGACACAACAAAAAACGCCGCGTTTAGGCGTCTCCAGCGCTTCGCTGCCTACGCTTTCCCCCGAACACCTTGTCGAGCACTTAGCGCGGGAAGGCTACCAAGGTGTGGAATGGCGGGTGGCAAACGTCGATAACCTGGATGCTGGGCGCCCATGGGACGCGCGAAGCAATAACCGCTGTACCGTGCCTCCGACTCATCAGGCTATTGATCGCATTTACCGTCACTGCCAGTCGCACGGCCTCGAGATTTTTGGGCTAAGCCCTTACCTGGCTGTCGGGGACATTGAAAATGCGCGTCTCCTCATTGACCTGGCCGCTCAAGCAGGTCAAGCCCGACTTCGACTCTGGGGCCCTGGCTACGAGAATCAGCGTTATGCCGCCGGCTATTCGACTATGCGCCGCTTCCTCGATGACATTGTCCCGCTCGCCGAAAAAGCAGGTATTCAGCTCGCGCTTGAAGTCCACCAACGAACCATCTGCTCTAGCCCTTCGCTTGCGATGCGAATCGCTGAGCACTATCCGGCGCAGCAGCTGGGCATCATTTACGACCTAGGCAACCTCGCAATCGAGGGGCGAGAGGACGTGCAGCTGTCGCTGGATCTGATGGGCGATTACCTCGCTCACGTGCAAGTTAAAAATGTGGCGTACGTTCCGCAGGCCCCTGGCGAGGGCTGGCGCTGGGAATGGTGCCCGCCGGATGAGGGGGTGCTACCGCTTCAATCCATGCTGAAAACGCTCCGAAAAAACGGTTTCGACGACTGGATCTCAATTGAGGATTTTGATTCGAGCCACATCGACGTATCGAAGCTGTCCCGGAACCGGGATCTTGTGCGTCGCTACATGAATATGACCACCGTCGCTTGCGAAACAAGCCCTGAGGTACCGTGCCCATGAATACAACACATGAAAATCGCCGCGTTGCACTCGTCACCGGCGCCGCTGGAGAACTGGGGCGGGCAATCTGCATTCGCTTAGCCAAAGATGGAATGCACATTGCGGCCGTTGATATCGACTTGGAAGCGACTCAGGGCTTCTTGAAACAGCTTCAACTGGCGCCCGACCAATGTGCCGTTGCAGTCCAGGCTGATCTTGGCATTCCCGCGTCGATCCGTGAAATGGTCGAGCAGGTGGGTCAGCAGTTTGGTCGCATCGACGTTGTGGTCAACAACGCTGCCGTTAACCACCGAGGTTCTATCTACGACTTCGACGTCGCGAAATGGGATCACATGATGGCTGTAAACCTCCGCGCTCCAGCGTTGATTTGCCAGCACGTCGCCCCCTACTGGCAGCGACAAGCAAGTGGTCGAGTAATCAACATGGTGTCGCGATGCTGGGTAGCGGGCGGCCCTCCTGCCTATGTGGCGTGCAAGGCTGGCTTGGTGGGCCTGACACGATCGATGGCTCGAGAATTAGCCGACTACAACGTCACCGTAAATGCCATTGCGCCAGGCCTCTTACCCTCCGCATTCACACTGGATGGACGTGATGCAGAGAGCTTTGAGCGAATGGCGCAGGGGTCTATCAGCAATACCCCACTGAAGCGTCTGGCCACGCCAGAGGATATTGCTGGAACTACTTCTTATTTGGCTTCTGGGGACGCCGGATTCGTAACCGCCGAAGTCATTCATGTCTGTGGCGGAAGCCAGCTGGCACCATTTGGCAGCCGCTGAGTTCTCTTGAAAAAACAATTACAAGAAAGGTGTCACCATGCATTCAGATGCCACAAACCACCGGCGCATGGCCCGCAGAGCTGCATTCGGCAGCTTCCTGGGTAGCGTCGTCGAGTACTACGACTTCTTCATTTACGGCTCTGCCGCAGCCTTGGTTTTCAGCACCCTCTTCTTCCCCTCCAATGACCCTATGGCGGGTACGCTTGCTGCGCTTGCCACCTTCGGCGTTGGCTACATAGCGCGCCCAATCGGCGCATTGGTTTGCGGTCACCTGGGCGACAAGTGGGGCCGTAAGCAAGTACTGATGATGACGCTGCTGCTGATGGGTCTCGCAACATTCACCATCGGCCTTCTGCCAACTTACGCGACAGTGGGTGCGTGGGCACCAGCGCTGTTGGTTTTATGCCGTTTGCTTCAAGGGTTTTCTGCAGGTGGAGAACAGGTGGGGGCCAGCTTGCTGACCATGGAGCATGCTCCGGGTAAAAGTAAAGGGTTCTACACAAGCTGGTTGATCAATGGCGCCTCCATGGGGTCGATCCTCGCCACCTCAGTGTTCATTCCGCTCTCCATGTTGAGTGAAGAGCAGCTTCTGAGCTGGGGATGGCGCATTCCGTTCTTGCTCAGCGCAGTAATGGTCGTGATCACGTGGATTATCCGTCGCGGCGTTGAAGAAAGTCCCGAGTTCAAAGCAAGCAAACCTGCCAGTGACCTTCCGCCTGTCGTCGACCTCATGCGCAACGAACGTCGCGCATTCTTTACTGTATTTTGCTGCGCATTGATCTGTTCGGTTTCCTCCCTTGTGATGATATTTGGCCTCTCCTGGGCCACCAATAACCAAGGGATCGATCGGCCCTCAATGCTTACTGCGATTGCAGCCAGTCAGGCGGTAGCGTTGGTGTGTCAGCCCTTGTTCGGGCTGTTGGGTGACCGAATTGGGCGCAAGACAATCTTCACGGTGGGCGCATTCGCTTGCAGTGCAGGGGTATTCTTCTTCCTCTGGTCAATCACCACCGGAAGCATTGGTCTGATCATCTTCAGCACTGTTGTACTCAAATCTTTGCTTTACAGCGCCCCTAATGCCCTGTGGCCTTCGTTCTATGCAGAGATGTTCAGCATCCGTGTGCGCTATACCGGTGTCGGCTTAGCCACCCAGCTGAGTTTCATCGTTGCCGGTTTCTCACCTAGCCTGTGCTACGCACTGATGTCCAACGGTAGCGACTGGGTCCCGGTCGCGTGCTTCATTGGTGGCCTCGCCTTGATAGCAGCAATCGCAGCCCTGTCATCCAGACCTGCTGCCCTCGCCGCTTCGGCTCCAACTCACAACCTGCAGGCGCAATCACAGCATTGACCCAGAGGTGCTGGCCTAACCGCACTAGAAGTCCACCCTACCCCGACCCGCCTTGACCGTACTCCGCCTGGCTTTTCCTTCGAGGCGGCGGGTCTTCGAGCCGAGGGTCGGCTTGGTGGGGCGGCGTTTCTTCTCGGTCTTGCCGGCACTGATGATCAACTCGGCAAGACGCGCCAGTGCGTCAGCACGGTTCTGCTCCTGGGTGCGATACTGCTGGCCCTTGATGATCAACACGCCGTCACCGGTGATGCGGCTGTCACGCAGCGCCAGCAGCCGCTCCTTATAGAACTCGGGCAACGATGAGGCACGGATGTCGAAGCGCAGGTGCACGGCGCTGGACACCTTGTTGACATTCTGCCCACCCGCGCCTTGCGCGCGGATGTATGTCAGTTCGATTTCGGCATCCGGCAGATGCACGTTATTGGAGATGGTTAGCATGACTGGCCCTTGTAGTTGCCCCCATTATCACCGCCTGCGCCGATCTCCCATAGCGTTTGTGATAACACTCAGCGTGGCTGCGATGAGCAAGAATACGCCACTGGCCATAAAGGTAGCCCGGTAACCGGCCCCGTCGTACAGCAAGCCGCCCACTGTGGCACCAGCTGTGATCGCCAACTGAATCACCGCAACCATCAAGCCACCACCGGCTTCTGCATTGTGCGGCAGCGCCTTGGCCAACCAGGTGAACCACCCCACGGGTGCACACGTTGCGATCAGTCCCCAAAGGCCGAGCAAAAACGCGACTGGAACCACCCAGGTACCCACTGCGATCACGGCGAATGCGATAGCGCTCATGATCAGCGGTATTCCCACCAAAATCCTGTTCAGGTTTCGGTTAACAAGCGCGCCCACCAACAGGGTGCCTAGCAGACCTGCGGCACCAATGAGCAACAGCAGGAGCGAGAGCGTGGGCAGGTCGACAAGCGTGACCTTCTCCAGGAAAGGCCGCAGATACGTGAAGAGTGTGAACTGTCCCATGAAGAGGAATGCTACTGCACTCATGCCAAGTGCGATCTTCCAGTGCCCCAGCAAGCGCAGGGGGCCGAAGGCCGATACCTGAGTGCGCTGGCTCGGCATAGCCGGCAGCGTGAAGGCCTGCCAGATCAACGCCAATGCAGCCAACGGCACGACGCAAAAGAATGCCCCTCTCCAGCCAATCAAGCCGCCCAGGTAGCTCCCAACGGGCGCCGCGATTGCCGTGGCCAACGCCGTACCGCCCTGCATCACGGCAATAGCCCGCGCAATAAGTGCCTCTGGCGCGATGCGCATCATCACTGCAGTGGACATCGACCAGTAACCACCAATGGCAATCCCAAGCACGGCGCGCCCTACCATCAATGTCAGGTAGTTCGGGGCAAACGCCACCATCGCGCCGGAAACCAGCATGAGCGCAGTAGTGGCCAACAGCACCGGTTTGCGGTCGATCCCCTGGGTCACGGCTGCCAGCAACAGGCTGGTGATGACAGCAAAGAAACCCGAGATGGAAATGGCCTGCCCGGCTTGGCCTTCAGTCAGTGACAACTCGGACGCGATCGGCGTGAGCAAGCTCACCGGCAGGAACTCTGAAGCCACCAGGGCAAAAGCACATAGTGACATCGCCAGGACAGCGCCCCAGACGTGACGGCTTGAGTGTTGAAGGGGTATTGCTGGGCTGTTCATAGCGGTTCTCGTTGTATCAATCTCAAAGTGCACGGGCCTCAACTGCCGCCAATATTCCTCGCATAAACCAGCACACCAGTAGAGCAAACGGGTAGTTTTCTTGCCTAAATGTCCAGCCCCTGGTCACCGGACATGGACAGGGGAAGTGACATGAAAGTAATGTTTTGCCATACGATGATCGGAACCCACGCCATGGCCACCCACGCATTAACGCCTTCAAGCACGAACCCAATGGCCACGCTGTGCAGGGTCATCGGCGCCCACGCGCCCACTGCTGGCGATTTCGCGACAAGCATTGCAGACCTGAGCGTGTACCGACGTAACGCCCCAGCCCCACCGATCACCTGCATCGTCGAGCCGAGCATCGTGCTGGTCGTGCAGGGCGCCAAGGAAATGGTCATCGGCAGCGACGTTTTCCCCTACGATACGACTCGCTTCCTGGTCACCTCGCTGAACATACCCGCCAACTCAGCGGTGACGATGGCCAGCGATGCAGCACCCTGTCTCGGCCTGGTATTCAAGCTCGACCTGCGCACGCTGGCGGAGCTGATCGCGCACGATGGTCGTCTTCCTGTGAACGGTCAGTCCTTCCATACCAGCGCTGGCGTGGGTGAACTGAGCCCGAAATTGTTGGAGAGCTTCGCCCGTCTGATTCAGCTGCTAGAGGAGCCGGATGCGATACCGGTGCTCTGGCCCCTGATTCAACGAGAGATCCACTATCGTTTGCTGTTGAGTAACCAGGCCCCTCTACTGCGCTATATCGCTTCCGTAGGCAGCAAGGGCCATCGAATTGCCAAAGCCATCGACTGGATGAAGCTGAACTACGCCGCGCCTTTGCGAGTGGACGAGCTGGCCTCCCAGGTGCAGATGGGGCTCTCCACCTTCCATCAGCATTTCCGTCAGCTCACCGCCATGAGCCCGCTGCAGTACCAGAAATGGCTGAGGTTGAACGAGGCGAAACGGTTGATGCTCAACGAAGACCTGGATGCTGCCACCGCTGCCTTCAAGGTCGGCTACGAGAGCCCCTCGCAGTTCAGCCGCGAGTACGGGCGCCAGTTCGGCATGCCGCCCAAACGTGATATCGCAGAGCTGCGCCTAAGCGCGGAGAGAACAGCTATCTCCACGCCTATCGTGGCGTGAACCCCGACGCGGGATAAGCCGCCCAAGCTGCGATACTACAAGTACCGATTAGCTACGCTTGAGCAAAGCATTAACGTTCAACGTCAACGCTTCAAGCGTGAACGGTTTCGTCAGCACAGCCGTGTTGAGCTCAAGCTGGGCATTGTCCAAGACGTGCGGCTGCGCATACCCGGTCATGAACAACACCGGAAGCCCCGACCGAGTACAGCGCCCGGCATCGGCCATCTGCCTGCCGTCAATGCCTCCTGGGAGGCCAATGTCGGTCACCAGCAAATCGATGCGGGTA
This sequence comes from Pseudomonas sp. NGC7, assembly GCF_047159675.1. Lineage (NCBI taxonomy): Bacteria > Pseudomonadati > Pseudomonadota > Gammaproteobacteria > Pseudomonadales > Pseudomonadaceae > Pseudomonas > Pseudomonas sp. NGC7. Next base: position 3,615,181 of record NZ_BAAFZY010000001.1, on the reverse strand, counting down.
TCCGAACGCAGTAATTGAAGGCCCGCTAGACTGTCGGCGGCCTCAATGACGATATAGCCGCAGTTACCCAGCGCTTCACTCACAAACATGCGGACGGAGGGCTCATCATCGACGACCAGTACCGTCTCGCCTGGCAAGGCCATTGGCGATTCAGGCAAGGACTCTGCGCGAGGTGCAGCTTCGACGCTGGCTGCAAGGCTGGGTAATTGAAGGAATACCCGGGTTCCTCGCCCCTCTTCCGACTCGATCCTGACTTGCCCGCCCGATTGTTTGGCAAAGCCATAAATCATGGACAGCCCAAGCCCGGTGCCCGCCCCTACGGGTTTGGTCGTGAAGAACGGCTCAAATACTCGAGTGAGCGTTTCGGTACTCATGCCGAGACCGTCGTCGGCGACACAGATTGTGAAGTAGGTGCCAGGCTCCAATTCCGGATCCAGCTCGGCCCCTTGCACCAGTTCCTCGTTGTAGGTCTTGATGGCGATTGACCCTCCGCCTTTCAACGCGTCACGCGCGTTGATGCACAAGTTCAGCAGCGCGTTCTCCACTTGGGCCGGGTCGACCAGGCAGGTACTCGATGTCGCGCGGAGCTCCACCTTGAGTTGAATGGCTGGCCCTACTGTCCGACTTATTAGCTCCTCCATATCGCTGATGAGCGTGTTCACATTGGTATGAACAGGCATCAGTGTCTGGCGGCGAGAGAACGCTAGCAGCCGGTGAGTGAGTGAGGCCGCCCTATTCGCCGCACCGTGGGCCACCGTCAGGTAGCGCTCTACATCAGCTATACGTCCCTGCTTCAAGCGGAGCTTGATCAAATCAAGGCTCCCCGTGATGCCCGCCAGCAGATTGTTGAAGTCGTGTGCGATGCCTCCGGTCAATTGGCCGACCGCTTCCATTTTTTGCGATTGACGCAGCGCTGCTTGCGCCGCTTCTCGCTCGGCCACAGCTTCTTCAACCCTCGCTTCCAAAGTGCGGTTGAGCTCAAGCAGCTCCGCCTCGGCATTTCTTCGCGCGGTTACATCGATGGATGAGCCGATCAGCCCCATGACCTCGCCTGCTTCGTCACACAGTGGCGCTTTGACCGAAAGCCAGTAGGTGGCTGTGCCATCCGGCATGTCGACACGTTCTTCGATCTGAACGGCCTGCCCGCCCTGCATAATGTGCCGATCGGTTTCCATTATCTGGCGTGCTTGGGCTTTGTCTTCCAAAAACTCCAAATCGGTTTTGCCCAGGTAGAGCTCCGGTGGCTTGCCAACCAGTTGGGTGACACCATCGTTGGCAACGATCAGCCGCCCCGCTAGATCTTTTGCGTAGACAACACCCGGAACGGCAGCAGTGAAGGTACGAAGCAACGCTGACATCCTGTCGCGCTCAGCTTCTGCTGACCGGCGTGACTCAATGTCCATGAGAACGCCAGGGAACCGAACAGCGCGGCCTTCATCGTCAAGCTCAGCTCTACCATTAGCCTCAATCCAACGGTAGTTGCCATCATGCTGTCTGACGCGGTATTCACACCGGTAGGCCCCCCCGCGGCTCATCGCCTCTTCGATATCGGCAGAGACACGTTCACGGTCGTCAGGGTGAATAGAGGCGAAGGCTTCCTCAATCGGGATACCCGCCAGGCATTTATCTGCTGGAAGTCCAAAAGATCGCGAGAATCGCTCATCCGCAGTCACTTGGTTGTCAAGGATGTTCCACACCCACGTTCCAACGATCGCGCCAGCATCGAGCGCCAATTGCAGGCGCTCCAAAGCGCTCGTCGGAAACGCGGACTCCTGATGGGGTGATGCGGGAGCATCCAAGTCTCCTGAAGAGCCGGCGCCTTCGCGATCCATAAATTGCCTCTTTCTTACGCTTATGAGCGACGTGTCACTGGAGGCGATTCTAAAGCGTGATGCCGAGCGATAGCGAGCACAGCGCTTCGCCTTTTGGAAGCGCACTCGCGTGGAGTACATTTGTACTCCACGCGGAATATCTCATATAGCGCTTACACCGGAACGGCTGAGGCATGCTTGCCTCATACCTGAAAAGTTACGCGCCAGCCCGCCTGCTACCTGTGCGTGGCAGGCATTAGGAAGGCCAGCACGTAAACCTAGCCCAGCTCGCGTTTGAGTTGTTCTTGATCGAGAACACCTTCCCAGCGAGCCACAAACAGTGCGGCGACACCGTTACCAATCACATTGATCAGTGCACCGCCTTCAGAGATGAACCGGTAGACGCCCAGCACCAACACCAGGCCGGCAGCGGGAATGACGTCGATGGAGCCAAGCGTCGCAGCCAGCGTGATAAACGCGCCCCCGGTCACGCTCGCTGCACCCTTGGAAGTCAGCAGCAGGATGAGCAGCAGCGTTATCTGGTGATAGAGCGATACATCGATATCCAGGGCTTGGGCGATAAAGATGGCCAGCACTGTCATGTTGATGCAGCTACCGTCCAGGTTGAAGCAATAGCCTGACGGCACCACCAGGCCCACCGTGGACTTCTCGCAGCCAAGCTTCTCAAGCTTGGTCATGAGTCGCGGCAGCGCGGACTCAGAGGACGATGTGCCGAGCACCAGAAACAGCTCTTCCCTGATGTACTTCAAAAACTTCCAGAGGCTGAAACCAGCCAGCCGAGCGGCAAGGTTCAAGATCACGAACACGAACACAAGGCCGGTCACGTAGTAGCAGATCAGCAGGTTTCCATAGGCCGCGAGCGATCCGATACCGTACTTGCCCACCGTGAATGCCATGCCACCGAAAGCGCCCAGCGGTGCCACGTACATGACGATTTTGAGCATCCGGAAGAACGCTTGAGCAACCAGATCAATCGTCGCCAACAGCGGATTGCCGATAGGCCCTAGCAGCTGGAGCCCAAAGGCGAACAACACAGAGATAAACAGTACCTGAAGGATCTCGCCGTCAGCGAAGGCGCCAAACACTGTGGTGGGAATGATGTGTGTCAGGAAGCCAACAACGCTTTGATCGTGTGCCGCCTTGGTGTAGCCAGCAATAGCGGATGCATCAAGCGTAGCGGGATCAATGTGCATCCCTACCCCAGGCTTGAACAGGTTTACACCTATCAAGCCAACAATCAGTGCCAAGGTAGTCAAGACTTCGAAATACACGAGAGACTTGAAGCCAATACGACCGATCTTCTTGAGGTTCTGCATGCTGGCGATGCCGCTCACGACGGTGCAGAAGATGATCGGCGCGATCAGCATCTTGATCATCTTGATGAACGTATCGCCTAACGGCTTCATCTGCTCACCCAGACCTGGGCTTATGTGCCCCAGCAGGATACCCAGCAAGATCGCCGCTAAAACCTGCACGTAGAGATGGTGATAAAATGGCTTGCGTTTGATCACCGGGGCGTCAGGAATATCGGATGAAGAGCTGATTGTTTTTGTCATGGCGCTCTACCTGTTCAAGTTGTAAGTGCTAGTGCGGTCAGCAGACCACGTTGATCGGCTTCCCTGCGGCGAAGGCTTGGATGTTCGAAAGCAAGATGTCCTTGAGGCGGGATACGCTGCTCTGGCTTGCCCAGCCGACGTGAGGCGTGATGATGAGATTTGGCAGATGGCAGTTCAGTAATGGGTGATCAGCGCGCGGTGGCTCTCCATCCAGCACATCAAGCGCAACGCCACCGAGGTGACCGGAGTGCAAGGCTTCGAGGAGTGCGTGTTCGTCAATGAGCGGCCCACGAGCGGTGTTGATCAACAGGGCTCCGGGCTTCATCTGAGCAAGCTGCGGTGCGCCGATCAGATGCTGGGTTTGCGCGGTCAGCGGGCAGTGCAGCGTAATGGCGTCCGACTGCTGCAGCATGTCTTCGAACGAGACATAACCGTCACGGACAGTGGCCGCGCCGCGATGCTCGGCGAAGATCACCTTCATCTCGAGCGCTGAAGCCAACCGGGCCACCCTACTTCCGATATCACCGCGCCCCACAATACCCAGGGTGGCGCCCCGGATGTCGAGGATCGGCGTACCGTGCACGCAGAAGTGATTGGAGGTGGGCCAGTGACGTGACGCGGCCTCACGGTATTCGAAGAGGCGCCTGCGGAGTGCGAACAGCGAGGCGACAACTGCTTCAGCAACGCTTACCGCTGAGTAAGCCGGTGCATTGCAAACGGTAACGCCCAAATCCCTGCACGCTGCGATGTCGATGCAATCATAACCGGTCGCTGCGACGCAGATCAGCTTCAACCCAGAGAGTTGTTCAAGCTGCACCCGCCCCAATTTCACCTTGTTAGTAATGGCGACCTGGGCATCTGCAAGCGCAGCGACCACCTCGTCAGAGCCAGTGCGCTCGCGGACAGTCCAGGTGTTAGCAAATGTGGGGCGCGGCATGGCAGACGGCAGGCTGGCGCCGTCCAGGAATACGATATTCATGAAGTACCTCTTGTTATTTTGTCAGGACGCGAGCGCGTTCACAGCAGCTCGGAAATCTCGATCAGGTTGAGATCTGGGTCGCGCACGTAGACTGAACGGATAGGCCCAGTGGCGCCCGTGCGCTGAATGGGCCCTTCAACGATCGGCCACGCCTGGGCCTGCAGATGTGCAATCACCTGTTCTAGACCGACGCTGGCGATGAAGCACAAGTCCAATGCGCCAGGAACGGGCAGATGGGCCTTCGGCTCGAACTCCTGACCGCGGACGTGGACATTGATCTTCTGATTGCCAAAACAGAACGCCAGGCGCCCTGCCCCGAAGGTCTCGATGCGCATGCCCATGACGCGGACATAGAAGTCTTTGCACGCCTCGACATCAATGGTGGTAAGTACCAGATGGTCCAGGTGGTCAATCACTTCGCCCCCTCCGGTATCGCCGACACGACTTGCTTGGTCATGTTGTGGACGTGATCAGGGATGGGATGCAGGTTCAGGCGCTTACCCGCCTTGAGGATCTGGCTGGGCGTTGAGTGCCCGATCAACCCCGGTAGGCGTGCTGAGGCCAGGAGGATTTTGTCCAAGTCGACGCCGGTGTCGTATCCGATCAGGTCGAGCATATGAACGAGGTCTTCAGTACACACATTGCCACTCGCGCCCGGGGCGTAGGGACAGCCGCCCAGCCCACCGAGTGAAGCGTCAAACCGATCGACCCCGGCCTCGAGTGCGGCCAACGTGTTCGCCAGGGCCATGCCGCGGGTGTTGTGGAAATGTAGCGTCACCTGCAGTTCAGGGAAGCGTTTAAGCACTTCAGCTGACAAGGCTTGCACCTGAGAAGGGAACGCCATGCCTGTGGTGTCACACAGCGTAACCCCACGCACACCCAAATTTGCGAAGCGGGCAACCCAGCTCATTACCTCTGAAAACGCCACATCGCCCTGCATCGGACAACCGAATACCGTAGAGAGCGACACGTTCACGGCAACGGGGCCTTGGCCAATAACCGAGACGACTTCCTTCAATTGAGCAAAGGAGTCTTCACGGGTCATGCGCAGATTGGACCTGTTGTGGGGTTCGCTCACCGACATGACCAGATTGGCCTCGTCGATTCCGCAACCCAATGCGCGCTCGGCACCCCGGACATTGGGAACGAGCACCGTATACTCGACTCCGGGCTGGCGTTTGATGCCATGCATCACGGCTTCTGCGTCACGCAGCGCCGGAATCGCCTTGGGCGAGGTAAACGAGGTCACCTCAATTTTGGCGAAGCCGCACTGGCTAAGCGTGTCGATCATCGAAATCTTGTCAGCCGTCTCGATGAAGGTTGATTCGTTCTGGAAGCCGTCACGGGTTGCGACTTCTTGCATAAATAGACGTTTCATCAGGTTACTCCGTACTTCAAATAATGCCGCGTGCGCGCCACTGTTCACGGGTTTGCGCATCGATGCCGTACGCATTCAAGACGTGGTCGGTGTGCTCGCCGAGGGTCGGTGCCCTTGATCGCAATTGCCCTGGCGTGGAAAGGAGCTTGGGCACGATGCCTGGCAGGGTGACCGGTGTTCCATCGTCCAGCGTGCTCGCCAGCAACATGTCACGAGCCTGGTAATGGGGGTCGGCTGCGATATCGGCGGCGTCGTAGATCTTGCCGGCAGGAATGCGCGCATCGTTCAGCGCATCCAGGACTTCTTCAAGCGAGCGCTCGGCCGTCCAGGTTGAGATCGCAGCGTCGATGCGGGCCACGTGTCGAACGCGGCCATCGTTCTGCTCAAGCTCAGGATCATTGGCGAGATCGAGACGATCAATCTTCTCCATCAGGCGGCGATAGATGCTGTCCCCATTACCCGCGATCAGCGCATACTTTCCATCCTTGCAACGGTATGCGTTTGTGGGTGCGATCCCAGGCAGGCTGCTGCCAGCCGGTTGGCGAATGGACTCGAATACCGAGTACTCAGGGATCAGGCTTTCCATCATGTTGAACACAGACTCGTACAGCGCGACATCAACCTGCTGCCCCTCGCCGTTGTTCTGCTCTCTATGGCGCAAAGCCAGAAGAACGCCAATCACCCCATGAAGCGCAGACAGAGAGTCACCGATCGACACCCCAACCCGCACAGGCGTACGCCCTGGCTCACCGGAAAGATGGCGTAAGCCCCCCATGGCCTCTCCAATGACACCAAAGCCCGGTAAGTCACGGTAAGGGCCGCTCTGCCCGTAGCCAGACACACGCAGCATGACCAGGCGTGGGTTGATTTCGCGCAGGACGTCCCACCCTAGGCCCCACTTTTCAAGCGTGCCGGGGCGGAAGTTTTCGATGAGGATATCAGCGTCTCCAACCAGCCGTTTGACCACATCATGGGCCTCAGCCTGACGCAGATCCAGCGTAATAGAGCGCTTGTTACGCGATTGAGAAGCCCACCATACGGACGTTCCGTTGTGGAGCATGCGCCATTTGCGCAAAGGGTCGCCGGTCACAGGTGGCTCGATCTTGATAACGTCGGCACCGAACTCGGCGAGCATCTTGGCAGCAAACGGGCCAGCAATCAGCTGCCCCATTTCGATGACCTTGATGCCTTGTAATGGGAGGGTCATGGCGTCATCCGCTCTTGTTGGTTGTTATGGCAGGATGATCCCTCTCATTGTGCATGATGAAAATTGCGAAATTATCCAGTACCCTTTCCAAAATCGAAAGGCTAGGAGCCGTTGATGAGCCTTCTACATGTTGATTTGGTATCCCTACGCCTCCTGGTCTTCGCGGCAGAAACGCTCAATCTGACCCAAGCGGCCCATCGCGCAAACATGACGCTCTCTACCGCGAGCAAGCGCCTGTCTGAGCTAGAGCGAATTACCGACTGCGCACTGTTCGTCCGCTTGCCACGCGGGGTGGAATTGACTGCAGCGGGTCGAGGCATCGCTGATCACGCTCGGCATATACTCGAGAGCGTCAACCGTATGGCCTGCGATGCAAATGACTTTGCCATGGGGGTGCGGGGTCACGTTCGACTGACCGCCAACACGTCTGCTGTCGTGCAATTTCTACCCCAGGATCTGGCGTGCTACCTTGCCGATAACCCGCATGTCCGCATAGGGATGGACGAAGCGCTCAGCGACGACATTGTGGACGCTGTTTTCAATGGCCGAGCTGACATCGGGATTTTTGCTGACAACGTCGCGTCTGAGGGGCTGTTGAAGAGGGTCTACCGGCGTGATCAACTGGTGCTGCTGGTGCCCACTGATCACCCACTGACTGCATCGAGCGAGATAGCGCTGGCGGACGCGCTAGACTACGATTTCGTGGCACTCAACCAAGGCAGTTCCCTGCTGCGGCGCTTGACTGACGCAGCAGTAGCGAACGGAAAGATGCTGAAGGTTCGCATTCAGGTCAGCAGCTTCGATGGGATCTGCAGGATGATTGAGGCCGGCCTTGGCGTGGGCGTTCTGCCACTGGCATCAGTGAGGAAAGAGCTGCTAGGGACGCAGATCCAAGCCATCAGGCTCACCGATGACTGGGCCATGCGAACGCTGTATGTAGGGGTTGCAGGTGAGACCCAGCTATCGCCTGAGGCGGCCAAGCTGTTCGAGTATCTCGCGGGTAGAGAAAACGACCTGTAATTTGCGCAATGACGCCAGCACGATTCAAAGAAAACCTGGGCTGAGATGCCCATCAACAATACCCGCACACCGCACAATAGTTCGATAATCGCACAAAATCCGTTCCCCTCTCTCTACTTGTGCCCAATCTTGCGGCACGCTATCGGCAGTCAGCAAACATTTCCTAGGCGCTGACTGGCCCAGTCGCTTCGAAGCGCGCCGGCCAGGTCGACAATCCCTACTCCAGGAAAAACCAGGAGCTCGCTTTGATCAATAAAACGTTTGAGTCCATCGCCAGCGCGGTGGAAGGCATCACCGACGGTTCAACCATCATGGTCGGTGGCTTCGGCACTGCCGGTATGCCGTCTGAGCTGATTGATGCTCTGATCGCCACCGGTACCCGCGACCTGACCATCATCAGCAACAACGCCGGCAACGGTGAGGTCGGCCTGGCCGCGCTGCTCAAGGCGGGCAGCGTGCGCAAGGTGGTCTGCTCGTTCCCGCGCCAGTCCGACTCCTATGTCTTCGACGAACTGTTCCGGGCCGGCAAGATCGAACTCGAAGTGGTACCACAAGGTAACCTGGCCGAGCGTATCCGCGCCGCGGGCTCGGGCATCGGTGCGTTCTTCTCGCCGACCGGCTACGGCACCCTACTGGCCGAAGGCAAAGAAACCCGTGAGATCGACGGCCGCCAGTACGTCCTGGAAATGCCGCTGCACGCTGACTTCGCGCTGATCAAGGCGCACAAGGGTGACCGTTGGGGCAACCTGGTTTACCGCAAGGCCGCTCGCAACTTCGGCCCGATCATGGCCATGGCCGCCAAAACCGCCATTGCCCAGGTCGACCAGATTGTCGAACTCGGTGAACTGGACCCGGAACACATCATCACCCCGGGTATCTTCGTCCAGCGCGTGGTCGCCGTCACCGGCGCTGCCGCTTCTTCGATCGCCAACGCTGTCTGAGGCCTGCCATGACCATCACCAAAAAGCTCTCCCGCACCGAGATGGCCCAGCGCGTGGCCGCAGACATTCAAGAAGGCGCCTACGTCAACCTGGGCATCGGCGCACCGACCATGGTGGCCAACTACCTGGGCGACAAGGAAGTGTTCCTGCACAGCGAGAACGGCCTGCTGGGCATGGGCCCAAGCCCCGCGCCGGGCGAAGAAGACGATGACCTGATCAACGCCGGCAAGCAGCACGTGACCCTGCTCACCGGGGGTGCCTTCTTCCACCACGCCGACTCCTTCTCGATGATGCGTGGCGGCCACCTGGACATCGCCGTACTGGGCGCCTTCCAAGTGTCGGCCAAAGGTGACCTGGCCAACTGGCACACCGGCGCCGAAGGCTCGATCCCGGCCGTAGGCGGCGCGATGGACCTGGCCACCGGCGCCCGCCAGGTGTTCGTGATGATGGACCACCTGACCAAGTCCGGCGAAAGCAAGATCGTGCCCGAGTGCACTTATCCGCTGACTGGCATTGGGTGCGTCAGCCGCATCTACACCGACCTGGCCGTGCTGGACGTGACGTCCGACGGGCTGAAAGTGGTCGAGATCTGTGCCGACATCGACTTCGACGCGTTGCAGAAGCTCAGTGGCGTACCGCTGATCAAGTAATCCGCGCAAAGCGTAGGTATCCGCCTGCCGGCGAATGGACCTGAAACGGTCGCATCGCCGCCAAGGCGGATTCTACAGTGCGCGTTCGCAATTTCGAGCTAGAGCTCCCCTAGATCTGCTGTAACCAATACCCCACATCCACCTCATCCATCTGCTCGGCCCGCAAGAACCGCTCGCCATATTCCCGATACACGCCACTGCTCAGGAACAAGCGCAGCAGTTCACCATCCACATGGTTGTCCCGTGCCATGAACACCAGAATCTTCACCGATTCGGACAGAGTCTTCGGCGCCTTGTAGGGCCGATCCGCCGCCGTCAGTGCCTCGAAGATATCGGCGATCGCCATCACCCGTTCGGCGATACCCAGGTCTGCCTTGCCCAACCGCCGCGGGTAGCCAGTGCCGTCCATTTTTTCATGATGGTTACCGGCGATATCGGGCACACGCCGCATCTGACGCGGAAACGGCAGCGAACTGAGCATGATGATGGTCTGCACGATGTGTTCGTTGATCTTGAAGCGCTCCTCGTCGTTCAGCGTGCCGCGGCGGATCGACAGGTTGTACAACTCGCCATGGTCGCTGGCATTGGCCGGCAGGCGCATGTCGAAACCCCAGACATTGCGCGGGTCGCCTTTGGCCACCGGTGGTTTGCGCGGCCCCCAGGGCACCCGGTGTTCGCTGCGGTCGGCCAGTAGCGGTTCGTCCACCGGCAGTTGCACAGGCGGCGCACCGGCAAAGCGCGCCGCTTCGTCGCGGGAGATGCCCAGGCGGTTGTCGAAATGGCGCTGCCAGCGCCGCTCGCCGATGCGGCGCAAACGCTCGACGTCTTCGTCCTGCATGCACTCGCCGCCAATATTGGCCTTGGCGACGAAGGCGAACGCCTCCTGTAGTTCAACCTTGTTCTGTTCAAGCGTACGTTGCAGCACCTGCCGATCCGCGCCGCTGGCCACGCCTTGCCAGTACACCAGCTCGGCGTCGCGCCAGAGCACCTCGAAGCGCATGCGCACCTCGTGGATGCGGTTGTACAGGGTCTCCAGCTTGGTGGCCTTGTCCACCACATATTCGGGGCTGGTGACCTTGCCGCAATCATGCAGCCAGGCCGCTACCCGAAACTCATAACGCTCGGCCTCGCTCATGGTGAAACCGGCGTAGGGTCCGCTGTCGGCCGCCACGGCCTTGTCCAACAGCATCTGCGCCAGTTGCGGCACGCGTTCGCAGTGGCCTCCGGTGTAGGCACTCTTGGCATCGATAGCATCGGCCAGCAGCTGGATCATGGCATCGAGCAGGCGCTGCTGGTCCTCGACCAGCTGGCGGGTCTCGATTGCCACGGCAGCAGCGCCGGACAGTTCCTCGACAAAGCGTCGGAACGGTTCGCCCATTTCGTCAAGCGCCTGCTCACTCGCCAGCTGCAGCACCAGGATGCCGAGCAACGCATGACCACGATCATTGAGCACCACCGCGTGACCGCGGCCCTGTAGTGCCAGGGCCTGTGTCACGGCGTTCGTCAGCTTATCAGGGGCGTGCTCGCCAATCGGCAACGCCTCTGGGTAGCCCTCGCCTCGGCAGGCGGCGGCCAGGCGCAACACGCCGCGCTCAGCATCGAACAGGTACACCGCGCCAGCGCTGGCCCCAGCAGCATCCACCAGTGGGGTGAGCACCCCGTCGAGCATGTGTTCCAACTGGCTTTCACGGCTGAGCGTCAGGGTGATCGCCTGGAAGTTGCGGATAGTCCCGGACATGCGACCAAGCACCCGGCTCAACTCACGCACCTCGGTCACCTGCGACTCAACCCCCACCTCACGGCTGAAATCGAAGCTGGCCAGGCCACGCACCTGATCGGCCAGAAGGCGCAGCGGGCGGCCGATTCGCCGGCCCAGCAAGCCGCCGAGCGGCAGCAACACGCCCATCAGCACTGCGGCCCAGAGCAGCTGCTCGACCAGCACCTTGCGTGCGTCGGCCAGCAGTTCGTGGGCCGGCACGGCAATCAACACCTGCAAGTCTTGCCCGGCCAGGGTCGTCAGTTGCTCGAGCATGCCGTACCAGGTTTCACCGTCCACCTGGAACGCTTCAGGCTGGCTGCCCTGGGGCAAGTGCGCGTAGAGCTGTGCCAGGCTCGGGATGCCCAGCTCGGTGATACGGGACAGGCGCACGGCCTCCCCTTCATGCACGATGACCCGCGCCAGGTCCGGGTACGCCACCACACTGCCCTTCCCGTCTACCACGGCGATCTCGGTGCCTGCGGTCATGCGCATGTCGCGGGTTTCGCTGGCCAGGTCGTCGACCGAGACGTCCATGCCGACCACCGAGCCGCCGTCGACACTGCGCTGAGCCATGGTCATGCCGATCTCGCGGGTGGTGAAGAACACGTAGGGGTGGGTAAAGACAGTGGTGGATTGCCCGGATGCTTCGACGAACCAGGGGCGTACGCGGGGATCATAGCGGTAGTTCGGCTTGGCCTCGGACTTGAGTAGCGCCAGCGCCGGGTCGTAGAACCGCCACTCCCCCAGCAGCGTGCCGTCGTCGCCCTTGCTGACGCTCTGCACCAGAAACGCGGTTCCTTCAGGTGCGGCGTAACGCTGGAGCAGTTGCGGGTCCTTGAGCCTGCGCACCAGCAAGAACTCGCCATTGGGGTAGCCCATATAAGCGGCGCTCAGCATCTTGTTGGCGTTGAGGCTTTCGACCAGCTGCGGTAGCCGTTCCAGGCGCTGCGCGAGGGTGCTGGCCGTCGGGTTGAAGGCCAGCAGGCGGATGCTGCTTTGCACGGGGTCAACCATGCGACGGGCGCGTTCATCGATGGTCTTGCCGAACTGCCGGGCAGTGTCGCCGGCGGCAGCCACCAGCGTCTGCTGGACACCACGATAGCCCTGCCAGGCAAGCCCCGCGCCCAGCAGCGACATGCCCAGCACAATGGCCAACGCCACCAGCCATTGCAAGGAATAGCCGCGCCCTGGATTGCTCATGGCTGCGGCCCTCTGCCGCCTGAAGGCGCTGTAGCAATAAGCACACGCCATAGGCCACCTGGCTTCAGAGCAGCACGAGCGATCAACATGCAGTCCATCCCGGGTACTCCATGTGTGGCGATGCGAACAGTGTAATCAGCCAGGACGAACAGGCAGGCTGTAGAAGGGCAATGCATGATTCACGGTTCGAGCATAGACCGTACCCGGCCGGGTAACACCCCGGCCCTTGATACTGTCATCTAGGTTCGAAATCGGCAGCTGGGAGTACATTTGTACTCCACCATGGATCTCTTCACGCGCCACGTGGATCAAGCAGCGTTTACTGGCATCCCAACACCCTGTAAATCTGCGAAACCACCTGCATTGTCGCCTCTTCCACCGTCCCTTCATTCCGGCACAACACCCACCCCTGCTCCGCCACCGCCCGCTCGAATGCCTCGGTACTGGCCACCTGTTCCCCCAGGTTGAACATCACCGTGCTCCCCAACCCACGCGAGCGCGCCGCAGCCCTCGCCCATGAAACCTCAGGGTCGGTGACCACGCCTACATGCAGGTCTGGCACGCGCACGTTTCGCTCGATGTTCAACCGCAGAATCTCCGCAAACGGCACTGTCCGCCGAAACGCGGCATCGGAGGGGTACCAGCGATCGATCAGGATGATGCTGCCAGGCGGCTGCTTGGGCAGCACATGCTGTGAGATCCAGCTTCGGCTATCGGCCAAGCGCTCACAAACCCCCAATTCCAGTTCCCGGCAGGGGTTTCTGGCAAGTTGGTTGACCAAGGCCATGGTTTCACCCCTGTTGGGGTCGTTATTGCGCTCGCAAAGCCGGATTACCTTGTTGTTGCCTGCCCTCAGTACTTTCGTAATGGCCTCCAGCAAGGTGGTCTTGCCGGTGCCTTTGGGCCCATCCAGAGAAACGAACAGCGGACGATTCATACGGCCGGTATCACTCACATAAGACAATAGAACTCGCTCACCTCTGCAACCTTCTGCCCTTGGGCATCGTATAACCGCGCCTCCGGCGTCAAGGCCATCGAGCGCGCCTCCAGCACGTAGCGCTGGCCCGCCTTGAAGTGCGGGTAGTTGAGGGTCAGGTAGCATTCGCGAACGGTGCTGCCCCCCATCATGCTCATGCCTGAGCCACCGCTGGCCTCGAAGTCGAAACGGACAATCAGCTCATGGCTGCCAGGGCTGACCTGGAAAAAGCGACCGTCGCGCAGGCGCTGATTGTCGAGACGTTCAGCCATCAGCACCCTGTCGTTGGGGAACGGCACTGAGAAATCGACCCAGGCCATCTGCGGGTTGGCGGCCGGCATGGGCGCCTGGCAACCTGCGATTGCTGTGATGGCGAGCAACATCATCAATCGGCGCATGATAGAGCCCTCATGGGATCATCGATCCGCACAGTTCAAACCCACTGAGCTTGCGTGGCCAACCCGAACAGCTCGCGCAACCCATTGATACCCAGTTTACGGTAAAGTCGCTTCACATAGGTGGCCGCGCTGACAGGCCGAACGCCCAGTTGCTCTGCAATCTCTTCCACCGCAAGGCCGCTGAGCATCAGGCGTAGCAGGTCCTGCTCACGCAAGGTCAGCGCCACAGGCTGCTGCTTCATCACCCGCTCGGCCATCAACAACGGCATCTCGCTAGCTTGCAGGTGGGCGTGATAGTGCAGGCGTACAGCCTGAATAAGCAGCGGCGCCAGGGCTTCCAAGTAGTGAATCTCCCGCTGAGAGAACCGCCCATGCTCGCGGCCACGGTAGAAGTTAACTGACAACCACCTGTTGCTTTCGCACAGCGTCAGCAAGGCAACGCGTTCAGAAATCTGTGGCTGCTCGTAGCAAATGCGCCGGTACTCCGGGTGCGTGATGTCCTCGATGGACTGGCGCTGCACAAGGGTGTTGGCGAGGCAGCTGTTTTGGCTCATAGCGAGCTGATTGCCGTCCAGGCCAAAGAAGCGCTGCACATACTTGTTGGAAATCACGGGCAGCGAGACCTCTCGCGCCCGGTCCGCAAAGGAGAACACCTCGGCATTGCGCCGCTTCGGATAAGCAAAGATCGTGCATTGGGCCAATGGCACGCCTGTGCCGATCACTTGCAGCAAATCTGCTGCGAGGAAACGGCTGCGGTTCTGGCCAACCCTGGCAAACAGGTTGGCGGTGTTAGCAATGTTGAGGCTGTGCTCACCACTGCCGGGGCGCAAGGGCCAGTATTGCATGGCGGACTCTCTAAACGTGTCAGGCGCAGGGTTGATGCCAACTACGTACCTGACACTTTATCACCCTTCAAGGCTGGTGCTCTGGCGTCGAGATCGGCAGGCGCAGGGCCAGCAGTGCCCCCAGTATCATCAAGGTAGCGGCATAGGCAAAGCCTGAGCTGAAACTCAAGGTCAGGTCTTTTAGCCAACCGATGACCAACGGGTTGACGGCCGAGCCGATATTGCCCACAGCGTTGATCACCGCAATCCCCACCGCACGGGCATTGAAACTCAACGCCTGGTCAGGCGTGGTCCAGAAGATCGACATGGCGCTGTAGGAACCGCTGGCCGCCATGCATACCCCCAGCAATTGCATCGCGGGGTAGCTCGACACTGCTGTGAGGATCCAGCCTATCGCAGCCATTAGCATGGGCAGCACCAGGTGCCAGCGGCGCTCGCGTGTGCGGTCCGAGTGCAGACCCCAGACCATCATCAGGATGATGGTGCAGACTTGAGGGATAGCGGCCAGTAAACCAATCGACTGATTACTGCTGACACTGTTGAAGCTTTTGACGATCAACGGCGTCCACACGGCAATCATTGCCAATGTATTGACGAGGCAGAAATAAACCAGACAAAACAGCAGGATCCGCGGAGAGGCCAGTTCGCGCCACACACTCCGAGCATCTTGTGTGGCGGCTGCTGAGCCAGAAGCCCGGTCCGCAGACAGGGCGTGGTGCAGCAACGCCTGTTCCTCGCTATCCAGCCACTTCGCCTGCTGCGGGCGGTCATCCAGATAACTGAACACAACGCACCCCATCACCACTGAAGGCAGGCCTTCGAGCAAGAACAGCCACTGCCAGCCCTTCAGGCCCCAGATACCGTCCAAGCCCAGAATGAGCCCGGACAAAGCAGAGCTGAACCCGGCGGTAAACGGCATGGCGATCATGAACAGTGCATTGGCGCGGGCCCGATAGGCCGATGGGAACCAAAAGGTCAGGTAAAGCAATACGCCAGGCAGAAACCCAGCCTCAGTCACCCCCACGAGCATGCGCAACAGGTAAAGCGAGGTGGCATCAGTGGCAAACAGCGTGCACGTGGACGCCAGCCCCCAGGCAATCATCAGGCTGCCAATCCAGCGACGGGCGCCGATACGCGCCAGAGCGATGTTGCTGGGGATACCACAGGCAATGTAAGCGATGTAGAAAAACGTGCTGGCCAGGCCAAATTGAGTACCCGTCAGGCCCAGATCGCCCATCATGGTCAGGCCGGCGAAACCGATGTTGATGCGGTCCAGAAACGACAGCACGAAGCAGACAAACAAGAAGCCGATCAGCCTTTTCGAGATTTTTTTACACACGTGCTGGTAGCGGTCTTCAGCAGCGGCCGTCGAGGTGGCCGCGTTTGCAATATGACAACGCGTCATTGGGGGGCTTCCTGATTATTGTTATAGGAAGGCTCACCGGTTTGAACAGACAAACCGGTGGCAACTGCAAGGGGCGAGCCTGCTAGTTACAGGTCCAGCAATGCTGTGTGCGTCAGCGCCTGGAATTGCTCAGCGTCGCCAAGGGCATGGGCACTGAGCAGCGCCAGTTTCACCAGAAACAGTTCGCGTTTTGCCGCTGAGATTTGATCGAGGGCCCCCGCGAGCTGGTCGTACAGGTGTTCAATGTCGCTAATGGTCAGTTGCTTGTGTTCCATGATGTTCTCACTCCTTGCCCAAGGCGGTTTCGACGGCATCACGCAAGGCGGGCCCAGTGAGGTGCTGCCAGCGGGCGCATACGTGCTGATCTGGGCGCACCAGGTAGGCACCGCCTGCCGCAGCGCCATAACGGGTGCGCAGATGGCCGTTGTGGTCGTCTATCAAGCCGTCAGCGCCACTTACCTCGCGTTGTCGATTACTGGCGATCGCCAGCAACTGCAGGGGGACGCCGTTCTCGCGAAGGGATTGAATCTGTGCCTGAATCTCGCCTGGCACTTCACCCGCATCGGTGAAATACAACAAGTAGAATGCTGCCCCCAGCCTGTCGAACAGGAACTGATCATCGCCTAGGCGAATATTCAGCAGAGGCGCTCCCTGGTGTGGCCCGCAGGTGAAAAGTGAGTTGTCGTCGTGCCTGTAGTTGAGCGCGGAGTCCACATAATCATGCGGTCGAGAGGTACGCCAATGATACAGCGGGCGCACGAAAGCCTGGGTCAGCGACAGCGACAACACGGCATCGCGCAGCAGGCGATAGCCCGAAGTGGGTGGCGTCATGAAGCGGGTACTCTTCCCTGCTTCGGCAATGATCTCGCGCGCGGCCCCCACCCGCTCCGCGCTATATGAGGCAAGCAGGCCCGGGCCGGCGACGCCCTTGATGGTCAGCGCCAGCTTCCAGCCCAGGTCGTGGCAGTCCTGGAAGCCGGTGTTGGCGCCACGCACACCGAAAATGGGCAACAGGTGCGCAGCATCGCCGGTGAAAATGACCCGATCATGCAGGTAATTCGGCAGTGTCAGTGCGCGCGCCGAGTAAACGGAACACCAGTCCAGTTCCCACTGCGGGTTCTCTACCCCTAGGATGCCCAACTGTGCATTGATGCGCGTGCGCAGGGAGTCGGCAGACAAGGCCTGTTCCGGCGTTTCATCGCGCGCCAACTGATAATCGATGCGCCAGATATTGCCCGGCTCGCGGTGCATGAGCACGGTATTGCCCGGGTTCCAATGCGGGTCGAAAAACGCCAGGCGTTCGGTCGGCAGGTCGAGCTCAATCTTGATGTCGGCAATCACAAAGCGCCCTTCGTACGAAGCGCCTTCCAGTTGCAAGCCCAGCAAGCTTCGAATCGCCGAGCGGGCGCCATCGGCCGCAATTACCCAATTGGCTTGCAGGCTGTACTCGCCTGCCGGGGTATCGACCATGAGTGTCGCGTGATCGTCAGCCTGGGTCAGCGCTTTGACCTGGTTGCCCCAGCGCAGCTCGATCATCGGATTGGCCTGGCAGGCGTCGACCAGAAACTGCTCCAGGCAAGGCTGCTGCAGGTTGGTCATGGGCGCGAAGCGGTCGTCCGTGCCGTGCGGCGCCTCCATGCGAAACACCCGTTGATTACGGTAGTAGGAATTGCCAAAGCGCCAGGCCAGGCCCGCCGAAGTGACGCGTTCAGAGAGGCCGACTTGCTGCAGAATTTCCAGCGATCGACGGGTGAAGACGATGGCTCTGCTGCCTTCGCTGACCTGCTGTTCAGACTCCAGAACGACCGACGGTATACCGTAGCGAGCCAGGTCCAGCGCGGTGGTCAGGCCAATGGGGCCAGCACCGACAATCACCACGGGGTATCGCTGCGACCGCGTGGTATTCACGCTGACGGTGTGGGCAGGAAAAACCTGATAATCGAAATAAAGTGAGCGACGAGGCTCGGCTAGGGGGGTGTGCATCGCACTGCATCTCCGGATTGTTATGCTTGTAGGCCTGAGCCATTTCGGATTTGCAGAGGACTTTAAGCGGTGTGCGGCAAATGCATGTCCCCTTGAGGAGACAACTTCACGCAAGACTGACCTTACTCTGCCTCACGCCCCAACACCGCCTTGAGCAACGCATCATTCAAATAGGCCACGTTCAAGCGCGTCCAAGGGTTAACCCGCGCCTGCTCCGGCGCAAAGATATGCCCTGGGGCAATCATGAAGCCCTTGGGCAGTAATTGCCGGGTCAGCTCCCTGGCGTCGTCGACATCGGCAAACCTGGCCCACAGGTACAGGCTTTGCTCGGGCCGCGCGAATACCTCGGCGCCGATCCCGTCGAGCATCTGCAAGCCCGCGCTGGTAGCGGCTTTCAAGCGCTCTTGAAGGCGGATCACGTGGCGCAGGAAGTGCCCTTCGGTGAGGATGACGTCGACCGTGCGCTCGCACAGCTCCGAGGTGCTGGTGTGCAGCAGCATCTTCAGGTCGCCCAGTTCATCGATCACCTCTTTGCTGCCCGCGATAAAGCCCACTCTCAAGGCCGCTGACACCGACTTGGAGAAGCTGCCGACATACAGTGAGCGCTGCAATTGGTCCAGTGCCGACACCTTGATCGCCGCAGCCGGTTTGAAATCGGCCATCGCATCATCGTCCACCAGCAGGAAGTTGTGTTCTTCAGCCAGTTGCACCAACCGATGCGCCTTGCTGGGGGAAATATCAGACCCCGTCGGGTTGTGGCCGACAGACTGGATGAAGAACAGCTTCGGTTTATGCAGGCGCAGGTGCTGCTCCAGCACCTCGATGTCCGGCCCATCTGCCAGCCGAGGTACCGAGAGCATGCGTGCGCCTTGCAACTGCAACTTGCCAAACAGCGGGTAGTAGCCAGGGTCTTCCACCAACACGCTGTCGCCTGGGGCGATGAAGCGGCGAATGATCAGGTCCAGCGCATGGTTGGCGCCGTGGGTGGTGACGATTTGCCTGGGGCTGGCGGTGATTGCATAGCTGGCCAGCTTTTGCACCAGGTGTTGACGCAGGCTGGCGTTGCCCAGGCGGTTGCCATAACGAAACAGCGTGGTGACGCCTGTGCGCATGATTTGCCGGGTGAACTTGTCCAGGCGCATGTCCATCAACCACTCCACCGGCGGAAAGCCCTCGCCCAACGGCGAATGGCCAGGCTCGCGGACGAACTGCTGACGCATCAGCCAAATGGTGTCCATCGCCCGGGTGTAGGGCAGTGGCTCCTCTGGCTCGTTGCTGCGTGGCGCGCCCTGCTTGACGAAAAAACCTTGCCCGTGGCGCGGCTCGACCAAGCCTTGCGAAGCCAGCGACTCATAGGCATTGATCACGGTGTTTTTCGAATGGCCGAACAAACGCATGCACTCGCGCAGGGACGGCAGGCGTTCGCCAATACGGTACGTGCCGTTGCCGATCTGCACTGCCAAGGATGCTGCCAGTTGCTCTGCGAGTGTCTGCCGCGCCATCGCCAGGTGTCCCGAATACCTTGTCTGAACAAAGGGTACAGCTTAGGTACTGTCTGGCCAAACTGTACCTTCTTTCACCAGACAGATCGGACTACGGTGGCGCCAACTCACAACAATAACTGCAAGGTACCCCTCCCCATGAGCATCGACTCCCGCCTGCCCATGTTCCGCGCCATGTCACCCGCTGAGCGCCTCAGCCACTTGCAGGACGCACTCGAACTGCCCCAGGCAGACGTCGCCCTGCTGCGTGACGCCGGCGCGTTGCCGTTGGACATCGCCGACGGCATGATCGAGAACGTGATCGGCACCTTCGAGCTGCCCTACGCGGTGGCCAGCAACTTCCAGATCAACGGCCGCGACGTGATCGTGCCGTTGGTGGTGGAAGAGCCCTCGGTGGTCGCCGCGGCCTCGTTCATGGCCAAGCTGGCACGCGAGGCCGGCGGCTTCAAGACGTCGAGTTCGCTGCCATTGATGCGCGCCCAGGTACAGATCGTCGAGGTCGCCGACCCCTTCCATGCACGCTTGAGCCTGTTGCGCCACAAAGACGAAATCATCGAACTGGCCAACCGCAAGGACCAGCTGCTCAACAGCTTAGGGGGCGGTTGCCGTGACATTGAGGTGCATACCTTCGCCCAGAGCCCGCGCGGGCCTATGCTGGTGGCCCACCTGATCGTCGACGTACGCGATGCCATGGGCGCCAACACTGTCAACACCATGGCCGAGGCCGTGGCGCCCTTGCTGGAAGAAATTACCGGCGGCAAAGTCCGCCTGCGTATCCTCTCCAACCTGGCCGACCTGCGCCTGGCCCGCGCGCAGGTGCGTATTGCTCCAGAGCTGCTAAGTACCGGCGCCTACACAGGTGAAGAGGTCATCGAAGGCATCCTCGATGCCTACAACTTTGCCGTGGTCGACCCGTACCGCGCCGCCACCCACAACAAGGGCATCATGAATGGCATCGACCCGTTGATCGTCGCCACCGGCAATGACTGGCGTGCGGTCGAGGCCGGTGCCCATGCCTATGCATGCCGCAATGGGCACTACGGTTCACTGACCACCTGGGAGAAGGACAGCCAGGGCCATCTGGTCGGCACCCTGGAGATGCCCATGCCGGTCGGCCTGGTCGGCGGCGCCACCAAGACGCACCCCCTGGCGCAGCTGTCACTGCGCATCCTGGGGGTTAAAACCGCACAGGAGCTGGCCGAAATCGCAGTTGCCGTCGGCCTTGCACAAAACCTTGGCGCGCTACGGGCACTGTCGACCGAAGGCATCCAGCGCGGCCATATGGCCTTGCACGCGCGCAACATTGCGCTGTCGGCGGGGGCACGCGGCGACGAGCTGAACTGGCTGGTCAAGCAGATGGTTGAGGCCCGCGACGTGCGTGCTGACAAAGCGGCAGAACTGCTCAAGCACAAGCGGGCGCCGTAATGGAGGCGGTACGGCTGGTCGAGGTGGGTGCGCGGGACGGCCTGGGGTAGCGCGCGCCCTGCTCGCCCAGCGCACAATGGCTTAAACGTCCTCTCTTCACGTTCATAACAATAAAAGCCCGCAAGGGCAGTGGGAGATTCTTCATGAAGTCCGAACTGTACGAAGTCTGGGGCGACACCGTAGACGGTCGCCACCTGGTCTACGCCATCGCCATTGGCGCCGTGGTCAGCCTCGGCGCGTTCTTTACCGCGCAACAGCTGCTGGTGGGTTGGGTGGCGTCGGCGCAAATGGCACGGGCCTACGCAATGTTGGTCGGCATTGTCGGCTGCCTGGTCGGTGGCGGCATCAGTGCCGCGCTGTTCAAGCCCAAGCGCACTGTGGTCGAGCACCTGGCCGACCCTGCCTGGCGGGCCAAGATCCTGGCCGAATTGCAGAACGAGTTCGGCCCGCTGGGCAGCCTCGCCGACCTGCCTGCGGCGACCCTTGCAGAGCTGAAAGAAATGGACCTGTACGACCTTTTCGCCGAGTACGAAAAAGGCCTGCCTGCGCTGCAGAACGACCCGAGCGCCCCCGCTACCGCGCCTGTACAGGCCGCCCCTGCCCACGGAGGCCGGCCATGATCGCCTTGGTGATGGATCAGTTCCTCATAGCCCTGGGCATGGGCATCCTCGGTGCGGTGATCTTTGCCGGCATCGGCCTGATTTCCGGCAGCGACGAAACCACTACCCTCGCCCCCTTGACCCTGCTGGTGGTGCTGCTGGGCGTGCCGGCGGCCGGTGTACTGACGTTCTTCCTGGCCGGTGCCGTGGCCAAGCACATGACCCACGCGGTACCGACCGCGCTGTTGGGTATCCCCGGCGACACCATGGCAACGCCACTGATGCGCGAAGCCAACTTCCTGCGCAACCTGGGCGTGCCGCACATTGCCCTGCGCAAGATGATTTCGGGCGCGGTCATCGCAGCGTTGATCGCGGTACCGATGGCAGTGCTGTTCGCCGTGATGCTGGCGCCGTTCGGCGACATGATCAAACAGGCCGCGCCCTGGGTCTTCCTGCTGGCGGCAGTGGCCATCGCCTGGTTCTCCAAGGGCCGCCTGGCAGCGGTGCTGACCTTGATCCCGTTCGTCATGGTGATTGTCGGCCTGCAAAGCCTGACCGCGCAGTACGGCGTCAAGCTCAGCGTCAGTTACTTCCTTGGCATCGCTATCGGCCCGTTGATTGCGGCGCTGTTCTGCCTGCTCGCGCCCGCCGAACGCGCCAGCATGCGCCGCCAGCAGGTGCGCACGTTCTCATTGTCGCCCGATGTGAAGCGCTGGGGCGGGTTCTTCCCCAACCCGCTGCGCGTACTGGACAGCAAGCAAACCCTATGGACGGCGATCACTGCCGTTGTCTCCAGCGCCACATTCGTGTTCAGCCCGGTAGCGATGACCGTAATCATGGGCGAGGCCGTCGGTTCACGGATCAAGCACGTCTACCATCGCCTGACCACGGTCATCACCGCGCGCAACGGCGTCACCGAATCGACTTACCTGGCCGAAGCCTTGATTCCGCTGATCGCCTTCGGCCTGCCGCTGAGCCCGGTCGCTGCCGGCCCCGCCGCACCGCTGTTCAACGCCCCGCCCCGTTTCAACGTCGATGCCGCAAGCGGTGAGGTGAATAACCTGCATTCGTTGCTCAGTACCTGGGAGTTTCTGGGCTACGGCATGTTGGCGGTGGTGGTCGCGATCCTGATCGCCTACCCCTTCACCATGAATTACGCGCACCGAGCTGCTGCCTATGTGTCGCGCAACATCAGCCATGAAGCGGTGATCGCGACCTTTGTCGGCCTGATCCTGGTGATTGGCATCTGGGAAGGCGGCCTGTTGGGGTTGCTGGTGATTGTCACCATTGGCCTGCTGGGTGGTTTTCTCTCACGCTTTCTCGGTTTCAACATCGGCGTGCAGTTCATGGGGTACTACACCGCGGTGTTGACCGTGCCGGCGATGATTGCCCTGTTGGGGGTATAAGATCGAGCGCCGCCCGCGCGGCGCTCGATCTACGCACCATTTCCCCAACCCATTTCACTCAATTCCCCAGCCAGCAAATCACAGCCAATCCTGCCCTTCATTGCGCCCATAGGAAAAAAACGCAGGATGTTGTGCGCAGAATTCGCTTGAGATGCACGGCCGCTTTGCCCATGGTGGCCAGCCTGACAGCTATTGCCTGAATAAAAGGCTGCAGGGCGTGGACGCAGGCGCACGACGATGCCTGTGGGTGGGGCGACAATGTCTGCAGTGGCAAACCTTGCACTGCAGCATCATTGCCGACGCCTCCCAGATAATAAGAGAGGACAAGGAAATGCAATCCAACAGTCTGAAGCAAAGCCTGAAACAACGGCACATCACCATGATCGCGCTGGGCGGGGTGATCGGCGCGGGGCTGTTCATGGGGTCGGGCAAGTTGATTGCCTCGGCAGGGCCTGCCGCCATCCTGTCGTACTTTATCGGCGGCATTGTGGTCACCCTGGTGATGTTCATGCTCGGCGAGATGGCCTGCCGCAACCCGGATGCAGGCTCGTTTTCAACCTATGCCAACAGCTATCTCGGCGAATGGGCAGGGTTTACCGTCGGCTGGCTGTACTGGCTCAAGTCGATGCTGACCATCACCTTGGAGGCGGTACTGCTGGGCGCCATCCTCAACGATTTTCTGCCTTGGCTGCCCATCTGGGCCGGCGCGTTCATCATGCTGGTGACATTGATGGCAAGCAACGCCTACTCGGTTAAATCCTTCGCTGAAGTGGAGTACTGGCTGGCCGCGATGAAGGTCGCCACCATTCTGATCTTCATGGTGCTGGGGCTCTCGATTCTGCTCGGCCTGCACAGCAACATCCCTTCCCCTGGCTGGGTCAACCTGACCGCGCACGATGGCTTCATGCCCAATGGCCTGTCGCCGGTCATGGCGGGTGTGGTGGTGGTGATCTTCTCGCTGGGCGGGAGTGAGATCGCTGCCGTTGCCGCCGGTGAATCAGAGAACCCACGCAAGAACGTCATCCGGGCCATCAAGAGCGTCATTCTGCGAGTGATGTTGTTCTATGTCGGCTCGGTGTCGATCCTGATCCTCTGCCTGCCGTGGACAGACACGGAGAACCTGGCGTCCCCGTATGTGTCGTTGTTCAGCCTAGCTGGGTTCAGTGGCGCCGCAGTGGCCATGAAGATCGTGTTGTTCATCTCGTTCATGTCGGTGATGAACTCCTTCATGTTCTCCAACTCGCGCATGCTGTTCTCGCTGAGCCAGCGTGGGCATGCGCCGAAGCTGTTCTCTCGCACCACGTCCAAAGGGGTACCGCTCAATGCGCTGCTGCTGAGCCTGAGCATCTGCCTGTTGATCCTGACCGTGCACTTTGTCAGCGGCGGCGACCTGTTCATGACCCTGGCCAAGAGCAGCGGCACGTTCGTGATGATCGTGTGGATCTTCATCATCGTCGCCCACTTCGCCATGCGCTGGAAAACCCGGCATGAAGCGGTCGACCCTACGGCGTTCCGGGCGTGGTTCTTCCCTTACGCCAACATCGTTGCGCTGTTCGCACTGCTGGCGGTGATTATCACCCAGGCATTCGACCCGGCTTCGCGGTTCCAGTTCTGGTTCACCTCGGTGACCTCACTGGTTGTGCTGGGAGCGTACCTGGTGATGCGTAATCGGCTGGCGGGGAAGACAGTTGGCTACGTAGGTAGCTGATGGTCAGCCTGATCCCAGCCCATAGGGCTGGGACAGGCACTACATAACCCGCCGTGCATCCCTGCGCACGGCCTGCGGCGGCACGCCAAAGCCGCGCATGAACACCTCACGCATATGGCGGCGATCCCTGAACCCCGTTTCCCTCGCCACCGTATCCAGGCTGTGGCGGCTTTGCTCGATCATCAACCGGGCGGCCTCCAGGCGCAGGCTTTCCACCGCCTTGGCCGGTGATTGCCCCGTCTCCGCAGTAAACACACGGGTGAATTGCCGGGGGCTCAGGTGCACCACATCCGCCAGTTCCTCAACACTGAGCGGGCGGTTAAGGTGCTTGCGCGCGTAGTCCAGCGCGCTCTGGATGCGGTCTGACTTGGGCGCCAGCGACAACAATTCCGAATGCTGCGACTGGCCGCCAGAGCGGCGTTGATGCATCACCAGCTTGTGCGCAATAGAACGAGCAAGCTCAGCCCCCAAGTCCTTTTCCACCATCGCCAGCGCCATGTCCAGCGCGGCGGTCATCCCGGCCGAGGTCCACACAGGGCCGTCAACGATGAAGATACGGTCGTCCTCGACCGTGATTCGCGGGTGCATGCGCTGCAAGGCTTTGGCGTAGGCCCAGTGCGTGGTGGCGCGACGGCCCTTCAGTACACCCGCTTGGGCGAGCACAAATGTACCGGTGCACAACCCAGCAGTGCGACGCGCACCGTCGACAAACCCCCGCACGCTTTTCAGCACGTCGTCGGAAGGCGGCGTCAACGGGGTCAGTGTACCGGTGACCATCCAGCTGTCAGCAAGGCCCGGCGCCCCTAAGGGCAACGTATCGATGTGCATCCCTAAAGAAGAACGCACAGTCCCCCCGCCGATTGAGTAGTTCTGAATCCTGTAGACCTCTTCGCCCGCCACAAGGTTGGCGAACTCGAACACGGTCTGCGTTGCCAGGGACATGACCTGGAAGCCCTCCGTGATCAGATAGCCGACTCGATGCATTGCTGTGCTCCTTAACGCCATGTCCTGAATCAGTACTTTATGCGTCATTTAAGCCGCAGGCAAACTTGAGCATCATGGCGCCAGTCCCTACCCGCGGAGCTGCACCATGACCCAAACCGTTCGCTCCGCCATTTTCACCCCCAGCGTGAAAGTCTTACTTCATTCAGCGGGTTTCTGGACTAAACCCAAGCGGATAGCCTGCGCCCAACTTCCCATTCCACTGAGGTAATGCCAATGAAGGCCGTCGTATACACCCAAGCCGGTTTGCCGATTCAAGACCCACATTCGCTGTTCGACACAGACCTGCCCAAGCCAACACCCGGCGCCCGAGACCTGCTGGTCGAGGTCAAGGCCATTGCCGTCAACCCGGTCGATACCAAAGTGCGCGCCTCACGCCAGACCGGCCAGCCACAGGTATTGGGGTGGGACGCGGTGGGGATCGTGCGCGAAGTAGGCGCCGAGGTCACATTGTTCCAGCCAGGCGACGAGGTCTTCTATGCCGGCGCCATCGATCGCCCGGGCAGCTACAGCGAATATCACCTGGTCGACGAACGCATTGTCGGGCACAAACCGCGTAGCCTCGACGATGCCAGTGCCGCCGCGTTGCCATTGACCTCCATCACTGCCTGGGAACTGTTGTTTGATCGACTGGGTATCGCGCCGAGCGGTGGCGTGGGGCAAAGCCTGTTGGTGATCGGGGCTGGCGGCGGCGTCGGCTCAATCCTGGTGCAACTGGCCCGGCAGCTCACGCAACTCACGGTCATCGGCACCGCCTCCCGGCCCGAAACCCAGCAATGGGTCAGCGAACTGGGTGCCCACCATGTCATCGACCATTCGGCTTCGATCGCCTTGCAACTGGAAGCACTTGGGGGCAATCCTGTTGATTATGTGATCAGCCTGACGCATACCGATACCTACCTGCCGCAGCTTGTGGAGGTGCTTCGCCCACAAGGCAAACTCGCACTCATCGATGACCCCGCGCAGTTGGACGTCATGCCACTCAAGCGCAAATCGCTGTCGCTGCACTGGGAACTCATGTTCACGCGCTCGCTTTACCACACCGAAGACATGATCAAACAACACCAGCTACTCGAGAAGGTATCAGCGCTTATCGACGAAGGTGTACTCAAGACCACCGTCGGCGAGCACTTCGGCACCATCAACGCGGAAAACCTCAAGCGTGCCCATGCCCTCATAGAGCGTGGCCAGGCCCGGGGCAAGATTGTTTTGGAAGGTTTCTGATCCCGGCACACTGTTGCAACTTCCAAGAGGGCCAACTTTGCGCTGGCCCTCTTGCGCCCCTGATGACGAAGCGTAACGCGCCCGCTAGAATCAAACGCTGAATGTGACCGTAAACACTTCGTTTGCCTGAAACTGTTCGGCGGTCATGCAGGCAGCCGGTGTCTGGTAAACCGGCAGGGGCCGCCTATGACTTTGCAACCTCCCGTCAATCTGACCAACTGCGATCGCGAACCCATCCAGATTCCGGGCAGCATCCAGCCGCACGGTTGCCTGTTGGCCTGCAATGCGGCAGCAAGCGTGGTGCTGCGTCACTCCGCCAATACCCCAGGCATGCTGGGCGTTGCCGGGGACATCAACGGTCAACGCCTCGAAGCAATTATCGGCACCGAGGCTGCGCATACCCTTCGCAACGCACTGGCACGGGTCAAAGAGGGCACTCGCCCGGCACTGTCGTTTGCCGTGAGCCTGCCGTCCGGTCAGGCGTTCGATATTGCCGCGCATATTTACAAAGGCACCGCCATCCTCGAGTTCGAGCCCTGCGGTGCAAGCATCGCCGAGCCGATTGAGCTGGTCCGCACCGTCATCGCCCAACTGCGCGAGATCGACCGCTCCGAGAAGCTATTCGCCGACACTGCCCGACGTGTGCGAGCACTGCTGGGCTATGACCGGGTGATGATCTACCAGCTTGGCGTTGACGGCGCTGGCAAGGTGATTGCCGAGGCCAAGCGCAGCGGCCTGGAAAGCTTTTTGGGGCAGTACTTCCCCGCGTCCGACATTCCGCAGCAGGCGCGCGCCCTGTACCTGCGCAATCCGGTCCGCATCATTTCCGATGCCCAGTTCAAGACCGTGCCCATCACCCCTGTGCTGGACCTGAATGGTGAACCGCTCGACCTGTCCTACGCGCACCTGCGCAGCGTCTCACCCATTCACTGCGAGTACCTGAGCAATATGGGCGTGGGCGCGTCCATGTCCATTTCGATCATCGTCGACGGCGCGCTCTGGGGGCTGATTGCCTGCCACCATTACGCACCCCGCACGTTGTCCATGGGCCAACGCGTCGCGGCAGAAATGTTCGGCGAATTTTTCTCGTTGCATATCCAGACTCTGCGCGCCAAGCAAAGCCTGGAGGCCGCCGCCTACGCACGCGAAGTGCTCGACAACCTGCTGCGTGATGCACACCGCACCGCCGACTTCGAGGAACTGCTGCGTGCTCGCATGACGGACTTCAAGGCGCTCATCCCCTGCGACGGCATCGGCATGTCGCTGCAAGGCCGCTGGACCGCTGAGGCACTGACACCGCCAAACGTGGCGTTACCCAGCTTGTTGAGATTCGCCGAAGGTGTCGCCGAGGGCCGTACCTGGGCTTCGAACTGCCTCTCGATGGCGCACCCACCTGCCCAGGATTACGCCGTCGACGTTTCGGGCGTGTTGGTCATTCCGATGTCACAGCAGCCCCGGGATTACCTGATGCTGTTTCGCAAAGAGGTGATCGAGACCCTGGATTGGGCCGGCGACCCCAACAAAACCTACGACAGCGGCCCGTTAGGTGAACGCCTGACGCCACGCAAGAGCTTCGCGGTGTGGAAACAGACCGTTCACCACCACTCACAGCCTTGGTCCGAGCAAGACCGCCAGTTTGGCGAGGCCATCCGCGCCGCGATAGTCGAGGTGGTGCTGCATAACAGTGAGCTCATGGCCGACGAGCGCTCCAAGGCGGACGTCCGCCAACGGATGCTCAACGAAGAGCTCAACCACCGGGTGAAGAACATTCTTTCGCTGATCGGTGCGCTGGTGGCCCACCCCACCGCCGAAAACCAGACCCTCAACAGCTACGTGGCAACGCTCAAAGGCCGCATTCAGGCGCTTTCCCTGGCGCATGACCAGGTCGTGCGAGGGGATGGCGGTGGGCGCTTCTCCACGCTTCTGGAAGCCGAGCTGTCGCCCTACCGCACCTCGGCCGATGTCATCGAGCTGAACGGCCCCAGCCTGCTGCTTGATGCCCGCGCCTACTCGGTGCTGGCCTTGGTGCTCCACGAACTGGCGACCAACGCCGCCAAGTACGGCGCGCTGTCTCGGGCAGGTGGCAAGCTGGCCGTGAGTTGGCAGGTCGATGTGAGTGGGGCGTGCGACATCACGTGGCGCGAAAGCGGTGGGCCAACGGTTCGCCCACCCAGCCGAAGTGGTTTCGGTTCGGTGCTGATCGAACGCAGCATCCCCTTCGACCTCGGCGGCACCAGCACGCTCGAATACAGGCCAGAAGGGCTGCAGGGGTATTTCAAGATCCCTGCCAAACACCTGACCCAGGTCGAAACGGTCGATGCCGTTGCGCCAACGGTGCCACCGGCTGCGCCTCATGTCAGCGGCTCGGACCTGGTCAAATCCTGCGTGCTGATTCTCGAGGACCAGCTGGTTATTGCAGTAGGCCTCGAACAGATTCTGGCCGATGCGCTGGTCGAAGACGTGATTACCGCAAGCTCCGAAGCCGAGACGATGAAGCTGCTCGCCAGCCGCAGGCCGGATGTCGCGGTGCTGGATATCAACCTGGGGACGGGCACGTCGATTGCCGTCGCCGAAGAACTCACGCGCAAAAACATCCCGTTCCTGTTCGCCACCGGCTATGGCGACAGCATCAGCATTCCTGCGCATTTGAAGCACGTCCCTGTTGTGCGCAAGCCCTACGATGCCCTGTCGATTCTGACGAATCTGGAAAGCCTGATCGACAGCAGGCAGTAGGCAGCGGGAGCAAACGATCGCCCGCTGCCTACCTTGGCCCAGAATCACGCCCTAGACCTGAGCCTGACCACCATCGACAAACAGTTCGGCGCCATTGACGAAACTTGAGTCATCGCTCGCCAGGAAGACGGCGGCATTGGCAATTTCCACAGGCTCACCCACACGCCCCAGTGGCACCTGGGCGGCCAGGTAGTCCAGCAACCCCTGCTGTTGCTCTGCATCGGGGCCCGCCAGGTCAACCAGGCCTGGGGTTCGCGTGGCACCTGGGCTGAGGGTGTTGACCCTGACCCCGCGGTCCTTCAGGTCGAGGATCCAGCTGCGTGCGAATGCCCGAACGGCGGCCTTGGACGCCGAGTACACGCTGAATGCCGCAGTCCCGGAGCTACCGGCGGTAGAGCCCGTAAGAATGACGGAAGCGTTCGGCGCCAACAACGGCAACGCTTTCTGCACCGTGAACAGCACACCTTTGACGTTGCGGTCGAACGTATCGTCGTAGTGGGCCTCGGTGATGTCTCCCAAGGGGAGCATCGAGCCGCCACCCGCGTTGGCGAACAGCACATCCAGACGCCCCTGTTGCTGGCCGATTTGGGCATACAGTGCGTCCAACTGGTCAAGCCGGGTCGAATCGACGGCGATGCCGGTGGCGTTACCGACCAGCGCTACGGCCTTGTCCAGCTCGCTCTGGCGGCGGCCGGTGATGTACACATGGGCGCCCTCCTCTGCGAAACGTTTGGCGGTGGCCAGGCCGATACCGGTGGTGCCGCCGGTTACCAGTGCGATCTTGCCTTCAAGTTTGTTGCTCATGGTGTTTCTCCCGAGGGGTAGTGATTGGGTGTGGGAGAAGCTTATCGACGCACCGATATTTTCAAAATAGAATCATTTGAAACTCATCATTGCAGATATGAAATGGCAAGAATTCCCGATTTTGAAGGGCTGGCAATGTTCGCCAAAGTGGCGGAAGAAGGTTCCTACGCAGCGGCAGCGCGCGCCATGGGCGTGTCGGTACCGACGGTATCGCGTGCGGTGGCGCGTCTAGAGGCACGCTTGGGCGGTCGTCTGTTCAATCGCACGTCACGCCAGCTTTGCGTCACCGAGTTCGGCCAGCGCATGGTCGAACAGGCCAGCGCGTTGTACCGCCAGGCAGAAGAGATGGAAAGCGCCGCCCAGGAGATGTCGGTGCAGCCAAGGGGCTTGGTGCGCCTGGCGGTGCCTATGTCATTCGGCTTGCGCTGGGTAGCGCCGCTGCTGCCCGCGTTGATGACCAGGTACCCCCAGTTGGAACTCGACCTTCACTTGTCAGATTCGACAGTCGATCTGGTTGCCGAGGGGTTCGATGCAGCACTGCGTATTGCAGCACTGCCGGATTCGTCCTTGGTGGCGAGACGTATCTGTGCGGTCACGCAATACCTGGTAGCCGCGCCGTCATACCTTGCGCGTCATGGGCGGCCTGAGCACCCACGCGACCTGGTTGACCATGCGTGCATGAGCTACGTCTACCGCGCCCGCAGCCAGGTTTGGCGGTTCACCCACAGTGACGGCACCGAACAAGACGTCGTGCCGCGGGGGCCCCTGCGTGTGACCAATTCTGATGCGTTGGTGGCGCCCTTGCTGGAGGGCTTGGCGATCGCCGAATTACCGGATTTCATCGCCTCCGAATACTTGGCGGACGGCCGCCTTGAGCACCTGCTACCCACGTGGAGCATGACCCAAGGCGGCTTGTATTTCGTCACACCCTCAGCCCGAAGCCGGCCGAGAAAGGTCCAGGCCTTGGCTGATTTTTTCATCGAGCGGATGGCCGGGTCACAATGGCTGACGCCAAACGTGACCTGACGGTGGCTCAATTATCCAGTTCATCCTTGGTGATGTTGCCGGAGTGGGGGTCAACGTGGAATTCGTACTGCTTGCCATCGGCCTTGATGCCCTCGCCTTCCCAGTGGCCGTCATCCGCTTCAATCTTGGTGATCTGGGTGTAGCCGGCGCCTTTAAGCACCGTCTCTGCCTGGTCTTTGTTCACCTTCCAGTCTGCACCTGGTTGGTCAGCCCACGCGGCACTAGCGCCCAGTGCGCCAACCAGTGCCAACCCCGTCAATACGCGCGTCATGGTTTTCATCGTCAACATCCTTTTTGCCTGAGTTAAAGGATGCGACCTGGGCGCTGTCGTTTCGGTTCAATCATCGTTACGCTTGCAGCCACGTTCATTACACAAAGGGTTGACGGTGCACTCCTCCGAACGTTTGAAGGGCATTGACGTTTTTGTCTGCGTGGCAGACCTCGGCAGTTTTGCCGCGGCGGCGCAGCGCCTGAACCTGACCAGCTCGGCTGTCAGCAAAGGTGTCGCGCGGCTGGAAGCTCGCCTGGGCTTACGCCTGTTCGAGCGCACGACCCGTCGGCTTGCCCTGACCGATGCGGGGCAAACGTTCTACAAGACCTGCTCACGCGTGCTGGCCGACCTCGAAGCATCGGAATTGGCCCTGCATGAAGACTACTTCGAGCCACGGGGTCGGGTGCGCATCGACCTGCCCGCAGCGTATGGGCGGCTGCATGTCTTGCCGGTCATTATCGACTACCTCAAACGCCACCCCCACTTGCAGCCACACGTGTCCTTTACCGACAGCTTCGTCAACCCGGCCGAGCAGGGTATCGATATCGTGGTACGTATCGGCGGCACGGACGTTTGGCCGGAGGACCTGGGGCACCAGTTCATCGGTGCTCAACGGTTCATCTTCTGTGCCTCACCGGGCTACTTGCAAGCCCGTGGCACACCGGTCGATGAGGCGGACCTGCAAGCCCATGACTGTGTGGTTTATGGGCAGCCCGACGGGGTGGGCAGCCCCTGGCACATGACCGGTATGCAACCGGGTGAAATGGAGCGGCGCTTCATGCCGGCGCGGCTTGCCATCGGCGATGGCGAAGGGGTGGTACAGGCAGTCGTGCAGGGTTTGGGGGTCACTCAGGTGCCCACCTGGCTGGTCAATCAACAGCTGGAAAGTGGCGCGTTGATTGAAGTGTTGCCGCACTTGGCGACAGATGGGCTGCCGATGAACGTGGTTTGGCTCAAAAAACGCGAGACCCTCCCCCGCGTCAGGGCGCTGCTGGATGTGCTGCTGTACGCACTGCGAACAGACGGCCACCGCCTCCCGCCCTGCGATTAGTGAATATAATTCGCGTGCCATCTGAAATATTGCCCGTAATAGGCTTTTTAAGAATTAATACAATGGCAGCCCCTGATTGAGGAACTGCCTGCATGACTGCTGTTGAACGCCCACCCGTGGGCTTTGCGACCGACCGACGCGCGACCTTGGGGACTTTGGTCCTCGCCGCCTCTGCCTTTTTAATTGTCACTACCGAGTTCTTGATGGTCGGCCTGCTGCCCGGGCTGGCACGCGACCTTGATGTCTCGATTTCGACTGCCGGGCAGTTGATCACGCTGTTTGCCTTCACTGTCATGCTGGCGGGCCCGCCGTTGACGGCGGCACTTGCTCACCTGGACAGGCGCAAGCTGTTCGCAGCCATCCTCGCCTTGTTCGCGGCGTCCAATGCGTTGGCGGCCCTTGCGCCAAACATCGGGGTCTTGGCAGTGGCGCGTTTCCTGCCCGCCCTGGCACTGCCTGTCTTTTGGGGTACAGCCAGCGAAACGGCCGCCAGCATGGTCAGCCCTGATCGCCAAGGGCAGGCCGTCGCGCGGGTCTACCTCGGCATCTCAGCTGCGCTGTTGCTGGGCATCCCATTGGGGACGTTGGCGGCTGACGCCATAGGCTGGCGCGGGGCTTTCTGGATATTGTCTGCTGCATCGGCGGCCATGGCCTTTGCCGTGCTCACCTGGATGCCAGCGGTTGCGCGCCTGCCCAGGGTCGACTTGCGCCAACAGGCGCGGATCTTCCGTGAACCGAACTTCCTCGCCAATGTGGCGCTGTCGATCATGGTGTTCACCGCGATGTTCATTGCCTACACCTACCTGGCCGACATGCTCGAGCGTACCGCAGGTGTTGCAACTGCGGATGTCGGCTGGTGGCTGATGGGCTTCGGTGCCATTGGTTTGCTGGGCAACTGGCTGGGGGGGCGAGCTGTAAGGCATTCGCCGATCAAGGCCACTGCGCTGTTTCTTGTACTGCTGGCGATGGGCATGGCGGCCTTCAGCCCGCTGGCCGCTGCGCCTGTAACGCTCTGGGGCGCACTGGCACTGTGGGGCATCGCCAATACGGCGCTCTACCCCATCTGCCAGGTGCGCGTGATGCATTCGGTGGCGCACTCTCAGGCACTGGCTGGCACCACCAACGTGTCTGCCGCCAATGCCGGTATTGGCTTGGGTGCGCTGTTGGGTGGGCTGGTCATCCCAACATTCGGGGTGTCGACGCTGGGCTATGTGGCCGCAGGGGTGGCGCTGTTGGCGTTGCTGTGTGTGCCCGCCGTGGCGCGGCTGCAGCGTCAGGCACCCAGCGCTTAAAGCATGTGCCCCGCCCAGATGCCCTGCGCTACCAGCTCTGAAGCAAGCTCGACGAAGGTTTCACCCACATAGCGCGTGGCTGGGCTGACATGCCTGTCCGCAGGCGACACCATGACCAGCTTGCGCATCGGTGTCGGCTCGATCAGTGGCGCCGCACACAAGGTGCCGTTCTGCAGGTGGGTGTAGATCGAGGCCAAGGGCAGCGCAGTCAAGCCGAAGCCATGACGCACCAGGTCGATCATCGCCCCGAACGAATCGGCCTCGACATTGGCGGCAATCTTGAAGCCGACGTCCGCGGCGCAGTGGTCCATGATCTTGCGCAAGCCATGGCGCGGGCTGGGCAGCACCAACTGCTGCTGGGCCAGGGTTGCGAAGTTGACCGGGTTGTCCCACGCCAAGCCTGCGCTGGGCGGCCCGACCAATACCAGGTTCTCCATCATCACCGGCACGATGCGCAGGGTGTGCAGCGGCTCCAGGTCATAAGAGATCGCCAGCTCCAGTTCGCCACGCTGAATCCAGTCCACCAGGTAGCCGCTGAAGGCCGACGAGAAACGGATCGACAAGTCCGGGTGGGCTTCGCGGATCCGGGTCACCAGGGGCACGGTGACGATTTCTGCGATGGTCGGTGTGGTGCCGATCGCCACGGCCCCGCGAAACGATGCATGCCCACCCACCACCGAACTGCGAATGGCCTCCAGTTCATCCATGATCCGCGTAGCGTGCTGCAGCACTTCGCTGCCGGCGTCGGTGATGATCATGCCGCGGCCATGGCGCTCGAACAGGTAGACCCCAAGCTCCTTCTCCAGTTGCCGTATCTGCCGGCTCAAGGCGGGCTGTGCAATGTGCAGCCGGTCGGACGCCTTGCTGAGGCTGCCAAGCTCGGCAACATGGATCAGGGTTTTGAGTTGAACAACGTCCATCGGCAGGCCCGTGTCGAGGCAGAAGGTAACTGGCAGTCTAAACAGCACACCTGTCAGCAGCTATAGAATTTCAGCATATCAGTTAGTCAGCTAGTCCCCTTATTGACGGGCCCACTCTGGAGTAGCGTGAAAACAGGGTCGATCACCGATCGGACGCCCGCTACAAGAATAAGACCAGAGGCTGACTACCATGCCAACTCCCCGCTCCAGCACCACCCTCGTTGAAGATGCCCCCGCCCGCCAACCCAATCGTGTCAGAGCGATCATGGGGGCCTGCTCCGGCAACCTGGTCGAGTGGTATGACTTTTTCATCTACGCCTATACGGCAATCTACTTCGCGGCGTCGTTCTTCCCCAAAGGCGATACCACCACGCAGTTGCTGGCCACCGCGGGTGTGTTCGCCGTCGGTTTCTTCATGCGCCCCCTGGGTGGGTGGATTTTCGGCTGGCTGGCCGACACCCGTGGGCGCAAAGTCTCGATGATTATCTCGGTGTTCATGATGTGCGCCGGGTCACTGCTGATCGCGGTGATGCCGACCTATGAAACGGTAGGTATCGCCGCACCGATCATGCTAGTCGTTGCACGGCTGATCCAGGGGCTCTCGGTGGGTGCCGAATACGGCACCGGCGCAACCTACATCAGCGAAATAGCAACACCAGGCCGGCGTTGTTTCTATGGCTCGTTCCAGTACTTCACGATCATCGCCGGGCAATTGCTGGCCCTGTTCACCGTAGTCATCCTGCAGCAGACCCTCAGCGATGAGCAGTTGCGTGAATGGGGCTGGCGGATTCCGTTTTTCATTGGCGCCATCAGCGCCGTGGTTGTCGTGTACCTGCGCCGCTCCATGCACGAAACCGCCTCGAAAAAGGACATGCACCGCGAGGGTGCCGGGTCGTTGCGCGGCATGTTCAAGCACAAGCGTGCTGTCGGGCTGGTGATCGCCTTTACCATCGGTGGGTCGCTGTACTTCTATACCTTCACCACCTACATGCAGAAGTTTCTGGTGATATCGGCAGGCTTCGACGCGGCCACGGTGAGTTTCATCATGACCTCGGCGCTGATCGGCTTCATGCTTTGCCAGCCGCTGTTCGGCCTGATGGCAGACCGGCTCGGGATCAGGACGCACATGCTGATGTTCTCGAGCCTGGGCGTGCTGCTGGTAATCCCGCTGCTGTTCGCCATCAAGCATACCCACAACCCCTTCATGGCCTTTGCGCTGGTCTTCGGCGGGCTGGTCATCGCCTCGCTCTACACCCCGATCGCGGGCATCGTCAAAGCCGAATTGTTCCCCCCTGCAGTGCGTGCGCTGGGGGTCGGGTTCCCGTATGCCATCGGTAACGCGGCGTTTGGCGGGACCGCTGAATATGTCGCGCTGTCGTTCAGGGCCGAAGGGGTCGAGGACTACTTCTTTTTCTACGTGGCCGCCGTCCTGTGCGTGACCTTCATCGCATCGATGCTGATGCCCAACCTGACGCGGCATGGGTACATCAGTGGCGATGGCAGGGTCGAGGAGAATACCGGCATGCCGGCCAGCAAGGTGCAGACCGCCAAGGCCTGACCTCGCCAACATTGACCCTTTATTGACCCGCGCGGCCCTGATGGCTTCCCCGAGGAAGCCACCAGGGCCGCTTCGTTTTGCCTGGCCGGCCACTCCGCGAGCTATGCCATGACGGCATATCTCAAAGAGAAAAACGGTAGTCGTCGGTACCCCGCGTTGCCTGCATGATGAGGCAAAACAAGAGCAGCACTGGAGACAACCATGTCATCGCAAGAAGCTGAACAAAGCTGGCAAGAAGACGTTTTCCGCGTCCTCAAAGCCCACGACGTCAAGCATGTCGCGTTCGTTCCGGATGCCGGTCATTCGGCCGCTATCCGCATGTCGTACCAGGACCCTGATATCAAGGCCGTCGTTCTCACCACCGAAGAAGAAGGCATTGGTTATCTGGCCGGCGCCTGGCTGGGCGGCGAACGCGGTGCACTGTTGATGCAGTCCAGCGGCGTCGGTAACTGCATCAACACGCTGGCCCTGCAGAACTGCGCGGGTTTCCCCCTGCTGATGGTGGTGACCATGCGCGGTGACTGGGCCGAGTTCAACGCCTGGCAAAACCCCATGGGCCAGGCCACCGAGGCCTCGCTGCAACTGATGAAGGTCATGACCTGGCGTGCCGATGTGCCCGAAGACGTCGCGCCACTGCTGCATGGCGCCGCCTCCATGGCCTTCAATGGTGATTCCGCCACTGCCTTGCTGCTCGGCCAGCGCCTGATCGGAGAAAAGAAATGGGTCAAGTAAGCGCCAACCACACGCTGTGCCGCCGTGAGGTGGTGCGTACCCTGCTCGCTGATCGCCAGGATGTACTGGTCGTGACCGGCCTGGGCTCGGCGTCTTACGACGTCATGGCTGCCGGTGACCACGATGGCAACTACTACCTCTGGGCGGCCATGGGCAGCGCCATCACCGTAGGCCTAGGGCTGGCCAACGCGCAACCCGACAAGTCGGTGGTGGTCATCACCGGTGACGGCGAGTTGCTGATGGGCTTCGGCGCGCTGGCTACTGTCTCCCTGCAGAAGCCTGCCAACCTCACCATAGTGGTGCTGGACAACGGCCACTTCGGCGAGACCGGCATGCAGGTCAGCCACGCCGGTTTCGGCATCAAGCTCGACCAGGTTGCCCAAACCTGCGGCTTCAGCTGGACCCGCGAGATTCGCGACATGGAAGGCGTGCATGACCTGCGCGAACGCTTCGCCAGCCGCGAAGGTGTGAAGCTGGCTACTGTCAAGATCAAGGCCGAGAACCCACCGCGCGTGCTGCCGCCGCGTGACGGCCACTACATCAAGAACCGCTTCCGTGCTGCCCTGGGCTTCCAGCCTCTCTGACTGTGTCAGGCGCAGGTTGGCAACCGAGCCACGACAAGGCTGCCAGCCTGCGCCGCCTGGAGAACAATAATGAGCGACTACGACAACGAAGAACTCAACGCCATCCGCGAGGGCGTGCGCGCCCTGTGTGGTGATTTCCCTGCCGAATACTGGCGCAAGATCGACGAAGAAAAGGGCTTTCCGGAGGCCTTCGTCAAGGCCATGACCGATGCGGGCTGGCTTTCGGCGATGATTCCGGAAGAGTACGGTGGCTCCGGCCTGGGCCTGGCCGAGGCCTCGGTGATTCTTGAGGAAGTCAACCGTTGCGGCGGTAACTCCGGCACCATTCACGGCCAGATGTACAACATGTTCACGCTGCTGCGTAACGGCAGCGAAGAACAAAAAGGCTATTACCTGCCAAAACTCGCCAGTGGCGAACTGCGCCTGCAGTCGATGGGTGTCACCGAGCCCACCACCGGCACCGACACCACCAAGATCAAGACCACGGCCGTGCGCAAGGGCGACAAGTACGTCATCAACGGCCAGAAGGTCTGGATTTCGCGCGTTCAGCACTCCGACCTGATGATCCTGCTGGCCCGTACCACACCGCTGGCAGAGGTGAAGAAAAAATCCGAAGGCATGTCGATTTTCCTTGTCGACCTGCGCGAAGCCATCGGCAACGGCCTGACCGTGCAGCCCATCGCCAACATGGTCAACCATGAGACCAACGAGCTGTTCTTCGACAACCTGGAAATCCCTGCCAGCAGCCTGATTGGCGAAGAAGGCAAAGGCTTCCGCTACATCCTCGACGGCCTCAACGCCGAGCGCACGCTGATCGCCGCCGAGTGCATCGGCGATGGCCGCTGGTTCATCGAAAAGTCCAGCCAGTACGCCCGCGACCGCGTGGTGTTCGGCCGCCCAATCGGGCAGAACCAGGGCGTGCAGTTCCCGATCGCCGAGGCGCACATCGAGATCGAAGCAGCCGACCTGATGCGCTGGCGTGCCTGTGCCGAATACGACAGCGGCAAGAACGCCGGCGCCGCGGCCAACATGGCCAAGTACCTGGCGGCGAAGGCCAGTTGGGAAGCCGCCAACGCCTGCCTGCAAACCCACGGCGGTTTCGGCTTTGCCAACGAATATGACGTCGAGCGCAAGTTCCGTGAGACGCGCCTGTACCAGGTGGCCCCGATCTCGACCAACCTGATCCTGTCGTACGTCGCCGAGCACCTGCTGGAATTGCCACGCTCGTTCTGACCGATGCCGCCCCTGGTCGCCAAGGCGCCAAGGGGCCCTGCCATGACAAGAGAGATAACCATCATGAGCCAGCCTACGGCAATCCGCCCGCTAGACGGCATCACCGTCATCAGCCTCGAACATGCCATTGCTGCGCCCTTCTGCACCCGTCAACTGGCGGACCTTGGCGCCCGCGTGATCAAGGTCGAACGGCCGGGGGTCGGTGACTTTGCGCGGGGCTACGATCAACGGGTCAACGGCCTGGCTTCGCACTTCGTCTGGACCAACCGCTCGAAAGAAAGCCTCGCTCTGGACCTCAAGCAGGACATCGCCGGCGACATTCTCGACCAGCTTCTGGAGCAGGCCGACGTGTTGGTGCAAAACCTGGCGCCGGGCGCCGCTGCGCGCCTGGGGCTGTCGTTCGAGGCGCTGCATGCGCGGTTCCCCACGCTGATCGTCTGCGACATTTCGGGCTACGGCGCGGGCGGCCCTTTTGAACAGAAAAAGGCCTACGACTTGCTGATTCAGAGCGAAGGCGGCTTTTTATCGGTGACCGGCGGCCCGGGTGACGAGCAGATGGCCAAGGCGGGCAACTCGATTGCCGACATCGCGGCCGGCATGTACGCCTACACCGGCGTGTTGTCGGCCCTGCTGCTGCGTGGCCGCACCGGCGAAGGCAGCCATGTGGAAGTGTCGATGCTGGAAAGCCTGGTGGAGTGGATGAACTACCCGCTGTACTACGCCTACGAAGGCGCGACCCCGCCGCCCCGCGCCGGCGCGGCGCACGCGACCATCTACCCGTACGGCCCCTTCCCCACCGGCGATGGCAAGACCGTGATGCTCGGTTTGCAGAACGAGCGCGAATGGCGCCTGTTCTGTGAGCAGGTGCTGCTGCAACCCGCGCTGGCCGACGATGCGCGGTTCTCTGCCAACTACCTGCGGGTGGCCAACCGTGAGGCTTTGCGTGCACTGATCATCGAGGCGTTCGCCGCCCTGGACTTGGACACGGTGGTTGCGCGCCTTGATAGCGCCAGCATTGCCAACGCACGGGTCAACGACATGCAGGGGGTGTGGCAGCACCCGCAGTTACAAGCCCGCGACCGTTGGCGCCAGGTAGCCACGGCAAACGGCAGCATACCCAGCCTGCTGCCCCCGGCCAGCAGCAATGCCTACCGCCCACGCATGGACCCAGTGCCAGCCTTGGGGGAGCACAGCGAATGCATCCTCGCCCAGCTTGGGCTGTCTGCCGAACGTATACAGGAACTGCGCCGCGATGGGGTCATCTGACCCCTTCAGGCTCAGCGTTGAATGATCGAGGACCACGACAATGACAACACACGACCTCAGCCGCTGGATTGGCCGTAGCGAAACCAGCGACGATCGCATCACCCACAACCTGGTCAAGCGCCTCGCGGCGACCCTCAGCGAGCCCGCACCCTCGGCGGGAGAACCGCTGCCCCTGCTCTGGCACTGGGCGTTCTTCCAGGACCCCGTCGAGGCCACCGGGCTAGGCGCCGATGGCCACCCCGCGCGCGGCGGTTTCTTGCCGCCAGCAGACAACCGCAACCGGATGTGGGCCGGCAGCCGCCTGACCTTCATCAGCCCTTTACAGGTGGAAGCGCAGGTAGCACGCCACTCGACGATTCTCAACGTCGAAGAAAAACACGGCCGCACCGGGTCGCTGCTGTTTGTCACCGTCAGGCACGTGTATGTCCAGGATGGCCATGAAGCGCTGATTGAAGAACAGGACATCGTCTACCGCGAGCCCACCCCACCCAAGCTTGGCGGTACCGAGCCGGCACCCGCCGGCGCTTGGCAGGAGACCGTGACGCTCGACGCAACCCTGTTGTTCCGCTACTCGGCCGTCACCTTCAATGGCCATC
Organism: Pseudomonas sp. NGC7; assembly: GCF_047159675.1. NCBI lineage: Bacteria > Pseudomonadati > Pseudomonadota > Gammaproteobacteria > Pseudomonadales > Pseudomonadaceae > Pseudomonas > Pseudomonas sp. NGC7. Next base: position 3,574,120 of record NZ_BAAFZY010000001.1, on the reverse strand, counting down.
GCATCCACTATGACTGGCCCTATGTCACTGACACCGAAGGCTACCCGGGGCTGGTGGTGCACGGGCCCTTGATTGCCACGCTCAATCTGCGCGCCTTTGCCCGTGCCAACCCCGCCGCCCAGATACGCCGATTCAGCTTCCGCGGCTTACGCCCGTTGATTTCGCCGACCACTTTCGAGGTGGGTGGGCGCCTGCTCGAGCGCGGTAAGGCGCAGCTTTGGGCAACCGCCGAAGCGGGCATGGCGCAAACCGCAGAAGTCGAATTCAGCCTGGAGGCCAGCCAATGAGCCAGGCCATCGTGCGCTCTGCCCTGTTCGTCCCCGCCAGCCGCCCGGAACGTATCGCCAAGGCGCTGGCCAGCGGCGCTGATCGGGTGATTGTGGATTTGGAAGATGCCGTTGAAGAAGCGGCGAAGGCGCAGGCGCGGGACAACCTGCAGGCATTTCTGGCCGAGCAGCCCGAGGCCTGCGTGCTGGTACGGGTTAACGCCCCGCAGCATTGGGCGCACGCGGCTGACCTTGCGCTGTGCCAGCGTCATGCCGGTGTCAGTGGCATCCTGCTGCCCAAGGCCGAAACGGTCGAGCAAGTGCAGCGTGCGCGTGCTACCGGCAAGCCGGTCTGGCCAATTATCGAGAGCGCACGTGGGTTGGTCGCCCTGCCCTTGCTGGCGGCCTGTGAGGGCGTCGAACGCTTGTCCTTTGGCAGCCTTGATCTGGGCCTGGACCTGAACCTGCGCACGGCCAGCGAAGCCGCCGAACAGGTGCTCGGGCATGCGCGCTATGCCGTCTTGCTGCACAGCCGCGCTGCCGGCCTTGCGCCGCCGCTCGATGGCGTGCACCCGGCCATTCAGGACGTCGCTGGCCTGCAGCGGCACGTACAGTTCGCTCGCGACATGGGCTTTGGCGGGGCCTTGTGCATTCACCCCAGCCACGTCAGCGTGATTCATCGCGCCCTGCAACCTTCGCCCGATGAGTTGGAATGGGCGCACCGCGTGTTGGCTGCGGCCGAAGGCGGTGCCGGCGTGTTCACCCTGGATGGGCAGATGGTGGATGCGCCGGTGATCCTGCGCGCCCGTGCCCTTGTGCACGCCGCAGGCAAGGGTGAATAGCTATGCCCGACGCCCGTCACGTGCAACAGTGCCCCAGCCCTCTGCTCACTGTGGCACAGGGCTTGATGGCAGAAGTCGGCTATGGCGCCATGAGCATGCGCCAGCTCGCGGCCCGGGCTGGCCTGCAGCCGGGCAGCCTTTACCACCACGTTGCGAGCAAACAGGACCTGCTGCTCGATGTATTGCTGGACATTCTCGCGCAGCGCCTCGAAGCCTGGCGCCGAGGGCCCTACACCCGCGACCTGCGCGGCTACCTGCGGTTTCAACTCGCGCGCCAGGCATCGCATCCCTTTGAGGCGTTGTTGCTGCGCCACGAATCACGCCATGTCGAGCCTGGCCAACGTGAGTGGCTGGAGCAGGCGCTCAATCGTTCACGAGCGCCTTTGTGCCAGATCATCGAACACGGCCAGCAACAGGGGCGTTTCACGGTAGGGGATATCGCCAGCGCAGCCGAGGCGATTCTGGCCCTGATAGACACCGCCGAAGGTATGCGCCGTCGGCCAATGCCGGTGGATGACGCGAAAATCGAGGCCTGGGTGATACAGATGAGCCATGCGCTGCTGTCGGCATGCCCGCCTGCAAAACGGCCGGCACGCACCGCCCGGCTGACGTGAGCCACCTGAAACCGCGTATCATCGGGCCTCACACCAGAGGCCTGTCATGTTCGATTGGGAAGACCTGCGTCATTTTTCTGCATTTATCAGCGCCGGCTCGCTGTCGGCCGCTGCCAAGCGCTTGGGGGTTGACCACGCCACCGTGGCGCGGCGGATCAGTTCGCTGGAAGCCTCGCTGCAGTTGAAGCTGGTGGACCGCCGCCCACGGGCTTACGCCCTGACCGAGCAGGGCGTGCGCGTTGGCGAGTTTGCCGAGCAGATGCTGGCATCCTCGTTTGCGCTGGAGCACTTTGCCAGTGCCGACCAACAGGCCGTTGCAGGCGAAGTCGTGATTGCCGCCCCGCCCGCGCTGTTGGGCAGCATGGTGGCGCGTAGGCTGGGCGAACTGTACAAACGTTACCCTGCCTTGCAACTCACCTTGGTCGGCAGCAAGTCGCGCGCGTCGCTGGCCCGCCGCGAGGCGGACGTGGCAATCACCTTGGCCAGGCCCACCGAGCCAACCCTGGTGGCCAGCCTGCTCGGGCATCTCGAATACAGGCTGTACGCATCGGCGGCCTACGTGCGCCGACGCGAACCGCACCTGTACATCGGCTACGACGACTCTCAGGCGAAATCCCCACAGCAGCGCTGGCTGCTTGAGCAGGCCGCAGGTCGCCCTTTCGCTCTGCACAGCAACGACCTGCGCATCCAGGCCCAGGCTGCGGCCGGTGGCGTGGGGGTAGCCTGCCTGCCCGCCTTCATGGCCGAGGAGTACGGGCTCAAGCACGCCTGCGAGGACGCCAGGTCGATGAGCATCGAAATTTGGCTGGCCGTGCACGAGGACGTGCGCAACACCCCCCGCATCAAAGCCGTAACGGATTTTCTGCTCGAGCAGGTCAAACCCCTGCTGCGCTTGTGAATTTTTGCAGATATCACCTGCACATCCTGGGAATTTGCACGCTCACGTCGCGCCGCTAACCTTGTTCCATCGCTCGGCTACACACGCTGGGCAATGCTGACCAAGAGGATTCACAGATGCAGTACGTCAAACTCGGCAACACCGGCCTGGACATCTCCCGACTGTGCCTGGGGTGCATGACGTTCGGTGACCCAGATGCCGGTACCCATCCCTGGACCCTGGATGTGCAACAGAGCCGCCCGATCATTCGCCACGCGGTAGAGCAAGGCATCAACTTCTTCGACACAGCCAATAGCTACTCGGCGGGTACATCGGAAGTGATCCTGGGCCAATTGCTGAAGGAATTCACCCGCCGTGAAGACACCGTCATCGCGACCAAGGTCTTCTACCCGGCGAACATGTGGCAAGGCGCAAGCAAGCCGAACGAGCAAGGCCTGTCACGCAAGGCGATCCTCAGCAGCATCGACGCCAGCCTGACCCGCCTGGGCGTGGATTACGTCGACCTCTACCAGGTTCACCGCTGGGATTATCACACGCCGATCGAAGAAACCATGGAAGCCCTGCACGACGTGGTCAAGGCCGGCAAGGCACGCTATATCGGTGCGTCTTCAATGTATGCCTGGCAGTTCGCCAAAGCTCAGCACGTCGCAGCGGCCAATGGCTGGAGCCGGTTCGTGTCAATGCAGAACTACCTCAACCTGCTGTACCGGGAGGAAGAGCGGGAAATGATCCCCTTGTGCCTGGACCAGGGCGTCGGGCTGATGCCCTGGAGCCCGCTGGCCCGTGGCCGGCTGACCCGGCCCAAGGGCCAGGAAACCGCGCGCACGCTCAGCGATGTTTCTGGCAAGTCGTTTTATGCAGGGACAGAAGTCGAGGATGGCCGTGTGATCGATGTAGTCGAGCAGATTGCCAGCGAGCGTGGCTTACCCATGGCTCAGGTTGCCTTGGCCTGGGTGCTCAGGCACCGCGCCGTGTCGGCGCCGATTATTGGCGCATCGAAGCCTGGGCATCTTGACGATGCCATTGCGGCATTGGGGGTGCAGTTGTCTGATGAAGAGGTTGCGCGGTTGGAAGCACCGTATGTGCCGCATGCGGTTACCGGGTTTAAATAGGGGTTGTAGGCCGTGGTGCAAGGCTGGCGTTTCGTGGGGCTGCGGACATCGAGCGCCGCCCGCGCGGCGCATCGCGAGCAACGCTCGCTCCTACGTTTGTTTCGGGCCAATTATTCCTGGGGCAAACGCACGCGACCGTCTTGGTGCATGGCGCAATATTGCGTCAAACCCGCAAGGCGGTCGCGCGCAAATATCACAGGCCTCACTGGCCCGAAACAGATGTGGGAGCAGCCTTGTGCTGCGAAGCGCCGCGCGGGCGGCGCTCGATCTCGCAGGCGCTAAAGAGCTTGAGGCATGCGCGTCTCGCTCCCCCCCTCAGCCGCAACCTGATCGCCCTCCGGCCAGGCGCGTGGGTCCAGGTCTAGATCGCGGAACTGGCTAGCATCAAATACCGGTATCTGCACCCCGGCCTTGCGCTGCTGGTCATAATCGTCAATCAGGCGCAGCACCACCTTGCCCAACAACGCCAGTGCTACCAGGTTGACCAGGGCCAGCAAGGTCATGGTGATGTCGGCAAACGCGAACACCGTACCCAGGTTCTGCACCGAACCCCACAGAATCAGCAACAGCACCACGCCACGATACACCAGGATCGGCCACCGTCGGTTACCCGCCAGGTAACGCAAATTGTTTTCGCCCAGGTAGTAGTTGTAAAGAATCGAGGTAAACACGAACAGCGCCAGCGCAACGCTGATAAATACCCGCCCCCAGTCGCCCACCACCGCCGCCAGGGCATCCTGGGTCAGCACCAGGCCATCCCCTTCGAAACCAGGTGTGTAGAAGCCCGACAGCAAAATCAGCAACGCCGTGCAGGTACAGATGACGAACGTGTCGAAAAACACACTGAACGCCTGTACCACCCCCTGGGCGGCAGGGTGTTCGACCTTGGCCACCGCCGCGACGTTAGGTGCACTGCCCAGCCCAGCCTCGTTGGCGAACACGCCGCGCTTCACGCCCATGACGATTGCACTGCCCACCAGGCCCGCAAACGCCGGCTCCAGGCCGAAGGCACTTTTGAAGATGGTGGCCAGCATGTCGGGCACGTGCTCGAACTGCAGCACGATCACATAGAGCGTTACCCCGATATAGGCCAGCGTCTTGACCGGCACCAGCAGGTCTGACACGGCGGCGATGCGCTTGATGCCGCCGATGAATACCAACCCAAGCAGGACAGCGATCACGATACCGCTATGGCCCGTCGAAAAGCCGAAGGCGTTCTGCAACGAATGAGTAACGGCGTGCGATTGCAGCCCGTTGAATGCAAAGCCGAAGGTCACCAGCAGCAGAACCGCCATCAGCTTGGCCAGCCACGGTCGATGCAGGCCATGGTGAATGTAGTACGAAGGGCCGCCGCGATACTGCCCATGGTCGTCGCAGCGCTTGTACAACTGGCCGAGCGAACATTCGAAGAAACTGCTGGCCATGCCCACCAGCGCGGTCACCCACATCCAGAACACCGCACCTGGCCCACCCAGGGTCACTGCCAGGCCGACCCCGGCAATGTTACCAGCACCTACGCGCCCGGCCAGGCTCAGCATCAGTGCCTGAAACGAGCTGAGCTGGCCGCCGCTCTTGCGTAGGCTGTCCTTGAACACCGCAAACATGTGGAAAAAATAGCGAAACTGCAAAAAACGTGAGCGCCAGGTGAAATAGCTGCCCAACCCTACGATCAGCACAATCAGCACCTTGCCGGATAGAAAACCATTGATGGCTTCAAGCATGGTCAATACCTCTTTGTTTTTATTCGCGGCTTGAAACGGACACACGGGTGCCCCTGCGCAGCGCCGCGGCCGCACATCGATTCTTTAGGGTGGAAATGGCACCCCCGCGAAACCGGGGGGGGGCTGACAGCCTTAGCCGGCGTGACGCGCGTGGAAGCCGGCGATTCGGCGCCACATTTCGATAGGGTTGGAATACATCGGGAAGTGCCCGCACGCGGGGATGCTGGCCAGCTCTACACCCTGCGCCTGGATGTCCGCCAGGTAAGACAGGTGACTGTTCTGCTCGCCATACATGAACATACGTGGGCACGGCAGGCCGAGGAATTTGCTCATCAGGTCGCCGTGGTCAGACAGTTCCACCATCGAGCTGAAGATCCCCCGCACGGCCTCTGCCCGCACTTTGTAAGGCAGGCTGGCAGCGTACAAGGCACTGGCCGGGTCACTGCTGTGCCGGGTGCGCTCGATGAACGCGTCGAAGAACACCTGCGGGTCGTTGGCCGGGTAGTCATCGATCTGACGGCTGAGGAAGCAGTCTTCCGGGGCGATATTGCCTTCGATGTCGATGAAGCTGATCACCCGCTCGGGGCATTGATGCGCCAGCAGCAACGCCGTCAGGCCGCCCATCGAGTGGCCCACCAGGTGAAAACGCTGAATACCGAAGTGCTCCAGCACCTGCAACGCGGTCGCCAGCAGCAGCGGAATCGAAACACGTGAAAGGTCGCTGCAGTGGCTCTGCCCGCACCCCGGTGCGTCGTAGGCCACGAATGGGCGGCCGGCAAACGCCGGCTGGCGTGTCAGCCCTGCATAGTCTTCCTTGGTCGAGCCGAACCCGTGCAGAAACAGGATCGGCGCCCCACGGCCCTCGCGGTGGACAGTGGACAGTTCAAGCTCGACGCCCTCCACGTTCAAAGGCAGGACGAACTGGCGGAACGAATGGGATTCGGGCACGCCGTAAACTCCTCTTGTAGTTGAGAGGCACACTCTCGACGCCCACCAACAATCTGTAAATTCCTCATCAGCGATCAATTTCATAGGTCAAACCTATGAAATGCATTCGCTCAGCTGGTTTACCAATGCCTGCACCAGTGGGTTGGCGCGCTCGGCATTCCAGGCGTAGGTGGTGGTCACCACACTCACCTGCTGCGCCAGCGGGCGTATGACCACATTCGCCGGGGCCAGCTTGTTCATGGCCGCCGGTACCAGGGCGATTCCCTGCCCGCAGCTGACGAAGGCTATCTGGGACGCCACCGAACGCACTTCGTGCAGCACTCGAGGCGAAAACCCGTTGGCGCGGCAGGTGGCAATCAGGTTATCGAAGTACAAGGGGCTGACCTTGCGCGCGAACATCACCAGCGGCTCGCTGGCCAGGCTCGCCAGCGCGATCTCGCTATGGTTTGCCAGTGGGTGATCAACCGGCAGTGCCACCATCAATTGCTCCTCGGTGAGCGGGCGCCATTCGATGCCCTTGCCCAGGTCGCCATCCAGCCTCGCGAACGCCAGGTCGATATCGCCCGCCTCCAGCGAAGGCACCGCCTCGACGCTGTCGATTTCGCGTACCGACACCGTGACCTGAGGGTGGTCCTGCTTGAAGCGCTCGATCACCTCCGGCAGCACGTCGAACATGGCCGACGAGATGGCACCGATGGTGACCATGCCCTGATGGCCCGCCACGGCTTCTTCCACGGCCAGTTCCAGGCGTTCGAGTTGGTCGGCGAACTTGCGTACCGCCGGCAGGATGGCGGCGCCCACCGGGGTCAACGCCGCACCGCGCCGGGAACGGTCGAACAGCTTGACCTTCAATGCCTGCTCAAGAATCTGGATCTGCTCGGTGAGCGGCGGCTGGGTCATGCCCAGGCGTTTGGCGGCCCGCCCAAAGTTCTTTTCCTCAGCAACAGCCAGGAACAGCCAAAGGTGGCGGATAAGGCGGAAATTGATCATGGCGGTTCCATAGGTTAGGCATATGTTTAACATCCTTGATAAGGAATATACCTATCAAACAGCCTGTCGGACACTCATGCCTCCTTCACCAAAGAGGTTCACCCATGAGCCAAGACAGCGTGCTACAACGCCTGGCGGCGCTGGACACCAACACCGTGTCCGACGCCCTCGACTTCCTCGGCCTGCCCGGCGCCACGTTCGGTCTGCGCCCGTTATGGCACTGCCCCAAGGTGGTCGGCCGCGCCAGCACTGTGCAACTGGCCGCCAAGACCGACCGTGCACCGACCGTGCACTTGATCAGCCCGGTGATCGAAGCGATCGCCAGTGATGACCGCGTACTGGTGATCGCCGGCGGCATCGACGGGATCTCTTGCTGGGGCGACATTCTGGCCAATGCCGCCGTGGCCCGGCACGTGCGCGGCAGCATCATCGACGGTTGCAGCCGCGACATCGACGGTAGCGCCGACATCGGTTATCCGGTGTATGGCCGTGGCGTGACCATGGTCAGCGCACGCAATCGCGTGGTCCAGGTCGACGCGGCCTGCACCGTCCAGGTGGCAGGTGTAGCAGTAGATGAAAACGACTACGTGATTGCCGACAACTGCGGCACAGTCTTCGTCACCCAGGCCCACATCGGCCAGGTGCTGGACCTGGCCGAGCGCATCGCCCGCCGCCAGGCCGGCATGGTGGATGCCGTGCGCGCAGGCCGCTCGGTGGCCGACGTGATGCATGACAGCCAATTTGATGCGATCAATACGGAGCACCACCGATGAGCGAGCAGGACACCGACGGCAGCATCCAGCGCCTGAACCTTAACCTGGCCAGCGCCCGCCCCTCGGCCACCTACGGCATCATGGACCGCGTTGCCCAACGCCGCGCGGCGGGGGCCACGATCATTTCGCTGTGCGCGGGCGAGCCAGACTTCGACACACCAGCGCACATCCGCGACGCCGCCAAGCAGGCGATCGACCAAGGCCATACGCGCTACACCCAAGTCGCTGGCAGCCGCGCCCTGCGCGAAGCGGTGGCGGCCAAGTTCCGCCACGAGAATGGCTTGCAGGTCGAGTGGCAGGACACGTTGGTCGCCAGCGGCGGCAAACAGGTGATCTACAACGCCTTGGCAGCGACCCTCAATGCCGGCGACGAGGTCATCGTGCCAGCGCCCTACTGGGTCAGCTACCCGGAGATGGTCCAACTGTGTGGCGCCCACAGCGTGATCGTCACGTGTGAGGCCAGCAGCGGTTTCAAGCTGACGCCTGAAGCGCTTGGTGCCGCGATCACGCCGCGCACCCGCTGGCTGATCCTCAACTCGCCGTCCAACCCGACCGGCGCGGTCTACAGCGTTGCCGAGCTGCAGGCCTTGGCTGCGGTGCTGCTGGCAAACCCACAGGTATTGGTGCTGGCGGATGACATTTACGAGCACCTGATTTTCGACGATCAGCGCTTCCATACCCTGGCCCAGGTGGAACCTCGGCTCGCCGAACGCACGCTGACCATGAACGGCGTATCCAAGGCCTATGCCATGACGGGCTGGCGCATCGGTTTCGCCACGGGCCCGCGCTGGCTGCTGGCGGCCATGGAAAAGCTGCAGGGGCAACAGACCTCGGGTGCGTGTTCGGTCTCTCAGCAGGCGGCGGTTGCTGCGCTGGTAGGCCCGAAAGCGTTCATCCATCAAAGCCGGGACGTGTTTCAGCGCCGCCGTGACCTGATGGTGAAGGCGATTGATGGGATCCCAGGGCTGCACTGCGAGCAACCGGCCGGGGCATTCTATGCCTTTGCCAATTGCGCCGGGCTGATCGGCAAGACCTCCGCGGGTGGTCGTTACCTGGCCACTGACGAGGATGTCGCGCTGGCGATGCTCGACGAAGCCGATGTCGCCGTGGTGCATGGCAGTGCCTTCGGGCTCGGGCCTTACCTGCGCATTGCCTACGCGCTGGACGATGCGTCGCTGATGGCGGCGTGTGATGCGCTCGGGCGCTTCTGTCGCGCGGCCAGGTAGGAGCAGCCTTGTGCTGCGAAGAGGCCGGTGAAAATACCATCAGTCTTCGTTGCTTGCACTGGCCTCTTCGCAGCACAAGGCTGCTCCTATGTATGGACTCGCCCACACTGTCTAGCTGCTTTTGAACTTAGGAACCCGGTTGCATCTATGTGGGTTGGGGGGGGGGGGGGCAGTCTCAGTCAAATTTCCGATCTAGAATGGGAACGCAAACTGAATCCAGAATCGGTCTCCCTTGGAGCGGTTTTCAACGGCAAATTCATGCTGGTATTTCGCGACAACCGCAACGCCCGGAGATATGGTGTAGCGGACTTGTGGCCCCAAGGCAGCGCTGCGGCCACGGAAGCCATCTAGATATTTCTCACCATCTAGTTCGTCATCGGACACCTGCTTCGAGTAGAAGCCTTGGACGCCTACCTGCCATTTGTCCGTGAGAGAGTATCCCAGTAAGAACTCACCACTTAACACCGTACCGGACTGGTAGTTGGTATCATGATTTTTGGTGTAGATCTCTGCAGTCAACGTCGTTGAAATTTCTGTTTTTGCAGTCGGAAACCACGTGGTCTGCCAGTTAGGGAGAAAGGCCAGGTGATTCTGCCCCGTATTCGCAATGCGGTCTTTATCGTACGACCCCGTTGGCAATGCCATATCGAACGGGGCGAGGAACGTGAAGAAATTATGTGCAGGGTTTACGTAGCCGAACATCAATGGGTGGACGATCACATCACCTATTGCGTTCTTAATATCCTTCTGACCATACACTGTAGAAGATACGTGGAAAATGGGAACGATTACGCCAGTAGCTAAGCTAAACGGGCCGAGTGACTCAGTCCACGTATGTACGAGCCTTGGAGCGTCCACAACTACTTCAGCAGAAAACTTGGGAATACCCTCCTCTCCATTAGGGCCACGAAAGCTTTCGGCTTTGTAGTATTGAAAGTAGTTGTAGAAGTAGGTCTGTCCTGGTGCTGGTAGCAGGCCATTAAGCGCCGTGTTCACACCTACAGGATAGTTGGTCAGTCCATTTTCTGTAGAGTGAGAGTTTGCAGTAAAAAGTCCAAAAATGAGCGCGCAAGAGATCGCTAAACCTTTAAATGCTTTGTGCATAAAGTTCTACCGTTATTTTTATAGTTGGGCCTCCGCCGTGGGCGGCGGAGGTTCGAGCTCATTACTCGATAACTGGGACAGTCAGGTAGCTTTGGTATCGGCCACCGCAGAAGATTGTGTGCTTCCCAGCGTTGTTGGAAAGGTAGTGCCCAGCGGCGAAAAGGCCAGGCCGATATCGATGAATGTCTGTGCCCTGGATGACCACTCGGAGTGATTCACCGGCTTCAAACCGCGTACTTGCAGGCCAAATCTCGATATCTAGTTGAGTAGGAACTCCCGGCTCCAAGGGTTCGATCACGCGATGGGAGTGGACTGGCTGGTGATCAGTGGAGCGCGTTTCGTCCAATTCGCGATGAGACGCTCGCAGCCATCCCAGCGCGACTATCCCGTCATCGAACGTGGCGAAGAAAGGAAAGTTCACAATCTCTCCGCTGGCGTCGAGCTTCTGTAGCCCGACGTATACGTCCGCATCTGTAGCCGTATTTGCCGCCAGCCAGAGGCGAAGTTTTGAATACCCGGTCAGCTCTGTCTGCTTCTCGAATTTGAGATCAAAGCATAGGCGATCCGCATTCGTGGAGACATACGAACGGGTTGATTCCTGTTCAACTGGGCTGTTGGACAAGGTGAGATCCGTACTATCCAGATACAGTTTCTGGTATTTCGTTCTCGCTAACGGCCATTCGTTTTCCGAACGCACCTTTCCTTCGTAAAAGCTGTCGCGAACTTCGATCTGCACGCGCGGCCAATCCTTTACTTCGTTATCCACTCCTTTTAAATAGCGATCCAAGAACGCCATCTGCTTGCGCACACTTTCGTCCTTGTAAAAATACTGCCACTTTTTCCGGCCATGCACTTCGAGGTATTTGTCTGCTGAAGCTATGCGTTTGAAAGCTTCAAGCGTACCTCGGGTGTGCAGCGCGTGATCTGTCCAACTGGCAACAATGTAGGCAGGAACCTTGATCGCTTCAAGGTTGGGCAGCTTCGCCTTCCAGTAGTCATCAAGTGTAGGGTGATCTGACATCGCTGCAGCGACGTCCTCAACCCGGGTCTGCGAGAAGCTGACCAGAGACTGCCATCCCTCGGAGAACTGAGTGTTAGGAATTCCGCCGTGAAAGAAGAACTCCCGATATACGTCGGTGACACCTTCCCAGGGGATAATGGCGGCTAAGTGAGGAGGCTGCTCAGCTGCTGCCCCCCACTGACTGATGGCCAAGTATGAAACGCCGAGCAGGCCAACTTTAGAACTGCACCACCCTTGCCGTGCGACCCACTCGATCACATCATACTCATCTTCAGCTTCTTGCTTGCTGAAGAACGAAGCCTCACCACCACTGCCCCAAGTGCCACGTACATCCGGGAAGAGCATTGCATATCCGGCCCTACACCATACGAGCGGGTCTGCTGCTTCAAAGGGGGTGTGCTCAGACACCGATCCTGTAGGGACTTCAGCACCTGGCCAAGAGTCGAAACTCAGATGCGGATGTTTTCCGTACGGCGCCCATCCGATGACGCACGGGATGTCCGAGACGCCAGCAGGTCTGTAGATATCTGCGTAGATGACTGTCCCGTCCCTCAGCTCAATTTTGACGTCCTGCTCGAACAAAATATCATCAGTAATTAGCCGGGACTGCTGGTTGAGCCCAGGATATCCACCTAACGCGGGAGGCGTGCCGTCACGAAATCGGTTATGGCTTTGAAAACTCATTATCGAACCTCTTATTATTCTATTTCGAAGACGTTATATGCCTTTGGGTCGATGCGAGCTGATTGCTCGACATCGGTTAAAATTTAGTCTGCGATAAGAGCAATTGAATGTGAAATGGCCTTTTTCGATCCGTTTAATCGATGTGATCACTGGTTTTTCCTGGGATACTGCCGCTGAGCTGCATGACTTCTGTTCATTGCCCCCGCGCTTTTTCAGCCGTATGGGCAGTTACGATCATTCGCCTCCATGAGGTTAGATGACCTGGCCAGGCAGCAAATGCTGCGACAGTGCTGCGTGTGATTGAGCGGATCTGGTGATGAGGCGTCCTTGCAGTCAGTGATGATCGCAGGACGGGGCGAGTACCGGGGCTGAAGGGGCGCATGTGAATGAATTTGCATCACACAAGACATTTACCCTCGTACGCAGGCAGTGAAGATATCGCTCACCGACAGAGTTCAAGCTCGTATAAGCAGCTTCACTGTCGCCGGAGGCAGGCAATGTTCGGCCAAATCTATTTGCCGCAACGTAAATTAAAGACAGGAGGAAGCCGCCTTAGGCCAACCGATGCGCGCTGCATGGATTAAGCTGGCCTTGACAACTAAACGATGGAATGGAGCGATGATAAATACATAGGCCCGGCCTACGCGGTTATGGCAGTGGACTACGGTTGAAAAAATAAGATGTCGATTTTCTTCGGGCATTGTCTCATCAGAACAAAGGATGGATATTCTAAAATCAAGATGCTTGTCGTCCGCGCCCAAGAGAATCTCCATCTCATTACTGCTGTAGATATTGAAGACTCCAATCTTGCTGGTAGATGAGCCGAGATCTTTGGCTGTTTTTAGGCCAAAGCAACCAACTAAGGTGTCTCGAATTTTTATGAGCCATTCGATCCAGCGTGGGCGACAGGACAGGATAAATCGAACCAATAGCTCAGGGTCACTGGAAGTGCCCGCAGGGAGCAAAATCGCGTAAGCATCCGCTAGGTTCATCACCTCGTATAGGCGAGTGATGCCAGATATTGCGGGGACTGGTACGGACTTAACAACTTCAAAATTTCTAGACATGGAGTGGTTTCTCTTGGGCTGTAAGGAACCTATTTTGGAAAGGCCGAAAGCGATATATTTCAACGCTTATTCCAATTGCTGGCATTCCTTTGAAAAAACCATAAACTCTGGCAGCTGCGGTATCCACTACCGATAAAGCAGTCGCCTGATTGAAGCAGCGCTCTAGAACTAAAGCTTATAATTTAATGTTGCCAGCATATTGCGGGGAGTGCCGTAACTTACGGTGTCAAAGTCACCTTTTTGCGTAGCATACTTTCTATCAAAAACGTTATTTATATTGATTGACAGGTCTATGTTTTTTGTCAGCTCATAACGCGCCATCAATGACGTCAATGAGTATGGATCTTGTTCTGCCTCCCTTGTGCTGGTACTGCTGCCTAAGAATCGGCTCTGCCATTTGACGCCGCCGCCAAGCGTTACTTTTTCCAATATTCCAGATAATTTGTACGTAGTGAAAATTTGAGCGGTAGTACGTGGCACCTGAGGATTTAGCCTAGCGTCTTGGCCATCTTTGGCTGTGAACGCGGCAATGCCGGCATAGATATTCCAGTTGGTCGCGACTTCTCCCTGCATATCGAACTCGATCCCTCGGGACTTGGTGCCATCCACACCTTTATAAGCCAAGGCACCGCTTGGCGTAAGACGATTGCCATCTAATTGTGCTGCGTTGTCCAGTTCAGTGTCAAAAAGTGCGACGGAAGCGTTAAGCCGTCCCTCTAAGTATTCAGCCTTTATGCCGATCTCTTTTGTCCTTCCTTCTGTTGGCGTGAGGACGTTGCCGCTGCTGTCACGAAATGATGTCTGTGGATTATATATGCCTGTATAACTAATATATGCCGAGTATGTGCTATCGATGTCATATATCAGGCCGACATAAGGAGTAAATTCATTGCTTTTCTTATAGCTAAATGGCGTTCCGCCAGCGGTCTCGTCGACCTCGTATCGATTGAATCGCCCACCAAGGGTCAATTTAAGTGGGTCAGCCAGGGATAATCTCGCGGTAGTAAAAAAACCGCGCTGCTTAACTTTAGTATTGGTTGATATTGACGTCATTGAGTCAAAATTTGGCTTGGGGAAGTGGCCGTCCCAATCGTAGATGTTGATAGGGATGAACCCTGAAAAAAAGGGGCTAACGTCGTCTTTGTTAGAAGTGTATCGAGAGCTCATGCCGCCCACTACTAACTCATGCTGGCGGCCCATAAAATCAAAGGGGCCGCTCGCTGTCACATCTAAAGTGCTTTGACTGCTTTTTCCCTTGCCGGCCAGAGCAACCGGATAAGCGCCATTCGGAAACGTGCCTAATCCGGTATTTTGGTCGGGTGTACCAGCACTGCCCATCAGCTGGGTGTCATACTCAGTACGATACTGCTTCACAACACTGTGAACTTTCCAATCGTTATCAAAACGGTGCTCAAGTTCGGCAAAAACACTCTGCCGGGTATTGTCCCAGCGGTTCCAGTCCGCCGCCACAGATTTGGAGCGCGACCATTCTGCCTCTGAGCCGTTGCTAAACCATAGCGGAGTACCGCCCCAAGTCGGTCGTTTAGGAGAGCTGTTCTGGTAGTCGTACCCTATATCGAAGGTAGTGTCTTCGGTGATATCCGCCTCGATGATTCCGTAAAACGCTTGCTTTTGTGTTTGATAACCATCGATGTAGGAGTGGCCGTCATTATTGACCCCGACCACACGTGCCCGGACACGACCATCTGGTGTCAACGGCCCAGAAATATCCGCCATCTCTCGAAAATTATCCCACGAGCCAGCGCTTAAAGACGTGGAAGCCGAGAATTCTGGCGCCGGTCTTTTACGGACTAGGTTGATAGCCGCTGATGGATTACCTGTTCCGGTGAGAAGTCCGCTGGAACCGCGCACAATTTCTACCCGGTCATAAAATGCAGTTTCCAGATCGCTAACGCCGCTGCCGTTGATGACATCGCCGATGACTGCCGGTATGCCGTCATATTGGATGTTGTCGATCAGAAAGCCTCGAGAGTAAAAACTGGTGCGCTGGCTATCAGATTGGTAAGCCGAAATGCCAGTCGTGTTCTCAAGAACGCCTTGAACTGTATCCAGCTTTTGATCGTCCATGCGCTGACGCGTCACCACGGAAACAGATTGCGGCGTCTCACGTAGTGTCAGTGGTAACCGAGTCGCCGCCGTGGTCTGGTCGATAGTATAGAGACCTGTGCCTTCGGTCGTGAGGGGATCGTATGCCTCTTTCCCGATTATCGTCACCTGGGGGAGGGTTATCACGCCGGAAGGCTGCGTGCTTTCATCGACTTTGGCAGTATCTTGGGCCATTACGCAACTCGGACTGCCTAGAAATACTAGCATTGCTGCAGCAACCGGGCTTGCCGCAAAACGTCCCGGCACGCAAAGCCGCTTCTCACTGCAGTAAGCCAACGAACCCTTCATCTGTGACACCTTTAAGAATCAAATAGCGGGCTGGCCACCGGGAGACGGATACAGAGAATGCCGACAGTCTCACCGGAACCAGACAAGGGGAAAAAAGACTAATCAGTGTTAAATTGAATGATTAGCGTTACCTTCTGTAATCTACCGACAAACACCTTTGGCCGGATATCGAGAAAAGGCCATTCTATTTTTCATTCCAGCCAATAATCTGCAATCGGTCTTTTCTAGCCCGGTTCGATGTGTCAGCAATACCGTGCAGGTATAGATCTGGCGCCAATTCGCCTAGTGCTATTGAAGTATCTGCTTTGTATTCCGCGAGCGTTCTCTTGGATCTGATACAGGGAAGCATGGCGCAGACAATCGAGCGGGGAAATGACGGCTTTACAGAGATCGCCAATCGCGCTGCTGAATCAGCGTATTGCTCAATCCAGACAAGATTGATGTCGACCCTGTCAGGTTAAAGTTTTATCGGGGAGCAAGATGCTAGGCACGGAAGCAGGCTCCGTGCCTGTCGTCCGATCAGAAAGGTATCGTGCCGGGGGCT
Source organism: Pseudomonas sp. NGC7 (assembly GCF_047159675.1). Taxonomy (NCBI): domain Bacteria; kingdom Pseudomonadati; phylum Pseudomonadota; class Gammaproteobacteria; order Pseudomonadales; family Pseudomonadaceae; genus Pseudomonas; species Pseudomonas sp. NGC7. The sequence continues at coordinate 3,557,895 of NZ_BAAFZY010000001.1, read as the reverse complement.
TACCAACCGCCTTGCGGAACATGGTTATAAATCCGCTGGCATTTTCGTACCCAAGCTCTAATGCTACGGTTTGGACGCTTTCACCCTTGGTCAAGCGTTGCAGCGCAAGGATCACATGCAATTGACGACGCCAGCGCCCGAAGCTCATTCCTATTTCCTGCAGAAGGAGCCGACTCATACTTCGCTCGCTCATGCCAATGCGGGTAGCCCAATCGCTCTTTGAGGTCTTGTCTGTGGGGTTGGACAACAGCATCTCCGCTAGACGGCGCAATCGCGGCGCACGGGGCATTGGAAGGTGTAGGTCTTCGACCGGAGCAGCCGCTAACTCGTCCAGCAAAGTGGCAATCAGTCGGTTTTCCCGCCCATCCAGCGAATAAAGTTTAGGAAAACCCGCAACTTTGAGAAGCAATTCGCGCAGAAGCGGCGTTACCGAAATCGTGCAGCAGGTTTTTGGAAGATCAGGTGCGGCATCGGGCTCGACGAACAGGCAATAACATTCAGTTTCACCCGATCCCCGGGCTGAGTGTGGCAGGTCGCCCGGTATCCATACTGCGCACTGCGGCGGCACAATCCAAACACCTTCTTCGATTTCGCAGTTTAGGATACCGCGAACGGAGTAAAGCAGTTGGGCCTTGCGGTGCTGATGCTGCGCATGCTCCCAGTCCTTCGTGACCATCGTGGCGCTCATGGCTACAACAGGTCGAGAGACTTCATCCACGTCGCTGGTTACGATCAGATCGGTTTTGGCGTTGATTGACATATTAAAGATTGAACCTCGGTTCCGCAAAACACGCAATCTGTCCTAATTGAATCATTCAATGACAAAATATTGCAATAAAGTCAAGGCAGCACGCAGGTGATCCACCAAACCTGCCTTATAGTCACCTGCAAGTTGTGCGAGTAGAGTCGAGCTACTCATGGGAGTGGTTGCGCTGCTCGACCATCGCTGAATCAGCCTGTCCATCCACTGTGAATCCCATCATCAGCTGAGGAACGCCCACCGGTAGGGCTTGGGCTTGGTCGGTGTGTCACGTGTGCCATGTCTTCCCGTAGGTATGGGCAAGGCGCTCCATCAGCGCATGTTCCGCAGGTGCAGGGATACCCGGCGGGATCAACTGTCCGGATGAAAGCTCATAGCCATGGCTCTGCCACAACGCCTTCTCCTAAGCCGGCAGACCAGCAAACAGCTTCTCGTCGATGATGTACTCACGCCCATGCTCTTCGCTTACTTGCGTTACCGTCCAAGATGACGCACTGGATGACATCCTGATTCAGGATGGAGCAGTAGTGATGCGCTTCCATCTGCAGATCAGGATGTGCGTTTTAAAGGTGGAAGCCACCCAGGTAGGCGTTGATTAGCCTCAATGGGCGGCTTGGCCTGCAAGGTCGCGGCTCCGGCTTCCAGCATCCGAGTCTTTGCTGATTCGGGCCGACCAGGTGTCTCCACTGGCGACTTTGTCTCAGGAGCAGCGTAAGCCCACAGCAGACTACAGCCCAGGGGAAGGGTTATGAATCTGATGAGTTGTGGCATGAGAGCGGCTCTAGCTAGTGTCCTCAAGGGACAGCCTGAGTCAGCAGAACGGACAATTCGGAAGGCAAACGGCCTGGGTTGATGAGGAATTCCTGGCAAAAGAAAGCCCGCTGCTAGGCGGGCTAACGGGAGCTTCTATCACACGTAGGGAGAGGGTGAGTGTTGCCTGGGTGTCGTGAAAATTGGGTGAAAGAAAACTCCCGACAATGTCATCTCAGGACGCTCTCAAGGCAGGGCCAGCCTTATGCGCGCGATCTGCGGCAGAAATTTGCGATGGTGCACGTGGTCAAAAGGGCAGGCGGAGCGCGCCGGCCTACTGGGCGAGAGGCGTGAGGATGGAAGTCCGTAGGGGCCGCCCCCTGGCGACGCGAGGGATCGGTTCACGACAGCCGTCACCGATTACGGGCACGCCCAAGGTCATGCTTACATCAAGCAGTTTCAGACAGGCCTGAGGCTCCCGTCTGGGTCGCATTCATGATGCCAAGCGCATGCCACTAGGGTAGGAGACTTTTTCCAAGCTAAGCCACCATCACGCTCAAGGTTCTCTATTCCCAAGCGAAGATCATCGACAAGCTCCGCTGAGGATCTGCCAGTTTCCAAGCTCAAGGTCAGTGTCAGCAGCGTCAGTGAGCTCACCTCCAGCCGCTGACTCACCTTCTCGAGCTTATCTAGCGTCAGGCTGGCCTTGCCGCTTTCGAGCTTTGAAAGAAACGTCCTACTCGTGTCACAAAAGTCCCGCTGCGTGATTTATCGCTGACTGCGTAGCGCCCCAAGGACGATGGCGAAAGACGATTTCAGTGACACATGCGATCCCTCCGCTTGAGCGTGTCCCCGGTGAAAATCTATATGGGATTTCTGCGCAGCCTCGAAGCCCTTGGGCTGGCCTTGCGATCAGGACGAGCTGCCGCTTCGTCGGAAAGCTGTTTATCCATCCAGTATTTCTCGCTAAGCTCGTGAGGAGAACATTTGTATTACTCTCGGTGATGAGCGTCATGAACAAGCCAGACCAAACCCCTGATGATAGCTTTGCTTTTTTTCTCGCGCGAGGAGCTGCTCGAGCAGCAGTGCCTGTTGCTTGAGAACGAGTTGGCCGTGATGGGTGAGGAATTGACGGCCTCTCGCGAAAAGATCGCCACCTTGGTTTTGATCTGGACGGGCGTCAAAGCGGAGCTGCAGAAAGCGGAGACAGAGTTGACTCAGGCGAGGTACCAGCTTCAGGTAGGCAGCGCTACTCACTGAGGAACACATGGGGGTTCTAGCCCTAGAGGCAGGAGTCGGCGTATGAGGTTGAGAACGCTCCTAGCCGAACCATCGTTACCCGGTTTTGAGCTGCTGCTTCAACTTGGCCATGAGGCGCCTACCTGCAGCTTCTACGAGATCGCCATGGTGGCTCAGAGCACCACAGCCCCTGCAGGTGATCACTGATTTACGATGCAGCCTAGTGGGTTGTACCAGATGAGTTTCATCACATTTGAGGCAGCGCAGAGTGAGGCTCATCATTCCTTCTCCTTGGAAACTTCACGTGATGGGCCCTCGTTCCTTGGGAAAGCACTACATTGAGTGGTGAGGGGCTATGATCGTTCAGTCGGGGAATCCTGCCGAGCTATGCATTCAGTCTCGCTGTGAGTAATCACGCTGAGACACGGAGCGCGCATATTATGGCATTCGACGGAAGTCTGCGATGCTTCCCCCACGCCATAGCTGTGTCTCTCAACGTCGCCTGCGTTGGAGGAGGGAGCCCAGGTAGACTGCAGTTGCGATCAAGCAGGGCGGGATTAGCTCCCAAATTATCTCCCGGCATGATAGGGCTTGCGCACAATCACATTGATTCTTTGCCAATTCACAGTTCCCGAGTCGATGACCATCGATGATTTAGATTCACGCAGCAGGACAATTTCGAAGCTTTCGCTCAGCCTCCGAGTGTCTTCAACGCAATGGAATGACAACTGCTCTTCGCTTGCCTAGCTGTGCCTCAATCCAAAGAAATGACCTACGAATACACCGCCCGGGACTAGGGCGTTGGGAATCTGGCTCCAAAGGTTGGGAATCTGTAAGGCCTGCAGAAGGGAAGAGCTAGCCCTGCGTGAATCAAAGCAGACCGTGGAAGGTGGGCCAGATGCTCAAAGTTCGCGACCTCAGCGGTGAGTCGGCGAGCTTCGTCTATGGAGCACTTGCGGATTGTTCGCGCGATGGCTTCTGGTTCTTTTTCAATCGCCAATACCAGCCACCCGCCTTGGATGAGCTGCCAGACTTCATTGCTTGACCCACATCCCTGATCTATTGCATGGCGAGGTTCTAGATTTCCAACGTGACCGATCGCATAACTGACAAGCGGAGAAGGGGCTCGGGTTTCTGTACGTTCGTAGAAAGCATTCCAACTCGTCATGGATAAAGCGTCCTTGTCGAACCTTGGCGTGGATGGCGCATGCGCGTCGCAAGCTTCTTGAAGCTCAGAAAGTGCAGCCCAAGGGCAAAGCCGGACGCGCGGGTATGGCGCTGTTATTGATCAATAAGCTCTATGGCATCGAGCGTGAACCGAAGGACGCCAGTGATGAGCAGCGATTGACTGGCCGGCAGGAGAAGAGCCTGCCGATCCTTGGGGCAGTTGAAAAGTTGGCTGGACAAAACGCAGCCACATGTGACGTCGCAAAGTGTGCTCGGCAAGGCGGTGAATTACCTGGCGAGCAATTGGAGTCGGCTGGAGCGTTATGTGGAGGCTGGGTATTTGCCGATCGACAAAAACCCGGCAGAGAGCGCAATAAAGCCATTTGTGATTGGCCGCAAAGCCTGGCTGTTCAGCGAAACGCCCAAGGGCGCCGCGGCCAGTGCTCAGCTCTACAGTTTAGTCGAGACCGCCAAGATCAACGGCCAAGAGCTATACATGGCTGCGCCACGTACTGGAGCGGCTGCCCCATGCGCAGTCGGTTGCAGATTATGAAGCGCTGTTGCCATGGAACTGTTCACCGGAAATGCCACGGTAAACGATGGCCTCATCTTGCGGCAGGTGGGGTTCATGGATCGCTTACGTTTGGTGCACAGCGCACGCAGCACCACGGCAAATGAAGACTTCAGTGCCATGAGACTCTCCTCGCTTCGAGACAATCGTTACACATCATTCCTGGCCATCCGACTGACGCCTGAAACCCGCATTTTGGCGTACCTTAGCCTCTATCAACGAGGCGGAGGCGCAAGCTTTTAGCCGTCATTCAGTGGCCAGACATACGGTTATTCGCGCTACTTGATACTGTTGAAATATTCAGTGGATGAATTTACTCTGTGCGGAGAACCTTTGTACTCGATCCGCATTTAGGGCTCATGGCGTATGCATGACCACATCGATGACAAAGTAATGGAACCGTTTTTCAGTCGCGAGGGGCTCCTGGAGCAGCGCTGTGAAACGCTGGAAAGCGAGCTTGCTGAACTGGGGGACGAGTTGAGGGCGAGTCGTGAATAAATATCGACACTTGTCGTTATGTGGACGCGCTTGACCGCTGAGTTGCGAGCGGCTGAAGCGGAGTTGGTCAAGATGAAATCCCAGCCTCAAATCTAAAGATCACGCTCGATCTCGCCGGCGCTGTAGGCAGCCAGGCCCCCGAAAGAGCTGCTCGCATCGACATACCTCAGAGCAGACTTCATATCCTTCCAGCCGACATAACCCATGAGGCCCTTGATGCCCCAGCCATTCGCGGATGCCCAGGTCGCAAAGCCGCGCCGCATTGAGTGACTGCTATAGGCCTGGGCAGGTATCCCAGCGTCTTCTAGGATGCGCCTGAGCAGAGGAATGAAGCTGCTCGCCTTGAGTCCGCTTTCAGAGAGATTCCCCCATCGATCGAGCTTTCGGAAGACAGGGCCCTTGGAAGCACCAGCGACGGTGATCCAGTTGATATATGCCTCGACCGGGCACAGCTTCTTGAGGGCAGGAGTGTGGAATGTAGCGCCTTGGTGTGTGCGATCCGCTTTGGTGTACGGCAGGTAAAAAGTGATGCCAATGCCGGCCTCTGCCTGCGTATCCTCGATCTGAAGGCGAGCAAGTTCGTCACTTCGAAAGCCACGCCAAAACCCGATGAGTAATAAAGCTGCATCGCGCCGGCACCTCATCAATGATCGATAGTCCCCCGATTCGATCGCTTCACCCGCCTTGCTATTCAGCCAGTTGACCGCTTTCTCAAGGTGGCGAAGCTGAAGAGGGGCTGCCTGCTTCTGTTTGGCGGGGTGCACCACGCGTATGCCCTTGAGCATCTGCCGTACATGGGGAGCTTTGGTCGGGTCGGGAAAGCCCTGACTGATATGCCATTCGGCGAGCGCAGCCAGGCGCTGGCGGAGGGTGCTGAGCGCCAGCGAGTCCGCATACTCCGCGAGATAGCGAACAATTCCTTCCGCCGTCGCCGGCAGAAAGCCTCCCCACGTCACCTCGAAATGCTCAATGGCTGCACGATAGCTTTTGCGGGTGTTTTCACGTGTACCTGCCGTGAGATACCGCTGCGCCTTGTCCATCTGCCTTTTCCTGCCAATCGTACGTGCTTTGGACACGATTCTGAGGCATTTTTAGCACTAAGAACACATAAACCCCCATTATTTATTCTTTCGATATCAATTTCTAGAAGTGTGGCTAAGCAGTAAGATGTCATGTAGGTACATGACATGTAATTCAGTACGAAATCGTAGGAGAGACCATGGCTCGCGGCGGCATTAACAAGGCATTAGTCCAAAAGGCGCGATCCGCGCTGCTCGCCCGAGGCGTTCACCCGAGCATTGATTCGGTGCGCGTGGAGCTGGGCAATACCGGCTCTAAGACGACCATTTCCCGCTACCTGCAGGAGCTTGAGGCGACTGATATACGCCCTCAGTCCGACCCGAAGCGCTTGAGCGATGAGCTCAGCGCGTTCGTGGATCAGCTCTTGAAACGGTTACTTGAGGAGGGGAACGCTGCCCTAGCTGAGGAACGTATCTCCCACGAGCAGAGCGTGGCTGCATTGACCAAGCAGATTGAGAGCCTTGAGGATGCTTTAAAGAAATCTCAGCAGGAGACCGAAATCCGTGACATCGCCTTAGCGGGCCAAGCCGAGGAACTGCGCACATCGCAGTCATCGCTACAGGTGGAACTCACCCGCAACGCGCGCCTCAGTCAGAGCTGCACAGACTTTGAGCTGCGGGTGCATGAGAAGGATGACCTGGTGCGAACTCTGGAACAGAAGCATGCGCATGCTCGTGATGCCATGGAGCATTACCGGAGTGCGATCAAGGAACAGCGCGAACAAGACGAGCGTCGTCACGAGACACAGCTTCAGCAACTGCAGCACGAACTGCTGCAACTGCAGCAAACCCTCATGGTTCGCCAGGATGACCTCACGCGGCTCATCCGTGACAACGAACGTTTGCTGGGGGAGGCGCGCCAGCACAGCAAGCTGGCTTATCAGAACCAAGACGCGTTGAAGCGCCTCGAGGCAGACCTTGGCTTGGCGAGCATGACTGCTGCCCGGGCCGAAGGCGCAAAAGAAATGCTTCAAGAGCAGTTGTCGAGTGCCAAGAAAGACGCAGAGGATGCCAAGGCAGAAGCCTCCCAGCTAAGATCGACCTCCGAAACGCTCAGCCAACAGCTTGCAGAAGCCATGGAATCCTTGGCGCTTGCCAAGAGCGCCGCACCTGGTGGTGACGCGCCGAGGAATGATGCATCACCAGCTACAGGCTCGTAGATATGCGCAGCTCTTCATAGCGCTGCCTAGTGTCCGTTTGAGTAATGGAGCAGCAGGGAAAAACGTAGGCCTGTTTTGGTTTGACCGCCTCGCCTGATGGCGAGAAGCTTCATCACCTCGTTCCAACCGGGATCGAGACCGGTCTAAAAACCTGGAGCAGTAAATGACCCCGCTACGACGCCTCCGCCTTCGGCTTACCGCAATCCCCTCTACGAACGAGGCGCTGATCGCTGCCGCAGTCTGTCCCATGCTTTTTGCTGTGTGCTGCTGGAGCACGCCTCAACTGGCTGAATATTTGAATGGGCTGGGACTGCACCTCACCATGTGGATGCTTTTCCTACAGGGGCTCGGGGTATACATCTTCCTGCTGGGCAAACATCAAACACTGGGGGGCTGGTACCGCAATCGTCATGCCGATCAGATTGAGCGGCATCGCCAGTTGACGGCGACCCACCAGGGCATGATCGTCGCAGGCTTGGCGGACACCCCAGAATTTCACCAGGTGGCATCAGAACGAGAATTCCTTCGACTCCGGCTAGGACACTTCCTTGAGCCCCTCGTCTTCTACCACAAGCTTGGCAAGCTGGGACGAGTCATGAAGCAGATTCACAGGCTGCTCGAGAGGATCAGCGGTAAGTCATGAGCCTTGGCACCCATGAATCATTAGGCCAAAGCCAAGCTCAGCAGACACGATAACTCCAGGCGTACGAGTACCTGCAAATCGCCACCGCAGGTGCCCTCCATTCAATTTTTCCGAGTGTAAGGTTTTATTTGCCAGCAAAGAGAAAGTGGCGGCAAAGCCGCCAAAGAAGGACGAACCTCTCCTGCACCCGTATCAATGCAACGTGTTTCATTACAGGATCCAAGACAAGAGCAGGGCAAAAGCAGGAGCAGGTAGCACCTTAGACACCGTTTCAGCACTGACTCACGCGGAGGCCCAGACCTCCGCTTTTTCTTTGCTCTCAAATATAAAAACTCCGTCTCGCTTGAAGTTTTTCAAGGGGGGAGGGGGTACACATATCTTATAAATGTGACGTGTGTCACGTTTTTAGGCCGGGTTAGACGGGCTCTGACCTCTCGGGCGCCGTAGGACACAGACCTAGCTATCTCTCTCTAACCTGCGCGATGGCCATGAAGTGGGGATAAGCATCTGATGTCGATTTTTGCACAAGAAGGGGTTGAGTCTTGCCAGGTGGCCACCATATTGACACTGCCCACCACCGGGTATGATGAGTTCTGCGACCATGCCAAAGCTCTTGAAAAGCGATCTGCGGTACGACTACAGCTGGAAGGCCACGGAAGGTGACAATCCGCATCTGATCCATGAGGATGCAAAGCACCTGAGCCGTAAGGAGGGCTACGAGATGCTTACCTTCCTGAACAACCTGGGCCTGTCGTCTGACAAAATGAAAGTCGAGTATGGGGAAGGATCCGACTTGTCGAAGGAGAACCGCCTGTACGTCGAGTGGATGCTCAAAGAGCATTTCAAGTCGACGTCCCCGGGGCGTGGCAAGGTAACGGAATGGCTCAATGCCAACTGGAGGGAGCTGAAGAAATCCTTCACCTCCCTCAAGCCTGAACTGAAAACTACCAAGGCATGATCGAGGCAGGAGGGCCCTGTGAGCGGCAGAAGGGCTCTCCGTTTGGATTGGCCATGCTGAGCTAGAGCACGCCAACCGGAATGCCTAGCTTTCAGCATCTCAAATGCCCCCGACTTGCCGAGCGCCAAGCTGCTCTCTCAGTCGCTGCGACCCTGTTTTCGACGCTCCCATTCCTCATCACTCACAACGTTGGCGATCGTAGTCATCGAGGAGTAGACGTGAAACTCAGGGGGGTGGCTCACAATCTGGTCATCCTCAAAGTAGTGGTGTGCGATCGACGGGAAGAGGCCCTCCGGCACTGGGTGTAGGGCATTGGGGTTATGGAACATATTCATGCCTTCGGCCCAGGTTTCCCCGCAGTTTTCGTTGACCTCATAGACGAACATTTTAGGCATCGACGCGTTGTGGTCATGGTCGTGATAGGTGCCCATGCGGAACAGCATGACGTGGTCGTCTCCAAAGCCCGCTTGCTTTCCCATCCGGTTGAACTTGGATATGGTGCCGCTTGCCGAGAATATGATTGCACTGATGTTTTCTGCGCCATCCTGGAAGAAGAGTCCGGACGGGATTTCCTTGCTGCCCAGGATGTGCTTATCGATTTTCTGCGGGGTGATGATGAGTTTCCCTGACTCGTCATAATGATGGTCATGATGCACACCGTAGAGGTAGTTGATCAGGGCTGTGGATGTCCAAAGCATCGACTGATTTTCGTGGAAATCCGCGATGGCTATTACCAGGGGCTTGCCAGCCACGTGCTCAAGCTCCCAATACTTCTTCTGCAACTTGGAGAAAAGCGGGCTGCCGAACCTGATGGGCATTTCATCCCGTGTCTTTTCTTTAATTTGCTCTGGTGTCATCTCAGGGATCTTGTCGAAGTCGAGCTCCGAAATCTGGCCCTTGCGCCCAACGATGGTTGCCTCGATCGCGACGGTGTGTCCGTATTTTTGAACGATGAAATCCGGTGCATAGTGGGCGCGGTCGAAGAAGAGCCCTTCTTCCACGAGGTAAGCGTTCAGGTAGAGCTCCCACACCCTGGCATCAAAGCCTGTGGTCTGGAATTGTTCGATGAAATTGCCGTCGATATCCACATAGTGAGGCATCATCTCCCGAATGATGCCCCTTGCTGCTGTATGGGAAGGTTGAGATGACAAGAGAAAATAGGGGTGAAGCTTTTCTTCTGCTTTGGTCGGGGTGAAGAGATCCATCACTTCACCGGTTTCATCGGCTTGTTCGAAAACCGTTTGACCGCTCAGTGTCACAGCCGTAATGGCATCTACAAGCCAGCCCTGAGCTTGTTGAGGCGTTTGCATCGAAACCTTTTGGTCGAAGCAGCGATAGCGGCCAACGGCATCTCTCCCAAGCAAGATAGCCGTGAAATCCTTGTCGAAGACATCAATCAGAAGTACGCCCAGGACAGTTTCATCCTCATTGGCGAACCACCCAATTTCCCTGGTGAAAAGCTCAGTCATCGGGCTACGAGACTGCCCGATGAGGGCCGAAAAGCGCTTCAAGTCCATTTTCTTGATTACCACACTCGTCATACGCTTCTCCACGCTACGTGATGCGAAACCGTTTGCAAGATGAGTAGGATCACCTGGCGGCGCCAAGGAAAAGGTAGGTCTGGGGAGGAGTACAGTGACAATCATCAGCCTTCAGACGACGGGTCTGACTCTCGCATGGCCTCCAAGAGCGCCTGCAGTCCATCTAGCAGCCGCTGATCCTCACGGGGGTCGCCTGAGTCCGGGCGGAACGTCAGGCAATGCCGCATCAGGGCATCGAAATCATTGCGGTTGAGGTCAAACTCAATAAACATCTAAACCCTCCAGGTTTACGCTTCAGCCGTCGGCAGTATAAACGAGCGTCCGCAGCGACCTGATGCCAGGCCCAAACCTTGCGCACGACTTTTAGGGAAGGACAGTGATTGGACACTAGCTTGGAAACGGCTGTGTGGGCACGGGCTTCTGAGCGCTACGGTTCTGAATTGGAACGCATCCTGGATTCAGCAATTTCGAGCTACAAGCGAGCTCCTGGGCTTGAGCCGCCATCGCGCCTGTATGCAAAAGACATTGGCACCACGGGGCTGGAGGCGCTGTTCAGCGCCTTGCTTCGAAGCCGGGTCGGCCGCTTTCACGTGCTCAACCCTGGTATTGAAATACGACACTCCCTGAGATTACACCTGGTTCACAGCTTGTGTCGCCGCCTTCTCGATGATGGCCAAGCTTCAGAGGAAATGCGCGATCAACACTTTGCTATCGACTTAGGGCTGTAGCTTGGGGCGCGCACCATCCGATACCCACCGTTGCTGGCCATTGCGCTGAAATCCGTGGGTACTGTGACAGCTGTGATGCTCATGCGAAGACTGCGGCACTACTGCTCGAAGATCCACTGCTCACGGCATTGAGCTTGTGCAGTGCAACCAGGAGTTAAGCTTGGATATCCCCGTTCCGTTCAACCTCGTCGTCAAGGCTGCAGACTGGATTTGGCAGAGGGTCACCAAAGCCTTGCTGTACAAAACCTACGCTGCGTCACATGAAAAATGGGCTGTTCGCCACCGGCTGGGAGCGCGATGGGATCCGCTAGGGAATCACTTGGAGTACTCAGTACGCCTAGCACTGCCTACAGACCCTAAGCCACGGATCTCACGCCTGGCGCTGCGCTCGACCGGAGAGCGCCTCGCTAAGGTTGACTTGTATTTTGAGGCGATCGGCGCAGGCATCCGCTATCAGGAAAAAGTATCGGTATGCGATGTAGACGCTCGCCCCATCGTCTGGAACCTCACAAATATCCCCGTACAGGCATTTGTGGGCGGTGAGGAATATGGCATTGCATTCTCGGTAGAGGAGATCCAGCTGCGGCAGTGTGTGATCCAGCAATCAACCGGCGCTGAGTTACCTGCCCTGGATTCCGTACAGTCCTACATGACCCAGAGCTGGCTCTTGAGTGATCAGTGGAGATTCCGCTGGGGAAAACGCTGGAATTGCAATGCCATCAAATTTGCCAAAAGCGAGATCGCGCTTTACTGGCGATTCAGGTTCGGCCTACCCGAGTACCGCTTTTACACACCCTTCGCTTACTCAAAACGGAAATTCAGCGCCCGCCCGGCACTGCAGGTGCTGGGTCGGTTAATGGCGCTGCCAACCCTTGTGAGGGCTCAATACTGGCTAGCCATTTGGTCTGGTCTTTGGGTGATGGACGATGATGACAGGCTTTGCTTCCGGTGGCGTGACAACAAGGTAGAGAGCGAGCCCCAGGACGGTTGATTCTGCACTTGACACAGGCTGCTCGGCCTCAGCAATCAACTACTTCGGCAAAAATGCTGGCGCCTGGCCAGACAATCGTCTGCTGATTACGATGGAGAACGTGATGAAAACCCCGGCTGCTGCTCGAAAACAGTTAGAGGTGACGGTCAGCAACCCGTTCATCCCTCCTGCGGCATATCGCATGGAAATGGCTCTCGCATTAGAGTCTATTGGAGAACACCTGAGCCAGCGCGAATTTGAGGCACTGGTGTACAAAAAGCTTCGCTTGGAGGACTCAGCGCCGGCAGAGCCCCAGTATCTCCAAGCGGCGGTCGAACTCACTGTATGTACGCACTACGCCCTGAATTTCCCCAGCGACTTCATCTATGAAGACAAGGTGGTACCACCTCGTGATGTGGACTGCTCCTTCCGAAGCGAAGGCTACAAATTCAACGTTGAGGTGAAATGTGCCGACTACACGACCAAGCAAGAAATCGATTCAGGCAGCCAATTCATCATCCGGGCCATAGGGCGGATGCCGGATTACAACGACACAGTCGCTCAGCTACAAGAGACCTTCGCCAGTGGTGGTAACAGCTTGACGAAAGGGCTTCACATGGACAACAAGCTGAAGGACTACCTGTGTGATGCCCATGAAAAATTCCCGAATGAGGCAGACCTCAGCCAGTACAACGTTCTCGTCGTCGGCTGCGATGATGCGTGGGATATGCAGCAGTGGGAAGGCTACCTGACCGGACAGCAAGGCATGTTCACTGAGGACTCTTTTGTAGACCCTGCGCGCTATGGCAACGTCGATCTGGTCGTCCTGACCAACCTGTACCATCGACATAAATCGGTCACGGACAAAGACAAGCTGAAGGGGCATTGGACGTTTGCCAACGCCTTTTCCCTTCTCTATGAAAACCCTAAATCGAACAAGCCCAGGTCGATGTTTTACGCGTTTTCAAGGACGCTGCGTGTTTACAACAATGAGGTGATCGGACATAAGCTGGAGGGCGATGCTCCTGACTTTATGAAGGAACGCCTGGCGATTTCCCATTACGTCGCTAAGGTGCTTTGGCCAAAAGGTAACTACGCCTTCCAGCCCAAATCACGAAAACCACCGCAAGAGGCTAACGGGCCAAGCTGAGCGACTTGGTCAAATGCTCTGCTAGACAGCAGCCTGTTGGCATTGATGTCCTGTGTCTGTTGAAACCGAATTTACGAATGGTCAGCATCGCAGCGAAAATTGCGAGGCTGATGGAGGAAAGCCGTGCGCACCTTGGAATACGCTCAGCCTACTGAACACATGAAGCTGACGGACGTTATGGATCTGGACAGCGCCGCACCTATCGAGATCGCCAGCTTCCTGAGCCGCGAATTGTCCTTGGTCATACAGGATAGGGCGGAGCTTGCGTCACGTTTCGTACTGGATCGAGACAAGCCCTGGTTAGTTTGTCAGCTCTGCGGCGCCGCTCTTTTACTGGTGCGCACGCACCATCGCTTTTTCCATTTCCGCCATCACCCGACCATCGAAGGCCTCATTAAATGCGACATCTCTACCAAAGGTGAGCTCAGCCCAGCCCAGATCACAGCCATCAAGTACAACGCACAAAAGGAGAGCGCGGCGCACCTGCGGCTAAAGGGGATCATTCGCGACAGCTTGGTTGCAGACAGATCGTGCGGCGACCCTCAAGTAGAGAAAGTTTGGAAAGGGCAAGCGGTCGCCGAACGTGCCACCTGGCGCAAGCCAGACGTCCAAGTGGTGAGGGGCAACGACCGTATCGCCTTCGAAGTACAGTTATCCACGACGTTCCTTACGGAGATCGTCGGCCGACGCGAGTTCTACCGGGCCAACGGCGGATCGATGATCTGGGTATTCGAGAATTTCGACCCTAGCGCAACCAGAACGGCGGAGGAGGACATATTCTTCCTGAACAATCTGAATGTCTTCATCGTCAATGATCGGACGCTGGCGCTGTCCAGGTCTGCTGGCCGCATGGCGTTTGATTGCTGGTACGCCGTGCCTCAGTTGGTCGGTCGCACCATTGTGAACGAATGGAGGAGGGCTGACGTTTATCTGGACGAGCTGACGTTTAGCTTCCGGAAACAGATCGTGTTCTATAACGACTACCAGGCACAGAGAGAAGCACTAGAGGCATCGGTCAACAGTGACGTGCTACGCCGCGATTTTCATGCGTTCTGGATGGAGTTCGGCAGGCAGGACACTCCAGAGTCCCGGGAACGCTGGCTCGATTTGCGCGAGCGCATGGCAACTGTATTTCCCGCTATCAAGCTTCCCAACTTCCATTGGTCAGACCCTTTCCAAGGGGCCGTTTCCATTGTGCTAAGTGCGCGATACGGACGGCCGATAGGATACCGATTCGAGCGCCTGCTCAATGTCTGCAACCAGGCTTTCGACTCCTACAAACCATTCCTGCTTCAGTTCGGTTGGACACTGGAACTCTTTGAGCAAAATGAGCTGTTGATCGAACAAGACAAGAAGGGTACCTGGGCGAAGCGACGTGCAATCATCCGCGCCGCGCTCAGAGATCGAGATGACGCCTATCGACCCGATCGACAATACAACCATTTATTTGCATTCCTGGTACCTGAGCTCAAGGAACGACTGATCAACATGCGCGAGTGGTGATCAATCCGGCGCAGCATCTCCAGGACGGTGGCGCCTGCTATGGCGAGTACTAGAAGCAAGTTTACTCAGCAGTAGATCAAGCAGCCCGGCAAACATAAAATCTCGCTCAAGGTGCCGGCACACATCCCATGGGCTCCGTTGCAAGCCAGATGGCGTCTATGCGGATCATTGCAAGAGGCTGCGGATGAAATGTGTGCAGCCGTCCGGGTCGGAGATGGGCCATTTGACCGTGATGAATTGGTCGCCCACCGCACCAATGCACCTAGGCTGGTCTGATCTCAACCAGCCCTTGACGCCTTAGTGTCAGAGCAAGCCAACGGCTTCGCTAGGCCATTTCCGAACAGTCGTTATCAAAATGGCTTTTTCTGAGTTTCTCGAAGCCTTTGACCTGAAGCTTCACTCCCGCGCATCTCGAAAAACAAAGCTCGGTCACAGTAGAATCTGCTGCATTTCTCTGCATCGACTAGGGATATTTCGGATGCTCGGCGTCAACTTGAATTCCAGCAGTATTGCTACCTACGACCACTTGACCCAGACCATACATTTGAAACGAGCTGAAGAGCCTGACCTGGTTAGGCTCGCCGAGGCCGTCTACTCCCCAGGTTGGGATGCAGGCCTAGTATTGGTCGAAGGCGCATATAACGTGCTCGCGCCGCTGGCGCATGAGACCCGTCACTGGCTCGACATGAACTGCTCCATCAGAGGGCTTCGAACGCTCAAGGCAATCTTCGACCTGCAAGCAAATCCTGTAGCGGGCACGCCACCGGTTAAAACGCTGAAGCAAGACATCACCCTGAATCATTTCATCGAACGGTACGAGCACCGTGATTTAGCCGCTCGCTATCCTTGGCAGGTCGATTTTAGTCTCAGCTTGCCACGTGCCCATGAGCAAATCGAACACATCTCCCTGTGTTTTTACGGGGGCCAAGACCGTACACGGTCGACCATTCTGTTCAAGTCCCCCGTCTTCCTCGGAAGCCTGCTGGAGACATGCGCTGTTTACCAAGAGCAGCGAGATGTACTGCCCTTATTTTTGCGAGAAGGTCTACCTCATGGTGCTCGTGGTGAGGCGGAAGCGAAAGCCCTAGGCTTCCTTAAAGACCCGACAGCTCCGGAATATCACGCCATCACTCATGCTGTATCGAACGCAGCCCGCCAGCCAGAAGCAGTCCATGGAATCGCGCTTGCCGCAGGCCTATGTACATTGCTACTGAATATGCCCGCGCAGATGCTAAAGGAGAGCTGCCGACGGATTGAAGATGGACTGGGTAGCAGGCGCTATGGTCATGGCTTGGTCTCAGCCGCAGACCAGATGAGACGTATGGCAGGGGTTTGTCCGGAAGCTGCAATAATCCATAGCGCAGTCAACGAACTGGCTCGCCGCTCAAAAGCTGGCGCACTGCCCTACAGCACTGACTTGATCTTCGATCTACTACCATTCTGGCGGAAAAGGCAGGACGAATTTTTTGAGCGCAGCCATGCGAATTTCGTGACGCAAATCAGCCAAATCAAAGGGCCTGGATATTTTCATGATGCAGTCCCTGCTCTGATTGAGAACAACCAGTGGCTCATGGAGCAAAAGTCCTTGACCCTTACGTTGGGTGGGCTGCCGAATCGCCCCCCGATCATCTTTGGTGACGGATTTGTACTTAAGGGTGCCGATGCCTTCGATGGCCTGGTACCTAACTATGAAAGTGCAGACAACTCTGCAACAGAAGCTCTGCTGAGCATCCAGAAACTCGACCGTGAAGGTCTCTGAACGCGGCCACCGCTCTACCCATAGCCTCCGGGAGCAAGGCGAGGCCTGAGCTATCCACCTCGGATGGACGCTCATGGCCTTCTAATCCACAGCTATAAGCTGTTGTGGCAGTTTGTCCGTCAATTAAAACCGCCCCTTCCTCAGCTTCTCGGCAACCGGATGATCCTCTGCGATCTGGCGGGCGGCATGAAGCGGGGAGGGAAGCCGCAGGAAACCATCCCACAGCGGCGCATTCTTGCACCAGTATCCGGCTTGCAGCGCCAACTGATCTTTGTTTGCAAAGTCCCCTTCCTGAATCATCACAAACTCGGTCACCCCCAGCTGCAGCCACGAATCCTTGAGCTGTGACTGTGTGACGTCATAGCGGGTGTGCTTTCGGTGAGACCGCACCTTGTTGAAGGTCTTGGAATACGACGTGAAGTAGTACACCAGCTCTTGGTGTTCAGCCTGGTGCACGCCAATGCGATTGCCTATGAACATGGGCGCCAGCGGCGAAAGAGAGTGGACGCCTGTCATTTGAGCCGTTTGATGATCAGACCGCGTGCGGATCAACCAGGCGTTTTTCGGTACCGGTGGTAAGCCACGGCCGGCGCCGTCATTCATGCCCGGGTACAGGCGCTTAGCGCCGGCGTTGATATAGACAATCAGCGGGCTGTCAGCCACTGGGGTCGGCGCCAGGAGCGCCTGCCTGATCAGCAGCTTCGCAGCCTCCCCATCCAGAAGTTTTGGGTTCGCATGAATGGCGCAGAGGCCTTCGCTGTAACTTCTCCACTGGCCCGGTTGACCTCCGGCCCCATCCACGTAGACCTGCATCTCGCTTGTGTTGACCACAGCGCGCGTGATGACGGGCAGGTACACACTCAGTTTGCTGAGGTAATCGACGTAGATCGAAACCACGGTCGTATCAGCCGGGATGCCTGCTGTGCGCTCTAGGGGGATCGGCACATAGCCGGTACCGCGGATGGCATCGATCAGGCTGTTGATGCCTGGGTAATCCTCTGCCTTGTCGGATTCCTCAGCGTTCGCCTTGGCCTTACGCAGTCGGCTTTTAAGCCCAGCGGCAATACCCTTGGAGGGGGCAGCCCCTTCAGCCTGCGGCGGAAGGTGGAAGATGAACTGCGTGGTGACCCCATGCTTAGCGCAGAGCGCTCGCAAGACATGTTTCGGATCATTGTCGTCTTTCGTGGCCACCTCGGGCGTGGTCTCGATGATCGCAGCGTCCGGCATCCAGGAGGTCAGCCGCGGCAGCAATTCATGGATAAACCAGTTTTGGATGTCGGTCGAACTCGTTTTGGTGGTCAGTATGCGCTGCGCATCCTTGCACTGGATCTGTTGTAGCAGGACTTGAGGCTTAGGCTTGTCCCTAAACACGTGGGAGACTGATTCCAGATGGGTGTACGCGGTGTTAATACGCATCATGATGTCTGTATGCGCAGTTACCACCGCGAGGCGGATAGGCCGCGCTGGCGCATAAGAGACGTTGTCTCGCAGGGCGATGAGCCGACCGACATACCGGGTCAGCATGGGCTTGGCGGAGGCTACGGTTTTCTGGACGTGGAAGCTTGCTTGGTCGAGGATGACCGTTCCGACGCCACTGCCAATAGGTGAGCCAATCGGCGTGTGGGTGTGAATAGGCCTGAGGGGCCCCGACAGAGACACTTCATTGCCACCCAATGCCGGCAGGCTGCCTTCCCCCATGTGCTGGATGAGCTCCGCGGCGGGGCTGGAGTAGACCGTCTGATATTGGCCCTCGCCAATACGTATCGTGTGGATCTGAAACTTGGAAATTCCGTAGTCAGTCTTGAGCCAGGTTGAGTGTGTGGTATGGCGCCACTCAGGCAGAATGTGGCTCAGATGAACCGTCACGGATGCGTACTGACTGGGCACCTTGTGCAACAACAAGAGGTTCGTCGACATCGAGTGCATGGCCACGGCCTTGCGATCGCCTCGGGCGTAGAGCAACGGGCTGTCCCAGGCGACCAATGAACCGTCGCTGCACACCGTGAGGTTCAACGGGACAGAAGAGTCCATCGGCTTGGTCGATAACTGATGGGCCAGCATCCAAGGGACGACTTTGTAGGCCAAAGTCGACTGTCGTGGGTCGCGCATGACGTCGGACGCATGAAGCGGCATGGCGAGATCGGGTATCAGCGCATGAACGAAGTCCTGTTGGCCAGGCGGTGCGTTGCGCAGGATATGCTGAGCCCATACGTTGATTGCCCGGTTCAGTTTGCCGGAGTCGAGCGCCTTCAGGGACGCTATGGCTGGCACGTCTTTGCTTTTGAGCAGTTGCGCGTTGACCCAGACAGGGCCGCCTGACAAGTAGCTGAGGATCTCTTCCAGTGACTCAGTGGGCAGATATGGCTTGCCGAATTGGTCGGTGAGTAGCGCCCATGCATTCAAGAATTCGCTCGAAGCATGGTACTGCGTGACGGGAGGGAGCTCGTCCGGATCAAATCGGAATAGGTTAGTCCTCAGGGAAATCGTCATCAGGTAGCCCCTCAGTCTCTTGTGAGCCTGCAGGTGTTTGCGGGCCCGACGTCTCGATGTACAGCGTCATGGCTTCCACCAGCCCCGCGTGGTGCGTGGAAAACTCGCTCCAGTGGCCATCCTGCTTGAGCTTGTAAATGGTGCGCTCCAACAGCATCGCCCAAGTGTAGCGACTGTCGAAGAACGCCGCGTCGGCCAGGTAGCAGGTGACGGGAGTGCCTCCACGCCTGGCCCGCCCAACCAGCTGGGTAAGCGTGACCAGGACGTTCATGATGGTGAAGAACCGGATAGCTTTGGGTTGGCTGTAAAAGTAGGGCGGTGCCAGTCGGATACCGTTGAGTATGCGGTTTGCCATGGCACGCTCTGCCAGCAGCGCAAGGCCTGGATTCGCTGACGCCAGCACACTCTCGCCAACGCTGTAGCAAAGGTGCGCTAGGTTGTTGCCGGGCTGGTCTGAAGAAGGCAACGGTCGCACACACACCACCACGCCCCCCAATGCCGACTTGCCGTCGGCGGTCACGATGTTGTGACCCCGCGCCATCGGATAGATCGAGCTGACCATCAGTTGCACATCCGCATTGGGGCCGTCGGCGAATTCGACGAGATCGTCGTAGGTGAGCCGGTTCGCCAGCGGTAAGCGCTCTTGTCGATCGGTTTTCTTGCCGCCCCTGATCCATGCGACCTTGCGCTGCCCTGCAGAAATTTCATGGAGGGTTGATGCGAGCTGTTCAGCCTCAGCGTCACTTCCTGTGACAAGTAGTAACCGTGCTCGATGGCAGGTGTTGGCGTCCTGTTCCAGCGCCGCCAAGCGGCTGGTGAGCCAAGGCCAGAGCTCATAGGCCAGATCCCTTACGTTGAGCAGGCGAGAATCCAGAGGGGCGCCTGACACGTGCACGGAGACATTCACATTTTCAAAGCGAATATTCCCCTTGGCGTCCGGAACGTCGATCAGCGTCTTGGCGTTCAAATCGAAGCAGCTGGCGCCAGGGAAGAACGCCGTGGCGCTGAAGCCAATGAACGTGCGATTCACACCAGCATGGATCTTGGATGTCAGGTTCGGTAGATACTGAAGTGTCCGATGCGGATCCCCGGACATAGCCACGACCTGAAGCGACCAGGTGTCCCGCCCCTCCAACTTACGTTTGAAACCGTAGACAACACGTTGCAGCGGCCCAAGTGGCGTCGGACTGAAGGGCGCCGAGCCCGAAAGATCCTGCTGCACCCTCAACGCCGCGGCTACCTTCGCACGAGCAAGCATGGGGACATCTGAATAGAGGGTACGAAGGCTGGTCTCAATGAAGTGCAAACCCGTCTTGATGACCAATGACGACTTGAGCTTTTCGAGTTTATCGTCGTTCAGCTTCCTCCCTAGCTGTTTACGTGCCGCCAAGGTGCGAAGCAGATAACCAATGTTGACGACCACCTCCATTGGGCTTGGCAGCGCGTCATTGTGTGAGAAGGCTTGCAAGAGTTCCTGCAGCGGCGCCAGATGGGGAGGAATGCTCTGATCGCCGTAGCCGCAGACACCATCGAGCACCGATGGGTCGACGCCCAGGTAATCAGCGATCATCTGATCTTCCGCACGCTCCCACACGGTTTCGCGGTCTGGCCATTTCAGGTGCTTCAAGGCCAACTGGAGCAGCCGTGTCGTATGCAGGATTACCGCATTGCAGCCCCGCTGGGCACGATACAGGGTCGGGGCATCGACATCTGGAATGCTGTCCCGCCCAAAAATCTCCATGTGCAGTTCAGCCAGGCTGCTGTGCTCGATGTGGTTGCTCAACGGCAGCTCAAACACGCTGGTGTCGATGGCACTCAGTAGAAGGCCATCGATCTCATCGACCATGAACAGTGAGGCCGTTTTGAGCAGCAGCTCCAGTAGACTTCTTGATTCACCACCCCCACCTTCGACAGCGATACGGGTGGTACCGGAAATCAGAGCATGGTGATTGACGACGACGATGTCCGCTGCCAATGCCTGTTCGAGCATCGTGCGCTTGCCACACTGGTTTAAGAACGGACAGCTGCGTATGCGTTTAAACGTCTCACGCCCTCGGCGCTCACCCGGGATCTGCAGATTGAAGCAGGGCTCTTCATCCCGAGGACTCACGCTCTCGTCTGTTGCGCAGGCATCGAGGAGGCACCGATAGTCGTAGGGGTGATCCTCTCGGCCACGTGCCAGGTAAAAATCTCCCGCTTTAGCAATCCGGCGCTGGGAGTGCAGCGGGGCAATCTTCAGGTGAGGGGCGACGATACGCACCGAACGTTTCAGAGCCTCAACCATGTTGCGCACGTCAGTCAGGTTGGGAACCGCAATAACGACCCGATGCCCTTGCAAGGCGGAATGGATGCCCATCAACCCCATGACGACAGTTTTCCCTGTTCCTGTCGGCGCATTGACCCGGTAGAAATTTCCCGCATTTGCCTCTACGCGCCCTTCATTTCGCACGATTGAGTTCAAGGAGCTTCGATGGCTCTGGTGCAGATGGTTGATCGGGTCGCGTCCCGCTTGATCGAGCGCACTGGCCAACTCATGCAGCGAAGCCTTCTCCCAGGCAAACTTCGGAACGTCCGGGGCTTCAACGAGGGGAAGAGGGGTGTCATTTAGCACCAGTCGCGAGCGCTGGGCTTCGGGAATGACAAACGTGCGATACCCATCGGACTGTGTTTCTCGAAGAATAATCTGTCCGTCCACGGGCCATTTCGTACATGAAGCTGCAGTTGGCTCCACCTTTATAGCGCAGAGTTTCTCTTCGATCAGGCCGTCCAGGTCGAAGCCTTCCTGGAAACAGTAAACGTCGGTTTCGGTCAGGGGTGGCGGGACTTCTTGGCTAGCTAGGAGATCAGCACCCGCTGCCCGAAACGGCGAACCAGCACCGAAGATAATCCGCCGCGCCTCGTCCAGAAATCGCCCAGTCTGATTCAGGTCGACAGGGCGGTACTTGATGAGCGTGATTATCTGCTCGCGTGCCACCTCAGAAGCGCTTTCCCACCCGATCCACAGATGAGGGCGTCCTACCAGAAAGACTTCAGCGTCAGCGAGGGTCGGCTCCTTGCTGATGTGCTTGATAGCCAACCCAAGCGCCAGGGCGGTAGCACTTTCAGTTAACGTTGACATAGCTCTTTCACCCACCGCAGGCACTGGGATTCAGACTTGATCTGCTTAGGGCTGCACTGCTCATTTAACGAATCGGAGTGCTGCCGTTGGTAGTCCGGAATGATGTAGATAGCCCCAGTGGGTGGGGTATCTAACAGGTGAAGGCCCAGATTTCGAGGCGAATTCCAAACCTTGGCATCCAGCGAGTAGGTTCGATCATTGACCGTGAAGCGCAGGTCAGCCTGGTCGACGTCGGGCCACAGCTCAGCAGAAATCCCTAGCCGAGCAATGCCATCGCGCAAGCGCATCTCCAGCAGCCCCGGAATCAAGGTAAGTGCCCACAATGCGGGGACTAGCCGGTACTTGTTCTTGGCAGTGACGGGGTGGATGACCCACGAGGTTCTGACACTCACCAGGTCGTCACCCATCCACTGGAAAATTCCGACGGTTTGTTCACACCACTGTGCGCCGCAGGACACTGCCCGGTGGTGAATCTCCATCGGCCACCCACAACTCGGACACAGGTAGATATAACCCGAGTGGATCAGATGCTGAGGAATCAGTTCGTACAGCGAATTGAAGCTGACTTGAAGCGGAATCAAGAAGTCCAGGCTACTGTCAGCGTCTACGACCCCATGCTCGATCAAAAACATCCGGAACAGCCGGTATTCATCATCGCCATGGGTTCGCGTCCGGCACAGGTCGCGAACCTTCTTCACGGTTTGCTGGACACGATCCCAGCCCAAGCGAGGGTTGGTCTCCAGCGCGATCGCGCTGCACAGCATGGTGGGTTCATCGGCGAACTGCAGAGCGCCCTCGTATCCTTGCCTGAGACGACTGTCCAGCCATTGCTCAAGCGGCAGGCTGAGGCAGGAGAGCAGATTTGCGATCGTGCGGGGAGGGGAACCGGGCTCCAGCCACCAGAGCAGGGCGCTGGCCTGGCGCATGAGGTCATGCCGCTCGGCAAATTGGCGGGCATCAAGCTGAGCTGCCTTTACGATCAGGCCGAGCAAGCGCTGGGCGTCGCTATCCACTGAGTCCATAAGCCCCCCTTTACTTGGAAGCATGTGTCTCTGCGGAGCATCGTGCTCTGCACGTCTTACCACCGGATCAAGCAGGCTGGTTCAATAAATCGATTATCGCAAGACAACCGGTCGGATCGCGCCGTGCTCGCTGGTGCCGGCGCTTCCGTGGAACGCCCATATGACCTGGCTTGCTGCGTTGTTTCGCCTTCATGTACGCCGAGCCTGGTTCCGATAAATGGCAGGGACGCACGAAGGTAAAGCACTGCAGTGAGTAGCCTTGGCCAGACTTTCATGTCATATAGCTATCAAAACATTAACGAAGATGTGACAGCACTACTGCGGCTTTCACTCATCACCTGATCGCCAGGGATAGCCATGCAACTTCAGGACTTGCTTTCTAGAGGGTATTTCCCCATCCAGCTCCCGGTTGGGTTCAGCACCAAGCAATTGGCAGAACACATAAGGGCAGTCCAAGCGACCTGGGATGAAGCCTTGGACGGGAGAAGGCGCATACTCTCCCAGTCCGAACGATTTTCGGTGGCGAGGTCGTCTTACAGCAGGCGGACTACCTCCATACCCAATCCCGTCAATTTTTATGGCCTGGCCAAGGACATATGCCTGTACTGGCCTCAAATCCAAGAGCATTTCAACAAGAGTGAGATATCTCGTAGCATCCCTGGAGAAGGAGGCTCGCTGCGAGCGATTGAGCTGACGAAATTCACCGACTTGTACGAGGAGCGCGTGCGCCGCTCGGCAGGCGCGCGCTACGCGCTGGTTACCGATATTTCGAGCTATTTTCCCACCATCTACACCCATACAATTCCGTGGGCGTTGCATTCCAAAGCTGTAGCCAAGGCGAGACGGGACAGAGTCCCCGATTTTTTTGGCAACATCCTAGACCAACGCTGCATGGGCACGCAGGATGGACAGACCATAGGGTTGCCCATCGGCCCGGATACCTCGCACATCATTGCAGAGATGATCGGCGTCGCGATTGACGACTCCATTCGAATTGCCTTGGATGGTTGGCCCAAAGGGTTCCGCTATGTTGATGACTTCACTTTCTTCTTCAACACGAGAGAAGAGGCCGAACGCGCGCTGGCAGTCATCATCAAGTGCGTCAGCGCGTTTGAGCTGCAGATCAATGCATCTAAAACTAAGATTGTTGAGGTACGCGAGCTCGTTCAGGAGTCTTGGAAATACACCCTCAAGAAGCTGAAAGTCTCAGCCAAACGGCGCCAGCAGAAAGATGACATTCACCACTATTTTGAAGTGCTGTTCTCGCTGGAGGCGCGGTTCAAGGATGAGAGCTTGGTGAAATATGGCCTGAAGCAGCTTTCGTCCACCATCGTCAAAAAATCCAATTGGCCCATCGCGGAAGCATACCTTCTCAAATGCGGGTATGGATTTCCCAACACGCTGCAGGTGATTACCCAGATCCTTGTGACCTACCATCGCCACCAGTATCAGTTGAACAGGGAGGCGTTGGGCGACTTTTGCAGAAACCTCCTCGGCTCAGCATCGGCCGCGAACCATCACAGTGAAACGGCCTGGCTGCTATGGCTGTGTAAGGAGCTTGAGATTCACCTGGACGCCGCGTTGGTACAGCAAGTGCTTCACATGGAGAGTTCAGTTTGCTCGCTTATCGCTTTGGATCTGAACCATTCAGGTCTTGTGAACGGTGATCTCAACCTTACCGACCTTGGGCCATTGGCGACCCGTCAGGCGCTTGTGGGCAACAATTGGATGTTGGCTTATGAAGGGGGGCGTCGTCGCTGGCTTGCCAACGAAAACCTTGATTTCATCCAGGAGGATGCTTGCTTCGCCGCGCTGCTGGAGGCAGGCGTGGGCTTTTACAGTGAGGCGGCTCAGCTTCACCCCATCTTCCAGCTTAAGCAATCAGCGCCTATGGACATCGATTTCGACTCCGACGATGAAATTGAAAATGACTTTGACTTCGATGATATGGATGAAGAGTACTTTGACTCCACTGACCAGGGCGAAGACGAGGATGACGGCGAGCCAGGAGCGGCAGCGCAGTCAGTCGCTGTCCCTGGCCATTTCGCTGCTGACGACATCGATCTGGACGCAATGTGGTTGAGGGACGAGTAGGGCATAACTGGAAAAGCTGACAGACAACTAGGAGCATTAATGACCACTGCCTTCCCACCTCGTCTTATTATCGACGACCAACAGATCATGGTCGTCCTGGATACCTCGCCTGTACGTGAGCTTGCCCATGAGAGCGATTGCCCTGATTGGGTTTGCACGTTCGAAGAAATGTCCAACCAGGGTTACTCATTTTCGCTTGCCGATGGCACCTTTGCGGAGCTGATAAACCAACGCCGTAAAGGAGCGATTCTAGTCGGAGAGTTCGATCGCATGTGCTCGCGGCTGTCCCGATTCTTGAATCTGGATTTTCCGATCATTCTGGGGCGAAGCGACGTGCAAGGTATGATTCAGCGCCATCCAACTTCATGGAACGAAGAGGAATGCCGTACGCGCTCCAAACAAGCTTGGGATGAGTTGCTTCACTGCACTCGCGCTGGATATCAACCAGACTCTGCTGAAGCCGTGCTGGAGGCAGCGCGCAATGAATGGCGATCAATGCTCAAAGATTGGCAGGACGGGGTCAACTCAATCCGAGCGGTCAAGCGAGCGCAACTCGCAATTCTCCGCACGCTGGATGAATCAGGATTACTCCAAGGATTAATGGGTATGCCGGCTGAGGAAGCGTTGAAGACACTTCAAGCCCTTCGCGCTCTGTCGGCACATCTTGATGAGGAATTGATTGATGCCTTTGACCCGATCCCTGCTGCTATGGTTGTGAGCATTGGCGAGGCACTCCGATCGATTGACCAGGTAGACATCCCCGGTGTGATGGTTTTTTACACTGAATATGTGTTCCAAAAGACCCAAGTGTCGACGTCCGAATGCGATCCAGAAATAGCCTGGGCGACATGGATGGATCAATTACTCAGTTGGAAAGCAATTGGGCCTCAGATCAGCGAAGGATTTATGAAATCTTTCGAGGTAAACGACTCGGGTGATTTCACCGATAAAATGCGCAGCCATCTCGAACTCGTGTACTGCTGGAGACAGTTCACGCGAATGCAGCAGACAAAAAACGGGTATGACCCCGACGATGAAAAAAAATGTAACGATGGCATCGACTTCGACCTCTATCGTTTCTTAAAAATGCCAGCGCTCGTAGTTACCGAGGACAAGGCTTTTCTCACAGGTTTATCAGACATCAAAAGCTACCAAGCTACCTGGTTCTACACGCCGAGGAGTCTGGCAAAAAGCTGGGCTAGCGGAAAATCTCCAGCGCCTATGTGGCCGAAGGCTAAGCATTTGTCCAAGCGCTGAGCAGGGGCTCGACCTCTGAAGCCGATATCTGGGCAGTCGTAGTTTGACGAAGAACAGGCGGATGGCTGCGGTCGACTGGTGCTGGACGAGCTGCGCTTCCATCTACCTCCGCGCCCTAGGCGGAGATCAGTGCCAAGCAATACGCCTGCCTTGCGTCAGCCACACCGCTGAGTACGCCATTCCGAGTCCACCTTTTAGTTGAGGGCGGCGCATCATAGCCATGACGTACATCCTTGCTCGTTTTACAAATGCGGTAGTCGACCAGTGAGATGCCTTGTCACATGGGAAACGAACTCAGCATGCGGGCTGCGGTTCTCCGTCCAGCGACCTGCGCTCTTGGGTTTGGGTCGATAATCTGCCGTTGTGATCAGTAGTCGTACCTTAGCTCGTGAGACGCCCACGAAATAGACGCAACGCTCCTCCGCGAGCTTGCCCCAGAACGCCTGGGTCTCCACGCCGAGAATGATGACCGTGTGAAACTCAAGCCCTTTACTCTTGTGGATCGTAAGGAAACGCACCGCCTGGTCGTCAGAAAGCCGAGCGAGTGCACTGGGAATAGTCTTCTCGGTAGCGAGCAACGCATCGACCCGATTTCTGATGTCGCGAACGACTTCATGCAACCGTGGCTTCGACTCGTAGTCTCCTGAGAGTGCAGTCAGAGTTGGATATCCTACGTCCCTCAGGAAGCCGCTTGTTAGTGTCCACCAGTCCTCATACGGGGAGGATGTCCTGCTAGCGGCCCTCACCTGACGCACATGGCCGCGGTAGGTCGTTTCAAACAACCTATGAAGGTGATCACGACTAGCTTCTTCGTAGGGTGTGAACAAGTCCATCAGACGCCCCCATGCATCCGATTGGCCTTTTCCATAAAGGCAGGTGAGATAGTCGATTACCAGCCGCGCTGCCGGCTCTTTCAGCAAGTCCTGTAACTCGCTGTCGTTCCTGGATGCGATCCCATGGTTACCGAGTTCTGCCATCAGCGCCGAGCCATAGTCGTCTACCTGGCGCGGCATCAGCACCGCGATTTCGCGTGGTGGCACTCCCGCTTTAATCCAATGGCGAATGCTGTCAGCCAATACCTTCGCTTCTTGAAAGGAGTGCTGGAAATGAGCAGCCAAGATCTCTCCCTCATCGCCCGAGATCAGCTCCGCCGGCGTTACTGCCGCTGGATCAATTTCTCGGATGATTTCATTCTGAACACGCAGCAGATTGGGCTTCGATCGAAAGTTCGCGTAGAGGTGGAGGGGAAGGGCGTTGAACTCAGTCGCGTATGTCTTGAAGATACCCTCCAGCGCTCCGGCCCACCCCATGATCATTTGCTTACGATCCCCTACCGCGGTGAGGTAGATCCCCGTGTCAAGAAAGAGCAGCTTGATGAGTTCGTATTGATCTGCAGTGCAGTCTTGGAACTCGTCCAGGAACACATGCGCATAGGTTTTGCGAATTGCGTTTCGTGCGACTTCGCTACGGTGAATGATCTTGATGGCGAGGGGCAGCAATTGCTTGAAAGTGATCTGCTTGCCCGGGATGGCCTCGGTACCGATAGAGTAATCCGGGCTCAAGCCTTCCTCCGCAAGGACGGGGAGGAATTTATCGATGATCCGTTTCGCGAAGCCATGGAATGTCACACTGTCGAATCGCGATGCGAAGCTCCAGCCACAGCGAAGCTGAATCCTCTCTTGCAGGTTACGGCTGGCATCTGTCTTGAACGACACCGCCAGGATTCGCTTGGGGAACCGGCAGCTATTGGTTCGGAGAAGATAATCAGCACGCTGCGCGAGCACTTCGGTCTTGCCAGCACCAGGCCCCGCAGTGAGCAGGATCGACCGATCAAGCTCGCGAACTACGCTCCATGCATTTTTTTCCAGGCGCACACCAGGAGACGGAACCCATTGATCATGAGAAATCACTCGGGCGATTCCTCAAGCTTGGCTTTGACCCTGTCTGCCAACCGGTTGAGGGACGGCGGCAGAGAAGCTAACAGCTCTGCGTCAGTGAGGTTGCCCAAGGCATCCAAGTGGGCTGTGGGCTTACTGCTCAGCTTGAATAGCTTGTGGTAGGCAGCGAAGAGTTGCTGCTCCTCATCATCGTACTGATCCGGATTGAAGTGGCTTTTGCCAAGAACAGTTACATGGTCGTGTGGTGTGGGGGGCGATAGCTCAGCGTCAAAGGCATCGGGAAACGCTTTAAGCATTGCAAAATCCAGATCCAGAGGTTCCGAGAAAAACACGTCTCGGTTTTCCAGCTCCTCGAACAAGTCGGCCTGTTTGTCCGAGCCAATTGAATACCAGTGATGAGTTCCTACTAGTATTTCAGGATGATTCCAAGCGACGCGCGGCCACTCCTCGGGAATACTGCGAGCGGGATCAAAATTGTTGAGTTGGTCACGTACGTAGTTCACACGTCCCCAGCCTCCTTGATAGCGACCCACGTCGAGGTCGAGCAGGGTAATGTGGGGCGTACCTAGCGCGTTCAGCAGCCGCCAGAAGTGATTGACATGGCGCCCCCCTAGCGGAGCGATCGCCACTGCGTATTCGTCAACGGGAGCGCCCTTGGCTTGAAGGATGCGAGGCAGCACGATTTCTTCACTGTCACCTTCACCAAGAACCACCAGGCGTGCGAAATAGAGTTCGGGAAATGCCTGGACTGCTTCTCGGACGAACTTGTATGCGTCGCTGCGCTTATCTGGGAGCAGGATGGTCGATACATCCGTTTCTCGCTTTGCATTCAGACGCAGGTATCTGATCTGGTCAGGCTCAACTCGTCTGAGCATTGACGGGGCCTGCGTGGCGATCAATGCTTGAGCGTCCACGCCCACGGATGATTTTAGGGCGCTCACGATACGTCCCAGGTAATGGGGAGACAGGCTGTTCTCAGGTTCTTCGACCGCCAGAATCGTATAGGCGGCAGGTTTCAGCTTGAGGGGATCGAACGAGGTGTTCTGCCCTGATCTGACCTCGCTACCAATGCTGAGGGACGTAAGCACCAGCGAGAGGTATAGCATCGACTTTTGGCCATCACTCAGCCTTGCGTAATCCACATGGCTTTCACCGTGCCCAGGGGTAAAGGAAATCGAAAGGTGCCGCAGGATGGCCTCGATTTCAGAATTCGCGAAGGTGAGGGATGGATTCGCGAAGAAGTCGCCTTTGTGAAGGCGTTGCCACGCACCGCTGAGGCTTGAGCTCAAGGTCTTGATCGACTCGTTTTCCGACAAACACTCAGTGATTTGCTCAGTGAGCTGCTTGATTGAGTCCCGGTCATCGCTCCAGTTGACGGCTCGAAGGAGGCGGCCTAGAAGCGCACTGGCACCGAAGGCAATATGATCAGCGGGATCCCGGCGAGCAGGTAGGTAATGAACGTGTATCTCGTCTCGTTCACGCTTCGCCACGGGCTTGAGGGTCGTGGGCTGCCCATGCTCGTCCGTCCGCGTCACATAGAGTAAACGCTCCTCTACCTCGCCATCAGTATGGAGAACACCTTCTAGGCGATAGCGAATACGGGGAACCCCATCAGCCGTCTGCAGCGTCATTTGCGTAAAGAACGGCGGTACAGTGTCGTCTTCCTCATCATCCAGCGTTTCGTCGAACATGAAGTCCGCTTCGATCCAGAGCGAGCGCTGAGCAGGTACCTCCTGCTCGGCTAACGGAACATGGAAATCTGCTCGACGGAGGCGACGCAAGCCTGGTTCGAAGCCAAACATCCGTGCCAATGCCTGCAGTGTCGCCGTCTTCCCTGCTCCATTGGGCCCTAGGAGGTATGTGACGCCCTCGAAGGTGATCTCCGTAACTTCCTGGCCAAATGACTGAAAACCGCTCACGCGCAGACTGCAAAGCTTCATGTAATGATTCCTTTCGGCTCCTCCTAATGGCTCGCTCGTGACTCACGAAAAAACTGGGGTGAGGAGGTGGCACCGTGCCGCTACAAGATACGACATGCAATGCTTGGGTGACTAGGCAGGGCTCAGCCTTGAGGGAATCTGGGCCAGTACCTGGAGCGCGCAGTCGGCGGGAGTTGTTGGATCGCCAGAGAGGCACACTGTTCTGGGTAAATAAAAAGGGGCCTTCACGAGGCCCCTAATCTTTGCTTCTGAAGGGTTACTTAGCTAACCAGCTCTCGACTTCGTCGGCACCATGCTGGCTTTTCCACTCTTTCAAGGTCTTGTGGTTACCACCCTTGGTCTCGACGCGCTCGCCTGTATGTGGGTTCTTATAGACCTTAAGCTGACGGGGCTTGCGGGTGGACTTTTCAGCCACAGCAGCTGTTGCACGTCGACTGACAGATTGTGGGTCAAGAATGGCTATGATATCGCGCAGACTGTAGCCGTACTCCGAGAGCAGGCTACGGAGTTTTTGTTCAAATTCGATTTCGCGCTTCAGGCCATCATCGTTTTTGAGGGTCTCAAGTTCGGCCAGCTGAGCAGCCAGTTGTTGCTCCAGCGCACGGAATTCGGCAAGTCTGGACATTTGATACTCCTGTATATGGTGCGTCGAGTATAGGTGTGGGGCTACAGGCCATCAATGCGCACGTTCAAGCCGATGCCTGAGGCCGAAAGAGCCATTGCGCGAAGCGCAAAGTCGTCGGAAAGAGTCGAACATCATCACAGTATGGCCATTGACGCGAGCTAGAGAAGCCAAGGTATTAGAGAGGTAGGAACAGAGAGGCAATGGAGGAGTACAAATGTACTCAAGCACAGTTTGACCTCAAAAATCCCCATTCCTCACAAGTCGTTCAACGACACTGCACCTACCTGCACGTCACGAGTCCGTGAGCCGATGGGAGACTATCCCGTGTAAGCATCCCGAAATGGGTGTAAGTGGGTGTGGAAACGGGTGCCCTGTTGTTCATAAGCATCCGAATCGATGGGGTAAGCCCGCGGCTTGCGATCTCAAAATTTCTCTCTGTCGGCTGGTTCAGCCAAATTAAATGACGGTGCAGTCGCCGCCAGCCTCAGGTTTTGAGGTCGTCCGGGTAGTCCTCTACTGACAACTCCCCAACCGGGCCTTCAGGCTTATGCTGCGATTCCTCAAAGTGCATTGCCAGGCACAGATAGATAAGCGCGGCCCTGGACAGCTTCAGCATCAACAGGCTCTTCGCGGCGAGGTCATCCCTGTCGAGCACAAATGCCAAGTGATCAGTCCAGAGCCCTGAAGACTCGCCAATCCAGTGACAAGAATCCACGATTTTGGCGTACTTATGCTCAAGGTGGTTTCTCAATTCATCAAGAGCCTGAGCATCAGGTCGAGCCACATCCTTCAGTTCCTTGGAGTAGATGTCTTGAGATACCCAATAGAGCGCTCGAAGCGGGAGATTCCGGGTGGATATGAATTCATCACGCACAACCCGCGGGTGGAGTAGACGGCCATTTTTTCCGATTTTGAACCATACAGTCCGGAATGCTACCGCCTTCTCGGGTATGCCCAGTTTCCAGTAGGCATTGATGAAGTAGGCAAGCTTATCCAGCAACGAATAGGCGCTGCGATAGGCAGTCTTGATCTGCTCTAGACCCATGCCGTAGAGCGCGTAATCGCAATTGAAGGCGAGCGACATACCCCTGTCAGCCACATGACCGGGTTTGGCGTGATCGCCCAGGTAAAGACAATGACGGGCGAACCCGTACTCCTGCTTCAGCTGGTTGTAAAAGCCGAGGTACGTGATTCCAGACTTGGCGTCATGACCGGGTAACCTCAGTACGTCTTGCGCGGCGACGGGGAACGCTCCCAGGTCGTTCATGGGGTTAAGGAATAACTCTTCCTCAAGGCACCATCGCCGGTAACGCCGTTCCTCCTTCGAGGAACCAAGGCTGTGCTCTAACAGCTCTGCGTCATCATTGTCGTCAACGGACTCGGCTAGCCTGGCGTGATGCGATTTGAAAAACTCGATCGCTTCAGGATAGGTAGCGCCATCACGCCCCACGCCACCCGCGATGGCTGACTCCAGCTTGCGCCGGGCATGCACAAGGAGCCAATAGGTATGACCAGGGTCGTAAAGCGCAGTGCCATATTGAGCCAAGCCAATGCCAAGGTTGCCCAGGGCCATACCCAGGATCGGATTATCCTTCAACGCGTTGCGCCATTCCCCAAGCGCCTCGATCCATCGTCCACACGCCCTGAGCGCATTGCCTAGGTTGCAGTGAATTCTGGAGCGAAGCATTGGTGCCAGCTCTTTAAACCCTGGGTGCTGTATAGAGGCGCGCAGGAAATAAAGCTGTTTGAGTAGAGCAGGGTGGTCAAGGGTATCGTCCTCCCATGACTGCACCTCCAGCTTCCTCAGCGCGGCCCATGCATTGGAACATGAGTAGAAAACGAGACATCCGTTCTCCGGCTCGATGCGCGAAGCCACTAAGTCCGCTAGCTCCTTCGCATGACGCAAGATGCCTTCATCGGCGCCGTCATCTGCAGCATCGATCAAGGAGTCATAGAGGCGTCTAAGACGAGGAGAGTCACCTGAGCTGCGGAGCTGTTCATTCAATGCCTTCAGAATGTGAGAGCGGTCGTCTGCGTGGGGCTCATAACCCTGCTCAGCAAAACGGCGAGCGAAATCGTCCATGGGTAATCACCGCGATGAGAAGCTGACTATCATAGCTGGCTTGAAAACAATCAGCGGCTACAACCGCTCTATCCAAGGGTGGTGCGATGCCAGCGTTAGTCGGACGGCTCATGCACAAGCGTCCTCATAGCGCTGAACTCGCCGCAACATAGAGCCCCCTAGATTCTGAGGTGCTCACCGCTTCGGCAGACACCAGCCCCGTTGGGCAATGATCGGCGGTCTAAGATCATTCAGCCTGTGACTAACTGAAGGGAATTACTATGGCAGTGGTGTTCTTTCTACCTTGGGTATCTGCTGCTGAAGAGCTGCGAATCGCAGATCTCCGCTTGATCCCCTACGAGCGAGGTCGACTCCCGGGTGAGTTCCTGGGCATACCGCAAGAAGCTTTCGACGGCGTACTAGGCAACTACGGCGACAGAGGTTTCGGCTCTCAGCCTTCACAGCCAATCCAGCAAGCTGTGGTCATCATTTGGGATGAAGACACACCAGGCCTTGAGGCTTCGGATGCCCAGATCCAGCAGCGACTGGTTCAGTGTTCGTATCTCGCCTTCTCTGCCTTGGTAGGTCGATCGCTGTGCTCAACTTTCGACTACTGCAACGCCGACACACTTCAGGTCGTTGCACAGCGGTTTGATGTTGCGTCACCGGCTCATTCCTGTATGACCACGCGCCGGCGTGACGGTGTAACACAAAACATGCTGGCGGGGAGTGGAGGTCTCAAGTTCATTCGCCCGTACCACATCGACAATCGCGCGCGGATCTCGCTCGACGCGCCACTACTCGAAGCACTACTCAAACTACCTGATGGGCAGCTGAAGGAACGCATCGATGAGGCGATCGTGTCATTTCTCAGAGCCAACACCGATGCCCCATCCATGGACGAGCGATCCGAGCTGATTTTGATGAGGGTTGCCATAGACACGCTGCTCGACGTTCCGCATGACAAAGCTGCCTTCCGCAGAGGCATCAACGAACACTTCGAAGAGCTACCGAATCCGCCCATCTGGCATAAAGGGAGTCTGGACGAGTCTTGGTGGCGCAAACACTGGGACAAGCACGTAGATCGCCCGCTCGACGCCTGGGTTCATGATTTCTGTGCCGCTCGTAACGCTGCAGCACATGGCCCCGCAAATGGTGAGAAGGGAAGCATCTGGCCTCGCCATAACCACCTCATTTTCTCCGCCTGGTTTTTGCCCCTGATCGTCAAGAAGCTGCTTGTCCAAGCGGGGCTTTACGAGTTCAGCGCCGAGGACAAGGTCACCCGCGCGGGATTTGAAGTTTTTCTGGCCCACGACCTGCTGGCAGCCGTCGACGAAGAAGAAAACAAGGTCTGGTGGCAGGTAGCTGAATCCGAGCTTTTCCTGCCGCTCTTCGCAGAACGATTACGCTAGGCCTGTGAATGAGGGCTACAGCGCTAGCAATGATCGCGTTTGGGGTTAGGCTCATGAATCCTTAAATCCACCAACAGGTCTGATCGAACTCGACTCTCCGACGTAGTTGAATGGCACCCTAGCCATCGCTAACAATACCGAAACAAGTGCTATTCCAGTCCCCACCCCAGTAGAGACCGACATGTCCTTCACACATGCGCATCAGACATCAATGGCGCAGCAGCGCAACAGGGGGCGATGCCTTCATTACGACAAAGGGGCCCGTTGCGACGCCATCATCTCCGCGCACTCCATCCAGAAAGGTGGCCAGCTCAACCTGATCGTAGAGCGGGGACATGTCTACCAGCTGTCCGCCGATCTCACCACGTTGAAATCCACCGGGGGTAAGCCTCAACTGAAGAAAGTGGGCATCAACAAGGTGTCCACCTTCCGTGGTATGTGCAAGCACCACGACAACAGGTTGTTCGCACCGATCGATGACAGACCACTGGTATTCGATCACGAACAGATAGCTCTCTATGCCTACCGCAGTGTTTGTCGTGAGTAATTCGTCAAAGAAAACGCCGCACGCTCTCTAGCAGAGATGATCGACCACCCTGACGTACCTCAGGCAAACCGCCAATTGCTTGTGGATTCAGCTCAAGGGCAGGCATTTGGTTTTCAACACCTCCACCGACACAAGCTCATATACGATGCGGCGATCTCACAAGGCAATTTCGCGGAGTTTCGATTCATCGCTTTTAGGTCGAGCTCCCCTTGTTCGATACAGGCCTCAGGGCTGCTTTTCCCTGATTATGACTTTCTTGGTCGCAAGCTTCAGGATCTCGGGCTAGAGGCCGAGGCGCTCGACTTACTGACATTCTTTACCGCCCCCACGCAGGACGGTTGGGCATATGTGCTCGCTTGGCATGAGTCGAGCGACCAATCCTGTCAGTGGGTGCGCGAGTCCATGCAGGAAGGGTTTATCAGGGGTGCAAAGCTTGAGGATATGCTGCTGCGGCTTTCGCTGGCCTGTGAGAATCATGCTATCCGAATCTCCTGGTGGGACGACTTACTCCCATCGGCCCAGAGTGCAGGGCTTGCCGCATTGTCAGTAGGGACTGATCCAAGAGTAGTAACACCACCAGACTATCTGGCTTATGGCTGTGAGGGCCTTGCTGACTGGACGTTTGATTATGTCCAGGACGGAGCAGGAATTTAGATCACCAAAGTGCCTTTTTAGGTTCGGGCAACGGAAGCGATGCCGCTCTGAAAATCAAGTATTCTGCTCCCAGCCGGTTCGTTGCTTGGAGGCGCACCTTGAGGGCAGATACTCCCAGGGCTCTGACTGACAAAGAGTTCTTGGACATGATGCAAGAATTCAAATTGGCAGGGCAATGGATGCAAGAGCAGTTAGCGCTGAATCGTGCGGCTCAGAACGCTGCGTGCCCGAATCAGGCCAGTATTAACCCTTCGGAACGACAGGATGATGCATCGGTTATCCATCCACTGACCGACCTACGAAGGTAAGCGGCGGCTAACCCCAGAAGGCAGTGCTGCACCACGAAGCGTACTCGACCGCCGGCGAGGTGAGGTTGAGTGAGAACTCGCCATCAACTTGATAGGTAGCCGTGGTTTTTTACGTCGTGTACGGTAACCATTCTTTCGATCACGCTACGCCGTAACCAGGTCATTTTTGGGAGACCAGTGGATGAGAGGGAATGGACGCCGACGCCGGGCAAGACTTGCCATCGCACGGATGATTGCAAGGGTTGAACGACTGGAGAAAGTGGGCCAAGCAGCGAAGCGAAGTCTGCGGCAACGCCTTTGGGCGAGCATGGCCGTATTCCTCCGGGGGGCTAGCCGGAGCCAGGCCCGCCAATGATCTGAGCTTGCTCGATTAGCCTTGAGTGTCCATTTCAACTATCCCATGCCACTGGGCGTGCACTGAGTATCTTTCGGACAACGATCGCAAAGATGATCACCTAGATCGTGAGCAGGCTAGGGTTGCTCAGCCTCCGGCTGTGGGGCCGTCTGACGGGCCTGGCTCGCGAGAGGTCTGGCGCTGATCGACGCTAGGTTCTCTGGCCAAGCCCAGCGAGGACGATGATGCAAGAGGATCGCTTACCAACGAAGCCTATCTTTTAATCGTACCCTGGCCAATGATCTCGTTTAACCTTCGCACAGCAACATGCCCGGCCTGTACATCGCCAAAGCGGAGCGAGCCTTCAGATGAGTACCTTGTCCCTCGAGCAACACGACCGTTACCTGGAAATACTCGAAGCAGCAAAGAGTCTATTTGGCCGCGATCTTGATGCAGCTCTGCAATGGATGACGCGTCCCGTTACAGCGTTTGGTGGCAAAGCTCCTGGCGCCATGATCACAACCAGGCTGGAAACGGACACGGTCATCGAGTTTATCAGGCGCTTGGAGCATGGGTTTGTTGCGTGAGTTGCCTAGACGATGCCCTTTAGATGGAAGTTTGGACATTGAGCCGGGCGGCTCCAACAAGGGCCCGCTTCGAACCCCAAACGTAAGCCGACCGTCTACCAAACAAAACCCCAGCCGCTCCCCGGTGGCCGGCTACACGACACCCAACAGCTTTTCCAGCTGCGCATGCTCCCAAGTGCTCAGCAGCTCTACGGGGTCTGTACTGTACGACTGCAGCGAGTCGAAAATGTAGGCACGTCCCTCCGGGCTGTAGCAGCTGTCGCAATAGTCGAGCGTGTCACAGTCGTTGTAGAACGTGAGCACCCAGCCATCGGCCTCCACCGTCATCAAACCGCAGTAGATCTCAGCCCAAGACTGCCCACCTAGACGGCGCATGCTACGAACCCCGAGGGCGATGTCCCGCAGGATCTGATAAGCCTCGCGGGCCGTGAGCGGTTTTGCTTCCAAAAAAAGTACCTATATCTGGATGTTGTCGAACTGTCCGTGTCCGAACTCGGCTGACGGCATGGTAAATGAAACTTGGCATGGTGGGAGTGTTACGCGGGCATCAATTTGATAGCCTTCGGCCCTTTTGGAGCATATTGATGACAGTCAACGCACAGTCCAAGCTCAGTGCCCGCTACGGCGCAACTGACATCTCGCCGCCCACGCAATGGAATGAGGTCATCGAGCAACTCCTTGATCGCCGGAGTGTTCGGGCGTTCACTGATCAACCCTTGCCTGATGGCACGATCGAGACCCTTGTCGCAGCTGCCCAGTCTGCATCGACATCTTCCAATCTCCAGGTCTGGAGTGTCGTCGCCGTTCAAGATGTCGATCGCAAGAAGCGCCTGTCCGGCCTGGCCGGCAATCAGGCCTATATTTATCAAGCCCCATTGTTCCTGGTCTGGCTCGCAGACCTGTCCCGGGTTTCGCGCATAGCGGAGCAGGCGGGGGTAGAGCTGGAAGCACTACCGTACCTGGAAAGCTTGCTGCTAGGCACAATCGACGCAGCGTTGGCCGCTCAGAACGCTGTTGTCGCTTTGGAGTCACTGGGGCTTGGCAGCGTATACATCGGTGGCATCCGTAACGATATCGAAGGGGTTGCAAATGAGCTGGGTCTGCCTCCCCAGGTCTATCCCGTCTTCGGCCTATGCGTCGGTTATCCATCACCTGACCGACCTGCAAAGGTAAAACCGCGGCTACCGCAGCAAGCCGTACTGCATCACGAAACATATACGATCGCTGGCGAGGAAGGCGTCATCTCGGAATACGATGCGCGCCTGGGTGCGTTTTATCAGCGAGAAGGAATGAATGCTTCCGGCTGGTCGGAGCAAGTGATCAGCAGACTCCGGAATGTGTCGAGTCTGCATGGGCGTGAGGAGCTTCTGGGTGAGCTGGCGCGAATGGGCTTTGGGCTTCGCTGATGCGCTACTGAAGCAC
This sequence comes from Pseudomonas sp. NGC7, assembly GCF_047159675.1. NCBI lineage: Bacteria > Pseudomonadati > Pseudomonadota > Gammaproteobacteria > Pseudomonadales > Pseudomonadaceae > Pseudomonas > Pseudomonas sp. NGC7. The sequence continues at coordinate 3,519,649 of NZ_BAAFZY010000001.1, read as the reverse complement.
AACTGCCGTGGAAAGACCTGTGCAAGATCCTCCGTGCCGCAATGACATAAAGCACGGGGCGTGGAGGGTTTGATGGAGTATTGGGGCTGCGAAGGAACGCAACACACTGACCTAGAGGTGCTCAGCAGGTACGAGAATGACGAATCCCTCAGTTCGCCGTAATATGTTGGCACATCGCCATACAGGAGTTAAGCGTAATGCCTACAGCCTCCATCCCCGCATACAAGGCAGTTTCACCCCTTCTCGTTAGAAACGCTGTGCCGAGAACAGGTAGCGAAAATCTGCCAGGCTATTACTCGACTCAGCACGATATGTGGGTTGTTGAGACACCTAATGGTATTAAGCCAGTTATTGCTCGTGGAGCGCTGGACGAGCTTCTCACCAAGACGAAGGTCAATAGTGAAGAGGATGATGACTCGTTCGTGACGCTCGAAACGCTCACAAAAACATACTCCAAGCCTGAAAGTGACGACGATCTCACCTCCAGGGGGCAGGCCTCTCATCTGCTCCAACTGATGACCAAGACCGATACGGTGATCGAAGAGGATGACCCGGGTGACAGCTACGCCATGCTGGAGCTAATGACCAAAACCGAGGCGGAGCTTGAGCACGATGATCCAGGGGATATGCAATTCGGCCTCGATGAGCGCTTTTACTTGGATTGAGGCTTTCCACCATGTTTCTGCTGGTCACTAATCGCCGCGACATAACTATGGACTTCGTCGTCGCAGAGCTCCAACGGCGAGGCTTGCCTTATTTCAGGCTGAACACTGAACTGCTCCCTCTGTCCCAAAGCACGCTGGGCGTCAGCGCCATGAACGATTGGGCAATTAAGCTGGAAGGAAAGCGAATCACGGGGCATGACGTGACCGCTGCCTATTTTCGAAGGCCTGGCTCGCCACAAGCTCCTGAGACAGTTCTGGATGCGGGTGAACGTGCCTACATTGAGGCCGAATGGAGCAGCTTTCTGAAGAGCCTGTATTTTCGTCTGGAGAGTCGCTGGTTCAGTGACCCTACTCAGATCTTTCTGGCTGAAGATAAACCACGACAGCTCCTGATTGCGCGCCGGCTCGGTTTCAATATCCCGGATACCGCCATCACCAACCAGCTGAAGGCCGCAGAGTTACTGACGGCAGAGGGAAAGGCCATTGGTAAGCCTCTGCGGCAAGCGGTATTGCCGGGCGCACTGGAAAAGGTGATGTTCACCTCACGGCTGCAGCCATTGACCGAGGCAGATGCGCCTGCCCTTGGCCTTGCGCCGTTGATTATCCAGGCTGAGGTGCCGAAAAAATATGATGTCCGAGTCACTGTCGTTGGCGCTCAGGTGTTCGCCACGGCCATCTGGTCTCAAGATAACGAAGAAACCGAGGTTGACTGGCGACGGGGTAGTCGCCCTGACTTGCGACACGAGGCCATCCGCTTGCCCGATGAAGTAGTTGCTCAATGTCGGGAGTTGGTACGCTGTCTGAATCTACGGTATGGCGCTATTGATCTCGTGTGCGACCGGGATGAAAAGCTGTGGTTTTTGGAGATCAATCCAAACGGTCAGTGGGCCTGGATCGAAAATCAAACCGGATACCCAATAGCTGCGGCAATCGTTGATGAGCTGGAGATGATCCGAAATGGCCCGGTTTGATAGGCAGTTGTTTTGGCCGACCCTGGTTCCACCTACGCCTGAACAGGTTGCGGCAAATGACCAAATGCGCGATGGGTGGAAGGCATCTGTCAACGACGGCAATTGGGATCTGCAAAGCGAAATAGCGTTGGAAGAGGCGCGCCGGATGTACGACGCTGAACAGGAGCGTCGTAAAGGTGCTGACACGAAAGCTGGGGTCTACCTTGCGGCAGTAACTGCACTCATCCCAGTGTTGGTGTCGTTATTGCCGACCCTTTGGAGCGACAAGACCAGTAAAGCCCTTGGCGCCCTGTCGCTAGCGGTGTTTGCGCTTGCAGTGGCGTATGTCCTTCGAGCGGGGTACAGCGCGTTCTGCGTACTGCGCGTGAGAAATGCCCACACGGTAGGGGCCGGCGATATTTCACGCTGCTGGAGCACGCAACAACCCGTCGCGAGCTTGGCCAAGTCTATCGCCATTAAAGTCATCGAAAACTACCCGGGCAACAACGCCAAGGTGAGCCATATCAAGCTGGCGCATGACTACCTCCTGCGGGCGTTTTTCGTTTTCACCGTGCTGCTGGCTGTACAGGCACTGTGGCCTTGCGCGACATGGTTAATAGAAGAGCTTTCCAAGCTGATGGCACCTGAGGTGGCACGACCGCTGATGATGTGCTTTTCCTGACCAGGCACCACAAACGAGCTGACCTGGCTCTATGTCACTTTGACAATAGAGATGGCACGGCTCAAACCCGGCTATTTAGCAGTTCATGAAGAAGGGATACTCATGTATTTACGTACGCTGGATGTTCGGGGCTTCAAATGCTTTGGGGAGACGTTCTCGATCGAACTCCATGACGGCCTGAACGTTCTGGTCGGCGAAAACGGGGCCGGCAAGACTGGCGTCGTCAGCGCGATACGACAGCTCTTCAATGACTCCGAGTCGGGCAAACGGGTTATCAGTGAGCGTGATTTCTACAGGGGATTCAGCAAGGATGATGTCGCGGCTGAGGAGATCAAAATTCAGGCGACCTTCTCCGGTCTCGACAAGAACGATGTCATTGCGTTTGACACCTGGTGCGGCAACCAACCCGAGGCAAAACTCACGTTCACGGCCCTAAACCAGGAGTCTCGTGGTAGGTTCAAACACCATACTTACGGTGGCCACGAGTACACCAAAGCGTTTGAAACCGAGAAGCTGGACTACGTCCACTGCGTTTACCTCCCACCGTTACGTGATGCTGAAGTCAAGCTGCGAGAAGGGCGCCAGTCTCGCTTGGCGCGCCTGCTCAAAGCGCTCTGCCGCAAGGACATAGACGCCGCTAGAAAAGCCCGCGTTCTGCATCCGCTGGAGCAGCACGTCGGAGACTTCAATCGCGAGCTGTCAGAGAGCGACAAGTTTGCGATCAAAGCCGCCAACCAGCGAATTGGCGACAGCCTAAAAGCTGCCCTGGGCGCTCATCTCTCTCAGGGCACAATGATCCAGTTTTCGGAAGTGAGCTTCTCTCGAATCGTGGAAGGGCTGAGGCTCCTGTACTTTCCAGACTTGAGCAAAGCTGACGCAGCACAATTTCGTGCGCTGGAAGAAAACAGCCTGGGCTACAACAACCTCCTATACATCGCTTCCATTCTGGCAGAGCTCATCTTCGAAGCCGATGCAGCGCAGGGCGAGAAAACGTACCTGCGCCTGCTGTTAATCGAGGAGCCGGAGGCGCACCTTCATCCCCAGCTTCAGCTCCGGCTCCTTCGGCACCTCAAGAAGGCTGCTGAGGCTCGCGGAATGCAGGTGATCATAACCACCCACTCGACTGTGATCACCGCTGCCGTATCCGTAGATCACGTTATCCATCTTTCTAACCTCGATCGCCCCAAGGCAGTCCCCCTCAGGAACTGCGGCCTGCCCACGCAGAGCCGACAATTTGTGGACAGGTGGCTTGATGCGACGAAGTCGAACCTGCTGTTCGCCAAAGGCACAATCCTAGTCGAGGGCATAGCGGAGGCGATGGTCTTGCCGGCGCTCGCCAAGATCGTACTGCAGCCCTTCGGCGATGGGCGAAATTCCCTGGACGACTACGGAGTGTCGGTCATCAATCTGGGCGGAATCTATTTCAACCACTTCATGCAGCTGTTCTGCGACGTCAAAGCCGAGCATCAAGGTGAAAACATTCCTGTCAGGTGCTCAGGGCTGACCGACAACGATCCTCCAAAGTCAGTGATTGAGGACGATGGTGAGGGCGGTCAAAAGAGCGTTCCATTTCTGCCCCATGCAGACAACTGCATTGTCGGCAACAACCCGGCGCTGGGATTGCAGAAGCACATCGGCCTGTCAGAGTTCGCACGGCTTTTTGCAGGCAAGTACAAAACCTTCGAATACGACATCGCAATGGAGGGTAACAACCTCAAAACGATGCTGATCGTTGCCGCTGGTCTCTGGGAGGTTCAAGATGGGCCGGTGGTAAAAAGCCTCAAAGCAGACGCGGAACTCGATTTCGCTGCCATGACCTCCGCCCAACGAGCGCCTTACGCTGGCGCCTTGCTGGATCGTATTGACTCCGATGACATTGGCAAAGGCATCTACGCTCAAGCTTTCGCAGACGTGCTTGAGGCAAATGGGGCGGGCTTCATAGTGCCGACGTATATCCGCCAGGCCGTCCTCTGGGCTTGCGGTCTGGAACAAGGTGCGGCCTGATGGCAGCACAGGAGAAGCCAGCCCAACTGGGAGCAGCCGGCATCGAGTTCACCGACCAGCAGCAGAGATACATTGATGCACCGCTGGATCAACATGTTTACCTGCGGGCTTGCCCAGGCAGCGGCAAAACCGAGGTAGTGGCCGCCAAGGTATGCAAGATTATCCAGGAGTGGAACCATCATCCTGCTGGAATTGTTTTGCTCACCTTTCTCAATAGCGCTACCGACGAGCTGCAGAGCAGGGTTTATAAGTACCTTCGAGAGCCATTAGGCTCGCCGCACTGTATCTCCACCTTCGACAGCTTCGTGCTCACACATCTGCTATCGAGTATCGCCAGCGAGATAACAGGCTTCCAAGGACGCGACGGCGACTTCCGCATTCGTATCATCGACAAGTCAGCTGACATCTACCGTACGCGGGTCAAAATATGTGGGCGCACCGTATCAGCCTGCCGGTACAACTACGATCTGGGATCCGGACGCTTCGTGTTTTCGACCAACGATCGTAAGTGGGATAAAGAGGCCAACCTGGCCCAGTTCGACGCGGACACCAAAGAGGAACTATCAGCGACCAAGAAGCGGCTTTGGGCTGGTGGCTTTGCGACCTACGGCGACGTCGACGTGCTCGCACTGGTGGGTCTACGAGAAGACAAATTCAAAGAGTACTTCTCGCGTATCGCACGTCGTTTCCCGTTAGTGATCGTCGATGAGTGCCAAGATTTGTCGGCTGAGCAGCTTTTGATCGTCAAAAGGCTGAGCCGATTAGGCGTAAAATTCCATTTTGTAGGTGACCTTAACCAGTCAATTTATGGTTTCAGGAAATCGAATCCTGCAAGCGTGCGTCGGCGCATGGAGGAGCTTGGCTTTGAGGAGTACGTCCTCAACGAGAATTGGCGAAGCGGCCAAGCCATCGTAGATGTCTGTTCCAACATTCTTCAATCCGACCGTGTGGTGGGCAATCCCCGTATCGCTTCAGTAAAACCGAAGGTCGTCGAGTATCAGAACTGCCCGTCGGAGGTGCTTCCGGCCATTCGAGAAATGAGCCTGATACATGACAAGGTGGTGGTCGTTGCACGCGGACATGCAACACTGCAGCGCTTACGTAATGGTAGAGCTTTCGAAGGCATCGAGCTGCTGGCGCTGGCCTGCCTAAACCTCAAAGCAGGCAGGTTGACGGACATAGCGCAATGCCTGGAAACATTCGGTAAGTGGCTGGCGGCCCGGCTAGAACTGCAGGTGACGAAAGCAGGCCCTTACTGCCCTATGGATATAGAGTCAAAACTGGCGTGGCGTGTATTCCTTCACGACGGTCTCCAGTTCTTGGTGGAACAAGGTGTTGGAGATGGTAATCAGACTTGGTCGGACTGGGCCAGGGCAGCAAAAATTGCGCTTGGAAAGCTGCCAGATCAAACATTCGTATCTGTAGAGGTGCGTAAGCATTTAGAAGGGCTGAGAGGCCTTAATTTGCGAGCCCGTTCTGGGCAGGGGAAGATGCTGATCTCGGAAAGGTTGGCCGGGGTACCCGATGTAACCGACCAACGTGACTGCCTGCGTTTCGAGACGATTCACGGGGTCAAGGGTGAAACACACGACGTGACTGTGGTTGTATCGTCACAGAAACCAGGCGTGCATCTGTCGCACTGGAAGGACTGGCTGCGTGACCGGACTTCCGAAGCTGCGAGATTTGCCTATGTGGCGAGCTCGCGGCCGAAGCATGTGCTGATTTGGGCAGTGAAAAAATTGAAGGCTGAAGATCGGCTGGTGCTTGAGAGCCTGGGATTCGAGCTCCCGTAGATGATTACGGTAGGGGTGACCCAAGCGTAATCGCGATGTGGAGGCCTAACGGCTAAGCTCATCCGTCGCAAGCGAGGGTAGGTGGGTAATGCGTCGTTTGGGCCCTGGACTACAGCTGCGGTCTTGACGGACTCCCCACCACGAAGCAAATGTTGAGTTCTGGGAGATCCTCGTACGCAATCGGCTGGGCAACCCACTGCCTAAGATCGGGATCTAAAAACTAAGGTTTACCTTAGTTTTTGCGGTTTTTGTGACGGTTGGCTAGAGAAACTAAGCTATAGCTTAGTTTTTCTCCCAGCTGCACCAAGGCGATCTCCCGCAGGATTTGATAGGGCTCGCAGGCTCTTAGTGGGCCAGCAAGATCGGCATTACTTGCTTCTGCGCAAAAACAAGGCGGGCACGGGCAGGCTGACCAACAAAACTGACGATATCAAACTGAGCGGGCCCCGTTTCGCCTGCGTTGATAGCGGTGATCCTCGCTTGAACATACTCGTCCCAACCAGGATTACAGAATTGCGTGTCAGGCCAAAAATTGTGTGCATCGTCGGTCACAAACTGCTTGGCAATCGCTCGTTGTTCCGCGCCGACCAAACACCAAGCTGCAACTACTCTATCGCTCCAAGTCGCGGAGGTCAGTAGGTGTATCGCAGAAAAATTTCCCAAATGAAATTGTTCGACCTCTCTGTCAAACGCGTACATCGCATTTAACTGGTCTAGGTAGGAACCTTCCGCCATAGAGTCTACCACCGTGAAAAGCCAACCTATCGCCTGGAATTGGCTGAGACTTACGACTCGTTTGTGGGCGGGGGGCAGACGACTTCTGCTAAACCACGCCTTCGTGCCCGTTTTAGTTTTAGTAGCTGGAGCATGTCTATCGCTGGCGGACATTTTAAGCCTCCTGGTTATTGTATTTATACTGTACACACGTCAACCGTCGACAGGGGTTTGCATGCTTATTTTAGAATGCCTGTGGAGCCAGCTGGCACGCAATCAAATAAATAAGGTACTCGCTAGAGAAAATGGAGCAATGTGGTTTTCAGGGGCGGCCTTGCGAATGGAAATTGTCTGTTGCCGTGACTAGGATGGCCGTGAGGATTCGTGCCGCTGGTCTGAATCCAACTGAATAGGATCACCCTTGACGAGGGGCAGGGGAGGCGGAAAATTTCGCTAAAACAGTACACTTAGTATATTAAATAGCCCGCATCAAATTGACCGCAACCCAATGAAATTATTACGTTTTTCTGCTCAGGCCTTGAATATTACACTTAGTGGATTTTTGCATCCTACCTCTAGCGGCGAGCAACAGAGCTTGCAATAATTAATTAAATGCTTATTTCGTTTCGTACAATCTCTGATCGTAACAGGTTGCGCACACGAACACCCTCTTGACAGCCCGGATTTACGCTCTACCCTCAAGTTCGAATGATGCCGCTCAACTGCGCGGGTAAGTGCGCAGGGCGGGCCCGCCGTCCCTAGCAAATCATCAGCGCATAGATGGCAGTAAATATCAACTCCAAGAGGCCACTCAGTGAAACCTACCTTTACGCTAGGGTGTGAGATGAAGTCAGGGTTGAGGCAGAATAAAAGCAGCAAAGTCACCGTTGCCGAAATGCGTCAAATTGCATCAAACTCCACTGCTGTAAGTAACCAGAAAAAATGGATGAGGACGGATATCAATCAGGCAAAAAGTGCTTACAAGCCGACTGGCACGGGCATCCCTCTTGAGGTTCGTAGCCTCTATTCTAAGGTGCAACAGTCCTCGCTTGAGCACGGCTTTGACATTGAGCAGGTGCATTCGATCTGGCGGGCGGCAAGCCTAGCGTACTCTGTGAAAGAAATATCTTCGATGTTCGAAGATGCCCTGAAAAAATTTACCTCAAGAATAACCTTTGACGATTACCTACGAAGGGCTTTCATGCTGCCCTCATCAGACTTTGATCAACCAGCGGAGACCCTTGAAGGGAAGGGCGCTGTAGCAATAAGAACGCTGGTACATCTAAAAGTCCAGCGTGATCAACAGCCTTTCATCTGGGCTCCTAGCATGGATGGGAAGTTCACAGTAGAATCATGGGTCGACTTTACTTACGCGCTATTGGAAAAACTCGTCAAAGATGAGTTGGTAGCAGACTCCCTTCGCTGCAAGCTATTCGCGCGAGATCTTGGCTTGTAGTGCCAACAGCACGCAGTAAAAATGCCTAAGCCAACACTGCTGCCAGATCTCTAGCTACTCCGTTCACTCCCTTAATGGAAGGCTAGGGCAATCTTTCTATCGTTCGGGCCACTTGTGATAATCAGCACCTGCCTGTTTCAGGGTTTGACCAGTGTCAGCTCACATTCTTCAGCCAGCGAATTCACATAGAGCTGAGGGATATGACCTCAACGGGGTGCTTCATCTCTAAATGATTGACAGCAGGCTTGCTCTCGCCCAGAGGTTGAAGGATGTCCTCAGCCTGCACTGCCCAGTGCGAATCTACCTTCAGCGCGTCTCGATGTTTCGAGGCACGAATATGGGCGTTTACCTGACGGATCACGACAGTCGCGCAGTGTGGACTGCCCATTGGTTTTTTAGTTGATATATTTGTTTAAACGATGGAAAGGGTTTGAACGCAAAATACCAGCCTGCACCAGTTGGATGTAGCAAGCATTGCACCATCTTACGATCATGCCGGCGCGAGGAACATTGTTAGCTTTGCCCGGCCGAAGCTTAAGAAACGGCCTCCACATTATGCTTGATCGGGAGTATATCCTGGTGCTGATCCACTGCGCTGGAGGATTCAAGCAGAATAGATAGAATGATTTAGCATCTGACGCATCTAGATCTGCTGGGCTCTTACCAGCTACCAGGATCGACCAAAGAGTAAGCTTTTCAAACGCGCGAAGATTCAGATAGTTTGGCTCCCCCCGAACAAACAAACAAAACAGTGACGCTCCAGACGAGCAAATTTCCTTACTGCTAACTGGATTAAAGGAGGTCAAAAAGTAAGTTATTACTTTCTCAGGGAGTTGCGCCGTAACTCCTTCTTTTACAAGATATAAAGGGACTGCCGTAGCAGAGGTGTCATGGTTAATGTTATTAGACTCTTGGTAGAGCCGTTCAATAGTAGAAAAGGCCTCCTGTTTATTAGCGACTTTATTTCTGTATTTTTTGCTTCTATCAAAACTGCTCAGGAGTTGACCTTCCGGCTTACGACACCGTGCGCAGCCCTCATTAAAAGCTCTTAACATTTTTGTGGGAAGCAAACCATTTACGTCAACTTTTGGAAGATAAGCTGTCGGGTATTTTTTTGCTCGCCGATGAAACAATGGTTGCATTTCGTCAGATGTAGGGTAGGGCAGCAGTTGAGAAATCTGTCTCCAGCGAAAAAAATATTCCATATAATGTTCAGGGACTCTCCCGGAAATAGATCCTTTACCTGTGTTGACTTTGAATCTTCCATTGGTTCTGTCCGAAAAATCAAAACAATCGAAAGTTAAATAGTTAAGGCAATCCCTCAAGGGTATTTTAAGATAAAACGAGGTGGCGAACATAAACAATCCGAGCTCTAGTCCTTTCTTTCCGTTCGTGATTTCTTTTAACGCATCAAGGTAATCGCAGCACAACGGCTCTGCATCAGTGCAACTGCATGTATTCACATGAGGAGTTTCGGGTCTACTAGGAGGACAAAGGACAAGACCGATGGCTTCAGAGTTAAAACTAAAAAATCGGTTAATAACCCACCTGACCCCATTCTCGCATAAGGGAGAGTGAAATGGACGCCATTCTGGGTTGGCTTGTAGAAGGCCGAATTCATTTACAAATCTATCGTTGCTCTTTGATACCCATGACTCAGGAGGGGTGGTGCAGAAGCTCAAAAAATCTTGCACATCGCTATTATTTAGTTCCGCCAGGGGCTTTGTTTTAACAATGAAGCTCCAAAGCAAAAACTTTTCTAAAACTGATTGATCCCAGCGGGCCTGAGCGGGCTTAGCCATGGTGGCCAGCGCATAATCAGTCATCAGCGCATAGCTTTCCTGAGCACGTAAAGCCGACGGAAGACTTTGGAGGTAAATACGCACCAACTCCTTTTCCGCACAAGACCGTTCGCTGGCGCCCTCGGCCGGCGAGTCAGGGTGCGTCAGTAGTCCATGAAACCTCAGAACCATAATATGTATCCCAAATGCGAGCCGGCAATTGCGAAGGCTAACAGCCTTGAGCCTTAGAGATCTCAGCATCTGAATCTATACAGTAGGTGCTATGAACGCAAACATCTGGGCGACATCAGCCATGCAGGCGAATTTTTGTCCGATTAACTCTCGTCAATCGGCCAGAGTACAGGAGCAGCTTAGGATATCGGGGCGAAAATAATTTCATTGAAAACAATGGGTATGCGCCGTGGCCGGTATGGCTGAATTCTATTTTCCAATTTACTTTCGCCACGCGGTACACCAGGGAGTGATTTGGAGGCAGGCGGCTGACACCAGAAATCAGGGGCTACAGAGCGGTTTTTTCCAATTTAGTACTGACAGAAAAGGCGTAGCCGGGTTGAGATAGTACGTCAGTTGTGCAACCTAACTGGTTGGCCTGGAATGCTTTCCGATCAAGTCGTCCACGTTTCCGATTAATCAGTGGGGGTCACATCAGTTCTGAATCTCCGGATTTTAGGTGCAACCGACAACATGAGCATCTCCTCATAATATTTGATTTAACATAATATGCATTATGCGAACTCTCGTATAAACCCACACGCCCGTGGGATACCCAGATTCGAAACCAGTACCAGGGCGATAACCCACCCAACCATCCCATCCTTTGACCTTGGTTAACATCCCTGCAGATTCCCTCCACTAAAATCCGATCTCCGCACCCTTATGGGGATCTGGCATGACCATCATCGTAACAGGCGCCGCGGGATTCATCGGTAGCAACCTCGTACAGGCGCTCAACCAACGCAACCAAACCGAGATCATCGCCGTCGACGACCTCACCGCAGGCGACAAATTCCTCAACCTGGCTGACAGTGACATCGCTGACTACCTGGACAAGGATGACTTCCTGGACCGGTTTCGGCGCGGACAATTTGGCAACGTACGTGCGGTGCTGCACCAAGGCGCATGTTCCAGTACCGTCGAAGCCGACGGCCGTTTCATGATGGACAATAATTATCGCTACAGCCGGGACTTGCTGGAGATTGCCCAGGCGCAACAGGTTCCGTTCCTGTACGCCTCATCGGCAGCAGTCTACGGTGCTGGCCAGGACTTTCATGAACAGCGCGATTGTGAGCGCCCATTGAACGTCTACGGCTATTCCAAATTCCTGTTCGATCAGCATGTGCGCCGGCAGTTGTCAGCTACGCGCAGTCAGGTCGTTGGATTGCGCTATTTCAATGTTTACGGGCCCCATGAACTGCATAAAGGCGCGATGGCGTCGGTGGCCCTGCACTGTTTCAACCAGTACCAGGCCTGCGGCAAAGTCAGCCTGTTCGGCAGCTACGGCGGTTACCCCAGCGGCAGCCATTTGCGTGATTTCGTCTCGGTGGATGACGTGGTCAGGGTCAATTTATTCTTCCTTGATCACCCGCAACTAAGCGGCATTTTCAATGTGGGTAGCGGACGCGCCCAGTCGTTCAATGATGTTGCGCTGGCAGTGATCAACCGATTACGCAAATACCAAGGCCAACCCCCACTGTCCTTGGAGATGGCCTTGCTTGAAGGCATTCTGGAGTACAGTGAGTTTCCTGAACATTTGCGCGGCAAGTACCAGTGTTACACGTGTGCTGACCTGCAGCGCTTACGCGATGCAGGTTACAAGACGGCAACATTGACGGTGGAACAAGGGGTAAGTCTGTATTGTGATTGGTTGCAAGGCCTGCAAAGCCTGCAAAGCCCGCCGCCTGCTCCTTTCAGCCAAGCGACGGCAGCTTGATATTCGCAACTTCTTAACATAACTACGCTAAATATTCATTTAGTGTAGTTATGTATAAACCAGCCTAAAGGGGCCCTGCCGATCACCATTGGTGGGTATAACTCGCCGTTAACACAGTGCCTGGCGCAGGCAAATGGCTGGTGTTGTTACTGTTACGCATCAGTTGACTGTACAGCGGATAGTAATACCGATTGAACAAGTTCTGGACGCCCACGCTGACCTGATCATGCTCACTCAGCTGGTATTGGCTGATGATATCCACCGTGGTGTAGCCATCTACCCTGCGTCTGCCAAAGCTTTCGACACCTTTGAGGCGGTAATCCTCTGCACCGAAGTAAGTCGCCTGCACGCGATGGCTCCAATCTTCGTCTGGCTTGTATTGAAGATACGCTGTCAGTTTCACAGGTGGAATGCGATAGCCTGTCATGTCTTGCCAATCGCCACCGTCTGGTTGCTCGCGTCCTTTCATCCAAGTGAAGCTCCCCCCTGCCCCCCAATGCTCGTCGCTGGTCAACCAGTCAGCGCTGCCTTCCACGCCATAGATGCGCTCCTGGGTGCGGGTGAGGATCAGGCCATTGTTGAAGCTCTGAACATCGCCCAGTTTTGATGTGGTGTAGAAAACAGCCAGCGATGCCAACGTCTCCTCGCCCAGCTCGCCGCGCCAACCGAGTTCGTAGTTATTGGTCTTGACCGGCTCCAGGTTGGACGAGCCAATATCGAAACCACGGCGTGCGTTACGCAGCTGCACGCCAATGTCAGGTAACTGGAAGCCTTGGCTGAAGGCGGCATAAACCGCCTGGCCGCTGACGGGCGAGTAAGTCAGGCTGATATTGGACAGCAATGCATCGTAATGGACTTTGCCGCCTTCCACCGTGGCGGGGTTGGCGGTGCTTGATTCAGACAGCGGAATGAAGTCTCCGTATTCGGCGGTGGCATATTCATAACGGATGCCGCCTTCCATGGACCACTGCTCGTTGAAACGATGCTGTAACTGTGCAAACGCACCTACGCTGCGCGACGTCAGGTCAGGCATGTAGCTCAACTTGCCGATTTTATTGAATACCGTTCCGCCGCTCGCATCAAACGCTTGCGGGTCGAAGATATCGATCGGCATGTCGCTGCGCTCCTGGTTGAAGTCGCCGCCCCACAACAGTTCGGTATCTGCCCCGCCGATCGGGGTTCGCAAGGTAATGCGACTACCAACGACTTCGCTGTTCTGCATGACTTGATCGACATTGCGCCCACGTGTGGCAACGCCACGGGCATCGAAGGGCGTGAAGCGGGTGAAATAGTCGCGGTAGTAAAGCTGGGCATTGAATGTTCCCCCGAGCACTTCCGAGTGACCGTATTCAAGGTTCACCAAGGTGTTCTTGATCTGGTTCTGTTCGTCGAGGGACAACCCGGACAACGGTTGTGCGGGTGCGGAACCAGGCGGCAATCGGCTGACCGCTGGGTCGGCGGTATAGTCACTGTTTTGCTCGGCGTTGTAATGGCTGAGGGACAGCTGAATACGTTGCAGCTCGTCGATGCGCCAACCAACCTTTCCGCCAATGTTGTAGCTGTTGGAATCGAACAGGTCACCTTGGCTAGGCTCGGGCGCAATGCGGTGCCCTTTGGCATCGTAAGAGGCGCCGATATGGCGTGCGCCGAAATCGAATGCGTAATCCAGGGCACCCTGGGCGCCGGCAACATGATGCTGCAACTGCCCTCCCAGGCCATCGCTGCCCACTTGGCTCAAGGGCGAAACGCCCGTTAGCGTGGTCTCTGCCATTTGCTCGCCGCCTGCGGGCCGCGTGGTGATGGAGATGATCCCTCCCGTTGCACCAGCGCCGTAGATAGCGCTACTGCCGCGAATCACCTCGATGCGCTCGATCAATGCAGGGTCGATATTGGCCAAGTTTCGCGAAGAGTCGCGGTTAGTGTTCAGCGGCACGCCGTCGACCAGGACCAACATCGTACGACCGCGCAGCGTTTGCCCGTAATCGGTGATGGTACGGCTGGAGTCGGCCATCCCAGGGATGCTCTTGGCCAGCAGCGTCGCCAGCCCATCAGAGCCCTGGCGCAATTGCTTCAGTTGCTCGCGTTCGATCACATTGACCTGGCGTGCCTGCGGTACTACACCGCTGGAAAGCCGAGAGGACGTGATCTCCGTGCCTGCTAGTTCAATGGGGCTGGCGGTCGTAGACGGCGTATTACCTGACGCTGCTTCGTTTGACGGTAAAACGATGAATGTCCGCTCATCACGCGCCTGGGCGACCAGCCCACTCTGCTCGAGCACCTGGCCCAGCGCCTGCGCCACTGTGTAACGTCCGTGCAGCGCCGGCGCCTGCTTGCCCGCAGTCAGCTCGCTGGAAAACAGCACTTGAGCACCTGTTTGGCGAGCCACTGCATTCAGCGAGCTTTCCAGCGTTGATGCAGGAATATTGAAATCGACAACCACCATGGTTTGCGCGAACGACCACTGGCTGGCCATCAAGGTGCTGGTCAAAATCGAGACGTGCCAAGGTGTACGCAGGAAGAGCTGACTCACTTGTTATTCTCCAGGAGATGAGGTGCAGAGAGTTAGCCGCTTCGCGACGGCCCCAACCCTACCTCGTTGGAGAATTATTTTTTCCCGCTTGGGGCTGAATGCGTACGACCCCGCCTTCCCTGCTCAGCTTCACCGGGAGAATCTCCGGCAGTAACGCCAACAGCGTTTCGACGCTGTCGCTGCTGAAAACACCTGAAAGCGGCAATTTGCCGACATCAGGGTCCGTCAGTTCGATCGGCTGGGCGTAATACCGTTGCAGTGCAGCAACCACCTCAGCCAGTGGCGTACCGGCGAAAACCCAGCGGCTTTCTTGCCAGGCGCTAGCGTCTTCGGCATTGCCTTTGACCACCTCACCGGGGATGCCCTGTTGCACGAGCACCTGCTGCCCAGGCATGAGCAGCGAGGTACGGTCCGCCGCGCGCCCTGTGACTGCCACCTTGCCTTGCGCAACGGTAACCCGCACGTCACCCGCGTACATGTTGACGTTGAATCGGGTGCCGACCACGCGTATGTCGGCGTTGCCTGCATCGACCAAGAACGGCCGATAGTGCATGGGCGAAATGTCGAATAAGGCCTGGCCACGCACCAGTGCAACTTGCCGGGTGCGCAAATGCCAGCTGACGCGTACCTCAGTGCCCCCATCCAGCTTGATCTGGCTGCCATCAGCCAGCTGTATCGCCTGGCGTTGTCCCACCTGCGTGACAAAGTGTTCATTGCGGTACGCAGGATCCTTCCAGGCCACACCTGCGGCCAGGGCCAGCAATACTAGCGGGAGTACCTTGCTGCCTTTGCGGGGCTTGCGGGCAGGTGGCGAGCTGGGTAAAGGGAAGTGCTGCTTCAAGGTCTCGCGACACGCGGCCAGCGCCTCATCGACTGCAGCATCGTCTTTGTTTCGTGGACGGCTCACTGCGCCACCTCGGATTGCAGATGTTCACGGCAAGCGATCATACCGACGCGCAAATGCTTTTCTACGGTTTTCAGCGAGATCCCCAGGCGCTGCGCGACTTCAGCCTGGGGGACCTCATGCAGCTTGTGCATGATGAACACGGCCTGGCAACGCGGCGGCAATCGGGAAATAGCCGCAATCAGCCTGTCCAGTGTCTTCGCCGCGTCGACATGGCGCTCCTGTGGCGCTGCGTTGCAGGCGACGTCGGGCAGTTCTGCCACGGCGACGATCAAGCTGCTGCGCCGACGCTCGCGGCGGTAATGCGAGATGGCGTTGTCGTGGGCGATCTTGCGTAACAGCGCCAGGGGCTTGCGCACCCCTTCTTTCTCGTCATCCTCCAGCAACTGAACGCACAGGTCGTGAACGACTTCACGCGCGAACACCCGCTCGCCGAAGCGTCGGCGCACATGATCGACCAGGTCGTCGTAGTGACGGACCAGGGTGGAGAGCAAGGATGGCTTTGGAGGATCTGCCTGCACGGTAGCGATAACAGAGAGGAAATGAGATGCAAGTATAAATGGGAATGCATGTCATTTGAAAGCAGTGTCACCCGCCTCCGCCTTCTTCTTAACTGAGCATGCGAACCGAGCTCACCGCATCAACCGCCATGTCCAGGTCGCTGCCGGCAAGCACCTGAGCGTAATACGCCTTCAGTTCGTCCTCCCACCCCGCCACCTCCACCAGCAGATGCTCTGCATGCTCCCGCGTCAGGGCAAAGTGCGCGTGATGGCTGAGCATATTCGCGCGGCTAATCTGGCTGCCTTCCCGGCCAACTGCCATGGCCAAGGTCTGTGCGGGGCCTTCTTCAAGCATGGGCAGTACGTCGTACATGGGCGACAGGCGCCATCCGCCGTCAACCCAGATCACCGCATGGTTGCGTGGATGGTCGTCGGAGTTGCCCACCAGGGCGTTGTAGCACATGCGCTTGAACAGCGCCTGCAGGTCGGTATCGGGCACACCCCGGCGGCGCATTTCATCGGCCACGGCGGCATAGCGCCAATCCCGATGGTGCGCCCCGTTCCACTCCGAATCCAGCAAGGTCAGCGCGCTGAGCATCGGGATACGTCGGGCACCTTGTGCTATGGGCGTGCGGTCGAAGCGTTCGATCAACAACGTCGAAGGGGTTTCAGCATGCAGCGCGGTCTTGGCCACGTTCAAGCCCTTCCCTGCGGCGAATGTCATGCAGGCATATTCGATCGAGGGCAGGTCGTAATGGTCGAAGCGATCACGCGGCTTGGCCAGAATCAGCATACCGTTATCCTGCAGCGTACGTTTTGGCCGTGCACCACCCAGAGCCGAACGCTGTTGGCGCACGTTGAGTGTGGCCACCGACTCGACGTCGAGCTGGCCGTCGTACACCGCTTCACACGCAGCGACGAACTTGGCCAGGCCTTTCAAGGTTGGTACTGCGCCATCGCCTAAGCCGGGTGCGGGGGTTGTTGCGCCGCCTGCCATCAGGTTGCCAACGCGGTCGTTGTTGGGTGACTTGAGCAGGAAGTCGAGGGTGCCGAGTTCTTGGCCGTACGCCCGATGCAGCAGCCGCTCGCCCCAGCCATCGGGCATGGCGTCATTGATGAAGCCGGGTATGCCGCGGTTCTTGACGATGCCGGTGTAGGCCTCGGCGCGTAACGGGTAATTGATTGGGTCGGGGACCCAGCCGCCGCGCGCGACGTGGTCAGGTGCATAAAGAAACTCCCCGAGCTTGCCTTTGAGGGTCAGCCGGCCAAGGGTGATGACTTCACCTGTCTCGGGGTGCTCCATATAGATGTAGGCACGGGACATCAGAACTCCTCAGGCTTGGGTTTGGCCAGCCGCACGCGGCGGGATGCCAGGCTCTGGTGGGCATCATCGTCATCACTGAACCGGGTGATCTGGGAGGTTTGCTCTATGCCTTCCAGCGAGGCGAAAACGGTTTCGCTGATGCCCAGGCGCCACAACACCAGCATGAATGAACGCAGGTCGACGAGCTCCGAGCCGCCTTCGATCTTGCGAAGGGTATGCGCGGAGACGCCGATAGTAGCTGTAAGGTCGGCTTGGCGCAGGCCGAGTGCCAGGCGCCGTGCTTTGACCAAAAGGCCGATTTTACTGAGAGTATCGGCGCAAGCGACTGGAAAATAGGTCGTCATAAGGCTCGCCATGGTTAACGTTAACTGAGTTAAGGTTAACCATAGCACACCTAAAGATTTTATAAGGAACGCATAATACTCATCGTGGTAAGCATTATCTAGGATAAGGTTAACCGAGGTTAATCTTAATGATCTCTATGCAAGACCACCAAAGCGCTTGTAAAAACTTTCATTCACGTCAGGCAATGGGCCGTCAGCCGTTTCAAGGGCACTGTTCAACCACTCTTCGGCCTTGGCAAACACCAGCCGATACAGGTTGCGACACAGCTGCCGTGCTGCCCTGCCCTCCCAATCACCTGGCAGCAACTCATCAGGCAGTTGCGGGTCGCGCAGCAGCAGCCGACGGTACTCGTGAATCAGTAGCGTGCGTGCCAGGAAGCAATCCTGCGCATCGAGCTGCGGTTGCTCTTTAAGGCCCTGCCACAGCGGCCTGAACAACTGGATGAATTCACTGTACTGCTGCCCCAGCTCGTCGATACGCCAACTCTCGCGCACTTGCGCGCGCATGGCCTTGGAAGCAAGCACTTCCTGGGTGTGCGTTTCAAACACGATGCTGTCATCACTGGCCTCCAGCTCGCGCAGGGTCGCGGCCAAATCCGCGCGGTCAGCACGGGGGCAGCCCATCACGTTGGGCGCCATCACCCCGAAGCCTTGCCATTCCAACTCCTCACGCAGGGTTTTGCGCTTGCCGGCTTCCAGTTGTGACAGCAACACCAGGGTCCAGGCGCCATCCCATGCGGGTTGGCTGGGGCTGTAGACGCGTTTGAAGGCTTTTTCGAAGCGCCGTCGGCCGGTGCCCGTCAGGCTGTAATAGCTGCGTCGGCCGACTTTTTCGGCGGTCAGCCAGCCTTCCTTGGTCAAGCGGAAGATCGAGGTGCGGATCAGCCGTTCGTTGATGCCGATCGGCTCCAGCAGGTTGATCAGGCTGCCCAACCACACCGTGCCACCATGCGGTTCGATAGCGTCGCCGTACAGGGTGATGATCAGCGAGCTGGCGCGGATCGGCGTCTGTTCCTGAAAACGAGTGATCAGGTTGTTCAGTGGGGCAAGTGTGCTCATGGAGGAACTGTGCGCGGGGAAAGCTCCGACTATACCTGCGCGGCGGGTTGCCTGGCCATTGCGTGACACGGACAGACTCATGCTGGCGCCTTGCCTTTGGGCCGGATGCCGGAGTCACCCATGCGCGGGCGACCCTGCTCGGCTTCGGTCAGCGGTGGGCATTCGACCAGCGCGGTCATGCAGCGCTGCGTCAGGTGCTGATACTCCGCCGTGCCGCGCTGCTTCCAGGCCAGCTCCTGGTCGGTCAGCGGGCGCTTGACCTGTGCCGGGCTACCCACCACCAGGCTTTGTTCGGCGCATTCGAACCCCGCCTTGACGAAGGCCGTGGCAGCAACGATGCAGCGCGGGGCTACATGGGCACCATCCATTACCACGGCATTCATACCTACCAGGGCATCTTCGCCCACGCGGCACCCGTGCAGCACCGCGCCGTGGCCGACATGCCCGTTGCGTTCTATGACCGTGTCGCCCCCCGGAAAGCCATGCATCACGCAGGTGTCCTGCAGGTTGGCGCCCTCCTCCAGCACGATGCGGCCGAAGTCGCCCCTGAGTGAGGCCAGTGGGCCGACGTAGCAACGAGGGCCAACGATGACATCGCCAATCAGCACTGCGCTCGGGTGCACATAGGCAGTTGGATGAACCACGGGGGTCAGGCCGTCTAGCCGGTAGCAAGGCATGGCAAAGCTCCTGAAATGATTTGAAATGTGACAAGTCCTTGTATCACAAAAATGTAGCGCGTCAATTGTGCGATGCCTGTATCGCTTTGTTGCCAGCCTTATTTGCAACCTGTTTTTACAGAAAAAGCCCTATTTATCTGACGATGAATCGTTAAATCACTTTTTTGAATAGCTCATCTCCCGCGCAGAAATCACCACAAAGAGATACGTTAAACGCTTTTTGATGTTGCTTTGGTGTATCGCATAATGCATATACTGTCCGCACCTGAACGTGGTGCAGCCCACGTCCCTGCAAACAATTCCAAGAAATGCCGGCCAATCGATGTGCCGTGCGAGCAGCCAGAGGAACCCGATATGCCTCGTTATCTCGATGCGCAAGCGCCGGAGCACGGCGTCCGGCTCATCACCCTGCAACGGCCAGAAGCGCTGAATGCCCTGTGCACTGCGTTGCTGGCCGAGCTGGCCAGTGAGCTGGATGCCGCCGAGCGTGATGATCAGACCCATGCCGTGGTGATTACCGGCAGCCGCAAGGCGTTCGCCGCCGGCGCCGACATTGGCGAGATGGCCGAACGCGACCTGGTCGGCATCCTCAATGACCCTCGCGTTGCGTGTTGGCAACGGATAGCCGCGTTTTCCAAGCCGCTGATCGCCGCCGTTAACGGCTACGCCCTGGGCGGCGGTTGCGAGCTGATGATGTGCGCCGACATCGTCATTGCGGGCAGCGACGCCCGTTTCGGCCAGCCGGAGATCAACCTCGGCATCATCCCCGGCGCTGGCGGCACCCAGCGCCTGCTGCGCGCGGTCGGCAAGCCGCTGGCCATGCACATGGTGTTGACCGGTGAAGCCATCAGCGCCCAGCACGCCTTGCAAGCCGGCCTGATCAGCGAAGTCACCCAGCCGGAACTGGCCGTGGAGCGGGCCGTGCAAGTGGCCCGCATTATCGCGGCCAAGGCGCCGCTGGCAGTGCGCCTGGCCAAGGAAGCCTTGCTCAAGGCCGGCGATACCGACCTTGCCAGTGGCCTGCGCTTCGAGCGCCACGCGTTCACCCTGCTCGCCGGCACTGCCGACCGCAATGAGGGTATTCGCGCCTTCCAGGAAAAACGCCAGGCCCGGTTCAAAGGCTGCTGAGCACCTCCCCATTCGACTGACCAAGCGAGTCTGCCATGACGTTCGAACACATCCTGTTTTCCATCGAGAACGGCGTTGCCCTCCTGTCGCTGAACCGCCCGGAGCAGCTGAACAGTTTCAACACGCCCATGCACCTGGAAGTGCGCGAAGCCTTGAAGCAAGTACGCCAGAGCAACGACGCACGGGTGTTGCTGTTGACTGGCGAAGGCCGCGGCTTCTGTGCAGGCCAGGACCTGTCTGATCGCAATGTCGCGCCAGGGGCCGACATGCCGGACCTGGGTGAGTCCATCGATAGGTTCTACAACCCACTGGTGCGCACCCTGCGCGATTTGCCGCTGCCGGTCATCTGCGCCGTCAACGGCGTGGCTGCGGGCGCCGGGGCCAATATTCCGCTGGCCTGTGACCTGGTACTGGCCGCCCGTTCGGCCAGCTTCATCCAGGCCTTCTGCAAGATCGGCCTGGTGCCGGATTCTGGCGGCACCTGGCTGCTGCCACGGCTCGTCGGCATGGCGCGGGCCAAGGCGTTGGCGATGCTGGGCGAACGCCTTACGGCCGAGCAGGCCCAGCAATGGGGGTTGATCCATCGCGTGGTCGACGATGCCGCGTTGCGCGACGAGGCCCTCACCCTCGCCCGCCACCTCGCCACGCAGCCCACTTACGGCCTGGCCCTGATCAAGCGCAGCCTGAATGCCAGTTTCGACAACGGGTTCGACCAGCAACTGGAGCTTGAGCGCGACCTGCAGCGCTTGGCTGGCCGCAGCGAAGACTACCGCGAAGGCGTAAGCGCTTTCATGAACAAGCGCACGCCTGCGTTCAAGGGGCGTTGAGCATGAGCGCACTCGACCGCAACACCCAAGTGGCCGTGATCGGTGCAGGCGCCATGGGCGCGGGTATCGCCCAAGTGGCCGCGCAAGCCGGCCACCCGGTCAAACTCTACGACAACCGCCCCGGCGCCGCCGCTCAGGCAGTGGCGGGCATCGATCGTCAGCTCGCCCGCTTGGTAGAAAAAGGCAAGCTGCCTGCGGGCGAGCGCGAAGCGATCGTCGCCCGTCTGTGTCCAGTCGACACCCTCGACACCCTGGCCGATGCCCGCCTGGTGATCGAAGCCATCGTTGAAAACCTGTCAGTGAAGCAGGCCTTGTTGCACGAGCTTGAAGCGCTGTGCGCAGACGACTGCATCCTGGCCAGCAACACCTCGTCACTCTCGATCACCAGCCTGGCCGCTGGCTTGAAGCGCCCACAGCAAGTGGTGGGCATGCATTTCTTCAACCCGGCACCGTTGATGGCCCTGGTCGAGGTCGTTTCGGGGTTGGCTACCGACCCTGCCGTGGCCGCCTGCCTTTATGACACCGCCAAAGCCTGGGGCAAACAGCCGGTGCATGCCCGCTCAACGCCGGGCTTTATTGTCAACCGTGTAGCCCGGCCGTTCTACGCCGAGAGCCTGCGCCTGTTGCAGGAAGGCGCAGCCGATTGCGCCAGCCTGGATGCGCTGTTGCGTGATGCCGGCGGCTTTCGCATGGGGGCCTTCGAGCTCACCGACCTGATCGGCCATGACGTCAACTATGCCGTCACCTGTTCGGTGTTCGAGGCGTTTTATGGCGATTTCCGCTTCCAGCCTTCGCTCGTGCAAAAGGAGTTGGTGGATGCCGGACGCCTTGGCCGCAAAACTGGCCAAGGTTTCTATAGCTACGCCGAAGGCGCCGAGCGCCCGCAACCTACAGCGCTGCAAAGCACGGCGCAGGTTGCGTCCTGCGTTATCGAGGGGCATCTGGGCGTCATGCAGCCGTTGGTCGAGCGTTTGCGCGACAGCGGCATCGCCGTGACCGAGCGCGCCGGCAGTGGCGTGATCCAGGTCGGCGATGCCACGTTGGCGCTTTCCGACGGCCGCCTGGCCACCCAGCGTGCCCGCGAAGAAGGCCTGCGCAACCTGGTGCTGGTCGATCTGGCCCTGGACTACAGCACGGCTTCCCGCATTGCGATCAGTTGGTCTGCCGACACCACCCGTGAGGCCCGCGACCAGGCAGTGGGCTTGTTAACCCGCGCCGGCTTGAAAGTGACCGCAGTCGCCGACCTGCCTGGCCTGGTCGTGCTGCGTACGGTGGCGATGCTGGCCAACGAAGCCGCCGATGCCGTGTTGCAAGGTGTTGGCTCGGCAGCCGATATCGACCTGGCCATGCGCGCCGGCGTGAACTACCCCTGCGGCCCCCTGGCCTGGGCCTCGCGCATCGGCATCAGCCAGACCTTGCGTGTACTCGACAACCTGCAGCGCAGCTACGGCGAAAGCCGCTATCGCCCTTCCCTGCTATTGCGCCGCTGCGAAGCCCAAGGAGGCAATCTGCATGACTGAAATCGAGCTGGCACAAGCGTGTGCCGATGCCATGTTTTCCCGCGATCACGCCACCCAAGGGCTCGGCATCAGCCTACTCGAAGCCGGCCCTGGCCAGGCGCGCCTGCGCATGCCGGTGCGCGCCGACATGATCCAGGGCCACGGCACTTGCCACGGTGGTTTCCTGTTCGCCCTGGCGGATTCAGCCTTCGCCTTCGCCTGCAACAGTTACGACCAGGCCACCGTGGCCCTGGGTTGCAGCATCGACTACCTGGCGCCGGCGCTGCGCGACGACGTGCTGACTGCCACGGCCAGCGAAGTCAGCCGCAAAGGCCGTACCGGCCTGTATGACGTTCGCATCGAGAACCAGCGCGGTGAGCTGGTGGCGATGTTCCATGGCAAATCCTACAAAGTACGCGGCACGGTGCTCGCGCAGGAGACACAAGATGACTGAACACACCCTGGCCGATGCGCTGATCATCGACGCCGTGCGCACGCCGATCGGCCGCTACGCCGGCGCCTTGAGCGGCGTGCGCCCCGACGACCTGGCCGCCATCCCGCTCAAGGCCCTGATCGCCCGCCACCCGGAGTTGGAGTGGGCGGCAGTGGACGACGTAATCCTCGGTTGCGCCAACCAGGCCGGTGAGGACAACCGCAACGTTGCCCGCATGGCCAGCCTGCTGGCGGGCCTGCCGATTGAGGTGCCGGGCACCACCCTCAACCGCTTGTGCGGCTCTGGCATGGATGCTATTGGCAACGCGGCCCGTGCCCTGCGCTGCGGTGAAGCCGGGCTGATGCTGGCCGGCGGCGTGGAGTCGATGTCGCGCGCGCCGTTCGTGATGGGCAAATCGGAGCAAGCCTTTGGGCGCGCCGCCGAACTGTTCGATACCACCATCGGCTGGCGCTTCGTCAACCCGTTGATGAAGGCCGAACATGGCACCGACTCGATGCCTGAGACGGCTGAGAACGTCGCTGCCCGTTTCGGTATCTCCCGTGAAGACCAGGACGCCTTCGCCCTGCGCAGCCAGCACAAGGCTGCCGCCG
This sequence comes from Pseudomonas sp. NGC7, assembly GCF_047159675.1. Lineage (NCBI taxonomy): Bacteria > Pseudomonadati > Pseudomonadota > Gammaproteobacteria > Pseudomonadales > Pseudomonadaceae > Pseudomonas > Pseudomonas sp. NGC7. The sequence continues at coordinate 3,495,817 of NZ_BAAFZY010000001.1, read as the reverse complement.
CCCAGGCCCGAGGCCGCCTGGCACAGGAAATCGTGCCGGTCGAGATCCCCCAGCGCAAAGGCCCGGCCAAGCGCGTCGAGCACGACGAACACCCGCGTGGCGACACCACGCTGGAGCAGTTGGCCAAGCTCGGCACGCCGTTTCGTGAGGGTGGCAGTGTCACCGCTGGCAATGCCTCTGGTGTCAACGACGGTGCCTGTGCACTGCTGCTGGCCAGCACCGCAGCGGCCCGGCGCCATGGCCTTAAAGCCCGCGGGCGCATTGTCGGCATGGCTGTGGCCGGGGTCGAGCCGCGCATCATGGGCATCGGCCCGGTGCCGGCTATCCGCAAGGTGCTCGAACTCACCGGGCTGTCGCTGGCCGACATGGATGTCATCGAGCTAAACGAGGCCTTCGCTGCCCAAGGGCTGGCGGTATTGCGCGAGCTTGGCCTGGCCGACGACGACAAGCGGGTCAACCCGAACGGCGGCGCCATTGCCCTGGGGCATCCGTTGGGCATGAGTGGCGCGCGCCTGGTCACCACCGCACTGCACGAACTGGAAGAAACTGCCGGACGCTACGCCCTGTGCACCATGTGCATCGGCGTTGGCCAAGGCATCGCCATGGTCATCGAGCGCCTCTGACCAACGGCTTGTGACCGAACACAACGCAGCCGGTTATGCTGCGCCCATGACACTCACCGCCCGGCTGCGAACCCGCGCCGGTCGGCGTACAAGAACAATTCGAGTGAAGCCATGAACATGTACCATGATGCCGATCGTGCCCTGCTTGACCCTATGGAAACCGCCAGCGTCGACGCCCTGCGCCAGCACCAGCTGGAGCGCCTGCGCTGGAGCCTGAAACACGCCTACGACAACGTGCCGCTGTACCGCAAACGCTTCGACGAATGCGGCGCGCACCCCGATGACCTCAAGTCGCTCGACGACCTGGCCAAATTCCCCTTCACCGGCAAGAACGACCTGCGCGACAACTACCCGTACGGCATGTTTGCCGTGCCCCAGGAAGAGGTCGTGCGCCTGCATGCCTCCAGCGGCACAACGGGCAAGCCGACCGTGGTCGGTTATACCCAGAACGACATCGACACCTGGGCCAATGTGGTCGCCCGCTCGATCCGCGCCGGCGGGGGGCGCAAAGGCGACAAAGTGCACGTTTCGTACGGTTATGGCCTGTTTACCGGCGGGCTCGGCGCGCATTACGGTGCCGAACGGCTGGGGTGCACGGTCATCCCCATGTCGGGTGGCCAGACCGAGAAGCAGGTGCAACTGATCCGCGACTTCCAGCCCGACATCATCATGGTCACGCCCTCTTACATGCTCAACCTGGCCGACGAGATCGAGCGCCAGGGCATCGACCCGCACGACCTCAAGCTGCGCCTGGGCATCTTCGGTGCCGAGCCCTGGACCGACGAACTGCGGCGCTCCATCGAGCAGCGCCTGGGTATCCAGGCCCTCGACATCTATGGCCTGTCGGAAATCATGGGGCCCGGGGTGGCGATGGAGTGCATCGAAACCAAAGACGGCCCGACCATCTGGGAAGACCACTTCTACCCCGAAATCATCGACCCGGTTACCGGCGAGGTGCTGCCGGACGGGCAATTGGGCGAGCTGGTATTTACGTCGCTAAGCAAGGAGGCGCTGCCGATGGTGCGGTACCGTACCCGCGACCTGACCCGCCTGCTGCCAGGCACCGCGCGGCCGATGCGGCGGATCGGCAAGATCACCGGGCGCAGTGACGACATGCTGATCATTCGTGGGGTCAACGTGTTCCCGACCCAGATTGAGGAGCAGGTGCTAAAAATAAAACAGCTTTCAGAGATGTATGAGATTCATTTGTATCGTAATGGCAACCTGGACAGTGTCGAGGTGCACGTGGAGCTGCGTGGCGAATGCCAGGCGATGGACGAGGGCCAGCGCAAGCTGCTGATCGGTGAACTGACCAAGCAGATCAAGACCTACATCGGTATCAGCACCCAGGTGCGACTGCAGCCCTGCGGCACGCTCAAGCGTTCTGAAGGCAAGGCGTGCCACGTGTTCGACAAACGGTTAGCCAGCTGACTTATCAGCTGCCTTTTTACGGCCCCGGCTCAGTCCGGGGCTTTTTTTTGCCTGCCCTTTCGCAGCGCAAGGATGCTCCTACAGGTGGTGAGCGCCCTTGTAGGAGCAGCCTTGTGCTGCGAAAGGTCCGCAAAGCGATACACAAATCTTATTCGATACATATAAAACTGTTTGACGTTATGTTTTGTATCGCTTACAAATGACTCATGCCTTAGCAGGAGTCGGAACATGTACGCACAGCTAGTCGAAACCGGCGTCAAACGCGTCAAGTCCCTGGACGAAATGTCGCCCGAAGAGCGCGACTTCCAGGAAAAGATCGACGCCGAGATCAAGATCGAAGCCAAAAACTGGATGCCCGAGGCCTACCGCCAAACGCTGATCCGGCAGATCTCCCAGCACGCCCACTCGGAAATCGTCGGCATGCTGCCTGAAGGCAACTGGGTCACCCGCGCCCCAAGCCTGAAACGCAAGCTGCAACTGATGGCCAAGATTCAGGACGAAGCCGGCCACGGCCTGTACCTGTACAGCGCCATGGAAACCCTCGGCGCCGACCGCGACGAAGAGATCGCCAAGCTGCACAGCGGCAAGGCCAAGTACTCGAGCATCTTCAACTACCCGACCCTGAGCTGGGCCGACATGGGCGCCGTAGGCTGGCTGGTCGATGGCGCTGCGATCGTCAACCAGGTGGTGCTGCAGCGCACCTCCTACGGCCCCTACTCCCGCGCCATGATCCGCATCTGCAAGGAAGAGAGCTTCCACCAGCGCCAGGGCTACGAGCTGCTGCTGACCATGATGCGCCACGGCACCCAGGCTCAGAAGGACATGGTCCAGGACGCCATCAACCGCCTGTGGTGGCCATCGTTGATGATGTTTGGCCCCAGTGACGAGCACTCCCCCAACAGCGCCCAGTCGATGGCCTGGAAGATCAAGCGCCAGACCAACGATGAGCTGCGCCAGCGCTTCATCGACCAGACCGTGCCACAGCTCGAACTGCTCGGCTGCACCGCGCCCGACCCGCACCTGAAGTGGAACGAAGCCCGCGGCCACTACGATTTCGGCGACATCCAGTGGGACGAGTTCTACGAAGTCATCAAGGGCAACGGCCCCTGCAACCTGGAACGTGTCGCCACCCGGCGCAAGGCCATCGAGGACGGCGCCTGGGTACGCGAGGCCGCCGTGGCCTATGCGCGCAAGCAACAGAACAAGAACGCCGCCTGAGCGGCGATTGATGCGGAGATCGAAAATGTCTGTCTGGACCCTCTACGAAGTGTTCGTGCGCAGCAAGCACGGCCTGAACCACAAGCATGTCGGCAGCGTGCATGCCGCCGACGCCGCCATGGCCATCGAGAATGCCCGTGAGCTGTACACCCGCCGCAGCGAAGGCGTGAGCCTGTGGGTGGTGCCATCGGCGCTGATTACCGCCTCCTCCCCTGACGAGAAAGACCCGCTGTTCGCCCCCTCGGACGACAAGGTCTACCGCCATGCCAGCTTTTACGAGCTGCCCGACGAAGTCGGACACATGTGAGGTTGGCCATGCATAAAGAAGCGCTTATCCCCTATTTGCTGCTCCTGGGCGACAGTGCCCTGGTGCAGGGCCAGCGGCTCTGTGAATGGTGCGGCCACGCACCGGCCATCGAGGAAGAACTGGCCTTGATGAACGTCGGCCTCGACCTGGTCGGCCAAGCCCGCAACTGGCTGGACTACGCCGCCGAGTTGCTCGACGACGGCCGTGACGCCGATGCCCTTGCCTACCGCCGTGACGAACGCGCCTACCGCAACCTGCTGCTGGTCGAACAACCCAATGGCGACTTCGCCGTGACCATGACCAAGCAGTTTTTATACGACGCCTGGCACTTCGCGGTGCTGCAGGGCCTGGCTGCGTCCCGCGATGAGCGTATCGCCGGCATTGCTGCCAAGGCACTCAAGGAGGTCACCTACCACCTGCGTCGCTCCGGTGAGTGGGTGCAACGCCTGGGCGGCGGCACCGACGAAAGCCGTCGGCGCATGCTAGACGCCATCCCAGCGCTGTGGCGCTTCACCGTTGAACTGACCGCGGGTAGCGACAGCGAAGTTCAGCTGGCCGAAGCCGGCATCGCTGCTGACCCGGCCGCCGTCGGCGCGGCCTGGCTCAAGCAGGTAAGCGCGACTTTCGACTCGGTCGAGCTGCCGCTGCCCAAAGCCGCCAGCTATTTCTACCTGGACGGTCGCAGAGGCCTGCATACCGAGCACCTGGGGCTGTTGCTGGCCGAAATGCAGTTCCTGCCACGGGCCTACCCCGATGCGACCTGGTGAGCTGATCGCCAGCGACCTCGGCGCCCGTGCCGCCCGAGGCGACGACCTGGCCCGGGCCTGGGCGGTGCTGGAGCAGGTCATGGACCCGGAAGTGCCGGTGGTGAGCGTGGTTGACCTGGGCATTGTCCGCGACCTGGGCTGGCGCGCCGGCCACCTGCACCTGGTCGTCACACCAACCTATTCCGGTTGCCCGGCGACCGAGGTGATCGAGGCCGATATCCGTGACGCGCTGCAACAGGCCGGTTTTGCTGCCCCCGCACTAGAGCGGCGCTTGACCCCGGCCTGGAGCACCGACTGGATCAGCGACCTGGGCCGCCAACGCTTGCGCGCCTATGGCATAGCGCCGCCCGAAGGCAGCACCAGCAAGCGCAGCCTGCTCGGTGAGGCGCCTCAAGTGTGCTGCCCGCAGTGTGGCAGCGCGCATACCGAACTGCTCAGCCAGTTCGGCTCCACGGCTTGCAAGGCGCTGTACCGCTGCCGCGAGTGCCTGGAGCCATTCGACTATTTCAAATGCATTTGAGCCGTGGAGAACACCATGAGCCAGTTTCACAGCCTGACCATCAAGCAAGTACGCAACGAGACCCGCGACGCCGTGTCCATCGTCTTTGACGTACCCGAGCACCTGCAGACGCAATTCCGCTTCACCCAGGGCCAGTACCTGGTCATGCGTACCCAGCTGGATGACGAAGAAGTGCGTCGTTCCTATTCGATCTGCAGCGCCGTGCAGGACGGCGAGCTGCGTGTGGCTGTCAAGCGCGTGCCAGGCGGGCGTTTTTCGGCCTTTGCCAATGAAGTGCTCAAGGCTGGCCAGCAACTGGAGGTGATGCCGCCGTCGGGCAGCTTCTTCGTGCCGCTCGACCCCGCCCGCGAAGGCCACTACCTGGGCGTTGCCGCCGGCAGCGGCATTACGCCGATCCTGTCGATCATCGCCACCACCCTGGCAACAGAACCGCACAGCCGTTTCACCCTGCTCTACGGCAACCGCTCAAGCTCCGGTGCGCTGTTCCGCGACAAGCTCGAAGACCTGAAAAACCGTTATCTGGACCGCCTGAACCTGATTTTCGTGTTCAGCCGCGAACAGCAGGACGTCGACCTGTACAACGGCCGGATCGATGCCGACAAATGCGGCCAGCTGTTCTCCCGTTGGCTGGACGTCGCCACGCTGGACGCTGCGTTCATTTGCGGCCCCCAGGCCATGACTGAAACCGTGCGTGACAGCCTGCAGGCCAACGGCATGGCCAAGGACAGGATCCACTTCGAACTGTTCGCCGCCGCGGGCAGCGAAGCGCGCCGCGAAGCCCGTGAAGCTGCGCGCCAGGTGGATTCGGCGCTCAGCCATATCACCGTGATCAGCGATGGCCGGGCGCTGAGCTTCGACCTGCCGCGCAACAGCCAGAACGTGCTGGACGCCGGCAACGCCATCGGCGCCGAACTGCCGTACTCGTGCAAGGCCGGCGTGTGCTCGACCTGCAAGTGCCGGGTGATCGAAGGCGAGGTCGAGATGGACAGCAACCATGCGCTGGAAGACTACGAAGTGGCGGCGGGGTATGTGCTGTCGTGCCAGACCTACCCGGTGAGCGACAAAGTGGTGCTCGACTTCGACCAGCTCTGATACCTGGCCCGCGTTGAGGCCCTAAGCACCACCGCAACACCTGTGTGACCTCAAAAACAACTACAACACCAAGAGATCGCTTGCCATGACCCCCGAACGCATAGAAAGCATCGCCAACCACCCCGACTTCCAGCACCTGGTCCGGCGCAAACGTCGCCTCAACGGCACCCTGACCCTGGCCATGCTGGTGATCTATTACGGCTTCGTCCTGTTGGTGGCGTTCTCCCCCAGCACCCTCGGCCAATCGCTCAGCGGTGGCGTGACCACCGTTGGCATGCTGGTGGGCGTGCTCATGGTGCTGCTGTCGTTCGCCCTCACCGGCATCTACGTGTACCGCGCCAACAACGTGCTCGACCCGCTGAACGACAAGGTCAAGCAGGAGTGCGCGCAATGAACTGGACTGCCATTTCGATGTTCATGGTGTTCGTCTGCTTCACCCTGCTGGTAACCCGCTGGGCCGCACTGCGGACCCGCTCGGCGAGTGACTTCTACACCGCTGGCGGCGGCCTGACCGGCATGCAGAACGGCTTGGCGATCGCCGGCGACATGATCAGCGCCGCGTCCTTCCTGGGCATCTCGGCCATGATGTTCATGAACGGCTACGACGGCTTGCTCTACGCCCTGGGCGTACTGGCCGGCTGGCCAATCATCCTGTTCCTGATCGCCGAACGCCTGCGCAACCTGGGCAAGTACACGTTTGCCGACGTCGTGTCCTACCGCCTGGCGCAAACCCCAGTCCGCTTGACCTCGGCATTCGGCACCTTGGTCGTCGCGCTGATGTACCTGGTGGCCCAGATGGTCGGGGCCGGCAAGCTGATCGAGCTGCTGTTCGGCATCAGCTACCTGTACGCGGTGATGCTGGTCGGGGTGTTGATGGTCGCCTACGTGACCTTCGGCGGCATGCTGGCAACCACTTGGGTGCAGATCATCAAGGCCGTGATGCTGCTGTCCGGCACCAGCTTCATGGCGTTCATGGTGCTCAAGCACTTTGGCTTCAGCACCGAAGCGATGTTTGCCAGCGCCGTGGCCGTGCATGCCAAGGGCCAGGCGATCATGGCGCCGGGTGGCTTGCTGTCGAACCCGATCGATGCGATTTCCCTGGGCCTGGGCATGATGTTCGGCACTGCCGGCCTGCCGCATATCCTGATGCGTTTCTTCACCGTCAGCGATGCCAAGGAAGCGCGCAAGAGTGTGTTCTACGCCACCGGTTTCATCGGCTACTTCTACTTGCTGCTGATCGTCATCGGCTTTGGCGCCATCGTCATGGTCGGCACCGAGCCGTCCTACCGCGATGCGGCAGGGGCGATCATCGGTGGCGGCAACATGGTCGCGGTGCACCTGGCCCAGGCGGTGGGTGGCAACCTGTTCCTGGGTTTCATCTCTGCCGTGGCCTTCGCCACCATTCTTGCGGTAGTGGCAGGCCTTGCGTTGTCCGGCGCTTCGGCGGTTTCCCACGACCTCTATGCCTGCGTGGTACGCAAAGGCCAGGCCACTGAACAGGAAGAAATGCGTGTCTCACGTATCGCCACCCTGGTGATCGGCTTGCTGGCAGTGGTGCTGGGGTTGGTGTTCGAGTCGCAGAACATCGCCTTCCTCTCAGGCCTGGTACTGGCCGTGGCTGCATCGGTCAACTTCCCGGTGCTGCTGCTCTCGATGTTCTGGAAGGGCCTGACCACCCGTGGTGCAGTGTGCGGCAGCATGGCCGGTTTGCTCTCGGCCGTGGTGCTGGTGGTACTGGGCCCGGCAGTGTGGGTCAACGTGCTGCACAACGAACAGGCGCTGTTCCCCTACAGCAACCCGGCGCTGTTCTCGATGAGCCTGGCGTTTTTCGGCGCCTGGGTGTTCTCGGTCACCGACACCTCCGCGCGTGCCAGCGAGGAGCGTGGTCGCTACCTGGCGCAGTTCATTCGCTCCATGACCGGTATCGGCGCTGCCGGCGCCAGCAAGCACTGACTTCGAGAACAACCATGTCGGGTACAACAACAATGAACCGCACTCGCTTCTCTTCTGCCGCTTGGCTTGCCACGCTCGCCCTGCCCTTGCCGGCTATGGCCGACTTCGTCAGCGACAGCCATGCACGCCTGGAACTGCGCAACCACTACATCAACCGCGATTTCCGCCAGAGCAATGCTCCGCAGGCCAAGGCCGAGGAATGGGGCCAAGGCTTTACCGCCCGCGTGGAGTCCGGTTTTACCGAAGGCCCGGTGGGCTTCGGCGTGGACGCCATGGGCCAGCTGGGTCTCAAGCTTGACTCCAGCCGCGACCGCCGCAACACCGGCTTGCTGCCCTTTGGCCCGAACAGCCACGAGCCTGTCGATGACTACAGCGAGCTGGGCTTGACCGGTAAAGCACGGGTTTCCAAGAGCACCCTGCGCCTGGGCACCCTGCAGCCGATCCTGCCGGTGGTGGTGTACAACGACACCCGTCTGTTGTCTTCCACGTTCCAGGGCGGCCTGCTGACCAGCCAGGAACTCAATGGCCTCACCGTCAACGCCGGGCGCCTCACCAAGGCCAACCTGCGCGATTCGTCCGGCCGCGACGACATGGGCTACGGCGCAGCCAGCAGCGACCACCTGGATTTCGGCGGCGGCAGCTACGCCATCACCCCGCAGACCAGTGTCAGCTATTACTACGCCAAGCTCGAAGACATCTACCGCCAGCAGTTCGTCGGCCTGGTCGATACCCGCCCACTGGGCGAAGGCCTGAGCCTGCGCAGCGACCTGCGCTATTTCGACAGCCGTAACGACGGCGCCGAACGCGCCGGCAACATCGACAACCGAAACTTCAACGCCATGTTCACCCTCGGCGTCAGGGCGCACAAGTTCACCGCCACCTGGCAACAGATGTCCGGCGACAGCGCCTTCCCCTTCGTCAACGGCGGCGACCCCTTCACGGTCAACCTGGTGACCTACAACACCTTCACCCGCGCCGGGCTCGATTCCTGGCAGGTGCGCTACGACTACGACTTCGTCGCCATGGGCATCCCGGGCCTGAGTTTCATGACCCGCTACACCGACGGCCGCCACGCCGAGACCGCCACGGTCAGCAACGGCCGTGAGCGCGAACGCGACACCGACCTCACCTACGTCATCCAGAGCGGCCCGTTCAAAGACGTCAGCCTGCGCTGGCGCAACGTCACCTTCCGTTCCGGCAATGGCCTGACCAATGCCGTGGACGAGAACCGCCTGATCATCGGCTACACCTTGGCGCTGTGGTAACAGCGCCCTTTCCCCATTAGAACAGCATGGAGAACAGCATGTCTGACGCCCCAACCCTGCAAAGCTTCATTGCCGGTCGCTGGATCGGCCAGCACGGCGCCCAGGCCCTGCGCAGCGCCTTGAACGGTCACGTTCTGGCCTACAGCCATGAAGAGCGCCCGGATTTCGCCGAAGCCGTGGACTTTGCCCGCGCCCGTGGCCTGGCCGCCCTCATGGCCATGGACTTCCAACAGCGCGCCGCCCGCCTCAAGGCCCTGGCCTTGTACCTGGCCGAGCGCAAAGAGCAGCTTTACGCCTTGTCCCACCACAGTGGCGCCACCCGCGCCGACAGCTGGATCGACATCGAAGGCGGTAACGCCACACTGTTCGCCTATGCCGGCATCGGCAGCCGCGAACTGCCCTCCGGCAACCTGGTGCACGAAGGCCCTGCAATACCGCTGGGCAAGCAAGGCCACTTTGCCGGCAGCCATATCCTGGTGCCGCGTGCTGGTGTCGCCGTGCACATCAATGCGTTCAACTTCCCGATCTGGGGCATGCTCGAGAAGTTTGCCCCGACCTTCCTGGCCGGCATGCCGTGCATCATCAAGCCCGCTACCTCGACCAGTTACCTGACTGAAGCCGTGGTGCGCCTGATGAACGCGTCGGGCCTGTTGCCCGACGGCAGCTTGCAGTTGGTGATCGGCAGCACCGGCGACCTGCTCGACCGCTTGCAGGGGCAAGATGTAGTGACCTTTACTGGCTCCGCCGATACCGCCGCCAAACTGCGCGTGACGCCGAACCTGATCCGCAACTCGGTACCGTTCACCGCCGAAGCGGATTCGCTGAACTGCGCGATTCTCGGCCCGGACGTGACCCCGGACAGCGAAGAGTTTGACCTGTACATCAAGGAGGTGGTCCGCGAAATGACCACCAAAGCCGGGCAAAAATGCACCGCCATCCGCCGCGCCATCGTCCCAGCCAAGCATATCGATGCCGTCGCTACCCGCCTGCGCGAGCGCCTGAGCAAGGTGGTGGTGGGCGACCCTTCAGTGGAAGGCGTGCGCATGGGCGCCCTGGCCTCGCATGATCAGCAGCGCGACGTTGGCGAGCGTGTACGCAGCCTGCTGCAGAGCTGCGACCAGCTGTTCGGCGCCAGTGACGGTTTCGCGCCGCGTGGTGAGGGTGTTGCCGAGGGCGCGTTCTTTGCGCCGACCCTGCTCCAGGCCCGCGACCCGCATGCTGAAGGCGGTGCGCACGATATCGAAGCGTTCGGGCCGGTCAGCACGCTGATGGCCTACGATGACCTTGACGAAGCCCTGGCCCTGGCTGCCCGCGGCAAGGGCAGCCTGGTGGCGACCCTGGTCACTGCCGACCGCGCCGTTGCCGCCAAAGCCATCCCCGTGGCGGCTGCCTGGCACGGCCGCCTGCTGGTGCTGGAACGCGAAGCCGCGCTGGAATCCACTGGGCATGGCTCGCCGCTGCCGCAACTCAAGCACGGCGGCCCCGGCCGCGCGGGTGGCGGTGAAGAGCTGGGCGGCCTGCGCGCAGTCAAGCACTACCTGCAGCGTGCGGCCGTACAAGGCTCACCGAGCATGCTCACGGCGGTAACGGGCGAGTACGTGCGCGGCGCAGAAGTGATCGAGAGCGAAGTGCACCCGTTCCGTCGCTACTTCCAGGACTTGCGTATCGGCGAGTCACTGTTAACCCACCGCCGTACGGTGACCGAGGCAGACCTGGTCAACTTCGGCTGCTTGTCGGGTGACCACTTCTACATGCACTTCGACGAGATTGCCGCCAAGGAATCGCAATTTGGCAAGCGTATCGCCCATGGCTACTTCGTGCTGTCGGCGGCGGCAGGCCTGTTTGTATCCCCTGGCGCCGGCCCGGTGCTGGCCAACTACGGCCTGGATACCCTGCGCTTCATCAACCCCGTAGGCATTGGCGATACGATCCAGGCGCGCCTGACCTGCAAGCGCAAGATCGACCAGGGCAAGGCCAGCCCGTTGGGGCAGCCGCAAGGCGTGGTGGCGTGGGACGTTGAGGTTACCAACCAGCTGGGTGAGCTGGTGGCCAGCTATGACATTCTGACATTGGTATTGAAGAAGGTTGAGTAGCCTACCTGCCAAACGATGGGCTGCCTCGCAGCCCATCGCTCATTCATTCATCAACCCACCACGGCTGGGTCTCCCACCGATTGATTGGGCTTGCTCCCGGAAATACGCCAGCTCACGGCGGTAATCCCATACCGTTCGGCCATTGGCCTGCTGACTTTCTTGATCTTTTCCCGCCCGAATTTCGGAATGATGCCGATGCCCGCATCACAGCTGGCCCAATGCCAGGCCTCGGCATTGTCCAACCGTTCCAGGCGGATGATGAAACTGCGCGGTTGGCCATGCAGTTGGTAATCGATGATGTACAGCTGTGGACCAGGCATCGCAGGGGGCCTCCTCTTCTCCATGGATGACCTTTTGATTGATCTGGGCAGTGCCAGAAAATTCAAAAAATTTGCCAACCTAAGTCAATTGCTAGGGCCGCCGTCCGCCGCCATGGCTGTTCTGGCCGCCCTTGCGGCCGGCTTCAGCGGCGCGTTCACGGTCATTGGCGAAGTTGCCACCCGACACCTTGCCGCCTTTGTGCCCGGCGCGGGAGGCTTTTTCCCGGTCGTTGGCGAAATTGCCCGAGTTGGTTTCCTTGGTGCCGCCGCGCTGGCTGGTACGTTCCTGATCACGCGCCATATGGTATCTCCTTGCGATGGAAAGGTTGCTGGGCCCTACCTTGATTCCGAGCCAGCAAACACGGGCAATGCTCAATCGAATTGCACACGGCTGACGGGTGGCGCCAAACGCCACCAGGCCAAATGCTTGCGTGGCGGCATTAGGCATGCACGCTCCACTGGGTGGAATCGGACTCGATCGGCAGTTCGTCGATGGCATGGATCAGCCCGCTCTCCAGTGCTTCCTCCGGCCCCAGTATCCGCGGGTAGGCCATCAGGTAACGGGGCACGTCCAGCGCTTGGGCACTGCCTTCGGTTCGCTCTGCCACGATTTGAGCGTACAGCCGTAGGTCGTAATCCAGGCTCATGGCGTATTCGGCCATCCTGGCGTGGTCGACCGACCCGTGCAGCGTCCAATGGAAGGGGTGAAACAGGAACTTGCTGAACGCGCAGGCGGTGCGATGCTCGCCCGCCAGAAACAGGATGTTGCCCATCGATTCCACCGTCCCCAGGTTGTGGGTATGCAGCGGAATCGGCAGCGCCCGCAGGAAGTTGTACAAGGTAAACCCGTAGCTGCACTCCCCGCCCATGGTCGCGATGTTCAGTTGCAGCAGCTGTGCGCCCTGCTGCATGGCGCGCGAACAGGTGTTGATCAGGTTGCCGCAAGTGGATGAGTTGATCGGCCCGGTGAAATGGATGATGTGTCTGGCCATGTTTGCCTCCAGGGTTGGCGGTTCATGCCGGTGAATGGCCAATCCGTCATGGGGTGTAGTCGTCTTTTGCACCCGCTATGCGGTGGAGACGCCAACCGCGGCAAAGTTCAACTCTGCGTGCATTCCCCGTTGGTCAACCGTGCTGAACCTCACAGCCGCGCATCAGTCGCACTTTCAGAGCGACCTCTCAAAAAGCTGGCAATGAGGAAGGCAGCGTGAGCGAGATCCGTATTGGTATATCAGGTTGGCGCTATGGCCCTTGGCGCAAGGATTTCTACCCCAAAGGGCTGCGCCAGGACAGTGAACTCGCGTTCGCCTCGCGGGCAGTCAACAGCATCGAGATCAATGGCTCGTTCTACAGCCTGCAGACGCCTGAACGGTATCTGGGGTGGCGTGAGGAGACGCCGGACGGCTTTGTATTCTCGGTAAAGGCACCGCGCTACATCACCCATGTACGGCGGCTCAAGGACATCGAAGCGCCGGTGGCCAATTTCTTTGCTTCCGGGCCTTTGTTACTGGGCGACAAGCTGGGTCCGTTTCTGTGGCAGTTCCCACCCAACATGAAGTTCGACGAAGCACGCTTTGCACAGTTTCTGGCGCTGCTGCCGCGTAACCGAAAAGCGGCGCGCGAATGCGCACAAGGGTGTGACGAGCGGCTCAAGGGCAATGGCGGCACCGACATCAAAGGCAACGCACGCTTGCGCCACGCCGTAGAAATCCGCCACGAGAGCTTTCTGTGCGAAGCCTTCGTGAAGCTGTTGCGCAAACACCGCGTGGCATTGGTCGTGGCTGACAGTGCAGGGAAATGGCCCTATGTCGAAGATGTCACGGCCGATTTCGTCTACATGCGCCTGCACGGTGATGTGGAGCTCTACAGCAGTGGCTACACAGCGCAGGCCTTGCGCCGTTGGAAGCAGCGCATCCTGCGCTGGAGCCAAGGCAGCCAGGCAGACGACGCACACACCGTGCTACCGGGGGCACCGCCCAAGCGGGCCACGCGTGATATCTACTGCTACTTCGACAACGACCAGAAGGTCCACGCGCCCTACGATGCCCGGCGCCTTTTGGAGAAGTTGAAGCTGGACTATGACCTGCTCACCGAACCCGGTGTCGAGCCGGAGGTTGAGCTATGAACAAGACCTTGCCCACCCCGCGTTGCATCATCGACAACGTCACCACGGTGCAAACGCTGACCGTGCTGACCCTCAACGTGCACAAGGGTTTCACCCCTTTCAACCGGCGTTTCATCCTGCCTGAGCTGCGCGAGGCCGTGCGCGCCACGGGCGCCGACCTGGTGTTTCTGCAGGAAGTGCACGGCAGCCACCAGCAGCATGCCGAGCGCCACGCAGCCTGGCCGGAAACGCCGCAGTACGAGTTTCTGGCCGACAGCATGTGGCCGCAGTTCGCCTATGGTCGTAACGCTGTGTACCCCCATGGCGACCACGGCAATGCCTTGCTGTCGAAATTCCCCATCAGCCAGTTCGACAACCGGGATGTATCCATCGACGGCAATGAGCAGCGTGGCCTGCTCCATTGCCGCCTGGAGGTGCCTGGGCACAAAGAGGTGCATGCAGTGTGCGTGCACCTGGGCCTGCGGGAATCACACCGCCAGCGCCAGGTGCGCCTGTTGCTGGAGCTGCTCGACAGCTTGCCGCCCGATGCGCCGGTGATCATTGCCGGCGATTTCAATGACTGGCGCCTAAAAGCGGATGTGGCGCTGTCCGAACACTTGGTTGAAGCCTTTGGCGAGCGTTTCGGCACCCCGGCGCGCAGTTTTCCAGCGCGCTTGCCGCTGCTGCGGCTTGACCGCATCTACCTGCGCAATGCCATGCCGAGCAAGGCGCAGGTGCTGTCGAAGTACCCATGGTCGCACCTTTCCGACCATGCCCCCCTCACTGCGGAGATCAGCCTATGAACCGACCTTGGCTAGAGGGCAACAGCGTGCAGCTGTTGATCAACGGCGAAGAGTATTACCCGCGCGTGTTTGAAGCGATGGCCCAGGCGCGGGAGGAAATCCTGCTGGAGACGTTCATTATCTTCGATGACAAGGTCGGCCAGCAGTTGCAGCAGGTGTTGATAGACGCCGCGCAGCGCGGCGTGCGCGTCGAAGTGGCGGTCGATGGTTACGGCACTGCCGACCTGCCCGACACGTTCATCTCGGCCATGACCGAAGCCGGCGTCAACTTTCATGCCTTCGACCCACAGCCCAGGCTGGTGGGCATGCGCACCAACCTGTTCCGCCGCCTGCACCGCAAGATCGTGGTCATCGATGGGCAGCGCGCGTTCATCGGTGGTATCAACTACAGTGCCGATCACCTGGGCGACTACGGCCCCATGGCCAAGCAGGACTATGCCGTGGAGGTTACCGGCCCGGTGGTCGCGCAGGTGCATGCCACCAGCCGTCGCCTGATGTCCCCCGTGCTGCAGCCACCCAGTGAGGTGCGGCCTGTCACCGAGCCCACCGGAGCTATCACTGCCCTGCTGGTCGAGCGCGACAATGGCCAGCGCAGAACGGCTATCGAAGCCCAGTACCTGCAAGCCTTCCGCGCTGCCCGGCAGCGTATCGTGGTGGCCAATGCCTATTTCTTTCCGGGTTACCGGTTGCTGCGGGAGCTGCGCAACGCGGCGCGGCGTGGGGTGGATGTGACCTTGATATTGCAAGGCCAGCCAGACATGCGCTGGGTGCGGGCCTTGTCGCGGCTGTTGTACAACTATCTTCTGCGCGATGGCGTGCACATTCACGAGTACTGCAGCCGGCCTTTGCATGGCAAGGTCGCGCTGGTCGATGACCAGTGGGCCACTGTCGGCTCGAGCAATCTCGACCCCTTGAGCCTGTCGTTGAACCTTGAAGCCAACCTGTTCATCCGCGATCACGGCTTCAACCAACAATTGCATCAGCACCTGCAGTCGCTGGCCAGCGAAGAGTGCAAGGCCGTCACCTTGGAGCGGATGGTTCGCGGTTACTGGTGGCGTGCGCCGCTGATTTTCCTGTGCTTCCACGCCATACGTCACTTTCCGCGCATTGCCGGCTGGTTCCCGGCGCACCGCCAGCGCCTGCGCTCGGTGCAGCCGGAGGTAGAAGCCCACGGCGATATGCATGAGGGCCAGACGTGATGGCGGGTAAACGTTGGCAAATCTGGGCCAAGCGCCTGTTCACCTTGCTCTTCCTTTTGTTGATTCCAGCCTTGCTGTTCATGCTGGCGCGCAACCTGGACTGGGACGAGGTGCGCCAGTCGCTGCTGGCCTACAAGCCTGGCACTCTGGCGATCGGGTTGGCGGTTGCGCTGTTCAGCTACCTGACGTTTGCCAGCTACGACCTGCTGGCGCGTGCCTATACAGGCCACAACCTGCCTGCCAGGCAGGTGTTGCCTGTGGCATTCGTCTGTTATGCCTTCAACCTCAACTTCACCACCTGGGTGGGCGGCGTCGCGTTGCGTTATCGGCTGTACGGCCGGCTAGGTCTGGATACCGCGACGATCACCCGCATCCTGACCCTTGGCTTACTCACCAACTGGATGGGCTACATGTTGTTGGCGGGTACGGTATTCGCCCTGCGCCTGGTGGACCTGCCGGACAGTTGGGCAGTCGGGGCAACGGGGTTGCAACTGATCGGGTTTGGCTTGCTGGCAATCGCCATCGGCTACTTGCTGGCCTGCGGCTTTGCGAAAAAGCGCACCTGGCAATGGCGTGATCACGAAGTCACCTTGCCTGGCTGGCGTCTGGCGCTGGCCCAGGTTGCCCTTGGCGCCAGCAACTGGGCGTTGATGGCCTTGCTGATCTTCTGGTTGCTGCCTGGCGAAGCCTTCTACCCGTCGATCCTCGGGATACTGCTGATCAGTTGCGTGGCCGGCGTCGTTGCGCACATCCCGGCCGGGCTTGGCGTGCTTGAGACGGTGTTTCTGGCGTTGCTGCATGGCCAGATGCAACAGGGTACGCTGGTAGCAGCATTGCTGGGGTATCGCACGCTGTATTACCTGCTTCCGCTGCTGTTGGCAGTGATCACGTACCTGATTCTGGAGAAACGCGCCAAGGCCATGCGCCAGCGTGATAATCCGGCCTAAGCCTCTACAAGGGCCTCGGCCCGGGAAATTGGGGCTGCTGCGCAGCCCATCGCAGCGGTTCGGCGCCCCGACAAGCCAGCTCCTACACGGAATCTCGTTCTCCTGTAGGAGCTGGCTTGCCGGCGATGGGCCGCGCAGCGGCCCCGATCAATTAGGACTTATCCTCCTCATCAACCACATCATCGGTCCACGACTCACCGTCCAATGGAGCCGAACGCGCCAGTTCAGCCTCATCCAGCCCAAAACCACCGCCAATCTCATTAGCATTGACCTGCCGCAACGACTGGTCTGCCGGCCCTTCGCCGTCACCCTCTTCAAACGGGTCGCGAGCACCGGTCTCGTCCAGCAAGGTATCCGGGCTCATGTCGTCATAGGTGACGTTGTCTTCGTGCAGGCTGTCGCTCAACGCTTCGCCGCCGGTCATGCCGCTTTCGGCGACGCGCTGTGGTGGAAACTCATGCTCGACTTCACGGGCAGGTCGTTCGTCGCCCACCCGCCCTTCGCGTTCGTCGTGACGGTCACTGAAGTCCAGCTCATGGACACTGCCCATGCGGTCTTCGGTGTCGTCGATTTCGGTAGGTGTGTAAGGCTTGGGTTCATCGGGGCGAGACATGTGCGTACTCCGTCAGTGGGCTATACACGGTCGACTGCGCCCACCACGGGAAAATTCAGAGTTTTTACGCCGGGGGCTGGGCCGCTTGTTGCGCACGGTGCAGTTCGTTGGTCAGGTGCAGCCGCATCGCTGCCCGGGCGGCATCGGCGTCCTGGTGCGCGAGTGCAGCATGAATCTGCTCGCGCTCACGCACCTGTTGTGCGCGTTGCTGTTGGGTAACGTTGCTCTGCGGGCCACGCATCAGGGTATCGGCCAGGTGGCGCATGGCATCGATAAAGAAGCTGTTGCCGGTGCACAGGGCAATTTGCAGGTGAAACTCGAATACGATGCGCGTGCTGTCCTGGTGCAACGGCCCCACAGCATTGGCTTCGCCCAGGGCGTCGGCAATGGCCTGCAACTGGCTTGACGTAGCACGCTGCGCAGCAAGCGCAGCGCACTCCACCTCCAGGCTCAAGCGCAATTCGATGAGCGCCACCGCATCGAGGGCGCTGCCCTTCTCGTGCTGGCTGTCCTGAAAGTCGCCTAGCCGGGTGGTGTCGACCACGAACGTGCCGATGCCTCGGCGGGTCTCGACCAGGCCCTCTGCCTGCAGCCGCGACATCGCTTCGCGAACCACGGTACGGCTGACCTTGCGCGCCTCGGTAAAGGCTTGCTCGGTCGGCAACTTGGTGCCCGCCGGTAGCTCGCCGGCCAGTATGCTACGCGACAGTTCAAGCACCAGTTGCTGGGCCAGGCTGACACGTCGTTCAGGGTTGACACGCTCCATCAGAGGATCCATTCAAAAACCAGACGATGAACGATTGTAACCGCAGTTTTACGTCAAAACGCACTATAATGCCCGCTGATCTCACAAGAGCACGATGATGTCTGACCTCACGGCTATTGCCCGAATCAAACCTCGCCGCCTGGCCGAATCGTTGGTCGAACGCTTTGCCCAACGCATGCGTGACGGCACCCTCAAACGCGGCGACAAACTGCCCACCGAAACGCAGATCATGGCCGCCGAAAGCGTCAGTCGCTCGGTAGTGCGTGATGCCTTGTCGCGTATGCAGGCGGCAGGCCTGGTCGAGACCCAGCATGGCGTCGGCACCTTCGTCCTCGACATGCCGGCACCCGAAGGCTTCAACGTCGGGCCCGCTACCATTGTGCTGTTGTCCGACGTCCTCGACCTGCTGGAGTTCCGCCTAAGCCTGGAAGTCCAGGCTGCAGGCATGGCCGCCGAACGGGCCACGCCACAGGCCATCGACGAGCTGGAGCAAGCGTTGCAGGCGTTGCTGCAAGGCCCGGAAAAGTCCGGCAGTACCACCAATGCCGACTTCCAGTTCCACCTGAAGATCGCCAAAGCGGCCGGCAACCCGTACCTCATCGATATCATGAAACACCTGGGCACCAAGCTGATCCCGCGCACCCGGATGAACTCCGCCTATACCGGGCAGAGCAACCGCAGCACCTACCTGGCGGGGATCAACGCCGAACACCAGCAAATCTTCGACGCCATCGTCAGCAAGCAGGTCGATGCGGCGCGTGCGGCCATGTTCCTGCATTTGAGCAATAGCCGCATGCGCCTGCGCGAGGCGCAGAAACACCAGGCTGTCTACAGCGAGTGAGCCGCTTCAGGCGCCGGTTGCACATCCTCGAAGACCAACCCGTCGCTGGCACTGACCTGCCACGGGTTGGCACTGTCGGTTTCGCTGAAGTGGACCGTGTCGAACCGTGAGCCCTTCAAGCCATCGATCTTCGCCTTGGCCGGCCCGCTGAAACGCACGCGCTCGAAGGACAGGCCTTGGTGGTAAGCGCCGTGCAGGCTGTCGCCCTTGACCTCGATCGCCGCCAGTTGGGCATTCTCGACCGTGACATTGCTAACCCGCACATCGCGGAACTGGCCGGCGATGGTCGACTTCTTGTAGTCCAGCTTGGCGTTCGGGTCGTTGTAGTCGAGGGTGAAGATGAACGCCTGCTTGACCGTATTGCGCATCGCCGAATCACGGAACACCACATTACGCGCGCCACCGCCCATGAAATTGGTGCTCTTCATGCGTAAGCCGGTATCGGTGCCGTCAGACACGTTATCTTCGGCCAGGATGTTCTGGATCCACGCCCCCGTGTGGCTGCCAGCCACGACCATGCCGTGGCCCTTGCGGAAGTAGTTGTTGAAGATCCACGCGTCTTCCTGGGGCCTTTGCTTGACCGCATCGGCGCCGGTGCCGGCTGCGAAGTTGACGCAGTCATCGCCGGTGTCGAAGAAGTTGTTGAACACCAATGCGCCGCGGCTGTTGGCAAACTCGATGCCATCGCCGTTGTTGGCGTCGTAGGTCTTGTGCGTGGTGTTGGCCAGCACCACGTTTTCGGTCTCCAGGTTCATGATGCCGTGATAAGCCGGGTTGAGGACCGTGAAGCCGCCGTAGAACACGTTCTTGACGTTGCGCAAGGTGACCAGCGACGAGCGCATTTGGCCATAGGCGTCCTTGACGTTCATGCCTTCGGCCACGGCGCGAGCGACCTGGGCCTTGGCCAGCACGCCGTCCTGCAGGTAGCGAGTGTTGTCGCTGGGCAGGTAGAACGGCAGCGGTTGGCCACGTTCATCGACGATGTCGGCGTTGCGCTTCCAGCCATTACCATCAATGACCCCCTTGCCGACGATGCGTATGTTCTCGAATGCCTGGTGCGCACGCGGGTCACGCGGCAAGGCGTTGATCAGCGAGGCCGGGCGTACGGTGGTGGAGTACGGGTACTGGATATAGCCATCGCGAGGGTAGTCTTCGGCGCGCTCGGACCCGAGCAGGGTCGCGCCCTCGGCGATTTCCAGGGTCATGTTGCTTTTGAGGTACAGCGCGCCGCTTTTGTAGGTACCTGCTGGCAGCAGCACTTTGCAGCCGACGGTACAGGCGTCGATGGCCTTCTGGATGGCGGCGGTATCGAGGGTCTGGCCGTCGCCCTTGGCGCCATAGTGGCGCACGTCGAACAGTGCCGGCACGGCGGTCGTACGTTGGACGATTACCGGGCTGTCGGCCGATTCCTTGCCGGCGTGGTCCACCGAACGCACGGTGAAGCGGTATTCAGTGTCGGGGGCCAGGCCAACTGCGGTGTAGCTGTGGATGGCGATACGGTGGTGGAAATTGCGCGTGTCCTGCTCGTAGAAGCGGTCGATATAGGGTTTGGCCGGGGACACGAGCCCGTTGTTGGCGTTGCTGCCACCGAGCAGCTTGCCATTGGCGTAGACGTGGTAATCGGCGATGTCGGCAAGGTCGGCGGGTTTCTCCCAGACCAGGATTATCTGCTGGTCGTCGTAGGCCAGCGTCGGGACCAGGACTTTGCTCGGCGCTTCGAGTGCCCAAAGGGGTGAACTGAAGCCGAGTGCCAGGACAGTCAACAGTGATCGGGTGGTCGCGGTGTTTGCATGCGGCATGGGGTTATCTTCCTTGTTTTTGCCTGTGACAGTTGTGCCTTGGGGGCCGCTTTTCGGCCCATCGCAGGCAAGCCAGCTCCTACCAGGCAGCGGTGGCCTGTGGGAGCTGGCTTGCCTGCGATGGGCTGCGCAGCAGCCCCGGGTCGCTTCAGACGAGCGCCATACGCGGCGATTCAGCACTGAAATCGCGGCTGGCCTGCACCAGCATGCGGGTGTAGTCGTGGCTGGCCAGGTCCTGGCTCAAGGCTTGGCTGTCCAGGCGCTCGACAATCCGCCCCTGTTGCATCACCGCGACCTTGTCGCACAAATGGCTGACCACACCCAGGTCGTGGGTCACCATCAGGTAGGTGAGTTTCTCGCGCTGACGCAGGTCCGCCAGCAGGTTGAGAATCTCTGCCTGCACCGACACATCGAGCGCCGACGTCGGCTCGTCCAGCAGCAACACCCGGGGTTCGAGAATCAGCGCCCGGGCGATCGCCACGCGCTGACGTTGCCCGCCTGACAGCTGGTGCGGGTAGCGGTAACGGAAGCTGTCGTTCAAGCCGACCTTGACCAGGATGTCGTTGATGCGGTCATCGCGCTCGCCCAGGCCATGAATGGTCAATGGCTCGCGCAACGCGGTGTCGATGGTGTGCCGCGGGTGCAGCGAACCGTAAGGGTCTTGGAACACCATCTGGACCTTGCGAAAGTGCTCCTTGGGCAGTTTGTGCTGCAGCGGGACGCCGGCAATGCTCAGCGCCCCGCTCCAGTGCCGGTACTGCCCTGCCAGGCAGCGCAAGACCGTGGTCTTGCCCGAGCCCGACTCGCCTACCAGGCCGAACGACTCGCCGTCTTCGACCGTCAGGTCGACATCGTGCAGCACCTGGTTGCAGGCGGCGCCCACACCAAAACTCAGGTTCAGCGATTGTGCTTGGATCATGCTCATGTCAGTTCCCTCAGCAGGTGAGCCACAGCGGGTCGCGTTGCAGGACCGGCAGGCGTGGGCGGCGGTTGTCCATGCTCGGCAGGGCCGCCAGCAGGCCACGGGTATAGGGGTGTTCGGCATATTGCAGGTCGCAGGCGGCCAGCGACTCGACCACCCGCCCGGCGTACATCACCAGCACTCGGTCGCAGTAATTGCGAACCAGGTTGAGGTCGTGGCTGACGAAAATCAGCCCCATCTGCTGTTCCACCACCAGCTCTTCGAGCACATTGAGCACCTGCTGGCGTACCGACACATCCAGCGCCGAGGTCGGCTCATCCGCGATGATCACCTCCGGGTTGGTGATGACCATCATGGCGATCATGATGCGCTGGCCCATGCCGCCGCTGACTTCATGCGGGTACAGGTTGTAGACCCGCTTGGGGTCACGGATATGGACCTTTTCCAGCATTAGCAAGACCCGCTCGCGGGCCTCGCTGCGGCTGGCCTTGTGGTGCGCCAGGTAGGCTTCGGCAATCTGATCGCCCACCTTGACCACCGGGTTGAGCGAGTATTTGGGGTCTTGCATGATCATCGAAATGCGCTGGCCGCGAATCTTCTGCATGGCCTTTTCGCTGGCACTGAGCAAGTCGACATCGCCGAACTGCAGGGCCTTGGCAGTGATCTGCGTGCTATTGGGGTGCAGCTTGAGCAAGCTGCGCCCGACGGTGGACTTGCCCGAACCGGACTCGCCGACAATGGCGAGCTTCTCGCGGCCCAAGGTGAACGACACATCGCGTACCGCGTGCATTTCTTTCTTGCCATTGACGAAGCGCACATTGAGCGAATCGACAGTGAGTTTGAGCGTCGACATAAAGCCTCCAGTTACTCGCTACGCGGGTCGAGAATGTCCCGCAGGCCATCGCCCAACAGGTTGAACGCCAGGCTCACCAGCATGATCGCAGCCCCCGGTACGGCCACCAGCCACCAGCATTCGAGCATGTAGCGTCGGCCGGTGGAGATCATCGCGCCCCACTCCGGCAACGGCGCCTGCGCGCCCAGGCCAAGAAAGCCCAATGCAGCCGCGGTGAGGATGATGCCGGCCATGTTCATGGTCAGGCGGATGATCACCGACGACAGGCACATCGGCACGATGTGGCGCAGGATGATCCGCGTCGACGACGCGCCCTGCAGCTCGACCGCAACGACAAAGTCAGCCTTGCGCAGCGACAGCGTTTCGGCCCGCGCCAGGCGAGCGATCGGCGGCCATGAGGTCAGCGCGATGGCGACCACGGCATGCTCCAGACCAGGGCCGAGCGCAGCAATGAACGCCAGCGCCAGCACCAGGCTTGGGAACGAGATGAAAATATCGGTGATGCGCATGAACACGGTGTCGACGACGCCACCGAAATACCCCGACACCGTGCCGATGAACAACCCGATCGGGCCGACGATCACGGTCACCAGGGTAATGATGTACAGGGTGATGCGTGAGCCGTACACCAGCCGGCTAAAGATGTCGCGGCCGTACTCGTCGGTGCCGAACCAGTGCGCGGCACCGGGTGCCTGCAGGGCGTTGGCGAGGTTTTGCACGACCGGGTCATGGGTGGCGATCCACGGCGCGAAGGCGGCGACCACCACCAGCAGCAAGGCCACCAGCAGGCCAGCCAGGGTCATCGGGTTGCGCAGCAGGTGGCGCAGCACCCGCAGGCTGCTTTTGTACAGCGCATCGACACTGGACGCAGGTGTGTTGTCGGCCTGCGGCTTGTCGCTTGAAACGGTAGAAGACAGGTTGGCAATCATCGGCATGTTCTCGATGTGAAATCATGGCCACCTGGGGCGCCCGCAGACGCCCTCGGCAGTGTTCAGCGTTGCTTGTAGACGCCCAGGTAACGGGTCGCCTCGGCGTCATCGCCGGTGAAGCCCTTGACGTCCACTGCACTGACGGCGGTGTCGGTCATCTGCGAGATCATCATGATCGGGCCGACCTGTTGGTCGTAACGCTGCTGTGCCTGGTGGTACAGGTTCAGGCGCTTGCCGGCGTCACGCTCGACCCCAGCCTGGTCGATCAGCGCATTCAGCTGTTGGTCGAAGAACGACGCGCGCCAGCCCTGGAAGTTGGGCAGCCCGGCGGCATCGCTGTTGTCGGGGTTGTAGACGAAGGTGCGTAGGCTGAAGTACGGGTGCGGATAGCGCTCGGCCCCACGGGCCACGATCATTTCAAAGTTGCGCGCACGCATGGCGCCGTACACCTGGTTGCCGGTGCCGGTGACGATGCTGGCCTTGATGCCGCCTTCGGCCAGGGTCGATTGCATGCGCGCGGCAATGTCGATGAAGGGCGGTTCAGACAGCGTCCGCAGCGTGGTACTGAAGCCTTGCGGGTAGCCGGCTTCGCTCAGCAACGCCTTGGCTTTGGCCACGTCGAGCCGGTAGCCAGGGTCTGGCAGGCGCGCGTCCAGGCCCAGTTGCATCGGCTGCTGGTTGAGCATGCCGTAATGCGGCATGACCTGTTCGTCGATGCCTTTGTAGTCGATCAGGTAACGTACGGCTTCGCGCACCTTCGGGTTGGCGAACTCGGGCTGCTTCATGCTCATCGCCACGTAGTACATGGTGCCGCGCTGCAGGGGCTGCACCTGCAACTGGTCAGAGCGCTCGACGGCTTTGATATCCGGTGCGGCCATGCCGTAGGCGAGGTCCAGGTCGCCGCGTTCGAGCATCAGGCGCAGCGATTGCGACTCGGTCATGTGCCGCACCAGTACCCGCTTCATTTTCGCCGGGCCAGCCCAGTAGCCGTCGAAACGGTTCATCACCAACGCATCGTTGGCACTCCACTTGGCCAGTGTGAACGGGCCGCTCCCCGCTTCATGGGTGACCAGCCAGGCGGCGCCGAGGTCGCCGTTTTTCTCGTGCTTCAGCACTTCTAGGCGGTCGACGATGACCGCACTGGGCGAGGTCGCCAGCGAGTCGATCAGCAGCAGCGGGTCGGTCGGTTGTGGCAAGTCGACCACCAGGGTCTGCGCATCGGTGGCGCGAATCAGTGCCTGGATGTTGTCGACGTTGTAGCCGTAGGCCTTCCAGGTGGTGGCCAGACCGAAGTTGAGCTTCATCACCCGGTACAGCGACCAGGCCACGTCCTCGGCGGTCAGCGGGTTGCCGGAATGGAATTTGACGTCGTTGCGCAAATGGAAGGTGATCTGCTTGCCGTCTTCGCTGATGTCCCAGCGCTCGGCCAGCTGTGGCAGGTGTTTTTCCGGGTTGCCCTGGTCGCGCTTGACCAAGGTGTCGTACAGGTTGGCGTTGACCCCGGAGGCATCCAGGCCCGGCGCATTGGCCGGGTCGATGGAAAACAGGTTGACCATGCTCATGCCGACGATCAACTGGTCGGCAGGGGTCTTGGCCTGCACGACGGCCATCGGCGCCAGGGCCAGGATTGCACCCAGCAGGCTCATGTGCAGCGGGGGAAGTGCAGTCTTCATGTGGGCGTCCTTCTTTTTATAGTTATGCAATGTGTTCACGCAGCCCCTGGGGGCTTAGCGGGTCCTTGGGTCGAACACCTTGTACAGGGCATCGCTGATCAGGTTGAGGGCGACGAAGATCAGGCCGATCACCAGCACGCAGCCCATCACCGCGTTCATGTCACCGAGCATCAGGCTGCTGGTGAGGTATTGGCCAAAGCCCGGCCAGGCGAACACCGTCTCGATCAGCACCGCGCCTTCGAGCAGCGAGCCGTAGGCCAGCGCCACCACGGTCAGCAGTTGCACGAGGATGTTGCGAAACGCATGGCCCCAGACCACCTGGCGACGCGACAGGCCCTTGACCCGCGCCGTGATGATGTATTCCTGCGACAACTGCTCGAGCATGAAGCTGCGCGTCATGCGGCTGATATAGGCCACCGAGTTCAAGCCCAGGATCAGCCCCGGCAAGATGATGTGGCGCAAGGCACTGCTGAACGCCTCCCAGTCACGCGCCAGGGCGGTGTCGATCAGCAGCAGGCCGGTCACGTCCGGGACCATGCCGTCGTAGGCGAGGTCGATACGCCCTGCCCCGCCCGCCCAGCCGAGCCAGGCGTAGAACACCAGCAGGCCCATCATGCCCACCCAGAAAATCGGCGTGGAGTAACCGAACAACGTGATCACCCGGGCCACATGGTCGCCCAGCTTGCCCTGGTTGCTGGCGGCAACCACACCCAGCGGCAGGCCGATGAGGATGCCGAACAGGATCGCCAGCGTGGCCAGCTCGATGGTCGCCGGGAACACCCGCTTGATGTCCTCCAGCACCGGGTGGCCGGTGAGCAGCGCATTGCCGAAATCACCGTGCAGCAAATCGTTGAGGTACAGCCCGAACTGGGTCCAGATCGGCTTGTCCAGGCCCATCGCCTGGTAGACCTGGTCATAGGTGGAGCTGTCGGCGTCCGGCCCGACCACGGCCAGCACCGGGTCCAGCGGCATCACCCGACCAATGAAGAATGTCAGCGCCAACAGGCCGAGCAAGGTCACCAGGACCGTGCTGGCCCGTCGGGCAGTGGCAGACACGCGCGTGCCCAGCACAGAGGCAGTCGAAAGCAACATAACAGGCTCCTGAAAAAGCGTTCAGCAAACACCGAGGCGTAAGGGGCGCGGGCGCCCCCGTCCCGCTCATCGCGACTTGTAGACGTCTTTGTAACGGGTGGTGGCCGCGCTGTGGGCCTGATAGTTCTGCACGTCGTGGTACAGCACCACGGTGTCGGTCATCTGCGACACCGGCAGAATCGCGCCCACTTGGGCGTCCAGGGACGTCTGGATCTGCTGGTACTGGGCCAACTGGCGCGCCTTGTCCGGTTCGACTTCGGCCTGTTCGATGAGGGTGTTCAACTCAGGGCTGTAGAACGACGTGCGCCAGCCCTGGAAGTTGCTCAGCTTGGCTTCATCACGGTTGTCCGGGTTGTACACCAGGGTGCGCAAGCTGGAATGCGGGTGCCGCTCGGCACCGCCGCCGCCGCGGCCTACCAGGATGTCGAAACTGCGTTCGCGCATGGCGCCGTAGATCTGGTTGCCGGTGCCGGTGACGATGGTGGCCTGGATGCCGGCCTGGGCCAGGGTGGCCTGCAGGCTGGAGGCAATGTTGATGAACGGGGGTTCGGTGAGCACGCGGATGGTGGTCTTGAAACCATTGGGGTAACCGGCCTCTGCCAGCAATTTTTTCGCTTCGGCCACGTTCAGGCTATAGCCGGGGTCGTCCAGGCGTGCCGGCAGGCCCAGCGGCAGCGGGCGCTGATTGAGCTGGCCGTAATGCGGCATGACGGTCTGGTTGATACCCTGGTAGTCGATCAGCGAACGCACGGCCTTGCGCACGCGGGCGTCGTCGTAGGGTTTTTGTTTGACGCTCAGCGCCACGTAGTAGAGCGTGCCGCGCTGCACGGTCTCGGTGCGCACCTTGTCGGACTTCTCCAGCGCTTCGATGTCCGGGGCGGACATGCCCTTGGCCAGGTCCAGGTCGCCGCGCTCCACCATCAGCCGCAGCGACTGCGATTCGGTCATGTTGCGCATGACGATGCGCTTGAGCTTGGCCGGGCCACCCCAATAGCCGTCGAAACGGCTCATCAGGATCACGTCGTTGGCACGCCAGTCATTAAGAATGAACGGGCCGCTGCCAGCGGCATGGGTGGTCAGCCAGGCGGCGCCCATGTCGTCGCCCTTCTGGTGTTGCTGGACGACCTTGCGGTCGAGGATGAACGCGCTGGGCGAGGTCGCCAGGGTATTCAGCACCAACAGCGGGTCGGTCGGCCGCGGCAGCTCGAGGACAAAGGTGTGTTCATCGCTGGCGCGCATGTACTGGGCGACGTTGCCCGCCGTGAAGCCGTAGGCCTTCCATGTCGAGGCCAGGGCCAAGTTGAGTTTGAGGATACGCTGCAGCGACCAGGCGACGTCCTCGGCACTGAACGCGTTGCCGGACTGGAACTTCACGCCTTCGCGCAACTTGAAGGTGAGGGTCTTGCGGTCATCGCTGACCTGCCAGCTTTGCGCCAGCGCCGGCACCAGCTGGTCCGGTTGCTGCGCATCCTGCACCAGCAGCATGTCGTACAGGTTGGCGTTGACCTCGGAAACGTCCAGCCCGGTGGCACCGGCTGGGTCGAGGGACAACAGGTTGATCATGCTCATGCCGACGATCAACTGGTCGGCCGGCGTCTTGGCGAAAGCAGCAGGTACCGAGGTCATTGCCAGCGATGCAGCAAGGACCCCTGCCCAGAATGTGGGGAGAACGCTCATGTGAGATTGCCTTTTTATAGTTATTGGACTCTCGGGCGGCACGCGAGGGCGCGTGCCGCCATGCACGAATCAGAAGCGTTGCAGCGTGTGGGTCTCGACGTAGTCGAAATCGATCTCTTCACCCAGGCCCGGCAGGTCCGACAGGTGCACGAAGCCGTCCTTGTCCATCGGGTCGACCAGGCGCTTGAGGTAGGCCGGTACTTCGTCGTAGTCGAGGAACGGGTGCAGCAGGCCGCGCTCGTACCAGGTGCAGTTCTTAATCGCCCCGACCACGGCCAGGTTGGCTGCGCCGTTGCCGTGGATCTCGCAATCCATGCCAAATGACTCGGCCATGTGCGCCACCTTCAGGCATGGGGCGATGCCACCGACCCCGGCAACCCCGGCACGCAGGATGTCACACACATCGTTCTTGACCCAACTGGCCCGGCTCAGGTGCTTGCCACCCAGGCTTTCCGGGCCCAGTACCGGGATGTCCAACTGGCTGGACAGCCAGGCATAGGATTCGGCGGAGTCTTCCATCATCGGCTCTTCGAACCAGGCGAAGTCGAGCTTTTCCAGGGCACGGCCGATGGTCAGGGCGTCGGTGCGGCTGTACCAGTGGTAGCCGTCGATCATCAGGGCGATGTCCGGGCCGACTGCCTCGCGCACCGCGGCGCAGGCCTTGATATCCATGCTCACGCTGGGCGCGAACGACACAGGCGGCATCCAGGTGTGCAGCTTGATCGCTTTATAGCCGCGCTTGACCAGGGTTTCGGCAAAGCGCCCGTATTCCTCAGGGGTCGACAGGCCACCTTCAAGCTCATCGCCACACATGGTAGAGCCATACGCAGGCACTTTGTCGCGGTAGCCACCAATCAACTTGTGCACCGGCACATTGAGCTTGCGCCCGGCCCAGTCCCACAAGGCCTGCTCGACCAACGCCAGGGCGCGATCGGTCAACTGGCTGGCACTGCCGCGCTGCCAGTGGGCGAGGTCGTGCCAGATCTTCTCGCGGTCGAAGGCGTTTGCGCCGACCAGCACTTTGCGCACGAAACCATCGAGCACGTAGGGGCGGATCAGTTCAGGGGCACCCAGTGCATAGCCTTCGTTACCGCATTCGGTGGTGATGCGCAGCAGCGCCATCTTGGCCTGGGTTACGTCACCGGGGTGGGCATGGCCGGCGCTGTCGACAGCGCGGCGCGTGGGGTAGGAAAAAACCTGGACGTTTACAGCAGTGATGATCATGGACGTCTGAGCCTTCTTATTGGATTTGTGGCGGGTGAGTCACGCTCTGGAGGTCATCCTACGTCATCATACAACTTTTGAAAAGCACCCCTTAAAAACTTTAAAAAATGGCTTTGCCTTCTGATTTTTTACCTCTTTTGGGATACCGATCGCATTCCTATGGTTGCACTAAAGCCTCTATATCAGGCATTTCAAAGGCGAGCCGAAAGGTCATCCGACAACCACTGAAGAAATCGTAGACAACCGAAATGTTGTACGATAACTTTGCCGCATCTGATCGCGGCGCCCTGCCCCTTACCGCATCCGATCGTGACCACCCGCTTCAAAACGACCTCAACAAAAACAAGAAAAGAAGATCGAATGAACACCACACTCCGCAATCTCATTGCTGTCAGTACACTCGGCCTGTCGTTTTATGCCTGCGCAGACTCGGCCAGCATCAACTACCGCCACGGCTACACCGAAGACGACAGCATCCATTCCGACCGGATCAAGCTGAACTACCGGATGGACACTGGCCTGGGCTTCGCCGCCGAGATCAAGTACAAGACCGCCGGCGACCGCGAGGACGTGGCGTACGACAACATGGTCAACAACGGCCATGAGTTCACCGTGGACTACAACTACAAGCTGAGTCCCAAGTCGACCCTCACCCCCGCGTTCCAGATGGACAGCTCCAAGGACGCCACCACCTACAAGTTCGGCTTGAAGTACAACTACAAGATCAGCGACACCTGGTACGTCGCCACCCGTGTGCGGCACGACGCGCGCAACCTCGACCGCGACCAGATCGACCACTCCAAGGCAGACCGCGCCAAGGACAACCAGAACACCACTCGGCTCGAAGGCTGGCTCGGCTACACCCCGAAAGGGCCGTGGGCCTTCGAGTACCAGTACATTTATTTCGACACCGACTACATCCGCTACGACAACAAGAAGAGCGACTACGAGCAAAACCTGATCGTCAAGTACAAGCTCAACAAGCAGTGGGCGCCGTTCATGGAAGTGGGTGACATCAAGGTCAACGCCTACACCGACGACCGCCAGGCCCGCTGGCGCCTGGGCATCCAGTACAACTTCATGTAATGCCGCGCTGCCGGGTGCCTGCCAGGTGGCCCGGCGTTGTCGCCCAACTACCCCCCAACCACCCCTCACGCCAAGGCGCTCGCCATGACCACACCCTCCTCGCCCACCCAGGGCAAACCGTTCAACCGCCTGCTGCTGACCGGCGCCGCCGGCGGGCTCGGGCAGATCCTGCGCGAAGCCCTGCAGGCGCACGCCAACGTCGTACGGGCTTCCGATATCAGTGCGATGGCGCCCGCAGCGGGCGCACATGAAGAAGTGATCAGTTGCAACCTTGCGGACAAGGCCGGTGTACTGGCGCTTGCCCAAGGCGTGGATGCCATCGTCCACTTGGGTGGGATTTCCACGGAGCGTGCGTTCGAAGAGATTCTCGACGCCAATATCCGCGGCACGTTTCATATCTATGAAGCGGCACGTAAGCACGGGATCCCACGGGTGGTGTTCGCCAGTTCCAACCACGTCACCGGGTTTTATCCGCAAGACGAGCAGGTGGATGCGCAGTCTGTGCGTCGCCCAGACTGCTATTACGGGTTGTCGAAATCGTATGGCGAAGACCTCGCCACCTTCTATTTCCACCGTTACGGCATCGAGACCGTGAGCCTGCGCATCGGCTCGTCATTCCCAGAACCGCGCAACATGCGCATGCTCTCGACCTGGCTGAGCTATGCAGACCTTTCGCACCTGGTAGAACGGGCCTTGCTCGCTGAAAACGTTGGCCACACCGTGGTGTATGGCGTGTCGGCCAACCGCGAGCTGTGGTGGGACAACCGCTACGCGGCGCACCTGGGCTTCAATCCGCAGGACAGCTCGGAGCGCTTTCGCGAAAAACTCGAGCAACAGCCAAAACCTGCCACTGACGATGCCTGCGCGCACCTGCAAGGTGGCGCCTTCACCGTCGCCGGCCCATTCGGCGACTGACCCCGCGCTCTGCCACCCTTTAAAGCCCCTTGCACCCGAGCGGTGCAGCGGGCTCATGCCATCAGAATGCTCACCAGCATCTGCGCAGGCCGGCTCAACTCCACGCCCTTGCGCGTGACCACTTCGTACGGCTCGCTGCGCGACTTCAGCTGCAGCGGCAGGCGCACCAGCATGCCATGGTCCAGTGCGACCTTGGCCACATCCCACGGCATCACAGCGAGCAAGCCCGGGTCCTGCAGCAGCATCGACAACGTGGTGAAGGTCGAGGACGTTTCAATCGGGTATTGCGGAAAGCTCAGGCCCGCTTCGCGGAATTCGCGCTCCAACGTCAAGCGCATGGGCATGTTGACTGGGAATACCACCCAGCGTGAACTGGCCAACTGCGCAAGGTTCAAGGTCTCGCTGCCGGCCAGGGCGTGTGCAGGGTTGGCCACCAGCACCAATTGCTCCTGGTGTTTCGGCACGCTGTCGTAGGCGGCGGGCCGCGGGCTGACACTGGTCCGGCAGATCACCACGTCCAGGCGGCCCTGGTCGAGCAGGTTGAGCAGGCGGTCGCTGGTGTCCTCAACTACCGACACCGACAGGTCTGGCTGGCTTTCACGCAAGCGCGCCAACCCCTCCACCAATATCGGCACCGCCCCCATGATCGTGCCGACCGACAAACGCCCGCCATGGCCCTGCAGAATACCCAGCATCTCTTCACGCAGGTGTGCCAGGTCGTTACTGATCAGGCGCGCGTAGCGCAGCACGCAACGGCCCAGGTCATTGGCCTCGAGGCCCTTGCTGGTGCGCTCGAACAGCACCGCGCCCAGGGTCGATTCAATCTCGTTGAGGGCTTTTGTCGCCCCCGGTTGGGTGATCGACATGGCCTCGGCCGCTTTATGAATCGAGCCCAGCTCATCCAGGCTGATCAATAACCGCAACTGGCGCAGGCGAAGGCGCGAGGCCATGGAACTCAGGGGTGGCAGCATAGGGGATCACTTAAAGTTATCACGGGGTCAGCAGGTCTCATTAGGCAGCAACAGCGGGGAAAATTAAAGTGACCTGCATCTTCAACAAGAACAACACAGGAACCCGCATGCGCCTGATCCAATTTGAAACCGCACCCGGCCAACGCCACGTCGGCGTGGTCGAAGGCGACCTGATCCAGGTCGTGCGTGATACCCACTCCATGCGTGAGCTGGCCTTGGCCGCGATCCGCAACCACACCAGCCTGGCCGCAGAAGTGCTCGAACGCGGCCTGGACAGCACGCAACACAGTTACAGCCAGGCCCTGAGCGACTGCCGCGTACTGCCCCCGCTGGACCACGAAGACCCAGCCCATTGCCTGATCAGCGGCACCGGCCTGACCCACCTGGGCAGTGCTGCCACCCGCGACAAGATGCACCAGCAAAAAATCGACGATGCGGCGGCGTTGACCGACACCGCGCGGATCTTCCAGTGGGGCATCGAAGGCGGCCGCCCTGCACCGGGCACCGCGGGCGTACAACCGGAGTGGTTCTACAAGGGCGACGGCTCCATTGTGGTCCGCCCTGGCCAGGCCTTGCAGCGCCCGGCCTTTGCTGAAGATGCCGGTGAAGAACCCGAGCTGGCCGGCCTGTATGTGATCGGCGATGATGGCCAGCCCTACCGCCTCGGTTTTGCCATCGGCAACGAGTTTTCCGACCATGTGATGGAACGGCGCAACTACCTGTACCTGGCTCACTCCAAATTGCGCAGTTGCGCCTTTGGCCCTGAATTGCGGGTCGGTGAGCTGCCCCGCCACCTCGATGGCATCAGCCGGATTCGTCGCGGCAACCAGGTGATCTGGGAAAAGGCCTTCCTCAGCGGTGAGGACAACATGTGCCACTCGCTGGACAACCTGGAGTATCACCACTTCAAGTACGCCCAGTTCCTGCGCCCAGGCGATGTGCACGTGCACTTCTTCGGCACGGCGACCTTGTCGTTCGCCGACCAGATCAAGCCCGCCGAGGGCGATGTGTTCGAGATCAGCCTGCCTGATTTCGGCGCCCCCCTGTGCAATGGCATTGCCGGGACGCCTTCGGCCATCTCACCTGGCGAGGTGAAGACGCTCTGAACCGACGGCGGCGCAGGGCCGCGCCGCCGCGGCATTTCATAACAATCACAACAGTGAGATGAGCATGAAACACACCCCTTACCCGGCGGCCACAGCCGCCACGGCCAGCACAGACACCGCCAAGCCGACCACCGTGCGCTGGCGGATCTTCCTGATCCTGCTGTTGCTGGCAGCGATCAACTACATCGACCGGGCGTCGCTGTCGGTGGCCCTGCCCTTGATTTCTGCCGAGTTCGAACTCACCCCAGCACTTGAAGGGTTGATCCTCAGCGCGTTCTTCTGGTCCTATGCCCTGATGCAGATCCCGGCCGGTGTGCTGCTCGACCGCTTCCAGGTGCGCAACATCATTGGTGTCGCCACCATCGGCTGGGGCGCCTTCCAGGCGCTGGGCGGCTTTGCCCACAACTGGATTACCCTGCTGGTCACCCGCATTGGCCTGGGCGTGGCCGAGTCGCCGATCATGCCGGCGGGCGCCAAACTCAACGGTGCTTGGTTGACCCCCAACGAACGTGGCCGCGGCGCCACCCTGGTCGACGGCGGCGCGCCGCTGGGCACAGCGTTTGGCGCGATCATCATCGCCGGGCTGATCACCTGGTTCGACTCCTGGCGCATCGCCTTCATCATCGCCGGTGTCGGCACTGTGGCGGCAGGCATCTGGGCCTGGTGGTACATCCGCAACCACCCCAGCGAACACCCGCAGGTCAACGCCGCCGAGCTGGCCTACATCACCCAAGCCAACGACGCCGCGACCCAGGCCAACGGCAACCGCAAGGCGGTACTCAAAGAGCTGCTGAAAAGCCGCTCGGTGCTGTGCATGTTCGCCGGCTACGCCTGCTACAACAGCGTGTTCTATGGCCTGCTGACCTGGATGCCAAGCTACCTGCACCAAGCCCACAACCTGGACATCAAGGCCATGGGTGGCGCGACCTTCCTGATCTTCATGTGCGGTTTTGTCGGCGAGCTGGTGGGCGGCTGGATCTCGGACAAGTGGAAAGCCAATGGCGGCCAGCCGAACACGGTCATGCGTAGCATGTTCGCAGGCTCCGCTGCCGTCGCCGCGCTGTGCATCCTGCTGGTGGCCTACACCCCCGATGCTGCACGGGTGATCGCCCTGCTGTGCGTGGCGCTGTTCTTCATCCGCTGGTGCGGCATGTACTGGTGCCTGCCGGCCATTCTCGGCGGTAAATCCAAAGCCGGCGTTCTGGGCGGCAGCATGAACTTCTGCGGCAACATGGTCGGCGTGCTGGTACCGATCTTGATCGGCCTGATCGTGCAGTTCACCGGTTCGTACTTCTTGGCCCTGATCTTCTTCGTGGTCATGGCCTTCGGCCTGATGCTGTTCTCTGGCCTGATCGACTATCGCGAGCGCGGGCTGGCCTGAGCCACGCGCCCTATTGAGGTAACTGTCATGCAACTCATTACAACAACAGGCAGTGAACGCGCTGCCCACGCCGTGATCCGTCTCAACCCGCTCGACGACGTGCTCATCGCCCGCCAGGCCCTGCCCGAAGGGTTGCTGCTGGACGAAGGCATCACCGTTCGCCAGCCAATCCCTGCCGGGCACAAGGTGGCGGCGCGCGACATTGCGGCCGGCCAGCCGCTGCGCCGCTACGGGCAGATCATCGGCTTCGCCAGCCAGGCCATCACCGCAGGCGAGCATGTGCACGTGCATAACCTGGCAATGGGTGACTTTGCCCGTGACTACGCCTTTGGCGTCGATGCCCGTGGCGCGCAGGCGCCCAACGACGACACCTTCAGGGGTATCGTCCGGGCCGATGGCCGGGTCGCCACGCGCAACTATGTCGGCATCCTCACTTCGGTGAACTGCTCGGCCACCGTGGCCCGGGCAATCGCCGACCATTTTCGCCGTGACATTCACCCCGAAGCGTTGGCGCCGTACCCGAACGTCGACGGCGTGGTGGCCCTGACCCATGGCGTCGGTTGCGCCGTCGACCCCTCTGGCGAGGCCTTGGCCATGCTGCGCCGGACCTTGGGCGGCTATGCCGTGCATGCCAACTTCGCCTCGGTGCTGCTGATTGGCCTGGGTTGCGAAACCAACCAGATCCCTGAGCTGCTCGCCGCCCAAGGGTTGCAAAGCAGCCACACCCTGCGCACCTTCACCATCCAGGGCACTGGTGGCACCAGCAAGACCATCGCCAGCGGCATTGCCCAGGTCAAGGCGTTGCTCGCCGAGGCCAACCAGGTCGAGCGCCAGCCAGTCAGCGTGCGCCACCTCACCGTGGGCCTTCAATGCGGGGGGTCGGACGGCTACTCGGGCATCACCGCCAACCCTGCGCTGGGCAATGCCGTGGACCGGCTGGTAGCCGCAGGCGGTACTGCGATCCTGTCGGAAACCCCCGAAATCTACGGTGCCGAGCACCTGCTGACGCGCCGCGCCGTAAGCCAGCAGGTCGGTGAAAAGCTGATCGCCCGCATCCAGTGGTGGGAAGCCTATTGCCAGCGCATGGGCGCCGAGCTGAACAACAACCCTTCGGCCGGCAACAAGGCCGGTGGCTTGACCACCATCCTGGAAAAATCACTGGGTGCGGTCGCCAAGGCCGGCTCCAGTGACCTGGTGGATGTGTACGAGTACGCAGAGCCGGTGCGCGCCCATGGCCTGGTGTTCATGGACACCCCCGGTTATGACCCGATCTCAGCCACTGGCCAAGTCGCCGGGGGTGCCAACTTGATCGCTTTCACCACCGGCCGCGGTTCCGCCTACGGCTGTGCGCCCTCGCCGTCCATCAAGCTGGCGACCAACACGCGGCTGTGGGAAACCCAGGAAGACGACATGGACGTCAACTGCGGCGGCATTGCCGACGGCAGCATGACCATCGAAGAGCGCGGCGAGCACATCTACCAGATGATGCTGCGCATCGCCTCGGGGGAGCGCAGCAAGAGCGAACAGCATGGCTACGGGCAGAACGAGTTCGTGCCGTGGCAGATCGGCGCCA
The DNA here is from genome assembly GCF_047159675.1 of Pseudomonas sp. NGC7. Classification (NCBI taxonomy): domain Bacteria; kingdom Pseudomonadati; phylum Pseudomonadota; class Gammaproteobacteria; order Pseudomonadales; family Pseudomonadaceae; genus Pseudomonas; species Pseudomonas sp. NGC7. The sequence continues at coordinate 3,459,754 of NZ_BAAFZY010000001.1, read as the reverse complement.
TTACCTGACTGCTTGCCTTGATGTACATGCCTTAACGATTATCGGAGCCCTCATGACCCAGATCCTTGGTCACAACTACATCGGCGGCCAGCGCTCGGCGCAAGGCAATACGCTGCTCAAGAGCCTGGATGCCAGCACTGGCGAAGCGCTGCCCGGCGCATTCAGCCAAGCCACCGAAGCCGAAGTGGATGCGGCCGCAAAGGCTGCTGCCACGGCCTTCCCGGCCTACCGCAACCTGCCGGCCGAGCAACGCGCAGTGTTTCTGGAGGCGATTGCCGACGAACTCGATGCACTGGGTGACGCCTTCATCGCCACGGTATGCCGTGAAACGGCCCTGCCAGCCGGCCGAATCCAGGGGGAACGTGCCCGCACCAGCGGCCAGATGCGCCTGTTCGCCACGGTGCTGCGCCGGGGTGATTTTTACGGCGCCCGCATCGACCGCGCACTGGCGCAGCGCCAGCCGCTGCCGCGCCCGGATATACGCCAGTACCGAATCGGGGTCGGCCCGGTTGCCGTGTTCGGGGCCAGCAACTTCCCGCTGGCGTTCTCCACCGCAGGCGGCGATACCGCATCGGCCCTGGCCGCCGGCTGCCCGGTGGTGTTCAAGGCGCACAGCGGCCACATGGCCACCGCTGAAGGTGTAGCGGATGCCATCTTGCGCGCCGCGACGCGCAGTGGCATGCCGGCGGGCGTCTTCAACATGGTCTACGGTGCGGGCGTCGGCGAGTGGCTGGTCAAGCACCCGGCCATCCAGGCCGTCGGTTTCACCGGCTCGCTCAAGGGCGGTAACGCGCTGATGCGCATGGCTGCGGAGCGGGCGCAACCGATCCCAGTGTTTGCCGAGATGTCCAGCATCAACCCGGTGATCCTGCTGCCTGAAGCGCTGGCTCAGCGAGGCGCTGCACTGGCCCGCGAGCTCGCCGCGTCCGTGACCCTGGGCTGTGGCCAGTTCTGCACCAACCCAGGCTTAGTGCTGGGGATGCGCTCTGCTGCATTCAGCCATTTTATCGAGCACCTGCAAGCACAAATGGCTGCGCAAGGCGCCCAGACCATGCTCAACGCCGGCACCCTGGCCAGCTACCGCCAGGGCCTACAACACTTGCACGCGCACCCCGGCATCACCCACCTGGCCGGCGCCGAGCAAGGCGAGCGGCAGGCGCAGCCGCAACTGTTCAAGGCCGATGTCAGCCTGCTGCTGAACGGCGACCCGCTGCTGCAGGAAGAAGTGTTCGGGCCCGCGACTCTGGTCATTGAAGTTGAAGATCAGGCGCAACTCAGCGCCGCCGTGCAAGCCCTACGCGGGCAACTGACCGCCACGGTCATTGGCGAAGCAGCAGAACTGACAGGCTTCAGCTGGTTGAGTGAATTGCTCCAGGACAAGGTCGGCCGCGTGTTGTTCAACGGCTACCCCACTGGCGTCGAAGTGTGCGATGCGATGGTCCACGGCGGCCCATACCCTGCCACCTCGGACGCCCGCGGCACCTCGGTGGGGTCGCTGGCGATCGATCGCTTCCTGCGGCCCGTGTGCTTCCAGAACTACCCTGATGCGATGCTGCCCCCTGCGTTGCAGAACGCCAATCCGCTGGGTATTTGGCGCCTGGTCGATGGTGAGGGCAGCCGTTCAAGCTGCTAAAGGCCCTTCTACCCCCGTCGAGCCGCCAGGCGCTCGACGGGGGGAAATTTTGAACTCCCCTCACCGCACCCCCTCCCACCTGAAGAGCCCCCGTGATTCTTCAGGACCCCGCCATGGCCAAGCCCCTGCAGGAATACCAGCGCAAGCGTGACTTCAATGCCACGCCCGAGCCGAGCGGTAAACGTGGCCGGGGCCGGAAGCCCCATGCCCTGCAGTTCTGCATCCAGAAGCACGACGCCAGCCATCTGCACTACGACTTCCGTCTGGAACTCGACGGCACGCTCAAGAGCTGGGCCATCCCCAAGGGCCCGTCGCTGGACCCGAAGGTGCGGCGTTTGGCCGTGCACGTCGAAGATCACCCGCTGGACTACGCCGATTTCGAGGGCAATATCCCCGAAGGCCATTACGGCGCGGGCGATGTGATCGTCTGGGACCGAGGCATCTGGGAGCCTGAAGGTGATGCGCAGCAGGCCTACGCCAAGGGCAAGCTGCGCTTTCGCCTGCAAGGCGAGAAGCTCAACGGCGTCTGGAACCTGTTCCGCACCCACCTGGCGGGCAAGAAAGAGCAATGGATGCTAGTCAAATCGCACGATGGCGAAGCCCGTAGCGAGGCCGATTACAGCATCGTCGAGGCCCAGCCCGACAGCGTGCTCAGCGAGCGCACCCTGGTCCCCAGGCGTAGCAAGCCTGCCGAAAAAGCGGCGCCGCGTACCCGCAAACGCAAGGCTGGCGCACAGAAGGCCCCGTTACCCGACACGCTGCAACCCCAACTGGCGACCCTGGTCGACTCGCCACCCGCCGGCGACTGGTTGTACGAGGTCAAGTTCGATGGCTACCGGATTCTCGCGCGCATCGACGGCGATGACGTGCGTCTTTTTACCCGCAATGGCCACGACTGGACCGCCAAGCTGCCCCATCAGCGAGAGGCACTGCGCACGCTGGGCCTCGACTCGGCCTGGTTGGACGGCGAAATGGTGGTCAATGACGAACACGGTGTGGCCGACTTCCAGGCCCTGCAGAACGCGTTCGATGTCGAGGACGATCAGCACATTCTCTACTACCTGTTCGACCTGCCCTTCCTGGGCGGCGAGGACCTACGCCAGTTACCGCTGCAAGCGCGGCGCAAAACCCTGCAGCAGTTGCTTGAACAGGCCGACGCGCAGTGGCTGAGGTTTTCCGAAGGTTTCGATCAACCGGTCGACTCCCTGCTCGACAGCGCCTGCCGCATGAACCTGGAAGGCTTGATCGGCAAACGCGCCGACAGCCCTTACACCGGGCGCCGCAGCGCCGACTGGGTCAAGCTCAAGTGCCAGCAACGCCAGGAGTTCGTGATTGTCGGCTACACCGACCCCAAGGGCAGCCGCAGCGCTTTTGGCGCCTTGCTGCTGGCCGTGCACGACGACAGCGGCGCGCTGCGCTATGCCGGCAAAGTCGGTACAGGGTTCAGTGCTGCCACCCTGGAAACCATTCATGCGCGACTCAAACCGTTGGAAACCCCCAAGCCGATGCTGAGCAAGCCACCGACCGGCGCCGAAGCCCGGGGCGTGCACTGGCTCAAGCCGACGCTGCTCGCCGAAGTCGCCTACGCACAGATGACCCGAGACGGCGTGGCGCGCCATGCGGTGTTCCACGGCCTGCGTGATGACAAACCCGCGACCGCGATCGACCTGGAGCACGCCATGCCTGGCAAGTCCGTGGCCAAAACCAAGGCTCAACACAAGCCCGAGGCGTTGGGCGAATTGCGCCTGACCCACCCTGACCGCGTCATCGACGCCACCCGCGCCACCACCAAACGCCAAGTCGCCGAATACTATGCGCAGGTGAGCCAATGGATCCTGCCCCAGCTGAAAAACCGCCCCGTGGCGCTGGTACGCGCACCCGAAGGCCTCGGTGGCGAGTTGTTCTTCCAGAAAAACGCTGGCCAGCTGCACATCCCCAACGTGGTCAGCTACGACAAGAAACAGGCCGGCCAGGCCGCCATGGTCATCAACCGCGCCGATACTCTGCTGGGCGCGGTGCAGATGAACATGCTCGAACTGCACACCTGGAACGCCACCGACAAGGACTTCGACAAACCGGACCGCTTCGTGCTCGACCTGGACCCGGACCCGGCGCTGCCCTGGAAAGCCATGCTGGAGGCCACGCAGCTGACCTTGACCTTGCTCGACGAACTTGGCCTGAAGGTGTTTCTGAAGACCAGTGGTGGCAAGGGCATTCACATTGTCGTGCCGCTGACCCGAAAAGCGGGCTGGGACGAGGTGAAGGGCTTCAGCCATGCGATCGTCGATTACCTGGCCAACCTGTTCCCTGATCGCCTCAGCGCCGTGTCGGGGCCGAAGAACCGGGTCGGGCGCATCTTCATCGACTATCTGCGCAATGGCAAAGGCGCCACCACCGCCTGTGCCTATTCCTTGCGCGCCCGGGAGGGCCTGCCGGTGTCCGTGCCGATCTGGCGTGAAGAGCTGGCCCAGCTCAAGGGTGCCAACCAATGGCACATCGGTAACCTGCACGAGCGCCTGGCCGAGGTGGACGACCCCTGGGCCGACATGGGCAAGGCCCGTCAATCGATCACTGCGCGCATGCGCAAACAGCTAGGGCTGGGCTGATGAGCATCATTCAGGACTTTGATTTGAATACCCTCGACCGCCTGTTGCGCAGCTTCACCGAAAGGCCGCAGGCACTGAACCTCGATACCCAACTGCCGGCGCTGATGCAGGCGCTGCAGGCCGACCACCTTGACCTGCTGCCCCTGCCCGGCCAGGGCAACACGCTGCGCCGCTGGCAGAGCCTGGCCCGCATTGCCGGTTGTGACATGGCCTTGGCCAAGCTCTACGAAGGCCACACCGATGCCTTGGCGATCCTGGCCGAATGTGGTGCCGCGCACCATGCGCAGGACGGCATTTGGGGTGTCTGGGCGGCGGAACCGCCAGATGCCCGCGCACGTATCGTCGAGCGCCAGGGCGAGCAGGTGCGGCTTTCGGGCCGCAAGGCGTGGTGCTCGGGCGCCTTGCAAATCGACCGCGCCCTGATCACGGCATGGGGTGAAGACGACCAACCGCAGCTGGTGGCCATAGAGCTGTCGCACCCCAGCCAAGGCTTGCGTATCGAACAGTGGCAGGCGGTCGGCATGGCCATTACCGCGAGCGTCGAGGTCGAGTTCAACCATACCCCTGGTATTGCCATCGGCCGGCCCGGGCAGTACCTCTCCAGACCCGGCTTTTGGCACGGGGGTGGTGGCATCGCGGCGTGCTGGTACGGCGGCGCCGAGGCCCTGGCGGACTACCTGCGCGAACACTGTCGCAACCCGCGGCCAGACCCGCACGCCGACGCGCACTTGGGGGCTGTGGACGCCGCCTTGTGCGGTGCCAGGGCGGCGCTGCGCGAGTGTGCGGGCTGGATCGACCGCCAGCCGGGCGCAGACGCGTGTTTCGAAGTACGGCGTACCCGCGCACAGGTCGAACAGGCCGTCGAGCACGTGATCCATCACGTGGGGCGCGCCTTGGGCGCCTCGCCGTTTTGCCGCAGCAGCCACTTTGCCCGGTTGAGTGCCGACTTGCCGGTGTTCCTGCGCCAGAGCCACGCCGAGCGTGACCTGGCCGCCCTCGGACAGCAGCTGGCTACCCTGCCGGCAGGAGCCTGGCAACTATGAATTTGATCGAGTCGAGTAGCGGTACCCCCTGGTCGGCCTGGCAGCACGCCGCGCACCTGGCCAGGGCCACCTGGATCGACCCAGGGCAACTGTGCCCGCCTGGCCGCCGGCTTGTACTGATCGCCCCGCACCCGGATGACGAAATTCTTATGGCGGGTGGTTTGCTGGCAGGCTTTCATGGGCGCGAGGACGACCTGGTGTTGGTCTCTGCTACCGATGGCGAAGGCAGCCACCCAGGCTCCAGCCACTGGACCGAGCACCGCTTGCGCAGGCAGCGGCCGCTGGAGAGCCGCCACGCCCTGCAACAGCTCGAACTTGACCTCAACCGGCTGGACTGGCGCAAGCTGCACCTGAAGGACGGCGCGCTGCCGCGGGACGAGGCGTTTCTAGTCAACCACCTGAGCCAGTTGCTCAAGCCTGACGACGTGCTGATGGCCACCTGGCGCAACGACGGCCACTGCGACCACGAGGCGGTGGGCAGGGCCGCCGCGCAAGCGGCAATGGCGCGCAAGGTGCAATTGGTGGAGGTGCCGGTCTGGGCCTGGCACTGGGCGCAACCTGACGACCCTCGCCTGCCCTGGCCACGGGCTCATCGCGTGCAGCTGGATGAAACCCGCCTGGCCCGCAAGCGCAAGGCCTTGGCCGCGCACATCAGCCAACTCGAGCCAGATGAAGGCCAACCGCCCGTGCTGCCAGCGAACTTGCAGGAGTGCCTGCTACAGCCTTTCGAATTGGTGTTCTTGTAAAGGGAGTTGTCATGAGCCTCGACGCACAGTATTTCGCCGACCTGTACGCCAGCAGCGAAGACCCTTGGGCCTTTCGCACCCGCTGGTACGAAAAGCGCAAACGCGAGCTGGTCATGGCCAGCCTGCCCCGCCAATGCTATGAGCGCGTGTTCGAGCCTGCGTGCGCCAATGGCGAGCTGAGTGCCTTGCTGGCCGAGCGGTGTGCAGACTTGTTGTGCCAGGACTTGAACCCAACTGCCGTAGGCCTCGCGCGGGAACGCTTGGCCGGGGTCAGCCACGCCTCGGTCGAACTCGGCAGGCTTCCGGGTGATTGGCCCGGTGGGCGCTTTGACCTGATCGTGCTGAGTGAGCTGGGTTACTACCTTGATCCCACCGATTGGTTGCAAGTAATCGAACAGTCAGCCGCCAGCCTCAGCGACGACGGCGGCCTGCTGGCCTGCCACTGGAAACACCCGATCGCGGGCTGCCCCCAGGACGGGCGTGAAGTGCATCGCATGCTGGGCAAGCATCTGCCGCTGTACCCCGTCTATCGCCATGAAGAAGCGGACTTTCTGCTCGAATACTGGTCCTGCCAGCCCAGCGTGGTCGACCTCGACGAGACCTGCCCATGATTGCCGTGGTCATACCCGCGCACAACGAAGCGCGCCGCCTGGGTCGTTGCCTCAAGTCCGTGCGGGCGGCTGCAGACCAGGCTGAGTTGGCGGGCTATCAGGTCGAAATACTGGTGGTACTGGACCGCTGCAGCGATGGTAGCGCGGCGGTTGCCAGGCGGCACCAGGTGCAGACACTGGAAGTGCACGCAGGCAATGTTGGCATGGCGCGCAGTGCCGGCGCGGCACAGATGATCGAACAGGGCGCCAGCTGGCTGGCCTGTACCGATGCCGACAGCCAGGTGCCGCCGCATTGGTTGCTGTCGCAACTGGCGTGTGGTGCGGACGTGGTCTGTGGCACCGTGCATGTGGAGCGCTGGCAGCCCTGGCAGAAAGCCGCGTTGCGCCGGTTGTACCTGAGCCATTACCAGGCACGAGAGGGGCACCGGCATATCCACGGCGCCAACCTTGGGGTCAGTGCACAGGCGTATTTGCGTATCGGGGGGTTCCAGCCGTTGCCGGCCCATGAAGACGTACAACTGGTGCGCGACCTGGAGGCGCACGGTGCGCAGATTTCCTGGACGGCACGGCACAGCGTGGCGACCAGCAGCCGACGCGACAGCCGCGCCCGGGAAGGGTTTGGGGATTTTCTGGCAGGCCTTGAAGCCTCCCCCTCCTGAATCGCAGGCTTATAGCGCTCCCACAGGAGTGGGCTGCCGATACATAGATGGAAAGATCAAGAAGCCTTCCGGGTCCGCTTGGCAGGCTTCTTCTTGCCAGTAGCCCCACCCTTGCCCCCCAAACTGCGCTTGAGCAACTCGGTAAGGTCGATGATATCGGCACTTTTCTCTGCACTGCCGCCCTCGCCCTTCTCGACCACGCTGATCTTGCCTTTACTGGCCTTCTCTTCCACCAGGTCCATGATCGTCTGGCGAAACGCATCGTGGTATTCATCCGGCTGCCACGGCCCGCTCATGTCCTCCACCAGCCGCTTGGCCATGTCCAGTTCACGCTTGTCTACCTTGGTGTCGGTCACGCTCTTGTCCAGCTCCAGCGTCTCCAGCCCTCGCACTTCCTCTGGCCAGCGCAAGGTGATCATCACCAGTGCATCGTCGAGCGGGCGCAGCAGCGTCAGGTGCTGACGGGTATGCAACACCACCGTGGCCAAGGCCACCTTGCCGGTACTCGCCAGGGTCTCGCGCAGCAGCGCGTAAACCTTGCCGCCACGGCGGTCGGGGGCCAGGTAATACGGGGTATCGAAGTGCTGAAGGGGGATTTCGCCGGCATCGACGAACGAGAAAATATCAATGGTCTGGGTGGCTTCAGGCCGGGCCGTGCGGATCTCCTCCTCGCTGATCACCACATAGCGGCCCTTTTCATACTCCACACCTTTGACGATGTGCTCCTTGTCGATTTCCTTGCCTGTGACCTTGTTGACCCGCTTGTACCCGACCGGCTCCATGCTGCGTTTGTCGAGCCAGTCGAAATCCACCCGCTCGGTGCGCACAGCGGTATTGAGCGAGACAGGGATGTGCACCAGCCCAAAGCTGATCGCGCCTTTCCAGATTGCCCTAGCCATCGTTAATCACCTCCCGCCAGGCCCCGCGTCTATCGGGGCTTCTACTGGAAGTGACTGCGGCGCGCGGGGAAGGTTTAGTCAGGCTGCCCTGCGGCGGGCAGCGCCGCTTTTTTAGCTGAACAACACACGCTTGAAGGCTTCGGCGGCCAGGTGCACCTGCACCGACCAGTCGTCTGCCGCGTCGCTGCCGGCATCGTCTGAAATGTACTTGAGGCAGACGAACGGAATGCCTTCGTCACGGGCGATCAGGGCCAGCACATAGGCTTCCATGTCGACGATATCGTAAGGTGCCTCGCCGTGACTGACTTCGAAGCTGTCACCACTGCCGCAGGTACCCAGGGCAAGCCCGGGGATTTCCTCGCCGTGTTCCAGCAGCACCGGGATGTCAGACAGCGGCGTCTCGTACCGGGCGAAGCCCAATGGCGTGACGTCCATGTCGCGCTGCACGAAACGGGTACAGCACACCACCTCGCCCTTGCCATAGCGTTGGCTGCCGGCAGAGCCCAGGTTGACGATCAACTTGGGCTTGCGCTGGGCAATGGCCTTGGTCAGTGCGATGGCGGCATTGACCTTGCCGATGCCGGTGAACACGGTGTTCACATCGGCAAACACAGTGCCCGCCTCTGCCTCGAGGGCGAAGACAAAAAGCGTGTCGGTCGGGGTGATCTGGGGAAATTGCTTGATCAGCATCATGGCGCAGGACGTTCCGAGTGGCTGCAAAGGGCGCGGCCATTTTCGGTCAACCCTGTGTAATTGCAACCCCAGCCGTTGGCAATCCGGCGTGTCCTTGCGTCACCACTTGCTCGACCACGGCCTGTAAAGCGTGTGCTGCGCTTTGCCCATCGGCTTGGGCGCGCTCCAGGCAGTGCAATTGCCGGTCCGCGCTGGTGCCCTCGCGCAGAATGCCGTGGGCATGCAGGAAGGCGCGTTCGGCGTCGACAGTGTCGACCGGAAACTGGCCCTGCAACTGCCCAAGCCAGCCTTGCGCCGTGACCGGCTGCTGCGCATCGGCACCGATGAATTGACCATGGCGCCCATAGCGCATGGCTCGCCAGTAGTTTTCCTGTGCGACCCAGCGCAGCTCGCGATTGAAGGGGCTACGTTCATGCCTTGGCTGCAGGCTGTGCTCGACCAAGTGGCGAAACACGCCGGCAATGCTCAATGCGTCCTCAAGGCAAGGGCAACCATCGCAGATACGTAACTCGACTGTCGGAAAGCGCTGCGAAGGCCTGATCGCCCACCAGAAATCACCCTTTTCTGCCAGTGAGCCGGTCCTTTGCAGCAAGGCTCGGTAGCGCTCGTAGGCGGGCCAATCCGCTAATGGCTCTGGCAACCCCATGTGGGGCCACTCGCCACAAATGACCCGCCGGTAGCTCATGTAGCCGGTCGCCTGGCCCAGCCATAAGGGTGACGATGTGCTGAGCACGAGTAGCAACGGCAACCAGGGCACCAGGCGATTGATCAGTTGCATGCGATCGCAGTCAGCCGGTACGCCTACGTGCACATGCAAACCGTTGAGCAGGCTGCGCCGTGCCACATGCCGGTAGTCGTCGAACAGCTGGCGGTAGTGTGCCGAGGCTGCCGGCTTATGCCGTAACCAAGGTGCATTGGGGTGGCTGGCTGCGCCATACAGGCCCATACCCTGCGCCGCCAGTACGTCGCTCAGCCGCTGCCGCGCATGCACGAAGAATTCCCGCGCCTGGTACAGGTTAACGAACACCGGTGAGGCGACTTCTATCTGGCAGCGGAACATCTCTTGGGCAAAGTACGGCCCCAATACCTCTCGGCAGTGCCTGGCCAGGCTCGACGCTGGCAACGTTGGGACCTTGCCGGTGGCAAGGTCCACCAACAGGTATTCCTCTTCGAGGCCAAACGTGCAAGGCCGGAGCATGCTGGTTCAGCCGTCGCGGGTAACAGTAAGCGCTACGGCGGCTATGCGCTCGACGTGTTCATAGCCGGGTTCGGCCAGTTGCTCGCCGAACACATCAGGGTCGATTTCCCGGTAGACCCAAGACCACGCCTGGCCCGCCAAGCGCAAACGAACAGCCTCAAGCAGCGGGTCGCGGCCTTCGACGATCGCCACACCGGTATACAGCAACAAGGTGCCCCGAGGAGTCAGGCGCTCCAGGGCCTGTTCGATGATACGCAGCGACAGCGCTTCGCCCAGCGCCCCACCACCGTGGCGGTAAGTGCGCGCGCTGAGGTCCAGCATGTAAGGGGGATTGGCGACGATCAAGTCGAATCGGCCGCTTAGGCCGTCGAGCAGGTCACTGGCCGCCACCGACACGTTGTTGATACCCGCCAAGGCGGCATTGATGGTGGTGTAGCGTAACGCAAGCGGGTTGATGTCGACCGCGCTGACCTGCGCATGCTGAGCGGCGCGCGCGATGATCAACGCGCCCACGCCGGTACCGCAACCGATGTCGACCGCATGCTCCACCCGACACGGGCTGTGCCGCAGGTGATCGTGGATGACCTGGGCAAAGCGGTAGCTGTCGGGGCCGAAGAATACTGCGTCGCAGGCGTGGGTCGGGTAAGCCGAATGGACCAGCAGCAGGTCATCCAGCGTGGACCAGCGCACCGAGCTGGCCATCAGCCCGCCGTGGTGCTCCAGCACTTGCGCGCGCTCCAACGGGGCTAATTGGTCGGCAGGCATCTGCGAAGGCGCAAACGGTCGGCTCCAGCCGAACACGTCGCGCACGTTCGTCGCCTGCCTGGCGTCATCGCGGGCATTGTTGCGGGCATGGGTGGCCGGGCTGACGCAGGTAAAGCGGTAGCCATCGGCACGCAGGCGCTGGCCCAGTTGCAGCAGTGCCTGGTCTGCCTGGGACAGGTCTGTTTCAAGCAGCATCAATGGCATCCTTCTTGAGCCAGGCCGGTTGCACGCACGAAAGCTTGAGTGGCCAGCAACCCCTCAGGCAATGCATGACGATTGCCGGCCATGCGCTCTACCAGGGTATCCAGCGAGGCCGTCTGCTGGTTGAAATCGGGCAGGCTCTCACCTGGCAAACCCGTGTCCCAACTGCCCGGCATCACGCGTCGCGTGCTGGCTTGCCAGCTGTCAGCGATCCAGTCATGCCACAACTGCTTTTCGTACGCGGTGAATACCCCGAACATGGGCGCAGTAGGCCCATCGATCAGTGCCCACCAGCGGCTGTGCACTGGGTTTTCTCCGCGCCGAATCCAGCCTTGGGCCTGCAGCGCATCGACGAAAGCTGGCATGGCGCCCGGTTCTGCCAACCATTGATTGATGGTGCGCTTTTGCAAGCGGCAGTGGTCGGAGTGCATGTATTGACCATACTGGCGCTTGCGCTCCAGGGCAGCGAACAACTGCGCCTGCAGATCGAATTCACCGATCAGGGTGGCCGCTGGCGTACCGAGTTCGTTAAGCCTGTAACCGCGTCGCACCCGTTGATAGAAGGTCTGCGGATCTTCTACCGGGCACAGCTGTTGTAAAGCCTGGATAGACAGATGAGCATGGCCACTGGCAGCGTTATCAATGGTCACATGCAGTTGGAAGTAGTGGCCATCGATACCCAGCTCTGCCAATTCATACGTGGTAATCAGCAGGTGCAGTGGCGGCTGCTCATAGCCCAGGTTATAACCCAGTACTTCGGGTAAAAAAGCGTCACCGTGCGCGCCAAGGGCGAGCTGCACGGCGCCCTGCAGATAGCGACTGTCATCCAGATGTGAGGGTTCCAGGCAGCCAAGACGGCTCAGTAGCCGTTGGTAGATCAACACGTGGTTACAACGCGGATCGCCATTGCCCAGCTCTTCAAGGTAAGTGCGGATCAGCCCGTGGTAACGCGGGTCCTGCCAATGCTGGAGGGTGCCGTGCAGCCACGCCCCATCCACGGCTTTGGTCGGCGCGATTTGTTGCAGAAACCACAACGCATGGGCGCGGTTGCTGAAATACCGGCGTGCTCCCCCTTCGCGTCGCTGCTGTAAGTATTCAGCATAGGCTTTGGCAACCTCGGCGGCATGCTGCGCGCTCCAGGCAGGGAGCTGTGAGGGGCTGGGCGGAAGGTCGTCGGGGTGCTGCTCGACGCGGGTGATCTGTTCATCAAGCCACACAGCGCTTGTGCCGTCGTGACCTTGCAAAAGGCTCTGGTACCTGTGCTGCAGGCTATGGCTTGCGGTCATAGACCTTTCATGTATAGCGGTCTTGCGGGTCAGCACCGTCATGCCGTGTTCCTCTGAATGCAGTGCCAGGTCGCCCCGGCACTGCGTATTCCTCAGTTACGAACGGCCGCCTTTACGGCTGGTGTCGTTGGGCATGTTGCCGCCCGAAGACTGACCGCCTTTGCGTCCGGCTTCAGAAGCCTTCTCGCGGTCGTTGGCGAAGTTGCCTGGGTTCTTGCTGCCGCCTTGGCTGCCTTCCTTGCCCTGGGTGCCGGTGCGGCTGTTCTCTTTGTTAGCCATGGTCGTGAAACCTCATATGACTTCAGGAAGCACGGCGTTTTGCCGTACATAGCTTCGGAGTTCGGCGATATCGAGGGATTCGTTTTATTGCGAGAGGTTCGGACCGGTGGCATTAAATAAGCAGTGGTTGCTTATTTGGCGCGCCAAGCGCTCCGGCGCTTTACTCAGCGCCGGACGGGTCCAGCTTGACTTGGCAACGGCCCAGCCAGCCGCCTGTTGCCGCCCAGCCCAACGCAATGGCCGCGCCAATCAGCATCGCCAGTTGCGGGTGCTCCCCCAGCACATCCAATGCCCGCTTGAGCCAACCGCTGAGGGCGTCACCGCCGCGGTAGACCACAGTGTCGATGAAGTTCTTGGCTTTGTACTTGTCTTCTGCCGACAACACGGTGAAGAGCATCTCCCGCCCCGGCCGGACGAGCGCATATTCACCGGCCCGACGCACCACCATCACCACCACGAAGGCGGCGAACACTGGGGCCACTGCCAGCCAGACAAAGCCTGCGGCCATGATCAACGGCACCGCCACCAGCAATACGCCCACGCCCATCCTTTTCGCCAGGCGCCCGGTCAGAAACACCTGCGTGAGTATCGCCAAGGCCTGGACAACGGTGTCGATCAGGCCGAACACTTGAGTTTGCCGGGTACGGTCGGTGAAGGTTTCGCTGACAATACGCGCCTGTTCGAAGTACAGGAACGTGCTGACACTGGCCAGCAGCACCACGAATAGCGCGATGCCCAACAAATAAGGAGAGCGCAGCACGGCAACAGCCCCCGCGAACGGGTTGCCACCCAACGGCTTGGACGTCGAGCGCTGCAGATGGGCCGGCAGCGGATGGCGGTCTCGCCAGCGCTGCAAAAACAGGGCAGCGCCGGTGCTGCCTAGCAGAAATAGCCCGGCCAGTACCAGTAGGCCTGCATGCCCCAGCGGGCCCACCAGCAAGGTACCCAGGATCGGCCCGCAGAGGCCGCCCAGGCTGGCACCCGCTGCCAGCAGGCCAAACAACCGTTTGCCTTGTTCGGTGGCAAACAGGTCGGCAAGCACGCTCCAGGCCAGTGAAATGGTCAGCAAGTTGAACACCGACAGCCAGATATAGAACGCGCGCGCAGTCCATACATCGTCCGGGGCCTGGGCAAACAGCACCGCGAACAGCAACAGGTTGCTGGTGAAGAACCCGTAGGTCCAGGGCAGGATTTGCCGCCGCCTCACCTTGGATGCCAGCCAGCCGAACAGCGGCAGGCATGCCAGGGTGGCGACGAAGGTGCCGGTGAACAGCCACTGCAGGTTATCCACGCCACCGGCCACACCCATGGTCTCGCGCACCGGGCGCAGCATGAAGTAGCCGGTGAACAGCAAGTAGAACAACAACAGGCCGGCAACCACCGCCGGCCCTTCGCCCGGTTGTATGTTCAGCCCTTGGTCCAGACGCCGCCGCCAGCCTTGCATGGTGTCAGCCGAACTGTTCGATCAGCGCCTGTTGCTGCGCCTGGCTGAGCAATGGCGTATGCCCGGCCTTGAGCTGATCGAGCTGGCGATCAGGCCGGCTGGTGGCGGGAATGACCGTGGTCACTGCCGGGTGGCTGATGGCGAACTTCAGAAACAACTGTGCCCAGCTGCCGATGCCCACTTCTGACGCCCAGCCAGGCAACGGTTGGTCCTTGACCCGGGCAAACAGCCGGCCGTCATCGAACGCCCGGTTGATCAGCACCGCGACGCCCTTGTCTTGGCACAATGGCAGCAGCTCACGCGCGGCCTGTGGGGCGTTGACCGAGTAGTTGATCTGAATGAAGTCGAGCGGTTCGCTACGTACGATCCTGGCCACTTCATCCTGGCCGCTGTTCAGGTAATGGGTGATGCCGACGTAGCGGGTCTTGCCCTGCTGCTTGAGTTCACGGGCGTAGGGCAGTTGGGTCTGCCAATCGCGCAGGTTGTGGATCTGCAGCAGGTCGACCTTGTCGGTGCGCAAGCTGCGCAGGCTGCCTTGCCACTGCGCTTGTGCGTCGGCCTGGCTGTCGGCGGCGATCTTGGTGGCTAGAAAGCACTGCTTGTGCCAGCCGCCCTCTTCCAGCAACTGGCCCAGGATGCTGTCGGCCCCCCCATAGTTGGGCGAGGTGTCGATGACCCTGCCGCCACCTTCGAAGAAGGCCTTGAGCACCGCGCCGAGCTGCTGGTACTGAGGCGAGCCGGCCTCGACCTCGAAACTGCCAGAGGTACCGGCACCGATGACCGGCAAGGCCTCGCCGGTGGAAGGGATAGTGCGCGTCAGCAGGCCACTCGCCGCCCCTGCGTGCAGCCAAGGGCTTGCGGCCAGCAACCCCAAGGCTGCACCGGCGCGTAGGACATCACGACGTGCATACATGGAAAAGCCCCCGTCATGAACCGGAAACTTTCAAGGCTAGCCGCTCTACCCCGCCTCGGCGAGTGATTCTGTATCTGGATGTTAGCGATCAGGCCTGCAACAGCAGCCGCAGGTCCAGGCCGGTTTCACCCATCGGCGGGCACCAGTAATAACCACCGGTCAGTGGCCGGCTGAAACGGTAGAGGCCGTCGATGATGCCGTCTTCCAGGCCGCTCATGCGCCGCAGTTGCACTTCGAAGGCATCGAAGCTGTGGCCCAGCGCCACGAAGGCAAGGCCAGCACCACGGGCGTCAGCCCAGGCGACCGAGCGACGGACCATGAACGCCTCAGGTTCGAAGCTTTCCTGGGCAGTGCGTTTGACGTGCGCGGACGCCGGGGCGTCGTCAAGCTCTTCGTTGTCGCTGAGGCGGCGGCCGATGATGTTGTCCTGGTCCGCCTGGGGCAGCGACTTGAAGTACTCCAAGTCATGCTTCCACAGTTGGAACGCGGCAAAGCTGGAACCGTTGAGGCCAGGGGGCGCGTCGTCAACGATGGCGGCTTGCACGGCGTCTTCGTCCACCGGGTTCTCGGTGCCGTCTTCATAGCCGGTCAGGTCGTGGCCACCCCGGTGCAAAAAGCCATCGACGCTGTCTGCCAGGCGCAACGCCGGTGCCAGCGCGTGTTCCAGGGCCTGGGCCCGCAGCAGCAGGTCGCCACGCTCGTTACCCCGCAGCCACAGCCACAAGGCGTGCTGGGTGCTGGGGTTCTCCACGGCGGCGTCCAGCAGCGGGAAGGCACGCAAACCCGGCACGTCACGGCCCAGGGCCTTGGCCAGGGTCGCGCCGACGCCCAGGATCAACTGTTGGCCGTCGACCTGCGGGAGCAAGGCGTCGAGTGCGGCGGGCAGCGCTTCGGGCGAGTGCAGCGTGAAGAACAGGTGGCGGGCATGGGCCGGCACCGGCGTGGCAAGCAGACCTTGCTGAAACGGCATGACAGGCTAATCCTCGGTAAAAGCGCGCATGCTACTGCGCCGGAACGCCCATCGCAACGCGGCATGCAGACGCTGCGCACGGTGCACTCGGTAACAAAAGGTTACCAAGAGGTGGCGCTTTGCAATTAGCTATCAATGCAGTGCCACCTACACTCCTCGGAATCCTTTGTGCGACTCCCTGATCCGAGAGCCCCTTCATGACTGCCTCGCCCCTGCTCACCGCATTTCTGCCCCTGGCCCTAGGCATCATCATGCTCGGCCTTGGGCTGTCGCTGACCCTGGCCGATTTCGCCCGTGTGGTGAAATACCCCAAGCCTGTGGTGATTGGCCTGGTCTGCCAGATCCTGTTGCTGCCGCTGGTGTGCTTCCTGATCGCCAACGGCTTTGGCCTGGAGTCCGCCCTGGCGGTGGGGCTGATGCTGCTGGCGGCCTCGCCGGGGGGGACCACGGCCAATCTGTTCAGCCACCTGGCCCACGGCGATGTGGCATTGAACATCACCTTGACGGCGGTCAACTCGTTGATTGCGATCCTCACCATGCCGCTGCTGGTGAACCTGTCGCTAGGCTGGTTCATGGCCTCGGACCAGGCCATCCCGCTGCAGTTTGCCAAGGTGTTGCAGGTGTTCGCGATTGTCCTGCTGCCGGTGGCGCTGGGCATGTTGATCCGCCACTTTGCCCCGCGCTTTGCCGCACGCATGGAAAAACCGATGAAGCTGGTGGCGGCACTGTTTCTGGCCTTCACCATCATCCTCGCGCTGGCCAAGGACTGGCAGACGGTGGTCGAGTACGCCCCCGTGGTAGGCCTGGCTGCCCTGTTGTTCAACGTACTGAGCCTGGCCGTAGGCTACTGGGTGCCCCGGCTGTTGAAGATTCCCAAGCGCCAGGCCATCGCCATCGGCATGGAAATCGGCATCCACAACGGTACCCTGGCGATCGCGCTGGCCTTGAGCCCTTCGTTGCTGAACAACGCCACCATGGCGGTGCCGGCGGCGCTGTACAGCCTGATCATGTTCTTCACGGCGGCAGGGTTTGGCTGGTGGGTGAGCCGCGGGCACGTGGCAGAAACCGTTGAGGCTGAGGGCAACGCGGTCAACTGACCGCCGTGACGGTCAGGGCCGCTCGCGTCGGTCGCGCAACTGGCGCTTGAGCACTGCAAGGGGCGGAGCGTAGAAAAAGCCGAACGACACGCTGCCTTGCCGGCCTTTGACCGCATGGTGAAGCCGATGGGCACGATGCAGGCGCTTGAGGTAGCGGCTGACTGGCCGCGGTTTTTTGGGCCAGTGGCGATGAAAGAAGCCGTCGTGAGCCAGCACATACAACAGGCCGTACCCCGCCACGCCCCCACCCACCCACTGCAAGGGGGCGTACCCGGCTTTACCCAGCGCCACCAGGCCGGCGGCGATCAGCCCCAGCGCAAGCAGGTAAACGTCATTGGTCTCGAGCATGCCCAGGTGTGGCTCATGGTGCGAGCGGTGCAGCCACCAGCCCCAGCCATGCATGATGTACTTGTGCGCCAGTGTGCCGACACCCTCCATGGCCACCAGTGTGCCGAGCAGCACGGCGAGATTGAAGAGCATGTAACGGGTCCGGGTGATCGCAAGGGAAGGCGCAAGGTTACCGACTACCCGCTTATTTTTCCATGCAGGCGTGACGGGCTGTAGGCACTTTCCTGATGAAGCCCTTGTCATGTTTTTACCCTTGACCTCGCCTATCTCGGGGCGTAAGGTCCGCGACGCAATTTCGCATCCCCAAACAGGAGTCCTGCATTGGACAGTAGCCCCAGTCGCTTGCGACAGGCCCACTTGGCGAGCTAGTCCGGCAGTGCCCTGCCACTGTCTAGCCGCCATGGCTTGATGGTGGAGTTCTTCAGCCCCCGTGGCTGCAGCTTCCTCTTTTCTTCCCTTCTGTGGTCCTGCGCATTTTCTGGTTATTCAACCACGCCAACACCAGATGGCGTTCATGCGGGCGTGTGCCCGTGGAAGAGGTTTGCTATGGATTGGAAAGTCTTTCTGCTGCGTGTCAGCATCGCCCTGCTGCTGGGTGCCCTGATCGGCGCCGAGCGTCAACTGCGTCAACGCCTCACTGGCTTGCGTACCAATGCGCTGGTCAGTACCGGCGCTTGCCTTTTCGTACTGATGACCCAGGCTGTGCCGGGCATGGCCCCCAACGACGCCTCGCGCGTGGCCGCTTATGTGGTGTCGGGGATCGGCTTTCTCGGGGGCGGCGTGATCATGCGCGACGGTTTCAACGTGCGCGGCCTGAACACTGCCGCCACGCTGTGGTGCACGGCCGCCGTTGGCGTATTGTGCAGCCTTGGGCTGCTGCTGGAAGCGACACTGGGCAGCTTGGCCGTGTTGTGCGCCAACATCCTGCTGCGCGACATCGCCCAGCGCCTGGACCGCCAGGACATCGTCCCGGCCACTGAAGTGGAGCAACGCTTCGAAGTGCGTGTTGTGTGCCGTGCCGAAGATGAAATCCAGGTTCGCAGCCTGATGCTGCACAGCCTGGGCGACCCGGAGCTGCGCCTGCAATCGCTGCACAGCGAGGACCTGCCCAACCCGGCGCGCCTCGAAGTACGCGCCGAACTGCTGGGCAACCCGCAGGCACCGGCGCAGCTGGAACGGCTGGTCAGCCGGGTGAGCCTGGAAAAAGGTGTAAGCTCGGTGCGCTGGCAGTTGCAGCCGCAAGAGGTGGCGGCAGACTGACGCCCACCCAGCCCACGGTTTGCAGGACCCGACTGTGCATATACGCCCTACCCTCACCCGCGATATCCCCTGGCTGGCCGAGGTCGAGCGTTCAGCCGCTCAGGCCTTCGCCCAACTGCCGGCGCTGGCGTGGCTGGCACAAGGCGATGTGCTGGACAGCACAGCGCATCAAGGATTCGTCGATGCAGGCGCAAGCTGGCTGGCGGAGGGTGACGCCGGGCAGATCCTAGGCTTTGTGTGCGCACGGCGGGAGCAACAGGCATTGCACATTCATGAGATTTCCGTGCGCCGGGAAGCTCAAGGGCAAGGGATCGGGCGCCTGCTGCTGAATCAACTGGTCGACGCGGCGCAAGCCGCCGGCGTTCGAGAACTGACCTTGACCACCTTTGTCGACGTGCCCTGGAATGCACCTTTCTATGCACGCTATGGGTTCGAGGCTATTGATGAAGGCCTGTTGTGCACGCGGCTGCGGGACATTCTGGCCAACGAGCATGCCCATGGGCTTGTCGGGCGTTGTGCAATGCGCATGAGCATCGATTGAACAGCGCCTGCCGTGCTCGCCCTTGATGGGCGATCATGGGTCTACACCTGCCGAGGCATTGTTAGCCACGCAGTAACCGTCCCGCCCCTGCCCCTTGGCCTGGTACAACGCGCTATCTGCCGCCGCCATCAGGCGCTCGGGCGTTATGGCTTGCCGAGCCGGGTCGCCGATCGCAATGCCGGCACTGAACGTCACCCGCCCCAAGGGGCTGCCACCGTGCTCGATCACATGGCGGCGCAACACCTGCTGTATTTCCTGCACGACAAGCTCGGCACCCGGCCCATCGGTGTCGGGCATCAATAGCGTGAACTCCTCGCCACCGAAGCGCACCGCCAGGTCTGCCGGGCGCTTCAACGCCTGTTGCAGCAGCTCGGCGAAACGCCGCAGGCACTGGTCGCCGGCAAGGTGCCCGTAACGGTCGTTGTAAGCCTTGAAGTGGTCGAGGTCGAGCATCACCAGCGCTACTGGGTAACCTTGCCGTCGAGCCCGCCGCACCTCGGGCTCGAACACTGCATCCAGCCGCCGGCGGTTGCCAAGCCCAGTCAGGCTGTCGGTCATGGCCAGGGATTTCAGCGTCTGGTGCGCCTGGTGCAAGGCGCGCTCTATCACAATGCGTTCGCGCAGTTGGCGCAACACTACCCCGCCGAACGCTGCCAACCCCACCAACAACAGCAACAGCACAGCCACTGATTTGATCGCGTCGTGCCGCCAGGGCGCCACTATGGATTCCCGCGACAGGCCAGCCTCTACCACCAACGGGTAACTCGACAGCGCCCGGTAGGCATATAGGCGAGGCGTGCCATCGACTACCGCGACTGCCTCGACCAGCCCTTCATCGGCATAGGGCAAGTGGTTGCGAAAGACTTCGCTGTTGGCCAATGTGCGCCCAACGACCCTCGAAACGAACGGGCGACGGACCAGAATCGTGCCGTCACGTTTGGCCAGCACCAGCGCGCCACGCTCGTCGATCTTGAAATCGCCGTAATAGCGCACGAACCAGTCCACTTTGATCGTGCCCAACAGCACCCCGGCAAAATGCCCGTCAGGGTATTCCAGGCGCCGCGAAATGGGGATGATCAAGTCGCCAGTCGAGCGGCTTCGCACCACCGAACCGATGCGTACCTGCCGGTCGCGATGATTGCGGTGGTAAACGAAATAGTCGCGGTCAGCATTGTTGAGGTTGGGCGGTAGGGTCGCCTGGTCGGTAACCAGCCAGCGGCCATCCGCGCCATACACGAACAGCCCGTGCAACTGCGGCATGAGCGCTTTTTGCCGCGCAAGCAATGCCTGCAGGCGCGGGCGGTTCATATGCTCGAAACCATCGCCCTCCAGGCGCTCGGCCAAGGACGCGCTGACGACATCCACTTGGCGAATGGCGTCCTCGGCGTGTTGCGCCGTCGCCCGAGCCAGGTTGGTCACCATGTTTTCGGCATTGCTGAACGCGTGACGGTAATCACGCCAGATTCGCCAGCCTTCTACCATCACGAAGGCCAGCATCACCACCACCATGAATGCCAGGACCTGGCGGAACAACGCCACAGCGCGGCCCTCGCCCGCTACCGCGAGATGCCCATCGTCATCCTGTTTCCTGGCTGCGCACATCCTATTCCCTTGTTGTCTCGCGTTCGCCGCTTATGACTATAGTTCAGCGCTGCTTACGCGAAGCCAGCTCGATCCACACCGGTGCATGGTCGCTGGCCTTGGGTTCGTTGCGTACCCAGGCGTCCACGCCTGCAGCCTTTAGGTAAGGCGCAAGTTCAGGGTTGAGCAACACATGGTCGATGCGCAGCCCGGCGTTACGCTGCCAGTGATTGCGAAAATAGTCCCAGAAGGTATAAACCCGCTCGTCAGGGTGCAGGTGGCGCAGCGCATCTTTCCAGCCCTGGTTGAGCACACGCTGGTAGCAATCGCGGGTCTCAGGTTGCAGCAGCGCGTCCTTGAGCCAGGAGCGCGGGTTATAGATGTCGAAATCGGTGGGGACGACGTTGAAATCGCCGGCTAACACTGCCGGGTGCCCGCTCTTTTGCAAACTGGCCGCATGGTCGATCAGGCATTGGAACCAGCGCAGTTTATAGTCGAACTTAGGCCCGGGTTGCGGGTTGCCGTTGGGCAGGTAGAGGCAGCCGATGATCAGCCCCTGCACGGCTGCCTCCAGGTAGCGGCTCTGGCCGTCATCCTCCATGCCGGGTAGGCCGCGGCGCACTTCGAGTGGCTCACTGCCACGCGCGAGAATGGCAACGCCGTTCCACGAAGGCTGCCCTTGGTACATACACCCGTAACCCACCGTTTCTAGCGCTTCACGCGGGAACTGCTGGTCGGGCGCTTTCAGCTCTTGCAGGCAGGCGATGTCAGGCTTCTCTCGCTCTAGCCAGGCGATCAATGCCGGCAATCGGCTGCGAATACCGTTGATATTGAAGGTGGCGATCTTCAGCGCTTTCATGCGTCAGGGTCGTCGACATGCGCCTGTACTGCATCTTCGAGCGCGTTGATGTGTGCCTGGTCGGCCATGGCCTTGAGCTGCAACCAGTCATCCCAGTCGATGGCGCCGTCATCACGCAGTGCTTCGGCCGTGCGCACCAGTTCATGATGATAGGCATCCGGTGACTCGCGCTGGTAACTGACATCGTCATACTGGGCGTACCAAGCCTGCAACTCAGGAATGCTGCGTTCAATGCTCATGTGCGTGGCTCCTCGCTACCCGCTTTGAATGTGTGAGCCTTGCCCTGCGCCAGCGTTCAACCTCACTGAGAAAAGGAGCCGGCCGGCAAACTCTTTAAACCTTTGCCGCCTGCGAGCGCTCAACTGTAAGCGACACTGAAGTCGCGCCAACGGTTAAGGAGTGAAGCATGAGCAATTTATTGATCAAGCGCATTGGGTTGTCGA
Organism: Pseudomonas sp. NGC7; assembly: GCF_047159675.1. Classification (NCBI taxonomy): domain Bacteria; kingdom Pseudomonadati; phylum Pseudomonadota; class Gammaproteobacteria; order Pseudomonadales; family Pseudomonadaceae; genus Pseudomonas; species Pseudomonas sp. NGC7. The sequence goes on along the minus strand of NZ_BAAFZY010000001.1, from coordinate 3,437,679 downwards.
TAGCATTGGGCCTGGCCTCTGTGCATGCGATGGCAGCGAGTTCCGATGATTTCGTTGACGCGGCCACCGAAGCGGGTATTGCGGAGGTGGTGACAGGCAACCTGGCCAAAGAGAAAAGCCAGAGCGCCGATATCAAATCATTCGCACAGCAGATGGTGACTGACCATACCCAGGCCAACCAGAAGCTTGGCGACATTGCCCGTAAACTCGATATTTCTGTCCCGGATGAAGCAGCGCTGACCGACAAGGTCAAGAAGATGATCTTGGAATGGCGTGATGAATCCTTCGACAAGTCTTATATCAACAACCAGGTCGATGCCCATGAGAAGGCCGTCGAACTGTTCAAGAAAGAAGCGGCATCGTCCGATAAGGCTGAACTGAAGGCATTCGCCAGCGCTACGCTGCCTAAACTCGAACAGCATCTGGAGCATGCCAAGGCACTTCAGGCCAAGCACGGTAAGTGAGGCCAGATATGAGTAATGATGCATTGCGCTCGGAAGTGTTGACCCGTCTGCTGCATGCCCACCCCGAGGGGTTGGGCAAGGAGGTGCTGGACAACTACCGCGGTGAAAAAGCGGTGGCCGGCATGTTGAAGACACTCCAGGACCACGGATTGATTCACGATGGCGCCGTTGCCATAGACGGTGATCACCGCATTAGCCTGCAGTATCCGATAAAGCTGTCCGCTTCGGGGGTAGAAGCCGCGAAGCAATTGGCGCGCTAGCCAACGTGAATGCGGGGCCGCTCAGCGGCCCCTTCTCTCATTTATCTTTCTCGACGTCACGCGGGGCGATAGCCGGGCCTTGCGGGTCAACCTGCGGGTCTTCCAAGTCTGGTGAGTCCGGGTCGAACCCCAGGTCTTCCTGTTTGTCACCGTGATCGGAAGAATGAGGCCCCTCTTGCTGTGTGTGCTGCTTTCCAGGCGTTGGCATGGCACTTTCTCCTGTGAATGTATACGGAAGAAAGCATCAGCCCGAGGAAGTTTGATTTATCAGTAGCTCATTTTGCTTGAGTGGCTTCGCTCAATTGCGAGCGAACCGCCTTCAGCGCCTCATCGCGCTCTAGCAGCTCATCCTGCAGACGCTGCACTTGGCGCACCTGTTCGGCATACAGTTCGCGCTTGTCTTCCAGGTTTTGCGTTTGCACATCCAACTGCCGCCGCATTTCCTCGGTCGCCCCTTGGGCTTGAGCCAAAATCGTTCGCAGGCCCTGAATCTGCGCGTCCCGCTGTTCAAGCAGTTCGTCACGTGCCTTGCGTTCGCTGGTGGCCTGGCGATGCTCGCCGAGCAAGCGCTCGTTATCACGGTGCAGGCGGGTCAGTTCGTCCTGCTTGACCATCATGCCCTGCTGCAGTTGCCGTACTTCAACTTGCAACTGTTGCAGTTGCGCCTCGTGGCGGCGCTGGTCCTGCTCGCGCTGTTCGCGGCTGGCGCTGCGGTAGTGCTCCAGGGCATCGCGGGCGTGGCGATGCTTGTCTTCGAGTGACCGCACCTGCTCTTCCTTGTCGTTCAGGCGCAATTGCAGCTCGCCCAATGACTGGTTGAGGCTGGCACTGCGCAGTTGCTCAGCCTGCAAGGTGCTTTGCGTGGACAGCAGTTTCTCCGATTCGGCAACCAGTGCCGCGTCCTGGATCTTTTGCTGTTGATGCGCCGCAGCCAGCGCTTCTTGGGCCAGCTGCAATTGTGCTTCGAGCTGTTCGCGTTGCTGGGTGAAAACGCTTTCGGCCTCTTCGATGCGTATATCCGCCTCTTCCTGCAGCTGTGTTGCCAACTGCCCGACAAAACGCCCAAGCGTGTCGCTCAACCCAGGGGCGCCCGCCGTGGCCACGGTTTGCTGGCCATTGAGCTCCTTCAGGTAGCGATGAATCGTGCTTTTCGAGCCGGTGTTGCCCAGCTCGATACGTACCGCATCGATGCTGGGGTTCTCCCCGCGGGCGATCAGCGCCTGACGCGCTTGCTGCACTACCACCTTGTTGATACCGCCCCGGGCCATGCGTGCTCCTACGATTTTGTACTGGAATACGTAATATGTAATTACGTACTAATTTTGACCGTTCAGCACCTCTAATTCAAGTGCTAGTTAACATGGAATAATCACGACTTATCGCATGTGAGTGACCAGATAAGCGGTTTTTGACTGGGAAACGCGTACACGAAGCGCAGAAAGCAAAACGCCCCGCCTGGCAAAAGCCAGCGGGGCGTTGCGTTTGCAGCGTGCAGCGGTGTCAGGCCAGGCGTTCGACCTGCGCCGGCGTACGCCGCATCAACACCTTGCCGTTGCGCACCGACACCAGCGCATGCCCCTGGCTGCGCACCATCTCGTAGTCATCCGGCGCCGACAGCAGCAGCAGGTTCGCCGGCCGCCCCACCTCGATGCCATAACGCTCCCCCAGGTTGAGCGTGCGGGCGCTGTTGTCGGTGATCAGGTCCAGGCAGCGTTGCAAGTCTTCGTAGCCGAGCATGTGGCAGATGTGCAGCCCGGCTTCAAGAATGCGCAAGATGTTGCCATTGCCCAACGGGTACCACGGGTCGACGATCGAGTCCTGGCCAAAGCACACGTTCATGCCCGCCCGGTCGATCTCCGCCACGCGGGTCACGCCGCGGCGCTTGGGGTAGCTGTCGAAGCGCCCTTGCAGGTGAATGCTCTCGGTCGGGCACGAGACGAAGTTGATGCCCGACAACTTGAGCAAACGGAACAGCTTGTAGCAGTAGGCGTTGTCGTATGAGCCCATGGCCACGGTGTGGCTGGCCGTGACCCGGGCGCCCATGTCGCGCACCCGCGCTTCTTCGGCCAGCACTTCGAGAAAGCGCGACTGCGGGTCGTCGGTTTCGTCGCAGTGCACGTCCACCAGGCAGCCGGTTCGCTCGGCCAGGTCCATCAGGAACTTGACCGACGACACGCCCTGGTCGCGGGTGTTTTCAAAATGCGGAATACCGCCGACTACGTCAGCGCCGATGGCCACGGCTTCGGTCATCAGCGCCCGCCCGTTGGCATACGACTCGATGCCCTCCTGCGGGAAGGCGACGATCTGCAGGTCGACCAAATGGCGCACCTCCTCACGCACTTCGACCATGGCCTTGAGGGCAGTGAGCTTGGGGTCGGTGACGTCGACATGGGTGCGGACATGCTGGATACCGTGGTCCACCAGCATGTTGATGGTTTTCTTGGCGCGGCCCTTGATGTCTTCGTGGGTGGTGATTTCCTTGCGCTCGGCCCAGCGTTCGATGCCTTCGAACAACGTGCCGCTCATGTTCCACTTCGGCTCGCCGGCCGTCAGGGTGGCATCCAGGTGAATGTGCGGCTCGACAAAGGGAGCAACCACCAGGTTCTGTTTGGCATCCAGGTCATCAGCGCCGCCTGGTGCCACCGGGTCGGCCTGTGGCGTGATGCTGGCGATGCGGTCACCGTTCAGTTCGATGCGAAACAGGCCAGCCTTGCCTCGCAGTTTTGCGTTGATGATGTTCATGGCGTTACTCCTTGCCTTGGGCTTCGGTCATGCGCCACACCAGCATGGCGACCGAAGCATTCATACGGAAAAGCGGGTCGTCCAGCGACTGCCCACTCAGGTGTTCGATGCGTTGAATGCGTTGATTGATGGTATTGCGGTGCAGCCCCAGGCGTTGCGCGGCTTTCAGGCCGTTGCCGTTTTCCTTGAGCAGGGCATCAAGGGTATGCACCAGTGTATTCGGGTGCTTGCGGCCGGGCGCGATCAGCGGCCCTAGTGTCTGGGCGACGAAGTCGTCGATCAACGACCGATCGACGATCCCTTGCAGCAGGCGCAGCACGCCCAGCTCGCTGAAATCGCAATAGCCATTGGCGGGACGCAGGTTTTGCGCCACTTCCAGGGCCTGGCGGGCCTCGTTGAGCGCGCGGCGGTAGTGCGCGCAATCTTCCGCGAGGCTCGACAGCCCCATATAGAGGCCCAACTCCCCTGCCACGCCCGCCAATTGCCGGTGCAGCGCGGCCAGCGTAGCAGGCAAGCCCGGTGCATCGGGCAGCAACAGTACGAACAGGTCACCCGGCAAGTGGGCCGTCACGCTGCCCGGCCGGCTGCGGCACCAGGCCTCCAGCTGGTCTTCAAGGGCTTGGCGAATGCCTTGCCACAAGCGCTCGCCTTGGGCCAGCCCATGGCGCTCGAATACGCCATCGACGCCCGACAAACGCAGCGCCAGCAGGCGTCGCGGCTCGTCCAGCGCCAGGGCCAGGTGCGTTGCCCGTTGCCGGGCGATGGCCAGGCTTGGGTAGTCGCCGGTCAACAGCTGCCCGAGGATGTCGTTGCGCGAGCGGCGCACCTGGGTCATCTGCACCAGGGCCGTGCCGATCAGGTGGGTGACCACGACCATTTTCAGCGCATAGGGCTGCTCAATCAACGGCAAGCCCAGTTGCTCGGCGCGGGCAACCACCGCTGGCGGGATTGCCTGGATGAAAGTGCCGCCAGTGAGGATCACCAAGCCGGCAATACCCACGGCCTCGCCGTCTTCCACCAGGCTCAGCAGGTTGGCCTCGCCACGCGGGTGGTTGATGCCGGTGACGAACACCAGTTCGCCGCCCATCACCCACTCGGCGATGCCCTCGTTCTCTGCGACGTAAGGCCAGCGCACCCGACGCTGCAGGTTGCGTGCGCCTGCGCGCACGGTCATCTCCTGCAAGCCAGGCAGGTGCAGAATGTCTGCCAGTGCCAGGCTCACGGCTCGACACCGGCCTCGCCCACCACCCGGCGTCGGCCGCTCAGTTCAAGCAAGAGGATGTAGCACAGCGCCGAGGCAGCAATACCTACCAACGGCGCAACCCAGGGCGAGGCATACGCCAGTACCGCGCCGACGGCATAGGCACAAAGCCCCCTCAGGTTGTAACGCGGCAGGGTGGCTGTGGCCAATGCGGGATACTGGCCACGGTGGCGATACCAGAAATCGGCCATGATCACCCCACCAACTGGCGGGATGACCGAACCCAACAGCACCAGAAACGGAATCAGCAATTCGTACATGCCGCCAATCGCCAGCACAATGCCCACCCCTGCCGCCACCAGCGTCGCGGTTCGCCGTCGCTCACTGCGCAGCAGGTGGCAGGCAGCTGCCGACACGTTATAGATGGTCGGGCCCTGGATGGTCCAAAGGTTCAGGCAGAGCATCACCACCGCCGCGAACGACAGGCCCTGCAGCATCATCACCTCGACGATGTCGGCCTGCTGATACACCATCGCGCACCAGGCACCGGCAACCACCATCAGGCCGTTGCCCAGCAGAAACGCAACGATGCTGGCAACCACCGCCACCCGCCCGCTGCGTGCCAGGCGTGTCCAGTTGGTGGCCTGGGTGGCGCCACTGGCGAAGGTGCCGAAAACCATGGTCACGGCCGCCGAAAAAGTCATGGTCTCGTGTGGCACCACCGCGGCAAGGCCAGCAAAGCCACCGGCATCGTGGGTGGCGATGTACATCGACACCAGCAACAGCACGAACATCAAGGGCACTGATACCCGCGACAACAGGTCCAGCCCTTTGAAGCCGATAATGGCCGTAATACTGAAGCCCAGGCCGAACAGCACCATCAGCGGCACAGTGAAGCCGCTCGCCAGGCCCAACAATTTGACCAGCACGATCGCCACGGTCGCGGTGCCCCAGGCGTACCAGCCCAGTTCAGCGAACCCCAGCAAGAAGTCGGAGAGTCGGCTGCCCGCTTCACCGAAGCAGAAGCGGCCCATCAACACGGTGTTCAGCCCACTGCGTGACGCGATGAACGCGAGGGTTGCGGCGTATAACGCCAACAGCGTGTTGCCGACCGTGGCAACCCACAGCATGTCGACGAAGTTGAAGGCCATGCCCAATTTGCCACCGGCGAACATCGTGCCAGTGAAGAACGTGAAACTGAACAGCACCATGGCTATCGGTAGCAGGCCCTTGCGGGACGACTGCGGGGCTTCGCAAAGCGGGAATTCGGTTGGTGAGCTCATTGCACGGGGCTCCGGGTGGTAGACGGGAGCAGGAAGAGCAATATGCGGGCCGGTTTTACAAGGGATGGAAACCGAAGCGCAACGGGCGAACAGCACAGACAATACTGTGCACTCTGCACATTTAAGCATCGAATGAGTCGAGATGATGTGTGCCAGCTGCCTTGATTTGAGGCATTTACGCACCAAAGGTGAACAGCGCTGAGTAGTTTTCACCCATGCTTCAGCCAGGGCTTCGCCCGTAAGGCCCCGCGTCACGGGCAAGCACACGCCTTACATGCATTATTCAAATATCATCGCTAATTTTTATTCGTAAAAATAATAATAAAAATAGATCAAAACAGTATTTCTTCCCGCCCCTACCCCCTTGCTACAGTCCCCTCAGACCCGACCCCTCGCATGGTGGAGGCCCCGATTCATCCACCTGCGAGCCCTGCCCTTGAAACGGCGGACATGGCAGAACGGATGATCGGCAAACGATCATTTCCTCCGTGAGGTACTGCCATGAGCCAACCTGCTGCGCGCCACAGTGTCGCCCGCCTGCCCAACCTCGACCATCGCCTGCAAATCACCGCTGCGCCCACGTTAAGCGACCCGCTCGCCGAGCGCCTGCACCGCAAGCAGCGCCTTGCAGCGTCCTATCGGCTGTTCGCCGAACTGGGCTTTGAAGTAGGCCTGGCCGGCCATTTCACGGCACGCGACCCGATCGAGACCGACCACTACTGGATCAACCCCTTGGGAGTGCCGTTCTCGCACATCCGCACCCGTGACCTGCTGCGGGTAAACGGCGAAGGCCAGGTGGTCGAAGGTGACGGCCTGCTTAATACCAGCGCCCTTGAGCTGCATTACGCGTTGCAACGCGCCCGGCCTGACGTGGTGGGTATCGCCCACCTGCATGGCTTCCATGGGCGGGCCTGGTCAGCGCTGGGGCGTTTGTTCCAGCCGATCACTGCAGAGTCGTCTGCCTTCGCCGGTGAGCAGGTGCTGTTCGACCGCCACGCCCTGCGCACGCCCGAAGGCGGCCTGCTGCAAGACCGCGACCAAGTGGCACAAGCCTTCGTCGAAACCTTCGCCGACAACAACCTGCTGGTCTGGCAGAACCACGGCCTGTGGACCACGGGCCAGACTGTGGAAAGCGCTGCCTGGCGCTTCATCCTCGCCGACGACAGCGCCCGCGCCCACCTGCTGGCTTACGCTGCCGGCCAACCGCGTATCCCGGACCTGGACGAAGCCCCCGTCAACCCTGCCCAGCGCGAGCTGTTCGGTTGGCTGAACTTCCTGCCGCTGTGGGACCGCATCGTCCAGCAACAACCCGACCTGTTGGACTGAGGCGCACCCTATGGCAATCAGCATCAGCCGCCGCACCTTCCTACGCAACAGCGCCATTGCCGGGCTGGCCGTAGGCTTGGCCCCCGCCCTGGCACGCGCCAATGAAGCCTTGCGGGTTTGGCGCTACAAGGGCCAGGCCGCGAGTTTTCTCGCCGACGCGGGGCAAGCGCAAACACCCTACCCGCTGCACTGGGTAGACGTGCCCGGGGGCGCCATGGTGCTGGAGGCCTTTGCCAGCAACAGCCTCGACTACGCCTTCATGAGCCCGGTGCTACCCCTGTTCGCCAGCGTGGCCGGTAACCCGCTGGTGTTGATCGCCAGCTACCAAGGCGAGCAGAACCGCAGCAGTGTGATCGTCAAACGCAGCAGCGGCATCGCCTCCATCGCTGACCTCAAGGGCAAGCGCGTGAGCTTCGTCCGCGCCACCGACACCCACTACCTGATGCTCAACCTGCTGCGCGACAACGGCCTGACCCTTGCCGATATCCAGGCCAGGCCCATGCCTGCCCGGGATGCGCTGGTGGCATTTCAAAACGGCCACCTGGACGCCATCGTCGCCGGCGGTATCGGTGCCCTGCAAGCGCAGACGGCCATGGATGGCATGGCGCTGGCCGACGCCAGCCCCTATCACTGCGGCAACTACCTGATTGCAACCACCCCCCAGGCGTTGCAGCAGCCGGGCAAACAGGCCGCCATCCGCGACTTTTTGCAGCGCGAAAAAGCCACTTGGGACTGGGTCGAGCACAACCCCCATGAATGGGCTGCACGTAACCAAGCCCTTACCGGGATTTCCAGCGACCTCTATTTGCAACAGTTCGCGCTACGTCAGCAGCCCTGTCGGCTATTGCCCGTCAGCCAGGCAGACATCGTTGCCCAGCAGCACATCGCCGACCTGTTCCACGACAGCGGGCTGATCCGCCAGGCACTGGATGTGCGGGGCTTCTGGGACGACCGCTTCACCCCCTTGCTCAGCGGCTAGAGACCCGCCGCGGCACCCCGCACCGGCGCGCGCCGGACGATTCACAGGCACTTCAGCCACGGGAGCAACGGACCTCCTGCGGGCCAGGCTGCGCCTGCACTGCGTGAAACACCTTATGAGAGCCCGTTCGATCGCACATCCAGGGCCTGATCTGCCAATCGAACCCAAGGAACAGTCATGAAGTCTGTGTTTACCTCTTTAACGCTGGCACCCGCCGTATTCGCTGGCTACCTGCTCACCCCCCTGGCCATGGCAGCGGAGGCTGACGCCGCCCTCGACACGGTGATCGTCACCGGCTCGCGGGGCAGCGAAGTACGTACCGTCACCAGCAGCCCGGCACCGATCGACGTCATCGACAGCAAGCAACTGGAGCAAACAGGCGAGTCCAGCCTGCGCGGTGCCCTGCAGAAAACCCTGCCATCATTTTCCCAGCGCCCTTCCGGTTCGTCCAATGACAGCATCGCCCGCCCCTATAGCTTGCGCGGGCTTAATGGCTCCAACGTACTGGTGCTGGTCAACGGCAAGCGCCGCCACAACAGCGCAGTGATCAACCTCGACTCCACCGCCGCCTACGGGACCAACCCGGTGGACCTGGACATGATCCCCATCAGTGCCATCGACCACGTCGAAGTACTGCGCGACGGCGCCTCGGCGCAGTACGGCTCCGACGCCATCGCCGGGGTGATCAACATCATCCTCAAGCAGCGCGACAACGGCGGATCGGCCAGCACCCAGTACGGCCAATACTATGAGGACGGCGACGGCGGTAACCTGCGCCAAACCCTCAACCAGGGCCTGGCCCTGGGCGACAACGGCGGCTTCTTCAACTATGCGTTGGACGCCAAGTCGGTCCAGACCGCCACCCGCTCACGCGCCGCCACCGGCAACCTGTATTTCGCCGGCGACCCCCGCAACGACACCGCCGACCGCGAAGTGCAAAAAAACGGCCTGCCCAAGATCAAGGCCATCAACCTGTCGTATAACGCCGAACTGCCGGTGAGCGACGCGCTGACCCTGTATTCCTTCTCGACCTTCAGCAAGCGTGATGCCCGCGGCGGGCAAAACTACCGCCGGCCCAATTCCACCAACATCATCCCCGAGATCTACCCGGACGGCACCGCCCCCTTCTACACCCTGGAAGAAACCGACTACCAGGCAGCCGCCGGTGGCAAGGGTGAGTTCGCCGAATGGCACTGGGACCTGAGCTCCACCTTCGGCCGCGACAAAGGCCAAGCCGGTGCCGACGAAACCCTCAACGCCTCGCTCGGCCCGACCAGCCCGACCCGCTTCGACACCTATACCAATACCTTCGACCAGTGGACCAACAACCTTGACCTTACCCGCGCCTTCGAGGTTGGCCTGGCCAAGCCCTTGCAGGTTTCCTGGGGCCTGGAACACCGCCACGAACGGTACAAGACCGAGTCCGACGACCCGCTCTCGTACATCAACGGCGGCTACTTCTACCCCAGCGGCCCCTTGGCCGGCCAACCGGCAGCGGTGGGCGCCCAAGGCGCCATTACCCTGACCCCGGAAGATGAAGGCCAACTCAGCCGCAACAGCTACGCCAGCTACCTTGACCTGGGCCTGAACCCGACGGAAAAACTCTGGCTCGGCGTGGCCGCGCGCTTCGAAAAATACGATGACAGCAGCGGCAATACCCGCAGCGGCAAGTTTTCCGCACGGTACGACTTCACGCCAACCTTTGCCCTGCGCGGCACCCTCAGCAACGGCTTTCGCGCCCCGTCGCTGTCGCAGTCGGTCTACGCCCAGACCGCCAACCAGTACACCACCGTCGACGGAGTGGCGCAGTTCGTCGAAGCCAAGACGGTGCGGGTGGATTCGCCGTTGGCCAAAGCCCTGGGCGCCGAAGACCTCAGCCCGGAAAAGTCACGCAACATCAGCCTCGGCCTGACCTGGCAACCCTTGCCGCAGGCCAGCGTGACCCTGGATGCCTACCAGATCGAAATCCGCGACCGCATTGCCTTGACGGGCTTCCTTTATGGCAATGGCGTCGACCAGCAACTGGTCGCCAACGGCTACAAGCCAGGCTACCGCGTCAAGTACTTCACCAACGCAGCTGACACCACCACCCGTGGCGTCGACCTGGTGGCCGACTACCGCGTCGACTATGGGCGCTTTGGCCGGGTCAAGTACGGCCTGGGGGTCAACTACAACAAGACCATCATCGACGACATCAAGCAGACACCGGCATCGCTGCGCGCCGCAGGCAACAACCTCGAACTGTTCGACCGCGTCGCCCAGGGTTACCTGACCGTGGCCAACCCCAAGACCAAGCTGATGCTCAGCGCCAACTGGCAGATCGAGCGCTTCACCATCAACGCCGGCCTGACCCGCTACGACAAAGTCATCGCCCGCGACGCCAACCCTGATTATGACGTGACCTACGGCGCCAAGTGGCTGACTGACCTGGAAGTCGCCTACGCCCTGACCGACCACTTCGATGTCGCCGTGGGTGCCAACAACCTGTTCGACGTACGTGCCGACAACAACGGCTACCCCGCCGGCGATACCAATGGCTTCCCCAAGTTCGGTGCCATTTCGCCGTTCGACCCTTACGGTGGCTTCTGGTACACGCGCATCGCCTACAACTTCTGACCCCACTCACACAGCGCCCGCCGTGTGTGGCGGGCGCCAGGAGAAGCACCATGAGCCACGGCCCGTTCATACTCGGCGCGTTCATCCCCGGCACCCTCAGCGGCAGCGCCTGGCGCCTGCCGGAGGCACCGCTCGATACCTTCAAGAGCCTGGAGCATTACCAATACATTGCCCGCAAGCTGGAAGCCGGGCGGTTTCACGCGCTTTTTTTCAACGACACGCTCGACGTCAAACTCGACCTGGCCCTGCAGCGTGGCCCCAACAGCGTGCGTTGGGACCCTTTGATCCTTGCCCCGGCGCTGGCCGCCAGCACCCGTCATATTGGGCTGATCGCCACGGCCAGCAGTACCTATAACGAGCCTTACAACATCGCCCGCAAATACGCTGCACTGGACCACCTTAGCGGAGGCCGGGCCGGCTGGAACCTGGTGACCTCGCTGGGCGGCGGCGAAAACTTCAACCGCCAGGAGCACGTCGAACACGATGACCGCTACGCCCGTGCCGAAGAGTTCTACGACGTGGTCAGTGGCCTATGGGACAGCTGGGCCGACGATGCCTTTGTCCAGGACAAGGCCAGTGGCACCTGGCTGGACATCGACAAACTGCATGTGCTCGAGCATCAGGGCGAGCACTTCCAGGTGCGCGGGCCGCTCAACGTGGCGCGATCGCCGCAAGGTCACCCGGTGGTCGCCCAGGCCGGCGCTTCTGTAGCTGGCAAGCGGCTCGCAGCGCGGGTTGGCGAATTGATCTTCACCGCCCAGCACACCATCGCCCAAGGCCAGGCGTTCTACGAGGAGACCAAGCAGGCCGCCGCCGGTTTTGGGCGCCGTGCCGATGCACTGAAAGTGTTACCGGGCGTCTCGCCGGTAGTGGGCAAGACACAGGCTGAAGCCCAGGCCAAGTACGACCGCCAGCAAGAACTGCTGGAGCCCAAAGCCTTTCTCAGTTCCATCTCGCGTTTCGCCAGCCTCGGCTACGACCTCTCGGAGTTGCCCTTCGACGAAGCAGTGCCCCTGCCCCCAGAGACCTTCACCACCAACACCCACCAGAGCCGGCAAAAGCTGGTGTTCGACCTGATCCGCCGCGAGCGGCCGACCGTGCGTCAACTGTTCAACCAACTCACCTCCGGCGGCCATCGCATCCTGATCGGCACCCCGCAGAGCATCGCCGACGACCTGCAGGCCTGGTACGAAGCCGGCGCCGCCGATGGCTTCAACATCATGTTCAGCGGCCTGCACTCAGCCATCGATGACTTCGTAGATGGCGTGATCCCAGAGCTGCAACGCCGCGGCCTGTTCCAGCGCGAATACGCCGGCACCACCCTGCGGCAAAACCTAGGCCTGCCTTACCGCGCCAACCGCTTCTTTTAAGGAGAGCCCATGTTCCGACCCCTGGCGACACTGAGCCTGGCCATCGCCCTGAGCCTGGCCGGCTGCGATGGTAAAAGCGTGCAGCAGGCCACCACGGGCGCCCCGGCGCAGCCGCAGCATGGCGGCGTGCTGCGGGTGGCGTTCGACGGCGACCCCAACTGCATCGACCCGCAACAGGCGGGCAACAACACCGCCCTCAACGTTGGCCGGCAACTGGTGGACTCGCTGACCGACCAAGACCCGCAGACCGCCGAGATCGTGCCCTGGCTGGCCGAGCGCTGGGAAGTCAGCGACGACTCGCGCCAGTTCACCTTTCACCTGCGTGAAGGGGTGACCTTCAGCGATGGCAGCGTGCTGGACGCCGCAGCGGTCAAGGCCAATTTCGAGGCCATCGTCGCCCTCGGTGCCCAGGCACAACTGGCCAGCACTTACTTGGCTGGCCTTGAAACCGTCGAAGTCATTGGGCCGCTGAGCGTGCGCATCCGCTTCAAACAGGCCAACGCGCAGTTCCTTCAGGCGACCTCGACCATGAGCCTGGGGCTGCTGGCACCCAGTACCCTGGCACGTAGCGCCGAACAACGCTGCCAGGGCGCCTTGGTGGGCTCCGGGCCATTCAACGTAAAAAGCTTCGAGCACAACCGCCTGGTGCGCATCGAAGCCCGCGCCGATTACGCCTGGCCGTCTTCGCTGGCCGAGCACAAGGGCCGTGCCTGGCTGGAGGCTATCGAGTTTCACATCCTGCCCGAGTCCGGCGTGCGCCTGGGCAGCCTGCTGTCCGGGCAAATCGACGTGAACACCAGCGTGCCGGTACAGGACGAAGCGGTGCTGCAGGCCCAGGGCATTGCGTCCATCGCGCGGTCAAACCCAGGCATCGTCTTCAACCTGACGCCCAACGAGTCCCGCCCGCCGCTGGACGATGCCAAGGTGCGTCAGGCACTGAACAAGGCGATCGACCGCAGCCAGTTCAAGGGCGTGATCTCCCGCTACCAGAAACCAGCAAGTTCCGTGCTCGCCAGCAGCACGCCCTACTACCAGGACCTAAGCGCGGTGCTCGCCTATGACCCACAAGGTGCCGGCCAGCTGCTGGACAGCGCCGGCTGGCACAAGGGGGCCGACGGTTGGCGGCAGCGCGATGGCAAGCGCTTGAGCTTTGCCCTCGACTACTGGCAGGCCAGTACACCGGTGCTGGAGTTGGTACAACAGCAACTGCGTCAAGCCGGCATCGAGCTGCGCCTGAACAAGTCCACCATTGGCCAGGTCAGCCTGCTGCAGACATCGCTGAACTACGAACTGTGGTTCTTCAACCTGACCCGCGCCGACCCGGACGTGCTGCGCACGGTGTTCCTCGCCAGCGGGCGCAACGTCAACGTGCGAGGCCCGCTGGCACTGGACCAGACCCTGATCGATTCGGCCGCCAGCCTCGATGTGCAAAGGCGCGGAGCGTTGATCCACCAGGCCAGCCGCGAGCTGCTCGAGCAGGGCCACGTGATCCCGCTGGTCGAGGCCGCTACGGTCACGGCGTTCCGCGATGCGGTGCGCGGCCTGCATTACGAGGCCTCGACCCGCTTGCAGTTCTACGACACCTGGCTGGTACAACCGGGGAGTCACTGACCGATGAACGCCCTGAACCATCACCCCGCGCACCTGTGGCGCCTGGCCCAGTCACTGCTGGTGCTGTGGGCAGCGTTTAGCCTGTCGTTTGCCATCCTTTATGGGCTGCCCGGTGACCCGGTAGCGATCCTGCTGGCGCAAAGCGGCGAACCGGGCTCCGCAGACCCGGTCAAGGTCGCTGAACTGCGCGCTCGCTATCACCTCGACGGCAGCCTCTGGCAGCAGTACACCGGTGCGCTGTGGCGGTTGCTGCAGCTAGACCTGGGTACTTCGCTGCAGACCGGCAAGCCCGTCACCGCAGCACTTGCAGCGGCATTGCCGGCCACCCTGGCGTTGGCCTTTACGGCGCTTGGCCTGGCGCTGCCACTGGGCATCTGCCTAGCGCTCGCGGCCCATCGCGTACGCCAGCGACCGTTGCAGAGCGTGCTGCACAATGCCCCTGCCGTGGTGGTGTCGCTGCCGACCTTCTGGGTCGGGCTGGTGCTGCTGCAACTGTTTTCCTTTCAACTGCACTGGTTGCCGGCCATGGGTGGGCAAGGCCTGGCCAGCCTGGTTCTGCCGGCCGTGACCTTGGCCCTGCCGTGCGCGGCGATGATCGCCCAGGTGCTTGGCCGCTCGATCGTCACGGTCAGCCAACAGCCCTTTGTGCAGGCCCTGCGCAGCAAGGGTGTCGGGCCATGGCGGCTGCTTGGCGTGCATATCCTGCACAACGCAGCGATCCCCTTGCTGAGCCTGGCCGGCACCCTGCTGGGCAACCTGCTGGCCGGCGCGGTGGTGACTGAAACCGTGTTCTCCCGTGATGGCATCGGGCGCTTGGCCCAAGGTGCTGTTGCCAGCCAGGACATCGCCGTGGTCCAGGGCGTAGTACTGCTGGCCGCCGCCTTGTACGTGCTGACCAACCTGCTGACCGACCTGGCCTACCCGTTGCTCGACCCCCGTATCCGCCAAGGAAGCCGCCCATGATCCTGCAACCTGCCTACCGCCTGGCACGCCCCGTGCGCTGGCCAAGCCTGCCACTGACGCTGAGCGTGGCCTTGTTCATGGTGGTGCTGGGCTGGGCCTTCTGGCCGAACCTGTTCAGCAGCGCCGACCCGCTGCTGGCTGACCCACGCCAGGCCCTGCAAGCCCCCTCCGCCGACCACTGGTTCGGCACGGACCACCTGGGCCGCGACCTGTATGCGCGTTGTGTGCATGGCGCGGCACTGTCGCTGCAGGCCACCAGCATCGCGGTACTGATCGCCCTGGTCGCCGGCAGCCTGCTGGGGGGCATTGCCGGCTGGTTCGGTGGCGTCGCCGACCGGCTGCTGGCGATGGGGGTGGAAGTCCTGATGGCGATTCCTGCCTTGTTGTTGGCGATGGCCATCGTCACCGCCCTGGGTTTCGGCACGCTGGAAATCGCCCTCGCCGTGGGGCTTTCCTCGGTGGCGATGTTCGCCCGCCTCGCCCGTGGCGAAGTCTTGCGCTGGCGCCGCCGCAGCTTTGTCGAAGCGGCGCAGGTGGCCGGGGTTGGCAGTTGGACCAACCTTTGCCGCCACGTGCTGCCACATGCCGCAGGGCCTTTGCTGGCCCTGGCCGCTCTGGAATTCGCCAGCGCCGTGCTGGCCGTCTCGGCACTGAGCTTTCTGGGCTTCGGCGCGCCGCCGCCCCAGCCAGAATGGGGCTTGCTGATCGCCGAGGGGCGCAACTACATGGTCGTGGCCTGGTGGTACACCACCTTGCCTGGCCTGGTGGTGGCTGCGGTGGTCCTGGCCACTCAACAACTGGCGCGCAGCCTGCAACAACTTGAGGGCGCAGCGTGATGAGTTCACCACTGGTTCGTATCCGCCAGTTCCGCGTCGACTACCCCGGCAGCCAACAACCCGCCGTACAGGCGCTGGACCTGGAAATTGGCGCAGGCGAGATCGTCTGCCTGGTCGGCGAGTCCGGCTCAGGCAAGTCCACCACCGCTGCCGCCCTGGCGGGTCTGCTGCCGGCTACAGCACGGCAAAACGGCCAACTGTGGCTGCAGGGCCAGGCACTCGACACCTTCAATGAGCGCGACTGGCAAACCCGTCGTGGCCGGCTGGTCGGCTTCGTACCACAAGACCCAGGCACGTCGCTGGACCCAGTCAAGACTATCGGCGCGCAGGTGATCGAGGCCATGACCGTGCATGGCGTAGCGCACAGTGAAGCCCATGCCAGGGCGCTGGCCTTGCTACAGCAGGTTGGCCTCAAGGCGCCCGAGCAACTGCTGCGGTGCTACCCCCATCAGTTGTCGGGCGGCATGTGCCAGCGGGTATTGATCGCCATCGCCCTGGCCAATGACCCGCCGCTGCTGATCGCCGACGAGCCCACCAGTGCCCTCGACGTGAGTGTCCAGCGGCAGATCCTCGACCGTTTGCAGCATTTGGTGCGCGCGCGCGGCAGCAGCCTGTTACTGATCACCCATGACTTGGCGGTGGCGCTGGACCGGGCCGACCGTATTCTGGTCATGCGCCACGGCCAACTGCTCGAAAGCGGCACGCCCGAACACCTGTGGCATACCCCCAGCCACCCCTACACCCGCCAGTTGCTCAATGCCTCACCCTTGGCACGGTTGCAGCAGCGTCGTACCCCCCCGGCCGATCACCCTGCGGCGCCCTTGCTGCAGGTCACTGGGCTGCAGCGGCGCTTCAACCGCCAGGGGCCGGCGGCGGTGGCGGATGTCAGTTTCAGCCTGCCTCGTGGCAGCACTACCAGCCTGGTTGGCGAGTCGGGCTCTGGCAAGTCCACCACGGCGCGCATCATCCTGGCCCTAGAGCAGGCCGACGCAGGCAGCGTGTTGTTTGATGGCGAGCAGGTGCTTGGCGCAGGGCGCAAGCAGTTGCAGGCCTATCGGCGCCGGGTGCAGTTGGTCTACCAGAACCCTTGGGCTGCACTCGACCCGCGGCACAACCTGCTGGACATCATCAGTGAGCCGCTGCGCGCCTTCGCCATCGGCAACCGGCGCGATGATCGCCAGCGGGTGGTCGAGCTGCTGGAGCGTGTCGGGCTACCTGCCGACTTGCTGCAGCGGCGCCCTGGCCAGTTGTCCGGTGGGCAACGGCAACGGGTCGCCATCGCCCGTGCGCTGGCCGCCGAGCCGGAACTGTTGGTACTGGATGAGCCGCTGTCCGCGCTGGACGCACCGGTGCAGGCGCAAGTGCTGGAGCTGTTGCAGACCTTGCAACGCGACCTGGGCCTGACCTATCTGTTCGTGTCCCACGACCTTGCCACGGTACGCGGCATCAGCGACCAGGTGCTGGTGATGAGCCAGGGCAGGCTTGTGGACCAAGGGCCTACCGAGCAGGTATTCGAGCAACCAGCGAGTGAGTACACACGCCGCTTGCTGGCGGATATGCCAGGGTGGCGAGGCCTGCAGCCGACCCCACTAGCCTTGCCTTCCCGTCAAGCGCGATCCGGGTAGGAGCAGCCTTGTGCTGCGAAGAGGCCAGTGGCAGCAGCGAAGATTAACGGTGTCTTCACCGGCCTCTTCGCAGCGCAAGGCTGCTCCTACCTGGAATTTCCAATGATCAACGAGGACCATTGATCCCTACTTCGCGCCATCCAGCCCCATCTGCCAGAAATCGGCCTCCAGGCTCGACGCCTGGCCAAAGATCCCTGCCAGCTCCTCGAAGCGTTGTTCGGTCATGCTCCGCGCGGCCAGTTCATCCAGGTGCTTGCGGGCATTGGCCGCCACCTGCTGATACCCTTCCCCGGCATACTCAGCGATCCACTCACGGTAAGGGTGATCGCTCAGGTCACCAATCCGCTCAGCCAACGTCCGGCCAATTTCCGCATAGCCGATCACACAGGGCGCCAACGCCACATGCAGCTCCAGCAAATCGCCGGCGGCGCCGCAGTCGAGCACATAGCGGGTGTACGCCACCGTGGCCTGGTGCTCGGGTGCGGCCTGGATATCAGCCTGGGTCAGCCCCCAACGCGCGCACAGGCGCAGGTGCAGTTCGGTTTCGTCGAGAATTGCCGCGAGGCCCGCCTGGGCGGCGCGGATGTCGGCCGGCAGGCGGCTCTTGTAAGCGGCCAGGGCCCAGGCGCGGGCGAACTGGATCAGAAACAGGTAGTCCTGCACCAGGTACGTCCGAAACGCCGCCTCGCTCAGCGTGCCTTCGCCCATTTGCTGCACGAAATCATGCTCGACATAGCGGTGCCACTCGCCCGTGGTGGCGGCCTTGAGGCGATCGAAAATATCCATGCTCACGCCTCCCCCTCGTAAACCGCATCGAAGAAGGCCAGCTCCAAGGCCACGGTACGCAGGTAGAAATCGGTGCTCAGCTCGGCTTCCTGCGGCCCAACGCGGTCCAGTTCGGCCTGCAGGAAGGCGACGAACGCCTGGAACGCCGGGTTGTCGTGCAAGGTGATCCATTCGGCATGCACGAAGTGTTCAGGCAAGGGTTTCGGCGCCTTGAGCGCCCAGTCCAGGTACAACCCTTCGGCGACATTCAATACTGCCAACGCGGCGGCGTACGAGCGGGTGGCGGCCGCTTCACGCATGATCGCCTTGAAGCCTGCGGTCGGCGCAGTGTCTGCGGCCTCTGCGCGTTGCGCCGGGCTGACGTCCAGCGCCTCGAAGGCGCGCAGGAAATAGGTGTTTTCATCGCTGGAGATCATGCCGGCGAACTGGCCGAAGCGCAGGCGTGCCTCGAAGGTGTCCGCGGTGGCGATCGCAGCGCCGAGCAGGGTTAGGAAGCTGTCGAGAAAGCGGTGGTCCTGCACCAGGTAGCGGACCATGATCGGGTCCGGCAGGCTGCCGTCGCACAGTTGGCTAACGAAGCGGTGCCCGATGGCCGCCGACCAGGTCGGCTCGCTCTGACGGCGCAGGGTTTGCGTGAAACGTTCGGTCATGATGCTGTCCTCTGCAGGGGGTGACAGCGAGACCGTTGAAGCTGGCATGGACTGGCCTCGCAGTGAGGCCGGCAAAAAGGCAGGTTTCATGTCCCATCCCTTCGCCGGCATGATCCGGATCAGGTTCGAAGGGTCACCGCGCTGCAACGCTCAGCGGTTTCTCAGCCCGTTGCCGGGCTCCCCTTGGTGGCCCACAGGTATACAGCAGGTAGGAAGGTGCTGTCACGCCCCAAACTCTGGGCCTTGGGTGACCCGCTTGTGGGTACAGGTCCCCAGCCTGACACGCCATTATTTAGCGCGACTCAGGTTTTTAAAGGATTTGTTTAACAAAGCATTACCGCAACATCTGTTGGCACAGCCGTTGCTCAGGCCCCGTTACTAGGCAAAACGCCATTGATGGCCCCAAGCCATAACGCCGCGAGCGAGGCACCAGGCAATGAAAACACCTGCCGTGAGTCACCCAACCAGGCACACATTCAAACTGTCTGCCGTCACCGTGCTGATGCTCAGCCTTGGGCTGAACCCGGCAATCGCGTCTTCCCTCGATGACGTCGGCCAGCCCCCGCCGACCGACCCCTCGGCCTACACCGACCAGCCGGACGACCCAAACCCGGCGTTGCTCAACCTGTACACCATGCCGGAAGCCAACGAAGGCTCGTTGGAGCTCACCGATGGTGCCTACGGTGACCGTTCGACCGTGCGCCAGGACAACGTACTGCCGCCCGCCCTGCAAACCTCTGATAAATACCCCACCAACGGCAAGCCCAGCCCGCTGTTCGGTGCGCAGCCGTTCACCCAGCAACTGCTGCTGTTCGAAGAGTTCGGCCCGGAAAAGCTCGACCCCAGCATCCCGGCACCGGACCTGACCTTTCCTGTACCGACCCTGGGCGCGGCCCCCGCACAAGATCCCAATGTGGTCGCCCGCAGCGGCCCCAGTGGCACCGCCCTGGAAGCGTTCCTCAAACAACCAGGCTTATACCCATTCCCCACCCAGTATTCCAACGTGCTCGACCGCAACCCGTGGAAGGCGCAGATCGAGATGTTTCTCAACCGCCACCCGGTCGGCTCGCCGGCTGAAGGCCGCCCCCCAGGAAAAGGCTGGTCCCATCAGCGTTGGAACGAGTTCTACCCTCAGGCTGCGTTCAAGACCGCCCAAGCTGGCGCACGCATCAACCTAGGGTTGCGTGACCGCAAGCAAATGCACAACTATGCGGTCGGCGAGTTCGCGCCGGGCGGGCTGTACTACCAGACCTCGGACATCCCCACCACGTTGGGCACCACCAAGGGCATCGACACCCGCTTCCACCCAAGCTTCCCTCTGCAAAACCACAAATCGTTGTGGACCTTCGACGGCACCTTCCCGCCCAAGCTGCTGATGGTCCGCTATGGTCAGCCGATCTTGATGCGCCATTACAACGCCTTGCCGATCGACCCGTCGGCCAACGGCGGCTTTGGCCTGCACACCATCTCGACCCACGAGCACAACGGCCACTCCCCGGCCGAAAGCGATGGCTTTGCCAACGCCTACTTCTTCCCCGGCCAGTACTACGACTACCGGTGGCCGGTGCAGTTGGCCGGTTACGACACCATCAACACCCGCGCCCAGGACCCGCGCGCGGCGTTCCCCTGCTCACCGGGCGAAACGCTGTACGTCAACGACGCCTCGCCGGGCCTTAAAACCTGCGAAAACGGCAGCATCAAGATTCGTGGCGACTGGCGCGAAACCATGAGTACCCACTGGTTCCACGACCACATGATGGATTTCACGGCGCAGAACGTCTACAAAGGCAACGCCGTGATGATGAACTACTACAGCGCCCTGGACCGCGGCAACGAGGCTCTGCAGGATGGCGTCAACCTGCGCTTTCCCAGTGGTTCGGCCATGCCGTGGGGCAACCGCGACTATGACGTCAACCTGGTGATCGCCGACAAGGCCTGGGATGCCAACGGCCAATTGTGGTTCAACCCGTTCAATACCGACGGCTTCCTTGGCGACCAGATCCTGGTCAACTGGCAGTACCAGCCCAAGCTGAAAGTACGGGCGCGTAGCTACCGTTTCCGCATCCTCAATGGGTCGGTGTCGCGCTACTTCAAATTTGCCGTGGTGCGTGAAATCGCCGGCAGCAGCGGCGAATTCAAGGGCCCGTCCGGCTCCAACGTGTCGTATGCCCGCGTGCCGTTCCACATGATCGCCAACGACGGCAACATCATGGAACATGCCGTGCCATTCGACGGCACCCTGGACCTCAACGGCGACGGTGACCTCAAGGACAACAACGGCATTCTGCCGCTGCAAGGCATCGCCGAGCGTTACGACATCATCATCAACTTCGCCAAGAACGGCATCAAGGCAGGCGACAAGCTGTACTTCGTCAACCTGATGGAACACCAGTCAGGCAAGGGCCCGAACCAGGCTATTTCGCTGGCGGACGTGCTGTCGGAGAAATACAAGGCGGTCATCAAGCAGACCAGCAAGGGCCCGCAGTGGGACAAAGGCGACCCGGTGGTGGGCAAGTTCCTGCAACTGTTGGTGCAGCCCTACAGCGGCCAGGACCTGAGCATGGACCCAGTCGCTTATGAACCGGCCAAGCCGGGCAAGGCCGCAGGCCTGAAAATGATCCCGCTGACCCTCGACCGCAACGCTGTGGCCGACCAGGCCAAGCTCAAGGATGCCCGCCATCGCGAGTTCATCTTCGGCCGTTCAGACGGCACCGACACCAACCCTTGGACCATCAAGACCGATGGCGGCTTCGGCTACAGCATGGACCCACGTCGCATCAACGCAGCGCCGCAACTGGCCAGCGAAGCCACCCAAGGCGGCTTTAGCGGCGACGGCACCCTGGAAGTGTGGAAGATCAAGAACGGCGGCAACGGCTGGAGCCACCCGGTGCATGTGCACTTCGAGGAAGGCATCGTGCTCAGCCGCGACGGCAAGGCACCGCCAGAGTGGGAAAAGTGGGCGCGTAAGGACGTCTATCGCATCGGGCCGGATGCCGATTCGTCGGAAGAAGTGGAAATGGCCATCCGCTTCCGCGAGTTTGCCGGCACCTACATGGAGCACTGCCACAACACCCAGCACGAAGACTCGTCGATGCTGCTGCGCTGGGACCTGGAGCACCCTGGCCAGTTCCAGGTGATGCCAACCCCGTTGCCGGGTTGGGACGGTGTGGAATACGTCGCCTCTGTAGGCCTGCCGACCTTCCGCACGTCGGGCCACAATGATAACGACGATACCAACAAGCCACCGGTTGCGGTTAACGACAGTGCTGCCACCATGGCCGGCAAGGCGATCACGCTCAATGTGCTGGCCAATGACACCGACCCCGAGCGCAACCTGCCCTTGACCGTCATTGGCCTCAGCCAGCCGGATTCGGGCATGGGTACCACCAGCACCGACGGCACCACGGTGACCTACACCCCACCGGCCACCGTCGCCACACCGCTCACCGCCAGCTTCAACTACTCGGCGCGCGACGCCAAGGGTGCCGAGTCGGTCGCCCCGGCGGCGGTCAGCATCGCGGTGAGCCCGGCAGTACCGGTCGACAACATCCAGGTCAGCAGTGCCTCGGTGCAAGTGCGCAGCGGCAATCGCTACACCTGGGAGCTGGCGGGCACCACCTCGGTGGCTACCGGCAATGCCATCAACGTGACGGTGGCCACCACCAGCGGGCCGTTGAACCTGGGTGCTGCCACGCTGACCGCGGCCACCACAGGTGCCCGTTGGAGGTTGTCGGCCACCACTACCGGCAACGGGCCAGCAACACCGGCGACAGCGACCGTGACGTCGACGCTGGGGCAAAGCGTGACAGCGCCAATCAGCATCAAGTAGGCAAATCAGCTGTAGGAGCAGCCTTGTGCTGCGAAGAGGCCAGTGACAACACAATGCAATTTCGGTGCTTTCACTGGCCTTTTCGCAGCGCAAGGCTGCTCCTACAACGGTTTGTGTAGGATCTTTTACGGAGGACGACTTCATGACTGGCTCATGGCGTGTTCTGCTCGTGCTGTCGCTGTTCGCTGCCAGCATCCCGTTCTGGCCCGTGCAACCCCGGCAAGCCCCACCCCAAGAAACCGCCACCCCGTGGGGCGCCGACTACTTCCCCAATACCCCCCTGCTGACCCAGGACGGTGAAAAAGTGCACTTCTTCGATGACCTGATCAAAGACAAGGTCGTCGCCATCAACTTCATCTTCACCGGCTGCTCCGACTCCTGCCCGGTGGAAACCGCGCGCCTGCGCCAGGTGCAGAAAATCCTCGGCGACCGGGTCGGCAAGGACATATTCCTCTACTCCATCAGCATCGACCCCTACAACGACACGCCGGCCACCCTCAAACGTTACGCCGAAAAATTCGCCATTGGGCCTGGCTGGACCTTGCTTACCGGCGAGCCTGCCGACATCGAGCAATTGCGCAGAAGCTTGGGCCTGTACATAGAGGGCCTGGAAAACGGTCGCTCCAAAGACCACAACCTGAGCCTGATCATCGGCAACCAGGCCACCGGCCGCTGGATGAAAGCCTCGCCCTTCGAGAGCCCCTACATCCTCGCCGACCGCCTGGGCAACAGCTTGCACAACTGGAAGCAAGCCAGCGCCATGGCCAACGACTACGCCCATGCGCCGGAAGTCCGCTCGCCCAGCAGCGGCGAGCAGATCTTCCGCACCCGCTGCTCTTCCTGCCATACCCTGGGCGACGCCGAGCCAGGCGTGCAACGGGGCATCGGCCCCGACCTGTTAGGCGTGACCCGGCAACGCGATGCCCGCTGGCTGAGCCGCTGGCTGAAAGAGCCAGATCAGATGCTTGCGCAAAAAGACCCGCTGGCGATGCTGCTGTACGAGCAATACAACCGCCTGGCAATGCCCAACATGCGGCTGGGCGATGCCGAGGTCGCTGCACTGATGACCTACATCGAAGAAGAAACCACACGCTTGCAGACGCCTTTGGCGGACACGGCAAAACCTTAGAGGCACTTAGCCATCAGTCATCGGCCTGTCATCATACTGTCGTATGTTTTCAGCATCACCCAGGGTCGGGATTATCAGTCGTGATTCGCCGTTCGCTCTCTTCCGCCAGCCTTCTGCGCCTGTTGATCCTGATGCTGTGTGCCGCCACCCTGGCATTTCTCTGGGGGCTGCACTTCTCCCAGAAAGCCGCTGCGCGCCAGGATGCAGTGTCGGCCAAGGCGGCCGAGCACCTGAACCTGGCCAGCATCGTCGCGC
The DNA here is from genome assembly GCF_047159675.1 of Pseudomonas sp. NGC7. Classification (NCBI taxonomy): domain Bacteria; kingdom Pseudomonadati; phylum Pseudomonadota; class Gammaproteobacteria; order Pseudomonadales; family Pseudomonadaceae; genus Pseudomonas; species Pseudomonas sp. NGC7. The sequence continues at coordinate 3,413,754 of NZ_BAAFZY010000001.1, read as the reverse complement.
AAAGCCTGCGCCAATTGGTCGACCGTGCCCAGGCCGTGGGCCGCGTCACCCAAGGCGACCTGAAGGCCCCGCGCCAGGGCAACGCCAACCTGGCCCGGTTGCTGGCCGAAGACCCGTTGTTCAAACGCATGAGCCTGTACGACCGACACGGCCGGCTCGTGTCGGCCAGCCATGCCGACGACGCCGCAACGCTGCCTGAAGACTGGCTGCGGCAGTTGCAATTGCACGTTGCCCGCTACGGCTTCAAACCCTTCATGCCCAGTATCGAGGTGCAAAGCCCGCTTAGCGCCCTGCCCAACTGGCGTCTGCCGTTCATATTGCCGCTGACCGACTTGCCCGGCCGCGAAATCGACAACATCCTGGTGGTACAGCTGGACATCGGTTACCTGGCGGTGCTGTTCCAGCACATCGACCTGGGCAGCACCGGCCTGATGCGCCTGCTGCAGGACGATGGCCACGAACGCCTGCGCATCGACTCCAGCGGGGTGATCGTGGCCGCCGACAGCCTGGAGCCTGATTTACCGCAGGCCGGGCCCGACGCGGGCGCGTTCACGCAGTATTCACCCGGCGGCCCCTACCAGAGCCTGTACCGGCGCGAGGCCGAGCGAGGCTTTAGCGTGGTGGTCAGCCAACGCTACGAAGAAATCCTGGCGCCGACGGCCTTGGCCTACTCACGGCAGTTCTGGCTGAACCTGAGCATGACCCTGATGATTCTGGCCAGCCTGGTGTGGACGTTGCGCCTGCTGCGCAAGCGCCAGGAAGCGTTCAGCGCCCTGGAGCACGCACAGCAGGTCAACCAGCAACTGATAGAGCGGCTTGAGGACGAACACCGGCGCAGCAGCCACGCCGCGGCCACTGACCACCTCAGCGGCCTGCACAACCGCCGCCAGTTCGTCGAAGTCGCTGGGCTTGCGCTGACCCGGCAGCGGGGCAAACGCCGGTTGATGGCCATCCTGTTCATCGACATGGACCGTTTCAAGTCGATTAACGACTCACTCGGCCACAAGATCGGCGACCTGCTGCTGCAAGCCGTGGCCGGGCGAATCCAACGGTTGTTGGAGCCGGGCGACGAAGCCTCGCGTTTTGGTGGTGACGAGTTCGTGGTACTGCTGGCCGGTCAGCGCAGCGAAGAACAGATCAACGCCTGGGTACGCGAGCTGGTACAGAAACTCTCGACCACCTATGCGCTGGATGGCCAGGAGGTCAACACCAGCCCCAGCGTCGGCGTCAGCATCTGCCCACGCGATGGCCAGGACATCGACAGCCTGATCCGCTGCGCCGATGCCGCGATGTACTCGGCCAAGCAGGCCGGGCGTGCCCAGTACCGCTTCTTCGACCCGTCGCTGAACCTTGTCGATATCCATGCCTTCACCCTCGAGCAAGCCTTTGGCGCGGCGTTGGCCGAGCGCCAGTTTATCCTGCATTACCAACCGCAGATCCGCCTCGATACCCACCAGGTGCTGGGCTACGAGGCACTGGTGCGCTGGGACCACCCGGAATTCGGCCTGCTTTACCCAGACCGCTTCATCGACCTGGCCGAGCGCAGTGGCTTTATCATCGAGCTTGGCTGGGAAGTGCTGCGCCTGGCTTGTGAGGCGCTCGCCCGTTGGCACGCGCAGGGCCGCGAAGCGCGCCTGGCGGTTAATGTTTCGGCGCTGCAGTTGCGCCAGGCAGGCTTCAGCACGCGGCTGCTGAACAAATTGCAAAGATACGGCATCGCCCCACACCGTCTGGAGCTGGAAATCACCGAAACCACCATCCTTGACCCCGAGGGCACAGCGGTCGAGCACCTGCAGCGCTTGCGCCAAGCGGGCCTGGGCATCAGCCTGGACGATTTCGGGCGCGGCTATGCAGGGTTCGCGCACCTGCACTCGCTGCCGTTGAGCAAGCTGAAAATCGACCGTTCGCTGATTGCCCCGTTGTCCAACAGCCATGACGACAGCCCGATCGTCTCCTCCACCATCATCCTGGCCAACCGCCTCGGCCTGGAGGTGGTGGCCGAAGGTGTGGAGACCCGTGAGCAAGTGGTGTGCCTGAAGCTCGCCGGTTGCGACATTGCCCAGGGGTATCATTTCAGCCGCCCACTGTCGCCGGCACAACTGCTCGATTACCCACCCTTCAACGGCATCGATGAAAAGGTAGGTGTCTACTAAAGAGGGATGGATGCCAGGACAGGCAAGCCGATTCGGTTTATCGTGTCACCACTGAATACCGGCTACTGCACCATGACCGACATCGAGCGCTACGTCCGCGCCGCCACCCGTGACAACACGCGGCGCAGTTACCAGGCTGCCATCGACCATTTCGAGACCCAGTGGGGTGGTTTCCTGCCGGCCACCGCCGAGGGCGTGGCCCGTTACCTGGCCGACCACGCCGAGCAGCACGCGGTGAGCACTTTGCGTCAACGCCTCGCGGCCCTCAGCCAATGGCACATCAGCCAGGGCTTCCCCGACCCGACCAAGGCGCCGCTGGTGCGCCAGGTACTGCGCGGTATTCGCACCCTGCACCCGACACCGCCAAAACAGGCTGCACCGCTGTTGCTGCAACACCTGCAAACCGCCGTGCAATGCTTCGAGGACGAAGCCCGCCAGGCACGCGAATGCCATGACTTGACCACCCTGCGCCGAGCGCGTCGCGACACGGCGCTGCTGTTGCTGGGGTTTTGGCGAGGGTTTCGGGGGGATGAGCTGGCGCGCCTGCGCGTCGAGCATATCCAGGCTGAAGCCGGTGTCGGTATCACCTTGTTCCTGCCTCGCAGCAAGGGTGACCGCGAAGCACTTGGCGTGCAGCACCGCACGCCAGCACTCAAGGCATTGTGCCCGGTCAGCGCTTACCTGCAGTGGATCGAAGTGGCTGGCATCGCCCATGGCCCGGTGTTTCGCAAGCTCGACCGCTGGGGCAACCTCAGCGACGCGGCGCTCAACAGTAACAGCCTGGTTGGGCTGCTCCGGCGCATGCTGGAGCGTGCCGGGGTACCGGCGGCGTTATACACCGGCCACTCGCTGCGCCGTGGTTTCGCCACGTGGGCCACGGCCAATGGTTGGGAACTGAAGTCGTTGATGAGCTACGTGGGCTGGAAGGACGCCAAGTCAGCACTGCGCTACATCGACTCGGCGCAACGCTTTGGTGAGCTGGCCGTGTTACCGGCCAGCCAGGTGCACAACCTCATTCCTTGAAGGCGTGGCGCGCAATGCCGCCGATTTCCGGGCGAATTGCATAGAGGTCGCCGGCATCCGGGTAGTGCCGCAGCTCTACCGCGTTCATGCCGAACCGCGCGGTGGTGATATACAAGGTGGTCATCCCTTCACCGCCAAAGCAGCAACTGGTCGGGCGCGTCACCGGCATCACCACCTGGTCGGTCAGGTGGCCGTGACGGTCGTAACGCAGCAGGCAACTGCCATTGAACTGGCACACCCACAGCCCGCCTTCGCGGTCTAGCGCAATGCCATCTGGGCGCCCCAGCTCGGCAGGTGTTTCGGCAAACAGCGTAACCTCGGTCAAGCGGCCTTCGGGCAGGTACACGGCGCGGTAGATGGCGCGGGCGACCGAGTCGACGAAGTAAACGCTGTGCCCGTCTTCCGACCAGGCCAGCCCGTTAGGCAGCGCCATGCCATCGTGGATCACCTGGTCGCTCAGTTCCGCGTCGAAACGGAACAAGGCGCCGGTCTTGCCACTTGGGGCTTCGTCCATCAGGCCGCTGACGAAACGGCCCTGGGGGTCGCAGGCACCATCGTTGAAACGGTAGGTGGAACGCGGGTGAACCGGCACGGAGTATTGCCGCACCTTGCGCGCGTTCACGTCCAGAATGGCGACACTGGAATCCTCGGTGAAGATTAGGTTGCCCTGGTCGGTCAGGGCCAGGGCGCCAATCCGTGCGGCCGACTCATACAGGCTCTCGACCTCGCCGTCCGGGTTCAACCGATTGATGCGCCCATCGGTGATATCGACGAAGTACAGCGCGCCGCTGCGCGCGTCCCAAACCGGGCTCTCGCCCAGGTCGGCGCGGGTGTTGGCGACCTTGACCGGTACGTAGTGGCATTCCTTGATGCGGCTCCAGCGTTCGGCCACTTCCTTGAAGTTGCCCGCCTGTACCCGCGCCAGGTCGCGTGGGTAGCTGACGCCGCTGTTCTCGTTGAAACGGGTGGCGGTGAACTGCCCGTTGCTGGCACGCAGGATGTAGCCCGTGTCGCGGCACAGCGAGCTGGCCAGGTACAACAACCCTGGGGTGACCCATTCGGGCTTGAGCTCTTCCGGTGCCTGGGTCACGCCCCACATGCGGGTCTTGGCCACGGGCGAGATGGCATTGACCAGGATGCCGTGCTCCATCCCTTCCATGCTCAAGGCGTTCATGATGCCGACCTGGGCCATCTTGCCGGCTGAATAGGCCACCAGCCCCGGCTGCGAATAGCGCTGGTACATGGCGCGGTCCGAGGTGGTCAGCACCACGCGCGGGGCGGCGGAATGCTTGAGGTACTTCCAGGCATGCTTGGCCAGCCACACCGGGGCGTGCACGCTGATGCCCAGCGCGCGCTGAAGAAAGGCTTCTTCCTGCGCTTCGATGCCCTGGTAATCGACCCAGCCTGCATTGTGAATGAGGATATCCAGTGCGCCAAACTGCTCAATGGCCAGCTCGATCAATTGTTGGCAGGCGCCTTCGTCTTCCAGTTGCCCGGCATGGGCGATCGCGTTGTAGCCCTTGGCCTGCAGGGCCGCGAGTGCCTGGGCCAGCGCCGACGGGTCCTCGCCCTGGCCTGCCCGGTCAGTCCCCAGGTCGCTGATGACCACGCGGGCGCCTCGCTCGGCCAGTGCCATGGCGTAAGCCAGGCCCAGCCCTTGAGCAGCACCGGTGATGATCGCGACTTTGTTCTTGAATGGGTCTGTGATTGGCATTGCAGGGCACCTTCGATTCTCCTTTTTTACGATAACAATAAAAAAATCAATGACTTAATATTAAAAGCATGCAACTTTGATATCTCAGGGATATCACCGAGGCTTTGTCACTCGGTGGCCACGCACTATGATGGCCGCCTTGCAGGGGTGGCGCCTGCCAGGCACCCCGGCAAGTCGATGAAGGAACATAGAATGATCGAGACACGTTTGCTCAGGCAGTTCATCGCCGTGGCCGAAGAACTGCACTTCCACAAGGCCGCCATCCGCCTGCACATGGCGCAGCCGCCCCTGAGCCAAGCGATCAACCGCCTTGAAGAAAAGCTCGGCTTCAGCCTGTTTCTGCGCAACAAGCGCGGGGTCAAGCTGACTGCCGCTGGCATGGCCTTTCTGGAAACCGCCTACCGCACGCTCAAAGAGCTGGAGCAAGGCATCGAGTACGCGCGCAATGTCTCGGAAGGCATCTGCGGCAAGCTGACCATCACGGCCATCTCCATTGCGTATTACGAGTCGCTGCTCACGACCTTGCGCAGGTTCCGCGAGGTCTACCCCAATGTACGCCTGACCATCCGCGAGATGCCCTCAGCCTCGCAGGCCAAGGCCTTGATAGCCGGCGAAGCCGACATCGGTTTCATGCGCAAGCTGCCGATGCCGCCCGATACCATCGAGTCGCGGCTGTTGCTCAACGAGCAGATCATCATGGCCCTGCCCGCCAACCACGCCAGGGCCCATCAGCCGCTGGTCGACCTGCGCGACTTTGCCGAAGAGGACTTCGTCTTCACCCCGCAAGCCCTGGGCAGTGGCTACCACAGCCAGTTGATCGCCCTGTGCGAGTCGGCCGGTTTCTACCCCAAGGTGGTGCAGGAGGCGGCGCAGATCCACACCCTGATCGGCCTGGTCGCCTGTGGCTTCGGCGTGGCCCTGGTGCCGGAGTCGATCGCTTACTCGACGCTGCGTGAACGCGTGCAATTCCGCCCGATCCGCCCGATCAAGGACCAGCCCACCCCAACCATGGGCCTGTACATGAACTGGAACATCCAGAACGCTTCGCCGGCCCTGGGCAGTTTCATCGCCATGCTCGACCAGGGCGCGCCGAAGCGCTTCAGCGACACCCTGCAGAACCCTCTGATCCTGTAGCCCTACACCGTCAACCGGTACTCACGTAGCCAGGTGTCCAGCGCCAGGGCCGTCTCCAGGTTGTTACGCCGCAGTTGCGAGTTGAAATAGCCCTCGGGCTGGCGCAACTCGGCGGCCAGCCGGCCGTGGTCGATGACCTGGAACACGGGCCTGTCTGGCGCCTTCAGCAACTGCCGAATGCGCTCGCGCAGAAAGCGCTCATAGGCCAGGTTCGCCGACGTTGGGTACGGGCTTTTGCGCCGTTGCAACACCGCAGGCGGTACCCGGTCGGCGCCGGCCTGCTTGAGCAACCATTTTTCCTCGCCATCCTTGCCCTTGATCGACCACGGCACGTTGTACACGTACTCCACCAGTGAATGATCAGTGAACGGCACCCGCACCTCGAGGCTCGCGGCCATGCTCAGGCGGTCCTTGCGATCGAGCAGAATCGGCAGCCAGCGCTGCAGGTGCATGTGGCAGATTTCGCGCATGCGCCGTTCCTGCGGGGTGTCCCCTGGCAGATGCTCGACGCTGTCAAGGGCCTGGTGATAACAGCTGTCCTGATACTGGGCAAAATCGCAGGCCCGGTTGAACTCAGGGTTGATCAGCTCGGGCTGCAGCAGTTGCATGCGCGACAACCAAGGGAAGCGCGCTGCGGCCACGGCCTGCGGGTCGCGGAACCAGGCGTAGCCCCCAAACACTTCATCTGCCGCCTCACCGGAGATGGCCACCGTGGAATGCGCTCGGATCGCCTTGAACAACAGGTACAACGAGGTGTCTACGTCGCCGAAGGTGGCCGCGCTGTCGTTGGCGCGGTACACCGCCAGGCGGGCCGGGTCCGACACCAACTCCCGGTTGTCGATGAGGATGGTCTGGTGCCGGCTGCCAATATACTGGGCCGCCGCCAGGGCATAAGGCTGGTCACGTTCGGGGCGAAACGCATCACTCTGAAACTGCTCGGCCTGGCCGACGAAATCCACCGAGAACGAATTCACCGCCCCGCCCTGCTCGGCCACTAACCGTTGTTGTGCCATGGCGGTCAGCAGGGTCGAGTCCAGGCCACCGGACAGCAGCGAGCAAACCGGCACATCGGCATGCAACTGCTCGCCCAAGGCATTGTCGAGCAGCTCGCGGGTGTGTTCGACCGTGGTCGTCAGGTCGTCCTGATGCTCACGGCGTTGCAACTGCCAGTAGCGGCTGATCTTCACCTGCCCCTGGGACCGCCAGGACAAACGATGCCCCGGCGGCAATTCGCTGACCCCGCGAAAGGCCGTGCGGGTGGTGCCACGGGACAGGCTCAAGGCATCCACCAAGCCGACCGCGTCCAGGGTGCTGGCAACCTCGGGGTGAGCAAGAATCGCCTTGATCTCAGAGCCGAACAGCAGCCCCTGCTGGTGACGGGCATAGTACAGCGGCTTGACCCCCAAGCGGTCACGCACCAGCAGAAAGTGGCCATCGCGCCCATCGAACACGGCGAAGGCGAACATGCCATTGAGATGGTCGCAGCACAGCTCGCCCCACTCCAGGTAGGCGTGCAGCACCACCTCGGTGTCGCTGCGTGTTTTAAACACATGCCCGGCCTGGCGCAACCGCTCGCGCAGAGCATGGTGGTTATAGACCTCGCCGGTGTACACCAGTACGACTTCCTCACCCGTGGCGAAGCGGTAGGTCATGGGCTGCACGCCACCGCTCAGGTCGATGATGGCCAGGCGCCGATGCCCCAGCAAGGCGTTGCGGTGCTGCCAGCTGCCGCTGGCATCCGGCCCGCGCAAGGCCAGGGTATCGGTCATGGCGCCGAGCACCTGGCGCTGTTGCGCGAGGTCGCGGGTGTAGTCCACCCAGCCTGTAATTCCGCACATGGTTCGCCCCTTACACCTGAAGACGACGGGTAGGCAGCAGGCCGATCAACGCCTGCACACGTTTGGCGATGTCCAGCAACTGTTGCTCGCTGTCGCGTCGGCCCATGATCTGTATCGCCAGGGGCGCCTTGCCGTCAGCGCTGAGGGCGATCGGCACGGTAATCGCCGGCAGGCCGCTGAAACTGGCCAGAGGGGTGAAACCGATTTTCTGGGCGTAGTCGTGATCGTCCGGAGACGGAATGGTCGAATCACCTGGTTGTGGGCTGCGCCGGTCGAAGGGCCGGTTCGGGTCCATCGGGAAAATAACGACATCCACCTGGGCGGCCTCGAACCAGGCATCGATACCCGCCCGCACGGCGTCCATGCGGGCATGAATGCGCGAGTAGTCGCTGTCGCTTACCCCTTCACCCACCTTGAGCGCGCTGAGCGTTGACCAATGCAGTTCGCAGTCGAAGCGCCGCGCCCAGGCCGCAGATGCCAGCCAAGCGTCGCGCGCGCACAGCTGCCAGGCATCGCCACGGCAGGCCCACAGGTCGGGCATGGCCACTTCACGCGGGGCCATGCCCAGGTCGGCCAGTGCAATACGGGCCTGGCTCAACATGTCGAGCATTGGTGCGCTGGTCAGCGCAGGGTCGAGCGCGTGTTCAAGCACGCCGACACGGTACTGCTGCTTGAGCGGCTGCTGATCGCCCAGCAACGGCCCCAAGCCCAGCATCGGCAGCAGCAGGGCAAGGTCGCCGGCGCTGCGAGTCACCCAACCCAAGGCGTCCATGCGTGGCGACAGCGGGAATACACCGGCCAGGCTGGCGGCCTTGTGGGTCATGCGCAGGCCGACCATGCCACAGTGGGACGCCGGCCAACGCACCGAGCCCAGCACATCGGTACCCAACGAGATGTCGCACAGGCCTGCAGCCACGGAAACCGCAGACCCGGTACTGGAACCCGACGGGTCGATGGTCGGGAAATGCGGGTTGCGGCAGCCAGCGCCGAACGCGATGTTCAACTCGGTGGTCGCCACCTTGCTGGTCAGCGTGATTCGCGGGTCGAGGTGGCTCAGCGCCTCGGCGCTGCGTTGCGGGTAGTGGCGGTAGCTGCGCAGCCCCAGGCGGGTCGGCAGGCCGGCGACGTCCACGGTGTCCTTCACCCCCAGCCGGACCCACGGCGCTTCGGCTGGGCGGGTGCTGGTCAGGCAGCGATAGTGGCTGTCGGCGTGATCGCGCCACGCCTCATACTGTGCAGCCCAATCAGCCGCCAGCGCAGGGCTGCGTTCCAGCAGTTCGAGGCGCTTGCGCAGGCTTAGGCCGAGGTATTCGGGCTGTTCGCGGCCACTGGCAAGCGGCGCACCGCAGTGGTTCAGGTAATGGGCGATGGTGCCCTGGGTATCAGCGTGGCTCATGGGTGTAGTCCTTGACAGTGGATGAGGCGGCCCACGGTTGGGGCTTGCCAGTGGCAGACAGCGGCAGGTGTGCGACCCGGCGCACGGCGACCGGTCGCGGGTGGTGCGCAGGCCAGTGCTTGAGCGCTTCGCGCACGGCCTGTTCGGTTAACGTTGGCGAACTGAACAGCACTTCGAACGCTTCGGCGCGCAACCCATCGCGCACCGCCACGCAGGCCAGGGTCGGGCACTGCAGGCGTTGGCCGAACTCGCTGGCCAGGCGCGCCAGGTCGAGCCGAACCCCGTTGACCTTGATCAGGCTGCTGGCCCGGCCCAGCCATTGAAAGCGTCGCGCGTCCAATGGCAGTACCAGGTCATCGCAACGATGATGGTGTGCCGGGGTTGCAGCGCCCTGCTCCCGCGCGATGCGTGGGCTGCTGACGTCCAGCGGGCCGGCTGCGCCGATCGGGCTCAGCAACTCGACATCGCTCAGCAGCGTCCACGGTTGCTCTGCGGTACTCTGCGCATCCAGCGCGCGATAGGCCATGGCGCCGGTTTCGGTGGCACCCAGCAGCTCGATGAAGCGCACCTGCGGCCCTGCGAAGCGGTGCACGGTGGCCAATGCGTCCGGTGGCAACAGCGATGCGCTGTGCACCACCAGTACTGAACGCCGTGCTGACAGGCGCGCCAGCAGTGCAGGCAAGAGCCGCCAGGTGCTGGCAATGGCGAGGATCACACAGGGCCCGTCGCCATCGAGTTGCGGTAACTGCTGCTGTTCCAGCGAGCAGGCCTGTAACCGCGCGCTCAGCCATTGCGCACCGACCTCGCCCAGGATCATCCCATAGCTGTGGCAGCTCGGCGCGAACGACAGGACCTCGGTCGCGTCAGCCGCCCAGCGGCCGAGAATCAGCGCGGCCTCGTCGACCATCTGCGCGTGGCTGCGTAGCCAGTGGCGTGGCGCGCCGGTGGAGCCCGACGTGGTGAACAGATGATCGCCGCTCACGGGGTGGCCTGCAGGGTCAATTGGTCTTCGCGTTTCTGGGCGACGAACTGCTCCATCTTTTCCAGTGTTTCAAACCAGTAGCGAACGTCGTCACTCAGGTAATCCACTTCGATGGCGAAACAGGCTTCAATGGCGGTGATGACTTCGACGGCCATCAGGCTGTCGAAGCGTTCGCCTAGAAAATCGCGGAAGCTGTCGCGCTTATCGATGGCGTTGACCTCGTCGCCGAGTAGTTGCGCCAGTGCCTGACGAATCTGCTGCTCAATAGAAAGGTTGCTCACGCGCCTGGTTTTCCTTGTTGATGGTGGGCATTGATCAATGCCGTTCCCGCGCTGTAGAACACGTGTTCTGGCAGGATCGGATCAAACTGCAAATAGATGAAAGCGTTCGGGTAGTGACTGACCAGGCAACGGTGCAGGCCTTCGGCCAAGGCCGCATGGGCCAGCCCGTCGCGCGCCACCGACAGGGTGATGCGCAGGTAGAACTGCAACGCCACGCCGTTGCCATCCACGGTCGGCAACGGCATGCCGGCGCTGAACACGCACCCCGGTTCCAGCGGATTGAAAAACACCATGCAGTGCGCGGTATCGGCGCCCTGCGCTTTCAGCAGGCGGGTGAACGCCAGGGCCAGGCGCTTGCGCTCGAGGGGCTGCAGTGGTGCGCAGGTAACAGTAATGGTTGGCATGCCTGCTCCTCACGACAGCTGCAGGTTGGGCAGGTGCTGACGCCTGCCTTCGGCAAACGCCTGCAACAAGCGCCCCAGGCAATCGGACAGTGCGTCGTGGCCCTCCAGGTACAGCGGTGACCAGGCATGGCCTTGGCCGCTGCGCACCTTGTCGAGGAAGAACTGCAGGTGCACGCGGTCGACCGGCAGCCCCTGCGCGGCGCCGAACGCCACGGCCTGGTAGGTGCTGAGCAAATCAGGGATGCGCTGCCCCAGATTGGCGAAGCCGCCCTGGCGCACCTTGTGCGCAACCAGCAGTTCGTTTGCCTGCTCGCGCACATCCCAGCCCACATGGTTCAGGCAGATCAAGGCTTGCAGGCTGGCACGCAAGGACGCCTGCCCTCGTGGGTAGGCTGCGTGCCCACCTTGCTGAGCGCAACTGGCCACAAAGGCCTCCAGCGCCACGAGGTCGACCCTAGCGTTATTGCCCAGTTGCTGGAGGATCGCCACCGCAGACGCCGTGGACACCAAGTCCGACCCGCGCCCCTCCCAGAACCCGAAGCCACCATCGGGGTTCTGCAACGAGGCCAGCCAGTGCCCGACCGCCTTGCGCGCCGCTGGCTGGCTGGCGAAGGCGCCCGCCGCCAGGCCCCAATTGGTGCAGCGGACTTCGGCGCCCCGCCCTGGCATGTACATGAGCCCAGGCTCGTTAGGCATCTGGCAGCCTTCGATCCAGTGCAAGGCTGCCGCCCGCTGCGCAGCACTCAGCTGTTCGCCGAGCACGGCAGCCGCCGTGGTCAGCACATCCGCCGCGCTGTCGACCTGCCGATAGGTGTAGCCACCCTGAGGCAGCGCCAAGGTCGCGATGAACCGTGCAATGCCATCTGCCAGGTGGGCCACCGGCTCTCCCAGCGCCTTGAGCGAGCCCACCGCGCAGAAAGCGGCCCAGACGTCCTCGCCGTCATAGCCCTGCCAACGCACGAAGGCGCCACTGGGCCGGCGCAGTGCGTCGATCCAGGCGATACACGCGTGGCGCGCCAACGGCTGCGCGTGCAATGCCGCAAGGCTAGCCGTGGCGCGGTAGGTCGCCCACAGGCACGGCTGCTCGGCAGCCTCGCTGAAACGAAAGCCGCCGCTTTCCACCTGCTGCGCCTGCAACCAGGCAATCAACCGCGGCAGGTCCCACCGCGGTGCGGGCAGCCCTTGCTGGGCCAGGGCTCGTGCGGCCATTACGCCGTAGAAGCAGGCACGGGTGTCGGCCAAGTTGCGCTGGGCAAAGTCCGCGGACCAACTGAGGCCGCCATTGCTGCACTGCAGCCCTTCCAGCCAGGCGTACAACGCCGGGGCATCGGCCACCTGCCCCTGGCACACCTCGATTAACGTGCGCACGGCATAGTGGGTGGCCCAGACATCCGCCGTCTGCCCGGGGCACATGGCGTAGGCATCACCGTCGAACAGGGTCTGAAGCCAATCGGCGGTTTGGGCGCCATGGTCGATGGCGATACCCAGGTCCTTGAGCGTTTCAGTGCAATAAAAAGTCGCCCAGGCGTCGGATGGCATGCCCTTGCTCCAGGCGAACCCCCCGTCGCGGTTACGCCGGGACTGGATATAGCTGTGCAGGGCCGGCGTATCGACGCTGTCGAGGCGCTCGACCCAGGCCAGGCTGCGGATCGCGGCGTACGTGCACCACAAGTCAGGCTGGCCGTTGCCCAGGCCGTGCCCTTGGGCAAGGGGTGACGTGGTCATTGCTTGCCCCCCACGAAGCGCAGGTTGGTCTTCTTCCAGCTTTTTTGCGAGCCACCGCTCTTGTTGATGGCCGACAAGTTGTTGACGAACAGCACACGGCTCCAGCGCAGCCCCATCAGTTGCTCGGAACGTGCCAGCAGCTGCGCTTGCAATGGGCCTTCCTGGGCGTTGTCCCAGTGCACGTCACGTTCAAGGATTAACGCGGCGCTGTCGTTCTGGCGATCGATTTCGATCACATAACCGGTGGCGTCGCAGGCGCCGTAGACCACCTCTTCGACGGCGCGAATCTCAAGGTCCACCCCGGCCACCGCAATGCTGTCGCTGTCGCGGCCATTGACCAACAGGCTGGGGCTGCTCCGCCCGGCTTGCCAAGGCGCGGTAAGGGTGACGCTGTCGCCGGTGTCCAGCCGCAGTAACGGCCGCGCGTACAGGTTCAGCGGGGTGACGACGAGGCGGCCTGTCAGGCCTTCGGCGGGCGTTACCAGCCTGCCGTCCGGCAACAGCAGCTCGAAATAATTGGTGGCCGTGGCCAGGCGCATCTGCTGGTCCGCGCCTACGGCTGCCAGCGTGCCGGTCTCGGTACTGCCATAACTGGCGTCGTGTACCTCGCAGTGCCACCCGCGGGCCAAACGGTCACGAAACGGCTGGGTGTTGACCTCGCCCAGCAGCATGATCGTGCGCACCGACTGAGCAAACGTGTCGAGCAGCTCCCGCTGCTTGAGGTAGCGGGTCAGTTGCACCAGTACGCCGGGCGCGATGAACAGCACCGTGGGCCGGTAGGTGTCGAAGGTCGTGCACACCCGTTCCCAGTCGGTGATGCCGGTGGTAAAGGGATAGAGCCGTACATGCGACACGTCGAGGTATTCGCAGACGTTGGCGATCAGGTCGCCGACCGGCACGATGTCCGATGGCATCAGGTTGGCCACCCGCGCCCCGGGCTGCAGCACCGCTCGCCAGTGGCTGGCGACGCTGACGGCATTCCAGATGATGTCGTGTTTCAGGCGCGGGGTTGGGGTTGGCTCGCCGGTGGTGCCGGTGGTGGCGTAGTACTTGGCCGCATCGCCAAGGGCTACGGTGCAAAACGCCAGGGGTTGGCTTTTCAGCGCGGCCTTGGCGGTCAGCGGCAATTGCTGGAACGCTGTGAAGCTGTAGGGGCCAATCCCTGCGTAATGGCTACTGTGTTGTGCACGCGTCCAGACTGCTTGCAACTTGCGTTCATAGAATGCCGCATCGGGCACACGCCCGACCTGCTGTTGAAGTTCGCCCTCGGCATCCTTCAACACGCCGAAATCCTTATCACCATGAACTAACATCGACTCGCCCTCTCGAATAAACAGTGCAGAGAATTGGCGAGCGACGGGGGTTAAGTAAAATACTTAATAGTAAGTAGCGGTGAGAGTCGGACGGTATTACTGGGCCGAAATAGAGCCTTTTGCGTGGGTTGTATGTAGTGCTTTTCTGATCGAAATCAGCGATTCGGCCTTTGTTTATGGCGAGATATCAAACAAAGATAATTTCCATATTTGCCAAGTCTCATAACTTCGGCATGGACGTGAAGGCGCGGCCTTAGGGCGCGAAAGGGCTGCAAAGCAGCCCCCACACTAGTTGCACTTACACGGAAATCTCTGACCGCGCTTACACCGCGCAGCGCCACAGCCGGGCGATATCACCGGCGCGCGCCTGCAGCAGCTCGCGGGCGTTGGCGCACGCCTGCTCCAGGCTCATCGGCCCGCTGGCCAACGCAAAAGCCGCGTCGATGCCATGGCCATACAACTGCTGATACCCCTCCCCCAACGTGCCTGCCAGCACCACCACCGGTACACCATGGCGCTTTGCGACCCGAGCCACACCCATCGGCGTCTTGCCACGCAGGGTCTGGGCATCGAAACGCCCCTCGCCGGTCAGCACCAGGTCGGCGCCTTGTACCAGCCCGTCCAGGCCGGCCAACTCAGCCACCACCTCGACGCCAGGTCGGAACTGCGCGCCCATGAACGCCTTGGCCGCAAAGCCCATGCCGCCTGCAGCGCCGCAGCCCGGGAAATCACGCACGTCCTCGCCCAGCAATTGCGCACAGTGATCGGCAAAGTGCCCCAGTGCCTGGTCCAGTGCTTCTACTTGCTGCGGGTTTGCCCCTTTCTGCGGGCCGAATATTGCCGAAGCGCCATTGGCACCGCAGAGTGGGTTGTCGACGTCGGCCGCAACCTCGACCTGGACCTCGGCCAGCCGAGGGTCGAGGTCGCTGGCATCGATACGTGCCAGCTTTGCCAGGGCCAGCCCCCCTTCGTCCAGTGCTTGCCCCTCGGCATCCAGCAGCCGCAGCCCCAGGGCGCGCAGCATGCCACTGCCGCCGTCATTGGTCGCGCTGCCGCCAATGGCCAAGACAATGCGGCGGGCACCCGCAGCCAAGGCGGCGGCGATCAGTTCGCCCGTACCCCAGGTGCTGCTGCGGCAGGCATCACGCTGCTGGGTGGGCACCAATTGCAGGCCACTGGCCTGGGCCATTTCGATGATCGCCGTGCGGCTCTGCGGCAGCCAACCCCAGCCGGCCTCGACGCTGTGCCCCAACGGCCCACGTACAGCCAGGCGGCGTAATTCGCCCTGGCTGGCGGCCAAGATGGCGTCCATGGTGCCTTCACCGCCGTCGGCCATGGGGCATTCGATGAGCTCGGCATCCGGCCACACCTCGGCCAGGCCAGTGGCAATGGCGCGGGCAACACCGGCAGCGTCGAGGCTGTCCTTGAACGAGTCGGGGGCGATGACGATCTTCATGGGGATTCTCCTGTCCAGATGAGCGGCATGCTGACAGTTGCCTGGCAAGGTGGCCTCGGTCAAATGCACAAGACGGCGGAGGCGTTGTTTGGGCAAATGCCTTCGGCCCGCGCTTCACTCAGCTCGTAACAACTGCAACCCCAGGTACAGGCTGAGCATCCCCTCCATCCGCAAGGGGTCGACCTCGCCCAGCTCGGCGATCCGCTCCAGCCGGTAGCGCAGGCTGTTGCGGTGAATACCCAAGGCGTCGGCACAGGCCTGGCTCTGGCCATCATGGGCACACCAGGCGCGCAAGGTCGCAATCAGCTGACCACTGGCGTCCTTGGCGCGGATGCGTTGCAGCGGTTGCAACAGCTCATCCAGCGCATCGTCATTGCGATGCCGCCACAGCAAGGCCGGTAGCCGGTACCGCTCAAGGCTGAGCAGGCGCTCGGCCGGCAGCACCTCCTGGCCATAAGCCAGCAGGTCGCGCACCCGGCGATAACCACGGCGCAGTTGTTCCAGGCTTTGCGCCACGCACCCCAGGGCCAAGCGCTCAACCTGCCACCCGTGACGCTCGAGGCGCTCCAGCAACCGCGCGTCGTCCAGCACCAGGCCCGCCGGGCGACACCACAGCAGCGATTGCCGTGCGGGGCTGACGCACCAGCTGTCCGGGTAACGGCTCATCAGCCAGCACGACAGGGCTTCGGCAGGCGGCCCTGATTCCAGCTCGAACAGGCAAGGCACCCTTGGCAGTTGCGGCTTCAGGCCGAGCTGACGGGCTTCATCGAGCAGCCGAGGCGAATCGCCGCTGCCGCCTAACAGCAAGGCGAGCAGGTCGTCGCAGCGTTGCCGCCGCCATTGCTGTTCAACCTGCAGGTGGCGCTGGGCCAGGAGCATTTCAGCAGTCATGCGCACCAGTTCGCCATAGGTACGCAGCTGCTGCGGGTCGCCGGTCAGGCCCAACACGCCCATCAGCCGGCCATCGAGCATCAATGGCAGGTTCACCCCGGGCTGCACGCCCTTGAGGCACTTGGCCGCGTCCACGTCGAGCTCGACGATCCGGCCGTTGGCCAGCACCAGTTGCGCGCCCTCGTGGCGGGTGTTGATGCGCTCCGGCTCGCCACTGCCCAGGATCAACCCCTGGCTGTCCATGACATTGACGTTGCACGGCAAAATGGCCATCGCCCGATCAACGATATCCTGCGCCAGGTCATGGTCGAGTTCGAACATTCAAGGGTCCTTAGGGTGGTAGGCTTTGGTCCCGGGCACAGCGCCCCTGGTCAATCGCTGTGCAAAAGCACAAAGACAGGCACGCCGCTGTCCCCGAGACTCGTCAGGGCGAGCGCCGGAACAGGCGACGCGGTGACAACCATAACAACAGAGAACCCGATCATGGCACACAGCCCCGCCCCTGACCAAGGCACGGACACCACCCGCAATGCGCTGTACCGGCGCATCACCTTGCGGCTGATTCCGTTCATTTTCATCTGCTACCTGTTCAACTACCTGGACCGCGTCAACGTCGGCTTTGCCAAGCTGCAGATGCTCGACGCGCTTAAATTCAGCGAAACGGTATACGGCCTTGGCGCCGGTATCTTCTTCATCGGCTACGTCCTCTGCGGCCTGCCGAGCAACCTGGCGCTCAACCGCTTCGGCCCACGGCGCTGGATCGCGCTGATGATGATCGCCTGGGGCAGCCTCTCGACCTGCCTGCTGTTCGTCACCACCCCCACCGAATTCTACACCCTGCGCCTGCTGACCGGCGCGGCTGAAGCCGGCTTCTTCCCTGGCGTGGTGCTGTACCTCTCGCGCTGGTTCCCGGCGGCCCGTCGCGGCGGCATCATGGCCTTGTTCATGTCGGCGATCCCGGTGTCGGGGCTGTTGGGCGGGCCGTTTTCCGGCTGGATCCTCGAACATTTCGCCGCCGGCCAGCATGGCCTTGCCGGCTGGCAATGGCTGTTCCTGATTCAGGGCCTACCCACCGTCGTGCTGGGTTGCCTGGCAATTCGCCTGCTCAGCGACGGCTACCAGAAAGCCGCCTGGCTGAGCACGACCGAACGCCAACTGATCGAAGCCGACCTGAAGGCCGATGCCGCCAGTAAACCCGCCACCACCGGTGACGGCGTGCTCGCGGTGTTGACCAACCCGTTGATCTGGACGTTCGGCTTCGTCTACTTCTGCATCCAGAGCGGTGTGTACGCGATCAACTTCTGGCTGCCGTCGATCATCAAGAACATGGGCTTCGACAACCCCTTGTTGATTGGCTGGCTGAGCGCCATTCCGTACCTGCTGGCGGGTGTGTTCATGATCGTCTGCGGGCGTTCGGCAGACCGGCGCAACGAACGTCGGTGGCACCTGGTGGTGCCGATGCTGATGGGCGCCATTGGCCTGTTGATTGCGGTCAACTTCGCCGGCAACCCGACCATCGCCATTCTTGGCCTGTCGATCGCCACCATGGGCGCCCTCACCGGCCTGCCGATGTTCTGGCCAATGCCTACCGCCCTGCTCAGCGCAGGTGCGGCCGTGGCCGGCCTTGCGCTGATCAACTCGGTGGGCCAGATGGCCGGCTTCCTCAGCCCGTACCTGGTGGGTTTCATCAAGGACCAGACCGGCTCGACTGATGCTGCGCTGTATTCGTTGGCGGCATTGATCGTGGTCGGTAGCCTGGTGGCGCTGCGGGTAACGCGCGCAGGGGCGTTGGCCACAGCCAAGGCCAACTAGAACGCCTGTGTAGGAGCAGCCTTGTGCTGCGAAGAGGCCGGTGATAGCAGCGAACATTTGCTGTGTGATCACCGGCCTCTTCGCAGCACAAGGCTGCTCCTACAGGGCAATGCCCCCGATCGTCGGCTCGGGTCAGCAACTCATCACCACAGGCGTCAAATGGTTCCAAAGGCCCTTTTGGAGAACCCCCATGACCCAGCACGCCGTGGCCCGCCTCGATCAGCTCGACCCCAACCGCCCCCTGCGTGTACAGGCCGGCAGTGAAGAACTCATCCTGATCCGCCAGGGCGACCTGGTGCATGCCTACCAGGCCAACTGCCCGCACGCTGGCGCCCCGCTTGAAGAAGGCGTGATCTGCTCGGGGCTGTTGGTCTGCCCATGGCACAAGGCGGCGTTTGCCGTGGACGAAGGTGCGGTGTGCGAACCGCCGGCACTGGCCGACCTGCGCCGCTACCGTGCGTGGGTCAAAGGTGATGAGGTGTGGGTGGATGACCAACCCCTGGCCAAGGCCGAGCCCCCGCGGCACAGCGATGCCCGTTGTTTCGTGGTAGTCGGTGCCGGCGCCGCCGGCAGTGCCGCCGTCGCTACCTTGCTGCGGCAAGGTTTCGCCGGCCGCCTGGTCTGGCTCGACCAGGAACACCAGCCAGCCTACGACCGGACCGCGCTCAGTAAATTCGTCATTGCTGGGCAAATGCCACCAGATGAGGTCCCAGCCCTGCTCGAAGCGGATGACTTGCGCAAAGGCCACCTGATCCGTCAGCACGGCAAGGTCCGCACACTCAACAGCGAGAAACGCCAGATCATCCTTGCCGACGGGCAGCACATCGACTATGACGCTTGCCTACTGGCAACGGGCAGTAAAGCGCAACGTCCAGCGCTCCCGGGGGCAGATCTGCCGGGTGTATTCACCCTGCGCTCACGTGAGGACGCCGCGCTGTTGCTCGACGCTGCAGAACCCGGGCAGCCGGTGGTGATCGTCGGCGACGGTTTCATCGGCCTGGAGGCCGCCGCTGCACTGCGCAAGTACGGCCTGCAGGTGCACCTGGTCACCCGCCATGAGGTGCCGTTGGCCAAACAGTTGGGTGAACGTATCGGGCGCAGCATTCGCGAACTGCACGAACGCAAAGGCGTGGTCTTTCACGGCCCCACCGAAGTCGAACGTTTCGAAGGTCAGGCTAAGGTGGAGGCCGTGTTGCTGGCCAACGGTGAACGGCTGCAGGCGCCATTGGTATTGCTGGGCACCGGGGTCAAACCTGCCACAGCCTATGTGCAAGGGGTGGCGCTGGCCGACGATAAATCGCTGCCGGTCAATGCCGAAATGCGTGCGGCACCCGGGCTGTGGGCCGCTGGTGATATCGCCACCTTCCCCCTGGCTGGCCGGCCCGTGCGCATCGAACACTGGCGCCTGGCCCAGCAACACGGCGTGATCGCTGCGGCCAACATGCTCGGCGAGCAGCGCCGCTACGAAGATGTGCCGTTCTTCTGGACCTACCAGCATGGGCGCACCTATGAAGTCCTGGGGCATGCACGGGACTGGAACCGCATCGAGTTCGTTGGCCAGCCGGAGCAAGGCGATTTCGTCGCGCTGCAATGCGTGGATGAGCAAGTCGAGGCCGTCATCGCCAAGGGCTACTCGGATGCCATGGCGCAGCTGTCGCAGCGGATGAAGCGGCCGTTGCGCCTGGACGAGGCGCTGAAGCTGATTGGCTGACTTTTCCGGGAAAAAATCAGCTATGGTTTCCCCACCTCTAATAACAAGTATTTCGTGGAGCGCCCATGGCCGCGCACACCCCTTCACCCCGCGCCAGTGAACTGGCCGCCTTCGTCGACTGCCACTTCGCCGAGCGCGGCCTGACGCCAGAACCGGTGATTGCCGAATCCTGGTACCGCAGCCTCACCCAGCACCGCCTGGACCCTGAACTGCGCCACGTCGACAACATCCTCAGCGCTGCCGAAATCCGCCAGCACCAGGCCCAACACGAGGCCTACCTGACCATCGCCAGCCAAGGCGTCAGTGGCCTGGCAAGGCGTGTGGTGGACGCCGGTTTTGCCGTGCTGCTCAGCGACGCCGACGGCATTACCCTTGATGCCCGCCTGCCAGCCGACCACCAGCGTTACACCCGCTCCGGGTTGATTGTCGGCGCGCGCTGGGACGAGTCGATCGCCGGTACCAACGGCATCGGCACTGCACTGGCCTCGCAGCAAGCGCTGACCATCCACCGTCAGGAACACTTCCTGGCAACCAACGCCCGGCTCAGTTGCTCGGTGGCGCCGATCTTCGATGCCCATAACCAACTGCTCGGCTGCCTCAACGCGACCTGCCTCTATAACGACGGCCCCAAGCAGGCCCAGCACCTGACCTTGCAGTTGGTGACCCTGTACGCCCGGCTTATTGAGAACAGCCATTTCCGCCAGCGCTACCGCGACTGCCTGACCTTGGCCATCAAGCCGCGTGACGATTTCTCCGACCTTGCCGCCGAGCAACTGCTGGCCCTGGACGAAGGCGGCCGGGTGATCGGCGCCAATCGGGCGGCCTTCCTGGCGCATGCCGGCACGCTGTTGGGTGTGGCAATCGAGCAACTGCTGCCCGCCAACATTGACCAGTTGCTCGACCTTACGCGCGGCGGTGCCCGTGGCACTCAATTGCACGGGCATGTGCAGGCGCATCTGCTGGACGTCGGCCTGCGTATACCGGCCGGCTACCGCCAATCCACGCCGTCGCGGCCCCTGCCCGCGCGGGCGGCGTACCCCACGCTTGAGCAATTGGCAGGCGAGGATGCACAGTTGCAACAGGGAGTGAAACGCCTGCGCAAGGTGCTCGACAAGGACATCGCCATTTTGCTGAACGGCGAAACCGGTACTGGCAAGGAGGCCTTCGCCCGTGCCTTGCACCAGGCTAGCCAGCGCCACGCCAAACCCTTCGTCGCGCTCAACTGTGCGGCGATACCCGAGTCGCTGATCGAGAGCGAACTGTTCGGCTACCGCGCTGGCAGCTTTACAGGTGCCAATCGCAAGGGCATGAAAGGCAAGCTGGAGCAGGCCAATGGCGGCACGTTGTTCCTGGATGAGATCGGCGACATGCCAACGCACCTGCAAACGCGCCTGCTGCGGGTGCTTGCCGAACGCGAACTGGTACCACTGGGCGCAGAGGCGCCGGTGACGCTGGATATTCAGGTGATTTCGGCAACGCACCAGGACCTGCCAGCCATGATTGGCGATAAAGGCTTTCGCGAAGACCTTTACTACCGGCTATGCGGCATGCGCATGACGTTGCCGGCATTGCGTGAGCGCAGTGACCGACGTGAATTGATCGAGCGGTTGTTGGCGGGGTTGCCGGGAGGGGCTGTTTTGCGCTTGAGCGATCAGGCCCAGCGTTGCTTGCTGGGGTATGCCTGGCCGGGGAACGTGCGGCAGTTGCTCAATACGTTGCGCCAGGCGGTAGCGCTGGCGGAAGGTGGAGTCATTGAGCTGGCAGATTTGCCGGAGGAGCTACTGGACCGTGCAGTGCCTGCCAGGCAAAAAGTGCTGGAACAGCAGGTCGAAGATGCCGAGGCGCGGCACTTGCTGGAGGTTTTAAAGCGAGAGCGCTGGAACATGAGCCTGGCGGCAGAGGCTGCGGGGATTTCGCGGTCGACGTTGTATCGGAAGATGAAGCGGTACGGGATCGTTCAGCCGAACCAGTTGGGGTGACTGTACCGGCCTCTTCGCGGGCAAGCCCGCTCCCACAGGAAAGCCCACAGGCTTGAAAACTGTGGTGTACCTGTAGGAGCGGGCTTGCCCGCGAAGAGGCCAGTAAAGCCAACCCTTATCCCTGGATGTACACCACCTGCGTGCGCGTGTACTCATACAACCCGTGCTTGCCATCCGCCCCGCCGATCCCGGACTTGCGCGCCCCGGCATGGAAGCCCTGCATGGCCTCGAAGTTCTCGCGGTTGATGTAGGTCTCGCCAAAATCGATCTCGCGGCTAGCCTTCAACGCCGCGTTCAGGTCGCGGGTGTACAGCGAAGATGTCAGCCCGTACTCGCTGTCATTGGCCAAGGCAATCGCCTCGTCCAGGTCATCGACCACCTGGATCGGCAGCACCGGCCCAAAAATTTCCTTGCGCATGATCTCCATGTCGGCGGCGCAGCCCGCGAGCACGGTCGGTTGGTAATGGAACCCGGCCCCCAGGTCCGCTACCTGCCCGCCGGTCACCAACTGGGCGCCCTGCCCGACCGCCGTGCGCACCATCTGCGCTACCTTGTCGAGCCCGGCCTGGTTGATCAGTGGCCCCATGTCCAGGTCGGCCTGGCGCGACGGGTCGCCGTATCGGGTCGCTGCCATGGCCTGGGCAACCTTGTCGACGAAGGCGTCGGCCACCTTGCGCGCCACATACACCCGCTCGGCGCAGTTGCACACTTGGCCCGTATTGATCACGCGCGAGGCAACAATGGCTTTCGTCGCCAAGTCCAGGTCAGCGTCCGCGAGCACAATCGCCGGGGCCTTGCCGCCCAGTTCAAGGTTGAGCTTGGTGATGTTCGGCGCCGCCGCCGCCATGATCCGTGCCCCCGTAGCGACGCTGCCGGTAAAGCTGACCAGGTCGATACCGGCATGGCTCGACAGCCCATGGCCGACGCTGGCCCCCTTACCACCGACCACGTTGAACACCCCCGCTGGCAGGTCAGTCTCGGCCACCAGCTTGGCGAATTCATAGCAGTTGATGGGTGTTTCTTCACTGGGCTTGATCACGATGGTATTGCCCGTGAGCAGCGCCGGCGCCATTTTGCGGGCGATGAGGAAGAACGGGAAGTTCCAGGGCAGTATCCCAGCCACCACACCCAGCGGCTTGCGCATCAGGAAAATGTGCTCGTTGGCACGGTCGCTGGTCAGCACCTCGCCTTCAAGGCGCCGCGCCCATTCCGCCATGTAGTCGAGGTAGTCGGCGGTGAAGTTCACCTCGACCTGCGCCAGCCCCGGCACTTTGCCGCCTTCCTGGGTGATGATGCGCGCTAGGCGGTCGGCATTGGCACGCACCTTGGCGGCGATCTGACGCAGGTAGCCGGCGCGTTCGATGGCAGGTTTCGCTGCCCAGCCTTTTTGCGCGTTGCGTGCCGCTGCAATGGCCCGCTCCACCTGATCGACCGGCGACTCCGGCACACGCCCCAGTAACTGCGCGTTGGCCGGGTTGTACACCTCGATCAGCCCCTCGCTGGGTACGAAGGCGTTGTCGATGTAGTTCTGGTAGATCGCTTCAGTCATGGTCATCTCACTCCTGTGACGGGTTGTCGGCCAGTGACGGCTGGGCAGCCGGCTTGGCGCTGAATTGCTGCCAGGCGTTGCCTTCGCTTTTCAGGTCATGGGCACGCTTGATGAGGTACTGGTGCACCTGCTCGACCTGCTCGGGCTTGAGGTTGTCGGCAAACGACGGCATGCCATCCGGCACGCGGCCGCCATAGAGGATGCCAAGGAACATCTGGTGCTTGTCAGCACCGAGTTTGCGCAGGTCTGGCAGTACACCGCCGCTGACGGCATGGATGCCGTGGCACTGTGAGCAGTTGCCGTCGTACAGGGCCGCACCGGCGGCGACAGTCTGGGCGTCGGCGGTCAATGGTGGGGGTTCGGGCGCATTGGCGGGGGGCGCTGGCTCACGCAATTTGGCGGTACCGCCAATCTTGTAGGTCAGCACTTGCGAGAACGGCTGTACCCCGGCACGCAACGACAACGCCCCGGCAAACGTCGAGAAGGCCCCGCCCCAGCCGGCCATGAAGGTGACGTACTGCTCGCCATCGACCGAATAGGTGATCGGCGCTGCCATCACGCCACTGGCGGCGGGTGATTCCCACAGCTTCTTGCCGGTGTCGGCGGCATAGGCGATCACACGGCCATCGGCGCTGCCCTCGAACACCAGGTTGCCGGCGGTGCTCAGGGTGCCGCCGTTGAAGATGGTGATGTAGGGCACCTCCCAGGCCGGCGCCTGTTTCACTGGGTCCCAGGCGATCAGCTTGCCGGACCAGGTCTTGGCCATCTCCAGCAGGCCATCGGCACCTTCGGGCATCATGCCGGTGCGTAAGCCCAGCTGGTACACGCTTTTGAACGGGTTGCGCTTGGGCGCTTCGGGGATGTGCTCGTAATAGGCCGACATGATATGCGCCGGGATGTACACCAGGCCGGTGTTGGGGTTGTACGACATTGGGTGCCAGTCATGCGCGCCCCAGAATGCCGGCGTCACCAGCTTGCGCTTGCCGTCCTTCCAGTAGGCCGCTGCCTCATCGTCGAGAATCGGCCGACCGGTTTTCATGTCGATGCCCTTGGCCCAGTTCACCGGCACGATATTCTTCGCGGACAGCAACTCGCCGGTGGCCCGGTCGAGCACATAGAAGAAGCCATTCTTGGGCGCCTGCATCAGCACTTTGCGCTGTTTGCCGTTGATCGGCAGCTCGGCGAGGATCATGTGCTGGGTGGCGGTGAAGTCCCAGGCATCACCGGGGGTGGTCTGGTAGTGCCAGGCGTATTCGCCCGTATCGGCATTGACGGCGACAATCGACGACAGGAACAGGTTGTCGCCTTTGGCCTGGCTGCGCCATTTAGGGTCCCACATCGAGCCGTTGCCAACGCCGATGTACAACAGGTTCAGCTCAGGGTCGTAGGCGAACGAATCCCAGGCCGTGCCGCCGCCGCCCCACTCGACGAAGGCATCGCCGTGCCAGGTCTTGCTGGCAATCTCCATGGCCTTGTCTTCAGGCGGCAGCTTGGGGTCACCCGGCACGGTGAAGAAGCGCCAGGCCTGCTTGCCGGTCTCGGCGTCATAGGCCGTCACATAGCCGCGCACACCAAATTCTGCCCCACCGTTGCCAATGATGACCTTGCCGTTGACCACCCGCGGCGCACCGGTGATGGTGTAGCTGCGTTTATGGTCGTCGCGGGTGTCCACCGACCACACGCGCTGGCCGGTCTTGGCATCGATCGCCTCCAGGCGCCCGTCCAGCACGCCGACGTAGACCTTGCCCTGCCACACGGCCACGCCGCGGTTTACCGCATCACAGCACGCCTCACCGGCGCGATTGCGGTCTGACTGCGGGTCGTATTTCCACAGCAGCTTGCCGTTGCGGGCATCCAAGGCATACACCACGGAAAACGGCCCCGTGGTGTACATCACCCCATCGACCACGATAGGCGTGGCTTCTACACCCCGGTCCAGGTCGAGCTTATAGCTCCAAGCCAGGCCCAATTGATTGACGTTGTCCTGGTTGATGGCCTTGAGCGGGCTGAAGCGTTGTTCATCGTAGGTACGGCCGTGGCTCATCCAGTTGCCAGGTTCCTGGTCGGCCTGGATGATCCGCTTGCCATCCACTTCTGCAGCAAAAGCGGTTGCGCAGCACGCCAAGGCAAGGGCCAGGCAGCCCAAGGCGTGCGGAAGGGGCCGGCGGTGCGGGCCTGTTCGGTTCATGGTCGGTTCTCCGTTCTTGTTATGGCGACACCGCATCAGGCGTCGATAACAGACAGAGCAACGGCTGTGCCAGCATCACCCAGCATCCTCGAAACAGGCATTACAGAGCGGTTGCTAGCCAAACGGCCGGGCAATGGCTGAGGCCTGCACATGCAGCAGCCATGGCACAGCTGATGCAGGCATGACACAGGTGTGTCAGCCACTGTGGCGGGCTTTCAATGGCGTGCGGTTGTGTGTAAAACAGGCAGACAAGCCCACTGCAAAGGACTCAACCGCATGATCTACCGTCCCCTTGGCCAGAGTGGCCTGCAGGTTTCCGCCCTTACCCTGGGCAGCATGATGTTCGGCGAGCAGACCAGCACCGAGGACTCACTGCGGATCATCGAAAAAGCCTGGGACCAGGGCATCAACTTCATCGACACCGCCGATGTCTACAACAGCGGGCGTTCGGAAGAAATCGTCGGCGAAGCCGTAGCGCGCCATCGCCAGGACTGGATAGTGGCGTCCAAGGTCGGCTTTGGCCCGGCCGACGGCCTGCCCAACCGCAGCGGGCTTTCGCGCAAGCACATTTTCAATGCCATCGACGCGACGCTCACGCGCATGGACCTGGATTACCTTGACGTTTACTACCTGCACCGCGAAGACCACAAGGTACCGCTGGAGGAAACCGTGCAAGCCATCGGCGACCTGCTGCGCCAAGGCAAGATCCGCTATTGGGGCGTGTCCAACTTCCGCGGCTGGCGCATTGCCGAGCTGTGCCACCTGGCCGAGCGACTCGGCGTGGCCAAGCCGGTGGTGAGCCAACCGCTGTACAACATCGTCAACCGCCAGGCAGAGCCCGAACAGCTGACCGCTGCGGCCTACCATGGCCTGGGCGTGGTGCCGTTCAGCCCCTTGGCCCGCGGTGTGCTCAGCGGCAAGTACGCACCCGGCTCGGTGCCAGATGCCAGCAGCCGTGCCGGGCGCCAGGACAAGCGGATCATGGAAGTGGAATGGCGCCAGGAATCATTGGCCATCGCCCGCCAGATCCAGGCGTATGTCGAAGCCAAGGGCGTGGGCATCGTTGAGTTCGCGATTGCCTGGGTACTTAATAACCAACTGGTGAGTTCGGCCATTGTCGGGCCGCGCACCGAAGCACAATGGGACACCTATGCCGGCGCACTGGACGTGAAGATCACGGCGGAGGATGAAGCGTTCATCGATTCGCTGGTAACGCCGGGCCATGCCTCGACGCCAGGGTTCAATGACGTGGCGCACTACGTGAGTGGGCGACTGGCGCGCAATTGATGGCAGCCGTTTGATTGAAGCCAAGGGGCTGCAAAGCCGCTTGGCGGTTCTACCGCGTTGCGGCAGATACAAAAAAAGCTCCCTATCTTTCGATACGGAGCTTTTCTTTACACGCCACACAATTGCCAGGCTTCACGCCGTTCGATCAAGCACCCAGGTCAACCCGCAAGGTTGCAAGCACCTGTTCGAACGCCGAGCCGGCGGGTGCGTGTCTTACTCAGGTCGCACTTGGGCGGCCTGCATGCCTTTTTGCCCTTTTTCGGCAACAAAGCTAACAGTCTGGCCTTCTTTCAGCGACTTGAAGCCGTCCGATTCAATGGCTTTGAAATGAACGAAGAGGTCGTCGCCACCACCCGCTGGGGTAATGAAGCCGAACCCTTTTTCATCGTTGAACCATTTAACTGTACCGGTTTGTCTGTTGGACATGCTCTGAGCCCTCGATGGCTTATTTGATGCGTTTTACGTGAAATTACAACGAGGGCCTTATCAAACAACCAGCCCCTGCAGTGGCATATTGAGCGCTTTGGCGACGATAAGCTACTAAGAATTCCACCAAGCCGCAAAATAGCTGTGCCCTGTACCCGATTTCCCCCGCAAAATGGGGGCTGCGGCGGTAAACAGAATCTTCGTTTAATCGCCCCTGGGCGGTACTGCAGCCGGCCCCAGGTAGCGCGAAGTCCACTCAGCCAGTGGCAATGGGGGGTGCTGATCGATGATACGCCGCCAGATCAAGCCCAGGTCATGCCCGTTGAACATTGATGCCACCCCTGCCCCTCGCCACGCCGTGGGCGTGTCGGCAATCCAGTGCCCCTGGCTATTACGGTGGGCCATGTTGAAGCGGAAGGTGTAGTTGCCGGGGATGCCCATGCGCAGGTCGGTCACCACCAGCGCCCCGTCGATTTCGTCATAACGCAACCAGTCATCCGTGAACCAGCGCAGGCGCTGATGCAAAGGCGCACCAGCAAGCGCAGCGGCCAGCTCAAGGTTGCGTGGCAGGCGCTGCATTTCTGGCGGTTGCTGGTCGAACCCACTGCTGACACCTTCGTAGTAGTCGCCGTCCGGCGTCTTGGCCAGCACGCGCCAGATCAGGCTGTTGAAGGCAATCGGCACGGCACGTACGTCGCTGACCGTGATGCCCTGCTGGTCCAACACGGCCTGAAAGCGTTGCTCCGCCTGCATGCGCCCAGCCAGGCCAAAGCCGAGGTAGGCCGTACTGAAAACCAGTGCCAGGGTCAGCAGCCGCACGGCAGTACCCGTCACGCCCTTGGCGAGGGTGTAGATCACTGCCGCCAGCAGCGGCACGGTGTAGACAGGGTCGATGATGAACACCGCAGCCCAGCTTTGCGGGGTCAGCGCCAACGGCCAGAACAGTTGCGTGCCATACACGGTAAAAGCGTCCAGCACCGGGTGCGTGACCAGCACCAGCCAGAACGCCAGAAACAGGCGCGGCACGGTATAGCCTTTGCCTGGCCAGCACCGGTTGACGCACCAGGCCAGCAGCAGCGCCAGCCCGGTCAGGACGAAAAGGGAGTGGGAGAACCCCCGGTGGTAGGTCATCTGCGACACCGGGTCGGCGTAGCGGATGACTACGTCCAGGTCGGGCAATGTGGCCAGCGCTGCGCCGTACAGCAGCGCTCGGCGGCCCTGGATGCGACCGAGCACAGTGCCCTGTAGGGCGGCGCCGAGTACGGCTTGGGTCAATGAGTCCAAGGCGGGATTTCCTGAGAGGATGACGCGTGAAAGCTAACCCCCTCTAGCCTCTGGGTGCAAATGCGGCTCAGTGACAAAAGATGGCAGCTGGGTAGTCACAACAACTGCCAGGTGTACACCAGGGTCAAGCGATTCTCGTCGATATCACTGCGGTAGTTGGACCGTGCCATGGCATTTCTCACGCGAATGCCCAGGCCTTTCAACGCCCCACTCTGCACCGCATAGCCGATATCCAGGTCGCGCTCCCGGTCACGGCCCTCGTAGCCCTGCCCGGTATCGACATTGTTGCCGGTGATGTACCGCACCGTTGCCGTCAGCCCCGGCACGCCCATGGCGGCAAAATTGTAGTCATAGCGCACCTGATAGGAACGCTCGTCGGTGTAGGCGAACTCGTAGGTTGGCACCTCGTTGCCCAAGGGGGAGATGTTGGCAAATACCCGCGGGAACGGGCTGTCGCCATAAATGCCCTGATACCCTGCATGGAAGCTGTGCCCGCCATGGCGGGCGGTGAACAGCGAGAAGAATGCCTGGTTATCGATACTGCCCAGCAGAGCGTCGCCGTCCTCGCGGGCGGTGAAATAGCCAAGGTTGGCGCTCAGCACCCAGTCGCCGACAGGTTTGCTGTGTTTAAGGCCGACAAAGCCTTGCTCGTAGATATCTTCCAACTGCCCGTACCAGAGGCTGACACTGCTTTGGTTCGCATTGAACGCGTAGTCGCCCCCCACATAGTTGAACGCGTCACCTTCAGCCTGACGCATTGGCACGTGGCCGAGCATGGCATTCATCTTGCCGTCGCCGCCCTCGTTGCGCAGGTGGGTTGAGGTCAGGTGCCCGGCTTGCAAGGTCAGCCCCTGCAGCTCGGTCGACAACAGGCTGGCACCTTGGTAAGTCGGCGGCAGCAGGCGGATATCACTGAACGTCAGCACTGGCAGGTTGGGCTGCAGTTCGCCCACCCGCAGCTCGGTTTTCGACAGCCTGGCCTTGAACGTCGGCGCCAGGCGGCTGTATTCGTCTGCGGCGCGGCCATCGCCATGCACCGGCAACAGGCCGGTATTGACCCGGTCGGGGCTGCTGTCGAGTTTGATGCCCAGCAGGCCGAGTGCATCCACCCCGAACCCCACCGTGCCAGGCGTGTACCCCGATTTGAAGTCAAGTATGAAGCCCTGGGCCCACTCCTCGGCCTTGGACTGTTGATTGGCGCCGACAATGTCGGAGAAGTCGCGGCTGAAATAGTAATTACGGGCACTGAGGCTGGCCTTCGAATCCTCGAAGAAGCCGCCTTCAGCAGCCAGCAGCGGTGGGCTGAGCAATGTCAGGCCAATAGCGACGCAAGGGGTGTGGTTCATTCCGAAGCTCTCTTGATCTTGTTTTTATGGAATAAAGCGCTGGGAACACAGGCATCATGGGGTGCGGCGCATTACCTCCCGCGCTTGGGGCCGCCGCAGAACGAGCAGCGCGTGGGCCAGCAGGCCGAACAGCAGCCCCCAGAACGCCGCCGACAGGCCAAGGAAGGACACCCCCGAAGCGGTGACCAAAAAAGTGAACAGCCCGGCATCTCGCTCAGCAGGCTCGGCGAGGCTGCGTGCCAGGGCTTCGCTGATTGCCCCGTACAGGGCCAGCCCGGCAAGGGCCGCGATCAGTGCCGCCGGAAATGCCGCGAACAGCGACATCAACGTGGCCCCAGCAACCCCAAGCAGCAGGTACAGCACACTGCCGGCAACGGCCGCGACATAGCGCCGGCGCGGGTTTTCATGGGCCTCATGGCCTGTGCACAGGCTTGCGGTGACGGCCGCGAGATTCAGGCCGTGGCAACCAAAAGGCGCGAGCACGGCGCCACCGATGGCGCTGGCACTGATCAACGGGCTGGCCGGTGTGGCGTAGCCGGCGTTGCGCAGCACGGCCATCCCCGGCATGAATTGCCCGGTGAGGGCCACCAGCACCATGGGCAACGCCAGGCTGAACACCGCCGCCAAGCTGAATTGCGGGGCAATCCATTGCGGCGAGGCCAGTTGCAGCACCAACGCCTCGCTGCGAAACGCCCCGCTGGCCACGGTCACCACGGTGCCCACGCACAGTACGGCGGCCACCGCATAGCGCGGCTGAAGCCTGCGCATCAGCACATAGGTGATGAACATCGCCACCACCAGCAGCGGCTGTACCGGCAAGGCGCGGAACACCTCGATGCCGAAACTGAACAAGATGCCGGCTTGCATGCCGGCGGCAATGGAGCCCGGCAGGCGCGCGATGATGCGGTCGAAGGCCCCGCTGATGCCAATCAGCAGCAGGACCAGGTTGGCCACCAGGTACGCCCCCACGGCCTGCTCCAAGCCGAGTTCAGGCAGGGCCGTGACCAACAGCGCCGAGCCTGGGATCGACCAGGCGATCACAACCGGCACCCGGTAGCGCAGGCTGAGTACAGCGCCGAGCACTCCGCTGCCCATGGAAACGGCCCAGACCCAGGAAGACAGCTGGCCATGGGACAACTGCGCGGCCTCGGCAGCGTGAAAGATGATCACCAATGGGCCAGCGTAGGAGATCATCGTCGCCAGGCAGCCGGCGACGATGGCGGACAGCGAGCTGTCCTTGATCAAGGTTTTCATTACGCTTGCGCCGCCGTGGACAGGCCATGGCGCTTGCCACTGACCAGGTGCACGGCCATGGCCAGCGCGGCAATCGCGCCAGGGATGGCGAACGCGATGAAATTCAGTTGCAACGGCAGGTTGATGCCCATCAGCGCGCCCCCCAGCAGCGGGCCGACAATGGCGCCATTGCGGCCAATGCCCGACGCCCAGCCCAGGCCGGTGGAGCGCACCGCCAGGCCATACATCTGTGCCGCGCCGGCATACAGCAGGATCTGCGTGCCGATGGTGGTGGCGCCGGCGATGAAGATCAGCAGGTACAGCACCGGCATCGGGCTGTTCACCCCCAACAGGCTGATCGACAGCGCGGCTGCAATGAAGAAACCGACCTTGACCTTGACCAGGTTGTAGCGGTCGCCCAACCAACCCCCCAAAATCGCCCCGGCCATGCCACCGAAGTTCAGCGCCAACAGGAACGACAGGCTCGAACCCAAGCTGTAACCCGCGTTGGCCATCAGCTTCGGCAACCACGAACTGAGCGCGTAGACCATCAGCAGGCAGCAGAAGAACGCCAGCCACAGGGCCAGGGTGCGCACGGCCAGGCCGTTGCGGAACAGCTCGACGACCGAGCTGCCAGCCCCCTTGCGGTCGGTTGCCTGAAGCACGTCACCAGGCTGGATGTCGCACTCGGGGTCAAGCTGTTTGAGCAGCTTGCGGGCTTCTTCGGTACGCCCTTTACGTACCAGGAAGCCAATGGATTCTGGCAGGTAATAGAGAATCACCGGCAACAGCAGCAGCGGTACCGCCGCAGCGAAGAACATCGACTCCCAGCCGAAACGCGGCAGCATGAAAATACCGACGCCTGCCGACAGCATGCCGCCCAGCGCATAACCACTGAACATGATCGCCACCAGCGTGCTGCGCAGGCGTTTGGGGGCGTATTCGTTCATCAATGCCACGGCGTTAGGCATCAAGCCGCCACAGCCGAGGCCGGCGATGAAGCGGTAGATGCCGAACTCGCTGGGGCTGGTGGCAAAGCCGTTGAGGATGGTTGCCGTGGAGAACAACGCGAAGCAGATGGCGATCCCCTTCTTGCGCCCGATGCGGTCGGCCAGGCTGCCGAATACCAGGGCGCCAAACATCATGCCGAACAGCGCATAACTGCCCAGGGCGCCGGCCTGCAAGGGCGTCAGGCCCCACTCTTTCATGATTACCGGCAGTACCACGCCGTAAATGAACAAGTCATAGCCGTCGAAGATCAGCAGCAGGCCGCACCAGGCCATGACCATCCAGTGGAACGCGGTAAAGCGCGCATTATCGATGATCGGGTGCACGTCAAGGGTTCGCATGGCATCTGTCTCTGTTGTTTTTGTTGTGGAGTAAAACGGTTGCCGGGGGGCTGACTCAGCCGAGGTCGCCGCCCCCTACCGGCAGCGTTACGCCGGTGATGTAGGAGGCTTCGTCGGAGGCCAGGAAGAGGATGGCGCCGACCTGCTCGTCGATGCTGCCGTAGCGGTGCATCAAGCTGCTGTCGAGGGTCTGGTCGACGATTTGCTGGTACCAGGCCTTTTCCTGCGCGCTCTGCTCGGCGGCGTTGCGCGGCACGCGCCGTGGCGGTGCCTCGGTGCCGCCAGGGGCAGTGGCATTGACACGGATACCGCGCCCGGCGGTTTCGAAAGCCAGGCAGGCAGTGAGCGCGTTGACGCCACCTTTGGCCGCGCCGTAGGGCACGCGGTTGACGCCACGGGTGGCGATGGACGAGACGTTGACAATGGCCCCTGCCCCGCGTTCGAGCATGTACGGCAACGCGGCATGGCAACACCACAAGGTGGGGAACAACGAGCGGCGCACTTCGGCCTCGATCTGTGCCACTTGGTAGTGTTCGAAAGGCTTGGCCCAAATGGTGCCGCCGACATTGTTGACCAGGATGTCGAGGCGGCCGAACGCTTCGACCGCAGCGGCCATGACGCGGGCACAATCGCTGTGCAGTTCGAGGTCGGCGGTGAGGGTCAGCATGCCCTCCCCGGCCAATTCGTGGACCAACTCGGAGCGGTCCACCGCCACCACCTGCGCGCCTTCGGCCTTGAGCCGCCAGCACACGCCGCGGCCAATGCCTTGCGCGGCGCCGGTGACCAGGGCGACTTTGCCTTGAAATCTTGTGTTCATCAGTATTTCTCCATGCTGACGCGGACGCTGTGGGAGCGGGCTTGCCCCGCTAGCAGACCCCACGATGGATGGCACGGGCTGCGCCCGTGTTCGCGGGGCAAGCCCGCGCCCACAAGGGCGGCCCCAAGGAAACTCAGGCCGCGGCGGCGAACTTCTCGTAGTAGAAGTTCGCCGGCGTAATGCCCTGCTCGCGAACGTACTGGCTGACTGCCTCGACCATCGGCGGTGGCCCGCACAGGTACACGTCCACATCGCCGTCATTGAGGTGGCGCGGTTCGATGTGCTGGGTGACATAGCCTTTCTGCGGGTACTGGCTGTCTGGGTTGGCCACGCAGGCGCTGAAGGTGAAGTTTGCAATGCGCGCCGCCAAGGCCTGCAGGCGGTCCAGTTCGACCAGGTCGAAGTCGTTGGTGACCCCGTAGATCAGGTGCACCGGGTATTCGCTGCCCTGCTCGGCGATCTTCTCCAGCATCGCGGTGAACGGTGCCAGCCCGGTGCCACCTGCCAGCAACAGCAGTGGGCGCTGGATCGGCCGCAAGTAGAAGCTGCCCAGCGGCCCTGCCAGGCTCATGCTGTCGCCGGCCTTGGCCAGGTTGGTGAGGAAGCTGCTCATCAAGCCGCCCGGCACGTTGCGGATCAGGAAGCTGACCTCGCCGTCCTTTTGCAGCGAGCTAAACGAGTAAGCGCGGCTCTGCTCGCTGCCGGGCACTTTGAGGTTGACGTATTGCCCCGGCAGGAACGCCAGCCGGCTCAGCGCCTCGCCCTTGATCGACAGGGCAATGGTGCTCGCCGACAACTGGCGCACGTCGCTGATGGCGGCTTCGAAACTGGCCTGTTCGGTCTTGCACACGTGCGAAGAGGCCGGGATGCGCAGCACACAGTCGGATTCTGCCCGCATCTGACAGGTCAGCACATAGCCTTCGGCGATTTCGTCCTCGCTCAGGGCGTCTTCGATGAAGTTGTCGCCCAGGTCGTAGCGCCCGGACTCGGCCTTGCACTTGCAGGTACCGCAGGCGCCGTCGCGGCAGTCCAGCGGGATGTTGATGCCCTGGCGATAGGCGGCGTCAGCCACGGTCTCATGGCCAGTGGCCTCGATGAAGCGGGTTACCCCGTCCTCGAAATTCAGTGCGATCTGGAAGCTCATGTTGCACCTCGCGGGCGAGCCTGCCCGCGGCGCGCCATGCGGCACACCGGGCGGCTCGCGTTACCTCGGTTCAGATGTGGTAGATGTCGATGACCTGACGCACGTAGTCGTTCTTCAGGACCACCTTCTTGGCCTTGATCAACGGCTGCTCGCCGCGCAAATCGAGGGTGTAGAAGCTGCTGCCGAAGTAGCTGTCGGTGGTCTTGTAGCGAAAGCTCAGGGTGTGCCAGTTGAAGCGCACCTGGCAGTAACCCTCGCCCTGCTCAACGATCTCGATGTTGCTGATGTTGTGCGAGGTACGGGTGTCCGGCACGGTCGCGCTGGAGCGCTCGGTCTTGATGCGGAACACCCGGTCCTCGAGGCCACCACGGTTGCCGTACCAGATCAGCGAGATTTCGCTTTGTGGGTCTTCGGTGAGGCGGTCGTCATCGTCCCAGGACGGCATCCAGAAGCTGGCATCGGCTGCGTACAGCTCCAGCCACTGGTCCCATTCGGCGTCGTCCAGGTAGCGCGCTTCGCGGTAGAGGAAGTCGCGCACGGTTTCGTAGAGGCTCATTGCACGGCCTCCACGGGGATCAGTTGCTGTTCATCCTTGAGCGCCTGGATCATGGTGTCCTGCCAGTACTTGTGTTGCAGCACGAACAGGCCTTCGTCCTCGGTGCGCACGCCTGACAACAGCGGCTTGAGCTCGATTTCCTGGGCCGCCTCGTCAGCGCCCTCGACCCAGTGGGCAGCGCCGCGGGACATGTCGTTCCAGCCGGTGCCGCCGCCGTAGCCGGTCTGGCACGAGCGGAACTCTTCAAGGTCGTCCGGGGTGGCCATGCCGCTGACGTTGAAGAAGTCCTCGTACTGGCGGATGCGCTTGGCACGGGCGTCAGCGCTCTCGCCTTTGGGCGCGATGCAGTAGATGGTGATTTCGGTCTTGTTCACCGAAATCGGCCGGGCAATACGGATCTGCGAACTGAACTGGTCCATCAGGTACACGTTGGGGTACAGGCAGAGGTTGCGCGAGTTCTCGATCATCCAGTCGGCGCGTGCCTGGCCGTAATCGGCGGCCAGTTGGTCACGGCGCTCGTAGGCTGGGCGGTCTTCTGGGTTGGCCCAACGGGTCCACAGCAGCAGATGGCCATGGTCGAAGGAATAGAAGCCCCCGCCCTGCTTGGCCCAAGCGCCTGCGCTCATGGTCTTGATCTCGTCACCCGACTCGCGCTGTTTGCGCTGGTTCTGGGTGGCGGCGTAGTTCCAGTGCACGGAGCTGACGTGGTAGCCGTCGGCGCCGTTCTCGGCGGTGAGCTTCCAGTTGCCTTCGTAGATATACGAACTGGCGCCACGCAGCACTTCCAGGCCTTCGGGCGACTGGTCGACGATCATGTCGATGATCTTGGCCGACTCGCCCAGGTGCTCTACCAGCGGTTTCACATCGGCATTCAAGCTGCCGAACAGAAAGCCCCGGTACGACTCGAAGCGCGCGACCTTGGTCAGGTCGTGGGAGCCGTCGCAGTTGAAACTGTCGGGGTAGCCGGCGTTGCTCGGGTCTTTGACCTTGAGCAGTTTGCCGCTGTTGTTGAAGGTCCAGCCATGGAATGGGCAGGTGTAGCTGGCACGGTTACCGCGCTTGTGCCGGCACAGCATGGCGCCGCGGTGGCTGCAGGCATTGAGGAAGGCATTGAGTACCCCATCCTTGTTGCGCGCGATAAAGATCGGCTGGCGCCCCATGGTCAGGGTGAGGAAGTCGTTTTTCTCGGGGATCTGGCTTTCGTGCGCCAGGTAGATCCAGTTGCCCTCGAAGATGTGCTTCATCTCCAGGTCGAACAGGCGTGGGTCGGTGAACATCTCGCGCTTGCAGCGGTAGATGCCCTGTTCACGGTCGTCTTCGAGCATGGCATTGAGGTAGTCGAATCCCAGGGACATGGCCAGGGTCTCCATTGTTATTGTTCAGACCGGGTCAGGTTAGGGATTCGACGGGTGGGGGACTATCCGGATTGTGCAGAGTGTTATCCAGCTTTGTCGGGATCTCGCACTTTTGGAACCAGCCGTTTGGGGTCATGGAGCCAACTGGTAATACGAGGGATGTCCTCGGCTGCTTTCATTTTAACGTGAAGCGGAGTAAGAAACTTAAGCGCCTCCCATATTCTACGCTGTTGCTCCGCCAGGGGATTGTGAAAGTTGCTCGCTGTAGTCGATACTTGGGCGTTCGTGCTGAGTGTTTCTCCGTAATTCTTGGACAGTGTTAAAATACTCCCCTCCACCACTAAATAGTCTCCTTTAGACCATATCGGAGCATCAACAATTCTCTGCAATTGGCTCCCATTATTGCGGCCCAGCTCGTTAACTGTAGCTACAACATCCTCGCTCACAACATGAGAACGCGCCCGTGAATAATCTGGATTGATAGTATCCCCACTTTTAGTGTTTCCTGTATCAGGCCTAATGCCAGTTTTATTTTGCTTCCGAACGCCCTTATGACCACTGGGATCAGTATTGTTAACAGGGTCCCCACCACAGTATGTGTAAGAATTGAGCCCTCCCACACCGAATGGGCTCAGATTGTCGGGGCTATTGAACCTCATCAGAACAGGGTTAAACCCACGGTATCCCTGCCCTAATAAGTAGTGCCCTGTGACGGATACTTTCCGCTGACTGTTGAATCGCAGCAAAGGGGCATCCACGATGTCAGCGTCATGGCCGTAAGGCGTGTACTGAATCGAATAAGACGTTTTATCACCCGTGAGCCCTATGATCGAACCCTGCAGGTCACTTGAGCACATCGCAACTTGTTCATCTTTTTTCTGGGCGAGCACCTGCTCTGCGGCGCGCAACATAGTCGATGCCTGCGTACCAGGATATTTGACCATCGCCAGACCCTCCGGCGAGTAAAAATACAACTGCTGCAAAGTAGACATAAGTGCCACCATTTTATCCATGAAGGCAAATGGTGGATCCGCGCCAATCCGCCCGCAACTGGCAGAAATAACAGGTACGAAGCACGGCTCCGCTTAACTGCGTCGCTTGAAGGTCTGCGATGGCAGCTCACCAAATTGCTGCCGGTACACCTCGGAAAACCGCCCCAAATGCAGGAAGCCGTAATCCAGAGCAAGCTCCGTCACACTCCGCACCCCACACGTGGCATCACTCAAACACGCCTGCACCCGCTCCAGCTTGCGTTGCCGCACATAATGCTTAGGCGTGGTAGCTAGGTGCCGATCAAACAGCGCATACAGCGACCGCACGCTCATGCAGGCCTGCTCCGCCAGCACCTCAGCCGACAGCTCCAGCTTCAGGTTGCGCTCGATGTAATCCAGAATCCGCTCCAGGCTAGCCGCCGGTGCACTCAGGCTTTCGCGTCGAATGTTGGTGCTCATCAAGGTCAGCAGTTTGCTGGCCACAATCTGGCTGTAATGCCCCTGCACCCGCGGCAACGACTCATTCACCTCGGCTTCATGGCACACCATCGCCAGCAGGTTTACGAAGCCGTCCAACTCTTCCAGCCGGTAGTGGTTACGCAGGAACCGCACGCCGCCATCCGGGCGATGCCAGCGTTGTTCTTCGCAGATCGAATCGAGCAGCCGGGTCGGCACCTTGAGGATAAATTTCTCGCAGTCTTCCGAGTAGGTCAGGTCAACCGGGTCGTCTGGGTTGATCAGCAACAACTCGCCCGGCACCAAGTGATGCTCACGCTGGGGCCCGCGCCACAGGCAGTTGCCGTTGAGCAACACTTGCAAGTGGTAGATGGTTTCCAACGCAGGCGAGGTGACGCGCACGCTGCCGCCGTAGCTGATACGGCACAGGTCGAGTTCGGCGAACTTGCGGTGGCTAAGGCTGGCCTGGGGGTGGGTGGTGCGCGACAAACCGATGCAGTGCTGGCCCACGTGCTGGTTCACATAATCGGACACAGCATAAGGGTCGGCGTGGTGAAACACGCTACTGCGCTCGCTCAGCAGGCGGCTTTCCATAGGCAAGGCACTCGGTTTCGTTATTGTTCTGGGCGCCGCTTCCTACGGGCCTTGCGGCCGGTGGTTGCGGTCGATCACGGTTATTCTATCGGGCTGGTCGCTGGATACAGAGGCAGGCGACAGCCGGTGAATAGGCACACACTAAGCAAAAAGGCGGGGATTGGGCAATGCGACCATTGGAATCGTGGGCGGATAGCGGACAATAGGGCACGGC
Organism: Pseudomonas sp. NGC7; assembly: GCF_047159675.1. Taxonomy (NCBI): domain Bacteria; kingdom Pseudomonadati; phylum Pseudomonadota; class Gammaproteobacteria; order Pseudomonadales; family Pseudomonadaceae; genus Pseudomonas; species Pseudomonas sp. NGC7. Next base: position 3,375,152 of record NZ_BAAFZY010000001.1, on the reverse strand, counting down.
TAACCGTGCGATTATCGAACACTATTTCATTTTTACGGTATCGCTATCTCCTGCCGCCCTGCCCACCCCTGGCTCCTCGCCCGAAACTGGCGCGGCGCAACGGCGAACAGCTCACGAAAACGCCGGTAGAAATGCGGAAAACTGACAAAGCCGCTGGCCACGGCCACTTCGGTCAAAGACTTGCTGGTGTGTTGCAGCAACTGCCGGGCATGGGTCAGGCGCAATTCCAGGTAGTAGCGCGGCGGTGTCGCCTGTACATGGCGGCGGAACAGCCGCTCCAGGTGCCGACGCGACAAGCCTGCATGTTCGGCGATTTCGTCGATGCCGATCGGGTCTTCGATATTCGCATGCATCAGCTCAAGGGCCAAGCGTATGCCCTTGGGCAGGCTGGGGTCGATGTCCGCTGCAGTGGCCGGGGCATCGCTCATCACCCGTGCGCGATCGCAGGCCAGCATCTGCTCCACCGCCCGGCGCAACCCGTTGCCACCCCTGTGTTCGAGCAAGGCCAGCATCATGTCCAGGGCACTGCTAGCCCCTGCGCAACTCAGGCGCCGACCATCCAACACATGGGCTTGGCGGCTGACACGTACCTTGGGGAACAGCTCGCTCATCATCGCCCGGCCATCGGGGTGGAAGGCGCAGTCGTGGTCATTGAGCAGGCCCGCTTCAGCCAGAAAGTAGGTGCCGTTCCATAGACCACCCAGCTGGCAGCCATGCTGGTCGGCCTGGCGCAGCTTGGCGCGCAGCAGCGGTGCGCTTTCGAGGCGCACCCGAAACCCACCGCATACCAACAGGGTATCTAGCACCTGCACATCGAGTTCGGCCAGTGGCGTGTTGACCGGCAAAGCGATGCCCAGGTCGCTCATGACCTGTGCTCCATCACCCACTACCTGGATTTGGAACAGTGGCGTGGCGCTCATCAGGTTGGCGGTGACCAGGGTGTCCATGGCCGCAGTAAAGGCCATCATGGAGAAATGCTCACGTAACACGAAGGCGACGCGTTGGCACGGCATCGACAGCGAGGTACGGCCTGCGGTGTCCAGGTGGGCCAGGTTGGCGTTCTTGAGGGTGCTTTCGAAATGGCTCATGGCTTTGACTCAACTGCAAAAATCGCGTTGGCTTCTTCGCGAGCAAGCGCGCCTACAGGCAGCGCGCAAACCCAACGCTGGCACGAACCCTGTGGGAGCGGGCTTGCCCGCGAAGAAGCGCTCACCGATGGAACAGGTTACTTGCTGGCCTGTGTCGCCGCAGCGCGCGACGCTTGCAGCCACGCGTCGAACTGCTGGCGATGCGCCGCAACCCATTCTTTGGCATGGCGGGTGATGTCAGCAGGTTTTTTCTCACCTTGCTGCATCTTGAGGTTCTGCGCGCTCTCGTCCGCCGTGGTGATCTGCATCAGCGACAGGAACTTGGTGGCTGCCGGGTTTTCCTGGGCGAATTCCTTGTTCAGCACCGCCTCTACCTTGTCGACCGCAAAGCCCAGGTTCTTGCCCTTGTACATCGTGTCGACATCGTTGTTGCCATCCGGCAGGTCGGTCTTCGGTACTTCCAGCCAAACCACGTCCTTGTCCTCAACCAGCACGGTGGAGATCCACTGTGGCACCCAGGTGAAGTACAGGATCGGCTTGCCTTCCTTGTAGCGGGTGATGGTGTCCGCCATCAGCGCGAAGTACGAGCCTTGGTCGACGTGCACGCTGCTGTCCAGGTCATAGGCTTTGATGTGGTGCGAGATGATCAGCTCGCAGCCCCAGCCAGGGTTGCAGCCAGTCAGGTTGGCCTTGCCGTTGCCGTCAGTGTCGAACAGCTTGGCGATCTCCGGCTTCTTCAGGTCGGTGATGTACTTGATGTGGTACTGCTCGGCGGTCTTCTTGTCGATCAGGTAGCCCTGCAGCACGCCAGGCATGATGTCGCCGGCCTTGACCATCACGTCATCGCCGCCGGCCTGCTGGTAGAACTTGTCATGCAGCTTGTCCCACAGGTGCACGGTGAAGTCGGCATCGCCGTTGGCCAGGGCCACCATCATCACGCCGTACTCGGTTTCCTTAGGCTCCTGGACCTTGTAGCCCAGCTCGCGCAGGCCTTCCATGGCGACTTCGCCACGGAAGCGCTCTTCGGCGATGGAGGGGAAGATCGGCGTTACCTTCACGCCCTCGCCCGGCTTGTCGGCCGAGGCGTTGGCGCACAGCGAGGCGATTACCAGGGCCAGCGCGCTGGCGCCTTGCAGGATGCTGCGGGAGAACTTGGATTCCAACATCGTCGCGTACCTTCTTCTGGTTTTTATGTCGTGTGCGGCAGTACGAATGTGTTCGCGTCAGGCGGTCTTGCGCCGCCCGGCAGCGTGCCCTGAGCCGCATAGGCGCAGCACCGCACCCACGGGCCCGGTGTGGTACCAGCGCAGGCTCGGGTCGGCATTGGTGCGCGCGCCCATGGCTTGGGTCAGTCGGTCGAGGAAGATCGCCAACAGCACCAGCCCCATGCCACCGACGGTAGCCAGGCCCATGTCCAGCCGGCCGATGCCGCGCAGCACCATCTGGCCCAGGCCGCCGACCGAGATCATCGAGGCGATCACCACCATCGACAGCGACAGCATCAGGGTTTGGTTGAGCCCGGCCATGATGGTCGAGGTGGCCAGCGGCAGCTGCACGCGGGTCAGCATCTGGCGCGGCGTGCAGCCAAAGGCGCGGGCCGCTTCGATCTTGTCTTCCGGCACCTGGCGGATGCCCAGGTTGGTCAGGCGCACCAGCGGCGGCAGGGCAAACACGATGGTCACCAGCACGCCCGGCACGTTGCCGATGCCGAACAGCATCACCACCGGCACCAGGTAGACGAACGCCGGCAGCGTCTGCATCGCATCGAGCACGGGGCGGATAATGCTTTCCAGGCGGTTGCTGCGGGCGCAGACAATGCCCAGCGGGATGCCGATCACCGCGCAGAAAAACACCGAAGTGAGCACCAGCGCCAAGGTGGTCATCGACTCCGACCACACGCCGATCAGCCCCAGCAGGGTCAGGGTGACGAAGCACAGCAGCGCCATGCGCTTGCCCGCCAGCTGCCAGCCGAGCAAGGACGACAGCAGGATGCCAATGGTGGGCGGGATGCTCTGCAGGGTGAACTCGATGCCGTTGAGCACCTGGTCGATCGGCCAGCGGATGGCGCGAAACACCTCACGGAAGTTGTGCACGAGGAAGTTGAGGGTAGCGGTGACCCAGTCGCCCAGGGGGATGGTGGCCGCCTGGAACGGGTCGAGCAGGCTGAATTCGGACATGGGGCAAACCTCGCGGGGGTCAGTGGCGGCTCAGGGACTGCAACGGCGTGCTGTTGGCCAAGCTGGAACACTGGCAGCGGCTGTTGAAGGTCTTGAAGAACGCGCGCACGTAATCGTTGGCCGGCTGGTTGATCAGCTGCTGTGGAGTGCCGATTTGCACCACCCGGCCGCCCTCCATGATCGCGATGCGATGGCCGATGCGGATGGCTTCCTCGATGTCGTGGGAAATGAAGAGGATGGTGCGCTGCTGCTCGGCCTGCAGGCGCATCAGCTCGCCCTGCATCTCGTTGCGGATCAGCGGGTCAAGGGCCGAGAAGGCTTCGTCCATCAACAGGATGGTCGGGTCGTTGGCCAGCGCCCGGGCCAGGCCCACGCGCTGCTGCATGCCGCCGGACAGCTGGTGCGGGTAGCTGTGCTCGTGACCGGCCAGGCCGACCTGGCTCAGCGCCTCGCGGGCACGGCGGTGGCGTTCGGCCTCGGCAACGCCGGCAATTTCCAGGCCGAAGGCGGTGTTCTGCAGCACGCTCATGTGCGGCATCAGGGCGAAGGACTGGAACACCATGCCCATTTCCTTGCGGCGCACATCGAGCAGGGCTTTATCGGACAGGCCGGTGATTTCGCGGCCGTTGAGGTGAATGCTGCCGGCGGTGGGTTCGATCAGGCGGTTGAACAGCCGCACCATGGTCGACTTGCCCGAGCCCGACAGGCCCATGATGACGAAGATCTCGCCACGTTTGACGGAGAAGCTTGCATCGAACACGCCGACGACGTGGCCGGTCTTGCTGAAGATTTCGTTCTTGTCGGCGCCCTTGCGGAGCATCTCCATGGCCATGTTCGGGTTGGGGCCGAACACTTTGAAGATGTTGTTTACCGAAAGAATCTCATCGGCATGGCTCATACGACCCTCGTTATTATGCTTATTAACCAATCTATCAACATCGCACTGTTCGGTAAGGCGGGTAGATCAGTGCGAGTACGTTTGGCAGTCCGTTCAAGAGCGAACGTGAGTCAACACCGGCACGCAGAAAGTCCTGCTTCAAAAAGTTATTCGACATCGATGTTTCAATGTCGCGCCGTAGGATTTACGTTATGCCTTGGCCCAGGGTGGGTCCAACGACATTTGCAGGGCGCTAATCATTACCTGAAGTTATCAATCAAGGCCCTAACCCGCCCCGCCCTTTGTAGGAGCAGCCTTGTGCTGCGAAGAGGCCCGCTCATACACTGGTTATGGGATGCCGGTAAGGGCCCTTTCGCAGCACAAGGCTGCTCCTACACAGGACCTGAACCCTACCGACATGGTCAGACACTCCGAACCCGATCAGACCTTGATCAAGATGCCTTCGCTGCGCGCGGTCAAAGTCTTCGTCGCGGCCGCCAAATACCAGAATTTCACCCGTGCCGCCGAGGCCCTGTGCGTCACCCAGGCTGCCGTGAGCCGGCAGATCCGTGAGCTGGAAACCTACCTGGGTGCCGAACTGTTTACCCGTGTCGGCCGCGCGGTAGAGCTGACCGTGGCGGGTTCAATCTTCTTCGATGCGGTGCAGTTATCGTTCGTCAACATCTCCCAGGCGGCCGAGCGAATCCGCAGCAACATCAACCCCAAGCACGTGGTTACCCTGTGCTGCTCGCCAGCGTTTGCCGCCCTGTGGCTGGGGCCACGGATGCCGAAGTTCTTCGAGCAAAACCCGGACATCGACATCAACCTGGTGACCACCCAGAACTTCCTGTCGATGGAGCCTGGCGTACGGCCGGACATCTACATCACCAAGCTGGGCAAGATCCAGGCCGGCTACAGCTGCCACCCGCTCAACCATGATGTGGTCTACCCGGTATGCAGCCCGCAATACCTGGCACAGCACCCACAGCTGGCTACCTTGGAAGGGATTCGCGACGGCTCGCTGCTCAACCTCAGCCCCTATGGGCGCTCACAGGTGGCCGAGCACGTCGACTGGAATGTCTGGTTGGCGTTCCATGACGTCGACCTGAAGAGCCGTGCCAGCACGGCGCCGCATTTCTTCAATGCCAATGACTACAACCTGCTGGTGCAGCTTGCCCTGAGTAGCCAGGGCGTGGCATTGGGTTGGCACCACCTGGTGGGCCCGCTGGTGGAGCAAGGCTTGCTGGTGCGGCCGGTCGAACAGCAGTTGGTGCTCAAGGACACCTTCCATTTCCTGGCCTTCAACGAAGACAAGGAACATGACGCCAGTTGCCGACGGTTGCGCGACTGGTTGTTGGCGGAGTTTCAGCCGTTGCTGACGGCCACCAGTTAAGGCCCGGGTCACTGCACCGGCAAGAAATTCATCAACAACAGGCTTTGCGCATAATTGAGCCCTATCCGCCGATAGCGCTCGTCCAGCAGCTCTGCCAGCAAATCCAGCCGCGCCACGATCTTGCCGAACTCGACGGCGAAACTCAGGTTGCTGCCCTCCTCCGAAATCTCGTTGGAGAACAGCAACAGCACGCCGTTGGCATCCTGCCGCTGGCTAAGCATCCAGGTGGCTTTCTCGATATTGCGTGCCGCGTTGTTGACGAACAGCGGGTCGATGGTGTCCGTCATGTAGAACTCGGTGCGCCCGCCATGGGCGGTAATCAGCATGCTGCCGATGGCATAGATGAACGCGCCGACCCGGTCCCCGCGAAACTCGGGGCTCAGTGCGTAACTCAAGGCGGCAAGGTCGCGGCGATTGCCCAACTGTGCCAACGGTTGGCGCTGTTCGATGGCTATCCGGATCTGCCGCTCGGCCGTGGCGGCATCGACGTAGCCAGACATCTTCCACTGGTTGGGGTTGCGCAGGTACAGCTTGTTCATCAGCAGGTACAAGCTCTGCAGGTTGTCGCGCATCGACAGTGTCGCCAGGCGGTCGACGCTGGTCTGGAACAGCTCGCTGGGCTTGCCGTTGCCGAACTGGCTGACGATGTCACGGCCCTGCTCTTGGGTACAGGCGCACAGGCACGTCAGGGCGCCTGCCAACAGCAGGCCGGGGACTATTCTGGAAGGGCTTGCAACCATCGGCACCGGGTCGATATTCGGCGGCCACACCGGGGATCAGTGCAGCCTGGCCAAGCATAGAGCCCAAGAAACCGAAAAAGTGCGATGTCACATGGCGTGACGCAACATCTCCACTACCTGCGCATGCAACGCCGGGTCACCACAGGCCACCACACACCCACCATGCTGCGCCGAGCTGCCATCCCAGGCCGTGATCACACCGCCCGCCCCTTCGATGATCGGCATCAAGGCCTGCACGTCATACGGCTGCAGGCTCGCCTCCACGATCACATCGACAAAGCCCGACGCCAGCATGCAATAGGCATAGCAGTCGCCGCCGTAACGCATCAGCCGAGCCTTGCCGGCCACGGTCTCGAACGCTGCCTTGCGCGCTGCGGTGTCGAACATGTCCGGGGTGGTGCACATCAGCGTGGCCGAGGCCAGGTCGGCGCAGGCACGGGTTTTCAGCGGCGTGCCACTGCGCCAGGCCCCTTCCGGGGTGCCGACGAAGCGTTCGCCGGTAAAAGGCTGGTTCATTACCCCTACCCGCGGACGCGTGCCATCGTTCAAGGCAATCAAGGTGCCCCACAGCGGCAAGCCGGTGATGAACGCGCGGGTACCGTCGATCGGGTCGAGTACCCAGGTCAAGGGGCTGGTGCCCACTGCCACGCCCTGCTCTTCACCCAAAATACCGTGCTCGGGATAGCGCGCCTGGATCAGCGCGCGCATGGCATCTTCAGCCGCCTTGTCGGCCACCGTCACCGGGTCGTACAACCGCCCGCCCTTGTCCTCGACGTCCAGGCTGGCACGGAAATACGGCGTGATCGCCACAGCGGCGGCATCGGCCAACTGCTCGGCAAAGGCGCGGAATTCGCCAATCTGTTCAGCACTCAGGGACATGGGGCAGGCCTCTTGAAGATGATGGAGGCCAGCATCATACCCGACAACCCGCGCCACAGCAGTCGCCTGCCATAGAAGCCATTATTATGCCACTATCGCCACTTCATTTAACCGTCACTCAATCGTTGTACTAGGATACCCATCACCTCCCGAATGCGGCCCAGGATGCGGGCCAACAGCCAGACGGGAAATTGCACCACCGGACCTCATGGACGACACGATGAATTCGCACCTGCTCTACCCACAAATCGGCAAAGTCATTGCCAGCACCGGCAGCCGCCAATTCCCGCGCATGCTGCACGACCTGATCCAGGCCCACCTGACCATCGACGCCACGCACATACGCCTGCTGCCCGTGGCCCCGGCCGGCTTTGACGCCAACGCGCCCGTGATCAACGAGACTGTATTTTCCTCGGACGTGCAGCCAAGCAGGGACTGCAGCGACCCGACGCGCTTGCACCTGATTCGCCGCAAAGGCGACGCCCGCTACGAAATCCAGGTGCTGCGCGCTGACTCCACCTACGGCTTCTCCGCCTTCGAACGCAACCGCCTGGACGACATCTCGCCCCTGCTGTTGCCGATGCTGGAAAAGCACATCGATGCCCTGCAACCCGCCGCCGAGCGCGCCACGCAAGAGAGCCTCGAACAGCGTTTTCTCGACCGCCTGGCGCAATCGGGGCTGAAGCTGTCCGAACGGGAGCGTCAGGTGTGCCTTGGCCTGCTGGCCGGGCATACCGCACCGGAGCAGGCCGAGCGGCTGGAGTTGAAGGTGAATACGGTCGAAAGCTATTTACGCCGGGCGGCGATCAAGCTGGGTATCAGCGGGCGGCATTCGTTGATGCGCTGGATGTATACGGCAGTTTGATCTTGTAATTCCCGCTTGGGCACGAATCACTGTGTAGGAGCAGCCTTGTGCTGCGAAGAGGCCGGTGATATCACCGTGAATCTTCGTTGCTATTACCGGCCTCTTCGCAGCACAAGGCTGCCCCTACAAGGGTTGAGGTACAGAGCACCTCAATCCCGCGCCAGCGCCTCGATCGGGTCAAGCCGGGCCGCGTTGCGCGCTGGCACAAAGCCGAACACCACCCCAATCAACGTCGAACAGGCAAACGCCATCACGATCGACGCCGGTGAGAACACCATCTCCCACTGTTTGACGAACAACTCGAACAGGTAGCCGATGCCGTACGACAAGCCAATACCGACCAACCCGCCAAACAGGCAGACCATCACCGCCTCCACCAGAAACTGCTGACGGATGTCCGACTGCCGTGCCCCCACCGCCATGCGAATGCCGATCTCGCGGGTACGCTCGGTCACCGACACCAGCATGATGTTCATCACCCCGATACCGCCCACCACCAGCGAAATCACCGCGATCAGCGACAGCAGCAGGGTCAGCGAGCGGCTGGTCTTTTGCACGGTCTGCATGATGCTGTCGAGGTTGTTGGTGAAAAAGTCCTTGGTGCCATGGCGTTGAAGCATCAGCTTGGTCACCTCCTCTTCGACCCGTTTGCTGGGCACGCCGTCCTTGATGCGCACGCTGATGCTGTCCAAGTGGCGTTGGCCAAGCACGCGGCCAGCAGCAGTCTCGTACGGCACCCAGATATTCAGCTGGTTGCTGGCGACGAACAGGTTCTTGTTCTCGGCGGTGACGCCGATCACCGTGCACGGCAGGTTCCCCACCAGGATCACCTGCCCCAGCGGATCTACGTTGGGGCCGAACAGGCGCTTGCGGGTGTTGTGGTCGATCACCACCACCTGGGCCTGGCGCCGTGCGTCCTCGGCACTGAACACAATACCGGCGGCCACGGGAATGTTGCGCACCTGGAAGTAGTGTTCGCTGACGCCATTGAGCTGCACATCGACATCGAGGTTGCGGTAGCGCACCAAGGTGCTTTGGCCGATCACCGGGGTGGCGCTGTCGACGTAGTACAGCGCGTTGAGCGCCGTGACGTCGGCGGGCACCAGGGTTTCGATGGTCTTCGCCCGGCTGTCTCCGAAGTTGCTGCCCGAATAGATATCGATGGTATTGCTGCCAATTGCCTGGATGTCCTTGAGCACGTAGCCCTTGGCCCCTTCGCCGATGGCCGAGATGGACACCACCGAGGTGATGCCAATGACAATCCCGAGCATGGTCAACAAGGTGCGCATGCGGTGCGAGATCAAAGCGATCCAGGCCATCTTGAAGGCCTCGCGGAACATCCCCAGGCTGGCGACCAGGCGCCTTGCCGGCGAGGCGGCCGGTGCCGGCTCGGCCACCGGGGTGGGCATGGCTGCAGTGCCCGTGCGCCGGTCGCTGACGATCTGACCGTCGCTGACCTCGATGACCCGTTCGGCATGCGCGGCGACCTTGGGGTCGTGGGTCACCAGGATCACCGTGTGCCCGGCTGCGTGCAGCTCCAGCAGAATATTCATCACCTCTTTGCCGCTGGCCGTGTCCAGCGCACCGGTCGGCTCGTCGGCGAGGATAACCTGGCCACCGTTCATGAGCGCCCGGCAGATACTCACCCGCTGCTGCTGCCCGCCGGACAACTGGCTGGGGCGGTGTTCCAGATGCCCGGCAAGCCCCAAGCGCGTGAGCAGCTCACGTGCCCGGTCGTGGCGTTGCCCGTGCGCAGTGCCGGCATACACTGCTGGAATCTCGACGTTGTGCAGGGCATCCAGGTGCGGCAGCAGGTGGTAGCGCTGGAAGATGAAGCCAAAATGGTCGCGGCGCAACGCCGCCAGGGCATCGTCGTCCAGCGTGCGCGTCTCTTGCCCGCCGACCTGGTAGCTGCCACTGCTGGCGTTGTCCAGGCAGCCGAGGATGTTCATCAATGTGGACTTGCCGGACCCGGAGGCGCCGATGATCGCCACCAACTCGCCACTGTGGATCTGCAGATCGATACCCTTCAGCGCCAGGAACTCGCGGTCGCCGGCCAGAAAACTGCGGCTGACCCCCTGCAGGCGCAACAACGGCTCGCCGTTGCTGCAGGCAACGGCGCTGTGTGCGCTCAGCTCGACATTCATGTTCATGCTCACGCCCCTGCTTCGCCAGACACCGGTTCGCCGATCACCACACGGTCACCTTCGGCCAGGCCATCCTTGATCTGCACTTTGACGTTGTTGTTGATCCCCGCCTGCACGTTGCGCACCTGGGCGAAGCCCTTGGCATCGAGCACCCGTACCGGGAAGCTGCCGTCGCCATTGCGCGCGCCCAGGGCGGCCACCGGCACAGTGAGCACGCCTTCGGCCGTGTCGAGCACGATGTGCACCTGCGCGGTCATCGAGATGCGCAGGCGGTGCTCGGGGTTCGCCACCTCGAACAGGGCGTTGTAAAACACCGCGCCATTGGGTTTCGTGGCGCTGCCATCGCTGTTGTCGGTGCTTTGCGCGTAGTTCTGCGGGGCCGGTTCGGTGCCGCGCAGCTTGGCGTAGTAGCGTTTGTCTTCACCGAGGATGGTGAAGTACACCGGTTGGCCTGGGCTGATGTGGATCACATCGGCTTCCGACACCTGCGCCTTGACGGTCATGGTGTCGAGGTCGGCCAGCTTGAGCAGCACGGGCGCCAACTGGTTGGCGATCACGGTCTGCCCTTCTTGCGTGACGATGCCCACCACATGGCCGTTGATCGGTGCATTGATACGGGTGTAGCCCAGGTTGACCTTGGCCGTGTCGATCTCGACCCGGGCACTCTGGATTTGCGCATCGAGCGAGCGCACGGCGGCCTGCTGCACCTCGTATTCGGACTCGGCGTTCTCGAAGTCCTGGCGCGATACCGATTCGTCGGCCTGCAGTTCGCGATAGCGCTCATACACCCGCCTGGCCTGCTTGAGCTGGGCCAGGCTAGAACGGCGCTCGGCCTGCAATTTGTCCTCGTCGACCTCAGCCTGGCGCAAGGTATTGCGCAGCACCAGCGGGTCGATTTCGGCCAGCCACTGGCCCTCGGTGACCTTGTCACCCAGCTTGACCTTCAACGAACGCAACTGGCCCGACACCTGGGCGCCGACGTCAACTTGCTTGATGCCCTGCAGCGTGCCGGTGGCCAACACGGCGTTCTCGATATCGCCACGTTCGACCGTGGCGGTGATGTACTGCGGCGGTTTGGCCGGGGCCTGAACGGCATACAGCGTGATGCCGGCGACCAAAGCCACGGCGATGCCGAGGCTGAATTTGCGGAATCTGGACTTTTCCATGAACACTCACTATCTCTTCGGGTTCGCATGACCCGGCCCCAGTGGGGCCGGGAAGGCCCATCTTTAAGGGGTAACCTTGCCGTGGTGCAGCGCCTGCCCGTCGTGCCACCAGGCCGCCAGGCTGAACACATCCGGCACCTTGAGGATGCTGAAGTGGTCACCCGGCCCCTGCCACAGCGCAAGCGTGGGCATCAGTTGCTGCCAACCGGCCTGCATGGCGGCATGCTCGCGGGCATTGCCCAAGGCATCCAGGCCCGGGTCATCCACCAGTACCAGGCCGACCGGCCCGTGGTAGCTCAACGTTGGCCGGTAGGCCGTGCGCAACGCCGTGGCGAAGGTCCGTACGGTGCCGTCCAGCGCCCCTGGCTGCGACCGCGCCGGCAGTAATCCGACCCGCACCATGGCCGCGTGCAACTGGCTCAACTGCTGGTCGTCGCTGGCCTCGGCAAAGGCGCGTGGGTCAATACCCAGGGTTTTGCCGGTGGACAGCTGCAAAGCCTCGATCAGCCGCTGCAAGGCTTCGCCCAGGGTGTAGGGCTGTCCACAGGTGCCGCCCTCACCCGGCGCTTCGCTGTCGATCAGTGTCAATGAACGCACCTGCCGGCCCTTGGCCTCGAACCGGGTAGCCATGGCATGTGCTACCCAGCCGCCAAACGAATGCCCGACCAGGTTCAGCGGCCCTTGCGGATAAAGCGCCTCGATGGCCTGCACATGGCAATCGGCAGCAGCCTCCACCGAAGTGTGCGGCACCGAGCAGCCGTCCAGCCCCCGCGCCTGAAGGCCGTACAGCGGCCAGTCCGGGCCCAGGGCCTCGGCCAGGCCTATGAAACTGGTGACGCTGTCGCCAGCCCCCGGCACGCAAAACAACGGTGCATGCCCGTGCTGACCGGTCTGGATCGCCACCAAAGGCTGATAAGCCGCTGCCTTGGTGCTGTTCGTGCTATGCACACTGCCCAGTAGCTGGCCAAGCGCCTGACCGAGCGCGGCCACCTGGGGCGCCTGCATCATGCTGCGGTGGTCCCCCGGCACGCCCAGAAGGACCAGGGCCTGGGACGGCAGGGTCTCGCGCCAGCCCAGAGTCGACTGGCTGTCACTGCCCTGTTCGGCGCGCAGCAGGTGCACCGGCACGCTCAACGGTGAAGGGCGGTAATGCGCCAGCGCATGGCCGTGCGCCAGTTCACGGGTGAAGTAGTGCAGCAGTTGCGCGTCGGTCATGCTCGCCCACAGCCCATAGAGCAACTGGTGCTCGCGGCAGCTGGCGACCAGCGTGGCAAAATCGGCCTGACCGGCCTCCAATTGCTGCAGGCGTGCCAGCTTGTCGGCGCCTGCCGGGCCTTGCGTGCGCCAGAACGTGCTGCAGTTCAACAGCAACTGCCGTTCGAGTGCCCGTGGTCCCTCCCAGCGCGCCTTGCCCTGGTCGGCCAGGCGCGGCACATAGGTGTCGATCAAGCCGAGGAATTCGACCTCCTCGTCCACACCCAGCAATTGGTTAGCCATTTCGAAGGCCACTACCCCACCGAACGACCAGCCTGCCAGGCGATACGGCCCCTGTGGCTGCACGCTGCGCATCTGTTCGATCTGGTAGCGGGCCAGGCACTCGAGCGTCTGTGGCTGCGGTTGATCGGCCGGGATGCCGGGCAGTCCATAGAGCGCGAAATCACCGGGTAGGTGCTGGCCCAGCACCGGGAAGTAGAAATCCAGGCCGGTGAATTCGTGAACCAGGAACAGCGGCGTCTGGCTGCCCCCTGCACGCACCCGGATCACCCCGCGGTGCGCAGCGTCAGGGCTGCCGAGCCTGGCCGCCAGCAACGCTACGCTGGGGTGCTGGAACACATCGTTGATGGCCACCTTCAGGCCCGCCTTGGTCATCTTGTCGACCAGCCGGATTGCCGCCAGGGAGTGGCCGCCCAGCTCGAAGAAGTTGTCGTGCCGCCCTACCCGCTCCACGCCCAACAGTTCGGACCAGATCGTTGCCAACAGGGTTTCGGTTTCACCTTCTGGCGCTTGGTACTCGCGGTTCTTCAGGGTCTCGCTATCCGGTAATGGCAAAGCCTTGCGGTCGAGCTTGCCGTTGGGGCTCAGGGGCAGTGCCTGCAGGTGGACGAACAGCGCCGGCACCATGAAGGTCGGCAGGCGCCCGAGCAATGCCGAGCGCAGCGCCTCCACAGGGAACGACTCGCCCGTGTAGTAAGCGAGTAACTGCTGCTCATAAGCGATCACCACGGCCTCCTTGACCCCCTCTATCCGCGTCAGGCTGGCCTGGATTTCGCCCAGTTCGATGCGCAAGCCGTGGATTTTGACCTGGTCGTCGTTACGGCCCAGGTACTCGATGTTGCCATCGGCCAGGTGCCGCGCCAGGTCGCCGGTGCGGTACAGGCGTGCACCAGGGGGGGTGCTGAACGGGTCGTCGAGGAAGCGTTCGGCGGTCAGTTCGGCGCGGTTCAGGTAGCCTCGGGCGACCTGCACGCCGCCGATGAACAGCTCGCCGGCCACGCCTTGCGGGACCGGCTGGCCTTGGCTGTCGAGTATGTACAGCGTGGTGTTGGCGATCGGTTTGCCGATGGGGGTGTTGTCCGGTGCCGTCACGCAGTGCCAGGCGCTCACGTCCACCGCTGCTTCGGTCGGGCCGTACAGGTTGTGCAATTCGGCAGTTGGTAACTGCGCGTGGAAGCGTCGGACAAGGCTGCCTGGCAAGGCTTCGCCGCTGCACAAGACGCGCTTGAGACCATCTGCCGATATTTGGCCGTGGGCCAGGAACACATCCAGCATCGAGGGCACGAAGTGCAAGGTGGTGACGTTTTCGCTGCGGATCACCTGACGCAGGTACTCCGGATCGCGATGGCCGCCGGGGCGCGCCATGACCAGACGTGCGCCAGTTTGCAGCGGCCAGAGGAATTCCCATACCGATACGTCGAAGCTGAATGGGGTCTTCTGCAAGACCACGTCTTCAGCGCCGAGGTTATAGGCGTCTTGCATCCAAAGCAGTCGATTGACCACGCCGGCATGCTCGTTCATCACACCCTTCGGCAAGCCGGTGGAACCTGAGGTGTAGATCACGTAAGCAAGGTGACGCGGGGTCAAGTTGGTGACAACTGGGTTGCTGCACGGCTGGGCGTTCCAGGTCGGCTGATCGAGGTCGATAACCTGGGCCGAACCCGGTACGTGCCGCGTAGCGCTATGCACCAGCACCGCCACCGGCGCGCTGTCACTCAGCATATGCCGTACGCGCTCCGCTGGGTAATCGGGGTCAACCGGCACATATGCGCCACCAGATTTGAGGATGGCCAGCAGGCCAACCACCATCGACAGCCCACGTTCAACGCAGATCGCTACCCGATCATCAGGTTTTACACCCAGTTCAATCAGCTGGTGCGCTAATCGGTTGGCCTGCTCATTCAGCTGGCAATAGCTCAGTACCCCTTCTTCGGCTTTAACCGCGATCGCATCCGGCGTACGCAACACCTGCGCCTCGATCATCCCGTGCAGGGTCTGCTCAAGGTCATAATCCACCGCCGTGTCGTTAAAGCCCTGCAGCAACCGCTTGCGCTCATCGGCATCCGGCAACCCGACATGGCCCGGAATGGCCCGATCGCTCTCCCCGAAGGCCCACAGCAGTTGTTCGAAATACCCCGCATAACGCGCGATGGTCGAGCGTTCGAACAGGGCTGTGGCAAACACGATACCGCCGGCAAAACCTTCGGCGCGCTCACCCAGGCTCAGGCTCAGGTCGAACTTGGCAATGCACGCAGGCACACTCACTGCGCTCACCGACAGGTCGGCCAATTGCAGCGCCTGGCGCTCCGGGCTGGCGTCCCAGTCCAGGGTGGCCTGGTACAGCGGCGTATGCGCAAGGCTTCGGCGCGGGCGCAGCAACTCGACCACCTGCTCGAACGGCAAGTCCTGATGCGCCTGCCCGCCCAGCACCACGGCCTTTACCCGGGCCAGCAGCGTGGCCACATCCGGTGCCCCCGAGGTGTCCACGCGCAACGCCATGGCATTGACGAACATGCCGACCAGGCCATCCACTTCAGCCTGCCTGCGGTTGGCTACCGGCGAGCCGATCACCACTTCATCCTGGCCGGCAAGCCGGCTCAACAACACTGCCCAAGCCGCCATGAACAGCATGTAAGGCGTGACGCCATGGCGCCGGCACACGGCTTTGAGCTCGGCACTCAGGCGCGGGTCCAGGCTCAGCGCGACGCTGTCACCGGCATACTGCTGACGCTCTGGCCGTGGGTGATCCCAAGGCAAGCTGAGCAGCGCCGGTGCCCCGGCCAGCTGGCCAACCCAGTAATCCGCCTGTTGGCGCAGCGCATCGCCGCTCAGCCAGCGCCGCTGCCACAAGGCATAGTCGATGTACTGCACGGGCAAGGCCGGCAAGGGGTCGTCGCCACCGCAACTGAAGGCTTGGTACAACTCGCCAAGCTCGCGCACCAACACCCCCAGCGACCAACCGTCGGCCACCAGGTGGTGCAAGGTCAGCAGTAGCAGGTGGTGGTCCTCGGCCAGCTGCAGCAGGCGCCCACGCACCGGCAGGTCGCGGCTAAGCACGAAGGGTTGGCTCGCCTCCTGGCGGATCAGCGCCGCAATGGCGGCTTCATCCAGGCCCTGGCAAAGGTCCCGGCCAAACAGGAAGCCTTCGCTACCGGTTGCCAGCACCACCTGCGGCTCGCCTTCCTGTTCGACAAAATGGCTGCGCAGGCTTTCATGGCGCTCGACCAGGCGCCTTAACGCGCGCTCCAGCGCCCCAGAGTCCATACGGCCCTCCAGGCGCAGGGCCAGGGGAATGTGATAGGCCGCGCTGGCTTCCTCCATCTGCGCCAGAAACCACAGCCGCTGTTGGGCGAACGAAAGCGGTAAAGCACCGTCACGCGGGCCCGGCTGGATAGCCGGCAAGGTGTCGCCGTCACGCGCAAGGCAGGCGGCCACCGCTGCCAGGCTGTCATCGGCAAACAGGTCGCCCAATGCCAGCTCCAGCCCCAGGCGTTGGCGAACTTGGGCCAGCATGCGCATCGCCAGCAGTGAATGGCCGCCCAATTCGAAGAAGCGGTCGTGTCGCCCGACGCGTTCCAGGTGCAGCAGTTCGCCCCACAACGTGGCCAGCGCCTGCTCGCGCTCGCCTTCCGGTGCTTCGTACGCTGTCACCGCCAGGTCCTGAGGTGCCGGCGCCGGCAAGGCCTGGCGATCAACCTTGCCATTGTTGTTCAGTGGCATCCGCGGCAATGCCACAAAAGCGGTAGGCACCATGTAATCCGGCAAGCGCCCACGCAAGAAGGCACGCAGGTCAGCGGCCTCCACTGGGGCCTCGTGCCGGGTAAACCAGGCCACCAGCCGCAGTGGGCCCTGCTCGTTCGGCACAGCCATCACCACGACTTCACCGACACCCGGTGCCAGTGCCAACTGTTGCTCGATTTCGCCCAGCTCGATCCGGTAACCGCGAATCTTGACCTGGTCGTCATTGCGCCCCAGGCACTCCAGTTGGCCGTCGGCCTGCCAGCGCACCAGGTCGCCGGTGCGGTACAGCCGAGCGCCCGGCTGCGGGCTGAACGGGTCATCGATAAACCGCTGCGCCGTCAGTTCTGGGCGGTTCAGGTAACCCAGCGCCACGCCGTCGCCGCCGATATACAGTTCACCGACCACGCCTTGCGGCACGGGCTGTTGCCAGGCGTCCAGCACATACACCTGGGTATTGCCGATCGGCCGGCCAATCGGCACTTGGGCTGCGTCGGGCGCCAATTCACGCACTTCGCAGGTCACTGCGAACGTGGTGGTTTCGGTGGGCCCGTAGCCATTGAGCAGGCGCAGCCCAGGTGTTTTGTGCAGCAGCGTGCGGAAGGCTGCAGGTTCGGCACGCTCACCGCCGCTGATCAGCACGCGCAGCGCGGCCAGGGCCTCGGGGATCAACTGCACGTACTGGTTGAACAACGCCGTGGTCAAGAACAGAACGGTGATGCCCTGCTCCGCCAGCGCCTTCGCGAAAAGCGCTGGGTCGACCAGCGTGCGGTGGTCGATCACTCGCACCTGCCCGCCATTGAGCAACGGGCCCCACACTTCCAGGGTGCTGGCATCGAACGCCGGGTTGGAAGCGAAAGCGATGCGGTCGCTGGCCAGCAACCCGGCATACCGCTCGTTCAGCACCAACCGCGCAATACCCCGGTGCGGCACGCACACGCCCTTGGGTTTGCCTGTGGTGCCAGAGGTGTACATCACATAGGCCGCACTGCCAGCGTCCTGGGCCACCCCAAGGTTGTGGCCAGGCTGGTCATCGAGGACCAGTTGGTCCAGGTCGACCCGCCGCACCGCATACTCAACCGGTGTGCCAGCAAGCGTCAGCAACGCGGTGGCCTGGCAATCCTCGACCATGAAGGCCTGGCGCTCGGTCGGGGCATGAATGTCGAGCGGTACATAGACCGCGCCACACTTGAGCACAGCCAGTTGCGCCACCAGCAGGTGCAACGAGCGCGGCAGCAGCACGGCCACATAGGCACCCGGTGCCACACCTGCGCCCATCAGGTAATGGGCCAGGCGGTTGGCGCGTTCGTTAAGTGCCCCGTAGCACAGCGCCTGGCCGCCCTGCACTGCCGCCACGGCCAGGGGATGGCGCGATACGCGCTGCTCAAACAGCTGCTGCACGGCCAGGTCACGGGGGTAATCGCGCTGCGTGGCATTGAAACTGTGCAGCAGGGTGTGGCGCTCGGCGTCGCCAAGCAACGGCACCTGTGCCAGCGGCTGTTGATCATCGCCGATCATGGCCCAGAGCAAGGTCTCGAAGTAGCCGACATAGCGCCGCACGGTCGCTTCGTCGAACAGCGAGGTGGCGTAGTCCAGGGTGCCGGCCAGCGTGTCGCCGAACTCGCCGAGGTTGAGCGTCAGGTCGAACTTGGCGACCTGGCCGGCCTGGGCCACGGCTTCCAGGCGCAGGCCCGGCAGTTGCAAGGCGCCACCTTCGATCGCCTGCCAGTTGAGCGTGGCCTGGAACAAGGGGGTGTGGCCAAGGCTGCGCACTGGGCGGACGATTTCCACCACCTGTTCGAATGGCAGGTCTTGGTGCGCCTGAGCCTCCAGCACGCGCGTACGGACCTGCTCCAGCAGGGTTTGCGCCGTTGGTGCGGCAGCCGTGTCGATGCGCACGGCCAGGGTATTGACGAACAGGCCCACCAGCGGCTCCAGCTCGGCACGGCCGCGGCCCGCCACAGGGCAACCGATGACGATTTCGCCCTGGCCGGACAGCCGCGTCAGCACGGCGGCCCAGGCGCTGAGCACGGCCATGTACAGGGTTACCCCGTGGCGCTGGGCCAGGCTGCGCAGGCCAGCCGCCAGGCGGGGCTGCAACTGCAGTGGCAGGCTTGCGCCGGCAAAGTCCTGGCGTTCGGGGCGTGGGCGATCACTGGGCAGCTTGAGCAGGCTGGGTGCACCGTCCAGGGCCTGGCGCCAGTAATCGGCCTGGCGCTGCAACTGGGCGCCGGCCAACCAGCGGCGCTGCCACACGGCATAGTCGCCGTACTGGATGTCCAGGGCCGGCAGCGGATTATCCTGGCCCTGGCAGCAGGCCGTATACAGCGCGCTTAGTTCGCGGGTCAGCACGCCCAGCGACCAGCCGTCGGCAACGATGTGGTGCACGGTCAGGGCCAGCACATGGTGTTCTGCGCCTAGACGCAGCAAACGCGCTCGCAACAGCGGCCCGTGGGCCAGGTCGAAAGGCGCACTGGCCGCTTCATGCAAGCGGGCGGGCAGCGCATCGACGCTCAGGTCTTCACGCTGGAACCAATCGGCACCCGCGGTGGCGGCCAGCACCACCTCGGCACTGTCATCGCGTGGTACGAAGCGGCTGCGCAAGGTCTCGTGGCGCTCGATGATGCCCAGCAAGGCTGCTTCCAGCGCATCGGCATCCAGTGCCCCGCGCAGGCCCAGGGCCAGCGGCACATTGTAAGCCTGGTTACCGCCTTCCATTTGCGCCAGGAACCACAGCCGCTGTTGGGCGAACGACATCGGCAGCGGCGCATCGCGCGGCACTGGGCGTATCGCCGGCAGCTCACTGCGCCCGGCGTGGGCCAGTACCTCGGCCACGGCGGCCAGCTCGGGGTTGGCGAACAGGTCGGCCAGGCTCAGTTCGACACCCAGGCGCAGGCGCACCTGGGAGACCATGCGCATCGCCAGCAGTGAATGCCCGCCCAAGCTGAAAAAATGGTCGCGACGGCCGACTCGCTCAACGTGCAGCAACTCGGCCCATAGCGTTGCCAGCGCCTGCTCCAACGCCCCTTCGGGGGCCTCGTAGCCCTGCTCGAACAGCGCCGAGCGCTCCGGGCGTGGCAAAGCGCGGCGGTCGAGTTTGCCGTTGGCCGTCAGCGGCAACGCCGGCAGCTCGACATAGGCCACCGGCACCATGTATTCCGGCAGGTGCGCCTGCAATTGGCTGCGTAGGCCTTCTGGGGTGAGCGGTTCGACGCCTGCCTGGGCAGTGAAGTAGGCCACCAGGCGCGGCTGCCCGGGCTGGTCCTCTCGGGCCAGCACCACGGCTTCATCGATGCCAGCCAGGGCGTTCAGCCGGCTTTCGATCTCGCCCAGTTCGATGCGCACGCCGCGTATCTTGACCTGGTCGTCGTTGCGCCCCAGGTAGTCCAGAGTGCCGTCCGCCAGCCAGCGCACCAGGTCGCCTGTGCGGTACATGCGCCCACGGGCGACGAATGGGTCGTCCAGGAAGCGCTCGGCGGTGAGCGCCGGGCGGTTCAGGTAGCCCCGGGCAACCCCGGCGCCACCAATGTACAGCTCACCTGGCACACCCAGCGCAACAGGCTGCAGGTGTGGGTCGAGTACATACAGACGGGCGTTATCGACCGGCCGACCGATGTGCAGCGCACCGCCCGCTTCCACCGCGCCGGAGCTGGCCACCACCGTGGTTTCGGTCGGGCCGTAGTTGTTGACCACGGCAAAGCGCTGGGTGCGGTTGAACTGGCGCAGGCGGTCACCGCCGATCAACAGGGTGCGCAGGGTCGGGTGTTCGAGCTGATGGTTGAAGGCATACTCGGCCACCGGCGTCGGCAAGAAGCTCACGTCCAGGGGCTGCGCCTGCCACCAGGCAAGCATGGCATCCAGGTCGTCGTTGCCCTCCGACGCCGGCGCCAGGTGCAACGTGGCCCCGGCGCACAACGCCGGCCAGACTTCCCAGGCCATGGCGTCGAAACCAAAACCGGCCAGGCTCGAAGTGTGCCGGCCATGGCACAGGTCGAAGGCGCGGCAGTGCCAGTCGACCAGGTTGTTGACGGTCTGGTGCTCGACCATCACGCCCTTGGGCTGCCCGGTGGAACCGGAGGTGTAGATCACATAGGCCAGGTGGCACGCGCTCAGCCCCGGCACAACCGGGTCGCTCTCGCATACAGGCCAGTGCGGCTGATCGAGCAGCACCACCGGCACCGCGACAGCCCCCAGGCGCTCACGCAGCGCCTGCTGCGTCAGCACCGCTACCGGGCCGCTGTCATTCAGCAGGTAGTGCACGCGCTCATCCGGGTGGGCGGGGTCTACCGGCACGTAACCGGCTCCGGCCTTGAGTACCGCCAACAAGCCCACCAGCGTCTGAAGGCTGCGCCGCGCCACCACGGCGACGCGGTCGTCAGGCCGCACGCCCAGGTTGATCAGGTGCTGCGCCAGGGCATTGGCCTGGCGGTTGAGCTCGGCGTAACTCAAGCGCGCGCCGTCACAGGTGGCGGCGACGGCGTCAGGGTGCAACTCGGCGCGGTGTGCAATGCGCTGGTGCAGGGTCAGTTGCCGCTCATAGGGGGCCGGATAATGGTTGAACGCTTCCAGCAGTTCCTCGCGCTCGCTGTCGGGGAGCATGGCCAACGCCAGGACCGACGACTGCGGTGCCTGCACCAGGCTTTCGAGGGTCTGCTGCAAGTAAGCACAGACGCGCTGCGCCGGCACTTCGGCGCTGGCCAGCAAGGTCAGGCGAAATGCTTCGCCCAAGTCGTCGACGCTGAGCGTCAAGGGGTAGTTGGTGGCCTCGGCAGACTCGACGATGTCGATGCCGGCCAGGGCTGCACGGCGTGGCTGGGTGCTGTCCACTGCGCTGTGGCGGTAGTTGAGCAAGGCATTGAACAGCGGCGCCGGCGCCGCCACACCGCTGCACCGCTGGGCCAGGGCCAGTGGCGCGTGTTCATGGCGCATCAATGCGCTCAGCCGCTGGTGGGTGGCGCGGATCGCCGTCGGCAAGTCAGCACTGTCCAAGTCAACGCGTACCGGCAGGGTGTTGATGAAAATCCCCAGCGCCCGGTCGGTGGCTTCGGCGCCCTGCAAGCGCCCCATCAGCACTGTGCCGAACACCACCTGCTCGCGCCCCGTCAGCCCGCCCAGCACGCGGCCCCAGGCCAGGTGGAAGAGGCTGGCGACGCTCACGCCCAGGCTACGCGCCTGGCTGCGTAGCTGCTGGCACAGCGCTAGTGGCAGGTCGAGCGCGTGCTCGTTGTGCGCCTCACCCACGCCTTGCACATCCTGGATGCCGTAGGCCAGGGTCGACGCGTCGATCCCCCCCAGCATGTCGCGGAAAAACGCCTCGTGTTCGGCCTCGCTGATACCCAGCACGGCTTGTGCCACATAATTGCGAAACGGCACCGGGGTGCCCAGCCGATCACCCTCGCCAGCCAGAAACGCGATCAGTTCGTGACGCACAACCTCCAAGGCACTGTGGTCCATGGCGATATGGTGGAACTGCAGGGTGGCGGTCAGTGCGCCATCGGCCTGCTCGGCCTCACGCAGCAGGCGGATTAGCGGTGCCTGGGTCAGGTCGAGCCTGCCGCGCGTGGGGTCGTTATCGGGTAACGTCGCCACCTGCAGGTCAGCGTGGCGCCAGACCACCTGCACCGGCGTTTCGAGCCCTTCCCACTGCACCGAGGTGCGCAGGATGTCGTGGCGGGCAATCACGCCACGGAGCGCATCGGCAAACGCCTGCAAGCGGGCCTCGCTGGCAAACACGAAACGCGCCTGCATCACGTACGGGTCGCTGTCGGTGGCACTGGCGTGGTGGAACAGCATGCCCTGCTGCAGCGGTGCCAGTGGGTAGATGTCTTGCACGTTAGCCGCGCCGCCAGGGATGCAGGCGACGATGCGGTCAAGGGTGCCCTGGTCGAGGTCGATTAGGTTGAGGTGCTGCGGCGTAATGCGCGTGCAGCGCGGCTCGATGAGGTTGGACGGCACGTGTACCGCGCCCTGTTTCACGGCCACGTACTCGCCGCGCTCGATCATCGCCACCAGCGTTGGCTTGTGTTCACGCAGTTGCGCCACCAACGCGGGGTCGGTCAGGGCCTGGCGGTTGCCCTGGACGGCCAGTTGGCCGTCCTTCAACGCCAGCTGCACGTTTTTGGCCGTCAGTGTTGCCAGTAGTTGGTTGATGCTCACAGGACGATCTCCATTCTGTCTGTGATGGCTGCGTAGCCCGCCAAGGTCGGTTGGTCGAACAGGGCGCGCACGTCGGCTTCCAGGCCGTGATCACGCAGGCGGGAGGTGAGGGTCACCGCCAGCAGCGAATGGCCGCCCAGTTCGAAGAAGTTGTCATGCCGCCCTACCCGCTCAACGCCCAGCAGCTCGGCCCAGATCGTTGCCAGCAGGGTTTCGGTTTCGCCTTCTGGGGCTTCGTACGCACGGTTTTGCAGGGCTTCGGTGTCCGGCAGTGGCAAAGCCTTGCGGTCGAGTTTGCCGTTGGGGCTCAGGGGCAATGCGTCCAGGTGCAGGAACAGCGCGGGCACCATGAACTCCGGCAGGTGGGCCAGCAATGCCGTGCGCAGAACGTCTGCGGCCTGCTGTTCACCGGTGTAGTACGCCACCAGACGCTGGTCGCGGGCGACCACGACGGCTTCTTTCACGCCTTCGATGGCCGTCAGGCCAGCCTGGATTTCACCCAGCTCGATGCGTAGGCCGCGCAGCTTCACCTGGTCATCGTTGCGGCCCAGGTATTCGATGTTGCCATCGGCCAGGTGCCGCGCCAGGTCGCCGGTGCGGTACAGGCGTGCACCAGGGCGGGTGCTGAACGGATCGTCGAGGAAGCGTTCGGCGGTCAGTTCGGTGCGGTTCAGGTAGCCTCGGGCGACTTGCACGCCGCCGATGAACAGCTCGCCAGCCACGCCTTGCGGTACGGGTTGCCCCAGCGTATCGAGTACGTACAGCGTGGTGTTGGCGATGGGTTTGCCGATGGGGGTGTTGTCCGGCGCTGTCACGCAGTGCCAGGCGCTCACGTCCACCGCTGCTTCGGTCGGGCCGTACAGGTTGTGCAATTCGACAGTTGGTAACTGCGCGTGGAAGCGTCGGACAAGGCTGCCTGGCAAGGCTTCGCCGCTGCACAGCACGCGCTTGAGACCATCTGCCGATATTTGGCCGTGAGCCAGGAACACATCCAGCATCGAGGGCACGAAGTGCAGGGTGGTGACGTTTTCGCTGCGGATCACCTGGCGCAGGTACTCTGGCTCGCGATGGCCGCCGGGGCGCGCCATGACCAGACGTGCACCGGTTTGCAGCGGCCAGAGGAACTCCCATACCGATACGTCGAAGCTGAATGGGGTCTTCTGTAAGACCACGTCGTCTGCACCGAGGTTGTACGCGTCTTGCATCCACAACAGACGGTTGACCACGCCGACATGCTCGTTCATCACACCCTTCGGCAAGCCGGTGGAGCCTGAGGTGTAGATCACGTAAGCCAGGTGACGCGGGGTCAAGCCGGTTGCAACTGGGTTGCTGGACGGCAGGGCGTTCCAGGTCGGCTGATCCAGGTCGATAACCTGGGCCGAATCCGGTACGTGCCGCGTAGCACTGTGCACCAGCACCGCCACCGGCGCGCTGTCGCTCAGCATATGCCGCACGCGCTCAGCTGGGTAATCAGGGTCAACCGGCACATACGCGCCGCCGGCCTTGAGGATGGCCAGCAGGCCAACCACCATCGACAGCCCACGTTCGACGCAGATCGCTACCCGATCATCAGGTTTAACACCCAGATCAATCAGGTGATGCGCTAATTGGTTGGCCTGCTCATTCAACTGGCGATAGCTCAGTGCCCCTTCTTCGGCTTTAACCGCGACCGCATCCGGCGTACGCAACACCTGCGCCTCGATCATCCCGTGCAGGGTCTGCTCAAGGTCATAGTCCACCGCCGTGTCGTTGAAGCCCAGCAGCACACGTTCACGTTCCTGCGCTTCCAGCACCGGCAAGCGCTGCACTGGCAGTTCTGGCGTCTGCTCCAGCGCCTCGACCATGGCCTCCAGCACCTGGTTCATCTGCCCACAGATACGCGCCGCGCCTACGTCGGCCGGGGTCATGGCAACCAGGCGGAAGCCCTCCCCCAGGTCGTCAACGTTCAAGCCCAGCGGGTAGTTACTGCGTTCCTGGCTTTCCAGGTTGTCGATACCTTGCGTCGCCTGCCGCTGGCTGTCAGTGACCTGCGTGCTGTGCCGGTAGTTGAGCATGGCGCTGAACAACGGCAAGGGCGCAGCCACGCCACTGCAACGCTGGGCCAACGCCAGCGATGCATGCTCGTGGGCCAGCAAGGCACTGAGGCGCTGATGGGTAGCACGGGCCCCTTCACGCAGGCTGATACCGCCCAGGTCGACCCGCAGCGGCAAGGTGTTGATGAACATGCCGAGCGCCCGCTCGGCGCCTTCACCGCCTTGCAGGCGGCCCAGCAGTACGGTGCCGAACACCACGCTGTCCTGGCCACTGGCGGCCGCCAGCAGGCGCGCCCAGGCCAGGTGGAACAGGCTGGCGACGCTGATACCCAATTGCCGGCCTTGTTGGCGGAGCCGTTGTGCCAGGTCGTCACGCAGCCACAGCTGGGCCTCCTCGATGTCACGGCCGTCACCCTGCACATCGCTAAGGCCGAACGGCAGCGTTGGCGCGTCGATATCCGCCAGTTGCCCGCGGAAGAACGCTTCATGCTCGGCCTGGCTGATACCCAGCCGCGCCTGAGCCACGTAGTTGCGGTACGGCACCGGTGCCTGGGCCGGCTCGGCCGCACCCTGCAGATAACCGATCAGCTCCTCGCCGACCACTTCCATGGCCGTGTGGTCGAGCACGATGTGGTGGAACTGCAAGGTGGCTTCGATGCGGGCCGTGCCCGGCTGCTGCGTGTACAGCAGACGGATCAGCGGTGCCTTGCTCAGGTCAAGCATTGCCTCGCTGTCGCGACCACGCGCCATAACCGACAACGGCGCCTGCCGCCAGACCACCTGCACCGGCTGCGGTTGGCCTTCCCAGAGCACCGCCGTGCGCAGCACGTCGTGGCGGGCGATGACCTTGTCCAATGCTGCCGCGAAGTTGTTCAAGTGTTCGCGGCTGGCGAACCCGAAGCGCGACTGCAGCACATAAGGGTCGTGCCCCTGCGCGCTGAGGTGGTGGTACAGGATGCCCTCCTGCAAGGGTGCCAACGGGTAGATGTCCTGCACATTGCGGGCACCGCCGGGTACCTGGGCAACGATACGGTCGATGGCCGCCTGGTCCAGCGCCACCAGCGGCAGCATGCCGGGGGTGATGTGCGGGCAGCCGGCCGGGATCAGGTTGTCCGGCACCTGCACTTGTAGCACCTGGCCCAGGGTCGTCGCCAGTGCCGCCACCGTCGGCTGGCCAAACAGCGTACGCACATCCACCTGCACGCCCTCGCGGCGTAAGCGCGCGGTCAGGTTCACCGCCAGCAACGAATGGCCACCCAGCTCGAAGAAGTTATCGTGGCGGCCCACTCGCTCAACGCCTAGCATGTCAGCCCACACCGCTGCCAGGGCCATTTCCACTTCGCCCTGCGGGGCGACATAGGCCTGGCCTGCAAGCAGCGCCGGATCCGGATCGGGCAACGCCTTGCGGTCGAGCTTGCCATGGCTGGTCAACGGCAGTGCTGGCAGGCAGGTGAAGGCCAACGGCACCAGGTGTGCGGGCAGGCTTGCCTGCAAAGCTTGGCGCAGTGTGTCCACCGCCACCGGTGTGGTTTCAGTGAACCAGGCCAGCACCCGCTCGCCACGCACCAGCACCACCGCATCGCCGATACCAGGCTGCGCGGCAAGTACGCTTTCGATTTCGCCAAGCTCCACCCGTACGCCGCGGATCTTCACCTGGTCGTCGTTACGGCCCAGGTAATCCAGGGTGCCGTCAGCGCTCCAGCGCACCAGGTCACCTGTGCGGTACAGCCGCGCATGGGGTTGGGCGGTGAACGGGTCGGCAATGAAGCGCTCCTCGGTCAGTGCCGGGCGATTGAAGTAACCGCGGGCCACCCCAGCGCCGCCAATGTACAACTCACCCACGGCGCCCACCGGCACCGGCTGGCGGCGCTCGTCGAGCACATACACCTGGGTGTTGGCGATAGGCTTACCGATATGCAGCGCCCCTTCGGGTAGCAGTTGCCCGGACGTGGCCACTACGGTGGCTTCGGTCGGGCCATAGTTGTTGACCAGGGCAAAACCTGAGTCGCGCTCGAACTGGCGCAGGCGATCGCCGCCGACCAGCAGCGTGCGCAAGGTCGGGTGCTGACGCTCGCGGCGCAGCGCCTGTTCGGCCACGGGTGTGGGCAGGAAGCTGACAGCCAGCGGCTGCTCCAGCCACCAGTCGAGCAATTCGTCGACGTGCTCACCGGCGATGCGTGCGGGCGGCACGTGCAGCACGGCCCCTGTGCACAACGCAGGCCACACCTCCCAGGCCACCGCATCGAAGCCAAAACCGGCCACCGTGCTGGTATGGCTGCCGGCTTTCAAGGCAAAGGCCTCACAGTGCCAGTGCACCAGGTTGGCCAGGGTCGCATGCTCGACCATCACCCCTTTCGGCTGGCCGGTGGAGCCGGAGGTGTAGATCACATACGCCAGTTGGCGATCATCCAGGCCTGCCACGCAGGGGTTGCTGTCGGCTGCCCCCTGCCAGGCATCGCGGTGCAGCTCGACACGTGGGGTGTCCCCCACCAGCGCCAGGGTGGCCGCATCGACCAGCACCAATGCCGGCGTGCTGTCTTCAAGCAGGTAGGCGATGCGTTCGCCTGGGTAGGCCGGGTCGATCGGCACATAGGCCGCACCGGCCTTGAGAATGGCCAACAGGCCGACCAGGCGCTCCAGGGTGCGCGGCAAGCACAATGCCACCCGGTCGCCGACCTTCACCCCGCGGCTGATCAGGTGATGCGCCAGGCGGTTGGCGCAGCGATTAAGCTCGCCGTAGCTCAGTACCTGGCCATCCTGCACCAGTGCTGCCGCTTGCGGTGCGCGGGCCGCCTGGGCCTCGACCAGGGCGTGCACGGCCTGCCCTTTCGGGTAGTCGCGTGCGGTGGCATTGAACACTTCCAGCACCTGCTGCCGGGCCACCGGGTCCAGGATCGACAATGCCTCGACCGGCTTGGCCGCAGACTGCGTCAGCGCCTGCAGCAGTTCGACCAGGGCCTGGTTCATCCAGCCAGCGACCCGCTCGGCGCCAATGCCTGCCTGGGCCAGCACACTCAAGGCAAAGCCTTCGCCCAGGTCGTCGACACTCAGGGTCAGCGGGTAGTTGCTGCGCTCCTCACCGCCCAGCAGGCGAACACCCTGGCTGTGGGTATCGCCGTCGGCAGGCACCCCTGCCGTGCTGTGGCGGTAGTTGAACAAGGCGCTGAACAACGGTGTGGACGCGGCCACGCCACTGCAGCGCTGGGCCAACGCTAGCGAGGCATGCTCGTGCGCCAACAGCGCCGAGAGCCGCTGATGGGTGGCGCGCACCGCCTGCGCCACCGGTGCAGTCAAGTCGATGCGCAGCGGCAAGGTGTTGATGAACACGCCCAACGCCCGGTCGGCCCCTTCACCGCCCTGCAAGCGCCCCATCAGCACGGTGCCAAACACCACATCGGTGCGGTTGGCGAGCACACCCAGCACCCGTGCCCAGGCCAGGTGCGCCAGGCTCGCGGCACTCACGCCCAGCTGCCGAGCCTGTTCGCGCAAGCCGCGCGCCACGCTGGCGTCGATGACCAGGTGGGCTTCCTCGATAGCGTGGCCGTCACCCTGTACGTCGCTCAGGCCAAACGGCAAGGTCGGGGTATCAAGGTCCCCCAGCATCTCGCGGAAGAACGCTTCATGGCTGGCATCGTCGGCCCCAAGGCGGGCTTGGGCAACATAGGTGCGATAAGGCACTGGCGCCGGCAAGCGTTCGCCCTGGCCCGCCAGCAACACCTGCATCTCGCTGGCGATGACTTCCATGGCGGTATGGTCCAGGGCCAGGTGATGGAATTGCAGAATCGCCACCACGCGCTGGTTGGCCGGGTCATCGGCATGCAGCAGGCGCAGCAAGGGTGCCCGCGACAGGTCGAGGCGCTGGTGACGGGCGTCGAAGCAGGCCTGCAAGGCATCGATCACCGACCCGGTAGCCAGGCCTTCGATTGCGCTCACCTGCATCCGCGCTTCCCGCCAAACCACTTGTACTGCGTGCGCAAGCCCTTCGCTGACCACTGCGGTGCGCAGAATGTCGTGCCGGTCGATGACCTGCTGCAAGGCGCCCGCCCAGCGCTGCAAGTGCGCCAGGCTGTCGAAGGCCAGGCGCGACTGCAGCAGGTACGGGTCGCCCTGTGCGGCGCTCAAGTGGTGGTACAGGATGCCCTCCTGCAGCGGGGCCAGCGGGTAGATCTCTTGCACATTGGCGGCGCCACCCGGCACCGTGGCGACGATACGGTCGATACTGGCCTGGTCGAGCTCGATCAGGCTGAGCATGTCCGGGGTGATGTGGCGGGCCGTGCGTGGCACACGGTTGGCGGGCACCTGCACCTCGCGACCGCTGCCCACGGCGGCGGCCAGCGCCGCCAGGGTGGGCTGGGCAAACAGCACACGCACATCGGCACTGAGGCCGGCCTTGCGCATGCGCTCGACCAGGGTCACGGCCAGCAGCGAATGGCCGCCCAGCTCGAAGAAGTGGTCGTGGCGCCCGACCTGCGCGACCTTGAGCAGGTCGGCCCAGATCGCCGCCAGGGTGGTTTCGACCTCACCCTGTGGCGCCTCAAAGGCACGGCTGAGTACCGCCTCGTTGCCGGGTTGCGGCAAGGCACGGCGGTCAAGCTTGCCGTTGGCGGTCAGCGGCAATTCATCCAGGCACACGTAGGCCGCTGGCAGCATGTAGTCCGGCAACTGGCCTTGCAGCTGTTGGTGCAGTTCGGCAATGCCAGGGGCCGGGTTGTTGGCGGTGAAATAGGCCACCAGGCGCTTGTCACCGGGCACGTCCTCACGCACCACCACGGCCGTGTCACGCACACCGGCACACGCGCCCAGGCACGCTTCGATTTCACCCAGCTCGATGCGGAAGCCTCGCAGCTTGATCTGCTGGTCGGCACGGCCCAGGTAACGCAACGTGCCATCAGCCTGCCAGCAGGCCAGGTCGCCACTGCGGTACATGCGCGCACCCGGCTCACGGCTAAACGGGTCGTCAAGGAAGCGCTCAGCGGTAAGAGCCGGCTGGCCGAGGTACCCCAAGGCGACGCCAGCGCCGCCGATGTACAGCTCACCGACCGCGCCAACCGGCAACGGCTGCTGACGGGCGTCGAGCACATAGCAACGGGCATTGCCGATCGGCCTGCCAATCGGGATGCTGCCCTCGCCGACCGTGGCGATGAGGTGGGTGGTGCTGAAGGTGGTAGCTTCAGTCGGGCCATAGCCATTGAGCAGGTGTTGTGGGGCGCCTTCGCGCAGCACCCGGCCGACGATGGCCGGGTCCAGCACATCGCCGCCCAGCATCAGGTAGCGAAGCTTGGCGAATGCCGGCAGCAGGTCATCGGCAAACTGATGGAACAGGCCGGCAGTCAGCCACAGCACGCTGACGCGCTGTTCCAGCAACACCTCACGCAATGCCTGACGCGACAGCACCTGGTCCTGGTCGATGACGACCACCGTGCCGCCGTTGAGCAGCGGTGCCCAGACTTCCAAGGTACTGGCGTCGAACGCAGGGTTGGAGGCGAACGCGACACGGTCCTGGCAGGTGAATTCGGCAAAGCCGTTATTGATCACCAGGCGCACGATGGCCCGGTGCGGCACTTGCACGCCCTTAGGGGTGCCGGTAGAGCCGGAGGTGTACATGATGTAGGCGGCGCTTTCGGCAGCTACCGCCAGGCCCGGCGACTGCTGCGCGTACCCGGTGAAGTCGAGGCGGTCCAGCTCGACGCGCAGGGCATTGCCTACCCGCTGTTCGCTGCTGAAGGTGAGCAAGACACGCGCCTGGCTGTCTTCGATCATGAAGGCCTGGCGCTCGGCAGGCGCGTTGCTGTCCAGCGGCACGAACACCGCCGCGCATTTGCTCGCCGCCAGTTGCGCAGCCAGTAACTCGATGCTGCGGGGCAGCAGCAGGGCCACACGATCGCCAGGGCGCACGCCCAGGGCGAGCAGGTGGTGAGCCAGGCGGTTGGCGTGCTGTTCGAGCTGCTCATAGCTCCACTGCCGGCCACCGTGAACCACCGCCGGTGCAGCCGGGCTGAGCGCGGCATAGGTGCCAAACAGGGTGTGCAGCGCATGTTCCCGTGGGTAATCGCGGCGGGTGGCATTGAAGCCTTGCAACACCAGTTCGCGCTCGGCAACTGCCAGCTGGCTCACCTTGTGCAGGGCCGTGGTCGGCGCCTGCGCAAGGGCCTGGGCCAGTTGCTCAAGGGCGGTGCTGAGCAGGCGGCAGACCTGCGCGCCATCGACCTCCGGCACCGCTTGCACGGTCAGCACAAAGGCGTCGCCCACATCGTCGACGTTGACCACCAATGGGTAGTTGCTGCGCTCATGCGCGGCCAGTTGCTCGATACCCTGCCAAGCCTGGCGCAGCTCGGCCTTGGCCGGTGCACTGTGGCGGAAGTTGAGCAGGCTGGTGAACAGCGCCTGAGACGCCGGCACTGCGCTGCAACGCTGAGCCAACGCCAGCGAGGCTTGCTCATGGGCCAGCAAGCGGGCCAGCCGTTGGTGGGTCAGGCGTACGCCCTCGGCCACCGCCGTGGCACCCACGCTCACCCGCAGCGGCAAGGTGTTGATGAACATGCCAAGGGCCCGTTCAGCCCCCTCGCCGCCTTGCAGGCGACCGAGCAACACCGTGCCGAACACCACTTCCTCGCGCCCTGACAGTTGCGCCAGCACCTGCCCCCAGGCCTGGTGCACCAGGCTGGCGACGCTGATGCCAAGCAGGCGGGCCTGCTCGCGCAAGCGGCCGGCCAGCGCCGTGTCCAGGGCCAGACGGCTGTCCAATACACGGCTGCCGTCACTGAGCGCATCGCGTAGGCCGAATACCATGGTGGGTTCGTCGATGTCGCCCAGCAGCTCGCGGAACAGAGCTTCGTCAGCCTGGCTATCGGCGCCCAGACGTGCCTGCGCCACATAGTTGCGGTAGGGCACGCTGGCCTGCGACAGGGCCTGGCCTTGCAGCACTGCGGTGATCTCGGCCACCAGCTGTTCGACGGCTGCGTGGTCGAGGATGATGTGGTGGATCAGCAGCGTGGCTTCCACGCGGCCCTCGCCGTGGCTAGGGAGCAGGCGGATCAAGGGGGCCTTGTTCAAGTCGAGCGTGGCGCTGCTTTCATCACCGCGCACGGCTGCGCCGACTGCCGGCACAGTGCGCCAGACGACCTGCACGGGCTCTTCCAACCCCTGCCAATGGATGCTGGTGCGCAGGATGTCGTGACGGGCGATAACCTGGTCGAGCGCTGCGGCAAAGGCATCGAGCTCGGCTTGCGTCGGGAAGGCAAAGCGTGCCTGCAGCACGTAGGGGTCTGCGCCTTCGCTGGCCAAGTGATGGTAGAGGATGCCTTGCTGCAGCGGGGCCAGGCCGTAGACATCCTGGACATTGGCCACGCCACCGGGGATCTGCGCGACCAGGGTGTCGATGGCCGCCTGGGACAGCTCGGCGAGCGGTAGCATGTCCGGCGTGATGCGTGTGCCCTCTGCCGGAATGCGGTTGGCTGGCACGCTAATGCGGGTTTCACCGCCCACCGCAGCGGCGAGCGCTGCCAAGGTCGGCTGGCCGAACAATACGCTGATATCGGCATGCAGGCCTTGTTGGCGCAGGCGCGAGGTCAGGGTCACCGCCAGCAGCGAATGGCCGCCCAGTTCGAAGAAGTTGTCGTGGCGCCCTACCCGCTCCACGCCCAGCAGCTCAGCCCATATCGTTGCCAGCAGGGTTTCGGTTTCGCCTTCTGGGGCTTGGTACTCGCGGTTCTGCAGGGCCTCGGTATCCGGCAGTGGCAAAGCCTTGCGGTCGAGCTTGCCGTTGGGGCTTAGGGGCAGTGCGTTCAGGTGCAGGAACAGCGCGGGCACCATGAACTCCGGCAGGTGGGCCAGCAATGCCGTGCGCAGAACGTCTGTGGCCTGCTGCTCACCGGTGTAATACGCCACCAGACGCTGGTCGCGGGCGACCACGACGGCTTCTTTCACGCCTTCGATGGCCGTCAGGCCAGCCTGGATTTCACCCAGCTCGATGCGTAGGCCGCGCAGCTTCACCTGGTCATCGTTGCGGCCCAGGTATTCGATGTTGCCATCGGCCAGGTGCCGCGCCAGGTCGCCGGTGCGGTACAGGCGTGCACCAGGGCGGGTGCTGAACGGATCGTCGAGGAAGCGTTCGGCGGTCAGTTCGGTGCGGTTCAGGTAGCCTCGGGCGACTTGCACGCCGCCGATGAACAGCTCGCCAGCCACGCCTTGCGGTACGGGTTGCCCCAGCGTATCGAGTACATACAGCGTGGTGTTGGCGATGGGTTTGCCGATGGGGGTGTTGTCCGGCGCCGTCACGCAATGCCAGGCGCTCACGTCCACCGCTGCTTCAGTCGGGCCGTACAGGTTGTGCAGTTCAACGGTTGGTAATTGCGCGTGGAAGCGTCGAACCAGGCTGCCCGGCAAGGCTTCGCCGCTGCACAGGACGCGCTTCAACGAAGCCGCCGAGACGTCACCATGGGCCAGGAACACATCCAGCATCGAGGGCACGAAGTGCAAAGTGGTGACGTTTTCGCTGCGGATCACCTGACGCAGGTACTCCGGATCGCGATGGCCGCCGGGGCGCGCCATGACCAGACGTGCGCCGGTTTGCAGCGGCCAGAGGAATTCCCATACCGATACGTCGAAGCTGAATGGGGTCTTCTGCAAGACCACGTCGTCAGCGCCGAGGTTGTAGGCCTCCTGCATCCACAGCAGGCGGTTGACCACGCCGGCATGCTCGTTCATCACGCCTTTCGGCAAGCCGGTGGAGCCTGAGGTGTAGATCACGTAGGCCAGGTGACGCGGGGTCAAGCCGGTGACAACTGGGTTGCTGGACGGCTTGGCGTTCCAGGTCGGCTGATCCAGGTCGATAACCTGGGACGAATCCGGTACGTGCCGCGTAGCACTGTGCACCAGCACCGCCACCGGCGCGCTATCGCTCAGCATATGCCGCACGCGCTCCGCTGGGTAATCGGGGTCAACCGGTACATACGCGCCGCCCGCCTTAAGAATGGCCAGCAGGCCAACCACCATCGACAGCCCACGTTCGACGCAGATCGCCACCCGATCATCAGGTTTAAGACCGAGTTCAATCAGGTGATGCGCAAGGCGGTTGGCCTGCTCATTCAGCTGGCGATAGCTCAGCATGCCTTCTTCGGCTTTAACCGCGACCGCATCCGGCCTACGCAACACCTGCGCCTCGATCATCCCGTGCAGGGTCTGCTCAAGGTCATAATCCACCGCCGTGTCGTTGAAGCCCAGCAGCACACGCTCACGCTCCTGCGCTTCCAGCACCGGCAAGCGCTGCACCGGCAGTTCCGGTGTCTGCTCCAGCGCCTCGACCATGGCCTCCAACACCTGGTTCATCTGCCCACAGATACGCGCCGCGCCTACGTCGGCCGGGGTCATGGCAACCAGGCGGAAGCCCTCCCCCAAATCGTCGACGTTCAGGCTCAACGGGTAGTTGGTGCGCTCCTGGCCTTCGAGCACGTCGATGCCTTGCCACGCCTGCCGCTGTTCGGCGCTGGCTTCTGCGCCATGGCGGTAGTTGAGCATGGCGCTGAACAACGGCAACGGTGTAGCCACAGCGCTGCAGCGCTGGGCCAACGCCAAGGACGCGTGTTCGTGCGCCAGCAGTGCACTGAGGCGCTGATGCACGGCCTGCGCCCCTTCGCGCAGGCTCACCTCGCCCAGGTCGACCCGCAGCGGCAAGGTATTGATGAACATGCCGAGCGCCCGCTCGGCGCCCTCACCGCCTTGCAGGCGCCCCAGCAACACCGTGCCGAACACCACGCGGTCCTTGCCGCTGGCAGCGGCCAACAGGCGCGCCCAAGCCAGGTGGAACAGGCTGGCGACACTGATGCCCAGGTGCCGTGCCTGGCGCCGCAGCCCTGCGGCCAGCTCGGCCGACAGCGCCAGCTTGGCTTCTTGCATGCCAAGGCCATCGCCTTGCACATCGCTAAGGCCGAACGGCAACGTCGGCTCGTCGACATCCGCCAACTGCTCGCGGAAGAACGCCTCATGCTCGGCCTGGCTGACACCCAGGCGCGCCTGGGCCACGTAGTTGCGATACGGCACGGGGGTTTGGACCGGCGGCGTGCCCTGCAGGAAGCCCATCAACTCCTCACCGACCACCTCCAGGGCGGTGTGGTCGAGGACGATGTGGTGGAACTGCAAGGTGGCTTCGATGCACTCGCTGCCCGGTGCCTGGCGATGAAGCAGACGAATCAGCGGCGCTTGGCTCAAGTCCAGGCCAACGGTAGCCGCATCGTCGTCGCGCAGGACCTGCAGCGGGGCGTGACGCCAGACCACCTGCACAGCCTGCGGCAGGCCGTCCCATAGCACTGCTGTGCGCAGCACGTCGTGGCGGGCGATGACCTGGTCCAGCGCGCTGGCGAAGGCTTGCAGGCGTTCGCCGTTGTCAAAACGCAGCCGGGAATACAGCACATAGGGATCGTGCTCGGCGCTCAGGTGATGGTAAAGGATACCTTCCTGCAGCGGGGCCAGCGGGTAGATGTCCTGCACATTGGCCGCACCGCCCGGCACGCGCGCGACGATGCGGTCGATCGCGGGTTGGTCGAGGTCGATCAGGCTCAACAGGTCTGGGGTGATATGAGTACAACCGGCAGGGATGCGGTTTTCAGGTACCCGCACTTGCTGGTTGCGACCCAAGGTCTCGGCCAGGGCCGCGATGGTAGGCCGGCCGAACAGGGTCCGTACATCGACTTGCAGCCCTTCCAGGCGCAGACGCGCAGTCAGGCTTACCGCCAGCAGCGAATGGCCACCCAGCTCGAAGAAGTTGTCGTGCCGGCCCACGTGCTCGACGCCCAGCAGTTGCGCCCACAGTTGGGCCAGCAGGGTTTCGGTCTGCCCCTGCGGCGCCTGGTAGGGGCGTTCATGCAAGGCGGCATCCGGCGCGGGCAGCGCTTTACGGTCGAGCTTGCCATTGGGCGTCAACGGCAACTGGTCGAGGTGGATGTACTGTGCCGGCAGCATGTATTCCGGCAGGTCCTGCAGCAGTGCCTGGCGCAGGCTGTCCGCCACGGGCGGCTCACCGGTGAGGTAGGCGACCAGGCGCGGCCCACTGGCCGGGGCATCGTAAGCCAGTACCACGGCCTCGCGCACACCGGGCACACGCACCAGGCAGGCTTCGATCTCGCCCGGCTCGATGCGCAGGCCGCGGATTTTGACCTGGTGGTCGTTACGGCCGAGGAAGACCAGGTTGCCATCCTCGCGCTGGCGCACCAGGTCACCGCTGCGGTACAGGCGATCGCCCTCAACGAAGGGGCTGGCGATGAAGCGTTCAGCCTGCTGGTCGGGCAAGCCCAGGTAACCCCGCGCTACACCCGCGCCGCCGATGTGCAGGTGGCCGACCACGCCCCACGGCACAGGTTGGTCGTAGTGGTCGAGTACATACAGCCGGGTATTGTCGATGGCGGTACCAATCGGCAACGCCCCGTGCGGCAGGTCCGCGCCCGGTTCCAGCGTCCAGGCGCTGCAATCGACGGTGGTCTCGGTCGGGCCATACACGTTATGCAGGCGCACACCCGGCAGGCGCTCGCGTACCTGGGCGGCCAGCGCCTGGGTCAACTCACCACCACCGCAGACGATATCGCTAAGGCTGGCGCAGCGAGCGCTGGCAGGTGCTTCAAGGAACTGCTGCAGCAACGCCGGCACGAATTGCACCACGCTGACCTGCTGCGCCTCGATCAATTGCGCGAGGTAGTGCGGGTCACGTTGGCCGTGCGGGCGCGCCAGTACCAGGCGTAGGCCGCTGCACAACGGCCAGAACAGTTCCCACACCGAGGCATCGAAGCTGACCGGGGTCTTGTGCAGCACAGCGCCTTTGCCAGGTAGCTGGCAAAGGCGCTGGCTCCAGCGCACCAGGTTGACCACGTTGCGGTGTTCGACCATCACCCCCTTGGGCTGGCCTGTGGAGCCGGAGGTGTAGATCACATACGCCAGGTGGCTCGCGTTCAGCGCAGCTACGCGAGGGTTGCTGATCGGCTGGGCTTCCCAGCAAGGCTGATCGAGGTCGACCAGCTGCACCAGGGTGCCGTGTACGACCTCACGGGTAGCGCCGTGCACCAGCACGGCCAGCGGCGCACTGTCGCTCAGCATGTGGCGGATACGTTCAGCCGGGTAACCCGGGTCGACTGGTACATAGGCGCCGCCTGCCTTGAGGATGGCCAGCAAGCCGACCACCATCGACAGCCCGCGCTCGACGCAGATCGCTACACGGTCATCCGGTTTGACGCCCAAGCCGATCAAATGATGGGCAAGCCGATTGGCCTGCTCATCGAGCTGGCGATAGCTCAGTTCGCCTTCCTCGGCGACCAGTGCGATGGCATTGGGGGTGCGCCGTACCTGGGCCTCGAACAGCCCGTGCAGCGGTTGCGCCATGTCGTGAGGCGTTTGCGGGGCATTGGCCAGCAGTCGCCGGCGCTCATCAGGCGTCAGTACCGGTAACTGCTGCACGGGCGTGTCAGGCGCGTGCTCAAGTGCATCCAGCAACCCGTGCAGCACCTGCAGCAGTTGGTCGCAGACACGCTGCGCGCCCACTTGGGCGCTGACCTGGGACGTCAGCCGCAGGCCGTCGCCCAGGGCGTCCACGTTGACACTCAGCGGGTAGTTGCCGTGGCCGCCGCTGGGCAGTGCCTGGATGCCTTCCAGGGCTTCGCGTTGCGCTTGCTGCTCGGGCTGGCTGGCGCCATGCCGGTAGTTGAGCATGGCACTGAACAACGGCGTCGGCGCAGCCACGCCGCTGCAACGCTGGGCCAAGGCCAGCGAAGCGTGCTCGTGCACCAGCAATGCACTCAGCCGCTGGTGGGCCAGGCGCACCCCTGCGCGCACGCCTAGCCCTTGCAGGTCCAGGCGCAGCGGCAAGGTATTGATGAACATGCCCAGGCCCCGATCAGCCCCGGCGCCCCCTTGCAGGCGGCCCAACAGCACGGTGCCGAACACCACGCGGTCGTTGCCACTGGTGGCGGCCACCAGCCGCGCCCAGGCCAGGTGCAGCACGCTGGCGGCGCTCACGCCCAACTGCTGGGCCTGGCTGCGCAGGCGCCGGTATTGCTCAGGGGCCAGTTGCACCGTGGCCAACTCGAAGGTGCTGGCCTGGCCCTGCAGGTCGGCCAGGCCATAGGGCAAGGTCGGTTCGTCGATGTCGGCCAGCTCGGCGCGGAAGAACGCCTCGTGCTCGGCCTCGCTGATGGCCAGGCGCGCCTGGGCCACGTAGTTGCGGTACGGCACGGCCGGTTGGCTGGGCTGCTGGCCGCGCAGGTGATCGCGGATTTCTTCCAGCACCACCTTCATGGCCGTGTGGTCCAGGGCGATGTGGTGGAACTGCAGAGTGGCTTCGAGGCCTTCGGTGCCTGGCTGTGGGGTCTGCAGCAGGCGGATCAGTGGGGCTTGGCTCAGGTCGAGAGGCCCGGTGGCTTCGCTGCTATTGACCAGCACCGAGCCCGGCACGCTGCGCCATACCACCTGCACCGGCTGCACCAGTCCGTCCCAGAGCACGGCGGTACGCAGGATATCGTGGCGCGCGATGACCTTGTCCAAGGCCTGGGCGAAGGCCAGCAGGCGGGCTTGGCTGTCGAATGCCACACGCCACTGCAGCAGGTACGGGTCTGCGTCTGCGGCACTCAGGTGATGGTAGAGAATGCCCTCCTGCAGCGGTGCCAACGGGTAGATGTCCTGCACGTTGGCAGCACCACCTGGCACCGTGGCGACGATGCGCTCGAGGGTACTGGCGTCCAACGTCAGCAAAGGCAGCATGGCGGGGGTAATGTGGGTGCAGCCCGCTGGAATACGGTTCTCGGGCACGCTGATTTGGCGACCTTTGCCCAGCGCGGCAGCCAGTGCAGCCACGGTGGGCTGGCCGAACAGCACCCGCACGTCGGTCTGCAGGCCCTGTTGGCGCAAGCGTTCGATCAGGGTCACAGCCAGCAGCGAGTGGCCGCCCAGCTCGAAGAAGTTGTCGTGCCGCCCTACCCGTTCCACGCCCAGCACATCGGCCCAGACGCTGGCCATGGCCGCTTCGGTCTCGCTGGCAGGGGCTTCATAGCCCTGGCTGATCAGTTGGGCCGCGTCAGGATCAGGCAGGGCCCGGCGGTCCAGCTTGCCATGGCGTGTCAACGGCCATTGGTCCAGACGGATGAACGCCTGCGGCACCATGTGCCCCGGCAAGCTGGCCTGCAGCGCGTGACGCAGAGCCTCGACCGCCACCGGCACCTGTTCGGTGAACCAGGCCACCAGGCGCTCACCGCGCACCAATACCACGGCATCGGCAATACCGGCCTGGGCCGTCAGCGCCGCCTCGATTTCACCCAACTCCACGCGCACGCCGCGGATCTTCACCTGGTCGTCATTGCGGCCGAGGTAGTCCAGCGTGCCATCGGCGTTCCAGCGCACCAGGTCGCCACTGCGGTACATGCGCGCGCTGGGCTTGCGGCTGAACGGGTCGGCGAGGAAGCGCTCTTCGGTCAGTTCAGGGCGATTGAAATAGCCCCGCGCTACCTGCGCGCCGCCGATGTACAGCTCGCCCACGACGCCCACGGGCACCACTTGGCGATGGGCATCGAGCACATAGACGCGAGTATTGGCGATGGGCGTGCCAATGTGCAGAGCTGCACCCGGCAAGACCTGGCCAGACGTGGCGACCACCGTGGTCTCGGTCGGCCCATAGTTGTTGACCAGGGCGAAACCTGGATCGCGGTCGAACTGACGCAGGCGGTCGCCACCGATCAGCAAGGTGCGCAAGGTGGGGTGTTGCCGTTCGCGGCGCAGCGCCTGTTCGGCCACCGGCGTGGGCAAGAAACTGACCGCCAGCGGCTGCTCGAGCCACCAGTCGAGCAGTTCATCCACATGTTCATTGCCGATGTGCGCAGGTGGCAGGTGCAGCGTGGCACCGGCACACAGCGCCGGCCATACTTCCCAGGCCATGGCGTCGAAGCCAAAACCTGCGACGCTCGAGGTACGCACACCGGCCTCCAGCGCGAAGGCCTGGCAGTGCCAGTGCACCAGGTTGGCCAGGGTGTGGTGTTCGATCATCACGCCCTTGGGCTGGCCGGTGGAGCCGGAGGTGTAGACCAAGTAGGCCAAGTGGTGCGCATCCAGCCCAGGTACGTGCGGGTTGCTGTACAGGGCATCATCGGCGGCGGCCTGGTCGAGGTTCAGGCGGGGTATGTCAGCAGGCAGGCCGGCAATGCCCGTTTCGCTCAGCACCAGGGCGGGTGCGCTGTCGGCCAGCAGGTAGGCAATGCGTTCGGCAGGATAGCCCGGGTCGACCGGCACATAGGCAGCGCCGGCCTTGAGCACGGCCAGCAGGCCGATTACTCGCTCGGCGCTGCGGCCCACGCACAATGCCACGCGGTCACCGCCGCGCACGCCGCGTGCGATCAGCTGATGCGCCAGGCGGTTGGCCCGCAGGTTCAGGTCACCATAGCTGAGTGCCTGGCCATCCTGGATCACGGCCGTGGCATCCGGGGTCTCGGCTGCTCGGGCCTCCACCAGCGCGTGCACCGTCTGCCCTTGCGGGTAGTGCTGTGCGGTGGCGTTGAAACTGCCCAGCAGCTGTTGGCGCGCTTCGTCGCTCAGGATCGACA
The DNA here is from genome assembly GCF_047159675.1 of Pseudomonas sp. NGC7. Taxonomy (NCBI): domain Bacteria; kingdom Pseudomonadati; phylum Pseudomonadota; class Gammaproteobacteria; order Pseudomonadales; family Pseudomonadaceae; genus Pseudomonas; species Pseudomonas sp. NGC7. The sequence continues at coordinate 3,334,833 of NZ_BAAFZY010000001.1, read as the reverse complement.
AGCTGTCGACCCGCGCCTCCTGCCCTTGCTGCAATGCTTGCAGCAGCTGGGTGACGGCATTGACCATCCAGGCGGCGACCCGCGCCGCACCCATCCCTGCGATAGCCAGCACACTGAAGGTGAAACCTTCACCCAGGTCATTGACGCTGAGGGTCAGCGGGTAGTTGCTGCGCTCCTCGCCACCGAGCAGGCGCACACCCTCCCAGATTGCCTCGCCGGTGGCCGCGTCGGCGCTGTGCCGATAGTTGAGCAAGGCACTGAACAACGGCGCGGACGCGGCCACGCCACTGCAGCGCTGGGCCAAGGCCAGCGGCGCGTGCTCATGGCCCAGCAAGGCCGAGAGGTTGCGGTGGGTGGCGCGCACGGCGGCACGCACGGCCAGCGTGGTGTCCACCCGCAGCGGCAGGGTGTTGATGAACATCCCCAACGCCCGGTCGGCGCCCTCGCCGCCTTGCAGGCGGCCCATCAGCACCGTGCCAAACACCACATCATCGCGGTTGGCCAGCACGCCCAGTACGCGCGCCCAGGCCAGGTGCATGAGGCTGGCGGCACTGACGCCCAGTTGCCGCGCCTGGGTGCGCAAACCGTGGGCAACTTCGCCGTCCAGTGCCTGGAACGCCGTTTCGATGCCGCGGCCATCGCCCTGCACATCGGCATAGCCCAGTGGCAAGGTTGGTTCTTCGACATCCGCCAGCATCTCGCGGAAGAACGCCTCGTGGGCCGCCTGGTCACCCAGGCGAGCCTGGGCCACATAATTGCGGTATGGCACCGCTGCCGGCAGTGTGTGCCCCTGGCCGAACAGCAAGGCGCGCATTTCGCGGGCGACCACATCCATGGCCGTGTGGTCGAGGGTCAGGTGATGGAACAGCAGAATCGCCACCACCTGCTGGTTGGCAGGGTCCAGGCTGTAATACAGGCGGGTCAATGGCGCCTGGGTCAGGTCCAACCGGTGGTGCCGCGCATCGAACCGGGCATGCAACTGTTCAACCCGCGCCAGGCCATCGTCATCGGCCAGGTCGTCGATTTCGCTGACCACCAACTCGGCCTTGCGCCAAACCACCTGCAGCGGCTGCGCCAGCCCTTGCCAAAGTACGGCGGTGCGCAAGATATCGTGGCGATCGATGACCTGTTGCAGCGCACCGGCCCAGGCCAGCAAGCGCTCGACACTGTCGAAGGCCAGACGGGTCTGCAGCAGGTAGGGGTCGCCCTGCTCGGCGCTCAGGTGGTGGTAGAGAATGCCTTCCTGCAGCGGGGCCAGCGGGTAGATTTCCTGCACATTGGCGGCGCCACCCGGCACTGTGGCGACGATGTCGTCGATTGCTGCCTGGTCCAGGTCGATCAGGCTGAGCATGCTCGGCGTGATGCGTTGGGCCTGCGCGGGCACCCGGTTGGCCGGCACCTTCACTTCGTGGCCGATGCCCGCCGCGCCGGCCAAGGCCGCCAGGGTCGGTTGGGCGAACAGCACCCGCACATCGATCAGCAGGCCAGCCTTGCGCAAGCGCTCGACCAACGTCACCGCCAGCAGCGAGTGGCCGCCCAGTTCGAAGAAGTTGTCATGGCGCCCTACCCGCTGCACACCCAGCACATCGGCCCAGATCGCCGCCATCGTCGCTTCGGTTTCGCCCGTGGGCGCTTCGTAGGCCTGGCCGAACAACTGCGAGGTCTCTGGGTCAGGCAGCGCGCGGCGGTCGAGTTTGCCATGGCTGGTCAGCGGCAGCTCATCGAGGCGCACGAACGCCAGCGGCACCATGTGCGCCGGCAAGCGGGCCTGCAGGGCCTGGCGCAAGGCGTCGAGAGCGACAGGGGCAGTCTCGGTGAACCAGGCCAGCAAGCGCTCGCCCCGCACCAGCACCACGGCGGCGTCGATACCCGGCTGCGCCGCGAGGGTGGCCTCGATTTCACCCAACTCAACCCGCACACCACGGATCTTCACCTGGTCGTCGTTGCGGCCGAGGTAGTCGAGGGTGCCGTCGGCATTCCAGCGCACCCGATCACCGCTGCGGTACATGCGTGCGTTGGGCTGCTCGCTGAACGGGTCGACAAGAAAAGCCTGCTCGGTCAACGCCGGGCGATTGAAGTAGCCCCGCGCCACTTGCGCGCCGCCGATGAACAGCTCACCCGCGACGCCAACCGGGACTGGCTGCAAGCCTTCGTCCAGTACATAGACGCGGGTATTGGCGATGGGCCGGCCGATGTGCAGTGCGCCGTTGGGCAAGACCTGCCCAGAGGTGGCGACAACAGTGGTTTCGGTCGGCCCATAGTTGTTGATCAGGGCAAAGCCTGGCGCTCGCTCGAACTGGCGCAGGCGGTCCCCGCCCACCAGCAAGGTGCGCAGGGTCGGGTGCTGGTGTTCGCGGCGCAGGGCCTGCTCCGCTACCGGGGTGGGCAGGAAGCTGACCTTCAGTGGCTGCAACAGCCACCAGTCGAGCAACTCATCGACATGCTCGTTGGCGATGTGCGCGGGTGGCAGGTGCAACGTGGCCCCGGCGCACAAGGCTGGCCAGACCTCCCAGGCCATGGCGTCAAACCCGAAACCGGCCACGCTTGACGTGTGCGCATCGGCGTCCAGCGCAAAGGCCTGGCAGTGCCAATGCACCAGGTTGGCGAGCGTGTGGTGCTCGATCATCACCCCCTTGGGCTGGCCGGTGGAGCCGGAGGTGTAGACCACATAGGCCAGTTGCTGCCCGTCCAGCCCAGGTCGCTGTGGGTTGCTGTCGTGCGCAGTACAGGTGCTGATGGGGTCCAGGTCCAGGCGCGGCACCTCGGCCGGCAGCCCATTTACCGCAGTCTCGCTCACGACCAGTGCCGGGGCACTGTCAGCCAGCAGGTAGGCAATGCGCTCTGCTGGGTACGCCGGGTCCACCGGCACATAGGCCGCGCCCGCTTTAAGCACTGCCAGCAACGCAACCACGCGCCCACTGTTGCGCGGCAGGCACAGGGCCACGCGGTCCCCCACCTGAACGCCGCGTTCGATCAGCTGGTGAGCCAGTTGGTTGGCACGGCGGTTGAGTTCGTCGTAACGCAGCGCCTGGCCATCCTGCAACAGCGCAACCGCTGCTGGCGCGGTGGCGGCACGGGCCTCGACCATGGCGTGTACGGTCTGCCCCTGCGGGTAAAGCTGAGCGGTGTGGTTGAACTGTTGCAGCACCTGATCACGCTCGGCAGGCGGCAATACCTGCAACCCTTGCAGCGCTGCCGTGGGGGTGTGTTCCAGGGCGTCGACCAGGCTTGCCAACACCTGTTCGAACTGCGCGCACAGGCGTGACGCACTCCACCCTGGCAGGCTCTGCACGGTCAGGCGCAGCGCGTCGCCCAGGTCGTCGACGCTGACAGTCAGCGGGTAATCGGTGCGCTCCTCGGCGCCGACGATATCGATGCCAGCAGCCACCGGGATGATCTCGGCGGCATCACCGGCGTCACTGTGCCGGTAGTTGAGCAGACTATTGAACAGCGGCGCCGGCGCGGCCACACCGCTGCAGCGCTGCGCCAGGGCCAGCGATGCTTGTTCGTGGCCGAGCAAGGCGCTGAGCCGTCGGTGCGTGGCCAGCAGGGCGTCACGCACGCTGGTTGGGCCCAGGTCGATGCGCAACGGCAGGCTGTTGATGAACATCCCCAGCGCCTGCTCGCTGCCGTCGCCGGTGGTCATGCGGCCCAGCAGCACGCTGCCGAACACCACCTGCTGGCGGCCCGACAGTTGCCCGATCAACCGGCCAAAGCCCAGGTGCAACACGCTTGCCGGGCTCACGCCGAGTTGCCGGGCCTGGCTACGCAGGCGCTGGCTGAGCGCAGGCGGCAGGGTCAGGCGTGCTTGTTCCAGTTGCACATCACCTTTGTCCTGCAGGCCGAAGGCAAGCGTGGGCTCATCGATGTCGCCCAGCATCTCGCGGAAGAAGCGCTCATGGGCGTCCTCATCCAGTGCCTGGCGAGCGGCGGCCAGCACATTGCGAAACGGCATGGGGGGCGCCAGTCGGTCGGACTGGCCAGCGATGTGCGCCTGGATTTCACGGCGCACGATATCCAAGGCGGTATGGTCCATCACCACGTGGTGGAACATCAGCAGCGCCACCCACGTAGTGCCCTCGCCTTGCGCGTGCATCAGTTGCATCAGCGGTGCCTGGCGCAGGTCGAGACGATACTGGCGCGGGTCGAAGCGCGCGCACAACTCAGCGAGGGCTGTGCTGCCAGCGACTGGCACGGCTTCGCGGACCAGCGTCGCCTCTTGCCAGACCACCTGCACCGGTTGGTCGAGGTATTCCCAGTGCAGCGCGGTGCGCAGGATGTCATGGCGTTGGATCACCCACTGCAGCGCCTCGGCGAAGGCTTCCAGGTGGGTTTTGCTGGCGAAGCGCAGTTGCACCTGCGACAGGTACGGGTCGCCCTCGGTGGCGGACAGGTGGTGGTACAGCATGCCCTGCTGCAGCGGGGCCAACGGGTAGATGTCCTGAACGTTGGCTGCGCCGCCCGGCACGCTGGCGACGATGCGGTCGATCGCTTCCTGGTCCAGCGTGACCAGGGGCAGCATGTCGGGGGTGATCCGGAAGGCCGGGCTGAGCCAGTCGTCATCGCGTTCGGCGAGCATCTCCAGCAACGCCGGCTTGTGCCGTGACAACGCCTCCCACAAGCTGTCGTCCAGGGTATCGTCATCGCCGAGGACGATCAGGTCCTGGTCTTCACGCTGGAGTCGGATCGCACGGGTGGAAAGAGCAGCCATCAGTTCGCTGAAGTGCATCGGTAAGCATCCTGCTTTGCCTGGAATGGGAATCGTGGACACGCTAAAGGATCGTGACCGGTCGGTCTGACATGGGAAGCGGGGACAATTTCGGAAAGCGATCGCCGGCAAGACGGCTCCCACAGGTATCTGCGCAGGCTTAGACCTTGTGAGCACCCTGTAGGAGCTGGCTTGCCGGCGATGGGCCGCAACGCGGCCCCGGCAATCTCAGATGCGCCTGCGTTTGCCCAGGCTGGGAATGGTGGTCTCCGGTATCACCACCTCGACCTGCTCGAGGCGGGTGCTGGCGGCCAGCGCAGCCAGGGTCGGCTGGCTGAACAAGGTGCGGGCATCCACATGCAACCCGGCCTGGCGCATGCGTGCCACCAGGCTGACCGCCAGCAGTGAGTGGCCGCCCAGCTCGAAGAAGTTGTCGTCACGCCCAACCTGCTCGATCTTCAGCACATCGGTCCAGATCTCGGCCAGCGCGGTTTCCAGCTCGCCACGCGGGGCCTGGTACTGGCGGCTGATCACTGCCTCGGCCCCCGGCGCTGGCAAGGCCTGGCGGTCGACCTTGCCGTTGTTGCTCAACGGCAGCTCGGCCAGGGCCACGAACGCCTGCGGCACCATGTAATCGGGCATGCGCGCCAGCACGTGGCTGCGCAGCACCTCAAGCGCGGGTGCGCTACTGCCCTCACGGCAGGTGAAGTAGGCCACCAGGCGCTCTTCGCGCATCAGCACCACGGCCTGCCCAATGGCCGGATGCGCCGTCAGCGACGCTTCGATTTCCCCCAGCTCGACCCGCAACCCACGCAGCTTGACCTGGAAATCGTTGCGGCCGACAAAGTCCAGCTCACCGTCCAGGCGGTACCGCACCAAGTCCCCCGTGCGATACAGGCGGTCGCCCTCGACGAACGGGCTGGCGATGAAGCGCTCAGCCTGCAATGCCGGCAAACCGAGGTAGCCGCGGGCCACGCCGACGCCGCCAATGTGCAACTGGCCCACCGCGCCGAGTGGCACCGGGCGGTCATGCGCATCGAGCACATACAGGCGGGTATTGGCGATCGGCCGGCCGATCGGGGGCGCGATCAACGGCAGCGGTTCGTGCGGCTGCAGGGTCCAGGCGGTGCTGTCTACCGTCGCTTCGGTCGGGCCATAGACGTTGTGCAGGCGCACCGTGGGCAGACATTCGCGCAGGCGTTGTACCAGCGCCAATGTCAGTTCACCGCCGCCGCAGAAGATGTCCGTCAGGCTCGTGCAACGCTCAACACCCGGCTCTTCCAAAAACTGATGCAGCAGCGCCGGGACGAATTTGATCGTGGTCACCTGCCTGGCCTGCACCAACTGCACCAGGTACGCCGGGTCACGGTGCCCATCCGGGCGCGCCAGGATCAGGCGCAAACCGGCGGTCAGCGGCCAGAACAGCTCCCAGACCGAACCGTCGAAGGTGAACGGCGCCCGTTGCAGCAAGGCATCGCCCGGGCGTGGCGGGCAGATGCGCGAGCCCCAGTGCATCAGGTTGCACAGGCCACGGTGCTCGACCATCACCCCCTTCGGGGTGCCGGTGGAGCCCGAGGTGTACATCACATAGGCCAACTGCCTCGGGCCCAGGCCCGGCACTTGCGGGTCGGCTGCCGAGCAGGCGTGCCAATCGCCCCGGTCAAGGTCAAGCACAGGGCGTGGCATTGGCTCGAACAGGCCCAGGGTAGCGCCGTGCACCAGCACCACCGACGGCGTGCTGTCTTCCAGCATGAAGCGCAGCCGCTCGGCCGGGTAAGCGGGGTCGAGTGGCACGTAGGCGCCGCCGGCCTTAAGCACGCCCAGCAAGGCGACCATCAGTGCAACGCCACGTTCGACACAAACCGCCACCCGCGCGTCGGGCTTAACACCCAGGGCGATCAGGTGGTGGGCCAGGCGGTTGGCCTGGGCGTTGAGGGCTTGGTAATCGAGGCAGCCGTCCTCAGCCTGCAGGGCGATGGCATGGGGTGTACGCCGCACCTGGGCCTGGAACAGCGCCGGCAAGGTCTGCCTGACCGGGCTTTGCGGGTCTTCGGTGGCGTTGAAGCCCTGCAGCAAGCGGTGCAGCTCGCCGTCCGGCACCGCGCACAGTGCATCCAGGCGCGTGCTGCGGCGCTCGGCCAGGGCATTGCCCAGTTGGCGCAAGGTGGTCAACAAGTAGTTCAGCACCCGCTGCGCGCCAATCGCACGCGGCGCGCGCAGAGCGAGCTGTAGCCCGTCGGCATGGTCGTCCACCGTGAGGACCAGGCCATGGCTGTGTACTTCACTGGCTTCGGCCAGCTCTACGCCGGGCAATACTGGACCGAGCATTACTGCCCCTTGGCGGTAGTTGATCAGGCTGTTGAACAGCGGCGTGCCGGCGGACAAACCACTGCACTGCTGAGCGAGGATCAGCGGCGCATCTTCATGGCCAAGCAAGGCGGCCAGCCGCGCGTGAGTCTCGCTCAGCGCCTGGTCGACCGAGCGATTCGCCAGGCCTACCCGCAAGGGCACGCTGTTGATGAACATGCCCAGGGCACGATCAGCCCCGTTGCCAGCCATGCTGCGGCCCAGCAACACGGTGCCCAGGGTGACCTCATCACGCCCACCGAGGGCGCCAAGCACCTGGGCCCAGGCCAGGTGCAGCAGGCTGGCCAGGCTCGCGCCCTGGTGCCGGGCCTGAGCGCGCAACAGCCCTGCCAGCGGCGCATCGATCACCTGGCTGTGGCTGTGCAGGTCACCCTCGTCGACCGGCTCGCCACCCAGCCCGGCAATCGGCGCTGGTGGTTCGATGCCAGCCAGTTGCTCGCGGAAGAAGGCTTCGTGCCGGGCCTGGCGCTCGGGGGCAGCGCTTAGCGCCACGTAGTCACGATACGGCACAGGTGCCGGCAACGGCTCGCCGCGCCCCCCCATGAAGGCGTCCAGCTCGCCCAACAGCACCTGCAGCGAAACGGCATCGTTGACCAAGTGGTGGAAGCGCAGCAAGCCCAACCAACGCCCGTGCTGGGCATCCTCGGCGCAGGCCAGCGCCATCATCGGTGCCTGGCGCAGGTCCAAGGGCCGTTGCTGGGGGGCGAAGTGGCTGCGCATTTGCCCGGCAATGTTGCCTGCGTGTGCCTCCCCCACCCAGTTGTCGACCGTCAGAAGGGCTTGGCGCCAGACCACCTGCTGGGGCTGTTCAAGCCCCTCCCAGGCCAGGCTGGTGCGCAAGATGTCGTGACGGTCTATCACCTGCTGCAATGCTTCGGTGAAGGCCTGTAACTGCATGCGGCTGGCAAAGGTGAACAAAGCCTGCTGCTGGTACGGGTCGCGAGCATCGGTGACGTGGTGGTAAAGCAGGCCTTGTTGCAGAGGCGCCAGCGGATAAATTTCCTGCACGTTGCCTGCGCCGCCCGGCACCGTGGCGACGATGCGGTCGATATCAACCTGCGAGAGTTCGCTGAGGGTGAGCATGCCCGGCGTGATGTGCTGGCACCCTGGCGGAACCCGGTTGGCCGGCACGTGCGCGGCTTCGCCGACCACTACGCTGGCCGCAAGGCTGGCCAGGGTCGATTGGCCGAACAGTACCTGTACATCGGCTTGCAGGCCCTGCTGACGCATGCGCTCGATCAATTGCACGGCCAGCAGCGAGTGGCCGCCCAGCTCGAAGAAGTGGTCCTGGCGCCCTACCCGCTCGACTTGCAGCAATTCGGCCCACAGCAAGGCCAGGCGTTGCTCAATGTCGCCGATCGGCGCTTCGTGCTCGCGGCGCACCTTGGCGGCTTCGTCCGCTGTCGGCAAGGCACGGCGGTCGAGTTTGCCATTGGCGGTCAATGGCCAACTGGCCAGGTTGACATAGGCCACCGGCAACAAAGCGACTGGCAGCCGCTCGCGCAGGTGGTCATGCAGCACTCTGGGCAGCACCGCCGCCTCGCCAATGAACCAAGCCTGCAACTGGCCATCGCGCAGCATCACCACGCACTCGCGCACCGCCGCATGGCTGGCCAGGGCGGCCTCGATTTCGGCCAGTTCAACCCGCACACCGCGGATTTTCACCTGGTCGTCATTGCGCCCGAGGTACTCCAGCGTACCGTCGGGCAGCCAGCGTACCAGGTCGCCCGTGCGGTACATGCGTGCCCCTGGCAGCGCGCTGAACGGGTCATCGAGAAAACGCTCGGCGGTCATCTGCGGCCGATTGAGGTAACCCCGGGCCACCCCCTTGCCGCCCACATACAATTCGCCAGGGGCGCCGATCGGCAGTAGACGGCACTGCTCATCGAGGACGTACACCTGCGTGTTGGCCACCGGGCGGCCGATATGCAGCGGGCCGCCGGCGTTTACTTCGCCCGACGTCGCCACCACTGTGGCTTCGGTGGGGCCATAGTTATTGATGACCCGGTAGCGCCGCTCGCGGGCCAGGCGCCGCAGGCGGTCGCCGCCAATCAGCAGGGTCTGCAAGGTTGGGTGCAGCTCGCCCTGGGCGAAGGCATGCTCAGCCACCGGGGTGGGCAGGAAGCTGACATCCAGCGGCTGGGCGCGCCACCAACTGAGCAAGGCGTCGATGTCTTCAGCACCGTCACGCACCGGTGCCAGGTGCAAAGTAGCGCCACTGCACAGCGCGGGCCACACCTCCCAAGCCATGGCGTCAAAGCCGAAGCCGGCCAGGCTCGACTGGTGGCGCCCGGGGCCCAGGTTGAAGGCACTGCAGTGCCAGTCGACCAGGTTGGCCAGCATGTGGTGCTCGACCATCACGCCCTTTGGCTGGCCGGTGGAGCCGGAGGTGTAGATGACATAGGCCAGGTCGCTCGCTTGCGGCTGCACAGGGGCTGGCATTGCGGCGGTTGCCGTGTTCCAGTCCCAGCGGTCCAACACGACCTGTGGCAGGCCATGGGGTGGAAGGCGGTCGAGCAGCCGCGACTGGGTCAGCACCACGGCTGGCGCGCTGTCATGCAGCAGATAGGCCAGGCGCTCCTGCGGGTGGGCAGGGTCAATCGGCACGTAAGCGGCCCCGGCCTTGAGCACGGCCAGCAGGCCGATCAAGGTGTCCAGGCCGCGCTGGGCGACCACCGCTACCCGCTGGTCAGGTTTGGCGCCAAGGGCTGCCAGGTGCCGGGCCAACGCGTCGGCACGCCGGTTGAGTTCGCCATAGCTCAGGCGCTGGCCGTCGTGCTGCGCCGCCACGGCGTGTGGCGTGGCGTTGGCCTGAGCTTGGATACGACGATGGATCAACGCCTCAGCCTGTTCAGGCGCTGCTTGCGCCGTCGCATTCCACTGCCGCAGGCGGGCGTGCTCGCGGGCGGTCAGTAGATCGAACGCCGCGATACTTTGTTCGGGCTGTTCCAGGCCTTGCTCCAGCACATGCAGCAGGCGCTCGGCCAACGCTGTCACATCTTCATCGCTGAACCAGGCGCGGTTGTGCACCAGGTGCAGGCACGCGCTGTCGCGTTGGCTGTTGCAACGCAGGTGGATGCTCAAGGGCGTGGGCTCGTGGCCATTGCAGACCATCACCGTGTGGCCGGGCACGTCACCGAAGCGTAGGTCGTTGCCATCCTCCTCGAATGACACCATCAGCTCGAACAGGTGCGGCCGCTCTTCACGCAATGCACCAAGGCTGCGATTGAGTTCGCTAAGGGCGAAACGCTGATGGCGAAAGTCTTGCTTGAGCGCATCGCGGATCCCCTGCACCAGGGCGCTGAACGAGCGTTCACGGCCAAAGTCCATGCGCAATGCGCTGACTTGGGTAAACAGCCCCAGGGTCGACTTGAACTGGGCGTTGCCACGGTTGCGCACCGGCAGGCCGACCACCCACTCGTCACGCTGCCAGGTACGTGCGCTGCACACATGCAACGCCGCCAGCAGCACATGGAAGGGCGAGGCCTGCAGCGTGGTACCGAGGGCACGCATACGTGCCAGCAAGCGGGTATCGAAGGGCTGTTCGAGTACCGCACTGGGCGGCGACACGTGCTGCGCATTGCGCTCGCGGGGTGCCAGCAAGGCATCGGGTAGCTGCTGGTACTTGGCCAGCCAGTAATCGCGGTCGCGGTCATGGCGTGGCGAACCCTGGTACTGGGCATCGTCCTCGATGAACGCGCGGTAGGACGGTGCGCTGTCTGGCAATGCCAGCCCCTGTTCAAGCAGGCGGTAATGGTCGGCGATCTGCTTGAACCACTGGTCCACGCCCCAGCCATCGAGAATCAGGTGATGGGCCTGCACGGCAAACAGGTACCGCTGCTCGCCCAGGCGGATCAATGTCGCCCCCCACAGTGGGCTGGCCTCCAGGCGGTAGGGTGTCTGCATCTGTGTTTGCAACAGGCCTTGGGCAGCGCCGAACGGGTCATCCGCGCTGCGGACATCGTGCTGCACCAGTTGCACATCGAGGGCCTCGGCAAAGTACTGGCGGGCTACCCCACCCTGGCCCGCGTGCGTCACCAGCACAGTGCGCAGGCCATCATGCTGGGCGACCAGGTGCGCCAGTGCCCGGTTTAGCCGCTCGGCATCCACCCCGCCGGCCAGTTCGACGTACGCGCCGATGTTGTACAGCGGCGAGTCGCCGTGGCTGATCTGGTCCAGCCAGATGTCGCGCTGGGCAACGGTCAGGGCAAAGGTTTGGGCGGCAGACATGGTTCGGCAGGTCCTTCTGGTTGATCATCCGCGGATTCAAGCACCCCACCTTCAGGCTGTATGGCCCCCGAAACCCGGACACGCACCGGGCCTGTCGATGGCTGCTGAAAAACATGTAGGAGATTTGCCACAGCGGCTGCCCGGTTTGGCCTACGCCAAGGGCCATCGCTCGGGATCAGGCCTTGATCGCCACGCTTCTGACGTCAATTGGCTGGCTTATCCGTTCATGTGCAGTGTCTCGCCTGTAAGTGCCCTGCCCCACTGATCCCTAATCGGTGGCACTTTCTGTCCCTGTTTTCCATTACAGACGCGGCCCCCAGGCCGGGCTTGAATACCGCCACAAACCACTCGCCACCCGGAGGACTCGCCTGCGACACCACCCGCCGTAACGCTTTGGATCAAGGATGACAACGCTATGAAGCTGACCGACAGCCTCGAACACCGCCCCGACCCCCAGCTGTATCTGCAACTTGGCGAACTGATCGCCAGTACCGGCGCCGAGGGCTTTGCCGAACAGATGTTGCAACTGGTCGATGCCCAAGTGCCGATCCACAGGCTCGACCTCAGCGAATGGACCCTCGAGCCACGCGGCGCCAGCATCAGCCGCATCAGGGTACTCGGCAGCGCCGGCCCAGCACCTGAACTGCCCGGCGTCGATCCTCTGCGCCACCCTCTGCTGCAGAGCATCATGCAGATGAAAGACCCGCTGCTGATCGAATTCAAGGCCCCCCCGGACACCGACCACCCGCGCCACAGCGCCCACCAGTGCAACTTGGTGTCTTGCAGCGGTGCCCGGCGCTGGGTCATCTGCTTTCACCGCCTGCCCAGCCAGCGGGGCTTTTCGTTGAGTGAGTTGTCGCAGTTGAAAAGCCTGTCCGACACCTTGCTGCCCCTGGTCGAGCACCACGGCCAGTTGCTCAACCAAGGGGCCGCGCGGCAGACCGGGTCGCCGCTGTGCGATCTGCAGGCGGGCGCGTTACGCCACTCCTTTGGTGAACGGCTGGTGCAGGAAGCCGTGCGGCTTTCGACGCGTGAGCAGGAGGTCTGCCTGGGCCTGCTGACGGGCGGCACGGTGCCAGAAATGGCGCAGCGGCTTAACGTGAAGAACAGCTCGATCGAAACCTACCTCAAGCGCGCCACCGCCAAGCTGGGGGTCAGTGGCCGCCATGGGCTGACCAAGTGGATGGCAGGCGCCTGACTCTGCGAGACCCTCTGATGCCCCGATCCAGCCTTATCCTGTGCGCGGCGCTGTTGTGCGGCTGTTCGTTGGCCCCTGACTACCAGCGCCCGGACACCCCCGTCGCCACCCAGTACCCGCAAGGGCCGGCCTACGCCGGCGATGTGCAGAAGCACCCGGCCGTCGAGGACTGGCGCCAGGTGTTCCACGACCCGAGCCTGCGCCAACTGATCGACAGCGCCCTGGCCAATAACCGCGACCTGCGCAGCGCGGCGCTCAATGTCGAAGCCTACCGCGCCCAATACCGCATTCAGCGCGCCGAGCTGTTGCCAAAGGTCTCGGCCAATGGCCAGGGGCAACGCCAGTACCTGCCGCGGCGCATGACCGGTACCGACCAGGGCATGATCAGTTCCACCACTGCTGCGACGCTAGGCGTGAGTGCTTATGAGCTGGACCTGTTCGGTCGCCTGCGCAGCCTCAGTGACCAAGCGCTGTTGACTTACCTGGCCAGCGACCAGGCCCGGCGCAGCACTCAATTGAGCCTGGTGGCCAGTGTCGCCAGCGTTTACCTGACCTGGCGTGCCGACCAGGAACTGCTGACGCTGGCCAACGAAACCCTGGCCGCGGACGAGCGCAGCCTGCGCCTGACCGCCAACCAGCGCCGCGCCGGCACAGTGTCGGCCCTGGACCAGATCCAGGCGCGGACCAGTGTCGACAGTACCCGGGCGGCCGTCGCCCGTTACAAACGCCAAGTCGCCCAAGACCTCAACCAACTGACGGTACTGGTGGGCGCCCCTGTGGCCGACGGCCTCGGCGCCTTGCCGCTGGCCGACGAACAGATCGCCGGTTTGCAAGCCGGGCTGCCGTCAGACCTGCTGCAACGCCGCCCCGACATCCTCCAGGCCGAATACCAGCTGCGTGCGGCCAACGCCGATATTGGCGCCGCGCGTGCGGCGTTTTTCCCGAGCATCAGCCTGACCGCCAATGCCGGCAGTACCAGCCCGGCGCTCAGTGGGCTGTTCGATGCAGGGTCAGGGACCTGGCTGTTCCAGCCACAGATCAACCTGCCGATCTTCACCGCCGGCAGCCTGCGTGCCAGCCTGGACTATGCCCAGTTGCAGAAGGACATTCAGGTAGCGCAGTACGAAAAAGCAATCCAAAGCGCCTTTCAGGAAGTGGCGGATGGCTTGGCCGCGCGGGCGACTTACCAGCGGCAACTGCAGGCGCAACGCGACTTGGTGGCCTCCAACCAGCGTTACTACAACCTTGCTGAACACCGCTACCGGATCGGCGTGGACAGCAGCCTGACCTTTCTCGACGCGCAGCGCTCGTTGTTCAGTGCCCAGCAGGGGCTGATCAATGACCGCCTGGCGCAGTTGGTGGCAGAGGTGAATCTGTACGCGGCGTTGGGTGGCGGGTGGAAAGAGGCCGCTGACACCCAGGCTCCGTCTGCGGCAAGCGCAAGCGAAGCGGCGCCCAAGGGTGCCTACGTGGGTCTAGACTGAACAGGGCCAGATCACCAGGCATGAACCGGGGGGCTTCCACACGCGGAGGTGTGAGATGAGCCAGTTCAAGCGTTTGTTCGTCATGCTCGGCCCGCAGATGCGCCACACGCCTGCGCTGCAACGCGCAGCGGCATTGGCAGAGTCAAGCGGTGCGCTACTCGATATCAACGTGTTCGTCGACGATGTCGACACTTTCGGTTTGATGAGCGATGGCCGGGAGCGTGAACGGCTGCTCAGCGACAATCGCCAGTGGCTGGCCGATGAAGCCGAGCAGATGGCCGACGCCGGCCTGAATGTGTCCACCGAACTGCTGCTGACCCGCGACCCGTTGGCCAGCGTGCTCGAGCGTATCGAACGCTTGGGCTGCGACCTGCTGATCAAGGACGTGCAGCACGAACCGGTGCTCAAACGCTTGCTGGTGACACCGCTGGACTGGCAGTTGCTCAAGGACAGCCCGGTTGCCGTGCACCTGATCAGTGACATCCGCCTGCCCTTGCCCAAGCAGATCGCCGCCGCAGTGGACCTGAACAGCCATGGCGCCGGTGAACACCTCGATGAGCAGGTCATTCACAGCGCCCATGCGCTGGCGCTGCAGTGCAATGCCGAACTGCACCTGCTGCATGTGTGCGACGCGGCCAAGACCCACATCGCCGACTTCGGTGCCGGCACCGTCACCATGCCTGGCTTCGATGGCAGTGTGCGTACCGCACAGCGTTCAGCATTCAACCGCCTGGGCGACCATCACCAGGTGCCCTTGGAGCGCAGGCATTTCGTCGAGGGGCCAGCGATTCGTGCGATTGCCCAGTTCGTCAGCCATAGCCGGGTCGATGTGATCGTCATGGGCAGCCATCGCCACGACGCCATGCAGACCTTTTTGGGCGGTACCACGGCGCATGTGCTGGAGCATCCGCTGTGCAATGTGCTGGCGATCAAGGCGATGCATTGAGTATTCGGCGAACTATGTGCCCGATTCGTCATTAATCCGCAGCCCTGTAGGAGCAGCCTCGCGTCGCGAAAGGGCTGCGGAGCAGTCCCCGATTTCAGTGTCACCTACAGTATTGCTCGGGCCGCTGCGCGGCCCTTTCGCGACGCAAGGCCGCTCCTACAGGGGCCGGCGGTGAAGGTAGGCATTTGGCACGCGCGCTCCATTTAAAAAGAATGCATTTGATAATGATTCGTAGTAGTGTCGCGACGCTTTCTACCCCTCCCCCTAGCGCCCTACTCCAGGATCGTACCGTCGATGCGTCGCACGTTCGTTTCGCTTTGTGTGCTTCATGCTGTCTCCCCGTTGGCCTGGGCTGAGCCCGAATCGCCCAGCGACCCCGCCCGGATCGAACTCCAGGCCTTGAGTATCACCGGTACTGCCGACAGTGAACGCGCCGATGGCCCGGTCGTCGGCTACAAGGCCAGCCGTTCGGCAAGCGCCACGCGCACCGACACCGCCCTGCACGAAACCCCGCAATCGGTCAGCGTGGTCCCCAAGGACGTGCTCGAAGACACCGGCGCCACACGGCTGCAAGATGGCCTGGATTACGCCGGCGGCGTTGGCCGCGCCAACAACTTTGGCGGCCAGGGCTTGACCACGTTCACGGTGCGTGGCTTTACCACGGGCGAGTTCTACCGCAATGGCTTCCCGATCAACCGCGGCTACCCCAACGCCCCCGACGCCAACACCGTCGAACGCCTTGAAGTGATCCGCGGCCCAGCCACCAGCCTGTATGGGCGTGGCGACCCTGGTGGCACCTTCAACGTGGTCAGCAAGCAACCGCTGGCTGAACGCAAGGTCACCCTGGGCAGCCAGATCGACGACCAAGGCATGCACCGCGCCACCCTCGATGCCACCGGCCCGCTGAATGAGGACGGCTCGCTCGCTTACCGGTTGAACGTGCTTGGCGAAGGTGGCGAGAGCTTTCGCGATGATGTCGAGAGCGAGCGCTACGACGTGGCGCCCGTGGTCAGCTGGCAGGTCAACGACAGCACCAGAATCGTCTTCGAAGGCGACTTCATGCGCAACAACCACCCACTGGACCGCGGCCTGACCCGCTATGCCACCCAGACCGGCAGCGCCTCGCGCGACACCTATATCTGGGAGAAAGGCAGCGACAACGTGCTGCACAACGACAACAACATGGCCCAGGTGCGCTTCGAGCACCTGCTCAATGACAACTGGACGTTGGGGGGCGGGTTCCAGTTTCTCGATGGCTCGCTCAAGGGCAACGCGGTCGAAGCCAACGGCGCACCCGCTGACGGGCGTACCCTGCAGCGCAACTTCAACTACCGCAAACTGGAATGGACTGACCGTGACTGGCAGTTGAACCTTACCGGGCATTTCGACACCGGTGGTTTCAGCCACACCCTGCTGACCGGCATCGAGTACGAAAACTACGATTACAACTCGATCATCCAGCGTTCCTCGGCAGCCGTCGGCACCTACCCCATCGATATCTACGACCCGGTGCTCGGCCAGCCAAGGCCCGCGTTGACACGCACCACCACCTGGGACAAGGAAAACCTGCAGACCTGGGCCTTCTTCATTCAGGACCAGGTGGCGTTGACCGAGCGCCTCAAAGCGTTGGCCGGCATCCGCTTCGAGCGCTTCGAGCACGACTATGACGACAAGCTGGTCGACACCCGTGACTTCAGCAAGGGCGAGAACGGCGTCACCCCGCGCGTTGGCCTGATCTACGACCTGACCGACACGGTGGCGGTCTATGCCAACACGGCGCGGTCATTCAAGCCCAACAGTGGCGCCCCTGCGGGGGGCGGCAGCTTCGACCCGGAGAAGGGTAAATCCTACGAGCTGGGCGTGAAGTGGGAAGCGCTCGATCGCCAACTGAGCATCGATGCGGCGGTGTACCACATCGTCAAGGAAAACGTGCTGGCACGCGACCCCAACGACCCCACCGGGGTCTACAGCATCGCAGCAGGTGAGGTGCGCAGCCGCGGGCTGGACATCAACATTGCGGGCAACATCACCCCTGAGTGGCGCATGATCGGTGGCTACGCCTATGTCGATGCCGAAGTGACCAAGGACACCAGCTTGCCTACCGGCACCCACCTGGCCAACATCCCGCGCAACAGTTTCAGCCTGCTGAACACTTACGAATTCCAGGACGGCGCGGTCAAAGGCCTTGGATTGGGTGTTGGCCTGAAATACGTAGATGATCGCGCCGGCCAGACAGCCGTGACGACCTACACCATGGAGCGCTACAGCGTGGTTGACCTGCTCAGCTTCTACAAGGTCAATGAACACGTGCGGCTGAACCTCGATGTGAAGAACGTCTTCAACAAAGGGTATGACGAAGGGGCGTTCAACAACTACGTGTACCCGGGCGCACCGCGAACGGTGCAGGCCGGGGTTTCGTACACCTTCTAGCTGACTGTAGGAGCAGCCTTGGGCTGCGAAGAGGTCGGTACTGGCACTGCATATCTGTTGCCGGTACCGGCCTCTTCGCAGCGCAAGGCTGCTCCTACAAAAAGCGCATCAAACTCAGAACGCCTTGCTGTAGAACAACGCGTAAGACTCGATCCCGTCGTTAGGCTGTTTGATACCCGCGTTTGAGTAATGCATCGCGCGGATGCCGACCTTCTGCGCACCTGGCAGCTTCAGGCCGAAACCAATGCGGTCTTCGAAGTTGACCGCCGAACCCAGGCGCTGGTCGCCCACTTCAGTCTTGGAAAATGCCGCCAGGCCAATACCGGCCTCGATGTAGGGGGTATAGGTGAAACCGCTGAACTCGTAGGTGAATACCGGGCTGAACGACAACGAGTGCGCGCCGCTGGCGTCGCCGCCTTCCCAATAGGTGTAGGCCGCATCCCAGTAACCGGTCACATAACCGGTACTGCTTTCCAGCCATTTCTTGTCCCAGTCGAACGAAAGGCCGATACGGTAGGTCATGTCGCCTTGGCTGGTGGCGCCAACTGCAGCCGATACCTGCGCGGCCTGGGCCAGGTTGGCCCCCGCGAAGGCCAGCACTGCAGCGGCCAGCGAAGCAGCGAGACGGGTTTTCATCAATGACATCTCCTGATGGTCTACAACACGGGCAAAGTGGGGGCTTGAGCCCCTCGAGCTTATGCGGTGGCCGGTGCATCCAAACCGGTCACACCAAGTAATACTTCTCTGATTATTGTCCAGATAATCAGAAAGTTGAAAGCTGTTTGCCACCATTGGCTAATACCAGGGCGACCGCCTTATCACGGGCCCTGTCGCCATTCAGTCGTAGGCCGCCTCTTCATGCTCACCCAACAGCCGCCGCTGCCTCGGCGTCGCCTCCTGCAGCACCTGCGGGTTGAATTGCCAGTGCAAATACGGCGAAAACTTCTGCGCCACCATGCGCCGACCGTAATGCACCTGCAGCATGTCGCGCTCACGCGACTGCGTGCAATTGGCGCCGCCGCTGTGCCAGACATCACTGCGAAACACCAATGCATCCCCCGCCTTGCACAACACCGGATGCGCTTCACGCCCTTGCCACTCGGACTCGCCGGCCTCGGGTGGGCGTGCTGCCCGATGGCTACCAGGCACGATCCAGGTCGGCCCGATGCTGTGATCGATATCACTGAGGTACAGCTGCACGGTAAGGATCTGCATGGGCTGGGTAAAGGCACCTCGCTCGCTGATCCACGCGGGCAGTTGCATGGGCAGGTGATCAAGGTGCAGCGCCATGCCGGGGTAGCCGGGGTGGCTGCGCCAGGCGGTCTGGCCGATCACGTGGCAGTCCTCGCCGAGCGCGGCCTCGGCCAGGTTGATAAGCGGTGGCAGATCCAGAAAGGGCAACCACAGGGGGTTGCGGTTGAACACGCACTTGTAGTGTTCGAGCAGCCCTTGGTAATCCCAGTGAATGGGCTGCAAGTCATCGATGGCGCAGCGCAGCAAAGCGATACGCAGGGGTTCGAGCACACCGGGGATCAACACAAAACCCCGCTCGTCCAACATCTCCAGCTGAAGGTCCAGGCTCATGGCGGTGCGCTCCCATTCGGCAGGAGTACAGATGTACTCCTGCCCGGACTGTGCCATTCAACGCCAGTGCAGGTTCACCGTGACAGGCGCTTTGCCGTCGACGGCCACCTGCTGTTGTACCGTCTCACCTTGGGCGTTGCCGGTAACTTTGTAATGGCCCGGTGGCAACTGCACATAGAGCAGCGGGCCTACGTTGGTAACGCTCAGCACGGGCTGGCCCTGTGCACTCTGGATGTCGACTGTGGCGCCACTCTGGAACTCGCTTCCTGGGCCTGCCGAGAGTTCGACATGCAAGTCGTACCCTTTGGTCTTGCGCAGGGCATTGGCTTCATCCTGGCCAATACCGCCTTCCAGATAACGGATGCCGTTTTGCTCTTGCGGCTGCAGCTGGACAGCCTGCATGTCGATAGGCGCATTGAGGTCGGCAGCCGCCGCCAACGTCCAAGGCATGGCCAGGGTGAGCAGTAGCGCAGCACCAAGGGCATAGTGATGATTACGCATGGTAGAACCCTCCTTCTGAGGATGGTTTACCTATTATTACGCCCTCTAACGACACTCGTTTTCTTACTGACAGAGGGTCGTCCGGGCACGGGCAGCAAGTCGTCGCCTCAACGTGCGCATTTATATTTCATGGGCATATTGCACTCTTTATTCAAAAAAGGCTGGATCGGCAAACGACCAGCGAACACACATTTTCTTACACCCAAATACTCGACAGGAAACCATCACCCAGTACATCGTGAATTTCCGGAAGAATGCACTCTAGTGTTCGAGCTGTTTAGTTTCGACGAACGCGATAGCGAATTTTCCTACAAACTTTTAAAGATACACCGACCGAACATACCCCATCATCCAACAACATGACTTACATCAACACAGATCAAATAGCGCCACGACAGGCATAATCAAACACACTGGGATATGCAATACGCTATGGACAACCTCGATAAAGAAACACGTCGTGAACGAGCCGATATTGTTCTACGTAGCGCGCACCAGTACACCTACTTCCAATTACTGGAACTGATGCACCAGCTGCACGGGGACGATCTCGAACAACGCCCCCTGTCCCGGGAGGCTCGGCGCCGCTTGCGGCTGGAGGTTTCTCCCAGTTTATCGTTCCCGGTTGCCGACGTACTGCGCGCTGACCGCCTGGAGGACGATCGCTATCGGATTCAGGCCAGCTTCCTGGGGCTGCATGGCACAGATTCGCCGCTGCCCACCTACTATCTCGACGACATTGCCTACGAACACGCTCATGGCATCGGGCTGCGTCCGGCGTACTTCAACTTCTTCAACCATCGCCTGCACACCCTGTTGCATCAGGGCTGGCGCAAGTACCGCTACTACCGGCGCTTTCAACCGGGCGCAAAAGATGGCTTCTCTCGCTACATCTTTGCCCTCATCGGGCTGGATGACTCAGCGTTGCGAGGCGCCACACCGCTACCTTGGAGCCGGTTGCTCAGTTATGTGGGGATGATCGCCAGCCGCAGCCGATCACCGAGCATGGTGGCCGGCATGATCGCGCACTGCTTCGACCTGCAGCAGGTGGCCATCCGTGAATACGAAAAACGTACGGTGCCGATTCCCTTGCCCCAGCGCAATGGCCTAGGCACCCGCAATTGCCAACTTGATAACAACTTCTTGATCGGTGACAGCACCGAATCACGCAACAGCAAGTTCACCATCGTGATCGCTGGCCTGAATCAGCCGCAGTTTCGCGAATTTTTGCCCAGCGGCGGTAACTTCCAGAAGTTGAGCCACCTGGTGGACTTCCTGCTCCGCGATGTCGGTGCCTATGACCTGGAACTGCGCATGCGGGCGGAGGAAGCGCCGCCCTTCAGCTTGCGGGCTGAGCACGGCACCCACCTAGGATGGACCAGCTTCATCGCAGAGCCCAATGACCCTACGCCACCCCCTGTTCGCATCACGGTACGCGCATGAGCCCACCTGTTATCCAACCTAGTCTCACCCTCTCTATTCTTAACCCAGAACAGCTGCTGCATGGCAGTGAACCGCAACACCGATTCGACATCGCAGGCGGCACCATTGGCAGTCAGGGCACGTGGCAGCTACATGATCGCCAGACGCACATCCTGCCGGTGCACTGCGAAATTGCTTGGCATGAAGGCCACTTCTGCATCATCGACCACAGCGGCAAAAGCTTCATGAATGGCAGTGATACCGGGCTTCTCTCGGGAACATTCATCCGTTTAAGGCATAACGACAGACTGCACATCGGCACCTATCAGATCGCCATACGCCTGTTTAACGAAGACGCTGTGAGGCCAGAACACTGTGCAGCCAAAAACCCGCTTACTGCGCTGCTGACCACACAGCTTTGCCCGCTGCAAGCGCTAGGCACACCGGTGACCGACACTTTAAGGTTTCTTCAGCCTGTGACGACCGCACCGGTCGACGAACTTGACCCGCTGGCCTTATTGGACCGAGCTGCAGAAGCCCGGATTGATCCGGCCATCGCGCGCATCTTCGGCAAGGAGGCTCGATGAAAACGACCATTGGATGGTTGCTCATTGGCCTGGTACTCACTGGCTGCACGTCGATCAGCAGGATCTATCAAGTGGCAGTGAATCCAAACTTGCCTATCGGCGGCCCCAACAACGATATCAGCCACGTGGCACTGAGCCTCTATGCTGCTGATCTACCAGCACTTGCCACTTCGGCGCATGAGACGTCAGGCGCACCCGCACCGGCGCATGGCCATCCCGAACTATTAGCGGCTAGCCTCAGCGCCGAGGACGCCGTAGCGCTTACGGACAGGCTCAGTTCACTGGCCGAACAGCTGCACCAGAACTACCCCACTTCCGCGGACCATGAGCAGGCCATCAACGATGCGAAATCGCCCGCGCCATTGGCCAGTTACGCAGCGACAGGACCCGCGCTGCCCTCAGAACCCAGCAGCCCGCCCCAACGCCAAACACCGTCATCCATCGCGTTCAAAGTCCTGCAACTGCGGGACGATTCGTTGCTGCTGGATGCTAGCTATGAGCAAGTGGAGGAAGACCTGGCCAAAGCACTGGGCAGCACGCTAATCAGCGCTGACGACTACCGTCTGATGCCGGGCCATTTCAAATTCATCGAGCACGAAGAACTCAACGAACGCACTCGCTACATCGCCGTCATTGCGCGCCTGGGCGATAGCTCGCTGGGCAACTGGAAGGATGCCGTGCGTATCCAACCTCGCGGCTATAACCATACCGTACATGTCCACTTTGAAAACAATGGCGTTGAACTTCGGCACGACAGCGAATATCGCCGTGACCAGTGATTCCGCTACCCAACCAAGAGGAACATCTTCATGAGTTCACGCAACGCGGTATTGTGGAAAGAAGGGCTGTTCGTCAAACCCCAGCACTTTCAGCAAATGGCCTACGCCGCCGAATCGGCATTGCAACAACGCATTACCAGTTTGAACGATGCGTTCTACGGTTTCAGCGAGTTGGAACTGAACGCCGAGTACTTGAGCTTCGGTAAAATCGCGATCACCCGTGCACGTGGTGTAATGCCTGATGGCACGGTCTTCGATATTCCTGGCGACATGCCACCGCCTCCTCCGTTGGAAATCCCTCTGGATGCTGCCAACAAGGTCATCTTCCTCGCCCTACCTCTACATGCACCCGGCGCCCCCGAAGTGCGCTGGCCTGACAGTGACCATTCGGGCGGTCGCTTTATTGCCAAAGGTGTTCCGGTCATGGACAACCACGGCGGCAGCGGCGACTCGATGATCCTCGATGTCGCCATTCCGAACGTGCAGATCAGGCTGCAGGACGACAACAGCACCTACAGCTGCCTGGCATTAGCCAAAGTGCTAGACAAACGGCCCGATGGCAGTGTGATGCTGGACCCGCGTTTCTATCCCACGTGCATCTCGCTCAAGGCGGCACCGGCCCTGTTGGGCTTCCTTGAAGAGGCGACGGGGCTGATGCGCGAGCGCGCACGCAATCTCGCGCAGCGGATCTGCACACCCGGCCAGTCCGGTATCGCCGATATCACCGACTTTGCCCTGCTGCAAGTGATGAACCGGCTCCACCCCTATTTCCATCACCTGGCTCGTCGTCACAACGTGCACCCTGAGCAGTTGCACATCGCGTTAGGGCAGGCCTGTGGCGAGCTGGTGACCTTCACCGACGACGGTCGGCTGCCACTGGAGTACCCGGCTTACCAACATGATGACCTGGCCGAATCCTTCCACATGCTGGAGGAGACCCTGCGCCGTTCCCTTAGCACCATCCTCCAGCCCCGCGCCGTGTCGCTGCCGATCCAGGAGCAGCAATATGGCGTGCTCACGGCAACGCTGCATGAGCGCAAACTTCTGGAAGACGCCACCTTCATTCTGGCCGTACGGGCAGACCTACCGGGTGAGGATCTGCGCAAGAAGTTTCAGCAACAGGGCAAGGTTACTTCGATCGAGCAACTGCATCACTTCGTACAACTGCAGATGCCTGGCATGCCGCTGATTCCGCAGCTGGTAACGCCTCGCTTCCTGCCTCACCACTCCGGGTTCGTCTACTTCGAACTCGACCGGCAGCATGAATCGTGGCAGCAAATGAAGCAGGCAAGTGGCTTTGGGTTCCACATTGCTGGCGAGTTCCCGAACCTGGAAATGCAACTTTGGGCTATCAGGCCGGAGTAGACCCCGTAGGAAAAAATCCCGATCCAGGTCACTGGCATCGGGATTTTTGTTGTGGGCCGTGAAGCGCTACTGCTGCGCTACTTCACTGGCAATGTCATCTCGAAGCAAGCGCTGCGGTAGCGCGAAGCCCGCAAAGAGCTGGCGGGTGAAGGGGTTGTTCGCACCGGTAGCGTGGAACTTATAGCGGGCAAAATCGCCTGCAATCTTGAAGCTCAAATCCACGCTGGTTGGAGTGCGCGCATTGAGCCCACCTCGGCTGAGCAGACGATAAAGCGACCAGGGGCCGTGGTAACTCTGGCTGACCGTGGTACCAGTGGCCTGCACCAAGGTGACGCGACTACGCCCGCTCTCCCCGGCGGGCCCTGGCCAAGTCATGCCGATGGGCTCTTTACCTCTGTCCGCAAAGGCGTGCAACAGCCCATCAAGGCCGAATACGCTGCCCCGCAGCCCGCTGCTGATCGCCACAGGTTCAAGGCCAAAACTGACGTTCAGTTCGCCGCGGTTATCGAAAAAAGCGTTGCGAATGACTTCGGCCTGCTTAAGCTGCGCAATCACCTCGGGGCGCACCAGAAAGCCATCGCCGGCACTCGATTGCAGCGCATCGAGGTTGTCTTTGAGGAACACGGTGAGGTACTGATCCTCGAAGCGCTTCAGTTGGCCTTGGGGGCCAAAGAACGCCTCAAAATCCTTGAGCGACACATCCGGGCCGGCCGGGTCGATGGGATAGCGCGATGCCAAACGCTCCAGGTAGACGCTGTATACCTCGGCGCCCCAGCGCTGCTCCAGTTCCTGCAACGCCATGACCATCAGCACCTGCGAGGTTTGCTCAGCCAGTTGGCGTACCTGACGGTTCAGCGGCTCAGGTAGCCCTGTAGCAATGCGTTGCAGATTACGAATGGGGTCAGGGTCTTTTTCCGAGAAGCGGCTCAACGCTACCGCGAGCGCCGCCCTGCCCCGATTCGAGTTGTCCTGCACCGCCTTTGCATAATCGTAGACGGCGCTGATGGCCTGCAACGTTTCGTCGTAATAAGACGGTTTATCGCCCTGAACGTCGAGCATGCCGGACAGGCCGGCGAAGGAACGGTAGATACCCATCGCCTGGGCGTGCGCCTGCTGGGCGGGCTGCGATTGCTTTTCGCTGTCCGCCCCCTGCGGATAGATCATCGTGTTGCCACGCACCGTTTCCAGCAGTCGACGTATCGGCGCGGCGGGCCCTGTGACCTGCTCCAGCACACTCAACGCATGCGTGAGGTCGCTAAACTCGGTCACCGAGAACTGGTTCAGCACGCGCCGCCAACTGTCGATGTAGTCTGCGCTGTACAGGGCACGTAACCGCTCCGTCAGTGCTTGTCGGTCCACCTCTGAATAGTCGAGTTGTCGTCGCTCGCCCAGCACCCATTGATCAATCAGGGCAAGGTCGGTCGCATTTTGGCTGTGCTGATCGAAGTAGTCCCGAAAACCGCTCGCAGTCAACAAGGGTGCCAGAGACAGGTTGCCATCGACCCCCGCCTGGTGATCACGCTCGGCCAGTGGCACATACACGATATCGAATGCCGGGCCGATTTCGTTGCGCAAATCCAGCTCACCGTGCAGTTGCTCCTGCGCCTGCTGCCGCAGGCCAATATAGACCCGTTGGGCTAATGGCAGCTTGCGCAACTGCTGCTGTGCTTCGGCCACCATCTGCCGATACTCGGGCAGCTCAACGTCGGCATAAGCCAGTGCGTAGTTGAGGTGCCGCATCAATGCGGCCTGCAATTGCCCCTGCCCCGGATATGCCTTCTGCCATTCACGGGCCATCCACTGCTCTACCAGCTCCGGTCGGCGGTTATTGCGATCCTCGATCATACGGTAGATGCGCAATGCCGACAGTTGCTCATCACTCCCGGGGATAGACCGTTTGATGGTGGCCGCCACACCGCCTGCGATTGCCGGTAGAAAGCGCCTGGCCAGGGCATTCAGGTAAGCCTGGTCCACCTGTGGGCCAATGGCTTTGCCTTGGTACAGTCCCATGTCGGTGAACACGGTCCAGCCTGAACGGTAATCGCCATACAGGCTCACAGCTTCGCGGATGTCATTCAGGGGCATCAGCAGACTACGCCCGGTCAAATCGTCTTTTGCATCCATGCTCGTTTGAGTGAACGCGTTACTTTTCTCCAGTACATGCTCCGCCTTGTCGCGGTTAACGCTGTAGAAATGCAACCAGCCACCGGCCATGGCCAGCCCGCACAACCCCGCCGCCACTGCACCACCTTTCAACAGCTGCGTCTTGTACTGAACGACCTTCTGGTTGTCGCCCGCCAAGCCGGCCTCGGGATAGACCACCCGTTGCAAGAGCTGCTGGGCGAAGTACACCACCGAGGTGCCTTGCGGTTTGGTTGACAATGCCGGCGAAGCAAAGGCGAAGGCGCGGGCTGAAGCATCGGCAAAGAGGTTACGCACCTCGCCCCGCTGATAAACCGAAGAAAAGTACAGGCCCCGCACCAAGGCCGGTGTACTGTAGCGATCGCTGCCCAGGACATCGCCCAGAAAACTCAGCAACAGGTTTTGGGCGCCGCTCAATTCCCTGAGCAGTGAGTAAGCGCTCTTGCGGCCCGCACTTGGCGTTCCCATCGTCGCACTCATCATCCGATCGCCGAGTCGCCCAACGAAGTCCAAATAGGCGCTACCCAACTCCTCAAGCCAGGCATCGAAGTCCTTCACCGACGCCAAGGTGAAGGTGAAGCCCTGCACCTCTTCGCGCTCGCGTGCCGGTAGCTTGGCAAAGAGCTCGTCAAAGCCGTCCAGCAAGTCGAACTTGCTCATCACCACGTAGAGCGGTAACCGCGTACCCAGCTCCCCACCCAGCTCAGTCAAGCGAGCACGCAACACGAAGGCCAAGTCACGGCGCTCAGTTGCTGACCTTGCGAATAGGTTGACCATGTCCACCAGCAACACCACGCCGTTGAGCGGACGTCGGCTGCGGTTGTCTGCGAGCCAGCCGATCAGGTGCTGCCACATGCGTCGCTCGATGCCAGGTGGCAGACCGATGGGTTCTACATTCGGGCCTGCTGTTTCATCCACTTCAACCGTCTCGACCTCGCCTTCGGCGCCAATGGTCACAGGCTGCTTGATGGGATCAGCCACGACCACTGGCCGTTCAGGCTGACTGATGAACTCGCCTGGCGGATCGATCAACACGGCATCGTCGCCAACCCACCAATCGATGCCAAAAGCCAGGTCCGGGTCTGTCGTGGCCCGCTGGCTTGCGCTGCGCTCGGTACGCGTCAGTGCAAAGCGCTGATCCGAACGGCTGACAAAGCTGGACTTTCCTGCATTCTCTTCGCCAAGGATGAGATACCACGGCACATCGTAGAGATGCCCTCGCCCACCCTGGCTATCGCGCAAACGGGCCAGGCTGGTGTCGAGCAAACGTTGCTGGGCCTGGACATACGCCAAGCAGGGGTCTTCCACCTGCCGCGCCTGTCGTTGCTGTTCGCGCACGATCAAACAGTTACGCCGATGCACCTGCGCACTCCAGATCAGCAGTGGCAGGGCCATCAGCAGCACGGTTGCCGCAATGCGAACGGGTAGATCAGCCAGTGGCTGCCGCTCATGCCAACGCCATTCAGGCCCCAACCACCAAAGCCAGACCAGTGCTGCTGTAACACCAATGATTATGGCAACAACAACGACGGGCATTGCTTGGCGCTGCAACAACGACAAACCATGTAGGAAATAATCCTTTTTCAGTTTCATAGCGGTAAACCTTACCGACTGCATTTTCGAAGGTGGAGGCACTTGCGAGGTGCACACTTCGAAAGACAGTAACAGCACTGCAAAACACTGTTCAATGTTATTTATGGAGAAATACGCGTTAACAATTTTCTTGCAGACGACGGGCAACAACTTGAACTATGAAAAGTAGTACGCATTGCATCAGAACTTTCTAAGCCCGCAACTTGTAGGAAATTTCCCACGAATTGACTGGAATCTTTTCTCGCACCGACGAGAGCCACCCGATTAGAGTCAAAAAACGATAAACATGAAGTTTAAAGATTGGTTCATACAGGAAAAGCGGCACCTCCAACAATTGGGCGACGACTTTGTCGAGGACAACCCACGGCTGGCCCCTTTCCTCGGCCGCACGGCCTCGGGGGAGGATGTCGAACGCGTGATGGAGAACTTCGCGTTTCTCACCGCACGCCTGGTGATGAAGATTGAAGACCATCTGCCCGAGCTGACCCATCCGCTGCTGCAGCTGCTCTGTCCTAACGTCCTGCGGCCATTGCCCAGCGTCACGATGATGCAGTTCCAGCTCATCGACCACGCCTTGAGCGAGACCCAGGTGTTGCCCAAAGGCACACCGGTGTTTTCCCGCCCGCTCGAAGGCGTGAGTTGCGAATTCCGCACCTGTGCGGACCTGGCCATCGCCCCGTTAGAAATCCGTAACATCACAACATTGCGCAGTGCCGAAGCGCCTGTGGTGCGCATCGACCTGGGCGCCTTATCCGAACAACCGCTGGGGCGCATGAAGTGCGACCACCTGCGCTTTCACCTGGCGGGCGGGAGCCGTAATGCACTGACCTTGTACCAGTGGCTGTCGCAGCATCTGGACAAGCTGTACCTGCACATCAACCAGTACCGCTTCACGCTGCCGCCCACTGTTGCCTTCGTCGGCTTCGAGAAGGAGGAATCACTGTTGCCCAGCGCCGGCGAACACCTGGACGGCTATCGCGTTCTGCAAGAGTTTCTCTGGTTCCCCGAGCGTTTCTACGGCTTCTGTATCGAAGGGCTTTCAGCCTACTGGCCCGACGAGGCCGCAGCGCACATCCAACTGGAATTTCGCTTCAATGCCCCTCTTCCGCCTGATCTGCTGATCGACCAGACGACGATCCTGCTCAACTGCATCCCCGCCATCAACCTGTTTTCCTGCTCGGCGCAACCCATGCCGCTGAATGGGCAGGCGCTGCGTGAGACCATTCAAACGGCGCGGCGTGACGGCGCGCAAGATGAGATCTTCTGCATTGATCGTGTCAGCAGCCAGCGCCAGAAAACCCGGGAGCATCTGCGGGAGTTCAAACCCTACGATTCCCTCGACCCCAGTTTTCCACTAGCTGAGGCGCAGCCCACGCCTTACTACAAGCTGGATCTCGAACAGAACCCGATCACTGAAAAGGTGGAGCACCGCTTACGCCTGGTGCATCGCAACCTTACGCCTTACCTGGCTCAGCAAGAGGCACTGAGCATCGAGCTGACCTGTACCAACGGCGCCCTGGCGCAGCAGTTGGAGGTGGGCCACATCGATGTCACGACGCAAGATACACCCTCATTCGTCACCTACTGCAACCTGTCACGGCCCAGCCGCACATACCCGCCGTTACTGCAGAGCGGTGGTCAGGGTGAGCGACACTGGGCGCTGATTTCCAACCTCACCTTGAACAATCTGTCGCTCTCCTCGCCGTCAGCATTCGCCTCGGTACTGCGGGCCTACGACTTCGTGGCCGTGCACGACCTGCAACAACAACGCCTAACTACGCAGCGGCTGGATGCCATCAAGCAGGTGGACAGCGAACCGTATGACTGGTTGAACAAGGGCCAGCCCGTGCGCGGCCGGCGCACCACGCTGCACATCGATCCTGCCGGCTTTGCGTGCGAGGGGGAACTGCAGCTGTTCGGTAATGTGCTTTCCCACTTCATGGCGTTGTACGCCAGCAGCAATTCCTTTCATCAACTGCAGGTCGTCAATACGGCGAATGCAACCCACCAGCTTTGGCCTGCCCAGACCGGGCGGCAGCCGGTGATGTGACCAGGAGGTCCACCTTATGGCCGTTACTCCCGCCCAAGCCTATGACCATGGCCAGAAGTCCGCGCGCAAATCGCCGCCCCTCAGCGAGCTATTCCCGCAGGTCGATGCGCTAGGGTTTGAAACCCGTTCGAACACCAAGAACCCGATCCTCGACATCGCCTCGCCACTGCTTGGTCTGGTCATTCGCCTGGAAGGGACCGAACACTATGATCACGTCGAGCAACTGTTCGCCTACGTGAAGAACCAGATTCACGTGATGGTCGAAGAAGTGCGTCATCTCGAACACTGTGACGAAGGCGATCGCGTGGTCTTTTCCTATTGCATTTGCTGCGTGGTCGATGAGGCCGTGATGGCCACTCCCTGGGGGCGAGACTCCCCTTGGAAAGCACAGTCGCTGCTTAGCGCCATTCACCAGGAAACCTGGGGCGGCGAGAAGTTTTTCAGCGTGCTCGACCGCCTGCTGGAAGCGCCCGAAGGGCGCTACGACCTGTTTGTCTTCCTGTTCTGGTGCCTGGCGCTGGGCTATCGGGGCAAGTACGCCAACCAAACCAATGGTGACGATGAACTGGAAGCCTGGATCCAGCGCATCCATGACAAGCTCGTTGAGCTACGCGGGACCGAGCGCGATTCAGAACCCCTTACCGAGCCGCTGAAGAATGTTGCACCTCGTCACTACCGGATAAATCGACAGCTGCCGTGGTGGACACCCTGGGCAGTGATGGGGGTGTTCTGTACGGGCACCTATCTGTACTTCACGACAAAGCTCAACGCCATCACTCAACAAGTTCTGGTATCACTGCAGACGATGCTTCAGCCATAAGTTCTTCAATACCGCGCTGACTTGACTCAACAGTCACTGTGCCTGCGAGCAAAGCGAATACCGATTTGACTCGAAATAACACACAGGCCGTATTTAGCGAAACTTCCTACAACTTTTTAGGAAGCTATTACGGCGACGAGGAATGGATTCCCCGTTACGGTCTTTGGGTGCACTTACGCCGCGCATTCTATAACGCGCCCGGCCTCGTGAACCTGCCCGATGGAATAAACCGCAGGAGCCCGTATGAGTAACTTGAATGATGTGCGTTTTACTTTCTGCACCCCCGCCGATGAGGCAATCAATTTCGACGTGGTGTCGTTCGAACTGACTGAGGCCGTGAGCGAGCTGTATCGGCTGGACATCGAACTGGTCAGCTTTGCCAACGACGCGGACTTCGCCACCCTTCTAGACCAACCCGCCGTGCTGACCATCTGGCAGCAGCAGGAAGCCGTGCGCCATGTCCACGGCCTGATCAGCAGTTTCGAACAAGGCAAAACCGGTCACCGCCGCACCCGCTACCGCGCCGTGATCGAGCCGCAACTCGCCCGCGCAAGCCTGCAGTCCGATTGGCGTATTTTCCAGCACCGCCCGATCCCGCAGCTGTTAGAGGAACTGTTCCGCGAACGCCAATGGGGCACGCTGACGCAGTACTTGATCAACCCACACCAGAGCCGCGAGTACTGCGTCCAGGCCGGTGACCTGGACCTGAACTTCTTCTGGCGCCTGTCGGCCGAAGAAGGCTTGATCTGCACCTTCGAGCACAGCGAAGCCAACCACGTGGTGATCCAGACGGATCACATCAGCAATTTCGGTAGCCTGGAAGGCGAGCCGGTGTTGTATGTCGCCAACCGAGGCGGCATGGAGCAGCAACCCTGCCTGCGCCACTTCGCCTACCGCGAACAGGTACGCACCAGCAGCCAAGTCCAGCGCGACTACACCTTTACCCACCCACGCTACAACCATGAGCACACCATGTTCCCTCAGGACATGGGCAATCAAAGCAACGACTACGAACGCTACGACTACCCTGGCCGCTACAAGCACGACAACGCCGGCAAGCCGTTCACCCAGACCAAAGTCAATGCCCTGTTTGGCGATGCTCGCGTGGCCGAAGTCGAAGGCGATGATGCTCGCCTGCAACCGGGCGTCGCGTTCCAGTTGGCCGGCCACGCCCGCGAGGACATGAACATCCTCTGGCGCCCCCTGCGCATCACGCACAAGGGCCGCCAGTTTGCGGCACTGGAAGAGGATGCTGCCGAAGCCGAAGTTGGCACGTCCTACACGCTCACCGCCACCCTCATACCTGCGCAAGTCGAATGGCACGCCCCTGCCCGCCCCAAACCGGTAATCGAAGGCCCGCAGATGGCCAAGGTAGTCGGGCCACCCGGTGAGGAAATCTATTGTGACGAGCACGGCCGTGTGCGCGTGCAATTCCCCTGGGACCGTCTCGGCCAGGACGATGATAAAAGCTCATGCTGGGTGCGGGTCACTCAAGCCTGGGCCGGCGCCACCTGGGGCCACATGGCCATTCCCCGTATCGGCCAGGAAGTGGTGGTCAGTTTCCTCAACGGCGACCCCGATCAGCCGATGATCACCGGGCGCAGTTATCACATCGTCAACCGCCCGCCGTACCGCCTGCCCGAGTTCAAGGCACTCAGCCCGATCCGCAGCAAGGAGCACCACGGCAAACGCCACAACGAACTGCGCTTGGACGACACCACCGGGCAGATCAGCGCGGCGTTGATGAGTGACCACGACCACTCGGCGCTGAACCTCGGTTACCTCACCCATCCTCGCCACGTTGGCGGCAAGCCACGTGGGCAAGGCTTCGAGCTGCGCACCGATACCCACGGTGTGGTGCGTGCGGGTGGCGGCCTGCTGCTGACCACCGAGATGCGTGCTCGCGCCAGTGAACACCATACGGACCTCGCCGAAACCGCCGAGCGCCTGAAGGTCGCACAGGAGTACCACACCACCTTTGCCAGTGAAGCCCGCGATCACCTGGCCCAGGAAGGCGGCGATCAGGATGAAGTGGGTGATGCCCTCAAGGCCCAGCACGATGCCATTCGCGGCAGCGGTGGCAACCCTGAAGCCAACCGCTTCCCAGAGCTGGCTGACCCGCAACTGGTGATCGCCAGCCCAGCGGGGATCGCCACCACAACCCCTGAGTCGACCCATATCGCCAGCGGCGAGCACCTGGGTCTGAGCACAGGCGGCCACACCAGCTTGGCCATCGGCAAGCGCCTGTTGATCAGTGCCAGTCGGGGCGTGCGGCAGTTCGTACAGAGCATGGGCTGGCGACTAGTCGCGGCCTCCGGCGACATCGACCTGAAAGCGCTCAAGGACAACATCAACCTCCTAGCCAAGCTCAAGGTCAGCGTCACCGCCGAACGGATCACCCTCAGTGCCAAGGAGGAACTGGTGATTCAAGCCGGCGGCAGCAGTACGACCTACAACGCGGGCGGGATCCTGCACGCCACAGCCGGCGAGTACACGGCTCATGCCACCGACTTCATCTACAAAGGCTCGAAAAGCGAAGCAGCAGCGTTTCCCGAAGAGCCCAAAGCAGGCAAGGGCAATCTGGAGCTGTTTCAGCACTATGCCAGCCGCCACGCCTACGAGATGGCGGACTACCGCGTCGAAGATGCACTCGGCAGGGTGTTTACAGGAAAGCTGGACAGCGAAGGCTTCGCCAGCGTGGCAGGGCTCGCCTCCGGACCGGCCAAGGTGACGCTGGGCAAGGACCCGACTGACACCTGGTCGCCAGCGAGTGAAATCAAAGAAGCCAGCGAAACCGCCTCGAGCTCAACAACCGCTGAGCTTGCAACCAAGGCAGTTGAGCAGGTTGCAACAGCGATTCTCTCGAACGCTGCCGCACTCAACTCCTCAGGCGCCGATGGACTGCTCAGTCAATCCCTGAAGAA
Organism: Pseudomonas sp. NGC7; assembly: GCF_047159675.1. Lineage (NCBI taxonomy): Bacteria > Pseudomonadati > Pseudomonadota > Gammaproteobacteria > Pseudomonadales > Pseudomonadaceae > Pseudomonas > Pseudomonas sp. NGC7. The sequence continues at coordinate 3,301,703 of NZ_BAAFZY010000001.1, read as the reverse complement.
CCCCGTCACTGACGAGCTGAAAACCTCGGCCACCGCCACCTTGGGGAAAACAAGACTATGACTACGGCACCAGCTGCACGTCCGCACGAAACGGCCGTCGCCCCTATCAGAGAGATTCCCCCGGAAGACATAGAAGAGGGAGCAAATACTGTCGACCTCTGGCTAAGGCAACTCAGCGAAAACAGACTGACCCTCGCTGATCTGAAAACCGTCGCAGAGTTCATCCCTATCGCCAACAACATCATGGCGGCGGTAGACGCCGTTGGCGACATTATCGTACTCACAGAAAGCAAGGACAAAAACGTACTCGACTGGGTCAGCCTCGGGATAAATCTGATTGGAATAATCCCAATTCCACCCACAATGGCCTTTGCGAGAAAAAGCCTCAGACCTGCCCTGCACCTGGTCAAACAGCAGGTCAAGGCCAACCCCAAAGCAGCACTCGGTGAAGCACTGATTACCGTACTAACCGGGCACCTCAACGCGACAATCCTCGGCGAACTGGAAAATTTCGTCATGCATGCTCAAGCCGCATTGTCTGAGCTACTTGCGGAATGCGGGAAAAGAGGCAAGGCAATCATGCTTACGATTGCCAGCGGCGTTGACGACTTCCTGAAGGGGCAGCTGAAGCACAAGCCAGCCGCAAAAGGCGAGGACCTTTCCTTACTGGAGCAGCTTGCAAAGCATGCAACGCTACCCATTGAAGTGGCTACCGTTGCCACTCTCAACCAGTTATCCCAGTTCATACCTCACTACATTAAAGCCATTGGCTTCAAGTACGTTGGACTACTCAGACAACTGGCTACCGAGGTTGAGCAAAGCCTCAAGAACCTCGGTAATGCAAACACCGAGCATAGCATTGCCTATCTGTTGACCATGCTGGCCAAGGCCGCTCAACGCAAGCGCACCCACCTCAACAGCAGCGTTCCGCCAACTGGAATCAGACAAGCCAAAGGTGTTAGCCGCCAACATGAGCTGGGTGCGGTCAACAGACAGCCTGGTCCGAGGAATGAGCCAAAACCCGCGAAGAACGGCACATGCCCTTGCACGGGAAAAAGCATCACGTTTGCAAAGGGCTCGGAACAGCTTATTCATACCGACTTTACTCTCCCTGGGCCGTTTCCAGTTTCGTGGGTGCGCAACTACCGATCCAGTCAGTCTGCGCTCGATAGCGGCCCACTGGGTGCACGGTGGATATCCCCCTTCACCGTGCACTTTGAAATCATCGATGACACCCTTTGCTATCAGGCTGCTGACGGCCGTTCGCATAACTATCCGCTGCCCAAAGTCGGCAAATTCCACCATGACCCCATTGAGGAAGTTGTACTCGTTCGTACCGGCGAGCGAACACTGTCGCTGGCCTATGGGCATCGGGTTGAAGAGCGATATGAGCGCATCGGCAACGTCTTCCGTCTTATCGCAATACGCCACCGTGGCGGCGCTAGAGTCGCCCTGCATTACGAGCACTTTCATGATGGTACTCATGTCCTGTCGGACCTACTGACCTATCAGAACGACCAGGTCCATCAGCACATCCATACCCGTCTTGATCCAAGCGGACGCATTGCCAGCCTATGGCTGATGAGCGACGGCGAATCGCTACGGCAATTGGCCGAATATGACTACAGCGCAGACGGTGATCTCGTATCCGCACGGGATGAGCATGGCAGACAGTGGGGCTACACCTATCAACACCACCTGATCACTCGATACACCGACCGTACTGGGCGGGCCATGAACCTGGAATGGCTCGGCGAGGGGGCTGACGCCAAAGCCATTCACGAGTGGGCAGACGATGGCAGCCACGAAGTACGACTTGAGTGGGACAAGAACATCCGTCTCACCTACGTGACGGATGCGCTTGGCAACGAAACCAAGCACTACTACAACCTCCAAGGCTACACCTACCGCATCGTCCATCCCGACGGCAACGAGGAGTGGTTCTTCCGCGACGATGCGATGAATGTGGTCCAACACGTACATCGCGACGGCAGTATCGACCACTATGCCTACGATGAGCGCAGCAACCTGCTGCAGCACACCCGACCGGACGGCACATCGATCCATCACGCCTACGATGATCTCGACCAGCGCTTCAAAACACGAGATCCAGAGGGTGGGCTATGGCGCTATGACTACGATCAGCGCGGCAACATCATCGAAGCCATCGACCCGCTGGAGAACAAGACCCAGTACACCTACAACAGCGACAATCTGCCCATCGCCATTATCGATGCCAACGGCGGCGAGAAGAAGCTGGCGTACAACGGCGACGGACAGCTGGCCAGCTACACGGACTGCTCGGGCAAGACCACACAGTGGAAGTACGACACGTTCGGGCAACTGGTCAAGCTCACCAACGCTGCCGGCGAGGTAACCGAATATCACTATGAAGCGGGCAACCTGAGCCGTGTGGTATATCCCGACAAGACTCAGGATCGCTTCGACTATGACGCCGAAGGCCGACTGCTCAGCTTCACTGACCCGCTGAATCGGCGTACCCGCTGGGACTACAACGAGGCCGGCCTACTCCATCAACGCCACAACGCCAACGACACCACCCTCACCTACCACTGGGACAAGCTCGGCCAACTCGTACGCCTGCGCAACGAGAACAACAGCGAGGCCAGTTTCAAGTACGACCCCGTAGGCCGCCTGATCAAGGAGACCGGCTTCGACAAGCAGGTCACCGACTACCTCTACGACAACAGCAGCGACCTTCCCACCCGCCGCCTCGACGGTGACCGCATCACTCAATTCGAGTACGACCCCATGGGTCGGCTGGTCGAAAGCAACGCGGGCCAACGCGGTGGCAAAGAATGGGAGACCGAAAGCTTCGCTTACGACGGCAATGGCAGGTTACTGCTCGCCGAGAACAAGGACTGCAAGCTGCAGTGGTTCTACGACCTGGCGGGCAACAACAACCGCGAGCATCAGCACTTCAAGTACATGAAGCAGCCGAAGGTCGCCGTGTTCACCCACGAGTACGACGCACTCAACCTGCGGATTGCCACCACACGGCCTGATGGCCATCGCGTCAGCTGGCTCACCTATGGCAGCGGTCACTTGCTCGGCCTCAAGTTCGATGATCGTGAACTGATCAGCTACCAGCGTGACGACTTGCACCGCGAGATTGGCCGTGAACAAGGCAATGGCCTGATTCAGCGTCAAGCCTGGAGCCCCAATGGTCAGTTGCTTGAGCAAACCGTGGCACCGCATAGCGCCACCAAGCGCATTGCGGCTCGCAACTATCGATACGACGAAAGCGGCGAGCTTACCCACGTCAAAGACCTGAACCGGGGCGACACGTACTACCGTTACGACCCGGTGGGCCGACTGCTCGAAGCCACTCACAACTACAACAAGGAGACTTTTGCCTTCGATCCGGCGAGCAACCTACTGGACCCCGACGCGCCACCGGGACCGAACCCGCACTCACCGCGCAGAATCAACGACAACGTGCTGCGCAGCTACTGCGGCACGCAGTACCGCTACGACGAGCGCGGCAACCTGGCCGAGCGGATCGCGAATGGCAAAAAGGGTCGGTTTGTATGGGACCTCTATAACCGTCTACGGCGCTATGAAGACGACCGGCTGAGTGTTGATTTCGCCTACGACGCACTGGGTCGTCGCCTCTACAAACACTCACGTTCCAAGTACCGGGACCGCCCCCAAGCAGGGCCTGTGTGGAACGAAAATGCGCGTCGGCAGCGGGACGAAGAGCTGGGGTGTGGCTTTACGTGGTTCACGTGGGATGGCGATACGCCTGCCACGGAGTGTCGTGATCGAGAGGAACGGGGTGGGAGTACCACTCACTACGTGTTCGAGCCGGGGACGTTCATTCCAGTGGCGCAGGCGGTGATCAACACCAGCTTGGATCTGCTGCCGCAACCGACGTATGGCGACCACTACGATATTGATCGGGATCCGGTATGGCTGCATAAGCCGACACGCAGACCTATTGATGCCTTCGCTTGGTACCAGTGTGATCAGCTGGGGACGCCGATGGAGCTTACCGATGGAGATGGGGAGATTGCTTGGAGCGGGAAACACAGGGCTTGGGGATTAGCTAAAGAGGCACAAAGCGACAAGGCGAAATGGGCGAATACTAGTAATCCATTGCGCTTTCAGGGGCAGTATTTCGACATCGAGACAGATCTGCATTACAACAGGAATCGGTACTACAGCCCACACATTGGACGATATATCAGCAAGGATCCGATCGGATTTGCAGGCGGCTTAAATATATATGTTTACGCACCAAGCCCGACGCAGTGGCTTGACCCATTAGGCCTTGCTAAGCTAAGCCATGCTGGTGATTTCGACATCGCAAGACGCCAAGCGTTTCGTAATGCAGGCATGGACGACCCAGATAAAATATCGTTCTCAAAATTTGATGAAAACACTGGCACTGCAGTAGAGTTCAAAGGAGCAGGCGGGAGTAAGATTGCATATGACGCTCCCCATGAAGACATGGACCCAAAGAGCGGCCATGACAAGCCCCATATTGGCTGGCAAACGGCAGGAAAACGAAATAAATGTGGATGTGGTGATAGAGGGAATATTACATACACTGGCCCTCAGCACCCCCATCGCTCTGATAAAAAGTGAGGAAGAAATGAATACGAATAATTTATCTTTAGTGGACGAGCTATCTCTAGCCTTTAGCAAGCAAGATCTGCCATACAAAGAGCCCGAAAATAAAGATACAATATTATCGAAAATTAAATCAACATTCGTCAAAGGCAACCCAAGAGCCTGGTGGTTATCATTTTCAAAAACACCAATAATTCAGGTTTTTGATGATAACTCTGGACACCTGCACTTAAGTGAACTAGCCCCAACCAACACGAAGGATATCTGGCTCATAGTCGACGAAGACAACGAGAGCAAATTAATTTATAGCGCACCGCTAGAAAAGGTGCCAAATATACTTGAAGACTGCAGATACTTCGAATACTACATAGTCAACAAAGAGCTAACATGGATTCTCGCCGAGAATGACCATGGCGACTTACTATTTAGCGAAAAACTTGATAAATAACCAGCCAATGACGGCGAAAACCTAAAAATTACGCAAGTTAACACATTGTTCTTTTAAAATCCACTACGACATTTACATCAGGTCGAGAGTCGAACGGACATCCGCAGCCACAATCATGTCCTCAAGGCGCTCGACCCAGCCAGTTGGTACCTCGAATCATCACACCTATGATGACCCTGATCAGCACTTTAAAACACGCGGCGCCGAGAATGTCGTCACGATGAGGAACGGGATGGCAGTACCACCCACTACGTATTCGAGCCTGGGACGTTCATTTAGGTAGTTCAAGCTGTCAGGGACACAACGCTTGAGCTTCCACCACAGCCCAGCTATGGGGACCTTTACAGCATTGATCGGGATCCCGTGTGGCAGTACAAGCCTTACCAAGATCGGTGATGCATTTGCGTGGTACCAGTGCGATCAGCTGGGCACCCCCATGGAGCTTACGGATGTAGATGGAGAAGTTACATGGCGCGGTTTTTATTGGGTTTGGGGACTAGCAGAACAAAAGCAAGGACAGAAATGAAGATAGAAAATGGGGAAAAAGTAAAGCGATGCACTTTCTCCGGCACAAGCACTTCGGAAAAACCGACACGACCCTCCGAAAACTACTGGAAGCTTATTGGGCAAACTGGAACTGTGATCGTTCAAGAAGGCGAAGCCGGCCTCCCCAAACATAAGCTAGGCACTCGAGTTTTAGTCGAGTTCTCAACAAGCATTCCTGAACTTGGACTCAGCTGCCACAATGAAGCACCAAATAGTCTTTGGGCTCTTGTTACGGACCTAATCATTATCCCAGAAAGCTAGAGCCAAACTAAAAAACACAAGCAAATCTTAACAACACGCAATAATTCCAACAACCCCAAAATACCAAGTATCGCAAACCATTAAACCTAATGAAGCGCGAGACTTGGGCGCTTTAAAATCGCGCTACCCAAACTGCAAGCTGAAACAGCATCACACCCTAAATCGATCACAACATGGCAGGACCTTAAAGATTTTAATGGTCGTGCAAAATTAAAAGCACAAGCATCTAAGCCTACCTAATCGACTCCAAAGCCAAAATGAAAACCATTAATACAAACCACATCCACTACTTATGCTACCCACTTACCTCAATGACAGATGACGAGCTGAGCAATTTTCTAACAAATGATAAATTATATAGGTCAAAGCTATTTAATTTAATACACTTAATACTTGAGGGGCTTGGACCCAAAATCAAATCAGATATATCCGAATGCGTCGAATACATTATATCCACCCGCAGCCATGAAAAATATTGGAGCCAATTGATTCCACCCAAATTCCTCCCGACGAAATTAATAACAAACATGAGTATATGAGCCTTCGGGTCGTGGCAAGCGCCGGTAGCTACGACCCTGCTCTCGAAGGTTGCTCTATACGGTATCTACAGCCATACCTAAACTCCCCTGCCGCTCTTCCAACAACTTCACAAACATACTCAAACTGCGCGAAACCGCCCCCCGCCGCCACACCAGCCAGGTCTTCAAATACCGGAAATCCTCCGACATCGGCCAGGCGCTCACCGTGCTACACCCCGGCATGTTGTCGAGCATGCTGCGCGGCATCATGGCCAACCCGGCACCGGCACTTACGCATGCCAGCATGCCGTGATACGACTCCATCTCGTGGATCTTGCCCGGCACGGCCTGATCCTGCACAAACCAGTTCTCGAAGTGGTGGCGGTACGAGCAGTTGGCCCGAAATGCGTAAATGTTCTCGCCGTTGACGTCTTGGGCGCGGGTTACCGGCGCATGGTTGAGGGGCGAGATGACCATCATCTCTTCCTCGAACACTGGCATGCCTTCCAGCGTCGGGTGCAACACCGGCCCATCGACGAAGGCCGCGACCAATCGCCCAGACAGCACCCCTTCTAGCATCGTCCCCGACGGCCCGGTCGAAAGGTCCAGGTCGACTTTGGGGTAGCGCTGGTTATAGGCCGCCAGCAAGGCCGGGATCCGCACGGCTGCGGTGCTTTCCAGCGAACCCAGGGCAAAGGTGCCCTGCGGGTCTTCGCCGGCCACCGTTAGCCGCGCCTCGTGCACCAGGTCGAGAATGCGCCGGGTGTATTCGAGAAAGTTCCAGCCCGCTGGCGACAGGCGCAGGCGGCTTTTCTCGCGGATGAACAGCTCGACGCCCAGGTCTTCCTCCAGCTGTTTGATACGTGTGGTCAGGTTCGAGGGCACCCGATGGATATGCTGCGCGGCGGCACTGATGCTGCCTTGCTCGGCCACTGCCTTGAAGATTTCCAGTTGCACCAGGTCCACAGTCATTCTCCAAACGTGAATGTTTCGCTCATTATTATTCAGTTTTCATTAAACCCCTACACCACTAGTCTGGCGTCACGGATCAACAACAGCGAGAGTTTCCACCATGAGCGCGATCAGCAGCCTGACCCACGCCATCTCCCTCGACCCGCACAGCGGCGAGCAGATTGGCGCCTACCCGTTCGATACCGACGCCGCACTGGAAGCGGCGCTGCAACGCGCCAAGGTGGGCTATGGCCAATGGCGCCAGGTGTCGCTGGGTCAGCGCAGTGAGTGGTTGCTCGCCCTGGCCAACACGCTGGAAACCAAGGCCGAAGCGTTCGCGCAAATGATCAGCCGTGAAATCGGCAAGCCGATCACCCAGGCCCGGGGCGAAGTGAGCAAGTGTGTCGGGTTGTGCCGTTGGTACGCCGAGCACGGCCCTGCCATGCTGGCAGCGGAACCAACCCAGGTCGAAAAAGCGCGCATCGAGTACCGCCCGCTGGGCCCGATCCTGGCCGTGATGCCGTGGAACTTCCCGATCTGGCAAGTGCTGCGCGGTGCTGTGCCGGCGATTCTGGCGGGTAATACCTACGTGCTCAAGCACGCCCCGAACGTCATGGGCAGCGCCTACTTGCTGGGCGAACTGTTCAAGGATGCCGGCCTGCCGGAAGGCGTCTTTGAAGTGCTGAACGTCACGCCGGACGGTGTCACCCGCGCCATCAACGACCCTCGCATTGCCGCCGTGACCCTGACCGGCAGCGTGCGCGCTGGCATGGCGATCGGTGCGCAAGCCGGCGCCGCGCTGAAGAAGTGCGTGCTGGAGCTGGGCGGTTCGGACCCGTTCATCGTACTGGCCGATGCCGACCTGGATGCCGCAGTCAAGGCGGCCGTCATCGGTCGCTACCAGAACACCGGCCAGGTTTGCGCGGCGGCCAAACGCCTGATCATCGAAGAAAGCATCGTTGAAGCGTTCACCCAAAAATTTGTTGAAGCAACGCGCCAGCTGAAGGTTGGCAACCCGCTGGAAGACGACACCTACATCGGCCCGATGGCCCGCTACGACCTGCGCGATGAACTCGATGGGCAGGTTCAGGCGACACTCGCCGAAGGCGCTACTTTGCTGCTGGGCGGCAACAAGATCGAAGGCGTGGGCAACTTCTACGCACCGACCGTGTTTGCCAACGTCACCCCGGAAATGACCGCGTTCAAGCAGGAACTGTTCGGGCCAGTGGCGGCGATTATCCCTGCGCGGGATGCCGACCATGCCGTGGCATTGGCCAACGACAGCGAATTCGGCCTGGCGTCGACCATTTACACCGCCGACTATGCGCTGGCTGAACGCATGACCGCAGCACTGGATACCGGTGGCGTGTTCATCAACGGCTACTGCGCATCCGACCCCCGCGTCGCCTTTGGCGGTGTGAAGAAGAGTGGTTTTGGCCGCGAATTGTCGCACTTTGGTGTGCGGGAATTCACCAACGCGCAAACGGTGTGGCTGGACCGTAACTGACGGGACAATCGGGGCCGCCTGGCGGCCCCGATTTCCTCAGTCCCTGACCTGGTCCTTCACCCAGTCCAGCATCCCCCCCGGCACGATCAGTTCATGCCGTGCCCGCGAACAGGCGGTATACAGGCCCGCCAGCATCCGCGCCCGTTCGTTGCGATTGCCCGCCGCCACGGGCGCGACCATCAGCTCCGGTGACACCATCACCCGGGCGAATTCCATGTTCTTCACGTCCCGCACCCGCCCCAGGAACAGCTTGGGCGCCTTGTCCCAACGATAAAGGCTCTTGGCCTTGGCGAAATGCTCTGGTGTATAGCCCTTGCGCAGCATGTTGGCGACCGCTACGAAGGCTTTGTCATCGCCCTTGTCCTGCTCCAGCGCCTGCCAACTGGCGTAGCGGAACAGCATGGGGTGACGCGGCCGTGTGCCGTAGCGGTACAGCTCGATGCAATCTTCGACGAACAGCTCGAAATCCTTGCGCGCACTCTTCAACAACACGAACGGCACCCCTTGGTGCGTAAGGCGCTGGAACCAGCCAAACAGGCCCCACTCGTCATCGACGATCAGTGCCGTGGGCTGCTCTGGCACCGTGACCGTGTCGAAGAAACTGACCCGGGTGTAGTGCTCGGCACTGCCGCTGAATGCTGCCTGGATCTTGGCCGGATGCGCCTGGATCAGCGGGTTGAGGACGTTATCCATGGCGGGCCCGGCGCGCAGCGAATGGTCGATGTAACGCTGGCGGATGAAGCCACCGTGGTGCGGGCTCAGGCCATTGAGGTTCTGCAGCTCGTCGCCCAGGGTGATGATCGACTGCGGGCTGCGGTCCAGCACGGCGAGCATCGGTGCCGACAGCTCGTGGGCCTCGTCAACGATGACGTGGGTGTACCGACTGTCGATCATGTCAGCGGTCAGCGACAGCAGTTTGACCCGGTGGTAATCACGCACCGGCAGTTGAATCTCCCGCGCTGAGGGGCGAATCAGCTCCTGCCAGTACAGCCGGGCCTTTTCCAGCAGCACTTCCTGGTCCAGTGGCGAGGTGCCCGGCCCGGCCCAGGGCAAATGGTGCAGCTGGACCTCTGCATCGCCGCTGCGGCAGAAACTGCGCACGGCCTTGATGCACAAGGCAACCACGTCGCGGGCCGCGAGCGGGCCGATATCGGGGATATTCAGCCACTTCACCACCTGCGCCTCCTGCGGGCGCCAGGACAATTTGGTGCGGTACGGGTCACGCAAGCGCCAACCGTTGCTGGTGAGGTCTCGGTTGAGAAGCTCGTCTGCCAGTTGGCCGAAGGTGAGTGCGGTGTAGGCTTGGGCGTCCTTGACGCGTGCCTGCAACGCGCGCAACTGGCCCTCGGTCAAGGCCAGCAGCAGCGTGCGCTGGGGGTCGAGCAAACGGGCGAACTGGTGAATCAGGAACGTCTTGCCGGTGCCGGCAAAGCCTTGCACCGCCACCGACTCGTCAACACCTGACAGAAACTCGCGCAGCAGGCGGTTTTGTTGATCGCTCAGCAGCAGGTCGCTGGCCAGCGATGGCAAATAGACCGGGTGCAGCGGCGTGACCTGTTGGCGGTAGGTATCGGCAAATTGGAAACTCCACTGGCCTTGGTCATCGTGCATGTCCTCGACGTCGTATTTGACCTCGGCGGACAGCAAACCGATGCCATTCTCACCCAGCATGCCAAGGCCCATGGCGAATGCCTCGCGGTCGAAATGCTGCGCCACCTGGCCTTGAAAGCGCCCCGGCGCGGCCGTTTCGACCTCGTTGGCGATGCGCACGATTTCGGCAAAGCGCCGCTCCTGAGCGTCGGCCGTTGCAGTGGCGGGCTGGCGTGGCAGGTTTTGCACGAACAGCACCGCCGCGGCCTCCAGCAAACTGGCAGTCGGGAAAAAATCGCTGGCGGTGGGTTCGCTGGCAAGGCGGTCGGCTTGGTCGCTGAGCAATGGCAGGTAGAACATCGGGACCTCGGGTGGAAACAGGTCGGCACGATAGCAACTTTCCGTGGGGGGTGCTGGGTTCAATGCACCGGCTGCCGGCCCTCAGCCCCTGCGCCGTTTCAGGGTCTCGCTCGGCAACTCCTTGAACAGCTGCCGGTAACTCTCGGAAAACCGCCCTAGGTGCCAGAACGACCAGCGCATGGCGACTTCCGCTACCGTTACTTCGCCACCGCGCAACAAGTCCCGTCGCGCGCCGTTTAGCCGGCGTAACCGCAGCCAGGTCCCCGGCGGCATACCGGTAAAGGCCTTGAATGCCTGCTGCAACTGGCGTAGCGATACTCCGGCCACATCAGCCAGTGCCACCAGGTTGAGGGTTTCTTCGGGGCAGTCCGCCGCCCATTCACTGACCCGGCGCATGATCAAGCGCTCTTCACTGCGCCTGCCCAGCGCACCGCTGTCCAGCCGCTGGCAGGCACTGTCGAGGATGAACAGGCAGTCTTCCAGCAACTGTTCCGCCAGCGCCTGCCCCTGCAGTGGGCAATCGGCGTTGCCCAAACGGGTCAGGGTGGCGCTCAGCCAACTGCCGAACAAGGCGTTCTGGCCGCTGCCCAATGGCACCATGAACAAGCCTTCCAGGCGCTGCGTATCCAGGCCATGACGGGCCAGAAACGCCTGGTCGAACACCACGGCCACTTCTTCGTAGTTCTCCGGGGTGATCCAGATATTGCGGCTCTGCTCGTTGAGCAGGTACAGGCTGTTTTCGCTGCGGTCGAAACAGAACGCCAGCGATCCACTGGGGGGGCGAAAGAACTGCTCGACACGGGTATTGAGCCGCTCTTCATAAACCTCCACGCCATCGAGCTCCAGGCAACGCAGTTCGCCGCTGAAATGCCCGGGCGACATTTGCCGGTATTGCTGTTGCCAGCCAGGGGTGGCACGCACCTGCTCGGTGACGTCGGTGGTGTGGAAAGCCTGAACCTGCAAGGCGTTGAGCGTTGTCACGCATTGTCCTGTATGCACTCTTTTGGTGCATTGATTATCGGAGAAAGTGGATAGATCGCCCCAGGGGGCTGCGACCAAGATAGTCTCCAGCGCGTCACCTGGGAAGCCACCCGCTCCCGCCGCGCACACAAAAACCCAACCAAGAGGTCTGTATGAACGCCCCCTTCGATCAGCTGTCCACGTGGCTGAAAGAACACCGGATCACCGAAGTCGAATGCGTGATCAGCGACCTGACCGGCATCGCCCGCGGCAAGATCGCACCGACCGCCAAATTCCTGCACGAACGTGGCATGCGTCTGCCCGAGAGCGTGCTGTTGCAGACGGTCACCGGCGACTACGTTGACGACGACATCTACTACAGCCTGCTCGATGCCGCCGACATCGACATGGTCTGCCGCCCTGACCCGACTGCGGTGTACCAGATCCCCTGGGCAATCGAGCCGACCGCGATCGTGATTCACGACACTTTCGACAAACAAGGCAACCCGATCGAATTGTCGCCGCGCAACGTGTTGAAGAAGGTGCTGAAGCTGTACGCCGACAAAGGCTGGCAGCCGATCGTTGCACCGGAGATGGAGTTCTACCTGACCAAGCGTTGCGAAGACCCAGACCTGCCGCTGCAGGTACCCCTGGGGCGCTCGGGCCGCGCAGAAAGCGGTCGCCAGTCGTTCTCGATCGATGCCGCCAACGAATTCGACCCGCTGTTCGAAGACGTCTATGACTGGTGCGAACTGCAGGGCCTTGACCTGGACACCCTGATCCATGAAGACGGCCCGGCGCAAATGGAGATCAACTTCCGCCACGGCGACGCCCTGGACCTGGCCGACCAGATCACCGTGTTCAAGCGCACCATGCGTGAAGCCGCGCTCAAGCACAACGTGGCGGCCACCTTCATGGCCAAGCCGATCACTGACGAACCCGGCAGTGCCATGCACCTGCACCAGAGCGTGGTCGACATCGCGACCGGTAAGCCGGTGTTCGCCAATGAAGACGGCAGCATGAGCGAGCTGTTCCTGCACCACATCGGCGGGCTGCAGAAGTACATCCCCAAGCTGCTGCCGATGTTCGCACCTAACGTCAACTCGTTCCGCCGCTTCTTGCCGGACACGTCGGCACCGGTCAACGTCGAGTGGGGTGAAGAAAACCGCACTGCCGGCCTGCGTGTGCCGACCTCCAGCCCCGATGCAATGCGCGTGGAAAACCGCCTGCCGGGCGCCGATGCCAACCCTTACCTGGCCATTGCTGCCAGCCTGCTGTGTGGCTACCTGGGCATGGTCGAGAAGATCAACCCGAGTGCGCCGGTGCAGGGCCGGGCTTATGAGCGACGCAACCTGCGCCTGCCCATCACAATCGAAGATGCCCTGCAGCACATGGAAGACTGCGAAACCGTGCAGCAGTACCTGGGCAAGCAGTTCGTCCAAGGCTATGTAGCGGTCAAGCGTGCCGAGCACGAGAACTACAAACGGGTGATCAGTTCGTGGGAACGTGAATTCCTGATGCTCAGCGTTTAAACCCAAGGGCACTGCCCGTGCGATGACGCAAGGCCACGCTTTCCTGTGGAGGCGACCTTGCGTCGCGAAAAGGCTGCAACGCAGCCCCCGATACACCGAACCCAAGAACAAGACCAACGAGGTGTCGACATGCGTCATCTGCAATCCCTGGTTCCCGCTGCATTCACCTTACTGTTCGGCGCAGCTGCCCAGGCCGCTCCGACCGTCAGCGTGTACAACTGGACCGACTACATCGGTGACACGACACTGGCCGACTTCCAGGCCAGCAGTGGGATCAAGGTGGTCTATGACGTGTTCGATTCCAACGAAACCCTGGAGGGCAAGCTGCTGGCCGGCCGCACTGGCTACGATGTGGTCGTGCCCTCGAACCACTTCCTCGCCCGCCAGGCCCAGGCCGGTGCGTTTTTGCCGCTGGACCGCAGCAAGCTACCCAACTGGAAGCACCTGGACCCTAAACTGCTCAAACAGCTTGAGCAGAACGACCCCGGCAACCAGTACGCGGTGCCCTACCTGTGGGGCACCAATGGCATCGGCTACAACGTCGACAAGGTCAAGGCCGCGCTGGGCGTGGACCACATCGACTCCTGGGCGGTGCTGTTCGAGCCCGATAACCTGAAAAAACTCAAGCAGTGTGGCGTGGCCTTCATGGACTCGCCCGACGAGCTGTTCCCGGCCATTCTCAACTACCTGGGCATGGACCCACGCAGCGAAAAGCCCGAAGACTATGCCAAGGCTGAAGCCCGCCTGCTCGAACTGCGGCCCTACATCACCTACTTCCATTCTTCCAAATATGTCTCGGACCTGGCCAACGGCGATGTCTGCGTGGCCTTCGGCTACTCCGGCGACGTGTTCCAGGCTGCCAACCGCGCAGTGGAAGCCAAGAACGGCGTCAAGGTTGCCTACAGCATTCCCAAGGAAGGCAGCAACCTGTGGTTCGACCTGCTGGCCATCCCCAAGGACGCCAGCAACCCGGACCAGGCACTGGCGTTCATCAACTACCTGCTTGAACCTCAAGTAATCGCCAAAGTCAGTGCCACGGTCGGCTATGCCAACGCCAACCCCGACGCCCAGGCCTACATGGATGCGTCCCTGGTGAACAACCCCGAGGTCTATCCACCCCAGCAAGTGCTGGACAAGCTGTACATCTCCAGCACGCCAAGCCCCAAGATCATGCGCGTGATGACCCGCTCCTGGAGCAAGATCAAGTCCAACCGTTGAGCCGAGAACGCACCATGCCTTTCGATACCCTGCACACTGCTTCGTACTACGCTGCCACGGCTCGCGACGCGGCGCCCTACCCCAGCCTGGACGGCGAACTGAGCGCCGATGTGTGCGTGGTCGGCGGTGGCCTGACCGGGGTCAATACCGCACTGGAGCTTGCCGAGCGCGGCCTTTCGGTGATCGTGCTGGAAGCCAGGCGCATCGGCTGGGGTGCCAGTGGGCGCAATGGCGGCCAACTGATCCGCGGTATCGGCCATGACGTCAGTGGTTTTGCCCGCTATGTCGGCCAGGACGGCGTGCGCTACCTGCAACAGGCCGGCATCGATTCGGTGGCGTTGGTGGCCAGGCGCATCGAGCAATACGGCATTGCCTGCGACCTGCAGTGGGGCTTCTGCGAACTGGCCAACACACCCGCCCAGTTTGCCGCCTTCAAGGCGGAACAGGAGGACCTGGCCGCGCTGGGTTATCGCCACGAAACCCGCCTGGTCAGCCCCGAGCACATGCACCAGATCGTTGCCAGCGACCAGTACGCCGGCGGCCTGGTCGACATGGGCTCGGGCCATCTGCACCCACTGGACCTGGTACAGGGCGAAGCACGTGCGGCCGCAGCCCTTGGCGTGCGCATTTTCGAGCAGAGCCCGGTGCTGCGCATCGAGCATGGCCCCAGCGTGACCCTGCATACCGCCCACGGCAAGGTCAGGGCACAGAGCCTGGTGCTTGGCTGCAACGCGCACCTCGATGAACTGGAGCCGCGCCTGAGCGGCAAGGTGCTGCCGGCCGGCAGTTACGTGGTGGCCACCCAGCCACTGCCCGAGGCGCTCGCCAATAGCCTGATCCCCCAAAACATGGCTCTTTGCGACCAGAAGGTAGGCCTGGACTACTACCGCCTCACTGCCGACCGGCGTTTGCTGTTCGGCGGTGCCTGCCACTATTCCGGGCGCGACCCCAAGGACATCGCCGCGTACATGCGGCCGAAAGTGCTCAAGGTGTTCCCGCAGTTGGCCGAAGTACGCATCGACTACCAATGGGGCGGCATGATCGGCATCACGGCCAACCGCTTCCCTCAGGTCGGGCGGCTGCACCAGCACCCTAACGTTTACTACGCCCAAGGCTATTCAGGGCACGGGCTGAACGTGACCCACTGGACAGCCAAGCTGCTGGCCGAGGGCATTGCCGTGGGCCACAGCCAAGGGCTGGATGTGTTCAGTGCGGTGCCGCACCTGACCTTCCCGGGCGGCAAGGCATTGCGCTCACCGCTGCTGGCGTTGGGGATGTTGTGGTACCGGTTGCGCGAGGTGCTGGGGTAGCGCTCGACTTGAGGGTTGTTGCGCCTTTGAGATCGAGCGCCGCCCGCGCGGCGCATCGCGAGCAACGCTCGCTCCTACGTTTGTTTCGGGCCAGTTATTCCTGGGGCAAATGCGCGCGACCGCCTTGGCGCATGACGCGATATCGCGTCGAACAAACAAGGCGGTCGTGCGCGCCTGTCACAGGCGTTACTGGCCGAAAACAAACGTAGGAGCGAGCGTTGCTCGCGATGCGCTGCACGGGCGGCGCTCGATCTCAAAAGCGCTAAAAATCCACCGCCGTACCCATCACAGCCTACCGCCTACACCGCCAAGAAATACACTGCCCACTGGCCAACTGCCCTGCACCTGCTAGCGTTGTTCTGGCCGACCTCTCATGGATGCATCACGATCATGAAATCATTGCCCCGCATCACCTTGTTGTGCGCAGCCTTGCTTGCCGTAACCGCCTGCTCCAGCAACCGCGTGGACCCCAGTGACTACTCCGGTTTCCTGAAGGACTACAGCCGCTTGCAGCCCGCTGAAAGCCCATCCGGCGCGCCGGTGATGCGCTGGATCGACCCCAAGGTCAACGTCAATCAATACAGCCAGGTGTTCATCGAGCCCAGCCAGTTCTACCCCAAGCCGCAACCGACAGCGGTCATTTCGGCGCAGACGCTGCAGGAGATTACCCGTTACTTCAACGAAGCCATGCGACGTGAACTGGGCAGCGTTCTGACCCTGGCCAAAGCCCCCGGCCCAGGCACCATCGTGGTACGCCCGGCGATCACCGCCGTGTCTACCAGCAACGAAGGCCTAAAGCCTTATGAGGTTATCCCTATTGCGCTGATCTCGGCGGGTGTCAATACCGCCATGGGCGGCCGTGACCAGGAAGTAGATGTTGGCGTAGAGGCGGCCTTCCTGGACGGTGCCAGTCAGAAAGTGCTCGCTCAGGTGGTGCGCAAGGGCGCGGGCAAGGAGCTGGAGAACGACACCCAGAAACTCACCCTCAATGACGTCAAACCAGTGCTCGACGGCTGGGCCAAGGACATGCGTGCGAGCTTCCTGACGCTGAAACAGAAGAGCCGTTGACCGTGCAGGAGCAGCCTTGTGCTGCGAAGAGGCCAGTGACAGCAGCGAAGATTGATGATGTGTTCACTGGCCTCTTCGCAGCACAAGGCTGCTCCTACCGGGTAGCGTGTCAATGCCCCTGAATAAACCTTGGGCTGCGAATCAGCACTCGACAAAGGCGACGGCCAGGCCGCCGCGCGAGGTTTCTTTGTAGTTGGAATGCATGTCCGCACCGGTGTCGCGCAGGGTGCGGATAACCTGATCGAGCGAGATGAAATGCTCGCCATCACCGCGCAGGGCCATTTGCACGGCGTTGATCGCCTTGACCGCGGCAATCGCATTACGCTCGATGCACGGCACCTGCACCAGGCCACCCACCGGGTCGCAGGTCAGCCCCAGGTTGTGCTCCAGGGCGATTTCCGCGGCATTTTCCAGTTGCGGCGGCGTGGCACCGAGCACTTCGGCCAGGCCTGCGGCTGCCATCGAGCAGGCCGAGCCCACTTCGCCTTGGCAACCCACTTCGGCACCGGAGATCGACGCGTTGGTCTTGCACAGGATGCCGACTGCGGCCGCCGCCAGCAGGAACCTCACCACATCGTCGTCGCAGGCATCCGGGTTGAACTTCATGTAGTAGTGCAACACGGCCGGGATGATCCCTGCCGCACCGTTGGTGGGCGCCGTGACCATGCGCCCGCCGGCAGCGTTTTCTTCGTTGACCGCCAGGGCAAACAGGTTGACCCATTCCATGGCGCTCAGGGTGGAGCCAATCACGTTCGGCTTGCCCAACTCCTGCAGGCTGCGGTGCAAACGCGCAGCCCGGCGCTTGACCTTGAGCCCGCCCGGCAGGATGCCCTCATTGCGCAGGCCATTGTCGACGCATTCACGCATCGCCGCCCAGATGCGCATTAAGCCTTCGCGTACCTCGGCTTCCGGGCGCCAGACGCATTCGTTGGCCATCATCAGCTGCGCCACGCCCATTCCGTGCGCCTTGCACAGCGCCAACAACTCAGCCGCACTGGCAAACGGATACGGCTGTTCGACCGCATTCGCCTCGCCTTGGGGGGCATCGATTTCTTGCTGCTCGACGATGAAACCACCGCCCACCGAATAGTAGGTTTGGCTGAACAGGCTGCCCTGCTCGTCCAGTGCTTCCAGGCTCATGGCGTTCGGGTGGTACGGCAGGCTTTGCTCAAGCAGCAGCATGTCGCGGGTGTAGTTGAACGCCAGGGGATGGCTGCCATCGAGCATCAGGCATTGCTCCTGCATCACCTGACCGATACGTGGCTCGATCGTGGCCGGGTCGATCCGGTCGGGCCACTGCCCCATCAGGCCAAGCAGGCAGGCACGGTCGGTGGCGTGTCCGACCCCCGTGGCCGAAAGGGAGCCATACAGACGCACCTCGACACGGCTGACCTGGGCCAGCAAGCCCCGCTCACGCAGGGCCTGGGCAAAGGTTGCCGCTGCGCGCATCGGGCCTACGGTGTGAGAGCTGGAAGGGCCGATGCCGATTTTGAAGAGGTCGAAAACACTGATAGCCATACTAATGCCTGACCGCGTTGGGCAGAATCGCCAAAACGCGGTTCTCTGGAGAAATTGAACACTACTGCGAACTTGAGCGATACTGACCTGCTCCCGCGTGGATGACCAACGAAACTTCCTAAGCAAGCCTTTAGTGGTACTAAACGATGCGACGACAACTCAATGGCCAAATGTTCGTCTGGTTGCATGTGTTCTCCTGTGCGGCCCGGCATCTGTCATTTACCCGCTGCGCCGAAGAACTGCACATCACCCCTGGCGCTGTCAGCCAGCAAATGCGCCAGTTGGAAGAACGGCTGGGCTATCGACTGTTCCTGCGCCGTGCCCGTGGGGTAGAGCTGAGCGCCGAAGGCCAACGCCTGGCGCAAACGGTTTCAGAGGCCTATGGCAGCATTGAGGCCGAGCTGCTGCGCCTGGACGCCGGCGAGATCCGCGGCACCCTGCGCCTGCGCTCGATCCCCTCCTTCCTGGCCAAATGGTTGACGCCGCGCCTGCCGCGCTTTCAGCAGCGGTATCCGGACATCGAATTGCGGCTGGTGGCCGAAGACAGTGCGCAAGCCTTGCACCCGGGCGACTTCGACCTGGCCATCGACCTGAACGACGGCAGTTACCCTGGCATGTTGTCGACGCCATTGCTTGACGAGCAGATCTTTCCCGTGTGCTCCCCCACCCTGCTGCGCGGTCGCCCGCCGCTGCACGGGCCCGCTGACCTGGCGCATTACCCGCTGCTGCACGACATCACCGCCTGGCGGGGGGCCTCGGAATACGCTGAATGGGAGTTCTACCTGGAAGGCATCGGCGCAGGCGGCTTGGACGTGCGCAGGGGCCATACCTTCAACCGCAACCACTTGACCATTGAAGCGGCGATTGCCGGGGTTGGCGTGGCAATCGCGCGGCGTACCTTGCTCAACGATGAACTGGAACGGGGGGCGCTGATCGTGCCGTTCGGCGTGGCGATCGCCAACCACAAGCGTTACGTGGTGCATTACCCGCCGGGCGGGCTGACCCAGCCGGGTGCCCGCGCGGTGCATGACTGGCTGGTGGAAGAGGCCCGTGGCTTCAGGGAATTGCACCCGTTGGGTTGAGTGCCTGCCCCGGGGCAGCTCGTCGACCCCGGCTAATAGGCCTGCTTGCCGGTAAAAGCATTGAGCGTGCGCACCAAAATGACGAAATCGAGCCACAAGGACCAGTTGTTGATGTACTCGATGTCCGAGTCGACCCGTTGAATCATCTGCTCGATGTCCTTGGTTTCACCCCGGAAGCCCCTGACCTGTGCCAGGCCGGTCATGCCAGGCTTGATGTTGTGTCGCGCGAAGTAGTCGACAATATCCTGCGAATACAGCGTGTCGTGCTGAAGTGCATGCGGGCGCGGCCCCACTAACGACATTTCGCCGGTCAATACATTGAACAACTGCGGCAGTTCATCCAGGCTGGTCTTGCGAATAAAAGCCCCAACGCGGGTCAGTCGCGGGTCGTTCTTCTGGGCCTGTTTGACCACACCGTTTTCCGGTTGATGAACATGCATGCTGCGGAACTTCCATATCCGGAACGATTCACCGGTCCAGCCCATGCGTTCTTGCCTGAAGAATACCGGGCCGCGACTGTCTAGTTTGATGGCTATCGCCACTGCCAACAGCACCGGCGATGCACACAGCAATATCAGTGCTGCCAACACGCGGTCTTCGAGGTTTTTAAGGAACAGGCTCATGCCGGTCAACGGCGTTTCTGACAACGTCAATACCGGGATACCGGCAATTTCACGGACGCTGTGGTTGATTAAACGCAGCGAGAAGATATCCGGCACCCAGTTCACTGCAATGCACTTGTCGAGCAACTTCAAATACACTTCGTTAATGACCGCCGAGCCGCCTAATGGCGTCACCAGGTACACCGTGCGAATGGCATGTTTGGCAACGATCTCGTCAAGGTCAGCGACATGGCCCAGCACAGGCAGGCGTTGCTTTGCATCGGGCGCTCCCTGTTCAGCCACATCGTCTATCAGCACACACCCCAGCACACGCTCACCGAACCACGGGTTGTTACTGATCTTCTGGTGCAGGAAGTTGGCCAGGTCGCCGGCGCCAATAATCAGTGCGTTGTCCAGCCGAGCGTGCGCGGTAAACCGTTTTTGCAGTTCACGCACTGCAAAATGCAAAAACAACTGCACCACATAACCGATGACAAACAACTGCACCACCAACAACCGCGAATAGGTTTCGCTCTGTTTGGTCAAAAACGCCATGACCACCAGAAAACAAAACGTTGCTGACCACGCCTTGAATAACCTGAACGCCTTGATGGACAAGCCCACGTTGGTCCGATAGATCGCATAATGATCATAAATAACGGCCAGCGCCCCAATCAACAAGAGCAGCATGATCACATAATCCGAGGTAATGTGACCAAACTGATCGTAGATCAAGTACCAGGCGACACCGGTGACTGCAATCCCATCAAGGCCGGCCTGAATGGCGTTACTTACGCTGCTTCTTCGTTGAAGTAAGGAACGACTGCTTCTGGGTT
The DNA here is from genome assembly GCF_047159675.1 of Pseudomonas sp. NGC7. Classification (NCBI taxonomy): domain Bacteria; kingdom Pseudomonadati; phylum Pseudomonadota; class Gammaproteobacteria; order Pseudomonadales; family Pseudomonadaceae; genus Pseudomonas; species Pseudomonas sp. NGC7. Next base: position 3,280,800 of record NZ_BAAFZY010000001.1, on the reverse strand, counting down.
CGAGAACCATTTCAGACCTCATTAATTAGCGCGCAGCACATGCCTGGCAGCTTATTCAGTCAATCAATACCAGCCTTTAAACTATAATCCTGCACACTGAATAGTCTTCGCCGCCCCCCCTGGGCGCTTGCTATCACTGTAGCAGTCGCCCGCACACCCGGCGGGCGGAATCACTCCTGCCATGGATTTTGGCCGTTTCGGACGGCTCGGCAGGCAGAATCATCAGATACGCCTTGGGGTGTTCCGGGCCCCAAGCGTCATCGCCTTGGTACACAGCAGGGTGCGTAACAGGAACAGCGGGTTGCCCACCACGTAGCGCATGAACAAGCGCCTGGGCTCTCTCAGCAAGCGGTAGACCCACTCCCCGCCCAATCGCCGTAGCCATTGCGGCGCCCGGCTAACCTTGCCGCCGAGAAAATCCAGAATCGCCCCGCCACACACGATCAGGCACGCCCGCCCACTGGCAGCCAGGCGAGCGGCAACGGCTTCTTGCTTAGGCATCCCCATGCCCAGCACGATCAGCTCTGGCTGCGATACCCGCGCAAGCTCCAGGTAGGTGGCCATTTCAGCAAATCCGTCGTGAACCGACACCGGCAACACGCCAAACCGCGCCTCGCTGCACGCTACCGCCCGGCTCAAGAATGGCTCCTGAGTACCCCAGAATGCCACCCGTCGCCCTTTGAAGGCCGCCAGCAGCTTGGGGATTAAATCCGTGCCATTCATGTTCAGCCCTGGGGCCAGGCCCAGGCGGCGATACAGGATTGCCATGCCCGCACCATCGCGCAGCAACACATCGGCCGAGGCCAGCGATTGGCAGTAATCGGCGTTGCCTGCGACCAGGTTCATGGCGTGGGCGTTGACAAAACCCAGCACCGTGGGCGCCTCAGGTTGGCCCAGGGCCTCGAGCAAGCGCTGCTCGTGTGCAGGGTCACTCACGGTCTGAAGTTTGCCGATAATCGTTTTCCAGCTGTTTTGCCATTCGCCCATTAGCTGTCATCCCGTTTCGAGCGCACCCACTCTACCTGCCGCTTGATCAAGAACCCCAGGTACAGGGGAATCTTCCTCGCGGCGTAGAACGGGGCGTAAAGCAAGACCGAAAAGGGGATCAGTTCGCGAGAAAACCGGCCCCACGCCAGCAGAACTGCAACACCCAGCATGACCAGGGCACCCGTGGCGACCCATGCAGGTGCAGTGATACCGAACAGCAGCGCAGCCAGCCAGGCAACACATGCAACCCCTACCAGAGCCATGACCAGCAACGCCAATGGCGGCACCAGCAGGTCCAGGGTCATGGCCAGCAAGGGCGCGTTACGCCGAGTGACCGCGCTCACCAGCAGCTTGGGTACCTCGGCCAGGATCACCCCCAAGTGGCCATGCTCCCAGCGGGTGCGCTGGCTGCTCAAGCCTTCCTGGCTGAGCGGAAACTGGCTGGTGACCTGCGCATCCGGGCAAAACAGCGGCGGTTTGCCGATTCGGCAAAAGTCCAGGCCAAGCTTCAAGTCTTCGACGAGGTGCCCATTGGCCAAGTCGACCGCAGCCAAGTCGCGCCAACTGAAGGCCATACCCGCGCCCATCAGCTGGCAGGGCAAGCCCAGGCGTGCCCAACCACGCGGGCGAACGAGGTTCTTGACCCGCCAGGCAAATTCCGCGATTTGCACCTTCAGGCCCGCGCCGGCGGGCGCGCGCATCAAGTACAGCGCCTGCACCGGCCGTGAAGCTTCGAGGCAACGGCGTGCCAGCAGGTCAATGGCGCCCTCGCCCACCTGGCAATCGGCGTCAACGATAATGACCACCTCGGGTGGACGCTGCGCCAGATGCCGTACGCCGAAGTCCAGGGCATACCCCTTGCCGCGCAACAGGTCGTTGTCGCGCTCCACCACCTCAGCGCCGGCGCGGCGTGCCAACTGCGCGGTGTCGTCGGTGCAGTTGTCCGCCACCACCAGCAAGCGGTCTTGCGCCAGCAATTGCGGGGCGACACTTGCCAAGGTCGACCGAATGATCAAGGCCTCGTTGTGCGCGGGGACCAGCACCGCCACGCGCGGGCGCCTACCATCCTCCTCAGGTCGTGATCGCACCGGCAGGCACGCCAGCAGTACCTGCGCAAACAACACCAGCGCGGGCACGAAGATGCAAAACGCCACCAGGCTCAATAACCACGTCACGATGCTGATCATGCGGATGCCTTGAAGTAGCGGGCCAGCTTGGCGGCCTCGGTGTCGATATCGTGGCGTTGCAGCACCCGCTGGTAAGCGGCCTCCCCCATGCGCTGCAACACGTCGGCCGGTTGCGACAGACAGTCGGCCATTGCCGCAGCCAGCTCTTCTACCGTGCCGGCGGGGAACAACCAGCCGTTTTCGCCCTGGCGCACCAACTCCGGGATGCCTGCCACATAGGTGGTCAGCACCGGCCGGCGCAATGCCATGGCCTCCATGATCACCACCGGCAGGCCTTCGGCGAAACTCGGCAGCACCAACGCACGGGCAGCGAGGATTTCTTCCCGCACCTGGGCGCTGCTGATCCAGCCGGTGATGCGTACCTGCGACTGCAAACCATGCTGGGCGACCAGGGCTTCGATCTGCTCGCGCATTTCGCCATCACCCGCCAGCACCAGCTCGAATGCAATGGCTTGGATGGCCAGCAGGCGGGCCGCCTCGATCAGCAGTAGCTGGCCCTTCTGCTCGCACAGGCGCCCGACGCACACCAGGCGTGGCGCCGAGGGTGCGGCAACGGCGGCAACCGCGTGGAAGTCGCGCTCCAGGCCGCAATGCACGACCTTCACCTTCTCCCAGTGCTCGTGCGCCACCCAACGGAACAACTGGCTGCGCCCATACGAACTGACCGCCGCCACAAACGCGGCGCGCCGGACTTTTTCGCCCACATGCAGAAACTGTGGTTTGTCGAATTCTTCCGGCCCGTGCACGGTAAAGCTGTAGGCAGGCCCGCCGAGGGCATGGGCCAGCATCACAACCTCGGTCGAGTTGGTGCCAAAATGCGCATGAACATGCTTCGCGCCAAAGGCCTGCAACCAGAGTAGTACCTGACAGGCCTCGGCCAGGTACACCAGGTGATAGGGCCAGGCGCGATCCGCCCGCTGGCCCAGGCGCAGGGCCAACCACAGGGTGGCGAAAAAGCGTCGTGGCTCGGCACGCAGCACCTGTAGCGTGGGCGCCAACAACCCCTTCAGGCCGTGCTGCAACACGTAGCGGGTCTTGCCCCGCTCGGCAATGTCCTCGTCATCCTGCAGTTCGGCATCCCAACCCCGCAAGGCAATGCGCTGGATCTCTATGCCCTGGCGCTCCAACGCCAGAATTTCGCGTCGAATGAAGCTATGGCTGACTTTCGGGTACTGATTGATGAAGTAAGCAATGCGCATATAAATCCAGATCAATGCCTGCGTAATGAGCCTTACCAACTGCAACCCTTTACTTCAGGCTGTCGATCGCCGGCGGTGGGCTCCCTGCCGATGCACGTTCAAGCACATCCCCCTTCATCCCTTGTAGCCCATGGACGGGCTCGCTGCCTGATAAAGCCGCTTCAACGCGCGCGAATACCTCATCCAGCAAGGCATGACGCCGGCGGTACATCGCACGTTTCTTGGGGGCGATGTCGTCTGCGGCGCGTTTGGCAGCGGCCAGCGGCAGGCTGAAGAAGTCGTCGCGCTCCGAAGGCGTGGCGCCGTTTTCCAGCCAGATGGCGTCGTAATGGGCGGCCAGGTCGTGCGCCTTGTCAGCGCCAAAGTAAGGATGGCGATGATGCCGGTGCGCATCGCCAACTGCGTAGATACGCACCACCCCCAGCGCTCTGGCGATGCACTTGAAGGCCTCCAGCAGGAAGCTGCGCGGGCGCAGGCCCTCGAAGTCCTTGGTCAGGTCACGGTAGATGTTCAGCGAAGTTTCGCTGTCGATGCCTTTGTGAATGCCCTGCACGGCGCCGATGAACACGCACAGCTCACCGTGCTGGCGGCACAGGCTGAACGCCAGCGATGCCACGCGCAAATCCCCTTGGAACAGGTTCAGCACCAGCTCCCCTTCGCGCTTGAACCAAATCGGCCGGTCCAGCACCAGCGCGCAGCCCTTCGAATAGGCCGACAGGTCGCACAGGGTCAGGCGCTCGTCGCGACCGAGCAGCAGCAACGTGGGAAAGTGCCGGGCAACCACCTCAAAATGCGACGCCACCACACCGAGCCGCTCCTGCGCCTCCCAGCCCTTGCTGATGTAGGGCCATTGCACGACACCGATGCAATCGACCCCAAGCCTTGCAAACCGGTCATCACCCAGCGCCGTCGACATGCGCTGCATGAAGGCCTTCAGCGCGGGCCACTCCCGGGTGATCTGCCGCGTTAGCTTGACCTTGTTGTTCAAGGCCCGCAGCGAGTAGCCGGGCTGCAGGGTGAGCACACTTTTCACTATCGATCTGGCAATCATAGGAATCTCATTTGTACTCGATCAGCACGGCTTTGCCGGCACAGAACCTGTTCATCAGGAACTTTACCTGCCCAAGCATTTCAGGGAATTTGCCGAGCACCAGGAACACCGCCTGCAGCCAGCGCTCGCGTGTCGGCTTGCCGGCACGACGCGCCAGGCGCACCGCTTGCAGCGGGTAGATCAGCAACAGCAGCAGCGCCCACACACCCAGCAGGCCGCTGGCAAACACGATCGCCAGGGGGATGCCCAAGCCCCAGAGCCACGCGCGGCGGGACTCTCGCAACCAATGGCGCTCTGGCGCTCGCCCGTGCAAAAAGGCACCCTCGGCATAGGCATGGCCGGCGCGCAAGCTGCGTCGCCACCACTGGCTGAAACGCGTCATGGCAGCGTCGTGCAAGGTCATCTCAGCGGCCAGGCGCCAGATTTTCCACCCCTTGGCGCGCAAGCGGACGCACAGCTCCGGTTCTTCGCCGGCGATCAGGTCCGGGCGAAAGCCGCTCACTTGCGTGAAGGCATCGACGCGCATCAACGCATCCCCCCCACAGGCCTTCGCCTCACCGATGGGCGTGTCCCACTCCAGGTCACACAGCAGGTTGTACACCGAGCGTTGCGGGAACCGTTCACGACGCCGCCCGCACACCACCGCTACGTCTGGGCGTGCATCAAGGAAGGCCTGGGCATCGCCCAGCCAGGCCGCATCCACCTCGCAATCGCCGTCGACAAACTGCACGTAGTGCATCGACGGCAACAGGCGTTGCAGGCGGGTGAAGCCCTCATTGCGGGCCCGGGCTGCGGTAAACGGCCGGCTCATGTCGAGCGCCAGTACTTCGACCCCTTGGGCCTGTGCCATCTGCACGGAACCGTCGGTGGAGCCTGAATCCACGTACACCACCCGGTCCGCACCGTGCGCCAACGAGCGCAGGCAGCGCTCCAGGCGCAGGCCTTCGTTGCGTCCAATCACTACAACGCCGATACCTGTCACCATGGGCCTCACTCGACCGTGCACTGCGCCGCCTCGGTGGGGTTGCGCAGCTTGATGGTCGCAGGCACGCCGACCGCCAACGCGTTGTCTGGCACGTCCACCAGCACCACGGCGTTGGCGCCGATGACCACGTTGTTGCCGATGCGGATGTTGCCCAGCACCTTGGCCCCTGTGCCAATATCGACGTTATTGCCGAACACCGGCGCAATCGGCTCGCTGACATTCTTCAGCCCCACCACCACACCGTTGCGAATTCGGCAGTCATCGCCAAAGCGGGCATAACCGCTGATCACGATGCCGCCGAAATGGTCGATGACGAAGTTGCGGCCGATCACGACCTCGCAGGGCAATTCAACACCCGTGATGATCTGCACGAACTTGAACAGGATCTTGTAGAGAATGGAGAACAGTTTGCGCAGCAGTGCCGGGCGCACACCATAGCGCCAGCGCCCGAAGCGATACACCAGCAATACCCAAAACCCCTGGGCGCCCCAATCACCCCCGTGTGCACGCAAGTCGGCGCGGATATTCTCGAACATGACGTCACCTACCGTGTGGGTTGGCTTGCGAACCGTGTCTTGAACAACAGCGACCAGGTAGTCTGGCAGTGCCGCCAGCACGCCCGGATCGCCGCGCGGCCTCGCCCCTTCAACAGTGCCTTGAGTGCCAGTATCAGGTCACCCACACACACCAGCAGCATGTGCAACGCCAGCCCGGCAACACCGTGGTGCTTGCGGAAGTACAGCAGTTCGCTTTCGATCTGGTAGCTGGAAATCTGCCGGCTGGCCGCTTCCAGTTCGCTGACCGATTTGGAGCTTTCGCCGCCGATATGCACCACCGTGGTATGGGGATAGAAGACGACCTTCCAGCCCGCTTCCTTGACCCGCTTGCAATGGTCAACCTCCTCGTAATAGAGGAAGTAGCGCGGATCGAACAGGCCTACCTGGTCCAGCACTTCGCGACGCACCAGGTAGAAACAACCGGGCAGCCAATCGCATTCACGTACCGAGCCATGGTCCCAGGTCATCTCATCGACCATTTTCAAGCCTGGGAAGAAACGGCCCAGCCCGGTACGGCCGACAAACACGTTCAGGGGTGTCGGGAAGTAGCGGCAACTGGGTTGCAGGTCGCCATCGCGGCCCTCCAGGCGCACGCCCAGCACGCCGCACTCGGGGTGGTTGTCCATGTACTCGATGGTCTTGGCCAGTGAATCGGCCGCCACGAAGGCATCGGTATTCAGCAGCAGTGCGTACTTGCCCTTCAAGTGCGCCAGCAGTTGATTATTGGCGCGCCCGAAACCGACGTTCTTCTTGTTGCTCAGCAACAGCGCCTCGGGGCACACCTGGGCCATGCGTTCCACAGAATCATCGACCGAGGCATTGTCGACGACCAGGTAACTGGCAAGCTTTTCGCTGTCGGCCTGGCGCAGCGCATCGAACATGGGCTGCAGCAAAGACGCAGTATTGAAATTGACCACCATCACATCGACGGGTTTTCTATCCATTGCTACCGTCCCCGAAGAAGTACTGCCGTCGTTGCGCGGCAAGGGCAGGCTCCACGGTCGGGTCAAAGGCCCCTTTGCGCTGTTTGACCAGTTCTATCCACGGGTAGCTTTCGCAGCGCTCCTCCACCCTCTTGATCAGTGCTTCGGTGGTGCAGATGAATTTGGCCGGGTTGCCACCCACCACGGTGCCCGGCAGCACGTCCTTGGTAACCACCGCACCGGCAGCGACGATCGCATCGGGCCCGATGGTCACGCGGGGCATCACAATCGCGCCATGGCCGATGAAGCAGTTGTCCTTGATGTCGATATAGCCGACCGAATCGAGGTGCTTCCCGTAGCAGAGCTCGATCAATGCCACCACGCCGTCGTGGCCGATCAGTGTGCAATCCGACAGGCCAACGTTGTTACCAATACGCACCAGCGCAGGGTCGGTAACGTTGCACCCAGTATTGATATGAAAGTTGTCCCCTACTGAATGAAACTTACCCCAACGGGCCAGATAGATCCCCCACTCTCGCCCCGTTGGATTACACAACTTCTTGTACGTCGAGCTTCCCCGCCCGGTCGAGTTGACATAACGCGTCAGTGCACTCCGTATCCATCCATTCATTCTGCGAGCCTCACAATCAATGCGATTCTGAACTGTCCCTGAGGCGACTTCGGTCTCATTCTTCTTGGTGCTGACCGCATCGCACTCAACCCGTTTACAACGTGCGTTACACCGCGGCACCCGTGGCCGATTTCAACTTTTCATTGAGGTGGTCCGCCAACCTGACGGCAAACTGCAACAACGGCATGGTCGGGTTGGACGCGCCGCCCTTGGCAAAGATACTGCTTCCCGCCACATAGAGATTCTGGGTACCGAACACTTTGCAATTGGCGTCGACCACACCGAACTCAGGTGACGCAGCCATGCGCGTGGTGCCCATGTGATGGGCATGCGGCGCCATCTTCAACGGCACCGATGTGTCGTAGACGAAATCGTTGAGCTTGACGAAGCCCAGGTCCATGTCGGCAAATTGCTTGGCCAGTTCGGTGCCGATGCACTTGATGGTGTGCCTGTCACTTTCGCTCAGTGCCCAATGCACGTTGACCTTGGCCACCCCCAACTCGTCTTTTTCGTCCAGCAGTGAAATGCGGCTTTGCCGGTTGGGAAACTGCTCGATCATGGTGCCGATCACACCGTCGCCCGGGCAGCTGAACTTGGCAAAGAAGGCGATCTTGTCGGCGACGCCCATGTCACAGGCAAGGTTTTCCAGAAAGTGTTTGACCTCGGCCGTGCGGCCATACGTCTGCACGTCCGAGAGCAGTGAAGCGGTGATATTGCCTTTACCGGCCTGGTATTCCTCAACAAAGGCGTCGGTGGTGTAGTACTGACGCATCTGGGTGTCCTGGTCCGACTTCAGGATGAACGTGCCCATGTCGATGTTCAGGTGCTCCATGAAGCAACACCCGGTCAACCCTTCCTTGTTGACGATACCCGCGGCCAACAGGGATTCACTGTTCAGTAACTGCCGGGCATTCTCGATGGCGCCCGTCGCCAGGATGAAGTTTCTGGCCACCACGCGCTGACGATGACGGTCGTAATCGGACACCACCGCAGCCACCACATGGCCCGACGCTTTGTCGAACTCCAGGTCGACGCAGTTGCAATTGATGAACACATCCAGCCCGTGGGTCTCGTTCAGTGCAGTCGCGTACTTCTGCGCAAAGCGCGTTGGAGGGCTCAGCAGGAAGCGGTCGGGTTCGAAGTCATCACCCGCAAGCCCGGTGTTCATCGCGTGAAACTCCGAGCCTGGCGGCAAATCGACGATGTCCATGGCCGCCGCCAGGTAGCCCTCGATCTCCGAGTAGGGGATCGGCCAGCCGGGCAAGTCGCCGGGCGGCGCCACGGCGAAGTCTGAAGGGGTGAACGGCCGGCAGCGCCCTGCCCAGTGGTTGGACGTGCCGCCCAGGTAACGCAGGCGTGTTTCCTCGGCGTACAGTTCGAGCCCCGTCGAGGCGCACTTATACAGCCCTTGCGAGTGCGGCGAATATTCACGCCCACCGCCCTCGGCCAGCAGCACGTTCCAACCCGCAGCTGCCAGCCGCAGGCCCAGGGTAATGCCAGCGGGGCCGGCCCCGATGATGCAAAAATCATAGTCGTCACGCAGCGTTTTCTGCTGCTGATAGTCCTTGATCATGCTGGCTCGTTCCGGAAGTACTGAGAAGGCAACACCCAGCCGTTGATCACCACGAACCCGGGTTTTTCGACGGGTTTGCGTGCAACGTCTGCGGCCACCCCAAACACCGCGCCGCCAACGCCCAGCAGGACACAGCTCTGGAGAAAACCCCTACGACCCAACTGCGGAGTACACAACGTAAGCTTCCCCATGATCCCCAGACCTATCTCGATGAAGTGTTAACAATCAGTCACTCGAACGCCCCCACATTGCACCATCGCCCGCCTCTGGCCTCATCACAGCCATTCGAAGAAACGGGTCGCCAACAGCCCACAGAGTGCCCCCACGGCCACCATCGGCAGTACCACCAACTCGCGTTTGACACTGAAGATATCCAGCTTGCAGTTAACGTAGACCACCAACAGCAGCGTCGGGAAGGTATGCAGGGCCACCCCCCAGATTGCGTAGTCGACACCGCCAATGGCCAGCAGCAGTGGCAACAAGCCCCATAACGAGACTAGCCGGATGATGTTGTCCATGGCCTGGTATTTCGTCAGACCCAGGGCAATCCATATCTGATGTGCCAAGGTATAGCGCAGCGTGAAGAACGACAGCGAAAGAATCGCAAGAATCGTACCCGCCTCGGTGTAGCGCGCGTCGTACATCCAGCCGATCAACAATGGGCTAGCGGTCAGGAACACCCCGCAGGCAAACAGCATCACAAGGTCGACCAGCAACCTGAAACGGTAGTACAGCGCCTTCAGGCGTGCCTTGTCACCTTCCCGAGCGGCTTCGCTGAACGCGGGCAGCGCTACCGAGCCCACCAGTTTCAGCAACCCGGTCTGCACGGACCCGAGGATCAGCACGGCAATCGAGTACACCCCCAACTGCCCCGCTGTCATGCTCGCACCAAACCAGATTCGGTCACCGTACATGGCCAGTACGCCGACCATCGACGACAGCAGGATCCAGCGGCCAAACACGATCAGCTCGGTCAGCGCGCTTCGGTCCCACTGCAGGCGGTTGTTCGGCCCGTCCAGCGCCAGGTGCCCCAGCAAGGTACCCGCCAGGGCACTGACCAGGCCGGCGATCACCAGCGACCAGATCGACCGGGTGAAGTAACCGATCACCAGCATCGCGATCAAACCGACCACTTGCGAGGCCAGGTCCACCAATACCACGCGCTTCTGTTGGAAAGTTCGTACGGCGACATCTATCTTGGTCGATTGGAATCCCCAGATGATGGCCGAAAGGCCGGTCACCGCCAGTACCATCGGCAGCTCGGGGGCGGCGTAAGTGGAGTCCGCCGGCCACAGGTTGGCCAACTGCGCGAACCAGGCGGCGGCGGCCAGCAGCAAGGTCAGGGCAAACAGCACGAAGCCGCGGATGATCTGGACGGTCCAGGCGGTATTGAGAAACTCGGGGTCGTCGCCCCGGTGGCTCTGGATGATGTTCTGGCGCAGGCCAACATCGGACAGCAAGTGCAAAAGTACCGAAACCGTGGTGGCGATGACCATCACACCGAACATTTCCGGCAGCAACAAACGGGCCATGATCAGGTTGCCGCCCAGGCGCATGACCTGTGACGCCACCAGCGACACCAGGTTCCATGACCCGGCCTTCAGTGCGCGCTTGCGCAGGCTCGCGGAGGCTGACACATCAATCGACGGCATGACTTCAATCTCTGACTGATTGGCTAAAAGTCACTATAGTTTCAATTAGCCATGATGCTAGCCGTGCCCACCAAGGGAAAGGTGTCCTTAGCCAATGCCTGAACATTTTCGTGCGTTGATCGTCATTCTGTTTCTGGCAGGCGTCGTTTTTGTCATGGCGCGCCGCCCGGCGACAGACCTCATCCCCTACAGCGACTTCAAGCGCCGGCGTAACCTGTGGTTCGTCCTGACGCTGGTGGCCTTCGCCTCCCACAGCTTCTGGGTGTACGTGGCCGCTGCCGGGCTGATCATGTACATCGCCGGGCGGCGCGAACGCAATGCCATGGCGCTGTTTTTCATGTTGCTGTTCCTGATTCCGCCGGCCTCGGTGCAAATACCTGGGTTTGGCGTGGTCAACTACCTGGTCGACCTCAACCATGTTCGCCTGCTGACGCTGTGCGTGCTGCTGCCGGCGGCGCTGGCCCTGAGCAGGCAAAGCGATACCCTGCGCTTCGGCCGCACCTGGCCCGACAAGCTGCTGGCGGCCAGCCTGGTGCTGATGAGTGTGCTGTACCTGCGTGAAACCACCCTGACCGACACCTTGCGCCAGGCGCTCTACCTGTATGTCGATGTGTTCTTGCCCTACTACGTCGCCAGCCGAGGGCTCAAGGAGATCAGTGATTTCAAGGACGCCATGCTGGCATTCGTACTGGCATCCTTCGTCCTGGCACTGATCGGCTTTGCCGAGTTCGTCCGCCACTGGCTGCTGTACAACGCCCTGATCGATGCCATGGGCGTGCAGTGGAGCATGTCCAGCTACCTGAGCCGTGGTGGCTCGCTACGGGCCAGCGCCACCACCGGGCAGGCAATTGCGCTGGGCTACGTGATGAGTGTGGCCATCGGCCTGTACCTGTTCGTCCAGGGCTATGTGCGCAGCCAGCTGCAGCGGGTGCTCGGCGCCCTGCTGCTGGCTGCCGGGCTTTTCGCGCCGTTGTCCCGCGGCCCCTGGATTGGCGCTGTGGTCATCGTCGTGGTGTTCATTGCCATGGGCAAAGGCGCCATTAAGCGCCTGACCGTGCTTGCCCTCGCCGGCGTACTGGCACTGCCGCTGCTGACCGTGCTGCCTGGGGGCGACAAGGTGCTGGACCTGTTGCCTTTCATCGGCAATATCGAAAAAGAGAACATCACCTACCGGGAACGCTTGATCGACAACTCCTGGATCGTGATCCAACGTAACCCCTTGTTCGGTTCGTTCGACTTCCGTAACACCCCTGAAATGCAGTCGATGATTCAGGGGGAAGGCATTATCGACATCGTCAACACCTACGTCAGCCTGGCCCTGCGGGTCGGGTTGGTTGGGCTCGCGCTGTTCGTGGCATTTTTCGTCACCGTGTTGCTGGGCATCCGCAAGGCCATGCGCGCGTTCCCCGACAAGGATGACGAGCAACGGCAACTGGGCCGGGCGCTGTTGGCGACGCTGGTGGGGATCCTGGTGATCATCTTCACCGTCAGCAGCATCACTATCATCCCCACTGTGTACTGGTCGGTCGCAGGGCTTGGGGTGGCCTACATACAGCGGGTGCGCAGGCTCCGTTCCAGCCAGGCCAGCGACCTTCCCGCTGCCGGCCTTCAAATCAGGTGATGCCCATGAGCCGTTTCCCTTTGCGCCCCTTCATGCGGGTATCCCTGTTCGTTGGCCTGGCCGTCATGTCCCAGGCTGGCTGGGCCTCCGGGTGGGTCGTCAGCGTCGAAGAGCAAAACGGCCTGCCCAGCGTGACACGCGGTGGCGGGCAGGTGATGAAAGCCAAGTTCGACTTCTGGGCGGCTAACTGGAGCTGGACTGGCTTCTACACTGCCATGAAGGTCAATGCGCCCTACAGCTACACCCTGCAGGGCAAGAACAAGCAGTTGGACTTCGACCTGACGGCGGATATCCGCAAGCCGCAAACACAAACCTTGACCTGGGCGTTCGACCTGACCGCACACAGCAGGCAGTCCAACGTGATGGGCGGCGGCATCGTTTTCCAGTTCGACCCGGCCCTGTTCAACGGGGAGATGGGCGCCCCCGTGCTGTTGCCCGACAACCGGGGCTGGTCCTGGGGCAAGGATGCGCAAGGCAGGCGCATCGAGATGCGCTTCGAACCTGCACTGGCGAAAGTGTACTTCGAACCGGGCAGCAATGCCGAGATCCGCGCATTCTTCTACAAAGACCCCATCAGCGCCGGCCAGCAGCAGATCAAGGCGACATTAAACGTGACGGGCGATATCGAGCTGGGCCCAACCCCCACCGAGCGCTTTGGCCTGCAAGACCCCGCGCAGTGGCCCGACGACCAGCTTGACTGGCAAACCTCGCCGGTCGACCTGTCTTTTCTCAACGCTCCCGAGAAACCGGCAGGCAAGCGCGGCTTTGTAAAGGCCTCCGGCGAGCAACTGGCGTTCGAGGACAACACCCCCGTGCGTTTCTGGGGCACTAACCTGTCTGCGTACTCGCTGTTCAAGACGCCAGACGAGGAAATCATCAAACAGGCCAAACGCCTGTCGGCACTGGGTTTCAACCTCGTCCGGCTGCACCACCACGACTCCCCATGGGTCAGCCCGAACGTGTTTGGCGACGGCACCTTGATTCGCGATACCCAGCAGCTCAATGCCGAGTCGCTGCGCAAGATCGACCTGTGGGTCAAAAGCCTCAAGGACGAGGGCATCTACGTCTGGCTCGACATGCACGTACAGCGCGCCCTCACCGCCAATGACAACATCGATGACTTCAAGGAGCTGGCCAAGGGCGAGCCCAGGGTCGACCTTAAAGGCTACGCCTATGTGAACAAGAGCATTCAACAGGCCATGAAACGCTTTATTGAGCAGTACATGACCCATGTGAACCCCTACACCGGCCTAGCCTACAAAGACGACCCGGCCATTGCTGCGGTTTTGATCACCAACGAAAACGACATCACCCAGCACTACGGCAACGCCCTGATGCCGGACAAAAAAGTCCCCGCACATACCAAGCTTTACCAGGAGCAGGCAGACGCCTTCGCCAAGCACAATGACCTGCCCGCAGACCGCACCTGGCGCGCCTGGGAACATGGCCCGTCGAAGCTCTTCTTGAATGATCTGGAACGCCGTTTCGATGTCGAAATGATTACGCACCTGCGCAGTCTGGGGGTCAAGGTACCCATTGCCACCACCAGCACCTGGGGCGGCAATGGCCTGAGCGCGCTGCCCGCGCTGACCTCGGGCGATGTGATCGATGCGCACAGCTACGGCGCCATCGGCCAGCTCGAGAAGAACCCGCTGACCAGCGACGGGATGATCAACTGGATTGCCGCGGCCCAGGTCGTCGGCCTGCCCCTGACGGTCACCGAATGGAACGCTGAACCCTTCCCCCTGCCCGACCGCCATTCGCTGCCCCTGTATGTGGCGGGCACGGCCAGCCACCAAGGCTGGGACGCCATGATGCAATATGCCTATAGTCAGCAGGCCTTCAACAGCGGTTGGCGCACGGCAGACAACTGGCACGCGTACAACGACCCGGCCATGCTGGCCACGCTCCCCGCGGCTGCCCTGCTCTACCGCCGTGCGGACGTGCAGCAAGCCACCACCCGTTACGTCTTCGCGCCAACACCCGCCACCTTGTTCAACCAAGACATCACGCCGCGCAACTCGCTGCTGCTGCGCACCGCCATGGAAAAAGGCAGGCTGCAGATCGCCATGCCGCAGACGCCGGAGTTGCCCTGGTTGAAACCCAGCGTCATCCCGGCCGATGCCCAAGTGCTGCGTGACCCTGCCCAATCGTTGCTGCCCCCTGACGCCAGCGAGTCGGTAACCGATACCGGGGAGCTCAAGCGCAACTGGCAACAAGGCCTCTACACTATCGATACCCCCCTGACCCAGGCGGCGACCGGCTGGCTGGGCGGTCGAACCCTCAACCTTGGGCAGGTCGAGGTACAGGCAAAGACGCCTTATGCCAGTGTCGTCGTGCAGAGCCTGGATGCCAAACCGCTGGGCCAGGCTCGCAGCCTGCTGATCTCACTGGGCACCCGGGCTGTGCCCAAGGTCGACGACAAGACACCGTTCAATGTCGAGCCCTTCGAAGGCACCCTGGCCATCCAGGCGGCGGGCGGTCTGAAACTGTTCGCGCGCGATGCACACGCGCAGCTCAAGGAATTGCCAGTGGCCTACCAGAACGGGCGCTATGTGATCACGTTCGATGGCCAGTACATGTCCAACTGGCTGTTCTTGAAATAGGGCATTTGGCCATCTACAGTCTCAAGAGACCTGTAGCTGATACTCCCACCTGTTCGATTCAGGGACGACCCGCGGCGTCTGTACAACAGCAGAGTCCAGGAGGCACGGATGAAGTTTCTGGTTGTCGGTGGCGCAGGTTATATCGGCTCGCACATGGTCAAGCACTTGCTGGCCGGGGGTCATGATGTGGTGGTGGCGGACCTTGTGTCGCCAGGGCCTGGGGTGCAATGGGCCAAGCTCGACATTGCCGACGAGCCGGCGCTGGATGTGCTGTTCGCCGAGTGCCACTTCGATGCAGTCTTTCACTTCGCATCGTTCATTCAGGTGGGCGAGTCGGTTTGCGCCCCTGGCAAGTACTACCAGAACAACGTAGCGGCCACCCTGACATTGCTGCAGGCGATGGTGAATGCGGGCATCAAGCGGCTGGTGTTTTCCTCCAGCGCAGCCGTTTACGGCAACCCGCTGTATGTGCCCATTGACGAGGCGCATGGCAAGGCACCGATCAACCCCTATGGGCTCAGCAAGTGGATGGTCGAGCAAATTCTCGAGGACTTCGACCGTGCTTACGGGCTGAAGTCGGTGTGCCTGCGCTACTTCAACGCCGCAGGGGCTGACCCTGACGGGGCGCTGGGCGAGCGCCATGAGCCGGAAACTCACCTGATACCGTTGATCCTCCAGGCGGCCGCTGGCAGGCGTGAGGCGGTCACGGTGTTTGGCCGGGATTACGACACCGCCGATGGCACCTGTATTCGTGATTACGTGCATGTCGCCGACCTGGCTTCGGCACATGCGCTGGCAGTGGACTACCTGGTCGCTGGCGGCCCCAGCACGGCGTTCAACCTGGGCAATGGCCTGGGCTTTTCAGTGCAACAAGTGATCGATACCGCCCGCACAGTGACGGGCCGGCAGATCCACACACTCGATGCACCCCGCCGCGCGGGTGACCCGCCCAGGTTGGTGGCGGATGCAGGCAAGGCGATGAATGTGTTGGGCTGGAGGCCAGCGTATGCATCGCTGGAGCAGATCGTGGCGCATGCCTGGGGATGGGAGTTGCAGTACCCGTGGCCTCGGCCGTAATCATGCGGCTATTCACTATTGGGTGTAGGAGCAGCCTTGTGCTGCGAAGAGCCCGGTGAAAACACAGCGAACCTTCGCTGCTGTCACCGGCCTCTTCGCAGCACAAGGCTGCTCCTGCATCCCGATAGTGAATAATCAGTAATAGGTGCGCGGCTTCTCATCCGCCTTGTTCAACACCGTACCAATCAGGTTGACCGTCGCCAGGTGGTGCAGGCATTCCTCGATCTCTTGCTTGCTGTTCATGCCGTTGCCCACGACCAACAACACACAGTCGAACTTGGGCATCACGGTGATTGCATCGTCTGAGCTCAACAGCGGCGGCAAATCGAAGATGCAGATGCGCGACTCATAGCGGCTGCGCAAGTCGCTGATCAGGTTGTTCACCCGCGGGGACGACAGCATTTCGGTAGACATCGGAATAGGCACCCGCGTTGGCAGCACGACAAAACGCGGCAACGTGGGGTTGACCAACACCTCTTCGAGCCCGGCCTGGTCAGACAACAACTCGTTGAGGGCCTTTTCCATCGGCAAGCCCAGGCTGCTGCCGACCTTGGGGCGACGCAGGTCGAAGTCCACCAACAGCGCTGTCTTGGTCGTGTGGTGCGCGATACTCATGGCCAGGTTGATCGCCAGCACCGTCTTGCCCGCCTCGGGTGTTGGCGAGGTGATGGCCAAGGTGCGCCAGCCGTTTTCCTCCATCGCCTGCAGCACCTGCGTGCGCAACAGGTCGATCGGCCCACTCATGTTCGAGTTCTTGTTGAACGCGACAATCCGATTGCGCTCAAGGTGCTCCGCACGCAACGGCACCACCTTGGTCTTCACGTAATCGAATTGCCCTGGCACTTCTGGAGGCTCCGCCCCTTGGGCGGTTTGCGGTGCCTGGGCAGCACCTGGAGAAACTTGATGAATACCATTGCCAACTACCGGCTTGATCCTGTCCATCACTGCTTTCCCTATTCAAACCGCGCCATAGCCTTGAACAGCAACACATCCAACGGCATGTAGAACACGTGCACCAGCACTACCATCATAGCAATCAGCACAAGCACCGCCAGGATCAGCAGGTTGCGCCAGCGTTTACGCTTTGCCAGTTCCGCCTGGGTGGTGATGAAGGGCACCGTCACCAGCACACGCTTGCCCAACACGCTCTCTAGCGCCCCTACACCCCGTACCCGTTGATTGAGCATTTCCAACAGCATCACCAACGCGCCACCGCCTGCCGGTGCCAGCACCAGGCCCAGGGCGGCGATTTTCTTGCGGTTGGGTTTGATCGGCTTTTCGGGCAGCAGCGGTGGCTCCAGCAGCACAAAACGCTCTGCCTTGTTTTCCTGTTCCAGGCTTTCGGTAATTTTCGCGCCCATTTCCTTGGCACGGATTTCTTCGTACTTCTTGCGCGCGTTGTCGTGGTCGCGCATCAAGGTGACCAGGCCACGCTCCACTTGCGGGGCTTCAAGAATCTCCGCCTCGTAGCCTTCCATCTTCTTCACCAACTCACGCTTTTGCTCCGCCAGTGAGGTGATGCGCTCCTGAGCCGCGCCAATCCGCGCACGCACCCGCGCCACATCGAGGCTGACCGACGAGGCAGCCTTGCTGCCGCCGCCGCTGGCTTGCAGGGCATCGATCTTGCGCTTGACCGCAACCACGTCCGGGTGCGCGTCCTTGTATTTGGTCAGCAGCCGGGCGTACTCGGCCTTGAGGCTGGGCAGATCTTGTGGCTGGTCGGCACTGGACGGCCGGGTACCGTCAGCCTTGGTGGTCAAGCCGGCATTGGCCGCCGACAGTTCAAGCTCCAGGTAACGCAGTTCTTCTTGCGCGGTCTTGTAATCGCGGTCGACCTCCCTGAACTCGAGCTCCGAACGCGACAGCATGCTCATGCGCAGCGACTGGTGCTCAGGCAAGGCATTGGCGTGGGCTTGCTTGAAGTCCGCCAGCTGGTTTTCCAGGCTGGCAAGCTCGGCACCCAGCTTGTTGGCTTCCTGGGTTAGGAATTCGGTGGTTTCGTTGGCGCGCTCGGTGCGCTGCTTGAGGTTTTCGTTGAGGAACAGCGTCACCAGTTCGTTGGCGACATCCTTGGCCACCTGGGCTTGCTTGTGCTCGAAGGACACATTGAATGCGACCGTGGCCTCACCCCGCCCTCTGACGAACGTGCTGAGGGTAGCGACCACGATGGCATTGCGCATCTGGTCGATCTTGTCGCTTTCGCTGAGCCGCTTGTCAGCGAACAGGCTGTACTTGTCGATGATCCGCAGCAGGTTCTCGCGGGTCATGACGCGCTGGCGAATAACCTCGATGCGCTCATCGGCAAAGCTGTTGTTGTTCGCCGATACCAGCTCGGGGGAAATCTGTTGCGACTCCACCAGAATGGTCCCGGTGGACTGATAGATCGGTGGCACGCTGACCGCGACCACCACGGTCGCGGCAAGAATGACTACGATACTGATCCCTAATAACAGGGCCCTATCCTTGATGATGGCGATGTAATCTTTAAGGGAAAGCTCGTAGTCAGACTTCATAAAGGCCACCAGGCTGAAGTTCAGAGGTCGGGGTACCTATACGTCAACGTCAAACCAACAATTGTTGCATCCGCAGTGGGTGCATCGTCCTGCCGCCGCTCCTTGTACATCAACGATAGGCGCAGATCCCAAAAAGGCGAAAATTCCCGGCTGGCCCAGACACTGTACATTTGCAGTGTGTTGGGGGTTTGCCCTTTGCTGTCTTGCCAGGTGGCATCGGCGCCGACGCGGGTCAGCTCGTTGACCGCGTAACTGTAGATACCGCGCACCATGTCGAGCTCGGCAAAACCACCCTCCGCGCTGGCGACCGTGCTGCGTTCGGCACTCAAGCTGAGGTCGGAACGCACGCCGGTATACAGCAGCGAAGCCCCGCCCTCCCCGCGCCGACCACCTTCAGAGCCGGACACCTGGTTGACGCCAACGTGCGCATCGGCACTCAGGCGCTCCGAGAACTGATACTTCACCCCAACTGCAGGGGTATAGCTGTTAGAGGCGGTCGCAGTAAGGTCCTGTTCGGGCTCATAGCGCCTCACCCCAAACCGGGTATACACATCGGCCCGCTCGTTCCAGGCGTAGGTCCAGGTTGTCACGTTGCCAAGCTCGTTGTAGCCAGTCAGCGTGTTGATGTCGTAACGCGCTCGGCTGTACTTGGTTTCGTTGGACAATGTGCTGCGCGCGGTTATGGCGCTGCTCCAATTACCCGCCAGCGTATACAGCTTCTGCGTGCCGTCGGTGGTCACCACGCCGGTGTCCTGGACAATGCCAGACAACGTAGAGCTTTCGTTGTACTGGGCCACCAGGCCAAAACGCCCTTTCTCGGTGTCGCGTTGCCAGCCCAGGCTTACATTGGGGTCTTCGCGGTCGTCGACGATGTCCGTGTCTGAAGAGCGCAACACGTGCATGCCAAGACCCAACCGTAATTCGTCGCGGTCGAAGGTACCGACAAGGGTGTAGTCGGGCGCAATGATGGTGCGCGTCACTCCCTTTTCTTCAGACGACAGCAACAACGGGTTGCTGTCGTATTCGACCGAGGTCGGTACCACCACCGATGACTGCCAATTTGCTGCCTGGACCGCGTCCGTAAACGGCAAGACCATGATTGCCGTTGCAATGCTAGTTGTTCTAAGAAGAGGCATTAAGTGTTCTTATTAAGGCAAGATCAAGGAACGACCAGCGTATCGCCAGCCTGAAGTTGAATGTTGGTGGACATGTCACGCCCGGAAACCAGGTCCCTATATCTCACGGGCAGAATCCGTTGGGAAGCCCCCTGGCCGCGAACCACCTTGATGTCGCTTTCGTCAGCGAATTTGTCCAAACCACCCGACATGCTCAAGGCCTGCAATACGGCCGTGGGCCCCGCCATTTGTACGGGCCCTGGCTTGATCACTTTGCCCTGCACGTACACAAGGTTGCCGGCGATGCTTTTGACGACAACACTGACGTTCGGGTCGGGGAGGAATTTTTCGAGTTTGGCAGCGACCTGTTTTTCAACGGCCGTGACATCAAGGCCAGCGACATCGATCCGCCCTGCCAAGGGGAAGGTGATACTGCCATCGGGTAGCACGGTGGCTTCTTGACGCAGGCTCTCCTCTTGCCAGACGGACACCATCACCACATCGCCAGGGCTGAGCCGATAAGCTGCGCTATTTTCGACCGCGTTGCCGGTACCAGACCACAGCATCAGCACGCAAAAAGCGGAACACAATGAACGTACCATGAGGGTCCCTCCGGCCTACTGGCCTGACAAAGAGCACTGAATGAGAACGGCACACCAACTCTCGCTCCACTTCGCAACCGCACTGCCTGCTGCGATGGCCTCATCCTTCCTGGAGGCCCCGTACCTTGACACCTCGACACCCTGCCTGACCCGCCCGCTGCGACACCCTACGGCTAATGGCGATGAGTCGCCACTGGAATATAGCAACAGTTGGAAAATTGACAAGCTGTCAGCGGCTGCGAAGCCATCAACAACAAACCTCAGACGTCAATTTACCGACAGCTCAAAAAAGCCCCGTAATTGATCAACTGTTAAAGCCCCCTATTACCCTTGCCAGGCGAGAACGTTTAAATCTTTCTTCTGTTGGCAACGGCAACAAAACCGATCACTGCAAAGGCGAAGAACCACCCTGCCGTTGCGACAGGAATGACACTGTTTTGATTGACATACGAATCAGCAGCGCGTGCAGCGCCACTTAAAAGCACCAACAAGAAGATTGATTTAATGAACAGTGTCGAGCGCATAACCCCCTCCTATAAAGAGGATAATAAAAATATTTATTGGTGGGTTTAGCGGGAGACTTCCTCGCTGTTGATTTGAGCTTATGGGCACAATGACACTACGTCAATGATCCGACACCATAATAAAATTCAATGAGCAAGGGGTGGCTTCGTCAAAATGCCGTCACACATAAACTGCAGGCGTTTCTTGGTACTGCCAGAGTATGGGCAATTAAGTGTAAGGCGCTGATATAGCAAACATTTCAATGATAGTAGCCGCACAGGCGACCCCGGCGGCTGGCGCTATTGTGATAGCTGATCAATCGAAGACGTGAAGGAGGCAAGCCCTTGCGTTTCATCGCTGAGAAACCAAAAGCTAATGGTTGGCCTTACGAACGAAATCTGGCGCTTTTAGCTGAGGCTTAACAGGTTGCTACACCGGCATCAAATCCAGGGTGCGCTCAACCTCATCGATGTCAATCCTGAACCCATCGCCTTCCGGCATGCCCACCACAAAGCCAAAGTGCTGCTGGTCGCGGTCTGTCAGGTATTTGTAGTAACTGACAAAACGGTTCGGTGGCTGCAACGTCAATACTGAGCCGCCGGCCTGCAGCACGTTCACGCCGTGAACCAGCTGGCTGCCTTCGACCCCAGCCACCACCCTGGCGCCGGCGCACGCCGCGATAATGCTCGGCACGTCGGTTTTCAGCGGGTCGACAATGCGAAAGCCCCTGTGCGTGCGCAGGTGCTCTGCTACGGCCATTTCATTACGCAGGAAGCGCAAGTCGCCGTCGCCACCACGCAATATGAATACACCGGGGTGTGGTTCGTGGGGCACATGCGACAGCAGCTTTTCGCCCATGGCCCGGTAGCGCAAGTGGCGGCTTTGGTTGTTGCTCTGGTCGTCGAACAGCACCAGCTCACGGAAAAACGCGCTGCGCAAACGAAGGGGCTTCATGCCCAGCCAGTCTTCATAAGCCGGCGCCTGGGTAAACAGTGGGTAGCGCGCAGAGGGCGCAGTGGTCACCGGCACGCCCTCGTTGCAGGCCAGGGCATAGGTGACGCAGTCTTCCATCAACCAGGTGCCAAACCAGGAGTTGCCATTTTGCGTGCAGTAGATGGCCGCGCGCTCGATCTCGTGCTCCACCACAACCCGCGGGAAGGTGCTCGGTTTCAAGGATAACCAGTGGCTGGCCTTGCCTTTGTAGAGCGCGCCATCGACCAACCACACGTCCTTGATCAGGTACCCACGGGTAGGGCCCTGCGCCACGCTGAGCCCACCTTCCATCGTGCGGGCGGGATGCACGTAGGGGTAGAAGCGCTTTGCCTCCCACCCCGTCACCCGCTCCAGCTGATTGGGCAAATAGAAGGCGGGCGGGGAAACCGTTGTTTCACCAGGCGCGATATCCCAGCTTTTTGACGCGATGCTTTTCAGGTCGATGGAAGAATTACGTGCAAGCCGCTTTCGCGCCATGTATTTGTATGCGGCGAGGGTCCACTTATGCCGTTTACCGGCAGACGGTGCGCTGAATTTGGAGATATCGCTGCCCATGAAGTGCTCCCCGGAGTGGCGTGGTCACAAGCCTTAGAACGACTCAGTTGGATGTGATCCTTTCCATCGTCGGCGGCGACTGTAAATTGGCGTAACGCGTGCGTAAGGTCTCGATAAACGACTCGCCCGAACGTTTGTCACCATAGAGATAAATCTTGTGCAGGCCGCCAAAGACCATCTCGTGGTACCGGCTGGCGACCTCTTCATCGCTCGGCCCGTCCGGTAAGCCCAGGTGCAGTGTCAATTTGTCGCCTTCAACCGCGAACATTGGCGTTTCCCAAAGAAATTTCGCCGTCCCGGTCTTGGGCAGCCGCACGAACAGGTAGGCGTGGTTGCCCAACGAATCAATGTCGCCACCGCGCCGTCTTTTCCACTTCAGCAAACCGTCATCCGGCCGCGCCAGGCACAGGCCAATGTCGTAATAATCGAAGCCATGTTGCAACGCCCACTCCAGCGCCATGAAGGTGGTGATGGAGTTCACCTCACGCAGTTTTTTCGCATCTGAAAACACCGCTTCGCTATAACCAAAACGCAGGGTGCTCCAGTAGCGCTTGCCACCGCGCGTGACTTCACAACCCAGGTGGCAACCGATCACTTCGTCGCCCAAGGTGATGAGGTCCAGGCGCCCGACGCTCTTGGCAATGCGGAACACATCGTCCGTGGGAAACTGCGCAGCATGAATACCCTGCCTGGCCGTGGCATAGGGGCGCAGCAACTGGCTGTCAGCCATTGCGATTTCTTCATCCGACAGCGTCTGCCTCATCTGATAAAGCGGCCGGTTCTTACGAATGCTACGGCGCAACTCGCTGTCGTAGCGGGCGGTAATGTCATCCAGCGTTCGCCCCAGTGGTACCACGGCACTCAGGTAGTGCGGCACGGACAACGCCCCTGTGGTGGGTATTTCACTCACCACCACCACATGGTTCGACGCGTCTGGCTCTGCACTGCTGCCGGCAACCGGAGCGTTGCCCGGAGCCTTGCCACCAATCAGCAGCTTGGCCATCTCGCGCTGCTGCTTGCGCCCGATGTAGAGGATTTCGTAGGGGCTTTCCTGCTGCAGCCTGAACCTGGCGACCTCCCACCGCCAGACACAGGCTCGGCCAAGCACTTCACGGACTTGGCTGGCAAGCAGCCTGATCTCGTAGCGCGTCGAAGGAGAGATGAGTCTTCGTGCCACCGCTGCCAAGTGCTGTTTCATTCTTCTTCGACGTCCTTTGATGTTGTCTATGGGCAGATCAGAACAAGATCATAATTAGCTGTAATAAACACACCCAACGCACTGATATACAAAAGATTACTATCGAAACTTCACTCTCACATTCAGTAACAATTTAAGATGCCAGGCAACGGTTTGGCAAGCGGCACTTTGACAGCATGCCAATCTATTTTATGACGTCAAAATTCTCTTTTTATTTTGATGATCGTGTGACGCTAACACATGACGCCTGTTGAGTTGCAGGCAATACCGGGTTACCACCTGGTTATTAACCAATACCGTTTGATGCTCTCTCCTCATAAAGGAGCATCGACATGCCATCCCTTTCAACGCTTGAACCGCATCGAACACTGCTGGAAACACAGCTGCCCACCTGGGCACACCAAATAGCCCCGCCTCAATGGCACAGCTTGAGGCAAAGTCAACTATCGGCCTATTACACGCAGGCCTGGTTTGCAAATGCCGCGCCTGATCTTCGTCAGGCCGTGCACCGTAGCCAGTCGCGCCTACTGCGCTCGCAAAGCACCTTGGCCCGCACCCTTGAGGGGCTTGAGCAGATCACTGCGTTCGCTGAGCCCCGGCTGACGGCACGCCTTGCCGAACTCGGCTGCAGCGCGCCACTTCGTGCTACCGAACTGCTTCGAGTAGAAAGCACCTGGCATTGGGCAGGCATGCGTTACCTGAACAGTCATCGTCGTGACACGCTGCTGCAGGCCGCGCTGCAGAACTTCGCCGATGACGAACACTTCAGCGCCCAAAGCGCCATTGCCCTGAGCGCCAACATCCAAGTCACAACCGTCCAGTTACAAGGCACTGTGGTACTGGGCCCGCAAACATCTCCGGCGCATTTTCCTCTGGTCTCGGAACGGTACGAAGTGGAGCGACTACCGCTGACACCCGCTGCCTTTGCCACGCTGTGCCGTTCGCTGGACTTGGGGCAGCAGTACCAAGACCATCTGGAGCAGCATTTCGCTAAGCCCCCTGTACGCGAGCAGGCCATGGCCGTGTACAAGGACAGGCTGCGCCTGGCGGCCGACCTGGCTTACCTACGGCATGTGCTCACCGGCACCGCGCGCGACCAAGTCGACCTGTTTCTGCAGGGCAACGAGATGCCTTGCTGGCAACTGGCACTGTTCGGTATCACCTTGCATGAGGTGATGCTGATCGACACCGGCATCACCGGGCTGCTGCTCTATTTGCCAGGCCACGACCAGGCCCTGCGTCAATGCGCCGACCTTGAGGCTGTACACGAGGCACTGGCGGCCCTGCTGCTGGAACCCACCGACCGGCAGACGTTCATGGCGTACGTGGAGCAGGGTCAGCAGCAGCACTTTCTCGACTTGCTGCACCAAAACCTTGACGCCTCAGGCGCTTCTGCCGACGACAAGGCATGGCAGCGGGCCCCTGAGGCGGATTTGCGCCCCACTCGGCTGGCAATCACCGAGGAACCCTTTGCTTATTATCAGGCGCTGCACCTTGACCGCCTCAAACGCGAAGCTCGCCAGCTGGCGGTGCCGACTGCCGAAGCCGACGCTACGGCCCGGGCAAACCGCCTGCAAGCGTGGGAAGACCTCGGCATGGACGCGCTCAACCTGGCTGGCTTCTTCATCCCCGCCGTGGGCACGCTGATGCTGGCAGTGACGGCATGCCAACTGCTTGGCGAAGTGTACGAAGGCTATGAGGCCTGGCATCAGGGTGACCGCCACCTGGCATTGCATCACTTGGAGGCGGTCGGCCTGAACCTGGCCATGATCGGGGGCCTGGTAGTCGCTGGGCACGTGGTGCCGAAGTTGTTCAAAAGCCCACTGCTGGAAAGCCTGCAGGAAGTTCGCAAGCCCGATGGGCGCTACCGGCTCTGGCAGCCAGATCTCAGGCCCTACCGCAGTAGCCAGACATTGCCGGAAAACCTGCACGCCAATGCTCAAGGCCAGTACCTGCACGATGGCCGGTACTTCATTCGCATGGATGACCACCTCTACGAGCAGCGCCTGGACACGCAGACACAGCAGTGGCGGCTTGTGCACCCACACGCGCAGGACGCTTGGCAGCCACCTCTGGAACACAATCAACAGGGTGCCTGGCGCGCCAGCCATGAACAGCCATCACAGTGGTCCTTCGTAATACTGGCTCGCCGTTTGGGGGAAAGCTACGCCGCGTTCACACCCGAACAACTTGAGCTGGCTGGCCGCATTTGTGGGACCGATGCCGCGTACCTGCGCCGCGTGCACCTCGAAGGGCAGCCGCCACCGGCTTTGCTGCTCGACACCCTGCAACGTATGGCCGCGCAAGCGAAGGTGGTTGCGCTGGGCAGCGACGCGCCGGGCAACCTGTTCGAACGGTTGTATAACGGCGATGCGCCCATCGAACCGGCAACACGCACGTTGCTGGAAGCCTACCCTCGCCTGTCGGCTGTACTCGGCAGGCGTCTACTGGCGCCACTGAGCGCCGCGCAATCCCTCGCCTGGGAAAACGACGCGGTGTTACCTGCCTGGCTACGTCAGCAAGTTGAACACACGCACAGCGAACTGCCTCTGGTACGTGCCGTGGAAGGCGTGCTCGTTCCCGCTCGGGCCGATGCCGATAGCGAACGCCTGCTGTTCAGTGCCCTCGATGGCTTGCCCGACTGGCCGCGCGATGTGCGCCTGGAGCTACGTGCGGGTAGCCCCGAAGGCCCTCTGCTTGAACATATCGGCAGCAACTCAGCAGGCCGCGTCTGCCGGGTGATCAAAAG
Organism: Pseudomonas sp. NGC7; assembly: GCF_047159675.1. Lineage (NCBI taxonomy): Bacteria > Pseudomonadati > Pseudomonadota > Gammaproteobacteria > Pseudomonadales > Pseudomonadaceae > Pseudomonas > Pseudomonas sp. NGC7. Next base: position 3,254,522 of record NZ_BAAFZY010000001.1, on the reverse strand, counting down.
TGCAGAAGGCTATGAAGCTGACCTGGGGCAACGCCCTGCCCCCGCCACGCGCGACATGGACCTGTGCCGCGCTGTAGAGCAGGCACTGCCGCAAGTCCAGCGCGACGCGCTAGCGATCCTCCAGGCCAACGGGCGTACGTTACGCCAGCGCGTCCTGGCTTGGGTCAACGACAACCGAGATGACCTTGCACAACGGCTGTGGGGGCCTCGCGCCAGGCGTCGCGCCCGCCCAGTCCAACTGCGTGGAGGTCGACCACTCGACCCGCAACCCCCGCACCCACGCCACACAGGTTCACTGGCCGGCGCCTATCGCCGCCTGTACCCCGATGCCACTGATTCGGAGATCGAGGATGTACTTGGCAACGACCCTGAAGACAATGACCTTCGCTCACCGACACAAAGGCTGCGCGACCTGCAACAACGCCTGGATACGCTGCGCCGCAACCTGCAGCAATGGGCCCGCCCCGACCCCCAGCGCCTGCACCAACGCCAGCGGGCGATCCGCCCAATCATCAACGCTTGGCGACGCCTGTCGAGCGTGCCACTTGCAGGCGGGGGGCGGATTGCCAGCCTCGACCTTTCCGGCCTCGAACTGGAAAACCAGGACCTGGCCAGCCTGGCCCTGCCGGATGACTTCACCCATGTGGAGCATGTATCGCTGCACAGCAACCCAGCACTCAGCCAGCTCCCTGCCGAATTCTTGGAGCGCTTCCCCAAACTGAAACGCTTGTTGTTGTCCAATTGCCGTTTCGACGCCCTGCCCCGTGTGACCAACCCCGATCGATTGACCTGGCTTGATCTGGACAACAACCGCATCACTTGGGATAACCGCAACCAGGTAGCGCTGAACCGGTGTGCCGGGCTTATCGTGCTGGACCTGTCGGGCAACCCGCTGCTGGAGGCGCCAGACCTGAACGGGCTTGACCACTTGAAAACCCTGTTTCTGTCCGAGTGTGGCCTGTCCGAGCTGCCCCTAGGCCTGAACGTCGTTGCCGAGCCTCTCGTCCTGGACCTGTCTGGCAACCAGTTTCAGCGGTTGCCAGCGGGCTTCAACCTCCCCGGCCCGTCCGCCGAAGCCCTGTGCCTGGAAAGCGAGTGGCTGAGCGAAGGCATGCTTGCCCAGGTCGATGCTTACAATGCCGCCCATGAAGTCGATTTGCTGGTGTGTGAGGGGGACTATGCAGAGTTCTTCGAGGGGACGGGCCCGGAACAGGCCGCGCTGTGGCAGCGCTTGCCACTTCAGTACCGCCGCGACCTCAGGCCGTTGCTTGAAAACGATTTTTTCATAACCCGCCCGCAACAAGCCCGCACGGAGTTCTGGCGGCGCCTGGCAGCCATCGATGCTGACCTGGTGCTACGCCAGGCGTGGTTGACGCACCCGCCCTATAATCTGTTCCGCCTTCCCCTGTAGCGAGCGGCGAAAAATCGCCTGTTACCCAGGTGACAGGCGCTGCCTACGCGGATGCGCTAGCCAGCCTTGCAACTCGGCGGCCGGCATCGGCCGCCCAGTTTTGCATCGGCGCAGTGCAGGCAATATTGAGCCAGACTGGTGTTTTTCCTGTGACCGGTGCATGCTCGAAGCTGAAGCGTTTCACCTGGCACGAACTCCGCTCAGATATGTGAGGTGCAGTACCCATGGACCGTCTGCTCGATTCACTTTTCCCGACCGCCGAGAACATCCCCGACACCTGGCGCCTGGAAGCCCCCCTGGAACAACGCGACTACTTGGTGAACGGCCAGCTCAGGCGCTGGGACGGCCCTCTGGCCACGGTGCGCAGCCCGGTCTGGCTGAAGGAAGCCGACGGCGAGCGCCAGGTCATTCTCGGCAGTGCCCCGCTGCTTGACGCCGACACCGCCCTCACCGCGCTCGACGCTGCCGTGCAGGCCTACGACAAGGGCCGTGGCGCCTGGCCGACGATGCGCGTTGCCGAACGCATACAGCACGTCGAACGCTTCCTGGCGCGCATGCGCGAGCAGCGCCAGGCCGTGGTCAAGTTGCTGATGTGGGAGATCGGCAAGAACCTCAAGGATTCGGAAAAAGAGTTCGACCGCACCTGCGATTACATCGTCGACACCATCAATGCGCTCAAGGACCTCGATCGCCGCTCCAGCCGCTTCGAGCTTGAACAGGGCACCCTCGGCCAGATCCGCCGTGCCCCCTTGGGCGTTGCATTGTGCATGGGCCCCTACAACTACCCCCTGAACGAAACGTTCACCACGTTGATCCCGGCACTGATCATGGGCAACACCGTGGTGTTCAAGCCGGCCAAGTTTGGCGTATTACTGATCCGCCCGTTGCTCGAAGCCTTCCGCGACAGCTTCCCACCGGGGGTGATCAACGTCATTTATGGCCGCGGCCGCGAAACTGTCAGCGCCCTGATGGCCAGCGGCCTGGTCGATGTGTTCGCCTTCATCGGCACCCACAAGGCCGCCAGCGACCTGAAAAAACTGCACCCGCGCCCGCACCGCTTACGCGCAGCCTTGGGCCTGGACGCCAAGAACCCCGGCATCGTGCTACCCCAGGTCGACCTGGACAACGCGGTCGAAGAGGCCGTGACGGGTGCGCTGTCATTCAACGGCCAGCGCTGCACGGCGCTTAAGGTACTGTTCGTCCACGAAGACGTGGTCGACGCCTTCCTGGAAAAGTTCCAGCGCAAACTGGCCGCGCTCAAACCTGGCATGCCATGGGAACCCGGTGTGGCGCTAACGCCATTGCCGGAACCGGGCAAGGTCGACTACCTCGATGGCCTAGTAGCCGATGCCACGGCCAAGGGCGCTCGGGTCATCAACGAGGGCGGTGGGCAAAGCCGCGGTTCGTTCTTCTACCCCGCCCTGCTCTACCCGGTGAGCCATGACATGCGCGTGTACCACGAGGAGCAGTTCGGCCCAGTGGTGCCAGTGGTGCCCTATCGCGACCTGGAAACCGTCATTGACTACGTGCTCGACTCCGACTACGGCCAGCAACTGAGCCTGTTCGGCAACGACCCAGCGACCATCGGCAGCCTGGTGGACACCTTCGCCAACCAGGTCGGCCGCATCAATATCAACGCGCAGTGCCAGCGCGGGCCAGATACCTACCCGTTCAACGGCCGCAAGAACAGTGCCGAAGGTACCTTGTCGGTGCATGACGCCCTGCGTGTGTTCTCGATCCGTACGTTGGTGGCGACCAAGTTCCAGGAGGCCAACAAGACGCTGATCAGCGAGATCATCCGCAATCGCCAATCGAGTTTCCTGACCACCGATTACATCTTCTGACGGCCGCCGTTATAGAAAATCGGTCTACCGCCACTGTCGATTTTCCATCCGTGCAAACGACTCTAAGCAAAAGGGCGCCAACCGGCGCCCGTTTCAAAGGAGAGCGAACATGGCAGCCAAACCCATCCCCGAAGGCCAGCACAGCATCACCCCCTACTTGGGCATCAACGACGCCGCCAAGGCCATCGAGTTCTACAAGAAAGCCTTTGGCGCGGTCGAGATGTTCCGCCTCGACGCCCCGGGCGGTCGCGTGGGGCATGCTGAATTGAAAATCGGCGATTCGTCGCTGATGCTCGGCGACCCCTGCGACATGGAAGGTGGCCTGACCGCCAGCCAGAAACTCGCGGGCGCGGCTGTAGGCCTGCACTTGTATGTCGAAGACTGCGACAAGGTCTATGCCCAGGCCCTGGCATGCGGCGCCACCCAGCTGCGCGAAGTGACGGACCAGTTCTATGGCGACCGCAGCGGCACCCTCAAGGACCCGTTCGGCAATATCTGGTTCGTCTCGACCCACAAGGAAGACCTCAGCCCTGACGAGATTCGCGCCCGCGCCGCGCAGATGTTCAGTGGTAACTGAGCGGCGCGTTTTGTACCCGCTCTGATCAGGCGCCGCTCTGCCTTGTGATGCGCTGCGAAAAACATCCGGCGGAGGGCCTTTTGCCCTCACCGGATACAGGCGAACAGCTAAACACTTCTACTTCACAGTACCCCTTCTGATCGGCCAGCCACATCGTTAACCGAGTCCTTCACGGAAGGGCTAAGCCCGTCGAGGCTTGTAAACCGCATAATCCGAGGGCTGTAGTTTCGGTAGCCGTTGCCCAATGGATAACGTTCCGTCACGCAGTGCACGCGTTCACCGTTGTAAGCCTGTAAAAGATTTACAGATGGCCAAAGCCCCCCGCAAGCAAGTATTGCTGTTCTTTTCATTTGGCCATGCGCTCATCATAGCGTTCGTTTATCGTCAAATCGGAACATCGCAAACGTCTCCGATTAGCTCCTTTGCTTAGGCCGCATGCTGAAGCGTCACCCGCTCATCTTCAACTCGTAGAATTGACAGTACCCAAATCTGAAGCTAAGCGGCACTGAACTGCTACTGGCTTGTTGCGAGGCACTCCGGCCAAAGGAAGATCCACCGCAACGCCAGCCAGGCTAGCAAACATGACTCAACTGGTTGAAAGCGGCTCAACTTTGCTTGAAGCTTGAGGCTCGTAGCTTGGAGCTGCCCCTTAATGCGAATCATCGATAAGACCGCCGCGCAGGTCCGCAGCCTGACCCCCGCTGAAGAAGAGCTCCTGGTCGGTTTCAACACAGGCACGCTCGCTGGCCCTCGCCTGCTGCAGGCCAACCAGTTACTGATGAAGGTGCGTAACGCCAACCAATGGTTGGCCTGCGACTGCCGCAAGGACACCCTGCCGGTGCTGAACGTGACCCTCAACGGCAACACCGGCACGCTGTTCCTGAAAAACAACCCAGGCACTGCCGAGCATGCGCCTGGTTGCCCGTTCACCAAGGACGAGCGTGAAGCCGCAGAACGCGAAGACGACCCCGCCCCCCCTGCGGCCTGGCTGCCACCCGATACGCCTTTGCGACTTATCGGTGACTTTCGCCCGGCCCAGGACAGCAGTGGCAGTGAGGGCACTGACCGGCGCGAACAACAACGGCTGTTGTCGCTGCTGCTGACCTGGATCGAGATCAGTGGCTTGAACCTCTACGCCACCCACCTGAAAAAAGACCTCACCGGGCAGTTTGCCGAGCTGCGCAGCGTCGCCAGCCGCTACCCGTTGCTGGAGCGAGTACCGGCCAGCAACTACCTGGAAACCCGGCTGGACATGAAGCACATGATGATGCTCAAGGCCCGCCTGCGCGAGGCGACGGTGTTCGGCAATCATCGTCGGCATGGCCTGATGCTGGACTGCGTCGACCAGATCAAAGGGCGCAAGCTGTTCAATAGCCGCAGCGAGGACGGGTTCGACTTCCAGGGCCACCACCTGTATTGGGGAGGCAGCCGTGCAGCCGGGCCGCTCTTGGCGTTGGCGCTGTATTCGCCTGCTAGTGCTGGCAGCCACTTTTACGAGCTGATCCATGTCGCCAGCGTGCCCGTGCTGTCACGCGCCCACCTGTTCCCGGTGTACCGCGACGAAGAGCGTGAGCCACTCAAGGCGTTGGTGTCGCTGATCGACTGGATGGCCAGCAAAGGCGTGAAGGTCCAGATGCGTCGACCGGTGATCGGCGGGCAGGTGATGGATGAGCTGGTGCTGACCTCTGATCAGGACCGGGTGCTTTCGGTGTCGCTGCTGGAGCAGCCGATTGGCCCGGAGCCGGATGCCGAGAACTTCAAGCGCTATGCCGACTTCAAGAGCCTGGAAACCTTCCGCAAGTATGTGGCGGGCTTCTTTATGCGTGAGCGCTAAGCACCCCAGCGCTACGCGCAACCTGTAGGAGCAGCCTTACGCTGCGAAGAGGCCAGTGAACATAACCAAGATCAAGGGTGCTGTCGCCGGCCTCTTCGCAGCACAAGGCTGCTCCTACAGATCAACCCAGAAACAGCTTATACGCTGGGTTTTCGGTCTCATCCCAATAACGGTAGCCCATCTCATCCAGCGTCTGCGGCAACGTCGCCAGCTCATCCCCTGGCACTTCCAGCGCAGCAAATACCCGCGCCTCCGCTGCACCATGGTTACGGTAATGGAACAGGCTGATGTTCCAGCGTTTGCCCAACCGCTCCAGGAACCCCAACAGCGCCCCTGGCCGCTCCGGGAACTCGAAGCGCAGCACACGCTCATCCGCTCCCGGCGCCGCATGCCCGCCAACGGTGTGGCGTACATGCAGCTTGGCCAGTTCGTTGTCGGTCAGGTCAAGCACGCTGTAACCCTGCTCGGCAAGGCTAGTCAGCAGGTTCTCCCGAGGGTCGTGCAGCGGGTGCGTCTGCACCCCGACAAACAAACGCGCTTCCTTACCCGGGTAATAGCGGTAGTTGAACTCGGTGATCTGGCGTTTACCCAGTGCCTGGCAAAATGCGCGGAAACTACCTGGCTGCTCAGGGATGGTCACGGCGATGATCGCCTCGCGCTGCTCACCCAGCTCGGCCCGCTCCGCCACATGGCGCAGGCGGTCGAAATTGACGTTGGCCCCGGAGTCGATAGCCACCAGGGTTTGGCCCTGCACGCCTTCGCGGGCCACGTATTTCTTGATGCCGGCCACGGCCAGGGCACCGGAAGGTTCAGTGATCGAGCGGGTGTCGTCGTAGATGTCCTTGATGGCTGCGCACAGTTCGTCGCTGTTGACGGTGATCACTTCATCGACGAAGTGCCGGCACAGCTCGAAGCAGTGCGCCCCCACCTGCGCAACCGCCACGCCATCGGCAAAGGTGCCGACTTGCGGCAGGATCACTCGCTCGCCCGCGGCCAAGGCAGCCTGCAGGCAGTTGGAGTCTTCCGGCTCGACGCCGATCACCTTGACCTCGGGCCGCAGGTATTTTACGTAGGCCGCAATGCCCGCCACCAACCCACCACCGCCCACCGGGACGAAGATCGCATCCAGTGCACCTGGGCGCTGGCGCAGGATCTCCATGGCCACGGTGCCTTGGCCGGCGATCACGTCCGGGTCATCGAACGGCGGCACGAAGGTAGCACCTTCGCTGTCGGCCAATTGCAGGGCGTGGGCCAGTGCATGGGGGAAGCTCTCACCGTGCAGCACCACATGGCCACCGCGCGAGCGCACCCCTTCCACTTTCAACGAGGGCGTGGTGGTTGGCATGACGATGGTGGCTTTCAGCCCCAGGTGCGAAGCCGCCAGCGCCACGCCTTGGGCATGGTTGCCGGCCGACGCGGTGATCACCCCGCGCTCGCGCTGGGCGGGGGTCAGCCGTGACAGGCGGGTGTAGGCACCGCGGATCTTGAACGAGAAGGTAGGTTGCAGGTCTTCACGCTTGAGCAACACTTGATTGCCCAGGCTAGCGGACAGTGCTGGCGCTGCCTGCAGCGGCGTTTCGATGGCCAGATCGTACACGGGTGCAGCGAGAATACGCCGTACCTGTTCCGACAGCAGTTGCTGTGGCGTGACAGGGGTACGCAGGTTGGCGCTGAAGCTGGTCATCGATGACTCCTTGGCTATTTTCACGTTGCCCAGGAGTCAGAGAGTAAAAACCCGCCTCCAGGGCGGGTTAGGTGCACGTACGCGCTAGCCCGCCAAACTGATAATGGCGGTAATAATAATGGCGTTCACGTGCGAGAAGATGTTCATGGGGTAGGAACTTATCCCGCCGCAGGGCAGCAAGTCAACACTTTGCCTGCTGCGCCGAAAGCGGTACATCGAACACCTTGTCGAACCCCCACTGGAAAACGAACGCATACACGAAGAAGAACACGAACAGCGCCAGGTTGGTCAAGAAGGCCGCCCACAGGCTGACATCGAGCCACCACGCCACCAGCGGCAACAAAATCACTACCAGCCCGCCTTCAAAGCCCAAGGCATGCAAGACCCGGCGCATGAAGGTACGTTCGCGTTGCGGCTGACGCGCCTCCCAACGCTCGAAGCCCCAGTTGAAGGCCATGTTCCAGCTCATGGCCATCCCTGACATAAGGACGGACAACACCGCCGATTGAGCCATCCCGGCGCCAAACGCCAGTTCCAGCGCGGGTGCCACGCAGGCAACAGCGATGGCTTCGTAAAGAATGGCCTGGACGATCTTGCGGGCCTTGCCTTGCATGTTCAACTCCCTGAAAAACGATCTGCCAAACGACACGATTTGGCCCACAAGAGTACCAGTGCCGCGTGCGCGGGCAAACCGGCACTGGGGCAGATCGACACCGACAATTTCAATAAGGGCAACCTGGCCGGGTGGACGACGCAGATACCCTGACCATGATGCCGGTCAAGGTCGACCAAGCGCTGTATAAGGCCAAGCGCAGTGGCAAGGATCGGTTTGTGCTATGCACAGAGCGGCCTCATTATCAACTGCGTTTACCTAGCACTACTGCTAGGCGACAGATCAATGCACAAATTGCTCTGCTATGGGCTAAGGACTTCCATAGGAGCAGGACATGTGAAAACGATCATCAACAAAGCATGGCTGGTTATTGCAGGGTGCGCATTGCTCGCAGCCTGTTCGTCGGTTACACCAACTAAGCGCGAAAACACAAGTACTGCAACACAGCTCTTTACGCTTGAGCCAACACCAGACCGCGCGACATTGAAGAAAAACGCGACCGGGTACTTGGCATCGTTACTGGCGGATCCTGAAAATCAGGAAATCACCTTGATCAAGGCCGACCTGGAGGTCGTCAGCAATACTCATCACGCGCTTGCGGTAACGCTACCGAGTGGTAAAACAGCTCTATTCCAATTGCGCCGTTTCAGTACAATCACCCCTGGCTTTGATGGGTGGATAGGTTACGTGCCCTCGGCCTGGAAGCAGGCGCACCCATCGGTTCCAGGAGAGATCGACTACGATCCGCTCTACGCCCTGTCACTCGTTCGTGTTGGAGAGAAACTGGTGGGCAGGGTATTGGTCGACGGCCAGCCTTATCGAATCGACTCTGTAAGCACGGGACAACATGTGTTGATCAAGGTTGATGAGTCTAACGACCTACCGGATGCAAAGCCGCTGCTGCCGGGGGCGACAGCGTCAAGCAAGGCCAAGGCAGCGACAACCCCCTACAGTGAAATCGACGTGATGTTCGTCACGACAAATCAGCTAAGGGCCAAGAAGCCGAATAACCGCGCTGAACTGACGCAAGCATTGAATGACGCTAATCAGTCCATGCAGGCCAGCCAGACGCCCATTACTTTCCGCTTGGTGGGCTTTTATGATGCTAACTACGATGAAGGCGGAAAAACACTAGGCCAGCAATTTAGCGAACTGACAACAGGTACGCCCACTTCTGCTGACATACTAAAGGAGCGTAATGCGCTACGTGCAGATCTGGTTGTTGTGTACTCTGCCAAGTATGAGCCAGGCTCCAGCGGAATAGGGGTTATCCTCCCAGGAAAAAGCAATGCTGTCACCGCCATCATTTCACAACTTTATAGTCTGACGCATGAACTTGGGCACAATCTGGGTATCCACCATGATCGGTATTCGGATCCCGGCGCGGTGAACCCCAATTACGCTCGCGGATGGACGCACGATATGTACCCAGGCTTCCATACGATAATGGGTTATGGATGTGCTCGAACCAGCCCGTGCGCGCCAATCCCCGAATTCTCGGACCCCATGAGGTCTCTTATGGGAATTCCATTGGGAGACCCAGCCGCTGGGCACGCTACACGGCGCTTGAACGAAACGCGGGATCAAATAGCCAATATCTACCCCCTCCTGCCAGTGCCTCCGACGTTCAAGAAAATCAGGAGTGTGCAACGTCAGAATGCGAATCTTCCAGCGTGCTTGGCCCAAACAAGAGACGGCATCGCATTTGTGAAGTGTGAAGATGACCCAGGTGAAGCACAAACGCAGCAGCGCTATTGGGAGTATCAAACGGTGGGTATTTACACGACCATTCGGAATTATTTCGCCACAGGCGAAGGCTGGAAACCGTGCCTGAAATTTGAAATGAATAACCGCCGCCCAGACTTTGCCAATTGCCCTGCCACCGCGGCAGAAGCACGTCAGGATAAAACTGGGTGGTACCGAACTGCAGGTCAAATTATTTATTCAGACGTACTGCTGCCCGCTTGCCTGACTGCCGAAGAGGGTAACAATACGCCAACAATGGACTTCTGCCGTTCCAACACGAACCAGCAGTGGGAGACCATACCCTGATTTCATAACCCGTGCAGATTCCGTACTACAGGCAATAGATTAGCCTTTGGGATGCACATAGGTAATCGTGGGTTTCACTACAGGGCGGACGCAGCTAGCCTAACTACCCGCAGGCAAACGAATCCTGAACTGCGCGCCGCCCAGCGCCGATTGCGCCACCGTCAATGTGCCACCCTGCCCTTCGATGGCCCGTCGACTTATCGCCAGCCCCAAGCCGAACCCGCCGGTATTGCGATCACGGCTACGGTCCAACCGGTAGAACGGTTGGAAAATCCGCTCACGCTCCTCGACCGGGATACCAATCCCGTCATCCTCGACCGTCAGCAGGCAGGCACCGTCATCCTCGAGCCTCAACCTCAGCAGCAGGCTTTCGTCGCAATAACGCATCGCGTTGCGCACCAGGTTCTGCACGGCCCGCGCGGTCAACCGGGGGTCGAGCACAAAGCGTGGCAGCTCACGCTCGGCCCGCACTTCCCATTGGATACCACGGCTGTCGAGCTCTTCGGCAAAACTGCCCAGCACGCTGTCTACCAGTTCCAGCAGCGATACCTCGACCCGCTCACGCGCCTGGTCGGCGTTGTACAAACGGCTATAGGACAACAGCTCCAACACCAGCTCATCCAGTTCACGCACATGGCCGACCAGCTCCAATAGCCGCTTGCGGCTGGCAGCCGGCACTTCGTCGAACAGCAGCACCAGGCCGAAGTCCAGGCGGGTCAGCGGGGTGCGCAGCTCGTGGGACACGGCATTGAGCAGCTCGCGCTGCTGGTTGACATGGCGTTCCAGGTCGCTGGCCATGGTGTCGAACACCCCGGCCAGTTCACCGATGTTGGAATGCGGCGAGATGTGCGTACGCTCGGCCATCTGCCCCTGCCCCAGGCGTCGGGCGGTTTCCTTGAGCCGCTCCAGGTCACGCCAGTGCGGCCACACCCACAGCAGCAGGCAGCCAAGCATGGCTGCACCGATCAACACCGTCACGCCCCAGGACAGCACGTTGATATCCAGTGGATCAGGCGGCGCATGCAGGCGCACCAGCCAGTCCTTGTCGAGCGGTGCCAGCACCGTCTCGTAATAACCCCAGTCTGCGATGCGCACGGCGTACAAGCCATGTTCCAGCCGCGCCCGTTCATCCGCGCTGAGGTCGGCCTGGTCCATGCGCAGCAGCTTGACCTCCAGCGGTGCGAAGGCATCGGCCAGGTCTCGCTCCACCGCTGGCCACTGCTCATGCGGGGCCTGGTGGAACTGTCGGACGATCAGCGACTGCACGCCTTTGGTCTGGTCCAGGTTGTACGCCATGAAGCGTTCATGGAACAGGCCGACGATGGAGTCAGGGATGAACAGCAGCGCACCGGCGTAGGCGACGATGATCAGCAGGTACAGGCGCACCAGGATCTTCAGCATGCTCGGTCAGCACTCCCACTCGACACGGCTGAACAGGTAGCCTTTGCCCCACACGGTCTTGATCTTGCGCGCCTCGCCAGCACTGTCGTCGAACTTGCGGCGCAGCTTGGAGATGGCGACGTCTACCGAACGGTCGGTGCCGTTGAACTCGATGCCACGCAGTTGCTGCAGAATGCGGTCGCGGTTCAGCACTTCGCCCGCGTTGCGCGCCAGCACCACCAGCAAGTTGTACTCGCCGCTGGACAGTTCCACCTCTTCGCCGCGCCAGCTGACGGTGCGCTCGGCCAGGTCGATGCGCAGGCCGCCGATCTGGATCAAATCGCTGTCCAGGCGCGGCTCATTGACGCTGCTGCGGCGCAACAACGTGCGCACACGGGCCAGCAGCACACGGGGCTCGCAGGGCTTGGTCACGTAATCGTCAGCGCCCATTTCCAGGCCCAGCACCTGATCGTGGCTGTCGTCACGGGCGGTCAGCATAAGGATCGGCAAGCTCTGCGATTCCTGGCGCAGCAAGCGGCACAGTTGCAGGCCATCGATGCCAGGCAGCATCAGGTCGAGGATCACCAGGTCAGGCTTTTGCCGGCGAAACGCGTCCAGCACGTGGTCGCCGCGGGCGATCACCTGGACATGGAAATCATTGCGTTGCAGGTAGCTGGCGATCAGTTCGGACAAGGCACTGTCGTCTTCGACCAATAAAAGGTTTGGCATAAGCGCTTTGACACAAGAGGAAGTCCAGGCAGGATATAGAATCCTGCGCCGAGGCAGGACGCTTCTTCACACTTTTTCACACTCGCCCTACAGGTATTAACAGCCACCAAGGGAACGCCTGCCGTAGCATACACCGCGTCATCATCGGAAGATCCGTATGCCTACTAGCCTCCCCCCTCGCCTGCGCCCCGTGGCGCTTCTGGCGTTTCTGAGCATATCCCTGGCCGGCTGTGGCGACAGCGCCGAGCAGGACGAAAAAGAGCCCACCCCGCAGGTGCGCGTCGAAACCCTGCAACTGCAGCCGCTGGCCATCAGCAGCGAACTCAGCGGCCGTATCCTGGCACCGCGGACTGCGGAGGTGCGCGCACGTGTAGCTGGCGTGGTGCTCAAGCGGGTCTACCGCGAGGGCAGCGACGTCAAGCAAGGCGACGTGCTGTTCCTCATCGACCCGGCGCCGTTCAAGGCCGACCACGACAGCGCCCGCGCCACCCTGGCCAAGGCCCAGGCCAACCTGTATCAAGCGCGCCTGCAAGAGCAACGCTACCGCGAGCTGGTCGACGACAAGGCCGTGAGCCGCCAGGAATACGACAATGCCCGGGCCAGCTTCCTGCAGGCTGATGCCGAGGTCGCCGAGGCCAAGGCTGCCCTGGAGCGCGCGCGCCTTAACCTGGGGTATGCCACGGTGACCGCGCCGATTTCCGGACGCATTGGCCGCGCACTGGTGACCGAAGGTGCACTGGTCGGGCAGAACGAGACCACGCCCCTGGCCACCATCCAGCAACTGGACCCAATCCATGCCGACGTCACCCAGTCGACCCGCGAGCTCAACGCCCTGCGCCGTGCCCTGCGAGCCGGCGAGCTGCAGCAGGTCGGCGACGGCCAAGCCCGCGCCACGCTGATTCAGGACGACGGCAGCGCCTACCCGCTGCCCGGCAAGCTGCTGTTCTCTGACATCAGCGTCGACCCGAGCACCAACCAGATCACTCTGCGCAGCGAGTTCCCCAACCCGGACCTCGACCTGCTGCCGGGCAGCTATGTGCGCGTGCGCCTGGAGCAAGCGGTGCAGCCAAAAGGCCTCAGCGTGCCGCAGCGCGCAATCCTGCGCGACAGCGCCGGTGTGCCGAAAGTGCTGGTGGTCGACCCGCAGGCCCGCGTCAGCGACCGCCAGGTCGTGCTGGGCAGCGCCCAGGGCGACCGCTGGGTGGTCAGCGAAGGCCTGGCGCCCGGTGAACAAGTGGTTATCGAAGGCCTGCAACACGTCAAGGCCGGCGACCAGGTGCAGGTCGAAGCGAGCCAGGGCACAGCGCCCGGCGCGCCGCCGATCGCACAGCACAACCGCCAGTGAGGGGCTGATTGATGCCGCACTTTTTCATTGACCGCCCCGTGTTCGCTTGGGTGGTCGCGCTGTTCATCCTGCTCGCTGGCGCCTTGGCCATTCCGCAATTGCCGGTGGCCCAGTACCCCAACGTGGCCCCGCCGCAAGTGGAAATCTACGCCGTGTACCCAGGCGCCTCAGCGGCGACCATGGACGAGAGCGTGGTCAGCCTGATCGAGCAGGAACTCAACGGCGCCGACAATCTGCTGTATTTCGAGTCGCAAAGCAGCCTGGGCAGCGCCACCATCACCGCCACCTTCGAACCTGGCACGCACCCGGACCTGGCCCAGGTCGATGTGCAGAACCGCCTCAAGGTGGTCGAGTCACGCCTGCCTCGCCCCGTGACCCAGCAAGGCCTGCAGGTGGAGAAGGTGTCCACCGGCTTCCTGCTGCTGGCCACCCTGACTTCGGAGGACGGCAAGCTCGACGAAACCGCTCTGTCGGATATTCTCGCGCGCAACGTGATGAACGAGATCCGCCGCCTGAAGGGCGTCGGCAAGGCTCAGCTGTATGGTTCTGAGCGTGCCATGCGGATCTGGATCGACCCGAGCAAGCTAATCGGTTTCAACCTAACGCCTAACGATGTGGCTGATGCCATCGCCGCGCAAAACGCCCAGGTCGCCCCAGGCAGTATTGGTGACCTGCCCGCCCGCGGCACCCAGGAAATCACCGCCAACGTGCTGGTCAAGGGCCAGCTGAGCACGCCAGAGGAGTTCGCGGCCATTGTCCTGCGCGCCAACGCGGACGGCTCCACGGTGACCGTCGGCGATGTCGCCCGGGTCGAGATCGGCGCCCAGGAGTACCAGTACGGCACGCGCCTTAATGGCAAACCCGCAACCGCATTCAGCGTACAGCTGGCCCCCGGCGCCAACGCCATGGAAACCGCTGACTTGGTGCGGGCCAAGATGCAGGAGTTGTCGCGCTACTTCCCGGAAGGCGTCAAATACGACATCCCGTATGACACCTCGCCCTTCGTCAAAGTGTCGATCCAGCAGGTGATCAACACGCTGTTCGAAGCCATGCTGCTGGTGTTCGCGGTGATGTTCCTGTTCCTGCAGAACCTGCGCTACACGCTGATCCCGACCCTGGTAGTGCCGGTGGCGCTGATGGGCACCTTCGCCGTGATGCTGGCCATGGGCTTCTCGGTCAATGTGCTGACCTTGTTCGGTATGGTCCTGGCCATTGGCATCCTGGTCGACGACGCCATCGTGGTGGTGGAAAACGTCGAGCGGATCATGGCCGAAGAAGGCCTGCCGCCCAAGGAAGCCACGCGCAAGGCCATGGGCCAGATCAGCGGGGCGATTGTCGGCATTACCCTGGTGCTGGTGGCCGTGTTCCTGCCGATGGCCTTCATGAAAGGGTCGGTGGGCGTGATCTACCAGCAGTTCTCGGTGTCGATGGCGGTGTCGATCCTGTTCTCGGCGTTTCTCGCCCTCAGCCTGACCCCAGCACTGTGCGCGACTTTGCTCAAACCGTTGGGCAAAGGCGAGCACCACGAGCGCAAGGGCTTCTTCGGCTGGTTCAACCGACGCTTCGACAGCATGAGCAACGGCTATCAGCGCTGGGTGGTGCAAGCGCTCAAGCGCAGCGGTCGCTACCTGCTGGTGTACGGCGTGCTGCTGGCCGTGCTGGGCTATGGCTTCAGCCAACTGCCCACGGCGTTCTTGCCCACCGAAGACCAGGGCTACACCATCACCGACATCCAGCTGCCGCCAGGCGCCAGCCGCATGCGCACCGAGCAAGTAGCGGCGCAGATCGAAGCGCACAACGCAGAGGAACCCGGTGTCGGCAACACCACGCTGATCCTCGGCTTCAGCTTCTCTGGCAGTGGGCAGAACGCGGCACTGGCGTTCACCACGCTCAAGGATTGGTCCGAGCGCGGTGCCGATGACAGCGCCCAGTCGATTGCCGACCGCGCCTCTATGGCCTTCACTCAGCTCAAGGACGCCGTGGCCTACGCCGTGCTGCCACCGCCCATCGATGGCCTGGGCGAGTCGACCGGTTTTGAGTTCCGTCTGCAGGACCGTGGCGGCATGGGCCACACCGCGCTGATGGCTGCCCGCGATGCGTTGCTGGCGGGTGCAGGCAAAAGCAAGGTGCTGACCAATGTGCGCGAAGCGTCGCTGGCCGAAAGCCCGCAGGTGCAACTGGAAATCGACCGTCGCCAGGCCAATGCCCTGGGGGTGTCGTTCGCCGACATCGGCGCGGTGCTGGATACCGCCGTCGGCTCCAGCTACGTCAACGACTTCCCCAACCAGGGCCGTATGCAACGGGTGGTGGTGCAAGCCGAAGGCGACCAGCGTAGCCAGGTCGAAGACCTGCTGAAAATCCATGTGCGCAACAGCAGTGGCAAGATGGTGCCGCTGGCGGCCTTCGTCCAGGCGAAGTGGGTCAGCGGCCCGGTGCAGCTGACCCGCTACAACGGTTACCCGGCGGTGTCGATCTCCGGTGAACCGGCGGCAGGCTACAGCTCGGGTGAAGCCATGGCCGAAGTCGAGCGCCTGGTGGCGCAACTGCCTGCCGGCGCTGGCCTGGAATGGACCGGCCTGTCGCTGCAGGAGCGGCTGTCCGGCAGCCAGGCGCCGATCCTGATGGCGTTGTCACTGCTGGTGGTGTTCCTGTGCCTGGCTGCGTTGTACGAGAGCTGGTCGATCCCCACCGCCGTACTGCTGGTGGTGCCGCTTGGGGTACTCGGTGCGGTGCTGGCAGTCACCCTGCGGGGCATGCCCAATGACGTGTTCTTCAAGGTCGGCCTGATCACCCTGATCGGCCTGTCGGCCAAGAACGCGATCCTCATCATCGAGTTCGCCAAGAGTTTGGTGGACCAGGGTGTCGATGCCGTCGATGCCGCGGTACAAGCCGCCCGCCTGCGTCTGCGGCCGATTGTGATGACCTCGCTGGCGTTCATCCTCGGCGTGGTGCCCCTGGCGATCGCCACCGGCGCCAGCTCGGCCAGCCAGCAGGCGATTGGCACGGGTGTGATCGGCGGCATGCTCAGCGCCACCCTGGCGGTGGTGTTCGTGCCGGTGTTCTTCGTCGTGGTGATGCGCCTGGCCGGGCGCGGTCGCGGCGCTAAAGCCGAGGCGACTCCAGCGCTTGACGCACGCTGACTGGACAAGCACCGCATGACATGGGAGGGTTCCTGGCATTGACTGCCCGGAACCCTTTTTCATGCCTGCTGCCCTGCCCCCCTGTTCCATTCTCATCCTCGCCGGTGGCCGCGGCCAGCGCATGGGCGGCCGCGACAAGGGCTTGCTGGCCTGGCAAGGCAAGCCATTGGTGGCGCATGTGCAACGCGTGGTACGCCCGCTGAGCGATGACCTGATCATTTCCTGCAACCGCAACCAGGACGCCTATCGAGCCTATGCTGACCAGTTGGTGGGCGATGCAGCCCCCGATTTCCCTGGGCCGTTGGCCGGGGTGATCGCAGGCCTGGCGGCGGCGCGGCACGCATGGGTGGTGGTGCTGGCCTGCGATGCACCGCTGATTGATCGGCCGTTGATCGAGGACCTGCTGCGGCTGGCGGTGGCCGGCGACAGTGCGGCGATGGTGCGACAGGCAGGCTACTGGCAGCCGATGTTCAGTGTGCTGCCGCGCAAGGTGTTGCCGGTGCTGGAGCAGGCGTGGGCGGCCAATGAGCGAAGCTTGCAGAAGGCCCTGCTGAAAGGGGCTGTGCAAGCGCTGGTGTGTGCCGAGGATGATCCGCGTTTGAGCAACTTCAATAGCCCGGAAACACTGCAAAACTGACGCACGCCGCACGGCAAACTTGAGCCCAGACGGTGTTAATGCCCCAGCCCCTCACGTAAAGTCTGCCCATGGACAAATACGCCCCCCGCCAGTGGCTCCCCCACGAAAAACCCAGCCTGCCCGGATCGCCGTCCACGCCTTTGCACTCGCCCGCCAAACGCCTGGCCTTTGGCCTGGTGGGCCTGTTGGTGGCGATCACCGGTGGGTTGGGTAACGCGCTGGTAACAGCCAACCTGGTGTTCCTGCAGGGTGCGCTGGGGGCGACCAGCGCCGAAATGGCCTGGCTGCCGGCCGCCTATGTGATGACCAACGTTTCCATCAACCTGCTGCTGGTCAAGTTTCGCCAGCAGTTCGGCCTGCGTGCCTTCACCGAAGTGTTCCTGGTGCTTTATGCGCTGGTCACCTTTGGCCACCTGTTCGTCAATGACATCAACTCGGCAATTGCCGTGCGCGCCGCCCATGGCATGGTTGGCGCCGCGCTGAGTTCGCTGGGCCTGTACTACATGATCCAGGCGTTCCCCGCGCAGTGGCGGCTCAAGGCCATGGTGCTGGGCTTGGGCGCATCGCAATTGGCCTTGCCGCTGGCGCGGCTGTTCTCTGAAGACTTGCTGCAGATCGCCGAATGGCGCGGGCTATACCTGTTCGAACTCGGCTTGGCGTTGGCCGCACTGGGCTGCGTGCTGATGCTCAAGTTGCCACCGGGCGACCGCTTCAAGACCTTCGAGCCACTGGATTTTCTCACCTTCACCCTGATGGCCAGCGGCACCGCCCTGCTCTGCGCCGCGCTGTCGCTGGGGCGCATTGACTGGTGGCTGGAAACGCCCTGGATCGGTATGGCACTGGCCGCGTCGATAGGCTTGATATTCAGTGGGCTGGCCATCGAGCACAATCGCCAGAACCCGCTGCTGATGACCCGCTGGCTGGGCAGCGGCACGATCATCCGCCTGGCCCTGTGCGTAATTCTGATCCGCATGGTCACCTCGGAGCAGTCCACCGGCGCGGTCGGTTTTCTGCAAGTGTTGAACATGGGCAGCGAGCAGATGCGCACGCTGTACGCGATCATGTTGTTGGGTGCAGTGGCGGGCCTGGCAACCAGCGCCCTGACCATCGACCCCAAGCACCTGGTGATTCCGTTGCTGGTGTCGCTGCTGGCGATGGCCACCGGGGCGTTCATGGACAGCAGCTCAAGCAACCTCACGCGCCCGGCGCAGATGTACCTGAGCCAGTTCCTGCTGGCCTTCGGCAGCACGTTCTTCCTGGGCCCGTCGATGGCCCTGGGCATTAGCCATGTGCGCGCCAACCCGCGCAACCTGGTGAGCTTTTCGGTGCTGTTCGGCATCTGCAACAACCTCGGAGGCCTGATTGGCGCGGCGCTGCTGGGCACCTTCCAGACCTGGCGCGAGAAATTCCACTCCAGCCACCTGATGGACCGCCTCAGCTACCTCGAACCCCTGGTCAACGCCCGGGTGCAAAGCGGCGGTGGCGGGTATGCCGGCCTGCTTGCCGACCCCGCGCTGCGCAGCGAGGCCGGCATGCGCGTGCTGGCCAGTGCGGCCACCCGCGAGGCCAACGTGATGGCCTACAACGATGTGTTCATGCTGATCGGCAGCATCGCTATCCTGACCATGATCTGGATCTGCATCCGCGGCACCTGGCTCTGGTACACGGCCCGCAAGGCCACCTTCCCTGACTCTAGCCGCGGCGCGCCTACCTGATGACCGACGAAACCCGCACGACCACCACCACTGCCCTTGCTGAAACTCCAGAGGGCACGCCGCCGCCCAGTGAACCGACCAGCCCGGTACGCTCGCGCCGGATGCGCATCCTGTCGTCGATCAGTTTTGCCTGTGTGGCCCTGGCCGGCATCCTGCTGGTGCTCTACGCCTGGCGCCTGCCCCCGTTCGGCAGTGCCATCGAGAGCACCGAAAACGCACTGGTGCGCGGCCAGGTGACGATCATCGGCCCGCAACTGAGTGGCTACATCGTCGATGTGCCGGTGCATGACTTCCAGTTCGTCAAGGCAGGCGACCTGCTGGTGCAACTGGACGACCGCATCTATAAGCAACGCCTGGCCCAGGCCATCGCCCAGTTGCAACAGCAGCAGGCGGCACTGGCCAATAACCTGCAGCAACGCAACAGCGCCGAAGCCACCATTGCCCAGCGCCAGGCGGCCATCGGCGATGCAACGGCCCAGGCGGCCAAGGCCAAGGCCGACCTCAGCCGTAACCAGGCGCTGGTCAGCGACGGTTCGGTGTCGCGCCGCGAGCTGGACCTTGCCCGTGCCAGCCAGGCGGCTGCTGTCGCCAGCCTGGCTCAGGCCAAGGCTGCCCTGGAAATCGCCCGGCAGGGCCGGGAAACCGTGGTGGTCAACCGGGCCGCGTTGCAGGCCTCGGTGGAAAATGCCAGGGCCGCCGTCGAGCTCGCCCGTATCGACCTCGACAACACCCGCGTGACCGCCCCACGTGATGGCCAGCTGGGGCAGATTGGCACGCGCCTGGGGGCCTACGTGAATTCCGGTGCGCAACTGATGGCGCTGGTGCCTGATACCCTATGGGTAATCGCCAACATGAAGGAAACCCAGATGGCCGCGGTGCGTATCGGCCAGCCGGTGAGTTTCACCGTGGATGCGCTGAACCACCAGAAGCTGTACGGCCATGTGCAGCAGATTTCGCCGGCCACCGGCTCCGAATTCGCCCTGCTGCAGGCCGACAACGCCACCGGCAACTTCGTCAAGATTGCCCAGCGGATCCCGGTGCGCATCACCGTGGATGCCGACCAGCCAGAGGCGAAGCGGTTGCGGCCAGGGATGTCGGTGGTGGTCAGCATCGACACCCGGGATGCGCAGTAAAGTCCAACTTGCCTGCGCTGCAATATGTGGGGCTGCTGTGCAGCCCATCGCCGGCAAGCCAGCTCCCACAGGTGCGGCGCTAGACTGGGAGGCTACATCGTTCGGGTGGGAGCTGGCTTGCCAGCGATGAGCCGCGTAGCGGCCTCCTACATCCACCCCGCCAGCACAATCGGCAGCCAGCCGAATGACAGCACCGTTGAACACATCACCAGGTTCGCCACCTGCTCCGGCGAGCGGTTGGCGCGCACGGCCATGAGGTAATTGAACACCGCCACCGGCATCGCCGATTGCACCATCAATACCGCACGCTCCAGCGTATCCATGCCCAAGGCCACGCCAACCGCCCACCCCACCCCCGCGCCCAGGCCGATGCGCAAACCACCCAGCAGCATCCCGCTGCCCACATGGCGCAGGCGAATGCTGCCCAGCGAAACGCCCAGGGTCAGTAGCATCAGCGGGATGGTCATACCGCCAAGCAGGTTCACCGTGTTGGCCAACCAACGCGGCAATTCGAAATCCAGAAAGATGATGGGCATCGCACCCGCCATGCTGATCACAATGGGGTTGCGGACCAACGCCTTGAGCGAAGCTGCCGTGCCGGAGATGGCCATGCCGACCGTGAACTGTACGATCGACAGGGTCAGGAAAAACGCCACCGCCAGGGCCAGGCCGTGCTCGCCGAAGGCATACAGGCTGATCGGCAGGCCCATGTTGCCGGTGTTGGGAAACATGAACGCCGGCAGTAGCACACGCCAGTGTTGCCCCGAGGCACGGCTGACCAGCAGACCTGCCAGGGCCATGCCCAACGTGCACAACAGGCAGGCCAGCGCCATGCTGGTAAATGCCGTCGGGTCCAGTTCCGTGCGGCTCAAGGTCGACAGTACCAGCGACGGTGTGCCGACCGTCATCACCAGCCTGGCGATGAACTCAGTGGGGTAGTCCAAGCCTTTGCGGGCCCAGGCAAAACCAATGCCGGCAACGATGAACACAGGTGCCAGAACGGCGAACAACGATGCCAGCATGAGCCTTACCTTCCTGGTGTGCGAAAGGCGTCAGTATGCCGCAGTCCTACGCTGCTTCAACCCGGAAACATAAATGGGTTGATACTGCTACGGGCAAAGCCTTGCCCTTCAAGCTCGGCATCCAACTGCAAGGAGGCCAGGTCATCGGCGACAGGCTCCAGTGCCGGGTCGTGCTCGTAATAAAAGGCCTTCAGGTAGCTTTCGCAGTCACCGCAGCTTTCCGCCTTGACCGCACTGTCCTGACGCTCCAGCGACCAATAGTCCAGCTTACCGGTGTGCTCGCAGTTGCTGCACTTTACCCGCACCATGTGCCAGCGACTCTCGCACAACCCGCAATGCAGGTAGCGCAGCCCAGCACGCTTGCCAGTGAGGATGACGCTGGCCACCGGCGCGCTGGCGCACACTGGGCAGAACTGGCGATGCTCGCCCACTGCCGCATGCGCATGCGCCGGCAAGGCCGCAGCCAGTTGCACGAAGTACAGCCCTAGGGCGGCCCACAAAAACACCGCCTCGCCGCTGTTCACCTTGCCATATTGGCCCTGCAGCAAGTCTTGGGCGCAGGCTTCGCGCTGATCGGCGCTCAGCGCGGCGAGCCTGTCCAGGGCCGCACATACCGGGTCGCTGGCTTCAGTGCGCAGGTCCTCGAGCAGATGCTCGAGCATTTGCTGCCAGTAACCTGAGTGCAACTGCGTCGATAATGACGCCTCAGCGCCCAGCCGCTCAGTCAGTGCCTCAAGCACGTTGGCCGGCACGGGAAAATGATCGAGCAAACGCTGCTGGGCCTGCGCGATGGTGGCGGCGAACTCCAGATAGTCGGCGTGCTCATGCCCCTGTGCCAAGTGACGCAAACGCGCCGCGCGCTTGGCGAAGTGCTGGTCCAGTTGCGGCAGCAACAAGGCGCTGATGGTGCCCACGCCCCCGGTGGGCTGCTCGACCGCCGTCAGTTTGATGCTGCTCATTTCTTCTCGCTCTTGCTGTTGATCTGCTGATACCAGCGATCGTGGTGCGACTTGGCCCAACTGCGTGAGACATAGCCGGTGATCATGCCGCGAATCGAACCTTTCACCCAGAACGCCAGGTACGCATGGCCGATGATCAACAGGATCAGCGAGATGCCTGCCAGTGCGTGGGTAAACAAGGCAATCCGAATCAGCGGGATGCTGAAGTAGTCGGCAAACCACGGCCGCCAGATGATCACGCCACTGAGCATCAGCAAGGTGATCAGGCCCATGATCCCCCAGAACAGGACCTTCTGGCCGGCGTTGTATTTGCCGATGCGCAGCGGCTGGCTATGGTCGCCTGCCAACACGCGCTTGACGTTGCGAAACCAGATGCCGTCTTCACGCTCGGGCAGGTTGTACCTGACGAAGCGCACGAACAGGAACATCAGCACCACGAACACCACCACCCCGAAAAACGGGTGAAGGATGCGCGCCAGCTGCGGCGTGCCAAACACGCCATTCAGCCAGTTCAACGACGGGAAAAACCACGACAGCCCCGACATCGCCACCAGGAAGAAGCAGATGACCATGAACCAGTGGCTGGCCCGGTCGATGAAGCGCGTGCGCAGAATCAATCGGTCCTTGTTCATACCAGGGTCTCCTTGTCGTCTTCCTCGACTTCGTTGGGGCCAACGCCGATGTAGTGGAACACCGTGCCCGCCAAGGTGGCGAAGAATGCCGCGGCGGCTACCGGTTTGAGCCAGCCTTTCCAGCCCTCGATCGCACTGCTGATGCGCGGGTCTGGGTTGAGCTTGTGGTACAGCTGCGGCTTGTCGGCGTGTTGCAGCACGTAGAACACATGGGTGCCACCGACGGCCTGCGGGTCGTAAATGCCGGCACCGGCGAAGCCGCGGCCTTGCAGTTCACTCACGCGTTCTTCGGCCTGCACCAGCATGTCAGCCTTGCTGCCGAAGTTGATCGCGCCGGTCGGGCAGGTTTTCACGCAGGCCGGTTCCTGGCCGACGCTCACCCGATCAACGCACAACGTGCACTTGTAAGCCTTGTTGTCCTTCTTGCTGATGCGCGGTACATCGAACGGGCAACCGGCCACGCAGTAGCCGCAGCCGATGCAATGCTCGGACTGGAAATCGACGATACCGTTGGCGTACTGGATGATCGCCCCCGGTTGCGGGCACGCCTTGAGGCAGCCCGGGTCGGCGCAATGCATGCAGCCATCCTTGCGGATCAGCCACTCCAGCTTGCCGCTTTCGTCCTGGTGCTCGTCAAACCGCATCAGCGTCCAGGTGTCTGGCGTGAGGTCGGCCGGGTTGTCGTACACACCGACGTTGTGGCCTACCTCGTCACGTAGGTCGTTCCATTCGTTGCAGGCCACTTGGCAGGCCTTGCAGCCGATGCAGATGCTGACGTCGATCAGCTTGGCTACCTCGGCCTGGTGATCGCGGGCACGCGGCGCGGGGGTGAAGGCGTTGGTCGCCGAACGGCGAATGATGTCTTGGGATTGCAGGGACATGTGCGTCGCTCCGTCAGGCCTTTTCCACGTTCACCAGGAACGCCTTGTATTCCGGGGTGTTGGTGTTGGAGTCACCCACCCCTGGGGTCAGCGTGTTGGCCAGGAAGCCTTTGCGGGTGGCACCCTCGAAGCCCCAGTGGCACGGGATGCCGATGGTGTCGACCATCTGGCCGGCGACCTCTAGCCGCTGGACCCGCTTGGTCACTACCGCCTTGGCCTTGATGTAGCCGCGCTTGGTGCTGACCCGCACCAGGTCGCCCTGGACGATGCCTTTTTCCTTGGCCAGCACTTCGCCGATCTCGATGAACTGCTCGGGCTGGATGATCGCGTTGAGCCGCGAATGCTTGGTCCAGTGGCGGAACAACTCGGTGATCGAATAGGTGGTGGCCACGTAAGGGAACTCCTCACGGCTGCCCATCCGCGCACGGTCGCTTTCGTACAGGCGTGCGGTCGGGCTCTTGCTGACATTGGGGTGCAGCGGGTTGGACGCCAGTGGGCTTTCGATCGGTTCGTAATGCTCAGGGAACGGCCCATCGTTCATGGCGCCAACCGAGAACAACCGGCCTACCCCTTCGGGCAGCATGATGAACGGGTTGACGTTGCTGCCTGGCGCGGCAGTTACCGGATAGTCCGGGACATCGCTGCCGCTCCAGCGGCTGCCATCCCAGGCAATGATCTGGCGCTTCGGGTCCCAGGCGTTGCCCTGCGGGTCGGCCGAGGCACGGTTGTAAAGAATGCGCCGATTCTGCGGCCAGGCCCACGCCCAACCTGGGGTGCAGCCCAGGCCGCTGTCAGCGTTGTCGCGGCGGGCCATCTGGTTGCCGGCCTCGGTCCAGGAGCCGGCGAACACCCAGTTGAAGCACGCGGTGCTGCCGTCATCGCGCAATTGGGCGAAGTTGTCCAGCAACTGGCCTTTGCGCAGCACCAGGTTGCCCTTGTCATCATGCAGGTCCGCCAGGGCGTAGCCGTTGGACTCTTTGGCGACTTCTTCTGGCTCTGGATCGTAGGGGTTCTTGTAGTCCCAGGCCATGTTCAACACAGGCTCGGGGCATACGCCGCCCTCGTCGCGGTACAGCTCGCGCAGCTTCATGAACAGGTGGCCGAGGATCTTGCCATCGTGCCAGGCCTCACCGGGCGGGGCCGCCCCGGCCCAGTGCCATTGCAGCCAGCGGCTGGAGTTGACGATCGAGCCGTTTTCCTCGGCAAAGCAGCTGGAAGGCAGGCGGAAGACCTCGGTCTGGATCGCCGCGGGGTCGACGTCGTTGGACTCTCCGTGGTTCTGCCAGAAGCTCGACGTCTCGGTTGCCAGCGGGTCGATGATTACCAGGAACTTGAGCTTGGCCAAGGCCTCGGCGGCCTTGTTCTTGTCCGGGAAGGCCGCGATCGGGTTGAAGCCCTGGGCAATGTAGCCGTTGACCTTGCCTTCATACATGCGGTTGGAATAGTTGAGTACGTCGTAGCTGTCGTCCCACTTGGGCAACCAGTCGAAGCCCCAGTTGTTCTCAGGGGTGGCCTTGTCGCCCCACAGGCTCTTCATCAGGCTGATGAAAAATTTGGGCGTGTGCTGGTAGTAGTTGACCTGCCCGGGCAGCTGGGCGCTGGGCGTGGTTTCTTTCAGGTAGGTCTCGACCGTGGTCTGGTTGTCGGACGGCAGGTTCATGTAACCCGGCAGGCGTTGCGACAGCAGCCCCAGGTCGGTGTAGCCCTGGATGTTGGAGTGCCCGCGCAGGGCGTTGACGCCGCCACCGGCCATGCCGATATTGCCCAGCAGCAGTTGGATCATGCCCGAGCCGCGGATCATCTGGGCGCCCGTGGTGTGGTGGGTCCAGCCCAGGGCATAGAGGAAGGTGGCGGTCTTGTCCGGTGCGCTGGTACTGGCAAGGATCTCGCAAATCTGCAGGAAGTCGTCCGTTGGCGTACCGCACAGCTCGCTGACCCGCTCCGGCGTGTAGCGGCTGACATGCTGCTTGAGCAGGTTGTACACGCAGCGCGGGTGGCTGAGCGTCACGTCACGTTTGGCAAAGCCCTGCTCGTCGAGTTCATAGGCCCACGAGCTGCGATCGTAGCGCCGGGTGTTGGCGTCGTAGCCGCTGAACAGGCCGTCGTCGAAACTGTAGTCGCTGCGCACGATCAGGCTGGCATTGGTGTAGGCGCGCACGTACTCGTGCTGGATACGGTCATGGCTGATCAGGTAGTTGACCACCCCCATCAGGAAGGTGATGTCGGAGCCTGCGCGAATGGGCGAATACAGGTCGGCCACTGCAGCGCTGCGGTTGAAGCGCGGGTCGACGACGATCACCTTGGCGCCGTTGCGGATCTTCGCCTCGATCACCCATTTGAAGCCCACCGGGTGCGCTTCGGCGGGGTTGCCGCCCATGATCAGTACGACGTTGGCATTCTTGATGTCCACCCAGTTGTTGGTCATGGCGCCACGGCCAAAGGTGGGCGCCAGCGCCGACACGGTCGGGGCGTGGCAGACCCGCGCCTGGCTGTCGGTGCCGAGGATGCCCAGGGCGCGGGTAAAGCGCTGGTCGAGCGAGCCGGTTTCGCTGCTGGCCGCCGAAGAACACAGCATGCCGGTGGACAGCCAACGATTGACGGTAACGCCCTTGGCGTTTTTCTCGATGAAGTTGGCATCGCGGTCAGCCTTCATCAAGCGGGCGATGCGCTCGATGGCATGGTCCCAGGTAATCCGCTGCCACGTTTCCGAGCCTGGCGCGCGGTACTCCGGGTACAGCAGGCGCTGTTCGCTGTGGATGTAGTCCACCAACCCCGCCCCTTTCGGGCACAGCGAACCCCGGCTGACCGGGTGGTCCGGGTCGCCTTCGATGTGGAAGATGCGTGCCTTGGCGTTTTTCGCGCCGTCGCCCAGGCTGTACATGAGGATGCCGCAGCCTACCGAGCAGTAGGTGCAGTTGTTGCGGGTCTCTTTGGCGCGCAACAGCTTGTATTGGCGTGACTGGCTGGCATTGGCCACTGCCGGGGCAAAGCCCAGCGACACGGTGGTCGCTGCCGCCGCACCGGCCGTGCACAGTTTGAAAAATTGTCGTCTGCCAAGTGCCATGGGATCTCCTCATCTCGGCCCGGTTAAATACCGGGCACACAGGCGTTACTTATCAACGGGTGTTATCGGCTGGTCGTTCTAATTCGGTGACGGGCACAAGCCAGGGGCAATAGAAATCTACAGCGCGTTATAAAAACGCAACTTCTTTTGCAACTACTAAATGGACAGCGGCATCACACGTTTATCAAGGCGCCCCTTGCGGGCCGCGCCCGCCATTGTAGTGGCAGGATGCCGCAGGGACCAATTGAGCGGCTTGATTGCTTGATAAGTTCTGTCGATCAACAGGCTGATACGGTAATTAATTACGTACCTGTATTGATCCAGATCAATAAATACTCACTGCCCGCCGCCAAAACAATGAATCAATACGACTAAAGTTATTTTTCTATACAAATTATTATTAAGCGGGCGAATTAAGCCTGTACGTCGCGACGCCCTGCGGCGTCTCGTCGCAGGCCAATGCCCCTTGGGCAAAAGGTTGCAAGCACGTAGAATCGCGGTTCCTTTTCGCCCGTCGCCTTGAACGGTGGCAACCGGCAGCAATGACAGAGTCCGCGCCTGAACACATGACCGCCCATGTGAAATAGGCTCAACCGACCCCGCCCGGCCCAGCTCCCTTACGGCCCAGCGGTTGAGTCTTGCCCAGGTCGCATCCAGCCCAGGCACATCCGTGCAGCCTCTTGGCCCCCTTTCGGGCCCAGCTGGCGTGCGCGTCCGAAGAGGCGCTCATTCCGCTCATCCAACTTGAGGTACGTATGTCTCCGCGTTTGCTGGCCATGGCGCTGGCGCCCCTGCTCGGGCTTTTCATCATTGCCCTGGGCAACGGTTTCATGTCTTCCCTGACCACCCTGCGCCTGGGCGCGGCCGGTGAATCAGCCACCACCATCGGTATTGTGTCGTCCAGTTACTTCATTGGCTTGACCCTTGGCGCGATCTTCAATGACCGGCTGATCCTGCGCATCGGCCATATCCGCGCCTACACCAGCTTCGCCTCGCTGATCGCCGCGACCATCCTGCTGCAAGGGCTGTTCTACGACACCACGTGGTGGTCGATCCTGCGCCTGATCAACGGCTGGGCTGCGGTGGGCGTGTTCCTGGTGATCGAGAGCTGGTTGCTGCTGGCCGGCGACGCGAAAATCCGTGGCCGCTTGCTGGCGCTGTACATGATTGCCTTCTACGGCGCCGGCGTTATTGCCCAGGCAGGCCTTGGCGAAATCACCCGCCTGGGCGACACCGCGCCGTTCATGCTCGCGGGCATGCTGGCGGCGCTGTCGGTGCTGCCGATCGTGATCCTGCCGCGGGTGTCGCCACTGCTGGACCAGGTCGAACCGCTGAAGCCCCGCCAACTGCTGGGGGTGGCGCCGTCGGGTTTGGTCGGCTGCTTCGGTTCGGGGGTGGCGATTGCCGGCATTTATGCGCTGCTGCCGCTGTACCTCCAACGTATTGGCCTGGACGTGGGCGAAGTCGGCAGCATGATGGCCTGGGTGATCCTGGGTGCGATGCTGCTGCAGTACCCGGTTGGGCGCTGGTCCGACCGCAAGGACCGCCAGGATGTGCTGATTGCCCTGGCCGGCCTGTGCGTGGTGCTGTCGTTGATTACGGTGTTCTTGCCGTCTGAATCGTCATTGCTGCCCGCAATGCTGTTCCTGCTGGGTGGCGGCGTGTTCGCCCTGTACCCGGTAGCGGTCAGCCACGCTGCCGACCGTGCACCGTCCGACGCGCTGGTGCCGATGATCCAGGGCCTGCTGCTGATCAACTCGCTGGGTTCGGCACTGGCGCCGCTGGCGATTTCGCCGATGATGACGTCGTTTGGCGAGGCCGGGCTGTTCTGGGCCTTTGCAGTGGTCAACCTGGCCATGGTCAGCTTCTTCCTGTGGCGCCGAGGCAAGCGCCCGGCGGCCGAGCACCCGGCGCCGTTCGCGGCGTCCACCACCTTCTCGCCCACCGGTGCCGAGTTGCGAGTGACTGAAGACCTGATGCATGCCGCGCAGGAGCATCCGCCGCTGGAGCCGGTGCAAGGCACAGGGGCAGCGCAAGCAGAAACCCGATAACCCCACCTCGGTAGGAGCAACCTTGTGCTGCGAAGAGGCCAGTGATAACAGCGAAGATCTGTTGTGTGGTCACCGGCCTCTTCGCAGCACAAGTTGCTCCTACACAGAAAACGCGTGCTCCTGGCCTCTGGTGACCACCCGTCGCCCAGAGGGCACCGCGCCGCCCTGCTCCAGCCAAACGAATGACAGATCATCCGCACGGGAGATTCATCATGATCCGCATTCGCCCCCTTTCGCTGTGCCTGGCCTTGGCCATGGGCGCCATCACCGGCACCAGCTTCGCTGCCACCGAACCCACCAATACCGACACCCGCCCACAAACCGACCAGTCCGGCGGCAAGACCGCAGGTGACGGAAGCAGCGTCAACAGCCCCGGCAGCGGCCAGGACAACGACAGCAGCAACACCGGCACCGATGCCGCAGACGGCGCCAGTGGCGGCTCCAACAGCACCGGCGAAGCCACAGGTTCCGGTGCCGGCTACGATGGCGGTACCGCTGAGGACCAGGACAGCCGTTGAGGCTCGGCTGGACTACACTGCGCTCCATCGCCCTGCCAAGGAGTTGCCATGAACGCCAAACCCTGGCTGCTCGCTGCCCTGCTGCCTTTCAGCGTACTGGCCGCCGGGCCGGGCTCTGGCGCACTGTCGATCAGTTCTTCCTCCTTTACCGACGGTGGCGTGATTGCCCTGCAACAGGTCGGGCCAGACCCGGCCTGCGGCGCAGGTGAAGAACGCACCCCGCAACTGAGCTGGGACAACCTGCCCGCCGGGACGCGCTCGCTGGCGCTGGTGATGTTCGACCCCGATGGCGGCAAAGGCCTGGGGGTGGTGCACTGGGTCGCCTACAACATCGACCCGGGCCTGGATGGCTTGAAAGAAGGCGTGGCCGGGCTGACCAGCCCTGCCGTGACGGTGGGACGCAACTCCCGCGGCACCGCCAGCTACCGTGGCCCATGCCCGCCCGCCGGGGACAACCCGCACCACTACGCGCTGACGTTGATTGCAACCGACATCGAACCCGGCATCCTGCCAGCAGACCTGGACCGCAACGGGCTGCTGCAGCTGCTGCAAGACCATGCCTTGGGCGCGCAAACCTTGGTGGGGCGTTACGGCCACTGAACAGGCCATGGCCCCCATTACCGGCAATGATCAACGTCATTGCATTTACCCATTGAACGCCGCGCCTGATCTGAAGTAAGCTCGGGCTCATTCACTGGAGAGCAACATGCCGAAACGCACCTGCAATCATGCCAACCACACCGGTCGCACCCTGCGCCCTGTGCTGGCCGTTGCCGGTTGCAAGGCCCCTGCCAGCTTTTATTTTGGGTATTGGTTTAGCCACTAGGCGCCGCTGATACCCACACGGCGCCCACTTTCGAGGGGCCGCCGAACATGAGAATACTCAAACCCCCGGTCGGCTCCCCGACCGGGGGTTTTGCTTTTCAGGCCTTTGAACATTACCGATTTACCTTGAGGACAGATTCATGAACTACGCCACTTATTACTGCGCAAACACCTATGCCTGGCGATTTAGCCAATCCCGTTCGGGCCAGCCTGCCGCCTCCGATCGGTCCTTCAAGGGTGGCAACGCTGCAGCCAACACACCTACAACGATCTGTCGAACACCTCGATAGGGCCGACGACGCGGGCCAGAACCCGCCGTCCGCCCAGGGAAAAACGCCATGCAAGCCTCGAACCTCGCCCTGCCCCTGAACCAACCGCAAGCTGCCAATACTACCGTCAGCCAGCGCCTGCCCAGCCCCCACCTGCTCAAGCAGCAAATGCCGCTGTCCGCTGAGCTCACCCAGCAAGTCCATGCCCACCGCCAGGCCATCCGTGCCATTCTCGAAGGCCGCGACCAACGCCTGTTGGTAGTGGTAGGCCCCTGCTCGATTCACGACCCTCGCTCGGCGCTGGAATACGCCGACCGCCTGGCCGCGCTGAGCCGCGGTGTGGATGACAAGCTGCTGCTGGTGATGCGCGCCTACGTCGAAAAACCCCGCACCACGGTGGGCTGGAAAGGCCTGGCCTACGACCCGCACCTCGATGGCAGCGATGACATGCACGCCGGTATCGCCTTGTCGCGCGGCCTGATGCTGAACATGATCGAGCGCGGCCTGCCCATTGCCACCGAGCTGCTGCAGCCGATGGCCGCGGGCTACTTCGACGACCTGCTGGGCTGGGCCGCGATCGGTGCACGCACCACCGAGTCGCAGGTGCACCGTGAAATGGTCAGCGGCCTGGAACTGCCTGTGGGCTTCAAGAATGGCACCGACGGCGGGATTGGCGTCGCCTGCGACGCCATGCGCAGCGCCGCGCACCCGCACCGCCATTTCGGCATGGATGCGCAGGGCTACCCGGCCATCATCGAGACCCTGGGCAACCCCGACACCCACCTGGTGTTGCGCGGCGGCCATAAAGGCCCGAACTACGATGCCACGAGCATCGCCCAGGCCCGCCAAGGGTTGGCCAAAGTGGGGTTGCAGGCGCGGATCATGGTCGATTGCAGCCATGCCAACAGCGGCAAGGACCCAGCGCAGCAGCCCGCGGTATTCGAGAACGTGCTGGCACAGCGCGTGGCCGGTGACCGTTCGATTGTCGGCGTGATGATCGAAGGGCACCTGTTCGATGGCTGCCAGTCCCTGGGCAAAGGCGCACTGAAGTACGGCGTGTCGATCACCGATGGTTGCCTGGGTTGGGCGTCGACTGAAACCCTGTTGCGCGAGGCGGCACAAAAACTGTAGGAAGCCGCTAGCAAGCCTTGCGAGACATTTCCCGAACAAGTGCGCTAGGCTTGCGTTTTTACCCTAAGGAGCAGTACCCATGGCACGTGCCACCGCCCGCCACATCCTGGTCAGCAGCGAAGACAAATGCAACGAACTGAAAGCCCAGATCGAAGCTGGTGCCGATTTCGCCGAAGTCGCCAAGGCCAACTCCACCTGCCCATCCAGCCGCCAAGGCGGTGACCTGGGCTCGTTCGGCCCGGGCCAGATGGTGCGTGAGTTCGATACCGTGGTCTTCAGCGCGCCGCTGAACGTTGTCCAGGGCCCGGTGAAAACCCAGTTCGGTTATCACCTGCTGGAAGTGACCAGCCGTCAGGACTGATACCAGGTTGTTCCTCAGGAACGACTCAGCCTCTGTAGGAGCAGCCTTGCGCTGTGAAGTGGCCCGGCCGGGCAATTTCGTTGACCGTGCTGACGCCTTCGCAGCACAAGGCTGCTACTACAAGGGCTTGTATCGCCTGGGCTGGCTGGTTTTGTTTCTGTGCTTTTCCGTCAACACCCACGCTGCACCCACCCACGCGTTGACCGTCTACGGCGAAGCCCCCCGCTACAACCAAAACTTCCACCATTTCGACTACACCAACCCCAACGCCCCCAAGGGCGGCATATTGCGCCGCTCGGCCATGGAGATTGGCCAGTTCGACCATGTTCTGCCGTACATCGACAAAGGCATCGGCGTCAACGAAGTCGATGGTTGGCTGTACGCGCCATTGGCCGTGCGCTCATTCGATGAACCCTACACCGTCTACGGCCTGATTGCCCGGCGCATGGAACGTGGCCCGGACGATGCCTGGCTGCGCTTCGAGATCGACCCCCGCGCCACCTTCGCCGACGGCAAGCCGGTGCGCGCCGAAGACGTACGCTTTACCTTCGAGCTGCTGATGAGCAAAGGCAGCCTCAAGTACCGCACCCAGTTCGCCGAGGTCGCTGGGGTAACCGTCGAGGGCCCGCATCGCGTGCGCTTCGACTTCAGGCAACCCCATGGCCGCACCCTGCCCTTGGACTTGGCCAGCCTGCCGGTGCTGCCCGAGCATGACTGGCAACAACGCGATTTCGCCAACGGCGCCGGCTTCGACAAACCGGTCGGCAGCGGCCCGTACCGCATCGGCCAGATCGACAATGGCCGCAGCATCAGCTTTGAACGTGACCCAACCTGGTGGGCCAAAGACCTCCCCGTCAGCCGTGGCCGCTACAATTTCGACACGCTGCGCATCGAATACTTCGGCGACACCGAAGTGGCGCGGCAGGTGCTAAAAGGGGGTGGCTACGATTACAACCGCGAGTTTTCTGCCACGGCCTACACCCTCGGCTACAACGGCGCGCAGCTGGACGACGGCCGCCTGCAGCGCGCGCACCTGGGCCCGGCCAAACCGCAGGTTGCCCAAGGTTATGTGTTCAACCTGGACAAACCGCCGTTTCGCGACCGCCGCGTGCGCCAGGCGCTGGGCATGCTCTGGGACTACGAGTGGAGCAACCGGCAGATGATGCGCAACCTCTACATCCGCCAGCAGAGCGTGTTTTCCAACACCCCACTGGCCGCCCGCGTATTGCCCGACGTCAGCGAACTCGAACTGCTGGAGCCATTACGCGGCAAGGTGCCAGATGAGGTCTTCGACCGCGTGTTCACCGCCCCGGTCACCGATGGCACGGGCATCATCCGCACGCAACAGCTGCAAGCGTTGGCCTTGTTGCAGCAAGCCGGCTGGCACCCCGAGGGTGACCGCCTGGTGAACGCCCAAGGCGAGCCGCTGGAATTCACCTTCCTCAACGGCCAGGCTGGCCTGGAACGCCTGCTGCTGCCATGGAAGCGCAACCTGGCGCAGATCGGCGTCACCCTGAACATCCGCAATGTCGACTCGGCCCAATACGTCAACCGCCTGATGGCGCGTGACTACGACATGATCGTGACCGGCTACCCAGTCACGCTGTCGCCGGGGGCCGAGCTGTACAACTACTTCGGTTCGGCAGCGGCCCACGACCCCGGCTCGAACAACCTGATGGTGCTGCAGGACCCTGCAGTGGACAGCCTGATCGACGGCCTGGTACGCGCCAGCACGCAAGCCGACATGCTGCGCCATGCCCATGCCCTGGACCGCGTGCTGCAGTGGAACTACTACTGGATCCCCAACTACTACCCGCCCGGCAGCTCCACGGCCTGGTGGAACCGCTTTGGCTTGCCCAAGGTTCAGGCCACCTATGACGAAGGCCTCGACACCTGGTGGGAAGTCAGCCCTACCCCGCTGACCAACGCGCAGATGGCCGAACGCCTGAAGGCCTCACCATGACGGCCTATATTCTGCGGCGCCTGTTGCTGATCATTCCGACGCTGCTGGCGATCCTGCTGGTCAATTTCGCGATCGTCCAGGCTGCGCCTGGTGGCCCGGTGGAGCAAGCGGTGGCGCGGCTGCAGGGAATCGGCGGCGGCGCACCAGGCGCCCGGGCCGAGGTGGCGCATGGCGAGTCACGGGCCACCCGCGGCCTGGACCCCAAGCTGATCGAGGCGATCAAACACCAGTACGGTTTCGATAAATCAGCCCCCGAGCGCCTCTGGCTGATGCTGAGCCAGTACGCCCGCCTCGACTTCGGCCAGAGCTTCTTTCGTGGGGCCAAGGTCACCGACCTGATCCTCGACAAGCTGCCGGTCACCTTGTCGCTCGGCTTCTGGGCCACGCTCATCACCTATCTGGTTTCTATCCCCTTGGGCATCCGCAAGGCGGTGCGCCATGGCAGCCGCTTCGATGCCTGGAGCAGCGCACTGATCGTGATCGGCTACGCGCTGCCCTCGTTCCTGTTCGCCCTGTTGCTGATCGTGCTGTTCGCCGGCGGCACGTCGCTGAACTGGTTCCCGGTGCGCGGCCTGGTGTCGGAGAACTTCGACCAACTCAGCCTGCTGGGCAAGGTCGCCGACTATTTCTGGCACCTGGTGCTGCCGGTCGGCGCACTGGTGATCGGCGGCTTCGCCACCCTGACACTGCTGACCAAGAATGCATTCCTTGACGAGATCTCCCGCCAGTACGTGGTCACCGCCCGGGCCAAGGGGCTGAGCGAGCGGCGCGTGCTGTACGGCCACGTGTTGCGCAATGCCATGCTGCTGGTGGTGGCCGGGCTGCCCCAGGCACTGATCACGGTGTTTTTTGCAGGCTCGCTGCTCATCGAAGTGATCTTCTCCCTCGATGGCCTTGGCCGGATGAGTTACGAAGCCGCCGTGTCGCGTGACTACCCGGTGGTCTTCGGCACGCTGTTCATCTTTACCCTGGCGGGTTTGTTGATACGTCTGATCGGCGATGTGTGCTACACCCTGCTTGACCCGCGCATCGACTTCGACACGAGGGCCAACTGATGCTCTCGCCCGTGTCGCGCCGCCGCCTGCAACGCTTTCGCCGCAACCGCCTCGGCTGGGTATCGCTGTGGCTGTTCGCAGCGCTATTGCTGCTGAGCCTGGGCGCAGAGCTGGTGGCCAACGACAAGCCCTTGCTGCTGGGTTACAAGGGCGAGCTGTACACCCCGGCGCTCAAGCGTTACACCGAACAGCAGTTCGGCGGCCAATTGCCGTTCCAGCCAGATTACCGCAGTGCCTACGTGCGCCAATTGATCGAGGCCCAGGGCGGCTGGATGCTGTTCGCCCCTATCCCCTTCAGTGCCGACACCCCTAACTACGACCTGCAAGTGCCCACCCCCAGCCCACCCAGTACCAGCAATTGGCTGGGCACTGACGACCAGGGGCGCGATGTGCTGGCCCGGGTGCTGTACGGCACCCGAGTGTCGCTGCTGTTCGCCTTTGCCTTGACCCTAGTCAGCGTGCTGATCGGCGTAACGGCCGGAGCCTTGCAGGGCTACTACGGCGGCTGGGTCGACCTGCTGGGGCAGCGCTTGCTGGAGGTCTGGTCGGGGTTGCCGGTGCTGTACCTGTTGATCATCCTCAGCGGCTTCGTCGAGCCTGATTTCTGGTGGCTGCTGGGGATCATGGCGCTGTTTTCGTGGCTGGCCCTGGTCGATGTGGTGCGCGCCGAGTTCTTGCGCGGGCGCAACCTGGAATATGTCAAAGCCGCGCGGGCGCTGGGCCTGCCAGACAGCCAGGTGATGCTGCGGCACATTCTGCCCAATGCCATGAACGCCACGCTGACCTATGTGCCGTTCATGTTGACCGGGGCCATTACCACCCTGACTGCGCTGGACTTCCTGGGCTTCGGCATGCCGGCCGGCAGCGCCTCGCTGGGCGAGCTGGTGACCCAGGGCAAGCAGCACCTGGAGGCGCCCTGGCTTGGCTTTACTGCGTTTTTCGCGTTAGCGGTGATTCTGTCGCTGCTGGTGTTCATCGGCGATGCGCTGCGCGAAGCGTTCGATCCACGTGGTTAATGCACGACCCCTGTAGGAGCAGCCTTGCGCTGCGAAGAGGCCAGTGAAAACCCTGTAAATCTTAGCTGCTTTCACCGGCCTCTTCGCAGCGCAAGGCTGTTCCTACAAAAAGACCCACAACCTGCACTGGGAGCATTCGCATGACCCTCAAAGGCAAGACTGCACTCGTCACCGGTTCCACCAGCGGTATCGGCCTTGGCATCGCCCAGGTGCTGGCCCGTGCCGGGGCCAACATCCTGCTCAACGGTTTTGGCGACCCGGCGCCGGCCATCGCCAGTATTACCAGCCACGGCGTGAAGGCTATCCACCACCCCGCCGACCTGTCGGATGTAGCGCAAATAGAGACCCTGTTCGCTGTGGCCGAGCATGAATTCGGCGGTGTCGACATTCTGGTCAACAACGCCGGTATCCAGCACGTGGCGCCGGTCGAACAATTTCCC
Organism: Pseudomonas sp. NGC7; assembly: GCF_047159675.1. Taxonomy (NCBI): domain Bacteria; kingdom Pseudomonadati; phylum Pseudomonadota; class Gammaproteobacteria; order Pseudomonadales; family Pseudomonadaceae; genus Pseudomonas; species Pseudomonas sp. NGC7. The sequence goes on along the minus strand of NZ_BAAFZY010000001.1, from coordinate 3,218,241 downwards.
GTGGAGAGCTGGGACAAGATCATCGCCCTCAACCTGTCGGCGGTGTTCCATGGCAGCCGCCTGGCCCTGCCCGGCATGCGTGCACGCAACTGGGGGCGGATCATCAACATCGCTTCGGTGCATGGGCTGGTCGGTTCGACCGGCAAGGCCGCCTACGTGGCGGCCAAGCATGGCGTGGTGGGCCTGACCAAAGTCGTGGGCCTGGAAACGGCCGCCAGCAATGTCACTTGCAATGCCATCTGCCCGGGCTGGGTGCTGACCCCGCTGGTGCAAAAGCAGATCGACGACCGTGCCGCCAAGGGTGTAGACCCGCAGCAGGCACAACACGACCTGTTGGCCGAGAAGCAGCCTTCGTTGGCCTTCGTCACCCCCGAGCACCTGGGCGAGCTGGTACTATTTCTGTGCAGCGAGGCCGCAAGCCAGGTCCGTGGTGCCGCCTGGAATGTCGACGGTGGCTGGCTGGCCCAGTGAGGGCCGGCCACGACCTGGCAATGGTCTTGCACCCTTTTCAACTGCAAGGAGGCCAACATGCGCCCACTCCCACTGTCCGCGATCCTGACCTTGACCCTGGCTGCCGCCGCCCCGGCGATGGCTGCCAGCTTGAAGGATGTCGCGCCCTATCCCGAGGCGGAAAAAGGCTTCACCCGGCAGGTCATCCACCTGCCGCCCCAGGCTGACGAGTCGGCCTATAAACTGGAAATTCTCGCGGGCAAGACGCTCAAGGTCGACTGCAACCGCCAACGCCTGGCGGGTAGCCTCGAAGAACGCACGCTCGAAGGCTGGGGCTACAGCTACTACCGCCTGGACAAGGTCGGCGGCCCTGCGAGCACCCTGATGGCCTGCCCGGATGGCAAGAAGACCGATGCGTTCGTGCCGGTGGTCGGTGAAGGCTTCATGCTGCGCTACAACAGCAAGTTGCCAGTGGTGGTGTATGTGCCCAAGGACGTCGAAGTGCGCTACCGCGTGTGGTCGGCCTCGCAAGACGTGCAGAAGGCTAAAGTGGAATAAGAAGCTCGCATCACGCTGACAGGTAGGAGCAGCCTTGTGCTGCGAAGAGGCCAGTAATAGCAGCGAAGATTTACTGTGTTTTCACTGGCCTCTTCGCAGCGCAAGGCTGCTCCTACCCCCCTCCCGCAACAACTGGAGGTTCGCCATGAACGACGTACTCTGGAGCCCCTCCACAGCGCAGATCGAGGCCAGCCGGATGGTTGCGTTTCGCCGCTGGGTCAACCTGCGCTACAACCTCGAATTAAACGACTACCAGGCACTGCACCGCTGGAGCATCGAGCAGCGCTCAGCCTTCTGGCAGAGCCTTGCCGAGTACTTTCACGTTAACTGGCACCAACCACCGAGCCACGTGCTGCGCGAAGGCCCGCAAATGCCCGATGCCCAGTGGTTCAGCGGCGCCACCCTGAACTACGCCGAACACCTGCTGCGCCGGCGCGACGACCGCCCGGCATTGATCGCCGTACGCGAAGACGGCCAGCGCCGAGTGCTGAGCCATGCGCAGTTGGCCGCCGAGGTCGCGGGGCTGCAACGGGCGCTCGAGGCCTGCGGTGTGAAGCCGGGCGACCGCATCGCTGCCATCATGCCCAACACCTGGGAAACCCTGGTAGCCATGCTGGCCTGCACCAGCCTCGGCGCAATCTGGTCCAGCGCTTCACCCGAGTTCGGCGTGCACGGCATCATCGACCGATTCGGCCAGATCAGCCCCAAATTGCTGATCGTCTGCGCCGGTTACCACTATGCCGGCAAGGTCATCGAACAGGTCGACAAGGTCAACCAGGTCTGCGCCCAATTACCAGGCCTTGAGCAACTGATCGTGGTACCCCATACCCGCAGCGGGACCCGCGCCGACGAATTCCACGCGTCCCGTGTCGACCTGTGGGAGGGCTTTTTCCAGCCCGGGGGCATGCCTCGATTCACCCCGCTGCCGTTCGATCATCCGCTGTGCATCCTCTACTCCAGCGGCACCACCGGCGTACCCAAGTGCATCGTCCACCGCGCCGGTGGGGTGCTGCTGCAGCACCTCAAGGAACACGGCCTGCACAATGACCTCAAGGCCGATGATGTGCTGTTCTACTACACCACCTGCGGCTGGATGATGTGGAACTGGCTGGCCAGCGGCCTGGCTGTAGGTGCCACACTGGTGCTGTATGACGGCTCGCCCTTCCACCCCGGGCCAGCGCGGCTGCTGGACTTGATCGACGCCGAGGGCATCCATGCCTTCGGCACCAGCGCCAAGTACCTGGCCGCACTCGAACAGCAAGGCCTTGAGCCTGCCGCCACGCACCGCCTGACCAGCTTGCGCCTGCTGCTGTCGACCGGCTCGCCACTGTCGCCGCACAGTTACGATTACGTTTACCGCAAGATCAAGGCCGATGTATGCCTGGCCTCCATGTCCGGTGGCACCGACATCGTTGCCTGCTTCGTGCTGGGCAACCCGACGCTGCCGGTGCATCGCGGCGAAATCCAGTGCAAGGGGCTGGGCATGGCGGTGGAGGTCTGGAACGCGCAACGCCAGAACGTGTATGACGAAAAAGGTGAACTGGTGTGCCTGCAGCCGTTTCCGTCCATGCCGCTGGGCTTTTGGCACGACCCCGATGGCAGCCGCTACCACGCGGCCTACTTCAGCCAGTTTCCGGGGGTCTGGGCCCAGGGCGACTATGCCGAGCAGCGTGCCAGCGGTGGCCTGATCATCCACGGCCGCTCCGATGCCGTGCTCAACCCTGGCGGGGTGCGCATTGGCACGGCAGAGATCTACCGCCAGGTGGAGAAGGTCGAAGAGGTGCTGGAAAGCGTCGCCATCGGCCAGGACTGGCAAGGCGATGTGCGGGTGGTGCTATTCGTGCGCCTGCGCGACGGCCTGCAGCTGGATGAAGCCTTGCGCCAACGCATTCGCCAGGTGATACGCCAATACACCACGCCGCGCCATGTGCCTGCGGTGATTGCCCAGGTCAACGACATCCCGCGCACCATCAGCGGCAAGCTGGTGGAGCTGGCGGTACGTGATGTGGTCCATGGCCTGCCGGTGAAAAACACCGACGCCCTGGCCAACCCGGAGGCGCTGGAGCAGTTTCGCGACCACAACGCGCTGCACAATGAGGCATAATGGCGCCCTTTTTTTTACCCCGAAGCACAGGTGTCCCATGAAAGCTCAAGCCCGCCACATCCTGGTCAAGACCGCTGACGAAGCCGAAAAGCTCAAGCAGCGCATCGCCAATGGCGAGGCTTTCGACGTGCTGGCGAAGAAGTTTTCCACCTGCCCGTCGGGCAAGCGCGGCGGTGACCTGGGTGAGGTGCGGCCTGGCCAGATGGTCGGCGCCATCGACCAGGTCATCTTCAAAAAGCCGCTGCGCGTGGTGCATGGGCCGATCAAGAGCAAGTTCGGCTACCACTTGGTGCAAACCTTCTACCGCGACTGACAGCACCTAGGTAGCAACAGGCCACCTAGCATTATTGCCAGTTGTTCAACGTCAGGCATTTCCCTACAACTCAGGCAGGACCGATACGGTGCGCCTAAGCGCCGCGTCAGGCAGTGGTCCCCTTCTGAGGACACGGAGACCTGCCGATGCGTTATCACCGCCTGCTTGCCCCTGCCGCGTTGCCACTGCTCGCACTGCCGACGCTTGGCTACCCTGATTCACTGACCGTCATGCCGGGCGACAGCCTGGGGGCGATCTCGCAAACCCAACAGGTCGACACCTTCACCATGAGCGGGGGCACGGTCCAGTCGCTGAACCAGGGCCAAGGGTTCGATACTTTCACAATGTCGGGCGGGCGCATTATCGGTGCGTTCGAGGATGGCGATCACGCAATCTTTTCGGGCGGCCAGATAGGGCGAGTCGACTTGAAGCTCGCTGACAACTACTTCGAAATGTCCCAGGACACTGCCGTTGCAACCGAGATCGACGGCAACCTGGTGAGCGGCTTTGGCAACGACACGATCCTGCTGCGCGGGGGCTCGATTGGCGGCAATATCAGCACCAGCGGCGGCCAGGACCGCATTACCATCAGTGGTGGTTCGCTCAAGGGGAATGTGCTCGCCAGCGCCGGCAACGACACCTTCACGTGGTCCGGCGGCAGCATCGGCGGCCGGGTCGATATGGGTATTGGCGATGACTCCGCGACAATCGACAGCCTCGATGCCAAGGCCTTGAACATCAGCATCGACGGCGGCGCTGGCAATGACACCCTGGTGTTCAACCGCAGCCAGGTGACGCGCGGTGGGTTGTACACCAACTGGGAATCCGTGGCGTTGATCAACGCCAGCCGATTCACCCTCGACGACACCCTCACCTTGGGCGACCTAGGCACCGACACCCTCCCCGCGACCGGTACAGGCAGCTTCAAAATTGATGCGAGCAGCGCGCTGATCGCACGCCAAGGCAGCATCGTGAGTATCCAAAACGGCAACAAGGTGTCGGTCGAAAACGCCGGCACGATAGACCTGTCGCAGGGCAACGATGCCCAGGGGCGCTTGAGCATTCAAGGCGATTACACCGGCAACAACGGCACCCTGCGCGTGAACAGCGTGCTGGCCGGGGATGGCGCGGCCTCCGACCGCCTGGTCGTCAGCCGCGGGGTTATCGCTGGCAGTACTGGCCTGCTGGTCAATAACTTGGGGGGCGCAGGCGCGGCGACCACACAGAACGGTATCCAAGTAGTCGAAGCCCGCGAAGGCGCTGTCAGCCGGAACGACGCTTTCGTCCAGACCCAGACGCTTTCGGTTGGTGCCTACGACTATCGCCTGTTCAAGGGTGGTATCACAGCAGGCAGTGAAAACAGCTGGTACCTGCGCTCGACCTTAGTCGCCCCGCCCGCTCCGGCGCCGGCACCGCAGCCCGGCGAGCCACCCGTGATTGAACCAGCAGCGACCCCGCCTGTGGTTGCGGCGGCGCCCGGGCAAGCTGAACTGCCTGCGCCCGTGCAGGGCAAGCCCTTGGCGCTGTACCGCCCCGAAGTCCCGGTGTACGCCGCTGCCCCTAGAGGCGCCGCGATCATCGCCCGCCAAGCGTTGGGCACCTTTCACCAGCGCCAGGGCGACCAGCAGTTGTTGGCCGGCCAAGGCGGGCTCCCCGCCAGCTGGGGGCAGGCCTACGGCGGCACGCTGCGCCAGCAATGGACCGGCACGGTCAGCCCCAGCCTGGACGGTGACCTGTATGGCTTCAAGGTCGGCCAGGACGTGTATGCCAAGGTCAATGACAGCGGCTATCGCCAACAGGTCGGCGTGTATGTCAGCCACAGTCGCCTGGACGCCGACGTCAAAGGGTTTGCCCTGGCCGTACAAGACCGCAGCGTCGGTGACCTGAAGCTCGATGGCGACAGCGTCGGCGCTTACTGGACGCTGGTCGGGCCGCAGCGCGGGTACCTGGATGCCGTGCTGCAGTACACCGACCTGGATGGCCGGGCGCGCTCGCACCGTGGTGACAAGCTGAACATCAAGGGCCATGCCTGGACAGCGTCACTGGAGTCCGGCTACCCCATCGCCCTGTCGCAACGCTGGGCCGTGGAGCCGCAAGCCCAGTTGATCGCCCAGAAGGTCTCGCTGGACACCGCTCGTGACAGCGTCTCGCGCGTCAGCCATGACGCCCAGGTTGAACTAACGGCGCGCTTGGGTGCGCGCCTTGAAGGCACCTTCACTGGCACCCGTGGACGCCTGCTGCAACCCTATGCGCAGGTCAACCTGTGGCACGGCGACGGTGGCCGCGACACGCTGACGTTCGATGACCTCGACACGATCAAGACCGACTACCGCTACACCTCGGTGCAACTTGAAAGCGGTGTGGTCGCGCAAGTGAGTGAAGCGCTTAGCCTGCACGGCGGCGTGCAGTACAGCGCCAACCTGGACAGCCGCCAGCAGGAAGCCAGCGGCGTGAACCTGGGTGTGCGCTGGCAGTTCTAACGGCGCGCTGCCAGCAGACCGAGGCCAGCGCAGCCCAGCAAGGAGGCGCTGACCCGGTTGAACATCCGGCGCGGCCCAGGCTGGCTGAACCAGCGCTGCATATAGGCGCCAAGGCCCGCATAGATGGCGATGGCGGCCCACTCCAGCAGCAGGAACAGCACGCCAAGCCACAGGAACTGCTCACTGACCGGGGTGGCACCGCCGACCGAGACAAATTGGGGCAGGAAGGCCGTGAAGATCAGGATCGCCTTCGGGTTGCCCGCCGCCACCCAGAACTCTTGCCGCGCCAGGCGCCAGGTGCCGCGTGGGTGATCACCCGCCACCACGGCTTCACCAACAGGGGCCCGCCACAGCTGCCAGGCAATGTAGAACAGGTAGGCAGCACCAATCACCTTGATGGCGAGGAACAGGTATTCACTGGTATGCAGCACCACCGCCAGGCCCATGGCCGCCAGCGCAATCATGCCGCTGAAAGCGACAATGCGCCCGCCACCGGCCACGCAGGCCGTGCGCAGGCCGTAGCGGCTGGCATTGTGCAACGACAGCAGGTTGTTGGGCCCGGGCGCCATGTTGAGGGCAAAGCACGCGGGGATGAACAGCAGCAAACTGGCAAGATCCATTTTTATTGTCCTCTGACATCAAGCGCTTATTTCGACCGCAGACGCGCACAGGGTCAAGTTACAGCCAGCCGAAAAAACTGTACGGGTCCCCTGCTACTGGTAAGCTTTTGCTCCTGTCGAGGACCCTTTCATGCCCCGCTCACAAGCCCGCGTCTGGCGCGATACTGCCCTGCCCTTCGTCGAAAGCCGCCGCGCCTGCCACAGCCGCGCCTGCTACAAGGCGCATAGCCATCCGACCTTTTCCATGGGCGCAGTGGATGCCGGCTTCAGCCTGTTTACCGGCGCAAGTGGTGGTCAGCAACGCCTGACACCCGGCACTTTGGTGATGGTCCCGGCAAAGCGTGTGCATGCGTGCAATCCGGCGCCTGGCCAGGCCTGGAGCTACCAGATGCTGCACGTGGATGCCGACTGGCTGTCGCAACTGCGCCGGGAGTCTGGGCTGCGCGGTGCGCAGGCGGGTGAGCCTGCACGTATCAGCCATGTGCCCGCCTTGTACGGCCAGTTCTGCGCGCTGAATGCCTTGTTGTTCTCCAGTGCGAGCAACGGCGCGAAAGAGGCGGCGCTGATTGCTTTCATGGGGGACCAGGACTTCTGCTCGCACCCGACGCTGGAGGCGACACCGGCGCTGGGCGCCTCCCTGCTCAGTGGCCTGGTCGAGCGGATCGAGGCTGAGGACCCTGCGCAACTGAGCCTGACGTTGTTGGCCCAGGAGACGGGATTGGGGCGTTATCAGCTGATCCGGGCGTTTCGCGCAGCCACCGGCCTGACGCCCCATGCCTACCTGCTCAACGCCAGGGTCAATCGCGGTCGGCTTCTGTTGAACCAGGGCCTGGCGCTGGCAGAGGTCGCCTACCAGCTTGGGTTTGCCGACCAAAGCCACTTTCAGCGGGTGTTCAAGGCGCACGTGGGCGTAACGCCCGGGCAATACCGAGGCCATTGAGGCCCCGCGCAATAATCTTCAATACGGGCTCCAGGCTCGACGCCAGACTGCGGTTTTCCCCTGCCGGAGTCGTCCCGCCCATGGAGCAGTTCCTGATCGTCGCCCTCGCCCACTTCCTAGCCCTGCTGTCACCCGGCCCGGACTTTTTCCTGGTTGCCCGCACCTCCATCAGTGGCGGTTGGCGCACCGCCAGCGGCGCGTGCCTGGGTATCGCGTTGGCCAATGGCGCCTTCATTGCCATGGCCTTTACCGGCCTGTCGATTTTGCGCGAAGGCAGCACGTTGTTCATTGCTTTGCAACTGGCCGGTGCGGCTTACCTTTTGTACATCGGCACACAATTCTTGCGCTACGCCGGGCATTCCAACCTGGCCGCAGTGGCCGGCAATGGCGCTGTACCAAGTGGGTGGCGCAGCCTGGCGATGGGCTTTTTGTCGGGCATTCTCAACCCCAAGAACGCGCTGTTCTACGCCAGCCTCGCCAGCATGGTCGCCAGCAGCAGTGTCGGCTGGAAGGTGGTGTATGCGGGCTGGATGTTCTGCATCGTGCTGCTCTGGGACCTGCTGGTCGCCGTGGCCATCGGCAACCAGCGCGTGTTGCAGCGCTTCGCCCGCGCCTTGCCCTGGCTGGAGCAAGCTTCGGGGGTCATGCTGATGGTGTTGGCCGGGGGGTTGCTTGTGCACCTTGCGCTGGGCTGACCAGCTCAAGGGTGGCCAGGTCGAGCAGGCTGAAATGGCCGCTGGCCCAGCCGCCGGTGTCCAGGTGCCAGACATTGCCCAGCTGTTTGACCTGCAGCACGGGTGTATGCCCGACCAACAAGGCACGGATGCCGTGCACAGGCCGGGTGTCGCCCTCCTTCAGCCGGCGCCGCGACCATTGGCAGACTTCGCGTACCTCGGGGTCGTCATCCAGTTCCAACCAGCTACGTAACACGGGCCATTCGGCGAAGGGGCTGTCGGCATGCAACAGACCGATCAGGCCCGCTGCACTTTCAACTTCCATACCGATCGGCAATTGCTCGAAGCGTTCGACAAAACGCCGCTGCTCGGCCCTGGGCAGCTCAAGAAACCAGCCACCACCGGCGGCGTGGTACATCTCCAGGTCGAGCCGGCCACCGCGCAGGTAGGTAACCGCCAGCGCCTCATGGTTTCCTTGCACGGCATGAAACCAGGGCAGGTCCAGCCATGCCAGCGCCGCGTGGCTGAGCGGGCCGCGGTCGACCAGGTCACCGACGCTGAACAGGCGGTCCACTGCGGGGTTGAACCCAACCGCTTGCAGGCACCGAACAAGGCGCCCGAAGTGCCCGTGGATATCACCCACCGCCAGGTCTCGACCCAGGGGGTTGGCGGCTACCCGCCGAAACCGACTCATTACAATCTTCCTCTGCGGGTGCTGTCATGGCAGGCGTAGAATAAAGGGACACGTCTTTCACCTTGGAGGTGCATCATGCGTACCGCCCTCGTGTGTGCCGTGCTCGTGGCGCTGTCATTGAACAGCATGGCACAAGGTGCTCCGGCTGCGCAGGTCGAGGTGCGATTCGACCATCCCGAAAAATTTCGCGATGCCAGCCTCGACAGTGCCGGCTACGAACGGGGTGCCGATGCCTATGTCATGAAGGCCCTGACCGAGTACCTGCAGAAGCTCGGCCAGCGTTACTTGCAAGAAGACCAGCAGCTGGTTATCGACATCCGTGACATCGACCTGGCCGGGCGCTTCGAGCCTTGGCACAGCAATGCCTACGATGTGCGCTTCATGCGCGAAATCACCTGGCCGACCATCGACCTCAGCTACACCCTCAGCCAGCCCGGCAAACCTGCCCAGCAAGCGCAGGAACGGGTCAGCGACAAGATGTACCTCAGCCGCCCGGGGCGCGTGACCAGCAGCAGCGACCGCCTGTATGCCGAAAAGGCCATGCTGAACGACTGGTTCCGCCAGCGCTTCGCACCGCACGCGGCTTCCTGAAAAACCCTTCACTGGTACAGGTGTTGCGGCCAGGCGTATGCTCGGCCCTTGACTCGTACCAGGGAAGGAGCTGTTGATGAAGATCTGCGCCGTGCAACTGGCGTCGCTCAAAGGCGATATTCAGGGCAACCTTGCGCGTCACCTGTACTGCATCGAGCAGGCTGCCGCGCTGGGTGCTGAGCTGGTGGTGTTTCCTGAACTGTCACTGACCGGCTATGAGCCGACCTTGGCCCGCCAGCTCGCCCTGCCGTTATCCACCCCACGGCTGGAGCCACTGCAGGCACTGTGCGACCAGCATGCTCTCACAGTCGCCGTGGGCCTGCCCTTGCCAACGCCTCACGGCATCCGCATCGGCATGCCGATCCTGAGCCCAGGCATGCCCCGCCAGGCGTATGCCAAACGGCGCCTGCACGGCGATGAACTGCCCTACTTCGCCGCCGGCGATCAACCCTTGGTACTCGAGGTGGCCAAGCACCGGGTAGCGCCTGCCATCTGCTACGAGTCGATGTTCATTGAACATGCTGCAGAGGCCCGGGCACAGGGCGCGCAGGTGTACCTGGCCAGTGTTGCGAAAACGGCCAAGGGCATTGGTGAGGGCTACGAGCATTACCCGGAGGTCGCCCGCACGCTGGGCCTTACCGTCTTGCTGGCCAACTGCGTGGGGCCTGCCGATACGTTCATCGGCGCAGGTGGGTCTGCGGCCTGGGATAACCAGGGTCGGCTGCTGGCCAGCCTGGATGACACCTGCGAAGGGCTGATTCTGCTGGATACCACCCACTCCAGCGCGACCGCTGTGCCACTGAGGGTGCTGACTGCGTGAAGTATCTGTTGTTGACGCTGGCGAGCTACGCATCCACGCATTACTTGGTTGGGCTGTTGATCCAGGGTCAATTGGCCGAAATCGCCGAAGGCCTGCGCCATCGACCGGGTGCGCCCACCGCTGGCGAATACTTGCGAGAGGTCCGGCCCCATGCCCGGCGGGCCCACCGTCAGTACACCTTGATGGCCGGATCAGCGCTGGCGCTGGTGGCCTGCCTGGTCGCCAACTGGATCTTTTAGGTTTGCCGGGCTCAGAGTGCCAAGGCCAGGCTTTCTCTGCCTTCCAGCGCCAGCAGGTATTGCTTCGCCTGAAGCCCTCCGGCAAAGCCGGTGAGGTTGCCTGAAGCACCAATTACCCGGTGGCACGGCGCAATGATGGAGATCGGGTTACGGCCATTGGCCGCGCCTACCGCACGGACCGCGCTGGGGTTGCCGATCTGCCGGGCAATGTCGCCGTAACTGCGGGTTTCACCGAAAGGAATGGTCAGCAATGCAGCCCACACCTCGCGCTGAAACGGCGTACCGGCAAAATCCAACGCCAGGTCGAAGTGTCGCCGCGTGCCGGCAAAGTACTCGCCTAGCTGGCGGGCGGTGTCCAGCAGTACCGGGCACCGGTCATCACGATGGAGCTCACCGAGCCGCACGCGGTTTTCCCGCTCCTCCTCCCAGAGCACGGCTGCCAGCCGTTCGCCACGGGCGACCAGCGTCAGCGTGCCAACGGGGGATTGCATGAAGGTGAAGGCGCTGGACATTGGGGGCTCCTGCAGGGTGCGAGATGGTCAGCGCACTCTACGCAGGCGCAAGGCCACACGCACCCGCTTTCTTGCTCAACCAATCCCACAGCCGGCAATCCGCCTGGCTTCTGACAGGTTGACCTTGGGGATCAGTTCGGCCGGGATGCGCGACGCCGCCGACAGGTTGTAGACGTGAAAATGCTCATTGACCACTTGCCGCGCCATCAATGTCAGTGACGGCAGGATGCGGCTGTCCCAATGCTGGTCCAGGCCGCACGGTGAATGTTGCCCTTCTTCGGTCTCGTAGAAGCGCCCCACCGTCTGGTCAAGGTCGACCCCCACCAGCAGCACCTCTTCGAACCCCAGGTGATAAGCCAGTTGCAGCGCCACGTAGGCGACTGTGCGGGCATCGAAAAAACCCTGCGACAAGTCTTTGCTGAAGGCGATCGACCGTGCCCGTTTGCTCCACAGTGCGCGGCTGCAGACGCAACTGTCACCATGCCCGCGCACACCGTCGAGCAGGCCGGGGGTGTGCGCCTTGTGCAAGGCATAGCATTCGCTGGCAGCTGGTATGTCGGCACCCTCGAATTGCTCTGGCCACAGCGCGAGCCGTTGGCTGTCACGCAGGGCGGTCGCAAACAGATCAGGTTGCTGCAGGCCGAAGCTCTTGTCGGTGCACACGTAGAAAAACGGTTTCACGCCATGCTCTGCTGTCATGGCGACTGAACCGTTCATGGCGATGATGGGCAGGTGGGCAAAATCAGCCAGCGGGAAATGCCTGGCTGAAGCACCCGAGGCCAGAATCACCACGGGGCCTTGCTGGGTATTGCGACACGCCTCGAAACTGGAGAACGCCCCGCGTTCAGCACTGGGCTGCGACGGAAGTGTGTTCATCGTTTGCTACTTTGGACTGGACAGTACAAAACACGATACCGGTCCTTGTATGCACAACGGACGCTTTTACAAAAACCTTACACAAAGCGACTGATGGGTCTAAATCTGTCCAAAAGTGGAAGAAATGACAGCGCCCTTCTCCACACAAGCGCGGTGTTTCTAGAGACCCGTAGTCTCGGTCGTTGTTCACCCGCCTGCAGGCCTGGCAGGCGCTTTGCCCCCACTGTACCGACGAACGGGCGTGCAAGTACTGGTGTCATGCCCCGGGCTATTCGTCGCTTGCTCATGAGCCAGCTTGATGGTTACCAACTGCCCGACTAATACTTAGGTCTCTGCCTGGGGAGGCACGAAACATGCAACCAAGATTCGTTATCGTTCCGGCGGTACCTATCGAAAAGGAGTCATTCCGCGTCGGTAGCCGGTACTACGCAGCGACCGTATGCGGTGGGTTCGACATTTATGACAACCTGGCGAAGGAGCGGCTCAAACCCAGTTACCCGAACAGGACCGATGCAGAAGTGCAATGCCATCGGATGAACACAAAACTCGAAGCACGCTGAGGGGAAGTCGCCGAAGCGGATGCGCATAAATAACGTGTGAAGTACTTGCGGCCTCACCTCATGACCCTGCCCCGATTAATGCCTGTCGGTTACGGCCAAGGGCAGCTCAGGTTACTGAGCTCATTCCAGGCACTCTCTTGCAGCCTGGCGCAGTTTGTCGCCCGAGAGGAAGCTGCCTTTATAGAACGTGGCGCGGCTGCCTTCGCGCGACTCAACCACCTCGAGAACATCATCGGAGGCCACTGCGCTTGGCGCGGTCAATCGATAGCCGTGGGCAATCGATTTCTGGTTGGCGAGGGGCGCCAGTGCTTGCCACTTGGGCATTACACAGGCGGCATATTGTGCAGGGGTTTTGGAGGTCAGCTTACTGGCTGTGGGGTTACCCGGTGTTGCGCAACCGGCAAGGCTGGCAGTCAACAAGGTGCAAACAAAGATACGAAATGTAGGCATTTGCAATTGACCAATAGAGATACAGGGCATTCTACCCAGCGTCGCAACTTAGTTCCAATCAACCAAGGTCGTGGTGCGTTTTGCTTAGAGTGAAGATTTTATCGGAGCTTCATTAGAGCGGTCACCTGTTAATTCTGCTAGTAGCCATAGTCGTGAAGCGGGCACAGAGTAGCCCGTGCAGATACTCATAAGCGTGGTGCATTACAAGGAGCGCTCCCCATGCCATCCAACCGTACGCAATTTTTCTATCAGAATGGTCACCTGCACACGCTGAAAACAGGTGAAGAAAGCCGCGCTATCTTTCGGGGTGCAGCGAACATCGCGCATGCAGAGCTGAACGCCGCCAACGCACAAAGTGGCTTGTTGGCAACGGACGATAAAGGCTCAGTTTTACAGGTACAAGGTAATGAATCAGGTAAGTCGGACACTGACCAGCCTTAGCATGAAAAACTTCACTTGCGTCTCCACTTGAGGGTTGTGTCATGATGCGGAGAACAGGTACTACCGTGCAGGATGCCCATGCCTCAATTTGATTGGCTCGCGAATCACATGAACCATTGCAACGCCTTCGCTCAGTGGATTCATCAGCAATTCACGTATGAGTTCGACGGCATCGACCTTTCGCGATGGCAGCACGAGTTCGCAGAAGGCCAGGGCAATGGTGACTGGCAATGCCTGATTGCCCTAGAGCAAGGCCAGTTGTTGGGCGGTGCCGCTCTAGCAGCCCAAGACTTGCCTTCCCGCCCGGACCTCGGCCCTTGGCTTGCCTGCGTGTTCGTTGACCCGGCAGCCAGAGGAGCCGGTATCGCCGAGCACCTGATTGAGGGCCTATGTACCCATGCGCGCACTGCCGGCCTCGAAACTTTGTACCTGCACACCCATGATAAACAGGCTTACTATGAGAAGCGTGGCTGGACGGTCATTGAGCAGTTCGAGGCGTGGGGCAACAAGCAGTGGCTGATGTCACGCACGCTTCGCTGAACGGCCGGACAGGGTTGTAGACGCACACTTCAAGGAACGCACTCACGCTCATGGAACCGCTTCATACCATCAAAGCCGATCTCGTCAAAACCGCCGACCACCTGAATGAACTCAGTAAAGCCATGACCGGGCACGCCAAGTTCATGGAAGCCCGGGCGACCGCAGACAGCGAGATCGATGTACGCGCTCATATCAAGTCCATCGATGGGGTTGCCAGTGAGCTGAGGTCCGTCGCAGCAAAGATCAAGGATGAGACCTGACCCACGCCCAACCCGCGGCAACCTTCAGAGCTCGCTACTTAGCGCAGGCGAACTGTTCGGTCACGGGAATCGCATCGCTTGCTATCCGCCGCGCCCTGCCCACGCCCCACGCCAAGGCACGGGTCATCGACTCGCCTGGACGCGAATCGAATGCTTCTTCGTGAATGGCCATGCCACTGGGGGCATAAACCCCGATGAACATCTGCGTATTGCCTGTTCGCGACAGTCGCACCTGGACATCGATGTAGCTGCCGTCACTTAACGTTTCGTCGTGAGTCCGATGGTGAAGCGTTGGGTCAGCCCAGCCCCAGAAAACGTCGCCGCGAATCCGCATGTCGCCCCTCCTACGACTTTAGTTGTATACCTAAAGCCACCATAGCCAAAGGCAAACGGCGCGCAACTGTACTCAGTCGAAATGTGAGCTGAATCGGACAACTGGCAATCACCTGTAAACAAAGCGTTATTCGTTTGCTCACGCAGGCCATCACGTCATGCCAAATCAAGCACCGACAGTCGACGCCAGAGGTCGCTTGCACGGTGAATTTATGGCAATCTGCCGCGAAATCAAAAACGCAAAATCATGGAAACTAAATTTCAAGAGCACGCTAATGCCAGAAATTTCAGCAGATAACGCCAGCCTTATTCACAGCATTGCTACAACAACCGCCATCATTGCCGCCTTAGTCTCGGCCTGCGCGGTCATCCTGGCGCACCTGACGTCCGAGGTGCAAAGCAGCGAGTCCGACAGGTCCATGGCCGAGGCCAGCCAACTGATCGCCACAGCCAACCAGTCCGCCGCCCAGTCCCAGTTGAAAATCGAAGAACTCCTGCAACAGAATGCGGCGTTGACGGCACAGCTGGACGCCGCGAAAAAAGAGCGCCAGGCCATAGAGCATCGCCTGCGGCCCAGAAAGCTGACAGCGCAGGCACAGGCCGCGTTCCAGGCATTGGCGGCAGCGCTCGCCAAAGACAAAGTAGCCCCAACCGTACTGCTCAATATCGTCAGAAACGACGACGAAGCGTTGGCGTTCTCCAAGCAGATCGCCGTTGCCCTGGCCAAAGCGGGCGTGCGGGTACAAATAAAGCAGTTGATGCTCACCAAAGAGGCCACGGGCGTTCAGGCAGTGCTGTATGACAGCCCGGGAAGCAAGCAAATCGAACGTGCGCTGAGGGCCGCTAATTTTGCAACGGACATCAGTCGATCGTCGCAAACACCGAAGATCAATATCGATGATGACGATAAGCCTGCTATTAGTGCGTTTATCAACGTGTTTCCAAAAGAGATGTCGTTAACAGACACTGCAGCGCCGCACGCAGACTAAAACTAACGATCATGACTGGCCACCCATCCAGCATGGACGCAAAGCCAGTAACTAACACGCCCGGCTCCGTAGTAGCGTTGTGCATTCTACGAACTTCCAGGTCCGTTAACCGCAAGGACCTGGGCGATTCAGACCAGGAGGTCAAATGCGTGTTGAGGTGATAGACCAAGCGGCGATAGATTCGGCGCTGATTGCGTTTGCCCGCTATAAAATCGGAGAAACAAAAATCTTCGACCTAGAGCGTGCAATGAGCTTTGAAGTGGGTGAGGCTTTGTCCAAGAGCGGACTGGTGAGGTTCACCATTACACAGTCAGTGTCCGGCCGCTACCGCATCAGCGATGAAGGCGAAAACGCCATCACGGACGCTGGGCGGGCGCGCCTTAAGGTGATCCGAGGGTAAGCCCGCTTTTATGATCCGGTACAAACAGCTTCACCTCGGGCACTAAGGGCAACGCACGTTCCACTTACCCTAGAGGTGAAGCGTGCTTCGGCGTGCGTCAAGAGGCATTGCACAACGCACACGGTCCTTTGGTGATATCGCCTGCCCGAGGCCCTTCGTGGTCCAACCAAGCAAAGGTGGGCTGTGGAGCTGCGATGCAAGTGTTACAATCCCCCCATTCAAATCAGCGCTCAAGCGCTGGACATCCGTGATCGCCGTCAGTACGACACCCGCCACACCTACGCAACCCTGTGCCTGATGCCTGGGATGAACCCTGCGTTCATCGCGAATCAGCTCGGCCATAGCGTTGAGATGGTGCTCTCTACATACGCGAAATGGATCAGCTCCTCCTCGGACTGGAGGGAGCTGGAGAAGCTGCCGCCCCGCGTCGAATTGGCCCAAAATTGGCCCAAAATTGGCCCAAAACTGACACGAGGGCCTAAATACACCTCTGGAACCCCCGCAGGACAAGCACTTGATTTCTACCGCCAACATCACCATGCAGTTTTTATGGGGTGTTCGCCGGTGATAAGAGGTTGATTTTGCTGGGTTAAACACCCCTCCATCCCCCGCCTCACCCCTGCGAGTGGTATCAAAATTGGTATCACCCTCTGATCACTGAAGCATCTGCAGGAGGGTCGCTCAGACGTCCTGTCAACGGATTTCAAGACAATCTCCCAATCAATACGAGGCCAGCGGCGGGATCAATTCCAAAAAAATACGAAACGGCACTGCTACAGACCGCAAATCCCAAGGGCCACCGCTTCGGTTTTGGAATCGCTTTTGACAAGACAAACCCTGGAAGCCCTACGATTTGCGAACGTTATGGCCTGCGCTAAGCTGAGGTAAGCGAAGTGAAGGTTTAATAGTTGTCTTCAGTCATCCCGCGCAAAAGCATTCCTTTTGTCGATTAATAAAACGAGGTGTGCAATGGGCAGATCTGCGACTCTCTGTGGTGGAAAAGATGCTGTTTCCTCGATAAGCTGGGATGCAATTAATTCTCATAGATCGGAACTGAGGCGCCAGCTTGAGAAATACACTTCTGAGCCAGCCTGTGTAAAGGGTGCGCCCACAGATGCCAGAAATCCGGGTGATTACCTCGAGGCACTAACAATGGGGCTTGTCTCAATAATCAAAGAAGAGCTTAATAACATAGCCGATCACAAACCAGGAATAGGAAGTAAGATTTGTTTTGGAGTGATTTATGCGGAGCTTTGGCGGCAGGCCACTCTGATTAAGACCCATCTCATCGGGGAAACGGATATGAACATACG
This sequence comes from Pseudomonas sp. NGC7, assembly GCF_047159675.1. NCBI lineage: Bacteria > Pseudomonadati > Pseudomonadota > Gammaproteobacteria > Pseudomonadales > Pseudomonadaceae > Pseudomonas > Pseudomonas sp. NGC7. Next base: position 3,201,084 of record NZ_BAAFZY010000001.1, on the reverse strand, counting down.
CCTCCCCCATGCAGACCCGGACCCGGGTGTCGAATTGGTCAGCCGAGAATGTCTCAAAAGTCTCCATGAAAAATGGCGAGACTGGCAAGGCAACCCGGCCCAGAAAGGGGTAGTGGAATTAGCAAGCCTTCTTGCCGATGCCTATCTTAAAGCCATGGGAGAGTTGCGCTTATCCGCTGAAAATGAAAGTGCCGCAATGCTTAAGCATCACATAGAAATCGTAGGCGACATATACCAAGAAATCCTTGCTTTACATGCTACGCTTTTGCCTACGGACCTAAAGCAAGACTAAGCGAGGCGCTAAGCGCATTTTTCTGAAGTACTCACTAACGCGTTTCAACGTACCCATGACAATATGACACTAACGTAATAAATATGCCCAGACCGCGCTTTTTGCGGTCTGGGCATTAAGCGTGCTAATACAGACCAAGCAGTTTCGGCGACTTTCTTCTAGTAAACTGGTGATCTTTCAAGCGGTTAGATAGCAAAGTTCCACATTAACCCATTTCTCGACTCTGGAGGAGCGGCGTCTTCATACTCAATCAGCGCCCACAGCCTGGCAGCCTCGGCCATCTCTAGCATATCCACCAGGTCGCAATCGTCGACCTCTCCCCGCCGATGCGCTGCATAGGCCATTTCATCGAGCACCGCTGCGTGCCCATCGGGATCCGCGACCAGTGCGACCTGATCGTTCAGCTCGTCCAGCCAAGCCGGCGGCAAGTCACTTGTCATAATCACCTGCCGCCCGGCACCACCAGGACTGCGCGTACAGCACGCCATCGATCTCTTCCAGCCCGGTAATGTTCATCCCGAGCTGGGCCATGCCGTTCACGCAGGCATCGTGCAGCCGGGGGATGATGTCGGGCCCGGGCGACGGGTTGAACACCCACGCCTGGGTCGAAACCCGGCCCAGCGGCTCACTGTGGTAGTCACCGATGTGGATGTCGGCCCGCAGGGGCTGTACCTTTCGCAGCTGATCGGAAGCAATGGCCACGCCGTGCTCGCGGCGGCGAACGAGGAGGAAGTACATAGCGCACCAATACTGTATATAGATACAGTATCGTATATTGCAGGAAAGACCTGGGCAATCCGTACTGGATAGGTGGCATTCGCTCCAGCTATCCTTGCCCGCCCTAAACACCGGATGAGATATCCATGGAAATTCGCGTTCTGCTGCTAAGTGCTGTAGTGGCCCTTGGTGGCTGTGCTTCGTCGTCAAAAACCTACACGGCCGACGGCCGGGAAGGCTATAGCCTCGATTGCTCTGGCACAGCACGGAACTGGGGTATGTGCCTAGAGAAAGCAGGAGACCTATGCGGCGCGCGTGGGTATGACGTGCTTGAGCGATCTGGCGATCAAGGGGCGATGGTAGGGGCTGGGCAGTACGGGATGTATGGCAGCACTACCCAGACTCGCAACATGCTCATTGCCTGCAAGCATTGAATACAGCCACTCATGTGGTTCGACAGCCTACAAATCCAGGCTTCAATGCAGGGGCGGCAAATCCTTGCCGCGCGCCTTGGCAATTACCCGAAACTGATAGTCGGATACCACCTGGAACAGAGACTCAGCAAGCTGATGTAGGCGTTCCACTTCTTCTGGCGGCGCACCCCGCTCCTGGGCTTGATGATACTCACGCAGGGCATCCATAGCCTGTTGGATCAGTGGCTCGCCGGCCTCTACCATGCCAATGAAGGTGCGCTTGTCCACATCCCTACCTCTGTCAGTTCACGTACGCAGTATAAGACGGCTCGTGGGCTTGGTCAGAAATCCTCGATCAGTCAGAGACTTTCGCTCCACACACCTAGTCGATTAATGTAGGAACGATATGTGCTGTCTATCACATAACGAGGGAATGCATATGTGGAATCGAAATCAGTCGATGGCGCCTGGCGGTGGACGTTACACCGGGCCTGGCGGGGGCATGTATACGGGCCCTGGAGGTGGAGCGTACTCCGGTCCTGGTGGGGGCATGTCAATGGGGCCAGGGGGAGGATTATCGATTGGTCCTGGTGGAGGACTTTCAATGGGGCCTGGCGGAGGGCTTTCGATGGGGCCCCGCGGGGGGCTATCAATGGGGCCAGGAGGTGGCCTATCGATGAGTCCCGGTGGCGGCCTGAGCATGGCATCAGGAGGCGGCTTGTCTATGGGAGCTGAGCCCTACATGAGCAACATCCCACCATGGCCTATTTTTATCCGTGAGCTTGAGAAGCGCGGTCTCCATCAGTACGCCAAGATGATTAGAGATCTTCTTCCTTACCCCGTTTAGCATCTTTCAACGCGTCGTAAAACGCCTCGCAAGTTTGACCTGCTATTTGGGCGCGGTCATAAGCCTGCGCCAGCTCTCCCGCTCGTTCGTCAGCCCGTGCGAGCAAGTCGGAGAGCACCATGGCGGCGCGGGTGGCTGCCATACACTACCTACAACAGTTACCCGGCAACGGGTGGTCTAGTGCAGCGGCGGCAAATCCTTGCCGCGCGCCTTGGCGATTACCCGAAACTGATAGTCGGATACCACCTGGAACAGAGACTCAGCAAGCTGATGTAGGCGTTCCACTTCTTCTGGCGGTGCACCCCGGTCCTGGGCTTGATGATACTCACGCAGGGCATCCATAGCCTGTTGGATCAGTGGCTCGCCGGCCTCGACCATCCCAATGAAGGTTCTCTTGTCCACTGCCGCGCTCCATGTCGGTGAAAGCAAAGTATAGGCACTGGTTACGGCGGCTTCATCCCGTCGGAAACTGCTTCACAGGCCTGCCCAGCTATTCGACTTCGCTCAAGCGCTGCCGCGAGGTCTCCCGCCATTCGGTCAGCCTCTTCAAGCAATCCCCCAAGCACCACGACGGCAGAGGCTCCTGCCTTGCGCTGCTGGGCAGCGATGGTGTCGCAGGTTGCTGATCGGCCAGCGCGCAGTCGGGCGATTTCACCGCGCAGCCCACCAGCAGCAGACTCAGCAACAGCGGCGCGGCCCTGGGCCAGTTCCAGTTTCTGTCGTGCACTCTCACCCTCCTCGTCCGCCAGGGATTGGCGGCGCTGCTCTTCTGTTCTAGCCTGGGCCGCGGCGCGCCGATCGCGGTCGGCAACTTGAAGGCGGTAGTCGGCCAAGGCCTGGGCCGACTTGGCAACCTCCACCATGGCGTTGGCAGTCGCGCCATCGGCCACCACCACCCGGTACTGCTGGCCGCCAGCGACCAGTATCAAGGCGATCAGCCAGCAGCACCAGGCCGGCACAGCGCCAAGCCAGCTCACGCTAGTTTCGCGCCTAGTTCAACCCAGTGATTGATCAGCTTGTCCAGGCGATGCGGGTTCTGGCCGTAGGTATTGCCCGGGAAGCTGGCCCAGATGTTCGAGCACTTGGCGATCGCCTGCTGGATGCGTCCAGCCTTTATGTCGTCCAGCGCCCGGCGCTCCCGGATCTGCTGCAGCGCTATGCGATCCTGATTCTCTGGCGTGAACCCGCCAGCCAGGCGAAGGCTGACTCGGTACGCGTCCCAGTAGCGCTCAAGCAACTGATACCGGCCGGCGGCTGTGCTGGTTACCTGCTTGCCGTTGATTGGGAAGGTCAGCTTGCGCCGCGGATGGTCGGTGTATCCACTAAACAGGGCTCCGCCATACAGCACGTTATAGCCGTCATCGCTCCCTTTGATGGTCGAGGTGCCTTCAGAAAAGGCTATGAGATCCAGAAAGCGCAGGACGCTGGAGCCGCCTACATCGGAAGCAGAGATTTTAGCCATTGTTTCATACCTATACCCATATTCAGATGTCCGCATCAGCTGATGCAGCTAGCGAGGCATTTCATTTTTCTTGGTAAATCGCTACAATTTACGATTTACGATCAAATCCATGGAGCGGTTTAAGTGGCAGTTAGCATTAAGAAGCTCAGCAATTACGAAGACAGCAACGGAAACAAAATCGAATTTCCCGGAACAATCGAAAGCAATGTAAGCATCACGTTTCGGGGCCAAAACAACAAACTAGTAGTGGAAGAAGGCTTCAGAACCGCTAGCCTCACTATTACTTTTGACTGCAATAACGCCACTTGCTTCATAGGAAAGAGCACTTTCAGGGGGTTCATCAGAATCGGCGAAAGCTGCACGATTTCAATTGGACAAGGTGTAACTTGCACAGACAACACCTACATTTCTACTGCAGAGCATTCTTCTGTAATTATTGGAAATGACTGCATGATCGCATCATCCGTGCAGGTGCGCTGTGATGACGCCCATCCTATCTTCTGCGTTAAAACTGGAGATCGGATAAACCTTCCCGAACCAATCATCATTGGAAACCATGTGTGGTTAGGCGCTCGGGCGGCGATCCTAGGCGGAACAGAAATTGGTGAAGGCTCAGTGGTTGGATTCGGCAGCATCGTAAAAGGCGACTTCCCTAATAACTGCGTTATAGTTGGAACACCTGCAAGAGTTGTACGAAAGGATGTCGCTTGGGAAAGACCACATCTAACTCTTAATGAGCCCTACTACAAGCCAAACTCTGACAGCATCACAAAGTCTCAGTACTGGAACGCAACAGTGGCTAAATCTCAGCCCTAAATGTCATGTATATATTTCCAAGCCCGCTGATGTCTTGGAGCTGTCCGGTGCCGCCGTCCACGAAGGTCACCTTGGCGGTACCGTCGTCGCGGTTGTAGCGGCCGCACAAGGCATGCAGACGGCGCCCAATGAGCGTGGTGTTGTCGTCCGTCAGCTGCGCGATCATCAGTGGGTGCAAGCGCATACCGGCGCCGTCGTTGCCGCGCATCTTCACGGTCAGCGAGGCCGTGGCGGCGTCATAGCTCAACCCCTTGATGCCGTCGGCCTGATAGTTGGTATTAAGCGAGGGCACCCCGGAATCGATCAGGATCAGGCCACGCGCCAAGATGCGGGGCGCGCCCAGGTCGGTGTCGCCAATACGGATACGGGGGGTGTGGAACTCAAAGGTGCCGGCGCCCATGGCGGCAAAGTTGCCGATGGCAAACGTCACGCGCAGGTTTTCCGGCGAACTCAGCGGCGTGGTGAAGCTCACCACGTATTCACGCCACTCGGGCGAAGTAATGTCAACGCTGCCGCCACCGCGCCCCAGCGGCAGGTAGTCGATGGCCACCGCGCCGCCGACACCGCTGATCGCCCGCGCAAACAGCTTCATTTCAACCTTAACGCCCGGCCCGACCAACACGCTCTTTTCGTACTTGGTCGACACGCTCGCCGGCGAGTAGATCCGGCCGACACCGTCCGTGATCGAGTAGGTGCCACCCACCCCGACCATCGACGGGATGAAGGTATTCAGATCGCTTGGAATGTTCATTGGGGGACCTTGAGCGAGACGTTGGAAATGATGCGGCGGATGCCGAGTTTGCGGATGGCGGGCAGCTGGCTCTGCCGGTCGACGGTGTACACGCCCCAGTCCACGCCCTTGGAAAAGGCGTAAGCGACGGCCTCGGGGATGGCCAGCGTGGCGTCGTAGTCCCAAATCAACACCAGTTTGCCCAGGTCAACCATCTGGTCGATGTAGCCTTTCACCTCGTCGACGTTGGTGGACACGCCGAGCAGGCCCAGCTCCATGTTGGGGTTGAGTGCGCGGGTCTGCCGCAGAATGTTCATGTTGAACGAGGACATGCAGCAGGCACTGTCCATCTGCGCGTACACGATCATGGCCACCATGCCCACCAGGTCGGCGGTGTTACGGTAACGCTTGAACTCCGGGTAGATGAACGTGCCGGCCGTGCGGGCAATCTCCAGGTACTCGGAGAAGCGCGACAACCGCACGGGCGCGAAGCGGGTGCCCTGCCCGTCCTTCATTTCCAGGCTGTCGAGGTAGGCCGACGTCAGTGTGGTAAACGTGCCGGTGCCCGTGGTCAGGTTGTCCACGGTGGTGTCGTGGAACAGGTAGTACTCACCGTCGGCGCTGACCGCCACGTCACACTCCAGCGCGTCGGCGCCGCTGCTCAGCGCTGACGAGAAGGCCAACGCGGTATTCTGCGGGGCCTGAGTCATGAAGCCACGGTGCGCGACCAGCTCCATGGGCCGGCTATTCTTCTGCTGCATTGAATGCATGTTGAGGGTCTGCAGCAGCTTGATATCACCCTGAACGCCCAAGCCGGATTCGCTGCCGACTTCACCGGCGCCGGTGGGTGCCTTCAAGTCTCCGCGCAAGGCGGCAGTGCCCTCGGCCGACAGCCGCGCCTGCTTGGCCAGACTCGGTACCGGGCCGCTTTCGGTGGCCACGTCGGTCTGGTCGTTGCCGTGCACGTAGGTGTGTTGCTTGAGCGACGCCGCCCTGGAGCGGGAAGCGGCTTCGGCCATCTGGCCGGCATAGGCTTCCAGCGCTGAAACATCGGTCATATTTTTCTCCAGGCAATAAAAAACCCGCCTCAGCGGGTTGTTTGCCGAACCGGCTCTACGCGGTTCGTTTCCACATGTACACGGTCAGGTAAGGCGGCAAGTTGTTGTGCGCCTGGCCGCCGCCGGCATCGCCGGTGTTGGGTATGTCGTTCGGCTTGGTCGCACGCGTGCCGTCATCACCCGAGGCGTATACCGGGCCGGTGGTGCCGGACGGAACGTCCGAGCCCTGCGGCATGGCATGGGCGTGGACCGGCATTTCGGCGCTGCTCAGTACATGGCTGTACTCGCCGCCCGAACCACCAACCGAGAAGGCCCGCACATCGCCCCGGGCGTCGGTGCCGGTGCCTGCACCTATCAGCATGCGGCCGGGCGCCAAGGCCAACCAAGTACCGAAGCCGAACAGCATGGCGGGACTGGTGGCCACGCTCGCGTTCAGGTAGACCGACCCCACCGGATACACCACGTCCAGCATCGTCGGCTTGTTGCCGGTGTGGTACGGCTCGTTGCCCCCGTCAAAGGTCATGCGGCCATTGCCGGTGAAGCGGGCCACCTCGCGGCGGTCGACCAGCAGCACCACATCTGAGCCGTTCTCAGCGGTGCCGCCCGTGGCAAACAGACCGGTATCGCCATCATCGTCAAAGGCATAGCCGACCTCGCTGGCATTATCGCCTGGCAATCCCTTGGCCGTGCGCACGCCTTTGGTGGCCTTGAGCAACCCCGCCAGGGTGCCGCCCGACAGCGGCAGGTAGTCGCCTACCATCTTCTGGATTGCCTGCTTGAGCTGGTCGGTTTTGGTCTTGTCTAGGGCGATGCCGGCGCCGAGCACCACGCCGGCGATTTCCTCCTGCACCATGTTCAGCCACTCCGCCTTGAGCGGCGTGGGTGCTGCCCCAGCGGCTAAGCTGCCGTAACGGAACCCGCCGGCCGCCGACACCAGGTCTGTCCAACTTGAAATCCTGTGCATGCTACATCCCCTCGAACCCAGCCACGGCGGCCGGTAACGCGTAATGAATGGCGTGGAAAAGCTCATCGACCTGGGCGGTAATCGCCTTGACCTGGGCGTGCCCGTAGCCAATCACCACGTCGGTGTACTCGGGCGCCTCCAGCTGCAGCCGGCAGTCCAGGGAAGCCGCCTTGGCGGTGCCATAGGCCGCGAGCGGCGCCGACGCGACCCACGACCACGGCCAGCCGTCGCCGTAGAGGAAATCGCCCGTGGCCGCCACCCCGACCCGGGCCGGGCGATACTCTTCGATTTCGATGGTCAAGCCGAGTCGGGTGGCCAAGCGCCGGTAATAGCTCAACTGCGGCGCGCCGCTCGCGGTCAGCTTGTCGATGACCGTTTGCCGGCGCTCTTCCAGGGTCTGCGACCCCGACACCGTGCAAGCATCGGGAAGGCCCAAGTAGGCCTCCCAGTCCGGCAGCAGCACGGTGGCGGTGGCCGGGTTGAATTCCAGCAGCAGGGCTTCGGCATCGGCGTCGACCCGGGCCAGCTCGGGGGCCAGCGCGGCCAGCAGCTGCGCCCAGTCCGGCTGCTGCTCCAGGTCGAACGCCGGGCCGGGGGGCAGCAGTTGCTGCAGCGTCTGCAGGTAGTCCGCTTCGCGTGCGACCGTCATGGCGGTCACACCGTGCCGTCTAGCACTTCCGCTGGGTCAGTCTCCGGCTGCGGCGTTTCGACCGGCGCCTGTTCCAACTCAGCCACGCGGGCCTGCAGTGCCTGGTTGGCTTCCAGCGCTTGCTGCAGCTCGGCGCTGGTGGCCTGTTGTTGTTGCTCCAGCTCGATCACGCGGGCCTGCAGCACTTGATTGACCGCCAACGTATCAAGGGCTGCCGATTCGACGTATTGGCCCAGCAGTGCAAGCGCCTCGGCATTGCCGGCGACCAAAGGCGTTGGTAACCCTTCCTTGGCGCCGAAGACTTCACCGTCACGGCGGAAGCGGGTAATAGTCATGTAATGGGCGCCATAGCTGCCGTCCTCTTGGACGCGCACGACGATTTCGTACAGGGAAGTTTGTTCGCTGAATTCAGCCATAGTTAGCTCACTACTGTATCGGTGTTGAGAATTTTCCAAGCCGTCGTGTGCGACTTGCAGGTTTTGGTGCCACCGGGGGCGTCTGTCACTTCGATCAGATAGCCAGGATAGAGCGCGGGATCAGGCATCGTTGCGGTGGTGTACTGGCCGATGCGCAAAGCCCCGCTCAGGCGCGCAGGCCCCGAAACGGTCAGCTTGTCCGAGCCGCTTTGTGTGGTGGTGCCGATCCGCAGATCGCCGTTCATGTAGTTCGGCGCGTTGCCGGCGGCGTACACGTTCCAACGCTCATAGCCGGACTGCAGGGTTTGGTTTAGGCGCGCAGCACAGGCCATGGTGACGGCCGTGCTGGTCACCGAGTCCATGCGGAACCCGTCGTGCTCCGTTACCGTCACATTGGCCCCCAGCCCGGGCGCGATTGACGTGAAGTTCGCCGTCAGTGCGACAACGGCGGGCGCTGCCTGGGCGGCCAAGTTCACCACTCCACCATAGGCGCTACAGAACGACACGACCCCGTAAGTACCCGCCGAGAACATGCCATACTGACTACCTGCGGCGGGCAACGCAGTCGGGGTGCCGCGCAGGTTGACCAAGAAGCGGTCCACCGGGGCGGCGCCGACGCCCAGGCTGCCCCCAAGCGTGAGGTTATCCAGCGGCATCTGCGCTACCGGCACTTTGCCCATGGCATCCAGCGCGGCGACGCCATTAGCCGCGCCGCGCTGGGTGCTGGCCAGCTTGCCGTCCAAAGCTCCCTGCAGGCCACTTACCGTGCTGATCGCTTGAGACCCGGTGTGCGTGGCCCGGTCGCGCAACTGCGCGTCGGGGGCGTTGATCAGCTCCCACGCCGTGCCGGTAGAACGATAGGAGCGAATCCCGGTATACCCGTCATCCGCATCAAGGATGTAGTTCGGGGTCAGGCTGGGGTCCGGCAGTGTGTCCACCGTGTACTGGCCCAAACGCATGGGGCCGAACAGCGTCAGCTTGGTGATGAACGCCTCTCGCCAGCGCTTGAGCAAGGCGCCCAGGTCAAAGCCGTTGTCTTCGCCCGGGTTGAGCCCGTTGGTGAAAATCTCGGCCACCTTCAAGCCCACTTTGGACGTGGCATTGAGCGCGGCGTAGAACCAGATGCGGGTCGCGGCGGTGAACGCCGTGCTACCCCCGCCGACGATTACCAGGTTGGCCTCCTGTGTGCTGGTCTGCTGCAGCACCAGGATATCGGCCTGGCTGCTGTCGCGGTGCGGCGTCAGGATACGGCCGAACACATCGCCATTCGCCACAAAGCCATTGCGCAGGTAAGCGCTGCGGGTGCCCAGCAGCTCGGTGGAGTTGACCTTAAGGTTCACCCAGTACGGCGCGAATTCTTTGGCCGACGTCCACACCACCACCAGAAAGGCTTCGTTGTTCTGGTTGAACACCTCGACCCGACTTGACGTTGGGAACTCAATCACCCCCATCGGCGCGATGCTGACCGCCGACGAGTACCAGGTGAACCGTGGCATCTGCAGGTCGGCCATGTAACGCAGGATTTGCTGCAGGGTGGAAAACACCGCCCCGGTGAACGGGTCGTACATCCGCCCGTCAGGGCCGCGCGGGAAGATGCCCGTCAGTGCCCGGTCCATGCTGAACGGCGTGTAGGGTTCGCTAATGTCGGCATAGCTGGCACCCTGCGGGTCGTACTCGGTGACCAGCAAAATGCCGCCAGTGTCCGCGCCGGGGCTGCTCGGGCGCGCCGTCAGCAAAAGGTGGCTGATAGTGCCGTCCGGCCGCAGGCTCAGGCCTTCCGATTCCATTCGCACACAGTAATGACCCTCGGCCGCCAGTCGGTCGACCAGCTGATCAGCGCGTACCGTGCCGTACTCCAGCAGTGAGCCATCCAGCCCACAGGCGGCCACCCCCACGGCAGCCACCGGCATGGACACCGGCCCGTCTGTTTCAGGGATGTAGGAGCCACCCAGGCCGAATATCACGCGGCCGCCCTGCAGCACCACGCCCTGAGATTTCGGCACGTAGTTGTAATGGGCGTTGGTCGGCAGCTGCCAGCCGACAATGTTCTTGGCAACGTAGAATTCACTGCAACGAACAAAGTTCTTGTCGTACACCAGCCAGCGGGTGCGGGAACCTTCCGTGCCCATGTCGACCTGCAGCTGCTCGATGATCCAGCGGCCACGGTCATAGGCGTACTGCAGGCCAACCCCGGTAAGGCCGGTGCTGACCCCCGCCACGGTGGCGCCGTTGGTGGGCAGCACGCTGATGTCGTAGGCATGCAGCCCATCCGTGCCGGCCTTGTTGTACAGCCGGCGAACGCCGTTTTCGGCAATGATCACCAGGCTTTCACCGCCTGGGGCGATCAGAAACCAACCACCGTACGCGCCGTTGGCCTCGTACCAGGCAATGACCGCTCGGCTGCCGTTGGCATACTTGATGTAGATCCGGCCTTGTTCGTCGTAGCAATGGCCTTGAGGGTAGATATTGCCCTGGCTGGGACTGCCAACCGACTGGAACGCCGACACGTAGTCGGGGAACAGCTGCGGCAACGCCAAGAACACCGATTTGCGAAACACCGCGTCGCGGGTGCGGCCCAGCACATCCACCGCCTGTTGGGCCTTGGTCATGTCCTCCGCGCTGGCCTTGGCATCCAGGGCTTGCCGCTGCGCGGTGCTGACCGGCTTTTCCGCGTCCGAGGTGTTGTCGATCTTGGAAAGGCCCAGCGAGCCCTTGATCTGGCTTTCAGATTGAGCGCCGAGCAGCGACCGGATAGGTGTGCTCCAGGCCGAAATGATCGCTTGGCGCATCCCTCGCAAGGTCTGCTTCTTGGTGCCTGCGCCCTGTACCGTCGGATACAGGTCATCCTCCGAACTTTCATTGGCAGGGTCCAATGCGGAGATCGGCTTGTAGTTTTCCATGGTTACTCCGTGAGCAGAGCGAAGCCGTCTTCGGTCGCAAGTTGTTTGCCGTCTTCCAGCAGAAGGGTGTTAAGCCAGCTCATCGTCCCCAGCACCCCGACTTCATTGGCCGCCAACATCACATCGCTGGCCGGCTGGCTCATCACGTAGTCTTCTTCGGCGGGGGTGTTGCTGATGGCCGCGCGGATGTGGGAAATCCGCAGCACCTGCCCGGGGCCGCCCTCTTCCAGAATCAGGTCAGCCAGCGCCGCGCTGACCGATTCGCGCAGGGCGGTGCTGTCCGGCACCAGACGCATGTTGAAGTTGATCGGGCGACGGGCCGGCGCCAGTGCGTACACCTCGGCCGTGACAGGGCGCTTCTTCTCAAGATGCGCCTGCATTTCATCCACCTGGGCTTGCGTGGGGATGAAGTCGGGATCGCCGTCACGCACGAAGGCCAGGCCAAAGGTGCCCGGCCCCATCCAGCGGGGCAGCGCCCAGGCCCGGGTAACACCTGGAATCTCCAAGGCCCATTCCACAAAGTCGTCACCGTTGCCGACCTTGCTGGGGTTCTTGAAGGCCGCTTGGACCCGCGCGCGCAGCGGCTCGGTTTCTTCCTGATCGGTACCGCCGACAATGCCGCCGTTACTGATAACGGCCGTCGAGTTGACCCCCAGCACCGGCCGGGTGGCCGTGAGGCTGCCGGCCTCGATGTTGCCCGAGGCCCCAACAGCCTCTGCTGCCAGCTTGAGGGTGGCGGACCCGCCGACGATCACGGCGGTTTCAGTCACCGCATACCGGCGCCCATCGCTGGACTGGTACACCACCCCGACGTCCACCAGCGCGCCGTTGGAGCCGGTGACCACCGCGCTGCCTTTGGCGGCCGTGGCATCGTTGGGGCCGCCTTCCAGACGCCACTGCGCCCAGCGCCGCAGCATCTCATCGCCACAGGTGGCCGGGCTCGACTGCAGGGCAATCCAGCGCAGGTACCCATACAGCTCAAACGCCGTACCACTCAGCGCACGGGCCGCCACCTTGGCATCAGACCGGCGCAGGGCATCCGGGGCGTTACGCTCAAAATCGGCTTCGGTGCGGGCGATCAGCGCGGGTAACGTGGGGATTTCATACGGCATTGATCAAGCTCCAAGTGTCCTCAAAAGCCAGCTTCAAGGTTTCGCCGTTGGCCTCGGTCAGCACCACCTGCAGGTTGACCCGCTCGATGCCTTGCCGCTCGACCGTGACCGTAACGGCCGTCACGATTCCATCGTCGGTCATCCAGCGCAGCGCTTCTTCGGCGTAGTCGCGGGCGTCCTTGAGGGTGTCCGGGGTAATGGTGCGGCGGCGCAACAGCCACAGCCGGGATCCGATCTGATCGCCCACCACCGTAGGCGCGCAGTCGCCCCACCAGCCCTGCAGGTCAGCGTCATCCACGGGGTCGTCTGCAGCGGCCCGACGCCAGGTGAATAGGCTGATGGTCACCGAGCGCCGCAGCAGGTCTTCGCGCGTCATGGCGCACCCCCTACCGGCTTATTGGTGCTGCCTTGGCCGTTGAGCACGTTGTCATGGACGTGCTCAATCTGGCTGATGCCGCCGGCCACCTGATCCCCGGCCGACTCGATGCGGCCGGTAGTACGGATGACCGGCGTGTCAAAATCGACCGACTCGCCGGCCTTGACCTTGAGCGTCATGGTGTCGACCTCGATCACGCGGCCGCGCCTGAACACCAGGCTGTCACCTTGGTCGGTGTACAACGCCACTTCGCCGGGTTGCAGGCCCTGCAGGCGAAAGCGCCGGTCTGACACCATGATCACCACGCCGTGACTGCGATCACTGATGAAGCCCACCAGGGCTTCGGCTCCAGGCAAGGGGCAGGAAGTTAGGCCGTAGGGTTCCAAGTGCTCGACGTCGTCTTTCACCTCGCCGGCCGTGATGCGCAGCTGCAGGGCCTGCAGCTTGCGCGCCGAGTTGGCCAGCACGACCACGCCGCGAGCCAGCACGCTCGCTAAGGGGTTTCTCATGGCTTGTAGTCCGCCGGAATGAGGTATTCAAAGTTGTCGGTTTTCTTGCCCTTCTTGAGCTTGCGGCTCTCGTAGGCATCGTTCGGCTCAGGCAGGAAGCCATCAGGCGGGGCCACGGTCATTTTCGTGAGGGTGCCCGACTCGCCCAGCTCGTAACTGATTTCGCTGATGAGCATGTCGCGCTCCAGTCCAATCATCGGGTCGATCACCCGCACAATCATGTTGTGCCGCCACAGCTCGCCGGTGCTCTGCCGCCAACCCTGCACGGTGTAGTTGAGCGTCATGGCCTTGCTCAGGGCGTTGGCCCGCTCCCACTGCACGCGGTCGCGAGCCATCTTGTCGGTCAGCTGCCCCGACTGGCTGATCACCTTCACCCGCCGGCGGGTCACCCGGTCATCGTCTAACCGCGCCTCGACCTCAGAGGCCGCCACCCCGAACGAGTCGTCGGTACCGCTGCGCTGGCCGCGACTGATGTACTCGGAAAACACGTTGGAGAAGTCCAGGGCGGTGTCACCAGTGAGAATGTTCTTGCCCAGTTCCAACGCGTCGACCGCAAGGCCGGCGGTGCCCGGGGAGGCAATTACCAGCCGGCCCCGGCCATCGTCCGTGCTGAACAGTCGGGAGAGCGTCAGCAAGCGGTCGATACTCTCGAACGCGGTTTCGCCGGGCTCGATGGTGTGATCATCCAGGCCCAGCGTGACCGTGGCCTCGTTGATAACCTTGATGCCGTATTCACCGGCCAAGGCTTCCACGATTTTCTGCACGCTCTGCCCGCGCCACTGGCCCGGCGAGTTGATCGCCGCGCAGTCCACCAGGTCGGCGGTTTTCGAGCGCCCGGCAATGCTCAGGGTGATGGTGGCCGCGTCATAGCTAATCGGCGTGCTGAACACATAGCCTGTCAGCAGCAGGTCCTGGCCAATGCGTACCTCGACCTCTTCACCCTGGCGGATGCGCACCGGCTCATCGTTACCGCCGGGCCACTTCCAGGTGACCGACACCGTGAAGTCACGCGCTTGGCGCTCCAGCCCGGCACTGATGCTGACGTCTTTCCAACCGGCGTAGTCGTGCCCGCCAACGCTCAGGGTGACGGTGTTATCTGGCTCCATGGCTTAACTCTTGGCGACTTGCAGTTCTACGGCAGGCACAAAGCCCGGGTGGCGAATCGCATTGCGCGAGACGATTTCGGCGCTGCGCAGGGCATCGCCGTACAGGCGGTGGGCCAGGACCAGCGACGACACCGTTAGCCGCGGCTGATACGGGCGCAGCCAAACCCCGCTGCGGGCCACTTGGGTCAAATGCCGATCCAAGGCCAAACGAGCGTCACTGAACGCGCCGAAGTGCTCCGGGGTACTTTCCCCCGCAACAACCCACATCGCCTCACTGATGGCGTCCCTGGCCGCGATAATGTCATCCGCTATCGGAACCCCTGCGACCATCGCGCCGGCGGCGTCGACTGTCGCCCCTTGCTGCTCAAGCTGAACGCTCAACGCCGCCGGCTGCGCGACGGTCTGGACGCTGGCCACCGGAACTTCGGCCATGTTCAACAGCAGGTCGACCACGGCCGCGTCCTGCACCAGGCCAATGACTGCGGACTGGATCAGGGCAATGTCAGGATCATCGGTCGCGGGCCGCTCGGCAGACAGCGCCACGATGGCCTGCGCCTTGCTCTTGGACGCATGCAGCGAACCACTTGACCCGTACCCACTGAACCAGCGTTCAACGCTCGCCAGATCGCTCAGCAGGCTGGCTGCCAAGGCGTCGGGGGCATTGATGACCGACTGCACGAACGCTCCCACATCGGCCACCAGGGACGTCAGCGGCTTGAGGAAGTTGATAGCGAAGGCATAGGCGCTGGAAATGGCCCGGCGCACCTTGTTGACTTGCTGTCGCGCCCAATTGACCTTGGCCATTACCGCGTCAAAGCGCGCCTTGATCCTCTCCAGCAAGCTCGGCACATGGGCAATCAGCTGACGGCGGGTATTCACCGTCTGCACCGGGAAGGTCAACATGCCGTCGATGAACGACAAGTTGAACCGCACCATGCCCAGCTCATTGCGCGCATGGGAGATTTCACACTTGCCGGCCGTGACGGTCAGCCGCCCAAACCAGGGGTGTATCAGCTCACCCGGCCCGGGCTTGTCCAGCGCGTCCAGCAGGCGGTCACGCTGGGCGATGAAGTCGCTGCCAGCCACGAAGCCTTCAAACTTGTATTCCCGCGTTTGCCGGCCCATGTCCTCGACCATGGGCTGATCGCGCTTCGGGTACTCATGCAACTGGGTACGCCGGCCGACCGGCACACTGTCGCTGTCGACCAGAAAAGGCACGCCGCGAAACGAGGCCTCGCGGCGCAAATCACGCCATTCACTCATTGCGAACCTCCCATGGTTCGGCGGCCGACGTTCTGCGGCGTTACGGTCACGCCAGGTTGACTGCTCTTTGCCCCCTCCAGCCGCGTGCCCGGCGGTGCGCCCTCAAACAGCACACGCAACTCACCGTTCAACTGGGTCTTGCCGGCTGCCGCCGAAGACTGCCGCAGCAGCGAGCCCGGATCGGGCAGTTGACCCGGCGCTTTCAGCAGCGCACCGGGGGTGATGCCGAATTGCTGGGCGCGTTGCTCCTGGGCGGCCTTGACCTTCACGCCGGCATTAGCCACCAGGAAATCACCCGTGCCACCACCTTCACCCGCATTACGGCGCCTCTGCGCTTCGGCCATTTGCGTCACCTTGGCGGTGATGCCTGGCCCGCCATCCTCCATGCCCATGAACTTCAGCAGCGGCTCAATGTAAGGCTTTATGCCCACCCACAGCTTCTTGAACCAGGCACTGATTGGCCCCCAGTACTTGATGATCTGACCTAATGGCGTCCATTCGAAAAAGGTCTTCATCATGTCCATCACTGGCACCGCCGCCGCCCGGATCAAATCCCACAGCGCAGTGAAGAACGGCCCGACCTTCTCCCAGTTGGCGACGATCAGACCGGCCGCTGCCGCGATGCCCACGGCGATGAGGCCGATTGGCGTTGCCGCAAAGGCCACGCCTAACAAGCGAGTGACCACCATTGCAGCAAACACCGCTGCCCTCAGTGCGGTGAACGCTGCCCCGGCAATGACGATGCCACGCACCAGTTGCGGGTTATTGCGCACCAAATCCGCTACCTGCGATATCCAGGGGCGTAGCTGGTCAACCACCGCATTGATACCCGGCAGCAAAGCATTGCCGACCTCCCGGGCGACACTCATCACACTGCCACGCAACAGTTGCATGTTGTTGGCCGTGGTAGCCGCCCGCGAGGAATATTCGCCCTCCATGGAGCCCGCGTATTTAGAGGCGTCCCCGACCTTGGCCAAGTTGCCCTTGAGCAGATCCAAGTTGGTCAGCAGCGGCGCAATCGCGGTGATGGACTCGGTACCGAACAATTCGGATAGAATTCCCGCCTGCTTGTCCTTGTCGATGGTTTTGATCCGATCGAGGATATCCAGCACCGCGCCTTGGGCATCGTCCTGCATGGCTTTGGATACCATCTTCGAGTCCAGCCGCAGCGCCTTGAAAGCGTTGGCCTGGGCCTTGGTGGCCGCCGATCCCTTGGTCATGGCCAGCATGAAGTTCTTGATACCGGTAGCGGCCACGTCCTGCTCAACGCCCACCCCAGCCATAGTCGCGCCCAGCGCGGCAATCTGCCCCGACGCCAGACCGGCAATCTCGCCCAGTGGACCGATGCGGGTGACGATGTCGGAAATCTGTTTGGTGTTGGCCGGGCCGGTGTTACCCAAGTAGTTGATCTTGTCGGCCAGGGTTTCAACATCCCCTTGCGTCAGTTTGAAACTGGTCCGCCACTTGGCCATCATGTCGCCACTTTCATCGGCGGTCTGATCAAAGGCAATGCCCATCTTGACCGCCGCTTCAGCAAAGCCCAGCAGCTCATCACGGGCAATTCCCGATTGACCGCCGGCCGCGACGATCTTGGCAATATCTGTCGCGGCCATGGGTAAGCGCTCGGACATCCGGCCGATGTCGTCGCCCATCTTCTTGAACTGGTCAGGCGTATCGAAGTCGACCACCTTGCGCACATCGGCCATCTGCGACTCAAAGTCGATGGCCGCGCGCGCACCGGCAATGAACGGGGCCGCCATGGCCCCACCGGTAACAATATCGCTCCAACCGATCTTGCCGAGGCCGGTGCTTTCCAGGTTCTTGCGGAACGCGGAAATGTTTTTGCGCACGCCCGCCAGGGTCGGTGACAGCTTGTCGACGCCTGTAATAAGCGCCTTGAGCTGGAACTTGTCAGCCATCCTCCCCCCTCAGCGTTTCCGCTATGCGCTGGCTGTGCATGACGGCCTCCAGAACCACGTCCAACGTCCGGCCCATCACCTGCTCAGGGTCTGATTTCCAGACCCATGCGAGGTCGTAGGCAACCGCAATCAGGCCGTCAACGTCGCTGACGCCGGCGTCAAGAAAAAACGAGCCACCACCCAGGCGGCGGTGTTCAGGTCGGAAATATCCAGCTGGTTGACCGACGACGGCGGGATATGGCCGCACACAGCGATGTACTTGGCCGCCACGTCCATGTCCAAGGAGACCGAGTCGTCGCCGTCAATCTTGTAGGGCAACACTTTGAGCTGACGCACCTCTACAACGGTGGGCCGGCGCAGCTCCAACTGGGTCACTTCCACACCGTGCGCCGTAATAGGCGCGGACAGCTTGATCACTTCTTTCATTGCCACACCCCCTTGGTGCCTTCCCAACGGAAATCAATGGTGCCGTCATCGCCCTTGGCGGCCGGCTCTTCCACGATGTACGCGCCGGACAGTACGTAGACCCAGCCATTGCCAAGCTCGGCGGTGACGGTGGCGTCAGTGGCCGCCATCAGCTGCGCGATTGGCAGGTCAGGGTCAGCGACCACAGTGGCCACCACGTAGCCCGGCAGGTCTTCTTCCTTGAAGAAGCCCGGCGCGACGGTTTCGCGCTTTTTGTCACTCAGCGGGGCCTCGACCCCACCCGTCACGGTGAACTGGGTTCCGTCTACCTTGATGTAAACGGTGCCCGCGACTTTCTTGCCCATGGGCGTCTCCTACAAAAACGCCCGCACATTGGCGGGCTTTGGTGGATCGGTTTGACTTACACCTGATACTGCAGGCGGAACTGGTACTGCAGGGCGAACACCCGCAGCTGGTTCACCAGGTCCGGCGGGTACAGCACGTTCACGCGGGTCGGATCGGTGGTGGAGCGCTCCACCACCAAGTACTTGGCGAAGGCGTCGGAGTTCTCCGCGATGCCCATCTGCTCAAGGATGAAGTAGCCGGCGATCAGTTCCGCGCGGATCACCGCCGGGGTGACGATGGCCTGACCGGCGCCGAAGCGCGTACCGTCGTTGGCCAGCTTGTGCCGGCCGTACTTGCTGGTAATCCGGCCCTTGAGGGAACGGATGATGTAGGCCGACTGGTGCAGCGTTTCGCTGTCCAGATACGAGTTGTCGGTCTGCCCGTACTCGTTTTTCTGGTAGGTGGTCACGGCGCGCTCGATGCGCTGGGCACCACTTTGCGCGAAGGCCGTGGCAATGCCGTGGCTCAACAGCGATTGGCGTTCGGTCAGCATGAAGCGCTCGCCCGCCGGCGCCGGGGTGATGCCGTTCAGCTCACCGGTTTGCGTCGGCCGCGCCGGGTCGGCCGAGATATAAACGGCTTGCCGCGCCGCGTACGCGGCCACCTGCCGCCATACCGGGTCCGGGCATGACTTTTCAAAGCCGTACACGGTGACGTGCGCGTCGTTGCGGGTGTCGCCCAAGGCAACCAGCTCGCCCAGCGTGCCGCGCACGCCCGTGTAGACGTGGCCATACAGCTGCCGCGACCAGCTCCAGCGGCCGCTGCTGTCGTTCATCAGCGACTTCCAGGCATCCAGCGAGGTGGCATCGGCCCACGGCCCGCACAGGAATTCGAAAGGCTCATCCCCCAGCAGCGCGATGGCGGCCGCCAGATCAGGTGTACCCACGCCGCCGGCCAGCGCCGTGATGGTAACGGTCAGCCCAGCCGGGGTGATTTCGCCATTGGCGCGTCCCTGCCGGTTCAGCTGCAGCTGAATGTCGTTACCGCTCAGGCCCGCCCAGCGGCAAGTCAGGGTGACTTCACCGGCCGCCGCCACCGCCGACACCGACAGGCCGGCCGCGTTGACCGCTGCAGCGATGGCCGTGGCGGTCGCCGCTGCCGTGGCGCCATTGGCGATGGTGGCTCGCACAAGCTGCCCGGCTACATACAGGTTGATCTGCCCGCCGGCAGTGGCGGTGCCCGTGACGGCCACCTTGCCGGTCGCCTTGGTGCCGGTGACCTTCACCGGCAGGCACCACACCTCCCCGGCCGGGTCGATGGCACGCCAGGTGTCGTACATCTCGGCCAGCATCGAGCCGACGCCGCCGATGCTCTTGGCCAAGCTCAGGCTGGGGACCAGCGTCAGCTTGCCGATTTCGGCGGCCACGGCGTCATCGTTGACCTGACCGACGATCAGCCGCGGCATTGCGCCGGTGGCCGTGTTGGCCTGGCTGTTGTCGACCTCGGCATAGAACAGCGGCACCTTGAGGTCGCTGGGAATGCTGTTGAAACTGACGGCCATTATTCAGCGCTCCCGATGGCGGCCTTGGCCTTCGCCTTGGCGGGTTTTTCGTCGGTCACGTCGCCATCGTTCAGGCGGCGCTGCCAGTAGATATCGAGTTCCACGGTGCGCCCTTCGGCCGGCACCGCATCGCCCATGGCCGGGTCGGGCGTGACGCGCCCGTCTACCGGATACACGGTGATTAGAGTCATGGGGTTACCCTTGTGGTAGTTCGGTGGAAAAGCGCACGTCGACTCGACCATCTGGCCCAGGCGAGGTGTGGTTGGGGTCTTTCGGATCCAGGCTGTCCAGGCTGAAGTCGATGCCCTTCAGCGGCGGGAGGCCATCAAGCTCGAACTCGTGCCAGGTTTCAGCGGGCTCACTGCCGCGGTTGCGGCCCAGCTGGAAGCCAGCCGAGAAGCTGAAGCGGTAGACCACCCGCGCACGGTTGATCAGCACCAATCCGCCGCCGTCGTAGACGATGGGGTCGTACTCGTCACCAGGTCGCCAGCCGACCAAGGCCCGCCACAGCTCTTTGCGAAAGTCATGCAGCAAGTCGGCGGCCTGCTGGCCGCGCTCGTCCTTGGTGTCCATGGCGAACACCACCTCAAAGCGATCCTCGATATCCTGAGTGACCGCGTTCTGCGCCTTGTTCTCGCCGGCTTTGTCATCAGCGGCGATCACATAGGCCGAGGGGTTCTTCAGCAGCGTGGACGAGCTAACGGCATCGAGGTCGATGCCGCCCGAAATCCTGTCAGCCAGGCTCGGGCAGTACTCGCGCAAATGCGCGATCACGGGGGAGATTTTCATACTGATTACCGGCCCGAAAGGCCTGATGGTCAGCGCAACGCGGCGGCGAAGGCTGCTTTGAGGATCGACTGGACCTGCTCTTTTTCGTCCTGCAGGGCGTCTTCCATGTAGTTCGCCCGTGGCGCGATGCGCCATCCGCTTGCAGCCCGCTCTGCGAGAGCTGCGGCACGTTCGCCCTTACCGCGGCGCTTGCCGGATGTGAGCCCACGAACGCGAGACCCTTGCTTCACGCCGTAATGCAGGTAGGTCGGGTAGTAGTCCTTCATGGACGAGGTCTTTCGCGGCGCAATCTTCACCAGGAAACCAGCCCGGGAGACCTTGAACGTGATCGACTCGACGGTCCTGCCGGTTCGGCTGACCGGGTAGTTGTCTTGTCCACGGGCCAAGGCCAGGTTCAGCTGGGCACGGCGGCTGACCAGGCGACCAGCCTTGCGCATCCCTTTCCTGATCTGTTTCTTGTCAAAGATCTCACGCCCGAACTGGTCGAAGCCCTCGATGTGCAAGTAGCCGTCGACGGAAGCCGAGTTAGCCATAGATCCCTCCTCCTGCCTGCTGCTGGCCGAGTTCTTCAACTTCGATCAGGGTGAAGCGCTTCCCTGCCCCCCAGGGGGCGCAGCGCTTGACGCGGTAGATCACGCCGCCCGCCACCACCTCATGCGAGGTCGTGACGCCGCCCAGCAGTCGAACCCACATCCGATGTGTGATGTGTCGTCCGTTTGGACACTGTCGGTGTAGACCGCTGTGCCGACGGCGCGGATCTTGGCCCAGCGGTGACGAGGCTGAGTGAATACCGCATCCAGATCTGCGTCCTCAACAGGCAGGTCTTCGCGCAGCCGAATAGTGATGCGCCGGTCCAACTCGCCGGATTCCGGCTCGCGTGTGCCTATCGAGCTAGCCATGCTCAGAACCTCGGCGGAACAGTGATATCCGCCAGTAAGTGGTCGACAAACCCCGAAGGAACCTCGGTCAGCGTTTGGCCAACAATCAACAGCCCGCGTTGGGCGAATGCCGTTTCGGCAGCCATCAGCAGCCAGCTCACAACCCCAGGATGCGCCTGCAGGTCAACGCCTGCACGGTAGCGGATGCGCAGACGGCCCTCAGGTCGGCCGCCGGGAAATGCCAGGTAGCTTTCCTTGCCACCGTGAATGAGCTCAACTGCACCTGTGAACTCCACCGGTGCGCCGATAGCGCCGAGGAGCAAGACGGATTCGACAGCGACCGCCTGGCCGACATCCAGAAAGTGACCTGACGGATAGTGCGCCGGCCATTCTTCTTCGTAGAGCGCCTCTCGTATTGCCGCGCCCGTCCTCGACTCCCCCTGTGCTGTAACGCCTGGGATGATGATCTGATTGATCAGCTCGGGCTGCAGATCTTCTGGCTCAGCGCGGCACTGAAAGGCCACCTGCTCCAATGTCAGCACGGGCGCCCCCGTGTAAGCGATGCGGCGTGCCATGATTAAGGCTTGCCGTCAGAGTCCGCTGAGTCATCAGACTTACCCGCAGCGCCGGTAGCGTCGCCACCATTATCTTTGCCTGGCGCGGCAGCGGAGCCAGTGTTAGGTTTGGCTTTCTTCGCCTGCTTGCCCGCTTCGCTGGCATAGCCCGCCTCAATGAGCCCTTCGGCCACATTTGATTCGAAGCCAGCAGTTTCACCAGCGGCATAGCCGCGCCAGTTTTTGTCAAAAGTAACAATTACTTTGGTCATGAGGTGCTCCTGGAATTTGGAAAGGAGTGCCCGGCGGACCGGGCGTACTGCGTTACAGGGTGCTACCCCATTTGACACCGGTCATCACTGCGACCGATTCAACGTGGCGCGGCCCGAAGTCGTGCTTGGCGATTACGCGGACGAGGGTCTGATCGCGTTGGAATGCACTGATCACGTTGCCGCTGCCGTCTTTGTAGGTGGCTTCCTTGCTGAAATCGATGACCATGGCATCGTCTTCACCGATGAAGCAGTCGGCAAAGTCCGCGAAGTGGATCTCCGAAGCATCGCCCTCGGCCCCCAGGTTGATGGGGATCTGAGTAGTCGAGCCGACTGGGAAGCCCTTCAGCATGTTCTGATCCAGCTCCGGGTAAGCCTTGTTCCCGTTGCCATCACGCAGCGCAGCCAGCCAGCGCTTAGTCCGGGGCGCCATGACAAACCCCGGTGAGGTCATGTTGGAGTTGGCGTTCTCCAAGCGCAGAATCAGGGCGGACAGCGCCAACTCAACTGCTTCCAGGGTTACAGCTGCCGGCGCTGCGAACACGTTGAAGGCCGGCGCCCAAAAACGCAGGCCCTTGGGCAGGTTGCCGGTACCAGCACCGCGCAGGAAGGACAGGTCTTCTGCCAGGGCTACCGAGGCGGTGAGATCATTCACTACCAGGCGATCCACGTTCGGGTTGGTACCCGAGTACCCCAGCAGGTCATTGCTGATCGGAACAAGAGCCGCCAGCTTCTTCGACGACAACTTGAGGTCATCGAACTGCATATCGGTGGCAGGCATATCCTCCTCAGTACCGATGTACCCCACCACCGCACCGCCCTTGATGCGCGGAACAGTGAGGTTGCCATTTTCTAGTGGCAGCGAAACCGACCCGAGCTTGCGAACCACCGACTTTGGCCGGAGCAGCTCGATGACTTCGCTGGAGAAACTCTGCGGCACCAGCACCCCGCCGGCGCCCGGCGTCACGGTGCTAAGCGCCATGGCGATTTCAGGGTTGTAGCCCGAGTCGGCGGCCAACTTCGCGGCTGCCTGTTGATCGCCGCGGGAAGCGGCCAGCACGCGGACCATCTGCGCCATGTTGGCACCCGGCACCGGCTTCGCTGCAAATGGACCGCTGATACTGCCGGGCGGGCCGTTCAGCCCTTGAGCGCCTTCGTTCACGGGGACCGCACTCGCGGTCGCCATACGCTCGGCCGCCTCAGCGCGCGCAAGCTTCTCCGTCAGCTGATTGAACTGGGTGCTGAGCTGCTCGAACTGGGAGAGCTGTTCTGCGCTCAGTGCGGTACCGGCCCCCTCCAGCTGGGCCAGGGCCTGGATCTGACCATTGATGGTGGCGCGTTCGCTACGCAGTTGAGTTACGAGGGACATACTGCCTCCTGGGCATAAAAAAACCGCCGTTAGGCGGTCGTGGTCACTGCCGCGAACGCGGTCAGAGTTGAGACTGAATGGCGAAGGCCGTAGCCCTCACGCTGATGCGCTGTTGTGGCTGTGCGCCTTGGCGCTGCGCGCGACTAAGGGCGACCGCACGCGAGAGGTTGTCTACCGCAAGCTGCGGCGACTCCAGGCGATCTGCCAAGCCAATCGCGATGGCGGATGAACCGCGATAGCAGGCAGCCTCAGTGGCGATGATGTCGCCGACGTCGCGGCCTCGGTATTCGGCAACGTGGGTCGTGAACAGCTGATAGCTCTCCTGCACGACTTCGTTCAGCACCTGCAAAGATTGCTCGGTAATAGGTTCGTTCGGGCTCAGGTCATTCTTGTGCGCGCCGGCAAAGACTGTCGTGACCTTTACCCCCATGCCTTCGATCATCTTCGAGCGGTCCATGTGGCTGGCCACTACTCCGATGGAGCCCACGCCGGAGGTCATGCTGACCACGACCTCGGTGCAAGCAGACGCAATCAGGTAGCCCCCGGAGTACGCCATGAAGTTGACCAGGCCGGTGATTGGCTTGATCTTGGTTGCCGCGCGAATGTCGGCCGCCAGTTCGAAGGCGCCGACCGCGCTGCCGCCTGGGCTGTCAATGTCGAGCACAATGTGCTCGACCATGGGGTCAGCAATCGCCTTGTTCAGGGCTGCTCGCAGACCTTCGTAGCTGGTCATGGTCTCGCAGGCGTTCAAGTGGCTACCGCGGCTAACAAGCACGCCATGAACGGGGATCACTTCGATACCTGTCTGGGCAATGGCGGCGCGCCGTTGCTCTTCACGGCGGCCCTGCTCGGCCTGGTAGTCATCGTCGTCATAGAACATCGATGGGTTGGCTGCAGCCCCGCCCATGTTAAGGTTGACGATGTTCAGGCTCATCGTCTGATTGGCCCAGCGCACTGCCAGGTCCAGCATGTCGGGTGTCGTCAGTAGCGGCTGATTGAACAGCAAGCTGGCAGCGCGCAAATGTCGTTTCATGCGGCAAGCATCCTCAGGATGTCGTCACGCTGCTGTTCCAGCTGGGCGCGGACGTTTGGGTTATTCATATCGGGCAGGCCGTTGGCCACGTCGGTCATGTTGAGCGGCTGCAGATAGCTGTCGCCGTTGGCAACGGGCGGCATGTTTTCCAGGCGCCGGATGTCGTTGATCGACAGCCACCCCCACTGCCTGCCAATTGCATAGGCGTCGTAGCGGCTTTTCTGGTCGCCACGCAGCAGGCCGGACAGGTTGAACTCGATGAAGTAATCCCGCCTCTCCGACGGCAACAGGAAGTCGCGCATCATGGCCTGCTCGTGGCGCTTCACCCAGGGCATCAGGGCGAAGATCACGTACTGGATCAGCAGCTGTTCAAGGCTGTTGTAACTGGCCTTCTCCAGCTCGTTGATCATGTGCGGCGGAATCTTGTAGATCCGAGCGATGTCGAGTCCGGTGGCCTTGAGAATGCCGAGCAGCTCGGCGTCAACGTTGTTCATCGACACGGCCTTGAAGGTCATGCCTTCCTGCAGCATCGCGACCTTTTTCGCGTTGTCGATACCTGAGAACTTATTGCCCCACTGATCAAGGATGCGGTCAATACTGGACTGTTCCTTGATCGGCGGCGCCTCTTTCGGGCGCTCAATGACACCACTCACCGCAGTGCCGTTGGCAAATGACTTGCCCGCGTACTGTCTTACCGCCTGCGCCAGGCCGACGGCATCGGCATGCAGCTCAACGGGAGACAGGCCGGTGTAATGATTTTTTGTGTGCCAGCGCACATGATGAATCAGTCGCATGGGCAACGGATCGTGCCCGCCAATACGGTAGACAGGACGTAGGTCGCCGCCCTTGAGCACCACCACCTTGTCGTTTCGCAGCGGATACAGGGCCTTCACCGAACCGTCGTCGTTGCGTTCGATGAAGCTGTAGCAGTTCCCTCGCAGCCCCAGGGCGAGCTGGCCGGATTCTCGGTACTCATAAGGAGTTTGCCAAGGGTTTGGCTGATAACGGAGAACATCATAGAGCGGATGGGACGTAGCCGACTCACGCTTGCCATCACCCAGTCGGCGATACAACTCAAGCGGCAACTGACCCACGCTCTCCGCCAGCAAGGTGACGCAAGTTTGCAAGACGGTAATGGCTAGCGCCGTATCCGGCGTAACCGTCACCCCCGCGGCCGAACGACTAGAGCCGATCAAGCCTCGCCAAAAGCCCCCGCCGCTATCCGAAACCAGCCCTTCACTGCCGCCGAGAAGATTGCTGAAGAACATGATCAGCCTCCTTCTGGACTGGGTTTGAGGGGTACTCGAGCTGCAGCTTTGTCCGCCAGCCAGGCCCAACCGATCAGGCCCAGTCCAGCAGAAATGAGCGCAGCGGGCACATGGATCAGGGCGATGCCGGCGACCAGTAGGCCGAAGCCAAGCAGTCCAGCGACCCACGCAGCAATTGCAATGGTGTTCAAACCCCAACTCCTTCGTCGTAAATGGAACTGCCGCTGCTGCCGGAAGACACTGCCCCGCTAATACCTGTCGCCATGATCGCGGCAATGATTCCGTCAATTCGGCCCGTTGCTTTAGCCTTGTCGGCCTTTCGGTTGTTTGCCGGATCGGAAACAATCACGGCGTTACCGGCACACCAGGTCATTACTGGATTGCCATCGTGCCGCAGAGACTCCACCGCCTCGGCCGGCAGCGCATCATCGAAGAACTCTGCCGCGCCACCCTCTTCCTCTGGTTGCGGCTCGATCATGCCGAGCAGCCGCCGCTCAAACTCATCCACCGCCGGCCCCATATCCTTGAAGCCCTGCCCGAACTCCACGAGCTCAGGCAATGTGATGTCGTACTCGCTCATCAGCTGCCGCATATCCTCGATCCGCCAGCGGTCAAACGCGATCTTGTCCACCTGGAAGAAGTCACAGATGGTCTGCAGCCGACGCAACACATGCAGCTTGCTGATGGCACGCCCTGGCGTCGTTTCTAGATCCCGCGATTTAATCCATGCCGCATAAGGCACTTTGTCGCGGGCTTCGCGCTTGTCGAGTTCGTGATCGGGAATCCAAAAATACGGCAACAGCCGCCAGTGCGGATCCTCGTAGGTCGGATAGAACAGCAGGACAAATGATGTCAGGTCCGTCGTGCTGGATAGGTCCAGTCCGCCAACGCTGGGGCGATTGCGCAACAGCGACATGGGTACGCGCTCTTCAGCCTGGCTCCAGACATCCCAAGAGATCCATGGCGACTCTGCGCCGGTCCATTCGCAGAAGTTGAGGCGCCGCACCATGGCTTCCTTGCTCGGCATCCCCCGGGCTTCGGTCACCTGTTCGCGCAAGTACTTCATGCCCGGAAGATCAGCATCCTGAAGCGAAGGGTTGGACTTGAACCAGCAGCTTTCGTCCTGAATAGGATCATCGCCCTCGTCCAGCGAACAGATGTAGGCAAAGAATCCGTCATCAGTGAGTGCCCCAGATGCAACCCGAGAGCCATACTCGTGGTACTCCCAGCAAGGGCCGCGCTTGTTCGAGCCGCTGTTGGTGATCATGAAAATGAGCGCCTGTTTACGGCTCTTGGTGCCGGCTCGCATCATCTCCACGACCATGTTGGTCTTGTGCTCGTGCACTTCGTCGATGAGCGCCATGTGTGGCCGCGGACCAGACTGACCATCATCCGAACTGATCGGTCTGAAAAACGATCCTGACTTGAGGTAGGCCAGGTTCCAAATGTTCTGGCCGGTGCCGCTGCAAACCAGGCGCTTGGTCAACTCCGGAGATTGCTGCACCATCGCCACAGCATCCCGGAACAGGATCATGGCCTGATCTTTTTTGGTCGCGGCAGCGTAGATCTCGGCGCGTGCTTCGTTGTCCGCGATCAGTCCGGTCAGCCCCACCCCGGCGGCCAAGGGCGATTTTCCCGAACCCTTACCGCTCTCGACGTAAACGACCCGGAAGCGGCGATACCCGTCACTGGACTTCCATCCGAAGATGCTGCCCACAATGAATTTTTGCCAGGGCAACAGCTCGAACGGCAGCCCTTCAAACTCCCCACCGTTCAACTTGAGGACTGTGCGATAGAAGCGAATAGCTTTGTTGGCCGCAGCCAAATCCCAGGTCAGCCCGCGCTTCGGCCCCTCCTCCAGGTCATGCAGATGGCGCGCACACGCATTTCGAATGTCTGGCCCCGCGACACGCTCACCGGAATGAACTTCCTTGGCGTACTGCGTTGCCGGGTCGTCAACCGAAGAACTCCGCGAACTGGTCTTCTTTTGGCTCATCGTCTTTTACTTGCACCTTGGATCGCGCAGCCGGTGTCAGGCCGAATTCGACCAGGTAGCTTTTGAAGCGGCGGTCTACGTCGGCCAACATGGCCACCGCCGGGTTCGCCTTGAGCACCAGTTCGCCCTGGGTGCTGGTGGTTTCGTAAGTCCGCCCCTGCGCATCAATCACATCACGCAGGGCAAGGATTTCGGAGTAGCAATCGCAGAGGCGCTCAAGCGCAAAGCCATCGGCTTCGGTAAGCACCCCCATGCGGTCCAGCAACACAGTGAGCCGCCCCCACGCCACCTGGCCATCCGAGCTCAGGTGATCTGGGGCACTGGGAATGCGCTTAGCTGGCTGAGGCTCATTTTTGTTGATCGGGCGCTTACCGGGATTCCCTCTGACAAGCTTCAGCTCCGTCGGTGTAGGTCGTCTCCCGGCCATTTTCTGCTCTCAAAAAAAATCATTTCATTTCGCGGCTTTGCACGCGGAGGGGGGCGAACGGTCAGGAAAGGCCTCCGAAAAAACTTTTTCACCCCCCCTGCCCTGGGATGGAGCCCCGCGCCGCCCGGAAGCCCTCAGGAGGGCCGATTCCAGTGATGCCTGGGGTCCAGCGGCCTCCCGCTGACGTCGCACCCTGCCTCGCGCCCTGACTTCTCCAGGCGCTGCTTGTAGGAGCTGTGGCAGTTAGTGCAAAGCGACTGCCAGTTCGCCCTATCCCAGAAAAGGGTCATGTCACCTCGGTGTGGCGTGATGTGGTCGACGACTGTGGCTGCCCTGTTCAGGCTCGTCTTTTCGCACCGAACGCAGAGGGGGTTCTTGCGCAACCACCCCTCGCGGGCCTGCTGCCATCGATAGCCGTATGGGCTCGGCTTTTTGCCTGCCTCGAGTAGCGACATGTGTCACCCCTGCGCCTTGCGGGAAATAAACAGATCTGAGTATCCGCGCAGCTTCTCAACACCCATGAAGCCAACAGCGCCGCCTGCGAAGGTGGCCATGCCCTGCGGCAACCCCATCCATTCAAGCAGTGGCACTAGGGCTAAGGTGATGAGGCCGCAGAGCGCGCCCTCCAAGATCATCTGCCGACGGGTGCCTCCGCCATACACCACCCGAAGGGCAGCGATCGCGACTGACAGGCCAGCGGCATACAGCTGAGGCTGGTGAGCCAGCACCCAGGCGAGCACGGCGGCCCACAGGCCAGGATCCTTCTCGGGCATTTTTGGCATCTCAATTCTCCCTTTCGGGAAGCTGAAACAAAAAAGCCCGCTCAATGGCGGGCTTTATGACTGTATGATTGGGCGTCTATTCTCTGGCTATCCGAACGATGGGCTCGTCGTCACTCTTCCTTTCACTGTCACTGCGTTCATGGTACTGGAAGGACGTGGAATGGACTAACTCTGAATGGCTGATCAAGCCTGCCATAGCGACTTCGGCCCATGGTCCCGCCGCTGAAAACGAAGCATAGGGCTTGTGAGTATGCAGAACGCTGTCCACTTCAGGCGGATAGGTAAACCGCTCCTGGATCTCCCTAATCTGTTCAGCAGTTAACTGTCCAACCGTGCTTTCAGCCTTCTTTGAGGCTACGTCACCCAGATCGCGGTGAAGCGCCTCAATCTTGCGATTCAACCGCTCAATATCGGCACGCATCTCACGTATGGATGCGGAGGCAGACTCCGCACTCGCTTGTGCCTGAGCGCGCTGCATTTCCTCGATAGGAGATACAGGGAATTTGGTAGGACCATTTTTGATGCCCCGGTAAATGGCAACGCCGATAATCAGTCCCACTCCTATAATCCAGAACAGGATGATCCAAATCGTCATTTTTCCACCTCCTGAACTGCGATCACATAGGAGATCGCAATGAGGAAAACACTTGATACTGACATTGTAGCAGCAGCGACAATTACCATAGGTTTCGTATTGTCAAGTAGTGAAAGCGTTGCTACACCAGTGACCATGAAGCCTGTAGCCAAGCCTATCAATAGACTCGTGAGCCACCGAATGGTTTTGTTATCCATTTACATCCTTGTGGTCCAAGAACTTACAGCGCAGCTGGAAGAGCATGAGGGGCGGATAGGAGTGTCGACAAGGCAGAGGCTAGCATCAACTCTATCCTAAAAAAGCGCAGATACCGCATGATGGATAAATGATCGGCCATGGGGCCATTTGATGTCAAGCGGCATTTTCTAGGGATAGCCCCTCATGGGTGAGAATCGCGCCCGCCTCAGCCAAGGCCTCAACGACCATCCCATCAAGAACAACTTCGATTCCCGCCCTCCACCGGCGACGGGTGCGCTCAGGACTAGCATCCGGGTCCCACCGGTTCATGTCGTAGAACTGGGCTGGCAGAACGATGATATCGCTCGAGCGCTTTCCATCGGCCCCCTTCATCTTGGGAATAGCCCAAGCCGTCACAGCACTGATGATGAAAAGCTTGGGAGCGTGAGAGGCGACTATGGGCCAGAGCCTACCTAGCGATTGGACCTTGCGCCCTTTATGCGTGCTGTACTTTGCCACAAGTACATCCCAGTGCCTCGGCTTCAACTGGCTGTGCAGCCGGGCGAACACCCAGCAGTCCGCATCCAAGCGACTGATTTTGCCGCGCTCTACCGATCGGCTCAGGATGGCCATGTCGTGGCCATCTTCACTGCCTGGATCATATAGCTTCTGCCAAGCCTGCTTGCTGGTGTTGTCGATCGCTTCTGCAGCTAGGGCCGAGACGACCGCCGCGAGTACGCTGCTGTAAATCATGTCCTTCCCCTCAATCCCCGGAGTAGTTGGTGCCACCGGCGCCGCGCCGGTTGCTTCCCTGATATGTGGCCTCAGGCCCGGATGCCTGAGGGTTCTTCAACTGCTCGACCTGCCGGAGCACTGCCCGCAGGTTCATACCCAACTGGATTGCCAACTCCTCCAGTGGCATAGGCCGGTTCGTCCATCGATCAATCCAGCCCGTGGCGCTGCAGGTGTCACAGCCAAGCTCATGGAAAACGCCCTGTACTACCCCGCGACCTTGGCAATCTGGGCACTCGGCAAGCTTGATCATGTGCTTCTTGAAGGATGGCCCGTGGCGCTTCCCTGTCATTTCGAATCCTCGCTTATGGTGGATACCGGAAGTCCGTCGAAACCCGCACGCTTTGCGGCCCGCGAGAGAGTCCATGAATCCATTGATCTATCACCGGTCAAGCCGTGAACCGACTCAAAACCCTTCTGATCAAGGTGTGCGTGCCACTTCTCCAGCGCCTCACGCTTGCGGGCCATCACGTCGGACTGGATGTACACCTTCACGTTGTGGCCCATGGCATGGTTGATCAGCAGCTCGCCCACCAGGTGGTCAACACCCAGGTCAGCCCAACCGGTACGGGCCAGCTTGCGTAGGTCGTGGCTGGTCCATTCGCCTTGCCCCATGACCGTGAACACAGCAGAGGCCTTCGCTTCACTCAAAGGCTTGCCCTGCCGGCCCGGGAACAGGAACTGGCCGTCATAGCCCTGGTTGCGCTGGATCTCGCGGTAAGCCATCAACAGGAAGCGCACCTGGTCGGTCAGTGGCAGTCGGTGCTGCACGCCGGTCTTGGTGTGCTCGGCAGGAATGAACCACTCCCGCTCGGCCAGGCTGATGTGGTTCCAGCGGGCCAGTCGGGTTTCACCCAGCCGGGTACCGTGGCACAGCATCATCAGGGCCAGTACGCCATGCTGCGGGAGGTTCGCCAGGGTGCTCTTCATGCGCGACATCAGGTCTTCCAGGTGCACACCGCGCAGCCGCGACGGCTTGACCGTGACCTTGGCCTTCGAGAAGTCGCCAAAGCGAATGCCGGCCATGGGATTGGAGCTGAGCAGGCCCAGCTTGGTGGCCTGCCGGAAGGCCAGTGCCAGCAGCTGGAACACCAGGCGCACGTAATCGATCGACAGCGACTCTTGCAGTGGCCACATCAGTTCGCGATCGAGCAGCGCCTTGTCGATTTGGGCCAGCGGGATTTCGCCCAAGCGAGGCACCAGGTGCTGCTTGATAGCCGACGCCGCCGTGCTCTTGCGCTTGCCCGACAGGTTGCGGTCACGGGACATGCGCTCAGCGAACCAGGACAGCAGCTCACCAGTCAGCACCCAGCTCGATAAGCTCGACCCTTCACCAGCCTCCAGTCGCAGACGGATATCCGGCAGCGCCGCGGCCACCTTGGCGGCGCTCAGTTCTGGGTACGAGCCGATCAGGTTCCACTTACCCTTGTGGATCAGGTACCAGGACCCGCGCTCACGGGAACGGTGGAACCGAAAATACAGGCCGTGATTGCCCAGGGCACGCAGGTCGCGCACCTGGCCGGCGGCCTGCCGGCGAATCTCTGCATCGCTGATTTTCACAGCGGCGGTGTTGGTCATGCTGCAACCTCCGTTTTAGGCAGGGCCAGGTACGCCCTCAGGCACTCCATGGCGTCGAAATGCCCCTGACACACAACGGCCAGGTAGCCTTGGTCGTTCAGCCGGCGAATGCACGCTTGCTGGCTGGACGAGACAGGCGCCGGGTCAACGGTCGCCTTGAATTCGATGTACAAACCGAAGTACCCGCCGCGGGCCATGGTCAGCACCAGGTCGGGGATGCCGGCCTTCACGCCCTGAGCCTTGAGCTTCAGCGCCACGCCCTTGTGCCGGTGACCGCCGTTCGGGACGTGATAGATCAGCTCGAACACCTCGGGATAGCGCAGCTGGATCTCTTCGAGCAGGGCGGCCTGCTCCTGCCCTTCCCGGTCGACGGGCTTGGCGCGGACGGACTTGGGTCGGGCCGGATGGCGGAATGGGGGAATTTGGCTATTCATGCGATCAGCACCCCTTCGTGGAGCAGCAGTGCCTGGGTGCGCATAACACCTTCAGCGTGGTACTGGCGGGCGGTGTCGCGGTCCACGGACCGGCTGCGCCCATCACAGGCATCGTGGCAGGCGCTGCAGGACCAGGCGCCTTGCAGGTCGTGCGGTTTCTTGCCGACGCCGCAGGTACCGGCCAGGCGGTAGTGCGCAAGGACGGTGGTCTCGGGGTTGCCGTTGCACACGCCCGGAATGCGCACCTGGCATTCCCGGCCGCGAGCGGCCTTGGTCAGTTTTGTTTGGCGCACGGGACGCCTCCTTGCAGGTTGATTGATCAGCGCCCCGCCAAACGGGCACGCATGGCTGCCAGGGCAGAATTTCCGACTTGCGGGGTACGGCGGGCGGCAACCTCGGCGGGAAGTGCCAGGGGCATCTTCTGCAACGGCTCACCAGCCATAAGCCGACGAACCGCGATGGCGTAGTTGCGCTCGAACAGCTTCGAGTTGACATCGGATGGCAGCTTGTTGAGGTTCTCAAAGCCGCACTCCTTGGCCGCGTGCCAGACCGCGTCATGACTCCACTTCCCCCTGCCAGCCGTCGCAGGATGTGCATTGCGAGTCGCTTCGCGGAAAGCGGCCGCCAAGGCTGGAAGGCCGAGCATTTCTGGAGACGGCTGACACCACTGAATGAACTCGCCGGGCGGCGGAATAAACGCTGCACCCGACTGGCGGCAGCGCATCAGCCCAAACTGCAACTGCTCGGGATTGCAGATGCCGGCCTCAAGAAAAGCGGTCAGCCATTGCTGCTTGGACGCGTCGTATGTGGCCTGGTCTGGCCAAGCCTGCTTCCAGGCGGTGCAGATCGATCGCAGATCACGGAACAGATCGTTGATCACCTTCGCTGTCTTCTGGTTGAGTTCTGCCTTCACGTCATCTGGCAGCTCGTATCCAGCAGAGACGTGCTGGCCGGACTGAACCTTGGCCCACAGGCCATGAGTCACAACTGCGACTGGGTTCATTGGGCGCTTCCCTGCTCAATCCACGACGTGTCACTGTCGTCGAGCTGCAGGCCGCCAGGTCCCGCCCTCAGAGGGACGACCTTCGCCGCATTCGCAAGGTCGCGCTTTCTCCAGCCGACCAAGTCGGCGATCCACTGGCTCTCGGTTTTGGCCAGCCCCTTCGCGTCGTGATGGACGACAAAGCCCGAAATGGCCTTTTCCGAGAATTCCTCGATGGCTACCCCTGAGCGCTTGGCGTAAGCCTCAAGCTGAGCCTGGTCAGGGATCCAATCCAGGAACATCGCGAACGGCTCACGCGGAGAGTGTGTATTACTTCCCTTCCCTTCCCTTCCGGGGGTGAGGCCTCGATCACCGCTAGACGAGCCTTCACCGACTTCTCGGCGAGCACTCGGCGAAGGTTCAACGAATTCAGGGTGCTTTACAGTGGGTCTATCGATCTTCTGGTGGTGCCATCCGTTGACGTGCAGGTACTGCTTCGATGCCGCCTCGTAGATGGTGATTAGTCGGTTCGATACCAGCTCAGCGAGCAGCCCTTCCACCGCTAACGCAGTGATGTCGTCTCCCGGGAAAACGAGCGCCTTGATAGTCTTGGGGGACATCGGATGGTTGCCTGCGTCGTCGCAGAAGTTCCAGATCCCGATGAACAGGAGTCGAGCCATCGCCGAGCACTCCATGACCTGCTCACTGGTCCAGAACTCAGGCTTTATGGTGCGGATACGTGCCATTACGAACGCCCTCCATGACTGACAGCCTGACGCGTCAGATTTGGCGAAATGCCAAAAAGTGACGTGGAATGCGTGGTATTGCCTGCATCGGCCATGCGGTGCATAATCGACCTCGATTAACTGCTGTTGAAGAAGCCGGGCTGCCACCCGGTTTTTTTATGCCTGCGATTCAGGTACTGGATGGATCAGCAGGTGTTTCGGCCATCTACTGGCTCAGTGCCAGATCAGTAATGATTCAAATGTCAGGCTGCTTCTGGGTCGCGAGCCGTTGGCGGGAAGACATCGTCAAGGCTGCACTCGGCGCCTAGCCCGTTCAGCGCAGCGACAATCCTCCGGGCCGCATCCAGGCCGACACACCGGCGCCCGGCCTCGTAGTTGGCCAGGCGCGACTGGTTCCAGCGGAGCTCCCGGCATAGACGGGCTTGGCTAATCCCCGCAGCTACCCGGATCTTGCGAACGTTGTTCATTCGGGGTTCCTCAATGACTAGCACTCAGGATAAACACGCATCGTGTTAATATCAATCACAATAAGTGAAAGCCGTGTATTTCATTTCGTGATGAAATCCCGCGCATGAATGAATCACTGAGCCAGCGCATTAAGCGCTTGAGAAAAGCGACGGGAATGTCCCAGGCCCAGCTGGCAGATGCTTGCGGCTGGAAATCGCAGTCACGCGTCGGAAACTATGAAGCCGGTACGCGAGAGCCAACGCTGGCGGATATTGCCGCTATGGCAGCGGCCCTTGGAGTCGACCAATCCGAGCTACTCCTGAGCTCTGCGGCAGTGACCGAGGTTTCGGCGCCAGTCCGGAGTACGACTGATCTTGTCAGGCAGATGCTCGCAAAGAGCGGCAAAGGCATTCCGGAAGAGGCCCGTCAGCGCCTCCTTGCTGCGGCTGAGGAGCCGAGCGCCAGCAGTGTCGTCGCGGCTGGCTTCGTTCGGCCAGGCCTCGTGGGCGATGAGGTGTGGATTGCTCACTACGACGTGCGCGGAGCAATGGGCGATGGTGAAGTAGCGCACGACTTCCCTGAAATGCTGCAGGACATCCGGGTCAGCCCTACTCACCTGCGAGAGATGGGGGTCGAGTTCAAAGAGCATTTCCATCTGAAGCTCATAACAGGTGTCGGTCAGTCCATGGCACCGACCATCAAGAGCCGCGACCCGTTGGTCGTTGACATCAGCATCCGTGAATTCGTTGGCGACGGGATCTACTACTTCTCCCACCAGGGTCATCAGTACATCAAGCGCCTGCAGAAGAAGGGTCGAGAGCATTTCAAGATGATCTCGGACAACACCAATCATCCGCCTGAAGACATCCGGGTTGACGAGACTTACATCCAGGCGCGGGTGTTATTGGTGTGGAATGCCCATTTAGTCTAAGTATTGCTGCGCCCTGTCTTTATCTTACATGATGCGCCTGAGGCATCACTATGGCATCATCGCGCCTGCGTTTGCCTCCCCTCGGAATCAAGGACTTTGTTTTGAGCGACAACGACGAAGATGTTGGCAGCCTGCCACAAGACGCAGAGCCTGGCAGCGAGAGGCACCGGGTACTGACCACGGATGGATTTGAGCTCTCGGAGCTGCTCAATGAAATCGCCCCCGACAGCAAGTGCAGCTTTTGTCATCAGGGGGAGTACTCGATAGTGCCAGCGCCAAGTGACGACAATCTCTGCGGCGTAGTCGCAGCCTCGGTGCCTAACATGCAGAAAATCGGGGTGTGGTTCTACGTGGCCACGTGCATGACATGCGGGCATGCAGCGCTTTTTAACGCCCACTTCCTGCGAAATCTGATGGATAAGCGCAAAAAATGAACGTAGCGATGACTTCGCGCTCCGTTTATGAGGTACTGGAAGAGGCTCCGCAACTGGTACGACAGGTTGCCACACGCTGCGGCGCCTTTTTTGTGACAGAAAATTTTGATACGTCTGTGAATGCCCCCATTTCGGATGAAGCGATTCGCATCAAAATTGGGGTGTATACTGATGCTCAAAGCGAGGAAGCATTAAGTCTCATGGCCGCGTTCCGCAAAGACCTATTCGTTACGGTAACCCTCCCTCTCCTCGGGATGGGAGCAGCGGTGCTCGCCGTGGTTGGCGCATCTTTTGCCTACACATGGTCGAGCTACACTAGGCTTGATGATGCTGTTGGCCCACTGGAAAGCACAACTGCTGCGCTAACCGAAAACACCAAGCAAACCAAAGCCTTGATTGATGAGATTCGATCAATGCAAAGGCAAGCTAAAGAAGACCGTGAAGCTGACCGTCAACAGACCAAAGTTGACATGGAAAAAATGAGCGATCTTCTCCAAGAGCTGCGAGCAGGGCAAGCTGCTACGAACGAAGCACTGAAGCATCTTCGCTGATCCTAAAAGGCCCGCTAGTGCGGGCTTTTTCTTACCCGTCAGAAAGGCGCCTCCTCCTCCAGCTTTTCCTCCTCCCAATCACTCTCCACGACCAGGTCGTCACGATCCTCGGCGCTCGGCGCCTCCCACCTCACCGTCACGCTTTCGTCGTCGTTGAACGTCAGGTCCAATTCCTGCGTTTCGGACAGCAGCCCCATCACCTCCTCCCACTCCATGTCTCCATCCGTGTCCAGGCGATGGATCGTCACCCAGCGCTGAGACTGTGCAATGGGGTGATTGATCATCGACGAAACCCGCAGCCCGAGCCGCTCTACCCCGGTCATCTCTTGGCGTCCTTGTGGTGCCGTCTTCTTCTGCTTGGACATAAGCCATCTCCTTTACTGTATATCCATCCAGCTATTGCAATGAGCATACATCACGCCTCGTGAAACGTGAACTCGCCTCGCAGGGAAAATCCTCAACACACCATCAGGCAAAATAAATCACACATTGTGTTGACTTAGAAAACACGATGCGTGATATTTACACCAACACGCAGTCACTCACCAGGGACTGCCGAGGCTCTCACCGGCCACCGCTCTTTATACAACCAGACGTGACCACCTCGACGCACCCAGGCCATTACCTGGGTCGGGACAAGCTAAGTCGTCGACCACGCAGCCTCTGGATAGCTGCCGTGCTTCCACATGCAAGCACGCGAAACCACTCACACAAACTGGCAATGCATCGAACATGAAATGTGCGGCGCCGGTGAGAGACGACTCGGTAGCGGTGAGTGGTGGAGAGAACAGATTTCACTGGCTGGCCTTGGCGACAGGGCCAGACAGGAAATCACCAATCAAACAGCCGAGATCATTGCCGATACCATCGGCCAACCTCGCAAACATCCGAGTGCAGCAACTGCGACTGATAGGACGAACAGGATCAAACCTGGGGCATTGAGGCGTCGCGGTCTGCCCGACAGCTTCCCCCACCCCGGGCCGGCGAAGTCCTCTACCAAGATTTCTCGGTATGGCCGACATGCCATTTCACCGATACCCCACAGCAATCCAGACAGAGAGAAAAAGCCTACTAGAACGTTGTCGACCCTCAGCTCTACTGTCAGTGACACCACGAAAATCACGAAACAAAGAATCGCCATGATTTTGAACCACTCGTCTGCGACGAATTTTGCAACCACGGAAACTGCCAAGGTTGCGCCCTCCTTTGCTGGCTGTGTTGTGTGAGAGCGCTCAGCCTAGCGCAAAGCCCGTCACCTGGGCAGTGGTGAGCTGGCCGCCGGCCACTAGACAACCAGTAGCACGTCAGCCTGACGATAACTGCCCGATCCACCTGGTTCCCCATCATCAGGCTGCATCGGTCGTGACGTTCGCCCTCCCCTGGTCCGGGAGGTACACGGCAGCGAGCGTCACGACCAATGCAGCCCACCGAGGACACTTCATGGAAACGATCACTTGCGGGTCATGGATTGGCCAGCTCGGCAAGGCGCTGGCTCCCCGTGAGCTCGAAGCATTGCTGTGGGTGGCCCAAGGCCTCACCACCAAAGAAATCGCCCGCCAGATGGCGGTCAGCCCAGGCACCGTGGCCAACCGAATCGAGGCCGCGCTGTTCAAGCTGGAGGCCGGCCGCCGCATCGAAGCAGTCACCAAGGCCATGCGCCAACAGATCATCAGCCCGATCTGCATCGCCCTGGCCGCGCTCATCACCATGCACGCGGTGATCGAC
This sequence comes from Pseudomonas sp. NGC7, assembly GCF_047159675.1. NCBI lineage: Bacteria > Pseudomonadati > Pseudomonadota > Gammaproteobacteria > Pseudomonadales > Pseudomonadaceae > Pseudomonas > Pseudomonas sp. NGC7. Next base: position 3,162,467 of record NZ_BAAFZY010000001.1, on the reverse strand, counting down.
GAGAGCGACCCCATGCGCCGCGACCGTCGCGCGCCGGAGCGCCGCACCGCCCAAGTTCGAATCGTTCGCAAGGCCGAGGCCTTCGAGTACCACGCCTGACCCTACCGAGGATCACCCCATGCAGACAGCAATGCACCCTGCTTTCGAGCAGAAGCTTGCCGTGCTCGCGGCCTTGCTCGAGCGCAGTAAGTCAGTGAGGGCCGAGGCGCACGCCAAGGTCAACCAGCCCGCACCGCGGTACCAGGCATCGGGCAAGGACGGAAAATGGGATGTGGTGGAGATCTCCACTGGCGCCGTTCAGGGCTACGCCTTCACCTATCGGGCCGTCATGCGCTTTGTTAACGCGATGGAGGCAGGTGCGGCGAGCAAGGGAGGCGGACTTCAATGATCGACAGCCCAAATCAAGACCAGCGCAGTGCCGTGCTAGCCCAGCTCAATGCGAGCATCGACAGCTTCTTTCTCGACGGCGGCCAGGTGCAAAGCCTGCCGACCAAAGGCTATGTGCCGCGTCGCGCGCACCGTGATCTTGAGCCGGCACGAGCGCAAGCCGCTCCGCTGAATGCCCGCACTGAAAGACGCCAGATGCGCATTGAAGAGGTGCGTGAGCTGGCGAAGCTCATGACTTATGCCGAAGCCGCTGCATACACCGGCCTGTCATTGAGCTGCCTGAGCCGTTACGCCTTGGACGGCCAATTCAAATTCAAGCGAGATCCAAGGCGCGGCAAGGGCAACCTGGGCAAGAAGCTCAGCGACCCGGCGGCCGACAGGGACAAAGCGGATCAGATCATCGCCTACCGCAACCTCTGCATGACCAGATATCAGGTGGTTCGGCTGATGAAGATCTCCGACAAGCAGCTAAAGCGTCTGCTGCGGGAGTTCGAGATCAACTTCCCGACCACCGCCGAAAAGCGAGAAGCCAACACAGCATGAAACGCATCAACGCGCGCGTCCGGCACGGCCGGCGCCAGCAGCACATCAATCTGCCGCCCAGCGGCATCGTCCATCAGGAGACGCAGCAATGTCCAAGCCCACTGACACAACCGAATTCCTGCAGGAGCTCAACGGCGGCGCCTTCGCCAGCCAGATTGGCCACGCCCTGTCGGAAGTAGCCGCGGGCGTCGTCGACCATGGCAAGGCTGGCAAGATCACCATCACCTTGGACTTCAGCCAAATCGGCGACTCCCACCAGGTAAAGATCAAGCACAAGCTCGACTACAAAGTGCCGACCAAGCGCGGCACACGCAGCGAAAACACCAGCCTCGATACGCCGATGTACGTCGGTACCGGCGGCAACATCTCTCTGTTCCCGGAAAAGCACGACCAGCTCTTCACTCGTGACGAAGCACCTGTACACCCACGCTCGTAACTCTCAGCACCTACAAGGAAAAGCGCATGTCCCTCAGCAAAGAAGCTCTCGAACTGATCCAAGAAAACGCCGTCGCTGCAGCTGGCATCACGCTGCCAGCCCTCGGAGAGGTTGCCGTCGTCCCGCAGAACTTCAACGTGGTTGACCTGGAGCGCTTCCAGGCGGGCCGAAATCGCTTCCGTGGCACCTACGCCACCCATTCGCTGGCTGACTACAGCGCCTACGTTGTCGAGCGCTCGGCGCCAGCGGCGCGCGGCTTCATCGATCAAGACAACATGAGCTGCATCGTGCTGTTCAACATCGGTACTGCCGACGAGCCAGGCCATGCCGATGATCGCGCCGTGCTGCGCCTCAAAGCTTCCGCTGCTTTCGCCGCCGTTCAGGCGGTGTGCGGCCAGAGCCTGGTGCAAAAGTCCATGAGCGACTGGATCGAAGACTGGAACCAGCACCTGTCCGCTACCGATGAGAATGGCCAGAGCATGAGCATCGCCAAAGCGATCGCCGCGGTTCGAACCATCACCGTGAAGGCCTCGTCGGAGAGCGATCACGCAGTCGGTGAAACTCGCGCCAGCCGCAGCACCATGGACCAGATCGAGGCCAGCAGCAAAGAAACCCTGCCGGCCTGGCTGGACTTCAAGGTCATCCCGTTCGAAGGGCTGGGCGAGCAAGTGATCCGCCTGCGCGTGTCGGTCATCACCGGCGGCTCGCAACCGGTGCTGAAGCTGCGCTGGATCGGCGAAGAAGCGCAGCGCGAGGCCATTGCGCAGGAGTTCAAAGCCGTTCTCGACACCAAGGTAGGCACCGCCGCGAAGCTGTCCCTAGGCACCTTCGACGCGAAGTGAACAAGCTCAGCGCCGCAGACCGCGAAATGTGATCAGTGGCGCTGGAGTTCAGCCAAAGGAGCATGCTGATGATTCCGCAGGATCCAGGGGACAGCTGATTTAACCTTATTTCGGGTAAGGAACCCACAAGGTGCAGGCTGACGCCGATTGTGCAATCAGCCAATCATGCTTGCGGGCATCGAATGGTCTCTGCATGCCCTCGGCGACTTTTAGTGCAACCGTGTAAGCCCCTAGTACCTCCCCCTCGTAGGGCATTGTCTCTCCGAGAGCTGGGTTTGCCTTTAGCGCCTTGAATGCCTCAAGTAGGAGATCTGGCTGCTTGCTGGCATCAGCATTCCTTTCAATCACAGAAACTGCGAGAAAGGCCGCGTTTGAGCAGCGATCAATCTTTTCTCGCTGCGCTTTGTTGCTTTCAGTTGCACTCACCGAAGTGACGAATGTCAGTGCAATCCATGCAGCAGCTATCGCGTAGCGCATTGAACAGGCCTCAAATGAAATTGAGGCGAATGAAACATCATTCCCAATCAAATTGCCACCATGACAATGCCCGCATGAGGGTGCCTGTGTACCCGCTGTTGGGTGTCATGGTTTAAACCGCAGGTAGAGCATGGCAGCTACCAGATCAACTGCCGCCACGACTGCGATTACGAAAAACATGAACCAGTGGTCTTCCGGGAGCATGTCGTGATACCCGTTCGATGTGCTTTGTCCACTCCGAGCAATTCCTATTCCAACTCACCCATGCCGCATCCGGCCACGGAGGGCGGCGCATGCATGGAGAAAGCCATGAGCTACTTCTACAAGACCAAATCCCCGAAAGTCCTGGCCGCCGTACGCGCCTGGGACGCCAAGAAGGGCGACTGGACTACTCAGCGCGAGAAGCTGGGCCAGATCTTCGGCGGCGCCGCCTCGCCGATGTTCAGCAGCACGCGCAGCTACGTTGGCGGCATCAAGCTCAGCGCCAGCACCTCGCTGGACGTTCATTGGTGCCGACCAGATCAGTATGGCTACCGCGCGCTACGAACCTCTGCGAAGCACGCCGAGGGCACCGACAAGGAAGTGCGCGCCAGCGAGAAGGCTGAGCACCAACGATTACTCGACCTCTGGAAAGAGCACTGCCCGCCGAGCATAGATCAGGACGAGATGTGGACCGCGATCGGAGTGAACACCGGCGGTATCTGGCTCGCCGGCGGCGTGTGTTTCGAACATGACGGAGCTACCTACCTGAACCTTGGATGTGCCGAAACCGAGGTTGACGGCTTGGTCGAGATCGTCAGCAGCGAGTACGAGGCCGCTCGCCAACGTGTACTCAACCAGCGCAAAACCGCCTGAACCTCCTGCGCTGCCCGCCAGCGCCTTCCCCTACTCAACAATCAGCTAAAGCGAAACAGCTAAAACTCCGCTTGGCCTACTTTGAAGCATTCAGCTTGTCAGCCGCATCGACGTTTTTCTTTACACCCGTGGCCATCATTAGGGTAGCCATTGACATTGCAAGACAGAATATAGCGCCAGCTCCAATCCCGATGGATATCAAATTCGTGAAGGTTTTTTCTGTCACAACGGTCAAATACATTCCAATGAACGCTAAAACTTGAAAACTGACAGCTCTAATCAGCGAATGAGTTACAACGCCCATCGCCTTAAGCCGCGCATATTCACTTGCAGCCAATTCTTCGACCTTCTTCAGCTGTGCGTTTTTCCTCTTATCGGAAGATCGCCGCCATTTTTCTGAAACCTTGCTCATACCGCTATCCAGCCACCCTTTGGCATACGCGGAAAAGAAGTTAATCAGGATCCCAACTACCACTACCGAGACCCACCACACCGGGTCTCCGAAAAACGACATTTCGCCCATTTGCAGGTCCATCAGCTGAAAAATGGACCGCACGATATCAAACAACCCCTCGAAGAGGAATTCCATGACCACAGCAATCGACCTGTTCGCCGGCCTGGGCGGATGGAGCACCGGCGCGCGCGCCGCAGGCGTCCAGGTTCTCTGGGCGGCAAACCACTGGCCGGTAGCCGTTGAATGGCATAGCGCCAACCACCCCGACACGCAGCACGTCTGCCAAGACTTGCACCAGGCCCGCTGGGAGCAGGTGCCGGCACACGACATCATGCTGGCTTCGCCTTGCTGCCAGGGCCACGCCAAGGCCCGCGGCAAGAAGTCAGGAAACCCAGAACACGACGCATCACGCTCGACGGCCTGGGCGCCGGTATCGGCTCTTGAGTTCCACCGGCCGCAGGCGGCAGTGATCGAGAACGTGCCAGAGTTCACCGACTGGGTTCTCTATCCCGCCTGGCTACAGGCCGTCCAGGCGCTGGGCTATCAGGCCGCGCCGCACATCGTCGACTGCGCCGACCTGGGCGTACCGCAACACAGAGTGCGCCTGTTCATCGTGCTGACGCGCAGCAAGGCCCCGCTGATGTTGCAACTGCCCCGCGAGCGGCACGTGCCGGCCGCCAGCTTCCTCGACTTCGATGCTGGCCGCTGGTCGCCCATCGAGAAGCCAGGCCGGGCCCAGGCCACGCTCGACCGGGTGCGCAACGGCCGCCAGCGCTTCGGCGACCGCTTCATCATGCCCTATTACGGCAAAGGCTCCGGCACCACCGGCCGCGACATCAACCGGCCGATTGGCACCATCACCACCCTGGACCGATGGGCCCTTGTTGACGGCAACCGCATGCGGATGCTCAGCGCAAGCGAGGCCCTGGCGGCAATGTCCTTCCCGACTGACACCCTACGGCCGGACAACCACCGGCTGACCATGCACATGGCCGGAAACGCGGTACCGCCCCTCGCGGGACAGCGCGTCATTGAGGCCCTGATGAAAGCAGCCTGACCCTGCTGTGCTGCCCATAATTGAATTTGATTCAACTTTGATGAGGGTTGGAACCTTCAATCAAACTCCATACCGACCTCGCAAAACTCAACATCCATCAAACTCAAGTCGCTCCAGAAAACGCCATCACCCGAATACTTGAAGTCATACTCCGTAGCTTTAAAATGGTACCCCCCCATTTTCATATCCATCCTTTCAATCGCTATTGCCGAAGGTGGCATCAGCCTAATACGAAGCGCAACATCACCCAGGGCTCGGCGGAATGTTATTTTAGTGCCAGAAACTTCTACATCCCAATTTTCTTCATGGACACTGAAGACGTTGTCATCAATACGCAGGGTTATCTCACCTTTTTCGTTGGAAAACGTCCCTGACATACGAAATGGTGAACCGCTCTCAAGCGGCGGCCGGATTGCTAAAAGATCTGCACCTGCGACTCTAATAAGAGTCTCGCACCCCGTGAAATTTATTCCACCAAGAATAACCTTAATAGGATCAGGCCCAAAATCAAAAGACTCTGACGCATACCCTTGCTGCTTACATCTAGGAGAGGCATTTGCCCGTGCCACTGTATCCACAGAAAGAGTTCCCCGGGCACGCTTCTGGTTGCACTGCATGCAAAGTAGCGTCATCCCATTAGGATTATGCTCTTTAGCGTCTGCAAAAGCCGGATCGAAATGCTCATAATCATAATAAGCCAAACCGCAAATTACACATCCGAATCCACAGCGAGAGCGAATTTCTCGACGAACTTCCTGTGGGACGTAGCGATCTAGACCAAATCGATTTTTTTCACCCATTTTCACACCTAACCCAATCCATGCGGAGTCGAAATGTACCCCGCGAGGTATCCCCATGCCCACAGAAAACCGATCCAGCAACACCGAGATAGACGACAACCGGAGATCGCCATGAACCCCTACCAGATCACTGGGCCGGCGCAGATCGGCGTCAGTGGTGGCCGCACCAGCGGGCACATGCTCTGGAAAATTCTGGAGACCCACGGCGGCAAGCTACCGGCAGACGTGCACGCATTCTTCCAGAACACCGGCAAGGAGCGCGAGGAAACGCTGGTCTTTATCGACGCCATGGCCAAGCACTGGGGCGTCAACATCGTCTGGATGGAGTGGTGTCGGGTGTACGGGCAGCCGGACGACGCGCCCTGGTACAAGATCGTCGACTTCGAGACGGCCAGCCGCAACGGAGAGCCCTTCACCATGATGCTCGAGTACTACCAGGCATATCGGAAAGCGGAGAAGAACCTGCCCGCGGTGCTGCCGAACTTCAGCAACAACATGTGCACCGCCTACCTGAAGGTCAGGATCGGCGAGAAGCGCATGCGCGCCTTGGGCTACGACGAGTGGGATTGCATCGTCGGCATTCGCTACGACGAGCCGCGACGCTACAGCCGCATGATGACTGCCAATGAGCGCGGCAACGCGCGCTGGGATAGCGTCTGCCCTTCCTACGTTGCCGGCATCATCAAGGAGGATGTGGCGGCTTTCTGGGCCGAACAGCCTTTCGACCTGGGCATGGATTCGGATTTCGGCAACTGCGACCTGTGTTGGAAGAAGAACGAGGCCAAGCTGATCAGGATCATTCAGGAAGACCCGTCCAAGGTGATCTGGTGGTCTGGCACGGAGGAACGGTTCAGACAGGTGTTCCGTCAGGACCGCCCTAACTACAAGTCCCTTGCCTGGTCAGCTGATCAGCGCGCCCGGCAAGGCGACTTCGAGTTTGACTACCTGGACACAGACATCGACTGCTTCTGTGGTGACTGAGGGGCCAAGGGTCAGTCGCCCACGCCCAGAGTTATCGCCTGGAAAAATGCTGCTAAGGACGCAGCCGCAGCCGCAACCGAATTCCACTTCCCGCGGACCTCGGCAGTTCTTCTGAGATCAACCCTGTATTTACCGGTATTGTCGATTTTAGTCTGAGTATCGAGCCTGTCTGCGTAATACTCAGGCGAGTAACGGACCTTCACTGTAGCGGACCTCATCCAGCAGAAGCAGGAAACGAGCGCGAAAAGACAAGAGATACCCGGTGCAGCCACTTTCAAAACTTGCAGCATTCGCTGCCTCCCATCAAGCCTAGGTAACCGCACGACGAGTCGTCGCACTGCGAACCTGTGAAGAATACCTCATGACCACAGCAATCGACCTGTTCGCCGGCCTCGGCGGATGAAGCACCGGCGCATGCGCCGCAGGCGTCCAAGTTCTCTGGGCGGAAAACGACTGGCCTGTGACTCTTGAATGGCAGAGCTCCAACCACCCCGACACGCAGCACGTTTGCCAGAACCTGCATCAGGCACGTTGGGACCAAGTGCCGGCACAAAACACCCTTATCGCCTCACCCTGCTGCACGCGATAGGCTTGGCAGCAAATCAGGCATTCCGGGGATTCGCTGGCCGAGAACTTAGGCCTAACCGAAAACATGGGATCCTCGGATCCAGCAGCCGGCGGCGGAAGTGCTTAAAAGTGTCCCAAATTTTTACCGGTCCGAGTATTCAACACCAAGTAACAGCAAATCAGCATCAAGTCATCTACCGACACAAAGAAAGTTGCCCCATGAAAAACATGCAACGCCTCGAGCACGTCATTTTCTACTTAGATTTAACTTTACTAATGAGATTAGCCAGATGATCTACTCCATCAAAAGTTGAGGGTATCGCACGCTCATCATTGACTATCCCGCTGAAAATTAGCTGATCAAATTTATCAAGTGTGCCAGGGCTGGTCTTTTGCATATCCTTCGCATAGTTGGCATACTCTTGCACAAATTGGCACAACGCCATGCGCAGATCTATTTGAATAAGCTGAGCCTGGACGGTTCGATACCCATGAAGACCAACACGAAAGAAATATGTCAAGATCAATTCAAAACCAACAAAAGATACGTAAGCTGCGGTATCAAGCCCCCAACCAAGGCCAGGGTAAATGACTGCATAAAACTTTAAGCCAAAAGGCATCACCATAAAAGCCCCCAGAATAGCTAGCCAAATTCTCCCATTACGAGCCTCGATACGCTTCTGCTCTCGCAAACCTCTGAACGCATCATATAGGCCGACAAAATTAAATGCTGTCGTATACTTCTCAAGAGTTGCAGCAAGCTCTGAAACCTTATTCTGACTTTTTTCAAGCTTCTCCTGGCCAGCCTCTCTTTCTTCTTTAGCGCGTTCTAGAAGAGCTTCCAGACTTCGCACATCCCCAATTCTAGGATGCGATATAAAACTCTTTGCAACTCCGATCAACATGCGATGCTGAGCGTACCTTATTTGGCTTTCGATATTTTTTGGGTAATTAAAATCATCGACCCTACTTAGGTAGCTAGCTATCTCGTCATTCAAATGCCCCGTAAACCGCAGCTGAAACTCGACGAAAAATCTATAAGCGATAGCAAACACCGAGCCGAGCTCACTCATATCTCCAGCTGCGATTTTTTTGGCACTACGAATAAGCTGATCACCAAGAACCTGAATATTATAAGTGCAGTGCTCATCAAAATCTTCTGGCCTGGTATAAAGATACCTTAAAAACTTTGCCGCAAATGAACCAATAAACAATTCCAGATCATCTGTATCACCTTCAATATCTTTATCGCTCAACCTTAAGTATGCGTTCTCTAGCAAACGATTAATTGATGCATCTGCAAAAAAAACATTAACGGAATGCTTCTCCATTTCATTTTCCGCAACAGTCACCACACACCTCGACTTGAACTAACCACTAAAAACGCCCCCACAATCAACTACAGATCTAGCCAATACACGAGCATGCAAATCTATCCTAATGCACACTGCACCTTGGCAACCAAAAAATGCTCCATCACATCTGCCATACAACATCTATCGCTGTCAGTTTTCGACGCGTAATTCTTGAAACTCAACGAGTAATCGAGTGCACGCTGCAACACTCCGTCTAATCCAAGTAAGGGAATATACATTCGAGGTCCCCCTATGCCCACAAAAAACCGATCCAGGAACACCGAGATGGTCAGCGTGCCGCGCGAGCCCACGCGCAAAATGCTGGCTGCAGCACGGGAGGTGAACGGGATCTTCCCGACATGGTGTGCGATGGTCGCCGCTGCACCAGCCTCGCAGCCTCACCCTGAGCCTATAGCCTGGATGGTTGGTACTGCCATCTGGTGGACCAAAGAAGAGGCGGAGCGGGATTCGGCGGCGACTGGGTTGCCTATGATTGGCCTGAGGCCGATGTCCGGCATCGAGCCTGACGAGCAGCACCAGGGCGAGCCGGTGGCGTGGATGGCCAAGACCCTGAGGGGCAGTCTTGCCGGCACTCTCGGCCTTGCGCGAAGAGATGCGAGGCTGAACCCTGATCTGTATGAGGGGCCTTTCCCAGTATTCCGGCACGCCGATCCTGGCGAGGTTGAGCGTATCGAAAACGAGCGTGCCGAGCAGTGGCGCTTGAGGCGTGACGCAGAGGCTGATCGCGACACGAAGGCCGCAGTTATAGCTGAGCTGCGCGCCCAGCTGGCCAAGCATTAGGAGTTGCTGCGTGAAATAGCCGACCATTGCAATGGGTGCGTCATGCCTACTGAACAGTTGCTACACGACTGGGGATCTAGCATAGACGCCACGCTATTCGCCAGCGCAGAGCCGCAGGTGAAGTCGTGAAGACGCACTTCGCACCATTCACCGACCTGGATGACATTGAGCAAGCCCCCTGCGGCACCTGGCTAGGGGAGTCCTCCGAGCTGTCAGGCGACTGGGCCATGGTCGACTGCCGACTCTGCAAGAAGCGCCGAGAAAGGATCATCGCTGCCGCAGCTGATGAAGAGCGCTTCATCGTCGAGCAAATGGGCGACATGGCAGCATTCATGCGCGCACAAGGCTAGACCGCCCCGGAGCACATTTGTACTCCACCCAGCTGTAACCCCTCTCCCCTCTATTTCGAGCAGGCCGCAATCTTGTCCGTTGCAGACAGGCCTTCGGTGGCAATCCGGCGGGCACGCCCTACACCCCAGGCCAATGCCCTGGTCATCGATTCGCCTGGCCTGGAGTCGAAAGCTTCCTCGTGAAGCGCAACGCCAGAGGCCGCATAGACGCCGATGAACATCTGCGTGTTGCCCGTGCGAGACAGCCGGACCTGCACATCGATAAACGCACCGTCATCGAGAGTTTCGTCATGGTCCCGGTGGTGCAGGGTTGGGTCCGACCACTGCCAATAAACGTCGCCGCGCATGCGCATGCCGCCTCCTAGGACTGATGTCTTTTTGTTTAGGGCCAAAGACCACCATAGCGAAGCGGTACCAGTGCACAACCGGTAAAGGCCGAACTGTGAGCTGAATCGGACCACCGGGCTAAAAACCTCTACTCATTCATTTTTTTGTACAACTTACTGCCGCGATATGGCGGCCAAGGCGAAGCTATGTCTCAAGCAAAGGAACGTCCGATCCTGTTCAGCGGGCATATGGTCCGCGCCATCCTAAACGGCCAGAAGACTGTCACCCGGCGCGAGATCAAGCCCAGCATGCGGAGCGCTGATAGCAGCTTCGAGCTTCACCTGCAGGAAGACGAGTCTTGGCGCCCCATGCACACTTTTGACGAGAGCTGCATGGATGCCAACGGCACCGAGCATCCAATTGTCTGCCCGTACGGCCAGCCAGGTGACCGCCTGTGGGTGCGCGAGGCCTGGCTGGCAGATGCTCAACTCGACACGATCGCACCGCGCGATCTGAGCCAGGGCGAGCCAATTTTGTATCCGGCAGATGGCAGCGTCCGGCAGACGGGATGCGCAATGGTTTCGCAGGGCCGAGGGCGCCCATCGATCCACATGCCGCGCTGGGCTAGCCGCATCCTGCTGGAAATCACCGCGGTGCGCGTCGAGCTGCTGCAGGACATCACCGAGGAGCAAGCCGAAGCAGAAGGTGTGAATTTCCTTCGGCACGTACCAGACGCAGACGAGACGCTCACCGCTTCGCAGTTATTCGAGTGTATCTGGAGCAGCATCAACGGCGACGAATCATGGAATGGCAACCCCTGGGTCTGGGTCGTCGAATTCAAGAGGATCGAGCCATGACCCGCCTCGCCCTCTGCCTCCTGCTGCTGGCCACCGGCGCCAGCGCAACCGAGAACGTCATCGACGTGCAGCACGACAGCCAGCGCGGCGTCACCTGCTACTTGTTGAATGGGGTCGGCATCAGCTGCATCCCCGACAGCCAGCTGCAGGCCGGCAACCAGCGCCAGCTCTCCCCGCACGAAACCCAACCCGAACCTACACCCGCTCTGGCGCCTGGGCGCTGGATTGATGAGAGGTATCAGCTGTGAGCAAGTATCGTAAAGGTCAGCTTTACACCCGTCGCATGCGCCCGTCCGACGACAGCGACAGTTGGCGCCTGGCAATGCGCCTAGCGTTCTACACAACGATGCTGCGCAGTGGCGATTACAAGAGTGCATACGTGCTCTGCCGCCACGGTGTGAAAGGGATAATGGAAGTTGGTCGGAGCCGTAAAGACCTGAACTCAACCCTGTTCATGTCCGGTTGCCGCACCTTCAAGGATATCCAGCGCAAGAGCAAGTTCGGCAACATCGAGCGCGCCAAAGCGGCCAAGGCCAAGCAGGTGGCGCCATGACCGACCTGATCGAAGTGAGGGTATCGAACCTAATCGGTGCGCCGCTGGACTGGGCAGTGGCCATGGCCGAAGGCTACAAGCAGGACACCGAAAACCACCTGACGATTATCAGTCCCCGGGGCGTCTTCACCAGCGTGAGCATTCGCGGCGCCTCCGAAGGCTTCGGGTTTCGACCATCCACTAACTGGGACCAGGGCGGCCCGCTGATCGACAAGCACAACGGCGGGCTGCACTACGAGGCCCACCTCGCCGACGCGAACTTCCGCTACAGCTCTGGGCCAGGCAGGACCGGGTTCTGGTGCTACGGCCCAACTGCGCTAATTGCCTTCTGTCGAAGCCTGGTCAAAGCCAAGCTCGGCGATACCGTCCAGGTGCCGAAGGAACTGGTCGCGTCCGCAACCCATTAATGCGGACGCCCAAGCTCGAACTACCTTACTTTCTTCAGAGGATTCTGAAGAAGAGCGGCATCAAGCATTGCTTGAACTTCGTCCCTCTCGTTCTTCCTGTGCTGGACCTGCTCCCTATCCAAAGCCGGCCCCTTTTTTTTGCTACTAGGATCGGAATCGTCGTATTCCGGAAAATCCTCGAAAAAGTCCACCCAATCATTCACTTCAAGATCCCTCTAGTTATGGTGAGGGGTGGATTAAAAGCGCTATTGCAGCCAAAAGCAAAGCCGCATCCCCTAAAACTCAAGCCCGCCGACGCACCGCCAAGAAGTGCGTCGCAGCCAGCAACACCCCCGGTATAGCCAAGCCAAGGCCGCTGTATATGAATGCAGGCTGTTTTGACAGCAGACCGCCCATTACAAACCCGATACCAGTGGGTATCAGTGTGACCGCTACGTAGCCGAACGGCTTCCTGGTTTCCTTGCCCATATCACCTCTCCTTTAGAGCTCCAATTTAATCACATGAGCCCGCCGACATGCGCGGGCGAGGATGACCTATGTCCGCAACAGAACGCTTCCACCACACCGCGAACGACTGCCTGGAGCGCTTGGCCGCCGACCTCTGGCCTGATGCCAAGTTGGCACTGGTGATCTACACCCCCGGCAAGCCACAGCTCGACATTGTGCTCAAGGACAGCGGCCTCAACGTCGACGAGGTCGTGAGCACTCTGCGTCGTCGCGGTGGCCTCGGCCTCGATGGCGAGAACATCTACAAGCGCCTGCTCTGTGACGCAATCCTCGGAGCCATGGCTTTCGGCAAGCAGAACAGCAACCCTCCGCCTGCTGGGCATTGGGGTCAGGAGTTCTGGGACATCGGCCGAGCCGAGGGCGCCCTGCAGGAAGAGCTGGTGCACGCGCTGCGCCTAGTTCGCAAAGAGCTGGATTCTTGCCAGCGAGTGATTCACTACGCCGGCGGCTTCGACCCGGCCTACGTCAGCGGCGCCCAGGCAGCCATCAGCATCGCTGATGGGGCGCTAGCGAATATCCCCGCCTGACCACCAACCTGCCGCCACCGGCGGCGTGGAGACCATCCCATGGATATCGAGAGCACCAGTGACGTAGACAAGGTCACCGAGCAGCGAATGGCCGAACTCATCGGCTGCACTAAACGCTCCCTAGAACACCGACGCCTGGATGGGAAGATTCCCGCGGGCGTCTGGATGAAGCACGGCGGCCGGATCATTTACAGCAAAAAGAGGTATGACGAATGGCTGGAAAGCCAATGGGTTTACCCCGTGGGGTCGAAATCTTCCGCAACTCCCTCCGCATTCGTTTCACATGGGACGGTATCCGTCGATGCGAAACGCTCCCCTATCCCCCGACACAAAAAGGGATCAAGGCTGCATCCAGCCTTCGCGATCAGGTAACCAGCCTCAACAAGCTCGGCCTGCTTGATCCAGACAAATACGCCGAACTGTTCCCCAGCTCGCAAGCTGCGGTCGGCGGTAAGCCGACTTTTGGCGAATATGCTCAGCTCTGGCTAGACAGCCGCGAAATCACCCAAGGTACGCACAACAACTACAAAAGCGCCCTGAACCTCTACTGGGTACCGCGACTTGCCATGGTCCGTGTCGACCTGATCACGACCAATCTCCTCCGCCGCGTCATCATTGAAACCGAATGGACCTCGGCAAATGTGAAGCGCAATGCGATCACCCGATTGTCGACGATCCTTGCGGCAGCGACTCGGGAGGGCCTGCTAGTCAAGAACCCCGCCGAGCTGATCGAACTGCCGAAGCGGTCGAAGAAGGAGATCGACCCATTCAGCCTGGCGGAAGCCAATAGCATCATCAACAAGCTGTATCAGCACAAGCACTGGCCTAGCCTGATCTATGCCGCTCTGTTCGAGTTCATGTTCTTCACCGGCCTCCGCCTGTCGGAGGCATTGGCGGTACGGTGGGATGTGATCGATATGGGAAGAAAGACGGTGCACGTCAAGAGGACTGTCGCCCTGGGCGAGGTGGAGGAAAGGACGAAAACCGGTCGGGACCGTTTCGTGCTGCTGAACGATAGGGCCTTACGGGCTATCCAGTTCGCCAGGCAATACGCGGATCGCCGCAGAGATGGTAAGGGGGCGGTGACCGAAACGCCGTTCCTGTTCCCGCCATCGAAGAACGCCGAGTACGTGAAACAGACGTCCGACCTCCACAAGCAGTGGGTGCCTGTGCTCAATGAATTGGGGATCAGGCGTCGTCCCCCATACAACTGCCGTCACACCTATGCGACAATATGCTTAATGTCCGGCCTCAACCCCGCATTTATCGCCCAACAGCTGGGTCACAGCGTGCAGATGCTGCTGTCGACGTATGCCCGTTGGCTTAACTCAAGCTCTGACTGGAGCGAGCTGGAAAAACTCAAGATTGGTATCAAATCGGTATCAGCTGAAAGCCCAGCGTCGTAAGTTACTGATAGGTAAGCCCTTTGATCTCCACCGCCAACATCACCATGCAGTTCGGCTCCAAGCCGCTGTTTGAAAACGTTTCCGTCAAATTCAACAACGGCAACCGCTACGGCCTCATCGGCGCCAACGGTTGCGGTAAGTCGACCTTCATGAAGATCCTCGGCGGCGACCTTGAGCCGTCCGGTGGCCAGGTCATGCTCGAGCCGAACACCCGCCTCGGCAAGCTGCGCCAGGACCAGTTCGCCTACGAGGAATTCACCGTGATCGATACGGTGATCATGGGCCACGGCCAGCTGTGGAAGGTCAAAGCCGAGCGCGATCGTATCTACTCGCTGCCAGAAATGACCGAGGAAGACGGCATGGCCGTCGCCGAGCTGGAAACCGAATTCGCCGAGATGGACGGTTACACCGCCGAATCGCGCGCCGGTGAACTGCTGCTGGGCCTGGGGATTCCGCTGGACCAGCACTTCGGCCCGATGAGCGAAGTGGCGCCGGGCTGGAAGCTGCGTGTGCTGCTGGCCCAGGCGCTGTTCTCGGACCCGGACGTGCTGCTGCTCGACGAACCGACCAACCACCTGGACATCAACACCATCCGCTGGCTGGAAACGATCCTCACGGCGCGCAACAGCACCATGATCATCATTTCCCACGACCGGCACTTCCTGAACAGCGTCTGCACTCACATGGCCGACCTGGACTACGGTGAGCTGCGCCTGTTCCCAGGCAACTACGATGAGTACATGACCGCCGCGACCCAGTCGCGCGAGCAGTTGCTGTCGGACAACGCCAAGAAAAAAGCCCAGATCGCCGAGCTGCAGACCTTCGTCAGCCGCTTCTCGGCCAACGCCTCCAAGGCCAAGCAGGCCACCTCGCGCGCCAAGCAGATCGACAAGATCCAGCTGGCCGAGGTCAAACCCTCGAGCCGGGTCAGCCCGTTCATCCGCTTCGAGCAGACCAAGAAGCTGCACCGCCAGGCCGTCGTGGTCGAAAAAATGGCCAAAGCCTTCGACGACAAGGTTCTGTTCAAGAACTTCGACATCACTGTCGAAGCTGGCGAGCGCGTTGCGATCATCGGCCCCAACGGTATCGGCAAGACCACCCTGCTGCGCACCCTGGTTGGCGAAATGACACCGGATGCGGGCTCGGTGAAGTGGACCGACAGCGCGGAAGTAGGCTACTACGCCCAGGACCACGCCCACGACTTCGAGGACGACCTGAGCCTGTTCGACTGGATGGGCCAGTGGACCTCCGGTGAGCAGGTGATTCGCGGCACCCTCGGGCGCATGCTGTTCTCCAACGACGAGATCCTCAAGTCGGTGAAGGTGATTTCCGGTGGTGAGCAAGGCCGCATGCTGTTCGGCAAGCTGATCCTGCAAAAACCGAACGTACTGGTGATGGACGAACCGACCAACCACCTGGACATGGAATCGATCGAAGCACTGAACCTGGCGCTGGAAAACTACCCAGGCACGCTGCTGTTCGTCAGCCATGACCGCGAGTTCGTGTCCTCGCTGGCCACCCGCATCATCGAGCTGTCGCCGGACGGTGTCGTGGACTTCAGCGGCACCTATGACGACTACCTGCGTAGCCAGGGCGTCGTGGTCTGATGTAGTGCGCTCCGCCTGGTCGCGTTGAGTTGACCAGGCGGATCCCATGGATGGGTCATTCACCCGGAATAATTCGTTAGCCTGCTTTCATTTCCTTCGCGCAACGGCCATGATGAAACAACGCCCAACCGCCCGCCCGCGAAAGAGCCCATGACCGCGCAACAGCCCGCCCCCGCCAGCAATACCTCCAACGTCACCCTGCAGATCCTGTCGATCGTCTTCTACACGTTCATTGCCTTCCTCTGCATCGGCCTGCCGATTGCGGTGTTGCCCAGCTATGTGCATGACCAGTTGGGCTTCGGCGCGGTTGTCGCCGGGATAACGATTGGCCTGCAGTACCTGGCCACCCTGCTGAGCCGCCCCTTTGCCGGGCGGGTGGCGGACACGCTGGGCGGCAAGCAGGCGATTCGTTTCGGCTTGCTCGGCATTGCCAGTTGCGGGGTGCTGACGCTGTTGTCGGCCTGGACCCTGAGCGTGCCGTTACTGAGCCTGGCGCTATTGCTGGGAGGGCGCCTGCTGCTGGGCATCGCCCAAGGGCTGATCGGCGTGGCCACCTTGAGCTGGGGCATCAGCCAGGTTGGGCCGGAGCACACCGCCCGGGTGATCTCGTGGAACGGCATCGCGTCTTACGGCGCCATCGCCATTGGTGCACCGGTCGGCGTGCTGGCCGTGGATGGCCTGGACTTCAGCGTGCTGGGGCCAACCTTGCTGGTGCTGGCGCTGCTGGCCATGCTGGTGCTGCGCAAACGCCCGGACGTGGTGGTGGTACGGGGCGAGCGGCTGCCCTTCTGGTCTGCGTTCGGCCGCGTTGCGCCCTGTGGCCTGGGGCTGACACTGGCGTCGATCGGCTATGGCACGCTGACCACGTTCGTCACCCTTTATTACCTGGAACGTGGCTGGGCCGGTGCAGCCTGGTGCCTGAGCGCCTTCGGCGTGTGCTTTATCATTTCGCGGCTGTTGTTCGTCAATGCGGTCAACCGGTTTGGCGGCTACAACGTGGCAGTGGTGTGCATGGCCACCGAAGTGATCGGCCTGGGACTGCTGTGGCTGGCACCCTCGCCGCCTTGGGCCTTGGCGGGTGCCGGGCTCACAGGGTTTGGCTTGTCGCTGGTGTACCCGGCACTGGGCGTAGAAGCCATCAAGCAGGTGCCTAGCAGCAGCCGCGGCGCTGGGCTGGGGGCTTACGCAGTGTTTTTCGACATGGCCTTGGCCATCGCCGGCCCGGTGATGGGCGCGGTGGCAGTGCTCCTGGGCTATGCCTCTATCTTCTGCGTTGCCGCCCTGCTCGCCTTGGCAGGCGTTGGCTTAACGCTGCTTCTGGCGCGGCGCAGCCGACGCAGCTGAGCGCTCATCCAGTAGCGGTGCGCTGAGGGCCTGGCTGAAGAACGCTGCGGTGTCGCGTTGCAGCGAGTGATGAATATGGCGGCGGTCAACGCCTTCGGCATCCTTGCACAGCGCCGGCATGCGGGCGTGTTGTTCTTCGTCGCAACGCGCCATGAACACAAAATGCCCTGCGCCGGCCAGCAGACGGTAATCCGGCGTGACGGGCAGTTTGCGCGACAACGCTTCGGCATTGCGGTCCACGGCCACCAGTTGGTCGCTGTCGCCGCTGTAGATCAGCACCGGGATGCGCACACTGGCCAGCGCATGGCGGCCAAACAGCAGGCTCAGCGGCGCCATCAGCATCGCCGCGCCCACCCGTGAATCGGCCTTCGGTGCCAGCTCGCTGCGGTCGGCAATCAGCACGCCATGAGTCTTGCAGGCGTCGCCATCGCTGGGGCGCTCAAGGCAGTACTGGCGCAGGCGGTCCAGGTCGGGTTGCGCACCCGAGACGATCAGCGCCGTTTCGCCCCCGGCCGAATAGCCGATGACACCTACCTTGCCATCATTCAGGTAGGGCCCAAGCAGCGCGTCGTTACGGGCAGCCGTGATCGCGGCGCTGACTTGCAGCGGCCGGCCATACAGGTTGCTCAAGGTACCCAGGCGACTGTGATCGCGGGCGTTGTCCCCCGGGTGCACCACCGCCACGACCACAAAACCCTGCCGTGCCAGCGCGGTGGCCAGGTAATGCAAGGCCAGCGGGCTGCCGGTATTGCCGTGGGAGAGTACCAGCAAAGGGAACTGCCCCAAGGCCACCGGGGCCTCTTCGGCGACGTCGAGCGGATAGCCGTCGATGCGCATGTTATGGGGCACACCCGTCGCCGGGTAAAACGCCAGCGCTTGCATCGGGCGATCATCGACAGGGTCGGCCAGGGTCATGTGGTGCAGGCCGGCGACCCAAGGCGCGGCCTGGGCGTGGGCCAACAGGCCGCCGAGCAGGACCAGCGCCAACACGCTGCGAGGGATGTTCATCGCCAGCCGTTCCGTGCAGGGTCAGAGGTAGCGCCAGCATAGAGCCGCCGACGCCAAGGGCAGATGAAAACTGGATGAAACCCTGCATGCACGCAACGCCCGCGCCCAATGCAATTGCGCTTTTCCGAGAACCCATGGCATAGATGCAGGTCAATCGCTTTACCTGACCCTTTCGCGACCTTGAAGGAGCACCCTGCATGAGCAAGCACCCTTACGCCCCACCCAAGGTCTGGCGCAATGACGCAGCCTCCGGTGGCCAGTTCGCCAGCATCAACCGCCCGGTAGCCGGCCCGACCCATGACAAGGCGCTGCCAGTGGGCAAGCACCCCTTGCAGTTGTATTCGCTGGCCACGCCCAATGGCGTGAAGGTGAACATAGCCCTTGAAGAGCTGCTCGCCCTGGGCCACAGCGGCGCTGAATACGACGCCTGGTTGATCCGCATCGGCGAGGGTGACCAGTTTTCCAGCGGCTTCGTGCAGGTCAACCCCAACTCGAAGATCCCTGCCCTGCTCGACCGCAGTGTCGAGCCACCGGTACGGGTATTCGAGTCGGGCTCGATCCTGTTGTACCTGGCGGAAAAGTTCGGTGCGCTATTGCCCACGTCTGCCGCTGCACGTACCGAAAGCCTGAACTGGCTGTTCTGGCAGATGGGCGCGGCGCCTTACCTGGGCGGCGGCTTTGGCCACTTCTACGTGTACGCCCCGGAAAAGTTCGAATACGCCATCAACCGCTTCACCATGGAAGCCAAGCGCCAACTGGATGTGCTCGACCGCCGCCTGGCCGAAAGCCGTTATTTGGGCGGCGATGAATACAGCATCGCCGATATCGCCGTGTGGCCTTGGTATGGCGAGCTGGTGCGCGGCAATCTTTATGGCGCAGCAACGTTTCTGGCGGTGCACGAATACACCCACGTGCAGCGTTGGGCCGAAGAGATCGCCCAGCGGCCCGCCGTGCAACGTGGGTCACGGGTCAATCGCACCTGGGGCGATGAAGCCAGCCAAGTACCAGAACGGCACTCGGCGGCCGACCTGGATTGACCGTTCGGGGCCGCCTCGCGGCCCCGACAATGCTCGCCTGCATAAAACCATTTGCCCCTGCGCAAACCTGCGTCCGGCAATGCCTTCTTGTACACTCCTCGCACTAGCCCCCACCTGCAAAACTTTTTGGTGAACGCATGATCGAGGTAACCGAGGTTTCCATTGCCGAGCTGCGCGACGCACTCGAGTCGGGCCGCACGACGGCGGTCGAGCTGGTCAAGGCCTACCAGGCGCGCATCGACGCCTACGATGGCGCCGACACCGCTACCGCACTGAACGCCGTGGTGGTACGCAACCCAGACGCACTGAAGGAGGCTGAAGCCTCCGACGCCCGCCGCGCCAAGGGCCAGCCCCTGAGCCCGCTGGACGGCATCCCCTACACAGCCAAGGACAGCTACCTGGTCAAAGGCCTGACTGCGGCTTCCGGCAGCCCGGCCTTCAAAGACTTGGTCGCCCAGCGCGACGCCTTCACCATCGAGCGCCTGCGCGCCGCCGGTGCCGTGTGCCTGGGCAAGACCAACATGCCGCCCATGGCCAACGGTGGCATGCAGCGGGGCGTCTATGGCCGCGCCGAAAGCCCATACAACGCTGCCTACCTGACTGCGCCCTTCGCCTCTGGCTCGTCCAACGGTGCCGGCACCGCGACGGCCGCCAGCTTCAGTGCCTTTGGCCTGGCCGAGGAAACCTGGTCCAGTGGCCGTGGCCCTGCATCGAACAACGGCCTGTGCGCCTACACCCCTTCGCGCGGGGTGATCTCGGTGCGTGGCAACTGGCCGCTGACCCCGACCATGGACGTGGTGGTGCCTTATGCCCGCACCATGGCCGACCTGCTGGAAATCCTCGACGTGGTGGTTGCCGACGACGCCGACAAGCGCGGCGACTTGTGGCGCCTGCAACCTTGGGTACCGATCCCGGCCGCCTCTTCGGTGCGCCCGGCGTCGTACCTGGACCTGGCTGTGGATGCCAGCGCGCTCAAGGGCAAACGCTTTGGCGTGCCACGCATGTACATCAATGCCGACCCAGAAGCTGGCACCTCCGAGAAGCCGGGTATCGGTGGCCCAACCGGCCAGCGCATCAACACCCGCGACAGCGTCATCGACCTGTGGCAACAAGCGCGCCAGGCGTTGGAAGCGGCAGGTGCCGAAGTGCTCGAAGTGGACTTCCCTCTGGTCTCCAACTGCGAAGGCGACCGCCCTGGCGCCCCGACCGTGTACAACCGCGGCATCGTCAGCAAGGCATTCCTCCATGACGAACTGTGGGAGCTGTCGGGGTGGGCCTTTGACGACTTCCTGCGGGCCAACGACGACCCCAAGCTCAACCGCCTGGCCGATGTCGATGGGCCGAAGATCTTCCCGCACGACCCCGGCACCCTACCCAACCGTGAGGACGACCTGGCCGCAGGCATGGACGAATACGTCAACATGGCCAAGCGCGGCCTGAAGACTTGGGACCAGATCGAAACCCTGCCCGACGGCCTGCGCGGCCTGGAGAAAACCCGCAAGCTGGACCTGGAAGACTGGATGGACAGCCTGGGCCTGGACGCGGTGCTGTTCCCGACTGTGGCCGACGTAGGGCCAGCGGATGCTGACGTCAACCCAGCTTCGGCCGACATTGCCTGGAGCAACGGCATCTGGGTGGCCAATGGCAACCTTGCGATCCGCCACCTGGGCGTACCGACCGTCACCGTGCCCATGGGCGTAATGGCTGACATCGGCATGCCGGTGGGGCTGACGTTCGCCGGCCGCGCCTATACCGACAATCACCTGTTGAGCTTCGCCGCGGCCTTCGAGGCCACTGGCTCGCGCCGCATGATTCCACCGCGTACGCCAGCACTGGGCAAGTAAACGCGCCCCTCACATCGCCATTTTCAACGTATTGTGTAAAAATGCACAAACCGTTGAATTTGGCGATGCATTCATGCCGCTCTCTCCCCCTGAAGAACGTCAGCTCACCCTCACCGTTCTCAAGGCCGCTATCCAGGCTTTGGGCAGCGTTGCCGCGCGCAACATGGAAATCCTCCTGCACGACCTTGACCACCCGGAACACTCCGTGGTGGCAATCGTCAACGGCCACCTTTCTGGCCGTGTGGTCGGCAGCCCAATCCTCGCCGCGCCGGAACAGGACCTAGGCTTCAAGGCCCTGATGCGGGCCTCCGTGGAACAGCGCGGCTGTGCGCCTGTGGTCTTGCCGGATTACCCGACCACGCTCAAGGGCCGCACCCTGCGCAGCGCCACGGCCATTTTCCGCGACAGCACCGGCCACCCGTTCGCCAGCCTCTGCATCAATACCGACGTTACGGGGCTGGACGCTGCGATGAATTTTCTGCAGCAGCTACAGCCCCTGAGCGACTCGCCAGCGGTCAGCGAACCCGCCGACATGGCGCTATTGATGAGCGAAATCATCCAGGGCGCGCTGCAACGCAGCGGCCAAGGCCGGATGACCAAGCAGGCCAAGGTCGACGCGGTGCGGGTCATGCAGGAGCGTGGCGTGTTCATCGTCAAAGGCGGCGTGGAAAAGGCTGCCAGCGCCCTTGGGGTGACCCGCTACACCGTTTACAACTACCTGGAGCAGTTGCGTGGCGAACAGCCGGCAGCGGCTCGTGAAGACTGAAGCTTGGAGCTAACGATGACTTTGCATATACAGACGCCGCTGATCGAATCCCGCCCGCTTTCGCTGGCGTCAGGCTGTACCGTCTGGCTCAAGCTCGAGGCTGTGCAGCCTTGTGGCTCGTTCAAGCTGCGTGGCGTGGGCCATGCCTGCGAAGTCCACCATGCCAGGGGCGCGCGCCATTTTGTGTCGTCGTCCGGGGGTAACGCCGGGCTGGCGGTGGCGTATGCCGGCCGCAAACTAGGGGTACCGGTGACCGTGGTGGTACCCGAGACTACCACCGAGCGCGCCAAGCAACTGTTGCGCCTTGAAGGCGCCAAGGTGGTGGTGCATGGCAGCTCCTGGCAGGAGGCCAACGAGCTGGCCCAGACCCTACTCGGCAGCGGCGATGCGTTCATTCACCCTTTCGACGACCCATTGCTCTGGGCCGGACATGCCAGCCTGATCGACGAAGTTGCCGCCACCGGGCATAAACCCGATGCGGTGGTGCTGTCGGTCGGCGGAGGCGGATTGCTCAGTGGCGTAGTCGAAGGGCTAACACGCAATGGCTGGGATGATGTACCCGTGCTGGCGGTGGAAACCACCGGTGCCGCCTCGCTGCACGCAGCGGTGCAAGCAGGCCACCCGGTTGAACTGGAGCGCCTCGCCTCGGTGGCCACCTCCCTGGGTGCGAAGCGCGTTGCTGATCAGGCATTGGAATGCGCGCGTAACCATCCGCTGCACAACCATCTGGTCAGCGACCGTGCCGCGCTGGAAGCCTGCGAGCGATTCTTGCTCGATCATCGGGTATTGGTGGAGCCCGCGTGTGGGGCTGCATTGGCGGTAGCTTACGAAGCCAAGAAATTGGCCGAGTACAACAATGTGCTGATAGTGGTTTGCGGAGGTGCCACGGCGACACTGGCGCAGATTCAGGATTGGTTGAAGCAGGTCGATTGAGGTTGCCTGTTCCGGCCCTTTCGCGGGCAAGCCCGCTCCCACCGGTACCCTACTGTTCTTAAGGTTAGCGTGTAGGTGCGGGCTTGCCCGCGAAGGGGCCTGTGGTGGATAGAAAAAACCCCGTGAGATCAGGATAGTCACACAGGCCTGTTCTAATGAGCCTCACGCACCTGGGAAAATTCCAGCGGGCCTGACGAAAAGCGCATCTCGCCCTTTCGATCTGTAGCGAGTGAAGGCACAATGCGTGTCCTTTTTTTGGCCGGCCTTGCCGGGGGCCTTTAAATGATCAAGACGCCGTACTACCTCATCGATAAAACCAAGCTGCTGGGCAACATGGAGAAGATCGCGTACGTGCGCGAGAAGTCCGGTGCCAAGGCGCTGCTCGCCCTCAAGTGTTTCGCGACCTGGTCGGTGTTCGACCTGATGCAGCAATACATGGACGGCACCACCTCTTCGTCGCTGTTCGAGCTCAAGCTCGGCCGCCAGAAATTCGCAGGCGAAACCCACGCCTACAGCGTTGCCTGGGCCGACGACGAAGTCGAGGAAATGCTCGAGAACTGCGACAAGATCATCTTCAACTCGATCGGCCAGCTGCAACGCTTCGCCGAACAGTCCGAAGGCAAGGTTCGCGGCCTGCGCGTCAACCCGCAAGTCAGCAGCTCCGACTACCTGCTCGCCGACCCGGCACGCCCGTTCAGCCGCCTCGGTGAGTGGGACCCGGAGAAGATCGAGAAGGTCATCGAGCAGATCTCCGGCTTCATGTTCCACAACAACTGTGAGAACGGTGACTTCAGCCTGTTCGACAAGATGCTCACGCACATCGAAGAGCGCTTCGGCCACCTGCTGCACAAGGTCGAGTGGGTCAGCCTCGGTGGCGGCATCCACTTCACCGGTGAAGACTATGCAGTCGATGCGTTTTGCGCGCGCCTTAAAGCCTTCTCGCAAACCTACGGCGTGCAGGTGTACCTGGAACCGGGCGAAGCCGCCATCACCAACAGCGCCTCGCTGGAAGTGACCGTGCTCGACACCCTGTACAACGGCAAGCACCTGGCCGTGGTCGACAGCTCGATCGAAGCGCACCTGCTCGACCTGCTGATCTACCGCCTCAACGCCAAGATGGCCCCCAACGATGGCGAGCACACCTACATGGTCTGCGGCAAATCGTGCCTGGCCGGTGACATCTTCGGCGAGTACCAATTCGATCGTCCGTTGGCCATTGGCGACCGCCTGTCGTTCATCGACACGGCCGGCTACACCATGGTCAAGAAAAACTGGTTCAACGGTCTAAAAATGCCATCCATCGTGGTCAAGCAACTCGACGGCAGTGTCGAGGTGGTGCGCGAGTTCGGTTTCGAAGACTACGTTTCCAGCCTGTCGTAAGACCGGCTTTCAGTAAGGAGCAAGGGATAAATTGAAGAAGAACGTTCTTATCATTGGTGCAGGAGGTGTCGCCAAGGTGGTGGCCCACAAGTGCGCGCAGCATAACGACGAACTCGGTCGTATTGCCATTGCGTCGCGGAACATCTCCAAATGCCAGGCCATCATC
Source organism: Pseudomonas sp. NGC7 (assembly GCF_047159675.1). Classification (NCBI taxonomy): domain Bacteria; kingdom Pseudomonadati; phylum Pseudomonadota; class Gammaproteobacteria; order Pseudomonadales; family Pseudomonadaceae; genus Pseudomonas; species Pseudomonas sp. NGC7. The sequence goes on along the minus strand of NZ_BAAFZY010000001.1, from coordinate 3,137,893 downwards.
GACAGCGTCAAGGCCAAGGGTAGCCTCAAGGTACCCGCCGACATCCAGGCCTTCTCGCTCAACGCCCTCGATGTCGAGGCGACCAAAGCACTGATCCGCGAGACCGAATCGCAGATCGTGATCAACGTGGGCTCTGCCTTCCTCAACATGTCGGTGCTGCGTGCCTGCATCGATACCGGTGTCGCCTATCTGGACACCGCGATTCACGAAGAACCGGGCAAAATCTGCGAGACGCCGCCCTGGTACGGCAACTACGAGTGGAAACACCTCGAAGAGTGCCAAGAAAAGAACATTACCGCCATTCTCGGCGTCGGTTTCGACCCGGGTGTGGTGAACAGCTACGCAAAACTTGCGCAGCAGCAATACTTCGACAGCATTGATTCGATCGACATCCTCGACGTCAATGCCGGTTCGCATGGCAAGTACTTCGCCACCAACTTCGACCCGGAAATCAACTTCCGCGAGTTCACCGGGCAAGTATGGAGCTGGCAGAACAGCCAGTGGACCAGCAACACCATGTTCGAGGTCAAGCGTACCGACGACCTGCCCGTAGTAGGTTCGCAAAACCTGTACCTGACCGGCCACGATGAAGTTCACTCGATTTCGAAGAACCTCAACGTGCCGAACGTGCGCTTCTGGATGAGCTTCGGCGAGCACTACATCAATGTGTTCACCGTGCTGAAAAACCTCGGCCTGCTCTCCGAGCAACCGGTCAAGACCGCCGAAGGCCTGGAAGTGGTGCCGTTGAAAGTGGTCAAGGCCGTGCTGCCAGACCCAGCCTCCCTGGCCCCGGGCTACACCGGCAAGACCTGCATCGGTGACCTGGTCAAGGGCACCAAGGACGGCCAGCCGCGCGAAGTGTTCATCTATAACGTGGCGGATCACGAAGAAGCTTTCGCCGAGACCGACAGCCAAGGTATTTCCTACACCGCCGGTGTACCGCCAGTGGCTGCCGCCCTGCTGGTCGCCCGTGGCGAGTGGGATGCCAAGCGCATGGTCAACGTCGAAGAACTGCCAGCCGAGCCGTTCCTCAAGGCGCTGGACGTGATGGGCCTGCCGACCCGCGTCAAAGATGAGAAAGGCGATCGTCCTTGGGACGCCGAAGCCTAAGCAACACAAAACAGGGCGCCTATCAGGCGCCCTGTTTTTTTGGCATGTGCCAGTGGTACCTGCGGCAGCGCCCTAACGACTCGACCCCTGCCGCCTGCTCGCGTACGCTTGCCGCTTTCCTTCCGTAGCAAGGCAAACGCGCCCATGGCAAACACAGATATCATCTACACCCCCGATCCGGACGCCGATTCCATTTCGTCCGACGTCGCCGAATACAACGGTGTGCTGGTCTCCACCCAGATCCCCACCCGCGCCGATGGCAGCCTCGAGCTGGGCGACATCGTTGCGCAGAGCGAATGCACCCTGCAGGCGCTGAAAGTAGCCCTGGAAAAAGCCGGCAGCGGCATGGACCGCGTGCTGCACCTGACCATCTACCTCACCGACATGGCTGAACGTGCAGCGTTCAACGAGGTGTACCAGCGCTTCTTCAGCAAGCCATGGCCCGTGCGCGCCGCCGTTGGCGTGGCCTCGCTGGCGGTCGAAGGCATGCGCGTGGAAGTCACCGCGATGGCTGCCAAACGCTGATTACGCCAGCTCATGCATGCCTCATGTAGGAGCGGCCTTGCGTCGCGAAAGGGCTGCGAAGCGGCCCCAGATTCGGTGCACTCACAAAGACAGCTGGGGCCGCTCCGCGACCCTTTCGCGACGCAAGGCCGCTCCTACACCTCCAAGTCGCGCCGCCTCTGGGCAGCGTAGGGATGCCACCAGCCCGTTTCACCGCTACAATGCCCGCCTAAACCGTGACCGCCCGAAACTATAACGACATGTCCCTTCCAAAGAATCACCTGGAACTGCTCAGCCCTGCCCGTGACGTGGCCATCGCTCGCGAAGCGATCCTGCACGGCGCTGATGCCATCTATATCGGCGGCCCGAGCTTCGGCGCGCGCCATAACGCCTGCAACGAAGTCAGCGAAATCGCCGAACTGGTCGAGTTCGCCCGTCGCTACCATGCACGCGTGTTCACCACCATCAACACCATCCTCCACGACAACGAGCTGGAGCCGGCGCGCAAGCTGATCCATCAGCTCTACGACGCGGGCGTCGACGCCTTGATCGTGCAGGACCTGGGGGTGATGGAGCTGGACATCCCACCGATCGAGCTGCACGCCAGCACCCAGACCGACATCCGTACCCTGGAGCGCGCCCAGTTCCTCGATCAGGCGGGCTTCTCGCAGCTGGTACTGGCCCGTGAGCTGAACCTGCAGCAGATCCGCGCCATTGCCGCCGAAACCGACGCCGCCATCGAGTTCTTCATTCACGGTGCGCTGTGCGTGGCCTTTTCCGGCCAGTGCAACATCTCCCACGCCCAGACTGGGCGCAGCGCCAACCGTGGCGACTGCTCACAAGCCTGCCGCCTGCCCTACACCCTGAAGGATGACCAGGGCCGCGTGGTGGCCTTCGAGAAGCACCTGTTGTCGATGAAGGACAACAACCAGACCGCCAACCTGCGCGACCTGGTCGACGCTGGCGTGCGCTCGTTCAAGATCGAGGGCCGCTACAAGGACATGGGCTATGTGAAGAACATCACGGCCCACTACCGCAAAGAGCTCGACGCCATCCTCGAAGACCGCCCGGACCTGGCCCGCGCGTCAAGTGGCCGCACCGAGCACTTCTTCGTCCCAGACCCGGACAAGACCTTCCACCGCGGTAGCACCGACTACTTCGTCAGCGACCGCAAGATCGACATCGGCGCGTTCGACTCGCCAACGTTCACCGGCTTGCCGGTGGGCGTAGTGGAAAAGGTCAACAAACGCGACATGCTGGTCACCACTGACGTGCCGCTGACCAACGGCGACGGCCTGAACGTGCTGGTCAAGCGCGAGGTGGTGGGGTTCCGCGCCAACATTGCCGAACCCCGTGGCGAGTTCGAGGAAGACGGCCAGAAGCGCTATCGCTACCGCGTCGAACCCAACGAAATGCCTGACGGCCTGTACAAACTGCGGCCAAATCACCCGCTGTCACGCAACCTCGACCACAACTGGCAACAGGCCTTGCAGCGCACGTCGGCCGAACGCCGAGTGGGTGTGGAATGGCACGCGGTGCTGCGCGAGCAGCGGCTGATGCTCACCGTCAGCAGCGAGGAAGGCGTCAGCGTGCAAGTGGCCCTGGACGGCCCGTTCGGCGCGGCCAACAAGCCGCAACAGGCGCTGGACCAACTGCACGACCTGTTGGGCCAACTGGGTACCACCCAGTACCACGCCAACGCCATCGAACTGGATGCCCCACAGGCGTATTTCATCCCTAACTCCCAGCTCAAGGCCCTGCGCCGTGAAGCCATCGAGGCGCTGACCGCTGCTCGGGTCAAGGCGCATCCCCGCGGCGGTCGTAAAGCTGAAACCACGCCACCTCCGGTGTACCCGGAGTCGCACCTGTCGTTCCTGGCCAACGTTTACAACCAGAAAGCGCGCGATTTCTACCACCGTCACGGCGTGCAGCTGATCGACGCGGCCTACGAGGCCCATGAAGAGCACGGCGAAGTGCCGGTGATGATCACCAAGCACTGCCTGCGCTTCTCGTTCAACCTGTGCCCCAAGCAGGCCAAGGGCGTGACCGGCGTGCGCACCAAGGTGGCGCCGATGCAGCTGATTCAGGGCGACGAAGTGCTGACCCTGAAATTCGACTGCAAACCGTGTGAAATGCATGTGGTCGGCAAGATGAAAAGCCACATCATCGACCTGCCGACCCCAGGCAGCGCGGTGGCCCAGGTGGTTGGGCACATCAGCCCGGAAGACCTGCTCAAGACCATCCCGCGCGCACCGCATTGATCGCCCCCTTGTAGGAGCAGCCTTGTGCTGCGAAGAGGCCGGCGGCAGCATCCGAGATCTTAAGTGCTGCCACCGGCCTCTTCGCAGCTCAAGGCTGCTCCTACACAGGCAGGCGTCAACGAATCTGGTGCTTGTGCAGCAGCCGATAGAATGTCGGCCGCGAGATCCCGAGTACTTTCGCAGCGATGCTCAAGTTGTCGCTGTGCCGGTTAAGCACATCACACAAAGCCTGGCGCTCTGCCCGGTGCTTGTACTGCTCCAGGGTACCCAGCGGCGACTGCTCTTGCTCGATCTGCAAGCCCAGGTCCTGCGCCTCGATCTGCCGCCCTTCTGCCAACACCAGCCCGCGCCGCACTCGGTTGGCGAGCTCACGCACATTGCCCGGCCAGTCATGCCGGCCCATGGCCGCTAACGCATGATCACTGAACGAGCGCGGCCTGCGCCCGGTCTCTAGGCTGTAGAAATGGGCAAAATGGCTGGCCAGCATCGACAGGTCACCATGCCTGTCTCGCAGTGGCGCCGTCACCACCTGCAACACATTCAGCCGGTAATACAGGTCCTCGCGAAAGCGGCCCTGTTCGATGGCTTTTTCAAGGTCCACGTGAGTCGCCGCCAACACCCGCACATCCACGGGGATAGGCTGGCTGCCACCGACCCGTTCAATGTGTTTTTCCTGCAGAAAGCGCAGCAGGTTGGCTTGCAGTTCCAACGGCAAGTCACCCACCTCGTCCAGGAACAAGGTACCGCCATGCGCCGCCTCTATTCGCCCGGCCTTGCGTTGATGCGCACCGGTAAAGGCACCCTTCTCGTGCCCAAACAGCTCGGACTGGATCAGGTGCTCGGGTATCGCCCCGCAGTTGATCGCGATGAACGGCTGATCGTGCCGCTGCGACTGCCGATGCAGGGTGCGCGCCACCAGCTCCTTGCCTGTGCCACTCTCGCCACGGATCAAAACCGGCGACTCGGTGGGCGCCAGTTTCCCCAACAGCTTGCGCAACTCGCGGATCGGCCGGCTCTCACCCAGCAACTCGTGAACCGAGTCGTCCACCCGCACCGCACCCTTGCCACGCAGCCGCGCCATGCCGAAGGCACGCCCGAGGGTAACCTGAACGCGGGAAACGTCGAACGGCAAGGTGTGGAAGTCGAAAAACCACTCGCAGACAAAATCACCGACGTTCTGCATGCGCAACTGCTCGGCGCTGAGCACGGCGATCCACTCGGTATTGCTGCGCTTGATCATGTCCTTGACCGCGTCGGGATGGCGCAGGTGCGACGCCTGCAGCCGCAGCAGGCCAACATCGCAGGCGTGGTCCAGGGCAGCGCCGAGCATACAACTGTCCACATCCCAGCCGGCACTGCGCAGGCCTGGCAATAAACGGTGGCAGTCGTCGCAGGGGTCGACGATGAGCAAACGGCGTTGGGAAGCGGGTTGCTGCATGACCGTTCCTTGGCGCCAGAGTTTGGTTTTGTGAAGTAAAACAGCAAGTTGTGGCGCCCAATTAACAGTAGCAACGAACTTGACGGTGCCCAGTACCGTCTGTCTGCCGAATCATTTTTTTACAAACCCTGACGGGAATTTTCGCACTTTATCGACATCCCATGGCGGCGCAGGCAAGAACGGATTCAACCCTGACACAAATTTTTACACCCAATGTGTGACTCGCCCCCGGACAACGAGCATCAGTACACATAACCCCGCGCTGCATATCGCGATGATTGAGGCGAATTTAAAGCAACGCGGACTTCACTTCGATGTTTGGGACCATAGAGAGACCGAACCATGAATGCCCCGCTCCGTGTCAACGAAGCACTGCTGATTGCCGACCACGCCTTCGAACCTTTCCAGTGCGTAGCCTGGGATGCGCCCAATGGTACTGGTGAATTGAGCCTGGCAGTGATCGACCGGACCAGCACCCGCATCGGCAGCAAGCAAGTGTCCTCGCGCATTTATTCCGACCCTGCGCAATGGGCCAGCCTGATCGAGGAAGTGCGCGCCGAGCTGTGCGAAAAAGGTTATGACCTGCAACCGTGGTCGATGCCGAAGTAATTGTGATTGCCCCTCCAAGTGCGTGCCCTGCCACGCACTTGTGCAACTTCTCAGTTGCTGCCGCTGCAACTTTTCTTATTGCGACATCTTATTGCGACATTGTGTCGCAGTATCACGCCGCACTGTTATTCAATCCACGACCTTGAAGTGCTCCAGGTGCTGATAATCGGCCTGCAGTTGCGCAGCCAATTGTTGCGCACGGCCCAGACGAACGGGCGCCAGCTCCATGTCGACCAGTAGCGTGGCACAGCCCATCGGTTGCACCTTATCCGAGTGCTGCAGCCGACCGTCGGTAAATACCAGGCAGCGCACAGCTTCATGAGGGTGAGCCTGCTGCCGCGCCTGCAGCCACTGCCGCGCTTGCTCCAACGCGGCGATCAACGGTGTGCCGCCCCCTGCCCCCAGTGCTTGCAACCAGGGCTGCAAGGCCGCCGAGGCCTTCAGGCCGTGTCGCTGCCACTGCGGCGTCTGCCCGCTCGCTGTCAGCAGGGCCAACCGGGCCCGCTGACGGTATGCCTGGTCGAACAACGCCGCCAGCAAACCTTTGGTCTGCGCCAGCGCCTGGTGGCGGCGGGTTGAGGCCGAGGCGTCGACGATCACCAGCCACAGTTCGCCAGGCTGAGCGTTGCGCTGTTGCCAGCAGAGGTCTTCACGCAGCCGTGGCCGCCCCTTGAGCAAAGTCGGCAGCCAGGCTACTCGGCCCGAAGTGGTGCTGTGTACACGGCCACGGCTGGCGCCTTTCAACTGCCCTGCACGTGGCCTGGCATCCGTCCCTTGGGCTTTTCGCTGGCGGATGCTCAGGGCTTTTTTGCCCAGTTCGGCACCTCACGGCGCGCACCACTGGTCACTGGCTGTGGTGGCAGCGCGCCCCAGTCGCCCTGCCCGCCTTGGCTGCCCTGGCTGCTTGCGCTCTGCTGGCCCGTCTCGGGCGGTGTCGAAGGCGGCTGCTGCTGGGGCGATACACGGCGACGATGGCGCAAAGCGAACTCGGCCACCGCCTCGACATCGGCTTCATCAATGGCCTCGCCGCCGCGCCAGGCACAGTGCGCGCGTGCTGCGCGCAGCCAGACCAGGTCCGCCCGCAGGCCATCGACCCCGGCGGCGTAGCAGCGCTCGGTGATCCAGGCCAGGGCCTGGTCGTCCAGGGCAATCTGGGCGAGGTCGTGGCGCGCCTGCTGGCAGCGCTCGCGCAGTTGCGCCTGGGCAGTTGCCCATTGCGCGCAGAAGGCCTGGGGGTCGCTGTCGAACGCAAGGCGGCGGCGGATGATCTGCTGGCGCGCCAGGGGCTCCGGCAAGCCTTCGAGGGCCACATTCAAGCCAAAACGGTCAAGCAGCTGCGGTCGCAACTCGCCTTCTTCTGGGTTCATGGTGCCAATCAGCACAAAACGCGCGCTGTGCCGGTGCGAGATGCCATCACGTTCGATGCGGTTGGTGCCGCTGGCGGCCACGTCGAGCAACAGGTCGACGAGGGTATCGGGCAACAGGTTGACCTCGTCCACGTACAGCACGCCGCCATCGGCCTGGGCCAGCACACCGGGTGAAAACTGGGCCTTGCCCTGCCCCAACGCAGCGTCCAGGTCGAGGGTGCCGACCAAGCGCTCTTCACTGGCGCCCAACGGCAGCGTGACGAACGGCCCCTCGCCGAGCAGGTCGGCGAGGCCACGGGCCAAGGTACTCTTGGCCATGCCGCGCGGGCCTTCAATCAGCACGCCCCCGATCTTCGGGTCGATGGCGGTCAGGCACAGGGCCAGTTTCAGCGCGTCGGCACCGACCACGGCGGCCAGCGGAAATTGTACGGGTTCACTCATTTCAAGCCTGTTCCTCGCCGTCGAGCAGTTGCGCCTCAAGGGCTTCGCGGTAATCGCCGGGCGCCTCCCACAGGCCGCGTTGCTGGGCCTCCAGCAGGCGTTCGGTGAGGTCGCGTAGCGCCTCGGGGTTGTGCTCACGCATGAAATCGCGGGTCGCAGGGTCGAGCACGTAGGCATCGGCCAGCGACTGATAATGATGGTCGTCGATCAGGTGCGTGGTGGCATCGAAGGCGAACAGGTTGTCGACCGTTGCCGCCATCTCGAAGGCACCCTTGTAGCCATGGCGCTTTACCCCGTCGATCCACTTGGGGTTGAGCGCACGGGCACGAATGACCCGGTTGAGCTCCTCCTTGAGGGTGCGGATGCGCGGCCGATCGACCTGGCTGTGGTCGCCGTGGTAGCTGGCCACCGACGCGCCAGACAAGGTTTCCGAGGCGGCCAGCATGCCACCCTGGAACTGGTAGTAGTCGTTGGAATCGAGCAGGTCATGCTCGTGGTTATCCTGGTTCTGCAGTACCGCCTGGACCTGCCCCAGGCGGCGGGCGAACTGTTCACGGGCCGGGGTGCCTTCATCACTGCCGCCATAGGCGTACCCGCCATGGTTGAGGTAGACCTCAGCCAAGTCGTCACGGCTGTGCCACAAGCGGCCATCGATTGCATTCTGCACACCGGCACCGTAGGCACCGGGTTTGGCCCCGAATACCCGCCAGCCCGCCTGGCGCGCCGCTTGCTCGGCTTCCACGCCCTGCGCCTGCAGAGCCTCACGCTCGCTGCGCACACGCGCTGCCAGCGGGTTGAGGTCATCAGGCTCATCCAGCGCCGCCACCGCTTGAACTGCAGCATCGAACAGGCGGATCAAGTTGCCGAACGCGTCGCGGAAGAACCCCGACACCCGCAAGGTAACGTCCACCCGCGGGCGGTCTAGCAGGCTCAGCGGCAAGATTTCGAAATCGTCGACCCGCTGGCTACCGGTAGCCCACACCGGGCGTACCCCCATCAGGGCCATGGCCTGGGCGATATCGTCGCCGCCGGTGCGCATGGTCGCGGTGCCCCATACCGATAGGCCCAACTGGCGCAGGTGGTCGCCATGGTCTTGTAGATGGCGCTCGAGAATCAGGCTCGCCGAGGCAAAACCCAGGCGCCAGGCCGTGGTGGTGGGCAGGTTGCGTACATCCACGGTATAGAAGTTGCGCCCGGTTGGCAGTACATCCAGGCGACCGCGGCTTGGGGCGCCACTCGGGCCGGCCGGCACGAAACGGCCGGCCAGGGCCGCCAGCAGGCCGTTGATCTCGGCCGCACCACAAGCATCCAGGCTCGGCGCCACCGCGTCACACAATGCCTGCACCACATCACGTACCGGTTGCCATTCGCTCAAGGCGGGCAGCACCAGCGTGCCGCCAAGCGCCTGCTCTATCACCTGCAAGGCCAGCAGCTCTAGGCGCTCGCGGGTATCACCACAGGTGCGCCATGGCGCGTCGCTGATCGCCTGCAAAGGCCCGGGCCGCAGCCCCAGCCACGGCTGCCCAAGGTCGCAATCGAGCGGGGCGAAGCCCGGCACCAGGGCCTTGGCCAGCGCACGCAACAGGCTGGCATTGCCACCCCGGCCGTCACCGCGCTCCACACGCAGCAAGGCCAACAGGGTGTCCAAACGCAGCCGGCCCTCGGGCGACTGGCCAAACACGTGCAAGCCATCGCGAATCTGCGATTCCTTGAGGTCACACAGGTAGGTGTCCAGACGCGGCAGCCACACAGCGGCATCGTCCAGCTGCCCTTCCAGTTGCAGTTCCCGGTCGATGTGGTTGGCCTTGACCAGCTCAAGAATGTCGCGCTGCAGCTCGCGAGCACGCCGCGGGTCGAGCAGCTGCGCCTCGTAGAATTCGTCCGCCAGTTGTTCCAGGTGACGCAGCGGGCCATAGGTTTCGGCGCGGGTCAGCGGCGGCATCAGGTGGTCGATGATCACCGCCTGAGTTCGGCGCTTGGCCTGGGCGCCTTCACCTGGGTCGTTGACGATGAACGGGTAGATGTTCGGCAGCGGGCCCAGCAGCGCGTCGGGCCAGCATTGCGCAGACAACCCTACCCCCTTGCCAGGCAGCCACTCCAGGTTGCCGTGCTTGCCGACGTGGATCACCGCGTCGGCGGCAAAGGCATGGCGCAGCCAGAAATGAAACGCCAAGTACGCGTGTGGCGGCACCAGGTCAGGGTCGTGATACACCGCACTCTGATCGACCTGATAGCCCCGCGCCGGCTGGATGCCGACGAAGGTCAGGCCGTAGCGCAAGCCCGCAACCATCAAGCGGCCACTGCGGTACATCGGGTCTTGCTCCGGCGGCCCCCAGCGCTCCAGCACTGCCTGGCGGTTGGCTTCAGGCAGGCGGGAAAACGCAGCCTGGTAGTCATCCAGGCTCAGGCTTTGCGCGCACGGGCGTTGGTCCAGGTGATCGAGGTCATTGGTCACACCGCCCAGCAACTGCTGGATCAACTGCGTGCCAGTGCCTGGCAGGCCCGCCAACGGATACCCTTCGGCCTGCAGTGCCTTGAGGATATTCAAGGCCGCTGCCGGCGTATCCAGCCCCACCCCGTTGCCAATCCGGCCGTCACGGGTCGGGTAGTTGGCCAACACCAAGGCTACGCGCTTCTGGCCATTGGCTAACCGGGCCAGCTCTACCCAGCGCCGAGCGAGCTCGGCGACAAAATCCATGCGCTCGGGGTGGGCGCGGTAACAGACTACGTCGGACTGGCTGCGCTCACTGCGCCAGGCCATGTCCTTGAAACTGACCGGGCGGGTGATGATTCGCCCGTCCAGCTCCGGCAAAACGATGTGCATGGCCAGGTCACGCGCGCCCAGGCCCTGCTCGCTGGCTTCCCACGCCGGTTGGTTGTCCTGCGCGCAAATGGCCTGCAACACCGGGATGTCGCGGCGGAACGGGCGCAGGTTGGGGCGTTCGGGGCTGGACAAGGCAAACCCCGTGGTGTTGATCAACACCTCGGCGCCGACTTCATCCAGCCAGGCTTCGACCTGTTCGAAGCAGGCGCTTTCCTTGAGGCTGGCCACGGCAATCGGCAAGGGGTTGAGCCCCGCCGCCAGCAAACGCTCGCAAAAGACGTCGATGAACGCGGTGTTGGCCGCTTGCAGGTGTGACCGGTAGAACAGCAACGGTGCCACCGGATGCTCCGGGTGCCACTGCGCGTACCAGTCCTCAAGCAGCGCACTGCCTTTGGCCGGGTGATACACCGAGGTGCGTGGTAATGGCTGCGGCTCGTCCCACGCATAGTCACGGCCCAGCCATTGGTTGGCCAGGCAGTTGAACAGGTTGAGGGCGTTGGCCTTGCCGCCCTGGCGCAGGTAGTGCCAGAGGCGTTCGGCCTGATCGCCGGTCACGGTGCCTAGGCCGGTCAGCTCAGGGTCCGGCCGATCATCGCCCGGCACCAGGACCAGCTGCACGCCGCGGGCCGCCAGGGCGACCAGTTGCTCGACGCCATAGCGCCAGTAGCCAACGCCCCCGTGCAGCGACACCACAATGACCTTGGCATGGCGCAGCACCTCGTCGACATACAGGTCGACCGAGGCGTGGTTCTGTACCTGCATCGGGTTGGCCAGGCGCAGGCTGGGGTAGTCCTCGGGCAATTGCTCGGCGGTATCGGCAAGCAATGCCAGGTGTGAATCGCCGCTGCAGAGGATCACCAGTTCGGCGGGTGTCTGGCCGAGGTCGGCAATGCTGTCATCCGGCACGAAGCCGCCGGGCTGGGTCCGCAGCAGGTGCATGGGTCAGGCGCCCAAGGCCTGGCGCAGACGCGCTTCGAGCTGCACGGCATCCAGGTCCTGACCGATCAGCACCAGGCGCGTGATACGCGGCTCGTCGGCACGCCAGGCGCGGTCGAAGTGCTTGTCGAAGCGGGTACCCACGCCTTGCACCAGCAGGCGCATCGGCTTGCCCGGGATGGCGGCGAAACCTTTGGCGCGCAGGATGCCGAACTCGACCACCAACTGGGTCAGGGCATCGAGCAACAGGCTTTCGTCGGCTTCTGGCAGGTCGATGGAGATCGAATCGAAGGCGTCGTGGTCATGATCGTCGTGATCATCGCCATCGTGGTGCGAATCGTGGTGGGTACGGCGGCCATCGATGTGCACCTCGGACTCGGCGCCCACGCCCAGCAGTACGTCCAGTGGCAGACGGCCGCTGCTGGCCTCGATCACCTTGACGGCGGGCGGCAGCTCCTCGGCCACCTCGGCGCGGACCTTGGCCAGGCCTTCGGCGTCGATCAGGTCGGCCTTGTTCAGCACCACCAGGTCGGCACTGGCCAACTGGTCAGCGAACAGTTCGTGCAGCGGCGACTCGTGGTCCAGGTTCGGGTCCAGCTTGCGCTGTGCGTCCACCTGGTCTGGGTAGGCGGCAAAGGTGCCGGCCGCCACAGCCGGGCTGTCGACCACGGTAATGACCGCATCGACGGTGCAGGCGTTACGGATTTCTGGCCACTGGAAGGCCTGTACCAACGGCTTTGGCAGCGCCAGGCCACTGGTTTCGATGAGGATGTGGTCAAGGTCGCCACGGCGTGCGACCAACTCGCGCATGACTGGGAAGAACTCTTCCTGCACGGTGCAGCACAGGCAGCCATTGGCCAGCTCGTACACGCGGCCGCTGGCCTCTTCTTCGGTGCAACCGATGCTGCACTGTTTGAGAATCTCGCCATCGATGCCCAGTTCGCCAAATTCATTGACGATCACCGCGATACGGCGGCCTTGGGCGTTGTCGAGCATGTGGCGAAGCAAGGTGGTCTTGCCCGAACCGAGGAAGCCGGTAACGATGGTGACGGGGAGTTTGGCCAGTGTTTTCATGTCGCGATGCCCTTGGCAAGATGGCGCGGGCATGCAGGACGAAAGCCACGGGCCAGGTCGGCCGGGCTTGTTCGCCACCGGATCACCCCGCCCGGTTGAAAGTCGAAATCGCCTCGAGGCAGGTCTCCTGGCTCGCACCGTACCTGCCGTGCTTTGAATAGCAGGGCTGGAGGGCGCGACGCCTTCCCGCGCGCTTGCGCAGTGGCTGTGTCGACCCGTTGTCGGTGCTTACAGTTGCGGGGGCAGCCGCGGCTTATACCGCGTTCCCGTCTTAGCTTCGGCTTGGCGAAGAACCTCGAAGTGGCAAGGCTACGCAGTGGCTGGCAGGTGGTCAACCATTGCCGTCGGCCATTGCGCGACACACGCACAAGCATCGGCGCATCTGCGCTACAGTTGCACCTTCATCAACGGCCAAGGACGCCCTATGCCGCTCGCCCCCGCCATCCCGGTACTGCGTATTTTCTCGGTCGAAAAAGCCAAAGAGTTTTACCTCGACTTCCTCGGCTTCAGCCTGGACTGGGAACACCGCTTCAGCCCGGACCTGCCCCTGTACGCGCAAATCCACCGCGACGGGTTGATCCTGCACCTAAGCGAACACCACGGCGATGCCACCCCGGGTTCGACCGTGTTCGCCCGCCTCGACGACCTGCGCGCCCTCGAGCGCGAACTGCAGGCCAAACGCTACGGCTACGCCCGGCCCGAAGCCGAACGCCTGGACTGGGGCCTGCAGATGCAGGTCCATGACCCGTTTGGCAACCGCCTGCGCTTCTGCCAGCAAATCGATGATGAGGCCACGCAATGAAGGCCATGGGCAAGCGCGAAATGGCCCGCGTGGAGCGTGAGCTGGTGGTTTGCCTGACGGAGGCCTGCGAAACGGCCAAGGCAGAGATTGTCGGGTTCACCTGGCTTACCCATCACCTTGACCCCGACAGTTTTCCTGCCAGCCTGCGCATTACCTGGGTATTCGAGCGCGAGGCAGACAAGGCTGCAGCGCTGGCTGGGGTGGCTAAAGCGCGGATGCTGGCGTTGACCTGTCAGGCGCTTGATGAAGTGGGGATACGGCTGGATCACCCGGCTTGGCATGTGCGGTTTGACAGTGAAGAGGCTTGTAGTCGGAGCCACGGCGGGGATTGGGGTAAGCGGTTGCGGGGGCGCTGAGGGGGTGTGGGCCTTCATATGAATGACGGTAGATCTTCGCCGCCTATGAGATCGAGCGCCGCGCGGGCGGCGCTCGATCTCAAGGGCGGCGCAAAACCCCAGACATACGCCCTCCCCCCACCCAATCGCACGCTGTTTCGTGACTGGCCGTTCCCGATCCGCGACGGATGTATTATCGTGGCGTGGTGCGCATATAACAGCAGCCCGAGCGATCGGGCATCTGCAAGACAATCGAGGGTGTCATGAGTAACGAGAGCATTAACTGGGACAAGCTGGGTTTCGACTACATCAAGACCGATAAACGCTACCTGTCCGTATGGCGCAATGGCGAGTGGGACAAGGGCACCCTGACCGAAGACAACGTACTGCACATCAGTGAAGGCTCCACTGCCCTGCACTACGGCCAACAGTGCTTCGAGGGCCTGAAGGCCTACCGTTGCAAGGACGGCTCGATCAACCTGTTCCGCCCGGACCAGAACGCCGCACGCATGCAGCGCAGCTGCGCCCGCCTGCTGATGCCACAGGTGCCGACCGATGTGTTCATCGAAGCGTGCAAGCAAGTGGTCAAGGCCAACGAGCGTTTCGTGCCGCCCCATGGCAAAGGCGCCCTGTACCTGCGCCCGTTCGTGATCGGCACCGGCGACAACATCGGCGTGCGCACCGCCCCCGAGTTCATCTTCTCGGTCTTCGCCATCCCGGTTGGCTCGTACTTCAAAGGCGGCATGAAGCCGCACAACTTCCAGATCTCCAGCTTCGACCGTGCCGCCCCGCAAGGCACCGGCGCGGCCAAAGTCGGTGGCAACTACGCTGCCAGCCTGCAGCCAGGTGCTGAAGCCAAGAAAGCCAACTTCGCCGACGCCATCTACCTCGATCCGCTGACTCACACCAAGATCGAGGAAGTCGGTTCGGCCAACTTCTTCGGCATCACCGCCAACAATGAGTTCGTGACTCCGAAGTCGGCCTCCGTGCTGCCAGGCATCACCCGCCTGTCGCTGATGGAACTGGCGTCCTCGCGCCTGGGCCTGAAAGTGATCGAAGGCGATGTCGAGATCAACAACCTCGACCGCTTCATCGAAGCAGGCGCTTGCGGTACCGCTGCGGTAATCACCCCGATCGGTGGCATCGAGTACAACGGCAAGCTGCACGTCTTCCATGACCTGGAAAAAGTCGGCCCGGTAACCCAAAAGCTCTACAACGAGCTGACTGGCATCCAGAGCGGTGACGTCGAAGCACCGGCAGGCTGGATCGTCAAGGTCGCCTGAGGCGCTTTGCAAGCCTGACAAAGGGGCATGCCAGATGATGGCATGCCCTTTTTTTTGGCTGCTGGGTCGGGCCCGAAGCGCCAGATGAATTTTTCTTAAATCGCCGTTTGTCTATTCTTTGGCACAATCAAGCCTCTATTCGCCGCCCAGGAACCAGCATGCCACGCGTACTGACCATCGAAGACGACGCCGTCACCGGCCAGGAAATCGTCGCCGAACTCTCCAGCCACGGCCTGGACGTGGATTGGGCCGACAATGGCCGGGAAGGCCTCGCCAAGGCGATTGCCGGTGGCTACGACCTGATTACCCTGGACCGTATGCTGCCCGAAGTCGATGGCCTGACCATCGTCACGACCTTGCGCAACCTGAAAATCGCCACGCCGATCCTGATGATCAGCGCCCTGTCCGACGTTGACGAACGCGTGCGTGGCCTGCGTGCCGGGGGGGATGACTACTTGACCAAGCCGTTCGCCTCGGACGAAATGGCCGCCCGTGTCGAGGTGCTGCTGCGCCGCAACAGCGTGCCGATGACCCAGACCCGCCTGCAAGTCGCCGACCTGCAGCTGGACCTGATCAGCCACGAAGCCCGCCGCGGCGAGCACACCCTCAACCTGCTGCCGACCGAGTACAAACTGCTCGAATACCTGATGCGCCACAGCGGCCAGGTGATCACGCGGATGATGATCTTCGAAGAAGTCTGGGGCTATCACTTCGACCCGGGCACCAACCTCATCGACGTCCACATCGGCCGCTTGCGCAAGAAGATCGACTCGCCCGGCCAATCGCCGCTGATCCGTACGGTACGGGGCTCCGGCTATGCCATTGCTGAACCCGTCTAAGGGCTGGAGCTCGTCAACCAGCCGCTTGCTGGCGCTGTACAGCTTTCTGTTCGTGGCTTGGAGCAGCATCCTGATGGGGGTGCTGTACTTCGAGGTCTCCAGCTACCTGAACAAACTGACTCGCCATTCCATGCTGCAGCGCCAGCACCTGTTCGCACACATGAGCGGCAAGCAACTGGACGACGCCTTGATTGCCAGCCAGGCCTTCGAGGAGCGCAGCTTCGATGCCTACGGCCTGTTCGATGCCCAGCTCAACCCGCTTGGCGGCCGCCTGCGCACGCTGCCTTCGGAGCTAGGTTTGGACGGCAAGGTGCATGAGCTCAAACGCTGCCTGGACGCCGATGACCCGCACATGCCACGCGACAGCTGCGACGCCGTGGCCATCAAAGTGCAGGATGGCCGTTGGCTGGTGCTGGTACGGGACAATGGCTCGTTGTTCGTGGTCACGCGGATCATCTTGCATGCCCTGCTCTGGGGTATTTCCCTGACCTTGATCCCCGGGTTTGCCGGCTGGTACCTGCTGCGGCGCAGGCCGCTCAAGCGCATTCGCGCGATTCAGGCCCAGGCCGAGTTGATCGTCGCCGGCGACCTCACCCACCGGCTGCCGCTGTCAGCCCGTCGCGACGAGCTGGACATGCTTGCCGCCATCGTCAATGCCATGCTCGACCGCATCGAGCGGTTGATGCACGAGGTCAAGGGGGTGTGCGACAACATTGCCCACGACCTGCGCACGCCGCTGACCCGCCTGCGCGCGCAGCTGTACCGAATCCGCCAGCAGAGTGCTACCGACTCGGCGCAGGCCGAGGCACTCGACCAGGCGATTGGCGAAACCGATACCTTGATGGCGCGCTTTCGCGGCTTGTTGCGCATCAGTGAACTGGAGGACCGTCAGCGGCGTGCAGGTTTTGTACAACTCGACCCGCATGATCTGCTGGTAGAGCTGCACGACTTCTACCTGCCGCTGGCGGAGGATGGCGGTATCCGCCTGGAACTTGCGCAGCCCGCGCAGCTACCGGCGCTGCACGGTGACCGCGAACTGCTGTTCGAGGCATTGGCCAATCTAGTGGGCAACGCTATCAAGTTCACCCCAGAGGGTGGCCGCGTGCGCGTGCTGGCGACGCAGGACGACCAAGGCCTGCACATCGCCATTGAGGACAGCGGCCCGGGAATTCCTGAAGAGGAACGTACGGCGGTACTCAAGCGGTTCTATCGCAGCGAGGAAGGTCACCGGCACCCAGGTTTCGGGCTGGGCCTGTCGATCGTTGCCGCGATCGTCGACCTTCATGGGTTTGCGCTGGAGGTAGGCGCCAGCGAACTGGGCGGCGCCAGGCTGGTACTGCATTGCCCATTGATGGGGGCATCGAAATAGCGGCTGGGCGCATCGCCCAGCAAGCGCTTGAACACGGTCGCAAAGGCGCTCGGGCTGCTGTAGCCAAGCGCCAGTGCGACACGGGTGACCGGCTCTCCATTGCCAAGCCGCACCACGGCGTCCAGCAAGCATGCCTGCTGGCGCCATTCAATAAAGCTGATCCCGGTGTACACGCGAAACTGGCGCGTGAACGTACGCCGGCTCATGCAGGCCCAGTCCGCCATGCCATCGATGCCTGTTTGCAGCGAAGGCGCCGCCAGAAACGCTCTGCATGCCCGCGCAAGGCGCGGCTCCTTGGGGATCGGCGCATTCAGCGACAGCGCCGGCATGTCGGCAATCTCATGCAGCAGCAAGCCCATCAAGCAGGCATCACGCCCCTGCAGGGGGTACTGCACAGGCACTTCGATCGCCTTTTCAAGCAACTGCTGCACCAAAGGGGAAACCGCAAACACATGACAATGCCCAGGCAACCCAACCCGCTCGGCGGCCTGCGGGCAAATATAGGCATTGAGCATGGTCACCGGGCCGCGCATCTGCATGGCATGGGCCACTTGTGCAGGCACCCAGATGGCCCGTAACGGCGGCACGGCCCAATTACCTGATTCGGTTGCAACCGTGATCACGCCGCAAGCGGCAAAGGCAAACTGGCCGCGACCATGGCGATGCATCGGGAACAGTTCGCCGTCCGCAAAGGCCTTTCTCGTCACCACCACATCACAAGGCGTGTCGTCGTACAGCGTATCTTCAACGTAGGTCATGGCCTGATTTTAATTAGATCCGACCCTGAATTGAAAGCGGGCCAAACCGTTACCGCGGCATAGTGACTGAAGCGTCAAGGCGCACTGCCGCGACCTCAGAAGATTGCCAAACCATGCACAGAAAACACCTGACCCTTGCCGTCCTGGTCACAGCCCTATGGGGCCTCAACTTCCCGATCACCAAACTGGGCTTGGCCCACGTCGACCCCCTGCTGCTCACCGGCTTACGCTTCGCGCTGTGCGCATTGCCGTGGGTGTTTTTCGTCAAGCGCCCCAAGGTTGCCGTCCGCTGGTTAGGTGCCTATGGCCTGATCTTCGGCGTAGCCATGTGGGCATTGATCAATCTCGGCATCGCCATGGGTGTGCCACCGGGCAGCGCCTCGCTGCTGATTCAGTTCAGTGCATTCTTTACCCTGGCGTGGGGCTGCTTGCTGTTTCGCGAGCCCCTGACCGGCCCGCAACTGGTCGGCATCGGGCTGGCGGCGACCGGCTTGGTTGGCATCCTCGCAGCAAGCCCGGGCAAAACCACGACAACAGGGTTGCTGCTGGTCTTGATCAGCGCACTGGCCTGGAGCATCGGCAACGTCATCATCAAGCTGTCAAAGGTGAAGGAAATCTTTGCCTTCGTGGTATGGGCCAGCCTATTTGCGCCAATACCCTTGCTGTCGCTCACGTGGTGGCTGCATGGCGCAACCCCGTTCGTGGCACTGGCAGCGCACACGAATGCTGTCGTGGTCTTTTCCCTGGTCTTCCAGGTGTATGCCGCGACGCACTTCTGCTATTGGGGATGGAATTACCTGTTGCGCGAATACCCGGTGTCCACGGTAGCGCCGCTGTCGCTGCTGATTCCGGTATTCGGCATCGTCAGCTCAGCCTTGATCGTGGATGAGGTGCCTAGCGGCTGGGAGTGGCTGTGTATTGCCCTGATTTTGTCAGCGCTGGCGGTCGGCATGAAGAAAGGGCGAGTGGTGCTGAGGAGAAAACCGCTGCCTGCTGTTTAGTGGCGTGTCGCGAAAGGGCTGCGTGGCAGCCCCTCGCGCCATTGATCAGTCTGCCAAGCGCCAGGTAGTCCCGCCCTTGCCGTCTTCCAGCACCACGCCCATGGCGGTCAGCTGGTCACGGACACGGTCGGATTCCGCCCAGTTCTTGTCTGCACGCGCCTGCAGGCGCGCCTGGATCAACGCTTCCACTTCAGCCGCATCGACCTTGCCTTCTGCGCCTGCACGCAGGAAGTCGTCGGCCTCCAGTTGCAGCACACCCAGCACATCGCCCAGCTCACGCAGGCGACCGGCAAGGCCCGCTGCCGCGTCCGGATCGCTGTCGCGCAGGCGATTGATCTCGCGCACCAGGTCAAACAGCACGGCGCAGGCTTCCGGGGTGCCGAAGTCGTCGTTCATCGCCATGCTGAAGCGCTCGACAAACGCCTCGCCGCCCTTGGCCGGCACTCGTGGCAAGCCGCGCAGGGCGTGGTAGAAGCGCTCCAACGCGCCTTTTGCATCGCGCAGGCTGTCTTCGGAGTAGTTGATGGCACTGCGGTAGTGGCTGGCCACCAGCAGGTAGCGCACGACCTCCGGGTGATACTTCTCGAGCACGTCACGGATGGTGAAGAAGTTGTTCAACGACTTGGACATCTTCTCGCCGTTGATACGGATCATGCCGCAGTGCATCCAGGCATTGGCGTACTGCTTGCCGGTGGCCGCCTCGCTCTGGGCGATCTCATTCTCGTGGTGCGGGAACTCCAGGTCGCTGCCACCACCGTGGATGTCGAAGCTCTCGCCCAGGCAGCAGGTGGACATCACCGAGCACTCGATGTGCCAGCCAGGACGGCCCGGGCCCCACGGCGATTCCCAGCTCGGCTCGCCCGGCTTGACGCCCTTCCACAGCACGAAGTCGAGCGGGTCCTGCTTGGCCTCGTCGACCTCGATGCGGGCACCGATGCGCAGGTCTTCGATCTTCTTGCGCGACAGTTTGCCGTACCCGACGAACTTGCCTACCCGGTAGTACACGTCGCCGTTACCCGGCGCGTAGGCGTAGCCCTTGTCGATCAGCGTCTGGATCATGGCGTGCATGCCCGCGATGTGATCGGTGGCACGTGGCTCCTGGTCCGGCGGCAGGATGTTGAGGCGGCGCTCGTCTTCGTGCATCGCGTCGATCATGCGGGCGGTCAGCGCGTCGAAGGTCTCGCCGTTCTCGTTGGCCCGGTTGATGATCTTGTCGTCGATGTCGGTGATGTTGCGCACATAGGTCAGCTCGTAGCCGCTCTTGCGCAGCCAACGGGTGACCAGGTCGAAGGCCACCATGCTGCGGCCGTGGCCAAGGTGGCAGTAGTCGTACACGGTCATGCCGCACACGTACATGCGCACCTTGTTGCCATCCAGCGGCTTGAAGGCTTCCTTGGTTTTGCTCAGCGTGTTGTAGATGTTAAGCACGACGGTTCCTTAGCTGCCCCAGGAGTCACGCAGGGTGACAGTGCGGTTGAACACCGGGCGACCCGGCTGGCTGTCCTTGAGGTCGGCGCAGAAGTAGCCTTCGCGCTCGAACTGGAAGCGGTCTTCAGGCTGCGCCTGGCCCAGCGACGGTTCGGCGCGGCAGCCGGTCAGCACTTGCAGCGAATCTGGGTTGATGTTGTCCAGGAAGCTGCCGCCGTCCTCGGTCTTTTCCGGGTTTGGCGAACGGAACAGGCGGTCGTACAGGCGCACTTCACACTCGACGCTGCCTGCGGCCGGCACCCAGTGGATCACACCCTTGACCTTGCGGCCTTCCGGGTTTTTGCCCAGGGTGTCCGGATCGTACGAGCAACGCAGTTCGACGATGTTGCCGTCGGCATCCTTGATGGCTTCATCAGCGCGGATCACGTAGCTGCCACGCAGGCGCACTTCACCGGCCGGTTCCAGGCGCTTGTAGCCCTTCGGCGGTTCTTCCATGAAGTCGTCGCGGTCGATGTACAGCTCGCGGGCGAACGGTAGGACACGTACCCCCATGTCTTCCTTCGGGTGGCGCGGCAGTTCGAGCTGCTCGACCTGGCCTTCCGGGTAGTTGGTGATGACCACTTTCAGCGGGCGCAGTACGCACATGGCACGTGGCGCGGTGCGGTCGAGGTCGTCACGGATGCTGAACTCAAGCATCGACATGTCGACCACGCCGTCGGAACGGTTGGTACCGATCATCTCGCAGAAATTGCGGATCGACGCCGGCGTGTAACCGCGGCGGCGGAAGCCGGACAGGGTCGACATGCGCGGGTCATCCCAGGCGTCGACGTGTTTCTCATCGACCAACTGCTTGAGCTTGCGCTTGGAGGTGATGGTGTAGTTCAGGTTCAGGCGGCTGAACTCGTACTGACGTGGGTGCGCCGGCACCGGCAGGTTGTCGAGGAACCAGTCGTACAGCGGACGGTGGCCTTCGAACTCCAGGGTGCAGATCGAGTGGGTAATGCCCTCGATGGCGTCCGACTGGCCGTGGGTGAAGTCGTAGTTGGGGTAGATGCACCACTTGTCACCGGTCTGGTGATGGTGGGCATGACGGATGCGGTAAAGAATCGGGTCGCGCAGGTTCATGTTCGGCGACGCCATGTCGATCTTGGCCCGCAGCACGCGCTCGCCGTCCTTGAACTCGCCGGCCTTCATGCGTGCGAACAGGTCGAGGTTTTCTTCGACGCTGCGCTCGCGGAACGGGCTGTTCTTGCCAGGCTCCTTGAGGTTGCCGCGGTATTCCTTGGCCTGATCAGGGGTCAGGTCGCAGACATAGGCCTTGCCACGCTTGATCAGCTCGACCGCCCAATCGTGCAACTGGTCGAAGTAGTTGGAGGCATAGCGCACGTCGCCGGCCCAGTCGAAGCCCAGCCACTTGACGTCGCTCTGGATGGCGTCGATGTATTCCTGGTCTTCCTTGGCCGGGTTGGTATCGTCGAAACGCAGGTGGCAGACGCCACCGAATTCCTTGGCCAGGCCAAAGTTCACGCAGATCGACTTGGCGTGACCAATGTGCAGATAACCGTTGGGCTCCGGCGGGAAGCGGGTGACGATGCTGCTGTGCTTGCCCGAGTCCAGGTCGGCCTGGATGATCGGCCGCAGGAAGTTCGCAGGGACAGCGGGGGCGCCTTTGGCAGCGGCGTTGGGCGCGTTGTCGGCAGTGGGCTTGCTCATAGGATCCTTGAATGCACGTGTCCGGCCTGGGTAGGCCGATTGAATCAAAGGGCCTATCATAGCCGAAGCAGTCAAGCTGCTGACAGCCGGGCTCGGACAAACTGGCGTGATTTATCACGGCTTTTTGCCGCAGGCTGGCAAAATGGCCTGTGCGCGCCATTGTGTCGCGATCGCCTGATACTGCGTCAGGTGATAACCCGCGTACTGCGCACCCTAATTCCTTAATGCCTTGAAAGAGCGAATTTCAGCATGTCCAAAGTCAAACTGAGCACCAACCACGGCGACATCGTCCTGCAACTGAACGCCGAAAAAGCCCCGCTGACCGTTGCCAACTTCCTGGCATACGTTGAAGCCGGTCACTACTCGAACACCGTGTTCCACCGGGTGATCAAGGGCTTCATGATCCAGGGCGGCGGTTTCGAGCCAGGCATGAACGAAAAGCGTGACAAGCGTGCCAGCATCCAGAACGAAGCCGACAACGGCCTGAAGAACGACAAGTACACCATCGCCATGGCCCGCACCATGGAGCCGCACTCGGCCTCGGCGCAGTTCTTCATCAACGCCTCCAACAACGACTTCCTCAACCACAGTGGCAAGAACGTGCAGGGTTGGGGCTACGCGGTATTCGGCGAAGTGATCGAAGGCCGTGAAATCGTCGACGCCATCGAAAAA
The DNA here is from genome assembly GCF_047159675.1 of Pseudomonas sp. NGC7. Taxonomy (NCBI): domain Bacteria; kingdom Pseudomonadati; phylum Pseudomonadota; class Gammaproteobacteria; order Pseudomonadales; family Pseudomonadaceae; genus Pseudomonas; species Pseudomonas sp. NGC7. The sequence goes on along the minus strand of NZ_BAAFZY010000001.1, from coordinate 3,115,129 downwards.
GTCGCCACCGGTTCGAAAGCGGGCCACCAAGACGTACCGAAAGAAGACGTGATCATCGAGAAAGCCGAGATCATTGGGTGATACTGCTGATCTCCGATCTGCACCTGCAAGAAGAACGCCCGGATATCACCCGGGCGTTTCTTGATCTGCTCGATGGCCGTGCGCGGCATGCCAAAGCGCTCTACATCCTGGGCGACTTCTTCGAAGCGTGGATCGGCGACGATGCCATGACGCCGTTCCAGCAGGCGATCTGCCAGGCCATGCGCCAGTTGAGCGACAGCGGTACGGCGGTCTACCTGATGCACGGCAACCGTGATTTCCTGATTGGTCAGGACTTTTGCGATGCCGCGGGCTGCACCTTGCTGGCCGACCCAAGCGTTGTCGAACTGGGCGGTGAGCAGGTGCTGCTGATGCATGGTGACACGCTGTGCACGCGGGACGTGGCCTACATGAAGCTGCGTCGTTACCTGCGCAATCCGTTGAGCCTTTGGATTCTGCGGCACCTGCCGCTGTCCACGCGGCACAAGCTGGCGCGCAAGCTACGCAGTGAAAGCCGCACGCAAACGCGCATGAAGGCCACGGAAATCGTCGACGTCACGCCGGAGGAAGTGCCCAAGGTGATGGCGGCGCACGGTGTCAGGACGCTGGTTCACGGTCACACCCACCGGCCGGCGATTCACAAGCTGGTGGTGGACGGGCAACCGGCACGGCGCATTGTGCTAGGGGACTGGGACCGCCGGGGCTGGACCCTGCAGGTCGATGAACAGGGCTTTCAGTTAACGCCGTTCGAGTTTTCCTGACTACCCGGAAATCTGGGGCCGCTTCGCAGCCCATCGCAGGCAAGCCAGCTCCTACAGGTACAGCGTATTCCCAGGGATTCGCACATACCTGTACCTGCGATGAGCTGCAAAGCAGCCCCAGATTCACTTATCTATCCCCTTCGCTGATTACTGTCTCGCGATACGCCGGATCTGCCTTTATCTGCGCCTCGGTAAACGGCATCACTGCCAGCTGCTTGGCCGAGAACGCCTTGGTCTGGTCATGCGCATGCGCCGAGCCCACCTCGCTTGACTGTGAAAACGCCAGCAGCCCACGCGCCTGCGGCCCTTGTTCGGTAAAGCTGACCAGTTGCAGGTAGCTGGTACCACTGACCACCAGGCGCTTGCCCGGCCCATGCGGCACACTGTGGATCGCGTTGTACACCCCAAGCCCCTGCGGCCCGCCAGGCACCGGCGTACCATCGATAGCCTGCTGCACCTGCCCCCAACGGCTGTCGCCCCCGACCCCGCTTTTTGCCACTTGCTGCTGGGACGCCAGCGCCGCCTCGTGCAGCAGTTTGCGCACTGCCGCCTGCTCGACCGCCAGGCCACGCGGCGTATGCTGCGGGTCGGCCGGGTTGAACGCTACCCGCCAGCTTTCAGCGTGAGCCGCCAGGGCCTCGAGCATGTTTTCGAAATGCACCAGGCCAACGCCGCTGTCCAGGTCTGCCTTGCCATTCCAGGCGACCAGGCTGGCACACACAGGCTGCACATCTGCCTCGGCACCCTTGCACCACGCCAGCAGGTCCGGCAGCAGCAGGCTCGCGAGGTAGACTTCATCATCCATCACCATGCGCTGCAGGTCGTCTACACCCAGCTTGGCCGTGCCTTGCAGGCGCTGCAGGGCAAAACGCCCACGCATGCCGAGGGGCTGGTCATCACGGCTGACTAGCGGCGAAAACCCGGTCAACGGCTGAGCCGGGTTGGCCATCCAGGCAGGGTCGTTGGAGTTCTGCACGAAGTCCTTGCGCGCGAGGCTCGGCAGCAATCGTGCGGGGAAGATGCCGGGCTGCGCGGCCTGCGCGTCGACCTTCCACTGGCAGGCACTGCGCGAACCATCGAGCACCACCATGCGCCCTTGCGCCTTGGGGTCGCCGCACTCACTCAGCAGTTGCTGGTCGACGTACGGCACCACCGACTGGTTCAGGTACAGCGCCCCGCCCCCCTCATCGACAGCAAGCGTGTTGACCCAGGGAATGCCCTGCAACTGCTGCACCGAGCCCTTCAACGCGTCCAGGCTGTCGGCGCGGTTGATGCGGTACCACTGCTGCAACACTCGCGTATTGTCCAGGTTGGCGTCGCGCAGGCTGTAGGCCGCACGCGCGTCCCAATCCAGGCGCCCCGGCCATTGCACCACTGGCCCGAATTCCGAGCTGTAAACTTGGCGTGATACTTGGCTCAAGGTGCCATCTTCGGCCTTGACCGTGACACTGACGACCTGCCGCATCAACGGGACAGACTTGCCATCGAGCAGGTAGCGGGTCGGATCCTTCGGGTCTAGCTGAAGGCGGTAAAGGGTGAAATGGTTTGACGTGTCGACCGTATGTGTCCAAGCCAGATGCCGATTGAAGCCGATATTCACCACAGGTAAGCCCGGCAGTGCCGCCCCCATCACATTCAGCTGGCCCGGTATGGTCAGTTGCATCTGGTAGAAGCGCATGCCGCCCATCCAGGGAAAGTGCGGATTGGCCAGCAGCAGGCCACGGCCATTGGCCGAGCGCTGCGAACCGACGGCCACAGCGTTGCTGCCACGCTCCGAGGCAAAACGCTCCTGCCGAGCCAACGCCGTGGCAAAGCCTGTGGCCTCGCGCTGGCTCGTCAATGAGGGCGGCTGCGCCCCTGCCAGCGCCTCGGCGAACTGCCCAACGCCCCCTTCAGCTAACAGGCGACGGGTCAACTTGACCAAGTCTTCGCGGGTGATCGGCCGCACCCAGTCACCCTGCCCGCACTCTGCCGGCAGGCCTTGGCTGCGACGCTCGGCGAGGGCACGGTTGAAGCCGCGCGCATAGCCATCGAGCAGGTCACGCACCGGTGCCGGTTGTGCCTGCAGAAATGCCCCTACGGCGCTCGGCGTATTGAGCCAGGTGAAGAACAGGTCGCTGGCAAGGTTGTCCCGTTGCTCGACGGTCTTGGCCTTGGCACCGAAGTGCCGCGATCGCTCGCCGCTGACCGTCAGCACTTCGTTGGCCAGCAGGCACAGGTTGTCCTGTGCGTAGGCATAGCCGATGCCATACCCAAGGCCACGCTCATCCTTGGCCACGATGTGCGGTACTCCGTAGCTGGTACGCCGGATCTGCGCACTGGCATCCGTGCTGGCGGGCTGCGCCAGCGCAGCAGTGCTGGCGGGCTGCGCCAGCGCAGCAGTGCTGAAGGCGACCAGCGCAGCCGCCAGGCCAGCGCTGTTTATGGGACGAGAAATCGAAAACACGGGCACACCTCGGATCGGGGGGTCATCCCGATCAGACGAATGGCTGAATGAAAATTTTACGTATTACAAGGCGATAGAACGTCTTGAACAGGTACAGGCAGATTTTTTTTCGAGCGGGCTGCAGATTTTCCGTTCTCATTCGTCCTAATAAGTGAGGCAACCACATTTCGGGTTAGTCCACGAAAAGGAGCATTCACATGTACAACCCGCAACCCTCAATGCAGGCTGCACGTGTACCCGGCAAAGCGCCCAAGGGACAGGACGTTTTCGCCGAAGAACGTGTCGGTAACGAACAGATTCGCGAACTTTTACGCACCTTTGGCTTGCGCACCAGCCTGATCCGCTTGAAGGTGATCGATGCGCTGCATGCGGCCGACCGCCATGGCCGCAGCATTGGCGTGCGTGGCGTGCACGCGCAACTGGAACAACTGGACATTCCGCTGTCGTTCCTGAGCGTACGCGAAGTGCTCAAGCGGCTGTGCGCCGAAGGCGTCATCAACCTGGGCAGCGACAAATGTTACAGCCTCAACCCCCAGGCCCGCGCCGTGCTGGATCAAGCGTCCCCACGCTGAGCGTACGGCCGGCCACACCTGGCCGGCCCGCACAGGTCAGGGCTTGACCTTGCGCCGCAGAATGCCGTTGATGACCACCACGACCACCGCAATGGCGATCGCCAGCAACTGGAAGGTCTGCTCACTGATCGTGCCCTGCTTTTGCAGGTGGGACAGGCCAACCATGAGGCCCAGTACCACCAGGATGATCAGAAGTGAATATTTGAGGCGCTGCACGTGTGTCATTGAAAGTTCCTTGCAACATCAGGGGCAAAAGGCTCGCAACGAGCCGCGGCAATGATACAACGCCCACCCGCACTGGCGCTGCATTTCCTGCTTAGTGTGGTGCCACTCGCCTGAAAGCATGGGCCCTCATCGCCCGTGCCGGAGGCACCATGTACAAATCCCTGCTGTTCGCATCCCTTGCTGTGACGCCCCTCCCTCTTTACGCACTGGACACGCGCCAGGCGCCCACCGAACAGTTGCTCAAGCTAGGCAATGAACTGGGGGCCAGCGCCGGATCCAGTCAATGGCAACAACTCTGGTACAGCGTTCGCGAAGCGGGTTACCTGCAGGCTCATGCCACCCAGGTGCACTTCACCGTGCCGGCAACCCTGTTACCGGAGTTGGCCCGACAAACACTGGCACAGGCCGACCAAGTGCACGCAGTGAAGCAGACTCGGGCACTTTATCGCCGAGATTTTCCCGATCGCATTATAGGAAAACGCGCCGAGCATGCGTTCCGCGCGCTGTGCCTGCTGGTCGACTGGCGCGCCCTGCCCCAAGACATGAGCACGACCCCCAAGGCATACCTGAGAAGCGCAAGCCTGTTGAGCATCTATCCGTGCGATTGAAGGTCACTGGCCCCAGCAAGTGAGTCATGGCGTGTCACAGCGGGAATTCAACGGCTGCAGCGAATTGTTGAAGGCATGTCCTACAAGAAGGGAAATCACTGCCTGCAAACACTGTTCAACGAGGCTACAAACCCAAGCCTATATGGCGCCTAGCGACGCACCTTGGCTCTACCTGAGAATTCGGTCACACCTTCGACACAACGCCGCAGGTGATCGCTTACCACATCTACACCGAACGATGGAGCGTCGCATGGAGTTACCAGACCTTACCCGGATAGACATCAGCCAGTTACCCCACTCACTGCAAGCGCTGATCGACTGCATCGGTATCGACAATGCATTCCAGCTCACCTGCGCCTATGGCGGCAGACCCAAATACATCCCCAAGCACCGCGAGCGCACCAAACTCGCGAATGTGCTCCCGGCCGAGGCGCTCGATGCGCTGATCAAGCGCTTCGCTGGTGTGGCCCTGGAAATCCCCAAAGCCGACCACTTCATGCGCCAGTTGCGCAACCTACAGATCCAGCAGGAAAGCGCCGAGGGCTTGTCACGCAGCCTGCTGGCCGACAAATACGGCCTGAGCCTGCGGCAGATCGGCAATATCCGCCGACAGGACCCCCTATGTTCGCTAGGCGATAACCCTAATGGTCGCCACTGACGGCCACGTTTGCTGCACCCATTAAAAAGAGAATCCAGCTATGTCCCTAGACAACAGCCTCATCGGGTCCGTCATCAATGCCTTGCCGATGGATCGCATGATCGCAGGCCCCCTGCAAGCCATGGTTCAGGCACAAGTTACCGCTAGCAAGTCGTACGCCGACTTTCTGATGCAAGTGTGCGTTCAGGAAGGCAAGGCCGTCGCCATCCAGTTCGACTACGACGAAACCATCGTCGATGAACAGGGTGAATACCAAGGCGTCGTCAGCAAAACCATGAAAGTGCCGCTGGTAGCGGCGATCACCCACCCGAACATCGCCATCGAGGAAGGTAATGTCGAGTTCGAACTGACCATCAACCAGATGTCGGAAGACGTGACCGACAAGAACCTGGCCGCATCTGCAACCGGGTCGCTGGGTTGGGGGCCGTTCAAGCTCAACGTCAAGGGCAGCATCAGCCACAAGTCCACGCAAACCCGCAAGACCGATACCCGCGCCCGCTACGCTTTCAGCACGACCCTGAAGCGCCAAGACCCGCCTGAAGCGATGATGAGGGTCATCGATTTCCTGACCGAGGCCGCCACCAAACCCACTGTCGTCAAGTCCGCAAAGCTGAATAGCCCGGACATGATCTCGCAAGCCGACACGCTCAACGGCCTCGCGAACGGCAGCAAACCAGCGCCCGCTGCTCAGAATGCGCCGGGCAGTAAAGCAACGCCTGGGGCACTTGCTGCCAACTGAAGTCGGTAATGATCGCCCCCTCGCAACAGGGGGCACCCCCTGGACCCAGGAGCCGAACGTTTGGACAAGTCCCCCGCCCCCATGACATCCATCGACCTGCGCGAGATCACACGCGGCCTGCAAGAAGCCGCCAGCGCCACCAACAGCCTGATAGCTCAGCAGTACATCAATCTGTTCGATCAATTCTTCGACTGCGACACCGAAGCACTGGGTGCGCCCATGAAGGCCAAGATGGTCGAAATTGCCATGGATGAGCAGCACATCATGCGCGTGCCCTTGTTTGCGCTAGTGTCGCCCAAGGGCCTGGCACTTGAGCGCATGCAGGTTGACCTGTCGGTCCGCGTGAAGGGCACCGAGGCGCAGCAAGCACTGCTGGCGGCCAGCGAGACGAACGCCGCCAGTTTCAAGGTGACCATTGGTGGCCAGGGCCGCCAGGGCGACAGTCGTGACCCTGACGAGGTGCAGATCCGCATGCAGTTCCAGGCCAGTGAGCCGCCTGAAGCGCTTAACCGGCTGATCGAGGAGTACACCAGCCTGATCACACCGGTGCGCATAGCCAAACCCACACCCCCGCCCACACCCGATACCAATGAGTTCGTCGAGGCTGCCACGGTCCGTTGACCGCGGCGATCAGAAGTCCCGTTTGTAGAAGATATCCAGCGAGCTCGCCAACCCGCTGGCCGCCTCCAGGTACACCATCCGGCTCAACTTGTAGCGCAACGCGATGGTGTTGGCCGGTTCGAACACTCCAACCCCGTAGCGCAAGCTCAGCTTCTCGGTCAGGTTGCCGCTGGCGACCACGCTCGTGGTGTTACCCGAACCCTCGGTATCCAACTGGAAGTCATCGATACCCAAGCTCGATGCCAGGCTTCCGGTAATGCCGGCACTGCCTGCCAAGCCCAAGCCCAACGCGGCCTCGGCGAGCATGTTGTTGTCCTCACCCGACGTCCCCAAAGGGCGACCCAGCACCAGGTACGACAGCGCCTGTTCCTGGCTCATGGCAGGTTCGGAGAACACCTGCGTGGTGGGCTGCTCGGCACTGCCGCTCAAGCGAATACCGGCAATCACGTCATCGACTTTGCGAATCGCTTCGATGTCCAGGTACGGCTGGTCGAGCGGGCCGGCGAACAGCAAGCGCGCCCGGCGTATGGTCAGGCGCTGCCCGTAGGCGCGGTAACGACCATCGGCCAGGCTCAGCTCACCGCGGGTATCGAGGTTGTCACCGATATGCACGTGGCCCAACAGGTTGGCCGTGAGGCCAAAGCCTTTGAACGACAGCTTTTCGCGCCCGACATCGACATCGATGTCCATGGCCATCGCCATGGGCGGCTTGCCCTCTTCGGTCTGATGGCCAACGATAACGGTATCATCAGACACCTTCACCGTGGAGGGCGGCAGCTCGCGTACCGTGATCTTGCCTTTTGGCACCTGCACCTTGCCGGTTATCGCCAGCTTGTCGTCGACCAGGCGCAGGTTCAGGTCCGGTGCGACTTCCAGCGTCGCATAGGGCTCGACCGTCACCGGCAATTGTTGCCCCTGCAAACGCAGGTCCATGCCTAAGGCCTGCCCCCAGGTCAGGTTACCGGACAGTTGGCCGCGCCCCGCTTCGCCACTGCGCCAACCGCCGTTGAGCTGGACCTGTTCACCGGCGATCGTAGCCTGCAACGACAGGTCTTGCAGGCTCACCGGCAGCTCGGCACCACTGACCTCGCCCTGGCTCAGTACCAGGTTGCCGTTGACCTGCGGTGCAAGCAGCGTACCCGATAAATTTCCGCTGCCATTCAACTGCCCGGCCAGGCGTTCGACCATGGGCACGAACGGTCGGGCGACGGAAAGGTCCAGGCCCGCCAGGCGGAAATCGCCCGACAATGGCTTGTTCTTGCCCAAGGGGTCGAGGCGGGCATTCAGGCTCAGTTCGCCCAGGCGCTCACCCCGGAAATTCAAGCGGGTGTCGATGCGCCGAGGTGCCAGGGTGCTGTCCAGGCGCAGCGCTTGATAAGGGAAATCGATCCAACGCCCCTTGTCGCGCACGCGCAAGGTGCCGCCACTGGCGTCCACAACAATGCTGCCCTTGGGGCCGCTGGCCGGGATATCCAAGTTGACGTCGGCATTCAGCAGGCCCTGCCAGGCAAAATCCTTCGGCAGCCACTGGGCCAGGCTGTCCAGCGGGAACTGTTTAAGGTGGTAGCGCAAGCGCGGCTCAGGTGCCAGGCGCTGGTCATCACCACACAGGCTGGCCTGGCCGGAACGCCAGCAATGGGCGCCAAAATCCAGCTGGCCACTGGCTACCCGCTGCAGGCGTGCCGGCGCCTGCAACTGCCAATCCTGGCCTCCGGCCTGGATTCGGCCACTGGCCAGGCGACCACGCCAGTCGCCTTTGTTCAACTGGCCGTCCAGACCCAGGTCCAGCTTGAGCTGCGGGCCGTCGAGCGCCAGGGCCAGGGCTTGCTGGCGAATGTCGCCTTTGCCATTGGCCTGCAAGGTGCCCAGTGCCGTGTCACCGAGGTGAATGCCGCCGGCCTTGAGGTCGATCACACCACGCTGGGCGCTGTCCAGGCGTGCGTCCAGGTCCAGGCGCTGAATACGGTTTTCGGCCTGCGCCAGCTGTTGGCCCTGCAAAGTGAGCGTACCTTGGGGCGCCTTCAAGGTCCCGGCGACGTCCAGCCGGCCCTTGACCTGCCCTTGCAGCCTCGGCCATAGCTGCCCCAAACGCGGCAAGTCGAGATCCACGCGCCCGGCCAGCCGCTGTTGCAGGCTGCCACTGCCATTGATGCGGTTGTCACCCAGCTGGATAGCCAGGGCTCCGAGTGTCCAACTTTCCCCTGCCCCTTGGGCTTCGACCTTGAGCACTGCCGGCTGCCCGCGGAGGCGGCCTTTAAGGTCTAGCTGGGCATCGAGCTTGAGTGCATCCCCCTTCATTTCACCTTTGCTGCGCAGCGGCCCGGCCAGGGTGCCGGGCAGTTCGGCAAGCCAATACGCGGGGTCGAGCGCCGAGAGCTGCAGGTCGACATCCCACGCCAGCGTATCGGCGAAGCGCACCGCGACGCTGCCTTCGGCCTTGCCTTGCCCAGCGCTGAGCGCCAGCTGCGGCAGTTTCACCTGGTTCAAATCACCTTCGAACGGGCTGGCCAGGGAAAACGCCCCCGCCGGGCCGTCAAGATCACCCTTGAAGGTGCCTTGATAATTGCCATCGCGGTAGTGCACCTGGGCATTGAATTGCTTGAGCGTGACGTCAGGCGGCGTCTCCAGCGGGTACAGGCGCAACCATGGGAAGTCCAGCCAATCGAGCTGGGCATCGGCAGTCAGGCCCTGTTGCCAGTCGGCACTGGCCTGCAGCTTCAGCCGCTGGTTATCGCTGGCGTTGAGGTCCAGGGCATCGACCTTGGCCCCTTTGCTATCCACCCGCCCAGACAGGACCAAGGCAATCGGCGACTGCTCAGCCGGCAAACTGGCTGAGCCCGATAATTTATAGCCTTTGAGCAAATCACCTTTGGCATTGAGCTCAAGCTGATTGAACTGCAAGGTGTCCGGCAGCGACCCGGTTGGTTTGAAAGCGTCGGAACGGATCTGCAGCGTTGCTGGCAGGTTTTCAGCCAGCGCTTGTAGCTCACCGTTCAGCCGTGCATCGAGGTAACCCGAGCTGGTGCCTTCGAGTGTGAGGGTTTTCTGCAACTCGCCGTGCGCGGTCAACGCCAGTTGCCAGCTTTCACCCTCTACCGAAGGCAGCTCAACTTGCCCTTGCAACTGCAGCGGCCAATCGCCCTCAGGTTGCAGGTCGCCTTGCAGGTCCAGGCGCAGGTCATCGCGCTGCAGATGCAGGCGGTCGATGCGCATGCCCGTTTGGGTCCAGTGGGCGGCCAGTTGCACATCACCCAGCAGGTCGCTGCCGTCGAGTCGCAGTTGGCCGATCTTGACCTCACCCAGCTCGATGGCGACCGGCAAACGCAGGGCCGGGAGTTGCAGCGGGCCGCTTTCAGCCGGTGCATCGCTGGGTGCAAACGCCATGTCGATGCGCTGCGCCTGCAGTTGATCGATACACAAGGTGGCACGCAGCAGGCACGCGGGCGACCACGTCAACAGCGGGGCCTGCACCTCGACCCGGTTACCGCCCTCGACCCAGCTCAGCTGGCTGGCTTGCCAACTGCCCGCCAGGCGCCCTTGGAAGTCAGCGACCTGCAACCCCGGCACCCTGGCCAGTGCCCAGCGGCTGCCGCTTTCGGTCCCCACCAGCACGCCCAGCGCCAGGCCCACGGCCACCACCCCGCCGAGCACGCCCAGCAGTACGAATTTGAACACACGTGTCACAGCTCAGGCCCCATGGAGAAGTGCAGGCGAATACCGCCCTCGTCATCGAGGGCCTTGGCCAGGTCCAGGCGCAATGGCCCAACCGGTGAAACCCAACGCACACCAATGCCCACCCCGGTCTTGAGGCTTGGCAGCTCGAAGGTGTTGAACGAGTTGCCCTGATCGACAAAGGTTGCCACGCGCCACTTTTCAGTCAGTGAGTACTGGTACTCGACGCTGCCAGCCACCAGGTAGCGGCCACCGATGCGGTCGCCGTCGCTGTTTTTCGGCGACAAGGTCTGGTAGTCATAGCCACGCACGCTCTGGTCGCCACCGGCGAAGAAGCGCAGCGATGGCGGGATGTTGTTCTTGTAGCCGTTGGTGGCGCTGCCGCCGAATTGCACCCGGCCGAGGAAGCGATGGTTATGGCCAAGCGTGGTCAGGCCCTTGAGCAGCACGTTGCCGTGCAGCAGGTTGGTGTCGGAGACCAGGCCTTCCTTCGCCACCTGGGTATCGAACTGCAGGCGGTAGCCATTGTGCGGGTCAATGCGGTTGTCGCTGCGCAGGTACGAGAAGCTGACGCCCGGCATCAGCAAGTTGCTCAGCCCCGAGTCATCGCCCAGGCGGTACTCTTCACGCTGGTACTTGAGCGAGATGACCCGCTGCCAGCCACTGGGCAACTTGCTGTGCCATTCTGGCCCGACGGTGAGCAGCTTGCTGAGGGTGTCGGTACCGGCGAGTTCCTCGTTCTGGTAACCACCGGCAAAGCGCAGTTTGTCGGTCAGCGGCGGGTCGAGCGGCACGTCATACCACAGGCCGACGTTCTGCCGAGGTGCCGACAGTTCGGTTTCCCAGCCGTAGCTGTGGCCCTGAGGGTTGACCCAGTGTCGCGTCCAGTTGGCCTTGCCACGGGGGCCGACGTCAGTCGAGAAGCCCAGGCCCAGGCCCATGGTGCGTGGTTTGCGGGTTTCCAGGCGGACTTCCACCGGGATGTCCTCGCCCACGGCGGCAGTCGGCGCAGCATCTACCCGCACACCTTCAAAGTAGCCACTCGATTGCAGGTCGTTGTTGAGTTCGGCAATCAGCTCGGAGTCATAGGGCGTGCCTGGCTTGAACGAGACCATGCGTTGCAGCAGGTCTTCATCCAGCGGTGTGTCACCGCCAAACTTGACCGCGCCCAGGCGGTAGCGAGGGCCGCTTTGGTAGACCAGTTCGATGTCGGCCACGCCGGCCTGGGGGTCGACTGCCAGACGTTGGCGGCTGAAGCGGCCGGCGAAAAAGCCATAGCGTGAAGCCTGGTTCTGGATCAGCCGTTTGGCATCTTCGTAAAGCCCATGGTTAAGCTGCTCGCCAGCGCGCAGTGCCTTGCTGTCGGGCACTCGAAACGCCTTCATCTCACTGGCAGGCCCTTCGATGCGCACCGTCACGTTGCGCAGGCGCACAGGCTCACCGGGGGCGATCTGGATTATCAATTGCGGGGCTTGGTCGGCTTTGGCGGGAGGCTTGACCTCGGTATCGATCTGGGCTTGATAGTAGCCAAGTGCCTGCGCGGCTTTGCGCGCCTGCTCCTGAGCCCCGCGACTGAAGCGCAGCAGCGCTTCTTCATCGCGGTCACCCAAGTTGCCGATATAGCCTTCGACATTGGCCTTGAGCGCTTTGTTGGCTGGCTTTACCTTCACCAGCAACTCGCTCTGGCCCCATGCTGCGAAACTGGCGACCCAGAAAACCAGGCCCCAGGTTAATCTTCCTGAATACGTCATGCGGGGCATGCTACCAGAGCCGGGCGCTCAAGGGAGCCGTCTGGCGGCTTGTCAGGCAAAAGCGGACGTTGAAGACACGGGGTTGGGATGGAAGAACACCCTTTCTCGGATCGGCCCTACGGCAACCTCGCCAATTTCCTCATAGCCCTGACGCTGGTAGAACGCCAGGTAGTGTTCATTGCCGGTGTCCAGCACGACGCCCTGAGTGCTGGGGTCTTCCGCGCACCAGTCATGCACAGCTTGTAACAATTGCTCACCGTACTGGCGCCCCTGAAATTGCGGGTGCACGCCCAGTAGAGGCAGGACGTGTACCTGGTCTGTAGGCAAGCAACTGGCCAATGCCGCCTGGTAATCCATGTAGCGTCGCGTGCAGCGCAGGCCGGTACCCAGCATCATGCGCAAACGCCAGGCCCAGCTGTCGGCCACCCCCAGCCTGCGCAGCGGCGGCACGATCAGGGCCAGGGCAATCAAGCGGTCATCCAGCAACAGGCCAATGGCCGGCAGTTGCAGGTAAAAGTGCTGGCGCACCCATTCACGCACCATCACGCGCAGGCGGCGCTCATAGCCTGGGCGCTGCGCCTCGAAAATGTAAGCAAAGGTAGGTTCATGGCGGTAGGCGTTGTACAGCAGCGAACGCGCCTCACGGCTGTAGCCGTCGTCGAGCTGGCAGATACGCGCCGGCGTGGCAGTGGTTTCGGGCATTGCGGGCAGTCCTCCTGGAATGGGCTTGCAATGCCTTGGAGTGTGCTCCACCGCGCATCGTTCAGCCCCTACAGCACGTTAGCAGCAGCACCCCGAACCCGCCATGCTGGTGATGCCGCGCGATGTCGGCTAGCATCGCGGCTTTTACCGGGATTGTCTTTCCATGAAGATCGTCTGTTTCAACATCAACGGCCTGCGAGCGCGCCCGCATCAGCTGGCGGCGCTGATCGACAAGCATCAGCCTGACGTGATCGGCCTGCAGGAAACCAAGGTCAGCGACGATCAGTTCCCTCTGGCCGATGTCCAGGCACTGGGCTACCACGTGCATTACCACGGCCAGAAAGGCCACTATGGCGTCGCCTTGCTGTCGCGCCAGGCACCGCTGAGCCTGCACAAGGGTTTTGCCACCGATGAGGAAGACGCCCAGCGCCGCTTCATCTGGGGCACCTTCGCCGATGCCGACGGCAACCCGATCACCATCATGAACGGCTACTTCCCCCAGGGTGAAAGCCGCGACCACCCCACCAAATTCCCGGCCAAGCAGCGCTTCTACAGCGACCTGCAAGCCCTGCTCGAAAACCAGTTCCGCAACGACCAGCCGGTGCTGGTGATGGGCGATATGAACATCTCGCCCCAGGACTGTGACATCGGCATCGGCCCGGACAACGCCAAACGTTGGCTCAAGACCGGTAAATGCAGCTTCCTGCCGGAAGAGCGCGAATGGATGGAGCGCCTTAAAGGCTGGGGCCTGGTCGACAGTTTCCGCCACCTGCACCCGGACGTGGCCGACCGCTTCAGCTGGTTCGACTACCGCAGCCGCGGTTTCGAGGACGAACCCAAGCGTGGCCTGCGCATCGACCTGATCATGGCGTCGCAGCACCTGGTGCCACGGATCAAGGCGGCGGGTGTGGATTATGAGTTGCGCGGGATGGAAAAGCCGTCGGACCATGCACCGATCTGGCTGGAGTTGAGCTGACGCGGGTCTGGTGTAAGGCATTTGAGTTGCAGCGCCCGTGAGATCGAGCGCCGCCCGCGCGGCGCTCGATCTCACGGGCGATAAAAATCCAATGCCCTACACCTGGCTGCCCACACCCACTCAACCAAATCATCACCATCACTCTACAACCCCAACCGCAACGCCTCCCCTACCCCCGCCCCACGCGTATCGTCCGCCGCACTGACCAACGCAAAGTTATACGCCCCATGCGACCAGTACCGTGCCTCCAGTTGCCCATCAACCCGCTGCCCCTCGGGCATGCGTTCATAACGCTCACCCGGCGAGCGCAGAAACAGGCTGATGCGTTCCCCCTTGCCATCCTGAAACACCAGGAGCGCCGCAGGCCCTTGTTCGTTGCTGAGCAACCGCGCGCCCACCGGCCTGAAACCGTAACCCGCCAGGTCCGGCAGCTGGCCTACCCGGCTGAAATGACGCCCCAACCAGTCACGCAATTGAGTGGGGTCGCTGGCTTGGATATCCAGCGCCTCGCTACCGGCAAACAGCCGATGAGCCTGGACCGCATCGGCCATGGGCAGATCGACCCGGGCCAACATCGCATCCCGTGCCTGCCAACCGCCCAAACCACCCACACCAATCGCCAGCACGAGCACTGCCGCCGATGCCCAACGCCGTTGACGTCGCTGGCGCAGCCGCTGTTTTAATTGGCCCAGATCCAGCTGCGCAGCCCCCGGCTGTTCACCCAGGCCGGCAAGTGCCACACGCAGCCGCCGCGCATCGCTGCGCCAGCCCTCGACCCGCGCCGCCTCCTGCGGGTTGGCCGCCAGCCAGGCCTTTACCTCTGCCCGGCGAGCAGGCGCCAAGCGCTCATCGATATAGGCATGCAACTCATCTTCAGTGGGGATCAGGCGTGTCATTTCAGTCTCCGCAAGGCCGGGGGTTGAGGGTTGCCCTCGGTCAGTTCGCGCAAGGCATTGCGGGCGCGCGACAAGCGCGACATCACGGTACCGATAGGGATGCCCAAGGCCTGGGCGGCCTCTTTGTAACTCAAACCTTCGATGCTCACCAGCAGCAGCAAAGCACGCTGCTCCGCCGTCAGCCGAGCAAAGGCACGCAGGTCGGCCTGGGCCAGCACGATGTCTTCGATATTGCCGCCAACGGGCTCGTTTTCTACCTCGGCGCGGCCGAACCAGGACAGCCAACGGGCATGCAGGCGGTCGCGGCGTTTGCCGTCAAGAAACAGCCGATAAAGGATGGTGAACAGCCAGGCGCGCAGCGCCTCAGCTTCACGTTGCTGGCCCTGGCGGCTCAAGGCTCGCTCGACGGTGGCCTGCACCAGGTCGTCGGCGCTGCCCGGTTCGCGCGTCAACCACAAGGCAAAGCGACGCAAACGTGCCAGCAGCTCGCGCCACTGGTGTTCGTCCAGATCGTGCATGGCTATGTCCCGGCCTCTGGGGTTGTCAGTGTAAGAGGCAGACGCCCGGTAACAAAATCTATTCCCGCCGAGGGAATAAGTTTTTCCCTGCAGCGTCGTACCGGCACCTTCACAGAACCGGACGATGATCATGAACTCACCTTTGCACGGCCCCGCCAAGGCCCTGCGCCTGGCGGCCATCGGCGCTGTCATGCTGGCTGCCGGCGCAGGCTTTGCCTATGCCGCCGGCTGGATCGGCGCACCTGAACTGACGCCAAAGCGCATCATCGACACCTTCGAGGCCCAGGCAGGGCACTACCCAGGCTACCGCAAAAACCACGCAAAAGGCCTCTGTATCTCAGGCTACTTCCAGGCCAGCGGCCAGGCTGCCAGCCTGTCCACGGCCCGAGTGTTCAGCCAGGCACGCGTGCCGGTTATCGGCCGTTTTGCCATTGGCGGCGCCAACCCGTTCGCGCCGGACACCGCAATCCCGGTGCGCAGCCTGGCGCTTCAGCTCAGCACTGACGACGGGCAAGTCTGGCGTACCGGCATGAACAACCCGCCGGTGCTGGCGGTGGGTACGCCGCAGGCTTTCTATGAACAGGTCCTGGCCAGTACGCCAGACCCGGCCACCGGCAAACCAAACCCGGCCAGGCAACAAGCGTTTTTTGCCGCCCACCCCGAAAGCGCGGCGTTCCGCCAATGGGCGGCGAGCTACAAGCCAAGCAACAGCTTCGCCAGTACCCAGTATCACAGCATCAATGCCTTCCGCCTCATCGACGCCGCTGGGGCGGCACAGCCGGTACGTTGGCAACTGGAGCCGCAAACCCCGTTTACCGCCCTGCCAGGCCAGGTGGACGACAAACAATACCTGCAGCACGACCTGCAACAGCGCCTGGCTCAAGGGCCGCTGCGCTGGACCCTGCGCCTGGTCCTGGCCGAGCCTGGCGACGCCGTGGACAACCCGGCAAGCCCATGGCCTGCGCAACGGCGCAGTGTAGACGCCGGCACGCTTGTGCTCGAACAGGTCGACGCGCCTGAGCAAGGTGCTTGTCGCGACATTAATTTCGACCCACTGATCCTGCCCCACGGCATCGAAGCCTCTGCCGACCCGATTCTGGCCGCCCGATCCGCCGCCTATTCGGAATCGTTCAACCGCCGCAGCCGTGAATCGCTCGGCACTGGAGCCCGCCCATGAAACCTGAAGCCTTCCACCCCCTCGCCCGCCTGCTGCACTGGCTGATGGCGGTGTTGATTGTGGCCATGCTGTTCATTGGTGTGAGCATGGTCAGCGACCTGTCACTGCGCCACCCCGTATTGATCAGCCTGCACAAGGCCACGGGCCTGGCTTTGCTGGTACTGGTGGTGTTGCGTATCGGCCTGCGTCTGGCCTTGCCACACCCACCGCTGCCACGCGACCTGCCACCGCTGCAGCGGTTCGCCGCCGGGGCCTCGCATGTACTGCTCTATGGCCTGATGCTGGCCATGCCGCTGCTGGGGTGGGCCATGCTGTCGGCCGGTGGCTACCCGCGGCCCCTGCAATTACCGGCAATCGCCCCCCACGACCTGCAGCTGTATGCCGTGCTGCGACAAGCCCACGGTTGGGCTGGCTACCTGCTGTTCGCGACGATCCTGGTGCACCTAGGCGCAGCGCTGATGCACGCTTTGGTGCGCCGCGACGGCGTCTTGCGTAGCATGTGGCCTGGCCCTCTGCGTCGCAGCGAATAAGCCGGTGCGGTTCAGGGCGGTCGACAATCGATAATAATGCTTATTACCATCGGCGCACTTATCGCTGAACTTCTCTGGACTGCCCATGAACGTCGCAAAGGATCCTGCCACTCTCGTGCCTGCCAGCACGCTCGACTTACGCCCATTGCTGCTGGCCAACATGGCTTGCACCATGTCGATGATGGCCTTCGTTGCCCTGATAGGCCCAATTGCCCGTCAACTCGGCATGGCCACCTGGCAGGCCGGTGCCGCTGTTACCGTCGCCGGGGTGGTCTGGGTGTTGCTGGCACGCCCGTGGGGCCGCGCGGCTGACCGGCTCGGCCGCCGCCGCGTGCTGCTGCTCGGCAGCGCAGGCTTTACCGTGGCCTACTGGCTGTTGTGCGTGTTCGTCGAAGGCGCGCTGCGCTGGATGCCGGGCGCAACCCTGGCCTTTATCGGCCTCATGCTCGCACGCGGCTGCATCGGCGCCTTCTACGCCGCCATCCCAGTGGCTTGCAATGCACTGATCGCCGACCATGTCGAACCGCAGCGCCGAGCCCGCGCCATGGCCTCACTGGGCGCGGCAAACGCGGTCGGCCTCGTGCTGGGCCCGGCGCTGGCCGCCCTGCTCGCGCGGTACAGCCTGAGCCTGCCGTTCCACCTCATGTCGCTGCTGCCGGCCGCCGCGTTCTTCGCGTTGCTGTTCACACTCAAGCCACAAGCGCTGGCGCACACCCATGCGCCCAGCCCGGTGCAACTGAGCGACCCGCGGCTGCGCCGGCCTTTGCTGGTGGCCTTCAGTGCCATGCTCAGCGTCACCGTGTCACAGATCATCGTCGGTTTCTTCGCCCTGGACCGCTTGCAGTTGGGCCCGGCTGACGCGGCTCAGGTCGCCGGCATTGCCCTGACCACGGTCGGTGTGGCGCTGATCCTGGCCCAAGTTGTGCTGCGTCAGCTGGAATGGCCGCCGCTGAAGATGATCCGGGTGGGCGCCAGCGTGTCGGCCGTGGGCTTTGCCTGCGGTGCGCTGGCGACCACCGCGCCCTGGCTGTGGGCGTGCTTTTTCGTCGCTGCGGCCGGCATGGGCTTTGTGTTCCCGGCGTTTTCGGCGCTGGCAGCCAACGCCATGCAGGCCTCGGAACAAGGCGCGACAGCGGGCTCGATCGGCGCCGCCCAGGGCATGGGCGCGGTGATCGGGCCACTGGCCGGCACCCTGGTGTATGCCCTTGACCCGCGCTTGCCGTTCATGGCGGTAGCCGCGCTGTTGCTGCTGGTCGGGCTATGGCCGATGCCACGCGAACCGCGCGCCTGATAAGCACAGCGCGCAAGCGTGCAGAGTGTGTTTTAATGCGTCGCTCATTATTTTTGACACCTCTGATTAAAGGCGGCTATGGACACGGGGACGCGACTCAAACTGGTGCGTGAACGCAACAACCTCTCCCAACGGGAACTGGCCCGCCGCAGCGGGCTGACCAACTCGACGATCTCGCAGATCGAACAGAATCGCGTCAGCCCTTCGGTCAGCTCCCTGAAAAAACTGCTCGAAGGGATCCCGATGAGCTTGGCGGAGTTTTTCAGCTTCGACGAGCCGGTGCGGGAAGAGCGCTTCGTGTTCCGCGCCAGCGAGCAGCCAGACTTGGGCCGTAACGGCCTGCGCATGCTATTGGTAGGTGCCAGTGTCGAGGCCCGTCAGATGCGCATGCTGCGTGAACTGTACGCACCCGGCGCCGATTCGGGCGAGCCGATCGTGCATGCAGAAGGCGAAGAGTGCGGCCTGGTCACTCGCGGTACCGTCGAGCTGTGGGTCGATGGCCAGGTCAGCGTGCTCAATTCGGGTGACGGCTACTACATCCCCACTACCCTGCCGCACAGCTTCAAGAACATTGGCCAGGATGAGGCCGAAATCATCAGCGCCAACACCCCGGCGAACTTCTGACCGTGAACCGCCCAGGCACCGTGAACACACGGGCCGCGTATCAGCGCTTGCGTGACGCAGCCCTGGGCGTCCACCCCTTGCACATCACCGCCCAGCGGGCCGAAGGGCTGGTCGATGTGCTGATCGAAGGCTGGCAGTTGACCCTGGCCGTGGATGCCGAAGGCCTTGCTCAATGCGTCCAGTGCGTGGCCCCCAACGGTGATCAGGCCGGCCTTGAAGACTGGCACCGCTACGGCACCAACCCCACCGACCTGCTCAGCCTGTGGGAACGCACTCAGCTGGAAACACGCCTGGCCGGTTGACGCACCGCGTCCTCGACAAAATCCAGGCGGTCTTGCCCAAAGAACATCTCATCACCGACAAAGCAGGTCGGCGCACCAAATACACCGCGCGCAACGGCTTCCTCGGTGGCCTGCTTCAGGGCCGCCTTCACCTGCGCGTCGCCCGCCAGGGCAGTGAGCGCGGCAAGGTCAAAGCCGGCCTGTTCCAGCGTCTGCTGCAACACAGCCGCGTCCCCCAGGTTGCGTCGCTCGGCCCACAGGCCGTTGAACAATGCCCGCAACAGTGCCTCGAAGCGCTCCGGTGCTTGCAACTGTGTGCCGATTACACCGCGCATCAGCATCAGGGTATTCATCGGGAAGCCCGGTGGAAGCCCAAACGGCACACCATAGCGCGCTGCGAAGCGTGCAAGGTCGGTAAACATGTAGCGGCCCTTGGCTGGGATCATTGCCGGCGAGGCATTGCCGGTGGCCTGGAATACCCCACCCAACAGCATGGGCCGATAATGCAGCGCCGCGCCATGGCGGTCACAGATACCCGGCAGCTGGGTCCACGCCAGGTAACTGGCGGGGCTGCCGAGGTCAAAGAAGAATTCGACGGTCTTGGTCATGGGTTCGGTCCTTGGTCGATGAGGGGGGCTTACCAGCGTTCCATCCAGGGGCGCAGGTCCAGTTCGAATGTCCAGGCATCTCGCGGTTGGGCGTGGAGGAACCAGTAGCTGTCGGCAATATGGGCCGGGTCGAGGATGCCATCCTGGTCCTTGAGGGCGTAGCGCTCGGGGAAACTGTCGCGGATGAACGCGGTATCGATTGCCCCATCCACCACTACATGGGCGACATGGATATTGCGCGCCCCCAGCTCACGCGCCATGCTCTGGGCCAATGCCCGCAGGCCATGCTTGGCACCGGCGAATGCGGCAAAGCCAGCAGCGCCACGGGTACCTGCAGTAGCGCCTGTGAACATAATCGTGCCGCGCTCACGCACCACCATGCGCCGTGCCACCGCCTGCGCTGTCAGAAACCCGGCAAAACAGGCCATCTCCCAAATCTTGAAGTATTTGCGCGGCGTTTCGTCGAGAATGCTGCAAGGCACATTGGCGCCGATATTGAAGACAAACGCCTCAATCGGGCCAATATCATGCTCGATGGTCTCAACCAGCGCGGCCACCTCTTCCTCCTTACGCGCATCGGAGCCAAAGCCATGGGCCTGGCCACCTTCGGCGCGGATCTCGTCCAGCAGCGGTTGCAGCTTGTCCGCCTGACGGCGAGTGACGCAGGCCACGTAGCCTTCCCGCGCGAAGCGCTTGGCGATCTCGCCCCCCGTGGCATCCCCCGCGCCGATCACCAGCACTACTTTTTGTGGTTGAGTCATGTGCGCCCCTTTGGTGAATGATCGTTTAGTAAACGAACGCTATGTTATGATCGCCCCCATCGTCAAGCCAAGCGCACAGAGGCTATTGAATGCGCTATACCAGCGACCACAAGCAACAAACCCGCGAAAAGCTGCTGGCCACCAGCGGTGCGCTGGCCAAACGCGGCGGTTTCACCAGCACTGGCGTAGCCGGGTTGATGAAAGCCATCGGGCTGACCGGCGGTGCCTTTTACAATCACTTCCCTTCCAAAGATGACCTGTTCACCGAAGTCGTTCGCCAGGAACTTTGCAACAGCCCGCTGGCGCGCCTGGCCAGCCAAGGTGCCAGCCGCGAGCGGCTTGGCCGTTGCCTACAGCAGTACCTGAGCCTGGTCCACCTGCACAATGCCGAAGGGGGCTGCCCCTTGCCGCCGCTTGGGGTGGAAATCGCCCGGGCAGATCAACCGGTGCGTGAGGTGGCCGAACATTGGCTGGTCGAGCTGCACAAAGCCTGGAGCACAACACTGGAGGATGAACAACTGGCCTGGGTATTGATCAGCCAATGCGTCGGTGCGTTGCTGATCGGGCGCATGCTCGCCAGCGAAGCCGTGCAGTCCGAAGTACTCGATGCCAGCCGCAGCTTCGTCGAAAAGGCCTTGAATGAAAGCCGTTAACCTGTTGCTTGGCTTGTTTTTGAGCGTGCCCGTGTTTGCTGAACAGACCTGCCCTCCGGGCCAGTACCAAGTCTGCCTGATGGGCTGTTTCTGTGCGCCGGTCGACCCAGGCCAGGCCGGGCAGATCCTCAAGGACGTCGAAACCATGGCCTCAACCAGCCTGGCCTACGCGTTGCGCCAGGCCCGTGACGAAGCCAGCGCCAGCGGCAGTGAGCCGATCCCGCTACACATCCGCGCCCAGCTCGAACCCTGGTATGACTTTGCCGTGCTCGATGCCGCGCGCTTCAGGGTTGGCGATGAACAGCAGATGAGCGCAGCCAACGCGATGCTGCAAAACCCCGATGTGAATGCCGTGACACTGATCGACACGATCATCTTCCGCCATGCCAGCGATGCTGAAGACAATGTGGCGCTGTGGGCGCACGAGCTCAAGCACGTGCAGCAGTACCAGGCATTAGGCGTCGATGAGTTCGCCCGGCGCTACACGCGTGACTTCAATGAGCTGGAAGGCCCGGCCTACAAGATAGAGGCGGAGGTTGCCAAGGCGTTAAGAGCGCGCAGCTCCGGCCAGGCCCGGTGAAGTGATAAAGCACTTCAATAACAGCACATAACTACTTGACTCAGTGGGTATTTGTTGGAGATCACAAGGTTTGAGCCTGCGCAATTACCTGTGGGAGCGGCGGTGCGGCGGTCCGACTTGCCCGCGAAGAGGCCGGCACAAGCACCATAAGACAGTTGCTCTCACACAGTCAGCATTACCTATACCCCTTGTCTATCAAGACGATACAGGGGCCTTCTCACCCACATCCTCACGGCTGGCATAGCGCTGCGCCAGCACCGCGCACACCATCAACTGGATCTGATGGAACAGCATCAGCGGCAAAATCATCGCGCCAATGCCACTGCCCACAAACAGCACCTGAGCCATCGGCACGCCGGTCGCCAGGCTCTTCTTCGAACCGGCGAACAGAATGGTGATGCGGTCTTCAAGGTCAAAGCCCAGCACCTTGCCAAGGAAACGGGTGCCATACAGCACCACCGCCAACAAAATCCCGCAGACCACGAACAGCCCCGCCAGGTGCTGTGGCGAAACCGTGTGCCACAGGCCCGTCACCACCGCTTCACTGAACGCGGTGTACACCACCAACAGGATCGACCCCTGGTCCACGACCTTGAGCCAGCGTGCGTTGCGCTTGACCCATGCACCGATCCAGCGGCGTGCGATCTGCCCGGCCACGAAGGGCACCAGCAGCTGCAGGGTGATTTTCAGTACGGCATCCAACCCCGACCCGGTGTCACCGCTGGCGCCGAGCAACATCATCACCAGCAGCGGCGTGAGGAAGATGCCCAGCAGGCTCGAAGCGGCAGCGCTGCAAATGGCGGCCGGCACGTTACCGCGGGCCAGGGAGGTGAACGCGATGGCTGACTGCACAGTGGCCGGCAGTGCACACAGGTACAGCACGCCTAGGTACAGCTCATTGCCAACCAATGGCACGAACAGGGGCTTGAACGCCAACCCCAGCAAGGGGAACAGTACAAAGGTGCAGGAGAACACCAACGCGTGCAGGCGCCAGTGCCCGGCCCCGGCGATGATCGCTTCGCGCGACAACTTGGCGCCGTGCAGGAAGAACAGCAGGCCGATGGCCAGGTTGGTCAGCCAGCCAAAATACACTGCACCGTCACCTGAGCAGGGCAGCACGGTGGCGATCAGCACCACCCCGAGCAGCGCCAGGGTGAAATTGTCGAATAACATCCGCAAATACTTCATCACAGGTTCCGTCTTGTCATTGTGCAAGGGCAGACGATAAGGTCTGCGGCTTTTCTTCGCTAACGCCGGAACCCCCACAGGTGTCGATGAACGGACACAACCCCACAAAGGACCTGCCCATGTTGCTCCCTCGCCTGGCCGCACTGGCTGCTGTCATCACATTCGCCATGGGCCACGCAGCCGCTCAGGCTGACGACACGCTGCAAGCACGCGTCGACCCCCTCATTCGCACACTGATGCAGGAGCAAGGCATCGCCGGCATGGCCGTGGCGGTGTACGCCCACGGCCAGGCGCACTATTTCAACTATGGCGTGGCCAGCAAGGCCGAGGGCACGCCGGTTACCCAAGACACCCTGTTCGAGGTCGGCTCGTTGAGCAAAACCTACACGGCTACCCTCGCTGCCCTGGCCAGCGCCGAAGGCAAACTGGACCTTCAGGCCCCGGCAAAACGCTATCAGCCCGCACTGGCTGGGGTGCCACTGGGGGACGCCAGCGTGCTGGAACTGGGGGCCTACAGCGCCGATTGCCTACCGTTGCAGTTCCCCGATGAAGTGCAGACGCCGCAACAGGTCGTGGACTTCTTCCGCCACTGGAAGCCTCGCGCCGCGCCGGGCACCCAGCGCTGCTATTCCAACCCGAGCCTGGGCCTGTTCGGCGATTTGGCGGCACGCGCGCAACAGCGCCCCTTCGCGGAGCTGATGAGCCAGGGCCTGCTGGTGCAACTGGGCCTGAAACACACCTACCTGCAAGTGCCCGCCAGCGCCCAAGGGCTCTATGCCCAAGGCTACGACGCACAAGACCGCCCGGTACGCGTCAGCCCAGGCCCTTATGCCGATGAAGCCTATGGCATCAAGACCAGCGCCAGCGACATGCTGCGCTACGTGCGCCTGCAGATGCAGCCAGACGGCCTGCCCGCTGCACTGCAAAACGCCATCGCAATCACCCATAAGGGCTACTTCCAGGTCGGCGCCATGACCCAAGGCCTTGGCTGGGAGCATTACCCTTATCCGGTTGCGCTAGGCACCCTGATCGATGGCAACAGCCCTCGCCTGATCCGTGAACCTCAGGCCACCACCCGCCTCGTCCCTGCCAGCCCTGCCCCGCGTGAGGCCTGGTACAACAAGACCGGCGCAACCAGCGGTTTTGGCGCGTACGCCGCTTTTATTCCTGCCAAAAACATGGCCGTGGTGTTGCTGGCCAACCGTAATTATCCGAACGAAGCCCGCGTGCGTGCGGCCTTCCAGATTCTTAAGGGGCTTTGAAGGCTGCGGCCGGTTTTACGCCGGCCAGCGCTTGGATTGTCGAACAACATGACAAAAATGTAGTGAGTAAAAATATTCACTACAAAACTGTTGACGCCGTTCATCGCGCTTGGGCATGATTGAGTCGTCTCCCCGATCGGGAGCGGTGGCAAGGGTGTTCCAGACGGCCTGCGCGGTAACGCAGGCCGTCCGTGGAGAGGGAACTGTCCAAAAGGCAGCGTGTGAAAGCCCCTGTTGCGATGCTGCTGTAGCAGCCTTGGTAGTGCGCTACACCGTGGTAGCGCCAACTGTGAAAATCACCTACGAATGGGTAATGGGGGCTTTATGATGAACTTGAACAACAATCCCACAATCGACCAATTGGCCCAGCTGTTCGCCGTGCGCAAAGACAGCCTCGACGACCATCTGCTGTGGGTCAGCCAGACCGGTGAGGTGCGTCTCGACCGCCTGCCACCGAACACCATCGAAGCTGAATTCGAAGAGCACCTGCCCAGCATGCGTGCACGCTTCAAGGTCTACCGCCGTGGTCAAGGCTACGTCGGCAAGAAGGCCGCTGCCGACACCGAGTTCGTTGGCCGCGTGCTGCAGACCCTGCAACAAGAATGGCCCGCCGCCCGTGAGCGGCAGGCAGTCAAGGTGATCGAACCGCTCAACTGAGTGGCTACCCGCACCCTCAAGCCCGGCCCCAAAAGGCCGGGCTTTTTCATGCGCGCTTGCGCGGTTGCGCCACGGTTGGCAGCGGCAAGGCGCCGGTAGCCAGTGCCCGGGCCCGCTCGACGCCCCAGACCAGCGCGCGGGTCATGGTCTCGCCAGGGCGCGAGGGGTAATACTCTTCCAGCACTGCCCGGCCATTGCCGGCGTACACACCGAGGAACAACTGGGTGGCGCCGAGGCGCGACAACCGCACCTGCACGTCCAGCGTGGTGCCGTCACTGAGTGCTTCATCGTGGCTGCGGCTGTGCAGTTGAGCGTCGGCCCACTGCCAATAGGTCTCTTCCCTGACTCGCATGAGCGTTCAATCTCCGTTTGCTGAAATGCCGCGCCAGAAAACCACATCTTCGCAAGCCCTGCGAGCGCAACCCAGCGATGCCATGAGCAGCGTCAACGAATGGCAATAAAAACCCCGCCGTTTGGCGGGGTTGCTGGAGCGGGATCACTTTTTCAGCGGAACCCGCGGCATGAAGCGGCCCTTCTTGGTGCGCTGCAGATGTGCAGGCTGAAGCTGTTCCGAATCATCCAGCGTCATGTTGGCGAAGCCCAGACGGAATGCCGACTGGCCGCAACGCACCTGGCTGTTGATCGGGAATGCGTCGTTCAGGTCTTCAAAAAAGGATTCGCTCATGCCCAGTCTCCCTCCAGTGGTGGTCGCGCCGGCAAGCAGATGGATTGCCTAGGTGAACGCGGCCGGTAAAAGTGAGACTAGCTGGTCATTTGCAGACTGCCTGGCCAAACGCTTTACGCCCGACCAGTGGCACATGGCCTTACTTCAGGCGGACTGCCGTGCCGGTGGCGAAAACCACGACCATGCCACCCTGCACCGATGGCATGCTGATTTCGAAATCCACACCGACTACGGCATCAGCATTCAACTGCCGTGCGCGCGCTTTCAACTCTTCGGTAGCCTGTTCGCGGGCCTCGCGCAGTGCGCTCTCCAGGGTTTGTGAACGGCCACCGAAGAAGTCGCGGAAACGCGCGAAGAAATCCCGCACAAAGTTGATGCCCTGCACGGACTCAGAACTGACGACGCCCAGGTAGTCGGCAATCGGACGGCCTTCGAGCTGGCTGGTGGTGGAGATGATCATGAAAGTGCTCCGTTGGCCTGGCGAAAAGCGCCAATTCTAACAGAGCACTGGCAGCCCGGCGTCAGGAGACGCTGGCCGCACGTAACCGCTGGCCGATCTTCGCGCCAAACACATTCACCAGCAGCCCGACCATCACCAGCAACGCGCCCCACCCCTGCAACACGGTCAGGCGTTCCCCCAGCAACCAGGCCGAGGAGCTCAAGCCAATCACGGGTACCAGCAGCGAGAATGGCGCGACCTTGCCCGCCGGGTGACGCGACAACAGCTTGCTCCACAGGCTGTAGCCGAGCATGGTGGCGACGAATGCCAGGTACGCCAACGCCAGTACCGAGTTCCAACCGATGTTGGCCAAGGCGTGGCCGATGCGCTCAGGCCCTTCCAGCCACCACGACAAAGCCAAGAATGGCAACGGTGGAATCAGCCCGCCCCAAATCACCAGCGCCACCAGGTCGACCGACCCGAAACGCCGCGTGATGATGTTGCCCACGCCCCACATCGCGCCCGCACACAGGGTCAGCAACAGCGCAAACATCGGCACATGGCCGCCGTCTTCACTGCCGATCAACGCCAACCCGCTGGCCGCCACCAGCAGCCCCAGCAGGCTGGCAAGGCGCAACCGCTCACCCAGGAACAACGCAGCGAAACCCAAGGTGAAGAATGCCTGGGATTGCAGAATCAACGACGCCAACCCCGGCGGCATACCGCTGTACATGGCCTGGAACAAGAAGGCGAACTGCCCCAAGGAGATCGTCGCGCCATAAGCGATCAGCCAGCGCCAGGGCAGCTTGGGCCGCTTCACCAGCAACACCGCCGGGAAGGCCACCAACAAGAAGCGCAACGCCCCCAGCAGCATCGGCGGCAGGCCATCCAGGCCGACCTTGATGACCACGAAGTTGACTCCCCACGCAACAATCACCACCAGGGCGATCAGCAGGTCCTTGAGCGGCATTGCGACATCCTTCTTCAGGCTTTCTAGACATATTTCGTTACAGCATAAGGCTATTCCTTTTCCAGGGACCAGCACAGTTAGGGCGCAGGGTTGCGCAACAGTGTCACTGTTGCAGTCTTCATACGCCGTGGCATTCAACCATCAGTCGCGGTAACCCGGCGCCACCCGCTCCAGCATCCGCAGTAGCGCGCCCCACGCCAGCCCCACTGCATCCGGGTCCGACAGTTCGCCCTGCTTCAAGCCCTTCAGTGGCGCATTGAACTGCTGCTCGGTACGCTCACACACGGCGGCCGGCGGCAGTATCAATTGCCCGGCACTCTGCGCCGCCAACTGGATCTCGCAGGCTTTTTCCAGGTAGTACATGCGCAGGAAGGCTTCGGCCACAGAACGCCCGGTGGTCAGCAACCCATGGTTACGCAGGATCATCACCGGCCGGTCACCCAAGTCGGCCACCAAGCGCTGTTGCTCATCCAGGTCCAGGGCGATGCCTTCGTAATCGTGGTAGGCAACCTTGCCATGAAACTCCATGGACATCTGGTTGACCGGCAGCAGGCCACATTCCAGTGCCGCCACCGCACACCCGGCCCGGGTGTGGGTGTGCAGCACGCAGTGGGCGTCTTCGCGAGCCGCATGAATAGCACTGTGGATGACGAACCCGGCCGGGTTGACCGGGTGTGGGGTCGCTTCGACTGGCTGCCCATGCAAGTCGATCTTCACCAGGCTGGAGGCTGTGATCTCGTCGAACAGCAAGCCGTAGGGGTTGATCAGAAAGTGGTGCTCCGGCCCAGGCACGCGCAGCGAGATGTGCGTGAAGATCAGGTCGCTCATGCGAAAGTGTGCGACCAGGCGGTAGCAGGCCGCCAGCTCCTGACGCAGGGTCTGTTCGGTAAGGGTCATTTCACGTTCGTCCTGTTAGAAAGGCAGCTGTGAACACTAGGCTATTTGGTAGCCCAAGCATTGAATCGCTGCTCCAGCTCTTCGCCATGGTCGACCCAGAACTCCACGTTCATCGCCAGCGCCCCCTGCAGGTTCTGTGGCGAGGTCGGCACCCAGCCGGCCAGCGCCGGCGCGAGCCTGGTCGCTGCCTGGGTGTTGGTCGGCCCATAGGGGATCTGTTCGACGTAACGCACCTGGGTATCAGGCTGGTTGGCGTAGGCGATCAGCCGCTTGGCCTGGTCGACATGCCGCGAGCCCTTGATGATCGCCCAATAGTCCATGCCATACAGGCTGCCCGGCCAGACCAATGCCAGCGGGCTGCCCTGCTGCGCCGCCACCGCGATGCGGCCACTGTAGGTAGACGTCATCACCACATCGCCGGCGGTCAGCCACTGGGCCGGCTGGGCACCCGCGTCCCACCACTGGATGTAGGGCTTGAGCTCAGTGAGTTTGGCAAACGCGCGGTCAACCCCGGCGGGCGTTGACAGTACCGTGTACACGTCCTCGACCTTGACCCCATCAGCCAGCAAGGCGAACTCCAGGTTGTACACCGCACGCTTGCGCAGGCCACGTTTGCCTGGGTACTTGCTGACGTCCCAGAAGTCAGCCCATGAAGCAGGCGCCTGCGCCAGCTTGTTGCGGTCGTAGGCAATCGCCACGCTCCACACCAGTGCGGCAGAACCGCAATCCTGCGCGGCATCCGGAATCAGCTCGGCGGCATGGCCCAGGCGCTGCCAGTCCAGCCGTTCATAAATGCCCTCCTCACAGCCGCGCATCAGGTCTGGCCCCTCGATCTGCACCACGTCCCAATCGACGTTGCCGGTATCGGCCATGACCTGGATGCGGGCCATTTCGCCGTTGTATTCGCTCTGGATCAACCTGCTGCCGTCCTGGGCACTGAAAGGCTTGAAGATCGCCTCGTCCTGGGCTTTCTGACCAGCGCCGCCATAGCCGACCACGACCATCTGCGGCGCAGCGTGCGCACTGCCCAAGCCAAGGGCCAGAAGCGCTGCGCAAAGGTAGGTTCTGCGAGGGAATGCATGCATCGAGGTTTCCTCCTGCCGGTGCCCAAGGGCCCGATTTCTTGTTGTTGTGAGGTCACGCCCTCACCAGTGAGGGTGAAGAAAACCTAGCCGCGCACCAGTAAAAAAACAAGTTGATTTTTTACTGGCGGTACACTTTCATAAACAAAACAAGAACAACACCGCACCGGAGCCGCCCGTATGCAAACTGCCTTTCCCCACCTGTTCGAAGCCTTGCAGATTCGCGGCAAACGGTTGAAGAACCGCATCATGTCCACGGGCCACGACACGTGCCTGCCCACCAACAACCTGGTCAACGACAAGCTCATCGCTTACCAGCGTGACCGCGCCGCCGGTGGGGTCGGCCTGATTGTGCTGCAGGTGGCCGGTGTGCATGACAGCGCCCGCTACACCTCCCACGTGCTGATGGCCACCGACGATGCTTGCATCGACGGTTACCGGCGCCTGGCCGAAGCCTGCCATGAACACGGCACCGTGGTGCTGTCGCAGCTGTTTCACCCGGGGCGGGAGATCATGGAATCCGCCGACGGCTTGCTGGCAGTGGCCTATTCGGCCTCGTCGGTGCCCAACGAGCGCTTCCGGGTGATGCCGCGCGCGCTGGACCAGCCGATGATCGATGAAATCATCCAGGGCTATGCCAGCGCCGCCCGCCGCCTGCACCAGGCGGGGCTGGATGGCGTCGAAGTGGTCGCCAGCCATGGCTACCTGCCTGCGCAGTTTCTCAATCCGCGGGTCAACCTGCGCACCGATGGTTACAACGGCGGCCTGGAGCAGCGCCTGAGGTTTCTGCGCGAAGTGTTGGCGGCGGTGCGCGCCGCCACCGACGAACACTTCATCGTCGGCCTGCGCATCAGCGCCGACGAGCGTGACAGTGAAGGCCTGAGCGAAGACGAGTCGCTGGCGGCCGCCGAAGCGTTGCAAGGCCAGCTCGACTACCTGCACATCGTCGCCGGCACCTCGGCGTCCCTAGGGGGCGCGGTGCATATCGTCCCGCCCATGGCCATCGAGCCAGCCTACCTGGCGCGCGAAGCCGGCACGTTCAAGCAGCGCCTGGCCATTCCGTTGTTCGTTACTGGGCGCATCAACCAACCCCAAGAGGCCGAGCTGATCCTGGCGCGTGGCCAGGCCGACGTGTGTGGCATGACCCGCGCACTGATCTGCGACCCGCTGATGCCGACCAAGACCGAGCATGGCCGGGTTGAGGACGTGCGCGCCTGCATTGCCTGTAACCAGGCATGCATCGGGCATTTTCACCGCGGCCTGGCGATTTCCTGCATTCAGCGCCCAGAAACCGGCCGCGAACTGCAGTACGGCCAGATGACCCCCACCCCAGCCCCCAAGCGCATCCTGGTTGCAGGCGGCGGCCCCGCAGGCATGAAGGCGGCCGCCGTCGCCGCCGCGCGCGGCCACCACGTCACCCTGTATGAGGCCGGCCCGCAACTGGGTGGCCAGGTGCTGCTGGCACAACTGCTGCCCCGGCGCAGCGAATTCGGCGGCGCCAGCACCAACCTGCAACGGGAAATGGCCTTGGCCGGCGTAGAGGTGGTGCGCAACACGCGGGTCGACCGCGCACTGGTCGAGCGCGAGCGGCCCGACCTGGTGATTGCCGCCACCGGCGCCACGCCCTACTGGCCGGCATTCGAACGCGCCGGCGAACTGCAGGTAGTGGATGCCTGGCAAATCCTGCGCAACGAGGTCACCCCAGGGCGCTCGGTCTTGGTCATCGACTGGCGTTGCGACTGGATCGGCCCGGGTATCGCCGAGCGACTGACGCGCGAAGGGCATCAGGTGCAATTGGCGGTGAACGGCACCCATTGCGGCGAGAACCTGCCGCTGTACGTGCGCGATCAACTGGCTGGCGAGCTGCACCGCCTGCGTATTCCCATCACGCCCTACGCCCGCCTCTATGGCTGCGATGACAACAGCGTGTACTTGCAGCACACGGCCAGCGGCGAACCGATGATCTTCGAAGGCATCGACACCTTGGTGCTGTGCCTGGGCCACCAGCCAAACGACACCTTGGCGACGGAGCTGGCCGGCCTGGTCGAAGTTCGGCGCATCGGCGACTGCCTGGCACCGCGTACCGCCGAGGAGGCGATTCACGATGGGCTGACGGTTGCCTGGGCACTCTGAGGCTGTACATACTGCCGTTTTCCGACGGACCGACGTGCATGAGCCAACTCCCGCAGCCCCCCTCCGCCACCGACGACGGCAACGCCGCGCCGCAGTTTCTGGGAACCCGCATCCGCGGCCTGCGTAAGCGCCGCGGCATGACCCTGGCGGAGTTGGCCACACAGAGCGAGCTGACGGCCGGCTACATTAGCCAGTTGGAGCGCAACCTCTCTTACCCGTCGATCCCGGCACTGTTCAACATTGCCCGCAGCCTGGGTGTGACCATCCAGTGGTTCTTTGCCAGCGAGGCCAGCACTGCACCGGAGGACCAGGGCTACGTGGTACGCCGTAAAAGCCGCCTCAGCGTG
Organism: Pseudomonas sp. NGC7; assembly: GCF_047159675.1. Lineage (NCBI taxonomy): Bacteria > Pseudomonadati > Pseudomonadota > Gammaproteobacteria > Pseudomonadales > Pseudomonadaceae > Pseudomonas > Pseudomonas sp. NGC7. The sequence goes on along the minus strand of NZ_BAAFZY010000001.1, from coordinate 3,083,780 downwards.
CATTATGAGGACGGCATCGTCGACCAACTGCTTACACCCCAGCCCAACCGCCAGCTGGAAATGCTTCACTCGCGCTTTCCACCGGGCACCTACAGCCAGCAGAGCTACAGCCATGACGGCGAAGAGGCAGGGTATATTCTCAGCGGCAGTTTTGAACTGTGGGTGGGCGAGCGCTACTTTCAGCTGGGCGAAGGCGATAGTTTCAGCTATTCCAGCCAGGAGCCGCATCGCTATGGCAACCCTGGGGATGTGGATGCCGTGGTGATCTGGGTGATCACGCCACCGACCTTTTGAGCCCGCCAAGCGGTCACTTTTGATCAGGCCATCCGCCAATGACTGAACACGCCCACCAGCTTGAGCCTGCGCTGCAACCGGTCGACCACCCTCGCGTCGTGGTCTTCGTCGCCTATCCGCACATGGGCCTGCTCGACCTCACGGGCGCCCAGACGGTGTTCTGGGCCGCCACCAAGGCCATGGCCGAACGCGGCCGACCAGGCTATCGGGTACACACCGCCAGCCTTGACGGCGGCCTGCAGCAAACCGCTGAAGGCCTGGTGGTGGCGACAGAAACCTTGGACACCGTGATGGCACAGGTTGTCGACACGCTGATCGTACCCGGCGCCCCGGACATCATCCGCACCCTCCCCGACCACGCGCCGCTGGTGTCCTGGCTGCGCCGCGCCGCCGTGCAGGCCAGGCGCACAGCCTCGGTGTGCAGCGGCACATTTCTGCTGGCCAGCGCCGGTTTGCTCGATGGGCGCCGCGCCGCCACCCACTGGGCCATGTGCGAGGTACTGCGCCGCGACTTCCCAGCGGTGCAGGTAGACCACGAGTCGATCTTCGTTCAGCAAGGCGCGGTGTGGACCTCGGCCGGGGTCAGCGCCGGCATCGACATGGCCCTCGCCCTGGTCGAACTGGACTGCGGCCGTGAAGTGGCGATGCAGGTGGCACGCGAGTTGGTGGTCTTTCTCAAGCGGCCCGGCGGCCAGGCGCAATTCAGTGAACTGCTCAAGCTGCAGGGGCGCGATTGCAGCGAGTTCGAAGCCCTGCACCTGTGGCTCAACGAACACCTTGGCGACCCGCGGCTGAGCGTCGAACACCTGGCCGAACAGGCGCACATGAGCCTGCGTAACTTCACCCGGGTGTACAAGCTCAAGACCGGCCGCACACCGGCCAAAGCTATCGAAGTGTTCCGCCTGGAAGCCGCGCGGCGCCTGCTGGAAAGCGTCGAAAGCCCTATCGAGCAGGTCGCGCGCCAGTGCGGTTTCGGCAACGAAGAACGCATGCGCCTGGCATTCCAGCGTCATCTGGCAGTAACGCCGCGTGACTACCGCGCCCGCTTTGCACGGCCTGTTTCGTTGGCCGAAATTCAGGGTTCTTTGGCCTAGGGTGTGACGCTCGTCGCTCGTAACATCGGTCTCCTCAAACACGGGCTACCTTGAGTACCCGGACATTCCAGGAGCACAACGATGAAGAATATCCTGATCATTGGCGCGGGCTTTGCCGGCCTCTGGAGCGCCCTGAGCGCTGTTCGCCAGCTGGACTTGAACGGTCGCAATGATGTCGAGGTGACGCTGCTCGCGCCCCAGGCCGAACTGCATGTACGCCCGCGCTTCTACGAGCCCGATGTACACACCATGGCCGCGCCGCTGGAGGCGCTGTTTGAGGCGGTGAACGTGCGCTTTGTGCAAGGCACGGCCTTCCACATCGATGAAGCTGCCAGGCGCGTACGCTATCGCACGCAAAGCGGTACCGAGTGCGAGCTGGGTTATGACCGCCTGATAATGGCCTGCGGCAGTGTGCTCAACCGGCCGGACATGGTCGGCATCGAGCATGTTTTCGATGTCGACAAGATCGACAGCGCGGCGCGCCTGGAGGCGCACCTCAAGTCCCTGGCTAGCCTGCCGGACACACCTGCCCGCAACACCGTGGTGGTGGCCGGGGGGGGCTTCACCGGCATCGAGACTGCCACCGAGTTGCCAGCGCGCTTGCGCAACATCCTCGGTGAGCAGGCCACACTGCGTGTGGTGGTCATCGACCGTGGCGCCAGGATCGGCGCAGCCTTGGGTGATGGCATCCGCCCCGCGATCGAGCAGGCATCCGAGGCTTTGGGGGTGGAATGGATCTGCGGCGCAACCGTGGCCTCGGTGGACCCCGACGGCGTCCTGCTGGATAACGGCCAGCGCATTGATGCCAATACCGTGATCTGGACGGTGGGGTTCAAGGCCAACCCATTGACCGAGCAGATCAGCGGTGACCGGGACCGCCAAGGCCGGCTGCACGTGGACGGCAACCTCAAGGTCAAGGGTAACGATGCGGTCTACGCGGCAGGTGACGTTGCATATGCCGCCTGCGACGAGGTTGGCAACTATGCGGTGATGTCTTGCCAGCATGCGATCCCGCTGGGCCGCTACGCCGGCAACAATGCCGTGGCCGAATTGATCGGCGTGGCACCGATGACCTACAGCCAGCCCAAGTACGTCACCTGCCTCGACCTGGGCGCCTGGGGCGCAGTGTATACCGAAGGTTGGGAGCGCAAGGTGTCGCCACCGGAAGACAAGGCAGAGGCGAAGGTGCTCAAATCGCAGATCAACACGGTCTGGATCTACCCACCGGCCGCGAACGATCGTGCGGCGGCGCTGGCCGCGGCTGACCCGACGATACCGGTCGCCTGACACAGCCGAATCGCCGGCAAGCCGGCTCCCACAGGTACAGCGCCAGAACTGAGGTTGGCGCTACCTCTGTGGGAGCCGGCTTGCCGGCGATGGGGCGCAAGGCGCCCCCTTTTACTGCAATCAGGCAGCAGCGAACAGTTCGTTGGCGATCTGGGCCTGTGCGGCGTCGATGGCCTGGCTGCGGTGCTCTGGGCCGTAGGCCAGACCATGGGCGCGTACGATTTCCAGGTCGGTGACACCGATAAAGCCCAGGAACACCTTGAGGAAGTCTTCATGGCCGGCACCCGTCGGCTGGCCAGCGTGCAGGCCACCGGCGGTGGATACCAGGATCACCTTCTTGTTACCGCACAGGCCTTCAGGGCCGGCTTCGGTGTAGCGGAAGGTCTTGCCGGCAACGGCTACGCGGTCAATCCAGGCCTTGAGCTGGGTCGGCACGGTGAAGTTGTACATCGGCGCACCGATCACAACGGCGTCGGCGGCGAGGAATTCTTCCAGGGTTTCGGCGCTCAGCTTGGCTTCGAAGGCCTGGGCCGCGTCGCGCATGTCTTCAGCGGTACCGGCGGCCACCAAGGTAGCAGCGGAGAAGTGGGCGATGGCGTCGGCAGCCAGGTCGCGGTAGACCACTTCCAGGCTTGGGTCGGTGGCTTGCCAGGCTTCGACCACTTCGCGGCTCAGCTGGCGGGAGGCGGAATTGTCGCCCAGGATGCTCGAATCGATGTGCAACAGTTTCATGGGACTCTCCTGTAATGAAGACCGCGGCATTGGGCGATCACGATGGGGAGAATCCTACCGGGATGACGAATAGCTGATAAGCAGGCAAAAATGCGTTAGTTTGTCCCACAGATGGAACAGTGAGACATTCCCATGCAAGACCTCAACGACCTCTTCTACTTCGCACGCGTGGTCGAAGCCGGCGGTTTCGCCGCTGCCGGACGCCAGCTGGGCATCCCTAAATCACGCCTGTCACGGCGCATCGCCGAGCTGGAAGAGCGCCTGGGCACACGCCTGTTGCAGCGCACCACGCGGCAACTCAAGCTGACTGCCGTGGGCGAGCGCTATTTGCACCACTGCCAGGCCATGCTGCTGGAGGCAGAAGCCGCCGACGAGGCCGTCGCCAGCATGAGCAGCGAACCACGCGGGCGGCTGCGGGTGTCCTGCCCAGTAGCACTGGCACATGCGTTTCTGCCGGACGTGATCAGCCGTTTTCTCGCACAGTACCCACTGGTGCAACTGGACATGGTCCTGCTCAACCGCCGTGTCGACCTGATTTCCGAAGGCATCGACGTAGCCCTGCGCGTGCGTGACCTGGGCGACGAGGACCCGGCCCTGGTTACCCGCCGGCTGCGCCAGGCGCAAATGCAACTGGTCGCCGCTCCAGGCTTTGCTGACCACATTCGAGAGCCCGCCGAGCTGGCCTCATTGCCGGTGCTGGGCGCGGCCGAAGCTGACCGGCTGGTACACTTTCGCCTGCTCGGCCCGAATGGACGCCAACAGGACATCGCCCTGGAGCCACGCTTGGCCATCGATGATTTCGTGGTGCGTAATGCGGCGGTCCGTGCCGGGTTGGGCTTCACTGCGCTGCCCAGTATGTTCTGCGAAGAGGAACTGGAACGTGGCGAGCTGGTGCGGCTGCTGCCGGACTGGTCATTGCCGGGTGGGTATCTGCAGGCGGTGTACCCTCACCGGCGCGGTATGTTGCCGGCCGTACGGGTATGGATTGATCATCTGGCAGCGTCGTTCGAGGCCTGTGGGGAGCGTTATGTCTAAGCAGAAAATGACCGAAGCCCAAGTGGCGGACTTTTGCCTGAGCCTGCCCGGTGCGCGGGAGGACTATAAGTGGGGCGGTATCCGGGTGTTTTCGGTCGCGGGCAACAAGATGTTCGCGGTGCTCGACCTGGCGGGCGCAGGGTTATCGTTCAAGGTCGCCGATGAGCTGTTTCTGGGCTACTGCGACCGCCCCGGCGTGCGGCCCGCGCCCTACCTTGCGCGGGCGCGGTGGGTCAGCATGGCGCCGCCTTACCCCATGGGGCGCGACGAGCTGTGTGACTTGCTGCAGCGTTCGCACCAATTGGTGGTGCGAAAGCTGGCGAAGCGGTTGCAGGTGGGCTTGTTGATCTGAGCGTCAGGACACCCAGAGCAGGTGGCGCCCCAAAAACAGGTAGTCCACCCAAAACACCTGATGCAGCAACACAATCCCCCAGAACACCAGCTGATACGACAGCTTGCGCGTCTTGTGCCGGAACATCTGCTGGGCAACCAGCGCCCCCGGCCAGCCGCCAAACAGCTCGCTGGCATGCAGCACTTTTTCTGGCGTGCGCCAGGCCTGGCTGCGTGCCTGGTGTTTGTCTTGCCAGTACAGCAGCAGGCTGACCAGGCTCACCGCCGGGTAGAGCGCCAACGGCAACCAGGACTGATCGCGCCAGGCCATCTGCGCCGCGCCCAGGCCCGGTAGCAGGCACAGCGCGCCCAAAACCAGTAGTTTCAGGCGTACATTACGTACGCCCTCCTCGCGTTGCTCTCTGCCCATATCAGCCGTGCGCCGTCGACCAATCCACCCAACCGAACTGCCAAGTGGCCAGGATAAACAGGCCAAAGGCGATACGGTACCAGGCGAAGGCCGCGTAGCTATGGTTGGCGATGAACTTGAGCAGGGCGCGCACAGCGATCATGGCAAAGATGAACGAGGTCACGAAGCCAATGGCGAACACCGGCAAGTCGCTTGGCTGGAACAAGTCACGGTACTTGTAGCCGGAGTACACCGCTGCACCGACCATGGTCGGCATCGCCAGGAAGAACGAGAACTCGGTCGCGGCCTTGCGCGACAGCCCGAACAGCAGGCCACCAATGATGGTCGAGCCGGAACGCGAGGTGCCCGGGATCATGGCCAGGCACTGGACGAAACCAATTTTCAAGGCATGGCTCCAGCGCATCTCGTCAACGTGGTCGACCTCCACGCGGTGCTCACGGCGCTCGGCCCAGAGCATGATCACGCCGCCCACCACCAGGGCCGCAGCCACGGTGATCGGGTTGAACAGGTATTCGTGAATCAGGTCGGCGAACAGCACGCCCAACACCACCGCTGGCATGAACGCCAGCAACAGGTTACCCGTAAAGCGCCGCGCCGTAGGCTGGGTGGTGAGCCCAAAGACCACGTCGAGTATCTTGCGTCGGAATTCCCACACCACCGCCAGGATGGCGGCAAGCTGAATGATGATGTTGAACGCCATGGCCCGTTCGCCACCAAAGCCGATGAGGTCGGCGACGATGATCTGGTGCCCGGTGCTGGAGATCGGCAAGAACTCCGTCAACCCTTCGACCACGCCTAAGATGATTGCCTGAAAGGCAGTCCAAAAATCCATCATTCCCCCGATGGAGCGCTGCTGCTGCAGGCCCCTTGTTCTTGATTTACTTGAAATTGCCGCACACGGCCCGGCTGTTTTACAGCGACTGTTGGGCGTAACGCCAGTGGAAAAGTTCACGCCCCCTAAAGGTTTCATCTTGCGCGGCCGAAATCCTATCAAAGCCGCTTTGCAATGGCTTGCTCCGTTGCTGCAGACTACGACCAGACTAGCACTTAGCCATTAGTCGAGTGGGGGCTTGTCGCAAAGCATGCTTGGATGCACCTGAATAACAAGAACAAGGCGGGAGTGCCTGGATGAAAACCCTGAGATCGATGTCGATCAGCCGTCGTCTGTGGCTGATTCTGCTGGTGGCAGTGGCGATGCTGGTAGTACTCGGCCTGCTGATGCTGCGCCAGATCCATGGCGACCTGTACCACGCCAAGGCGGAAAAGACCCGCCACGTGGTGCAGACTGCAGCCGGTGTGCTGGCCTATTACCAAGGCCTGGAGGCGGCCGGTACGCTGAGCCGCGAAGCCGCCCAGCAACAGGCGTTGCAGGTGGTGCGCGCGCTGCGTTATGACCACGACGATTACTTCTGGATCAACGACCTGGGGCCGAAGATGATCATGCATCCGGCCAACCCCAAGCTCGACGGCCAAGACCTGTCTGCCATTCGCGACCCCGACGGCTTTGCCGTGTTCAACGAAATGGTCAACCTCGCCCGCAGCCAGGGTGCCGGCCCGGTCAACTATCGCTGGCCCAAACCCGGCGCCAGTGAACCGGTGGCGAAAACCTCCTATATACAGCTGTTCAAGCCGTGGGGCTGGGTCATCGGCTCAGGCGTGTACATCGATGACGTGCAGGCCGAATTTGCCCGGCAATTGCGCGACGCCTCGCTGGTCGGCCTAGGCATTGCCCTGCTGATGGCGCTGGTGGTCATGCTGATCGCCCGCAGTATCGCCCGCCCCTTACAGGAGGCCGTGCAGGCCATGGGCACTATCGCCAGTGGCGAAAGCGATCTGACCCGACGCCTGGACACTCACGGCCGTGATGAAATCACGCACCTGGGTGAACACTTCAACCGCTTCAACGGCAAGCTTCAGGGCGTGGTCGGCCAGCTACAGGGCGCCGCCCATGACCTGGCCAGGTCCGCCGGCCATGTCGGTGACAACGCCGGGGCAGCGCAACAGCACAGTGCCCAGCAATCCCAACAGATGGAGCAGGTGGCCACGGCCGTCAACGAAGTCACCTACGCCGTGCAGGATGTGGCCAAGACGGCCGAGCAGGCCGCCGGGGAAATGCGCGCGGCGCAGCAACAAGTGCAGCATGGCCAGCAGGCCATTCATGGCAGCCTGGAGCAAATCGATCGGCTGTCGGCGACCATTGACCAGGCCGTCCAGGTGATTCGCGACCTGGCCGGGCACAGCACGCGCATTGGGGGTGTACTGGACGTGATCCGCTCCATCGCCGAGCAGACCAACCTGCTCGCCCTCAACGCGGCCATCGAAGCGGCACGCGCCGGTGAACAGGGCCGTGGCTTTGCGGTGGTCGCCGACGAGGTTCGCCTGCTGGCCCAGCGCACCGCTCAGTCGACGGCCGAAATCCATACCATGATCGAGCACCTGCAAGGCCAGTCGGACGCGGCAGTACGGGCTATCGACACCAGCAGCGAGGCTTCGCGCCAGACCATCGAGCAGGCCCGCGAGGCCGGTGCCAGCCTGGATGCCATCAGCCAGGTGCTGCATAACCTGACCGCGCTCAACGCGTCCATCGCCAGTGCCACCTTGCAGCAATCGCATGTGGTCGAGGAGATCAACCGCAACGTGCTGGATACCGCCGGCTTGTCCCAGCAGACCGCCGAGGCGGCGCGCCAGTCGAGTGATGCAGGCGTGGCGCTGGGGCGGTTGAGTGAGGAACTGGAGCAGCTACTGCGTCAGTTCCGCGTATAGCCCCTGTGGGAGCGGCCTTGCCGGGCGCTCCTGCACTACTCCTTCCATTATCGACAAGCTACAATCGCGCCCCTCTTATCGCCTCTCCAAGGATCGCCGATGTCCGGCCTTGAACTCATCGCCGCCGTACTCGGCGTCACCGCTGTCTGGCTCACCGTCAAGCAGAACGCCTGGTGCTGGCCGATCGGGCTGGTCATGGTGTTGATCTATGGCTGGCTGTTCTTCGAGGTGAAGCTGTACTCGGGTATGTTGCTGCAAGTGGCCTACGCCCTGTTGCAGCTGTACGGCTGGTGGCAATGGAAGCGCCCGGGCCGTGCGCACGATGCCCGCCAGGTGACGCGCCTGCACACGCGCGCGCTGTGCACCGGGCTCGCACTCGGCGCACTGCTCAGCACAGCCCTCGGCGCGGCCATGGCCAACTGGACCGATGCCGCCCTGCCCTGGCTGGACGCCACGCTGACCGGCTTCAGCCTGGTCGCGCAACTGTGGATGGCACAGAAACGCCTGCAATGCTGGCCATTGTGGTTTGTGGTGGACATTGTCTATGTCGGCCAGTACCTGCACCAACAACTGTATTTCACCGCAGGCTTCTTCGCGGTGCTCACGCTGATCGCCGTACGTGGCTGGCTGGAATGGCGCCGTGACCCCGCGCTGGTGCAAGCATGAAGGTGCTGGTGCTGTGCGGGCCGGAATCCAGCGGCAAGAGCTGGCTAAGTGGCGTGCTGCAGGCGCATTTCGGTGGCGTGGTGGTCGCTGAATACGTGCGCCACTTCATCGACCAGGAATGCCGCGACACCTGCTACGCCGACATCCCCACCATCGCCCAGGGCCAGCTCGAGTGGGAAGACCGCGCCCGCGTGCAAGCGCCCGAACTGTTAATCCTCGACACCCACTTGCTCAGCAACATGCTCTGGAGCCGGGCACTGTTCAACGACTGCCCGGCCTGGCTGGAACAGGCCTTGCTTGCTCGGCACTACGACCTGCACCTGTTACTGAGCCCTCAAGGCGTGGACTGGGTTGCCGATGGCCAGCGTTGCCACCCCGACCTGAACGACCGTCAGCGCTTTTTCGACGATAGCCTGCAGTGGCTGCAACGCCATCAACAAGCACTGTTGGTGATTGATGGCAATTGGCCGCAACGCCAGTTGCGAGCCTTGCAAGCAGTCGCTACGCTGCTTGATAGCGATGCGCCAGCCTGCCCCACCGAGTGTTAAGCCACTGACACACCCTCGTGGGTGATAGTCCCCGCAAATGCGGGGGTTGCCCCTGTTCCGGGGGCAGTGTCAACCCCGTGATACACCCCTGCAAAAACCCCTCCAGGCAAGGCCTGTGCTGGCTTTGCCAGTGGCTGGCCAAATGCTCTGTTTCAGCGGTGATACAAAAAAAGCCGCTCTTCTTCAGCTTTTCTTCCCAACATATTGATTGCACAGCATTAACTGAAAGCGGCACACCTTCTGCTCTCTTATTCGCAACGCTGAATAGGGCCAGCGCTCAAAAGAAGGAATTGCCATCGTGGGGAATCTTGATAAAGGCATTTATCGGCTCCTGCTGGTCAGTAGCATCGTCGGATCGGGTTTGAGCCTGCCTGCCCAGGCCGAGAATGGGATCATCACCATTACCCGCGATGTGCAGACGCGCAACGCGACCATCCCGCCGCTGATTCCCGACCCCAGCCCGACCACAGTCAACGCTAACCCGTCGGCGCAGATTCTCAAGCAGACCCATGAACTGAGCGATGGCGACTTTGCCAACATCAGCAGCGGTGCCGGCATCAGCGCCCTGGTCACGCAACAGACCAACAACATTGGCGGCAACGTCACCAACCAGACGCAACTGCCCAACCTCGCCGCTGGGCGCGGCTCAGGATCAGGCAACGGCATCTCCAACATGGTCAACTCAAGCGTGCAACGCGGCCTGGCCCCCTTGCAAATCCTGACGGGAGGCAAGTGAGATGAGGCATACGCTGCTGATTTTGGCCACGCTCTGCAGTGCGCCGGCCTTTGCCCAATCCCCCGTGATCAACACCGCCAACATCGACGATTCGGGCAGCCAATACCAAGGCAACCTCACGGTCAACCAGGCAGCCGGCGACCTGCAGCAGCAGGCTAACGCCCGCGCCATCGCCGTGGGCCATGAGGCCAGCGCCACCACCCAGATACGCCAGCGGCTCGGCACCGCAGTCGACCGCAACATGGATGCCACCGCCAGCATCCAGGGCAATGCTTTCAGCCAAGGCAGCGGCGCCCTGGGCGTCAACCAGAGCGCCGGTGCCAGCACCCAGCAAGCCAACGCACTGCGCATCAGCCTCAGTACTCAACCGCAAAGCATCGACGACAGCGTCCTCATGCAACAGAACGTGGCGCTGCTCAACAACTCCGATCCAGCTGACACCGCACCCGGCCATCGCCAGGTCACGACCAGTGACCAGGCATTCACCGGTAGCCGTGGGGTGATTCAGGTGAATCAGAGTGCCGGGGTGGGAAACCGAATGGCCAACACCTTGAGCATACGGGTCGCGGATTGACCCAAACAGTTAAGAACAACACTTAACCTAAATAAAGTACGGAGAATCACCATGAAACCCTCGATGGCAATCAAGCCTCTGGTTTTCGCAATTGCTGCGGTCATGGCTGTTGCTGTACAAGCTGGGCAAAACGATCGGCGTAATGACCATCACAATGGCCACCACAACAATGGTCAGCACACGCCTCCACCCACCAAGATCCCGGTGTACGCCACCGCCAACGCCATAGATAGCCAGCGCAGCACCGGCAATACCGTCACCAACCAAGGCACCATCAACGAAGCCGAGATGAGCAGCTCGGCCACCGGTGCCAGCGGCAACGTCGGGGTCAACGTGGCGGCCGGTAACGGCAACCAACAAGACAACGCCGCCGCCATCGCCAACGCAGCGTCCGACTCGAGCCTGGACAATAGCTTCGTGTTCGGCACCGCCGAAGCCACTGCGGACGTTCGCCAGTTCAGCAACAACAACCGGGTCGACAACTGGTCTACCCAATCGTCTGCGGTGATGAGCGGTTCGGGTGACGGCTCCTCCGGTAACGTGGGCGTCAACATTGCGGGCGGCGACCTCAACCAACAGAAAAACACCATGGCGATCGCCAACACCAATGCGCCATTGGGTAATGCCACCGCAACCGCCTCTGCCGACCAGAACGGCCCAGGCCTGACCGTGCACAACAACGCCGACCGCACTTACCGTGTGGACACGCTGACCTTCACCACGTCGGCCAGCGGTTCGAGCTCTCGCGATGGCTCGTTCACCTCCAGCGATGACCGCAGCTCGTCCTCGAGCTTCAGCGTGGCGGGCGCCCAAAGCGCCAGCAACAATGGCTCCAGCTCCTGGAACTCCAGTGGCTCGGCCAGTTCGAACGCCAGCGGCTCCAACAGCTCCAACGCCAGCGGGTCGAACAGCGCCACTGCCAGCGGCTCCAATAGCTGGAACGCCAGCGGCTCTGCCAGCGCTAACGCCAGCTCGTCCAGCAGTGCCAGCCTGAACGCTACCCTGGCAGCGGCCGCCGATGCGACGCGCACTGTGACCACCGACGATGGCCGTCGTGAACGCACCCGTACCGACAGCTTCGATGCTTCGCTCAATGCGTCGCTCGATGCTTCGATCGACAAGTCGCATGAAAGCGCCTATGACTCGTCGTTCGAAAAAGCGTTCGACTCCTCCTACGACAAGACCCGCAACTCTTCGTACGACAAGTCTCGCGACTCTTCGTACGAGAAGTCCCGCGACTCTTCGTATGAGAAAGCCCACGATTCTTCCTACGCAAACGCTTCGGAGTCTGCGTACGAAAAATCGGGCGAAAAAGCCAATCAATCGTCTAACGACGTGTCGAAAAGCTTCAGCGAAAGCAGCTCGTATGACCTGAGCAACACCGTGTCCTTCCAAGTGCTGACCCCAACCGGCTGGGCCAACCCTGTGACCAACACTGCAACCCTGAGCGGTTCGGTGAATGGCGGCAGCGGCAACCTGGGCGTCAACGTGGCAGCCGGTGTGGGCAACCAGCAAAGCAACTCGCTGGCCATCTCCAACACCTCGTTCTAACAGCTGTAGCCTCGAGGCCCCCTACGGGGGGCCTTTTTCAACCAGAACAAGAAGGCACCCGATCATGCGTATTTTCGCCTTGGCGTTTTTGCTGTGCCTGGCCAGCGTGAGCGAAGCTGCACAAATGCCGTTGTCCGTGCTGCCCGGTGGCGCGGTGGTGTTCAAACCCATCCAGAGTGTGCGCGAGCGCAAGTTCGCCGACCTGGTGCAACAAAAAACCGACTTCAGTTGCGGCGCCGCGGCGCTGGCCACCATCCTGCGCCAGGCCTACTGGCTCGACGTGGACGAACAACACATCATCGAAGGCATGCTGGCGCACGCCGATCAAGACCTGGTGCGCACGCAGGGCTTCTCCATGCTCGACATGAAACGCTACGTAGAAAGCCTGGGCATGCGCGCCCGTGGGTACCGGGTAGCACCCGAAACCCTGACCAGCGTGCGTATCCCGGTCGTGGTGCTGATGGACATCCGTGGCTACAAGCACTTTGTGGTCATGCAAAAGGTCGACAACGGCTGGGTGTACATCGGTGACCCTGTGCTGGGCCACAAACGCTTCAAGGTCGAGGACTTCCTCAAAGGCTGGAACGGCATCATCTTCGCCGTGATCGGCCAGGGTTATGACAAGGGCAATGCCCTGCTCGACCCGCCTCTGCCACTTACTGCCAAGGGCCGCGTCAATAACTTCACCCCGGTACAGGACGCAGAGCTGCTGGATTTCGGTTTCATCAAAAGCGACTTTTTCTAACGGTTCTTCTAACGATTGGGAGCACGACGCTCCGGGAGCATCCAATGAAGATTCCATTCTGGCTAGCCGTGGCATGCCTGGCCGCCAGCCTTCCGACCCACGCACAGCCGCTCACCCCCATCGAACTGAAGGATCAGGAGTTGGCGAACCTGCGCGGGCGCTATGTGATGCCGGGGCGGATCGTCAGCTTCGGCATCGTCATGACCAGCACCTGGCAGAACGCTAAGGGCGACGTGATCGGGGCATCGTCGACGCTGCAAGTGCAGCAAAACACCATCAAACCGCAGTTCTATGTGTCGATGATCGACGAAAAAGGCACCAGTGCGGCCCATTCGCAAAGTGCCAGCCCTGCGCCCGGCACCGGTGCGGTCAGCGGCGGCAGCGGGCTGACCACCACCGAAGGGGTGACCCAGGTGGTGCGTGCGGCGGGCGACAACAACACCGCCTATAACAATGTCGACATCAACGTCACCAAGGCCAACCAGGCGCCCGTGGCCCAACCGCAGGGCCAGGCACTGAACGCAGGCTCGACCCTGGTCGGCGAAAACGGCGCAGGCGCGCTGAGCGTTTCGTCCACCGGCGTGGGCGTGCAGCTCAATATCAATGCCGCCAACAACCAGGGCAGCACTGTGCAACGCCTGGCCCAAGGGGGCCTGACGCAGAACACGACGTTGCTTGGCAACGGCAACCAGGTCAGCAACCTCACCTCCCTCAACGTCGTCATGCGCGAGAACGTACCCACGGCCGCTTCGCTGAACGGTAGCCTCGACCAGCTCAAAGGTCTTCGCACTCTCGGATACTGATCTACGCTCAGTCTCATCAAAAGTAGTCGGAAGGGACGGCATATCCATGCACCGATCGTTAACGTTCAGAGCTTTTGTCTGTTTGACTACCCTGGCCCCATCCACCGCCCTTTATGCAGCAGTCGACCCACAGGTTGAGGCCCTGAAACAAGAACTGATGGCGTTGAAACAGCGCTACGAAGCGCAGCAGCAAGCGTTGATGGTCCTTGAACAACGGGTTCGCCAGGTGGAGGAGACCCCGGCGGCGCCGCAGCCTAAACGGTTGACCAAATCCCCGGCCGAAACGGTCAAAGGCGGCCAGACTGTCGCCGCCGGGGCGCCAGGCACCACCGGCAGCTCCTATGGCCAATCGCTCAAGGACGATTCCGAACCTGCGCAAAGTGTGTCCAACCTGTACGACGAGGCCAGCGGCTTCTTCGGTGGCGGCAAGTTCAGCTTCGAAACCGGCGTGACCTACACCCATTACGACACCCGCGCACTGGTGCTCAACGGCTTCCTTGCGCTGGACTCGATTTTCCTCGGCAACATCAACCTGGACCGCATCAAGGCAGACAACTGGACCCTGGACATGACCGCCCGCTACAACCTGGCGCAGCGCTGGCAGTTCGACATTAACGTTCCAGTGGTCTACCGCGAATCGACCTACTCGTCTGGCGGCGCCGGTGGTGCAGCCCCGGTCACCAGTGATGAAACCGTCACCCGCGACCCGGAAATCGGCGATATCAACGTCGGCGTTGCCTACAAGTTCATGGACGAGTCCGAAAACTGGCCCGATGCGGTGGCGACACTGCGGGTCAAAGCGCCCACCGGCAAGGACCCGTACGGCATCAAGCTGCGCGAGGTACCAGGCAACGACAACCTGTCGGTGCCGGAAAGCCTGCCGACCGGCAACGGCGTATGGGCGATTACACCGGGCATCTCGCTGGTCAAGACCTTCGACCCCGCCGTGCTGTTCGGCAGCCTGTCCTACACCTACAACATGGAAGACTCGTTCAGCGACATCAGCCCCCAGGTCAACAGCAAGGTGCCGGGTGACGTGAAACTCGGCGACTCCTGGCAAGTCGGGGCCGGTATCGCCTTTGCCTTGAACGAGAAGATGAGCATGTCGTTCTCGGTTTCCGACCAGTTTGCCCGCAAGAGCAAGATCAAGCCGGATGGCGGCGACTGGCAATCGATCAGCAACAGCGATTACAACTCAGCCAACTTCAACATCGGCATGACCTTTGCGGCCAGCGACAACCTGACCATCGTGCCCAACCTCTCGATTGGCCTGACCGACGATGCGCCAGACTTCTCCTTCAGCCTCAAATTCCCCTACTACTTCTGACCCCCAGCCACCTGCCGGGCCTGCGCAAGCCAGCCCGGCTTTTGGTTACCAGCCTTGTAGCCCGCCGTTTTCCCTGGCCCAGCCTGTTATCATTCAGCACAGTTGCATGACGATTTAATGGCAAAAGGGAAGTTTTCTGTGAAGAACCTGTTCGACCACCCACGCACCCGGCTCGTCGCTTTGGCGAGCCTGGTGCTGGTGATCCCACTGGGTACGCGCGCCATGCTGGGTTGGTCCAACCCGCTCGGTTATCTGTCCGACCTGGCCCTCGGCAGCCTGCTGGTCTTGCTGCTGCACCGCCGGCCGTGGTGGCTGGCGTTGCCGGTTTTGCTGGCCTGGGCGGCGCTCTGGGTGGCGTCGGCCGAGCTGGTGAGCGCGGTGGGCAGGCTGCCCACCAGCGCCGACCTCGGCTACCTGACCGACTCCCAATTCATGGAGAACTCAACCGGCGGCGGCCTCGCGCATGCCTGGTTGCCCTGGCTCTTGGCGGCCGGCGTGCTGGGCTGGTTGCTCAGCGTCTGGAGCAGCCGCGGCCAACGTGTCGCCCCCCTGCCCCGCAAGGCCTGGGCAGTTACGCTGCTGCTGTTTGGCGCGCACTGGGGCAGCCAACACCTGGCGCCTTCCGATGCCGAGCAGTGGCGGCAGTACAACCTCTCGCATCAGGTGCTGTCGGCCGGCGTCGGTAGCCTGCAGCGCCAGGCCCTGGGCTGGGCCGGCCAGGAACAGGTGGTCACGCCCTTGCCAAGCAGTGGCCTGACCCAGTCCGACCTGCATGGCCAGAAGCTGCTCAAGGCACCAGGCAGTGCACGCAACCTGTTGGTCATCACCGTCGAAGGCATCCCCGGGGCCTACATTCGCGCCAACCGCCAGGCCCTGCACAGCCGCTTCGACGAAGACCTGATGCCAAAGCTCAGCCGTTGGGCCGAACGCGGCATGAACACTCCGGATTATGTGCTGCACACCCACCAGACCATCCGTGGCCTGTACGCGATGCTGTGCGGTGATTACGACAAGCTGGCCAACGGCACGCCTAAGGGCGTCGAACTGCTGACCCAGAACGACCGTAATCAGGCCTGCCTACCGGCACAGTTGCGCCAGGCCGGGTTCACCACCCACTACCTACAGGGTGCTGGGCTGCGCTTCATGGCCAAGGACCGCATCATGCCGCACATCGGTTTCGATTCGGTGCATGGCCTGGAGTGGTTCCGCAACAAGAACTACCTGGAATTCCCTTGGGGCAAGGACGACCGCGCTTTCTTCGAAGGTGCCCTGGACTATGTCGGCCAGCTGAGGAAACAAGACAAACCCTGGATGCTGACCCTCCTGACCGTGGGCACTCACCAGCCTTATTCGGCACCGGCGGCTTACCTCGAGCGCTACGACACGCCCAAGCAGGCTGCCGTCGCCTACCTGGACGATGCAATCGGCGCGTTTCTCGATAACCTCGAACGCCAGGGTGTGCTCAAGGACACCCTGGTGGTAGTCACTTCCGACGAGTCCCACGGCATAGACGGCGTGCGCCTGGCATCCTCGTGGGGTTTCAACCTCACCCTGGCGCCGGAGCAGGCGGAGCTACCCACTATCAAGCGCGGCACCTATGGCCATATCGACCTGACCACGTCGCTGCTCGACTACTTCGCCTTGCCGATCCCCGTCGCACTGGGTGGCCGCTCGCTGTACCGCGATTACGACACTGGCCGCGAGATGATCGCCTACACCAACGGCATGCTGCGTTACCACAACGGCCAAGGCGTGTTCACCGAATGCGACTTCCAGCAGCGCTGCCGACGCTACGCCAGCGAAGGTTTCATCGCCGACCAGGCGCGCTACCTCGGCACCGGTGACGACATGCTCGGCCAGCAGGTCGTTACCCTGGCCGGCACCCTCGACCAGTCGCTGCTGCAAACGCCGCTCAACCTGCGCTACCAGTTCGGCGGCCCATCACCGATAAAGTTGCGCAAGCGCATTCACGATGACTGGGCCGACAACCTGATCGGTGCGCAGTACCTGGAGATGCCCGGCGGCTCGCACACCCGTGTACGGGTCAAGGTGCGCTCGCTGGACCCACGTCGTGCGGCCTACATTCAGCTCAAGGCCAAGCAACTGGAGCAAGATGTGCCATTGGGGCTGCCAGAAGAAATCCGCGTGACGGCGGATCAGCCACTGGAAATGGAGTTCAGCTTTGACAACCCGACCGAGCGCAAGGCGTTTTCCTTCCACCTGCTGGGGTATGGCGGCGGTGCGGTCGAAGTCAGCGACTTCAGTGTGATTACCGCATTACCTGGGGAAAGCGACGCGTCGGATGAACTGACCGACGACCCTATCGCCCATTCGGGCTGACGCCAAGCCCACCGTTCATCGCACCGCCTTCGATGCCTGTCGATCTGGCCCTGCCCCGCTCGACCAGTGCTGAATCCCTACCCTGGAGTCAGCACCATGAGCAGTGAAAACAGGCATGAGGTGGTCTCCCGCAGCCAGTGGCTGGCAGCACGCCGACAGCTATGGCTGCACGAAAAAGCCTTCACGCATCAACGCGACGAGCTGGCTGCAGCACGTCGCGCTTTGCCCTGGGTGAAGGTCGAACAACCCTATCGATTCCAGGGGCCGGAGGGCGAACTGAGCCTGGCCCAAATGTTCGCCGGGCGCAGCCAGCTGTTGCTCTATCACTTCATGTTCGCCGAGGGCTGGCGTGAAGGTTGCCCAGGCTGCTCTTTCCTGGCCGACCATTTTGACGGCGCGAACCTGCACCTGGCGCACCACGATGTATCGCTGGTGGCCGTCTCCCGGGCGCCCTACGCCGAGTTCCAGGCATTTCGCCAGCGCATGGGCTGGCAGTTTTCGTGGTACTCGTCCGCAGGTAGCGGGTTCAATGAAGACTTTGGCGTCAGCGTGGGCAGCGACGCGCCTCGGCAGTACAACTATGAGCCTTATGAAGGCAGCGAAAGCGAGTTGCCGGGGCTGAGTGCGTTCTACCTTGACGCGGACGGCAGCGTGTACCACACGTACTCAACCTATGCCCGCGGGCTGGACATTCTGGTCAATACCTACAACTTCCTCGACATTGCGCCGTTGGGGCGTAACGAGGCCGGAACCATGGACTGGGTGCGGCACCATGACCGCTATGAAGGGCAGACCGGCAAGGCGCATTGTTGCCATGACTGATGCAAGCCTGCCCTGAATGTTGCCCTGTAGGCGCAGCCTTGTGCTGCGAAGAGGCCGGTGAAAGCAGCGACGTTCACTGTGTAGCTTCCGGCCTCTTCGCAGCACAACGCTGCGCCTACACGCGTATTGCATGCCGGCTAGCCGCGCACACCAAGCATCCCGCGCTCAACGATGAAATCGATCACCGCCTGCAGCCCTTCGCCCTTTTTCAGGTTACTGAATGTCCATGGCCGCTGCGGGCGCATGCGCTGGGTGTCGCGCTCCATCACCTCCAGCGATGCACCGACGTAAGGCGCAAGGTCAGTCTTGTTGATCACCAGGAAGTCAGACTTGGTAATCCCCGGTCCGCCCTTGCGCGGGATCTTCTCACCCTCGGCAACATCTATGACGTAGATGGTCAGGTCGGCCAGCTCCGGGCTGAACGTGGCGCTGAGGTTGTCGCCCCCGCTCTCCACGAAGATCACTTCAAGGTTACCGAACTTGCGCGCCAAGGCCTCCACCGCCGCCAGGTTCATCGAGGCGTCTTCGCGGATCGCCGTGTGTGGGCAGCCGCCGGTTTCCACGCCGACAATGCGCTCAGGCTCCAGTGCACCGGCCTCGGTGAGGATGCGTTGGTCCTCTTTGGTGTAGATGTCGTTGGTCACCACGGCGATCTGATAATGATCGCGCATGGCCTTGCACAAGGCTTCGAGCAGCGCGGTCTTGCCAGAACCGACCGGGCCGCCGACACCGACGCGCAGGGGTTGTTGATAGCTTTGCATGAAGGCAGTCCTCAGGAGCGGAACAAACGGGTGTATTGGGTTTCATGTCGCGATGAAGCAATCGCCAGCAATGGCAGGCCGCCACCGAGCTGGTCATCGCCCAGGGCCAGCGCCTGGTCGAGTACGGCGGGTAAGTCCTGGCCCAGGTCGCGCAGCAAGGTTTGCGCCGCCTGCTGGCCGAACGGCACCAGCTTGACCCCGGCCATCACTGCGCCTTCGAGCCAGGCGAAGCCAATGCCCAGCGCCAACTGACGCAGCGGGATCGACCAGTAGGCGCCGAGCCAGGCCATACCGCCCAGTTGGCTGAGTTCAAGGCTGGCCCGCCAGGCGGGGTCCTGCCCCAATTGCCAGCCATCGAGCAGGCGTGCCAGCGCCGAGCCACGCTGTTGTTCTTCCAGGCGCAACTCCGCGGTTTCCCGGTTGGCCAGCAGAAAGCGGCTCCATTGGCTGAATGCTTGGGCATCCGTGGCCAGGCAGGCCTGATACAGGCGTGTCAGCACGGGCCAGTCGACGCAGCCCAGGGTGTCGTGCAACTGCTCGCGCTGCCAGGCACTGAAGCTGGCGATATCCTGCACCCAACCCGCTTCGACGGCCCACTCCAGGCCTTGCGAGTAGGTGAACCCACCCACTGGCAAACCCGGGCTGGCCAGTTGCAGCAAGCGCAACAGCGCCAGGTCGCTGTCCATCAACCGGCCAGTACCAGTGCGGCGCCGGCCAGCAGGCCACCACCGAAGGCTTTTTGCAGGCCGCTGTGGCGGCGCAGCAAGCAACCCACCGCGAACCCGGCCACCAGCAGCAGGCCGCTGACGGTCACGAAGCCAGCACTGAACTGCCAGAACGCGCTGGGCGTGGCTTCAACGCCATGCGCCCAGCCGTGAAACAGGGCGAACACCGGCATGGCCAGCGCCAGCAACAGCTGGCGGCTAGGCAGCAACAGGGCCCCGGCGGCGACCAGCAACGACACGCTGATCATCGTTTCCATGCCCAACACATCCCCAAACAGATGGCCGCACACCGCGCCACCAAACATCGCCGCCAGGGTTGCCAAGGGCAAGGTCAGGTTGCGTCGGGTCAGCGCAGCGAGCACGCCAGTACCCAGCAGCATCAGCAAGTGGTCCAGGCCGGTCAGCGGGTGCAGCAGGCCGTCCTGCAACGGGTTACTGTCGTGGCCGGGGTGGGCGAAGGCCGGCACCGCCAGCATCAGCAGAAACAGGGCGAACGTCTTTTTCATCAGTAGCTCCAGGGCAGTTCAGGAATGGGCAGGCAGGCGCACGAATGGGTGGTCGTTGCCATGGCTGTGGCTATGGCTGTGCGGCGCGCTCTGGTAGGCGCCCGCCTCGGGTTCGAACGGTGCCAGTTCGGTTTCCACCGTCAGGCCCAGGCCACGCAGCATGTCGTCCAGCACATAGTCGTGCTGGTAGCGCAGCAGGCCAGGTTCGATCTGCAGCGGCACATGACGGTTGCCTAAGTGGTAGGCGGCCCGTGCCAGCAAGTGCGGGTCGGCGCAACGTACCGTCGACACCGTTTCTGGTGCGGCCAGCACGCGAATGACCTGGCTGCCATCGGCATCGGCCAGCAGTTCACCGCCGCGCAGCAGGTGGCCGCGTGCGAGCATCAGCCCGGCGTCGCGGCCGTCGTCGAGGGTTACCCGCAGGCGGCTCTTGATGCGGCTGTCCACATCCAGGGTGACGGTGCCGGTTTCGGCAAGCGAGCCGGGTTCGGTGACCCGGCGAGTCAGGACTATCATCTGTGCTCCTTCAGAACAGGAAGTAACGCTGGGCCAGCGGCAGTTCGCTGGCCGGTTCGCACACCAGCAACTCGCCGTCGGCACGCACCTGGTAGGTCTGCGCATCGACTTCGATGACCGGCTGCAAGGTGTTGTGGACCATGTCGGCCTTGCGCACCCGTCGGCAGCCGTGGGCCACACCGATCAGGCTGCGCAGGTTGAGTGCTTCGGCCACGCCGCTGTCCATGGCGGCCTGCGACAGAAAGGTCATCCGCGTGGCGTGCCGCGCCGCGCCCAAGGCGCCGAACATCGGCCGGTAGTGCACGGGTTGCGGCGTCGGGATCGAGCCATTGATATCACCCATGGGCGCGGTGACGATCATCCCGCCCTTGATCACCAAGGCGGGCTTGACCGCAAAAAAGGCCGGGGCCCACAGCACCAGGTCAGCCAGCTTGCCCACCTCCACTGAGCCCACTTCATGGGCAATGCCGTGGGTCAACGCTGGGTTGAGGGTGTACTTGGCGATGTAGCGCTTGACTCGGAAGTTGTCGCTGTAGCTGTTGTCCGGCGCCAAAGGCCCACGGCGCAGCTTCATCTGGTGCGCCACCTGCCAGGTGCGCAGCACCACTTCCCCCACGCGGCCCATGGCCTGGGAGTCGGACGAGGTCATGGCGAACGCACCCATGTCATGCAGGATGTCCTCGGCAGCGATGGTCTCGCGGCGGATGCGTGACTCGGCGAACGCCACGTCCTCGGCGATGCTCGGGTCCAGGTGGTGGCAGACCATGAGCATGTCCAGGTGCTCGTCGACAGTGTTGACGGTGTACGGCAAGGTCGGGTTGGTCGAGGACGGCAGCACGTTGGCCTGCCCTGCAGCGCGGATGATGTCTGGCGCATGGCCACCGCCTGCGCCCTCGGTATGGAAGGTGTGGATGGTGCGGTCACCAATGGCCGCCAGGGTGTCTTCGATGCAACCGGACTCGTTGAGGGTGTCGGTGTGGATCGCCACCTGGATGTCCATTTCCTCGGCCACGCCCAGGCAACAGTCGATGGCTGCCGGGGTCGAGCCCCAGTCCTCGTGCAGTTTCAGGCCGACGGCGCCCGCCGCGATCTGCTCGCGCAATGCCTCGGGGCGCGACGCATTGCCTTTGCCCAGCAGGCCAATATTGATGGGCAGGCTGTCGGCGGCCTGGAGCATGCGCGCCAGGTACCATGGGCCAGGGGTGCAGGTGGTGGCGTTGGTACCGGTGGCCGGCCCCGTGCCGCCACCGATGAAGGTGGTGACGCCGCTGGTAAGGGCCTCCTCCACCTGCTGCGGGCAGATGAAGTGGATGTGCGAGTCGATGCCGCCAGCGGTGACGATCTTGCCTTCGGCAGCGATCACCTCGGTGCCTGGGCCGACTGGCACGGTGACCCCTGGTTGCACATCGGGGTTGCCGGCCTTGCCAATGGCAGCGATGCGGCCGTGCTTGACGCCGATGTCTGCCTTGACGATACCCCAGTGATCGATGATCAACGCGTTGGTCAGCACCAGGTCCATGGCTTCGGCCGCCAGCATCTGGCCTTGCCCCATGCCATCGCGGATGACCTTGCCACCGCCGAACTTGACCTCTTCTCCATACACGGTGAAGTCTTTCTCGACCTCCACCCACAGCGCGGTATCGGCCAGGCGCACGCGGTCGCCCACGGTGGGGCCGAACATGTCGGCATAGGCCTGGCGGGAAATACGGCTCATGCCCTGCCCTCCAGTGCGCCCATCACCTTGCCCTGGAAGCCATAGACCTCGCGCTTGCCAGCATAGGCAACCAGTTGCACGGTGCGGGCCTGGCCCGGTTCGAAGCGCACGGCGGTGCCGGCTGGAATGTCCAGGCGAAAGCCCAGGGTAGGCGCACGCTCGAACACCAGTGCGTCGTTGACCTCGTAGAAGTGGTAGTGCGAGCCGACCTGCACGGGCCGGTCGCCGTGGTTGGCCACGCTGACGCTCACCGTCGCGCGGCCGCTATTAAGCTCGATGTCGCCGGCGGCGACCTGGATTTCACCTGGGATCATGCTGGGCTCCTGGGCTGTATCAGACGATGGGGTCATGCACGGTCACCAGCTTGGTGCCATCGGGGAAGGTCGCCTCGACCTGTACGTCGTGGATCATTTCAGCGACGCCAGGCATAACTTGCTCATGGCTCAACACTTCACGGCCCAGGCTCATCAGCTCGGCCACCGTGCGGCCATCCCGGGCGCCCTCGAGCACGGCGGCACTGATCAGCGCCACCGCTTCCGGGTAGTTGAGTTTCAGGCCGCGGTCCAGGCGCCGCTCCGCCAGCAACGCGGCGGTGAACAGCAGCAGTTTGTCTTTCTCTCTTGGGGTCAGCTCCATGGCGCTTCTCTCAGGTAGCCCAGATACGCGGCGGGCATGCTGGCAGGCCGAGGACGGCCGGGCGCAAGGCATGCCAGAGGCGTTGCAAGGTGTGTTGCAGGTGTTGGTTGTCGTGGTCGAGCAGGCGGATGACCAGCAGCGAGCCGATCAGGGTGGCGCCAGCGGGGTTGTCCAGCTCATCGAGCAAGGCCCGGACGTGGTCCAGCAGCGCAGGGTCCGCCGGGGCGGCGCAAAAGGTGGCGACCAAGGGATGCCCACCGAGCTTGCCTAATTGCCCGCCTTCGATGCGCAGGCGCTCGTACAGGCCTGGGTCATCGGGCATTTCGATGTGCAAGCGGCTGTCGAGGGCGCCGTGGTCGAAGCGTTCATTCATCACCGGGCGGCCCAGGCACAGGGTTTCCCAGGCCAGCAACCGGGCGCCTGGCGCCAGGGTGAAGCGGCTGTCGAGGCTGGCACGGGCACCGGCGAAGAAAATGCTGTCTTGAGGCAGCCATTCCAGGGTGCTGTCGGCGGCCAGGTGAAAACGCTGGGCCAGCCGTGCGGTCGGGCCAATGCTGCGGTAGAACTTGCTCGCGCCGGGCATGGTCAGCAAGGCGTGGCTGCCAGGTTCAAGGTGGATGTCGAGTTCCAGCCGGTCACCGGCAACGATGCCGCCGGGCGGATGCAGCACATAGACATGGCACGGCGCGCCCTCGGGATAGAAAGGCCGCTGCACCAAAAGAGGTCCAAAATGCCGCCGCGCACCAAGGCGGGTCACACCGTCGCGTTGGGTAAAGCGCAACTGCAGGAAGGCGCTCCAGCCTGCGTCGTCTTGTTGTTGTTCGATCTGCTCCGCGAGCGACATCCTGCGGCCCCTGATATCCGTGGCCTGGTGGCCGTTTAGAGGGCCCGGCAGGCGGCGCTTGAGGGCTGCCAGCCTGACCACTCGATCAAATTCTCAGGCTGGATATAGCAGGTTGCGGGCCAACTACGCAGGTGAACAAAAATGAAATCGTCAGCGCGACCGCTCTGGCATCGGGCACACAGGGGTGGCGCGCACAAAGCGAGGGCGCACGAAGGCCCTGTTTCGGTGCCGGAATGTAATCAGCTTTGTTTTTTGTAGGAGCAGCCTTGTGCTGCGAAGAGGCCGGTGTAAGCACCTGCAATCTCCACTGCTTACACCGGCCTCTTCGCAGCACAAGGCTGCTCAGACAGCTATGCAGTGAGGCTTCAGTAATCGAAGCGGTCTACCGCCCGCCGCCGTTCGTTGTCATCCCGGCGATCGTAACTGGCCGTGGTCTGGATATTGGCATGGTGCGCGAGTTTCTGGGCAATCGACAGGTCGTGCTCTTCAATAACCCGGGTGATGAATGCACGGCGAAAATCATGGGGCATGATCTTCACACCCACCTGGGCACCGCGCTGGCGCGCAATGTAGTAGATCGCATGCTTGGTGATGCGGGCGCGGGTAATGTGGTTACCCCGGCGAATACGGTTGAACAGGAACGGGTCGTCCGCTGCCCCCTCCGGCAAATCGTTGCGACGCAGGTCGAGCCACGCCTGCAGCTTTTCGAACGCCCAAGGCGGCGCATACTTGATCAACTGCCGGTTGCCCTTGCCCAGTACCTGCAGGCTGCGAGCATCGAAGTCGACCTGGTCCAGGTCGATGTCGACCGACTCCGACTTGCGCATGCCGGTGCCGTACAGCAAGGCAATGATCGCTGCGTCGCGCACACCTTGCGGCCGAGGGTCGGCCGCGCACACGTCCATCAACTCACGGATCAGGCTGCGCCGCAGGTTGCGCCCCGGTGGCAGGCGGCTACCGGTCGCCGGCTTGACCTCGCGGATCCTCAACAGCTGCTCATGGTCGATCAGGCCCTGGCGCCACGCCTCGTTCATCACCCCACGCACCGCATTCACATAAAGCGACGAACTGTTAGGGGCGTACCCATCCTCGCGCAATGCCGCTACCAAGCCGATCACATGCCCAGGTTCGAGCAAGTGCCACGGTACATCGACAAGGTTGCAGTCGACGAAACCCAGCCGGTCGGCCGCGTCCTGAAGGATGTAGCGCATGGTTTGCTGGCTCGACGGCGCCAGGCGGGCCATGTACTGCAGCAGCGGGTTTTTCGAGAGATCGGTCACAACGTGAATCCTGTAGCGACGCTTGGACCGGTACGGGGGCAGCCAAAGCGTGAAGCGAGTCTATTCGACATGAAAGCAAGCCCAAATGACAACGCATGGCCATTCGGGCTTGGAGCAGTGCCATCACCCTGATATTCAAGGGGTTTGAAGACGGCGCGGAGGGTAATGTTACCCCAACTGACGCCCGCATAACGAACCCAAGCCCGCCTACCCGTCCACAGCTTGACCAGCGGTGAACGGCGCCAAGGGCAGCGGCAAGCGTCACGCACCGCCCGACCGCCACCAACTGGGAAACATCTGCTGAACCCGCGGTTCGGCAAAGCGTTCGTCGATCAACACCAGCACGCCTTGGTCCTGGTCCCCCCGAATGACCCTGCCCGCCGCCTGAATGACCTTGCGCACGCCTGGGTAGAGGTAGGCGTAATCAAAGCCTGCGCCAAACTGGCGCCCCAGGCGCTGCTTGAACTGCTCGTTGACAGGGTTGACCTGGGGCAGCCCGAGGGTCGCGACAAACGCCCCGATCAAGCGCGTGCCGGGTAAATCGACCCCTTCCCCGAACGCGCCCCCCAGCACCGCAAAACCCACCCCGCAGCCATCCGCTACGAAGCGGTCGAGAAATGCCTGACGCGCCTCTTCATCCATGCCTGCCGCCTGCGCCCACAGGGGAATGTCGGCATGCCGCTCTGCCAGCAAGCCGGCCACCTGCTGCAGGTATTCGAAGCTGCTGAAAAAGGCCAGGTAGTTACCGGGCATGCGCTGGTACTGCTCGGCGATCAGCGCGACGATTGGCGCCAGCGAAGCCTGGCGTTCTCGGTAACGGGTCGAGACCTGGCTGGCGATGCGTACTTCGAGTTGTTCGGCGCGAAACGGCGCTGCCACCTCCAACCAGGCCGTGTCGGCCGGCATGCCGAGCAAGTCGCTGTAGAAATGCCTAGGGCTCAGCGTGGCGGAAAACAGCGTCACACTGCGCGCCGCCTGCATGCGTGGGGCCAGCAGCCGCGCCGGGGTGACATTGCGCAGGCACAGGGTGGCCAGGCGCCGCTTGCGCTGGCCTTCGCGCTGGCTGATGTCGAAGATGAAATGCTCGTCGAACAATTCAGCCACCCGGCTGAACTGCAACGCCTGGTAGAAGAACTGCAGCACCTGCGCATCTACCTCGGCTGGTGCCTGATTCATGCGCTCCTGGATCAGCCCGATGCACTGCTGCAGGGCGCGTATGAAGGCCTCCGGCAACTGCTCGCTGGCCTGATACGGTGCACGCTGCTCTTTGTACAACGCGTTCCACTTCCGGTTGAGGCGGTCCAGCGCACGGGTCAGCCCTTGCGGTTTGCTCTGGCGCAAGGCGAGCAACTGGCTTTGATCGAGGCTGGCGCTGTACATGCCGCGACCGCGCTCGACCAAGTTGTGCGCTTCGTCCACCAGCACCGCCACCCGCCATTGGTTAGCCTGGGCCAAGCCGAACAGCAAGGCATGGGCATCGAAGTAATAGTTGTAGTCGGCCACCACCAGGTCGACCCAGCGGGCCATTTCCTGGCCCAGGTAATAAGGGCAAACCTGATGCGCCAAGGCCACCTCGCGCAGGCTGGCACGGTCCAGCAACGGCACCCCTGCTGCAGCCTCGCGCGCGGCGGGCAGGCGGTCGTAGAAGCCTTGCGCCAACGGGCAGGACTCGCCATGACAGGCTTTGTCGGGGTACTCGCAGGCCTTGTCGCGGGCGATCAGCTCCAAGGTGCGCAAGGCCGGTTGCGGCGTGGCATCGGTGATCTGGCGCATGGCATCGAGGGCCAGCGCACGGCCCGGCGTCTTGGCCGTCAGAAAGAACACTTTGTCGAGCTGCTGCGGCACCATCGCCTTGAGCAACGGGAACAAGGTGCCCAGGGTCTTGCCGATACCGGTACTGGCCTGGGCCATCAGGCAGCGGCCGGTGCTGACGGCCTTGTACAGGGTCTCGGCCAATTGCCGCTGGCCCTGGCGGAATTGCGCATAGGGGAACCCCAGCGCCTGCAGATCGCGGTCACGCTCGGCCAGTCGGCCTTGCTGACGCTGCGCCCAAGCCAGAAAGCAGCGGCACTGGGTATCGAAGAACGCTTGCAGCGCGGCAGCCGTGTGGTGCTCGCTGATCAGCGTCTGGCCGTCGCTGTCCACGTCCAGGTAGACCAGGGCCACTTCGATGGCCGGCAATTGCCGCGCTTGGCACATCAACCAGGCGTAGACCTTGGCCTGGGCCCAGTGCAGTTGGCGATGGTTGGCCGGCTGGCGCGCAAGGTCGCCGCGGTAGGTCTTTATCTCTTCCAAGCGGTTGCAACTAGGGTCGTAACCGTCGGCTCGGCCTCGCACCCGCAGGCTTTCAAACTGCCCCTCAAGGGCCACCTCCGACTCGTAATCGGCCGCACGCCGCGCCACTACCCGACGGTGCCCCTCGATGCCTTCCTGGGCCGTGGGCGACGGGGTGAAGCGCAGGTCCAGGTCGCCAACCTTGGCACTGAACTCGCACAGGGCACGCACCGCCACGCTGTAGCTCACGCCGCCTCGCTCCAGCGCACATGGCACACTGCAACGGGCAAACCTTGGGCACGGCAGAACTCTAGCCAACGTAATTGGTTGTCTTGCAGGCGGTCGCCCGGCCCCTTGACCTCGACCATGCGGTAGCCGCCTTGCTCGGGCCAGAACTGGATCAGATCAGGCATCCCGGCGCGGTTGTTGCGGATGTCCTGCAACAGGCGCAGAAAGCACTGCTTCAGGTGCGCGGCCGGCAGGCAGGCCAGTGCCTGTTCGAGCAAGGCTTCGCTGAGCATCGGCCAGAACACGAACGGCGACTGCAGGCCGTGCTTGGCGGCGTAGCAATCGAGAATGGCCTGGCGGTGGCTACCCTCGTCGAGCCGCCCCAGGCAGCGGTCGAACAACGCACTGCGCCGTTGCTGGAAGTCGCTGTCGTGCAGGTCTTGTGGCGCGGCCTGGAACGGGTTGAAAAAGGCACCCGGTACCGGCGCGAAAATAGCCTCCCAGCACAACAGGCCGAACAAGCTGTTGAACAGTGTGTTTTCCACGTAATGAACCTGCCCGCCGGCCTCGGCCAAGTGCTGGCGCACAGCCTCCTCCACACCCAGGGCTGCGTGTTCACGCGGCAGCTCAAGTTCGATCAAATGCAGCGGCGCAGCACGCTGGCGACGTTGTGGCGGGCCGCCAAGTTTGCGGGCCAGGCGCGGCAGCATGCGTTCGAGCGCCTGCACCTCCAGCGCATTGGCCGGGGCCGCGGCCAGCTGCTGTGCCAGCGCATGGGCCTGCGGCCATTGTTCGCTACGTTCCAGTACACGCACCTGACGGATTCGCGCTTGCGCATGGCTGCACTGGCCGTAGACAGCCATGGCCTGGTCCCAGTCGCCCTGGCGCTCGCATTGCTGGCCCAGGGCAAACAGCAGGCGCGCATGGCGCCGGGCCAACCAAGGGTTGTCACTGTGCAGCCCTGCCATCGCCCCCAGAATCGACAGCGGATCATCGCCCTGCTCCAGCCGCTCGGCGCACTGGTGCAAGGCCATGGCCAGATCGACCTCGGCGCGATGGCGCAAGGCGCGCGAATCGGTGCTGAAAGGCACGTGCTCGTAGCGCAGCAAGCCCAGGTCGGCGAGCACGAAGTCCGACCAGTCCTGGTAAAGGTTGCCGAAGAACAACAGGCGCATGCGGTCACACAGCGGCTGCAGGCACCACTGGAAAATGCGCACGTCACTGCCGGGGAACCACGCCTGCAATGGCCTGGCCGTTAGCCCCAGGGGTTGAAGCTGTGCGAGCAAGTCGTGCTTGGCGGCGCGCGGCCGGCTCAATTGGGCGGCGAAGCACGAAGCCAGTTCGTCCTTGCGCAGCAAGCTGAACAGCTGCTCCAGCTCCAGATGCGCAGGCTCCCGAACCCAACCCAACGCCTGCAACGGCTGCAAGGCCAGCGCGGTGTCGCCGATCTCGGCATAGGTCAGCTTGTCACTGCGAAACAGCTCGCCCTTGCGCATGACCATACGCACCATCAAGGCCTGCGCCGGCGCCTCCAATTGCGCAAACGCCTGGATGAACGCCAGCTCCTGGTCATCGAGCAGGTCTTCATAGCGCTGCTCGACCCATAGCAGCACCTGGCGGAAGTTATGCAGGTAATAGAACGGGTCGTCGACAGAATGGGCGATCACGGGGCAAGGTCGGGCAGTGAATGTGGGCACTGGTTATACATACAGATACCCACACCTGACAAGTGCCGTAGGTCCAGTGGCGCAGTAGGGCTGTTACTCGGTCACCCCAACCATCGGCCCCGCCTCGGCCTTGGCACTGCCGATCGGTGCCTTCAGCAGCAGGAAGTAAGCCACCGCCGAGCACAGTGCCACGATCGCGCTGATCATGAATGCCGTGTTGAACGAACCCGAGTACTGGATGCTGAAGCCGGTGACGATCGGTGCCACGGAGCCCGCAATGTAGCCGCCGAAGTTCTGGATCGAGCCAAACGACGCCACCCGCGGGCTGTCGACGATGGTGTTGACGATCATCCACGCGGTGGCACTGGCCATGTTGATGCTGAACAGCGCCAGGCACAGCAGTACCACACAGCCGGTCAGGCCACTGACGAAGGACAGCGGCAAGGTGAACAGCGCCGCCAGCACCAGGCCGGTGATCACGCTGAATTTGCGGCTGCCAAGGATGCTCATGCCGCGTTTGACCAGCAAGTCACAGAAGCGCCCCGCGACGATCGTGCCCGCCGCACCGAAGCCATAGGCCAGCGAAACCACCCAAGCAGTCTTGTACAGGTCCAGGCCGTGCTCACGTTCAAAGTAGCCGGGCAGCCAGGTCAGGTGCAGCCAGAGCATGTAGATCACGCCCATGAAGCCCAGTACCGCCCCCCAGGTGCTGCGGTGCTTGAACAAGTCGAGCCAACCCGCAAAGTACGACACCTTCGGCGCCTGTGGATTGGCCGCAGGCAGCGGCTGCTTGGACTCGGTAGGCAACGGTTTACCTTGCGCAGCGAGCTCGGCCAGGTACTGCGCCTTGCTCTTGTAGAAGCTCAACCAGCACACCGCCAGCACCACACCGATCAACCCGGTGATGATGAACATGCCGCGCCAGCCGAAATTGACCATGAACAGCGTCAGCAAGGGTGGCGCCAGGCATGGGCCAAGGCAGGTCGAGGACCAGACGATACCGGTCGGGGTGCCGCGTTCGTTGGCATCGAACCATTCCGACAAGGCCTTGGCCGCCGAAGGGAACATCGGCGCCTCGCCAATCCCCAGCAACACGCGCAAGCCCATGAAACCGGCAAAGCTGCTGACCATGCCAAAGGTGGCCTGGGCCACCGACCAGGCCAGCAACGAGGCGCCGAGGGCGATCTTGCTGCCCAGGCGGTCGATGATCATACCCATCGGCAACTGGGCAAAGGCATAAGCAATGGAGAAGGCCGACAACAGAATGCCCATCTGCGAGGGGCTGATCATCATGTCTTTCTGGATCGAGGTGTTGGCGATCGACAGCGCGCTACGGTCCAGATAGTTGACGATGCCAATCAACAGCAGGAAGACAACGGTGAGGCGCTGATACTTCTTCATAGGGTTCATTGGGTGGCCTTTATTATTATTGTTGCGGCGCCTTCAGCGCCTTGGCGATCCGTCGGTCCTGTTGCGTTCATCCTTGGTGCGGCAACCCTCAAGGTTGACGCGCAGTTACCGCCGCCTCGAGCAGGCCGCGCCGGCTCAGGCTGTCGATCAGCGCACGCAGGCCGAAGCCCCACTGCGGCGCGAGGTCGCTGGTGGTGACGCGGTTGCACAGGGTGCCCAGTTGCGCGTTGCTGATGGCGACCAAGTCGCCGGGCTTGTGGGTAAAACCGTTGCCTGGCTGGTCGCGGTCCTGCTTGGGCGCGAACAGGGTACCGAGAAACAGCACCAGACCGTCGGGATACTGGTGGTTTTCGTTGAGGGTCTGCTGCACCAGGTCCTGGGGGTCGCGGCTGATCTGGCGCATGGAGCTGCGGCCGGACAGGATGAAGCCGTCCTGGCCCTCGACACGCAAGTCCACTTCGGCGTTACGCACATCGTCCAGGCTGAAGCTCTCGTCGAACAGGCGCAGCAATGGCCCCAGCGAGGTGGAGGCGTTGTTGTCCTTGGCCTTGGACAGCAGCAAGGCACTGCGCCCCTCGAAGTCGCGCAGGTTGACATCGTTGCCGAGCATGGCGCCCTTGATGCTGCCGTCGCTCGACACCGCCAGTACCACTTCCGGCTCCGGGTTGTTCCAGCTCGACTTGGGGTGGATGCCGATGTCGGCACCATGCCCGACCGCCGACAGTGGCTGCGCCTTGGTGAAGACTTCGGCATCCGGGCCGATGCCCACCTCCAGGTATTGCGACCACAGGCCCTGCTCCACCAGGACCTTGCGCAGCGCTTCGGCCTGGGCAGAGCCCGGGATGATCTGGGAGAGGTCTGCACCGATGCGGCTGGCCAGCGTATCGCGGATGGCATCGGCCTTGGCCGGGTCGCCCTTGGCTTGCTCCTCCACTACTCGCTCCAGCAAGCTGGCGGCGAAGGTGACACCGGCGGCCTTCACCGCTTGCAGGTCGATCGGTGCCAACAGCCAAGGCAAGCGCGCGTCACGCTGGCCAGGGTCGCTGTTGGCCAGCAGCGCCGGCAACTCGATCAACGCGTCGGCCAAAGGCAACGCACGTAGGTAGGCCACCGGGTCGGCCACTTCCAGCAGGGCCGAAACCGTCGCCACATGGGCGCTGATATCGTGCACGGCGCCGGCCTTGACAAGCACCACGGCGGGGCCTTGATCCGGCAGCCAGACGCGCCCCACCCAGCTGCCGGTGTCGAACACGGCAAGGTCGTGGCTTAGCGGCAGTGGCTGGTTGGCATTCGATTGGTCTGTCATGGGTGCACCCTTGTTGTCATTGTCATTCATTGGGAAAGCGCCTGCGATCGGGTCGCCAACTGCAGCTGCTCGGCCAGCCGGTCGAGGTCGTCGAGCACTGGCTGCGACAGGCTCAGGCCCTGCACCAAGGCTTGCCGGCGCAACGCCAGGCCGGCTTGCCCAGGCAGGCGCACCGGGCGCTCGGGGTCTACCGGTCGGCTGGCCATGATCAACCGCCCGAGGAAGCTGGTTTCGTCGGTAAACGCTTGCAAGCCGCCGAAATAGCGCGGGTCGATGACCACGGCGGTGGCGGACGCGCCCCACTGGTCCGGGGCGTCTTTGCGGCCATGGCCGGCCAATGCCGAGGTCAGTGCCTCGACCAGGATTGCCAGGGCAAAGCCCTTGTGGCCAAAGGCCTGACCACCCAGTGGCAGGATGCTGCCCTGAGGCGTGGTGAAGAAGTCACGCGGGTCATCGCTCAGGTGGCCATCGTTGCTCATCAGCACCGGGTGCGGCAGCCGGCTGCCGGCATCACGGCACTGCCCGACCAGGCCGAGGGTTACCGTAGACATGCTCACGTCCAGCAGGATCGGCTCACCCTGGGTCGGTATACCGGCGGCAATCGGGTTGGGCGTGAACACCGGGTCGACCCCGCCATGGGCACAGACCAGCCCCACGGACGGGTCCGAGGAATACACCATGGCCACCAGGCCACGGTCGGTATAAGGCTTGAGGTAAGCCGCCAGGCAGCCGATGTGCGCGGCCCGGCGCACCACGGCAATGCCGATGCCCTGTGCGCTGGCACCTTTGGCCGCGCAGTCGAGGGCCCGGCTGACACAGTACGGGCCAAGTACGTAATGGCCGTCGAAAAGACTGGAAATGCCGCTGTCCGACACCTGCTCCAGCGCCTGGGCCTGCGCCTTGACCTGCCCGCTGAGCATGCCGCCGATATAGCGGCTGACCAGGTTGAGGCCGTGGGTGCGATGGCCTAGCAGTTCGCCTTCGAGCAATACCTGGGTCACCACTTGGGCGACCTCGGCATCGGCACCGGCTTTTTCAAACAGTTGCTCGACGAACCGGGTTAGCGCCTGCACGTCATACCGTTTGGTTTGCGTCATGCCTGTCACTCCACGGTCAGTTCAGGGCTGCGGTGCTGGGCTCGCCGTCCACCAGGCGCTGGATGCCCAACGGGTTGGCGTTCTGCAGGGCGGCGGGCAGCAAGGCGTCAGGCACGTTCTGGTAGCACACCGGGCGCAGGAAGCGGTCGATGGCCAGGGTGCCGACCGAGGTGCCGCGGGCGTCCGAAGTGGCCGGGTATGGGCCGCCGTGGACCATGGCATCGCACACCTCGACCCCGGTGGGGTAGCCATTGAGCAGCACGCGACCCACCTTCACTTCCAACGCACCCAGCAAGTAGCCGTAGGCCGCCAGGTCGGCATCGTCCGCCAGCAACGTGGCGGTCAGTTGGCCGCGCAAGGCTGCCACCGCGCGCGTCAGCTCGGCTTCATCGGCAACCTGAACCACCACTGTGCACGGGCCGAACACTTCTTCCTGAAGCAGCTCGTCCTGCTCCAGCAGCAGGCTGACATCAGCCTCGAACAGGTGCGGTTGAGCCTGGTTACCGTGTTGCGCCTGGCCACTCAACCGCTTGACCCCAGGGTGGGCAATCAAGGCCTGCAAGCCCTTGCCATAGCTGCCCAGGGTGCCAGCGTTGAGCATGGTCTGCGGCGCTTGCTCTGCCATGTGCCCGGCCAACTGCTCGACAAAGGCACTGAACGCTGGGGAGCGAATGCCCAGGACCAAGCCCGGGTTGGTGCAGAACTGACCACAGCCCTGCACCACCGACGCGGTGAGGTCCTTGGCCAGTTGCGCACCGCGCGAGGCCAAGGCCTGGGGCAGCACCAGCACCGGGTTGATGCTCGACATTTCGGCGAACACCGGAATCGGCTGCGGCCGTGCCGCCGCCATGTCGCACAGCGCACGCCCGCCCTTGAGCGACCCGGTAAACCCGACTGCCTGGATGCCGGGGTGCTTGACCAAGGCCTCGCCAACCCCGCCGCCGAAGATCATGTTGAACACACCGGCTGGCATGCCCGTCCGTTCAGCGGCACGAATCAACGCTTCAGCTACGCGTTCGGCAGTGGCCATATGGCCGCTGTGGGCCTTGAAGACGACCGGGCAACCGGCCGCCAGGGCTGCTGCGGTATCGCCACCCGCTGTGGAGAACGCCAGCGGGAAATTGCTGGCGCCGAACACCGCCACCGGGCCCACACCGATGCGGTACTGGCGCAAGTCCGGGCGTGGCAACGGCGTGCGCTCAGGCAGGGCCTGGTCGATGCGGGCGCCATAGAAGTCGCCACGGCGCAGCACCTGGGCGAACAGGCGCATCTGCCCGCTGGTACGCCCCCGCTCGCCCAGGATTCGCGCAGTAGGCAAGGCCGTTTCCTGGCAGGTCAAGGCAATGAAGTCTTCGCCGAGGGCGTCGAGTTCGTCGGCAATGGCCTCCAGGAACTCGGCGCGGCGCACCGCTGGCAGGTTACGAAACAGCGGGAAAGCCGCCGAGGCCGCGCCCACGGCGTTGTCGACTTCGGCCAAGGTGGCCTGATAGAAACCGCCGGGCAGGCGCTCGCCGGTGTAGGCGTCCACGCTGTAGACCAGGGTTTGGCCCAGCGCGCTGCGCTGGCCGGCAATGAAGTTGTGTCCGCTAACGTGCATAAAAGGTTGCCTCAAATTCGGGAGTGGGCTGTCGATCAGGTCACGGCGCCGATCTGCCAGGGCACGAACTCGTTCTGCCCATAGCCGTGCTGTTCGCTTTTGCTGCGCGCGCCGGAGGCGATGCGCAGCATCTGTTCGAAGATGTACGCGCCACGCTCTTCGATGCTGGTGGAGCCATCAGCGATGCCACCGCAGTTGACGTCCATGTCCTCTTCCTGGTGCTCGAACACCCGGTTGTTGGTCGCCAGCTTGATCGACGGCGCCGGGGCGCAGCCGTAGGCCGAACCGCGGCCGGTGGTGAAGGCAATCAGGTTGGCGCCGCCTGCGACTTGGCCGGTGGCCGAGACCGGGTCGTAGCCCGGCGTGTCCATGAACACCAGCCCATGGGCGCGTACCGCTTCGGCGTACTGGTAGACGTCGACCAGGTTGCTGGAGCCGGCCTTGGCCACCGCACCCAGCGACTTCTCGAGGATGGTGGTCAGGCCGCCCGCCTTGTTGCCGGCCGACGGGTTGTTGTTCAGTTCAGCGTTCATGCGCTGGCAGTAGTCTTCCCACCAGTGGATGCGTGCCACCAGCTTCTCGCCGACTTCGCGGCTTACGGCGCGACGGGTCAGCAGGTGCTCGGCGCCATAAATTTCCGGTGTTTCAGACAGAATCGCGGTGCCACCGGCCGCCACCAGGCGGTCGACGGCATTGCCCAACGCGGGGTTGGCGGTGATCCCCGAGTAGCCATCCGAGCCGCCGCACTGCAGGCCAACGATCAAGTGGCGGGCGCTGACCGGCTCGCGTTCTACCTGGTTGGCCTGGGCCAACAGCGCCTTGACCTGCTCAATGCCAGCAGCGATGGTCTTCGAGGTGCCGCCAATGCCTTGGATGGTGAAGGCGCGCAGTTGCGTGCTGGTGGTAAGCCCTTGGGTCTCCAGCAGGCTTTCGATCTGGTTGGTTTCACAACCCAGGCCGATGATCAGCACGGCCGCGAAATTGGGGTGTACGGCATAGCCAGCCAAGGTCCGACGCAACAGGCCCAAGGCTTCACCGGAAGGGTCTACTGCGCAGCCGGCACCGTGGGTCAAGGCCACTACACCGTCGATATTCGGGTAGTCGGCCAGCGCTTCGGGGTGGATGTCGCGGCGGAAATGGTCGGCCACGGCCCGGGCCACGGTCGCCGAACAGTTCACCGAGGTGAGAATGCCAATGTAGTTGCGGGTGGCTACCCGGCCATCGGCACGCACAATGCCCTGGAACACCGCCTCAGCGACCGGCGTGCTGCGGGCATCCACGCCAAAGGCATAGTCGCGGGCAAAATCACCCATCTGCACGTTGTGCACGTGAACATGGTCGCCGGCGTCGATGGCCTGTGAAGCAAAACCGATGATCTGGCCGTAGCGGCGCAGGGGCTGGCCCTGCTCCACGCGCTGGGTGGCGACTTTATGGCCTGAGGGGATCGCCTGGCGGACGATGATCCCTTCTGCGTCGAGGTGCAAACCTTCAGGCAAGGCCTGGCGGGCGATGAGAACGTTGTCCAGCGGGTTGAGGCGGATGACGGCAAGGTCACCAGAGCGGGCAATCAGTTGCATGAGACCTCTCAAGGCGGTGCGGCTGACTTCTTGTTATGGCGTCGCCCGTTCGATACCGGGCGAATCTGCAACCACTGTAAGAAGCCTTGCGCAACATTCCCAATGAGATGATCCGATCACGCGATAACCCAGGGTTATCAATACCATCTATCGGTGGCGATTTATCAATCGCTTGTTGTGCCCTGCGCGGTACGTCGTTGCTGCGCGAAGTCGAGCAGAATCTCGACGAACGCGTGGGCCGACGGGGTCAGCGGCTCGTCCTTGCGGGTAACGATGCCGTACTCCAGCGCGGGCAGGTGCAAGGGGCTCTGCAGTTCCTTGAACTGGCCGCTGCTCAGCTGTGCGGCGACCATCGACCTAGGCAGCATCGCGATCATCGGGCCCGATTGCAGCAACTGCAGGAACATCGGCATCGAGATGGTCTCGACGCTGTCCGCCGGTGTGGCAATTCCGGCCACCCTGAAGGCCTGCTCCAGGCGATTGCGAATTGGCGTGCCCACGGGGTAAAGCACCCAGGGCCACTCACCCAGTGCCTCCACCGGGGTGCTGGCCAGCGCATTGAGGGGGTGGCGGCTGTTGACCACCAGGCTGAAGGGCTCGGGCTCCAGGGGCTGGTAGTCGAACAGCTGACTGAAGCGTTCTTCCGTGAAGCGGCCGATCATGATGTCGAGTTTGTTCTGCTCCAGCATGGCCAACAGGTGGTCACTGGAGTGCTCGACCACTTCGATCGAGAGCAACGGGCTGCGTGCCTTGATGGCGGCAATGGCTTGAGGCAGCACCACGGGGGTGGCCGCAAAAATGCCACCCACCCGGATGAACCCGTGCCCGCCCTTGCGCAGCCGGTTGACCTGGTCGACAAACTGCTGCGAGTCGCCCAGCACCCCTTGGGCGTAGCGCACCACATACTCGCCAAGCTCGGTGGGCGGCATGCTGCGTGGCAGGCGCTCGAACAAGGCGAAGCCAAACTGCTCCTCCAGGTCACGCAGCATTTTGCTCAGCGCCGGCTGGCTGAGGTTCATCCGCGTGGCGGTGGCGTGCATGTTGCGGGTGCGTGCCAGGGTGTCGATCAGCACCAGGTGCTTGTAGCGGACCCAGTTGCAAAAGCTGGAGTGGGTAATGTCCGACGGCATCAGAGGGCAACCTCGAAAAGGTGTAAAGGCAGGGCTATTGCGTGCGCAGGTACTGCAGCAACCTGTCCAAGGCCACAGAGTTGGGCCGCGAGCGCAGGGTCAGCAAGCCCAGGTTGGCCATCGAGATCGGCAGCTCTACCGGCAGGATGGCGACCATGCCGTAGCGCGCATAATGCTCGGCCACATCGTTGGGCACCACCGCAATCATCTCGGACGCCTCCAACATCGCGGTGGTGGCCAGGATCGAGGCGGTTTCGACAATGTCCAGCGACTGCACCATGCCGCCCGCCTGCAAGGCACTTTCGACCCGGCGGCGCATGGGGCTGCCGATGGGGTGCAGGATCCAGGTCAGGGCCACCAGGTCGGCCAGTTGCAACGCCTTGGCGTCGGCCAAGGGGTGGCCGGCGCGGGCGATGACGCGCATTTGCTCACCGCCCTCGAACAGTTCGATGTTCAGGTCCTGGCTGTCGCTCTGGTCGGGCAGGCGCCCGACCACCATGTCGAAATCACCGCGCAGCAGCGCCGGCAACAAGGTATCGCTGGTGCCGACTTCGAGCGAGATACGCACCTTGGGGTGATCGCGCTTGTAGGCCAGCACCGCCTTGGTCAGCAAACCGGGCACCGGCCCCATCACACTGCCCACCCGCACCAGGCCCAAGGCACCGCGCGCCAGTTCGGCGATCTGTGCCTGGGCATGTTCGAACTCGTGCAGCGCGTTCTGCGCGTAGCGGATCATTACCTCGCCATACAGCGTCGGCTGCATGCCACGCGGCAGGCGCTCGAACAGGCGCACGCCCAGGCGTTCTTCCAGTTGCTGCAGCAGCAGGCTGGCCGCCGGTTGCGTGGTGTGCATCGCCGTGGCGGCACGGCGCAGGTTGCCGAACTCGCCCAGGGCGTTGAGCAAGGTGATCTGGCGGCTGGAGATCTTCAATGTGCCAAGGTTTTGCGGCAGCGCTGGGCTGTCTGCGGGCATTTGAGACATATCAATTCCGATATCCCTACTTAGGAATTGGCAATTATGCCTATATCGCTCGACAACCTACAGTCGAGTCTCCCACTGCCTGACCAGAACAAGAGTCCGCCATGAGCATACGCATTACCCACCTGAGCGTCCGCGACATCCGCTTCCCGACTTCGCTGTCGCTGGACGGCTCCGACGCCATGAACAGCGCCCCTGACTACTCGGCCGCCTACGTCGTGCTGCACACCGACGCCGACGCCCTCGAAGGCCATGGCCTGACCTTCACCATCGGCCGCGGCAACGAGATCTGCGCGGCGGCGGTGCAGTCGCTGGCACCGATGATCGTCGGCCTGACCCTGCAAGAAATCACCGCCGACATGGGCGCGTTCTGGCACCGTTTCACGGTGGGTGACAGCCAGTTGCGCTGGCTTGGCCCCGAGAAAGGCGTGATCCACCTGGCCACCGCCGCCATCATCAACGCCGTGTGGGACCTGTGGGCCAAGCACGAAGGCAAGCCGGTGTGGAAGCTGCTGGCCGACATGACCCCAGAGCAACTGGTGCGCTGCCTGGACTTCAGCTACGTCACCGACGTGCTGACCCCCGAGGAGGCCATCGCCCTGCTCCGCCGTCAGGTGCCAGGCAAGGCCCAGCGCGAAGCGCAAATGCTGCGCGAAGGCTACCCCGGCTACACCACCGCCCCCGGCTGGCTCGGCTACAGCGAAGAAAAAATGCGCCACTTGGCCCGCGAAGCGGTCGCCGACGGCTGGACCCACATCAAGCAGAAAATCGGCGCCGACCTGGAAGAAGACATTCGCCGCGCCAGCATCCTGCGGGACGAAATCGGCTGGGAACGCACCCTGATGATGGACGCCAACCAAGTCTGGAGCGTCGATGAATCGGTGGCCAACATGCGCCGCCTGGCCGCCTTCGAACCCTTGTGGATCGAAGAACCCACCAGCCCCGACGACATCCTCGGCCACGCAGCCATCCGCCAGCGCATCGCGCCCATCGGCGTGGCCACCGGCGAGCACTGCCACAACCGGGTGATGTTCAAGCAGATGTTCCAGGCCGGCGCACTGGACTTCTGCCAGCTGGACGCGGCCCGCCTGGGTGGCTTGAACGAGGTGCTGATCGTGCTGTTGATGGCGGCCAAGTACGATGTGCCGGTCTGCCCGCATGGTGGCGGGGTCGGGCTGTGCGAATATGTGCAGAACATCGCCTTGTTCGACTACATCGCCGTTTCGGCATCGCTGCACAACCGGGTGCTGGAATACGTCGACCACCTGCACGAACACTTCCTCGACCCGGTGGTGATCCGTCGCGGCCGCTACATGCCGCCACAGCGCCCGGGTTACAGCATTGAAATGCACGCTGACACCCTGGAACGCTACCAGTACCCCAACGGCGCGGCGTGGCTCGACATCAACCGTTCCTGACCTACCGACCTGGGTGTGCCGCCGCAAGCGCGGCACACCACCAGCACTTATCACGGGGAAAAAAACAATGACAATCCTCACCGGCACGACAGCGGCCACCGCGCCTGCCGTCGCTACCGAACAGCGCCTGAACGGCCTGTTGCTGCGCAAATTGATGCCACTGCTCATCGTCGTCTACGTGATGAGCTTCCTCGACCGCACTAACATCGCCTTGGCCAAGGCCAGCATGGGCATCGACCTGGGCCTGTCGGCGGCGGCCTACGGCCTGGGTGCCGGCCTGTTTTTCCTCACCTATGCCCTGGCCGAAGTGCCGAGCAACCTGATCATGCACCGGGTGGGCGCACGCTTTTGGATCACCCGCATCATGATCACCTGGGGCCTGCTGTCAGCGGGCATGGCGTTCGTCCAGGGGGAAACCTCGTTCTACATCATGCGCCTGCTGCTCGGGGTGGCCGAGGCCGGCCTGTTCCCCGGCGTCATGCTGTACCTGACGTACTGGTTCGACCGCGAACAGCGTGCGCGCGCCACCGGCTACTTCCTGCTGGGTGTGTGCCTGGCGAACATCCTCAGTGGGCCGCTGGGCGGCGCGCTGCTGGAAATGGACGGCGTGCTGGGCTGGCACGGCTGGCAATGGCTGTTCGTGCTTGAAGGCCTGCCTGCAGTGGCGCTGGCCTATGTGGTGTGGAAGAAGCTGCCCGATGGCCCCGCGTCGGCGCCTTGGCTGTCCGCTGCCGATGCCCAGGACATCGAGCGTCGCCTGAGTGCCGAACGGGCTGCAGCGCCACAACAGAGCAAGCTGGGGCAAATGTTTCGCGACAAGCAGATCTGGTTGGCGATTGCGGTGTATTTTGTGCACCAGATCACCATCTACACCGTGATCTTCTTCTTGCCAGGCATCATCGGCACCTATGCCGCGCTGTCGCCCTTCCAGGTCGGGTTGCTGACCTCGGTACCCTGGATCGCCGCCGCCATCGGCGCCGCTACATTCCCACGCCTGGCGACCTCGCCCAGCCGTTGCCGTACCCTACTGTTCTTTGGCCTGCTGACCATGTCGGCCGGGTTGCTGCTTGCTTCGCTGTCCAACTCCTTCATTGGCTTGATTGGCTTTTCGTTGACCGCCTTGATGCTGTTCGTGGTGCAGTCGATCATCTTCGTCTTCCCGTCCAGCCGCCTGAGCGGTAACGCACTGGCGGCGGGCCTGGCCTTTGTCACCACCTGCGGCCTGTTTGGTGGGTTTGTAGGGCCGTCGGTGATGGGCCTGATCGAACAGGCCACCGGCAGCACCCGCAACGGCTTGTGGATCATTGCTTCGATGCTGGTGGTGGCGGCACTGATCAGCACCCGTTTGCGTCAGGGGCAGGAGCAGTAGCTCGCCCTCATCTCAAGTGCTGCGAGCCGCGCTGCCCTATTGGCCGGCCGCAGCGCAGCTCCAGCGCTTGAGCCAGCTTTTCCAGAGCATGCTGCAATGCATCAGGATCCTCGCCCACCCAGGTCAGTGCCAGGTATTGCTGATGACGTACCTCCGCGCTGTGCTGCCCGCCAGGGACCGCGCGCAGGTCGGTACCTGACAACGCCGCTACCACGTCATCCAGTCGCAGCGGCCAGCGGGAGCGCAACCACAGGGTCCAGCCGCCCTCGGGCATGTCGAACGTCACGTGTTCGCCCAGCTCAATCTTGAGTTGCCGGCTAAAGCACGCCATGCGCCGTTGCAGTTCTGCCCGCAGCCGCGCCAGCTGGGTCTCGATTTCACCTTTGCCAAGCAGGTGAGCAAGTGCCTGCAGCCGCAACGGCGCCAGCTGAAACGCACGCTGGGCGAACGCCTCGGCCAAGCCGGCATGACGCCCCATCACATAGGCATAAGGCGCTTCGCCCCCCACTGCGGCCTCGAACGACCCCATCACCAACAGCCAGCGCGGGTCGACCCAGTCGCGCAGGCGCGCATTCGGTGGCCCGCTGTAACACAGCTCGCTGTCCAGGTCGCTTTCCAGCAACCACACCGGGTGGTCGCCAAGCAGTTGGCCAATCTGCTGCTGGTCATGCTGCGACATCAGCCTGCCCTGCGGCAGGCTGAGGCACGATGGCATGATCAGCATGCCCACCGGCTCGGCACTGAGCAGCCGTGCCAACGCCTGCAAATCCGCCGTGCCGCTGTTGCTCAACGGTACCTCCAGCACACGCATGCCGCAGCGCTGCAAGGCGCGCAGCACCGGCCAGCAGCACGGCGATTGCACCAGCACGGTGGCGCCACGCAAGGCCAACGCCGCCAGCAGCACTTCCACCAATGCCTGCACGTCAGGGGCAAGGTGCACCTCTTCGGCACGCCAGTAATGGGTGGAGGAACGGGTATAGCGCTCGGCCAACGCATTGCGCAGACGAGCACCGCCGACCTCTTCCACCGGGGCGGTGCCACGCGCACGCTGACGTGCCAGGCGCCGCTCATGGGTAAACAGCGACCGCTCCAGCATCGAGTGAGCCGGCACATGCCATGGCCCAGCCACCGCTTGCACCGGCGAGCCGCCAGCGTGGGCGCGCACGAAGTAACCGGACCGCGGCACGCAATGCACACGGCCCTCATCCTCCAGCAAGCTGTAGGCGCTCTGCACAGTGGCCAGCGATACGCGCAAGCGCCGCGAAAGCGTGCGTAACGACGGCAAGCGCCATGGCTCACGGCCTTGTGCCTCATCGATCAGCGCTTCAAGGTAGTGATACACCTTCCGATAGGCGTAGTCGCCCGGTACCGATCGGCCCATCAGGGCAAGCCCTCAAAGGCGGGCCTTCCTGCAGCGGGCGGGCGCGGCAGCCACTTCAGGTGCACATCGCGGCGAGCCAGGTTGGCCATCAAGCGCCTCGACGACGGTTGCAGGCCCCCCTCATAGATCGCCCGCAACGGTACCAGCGCCAGGCCGCTGGTGTTCACCAGCCAGTCCTTCACCGCCTCGGGGCACGGCTTACCCTGCAAGGCCCGGTGCAGGTAGGGCAACGCCACCAACATGTCGGGATGACGGCATCTTAAAAAACGCTCAAGGCCTTTTCCCTGCCGGGCGAAAGGGCTGAACAGCAGGCACACCAGTTGGGTCTGGCTGATGCCATAGGGTTTGCCCAGGTGCGCGGAGGTTGGCTCGCGCTGCCCGCCGTCGCTGCTGGGGCTTGCCAACCGCAATGCCGGCCGATGGACCAGCGGCTCGAGGCTGCGCGCGCGCAAATCGTGCAGTTGCGCCACGGCCCGCGAATCGACAAAGGCCGCCAAGGGCCAAGCGTCCTGGGCCGCATCGAAGCAGCAGCCCAACATGTGATCGAACTGCTCGTCCTCAAGCAGGTGTGGCAGCAGGTCGTCGATGGCGATTACACGCAAGGGCGCCTCCTCGGTTGCCATGCTGCTTGAAGCGTCTGCGCGCTCCAGGGGTGAGCCGGCAACCCCATGTAACCTGCCCAGCCCATTGGCCAATGCCGACAGGCACTGGTGCACGACGTGGGGGCCACGCTCCCCTGCAAGGCGCAGGCTCCGCCGCGCCCAGGCCAGGTAGCGGCGGCGCTGGCGTGCAGGTACGGCAGTAATCAGCACATCGGCCCGCGGCTGCGCCTGCAGCGCAAGGCCCACTGCGCCCGCCAGCTCCAGGTGCAGCCGGCTGCCCAGCAGGGCTTCGGGCCTGGCATCGACCCCGTGGCCGAACATCAGCATGGCATTGCGCGCCAGTGCCCAGCGCTCCGGCGTAGCCGACAGCCGCCGGCTGAAAGGCACGACTTCGCAGCCTTCGGTCATCTGCAGTTGCACCCGCGGGTCATCCTGCATGAACAAGGCATTGAAGCTGCGTTCATGGTTTTCCAGCACGGTACTGCCGGCAGCAGGCAGGTTGACCACCAGTACCCGCAACTGAAACGTCACAGGTGCACGCAAGGCGATACTCAACTGGGCGGCACGCAAGGTGGCCAACAGGTGGGCACTGCGCCGATCAGCCCCTTGCAGCACCAGCAAACGGAACGTGCCAATGTATTCGGGCCCACCGGCAGCCACCA
Organism: Pseudomonas sp. NGC7; assembly: GCF_047159675.1. Classification (NCBI taxonomy): domain Bacteria; kingdom Pseudomonadati; phylum Pseudomonadota; class Gammaproteobacteria; order Pseudomonadales; family Pseudomonadaceae; genus Pseudomonas; species Pseudomonas sp. NGC7. The sequence continues at coordinate 3,040,024 of NZ_BAAFZY010000001.1, read as the reverse complement.
GCAATCGCTGAATCAGCAACTGTAAGGAGGCACGTTGCGCCTGGGACATATGGCTCAACAAGCGCTCGAGCACTTGCTGGTAGATATAGTGCATCGCCTGATCGTGTATAGCGCCCACGTAATCACCTCATCAACTTCATGTATCCATCACACCGGCAACTGCAAACAGTGCAATGCGTCCTTCCTGAAGAAATTTCCTACAAACTACGGGAAATAATGACGTGAACTGCTCTGTCGCCAAGCCATCGAAAAAAATGCGCCGCACCGATGACCGGCTGCTGCCATACGCTGCCCTAACTCGGGCATAGCCATGCTCATTCCACGCTCCTTGCGCAAACTATCACTGGGCCATTATCGAGCGTTGGATATCGAATAGAAGATACAGATCAGCGTAAAAAAACCATTCAGCAAGCATGGGAATACACAATGCTCCGGGGGCCGCAAGTATTCAACTTGAATTTCCTTCCAAGATATTACGACAATTAAAAGCAAACACTTAAAATATGTAGTCTCCGTACTTTTTAATTGTAGGATGCGTCTGATTTTTTATGCATATAGCATTTGGGCATTGCACCCGCCCACGCACAAAAAACCCGGGACGTTGCCCGGGTTCTTGTGGTCTTCAACGCCCCCTTCAGGAAGGCTGTGCCATGTCCAGTACCACCCGCCCGCCACACGGGCATTCATCCATGTACCGATGCGCCTCGACCACCTGATCGAACGGATACACCTTGATGATCTGCGGGGTCAGCAACTGATCGGCGGTGAACTGGTTGATATCCCGCAGCGCCCGCTGCAGCGCGACCTGGTCCTGGCTGATACCCAGCTCCGGCTTGCCGGTAAAGTTGCCGATACAGTGCACATAGAACTGGATGTTCTTCTGAAACGCCGCACAGGCCGGGAACGGTGTCTGGTTGCCGCCTTGCAGGCCGTACAGCACCAGGCTGCCACGGGGGGCGAGCACATCGCCGAGCAGCGACATCTGCGGCCCCCCCATGCCATCGAGGACCATGTCCACGCCACGCCCGTCGGTGTATTTGCCAACCTGCAGCAGCAGGTCCTGCTCTTCGGTGACAATCACCTTGTCCGCCCCCAAGCCCAACAGGTAGTCGCGCTGTTCAGGCTCCTTGGTGGCCGCAAACACCTTCAACCCCAGCGCCTTGCCCAGCTGCACGAACGCAGGCCCGGCGCAGTGGCTGGCATCGGTCACCAACGCGGTTTGCCCTGCCTTGGCGCGGGCCAGGTCGACATACGCGAAGTAGGCAATCAACAGCGGCGTGTAATGCACGCTGGCTTCGATCGGCGTGAGGATAGCCGGGTAGCGGGTGATGGCTGTACGCGGCAACACGATCACGTCGCCATAGACCGGGTGATCATTGGCGCTGGTGGCCGGAAAGCTGGCGACCCGGTCACCGACCGCAATATCCTCGACCCCTTCACCGACAGCCGTCACCACACCCGCCATCTCATGGCCGATTCCCGCCGGCAGGCGGGCTTGGGACGGTGCCAGGTTCTGACGCCAGAGCACGTCATACCAGCTGACGCCGATCGCCTCGACGCGGACCTGCACCTCGTCGGCGGCGGGCGACGGTTCGGCCTGCTCTTCGCAACGGAGCACATCGGCTGCACCGAACTTGTGGAAACGGATCATGCGGGACATCGCATACCTCGCCTTGTGAACCTCTATTACCACGGACTTTATCCGGGCTTTGGCCGTTAGACCATCAGTGGTCATTAATAGTCGACATGCTTGTCATCGATTGGGCACCTGACATTCATCTGAATTGGCCCCCGGAAATCGGTGCAGGGTAACAGCCTTTGGCCTTAAGATTCACCCCTGCCCCACTTTAGGCGAAGCGCACCGATGAATCGAAACGACCTGCGTCGTGTAGACCTCAACCTGCTGATCGTGTTCGAAACGCTGATGCACGAGCGTAGCGTGACCCGTGCTGCCGAGAAACTGTTCCTCGGCCAGCCGGCCATCAGCGCGGCCCTGTCGCGCCTGCGCAACCTGTTCGACGACCCCCTGTTCGTGCGCACCGGCCGCAGCATGGAGCCCTCGGCGCGGGCACATGAAATCTTCGCCCTGCTCTCCCCGGCGCTGGACTCGATCTCTACCGCTGTCAGCCGCGCGGCCGAGTTCGACCCCGCCACCAGCAACGCGGTGTTCCGCATCGGCCTGTCGGACGACGCCGAATTCGCCTTGCTGCCGCAACTGCTTAAACGCATCCGTGCCGAAGCACCGGGTATTGTGCTGGTGGTACGCCGGGTCAACTACCTGCTGATGCCAACGCTGCTGGCCTCGGGGGAAATCTCGGTGGGCGTGAGCTACACCAGCGAGCTGCCAGCCAATGCCAAGCGCAAGGTGCTGCGCCGCAGCAAGCCGAAACTGCTGCGCGCCGACAGTGTGCCCGGCAGCATCACCCTGGACGACTTCTGCGGCCGGCCGCACGCCCTGGTGTCGTTTGCCGGTGACCTGTCCGGTTTCATCGACGAAGCCCTGGACGAGATAGGCCGCAAGCGCCATGTGGTGCTCGCGGTGCCGCAGTTCAATGGGCTGGGGAGTTTGCTGGCGGGTACCGACATCGTTGCCACGGTGCCGGATTACACGGCGGACGCGTTGACGGCTGCCGGGGGGTTGCGGGCTGAGGACCTGCCGATCGAGGTGCGCAGTTTCGAACTGCACATGGCGTGGCGGGGGGCGCAGGATAACGATCCGGCGGAGCGCTGGTTGCGGTCGCGGATTCAGATGTTCTTTGGGGATCCCGATAGCTTGTGACTGACTTCCATCGAGATCCGCAAATACCAATAAAATCAGGCTCTTAATCTGATTTTACGTCCAAGGCCGTCCGTCGCATTCCGCTCATTTCCAAAACGCTTGCGGGTATATTTTGGGGTACTTTTTCCGTTTCGAAAAAAAGTACCCGCACATGACGACCACCCTTCCCACGCCTGCATTGCGGCGTAAACTCAGCGATGCCTTCTTGCGTGCCATTGCTGAACCCGGCAAGTACGCCGACGGCGAGGTACCCGGTCTTTACCTGCATGTTCAGGCCTCGCAGAAGTCGACCAAGCCTGCCGCAAAATACTGGCGGATGAGGTATCGCCTGCACGGCAAGGAGAACGTGTACGCGATCGGCCGTTATCCCGACATTGGCTTGAAAGACGCCCGCGACTTGGCTAGAGCCGCGCGCCAGAACGTAGCTCATCACGTCGCCCCGCTGAAGGCCAAACGCAAGAAAATTGCCGATCAGCTACTTAATGAGGAACGCACATTCAGTTACGTCGCCGAACAGTGGCTGGCCTTCAAGTCGCACGACCTCGTAAGCAAATCCCTCGCGGGCTTTCGCGGCGCTTTGAACAATCACATCCTGCCCACGATCGGCAACATTCCCGTCAGCGAGATCAAACTGGACCACATCATCGAGATCATCGCTACCCTGCGCCGAGCACGCACACTGGCCATGGCCAAGCGCGTGCGTACCATCATCCGTGCCGTGCTCGGTTTCGCTGAGGGTCGTGGCTGGGTGGAGCGTAACGTGGCCCTTAGCAACACCGAAGAGCTCAAGGTTCGTCATGTGGTGACCAGTAATCCAGCGATCGAACGACCAGCCGATTTGGGTCACCTTCTGCTTCGTCTGGATGAGCTCAGCCCGAGCAGCGTGAGCACTGCGATGCGCTTGCTGGTCATGCTGCCGGTTCGCCCCGGCGAGCTGGTGAAAATGCGCTGGGAAGACATCGATCTGGTCAGCGCCGACTGGCGCTATGTAGTAGGGAAAACACGCCATCTGGACAAGAGCAAACACATCGTGCCGCTGCCGGAGCAAGCCCTTGTGCTGTTGCGTGAACTACATGAACGGCGGGTGGTGGATGAAGCGGGCAATGGCTGGGTCTTTGTATCGCCGGTCTACCCAGGCTATCCAGTTGACGCCACATCCCTGGCCAAGGCCTACCAGCGGATCTGGCCGGAATACCGCATCACTGCGCACGGTTTCCGCGCCACCTACCGCACTATCGCTCACGAGCATTTGGGCATCGATCCAATTGTGCTGGAGTTGTCGCTTTCTCACCGTATGCCAGGTGCTCTGGGCGCAGTTTATGCGCGCGCACAGTTGCTGCCGCAGCGACGAGAAGCGGCGCAGCATTGGGCGGACTACCTCGATCGGCTTCGAAAAAATTCCAAACATACAACAGCGGAATAGCCATCCAGCATCAAGCATAGCTACGAGGCGAGCGATCTAGCACACTAATGAAAAGCTCAAGAGTTGCGAACAGATTTGGAACTATGACTATGATAGCCGCAGCCCCAAGAGAGTTCCCAACAAGCGATATCTTGCTTTAGATGTTATGGCACCGGATAAATGAGCAATTATATATACAGCCTATACCGCCAGAAAAGAATTTTTGAACCCAAAATACAGACAAATCCAATATGCTAACATCGCAGCTGCGAATGTCTTCAAAGAGAACACGACGTCATCAAGCGGCAGCGAAAACTCCGCGGGAGTATATTTCATGGTCTTACCAAGCGATGCAGTGTGGTAGGGAATTTCAAAAGAACGCGATGCATGGATTCGAGCTCTCCTCGGGATACTCCGCTAGATAATTGATACCTAAGTGAGGTCACGATGCGCTCCGCCGTATGCCCAATCCGTCGCCCTTCGACCGTTAGCCTGAGTTGCTTGGCACGACGATCCGCTGGATCTGGCAGGCGCTCAACATGCCCGCTTTCCTCCAACATGTCCAAAACGCGTACTACGGACGAGGTCTCGCCCCCCAAGCGCCTTGCTAGCTCCCGTTGCCGCAATAGCTTATCCCCGGCCCTAATGAGGTCTAAAATCAACAACGCACCGCTCTCTGACAGACCAGCATCGGTTAGTCGTTGGCCGAGTACGCGGCGCCAAGCCTGCCCGGTGGCAAAAAAGTGCCGGTGTCAAGCCTTGCGCGCAAAGCACGTAGGGCTTGAACCGTATATGGGACAGTAGGTTAGCTCTTTTCGGGGCCGCGTTGCAGAACCACGGCTTCGTCGGCTAGGAGCCACATAAGAGCGTCGAGGGAGAAAGCCGCATCGCACTGCGTCGTGCTGGATTGCCGAGTAACGGCGGGCCTGTCGCATCATCATAGCCCAAGGGGCTTGGCGGCATCCAGAATGAAGAACGCGCAGCCTGGGGCTGCGCGTTCAATGGGTGCCGTTGGATTGCGAAGCGATCATGTCGGCTTCGATGGCGCGCTCCGGGTCGCCGTGCCCTTCCTGAATCCCCGATCCCCCGCCATGAACGCCTCCAGCATGTGCGGGATCAACGTCGTTGCATCTACGGCCTCGCCATATGCCTGCGCGTGCAGCGCGGCGTAGCGGTCGAGGTCGGCTTTCAGGCTGGCCGGGCACGTGAAGGTCAGCTTGACGCTCTCGGTCTTGGGAAGCGGCCCGAGCCGCAGCTTCTTGGTCGTGCTCATTGCGAAGCTCCCCGGTTGAATCCCCGGTTGAAGAACAAGGGCTGGTACGGCCGCAGCACCAGATCCCGGTTGACGATGATCCGCACCGGCAGGCCCGGCCGCTCGGTCAGCGTCGGCTGGATGTTCATGTTGCGTCGGGTGATCTCCTGGCCGACCTGATTGATGCTGTCTTGGGCGCTGTCACGCCCGGCGATGACGATGCGGTTGCCGTCCTGGCGGTTCTCCGGCGCGGCCAGCTCGGCGCCCACGCCCAGCAGCGTCGTCAGCACAGCGCCCGCGACGATGCGATCCCAATGCCAGTCCACGTCGTCTTCCAGGCCGGCGTAGCCGGCCGGGTCGGTGCCCACGAGGTTGTCGAGCGTCAGCGAGGACGTGTCGGGCAGGATGACCCGGTTCCATACCACCTGCACGCGGCTCTGCCCGTAGCTGACCTGGCTGTTGTAACGGCCGAGGATGCGCGATCCCTGCGGGATCAGCAGGAACTTGCCCGTGGCCGTGTCAAAGACCGGCTCCGTCACCGTGGCGATCACGTCGCCGGGTAAGTCCGACTTGATACCTGTCACCAGCGCGCCGGCGATCACCGTGCCCGCCATCACCTGATAAGGCGATGCCGGCAGCGCCAGGTTGCCGGAATTGCGGGTTTCCGTAGCGCCGCTTTTCAGGAATGCCTCTTTCTGGTCTTGCCGGTTCTGCACGGCGGTCGGGTCGGCTGGCTGCGCAGCCACCGAGGCCGGCCCGGCAGCGAGTGGGTCGAAGGCCGCGAGCGCGCTGGCAGCGCCAGGCGCCCCCGGCGCCGCCTGCGCCACCGTGGCGGCGGCCTGGCCCTGGCCGCCCGAGCGGAAGAACACCGACGAAGCCGCCGCCGCATCAGCCTCCTTGCGCAAGGCATCCTCGGGATCGTGACCCGGCGGCGTATAGGCCGGCGTCACCGGCTGCTGCGAGTTCACGATGGCCGGGCCAAGATCGCCCGGTAGTGGCGGCCCCAGCTCGGGCACCTTCGGCGGCAGTTTCGAGTAGTCGGCCGGCAGGCCATCCAGCCCTTCGGACTTCGAGACGCGATCGACGTTGTAAAGCTCGGTCTGCTCGTTGGCCCCCCGCCGCTGCGGTTGCAGCGACCAGATCGTGGCTCCGAGCATGGCGACCGACAAGCCGCCGACGAGGATGGCCAGCGTGCGCCGGTTCAGGCGAGTGACCGGGCGCGGCTGGGCGCGCAGTGCCACCGCCTCGGGCGCGACCTTGCCCGTCGAAGGCGTGGCACGGTCAAGGGTGTCGTCCTGGCTCATGGTCAGTTCCTCCGTGCCAAGCCATCCGTGCGCTCGATCCGCACTACATCGCCCTTGTCACCGCCCAGGCGCAGTTCGGCGGCGCCGAACAGCCGATCCACGATGTAGTACGGCGAGCGGAAGCGGTAATTGACCAGTTGCCCGCCGCCTTCCGGCCCGATCACGAACAGCGGCGGCAGCTCGCCTTGCGCGATGCCGGCGGGGAATTGGATATAGACCTTCTGCCCGTCGTCGAATGCACGCAGCGGCTTCCACGAAGGATTGCTGCCGCTGATCGCGTAGCGGAAACGCAGGTTTTCCAACGACAAGCCGGAATCCACCGGCGCGGCTGCGCTGGCCGCCTGCGCCTGGCGCTGCAAGGCCAGCATCCGGTCGCGCGGATACTCCCAGGACACCGACGCCATCCACGTCTTTTCCGTCGAGGCCAGCTCCAACAGGTACGTCCTGCGGCTGGTGGTGATGACAAGATTGGTCTTGAGGCCCGAGCGGATCGGCTTAACGAGCACGTTCACGCGCAACTCGGCACCGCTGCCGCTGGACGTGTCGCCCACGATCCAGCGCACGGTATCGCCGGCGGCGACCGTCACCAGTTCCTCGCCCAGCTGGAGCGAAACCACGGTCACGCGGCCCACGGCCGCATAGACCTGATACAGCGCGCCATCGGTGAAGGGCCACACCTGAATTGCGTTGACGTAGCCCTCGCGCGTGGGTGCGACGCGCGCATCGGCATTGGCCCGTGAGACGCGCACCTTCTCGTCGGCTGGCTCCGGCGTGGGCTTGGCGTCCTCGGCTTCGGGCAACGGCTTCAACTGCGCCGGCAACGGCAGCACCTCGGGCACGGCCACCACCTCCACCGGCACCGGCGGCTCTGGCAGCGGCTGGGCCTGCACCGGCTCATCGAGCGAGATGGTTGGCGGTGGTTTGCCCTGCGTGGCGCAGCCCGTGGACAGAACAGTCGATGCAAGCAAGATCACCGGCAAAGCGGCTTTACGGAAAAGATCACTCATGGCTTGGCTCCTTCGGAAGAATCCAGTTCGCGGCTCCACGACAGGCCGTTGACGTAGATGCCCAAGGGGTTCTTGCGCAGGCGTTCTTCGGTGCGTGGCGGCTGGAGCACGATGGACACCACGGCCGTCCACCTCTCCAGGCCCGTCGCGGCGCCGTTGACGTAGCGGCGCTCCGTCCAGCGCACGTTGAAAGACGTGTCGCTGGCGCGCACGACGCTGGTGATCTGCACCGTCACCGACTCCTTACCGATGCGCGCGAACGGATCGTTGACCCGTGCGTAGTCGTTGAGCACGGCCGCACCCTTGTCGGTCGTGTAGTCGTAGGCGTCGAGCCAGTTCTGGCGAACGACGATGGGGTCGATGGACAGCGAGCGCACCAGCGTCACGAAGCGCGCGATGTGGTGCGCCGTCTGTGCATCGTTGGGCCGGTACGGCGTGGCGGCCTCGCCCACGGCGCGCACCTGGCCTGCGTTGTCCACCTCCACAACGTAGGGCGTCACGAAGGACTGCGCCGAGCGCCACACCAGGCCGCCGGCAATCAACAGCGCGAGCGTCAGGCAGCCGAAGGCCATCAGGCGCCAGTTCTTCGCCTGCACGCGCGGCGAGCCGATACGGTCGTCCCACACCTGGCCAGCGGCGTGGTATGGCGTGGCAGGCTGCGGCGTGTCGGCATAGCGCACCTGCGGTTTTCTGAATCGCATGGTCAGTTCTCCTTATGGATCGCTTTAGTCGTCGGAGCCGCGCAGACTCGGGCCTTGTCCCGAGCCGCCACCGTCACCGCCGCGCAACGTGTGCGCGGTGGTGGTCGCGGCGTGGGTGAGCTGCTGGCGGCGATGCAGCCGCTTGGCCCAGGCGGGTTGTTCCGGCTTCTGTGCAGCGGCGCCGCCTGCGGGGGCTTCTCCTGCGGAGGCTTGGCCGGTTGACGCGCCAGCGCCGGCCGTCGAGCCATTCCAGCCAGCACGGAACGGAGCGGCCATCCGCTGCCCGGCAGCGGATGCACGGGATGCAGCCGCGCGTCCGGCGGACTGCGCGCCGGTCTTGGCGACGTTGCCCAGGCCCGCCATCGCGCCCTTTGCGCCACCGCCTGCGGCAGAGGACCCGGCCTGGAACGCCGACCGTGCGCTGCTGGCCGTCGAGGCGGCGGCGCGCGCACCGCTACCGGCCAGCTTGGCGGCAGCCGGGGCCATGCGCGCACCAGCAGCCACGGCGCCACCCACGCCCGTCGCGGCAGCGCCGACGGCGACGGCCGTGCCGGCAGCGCCGACAGCAGCACCAGCCATTGCGCCCGCTCCGAGCTGCGGCGCACCGGACACGAGGCCCGTGGCGATGCTGGGGCCGAAGATCCCGAGCGCCAGCAAAGTGAGCGAGGCCAGCATGATGACCAGCGCGTGGTCGATGGACGGCTCGGCGGGATGGACTTGGAACTGAGCGAACAAGCCCGAGCCGATACCGACGATCACGGCCAGCACCAGCACCTTGACGCCGGAGGCCACCACGTTGCCCAAGACCTTTTCGGCGAGGAACGCGGTCTTGTTCCAGAGCGCGAACGGCACCAGCACGAATCCGGCGAGCGTGGTCAGCTTGAACTCGATCAGCGTGATGAACAGTTGGATCGCCAGCACGAAGAAGCACAAGACCACGACCAGCCACGCGAGGAACATCACCACGATGGGATCGAGGTTCACGAACACTTCGGGAAAGCCCGCCATCTCGCCGATCTGCTCCAGAATCGGCGCCCCGGCGTCGATGCCGGTTTTCGCCAGCCGGCCCGGCTGCAAGAAGTTCTCCATCGTGATGGCCGAGCCGGTGGCGGTGATGCCCAGCCCCGCGAACGAGCGGAACACGATGCTGGCCAGCCAGTTGAAGTTGTTGAGGATGTAGGCGAAGGCGCCGACGTAGAGCACCTTGCGCAGCAGCTTGGCGATCACGTCCTCGCCCTGGCCGGTCGCGTGGCTCATGGCCCAATACAGCCCGGCGATCGTCATGTCGATGACGATCAGCGTGGCCGTGAGGAACGCCACTTCGACGCGCAGCAGCCCGAAACCCGAGTCGATGTAGGTGGCGAAGGTGTTGAGGAACTGGTCGATGATGGTCACGTCATTCATGGCGTGTTCTCCGGTGCGGCAGGCAAGGCCGGCGCGATGCCATCGGCCGGTTCCTCGAAGCTGGGCGGGATCGGCGGTAGGTCGGCCAGCGTCTGGTATTCATCCGGCCCGGCCTCGCCGGAAAAGAAGCGCCGCCGGAAGGCTTCGGCGGCGGCGCGGCAAGCTTCCTCGCCCGTGGCCTGCATGACCTGTTGTGGATGGGCCGCGCATTGCGCGCGCAATGCCTTCAGCCGCACGGGATCGGCGGCCAGGGCATCGGCAAGGTTGTCGGCCGGCTGCTCGCCGCAAGCGGCCAGCAGCGCGGCACACAGGACGAGGACGCATCGCATGGCGGCCTCCCGTCAGTTGCCGTAGAAATCCACGCGCTGCGGCGTGTACGGCGTGCCATCGCCCATGAAACGCCGCCGAACTTCGCGGGCGCGCTCCGTGGCTGCGGCCTGCCGCGCCAGCTCCAGTGACGCCGCACGGTCTTGCGTGATCTGGAGCCGCTGCGACTGGATCGACTGCTTGGCCTGCAAGGCCAGCAACTGGTTCATGGCCTGCATCGCCTGTAACGCGCCCTGGGCCGACTGGCTCTTGCCCACAAGATCGGCCAGCACGCTTTCGTCTTCGCCCAGGTTCTGCGACACCTGGGCCTGCATCTGCATGCTGGTCTGCAAGCCGTTGAGCGTGTTCCTCCAATGCTCCTGCGCATCGAGGTACATCTGATTGCCGCTCACCGTGGTGGCGTACTTCTCGGGATATAGACGCGCGAACTCTCGGTCGATGCTTGTCACGTCGTAGGCCAAGCCCTTGGCCTGCGCGATCAGCCGCTGGGTGGTCGCTAGGTTCGCTCGCAACTGGCCCACCACGTTGGACGGCAGGCTGGCTAGGTTGCGTGCCTGGTTGATGAGCATCTGGGCTTCGTTTTGGAGCTGCTGGATCTGGTTGTTGATCTGCTCCAGGGTACGAACGGCCGTCAGCGTGTTCTGCACCAGGTTGGTCGGGTCGAGCACGATGTCACCGACGCCGAACAGCGCGTGAGCGGGCTGTGCGATGCCGAAGGCGAGCACACATGCAGCGGTCAGCGCGGCGAGCTTGGGACTATGCGATTTCATAGCTTGTTCTCCTGTGAGTAGTCAGCAGTACGGAAGGAACCCGGCCCAAGGCCGGGGAACGAGGGCAGCAGGTCGGCCGCCCAATCGAGGCCGCAATGACGCAGCCAGGCGCCCGCGAAGCCGGGCACGCCGGCGTCCAGCAGTACGCGGTCTATGTCCCGCTGGTCCTGCGGCGTGGACGCGCCCGCAAACGCCAGCGCCGCCTGCCCCAGGTCGAGGTCGAACAGGCGGTTGCCGAGGCGGGATTGGTAGTAGTAGTCGCGCTTGGGCTGCGCGGTGGCGACGATTTCGATCTGCCGCCGGTTGAGGCCGAAGCCCTCGTAGATCGTGCGAATCTGCGGCTCGGTGGCCTGCGGGTTGGGCAAGAAAATCCGACTCGCGCAGCTCTCGATGATCGCGGGCGCGATGCTCGAATCCTTGATGTCGGCAAGGCTCTGCGTGGCGAAGATGACGCTGACGTTCTTCTTGCGCAGTGTCTTGAGCCACTGGCGGATACGCGCGGCAAACACCGGGTCATCGAGGAACAGCCACGCTTCATCGAGGATCAGCAGCGTGGGCGCACCGTCGAAGCGTTCATCGAAGCGCGCAAAGAGGTAATGCAGCACGGCCATGACGGCGGCCTTGCTATGCATCAGTTCCTCCATTTCGAAGCACTGCACGTCGGCCATGCCCAGCCGGTCATGGTCGGAGTCCAGCAGCTTGCCGTGGGCGCCACCCAGCACATAAGGCGACAGCGCCTGCCGCAGCGTGTTCGATTGCAGCAGCACGGAAAGCCCCGTCATCGTGCGCTGCTCCACCGGAGCACCGGAGAGACTGCCCAGCGCCGACCAGATGGCCGTCTTCTCGTCGGGTCCGACTGCTACGCCTTCGTGCAGCAAGCGGCCTTCGATCCATTCGGCGGCCCAGGCGCGGTAGCTCTCGCGGTCGATGCGGGCCAATGGCTGAAAGGCGATTTCGCCATCCATCCCGAGGTCGTAGTGCTCGCCGCCCAACCCGAGGATCGTGGCCCGCATGGAGCGGCCCATGTCGAAGGCGAAGATGCGCGAGCCGCGATAGCGGCGGAACTGCATCGCCAGCGTGGCGAGCAAGACCGACTTGCCCATGCCGGTCGGCCCCGCGACCAGCGTGTGGCCTACGTCACCGATGTGCGTTACCAGCCGGAACGGCGTAGCGCCGTCGGTGCGCGTGACGATCAGCGGGGGGCCGTCGAGGTGGTCGTTCTTCTCCGGCCCGGCCCATACCGCTGACAACGGCATCATGTGCGCCAGGTTCAGCGTCGAGACGATGGGCTGACGCACGTTGGCGTAGGCGTTGCCCGGAATGGACGAAAGCCACGCATCCACCGCGTTGAGCGTTTCGGGGATGGTCACGAAGCCCCGGCCCTGGATGACGCGCTCCACCATGCGCAGCTTCTCGTCGGCCACGGCGGCGTCCTCGTCCATGACGGCGACCGTCACCGTCAGATAGCCGAAGGCGACTTGATCGCTGCCCAGTTCCTGCAAGGCGGCGTCGGCGTCGGCGGCCTTGTTGTTGGCGTCGGTATCGACCAGCGGGCTTTCCTGCTGGAAGATCGTTTCGCGCAGCAGCGCGATGACGTTCTTGCGCTTGGCGAACCACTGGCGGCGCAGGCGGGAAAGTTCTTTTTCCGCCTCGGTTTTGTCGAGGCAGAGAAAGCGCGTGCTCCAGCGGTACGCAAAGCCCAAGCGGTTGAGGTCGTCCAGAATCCCCGGCCAGGTCGAGGTCGGGAAGCCCCGCACCGACACTACCCGCAGGTGCTGATCGCCCAGCATGGGCGCCAGGCCGCCGACCAGCGCGGAGTCGGTCAGCAGCGCGTCGATGTGGAACGGCACTTCGGGCACGCCCACGCGATAGCGCCGCGTCGAGATGGTCGCGTGCAGGTAGGTCAGCGTCTGGCTGTCATCAAGCCAGGCGATCTCCGGCATCACGCCGTCGAGCAGGTCAAAGACGCGATCCGTTTCCGCGACGAAGGCTTGCAGCCGCTCTCGCCAGTCCACGCCGTTCGTCGGCGTGTTCTCGTAGAGCATCTTGGCTGCACGGGCACGGGACTCCTCCGGCGGCAGGTACACCAGCGTCAGGTGATGGCCGCTCTCGAAGTGATTGCGCGACTCCTCGAAAGCGGCCCGACGTTCTTCTTCCACCAGCCACGACAGCGGCTCGGAAAACTCCGAACGCGGATAGTCGGCAGCGGCGTGGCGCTCGGCCTCGATGAACAGCGCCCAGCCCGAGCCGAGCCGGCGCAGTGCGTTGTTCAGGCGTGCCGACGTGGCGATCAATTCGCCTTGCGTCGCGCTGTCGAGGTCAGGCCCGCGAAACCGGGCCGTGCGCTGGAAACTGCCGTCCTTGTTCAAGACGACGCCCGGTGCGACCAGCCCGGCCCAGGGCAGCCAGTCGGCAAGCAAGGCCGGGCGCTGGCGGTATTCGGCGAGGTTCAGCATCGCGGCGTCCTCCCCTCACACGTCCAGCAGCGGGCGGTGCTTGATGTGCCGGGCGAAGACCAGCATGAACTGCGGATCGACGCGCGCACCCCACACCGCCAGCGAATGGCCGACGATCCAGAGCACGACACCGGGAATCCACAGTTGCAGGCCCAGGCCGACAGCGGCGGCCAGCGTGCCGTTGGCGATCGCCACGGTGCGCGGCGCACCGCCCAGCAGAATCGGCTCGGTCAGCGAGCGATGCAGCGGCACCTCGAAGCCGGCCGCGAAGGTGTCCGGGGCACTCATACGACGGCCCCGCCGGAGAAACTGAAGAACGACAGGAAGAACGAGGACGCCGCAAAGGCGATGCTCAACCCGAAGACGATCTGGATCAGCTTGCGGAATCCGCCGGACGTGTCGCCGAACGCGAGCGCGAGGCCCGTGGCGATGATGATGATGACCGCGACGATGCGCGCCACCGGCCCCTGGATGGATTCGAGGATGGATTGCAGCGGGCCTTCCCACGGCATCGAGGAACCGGCGGCCTGCGCGGTTCCGGCCAGGAACAACAGCAGCGCGGCCAGCAGCAGCCCTTGCCCCGCAGGGCGGGCCAGGCAGCGCAGCCGCGCAAGACGCAAAGCCGGATTTGCAGAAAAACGGAAAACAGGAACGATCATCTGCGTCATGGCAGTTCTCCAAGTGAGTCAGGGGATGGGGAAGTCGCCGCAGCGGGAGCGGCATCGGGAAGTGGCGGCAGCTCGGGAAACGGCGTTTCCAGCGCGTCCGCCAGTTGGTAGCCCACGCCGTCGAAGCCGACGACGCGGGCGATGCTCTCGATGCGGCGCTTGCGCCCGCGTCCGGCGATGTGGATCACCACGTTGACCGCCTCGGCGATCAGCGCACGGGGCGGATTCACCGCCACTTCGAGAATCAGTTGCTCCAGGCGCAGCAGTGCGCCGAGCGCGGAGCCGGCATGGATCGTGGCGATGCCGCCGGGGTGGCCCGTGCCCCACACCTTGATGAGATCCAGCGCCTCGGCACCGCGCACCTCGCCAACGACGACGCGATCAGGCCGCAGACGCATGGACGAGCGCACCAGCTCGGTCATCGACACCACGCCTGCGCGGGTGCGCAGCGGAACGTGGTCGTGGGCCGCGCATTGCAGCTCCACCGTGTCTTCGAGCACCAGCACGCGGTCCCCCGTGGCGGCAATCTCGGCCAGCAGCGCATTGGCCAAGGTCGTCTTGCCGCTGCTGGTGGCGCCGGCGATCAGGATGTTCTGGCGCTCCCGCACGGCGCGAACGAGAAAGCCCGCCTGGGCGGCGGTCATCATCTGGTCGATGACGTACCGCTCCAGCGGGATCACGCCGATGGCGCGCTTGCGCAGCGCGAAGGCCGGCCCTGGCGCAGCGGGTGGCAAGATGCCCTCGAAGCGTTCGCCGGTTTCGGGCAGTTCGGCGGATAGCAGCGGCTGGCCGCGATGGACTTCCGCGCCCACATGGGCCGCGACGAGCCGGATGATGCGTTCGCCGTCCGCTTCGGGCATTTCCACGCCCATCGGCGCGCGCCCGCTGGAAAGCCGATCCACCCAAAGGGTGCGATCAGGATTCAGCATCACTTCCACCACGTCCGGGTCTTCGAGCGCGGCGGCGATCAGTGGCCCCATTGCCGTGCGCAGCATCTGGATGCGGCGGTGGAGCGACGTGGCGGTCATGGACTGCCCGTCAATGGGAATGCGGGCGCTCATGACGCACGCTCCTGCGCTTGCGCGGTTGCCGCCGCGTCTTCCATCCGCATCGGGTCGGGATGCAGTTCCTCCACCACGTCGCGCACCAGGCTGCGGCCCCGCAGCAGGTGGCGGCCAAGCTGCTCGGTGAACTGCTCGAAGCGCGCTTTGCCCTGCGCGCGTGCCGCGTCTTGGTGAGCCTCTGGAACCGGCGTGCTCACGGTCAGGTAGTAGCGGATGAACAGCGCCAGCGTTTCGATGGCGATGTTCTGGTCGCGCCCCATGCGCTCGGCTTGGCGCGAAAGGCGATCCAGCCGCTTGGCAATGGCCGCCTCGCGCTGGTCGGCGGCATCGGGCGACAGCCACGATGCGAGCGCCGCCGCGACGATGGACGACTTGGACACGCCTTTCTTGGCGGCCAGTTCGTCCAGGCGCTTGGCGTGCTCCGGCTGGATAAAGAGATTCAGGCGGTATTGGCTCATAGCTCGATTCCGTCGTTGGGGTCGAGGGAAGCCAGCCGGGCCGTGCGCTGCATGGCCGGATCGAACTGGCGAGGAAGGGGAAGCGGCAGGTCGTCGTCATCGAGCAACCCGAGGTCGGCCGCAGGCGCGACCAGCTCGGGGTCGTAGGCAACGGTTTCGGAAAGCTCGGGCTGACGGCGCGGGCCGCCGTCGTCGGCCGAACCCAAGTTCTCCAAGGCATCGGCGGACGCGGCGGCCAGTGCGGTGGGCACGGGCGGAATCGCCAGCCCGCTCCAGTCGTCGGGCCGCGACGGCGGCGCGTCTGCGTACCGCCCGTCCGCTAACGTGGGCGGTGGCAGCACGCGACGCTTGAAATTGGCGTCCGCGTAGTAGCGCAGCTTCTTCGCCTTGATCGGTGCCACGCTGGACACCATCACCACGGCCTCGTCAGGCGGAAGCTGCATGACTTCGCCCGGCGTCAGCAACGGGCGCGCGGTTTCTTGGCGCGACACCATCAGGTGCCCGAGCCACGGCGCGAGCCGGTGGCCAGCGTAGTTGCGCTGGGCGCGCAGCTCGGTAGCTGTGCCCAGCGTCTCGGAGATCCGTTTGGCGGTGCGCTCGTCGTTCGTAGCGAACGTCACGCGCACATGGCAGTTGTCGAGAATGGAGTGGTTTTGCCCATACGCCTTGTCGATCTGGTTGAGCGACTGCGCGATGAGGAAGCTGCGGATGCCGTAGCCGGCCATGAAGGCCAGCGTCGTCTCGAAGAAGTCCAGGCGGCCCAGCGCGGGGAACTCATCGAGCATCAGCAACAGCTTGTGGCGGCGCACGATGCCGTCGCTGCCATCCAGCGATTCGGTAAGCCGCCGCCCGATCTGGTTGAGGATCAGGCGGATGAGCGGCTTCGTGCGCGAAATGTCCGAAGGCGGCACCACCAGATACAGCGACACCGGATGCTCGGATGCGATCAGGTCGGCGATGCGCCAGTCGCAGCGCGAAGTGACTTCGGCCACCGTGGGGTCGCGGTACAGGCCGAGGAACGACATGGCGGTGCTCAACACGCCGGAGCGTTCGTTATCCGATTTGTTCAGGACTTCACGCGCAGCGGACGCGACAACCGGGTGCGGTGCATCGCCCAGGTGCTTCGTCGTCATCATCCGGTGCAAGGTCAGCTCGAACGGGCTGGCCGGGTCGGACAGGAAATTGGCGACGCCACGCAGCGTCTTGTCCTCGCCCGCATAGAGCACATGCAGGATAGCTCCGACCAGCAGCGCGTGACTGGTCTTCTCCCAATGGTTGCGCTTCTCCAGCGCGCCTTCGGGATCGACCAGGATGTCGGCGATGTTCTGCACGTCGCGCACTTCATGCGCGCCGCGTCGAACCTCCAGCAGCGGGTTGTAGGCCGCCGAACTGGCATCGGTCGGGTTGAACAGCAGGCAGTGACTGAATCGACCGCGCCAGCCAGCGGTGATCTGCCAGTTCTCGCCCTTGATGTCGTGGATGACGGCGGATGCCGGCCAGGACAGCAGCGTCGGCACCACCAGGCCCACGCCCTTGCCCGAGCGGGTAGGCGCAAAGGTCAGAACGTGTTCCGGCCCTTCGTGGCGCAGGTAGTGGCCGTCATGTTGGCCGACAAAGACACCGGCGGGCTGCGTCAGCCCAGCTTTGCGGATGTCGGCGGCATCGGCCCAACGCGCCGAGCCGTAGGTCGTCACCTTGCGCGCCTGGCGCGAGCGCCACACCGACATGGCGATGGCGACCGCCACGGCCAGCAGGCCGCTGCCTGCCGCGATCATGCCGCCGGTGTCGAAGACCTGCGGCGCGTAGGCGTCGAAGAAGAACCACCACTCGAACAGCTTCCACGGGTAATAGACCGGCGTGCCGTGGAAGTCGAACCAAGGCGAGCCCAGGCGTAGCTGGTAGCCCAAGGCGGCGGCTGTCCATTGCGTGGCACCCCACACACCGGCGATCACGATGCCGAACACGGCGGCGATCTGCCCGAACAACACACCTTGAGCTTGCATACCCTGGCCTCCGATTTATCCTGCGCTGATTCCTCAATCAGACGCGGCACAAAGGCGTGCCGCAAGCGTCAGGATCGGTGCCGGCTCAGTGCCGGTCAAAGACCGTTATCGGCAGCAAGGTGATGCAAAAAGCATGGTTTCATGCAGGGAAAAAGCCAATAAAAACGCCGCAGGCATGAGCGCGCTGCGGCGTGTCGAGAAAGAAAGCGAGGATTTGCGGCTAACCGCCAACGGTCAGAACTTCGGCGGCGTTTCCGATGGCGTATAAGCCACCTTGCCGTCGCCAAAGAAACGCTTGTTCGTCGCTTCGGCCACCCGGTTGCAAAGCACGTCGCCCATTGTGGGGCGCTCGGTCTTGCACCGGCGGCGCAGCTCCTTCAACTGCTCAGGATTGGCCGCCAGTTCTTCCACGGTCGGCACATTGGCTGCCTGCTTCGATGGCTCTGATGGGCCGCAGGCGGACAGTACAGCGACCGACAAAAACAGAACAATCAGCTTCAGGCTCATGGTTCGATTTCCTCTTGAAGATCAGGCTCAACAGGTAGTGGGGATCTGCGGCCTTCCGGAGATTCGATGGTCTGCACGCGCTCGATGAAGCGCGCCAGCACGTCCGATGATTCACCTTCGCGGTGCAGCACATAGGTGGTCAGCATGGGGGAACGGCCCGCCAGCGGACGGGCGACCACACCAGGCTCGCGACTACCCGCGATATGCGGTGCTCCAGCAAGGCCCAAGGCGAAACCCGCCGCAACCAGCGCCATCATCAAGTCGAACGACGCGACTCGCTCAGTAATCAACGGCTCCATGTCTATCCGGCGAAGCACCCGATCCACCTGGCGGGCATGGCCCTCGCAGATTTGGGGATCGCATAACACCAAAGGATGACGAAGCACCTCTTCCAATGGGATACGCTTGTGCCTGAGCAACGGGTGACGCGCGGGAACCGCCACCATCAGCGCATCGCTCCACACCATCTTAGCTACGAGGCCGTCGCCCACTTCGTCGGACTGCGCAAAGCCCACGTCGTACAGATCGTCCTGCAACCCCTTGATCTGTTGCGACAGCGGCACCTCGAACAATCGGAGCTCGACTTCGGGTTCCTCTTGGCGGCACAGCGCCAACAAGGTCGGCAGGCGCGACGGCGTGATGCCGTCAGACAGCGCAATGCGCAACTGGCCATGAAAGCCATTGGCCGCTGCTTTCACGCTATCGCGCGCCTGCTGCAAGGCGGTGAAGATGCGTGGCACATGCCCAAGGAACAGCCTGCCCGCCCGCGTCAGGCGTGTGCTTCGGCTGGTGCGGATGAACAACTGCTCGCCCAGGTCTTCTTCCAGTTCCTTGATGGTGCGCGACAGCGGCGATTGCTCGATGTGCAACCGCTCGGCTGCACGAGCGAAGTGGAGCTCTTCGGCAACGGCCAGGAAACAACGCAAGTGTCGCAACTCCATCGCACCTCCTGAATCACTACAAAGCGTTGTCGGGGACTGCGCAAGTAGTAGAAAGAGGCAATTCCGACATTCCTGTCATGGGCTGTAAAGCTGAGCAGTCCGCTTTTGACCATCGTGCATATGCCATTCCAATCTATTCCCTAGGAAGGATCTTGCGCGATGTCGACCCAAGTCGCCTGAACTAACTGAGCCAGCCTCTCGGGAGCAATGCGCAACGCGGCATTGCTTGCGCCTGCCGCTGGCAAGACAACGTCAAATTTTTTCAATGTCACATCTGCGAAGACACGCAAGGGATGCGGCAAGCCAAACGGGCACACACCGCCAACAGGATGGCTCGTCCACATAACAACCTCGTCAGCGCTGAGCATCTTGGCCTTGGTCTTGAATTGGGCCTTGAATTTCTGGTTGTCGATTTTTGCATTGCCGCCCATTACCAAGATGACAACTTCATCTTTCAGCCATAGTGAGAGCGTTTTTGCGATTTGCCCCGACTCTACGCCATGCGCAACCGCTGCTTCGGCAACGGTTGCGGTGCTCGTATCTTTCTCAAGAATTTCGAGGTCAGGCGCATGTTCTGACAAGAAAGCGCGGACTGACTGCAAACTCATAAGTACTCCTCTTTTCCCCAACCATGAATGTTTAGAAAACTTAAAGACCGCATATGTGGTTTTCTATATGCGGTCGTCTTGCATTAGTGATCAGCCAACTGCCGTAATCTCCATAGAGAATCGAGCCGCAGCACTCAGCACCGACAGAACCGACGCTGTAGTGATGTTTGCATGTCGGCCTACCCCAAAGCGCGAGCCGAGCACACCGGGTATGGCGGCCTCAACGATGGCCAGTGCCGCCGCATCGGAACCAGTTCCCAGGCTGCGCTCTTCATAGCTGTCGATGCGCAGCGGCTGGTCCAGCGCCGCAATCGTCGCAGCAATCGGGCCGTTCCCTGTGCCCTCTAAGATCCTGACGTTGCCGTCCGAATCCGCTAATTCCAACATGATCCCTTGCCCATCGGCGTGCTCGAAAAGGCGGTGGCTACGATAGATGAGGCCTGGCTGTTCCCGCACCGGGGCAAGGTAGGTGCGCTCGAACACTGCCCAGATTTCTTCGCTGCTCAGTTCCGTTTCGCTGGAGTCGGCCAGCGCCTGGACGATAGCGCTGAACTCAACCTGCATGCGGCGCGGCATGATAATGCCGTGGTCTCGTTGCAGCAGGAAAGCAATGCCTCCCTTGCCTGACTGGCTGTTGACGCGCACGATGCTGTCATAAGTACGACCCAGATCCTTCGGGTCAATAGGCAGGTAAGGCACGCGCCAAGGCGCATCAGCCTTTTGCGCGGCAAAGCCCTTAGCGATGGCGTCCTGGTGCGAGCCAGAGAACGCCGTGAACACGAGATCGCCCACATACGGATGGCGTGGGTGTATGGGCAGTGCGGTACATTCCTCAGCCACGCGGGCGACCGCTGCAATGTCGGAAAAGTCCAGCTTCGGCGCAATGCCCTGCGTATAGAGGTTCAACGCCAGCGTCACCACATCGACATTGCCACTGCGCTCGCCGTTGCCAAACAAGCAACCTTCGACCCGCTGCGCACCAGCCAGCATGGCTTGTTCAGCGCAGGCCACGCCCGTGCCCCGGTCATTGTGTGGATGCACGGACAGCACGATGTGCTCGCGCCGCTCCAAACGTCGATCCATCCATTCGATCTGGTCAGCAAACACATTGGGGGTGGAGACCTCCACTGTGGTTGGCAGATTGATGATCATTGGTCGTTGCGGCCCGGCATCCCAGGCGCGAATGGCGGCGTTGCAAACAGCCAGTGAAACCTCCAGTTCGGCCATGCAAAACGTCTCGGGCGAGTATTGCAATATCCATTCTGTTTCCGGATGAGCAGCCGTCAACCGCCTGAAAAGTGCAATGTAGCGTTCCACCATTTCGATGATCTGCGGAACGCTCATGCCGAAGACGATCTCCCGCCAGGCAGGCGCAATGGCGTTATAAAAATGCACGATTACGCGCCGCGCGCCTGCCACGCTGCGCACCGTTTCTGTGATCAGGTCATCGCGCAATTGCGTCATCACCATAGGGGTGACGTCTTCGGGAATCTGGCCCGCATCAATGAGGTGGCGCACGATCTCGAAATCAGTACGCGACGCTGCGGGAAAGCCTACTTCGATCTCCTTAAAACCAATGCGTACCAACTCATGAAACAAGCGCAGCTTGCGCTCGCGGTTCATCGGCTCGAATAACGCCTGATTACCATCACGCAAGTCGGTGGACAGCCAAATTGGGGCCTTCGTCAGGGTACGTGACGGCCATTGTCGATCGTCGAGATCGACCGAGGAGACGGGGGGGTATTTCTGGGAAGGATTAGTCAGCATGAAGCACACTCCAGGAGAATCGTTGAAATCCGACCCCCCTAGCTTGGAACAAGCTGACTATGGTCGGGGCCAGGGGGAATCAGAATGGGTCATGGCACGGATGGTCGCGCGCAGACCCCGACCGGGAGTCAGCGGTAGTAGCCGTTGCGAAAGACCAAGTGTGGACATGAGTGAATAGATTCAGTAATTGCGTTTGTTTCGATGTTAGACTTGCATGGTTCGTCCATCTACATAAAAATAGACAAATTCTTTATTGATTTGGACAATTTTCACCTACATGGGATTTCTCGCTCCCGAAGATGGCGGTCATGCACTTGACCTGTGTGCAGGAGAAGCCTGCGATCTACCGGTATTTGGTGTGGCCGTGCGCTACCCTGCTGGCCATGTGGTGCCCCAACACAAGCATCCGTATGGGCATCTGATCCATGCGGATCGCGGTCTGTTACGTGTGGAAGCCGAAAGCGGTCAGTGGCTGGTGCCGCCCACGGCAGCAGTCTGGTTGCGGTCTGGTGTAGCGCACCGGCTGGTTGCACCTGTGGGGCTGCAAGCGCACGGTCTCTTCGTGCGCGAAGATATTTGCTCCCACTTTCCAACGGCCGATTGCGTCGTACATGTTTCTGCTCTATTGCGAGAGCTGATCATGGCGCTGGCCCGAGCTGGCAACCAGACTCAATCGACCAAACGCATGCGTTTACTCGGCGCACTCTTGATCGAAGAGGTGCTCGCCCAGCCGGTTCTTCCGCTTCATCTGCCTTGGCCGACGGGCGGTGCTGAAAGTCAGATGCAGCACGTCTGCCAAACGCTGCTGGATGACCCTGGCGATGGGTCCACCGCCTCCGAATGGGCCGACAGGTTGGCCATGGGAGAAAAGACCTTCCATCGGCGTTTTCTACAATCGACCGGTATGACCTTCGGCAAATGGCGTCAGCAACTTCGGCTCATGTCGTCGCTGACACCATTGATGCAGGGAATACCAATTACGCAGGTGGCGCTGGCGAGCGGCTACGATAGTCACAGCGCCTATACCACGGCGTTCAGTAAGCAGTTCGGACAACCGCCCTCCACATTTGCAGCAAATTCATAACGGGCGAAGCTCATCCAAGCCCACGCCCACGCTGCCGTCCAATCTCCCACGACACACCACCGCCGCGCAACGTCGCGGCAAGCTGCTGGCCTAACCGCTTTTCGATCACCGGCCGCCACGGCACCAGGCTGAATTCCATGCGGTCATCGAGCATCGCGTAACGTCCACTGGCAAGCATGATCGAGCGTCGGTAGATACCAGTCACGCGCTGTCCGTCACCCACAGGCCGATGCTCTAGGCCAGTTTCGGCGGCAATGCCCTTTGCCGCGTGCGCCAGTTCCCGATTGCGCAGCGTGCCCAGCAGGTTGCGGGCGAGGATCACACGCTGCCCGCGCCACTCGGCCAGCCCTTGCTCGGCGAGAAAGTCCGCACGCTGCTGCAAGGCTTCTTTGACCTCGGCACCAAAGCCCAGGTTGCCCAGCCCCTTGCCGCCGCCGATCAACTGCTGATCCAGCCAGGTCGCGCCGATGACCCGGGCCTGCCGCTCAATCGGTAGATGCGATTTCAGCTCCACAGCCACGCCGCCCAGCCGTTGCGCGTCGTACTGGCGGCCACGCTCGGCCAGGTCGTCCGGCACCTTCCATACCCCCTCTGCCACGCGTACCACGATGCCGGCCCGGCGCAGGGCTTCCAGCCGGCGGACGTGGGCCGCGACGACTTCCTGCGGGTCGCGGCCGGGCTTGGCTCGGCCTTGCTCGATCGCCAGGTGATGATGCGTGCGGTACAGGCCACCGCTCGCCAGCGCGGCGATGTTCTTGTCGGCCGCGCGCACGTCGGCCGAACCCTTCACTTCCACTACCGCGCCAGTGGGATAGTTCGCCAGTTCGTCGCGGGCATTGAGCGCGACGTAGTGAGCCTTGCCGTCTGTGCCGTCGATGACCAGATAGCCGCGGTCGTGCAGTTCGTCGGCCAGCCCCTTGGCCGCGACGCGGCCTACGATGGTGCGGCCGCGTTCATCGGCGTCCTGTCCCGGCTCGAACACCGCCAGCTCGCGCGGCTGGCCGCTCATGGCCCGCTGCATGGTGCGGATGATGTCGCCACGCTCGCCCAGGGCGCGCAAGGTCTTCTCCGCGTCCGCATGGACGGCCCAGGTGCCGGGCTGCACCTCGTCGGCCAGGCCCAGGCGCTGCAAGCGTTGCAGACGCCCGATCAGCAGCAGCCGCTGGCGTTGCAGCCGGGGTTCGTTGAAGCGTTCGATCTGCACCCGGCCAAGCGTTCCATCAACTGCTCGCCGTAACCGGCCCGCCGCCTGCCTTTCTGCTCGGCTTCGACGATCCGGCGGCCAATCTCCCAATAGCTGGCCGTCATCAGCGCATTGACACTGCGCGCTGCTGCCTGGCGTGCCGCATCCAGCAGTTCCACGATGCCGCCGTGGATGCCCGCATAGCCAGCCGGTGAGGCAGCAGGTTTTCCCACTGCCGCAGGCGTCTTCCTTGTCATGCTGTTGCCTCCATAGAGCGGGATGCCCCGGTGATCGCCAGCCGCCGATTCGCCACCAGTTCGGCCGCATCCCGCACCGGCTTGTCCTCGGTATGAACATAGTGCATAAACATCGCCACGGTCTTGTGGCCTGTGAGCTTCATGCCGACCTTGGTCGGCACGCCCGAGTTGGCAATGTCGGTCGTCGCCCGGTGACGGATACCGTGTGTGCCAACGTGCGGCACGCCAGCGGCCTTAAGCACGCGCGTCCAACCGCCGTAGTGCTCGCCGTGGGTCATGTGCCGGGTCGGGTCGTTCGGCGACGGCAGGACGTAGGGGCAGCCTTCCCGGCGCGGCGCGGTGGACAGCAGCCGATAGGCTTCCTCACTCATGGGCTTTGAGATGCCGCCAGTCTTGCTGTCTGGCCAGACGACGCGGCGGTTTTCTAGATCAATCCAATCCCATTCGAGCGGGCAGATTTCGGAGCGGCGAGCGGCAAACTCGAATTGCAGACGGATCGCCAGTGGGATGACGTAGTTTTCCAGTCCTTCGGACTCCAGATGCTCCAGGTGGCGGAAGATCCGCACCAGTTCCTCGTCCACGATGAGCCGGGTTTCCTTGCCGGGCGGGTACATCGGGACGTGACGGCACGGATTCGTGCCGTCAGGGCGCAGCCCCCACACTTCAGCCAGGTTGAACATCTTGCGCAGCACGCCGAAGGTGCGGTTCGCCTCGGCCTGCTTGTAGGCCAGCTTCTTCATCAGCGCGGCCACGTCCGGGCGCTTCACGTCCTGCACCTTCATCCGGCCCATGATCGGGACGATGCAACGGTCAATGACGCCCTGATAGCCACGCTGCGTGCTGGGCTTGTTGCGCTGCTTGGAGTAGTCCTCCATGAAGGTGTGGCAAAACTCCTTCATGGTCGGTGCCTTGCGGGCGGCATTCTTGGCCGCGCTGGGGTCGCCCCCCTTGCGCACCTCGGCCAGCCACTCCTGCGCCATCGTGCGTGCCTGATCGACCGTCAGTTCCCCGTACTGGCCCAAAGCGGGTTTGCGGCGCTCGCCAGCGTTCGTGCGGTACTGGAGCATGAACACCTTGCGGCCCGCCGGGGTGATCTTGCACAGGAAGCCAGGCACCACGGTATCCCGCAGTTCGATGGCCTTGTCTTGGGGGTGTGCCGCATCGACTGCGGACTTGGTGAGCTTGATCTTCGACATGATGACTCCTCGGACAGCCCGGTTTCCAAGAGCCGCATGGGAGCCACGCGAGGGGAAGCCGGGTCAAGTTTCGGAAAGCACCGGCATATGTTGAACTCGCCTAAGTGATTGATAAACCTGCTGTATCGAGCCTTGGCGTAGTCCAGCGAATTGCGGTACTGGAGTCATCGTGAAACAAAAAAAAGTGGGCCTAACCGATCAGGCGTCCGTTTCGTAAAATCGATCATTCAAGGGAGCCTCACTAGCCTGACCTCGCCTCGCCAACCTACTCGGGCCATTTTATAGTTGACATATCAAGCTAATTTCCTAGTATGCGGACAAATAGATGAGATGTCATCTAGTTTTGAGTGCTGACCCGTCTGGTGCCCAGCGGGAACCGATCAGGCGATTGAAACCCTTGTGATGGCCGAGCCACCGGTTCCCATCGCTGCGCCAAGGGCATCAGACAGTCGGCGGGGCTGACGACGAAACCTTATAGATTCGAACTGATAGTACCGAGAGAAGAAGCGGCTGCACCACTGGTAGCAAAAACAGTGAAGATTTGAGCAGCAGAAAAACCATAGCCAGAGGGGATAACCATGAATTTGCGCCAACTGCGCGCCCTGGTAGAAATTTATGAAAGTGGCAGCCTGCAGGACGCGTCGACTCGAATGCACGTATCCCAGTCAGCCCTGAGCAAGACCATTAAAGAGTTCGAGAATGAAATAGGCATCACTCTCTTAGTACGTTCAAACAAAGGCGCGACGCTGACTGAAGGTGGTTTGCGACTACTTACACATGCGAGACAGGCAGTAGAAACTCTGCGACGCGCCCAACAAGAAATAGAGGACTTCAAAGGATCGATTGCAGGTGAAATTAGCATTGGAGTAACGCCTGTCACGGCCCTCTACCCTGCTCTACACGAAATATTAGTGAAGTACCAGGCTGAGTTTCCGCATACCAAGATAAAAGTCCAGGAGATGCGACCTGCCAATTTATTGCAAAGATTGAGGGATGGCTTACTTGACTTTGCACTAACATCTCAACTGCCTCAAAGCACCGTCGGATTCGAGTGGTATGGCCTCAGCCAAGTTCGCAGCGCCCTAATTGGCCGCCGTAACCACCCACTTCGAAATGTTCGCTCACTCCGGCTACTCCAAAATTCCAGATGGATAAGTGTTGACCCAATCTCAGATAGCCAGTCGCAAATCAATCAGCTTTTTGAGGGCAATGGACTGCAACTTCCGGCAAACTTAATGGAGTGCACAGCACTCCATTTAGCTTTTCAACAAGTATCGCAAACTGACGCACTCATGATAACATGCCGAGTTAACGGCCATAGCTTGGAAACGACAATGCCACACTTGGATGTCAGAGAGATCGAAGTGAATGAGCCGATCCCTGATTTCCCTATCAACCTAGTTTGCCTGAGCAGTAACCACCTAGCCCGAAACTCAGCAGTATTCTTTAATATGCTACGGGAAACCAGAAACTAAAAGTGATGATAAACGCCTAAGGCAAAAATTTGTGGCGTATCATCGGCATTTTCAAGGGGTATTGCAGCCATGGTTTGATTGGCGTCTGCCTCATTTACCACTAGACCTGCTCGAACGTACACTGCAGAGCGCTTGGAAATGAAATAGTCGTAACCAACCATGGCCCCCCAGGCGTTCTTGTCTTTCCCATCCACCATCCGTCTAACCACCACTCCTCTTATTAGGTTATTACCATGAGGTATCATTACCCCTGCTGTTATGACGTTCAAATCTGGAGCAATATTGGTATCAACCGTTTGCCGCTGCCATGCGAGGCTAAGACTCGCCGGCCCTAAATCATAGGCGGCACTAGCAAATATGTAATCATTTGCAGTCTGGACTTCATGATTATCAGAGTCGAAATATGGATTACTCCAATAACGACTAAACCCCGCTAACGCGACCACTGTTGGACTCATATAGTCTAGACGAACACCTTTACCACGTATTTCGCGACCGCTGCTTGATGCAGAGTCATAATTAAAGGTTAGAGCGCTTGCCAGACTCCATCCCTGCCAACGAGGAGTGGTATAAACTAACGTGTGTTTGGGCCTTACATCGACGTAATAGGAGCCAGGCGTAGCTACAGGTGCACTCAACGAAGAATATGGTGAAAGTTTAGCTGGTGCATAGAAAGGATCCAGCATAGTGGGCGCAGTGACACCATAAGTCTTACCAACATCTAATTTGCCAAATGCTTTAGATCGCAAGCCAACCATTGCTAATCGTAAGCGACCAATGTCTTGCCAGGTAGAGTTATTACGCGACAGTGCATCACCATCAAAATTAAATCCCTCCTCAACGTCTGCGACAGCCAGGAGATCATCACTGATCCGGACTTTCGCAAACACTCCAACCTTGTTAGTCCACGCACCACCTCCGGCAAGCCGAGTGCCAGACCGACCTCCCGAATCGTAATTATCTACATAGGCATCCAACGATGCCATAAACTTTTACTGCCGACTCATAGGTCGTATCTGTAGATAAAGGCCCCCATCCTGGGGCCGTCATTTGGACTCCGGGAAAGCCAGCAGCATTGGCTTTCAGCGTTAAAACAGGGATACACGCTGCGACGGCGACAAACAGGATGGGACGTTGTTTGTACACGACAGTGAACCTCAAACGTTAGTGGGGGCCCCAAGCATCCACATCCCACTCCTTCAAGGATATTCCGATTTTTTCAACCCCTTGAGCATCCGAGCATTAAACGAAGGCTTGAGGATTACAGATTAGCGACAGCTCTAAAACGAGACCTCCACGACTCTAGCGCTCGTTTTTTAGGAACGAAAAGCACCATAACAATGCAATCTGTCATCACGTGTGCTCTCTCGGAGCACAGCAGAAATCGCCCCAACTTCGCTTGCATAGAACTTACGGCAAGGCCATGCGAAAACATCATGTGCGGCATTCACAGCATAGTGGAACACTGAACTCGCCTTTTCATCTGGATCTAATCAGCTCATGAATCAGCCACTTTCAACTTCTGTTCCACACCGCAGCAGCGCAAGGAGTGGACTCCAAACACCAAAGACCCGGCGCGTGATCGTTGCTTCTTCACTCGGAAACGGGCTGGAGATTTTTGACTTTACGGTTTACAGCTTCTTCGCAGCGATTATTGGGAAGCTTTTCTTTCCAGCAGCATCACCCGAGGCATCGCTGCTTATGTCGCTACTAACTTTCGCCGGCGGCTTCCTCGCTAGGCCTGTGGGTGCCTTGGTGATTGGTAGGGTTGCAGATAGGTACGGACGCAAGAATGCGCTCTCGCTAACCATTGCCTGCATGACAGTAGGTACGGCCTTCATCGCCTTCACCCCGGTTTACGCCACCATCGGCATATGGGCGACGATCCTCTTGGTATTGGGGCGACTACTACAGGGGATATCTGCTGGAGGTGAAGTCGGTACCGCCACGACATTCCTAATGGAGTCAGGCAGCAAAAAGAATCGCTGCTACATGGTGAGCTGGCAGTGCGCAAGTCAAGGAGCTGCTGCCTTGGCAGGAGCACTAACAGGCCTGATGCTGACGTCGACGCTGAGCACAGAGCAGGTGGAGAGCTGGGGATGGCGCTTGCCTTTTGTCATCGGTCTTCTCATCGGCCCAGTTGGCTGGTACATCCGTCAGCATCTTGATGAGACCCACGACACTCAGGCCAAGTCTCTGCCGCTAGCCGCAGTATTAAAGTTGCGATGGTCTCCCTTGCTGCTCGGCATTCTGAGCATGGGAGGATCAACCGTAACCATGTACTTGGTCATCTATTACATGCCCACTTATCTAACCCGCACGCTTGGCTACCCTAGCCAATTCTCATTTGCCCTTGTAGGAATTGCCTGTGCAATCTTGGCGGTGGTTCCCCCTTTCGCAGCCCGTTTGGCAGATAGGCTTCCGCGACGCAAACCTGTTCTCTATGCGACTCTGGGCGCAACCGCTATCGCAGCCTGGCCGGCTTTTTGGCTTCTCGGACAACAGAGTCCCCTCCTGTGCGTCGTCTCGATTGTCGTGCTTGTGCTCCCAATGGCCATCGCTGCGGGGCCTAGCTTTACCCTCTTGATGGAAGCCTTCGACAAGAGCGAGCGCGCAACATGTCTGTCATTCGTCTACAGCATTGGTGTTACGTGCTTTGGCGGCTTTTCACCATTGATCGTTACGTGGCTTATTGGTGCCACTGCCAACCCGCTAACCCCTGCTTTGTATCTTATTGCTGCCCTACTACTCAGCATTTGTGCCCTGCGCAAGTATCCAGAACATCCAGGACGTGACTGATCACTAGCCCTCTCAAGGATATGCCTCCATGCTTAAAATGAATTCTAATCTGTATGATCGCGCCCCCTTTTTTACCGACCTGCGGCGCCAAATTCATCAACATCCTGAACTGGGAATGGAAACCCCCAACACTGCCGAAATCGTCGCGCGCCTGTTAGAGGGCTGGGGTTACGCTGTTCACCGAAAGGTAGGTGGATACGGAGTTGTTGGCGTTCTACGCAAAGGAACCGGCGAAAAATCCATTGGCCTGCGCGCTGACATGGACGCTTTACCTATTTTTGAACGCAATGGCCTTCCTTGGGCAAGCAAGCATGAAGGTCGAAAGCATGCTTGCGGGAACGATGGCCATACCGCGACCCTGCTCGCCGCAGCCGAGCAACTGGCATTGCACTGCGACTTCAACGGCACGGTGAACCTGATTTTTCAACCTGATGAAGAGGGGTTGAGGGGAGCGCTCGCTATGATAGAAGATGATTTGTTCCACAGATTTCCCTGCGATGCTGTATTCGCCTTCCACAATATGCCAGGGCTTGATGTAGGCCGAGCGGTAGTTATTGAAGGTGGTGCAGCGGCGTCATCTGAGCGGGTGAGAATTCAACTGAGGGGCAAAGGAGGTCATGGCGCTCTCCCCTCTCAAGCTATCGACCCAATACCAGCGATGGCCTGCATCATCACAGCCCTCCAGACTATCGTTTCGCGTAACCTAGACTCAGATAATCCCGCCGTCATCAGCATCGGCCAAGTACATACAGGGTCGTCCTACAATATCATCCCAGAACTGGCAACTATCGAACTTGGAGTGCGAACACTTGATACGACCGTTCGTGACCGGGTTGAAAAACGGATTCGTGAGATTGTCCACGGCCAGGCTGCTGCATTCAACATCGACGCCGATATCGAATACACCCTGCTGGCACCAGTGCTGGAAAATACGAAGAACTTTGGCGTTCCCACCAATGGTGCGCAGGTGCACATAACCCAGATGGCTCAAGTCCATCAAGTTATCGTGAACTAGCTGCCAAGGAGCGTCGTAGTGATATACATCACCATCGAACAGGTAGCGACCGCTGCTGTGCACATCATATTGAGGAGGTTCGAAGCTAGGCTCGCTATCGCTGGAGCTGCCAAACCAGATCCACAGAATCTGATCCTGCTCGCGGATATGGTATGCCGGGACTATGGCTTTGCCCGGAATTTTGGTTTGACCTGGAATATCGATGCAGCGACCGGCGCCGTCAAATAGAAGGCCATGGTAGCCACACCGAATTCCCCCCTCTGAATCGCCCCTGGTTTCCTAGACACTCTCTAAGCTCAGGAAATAGCGTTTCTCATACTCTACTGGAGACAGCTGCATAGCACTGCTGTGTCGACGCTTGGGGTTATAGAACATCTCGATGTAATCGAAAATATCACTTCGGGCTTCGTCACGCGTTGCGTAGATCTTTCGTCGGATTCGCTCCCGCTTCAAAAGCTGGAAAAAGCTCTCGGCTACGGCATTCTCGTGGCAGTTTCCCCGTCGGCTCATGCTGTTGATCACATTGTTGGCCTTCAGGAAGCTTTGCCAATCTGAGCTACTGCCTCGCGTCGATAGCAAGGTCGCTGCACATCCTTGACTTCATTGACCAACCAATGACTTGGCGTGAGAAGAGATCCAGCACTACCGCTAGATAAAGCCATCCTTCATAGGTGCGGATATAAGTGATATCTGTCACCCAGACCTTGTTCGGCTCGCTGACCTTGAACTGCCGCGCAAGGTGGTTGGGATGCCACTGTTGGCTTTCCGCCATAAAACCCAGGACGACGGCGATAGCCCGTTTGCGAACGTACCCCCTCTGCCTGCATCAAACGACCGACTCGATTTCGCCCGCATGTCTCTCCCAGCTCACGCAGGTCATCGTGAATCTTGCGGTAGCCGTACACACCTCCGCTTTCGAGCCAAGCATGTTTGATCAAGCCAAGCAGACGGTGATCTTCTTTTGCTCGGACAGATTGAGGCTTGGCCAACCAAACGTAGTAGCTGCTGGGATGCACCTTGAGGGTTTGGCAAAGGCGCCGCACCGGGTAATTCGTCGAGTGCGTCTTGATGAAGGCGTACTTCAGCCGCACGCCTTGGCAAAGTACGCGGCGGTCTTCTTTAAGATGTCTCGCTCTTCCGTCACGCGTTTGAGCTCGGCGCGCAGCCTGCGCAGTTCGGCCTGCTGATCACTGTCTTGCTGACGCTGCTCTTGGGGCTTGCTGTAGACCTTCATCCAGGCGTAAAGGCTGTGCGCGGACATCCCCAGCCGTTGGGCGACCTCGGCGACAGGTTTGCCTTTTTCGGTCACTTGCTTGACCGCTTCGATCTTGAATTCTTCGGGGTAACGCTGACGACTCATGGCACCTCCTATTTGGGCCTCATTATGAGGCTTGGAGGTGTCTACGAAACCAGGGGCGATTCAGTGTTAGAAGGGGATTTAACCATCCCAAAATCCCAAAAAAAGCTGTCCAGCGCCGCTGATCTGCGAGTGACCGCCCTGCCAAGCCCTATTTTATAGCTGCGTGAAAACGCAGATCTTCGGCTGGTAATCGCTTCCTGCCAGTAAACGACCTGTGACCCGTGCCCCTCTCTCTGCTCACCCTGCCATCTCTGCATCACGAATCGCAGCGGAACGAATGCGATTGAGGGCTGAGAGTACGGCAGCGGGCCAGCTTTTCGCTTGGAGAAAATTTGTGTCCATCAGTTGAAAACCATCAAACATTGGAATACTGTTAGCCAGGCATACAGTTCACCAAGAGCTACATTGTCCCTCTGATTTTTGGTGCCTGCCTCTTCTGGCTAGGCCTACCTAGAAGGCTACTCGCTAAGGGTGCGTCCCGCACCCGTCGTGGAATTTGGTCCACTGTCATGCTCCTAAAGCTGCGCCGTAATGCACTCACAAAAACAATAGGCATCTCGCATATGAACCAGAAGCTCACACGACCTGCGCATCGCACCATACAGTCCACAATTTTGCTACTGATCCTACCTATTGGGTCAGGTTCAGCATTCGCTGCCGACGTATCCATTGGGACCTATGTTCCAATGCCAGTGGGGGCTAATCTAGCTCTGCTCTACCTAGGTGGAGGTGAAGCGAAAGAGTACGTACCTGAGCATGGATCGAAGATCGACTCCGGAACGCAGCTCAAGCTTCGTACAGGCCTGATTCGACTATTCCATGTGCTCGACGTGGCCGGTGCACCGGTTCAGTTGCAGCTCGGACTGCCGTTTGGCAGGCAGGAACTTAAGGTAAACCATCGCAAGATTGGTTCTGACAGCGGTTTAGCGGACCCGTTTGTAGGCATCACTTTTTGGCCAGTGAACAACCCCGAGAAGAAAGAGTATTTCGGTATCACTGGACAAGTTGTACTCCCCCTGGGTTCATATGATCATGATAAATCGGTAAACATGGGAGGAAATCGATATCAAGGCATTCTCCAAGCCGGTTATTCGCGGACGGTTGGAGCTTGGCAATATGACCTTGTAGGGGACGTCACGGTTTATACCGATAATGATGAGTCAGGGCATTATAAGAGCCGGCTTGAACAGTCCCCCTCCTACACGTTGCAACCTTGGATCGGCTACAACTTCGGGGATAAAAACAGAACGAAAATTTCTGTAGGCCTAACCAAGTATTTCAATGGCGAATCCCAACTGGATGGGGTTGATACAGGCCGACGTACTGATTCACTGCGTGGCCGTTTTGGTATTAGCACCTGGCTCTCACCGAAATTTCAAGTCTACACCGAAGTTACCCGCGACATTGAAGTTAAAGGGGGGTATTCCTTTGACTATTCTGGCTTCATCCGCCTTGGCTATGCTTTCTAATCAGGTGATCTTATGTCATCCACCAATACCCAAAGCCCTGTTCAACTCTTGCAAAACTCGCCAATGAGTTTGCTACAGATCGTTGCAGTTAGCTTATGCGTTTTTATTAATGCTTTGGACGGTTTTGACGTTATGGTTGTGGCATTTACCGCCGCACCCATCAGTCGAGAATGGGGTCTATCAGCAACTGACGTGGGGATCTTGTTCAGCTCCGGCTTAATAGGAATGGCGCTAGGCGCTGTATTTATTGCGCCATTAGGCGATAAGTACGGTCGGCGCCCACTAATCATTGCATGTCAATTTGTAATTTGTGCCAGCATGTTCGCTACGGCGTACACCCATCGACTATGGGATTTCGCTTACCTTCGGGTTTGCACCGGCATCGCTATTGGGGGCCTACTGGCAAGCATTAATATAATGGTAGCTGAATACTCATCTAATCAACGCCGCACGCTATGTATCGGAATGATGTCGCTTGGCTATCCAATTGGAGCAGCGGTAGGTGGGTTGATATCTATTTATTTGATTCAGTCCATGGGATGGCGTTCAGTATACTGGCTCGGAGCCTCTGCATCGCTATTGTCTGCGGCTCTCACACTCATCTTGCTCCCAGAGTCAATGTCTTTTTTGATGCTGGGAAAGCGATCTGCTTCGCTCAAAAAAATTAATCACCTCCTTCAAAGAATGAAACAGCCTGTGCTAACGGCCCCCCCCTCCCTAAGCACTGCTGAACCACTCGCAAAGCCAGGGCTGGTAAACATTCTGAGAGGCCCCTATGCCATGAAGACTATTTTGATGGGGCTGATCTACACAGGGGTGATGTTTACCGTTTACTTCGCCCTAAATTGGACACCAAAAATTCTCACCTCGCTTGGATTCAGCGATACTGGAGGCATCTCAGCATCGCTAATTATGAATTGCAGCGGGGCAGCTGCCTGTCTGTTGATGGGCGTTTATGCAAACAAGCTCGGGCTGCGCCGTATGGCAAGCTTCGTATTCGCCGGCATGGGCCTATCTGTGATCTGGTTTGGCCTCGCCCCCAGCACCAATGCATCACTCATGCTTGCAGTTGCAGCGGTTGGCTTTTTCCTCTTTTCAAGCATGGCTGTCTCGTATGCACTCGTTCCGAATGTATTCCCCACAGAAGTGCGCTTAACCGCTATGGGAGCGTGCTTGGCGTTCGGCCGGATCGGAGGGGTACTGGGCCCCTATCTAGCTGGCGTTTTGATTGATGATAACTGGAGCCGCGCCAGCTATTGCTTGGTGCTGAGCCTGCCGATTCTGGCGGCGATATTGCTGATGCCTCTGATAAGAGTGCAAGCGACTCCCGCTTCAAGCACCGTAGCTGCTCCCGCAGAATGATTGCTCCGCCTCGCTTTTCGGTCTGCAATCCGATCAGCGAGGCTGCTTCTAGGCCTCATGGAAAGGCCTCCCGATCAATCGAGTTCAGCCTCATCATCACCTTTTTCAACCCTATTGGTAGCGACCTTTTCCAGCAAATCCATCAGCTGACGACGCTCATCCGCGCTGAGATTTGTCGCGATCGCCTGTTCATACTGTCGCACCTTTTCTTGCAGAGATCGCAGTTCACTAAGCCCGCTAGCGGTGAGAGCGAGAGAATAACTTCGACGATCGCCTTCAGTCGCCCGACGCTCGACTAGGTTCTTCGACTCAAGCGCATCGATGACCTTAACAACACTGGCTCGATTGATGCCTAGCGCCTTGCCCAAAGCTGACTGACTCACTCCTGAATGCACCGCGATCATCGAAAGCGCCGTCATTCGTGCCGGCGAGATCGATTCCTGGTCTACATAGCTCGCCAAAACCTCATAGGCTCGTACTTGGGCACGTTTTAGGCAGTAGCCGAGAGAATCAGCCGTGAGATCTAGATCGTGCCCGCCTCGCTGCCCACAGCTGGTCGCCGCATCTTCTCTTCCATTCGCCATCTCGCTGTTACCGCCTATGCCAGAAGCGCCAGTTTGGGATGGGCTGTACATTTTTGACGTCATCTAAATCCTCGAATCCACTTGTAAAACCGTATGATGCCATGGAATACTGTTTGCCGGGCATACAATTAACCCAGAAGGCTTCTTGCTCTACTGGGCTTGCCTCAAAATCCGCGGCATCGCGGCCAGCAGCTCCGCCAAGCATCAGGAGAACGCCACGCTCCTGTGGAGAGAGAAATGAACGAACACAATACGCTTGCAGAATCTCTGGTGACACTCACGGTTAATGGAGAGATCGCCACGATCACATTGAACCGTCCCGAGAAGCGAAACGCGCTCAGTATGGCCTTGATCAACCAGCTACGCGAGACCTTCGACGGGCTCCCGTCCACAGTCAAGGTAGCAATCGTCAATGGTTCAGGCGATCACTTCAGCGCGGGGCTGGATCTCTCGGAAATCTCCGAATCAAGCTCTGCCGAAGGCATTCAACAATCGTTCGCATGGTACAACGCGTTTTCCAAGATTCAATTTGGGCGCGTTCCGGTGATCGCTGTTCTGCACGGTGCTGTCGTAGGGGGCGGGCTCGAATTGGCCTCTGCGTTTCATGTCCGTGTAGCTGAAGAGACCGCCTACTTCGGCTTGCCTGAAGGACAGCGCGGGATTTTCCTCGGCGGAGGTGGTTCAGTCCGTATCACCAAGCTGATTGGATTCTCACGGGTCTCCGAAATGATGCTCACAGGGCATGTCGTGAATGCAGTTGAAGGCCATCAAATTGGGTTGGCTCACTACGTCACTGCGCCCGGAGAGGGCATGCAGAAGGCTCTGGAGCTGGCAATGCGCATTGCATCCAACACGGCGCTGTCTAACTTCGCCATCCTCAACGCCCTCCCCCTCATCGCAGAACAACCCATGTCGCACGGTTTGCTTACAGAATCGTTGATGGCAGCAGTTACGCAGGGCTCATCTGAAGCTAAGGAGCGGGTCAATGCGTTCCTGCAAAAAAGAGCTAAGAAAATTGAGTTGACCTGACTCAAAAACTCACGACTTGCAACGCCGTTCAACTTCAAACAAAAACAATGAGGTAGTTATGGGCGACATTAATGCAAAAAACTTCTCCAGCCCTGCGTCCGTGGATAACAGCGATGTAAATATTAATCCTATTTTGAGGCCGCGCTCGATTGCCATCATCGGTATGTCGACAAAGCCAGGATCTGCCGGCAGTGTAGTTCTGAACAACATCCTCGCTGGTGGATATGAAGCAGAAATTCACTTGGTCGGACGAAGCGGTGGCGAATTCCAAGGCCGCCAAATTTTGACCAATATTGCCGAGCTTCCGGAGGCTGTGGACTTGGCCATTTTGATGGTCCCATCCGAAGCTGTTGAGAACACCGTCGAGGCATGCATCGCTCGCCAAGTAAAAAGTGCTGTGTGTTTCGCTTCTGGCTTTGCAGAAATGGGCGAGCAAGGTCGGGAACAGCAGTTGAGGATCGCTCAAACCGCAAGAGCGGGAGGTATGGCACTGCTCGGCCCTAATACTGTCGGCTACTTCAACTATGTCGACGCGTTCTATCTGATGATGGTTGAGTTGACCCTGCCACCACGCCTCATAGCTGACGATGGCCCAGCGGTTGCCGTGGTTGCGCAAAGCGGTGGGATCGGGGCTCATATCGCTGCCTCGTTACAGGCCCGAGGTGTTCCCCTCTCCTACATGATGACAACTGGCAATGAAGCGCAAATCGGCCTCGCCGAGATGATCCGTTTCTTTGCAAGCGATCCCCATACTGGCGCAATCGCTGTCTACGCCGAACAAATCCGCAGCGCGTCCGAGTTCATTGAGGCAGTGAGCCTTGCGAGATCCAACAACAAGGCTGTGATACTGCTTCATCCGGGACGAAGCGCTCAGTCCCAGGAAGCTGCCAAATCCCATACAGGTGCCCTCGCAGGTAATCACGCCGCGATGCAACTGATGGCTGGGCATGCGGGTGTTGTGGTTGTAGATTCCCTGGAAGAAGTTATCGATGTCAGTGAATTGCTGCTGCGTTATCCGGTGCCGCCTGTGGGTGGACTGGGCTTGGTCACCGCATCCGGTGCCATTTGTGGCCTGACTCAAGATTACGTTGAGCCGTTGGGACTAGATCTGCCAGCACTCGCCCCTCAATACGCAGATCTCCTGCGCGAACATCTCCCAGTATTTCTGCCGCCTCGCAACCCACTTGATCTGGGTACTTTGTCAGCCTACAAACCAGAGCTGATTGCGCGCGGGACAGCCGCGATTCTTGCCGATCCTGGTATCGGCAGCGTGCTGGTTTCTATGGCAATGCCAGGCCCCGAAGCTTCTGTTTTGTGGCTTCAGCATTTCCTCGACGGCGTATCAGATAGCCGAAAACCCGCTATTTACGTAATGCACAACGAAGATGTGCCCCTGTCGCCAGAATTCATGGCGCACGCTAAACGACATCGAGCAATTGTAATGCGTTCACCTGAACGCGCACTTCGTGCCTTGGCAAAAATCACCAGATTTGGCCGTAACCTGACAGCGGCCCATGCTCAAAGTGCAGGCCATCAAAAGTCAGTTTCTGCAAGTATCACTTTGGGCAGTGGCACGCAGGCGGAATGGGTTGGTAAGCAGGCGCTTCGAGCTTTGGGCATTCCAGTCCCTGCCGGCACTCTGGCTACTAGCTACGAGCAAGCCGTGGATATCGCAGGCCAGGTTGGATATCCCGTGGTCATCAAAGCTCAAGCCGCCACGCTCGCCCACAAAAGCGAAGTAGGTGGTGTACTACTCAACATTGGCAACGACGATGAACTCAAGGCAGCTTGGCAGAAGCTGCACGGCAACATTCAGCGTGCCGCTCCGACCATTCAGCTCGACGGTGTTCTGGTTGAGGCGATGGGCAATCGTGGTCTTGAACTTGTTGTCGGCGCGAGCCGCGACCCTCAGTGGGGCCCGATCGTCATGGTGGGCTTGGGCGGCGTATGGGTTGAGGCGCTGGGTGATGTGAAGCTGCTTCCACCTGATCTACCGCACTCCGCAATCAAGACAGAACTCTTGGGGCTTAATGCCGCCAAGCTGCTCACAGGCTTCCGAGGCAGTGTCCCTATCGATATGGATGCCGTAGCCGAGGTGGTCGCCACTGTAGGGCAGTTGATGCTCGACCGTCCTGAAATTCTCGAAATTGACATCAATCCACTGGTCGCATACGGCGAAGGACAAGGCGTAGTCGCTCTGGACGCTCTATTCGTGACTCAGTGAGATGGGGCCCATTTGGCTCAAT
Organism: Pseudomonas sp. NGC7; assembly: GCF_047159675.1. NCBI lineage: Bacteria > Pseudomonadati > Pseudomonadota > Gammaproteobacteria > Pseudomonadales > Pseudomonadaceae > Pseudomonas > Pseudomonas sp. NGC7. The sequence continues at coordinate 3,001,547 of NZ_BAAFZY010000001.1, read as the reverse complement.
TCATCAGGATTAGATTATGAAGATCGAAGGCTCGACTGTAATTGTAACTGGTGGCGCTTCAGGACTTGGCGAAGCAACTGCACTTCACTTGGGTGCACAAGGTGCGCGCGTGGCGGTTCTGGACATCCAGCGTGAGCGCGCCGAAGCCGTGGCTCGACAGATTGATGGCATTGCAGTGTACTGCGATGTAACAGACCCGCTGGGCGCGGCCAGCGCGATTGCCCAGGTCAAGGAAGTGCTCGGTGTGCCGCAGCTGCTGGTTAACTGCGCCGGCGGAGGCGGCGCTAAGCGCGTCGTAGGCAAACAGGGACCGATGCCACTTGAGGAGTTCTCCAAAGTCCTCAACCTTAACCTGGTTGGCAGTTTCAACATGACCAGATTGGTTGCTGCCGAGATGATTGCCACGGAACCTGATCCTCAAGGCGAACGAGGCGTGATCATGTTCACGACTTCCGTTGCCGCCTATGAAGGCCAGATCGGCCAAGCAGCCTACGCAGCAGCCAAAGGTGGGTTGTCGGCATTGGTCATTCAGCTCGCACGCGAGTTCGCGCAATTTGGCGTGAGGGCGATGGGCATCGCGCCGGGTATCTTTGAAACCCCTCTTCTGCAAAATGCCAGTCCTGAAGCACAGCAAGCTCTGGCGGACTCGATTCCTTTTCCTCGCCGGCTCGGACACCCCTCTGAATTTGCAGAGTTGGTTCAACATATCGCGATTAACCGCTACCTGAACGGCGAGGTAATTCGCCTGGACGGGGCTGTTCGACTCGCACCTCGGTGAGTGAATGCCATGTCCTATCCATCTCCTCCGCTTCGCGAGCTGCGCTTCATCTTGCATGAGTTGCTTCAGGCAGATGCCATGTTGAAGGCACTGCCGCGCTACGAGCAGTTAGATGCGCAGATTCTGGATGCAGCCCTTACAGAGTTCAGCCAATTCGCCGGTGAGACCCTAGCACCACTGGATGCGCTGGCGGACCAGGTTGGTTGTACTTGGGCGGGCGGGGAAGTAACTACTCCTCCCGGATTCAAAGCGGCCTGGCAAGCCTACAAAGAGCTTGGCTGGCCGCTGCTCTGTGCGGATATGGAAATAGGTGGCCACCAACTTCCTCGCCTGCTTTTCAGTATGACGAGCGAGTTCACCGCCTTTGCCAGCCATGCCTTTGTGATGATTGCTGCCGTCAACCATTGCGCTGCGGCATGCTTGAGAAAGTCAGCGTCTAAACCCTTGAGAGATCGATGGCTACCTGCATTGGCCTCTGGTGAAGTGTTGTCATCGATGTGCATGTCCGAACCTGCGGCTGGATCAGACCTCGGACTGATTCAGTCTCGCGCCACGCTCGATACAGACGGTACGTATAGGATCAACGGCAGTAAGATTTTTGCCAGCGGCGCTGAGCATGACCTTACGCCCAGTATTCTCCATCTAGTGTTGGCTCGCCTTCCGGACAGCCCAGGTGGTACGCGAGGGCTAAGCCTTTTCCTTGTACCCAAGCTCACTGATCAAGGCGCTCCGAACGGTGTCCACTGCGATGGCTTGGAGCACAAGATGGGGTTGCATGGCAGCCCTACCTGCTCACTACGATTTGATCAAGCTCAAGGGTGGTTGGTCGGTGCTCCTCACGAAGGGCTACTCGCACTCTTCCCTATGATGAACGAGGCGCGCTTACTCTCCGCGCTTCAGGCCATCGGGATCAGCGAAAAAGCACTACAGAAATCTCACAACTATGCGTTGGAACGTCGCCAAGGACGCTCAGCCGAAGGTGTAGCTCCCTGTCGATTGGTCGATCATCCCGATGTAGAGCGAATGCTACTAGCCCAGCGCGCTTGGACTGAAGGTGGTCGTGCCCTGACGCACTGGACGGCCACATTGATTGATGATCTTGAATGTCATCCGGATCACGCGGTTCGCAGTGAGGCATCTGAGCTGCTTGAGTTGCTGACGCCCATCGCCAAGGGCTTTTTAACCGAGAACGCACAATTCTCAACCAGTCTTGCGTTGCAGGTTTTTGGGGGGCATGGATACGTCAGAGAGACCGGAATCGAACAGCTGGTTCGCGATGTCCGCATCACGACGATTTACGAAGGCACAACCGGCATCCAGGCTCAGGATTTGCTCATTCGTAAAATAATCAAATCCGAAGGTGGACGCTTTCAGACTTTCGAGCGGTACATCCTTCGATGGCTTGAAAAGACCCAAGATCTTCCGCAGCTACAGCAGTTCGCGCAGCCACTGCGATCGCTGCTCGAACGGACCAAGGCCGTAACCTGCGAATTGATTTCACAGGCGCCCATGCAACACCGGCGCGTCTTGGGGGGATGCACCAATTACCTGCGCCTGATAGGGCACCTGGCCCTCGCTTTCACCTGGACGAGAATCGCACATACCGTGCTCACACGTGCATCGCCTACCGATGGTTGGTACGCATTGAAGCTCGAAACCGCACGATTTTATTTCTCTCAGCTGATGCCTGAAACGCTGGCCCTTGAGCAATCGATTTTGGCCGAAACAGCTGACGCGCGCGATCTATTAACGCTGGCCACTGAAAACTGATGGTGAGTTGAATGCCAAAAAATGCTAAAGCCTACATCGTGGGCGCCTATGAACATCCAACGCGGAACGCTGTTGGAAAATCCTTGGGGCAGCTACACGCCGAAGTCGCATTGGGTGCATTGGCGGATGCTGGTCTTACTATCCAGGATGTGGACGGATACTTTTGTGCCGGCGATGTTGCAGGATGGGAATCGCCTGGCATTGGACCGCTCTCGGTAGTTGAGTATCTAGGTCTCAAGCTGCGGCATCTCGATACCAGTGAGACCTGGGGGTCAGCCTATATCAACCACGTTGAACATGCGGTGCAGGCAATCGCCGCCGGCAAATGCCGAGTTGCGTTGATCACCCAAGCTGGTCGACCTCGGGCAGAGAAATTCTCGCCTGAAGCCAGCCATCTGCTTCAAGCTCAGACTACGGCTGAGTCGCAATTTGAGCTTCCTTACGGACCCGTAGTCACAAACGTGTACGGCATGTGCGCCATGCGCCATATGTACGAGCATGGCACGACAACCGACCAGCTAGCCTGGATCAAGGTAGCCGCTTCTCATCATGCTCAGCACAACCCCAACGCGATGCTACCCAGAGTAGTGACCGTAGAGGATGTACTGAACTCTCCAATTGTGGCGTCCCCACTACACCGTCTGGATTGTTGTGTCATCAGCGATGGCGGTGGTGCTCTGGTTATCGCTCATCCGGATGTTGCCAAAGAACTCAAGCGCCCTCTGATAAAACCGATAGGTTCTGGGTTCACCGTAAAACATCTCAATGGTGGCTACTTCGATATCTTGGCGTCAGGCGGGGTACAGACCGGGGCGGAAGCTTTCGCACAGGCTCAGGTCACTCCCAGTGACATCCAATACGCATCTCTATACGACAGCTTCACGATCACTGTCTTGATCCAGCTGGAGAATCTCGGATTTTGCGCTCCTGGAGCAGGCGGACGGTTCGTAGCGGATGGGGGACTGATCTCGGGCGTCGGGAAGTTAGCCGTCAACACGGACGGCGGTGGTCTTTGCAACAACCACCCCGGAAATCGTGGCGGAATGACCAAGATGATCGAGGCTATCCGCCAGCTTAGGAATGAAGCGCATCCGGAAGTGCAGGTGCCGAACTGCTCGCTTGCGCTGGCTCACGGTACCGGCGGTCAACTCGGCGCTCGACACGGTAGTGCCACGATCATTCTGGAAAGAGAGGCGTAATCATGGATCAGCGTACACCTACAGCGCCCCAAGCTTGGCCTGAAACCGAAGCCTTCTGGAGCGCGGCCAATGAAGGTCACCTACTCCTGAAAAAGTGTGCGGAAACCGGGAAAGCGTTTTTCTATCCACGGGAACATAGTCCTTTTACCGGTGGGGAAACCGAGTGGATGGAGGCCTGCGGTAAAGGAACGATTTACACATTTAGCGTCCTGCCGCGAGCCCAGCCCCCATACTGCATTGCCTACGTCACACTGGCAGAAGGGCCTACAATTCTGACCAACATACTGACTGACCAGGTCGAAAATCTACGAATTGGCTTACCGGTTCATGTCGAGTTCGTGGCAAGCACTTCTGGCCAGCGTATCCCGATGTTCGTACCTGACAACTAAAGACCATCAACCGCTTCCGGTGCCGCCCTCTCCGCCTCGCTCGGCAATGACCGCGCGGATGGATTCAGCTAATGCTTGGGCTGCCGGTGAGGGCAACCAATTTCGCCGGTAAGTCAGTCCTAAGGTACGGTAGGTGCCATCCAGCTCAACCGCTAATGGCACCAACTCACCGGAAACAATCTCGTGTTCTAGCTGATGCTCTGACACTGCTGCAATCATGTCTGAGCGCAACAACAAGCCCCTGATCATTGCCAGATCCCCCGTTTCTACGATGGGCCTCGGCGAGAACAGGTTGGCCGCTGCAAACTGGCTATCTAAAAGGTGCCGCGCGGGTGAGTCGCGCCGAGGAAGGACCCACTCGTAGTCAAGCAACTGCTCCAAACGCGGCGATGCCCCAACCAACGGATGATCACGTCTGGCCAAGACCGCCATTTTTTCGACAAGTAAGGGCTCACCAAGACATTCCGGTTCGTCAGCCTCTTCTCGCAGCGCACCAAAAATCATATCGATTTCTCCAGCTCGCATACCGTTGGCCAATGTCGGAAAGTCGCTTTCGCTCGTGACCACTTGGATAGATGGATGCTTGGTCACAACCCTAACCACAGCCTCTGGAAGAATCCGCGTACGCCCCAGTGGAAGTGCGCCAATATGCACAACGCCGCCCAACATCCCCTTCATGTAGTCGATGTCTGCTCTGATGTGCCTAAGCTCCGTGAGTGCCCGCTGTAATGGGTAGCCCATCTCCACCGCAGCGCGTGTGGGCTGCATTCCTCGGGAAGTGCGCTCGAATAAGGTAACGCCGCTCCCCGCTTCGATACTTTTGATCGCGAGGCTAATGGCCGGTTGGGTCAGGTTGAACTGCCTACCTACCACCTGCATCTGGTGTGACTTGCGCAAGGCGACGAAAATCTGCAACCGCCTGTTATTCAGCAAGTGACGGACATCTGGACCAGAGTGCCCACCCGCACCGGAAGCCTGCGCCGCCACCATGAGTTCCGCGAATACCCTACGAGTGCGGGAGTGCACAACCTGACCGGCATCTGTGAGCAGAATGCCATTGGGGCCCCTCTCGAAAACGGTCACTTGCAGCTGATCTTCAAGATCGTGGATGGCCCTGGTTACTGCCGGCTGTGACGTCAGCAGCGCTGCTGCTGCTCTGGTGATACTGCCCTGCTCCACCACATGCAGAAATTTCCAAAGCTGAGCGAGGTTAGGTAGAGGCAGGGTATCCATCAAAAGCTCCAGCCGATCAAATCGACATAAGTAAAAAGTATGCCCATCGCTAGCCATCGGCATTTCCTGAGCGATCGATCGGCATGACAGGATCTTATCAACAACAATACAAAGGAGGTTCAGGTCATGTCGATCGCTGAGGCAAAAAGTGCACTGGTGGTTAGCGCACATTCTGCGGATTTCGTATGGCGCGCGGGCGGTGCAATTGCTCTCCATGCCAGCCAGGGCTACAACGTGCACATCGTGTGCTTGTCGTTCGGTGAGCGAGGCGAGTCCGCAAAGCTGTGGCGTAAAGGGGAGATGACAGAATCGATCGTCAAAGCTTCTCGCCAAGAAGAAGCTCAAAAAGCCGCTGAAATCTTGGGCGCCACCGTCGAATTCTTTGATATCGGTGACTATCCGATGCGCGCCGACAAAGAAACTCTTTTCCGCTTGGCTGACGTCTATCGTCGGATTCAGCCGGAGTTCGTCCTGAGCCATTCTCTCAAAGATCCGTACAACTACGACCACCCGATGGCAGTAAACCTAGCTCAGGAGGCGCGGATTATTGCTCAAGCAGAAGGGTACCGGCCGGGTGAAAAAATCGTAGGCGCTCCGCCGGTTTACAGTTTCGAACCACATCAACCCGAGCAGTGTGAATGGCGCCCCGATGTGCTTCTGGATATCACGGAAGTATGGGACAAGAAATATGCCGCTATTCAATGCATGGCTGGTCAAGAACATCTTTGGGAATACTACACCCGAGTAGCTCTACAGCGCGGCGTGCAAGCCAAGCGTAACATCGGTATCACTTCCAGCAAAAATATCATCTATGCCGAAGGCTATCAGAGCATCTTCCCGCGTGTGACGGAGAATCTGTCATGAATTTGCTGGGCCGAACCGGCATTGTGATAGAGCATGTCGAGCGCTCATCGAAAGCCGCGATTGAAGAGCTGGTCGCTTATGGCGTTGCAACCGTGCATGAAGCCCAGGGCCGTAAGGGCCTGCTCGCCCCCTACATGCGCCCCATTCAGCAGGACAAGACCATTGCGGGATCTGCCGTTACGGTACTCGTCTCACCAGGTGATAACTGGATGTTCCACGTAGCGGTTGAGCAGTGCCAACCGGGGGACATTCTCGTAGTTGCGCCAAGTTCAAGCTGCGACGATGGCTATTTCGGGGACTTACTGGCTACCTCTCTTCAAGCTTGCGGCGTTAAAGGCTTGATCGTCGAAGCTGGCGTACGGGACACCAAGACTCTCCGGGAAATGGGTTTCCCAGTGTGGTCAAAGTCGGTCAACGCTCAGGGTACCATCAAAGAAACCCTTGGTTCCGTAAATATTCCCGTGTCCTGTGCAGGCCAATTGGTCAATCCGGGTGACATAGTCCTGGCCGATGATGACGGTGTGGTGGTCGTACGTCGCGAAGAGCTTGAAACGGTGTTGATTGCGAGCCGTCAACGGGCGGAAATCGAGGAACAAAAACGCCAACGCCTCGCCGCCGGCGAACTCGGCCTCGACATCTACAATATGCGTCCCCGCCTGCTCGAAAAGGGCTTGAAGTACTACAAATCAGCCGATGACGTAGGAGCCTGACATGTCCCAACTGGCGATCCCATGTCTAATCGTCCGGGGTGGCACCTCGAAGGGAGTGTTCTTCCTTCGCGAGGACCTTCCGCAGGACAGCATTCTTCGTGACCAGGTGCTGTTGGCTGTAATGGGCTCGCCAGACAGCCGGCAAATCGACGGCTTGGGCGGAGGAGATTCGCTCACCAGCAAAGTGGCGATTATTGCCCCCTCCTCTCGCGAAGGCGTGGACGTCGACTATCTCTTCGCGCAGGTTTTGGTGTCTGAGGCGCGCGTCGATTACGGTCAGAACTGCGGGAACATCCTCGCAGGCGTAGGCCCTGCCGCTATTGAGCTGGGTCTCGTTTCTCCAAAAGGTGCGGAGACCTCAGTCAGTATTTTCATGGAGAACACTGGTCAGATTGCGAACGCCACCATCCAGACACCTTCCGGAGCCGTCATCTACGAAGGAACGGCACGCATCGACGGTGTACCTGGCACAGCCGCGCCGATCCTGATTGAATTTGCGGACATTGCAGGCTCCAGCTGCGGGGCCCTTTTGCCGACAGGCAACGTCATTGATCTATTTGATGGCGTCGAGGTGACGTGCATCGACAACGGCATGCCGGTAGTAATCATCAAGGCTTCTGATCTCGATGTTACCGGCTACGAATCCCCTGCTGAGCTGGATAGCAACGGCACTCTCAAGCAGCGTCTTGAATCGATCCGCCTCCAAGCAGGCAGATCAATGAATCTAGGTGACGTGACGAATCGCACCATACCTAAAATGTGCATCGTCGCAACGCCAGCTCAGTCAGGCACCATTTCCAGTAGAAGTTTCATCCCGCACAAGTGCCACACCGCGATCGGCGTTTTTGGCGCGGTGAGCGTAGCCACTGCGTGCAGGCTCGAAGGTAGCACTGCGTATCAAGTTGCCCAAAGTAGTAACGACGAGTTCTCTCAAATTTCCGTTGAGCACCCTACAGGCGAGTTCACCGTAACCGCTGACTTCAAGAATGGTGCGCTGCAACGCTCTGGACTGCTTCGAACCGCACGACTGATCAGTCGCGGGCAAGTCTATATCCCTGCTGCCGTGTGGAAATAGCCGCCCATCAAATAATTATCAGAGCACTCATTACATTCTAACAACCAGAAGGGAACATCAGATGTCAGGTAATCGTGGAGTTGTCTATCTCGGCGCCGGTAAGGTCGAAGTTCAAAAAATCGACTATCCGAAGATGCAGGATCCTCGGGGCAATAAGATCGAACATGGCGTGATCCTCAAGGTGGTCTCCACCAACATCTGCGGCTCCGACCAGCACATGGTACGTGGCCGTACTACAGCTCAAGTGGGCCTGGTACTCGGCCATGAGATCACTGGTGAGATCGTAGAGAAAGGCCGCGACGTTGAGCGCATGCAAATCGGTGATTTGGTCTCAGTGCCTTTCAATGTCGCCTGTGGTCGCTGCCGATCCTGCAAGGAAATGCACACCGGCGTCTGCCTGACCGTTAACCCGGCCCGCGCCGGTGGTGCTTATGGCTACGTCGACATGGGTGACTGGACCGGCGGCCAGGCTGAATATGTACTAGTTCCGTATGCGGACTTCAACCTGCTGAAACTACCCGAGCGTGACAAGGCCATGGAGAAGATCCGTGACCTGACCTGCTTGTCCGACATTCTGCCAACCGGCTACCACGGCGCCGTCACTGCCGGCGTAGGCCCGGGCAGCACCGTATACGTCGCCGGTGCCGGCCCTGTTGGCCTCGCAGCTGCTGCATCTGCGCGCCTCCTGGGCGCCGCCTGTGTCATCGTTGGCGACCTCAATCCGGCCCGTCTGGCCCATGCAAAGGCGCAAGGGTTCGAGGTGGTCGACTTGTCCAGGGATACCCCGCTGCACGAGCAGATCGTCGATATCCTCGGTGAGCCAGAGGTGGACTGCGCCGTGGACGCGGTCGGCTTCGAGGCCCGTGGCCATGGTCACGAAGGGGCCAAGCACGAAGCACCGGCTACCGTGCTGAACTCGCTCATGCAAGTGACCCGCGTGGCCGGCAACATTGGGATCCCTGGGCTGTACGTGACTGAAGATCCAGGGGCAGTGGATGCCGCCGCCAAGATCGGTGCTTTGAGCATTCGCTTCGGTCTGGGCTGGGCCAAGTCGCACAGTTTCCACACCGGCCAGACGCCGACCATGAAATACAACCGCCAGCTGATGCAAGCGATCATGTGGGATCGGATCAACATCGCTGAAATTGTAGGTGTCCAGGTGATCAGCCTCGACCAGGCACCGGAAGGCTACGGTGAGTTCGACGCTGGGGTACCAAAGAAATTTGTGATTGATCCGCACAAGACGTTCAGCGCCTCTTAACGCTACATCCTGATGGCAAGCTCGCTAACGAGCCTGCCATCAGGATGATGGCGCAGCAGATGTAGTTGCATCGTATATTTTCTGCTTATAAAAAGCTCGGCAACTTGTGGGCGCTTGTCACTACCAATACACGCGTATTATTTGGACTCGCCCTGACTCGAACTTTCTCGAGTGAAGACAGGATGCTAAACCCGGAAGATTATCCAATGCCGGCGTAGACCCTCGGCTAGTGAATGATAATAAGAGGTTAGAATGTTCCGTTGGAAATCATCAACTTTTGCAACGAGCATACTGGAACAGGTGCTTTCAACACTTGAATCAGAAAGCCTGTCAATTGAAAAGTTTAACAATCCACAATACCCATTAGCCGCAAGGGCCATCACAGCCATTTCGAAACTTCGAGAAAAACAGAGCGCAGTCGATAATTCGCTGCTAAAAATAAATATTCAGCTTGAAGAAGCAAAAGATACAGTCGAAAAACTAAATAGCCAACTCCAGGCGGCGCTTGCAAGATCAAACAGAATCGCCGACTTTCTTAAATTAAACTTATGGGATATTACGTTATTTAGCACCAATATCTTAGATGAAAAAAATCAGTTCTGGTGTTCATCATCGCTTCTGGGCGAAATTGGTCTTCCCGAGACTGATAAATTCAAGGTATTTCTAGCCAGTGTTGAAATAGAAAGCCGCGAAAATTTACTTACATCTATGAATTTAGCCCTTAGCAAGCGAGGATCTAGCGAGCTTGAACTTTTCGTTTCAACACCCATTGATCAGAAGACATTATACAAATGTTCACTACTGGCTTTTGTCGATTCTTCAACGGGAAATAGGCGTTTACTGTGCGCACTTCAGAATGCGTCTGTAGATCGCACGAGGGATGACGAGATTCAAAAAACGTTGATCCGTTTCGAACTATCACGAGAACTACTCAGTGATGGTATTTGGGACATAGAGATCGTGGGAGGTGATGCATCCCATCCGCACAATCGTTCGTGGTGGTCAAAACAGTTTCGAAGCTTACTTGGCTTTCAAGAAACAGATGAGTTTCCAGAGCGTTTAGATAGCTTGGTTGGACAAATGCATCCGGACGAAATTGAAGGTACTCTTAGGCAATTTAACGAGCATCTCAACGATCGAGCTGGAAACAAACCACTCGATTGCATTTACCGCCTTCGACTGAAAACCGGAGAATATCGTTGGTTCAGGGCAAGAGCAAAAACCCTTCGTAACGCTCAAGGAATGCCTCTGCGAATTGTCGGCTCTCTGGAAGATATTCACGATCAGCATCAACAGGAGCAACAGCAAGCCCTACAAAATGCTCAGCGTCTAGAGCTTGAGGCCAAACTTGCTGAACTCGCAGCCATTGTGAGCACAATCCGAAATATTGCAAATCAGACTAATTTGCTTGCCCTCAATGCAGCCATTGAGGCGGCTAGGGCTGGGGAAGCTGGGCGAGGGTTCGCGGTTGTTGCTGACGAGGTGCGCAAGCTCTCAGCTCTAACGAGCGAGGCAACACAGAGGGCAGTTTCCTTGGTTAGTCAAAAATAGTGAACTCTGCGGCCAGGACCTGCCATTCAACTGCCGCGCAGACTACTCGGAAAGTCGCCAAATTCTACAAACAGTTCTATTGTATTAAGAGATTAGCGCTTAGCCGTGGTCCCGACCACTAATTGACGAAGCATGTAGTCTGGTTCGTCGGCAAGATTGGGACTCCAGGGCTGGGTGGGGCATCAACGGGGCCACTCCAGATTCTCCTCGCTTTTGATGAGCAGTAGGAATCGAGGTAGACCCCCCGCTGGCTAGCCCAGCTCGCGTAGAGTTACCATAGCAAAAAATCCCCTTGCTACAGGGCCATACTGTGCCGCTGACTAGTAGCGTGCTCCCGAACCAGCATCTCCAATCGCAGCGTTTCGCGACGAGATAGCGCCTCAAAAATGGCGTGATGTTGTCGATGCGCGTACATCATATCTTCCCTGATCAATGCGGTATTCGGATCGCTGAATGCCATTAGCAGCGGGGATACAAATGGCACCGTGTGGCACCGGGCAACCAATTCTTCAAGCAAAGGTTTTCCTGCTGCTGTAAGGATCAGTCCATGAAAGCGCTGGTTCATCACTCCGTAAGCCGTCTCTTCCTCCTCGCCAATCGAAGGTGAGTTAACTATACGGTCTCCCTCTTCGAGGCACTCCTCGAATGCGCGTGCGATTTCCGGGGCTAGCCCTTTATCCGCCGCTAGCCTGGCGGCCATCCCCTCCAAGACTGCACGTGCTTCTAACGCCACCAAGCTTTCGTCATGAGTGAAAACTTTGACCGCATAACCACGCTTGCCGACCGGAACCAGCAAGCCATCCTGCGCCAACGTAGGAAGAGCTTGCCGCACCGGCGTTCGGGAAAGCCCCAGTAACTCTGCCAACCCTGCTTCGGTCAAGCGCTCTCCTGGTGCCAATGTCCCCCTGAGAATCAGCTCACGGATCTTATGGGCTGCGAGGGCGTGCTGCTTTTGTAATGCGGATCCGATTTCTGCGGGTTGATTCATCAGCGGGTGCCTTTGTTCGGTGATAGCCAGGACTTTTAGCCCCGTTTAGGAAGATTCTGCCCTACGGGATCCCAAATGCCAAAAAAGCATGATTACCCGATTGACTTCGGATAGGGCCAACCATAACATGGGATCCCAATAGCGGCAAAAACCTGAAATTTACGCTACGGATACCCTGACTGGGGATCCCAACAAGAACAAAATACTCAGGAGCTGTCCCGTGCAGAGTCCGATCCTCAACGTGAAGGTCGCTGGCGTTCGCCGCCTGACTGATCGCATTAACGAATACCTGCTGACCTCGCTTGATGGCAGCCCGTTGCCACGCTATGAGCCAGGTGCTCACATCGAGCTGCATCTGAAGTCGCCTGTAAACGGTGATTTTGTGCGCCATTACTCATTGATTGGCGGCACAGGAATGAATAATGATCCCGCGTGCCAGTATCGGATCGCCGTCCAGCGCGAACCCCATCTGCGGGGATCTGCGTTCATTCACGACAATCTGGTCAGCGGCTCCGAACTGCGCATTTCCTGGCCGAAAAATAATTTTGTACTCGGTCGAAATGACCCTCATGTGCTGCTGATCGCCGGTGGCATCGGCATTACTCCGATCTACGCCATGCTGCGAAGCCTCGCTCGGCGCAATCGCAGTTATAGCTTCCTCTACAGTGGACGCACCGAGACGGCCCTCGCCTATCGCGATGATGTCATGTCCATCGCGGGCAATAACGGAACCCTCCACTTCAGTGGTGAGCCCGCCACTGATCACCTGGACTTCGTTGCCCTCCTCCGAGAGCAGCCTGAAGACACCGTTATCTACATCTGTGGTCCCAAGCCAATGCTGGATGCGGCATACCGTGCTGGAGAGCAATTGGGCTGGGCACCAGAAAGGATCCGAAGCGAACAATTCGGCGTAGCCAGCAGCGCTGACGACTGTGCATTTGACGTCGTCCTCAATCGCTCAGGCAAAACAGTCACCGTGGGTCGGGATACGTCAATTCTGGACGCGCTCACCGCTGCGGGCGTTGATCTCTTATCTGACTGCCGGCGCGGTGAATGTGGACTTTGCCCACTCAGTGTCATCAGTTCGGAATCTACGATCAGCCATCGTGATCGGTACCTTTCGCAAGCAGAAAAAGACGAAGGCAAGACCTTGTGTCTCTGTGTCTCCCGCATCAGCGGCGGCACGCTTGTACTCGATGCATGACATCCTTGGGAGAGCCAAATGAGCAACATTCATGCACTTCAATGCAATGACGATTTGATCGCCACTTCTGGTTACGCAGATCAGAATACACCTTTGATCCACAACTGCTGGTATGTGGCAGCGCGAAGCTCGGAAGTCTCCCGAGACCTTATCCACCGCCGCATTCTGGGCGTCGATGTCGCAATGTACCGCACCCTGGCTGGCATGCCCGTAGCCGTACGCAACCGTTGCCCGCACCGCTCTTTCCCCCTCGCAAAAGGCAAGCTGGAAGGCGATGTGTTGGTGTGCGGCTACCACGGCATGCAGTTCGATTCATCAGGCCGCTGCGTGAACATGCCATCAATGCCCCTGGTACCTAGTAACGCCAACGTCCGCTCCTATCCTATGGTGGAGAAGGCTCCACTTGTATGGATTTGGATGGGCGACCCGGATCTGGCCCAAGAGGACCTGATCCCAGATACTCATTGGCTGAGCGACCCTTCGTTCAAAAGCGTCACGGGAAGCTTCTACATGAAGTCTGACTACGTCGCTATGCATGAGAATCTACTGGATCAGACCCATTTCCCATTTCTGCATCCCGGCACCGTAGGTACTCCTGCATATGCGCGCTCCAAGCTGGATGTGAGGGAGGAGGGTCTTCAAGTAATCATTGACCGGGCACTCAGAAACTCGCCGCCTCCGGGTATCTACGGTGTCCCAGCAGGAATCATGCACAAGCCAGTCGATCGACTCTCAGAGGCTCGTTTCGTCTCACCGGCAATGCATGTGGCATTTGCACGAATACTCGACCATGCACCCGACGAAGGGGCTCCTAGTCAATACAGGTTTAACATTACCCACATCATCACACCTGAAACAAATAATACGATTCACTACTGGTGGTTCAACTCTCGTGACTTCAAGCATGATGATGCGGAAGTTGACGCTTTTATGACCCAAGCATCAGAGCAAGCGTATTTGGAAGACGTTGATGCATTGGAGTGGATTTCCGAGGTAGTGCAAAAAGACGCCGAGCCACAGTTCGACCTTAACTTCGCTCCAGACAAACCTGGGCTTTTGATGCGCCGTACGCTCCATCGTCTGGCTGTAAAAGAGTCACAAAACCTTTATTCCCATAACAAGAAAGCCGGAGAGCAGTGAGATGGCGAAAATCGTTGGAGCCATTGGTACCTCGCATGTGCCAACAATCGGTGTCGCTTATGACAAGGGTAAGCAACAGGATCCGGCATGGGCCCCCTTGTTCGACGGCTACAAACCGGTTGCCTCTTGGCTCAAAGACAAAAAAGTCGATGTACTCGTATTTTTCTACAATGATCACTGCACCACTTTCTTTTTTGACATGTATCCCATGTTTGCGCTGGGGGTTGGCGAACGTTTCCAGGTAGCTGATGAGGGAGCTGGCCTGCGTCCGCTGCCGCCTATTCGAGGCGATGTGGCCCTACAAGCGCATATTGCTGAATCACTGGCAAACGATGAATTTGACATCACAATTTTCCAGAACAAGCCAATCGACCACGGCTGTGCAGCGCCTTTGCCGTTGCTCTGGCCACATGAGCCTGACTGGCCAGGCGTGGTTGTACCTATCGCAATCAACGTCCTGCAATACCCGCTCCCAACCGCTCAGCGCTGCTATCGACTAGGGCAAGCAATCCGTAAAGCGGTCGAAAGCTACCCGGAAGACCTGAACGTTGTCGTCGTTGGTACTGGCGGTCTATCGCATCAGATTCACGGAGAGCGCACCGGTTTCAATAATACCGAATGGGATATGGAGTTCCTTGAACTGCTTCAGCATGCGCCAGAAAAGCTGACTCAGATGACCCATGCCGATTACGTACGTCTGGGCGGCGCTGAGAGCGTAGAGCAGATCATGTGGTTAGCTATGCGTGGAGCTGTAGAAGGCCCACTGAATAAAATTCATCAAAATTACTATCTAGCTACGACCACTGCCATGACGGTCGTACTTTATGAAACTGTAACTGAGACCGCAGACGCGCAGGCTATAGCCTAAGGAGTCATAATGAACCCGCAAGTTATTGGCATGCAGGACTTAGGCGGCACCTACGTCTTTGATCTTCGAGTCAGCAATAAGGCTCTAGAACTCAATCGCTTCTTTTGGAACATGATTACACCTCAATGGCGAGAGCGCTTCCTCGAAGACGAGGAGCAACTGATGACCGACGCCGAATTGACAGAGGCAGAGAAGGTTCTAGTTCGTGCTCGCGACTGGCTTGGGCTTGTTCAATACGGGGCGAACTTCTTCGTGGTCGAAAAATTCGCACGCGTTGTAAAACTCACCAACATGCAGGTATACGCCATCATGCGCGGGGAATCGTTGGAAGACTTCCTTAAAACGCGCCGTGTTCCAGAAATGCGCTGACAAGAACGAGGCCTGATCATGAACAATAAAAATACTCCACAGACGTTCCCGCTTAACGCTTGGTACGTCGCCGCCTGGGACGCTGAAATTGGCCGGCATTTGCTCCCGCGAACCATCTGCGGTCAGGACATCGTCCTGTACCGGAAGCTGGATGGCACTGCGGCGGCCTTGGCGGATGCCTGCTGGCACCGACTGGTCCCACTGTCTGTTGGCAACCTGGTCGGAGACGACGTGGTCTGCGGCTACCATGGGCTTCGCTTCAATGCTACTGGACGTTGCACCCACATGCCGTCCCAGGAAACTGTGAACCCCGCAGCATGCGTACGCTCGTACCCAATCCAAGAGCGTCACCGCTTCGTTTGGATTTGGCCTGGCGAACCTACCCTTGCGGATCCAGACCTGATCCCTGATCTGGGTTGGTTCGATGATCCAGCTTGGGCTGGGGACGGACGTATGACTGCGGTTGAAGCTGACTACCGATTGGTCATTGATAATCTGATGGACTTGACGCACGAAACGTATGTTCATGCGTCGTCCATTGGCAACGAAGCACTGGCCGAAGCGCCTTTCGAACCCAGCCATGGCGCTAAAACCGCAAGCATTACCCGCTGGGTTCTGAATGAAGAGGCACCACCCTTCTGGGCCGCTCAACTGGGCAAGCCTGGTCCTGTTGACCGTTGGCAGTACATCCATTTCCTGGCGCCGGCCATAGTAGTACTCGATGTAGGTGTTGCCCCAGCCGGTACCGGCGCACCACAGGGTGATCGTAGCCAAGGTGTCAGCATGTGGGTTGTGCACATTCCAACTCCGTCTACGGAGAAGACCTGTTACTACTTCTGGTGCCATCTGCGCAACTATCGAATCCATGAGCAAGGTCTCACTCGACGCATCATGGACGCCGCTGGTGGGATCTTGCGCGAAGATGAAGACATCATTGAAGCCCAGCAACGGGCTCTGAATAAAAACCCTGATCGCGACTTCAATAACCTCAACATTGATGCTGGTTCGTTGTGGGCTCGTCGGCGAATCGACGACATGATCCAAAGCGAAAACAACACTCGCATTCCCGTCGTATCCGTCGCGTGAGGGGCTGACCATGAGAAATTTGACGACTTGGGTAGACGCCCAAATAACGGCGGTGAAGAACCTGACCCCCACCGTTCGGGAAATCCAAATTGCGGCACCAGACCTGGGTGCCAGTGCTCCTGGCGCGCATGTGAACATTCAGGTGCTGATTAATGGTCGACCAGATCACCGCTCCTATTCGGTAGTACGTCCGCTTGATAGCGGTGGCGTCGTAATTGCAGTCAAACGCGTACCAGACAGTCGCGGCGGTTCAGCGTACATGTGGGGCCTGGAAGCCGGGGCTCGCGTGAAGATCACCCCTCCAGCTTGTGACTTCGAGCTGTCCCTCGGTGCTCCCGACTACTTGCTTGTTGCCGGTGGAATCGGCATCACTCCTATCATACGCATGGCTGAGGTCCTGGTAGCGCGAGGCCACCGCCTTCGTATGATCTATGCGACTCGCAGCCGTGAAGAACTCGCCTACCTGGAGCCACTCAAGGAGCTGCTTGGGGCTGCGCTTATCATCTGCGTAGCAGATGAGGGTGTATTCCTAAATGCCACGGAAGAGATTGGCAAGCTCGAACAGAACGGTGAACTGTATATCTGTGGGCCATTAGGCTTGATGGATGTGGTACGCAAAGCATGGACCGAGCACGGTCGCAATCAGGCCAACATTCATTACGAGACTTTCGGCTCAAGCGGTCGCCATCCAGCACAGGAATTCACCGTTCGCGTACCTCGCCTTGGCGTTGAGGTGGTAGTCCCCAAAGATCGCTCAATGCTTGATGTATTGAACGAAGTCGGCGTAGAGGTGCTCTCCGACTGCCGTCGCGGAGAATGTGGCCTGTGTGCCCTGGACATCAACGCAGTAGCTGGCGAAATAGACCACCGAGATGTGTTCTTCAGCGAAGAACAACATGCTGAGAGCAAAAGGATGTGCGCTTGCGTGTCTAGGGTTGCCGGCGGCTGCGTCACCATTGACCCTGCATGGCGTGGCGACCCAGTTTTGCGTTAACGGTAATTGGCACCACACATAAAAGTAAAAGATTTGCGGGTTACACCGTAACTAGCCCTTCAGGCCAAAGTTCTGAGGAGAGTATTACTTCGGCCTGATTCAGCTAAAACCTTACGTGCGCTTGAGTAGATAATAATGACGAATACTACTACTGCTAGTTATCAACAATTAAAAAATGGTCCGATGCGGCGTTTCCAGATGGGAATTGTCGCCATATGCATGCTCATCGCTGGCCTTGATGGTTTTGACGTATTAGTTGTTGCCTATACTGCTCCCGCTATTTCCTCCGACTGGAATTTGGGACCGACCGAAATCGGGCTGCTGCTCAGTTCGGGATTGGCGGGCATGGGCTTGGGCTCGCTTTTTGTGGCACCTTTAGGTGATAAACTGGGTCGGCGACCAGCAGTAATTATCTGCATGATCATACTCTGTCTTGGCATGCTGGTTTCATCACTGACTCAATCCACCGCCGAGTTGGCGTTGATGCGCGTAATTACAGGACTAGGGATCGGCGGTATTTTGGCTAATATCAACATCCTAGTCAGCGAATATTCATCTGATAAACGGCGACCACTCTGCATTTCGCTGATGGCCTTGGGCTATCCGATCGGAGCGACCTTGGGCGGGCTACTCGCCGTGTTTCTGATCGAGCACCACGGCTGGCGGTCGGTATATGTTTTCGGAGGAGTCGCTGCTGCTACCCTATTACCTGCCGTGCTCTGGTTGATACCTGAATCCTTAGACTATCTGTGGGCTCGTCGCCCTGCCGATGCGCTCGCAAAGAGCAACGCCATTCTACGGCGACTGCAACTGCCTCCACTGGATGAGCTTCCAGAACATGATACTCATACCAAAGAAAGTAATATTAACGGTTACTCTGCTTTAATAAAAAACCAATATGCTCCAGGCACACTTGCGGCTTGTGCAGTCTATTTCTGCGTTATGCTCACGGCTTATTTCCTGCTGAGTTGGATGCCCAAAATGCTCACCGAGTCCGGTTTAAGCGGCTCAGTGGGTATATCGGGATCATTACTCATGAACCTGGCGGGAGTCTGCGGCTGTCTGCTTTTCGGAGTGTTCGCATCACGGATGGGCTCTCGAAAATTAGCCGCAGCCTTTATGATCGGACTGTTTGGTACAGCGGTGATTTTTGCAGCCGTGCCTGCGACTGCCTCAGCCTTGTTATTTGCTGCACTTGCCGTTGGCTTTTGCTTGTACACGTCAATCAACACCCTTTATGTACTAGTACCTCAGGTTTTTCCGATCACGCTTCGTAGCACCGGCACCGGCCTCGCAATGACTGTAGGACGGTTAGGTGCAGTTACTGGCCCTTACATCGCGGGCGTCCTCATGTCCGCCGGATGGTCACGTCCAAGCTACATATTTGCCCTGGCCGTTCCGATGCTTCTCGCAGCCGCTTGCCTTTCGTTTCTGCGCCCAAGCGTAGAGCGTCCGCATTCAGACACCGACTCCATAGTGTCGAATTTGAATACTGCTGGCACTGAAACCGTGAAATAAAATAGTGCGGAGAAACTAATGAAAACCAAGTTATATCTTTTGTCTGGACTACTGTGCGACAGCACGGTTTGGCAGGCTCAACTCGATGGCCTGGCGAATATCTGCGACGTGGAAGCGATCGACTTCCAGGGCTTCGACAGCATTCCCCTGATGGCTGAACACGTTCTGGGCCGAGCCCCTGAGCGTTTTGCTCTGGCAGGGCACTCCATGGGGGCTCGTGTCGCCTTGGAGATCATGCGCATAGCCCCGGACCGAGTCGAAAGGCTCGCGTTGCTAGACACTGGCACTCATTCGGTAAGAAGTGGCGAAGCGCAATCTCGTCAACAACTGTTGGACCTCGCGCAAGAGCAAGGAATGCCCGCCTTGGCAAATCAATGGCTGCCGCCAATGATGAGCCTTACAAACGCGGCACGTGCAGAGCTTTGGGAACCATTGCGAGAAATGGTTTGCAGAATGAGCCCTGCTACCTTCAAGGGGCAAATCAATGCGTTGCTGAACCGCCCCGATGCGAGCGAAGTCCTTGCGCAGCTTCGTTGCCCAGTCCTCATTGGAGTCGGGGCAGAGGATCGCTGGAGTACTGTGGCGCAGCACGAGCAACTTGCCGATAGCGTCAAGCATGCAGCCTTTGAAGTTTATCCAGGCGCCGGCCACATGGCTCCGTTTGAAGCGCCCATAGTAGTAACAGAGTCGCTTCGCAGGTGGATGCTCTTTAATCCTAACTATACGTATAGCAGCTAATCAACCGTGTAAAGGCAGAGCCAATACTCTGCCGCTCAAATAAAAACAATAATCGAGTACCGACAATGAATTTCAAGCCAACACCTAATACCTCGCTTAATCGTGCACTTTTAAACTCCTTGGCTTTCACTGTCGCAGCCTTTAGCTCGCTGCCAAGTTTTGCAATCGACGTTTCTCCAGGAGCCTACATCCCAGCACCAGCAGGGAAAACTATAGCCATGTTTTATCTAGGGGCTGGAGAAGCATCAGAGTACGATCCTGCTCACGGCTCTAAAATTGATCATGACACTCGCCTAAAAACTGAATCATCCTTACTTCGCCTTTTTTATATGCTGGACGTCAGTGAGACACGAGTACAACTGCAAGTCGGTATTCCATATGGTTCGCAAGACTTGAAGCTCAATGGCCGCAAAATTGGAGATGCTACGGGCTTTGCTGACCCATTCGTTGCCGTAACCGCTTGGCCTATCAATGATCCCGAAAAGAAGCGCTATGTGGGTGTCACCGGATATTTGTATTTGCCGCTAGGATCCTATGATAACGATCATTCGCTTAATATGGGCAGCAACCGTTACGCCACGGCTGCTCAAGTCGGCTACTCAGAGACCTGGGGATCGTGGCGCGCAGATATCAACGCCGATGTGACCATCTACTCAGACAACGATAAGTCTACAGTAAATCGTCATACACTAAAGCAAGATCCAACCTACGTCTTGCAGCCTTGGCTCAGCTACACCTTTCCTAACAAACTCACCACTTCAGTTGGTGTGACAAAGACTTGGGGCGGTGCCTCAGAACTGAACGGACTTGACACTGGGCGGCGAACCAATTCGCTGCGGGCTCGCTTGGGTGTCGGTTACTGGGTTCGACCTACAACTCAATTATATGGGGAGTTCGCTCGTGACGTTGAGGTCACGGGTGGATATAAATTTGATCAAACTGGTTTTATCAGGCTCACTCAAGTTTTCTAATCATTCAGGTAATTAAGCATGATCACTTCTGAAAGAATTGAAGCACTACTGGCGGAGCGCGAATGCGAACGCCTCATCACGCAATTTGCAATGCTGAACGACGCTGGTGATTATGAAAGGATCGCTGAACTCTTCACTGAAGACGGTGTATTCTGCCGACCTAGTACTCCGGACGTGGAACTCAAAGGCAAAGCGGCGATTCTGGACGCCTTCCGCAGTCGGCCGCCCCGGCTGAGTCGTCATTTTGTGTGCAATACCCAAGTGACATTGGAATCGGCAAGCGAAGCCACTGCGACGAGTTACATTCTGCTAGTGGCGGCGCCTGGGCTGGAGGAGCCAGCCATAGCGGTCGCCCCTCATCTGATCGGACAGTTCAAAGATCGCCTCAAACTCCTAGAAGGGGTCTGGCACTTTAGCGAGCGACGGGGATCTTTACAGTTGCAGATGCCTGGCTAGCTCAGGGGTTGTGTAGGAACGCTCCTGATCGGCTGTGGCCTCGATCGTGGTATGCTTGACTCACGTAATCGCCTCCCTTTGGGGGGCGATCACCAGCGTACTGAGCACATCGTGCACATTGCTGAAGGTGTCGACATGATTGTGACTAATGAATCGAAGAGCGTTTGGAGCACTGAAGCAGTCCGCCCCAATCATGCGCTTGAATATTGGTGCCAAGCTGTCGGCCAAGCGATGTATGGCGTGGATATTTCCAGCAAGGACAAGCATTTCTACGGCAAATTGGAGCAGTCTTATCTTGGCCCTGCTCTTGTCAGTCGCTTGACCACTGGCGAACAGAAAGTGATATGGGCGCCCGGCTCACCTGCTGATTCCAATGTGGCGTATTTCGATCTATTCCTACCCTTATCAGGAAGTGCCACATTCGCGCAAATTTACCATGAAGGCAGGCTGGATGAGGGGGATTGTATTATTCTCGATCGCCGTAAGCCATTTCAAATTGCTAACGATGAAATGCGGGGCGTCCACCTGGCGATCCCCTGTAACTGGCTGGACGTGTGGATTCCAGACTCCAAGACCGTAGTTGGTAGGCCAATACGCGGGAGCATCGGTTGGGGTAAAGTGCTGACTACCCTACTCGCGCAGATCGCTGCGACTCCCCCTGGCGATCGACAGAATTTGGGATCGGTCATGGCTGAACATTTCGCCGCACTGCTTTCATTGGCCGTGACTGAGCAGCATCATATCGATCCTATTGATGCTAATGATTTATATTCGCGAGTGATGCGTTCGCTTCGTAACATGGCGTTTGATCCTGAGTTCTCTCCGGAAAAGCTTGCGTTCAGCTTGGGCGTTTCAAAGCGATATCTGCATCATCTCTTCGCAAAACAGAGCACCAGTTTTGGTCGAGAGCTGCTCGAAGTACGATTGGAAAAGGCTTATAGCCTTTTGGTGGATACCAGCTTCTCTAGGCTGAGCATCGGTGACATCGCCTCCCGATGCGGCTTCCTGGATCAGGCTCATTTCGCGAAGCGATTTAAGGAGCGCTACCTCCAAACCGCTTCAGCAGTTCGCAGGTGACATTCTCCAGCTCGTGGAGTCGGCTCGCAACGCTGCCGGAAAGCTGGCCAAACAGCGCACTGTCAGCCAAAACACAATGCACTCCTAGACTAACGGTCCGACACGTTTGTGCCTTACCGTTTAATCAGCCAAGGTCAGTATTAACTCTACTCATAGTAAAGACACACCTACGCTAGTAGAGCTATGACCGCCTAGCGCTGATGATTTAAATACCGATTCTCCAACAAAAAAAATAATTGGAGGTAGCATGTCTAATAACAAATATCCAGACCATCCATTTCTGAAAGGAAACTTTCGCCCAATTACTGCTGAGTGCGATGCGCCGGCGCTGATCGTGCGTGAGGGTGAAATCCCCGAAGGTCTTAACGGTACTCTCTACCGTAACGGTACTTCGGCAATGTTCCCACCCTTGGGTGATGACCATCACTGGTACTTGGCTGAAGGCATGATTCACGCCATTCGTATCGAAAAAGGTCAAGCGTCCTATCGAAATCGCTGGGTCAAAACCGAGCAATACAAAGCACAGCGCGAAGCTGGTCGACGCCTTATCTCAACGTCGATGAACGAACCTACCCCTGAGGAAAATGCAGTCGTAGCACCGCATTTCGCAGCAACCCACGTTCTTTATCATGGTGAAAAGCTGCTTGCGCTTGATGAATGGTGCGGCCCTGCGGCTCTGGACGGTGACACTCTTGAAACTACCCATGCTGACTGGACGTTTGAGGGTAAACACCAAGGAGCATTTACCGCCCACCCTAAAGTCGATCCAAAATCCGGCGAAATGTTGGGTTATGGTTATCAGGCAACAGGGTTCGGTTCTAACGACATTACCTTCAGCGTGGTGGACGCGAGCGGACAGCTAATTCGTCACGACCGCTTCAAAGCTCCCTTTTGCCCAATCATGCATGATTTCGGGATCACTCACGAGCATGTGATTTTCCCAATTTTCTCCGCGGACATTAGCGTAGATCGAGCAGCAAAAGGGGGCCCCCTCTGCGCCTATAATCCTGAGTTGGGTACCCATTTCGGTATTCTGGCTAGGAATGCAAGCATCGATACCATGCGCTGGTTCAAGGGGGATGCCACCTACGCGTATCACACCATGAACAGCTTCACGGAGCATGTAGGTGGGCGCACCTTAGTTCACCTAGATATGCTGAAGACACAAGCCGTGCCACTTTTCCCATTCCTCTCTGGGGAGATAGCACCTTGGCTTCAAGGTGAGAAAACCAATGGCCTTCTGGTCCGCTGGACCTTCGACCTTAGCGACGACAAGGACTCCTACAGCGAAACCGTTCTCACGGATATGCGCGGCGATTTCCCTGTGGTGGACGATCGTTACGTCGGCCATAAATATCGCCATGGCTTCTTCCTGGGCCAACAAGGGCCGCTGGTGGAAGGCGCATTCTTTGACACAGTCTGCCATCTCGACTTGGAAACCGGCGTGCGGCGCGATTACTATCCTGGAGAAGGTGAGTACTATCTCGAACCAATCTTTGTCCCCCGCTCGAAGTCAGCGCCTGAAGGAGACGGTTGGTTAGTAACAGTAGCTTATAACGCGAAGCGTAATCTGAGCGACTTCGTGGTGTTCGATACCGTAGATATTACGAAAGGTCCAATTGCCAGGGTTGAACTCCCGACTCGGGTTCCATATGGCTTCCATGGCAGTTGGCGCCCCCTGTAAGTAATCGCGATAGCTAAATAAGCCACTTGCTGGCCAGGTAGATGACGATAGGTTCGCACTCATAGCGGAGCGATACGCTCACTGTCAGGCCGGCATCTTTTATTAGGAATTACTACATGAAGTTCAAGCTGCTTATCGGCGGAAACCTTGTACGAGGAGCAAGATCGCTTGATGTGATCAATCCAGCAACAGGTCAGGTATTTGAGCAATGCGCAAGGGCTGACATGCAGCAATTGGAAGATGCTGTGAGCACTGCTCATTTCGCGTTTCCCACATGGTCCCGAAGAACCACTGATGAAAGAGCCTCGTTTCTGCTGAAACTCGCGGATGCACTTGAGGCACGCCAAGATGAAATGGCCACCCTGATTACACTAGAGCAGGGTAAACCCCTGAGTGACGCCGTCTGGGAGGTTGCAGGCTCCGTAGCTTGCCTCAGGTACACTGCGACACTGGATCTCCCTCTGCGCACTCTGCGGACCTCCGAGAATGAGAGAATCGTCGAACAACGAGTCCCGCATGGCGTCGTTGCCACCATTACCCCGTGGAACGTGCCGCTCATTCTTCTGGTGATGAAACTGGCCCCTGCCCTTCTGGCCGGTAATACTGTGGTTTCCAAACCGGCCCCGACTACTCCACTGAGTACGCTTCTTCTCGGCGAGATCGCGGTAGACATTCTCCCTGCTGGTGTTTTCAACACCATTGTCGATGACAACGACCTGGGTTCCGCTTTATCGGCTCACCCAGATATTGCGATGGTATCTTTCACAGGGTCCACAGCTACCGGAAGAAAGGTAATGGCGACGGCTGCTGGAACGATAAAGCGGGTGACGCTGGAGCTTGGGGGCAACGACCCTGCAATTTTGCTCGAAGATATCGACATCGATGAAGTCATACCAAAAGTATTTGCTGCGGCCATGATCAACAACGGTCAGGTTTGCCTAGCAGCCAAGCGCATATACGTTCCAGCTTCGATCTATGAACCTGTTTGCGCAGCTCTCGCCAAACTCGCTGAGAACGCAGTAGTCGGTAACGGGCTGGAAAAAGGCGTTCACTTCGGTCCAATCCAGAACGCACAACAATTTGAGAAACTGAAAACCTATTTGCGAAATGCTCACGATTACGGCGTGGTAATCGCTGGCGGAAATGTGATAGATCGTCCAGGTTACTTTATCCAGCCTACTGTGGTACGTGACATTGAAGATGATGCCGCAGTAGTACATGAGGAACAATTCGGACCAATCATCCCAGTGCTTTCCTACGATGCCTTGGAAACTGTGATCGAAAGAGCGAACAACAGCGAATTCGGTCTGGGCGCTACAGTCTGGTCTACTAATATCGATAAAGCATACGACGTCGCCTGCCAGCTCACAGCTGGGACGGTCTGGGTGAACCAACACTTGGCAATGCCGTTCGACATCCCAGTGGGTGGGGCAAAACAATCTGGCCTGGGCGTGCAGCAGGGTATTAAAGGCCTGGAGGAGTTCACCCAGCTCAAAATCATCAACATGAAACTACAAGCATAATTTCTCGCATAGCTTTGATATGCGCAGTAAATCAAAATACAAATGCCATAACAAAAATAATATGGAGGCAAAAAAATGCGTGCACTCTATTCAGTCGTACCAGCCTGTTTACTTATGTCTGTGGCCGTTAACGCGCATGCGACTAATGGGAACCTCCTCACTGGCAACGGTCCAATCGCCTCAGGGATGGGAGGCGCATCGGTTGCCTTGCCACAGGATACCACAGTCGCGGCCAACAACCCCGCGGGCATGGCGTTTCTCGGTAATCGCATGGATTTGTATGGGATTGTCATCCGCACTGAGACCAAAGCGACGTTTGGCTCAGAAAGCAACAAGTTCAAGTCAGACGCAACCGTACCCGCCCCTGGATTTGGTATAAACTACGAATTCGCTCCACAATGGAGTGTAGGACTCTCAGTGTATGGCGCTGGCATTTCTTCTGACTACGGGAAAAAAGTAGCACCTATTCCTGGAATCGGTGATGCACGAGCTAGCTTGACTGTTGTCAACACAGCTCCAACTATAACTTATAAGCCCACCGAAAATCTGGCTCTTGGTGCTTCAATAATCTTTGGTGTCGAGCAGTTTCGAGCTGGCGGCATTGCAGCTGTTATGCCTACTGGGGATGTAGTACCGCTAGAGAATCACGGCAATTCCTACGCGACTGGCTGGGGATTAGGCCTCGGCGCACTTTGGCAGATCAACTCGCAATTTTCGGCTGGAGCATCCTACTTCACTGAAACTAAATTCTCAAAACTCAACAATTACAAAAACGATCTACTGACTGAAAGTGACGGTCACCTGAACGCGCCCTCTCGATATGCTGTTGGTGTCGCTTACAAGCCCAACCCGGATTGGAAGATTGCGTTAGATTACGAGCGCATACTTTGGTCGGAGGCTGATGGGTTCAACATACCCAACTCATTCAACTGGCGTGATCAGGACGTCGTTCGCTTCGGTGTCTCGTATCAAGCTTCGTCACGCTGGACAGTTCGCGGAGGCTATATGTACGCTAACGCCCATTTGGATTCTGAGCACACGCTAGCGAACTTCTACGCCCCTGGAATCAACAGCGAAGCTTTTACCGCTGGGGCAAGCTATCTCACGGACAACGGGAATTCCGTAAACTTTGCTTTTGAGTACAATATACCGCGCACCATCGACGGAAAAGGTGCAAGTACGGGAACTAACATACATACAAACTTTCAAGTTTATAGTGTAGGTTACACCCTGCATTTCTAATAAGCTCGAAGCTTTGCAGTTGTCGGTCGGAATGACTGCGTCACGAGAGGAGGCTTCGCCACCTAAGCATTCCCACGATTCGCGGTCACACACTTTTGATCCTTAAAGATCTTTCGCAAAGCGGCTCGCTCGACAGAGGGCCCAACTACAGCCCCTGCCAGCGATTCTAGGACGAACGCAGCAGGAGGCTGTGTGCCATGATCACGATAAGAAGCTCCTACCATCCCATCGACGTCGCGATCTTGTGGTGTGATCTCTCAGAGCACGAAGACGAAATACTCCAGGTCGACTTGTTACAACCAGGCAGCCTGCGAAAACATTTTCCGCAGTGGCCTAATCTGCACAACTATGTCGAATGCATCTACGACGCGATTCTTAGCGGCGAATTGCCGGCAACCTACCTAGGGCAGCCCATTACGTCGGACAGTCACCTACATCGAGTGTACTACTCCATTCGGCGCACAGACCTCCTGATCTGGTTCGTACGTAGCCTGCCTGATCAAAGGCCTGCCTTTCTCTTTGCTCAAAACGCTGATCACTCGGGATGCGTCAGCCTGAATGCGCATTTAGCCAAGCAAGCCGAACTCGACTATGCCTTGCGCTCGCTTGAACGGCTGCAACAAACCTTTGCCTCCACCGCCGATGAAATGGCAGCCCTCTCCACGCTTAATGACAAGCTGAAAGCACGACTCGAGTCGCTCGGCGTCCCGTCCGAAACCTCCGAAGCCATGCAAAACAGGCTGATCGGCGCCATGCTCGAAACCACGCTCGGGAAGAATCAAAACGGCAAGCAGCAGTCAATCTATTCTAGCCAGGCAGCGTTGGTCCAGGCTATTTTGCTGCGTTTTCCCGGTGTGGATGGTCTGAGCAAAAGTACCATTGATCGGCGATTTGCCGACGCGCGCCGTCTTATAGCCCAGGTAAAACGGGGCTGACGCGACATTGTCAGGCAATGTCCAGCATTGCCTGACAATGTTTTTCGTCCTGTCCCGACCTTCACTGACTGTCACTTCCCACCACGCGCCACTCGGCGCTACGGAGTGACATCATGCAAACGATCAGCCCTGCCCCTCTGCCAGCCAACCGCCACATCATGCGCCGCGATGAAGTGGAGCAGAAAACTGGCTTCAAACGCTCGCACATCTACAACCTGATGAAGGCCGGCCAGTTCCCTCAATGCCGGCGCATCGGCACACGTGCCGTCGGCTGGGACTCATTGGAAATCGAACAGTGGGTCCGGGACCGACTGTCCAAGAGGGACTGACCATGAACGTCCTCTCGCTGATCTCGACCAAGGGCGGCGCGGGCAAGACTACTGTCGCCGCCAACTTGGGCGGTCTGCTCGCCGATGCCGGCCTACGTGTCTTGCTGCTGGACCTGGACAGCCAACCTACCCTGTCCAGCTACTACGCCCTCGCCGAGTCCCGGGATGCCGGCAGCTACGAACTGGTTGCCCAGCGAGTGACGGCCCCCGAACTGGTGATCTCTACCACCGTCATCCAGCACCTGGACCTTATCGTCTCCAACGACCGTGCCGGCCACATCAGCACTCTGCTGCTGCACGCGGCCGACGGCCGTCTACGTCTGCGCAACTTGCTGCCGGCCTTCGAGGATCACTACGATGTGCTGATCATCGATACCCAGGGCGCGCGCAGCGTGGTTGTTGAGATGGTCATCCTCGCCTCCGACTGCGCGCTGTGTCCGGTGCCACCGGAAATGCTCGCCGCGCGCGAGCTGCGTCGTGGCACGCTGGGCTTGTTTGTAGAGTTGGAACCCTACCGTTACTTAGGCGTCGCACTGCCGATGGTGAAGTTGCTGCTCAACCAGGTCAACGCCAATCGCCGCGATACGCGCTTGATCATGCATAGCCTGCAAGGCTCCTTTCAGGCTGATCCTCATGTCACAGTATGCAACACGGTGATCCCCGACCGGGTGGCCTATCCCAATGCTGCCTCGCTCGGTCTCCCTGTGCACCGCGTGGAGGCCTCTGCTCCGCACGGCAGCAGTAGCCTCTGCGCCGCTGAGGTGATGCGCGGCTTGGCCCGCGAGTTGTTTCCCCAATGGGCTGAGCAGATCGGCCACTGCCGAGCGCAGGATCCCTCGCGGCGGATCGGAGGATGAGTGATGAAGCCGCCGACCTCCGAAGACATTTCCCGTCAACTGCAGCAAGCGCACTTTCCGCAGACCTATAGCCGTGACCTCGCAGCGGCCCCCGCCGGTGACACACCGATGGTGGTCAGCCTTGAGCAACTGCGGCCATACGAGCTAAACCCGCGTGTGGTTCGCAACCCGCTGTATGACGACATCAAGGCCTCTATCCGCGAGCGCGGGCTCGATCAACCACCCTCCATTACCCGCCGTCCCAATGAAGCGCACTTCATCATTCGCAACGGCGGTAACACCCGTCTGAGCATTCTTGGCGAGCTGTGGCAGGAAACGCGCGAAGAGCGTTTTTTCCGTATCCATTGTCTGTTCCGCCCTTGGCAATCGGAAGCGCATGCCTTGCTCGGGCATTTGGCCGAGAGTGACCTGCACGGCCAGTTGACGTTTATCGAGCGGGCCCTCGCGGTGGCGAAGCTCAAGGAGATGTTTCAGCACCGCGACACCCGCCTCACCCAACGCGAGCTCGCGACGCGCCTGAGCGAGGGTGGCTATCCCATTTCGCAGTCACACATCAGCCGCATGTTCGACGCGCTCGAGCACCTGCTCCCCGTGATTCCGCAGGTGCTGTATGCGGGCCTGGGCAAACCTGCCGTCGGACGCCTGATCAGCTTAAGGCGGCGGGCTGAGTCGATCTGGAATCAGTACTTCGGCAGCCCCGACCAGTTCTCGCCGCTGTGGTTTGAAGTGCTGTCAGCGTTCGACGGTGAGAAGCCCGAGCTGGATACTAATGAGCTGCAGGACGAATTGATTGCCAGGATGGCAGTGAGCCTGGAGCAGACACCTCGGCTACTGGCTCTGGAGCTGCACCAAGAGCATCGTCCTTCACGGCCTCCAGCGGACAGCCCCCATGTCCCTCCAAATAATCGAGCTGGCGAGCCTCCAATACCGCCGTCGATACTGGAACATCCACCGGAGACGTCGACTGCAGGGTCAAAGCCTGAGCCCGAGCAAGCTGGTGAAACTCAACTGCCGCAGCAAGCTCCACGCTTACCTGGAATACGCCAGGCGCTGGGTGACGAGCCGTTGCCAAACAAGCCTCTGGAAGAGCTCAAGGATGCTCCGGTTCTGGTCGGCGCGGCTCCATCAGCCCCAGCGTCACTGGATACCAGCAGCACCTTACGCGCGAGCTGCGCCGCCCTTGCCGCCGAACTTGCCGCCTATGCAGACGCTGGCGATATGATCAGTCCGCTCGAGGACGACTTGGGCTTCACCCTTTCACCGGGGCATGGCGAGCGTCTAAGCCCCCGGCACACTGGTATCCAGCTGCTGCTCTCGGCCCTGCTACGCCTACAGGACGACGTGACCTGGAAGGAACGCAAGCAGTTGCCCGCAGCGCTGTTTGGTCAGCTGCTGATCGGCGTCTACGACCTGCCCTTCACCGACCGCCCAGCCCTGACGGTGGGTCTTGAACGACTACCTGATACCCAGCTGGAACAGCTGTTCACGCTGATCCGTCACGCCCGGCAGTTGATCGAACTAACGCTGTCGTCCACTCGATAACGTGAGGAGCCACCTCATGAGCACGACTTTCAATCTGTTGAACCATGCCATGTTGAATCAGGTGCTGCATGAGCTGCGCCATGGCCGTCTGCAGCGTTGTAAGGCCCTGGGCCTGGCCGATGAAGACATCGAGGTGCTGCAGTCGCTGCCGCCGACCACCTTGTCCCACCTTGCGCACTCGTCGATCGCCTGGGTCGAAGTGAAGGTCGACATCACCGTGTTACGACGGCTGATCGTGCAGGCCGAACGCGACGAACAGAACGAGCGATTGATCAATCGTGCACTCAAATTGGGCGCGAGCTCCAACATCATGTACCGCTGCTTCGGCCTGGACCATTCGGAAACCGCGCTGCGCCGCCGTGTGCTAAAGATCGAGACGCACCGCGGTCGGCCGGTCCAGCTCAGTGAAGCGCAGGAGCATGCGGTGTGGAATCGCTGGAGCCAGTTGCGCACGAAGGATCCGGACAACGATCCGTTGGACACGATGATGATGCTGGCCGAGGAACAACAGATCAGTCTGACCCTGGTCTGGCAACAGGTCGAACTGTACGGAGGCACTCCATGCTGAGCTTTTACGAGGTCGACTGGCAGGACGTGGTGCGCCAGTGCTACGACGCCCTTCGGCGGCGAAACGAGTGGTACGCGGCGCATGGCAAACTGGCTGTTGCCACCGAGGAGCGGGACGTGCGGACGATCTACTACGGCGACAACAACCCGCTGCCGCAGACCTTGTTGCTGGACCGCCGGCTGACGCCCCTGGAGCGTAACACCTGGCAGGTGCTGCGCTGGCTGATCACTGAACGCAAGGTCAAGACACCACGCTACCAGGACCTGCAACCTTACCTGGCGACCAGTCCCTGCGGCACCCAGGCCTCGCGCGAAACCATCGCCCGCGCACTCAACGTCTTACGCACTACTCGCTGGCTCAGTCTGGTGGAGCGCGCACGGGATGCCAACGGCTGCCTGCGTGGTTGCGTCTACGTACTGCACGGCGATCCGCTGACCGCAGCCGAGCAGCTAGAACTGGACAGCGGCTATGCCGCGCTGCTGCAACAGAACCTCTCCCATGCCACAAAAGGGGTTCGAGACGTCGCGCAGCATGTGATCGCGGAAATCCAGGCCGACCCGCAAGTCGCTCAACTCGACAAGGACAGGCTCGGCTCGCTGTCGCCGGTTCAACAGCAAACGCTGCCGCTGATGAGCGCAGAAGCAGCCCCAAAGAATTCCGAACCAGGCGCAGCCGACCCCGTTCGGAATTCGCAGGTTCCGGCAATAAATCCCGAACCCTGCGGCAAGGCACCGGATTTGCCTGCCATTCGGAATGCCGACGCTGGCCGTACAGTACAGAAAGATCAAAGCAAAAAAAGTACGGTACTGGCGCAGGTAGAATTTGGTCGTGCGTGTTGGCCCGAGGATTTACCGCTGAACCCGAACGAGCGGCGCATGGCCTCCCAGGCAATGCGTCAGCTCGAGCCGGAACAGCAACAAGCGGTGATCAATGAAGCGGCGGTGCGCTGCGCCCGCGGTGAGATCCGAAAACCGGTCGCCTACCTGATGGGCTTGATCAAGCGCGCCTGCCAGGGCGAGTTCACCCTGTGGGCTGCACGTAGCGAGGAAGAGAAATTCTCGACCCCTCCTGCGCGCCCAACCAAGCCTGCGTCAGAGGAACCTCTCCGCGAACGACCGAAACGCGGCGGTCAGCGCACCGTCTCGCCACTTGCCCTCTCCTGCCTGGAGGAACTGAAACAACGTTGCCGAGGGATCACTGCGGCGACATAGAGCTGGAACTCGGTGGACATAATGCCGATGCCATAGAATCCAACAACGTCCACCCTTCTGGAAATGTGACCGCACCACCTTCGCGATGATTCGCGTCGCCGGTCAGAGTTAGGCCCATCGTCGGCGTCACTCCCACGGCGAGGTACTGGCGATGGTCGATCACTACCAACTCAACCTGGGCTCCCTGCGCAGCAGCATCACCCTGACCCTGCACACCCATCATGCGGCGCGGTTGTGGCAGGGGCGCAGCGGCCGCGACGGCGTGCACCCGATCCTGGGCATGCCCGGTTACATCAGCGTCACCAACCTGCTCAAGCACGCCAGTAGCCAGGGTGATCCGTACGCGGATTGGTTCATGCTGCAACTGGAGGAAAAGCTGCTGCAGGCCAGGTTGGACATGGCCACGCTGACGCAGCAAATGAGCCGCGTGGAACGGGCCCTGCCCACGCAAGTCGATGTCGGTGACAACCTCAACATCCACCCCGTCACCCTGCCGCTGTTCATCGGCAGCCAGCTGGGCTTTCTCGCGATCTACCTGCTCACCGACTACGACACCCTGGTCCGGCGGGTGCTGCTCGCCCACCACACGGCGCTGATCGGCCGGGGCGACATGGAGTCCTGGATCGATGGCGGCGCCCATCTGCTGCGCAGCCTGTTTGGCTTGGCGCAGCGCTACCGTCTGGCCGGGGTGAGTCGCGACGACATGGCCGCCAACAACGCCCGCGCCCGCGAAGCCATCGACAAGTTCGGCATCCTGCCGCAAGACGTTCTCGAAGGGACGCGCCGCTCCCAGTTCGCTCCGCCGATCGCCCGCAGCAATGCGCCGTCGGAGATCGAAGGCCCGAATCAGCCGGAGGCCGAGGAGCAACCCACCCCGGACGTCACCGTTGAAGGAGGTGAGGCATGACCTTGGCCGAAGCCATTGCCCGGCGTCTGTCAGCCGATGCCTATCGCCAGTTCGCACACGGTGCCTCCCTAAAAGGCCTTTTAAAGCCTTTTAAGGGTAAGGGGGAGCTGCAGCAGTTCGCCGAGACGATCCTGCGCTTGCGCACCCAGGTCGCCGAGTTGATGGCGGTGATGCTGGCGATCATCGCCCAGCCACCCTTCTCGTTGCTGGACCTGCGCCTGGTCGTCCAGCACAGCGCGACGGGCACCGATTTCCTGCGCTGGCGCAGCCCGGATTTTCAGCGCATGGGCGTGCAGGTGTGGCAGGAGGCGATGGTTCAACCGCACCTACACCCGGAACTGCGGCAGGCGTTGTACCAGCTGGAGACCAACCGCGTGGTGCTGAACCTGCAGATGAGCAGCCTGCAGTCGTTGTATCGCCAGGCTATCACTGGTGCCAGCAAGCTCGAGGCCGCCGAGCTCGCTCTTACCCGTTCCCCCACCGAGGAGTAACCCGCATGAGTACTTTGTTTGTTGGTGAAGGTAACATCGGCAGCGTGCCGGAGTACCAGGAGTTCAATACCAACCCGGATGAGCCGCGGCGCCTGCTTCGGCTGAATGTGTATTTCGACAACCCGGTACCGCGCGAAGGCGGCTACGAGGATCGCGGCGGCTATTGGGCGCCCGTCGAGCTCTGGAACCGTGACGCTGAACACTGGGCCACGTTGTACCAGAAAGGCATGCGCGTCCTGGTCGAGGGCCGCACGGTCAAGGAGGAATGGGAGGACAGCGAGGACAACGCCCGCGTGACGTTCAAGGTAGAGGCGCGGCGCATTGGTATTCTGCCGCACCGCCTGGCCTCGGTGACCATGCGCGAGAAAGCCAGCGACAACGTCAGCACCTCGCGCAAGGGGGGAGGCAAGAAAGCGCCACGCAAGTCCGGATAAGTGCGTGGTACTCAGTGGAGTCACCGCCCGCAGCGCGATATCACTGTAACCATGCAGGCAGTTCGGCGGGCAACACTCAGTGCTGCCATTGGTTCACTCTCGCCGGACGCTCTTGCGCCGCTTATGTTCCAGCATTTGCTTCACTTCCGCCAAGTACTGGTCCAGGGCAAGGAATGCCCGCCAGTGCAGCGGACTCTCCTGAACCCAGGCGACTAGCCGGGCCCGAGCCTGCTCCTTGTCCGGTTCCAGATGGGTGGCCATGAACAGCTCGTAGGCCTTGATCGCTAACGCATCTGCCTCACTCTGGTGGGTTTCGTGCAAGTTTGTTGCCTCCGTGGTGACGGTCGAGTCATCCATTTTTTATCGGTGATACGCCTCGATGAGTTGTTAG
Organism: Pseudomonas sp. NGC7; assembly: GCF_047159675.1. Classification (NCBI taxonomy): domain Bacteria; kingdom Pseudomonadati; phylum Pseudomonadota; class Gammaproteobacteria; order Pseudomonadales; family Pseudomonadaceae; genus Pseudomonas; species Pseudomonas sp. NGC7. The sequence goes on along the minus strand of NZ_BAAFZY010000001.1, from coordinate 2,967,194 downwards.
TCAACCTTTAGAGTCGTTCATATCTTTGGGGTGCTGTTCGACCATATAAGTCGAATTGGAGAGCGCCCCCATTGCCCGTGAAAGAGCCTAGTCCACATCACATTGGTCGCCAGCTGGCGAAGTATCGTCGTGCCCGGCATTTGACCCAGGCGCAGGTAGGCGAGCACCTGCAGATCTCCGGCGAAGCGGTATCGCGGTTGGAGCGAGGTTTCGTTGAGCTCTCGGTATCCAAACTGCTGCAATTGGCCGACTTGTATGGCTGCCCCGCCGATGAGCTACTCCTGGCAATCAGCCCTCGCCCGCAAGACTTGGGCGTGCAGATCAACGCGATCATCAAGGAGCTCAATGAGGCGGATAAGCAGTTCGCCCTGGACTCTCTGAAAACGCTGGCCAGCCACCTTGCGCAACGCAAGTAACACCCACCCGCCGATATGAGCGCGGCACCTTCGGATTTACCCTGGCGCTTCGCAACCGCACCTCCACCCTGTCGGTACCCACCGAGAGGGTCCGTGTATGCGCCTGTTCATCTGCGAAAAACCATCCCAAGCCCGGGACATCGCCCGGGTGCTGCAGGCCAGCAATCGCGGTGATGGCTGCCTGAAGGGTCGGAACGTCACCGTCACCTGGTGCGTCGGCCATCTGCTGGAGACCGCTCCGCCTGAAGCCTATGGCGATTACAAACGCTGGTCGCTGGACGACCTGCCGATCATTCCCGGCCGCTGGCAACTGGTAGCCAAGCCCAATGTCGCCAGTCAGCTCAAGGTGATCAGCCAGCTGCTGCGCGCCTGCAGCGAAGTAGTGATTGCCACCGACGCCGACCGCGAAGGCGAGATGATCGCACGGGAAATTATCGAGCGTTGTCGGTACCAAGGGCCGATTTTGCGCCTGTGGCTATCCGCGCTGGATGAGGCGTCGATCCGCCAAGCCCTGGGCGCCTTGCGTCCGGGGGAGCAGACCTTGCCGCTGTACCACTGTGCGCTGGCCCGCTCTCGTGCCGACTGGCTCGTGGGCATCAACCTGAGCCGGCTGTTCACCCTGCTCGGCCGCCGCGCCGGTTTCGATGGCCTGCTGCCGGTGGGGCGCGTGCAAACCCCCACCTTGCGCCTAGTCGTCGAGCGCGACCGGGCGATCGCCAGCTTTGTGCCGCAGCCATTCTGGACCGTCGATGCACACCTGGAGCAGGACAGGGTCCGTTTTCACGCGCGCTGGCAGGCCCCGACCGCAGTCAGCGATGCGGCTGGACGCTGTATCGACGAAACCGCCGCGCAGCAGGCGCTCAGGCGCCTCACTCAAGCTGGCACCGCGCAGATCGACAGCGTCGAGGTCGAGCGGGTGCGCGAAGGCCCGCCGCTGCCGTTCGACCTGGGCACGTTGCAGGAGATCTGCTCGGCCAAGCTCGGACTGGGTGCACAGGAGACCTTGGCCACCGCCCAGGCCCTGTATGAGACCCACAAGGCAACGACCTACCCGAGGACGGATTGCGGTTACTTGCCGGAGAGCATGCTCGATGAGGTGCCGCGCGTGCTTCACGCCCTGGCCGCCTCCGCACCCTCGCTGGGGGCAGTGCTCAAGGAAGTCGACCCCAGCCGCCGCTCCCGTGCCTGGAACAGCAGCAGGATCACCGCGCACCACGGCATCATTCCCACCGCCGTCACGCTGGATTTGGCGCAGCTCTCCGAGCGCGAGCGGGCGGTTTACACGCTGATTCGCGCACGCTACCTCGCGCAGTTCATGCCCGAGCACGAGTACCTGAAAACCCAGGCGCTGCTGCACAGCCAGGCAGATCAGCTGGTGGCGCGCGGCAAACAGATCCTGGTCCGCGGCTGGAAGGTAGTGATCAACGAGGCCGACGGCACCGAGCCGGCCGAACAGGCCCAGCGCTTGCCGACGTTGCGTGAATCCGCGACGGTGGCGCTGATCGACGCCACGCTCAACGCACAGCGCACGCAACCGCCCAAGGCCTACACCGAGGGCACGCTGGTCAAAGCGATGAAAACCATTGCCAACCAGGTGGCCGATCCGCGGCTCAAACAGAAGCTCAAGGACAGCTGCGGGCTCGGTACCGAGGCCACTCGCGCGGCCATCATCCAGGGGCTGATCGATCACGGTTACCTGACCAAGAAGAAACGCAGCCTAGCTGCCTCAGCTGCGGCGCATACCTTGATCGAAGCGGTGCCGCCGGAGGTGGCCGATCCGGTCATGACCGCGCTGTGGGAGCAGGCGCTGGACCGCATCGAATCGGGCCAGCTGAGCGTCGAGGCCTTTCTCGCCAAGCAGGCGGAGTGGCTGACCCGACTGGTGCGCAGTAACGCCACACTCACCCTGCGCCCGCCCCCCAGCAAGGGGCCGTTCTGCCCGGTGTGCCGCAGCGCCATGCACCAGCGCAAAGGTCGCACCGGCAGCTTCTGGTCGTGTATCCGCTACCCCGAATGCAAGGGCACCAAACCGGTGGCCAAGACCAAGCGGGCGAAAAACACATGACTTGACGGCACACCACAGCGCTGGTGTAGTGATCTGGCCCCTCGCCGCTTGGCGACCTAGACCGATTCGCTCCGGGCAGCTCGGTCAGACTCCTAGAGTTCGGAGCCACACTTCAGCGCATCCGCGGATGACTTCTCAGCGTTCCGAGTCTCCCAGGTGGATGACCCGTGCGGCTTGTACCAGGCCATAGGGGTCATCCGCTTCGGCGACGATGCTCAGCTCCGGTGCCCGCCGGCGAAACACTGGGCACCTTTTGTGCGCGGATGCGTGCCAGTTGATTCCGACCCAGGCCACGACAAGGGTCGGTTGATCCAGATGGATCGGCAGTGGAGGTCTGCGACGAACTCCGGTGCCACATCGCCGGGTCAAGGGTGGTCCAACTCTTCCTAGCCCGATGACCGTCGGGCTATTTTTTCGCCGCCGAGAATCCACCGAAAGCCACCCGATTCCGCCCGCCCAGACCGCCTGCAGACCACGGTTGACGGGCCTTTTGCAGCGTTTTATAGATGAGCTGCACCTCGCTGTCGTTGGCAGCACCCAGGTAGCCAGGACCTTCAAGGCTACGCCCATATCGGGTGGTTCTTACCCAAAGTGCGACTCGCGCTCGGCAGCTCGCACGGTCACCGTCCCATCGGTGATGAGCGTCTTCTCGACCGATCATGTGTTTGCACCTCCCCTTGCGGAACTCACCAGCCGCCAGGGCCGGTGGATGTCCGCGTTTCTGCTGAACAGGAGCTCCATCATGACGACTGCAAGCAATAACGCCCCCACCACCTACTTCAACCTGCACACCCAAGGCATCGGTTACCTGAACCGTGTTCGCGAAGTCCCGGTTCGCCGCGGCCAAGCGTTCATGGCCTGTGACATCGCTGCCTTGCACGGTGCCTCGGACGACGTCGAGTACACCCGCTTCGACTGCAAGGTCGCCAGCGGTGAAGCCGACCGGCTGATCCGTGAACACCTGGAAGACGTCCGCGCTGAACGCAAGGTCCTTATCGCGTTTCGCATCGGCGACATCTGGGTCGATCCGTTCATGTACGAGAAAGGCGAACGCAAGGGGCAACCCGGCGCCAGCCTCAAAGGCCGACTGATCTTCATCGAGTGGATCAAAGTCGATGGCCAATTCAGCTACCGTGCGCCAGCGCGCACCGACGCCGCCGCCCCTGAGGCAGCTGAATCAGCAGAGTCGGAACAGGTGGACGGTGACGATGACCAAGGCCAGCCAACTCCACCCGCTGCACGCAAATCCACCGCCGCACGCCAGTCTGCTTGAGGCAGGTTGACCGCACGCAGCAGGCGCTCTTATGAGCGCCTGTTGTTCATTCACGTCGGAGGTTGCCATGGAAAGCTTCTGGCTCTGCGAAGACTGCCTGCAGGCGGTCGCCTACGACGACTTCAGCGCGCTGTCGCTGTACTACAGCGAGGCTGAAGTCGAACACCGCATCGCTCACATGCGCGCCCAACTGCAAGCCCTGCTACCGCTGAGCGCCGATTTCGATCCCCATACCGGCGCCGGTATCGAGGCCTTCTCGATGCAACCGTGCGAGGGCTGCCAAAGCCCGCTGCATGGCACGCGACATCGCTTCACGCGCCTTTGATCACGCACTTAAACCAGCCTGGGGCACTCCCCCACGGGGCGCTCCATCTGCCACGAGGAATTGCCCATGAACACCGCCTTGAACCTGGTTGACCCGCTCGATTCGGTACTGGCCCAACGCGCCCGTGAGGATGCGCTGATCACCGAGGCCCTGCAGCTGCTGGACCAACGTCACTTCCAGCGCGGCGAGGTGCTGATAACCCCCGCCGATGCCGCAGCCTACTTGAAACTGCAACTCGCCCCTTACCATCACGAGGTGTTTGCCTTGCTCTGCCTCGACTCGCGCCACCGTATGTTGAGCTTCGACATCCTCTTCACCGGCAGCATTGACGGCGCCTCCGTGTATCCCCGCCAGGTGGTCATCAAGGCACTCGAACACAATGCCGCCGCCGTGATCTTCAGCCACAACCACCCCTCCGGCTGCTCGGAACCGAGCGGCGCCGATCGGGTACTCACCACCCGCCTGACCGAGGCTTTGGCCTTGGTCGAGGTGCGCGTCCTGGACCACATCATCGTCGGCGAAGGCACTCCGCTTTCGTTGGCCGAGTACGGCTGGATGTGACAGCCACTTTGCCCATGAGGTCACCGCCCGCTCGGGGTGGCCTCGGCACTTTCGGAGAACCATCATGCATCCTTCCCTTACCAATCCATTTCTTCGCGGTTTCCATGACTTGCGATACGAGCGTGTCCTGCAGATCAACTATGCCGACGATTGCCCTCCATGCTACCGCGCGCTGCACCCGGCTCAGAACGAGCTGCCCAATGAAGCCATCAACCTGCAGCCGTGCCTGTTCGATGACGAGTTCGCGGTGATCACCGACGGTGTATGCGTACCCGAGTTTCTGCGCATGCGCTGCCCGGCCGACGGCCTGGTGAATACCGTGCTCTACCAGATCCTGGGTAGTCAGCTCGGACGCTCGATGCATATCGGCGACCTCGGCAACGTGGAAGCTGCGCAAAACCTGATAGAACAACTGTCCTTTGCCACCGGGCACTACAGCCGCAGCTGGGAAATCAGCAGCGCCCACCTGCCCGCAGACGACCTCGAGTACCTGCAGGTGCGCGCTTGGTGCAATTCACCGGCGAGCTTCTTCGAGTGCTTCGAACTCAACGTCAGCCATGCCGTCGGCTGCAAGCTGTATTCGACGCCTTGGGTCGCAGACATTAAAGCCGGCGGCAGCGGCAGCGGCAGCAGCAGCAGCAGCAGCAGCAGCAGCAGCAGCAGCAGCGCCGACGAGGTCAGTGCGCGGATGCTCGCTGACCGTGTCCCTCCGGTGTTACTCAAGCTGCTCCTACTGGCAGGCCAGGCGGACATCCGCCTGTTGATCTTTGATCCTGACGCGACACCTCTCTCGGAACTACCGCTATTCACCGAAGAATGACCAAGGCGCCCTCCCGGGCGCCTTTTTTATGATGCCCGACAGAAAAGCTGGCTCGCCGGATTCGGTTTTCCAGTGGGGACTCGCCTCGTGTCTTCGCCATGGTATCGGCAACATTCGTCGAGACCCAGTCATGCAAACATCCCTACTTCCCACTATCGGCCTGATGGTCGTCCTGGCCGGCTGTAGCACACCGCCGCCGGCCCCGGCCCCCACGGCACCACCCGCCTTGCCGGCGGTATCGCCGCAGCCCAAAACCCCGCTTCCGGCCTGGGTCCGCCAGGACCGCTACACACTCGTCACCACCCGGCCCACGCTGGAGCAGCGCCAACCGCTGTATCAACTGGTCAACGTGCAGATCGCGCCAGCCCTGCATGCCACCGTCGGTGAAGCCCTGCGTCACGTGCTGCACCGCTCGGGCTTCGCGCTGTGTGCCGACAGCCCAGCGGTGGATCGCTTGTTCCGTCGCCCTCTGCCCGCGGTACAGCACCAGCTCGGACCTATCTCGCTGCTGGACGCCCTGACCATCATCGGCGGCCCGGCCTGGCAACTCGACATCGATCCAGTTGATCGGACCGTGTGCTACGCCCTGCGCGTGCCATCGCCCGCTGCCCCCTTTTCGACCCTGGAGCTCACGCAATGAAGGTCCTCCATTTTCAGGCCTTGGTGGTCGGTGCCCTGTGCCTGGGCGCCGCCGTGCTCGCCGCCGAAACGTACAACCATCACCAGCAGTTGGCCGAACTTCAAGCCACGGCCCGTAATGCCCCGGCGGATCCAGCGCCAGCCCTGCGCCGCGATATCGATGCTTTGTCCTCCAAGCTCAGGACGCTGCAGCCGCAGGTAGTCGCGCTGAGCGAGGCGCAAAGTCGACACACCGCGGCGCAGGTCGCCCTCGGTCAGCAGCAGGATGAACTGGCCACCTCGCTCAAGACGCTCCAGGCAGCACCGCCAGGTCCGAGCAGCAGCGATCTGACGGCACTGGAACATCGGCTGGCCACGGCAGAAGCCAAGCTCGAGAAACTGTCGACCCTCCCTTCTGTGCCCGCGGCCACCAACGCGAAGGTAAAGTCCTTCACCAGTGCAAAAGCCAAGGCCAAGCCTCTGGCCCCGCCCTTCACCCTGCTGGGTATCGAGACCCGAGGTGACGTCAGGTTCGTGGCAGCCCTGCCCAAAGGTGCGCATTCGCTGACGACCGTGCACTTGCTACAGCCTGGCGACAGCTTGAACAGCTGGCAGCTGCGCGCGATCCGCACGAACCAGGTGGTGTTCCATGTTCCCGGACAGGGCGACCACACACTGCCCCTGCCGTGACGAGGTGCTTATGGCTAGGTTCTCCCGCCTTTCGCTCATCCTGCTCCCCGCCTGTCTATTCGCAGGACTGGCGTGGACCGCGCCAAAACTGAACGACTCGGCTTCGCAGTTCAGCGAACAGATGCCACTGGGTCGGCAGGCATCCGACGCGGCTCGGGCCAAGGCCTGGGGGCTGACGGAGGATGAGTGGGCCGAGTTCGAGCGCTTGCAGGCTGGGCCCCGCCACTACTGGTCGCCGCAGCTCGACCCGCTCACCACCCTCGGCGTGGAAACCGACTCGGACCAGGAACGGCAACGCTACGCCGAGCTACAGGTCCGTCTCGAGGCCAAGCGCGCCGAGCGCGAGTTGGCCTACCAGAAGGCCTACACCGCCGCCTGGGCACGACTGTTCCCGGGCATGCTGCCCGTGCAGGGCATGGCCGACGATCCAGCGGCTACCCCCGCTGGCCGCTTTGCCCTGTTTGTGGAGGAACGCTGCCCGCCCTGTGTCGCCAACACTCAGCAATGGCTTCGTGGCGGCGCGCACCTCGATGTGTACCTGGTCGGCAGCCAAGGTGACGATACGCGTCTACGCCGGTGGGCTCGGGGCGCGGGCATTACCCCCGCCCAGGTCAGCAGTGGCCAGGTCACTCTCAAGCATGACCGTGGCCGCTGGTTCGCCCTGGGCGCCAGCCGCCCCTTACCGGCACGCTACCAGCAGGTGGACGGGAAATGGCAGCGCATCGACTGATCCTCGCGCTGGCCTTGACCTGCGCCACTGCCGTTCACGCCGACGCGCTGCCGCCGCCGGCGTATCAACTGGCTGCCGCACGCGCCGGCATCCCCGCCTCCGTGCTGTTCGCCATCGCCCTCCAAGAGAGCGGCACGCCGCTGCGAGGTCACCTCATGCCTTGGCCTTGGACCCTGAATGTTGCTGGTACGCCGCAGCGTTTCGCCCGCCGTGATGAGGCGTGTGCCGCACTCAAACAGGCGCTGATCCGTCACGATCCCAAGCGCATCGATGTCGGGCTGGGCCAGACAAATCTCGGCTACCACCCGGACCGCTACCACAGCGCCTGCGAGGCTCTCGATCCTCGCGCCAACCTGGCCGTGACGGCAGAGCTGCTCCGCACCCACTACGCCGACAGCGATGACTGGGTCGTGGCGGCGGGCCGCTATCACCGCCCTGCCGGCGGTAAACCTGCAGCGCGCTACCGCCGACAGTTCAGCCAGCACTGGCAGCGTGTACAAGCGGTCGTGGCGTCTCCGAGAGGGCCGCAGCCATGAGCCGTCGGTGCTGGGTAACGCTGTGTATTTGTCTCTGGTGGACGGTTGGCGCGCTCGCGGCCCCCAGCCAGTTGCCCGATCCCCGCGCGCTGACGTGGGCCCTGCCCGTACACAGCACACGCCTGTCACCCGGTGCCGTGTCGCCAAGGACATTGAAGCTGCCAGGGTTCACGCCGCTGTTCCTGGTCGGGCACGACGCCGCCTCTCTGGAATGGTTGGCCCAGCATGCACAGAAGCTGCAGGAGTTGGGCGCCAGCGGCCTGGCTGTTGAAGTAGCCAACACCCCGGCGTTGCGCCGCATCCAAGCGGCAGCCCCGGGCGTGGACATCTGGCCGGTGAGTGGCGACGACATCGCCGAGCGCCTGGAACTGCAGCACTACCCGGTGCTGATCACGCCCACCGGCCTGGAACAGTGAGGGTGGCTCATGGGCGAACATGCGATGGAGTCATTGCTGCGCCCTGCGGTGGAGCTGTACACCGTGGGCATCTGCGCCGGCGCCGGCGCCCTGTGCCTGCATTCGCCCTGGGCGGTAGCCCTGTCGCCCGAGGTAGGGGCAGGCATGGCCCTGGCCTATACCGCATTCGGCCTGAAGCGGCTCAACGAGGCGCGGATCGTCCTGCGCTATCGGCGCAATATCCGCCGCCTGCCGCGCTACTCGCTGACCAGTCCGCAGATTCCGGTAAGCGGCAAGCGCCTGTTCATGGGCCGTGGCTTTCGCTGGACTCGCCTGCACACCCAGCGCCTGCTCGAGGCGCAGGACCCGGCGCTGGCCCGCTATATCAACCAATCGGCCGCTCACCAGTGGGCGCGACGAATGGAACAATTGCTGGAGAGGGCCCCAACTGGCCTGTCAATGCTGCCCCGATTGACCGCCTGGGACAGCCCATTCAACCCGGTGCGGCCACTGCCGCCGGTGGGCGGCTTGCCACTGCTGCACGGCGTCGAGCCAAAGGAACAGGAAGCCAGTTTGCCGCTGGGCGAGCGCGTCGGCCACACCCTAGTGCTGGGGACCACGCGAGTCGGCAAGACGCGCCTGGCCGAGGTGTACATCACCCAGGACATCCACCGACCCAGCCAGGAAGTGGTGATCGTCTTCGACCCCAAGGGCGATGCCGACCTACTCAAGCGCATGTACGTGGAAGCGCGGCGCGCCGGCCGTGAGCACGAGTTCTACGTGTTTCACCTGGGCTGGCCGGAGATCTCCGCCCGCTACAACGCCATCGGCCGCTTCGGCCGCATTTCCGAAGTCGCCACCCGTATTGCCGGCCAGCTGAGCGGCGAAGGCAACTCAGCTGCGTTTCGCGAGTTCGCCTGGCGCTTCGTCAACATCATCGCCCGAGCGTTGATCGAGCTCGGCCGGCGCCCTGACTACCTGCAGATCCAGCGGCACGTGGTGAACATCGATGCGCTGTTCATTGAGTACGCTCAGCACTTCTTCGCCCGCCATGATCCGCAGGCCTGGGAAGCAATCGTGCAGATCGAAGGTCGCCTGAACGAAAAGAATATCCCGCGGCACATGATCGGCCGAGAAAAGCGCGTGGTCGCCATCGAGCAGTACCTGACCGCCAAGCGCATCTTCGATCCGGTGATGGACGGCCTGCGCTCGGCGGTGCGCTACGACCGCACCTACTTCGACAAGATCGTAGCCTCGCTGTTGCCGCTGCTGGAAAAGCTCACCAGCGGCAAGATAGCGCAGCTGCTCGCCCCCAACTACTCCGACCTTGACGATCCGAGGCCGATCTTCGATTGGCTGCAGGTCATCCGCAAACGCGGCATTGTCTACGTCGGTCTGGATGCGCTGTCCGATGCTGAAGTTGCCGGTGCCGTCGGCAACTCGATGTTTGCCGATCTGGTCTCCGTCGCCGGCCATATCTACAAGCACGGTATTGACCACGGGCTGCCAGGCTCCTCCAGTGCCACGGACAAGGTGCCGATCAACTTGCACGCCGACGAATTCAACGAACTGATGGGCGACGAGTTCATTCCGCTGATCAATAAGGGTGGTGGCGCCGGTATCCAGGTCACTGCCTACACCCAGACCTTGAGCGACATCGAGGCTCGGATCGGCAACCGGGCCAAGGCCGGCCAGGTCATTGGCAACTTCAACACCCTGCAGATGCTGCGGGTACGGGAGACCGCCACCGCAGAACTGCTGACCAACCAACTGCCCAAGGTCAACGTGCAGACCCGCACCCTGGTCTCCGGCGCGACGGACACCGCCGATCCTGATGCCCACACTGACTTCACCTCGTCCTCGCAGGACCGGGTTACCACCGCCGCCGTACCACTGATCGAGCCGGCGCACATCATCGCCTTGCCCAAGGGGCAGATGTTCTCGTTCCAGGAAGGCGGGCAGCTATGGAAAGTGCGTATGCCACTGCCCAAACCCGCCAGTGACGACCAAATGCCAGCGAACCTGCAGACCCTGGCTGCGCGCATGCGCGAGTCCTACAACGCCAATACGGGGAGTTGGTGGAGCAGCGCTGGCGGTGCGCCGACAGTCGATTTTGATCCCGAGATGCCTCCACCAGGGCGCAGGCACTCCTGATGAGCACGCCTTGTGCAACCGGATACTCTGGAGCCTATATGTCGACCACCCCAGCCAACCCAACTCCCCCGCAGCGAAGTCCGGGGCTCATCTTCGGCATGCTCGAGCTGTGTCTGCGGCTACTCGGCCTGCTCTTCGCTTCGCTGATCTTCTCCATCGTGCTGGAGTTCGTGGGCATGCTCTGGTTCTGGCCCGAGCAGGGCTGGCATCACAGCCACGCCATGTGGCTGAGTGAGCTCGGCTGGCTAAGCAATCACTTCAAGAATTCACTGCTCGTGCAAGAACCGGCGCAAGCGACCGCCAAGGTCCTCGAACACCTCAACAACTGGGTCGTAGTGCGCTCTGGATGGGCGCATTCCGACGCACAGCTGAAACTGCTCAGTCGAGAAGCGTCAATGCAGGGGCAGTTCGCGCAGGTCTACGTTGTGATGCAGGACTACCTGTTGGCGGCTCTGTTCACGGTATTTACTTTCGTGGTGAGGCTAGCCGTTTTGACCCTGGCCACCCCGCTGTTTTTGCTGGCTGTAATCACCGGTGCGGTCGATGGATTGATGCGCCGTGACCTGCGCAAGTTCGGAGCAGGCCGCGAAAGCAGCTTCGTGTACCACCGAGCGAAGCGGACACTCTTGCCGCTTATAGTCAGCCCTTGGGTGATCTACCTATCCCTACCATGCTCGCTGAATCCCAACTGGGTGTTACTGCCATGCGCCACTCTTCTGGGCTGTATGGTCGCCCTCACCTCAGCGACATTCAAAAAATACCTTTGAGGATGCACCTGATGCACAGATCTAGGCATCTCCGCCGAATGGGGCTGAACACCGCGAGTTCTGTGAGTCAGGAACGGGTTCTCGGCATCGACACCTTCCTGCTACCAAACGAGGTGTTCACGATTTGGGAACACCCCATTGACGTATAACCAATGCTCAGATACCTTGTTCCCAAATTGGGAACAAAGCTACGATCATGAGATTGCTTGGTAGAGAAAAATTACCCATTCTGCTGGGAGAGAGCGAGCACATCCGCAAGTGGATTGGCGTGTGGGTGAGCGAAATCGACCATGCAAGCTGGAAAATCCCATCGGAACTGCTGGAGCAGTTCCCGAGTGCTCTTGCTACTACCGAAGATACTTTTCTGTTCTCTGTCTGCGACTCGGGCAAGTTTTTAGAGTTGAAGGTTGCTTTTGCCCAAGGAATTGCAATCATCACTGCTATAGTGAAAAAAATATGATTACGTTGAGCCCGAAAATTATCAAAACAGAGGAACAGTACCTCGAATACTTCAATGAAGTGCATTCGCTGATAATTTCCTCTCCAAAACTAGGCTCTGAGGAGAGTGATAGGCTCGAATTACTTTCGATGCTGATCGAAGATTACGAGAAGCAAAAATATCCGGTCGAGGCTCCAGACCCTATTGATGCAATTTTGTTTCGCATGACCGAGAAGGGGCTTAAGCAAGCCGATTTAGTACCCTACTTCGGCACTAGGAGCCGAGTTTCAGAGGTCTTGGCTAGGAAGCGCCCACTTACAGTCCCTATGATACGAGCTCTTGCTGTCGGTCTCGGCATCTCCGCTGACACATTGATTGGTCTTGACGAAGTCGAAGGCAATAATAAAAAACAAAATGTAGACTGGTCAAAATTTCCGATCAAAGAAATGGTCGCTAGGGGCTGGATTGACAACATAACCAGCAAGGCTAAGAAGACTGTAGAGGAAATAGTCCAAGGTTTCATTTCCGACATGGGACTACAAGAAAGCGGGGCCTCTTTTCGCCGCACACTTGCCGGAGACTCGCCTACGCCCACCACAACTTATGCCTTATACGCCTGGCTTGCTAGAGTAATCCAAAAAACGCGCGAAATAAAAAGCGAGCTGCCACCATATGACAGAGCTAAGATTGGCGATTCTTTAATCAAGCAAATCGTGCACCTCAGTCGTTTTGAGGACGGCCCTAAAATGGCAGTATCGCTACTTAAGGATCATGGCATAGCTGTGATTATTGAACCACAGTTAAAGGGCACTATGCTGGACGGCGCGGCCCTTAAAGAGATCGACGGAACTCCGATAATCGCACTTACCCTCAGGTACGACCGGATTGACAACTTCTGGTTTACCCTAGTGCATGAACTAGTCCACGTCTGGAAGCACATTGACGACACAAACGAAGCAATCCTGGACGACTTAGAACACGCAAGTACCGACAAAAGAGAGTCAGAGGCCAATCGTATCGCACGTGACGCATTCATTCCGAGGTCATTATGGAAGCGAACCGATGCGTACTTGAAGCCAAGCAAAGAGACCATCAACGCATTGGCAAAGGAACTCAATATACATCCAGCAATAGTTGCTGGCCGACTTAGAAAAGAAGCTGGTAATTACAACCAATTCACTGATCTCATCGGCCAAGGAATGGTAAGAGCTCAACTCGAAAATCTATGAGGCGTTAAATATGAACACCCAGTATTTTCCTATCATTCGAGCCAAATCCGGTGAGCTGGAAGCCTTAACATTTCTGAGCAAGCTGGATAAAGCATCGCTGGCTCGCTGCACACCAATTTTCGAGATAACAAAGCTAGACGGAAAAGCTCTCGAGACGGCCAGAAAGAGGAGCGATACCCCTTTCGAAAAATACCTTGATGAACGTGCGCATAAAATTGCGCAGATATTCAGAGGCAAGCACGTAATTGTTGACGTTTCTCAATGGCCTCTTGATTTCACAACGGAGGGTGGGGAGCAGGTACTGAGCTTCATCTGCAATCGACTGAACGAATTGGGTGTATTGGTTTGTCCTATAATCGGCTATGACCGATGGGAGGTAGTCGAATATCGAGAAACGATTACCTCCATGACTTTGCCTGATCGTTCATTCTTTTGTATTCGTTTGGACAGCTTGGCCATTGAAGATCTTGGAGACCCAGACCACTTAGCAGAAGTTATTGAGGACATGGTTGCCAGTACTGGACTGATCGAATCAACCACACCCGTCCTTATTGACATGGGCGATGTTACCAAATTTTCTATTCAGGAAGTCATGGAGCTCCTTGAGACTGCGTATGGCCAGATGAAGACTTTGGGATTCCAGGACATAATCATGAGCGGGAGCTCCATCCCTGACTCTATTGAGAAAGCCGTAAAAGACCGCGACTCGACTGGCTTGGTGCAACGAAAAGAAATGATTGCTTGGAAAGGCTTTCTTTCTGCGAACCCCACTGCAAAACTTTACTTCGGCGATTACGGCGTAAGAAACCCAAGGGCTTCAGACAACATCGCCCCAAACATGAACGTCAAGATAAGATACACGGTAAACAATGCTTACTTCGTTGCTCGCGGCCACTCCGTAAAAGGTGAGGATGGCTATGCCCAAAGCCAGAAACTCTCAAAGATAATTGTTAACTCAATTCACTACCGTCAACCCGAATTCAGCTGGGGCGACAACAAGATCATGCAATGCAGCCTTGGGAAAATTGTCGGCAGTTCTACAAACTGGATAGCCTACGACACCAACCACCACTTGAAGTCCGTAACCAGCGAAATTTACGAATTTGCTTTACAACTCGCTGCGATTACAGAGCGCGCATGACGCAACATTGGTACCCGCCAGTTTTCATGCAACCAAACTGGCGGAACACAAACAATGTATGCAGACGTCATCGACAACAAATTTCCGCCACTACACACTACCCACCTTAGTTAGACAAATGAGCATGCCACACCCGCAACTCGCCCCCATCAACTGATAGAGCATTAACAATGACAACATCTAATAACGCTACTTTTAGCGGCGCGGCCCCCTCTTGGGCAAATGCCTGCGTCGGAAATAATGGCAACCCTGGATATATAGAGTATTCCAAAGGCTTCTCTGCTGCCGCTAATATTTTGATTGAGCAAGTCCTGGCGGGCCGCGGGTTAATTTTACCAGTGGACGACCTTGTATACCCAGTTTGTTTCAACATGCGCCACTCCGTCGAACTTAGACTTAAGGGTGCAATCCAAGAGTTGGCTGACATAGCTGAAATCCAAAGCCAGCCTTTCGTTTTCGACCTATCAGGATCTCACGACATTGGAAACATTTGGAACTTCTTTAAATCTCAATCGGAGCTTCTTGACGAGCGCTATATCGAAGTCAACAAATCGATCAACTCAACAATATCTGACATCGCAGCGGTAGATGCCACAGGCCAAACATTCCGCTACCCTGTGAGCAACGAAAGCCAAAAGCACCTAACTGAAATTGCGCTAATAAATTTCATCCTTCTAAAAAATAAATTTTGCGAGCTAGAAAAAAACCTCGACACCCTTCACTCTCTCAACCTCTGGCTTAAACAGGAGTACCAACAAGGGACCTTTACAAGCAAACTGTCTCGCCCAAAAATCTATGAGTTAGCTCGTGCTCTACCTCCAAAGTCCGAGTGGTCTCACCCTCAGTTCACCGTTACAAAAAAAGAACTGATGAAGACATACAACCTCGGAAGCCGAGACCTTACAAAAGCCATTGATAAAATTAAAAATCACTACTTCTTATCATACCTGATCGGCGCACCACTACCAATCAAAGGGATTTCCGAAGACCAAATCTTAAGTTTCTTTGAAAACTGGACAAGTCAAAATAGTGATACTGAAGAAAAATCAAAACCAAGCCTCGGCATCGACAACTGGGAAAGAAAAGAATCCATTATTGATGACATAAAAAAACAAGCCGAATCACAACAGGCCACCTGGAGCAAATTTGAAAAACTAATGACCCCCGACTTTCTGGCAGGACTACATGCGCTATATTATTTCGCACGCGACAAAACATACACGGAGTACTACGACACAGCATATGAGCTAGCATCCAAAGAAATAGCTCATGAATTCAAATGTGGACCTGCCGCAGTTAGAGATAGCTTCATGCACATACACAACAAAACAAACGCAGCCTCCAACATCCTTATTTCTCTATTTGCCCTAGGCCACAAGGATCTCGCTGAGACCATTATTAGAAAACACACCCTTGACACCTCTCTACACTGGATTGAAAAAGCGAGAAGCGGCCAGCTTTTCTCCTACCCTGAATTCGCCAAATATTGAATTATTGATGCTGCGCACTCGCTTGAAACAAATCAGGAGCTAGACCGATCTTTGAATCGATCTTTTCTAACAAATTTTGAGATCGATACCATAAAAAATGCAGATCAGAGTCTCTCGTGCATAAGCGATTATCTGCACATCCCTTTAACTCATGCCAAAGCCAGATTGTGCCATTAGGGTGAAAGAAAGACTCCTCGCTGGATTTCGCCATGACTATTTTTTCCTACCTGCTGCTGCTTGCCTACCTAGTATCGCTTTCCGTTGCTGCTGACATTCGCGAGCGCTCGGACCTGAAACTGGTGGAGCGGCAGATTTTCTACATCGAACAGTTGGCCCACCGCGCAAGTAGCAGCTCAATCGACGCCGCAGGAGCTCGCTACCGCTTTGATTATGCAAGGTTCGCTGCGGACCTCGAGCGTATGCATCTAGGCATCCACAAATACCTTTTCCCTTCCCGCGCGCAGCCAGCCGACATGGTCGAGCTCACCGGTGATTACCGCGCTGAAGCGTCCCTCCTGAGGCCATCCGATGAGCATGACTGATGCACAACTTAGCGCATTCACTGCCGTGGCCGGGTTTACCCCGCAGCTCAGCTCGGTGTTGTGGCGCTCAGCAGTGCTGGTGCTGGCGTTGCTCTGGTGCACCTGGGTCCTATGGACCGGCTACCGCGGCTGGGCGGCCGGCAACCTCAATTTCGGTGCGCTCGGCGGCAGCACCCTACGCCTAGCCTTCGCCCTAATCGTGTTGATGTTTTTCATGCTGTCTTAATCAGGAGACATTGCCATGAACCTCTCCCGTCGTTGCCATCGCCCGCTCGTTCTGTTGCGGAAATCCTATTCTCAAGTCCTGTTCGGGGGCCTGGTGCTGCTGAGTTCGACGCTGGCCTGGGCTGACCTGCCAACCATGGAGGCGCCTTCCCGCGGCGAAGGCTCTGGACTGATCGACACCATCAAGAACTACGCCTACGACGGCGGCATCCTGCTCGGTCTGTTGATCGCCACCCTCGCCTTCCTTGGCGTGGCCTGGCACTCGCTCACCGTCTACGCCGACGTGCAAAACCAGCGCAAGACCTGGAAGGACCTCGGTGCCGTGGTCGGCGTCGGCGCCCTGTTGGTGGTGGTGATCCTGTGGTTCCTCACCAAAGCCGCGACGATCCTGTGAGGTCACCATGTCCGACGCCCCAGCCACTTTGCCTGACGGCACTCTGACCTTCCTCCCCGAGCGCCTCAACCGTGACCCGGCTGTTTTGCGCGGGCTCACCAACGACGAGATGTGGGTCGCGCTGATCCTCGGCGCAGGGTTAGGTGTGATTCTCGGCGCGCCGCTGGCGGTGGCCACTGCCTCCATCGCTACCCTCCCCACCTGCATGTTCATCTGCATGGCGCTGGTGCTGCTCGGTGGCGGCAAGCTGATGCGCCGAGCCAAGCGCGCCCGCCCGGAAACCTGGTTGTACCGACGTCTACAGTGGCACCTGGCGGTGCACTGGGGCATAGGTACCCACCAACTGATCCTGCATTCGGGGCCCTGGACCGTCCGCCGTTCATGTCGACATATGAGGGCCGTTGCATGAGCCGCTTCCGCAACAAAGTCGACGCGCAGCAGGCGCATATCTTCAGCCTGCGTCTGGCCGTTTCGATCCTGGCACTGCTGTGCTGCGGGCTGTGGTACGGCTGGCAGTCCTCGCCCTCCGAGCTGACCATTCACGTGCCGCCCGACCTGCGCTCCGGCAGCACACGCAAATGGTGGGATGTACCCCCGGAAAACATCTATGCCTTCGCGCTTTATATCTTCGGCCAGCTCAACCGCTGGCCCACCGACGGCGAAGTCGACTATCACCGCGCCATCTTTGCCCTGCAACCCTACCTGACCCCGGCGTGCAAGACCTTCTTCGACGGTGACTTCGAGTACCGCAAGGCCGCCAGCGAACTGCGCGGCCGGGTGCGCGGCGTATACGAGGTACTGGGCCGCGGCTACAGCGACGACCCCGACCTTCGAGTGAAACAGTTGGACAAGCACAGCTGGCTGGTGAAGCTCGACCTCAACGCCGACGAGTACTACGCCGCAGAGCCAGTGAAACGTGTGGTGGTGCGCTATCCGCTACGGGTGGTGCGCTTCGACGTCGACCCCGAGCACAACAAGTGGGGCCTGGCCCTGGACTGCTACGAAGGCACACCGCAGAAGCTGACGCTGCCTGGAGGTGCGGGATGATGCGAGTCTTGATCATGATGCTGGCGATAGCCGCAGGCTGGTCTTCTGCAGTCGGTGCGGTCGAGGTCAAATACTGGGATCGCCTGCCGCTGGCCGTTCCACTTACAGTGGGCCAGGAGCGCGTCCTGATGCTGGATGAGGATGTTCGCGTGGGGGTGCCGGGCACGATCGCCGGTAAGCTGCGTGTGCAGTCCGTCGGCGGTACGGTGTATCTGCGCGCGGCTGACACCCTTCCCCCTACCCGGTTGCAACTGCAGTCGGTGAAATCAGGCGACATCATCCTGATCGACATCGAGGCGCTCGAGGGCAGCGAGGCACTGGAACCGGTCAAGATCGTGGCCCAGGCTCAGGCACCGGACGTGGAAGCTGCGAAGGACACGTCACTTGCAGAGACCCCGGTACCGGTGGTGCTCACCCGCTATGCGGCGCAGAACCTTTATGCGCCCCTGCGTACCGTGGCACCGCTACCCGGTGTGCGGCGGGTGCCGCTGAGCGACTCCACCGCGTTCAGCACCTTGCTGCCCACCGAACGGGTTTCGATCAAGGCCCTCGCGGCCTGGCGGCTGGGCGACTACTGGGTGACCGCGGTGAAGATCGTGAATCGCGGTCCTGGCAAGGTGGCGCTGGACCCGCGACACCTGCAGGCCACGCTGTACGCCGCGACATTCCAGCACGCCGACCTCGGTCTCGCCGGGACGCCTGAAGACACTACCGTGGCGTATCTCGTCACCCGTGGCGGCGACTTGAAGCATGCGCTGCTGTTGCCTCCGCCAAAACCGGAGGCTGTAGATCATGAAAGCTAACGGCCTGCTGAAATGGTTGGTGCCCGTAGTCCTACTGGGCATCGTGCTGATCATCATCAAGTCCTGGATGGCCGCTCCAGATGGCCAGCCCACTCACGATCCGGAAAACGCCTCACTCAGCGCGGAACAGGCCAAGGCCTTGGGCATCGCCGGCGACACCCCCCGCGACACCGTGGCCACGCTGATCGGACAGGTCAAGGCGATGCGCAGCGAGATGCAGACGCTGAAGAAAGGCAACGATGCGCTGCAGACCGAGAACAACCGACTGCGCACGCGCGAAGGCAACATCGACACGCGCATCCAGAGCACGCTGAGCAGCGTCACCCAACAGGTCACCGAACAGCGCCAGCAGGCCAACGATGCTCGGCAGAAAGCCGAGCAGCAGCACCGCGAGACCCAGGGGCTGCTCTCCAGGCTCAAGGACCAGCTCACCGGCAAGCCAGCCGCGAAGGCAGATGTTCCCGCAGGCTTCGGTCTTGAACCGGGCGACGAGCAGCAATTTGCAGGGGCTCAAGCGCCGGCAGATGCGGTGCAGTGGATCGAACCGTCGAATGCACGCGCCGGGCAAGAGGATACCGGCAAAGCTGATGGTCCGCTGTCGTCGTTGACCTCTAAGTTCAAGGACCTGCACGCCCTGGATAACAACGCCATCGATCGTGGCCAGGACCGCTTGCGTGCCGTCGCCAAAGGCGAGCGTGACCTGGAGAGCACCCAGGACCGTACCGAAGGTGCCCGCCCCGTCTACACCATCCCCGAGAATTCGACGCTGATGGGCTCGATAGCGATGACCGCGCTGATTGGCCGGGTGCCGGTGGACGGCACGGTGAACGATCCCTATCCGTTCAAGGTGCTGGTGGGGCCAGACAACCTCACTGCCAACGGCATCGACCTGCCGGACGTGGTCGGCGCAGTCATGAGCGGCACCGCCGCCGGTGACTGGACGTTGTCCTGCGTGCGCGGCCAGGTCGAGTCGATCACTTTAGTCTTCAGCGACGGTACTGTCCGCACGGTGCCGCAGCCGCAGAAGGTCGTCAGCCGTAATCGCAGCAGTACGCAGACCTCGGACACCGAGAAGATCCGCGGCGGCCTGGGCTACATCTCCGACCCTTACGGCATCCCCTGCATTTCCGGCGAACGCCGCTCCAACGCCCAACAGTACCTGGGCAGCCAGAGCTTGATCACTGCGGCCGGCGCCGGCTTCGCCGCGGCCTTGGGCAGCGAGCATACCAACACCTCGTTCATCAATTCGGCCAGCGGCAGTCTGGGCATGTCCCAGAACAGCGGTAACAGCGCGCTGAACTCGGTGATCAGCGGTGGCATTGGCGACATCCGTGAGTGGATCAACAAGCTCTACGGTGAAGCCTTCGCCGCCATCTACGTGCCGCCTGGGGCCAAAGTGGCCCTGCACCTGGACCACGAAATCAGCATCGACTACGAACCCAAAGGCCGGAGAGTGAACCATGAAAGCCCATCCGTCTCGGTACTGGATCTGGATTAGCTTGCTGCTCGGCCTGCACCTGGCCGGCTGCTCCACCAGCAAGGAGGAAATGCTGCCCCACGGCGATCACACCATGTTGGACATTTGGAACGGCAGTGGCTCGGTGGTCAGCCAGCAACAGCTACAGGAGGCGCGTGGCGAACTGCGTCGCCCGGTGCTGGATCCCGAGCGCCTGATCAACGCCCAGAGCGCCTACACGCGCACCGCCGCCAACGAGATCCGTGCCCAGTTCCCACGCCTGCCCAATCCAGACCTGGTCATGTACGTTTACCCGCATCTGGCAGGTACCCAACAAACGCCGGTGCCTGGCTACTCGACCGTGTTCCCGTTGTACGAGAAGGTCCAGTACGCGCTGCCCGGCGAGCGCCTGGACGATCTGTGATGGCTGATGACGCCAGTCGCGATCCGTCCCGCTGGAAGCCCTGGCGCGCGGCACAGCGCCGGCGCGCCACCCTGGCCGACGAAGCCGCCCAGTATGCGCACAACCCCAGCTTCGCCGACTACCTGCCCTGGGTCGAATACCTCGAAGATGAGCAGTGCTTTATGCTCGATGACAACCGTTCCGTGGGTGCCGTATTCGAGCTGCAACCGATCGGCACGGAGGGTCGCGAGCCCGAATGGCTGATGGCCGCACGCGACGCCCTGGAAGATGCGCTGCAGGACAGCTTCAACGAGCTCGATCAGGCGCCCTGGGTGGTGCAGTTCTTCTGCCAGGACGACAGCGACTTTGCCCCATACCTCGAACGCCTGGAGCGCTATATCGCGCCGCGCGCGCGAGGTACGCCGTTCACCGAGGCCTTCCTCGCGTCGATGCAACGTCACCTCGACGCCGTCGGCAAACCGGGTGGGCTGTTCGACGACCATGTGGTGTCTCACCTGCCGTGGCGCGGCAGCAACCGGCGGATTCGCCTGGTGGTTTACCGCTGGCTCGGAGAGCAGGCCGACGAGGATGGGCAGAGCCCGGTTCAGCTGAACCGCACCTGCGACCGCTTGGTGGCCTCGCTGCAGGCCTGCGGGGTCAGCCCTCGGCGGCTGACCGGGCGCGATTTCTACGCTTGGTTGCTGCCCTGGTTCAATCCCGCTCCTGCAATCACCGGCGAATCCCCTGCCGCGTTCTATCGGCGCGTGCCTTATCCGGAAGGGGATGACGGCGAAGAGCTACCGCTGCCGTTCGACCACGATTTCGCCGAGCGGCTGTTCTTTCAGGAACCGCGCTCCGATAGCGAGCAGGGTCTGTGGTACTTCGATCAACAGCCCCACGCCGTGATGGTGGTCGACAAGCTACGCAGGCCACCGCATATCGGCCAACTGACCGGCGAAACACGCAAGGGCGAAGCCTTGAACGCCCTATTCGATCAGTTGCCCGAGCAGGCGATCATGAGCCTGACCTTGGTGATCACGCCTCAGGATGTACTCGAGGAGCAACTCAATCGCCTGGCGCGAAAAGCCATCGGCGAGAACCTCGCCTCGACCCAGACCCGTCAGGACGTGGAAGAAGCCCGCGCGCTGATTGGCCGCCAGCACAAGCTGTACCGCGGAACCTTGGCGCTGTACCTGCGCGGTGCCGATGAGCAGCAGCTGCGCCAGCGTTCGATTCAGGCCGCCAATGTGCTGCTCGGCGCTGGCCTGCAACCGGTGCGCGAGGGCGATGAAGTGGCCGCGTGCAACAGCTATCTGCGCTGGTTGCCGATGGTCTACAACCCGGCGCGGGACACACGCAACTGGTACACCCGGCTGCTGTTTGCTCAGCACGTCGCCAACCTGCTGCCCCTCTGGGGACGTAGCATCGGCACCGGCAACCCGGGTATTACCTTCTTCAACCGCGGTGGTGCGCCGCTGTCATTCGACCCGTTGTCGCGCTTCGATCGTTCAATGAACGGCCATTTGCTGTTGTTTGGCCCAACCGGTGCCGGCAAGTCGGCCACCCTGGTCTCGATCCTCATGCAGATCATGACCGTGTACCGGCCGCGGCTGTTCATCGTCGAAGCGGGCAACTCCTTCGGCCTGCAGGGCGACTATTTCGCCACCCTCGGCCTAACCGTCAATAAGGTTCAGCTCAAACCGGGCAGTGATGTGAGCCTGGCGCCATTCGCCCATGCCCGGCGCCTGATCGAGCATCCGGACCAGGTCGCCAGCTTGTCGACCGAAGACCTGGATGAGTCCACGCCGGACAGTGATGAGCAGCGCGATGTGTTGGGCGAGTTAGAGATCACCGCGCGGCTGATGATCACCGGCGGCGAAGCCAAGGAAGAGGCGCGCCTGACCAGGGCAGACCGCAGCCTGATCCGCGAGTGCATCCTCGATGCCGCCCGGTACTGCGCGACGACTGAACAACAGGTTCTGACCCGCCACGTCCGCGATGCCCTGCGTAAGGTCGCCAGCGACACCCACCTGCCCGACAAACGCCGCGAGCGCGCACAGGAAATGGCCGAGTCCATCGACCTGTTCTGTCAGGGTTTTGAGGGCGCACTGTTCGACCGGCCAGGCACACCGTGGCCGGAGAGCGACGTGACGATCGTCGACCTCGCCACGTACGCCCGTGAGGGTTACGAGGCGCAGATGTCGATCAGCTACATCAGCCTGATGAACACGGTGAACAACATCGCCGAGCGCGATCAGTACCTAGGGCGACCGATCATCATGGTCACCGATGAAGGCCACATCATCACCAAGAATCCGCTGTTGGCCCCCTTTGTGGTCAAGGGCACGAAGATGTGGCGCAAGCTCGGTGCCTGGTTCTGGCTGGCCACGCAGAACATGGCCGACTTGCCCGACGCGGCGCAGACCATGCTCAACATGATCGAGTGGTGGATCTGCTTGAACATGCCGCCAGCGGAGATCGAGGAAATTGCTCGTTTCAAGAAACTCACGCCAGCGCAGAAGGCACTGCTGCTTTCCGCGAGCAAGGCCTCGGGCAAGTACACCGAGGGCGTGGTCCTGTCGAAGAACCTGGAGACGCTGTTCCGCGCGGTACCACCGAGCCTGTACCTCGCGTTGGCCATGACCGAGCCCGAGGAAAAAGCTCAGCGCTGGCGATTGATGGAAGAGCACCAGCAGTCCGAGCTGGAGGCCGCCCTGCAGGTCGCGGCGGAGATTGATCGCCTGCGCGGCATCTCGTGAACGACACCGCCAGGGCGATCTGAGCCCTTCTGCTTAGTAAAAATCGGAAAGAGCACATTTGTACTCATCTGGCATTTTACTCATCTCGCGCCGCTAAATCGAGCGCCCGACAAAATCGATCACTCCGGACTCGGTTTGTCCGCCCTCCTCCAGTACCAGATCCGGGATGCTGAAACTTGGCGCACGGATGCTCACCGCTGCCACTTGCCGAGCATTGCCCATGAACGTGACTGCCTTCACCCGAAGCAAAGCGCCGAAACCCAGAACGGCTCGCCGTGGCCGAGACTTCACCGCAGCAGCTCTGCTGGTCGCCGCCGAGCAGTGCCTGGCATTGACCACGCCTACCCTTATCGCCTCCGTCTCTTCGCTGCAGTGCCTGGAGTATCGGGTCGTCGGCATCTGCTACTGGCTGCTCTGCACACCGTTCGGCTGCACGGTACGGACCTCACCGAAGATCCGTCACTTCATTCCCGAGTTGGTGGTATCGAGCTATGCCGATACCGGGGCCAATCCCTGGAGCGAAATGTCGGCGCTGTCGGCGCCGACGCCGGCGTCGCAAGGGGGTGGCAACCTGATCACGCCTTCGCCGCAGCGCGATAACCTGCCCAGGTTCAAGAATGTCGACGGCATTGGCCATCCCGGCGGGGCTGCCCTCACAGCTCTCGCGCATACATTCGGTTATGCGTGCCCAAGCGGAGCCGTACCCTTTTCGCCCTACTACTTCAGCACCCTCGACCCGCTGGCTTGGCGCCAGGCCGTACCCGAGTCCTTCTATCCACAGGCGCTGATCCCGGGTATGCGTGAAATCGGCAACCAGGCTCTTGGGGACATGTGGGGCAATGTGTATCCGCGCCACGGTTTTCTGGTGCAGCCCGACGATTTCAAGGCCGCTGCCGTGATGGCCCAGCGCGCCAGCGACTTCATCACCCGCGTCGGCCAGCCGCACGTTTATCTACCGCTGCAGCCGATGCCCGCTCCCGGCTATTGGCCGCCGCAGCCAGTGATGGAAAACAACGTCAACAATCACCGCTGGCAGTTGCTGGTCCCGGTGATCCAGAACACCTGCGCCATCTTTCCCAGTCCAGCCGTCCAGAGCGCCGACGGCGCCTATGCCTGGTCGCTGTGGCGGCCCTACCGCTGCTGCCAGCGTATGGGCCAGACCTTCCTGTTCAGCATCGACTTTGATGGAGGTCAGTGATGAACAACCTCGCGCTCGGATTGGTGTGCTTACTCATATGTGCCGCAGGCCATGCCGCAGAGAACGGCTACCACCTCGGTGACCAGGCCCCAGTCCTGGATGACCGCGTGATGTACACCATTGGCGGCGGTTCGGCGGCGGGAGCGCCCTCCTCGCTCTACCGTCCCAATGGCCTCGGCGTGGGCATGTCGTGGCGGGCCAACATGATGTGCGGAAACATGAACCTCTCGAATACGCTGCAGAACCAACTCAATGGCGCCACCCAGGGCTTCCAGCAGATCATGGGCAATGTCATCCAGAACGCCACACAGGCGGTCATGTCGCTGCCAGCGATGATCATCCAACGCGCCAATCCCGGGCTGTATGAGCTGCTAAGCAATGGCGTGCTGCAGGGGCGCATCGACTTCGATCGTTCCAAGCTCACCTGCCAGGCAATGGCCGCGAAAATGGCCGACAAGGTCGACCAAGCCGGCTGGGGCGCGCTGGCCCAGAATCAGGAAATGCAGCACAACCTGGAGCAATCCGGCGGTGATGCCGTGATGGCGGTGAAGGACACCGAATCGAACAACGGCAACAACGGCGTCAGCTGGGTCGGTGGGCAGAAAGCCGGTGGCAACGGCCAGCAGCCTATCCGGGTGACTTCGGATGTGGTCAAGGCTGGCTATAACCTGCTGCACAACCGGGCCGTCGAGGACACCTCCGCCGTCGGTTCGGCTTGCCAGAACGGCGCCATCTGCCAAGCTTGGTCGAGTCCCGAGGAAGCCTCGGAATGGGCGACACGGGTGCTCGGTGAAACCGAGGTGGAAACCTGCGATGACTGCGAGACGCTGCGTGTAACCGCCGGTACGGGCCTGTCGCCGCTGATTCAGGAAACCTACACGGAACACCTGGAAGGCCTGCAGCACATGGTCTCGAGCGCCGACCAGCCTACCCCAGAGAACCTCAGCAAGGTCTCCAGCCCCTTGTTGCAGGTCTCCCGCGGCGTCATCGAGGGGCTGCGCGATGACCCCGACCAGAACTTGCTGGCCCGGCGCCTGGCCAGTGAGACCGCGCTGTCCAGCGTGATCTACAAGGCGATGCTTCTGCAGCGCACGCTGTTCGCCGGCAGCCACGAACCGAACGTGGCATCGGCGCAGCCCGCCACCACCGCCCTCAACAGTAACGTCGAAACCCTGGAACGGGAGATCCGCCTGCTGCAAACCGAGCTGCAGGTACGCCAGTCGCTGACCACCAATACCGCCAGCCTGGTCCTCGATCGTCACGCCGGCGGCGCCGACGCCTCGCGCAGCATTGATCAGCGCGACCCGGTACCGGATCGACTGCGCCGGGCTGAACAGGAGAGGAGCACGCCATGATCACGTCATCTATGAATTCACTGATCGTCCGCATGCTGCTGACCCTCGGCGCCATGCTGGCCATGTTGCTGATTGCATGGATGGCGCTGCGACTGCCCGCCAACCACTTGGATTGGCTCGCACCAACGCGGGCAACTGCCACCTACTACGCGTGGTGGCGCGTCCTGCTGTACACCCTGATCTTCACCGGTTGGGCCGCAGCGTTGCGCATACGGCAAGCGCCTGTGGACCAGCAACGGCTGAAGCGTCTGGGATTGATCGGCTTCAGCTCGATCATCCTGGTCGAACTGTCTCGCGTGTGAGGTGCAGCCATGAACATGAGCACCAACAGCTACCTCGAGTACTACCTGTCACTGTTGGCCTGGATCATCAACAACGGCATCTGGAATACGCTGGCGGACACCGGGCTGTTCGCCGCTCCCTTCGGTGCGATCATCCTGCAGGAGTGGCTGTCGGCCCGCCAAGAGGGCGCCGATGAGGGCAACAAGGGACTGCTGTCGATCCCTCGCGTCGAGAACCGGCTGTGGATGAGCTACGTGGTCATTCTGTTCGGCTGTATGCCGTTCTTCCCGCTGAACCTTTCATCCGTGACCTTCGACGATGCCGCGAGCCAGCGCTGTGGGGTGTCCATGGCCAGACCCGCCGACACGGCCTGGGGCACGACTTTCAACACCATCGGCGAGAAGTCAGCGAACGTGCCGGTGTGGTGGTTCCTCGTGCATGCCATGAGCAAAGGCATCACCGCCGCCGCCACCGCGTCGATTCCCTGTGCACCCGACATCCGTGCGATGCGCATGGAGATCGACAGTTCGCGGATCAACGACCAAGTACTGCTGCAGGAAGTCGCCGACTTCACCCGTGACTGCTACGGTTTTTCGCGCTCGCGGCTGTTCACCAATCGGCCCGAGCTGGACGAGTCGCAAAGCTACGATGCGTCCTGGATAGGCTCGACCTACCTGCTCACCACACCGGGCTACTACGATATCGATCGCTCGCGAATGCCCAGGGCCGATTGGCCGTACGACGAGACCCGAGACACCTCCCTGCCCAAGCTCGACAGCGGCGCCGGCTACCCCACCTGTAAACAGTGGTGGAGCGACGACACAATCGGACTGCGCGATCGCTTGGTGGCCGAGGTTGATCCATCGCTGCTATCGCAGCTGCGGGGATGGCTGACGGGGCGCACCTCTACGGAGGTCGAAGACGCCACCTTGCGCGAGCTGGTAAGCCCACGGCAGCAGTCACTGAGCATGGCGCCTGGGCAGGTGTTTCAGGACTACGGCAGCAGCGCGCGGGGCGGCTCATTGACGCAAGGGCTGAACAACCTGGCCACCAATACCGGCCTGGCCCTGGGCTCGTTCAGCAACCTCCCGGCGATGAATGCGCTGCGCGCGGCCTTGCCGATGGTCCAGGCCTTTCTGATCATGGGCACGATCATCAGTCTGCCACTGGTGCTGCTGATCAGCACGTACCAGCTCAAGGCGCTCATGACGATCACATTCGCGCTGTTCACGCTGCACATGCTGACGTTCTGGTGGGAGCTCGCGCGCTGGATCGACTCGAGCATGCTGGAAACGCTGTACAACCAAGTTTCTGCCTCTGACCAGGCACTGTTGTCGTTGCCGACAGCAGGGTTCATGGATGGAACGGTCACCGCTCAGGTGATCGAGTACGTCATGGGGGCAATGTTCATTGTCTTACCAGCTCTGTTCGTGGGCACTATGAGCTGGGCTGGCTATGCCGTAGGCAACGGGATCCAAAGCATGTTGGCATACGGTGGCAAAACTGGGGCGGACGCCGCCAGCAAAGGCACAGCCCAATTGACGAGCGCTGGCAGGAAATCAATCAGGTGACTTGCAATCACCTATGTAGTAGCCGTTGCTATCGTAATCGCCAATATAAAAATCAGCGCCCAAATAGTCCGGGGCTGGTTCTGCTCGGCTATCCGGGAACCCAGTGTTCCCCCACCAGCGACGAAGCAGCGCAACTATCAGATTGGTGATGATCAGCAAAGCAAAAGCGAGAGCTACAGCAACAAGACCAAACAAGCAAAGCAATTTGCTAGCTGCTGTCACCAACAGTTGTCTACGCGGACTTTGAGTCAGACGACGAGAGCCAGATAGTTTGGAGACCAAATTTTGCCAAGCTCTTCCAAGGCTAGAACCCAGGCGGCCCGAAAATGAAGGACGGATTTGACTTGTCATCTTGCACCTCCACAGGCGAACAGCCCGTTGGATCCAAGATTAAAGTCTACTCCTTTCCGAACTACGAACAGCACCGCTCATCGTTCAGCAGCAGGCTGAAACATCGCCTTGGAACGTTGTGGACTCGCAGCCTGATTGTGCACGGTTCCTGCCGTTGACCGCAGCCATCCTGCTTGGTATTGAGTAAGTGCAATCGCTGGTTTTCCAGCACCCCAGGTAGCCATAACCTTAGAGGCTACGTCACGCATGTGATGGTTACCCCGAAATGCGATTCGCGTTCGGCAGCTCGCATGGTCACCGTTCCCTGGTGATGAACGCTTTCTACTCCCCCGGGTTCACTGAACCTGCGTCTTCGTTGCACCCTGCTCACATCCATTCCAGTGCTGGGAACTCTCCCACACGGGGTGGCGTTCCTCCGCACCCTCTGGAGGATCTCATCATGCTGCGTTTCACAGGCACTGAACTTCACGCCGTGTTGGCCGAAGCCGGTATCAATGGTTGCAGACTGATACTGGTCAAGGACCACGGTGTTTACCTCATGTCCGAGATCGGCGAAAGCAAACCGGATGGCGGTGGCCGCAAACGCGTGGCCTATGCCACTGGCTGCAACCCCAACGTCGACGACTTCGACACCTGGTGGAATCGCGCCCTCGATGAATTCGGCGGCGATGATTTTGCCGAGTACTTCGACATCGATGATCCTGTCCTCGCCAGCCTTCGCGGCACTGCAGGATCGCTGGTGGTAGAGGCCACCTCCACCCACCTGTACCTGGCCGCCGAGGTTGATCCGGCAAGCAAATCTTGAACGCAGAAGCGAGCTCCACGCGTACCCAGAGCGGCACCTTAACCGGGCCTCTCTGGGCGCCTCTCGCATCCATCTTCAGTCGGTTGAAGATCGCCGTTTGTCAGGAACCCAGCGGCGGAAATCCCCGCTGGAACTCCCTGGATAGAACCCTCCATATGAGGTGTAGGTCGGAGATTGACCTCACATCCAAGCGCGGTTTAATACATGGACGCATCCTGCTCAATGCCTTGTTCAGATTGAGCAGGTCCACGCACGAACCTCACATGGGGTGTCGCGGGATCAGCTACGCGGAGGTCCCAATGTCCAGGATGAAGCGCTTTTCCGATGCGGTGGTGCTGAGCCCAGGCGTTTGGCAGCAGTTCATTGAACCTGCCACAGGCGAGGAACCGATTGGACAGTCAGGCCTGCGCTTGGCAGACCTGCTCAACAGCGTGCTGACGTCGGCACCGCGTGCTTCACACTGCCCCATCGAGCTGCAACACGACCGCTTACGGCACAACAGCACTTCAGTCTCTGCTCACCTGCCGCAGCTTCAGCTGGCTCGCGTCACGCCACACAGGGGCCCGGCTTTTCTGCTCATCCGGCTACCCGGCGAGATCGTAGTCGATATCGCCGCCCTCTAACCCTGCAGCACCGCTACTGCCTGACTACCCCACCGGGAACCCTTCCCGGCTGGGCAGCGTTCCCCCTACACGCACGGAGAACGCCATGTCAGATGTCTATCTGGATGTCACCAACAAGATCGTCAGCGCCTTGAGCCAAGGCGTGATCCCCTGGATCAAACCCTGGGCCACCACCGGTTCAAATGCTGACTCCCCTTTTCCCATCAACGCCATCACCCGGCGGCCCTACGCCGGCATCAACATTCCACTGCTGTGGGCCGAGGCGCGCCTGCGAGGTTTCACCCAGGATCGCTGGCTGACCTTCAACCAGGCACGCAAAGCGGGTGGCCATGTACGCAAGGGCGAGCAATCCACCCTCGCGGTGCTGTACAAACCGATGAGCAAGGAGGCGCACGACGAGGACGGCCAGGTCGTTCGCGATGAGCAGGGCAATATCAAGATGGTGCAGTTCGCCCTCCTGCGCACGCACTACCTGTTCAACATCGAGCAGACCGAAGGCTTGCCTGCCGAGGAGCCAGAACCCGCTGAGCACACCGAGCCGCCCGCTTTTATCGACCATGCCCCGGCCGAGCAGTTGCTGCTAGCCAGCGGAGCGCAGATCGAGCATTGCTACGGCGACAGCGCGTTCTATCAGCCGCTGCGCGATCGCATCCAGCTGCCCACCAAGGCCCAATTCGAGGACGTCGGCAGCTACTACGCGACGGCCCTGCATGAGCTGACTCACTGGTCGGGTCATCGATCGCGCCTGAATCGCGAGGGCATCACCGGCGGACACGCATTCGGCTCCGCAGCCTATGCCTTCGAAGAACTGGTCGCGGAAATGGGGGCAGCGTTTCTCTGCGCACTGACCGCCACTCAGGGAGAATTGCGCCACGAGGAGTACCTGGCCTCCTGGCTGAAGATCCTCAAGGAAGACAAGCGTGCGATTTTCCGCGCCAGTGGCCAGGCCCGTGAGGCCTCGGAGTTCCTGCTGGCACTGCAGGCCGACCGCACCACAGAAGCGCCGGAGCGACTCACTGCGTGATTTCCCTCAACCAGCAAAAAGGCCCCAATTCGGGGCCTTTGTTTTTCTGCAGGGTCAGCATCGACCGCTTATGCGGAGTCGATTACTCCAGCCAGCTCTCGACGGCGTCCGAGCCGTGTTCCTGCTTCCACTGCTTGAGGATCTTATGATTGCCACCTTTTGTTTCAACGACCTCGCCACTGTGCGGGTTCTTGTAGCGCTTAACTTCACGCGGCTTGCGCTGAGCGCCGCTCGACGCGCTAGCGGCACTCACGCTCACGCCCTTGGACGGATCCAGAATGGTGATCACCTGACGCAGGCTCATGCCGTACTCTTCCAGCAAGGCCTTCAGCTTCTGTTCAAACTCGATTTCCTGCTTCAGGCCAGAATCGTTTTTCATCGCATCCAGCTGTTGAAGTTGTGCGGCCAGCTGCGCTTCCAGCGCTTTGAATTCGGCAAGTTTGGACATGAGAAATCTTTCCTAGTTATGAGACATGTGAAGGCATAGTAGCTGAGACGAACTCAATATCCGAGTCTTAATTCCAATCTAAGAGTCATTTCATGCTCATTAATTGCAGAACTCTGTGACAGATCAGTCAGCCAAGTTCTGACACAGATGCGCCACCACTTCGCGAGGCGCCGCGCTGTTGCCAATCTTGAACAAGATGTCGCGCTGGCTGCGCGGCATCTTTTTCGCACAGCGCTTGGCGGCAGACCGAATAGCAGCATCTGTGCCGTGAATTCGATCCGCCAGCAACACGATCAATAGAGCATCACTCAGCGTCATCAGCGCCCCAGGTCATAAACATGATGCCGGGCAGTCTACCCCCACTCGAAAGGGTCGGCTATGCCGATCGGCCAGCTAACCCGACGCGCCAGATTTCGGATTATCCCACTCGCGAAAAAGGCCAAGGCGGTAAAGGGTAATGGCGTCAATGGAAGGGGGCGCAAGGGTAAGAGGCTTATCCGAAAAGGCAAAAGGACCTTTTGAACGCAAGGCAGGTACTGCGATGAAACGCTGGTGGTTCAAACCGCAAAAAGGCCTTTCCGAAGAGAGTACTCCCGCCGCCGTGGGCTTTCATCAACCACTGTCGGCAGAATCACTGCTCTCTGCCAGCCACCGAAAAAGGCTGCTCGAGCGCATCTGGCAATACACGGCCCTCTCCCCGCTACAGTTGGAACAACTCTACCTCGAACCTATTCGTCGCTACGCCACCTATGTACAGCAACTACCGGCCAGTGAGAGCCATCACCATGCCTATCCAGGCGGCATGCTCGACCACGGTTTGGAGCTGGTGGCGTGCAGCCTGAAGTTACGCCAGTCCTACCTGCTCCCCAGCGGTGCCGCACCGGAAGACCAGGCCGCGCAGGCTGATGCCTGGAGCGCCGCCATTGCATACGGTGCCCTGCTCCACGACGTTGGTAAAATCGCCGTTGATCTCCAGGTGGAGTATCAGAATGGTGAACGATGGCACCCCTGGCACGGCCCTCTGAACCAACCCTACCGCTGCCGCTATCACCCCGATAGGGATTACCAGCTACACGGCGCAGCCACAGGACTGCTGTATACTCAGATTCTGCCCCCCGCCCTACTCGACTGGCTCAGCAGCTACCCTGCCTTGTGGGGGCAATTGCTGTACTTGCTGGCTGACCACTACGAACACGCCGGTACCCTCGGAGAGTTGGTGCTGCAAGCAGACCGGGTTTCCACGGCGCAAAACATCGGCGCCAACCCGACAAAAGCACTGCAAGCTCCCAAGCACTCGCTGCAGCATCACCTGCTTGCGGGCCTCAGTCACCTGGTCAAACGGGAGTTCAAGCTCAACCAGCCTGGCGCTGCCGGCTGGCTCACTGCTGACCACCTGTGGTTGGTCAGCAAAACCGCGACCGACAGGCTGCGTGCCTACCTGCTGGCTCAATCGGTGGACGGTATTCCCTCCTCCAACATCGCATTGTTCGATGAACTGCAATCACACGGATTAGTGGACTCGACACCTGAGGGCAAAGCGGTATGGAGTGCCAACGTAACAGACAATGACTGGCAACATCGCTTTACCTTTCTCCGCGTGCAACCGAGCCTGATTTGGGCCGATAAACCCCGGCCAGACTGCTTTAAAGGAACGGTTGAGCCGATGGTGGAACATCCTATGCCAGCCGGTGATACCTGCGAGTCGGCTTCGGATCGACCGCAACCAACGTCGGAAGAAGAACAGCCTGAACCCGAGCACCCGAGGCAGGATTTTGACTATCTCGACGATTTGATGGACATGTTGCAAGAACCGAGCGAGGTCGACAATGGACCGAGCGCGGAAAGCCTGCAGTCTGCCATTACGCCACCCAAGGATGCCGAGGGGCTGGCCTTCCTCGAATGGCTGCGCAAAGGAGTTCTCAATCATCGCTTGGTGGTCAACGACCGCAAGGCCAAGGTCCATACCGTAGATGGCACTTTTTTCCTGGTCACCCCAGGCATTTTCCAACGCTACGCCGCCGAACACCCCGAATTGGCAGAAGCAGAACCTCAAAGCGACGCCTGGCGACGAATCCAACGTCAATTTGAAAAGCTGGATGCTCATCTGAGAAAGCCCAATAGCCAGAACATTTGGACTTGCACTGTACGAGGCCCGCGGAACACCGCATCCCTTAACGGCTACATCCTGCGAAACGTCAATCTCATTGGTGTGACGCCACCTCCAGATAACCCCTTCCTAAAGTTACAGTCTTGAAGATTGCCAGCGTGGCTAGGGCTGACCTACTCTATGATGAGGAAAACCTAAAAATCACCAGGCTTCATCGGCTTGGATACGCTAAGGCTACTCGCTCAAGCTCTCGGTTTGACCGGAGTTATTTTGGCACCGCCGCATTGCCCTGAACTGTCATTTTAACTCCGGTGCGGGGGTTGCCCTCCAAATGAATCATGTTCAAGAGGTGCCTGTCGGTGATACTTGAAAATTTCTGAGCCATGTGCCGGGCCAGCGAATCACTGGCAGTGGTCAATATCAAGTTCATATCCGGCATCGAGGTGGCCACCAGCCGGAAAATGTCCAACATTGCCACTCGATTCAGGTCATCCAAATGCGCGATTGGCTCGTCGAGGAAGAAGCTTCCCCCGGTATTCCGAGCCCTGGCTAAGTATAGCGACAATGCCAGATCCTGGCGCTGGCCTTGGCTAAGCTTCCCTTCTGCGTCCAATGCAGGCTCGTGGCCCTCGGCGAAGACTGTCCATTTCAATGCATCTTCGCCTTCTGAAACGCCCAAGCCTTTGTACACTTCGTTGGCATGCATTCTGGAAAACAGCTCAGCAGCAGGACTTAGCAGGGGCTTTAGGCTTGAGGCGGTGAAGTCCTTCACATGCAAGGCATACTGCTCAATCGCCAGGTCAGCATCAGCGATGTAGCCAGTGCCGATTCTTAGCTTGCTGGTCAACTCAACCAGTTCCTGCTCAAGTTTTTTTAGCTTAGCTGAGTCGATATCAACACTCACCACAGCTTTGCATTGATCAAGCATGCTGGTGTATGTCGTTGCATCAATTCCTCGCTGACCCAGCTGTTGACGCATGATGTCATAAGTCTCTACTGACACGGGTTGATCACCAAAAAGCTCACGCCAATGGGAATCGAAGCTGCTGGTGATTTCTACTGCTGCAGCGATGTTCGCGTTGAGACCAGCGATCTCGCCCGCCTTGGACTGAACGGCTTGTAAAAGCCCTTGTACAGCCAGAACGAGGCGAGCCCTCACCGGCTCGTATTGGTCGAATTGATCCTGAAAATGTTTCTTGTAGCTTCCCAAGCTTGCGACGGCGCTCGATACCCTTGTTGCCGCACCGCTCGCGGGAGTAATGGCGAAAAACTTCTCCACTTCGGAAAGCTTTGCGAAAATCCCGCTGATTTGAATTGCAGAAGTCACTCTGCGATTCATATTCGCAAGGCCATCCATATGCATTCCGGAGAAATCTTGAACGCCCATCGTTTCGAAGTACGCACTCCTGATTGCAAACGACTGCAGTTCTTGGTGCACAGAATTAGATCGAGCCAAATAAGTTTCATGGGCGGATTTCTGCGACGTAGCTAACGCCAGGACTTTAATGGCATCTTGCTCATCATTACGAGCTAACGCCAGTGCATTTGAGGCAGCTTCAAGAGCCGGCGCAAGCACTTCCATATTTGAGAATATTTCTTCCCGAAGTCTAGCAGTGGTGGGCCAATTATAATTACAGAGCGGACAGTGAGGGTCATCATGAGTACGGGCGAATTCACTACCCATAACTTTTAACTTACCCAAAACGTTATTGTACGCGTCAAAGTCTGCTTCTGCTCGGATTCGTATATTCTTTGCCGCATCAGCCAGGCGTGCCTTTTCGTCGTAGTCGATTGCAGGTGCTACAGGATTCGCCATCAGGTCATTTTTCTGACGCTCAAGCTCCATGATTTTTTGGAAGTTAGCGGACAAAAGAGCAATTGCCTCTTTCCACTTCGTTTGCCGATCAGAACTCCACCCCAGCTCTACAAAACCCGCCGCCACAAGTTCCGCCTGGCTTCGGTCAACCTGCTCGAAATACCCTGCCACACCCTGAGCGCTAGTGGCTGTTTGCCACCTCTGGAAGGTTAGCAGGGTGTCATCAGCCCATTTTAACGACCGTTGAGCGTCAGACACTTTCTGTTGGGCGTCGGACAACTCTGATGCTCGAACACTGTGATCTTCGCTCGCCTTTTTCTGCTCCTGCGTCAGGGCATCAACTGACTGACGAAGAGTTTCGGTTTGCTGCAAAGAAGCGTGGTACGGCGTCCATTGCTGATACACGGTGTTCAGCACTGCCATCTCTCGCTGCTGCTTCTGGCTGAACGAGTTAACACGCAGCTGAGCTGCCTCTAGCCGCTCAGGAATGGTTCCCTCGACTGCTGGTGGAAACACCGTAAAAATAGCTTCAAGGCTACCTAGCGCGGCCTCCTTGGCCGGAGAGCTCATGGCCAGAGATGCTTTAAGCGTTTCAATTTCAGCATTCACGCCCGAAACTTTGTCCGCTAGCCCTTTCGTACTGGGAAGTGCCTTCCTGTAATCCCGCAAATTTCGCAAGGTACTGGTGAGATGACCAAAACCAAGTATGTCAGCGAAAATTTGCTGACGCTCGTCGGCCTTATTATTATCAATCAACAATGCTAGCGAGTTGGAGTAAAGCCACCGGCTATTGCGCAACCATCCCCGCTTGGCCTTTCGCAATGCGATGGTACTTTTTCCCGAAACCGACGTCGGCGTGAGCATCCCCAAAAGAAACTCATCGTTAATTTTTTTCTTTTTCTCGCCGTCGGGGGTTATCCACAGCGAGGTATTGGTTCGGGTAAGTACGTGAAGCTTTCCGTCAATCAAACACTTTGCCGAGACTGTAGTAGCCCCCCTACCCCATTGGCATTCCAGTGCCGCCCCGTTCAGATCATCGACCTTGCCGGTAATCAACCACTCCAAGGCATAACAGATGGTGCTTTTACCTGTGCCATTGGCCGCATGGATGACTGTTAAAGGTGCATCCAACGGAACCACCAACTCATCTGGAATACCCCGAAAATTCTGAATGGTAACGGCGAGGAATTTGATGGGCAGGTTATTCATTGAGATTCCATTCTTTACCATGAATTTGGGCTAGCTCTTGACTGTCCACCTCCGCCAGTAACTCTACAAGCTGGAGGTAGTCGGTATTCTCGGAAGAAAAGACTACCGCATCCCCTTGATCTTCAATACGTTCCAGGCCTAACGGAGTGATTCGTTCATAGCGTTCCCAACCTTTATCACCCCGGGTAACAACATGCTTTCTGACAAATCTGATATCTCTCTCGATATCAAGGATAAACGCCTTGAACTGATCATTGACCTGGGTAGCGGCGATTACCAGGTAACCGTCAATGACGAGGCCTGAGCGCTCGCGCTGGACAATGGCGGCATCCAAGAACGTCTCTGCAATTTTGGCCTGGCGCATTGCGTCGACACCAGAATCAGTGGTGATGTTGACCAGTAAAATAGAGGCGAAGGACGACTCCCAATACCCGAGCTCATTCCCTATCGCGCCATCCTGCCAATTCTGATTAGTACCCGATAAGTACTGCTGACTGGAGGTTCTGGAGAAGCCGGCATCCTCAGCTCGACGCCCTATGATTTCAGTCAATTCATTGAGCATCTAGCTTCCCCTTCCGAACAAAAATATCTTGCATGAACTGATTAGGTGAAGGAGCTGACGGGTCGTCATACACCGATTCAATATCGCCCAAACTGAAGATATAAACGTTTCTTGCAATCGCGGGTTCAGTAATTGATCCCTTTGGGGCAGGTGGGCTCGTGTAGTCGTATCGCCCATCGCTGGGTTTTTTGTCCGTGACGTTCCCCCTCCCCTGCGCGAAGACGATGAGGCTCGGATGCACAATCGGCTGTCGAGCCCAGTCGAACAGGTCACCTTCCATCTGTCTGACGTGATAGTTCCTGTTTGCCCAGGCCATGAGGTTGACTTCGCCATGCACAGGGTCGTCGTGCCGGATATGCCCCTGCAGGTCGGGCAAACAGATCCACTGGCTTGCGGGCGGTACATTGAGGTAGCTCAGCGCCTGGACAGTTCTCATGACGCACTCTCCAGATGTGCAGAGCGTCTCCAGTGGAAAATCCTCCCCCGCTTTGACACCAAACCACGTTCTGTAGGTGAAGCCCGAGTAGTCAGGCAGGCCTGTTCCTTGCACCAACGTATCGAGCAGATCCAGCTCTGCTTTCACTGCAGGCAGATAGCCTGGGTATGGAGGATACCGATTGAAGAGCTCATGAAATTCAAGCGACATCGGATGCATATCGTCTGTAACGGCCCCCGCAACCAAGCGATGCGCCTTTACAGCAGCCAGGGTCAAATCTGCATTCCAGTCGAGGGTAAACGTAAGAGCACCACTGGTGCTCCGACGCATAACACGTCCAGAGGGATTAACGGTAGCTGGAGTTGGTCGGGTCGCGCACTCGACGTCGATCGCTGGAAAGATACCGGTGGCACTGTACAGCTCGGTAGGACACGCTCCGACACGGTTACTGTTGGCAATCGCCGTGGCAATCGTCGAGTGTATGCGCTGGCCATAGTGATCTGAGGCCGAGGTCAATACTTTTTCGAGGCTGGTGACACTAACGGATGCAAGGACAAGATTGGGCCGCTTCGAATTGTCCTCTTTTTGGCTAGCCATTATCCGACGCAACTGAGACCTGGCATTGGATATCGGGTTCGTAAAATCGTTACCCAAGGTTGGCCAGACGACAACATCTTCAAATGCTAGACGGAGCGACACCTTACCGTGCCCGTACTCAGCCTGGCCTGTCTCGTTTTCCACGAGCACATAGCAGTTGAAAATGCCCTGTGTAGGATCTTTGACCCAACACCAACCGGCCCTGTAGTTCTGGAGCGGAGCCGGATCCCACTCTGGATCAATCCAAATCATGTCATCTGAATTTTTCCAGGCAGCAAGCTGAACCCCAGTCACGCCACCGCAACCTACGAACACGACTGCTTGGCTATCGTACCTTTCGACAAGCTGCTGAAGTTCTGCCCAATCGCCAGGATCTGCCGCCTCGGCGCCCCCGGTAAAAATCACGGGAAGCGAGCCAAAGTTATTGAACAGCGTGCCTGTCTTGGGCAGGAGCATGGTTCGCATGAACGGCAGAAGCTCTGCGCCTTGCAACAGCCCTAGATTGAAACGCTGATTGCGACCCAGCTTTAACTTGATGTATTCAGTCCGGATTCCGGAAATGAGCTCCTCGTCCTCCTGACTCACCATCAGATTTCGTGATTGGAGAAACGCTTTCAGCTCACCTACAATCTGTGCCGAATCGCACTCAAACTTGAAGTAGGTCGACTTGATGTGCGGATAGGCGCCCACCAGCCGGGAGAGGTCGTCTTTTTTGTGCAGGTTGGTTTGCAGGTTGTCGATCCTGGCCCAGACCAAATCACACAGCTGCTCCTGTGTCAGATCTTTCAGGTCAGGATGCTTTCTAAGGGTAGCGGATCCTTTGCGAGCGGCTAGCGCCTTTTCTTCGAATTCTGCTCTGAGGTTTACGAAACGTTGCCTACCGCTCCCTTGCAGGAATTCTAAAAGCTTACCAGCCGCTCGATCAGATACTGCAACGTAATAACGAAATGGCTCACCTGGAGCGGAGGCGATGCCAGGCTTGATGGTCGCATAAAGGAAGAATTTGCAAATTTCCTGAATGACCATGGGAAGAGAGACGATGCCGTTGTAGCGCTTGCACTGAATGACGCCAACCGGACGGCCATCCTCAAGCAGGATGACATCGCGCCCCTGATCGGCCCCGTCATTTAGTCGGCGGGCAGTGTCATACCAGTCCTCTGAACCATCTACTGCTCGAGCAGCGTAGAGGTCTGCCAGGAGAAGCTCAAAATGAGCGTCCCCCATTCGCTCGAAAGGCAGCTGGCCGCAGTCAAACGCGAAGAGTTCAGGGGTATTTGGGTTCTCTTCCCGCAGCTTGCGATCTTCTTCATCGCTACGAAATTGGACATCAATAGTCGTCAAACTCTTGCTCCTAGGAATGACTCGACCACACGGAAGCAGATGCCGGAGAGACGTAGCAATGCTTTCGCAAGCAACTCATTAGCGAAAGGTAAGCCCGTTTTCTATAGGGCTAGGGCTGGCTAATCGCTTCTCCACGAAATCCTGCGGCGCAGGTATGCTTAAAGCGTGGCCTCCTGCGATAGCGCAACCCGGCACATCTCACTGATAGCAAAAAAACATCATATTAAAGGGACCTCCTGTCCACTGCCAACCACTAAAGTCCATGCGATCTGCGGAAAGCCGCCAAGCACCACGCCTTCGCCAGCGTTATGTGCAAGAGGATGGCGAGTACCACCGCATTCAACATCCCTGGCTAGCTAATGATCAACCAAGCGCGATTTGCGTGCGGGCGTTCAACGGCTGCCAAGTAGGCGGCGTGACTTCAAATAGGCCTATACCGACTCGGCTCATAGGAAGACTGTGCCGCCCCGCTGTATGAGTTCAGCAGGACAACTGCACAGTAGACCTATGGGGAGCCTATCAAGAGCAGAAGCAAGGGGGCCTCAGAGAGCAACAGTACTACGCGCGAATTGGAATGCTGCTCCCAACCTACTGATCTCATGAGCCCAGTAGCCTGAAACGTGCGGCTTAATCCACTGGATAAAGAGTACCGAGGACTAAATCGTCGCAAAAAAACCAGCGACCGTTATGTGATCGGTTCTGCGATTTTTGACAGGACTGCGTGATCGCACACTCCCCTCCTGCACCCGATGCCAAAGCTTAACCATTGATGTTCGTCGGCTCATTTCCTCGGGAAGGAACGCACGGCGCAACAAAGGTACTTGACCGTTGGGCAGAAAATTCCGGGAAAGCCCAATGAAAGCCAGCGGCCAAAGTATGGGCTAAGGTATGGGCTGAAACCGACCAGGCACAAAAAAGCCCTGAAAAATCAGGGCTTTAATGAAAATCAGTGGCGGAAGCGTAGGGATTCGAACCCATAAACCATCACACATCCGTTGGCAGCTTCTGTCCCCCCGCACGGAACACTTTGCCAGCGATGGTAGCTTGCCCCCGCCAAGCGATCGCATGGGAACAGGATCCATCTCAGTTCGGCCGCCCTCGCCACGGACGTACACTTAGCTCCATCTGGTTCCATCTCGGCAGCCGTCAGAAATCGCCGTTCTAGATCGCGGATCCATGTGAGGGTATCGAGGGTATTTTCGCGGGTATATTTCTAGTTTTTTTAGCTGAAAACACCGTCCTAGAAGCTAATCCAGATGTTTTTCGGCGACCCGGACAGTCTTTGATCAGAACGCCATGAAGGCAACAGTCCGGCCGGACAACTGCCATGGCACTCGCCGACCCGATAAGTCGAGACAGCGAACACAGCGAACGGCCGTGACACAGCACCACGCCCTACCACAGCGCATGGAGTGGGACCTTCTTGGTTGGACTGATGTCCATCTCTGCCCATGCTTTCGCCACCCCCCCCACATCGTCAGCCAGTGCCCTGACGGTGTCACGGGACACAGTACAAATCATGCCCAGCGACATGCCCGGACAACATTGCGGCGTAGGTGGCCGCTCCAGATTGAAGTTGGAAAGTCAATAACGGCAACCGCAAGACTTGTCATCTCCGACTATGGTACACGCCAATGACACCTATTACTGCGCTATACGCAGAGGCTGACGGAAGTTGTTTTCATGGCTACTCGGAATAATGAGTCCTCTACTTTTGACATCTTGAAGATGTGCGATACAAGGGTGCGGTGCAAAAGGATGCTCGAGGAACATTTTGTAACGAAACCCAATGCACTCCGACGATTTCTCCTACAACTCAGTCGCCACCTTTAAACAGATCGATCACCGCCTCCAATGAGCGAAACTATGAATCGGATTTCGGTTCGAGGCGAGACGCTTAGGCGCTGAAGCCGCCAGCACTCCCACAGTATATGCAGCACTTCCAACCCGATTTCTGCTTGATTACTCACGGCAATCTGTTACGGTCGCTTAAAGCCAAATACAAGCCGCCTCGGACTTTCAGCGTGTGGCCCCGTGGCTGGTTGGCGGGAGGGCGCAAAAAGGAAAAAACTTTTCAAACCTAATCCCTGCCAGATTACCGTAAGCGCTTACACTTGCGGCAAGCGATGTTCAACAGGCCGAGCGATATCTTACAAGAACATATGAGCCGGGCGATTTATCGTCGTCCAGCTCCAACAATATCGAGGACCCCCTATGCGACAGCAGTATGATCCTGCCTGGGTTGAAAGCACGGCTCAGGCCAAATGGCTTCGCGATGAAGTATTCAAGGCTGTCCAGGACGAAAGCCGGCCAAAGTTCTATGCCTGTTCCATGCTGCCCTACCCTTCCGGAAAGTTGCACATGGGGCATGTGCGCAACTACACGATCAATGACATGTTGGCCCGTCACATGCGGATGAAGGGCTACAACGTCCTGATGCCGATGGGATGGGATGCGTTCGGCCTACCGGCAGAAAACGCCGCGATGCAGTCGGGCGTATCACCCGCTCAGTGGACACGGATGAACATCGCCGACATGAAGTCGCAGATGCAGCCGCTAGGACTGGCTTTCGACTGGTCACGAGAAATCGCCACCTGCGATCCCGAATACTACAAATGGAACCAGTGGTTTTTCTTGAAGTTGCTGGAAAAGGGCGTGGCCTACAAGAAGACCCAGATCGTCAACTGGGACCCCGTCGACCAAACCGTGCTGGCCAACGAGCAAGTGGTGGATGGCCGGGGTTGGCGATCCGGAGCGCTCGTCGAGAAACGCGAGATTCCCGGCTACTACCTGCGCATCACGCAGTATGGAGAGGAACTGCTGTCGGCCATCGATACCCTGGAGGGTTGGCCGGACATGGTCCGCAGCATGCAGCGCAACTGGATTGGCAAGGCCAGTGGAGTCCGCCTGGCCTTTGTCCACACTGTCGAAGACGCAAACGGGCAGTTGATCGACGCAGGCAAGCTGTGGGTGTTCACGACGCGCGTCGATACGCTGATGGGTGTGACGTTTTGTGCCGTTTCCCCTGATCATCCGCTGGCCAAGCGTGCCACGGCGCTCGATCCAGGGCTCGAGCCGCAGGTGCAGGCGTGTCGACAGGCGGCACAGACCAGCCCCGCCGCCGGCGCGCAGGCGAAGCTCGGTATCCCGAGCGGCTTGCACGTCGAGCATCCATTGACCGGCGAACCGGTCGCCGTGTGGATCACCAATTATGTGGTTGGTGAGTATGGGGAAGGCGCCTTGATGGGGGTGCCGGCCCATGATGAGCGCGATTTCGATTTTGCCCGTCAGTATGGCTTGCCCGTACACCCCGTCATCGCGCTCGACGGGGCTCCTTATGACCCTGCAGCCTGGTCGGATCGCTACGGCAGCCAGGAAGGTCGCCTGATCAACTCTGGCGTCTATGATGGTCTCACGGTGGAGCAAGCTGCCCTGGCAATCGTCGACGCCCTGGCCGAACGTGGGCGTGGCGAGCAAGCCACCACGTGGCGCCTGCGTGACTGGGGAATCTCCCGGCAACGATACTGGGGAACTCCGATTCCGATCATTCATTGCGAATACTGTGGCGATGTACCAGTACCTTACGCAGACCTGCCGGTAATATTGCCGACCGATTGCATTCCCGACGGAAGCGGCAATCCGTTGCTGCGGCGTGAATCGTTCCGCCTCGTCGCGTGCCCTCGTTGTGCAGCACCCGCGCAACGGGAAACGGACACAATGGACACCTTCGTCGACTCGAGCTGGTATTTCATGCGCTACTGCGATCCCGACTGCCACACTTCGATGGTAGGGCCTGGCAACCGATACTGGATGCCCATCGACCAGTACATCGGCGGCATCGAGCATGCGGTGCTGCACTTACTCTACGCCAGGTTCTGGACAAGGGCGATGCGCGACGAGGGATTGGTGGACTTCAGTGAACCATTCAAGAATCTGTTCACTCAGGGCATGCTGCTGCGGGAAAGTTATTACCGCAAGGCGCAGGACGGTAGCCGACGATGGTTCTACCCCTGCGAAGTATCGGTTCAATACGATGAAAAAGGCCGTCCGGTCAGCGCGACAGCGATCGAAGATGGCTTGCCTGTCACCCTGGGTGGCGTGGAGAAGATGTCCAAGTCGAAGAACAACGTGGTCGAGCCCAAGGACATCATCGACCGGTTTGGTGCGGACACCGCCCGGTTGTTCACCATCTTCGCCGGCCCCCCTGATCAAAGCACGATCTGGAGCGACACCGGTGTCGAAGGGGCTTATCGCTTCCTGCGCCGTCTCTGGAGCTTTGCCGTTGATGAGCAGGCACGCTGGAGCGAAAGTGACGGCCAGGCGGCAGACGCCACAGAAGCCAGCCGTGTGCGCTTCATGACCCATGACTTGTTGAAGCAAATCAATAACGATTATGAGCGTCTGCAATACAATACCGTCGTATCGGGTGCAATGAAGATGCTCAAGGTACTGGAGAGTGCCCGCAGCGTTGGTCACCAGGTCTGCCGGGAAACCATGGCCATTCTCTTGCAGGTGCTGCAACCTGTGACGCCACATATCTCCCAGGTTCTCTGGGAGGCATTAGGATTCCCCGGCGCGATCTACGACAGTGCCTGGCCGACCCCGGACAGCGACGCCTTAAGGCAGGACGAAGTGAAGTTGATGGTACAGGTCAATGGCAAGCTACGGGGGGAGATTCTGGTCCAGGCCGATGCCGACCATGACACAATCCGTGACCAGGCGCTGTCCGATCCTGTGTTGAGCAAATATCTGGAAAGCGCAGGAAGGATGATCGTAGTGCCTAACCGATTGGTGAACTTCATCGTCTGACCATTCAGGTTGTCCCCTGAAACCAGAAAGCCGGCTTTCTCAGGAAATGTCGGCTTTCTGGTTCAGGCCTCAGTGGAAAACGTGTGCATCCCACCCACTGACTGCTGCGACGCGTAGCGACTGGGATGAGCCCAAAGCATAGGCTGCGCGACTGGGTGAGGGATTGCACGTTTGACAGCGCCCCCCCTCGGTGCGTCCACTGTAATCCACTCGTAGCTGCTGT
Source organism: Pseudomonas sp. NGC7 (assembly GCF_047159675.1). Classification (NCBI taxonomy): domain Bacteria; kingdom Pseudomonadati; phylum Pseudomonadota; class Gammaproteobacteria; order Pseudomonadales; family Pseudomonadaceae; genus Pseudomonas; species Pseudomonas sp. NGC7. Next base: position 2,923,159 of record NZ_BAAFZY010000001.1, on the reverse strand, counting down.
AAAAAAGCGTACATCTGGGGATACAAAACCAACTCCCCATTCATAACCTTTTGATTTATATGGATGTCCAAATTTTTTTTGGCGACCCTGACATTCTTTAGGGAAACTCCAAACAAGTCACCCAGCACCCGGCAACGGCTGACTTCTGGGCTTTCCCGCTGCGCGATCGCCACCCGTTAGTGTGGTGATCTGCGCCCGCTGATTCGACGGTTTGCCGGGTTACACCCGAGCGCTGCTGGACTGTTTGCCTCTACCGCTAACCGGCAAGGCTTGACTCTACCGTTAGGGGCAGACTTTACCCTTGGCACTTCATTATGTGGAGTTCGTCATGAAGAGCAAACGCATGCTCGTAATCCTCGGCCACCCTTCGAACGACAGCTTTTGCGGCGCTGTGTCCGAACGATATGTCGAGGCCGCCACGCAAGCAGGCCATGAGGTGCGCCTGCTGCGCCTGGACACCCTGGATTTCGATCCAGTCTTGCACGATGGCTATAACCAGATCCAGTTGCTTGAGCCCGATTTGATCGACGCACAGAACGACATTACCTGGGCCGAACACCTGACATTGGTGTACCCGATCTGGTGGGGCGGCATTCCGGCGTTGCTCAAGGGGTTTTTCGACCGCGTGTTTCTGCCAGGTTTTGCCTTCAAGTACCGCAAGGGCTCGCCCTTCCCGGATAAGCTGCTCAAGGGCCGCACGGCTCACCTTCTGGTGACCATGGACACGCCGCCGTGGTACTACCGGTGGGTGTATCGCATGCCGGGCCTGCACCAAATGCGCAAGACCACCCTAGAGTTCTGCGGCATAAAACCCCTGAAAACCCTGACCTTCGGTCCGGTATTGGGCTCCAAGCCGGAACAGCGTGAAGCCTGGCTCAAACAAGTCCAGGCAGTCGCCAGCCGCTGATCGGCCCGGTCGGGCCGTGCCCCTGCGCTGCGCAACCGAGCCTCCCTGCTGTGACACCTTGTTCAACTTGGCTTCCCCCCCCTTGACGCTTGTGCAAAGATGTCGCGCGCCTGCACGAGCGCGCGACATCTTTTCGCTTCTGATGCGTCAAAAAAAGGGATTTTCATGTACATCGGCAAAGCCGCCCAGCTGTCGGGCACCACCGTCAAAAGCATTCGACATTACGAAGAAATCGGCCTGTTGCCCCCTCCGCAACGCGAAGGCAAGTACCGCATCTACAGCCAGCAAAGCGTAGAGCTGCTGACCTTCATCAAATGCGCTCAGCAACTCGGTTTCAAGCTCAAGGAAATGCAGGCCATTCTGCAGGATCATCGCGGCCAGGAGCTGCCCTGGGATCTGGCCATGCAGGCCATCGATAACAAAAAGCAGGAATTGATGGGGCAGATCCAGGCCTTGCAGCAAGTGCATGACGGCTTGGTTGAGTTTGAGCTGAGCCTCAAAGATGCTCAGATGCAATGCCAGTTCGAACACTTGGCAAAAGCCCGCTGAATCCGCACCGCCGCCCCTGAACGGCCATGGCGCCCCGCGCCGTTTTCAGCACGCAGGCGCCCCGGCGATTTACCCTGGCACCGTCTCACCCCCCGGCTGCTCGCCCTCTTGCACGGCTGGCTGCGGCACAATCGAGGCAAAGAACCACGGCGAAATCAGCGTGACCAACAAAATGGTCATGAAGCCGCTGGATGACAGCGCCAGTATTACCAATACACCCAAGTCAATGACGGGTTTGTAGGCGGAGAACAGCAGCGCGACAAAGCCCATCGAGAAGATCACGACGTTGACCACCGTCGAGCGCCCGACGCCCTGCATGGCCGCCAGGATGGCCTCGTCGATCTCGATGCCCTTGTGCACCAGCATCTTGATCCGTGACAGCAGGTGAACGGCGTAATCCACGACGCCCACCACCAGGAACGTCACCAGTGTGGTACCGATGTTCAACTCGATATCCAACAGGTACATGCTGCCGTACACCGTCACCGACGTGGTGAGCAACGTCAGCATGCCGAGGATACCCAGGCGTACTGACTTGAGCCAGAACATCATCATCAAGGTCACGGCCAGCAACGCCAGCGAGAAGCTCAGCACCTGACCTTGGGTGATTTCCTGCAACACCCCGGTCCATATGTACGGCGTACCGGCATGGGTGACGTGCAGGTTGGCCGGTTTGTTGATGACCAGCCAGGCGTCCAGTTTATCGAGCATCGCCTGGTAATCGCCCGCCACAGAGGAGGTCATGGTAAACAGCGTCACCGCCTTCGAGTAATCGGCATTGAGCACGTTCTGCAAGTCGGTGCCGCCACCGTTCTCGAACATCATGATGTGTTGCTCGATGAGCGAGTTGCCGTCGACATCGAAGGTCTCCGGGTTCCCGTCATCATCGACCACCGTCACCTGCTCCACTGCCTGCGGCACCCGCAGGAAAGCAGGGTTCATGTCGTTGAGCACGAGGTTCATGCGCTTGATGTAGGTCGCCACCGAATAGGTGTAACTCACGTTCGGCTGGGCCTTGATGAACTGGTCCAGACGCTCGAGGAACTGCACGGTTTCAGTGGTCAGCGCGCCACGCGGAGTCTTGGTGTCGAAAGCGATCCAGCCCGGGGATGTACCCGCGACTCCGGCCCGGTTGATGAACTCGTCGGACATCCGCACCGGGCTGTCCTTCTTGAAGTAGGCAATGCCCGAGTCTTCGATATCTACCTTGAACGTGAACACCGTCATCATCGCCAACAACGGCAGGGTCACCAGCAATACAGGCTTGCGCCAGCGAATCAGCCAGGCACAGAACACCACCAGATAGTGGGAGATCAGCGACTCTTTGAGTTGCACTTTGCGCGGTACGGCATCTTTGCCCCAGATCGAAATCCACGCCGGAATCAGTAGCAACGAGATGATCAGCGCCGCGGTCAGGCCGATGGACATGAACACGCCAAAGTTGCGGATGCTGACAATGTTGTTGGTGGTGGAAATCAAGAACGTCGCAATAGTCGTGACCGTTGTCAGAACCACGGGCGTGACCATCAGGCGCTGGGTTTCACGGTTGGCTTCGCGGAACGACTTACCCGAATTGAGCTGTTCGTAATACTCGGCCATGACGTGGATCGCGTCGGCACAACAGATGGTGAACAGGAACACCGGCAAGACACTGGTGAGCAAGTCCATCGGCACACGCAGCAACGCCATCAGGCCAAGGGTCCAGATGGTGCAGAACAGGATATTGAACAGCGGCAGCACCACGCCAAGTGGTTTGCGAAAGAAGAAAACCAGCAGAGAGGTCACCAACAGGAACACGATCGGGAACAGCATCGCCAGGTCGTGATCGATGATTTCCTGCTGGGCCGCGATGAAGATCGGCATGCCGGCGATAAACACCTCATCGGTGAACTCCGGGTGAGCGGCCTGGTACTTCGCGATGATCTCACGGACCTGGTGATAGGCACGCAACTGGGCCTGAGCGTCGTCCTGTTTGGTGCCCAGTTCGGCGACGACCATGGCGACTTTCTTGTCCGCCGAGACGACGCCACCGACCATCTGCTCATTGCCCATGATCTGCGCTTCAACCTTGATCGGGTCCATATCCAGCGCGTGCAGGGTCTTGTGGATCCACAACTCGCCATCGGCACTCAAGCTGATGTTTTCCAAGTCAGCCATCGAGGCCATTTCCTGGATCGGGTTGAGCCGCTCGGCAAGAAAGCTCAGGAACTGCAGGTCATGGCTGTCCCAGTGCCGGGCAATCCCATGGTCGCGCAGCGCTTTGGCGGCAGCGTAATCGTTCTGCGAAAAACCCTCGGCGAGGATCTGCACCAGCAAACCCTGGGCATCAGGGTCGCCACTGTGGAGGCCGACGATGCGCTGCAGTTCGACACGGTCCTCATCGTTCGCCAGCATCAACCGGCGTATGGCCTGGGACAGCTCGAACTGGGCGTTCAGCGACGTGGTGTTGAAGACACTCTCCGGGTTGCTCAGCGCCACCATGACCGAGTCATACGTGCCGGTGAACTCACGCTGCAAATCAATGATCGTCTTGCGCGCCGGGTGAGTGTCCTTGAGCAGATACGGATTGGTGTCCGACATCAGCGCGCCGAGGGTGTAGGTGAAGTAGGCGGTGATCGCCACCAGTACGAACACAATTGCCCGCGCATAGCGCTCGACGAAGTTCAGGTATCTTTCCATGAATGAAGGTTCCAGATGAATCGAGAGCGGCGCTTAGCGGGCAGACACGGCGTATTCCGGCAAGTCGCCGGCTTTCAGCCCCCGCTTGATCGCGGTCTGCGTGAACAGGCGGTCGTCCAACGCGACGTTGTACTGCAACTGGTTGAAGCGCAGCTGAGAGCGCGTACCGGCGATGAAGTCCTCGGTTTCGCTGAGGGTAATGCTGTCGATCTGGTCGATGGTTTCAGTCTTAAGGGTGCGCATCTGCTTGAACATCACACCTTTTACATCGAAGAAGTCCTGGCGTAATACCAGTGAGTTCTTCTTATCAACCCAGACCTTGAGCTTGTTGTAGCCGGTCTTGGCCAGAACGGCAGGCGTCGCCGGCTCACGCTCGATCACGTAGCAATCGCGGCCCTGCAACTGCTCTTCGCCAACCAGCGTTTGGCGATAGTCTTCGGCGCGAATCTTGTCGAGGTCGGCATAGGAGTAGTCGCTACCCATGAACGCCCCGCGTTTGTCGGTGGTGGAAATCCTTCGGGTCTGTCGGCTGACCGGCAAATACATCCATTGGCTGTCTTCGAGGCCCAGGGCCTCGCGCGGGTTTTCGATGTGGAAGGCGACGTCACGCACATCACTCGGCGCGGAGAAATACATGGTGAATTTGTCGCTCTCCGGGTAATCCTTTTGCAGGTAGCTGAACTCGCGGATGCGGCTGTTACCTTGCTTGTCGATCAGGATCAGGGACACCTGGGACATGAAGCTCTTGCCGTCATCGCGGTCCCGGGCCTGGCGAATGATGTCGTCGGCCGTGCGTGTTTCAGCTGCCAGGGTGGCAGCGGCGCTCAGCAGCAGTGCGCTTACCGTCAGGGTCTTGAAGATGGGCAACATCGCGATTTCCTTTTCATTGTTTGAGTGGTTCGTACACCGCACCGGTGTGGTCAGAACAGATAACCGGCGGACAAGCGCACCTGGTCGCGGTTGGCGTACGCACCGAACTGGCGGTCGGGCTTGCCGAAGAACACATCGACTTCGAGCCCCAACTTGAGCCAGTCCACCGGTTTGTAGGTGAAGATCCCCTGAACGAAACTGTCGTCCTGCGCTGGCGGCGACATGCCGAAAACCAGACGGGTCTTGAGGCGATCCTGGAACTGCGAGCCTTCGGCAGACACGGTGAACAGGTCGTCGCGTTTGTCCTGGACCATACCGGGCTGCCAGTCGAGCAGCCGCTGATGTTGCCACTGCGTCGAGATCAGCCAGTCCCGCAATAGGTAATCGACGCCCAGCAGCGACTTGGTCATCGCCGTCTGGTCGCTGCCGTAAGCGCGGTAAGGATCGGTGACGCGCCAATTGTCGAAGTAGGCGACTTCACTGCGTACCACGATGCTGTGGCCGGCATCGATGGCCACACCGGCGCCGCCCATGGAATAGCGCGGGAATTGCCGTTCGAGGCGAATCAGGCCCTCTTCGGTCTGGCCTTCGACGGCGTAAACCGGGTCCTGTTGGCGGGCGTTGAGGGCAACGAAGCTGACATCCACCGTGCCGATCCGGCCGTTGGCACTGGCGCCGTAACCGAAGCCACTGTGACCGTCATAACCGGGCCGCGAATCGACCACAAACATCTGCGGATCGGGCGTGGCAAAGATCGGTGCATCGAACTCGCTGCCGACGGCCGGCGCCTGGTTTTTCACAAAATCAGTGATCACCAGCGCTTCCAGCTCCCACTCGGCGACCGGCTGCACTAGGCGAATCATCGGCACGGCGATGCGGCTGTCTTCCAACAGACCGATCACACCCTCGCGATAATCCAGCGGGTTGATCTGATCGAGCACCCGTAATTCATCTGCACGCCCCCACACCACTTGCTGCCAGCCCACCGTCAGCTCGCCGTCACCAACGTAGAGCCCCCAGTAAAGGTGCCGCCAATCGGCAGTTGCCCGGTAATCGTCCCGGGCTTGCGCGCTGTATGGGTTGTTGCCGTCATAACGGAAGTCGTAACGGGCTCGGCCCTTGGCCTTGTAGTAGCCGCTGTCCCAGGCATCCTCCAGGCTGAACTTGAGGTACACGGCCTTTTGCGTGACCTGGTCGTCACCGTGCAGACGCACGGCCGTGGCAACGCCGATCTCCGCTTCATGATGCTCCGGCAACCACTCGGCGATCGCCACTGGCGAGCCGAGGCTGACCAGCGCGGCCAAAAGGCCGCGGTTCAATTCCAGTCGAGCCATGGCTACATTCCCAACCCGGCACCGCCGTCGATCATCAGGCTTTGCGCCGTGACACCACTCGCTTGCGGGCTCGCCAGATAACGGACCATGGCCGCCACTTCGTCGCCCTGAATGAAGCGCCGCAGGGGCAACTTCTTCTTGGCATTGCGCAGGATTTGCTCGGGGGTGATCCCGGCGATGCGCGCTTGAGCCGCCAATTCGCCTTGCAGCATCGGTGTATCGATCCAGGCGGGCAGGATGGCATTGACGGTGATTCGCCGTGGCGCCAGGTCCAGCGCCAAGGCTTTGGTCATGCCGATGATGCCGTGCTTGGAGGCGCAGTAAGCGGTGTTGCGGACCTTGCCCGCTCGGCCGAGGATCGACGACATGTTGACGATCCGCCCACCATCCGCCATCAGTGGCAGGCACAACGAGGTGACGTAAAAGGTGCCGTTGAGGTTGATCGAAATTACCTTGTGCCAGTTGTCGAGGTCTTCGGGTTCGTTCTCGTCGCAGACCCCGGCGCTGTTGACCAGCACATCGACAAAGCCGACCCGGTTGGCCAGGCCCTTGAACAGCAGTTGCAGGCTGGCGAGATCGGCGATGTTCGCTTGATGGGTTTCGATGCGAGCGGCAAATTCGCCCTCGGTGACCCACCTCTGCAAGGTTGCCAGATCCCGATCAAGCAAGATCAAAAGGTGCTCGGCCTGGGCTGCAAAATTTTCCGCGACGGCGCGGCCAATACCATTGGCCGCGCCGGTAATCACAATCGTGCGTGCCTCGCTCATAGCATTTTCAATCCGCCGTTGACGGACAAGACTTCGCCCGTGACGTACAGGCCGCGCTCGGCCAGATACAGCACCGCGTCGGCAATTTCTTCAGGCCGGGCGAACCGTTTGATCAACAGCCGCGACTGGATTTCCTGCTCATGGGCGCCGACCAGGGCTTCGCTCATGTCGGTGCTGACGATGCCGGGCGCCACCGCGTTGACCCGGATGTTGCGCGGCGCCAACTCCACCGCCAGTGCGCGTGTCAATGCGTCTACACCACCTTTGGCGGCGGCGTAGTTGCTCTGGCCCTTACCGGGCTTTTGCGCGGCCACCGAACTGAGGTTGACGATGCACCCGCTGCGTTGGCGCATCATGCAGGGCAGCACCTGCTGACAGCACAACAACGTGCCGACCAGGTTGGTCTGGATGACCTCGGTGATGTCGCTCAACGATTGCGTGGCGAGCAAACCGTCACGGGTGACACCGGCGTTGTTGACCAACAAGTCGATACGCTCGAAACGTTGCTCGACCCGTTCAAAAAACGCCTGAATGCTCTGCGCATCCTTGACATCACACTGCACGGCCAGGCACTCCCGGCCGAGCCCTTCGACCTGCGCTTGCAAGGCAGCGGCCGACGCCTCGTCACGGACATAACTGAAGGCAACCTGATAACCCGCGCCGGCCAGGGCCAGCACGATGGACTTGCCAATGCCGCGGCTGCCGCCGGTCACGACAGCTATTTTCTGAACCATGACCGCTCCTTAAAGTGAGTTTTGAGTTTTGAATTGCGCGAGGGTGAAGCCGTGGGTCGCGGCGAGTGCGCGGACCTGCTGAACTTGCTCACGGCTGATATCGCCGTAGGAACCGTGCTGGCTCATGCCAGACAAGCCCATCAACACCGACTCGGCCATGCACGCATACAGCTGGCCTTTTTTCAGGTAGGCCCGCACGTTGGGCGCCAGGCCGTCGTCGAACGGCGTCTGGACGATGCCGCCGTGCATGTAGAGCACGTCTTCGCGTTGGCTCGGCAGGCCTTGATGGACGTTCAGCGGCACGGCGATATCGCAAATCACGCTGCGCTCGGCGAAATGTTCGGCACCGAGGAACGGCTGAGGCGCATTGGCAGCGCACAGGACGATCCGTGCGCCCTTGAGGGCGTCGAGATCGTTGGTGACTGTGATGAAGGCGTTCGCGCCAAGGCGCTCATCCACCAGACGGGCGATGTGCAAACCGAGGTCGGCTTTTTGTCCATGTGAGTGCAACAAGCCACGAAAACCTTCAAGGGTCAGCAGTCGCTGCGCCAACCGGTCGTGTTCGGCCGTGCCTTTGAGGATCGAACGGGCCGCGTCGGCGTAAATCTGTTGCGCAGTTTTCTCCAGGCGCCGAACCGAGCCGTCACGACCGCTGCCAATTAGAATCAGGTGATCGACGGTGGCGGACAGCACCGAAGCATAGGTCGACGCAACGTTACCGGCGGCACCGACAACGGCAGCAGTTTGCTCGCGCAGTGCCAGACCTTGCTGTACACAGCCTTGCTCGATGGCTTCGAGCCCCATGCCGATGGTCAGGGCATTGCCGGACGTCAACGCCATGTCGGCAATCTTCAGCGCTTGACAATTGTGGGTGACGATCGAGGTGTACATCCCGAGGCCGGCGATGTTGCAGCCATCGGCGCGGGCATCGGTGACACGTCTGCCGACTTCTTCGCGGATGCTGTCCAGGTCACCGCTGAGGATGTACTCGGCCATGGCATCCGAATCCATGCACAGCGGGTACAAGGTGAACTCCACCGCCATGCCGAGGCGCGACCGAATGATCACCGGGCCGACTGGCACAGCGCGGCGTTCAGGCTTGGTGCGGTTGATGAACGTGCGTTTTTGTTCCGGGCTCAGGGCTGCCAGCGAGGGATCGACGTCACCGAGGATATCGGCATCGATCAGGTGGTTGATGAACGCTACCCGAGCGACGACTTCGACCTTGGCATCGATGTTTTCAACGGGCTCGGCCACCCGAAAATCGTCCTGACGGGCTGGCGCGGCGTGAATCGAGTCCGCGCAGATACCCGCCGCCAACGGCAACGCATCGCCACGGCGCAGCATGTCGCAGACCCGTTGCAGGGCACCGATCAGCCCGTCGATTTCGCTCAAGGTGATACAGGCTGGCGGCTCCAGGCGAATCACGTTGGAATTGCTGCCTGACGGTGCTACCCGCAACGCTTCGAATTGCAACAGGTAACCGGCGATCAAGTAACCCAAGGCATCGTTGTACTGGGCCGACGCCTGTACCAGCGAGCTGCTGACACTCAAGTCGTGCAATTCCAAACCCACCAGCAAGCCACGCCCGCGCACATCGGCGATCACATCCGGATAGGCCATCTTCAGTTCATTGAGCGAGGCTTTGAGGTAGGCGCCCTTGGTACGTACGTCTTTGAGCATCGCGTCATCATTGGCGAACAACCGGCGCAATGCCGACAGCGCGATATGGCAGGACGGATCGTCCTCGGCGAAGGTCGAGCTGTGGATGTAGCTGAACTCGCCTTCGTAGTGGCTGCTGCGGATCACCGTCGCGGCGATCTTCATCAAGCCGCCGCCAAGGGCCTTGGACAGGCAGTAATAGTCGCCTTGCAGGTTGAACTGGCTGCTGGCAAGAAACGTCCCGGCGCGACCAAAACCCGACTGCACTTCATCGACCACCAGCGGGCATTGTTGCTCGTTACACAGCCTGCGCAGCCCCAGGTAGAACTCGGCCGCGAACTCGTTGATACCGCCTTCGCCCTGAATCGGTTCCATCAACACGGCGGTAATCGCACTGAACGGCAGTTGCAGCACGTTCAGGTGTTCGCCGTCCCATTGCAGACTCAACCAATGGTGCGTGTGCCGGGCCGGCAATTCCTGCAACTGATGGGGCTGCTGTGGGTCGATGAACTCGACGTTCAGACCAAAACGGGCAAACGGCGCGCGGTACTGACGGCCATAGGTCAGTTGCACGGTATTGACCAATTTGCCGTGGAAGCTGCCGCGTAGGGCGACGAATACCGGTTCGATGTGCAACTGCGCCAGGTTGTGTTGGCGAACGGCTTCAACCACCTGACGCAAGGTCACGCTGTTCAGGGTGGCCGGCAGGACACCCGCAGGCAGGTCGAGGTCGGCCACATCCAGCTCGCGGTAAGCGCGTTCGCTGGCGGTCAGGCTGGCCAGGGTGAAATCGATGTCGTCGAACTGCTTTTGCAGGCTCTTCTGGCGACGGAACTCCGCGTGCTTGACGGCAATTTCCACCGCCTCCGCGCCACTGTTGGAGAAAGTCGAAATATAACGTTCGGTGTTCTTCAGTTCGCGATTGAAGGCGTCGCTGAGCTCTCGCCCCAATTGCCCGGCCGCACCGCGGATCGACATTTGTGCGTTGAATGGCACGTCGCTGCGCAGCAGCGCACATAGCTGATCGACGAATTGTGGGTCGTTGTGGCCAAACAGTGCCGCACCGTAACCGCCGAGAAAGTCGGTGACCGTGACCATGTCGCCCTTGGGGTTGCGGTAGAACAACTGGCTACCGAGGGCGCGCTGAAACTCACACTCCAGGCCCAGTGCCTGGAGCAGGCCGACGAATTTGGGCCGAACGAAATCGCGATAATCCATGACAGTCATATCCCTTGACGATAAAAAAGAGGCGGTAGTCAGCGTCAGTCTTGAGTGACCTGTGCGCTGTAGAGCACTTGATAGGCGGCGCTGAATCCGTTGTCGTCACGGTTCAGCACCAGGCAATGCGCAAGGCTCGCGGCATGGGGCGCACCCCGAATAAACGGCAGGTTCGCCACTGGCTGCTGCAAACCGGCGATCGGCGGCACGCTTTGGGCCTGCAATGCGCAACGCGCAAGTATCAGATCCACCAGGCTCGGCGCCGCGCTGAGAATGCCGTTGATCGCCAACCCGCTGGTGATGTGGGAGGCGCGCGCAAGGGCCAGCGTCTGGCACAACACGCGGTCTTTGTGCGCATCGCCGGTGCCGCTGCACACCAACACATCGGTTGCGCTGTCGGGCAGGCTCAAGCGACCGAGGGTGGCATGGGCCGTCATGTCGGCGAGGCACGCCTGAGGACCGGCTGGCAGGTCTTCGCGCCGGCGCAGCACCAATGCTGCAGCGCCCTCCCCGGCAATGCCGCCGGTGCCCCGAAGGTCAAACGGCAGCAGAGTGTTCGAGCCGTTGGCGCTGATCACCCCCGCCTGGACCAACCCGGACAGCGCCAGGGCATCCAGCTCGCTGCCCGCACCGACAACGATTGCCGCGTCAATTCGGCCATCCTGCAAAGCGGCCGTAGCCTCACGCAAGGCTGCCAGGTTGCCGGCGACACCTTGCATATAGGCGTTGCACTCCCCCACCAGTTTCAGCGCCAGGCTGGTAACACCCAGCAAGCAGTTGCTCAAGCCTTTGAGCACCAGAAAAGGGTCCTGGGCACGGTCTTGCAGGATCCGTTTGGCGAACGCCGCCATGTCAGCGACGCCGTCTTGCCGACAGCCGAGCAACAACTCGGCATAGGATTCCAGAGACGGATGGGTGTAGCCGCCCTGACAGCAATACAAACCGAAACGGACATCCGGCTGTTCATTGGCCAGGCCTGCTTCTTCCAACGCCTGACGTACCGCGCTGACACCCCAGATCACTGCCGGCGTGCAGTAACGCTGAAGGTTTTGCGCAAGGTCTTGTCGGCTGCGTTGGTGGTCCTGATCCTGAATTTGGCCGAACGCCACCACCCGTTCGCTGCTGAACCGTCGGGCGTTCAGCGCCGTAATTGCACTGCGCCCTTCGTTCGCGGCCGCCCAGAAAGACTCGACACCCCAGCCGCTGGGCAACACGCAACCCGCACCGGCAATCGCGACCGCCTGTTTCATCGCGGCGCCTCCCGGTACTTGCCCAGCGCCAGTGAAGTGTTGAGGCCGCCGAAACCGAAGGAGTTGCTCAAGGCAACGTCGACCTTGCGCTTGACCGCTTGATGGGCGCAGTAGTCGAGGTCGCACTGTTCGTCGGCATCATGCAGGTTCAGGGTCGGCGTGACCCGATCATCCCGGCAGGCCAGGGCCGTGAGCATGAACTCCGGTGCTCCGGCGGCCGCAATCAAGTGGCCGAACTGGGACTTGTTGGCCGTCACCAGCAACCGCCGATAATGTTCGCGCTCGGCGAACAGGGTTTTGATCGCCAGGGTTTCGGCGGCATCGTTGAGGGGTGTCGACGTACCGTGGGCATTGATCAGATCGATCTGTTGCGGCTCCAGCCCGGCATCTGTCAGGGCCGCCTGCATCGCCAGCACCGCTCCCCGGCCCTGCGGGTCGGGTGCGGTGATTTTGTAGGCATCCAAGCTGCTGCCGAAACCCAGCACTTCGGCGTACGGCGTTGCCCCTCGGGCCAGCGCCCGTTCGAGGGTTTCGAGCACGACAAAACCACCGCCTTCACCCGCAATCAAGCCACTGCGATGGCGGTCGAACGGCCGACACAGTTCGGTGCCCCAACGCTGTTCGCTGCTGGCGGCGCCGAGCAGATACAGCGCGGTCATGGTGTCCAGGCTCAGCACCGAATCGGCGCCCCCGGCAATGGCCAGCTCGACCTCGCCGCGACGGATCATCTGGAATGCATTGCCGATGGCCTGGGAAGCGCCCGCGCAGGCGCTGCTGATATTGATCACCGGGCCTTCACTGCCGATGCCATCGGCAATCACCCGCGCAAGGCGGTCGTTGCTCTGACACAGTGAACTGTCAGGATCGACCTGCGCCTGTCGCGCCATCAATTGAGCCCAGGACGGCGCCTGCGCCGGGTCATCCGCCAGGCTGAGCAGCATGTCCTGCAAACGATGAGCAGGTGCGCCGGACGCTGACAATACCGCCGCGCCACGCAGCTGTTCGGGGCTCAGGCCACTGTCAGCAATGGCTTGGGTGGCCGCGACCCAACCAAAGCGGGTGCGTTTTTCCAGCGACAACCCCCAGGCCGGATGGTCTTTCAAGTGTGCCGGCATCAAGCCCATATCCACGGGCGCTGCGTAACGCACAGGGAACGCACCCGCCTCTACGCCTTCCGGTTGCCATGGCCGAATGCAATGTTCGCCGGCCAACATTCTTTGCCACATGGACTGCCACTCGAAACCGAAGCCGGTGACGGCGCCCATGCCCGTGATCACGATCCGTGTGGGGCTCATGGGTAACGCTCCATTGTCTCTGTGTCCGACGACGTTCTGGCCAGCAGCACCGCGCCCCAATGCCCGCCTCGGCTATGTTCGAGCAACAGCGTGTAACGGCTGCAGTCCAGTGCCCAGGTCACAGCGATTTCGCTGAGCAAGGCGCTGGCGCCCAAGTCACCTAGCAACGCCTTGGAGTGTTCGAGGGTGTGCCCCGATAGGGCAAACAACGCCGCAATCTGCGGATCCTGTGCATCGGCGACGACTTGCCCGACATCGCTGAGACACAGTTTTTCGTTCCTCAAAGCACGCTCAATGACGTCGCGACCAACCGCCAGTCCACGCACGGGTTGCGCGCTGTAACCACGGGCAAACCCGGCAATACGCAACACAGATTGAGCACCGCTGCCCGAGTGGGTCGTCAGCAACAGTGCCGCAGCACCTTCGCCGAAAACCCACGGGCTGGGGTTCACAGGTGGGTGAGTAGCTTCACGCAGGTACAACGCCGGGGTGATGTTCGGACTGCTACTGACGACGACGGCAGCATCGGCGCGGCCTTCGCTCAGATGGGCGGCGGCCTCCATCAAGGCATCCAGCCCCGCATTGCCCTGGGAGCAAAACCCGCCCATGGGCCCCTTGCAACCCAAGGCCTCAGCCACGTGGGCCATGACGCTGCTGTTGAGCATCATCAGCGCATGCAGGGGCGGTGTGTGGGCAAAGAATTGCGCCAACAGATCTGCCGGTTGTGCGCCAATGGCCTGCACTGCATCCCAGCACGAGCTGGGCCCATCCACTTCCGGAATGGCAGCGGTCAATGCAATCCGCTCGTCGGGCAAGTCCAGCCCACGCAAGGCTTCGGCGAGACGGCCGGCGCAATACAGCAGGCGCGCGCCCTGAGGCTCGAGGCTGCGGGACAATTTGCGGTCGTACACACCCGCCGGCAAGGCGGGCGCTGAGACACAATGGGCCAGGCGTGCCGGGTCGAAATCCAGCGGTTGCGCGGCCTGAGGTTGACTGTCACGAGACGCACATTCAGTACCGGCGGCGTTGAGTACCGACGCAGCGGTGATATAAACAGCGGTTGAATTGGATCTGGTCATGTCATGCCCTGCCCAGCACCAACGAACTGTTCACGCCACCAAACCCGAAGGAGTTGGAAAGCACGACATTGATCGGTTGCTGCAACGGTTCGCAAAGGAATTTCAACTCCGGAAATTCGGTTTTTTCCGGCTGAAAATTGAGGGTCGGCAAGGCCACGCCCAACTGGATACTCATCAACGACAGCACCGCCTCAATGGCACCACTGCTGGCCAACGAATGCCCTACGGCAGATTTGTTAGCGGTGAACGTCATCTGCTCCAGGGTTTCGCCGAAGACCTGCGCCAGGCCCAGGGCCTCACAACGGTCATTGGCCTGTGTCGACGTACCGTGAACATTCACATGGTCCACCGCCGCGCTGGTCAGTTCGGCATCGGCCAGGGCCGCCGTCATGCAGGCGGCATACTTGCTGCCGTCGCGGCTGCTGGAGGTGATTTTCTCTGCCTCGCACTGATTCGCGTAACCCAGCACCCGGCCCAGCGAACAGGCCTGACGACGCTCGGCATGCTCGCGGGATTCCAGCACCAACAGCGCCGCCCCTTCACTCAGCACAAAACCGCAGCGGTCCGGCATGAACGGCCGGCTCTGTTCTTGTGGGGAAAAGTCCGTTCGCTGGCAGAGTGCACCCAGCCCATCAAAGCTGTAGTAGGACAACTCATGGGCCATCAACTCCACTGCGCCACACAACGCCAGGTCGATCTCGCCACGGGCGATCGCTCGATAGGCGCTGCCGATGGCCATGGTGCCGGCGGCACAGGCATCGGAATGTGTGGAGATATGGTCACGTATACCCAGCCATTCGGCGAGATGGCGGGTTTGCTGATCAACCCGCCGGGCAAACGCCCCACCGCTGAGGGTGTGGTTATCCAGGTACTGGTCGAGATCGACCCGCCCCTGATCGTCCATGTAACGGCTGGCGTCCCGCAAATCACCGCTCACGCAGTGTTTGTTGGCCCCGACGAAAATACCGCTGGCGACTCGGGCAAATGCGCCGTCGGCCAACTCGGCATGGGCCAGCGCCTGATGGGCCACGTAATGCGCCAGCCATTCCTGGCGGGAGGTGGTCTGCAGGTCGCCCGGAAAGGCCGCCGCGATGACCTGCCATTGTTGCTCATCGATAAATCCGGCCGCCGGGTTTGCAAACCCCAGTTCGACAAACGCCGGGTGCTGGCGAATGCAGGAACGGTTTTCGCTGATCGTCGTGAACAGCGAGGCAGCATCCAGTGCCGTGGGAGCCACCAGGCCATAGCCGGTGACCAGAACCTCTCGGACCTGCATCAAGGCAACCCCTACGCCGAAGCCTTCAACTGGGTGGCCGCGTACTGCTCGACCAACAGACGCGAGATCGAGTCACCGTCCAGAGGGGTCAGGCGAGCACTGCAACCGCCACACACCACGTGTTTGCGTTCATTGAGTTGGGCATGAACCGCGCCACACTCAGGGCAGGTCTCGGGGAGGTAGTTGAAAACGTTATGGCATTGCTGCGCCCAGTTACGCACGGTGGTGGCCGAGAAGACATCGCCCGGCTGCATGCCCGCGTGCAACTGGCCCGGCGCATAAGCGCTGAGGCTCTGCTCCAGCAAGGCCACGCCGTCCTGCGTGATTCGGCCTTTTTCGACAAACCGGGTGGCGTCGCCGAACACCGCTACCGCGTGATCCAGCACGCTGGTTTTCGGCAAGGTGCAACCGTACTGACGGCCCAGCTGGAAGCTCAGGTCGACGATGTCCAGCGAGTCGGCGCTGAGGTCGTCAACGAGACTGCTGTGCTCTGCCACGTCGCCCTTATCCAACACCAGCAACTGCGCAAGAATCTCCTGTGTACTGCTGATAACGCTGTCCAATTCCAATGGATTGTTCATTGATTGCTTCCCTACAAAAGCCGCATTGAATGAATAAAGTCATCGGGCCAAAAAAGCTGTTTTCAGGCCAGATCTATCGAGGGCCGGGAGTCTAAAGTCTCCCCCTAAGGGGAGAGTCAACGTGCCATCATTGCTTTTTGTGAGAAATCCCGACGCGCCCTGAAACCTTTGATTCATGCAGCTCAATGGTGCTTGGAGAGGGATCGTAAACAGCAAGATCGAGCGGTTCGAGCACACCTCGCTGACCATCGACGAAGACCGCTACCTACGCCTGGTGGCCTATGCCAAGTTACTGGACCAAACGCCGTAGATTGGTGACGGTACCAACAGTGGCTCGGAAACCGGCGGTAATGGCTCTGGTGATAGCGGCACAGGCTCGGGCAGTGGAAGCAGCGGCTCGGCCGGTAGTGGATCAGGCTCAGGTTCCGGCCGTTAACTGAAATAGCCGATGGCGATGGGTGACTCGTTCATCGCCTATCTGGCGGCCCTGAGAGCGTTTCAGCGCAAGCCCCGTTAGCCGCGCACGTAACGCCAATGCGTCATCAATGCACCGCGCAGGCCACTGACTGGGTCTTGCTCAGGGCGCGGCACCATGGCGATGCGCGCCAGCGCGCGCGGGTGGGCGGCGCTGTCGGGCTGCTGGATGTCGTAGTCTTCCTGCCCGTGTGGATAGGCGCCGACCACCAGAAAGTCATCGCTGCATTGGATGCAGCGATGACCCGTGCCTGCCGGCAGCACCAGCACATCGCCGCACTCTACGCTGACGCTTTGCCCAGAGGCTCCGCCAAGCGTCAATCGGGCCTGCCCGCAAGCAATGCCCAGCGCCTCATGAGCGTTAGGGTGAAAGTGGTGATAATCGAAGATCCCGTCGCGCCACAGCGGGGTCCATTGGTGAGCCGCAAACAGTGCTTCGAAGGCACGGGCATTATCCACCGACGGATCAAGCTTCAGCCGATAGAACAGCACGGGAAAACGGCTGTTCGGCGTAGCGCCGTCGTCCTCGAAATACAACGCCTGCACGGCGGCATCTGCTGTGTTCATGAGCGTCACGATGCGCATCCTGATCGGTTGATGGGTTCAGGTTCGAACCCACCCGCTGTTGCCAAGTTCCAGCCGGCAGACGGGTGCGCATACCGTTGAAACTTTCCCGACACCTGCCAAGTCCAGACCCCTATCGATCACTAAACGGGAGCAGGTAATGACCGGCACGGTAGGCGACTTTCTGGTGGAGCGTTTGTATCAATGGGGCGTGCGGCGCATCTTCGGGTACCCCGGCGACGGCATCAATGGCGTGTTCGGCGCGCTGAGCCGGGCCAACGGCAAGATTGAATTCATCCAGGCCCGGCATGAGGAAATGGCCGCCTTCATGGCCAGCGCCCATGCCAAGTTCACCGGCGAGCTCGGTGTTTGCATCGCGACCTCCGGCCCGGGCGCCTCGCACTTACTGACCGGGCTGTACGATGCACGCATGGACCATCAGCCAGTGCTGGCCATCGTCGGTCAACAGGCCCGTGCAGCACTGGGCGGGCACTACCAGCAGGAGTTGGACCTGCTGTCGATGTTCAAGGATGTCGCCGGTGCCTTCGTCCAGCAGGCCTCTACGCCAGAGCAGGTGCGCCACCTGCTCGACTGTGCAGTGCGTACGGCCGTCGGCGAACGCCGGGTCACCGCTGTTATTCTGCCCAACGACTTGCAGGACCTGCCCTACAACGAGCCCCCGCGGGCTCACGGTACGGTGCATTCAGGCATCGGCTACAGCAAGCCGAGGGTATTGCCGTTCGACGAAGACCTGCAGCGCGCCGCCGCTGTACTCAACACCGGGCGCAAAGTGGCGATACTGGTGGGTGCCGGCGCCCTGCAGGCGACTGAGCAAGTAATGGCGGTCGCCGAACAACTCGGCGCTGGCGTGGCCAAAGCGCTGCTGGGCAAGGCTGTGCTACCGGATGATCTGCCGTGGGTCACCGGGTCGATCGGCTTGCTCGGCACCGAACCCAGTTATCAGCTGATGAGCGAATGCGACACCCTGCTAATGATCGGCTCCGGCTTCCCCTATTCCGAGTTTCTGCCCAAGGAAGGCCAGGCACGGGGCGTGCAGATCGACCTGCAACCCGACATGCTCAGCCTGCGCTACCCGATGGAGGTCAACCTGGTCGGCGATGCCAGCGAAACACTGCGCGCACTGTTGCCGTTACTTGAATACAAGACCGAACGGCGCTGGCGCGACAAGGTGCAGACCTGGCGTGCGCAGTGGGACAAGACCGTGGCCAAGCGCGCCCTGGTCAAGGCTGACCCGATCAACCCGCAACGTGTAGTGCATGAGCTGTCCCCTCGCCTGCCCGACCACGCCATCATCACCAGCGATTCCGGCTCCTGTGCCAACTGGTTTGCCCGCGACCTGCAGATTCGCCAGGGTATGCAGTGCTCGCTGTCCGGCGGCCTGGCTTGCATGGGCGCAGCCGTGCCTTATGCGATTGCTGCCAAGTTCGCCCACCCGCAACGGGCTGTGGTTGCCCTGGTGGGCGATGGGGCGATGCAGATGAACAACCTCGCCGAACTGATCACCGTGGCCAAGTACTGGCAACAGTGGGACACCCCACAATGGATTTGTGCTGTGTTCAACAATGAGGACCTCAATCAGGTGACGTGGGAGCAACGGGTCATGGAGGGCGACCCCAAGTTCGAAGCGTCGCAGTCGATCCCTGACGTGCCCTACCATTTGTTCGCTATTTCCATTGGCCTGCAAGGTATCTACGTAGACCGCGAAGAGGACGTTGCCGCTGCGTGGGAGCGCGCGCTGGCTGCGGATCGGCCGGTACTGATCGAGTTCAAGACCGACCCGAACGTGCCGCCCCTGCCACCGCACATCAAGCTGGAGCAAGCGAAGAAGTTTGCCAGTACCTTGCTCAAGGGCGACCCCGACCAGGCGGGCATCATCGTCCAGACAGCCAAGCAGGTGCTCGGCTCGGTGCTACCAGGCAAAAAGTGATGGGCACGTCGGCTAACCGGCTGAACGTTTGCTCAGCCGGCCAGGTCGCACAACAAAGACGCAGCGGACTGCGCGAACCCTGACCGTGAGGACCTACCATGAGCGCGATCTCTCCCAATGGGGCTGAAGAACACCCCCTCCGCCTGACCCTCAATGGTCAACCCCGAACACTGCAGGTGCACCCCTGGACCACCTTGCTCGACCTGCTGCGTGAGCAGTTGGACCTGGTCGGCACCAAGAAGGGCTGTGACCATGGCCAGTGCGGGGCCTGCACCGTGCTGCGCGATGGCAAGCGTGTCAATGCTTGCCTGACGTTGGCCATCATGTGCGATGGGGCCGAGTTGGTAACCATCGAAGGGCTGGCCAACGGCGACGTTCTGCACCCCATGCAGCGCGCATTCATCACTCACGATGCTTTTCAATGCGGGTATTGCACGCCAGGCCAGATCTGCTCCGCCGTCGGGCTTGCCCATGAAGGGCATGCCGACACCCGCGAAGCGATCCGCGAACAGATGAGCGGCAACCTTTGCCGCTGTGGTGCCTACAGCAACATCGTCGCTGCGGTGGAAGAAGCCCTGCCGTTGATGAGGGCCGAGGCCCAACCACAACGAGGGCCGAACCCATGACGCCCTTCAGCTACCACAAGCCCGCATCGGTCAGTGAAGCCGTCAGCCTGGCTGACGCGTGCTCGCACTTCATTGCCGGGGGCACCAACCTTGTCGATCTGATGAAGGAAAACGTGGTTCGCCCCAAGCGCCTTATCGATATTTCCGGCCTTGGGCTGAACGGCATCCACCCCACCTCAAACGGCGGCGTGCGGATCGGCGCATTGGTGAGCAATGCCGACTTGGCCTGGCACCCGACGATCGAACAGCACTACCCGCTGTTATCGCATGCCATCCTCGCGGGGGCATCACCGCAGTTGAGGAACATGGCCAGCACCGGTGGCAACCTGCTGCAACGTACCCGTTGCTACTACTTCTATGACACCGGCACACCCTGCAACAAGCGCGAACCAGGCAGCGGATGCCCTGCGCGTACAGGTATGAACCGCATCCATGCCATTCTCGGCGCCAGTGATGCCTGTGTCGCGACCCATCCCTCGGACATGTGCGTGGCATTGGCAGCGCTCGAAGCCGTGGTGCATGTACACGGGCCGGGCGGTGAACGGCAGATACCCTTTGCGGCGTTCCATCGGCTCCCCGAGGGCACCCCGGAGCGCGACAATCACCTGGCAGGCAATGAATTGGTGGTTGCCATCGAGCTGCCGCCCCCGGCGTTCGACCACCATTACCGTTACCTGAAAATACGCGACCGCGCCTCTTACGCGTTCGCGCTAGTGTCGGTCGCCGCCGCCTTGAGCTTCGATGGCAAGCTGATCCAGCAGGCTCGCCTAGCGCTGGGCGGCGTTGCCCACAAGCCGTGGCGGGACCCGATTGTGGAGCGCATGCTGGCCGGCCAAGTGCCTTGCGAAGCGCTCTTCACCCGCGCCGCGCAAGCGTTGCTGCAAGGTGCACAGCCCCTGAGCCACAACGGCTTCAAGGTATCGCTCGCCCAGCGGGCAATCGTGCGGGCATTGAATGATGCGGCGCGCGGCGCCGCGGACTGGGGAACACGACCATGATCACACCCATACCGGTAGTTGGCACGCCCCTGGACCGCGTGGACGGCGTGGCGAAGGTCACCGGGCAGGCACGCTATGCAGGCGAATACCCCGAGGCGGGGTTGCTTCATGGCAGCGTGGTATCCAGTACCATCGCCTGCGGTCGGGTGCTCGACATCGACAGTTCGCAGGCCATGCGAGTGCCCGGGGTCATCGCCGTGCTCGACCATGGCCATCGTCCGCGCATCTCCAGTTACGACGACGACTACAGCGACGCCGATGCTGCGCAGGGGGCGCCGTTTCGGCCCTTGTTCAATGATCGCGTGCTCTACAGCGGCCAACCGTTGGCGCTAGTGGTCGCCGAAACCCTCGAACTGGCCCGCTATGCAGGTTCGCTGATCAGGATCGACTATGCCGAGGAAGCCCACCAGACAGACCTCGGCGCATGCCAACAGTCACATGCGGCACCTGCGCAAACACCGGCGCCGCGTGGCGACTTCGCCGGGCAGTTTGCCGGGGCCGCGGTGAAGGTGGATGCCACCTACCTGACGGCCAACGAGCACCACAACCCGATGGAGCCCCATGCCTCGACCGTACTGTACAAAGCCGATGGCACCCTGGAAATCCACGACAAGACCCAAGGCACCCAGAACTGCCAGGACTACCTGCACAAGGTGTTCGGCCTGCCCAAGGCAAACATCCATGTGCGCGCGGCGTTCGTCGGCGGTGCCTTCGGCTCGGGCTTGCGCCCGCAGTACCAGTTGCCGCTGGCAGTGATGGCAGCGTTGCACCTGCAGCGCTCGGTGCGCGTCACGCTAACGCGCCAGCAGATGTTCACCTTTGGCTACCGGCCCCGCACCGAGCAGCGCCTGCGCCTGGGTGCAGATGCAAACGGGCGCTTGCTGGCGATCGCCCACGATGCGCTTGGCCAGACCTCCCGCTTTGAGGACTTCACCGAGCACCTGGTGGAGTGGAGCGGCATGCTCTACCAGTGCGACAACATTGCGCTTAGCTACCGCCTGGCATCGCTCGATGTGTACACCCCGCTGGACATGCGTGCGCCTGGGGCCGCGTCCGGGATGATTGCCTTGGAATGCGCCATGGATGAGCTGGCCTGTGCGGCGCAGATCGACCCGGTTGACCTGCGCCAGCGTAATTTTGCCGCCAACAATGCCAACGAAGGCAAACCCTACTCCAGCAAAGAGCTACTGGCGTGTTACCAGCAAGGCGCCGAACGTTTTGGCTGGCGTAACCGCAACCCCCAACCGCGCAGCATGCGCAATGGCAGCCAGTTAGTAGGCTGGGGTATGGCCGGTGGCGTTTGGGAAGCCATGCAGATGAAGGCCAGCGCCAAGGCCCATATCGATGCCCAAGGCCACCTCACCGTCAGCAGTGCCACCACCGACATCGGGACCGGCACCTACACCGTCATGACTCAGATTGCCGCCGACGCCGCTGGCGTCAGGGTGCAGGATGTCACCTTCATGCTGGGTGACTCCTCACTGCCCACCGCCCCGCTTCAGGGCGGATCGTTCACGGTGTCGTCGGTGGGCTCGGCCGTGCGCCAGGCCTGCCAGGTACTGCGCACCAAAGTGCTGGAACATGCGCGCAAAATGTACCCCCAAGTGGCCAGCACGCCCCGGGAGCAGATCGTTTTCGCCGAGGGCTACCTGCACGCGGGCAGCCATCGGCTGGCCTTGGCGGACATCGTTGCCAGCGCCCCCGGCGGGGAGTTTGCCGTGCAGATCGACGCCGAACCCGGCGCCAGGCGCCAACCGTTCTCTACTGCCACCCATTCGGCGGTCTTCGTGGAAGTCCACGTCGACGAGGACCTTGGCATGATCAAAGTAACCCGAGTGGTGAGCGCGGTCGCGGCAGGACGGGTGGTCAATCCGAAAACCGCGCGCAGTCAGATTCTGGGAGGCGTGGTGTGGGGGGTGGGCATGGCCCTGCACGAAGCAGCGTTGACTGACCATCGGTTGGGCCGCATCGTCAACCACAACCTGGCGGAGTACCACATCCCGGTCAACGCAGACAGCGGGAATATCGACGTGATCTTCGTTGAAGAGCACGACGATATTGTCAACGAGCTGGGGTCCAAGGGTGTCGGCGAAATCGGAATCGTCGGGGTAGCCGCCGCGGTGGCCAACGCGGTCTACCATGCCACGGGCAAGCGTGTAAGGGACTTTCCCATCACGCTCGACAAGGTGCTGTGATTGAGCCAGCCAACATCACACGGCGCAAACCTCCTACGAGTCGACACCACGATAGCAAATGATCCCATATTGGCCGTGCTTGGCTATCTCAAAGGCCACCACCTGTACTTGCAAGGGTGCCGCATTACCAAATCGCAATGTCGTAGGTCAGGTAGATGCGATTACTGTCGCGCCCGCGGGAAAAATCAGAACGGTAGACATAGTTGCGTAGTTTTACACCCAGCCCTTTGACGGGCCCTGACTGCACAACGTAGGCCAGTTCCATGTCACGTTCCCATTCGTTGAGTTCAGCTTCAGCGGAACGACCGTTGTCCCCGCTCAGGTATCGCGCCATGAACGTGAGCCCAGGGACACCGGCTGCTGCAAAATTGTAGGCATAGCTTGCCATCCAGGTTTTCTCTTCCTCCTCGATGAACTTGCCGATGCCGACGTTGCTGAACGAGTAGACCGTCGCACCGCTGATGTAGGGCAGCCCGGCATCGCCGTCTAGCATCTGGTAACCGGCACCGACGGTGTGCCCGGAGTGGGTATACGACACCTGCCCGCTGAACATGTCGTTGTCGATCTTGCCGCCATAAGCAGCTCCGCTGTCACGGCTCTTGAAGTAGCGCAGGTCGGTGGTGAACACTCCGCCGGCCAAGGATAGATCGTGCACCAGCCCCGCATAGTCCTGGCGGTAGAAGTGCTCGAGCTGGCCGTGGAAGTAGCTCACACGCAGTTGCTTGCTGATGGCAAAGTCAGCACCCGCAAAGCTGAAGTCGCCAGACTCATCGCCGCCGTAACCATCCAGGTACAGGCCCGTGCTGTTGGACGAGTCGCGCTGCTTGAACCGATCCAAGTGGCCGGCGGTCAGCGTCAGGCCATCGACATCCGTACTGGTCAACTGCGTGCCCTGGTAGGTCTGCGGCAGAAGCCGGGCGTCGTTATAAACAAGCACCGGTGTCTTGGGCAGCAAGGTACCGTGCTTGACCACGGTCTGCCCCACCCGCGCCTTGGCAGTCACGCCGGCACTGGCAAACTCGCTTGCGGCGCGGCCATCGTCATGAACCGGCAGCAGGCCGGTACCGCTGCGGCCGCGCCCCGAGTCGAGGCGCACGCCTACAAGCCCTAGGGCGTCGACCCCCAGGCCCAGCGGGCCTTGGGTAAACCCTGATTGATAGTCGAGCAAGAAGCCCTGCGCCCATTCCACTCGCTCACTCTTGGCGGTCGCAGCAGCGCGGGCGCTCATGCCCTGTTCGTCGCGGAAGTTTTCGTTGAAATAGACGTTGCGCAGCTGCAGTTTGAGCTTGCTGTCGTCGATGAATCCGGCAGCGCCGGCCACAGGCAACCAGCCGCAGAGCAGGCCACAGGTGGCCCCACGGAAAACAGCTCGGGACATGTTCGATACTCTGTTGTTGTTATTGGATGAGGCGGGCGCACGCTGCGCCCTATTTAGATCAGACGAAGAAGGACAAGGCACCCGTGAGCAAAGCCAGCGCAGTGATGACCAGCGATGTCAAAACCGCCCACTTCACGGTTGCCTTCTGGAAGTCGCCGATATCTCGATCGACCATGCCCACCAGCAGCAGGGTCGAAGCCACCAGCGGGCTCATCAGGTGTACAGGCTGGCCCAGCACCGAGGCGCGGGCAATTTCTACAGGGTCGATACCATACGCGGCAGCCGCATTGGCCAGGATCGGCACAACGCCGAAGTAGTAGGCGTCGTTCGAAAGTACGAAGGTCAGCGGCATGCTGGTCAGCGCCACCACCAGCGGGAACCAGTGGCTCCAGGCTTCCGGAATCCAGTCCACGAGGGTCTGCGCCAGCGCATCGACCATCTTCGTACCCGAGAAAATACCGGCGAAGATGCCTGCGGCGAACACCAGGAGCACCACGGTCATGGCGTTGCCTGAATGGGCGAGAATGCGTTCTTTCTGCAAGTCCAGTTGCGGGTAGTTGATCATCAATGCGGCGACAAAACCGATCATGAACAAGATGGCGGCGTGCATAACCCCCAGCACCAGCGCAGTCATGACAGCGATGACCAGCAACAGGTTCACATAGGCCAGCCGTGGTCGCTTGTGCGGGTTATCGCCGAGGATTTCCTTGATGTAGCAGTTACCACCGCCGGACTCCAGCGCGATGTTGCCGATGCGTCGGCGCTCGGCGCGGCCAAGCAAGTAGGCTGTGAACACTACCCACGCTGCCCCACCGATGACGGTCGGCAGCATCGGGATGAAGTACTCCGTCGCATCCAGGCCCAGCGCCGCAATGGCACGGGTGGCAGGCCCGCCCCATGGGCTCATGCCGCTCATGATGCTCAACGACAGCATCGATACGGTAGCCAGGATCATCGGGTTCATGCCGATACGCTTGTACAGCGGCAGCATGGCCGCACAGGTAATCATGTAGGTCGTAGTGCCATCACCGTCCAGCGCCACCAGCAGCGACAGCAAGGCGGTGCCGATGGCGATCTTGATCGGGTCGCCATTCACCCGCTTGAGAATCTTGCGGATCAGCGGATCAAACAGACCGGCGTCGATCATCAGGCCGAAAAACAGGATGGCGAACAATAGCAGCGCCGCAGACGGTGCGACCATTTTCAGCCCATCGAGCATCATCTTGCCAAGGTCAGGCGCAAAGCCGCCAATCACAGCGAAAACAATCGGAACGACGGTCAGGGCAACGATAGGAGACAGGCGTTTACTCATGATCAGGTAGGTGAAGGTCACCACCATAATCAGGCCCAGAAGTGCGAGCATGGTCTTTTCTCTTGTTTTTATTGTGTGCGGCCGTCTATAGGGCAGACGGCCCCCTACCCCACTCGACATCACTGGGATGTTGAGTGGGATTTTAAGTCAACAATGGGAGGTGGAAGCGGCTATTAGCCGTGATGGCGAGGTTCGGCTGACCAGCTGGCCTGCGCCGTATCCGCTTCGTCCGGTGCTGCCGGGGTGCCGTTCAGGCGACGCAGCAAGGTTTCCCGATCACAGGCGTTCTCCGACAGTGAAATGACAACCGTGGCCACGGCATTGCTGGCCAGGCTGGTCAGTGCACGCGCTTCGGACATGAAGCGATCAATGCCGATCAGCAAGGCAAGCCCTGCCAACGGGATGTCATGAATAACCGTCAACGTCGAGGCCAGCGCCACGAAGCCACTGCCGGTGACGCCCGCAGCGCCTTTGGACGACAACAGCATGATCGCCAGCATTGTCAACGTTTGGCCCAACGTCAGATCGATGTTGCAAGCCTGGGCGATGAACACCGCCGCCAGTGACAGGTAGATGGCGGTACCGTCGAGGTTGAAGGAATAGCCGGTTGGCAGCACCAGCCCCACCACACCTTTCTTGCAGCCAAGCTTCTCGAGTTTTTCCAACATGCGCGGCAGAACGGGCTCGGTCGACGATGTGCCGAGCACCACCAGAAACTCCTCGCGAAAATACCGCAGCAGCTTCCACAGGCTGAAGCCGTGCGCCCGGCAGATACCCCCCAGCACGACCAGCACGAAGAATGCGCAGGCGATATAGAGTGTACCTACCAACTTGGCCAATGCGCCCAGGGACGTCACGCCGTACTGCCCGACAGTGAAGGCCAGTGCACCGAAGGCGCCGATTGGGGCGAAGCGCATCAGGTAGCCGAAGATACGAAACACCATGGTAGAGGCCGACTCCAGTACATCGAGTACCGGTTTGCCCTTCTCGCCCATTGACGACAGAGCAAACCCGCTCAGTACAGCGATGAACAACACCGGCAGCACTTCACCCTTGTTGAACGCCCCCATGAAGGTGTCCGGAATGATGTGCATGAAGAAATCGACCACACTGAGCTTGGCCGCAGAGGCGGTGTACTGGCTGAGGCCTACAGTGCTGAGCGTAGCCGGATCGATGTTCATGCCAACACCCGGACGGAACAGGTACACCGCCCCCAGGCCAATGATCAGGCTGACCACCGTCAGTACCAGGAACAGCAGCAAGGTCTTGCTCATCAACCGCCCAAGGGAGCGCTTGTCGGTCATGCCGGCGATGCCGGTGACGATGGTGCAGAACACCACGGGGGCGATCATCATCTTGATCAGCTTGATGAACGCATCACCCAATGGCTTCAGCGCAACGGCCTGTTGCGCCCAGAAGTGACCAACCACCACGCCCAGCAGGACAGCGCAGAGGATCTGGAAATACAGTGACTTCGCGAGTTTCATGAGGCATCACCCATTGTTGAAATTGTGCGGATGCGATGGTTGCCAACGTGATCCGCCCCTTCCTACCCTGCCATCCTGCGCAAGGTCGGGGCGTAGACGAAGCCTGAAAAGAGTCGGCGTGCGGTTCTCACCACGGAGGCCTGAAGTGTCTTGCCATCGGCACCGCTGCGTGAAAGCGCCACGTCGATACCGCCGCTCGGGTGCTCCAGACGAACCTCTTTCAATTGCTGGGCTTGATCCCCAAGCATGTCCAAGATCACCGTGCCAGGGCTGACGCAGGCAGTCGCCAGGCCAATGGCACCGGTAATGGCCAGGGCGCGGTGGCAGTTATGGGGCATGAAGTAGCGGACCTGCAGCGTGCCGTCATAGCGCGCCGGAGAAACCAACACTGGCTTTGGAATCACCATGCCGCTGACATCGCCCAGCCCCATCGCCTTGCCTGCTTTCAGGCGCAACGCCTCCAGACGCTGTAGCAGGCGCGTGTCCGCATCCAACTGCGCCGGGGTCTCGGAGCCCGTGACACCCAACTGGCTGGCATCGACGATCATCATCGGCATGGCCATGTCGATGCACGTGACTGGCACACCGTCGATCACATCCTGGGCCTGGCCAGTCGGGAACAGCTTACCAGTCTTGCTGCCTACCGCATCGAGGAAGGTCAGGTGCACCGGGGCGGCAGTGCCGGGTACCCCGTCGATCGCCGTACGGCCTTCATAACGCACGATCCCGCCAGGTGTTTCCACCAGCGAGTTGACGAAGGTGTTGGTGTTCAAGTTACGGATGCGTACCAGGGTCTTGCCATCCTGGGGCTTGACCAGCCCTTGCTCAATGGCGAACGGGCCAACGGCGCACAGCATGTTGCCGCAGTTGGGCGCAGTATCGACCCGGCGCTGGGCAACCATGACCTGGACGAAGAGGTAATCGACGTCGGCGTCGGCATGCAGCGAAGGGCTGACGATCGCGACCTTGCTGGTTTGAGGGCTACCACCGCCGATACCGTCGATTTCCAGTTCATGCCCGGAACCCATCAGGTTGATCAGCAGTTCGTCGCGTTCGACCACATTGGCAGGAAGATCCCATGCATGGAAAAAGGGCCCCTTAGAGGTGCCACCGCGCATGAGCACGCAGGGAATTCGTTGCATGATTTTGCACTCTTGTTGATCAATGGACATCATTGATGTTGTGGGCACAAGACTGACAGCTCTGTATAAATCATTCCAATGCAAATATCGTAGGCATTATTGCGATTCACACATCAATTTACGGCCAAGGTTGGGGAGTCAACTCAGATGGAATATGAGCTTCAAGACATTCGATCTTTCGTTAAAATCGCCGAACTGGGCAGTTTCCATGAAGCTGCAGAAGCCTTGCACCTGTCCCAACCGGCACTCAGCCGGCGGATAAAGAAGCTCGAGGAAGGACTAGGCACCTCATTGCTGGAACGCACCACCCGGCGCGTTAGCCTCACAAGCGTCGGGCGGGACTTTTTGCCCAAGGCCAGGCGCTTGCTCGATGACTTCGAAGATTCGATCCTGAGCATTCGCGAACTCGCCGAACGACAGAGCGGCCAGGTCACCCTTGCCTGTATCCCGACGGCAGCGTTCTATTTTCTGCCGTCGGTCATCCGCGACTACAACGAGCAGTACCCGAAGATCCGTATTCGCCTGCTGGACCTCAGCGCCAATGACGGGCTCGAAGCCGTGCTGCGGGGTGAAGCGGACTTCGGCATCAACATGATGAGCGGCCAGCACCCTGACATCGAGTTCGTCTCCCTGGTGCAGGAGCATTTCGTCCTGGCCTGCAGAAGAGACCACCCGTTGGCGAACCGTGACTCCGTCACCTGGACAGAGCTGGCCGACTACCGGCTGATCGGCGTAGGCCGCCTGAGCGGCAACCGGATGCTGCTGGACCATGCGCTGTCCGGGCTCAACCTGCGGCCGAAGTGGTTCTATGAGGTTCAGCACCTGTCCACCTCGCTGGGCATGGTCGAGGCCGGGCTGGGCGTGTCGGCCATGCCTAGCCTGGCCATGCCAAGCGCCGACCACCCGACGCTGGTCAGCGTGCCGCTGATCGAACCGCAGGTAACCCGTACACTGGGATTGGTCTATCGCCGAGGGGCGTCTCTGTCGCCCGCAGCGGAGAAGTTCGTGTCGATCTTGTTGGACAAATGGCCGAACCGTTGAAAGCAATGCGCGTCTTGCGGCCTGACGCGACGCAGGGTAATTACGGGCTGCGTTCATGGCTCATTCCTCCCCCAAACCCAGTGGGTTGGGCCGGCGCTTTTCGATTGCAAATTTGAGCAGTGCGGCGCTGCGGAACAGGCCATGGGCGAACTTGCCGTATGGCAGCGTGATGAATAGCGCCATCACCGCACCCAAGTGAATCGCCAGCGCAATTGCCATCGCTGCAGTATCACGCAGGCCCAGCAAGGCAAGGCCAGTAGCGCTGACCAGCAGCAGAAGCAGGATGAAAGCCCGGTCCATGGGGCGCTGGGCAACATCGCCCTGCTCCGGAGCCCTGCGAAGGTTGAGCATCAGAAGCCCGGCCGGCCCGATGATCAGGCCAACACCACCCAAGGTTCCCAGCAGCACCGGTGCACTCAGCAATGGATACGGCGCCTGCTGGCCCAATAGGTAGTGGTACCCGGTAGCGACCACAGTGGCAGCGAAGCACAACAGGAAGCCGTAGAAGGTGAAATGATGGAAACGACGGCGCCAGAGCGTGTATCGATCATCGACATCAGTGCAGCCTTGGCCATGCCCACCGTCCAGGTACTTCAGGGTCAACGCCGCGCTCGAGGCCTCGAACACTGCCCCCTTGGCCGGTTGCGCCAGGGCCTCGGCAGGCGAGACCGAGCGCCAGAAACGCCGTATCGCCACCGTCAGCGCCACCGCTGCCGCGGCAAAGACACCGCCGAACATCAAGGCCAAGGTGTTGTGCGGGAAGACAGCATAGAAGTTCCCCGCCAACCGCCCCGGCAGCAACGTGCCGTTGACGTACAACGTCAGCAGCAAGAACAGTGACAACGCGATTACCAAAGCACCGGCGACAAAGGTGCCGTTGTGCCGATACAGTCGACCAAAGAGGGGCGGCCAGGCGTACTCGGCATATGTCTGCCCGCGCACTCTGGCCATCGCCTGTGGCACGTTCACGGCAAATTCGTGGGGCTGAGCATACTGGCAGGCGTGCAGGCAGGCGCCACAGTTGTGGCAAAGGTTGGCCAGGTAATGGATATCGGCCTTGCCGAACTCCAGCCTGCGGGTCATCGCCGGGAACACAGCGCAGAAACCTTCGCAGTATCGGCAGGCGTTACAGATCCGCATTTGCCGATCGACCTCCTGCTCTTCCAGGTTCAGTACCGGGATCAGTGCGAGGCCCGGCTGGGCGGCATCCGGTTGGCGTGGTTCAGGCAGTTGTGCGGTCATGGCGATTCTCTTGTTCTGGATAAACGTGTCCTGCCGCTGCCGCGGCGCTGGTCCCGGCGATGCGGCCGAAAGCGGTGCCGATGGACATGCCGACACCTGCGGTGTAACCCTTGCCCAACACGTTGCCCGCCATCATCTCGCCGGCGACGAAAAGGTTCGGGCTGGGGCGCCCATCGAAGTGAACTGCGGCGGTTTCGTCGGTGCGCAGCCCCAAGTAGGTAAAGGTCACGCCAGGACGCAGGGGGTACCCGTAGTAAGGCGGGGTATCGAGCGGGCGCGCCCAGTGGCTTTTAGCCGGTTCGAGGCCCACGGTGTGGCAGTCGTCAAGGCGCGTGTGATCGAAGGTTCCCACCTGGCAGGCACGGTTGTAGGCACGCACGGTTTCAACGAAGGCCTGCACAGGCAAACCCAGCAAGCCGGCCAACGCCTCCAGGCTGTCGGCGGCAGTGCCTGGGAAAACCGGCGGCATGAACCGACCGAGCGCTTTCTGGTCGATGATCGAAAAACCAACCTGCCCCGGCTGATGTGCCACCAAGCGCCCCCAGATGGCATAGCGCTTGGGCCAAAAATCCTCGCCCTCATCGTAGAAGCGTTCACCGTCGCGGTTGACCACCACGCCCAGCGACACGCAATCGATACGGGTGCAGATACCCCCGTCGTACAGGGGGGCACGGGCATCGATCGCCACCATGTGCGCCTGTGTCGGGTCGCCAATCTTGTCAGCGCCCTTTTCGATCATGCGGCGCAACAGCACGCCGTCATTGAAACGCGTACCGCGAATCAGGAAATTGTCCGAAGGCCACTCCCCTCGCTCGTTCTGCCCCCAGGCCTCACGCAACCATTGGCGATTGGACTCGAAGCCGCCGGCGGCGAGGACGCAACTGCGCGCTTCGATGCGCTCGGCAGGCAGCTGTCGCCCGTGGGACTCACGCGCTGGCACATGGGCCGCAACGAAGCGACCGCCCTGCAGTTCGATGTCGGCCACCGGTGAGTCGTAGCGAATCTGTACCCCGAGGTTTTCGGCGCTACGGTAGTAGGCATTGACCAGCGCCTTGCCGCCGCCCATGAAAAAGGCATTGGTCCGTGCGGTGTGCAGCGCACCAGACAACGACGGCTGAAAATGTACGCCATGACGGCGCATCCACCCGCGGCAATTAGAGGACGCGCGAATCACCAGGCGCGCGAGCTTCTCGTCAGTCTGGCCACCGGTTACCTTCAGCAGATCCTGCCAGAACTCTTCTTCCGGGTACGCCTCCACCAGCACGTCCTGCGGGGCATCATGCATGCACCGCAAGTTACGCGTATGTTGCGAATTGCCACCCCGCCAGGCGCGGGGTGCAGCCTCGAGCAGCAGCACGCTGGCTCCGGCCTCGCGCGCCATCAGCGCGGCACAGAGGGCGGCATTGCCCCCTCCGATGACTAACACATCGATCATTTCGCCTCCAGGTCGCGAAGAGCCAAATGTTCGGGGGCTCTTCGTGGCCACGGACTTTAATCAGTGCCCGGAGGGTGCGAAACGCGATCGCCGAGGGGAGGCATTCAGTTTTACTAAAGGGGTTGGGTGAGAGGCCCCCGAGCCTGGGTCAAAGCAACCGGGCCCCAGGCCATCGGCCCTGTTCCACCAAGTCCCGGGCGACCTCCTGCAATACGATCCGTGTCGCCAACGCGGCCGGCGAAAGTTCGTCATCGGTCAGGCTGACAATCACATTGCGACGCTGCGCCTGTGCTTCATCGATAGCGAACACGCGCAAGCCAGCCTGATGCGCCCGGGCCACCGTCGCGCCGGGCTGAATGGTGGCGGCATGACCGGCACAGACGCAATCCATCAATAACGACAGGCCATCAACTTCCATGACGATGCGGGTCTCAAGCCCCGCCCGTTCGAAAATCGCGCGCATTGTCGTGCGCAAACCATGCTGTGTACTGGGCATCACCAAGGGTAGCGTCGCGATCTGCTCCAGTGTTAACGACTCGCCCCACTCAGCGTTGACCAGCGGCGCAGGAACCAGCACGAACAGTCGCTCTGTCAAAAGCGCCCGCACCTCTAATCGCGGCCCTGTTTCCGTCTGAAACAACACCGCCAGGTCAAGGTGCCTGGTATTGAGTTGGTTGGTCAGATAGCCAGATAGCATTTCCACCAGGTGCAGACGAATGTTGGGATAGCGTTCGCGCATCCTGTCGATCAATGCCAGGCCTAGAATCGACGCCGTGGTCGGTGCCAGCCCCACGCTGGCATAGCCGCTCATGCGCCCGCTTTGTGCCGCCAGGACGGCATGTTCTGCCTGGCGCAGCGCCAGGCGAGCATGGTATTCGAAGGCCAGGCCCGCTGCCGTCGGGGAGACGCCGGTACTCGAACGTGTCAAAAGCCGGGTACTTAATTCACCCTCCAGCTTCGACAGTTGCTGGCTCAATGCAGAGGCGCCAACCCCAAGCTCGACCGCAGCCCTGCCCAGGCTGCCGTACTCCAATACACCCAGAAAATAGCGAAGTTGACGCAGCTCCATACAAGTCTCTTTCAACGACCGGCCCAAGTGCTGAGCCATGTTAAAGGTATTTGCAGAGCCTGGGCGGTTCAGCTGGTCGTAAGTACGCTACAGCCTCGGTATCGGCGCCCGCATGTATGGTTAGCTGGCGGTATGAGGCAGTGGCGTCAGACCACTGTCTTCGATCGCGGCGTCGGCTTGTGGCGAGGCAAGGTAGTCGAGTAGCGCCTGGGCTGCGGCATGATGTTGGCTCTTACTGACGACCGCGCCCGAGTACATTGTCATTTTCTGCGCTTCGGCCGGGATCAAACCAACGATGTCGATGCCCTTTACCGGCTTGAGCTCGCTTAGCTGTTGAAAGCCGATCTGTGCCTGGCCGCGCGCGACCACTGCACCGACGGGTTCAGCCGGTATCATGTGAGCCTTAGCCTCGAACTGTTCACCGAGTTGCATGCGAGGAAACAGGGTCTTGGAGAGGTATACCCCGCTCGCGCTGTCAGAGTAGGCGACAGCGCTGCTGTTTTGCAGCACCGTGCGCAATCCCTGCATGGTGCTGATATCCGGCTTCGGTTCGCCCTTGCGTACGGCCATGGCGATGAACGATTTCCCAAGATCGACGCGGCTGGTTTTGTCCGCTTGGCCGTCGGCCACCAGGTTGTCTAGCGCCGAGCCCACCATCAGGACAACATCCGCCTGCTCACCGCGGGCGAGCCTATTCGGGACAGCCTGTGGGGTCTCCCCCATAGAGGGCGCGGCAAGTACTTCCAGCTTCACACCGAACTTCTTCTGATAGATTGGGGCCACTTCCCGGATAGCGCCCATGATGCCGCCTGAACTCAGTACGGTCAGCGTTTGAGCCCCTGCTTGCGCGGCGTCAGCAGCCGAGCAGGCGATTGACGTAATCAGCAGGGCAGTAAAGGGCAGCATTCGACGCATTGGAACGTTCTCCGCAGGAAAAAAGAACGGCATGTTACCGAGGCGAAGGGCGTGTCCATGGTTAATCAATCCTTAAGAATGTTTCACACTTTCAAAAGGAAGCCATCGAGGTACAGGCTGTTTGCACAGTCCTATACCCAACGGTGCCAGTCCATGCGCGACACCGTCTGTGGATCCGACGCACTGCGCTAGCGACGTTACAAGGTCAGCACTGGCCCGCATGTGTGACGGCCTTGAGCAGCTTGACTGAAAAGTGGAATAGGTTCCTTCGTAGCACTCATCCGGTCATTCAGTATCAAAATGAAAACCGAACAGCGGGTTCGCGAACTGTAAGCGGAAATCGTTCACTTACGTACCCGTTGAGTGAGCCCAGGACTGGATAAAAGCTGTACAACTTCGTTGACTTGTACAAATTTAGTCATAGGCTTCAACTATATCCCTTCAACAGTTCACTGTTGCTTGAGGAGCATCTGGAGCCAAACATGTCCGTTTTTCAGCCATTCGCCAGGCCCTTCCATAATCTTACAAGGGGCAATCTCGACGCCCATTTTTGTCCGGCCGGTCAATGATGCCCAGCAGCTGGCTGGTCGCCAATGCACTCTGGTTGCAGGCTGGTTGGTGGGCTTGCGTGCTGGGCGCTCAGTACCCTGGCTTATTGCTGCTGGTACCACTCGGCCTGGCCATACACCTGTGGCTGTGCCCGGACTACAAGGTAGAAATCAAGGCATTGTTGCGTGTCGCATTGGCCGGCTGCATGCTGGATAGCGTGCTGGGGGCACTGGGCGTGTTCAGCTTCGATACATGGCCCCTGCCCTTGTGGCTGGTGTTGCTGTGGTGGGTGCTGGCCAGCGGCCTTCGCCATAGCCTGGCCTGGGCGGGCCGGCCCTACTGGCGCGGCGCGTTGCTGGGCGCCCTTGGCGCCCCACTGGCCTACGTCGGTGGCGCCAGGTTGGCGGGGGTCGGCCTGCCGCTGGGTGTGATTGAAACCGGCTTGTTGCTTATGCCGGTGTGGGCCCTGGCCCTGCCATTACTGCTGCACATCGCGGCGCGGCGCTGACCGGCGGCAGCGTTCGGAGCAATAGCGCACCTCGGCCCAGCAGCGTGCCCAGCGCTTGCGCCAATTGAAGGGTCGGCCACATACCACGCAGGTTTTGCTGGGCAGCAGGCTCTTTTTCATACCACCTCGCCAGCATCCAGCCGCGCCAGCAGTGACTGGCCACGCTGCCACACCGCTTCGCGATGGCCAAGCGGCATGCCGTCCAGGTTACGGTAGACCATGGCCAGGCGTGGATTGGCCGACAGCTGAGCGCGGTGACGTATCAGAAAATGCCAGTACAAGGCATTGAATGGGCAGGCATCCTCCTCGATCACATGGTCGACCTTGTAGCTGCACGCCTTGCAATGGTCGGACATCCGCTGAATGTAACGACCACTGGCACAGTACGGTTTCGACCCCAGGTACCCACCGTCGGCATGCATGACCATGCCCAGCGTGTTGGGCAGTTCGACCCAGTCGAAGGCATCCATGTACACGGCCAAGTACCACTCGCAAATGGCGTCTGGCACGATGCCGGCCAACAGGGCGAAATTACCGGTAACCATCAGCCGCTGGATATGGTGGGCGTAACCCAAGCGCAACGTCTGCCCGATGGTTTGCGCCATGCAGCGCATGCGGGTGGCGCCCGTCCAGTAGAATTCCGGTAAGGCACGCTGGTTACCCAGATGATTGAGCCCTGCATACTCAGGCATGCGCAGCCAGTAGATGCCGTGCACATACTCGCGCCAGCCAATCAACTGGCGGATGAAGCCTTCGGCGGCATTCAGCGGCACCCGCCCCTCACGCCACGCCTTGTCGACGTCGTCGCACAGGCAACGCACATCCAGAAGGCCAATGTTGAGTGCCGCGCTGATGCGCGCATGGAACAGGTACGGTTCGCCTTCCGCCATGGCGTCCTGGTAGTCACCGAACGCCGCCAGGCCGAAATCGAGAAAATGCTGCCAGAGCTGATGGGCCTGCTCATGGGTCACGGGGTAGTTGAACCCGTCCACGGCCCCGTAATGGTCACTGAAACGCTGGCGAACCAGGGCCACTACCGCTGTCGTGATCGCGTCTGGCTCAAAATGCGCAGCGAACGGCCCTCGCAACTGGCGCGGCAACGGCTTGCGGTTATCCCCATCAAAATTCCAGGCACCGCCTGCCGGGCTGCCATCGGCCTCCAACAGCAACCCGCAACGCTTGCGCATGCCGCGGTAGAAATGCTCCATGCGCAGTTGCTTACGCCCCTGCGCCCACCGCGCGAAGGCTTCACGCGAGCACAAAAAGCGCGTATCGCGATGCCACACAAGCGGTAGCTGCGCATCGCGCAGCGCCTGCTCCAGGCGCCACTCACCGCACTCTGTCAGGTGAATGTGCGTGGCGCCCAGTGCCTGCTGCCAGCGACGCAGCTCGCCGGCAATGCTACCGCTGTTGCCGGCAGCGTTAAGCTCGACATAGTGCACCTGCCAACCCCGCTCCCGCAGCGCCTTTGCGAAATGGCGCATGGCACTGAAGATGAGGATGATCTTCAGCGGATGATGCGGCACGTAGCGGGCCTCACCCTCCACTTCCGCCATCAGAATAGCGTCGCGGGTAGGGTCCAGGGCCGCCAGGCTTGCCAGGTCGAACGACAGTTGGTCACCGAGCACCAACCCCAGCCGCGGGGGCCGGGCTACCATTGGGTCGTCAGCGTCACGGGCACCCGCAGCGGCGCGATAGGCCCGTCACGCTGCCCACACATTTCATCATGCACCACCTGCTGCACCAGCATGCACGGCACCGGTGGCAGCTCGGCCAACAAGTGGCGCAGCTCGGTGGTGGAGCGCAGGCGAACGGGCTGACCATGATCATCAATCAACGTGACCGGGCCGGCACCGGTCAGTGCGCGGAGGATGTAGAAGCCACCTTCGAGCGACAGCAGTTCAAGCTCCTTGACTTCACCGGCCGTAACCCGTTGAGTAAGCGCATTCAGGTTCATGGTGTGCCCTCCGGCAAGCGGCGGAAGAACAGCGTGATCTGCCCAATCTCCACGCCCAGTTTGCTCATGCTCGAGCGGTTGATCAGGGTGTCTTCATCCATCAGGTACATCCAGTCGTCCAGGTCCACCTGCCAATGCTCCCCGTCTACCGGCAGGTCCAGCCGATAGCGCCAGCGCAGCGCATTACCGGCCGATTCGCCACGGGCCTCACCGATCACGTCACCCGCTGTTCCTCGCCAGCGGCCCGCACCTTCCGGCACCAGCGTCCAGGTTCGCTGCTGACGCGTGCCATCGCTGTACAGAAAATGCTCATCGAGGATCAGCCGCTCACCGTCGCGGCGGCTGTCGATACGCACGTGAAAGCGCTTCACCACCTCGCCGGAACGCTTCTGGAACATCCCCCAGGCTTGCACCGGTCGTGAGAAGAATGCCGCCAGGTCGAGTTTTGGTTGCTCCTTGGCATAGTGCTCGACACCGACGTTGCCACAACTGCCGAGGAGCAGGCAGCCAACCAGTAACAGTGCTCTGTACATGTTTACGTCCCTCGGTCGTTGCCCGCCCGCCCGAGCAGGCGCTGGCGCAGCTGTGGGTCCCTGGCCCGTGGGTCGAGCCAGATGGCGAAGAATGCTCGGGAAAATTCCGGGTCGGCGATTACCTGGCTGAGTGTGCCATCGACATAGAAGCGAGCCCCTTGCCCTGGCAGGTACACACCCGTGATACGCATACCCGGGCGCACATCCACGAATGCCGCTTCAAGCGCCTTGCTCCACGCTGCGCGTTGCTGCGGCGTGATGTTGGCGTTAAGGCGGCGTATCTCCGCAAGGCTCGCGTCGACCAGCGTCTCCTTGGACAGCGATCGGTGGTAGCGCAGTTCCAGGGCAAAGGGCTGGTTCCAGTCCTGAACCGGGCCCACTGTCCACAGCCGGGCGCTGTAAAGGCGCACGCCGAACCACGTGAAATCGCCAGCACCCAACGGTTGCGCCGTTGGCAATTCGGCTCGCCAGTCCGCGGCTACGGTCGACAGCGCAACCATCAGCAAGCACAGGCTGGCCCAACGCGCAGGAGGCACCATGCTTACCTCGAACAATTGGGAAAATCCTGTACAAGAATAGCTTTTTGTATAGGTTTCAACAAACGATAAGCACTGGCCATCCGCCGCTAAAAAAAAACCGCTGAAACGCTTGCTCTGAACTTTGTCCTGCCCAACGGATTCCCCTGCTTACTCACTGCAATATCTGCTGCACAGCCGGCTTTCAGAAAAGGGGTTTTCACCATGATCGATCAAGCGACAGGTATGAAACCAGGCGAGCGCTATTGCGTGGAGAACGTCGAGCGCGCCCATCAGTTCCCGGGGTACTTTCAAGACGGCAAGTATTACCTCGGCCCCGAACTGCTGACTGCGGTCGGCTGGCTCGAAGGCACGCAGTTCATCTACGACAGCCTGGATGCAGAAGGCGAACCCGTCTTCCCGGATCGGGTAGCGGGCACCATCGAGGGCTTGAAGCTGGTAATGGCCGACGGAACCACCCTTGATCTCACCCCCATAGAGGCCAGTGCGACCCTCGGGTCTATCGACCGTGAAGACAGACCAGCCCCAGAGCACGCCATGCCAATGAGCCCGACGCCGATCAAAGGCCCATTGCGCGGAAAGGTCGTGGTCATCACCGGCGCCTCCAGCGGCATAGGCCGGGCGGCTGCGCATGCGTTTGCCTGCAAAGGTGCCCGACTGGTGCTCGCGGCACGCGATGAGGAAGCGTTGTTCGACGTGCTGGATGAATGCACCGACTGCGGCACGGACGCTGTCGCCATCACCACCGACGTCACCCACAGCGATCAGGTGGCAGCCCTGGCCACCCAAGCTGCCGAGTTTGGCCATGGACGTATCGATATCTGGATCAACAACGCCGGGGTTGGCGCGTTAGGCAACTTCGACGAAACAC
The DNA here is from genome assembly GCF_047159675.1 of Pseudomonas sp. NGC7. Lineage (NCBI taxonomy): Bacteria > Pseudomonadati > Pseudomonadota > Gammaproteobacteria > Pseudomonadales > Pseudomonadaceae > Pseudomonas > Pseudomonas sp. NGC7. The sequence goes on along the minus strand of NZ_BAAFZY010000001.1, from coordinate 2,884,178 downwards.
CGCTTGAGGCGCATGAGCAGGTGATTCAAACCGACCTGGTCGGTTATCTGCGCGGCGCTTACGTGGTGCTTCCCTACTTCAAGGCACAGCGCAGCGGCATACTGATCAACACCTTGTCGCTTGGCAGCTGGATCGCCCAACCCTATGCGGCAGCCTACTCGGCGAGCAAGTTCGGCCTGCGAGGCCTGACCGAAGCGCTGCGCGGTGAGCTGACGGCGTTCCCCGGCATTCATGTGTGTGATCTTTATCCGGCTGTCATGGACACGCCAGGCTTGCGAGACGCAGGCAACTACACCGGCCACGCGCTGACACCCCCAGGGCCGATCTACGACCCGGAACGGGTGGCAAACGCCATGGTAGCCTGCGCCATTTCCCCGAGCGCGCGCACCACTGTCGGCGCTGCCGCTCGCCTCGCCCATCTGGCCAGCTACCTGGTACCGGGGCTCCCTCAGTTGTCAGGGTGGCTCACGCGCTGGGGCTTGAACCGCAGCCCCAGCGCGGCGATATCTTCCGGGAATCTGTTCGAGCCACCCGATGACCGGCGAAGTGTGGACGGTGGCTGGAGAACTCAGAAAGATAAAACCTCTTTATGGGTGGGTGCGGCGCTGCTGGGTGTCATTGCCGGGTTTGTCTTCACCCGTTCGCAACGCAGGCGCCGCTAGGGCTTGCTGGCAGTCATTTGCTTAAAGCAGCGTGCCCGTCACGCGAGCTGGATATACACCGAGTAGCTGCCCAGCAAAACCCAGAACCCGAGAAAAATCCAAGGCGTGCGAAGGGAGAACAGCAGCGATTTCCGGTGCCCGGCCCGGGACGTTTCAGCCTCGCAAAACAACGGCGATTCGTCATAGGCCAGCCCCATCATCGGTTCACTGCGCAGCAAGTGGCTCTGCTTCAGCTGCCAGTGCTCGATGATCCGGAACGCTGCGCGGATGCCCGGCCAGGCGTTCAACGAGCTCAACACGCCGAGCAGGGCAAGAAACGCTGGCACGATCAACGTGAACATTTCCCCCCAGCTGTGGTTCAGGTTGCTCATCGAAGACACGAAGGCAATGACCAGGAACGACTGAGCGGCCAGATACGCATCGGTACGGTTGGCCAGAATAGTGGTCTCGTACTGGATTTCGCGTCGATAGAAATCCAGGCGTTCCTTGGGCGTACCGAACATCCGCGCATTCTGCTGATCGATTTCATGCTCAGAGGTGGTGGGCGTAATGATTCGAGGCACTGGGACGCTCCTGAAAATCGTGAGTACAGCGCATTGCTGATCAGCGATAGAGCGATCCCTTCAACGAAAATTCATTGCAAGTGGCTTACTGGCCGTCCGTCGTTCAAATCCAGCATCCACTTCAACGCTGGCTGCTCGCACCGCTCGAACAGTAATGACCGTTCTCAACTGCAGGAGCTTCGACCATGAGCGACTACCCTACTCCGCCATTCCCCTCGCAACCGCAAAGCGTCCCCGGTTCGCAGCGCAAGATGGAGCCGTACCCGGACTGTGGTGAGCAGACCTATACAGGCCACAACCGGCTCGAAGGCAAAATCGCCTTGATCACCGGCGCCGACAGCGGCATCGGTCGGGCCGTTGCGATTGCCTATGCGCGTGAAGGTGCAGACGTTGCCATCGCCTACCTGGATGAGCACGAAGATGCGCAAGAAACCGCGCGTTGGGTCGAAGCCGCGGGCCGCCAGTGCCTCCTGCTACCCGGTGACCTGGCGCACAAACAGCACTGTTACGCCATTGTCGACAAGACCGTGGAACAGTTCGGTCGCATCGACATCCTGGTCAACAACGCCGCATTCCAGATGGCCCATGAAAGCCTGGACGACATTGACGATGAGGAATGGGTGAAGACGTTCGACACCAACATCACCGCCATCTTCCGCATCTGCCAACGGGCATTGCCGTCAATGCCGAAGGGCGGATCGATCATCAACACCAGCTCGGTCAATTCCGATGACCCGTCACCCAGCCTGTTGCCCTACGCCGCCACCAAAGGCGCCATTGCCAACTTCACCGCAGGCCTCGCGCAGTTGCTGGCGAAGCAAGGCATCCGGGTCAACAGCGTGGCGCCAGGCCCGATCTGGACGCCGTTGATCCCCGCCACCATGCCGGATGAGGCCGTCAGAAACTTTGGCTCGGGCTACCCCATGGGGCGGCCAGGGCAACCGGTCGAGGTCGCGCCGATCTACGTTTTGCTGGGCTCTGATGAAGCCAGTTATATCTCGGGTTCACGCTACGGCGTCACGGGCGGCAAACCGATCCTCTGACGACCATGACAAGGCTTGCTGTCGCAGGCCTCGACGCTTCATCTGCGTGCTGCGAGCCATGCGGTAAAGACTTGAACCATTCGCACGCCCATCACGTCCACCGCAACAGTAGCGATGAGTTTGTACCCAGCAATCCGTGTTTCCCCTGACCGCCATGAGGTGCCTGCATGAACGCTATCGACCTGTTGATTCAAGACCATAAATTGGTGAAGAAGCTGCTGGCTGAATTGTCTTCAACCACCGAGCGAGCGGTGAAAAAGCGCGCCGAACTGCTGCACCGGATCGAGCAGGAGCTGCAAGTCCACACTGCACTGGAGGAGGACATCCTCTACCCGGCCATCAAGAAAGCCGGCGGCAAGGAAGAGGCGAAGATGTATTACGAAGCCAAGGAAGAACACCGTACTGTCGATTCGCTGGTGCTTCCTGATCTGCTTCATACCGAAACCGGCACCCTGGAATTTGCCGGGCGGGTGAAGGTGATGAAAGAGCTGCTTGAACATCACATCGAAGAAGAGGAAGGCGAGCTGTTCCCCACGGCGAAAAAACTGCTGGGCAAAGATCAGCTGGAAGAGATGGGCATTGCCATGGAGGCGCACAGGAAAATGCTCAAGGGCGAACGAAGGGCTGCATGAACCGAATGCGCCACAGCCAAAAAGAAATTAAAGCAGGCCAATTTATTACCTGAAGGAATAAAAATAGCACCGAACGATATTGGTATATACCAGATGTCTACCCGTTAAATCTGCTCCCTGAGCCCTGAGGGCACCAAGGAGCACGAAAGGATGAACGCGGTACGGGTAATGCTGGAATATTTCCACCCATGGCCAAATTCGGCAGGGTTCTACGTCGCAAGGGAGCGCGGGTGGTATCAGGACGCCGGCTTGTCGGTGCAACTGGTAGTGCCCGACCCCTTCCATGGCGACACGTTGGAGCACCTGCTCAACGGCGATGCGGATGTCGGTGTGTTTCCCAGCAATCGCTTGCTGGTCAGGCGCAGCCTCGGCCAGCCGCTGCTGGGTGTCGCGGCCATCAACCATCGGGGCCTTGAATCGATCCAGACCCTCACCGACTTCGGCATTCGCCGCCCCAGGGACCTCGCAGGCAAACGCCTGGCGCTCAACCCCACGCCCCGTGGCCTGGCCATGGTGCGCCATCTGGTGGCCGCCGATGGCGGCGACCCGGATGCCGTGATCATCGTCGACAGCAAAGTGCGCGAACTGCGCCCGGAAGACCTGGCGGCAGGCATTGCCGACGCCAGCTTTGGCGGCTACTGGGCCTGGGAAGCCTTGATGGACAGCCCGGTTGCGGCCGAGCGACGTGTGGTCTGGCCAGTCGATGACATTGGCGCACCGCGTTATCACAGCTACCTGCTTGGCGGGCAGCAACGCTGGTTCGAGGAAAACCCCGAGATCGCCCGCGCCTTTCTCGCCGCCACCGAGCGTGGCTTTCGCGCGGCGGCCGCTGACCCGCAAAGCGCGTTGGGCGCCTATGAGGCCGCCACCCCTTACTTTCCGAGGGCGCTGCTCAGCCAATCGCTACAGCACATCGCACCCACTTGGCTGCATGAGCAGCGCTGGGGCCAGCAACGCGAAGAATTGATCGCGCCCTACGCCCAGTGGCTGCACCACCACGGCGTACTGGCCGACGCCGACGCTTGGCGTGGTGCCACCAGTAACCGTTACCTGCCGGAGCCACAGGCATGAACAAGCCCTTGCGCATGGCCCATGGCATGGGCGTGCAGCCAGTAGAAGCCGACTGGCCCGCACTGACTCAGGTGGATGTGGAAGCGGTACTGAGCCATTTCCCGCGGCTTGGCACCGTGGGCCCGCTGCACTGGCACAGCCCCCGCCCCTTCTCGGCTGCCGCGCAGGTGCGCACAGACCAGGGCGAGCTGTTCGTCAAACGCCACCACCGCAGTGTCCGCCAGCCCGCCTGGCTGCTGGAGGAACACCGCTTCGTTCAGCACCTTGAACAGCGTGGCGCGCCCGTTGTCACCCCGTTGCTCGACCGCAACGGCGACAGCGTGGTGGCCCTGGGTGAATGGACTTACGAGGTGCTGCCCTGCGCGCAGGGCCACGACCTGTACCGTGACGCGCTGTCGTGGACCCCCTTCCTCAGCCTGCCGCACGCCCATGCGGCGGGCGTTGCCCTTGCTCGCCTGCACCTGGCCGCCGAAGGCTTCACTGCGGGCGCCCGACGCACGCCCGTATTGATTGCCAACCTGCGGTTCTTCAGCCACCACGCGCCGCTGTCGTCCATCGAAACGGCCTTGGCGCAGCAGCCCGCACTGGCTCACTACCTCGCAGACAAACACTGGCAGCAGGCCCTGAGCGAACTCTACCTGCCCCATCACCGCGCCCTGCTGCCGCTGCTGCAGCACCAGCCGGCGCTGTGGACCCACAACGACTGGCACGCCTCTAACCTGCTGTGGGACGAATCGGCTGACGCCACGCAGGTGCGCAGCGTCCTTGATTTCGGCTTGAGTGACCGGACTTTCGCCGTGTTCGACCTGGCCACTGCGGTAGAACGCAATTGCATTCCCTGGCTTGAACTCGATGCAGGCGGGCGCGCCGCCGCCGACCTCGACGCCGTCGATGCACTGCTGGCCGGTTACCACAGCCAGCGGCCCCTGACACAGGCCGACCTGCTCACGCTCAAAGCGCTGCTGCCATTGGTCCATGTGGATTTCGCCCTCGCCGAAATCGACTACTTCCAAGGCATCGTCGGGTCCCGGAGCAACGCCGACATCGCCTACCACAATTTCTTGATCGGCCATGGCCAATGGTTTGGCGACAGCGAAGGCACCCGCCTGCTCGATCATCTGCACCGCATCGCACGCGCGCGCTGACAGGAGCCCTTATGCCCGACATCCTCATTTCACCCAACGCCTTGCACCACGCCCTGCAACAGCCGGGCCTGGTGGTGCTCGACGCCAGTGTGGAACTGGCCGCCGCCCAGTTCGATGGCGACTACCGCGTCGCCAGTGGCCATGCGGCCTGGCTGGCCGAACATATCCCTACGGCGCGGCATGCCGACCTGACGCGCGAGCTGGCCGACACCGCAGCGAGCTACAGCTTCGCCCTGCCCTCGCCGAAGGAGGCAGCCGCAGCGCTGGCACGCCTGGGCATCGCCGAGGCACGGCACATCGTGGTCTACGACCGGCATGAGGGTTTTTGGGCTGCACGCCTGTGGTGGATGCTGCGTAGCCTGGGCGTGGCCGCGTCGGTGCTCGACGGCGGCCTGAAGGCCTGGCGCCAGGCCAACCTGCCCTTGGCTCGCGGTGAACAAGCTCTGGCTGGTGTACCGGGTTCGCCAGTGTCGTTCACCGTCCATCCAGGGTATTGGGCAAACCGCGAAGACGTGCTGGCCGTACTCGATGGACAAGCGCCAGGCACGCTGGTGTGTGCGCTGTCCAAGGGGCTGTTCGAGGGCAGCGCGGTGACCCGCTATGCCCGACGCGGCCATATCCCCGGCAGCCTCAACCGACCGGCGCGGCAACTGTTCGACGAGCAGGGCCGCTACCTGGCGCCCGACGCATTGGCCCGCGCACTCGGCCCAGCATTGGTCGAAGGCACGCAGCCACTGGTCCTCTACTGTGGCGGCGGTATTTCCGCAGCCGCCACTGCCCTGGCCCTGACGCGCCTGGGGCGCCAGGGCGTTTCGATCTATGACGGCTCGCTGCAGGAATGGGCAGCTGACCCTGCATTACCAATGACCACCGGAGCAACGCCGGCCTGAAGTTACACCCCCTTCAAGCGCCCGCTCAACGATGCTGTCGCCGCTGCATAGGCGCGGCATCGCGAGCACAGGTTTACCCGATTTTCGGTGCCACACCGCTGGTCACCCAGGAGTTCGTTCATGGCTTCATCCTTGTCTTTTCATCACCGCCACGGCCTTGCGCTGGGGCTGCTGAGCCTGTCATTGAACCCGGCCCTGGCCTGGGCAGACAGCACCCTGCTGGAGGCCATCACCGTGACGGGCGCACAGACCAACAGCTACCAAGCCACCTCAGCCTCGGTGGGGGGGCTGGGCGAAGCGCCACTGCTCGATACGCCAGCCTCGGTTGCGGTGTTCACCGAGCAACTGCTCAAGGACCGCCAGGCAAGGCTGCTCAGCGACGTGCTCAGCAACGACGCCTCGACCGGCGAAAGCTATGCGCCGATCGGTTACTACGAAAACTTCGTGGTTCGCGGGTTTTCCCTCAGCGCCGCCAACAGCTACAAGATCAACGGCAGCACCATCACCGGCGAGCAGAACGTCGCGCTGGAAAACAAACAGCAGGTCGAGCTGCTCAAAGGCCTTTCCGGGTTGCAAAGTGGCGTTTCCGAGCCGGGCGGGCTGGTCAACTACGTCACCAAGCGCCCGCAGAACGTACGTTCAGTCACCGTCGCGAGCAACGAATCAGGCGAGCGCTATGTGGCCACCGACCTTGGCGGCTGGCTGGACAGCGAGCAGCGCCTGGGCGTGCGCGCCAACTTCGCCCACGAAGACATCCGCTCCTACGTGGACAACTCGGACGGCAAACGCGATTTCGCCTCCCTGGCCGTGGACTGGAACCTCAGCGATGCCGCCCTGCTGCAGCTGGATGCCGAGTACCAGACCCGCGAACAGCGCTCGGTGCCGGGCTATCAGCTACTCGGCGGTAGCGTGGTGCCCAGCGGCATCGACCCCAAGGACCGCCTGGCCGACCAGCGCTGGTCGAAACCGGTGGGTATCGATTCGCTCAACCTTGGCAGCCGCTTCGAGTACCGCTTCGACGACAACTGGAGCGCCAACTTGAGCGCTTCGCGCAGCCGGGTGGTGATCGACGACTACAGCGCCTTCGCCTGGGGCTGCTATGGCGCCCCGAGCTGCGCCAGCTCCGCCGTGCCCAACTACTTCAGCCCCGAGGGCGACTACGATGTCTACGACTTCCGCAACCCCGACGATACCCGCCGCAACGACGAGCTTCAGGCGGCACTGAGCGGGCGCTTCGACAGCGGCCCTTTGCAGCATGAGCTGACCGTCGGCAGCAGCGCCCTGCGCCGTATCGTCGACCGCCGCGACTCGGTCAACGAATGGGTGGGCACCGCCAACATCTACCAGCCGGTACCCGACTTTGCGCCGACCAGCGAACCGCTGGGCCACACCTATCGGCGCCTGGACAGCCGCCAGTACGGGCTGTTCTTCAGCGACCGGCTGAGCTACGGCGAACACTGGCAGGCCATTCTGGGTGGCCGCCAGGTGCGCCTGGACGAAAAAACCTTCGATATCGACGGCAACACCACGCGCCATACCCAACGCTCGGAGTTCCTGCCCAACGTGGCATTGATCTACAAACCGCGCCCGGACATCTCGCTGTACACCAGCTACAGCAAAGGCCTGTCACTGGGCGGCGAAGCGGCGTGGTTCACCACCAATGCCGACGAGATCCTGCCGCCCACGGTTTCACGGCAACTGGAGGTAGGTGCCAAGCGTGACTGGCAGGGCTTGAGCCTCGGCGCCGCGCTGTTTCGCATCAGCAAGGCCTACCAGTATTCACGCCCCAATGGCGACGGCAGCTTCACCTACGTGCAGCAAGGCGACCAGGAAAACATCGGCCTCGAACTGTCCGCCAGCGGGCACCTGACCGAGCAGTTGCAGGTGTCGGCCAGTGCCGCGGCCATCCGCGCCCGGGTCGAGGACAGCGGCACTGACAGCTACGAAGGGCACCAGGCGATCAACGTGCCAAACGTGCGCGCCAGCCTGCACGCCGACTACAGTGTCGCCAGCATCAAGGGCCTGGCCCTGCTCGGCGGCCTGCGCTACAGCGCCAGCAAGTATGCAAGCCAGGCCGGCAACGTGAAGGTCGACGGGTACACGGTGTTCGATGCCGGGGCGCGCTACACCCTGGACCTGGAAGGCTACGAAACCGTAGTGCGCCTGACCGTGGACAACCTCTTCGACAAACGCTACTGGCGTGATGTGGGCGAATACATGGGGGATGGCTACCTGTTCCAGGGTGCGCCGCGCACCGCTCGCCTGTCCGCCACCGTGAATTTCTGAGGAATCGCCATGACCCTGTCCGTCTCGCTGATCGCCGCCCTGCTGGCAACGCTGCTCACCGGTTGCCAGCAGCACCCGCCCGCTAACGACCAGCTCGATGCAGTGCTCTGGACCCAGACGTCGGTGGAACACGACCTGCTGTTCCGCCAGGTGTATGCCAGTGCCACCCAGCACCTCGATAGGGCCTTGGCCGACCCCACCTGGGATGCGCTGGCACACGCACCGCGCGCGCTACACGGCTTGCCACCGGCGCTGATCATCGACATCGACGAAACCCTGCTGGATAACGTCCCGCTCAACGCCCGTTCGATCATCAATGACCGCCCCTATGACTACGACGCTTGGTACCAGTGGGTCGATCGCGCCAAGGCCCTTGCCCTGCCGGGCGCGGTGGACTTTCTGCAGGCCGCCGCGCGCCGTGGTATCACGCCGTACTACCTGACCAACCGAGCGCCAGGCCAGGAGCAGGCAACCCTGGAAAACCTGCGCCGCGCCGGTTTCCCCATCGACAGCAGCGCCCAGATTCTCACCGCCGGCACCGCCATTGGCGGTTGCCAGGCCAGCGGTTCGGACAAGACCTGCCGCCGTCATTGGGTGGGGACCCAGGCGCGGGTGCTGATGCAGCTGGGCGACAGTTTCGGTGATTTCATGGCCACCCGCGGCAGCCAGCAGGCCCAGCTCGACGCGGCCCGCTCCTACTTCGCCTGGCTGGGTGAACGCTGGTTCCTGCTGCCCAACCCCACCTATGGCGGCTGGTACAGCGCGCCGTATCAGGGGCGCGAAGGGTTGTCGGAACAACAGAAGCGCGCCTTCAAGCACAAGGTCTTGAAGCCCCAGTACTGACGCTGCCGAGGAGGCGCCCATGTCAACGTTAGAAATCATCGCCGTGCTGTTCAATATCCTCGGCGTGTGGCTGACCACACAACGTATTCGCTGGTGCTGGCCGGTAAGCGTGGTCGCCGTGCTGCTCTACGCCTGGATATTCTTCGACGTGAAGCTGTATTGCGACATGCTGCTGCAACTGGTCTTCGCCGTGCTGCAAGGTTACGGCTGGTGGCGCTGGAGCCAGGGTTACAGCGTCGCCGGCAAGGTCGGCGTGCAACGCCTGCCGCGCCGCGAGGCCATCGTCAGCCTGGCGGCGGGGCTTGCTGGCGCAGTACTACTTGGCGCCGTCATGCAGCGCTACACCGATGCCTCGGCGCCGTGGATCGACGCGCTGCTGAGTTCGCTCAGCCTGGTGGCCAGCTTCTGGGCGGCACGCAAATACGTCGCCAGCTGGGGGCTGTGGATCGTGCTCGACAGCGCCTACGTCGGGCTGTTTCTATTCAAAGACCTGCAACTCACGGCGGCCCTGTACGCAGGCTTCGTGGTACTGGCCGCCTACGGCCTGCTGGCCTGGCGCAACGAACTGCTGGCCCAGCAACAGCCCCTGCCTGCAGGCGCTGAGGTAGTGCCATGAACCCGTTTCGCACCTCGTTCGTCAGCGAGTCGCAGCCACAGGCCACTTGGCGCGCCAGCCAGCCCCATTACCTGCGTATCCGCGATCAACTGGCCAGTGACCTGGCCAAGGGCTGCCTGCCCGCCGACAGCAAGCTGCCCGCAGAGCGCGACCTGGCCGAGCGTTTCGGCTGCACACGGGTGACCCTGCGCCAGGCACTGCAATTGCTGGAAACCGACGGCGTCATCTACCGCCAGGACCGCCGCGGCTGGTACGTCAGCCCCCCACGCATCCGCTACGACCCAACCGGCATCACAGGCTTCATGGAGTACGTCGCCACCCAGGGCCGCACGCCACGCACCGAGTGCCTGCACGCTGAGCGCCGCCCGGCCGGGGCCTGGCTGGCCAAGCGCATGGGCCTGGAGCATGCGGAGGAGCCGGTGTTCTACCTGCAGCGCCGTCGCTACGTGGACCAGCGCCCGGTGCTGCTCGAGTGCAATGTGCTGGTCGCCGACTGGTGCCCTGCGTTGCTCGACGCCGACCTCAACACCTCGCTGACCGCCCTGCTGCGCGAACGTTTCGGCCGCGTGCAGTCGCGCAGCGAGTTGTGCATGCACCCTGAGACGATGAACGACTTTCAGGCCGATCTGCTGCAAGTCTCCCCAGGCTCGAGCAGTTTCTACCTGGAACGCCTGAGCTTCGGCGAGCGCGGTCAGCCCGTGGAGTTCGACCAGGAATTCTGGCGCCCGGATGCCCTCGCCGTGGTGCTGCAAACCCGCTACCCCGGCCAGGTTGAAGCGCTATGAAACACCCACTCGACACCCCACTGGAAACACGCTTGCTGGCCGCCGAAGGCCTGATTTTCGACTGCGACGGCACCCTGATCGACAGCCTGCCCGCCTACGCCAGCGCCTGGCGCGCGGGCTTCGCTGCGTCTGGCAAGGGCATGGACAGCGCATGGCACACCGCCCGCTGCGGGCTCTGCGAGACGCAATTGATGACGCATTTCGAACAGAGCCACCAAGTCACGCTGGATCGCCCGAGGGTGGTGGCGACGATGCGCCAGCACTACCTGGCCAACCTTTCCCGGCATGTGCGTGAGATCACCCAGGTAACTGCCATCGCCAGGCGGTTTGCCGGGGTGAAGCCCATGGCGGTGGCGTCCAGTGGATCGCGCGAGATTGTCTTGAACTCACTGGCCGCCCTGGGTTTGGCCGAGCTGTTCGACGCCATTGTGACCATCGACGATGTCGGCAAGGCCAAGCCTGATCCTGCTATCCCTCTAGAGGCCGCCCGGCGACTGGGGCTGCCGCCTGCTCGCTGCCTGGTGTTCGAGGACAGCGAGCAAGGCCTGGAGGCAGCGCAGCGCGGTGGGCTGCCGGTGGTGGACGTAAGGCGGCTGAGCGCGCGTTAGATGCGCCTGTCAACGCCACTCGCTGTAAGGCTCCAGCGGCGTCTGCCCTTCGGCTGTCCGCCCGCCACGCTTTGATCGGCGGTGAAATTGCGTAGCGCCGCCTCGAGCAGGGGAATTTCTTCATATACAAGCATTGAGGGTGCCAGGTACTGTTCGAAGCCAGCCAGCGTTGCGCCACTCCGCCAAATGACCGCACCCTCGCTGCTTGGCGCTGGGCGCGGTCGCGTACGCTTCGGCCTACTTGATCTCCTCCACATCAGTGGCGTGATATTCTCCATTCACCAACTTGATATTGAACCTGACCTTGGACTTTAGCTTCAGGTCCCCAGCCTCCGCGGGCGGCAGGTACACCTGATCACCCTCTTCATCGCCCTCGACTTCGATGAAACCGAACTTCTGGGTGGCATGGAGTTGACACACTGTACCTTGCTTGCCCGTTTTTTCTGTGCTCATGATTTCGATCCTCAATGTCATTGTCTGTGGATGCTATCCCCGCGCCCAAACGCGGGTACGGGAAAAGCCTACTGCGCCTGCCACCGCCCGGATACTGGCACTTTTGTCAGGTACCCCATGGCCAGGCCTCGGCACACTCACTACCAGAACCGCACGCCGTGCGTGGCCACTGGCAAGTCGTGTTGCACGATGCTCAAAGACGGAAGCTTGGGCACTTTGACAGGTTCATGACCGCCCCCGCCCCTCGCACTGACCGTAGCCTCTTTTTTCTGCGCCAGGCTTATGCTGGAGTCGATCGTCGAATACAGAATGTAGGACTCAATCGTCGTGCTGGTAACGTAAATTGCGAGCGAGCCGAGCCGCGACGTGCCGGGTGTCGCGAGCGACGAGCGAAAATAATTGCCAATTCCCCCTAGCCAACCCGAGGTGGACGTGGGTTGTTCAGCAATTTCAACGGGGGCTGTGAGGTAGCTCCAAGCCCGCTTCCGAGCGCCATTCAGGCCGTTCCGAGCCAACCACTGCGCCGCGGGGTCCAAGTAGTTGTACTTAAAGCGGCTCAGGGCGCCCACGTTTTGAGGGCCAATAAAACCACTCACCGTGCGAGGGACATAAAGACTCCCCAGCGCGTTATCGGCAATCTGCCCTGCACGTCCAGCGCGTGAACCTGCGCTTCCAACGCGAGAGCCTGCACTTCCCACGCGTGAGCCTGCACTTCCAACACGCGATGCAGCGCTCCCCACTTTGGCACCGTTTCCGATCAACTTGGCCCCCTTGTGCGCGAACTGTAGCCCTTTGAAGCCAGACTTCATCACCCCGGCGAAGCCCAGACAACTCAATGCCCCCGTGACAACCGAGACGATGCCCAGCGCCTTGGACAATCCAGGGTTGGATTCCTCCGTCAATACCGACGCCACTTCGAAAGCGAACGACGCCACACTCATCGCCGTGACGAACGCCAGCATGGCCATCGTCAGCCCCCCGTTGAAAACGGTCAGCGCGCCGCCCGCCACGGCCAACGTCAGCGAAAACGCCAGGTCCCGCCAGCGGCTGCCAACCTTCATCTTCTGCGTGTCCTGCAGCGCCTGTTCGTAAGTGGCCAGCTGGTGATTCTGGTCCCAGCGGCTGAGCATGATCGCCCCGCTGGGGTCGTGTAGGTTGATCGGGTCCGGGCAGTGGGCGTAGTCGTTGAGCCCACCTTCACCGAACGGGCTGAGCCAGTCCGGCTGGGCATAACGGCGCAGCGTCGGGTCATAACTGCGGTAGCCATTGCCGGCGTGGTAGTGCCCGGTAAGCGGGTCGCGGCGCATGCCGTTGTAGCCGGCGACCAGCCCTTCCAGCGCCTTGCCATCGCCGAACGGCAGCAGCGGTGCCAGCTCCAGCGCGCCGTCCTTGAATTGCCCGGCGACGCCCGCGTTCGCGTCGTTGATCAGCCAACGCACCTCGTTATCATCGTACTGGGCCAGCCCACTGGACAGGCTGGTGGTCTGGCTGACCTTGCCGGCCTTGTCATAGCGGATTTCGCCGATCAGTTCATCGCCGTTGTAGCGCAGCTCACGGGTGCTTTCGTCGCCCTTGAGGTACTGCGCCACCAGGCGCTGGCTGCCGTCGTACTCGTAGCGGGCCAGCAACTGGCCGGCGCTGTCGCTGACCTTGTCGAGCTGGCCGGCGGCGTTATAGCTAAAGCGGTGTTCCCTGCCGTGGTCAGCGTCGTCGGTCAGGTAGCCATTGCTGTTCCAGGCCAGCGCGCGCTGGTCCTGGCCGCGGGTGATCCGCGTCAGCCGGGTCGGGTCGCTGGTCGCATAGGCCAGCTCCTCGGTCTGCGTCGTGCCATCGAAGCCGGTGGTGACGCAGCGGGTCAGGTTGCTCAGCGCGTCCCAGCTGAAGTCCTGGGCCTTGACCGCCGTGCCGTGGGCGTCCTGCGGGCAATGCTCGGCCTTGTCCGCCTCGCACTCATAACGCTGCAGGCGGTCGAGCACATCGTAGGTGAAGCGCTCGGCGCGCAGTAGCGTGCCTCTTTCGTAGCTCGCCTTGCTGGTCAGACGGCCGTCGCCGCGCCAGGTCAGGCACTGCTTGAAGCATTCGTTGCCGTTGTGCAGGAACCGCCGGGTGACTTCCTGGCCAAAGCCGTCATGCGCGCTGAGCACCTGCCACTGCCCACCGGCCTTGAGCGCCTGGGCCTGGCGTGACTGCAGCCGGCCCTGGGCGTCGTAACGGTACACCACCTCTTCGTGGTCCTGGCAGGTGCGCAGCACACGGCCCTGCTCGTCGCTGAACACGCGCTGCCAGTGGCCGTCGGCGCGCAGCGAGGCCAGCGGCCGGCCATGCAGGCTCAACCAGCGGCAGCCCTGGCGCTTGGCGCGCGGCGAGGTTTGCGCAACCCACTGCCGGCCGGGCAGGCTCGCGCTCCGGTAGGTCTGTGCCCAGTCGGTCTTCAGCGCGGCGTCACTGGCGGCCGAGGCCAGGGTCAGTGTGTCGTCGTTCTCGGTATGGCTGGAGAGGGTGCGATCATCCACCTTGAAACGCAGGCCCTCGGCATTGCGCGGGGTGGTGAGGGTGGTCTTGTCGGGCAAGGTCACGCTATCGTCCATGAAGCTGTACGCGCGCCCGCCTACCGTGCGCGAGGTCAAGGTGCTGGGGTTATTCACCGTCTGTGTCGCCACCACCCTGCCGTCCACCTTGAGCTCGGTGGCATGGTTGCTCAGGCCATGGTAGCGGTACTCGACGGTAGAGCGGTCGGGGCGCGTGACCTTGGTTACCCGGCCCACGGCGTCGCGTTCCAGGTTATACACGCGGGTTTTCCCGCCCACGGTGCGGCCATAAGCGATGACGGCCCCCGAGTCGTCGAAGCGTTGGCGCACCTGCAACTGCGCTTGCCCAGCACCGTCGGTCACGTGTTCCACCTGCTCGAAGGTACCGTCCTTGCAGTAGATGTAATCGAGGGTGCGCTGGTACAGGGAGTGGTCGTCGAAGCCCTCTTCGACGATGCGTTTGCTCAAGATGTCTTGATCCGCAAAGGGTTCAAGCGAGAACACATCGGGCGCCGGGACTTGCGCGTTGGCAGCCTCTTCTTCTTCTTTTTCTTCTTCGAGCCGGGCTCGTGTACCCGGCCCATCCAGGCCCCCTTGCTCCCTAACCCAGGTTTGCGGCCCCACGGCCGACACCTGCGGGGCCATCGCCACCACGGCCTGCCCGCCCGGCAAGTAGTCCCACTCGCAACTGGCCACTCGCTGCGACGTATCCAGCCCTTGCAGGCTGTATTGAGCCACCGGCACATAGTGCGGGGTGCCGTGCTTGCGCCACTCGTGCCCCCAGGCCCGTTGCAAGCCGTCCAGGTAGCTGCGGCTTATGTCCTGGTTCGCATGGGTGTGCATCGCGACCTTGCCATCAAGCGAATACACGGTGTCGATCTGCTCGTCAGGTTGCTGGTCCTTGTCCTTGTTCAGGTACTGGCCGGTGGCGTCCTTCTTGAGCCGGTAGCGCTTCTCTTGGGTCACCCGCCCCAGCGCATCGTACTGCCAGTGCACTTGCGTCCCTGGCTCTAGCCGACCCAGGCAGCGCCAGCCATGCCGTGAGCGCTGCACATTGCTGACCAGTTCGCTACCGTGCTCGGTGCTGCTGGTGACGCGTACCACGATGCCGTCATTGGTCGGGTTGTCTTCGAAATGCTGGACGCTCTCCAGTTTGAACATCTGCGCGCCCAGGTAGCTGCGCTGGGTATCCTTGACCGACCACTGCTTGACCTTGCTTTCCCCGCTCGGTGTAGCCTTGGGCGTGACCACGGTGATCTCGATGCTGCGCTGGCGCCACAGCAACCTGGCAGGCGAGTCGGCCAGCGCCCAGGTGGCTGTGGCGTCAAGCCGGTCGTTAGTGAGCGTGCCCTTGACCCCCTCGACCGTCACCACCTCGCTCAGCTCCAGCAGCTCCCGACTGCCACGCGTCACTTTGTTATAACCGAACAAGCGCAGGCCCTGGGGATTGCCGAAGGGGTCACACTGGTATTCAGCCATGACGGGCAACGAGGCATGCGCCGGGATGAACGGGCAGTTCAGGGCCGGCAGGTTGCCGAGGCCCTCCACACCCTTCAGCCCCGTGACATCCTTGGGCGTGAACAGGTTGCCGCCGGCCTCGGTGTAATAGCAGCGGTACAGCCGGTGCTCGTCGCTCTTGTGCAGCCACAGCACGTTGCCAGCCTTGTCCTCACCATGCGTCGCCACCTCCACCGTACGCCCCAGCGCGTCGCGCTCTGCAGGGGGGATATGGGCCACCATCCGGGTGATGCACGCAGCCAGTTTCGGTCGGTGGGCTCTTTGGGAATGTCTAAAGAACCATTTGCGCAGCGCCTTCTGCCGTTCGAGCTTCAGCTTGACAGTGCCTTTGTTGGCGCCGGCCTCAAGGCCGTGGAGCAGTTCGGCGAACTCATCGCCCACCCCCGTGTAGCGGTAGCCCTTGGTCACCCTGCGTTGGTCGTTCTCCTCTTCGGTCTCTTGTGTGGAGAAGGCCAGCCAGTGGTCTTGCCCCGAGGCAACCCCGCGCAACAGTTCGAAACGCACAAGGCGATCGCTGTGCATGACATTGCCGTGCACCAGCAGGTGATGCTCCCGGGCCGCATGCACACCGCTCTCGTACTCGACGCTGACGACCCGCTGGTCGGGCGCCAGGAAGTCCCCGTCGTAACGGTAGGTCGCCACCTGGTTCTCTTGCCCATCGCCTGGCACCAGGGTGTGCAGCGCAACCCGAGGCAGGCCCGGGCGCTGGTCTTTCTGTGTGGCGTACTTTGCCTGCCACGGCTGGTACTTCACGCACTCCACCGAGCCGTCCAGCTCGCGCAGGCTGCACAGCACCCGGTCCAGGGTCGGGTCGTCGTCGTAATCGCAGTCGACCTGCTGCAGCTCTCTGCCGTTTTGCTCGCGCCTGAGCGTGCGCAGCAGATAGTCTTTGAGCTCCAGCTTGACCTCGTACTGCTCGGTCTTGCTCTGCGGCCAGACCTGCATGTTTACCTGCGCGGTCTTCTCCTGCGGCGTGACGTAGTCCGCCTTGAACAAGGGTTCATCGCCACTCTTTATCTGCAACAGCAGGAACTGGCCTTTCTGACGCTTCCACTCCAACGTCACCTGCTCACCGTAGGGCGACTCGATAGTCGATGGCAGTAGCAATACGAAGGGCTTCTGGTAATCGGCAATAATCTTTTTCAGTTTGATGATGTACTCGTCGGAGCGCCACTTCTTGACCGCATCGTTGAAATCCCATGTCGCTGCCTGGCCATAGAAAGTCTGGACCCCCGGAGTTATCAGTACTAGCACTCCCTTCACCTTTCCCAACACGTCTTCTGGTAGTAAAGAAAGGTCCGGGTGGGACTGGTCCCTGATTTTTTCCAACGCTTTCACGACCTGATCGTGAAACTTCTTGTTCGGCTCCTCATCGTCGCTGCCCTTGGCTGAAGGTTTTTCCAGAACCTCCTGACGGCCGCTGGGCAGGTCGAGGATGAACTGACTGTAATCCGCGTTGCTGCTCACCACGCATGAGGGCAGCTTGATCGACTTGCCCTTGCCCAGCTGGGTCCATTGCGCGTCGGTGAACTGGACCTGGGCACCATCGGCCAGGGTCAGCAGCTTGTCGCGCAGCTGCACGCTGGCAAAGCGCCAGGCCCAGCCATCGCCGAGCCCCGCCTCGTTGGCGCGCAGCGCCGAGTAGTGCAAGGTCAGGTCAACCGCCGGCCCCTGGCCTTGCAGGCCCTGCAGGCTGGCCACCGGGTAATGGGCATGGAACAGCCCCGTGCGTGGGTCCACGCCGGATTCGCTGTGGCCGGTGGTGTCGAACAGTTCGGAGCGGCTGGTGTTGCCGTAGTCCTCGCAGAGGAAGCTGATTTCATCGCATGCCTTGAGGACTTTCGGCGGGGTGAAGCTGACCGGCTGCGAGGCGTGCCAGAACCGGGTGGCGTGCAAGGCGCCGATATGGCCCACGGTCAGGGCGGGCTTGCCGCGCTCGGACGCGGGGACGTCCAGGTAGAGGTCATACGCCTGGTCGGTCAGTGGGCCTTGCCAGGTGATGGTGTCGCCGGTGACCGAGGCTGGCCACACTGCAGGGGGTTCCTTGTGGGCGACGACAATGGCGTAGACGAGCTTAACGGCGGCGGCGGCGTAGGCGGCGTCGTCTTCGGCGGCGGCGTAGTTGTCGTAGGCGTGGTCGTCGGCGGCGACGTAGGCGGCACCGGCGGCTGCGTATGCGTAGGCGTTGGCGTCGGCGTAGGCAGCGGTGTAGGCGTCGGCGGCGGTGCATACGAGCTTAACGACGGCGACGTCGACGGCGTAGGCAGCGGCGTAGGCGTCGGCGTAGGCGGTGGCGTAAGCGGCAACGTCTGCTTTGGTTTCGGCTTTGGCGCTGGTGTAAGTAGCGGCGACGGCTTCGGCGTTGGCGGCGGTGTAGGCGGTGGCGTAGGCTCCCTGGGCGTCGGTGTTGTAGGTTTTTCCGGCACAGGCGTCTTTGCCGGCCCGGTCGCGGGCGTCGTCGGCGGCGGCGGCCGCGCGGAGGACGCCCTTGCGGAGGGAATTCGCGACGTCGCCATTCGCGCGGAGGAAATCCGCGCGAATGGCGACGACACGGGCGGCAACGGTGTCTACGAAGTCGGTGCCTCCGGTAAGGACGGCTGCGGTGCCGATGATGGCCAAGCCCATGGCGCCGGGGCAATCATGGGGGGTCGACTCCATGGCGATGACGACGGCAGCAGCGGCGGCGAGGGCCGTTAACGTACCGACTTCGGCAAACGAGATGGCGACAGGGATACGAGCCTTGACACAAGCCTCCACATAGCTGATGTACGCCTCTCTTAGTTGCTTGGCCGCTGCCTGCCTCGGCACACACGCCATCACCCGGTAGCCTTTATCGCGTGCCGCCTTGTCCAAGCGAAACTCCAGCTCTGCGCCCTGCGAGCTGATGGTCACCCCCGTCCGCCCCTCGTCCGGCTCGAGGGTGACCTGCGCCGGTTCGGCAGCCTCCTCGCTTGGCCATTCATCGGCGTTCAGCAGTTCCAGCCCATAGTCCTCGGCTTTCCAGCCGTTCCCGTCGCCAACGTTATCCAGCGCGACCCGCAGTTCGGCGTGCCGCGGTAGCCACAGCTGCTCGCCGTCCTTGACGCACAACTCTGGCCACTGCTGCGCTTCGATGAAGCTGGCCAGCGCCTGTATCCAGGTTTCCTGCTTGCTGGGCATTTCATCGTCAGCACAATCCTGGGGCCTAAACAGCGCGTGGTGCAGCAAGGCCCCGTTGCCGGGGTGGCGCACGGTCACCAGCACGGCATCTTCGGGCGCCTTGAACGCCGACGCCAGCAGCGGGCCTTCGACCGTATAATCGTCACCCGGCAGGGTAACGACGATGCGCAGGCCGTCGCCGCGCTGTTCGAGCATCGACCTGGTCGTGTTGACGCGCAAGTAGGGCGCCACATCCGATTTTGCCAGCGCTTCGGCCCAGTCCTTCGGCCATTTGTCCTTGGCACGTTGCGCCTCGTCGCTCGGGCTCCAGGCAAAGTGGCCGAGCAGGCGCTGAGAGAACGCATCATAGACCCAGGCCTGCAGCGTGCTATCGCTAGGCAGCGCCGCGTCATCGAGGGTGCGACTGGCCCACCAGTTGACCTCGGCCAGGGTCACGCACAGCTCGGCGTGCTGCGGGCCCCAGAACGCGTTGTTCACCGCGCCCGGCGTCACCGAGCAGTCGGCGCCCGGCACCCCAGCTCGCAGCAGACGGCTGTCACGGTTGACCTGCGCGCACAGGGCCTGCACCCAGCCGCTGTCCGCCTCGGCGGTGAACAGGTGCTGCTCGTGCAGGGCCTGGGTCTTGAGGTCGCGTACCTGCAGGCTCAGGGTCTGCCCTTGAGCCAGCAGGAAGTTATGGTTACAGGCCAGCACCTGGACCAGGTTGCTGCTGAACGGCGCGGTGCTGAACGCCCGGTAGTCGGCTTGGCACCACAGGCGCGGCAGCGCGTGGCTGCTGGGAAAATCGTTGCTGCCGCCAAGGCCGTTGACCGCGATGGGCATGCCGGCCTCGGCGACCTTCTGGGCAAAGTCCTGAAGCCACTGCGTGTCCCGCAACTTGCCGGCCTGCGCGGTGTAGTCGATACGGGTCAGCTCGCCGGTGCGACGGTGCACCAGGCAGGCACTGACAACTTCGTCCTCGACTAAGGCGCGCTCGGCCTTGAGCGGACAGAGGCTGTACCAGCCACCTTCAGCAGTACCCGCCCGCTCTAGGCCGAAGTCCTGCATGTCGGGCAGGTAGCCGTCGGGTTGGTTGGTGATCAGGTAGGGCACCTGGAAGGTCTGTTTGGCGTCGATACTGCTTTCGGAAATGTTGTTTGACATTACGCAGAGCTCCATGCCGATCAGGATCATGGCGCCATTCTTGAACCGTTCACTGAGTGCCCACAACTGACAAAAATGCTAGGTAAACGCCCATATAGCCAGCGCAGTCCGCTTGACCCGTGCTGAAAGAGCGCCGCAAATGATCACGCAGTTTGCGCGGTGAAATCTGCGGAGGGTGCGCCGGTAAGACCTGATAACCAGGGCTTTACCCTAATGCCAGTCAGTTAAGCGTCATCGGCTGTAATTGGGGCTGCTGTGCAGCCCATCGCAGGCAAGCCAACTCCTACAGGTGAGCGAAAATCACAAGAAATACGCTATTTCTGTAGGAGCTGGCTTGCCTGCGATGGAGTGCGAAGCGCTCCCATACCCGATATCGACTAGCGTCAAAGTCGCCGTGAATTCAGGCTTTGCTGCCGCGTTGCGGCAGATCGCGGGGCAAGCCCGCTCCCACAACGATGGATGACCATACTTTTCGTACAAAACCTAGACAGGTTTCATTGCCATGGCGCCTGTGACATTCGTGTTATAAGAATTCGCAAAGTGAATTGTCTTTGTTGCCACGTGATAGAAAGACCCGGAGCCTGGGCCATTGTTGAACCCTTCATGAAAAAGCCTATGGCCTGTCCAAGTATGACGATTTAATGGCAACTGTGCCCCGTATAATACACGCAGATCCGGGATCAAGTCGTCGTTCACAGGCAGGGCCGACTCCGCTCTGACAAAACTCTCGGCACTGACCAAATTGTAGCTGCCTGGGCCGATCAGCACCCTGAAGCAATAACTCACCTGCACCGGATAGCTGATGGTTTTGTTCGCCACATCGGTGATCGTGATGGTTACGTCGCCATTGCGTAATGGCCAGACACGACCGTCGGCATCTACCCGAGCAATGGCTGGGGTACTTGAAGCATAGGTATACGGAGGGGTGCCGCCGGTGGGCAATCGCTGTTGGGACCTTGCGATATTGCCATTGACTTTGGGCGGGATAACGGCCCAGGCATTGGCCACCATTTGACACATCTCGATGGCCCCTCCGCGCAGCACCATCGGGGCTTGGCTGACATCCAACGGGGCAACCAGCATCGCAGGCGTTGCGATTGTAAATTCCAGGTCCGCAGACGCACGATCAGGTGTGTTGGCCTGGGACACAATGTAGTAAACAACAACATCAATCGGGTTTCCATTGAGCGTCAGTTCAGCGGCAGGCACCTGGAACGAGGTCGGGGTATCGCCTGCGTCTATGTCTTGCGACTGCTCATGGTACCCCCCTTCCGAGGTTTCCCAGATCATTTGAAGCGTATAATCCCCCTTCACCGCGCTTAGATCCGGCAGCGCGATATAAACACCGTGTGCAAACTCCTGCCGGCCGGGGTCCAATACATTATTGGAACCGGAAAGATCGGTTTCAGTGGTGGGCGCCGGCAGCGTCTCGGCAAGATAACCAACGTAGAATCGCTGGTATAACGACTTGACCTTGTTCTTGCCCCGCTTCACGGTGTAGTAGATATCCACATAGCCACCCTCCAGGGGCAGCAGGAACTTAGGCCCGTCCAAGCGTAACCGCAATTCACTGCCGACCTGGACTGCGGTGACACGATGCTTTCTGGGTTTGAATACCAGGCTACGACCGTCGGCAGCAACCCCGCGCATCACGACGTCAACAACATCACCCGTCATCAGATTGGCCAGTTGAGGAATGACCAGGTCTGCCACCGCCAGATCAGAGTCGATCCACCAGCCATTATCCACACTTGCGGCGCCGTCTATCGACACTGCGGGCAATGCGTTGGATGCACGCGTGCCGATGAAATCAAGGGTGGCTGACTGTGACAGCGTGACCGTATTATTGCGTTTTACTTCGTAATAAGCGCTGCCTGAACCATTGGCGAGGCCCCATAACTCCGTGTGGGGCAGTGTAAAGGTAAGCACTTCGCCAGCAGCTGTTATATCCACAGTTCCCAGATCGGATGCTTGAGCAAGGCCTGCTTCGGTAGTGGCTTTCCATTTGACGGTTACACTATCGCCTGGCTGGAAATTGCCGGGGTCAGCTTTAATTTCCAGCCCCCTGCTGCCATAAATGTCCAAGTTGAAAGGTTGGACAATAGTGCGTTTCAGGTCTTCCAGATCGCTGAGGGTGGGTGCAGTAAACTTAAGCTTCGATACGGCGACCTGTACACGGGTGGTTACCGACCATTCGGACTCGTTGCCAACCTCATCAACGACGTAGTAATCCACTTCAAGGTCTTTGCTGTCTCCCGCTGCCAGTACTGTAGCCTCCGGCACGGTGACGACAATCGGCTTGCCCACGTGCGCCGCCTCCACGCTATGCTCAACGGTTTCATGGCCCCAATACAGTACGACCGTATCGAAGGGCGCCATGCCCGTGTAAGCCGCAATCGTCACTTGCACGCCGCTCTTGGCGTCGCTTTCGCCTACCGGCCCCGTGGCCGGCGTTGTCAGGGTGGGTGCATTCAACGGCATAGGCGCTGCGTTACCCACATGCCCCGGTTGGCCGAATCGCACCTTAACAATCAACACCTGTGAAGTGCCCACGGTGCCATAGGCGCCAGCGCTGTTTTTGCGTGTAACGGAATACTTTACTTGCGCGTCATCTTTTTCCTTGATGAAGGCACTGGGCACGATCACTGTCAGATACTGGTTGCTCACGTCGTCCGCTACGACCTTCGCGGGTACTCTCTTGCCGCTCCAGTCTGCGATGATCCAATCATCCACGGCCATGCCCTTGAAGGCAGGGATGACGACCACCACGCCGTCGTCAGGGTCCCAGACTTCCTCGTGGTTGATACCCACATCCGCGATTGAGACAGGCCAGGTGGCACCGATGACCATAGGCCTTGGATAATCTGAAATCGCCTCTTTCGGATAGCGGTTCTTCAAGTGAAGATCAAACTCGATGCGCAGATCGTCAATGCCAGCAGAACTACCTGGCACAATGCTATTCGGATTAACGGGGGGGGCTATCACTGTTGAGCTCATTTTTTTCAATCCTTCGATGCAGTTGGAGCCGTCCAAGGTAAGGAAAACAAACGCGCAGGTGCGTTCAGCAACGTTACACACACGGGAACACTTCAACACCTGGTAAAAGTGATAGTTTTGAGAGTGCCGGACACTGCATGACCACTACATTACCAACCCCCGAGATGCATCAGACGAAGAAAGGTAACCAATACTTCTTCGGCATGAAGGTGCATATCGGCGCCAAGGTCGAGCATCGGTTTCGGGTGATCAGGCGTCAGTTTGGCTACGTGAAAGTGCGCTTTCGTGGGCTGATGTAAAACACCGCTCAGTTGACCACGCTGTTCGCCCTGTCGAACCTGTGGATGGCTCGACAACAGTTGATCGGAGCATCCCTAGGGAAAGCTGTGTTTCCCGCGAATGCCTGAGATACCAGGCAGCTATACATCAATCCTGCCTGGCTTTCAGCTTCTCTCGTTCAAATGCCTGACCACCTGGTCCGCTACCTGCGCCAGGCAGCCTTTGAAGAAGTGATTGGCCGCGCTATAGACAATGACCGGGCGGTGCTCTGGCCGTGCCCAATCAAGCAGGTTGGCCAGCGGTGCCATCTCGTCGTGCTCACCATGCAGCAACAGGCAGCGGGAGGGTAACGGCAGCGCTGGATAGAACCGCCCGCCAGGCACCTCTCCCACCGGCAGCCCCAACAACGCGACAGCATGCAGCGAGCTTTCCAGCGTGACCGCGACCCGGGCAAACACGTGCGCACCAAACGAGAAGCCGACGAGTGCGATGGGCAGCTCGGGGTAACGTTCCTGCAGGTGCCTGACGACGACAATGCTGTCTTCGGCCTCACCTACTCCCTCGGCATGTGTGCCAGCGGTTTGCCCCACTCCGCGAAAGCTCGGGCGCACTACGCGCCAGCCTGCAGCGCACAGCTTGCGGGCCAAGGTCAGCGGTACCACGTGGTGCGGGCTGCCGCCCAGCAAGGGTTGCGGATGGCTGACCACCGCAATGCCCCTGACGGGCAACACCGGTTCATCGACAATCAATTCGATCAGCCCGGCCGGGCCCGTGATCAGCTGTTCGCTTCGTGCATCATCGTGCATCGCTATCTCCATCGACCGCTATCGTTTCGTCCGTTTCATTCGGTGCCGACTTGGCTGCTGGCAACGCGCGCAACACCATCACTACCAGCCCGACATTGATCGCGGCCAGACAGCCCAACGCCATGAGCACCCCCATGGCACCGAAGTGCTGCAGCAGGTAGCCGCCAACTAACGGTGTCAGTGCCTGGCCGATCAGTGAAGGCCGCGACATCTTGCCCATCAACACCACGTACTGCGACGGTGGCATCAACGCCAGCGGTAGCAGGCCGCGCACGATCGCTCGCAGCCCGTTGCCCAGGCCGTAGAGTAACAAGCCTGCCGCTGTCGCGCCTGGCACAAACGCGACTAGCAATACGCCTACCGCAACCAGCACGACTGACACCAATGCAGTCCAAATGGGGTGACGCTTGCCTGCAAGCATCTGCAACACCCGCGAGGCGACCTGGCTCGGCCCCAACAACGCTGAAAGCGCGATGGCTGCAGCCAGCGAATAGCCCAGCCCTTGCAGAACGGCGACCAGTTGCACCGAAATGGCGGTCATGATGACCGCACCCAGCGCGAAGATCCACGTCAGTTGCAGGTACACGCGTCGGTTAACGCCCGCACTGCTCTGCTCGATGAGGCGCTTGCGCGGCGCTGACCGGACAGCGCTCGGCAGTACTTTGAGGTAAAACGGCGTGGTCACCAGAAGCACTGCGGCATAGCCGACACATGCGTAGCGCCAGCCCACATGCTCGATGGCAAATGCCACCAGCGGCCAGCACAGCGTTGTGGCAAACCCTGTAATCAGGGTGATGCCGGTGATGGCTTTACCCGCACGCTCGGCATACAGCGCACCCAATGTCGCGAACAGCGCTTCGTAGAGCCCGGCGGCCATGCCAACACCGATGATCACCCACGCGAGCAAAAACGTCGGCAACGTCTGGCTAGCCGCGATGATCAACAACCCGAGAGCAACGATCACGCCACTGCTGGCCAGTTGTGTCCGGCCACCGTAACGGGCAACCAGACGGCTCGACAGCGGCGCAAGCAGGGCCGAGACCATCAAGCTCAGCGACAACGCACCGTACACCCATTGGCTGCCCCAACCGGTCTCGCGCGTTATCGGCTCGCCCATGACCGCCAGCAAGAAGAACGAGCCGCCCCAGACCAGAATTTGCAGCATGCCCAGGCATAAAATGCCAGGGGCCCCGGGTAGACGAGCTTCGGCGTGCACGGTAAACCTTCAACAAGACGAACGAATCAGTGCGCGGGACGCACGCGCCTAGTTTAAGGCGATGCTGCGAGCGGTGCTAAACCCTCTGGGCATAACAGCTATTGACCCCTGCACCTGCAAGGGTCAGCACAATGCCACTTAGGACTTGCGTTGCAAGGTGTGGTAATTCAGCGCATCGCGCGCTTGCTTGAGGGTGCGCCCTTCGCTGATCAACGCACGGATATCCGCTTCGACTGCTTCGATCTGACGGGCAACCTGGGCAACCTCTTGCGCCCGCTCACGCGGCACTACAACAACGCCGTTGGCATCGGCAACGATGATGTCACGGGAGCAGACACGGGCCTGGCCGATGGAAACCGGCTGGTTGACCGATTCGACCTGGACACGGTCTTTGCCTGTGCGCATGAAGCGCCCCTGGGTAAACAGCGGATAGCCATCGCCCAAGGCCTTGTTCACATCGCGACAGACACCGTCGATCACCGTGCCAGCAATCTTCCGGGCCCCAGCATACTGGGTCATGATATCGCCCCACACGGTGCAGTCCGTGCGGCCATCATTGTCGATCACCACGATATCGCCCTCAGCGACCTCTTCGATGAAATCACCAACGGTGCCCGGTGGCACGCTCGCCGACACGTACTTCACCGTGAACGCCGGCCCCACGACCACCTGCTTGTAGTTGTCCAGCGGCATCACACCAAAGCAATGGCCAGGCAGGCCGAGCTTGTCCAAGGCATCCGAGACGCCGGGCGTATCCAGGCCTTCGAACAGTGCGACCAGCGCTTTATCTTCTGCGTGCATCATTAGCTCCTTTCAAACAGACGGATTGATCACAACGGGTGACACCACAGGCCGTGAGGTCACGCCTTTTGGGTCTTCGGCACCGGCTCCAGAATCGTCAGCAACAGCACAAAGCTGGCGAACGAACCAATCGCAAGGTAAGAGAACACGTAGTTCCAGCCATAACTGTCAAGCAACAAGCCGGTCAAAAACGGCGTCGCTGCGGCCCCTAGCTGCCCGACCATGTTGACGATGGCGTTGGCGACGGGGAACGTCTGCTTGGTCGCCAGTGCCATGGGGTAAACCATGTAAGAAGAGAACCCGAAGCTCAACACGATGCCGGTCGCCATCAGCAACAGGCCGTACGAAAACGGGTCGGCAGGTGAATGAATCAACAGGTACATCATCACCGAGGTACCCAGCGCTGAAAGCAGCATCCCAGGCTTGCGCCGACCGCCCAACCAACGGTCCGAGCAATAGCCGCCCAACAAGTTGCCCAGCACGGCCCCAACCCAAGGCGCAGCCGAGACCAACCCCATGTTCATCAATGAGAAGCCTTTGACAGTGATCAGGTAGGTGGGGATCCAGGACAACAGTACGCTGGAAACACCCAGCTGGAAGCAGTACGCCAGCGCACTCCCCCAGATCAACCACGAGCCGAAGACCTGGCGCTTGGTCTCCAGCGCCGATACCTCGCGCCGACGAATGAAGAAGTCCAGGCGTTCGAAGCCTCGCCCTGGGGCCTTCTGCACGGCGGGTTCATTGCTGGCGACGTTGTCGCGCGGCGTTTCGTCAGTGATGTAATCAAGCTCCGCCTGATTGACGAAGCGGCTTTTCGAAGGGTGGTCGGCAATCAGAAAGTACCAAGCGATCGACAGCAAAATGCCCGGCACGGCGAAGAAATAGAACACCTCGCGCCAGCCCCACACCGCGATGATCACGGCACACAGCGGCGGTACGATGACCGGGCC
Organism: Pseudomonas sp. NGC7; assembly: GCF_047159675.1. Classification (NCBI taxonomy): domain Bacteria; kingdom Pseudomonadati; phylum Pseudomonadota; class Gammaproteobacteria; order Pseudomonadales; family Pseudomonadaceae; genus Pseudomonas; species Pseudomonas sp. NGC7. The sequence goes on along the minus strand of NZ_BAAFZY010000001.1, from coordinate 2,857,184 downwards.
GAACTTGACCGCAGACAGAAAAATGCCTGAAGCAATGCCCTTTTCTCTCGGCGGAAACCAGTTGTTGATGGTGGTGGTCATGCTGATCGGCAACGGCCCTTCGGCAAGGCCCAGGCCGAACCGATAGATTTTCAACGCCAGCAGTGAGCCTGCGGTACCCACCAACCCGGTCAGCACCGACGTCATGACCATGGCGGTCGGCAAGATCCGGCTCACGCCCAGGCGGCTGAAGGCCAGGCCTGCCGGGATTTGCGCCAAGGCATAAGCCAGCAGGAACAGGCTCATCAGCCCACCCGCTTCGGCGTTGCTCATCTCGAACTCTTTGCGAATAAAAGGCAGCGCCACGCCGAGATTGGCGCGGTCGGCGGCAGCGATGGTGTAGATCGAGAAGATCATGCCAGCCACGATCCACCGGTAACTGCTGCGCCCTTTGGCATAGGCAACTTCAGCGATCGACATAGGTACATACCTTTGTTTTTGTAATTCGGCGGTAATCTAGGCGCCGCAAAGGTAGAAAAAAAGCGACAAATACTCACCACTTATCATCAATTTTAGTGGACAATCGCTTTCACTCACCTGCCTTGAAATCACTTCGGGGCCGCTCTGAAACGGGCTTTTCATACCTGGAGCACGCGATGATCACGCTGAAGCAAATCGAGGCCATCTACTGGATTGTCGAGCTGGGCAGCTTTGAAGCGGCTGCCGCCAAACTCAACATGTCTCAATCGGCGATCTCCAAACGCGTGCAAGAGCTCGAGGATGCCTTTGGCGTAGCCATCTTCGACCGCTCGAAACGCAGCGCCCGGCTGACCCAAAAGGGCTTAGAGCTACATGGCTGCGCCGTTGAAATGTTGCGCCAGCGGGATAACCTGCTGGAGCGCATCAGCTCGAAAGAAACGCTGGTCCGACGCTTCAGGCTCGGCGTAACGGAACTCACGGCGCTCACGTGGTTGCCGAACCTGGTCGATCAAATTCACCAGACCTACCCCAAGGTCGATCTGGAACCCTCGATCGAGTTGAGCACCGACCTGTTGCGCCGGCTCGAGGCTGACGAGCTTGACCTGATCATCGTGCCTGACATCTTCCGCGATGCCCGCTTCATCAGTACCCCGCTCGCCTCTGTCGAAAACGCGTGGATGTGCTCACCCTCGCTGTACCCGAGTGACGCGCCCATGGACTTGCAATCGCTGTCGTCGTTTACGGTACTCACCCAGGGAGGCAGCTCAGGCACCGGGAAAACCTACGAACGCTGGCTGGCGGAACATGACGTGCGGCTGACCAAGACACTCACCAGCAACTACCTGGTCGCACAAGTCGGGTTGGCTATTTCGGGTGTCGGGCTCAGCTACCTGCCCAGGCAATGCATGAGCTCGATGATCGAGCAGGGCCGATTGAAGGTCATACAAACCGACTTGCCACTGCCGCCGATCAGCTATGTCTGCGTGCACCGGGCTGACCGCTACCAAGGGCTCAGCAATGAAGTGGCGCGGTTGGCGCAACAGGCCTGCGACTTCACCCGGCTTATCATCACCTGAGGCGATGTTTTTTAATCAAAAAATATCGCTAAAAGTAACGGCAGTTCTCTCCTACCATCGACCCATACCCCACTGGGTCAAGCCATTCAGGAGATTGTCATGCTGTTACCCGGGTCTCGTATCCTGCCGTCGCCAACACTCGCCCCTGCGCATGTGATCGAATCGTTCCGATCGGTCGTCACGCCGCACATCAGCGACAACCTGGGTCGACACATTGGCGCGCGAGGGCTTAACCGCTACAACACCTCGGGCAAGCTGGTCGGCACTGCGCTGACCGTCAAAACACGCCCCGGCGACAACCTGTTCATCTACAAGGCACTGACACTGCTCGAACCCGGTCACGTACTGGTCATCGATGCCCAGGGTGACACCAACAATGCGGTCATCGGCGAGTTGATCAAGCTCTACGCAGAGCAGCGTGGCTGCGTTGGTTTCATCGTCGACGGGGCGATTCGCGACGTTGATAGCTTCAAGACCAGCCCTTGCTATGCACGGGCTGTCGTGCACTGCGGCCCTTACAAGAGCGGGCCGGGCGAAATCAACGTGCCGGTTTCGATTGGTGGCATGCTCGTCTCACCCGGTGACATCATCGTCGCTGACGAAGACGGCATCGTCGCGTTCCCCCAGAACCTGGCTGAACTCGTGCTAGGCAAAGCGCGCGAACATGAGGCTCACGAAGAGGCCGTCAAGGCAGAGATTGCCACGGGTAAACTGGACCAGTCGTGGCTCGACAAGGTGCTGGATAAGGCAGGCTTGTCGAACTGAAGTGAACTGAATTGCCATTCGAGGCTAGCCGGCGCGCCATCCAGCGTCGGCAAGGGCTCAATGCAAGCCTTGCCCTTTGTGCAAGGGCTTAACCATTTAGGTAAAGCGTGCCTAAACAGGCTCACTGAAATGCCTAATTCAGGTGCGCCTATCGCCCTCGCAGTGGCCGTGTGCACCCGTTTCCAGCGTTTCCAGCACACGCCCCATGCCTACCCGCACGCCCCCTACCATTCAACGCGTACATGTCTGCCTGTCTATTCAGGCCCTTTGCGCCGCACGTTAGCCAAGAAACATAGGCTGCCCAAACAGTTAATGTTGGTCTGAGCAAACTTGATGGAGGCTGCGCACAGGGTTCATTGAGGCGCAAGGAGTCTCGGGCATGTGCATTTCTTTTCATCAGCAACACGCGTTACTGGCGATCATGGTGGTGAGCCTGGGCAGTGTGCAGCAGGCAAATGCCGAAGGATTTCCTGCATTGGCAAGGATCGCCCCAGGGTTCGGGTACTACAACGTGGATAAAGGCTATGACGACACCCTCAAGCTGTACGGAACCGTCGACGCCTTTGCCTCTTACCATGACGCGCAACACCACGAAGGCCTGCGGGTCGAGGGGGGTGGCGCATGGACTAATAAACTGGGCCTTTACCTGCGTAAGGCGGTCGCGGATGACACGGCACTGGAACTGGATATCGAAGAGGGTTTCAACCTCAATGGCGAAGCACTTGAGCATCACTGGAAGCAAGTGGGCTCGCTACGCCTGGCGGTAGCCGCGCTGCGCTCAAAGCGCTATGGCAAGCTGGAGTTTGGTAAAACGTACAACATGAGTACACCCAGCTACGCCGATCCGTTTCTCGCTGTATATGGGTCGCCCTACACCTTCCTAACCCTGCCGCCATCAGGCAAAGGTGCCTACTATCTGGACATGCGCCCCAAGCATACCTTGGCTTACACCACGCCAACGCTAGGCGGGCTCAGCGTAGGCACGGCAGTCACGTTCGGCTTTGATGACACCGCAAGTGCGGGCAAAACTGTTCGGGGGAAAGGCGTGAAGCTCCAGTACGCCAACGCCAGGATGATGCTGCTGGGGTCATTCAACGACTACCTCAGCGACCCTTGGCAGGACAATGGCCAGCAGCGCCAAACACACAACCATTTTACAAGCGCCTCTGCGTTCTACGATTTCGGCCCCTTCTCATCCAGCCTGACGTGGCAACGCCAGGAGGTGGACCAGCACAACACCCCTAGCATGACGGCCTGGACGCTCGGCCTCATGGCACCGGTCGGTAAAACCGACGTTGCGCGTTTGCTGGTGGTGCAGCGTAATGTCGAAACAGGTGGCAAAGACGCCACAGGCGTGATGATTGGCTACGACCACTTTCTGAAGCCCAACTGGGCGGTTTATGGACGGGTAGCGATGATCCATAACAGCGCCAAATCGTCACTGAGTTACGCGGGCATCCCGCTCGAAGAAACGGGCGATGATCCCCGCAACCTGGCTGTCGGCATGTATTACCACTTCTAGATTGAGCGCCTGTGCCGCTGAAGTCTTGACGCCCCATCTTGATAGGTGAAGTCAAATCATTGAGCATGTCAGCCCCTGTAAACCCCGGTACAGGCTCGCTTCCCCACGCCAGAGCAAGGACCTGACTGCACGTGAAATTTCACCAAATCAGAGCATTGGTCGCAGTACATCAGACCGGTAGCCTCAGCGAGGCCTCTCAAGCGCTGCATGTCACTCAACCTGCATTGAGCCGATCGATCAAGGAACTGGAGAGTGAACTTGGCCTGTCGCTCATGCAGCGCTCGCACAAAGGCATGACCCTTACAGAAGAAGGGCGGCGCCTGATCCGTCACGCGCAGTCTTCGATGGAAAGCCTGCGACGTCTGCAACTAGAAGCCGAAAACATCAAGGACATGCAGATTGGCGAGGTCACCGTCGGCGTGACCTCGTTGACCGCGGTGTTGAAAGGCCTGGGGACCAGCATTACCGCTTTTCAGGCGCGTAGCCCGCGTGTGCGGATCCGGTTGATCGAACTGCGCCCCTACCAGATCATCCAGCAGATACGCGACGGCACACTGGATTTTGCAGTGACCTCGCAGCAGCACACGCAACGCCTCAACCTCGACTGGGAAGCGCTAACCCGCATGCCCGGGCTTGTCGTTTGCCGCAAAACCCATCCCCTCAGAAATGCGCGCTCACTGCGCCACTTGTTGCAGGCCAGTTGGGTGAGCCTTGATGCGATGGATGATCACTCCTCGCAGTTCTACCAGATGTTCGAGGACAATCAGATTCAACTCCCTTCGCGGATCACCGAATGCTCGTCCGTACACTTGGCCCTGCACCTGCTGCACCACTCCGACGCCATCATGACACTGAGCGAAGCCGCCCTGGACAACATGCTGACCCACGGTTTGAGCGAGGACCTGGTCCAGGTGCGGGTCGAAGAGAGCATTCCTGAGTACCCCATCTATCAAGTCTGCACAGACCGGCACAGCATGACGACGTCTGCACGCGACTTGTACTACGAGATTCGTGCGACGCTGAGCACCAGCGAGCCGCTGCGCGCATGACCCGCGGCAGCATGTGGGCCCATTTGATATCGAATTAACGCAACGCTTTGCCGTTTGGTTAAGTACCCCGCCTGCCCTGCAGTATCAGGCGCGTATCCCCTGTTGTGATCGAACCTTGGCCCAATGTTCAGGTGCCTTGCTGTGCAGTGAAGGTGCAGGCGCTCGATAAAACGACGGCAACGGCTCGGTTTGAGTGCGCTACCCACCCAGCAATCCGTAATGAATTAACCAATGGTTAAGTGGCGCCCAAAAGCGTAAGCGCCAGGGACAACAAAATAACTGATAGTCGGTGGACACCATAACAAGACAGGACCACCTCGATGTCCACTGCACACGCGCCCTCCCTCACCTGCGCCTCCAACAGCACACGGCCTGCGTCAAGAAAGGCCACTGTAGCTTGCGCGCTGGGCAACGCCCTGGAGATGTACGACTTCACCATCTATAGCTTTTTTGCCGTGGTGATCGCTAAAAACTTCTTCCCCGCCCAATCAGCAATGGCCTCGTTGCTGTTATCCCTGACCACCTTTGGCGTGGGCTTTTTGATGCGGCCTGTGGGCGCTGTGGTGATTGGCCGTTTTGCCGACCGGCAGGGTCGCAAGGCAGCACTGGGGTTGACCATCGGCTTGATGACCTTGGGCACGGCGATGATCGCGTTCGCGCCCACGTACCACCAGATCGGCGTGCTGGGGACAGTCATTTTGATCGTAGGCCGCCTGACCCAAGGGTTCTCGGCAGGTGGCGAGATCGGCACCGCGTCGGTGTTCCTCATGGAGTCCAGCACCACAGCCAACCGCTGCCACAACGTGAGTTGGCAAGCGGCCAGCCAAGGATATGCCGCGTTGGTTGGTGCTGGCATCGGGCTGTTGTTGAGCAGTTGCCTCACGGCCGATGCGCTGGAGCACTGGGGCTGGCGCATTCCCTTTATGCTGGGTTTGCTGATAGGACCGGTGGGTTGGTACATCCGCCGCTGCCTGCCGGAAACCCATGAAGCAGAATCCACAAACCAGGGGCACTGGCGTGACCATTTCGACATGCGCCATACGCTGCTTGCCATTGGCCTGATGGCCAGTGCGACCATCAGTATCTATCTGTTCATTTTCTACATGCCTGCGTACCTCACGTCTTCGCTCGGCTACCCGCAACGTAGCGCCCTTGCAGTGGCCTGTGTCGCCAGCGCCTGCCTGGCCATCATCACGCCCTTGGCCGGACGCTTTGCCGATCGCCATGTCCTGCGCAAAAAACTGCTGGTCTGGACCATTGCCTTGCCGGTCGTACTTGCAGGCCCTGCCCTGTATGTACTGAGTCTGAGCAACAACCTGATGCTGGCCATGCTGGTTATCGCAGTCTTGGTACTGCCTGGCTGCATAGGCTCCGGGGCGTTCTTCGCGCTGATCATGGAAGCCTTCCCGAAACGCTCGCGCGCGCTGGGTACGGCAGTGAGCTACAGCTTCGGCGTGACGCTGTTCGGCGGCTTTTCGCCCTTGATTGCCACCTGGCTGACCGGTTCACTCGAAAGCCCCCTAGCGCCCGCCCTCTATCTGTTCGTCGGCGGTGTGATCAGCCTGATCTGCCTGGCGCTATACCCTGAAAACCCTGGACGGGAATGACCCTATGAATACCCTCACCGCTGCCGCTTCGCTGGCAGAACTCGAAGCCTTCGTCCGCCTGCGACGCGAAATTCATAGCCTCCCCGAGCTGGGTGGCGACACGCCTGTCACTGCGCAGTTGGTGGCAGACAAACTGGCCTCCTGGGGCTATGAGGTGCACTGCGGTATCGGCGGCCATGGGCTAGTCGGGGTACTGCGCAAAGGCACCAGCACCCGCAGCATCGGCTTACGTGCCGACATGGACGCACTGCCCATGCAGGAAGCAAACCCCTTTGCCCACGCCAGCCGCATTGACGGGCGCATGCATGCCTGTGGCCATGACGGGCATACCGCGATTCTGCTTGCCGCGGCCTGGCGCATCGCGCAGTCAGTCGAATTCGATGGCACGCTCAACCTGATTTTCCAACCGGATGAAGAAGGGTTGTGCGGCGCCAAAGCGATGATGGATGACGGGTTGTTCAGCCGTTTCCCGTGCGACGCCATTTTTGCACTGCACAACCTCCCCGGCGTGCCCGTAGGCACTGCAATCGTGCAAGCCGGACCGACGATGGCCGCTTCGCAGCAAGTCAGCATCCAGATTCAAGGGCGCGGCGGGCATGGTGCCATGCCCGAACGCAGCGTCGACCCGTTCCCGGTAATAGCCAGCCTGATCAATGCCATCCAGACCATCAAGTCGCGCAACCTGGGGGTCGATGAGCATGCCGTGATCAGCATTGGCATGGTCAAGGCCGGCACGGTCTACAACATCATTCCAGACACTGCCTCGATGCTGCTGAGCGTGCGCACCGATACCCCAGCAACCGAGCAGAAGATCAACCGTCGGTTGGAAGAGATTGTGCGTGGGCATGAACAGGTGTATGGCGTGACGATCACCCTTGAAACAGTTCAACTGGCGCCTGCGCTGGTTAACAGCGAGCAGCAAACGCGCCAGGTGCGGCAAAGCTTGGCGCCCTTGTTCGCGCCGCAGGCACTGCTCTCACGGGGCAAAAAGCTGATGGCCACTGAGGATTTCGCCTGGATGCTCACAGAGGTCCCGGGGTGCTACTTCTTCTTGGGGAATGGAGAAGGCGAGTTCCATGGTTGCTCGGTGCACAACCCACATTATGATTTCAATGATGAGTTGATTGGCTTGGGTTCGGATTGTTGGGTGAGGATCGTGCAGGATTGCCTGGGCGACTGAGTGGGCTGTTATTGGGGCTGCTGCGCAGCCCATCGCAGCGGACCCTTTTGCCCTAACCGCCCTACCCCAACAACTGGCTCAACACCGCCCGCAACTTCCCCGGTTTGACGGGCTTGTTCAGCAGCGGCGCGCCAAGCTTCTGCAAGGCGCGCCGGCACTGATCGCTGCGGTCCGCGGTAATGATCACCGCTGGAATGGCGACGGCAAAATGCTCGCGCAAGTGCCTGACCACCTCGCAACCCACAACGCCGTGGTCCAGGTGATAATCCGCCAGGATCAGCTCCGGCGCCTGCCCCCGCAAGGCCAACAGGGCACCGGCCTGATCGGTTGCAGTCACCACCTCACAGCCCCACTGCCCAAGCAGCGCACCCATGCTTTCGAGGATGCTCACTTCGTTGTCCAACACCAGCAGCCGGCGGCCGGGTAACGGGTTTCCGGCGCTGGCTTGCGGCATCGCCGGGTGAGCAGGCAGCGGCACTTCTGTGCCGATCGGTACCTCGATGCTGAACATCGAGCCACGCCCCGGCCACGACCGTACCTGGACGCGGTAACCGAGAATCTTGGCGATCCGCTCGACGATAGCCAACCCCAGGCCCACGCCTTTGCGATCGGCAGCACGGCCGACGTCCAGTTGGTTGAACTCAAGGAAAACAGCTTCCAACCGATCTTCGGCGATGCCCCGCCCGGTGTCCCAGACCTCCAGGCGCAAGTGGCTGCCGCGACGCCTGGCCCCAAGCAAGATCTTGCCGTCGTCGGTGTAGCGGCAGGCGTTGCTGAGAAAGTTGCGCAAAATCCGTGTCATCAGCCGCAGGTCGGTGTTGATGGCATAGTCGCCAATGTGCGCCCGCAGCTTCAGCCCTTCAGCGTCCGCCACCGAACTGAACTCCGAGACCAGCGGGCCAAACAGTTCGTCGAGGCGGTACAAGGCCACGTCGGGCTTGACCGCCGCCTGATCGAGCCGGGAGATGTCCAACAGGTCGGTCAGCAAGTCTTCGGCGCCCTCCAGGGCCTGGTGGGCGCGCTCCACCAGCACCTGCTCCGCCTCCGGCAACTGCCGTTCGCGCAAGGTCGAAATCAACAGGCGGGCGGCATTGAGCGGTTGCAGCAGGTCATGGCTGGCAGCAGCCAGGTATTTGTCCTTGCTGCGGTTGGCGGTTTCGGCGGCGTCGCGGGCATCGCGCAGGGCGCGGGCAATCGCTTTACGCTCGGTGATTTGCTGCTGCAGGTTGCGGTTGGCCTCGAGCAGTTCATCGGTCCGCGCGGCGACCCGTTGTTCGAGTTCGTCATTGAGTTGCTGCAGGTGCTGCTGGGCCTGCTTACGTTCGGTAATGTCGGCGACAAAGCCTTCGACCAGCCCTTCGTGGCCAGGCTTTAGCAGCAGGTTCATCAGCACATCGAGGTGGCTGCCGTCGCGGCGCCGCAAGCGGGTTTCGTAGCCGTGCAGGCTGTGTTCGCGCGCGAGCGTCGCAGTGATCGCATGCAGCTCTTCGGCGCCGCCAACAAACAGGTTGGCGGCCAGGTCCGTCAGGGAAAACAGCACCGCCTGCGGGCTGTCGTAGCCAAGCATGCGCGCCAGCGCGGGGTTGGCGGCGCGCATGCCTTCTTGCAGGCTGGCCTGGAAAATCCCGTGGACGGCATTTTCGAACAGCCATTTGTAGCGGTTGCGTTCGGCCTCCAGCTCGTCCAGGCGGGCTGCCAGCTCCGGGTAATGGCTCTTGCGTGCCGAGTGGTCGCCCAGCCCCAACAGCCCGGCGAGCGCCCGCTGCTGCTCGTCAGAGGGCCTCGCCATAAACGACCTCGACATCACGCTGGCTCGACGCGCGGGGGTTGGTGAGGATGCACGGGTCATCCATCGCATGTTGCGACAGGAACGGGATGTCGGACGTACGCACCCCATGCAGGCCCAGGGTTTCGTGGAAGCCGATCGCGTGCTTCAGGGCGATCAGGTGGTCCACCAGGCGCCCGCAGATCTGCCGGTGGTTAAGGCCGCGGCAGTCGATGCCGAACACCTCGGCAATCACCTTGAAACGCTCGGGTGCCGAGCTGTAGTTGAACGCCACCACGTGCTCCACCAACACCGCGTTGCACAAGCCGTGGGGCAAGTCGAGGAAGCCGCCCAGGCTGTGGGACATGGCGTGGACCGCACCCAGAATCGCATTGGAAAACGCCAGCCCCGCCTGCATGCTGCCCAGCATGATCTTCTCGCGCAGGGCGATATCGGTCGGGTTGGCGATCATCTGCACCAAATTGCCATTGATCAAGCGCATGGCTTCCAGCGCATGCGGGTCGGTCAACGGCCCGTGGCCGGTGGACACAAACGCCTCGATGGCATGCACGAGCGCATCGATGCCGGTGCAGGCAGACAGGAACGGGTCCATGCTCAGGGTGGTTTGCGGGTCGATCAGCGAGACGTCGGGCACCACCGCCTTGCTGACGATGGAGAACTTCATGCGCTCCTGCTGGTTGGAAATGATCACGAACTGCGACACGTCCGCCGAGGTGCCGGCCGTGGTGGGGATGAGGATCAGCGGCGGGCTGGGCACGCGGATCATGTCCACCCCTTCGAACTCGAGAATACTGCGCCCGTGGGCGACCACGATGCCGATTGCCTTGCCGCAATCCATCGGGCTACCGCCGCCGACGGCGACGATCACGTCACAGTGGTTTTCCCGGTAGATCTCGGCGCCGAGCATGACCTCTTCGACTCGCGGGTTGGGCGACACGGCCGTGTACAGGCAGTAGTCGATGCCTTGGGCCTGCAGGCTGGCCTCGACATCTGCCACCCAACCCGCAGCAATTACGCCGGGGTCGCTGACCACCAACACCTTGCGCGCACCGAAGGTCTTGGCGTAATTGGCGACGTTGTGCCGGCAGCCGGCACCAAAGATGATTTCAGGCGAAACGAACTTGCGAAGCGGGCTGAAACTCTGGCTCATTGGAAAGCCTGTTCTTATTGTTCTGGAAGGTAATCGCCAGCGTAAAGCATCCCGCAGCGAAAGCAACCAGACCAAAGCGGGGGCCCGGCTTAGCCACGAAAAATCAGCCGCGACGCCTGCTCGTTGCGCAGGGTCAGCTGCGCTATGCCCTGCCCCGCTGTTTGCGCTTGCTCCCGGGCCTTGAGGATCACCCCGTGGTGCGGCGACTTGCTGCACACCGGGTCGGCATTGGCGGCATCGCCGGTGAGCATGTACGCCTGGCAGCGGCAGCCACCCAAGTCCTGGTGCTTTTCATCGCACGAGCGACAGGGCTCCTTCATCCAATCATTACCACGGTAGCGGTTGAAGCCAAAAGAATCGTTCCAGATGTGCTCGATGCTGTGCTCGCGCACGTTGGGGAAGGCCACCGGCAACTGGCGGGCGCTGTGGCACGGCAGCGCAGTGCCGTCTGGGGTGATATCGAGAAACAGGTTGGCCCAGCCGTTCATGCAGGCCTTGGGGCGTTCTTCGTAGTAGTCCGGCGTGACGAAAATCAGCTTGCACGGATGCCCCTCCGCCTCCAGCCGCTGGCGATACCCTTGGGTAATGGCTTCGGCCCGCTGCAATTGCTCGCGGGTCGGCAGCAGGCCGGCACGGTTGAGCTCGGCCCAACCGTAGAACTGGCAGGTCGCCAGTTCTACGAAGTCCGCCTGCAACGCCAGGCACAGCTCAATGATGTCGGCAATCTGGTCGATATTGTGCCGATGGGTCACGAAGTTCAGCACCATCGGGTAACCCTGGGCCTTGACTGCCTTGGCCATCGCCAGCTTCTGGGCGAACGCTTTGCGCGAGCCGGCCAGCATGTTGTTGACCGCCTCATCTGCGGCCTGGAAGCTGATCTGGATATGGTCGAGCCCGGCGACCTTGAAGTCGCGGACTTTCTGCTCGGTCAGGCCAATACCCGAGGTAATCAGGTTGGTGTAGTAGCCCATGTCCCGCGCGGCCTTGATCAGCTGCGCCAGGTCCTGACGCACCAGCGGTTCGCCGCCTGAAAAGCCCAACTGCGCGGCGCCCATCGCCCGCGCTTCGCGGAACACGCGGATCCACTCCTCAGTGGTCAGCTCCTGGCCATGTTGGGCAAAGTCCAACGGGTTGGAACAATACGGGCATTGCAACGGGCAGCGGTACGTCAGCTCCGCCAGCAACCACAGCGGCGGCCCCGGGCGGGTGTCATTCGATCCAGTGCTTGCCACGGGCCACCTCCAGAAACGCCAGCACATCCTCGTCCAGCCCCTGTACATCGGGGAAGCGCTGCGCCAAGCCGTCGATGATCGCCGCTACGCACCGTTGGCCGTCCAGCAACTCCAACACCCAACCGGCGCTGGCATTGAGCTTGATCATGCCCTCGGGGTACAGCAGCACATGGCAATCCTGGCGCGGCTCCCATTGCAGGCGGTAGCCGCGGCGCAAACCCAGCACCTGTTCGCCGTCGATCAGTTTCACAGGGCGATCCCCCGATGCCAGACGTTTTGCTGGGTCACGCTGTGATAAGGCGGCCGCTCCAGCTCATACGCCATGCTCATGGCATCGAGCATGCTCCAGAGCACGTCGAGCTTGAACTGCAGAATCTCCAGCATCCGCTGCTGGCCGGCACGCGTGACGTAATACGCCAAGGTGATACGCAGGCCATGTTCGACATCGCGCCGCGCCTGGCCCAGGCGTGTGCGGAAGTAGTCGTAGCCGGCGGCATCGATCCACGGGTAGTGCTGGGGCCAGCTGTCCAGGCGCGACTGATGGATCTGCGGCGCGAACAGTTCGGTCAGCGAGCTGCTGGCAGCCTCCTGCCAGCCTGCGCGGCGGGCGAAATTGACGTAGGCGTCCACGGCAAAACGCACCCCAGGCAGGACCATCTCCTGGGAGAGGATGCGCTCACGCGTCAGTCCGACCGCCTCCCCCAGGCGCAACCAGGCTTCGATACCGCCTTCGCTGCCCGGCGCGCCATCGTGGTCGAGCACCCGTTGCAACCATTGCCGGCGCACTTCGCGGTCCGGGCAGTTGGCGAGGATTGCCGCGTCCTTGAGCGGGATGTTGACCTGGTAGTAGAAGCGGTTGGCAACCCAGCCCTGAATCTGCTCACGGGTCGCACGCCCGGCATACATCGCCTGATGGAAGGGATGGTGGATATGGTAATAGGCGCCCTTGGCACGCAAGGCCGCTTCGAATTCAGGGGGTGTCATGGGGGTGTCGGTCATTGCGGTTCTCCAGGGCACGCGGTGCCAGCCCTTACAGCGTGATAGACAAGCCGTCGTACGCCACTTCAATCCCCCGGCGATCCAGCAAGGCCCGTTCGGCCGAGTCTTCATCGAGGATCGGGTTGGTGTTGTTGATGTGGATGAGGATCTTGCGCTGGCGGCTGAAGCCCTCCAGCACCTCGAGCATGCCACCGGGGCCACTCTGCGCCAGGTGGCCCATTTCGCTGCCCAGGCTTTGGCCGACTTCGCACACACGCATCTCGTCGTCGCGCCACAGCGTGCCGTCCAGAAGCAGGCAGTCGGCATGGCGCATCCAGCTCGCCACCTCGGCATCGACCTGCCCCAGGCCCGGTGCGTAGAACACCGAGGCACCGGTGCGCCGGTCCTCGATGAGCAGGCCAATGGTGTCGCCCGGCTGCGGGTTGCCGCGGTTGGGCGAATACGGCGGCGCGTTGCTCACCAACGGGATCGCGCGAAATTGCAGGTTTGGGCAGGCAGCGATGCGAAACGGTTCGCGGTCCAGGCCGATGCATTGCCACTGCAGGCCACCGTTCCAGTGCTTGAGCAGGGTGAACAGCGGGAAACCGCTACTCAGGTCTTCACGCACCCGCTCGGTGCACCACACCGTGTGCGGGCAGCCTTCGCGCAGGCTGAGCAGGCCCGTGCAATGGTCGATCTGGCTGTCCAGCAGCACCACCGCGCCAATTGCCGTGTCGCGCAGGCGGCGCGCCGGTTGCAAAGCGGGGAAGCTTTCGAGCTGGACGCGGATGTCGGGTGAAGCGTTGCACAGGATCCACTGCTCGCCATCATCGCTCACCGCGATCGAAGACTGCGTGCGCCGCTGCGCCCTCAGGCTGCCATTACGCACACCGGTGCATTGGCGACAGTTGCAGTTCCACTGCGGAAAACCTCCGCCAGCGGCGGAGCCGAGAACACGAATGTGCATGGACAACGATCCCCAGAGAAGGAACGGCCATCGCTACGATGGCCGCAGAGCCATCAACGATTGGCGAAATACATCGTCACTTCGAAGCCAATGCGCAGGTCGGTAAAGGCGGGTTTAGTCCACATGGGGCAGTCCTCTTCTTGTGCCGGGCAATTCCGGTAGAGGCATTAATGCACGGGGGGCGGCGGGGCCGAATGCTACTTTGGAACGAACTTGCCGCGTGCGTTGGTAGGGGGTGACGCGGGCTTTTACCCACACGGGTGACGCACGCGGGGAGGCGCCCACCCAGAGCCCTCCCCACGTGCGTCGTTGCATCCAGGCCTGGCGGCACCCTACCGCCGGGCCTGTGTGCCCTTAGAAGAAGCCCAGCGGATTGATGTCATAGCTCACCAGCAGGTTCTTGGTCTGCTGGTAGTGGTCGAGCATCATCTTGTGGGTCTCGCGGCCCACGCCGGATTTCTTGTAACCGCCAAACGCAGCATGCGCCGGGTACAGGTGGTAGCAGTTGGTCCACACGCGGCCAGCTTTGATCGCCCGGCCCATGCGATAGGCGCGGTTGATGTCACGGGTCCACAGGCCTGCGCCCAGGCCAAACTCGCTGTCGTTGGCGATGGCCAGCGCTTCGGCTTCGTCCTTGAAGGTGGTCACGCCCACCACCGGGCCGAAGATCTCCTCCTGGAACACGCGCATCTTGTTGTGGCCCTTGAGCAGGGTCGGCTGAATGTAGTACCCGGTGGCCAGGTCACCGTCGAGCCGCTCGGCAGCGCCGCCGGTGAGCAACTGCGCGCCCTCCTCCTTGGCAATCTGCAGGTAGGAGAGGATTTTGTCGTATTGCTGCTCGGAGGCCTGTGCACCCACCATGGTGTCGGTGTCCAGCGGGTTGCCACGGGTGATCTTGGCGATCTTCTTCATCACCTCGGCCATGAACGGCTCGTAGATCGATTCCTGGATCAGCGCCCGCGACGGGCAGGTGCACACCTCGCCCTGGTTGAAGAACGCCAGCACCAGGCCTTCGGCGGCCTTTTCGATGAACGCAGGCTCGGCCTGCATGATGTCTTCAAAGAAGATGTTCGGCGATTTGCCGCCCAGCTCGACGGTAGACGGGATGATGTTCTCGGCCGCGCATTTCATGATGTGCGAGCCCACCGGGGTGGAGCCAGTAAAGGCGATCTTGGCAATGCGCTTGCTGGTGGCCAGGGCCTCACCGGCTTCACGGCCAAAGCCCTGGACAATGTTCAACACACCTGCTGGCAGCAGGTCGGCGATCAGCTCGGCGAAAATAGTGATCGACAACGGGGTCTGTTCAGCGGGTTTTAGCACCACGCAGTTACCGGCGGCCAGGGCCGGGGCGAGCTTCCAGGCGGCCATCAGCAGCGGGAAGTTCCACGGGATGATCTGCCCGACCACACCCAGGGGTTCGTGGAAATGGTAGGCCGTGGTCAACTCGTTGATCTCTGCCGCCCCACCTTCCTGGGCACGGATGCAGCCGGCAAAGTAACGGAAGTGGTCCGCCGCCAGCGGCACGTCGGCATTGAGGGTTTCGCGGACGGCCTTGCCGTTGTCCCAGCTTTCGCTGACGGCCAGCACTTCCAGGTTTTGCTCGATGCGGTCGGCGATCTTAAGCAGCACCAGGGCGCGGTCTTGCACCGAGGTTTTGCCCCAGGCGTCGGCAGCGGCATGCGCGGCGTCCAGGGCGTGGTCGATGTCTGCGGCGGTGGAGCGTGGGAATTCGGCAATCGGCTGGCCATTGACCGGCGAGCTGTTGGTGAAGTACTGGCCACCGGACGGCGGCACGAACTCGCCGCCGATGAAATTGCCGTAGCGGGGTTTGAACGACACGATGGCGCCTGGGGTTCCGGGTTGTGCGTAGATCATGCTGAGCCTCTGCGGGTCGATGCCTGTCCAACGACAGGCGATGGACCGATGGTAAAAAGCCCCGCGTGCCAGACGTATGCATCGTTGGCAGCGGAGCTCTCGTCATTTGGTAGTAGGGCCGCAAGCGGCCCGGTGTCAGCTTTGCGGCTTGGCGCTGGGTGCTGGCGCCTCGGCACTGGCCGCTTGCTGCAGCTGTTTAGGCAACTTGAAGGTCCAGAGCATGCCGCCCTGGTTGAAGTCCTTCACCCGCTTGGCCACTTCGCCGCCCCACAGCGGCACCGCGCCGCCCCAACCAGACAGCACCGAGACGTACTGCTCGCCGTCCATTTCCCAGGTCACGGGCGAGCCAAGTACGCCGGAGCCCGTCTGGAACTCCCAGACTTTCTCGCCGGTCTTGGCATTGAACGCCTGCAGGAAACCTTCCGGCGTGCCGGTGAACACCAGGTTGCCTTTGGTGGTCAGCACCCCGCCCCACAAGGGCGCGAAGTTCTTGTGGCGCCACACTTCCTTGCCGCTGACGGGGTCGATGGCGCGCAGCACGCCGATGTAGTCTTCGTTGAGCGGTTTGATGGTGAAACCGGCCCCGAGGAACGCCGCGCCCTTCTTGTAGGCGATCCCTTCGTTCCAGATGTCCATGCCCCATTCGTTGGACGGCACGTAGAACAGCCCGGTGTCCCTGTTGTAGGCCATGGGCATCCAGTTCTTGGCGCCGAGGAAGGCCGGTGCGACGAACACGGAACTGCCCTTGGCCTCAGTGCCCGGTGCCCCTGGCCGGCTGGCCTCGTTGTAGATCGGGCGGCCATTCTTGTCCAGGCCGGTCGCCCAGGTGATCTTGTCGACGAAGGGGAAGCCGCGGATGAATTTGCCGTTGGTACGGTCCAGCACGTAGAAGAAGCCGTTGCGGTCAGCGGTTGCGGCGGCCTTGACCTCCTTGCCGCCGTCCTTGTAGTTGAACGAGATCAGCTCGTTGACGCCGTCGAAATCCCAGCCGTCATGGGGCGTGCTCTGGAAGTGCCATTTGATGGTGCCATCATCCGGGTTCAGGGCCAGGCGCGACGAGGAATACAGGTTGTCGCCTGGGCGCAGGTGGGAGTTCCACGGCGCCGGGTTGCCAGTGCCGAACAGCAACAGATTGGTTTCAGGGTCGTAGTAACCGCCCAGCCACGGCGCTGCACCACCGGTCTTCCACAGGTCGCCGGGCCAGGTCTTGCCCGCCTCGCCGCCCGAGATACCGTTCTCGATGGCCTTGCCGTCTTTGTAGACGTAGCCCATGTGCCCTTCCACGGTCGGGCGCATCCACAGCAGCTCGCCGTTTTCCGGGTTGTACGCCTGGATCTTGCCCACCACTCCGAACTCGCCCCCGGCCACACCGGTGATCAGCTTGCCGTTGACGATCATCGGCGCGGCGCTGATGGAATAGCCTTCCTTGTGGTCGGCGACCTTCTTGCTCCAAACCACCTTGCCGGTGTCTTTGTTCAGGGCCACCAGCTTGGCATCCAGGGTGCCGAAGAACACCAGGTCGCCGTACAGCGCCACGCCGCGGTTGATCACGTCACAGCAAGGGCGGATGTCATCTGGCAGGCGCGCATCGTATTGCCAGAGTTTTTTGCCGGTACGGGCGTCGACGGCGAACACCCGCGAGTAGGAGCCGGTCATGTACATCACGCCGTCCTTGATCAGCGGCTGGGCTTGCTGGCCGCGCTGCTTCTCACCGCCGAACGAAAAGGCCCAGACTGGCCGCAGTTCCTTGACGTTGCCGACATTGAGCAGGTCCAGCGGGCTGTAGCGCTGGCCCTGGACCCCCAGGCCATTGGTCACGATCTGCTGCGGGTTTTTCGGGTCCTGGAGGATTTCTTCATCGCTGACTGCGGCCTGTGCCGCGCCGGACAGCAGCATGGCGCTGAGCACCAGGCTCACGGCGAACAAGGGACGACGTGGGGATCGGGTCATGACGGCTACCTTTGGTTTTTTTGTTGTGCCCGGGAAATTTTCCCGGTGTGCCGAGAATTCTTGTGCCCGACCTGCTTGCCAACAATTGCCCGCAATGTGGAGTTTTCTAGTTCCTTGGTACAGGGCCTGCCCTCACGCGGCCCGGTGTAGGAGCGGCCTTGCGTCGCGAAAGGGCTGCGAAGCAGCCCCAGCAATTTCAGCGGTGATGCAGAAATCCCGGGGGCCGCTTCGCAGCCCTTTCGCGACGCAAGGCCGCTCCTACAAATAGGCCGAGTTAACTCATCAGAGAGGCGGCTTGCCGTCGATACGCTGCAACCGCAAACGCTCATACCGCGGGTACAGGTGACTGACGCTGCGAATCAACTCATAACGGGTCAGGCTGATACCGGCAAACCGCTCAGGGATCGGGCTGCGGATCATCTCGACCATGTCATCCCCACGCGCTGCCCCCTCGCGCATCAGGCCATCCAGCCAGCCCAGGTAATCACGCATCTGCGCAAAAGGCTTAGCATCGCTGGCCACCGGCCCATGCCCCGGCACGAGCTGCTTCCAGGGCAAGGCCTGCAAGGTGTCCAGGTCCTTGAGCCAAACGTCCAGCCCTGGGCTGTTGGGGGTGGTCAAGGCGCGCTCGTAAAACACCAAATCGCCGGCAAACAGCACGCCAGTCTTCTCATCGAGAATCGCCAGGTCGGCGCCGGTATGCCCGCCCAGCGCCAACAGCCGCAACCGGTGCCCACCCACCTCATGCACACCCGGTTCCAGCACCCGGGTCGGCAGCACCACCTCGGTGCCGCGCATCCAGTCACCGACCAGGCGGTACATGTTCTCGGCCATCACCTCGCCCTGCTGGCGTAACAGGTCGCCTGTGCCAGCCAGGGCACCGATGGGCACATCGGTAAAGGCCTGGTTGCCCAGCACATGGTCGGGGTGATGGTGGGTCAGCAGCACTTCGACCACCGGCTTGTTGGTGGTGGCGGCAATAGCCTGGCGCAGGGCCTCGCCGTAGCGCTTGGACGGCCCGCTGTCGATCACCACCACGCCGCTGTCGGTGACGATGAACGCGGTATTGACGATATTGCCGCCGTTGGCCTTGGCGAAATTGTCGGTGCTGCCCTCCAGCAGCCAAGTGCCTTCCGCGATTTGCCGGGGCGTGAGTCGATAGTCCAGGTCCGCCCAGGCCGGCAGGCCCAGGCACAGCAACAACAGCAGCATCCAACGCATGACAGGCGCCTCTGGTCAGGGGGTGAAGGCGAGCAACGCGCTCAGGGCACCGCCGCTTCGAACTGGTTACCGCTGTTGTCCCGCAACAGCAGCCGGGTAAGCCCGGGGCCCTGGATATCGAACCCCAGGTTGGGGTTCTCACTGACTGCCGGATACAGCGCGAGGCTGGCCAGGCGCTGGCCATCCGCGCCTTGCAATTCGGCATGTTCGAGGAAGAACTCAGGGATGCCGCTGACCAGGCCGTTGTCCATCGGGTGAGACACCTGCAGGCGCAAGCGGCTGCCATCACCGCGCGGGTAGCGCCCGCCTAGCACCTCACCGACATGCTCCTCCCAGCCAGGTTGGGTACGCACCACGCTGGGCGCGGTACAACCACCGCCAGCTGCATCGATCAGGGTCGAGCCGACATGCCACAGGCCGTCACGCGTCAGCACCGCAGCGCGCAGCGGTGTGGCCTGTTCGATGCGGATGCGGATCGACAGCCACGGCAGCACACGTTCGCCAGGCTCGAAGTCGACAATACGCGGCAGAGGGTTGAGTTCGGCCCAGGCAAGAATCCGAACCACGTCGCCCGCGAATGCGCGAGCGTCGATCTCCAGTGGCACTTGCCGGGCGTCCTCGGCAAAGGGCGGCGCCAGCAGTTTCACTCGCTCATCGAAAACGAACGGCGCCTGCCCCAGCAGTTGCTTGTGGTAGAAATCCCACATCACCGAGGGCACTGGGTCGGTCTTGCTGCTCGGTTCACCGGCCTGGGCTGCCCAAGGCATCCAGCAGGCCAGCAGTAAGGTCGCCCGCCAGTTCATTGGTACATCTCCGGGACCTCGTAGCGCAGGCCGTAGGTGGCGTACAGCGCCTTCAGCCGGCCATCGCGGATCATCGCCTCGAGGGCTTCCTCCACCGCATAGGCCAACTGCCGGTTGCTTTCATGCACGGCCATGCCGATGTCCCATGCCTGCTTGCCCAAGTTCGGGTAGGCGTTTTCCGCCAGGGCGAGTTGCGGGTCGGCGGCCTGATGCAACTGCCAGTCAACCTCGCCGCGCATCGCCATCACCGCGTCCACCTGGCCGGCCTGTAGCGCGCCGAACGCCTGTTGCACGCTGGGGTAATGATGGGTGTTGGCGCTGAGCATGCCGTTGAACACCGAGGTCAGGTAGAACGACGGCACACTGTCCACCTCGACCCCGATGGGGTGCTGCTGGAACACCGCGACACTGGCCACCGAGGGCAGGCGGCGGCGGTCATAGGCCACCTGCCAGCGCTCCTCCTGATAGGGGCCGAACATCACCACCTGGGCGTTTTCCAGCTCGCCCAGCTCGTTGCGCTTCTGCGCGTAGGCGTGGTCGTAGGGCACCCGCATCATCAGGTCGGCCAACTGCTGGTGGCGCAGCGGGCTGCCGCGCCAGATGTAGTCGCGCAGGTCGTCGTCGAGCTTTTCCCCTGGCGGCGCCCAGATCAATTGCAGGTGCACCCCCAAGGCCGTGGCCAGCGCTTGCGCCAGCTCCACATCGACGCCACGCGGCTGGCCGTGGTCCTCGAAGCTGTAGGGCGCGAAATCCTTGTACACCGCCACCTTCAATTCACCGGCAGCGATGATCGCGTCGTAGTTGCGCACCTGAGCCTGCACTGCCGCACAGCACAGCAGCAGGCCACTCAACAGCACGGCCGACAGACGCATGGCGATCACTCCTCGACGTGCACGCTGTCCAGGTAGGTGCGTACCGCCCACAGGGCTTCCTGGCTCAAGTAATCGGCCATCTTCGGCATGTACACCCGCCCGTCACGCACCGCGCCGTGGCGCACCCGCTCGACGAACCACTCATCCCCGGCCTCGCCCACATCGAGCAGGCGCAAATCCGGGGCGATACCGCCAGACTTGGCTTCCAGGCCATGGCAGGCGGCGCAGTTCTGGTTGTAGGCCGAGGCGCCGATTTCCACGGCTTTGTCGTGCTCGGGGGAGGTGCGGTAAGGGTTGACCGCGGCCCAGCCGTCGCCGTCCAGGCTTACCCCAGCGTCTTTGATCGGGGTCAGGCCCTGGGTTTCCACCGCCTGGGGCACCACATTGCCATGAGCCCACACCGTGCCCGTCAGCAAAGCACCGGCCAGCAGGCCTGTAGCGAGCAAGACGTTGCGTTTTTTTGTCATTGTTATGCCCTCAAGATTGCACGCAAGGCCTCAACCACAGAGGCCGTGCCGCCATCTTAGAAACAGCCCGCGCGCGGCCGTATGCTGCTTTGGTGGCCGGGCCTTACTCCCTTGGTAGTAGGGCTTGTGGCGAAGGGCCAAATGAGGTGCCGCCCGGGAACTATTCCCGGCAAGGGCGGGACTTTTTCCGTATCCCCAGCCGCCGTCCCGCCGCCACCCTGTGCAGGCCAAAACCTCCACAGGGAACTGCAACCATGACAATAAGATCGCTACCCGCCCTTTCCCCTCTGGCCCTCAGTGTGCGGGCCCTGCTGCTGGCCGGTAGCCTGGCCCTCTGCACGGCGGCCACCGCGGCCACCGCCCCCGCGGCACCTGCCAGCAAGAACGTGACCTGGGAAGACATCGCCAACGACCACCTGACCACCCAGGACGTGCTGCAATACGGCATGGGCACCAATGCCCAGCGCTGGAGCCCGCTGGCCCAGGTCAACGACCAGAACGTGTTCAAGCTGACCCCAGCCTGGTCCTATTCCTTCGGCGACGAAAAACAGCGCGGCCAGGAATCCCAGGCCATCGTCAGCGACGGCGTGGTCTACGTCACCGGCTCCTACTCGCGGGTATTCGCCCTCGATGCCAAGACCGGCAAACGACTGTGGACCTACAACCACCGCCTGCCAGACAACATTCGCCCGTGCTGCGACGTGGTCAACCGCGGGGCGGCCATCTTCGGCGACAAGATCTACTTCGGCACCCTCGACGCCCGCCTCATCGCCCTCGACAAGCGCACCGGCAAGGTGGTGTGGAACAAGAAGTTCGGCGACCACAGCGCCGGCTACACCATGACCGGCGCCCCAGTGCTGATCAAAGACAAGACCAGCGGCAAGGTGTTGCTGATCCACGGCAGCTCTGGCGATGAGTTCGGTGTGGTCGGCCAGTTGTTCGCCCGCGACCCGGACACCGGCGAAGAAGTGTGGATGCGGCCCTTCGTCGAAGGCCACATGGGCCGCCTGAACGGCAAGGACAGCACCCCGACCGGCGACGTCAAGGCGCCGTCCTGGCCAGACGACCCGACCACCGAGACCGGCAAGGTCGAGGCCTGGAGCCACGGCGGCGGCGCACCCTGGCAGAGCGCCAGCTTCGACCCCGAGAGCAACACCATCATCGTCGGTGCTGGCAACCCTGGCCCTTGGAACACCTGGGCGCGCACGTCCAAGGACGGCAACCCCCACGACTACGACAGCCTCTACACCTCGGGCCAGGTCGGCGTCGACCCAAGCACCGGCGAGGTGAAGTGGTTCTACCAACACACGCCGAACGATGCCTGGGACTTCTCCGGCAACAACGAGCTGGTGCTGTTCGATTACAAAGACAAGGACGGCAAGGTGGTCAAGGCCACCGGCCACGCCGACCGCAACGGCTTCTTCTACGTGGTGGACCGCAACAACGGCAAATTGCAGAACGCCTTCCCCTTCGTCGACAACATCACCTGGGCCAGCCATATCGACCTCAAGACCGGCCGCCCGGTGGAAAACCCCGGCCAGCGGCCAGCCAAGCCGCTGCCGGGTGAAACCAAGGGCAAGCCGGTGGAAGTTTCGCCGCCATTCTTGGGAGGCAAGAACTGGAACCCCATGGCCTACAGCCAGGACACCGGCCTGTTCTACATCCCCGGCAACCAGTGGAAGGAGGAGTACTGGACCGAAGAAGTGAACTACAAGAAAGGCTCGGCCTATCTGGGCATGGGCTTTCGCATCAAGCGTATGTATGACGACCACGTCGGCACCTTGCGCGCCATGGACCCGGCCACCGGCAAGCTGGTCTGGGAGCACAAAGAGCACCTGCCACTGTGGGCCGGCGTACTGGCGACCAAGGGCAACCTGGTGTTCACCGGCACTGGCGACGGCTTCTTCAAGGCCTTCGACGCCAAGACGGGCAAGGAGCTGTGGAAGTTCCAGACCGGCAGCGGCATCGTCTCGCCACCCATCACCTGGGAACAGGACGGCGAGCAGTACATCGGCGTGACCGTGGGCTATGGCGGCGCGGTGCCGCTGTGGGGCGGCGACATGGCCGAACTGACCAAGCCGGTGGCCCAGGGCGGCTCGTTCTGGGTGTTCAAGATCCCAAGCTGGGACAACAAGACCGCGCAGCGGTGATCGCCTGCGGGGAGCGCCCAGCGCGCTCCCCGCACCTGCCCTCCTTTCACCGAGAGTCTTCGCACATGAATTACCTGCCCTTTGCCCTGCTGTTGCTCCTTGCCCCTGCCCTGGCGGTGAATGCCGACGACGACAACGATGCCCCCTTGACCGTCAACGGCTGCGTAATTGCCGAAGGCAGCCAGTGCCCGGGCGCCAATTTGCGTGGCGCCAACCTGGCCAACCAGGACTTGCGCAAGATGAACCTGGCCGGCGCTGACCTGCGCGATGCCGACCTGCGCCATGCCCGCCTGGACCTGGCCAACCTGGAAAAGGCCCGCTTGCAGGGCGCCAACCTGACCCGCGCCAGCCTGCAGCAGAGCAACCTGCGGTTGGCAGACCTGAGCCATAGCACGCTGATTGCCATTCAAGGCTGGGGGCTGTTTGCACAGGGGGCGCAGTTCGAGAAGGCGGACCTCAGTGCGGCGTACCTGCAGTTCGCCAGGCTTTCCGGGGCGAACATGCACCAGGCCAACCTGCGGGCGGCGGACCTGGAGATGGCCTGGCTGAGTAAAACCGACCTGCAAGGGGCCAACCTCGGCGATGCCAACCTGCAGGAAGCCAAATTTGGCCAGAGCAACTTGGCGCAAGCCGATCTGCGTGGGGCGCGGCAGCATTATGGGAATTTTCAGGAGGCAAATATGGAAGGGTGTGCGGGATGCCCTGAAACCTGGGACAAGTGAGCGCAGCCAGTCTGCAGCGACTCGGTCACCTGTGGGAGCGGGCTTGCCCGCGAAGAAGGCGACTCGGTGCCTGGCACCGGCTTCGCCGGTGTTCGCGGGCAAGCCCGCTCCCACAGGGGCCCTGCTAAATCCATGAGTCATGTGTTTGTCTGAGGCCCGGACAACCACCACAAAACCTCACCCCGCCACCCGTACCACCCCCAGATCGATCCCCAGGTGCACCAGCTCAGCGTGGGAACTCACCTGCAACTTGCTCTTGAGCAAGGTCAGGTGATTGGAAACGGTCTTGGCACTGATGCACAGCTGTTCGGCAATCACCCGCACCGGGGTGCCCTTGGCCAGCATCACGAAAATCTCCAACTCGCGCTGGGTCATGCGCTGCAACCGCGGGTCGCTGGCGTTCTGTTGCGGTGTGCAGGCCAGCTGTGTAGCTAAAGGCTGCTCGATATAGGCATGCCCGGCCAACACCCGTTGCACCGCCTCGATCAACACCTGGGGCGCCGAATTCTTGGTCAGGTAGCCCGAAGCCCCCGCCTCCAGGGCCTGGCGCACCAGGGGCAGCTCATCATGCATGCTGAAAAACAGCACCCGCAGCTGCGGCAGGCGCTGACGCAGCCGGCGGGTGGTCTCCAGGCCGCTGATGCCGGGCAGGCCGAAGTCCATGATCACCAGGTTCGGCACTTGCTCCTGAACCCGCACCAGCGCCTCTTCGCCACTGGCGGCCTCGCGCACTTCCATCGCCGGCAGCACCGCCCGCAACAGGCTGGCATAACCCTGGCGCACCACGGCGTGGTCATCCACCAATACGATATTCATCAGGCCTCCATGGGAATGTTCAGGGCCAACGCCCAGCCGGCACCCGGGCGACTCAGGATGCGTAATTCGCCGCCCAGGCTGCGCGCGCGCTCGGCCATCGAATGCAGGCCAACGCCGGGCCGCTGGGGCTGGCTCGCGCCGCAGCCGTTGTCACGCACCAACAGGCGCAAGCCCTTGGCACTGCGTTGCAGACGCACCCGCACCTGGCTGGCGCCGGCATGCCGGGCAACGTTGGTCAACGCCTCCTGCAGCAGGCGATACAAATGCGTTCTACTGGGCCCAGGCAGCACCGGCAGGCGCTCACCGACCCGCAAACGGCAATCGATGCCTTGGCTGGCCTGCCATTGGCTCACCAGCACACCAAAGGCTTCGGCCAATGGCACGTGTTGCAACGCCACCGGATACAAGTCGTGTACCAAGGCACGAAAGCCCTGCTGCAGGCGTTCGCAGTTAAGCTCCAAGGCTTGCGCGGTCTGCTCCACCACCGTCGGCTGGCCTGCCACCATGCGTAACAGGCAGACCTGGGCGCGGATACCCGCCAGGTACTGCCCGAGGTCATCGTGCAGGGCCTGCGCCAGGTGGGTGCGTTCCTGTTCCTGTACCGCCAACAGGGTTTGGGTCAGCTGGGCATTATCAGCCCGGGTCTGCTCCAAGGTCGCGGTCATGCGGTTGAAATGCGCCGCCAACTGGCGTGCCTCCGGCAGGCCGGATTCGCGCAGGCGAGTGGTCAACTGCCCACCCGAGACCTGGCGCAACGCACGCAGCAGTTCATCCAGCAGGCTCATGCCGCGCCGCACGGCCCAGCGTATGGTCAACAGGCTCACGAGCAAGGCCAGGCCACACAAGCCCAGCAACTGCTGCAGGGAATCCCGGACTTCGTCGATTTCATCCCGCGCATCCACGGCGATGAGTACCCGGCGCCCCTCGCTCAAGTCCAACAAGCGGGTGCTGTGGCGGCGATCACCGAACAGCTGGCGCCCCAGCCAGGCATCCAGGCCGGCCTCCCGCGGCATCTGCGCGGTTTCGCCCGCCGCCAGCCAGTGCACCCGCACGTGGCGCAGGCGCTGAGTCAGCCGCGGTTGCAGGCTCGCCGGGTCGCGTTCGGCCGTGTCGGCGAGGTACGCCACCACAGCTTCGGCAGACTGCAATTCGCGCTCGACATCGGCCACCGCCTGGTGCAGCAGCAACCCGCCACAGGCCAAGGTGACCAAGGCGAAAAAGAACGTGACCCACAGGTTGATCCGCCACTGGGCCGACAGGTTGATGAGGCGCATTGGGCAGTTTCCTCCGGGTGAACGCGGCCAGGGCTGCGACCCATCGTAAAACCGAGGCCTTAGCGGTGATTTACTACCTTGGTACTGGCCGAGCGCTACTTTCTGCATATTTCCCCCTCCCGGCCGGCTTCCTATGCTGGCGCCATCTGCCGTGGAGTGCGTTTATGCGCCAGCCTGCCCCTCTTGCCCTGACCTGCCTGCTGGCCCTGGCCACGGCACTGTGTTCGGCCTTCGCATCGGCCGCCCCGCCAGAGCAGCAATTGCAGGTGCGCATCGGCTACCTGGGCTATCGCCCCGACCCCGGCCCGCTGCTGTCCAACATCATCCCCGAGCCCGCCGACGCGGGGCTGCAGGGCGCCGAGCTGGCGATTGTCGACAGCAACAGTACGGGGCGTTTTCTCAAGCAGGCGTTCACCCTTGCCAGCACCCACGTAGACAGCCCCGAGGCCCTGCTGCAAGCCGCCAAGGCCCAGCATGACCAGGGCCTGCGGCTGTTTGTGGTGAACGCGCCGGCCGCCAGCCTGCGCGCGCTGTCTGCCGCCCTGCCCGACAGCCTGCTGTTCAACGCCGGCAGCCCCGACGACAGCCTGCGCAGCAGCCAGTGCCTGGGCAATGTGCTGCATAGCCTGCCCAGCCGCGCCATGCTGGCCGATGCCTTGGCGCAGTTTCTGGTACTGCGTAAATGGCAACGGGCGTTGCTCGTGGTCGGCCAGACCGAAGACGACCAGGCCTACGCCGCGGCCCTGCGCCGGGCGGTGAAGCGCTTCGGCGTGCAGCTGGTGGCGGAAAAAACCTGGCGCTTCGACAACGACCAGCGCCGCAGCGCCCAAGCCGACATGCCACTGTTCACCCAAACTGCCGAGTACGACGTAGTGCTGGTGGCCGACGAACGCGGTGACTTCGGCGAATACCTGCCCTACCAGACCTGGTACCCCCGCCCCGTGGCCGGCACCCAGGGCCTGACCCCCACCGGTTGGCACAAGACGGTAGAAACCTTCGGCGCGGCGCAGTTGCAAAAACGCTTCGAAGCCCAGGCCGGACGCTGGATGAACGACCGCGACTTCGCCGCCTGGATGGCCGTGCGCAGCATCGCCAGCGCCGTCAGCAAACTGCGCCAGGCCGAGCCACGCGCCCTGCAGCAACTGCTGCTCAGCGACCAGCTGCCGCTGGATGGCTTCAAGGGCCGCAAGCTCAGCTACCGCCCTTGGAACGGCGAGCTGCGCCAACCCATCCCGCTGGTTCAGCCACGCGCGCTGGTCAGCACTTCGCCCCAGGAGGGCTTCCTGCACCCTTTCAACGAAATGGACAGCCTGGGCTTCGACAAGCCCGAAGTGACCTGCGGCTACCCCTGAAACCGATAATCACAAAAAAAGGATTCCGCCATGCGTCGCCCCCTTTGCTACCGGCCTGTGCTTTTCCCCACCCTGCTGGCCGGCGCGCTGGCGCTTGCCAGCGGGCACGCCAGCGCCGCCACCGCCTGGGTCTCGAACGAGAAGGACAACAGCCTTAGCCTGATCGACCTGCAAAGCCTGGAAGTTACCGAGACCCTGCCCGTGGGCCAGCGCCCACGTGGCCTGCTGCTGTCCCACGACAACAAGCGGCTGTACATCTGCGCCAGCGATTCGGACCGCGTGCAGGTGATGGACGTGGCCACCCGCAAGATCATCAAGGAGCTGCCCTCCGGCAAAGACCCCGAGCAGTTCGCCCTGCACCCCAATGACCGCTGGCTGTATGTGTCAAACGAAGACGACGCACTGGTAACGGTGATCGACACCGAAACCGACAAAGTGCTCGGCCAGATCAACGTCGGCATCGAGCCCGAGGGCATGGCGGTAAGCCCCGATGGCAAGTGGGCGGTCAATACCAGCGAAACCACCAACATGCTGCACTGGATCGACACCAGCACCCAGACCCTGGCCGACAGCACCCTGGTGGATCAACGGCCGCGCTTCGTCGAGTTCAACCAGGATGGCTCGCGGCTCTGGGCCTCGGCGGAAATCGGCGGTACGGTGACCATTCTCGACGTGGCCACGCGCCAGGTGCTGAAAACCCTGAACTTCCAGATCAAGGGCGTGCACCCGGACAAAGTCCAGCCGGTGGGCATCAAGCTCAGCGCCGATGGCCAGTACGCGTTCGTCGCCCTGGGCCCGGCTAACCATGTGGCGGTGATCGATGCCAAGACTTACGAAGTGCTGGAC
This sequence comes from Pseudomonas sp. NGC7, assembly GCF_047159675.1. NCBI lineage: Bacteria > Pseudomonadati > Pseudomonadota > Gammaproteobacteria > Pseudomonadales > Pseudomonadaceae > Pseudomonas > Pseudomonas sp. NGC7. The sequence goes on along the minus strand of NZ_BAAFZY010000001.1, from coordinate 2,829,065 downwards.
TACCTGCTGGTTGGGCGGCGCGTTTGGCAGCTGGCGTTCACCCCAGACCAAAGCCAATTGCTGGCCACCAACGGGGTCAGCGGCGACGTCTCGGTGATCGATACGAAAACCCTCAAGGTGCTCAAATCGGTAAAGGTCGGGCGCTACCCCTGGGGCGTGGTGGTCACGCCATGAATACCCTCGACGTCAGTGACGTGAGTTTCGCCTACGGCCAGCGCGAGGCGCTCAAGCACGTGGGGTTCAGTGTGGCGCCTGGGCGTTTTGCTGCGTTGCTGGGCCCCAATGGCGCCGGCAAGTCGACCTTGATCGCACTGCTCACCCGGCTTTACGACGTGCAACAGGGCGACATCCGCGTCTGCGGCTGCTCGTTGCGCAACGCGGCGCGCCCGGCGTTGCGACAACTGGGCGTGGTGTTTCAGCAAAGCACCCTGGACCTGGACCTGAGTGTCGAACAGAACCTGCGCTACCATGCCTCGTTGCATGGCCTGTCGCGGCGCCAAGGCAACCTGCGGGTCGAGGCCGAACTGGCCCGCCAGGGCCTTGACGAGCGTCGGCGCGAGCCCGTTCGTGCGCTGAATATCGGGCACCGGCGCCGGGTGGAAATTGCCCGCGCCCTGCTCCACCAACCGCGCTTGCTGTTGCTCGACGAAGCCAGCGTCGGCCTCGACCCGGCCAGCCGCCTGGCGCTCAACCAGCACCTTCGGCACCTGTGCCGCGAGCAGGGGCTGAGTGTGCTCTGGACAACACACCTGCTGGATGAGGTGCAGCCCAGTGATGACCTGCTGATCCTGCACCAGGGGCGCCTGGTGGCCAGTGGCACCGCCGATGCCCTGACCCAAGCGCACGGCGGCAACCTCGACAACGCCTTCGCGCGCCTGACCCGCGCGCCCGGCGCCACCCCAGGAGTGAAGGCCTGATGAACGCCTACTGGCAATGTTTCAACGGCATCCTGCTGCGCGAATGCCTGCGGTTCGTGTTGCAGCGCACGAGGTTTCTCAGCGCCCTGGTACGCCCTCTGCTGTGGTTGCTGGTCTTTGCCGCCGGGTTTCGTGCGGCCCTGGGCATAGCGATCATCGAGCCCTACGACACCTACATCCCCTACGAGGTGTACATCATCCCCGGCCTTGCCTGCATGATTCTGCTGTTCAACGGCATGCAGGGCTCGCTGTCGATGGTCTATGACCGCGAGATGGGCAGTATGCGCGTGCTGCTGACCAGCCCCTTGCCGCGGGCGTTTCTGCTCGGCAGCAAACTGCTGGCGACCTCGTTGATTTCCCTGCTACAGGTTTATGCGTTTCTCGCCATCGCCTGGCTGTATGGCGTGCGACCCCCGGCTGCGGGGTTGTTGCTGGCGCTGCCGGCCTTGTTGCTGGTGGCCTTGATGCTCAGCGCTCTGGGGCTGTTGCTGTCGAATGCGATTCGCCAGTTGGAGAACTTTGCCGGGGTGATGAATTTCGTGATCTTCCCGTTATTTTTCCTGTCCTCGGCGCTGTACCCGCTGTGGAAGATGCGCGAGGCCAGCCAGTGGCTGTATTGGCTGTGCGCCCTGAACCCCTTCACCCACGCCGTGGAACTGGTGCGTTTCGCGCTGTACGAACGCTTCAATCCGCTGGCGCTGGCGGTTTGCCTGGGCCTGACCGTGCTGTTCACCCTGCTCGCGATACTGACCTTCAACCCCCAGCACGCAGCGCTGCGTAAGCCGCGCTGACAGCTTGCGCTGTCACGCAGAGAACAAGGGTCATTGTGGGAGCGGGCTTGCCCCGCGAATGAGGCCACGCGGAGCATGGCACCGGCTTCGCCGGTGTTCGCGGGGCAAGCCCGCTCCCACAAGGTACTCATCAAGCGCTTGACCACCTACTACTTTAGTACTGGCTTTACTGTCTATCGTCGCATTCACAAAGCACCGCCGCTGGCATGTAATGGGCCTATAACAAAAAGGATAAACCCCATGCCTCGTGCCCTGCCCAGGCTGCCACGTGCTTTGCTGGCAGCCCTTTCGCTGAATCTGCTGCTGGGCGTCGCCCAGGCCGGCACCACGCCGCTGTTTTCTGCCGAGGGGTATCGCACCACCCTCTACCGCAGCCCGACACCGCACCAGGTCGAGGGCGCCCAGGTCATCGACACCGCCACCTTGCAAAGCCTGCTGGGCCAGCACCCCAAGCCGGTGCTGGTCGATGTGTACCGCCGGCAATGGCTGCAAGGCCGCTTCATCGAAGACGAACCCCACGCCAACCTCCCCGGCAGCCACTGGTTGGCCAACACCGGCGACGGCGAGCTAAGCCCGGCTTGGCAAGACTACTTCGTGCGCCACCTGCAAAAAGCCACCGCCGGCCGCCTGGAGCAACCGCTGGTCTTTTACTGCCGCTCTGATTGCTGGTTAAGCTGGAACGCGGTAAAACGCGCAGCATCCCTGGGCTATAAGACGTTGTATTGGTACCGCGACGGCCTGGACGCCTGGGAAGCTGCCAACCTGCCATTGCAGCCGGCCCAGCCAGAGCCCTTTCCCTGAACTCACTACCGGTAAACGCGTGCGCGCCCCATCCAATAAAAACGAGGTGAAAAGGCCATGTACAAAATTCTGATTGCCGACGATCACCCACTGTTTCGCGAAGCCATCCACAACGTCATCAGCGATGGCTTCCCAGGCAGCGAAGTCATGGAGACTGCCGACCTGGACAGCGCCCTGGCGCTGACCCTGGAACATGACGACCTCGACCTGATCCTGCTCGACCTGAACATGCCCGGCATGCACGGCCTCAATGGCCTGATCACCCTGCGCAACGAGGCACCGACCACACCGGTGGTGATTGTCTCGGCCGAGCAGGAAAAACAAATCGTGCTGCAGGCCATCACCTATGGCGCCGTGGGTTTCATCACCAAGTCCTCGCCACGTTCGCAGATGATCGAAGCAATCGAGCAGATCCTCACCGGCAATGTCTACCTGCCACCCGACATCATTCGCGCCAACAAAAGCAGCACCAGCCGGCGCCAGAGCGATACCCCAAGCTTCCCACCCGAGATGCTCCAGGCCCTGACCCGCAAGCAGTTGCTGGTGCTCGAGCGCATGACCAAAGGCGAGTCGAACAAGCAGATCGCCTACACCCTGGACATCGCTGAAACCACGGTCAAGGCCCACGTTTCGGCGATCTTGCGCAAACTCAACGTGCACAACCGGGTGCAGGCCATCCTCAGTGCTGGCGATATCGACTTCGGCGACTACCTGCGCCGTTAAAGTGGCTGAACGGGGCTGTTGGCCAACAAATGGCTCATCGCAGCCTTGAGTTTCATTGGCCGCACCGGCTTGTGCATCAGGGTGTGGCCCCGCTCGCGGATCTGTTGCTTAAGTTCGTTGCTGTAGTTGGCGGTGATCATCAATGCCGGAATCGGCACGGCGCGGCGGGCACTGATCCTGGCCACGGCATCGACACCATTGCAGTCGTTGTCCAGGTGGTAGTCGGCGATCAACAGGTCGGCTTCGGCGTGGTAGTTGTCCACCTGCCGCGCCAGGTCTTCCTCCGACAGCGCAGTGACCACCCGGCAACCCCACCCTTCCAGCAGGGTGCGCATGCCGGCGCAAATCGCCGCATCGTTATCCAGCACCCACACCCGCGCACCGCGCAGGCGTTCGAGCATCGGCTCGCTGATGGCCAGGCTCGGCGGGGCCTTGGGCGCCGTTGCGCTCAGCGGCACTTCGACGGCGAACACCGAGCCTTTGCCGAGCCAGGAACGCACCCGAATCCGATGGCCGAGGATGCCCGCGATCTTTTCCACGATCGCCAGGCCCAGGCCCAAGCCACGGTCTTGGTCCGGGCGCTGTACATCGCCCCGTTTGAACTCCTGGAACATTTCGTCCAGGCGCTCTTCGGCGATGCCGATCCCGCTGTCCCAGACTTCGATCCACAGGCCCCGGCGCTGGCGCCGACAGCCCAGCACCACGCGGCCGCTGCGGGTGTAGCGGATGGCATTGCTGAGCAGGTTGCGCAGGATCCGCGCCAACAGCTGGATGTCACTGTGCACCAAGGCCGAACAGCCCACGAAGTGCAGTTCCAGCCCTTCGCTGCGCGCCACCTGGGCGTATTCGGCGGCCAAATTGTCCATCAGTTCGCTAAGGGCGAAGGGGGCGATATCGGCCTTGATCACCCCGGCGTCAAGCTTGGAAATATCCACCAGGGTGCCTAACAGGTTTTCCACGTCCTCCAGGGAATTACTGACGTTGCGCACCAGTTGAACGCTCTGGTGCGGCTCGCGGCGTTCGAGCAACGCGCTGGTGAACAGCCGCGCCGCGTTCAGGGGTTGCAGCAGGTCATGGCTGACCGCAGCGAGAAATTTGGTTTTCGACAGGTTGGCCTGTTCGGCCTCTCGCTTGGCCTCGCGCAACCGTGATTCGGCCCGGCTGCGCTCATCGATCTCGCGCAGCAACTGGTCGTTGAGGCTGGTCAGCTCGGCGGTGCGCTCGCGCACCCGTTGTTCAAGATTCTGGTATGCCTGGTGCAGCGCCTCGGCGCTCTTGCGCCGCTCGGTAATGTCGCGGATCAACACGAAAATCCCCACCACTTCGCCATTGGCCAGGCGGTTGGGGACGTAGGAGCGCAGCATGTAGCGCTCCTGGCCGTTGATGTTGTTTTCGGCAAACTCGAAGGTCACGCTCTCGCCCGCCAACGCGCGCGCCACGTAGGCCTCCAGGCGTTGGTAATGCGATTCGCTGTGGGCCTCGCGCAGGCTTTGGCCCAACATCACGCCGCGGGGCCAGCAGTACCACTCCTCGTACACCTTGTTGGTGAACTCGTAGACCAGGTCGGCATTCAGGTAAGCAATCAGCGCTGGAACATGGTCGGTGATCAGGCGAATCAGTTGCGATTTCTGCGCCACCGCCTGCTCGCGGCGCAAGGTCTCGCTGAGCTTGACCTCGGTGATGTCGGTGAACAGGAACACCCGCCCGCCTTCGCAAGTAGGCCGTTCGCTGACTTGTAGCCAGCGCCCGTTCTGCAGGCGGTACAGCAGGTGCTCATCGGCCGGCCCGCGGGGCTCTTCGGTGAACACCCCGCTGGCGGTCATCAGTTGCTTGACCTCGGCCAAGCGCATGCCGGCGATGATCCGCACCCGGCTGTTGGCCCAGAACGCCTTGAAACGGCTGTTGCACAGCACGATGCGCTGGTTCTGGTCGAACAGCACGAAGGCGTCGGAGATGCTTTCGATGGCGTCGATCAAGTGTTGGTGGGCGGTCTCGGCCCGCAGCCGCGCGTCGCTGAGCAGGTGGTTACCAGCCTTGAGCTCGGCCATGGCCTGGTTGAGGGCGTCGGTGCGTTCGCGGACCTGCTCAGCCAGCACCACCGAGTGCTGGAATGCCGCGTAGGGGTCGTTGCCGCGGGTCACGCCCGACTCGACGCGTTCGATCAGCGCAGTGTTGATGCGCTGCAGCTTGCGGTTCTCGTGCTGCAGCCGAGCGACCTCGGCCTGCAGTTCAGCGGCTGACGGGTGGCCGGTTGCGGGCAATGGCGACCCCGGTGAAAGTCTGGTTGATATGCATGCCATTGAACTGTTCTCCATAGGTGTTGAAGCCCATCACCCGCTGCTCGCGCAAGAACGCGCCGACCTGCTCCAGGCCGTCGCGGGCTTCCAGTTCCAGGCGCCGCAGGAAACAGTCGCAGCCAATGGTCAGCAGCAAGGGGCCCAGGCGCTGGTGCAGCCCGTCGAACAGGGTGTGCAGCTTTGGCAACAGCGGGCCCGGTGTCATGGCCGTGAGCACGATGCCGTTTTCCACCGCACAGTAGAAACTCAGGCTCAGGTCCGGGTGTACCTGCTGGATTGCCCGGACGTAATACTGATCGTGAATTCGCACCGCCAACGGGTGGGCAGCGAATACCCGGTGATCGAGCTCGGCCACCGGCACGCCGATGTGCCGGGCGTATTCCTCGGCAGCGGGTTCGGCATTGAGTTCGAAGACCCGCCGCTGAGCGCTGTCGGCGCCGGTCACCACCAGCTTTTCATCACGCGGCAGGATGTGGTGCGTGGTGAACACTTCAAAGTCGAGCCAGGTATTGACCAGCACCACTACCGCCGCGCCGCTGTGGAACGCCCCGCCGAAGTACACATGGGTACGGGTCAGGTAGTTGTCGTCGCCGGCCGACCCGCCGAAATGCGGAATGTCCCCCAATGCCGCGCTCAGGGCGCCAAGGAACATCTCCTCACGGCTGGACAAGCCGTCGAGCAGGGTCAGGGCAAAGCTGTGGCCTTTGATCGGCGCGAGGGTATTGCTGCGGCAGGTGCCGACCAGCCGTTCGACCATCTGCTGGGCGTCGATCAGGCTGAAGCGTTCCATTTCATCGATCAGTTCGGTGGCGATGGAAAACTGCCGATGATCGAACCCCAGCGCCGTCACGCAGTTACGGCCGTAGCCTAGCGGGGTGATTTCGCCGGCACTGGTGCAGCCCACCAGGCGAATGCCGCCGAAACCCTGTTCCAAGGCCTCGCCCAGTTCCTGCAGGTCGTATTCGGCAGAACAGAAGAACAGCACGAACCCCAGGTGCGGGTGCAGCAGCTGCCGCGCCAGGTCCTGGGCTGCAAGCCGCGCATCGGTTGCCTGGGACATGGCGCTGACCACACCATCGTTCTGGGCCTGCTGCATCGTGGTCTCCGGCGCGGGTTGTCTGAAGGTTGAGTGTACGGAGGACGTCCCGGAGGGCGAATGCTACTTGGGTAGCGGGTAGGCGGTTCCATGGGTGTAGGCGTTGGTTGTAGGGGCCTTTTCTGGCGGGCGATGGGGTTAGGGCTTGTGGGGGCCTGCCTTGGGGGTTGTGGTGGGGCGCAGATCGAGCGCCGCCCGCGCGGCGCATCGCGAGCAACGCTCGCTCCTACGTTTGTTTCGGGCCAATTATTCCTGGGAGAAATGCGCGCGACTGTCTTGCGCATGGCGCGATATTGCGTCTGACAATCAAGGCGGTCGCGCGCAAATGGCACAGGCCTCACTGGCCCGAAACAAACGTAGGAGCGAGCGTTGCTCGCGATGCGCCGCGCGGGCGGCGCTCGATCTCATGGGCGCAGAAAATGCCGAGGCGAACACCTCGCCCGCCAAAACGCTACCAGGTCAGCACCGCCCCCAATGCAAGGGTATCGGTGTCTTCGTTCTGGTCGCTGGTGTCATGCCCATCAATGGAAAACTGGTTGTACTCGGCCACCAACGTGAGGTTGTCGTTCACGTCATGAAACAGCGCCACACCGCGCGTCTCGTAATCCGCGCCGCTGCCCACCACGCCGTTGCCATCGTCCTTGGTCTTGCCGTAGGACAACGCCAGGCGGTTTTTGCCAACTTTGTACGACCCTTGCAGCAGGTAACCGTCGCTGTCGACATTGCGCAGGGTCGGCTCGCCGGCGTTGTTAGTGAAGAACGGGTTGATACCCTTGGCCTGGAAGCCGGAGCCGGTGAGAGACAGCCCACCCATCTTCGCCTGCACGCCATAGCCGACACCTTTGGAGGTAATCGACTTGACCGTCGAGTCGGTGTTGTCCGAGGTCTGGTAGCTGCCATTGATCCAGCTGTAGATCTTGGCGCCGGCCAGGTCGAACTGGTAGGTGATCTCGCTCTCGGTGCGGGGGTTTTCCTGATAAGCCTTGCCGGTCGGGCTACTGTCGTTGGTGTCCACCGGGTCCATGATGCCCACCGCCACGCGCAGGCCCTCCATCACCGGTGTGCGGTAGGTGATCTGCGAGGTGGGGAACGGGTACGGGTAACCGCTGCCGATGTTGCCGAACGATACCCCGCCGCCGTCCACCAGCCCCAGGCTGTCACTGACCTGGCCGTAACCGGCAAGCAGCTCGTCCAGCAGAATGTTGGAACGCGCAAACAACCCGAAGTCCTTGCCGATCAGCACCTCGCCCCACTCGGGGTTGGCCACGGTGCCGTAGAACTGACGCACGTCGATGGCGGTGTCAGTGCCGTTGGTTTCGCTGTCGTTGATGGTCACCCAGAACGAGGCACGCGCCCCGAGCTTCAGGTCATCCACCTGTTTACCCATGTTGAAGCCCAGGTAGTTGGGCAAAAAACCCATCTTCACCCGTGACTGGCGGCGGTCGAATTGATCGCCCGCCCGGTCGACATCACTGTTGACGTAAAAGGCATTGATGTAGCCGTCGGTGGAAAACGTGGTCTGGTCCTTGTCGTACAGCATGATCTCGGCCTCGGCGACGCCGCTCAGGCCCAGAGTTGAAAGGCTGGCGATGACAGCCGTCAGGATACGAGGCGATAGTTTCTTATTGTTGTTGTGCATGACGCGCTCCAAAAACGTGGGCTCGGTGTTGGAGGCGATTATCAGAAGCAGGCACACCGCTCGGTACGCTGCCTTGGAGGGGGTTGCAGGCTGCTTTGGGCCGGCGCGCGTGGCGCGATGATTAAGGCCCGAGACCGGCTTAGGCCAGGGGGCAACACCAAGGGTGTACGCCTGATGATCAGCGAAGGATCAATACCCCAGGCTGAAGCGCCCGCTCACCGCAAGGGCAGTGACAACGTTGCGGCCAACCCGCCGTTGGCGCGATTGTCCAGGCGTACCTGCCCGCCCATCCGCTCGATGATGGTGGCCACGATCGAGAGCCCGAGCCCTGCCCCATTCGGGCTGTTGCGGCTGTAGAAACGCTCGAACACACGGGTGAGGCTGGCCTTGTCGATGCCCGGCCCATCGTCTTCGACAGTCAGCTCGAAACGACTGCCCAAGCGCTTGAGTGAAACCGTGATACGCCCACCGGGTGGCGAGTGCTCGACCGCGTTGGAGACCAGGTTCTGCAATGCGATACCCAACGCGCCGGCATCGATCGCCAGGTGAAGATCACCCTCGCCAATCTCCAGCGATGGCTCAAGGCCGCGGTCCAGTATCCAGGGGGTGAGCTCTGCCAAGATATCGGTGACGACCTCGCCCAGATCGACTTCGGTGGTGGCACGCTGACCGAGGCGCGGTTCGACCCGGGCCAGGGTCAGCAACTGGTTGACCACCCGGGTCAGGCGGTCGACGCCGCCAATCAGGTAGCCCAAGGCTTTCTGCCGCTCGGCATCGGTATTGGCGGCCTGTGCGTTCTGCGCATGCAGGCGCAGGATGGCCAGCGGCGTGCGCATTTCATGGGCCGCATCGGCAATGAACCGGTGTTCACGGCGCAGCAGGTCCTCGATGTGCGCCAACAGGCGGTTGATGGCGGCCTGCATGGGTTCCAGCTCCGACGGCAGCGGCACCAGTTGCAGGGGTTCGAGCGAGTCGGCATGCCGTGCGCGAATGACATTGGCCATGTTCTGCAACGGGCGCAGTCCCCAGCCAATGGCAGCCCAGACCAACAACGCCAAGCCCAGGCTGCCCAACAGGAACGGGAACAACGTATGGCGCACGATGCGGTCGATCAGGTCGAAGCGCACATCATCGCGCTCGCCCACCCAGATCATCCAGTGCTTTTCCGGCACTGGCAGAACGAAACCGCGCCATTGCTCGCCCTCACTGGAAAAATCATAAAAACCCGGCGCCGTGGGCGGTGGGTCGAGTGTCGGTGCACTGGGCGTGTGCACCAGCAGCCCTGCCCCGTCCCCCCAGACCTGGAACGCCAGTTTGCTTTCATAAGGGTGCCCAACCCGGTGGCGCCCGGCCTTGCTCAGTGCCTCGTTGAACGCGCGATACAGTTGCTCGCGGTTGCCCTCCTGCACCGGCAAGCTCATCACCCCCTGTAGCAGCCGTGCATTCTGCGCCAGGTGGGCATCGTAGACCTCGTTGATCTCGCGCCGGCTGTCATGGTAGTTGTACAGCGCCAGCAGCCCTGTACCGAGCAACATCAGCACCATCACCCGCCACAGCGTGCGTTGACGCAGTGAGCTCATACCTTGCCCTCGACCAAATAGCCGATGCCGCGAACGGTGCGGATCAGGCCGTTGAACAGTTTTTTGCGCAGTTGGTAGATGTTCACCTCCAGGGTATTGCTCTCCGGTTCCTCGTCCCAGCCGTACAGCAACTGGGTCAGGCGCTCACGGGTGAACACCTTGCCCGGCTGCGCCAGCAACTCGTGCAGCAACCGGTACTCCTTGGGCGTCAAGACCACGGGCAGGCCGTTGTAATGGACCTGCTGAGTGCTGGGGTCAAGGGTCACTCCGGCGTGTTCGATGAGCACTTTGGCCCGCCCGGCGCTGCGCCTGAGCAGCGCGCGCAGGCGGGCCTTGAGTTCGTTGAGGTCGAACGGCTTGACCAGGTAGTCGTCGGCGCCAGCATCCAGCCCGACGACGCGGTCATCGGTGGCATCACGGGCGGTGAGCACCAGCACCGGCAGGCTGTCGCCCCCCGCCCTGAGCCGGCGCAGCAACTCGATGCCGTCCAAGCGCGGCAGGCCCAGGTCGAGGATGGCCAGGTCAAATGCCTCGTGCTGCAGGGCATGCAGCCCGCTCACGCCATCGCGCAACCAGTCGAGGGTGTAGCCCTCTTGGCGCAAGCCGTCGCAAATCCCCTCGCCCAGTGCGGTGTCGTCCTCAACCAGCAGCAGCCGCATGTTCAGTCCTGTTTGTCCTTGATGGCTTTGAGTAAAGCATCGATATCGCCACGCCGGCCCTGGTCGGCCAGTTCACGCCCTGGCCGAGGCGGGGCCTGCCGCGCTTTCTGAAGGGCCGCGGTGGCTTCGGCATAGCGTTTTTGCCGGTAAAGATGATCGGCCCAGAAGTAATTGCTGTCGATACCGTTGGGGTTGATCTGCAGCGCCTTGCGCAGCAAGGCATCAGCCTTGTCACTGTCGCCGAAGCCGATGGGCCAGCCGGGTACCTGGTCGTACAAGGTCCCCAGGCTGGTGTAAGCGGACCCTTGCAAGGCGGTGGGCTCCATTTCAATCGCCTGCTCCAGGCTCGCCTTGGCGGCCTTGACCTTGCCCAGCGCACTGAGGCCGCCGATGGCCCCGGCCCAACTGCTGTTGATGATGCCGTCCCAGATCAAGGGTTCGGCCGACCCTGGGTGCTGGTGGACCAAGGCCGAGGCGTCGGCCGAGAGTTTTTCGAAGGCATCGGCGCGCTTGTCCTTGGGCGTCTGATACTGGATCTGCGCCCAGCGTTGCTGCAGCGCGGCCAACTGCTGCGTGCCCGCCTGGTCCAGCGCCCAGGTCAGGGGTGTGAAGGCCAGCAGCCCGACAACGAACAGACGTTTCATTTGAGCGACTCCTTGGAATGGCTACCGATGTAGCGACGAATAACCGGCAGTTGCTTGCGCAGAGCGCGGTCCACCACGCCGGGCAGCATGCCGTTGATGCGCACGAAGAGCTTTTCTGGCCAGCCGAGGTAGAGCTCGCTGCGTTCGGACTGAACCGCCTGCAGGACGGCGCGGGCCACGTCGGCGGGGTCGTCCATGCCGACCTTCAGCGCTTCGTTGAGCGCCGTGGCTGCACTGCTGTTCATCGCCGTACGGGTCGCCCTGGGGGCCGCGTACAGCACGTTCACCGAGGTATCGGCAAGTTCGCGGCGCAGCGCCTCGGAGAACCCGCGCAGGGCAAACTTGCTGGCGCAGTAAGTGGCATAACCCGGGTAGCCGATAGAACCGTAGGTCGAGCCGACATTGACCACCAGCGCCTTGGGTTGCGCACGCAGCAGTGGCAGGCAGACACGCGTGAGCTGCAAGGCCGCCTTGATGTTGATGTCCAGCAGTTCGTCGAGGGCCTGCTCGTCGAGTTGGTCGAGCAAGGCAAAGCGATTGACGCCGGCAGCGTTGATCAGCACGTTGACACCGCCCATGTCCCGGGCACGGGCGAGCACCTGCTCACGGCCGTCAGGGGTACGCAAGTCGGCCGACTGCCAGCGCAGCCTGTCAGGGTAGCGGTTCATCAGGCTGGCGAGCTTGCCCATCTGCCGGCTGACCGCCAGTACCCGGGCACCGGCTGCGCACAACTGCTCGGCCAATTGCAGGCCAATGCCGCCGCTGGCGCCGGTCAGCACTACCACGGATTCAGACAAGCGCATGGCGCACCTCTTGCTGGCCCAGCTGGCTGCCACCCGGCAACCCCTGGAACATCTCGGTGTACAGGCGGTACACCACCTTGGCGGCGTGGACCACCGCCTGCTGATCGTCAGCAGTGTCCAGGCGGTCCATCAGGCGCTTGTAGGTCACCATATGGTCCTGGTCCAGCGCACCGTGCGAGCTGAGGTAGCTGAACGCCTTGTCCGGCAGCGCCAGGGTACGCTGGATGCTGCCAGCGGCATGAGTCGCCAAGGCAATGCTGGTGCCTTCAAGCACATTGACCATGCCAAACAACCCGACCGGGTTGCCGCGGGCGATCAGGTCGTAGAGGTAGGCGACCATCAATTCGATCGCCATTGCCGGTCGGCCGTCACGCACCGCTTGCCAGTTACCCCCACAGGCATCGATATCGTTGAGAATCCACTGCTCGTGGCCGTACTCCTCCTCGATGTACTCGCACACGGCGCCGCGCAGCCACTCCAGGCGTGATGGCAAGCGTGCGCCGCACGCCATCATCAGTGGCACGGTGTGACGCACATGGTGATACGCCTGGGTCAGGAAGGCGACGTAGCTGTCCAGGCTGACCTGGCCGGCCAAGGCTTCACGGATCACCGGCACACTGAACAGTGCCTGGCGCTCGTCGGTGGTTTGCAATTGCAGCGTGTCGAAAAAGGACATGGCGAACCTCACAATGGGATGTCGGATAACAAGCCTTGGTAGTGCTGCAAAATGGCCTCGCGCCGTGGGCGGCCATTGGCGGTCAGGGTGCCATCAGCGCAGCTGAGGGGGCTGGGTAAGCGTCGCCAGGCAAGAACCCGGGCGTAGTCCGGCAGTGACGCATTGCTGTGCTGCACGGCCTGTTCGATCGTGGCATCAGGGGTACTGGGATCCAGTGGCCAGAGCAGTGCCACATTGCGCGGCATGCCCTCGCCGTGCACGAACGCCTGGGCGATGACGCCACTTTGGGTCAGTTCGGCCTCCACCCACTCAGGGTTGACGTTGCGCCCGAAACTGGTGATGAACTGGTGCTTCTTGCGCCCGTTCAGGTACAGGTAGCCGTCCTGATCGACATAGCCGAGGTCACCGGTGGCCCACCATGGCGTGGACACAGGGGCTTCGCCCAGATAGCCGAGCAGGAGCGAACCTGCCACCAGCACCTCACCGTCGTCGGCGATGCGCACCTGCACATGGGGCAGTGGCTTGCCGACACTGCCGAGGCGCTGGGCGCCGGGGCGGTTCAACGCCACCACCGAAGCACACTCGGACAGGCCATAGCCCTCGAACACCGGTAAGCCGATCGCTTCGGCCCTCGCCAGCAGGCTGGGCGAAACCCGCGCGCCCCCGACGGCGACGAAGCGCAGCGGCCCCACCCGCATCAGGCCGCGCTCGATCGCGGTAATCAGCCCCATTAACAGCTGCGGCACCAGAATCAGGCTTTGGGCGCCACTCAACGCAATGGCACTCAGCAAGCGCTTGAAGTCGACCTGGCTCGCGCCCCCCATGCCCAATTGCACCTGGGGATAGAGTTGCACGCATGCCCCTGCGATCAGCGCGGCGTACACGCCAAGGTTTTCCAGCAGCACGCCAAACGGCAGCACCGCCAGATAGCGCTGGGGGGCGCTCGGCCGGCTGGCGGCTTCAAGTTCCCGGGCCACGCGCAGCATGGCATCGGCACCCAGGCAAACGCCTTTGGGCTGGCCCGTGCTGCCAGAGGTGTAGGTGATCTTGGCGGTACCGCTGGGCAGCGCCACCTCCCCACCGACAGGCCGGGCCCAAAACGCGTCCTGCTGGACAAACCCCAACTCGACGAGCGTATCTATCCACTGCGCCTCGCACAGCACATGGCCGGCGCCGCTTTGCTCGATACAATGCCTGAATTGTGCAGCACTGAAGAACCCAGGGACGATCACGCAAGGGCGCTCGGCAAACAACGCCGCCAAGTCCCAGAACAGCAGTTCGGGGCCGTTATCCAGGGCCAATACCAAGGGGCCTCCCGATTGCGCACGCAAGGTATGGGCCCGTGCTTCGACTTCAGCCAGCAGTTGCCGGAAGGTGAAGCGCCCTGCTACACCTTGCACGGCTACGGCCCGCTCCTGTTCACTTGCATACTTGAACAGCAACTGACGGAAGTACTCCAGCTCATGCGGCATGGCCGGTCTCCTCGATGATCGATGGCAGACCCAGGCGCTCAAACACGCCAGCCTTGCTCAGCGCCTCGAAACCGAGCCCGATGTTGCCGGCGAACACCTGCGGATGCTGGTCGTAATAGGTTCCCCAATGGTCCATCTGCTCGCCCAACCGCTCAGGGTCGGCCGCAGCCAGCACCGTAGGCATCAGCCCCAGGCGCTGGAAGCTGTTGATCAGCGTGGCCGCCCCCGTGAATGCCACCCATTGCAAACCACGCGTGGCCAGCAGCCAGGTCACGGCAATGATCATGATGCGTGCACTGCCAGCGCTCAGCGAGGCCAGGTTGCCCACCTCGACCATGCTCTCCCGCGCTAGCGGGTAGCCGGCCACGCGGGAAACCGACGCCTCCAATGGCTCGTCCAGGTATCGCTCGAGAAACAGCGCACCACTGCTGGCCGGGCGCATGCCTGCGGCGGCAATCATCCGCCCATGGCTGTCATGCAACGCCAGGAGTTCAGGCAGGTAATGGTGCACATCGGCGTGATGCACGCTCTGAAAACACTGGTGAATGAAGTGCTCAAGGTCACGACGCCCTGCATCAGGCTCCAGGTGCAGGGACAGTTGGGCATGGTGGTCGGCGTGGCTGCCGATACGTAGCGGCAGCAGGCTGCTCCATTGATGCGGGTTCATGAAACGCCCCCCGTGGGATTCGATGAGGGGAGTATCCGGCGTGAATCTGAAAGGAATCTGAAGTCAGATGGACTTGCTGATCGGGCAGACGCCACGCATGCTGGTGATTGTCACTGTCAAACCACAGGTTATTCCATGCTCTACGTTGTCATGCTCGGCGGACGCCATCCTCGCGCCAGCATTGAAGTTCACGATGTGGTATTTGCCCAGGCCGACTCGCTGGAGCAAACCTACCCCCTCTTGCGCAACGCCTGGTTCGGCAGCCCCAAAGGGTTGCACATCGACTCCTGGCTGGAAGTGCATGGGGTGGAGGGTTACCGCATCGAATTCAGCCAGGCAGCACCACCGCCAGGGGCCATGCGCCTGTTCTTCCTGAACCTGGGGGGTTACGAGCGGCAGGTGTTTGGTGAAGCTCACCGTTACCTGCTAGTGGCTGCTACTGATAAAGCCGCAGCCAAGCAACTGGGAAAGCAGCGTATGGCGGCGGGTTGGTTGAAACCCCATACCGACGCGGTGCTCGATGTCGACGATTGCTTACCGATTGACCTGCTGGAAGGGCGCTATGTGCACCTGGTTGAGGGGGAGCATTACGGCATTGTGCAACGGAGCGATTACATTCTGATTTGAGTGACAGGTCATCAACGCCTGTACGTTCCCTGCAGATGACACGCGACTAAATCTCGCAACAGGGGGATCACATAGTCTCTTTGATTGTTTTGACCGTTATCGTTTTCGCGAAGAACCGCCGATTTGTTAACACATTCGCGCGGGTTTTAGCGTTTTCGCCTGTTCTCACCAGCGCAACAACCGGGGCCCCGCCAACGCCCCCACCAACGTGGGGACCAGCATGCCCAACAGGTACCAAGCCCCCCAGAACGGCACCTGCATTTCCGGGCAGTGCAGGCAATACGCCAAGGTTGCAGTCGAACCGGCTAGCAGCCCTGCGGCGCCACCGGCCTGGCGCAACCGTGTTGGGGCCAGGCCGCGCACTGCCCAGAGCACGGCGATGAACACCGGCACGCTCAGCAGCGAGATATTCAACGCGCAGGTACGCCAGGTACGGCCGAAGATCAACTCGGCACGGGCCTCGACCGGGGCGCCTGCCAGGCTGATCGCCGCCCCCAGCCAGACAAGCAGCAACGGCAGCCCCAACAGCCCCCAGGCCAGCCCACCCTTCACACCCGGCCGGGCCAAACGTTGCGTGAGCCATAGCGCAAGCAGCGCGAGGCTGCCAGGCAAGGCCAGCTTGGCCCAGAACAACGGCGTGCGCGCCACGTCGGCAAGGTCGCTGCGCACGCCATAGAGGGCCACTGTCATCAGTACTGCGGCGAGCAGGCCCGCGAGCAACGCCTGGGCCAGGCGCCGCGCCAGGGCATGGCGGTCCACCGGCCCTTCGCCAGCGGCCAGCAGGGTAATCAGTTCATCGGTTTTCATCGTCTTCACTGCCTCGAATCAGCCTGGCCAAGGCCTTGAGCCCACGGTGTATGCCTACCTTGACCGCCGAACTGGAGAGCCCGGTGATACGCGCGGTTTCCTCCACCGACAGGCCCTCAAGCTTGACGTGGACGATCGGCAAGCGCTGGCGCTCCGGCAACTGCCCCAGCAGTTTACCCAGGTCTCGGCTGGCCTGGGCTGGCGCTTCGTCGCTGGCGGCGAACAGGTCACTGTCGTCGTCCAGCAGGTCGTGCAGCGCATCGTGATGCGCGTAGCGGCGCAGGTAATCCGCCAGCTTGTAGCGGGCAATCGCCTGCACCCAGGCCGTCAGCGGCTGTTGCGGCTGATAGGTTTGCCGCGCGTTATGCACGGCCAGCAACACTTCCTGCAACAGGTCTTCGACCTCGGCAGGGCGCTGTTGCAGGCGCCGCTTGAGAAAACCCCGCACGTGCAGCGCCAGTGCCGCGAGAAATTCGCGGTAGGCCTGCGCATCACCCGCCAGCCCGCGCAGCAGCAAACCCTGCAACTGCGTCTCGCGAGCGGCGAGGAGGTCCTGTGGGTTAGTTCGTTGCATTGGGCGCCAGGGTTACACCGTCGGAAGGTTTCTTTTATCGAACCTTAGATGAGCCACAGCCACTGGAAAAAAATTTTCGTCGGCCTGTAACCCGGGCAGCGATCGCCGCGAACTACTCAATGAGCCTTCGGTACAACACCCTGGCCCTATCCTCTGGAGACACTCTCATGAAAACCCTCGCCCTCGCCACCGCCGCCCTGGCCCTCGCTTCAATGGCCAGTGTCGCCTTCGCCGGCACCACCGCCGGCACGGGTACCGCCATGGAAAAATGCTACGGCGTCGCCATGGCCGGCAAAAACGATTGCAAGGCCGGCGCTGGCACCACCTGCGCCGGCAGCGCGAAAAAGGACTACGACGGCATGCACTGGAAGAACGTCCCGGCCGGTACCTGCACGTCGATCAAGACCCCCAACGGCATGGGGTCGCTGACCCCGATCAAGTCCTGAGCAGAGGCCGCCGACCATGAACCGGAACTTACCCCTGGGCGCTGGGGTAGGGCTCAAGACCGAGCACTATGCCCAGGCCCTGGCGTGCAACGCCGAAGGCCTGTGGTACGAGGTCCATCCGGAAAACTACATGGTCGGCGGCCCACGCCTGGCCTGGCTGCAGCGCATGGCCGAGCGCCATCCGCTGTCGCTGCATGGCGTGGCACTGTCACTGGCAGCGGACGCCGAGCCGGATGCCGCCCACCTGCGCCGCTTGCGCACGCTGATCGACCAGGTAAAGCCGGCGCTGGTGTCCGAGCACCTGGCCTGGTCCACCTGGCGCGGCCAGTACCACCCCGACCTGTTGCCGTTTCCCCGCAGCCGCGAAGCGCTAACGCGCATCAGCGACAATATCCTGCGCACCCAGGAGGCACTGGGACGGTCAATCGCCCTGGAAAACCCCAGCCACTACCTGCAGGTGCAAGGGCATGACTGGGACGAGATCGATTTTCTCGACGAGCTGGTGCGCCGCACTGGGTGCACCCTACTGCTGGACGTCAACAACGTGCATGTCAGCGCACACAACCTGGGTTTCGACGCCGCAGCCTATCTCGACCGCTTCCCTGCCCAGGCCATCAGCGAAGTGCACCTGGCCGGGCACAGCCACGACACGCAGGGCGCGCTGCTGATCGACTCGCACGATGCCGCGATTGCCGAACCTGTATGGGCGCTGTTTCGCCGCTTGATTGCGCGTATCGGCCCACGCCCGACGCTGATTGAGCGCGACGGCAACCTGCCGGCGTTCGATGACTTGCTTGGCGAACGCGGCATCGCCCAAACCACCCTCACGTCTTCGGGAGCCTTGCCATGAACATGCCCCTCGGCCAGTTCCAGGACGCCTTCATCGACGCGCTCTACCAGCGCCCTGCCCCGGCGCTGCAAAGCCTGACCGGGCAAGCGGCGTTCGCGGTCTACCGCAATACCGTGCTGGCCGGTTGCGTCGACGCGCTGCGGGCCAACTTCCCCAGCATCGAGACCTTGGTCGGCGCCGACTGGATGCAGGAGGCCGCGACCGCCTACGCCCAGCAGTTTCCCCCGGACGATGCCCGGCTGATCCACTACGGTGCGGGCTTTGCGGCGTTTCTGGAACAGTTGCAGGCTAGCCATGGGCTGCCCTACCTGGCCGATGTGGCACGCCTGGACTTCTACTGGTGTGAAGCGTTCAGCGCTAGCGAAGACCCTTGCCTGGCGCTCACCGACTTGGCTGGCATGACCGCCAGCGACTTGATGCACAGCTACCTGGCCCCACGCCAGAGCGTACGCTGGCAGTGGTTCGATCCGCACCCGGTGCTCAGCCTGTGGCGATGCAGCCGTGAAGGCCTGCCGTGGTCGGGCGCGCAACCGTGGGTGGCCGAAGGCGTGCTGCTCTGCGGCGGCCTCGACGGCGTCAGCTATCAGCCGCTGGAAGCCGGGGGTTGCGCCTTTCTCGATGCCTGCGCGGCAGGCCATACGCTGGAAACCGCGTCGCAATGCGCCCAGCAACGCCAGCCCGACCTGGACTTCAGCGACCTGCTCGGCCGCCTGATGCAAGCCCGGGTCTTTCGCCCACTCTCATTCGCATGAAGGAATGGCCATGGACACCCTGCGCCCCACTGCCCCGGCAATCAGCCTGCGCCAACGCTGGAACAGCCTAGCCGAACGCCTGCAATGGCTGCTCAATGACACCGTGCTGTGCCTGGTCGCGCGCCTGGGTATCGCCTCGGTGTTTTTCATGTCTGGCCGAACCAAGGTCGAGGGCCTTCTGAGCATCACGCCCAGTACCTATGAGTTGTTCAAGAGCGAGTATGCGCTGCCACTGGTTTCACCCTGGCTCGCGGCCCACCTGGCGACCTATGCCGAGCACCTGTTCCCGCTGCTGCTGGTGCTTGGCCTGTTTACGCGGCTTTCGGCGCTGGCCCTGCTGGGCATGACCACGGTGATCGAGGTGTTCGTCTACCCGGACGCCTGGCCTACCCACCTGTCCTGGGCGGGCCTGCTGCTGTTGCTGGTGGCCAAGGGCGCTGGCGCGCTGTCACTGGACCGCGTATTGCGGCTGCGCTGAACGCCGCCTATTTAGGCTCTGTACGAAACGTTTTGTGGGAGCGGGCTTGCCCCGCGAATGGGGCTACGCGGTGCATGGCACCGGCTTCGCCGGTGTTCGCGGGGCAAGCCCCCACGTGCGTCAATTTTTAGAAATTGCGCAACAAAGCCTAAGACCTAGGGCAACCCGACGCGCTGGCACGCACGGCGCTGGCGAGCTTCTGCAGGTTGGCCTGCTGGGCGCCGACCAAGCTGCCGACGCTGTTTTGCGCGGGGGTCTGCACGGAGGTGCGGCAGGTGATCTCGTCCTGCCCGGGGCGCTTCAGCCGCCACACCGCCTCCAGCAGTGCGTACTGGCCAGGGACTGAGTCGAAGCGCTGCACATCCACCCGCAGCAGTGTGCTGGGCGTGCCGCCGACCGGCCCGCCCAGCTGGTCCTGCAAGGCACTACGGAACTCATCGACCAGGTTGGCGCCCCACCACTCAGTTTCGAGAATCACCAGGCTGCTCGTGCCCTGGCGGATCACCAACTGCGGGCGGTCCACCTGCGGCGGCATGCTGACCCGCTCGACCAGGATCTTCTCGCCCGCCGCGTGGCTGGGCTGCGCAGCGACCAACGTGTGGTAGTTGTTGGGCGCGCTGCGACAGCCCGCGGTCAGCACCACCAGCGTGGCCAGCAACAGGGTAGGCAACGTGCGCATCGGCTCTCACTCCTTGGGCGTGGTCAGGGTTGCACGTCGTCCGCGCCTGCCGCTTTTGGCCGGCCGCGAATGAGCGATTCGGGATGACGGCCGAGGTAATCCGCCAGGTCCCTCAGCGAACGGGACATACGCTCCAGCTCCTGCAGCGTGTCACCGAGTTTCTCCCGCTGCGGCGAGTTCTCGGAGATCGCTGAATTGGCCGTGCGCAGGGTTTTCTGCAGTTCATCCAGTGTGGTCGTCAGCCCAGGCAGGGTTTGCCCATCGACGCGCTTGGCCGCGCTGCGCAGTTCGCGCAGCGTGCCGTCCAGATTTCCGGCAATGCTTTCGAGCGGCAGCTTGCCAATACGCTCGACCACACCCTGCAACTGCTCCTGGAGTTTTTCCAGGCTGCCGGGCACGGTGGGGATGACGATGGGCTCGGCGCTCATGTCGAAGGCCACTTTCGGGGCGTCCGGATAGAAGTCCAGCGAGATGTACATCTGCCCGGTGATCAGGTTGCCACTGCGCGCCTGGGCACGCAGGCCGTGTTCGACGAAGGTGCCTATCAGGCGCCGGGCACCGGCGGCGTCGCCTTCTGCATGGTTGAACACCTTGAGCATTTTCTGGTGCACCGGCCCCAAGCGTTTCGGGTAGATCGCCGCATCGACCACCACAGGGAATATCTGTTTCTGAGGGTCGTAATCCAGCGTGATCGACGTCACCCTGCCAAATTCAACCCCTTTGAACTCCACCGGCGCTCCCACCGTCAGCCCACGCATCGACTGGTCGAAGCGTAGGCGCAAGTACTGCGGGCTGCCCGTTGGCGGTGCGAGGGCCGCGTCGCGGTCGACGAACAGCTCGAACGCCTGCTGGTCGGCGGCGGCCTCGGCGGCGGCGGCATATTCGGGCGTGCCGAAGGCCAAGCCGCCCATAAGGATCGACGACAACGACTGCGTCTCGACCTTCAGCCCGTTGGCGCCAATCTGCATGTCGATGCCGCTGGCGTTCCAGAACCGCGTATCGAGGGTGACGAAGGCGTCGTAGGGGGCCTGCACGAAAACATCGATGTCCACGCCCCTGCCATCGGGCTGCAGTGCGTAGGACACCACCTCGCCCACCTGGATCCGGCGAAAATAGATCGATGAGCCGATATCCAGCGAGCCGAGGTCATTGGCGCTGAGCACGAAGCGCTTGCCCTTCTCGCCATAGGTGATGGCCGGCGGTGATTCCAGGCCGACGAAGGTTTTCGCGGGCTTTTTCGACTCGCCGGCATCGGCGCCGATGAAACTGCCCGACAGCAAGGTGTCGACCCCAGATATGCCACCGGCGCCGATACGCGGGCGCACCACCCAGTAGCGGGCGCTTTCGGTGGCAAACGACTCCGCCTCTTTCGACAGCTCCACCTTGGCCACCACGCTTTTGTGGTCCGCCGCCAGCTCCACCGAGGTGACTTCGCCGATCACCACGCTGCGGTAGCGCACCTGGGTCTTGTGCGCCACCAGCCCTTCGCCGCTGCGAAAGGAAATCGAGATCACTGGCCCCTGTTCCATCCAATTGCGCACCACCAGCGAGGCGCCCACCAGCAGTGCCAAAATCGGCACGATCCACACCAGCGAGACACTGAAGCGGCGTGTGCGTACCTGCGCCTGGCCGGGCCCAGCAGGGTTCTCAGTCTCCAGCGCCATCGTGGTGCTCCCCGTCGTGTGGATGATCGTCCCAGATCAGGCGTGGGTCGAAGCTCATGGCCGAGAGCATGGTCAGTACCACCACCAGGCCGAAGAACAGGATGCCAGGCCGCGGCTCGATGGTGCCCAGCCCGCGCAGTTGCACCAGCGCGGCTACCAACGCCACTACCATGACGTCGAGCATCGACCAGTAGCCGATCAGCTCGACGAAGCGAAACAGTTGCGAACGTTGGCGACGCGCCCACTGGCTGCGGCGCTGGGCAGTGAACAGCAGCAGGCCAAGGGACACGAACTTGATGCCCGGCACACCGATACTGGCGATAAAGATGATCAGCGCGATGTCCCAGGCGCCGGCCTCCCAGAACTCAAGCACCCCGCCAACGATGGTGCTGTCGCTGCCCTGGCCGAGCATCTCGGTGCGCATCACAGGCAGCGCATTGGCCGGCACGTAGAAGATCAGCGCGGCAAACAGAAATGCCCAGCCCCGGGCGATCGGGTTGGCCTTGCGCCGGTGCAGCGGCGCGCCACAGCGGTCGCACTGGTGCTGGCCTTGGCGCAGGTCGCAGGCCTGGCCGCAGCCGTGGCACAGGCACAGGTGCAGTTGCTCGGCCAGCGCCGGGGCGCTCATACCTGCACCCACAAGTCGCGAATATCGCGGCCGGCAATGAAGATCATCAACACGCTCAACGCCGCCAGCGCGATCAGCCCAATCCCCGGGATCACCTCGAGTAGACCCGCCAGCTTGATCACCGCCACCATGGCGCCCAGCAAGCACACCTCCAGCATGCTCCAGGGCCGCAACCCCTCCAGCGCCCGCATGCAGGCGGCAAAACCCGGCGCGCGGCGGTTGCCTAGGGCAAACCCCAGCACCCAGCACAACAGGGCGATCTGTAGCACCGGGGCGAAGATGATCGCCAACGCCAATACCAGGGCGATGAAGGTGATGCTGCCGTGGCTGAGGATCTGCACCGAATCCCACAAGGTGGCCGAATTGCTCAAGCCGCTCATGCTGATCGTCATTACCGGGTAGGCGTTGGCGAAGACCAGCAGTACCCCGCCGGTGATGCACAACGCCAGACGCTGCTGCACATTCAGTGGGTTGTGGCGATAAAGCACGCCGCCGCAGCGCTGGCAGCAGGCACTTTGATGACGGTGCAATGGCGTGCGCCGGTACACGGCGTCGCAGTACTCGCAAATGATCACATCATCCGCTCGGGCCATGCATATCCCCAATAACAACGCGTTGGCAGCGGTCACGTACGGACATTGAACCGAAATGGCGCTTGCATGCCAGCCAAGATTAGCCAAAGGCCTGGCGAACTGCTTATTTCAGCTGTACGCATTTGACGACATCCGTGGCTCGCTAGTCATTTTTCAACATACTCAGGCAAGTCCAACGGATTACGCAGCCTTGCAGGGAGTCGTCAATGTTCGACTTTATCGTGAATGCTTTGCGTGCCAATCCAGAAATCGCCGTGTTCCTCGCCATTGCGTCCGGCATATTGCTAGGGCGTGTGAGGATTGGCAGTTTTCATCTAGGCTCGGTGGCAGGCGCTTTGCTCATGGGGCTGCTAATCGGGCAGATCGGGCTGCAAGTGCCGCATGATCTCAAGTCGGTGTTCTTCGCCCTGTTCATCTATGCCGTGGGGTTCAAGAGCGGCCCTGAATTCTTCGGCAGCCTTAATCGCGGCACACTAAAGCTGGTGTTGATGTCTGTGATTCTTTGCGCAACAGCGCTGGCAGTCATTCTGGCGATGAACGTACTGTATGACTTCGACGCAGGGTTTACCGCAGGCCTGGGGGCTGGTGCCCTCACCGATACTGCGATCATGGGCACTGCCGGCAGTGCCATTGCCCAGTTGCCCCTGGACGCCGCAGCCAAGGCCGAACTGAACAGCCACATGGCCGTTGCCTACGCCATCACCTATGTGTTTGGCACTGTCGGGCTGATCGTCTTCGTCGGCAGCCTGGCCCCGCGCTTGCTCGGCGTCGACCTGCGGGCAAGTGCGCAAGCGCTTGAGCGCGAACTGGGCATCGAGCGCAACGAAGAGGCCATCAGCATCCCCTATACCCGTATCGTCGTACGCGCACATCGCTTTACCGCCTCATTGGCCCCAGGCCTGAGCATTGCTGACATCGAGGCGCGCCACCCCTCGCTGACCATCAAGCGTGTTACCCGTGCCGGTAGCATCTGCCGCGTGCCCCCGCGCTGGTGCTGGCAAACGGCGATATCCTTGGCATCTACGCCCTGCGTGATGCAGTCAGTGATCTGCATGACTGGATCGCCCCGGAGGTGGATAACCCTGAGAGCCTGTCATTCCCCACCCGCAGTGCCGACATCGTACTGACCAACCCCAAGCTGGTTGGCCATACACTGCACCAGATCAAGGCGGCGCTGACCGATACCGAACGCATGGGCTGCTTCCTCACCGGCATCACCCGCCAAGGCCTGAACTTACCGCTGCTGCCAGAAACGGTCCTGCGCCGCGGCGATCTCATCAGCCTCACGGGGCGCGCAGCCAGCGTGGAAGCGCTGGCCGCACAACTGGGGCGGATTCGCGAGCTTAGCTACCGCAGTGATATCGCCCTGCATGCGCTAGGGCTGGTGGCTGGCTCGCTGGTTGGCCTGCTGTCCACCCACATCGGAATGATCCCGGTGGAGTTGGGTATTGGCGGCGGAGTACTGTTGGCGGGTTTGCTGATCGGTTGGTACAACTCGCGACACCCGGAACTGGGTGCGATGCCTGCAGCGGCACAATGGGCATTTTCCGAGTTCGGTCTGACGGCGTTTGGTGCCGTAGTGGGTCTGCTGGCGGGCCCTGCGGCGCTCTTGGCGATCAAAGAACAAGGTTTTGCCCTGTTGGTTGCAGGGGCGCTCGTTACCCTCATTCCGCCTTTGGTCACCCTATTTTTTGGCCGTTATGTACTGCGCTTGCACCCGATGATCCTGTTCGGTGCATTGGCGGGTGCGCAGACTGAGGCAGCCTCGATGAACAAGATCATCGAACAGTCAGGCAGCAACACCCCTGTCATAGGGTTTACCGTCTGCTATGCCGTTTCCAATGTATTGCTGGCGGTGTGCGGCCCGATCATCATCGCGCTCGCCTGAATGGGCTTTAAGAGTTGCGCGGGAATATCTGTCGTCTAATGTATTAACGCGGACCAACGCCGTTGCTTCTCGTTCTAATCGGCGTCGATGTCATGAAATGAGAGGCCTAGTCTGGAGCCTCTTCATTCAATACAACTACCCTGCTTATCTTGCACATAGTTCGCTGGTCTTTACCGTAAACCCGATACAGCGCGTCATATCGAAAAAGGAGCTGGTGATATGAGCTACCGCACTCGTCTGCTCGGCAAGCAGACACTCGCAATGGCCTGCGCAGTGCTGTTGTACGGTAACGATGCAAGCGCCGGCGGCATCCTCATCTACGAAGCCGGCCAGGAAGGCAATGGCCTGGCCAACGCCGGTTCTGCAGCGCTGGCAAACGATCCCAGCGTATTGATGAGCAACCCGGCCGGTATTACCCAGCTCAAGGGCACGCAGATCAGCGCCAATGCCCAGGTGATTCTCGGCGACCTGCGTTTTTCACGCGACAGCAATAACCAGTTCGACGGCAATGAGGGCGGCGATGCCCTGCAATACCTGCCCGGTGCAAGCCTGTTCATCAGCCACCAACTGGACGAACGCTCGGCTATCGGTTTTGGCATGTACGGCAATTTCGGTCTGGCCTTGGACTATGACGATGACTGGGCAGGCCGCTATTTCACTCAGGAAGCCGCCGTGATAGGGATGTCGCTGCAACCCACTTGGGCCTACAAGTTCACCGACGATCTGTCTATTGGCATCGGCCCACGCATCATGGTCGGTTACTACCGTACCGAAATGGCCATCAATAACAACTTGCTGGGCCTGGCCGACCGGCCAGACGGCCAGCTGGAATACAAGGACACCGATGTAGGGGTTGGCGTCAACCTCGGCCTGATGTACCAAATTGATGCCCGGACCCGCGTCGGCCTAGCCTACACCAGCAAAGTCAAACTCGAGTTCGAGGATAAACCGCACCTCAGCGATATCAACAACCCACTGCTCAATGCTGCGCTACGCCGGCTCGAAGTGGATTCGTTGGAACTGGACCTTAACGTGCCCCAGACGGTGACCTTCAGCATTGCCCATCAGCTCGACGATCAATGGACCTTGCTAGGCAGCCTGAACTGGCAGGACTGGAGTGATTTCGGCGATGTCGGGGTGGACGTCGACAGCAACGCTGGCGGCACCAGCCGTACTGTCGACCGCCAATACAAGGACACCTGGCACGCCTCTGTAGGCGCGCAATACCAGGCCACCCAGCAATGGCGCTGGAGTGTAGGCCTGGGTTACGACAGCTCTGCTGTGGATGACAAGGACCGCACCGTCGACAACCCCATGGGCGAAGCCTGGCGGTTGGCGGCGGGGGTCAACTACCAGGTCGACGAAGGCCTCGATCTGCACCTGGCCTATACCTTGGTGTGGCTCGGCAACATGGATGTCGAGCAGACCAAGGCCCGTTCCGGCAATACGTTGTCCGGCAGTTATGACAACAGCGCGCTGCACATCGTCGGTGGCGGCGCGACCTGGCGTTTCTGAGGTAACCGCACGGCCGCAGGGCACCGAACCTAGTGAGAAGGAGAAGCTGCATGAACACCAAAACGTTGGCTGCATCGCTGTGCCTGGCAACGCTCATGCTGCAAGGCTGTGCCAGCAAGTACGTGGAATCCGACCAGTACTCGGGGTTTCTCAAGGACTACAGCGTACTCAAGGAAGACAAGTCGCCCTCGGGGGCCCCGGTCATGCGCTGGATCAAGCCTGGCGTCGACGCCAAGCGCTACACCAGCGTTTACATCGAACCTAGCCAGCTCTATCCCAAGCCGCAACCGACCGAAAAGGTTCCACAGTCGACTTTGCAAGGCATCACTCAGTACTACGACCAAACCCTGAAGAACCACTTCTCCCAGGTACTACCATTGGCCACCAGCCCCGGACAGGGTGTGCTGGTAGTACGCCCGGCGATCACCGCCGTCAGCGCCCAGACTAAAAGCCTGCGACCGTATGAAGTGATCCCTATCGCGCTGATCGCCGCTGGCATCAGCACCGCAACCGGTATCCGTGACCAGGACACCAGTATTGCCACCGAAGCCGCGTTCCTCGATGGTGAAACCAATCAGGTGGTGGCTGAGGTGGTGCGTAAAGGTGCAGGGACCGAACTTGATAATTCCTCACAAGTGATGCAGGCCAAGGATGCCAAGGCTGTACTCGATGGATGGGCAAAAGACATGGTCGGCTCATTCCAAACCTTGAGAAAGTGAGCCGTTCACCCCGCTGCGGGGCGGAGCCTGCAGCGGGGTGTGTGGAACCGATCCCGTAACAACGGAGGCGCGATTCTATGGAAAGCATTCGCGGCAGCGCGCTACTTCAATTCGACCAGTTGCTGGCCGAGCACGGTGCCGTGCAACGGGATTTCCTGGCACCGTTGCAGATTGGCCTGGACGTGGTTGGCAGCTACGGCAAGACCTTGCCTTACCTCAGCCTGGTGCGCTTGTTCGAGGGCAGCGCGCATGCCTTGAGCCTGCCCCGCTTCGGCCTTGAACTGGCCCTGCGCCAGGGCTCCACCTTAGTGGGGCCTTTGCAGCACCTGGCGCGGTCAGCGCCCACAGTGGGCCATGCGCTGATAGCGGTGATCCGCTACATGCGCCACTACAGCGCTGCCATCCATTACCGCCTGGAGCACCGTGCAGGGCAGGCATTGCTGTACTTCGACAATGGCCTGCCAGGGGCTGAACAGATGCCACAGATCGTCGAAAAATCGGTGATGGGTGCACAGCTGCTGATCGCTGAGCTGCGCGGCGCGCCGCTGCGCCCCAAAGCCGTGGCCTTCCGCCACAAGGCGCTGGGCGACGCCGACGGTTACCGGCGCTATTTCAATTGCCCGGTTCTGTTTGGTCAGCACCACAACTGCCTAGTGCTGTCAGCGGATATCTTGCTGGAAGGGTCTGTCAGCCATGACCCGACCTTGCACGCCATCGTCCGTCACTACCTGGAAAACCAGGCGGTGCATTGCGACAGCCTGCGCGCGCAAGTGGAGCGCAAGATCCAGATGTTGCTGCCCAGCCAACGCTGCACCCTGGACCAGGTAGCCCTGGCGTTGGGCCTCAACCCCCGCACCTTGCAACGCCGCCTGGCCAGCGAGGGTATCGACTTTGAGGACTACTTGGATGGCCTGCGCCGCCATCAGGCCCAGCAGATGTTGCGCAGCACCACGTTGTCGGTGGGGCAGATTTCCAGCGAATTGGGCTATCGCCGCACCACCTCCTTCTGCCGTGCTCACCTGCGCTGGTTCGACATGACCCCACTGGAACACCGTCGCCTGCACGGCGACCCGGTGATTGCTGCGCTTTAACCGACGCTACCCACCCCCTCAGATGCCATCGGCATCCCCATCTGGCCTGCGCGCCGGTGCTGTGAACCACTTCTCGCGCGGCACCCACTTCTCTTGCTGCGGGTCACCCAGGTAGTGCGGCGACATGATCTGTACGCCGTGCTCGTTGAACACATCCTGGATGTTGGCATGCAGCAGGCTCAGCAACTCCGCCCGTGGCCGCGGTTCGCTTGGCACAGCCTGGGCCACCAGGCGGTATTCGGGGTAAAAGTCCGACAGCCCGGTCTGAAACACTTGCGGCTTGGGTTTTTCGAGGATGCCTTCGGTGCGCTCAGCAGCCGCCACTAACATCGCCTCCACCTGTCGCCAGGGTGTGTCATAACCGATGGTCACCACGGTATCGATGATATAGCCATGGCCCTGTACCGCACGGGAATAGTTGCGCGTCACGGCGCCGGTGATCATCGAGTTGGGCAAGGTCAGCACCTCGCCCAGCCCGTTGCGGATCGTGGTGTTGAACATGCCGACTTCGGTTACCGTGCCTTCGTTGTCACCGACCCGCACATACTCGCCAGCCTTCAACGTGCGCGAATAGGTCAGAATCAGCCCCGCCGCCGCCTGGCCCACGACACTGGAGGCACCCAGTGAAATCATCAGCCCGAGCAGCACTGACAGGCCTTTGAAGGCATCGGTGCCCGAACCCGGCAGGTATGGGTAGGCCATGACCAGAGCAAACAGCCAAATGGCCAGCGAGATCAGGCGCATGGTGGGCTTCAGCGTCTCTTCGGTCAGCCATTTGAGTGTGCCTGGGCGTGCCATGCGCTCCAGCACGCGCCGGCTGAAGCTGCTGATGCCGCGGGCGATGAAGAAGATCGTGATGGCCACGGCAATCCCGGGGATGGCCTGCAAAATGCCGTCAAGCAAGTAGCGCAGCAGGTCGAGCAGGTGCACGTTGAGGCTTTCACCCCACGGCCGGGTATAGGGGAACTGCGACAGCACAAAGCTCAACTCCTGGTAACTCAGCAACAGCACAACCGCGAGGTACAGCAGCCGCAACAGGCTGTCGATCAGCCGATACACGTACTGCATGTCGAACAGCGGCATCTGCCCAACGCGAATCTGCCGGGCGCGTTCGCGCATCAGTTGCGGCAGCCGCCCCCGCAGCTTGTGTCGGGCCAGGTGGGCGCCCTTGATCAAGGCCAGGTAGATCAGCGTGGCCAAGGCCGACAAGCCCAAGGCCTTGAGCAGAAAATGCAGGTTGCGTGCCTCGCCCGACTCCTCGACCACCTGGCGCAACACCGCCGCGGCCTGTTCGGCTGCTTCGCGGGTGTCAGCGCCGCTGATTTCAAGGTCCTGGGGCGCAACGATGAACGCACGCCGGCCCCCCAGCAGCACCAGGTGGCTGCTGAGGATCGGGTCGACGCTGACCTTTAACTCGTCGGTGCCGCGCAGGGCCTCTTCGATCACTGCCGCAGCCCGCTGCGCTCGGGCAGCCGGGGTCTCCCCCAGCAAGGTCGCGTGGAAGGTGAAAACGCTGCGGTTGGCGATCGTCAGCTCGGCCGGCTCGGCAGGGATGCCTTCGGTGGCGATGGTGGCGGCGTCATTACCCTGCCCCACCATGGGCAAGAAGGCCAACAGCACCAGCAACACGCGAAACAGGTGATTCATCGCTCACTCCCTGGCCTGCGGACGCACGGCATCCTTGTAGTGATAGCACAGCTGTCACTGACCGCCTGCTGCCCCTAGAAACCAGTGAAAGTAAGGATTGTCGCCGTCACTGCGGGCCAGCTCACGCGCCTCGCGGGCCCAGGCTTGGCGATTGCCGTTGTAGGCATGCAGGCTAAGGCTGTAGAAGCGCGCCAGCGTGTCCCATTGGTCGTTCACCGCACTGGCGAAGGCGGGCTCGTCACCTTGCAAGGGCGGTGCGCTGCGCAGGGCCAGCAAGGCCGGCAGCACGCGGGTGATCTCCCGCGGTCGCACCCAGTTGGCGTACTCGATACGGGGCTGGTCATCGGTGACCGGCAACGCGTTCGCAGCGTAACGCTCAAGGCCGGCACGGTCGGTGATCCAGGTGGCCAACAGGGCCTGCGCCGAGTCGATGCCAACCTCGGCCAGGGCTGCCGCGACGGCGGGTTGCGCAAGGCGCTGGCGAATGCGCGATACGTTCAGTTGCAGCGGCTGCAGCGAGCCGATCAATAGCATCTCGTGAAACTCAGTGGTCCACAGTGAGGCATGCGGAAACACGTCGATGAAGCTGCGTACCAGCGCGCGGCTGTCCTCATCGTTCTGGGTCGGCAGGGGCAGCCATTGGGCCACCAGCCCGCCAGGCTGCAGGCGCGAGGCGGCCAGTTGGTAGAAATCACGCGAATACAGGTTGACCACCCCGGCCGCCGAAGGGGGTGGCGGCTCCAGCGTCACCAGGTCGTAGCGCTGCTCGCTGCGCAGCAATTCGCGGCGGCCATCGCGCAAGCGGATATCCAGCCGCGGATCGACGACCGCTGCGTAGTTGCCTTTGAACAAGGGCGCCGCCTGCAGGACTTCAGGCAGCAGTTCGGCGACCACCGGGCGCTCCAGCCCCGCATAGCGCAGCATTGCACCTGCGGTAATGCCGGTACCAAACCCGATCACCAGCGCCGAGCGTGGTTCACCGCTGTGGATCAACAGCGGCAGCAAGGCTTGCAGGCGCATGTAGCGCAGCGACGGCATGGCATCGCCCGTGTTCGATACGCCCTGGATGTAAAGGCGGCTGAACGTCTTGCCTGGACGCCCTTGAGTAACCACCGCCACGGTGCCGCCCTTACCTTCGTGGTAAAAAGTGAGCTGGCCGTTACGCGCGCCAGGCAACAGCTCGGCCAGGCGCTGTGGAGGCGTGAGAACGGCTACCAGCAGGGTCGCCACTGCCACCACCCCCACAACAATGACTGTTGGGCGCCGCACGCCAGGCCCACGCCAGACAGCAACCAGAGCTACCAGCGCAGCGACGCCGGCCAGTACGCCCAAGGCGCGCACCAAGCCAACCTGCGGCACGAGTACGAAGCCGGTGAGCAATACGCCAGCGATGCCACCCAAGGTATTGAGCGCCACCACGGCCCCCACGTCACGGCCGACATGGCCGCTGTCCACCGCCAGTCGCAGGGCTAGCGGAAACGCGGCGCCGAGCAAGGTCGTCGGCAGCAGCACCATGCAAACCGCGGCCATGGCGAAGCGCGCGCACATGCCCGCCAATTCGCTGCCGAACAGTTGCAGGGCAACGCCTTCGGCTTGGGTCTGCAGCAGCACCAGCCAGCGCCCAAGCCCAGCGATCTGCAGCAATGCCAGCAAACCGGCGACGGCTATCAACAGGCCAAACAGGCCCCATGGGTCACGGATGCGATCGGCACGCCGCGCATACACCGCACTGCCCGCGAGCAAGCCACCGAGATAAGTCGCCAACACCACTGCGAAGGCAAAGGCGCGAGTACTCATGAACGGCACGATCGATTGGCTCCAGACCAATTCGTAGCCCAGCGCCACGCCCCCGGCAATGCAGTACAGGCCGATGGCAAGCCGTGCTTGTGCGGTACGGGGCGCTGAAGCCAGGTTGCCAGGCGCTGGCAACGCCGTATCGCGATGGCGTGCCAGCCACGCGCCTAAGGCAGCCAGCAGGTTCAGCGTGGCGGCGGCACAGGCGCTGCCGGTAACGCCCAGGCGCGGCAGCAACACGAAGGCGGCCAGCAAGGTACCCGCAATGGCACCGGCGGTATTCGCGGCATACAGGCGCCCGCCCGCCTCTGCCAGTTGCCCCGTGGCCGGTGCCAATGCACGCACCAGCACCGGCAACGTGCCGCCCATCAAAAACGCGGGTAAGCCGACCATCATGAACGGTAAACCCCAGGCCAGCAGGCCCACGCTGGCCTCCAGGCGGGCGAACGGGCCAGCGGCTTGGGCTAGGCCAAGGGTTGCGGCAATGCCGAGCAGGGCCACGGCCAACTCTAGGCACACATAAAGCCGCACCGGGCGCCGCAACCGGTCGGCCCAGCGCCCGAACAGCAGGCCGCCCAGCGCCAGGCCGGCGAAGAAGGCACTGATGCCAGTGGCCACGGCGTGCACTTCGACGCCGACCACCAGCGACAGTTGTTTGATCCAAAGTACCTGATAGACAAGGCCGGCAGCGCCAGAGAAGAACAGCAGCGTGGCCGGCAAGGCCCACAGCATGCGCGCCTTGGAATGGTCTTTATCGATAACAGCGCGGGTTGCTGCGGATGATGCCATGCAGGGATGCCTTGTCGGGTAGAGAGATGCCGAGGCTGCCTTGCAGCCCATCGCCGGCAAGCCGGCTCCTATAGGGAGCCGGCCGCATCGGTGTTACTGGCTCTTCATCTTTTCTTCGATCTTTTTGTCTACGTCAGCACGGATCTGGTCGATGCTGAAGCTGGCTGGTCGCTGGCTCGGTGGGTACTCCACGAAGGTCTGCAGGAACGCTGCCGCTTTTCTCACGCCATTGAAAATCAAGAAATCGTTCTTGGTGAGCCAATCATAGTACTGATCCGACACCACATCAGCCCGCTCGTAAGGGTCCATGCGAAGGTTGAACATTTTTGGAACACGCAGGCACACGAACGGCTCGCTCCACACTTTCAGGCCGCCTGGCGCACGCTGCTCGCAGAACACGATCTTCCAGTTGTCGTAGCGCATGCCGACCAGGTCGCCGTCGTCGCTGAAGTAGTAGAACTCGTTGCGCGCGCTCTTTTCGGTCTTGCCAGTCAGCATGTCCAGCTGGTTGTAGCCGTCCAGGTGCACCTTGAAGGTCTTGCCACCCACGTCGGCGCCTTTGAGCAAGCGGTCTTTGATGTCGGTGTCACCCACGGCCGCGAGCAAGGTCGGGAACCAGTCCAGGCCCGATATCATCTGGGTGTTGACGGAGTCTGGCTTGATCTTGCCTGGCCAGCGAATCATGGCAGGTACGCGGAACGCGCCTTCCCAGTTGGAGTTTTTCTCATTGCGGAAGGGCGTGGTCGCGGCATCCGGCCAGGACCACTGGTTGGGGCCGTTGTCGGTGGTGTAGACGACGATGGTGTTGTCGGCGACCTTCAGGTCATCCAGCGTCTTGAGCAGCTTGCCCACATCACCATCGTGCTCCAGCATGCCGTCGGCGTAGTCATTGCCAACCATGCCACTCTGCCCCTGCATGGCCTCGCGCACGTGGGTGAACGCGTGCATGCGCGTGGTGTTCATCCAGACGAAGAACGGTTTGTCTGCCTTCACTTGCTTGTCGATGAAGTTGATCGCGGCCTGGGTGGTCTCGTCATCGATGGTCTCCATGCGCTTCTTGGTCAGCGCCCCGGTGTCTTCGATCTTGCCGTCGGCACTCGACTTGATGACACCGCGTGGCGATGCAGCCTTGACGAACTCCTGATCTTCCTTGGGCCAGAACGCCCGTTCCGGCTCTTCTTCTGCATTGAGGTGATACAGGTTGCCGAAGAACTCATCGAAGCCGTGGTTGGTGGGCAGGTATTCGTCACGGTCGCCTAGGTGGTTCTTGCCAAACTGCCCGGTGGCATAACCCTTGGCCTTGAGCGCCTGGGCGATGGTCACGTCACGCGCCTGCAGGCCCACTGGCACGCCCGGCATGCCAACTTTGGACAGCCCTGTGCGCAGCGTGGCCTGGCCTGTGATGAACGTCGAGCGCCCCGCCGTGCAGCTGTTTTCGGCGTAGTAATCGGTGAACATCATGCCTTCCTTGGCGATTCGGTCGATGTTGGGCGTCTGGTAGCCCACCACCCCTTTGCCATAGGCGCTAATGTTGGTCTGGCCGATATCATCGCCGAAAATCACCAGGATATTCGGCTTGTCCGCCGCGCTGGCAATGCCAGCGCCAAGGGTCGCCGTGGCCGCCAGGGCGACCGCCGACAACCAGGTTGTACTGGACTTCATAGTTATGCTCTCCGTATGCAATCACTGCTGTAGTCCACGACTTCGGGCACACCGGTTGCGGCCGGCTTGCTGTGCTCCTGCGGCTTTGTTTACCCATTGGAATGGTCACTGCGAATCGAAGGGATAGACTCGGCGCCATTCCCGCGCCATGTCCACCACGGTCCAACCCTGGGTTTGCGCCTGGTCGAGCGCCTTGTCCAACCGGCCGAAATGGCTCTTGCGGTCGTAGGCCCACTCGCGGCGCTGGTCCGTATGGTGCACCAGGCCGGCAAAACGCGCGCCTTGGCCGGCCATGGTCCATTGCAACATCTGCAGGTCACCGTCTGAGTTGCCGAACGCCAGGATCGGCCGGCGGCCAATGACGGTATCGATGCTGACCGGCTTACCAGGGCCGTCATCGTTGTGCTGAATATTGGGCAGGCGCTGGATACTCAAGGTACCTACCTGGTCCTCGAACTTGGCGCCCAATGTGGTACCGATGACCTGCTCGGGCGGTATGCCGTAGACCTCTTCGGAGAAGGCCCGCATGAAAGCCACCTCACCGCCCGAAACGATGTAGGTCTTGAAGCCATTAGCGCGCAGGTAGCCCAGCAGTTCGAGCATCGGCTGGAACACCATCTCTGTGTAGGGCCTGCCCGAGCGCGGATGGCGGGCGCTGGCCAGCCATTTACGGGTAACCGCGGTGAACTGTTGCGTGCTCATGCCCGAATGGGTGGCGGCGACGATTTTCAGCAAGCCGTCCATGCCCTGGGCGGCGAGTGCCTGTTGATCGTTCTCCAATACCGCCTTGAACGGCTGCTCGTTGCGCCATTGCGGGTGCTGAGGGGCAAGGCGCTTGACCTCGTCCAAGGCAAACAGCAGTTCGAAATACATCGGCTGCTCGCTCCACAACGTCCCATCGTTGTCGAACACGGCGATGCGCTCGGCAGGCGCGACATAGCGCGGGCCCCCTTCAGTGGTGACGTCCTTGACAAAGGCCAGGATGGCCGTGCGTGACGGGCCCTCGCGCCAGGCGGGCAACGGATCGGCTGCCTGGGCAAGCAGGGGCAGCAGGCAGAGCACAAACCACACACTGCGCATGAAACGCAGATCACGCTTGAAGTGACGCATCTGGCCCTCCTTGAGCTGTATTCCACATTTCAGGGATTAAGGTCACGCAGCCCATTTTTATCGGGGCGTGACTGCGGGTGCGTACCGAGTTGCTGGCGCAGGGCCGACAACAGACGCCGTCGGGCATTGGTGGTAAGCCCCTGGCCGCGGTGCGGACCATAGGCAGCCTCGAAAAAGGCTAGCAAATCCGCCCCGCCAGGAGGATGTTCACTTGACGACAAGGTGCGCTGCCCGCTGGCCCGCCGAAACCACAGGTAGAGGCCATCGAGGCGAGCAGGCTCATGGCCGCATTGCCGCCACGCCTGGCGCCAGGCATAGCCTTCAGACGCCAGCCAGGCCTGCCGCCGCCGCAGCCGCCAGGCGCGCAGCCATTGCCAGCCAGCCTGGCCATAGGCACGCCCGGCCCAGGCCAACCCACCCAGTAACAGCAGCGCCAGCGTCAACAGCAGCCCATGGCTGGCAATGCTGACCCGGGCGTTCTGGCCCAAGGCGCGCAGGTCTTCAGCAAGCGAGAACGGCGCCTGGTACACGCCCTCCTCTGCCACCAGCTCCACCGCTGGTACCGAAACACTGTGCTGCTCACCCGTGGCCGCGTCCCACCATTGCAGGTTGATGGCGGGTAAGCGATAACGGCCGGCTGCCGTGGCTACGTAGCTGGCGCTGTCATCGCGCTGACCGCCCAACGTGCCGCCACGCCCATCACTGAGCGGCTTGACGCTAGGCGTCTGCAGGTAACGCTTGAGTCCGTCGACCTCGGCTAAGACCGGTGCCGGCAGCAGCATCGCCTGCGTGCCTTCAGCGTCGACATGCACGTGCCGGGTCACGCTGTCCCCCACACGCAGCGGCTGGTGGGAATACTGGACCTCCTGGCTCAGGTGCACGCTACGCGCCACCAGGTGTTGGCCGCCACTGCTGCCCGCCAGGGCCTTGGCCTCGAACGACAGTGGCTGGCTGGTGACCGCCTGCGGCCCGCCACTGGGGCCAGGCTGCACGCGAAAGGTCAGCGCCGGGATGTCGAAGCGCTGCCCCTGGGTCGGGGTGATCGCGTAGCGGTAGCGCAGGCCGAAGAAGGCCTTGCCCTCGCGTTTTTCGTTGAGGTGCTGGGCTTCGCCACTCGGTGGGCTGACGACCGCACCCGGCAGTTGCAGCGCGGGCAATACGGGGGCATCGGTGAACCAGGTGTCGACCAGCAGGTCGACCTCCAGGCTGAGTGTGGCGCCGGTCATGACCGTGGTGCTTGGCACCAGGCGCGTTTCCACCCGCACCTGTGGGTCATCCGCTACCGCCCAACCCGCCAGGCAGCACAACAGCAAGGCCCAGCGCCTCATGGCGCCTCCTTCGCCGCCTGTTGGCGGGCGGCGTCCTGAATGGAAAACTTGCGTTTGAGAAACTGCGCCGGTGACGTGGTCAGGTTATCCAGCCACAGCTGGTCCGATGCAGCCTGCGGGGTGGTCTGTTGCTGCGTTTTGCCGCCCGAGGGCGTCTGGTCTTCGACGACCTTGTCGGGCTTTTCAGTGGGCGGGCCTTGTTCCTGTTGATCCTCAAAATCCTTGAGCAAGGCCTCGGCCAACGCCAGGTTGGCCTTGGCTTCTGTAAACGACGGCTGCAGGCGCAGGGCCTGCTGGTAGGCGGCAATCGCCTGTGGGAACTTGAACAAGCGTACATAGCTGTTGCCCTGGTAGAACCAGGCAGGGGCACTATCGACCTTGCCCAAGCTGACCAGCGCTGCCTCAAAATCAGCCGCCTGGTATGCCGCCACGCCTTTCCAGAAAGGGTCGTGAAACCGCGTTGCCGCCTGCGGATAGTGGCCCTGCTCGAACGCCCAGCGCCCTTGCTGGTCGGCCGTGAAAAACGCATCGGCCAGCGCACCGGCCCTTGCCGGCTCAGCACTGCCGCCCAACAGCAGGGCCAGCAACATCCCGGGCAGCCAGTTCACCCGCCAGCCGCGCCGCAGGGTTGCCAGCACTACCAGCAGCAACGGCCAGCACAGCCAATAACCGGCGTCCTTCCAGTGCAACTGGGCATCGTCGCCCTGGGCAGCCTTGAAGTGACGTTGAGCATGCAGCTCGACCCAGTCCAGGTCGTCATCGTTCAGCGACAGGCTGCCCAGAGGCGCATTGGCCGCCTTGGCGAGCCCCTTCAGGCCCTGCTCATCGAAGCCTGCCGCAGCCGACTGACTGCCAACCGCCAACACCAATACTTGCAAGGGCGAGCCTGAGACGCGTTTAGCAATCGCTGGAAATTGGCTGGCATCACCGCCATCGGTCAGCAGCACCAAAGTGCCCGGCGTCTGCTCAGCCGCCAGCAGCTTCAAGGCCAGGTCTATCGCGCCCAAGGCATCCTTGCCCGGGGTGCTCATCAGGTCCGTGGCCAGTGCCTGGATGAAGGTATCGAGCAACGCCGGATCCTCGGTGACAGGAAGCACCAAGTGGGCATTGCCGGCATAGGCGATGAGTGCGGTACGGGCGCCCGCACGGCGCAGGACCAAGTCGTGCAGGGTGTGTTTAGCAGCCGCCAGCCGAGTGGGCGGCACATCGTCGGCATCCATCGACGGCGACAGGTCCACGGCGATGATCAAAGGGGCGCGGTCATCGAGAAAGTCGGGGGTGTCCTGCACCCAGGTCGGCCCGGCAGTGGCCAGACCTCCAAGTACCAGACTGGCCCCCAACAGGTGCACCGGGCGCAAACGCCGCTGTTCCTTTGGCGTAATCATCAAGTGCTCGACCAGGTGAGGCGCGATGATGCCCTCCAATTGTCGGCACAGATCATGCCGGCGCAGCCACAGCAGAGGCAACAGCAGGCCCGGCACGATCAGCAGCAACCACAGCGGCCGCAGGAAATGGAACGCAGAGGGGTCGAAGGTCATGCCGGCGGTGCTCCGGGCACTGGCCGGCGGCCGACCAGGCGGGCGTGCGCCAAGGCCAGCAGGTGGGCCACCAGCAGCAATCCTAGCGCCAGGCCCAACGGCCAAACGAACAAGTCACGCTTGGGTTGGTGGCTGAAGGTCTTGACCTGATGCGGGGTCAACCGGTCCAGGGTCGCGTAGACCTGCTGCAACGCCTGGCGATCATCGGCGCGAAAGAATTGCCCGCCAGTAGTACGCGCAATGCCTTGTAGGGCCGCCAGGTCGACCTTGTCATCGCCGGTCGCGGCTGGGTCACCGATACCAATGGTATGTACCACGATACGTTTTTCATGGGCCAGGCGAGCCGCGTGTTCGGGGGTGATTGCGCTGCCAGTGTCGTTGCCGTCAGTCAGCAGGATCAGCACCTTTTCCTGCTCGGGTGTGTTGGTCAACGCCTTGATGGTGAGCCCGATGGCATCGCCCAGTGCGGTGTTCGGCCCGGCCATGCCGATGCCAACTTCATCCAGCAGCATCAGCAGGCTGGCGTGGTCGAGGGTCAAGGGCGCTTGAGGGTAAGCGCCGGTGCCGAACACGATGAGGCCGATGCGGTCGTCCTTGCGGCGCATGATGAAGTCGCGCACCACCAACTTCACCGCAGTCAACCGATCGGTTCGCTCGCCGTTGGCGTTGGTGTAGTCGTTGGCCTGCATGGACTGGGAAATATCAATGGCCAGCATGATGTCGCGGATCGGTCGCTCCCGTTCAATCGGCCGCTCCACCCATACCGGCCGTGCGCAGGCCGCTACCAGAAGCCCCCACACCAGCAGGTTCAGCCACAATTGCCAGCGCCCACCCGCTGCACTCACCTGCCCCGGCTGCTGCCCGGTGGCGCGGCTCATCGCCGCAAAAAACGGCACCCGCAATGCACTGCGGCTTTCGCTATAGGGCTGCGACAGACGATAGGCCAGCCAAGCAGCTGGCAACAGCAAGAACACCCACGGGTAATCAAACTGCCACATGGTGCCCCTCGATCCAGCATCGGCTGGTGCTGTACAACGCAGCGACCTGCTGCGCATCGAGCGCGAGCAGTTGGGCATCGGGCGCATACGCGACCGTTTGCAGGGTTTGCACAAAACCGGCAGGTAACGGCTGACCGGCGCGCTGTTCAAGAAAAGCCTGCCATTGCGCGCCGGCCAGGCTGGCCACAGGCGGCGGATCTGGCAGCGACAGCGCCACCCGTTTTAGCAGCACGGGCACTTCCCGCAGAGCGGCCAGGCGCTGATCACCCTCGGCCTTGGCCAGCAGATCAAGATACTGCAAGGCTTGGCGGCGATAACGCTCGCGCGACCAACGCCGCCAGCGCAGGGCCACCCAGACCAGGAGCAAGGCCAGCATCACCAGCCCCATCACCAACCACGCCCAGGTGTGCGGCAGGTAACTGAACGGCGGCGTGCCAGGTGCCAGCTCGCGCAACTGGTCGATTGACGGTATGACGGCAGTGCTCATCGCGGTACCTGGGCCAGGCGGCCCAGCTCCCTGCGCAGTTGTTCAAGGCTGTCCTCGGCGGTATTGATCAGCATCAGCGGTACCTGGCTGCGGCGCAGCAGCGCTTCTACATCGCGCAGGCGCCCGGCGAGAAAATCACCCAGCGGTTTGCTAACCCGACGCCTGCCCACTTCCAACTCCACCTGCTGCGCACCCTGGGTCACGTTCACCCGCCCCCTGTCCGGCACTTGCAATGCGATGGGGTCGTACACCTGCAGGGCGATCACATCGTTGTGCTGGCGTAACTGGCGCAGCAGCGGCAAGGTTTGCTCGCTGATACCCGCGAAGTCGCTGATGATGCAGATCAAGTGATCATGGCCTGCCGAGGCAACGCAGGTGCGCAACACCTTGTCCAATTGGCCATCTGCGTCTTCGCTGGCGAACGCCGTCAGCGCGTGGTTGGCCCTGACCACTGCACTGCACAGGGCCTCGACCCGCGCGCGACTACGCAACGGCCGCACGCGCTCCACCCGCTGATTGCCGAACACCAGGCCACCGACCCTGTCACCGGCGTGAAACGCCATCCATGCACACAACGCCGCCAACTGCGCCGCAGTGACCGACTTGAAGTAGCGTTGGGAGCCGAAATACATGCTCATGCGCTGGTCCACCAGCACCAGCGTAGGCCGGTCGCGCTCTTCGGTGAAGGTGCGCACGAAGGGCTTGCCGTAACGCAACGAGGCGCGCCAGTCCAAGTGGCGCAAGTCGTCGCCGGGGATGTAGTGACGCAGCTCGTCGAAGCTCAAGCCGCGCCCACGCAGGCGCGAGGCATGGTTACCGGAAAGGATGCTCGACAGCGGCTGCCGGGCGACGAAACTCAGCCCCCGCGCGCGCGCCTCCAGCCCCACCAGTTCACTGAGCGAGGCGTAGACAAAACCGTCAGGCGTAACGCTATTAGCGGGCATGAGCGTGTCCGTCAGGCCGGAATGGCCACCTTGTCCAACAACCTGTCGATAACCTGGTCTGCCGCCACGCCGTCGCTGACCGCGTCGTACGACAGTTGCAGCCGGTGGCGCAAAACCGGGTGCACCACCGCGCGCACGTTGTCCGGTGAAACAAAGTCCTGGCCGTTGAGCCAGGCATGTGCGCGTGCCACCCGGTCAAGGCTGATGCCACCGCGCGGGCTGGCACCGATGTTGATCCAGCGCGCCAGCTCGGCATCGTAGTCGCCTGGGTGACGGGTCGCGTTGATCAGGTCGATAAGGTAACGGTCAATCGCCTCGGCAACATGCACCCGCGCCACCTCGCTGCGGGCATCGAAGATCACTTGCTGGGCCAGGCGTACAGGTTGCGCGGCGCCTGCGTGGGTGGCCTGGTCCTCGGCACGCACCAGGCGCAGCACCTGGGTTTCGTCGTCAGAGTGCGGGTAATCCAGGTGCAGCTTCATCAAGAACCGGTCCATCTGCGCCTCGGGCAACGGGTAAGTGCCTTCCTGCTCGATGGGGTTCTGGGTGGCCAGCACCATGAACAGCCCCGGCATCGGATAACTTTGCCCGGCCACGGTGATCTGGCGCTCTTCCATGGCCTCGAGCAAGGCCGCCTGGACCTTGGCCGGGGCACGGTTGATTTCGTCGGCGAGTATCACGTTGCCGAACAGCGGCCCAGGTTGAAAGCTGATCTTGTTGCCCTCGGCCGACTGCTGCAGGATTTCGCCGCCCGTGATGTCCGAGGGCAGCAGATCGGGGGTGAACTGGATGCGCCGCATCTGCGCTTCCAGGTGCGTGGCCAGGGCCTTGACTGTGCGCGTCTTGGCCAGGCCCGGTAGGCTTTCGAGCAGCACATGGCCGTTGGCAAGCAGCCCCAGCAGTACATGGCGAATGGTCTCGGCCTGGCCGAGGACCTTCTCGGCGACCGACGCTTCCAGCGCTTTGACGTGTTCATGGGTGTTCACTGGCCCGGTCCCTGTCAGCGGTTGGCAATGGGGTAAATCTAGTAGTGCCAGGCCAGGGTGCAATGGGGTGTCGTGAAGAGAACATGGCGAACTTCCGGCCTCACGTTCCTCCCCCCTCACCGCCCCTTCTGGTAATACGGCTCGATGGCCTGCAGCCGCGGGTCGTCTGGTGCCACCGCGCGCATCCGCTCGACATAGCCGTAAGCCTGCTCGCGCTCGCCAGCCAATGCATGCAGGTAGATCAACGAATACAGCAGGTCGACGTTTTCTGGTGCTTGCTCCAAGCCGCTACGCAACGCTTGCAGGGCTTCGTCACGGCGGTTCATGCGAGACAGCAGCAGGCCCTGGTTGTAGCGAATGCGCGTATTGCCCGGCAGCGCCACGGCGGCCCGCTCCATCCAGCCCAGCGCCTCGTCGGGATTGCCGCGCTCGACCAGCAGCAAAGCCAGCATGTAGGCCAGGTTGCCACGATCGGCAGCGGGCATCTTGTCCAGCGCCACCCCCTCGCGCAGCAGGCTTTCGGCATCATCCAGGCGTTGCGCGCTGCTGGCCAGGGTCACCAGGTTGACTCGCGCCGGGACGAAATACGGGTCCATGCGCAAGGCTTGGCGATACTGCTCCACAGCCTGCTCGTCGCGGCCCTGGCGCTGCATAAGCACCGCCAGGTTGAGCCGCCCCCCTGGCAGGTCCGCGTTACTGCGCAAGCGCTGCTCGTAATCGTCAAGCAACGTTTTGAACGACTCGCGGCTGGCTTCAGGTAACTGTGCTGCCGGGACATCGGCCAAGGCCCGCACGGCTTCGTCGCGCACGGCCAAGGTGGGGTCTTCGAGCAGGGGCAGCAACGGTTTCAAACGCTGCTCGGGGGGCAGGCTGGTGAATCCGGCCACAGCGTAGGCGCGCACTAGCGGGTCTTTGTCCTGCAGTGCCCATTGCAAGTTGCTGGCCGCTGCGGGGCCCAAGTCTGCCAACTGGTCGGCGGCGGTGGCGCGGACGATGGCCGGGTTGCTCTTGTCCGCAAGCAGATAACCCAGGCGGCTCAGGGTAGTGCTCGGGTCCTCGCGCACGGCGTGGAAGTTCTGGCCGTAATGAGCGGGGCGCTTCGGTGACCCGAACCAACCTTCAATGGCCTTGGCCGCCCACTCGGGCTTGCGGTCTTGGTGGCAGGTGGTACAGGCATCCGGGCCGTTGCCCTCTGCGGCAAGGTCCGGCCGGGGTATACGCAGGCTGTGATCGCGCCTGGGGTCGATCACCATGTAATTTTTGCTGGGCATGTGGCAATTGACGCACTGCGAACCCGGCGAGCCGGCCGCGTGGTGATGGTGCGCGGGGCTGTCATAGTCCTTGGCCTGCAAGCCAGCGAAACGTGCAGCATTGGGCTGGGTGTTATGGCATTGCAGGCAAAGCCCGTTACCTTCTATGCGCACCTTGGTGGTATGCGGGTTATGGCAATCGGTACAACCGACACCGGCGGCGAACATCTTGCTCTGGGTAAATGAGCCGTACTCATAGACTTCGCCGTCGATCTGCCCATCGTCATGGTACAGGCCCGTGCGCAGCGTGGCGGGCAAGCTTTGGTCCAGCGGAGGGTGGCCCGGCATCTGGCCAGTGCCCAGGCTTTGTCGGCGGCTGTGGCAATAGGCGCATTGCTCTACCAAGCCCTTGCTGCCCAGCGCTTTGTAATCCACCGCAAGCCCTTGGGCAGGCGAAACGCCGGGGTGTTGGCTGGCCCAGTCAACATGGGCCTGGCCAGGGCCGTGGCAGCCCTGGCAACCCACAGTCTTTTCCTGCCAGGTACTGGCAAAACTGTCGTGGGTATCATCGTAATGCTTGACCAGCCGGGTCGAGTGACAGTCAGCGCACATACCGTTCCAGTTCTGGTAACGGCCCGTCCAGTGCAGCGGGTCGTCAGGAGCGAAGCGTTGCCCAGGGTACAACGAGAACCAGCGTTGACCG
Organism: Pseudomonas sp. NGC7; assembly: GCF_047159675.1. Lineage (NCBI taxonomy): Bacteria > Pseudomonadati > Pseudomonadota > Gammaproteobacteria > Pseudomonadales > Pseudomonadaceae > Pseudomonas > Pseudomonas sp. NGC7. The sequence continues at coordinate 2,785,753 of NZ_BAAFZY010000001.1, read as the reverse complement.
CCAAGCGCCGCCGGCCGGCTGTCCCAGGCGAGGGTCAAGGCCTGCAAGCGGCCGCGCGACAGCGCCACCAGGTACTGCTGCAGCGGCTCGAAGCCAAAGGTATAGAGCACCTTGAAGTCAGCCGGTTTGCCATCTTCGCCCTCGATGTTGACGAAAAAACTGTCACCCTTGCGGTAAAAGTGGGCCTTCACCCCGTCTTCGTCATAGCGCACGTCATTGAAGTTGCCCAGCACGTTGGCCGGGCTGACATCGCGCAACGCCCAGGAATGGTCGGACTGCTGCCATTGTTTGGCCTGCTCGGTATGGCACGCCTGGCAACTGGTCGCTTCCGCATAGCCCTCACGTTCCTTGGCCTGGGCCGGCAACTGCCCCTGCTCGGTGGCTGCCTGACTCAGCCCAACGGTGCACAGTGGCAGTAGCAAGACACCTATTCCGATAACCGCCCTCACCCTCTGCACTGCCTGTGCAATACACCCCATGCTTTAGCTCCACGGTCTGCGCTGTTCGCCCTGCAGCGGGCTGTTTTCGTTGATCAATCAATTTCGACGCGGGCTACCTGTTCCCCGCCTGAGGCGTCATCCACCCACTGCCAGAACAGCATGTACCCAACGGCCAGGATCACCGGCCCGATGAACAGGCCGATGATCCCCCCGGCCACCATGCCGCCCAGAGCACCGATCAGGATCACCGGCATCGGTACATTCACCCCTCGCCCGAGCAGCAATGGTTTGAGCACGTTGTCGGCCATGCCCGCGAGCACGCTGTATACGGCAAACACCACACTACCGACCGTGGCACCCTCGGTGAAGAACACGAAGCCCACCACCGGCAGGGTAATCAGCAGCACCGGCAATTGCATGATCCCCAGCAACAGCACCAGTAACGCCAGCAGCCCTGCACCTGGGATACCCATGACCACGAAACCGACGCCTACCAGCACCATCTGCACAAAGGCGATGCCAACAACACCCTGAGCCACGGCGCGAATGGTGGCGATGCGCAGCGCGTTACGCTGCCCGCTCTCGCCATAGGCCATGTCGATACCCGACAGGATCAGCGCACCGATGAACATCAGAAAGCCCGTACCCACCCCTGCAAGCTTGCCCAGCACCACCATGCCAATGCCTTTGAGGTGAGGCACCACTTGCTGCATCAGGCTGGTCGCATCTGTGGCGCCCTGCTGCCACAGGGTGAACAGTTGCGACCCGACTAATGGCCAGGATTGGACGTCAGGGTTGGCGGGAGGAATGTGCCAGGCACCGTTTTCAAACAACATCAGCCCTGCGCGAATGAGTTCATCCAACAGTGCACGGGACAGATCCCGCTTGACCGGCAACGACTCCATCGGGCTCCCTCCAGACAATTGCGGTTCGGCCATGATCGCAATCGGTACTTGAATGATGGCAATCGCGGGCAGGTTCACCGTAGTACAACTCGATCGCGTTTGCCCATGAGGCCCTGCATGAGATGTCGATAACCCCCACCATTTTTTGCCCACCGAGAAACAGCTCTACTGTGCATCTCGTGATGCCCAAAGTAGGACGCTTGCCCATACGGCTCATGGCTGCAAAGCGTCATGAAACGCTCTCGACGGCGGTACCTTTGCGCACATCAACCAGCGTTCAGCCGTTCCTGCCTTACACCAGCGCGATGTCGCCAATTGAACATACCGGAACGCCGTTTTCGGCTCTTTAATGAGATGAGGCTGAGAACAGCCTGGTTTATGCAAGCGAAAAAAGCGTCAAGCGAAGGTTTCAGCCCCAGTCAGAGAGGAAGGCCACAAGCGGCTAGTTCGCCTTTACGTGTTTTGGACCAAGGAGTCGAGCATGCTTTTGCCTGTTGTTGGACACCGCTACCTACCGTTTTTGTTGGCCTTGGCCAGCGTTTGCGCCCACGCCGAGCAAGAGCCGACCGCCGAAGACCCGCAGTTGATCCGCATCCTGCTGGCAGCAGAGCTGGAAACCACCCTCTCCAGCCAGATGAGCGGCACACTGGGGGAGCTGAAAACCAGCTTCGGCGAGCACGTGACCAAAGGCGCGACCTTGGCGCGCTTCAATTGCAACGAGGCCCAAGCCCGCGGCAAGGTCGCCGTGGCCGAGCTGGCCATGGCCCGGCAGAACCTGGAAGCCAAAAAGCAACTGCGCAAACTCGACGCCGTCGGCGATATCGAAGTGGCCGCAGCCAATACCGAAGTGCAGAAGGCTGATGGCGCCCGTGCCATGGGCGAAGCGCAAATGAGCTACTGCCAGGTACTGGCCCCCTTCTCGGGCCATGTGGCCAAGGTTTACGTCAAGCCATACCAGACCGTCAGCGCGGGTACGCCACTGTTCGACCTGGTCAGCGACGGCGCATTGAAGGTGCGCCTGAATGTGCCCTCCAGCCAGCTGAAAAGCCTAAGCCCCGGCCAGCCGCTGCAGGTCAGCGTGCATGAGACGGGCAAAACCTACCCGGCCAAGGTCAGTGTGATCAACTCAAGGGTCGATGCCGTGGCGCAGACAGTGGAACTTGAAGCGCGCTTCGACCAGCGCTACCCCGAACTGATCGCCGGTATGAGCGGCACGGCGCGGTTCGACCATGACCGTGAATAGACCACTGCCCCACCCGCAGCTGTTGCTGCAACTGGACGCCCTGCGCGATAAAGCCATGGCCGCCGAAACGCTGGGCGCGCTGGCATTCAGCATGGCCAACGACCTGTACCCGCTACTGCCTTTCCACCAGGCGCTGGTGTTCGAGCAAGGCAACAGCGGCTTGGAGCTGCTGTGCGTGTCGGGCCTGGCGCGCCCCAGCGAAGACTCGCCCTACCTGGTCTGGCTCAGACGCGCCAGCCGTTGGTTGGCCGAGCGCTTGGTCGAGCCGCAGCCCGCCTGGTTGACCCAGGCCGACGCCGCGCCACCTGAAGACATCGCCGAGGGCTGGGCCGAGTGGTGGCCTACCGGCCTGTGGTGCATCCCCTTGCATGCCCCGACCGGCCATCGCCTTGGCCTGCTGGTATTGCTGCTGGAAGAAGCACCGCCGGCGGTGGTGCACCAGCAGCTGGATGGTTTGACGCGCACCTGGGCCTATTGCTGGCATGCGCTGACCCGGCGCCGGCGAATCGGCCGCTGGCGCCCCAGCCGCCGCCAGGTGCTGATCACCCTGCTGGTGGCCGCCGGACTGTTGCTGCTCCCAGTGCGGCAAACGGCGTTGGCACCGGCACAGATCGTGTCGCGCCAGGCACAGATCGTCAGTTCACCGATCGATGGCGTGATCGCCCAGGTACTGGTGCGCCCCAACCAGCCGGTGGAAGCCGACACCCCGCTGTTCACCCTCGACGAAACCACCCTGCGCAGCCGCGCCGAGGTACTCGGCAAGGAAGTCGCGGTGGCCGACGCCGAGCTGCTAGCCGCCAGCCAGCGTGCATTCGACAACCCGCAAAGCAAGAACGAGCTGACCTTGCTGCAAGGCCGTGCCCAGCAACGTCGCGCCGAGCTGGCCGCGGTGCAAGCGCAGTTACGGCGTACCCAGGTGCTGGCACCACGGGCCGGGGTTGCTGTGTTCAGCGACCCCAACGACTGGCTCGGCAAGCCGGTATCGACCGGCGAGCGCATCATGCACGTGGCCGACCCGGCACAACCGGCCATGCAGATCCAGCTGGCCGTGGCCGATGCCATCGCCCTGGAGCCGGGCGCCGAGGTCACGCTGTTCCTCACCGCCTATCCGCTCAGCCCGCTCAAGGGCAAAATCCTCGAAACTAGCTACCAGGCCAAGCCCAGTGATGACGGCGTGGTCGCCTACCGCCTGCTGGCCAGTATCGACGAACGCTCCGAGCATGCCCGCCTGGGCCTGCACGGCACCGCCAAACTGTACGGCGGCCGGGTAATGCTCGGTTATTACCTGCTGCGCCGGCCGCTGGCCACGGTGCGTGCATGGAGTGGCTGGTGATGCTCGACCTGTCCGACCTGCCGCTGCCCCCGCTGCGCGAGGACCTGCGCCTGTGCGAGGCCGCCGACAGCCGTGAAGGGGAACCGGCATGGATGATCCACGACACCGTGGTCAACCGTTTCTACCGGATTGGCTGGTTGGAGTTCGAGTGCCTGCTGCGCTGGGGCCAGACGCCGCGCCAGATCAGCGAACAAGTATCGCGGGACAGCGCGCTCAACCCCGATGTCGAGCAGGTGCTGGCGCTGCGCACGTTCCTCGAACACCACCACCTGCTGCGCCCCGGCCCCGAGCAATTGGCAAAACTGCAGGCCGCGAGCGAGGCGCGCACCTGGTCGAGCTGGCGTTGGTGGTTGCACCACTACCTGTTCTTCCGCGTGCCGCTGCTGCGCCCGCAAGCCGGCCTGCAGCGCCTGGCGGTAGCGCTAGGCTGGCTGTTCCATCCGCTTACCGGCGTGCTGGTGATCGGCCTGACCCTGCTCGGGATCATCCTGGTGATGCAGCAGTGGGACGCCTTCACCCATGCAGTGGTCGAGTCGTTCTCCACCGAAGGCCTGTTCAGTTTTGCCCTGGCTCTGGTGGTCGCAAAAACCCTGCACGAGCTTGGCCACGCGCTGGTCGCCACACGCCTGGGCTTGCGCGTGGGGCACATGGGCGTGGCGTTTCTGGTGCTGTGGCCGATGCTCTACACCGACACCGGCGAAAGCTGGAAACTCAAGCGCGCCCACCAGCGCCTGGCCATCGCCTCGGCCGGCATCGTCACCGAATTATCCCTGGCAGGCCTGGCCACCCTCGGCTGGGCGCTGTGCGACGACGGCGCCCTGCGCAACGCGCTGCTGTACCTGGCGACCACCAGCTGGGTGCTGTCGCTGGCCCTCAACGCCAGTCCGTTCATGCGCTTCGACGGCTACTTCATCCTCAGCGACCTGCTCGACTTCCCCAACCTGCACGAGCGCGCCTCGGCGCTGGCGCGGGTTGCCCTGCGGCGCAACCTGCTTGGGCTCAACGAGCCATGGCCCGAGCCATTCCCGGTAGGGCAACGCCGCCTGCTGGTGGCGTTCGCTTTTGCCACTTGGCTGTACCGCCTGGTGCTGTTCCTCGGCATTGCCGTGGCGGTGTACCTGTTCTTCTTCAAACTGTTAGGGATCGTGCTGTTCATGGTCGAGTTGGCGTGGTTTATCGCGCTGCCGGTGAAACGTGAGCTGAGCCACTGGTGGCAACAGCGGGCACGCATCCCGGGTCAGCGCAAACGGCTGTTCTACCTAGGCGCAGGCCTTGTTGTACTGGCGCTGGCGGTGCCTTGGCACAGCCAGGTCGACGCCGTTGGCGTAGCCCGGGCCGAACACCAGTTGCGCGTGTACACGCCCTACCCTGCGCGGCTGAAAAGCTTGCATTCGCAAGGCCACGTCAAGGCTGGCGACGTGCTGGCAGTGCTCGAAGAGCCAGACCTGGATTCGCGCATGCGCAGCAGCCAGGCCAGCGCCCGCAGCTATCAGGCGCGCCTTTATGGGCTGCTGGCCGACCCCGCCGGGCTGACCGAGGACGCTGCCACCCAGCAACGCCTGAAGGTGCAGAACGAAGAAGCCCGCGCGGCACGCATCGAAATCGCCCGCCTCAACCTGCAGGCGCCATTCGCCGGCACCTGGCTGGACCTGGACCCGGACTGGCGCCCTGGCCAGTGGCTCAACCGCCAGGAACCGCTGGGCATGCTGATCGACCCCAGTCACTGGCAGGTCGATGCCTACGTCGCCCAGGACCAGGTGCACCACCTGGCTGTGGGCAATGCCGTGAAATTTTACCCCGAAGGCCAGGCCACCGCGCTGCGCGGCAAAGTGCTGGCCATTGGCAGCACCCGCGCCGGGCAGTTGGCCCACCGCATGTTGTCTTCGCATTTCGGCGGCCCGGTGCCGACCAGCGGCCAGTCGCTGGTGCCCAGCAACGCGCTGTTCCAGGTACTGGTCGCGTTGGATGAGCCGTTGGCCAGCGTGCGCGAAACCCGCGGCAAGCTGCAGATCGAAGGGGAAAAACGCAGCCTCCTCGGTGAGCTGGGTAAATGGATTCTGGGAGTCGGGCTGCGCGAAAGCGGCTTCTGAAGACCTTCCGGCGCCTCAGCCGGCACCCCGAAAAAACCGGACTAGGATTGATTTAGTTTCGGAAATGGCATCGTAACTTCTGGGCAGGATTGGAAATGGACATCAAGAGCAGAGCCGGCTTCGCCATGGTTTCGCGCCCTCGGTCGCAGACAGTTGCCCTTGAGCAACGCATCCTCTTCGACGGCGCTGGCGCAGCGGCTGTCGACCAGCAGCATCACAGTGATGCAGGTACAGCAGAGGCCAAGGACACCCGCCACCCGGCCCCTACTGCCAGCGAGGCACAAACCACCACAGCGGCGCCCGCCCCCCGCAACCTGGTGGTCATCGATGCCCGGGTGGAAAACCGCGACCAGCTGGCAGCCAACCTGCCAACCGGTACCACCGCGCTGGTGGTGGACCCTGGCCAGGATGCCATCGCAGCCATCAGCAATGCCCTGGCGCAGTTGGGCAAGGTCGACTCGATCCAAGTGTTCTCGCACGGCGCGTCTGGCCAGTTCACCCTGGGCAACCAGGTATTCACCAGCCAAACCGTCGAGCAGCTGGGCGACCGCCTGAGCGCCTGGCGCGGTGAACTCAACGCGGGCGCGGACATCCAGTTGTATGGCTGCGATGTAGGTGCCAGCAGTGCAGGCCAGGCGCTGGTGAACGAACTGGCGCGCTGGAGCGGCGCTGACGTCGGCGCCTCCAGCAACGCCACCGGCAGCCAACTGGCCGGCGGCGACTGGCGCCTTGAGGTCAGCAATGGCGATGTTGACAAGACCATTGCCCTGGCAGCAGCCACCCTGAACGGCTTCCAAGGCCTGCTGGCCGATGCCAGCCCGACCGCCAGCCTGAGCAGCGGCGGTGTCGAGGTGCAACTGGGCGAGCAATTCAACTTCACCGTCAGTTTCAGCAACCCGTCGACCCAGGAAGGCTATGCGCCGTTCCTCGATGTTTTCATGCCGGCCACCGGGCGCGACGGCGACGATGGTGCCACCTTCGTCTCCGCCACCTACTTGGGCCAGGCGGTGAACAGCTTCGTGATCACCTTCGATGCCAACGGCAATGCCACCCACCCGTTGGCCAAGGACGCCAGCGGCAATGCCCTGGTGATCAATGCCGCCAGCGTCGGCATGAAGCCCGGCGACCAGATGGTGGTGCTGCAACTGCCCTACGCCAGCGTCACCAACGGCCAGCCCACGATCGATGTGCAGATTACCGCACAGTTGAGCAACCTGGCCGACACCAGCTACTCCGACGGCGCGCCTAACCTCACCATCAATGCCCGCGCTGGTTTCGAGTACGGTAACGATTCGCTGAACAATCCGGCGCAGGACCCAAGCCGGGTAGAAAGCGCGCTGCACAGCTTCATCGTCACCCCGACCCTGCTCAAGGTCACGCAAACGGTCAACCTGCCAGAAGGCGAAACGGTAACCGGGCCGAACTTCACCCGTACCCAGACCGTGACCGTAACCCCGGCCCCCGGGCAAACGCTAAGCAATGTCACCGTCACCCAGACCGTGCCCGACCAGGTGCACGTCAGCGCCATCACGCCGGGGGCCGGTGGCACCCTGACGTCGGTCACCCTTCACGACGGCACGGTGCTGACCAACCCCCTGCTTATCGCTGCGGCATTGGCCAACCCCAACGCCTTCGTGGCCAGCTATGAGATCCATTACGACACCCTGAGCGCGGCCAGCGAAACCCAAGTCAGCTTCTATGTGCCGGAGATCGACGCCAACGGCCGGCCAGTGATCGACCCGACCACCGGTAATCCGACCACCATCAACTTCGGCACCGCCAGCGTGACCGGTGGCTGGAACCCGCTCGACCCACGCGACCGCCCCACCGACCCGGAGGGTTATCCGTTCACCGAGACCGGCAATGGCCAAGGCGTGACCTTCGTCGCCAAGTCGATCACGCTGCTCAAGCAGGTGGACCTGCAAAATGACGTGGGCACGCCCGGCCTCACACCCGGCGACACTTTGCGCTACACCTTGGATGTGGCCATTTCCGACTTCTTCGCCTTTGGCGAAAACATCCTCGAACAGGGCCAGTTCACCCTGACCGACCAGCTCGGCGACGGCCAAACGTTCGACCCGAGCAACCCACCTACGCTGATCATCCAGCAGCATGGTGGGTCCCAGGCCATTGCCTTGGTCTACACCCAGACGGTGAATGCCGACGGCAGCACGACGCTGGTCTTCGACATTGCCGAGTCCATTCGCCAGGCGGTTGCCGGCCCTGGCGTGGCGGCGCTGTTCGGCGACCTTTACGACGACACCCTACAGGAAGGTGCCACACGCCTGAGCATCGTCTACGACGCACTGATCGACACCACCTACACCAGTGACCACCCACCCCACGACCAACTCAACGAAGGTGACAGCGTTGGTAACAACGCCACGGTGGATGCCACGGTGCTGCGCGATGCGGTCAACCTGGGCGGGACCCAGACAGACGGGTCCAGTACCACCAGCACCATCGCAAGCTCCTCGGTCGATATCGAACTCACTCAGGTCAACGGCGGCAACCCGCCGAGCAACGGCGAGCTGCGCCCGGGCGATGTGGTGACCTTCACCATCAGCTACGACTTGCTGGTGGCCGATTACGAGAACTTCAAACTCACGGCGTACCTGCCCTTGCCCTTGCTCAATGCCAGCGGCATCAGCTGGAGTGTCGGCAGCGGGATTGGCCAGTGGACGTTTGGCAGCGGTAATACCATTCTCGACGTACCCGACAGCGTCACCACCGGCCCCGGCAACTCGATCGTGTTCGACTTCGGCAACTTCGTCTCCGATGGGCTCAATGGCGGTACCGTGCAGGTGCGCTTCACCATGGTGGTGGGCGACCAGCCATTTGCCGATCAGCGTGAACTCGACGTGCTGGCGCAGTCGAGCCAGACCACCACGGTCGACAAGACTGTGCTCACCTCATCGGATGTGGCGGTGATCCAGTCGGTCGCTGAGCCGGTGCTGGACATCAAGCACGGCGTGGTGTCCAGCAGCAACGGCACAGTCACCGGCACCACCGGCAGCTGGGCCGCCCCCGGCAGCAGCGGTGTGCCGTTCAGCGGCAGCGTGACCAGCCTGGCGGCGGTGGACGGCAATGTCAGCGGCATCGACGGGGCCGACAACCTGCGCCTGGCCACCGCCCTGAAAAACACCGGCGGCGGCGGTGCCTACGATGTCAGCACCAGCATCACCTTGCCCGCAGGCCTGTCGTTCGTCGGCGGCAGCCTGGACGCGGCCAACCTGCAGATCTACCGCGGGGACGGCAGCGTGCTGGTGCAGGGCACCGACTACCGCGTCGACGGCAACGCCATTACCTTCCTCGACGCCAACGGCCAGGCCACCCTGCTGGCAGGCCGCGCCGGCACCGCCAGCGACCTGTCCGGGGCCAACGTAGTGGTGATCACCTACGACGTCAACGTGGACAATGCCATCCTCGCCTCCAGCACGCTGCAGAGCACTGCCGCGCTGACTTACTACGCCAGCGTCGATGGCGGCCAGGACTTCACCCCCACCGACTTGACCGAGGTCGCCAACCAGCAAGTCGCCGCGCCGTCCATCAGCAAGACCTACAAGGACGGCAGCCTGACCGAGGACGACTCCAGCGCCGGGCACACCACGGGCAGCAACCTGGTGATTGGCGAAAGCATCACCTACGACATCGTCGTCACCCTGCCCGAGGGTTCGACGGGCAGCCTGCGCATCAATGACTTGATCCCCCTGGGCCTGCGCCTGGACCCACGGTTCAATGGCAACCTGGGCTATGAAATCATCACCAGCACCACAGGCAGTGCTACCCTCACGGCCGATTTCAACGGTGTGCTCAACGTCAACCCGATGACCCTGGACGGCAGCGACGGCGCCGACCTGATGCTGGTGTTCGCCAGCGCCGGGGCCACGGCCGACAACATTACCGGCAACAACAGCTTCGTCATCCGCCTGGTGCTGGTGGCCAGCAACGTGACCGGTAACCAGCAAGGCACCACGCTGAACAACGGCGCGCAGCTGGTGTACAGCGATCCGGATGGCGACACCCCCAACGGCACCACCGCCGTGGACCGCAACATCAACAGTGCCGAACAGCCCGGCGTGACCATCGTCGAGCCGACCCTCAGCGTCACCCAGCAGATTACCTCGACCCCCTCGTTTGGTGGCTTCGACCAAGGCGATACCGTCACCTTCACCATCACCGTGGCCAACAATTCGGGCACCGACGCGTTCGACATCAGCCTGCTGGACGTGCTGCCGACTGAAATAGACAACCTGGTGATCAGTGGCTCCATCCAGTACAGCGGCGGCGCCACCAACAACGGCGGCGTTGATTTCGTCATCCTCAACGGCCAGTTGGTGACAGCCAATGGCGCCAACATCGACATCGCTAACGGCGGGAGCATCGTCATCACCCTGACCGGCGTGGTCAATGCCACGGCCGCAGGCGAGGCAGCGATCGCCAACAACGTCGTGGTGCGCTGGAGCAGCTTGGACGGCAGCAGCAACAGCACCGATACCGTCAATGGCGAGCGCAGCGGCGACGATGGACTGCTCAATTCGGGCGTGCTCAACGATTACCGGGTACTGAGTGCCTTGCTGATCCCGGTCACCAACGGCATCCAGGTGTCCCGCGTCGGTGGCGTCAACGACACGCCCCCGGCCACCAACAGCAGCGGCGCCACCGACACCAGCGGCCTGCTGGAGACCGTGGTAGTCGGCGAAATCGTCCGTTACCGCGTGGCCGTGCTGGTACCGACCGGCGACAACCCCAATTACCAGATCCGCATCGAGCTGGCCGCCGGCCTGGAGTTCATCACCGCCGACCTCAACAACATCCTGATCGCCATGGTGTCGAGCCAGCTAGGCGGCTTGACCACCGACGCCACCGACCTGGTGCTCGGCGACGGCAATTCGCTGTATATGACCGGCAACCAGAACAGCGATGTGGCCTTGCCGATCCACCCCGATCTGGGCGGCGTGGTGCCCTCGGGTGTTTTCGATGGTGACAATGGCCGGCTGCAGATCACGACCAACCAAGACGGCAGCCAGACCATCACCTTCAATCTTGGCAACGTGACCAATGGCGAGGCCAATGACAGCGATATCGAAGGCGTGATCCTCGAGTTCAACGTGCGCGTCAACAACGTGACCGGCAACCAGGCCAACACCCAGCTGGGCATGACCGTGTTCGAACACGTGGGCCCGGGCGATGGCGTTGACCGCGGCCGCAGCGATACGGTGTTCGAGCGCGTGGTGGAGCCCAGCTTCACCAGCATGGAGAAGTCGGTCATCGACGTCGCCCCGGGCGCCGGCACCACCACGGCCACTGTCTCGGTGAGCTTCACCCAGGATGGCGGCGCGCCCGCCTACAACACCCACCTGACCGACCAGTTCCCCAATGGCAGCAACTACCAGGTGCAAAGCATCCTGCTCAATGGCGTGGCGCTGGACCTGGGCAACCTGCCCAGCGGCATCAGCTTCAGCGATGGCAGCGGTATCGTCATGGACTTCGCACGGCTCGCGCCCAACGACGCGATCCAGGTGATCTACACCGTCACCCTGCCCAATGTGACCATCGCCGACGACACCGCCAGTTCCGCCGTGCTTACCTGGACCAGCCTGCCCACCGACTTCGAAACCAACGGCTGGGGCGGTTCGCTGCCAGCGGGCGCTGGCGCTGCCGACGGCGAGCGCACCGGCCAGGACGGCGCAACCGGCCTGAACAACTACATCCTCAGCGATGGCGCCGGCATGGGCGTTATCCAGGGCACGTTGTGGGACGATACCCGCAGCGCTACGGACAACGTCAGCCCGGACGGGCCCGGGCTGGACGGCATCGGCGTCACCCTGACCTGGGCCGGTGACGACGGTCAGTTCGGCACCGCGGACGACCGCACGTTCAACACCGTTACCGCCAATGGCGGCCTCTACCAGTTCGCCCTGCTGCCCTCCGGCAGCTACCTGATCGCGGTGGCACAAGACCACCAAGTCAGCACCAACAACACCTTCCGGGTGCGTATCGACACCGACACGGGCGCTGCGGCTACAGGCCTGGGCAGCATCAACCTGGCACTCGGCGAAGGCACAACCGGCACCGCCGACGCCGGCTACGTGCATGTGAACGAGGCGCCGGTCAATACGGTGTCCGACCAGCACGGCCAGGAAGACACGGTATTGCACATCGGTGGCCTGGCCATCAGTGACGTGGACGTCAACGCCGGCACTGCCGACGGCGTCATGACCATTACCCTGACCGTGGTACACGGGGTCATCTGGCAAACCGCCACCCCGCCGGAGGCCACAGCTACACCTCCTGCCGGCGTTGGACGCAGCCTGGTCCTTACCGGCACCTTGGCCGAACTGAACGTGTTGCTGAGCCAGCTGTATTACAAAGGCGACCAGGACTTCAACACCTTCCGCGACTCGGAAACCCTGACCATGGTCACCAATGACCAGGGCAATTTCGGCGACGCACCGGTCAACGGCGACGGCGTGCCCGGGCAGAACCCGGTCGATGCGCTGACCGACACCGACGTGATGAACATCATCATCGACCCGGTCAACGATGCCCCGATCGCCAACGCCGACCTGGCCATCGCCGTGGAAGCCGGTGGCTTCAACAACGCCGACCCGGGCGTGAACCCCACCGGCAACGTGCTGGCCAACGACACCGATGTCGATATTCAGACCAACAATGACGTGCTTACCGTCACCCGCATCGCCAACAACACCACCCCCGGTGGAGTCGCAGTGGCCGCCAATGGGGTCACGACCTTGCAAGGGCTGTACGGCACCTTGTCGATCACCGCCAGCGGCGGTTTCCAGTACATCGTCGACAACGACAACCCTGAGGTGCAGGCACTGCGCACCGCCGGCAACTTCATCAGTGATTTCTTCGGCTATGACATCGTCGACATCGGCGGTTTGACCAGCAGCTCGGTGCTGCAGATCAATATCCATGGCGCCAACGACACCCCGGTGGCCCATGGCGATGTTGGCACCGCCATCGAAGCCGGAGGCACTAACAACGGCACCCCGGGGCAGGATGCCACGGGCAATGTGCTGGACAACGACACCGACGTCGACTCAGTGGCTTTGGGCGAGACCAAGCAGGTCAGCGCGGTGCGCTTCGATGGGCTGGGCGGCGGCCGGATCATTCCGGTGGTCAGCGGCCAATCGAGCAGCGTGCTGGCCGACTTCGGCAGCTTGACCATCAACGCCGACGGCAGCTACCGCTACGTCATCGACAACAGCAACGCCGCGGTGCAGGCACTATCCCCAGGGCAGACTCTTGTCGAGCAGTTCACCTACCAGATGGTCGATGCTGGGGGCCTGAGTTCGGTGACCGTGCTGGTGATCACCATTCAGGGCGCCAACGATGCGCCGGTGGCCGTGGACGACCACGGCACCGCCAGCGCGGGTGCCAGCGACGGCAGCACCGTGCCGGTCAACGCCAGCGGTAACGTGATCACCGGCGATGGCGGCGTGGGCGCCGACACGGACGTCGACAACTTCGACCAACCAACCGCGACCCAGCTCAAGGTCGATGGCGTGCGCAGCGGCCTGGAAGTCACGGGCGGTACCCTTACGCCGATCGCCAACGGCGCACCTGCAACCCTCACTGGCACAGTCGCCCGCCTGGCTGACAGTAGCCTGATCAGCGGCGACTTCGGCCAGCTGCTTCTGAACGAAGACGGCAGCTACACCTTCGAGGTCAACAGCGCCGACCCGGCCATCCGAGCGCTAGCGGCCGGGCAAACCCTAGACGTGATCTTTACCTACCAGATCCACGACAGCGGCGGCCTGACCGACCAGGCGCAACTGGTGATCACTGTCACCGGCGTCAACGACCCACCCGTGGTCAACCCGGTCACGGTCGATGCCATCGAGGCCGGTGGAGTGAACAACGCCCAGCCGGGGCTCGACCCGAGCGGCAGCATCCGCAGCGCATATAGCGATCCGGACGGCGATACCCTGACCGTCAGCACCGTGGTCAGCCCAAATGGCATCAATGGCACACCGGGCCAAGCACTGGCCGGCAACTACGGCAGCCTGGTGTTGGATGCCCAAGGCAACTACCGCTACGTGGTGGACAACAGCAACGCTGCGGTTCAGGCCCTGCGCACCGATACCGACCAACTGACCGAGGTGTTCCAGTACAGCGTCAGCGATGGCAACGGCAAAATCGTCACTGCCACCTTCACCGTCATCATCCACGGCCGCAACGACACCCCTGTTGCGACCAGTGACGCCGCCACCGCCATCGAAGCCGGTGGCACCAACAATGGCACGCCCGGGCAGGATGCCACCGGCAACGTGCTGGACAACGACACCGACGTCGACGCCGTGGCCCTGGGCGAAACCAAGCAGGTGAACGCGATCCGCTTCGATGGCACCGGGGGCGGACAACTGGTACCAGTGGCCAGCGGCCAAGCGACCAGCGTGCCAGCCAGCTTCGGCAGTTTGACCATCAACGCCGACGGCAACTACCGCTACGTCATCGACAACAGCAACGCCACCGTGCAGGCGCTTTCCCCAGGCCAAACGCTGGTCGAGCAGTTCACCTATCAGGTGGTCGATACCGACGGCCTGACCGCTGTCACCGTGCTGGTGATCACTATCCAGGGCGCCAACGATGCGCCGGTGGCCGTCGATGACCATGGTACCGCCAGCGCGGGGGCTACCGATGGCAGCCCGGCGCCGGTCAACGCCAGCGGTAACGTGATCACCGGCGATGGCGGCGTGGGCGCCGACACGGACGTCGATAACTTCGACCAGCCCACCGCGACCCAGCTCAAGGTCGATGGCGTGCGCAGCGGCCTGGAAGTCACGGGCGGTACCCTTACGCCGATCGCCAACGGCGCACCTGTAACCCTCACTGGCACAGTCGCCCGCCTGGCTGACAGTAGCCTGATCAGCGGCGACTTCGGCCAGCTGATTCTGAACGAAGACGGCAGCTACACCTTCGAGGTCAACAGCGCCGACCCGGCCATCCGAGCGCTAGCGGCCGGGCAAACCCTGGACGTGATCTTTACCTACCAGATCCACGACAGCGGTGGCCTGACCGATCAGGCGCAACTGGTGATCACTGTCACCGGCGTCAACGACCCGCCCGTGGTCAACCCGGTCACGGTCGACGCCATCGAGGCCGGTGGAGTGAACAACGGCCAGCCGGGGCTGGACCCGAGCGGCAGCATCCGCAGCGCGTATAGCGACCCCGATGGCGACACCCTGATCGTCAGCACCGTGGTCAACCCCAACGGTGTCAACGGCACGCCAGGCCAAGCCCTGCCTGGCAACTACGGCAGCCTGGTACTCGATGCCCAAGGCAACTACCGCTACGTGGTGGACAACAGCAACGCTGCGGTCCAGGCCCTGCGCACCGATGCCGACCAACTGACCGAGGTGTTCCAGTACAGCGTCAGCGATGGCAACGGCAAAGTCGTTACGGCCACCTTCACCGTCATCATCCACGGCCGCAACGACACCCCTGTCGCGACCAGTGACACCGCCACCGCCATCGAAGCCGGTGGCACCAACAACGGCACCCCCGGGCAGGATGCCACCGGCAACGTGCTGGACAACGACACCGACGTCGACGCCGTGGCCCTAGGCGAAACCAAGCAAGTCAACGCGATCCGCTTCGATGGCGCCGGGGGCGGCCAACTGGTACCGGTGGCCAACGGCCAAGCGACCAGCGTGCCGGCCAGCTTCGGCAGCTTGACCATCAACGCCGACGGCAGCTACCGCTACGTCATCGACAACAGCAACGCCACCGTGCAGGCGCTTTCCCCAGGCCAGACGCTGGTCGAGCAGTTCACCTACCAGGTGGTCGATACCGACGGCCTGACCGCTGTCACCGTGCTGGTGATCACTATCCAGGGCGCCAACGATGCGCCGGTGGCCGTCGATGACCATGGTACCGCCAGCGCGGGCGCTACCGATGGCAGCCCGGCGCCAGTAAACGCCAGCGGTAACGTGATCACTGGCGATGGCGGCGTGGGCGCCGACACGGACGTCGATAACCTTGACCAACCCACCGCGACCCAGCTCAAAGTCGATGGCGTGCGCAGCGGCCTGGAAGTCACTGGCGGTACCCTCACCCCAGTGGCCAACGGCGCGCCGGCCACTATCACCGGTACGGTTGGCCGCCTGGCGGATAACAGCCTGATCAGTGGCAACTTCGGGCAGTTGATTCTCAATGAGGACGGCAGCTACACCTTCGAGGTCAACAGCGCCGACCCAACCCTCCTTGCTTTGACGGCTGGGCAGAGCCTGGACGTGATCTTTACCTATCAGATCCACGACAGCGGTGGCCTGACCGATCAGGCGCAACTGGTGATCACCGTCACCGGCGTCAATGACCCACCCGTGGTAAACCCGGTCACGGTCGACGCCATCGAGGCCGGTGGAGTGAACAACGGCCAGCCGGGCCTGGACCCAAGCGGCAGCATCCGCGGCGCGTATACCGACCCGGACGGCGACACCCTGATCGTCAGCGCCGTGGTCAACCCCAACGGTGTCAACGGCACGCCAGGCCAAGCCCTGGCCGGCAACTACGGCAGCTTGGTACTCGATGCCCAAGGCAACTACCGCTACGTGGTGGACAACAGCAACGCTACGGTCCAGGCCCTGCGCACCGATGCCGACCAACTGACCGAGGTGTTCCAGTACAGCGTCAGCGATGGCAACGGCAAAGTCGTCACGGCCACCTTCACCGTCATCATCCACGGCCGCAACGACACCCCTGTTGCGACCAGTGACGCCGCCACCGCCATCGAAGCCGGTGGCACCAACAACGGCACCCCCGGGCAGGATGCCACTGGCAACGTGCTGGATAACGACACCGACGTCGACGCCGTGGCCCTGGGCGAAACCAAGCAGGTGAACGCGATCCGCTTCGATGGCGCCGGGGGTGGCCAACTGGTACCGGTGGCCAGCGGCCAAGCGACCAGCGTGCCAGCCAGCTTCGGCAGTTTGACCATCAACGCCGACGGCAGCTACCGCTACGTCATCGACAACAGCAACGCCACCGTGCAGGCGCTTTCCCCAGGCCAAAAGCTGGTCGAGCAGTTCACCTATCAGGTGGTCGATACCGACGGCCTGACCGCTGTCACCGTGCTGGTGATCACCATTCAGGGCGCCAACGATGCGCCGGTGGCCGTGGACGACCATGGTACGGCCAGCGCGGGGGCTACCGATGGCAGCCCGGCGCCAGTAAACGCCAGCGGTAACGTGATCACTGGCGATGGCGGCGTCGGTGCCGACACGGACGTCGATAACCTTGACCAACCCACCGCGACCCAGCTCAAGGTCGATGGCGTGCGCAGCGGCCTGGAAGTCACTGGTGGCACGCTTACCCCAGTGGCCAACGGCGCGCCGGCCACTATCACCGGTACGGTTAGCCGCCTGGCGGATAACAGCTTGATCAGTGGCAACTTCGGGCAGTTGATCCTCAATGAGGACGGCAGCTACACCTTCGAAGTCAACAGCGCCGACCCAACCCTCCTCGCTTTGACGGCTGGGCAGAGCCTGGACGTGATCTTTACCTATCAGATTCACGACAGCGGTGGCCTGACCGATCAGGCGCAACTGGTGATCACCATCACCGGCGTCAACGACCCACCCGTGGTCAACCCGGTCACGGTCGACGCCATCGAGGCCGGTGGGGTGAACAACGGCCAGCCGGGGCTCGACCCAAGCGGCAGCATCCGCAGCGCGTATACCGACCCCGATGGCGACACCCTGATCGTCAGCGCCGTGGTCAACCCAAATGGCATCAATGGCACACCGGGCCAAGCACTGGCCGGCAACTACGGCAGCCTGGTGTTGGATGCCCAAGGCAACTACCGCTACGTGGTGGACAACAGCAACGCTGCGGTCCAGGCCCTGCGCACCGATGCCGACCAACTGACCGAGGTGTTCCAGTACAGCGTCAGCGATGGCAACGGCAAAGTCGTCACGGCCACCTTCACCGTGGTCATACATGGCCGCAACGACACCCCCGTCGCAGCCGATGACAACGCCATTGCCATCGAAGCGGGCGGCACCAATAACACAACGCCTGGCCAGCAGGGCAGCGGCAACGCGTTGAGCAACGACAGCGACGTCGATGCTGGCGACAGCAAGACAGTCGATGGCATCTACTTGGGCACCCTCGCCGCGGGCGGCACGTTCATTGAGGTGTCTGCGGGCCCGACCCTGGTAGCCGGCACCTACGGCACCCTGAGCATCGATGCCAACGGCAACTACGTCTACACCGTCAACGACAGCCTGGCCACCGTGCAGGCGCTCAAGGCCGGCGAGCAACTGCGCGAAACGTTCACCTACCGCATGCACGACACCGACGGCGCCGCCGCCCAAGCGCAGATCAACATCACCCTCGAAGGCCGCTACGACACCCCAGTGGCCCACGACGACTTCGCCTACGCCGTGGCGGTGGACGACGATGGCAGCGGCGGGCGCAACCCCACCGGCAATGTGCTGAACAACGACACCGATGTCGATGCCAACGACAGCAAAGTGGTCACCGCCGTCGGCCTGGGCGAAGAAAGCAGCAACCCGTCCCTCGACCCGTTGACCGGCAGCGCCACCGTCACCACAAACTACGGCACCCTCACCCTCAACGCCGACGGCAGCTACCGCTTCGTGGTCAACTCCAACGACCCCGACATCATTGCCCTCGGCCCGCTGGGCTTCGTCATCCAGCGCTATACCTACCAAGTCACCGACGGCGGCGGGCTGAGTGATACCGCGACCTTAACCGTCTTCATCCGCGGCGAAAACCAGCCGCCGATTGCCGGCCCCGACCAGGGCTTGGCCGTCGAGGCCGGCGGCGTCGACAACACCCTCCCGGGCAGCAACCCTAGCGGCAACGTGATGGACAATGACAGCGACCCGGACACCGTCAACATCCTGTTCCCAGAAACCCTCGAAGTACTGGCGTTCTGGAGTGGCGACGGCCCGCTGCCGGGCAATGCCAGCCTGGTCGGGCAAACCCTACGCGGCCAGTACGGCGACCTCACGCTCAATGGCGACGGCACCTGGAACTACGTGCTCGACAACAGCCTGCAGGCCATTCAGCAACTGCGCGTCAGCGGCCAGACCCTGGTAGACAACTTCACCTACCTGCTGGCCGACTTCTGGGGCGGCACTGCCAACGGCCTGCTGACCATCACCATTGACGGCCGCAACGATTACCCCGTGGCCAACGACGACACCGCTATCGCAGTGGAGGCCGGCGGCGTGAACAACGGCACGGCTGGCGTCGACCCCCGCGGCAACGTGCTGGATAACGACACCGATGTCGACGGCGTGCAGTACGGCGAGACCAAGATGGTACTGCAATACACCGGCGAAAATGGCCAGACCGCGTCTGCCGGGCAGGTGCTGCAGGGTCTCTATGGCACGCTGCTGATCACTGCCGACGGCAGCTACCAGTATGTCGTCGACAACACCAACCCCACCGTGCAGGCCATGCGCAGCGCCGGCGAATCGCTGCGGGAGGTGTTCACCTACCGCATGCGCGACACTGCAGGCATCACTGCGGATGCCCGCCTGACCGTGACCATCCAGGGCGCCAACGACAACCCGGTGGCCCGGGACGACAGCAACACCGCCAGCGATCAAGTGCCGGCACCGCACACCAGCGGCAACGTGCTGCCCAATGACAGCGATGTAGACGGCGGCGACGGGCTGAGCGTGACCGGCATCCGCAGCGGCCAAGAGGCCGGTAGCGGCACTGTCGGCGTCATCGACCAGCCCATCAAAGGCCAGTACGGCACCCTGGTGCTGAACGCCGATGGCAGCTACACCTACACCATCGACCTGAGCAACCGCGACGTGCTGGCGGCGGCCGGCCTGGGGCAGGTACTCAAGGACTACTTCACCTACACGCTCAGCGACCTGGCAGGAGCCACCGACCAGGCCCAGTTGACCATCACCCTGGATATCTCCACCCCTTACATCCCGCCAGGGCCATACGTGGACCGCGACAGCCGCGCCGGGCTGTCGTCGCAGCCACTGCCAGACGTGACCCCAGCGATTTTCGTCGCACCGGTAGTGG
This sequence comes from Pseudomonas sp. NGC7, assembly GCF_047159675.1. Lineage (NCBI taxonomy): Bacteria > Pseudomonadati > Pseudomonadota > Gammaproteobacteria > Pseudomonadales > Pseudomonadaceae > Pseudomonas > Pseudomonas sp. NGC7. Next base: position 2,765,696 of record NZ_BAAFZY010000001.1, on the reverse strand, counting down.
AGCGGGTCGAAGAAACCTTGACGCTGTCCGCCTGGGGCGCCGACGGCAGCGATGTGCGCCTGTTCGCTACGCCCGAAATCGAAAGCCAGTCGCTTGGCAGCCAACTTGGCCAGGTCCATGGCCAGTTCGTTGCCCGCGCAGTGGCCGAGAGCCGGCGCGGCAGCGCGCAGGACCAGAACTGGGTCGACGGCCGCCACGGCGTCATCAGCCTGACCGCCGATGGCCTGCTGCCGGACCCTTCGCTGTGGGCACCGGTGCCCACTGACATGGTCGCGCCACCGGAGCAACCGCCACAGCCTGCGCGCGGCTTCCGTGCGCAATTGCGCGAAGCCGCCCAACGCCGCGGCAGCAATGCCCCATGAAGCTGATGCCTATTTCACGGAAGGATCAAGGACTGCCTATGTCAGTATCAACATTGAAAAGCCTGAGCACCTTCACCGCTGTCAGCATCCTGCTCAGCGCCTGCTCGGCCTTCGAACCCAAACCCTTCACCGAGGACGAAATGCGCCAGCGGGTGATCGAAGACCAGGCGCGGATGTACAAGGAACAGGAGCCGGTGAACGGGCCGATCACCTTCTACGAAGCCTCGGCACGGGCGTTGAAGTACAACCTCGACTACCGCCTGAAGCTGCTGGAAAGCGCGCTGGCGTCGGACCTGCGCGATGTCTCCAGCCACGAGATGCTGCCGCGCCTGGTCGCTTCGGCCGGTTACGCCGGGCGTAACAACGATTCCGGTGGCACGTCGATCGGCATCGAGGACCGCCAGGTCAGCTTGCGCCCGTCCACCTCCGAAGAGCGCTACCGCACCCTCTACAGCCTGGGGCTGTCGTGGAGCCTGCTGGACTTCGGCGTCGCCTATTTCCGCACGCAACAGAAGAATGACCAGATTCTGATGGCCGAAGAGCGCCGTGAAAAGGTCGCGCAGAATGTGTTGCAGGACGTGCGCAACGCCTACTGGCGCGCCCTTGGCGCGCAGCGCCTGCTGCCCGAAGTGGACGGCCTGCTGATGCGCACCCACCGCGCCCTGACGTCAGCCCGTGAAGCCGAGGGCAAAGGCCTGCTGCCACGCCAGGACATCCTCGCCTACCAGCGCGCCCTGCTCGATTCGGTGTACATGCTCACCGTGCGTCGCCAGGACCTGGAGTTCGCCCGCGCCGAACTGGCTGCGCTGATGTCGCTGCCGCCCAACACCCGCATGGTCCTGGCCGATACCAGCGAACCGCCGCTGCCGCTGCTGAAAAGCAACGTCGAGCAACTGGAGCGCCTGTCGCTGGAACGCCGCCCGGAAATCATGGAAGAGTGGTACCGCAAACGCGTGAGCATGAACGACCTAAAGATCGCCAAGGCTCAACTGTGGCCTAACGTGAGCTTCAACTATGGCTACGAGTACGACTCCAACAAGTACCTGTACAACAGCGACTGGAACCAGACCGGTATCAACGTCTCGATGAACCTGCTGCGCCTGCTGCAGTACCCGGACATCACCGCGGCGGAGAAAAGCCAGGAGAAAACCGACGACATGCGCCGCACGGCCCTGTCGATGGCGATCCTCACCCAGGTCCGCGTTGGCCTGCTGCGCTACCAGTTGGCGCGCCAGGAGGTGGAGTTTGCTGATGAGAGCCTGCGGGTGGACCAGAGCCTGCTCAACTACGCGCAGTCGTCGCGCAGTGCCGCGCTGGGCAGCGAATTGGAACTGATCCGCGCCGAAGGCCGCCTGCTGCTGTCACGTTACCAGCGCGAAGCGGCCTACTCCGACGCCCAAGCTGCCTGGGGCCGGCTGTACAACTCGATCGGGTTCCAGGTCATGCCCAAGGAAATTTCCCAGCATGATGTAAAGGCCCTGGCACGTGAGATCCAGAACACCGTTGAGCAACAGACCCGCGACAACCTGCTGGCCGCCGGCCAATAAGGCCTACATTGATGCAGAAACAGGCAGACCTGCCTGTTTCTGCATGCGCTCACCCAATCCCGACGAAGTTCGCGTCATCGTTACCCTGGAACTCATTGCGGCACGCACATTCAAACTCGGCTTCGGCGCGCGTCGAAAAGCTCAGGCTGAGGCGGACTTTTTCTTGCGTGTCGTAAAGGTCATAGCCCTCCCCCAAGGCACTGGGAAAACCAATGCGCCGAGGAAAGATCTCTTTATGGCGAGGTACCGCGGGAACCACAACGAAGCGCATGTGCATGATCAGCCCTCTCCGGCAGTTCTTTAGTATTAGTCTGCATATGGGAAAGACTCAAGCTGGCTCATGCAAAGAATGTGGTTAAACCCAAAAAGCTTAGGATTATTGGAGCCATAAATACCGGGCCGGCGGTTGTTCAGGCGTTTTGTCAGAATCCCCAACAATAAATGCACCAGCCAAGATTGCCTCGAAGTCACAACTGAACACAGACCTTCCTGTGTGTGAACAGAGGTATGCAGTCATGGCGAACAATCAAGACTGGGGTGCAAACCAAGGCGGCAACGCCAATACCGGTGCCGGCGATGCCGGTCAGAAAGGCGGCCAGGGTGCCGGGGGCGACATGCCCGACAAACAGAAAGGCGGCCAGCAGCCAGGACAGAAACCTGAAGACAAGATGAACAAGGACTGGGATCGCTCAACTGACACAGGGCGCCAAGGTGGGCAGCCCGGCACTGACCAAGCCAACCGCCAAGACCCCGCCGACAAGGGCCGTATGGGTGGCCAGGCCGACCACGGGGATACTCAGCAACGGGATGAAGACCGCTGATGCCTTTGGCCCCGGGGTTGCACTACTGCCCTGGGGCTAAAGTTTGAAACGCACATGGATCGTGCTTTTTGCTTGCGCACGGTCAACTGTGATCGCCTGGTTGCCATAACCCGAATAGCTTTTGACCAAACGCATACCCAGGCCGGTACCCGTTGGTTTTGGGTAAGACTCCGGAAAACCATCGCCTTCGTCGGTTACGGTGATCAGCGCATGATCCCCTTGGCCACTCACGCTGACTTCCACCGTGCCTTTGCCATACTTCAAGGCGTTGGTGATGAGTTCGGAAATCACCAAACCCAGAGGCGCCATCCGTTCGGCGGGCAAGACGAACGTGTCCGCGTTGAGCAAGATTCTGCGCTCGGCCAAGGCTTTGCCCAAATCCCCCAATAACGCCGCAAGGTAGTCACAGGCCCGCACGGCTTGGGCCTCGGCGTTCTGATAAAGGCGTTCATGCACGCTGGCGATAGTCAACACCCGAGTCGCCGCCGTCTCAAGCTGCAGCTTTACCGCTTCATCCTGGGCCATGTTTGCCTGCAGCAACAGCAACGTGTTGACCAGGTGCAGGCTGTTTTTGACCCGGTGATGGATTTCTTCCAGGTACAGGTCGCTTTTGCTCAGCTTGATGTTCTGCGCGTCGATCAACGACAGCAACTGGGCTTCATGATGACGTCGCTCGGTGATGTCGCGTGAAACAGCGATCATCTTTTGAAAGTCCCCTTGCTCGCCAAAAATGGGCGCTACCGTCACGTCCCACCATTTCGGCTCCTGATGCTGGGTTGGGCAAAAGGCCTCAAACCGGGTCGACTCGCCGCCTGTGACTTTACTGATCGCTTCCAGCACCAGGTTTCGGGATTCGTCAGGCCAGAGCTGCGACCACGCCACACCGCGAACCTGGGCCAGGTCGCCGATGTGCATCAGGCACATGCCGGCATCGTTCATGAATTCTATGTCGCCGCTCGCGGACAGGATCTTCACGCAATCGGGGCTGGCGTTGAGCACGCTCTCCGAATAAGGGTCGGACGAATGCATCTCCGAGCTTGCAGAAATCCGCTCGACCGCCATGGAGATGACGTTGGAGATGCCCTCCAGGAACACCAGGTCGCTTTCGATGAAGTCTTCGCCATTGCTGCTGTCGGCTTCGAGCACGCCGAACGGGGCGGATGGCCCGCGAATGGGTACGTTGATCGCACGCTCGATGCCGTATTTTTTAAGCAGTGAGGGGGTTCTGAAGCGTTGCTCCTGGCCCAGGTGGTTGGACAGCACCGGCCGGTAGGTGGAAATGGCATAGCCTGCGGGGCTGGCGATGTCCCCGCCCACCGTGGCATGCCCGATGTCAGCTTCATCCCAACCCACACCATGGGACAGCAAAAACTCGTCGCTGTCCGCTATGGGCGTGAGCACCTTGGCGAATGGCGTCTCCATGCCCTTGGCCACGACATCGCACGCCAGTGTCAGCAGCGCATCCAGGTTAGACGACTTCAGTGACATGACGCCGTACTCGACGACCAGTTCGTGCTGCCGCCGCAGCCTGGCATGCGACTTCTGCAGCGCGGCGCGAATGGTTTCGTCGGGAGATTGATGCTGCATGGGGACTATTTCCAGTAACGAGATAAAGATGCACGCTGAAGCGCTTTCGCCAGTGCGTCAGCACTGTGGTTTACACCGCGCATTGCCCTGATGCAACAACGAAATCAGTCTAACCCCGCCGCTCATGCACGCCGAACACATGGCAGTTCATCTGTTCAACTCACCAAGATGGCCTGATGGTGTTCGATAGAGGGTATGGATACCTCCTCTCGCCGGGCGGCAAGCCACGCCCGCATGCGCTCGGTATCGAAAATCTGACCCTCCTCCATCATCACTAGAATGAGTGATTGAGACATTCTGTAACACCCGCATTGCGAGCAGCGTCGCTCTTCCCACCCGAGCGGGCATTCGACGGAATCAGCATGTCCAGCGCAAATCAGACAACTCATGAAGCCCCCTTATGCTCTTTTTGGCGTGGGAAGTTGTTTACAGGTCGACAGGATGCGTCGCATAACGGTTAAGCATGAGATTTTCATGCCAACTTTAAATTCCCTTTATGTCATGACCGCGCATCGAGTTGTTCGACTTGTGCTAGCCAAGGTTAAGCCGCACCTTGTCGAGCAGATCACCGATCTGGAACGGTTTGATCAACAGGTCCATCCCAGTGTCCAGAAACGCCTGCCGATCCAGCGCGGTCTCGGCATAACCGGTCATGAACAAAACCGGCAGCCCTGGGCGGTAAGTACGCGCCATGTCGGCCAGTTCGCGGCCACTCATGCCCGGCAGCCCGACATCGGTCAGCAACAACTCGATGTCGGCATCCTCGCGCAGGTGGTCCAGCGCTTGCTCGATGGTTTCGGCCAGGGTGCAGCGATAACCCGCGTCAGCAAGCACTTCTGCCACCGACAGGCGCACAGAGGCCATGTCTTCGACCACCAGCACATGCTCGCCAGCGCCGCGCTGGTCCAATTGTGGCACCTGTGCCTCACAGGTGACCTGGTGGCTGCTGGCCGGCAACATCAACGTCACCTCGGTCCCCTGCCCTGGCACGCTGCAGATCGACACATGCCCACCCGACTGGCGGGCGAAGCCATAGATGGTCGATAGCCCAAGCCCGGTCCCTTGGCCTACCGGCTTGGTGGTGAAGAACGGGTCGAACACCCGCTCCAGCACCTCCGGTTCGATGCCGCCGCCATCATCGCGCACGCTCACCGCCACATAGGGGCCGTCCTGCAGGTAAGGGTTGCCATGCGACCAGCTCGCCGCGGTGTTGACCCAGATATGCCCGCCTTTGGCCAGGGCATCGCGGGCGTTGATCACCAGGTTGAGCACCGCACTCTCTAGCTGGATCGGGTCGACCAGGGCGATGGTCGGCTCGCTGGAAAGCTCCAGTACAAGCACGATCCGTTCGCCGATGGTGCGGGTGATCAGCTCTTCCAGCGAGCGCACGCGCTCGTTGATGTCCACCGGGCGGGTGTCCAGCGGCTGCTGACGGGCAAATGCCAGCAGCCGGTGGGTCAGCGAAGCGGCGCTCATGGCGGAACTGAGCGCGGCGTCTGCGTAACTCGGGATCTTTTCCAGACGGTTCTGCGCCACCCGTTTGCGGATCAGCTCCAGGCTGGTGATGATGCCGGTCAGCAGGTTGTTGAAATCGTGGGCGATCCCTCCTGTCAGGCTGCCCAAAGCGTCCATCTTTTGTAACTGCAGCAGTTGCGCCTCGGTCTGCGCCCGCTGGGCCATTTCTCGCGCCAGCTGGGTGTTGGCGTCATCCAGGCGTGCCAGGTGCGAGCGTTCGCGGTGGCGGTGTTCGGTGACGTCCTCGACGAACACCAGGCAGAACCCTGGCGCTCGGTAGGGCGAAAGCTGCCACTCGGTGTCCCGTGGCTGGCCGTGCACGCTCATGCCCAGCGTGCCACGCCAGCGCTGGCCAGCGGCCAGGTGCTGGCGCAAGGCCGCGATGGCGGTTTGCTGACCGTCGACAAAACACTCCTGCAGCGCCTTGGGGTTACGGTTGTCTTGGGTCAGCTGGGCGAATGCATGGTTGCACTCATGCACCTTGAGCTCGGCATCGAGCACTGCGATGGGTGCTGAGACATTGGTGAAGATTTCCCGAAAGTTGGCCTCGCTTGCACGCAGCGCCCGCTCGGTATCGCGCACCCGCATCAGGGTCCGCAGGGTCGCCACCAGCACATCCGGGTCCACTGGATGCACCAGGTAAGCGTCGGCACCGGCATCGAGCCCGGTAATGATGTCGCCGGTCTGGATCGACGCCGCCGACACGTGAATCACCGGCAACAATGCAGTCTCAGGGTCCGCGCGCAGCAACCGGACGATATCAAAACCGCTCATGTCCGGCAGGTTGACGTCGAGGATCAGCCCGTCGATCTGCTCGCTGCCGATCATGGCCAGCCCCTCACCACCGGTGCCCGCCTCCAGCACCTGGTAGCCATGCAGGGCCAGGCGGCGACGCAGCGCATAACGCGTGGCGACGTTGTCGTCGACGATCAGCAGGCGAATGTCAGGGTTCATCAGCGCTCTCCTGGGCCAGCGCCAGCGGGATGATGACAAAGAACGACGACCCTTCGCCCGGCACACTGTCCACCCCTACTTCACCGCCCAGCAAGGCCGCGAAGCGCTTGCACAGTGACAAGCCGAGGCCGGTGCCGCGCAGGCGTTTCTGTAGCGGCGAGTCGATTTGGGCGAAGTCTTCGAACAGCCCGCCCAGCAGTTCAGGTGCGATACCGATGCCTGTGTCGCTGACCGCGAAGCGGATCTGGTCGTTGCCCTGCAAGTGCGCCGACACCCGCACTTCGCCACGGGTGGTGAACTTCAGCGCGTTGGAGATGAAATTGCGCAGGATCTGCGCCAGCTTCTTGTCATCGGTATACATCTTCGGCAGCCCGTGTGGCTCCTCAAAGATGAGGTCCACCGAGCCCATGTCGACGATCGGGCGGAACATCCCGCGCAAGGCAGCGAACAGGTCGAGCATGTCGAACCAGGCCGGCGAGATGGTGATGCGACCGGCCTCGATCTTGGCCAGGTCGAGCAAGTCGTCGACCATGTCGCTGAGTTCGCGCGTGGCGTTGCTGACGAAGGCCACCTGCAATTGCTGCTCCTTGCTCAGCGGCCCGTCCACTTCGTCGGCCAACAGGCTAGTGATGCTCAGGATCGAGCCCAGCGGCGTGCGGAACTCGTGGCTCATGTAGGACAGGAAGCGGCTTTTAAGGTCCGACGCCTGGCGCAACTGTTCGGCCTGGGTATCGAGCTCGGCATACAGCGCCAGCACACCCTGGTTGGTTTCTTCCAGCTCAGCGCGCAGGGCTTGGTTTTCGGCTTGCAGGTGTGCCATGCAGGCAGCCTGCTCGGCCCGGTTGTCGTCAGGCATGCACCGTCTCCAGATCGAGGACCAGCACGGTCACATCGTCCCGCCCACGGCAGAAGTCGCGGTGCAATACCGCCGCGATCACGGCCGGGTGGCGAAGCACGAGGCCCGGGTAAGCTTGAAGGTTCCAACGGGACTGTAGGCCGTCACTGAACATGATCAACAGGTTTCCCCTCACGTGAGCGTAGTCGAACACTTGCCCCTTGCGGTACTGCCCTCCAACGATGCCGGGGTGCGAGGCCAGGCCCCGCGGGCGTTCGCCGCCGACCAGGGTGGCGCCGATGTTGCCGATACCGATGAAAGCGATACTGTCACGCGCGCCCTCGTACTGGGCAATCGCGACGGCCCCGCCGCGCGTGCCGTTCATCGCTTGATGCAGCTCGCCCAGTAAGTACTGGGGCGCGCTGAACGGGCTCTGGGCAAAGGCCTGCGCGCCTGCTTTGGCGGCGCGTTCCGCTTCTTCGCCATGGCCCAGGCCGTCGATCAACAAGGCACTCACGCGCTGCTCGCCGAGGGTCACGTGCCACGTATCGCCACAGGCTGGGTCGTCATGCAATGAATGCTGGCTGACGCCCAGGCGAATGTCATTGGCCGTGCCTCCTTTGTAGACCCGCGCCAGTACTACCGCGCCATGTGCATCGGTGTGCACATCGAACACTTGAGCCAGACGGCTGACAGCCCCCAGGCCGATACCCTGAGTGCCACCTGTGGAGTACCCATCGATCAGGCAGTTGGCCAGGTCAAAGCCGTGCCCGCGGTCCACAGTCAGTAACTCGATGCCAGGCTGGCCGCCATGGGCAAGCACGCGCAGGTGCAGCTCGCCGCATGCGGCATGCTTGAGCACATTGCTGGCAAGCTCGGTGGCGACGAGGGCTGCCCGGCCTGCATCAGCGGCGTCGAAGCCCTGCTGTTCGGCAAGTTTCTGCACCACACGTCGGGCGTGCCCGACCTGGCTGGCATCGTCCAGGCGCAGCACCTGGGTCAGGCTTGCGCTCAGGCTCATATCCATCGGGTGATCATTACCCGGGTACCTTGCCCGGGCGCGGTGTCCAGCTCGAATTCGTCGACCAGGCGTCGTGCGCCGGTCAGGCCAAGGCCCAGGCCGCCGCCCGAGGTCCAGCCATCGGTCAGGGCCAGTTTGATGTCGGCAATGCCCGGCCCTTCGTCACGGAACACAAGGCGTACGCCGACGCGGCCGGCCTCTTCGATGACCTCCCAGTCCATGTCACCGCCCCCGCCGTACACCACCGTGTTGCGGGCCAGTTCACTGACGGCGGTGACCAGTTTGGTCAAGTCGACCAGGCGCATGCCGCAATCGCTGGCGATTTTTCGCGTCAATTGGCGGGCCAGCACCACGTCCTGCTCGATGCGTACCGGCTGGCTGCCACGCTCACGAAGGCTCATGAGTGGCCTACCCGCTTGCGCAACAGGTGCATGCCGCGGTCGACATTGAGCGCAGTGCTGACACCCGGTAGGGTCAGCCCTAACTCCACCAGGGTGATCGCCACCGCTGGCTGCATGCCGACCAGCACGGTCTCGGCATCCATGATGCGCGACAGCCCCGAGATAGTGGCAATCATGCGGCCGATGAACGAGTCGACCATGTCCAGTGCCGAGATGTCGATCAGCACGCCACGGGCCGAGGTGTGTTCGATGCGATCGGTCAGGTCGTCCTGCAGGCGCAGCGCCAGCTGGTCATGCATATCGACCTGGATGGTCACCAGCAGGAACTCGCCCATTTGCAAGATGGGGATTCGTTCCATGGGCTCAGCCCCGCTCGCCAGCAGCGGTACCCAGGCGCGCCAGCGCCAGCTTCAGGGCATCGGCGAGGTTGGACTTGGTGGTCAGCGTGCCCAGGTCCAGGCCCAGGTGCACGATGGTTTGCGCAATTTGCGGGCGCACGCCGCTGATAATGCAGTCGGCGCCCATGAGGCGGATGGCGGTCACGGTCTTGAGCAGGTGCTGGGCCACCAAGGTATCGACTGTTGGCACGCCCGTGATGTCGATAATGGCGATCTCGGAGCCTGTGTCGACGATGCGTTGCAACAGCGACTCCATCACGGTCTGGCTGCGATGGGAGTCCAGGGTGCCAATCAGTGGCAACGCCAGGACGCCTTCCCACAACTTGACCACGGGGGTCGACAGCTCCAGCAACTCTTCCTGCTGACGCTTGATCACGGCTTCGCGATTCTTCTGGTAAGTGCGGATGGTGTGCAGGCCGAAGGCATCGAACAGCGACGAAATCTCCCACAGCTGCTCGGCCAGCAGCGCGGGCTGCTCGCGGTAATGGGTTTGCAGCAAGTTGAACAGCGGGCCCTTCAGCGCAAAGATGAAGAATGCCGTCTGATGGGACTCTTGGCCCACCTGGGCGCGGCTGGCAGACAGCTTCTCGAGGAAGCGGCGTGTCTCTTCCCAGCCTTCGGCAGCAATGTTGGTGCCGCTTTCATTGCGCAAGCCATCGACCACCAACTGGAGGAATTCACGGGTTTCCTGGCGCAGGTCCTGTTCGCGGATATTACGCGTCGCCCCGTTGGCCTCGAGTGAGGCGTGCCACTCACTCAGCAGCTGCGCCTGATTGCTGCCAATCGCTTCCAACGTACTGTTCTGCAGTGCTGCCATGTCGAGTTAGCTCCGTAAAATACGTGGCCGGTGCCCCATAATTCGTACCGGCTCCGAGAAGTGACATTTGCCGAGGGAAATAGTTGTGGCGACTGGCAATTAATTGCATTGCGCCATCGCACGTGCCGCTAACTCTAGGCCAAGATTGCCTGGCGCGTTGCGAATCGAAGCCGCCTACACCGGCAACTCGGTGGTGAGCTTGATTTTCTCCATGGGCACTTCGGTTTTGACGTTTTGCACCACACTCAGGCTGGTCAAGTGAGCGATCTGGAAGCGGCGATAGGCCTCAAGGTCCGCGGCTACCACCCGCAACAGCAAGTCGCAGTCACCCGCCATGACGTGGCACTCCACCACTTCGGGCAAAAGCCGCACTGCTTCGACGAACTCATCGGTGGTGTCCTGGTCCTGGCGCTTGAGCCACACCCGCACAAACAAGGTCAGGCCCAGCGCTACCTTGGCCGGGTCCACCAGCGCCACATAGCGCTCGATAACGCCGGCTTCTTCCAGCAGGCGCACCCGCCGCAGGCACGGTGAGGGCGATAACCCCACCTGTTTGGCCAGCTCCTGGTTCTGTAGGCGGCCGTCGCGTTGCAGCGCCCGCAGGATACGTCGATCGATGGCGTCGAGCTTGATTGGCATTGAAAACCTTTGATTGGAATATTTCGGCAGCAGATGCCAAATACTCACGCCAGTAGAGCCACTACGCAACCCGATTTCAGCGATTCATTGGAATAATTTTCCCCCACTGGAGGTGACCATGAATGCCCTTGAATCCGTAGTTGAAGACCCCCCTGCAACGCCAGACCGCGAATGCCCCGCTGCCGCGACCACCGAATCGCCACCCCAATCGAGCCCGCGCACCGGCTCCACTTCGAGGGGGTGTCAGTGGGTGGCCTGGGTCAGCTTCATCACGCTCGGCGCGCTGATCGGGCCGCTGCTGGGTGACCTGCACCCCTACGGCTTGGACATGGCATTTGCCGCCGTCTTGCTGGTACTGCTCAAGGGCCTGTGGAAAGGGGTGCATGCCGCCCTGCCCTGGCTGTTCAGCCTGGTGACTGCAGGGCTGTTCTACCTGCTGATTCCCGGTGGCGGGTACGTGCTGGCGGGCACGCTGGCCGGCCTGGTCAGCGCGTACCTGTGGGCCAAGCCATTCAGCCGGGTGCTGAACGCCGCCCCTGGCTGCGTGCTGGTTGCCGTGATCACGCCCGCCTTCGTTTCTGGCCATCCCGCAGACCTCATCGCCCTGGCACTTACCGCTTATGCCGCTTCACGGTTTTCAATCTTGCCAGTGATGCTGTTCGCCCTCGCCGTGACCGCTGCGCTGCGTACGCTACTGCCCGGCTGACGCCAGCTTGCCGGCAGCCGGCAAGCTGTCGAGAAATGCGGCAATCTGTTGGCTGCCACGCACGTGCACGACAGGCACCTGCGGCCCTTTCGCCAGGCGCTGCGCCTCGATGCCTGGGCGGTAGCCGCGATCGAAGTTCCACACGAAGTTCAGGAAAGTCAGGAACGCCCGGTCGAGTTTCTCTGTGCAACCGGCGGGTAGGTCTGGACGGGGCCGGTTCATGACGCTGCGCAGGATCACCCGGGTGAAACAGGTAAGCCGGGGCGTATCGAGCCAGATGACCAGGTCGGCACGGGGCAGGCGCAGGTCGAATGTGCGCCGGGCGTAGTTGCCTTCACACACCCAGCTGTCCCCTGCTGTCGCCTCGCCGACCCGCTGGCGGAACAGCTCGGCGTCCGGTTCGACCCAGCCGGGCTCCCAGAACAGGGTATCCAGGTGAACCACCGGCACGCCGAGCCGCTTGCCCACGGCACGAGCAAGGGTGGATTTACCACTGCCGGCATTTCCCAGAATCACAATCCGTTGCATGGCGGCTTCCTGTCGCGAAAAAAGCCGGCAATTGTGCAGGTTATGGAGGGGCAGTCCAATCCCTACACAAAAATAGACTTCATTGGTTTAGCCGGCTTCCATAGGACAGCACATAACTTATGGGTTTAGCAGGGACCTGTGGGAGCTGGCTTGCCAGCGATCACCGGCGAAGCCGGTGCCATGACTGGTCCTTACACCATGTGCATCTCGCGAATCAGCTTCTTGTTGATCTTGCCGATGCTGGTCTTGGGGATGTCGGTGACGAAGTGCACCTGCCGGGGGATCGCCCACTTGTTGATCTGGCCCCGGTCGACGAACTGCTTGAGGTGCGCCTCGAGCATCGGCTGGTCAAGGCTGTCACCGGGCGCGCGGACCACCAGGGCAATCGGCCGCTCACCCCACTGTTCATCGGGAATGCCGACCACCGCCACGGCGCTGACTGCCTGGTGCTGGCTGATCAGGTTTTCCAGGGTCAGCGAGCTGATCCATTCACCGCCGGTCTTGATCACGTCCTTGATGCGGTCCTTGATCTCCAGCACGCCGTGGCGGTCGATCGAGCCCATGTCACCGGTGTGCAGCCAGCCGTCCTGCCACAGCTCGGCGCCTTTCTGCGGCTCGTGCAGGTAGCCCTGGGTCAACCAGGGCGAGCGCACCACGATTTCCCCCAGCGACTCACCGTCGTGTGGCATGTCGTTGCCCTGAGCATCGACGATACGCAAGTCGACCATCGCCACCGGGGCGCCGGTCCTGATGCGCTGCGCGACCTGCTCGCCCATGGGCAAGGCCAGGTCTTGTTCGCGCAAGTGGGTCAGGGTCAGCAGCGGGCAGGTCTCCGACATGCCGTAGCCACTGTAGATCAGCATGCCGCGCTCGCTGGCCTGACGGGCCAGGCCGTGGGTCAGCGCGCTGCCACCGAGCAGAATCTTCCAGCGGCTGAAATCGGTGTGCCAGCCTTGCTCGCAGTCCAGCATCATCTGCAACAGGGTCGGCACACAGTGCGAGAACGTCACCCCCTCGTCGCGGTACAGCCGTACCAGCGTGTTCGGCTCGTAGCGCCCCGGGTACACCTGCTTGACCCCCAGCACCGTGGCCACGTACGGCACACCCCAGGCGTGCACATGGAACATCGGCGTGATCGGCATGTACACGTCGCTCGACCGCAACAGCGGCTGGCCGTCGTAAGCGGCAAAGGTGCCCAGTTCGTTGAGGGTGTGCAGCACCAACTGACGGTGGGAGAAGTACACCCCCTTGGGGTTGCCCGTGGTGCCGGTGGTGTAGAACAAGGTGGCCACCGAGTGCTCGTCGAAGTCGTCGAACTCGGCCTGGCAACTGGCGCTGGCCAGCAGCGTTTCGTACTCGCCCAGCACTGGCAGCGTGGTGGCCGTGGCCTGTTCGTCGGTCAGTTGCAGGTAACCGCGCACCGTGCCCAGCTGGCCCTGAATCTGCTCCAGCAGCGGCACGAAATCGTCGTGTACCAGCACCAGGTGGTCTTGCGCATGGTTCATGGTGTAGGCGACCTGCTCCGGCGATAGCCGCACGTTCACTGTGTGCAGCACAGCGCCTAGCATCGGCACGGCAAAAAAGCACTCCAGCGAGCGGTGGCTGTCCCAGTCCAGCAGCGCCACGGTGTCGCCCGCCTGCACCCCGGCAGCACGCAACACATTGGCCAGGCGCCGAACCCGCTGGTCGAGGTCGCGGTAGGTGTAGCGCAGCCTGTCGGCGTAGACGATCTCCTGCTCAGGATGCTGCCGTACCCCCGACATCAGCAGGCGCTTGATCAGCAAGGGGTAGGCATAGGCACCGGCTGCCGGCGGCATTATTTTTGTCTTGGCCATGAAGGTAGATTCCAGTTTCCGTGTTCGTTTCAACTAATAGGGCGCTCAAGCGCTCATCCGTGTGTGCGCCCGGGGTTCGCTCACCTGCTCACCCGGCGGCGCGGTAGGCGCGCAGGGTTGGGGAGCAGCGGCGACAAAGCGTTTGTCCGGCAGCAGGAAGTACGACAGCGCGGGGATCAGCACCAGGGCGCCGAGCATGTTCCACAGGAACATGAAGGTCAGCAGGATGCCCATGTCGGCCTGGAACTTGATCGGCGACCACGCCCAGCCGACCACCCCCGCCGCCAGCGTGATGCCGACCAGCCCCACCACCCGGCCGGTGAAGGCCACGGCGTTCTGGTAGGCCTCACCCAGCGAACGACCTTGGCGCTGGTACTGCAGCTGCACGCTGAGCAGGTACAAGGCGTAATCCACACCAATGCCGACGCCCAGGGCGATAACCGGCAACGTGGCCACTTTCACGCCAATCCCCATCACCACCATCAAGGCCTCGCACAGCACCGAGGTCAGCACCAGCGGCAACAGCGCCACCAGCGTCGCCCGCCAGCTGCGGAAAGTGATCAGGCAGAACAACGTCACCGCCAGGTAAACGAACAGCAACATGGTGCGGTTGGCTTCACGGACCACAATGTTGGTTGCCGCCTCGATGCCGGCACTGCCGGCCGCGAGCATGAACTGGCGGTCGGGGCTGCTGTTATCGCGGGCAAAGCGGTCGGCGATGGCCACCACGTCGTCCAGGGTCTGGGCCTTGTGGTCTTTGAGGTAGGCGATCACCGGCATCATCGAGCAGTCGGTGTTGAACAGCTCCGGCGCATTGACCGACGCTTGCTGGGCGGCGTAGTTGAGCATGTCCTGGTTGCGTTGCAGGCTGCTCATCTTCGGGTTGCCCTCGAATGAACCCGCCGTAATCTGGCGCACGGCATTCACCAGCGACACCGTGGTCTGCACGCCCGGGTACTGCTGCAGCTCCCAGGCCAGGCGGTCGGCAAGCATCAGCGTCTGGTAGCTGAGGCAGCCTTCCGGCGGGGTCTTGATCATCACCGCGAACAGGTCGCTGGACAGCGCGTAATGCTGGGTGATGTAAGCGTTGTCGCGGTTGTAGCGGGAATCGGCGCGCAACTCTGGCGCCCCGCTGTCGAGGTCACCGATCTTCAACTGCAGGCTCACCCAGAACCCACCCACGCCCATCAGCGTGGCCACCAGCACGGCGCCCGTGGCCCACTTGCGCGTGGTGAAACGGTCGAGCGCATCCCACAGTTTGCCGAAGCCGCGGTGCTCGGCAGCGCGCTGGTCGATGCGCAGCGCCCGTGCGGCGGCCTTGCGGCCCACGCCGACGTAGGACAACGCCACCGGTATCAACAGCAACGAGGTGAAGATCAGCACCGCGACACCAATACTGGCGGTGATTGCCAGGTCCTTGATCACCGGGATGTCGATCAGCATCAGCACGGCAAAGCCCACGGCGTCGGCCAGCAACGCAGTGACCCCGGCCACGAACAGGCGGCGGAAGGTGTAACGCGCCGCGACCTGCCGGTGCGTGCCACGGCCAATGTCCTGCATGATGCCGTTCATCTTCTGCGCCGCATGGGACACGCCGATGGCGAAAATCAGGAACGGCACCAGGATCGAATAAGGGTCGATGGCATAGCCCAGCCAGCCGACGATACCCAGTTGCCACACCACCGCCGTGAGCGAACAGAACACCACCAGCAAGGTACTGCGCACACAGCGGGTGTACAGGAAGATGATCACCAGCGACGTGAGCACCGCCAGAGCAAAGAACATCATCACCTGGACCAGCCCGTCGCTCAGGTCGCCCATCAACTTGGCAAACCCGATGACCCGCACCTTGTACTTGCCATGGCCCTCTTCGCCGGCCTTGCGCGCCGTGCTGTCCCGCGCGTACTCGTACTTGTCGCGCAGCTGCTGCTCGAGCATCTGCGAGAACTGCCGGTAATCGATGCCGCGGCCGGTGGCCAGGTCGTGGTCGAGCAGTGGCACCACCAGCATGCTCGATTTGAAATCGGTCGCCACCAGGCTACCGACAATGCCAGCGCGGTTGATGTTCTGGCGCAGTTGATCGATATCGGCGGGCTTGCCCTGGTAATCGTCGGGCATCACCGGGCCACCCTGGAAGCCTTCCTCGGTGACTTCGGTCCAGCGCACCCCTGGGCTCCACAACGACTTCATCCAGGCGCGGTCCACGCCCTGGGCCAGAAACAGCTCGTCGTTGACCTGCTTGAGCACGTCCAGGTACTCCGGGTCGTAGATATCGCCCTGGGTGTTCTCTACCACCACCCGCACCGCGTTGCCCAGGCCGCGCAGCGACTTGCGGTTGTCGAGGTAGTTCTGGATGTAGGGCTGGCTCTGCGGGATCATTTTTTCGAAGCTGGGACGCAGCTCAAGGCGGGTCAGCGCCAGGTACCCCAACACCCCCGTGACCAGCACCATGAACAGCATGAACAGCGGGCGGTAATTGAAGACCATGCGCTCCAGCACGTTGCCGGAACGCGGGTCGAAATCCCGCAGGTCGCGGATGACCGGCAGGGTGTCTTGCTTGATGTTGGCCATCACTGGGTTCTCTTGGAATGCTTGGAGGCTTATCGGGCGGGCAGCACGCGTACACCGCGCTCGCCTACCAGCACGGTGGCATTTGCGCCGGTCTGCAGGGCGCCGGCCACCGGTGCCGGCGGCACCTGCGGTTGCACGGCAAAGCTCAGGCCGCCGTCGCGGCTGCGCAGCACCTGACCGCCCTGGCTGAACAGCCAGTAGTCACCGTGGCTGTCGAGGCTGGCGGCGGTGATGCTCTGGGTCACCCCGGTGTCCACCTTGGCCCAGCTCTGGCCGCCATCGAGGCTGCGTGCCACATGGCCGCGCAGGCCGTAGGCGAGCACCTCGCCAGGCTTGCCGAACACGCCAAACCAGGTACCTGGGTAAGGGCTGGGCAAGGCGACGAAACGCTGCTGGCCGGCATCCCACTTCAGCAGCAGGCCCTGTTCGCCAACCAGGTACAGCGCATCGCCGACGGCCCGGATCGCATTCAGGTGAAAACCTTGCGGGTTGTCGGTGCGGTCTTGCATCGGCACCCAGGTGCTGCCGCCGTCGTCAGTGCGCAGGATCAGGTTGAACACCCCCACCGCGTAGCCGTGGCGGGCGTCGGCGAACCACACACCGAGCAACGGCTTGTCGGCGCCCTCCTGCTCCAGGCGCTGGCCCTCGGCGGCAAACTGCGCCCATTGCGCGTCCTCGGGGTACGCCTTGGCCAAGGCCTGGTAATGGGCCGCCACCAAAGCGCCAATCTGCCGCCCATCGAGCTGCACCGCCCAATTGGCGCCGCCGTCACGGCTGTGCAGGATCACCCCATCGTTGCCCACCGCCCAACCTTCCAGGGCAGTGGGGAACGCCAGGGCATTAAGGTCGGCACTGACCGGCACGCTGGCCTGGTGCCAATCCTGGCCCTGGTTGTCGGAATACACGATATGGCCACGCGGCCCTGCCGCGACCAGCCGCTCACCGGCCAGTGCTACATCGCGCAGCGCACTGTGCACCACCAACGCACTGGTTTTGGCCGGCAAGTCCAATACATCGACATAGGCCGCCTGGGCCCCACCGCAAGCGCCGCCCAAGGTGAGCGCGACGGCCAGCGCCCACGGCGTAAACGTGTTCAAAGTAGCCATGCCACATCCTCTGCAAACCCTGCCGGCGGCCACCTGTGGGCAGCCGGCAGGCTGATCGTCGGGGTCAGCGAATACCGGCGCCGGCCAGGGCTTCCGGCGACCACTGCGCCTTGGACAGAGGGGCGATGTACTCGATACCGCCGTGCGGGCCAATCAGGCCATTGACGTTGTAGCTGCCACCCACCAGGTCGTAGACCACATGCGGGTTGTTGTTGGGGATCTGCACGTCGTAGCTCTGCGTGAAGAAGCTGAACGAGCCGCGATACAGCTGGCCACGAGCGTCGTACTGGTCGGAGGCCAGGGCGAACCAGCTGTCCTCGTCGAGGTAGAAGCGGCGCTTGGCATAGATGTGCCGCGCATTGCCCTTGAGCGTGCCTTCCACTACCCACACGCGGTGCTTCTCCCAACGCACCTGGTCAGGCGCCAGGTGGTTCGGCGTGGTCAGGGTTTTCGGGTCGTGGATGTAGGTCAGCCGGTAGGTGTTGTACGGCACGTACATCTCGCGCTTGCCTACCAGGTGCCAGTCGTAGCGGTCCAGCGCGCCGTTGAACACGTACACGTCATCGAACGTACCCGAGCCGGCGGTGCCCGGGTTGGGGGTGTCGTAGGCCAGGTTCGGCGCCAGCTTCACACGGCGCTGCCCGGGCAGGTACTGCCAAGCGCGACGTTCCTGCACCAGCGGGTTGGCGGCGTCCTTGAGCATCATCGACTCACCGGCACGGCGCGCCGGGCCTTCGAAGTACAGCTTGGTCTGGAAGTAGATGTCCTTGGCTTCGATGACCTTGTTCAGGTCTTCGTAGATCGGGTAGGCGTTGTAGGCCAGGCCCGTGGTCGCTAGGGCCGCAACGCCGGCAGCGTCGACGTTCCAGGAGTCGTACTTGGCCTTCTGCGCCACGCCTTGGTAGCGCAGCAGGTGGTTCCACATGGCCTCGGCACCCGATTGCGGCACCGGGAACGGCACGCCGGGCAGGACATTTTCGATGGCCATGCCATCCTGCAGGGACTTGGCATTGGCAGCGTTCTTCAGGGTGTTGTCCAGCAGTGCCTTGGGCAACGCGGCAGTGCGGTGGCTGGGGTAGACGTCGATGTGGAAAGTGGGGAAGCGCTTGGCCAGCTCCACGGTGGTGGCGGTCAGCGCGTCCTTGTACTGGTCGACGTTCTTGCCGTCGATCACCAGCAGCGGCTTTTCAGTGGCAAAGGGGTCGGGGCGCAGGGTATCGCCTTGCTTGAAGCCAGCGGGCGGGGTGTTCAGGCCGCCCTGGTAGGCCGGGATCGAACCGTCGGCGTTGCCCGCCTTGTCAGCACCCACCGCGGTCAGGTCCTTGCCCAGCCGGGCGACATCCTGGGCCGGGGCGGCCGCTTGGGCGCCCCCGGCGATAACGACCGCAAGCGAGGCCGACAGCAGGCTATTGAGATACTTCATCAGGTTTCTCCGCTTGTTGTTGTAATGGAGTTTCAGAAGGTGGTCTTGAACGAGGCAGTGACCATGCCGCGGTCCTTGAGCAGCGGCGCCAGGCCGGCCTGCGACGTGATCTGCCCGGGGATGCACTGGTAGCGCCCGTTGGTGCCTGGGGTGTTGTTGTCGGTACCGCTCGAGCAGGTATCGAACTTGCCGAAGGAGTCGACGTACTTCAGGTCGAATTTGTATTTTTGGTAGACATCGGCGGCGATCCCCACCGAATAGCTGCCAGAGTCCTCGTTACCGCCCAGCTGGATGGCCGAGTTACCCTTGAGGCCGACGTTGTAGGACAGCGGCATCGACACATCGACCCCCGGCAGCGCCTGGAACCAGGTCGGGGTGAAGTTGACCGCCAGGGTGTAGGCGTTGGTGGTGACCTTGTCGACGCCGTGGTAGGTGGAGTCGCCCTTGAAGGTCTGCTCACCCTTGTCGACGCTGACCAGGTGGGTCATCGCGCCCTCCACGGCCAACGACGATGCATTCCACAGCGGCGTGGCACCAAACGACACCAGGCCATTGAGCACCACATGGAAGGTCTTGCCGCGGGCCAGCCCGGTTTCACCGTGGCCTGGCACCTCGCCGATCAGGTTGGTGCCGCCGGCGGTGCCGGCCAAGGCCTCGTACAGCGGCCCGTTGATGGTGCTGAAGTTGCTGATCAGCGGCATGTTCTCGCGGTAGTTGACGTCCAACCCCACGCTGACCGGGCCGACGCTCTTCGCCAGGCTGATGCCGTAGATGTCGATATCGTCGGCGTAAGCGGCCATGTAGCTGCTGCCGGCCAGGCTGCCGGTGTGCAGGTTGGGGGCGTTGATCAGCACGGCCGGGGTCGGGTCGGAGGTGTTGCGGTAGTAGAAGCCCAGGGTGCCGTCGAGCCATTCTGGGCTCCACTTGGCCATCAGGCCGAAGTCACCCGTGTTGTGGGGGCGAATGTCATGCCCGCGTGGCGCGCCGTAGAAGGCACCGGCACCGCCGACGGCATTGGGCACCGGCAGCCAGAAAATCTCACCGCCGTCGCCCAGCATGTCATAGGCACCCATGTAGGTACCGCCTTCGGGCAGGCGCGAGTTCTCGAACTCGAGGAAGTACTGCGCGGCCAGGGTCAGTTCAGGGTTGACCGTGTAGCTCAGCGACAACTGCTTGCGCGGCAGGAACAGTTCTTTGGTTTCGGTACCCGGCACGTTGTACAGCTTGGCCAGGTCCAGGGCCGACTGGCCATAGTTGATGCCGTTGGCGGCGTTGAACAGGGTCTCGCCCCAGTACACCGAGTGCCAGCCCAGCTTGCCGCTCAGCATCGACTCGTCGCCGATTTCGGTGTTGTAGAACACGAAGGCATCCAGAAACTCGCCCGACGGGCCGTTGTAGTAACGGTCGCTGTAACGGCTCAGGCCATGGTGGCGTGCCGGGCCACCGGCCAGCACGGTACCCGCCGGCAAGCCACCGGCCGGGCGTGCCAGCACCAGGTTGCCAGCGTTACCGGCTTGGCCGGGGAACGGGTTGGAATTGGACCCCACGTCGTCATAGGCATGGTCGTACCAGCTGGCCGCGCTGACACGCATGCCCAGGGTGTTCTGATAGACCACATCCAGCTCGGTGAGCAGGTCGAGGCGCTGGGTGACCGCGCTACCGACGCTGAAATTCTTGTCGCCGTCATTGAGGTTGGCGGTGCGGGCGATCTTGGCGTTTTCGCCTTCGACCCGCTGGCCATAGCTGAGCTTGGCGGTGTTGTCGAAGCGCACGCTCCAGTCAGGGTTGGCGATGTCCAGCTGGAATGCCTGGGCAGCCGGCGCACCGGCGACCAGCAGCAACGTAGCCATCACGTTACGGCGGGGAAGGCAGAAGAGAACGTTTTTATTGTTGTTCATGCGATGTCTCTGCGTGGGGGTTAGGCGCGGCTCAGCGATCGAGTTGCTGTATCAGGGCCTCGGCTTGGGGCCACGGGCCGTAGCCCGAGGCAGGGTTGAGGTGGCCAACGGCACCGAGTTCGACCAGCGCGCTGCCCCACTGCGTGGCCAGGCCGGCGACTGCGGTCAGGCTGGCCAGGTGGTCGTTGCTGCTGGCGGCTACCAGGCTGGGGAACGGCAGCGGGCCGCCTGGCAATGGCGCCCAACCCTGGGCGCGCAGGGAATCCGGGGTGGGATAGCCTTGTGGCCAATCGCTGTGCAGGTCTGGCGGTGCGGCCAGCAAGGCGCCCTTGATCGGCCGCTGATAGCGCGCCGCCCAGTGCGCCACCATCAGCACGCCGGCGCTGTGCGCGACCAGGATCACCGGGCCCTCGATTTGCGCCAGCTCACGCTCGATCGCTTCGCCCCGTGCCGTGCAGTTGAGCTTGTCGGTTTCCAGTGGCGGCACCGCACGCACCTTGGCCAGGCGCGCCTGCAACAGGGTCTGCCAATGTTCAGGTACATGGTCGCGCAGACCAGGAACGATCAGCACGGTGGCGGCGGTTTGCAGTTTTTCCATGTCAGGGCCCTTGCTCTGTTCACTCGGTCGATTGCCGACTGCTTGAGGGCCAGAGTAATGAGTCGGTCCGGCACACGCTTTACATTGCGCGTCACGGATTTTTCAGTTGATGACACGGCCGTCGCGACCTCCCGCAGCCCCCTCGCCACGGGCGACCAACGGCAGGAAAATGGCTTTGCATCTGATGACACAGGCGCTATAAGTGACTATCCGCCAGCGCAGCGGGATGCCCATCAAGAACACGTGGAAAACAACAATATGACCGTGCTCGCCCGAGCGGCTTCGCTCACCAACTACCTGGAAGTTTCCCGCCACTTGGGCCTTAACGGCCATGGCCTGCTGGCCCAGGCTGGCCTCAGTGCGTCCTTGCTCGAAGCGCCTGACCAGCGCATCCCGGTGGCTGCCGCCGTCAGCGTACTTGAAGAATCGGCGCGGCTGAGCGGCTGCGAAGCCTTCGGCCTGCGCATGGCCGAACTGCGCCAGTTGTCGGATTTTGGCGAGGTCAGCCTGCTGATCAGCCACCAGCATTCGCTGCGCGATGCGCTGCAGGTGATCGTGCAGTACCGCCATGTGCTCAATAATGCGCTGGCGATCCACATCGAAGAAACCGGCAAGACGGTGATCATCCGCCAGGAGGTCATCACCGAGCAGCCGATACACAGCCGCCAGGCCATCGAGCTGGCCATCGGTGTGATGCACCGCTTCTGCTCAGCGCTGCTAGGCGCCCACTGGCACCCGATCAGCGTCAATTTCACCCATGCCGCCCCTGCCGACGTGGCCATTCACCGGCGCATTTTTGGCTGCAAGCTGGAGTTCAACAGCGACTTCAACGGCATCGTCTGCTCGGCCTCCGACCTGGACACGGCCAACCCGCAGGCCAACGAAGCCATGGCGCGGCTCGCCCAGCGCTACGTGTGTACGCTGCAGGATGACGGCAACCCCTCCCTGGTGCACGAGGTGCGCAAGTCGATTTTTTTGCTGATGCCCATGGGCCGCGCCACCATCGAACACATCGCCCAGACCCAAGGCATGAACGTGCGCACCTTGCAGCGCCGGCTGGAAGAAGAAGGCGCCACCTTCAGCGAGCTGGTCAATGGCGTGCGCCGCGACCTGGTGCTGCGCTACCTGGAAAGCCCCGGCTATTCGCTGGGGCGTATCGCCGACATGCTCGGCTATTCCATGCACAGTTCGTTCACCCGCTGGTTCATCAGCCAGTTCGGCCAGCCACCGGCCACCTGGCGTGTTCAGCATGACCTGCCCACGCCACTCAAACGCGCCCGCAGCGCGGCCCAGGGGCCCGTCACCACGCGCTGAGCGCGTGGTGTTACAAGCCGAAGCGCAACAGCACCAGCACCAGCGCCACCAAGAACACCGTCTCGCCGACCATCAGCAAAATCGGCTTGATGCCCACGGCGGCCAGCTCCTTGAGCTGAGTCTTCATGCCCAGGGCACTGATCGACACCACCAGGCACCAGCGCGACAGCTCGTTGACCCCACCCTGCACGGCCAACGGCACCCACCCGGTGCTGTTGATGCAGGCCAGCGCCAGAAACCCCACCGCGAACCAGGGCAGCAATGGCGGGCGCTTGCCTGCGGTGTCGGTACCCTGGCGGCGCGAGATCATGGCCGCGACAACAATCACCGGCACCAACATGGCGACGCGCATCAGCTTGACCACCGTGGCGGTGTCGCCGGTTTCGGGCGACATGCTGTAGCCCGCCCCCACTACCTGGGCGACGTCATGGATCGTCGCGCCAAGAAAGACCCCGGCAGCCTGTGGCGACAGGCCGAGCGCGTTGGCGATCATTGGGTAGAGGATCATCGCCAGGGTCGACAACGCCGACACACCGATCACGGTGAACAGGGCGGATTCAATCGATCGTCGCAACACAAGATTGTTGAACAGATTTTAGATACTCATTCAGAGCTTCAGCGGGTGTTTTCCAGCCGAGTGTCGCTCCTCGCCCCGTTAATTTTTGCATCCATCCTGCGGGTCGCCCCATAAACACCTCGATCAAGGTGTTGCGACGACCAGTTGAATCCGCCCAGCGTCGCCCGCTCTTTTTGCGGGTGGCTGGGCAGCGCAGCGGCCAGCGCCAACGCCGCCGAGGCGCCGCAGATCGCCGTGGCGCCACCGGTGAGCATGCCGAACAGGCGCTGGAACCCCAGGGCCTTGGCCGCCACCATCGACACGCCGATGGTCACCACCACCAGGATCACCACCAGTGCGACGGCCTTCCAGCCCAGGCCTGCCATCTGCTCCAGGGTGATGCGCATGCCCAGCAATGCCACGCCCAGGCGCAACACCGTGCGTGCGGTGAATTCAATGCCGGCTTTGCATTTGCCATCGCTGGCCAGAAAATTCAGTGCCAGGCCTAGTAGCAGGGCGAACAGCATGACCGGCGCGCCATAATGCTCCGCCAGAAAGCTTGCCGCCCCAGCGGCAATCAGGCTGACGCTAAGCCCCGGCGCCAACTCCCGCGCGCGGTGGTTGACCTGGGCAAGCGCAAGGGTGCTCATGACACCACCTCCTGGCCGGTGATGATGATAAAGACCTGGTTGCCCTCCACCTCCACCGGGTAGCTGGCCACTTTGAGTGCCTTGGAATTGAGCAGGTAGCCGCTGGCAAGGTCAAAGCGCAGGCCATGGGCGCGGCACTGGATCACAGCGCCGTCCAGTTGCCCGGCGCACAACGATGAACCCTGGTGCGGGCAGCTGTCGTCGATGGCCAGCAAACGCCCGTCGACATTAAACAACGCCAGGCTTTTGCCCCCGTGTTCGAACAGCACACGCTCGCCGACGCCGGGCACGCGCTGGGCCGGTACCTCGATACGCCCGTTCACGCCTGCACCCCCGCCGAACGCGACAGCGCCAGGTGCATGGCGTCGAGCAGTTGTTCTGCCGGTTGGGCACCGAACACGCGCAGGTGGTCGTCGAAGACGAAACACGGCACGCCCCTGCTGGCGATGTCGGCGCTGGCACTGATGAACGGCCGGCCATCAGCGCTCAGGCTCCCGGCCAGCGCGGCAGGTGTAAAGCCGCACTGGTCGGCGATGCGCAACAGGGTGTCGCGATCGCCCAAGTCTTCGCCCTCGCGGAAATACGCGGCAAACAGCCGCTCCAACAGCGCCTCGACCTGTTGCTCGCTGCCCAGCTCGACCGCATGCAGCAGCAGGCGATGGGCGTCGGCAGTATTGGGCATGCGCGCGATCCGGCTGAAGTCGATCAGCTCGCCCACGGCACGCGCAGCCTCCTGCACTTGCCCCTGGCGTTGCCGCACCGCCTCGTCGCTGCCCAGGCGGCGGCGGTAGAAGTCGGCGAACGGCTGGCCGGTTGCGGGCAGGTCGGGCAACAGCTGCACGCCGTGCCAGGCCAGGGTGACCTCGACCTCGGGCCGGGCTTCGCGCAACTGAGCCAGCGCGGTTTGCAGTTGCCGCTTGCCGATCAGGCACCACGGGCAGATGAAATCGAAATACACGTCAATCGACAGCGAATGCTTCACGTACGGGCCTCCAGTACAGGCTCGACAGGCGCTTGCGGGCTATTGCCACAGGCCAGGCGCGCCATGTCAGGGTGGTAGTGGCGCTTGGCGTAGAAAAACACCGCGGCGGCGGCGATGCTGATCAACGGCACCAGTTGAAAGGCGGCTTGCAGGCCGATCAGGTCGGACACCTTGCCGGTGATCAACGGGCCTGTGGCCAGGCCGAGCAGGTTGTTGCTCAGCGTCAGGGTGGCGAATGCCGTGCCATGCACCGCGTAGTGGGTCAGGTTGGCGACCATGGCACTGGACGGGCCATTGGTGCCTGCGGCAATCATCATGCCTAGGCAGATCAGGACCAGTTGCGGCAGGCCCGCCGGCATGGCGAAGGCCACCGACAGCAGCACACAGCTGCCCAGGCAGTAGGCGATGGCCAGGCTGATCTTGCGATCAGGGCGATCGCGCCCCATGCGGTCGCACAACATGCCGCACAGCACGATGCCGACGCCGCTGCACAGCACGATGATTGCTGCCACGGCGCCGGCCCGGTCGGTGCTCATGGCGTAGTAGCGGTTCAGGTAGCTGGGGATCCAGACGATCACCGTGCCGCCGACGAACAGCTGCAAGCCGCTGCCGACATAGGCGCTGATCACCGAGCGGCTTGAATAGAGCGTGCGCAGCGGGCGCAAAGCCTTCAAGGCGGCCTTGTCGCTGGCGCTTGCCTGATTTTTCGGGGCAATGCGCGCCTCGCGTACGATCAGCGGGTAGAGCAGCGCCAGGGCCAGGCCGAAAAACGCCATGCCGGCGAACGCCCAGCGCCAACCCAGGTGCTGGGCCATCACGCCGCCCAGGGCCATGCCCAGCACCGAGCCGAACATGCCACCGGCCATGAACGACCCGGCCAAGGTGGCACGCATCTCACGCGGGAACACCGCTACCACCACGGCAATACCGACGCTGCCATAGGCAGCTTCGCCGACACCGACCAGAAAGCGCGCGATGAACATCTGCTGGTAGTTTTCGGCGACTGCGCAGCCCAGCGTGGCCAGGCTCCACATCACCGCCATGAAGGTCAGGCTTTTGATGCGGCCGATGCGGTCGGCGAGTAATGACAGCGGAAAGGTCAGCAGCCCGACCATCAGGGCGACGATGCCGCTGAGCAGGCCGAGCTGGCTGTCGCTGAGCTGCCATTCCTGCTTCAACAGGGGGAACACGGCGTTGAGCACCTGCCGCGACATGTAGTCGGAGATCAACAGGCCGAAGGTCAGGGCAAAGACGATCCAGGCATAGCGCCGGGGGATGCCCAGTGATGTATCCGTGCCTGGGTCCGTCGCACCGGTGTGATAGGTGGCCATGCTGCCTCCTCGGGTATCTGGCTTGGGTTGTTTTTGTTGTTATGAACAAATGCCAAAATCTGTGCTGCGGGTACTGGCCTCATGCCTCGCGTCAGACGCGCGCCCCTTGTAGGAGCAGCCTTGCGCTGCGAAGAGGCCAGTGAAAGAACCGCAAATTTTCGCAGTAATCACGGGCCTCTTCGCAGCACAAGGCTGCTCCTACAGGGAGTGAGACCTGTGCCTTAGGCGCGCTGTGGCACGCCCTTCTGGCCTGGCCGGCGGTTCGGCGCCATGCCGTTGGCCAGCAAGGTTTCCTCGACGGATGCGTACTGCTCGCCGATCCGGTAGATCGCCCGGGCTTCCTTGCCATTGGCCACTTCACGCCCCAGCTCATGCGCCACGCGCACGGTCTGCTGAATCTGCTGCACCGAGGTGAACGGCTTGCCGTGCTGGTCGATGATGGTGTCTTCGATACCACAGCGCGGGTGCAAGCCCATGGCCAGGGCCATGGTGTTGAACGGCAGCACGTTCTTGAGCAGCGACTCTGCGGTCAGGGTGCAGCCATCCGGCGCACGGTGCACAAAATTGAAGAAGTTGAACGGGTTCGGGCCATCGAAACCGCCACCAATGCCGATCCAGGTCAGGTTCAGCGGGCCTTTGTAAACGCCTTTGCGCACCAGGCGCTCGAGGGTTTCCAGGGCATGCATGCCGGTCAGCTGGAAATGCGGCTGGATATTGCTGGCCTGCAGCCGACGCAGGTGCTCCTCGACCCAGGCCGGCCCGGCGGGCACGGTCATTTCACTATAGGCGGCCTGGATCCCAGGGTTGGCCAGCGATGTACCTTCCAGATATTCGGGGTACAGCAGCTCCATGATGTTCATCTGGGTGGTGTTGATCGCCACCGTCACCTGGTCAGGCTTTGGGGTCAGCTCGGCCAGCATGTGGCGGGTGTCGTCGCTCAGCCACTTGGCCGCTTCACCCTCGCCTTCGGGTGCGAACGAAATCGAGCCGCCGACCTGGATGATCATGTCCGGCACCGCTTCACGCACCCCGGCGATCAGCTCGTTGAACTTAGACAGGCGCTTGGAGCCGGTACCATCGAGTTCACGCACGTGCAGGTGCAGTACAGTGGCGCCGGCTTCGTAGCAATCGACTGCCTTTTGCACCTGCTCGTCCATGGTCACCGGAATGTCCTGGGGGAAATCGTCGGGCATCCACTCGGGGCCATAGGGGGCCACGGTGATGACTACCTTTTCCATGTTTTCCGGGTGCAGCGAGTCGTCGAAGAATTGCATGTCTGATCCTCAGTCTTGTTCTTGTCTGTTCAGAAAGTGCTGTCGCCCATGATCCCGGCTCGCTCCATCTTGCGGTGGCAGGCCGGGTAGTCCATGACGGCGTAGTGCTGGGTGCTGCGGTTGTCCCAGATGGCGATGCTGTTGGGTGTCCAGCGCCAGCGCACCTGGTACTCGGGGATGTACACCTGGCTCACCAGGTAGCGCAGCAAGTCGGCGGCGCCGGGGTTGGCGTCCTGGCCGAAGCGCACGCGCTCGGGGGTGTGGTAGTTGGTGAAGTGGGTGGCGAAGGCATTGACAAACAGCACCTTCTCGCCGGTTTCCGGGTGGGTGCGCACCACCGGGTGCTCGGCATCCGGGTAGCGGGCCTTGAGCGCCAGGCGCTTGTCGGTCGGCATGGCGGCGCCGAAGCTGGCTTCGATGCTGTGGCGGGCGCGCAAGCCCTCGATGCGGGCCTTGACCTCGGCCGGCAGGTTGGCGTAGGCCAGCACCATGTTCGCCCACATGGTGTCGCCGCCCACCGGCGGGCACTCCACGCAGCGCAGCACGCAGCCCATTGGCGGGGCTTCGCGCCAGGTGGCGTCGGTGTGCCAGGCGTTTTCGTAGCGGTCGGCCGGCTGGTCGGGGCGTTTGTAGATTTGCACCAGGCCCGGGTGCTCCGGGTCGCTGCCAGCGACGGGGTGATCCTCCAGCTCACCGAAGCGACGGGCGAACGCCACGTGCTCGGCGCGGCTGATGGCCTGGTCGCGCAAAAACAGCACCCGGTGCTTGAGCAGCTGGGCGCGAATCTCGGCGAACAGGCCGTCATCGTGAATGGCATCGGCCAGCCTGACGCCGACCAGTTCGGCACCGATGGCGCAGGTCAGTTGTTCGACTTGCATGGCAGTGCCCTCAGATGACGAAGATCGACGAGCCGGTGGTCTTGCGCGACTCCAGGTCACGGTGCGCCTGCACCGCATCCTGCAAGGCGTAGTGCTGGTTGATCTCGATGCGGATGCGGCCGCTGCTGACATGGTCGAACAGCTCGCTGGCCAGGCGGGTCTTCTCTGCCGGGTCGGCGATGTAGTCGGCCAGGGCCGGCCGGGTCATGAACAACGAGCCTTTGATCGCCAGCAACTGCGGGTCGAACGGTTCGATCTTGCCGGACGCGGTGCCCACGCACACCATCAGGCCACGGCGCTTGAGCGAGTCCAGCGAGCCCATGAAGGTGTTGCGCCCGACACTGTCGAACACCACGTTGACGCCTACGCCATCGGTCAGCTCGCGCACGCGCTGGGCGACGTCTTCGTGGCTGTAGTTGATGGTGTGGTCGCAGCCATGGGCGCGGGCCACTGCCGCCTTGGCGTCAGTGGAGACGGTGCCGATCACGGTCAGGCCGAGCAGCTTGGCCCACTGCGAAACGATCAGGCCGACGCCACCGGCCGCCGCGTGCAGCAGGATGCTGTCACCGGGCTTGAAGTCGTACAGGCGGCGCATCAGGTACGAGGCCGTCAGGCCGCGCATGGTCATGGCGGCCGCCGTCTCGAAGGAGATGGTTTCCGGCAGTTTGATCAACGGCGCGGCGGGGATCAGGCGCTCGGTGCTGTAGGCGCCGAGGGTGTTGAGGAAGCCGGTGTAGGTCACTCGGTCGCCGACCACCACATGGCTGACGCCCTCGCCTACCGCCTGCACCACACCCGACGCTTCCACGCCCATGCCGTTGGCCAGCGGGATCGGGTAGGTGCCATTGCGAAAATAAGTGTCGGCGTAGTTCAGGCCAACCGCCACGTGGCGCAGGCGCACCTGCCCAGGGCCGGGCTCGCCGACGTCGACGTCTTCGTAACGCAGGACCTCAGGCCCTCCGGTTTCGTAGAAACGTACCGCTTTGGCCATGCCAATCTCCCTCTTGTCATTGTTGTTGAGCACACAAAGTGCGTCTTGAGGGGCAATTTAGGCCGTTGCGCCAAGCGCCGCTTATCATCGGACGACAACGGTTTTACAGTTGATGACAGCGCGCCTGGCGCAGGGGCTCAGAACGCCGAAAGGCCGCCGTCGACGGCGATGGCCACCTGATTCTGATAGCTGTCGTGCTTCATTTGGCGGCCCCCGTGGCCGCGCGGGCGAGGATCTTTTTCGCCAGGCTCATGCGGTGCACTTCGTTGGGGCCGTCATAGATGCGGAAGCTGCGGGCATCGCGAAAGATCCGCTCGACGATTGACTCGCCGGTAACGCCCTGCCCGCCCAGCACCTGCACACTGCGGTCGATCACCCGCCAGATCGCCTCCGAGCTGAGCACCTTGGCCATGCTCGACTCGACGTTACCCCGCTCGCCCTGGTCCAACACCCAGGCGCAATGCCAGATCGCCAGGCGCGTGGCATGCAGGTCCATCTCGTTGTCGGCGAGCATGAAACCCACCCCTTGGTGCTCGCCCAGGGACTTGCCGAACGAGACCCGGCGGTTGGCGTAGGCACAGGCCTCGTCATGGGCGCGGCGGGCCTGGCCCAGCCAGCGCATGCAGTGGGTCAGGCGCGCTGGCGCCAGGCGCACCTGGGCGTAACGGAAGCCTTTGCCCACTTCGCCGAGCACATCGTTGGCCGGCACCCGCAGGTTTTCGAAACGCAACACCGCATGGCCGCCGGCAAAGCAGCTGTCCAGCGAGTCCATCATGCGCTCCAGAATGAAGCCCGGGCGGTCGGTGTCGGTCAGGAACATCGTCGCGCTGCCGTCTTCCATGCGCGCCATGATGATCGCCAGCTGCGCGCCTTCGGCCCCGGTGATTAACCATTTCTGGCCATTGATAACGTAGTCGTCACCGTCACGCACGGCCAAGGTGGTCAGCATCGAGGGGTCGGAACCGGCGCCAGGGCTGGGCTCGGTCATGGCGAAGCACGAGCGGATATGGCCCTGCACCAGTGGCCGCAGCCAGCGGTCTTTTTGCGCCGGCGTGGCCACCTGCTCCAACAGGTGGATATTGCCCTCGTCCGGGGCGTGGATGTTCAGGGCCACCGGGCCGAGTGGCGAATAGCCCGCTTCTTCGAAAATGATCGCCTTCTCGACATGGCTCAAGCCCAGGCCACCCATTTCACGCGCGGCATGCGGGGTCAGCAGGCCGTGCTCGCGGGCCCGATCGAGCAGCACCTGGCGCAGTTCGGGCGAGGGGCCGTGGGCGGTCTGGCGGCGGTCGTGCTCCAGGGGGATGACGCTTTCGGCAATGAACTGCCGGGTCTTGGCTTGCAGGGCGAGCAGCTCGGCTGAAAGGGCGAAATGCATGGTGGGGTTCCTTGTAGAGGGAAAGGCTCAGGCGTGCAGGCGGCGCGGGTGGATGGCGGCATGCAGGTGCTCCATCACGGTTTTGTCGATCGAGGCCTTGCCGGGGTCGTACGGGGTGTAGTTGAGGGTGCGGATGAACGCGTGCTGTGCTTGCGTGCCGGCCATGTCGATATCGACGATGTTCAGGCAAGCAGGGTCTTGTTCGAAGGCGGCCAGCCCGCCTAGCCCGGCGCCGCTGGCCCAGGCCAGGAGGATGCGGTTGACGGCGTCGTGGCTGACCAGCAGCAACGATGTCCAGCCGGGCTCGGCCAGCAATTGCTGGAAGCTGTCCAGCACCCGTTGCTGGAACGCCACCCAAGGCTCGCCGCGCAAAAAGGCGCCGCCGGGGCGGTCGGCCAGGTGATAGGCCTGGGCCACTTCGCGGTGCAGGCAGCCAGGGGGGATTTCCCGCAGGCGGCCGGCACGTATCTCGCGCAAGGCGGCGCGCTGCTCCACCGCCAAGGTGCGCGGGCCCAGCAGTTGGTCGAGGGTCTGGCGGGTGCGCGGGTAGTCCGAACACACCGCCCGGTCGAACCGGGTGTGCGCCAGCACCTGGCCCAACGCCTGGGCCTGGGCCACGCCTTGCGCGGACAGCGGCACATGGCGCGGGTCGAGGGGCCGGCCATCGGCGTCGAAGTAATCGACATGGCCATGCCGAACCAGGTAGCAGCGGCGACGCTGTGCGGGCTGGTCAGTCATGGGCCAGCACCTTCGGGTTGCTGATGCTCAACTGCGCCCGGTTGATCGCCCGCAGCGCCGCCAGTAAACGTGTTGGGTCCTGATCGTAGGCGCCTTGGCGAATGCGCCGTGCCAGCAACGCACGGGCCTGTTCAAGCCCCGTCGCTGCCTGGCCGTGCTGCGCCAGCAAGGCCTCCAGGGCCTGGCGCTCGACCTCGGCACAGTCCGCCGCCTGCGCCAGTTCGCGGCTGGCGATCAACATGGCGCTGGCGACCATCCGGCCTTGATAGTGCAACCCTTTCGGCAACGCCGGCAGTAGATGGGTGAGCAGGGTGTCGCGCGCCGTCACAAGCAGGTCGCGGGCATCGGGCTGGTTCATGCGTGGCCTCCACGGGTGAGCAAGAGGATTTCCTGTTCGAGTTCGCTGACCATCCGCCCGGTCAGCGCCAGCTCCAGCGAGCGTTGCTGGCCAGACACATGGCGTTCGGCCTGCTGCAGGGCGATTACCGCCCAGCGCAGGTGGGCCATGACCTGCCAGAAGCGCAGCGCCTGGCTGTCCAGTTCCAGCGCCGACACGCTGCGGTATCCGGCGAGCAAGTCCTGCAGATGGCCGATGCCGCCCGCCTCCAGGTCCGGCCGGCCGAAGCGCCAGCAGCGCGCGGTGAACCAGCCCAGGTCTTCACGCGGGTCACCCCAGCCAGCGAACTCCCAGTCCAGTACGCCGCTAAGTGCACCGGCCTCGACCATGTAGTTGCCGGTGCGGTAGTCGCGGTGCAGCAGGCACGTGGGCAAGGGCGCAGGCTTGTTCAGCTCACACCAGCGCAAGCCCCACTCCAGCACCGGGTGGTTGCCTGGCAAGGCATCCAGAAACTGGCGGTACTGGTCGACGCTGGCTTGCACCGTGTCGGGTGCAGCGGCGGGCAGAAACGCCAGCGCCTGCTGCGGCGGGCGTACCTGATGCAGGCGCGCCAGGTTGGCGCCCAACTGCCGGCACAGTGCCGGGTTGCCCTGGGGCGCGCCTTGGGCGGACGTCAGGCGGTGGCCACTGGCAGTGCCGGCCAGCGCCTGCATGATGAAAAAGCCGCGGCCGATGACCTGCGGGTCCTGGCACAACCAAAGGGGCTTGGGTACGTTGACACCGGCTTGGTGGACCACGTCGAGCACTGCGAACTCCTGCTCGCGGGTCATGCTGGCGGCTACTGCGGAAGCAGCGTCGGTGCGCAGTACCCAACGCTGTGGTTGGCCTGCGACTTCGGCCTCGAGCAGCCAGTTTTCCTGGATGGCACCGCCTGACAATCGCTCGCTGCGGGTGAGGGTCACGGGGTGACTGTCGAGTTGGTTTTGTAGGTAGGTAGAGAGCCGTGAATGGGCGTCTGGGATGTCGATGCGAGCGCTGGGGGGGAGCGCGGGATGGGTGATGGGCATGGTGGGTCCAATTGGCTGGTCGTTCGTGGACTAGCCGATTGCAAGATGATTGCCAGGTCGTTTATTGGTTTTATTATTTTTTATTAATCAATGATTTATAGCGATTTTTGGGTTTGATTTGATGGTGGATTTGAACGGGGCGGTTTCAAATTTGAACGGGTTGTTCAGGGCTGATGTGTTCGCCACAACATTTGCAGCGCCTGGCAGATCGAGCGCCGCGCGGGCGGCGCTCGATCTGCCAGGCGCCAAAAATGTTGTGACAAACACCCACCACCCCCTACGATACCTGGCTGACCCGACGGAGCACTGCTCGCCATGCACCTTCCCGCGCTCAAACCCAACCAGCTGCGCCCACCCGCCGAACCACCCAGGGCCTTACAGCGCACCCGGTTGCTCGACTACCTGGCCAGCGCGCTGGACGACGGCGCTGTCATCCTCCTGCAAGCGCCCTTGGGCTACGGCAAAAGCACCCTGCTCGCCCAGTTCGCCCGCCGCCTCACCGGCCCCTTTGCATGGCTGCGCCTGACCCGCGCCGAAAACCAGCCCGTGGCCCTGCTGCTGCACCTGCACGCCGCCCTTCAATTGCCGGCGTCACACCGCGAGTCCCCCCAGGCCGAACAGCTGTGGAGCCACATCCTCGCCGACCTTGAAGCCCGCCAGGCCCCGGTAACGTTACTGCTCGACGACCTGCACCTGCTCAACGCCGCCCAGGCCTGGCAGTACCTCGACACCCTGCTGCACGACCCGCCGCCAGCACTGCGCCTGCTCGCCGCCAGCGAAGGCCCGCCGGCGTTACCCCTGGCCCACCTGCGCCGCGACGGCCGGCTGGCCGTGCTAAGCGCGCGTGAACTGGCCCTGGACAGCGAAGAGACCCGCCAGCTGGCACTGGCCCGTGACGTCCGCCTGGGCAGCGACGCGCTGTACCAACTGCGCGCCGGCAGCGAGGGCTGGCCCAGCGGCGTGCTGTTCTGGTTCGAGGCCTACCGCGAAGCGCTGCAGAGCACCGGCCAGCCGCCCGGCGACCTGCGCCCGATCACGCGGCTGGCCTACGCCCATGCCCGGCAGTTTCTGGAAGAAGAACGCCTGCAGCGCTTGCCCACCGCCTTGCGCGGCTTTCTTGAACACACCGCCGTAGCCCAGGTGTTCGATGCGGGGCTGGCCGGTGAACTGGCCGCCGATACCGATGTGGCGGCGGCGCTGCGCCAATTGCAGCGGCTGGACCTGATCATCGAAATGCCCCAGGCCAGCCACGCCGAATACCGCTACCACCCTGCCCTGCGCAACAGCCTTTACCAACGCCTCGAACAACGCGACCCACAACATCTGCGGCAACTGCACCGCCAGGCCGCGAACTGGCTGCTGGCGCAGCGCCGCTTCACCGAGGCAATCTACCAGTACGGCCGGGCCAGGGACCTGGACGCCGTGCTCGGCATCGTCGACCGGCATGGCTTCGAGCTGTTACGCGAGGGCAAGGTCAACACCCTGGTCGATGTGCTCGACGAGGTAGCCGGCCATGCCGGCAACGACAGCTTCACCCTGGCCGTGACCGAAGCCTCCACGGTGATGGTCACCAACGACATTACCCAGGCCTGCCAGTGCCTGCACCAGCTGTACGCCCTGCAGCGCCGCCACGCTGTGCCGCGCCACCCCGAGCGGGTGCAGCAGACGGTGATGTTCCTGCGTAGCCGCCTGGCCTACCTGGGCGGCAACCTGGCGCACGGCCTGGCCTTGGCTGCACGGGCATTGCAGCAATTTGGGCAGCACAATGCTGCGCGCTCGGTGCTGTATTTCGACCGGGCCAACTGCCTGGCGGCCTTGGGTGAACTGCAACCGGCCCACGCCGAAGCCAGCCGCGCCCTGGTCGAACTGCAAGGCTTCGGGCTGAGCGGCTACACCAACTTGCTGCAACTGCTGCTGGGCCAGATCGAACTGGCCCAAGGCGCCAGCGAAGCGGCCTGGGAACGCCTGCAAGGCATGGCCGAGCAGCCCGCTGCCGGCAGTTCGGGGCGTTTCTATGAGCTGTTCCGCCACTTGGGCAAAGGCCTGGCCCTGCTGCAAGCCAACCAGCTAAGCCAGGCGCGCCACGCCCTGGCCCAGGCCGAAGTACTGGCGCTGGGCTTCCCGCACAGCGCCGCGCTGCCCTGGGTGTTCCACCACCAGGCCTGCCTGCACTGGGCGCTGGGCGAGACCGCCCAGGCCAAGGCGCGCTGGCAAGAAGTGCGCCGGCTGGCCTTGCAGTTCCGCCTGTTCACCCTGTACCGCCAGGCCGGGGCCTGGCTGGCGCGCCTGGCGCTGCGTGACAACGACACCGACTACCTGCCCGAGTGGCTTGACCAGTGGCACTGGTGCAGCCGCCAGTATGACCAGCAGTTGCTGCCTGAAGAGTGGCTGGCCTATGCCTGGGTGCAGCGCCACCTGGGGCAGCGCGACAAGGCGCGGCAGATCCAGGCGGCACTGCACACCCAGGCCGAAGCGAACACCAACCGCCGCCTGTTGCTCGACACCCTGTTACTCGACGCAGCCCTGCACCAGGACCGTGGCGCCCACGACCAGGCCCTGCACAGCCTCGAACAGGCCTTGCAACTGGCGTGTGAATACGGCTTCGGGCAATTGTTGCAGTACGAAGGCGAAGCGTGCCTTGAAGCCTTGCGCGAGTTGCTGCTGCCACAGGTTCGCGAGCGCCTGGCCTTGGCGGTCCCGCCACCGTCACGCGAGCGCCTCAATGCCCTGTTCCGCCCCCTGCTGGCGGGGCGAGACAGCACCGACAGCGCGTTGATCGTGCCGCTGTCGCGCCGTGAACTGGAGGTGCTGCAACGCATGGCACGCGGGCAAAGCAACGGGCAGATTGCCGAGGCGATGTTCATCAGCCTGAGCACGGTCAAGACCCACATCAACAACCTGTTCCGCAAACTCGACGTGGCCGACCGCGACAGCGCCTTGTGCTCAGCGCGCGAATTGCAATTGCTGAACTGATCTCCACCCGCACGCCACGTCGATTCCACCCCCCATTCCACCGGGGGGGTGGACGCGGCGCGCGGGGCCTGCCTGCTACAACATGCCGAATCCACCCACCCAGGAGTCCGGCATGCCCAGCTACACCGCCCCGTTGCGCGATATCACCTTCGTTGCCCAGGAGCTGCTCGACCTGAGCGGCCACTATCAACAGCTGTCTGGCTGCGAAGCCCCCGACGCGGACACCTTCGCCGCCATCGTCGAGGAAGGCGCCAAGTTCGCCGAGCAGGAACTGGCACCGCTCAACGCCGTGGGCGACCAGCACGGTTGCCAATGGCAGGATGGCAAGGTCAGCACCCCGCCGGGCTTCGCCGAGGCCTTCAAGCGCTTTGCCGCCAACGGCTGGCTGGGCCTGGACAAAGACCCGGCCTACGGCGGCCAGGGCTTGCCGCCCTCGCTGGGCTTCGTCAACCACGAGATGATCTGCAGCGCCAACCACGCCTGGGGCATGTACGGCAACCTCACCGGCGGCGCCATCAGCACCCTCAGCGAGCATGCCGACGAGGCCCTACGCCAGCGTTTTCTGCCGCCAATGATCGCCGGCCGCTGGAGCGGCACCATGTGCCTGACCGAGGCCCATTGCGGCTCGGACCTCGGCCTGCTGCGCACCAGCGCTCGGCCCCAGGCCGACGGCAGCTACCGCATCAACGGCAGCAAGATCTTCATCTCGGCCGGTGAGCACGACCTGACGGAAAACATCGTGCACCTGGTGCTGGCGCGCATCGAAGGCGCACCGGCCGGGGTCAAGGGCATTTCGCTGTTTGCCGTGCCAAAGGTCCAGGTCGATGCCGATGGCAGCCTGGGCGCCCCCAACGGCGTCAGTTGCGGGTCTATCGAACACAAGATGGGCATCCACGGCAACGCCACCTGCGTGCTCAACTTCGACGGCGCCACAGGCTACCTGCTGGGCGAAGCCAACCGTGGCCTGAACGCCATGTTCACCTACATCAACGAATCGCGCCTGGCAGTTTCTCAGCAGGCCCAGGCCCACGCCGAAGCCTCGTACCAGGGGGCCTTGGCCTATGCCCGCGACCGCGTGCAGATGCGTGCCACACCGCGCCTGCGCGCCGACCAGCCCGCCGACCCGATCATCGGCCATGCCGATGTCCGGCGCATGCTGCTGACCCAAAAGGCCTATGCCGAAGGCGGTCGCATGCTGGCCTACACCTGCGCCAAGGGCGTCGACCTGCTGCACCACGGCGCCACCCCAGGTGTGCGCCAGGCCGCGGCACGCCGGCTGGCCTTGCTCACGCCGATTGCCAAGGGCTTTTTGACCGAAACCGGCAACGAAGCTGCGCAGTTGGGCATCCAGGTCTTCGGCGGCCACGGTTTCATCCACGAATGGGGCATGGAGCAGATCGCCCGCGATGTACGCATCACCGCGATCTACGAAGGCACCAACACCATCCAGGGTATCGACTTGCTGACCCGCAAAGTACTGGCCGATGGCGGTGAAGCCCTGGACGAACTGCTCAGCGAAATCGAAGCCTTCATTCAAAAAACCTCGGCCTCGGCCGACCTCGCCCAGGCCTTGCAACAGCGCGTCAGCGCCTGGCGCGACGTCAGCGAATGGCTGCGCGACGCCAGCAGCACCGACGCCAACCTGATCGGCGCCAGCGCCTTCGACTACCTGATGCTCTGCGGCTACACCCTGATCGGCTACCTGTGGCTGCGCGCCGCCTGCGTCGCTGAACAGGCACTGGCGGCCGGCAGCGACGACGTCGCGTTCTACCAGGGCAAGCGCGAGACCGCGCGTTTCTACCTGCAACGCCTGCTGCCGCGGGCCAGCCTGCACGAGACGCTGATCCGCACGGGCAGTGACAACCTGATGAACATCAGCGACGCCGCCTTCGCCCGCTGACCCTGCCTGGCAGGCTCCGCTGCCGAGTCCCCCAGGGCAGCGGGTTTTTCGGCGGTGGCAAACGCTCCGGGCCGCCGCCTCGTTTTTTTCAGGACACCAACAGGAAGGTTCCCATGCCGCTGATCGACTATCGCCGCGATAACCAACTGGCCTTGATCGGCCTGTGCCACGCCCCCGTCAATGCCCTGGGCCACGACCTGCGCCAGGCACTGCTAGAGGCCTGCACCCAGGCCGCCAACGACCCTGAGGTAAAGGCAGTCATCCTGCATGGGCGCTCACTGCCGTTCAGTGCCGGCGCCGACATCAGCGAGTTCGGCAGCCCACGCACCTGGCAGGCACCCGCCCTGCCCGAATTGCTCGAAACGCTGACCAGCATTGCCAAGCCACTGATCGCCGCCATCGATGGCGTGGCGCTGGGCGGCGGGCTGGAACTGGCCCTGGCCTGCAGCCATCGCGTTGCCAGCGCCACTGCCCGCCTGGGCCTGCCGGAGGTACGCCTGGGCCTGCTGCCCGGTGCCGGCGGTACCCAGCGCCTGCCACGGCTGATCGGCGTGGCGCCCGCGCTGGAGCTGATGCTCGGCGGCGAACCGATCGATGCCCGCCAAGGCCTGGCACTGGGGCTGGTAGACCGCCTGGTCGAGCCCGGCCAGGACTTGCTCGACCAAGCCTGCGCCTTTGCCCGCGAGAATCTCGCCAACCCCGCCCCGCCAAGGGTTACACCCGCGCTCCCAGCCGAGGACCTGTTCGCCACGCACGAGGCCCAGCTGGCAGCCCGCAAACCTGGCCAACGGGCGCCACTGCGGGTACTGGCGGCCGTGCGCGCGGCCTGCGAACTGCCGTTGGCCGAAGGCCTGGCCCGCGAACAGGCGCTGTTCCGCGAAGCGCTGCAAGACCCCCAGGCCACTGCGCTGCGTCATCTGTTTTTTGCTGAGCGCGAGGCGCTGCGCATTCCCGGTATCGACGCGGCCACCGCGCTGCGCCACATCGCCCAGGTTGCCGTGATCGGCGCCGGCACCATGGGCGCCGGCATCGCCATGAATTTCATCAACGCCGGCCTCCCCGTGCGCTTGCTGGAGCTCAAGCCCGAGGCCCTGGACCGAGGCCTGGCGCAGATCCGCAAACATTACGAAAGCGCCATCAAGCGCGGCAAGCTCACCGCCGAGCAACTCGAACAGCGCATGAGCCTGCTGCAAGGCACCCTCGACTACGCCGACCTGGCTGACACTGACCTGGTGATCGAAGCAGTATTCGAAGACCTGTCGATCAAACAGTCGGTGTTCCGCACCCTCGACCGGGTGTGTAAGCCCGGCGCGATCCTGGCCAGCAACACCTCGACCCTGGATGTCGACCGCATCGCCGCCTGCACCCGCCGCCCGCAGGACGTGGTCGGCCTGCACTTCTTCAGCCCGGCCCATGTCATGCGCCTGCTCGAAGTGGTGCGCGGCCGGGCCACGGCGCCAGATGTACTGGCCACTACGCTGAAAATCGCCAAGCGCATCGGCAAGCTGCCGGTGGTGTCTGGCGTGTGCTTCGGCTTCATCGGCAACCGCATGCTCGAACCTTATGCCCGCGAGGCCCACCGCCTGGTCCTCGAAGGCGCCTCGCCGGCCCAGGTGGACAAGGTGCTGACCGACCTCGGGCTGGCCATGGGCGTCTTCGCCATGTACGACCTGGCCGGCATCGACGTCGGCTACCTGGTGCGCCAGGCGCGGCGTAGCGAGATCGCCCACGACCCGAGCTACTTCCGCCTGGCCGACGAACTCTACACGCTGGGCCGCCACGGGCAGAAGAGCGGGCGCGGCTTCTACCGCTACGAGGGCCGCGAACGCATCGAAGACCCCGAGGTGGTGCAGCTCGCAGCGCAACTGGCCGCCAAGCTGGGCATCACCCGGCGCACCATCAGCGACGCGGAAATCCACGACCGCTGCCTGTTCATGCTGATCAACGAAGGCCTGCAATTGCTCGACGAAGGCATCGCCCTGCGCAGTGGGGACATCGACCTGGTGTGGGTCAACGGCTACGGCTTCCCGGGCTGGCGTGGTGGGCCGCTGCATTACGCCCGCGACATCGGCCTGGACACCGTGCTGGCTGGCATCGAGCAATTGCGCGATCGCCTGGGTGCCTACGGCCACCTGTGGTTGCAGCCAGCCCCCTTGCTGCGGCGCCTGGCGAGCAGCACCGGCAAGCTGCGCGCGCAACACCGTTGAACTGCCCTCTTCTGGCCATCAAGGAACCCCGTTCATGAAAGACGCCGTCATTCTCTCTACCGCCCGCACCCCGATCGGCAAGGCCTTTCGCGGTGCCCTCAACAACCTGCGCTCGCCCATCCTGGCCGCCCATGCCATCCAGGCGGCCGTTGCACGGGCCGGCATCGCTGCCGACGAAATTGAAGACCTGGTGATGGGCACCGCCATGCCCTCTGGCACCGCCGGCTGGAACCTGGGGCGTATGAGCGCACTGGCGGCCGGGCTGCCCGTGTCGGTCAGCGGCCAGACCCTCGACCGCCAGTGCGCCTCCGGGCTGATGGCGATCGCCACCGCCGCCAAGCAGATCATCGTCGATGGCATGCACGTCACCGTTGGCGCCGGCCACGAAAACATCAGCGCGGTACAAGTGCGCAACCTCGAATGGGCGCTGGGCGAGCAGGACAACGCGGTTATCCAGCAGGTGCCGCACGCCTACATGCCGATGCTGCACACCGCCGAGCACGTCGCCCGGCGCTACGGCATCAGCCGTGACGCGCAAGATGCCTATGCACTGCAATCGCAGCTGCGCACTGCCGCCGCCCAGCAGGCTGGGTTGTTTGAGGCCGAGATCGTGCCGGTAACCGCGCAGCAAAGGGTCAAGGACAAGCACACCGGCGAGATCAGCTACCGCCAGGTAACCCTGGCGCAGGACGAGGGCAACCGCCCGCAGACCCGCCTGGACGACCTGGCGCGCTTGCAGCCGGTGCTCGACGGTGGCTGCATCACCGCCGGCAACGCCAGCCAGCTGTCCGACGGCGCCAGCGCTTGCGTGTTGATGGACGCGCGCCTGGCCGAGCAGCGCAACCTCAGGCCGCTGGGCCTGTACCGGGGCATCGCCGTGGCCGGCCTGGCGCCGGAAGAGATGGGCATCGGCCCGGTGTACGCGGTGCCGCGCCTGCTCAGGCAGCATGGGCTGAACGTCGACGATATCGGCCTGTGGGAGCTGAACGAAGCGTTCGCCTGCCAGGTGTTGTATTGCCGCGACACCCTGGGCATCGACCCTGAGCGCCTGAACGTCAACGGCGGCGCTATCGCCATTGGCCACCCCTATGGCATGAGCGGCGCGCGGATGGTTGGGCATGCGCTGCTCGAAGGTAAACGGCGCCGGGTGCGGTATGTGGTGGTGACCATGTGCGTGGGCGGTGGCATGGGGGCGGCGGGCCTGTTTGAAGTGCTGTGAACACAACCGGACCGCAAGGGCTCTCACCCCTGCCCACTCACTGAAAGATGAGGAACGCTCCATGCTAGCAACCCCTTTTTCCCTGGCCGGCAAGACCGTTTTGGTAACCGGCGCCTCCAGCGGCCTGGGTGCCCACTTCGCACCCTTGGCCCAGGCCGCTGGCGCCCGTGTGGTGCTGGCGGCGCGGCGGGTCGAGCGCTTGCAGGCGCTGGTCGAGCAACTTGAAACCCAGGGCGGCGAAGCGTTGGCCGTGGCGCTCGACGTCACTCAACGCGACAGTGTCGAGCAGGCCTTCGACCAGGCCGAGGCCCGCTTCGGTGTGGTCGATGTGGTCATCAACAACGCCGGCATCGGCGACCCTGGGCGCTTTCTCGAACTGAGCGGGCAGGACTGGCAGCGCATGCTCTCGACCAACCTCGATGGCGTATTCCATGTCGCCCAATGTGCTGGTCAGCGCCTGGTCAAGGCCGGCCGCGCGGGGAGCATCGTCAACATCGCCTCGATCCTGGGCCTGCGCGTAGGGGCCGGGCTGAGCCACTACTGCACGGCCAAGGCCGGTGTGGTGCAGTTGACCGAGGCCATGGCGCTGGAGCTGGCCCGCTACCGGATCCGCGTCAATGCCATCGCCCCCGGTTACTTCAAGACCGAGATGAACGAGGCCTACTTCGACAGCGAGGCCGGCCAGGGTTACATCAAGGACCACGTGCCGATGCGCCGCCTGGGCCAATTGAGCGAGCTCGACGGCCCCTTGCTGTTGCTGGCCAGTGACGCCGGTGCGTTCATGACCGGCAGCGTCCTCGCCGTGGATGGCGGGCACTTGGTCAACCCGTTGTAACAAGGAGCCTGCATGCCCACCGCCGCTTACCGGCCCCGCGTGGTCGCGCTGGTCACCCACTTGCGTTGCCCTGGAGCACCCAGCCCCATGGCCCGGCTGATCGAGCAGGTCAGCACCGACTACCGGCAGCAGGCCCATGTCGAGGTGATTGAAACCACCCTCGGCAAGCTGCTACCGCTGGCGCGCGAGCTGGAGAGGCGCCAGCAAGCTGACGTCATCCTGTGTTCCGGGGCCGCCGCCGACTACTTGCGCCAGCACCTGTCGACCTCGGTGCAGGCCCTGCACCTGGGCGAGCACGACCTGATCCGCGCCCTCGCCCTGGCCCACACGCGCACCCGGCGCGTCGGCGTGCTCAGCTTTGGCCAGCCCCACCCCGGGCTGGCGGCGATGCAAGCGTTGCTCAACCTCAAGGTGCACGAGCACACCTATACCCGCCTGGAACAGGCCCGGGCGCAGGTCGCGCAGCTGGTCGCGGACGGCGTCCAGGTCATCATCGGGTCGCCGACGGTGTGCCAGCTGGCCGACGCGGCCGGTGCTCAGGGCGTGCTGGCCCTGGACAGCGACAGCCTGCGCCATGCGTTCGACAACCTGCGCATTCAGCCCCGGCGCAGCCGCAAGCCGCCTGCCGCGCAGCCGTTCACGACGCGCTATCGTTTCGATCAGTTGCTGGGTGATGCCCCGGCGTTCCGCGCGACCGTGCAGCTGGCGCAGCGCTACGCCGCGACCGACACGACGGTACTGATCACCGGCGAAAGCGGCACGGGCAAGGAGTTGCTCGCACAAAGCCTGCACCACGCCAGCGCCCGCCAGCAGGGGCCGTTCGTGGCGATCAACTGCGCGGCCCTGCCGGAGTCGCTGCTCGAGAGCGAGCTGTTTGGCTTTGAAGACGGCGCGTTCACCGGCTCGCGCAAAGGGGGCAAACCCGGCCTGATCGAGCTGGCGCACGGTGGCACGTTGTTCCTCGACGAAGTCGGCGACATGCCCGCGCCGCTGCAAACCCGTTTACTGCGTGTGTTGCAGGAGCGCGAGGTGCTGCGCCTGGGTGGCTGCGCGCCAACACCGGTGGACATCCGCGTAATTGCCGCCACCCATTGCGACTTGCCAGCGCGCATCGCCAACGGGCAGTTTCGGGCCGACCTGTTCTACCGCCTGAACACCCTGCGCCTTGCCGTGCCGCCCCTGCGCGATCGGCCCCAAGACATCCTGCCCCTGTTCGAGGCACTGCTCGCACG
The DNA here is from genome assembly GCF_047159675.1 of Pseudomonas sp. NGC7. Classification (NCBI taxonomy): domain Bacteria; kingdom Pseudomonadati; phylum Pseudomonadota; class Gammaproteobacteria; order Pseudomonadales; family Pseudomonadaceae; genus Pseudomonas; species Pseudomonas sp. NGC7. The sequence goes on along the minus strand of NZ_BAAFZY010000001.1, from coordinate 2,722,272 downwards.
GCACGGTGCAACACCGCTCGTCACACCGCAGTTGCAACCCCTGCTGCCCCTGCTGCTGCGCCACCGCTGGCCAGGGAACATTCGCGAGCTCGACAACATCGCCGAGCGCGCCGCGCTGTGCGCCCAAGCCTTGGTGGGCGCCGATGGCATCGGCCTGGCCACGCTCTTCCCGGAATTTTTCGAGCATGTGCAGGCCGCCGCACAGCCGCTACCCGCTAGCGAGAACCTGCGCAGCCTGGGCAAGGCCGCCGAGGCGGCGCACGCCCGGCGCATGCTGGACAGCTGCGACGGCAACATGGACCAGGCTGCGCGTTGCCTGGGTGTCAGCCGCAGCACCCTGTGGCGGCGTTTGCGCGCATCCTGCGGATGACTTATCGCGAGGCGCCCGATACCCTTGGCCTCTGGTGGCCTGACGGTTTCGGGCCCAATCCTTTTTGCGCAGACGAGCATGTCATGAAAACCGCCGCAGGTTTGCTGCTGTCGGCCATCGAGCTGGACCGTGCCAGTGCCATCCCCCTGTACCGCCAGCTGTACCTGCAGATTCGCAAGCAGATACTCAATGGCAGGATCCAAGGTGGCGTGCGCCTGCCCTCGACCCGCACCTTGAGCAACGAGTTGGGGTTGTCGCGGATCACCATTCTCAATGCGTTCGATCAATTGATTGCCGAAGGCTTCCTGGCCTCGCGCACCGGCGCCGGCACCTATGTCGGCACGGAATGGGAAAGCCGCGGCAGCGAGCCCGAGCAGCCCCAGCCGCCGCCGCGCCTGTCCGACCTGAGCCAGTCGATGCTGTCGCTGCGCAGCGATCATTTTCGCGGCGTCTCGTACACCGACTGGGACCCGGCCACCCCGACCTCGTTCCTGCCCAGCCACAGCACCTACGAAGCCTTCCCCCAGGCGATATGGCGGCGGCTGATGAACCAGCACCTGCTGAAGCCCACCAAGGCGCTGCTGGGCTACGGCGAGCTGCAAGGTTTGCAGGCCTTGCGCAGCGCCATTGCCGAGTATGTGTTCGATGCCCGTGGCATCGACTGCGATGCCGGGCAGGTGGTGATCGTGTCTGGCGCCCAGCAAGCGTTCAACTTGCTGGGCATGTTGCTGCTCAACCCCCAGGACAGTGTATGGATGGAAGACCCGGGGCATATCGCCGCGCGCATTGCCTTGCAGGCGCAAGGGGCGCGGGTGACCGCGTTGCGTGTCGATGAACACGGGATCGACGTGGAGCAAGGCCTGCGCGAATGCCCTGAGGCCCGGTTGGTGTTCTGCACCCCCTCGCGCCAGCACCCGCTGGGCGTCACCTTGAGTTACGCGCGGCGCCAGGCCTTGATCGACTGGGCCGCGCAACAACAAAGCTGGATCATCGAAGACGATTGCGACAGCGAGTTCCGCTACAGTGGCCGTCTGCTGCCCGCCCTGTATGCCCTGGACCAGATGGCCCGGGTGATCTATGTCGGCACCTTCAGCAAAGTGCTGTTTCCGTCACTCCGGCTGGGTTACGTGATCCTGCCGCCGGCGTTGGTCGAACCCTTCTGCACCCTGCGTGCGGTCATGGACCGCAGCCCGCCCACACTGCTGCAGGCCACCACCGCTGACTTCATGGCGCAAGGCCATTTCATTGGCCACATCCGCCGCATGCGCGCGTTGTACAAGGCACGCCAGCAGGCCTTGATCGCACAGCTCGAACAGCACATGGGCGGCTTCTTCACCCTCACCCCGGCCGATGCGGGCATGCACCTGATCGCCTGGCTGCCTCCTGAGCTCAACGATGCCGACGTCGCCCGGCAACTGGCTGAGCACGGCATCCACACCTACCCCTTGAGCGACTACAGCATCCAGCATGCGCAACCGCCTGCGCTGCTGATCGGCTTTGCCGGCACGCCGGAAAACCAGGCCGCGGCACGCGTCCAGGCACTCGCCCAGGCCTTGCGCACACTGGGGTACCTGCCCGCAAACACCTGAGGCCAGGCAAGTGGTCCTATCGATTGGCGGATAATGGATCTATCGAACGTTCCTCACTGGCGCGATAAAGGTTGCGCCGGTAGACCCCGGCGTCTGAACCAGGAACGACGCTAATGAACAATAAGATCCAGGAACGTTTCAACGCCTTGCTGAGCCACAACGTGGTGGAACAGGCGCCAGCCCCCGTGCTGACCCAGGCACTGGCCCAGCGCTTGCTCGAACGCCTCGGGCAACTGCGCCTTTTTGCCCATGCCTACCCGCTGCTGACCAACCTCACCCACGGCCGGGTCACCCCCGCCGACCTGCTCGACTTCGCCTATCGCCATGAGTTGCAAGGCCTGAGCCTGCACGTGCTCGACGGCGAGCAGAACAGCCTGAGCCAGATGACACCCGCCCAGCTTCAGGCATTTGCCGACAAGGCCAAGGCGCTGGGGCTGGACGTGCATGTGGAAATCAGCAGCACGCTGAAAAAAGACGTCGACCAGGTGATCGCCATCGCCAAGGCCCTGGGGGTGCGCAACATCCGCGTCTACTCGCGTTACGAGGGCACACTGTCGCGGGTCATGGACATCATCGAGAGCGACCTGCACTACCTGGCGCAACAGGCCGACGCCCACGATCTGTACTTTGACTTCGAGCAACACGAAGAGCTCAAGAGCGACGAGATCGCCCAGTTGCTCAAGCGCCTCGACCACCCTCGCCTGCATGCCCTGTTCGACTTTGGCAACATGATCAATGCCTGCGAACAGCCCCTGCAGGCCCTGCGCAACCTGGCGCCACACATCCGCCAAAGCCACCTCAAGGGTGTGCGCATCGTGGCCGAACACAACGGCTTCGGCCATTACGGCGTGCTGCAAGGCAGCGCCGATGACGACCTGCCCAGTGCCCGCATGCTGTTCGAGCTGCTGATGCTGGGCGACACCGCCCCGCAGGTGATCGCCTTCATCCTCGAGCAGGAAAACCACTACGTGGCCCCGGCCTTCCGCCAACAGCAGGAAGCGGCCGACCCCTTCATCGCGTATCGGGAAATGAGCGACACCCCCCTGCCGGCCGGCTTCACCCTGGAGCGCATGCTGGCTGACGAACACCGTTGGGCGAACAACCAGGTGGCCTACGTGCGCGGCCTGCTGAACGAGTTTCGCACCCTGGCCGAGCTGACCTTGGCCAACGCTTGAACCTGGCGACCCGACTACCTGCGGAGAACAACAATGACAGCCCAGAACAAAGCCAAATGGCTCCGATTCCTGATCCTGGTCCTTGGCGGCGGTACCGTCTACAAGCTGGCGAACCTCAAGGATGCCTTCTACGTCCCCATGCAGGCATTCATGGGCCTGAGCCACACTGAAATCGGCCTGCTACTTAGCGCCAACGCGATCATCGCCACCGCACTGTTCGTGGTCGGCGGCATGCTCGCCGACCGCTTCGAGACGCGCAGGCTCATCCCCCTGGGCCTGATCGGCACCGGCTGCCTGGGTGTGTACCTGGCCACCTTCCCGCCGTTCAGCAGCTTGCTGATCGTTTTCAGCTTGCTGGCCGTGTGTGCCGACTGCCTGTTCTGGCCATCGCTGCTCAAGGCCATCCGCAACCTGGGTAACGACCAGGAACAAGGGCGCCTGTTCGGCCTGCTCGAAGGCGGGCGTGGCGTGGTCGATACGCTGGTCGCGTTTGCCGCACTGGGGGTGTTCGTGGCCATGGGCTCGGGCGAAAGCGGCTTGAAATCAGCGATCCTGTTCTACTCGGTCATCGACCTGCTGGCCGGCACCCTCACCTGGTTCTTGCTCAAGGGCGACAGCGCGCCGTCGCTGGCCAAGCCGAAAAATGGCCTGGCCAACCTGATGGAGGCGATCAAGGTGCCGGGTATCTGGCTGGTCAGCCTGAACGTGTTCATGGTCTACATCGTCTATTGCGGCCTGACCTACTTCATCCCCTACCTCAAGGAGATGTACGGCTTGCCGGTGGCGCTGGTGGGTGCCTACGGCATCATCAACCAGTATTTCCTGAAGATTCTGGGCGGGCCTGCCGGTGGGTTCATTGCCGACAAGCAGTTCAAGAGCACCAGCCGCTACCTGAAGTGGGCCTTTCTGGCACTGTTGCCGCTGATGGCGGTGATCATGTTGATTCCGAAAAGCCCGACCTTCATCTATGCCGGCATGGCCGCCACCCTGTCCTTTGCGCTGATCGTGTTCTCCATGCGCGGCGTGTTCTGGGCGCCGATGGGCGAAGTCGGTATTCCCCAGCACATCACCGGTTCCGCCTTCGGTATCGGCTGCCTGATCGGTTACGCGCCGGGCATGTTTGCCTACGTCATCTACGGTGCAATCCTCGACCACTTCCCCGGCCAGCAGGGGTACAACTGGGTCTTCACCTTGATGAGTATCCTGGCCGTTGCAGGGTTCATGGTGTCCAGCCTGCTGTACCGGGCCGTTAGAAAGAATGCCCTGGCTGCAGGCGGGATGAGTGCGGCGCAAGCATGAAGCATGAACACCCTCGGCCAGCTTCGACGGTGGAGGCTGGCCTAGGGTTCCCTAGGGGTAAGGTTTGCATGTCGGTCTGGCGCCTGACGCCAGCACGGGGTACAACTGGACCTTTTAGGAGGCCACCATGCTCCGTGTGTTTGAACGACGGCTAGACCCCTTCCCACCCGACGAGGCCCCGCCGCCACCGGTCGGCCTGCTGCGTTTTCTGTGGGCCTGCACGCGCGGCGCGCGTGGTTACGTACTGGCGCTGGCGCTGCTCAGCGCCGGTGTATCGATCTACGAAGCCTGGCTGTTTTCCTTTCTCGGCCAGGTTGTCGATTTACTCTCGACCTGGCAAACGGGCGGCGCTGAAGCGGCTCAGGAAAGCCGCGTGCTGTGGGGCATTGGCATCGTATTGCTGACCAGCATCGGGCTGGTGGCGCTGCGCACGATGGTGCAGCACCAGGTACTGGCGATCAATTTGCCGCTGCGGCTGCGCTGGGACTTCCATCGGCTGATGCTGCGGCAAAGCCTTTCTTTCTTTTCTGACGAGTTTTCCGGCCGTGTCACCACCAAGGTGATGCAGACCGCACTGGCCGTGCGCGAAGTGCTGTTCACCCTGATCGAAATCGCCCCCGGCATCGGCGTGTACTTCATCGCCATTATCGCCCTAGCGGGCGGTTTTGCCTTGAAGCTGATGCTGCCGTTCATTGCCTGGGTCGCGCTGTTTGGGCTGGCCTTGCTGTACTTCGTGCCGCGCCTGGGCAAAGTCGGCCAGGAACAGGCCCATGCGCGCTCATCAATGACCGGGCGCATCTCGGACGCCTACACCAACATCACCACCGTGAAGCTGTTTTCGCATTCCAAACGCGAAGCGCACTTTGCGCGGGCGGCGATGGAGGATTTCAAACAGACCGGCTTTCGCCAGATGCGCCTGGTCAGCCAGTTCGAAATCGTCAATCAGGCCTTGGTGGTCGGGTTGATCATCGGCGCTGGCGGCTATGCCCTGTGGTTGTGGCACCAAGGCGAAGTCGGCACCGGTGCGGTGGCGGCGATTACCGCCATGGCCTTGCGCATCAACGGCATGTCGCACTGGATCATGTGGCAGATGACCTCCCTGTTCGAGAACATCGGCACCGTGCAGGACGGCATGGCCACCTTGACCCGCGGCCCCAAAGTACAGGACGCGCCGAATGCCGGGGTGTTGGTGACGTCAGGCGGCGCGGTGAGCTTCGACAATGTCAGCTTCAACTACAACGGTGAGCGGCAGGTGCTCGATGGCCTGAGCCTGAACATTCGCGCCGGTGAGAAAGTCGGCTTGGTCGGGCGGTCCGGTGCGGGCAAGTCGACGCTGATCAACCTGCTGCTGCGCTTTTACGACGTTGACCACGGCGCCATTCGCATTGATGGGCAAAACATTGCCCAGGTGACCCAGGACAGCCTGCGCAGCGCCATCGGCATGGTCACGCAGGACACCTCGCTGCTGCACCGCTCGATTCGCGACAACATCGCCTACGGCCGCCCCGACGCGAGCGACGCGCAAATCCGCGAGGCCGCCGCCAATGCCCAGGCTGACGGGTTCATCAACCAGCTGAGCGACCGCCAAGGCCACAGCGGCTACGACACGCTGGTGGGTGAGCGCGGCATCAAGCTGTCCGGTGGCCAACGTCAGCGCATTGCCATCGCCCGGGTGATGCTCAAGAACGCCCCGATCCTGCTGCTCGACGAGGCGACCAGCGCGCTGGACTCCGAGGTCGAAGTCGCCATCCAAGAAAGCCTCAATGAGATGATGCACGGCAAGACCGTCATCGCCATCGCCCATCGGCTGTCGACAATCGCTGCCATGGACCGCCTGATCGTCATGGATGAAGGGCGCATCATCGAACAAGGCACCCACGCCGAACTGCTGGCCCGCAACGGCACCTATGCACGGCTTTGGCAGCACCAGAGTGGCGGCTTCTTGGGTGAAGACCAAGGCGTGGCAGAGGCCATGGAGTGAGCCTGCGGGGTGGCAGCCGGTTGCGGCTGCCGCCTGCCCTGCGCTGTTTGCATCGGGTCAGCATCGGTTATACTTCTTAATCATTTTTTACCCTTACCGTCGCTGACACACGAGATCGCATGAACACATCCCCTGCACTGCAACCGGGCGCCGACAGCAGCGAGGCCACTGCGCCGACCGACCTGAATGATCTGGTTGGCTACGCCTTGCGCCGCGTGCAGATGAAGGTGTTTCAGCACCTTGTCGAGTGCCTGACGCCCTACGACCTGCGGCCTGCACAGTTTTCTGCGTTGGCCATCATCGCGCAAAACCCAGGCCCTACGCAGGCCGAGCTGGCCAAGGCGTTGAACATTGAGCCGCCCCAAGTGGTGCCGCTGCTCAACAAGCTTGAAGAAGCGGGCCTGGCCCTGCGCGTGCGCAGCAAGGCAGACAAGCGCTCTTATGGCCTGTACCTGAGCAAGGCGGGTGAGAAGCTGCTGAAAACGCTGTATGGGGTAGCTGAAGAGAGTGACCGTGCCGCTACTGCCAATTTGGATGATGACGAGCGGCGGCAGTTGCTTGCACTGCTGCGCAAGGTCTATTGAGTATCTAAAAGCATGTGGATATTAACTTCCACTTCAGCAGAACTTAAAATTCAATAAAGCATCCAGCCCTCCACGGATGGAAGCCATCATACAGATCCGACTTCTGATGGTAGTCAGGTTGGTGGTGGAGCGAAGCGGAGTAAGTGACATAATTCGTGTATTCCACCGCGCCTATTGATCACGAAGAGAGCACTTCAAATAAGCGTCAAACGCTTTTCTTCACAAGTTTAACCGAAGCCAAAACATTCTTCGGATCTTCACGCTCCAGTAGCGCGATCTCAATGATTTGCCGGTTCTCGACGGTCAGTAAAACATAGCTAATTGTCATCTCCAGAAGGAGTTGATTAATTGTGAAATATTCCAAGCTTTCATCCACAGAACTATCCGATTGATGCTCTGCGGAGGCTTCAACAAGCTCACCCAATAAGTCCAAAAGTTCAGCCAACGTCAGCCCATTGAACCCAAGACTTCCTCCATCGTGCTCATCACCTAGATTATCGCCATCTGCTGCATAGCAATAACTTTTTGGATAGAACGTCCTTGCCACTACCACATTACCGATTAGGTTAATCCATAAAGCCATTTTCCCATCTTCAACATAGTATTTCTTGATTTCCGCCGCCATCACACACCTCCACACAAAATAAAAAATCAGCGCTTTAAGCGTAACCGAAAACATCTCCCACACCAATTATCCAAAAACGGCTTATTGATTGCAACTAGCAAAAATGATAGTGCTCACGATTTGACCGAATGACAATGCTGAGCTACCGAAACGCACCTTCTAGGCGGACACATTACCTGGCGTCGCTGGAAAGCCATACACATCCATGGCGGCATACTTTTTGAATGATGGGAACGTACTCAGTCTAGGGTCCAGACCTTCAAATACCGAATGAGGACCAGGAGAATCGCGCTGTCTAAAATGAAACCTAAGTCCATACAGGCGTAATGGGTTGCCCAAACTACCGGCCCCGACTTAACGGTAGGACAATGAATCGAGCCTCGGCAACCTCACCGTTAGCGCGTCATCCCCAGTTCGGCATCATCCATCAGCGCCTTGGCCAAGGCGCTTAGATAATGTGAGGCCCAGATCAGTTGGGGGTTGTCGTCCATTACGCCGGCGATGGTCAGGTCTCGCACAACGCCCATCAGTTCTGAGGCTTGCTCACGGGCGTCTTGGCAAGGGATGCCGGGCTCGATGCAGAACAGCGGCTGGGTCTTTTTTTCGCCCTGGTAGAACTTGGTCTTGCCGACCGTGGTTGGGGCTTTGTTGGCGTCTGTGGTCATTGTTCGGTCTCCCTGAAATTTCACCGCCTGTTCGGGCCTCTTCGCGGGGCAAGCCCGCTCCCACAGGTATACACAGGCCTTGAGACCTGCGGTGTACCTGGACTGCCCCCAGAAAGTTGGACAGTTTCAGCTAGCAGCCTGAGCCCTGTAATCAACAGGGCTCAGGCCGTTAAGCCTTAGCTTGATGCGGTCGAGCGGTGTCCCTCCTCCTCCCTTCAAGTCCTACCATACAAGCGAGCGTTGCTCGCGATGCGCCGCGCGGGCGGCGCTCGATCTCACAGGCGCCGCCCCACCCAAAGCCGTGCACCTAGACGCCCGCCTGCAACCTAGGCGAATGCGCCACCAAGGTCCGGGTATAGCCATCAACCGGCCGCCCAAGCACCTGCTCAGCCTCCCCCTCTTCCACCACCCTGCCCTGGCGCAACACCAACACCCGGTCGGCTATCGCCCGCACCACGCCCAAGTCATGGGTGACGAACAACACGGTCAGCCCTTCACGCTGCAAACGCCGCAGCAATGCCAGGATCGACGCCTGCACCGACACATCCAGCGCCGAGGTAATCTCGTCGCAAACCAACAGCCGTGGCTCACAGATCAACGCCCGGGCAATCGCCACGCGCTGCCGTTCTCCCCCTGACAGGCTGTGCGGATACAGATCGGCCACACGCGCCGGCAGCGACACCCGCGCCAGTACCGCTTCGACCCGATGACGCGCCTCATCGCCACGTACAGCGAAGAAATGCGCCAGGGGCGCGCTGAGGGTCTGCGCGATCGTCTGCCGAGGGTTCAACGCCCGGTAGGGGTTCTGGAACACGTACTGGATCTGGTGACGCAGCCGCGCATCCCGTTGACGCGCGGTGAACGCCAGCGGCTCGCCGCCGTAACGCAGTTGCCCCTGAACGTTCTCGCCTAACCCCGCGATGGCCCTGGCCAGGCTGGTCTTGCCCGAACCGGACTCGCCCACCAGCGCCAGGCATTCGCCTTGCGCTACCTGCAGTGAAACATCGAACAGCACTTGGCGGTCGTAAGCCACATCCAGCCCCTGCACCTCCAGCAACACCTCTGCACTAGGCGACGCTGCTACCTCGACACCCTGCTCGCCGAGGGGCAGCGGCTCACGGTAGGGCGCCAGGCAAGCGACTTGCTGACCGCCCTCGAACGCCAGCAGCGAAGGCTCGATCACCGCACATTCGGCACGTCGCCTGGCACAACGAGGGGCAAACGCGCAGCCCGCAGGCCGCTGCCCCGGCGCTGGCGCATGGCCGGCGATGGCTTGCAGCGGCTGGCGTCGGGCAATATCAGGAATGGCCGCGAGCAAGGCACGGGTGTAAGGGTGTGCCGGTGCTTTGAACAAGGTTTCGCGCCCCGCCACTTCCACCAGCCGCCCGGCATACATCACCATCACCCGGTCAACCAGGTCGCGCACCACGGCCAGGTCGTGCGTCACGTACAACGCCGCCACACCGTGCCCCCGGCACAGGCGCTTGAGGGTTTCCAGCACATGCGCCTGGGTGGTCACATCGAGCGCCGTGGTCGGCTCGTCGAGCACGATCAGTTTCGGCCGCAGAACAAACGCCAGTGCCAGCATCACCCGCTGTTGCTGCCCCCCGGACAACTGATGAGGAAAACGCCGCAGAAAGGCTGGGTCGTCTGGCAGGCCGACATCCACCAGGGTCTCATTGATGCGTTGCTGCAATGCATCTGCAGTCAGCTTGGGCTGATGCGCCAACACGGTTTCACGCAACAAGGCGCCTATGCGCAGAGCCGGGTTCAGCGCTGTGGCCGGGTCTTGGGCGACGTAGCCCACCAACCCGCCCCGCGCCAGGCGCAAGGCTTCGCCCTCAAGCTCCAGCACCGCCTGCCCCGCCACCGCAATGCGCCCGCCGGTAATCCGCGCACCTTGCCGCGCATGGCACAGCAAGGCCGTGGCCAGGGTGGTCTTGCCCGAACCGGACTCGCCCACCAACCCCACGATCTCTCCCGCCGACAGGCTGAACGAGACATCGGCCAGCACATCGACCTGCCCCGCCAGTTCCACCCGCAGGTCGCTGACTCGCAACACGTCGCTGTCGACTTTCAACGCCGCCGTCATGGTTGCTTCTCCCCAATACGTGCACTGACCCGGCCGATACCTTCCGCCAGAATGTTGGTGCCATAGGCGAACACGGCAATCAGCAGCGCCGGTGCCAATACTGCCCAGGGCTGCACCAGCAGGCCGGCCTGGTTTTCGTTGATCATCAGCCCCCAGTCCGCCGCCGGCGGCGCTACGCCATAACCCAGGAAGCTCAAGCCCGAGAGCATGCCCACCGCCCAGGTCAGCATGTTGCCGAAATGCACCAGCAGCGGCGTCAGGATGTTCGGCAGGATTTCGCTGAACAGGATGCGCCAACGTGAGTAGCCCATCATCTGCGCCGCCTCGACGAACTCCTGGCCCGCCACCGCCACAGCGCTGCCACGCGCCAGGCGCACGACCCCTGGGGTAAACGCGATGGCCACGGTCAACACGATCAACCACGGCGCACGGCCGAGCATCGAAACGATCAGCAGCACCAGGATCAGGTCCGGAAAAGCCAGCGAGACATCCGCCGCCCAACTGATCGCCTGGTCCAGGCGGCGGCGCGAAAAACCGGCCAACAACCCAAGGCTGCCGCCGACCACCAGCGCGAGGGTGGCCGCCGCCACCGACATCCACAGCACCGACACGCCCCCGCTGAGCAAGCGAGACAACAGGTCGTGGCCAAGAAAATCATGCCCCAGCGGCGCATCGGCATTCGGCGGCCCATACACCGGCCCGACCATGGCCGTCGGCGCATGCGGCGCAAGCCAAGGGCCCAGCAGCGCCAGCAACATCACCAGCGCGGTAATCACGGCGCCGCGCCGCACCTGCGGGTCGGCCAGCCAGCGGGTCTCAGTCATGGGTTGCCTCCTGGGCAGGTGTACGGCGTGCGCGTCGCCACCACGGGCGAATGCCGCGCCGGTTGCGGCGGATCATCTTGACCCGGCGCGCGGTGCGCAGCTTGGGGGTGAGCAGGACAGTCAGCAGGTCGGCCAGCAGGTTGATCAGCACCACGGCCAGGGTGATGACCAGCACCACGCCCTGGATCATTAGCAGGTCGCGCATTTGGATCGCCGCATTGAGGGCCGTGCCGATGCCGGGGTAGCTGAAGATCACTTCGGCCAACAGTGCGCCGCCGACCAGCGTGCGCAGGGTCAGCGCCACGCCCTGGATGGCCGGGGTCAGGGCGTTGGGCAAGGTATGGCGCCAGACGATGCGCCGCTCCGGTATACCGCGCAAGCGTGCGGCCACCACGTAGTCGGACTCCAGCGCCTCGATCATCGAGGCGCGGACCATCCGTGTCAGGTACGGCAGCGCCGACAGGCTCAGGGTAACCACCGGCAGCACCAACGATGGCAACTGCCGCCACAAGGGCAATTGCGGGTCGAGGATCGACACCGCCGGCAGCCAGCCCATGCCGGGCATGGAAAACAACAGCACCAGGCCAATGGCCAACAGAAAGCTAGGCGTAGCCTTCAACAGGATCAAGGCCGACAACCCCCAGCGGTCCAGCGGCCGGTCACGGCGCAGCGCCAGGCTCACGCCCAGGGTCAGCGCCAGTGGCACCACCAGCGCCAGCACGCCGGCCAGCAAGGCCAGGGTGTGGCCGAGCCGCCCGAACAGCAGCTGTGCCACCGGCACCTGCGAGTCCAGCGAGATGCCCAGGTCACCGCGCAATGCCGCCCCCAGCCAACGCAGGTACTGCACCAGGATCGGCTGGTCGAGGCCCAGCTGGCGCTGCAAGGTCACGATGCTGTCCAGTGGCGCATCGGGGCCAAGGATGACCCGCGCCGGGTCCGAGGGCAGCGCCTGGGTGGCGATGAACACCACCAGGCTGATGACCCAGGCGGTTAGCAGGCCGTAGCCCAGACGGCCAATGAACCAGGCCAGCCAGGCCGGCGTACGTGGGGAACGGTGAGCGTGATCAGGCATGGTTCAACCAGAGTTCGTCGAAGCGCCAGGAGGCGAAGGTGGTCTGTTCGGGGGCGAGCCCGCCGACCTTGGCGGACGCTGCATCGAGCACGTCCGAGAAGCCCCAGATCAACAGCCCGCCACGTTCGTGTTGGATTACCTGGGCCTCATGTACCAAGGCCTTGCGCCGCTCCAGGTCGGGCTGCGCCAGCGCCTGGCCGTACAGTTCGGTAAACCGTGGGTCGTGAAAATTGCTGCGGTTGTAGATGGCTTGCGGCGCATCGTTGTGCAGCGCCGAGGCGAGGAAACCGCGGGCCGGCGTCGAACCCGGGGACAGCTGCCACTGCTCGCGCTGTGGGCCATTGAACACCGAGCCGTCGACCTGGTTGACCTTGACCTGCACCCCCGCCTTCTGCGCCTGCTGGGCAAACACCAACGCCGCGTTTACCCCTGGCCCTGGTGTAGTGGTCAGCTCGACACGCAAGTCGTCCTGCCCGGCCTGGCGCAGCAGTGAACGGGCCTGATCAAGGTCGTACGGGCGCTGGGCGATCGTGTGGTTGTAAGTCGGGTCGTGTGGCGAATACAGGTCGTTGGCGATACGGCCGAAACCATTGAGCCCACGCGCCACCAGCTCTTGCCGGTCGGCGAGCAGGCGGAACGCCTGGCGCACACGTACGTCCTGGAATGGCGCCTTGGCCAGGTTCAGGTTGAAACCGGTAAACGAGGTGCTGGGCGAAGCGTACAGGCGCAGGCGCGGGTCAGCCTTGAGCAAGGCACTGTGCTCGGCCTGCACCCCGCTGGCCACGTCGATCTGCCCTGCGCGCAAGGCCGCCGCACGCGAGACCTGGTCTTTGAATTCGATGATCTCCAGCTCATCCGCATAAGGGCGGTTGGGTTTGTAGTAGTTTTCGAAGCGGGTGTAGAGCGAGCGTTGGCCAGGGATGAAGCTTTTGAGCTTGTAGGGCCCGGCGCCGACCGGGTTGGTCAACGGATGATAATCGGTCGGCACGATGCCGCCGAAACTGATTAGCGTTTCATCCAAGGGATAGAAGCTTTGCCCCTGCTTGAAGCGGATCTCGATCGTACGCGCATCCAGCTTGCGCAGCGCCTGGCGGTCGATGGCGCCGACCAGCCCGGCAAACGGCGAGGCCAACTGCGGGTCGGTCAAACGCAGGATCGAGAACAGCATGTCGTCGGCGGTGATGCTTTTGCCATGGTGAAATTCCAGCCCTGGCTTGAGGCGGATGGTCCAGGCACTGGCATCGGCATTCGGCTCGGCGAACTCGGCCAGGGCCAGGCGCGTGCTGACATCCGGGTTCCATTCCCAGAACTTGGCGTACAGCGCCCAGCCGCGGATGATGCCGCCGCCCACCGGCTTGTGCGCATCGAGGTTGCCCGCCTGGTCACCGTCGATGATGCCCACGCGCAACCGCCCACCCTGTACCGGCGTGGCGGGTAATGCGATACCGTCAGCCGTGGCAGCGGGTGCGCCGCCATCGCAGCCGCTGAGCAGCCCGCCACCGAGCAGCAGGCCGCCCCCGACGGCCAGGCTGTTGCCGAGAAACACCCGGCGCGAAAACTCACTCATCACCTTCTCCTTACGCCGGTTGGGCCACGGTCGGCTTAGTGCGGGCGCTCAGGCGCGGCACCTCGAACCCGTGGTCCAGGTCGAGCAGCGGGAACAGCAGGTCGGCCACCCGGTGGGCCTCATCGATCAGCGGGAAGCCCGACAGGATGAACGCCGACGTGCCTTGGGCTTCGTACTCGCGGATGCGCTCGGCCACCTGTTCGGCGCTGCCGACCAGGTAGGTGCCCGCAGCCGGACCAAGGATGTTGAAGCCGAACAGGCTGGGGCCCAGCCAGACGTTGGGGTAGATCTCCAGCTCGCGGGCAGTGGGCAGGCGCCCGGCGCGAATGCTGTCGAGGTTGCGCTGAATGCGCGGGTCGTCGCTGACGTAGGTGTCCAGGGTCTGCCCTGCCGGCAATTGACGCTCGATGGCCGCGCGGGCGGTGGCCAGCGAAGTGCGCTGCAGCAGGCGTTCGGCATGCGCCCAGGCTTCTTCTTCGGTCTCGCGCACGATGACTTGCAGGCGTGTGCCGTAGGTCAGCTCGCGGCCGATTTTTGCTGCCTCGGCGGCCACCCTGCGGAACTTGTCGCCTAGCTTTTGCGGGGTATCGGCAAAGCTCAAGTAGACGTCAAGTAACTGCACCGAATGGGCCACGCCTGGCGCCGATGTGCCCGCGCCCCAGAGCGGGATGCCAGGCTTTTGCTTGGGTGGGTGCCAACCGCCCAAGGGGTGGCTGGCAGCCGCAGGTGAGCGTGGCGAGAGCTTGACGTAACGGCCGTCGTAGCCTGCCGTTTCACCGGCGTAAAAGCCCTGGAACGCGCGCCAGTATTCCAGGCTGAAGTCGTAACGTTCATCGTGTGGGTAATGCACGCCCAGCGTGGCCAGGCCGACGTCGTTGCCGTTGACCACATTGAACAGCAAGCGGCCGTTGGAAAACTGGTCGAAGGTCAGTGCCCACTTGGCCAACACCGCAGGCGACAGCTCGCCTGGGTGTTGTGCGACCAGAAAGCGCAGGCGTGACGTGGCGTCGATCAGCGCGGCCGATACCGCAAGGCTTTCGTTGGGGCTGGAGCCGAGCAGCGAGCCGTAGAAGCCCAGGCGATCGGCGGCGATGGCCAGTTGCTTGAGGTGCTCGAAGTCGGTTTTCCAGCGGCCTTCGGGCTCCCAGGGATAGGGGCCGTCGGGGGTGGTGAGGTACCAGAGGATTTTTACTGCCATGGGAGTGGTCCTTGCTTGGAGTGAAATACCAAACTGTCACTCGTCCCCCTGTAGGAGCAGCCTTGTGCTGCGAAGAGGCCAGTCCAGGCGCAGCAACTGCATCTGGCGGGCCGGCCTCTTCGCAGCACAAGGCTGCTCCTACAAAGGAGGGCGTGGTGGGCTTGGAACTGCGAATCAGCTGCGTCGATCGATACCCGGCACCAGCCCCAGCTCGGTAGCGTGCTCGTATAACCCACTCATCTTCCACTGCTGCGTCAGCACCCCTGGCCCATAGGGCCGCGAACCGCCCAGCGCATCGGCCAGCAGCTGAATCTGCGCGCCTTCTTCCAACAGCAGGATGAACTCAGCCGTCGCACGCAGCCCCTGCTTACCCCACACCGTGGAGCCGCCATTGGCTTCGAGAATGGCCAGGTTGAAGGGGTTTTCGGCGATCTTGTCGAGGATGAAGTCCACCTCGGCCTGGCGCCGGTCGATGTACACCGGCAGCTCCCGCGCCAGCTGATAGCGCTGCACCGGCACGTAGTGGAACGGCAAGGTACGGTGGGTCTGGGCCCAGGCGCCGAGGTACGGGCTGTGCACATGCGAGATCGTGGTGATGTCAGCGTGGGTCTGGAACAGTTTGGTGTAGCGCCCCAGCCCGCCTTTACCCTTGCCGACGATCACGTTGCCGGAGAAGTCGGTCACGGTCGCCTGCAGCGGTTTGCGGTGGTTCCACGGGCCGCCGTAGTTGACGGACACCAGCAGGTCTTCACCGGGCACACGCTCGATGAAGCCGACAGTGCCATTGGCGGTGATGGTGTTGGTCTCGCGGAATACGGTAAACGCCGCTTCGGCTTCGGCGACCACCTGGTCGATGAAAGCTTGCAGTTCGGCAGTGACGGGGCGTTCGTTGATCAGTACGGTCATGTTCAATCTCCGGGGGCGGATGCAAGGTCAGGCGCGGCGCTGGGCCAGCAGTTCATGGGCAGCCTGCAGGGGCCGTGGGTCGACCCAGTCGGCGATGCTGAAGTCGGCTTCGAGGAAGCCATGCAGGTAGAGAAAGTCCTTTTGCGTGCCCAGAAACGCCAGGCGTTGCTCGGACAGGTCCGGTGCCAAGGTGGTGTGGAACGCGCCGCGATAGGCTTCGGCAACACCCTGGCTGCCGGCGCGGGTCTCGTCCTCAAGGAAGCTGTTGAGCGCATCGCGGTTGCCGGCCGCCCATTCGGCAGCGCGCAGGGTCTGGGCCAAGAAGCGCGCGACCAGCTCGAAGTGGTTGTCGATCAGGCTCTGGTGCACGGTGATCGGCCTTGGCGTGCCGTTGTTGATGCGGTGGCGCGGGTCGGCTAGCAGGTCGAGATCGACGCCCACCACCAGGCCCAGGCGACGCGCCGCATCGGCAGCGGCCGCGCCCTTGACGTAGACGGCATCGACCTCGCCGCGCGCCAGGTAATCCAGGCCCGACCACAGGCGCTGCAGGCCCAGCTGCGGGGTGGCGGCGCTGGCCTGGTCGAGCAGCGCCACTTCCACCAGTTGCACGTCGTCCAGGTGCAGGCCGGCCGAGGCCAGGGCGCCTTTGTAGCCGTGCAGGCTCATGGCCCGGGCGATGCTGCCGGGGCGGCTGTCAGCCCAGGCCGGCAGGGCCAGGCGCTTGCCGCGCAGGTCGGCGGCGTTGCGGATGCCTGAGTCCGGGCGGACCAGGATGGTCTGCCATTCCTCGATCCAGGTCAGGCCGATCAGCCGGCTCGGTGAGCCCGCTGCACGGGCGGCCAAGGCCGGCACGTTGCCGCCTTCGCGAAACAGCCCCGGGAGCTGGTGATCGTAGTGGTGATGGCCAAGCTGACGGGTTTCCTGCAGGGTCGAGACCGGCAGGCCGTCGGGGGCGAATTCTTCGTCCAGCCAGCCCAGCTTGTAGGCGATGCCCGAAGCGGTGGGCACCGGGCAGCGGGTAAACCAGATGCGGTCCAGGGCAGTGGGGTCGTCGGTTTGCGTTGCGGCAGTAGCGAGTGTCATGGGGTGGCTCCTTGGGCGTCGTGAAAGCGCTATTGCAGCGTGCGTGCCAACCGCTGGAGGCCTTGATTTACGGGGACTTGAGTGTCATTTACAGGCGTTGGGTGCTGGGCACGGAGCAGGATTGCGGGCGGGGTGCTGCCAGATCAGCAGGCGAGCTGTTGCTGGGGCAGCAGGCGCGGCCCGAAGCCAAGCAACACGGGGCCTGGTGAGTCATGGCAAAGAACTTGCTCAAGGCTATGGGACCGCGGTGCGGCCATTCGCGGGCAAGCCCGCTCCCACAGGACCTTCATTGCCCTTGAAACCGGCACTTCACCTGTAGGAGCGGGCTTGCCCGCGAAGCAGGCGCACTGGCCCTTGAAGACCCTTGCGAGACGACCCATGAGCGCCATCGAACCCAGCCCTATCCACCGCCTGACCAGCGAAGCCGAAGCCATCGCCGCCGCCCGCGAGGTCGCCGCGCAAATCGCCGTGCTCGCCGCCGACCCCAGCAACAACGGCCAGCTGCCGCGCCGCCAGGCCGACCTGCTGTCCAGCAGCGGTCTCACCGCCATCGCCGTACCGGCCGAATTCGGCGGCCTTGGCGCTTCGGTGCAAACCATCGTCGAAACCGTGCGCCTGATCTCCACCGCAGACGGCGGTGTCGGCCAACTGCTGCAGATCCACAACGTGATGCTGCGCGGCATCTTCACCAGCTACGCCGACGACGTGCGCGACCGCCTGATCGCCGACGTATTGGCCGGCAAGCGTTTCGGCAATGCCTTGGCCGAGGTGGGCGGCAAGAACAAGTTCGCCCTGAAAACCTGGGTCGAGCGCCGCGCCGATGGCAAGCTGGTGCTCAATGGCAGCAAGTTCTACTCCACCGGCTCTTACCTGGCCGACTGGATCTCGCTGACGGCCGCCAGCGAAGACGGCGGCGTCGGTGTGCTGCTGCACCGCGACACCCCTGGGCTGACCCTGGTCGATGACTGGCAGGCCTTCGGCCAGCAGAACTCGGTGAGCGGCACGGTCAACTTCGACGAGATCGTGCTCGACGAGCGTTACCTGTCGCGGCGAACCGGCCCGATGAAGCGCACAGGGCTGACCTTCCCGCAGATTCTTCATGCCGCCATCGACACCGGTATCGCCGCCGGCGCGCTGCAGGCAGGCGTCGACTACCTGCGCGAGCATGCCCGGGCCTGGGTGGAAAGTGGCGTGGACCGCGCCAGTGACGAGCCGCACGTGATTCGCCAGATTGGCGAGTACGCCGTGGCGCTGCGCGGTGCCGAGTCGGTACTGCGCGATGCCGCACGGGTGTTCGACGCGCATGAGCGCGACCCGGAGGACAAAGCCCTGCAGGATGAACTGATTCTCTCGGTGGCCACTGCCCGCGCCCACTCCGATGCGGCGTCACTTAAGATCTCCAGCGACCTGTTTTCCCTGCTCGGGGCCAGTGCCTCGTTGAGCAAGTGGAACCTCGACCGCTTCTGGCGCAACGCCCGGGTGCATACCACCCATGACCCCATTCGCTGGCGGCTGCACAACGTCGGCAACTACTACCTCAATGGCGCCGACCCAGGGGAGTACACCGCCGTGCTCAATGCCAAGGAAACCCAGGGCGCAACGCGCCGTTGAACCTAACCCTGGGGGCCGCTGCGCGGCCCATCGCAGGCAAGCCAGCGCCCACACACCAAGCCACGCCACCGTCACTGTGGGAGCTGGCTTGCCTGCGATGGGCTGCGTAGCAGCCCCAGTACCGAGCCTCTACATGAACCACCCTCTTCTTCGCGCCCTGGCCATCTACCGTGAAATGCCCTGGCGCTTCGGCCTCGTGACCGCCTTGTACATCGCCGGCAACCTTGGCCTGGTCTGGCAGCAATGGCTGATCGGCCACGCGGTCGACGATGTCAGCGCTGGCCGCGCTGTGGTACGCCTGCCCGACGGCAGCCTGGATGCCGCCGTGGCCTGGCACTGGCTGTGGCTGCTGCTGGCCATCGCCCTGGGCCGTGGTGTGCTGCAATACGCCGCCGCGGTGCTGTCGCTGGTGCTTAGCCAGGCGCTGCTGACGCGCCTGCGCGAGCGCATCCTCACGCAGGTCCAGCGCCTGCACCTGGGCTACCACTGGCGCCACGGCATGGGTGAACTGGTGACCCGCACCACCCGCGACGCCGACAAGGTGCGCGATGCGCTGATCACCTTCTGGCGACAGATCATCGAAACCCCCTTGGTGGTAATGGCCGCCGTGGGGCTGCTGAGCTGGTATGACCCACTGCTCGGCCTGGTGCCGCTGCTGTTGACCGGGGCCGGGCTGTGGCTGTTCGTCGTGCAGACCGATCGCCTGGTCACGCTCGATCGCGCCGTGGGCGCTGCCTACGACCAGGTCAGCCAGGACCTGGCAGAAGGCATCGGTGGCGTGCGCGTGATCAAGGCGTTCGGCCTGGAGGGCCAGCGCATCGAGCGGTTCGCCCACCAGGTTGGCGTGTTCACCGGCCACGCGCGCGCGGCCCTGGCCTATGCCAGCTCACGCATCCCGCTGCCACAGGCGGTGGTAGCGCTGGGGCATGTGTGGGTCCTGGTGTACGGCGCCCACCGCGTGGCGGCGGGCGCGCTGGGCATCGGCGAGCTGGTCACTTCGCTGCTGGTGGCCACCACGCTGGTGTTCCGTATCGAAGGCATCGGCCGGGTCATGCAGACCTTCGCCGATGCCCGCGCCAGCGCCGAGCGCATCTGGCAACTGCTGGACGAGCAACCGGCGATCCTTGGCGGCCAGGCCACCCTGCCCCCTGGGCCATTGGGCCTGAAACTGGCCCAGGTGCGCGTCAGCGCCCCTACGGGCGAGCGCGCCATCCTGCAGGACTGCTCGCTGACCCTGCAGCCCGGCGAGGTGGTGGCACTGGTCGGCGCCACGGGCACCGGCAAGAGCCTGCTGGCCAGCCTGCTGCCGCGCCTGGCCGACGTGCAAGGCGGCGCCGTGCTGGTCGGCAGTGACGCAATGGGCTGGCAGGATGTGCGCGCGCTCGACCTGGCCGACCTGCGCCGACGCGTCCAGGTGTTGCCGCAAGAAAGCTTCCTGTTCTCTGACAGCCTGGCGGCCAACCTGCGCCTGGCGGCAGCCAATGCCAGCGCCGCTGAGTTGCGCGAAGGGCTGCGCCTGGCGGCGGCAGACGATGTACTCGAACGCTTGCCCCATGGCCTCGACACGCCGCTGGGCGACCGTGGCGTGACCCTCTCCGGCGGCCAGCGCCAACGCCTGTGCCTGGCCCGCGCACTGCTCGGCGCGCCGGACATCCTGTGCCTGGACGACGCCACCAGCGCCCTGGATGCCCTGGGTGAGCGCCAGGTGCTGCACAACATCCGCCGCCTGCGCGGCGACACGGGCCAGGGGCCGACTTTGCTGCTGATCACCAGCCGCCTTTCGACCCTGCTGTTGGCCGACCGGGTACTGATGCTGGAAAACGGCCGCATCAGCGCCAGTGGCAGCCATGCCGAGCTGAGCGCGAACAATGCCCACTACCGCGACCTGCTGGGGATCGACCATGAGTAATGCACCCAACAAGGCCCCCAGCGATATCGAGATCGAGCAGCACCTGGCGCGCCAGGCCCTGGACCGTGGCATGTTCCACCGCCTGTTGCCGCTGCTGCGGCCCATTCGCCGGCAGATCCTGGCGGTGATCGGCATCGAACTGCTGCTGGTGTTCACCGTGTTCCTGCGGCCCTGGTTCGTCCGCGAGCTGCTCGACAAGGGGTTGGTGGCCAGCGCCGATCACTGGTTGCTGGACGAACGCCTGGTGCTGTGGCTCGGCCTGGGCCTGGCGGCCAGCTGGCTGGGGCGCTTCCTGCTGGCAGGCGTGTCGCAGTTCATTGCCGGGCGGGCGGCGATCCGCGTGCTCAACGACCTGCGGGTGAAGGTGTTTGCCCACGTGCAGGCGCTGTCGGTGAGCTACTTCGACCAGACCCGCGCCGGGCGCATCATTTCTCGCGTTGACCGTGATGTCGATGCGCTCGAACCGTTGTTGGTGCAAGGCCCGCCAGAGCTGCTCGGCGCCCTGCTGCGCTGCGGCCTGGCGGCGGTGATGCTGTGGCGCATCGAGCCGAGCTTCTTCTACAGCCTGGCCGCCACGGTGCCACTGCTGGCGTTGGCCACCTGGCGCTTCAAACGGGTGTCGCAACGCAACTGGGCCAAGGTCGCCGAACAGCGCAGCCGCTTCACCGCGCACCTGGTCGAGAGCGTCAGCGGCGTGCGCTTGATTCAGCAATGTGGCCAGGAACAAAAAAACCAGGCGCGCTACCGGCGCCTGCTCGAGGACTTCAACCAGGCCCTCATCCGCGGCAGCCTGCGTGCCGGCTGGTTCGCGCCGTTCACGGCACTGTTGAGCACGGCAGGCATGGCCGTATTGCTGCTGGTAGGCGCCCACGGCCTGGCCGAAGGCAAGGTGACAGTCGGCCAGGTGGCCGAGAGCCTGTTCTACGTGTTCCTGTTCCTGGGGCCACTGCAGGAGCTGTCGGACCTGTTCGAGCGCTATGCCACCGGCAGTGCGTCGGCGCAGCGGATCTTCCTGCTGCTCGACACCCGCTCACAGGTACTCGACCCGCCATCACCCCGCCCGCTGGCCAGGGCAAGTGGCCAGGTGGACTTCGAGCAGGTGGGCTTCGCCTACACCCCAAACGGCCCGCGCCCGGTGATCGATGGCCTCGACCTGCACATCCGCGCCGGTGAAGTGTTGGCCATCGTCGGCCCGTCCGGGCATGGCAAAAGTACCTTGGTGCAGTTGCTGACGCGTTTCTACGAAGTGCAACGCGGCGCCGTGAAACTGGACGGCATCGACCTGCGCGAACTGGCCCAGCATGACCTGCGGCGCAACGTCGGCGTGGTGCTGCAGGACAACGTGCTGTTCAGCGGCAGCATCCTCGACAACCTGCGCCTGGCAGCACCTGGTGCCGACGATGCACGCCTGGTGGCAGCCGCCCGCGAACTGGGTGCAGACGAAGTGCTCGAACGCCTGCCGCAGCGCTACCACACCGAAGTCGGGCCCCTGGGCGCGCACCTGAGCCATGGCCAACGGCAACTGGTGTGCCTGGTGCGCGCCTACCTGGCCGACCCGGCGGTACTGGTGCTCGACGAGGCCACCTCGGCGGTGGATGTGCACACCGAGCGGCGTATCCAGCAGGCCTTGCGGCGGCTGTGCCAAGGGCGCACGGCGATCATCATCGCCCACCGCCTGGCGACCATCCGCGATGCCGACCGCATCGCCGTGGTCCGCCATGGGCAGGTGGTGGAGCAAGGGGCGCATGCCGAGCTGATTGACCGGGGTGGGGCTTATGCGGCGTTGTATGAGGCCTACCTGCGCAGTGCCGGGGAGGTTGTGGCCGAGAGGGGCGAGTCGTGCCAGGTGTAAGGCTTGTGAGGTGCGGCGCCTGATAGATCGAGCGCCGCCAGGTGTAAGGTTTGGGAGGTGCAGCGCCTGGGAGATCGAGCGCCGCCCGCGCGGCGCATCGCGAGCAACGCTCGCTCCTACGTTTGTTTTCGGCCAATAACGCCTGTGACAGGCGCGCGCGAACGCCTTGTTTTTTCGACGCGATACCGAGCCATGCGCCAAGGCGGTCGCGCGCGTTTGCCCCAGGAATGATTGGCCCGAAACAAACGTAGGAGCGAGCGTTGCTCGCGATGCGCCGCGCGGGCGGCGCTCGATCTCCCAGGCACCGCAAAACTCAAGCCCTGCCCCCGCAGCCCCCATGCTGCTCTCCCAGCATCCACTGCTTCCCGGTTGCTGCCACAGCAGCACCCCGCCCCTCTCCTGCACCGCAAGCCCCCGCCGCACAAGCCCAACGCCACGCATGGCACAGCCGTTGCACCACCCTCCCCATCCGCACAACCTCCCCTTCAGGAGCCCCCATGACCACCGAATTTTTCTGGCGCCTGCCCTTGGGCACCGATGGCCCGCAGTTGTCCACCGACCGCCACAACCGTGGCAACCCGCAGCACCGCCCCGGCAACATCGCCCCCGGTCGCCTGCCCAACGGCGAAAGCGACGGCTTTACCTACATCGACTACATCGCCCAGGTGGCCAAGGCCGCCGAGCTGGCAGGTTTCGAGGGTGCCTTGCTGCCCACCGGCCCCGAGCCGTGGATCGCTGCCGCAGCGCTGGCCCGCGAAACCCGCCGCATACGCTTTCTGATCGCGTTCCAGGCCA
This sequence comes from Pseudomonas sp. NGC7, assembly GCF_047159675.1. Lineage (NCBI taxonomy): Bacteria > Pseudomonadati > Pseudomonadota > Gammaproteobacteria > Pseudomonadales > Pseudomonadaceae > Pseudomonas > Pseudomonas sp. NGC7. Next base: position 2,699,075 of record NZ_BAAFZY010000001.1, on the reverse strand, counting down.
CCTGGACCTTGCCCGCCTATGCCGCACAGCAGGCTGCGATCCTGCAGAACCTCAGCGGTGGCAGGCTGGACTGGAACATCATCACCGGCGGCAACCCGGCCAGCCAGCGGGCCAACGGCGACTTCCTCGAACATGACCTGCGCTACAAGCGCACCGGTGAGTTCCTCGACGTGATCCAGGGCCTGTGGGCGCAGGACAAATTTTCCTACGACGGCGACATCTATCGCCTGGAAAACGGCAGCCTGCCACCCGGCCTGCAACACGAGCGCAAACCGGGCGTGTACTTCTCCGGGTTTTCCGATGCAGCGCTGGACGTGGCGGCGCGCCACGCCGATGTGTACCTCAACTGGGCCGAGCCGATCGACACGCTCAAACCGCACATCGAGCGGGTCAGGGAACTGGCCGACAAACAAGGGCGCACCGTGCGCTTCGGCCTGCGCGTCGACCTGTTCGCCCGTGAGACCGAGGAGCAGGCCTGGCGGGAATTGCGCCAGCAGTTCGAGCGCCTGGAAGGCAAGGCCAGCGCCTCGGCCAAGGGCTTCGTGACCGGCTCCGACTCGGTCGGCGGCGCTCGCCAGGCGGCCTATCACCAAGGCTTGCAAGGCTTCGACGAACTGATCCTGGCGCGCAACCTGTGGGCCGGCTTCGCCAAGGCCAAGCCCGGCCCGACCGTGGGCCTGGTGGGCAGTCATCAGAACATCGCCGAGCGTCTGGCCGAGTACCGTGATGCGGGTTTCAGCACGTTCATTCTGGCCAGCAACCCGCACCTGGAAGAAGCCTTGCGCATCGGCCAGGAAGTGCTGCCCTTGGTGCAACAGGCTGCCGCCACCACCCCCTTGAAGGCCAGCGCCTGAACCCGACGGAGCCGGAACATGAGCACACCCCTCGATACCCTTTGGTACACCCGCTGTCCAGTCCCCACCGGCCTGGGCATCGCCGTGCAGCAAGGCTGGCTGCAGGATGACCTGGCCAGCCTTGGCACCCAGGTACAATCCCTGCGCGAAGCCGACCAGCAGGCCGTGCGCGAATCGCATTTTGACCACAGCCTGCTCAACTCGGTCCGCCACGGCGGCAGCATCCCGGCCATCTGGGCCCGCGCGCAAGGCCGCGAAACCCGTGTGATCGGCCTGTCTTGGGCCGATGAAGCGCAGTTGATCCTGACCCGCCCGGACAGCGGCATCCACACGGTCAAGGACCTCAAGGGCCGGCGCTTCGGCCTGCCCGACTGGGCCTCGGCGCAGATCGACTTCACCCGCGCACAAGCCCTGCGCGGGCTGGAAAACGCCCTGAAACTCGAAGGCCTGCAAGTGGGCGACGTCGCGCTGGTCAACTACCGCTACGACGGCACCTTCAGCGACCGCCCAGTGCGCAATGTGGCGGGTACACCGGTGTCCAGCACGCAAAGCGAAGGCCGCAACCTGGAGTTGGCCGGGCTGTTGCGCGGCGAGGTCGATGCGATCTTTCTCAAGGGCGCGAGCGCCGTGCAACTGGCCCATGCCTTTGCCCTGCACACGGTCATAGACACCGGCAGCCACCCCGACCCGTTGATCCGCAGCAACAACGGCACGCCGCGCACCCTCGCCGTGGACAGCCACCTGTTGGCGCAACACCCGCAGGTGGTGCGCACCCTGCTTTCGTCCGTACTGCGCGCCGAACGCTGGGCCCACCAGCACCCGGACGAAACCCGCCGCTACCTGGCCCGTGAAACCAACAGCAGCGAATACTGGGTCACGGTCGCGTACGGCGCCGATGCCCACCTGCGCCTAAACACCCGCCTGGATGACCAGGCCATCGACGCCCTGCAGGATTTTGTCGAATTTCTCAAACGCTGGCGCTTCATCCCCAACCGGTTCGAGGTACGTGACTGGATCGCCCGCCAACCCCTGGACCACTTGCTGGCCCCCACTCCCCTGGACAGGAAGCCCGTTACCCCATGACCAAGCCATTGGAAACGCTCTGGTACACCCACAGCCCCGTGCCCACCGGCCTCGGCATTGCCGTGCAATCCGGGCGCCTGGCCGAGGCCTTTGCGCCGTTCGGCACCAACATCCAGTCGTTGCGCGAATCCAGCGAACGGGAAGTGCGCGAAGCCCACTACGACCACCACCTGCAGAACTCAGTGCGCCACGGCGGCAACATCCCGGCAATCTGGGCCTACGCCAGTGGTGTCGAGACCCGCGTGCTGGGGTTGTCGTGGAGCGATGAAGTGCAACTGATCCTGACCACCGAAGAAAGCGGTGTGCGCAGTATCCGCGACCTGAAAAACCGCCGCTTCGGCTTGCCCAAGTGGGCCAATGTGCAGATCGACTTCACCCGCGCCCAGGCCCTGCGCGGGCTGGAAAACGCGCTGAAGCTCGAAGGCTTGAGCGTGGCGGATGTCGAACTGGTCGACTACCCCTACGGCGGTACCTACAGCGACGACGCCAAGCAGCACCTGTATGGCGCCGAAGTGAGCCTGGACACCAGCCGTTTCAGCCGCCGCAACAACGAACTGATCGGCCTGCTGCGCGGCGACATCGACGCGATCTTCCTCAAGGGCGCCCATGCGGTGCACCTGGCCCACGAGTTTGGCCTGCGTGTAGTCGTCGATACCGGCAGCCACCCCGACCCGCTGATCCGCAGCAACAACGGCACACCGCGCACATTGACCGTGGACCGGCATTTGCTGGAAGAGCACTTCGATGCCAGCCGTACACTGGTCGACACGGTGTTGCGCACCGAGCAGTGGGCGTGGGCCAACCCGGAAGAGACCCGGCGCTTTCTTGCCCGTGAGCTGAACACCAGCGAGTACTGGGTGGCGGCGGCTTATGGCGACGATGCCCACCGGCGCTTGCGCACGACCCTGGACAGCCGCTCGATCGATGCGCTGCAGGACTTTACCGAGTTCCTGTTCAGGTGGGGGTTCATACCGCGCCGGTTCGATGTGCGGGAGTGGATCGACTTCAGCGTGCTGGAGCGTGTGATCGGCTCGACTTCGCGGTTGGCTGTGTGACCCTGGGGGCGCTATGCGCCCCATTCGCGGGACCAGCCCGCTCCCACAGGTGCGGCGCTAGCCTTGGAGGCTACACAGTTCGGGTGGGAGCCGGCTTGCCGGCGATAGGGCCGCAACGCGGCCCCAACACGCTCAACCAAACGCTGCTGCCCCAGCAGCACCCGCCAAGCACCCCACTGCTGCCCTACCGGCAACAGCCCCCTAAAAAACCAATTAAATTAATATAATTCAACAACTTACAAACATGGCACAGTCCCTGCTCTAGCTCTCCCCAACAACGCTTTACATACGGGGAGATTCACCATGCACCAGCTCCACCCACTGGCCCGCCATATCAGCCTCGCGCTGCTGCTGGCCGGCACCGGCGGCCAGGCCGTCGCCGCCAACGAAGACGCCAAGACCGAGCCCGCCCTGGAAACCGTCACCGTCACGGCCCAGCACCGCGAGCAGACCCTGCAGGAAGTCCCGGTCGCCGTGTCGGCGATCAAGGGCACCAGCATCACTGCCGACGGCGTGCGCTCGATGGGCGACATCACCACCTTCGTGCCCAACGCCTCGGCCAAGAACCCCGACGGCGATGGCCGGCCGCGGTGGTACATCCGTGGCCTGGGCACCGGTGACACCGGCGCCGCGACGGTCTACCCAGTGGGCATCTACGCCGACGACGTCTACCTCAATGCACCGATCGCCGGCGGCGGCCCGCTGTTCGACCTCGAACGCATCGAGATCCTGCGCGGGCCGCAGGGCACCCTGTATGGCAAGAACACCACGGCGGGCGCGGTCAACGTGATCTCGAAGAAGCCGACCTTCGACACCGACGGCTACGGCACGGTCGGCGTCGGCAGCAAGAACGAACGGATCCTCACCGGTGCCATCGGCGGCGCGCTGGTAGACGAAAAACTGGCCGGCCGGGTGTCGCTGTACTCCGAAGAACGCGATGGCTTCCAGCACAACGACTTCGACGGCAACACCTATGGCGACGTCAACAAAAAAGCCATCCGCCTGCAGTTCCTCGCCCAGCTCAACCCCGACCTGGACGCCTTGCTGAAGCTGCACAGCCGCCAGTTCAAGGGCGATGGCAGCAACGGCGCACTGCCGGTGGGCCGCTACTACAACGTCGGTTACGAGCGCCCCAATGGCCGCGACATTTCGCTCAACGTCAACGAGGACTACCGCCTCGACCACGACGGCGCGTCGCTGACCTTCAACTGGTACCTGGGCGACTACACCCTGACCTCGATCAGCGCCTACGACTACATCCGCAACCGCTCGACCAGCGACGCCGACTACACCCCGTACGAGGTCAACGGCGCGTCGATCACCGACAACAGCTACCGCCAGTGGTCGCAGGAGCTGCGCCTGGCATCGCCGGAAGACCGCCCGCTGCACTGGCTGGCAGGCGCGCACTACTTCCATGAAGACCTCGACAGCGCGGCCCAGCGCATCGTCACCCCGGGCCCGACACCCAACGGCACCGGTTCGAACCAGGTCGGCACCACCGCGTTCCGCGACCTGGGCTATGACCACCGCACCGACAGCTACGCGCTGTTTGGCAACCTCACCTACGACTTCACCGATGACTTCAGCGTGACGGGTGGCCTGCGCTGGACACAGGAGAAAAAAGACATCGACCTAGACCTGACCCAGTTGACCCGCACCACCGCCAACGGCCCGCTGATCCCGCTGGCAGGCGTGGGCACCAACGGCAATCGCCAGGAAGACAAGACTTGGGAAGCCTGGACTTACGACCTGACCCCCGAGTACCGCATCAACGACAATCTGCGGGTGTTCTTCCGCTATGCCCATGGCTTCCGCTCCGGCGGCTTCAACACCGGGCTATCGACCAGCCTTGCACAGCTGACCACAGTGGACCCGGAAGAGCTGGATGCCTACGAGTTGGGCCTGAAATCCGAGTGGTTCGACCGCCGCCTGACGGTTAACGCCAACGTCTTCTACTACGACTACAAGGACATTCAGGTGAACCTGCTGACGGTCAACAACGGCGTGCTCACCACCGCCTTGACCAACGGCGCCAAGGGCAAGGTAAAAGGGGCGGAGCTGGAGATCGAAGGCCAGCCGACCGACCGTCTGCACGTACGAGCGGCGGTGTCGTTCCTCGACACCGAATACACCGACTTCAAGAACACCAACCCCACCACTGGCGCGGTGACCGGCGACTACAGCGGCAACAGCTTCGTGCGCTCGCCGCGCAACGTGGTGTCGCTGGGTGCCGACTACACCTTTCCGTTGCAGGTCGGCGGCAAGCTGGTGGCCGGCGGCGACGTGAGTTTCCGCGACAAGGAATACTTCCTTGCCGACCGCCAGAGCAGCGCTGACGAAACCCTCAGCCAGCCCCACTACACCCTGGCCAACGCCCGCCTGACCTGGTTCAGCCCCGACGACAAGCTGAGCGTGACCGGCTTCGTCAACAACCTCACCGACCGCCGCTACCAGGTGCATGGCCGGCCTAACGGGACTGCCGGGCAGTACGTGATCACCTATGGCGACCCACGCACGGTCGGGCTGAGTGTCACCAGCCGCTTCTGATTTTTCTGCCTTTGGGGCCGCTGCGCGGCCCATCGCGACGCAAGGCCGCTCCTACAAGAGCGCGCGACCGCTGTGTGTAGGAGCGGCCTTGCGTCGCGATGGGCTGCACAGCAGCCCCAAGGCACCCACGCCTTCTAAAAGGACATCCCCATGCCCCACCACACCCCCTTGGCCAGCGCCATCGCCCTGGCCATCGGCAGCCTTGCCGTGCCCGCATTCGCCGCCGAACCCGCCACCAACCTCGACACCGTGGTCGTGGTCGGCACCCACCGCAGCGACGTCACCGCCCTGCAAAGCGCTGCGCCCGTCGACGTCCTGAGTGGCGAAAAACTGCAGGAAACCGGCGCCAGCGACCTGTCCGCCGCGCTCACGGCCTTGTCACCGTCGTTCAGCTTCCCGCAATCGCCACAAGGCGCCTTTGCCGGCTCCATCGCCCAGGGCGCCTCGCTGCGCGGCCTGGCTTCCGACCAGGTGCTGGTGCTGGTCAACGGCAAACGCCGCCACACCAGCGCCAACGTTACCCGCCAAGGCCTGGTCAACGCCCGCGGCGCGGCGGCAGTGGACCTCAGCCTGATCCCACTGTCGGCCATCGAGCGGGTAGAGATCCTGCGCGATGGCGCCGCCGCCCAATACGGTTCGGACGCCATCGCCGGGGTGATCAACATCGTCCTCAAGGAACGCGATGACGGCGGCAACGCCGGCTACCGCTTCGGCGGCTACAAGAAAGGCGATGGCCTGCAACGCAAGCTCAGCGGCTGGAAAGGCTTTGCCCTGCCCAACGACGGCTTCCTTACCCTGGCCTTCGACGCTGGCAGCCAGGACCCGGCCAGCGACACGCGCGACGACAACCGCCTGTTCTATCCCGGTTCCGCCAGTATCGACACCCCGCGTGAACAGAACAACCGCTACCGCAACTGGCGCTGGGGCTCGGGCAACGTCTCGGACCAGTACAACTTCACCGCCAACGCCGAGATGGCCCTGAGCGAGGGCCTTAGCGCTTATGGCTTCGCCACCTACGCGCACAAGAACACCGACGCCGAGAACTTTTTCGATCCGCCCACCACCCTGCGCAACAACTACGGCAGCGTGGCGCTGGCGCGCTACCCCGACGGCCGCTTGCCAGTCACCCGCTATGGCCTGGAAGACTTCGCCGTCACCAGTGGCCTGCGCCTGGAGAATGAAGCACTGGGCAATTTCGACTTGGCGCTGAACTACGGCAACAACCGCGTCGACTCCACCGACCGCGACGCCATCAACCCCAGCTGGGGCACCGCCAGCCCCTCGACCCTCTACACCGGCCGGCGCGAAGCCGACCAGACCAACCTGACCCTGGACTGGACACGCGACTTCGCCAACGACTGGCTGTTCAAGCCTCTGACCGTTTCAGCAGGGCTGGCCTGGCGCCAGGAGAACTTCGACCTGACCGAAGGTGACGCCGCCGGCTGGTCCAATGGGCCGCTGTTCAACACCGTCGACCCGGTTTCTGGCCGGCGTATTCCCGGTTATTACTCAGGCATCACCCAGGTCGATGCCGTCTCGCTCGACCGCCGGGTGATCGGCGCCTACTTGGATGTCGAAGCCCAGCTCACCGAGAAATTCCAGGCCGGCGTGGCGGTACGTAGCGAGCACTACTCGGACTTTGGCGACACCACCAACGGCAAACTGTCGCTGCGCTATGACTTCACACCCGAAATCGCCGCCCGGGCCAGCGCCAGCACCGGCTACCGCGCGCCTTCACTGGTGCAGAGCGGGTTGTCCTCGTTCAGCGTGCAGGTGGTGGAGCAACCGCCGGGCAGTGGCAACTGGGTCGAGGTGCAACAGCGCACCCTGCGAGCCGACAGCCCGGAAGCGGCGCTGTTGGGTGGCAAGTCGCTCAAGCCCGAAGAGTCGACCAACTTCTCCGTGGGCCTGGTCTGGCGCCCGCTGCCCAACGCTTCGGTGACGCTGGATGCCTACCGCATCGACATCGACAACCGCATCACCTTGTCCGACCAGTTGCCGTCGTCAGTGGTCACGCCGATTTTTGCCGGCACGCCCTACGCCAATATCCAGAGTGCGGCGTTCTACACCAACATCGCCGACACCCGCACCGATGGCTTCGAGCTGGCCGGCCACTACCAGCTAGAGCTGGGCGGTTGGGGCCGGCTGGACTTCAACGGCGGCTATGCGCGCAACAACACCCGTATCACTGGGCTGGACGACGTGGGCAGCATCCCCGGCAACCAGATCATCGGCCGCAACACCCAAGGCCTGATCGAGGACGGTACGCCCAAGGACAAACTGACCTTGAGCGCCAACTGGCTGTATGACGGCTGGAGCGTCACCGTGGCCCAACGCCGTTATGGCGAATGGCAGAGCCGCAACGCCGCCAACCCGGCGCTGGACCAGACGTTTGCGGCGCAGTGGGTGACCGACCTGGATGTGTCGTACCGCTTCGACCTGGGCCTGACCTTGTCGGCGGGCGCGATCAACCTGTTCGACAGCCACCCAGACAAGCTCGAAGGCGCGCAGCTGTATGGGGTGCCGAAGTATTCCATCACCAGCCCCGAGGGAGCGCAGGGGGCGTTCTACTACACCAGCGTCAGTTACGATTTCTGATCAGCGACCGCGCTGGCATCTTCGCGGGCAAGCCCGCTCCCACCCGAACTGTGTAGCCTCCAAAGCTAGCGCCGCACCTGTGGGAGCTGGCTTGCCAGCGATGAGGCCAGAACAAGCAACACAAGACAGTTGCTCTCACAGGGTCAGCAACTCGCTTGCGATCTTTGTACTCTGCGTACTTGTGGGAGCGGGCTTGCCCGCGAAGAAGCCAGAACGTAGTGCTGACGACCTGCTGCTGGAGCAGCAGCCCTGTGCTGCTCCAGCATCACCTCCTTTTCATCCCCCGTATTTCCGGGCCTTCAGCGCCTGGCACAGCTCTTGCGATGGCCCTTTCTATCGTCTGCTCCCCCAAGGCCCGCCATGCGCTTGCTCTCGCCCCTCTCCTGGTTGATCTCACCTGCAGCCCTGCTCGCACTCTGGGCCGTGCTGGCCAACGCTGGGCTGTTCCCTGTCAACCTGCTGGTGCCACCGCTGGAGGTCTGGCACAGCTTCACCGAACTGCTGGCCACCGGCGAGCTGCAGGAGCACCTATCCGGCAGCCTTTCGCGTCTGGCCCTGGGCTTTGTCGGCGGCGCGCTCGGCGGCCTGGCATTCGGCACGGCACTGGCCTTGTCATACACCGTGGAGGCCTACTGCGCACCGCTGTTTCACACGCTTCGCCAAGTGCCCAGCATCGCCTTGATCCCGATGTTCGTGTTGCTGTTTGGCGTCGATGAAACCTTCAAGATCGTCATCGTCGCCAAGACCGCGTTCTTCCCCGTGGCCTTGGCCACCTGTGAAGGGGTACGCGCGATCCCGCGCAGTCACTTCGAGGTCGCAGCGGTGTACCGCCTGCGCTGGACCACCTTGGTCGGCCGTATTGCCCTGCCCGCTGCCGTGCCCGCGATCGTCACCGGCCTGCGCGTGGCGTTGACCCGCGCCTGGGTGGTACTGGTGGCCTGCGAGCTGCTGGCCGCCGACAGCGGGCTGGGGCAGATGATCGAAATGGGCCGGCAGATGCTGCGCATCGATGTCGTGATGGTCGGGGTGGTGATCACCGGTGTGATCGGCTTCACCCTGGATTTTGCCCTGCGCCGCGTGGAGCGGCGCTTGTCTGGCTGGCAAAGCCGCTGAGGAAGCCGTGATGAAACGACACAATATCCGTGGCCTGTTGCTGCCGTTGCTGCTGCTCGGCGCCTGGGAATACGCCTCGCGCCAGGACGCCGCCGGCGCCTACGCCTTCGTGCCACTGGCGCAGGTAGGGTCGGCATGGGTCGAACTGCTGGGCAGCGGCGAGCTGCTGATCAACCTGTGGGCAAGCCTGGTGCGCACCTGCACCGGCCTGGCGGTGGGCATTGTCGGTGGCATCGGGCTGGGCGCGCTGATGGCCCTGTCCGCCCCTGCCAACCGCCTGATCGCGCCGCTGTTCCATGCCCTGCGCCAGGTGCCGATGCTGGGCTGGATCCCGTTGATCGCCCTGTGGCTGGGCAACGGCGAAAGCGCCAAGCTGCTGATCGTAAGCCTTGCGGCTTTGTACCCCATGGTGCTCAACACCTTCGAAAGCCTGCGCCAGGTCGAGGGCCAGCACCGTGAAGCCGCCCGCGTGCTGATGCTCAGCCGCGCCCAGCAGCTGCGCCTGATCCTGCTGCCTGCCGCCTTGCCGGGCATCGCCGCTGGCGTGCTGCAGGCACTGGCATTCGCCTGGGTGACCTCGGTCGGCAGCGAGCTGTTCCTGTCTTCCGGTGCCGGCCTCGGCAGCCTGATGATGACCGCCGAAGCCGGCGCGCGCATGGAGATCATCGTGGTCTGCGTGCTGTGCATCGGCCTGTGCGGCTACCTGATGTCCTGGCTCTGCACCCTCCTCTCCCGCCGCCTGCTGCGCTGGCGCCCGACCCGTTGAAAGGCCCGACCATGAACGCCATCGCCCATGCTCTACCCACCACCGCCACCCACGGCGCACTGACCCTTCGCGGCCTGAGCAAGACCTACGCCCTCAAGGGCAAGCCGATGCAAGTGCTCAAGGACATCGAGCTGAACATCCAACCTGGCGAATTCGTCAGCATTGTCGGCGCCAGCGGCTGTGGCAAGTCCACGCTGCTGCGGCTGATCGTCGGCCTCGACCAGGACTATCACGGGCAGATCCTGCTCGACCAGCAACCCGTGCGCGGGCCGGGCCTGGAACGCGGCATCGTGTTCCAAGACCACCGCCTGTTCCCATGGATGACCTTGCAGCAGAACATCGCCCTGGCCCTGAAGAACCACACCATGCCAGCCACGCACAAGGGCCGCCTGGTGGCTGAGCACATCGAGCTGGTGGGCCTGAGCGGTTACGAACACGCCTACCCGCATCAGCTCTCCGGCGGCATGGCCCAGCGCGCGGCCATTGCCCGGGCGCTGGTGAACAAACCCAAGGTGCTGCTGCTCGACGAGCCGCTCGGCGCCCTCGATGCCCTGACCCGGGTGAGGCTGCAGCAAGAGCTGCAGCGCATCTGGGTGCAGGAGCGGTGCACCGTGATCATGGTCACCCATGACATCGAGGAGGCGCTGTACCTGGGTGACCGGGTGATCGTGATGGATGCCCACCCTGGCAGAATCCGAGAGGACCTGCACATCGACCTGCCGCACCCGCGTGAGCGCGACAGTGCGGTGCTGCACGCGTACAAACAGCGGTTGCTGGGTGAGCTGGTGGGGCATTGAGCTGCGCCTGTGCTAATGTCGGTCGACTTGCTTGCCCATCAACATGGAGCCCCCTACATGGACGTACGTTGCACATCGATCGAGGACGTTCGCTCGCGCATCGACCACATCGACCAGAACCTGGTCGCGCTGCTCGCCCAACGCGGCCAACTGGTCGCCCAGGCAGCCACCTTCAAGAAGACCAGCGACGATGTGCGCGCACCGGCGCGGGTCGAGCAGGTGATTGCCAAGGTGCGTGCAATTGCCAGCGATACCGGGGCGTCGCCCGACGTGGTGGAACGGGTGTACCGGGCGATGATTGCGGCCTTTATCGATGAAGAGCTGAAACTGCATGCCGCATTGAGCCGTGAGTGAACCTGGACGGGTTCGACACTGCCCTACGCGAACTCGGTAGGAGCAGCCTTGAGCTGCGAAGAGGCCGGTGACAGCAGCAAAAATACGCTGTGCTGTTACCGGCCTCTTCGCAGCACAAGGCTGCTCCTACACGGGAACGCGTCAATCCTGAGAGCACGAACGCTCAGCCACTCACCCCGCCAGTATGAAGTCTGCCGCCGTCACCGTCGTGGCGTCGGCCACCCCCACCAGGCGGATCGAGTCGGCAGCGCCGATGCTGACCAGCGTATCAGCGCCGACGTCGGCGATGGTGACGCTGGCAGCGAAGGTGGCAGCCGTGATGTTGAGCGCGGTGATGTCCAGCCGGTCCTGGCCGCCCGACGCGATGGCATCGAAGTTGATGATCAGGTCGTTGCCAAAGCCTGCAGCGAACTGGAAGACATCATTGCCGTCAGTGGCAATCATCGTGTCGTTGCCCGCCCCACCTGTGACCGTATCGTTGCCAGCGGCACCGTTGATGAAGTCGTTGCCGGCCCCTCCCAGCAAGGTGTCGTTGCCGACGTCACCAAACAGCGTGTCGTTGCCATCGCCACCCTGCAGCAAATCGACGCCGACGCCACCGTCCAGGGTGTCGTTGCCCAGGCCGCCCAGCAGCGTGTCGTTGCCAGCGCCCCCCAGCAGTGAGTCATTGCCATCACCGCCATCGAGGCTGTCATCGCCACCCCCGCCGTTCAAGGTATCGATGCCCAGCCCACCAAACAGCTGGTCGTTGCCGGCATCACCGTTGAGCGTGTCGTTGCCCGCGTTGCCATTGAGGATGTCGTTGCCGCCGTCACCATTGAGCGTGTCATTACCTGCCCCGCCGTTGATGAGGTTGGCCAGCCCATTGCCCGTGGCAGTGAAGTTGCCCACCCCGGTGAAGGTCAGGTTCTCGACGTTGCCGGCCAGGGTGTAGGTAGCCAGCGAGGTCTGCACGGTATCGGTACCGGCACCCGACGCTTCGACCACCACATCGTTGGCATTGTCGACCACGTAGGTGTCATTGCCGACGCCACCGACCAGGCGGTCGGCCCCCGCACCGCCATTGAGCACATCGTTGGCGGCCCCCCCAGTGAGGGTGTTGGCCAAGGCGTTGCCGGTGCCGGTGAAGCTGCTGCTGCCGGTGTAGGTCAGGTTCTCGACATTCGCCGTCAGCGTGTAGCTTGCCAGGCTGGTCTGCACCAGGTCGGTCCCGCCGTTCAGCGCTTCGGTCACCGTGTCACCGGCGTTGTCGACCACGAACGTGTCGTTGCCGGCACCACCGTTCATGGCGTCCGCGCCAAGCCCGCCGTTGAGGGTGTCGTTGCCATCGTCGCCGTTGAGGATGTCGGGGTCGTCACCGCCGTTGAGCACGTCGTTACCCAGGCCGCCGAACAGCTGGTCCGCGCCGCCCAATCCGTTGAGGGTATCGTTACCGCCCAGGCCCGAGATCACGTCGTTACCCGCCGCACCGGTCAGCGTGTTGGCCGCGTTGGTACCGACCAGGGTCACACCGGGCGGCACCACGACGGGCGCGGTTGCTGCCGACGTCAGCGTCTCCAGCGTGCCGAAGCCGTCGGTGTAGCGCACGATCACCCGCAGTTGCTGGTTACCCTGGGCAAAGCCCGGGGTGAAGGTGGCCGCCGTTGCGCCGACGATGTTGCTGAAGCTGCTGCCGCTGCCTTGCTGCCACTGGAAGCTGAACGCACCCAGCCCGTCGAGGTCGGCAATGCCAGCGGTAAGCGCGGTCAGCACCTGGCCGCGGTCGGGTGTGGTGTCGCTGATCAGCACCGCGCCTGTCGGTGCATCGTTGACGTTGGCCACCGGGTCGAGGATGTCGGAAGCAACACTTTCGTGCACGCCGAAGTCATCCACGTAGCTGACCACCACCCGCATGTTCTGCCCCACCTGCGCCTGGGTCAGGACGAAGGTGCTGTTGATGGCACCGGCAATGTTGACCCAGCCAACGCCCCGGTTCGACTGCCACTGGAAGGTGAACTGCGGGTTGCTCAGGCCGTCGGCATCGACAATGGTGGCCGGGTTGGCCGTCAGCGTCTGGTTCTGTATCAGCAAGCCGGTCACGGCCGGCCCGGCGCTCGGCGCGCTGTTGGGCGCCGAGTCGACGATTTCCAGGGTGCCCTTGGCATCCTGATACACCGCCCGCACCCGAATGCTCAGCCCCGCCACATCGTCGGTCACCCGGTAGGTGCTGCCGATGGCCCGCGACACTTCGCCGGCCGCGACGAAGGTGATGTCCTCATACACCCCAGAACCCGGCAATTGCTCGACCTGCCAGTAGTAAGCCACTGGGCCGTTGACCGCGCCGGTCGGGTTGCTTGCACTGGCGTTGTCCGCATCGTGCACGGCCAGGTCAGTGACCCGCAGCAGCTGGCCAGCCACCGGTGTGTCATCGCGTACGCCGGTGGCATCGTCGAGGATCACCAAGTGGCCCGACGGGCCTGCGTTGGCGGCCGTGCCGACACCGGAGGCGATGGCCCGGTCGGAGAACTGCAGCCGCTCGATGCCGGTCAGCCGATCGACGCCGTCACGCCCTGCTACCAGGTCAGTGACAATCACGGTATTGCCGTCGACCACGACGTTGTAGTCCGTCGCCACGCCTGAGAACAGCGCAGTGTCGAAGTTGTCAGTGCCTTTCAGGATCTCCCGCGTGATCACCAGTTGCCCAGGGTTGTAGGTGCCGTTGAGCATGAACGGCACCATCGGTTCCATGCTGTCGAACGAGGCGATTTCCGGGCCGGTGCCATCGCTGTTGGCGCGTACGCTGATGCGCACGTTGAGCCACTTGTCACCGTCGAGGATATCGTCACCGCCGCGGCCTTCGATCAGGTCGCTGCCGCTGCCGCCGAGGATGATGTTGCCGCCGTCGTAGAACGTCGCGCCAGCGGCCAGCAGATCGGCCAGGCCGTTGATCAGGCTGATGTTGGTCAGCACGCTGCCATTGGCACCGGCGGTGGGCAGCGAGGCGGCATCTTCGTTGTCGCCGCGCAGGAAGTCACCGTGCGCCGAGCCTGACAGGCCCTCCATGATGTCGAAACGCACCAGCGCCGATGCCCCCGAACCCGGTACTGGCGGCACATCGAAGAAGCGGTCGCTGTAGTCGATGGTCACGCCTTGGGCGAGCCCCTTGAAGGTCGCCCAATCGTAGCCGGAGCCGCCGATATAGCGGTCACCGAAGCCGAGGCTGCCGACCATGATGTCGTCGCCCCCTTCGCCGTTGAACTTGTCGTTCTCGTTACCACCGACAAACACATCGTTGCCGATGATCGGGTCGTTGCCGAGCGGGTCGAAGTTGTCGCCAGGGGCACCGTCCGAGGTGCCCTTCTCGATCCAGTCGTCCCCTTCGTTGCCCATGTCCTGTTCGTTGGCCTTGCTGCCCAGGATAAAGTCATTGCCCTGGCCGCCGATGGCCTCGGAGGCGTCTTCACCGGTGACGATGAAGTCGTTGCCGAAACCGCCAATGATCAGGTTGATGCCATTACCGCCGTGCAGCACGTCGTTGCCGTCGCCGCCCTGGATATTGTCGTCACCGCCCATGTCGCTGATGATGTCGTCGCCAGCACCGCCGCGCAGTTGGTCGTTGCCGTTGCCGCCTTCGATGCGGTCATTGCCGGCATCGCCCCAGACCGTGTCGTCCCCCCCGCCGGAGACGAGCACATCGGCGCCGTTGGTGCCACCCAGCACAATGTGCTCGTCACCGGCATAGCGGATGTAGTTGCTGTCCGGCCCTGCGGTCAGCGGGCTGTCGCGGAACACCACCTGCTGGCCGTTCTCGCCCAGCGGGTCGGCATTGCCCAGGCCATCGTTGTACTGCTTGCTGCGGTCCACTTCGAGGTAGAACGCCGGGTCCGAGAACACCAGGCCTGGTAAGTGGGTGGCCGAGGTGTTGGCCATGATCAGCTTGGCGAACGAGTTGCTTTCCAGTTCCGCGTTCATCGACAGGCCAGCGGTGCGCTCCAGGTAGTAGAAGCGGTCGCCGTCCTGGAGTTTTTCCAGCTGGTTCTCGAACACAAAGTTGAACGTTGAACCGAGCATGCCGCCGAACGGGGTTTTTGCCTCGGCCAGGCCGCCGATCCACAGGTCGATGGCGTCGACACCGGTCACCGTGACGCCCTTCAGGTCATCGGCCGTGCCCAGCACGCCGTCCTTGCCGGGCCGTGTCACGTTGGCCCAGGCCCCGGTGCCGTTAAGGAAGTCGAGCCGGTCAAGCGGCGAACCGTCGCCACCGAACACCAGCGCCATCGCCGCCGCACGCTTGTCCACCAGGGTGGTTGCCCCGGTGATGGTGCTGTGCGTGCCATAGGCGGCGATGAAGTTGATCAACGACTCCGGATGCTTGAGGTGTTGCACCAGGTCGACCCAACTGGTGTATGGCTTGAGTTGGGTATCGCCGGTTTGCCCATAGATGTCGCGGCGTACGGCGTTGAGCGAAGGGATACCGACATCGCGGCCACGGGCGATGTTGATCGCCGGCAGGTCGAGCGGCAGCCCGAGCAGGTTGTTGCGCAGCGCCTCGGTGACGAACTCGTCGATTTCGTTACCGGCCTGGCGGGTAACCCCGCGCACGATGGCACTGGTCGCATCCTCGGGGGTGACGCCACTGGCGGCGTACGCCAGCGGGTTGAGGAACGCGGCGATCAGGCCCAACTGCTGGTCGGAGTCGGCGCTGGAGGGGTCTTTGACCACGTTGAAGTCGATGTCGAAACGGTCGACGGTCTCGGTCAGCATCGAGTGGCCGAAGCGGTACACGGTGTGCGCGAACTCGGCGACGATCGAGGCGTCGAGGTCGACGTCGTACACCTGGGTCGGGGCGAAGAACAGGTCGACACGCGGTTGGATGGTGCGGGCAAACTCCTCGAACACCAGGTGCTGGTACTGCATCTCGGTACCGAACTTGGCTGCCTGGAACAACCGCTCGCCATTCCACACCAGTGCATCGATCTCGGCCTGGCTGGCCGGCAGTGCGTTGACAGGGTTGAGCAGCCACTCGTTGAGGAAGGCCACGTCGCCCGAATCGAGCACGGTGTCCTTGGTCTGCGCCACCAGCCGGTTGTGCTCGGCGTGGAAGATCGCGTGCACGGCGGTCAGGCCGATGTTTTCGTTAACCCGGCCGTCGCCCGCGATGTAGTGCGCATCCAGCAACTCGTTGTCGTAGGCCAGGTTGGCGCCGGTCTGCGGGTTGACCGGGACGGCGTTGCCGACCTGGGTACCGGCATCGGGTGCCAACACACCGCCGTTGAACACGGGCACTGCATTGTGGGCGATGTCGGCGAGGAACTCGTGCCCCGTGCGCACGGCGTTGGTCAGGTCGATCGGCGCCAACGGGTTGCCTTCGACCAGCACGTCGTCCGCCGTGCCGCCCAGGCCATCGGCGCCCTTCATGACCACCATCGGGTAGCCCTTGGGCCCTTTGATGAAGTTGCCGTAGGCATCGGTCGCCAGCAGCGGAACGTTGTTGACGTCAGCATCGGTGAGGTGAATGCCGAGCAGGTCATTGGCCTGCGCCTTGACCACTTTCCAGGTCGCCATGCCGCCGATTTCGCTGTCGTCGGCACTGCCGAACTTGCCATCGGCGCCCAGGTCGCGGTTGGTGATCAACCGGCCCGTGGCGACGGGGCCATGGTCTGTCATCTGATAGCCACGCAGGAACACCTGGTGCGACGGGTGTGAGCTGTAGGTCTGGTTCTGGTCCACGAACGGCGTGGTGGTGTTGCTGTGCTCATGGATATCGTCGGCGTTGCCGAGAATGCCATCCGGCCCTGGCTGATTGGTGGCACGGGTCAGCACCATGAAGTTGGTGTGGCCACCCGGCACATACAGCGGGTCATCCGGTTGCAGCGGAATGTACACGGTACCCGAACCGCCCTTGGTGACCAGGTCCAGGCCATGGTCGAAGAACTGGCCAAAGAAGGTCATCCAGGCGTTGAACGGCGCAGACAGCCCGGCATCCGCCGTGGTGTTCTCGAACAGGTACACGTCGTGGTCGTCATTGGTGCCGAACTGCCCGTCCAGGCCGGGGCTGGCGACGACCCGCACGCCATCCTTGAGCACATCATCGTTACCCGGCGTGCCGAAGTTGAGCACGCCGTCGGCGCCAGGGTCATAGGCCGTGGCATAGGCGGCCGGGTTGTTCGAGGTCTGGTCGACGATCAGGTTGCTGATGGTGCGCGGCTGCGAGTCGAACACTGCGCCGCTGGTTTGTTGGTAGGACGACCCTGGAATGGCCGGCGAGCCTGGGCCGAAGAAGCCGGCTGGCGCGCCTTCAGCGGGGTTGAACACCGGGTCGGTGAGGCGTGGGAAGACATTATCGGCCGCCCCGAACTGGGTGTTGTTGATGCCGTTGAGGTTCATCAGGTTGTTGTTCGAACCGTCGACTGCTCGCAGCCCCAGGGGTGCTCGGATGTTCGGTATCAGCGAGAGGATGTCCTGCCCGGCGGCATCAGCCTCGGCGATCTTGATTTGCGCGAGGATGAAGTTGAGGTCGGAACGGACCATGTGCAGGCCCGCGCCACCTTCGCTGGCGTCAACCACCGGCGTCGGCGCGGTCGGCACCACGGGGGCGCCCGCCTCCACCACGGCCGTGGGTTGCGAGAACAGCACTTCAGTGGTGCCGTGCGCATCCTGGTAGATCGCCTTCACCCGCAGTGACAGCCCGGCAAGGTCTGGCGAGATCTTGAACGCCGTGCCATCGGCGCTCTGGAACGCCAGGTCGCCGGCCGGCAGCAGGATGATGTCCTCGAACACACCGCTGCCCGGGTCCGCTTCGAACTGCCAGTAGTAGGACACCGAGGTGTTGTTGAGCACGCCTTGCGGATTGGTCAGCGACACATTGTCGCCATCGCGCACCCCGGCCATGCTCACGGTCAGCATGTCGCCCACGGTGATCGCGCCAGCGTTGTTGTCGGTGACAGTCGGGCTGCCGGTTGGCTGCGCATTCACCCCGGTCACCAGCACGCGCTGGCCATCGGCAAATTGCAGGCGCTCGATATGCAGCAGGGTGTCGACGCCGTCACGCCCGGCAACGGTGTCGGTCACCGTCCACACATCGTCCGACACATCGGCCGTGCCACGGTTGTTCTGGGTAACCACGTAGTCGGCCTGAACACCGGAGAACACAGCGGTATCGAACGCCGAGCCGCCCGTCGAAGTGCCCGGCAGGATTTCCCGCACGGCCTTGAGCTGGCCTGGGTTATAGGTGCGGTCGAGCATGAACGGGATCATGTCGACCATGCTGTCGAAGCTGGCGATTTCCGGCCCGGTATGGTTGACGTCGCCGGCGGCATACACCGCGATGCGCACGTTGATCCACTTGTCGCCGTCGATCAGGTCATCGCCGCCGCGGCCCTCGATCAGGTCGCTGCCATTGCCACCGAGGATGATGTTGCCGGTGGCAAAGCCGGTGGTGGGCAAACCCGCGTCAGCCAGGAACTGCTGCAGCGCGTGGATCAGCGCCACGTTGGTCAGCGCACTGCCAGTGGCACCGCCGTGGTTGAGAATGGTGACTGCATCGACGTCGTCACCCTTGAGCACATCGCCAAACTTGGAACCGGACAACCCTTCGACTTCGGCAAAGCGGTCGAGGATCGAGGCCGGCGAGGCGCCGACCGGGTTGAACACGCCGGCGTTCTGGTTCGGCGCGTTGCCATGGGGCTGCGCCAGCGCGGCCAGGCTCAGGTCGACGGTGACGCCGACCTGGTCATTCTTGTAGGTGACCCAGTCGAAACCGGACATGCCGTCCATCTTGTCCTGGGCATCGCTGCCGACAAAGATGTCATCGCCACCTTCGCCGATCATCTCGTCGAAGCCACCACCCCCGACGAAGATGTCGTTGCCGACCACTTCGTCACCCAGCAGCGGCGCGAAGTTGTCGCCGGGCGCACCGTCCTGGGTGCCCTTCTCGATCCAGTCATCGCCTTCGTTGCCGGTGGGCGGCAGGTTGGTCTTGGCGCCGAGGATGAAGTCGTCGCCCAGGCCGCCGAACGTGGTGCTGATGTCTTCGGTGGTGATGATGAAGTCTTGGCCATCGCCGCCCAGGATCAGGTTGCCGGCAACGCCCATGCTGCCGGCGACGATGACATCGTTGCCGGCGTTGCCTTCCAGGCGGTTGTCGCCGAACGAATCGGTGATGATGTCATCGCCCGCGCCACCCAGCACCGCATCATTGCCGGCGCCCCCTTCGAGGCGGTCATCGCCGCCGTCGCCGTAGAGCGTGTCGTCACCCTCGCTGGAGATGATGATGTCATTGCCCGCAGTGCCCCCCAGAACCACATGGTCCAGGCCGGTGTAATGCAGGTAGTTGCTGTCGGGGCCCACGGTATCCGGGTTGTCGCGGATCACCAGCGGGACGATTTCCTGGCCGTAGATCATGATGCCGCCGGTAGGGTCGGCCTTGCCGTCGGCACTCAGCCCGGTGAACTGGTTGGCCTGGTTCACTTCGAGGGTGAACGTCGGCGTCAGGAACACCGTGTTGGACAGGTGCGTGACGTCGGAGTTGAGCATGATCAGCTTGGCAAAGGAGTTGTTTTCAAGCTCCGTGCCGAAGTTCAGGCCCGCTGTACGCGACAAGTAGTAGAAGCGGTCGCCGTTCTGCAGCGCCTCCAACTGGGTTTCGAAGACGAAGTTGAAGCTCGAACCCAGCATGCCGCCGAACGGCATCTTCTGCTCGGCCAGGCCACCGACCCAGAAGTCGATGGTGTCGACGCCGGTGATGGTCACCCCGCTCACGTCGTCCGCAGTGCCCAGCACACCGTCTTTGCCGGCCCGGGTCACGTTGGCCCAGGCGCCGGTGCCGTTGAGGAAGTCCAGGCGGTCGAGCGGCGCGTCATCGCCCCCGAACACCAAGGCCACAGCGGCGGCACGTTTGTCGGCCAGCGTGGTCGCCCCGGTGATCGTCGCATGGGTGCCATAGGCGGCGATGAAGTTGACCAGCGATGCCGGGTGCTTGAGGTGGTCGGCAAAGTCGACCCAACTGATGTAGGCCTTGAGTTGGCTGTCGCCGGTCGCGGCATAGAACTCACGGCGCGCCTCGTTCAGCGAGGGGATACCGGTGTCGCGCCCACGGGCAAGGTTCAGCGCCGGCAGGTCGAGCGGCAGGCCCAGCAGGTTGTTGCGCAGGGCTTCGGTAACGAACTCATCGATCTCGTTGCCGACCTGGCGCGTCACGCCGCGAATGATTGCCCCTGCCGCTTCATCGGCCGTCGCCCCGCTGCCAGCGAATGCCAGCGGGTTGAGGAAGGCAGCGATCAGGCCAAGCTGCTGGTCGGGGTTGTTGGGGTCGGTAAGGACGGGGTTGAACTCGGGGTCGAAGCGATCGACGGTCTCGGTCAGCATCGAGTGGCCGAAGCGGTACACCACGTGGGCGAACTCGGCGAGGATGGCCGGGTTGATCGAGGTGTCATAACCGTTAGGCGCCAGAAACTCGTCGATCTGCGGCTGGATGGTGCGGGCGAACTCCTCGAACACCAGGTGCTGGTACTGCATCTCGGTGCCGAACTTGGCGGCCTGGAACAGGCGTTCGCCATCCCACACCAGCGCGGCGATGGCGGCAGGTGTGGTCGGCAGCACGGCAACGTCATCCACCAGCCATTCGTTGAGGAAGGCCAGGTCGCCTGCGGCGAGGATGGTGTCCTTGGATTGCTGGACCAAGCGGTTGTGCTCGGAGTGGAACACGTGGTGCACGGCGGTCAGGCCGATGTTCTCGTTCACCCGGCCGTCGCCGGCGATGTAGTGGGCGTCGAGCAGTTCGTTATCGTAGGTCAGGTTGTTGCCACCTGGGCCCACCAGCTGCGCGTTGCCCACCGCGGTGTCGCCGTCGGCCTGCAGCACGCCGCCGACCACGACGGGCGCGGCGTTGTGGGCGATATCGTCGAGGAAGCCGTGCCCGGTGCTGACGGCATTGGCCAGGCTGATCGGCGCGGCGCGATTGCCCTCGACCAGTTGGGTTACGTCATCGGCCGTGCCGGCAACCCCATCAGCGCCATTGCTGACGCGCATCACCACCTGCGGCATGCCATTGGGCCCGCGCAGGAAGTTGCCATAGGCATCGGTCGCCAGCAGCGGCACGCTGTGTACGTCGGCATCGGTCAGGTTGATACCGAGCAGGTCGCGGGCCTGGGCTTTGACCACGGCCCAGGTGGCCATGCCGCCATTTTCGCCATTGCCATCGTCGGCCGTGCCGAACTTGCCGTCGGCGCCGAGATCGCGGTTGGTGATCAGCCGCCCAGTGGCAATCGGGTCGCCCGCGGCGTTGAGCATGTATTCGCGCAGGAACACCTGGTGCGAGGGGTGCGAGCTGTAGGTCTGGCTCTGGTCCACGAACGGCGAGGTGGTGTTGGGCTGGCCATCGTCGGCCGTGCCCAGCACACCGTCCGCGCCGGCCGTGCGCACGGCACGTGGCAGCACCATGAAGTTGGTCGGGCTGTTGGGCACGTACAACGGGTCGTCCGGCTGCAACGGGATGAACACGATGTCGGTGGTGCTCTTGGTCACCAAGTCCAGGCCGTGATCGAAGAACTGGCCGAAGAAAGTCATCCAGGCGTTGAAACCGGCCGTCAGGCCCGCGTCTGCAGACTGGTTGGGGATGAAGAACACGGGCTTGTCGTCAGCCGTGCCGAACACCCCATCGAGGCCAGGGCTCATCACCGGCGCCGCGCCGCCATTGGCTTCTACGGCGGCGGGGTTGTTCGGCGTCTGGTCGACGATCAGGTTGCTGATGGTGCGCGGCTGCCCGTCGACCACCGTGCCGGTGCCGGCATAGGCCGCGCGGTAGGACGCATCAAGCAAACGCAGGAAGGAATTGTCGGCGGCACCGAACTCACTTTGCCCGGCCACCAGGTTGTTGTAGCTGCCGTCCACGGTGCGCAAGCCAAACGGCACCTGGCTGTTGGGCAGCAGATCGATGAGATTGGCGCCCTTGGCGTGGGCTTCGGCGATGAAGATCTGCTTGAGGATGAACTCCAGGTCCGACTTGCTGAAATTGGCCATTTAGATTGCCCTCGATCTATCGGGAGAAAGACACAGGGCAACAGGGTCCATCCCGCGCCCAGTCAGTGCTGACGTGCGCAGTTCGTGGTTCGGTTTTCCGGGATCGGTGGTGCGATGACTTCTGGTCAAGCGCGGCCCGTTGGAGCGGCCCGAATAATCAAGACTAAAGTCGTAGGTTCAAACCTTGTCAATAAGCCGTCGAAAAAATGACTCTCGATGATAATGCGTTGCAACTCGCTGTTTTTACGTGACTTATAAAAAGTTCAAAGAATTTATAGAGCGAAATGATATTACAAGATATTTCGTTGCAACCTACGCTCGTGCTTGTGGGGCACCGCAGCGTTTTCGGATGATTCGCCTACAGAGCGACCCGCCTGCGTGCCGTCCAGAAGCCACATCTAGAGCAGTCCAGAGCGCCGCAACGGCCTCCGGTTTGGTACAGAGGGAGGCCCCAGATGCACAAGCAGCCGCGCACCCGTTCCGAGCTGGCCGAGGCGCTCTTTCGCCTGCGCCGCAGCTTCTACTCACTGGCAGGCTTCAGCGGCGTGATAAACGTCATGATGTTGACGCCAGCTGTCTACATGCTCCAGGTCTACGACCGCGCCCTGGTCAGCCGTAACGTCACCACATTGACGATGCTCACCGTGCTGGTGGTCGGGCTGTTCCTGCTGATGTCCGCCCTGGAAATGATCCGCACCCGCGTGTTGATCCGGGTCGGCAACTGCCTGGACATGGACCTCAACCGGCGCATCTTCAGCGCCGCCTTCGAGCGCAATCTGAACCGCGCCGGTGGCAACCCGGCCCAGGCCCTGCAAGACCTGGCACAAGTCCGCCAGTTCTTGACCGGCAATGGCCTGTTCGCCTTCTTCGATGCACCGTGGACGCCCATCTACCTGCTGGTGTGCTACCTGATCCACCCGCTGCTGGGGCTGGTTACGATGATCGGCTCGATGATCCTCGCCGGCCTGGCGTACCTCACCGAAAAGGCCACCCACAAGCCGTTGGCCGAGGCCAACCACGCGGCGCTGTCGTCTGCCAACTACGCCAACAACAACCTGCGCAATGCCGAAGTCATCGAGGCCATGGGCATGCTGCCGTCGATCAGCAAGCGTTGGTACCAGAGCCATCTGCGCATCCTGCAGATGCAGACGCTGGCGTCCGACCGTGCGGCCTTGATCAGCAGCACCGGGCGCTTCGTGCGCATCACCCTGCAATCGCTGATCCTCGGCACCGGTGCGCTGCTGGCGATCGAAGGCAAGATCACCCCGGGCATGATGATCGCCTGCTCGATCCTCACCGGTCGCGCACTGGGGCCGGTGGAACAAGTCATCGCCTCGTGGAAGCAACTGCTTGGCTGCCGCTCAGCCTGGGGGCGGCTGACCGAACTGCTGCAGGACTACCCGCGCCGCCCACCGAGCATGTCGCTGCAACGGCCCCTGGGCATGCTCGCCGTGGAGAACGTGTTTGCTGGCGCCCCCGGCACCAACACCACCATTCTGCGCGGGGTGAGCTTCAGCCTGGCGCCGGGCGAAAGCCTCGGCATCATCGGCCCCTCCGCCTCGGGCAAGTCCACCCTCGCCCGCCTGCTGGTTGGCGTCTGGCCGACCCAGGCCGGCAAGGTGCGCCTGGACGGCGCCGACATCTTCACCTGGAACAAAGGCGAACTGGGCCCGTGGCTCGGCTACCTGCCGCAAGACGTCGAACTGTTCGAAGGGACCATCGCCGACAACATCGCGCGGTTTGCCGAGGTGGACAGCGATGCGGTCATCCGCGCAGCCAAGAGCACCGGCGTGCACGAGATGATCCTGCGCTTCCCGCAGGGCTACGACACCCGCCTGGGCACCGATGGCAGCCCGCTTTCCGGTGGCCAGAAACAGCGCATTGCCCTGGCCCGTGCGCTGTATGGCGAACCTAACCTGGTGGTGCTGGATGAGCCCAACGCCAACCTCGACGATGTCGGGGAAAAGGCCCTGGTCGATGCCCTGGGCGAACTCAAAGGCCGTGGCGCCACGGTGGTGCTGGTTTCTCACCGGCCCAACGTGCTGTGCGCCGTCGACAAGGTGCTGATGCTGCGTGACGGCGGCGTGCAGATGCTGGGCACGCGCGACGAAGTCTTTGCCGCCCTGCGCAAGGCAAGTGTGATACCGGCGGCCGCAGCAGCGCCGCTGGCTTCGGTAAAAGTACGGGAGTAACCGATCATGCACATGAGCCAACCGACCGAGTTGATCCCTGCCGAGGCCAAGCGCCTGATCGACCTGGATGCCGGCAAGCCGGTGCGCTGGGGCCTGTGGCTGGTGCTGGCCGGCTTCGGCGGCTTTTTGCTGTGGGCCTGGCTGGCGCCGCTGGATGCCGGCGTGGTGGCCACCGGCACGGTCAAGGTCACCAGCAATCGCAAGGCCGTGCAGCACTTGAGCGGCGGCACCGTGGAGGCGATCCTGGTGCGCGAAGGCGACGTGGTGAAAAAGGACCAGGAACTGGTTCGCCTCGATGCCCTGCGAGCCGTGGCCGAACAGGGCGCAGTCAGCGCCCAGTACATTGTCAGCAAGACCGTGGAAAACCGCCTCGAAGCCGAGCGCGACAACCGCGACTCGGTAACCTTCGACCCCGCGCTGCTCAAGCGCTTCAGCGCAGACCCACGCCTGCTGGCTGCCATGGACTTGCAGCAGCGCTTGCTGGACACCCGCCGCGCCGGCCTGGCGGGCGAGCTCAGCATCCTCGAAGAGAACCTGGCGGCATCGGCCGTGCAGCTCAAAGGCCTGCAGCAGGTGTACGGCGCCCGCGCCTCGCAGATCAACTTCCTCGGCCAGGAGCTGCAAGGGACCCGCGTGCTGGCCGCCGAAGGTTATGTGCCGCGCAACCGCCTGCTGGAACTGGAGCGCAGCAACGCCGACCTCTCCGCCGGCCAGGCCGAGAACCTCAACAACATCGCCCGGGTGCGCAGCCAGGCCACCGAGATCAAGCTGCGCATGCTTCAGCGCCAGCACGATTACTTGAAAGAGGTCGAATCGCAACTGACCGACACCGCCAAGGAAAACACCACCCTGGCCGACCGCTTGCGTGCATTGGACTACGAAGTGACCCACACGGTGATCCGCTCACCCATCGATGGCATGGTCCAGGCGCTGGGCATCGCCACGGTCGGCGGGGTTATCCAGCCTGGCGCCAAGCTGATGGAAATCGTCCCGCTCGACGAGCCGTTGCAGGTCGACGCGATGATCCCGGTGCAGGCCATCGACAAAATGGTCCCAGGGCTTGCCGTGGACATCGCCTTCCCGGCCTTCAACCACGCTCAGACCCCAAACATCCCCGGCCGTGTGAAAACCATCTCTGCCGACCGCCTGCTCGATGAAGAGAGCAAGCAGCCGTTCTACCTGGCGCAGGTGGACGTTTCACCCGCCGGCATGAGCTTGCTGGGCAGCAACCACATACGCCCCGGCATGCCGGCCACCGTCACCATCAAGACCGGCGAGCGCAATCTGCTCAGCTACCTGCTCAAACCCATGCTCGAACGCGTCGACAGCGCTTTCAAGGAGCAATGAGATGAACCGTCACTGCCTGATGTTGTGCCTGTTGGGGTTGTCCTTGCCAGCCAGTGCCATGGACCTGAAGCAAGCCTGGGACCTGCTGCAGTACCAAGGGCCCATCTACCATGCCGCCGAGCATGAGAAACAAGCCGGCCTGGAAAACCGGGCCATCGGCCAAGCCGGCCTGCTGCCGCAGATCAATGCCACGGCCTATTACAACAAGGTCAATGGCTCGCAGCGCCAGAGCGGCCAGGACAACGACCTGGACTACGACTCCAAAGGCGCCAGCGTGCGCCTGCGCCAACCGCTGTTCAACAAGCAGAAGATGGCCGAATACCGCCAGGGCCAGCAGCGTGCCGACTACAGCGTCGCGGTGTTCGATGCCAAGAGCCAGGATGCCGCGGTGCGCCTGGCAGACAGTTATTTCGATGTGCTGTTGGCCAGCGAAACCATCACCCTGGCCAGGGCCAAGCTGAACGCTTTCGAGGAGCAGCTTGCGTCAGCGAAACGGCGCATGGAGCTGGGCGCCGGCACGGTGACCGACATCGACGAATCGGTCGCTCGCCGCGACCTGGCAGAAGCCGACCTGATCGAGGCGCAGGACAACCTGGTCAACGCCCGTCGCAAGCTCGAGGAGTACATCGGTGAAACCCCGGCATCGCTGACCACCTTGCAGCCAGGCTTCACCACCCCGCCGCTGCTACCGGGCAACCTGCAGGACTGGCTGGTCAAAGCACAAACCGACAGCCCGCTGATTCACGCCCGCCGGCACAGCTACGAACTGGCAGAAGAAGAGGTGAACCGGGCCAAGGCCGGGCACTGGCCGACCCTGGACTTCGTTGCCGGTTACACCGCGGGCAGCAGCCAATCGATTTCAGAGCTGAACCAGCGCAACCAGTACAGCTCGATCGGCTTGGAACTGAACATCCCGTTGTACAGCGGCGGCAGCACCAGCGCGCTGACCCGCCAGGCCAGCGCCAACAGTTCGAAAGCGCTGGACGAGCTCGACGCCACCCGCCAGGAAGTCATCTCCGGTACCACCCGTGAGTACCGAGGTGTGCAGAGTGGCGCCATGCGTATCCATGCGCTGGAAAAGGCCGTCGCGTCCAACGAACGTTCGCTGACTTCAACACGCAAAGGCTTCAAGGAGGGCGGTACCAGTACCAACTCGGATGTGCTTAATGCGGAGGAATTGCTGTTCGACGCACGGCATGACCTGTTCGAGGCCAAGTTGAACTACCTGATGTCACGCCTGCGCCTGGCGTCATCGGTGGGCAGCCTGGGGGACGACGATATCGAGCTGGTCAACAATTACCTTGGGCCGGAGTTGATGGTGAGTAACTGACCTGCTCTGGCTTTGTTTAAGCTTGAGATTGTTGGTGGCGCTTAAGGCCTTGTAACGCAGGCGGTAATAGCCTTGGTAGCATGAGATCGCCAGCATCTTCAGGAACAGCACGACCACACAGACCGCATAGACAGACAGGGCATCGTGCATCACGCCCCCTCGTGAGCATGATGTGCCGAGCGCCTGCCAAAGCCTTCAAACACGATGTACAGAAGCGGCCCCACGGACACAAACACAGCCGTGAGCAGCAAAAAAGGGGCAACCCGTAACCACGATCGTCCTTTCGAACGGGCATCCCTGATCATCCAGGCGCATGCAAGCCCAGCCATCACGTACAAGTCGATTACAACCTGCGCGGTGTCAGGCCGGGCCATCAGTTCAAGGCCAAATGCGAGCAATGACTGCTCTGCAATGAACATCGTCCAGCCGGTGTATAGCGAAAACGACATCAGGGTAGCCAGCGCGATCCAAGTGCTTTTCATCTGCAACGCTCCTTAACCAATACCGCGCCAAGGTAGTGCTATGGTTGCAGCCTGCTCAATGACCTCACAGGTCATCGACGCCCCCGCTCACGCCCCGTCAGAGTTGCCCCATTAGTAACCGCCCTTTCCACCCGACCGCCTCAGCCGGTAACCCGGCAGGCAACCACTTGCGCCGGCATCGTCAACAGGCAGGTTTAAGCCAGCTTGAGCTGGCGCTGCGCGCCAACGTATCCCAGCGCCACCTGAGCTGTGTGGAGACCGGTCGCGCCAAACCAAGCCCAGGCACGTTGCATGCCCTGCTTTCTGCGCTGGACGTACCGTTGGAGGAGTGCAACGCGGTTTTCCTCGCGGCAGGTTATGCGCCCCGCTACACCGCGTCGCCGCTGAATGCGCCCGCCATGGCAATGGTGCACGAGGCAATTGCGCATATTTTGCAGGCCAACAACCCTGCCCCTGCGATCGTCCTGGATAGCATGTGGTACACCACCGCCGCCAACACCAGCGCCGGGCTGCTGTTGCAGATGGCGGGGGTACAGCCCCGTGATGATGCGCCGCTCAACCTGCTGGAAACGCTGCTGCGCCCCGAGGGCCTGGGCGACCAGTTGATCAATGCCGATGAAATCCGCGCCACCGCGTGGCACAGGGCCTCGCGGGAAGCGGCGGGCAACCCTGAGCTGGCGCAGCTTCTGCAAGACCTGCCCTGCCCCGCCGCGCTGGCGATCGCCCCATCGCCTTCGCCGGTCGTGTTGACCCGCCTGCGCTCGGCACACGGTGAGCTGAAGTTCCTGTCCACCTTCACCACCTTTGGCATGCCGCTGGACGTGACCGTGGCCTCGCTGCGCATAGAACACCTGATACCTGCAGACACGCATACCTGGCACACCATGACCCTGGCGTATGAACAAGTGACCGCAAACCCCTGAGTGCGCCCAGGCCAAACCGGCCTCAGAAATCGACCGTGGCCGACAGCTGCAGGGCGCGTGGGTAGCCAGGCGATATCGCGCCATACGAAGCGACCCCCGACCAGTACTCACGGTCGAAGACGTTCTGCACCGTGGCCCGGAAGGTGGTAGGACGGCCTTCGATGTGGGTGATGTAGCGCGCCCCCACATCGAAACGTGTCCAGGCATCGAGCTCCTGGGTGTTGGCCTGGTTGATGTACTGGCTGCCGGTGTAGATCGCGCCACCGGTCAAGGTGACACCTTCGACCCAAGGCGTGTCCCACTCGGCCCAGAGGTTGGCCTGCACATCGGGCACGCCCACAGGCTCATTGCCCTTGTTGGCCGCCGTGGCCGAATCGGTCAGTTCGCCGTCCAGCAGGGTCACGCCGCCCAGCAGTCGGGTACCGGGCGCGACTTCACCGAACATGCTCAACTCGATGCCACGGTTGCGCTGCTGCGCCTGCACCGAAAACAGGTTGCCAGCGCCCAGTTCACCACTGGGTTTTTCGATCTGGAACAGCGCCAAGGTGGTCATGAAGGTGTCCCGTTCGAACTTCACCCCCAGTTCGTGCTGCTTGGTTTCATAGGGGGCAAAGGCTTCACCGGCATTGCCCGCCGTGGCCGGTGCCACATCGCCTTTGCTCAGGCCTTCGACGTAGTTGTAGTACAGCGAGACGTTCTCCCAGGGTTTCACCACCACCCCGACAACGGGCGTTGTCGCACTGTCTTTGTAGCGGGCAGTCATCGCGCCTGCGGTGCTGTAGTTACGCGACTCGATCGCTTGCCTGCGCACGCCCAGGGTCAGTTGCACGCGGTCATCGAACACCGCCAAGGTGTCGGTCATCGCTACGCCGGACAACTCGGCTTCAGACACCCGATTCACGTTTGGCGCACTGATGTACTGCTTGGGCACCGCTACGGGGTGATAGATGTTCGAGATTATTTCCGTGCCATTGTTGATGCCCCGCGACAGCTCATCCTGGTAACGGGTCGCCATGAGCGTGACGGTATGGTTGATCGGCCCGGTTTCGAACAGCCCGCGTACGCCCACGTCGGCGGTGGAGCGGTCGACATTGAA
Source organism: Pseudomonas sp. NGC7 (assembly GCF_047159675.1). Lineage (NCBI taxonomy): Bacteria > Pseudomonadati > Pseudomonadota > Gammaproteobacteria > Pseudomonadales > Pseudomonadaceae > Pseudomonas > Pseudomonas sp. NGC7. Next base: position 2,669,540 of record NZ_BAAFZY010000001.1, on the reverse strand, counting down.
CTTGTAGTAGCCCGGAGTATTGCTGGTATCGCCCGCGTCATTGAGGATTTTCGGCACCTGGTCGGACATCCGCGCGACATCCGCCCTGCCGCCACCCGCATGGGCAAACACAGTCAACGAATCGCTCAGGTCGTATTCCCCACCCAGCAGCGCGGATTGCTCGCGGGTGTCCGACCAGCCCCAGTCCTGTGGCAGGTTGGTGCGGCCATTGGCGGCTGAAGGCACGTCGACACCCGGCGCCACGGTGAAGGGCCGCGACGCGGCATCCCAGCGCTCCCGCTGGCTGATGAAGTCCAGGTTCAGGCGCAGGCGCTCACCTTGGTAATCCAGGGCGATGGCACCGATATCCAAGGCCCGTTGCTGGTCATCAATGGCCGTGTCGCCCTGGGCGAGGCTGCCGTTGAAACGCACGCCCCATTGCCGCTGATCACCAAAGCGGCGGCTGATGTCGAGGTGGCCACCGGTCTGTGTGTCAGAGCTGTAGCTGGCAGTGAAACGGGTCAGGTCCTCGGCCAGGGCGCGCTTGGGGACGATGTTGATCACGCCGCCGACCCCGCTGTTAGGCGAAATCCCGTACATCAGCGCGCCTGGCCCTTTGAGCACCTCGACGCGCTCGGCATACTCGGTAAACACACGGTAGTTGGGCGCCACGCCATACACGCCGTCGAAAGCAAGCTCCCCTAGGTTGCCCTCACCGACAGGGAAGCCACGAATGAAAAACGAATCGACGATGCCGCCGGTTTGCCCCGTGGAGCGCACCGAAGGGTCACGCTCCAGGGCATCGGCGACGGTGACCGTCTGCAGGTCCGCCAGGGTTTTGGCGGTATAGCTGGTGACGTTGAAGGGCGTGTCCATCACATCCTTGTTGCCCAGCATGCCCAACCGCCCGCCACGGGCAACTTGCCCGCCGGCATAAGCCTCTGGCAGGGTTTCGTGGCGCATGCTGTTGGCGTCGATGGTGGTCGCGGCCAGGGTCAGGCCGTCGCCACTGGCCACTTGCCTGATCAGCTTGAAGCTGCCGTCGCCCAGCTCGACCAGTTCGAGCCCACTGCCGGCGAGCAGTTGCGCCATGCCATCACGCGGGGAGTAGCGACCGTTGAGGCCTGGGCTGTACAGGCCTTCCGTCAATGCAGGCTCGAACGACAGGGCCACACCCGAGGTCAGCGCGAAGCTGGCCATGACCCGGCCGAGCGGCCCTGGGGCGATGTCGTACGGCCTGGTAGCCGTCGCCTCCAGTGGTTGTGCGAGCGCCGCCCATGAATGGCTGGCACCTGCTACCAGCACACAGCTGAACAGGGCGCGACGGATTGCAATGGCGAGCTGGGGACGACTTGCAACAGGCATGACAGGAGGGTCCTTCTGACCGGGAATGGAGGTGTTCACTCCTATTGCCAGCCGAGGCGGAAAAAAGTATCACCTGGGCACGACTTTTTTTGCAGTGCGGTCAGCGCGGCGCAAGCATCGTCCAGTAGCCCCCCATGTGCGCCTCCACCCGCAGGGCATAAGTCGACTCCAGCATGCTCAACGTTCGACGCGGGTCGCTGATGGGAAATGCCCCTGATACGCGAAGGTCGGCAATGCCTGGATCACAACGAATGAACCCCCGTTGGTAACGCGCCAGCTCGGCAACGAAAGCGTCCAGCCTCATCTTGTCCGCCAGCAGCATGCCCTGGGTCCAGGCCGTGACAGCCTCGTCTGCCGGCCTTGGTGCAGCGATCGTTCGGGCGTCGAAGTCAGCGCGTTGGCCGGCTTGCACGACGCGGCGGGCAAGGTGATCGGCATTGCCAGGTTCGATGCGAATCGCACCTTCGATGACCGCCAGGTAGGTACGCCCGCCGAACTCCCGCACGGTGAACCGGGTGCCCAAGGCTTGCATGCGCCCCTCCCGCGTCCCTACCCACAGCGGGCGAGCAGGGACCACGATGTCGGGGGCCGTCTGCACCAGGATTTCGCCACGGAGCAAACGAATGAACCGCTCGCCGGCATTGAAACGTACATCGATCGCGGAGTCGGTATTGAGCACAACCTGCGTGCCATCGGCCAGGGTAAGGTCAAGGCGTTCGCCAATGCCGGAGCGGTAATCAGCTGCCCAACCTTGTTGCTCGGTCAGCCGCCAACCTGCCCAGCTGGCCGGGGCCAGGGCCAGCAGCAGGGCCAGCCGGCTGACCAGTGCACGACGGCCAGGGTCGGCCGGGCGGTCCAGTGCAGGCATCGACAGTGCCGGTGGCAGGCCACCCAACTTGCCCATCAACCGCTCCGCGCGCTGCCAAGCGCTTGCTCGGGCCGGGCTGCTGTTGCGCCAGGCCAGCCAGTCGGCCTGCTGCGCATCGGTCACGTCGCCTGCGCTCATGCACATCAACCACTCGGCGGCTTCTTCGAGCGCTTCGGCGTCTACCGGCTCGGCGCGCTGTGCATCGGCCATCTAGTCGACCAGCCTCAAGCACTGAACGAATGCCTGCTTCATGTAGCGTTTGACGGTAATCAGCGATACACCGAGCTGCTCGGCAATCGCCTCGTACTTCATGCCAGCCAACTGCGACAGCAGAAACGCCCGCCGGACCAGTGGCGGCAAGGTATCGAGCATGGCATCGATCTCGTGCAGGGTTTCCAGGATCAGCAAGCGCGTCTCTGGCGAAGGCACTTCAGGGGCAGGCAGGTGCTCAAGCGCCGCCAAGTACGCACGCTCCAGCGATTTACGTTTGCACCAGTTGGCGAGAATGCCGCCGGCGACGCAACTCAGATAAGCGCGGGGCTCATCGAATACGACGGCTTTGGAGGCGAGGATACGGGTGAACGTGTCCTGAACCAGGTCGGCCGCATCCACCGCGTTGCCCAGGCGCCTGCGCAATTTCGCGTGTAACCAGCCCTGGTGGCCGGTGTAAAGCGCTTCGACATTGCGTATGTGATTGTCAGGGCTGGGCAGCACGTCGCTCATGGGCGGTCTTGTCTACGCAAGTGAGAACTATTTTCAATGGTAAGTTAGCGCTGGCGCGCAAAGCAAGTTCAATATGGGCCAGCATTCAGCCGCAAAGGCGCGCGCTCGCGGCCTATGCTTCAACTCACTCAAGGCGGCGGAAACCCTCATGCACAACCCCGAAGACAACCTGCTGCACAGCTGGCAGCACAACGCCCAAGCCTGGATCGACGCGGTGCGCAGTGGCGCCATCGAGAGCCGTCGGCAGGTAACCGACCAGGCTATCCTGCTGGCCATTCTCAGCCGGCAACCCGAGCGCGTGCTCGACCTTGGGTGTGGTGAAGGCTGGTTGCTGCGGGCGCTGGCCGATCGCGGCATCGAGGCGGTCGGCGTGGATGGCGACAACACCCTGGTGGAGGCGGCCCGTGCGGCAGGCTCCGCCGAGGTGCACCTTGCCAGTTACGCACAGCTGGCCGAGGGCGACGTCAGCGTTGGCCGTGACTACGATTTGGTTTGTGCCAATTTTGCGTTGTTGCAGCAGGACGTCATCCCCTTGTTGGCGGCGATGAATGGGCTGCTGGCTCCGGGTGGTGCAGTGGTGATCCAGACGTTGCACCCCTGGAGTGTGGCTGCGGGGGATTATCAGGATGGCTGGCGGGAAGAGTCATTCGCAGGGTTTGCCGGGGACTGGCGGCCGATGCCTTGGTACTTCCGCACTTTGGCCAGTTGGCTGAATGCATTGGACATGGCCGGGCTGCGCCTGGTCAGCCTGCAGGAGCCGCAGCACCCGCAAAGTGCGGTGCCGCAGGCGTTGTTGATGGTGGCCGAAGGGCGGTGAACCCTGTGTGGCATTGCAAGCGAGTTGCCGCCCCTTGTGGGAGCGGGCTCGCCCCGCGAACACCGGCAAAGCCGGTGCCATACACCGCGTAGCCCCATTCGCGGGACAAGCCCGCTCCCACAGGGTTGTGACAATCACAGAACGCGACTGCCACTTGAGACGCTTACAGCACCGGCTTGCGCGCTGCCCCGCTGCGGGCCTTGGCCATTGCTGCCAGGCGCACTGCAACGTTCGCTGCGCCATACCCGGCATAGCCGCCCTTGCGCTGGATGATCTCGAAGAAGAAGCGCTCCTCGAACGGCTCGGTGTACACGTGGAACAGTTCGCCGCCTTGGGCATCGCGGTCATACAACACGTTGTAATACGCCAGTTCACTGAGGAATTCGTCGTCGAAGTCGAAGCGCGCCGCCAGGTCGTCGTAATAGTTGAGCGGGATTTCCAGCAGCGGCACGCCAGCCAACTTGGCACGTGCCACTTCACGGAAGATGTCATCACAATCGAAGGCGATGTGATGCACACCCGAGCCGCGGTAACTGGACAATGCGTGGGCAATGGCGGTGTTGCGGTTCTCGGAAATGTTCAGCGGCAGGCGCAAGGTGCCGCACTGGCTGCGCAGTGCACGGCTCTTGACCAGGCCGTACGGGTCGGGCAGCACCACTTCGTCGTCGGCGGCGAAGTCGAACAGGCTCTTGTAGAACAGCACCCAGCTGTCCAGCGACTCGGCCGGCAGCGCCAGGGCCATGTGGTCGATACGGCGCAGGCCACCGCTGGCAGTGGCGGTTTTGTCCAGGCTGAAGTCGGTGTCGTACAGGGTCTGGCCAGCAGTGCCCTGTTCTACCAGGTACAACAGGCTGCCATCGGGCGCGCGCACGGCGGGTACTTCGCACTCGTTGGGGCCGACCAGGCCACGGAACGGCTGGCCACGGAAGGCCGTAGCGCGCTTCAAGGCAGCTTGCTGGTCCTTGACGCGCAACGCCGTGGCGCACAACGACGGGCCATGCGCCTCGAAGAAGTTGTGGCCAAACGAATAGGGTTCGGCATTGAGGACGATGTTGATGTCGCCCTGACGCAACAGTTGCACGTCCTTGCTGCGGTGCTTGCCGGCATCGGCGAAGCCCAGGCGTTTCAGCCAGTTGCTCAAGCGCGCACCCACCGCCTCGTCGACGGCGAATTCGAGGAACTCCACGCCATCATAGGCACTCGCCGCCGGCGGGTTGAACAGCACGCCCGGCTCCACCGCCACGGCCTCCTGCTCCAGGCGCAGGCGGGTCTGCTCTTCGAGGTACAGCAGCGAGCGCAAGCCGTCGGCGGCATTCTGCCGAGGTGGCGCGGCGCGGAAGCCGTCGTTGAAGATTTCCAGGGACAGCGGGCCGCGGTAGCCGGTGGCGAGGATCGGCGCGAGGAAGCCGGCCAGGTCCATTTCGCCCTGCCCCGGGAAGCAGCGGAAATGCCGGCTCCACTCCAGCACGTCCATGGCCAGGATCGGTGCGTCGGCCATCTGCACGAAGAAAATCTTGTCGCCCGGGATGTCACGGATCGCGCTCGGGTCACCCTTGAGCGACAAGGTATGGAAACTGTCGAGGATCACCCCAAGCGACGGATGGTCGGCCTGGCGCACCAGGTTCCAGACCTGCTGGTAGGTATTGACGTGACGCCCCCAGGCCAACGCTTCATAACCGATGCGCAGGCCACGCTTGCCGGCATGCTCGGCCAGCAGGCGCAGGTCGTCCACCAGCAGTTGCTCGTCGCCCAGGGCATCGGCCTGGACGTTGCTGCACACCAGCACCAGGTCGGTGCCCAGCTCTTGCATCAGGTCGAACTTGCGCTCGGCGCGGTCGACGTTGCGCTGCAGCCGGTCGCGGCGGCAGCCTTCAAAGTCGCGGAACGGCTGGAACAGGGTAATGGCGATGCCCAGGTCCGCGCACATCTGGCGAACCTGACGCGGGCTGCCGGCATAATAGAGCAAGTCGTTTTCGAAAATCTCGACGCCGTCGAAACCGGCGGCGGCGATGGCTTCGAGCTTTTCCGGCAGAGTGCCGCTCAAGGACACGGTGGCAATCGAACGCTGCATGGCGGGAGTTCCTTGTTGTTAGGGGACGACGGCGCAGGAAAACCACGGTAACGGTGCCTGGCATCATGGATTATTCGCAGGTAAAGTCGCCTCATCAATCTCTTTGTACGGAATGGTTAGTTTTGTGTTCGATTACCGAACAAAACCGGATTTCGCGAATTGCTAGACCGCCACCCCGTGGTCAACATGAAACCAGACGCAGGCACACCGACTGCCGCCTTCTTGCCAGACGGTCATTCGGCAGAACCTGCGCTAACAAGCCCAACGCCACAACATAATAAGTTCAATAAAACCGGGTACCGACCTATGAACACTGCTCTCGCCTTGCGATCCGCACCTGTCTCCTGGCTGCCTGTCACGGCCTTGGCGCGGAATACGCCCGCACTTCACGTTTGACCCCACTCCCGAGATAACCCCACGCTCGCCTTGCGCCGTGCGGGAACCAACAAGAACAACGGAGACACCGATGGCTCACTCCAGCTCTCAAGCCAAGAAAGCGACCGCCAGTGGATGGATAGGCTCGGCACTCGAGTACTACGACTTTTTCATCTATGCACAGGCTGCGGCCCTGATTTTCCCGCAAATCTTCTTCCCTAACACCGACCCGAAAATGGCGATCATCGCCTCGCTGGCCACTTACGGTGTCGGCTACCTGGCCCGCCCGGTCGGCGCCATCGTGCTCGGCCACTGGGGTGATACCCGCGGGCGCAAGAACGTACTGCTGCTGTGCATGTTCCTGATGGGTGTGTCGACCATGGCCGTCGGCCTGCTGCCGACGTACCACGACATCGGTATCCTCGCCCCCGCCTTGCTGGTGCTGCTGCGCCTGGTCCAGGGCTTCGCGGTAGCCGGCGAGATCTCCGGTGCCAGTTCGATGATCATGGAGCACGCGCCGTTCGGCCGACGAGGCTACTACGCGAGCTTTACCCTGCAGGGCGTACAAGCCGGCCAGGTCTTGGCGGCGGCGGTGTTCCTGCCACTGGCCTACTTCATGCCGAGTGAAGCCTTCAACGATTGGGGCTGGAGGATTCCGTTCCTGATGAGCGCCGTGGTGCTGATCGCCGGTTTCATCATCCGTAAAGAAGTGCACGAAACGCCTGCCTTCGTGAAGGAAGAGAAGCAGGATAAAGTTGCCAAATCGCCAGTCAGCGAGGCCTTCCGCCACAGCTGGAAACACATGGTGCTGGTGATGTTCATGGCCCTGATGAACGTGATCCCGGTCGTCGCGACCATTTTCGGTGCGGCCTACGCGGTGCAGCCGGCCTATGGCATCGGCTTCGACAAGAGCGTGTACCTGTGGATTCCGGTGGTCGGCAACATCGTCGCGGTGTTGGTGATTCCATTCGTCGGCAACCTTTCCGACAAGATCGGCCGTCGCCCGACCATGATCGCCGGGTGCCTGGGTTCGGGCCTGCTGGCCTTCGTCTACCTGTATGCGATCAGCATCCAGAACGTACCGCTGGCCTTCGCTGCCTCGATCGTGATGTGGGGCATGGTCTACCAGGGCTACAACGCGGTGTTCCCAAGCTTCTACCCTGAGCTGTTCCAGACCCGCTACCGTGTTTCGGCCATGGCCATTGCGCAGAACATCGGCACCATGCTGACGGCCATGCTGCCGGCGCTGTTCGCCCTGGTGGCGCCACCGGGCTCGGACAACATTCCACTGGTCGTGGGTGGCATGGCGTTCTTCATCACCTGCATCTGCGCCCTGGCGGCGTACATCGCACCGGAAACCCATCGCCTGTCGATGGAAGACCTCGGTAACCCGCAGGCCAAGCCGATGGAGAAGGCCGCGTACGAAGCCAGCCGTAAAGGCAGCTTGCAGACTGCAAGCCACTGATCGATCGCAGGGGGCTGCTGCGCAGCCCATTCGCGGCGCAAGGCCGCTCCCACAGGTGTGCGCAAATCCCTGTAGGAGCGGCCTTGCGTCGCGAACGGGCCGCAAAGCGGCCCCAGCGTTTTCAGCCCTTAATCACTTCCTGCAGCCGCTGCCACAGTTGTTCAACATGCTCCCGCTCGGTCGGCAATGCGCCAATCGACACCCGCACCATCCACCGCCCATCAAGGGTAGCCGGCGTTACATACGCCTCCCCAGAACCATTGAGCCGCTCGGCCCAGGCCTTGGTATGCGCATCCAGCGCCTCCCCTTCCAGCCCCACCGGCCGATGCTGGATGCACAGCGTCTGCAACTGCACGGGCGCCAATAGCGTCCAACCCGGTGTCGCCTCGACCTGCCCAGCAAGCCACTGAGCATTATCCAAATCACGGCGCAAACGCGCCTGCAGCGCTTCGACGCCTTCACTGCGCAACATGAACCACAGTTTCAAAGCGCGGAACCGCCGGCCCAGTGGAATACCCCAATCACGCAGGTTCTTGACCTCACCATCCACCGCCGACTGCAGGTAGCTGGGGTTGGTGCTCATCACCCGGATCAGGTGCTGCGGGTCGCGCACGTAGTAGATCGAACAATCAAAGGCCACACCCAGCCATTTGTGCGCGTTGACCACCACCGAGTCGGCCAGCTCGATGCCGTCCCACATCCAGCGGCACTCGGGCAGAATCATCGCCGACCCCGCCATGGCCGAGTCAACGTGCAGCCACAGGCCATGGGCCTGGGTGATTTCACCAATCGGGCGCAGTGGGTCGAGTGCCGTGGTGGCGGTGGTGCCGGTGGTCGCGACAACCGCACAAGGCTGATTACCTGCCGCCAGGTCCTGCTCGATGGCTGCCCGCAGCGCGTCTGGCTGCAGGGCGAACTGCGCGTCGGTGGGGATCAGGCGAATGTTGTCACGGCCAAAACCGGCCAGCAGTGCGGCCTTGTCCACCGAGCTGTGGGCGTGGGCGCTGACGTAGACGATCAGCGGCTTGGCCTGGGCCTGCAGGCCACCGCGGACCAACGCGTAATCGCTGGCCCGTTCGCGGGCGCAGATCAGCGCCACCAGGGTGCTGGTCGAGGCGGTGTCCTGGATCACCCCGCTCCATTGCCCTGAAAGGCCGAGCAACTGGCGCAGCCAGTCCAGGGTGGTTTCTTCCAGCTCGCTCAAGGCTGGGCTGGACTGCCAGGACAGGCCCAATACACCCAGGCCGGTACTGAGAAAGTCGCCCAGCACCGATGACAAGGTGCCGTTGGACGGGAAGTAACCGTAGAAATCCGGGTGCTGCCAGTGCGACAGGCCTGGCATGACCAGGTTGTTGACGTCGTCGAGAATCGCCTCGAAGGGTTCGCCCTGCTGCGGGGCGCCTGCCGGCAGGGCCGCTTTCAGGTAGCCCGGTTCGACTTGGGCCATGACCGGGCGTTCGCCCACGGTTTGGCGGTAGTCGGCGATCAGGTCGATCAATTGGTGGCCGTACTGGCGGAATTGTTCTGGGGTCACGGGCGGTCTCCATTGGGCAGTTTGCTGCCTGGGCCGGCCTCTTCGCGGGCAAGCCCGCTCCCACAGGTGAATCACAGCTTGAGCACTGTGCGGATCCTGTGGGAGCGGGCTTGCCCGCGAAGAGGCCGGCACTGGCAATACAGGCCCATCAGTCTAGGTGCCACCCGCCCTGCAAAGAACCCCGCTTCGTGCATACCTCCTATGGCGTTGGCGCATGCCCCCCTTGCACGCCGAACTGGGACTGGCGCCAGAGCTCGAATACCCGGTTGCGCAACCAGCGGTGCTCGGCCGAGGCCTGCAGGCGCTGGTGCCAGACCACCCAGTAACGCTGGCTGTGATCGATGAAGCCCAACGGTCGCCAGGCCAGGTCATGCAAACGGCACAGTTGCCGGGCGATGTGCTCCGGGACCGTGGCCACCGCCTGGCTATTGCCGATCACCTGCACGGTGGCCGAAAAAAACGGCACTTCCAGGCTGACCCGCCGCTGCAGGCCCTGGGCGCGCAGGTGGCGGTCGATGAAGCTGTCCTTGTCGCCACCCCCGGAAATGCGCACATGCTTGTGCGCCAGATACGCTGCCTGGCTGAGCGTTTCATGGGCGGTCAACGGGTGGTCGCGGCGCATCAGGCACACCGCGCGGTCCTCGCCGAGCAGACGACCATGCAGGTTGGGCGGCGACTCGTCGAACAAGGTGGTGGCCAGGTCGATCTCGCCACTGGCCAGCAACGCGTACTGGCCAGCCTGCCAGGTGCGGTATTCGAGGGACACGCCGGGCGCTTCGTGCTCCAGCGCCGCCACCAGCAGCGGCAGCATATGCTCGGCGACGTAGTCCGAGGCCGCCAGGCAGAAACGGCGCTCGCAGCGAGCGGGGTCGAACACCGCCGGTTGGCGCAGGGCGTGCAGCTCTTCTAGGACCTGGCGCAGTGGCTCGACCAGGGCTTCGGCATGCTCGCTGAGCACGTAACCACGGCCTTGGCGCACCAGCAGCGGGTCGTCGAATGCTTCGCGCAGGTGGGCCAGTTGACGGCTCAGGGCAGATTGGCTGACACCCAGGCGCTCGGCGGCGTGGCTGAGGTTCTTGAGCTGCAGGAGGCAGTCGAGGGTGCGTAGATGGGCGAGGCTCAGGGAGGCAAAAGTTGGGTTCATGCAGGCTCCCCTTTATCAAATTCACCGGCCCATTCGCGGGACAAGCCCGCTCCCACAGAGCCCCGCCGTGTTTGAGGTTAGCGGAGGCCTGTGGGAGCGGGCTTGCCCCGCGAATGGGCCGCAAAGCGGCCCCGGCTTTTAGTCGGTCAGGCCGACATAGACGTTCTGCACGTCATCGTTCTCATCGATCGCCTCGAGGAACGCCTCGACCTCGGCCAATGCCTCAGCGCTCAGGCTGGCAGCACTTACCGGGTTCTTCGGGGTGTAGCCGATCTTTGCCGATGTCACGGTAAAGCCATGCTCCGGCAGGGCCTTTTGCACCGCGTCCAGGTCGGTGGTGTCGGTGATGAACAGGGTCGAACCCTCTTCTTCCCCTTCCTCGAAGTCCTGGGCACCGGCTTCGATGGCGGCCATTTCCGGGTCGGCACCTTCGGTCGGGGTGGCTTCGATCAGGCCGACATGGTTGAAGTCCCAGGCTACCGAACCGCTCGCACCCAACTGGCCCTTGCGGAACAGCACGCGGATCTGCGCGACGGTACGGTTGATGTTGTCTGTCAGGCACTCGACGATCAGCGGCACCTGGTGCGGCGCAAAACCTTCGTAGCTGACCGCGTGGTACTGCACGGCATCACCGTCCAGGCCAGCACCTTTACGGATTGCCCGGTCCAGGGTCTCGCGGGTCATCGAGGCCTTTTTGGCCTGCACGATCGCCAGGCGCAGGCGCGGGTTCATGTCGGGATCGGCGCCCGATTTGGCAGCGATCTGGATCTCTTTGGACAGCTTGCCCATGATCTTGCCTTTGGCATTGGCCGCTGTTTCTCTATGTTTGGCTTTCCACTGTGCGCCCATGTCGACTCTCTTGTTTCAACGGCCAGTTCAGGAAGCGACCGGCCAAAAGTGGGTGCAGTTTATACGCCCTCGGGCGTGTGATCGACAAGAAATCTCATGCTTTGTCGGCCTTCCCCGCCGCCGCCGCAAAACGTGCCAGGCGTACATCGAGGTGCCGTGGCCGCAGCCCGCGGTCCTCGGCGCGCTCCTTGCGGCGAATGGCATTGCGCACCATCAGCGCCCCCAGGTAGCGAATCGGCTCTGGCGGAAACAGCCCCAGCGGCCCCTGGACCAATGGCGAGCGGGTCCAGGGGTTGTCCAGCCCCAGCGCCAGCGACGACAGGATTTGCCCCCCCATGTGGCACGGCCCGACGCCGCTGCCGGAATAGCCAAAGCCATAGAACACGTTGCCCTGCCCGTCTAACCGGCCAAAGAACGGCAAGCCCGTGACGGAGCGGTCCGACGGCCCATTCCAGCTGGCCGCCAAGGGCACGTCCGCCAACGCCGGGAAAAACTCGCCCAGGCTTTCACGCAGCAGCGGCCGGTATGGCGAGGGCTGGTCGAATACCGGCAGCATGCGCCCGCCATAGGCGAAGGTATTGCCGCCCTTGCCGAGCATCAGCCGGCCATCGGAGGTGTTGTGGTAGTAATGCACGAAAATGCGCGAATCGAGCACGCTGACGCCGCTGTCCAGGCCGATTTCGCGCAACAGCTCAGGGCACGGCTCGGTGATAATCATGTCGCTGGACACAATCGCTACACTGCGCTCGAACTGCGGGAACGCCCGCGCCATCCAGGCATTGAGGCCCAACACTACACGGTCGGCGTGCACCGTGCCGTGGGCCGTGCGCACCTGTACCGGCGCACCGTGCGCCAGGCCCGTCATGGCCGTGCCTTCGTGAATGCGCACGCCACGCTGCAACGCCACCCGCCGCAGGCCGCGCACCAACTGCCCGGGCTGCACGGTGGCGGCGGCCGGGGAGAACCAGCCTTCCAGGTGTCGCGCCGACCCCGCCAGGCGTTGCACCTGGTCCAGCGGCAGCCGCTGGAACGAATTCACCCCCTGCTGCTCCAGCGCGGCGATCACCGCATCGGTGGCACCGACCTGGGCCGAGTTGGTGGCGGTGTACAGCGTGCCGTCCAGGCGGTAGTCACAGTCAACGCCATTGGCGGCGCAAAACGCGCCGATGGCACCGATGCTGCGTTCCGACTCGCGCACCAGGCGCACCGCTTCAGCCGCCCCGAACAGGCGCTCGAGGGTGAAGTACTTGGCCGACCACGACAGCACACAACCGCCATTGCGACCACTGGCGCCAGCGCCGCAGATGTCGGCCTCGATCAGCACGACATCCAGTGCCGGCACCGCCTCCTTGAGCATCAACGCGGTCCACAGGCCGGTGTAGCCGCCGCCGACAATGCACACATCGCAACGGCTGTCGCCTTGCAGCGGCGGGCACGCCGCTTCCTGCGCCGAATCCAGGGCCTGTTGCAGCCAGAAGGGTCTCATTCGCTCGCTTTCCTTTAGGTACGCAGTGGCTTGATTGCCATGCTGGTGTTTGGTGCCACGTCGTTGCGCTGCACCGCGGTAGCCGGGCGGCTGTTCCAGTGCGGCAGCAGCACCAGCGCCGAGAACAGTGCGCAACCGGCGAACACGATGAACACCGTGACGCCGTCGAAATAACCCGGCAGCAGCCCGCCAAGCACGGCGCCCACCGAGCCGCAGCCGTTGACGAAGCCTGCTGCGGTGGCACCTGCCTTGGCGGTGCCGAAGTCGATGGCCGCCGCGCCGCTGATCATCGAGTCAGGGCCATACAAAGTCAGGCCCATGACGAACAGCAGGCCCACCACCAGCATCACGCTGCCGGTGTGCATGGCCGCCATGAACGCGGCTAGCGTCACCGTCAACAGCACCAAGCTGATCACGCACGCCGGCATGCGCCGCGCGCCGAACAGTTTGTCGGAGGCCAGGCCGATCATGATCGGCCCCAGCAGCCCGGCCAGTTCGAAGGCCGTGGGGATGATCGCCGCGCCGACCTTGCCCACCGACGGCATTTGCTCGAAGACGATCACTGGCCCCCACAGCAGAATGGCGTAGCGCGCCGGCTTGAGCAGGAAGTAGGCCAGGCCCAGGGTCAACACCGTGCGGTTACGCAGGATCTCGCGCAACGGCGCCCAGACGCTGCACAGGTTCGCGCCCGGTGCCATGCTCTGCGGCTCGGGCTCTACGGCAGGCAAGCCGACGTCTTCTGGCTTGTTGCGCTGCAGGAAGAAAAACAGCACAGCCACCAGGGCGACCACCACGGCACTGGAGAAAAACGCGGCGTGCCAGGTGCCGACCAGGGTGTAAGCCCACCAGCCGGCAAACGGCGAGGCCACCAGGCCGCCAAAGGCATAGCACGAGCTCCACAACCCCAGTACCCGCCCGCGCTGCGCGGCAGGGAAGAAACTGCCGATGTTCTTGCACAAACCGGCCCAGCCGGTGGACTGTGCCAGGCCTTGGATCAACATGCAGGTGGCGAAGATCGGGAAGGTGGCGTAGCTACCCATCACCACCGCCGCCGCAGCCGAGATCAGCAAGCCGCCAAGCACCACCACACGTGGGCCGAAGCGGTCGGCAAGCATGCCCCAGGTGAACTGGCCCACGGCATAGGCGGCCAGGTAGATCGCGTCAAGGTTGGCCATGGCCGCCTTGTCGAGCATGAAGCTTGGGTCTTCGGCGATGCCCAGCTTGGCGACCGAGAACGCCTTGCGGGTGAAGTAGAAGGCGGCGTAGGCCAGCCAGGTGATTGCGAAAATCTGCATACGCCAGCGTTTGAACGTGGCTAGGGAATGGTTCATGTGAGTCTGACCTCTTGCTCAAGTGTGCCGGCAGAATGTGAAGAAACGCCTGTCTTGTTCTTGTGTTACGCACAGCGATGACGGGGGGCCGTCATCGGGTCAGATGGCGCTGTATCAGCGCCATGGCCCCGACCGGCGCTTGTGGCTGCGGCGGGGCTGGGAGGTATGGAAACAGCTGGTGACTGATAAATAAAATCGATTTATCGTATTTCACTCATAAGCCCAGCTTGTTACTGGAATCGTCATGTCGGTGTCCCACGCTCAACTCAAGGCCTTTCACGCGGTGGCGGTGCACGGCAGCTTCACCCGTGCCGCGCAAAAACTGTTTCTGACCCAGCCGGCGGTCTCCGACCAGGTGCGCAAGTTGGAAGAGCGCTTTGGCGTGCTGCTGTTCCACCGCAACAAGCGTTCGGTGCAACTGACCGACCTGGGCGAGCGCCTGCTGGGCATCAGCCAACGCCTGTTCGCCTGCGAAGCCGAAGCCCACGAGTTGCTGCAGGACTCACGCGCCCTGCACACCGGCAGCCTGGTGTTGGCGGTGGACGCGCCGGTGCACGTGCTGCCGCAGATTGCGCGGTTCTGCCAGCGTTACCCGGGCATCCAGGTGAAGATCGAAACCGGCAACACCGATGAATCGTTGGCCCGGCTGTTCAGCTACCAGGCGGACCTGGCACTGCTGGGACGGGACGTCGACGATGAGCGCCTGCACTGCCTGCCGCTGCGCCGCGACCCAATGGTTGCCTTCGTCAGCCACCATCACCCTTGGGCCAGCCGGGGCTCGATCAGCCTGGCGGACCTGGATGACACCCCGCTGGTGCTGAGGGAGCCTGGGTCGGTGACGCGGCAGACGCTGGAAGAAGAAATGCAGCGCGCCGGGCTGCGGATTCGGCCGGCGATCCAGGTGGAAGGCCGGGAGGCGGCGCGCGAAGCGGTGGTGGTGGGGATTGGCGTGGGGGTTGTGTCGGCGGCGGAGTTTGGCGCGGATGCGCGGGTGTGTGCGTTGCCGATTGTCGACTGTCAGCGGCATTTGACCGAGACGCTGGTGTGCCTCAGCGAGCAACGTACGCGGCGGGTGGTGGCGACGTTCTTGCAAATGGTTGAGGAAGGGCTGTAAAGCTGCATCCCCAATGTTTGCCTGGTAGCAGCAGCCTTGTGCTGCGAAGAGGCCGGTGCAGGCAGCATTGATGTATGGTGCCTGTACCGGCCTCTTCGCAGCACAAGGCTGCTCCTACAAGGATCGCGAGGATCACGGAGGTCGCGAGGATCACGCCCCATGCTCTTTCGATTTGCCGCCGACGCGCTGGTGCTGTTGCACCTGGCCTTCATCTTGTGGGTGCTGTTCGGTGGCCTGCTGGTACTCAAGTGGCGCCCCGCCCTGCTCGTCCACCTGCCCGCCCTGGCCTGGGGCTTGGCGGTAGAAGGGTTGCACCTGGAATGCCCGCTGACCGACGGGGAAAACCGCATGCGCTTCGCCGCTGGCGACGCGGGCTACCACGGCGGTTTCGTCGAACATTACATCTGGCCGCTGATCTATCCGGCCGGGCTGACGCCGCAGATCCAATGGCTGCTGGGCGCCATCGTCCTACTGGTCAACCTGGCCATCTACGGCTACGTGCTCGGGCGCTGGCGCCGCCCTACCGCGTAGCGATCACGAACAAGCGCGGGAACGGCAACAGCACCTTACCGTCGGTGGCCGGTGGGTAATCGTGCTGCATCGCCTGCAGGTACATCTGCAGGAAGGCGGCTTGCTCTTGTTCGTCCAACCTGGCCAGGTAAGGCCGCAAAGCCGAGCCCTTGAACCACTCAACCACCGCTTCGGCGCCACCCTCCAACGCATGATGGTACGTAGTACGCCACACATCCACCCGCGCGCTCCGCGGGCTGAGCAGGTCGTAATAGAACGCGGCGTTGTGCCTGGGCGGTAGCTGGAAGTCGGCGAATTTGGCGGCCCAAGGGCCTTTGCTGGCGATTTCGCGCAGTTGCCGGTGCGCTGGCTCGTCAAGGTTGTCAGGGGTTTGCACCGCCAGGCTGCCGCCCTCGCTCAGCTGGCTGACCAGGTGCGGATACAGCGAAGCGTGGTCCGGCACCCATTGCAGCGAGGCATTGGCTAGGATCAGGTCTTGCGGCTCTGGCGCCGCCCACTGGGCGATGTCGGCAATGGCGCAGCGCACGCGTGGTACACAGAGCCTTTTGCGCTCCCGCGCCTTTTCGACCATGTCCGGGTCGCTGTCCAACGCCGTCACCTGGGCATCGGGGTAGCGCTGCAGCAGCACCTCGGTCGAGTTGCCTGGGCCGCAGCCCAGGTCGGTTGCATGGCGGACCGGGCGCTGTGGCACGGCGGTCAGCAGGTCGCGTACGGCGCGGGTGCGCTCGTTTTCGAACAGGGAATACTGGGTGGCGGACCAGGCCATGTGCGGCTCCTTTGGGCGGGCAATGTGCCCAGCATAAGCCAAGTAGTGGCACTTAGGGTCTATTCGCGGGCCGGAACCGAGCGTCTATCCTTGAAGTCAGTCCTTATATGCGCCTGCCCATGAAAACATTCCTGGCCCTCGCCATACTGGCCCTGATCGCCGCCGCCGCCCTGCTCGGCTCGCCGTGGATGAGCCAGCGTTTCCACATGCCGCCGGACAAACACCCGGCCCAACAACGCGAAACGGCCGGGTCCCAAGGGAGCCGGCCGTCTCTAACCACAACTGAAGCTTAGTGGCGTTTGGCGCTGCGGATCTGATGCACCACACCCATGGCTACCACGACTGCGGCAGCAATACCGGTGGAGATCACCAGGATCTGGTAGTCAGGCATGAACGCCATGGTCACCAGGGCAGCCACGATGAACGCGATTACCAGGTAGGTCAGCCACGGGAACAGCCACATCTTCAGGCGCACTTCCTTGCCTTCGGCAATCAGCTTGCGGCGCATGCGCAGTTGCGAGAAGGCGATCACCAGGTACACCAGCAGCGCGATCATGCCGGTGGTGTTCATCAGGGTGTCCAGCACGTCTTTCGGGCGCAGGGTTTCGCTGAAGTTGATCAGCGCACACACCACCGCCACGGCGCACGAGCCCATGATCGCGTACACCGGTACGCCGGTGCCGGCACGGGTGATCTTGAAGAACGACGGCGCGTCGCCACGCTGGGACAGCGAGAACAGCATGCGCGAAGCGGTGTAGTGACCGGAGATCAGGCAGCTGCTCACCGAGGTCAGGACCACGAAGTTCATCAGCAACTCGGCATACGGCACGCCCAGCAGCTCCAGGGTACGGCGGTAGGCGCCATAGCCCGAGACGCCCAGGTGCGGGTCGTTCCACGGTACCAGGCAGACGATCAGGAAGATCGAGCCAACGTAGAACAAGCACACACGCCACACCACCGAGTTGGTGGCCTTGACGATCTGCGCGGCCGGGTCTTTGGCTTCGGACGCGGCGATGGTGACGATCTCTGCGCCGAGGAAGGCGAACATCACCCCGAGCAACGCACCAATCACCGTGGTGATGCCGTTGGGCATGAAGCCTTCTGCGGTCAGGTGGCTGATGCCGCGCACTTCACCGAACTGCCAGACGTTCATCACCGCTGCGGTGCACACCACCAGGAAGCAGACGATGGCGATCACCTTGATCAAGGCAAACCAGAACTCGAACTCGCCGTAATGCTTGACGTTGAAGAAGTTGACGGTGATCAGCAGCAGGGTCGTGGCCAGCACGAACACGTTGACACTGACGTCAGGGAAGAAGCCATGCAGGATCTTGCCCGCCACATAGGCTTCCCACGCCATGAGGATGACCCAGTACCACCAGTACAGCCAGCCGATGGTGAAACCTGCCCAACGGCCAATGGCGCGGTCGGCGTAGGTGGAGAACGAGCCGGTGTCAGGCGAGGACGTCGCCATTTCGCCGAGCATGCGCATGATCAGCACCACCAGGATGCCCCCTGCCAAGTAGGCCAGGACAGCGGCCGGGCCGGCGCTGTGAATCACGCTGCCGGAACCGACGAACAAGGCGCCGCCGATAACCCCGGCGATCGACATCATCGTCAGGTGGCGCGACTTGAGGGAGGCACTGAGCTTGCTCTCGTGCCCGCCTTTCGCGGTGGTGGTTGTGGATGTTGCGTCCATCAGTTGTGTACCCCGTGCTTCTTTTTATCCAAGGAAAACTGTGAGACCCCGATGGCTAGCGGCCTCACCTGTACATCAGTGCTAATGCGGGCAGGATGGTGTGAGCAAACACACGCAGGCCATCCATGGCGGCCTGCTGACGCGCCCGAAGGTTTGCCCTTCGAGCGAACTGAACATGCTTTATGTGGCGATATCCGACACCTAATGTAAAAATGTCCGACGCAGAGAGCCATGCACAGTGGCATGAATCTCGCACTGCACTGTACAGGTTGCCAATGCAGTACACCCTGCAGGCACCTGACGCTACGCACCCTGAAAGGCCCTCGAATGTTCGAATTACACCCAGACGCCCCCACTCCGTTGGTCAACCAGATCATCGACGGCTTGCGCGAGCTGATCGACAACCAGACGCTCAAGCCTGGGGCCAAGGTCCCGTCTATCCGCGCCTTTGCCGCGACCTACTCGGTGAGTACCTTCACCGTGGTCGAGGCCTACGACCGCCTGGTCGCCCAGGGCCTGCTGGTCAGCCGCGGCAATGCCGGGTTTTTCATCAACCGCGCGGCCGGCGAGTTGCTGGACAAACATAATGTCGAGGCCGACACCAGTCGACCAACGTTCAACTCCGAGTGGTACCTGCAGCAGATCTTCGAGATCCGCCAGCTGCCCTTCAAGCCCGGCTGCGGCTGGCTGCCCAATGACTGGATGTATGAGGAAGGCCTGCGCCGCGGCCTGCGCCAGGTCGCTGGCAGCCCGCTGGAGCTGTCCGGCTACGGCGACCCCATGGGCCTGGCCGAACTGCGCACGCTGACTGCACAGAACCTGCAGCAGGAGCTGTCGATCGTCGCCAACCCGGCGCAGCTGATGCTCACCCATGGCGCCAGCCAGGCCCTGGACCTGGCCGCGCGCACCCTGGTGCGCCCAGGTGACGTGGTGCTGGTCGACGACCCCGGCTACCCCAACCTGATGAGCATCCTGCGCACCCAGGGCGCGACGTTGGTCGGCGTACCCCGCACCCCTGCCGGTTACGACCTGAACAAGCTGGAGCAGTTGCTGGCGCATCACCGCCCGACCGCGTTCTTCACCCAGCCGCACCTGCACAGCCCGACCTGCTCGCGCACCCCGCTGCCGCAGTTGCATCGGCTGTTGCAACTGGCCAGCCAACATGGCTTCCGCCTGGTCGAGAACAACCTGTACGCCGACATGGTCGCCGAACCGCAACCATGCCTGGCCAGCCTCGACCACCTGCAGCAGGTGGTGTACGTCGGCAGCTATTCGAAGAGCATCTCGCCCAACGTACGGGTTGGCTACATGATGGCCAACCCGGAGCTGATGCAGAAACTGGTGCACCTGAAAATGCGCTCAGGCCTCACCACCTCGCAGGTGATGGAGCGCGTGGTGTATGCCGCGATCATCGACGGCCGCTGGCGCAAGCATCTCAAGCGCCTGCGCCAGCGCCTGGCCGAGGCGCACCAGGAAGTGGGCCGGCACCTGCACCGGCTGGGCTTCGAGTTGTTCACCGAATCGGATGAAGGCATGTACATCTGGACCCGCCACCCCGCCATCCCCGACAGCGCGGAGCTGCTGGATGATGCGCTGGAGAAAGGCATCATGCTTGGGCCGGGGCAGCTGTTCATGGTCGATGCCAAGCCGACCGGGTGGATGCGCTTCAATGTGGCGTTCAGTACGGACCCGGCGATGTGGGAGTTGCTGGAGAAGGTGCTGGTGAAGCATGTGCGGCGGGGCGGGGTGTAGGGACGGTGGTGTGGCGGGGTGTTCGCCTTGACATCTTCAGCGCCTGCGAAATCGAGCGCCGCCCGCGCGGCGCATCGCGAGCAACGCTCGCTCCTACGTTTGTTTCACGCCAATTATTCCTGGGGCAAACGCGCGCGACCGTCTCGGTGCATGGCGCGATATTGCGTCGGACCCACAAGGCGTTCGCGCGCAAATGCCACAGGCCTCACTGGCCCGAGACAAACGTAGGAGATTCTATGGTGCGAGGGAAGCATCAAGTAGGCGCTTCCTCCGCCGTCCCCCTCAATATCAAGGCGCAAGCCGACGCATCTGCAGAAGCGAGCGGTGTCCCTCCTCCTCCCTTCAAGTCCTACCATACAAGCGAGCGTTGCTCGCGATGCGCCGCGCGGGCGGCGCTCGATCTCATAGGCGCTGAAGCATTCAAGGCAGGCGATTCATCGTCCCAGGGCTATGATTAGTCAATTTTCTATTTATTATTTGCACTATTAGCCCTGCTTATTATCGAGCCTGACCATGTCCGACCGCCTGCTCAACGACCGTCTCGACTGGAACCTGCTGCGCACCTTCCGGGTCATCGGCCAGGAGCTGTCCATCAGCCGCGCGGCCGCACGCCTGCACCTTACCCAACCGGCGGTGAGCCAAGCGCTCAAACGCCTCGAAGATCAGCTCGGCCGGCAACTCATCGCCCGCCGTGGGCCACGCTTTGTGCTGACTGAAATGGGCGAGCAGCTGTTTGTGCTGGCCGGCGAGGTGTATGGGCAAATGTCGCAGATCGGCGGCCTGCTGGAACAACCGGCGGACGAACTGGTGGGCAAGGTGCGATTGCTGATGATCAGCCGCATCGAAAGCGAGCAGTTCGACGATTTTCTTGCCCATTTTCACCGCCAGCACCCACGTGTAGAGCTGGAAATCGAGGTGATGCGCAGCTCCGACATCGTCGCCGCCTTGCAGGAGAAGACTGCCACGGCGGGCTTGAGCCTCAATCGACGGCCGCAACCGCGTTTGGAGCAGCGGCTGTTCCTGCGCCAACGCTATGCGTTTTTCTGCGGCAAGCACCATGCCTTGTTCGGCCAGCTGGAGGGCGACCTGCAGCGTGAGAACTTCGTCAGTTTTACCAGCGACCAGATCGGCGGGATGCTCTCGCCGCTGACCATCTTCCGGGACCAGCAAGGGTTCTCCGGGCGGATCGTGGCGTCCTCGCCCAGCCTTGAAGAGGTACGCCGGCTGGTGATCGCGGGCTTTGGCATCGGCTGCCTACCGGAACACGTGGTGGCGGCGGATGTGGCGGCGGGGTTGTTATGGAAGCTGCCACCGCAGGAGGGGATTGCGGATGTGGATATCCACCTGCTGTGGAACAGGGAGCAACGGCTGAGCCGGGCGGAAGAGACGTTTATCCAGGCGCTGCAAGCTATGGCCCCGTAAAAGTTTGGATCCCATCCCCGGGCAGGGTATGCTTGCAGGATAGCCAAATGCCACCATCCGGGCGCACCCAGTGCCTGGCATTCACGGACGAGCCTCCTTTGCCCAGCCACCCTACCCGCCACACCATCGCCCGCCAATGGCAGCTGCTCAAGCTGCTGCCGGGGCGCCACCCAGGCATGAGTTCTACGCAGTTGCAGGCAGCGCTGGCGAAGGTGGGCCACACCACCAGCAAGCGCACCGTGGAGCGCGACCTGGTGGAACTGTCGGCGTTGTTTCCGCTGCACTGCAACAGTAAAGGCATGCCTTATGGCTGGTACTGGCAACCTGGGCTGAGCCTGGACGAGGCGCAGCAACTGCAACCGGATGCCCTCGCACCGGTTCGCCAGATCGCGCTACGCGCCTGGGTCGACGACGCACTCGCACGGCGCCTGGAACAGCAGCCACTGTCCACAGACATGCAGCTGGCACCTCAGCAAGACGGCGGCGCCGCGCTGGCCGCTACCGTCGACGACAGCCGTGCACTGATGGGCTGGTTACTGTCCCAGGCAGGGTCGATTCGTGTCCTAGCTCCCGCATCACTGCGCGCCGCCCTGCTGGAGCAGCAGCGCCAGAGCTTGGCGCTGCACGAAGAATGCAGCTAAGCACGAGCGTGTAGGAGCAGCCTTGCGCTGCGAAGAGGTCCGCGACAACACCGGGAAATCTTCGCTGGTGCTACGGGCCTCTTCGCAGCACAAGGCTGCTCCTACACCACCCCTGTTCAGTATGGGGTTGTGATATTCGGTAACGATCTGTCGAGTGCTGGATTGCTGCGTCTCCTATTGTTTTAACGACAAGGATCGTTAAACGAGGAACACACCATGGAGTGGGCCGAAGCAAAGCTACTACGGCGGGGACGGTTCTCGGAACCCGGCAGGCTATACCTGCTCACCACCGTCACTCACCAGCGCAAGCCGCTGTTTGCAAGCCTGCTTGCTGCGCGTTTGGTTATTGGGCAAATGCGCCATTCGGAACGAGAAGACGCCTGCCAGTCACTTGCCTGGGTGGTGATGCCTGATCACTTACATTGGCTGATAGAACTTCACACCAATACGCTGTGCAGCCTGATGCGGCAGTTCAAGTCGCGTTCTGGCACTGCATTGTGCAAAGCCGGGGTAAGTCGTGGCCAAGTCTGGCAACGTGGTTATCACGACCGTGCCTTACGCAAGGACGATGACGTGCGCAAGACAGCCAGATACATTGTTGCCAACCCATTGCGTGCGGGTTTGGTTGAACACATAGGTGACTATCCCCACTGGGACGCAGTGTGGCTCACTGCGGACGTGACCGACCCACTTAACTCACTGTAGGAGCAGCCTTGTGCTGCGAAGAGGCCCGCGACAACACCGGGAATCTTCGCTGGTGCTACGGGCCTCTTCGCAGCACAAGGCTGCTCCTACAGTGACCCATTGACAGGTTCAGGACGGCAACACCGGCACGCGTCGGCGTGACAGGCAGGCGTACGCCAACCCCAGCACGCTGAACCCCAATATCCCCAATAACACCATCAATTCGCGGCTGTAGCGCGCCACTTGCGCGGGGAAGCCGGTGAACTCGCGGTACACCTGCACATCGGCCACGCCGTCGGCATGACGGATGCTGACGCCGCCCTGGCGGATCTGCGAGTAGTCGGCATCGAAGTACACCCACACCTTGCACGCCCCACCCGGTTCGATGGAGGGTATTTCGACCAGGGGCGTGGCGGCTTCGATAATGGTGTCGTTGCCAGCCGCATCGCGCACCTGCACCAGGCCCTTGGCCGGCAGGCGAATCTTCACCAGGCGAACCGGCGCATTCCCGGTGTTGCGCAGGTCGATGAGCAGACCGGTGCGATGGTCCACCAGCCCCGCCTCGAACGGTTTGGCGAACAACTGGGCGTAAGGCGCCTGGGCCAGCTCGATCAACCTGTCGACCTGGTCCTGGTGCAACTGCCCTTCGCTGATGGTGTTGATACGGCCCTGCAACTGCTCGTACTTAAGCTGCTCGCTGGCCTTGGTGATGCGTTCGCTGAACTGGCTCGGGTAAGTGAGGTAGGCGTAGGTCAGGGAGGCCTCCAGGCGAGGGTTGCCTTTGATAACCACATAGGCCACTACCATGACCATCAGGCCGATCAGCAGGGCTACGAGGACTTTGCCGACTTTGTCCCAGCTCAACGCAAACTTCCTTCTGTCGTGATACTGACGGTTCAAGGCGCCCAAGGGTGCCAATTTCGTGGCACCCAGGCAAGCGTTCAACGCCCTGGGAGCCGAAAGCGACCACACCGGTACCCTGATAGCAGAGCATAGCCACCCTCAGCATCGACAGGTTGAAGTTCTGACACTGGGCTCAGAAGCCCAGCGTCGCCGACAGCAGGTAGGTCCTAGGGGTAGACAGCGTCAGCCCTGGCTCACTGTCGTCCGAAGCCCCTGCCGACGCCCAGTAGCGGTCGTCCAGCACGTTCTCGACACTGGCCCGCAGCGTGACCTGGGTAGCGTCAACCTTGAAGGTATAGCGGGCGCCCAGGTCGAAACGCTCCCAGCCGTCGATCTGCTTGCTGTTGTTCTGGTCCAGGTACTGCGAACTCGAGTGAATGCCCCGTGCGGTCAAGGTCAGCCCGTTTACCCTCGGCACATCCCATTCGGCCCCCACATTGACGTTGTACTCGGGCGTTGCCGGTGCGCGGTTGCCGTCGAAGGCGCCGCCGACGGTATCGGTCAGTTCACTGTCGATGTACATCACCCCGCCCAGCAGACGGACGCCCTCCAGCGGCTCGCCAAACACACTGAGTTCCACACCTCGGTTGTCGCGCTTGCCATTGGGCCCGAACACCCGCGTGGTGGCATTGGTTTCGTAGGCGGGCTGGCGTATGCGAAACACGCTGGCGGTGAAGCCGACCTTACCCAAGTCATACTTCGCCCCGACTTCCACCTGCCGGCTGGTGAAGGGCGGGAAAATCTGGTCTTCGTTGACCGACGTCGACGGCGCGATCTTGCCTTGGCTCAAGCCTTCCATGTAGTTGGCGTACAGCGACAGCTGCTCGCTGACCTTCAGCAGAACGCCCGCCGATGGCGAAACCTTTTCTTCATCGTAGGCCGTGTCGCCTTTGACGCCGTCGCTCCAGTCATCGACCTGCACCCGCTGCCAGCGGGCGCCCAAGGTCAGCAGCAGGCGGTCATCGAAAAAGCCAAGGGTATCGGCCAGCGCGACGCCGCTGAACCGGTTCTCGGTGTAAACCTTGGGGTCGAGCCGGGTCGGGGTGCCGGGTGTCGGCGTGGCCACCGGGTTGTAGAGGTTGCTGGGCGCGGAGGCATAGCGCGCGCCGCCGTTGGTGAAGTCCATGTAGAAGTACGTGGCGGCCAGGTTCACTTCGTGGCTGACCGGCCCGGTATGGAACCAGTTGCGCACACCGGCCGTGGCGGTACGCACGCTTTCATCGCGGGTGAAATCGCGCGGCTGAACAGTAAAGTCCCCGGCATCGTTGATGATCGAAACGTTGTGGCGCAAGAAGTCATGGTTGCTCTTGCGCGCACCGACTGCGCCATAAGCCATCAGCGAGTCGCTGATGTCGTACTCGGCATTGACGGCACCGAAGGTGTCATTAGTGCGCGCCTTGCTCCAGGCCTGTGCGTAGTTGTGGTGTACGTCATTGGCGCTCGGCACCTTGGCATTGGCACCAATCAGCACACGCTCCTGGGGGGCATCGGTATCACGCTCGGTGTGGCCGATGTCGGTCGATAAGCGCAGCCGCTCGCCGCGAAAATCCAGGCCCAGCACCGCCATGTCCCGCTCGACACGCTGGTGATCCCACTCGGTGTCGCCGGCCTGCTTGACGCCGTTGAAGCGGATACCAAACTGCCCACCCTCGCCAAAGCGGCGGCCGACATCCACCGCACCGCCGGCCTGGCTGCCCGAGGCAAAACTGCCGGTGAACTCAGTAATGGGCGTATCGCCTGCCCGCTTTGGCACCACATTGATACCGCCGCCCACGCTGCCACGCGGCGAAATACCATTGAGCAACTGGCTCGGCCCCTTGATGATGTCGACCCGGTCGGCCATCTCCATATCGATCGAGTAGGTCGGCAGGATGCCGAACAGGCCATTGTAGGAAACATCGCTGTTGAACAAGCTGAACCCGCGGATGGTGAACTGCTCGAAGCGTCCACCGGCCGGGTTGGTCGCACGCACCGAGGGGTCGCTGGCGATCAGGTCACCCAGGGTACGTGCCTGCTGGTTCTTCACCAGGTCGCTGGTGTAGGTGGTCATGCTGAACGGGGTGTCCATGAAGTCGCGCGAGCCAAGCAGGCCTTGCGACCCTTGGCGGGCGACCTGGCCACCGGCATAAAGTAGCGCGTCGCTGCCACCCACATGGCCACCGACGATGCTGGTCGGGGCGATCTCCAGCGCATCCGACGCTTGCGCCACAGGCACCAGGGTAAACGCCCCGTTACCCACTGGTTGCAGCTGCAGGCCGCTGCCTTGAAGCAGCTGCATGAAGCCCTCGTCAACGCTGTAACTGCCTGACAACCCCCTGCTTTGCCGGCCAGTGACCAGCGCCGGGTCGAGTGAAAGGCTGACCCCGGCGAGGTGGGCGAAACGGGTCAGTGCGGCGCCCAAGGTGCCGGCGGGCACGGTGTAGGTACGCCGCGCGAGGTCGTCGGCCCAGGCTGACGAAGACAACAGGTTGGCACTCAGGCTGATGGCAAAACCCAGGTACATCAACGGACGCGAACGAAGTGACGCCGCACGCGGGCGGCAAGGCAATACGGCAGGCATTGAAACAGGCTCCCTTTATTCTCTACTACCGCTAATGACAGGCGGCCTGAAGAAAAGGGACAGCCTTGCAGCATTATTTTTAACGAACGAAAAACCCTGCCCACCGTCCACGGTTAATCCTTGACCGAGGTCATGCCGTGAAGGACGATCAGCCTTCCACAAGCAAGGACGAATACCATGTTACGGATATTGGGCAGAGCGTCTTCGATCAACGTGCGTAAAGTCCTCTGGGCCTGTGCCGAGTTTGATATTCCCTTCGAACGGGAAGACTGGGGCGCGGGCTTCACCGCCACCGACACCCCCGAATTCTTGGCACTTAACCCCAACGCCATGATCCCGGTCATCCAGGATGGCGACTTCACCCTGTGGGAATCCAACTCCATCATCCGTTACCTGGCGACGCGCTATGGCCACGCCTCGGTGTACCCGACCGAGGCAAAAGCCCGGGCAGGTATCGATCAATGGATCGACTGGCAGGCTTCGGACCTCAACAGGTCCTGGAGCTACACCTTCATGTCGCTGGTCAGGCATTCACCCGCCCATCAGGACCCACAGGCGCTGGCCGCCGGCCGTGCCGAATGGTCTCGCTACATGCAGATCCTCGACCGCCAGCTCGCCGCAACCGGTGCGTATGTGGCCGGCGACATGTTCACCCTGGCTGACATCCCCATCGGCCTTTCGGTCAACCGGTGGTTCGAGACGCCTTTCGAGCATCCTCATTTGCCAGCCGTCAGGGCGTATTACGAACGCTTGAGCAAGCGCCGGGCGTTTTGCCTGCATGGCAGGAACGGCACCCCCTGAGCGCTTGATGCACAGGAGCCTTGCAGCGCGCGCTAGCGTGACTGCAAGAGCTTCGCCAAGACGAACGTCACAACCACGGCCAGCAACACCGCAAGCGAAATCGACAGGACTGCGCCCCACTGCAACAGCGTACTTTGCAGGGCCAGGTAGAAGCCCACCACGCCCACCGCGCCAATGGCATTGCCACGCACGATCGCGCCCAACTCATGGCGCCCGCCCTGGACGTGGGCAAATACTGCAAGCGGCCAGGCGATTACCGGGACCGGCGCCAGCATCCCACTGACCACCGGCCCGAGCATCGTTGCACTGGCCGTGATCACCAACAGCAACAAGGTGGCGGTCATCATGCGCATCGGGATGACCCAGCGCGGCATCGGCACGTAACGCACTGAACAGGCCTGGGCCGGTTGCGAGGTAGCGACGACGATGGCGACGACCAGTAACAGCGTGGCAACGACAGACAGCGCCACCCAGCCCAGGTGGCTGGTCGCCAAGGCGGCCACAGCAAAGAACAGCAGCGCTACGATGCAGCCGACAAACACACTGACGCGCTGGGTCACCCAGTAGTAGAACAAACAGGTCGCTTGCACGGCGGCCACCCCCGCCAATGCCCCAGGTACGGCCTGCGACGCGAACACCTCACCCTGTTCAAGGCTGAGAAACAGCATCACCAGCGCCGAGGTGACAGGCAGCCCCGAGAGCAGCCCGCCAATTTGCGTACCCCAACGTTTGCCCGCCAGCGAGATGGCCAGCATGAGGGTGGGTGTCATGAGTAGTTTGAGGTAGAAGGCAGTCATGCAGAGGTTCGGATCAGAAGGGAGGGATCAAGCCTTGCGCAGTCGCGCGCGGGTTGCTTGGCAGAGCCTCATGCTAGCCGAATTGCACTTCAGCCCACCAGCGGCGAACGCGCTGGCCCCGTCACAACTGCGCCAGCCGCTCCCGCAAGAACCCGACAAAGGTTTGCACCGCCCGCGCCACCTGGCGATGCTGCGGATACACCGCCGACAACTGCAACGCCGGCGGCGTCCAGTCTTCCAGCAACGTCACCAAGCGGCCATCCGTCAGCGCTTGGCCAACGATGAACGTGGGCAGGTACGTCACGCCCATCCCCGCTATCGCCGCATCCCTGAGCATTTCGCCATTGTTGGCGCGCATCCGCCCCGCCACCGCAATCGCCTGCGTCTTGCCGCCCTGTTTGAACTGCCACTGCACCTGCCGTGAATGCCCATAAGGCAGGCAGTCATGCCCGGCCAACTGCTCGGGGAATGCGGGCACCCCATGCGCCTCAAGATAGGCCGGGCTTGCGCAGTACACCCGTTCAACACCGGCAATACGCCGCGCGATGAGGCTGGAGTCCTCCAGCGCGCCAATGCGCAAGGCCAGGTCATAGCCTTCGCCGATCAGGTCCACGGCCCGGTCGCTGAGGTCCACTTCTACATCCACCTGCGGGTGCAACTGCAGAAATTCGGTCAGCAGGCACCCCAGGTGGGCCATGGCGAACGACAGCGGCGCACTCAGGCGCAAGGTGCCGCGCAAGGCCTGGGCCTGGCCGCTGATGTCATGCTCCA
Source organism: Pseudomonas sp. NGC7 (assembly GCF_047159675.1). Lineage (NCBI taxonomy): Bacteria > Pseudomonadati > Pseudomonadota > Gammaproteobacteria > Pseudomonadales > Pseudomonadaceae > Pseudomonas > Pseudomonas sp. NGC7. The sequence goes on along the minus strand of NZ_BAAFZY010000001.1, from coordinate 2,641,092 downwards.
CCTGCTGCACTTCGCCCAGCAAGCGCAACGCCGACTGGTAATAGTGCTGCCCCAGCGGAGTGGCGTCCAGGCGCCGTGTCGAGCGGTTGAGCAGGCGCACGCCGAGGCGTTCTTCAAGTTGCATCAGGCGCCGGCTGACCGATTGCTTGGACATACCCAGACGGTCCGCCGCAGCGGTGAAACTACCGGCTTCCATGACCTGGGCGAAGATCCGCATGTCTTCGTAAGGATTCATTGTCTCGTTCCTGGTGACAGTCAAACGCTTTATAGCCGCTTTTTCCCACGAAGGCATCTCCTTAATCTACTCGCAAGTCACAGCGATGGCCCTTAAGGCCAGGCAATTCGCCCCTCTCAAACACTTGCATAGAAAAGGATTCGCACATGAACATTGTCCACAAGGTACTCACCACCAGCCTCCTTGCCCTCTCCGTTTCCACTGCGTTTGCAGCAGGCAGCCCAGGCGTCGAGCAGCACACCCAGGCCTTCCTCGAAGCCCTGGAAAAGGGTGGCGGCAAGCCCCTGGAACAGCTCGCGCCGAAGGACGCCCGTGCAGTGCTGACCGGTGCTCAATCGTCGGTCAAGGTTGACCTGTCCGGCATCGAAGTCAAAGCACACACGATCCAGGCCAACGGCGAGGCGATCACGCTGCAGGTTGTCCGCCCGGCCAATGTGAAAGGTGAGTTGCCGGTGTTCATGTTCTTCCATGGCGGCGGCTGGGTACTGGGCGATTTCCCGACTCACCAGCGGCTGATTCGCGACCTGGTGGTCGGTTCCGGCGCCGTAGCGGTGTACGTGGACTACACGCCTTCACCTGAAGCGCACTACCCCACCGCCATCAACCAGGCTTATGCCGCCACCCGCTGGGTGGCCGAGCATGGCAAAGCGATCGGCGTGGATGGCAAGCGCCTGGCCGTGGCCGGCAACAGCGTCGGCGGCAACATGGCCGCAGTGGTCGCGCTCAAGGCCAAGGAGGCCGGTACGCCTAAGCTGCGCTTCCAGTTGCTGCTGTGGCCGGTGACCGATGCCAGCTTCGAAACCGGCTCGTACAAGCAGTTCGCTGAGGGGCACTTCCTCACGACGGGCATGATGAAGTGGTTCTGGAATAGCTACACCACTGACGCCAAGGCACGTGAGCAAATCTACGCCTCGCCGCTGCGGGCCAGCAGCGAGCAGCTCAAAGGCCTGCCGCCAGCGCTGGTGCAGACCGCAGAGTTCGATGTGTTGCGTGATGAGGGCGAGGCCTATGCACGCAAGCTGGATGCGGCGGGGGTGGCGGTGACTGCGGTGCGGTACAACGGGATGATTCATGACTATGGGTTGCTGAACCCACTGAGCCAGGTGCCTGAAGTGAAAGCGGCGATGCGCCAGGCGGCTGGGGAGCTGAAGGTGCACCTTCAATAAATCCAGACACAAAGGCCCGAGCGATCGGGTCTTTGTGGTTGCGCGTGCCATTGCTACCTGTTCTTCCGAAACCCACTTACAACGAGAGGGCGATGGCGTTCGGGTGCGCCAGGAGCAGTTGCTGCAACTTGGCAATGGCCAGGATGCAGAGGTCCTGGTGTTCGACTTGCGCCCCCATGAGTTGCCAGGCATGCCGTAAAACGATGCCGGCCCTGATCACCTCAGGGCTCGAACCCTTCGACGATGATCACTTCAGCCTTCGCCACACCTTGGCGGTGGCTGCAGGCCTCCTGATAAAGCGCCGACCGATAACAGGCCACCGCCTGCTCGTACGAGTCGAACTCGATCACCACGCTGCGCTGCGGCGTCGGCCGCCCTTCCATCGCCTCGCTACGCCCGCCCCGCGCCAGAAACCGCCCACCGAATGCGGCGAAGGCAGCGGGCGCGCGCTGGGTGTATTGCTGGTATTGCTCGGGGTCGGTCACATCCACGTGGGCGATCCAATACGCTTTCATCCGCTGCTCTCCTGTTGCAAAAGTATTTGTGTATGATGGTATACCATAAAAATCACCCCACCACAGCGAGCGTGCAGCATGGCTTTCAACAGCATCGAAGAACTTCTCGAGGACTACCGGCAAGGCAAGATGGTCCTGCTGGTGGACGATGAGGACCGGGAAAACGAAGGCGACCTGCTGATCGCCGCCGAGCGCTGTGACGCCCAGGCCATCAACTTCATGGCCCGCGAAGCGCGTGGCCTGATCTGCCTGACGCTGACCGACGATCATTGCCAGCGCCTGGGCCTGGAGCAAATGGTACCGGCCAACGGCAGCGTGTTCAGCACCGCTTTCACCGTGTCGATCGAGGCCGCCACTGGCGTCACTACCGGTATTTCCGCCGCCGATCGTGCGCGCACCGTGGCAGCGGCCATGGCGCCGAACGCGCGCCCGGAAGACCTGGTGCAGCCTGGGCATATCTTCCCCTTGCGCGCCCGCGAAGGCGGCGTGCTGACCCGCGCCGGCCACACCGAAGCGGGCTGCGACCTGGCGCGCCTGGCCGGTTTCACAGCCGCCTCGGTGATCGTCGAAGTGCTCAATGACGACGGCACCATGGCGCGCCGCCCGGACCTGGAAGTGTTCGCCGCCAGGCACGGCATCAAGATCGGCACCATTGCCGATTTGATCCACTACCGCCTGAGCACCGAGCAGACCATCAAGCGCATCGGCGAGCGCGAATTGCCCACCGTGCACGGCACCTTCCGCCTGGTCACCTATGAAGACCGCATCGAAGGTGGCGTGCACATGGCCATGGTCATGGGCGACATCCGCCGCGAGCAACCGACGCTGGTGCGCGTGCATGTGATCGACCCGCTGCGCGACCTGGTCGGCGCCGAATACGCCGGCCCGGCCAACTGGACATTGTGGGCGGCGCTACAGAAGGTCGCCGAAGAAGGCACCGGCGTGGTGGTGATCCTGGCCAACCATGAGTCTTCGCAGGCGTTGCTCGAACGCGTTCCGCAGCTGACCCAGCCAGTGCGGCCTTACCAGCGCGGGCAGTCGAAGGTGTATTCGGAAGTCGGCACCGGTGCACAGATTCTGCAGGACCTGGGCGTAGGCAAGCTGCGCCACCTTGGGCCGCCGCTCAAGTATGCAGGGTTGGCAGGGTATGAGCTGGAGGTGGTGCAGAGCATTCCGTTCGAGCCAGTGTTGGCTAGCTGACACCGCTGCCATAGCGCCCACGCCGTGTAGGAGCAGCCTTGTGCTGCGCCTACAGCACGTGGAGGCGATGGTTGGAAAGGTTGGAGTGATGGCCGGTCGCCTCCGCCTCTTGCCAAAAGTTTGGAATACCATAATATGATATCCCGTAGACCTTGAATGTGCAGGCCGGCACCTACACTCACAATCGGCCACCGACACTTTGTTTTAGCTGCTCCCCGAATACTGTTGGCGGGCGCACCAAAAAAGCCCCGCCTCGAATAACAAAAGCAACGAGGGCGTAACCATGCTGTTGAGCAAACGTGTAACCGCAGTGCTGTCCGCCAGCCTGCTGACCCTGGCGTGTCAGGCCACGCAGGCCGCTGACAGCCTGAACTTCGTCAGTTGGGGCGGTACCACCCAGGACGCCCAGAAAGAAGCATGGGCCGTACCCTTCTCCAAAGCGACCAACATCAAAGTCGTCCAAGACGGCCCTACCGACTACGGCAAGCTCAAGGCCATGGTCGAAAGCGGCAACGTGCAGTGGGACGTGGTCGACGTCGAAGCCGACTTCGCCCTGCGCGCCGCCAGTGAAGGCCTGCTCGAGCCGCTGGATTTCAACACCGTCAAAAAAGACCGCATCGACCCGCGCTTCGTGTCCGACCATGGCGTCGGCTCGTTCTTCTTCTCGTTCGTGCTCGGCTACAACGAAGGCAAGCTGGGTGCCAACAAGCCGGTAGACTGGACCTCGTTGTTCGACACCAAGACCTACCCCGGCAAGCGCGCCCTGTACAAATGGCCGAGCCCTGGCGTGCTGGAACTGGCGCTGCTGGCCGACGGCGTGCCCGCCGACAAGCTCTACCCGCTGGACCTGGACCGCGCTTTCAAAAAGCTCGACACCATCAAGAAAGACATCGTCTGGTGGGGCGGCGGCGCGCAGTCGCAGCAACTGCTGGCCTCTGGTGAAGCCTCGCTCGGCCAGTTCTGGAACGGCCGCGTGTATGCCTTGCAGCAAGACGGTGCACCGGTGGGCGTGAGCTGGAAGCAGAACCTGGTCATGGCCGACTTCCTGGTCATCCCCAAGGGTGCCAAGAACAAGGACGCGGCCATGAAGTTCCTGGCCAACGCCAGCAGCCCCGAAGGCCAGGCCGAGTTCGCCAACCTGACCGCTTACGCGCCGGTCAACCTGGACAGCGTGCCCAAGCTCAAAGCCGATCTTGCGCCTAACCTGCCGACCGCCTACGCCCAGGACCAGGTGACACTGGACTTTGCTTACTGGGCGAAAAACGGCCAGGCCATCGCCGCACGCTGGAATGAGTGGTTGGTCAAATGAAAGTCGCCATCAACGCCCTGCACAACGCGCAAGGTGCCCCCACGGGCGCCGGCGCCCCGGGAACGGCCCCCCGTCGTGTGAGCCTGGGCCAGCGCTGGAAAGGCAGCCGCAACCTGTTGCCTGCCCTGCTGTTCCTTGGCCTGTTCTTCTTCGCCCCGCTGATCGGCCTGTTGCTGCGCGGCGTGCTGGAGCCAGTGCCAGGCCTGGGTAACTACGAGCAATTGTTCGCCAACTCGGCTTATGCGCGGGTGCTGTTCAACACCTTCTCGGTGGCCGGTATGGTGACCCTGATCAGCGTGCTGCTGGGCTTCCCGCTGGCCTGGGCGATCACCCTGGTACCCAACGGCTGGGGCCGCTGGTTGCTGAACATCGTGCTGCTGTCGATGTGGACCAGCCTGCTGGCGCGCACCTACTCGTGGCTGGTGCTGCTGCAAAGCTCGGGTGTGATCAACAAGGCGTTGATGGCCATGGGCATCATCGATACCCCGCTGGAGATGGTGCACAACCTCACCGGCGTGGTGATCGGCATGAGCTACATCATGATCCCGTTCATCGTGCTGCCGCTGCAGGCGACCATGCACGCCATCGACCCGATGGTGCTGCAAGCCGGGTCGATTTGCGGGGCCAGCCCGTGGACCAACTTCTGGAAGGTGTTCCTGCCGCTGTGCCGCTCGGGGCTGTTCTCGGGGGCGTTGATGGTGTTCGTCATGTCGCTCGGTTACTACGTCACGCCGGCCCTGCTCGGTGGTGCGCAGAACATGATGCTGCCCGAATTCATCATTCAACAGGTGCAGTCGTTCCTCAACTGGGGCCTGGCCAGCGCCGCCGCTGCACTGCTGGTGGTGATCACCCTGGTGCTCTTCTACCTGTACCTGAAGCTGCAGCCGGAATCCCCGGTCGGCAACGCGAGGTAATCCGCCATGCTCCTGTCACCCAATGCCATGGGCCGCCCGCTGCGTACGGGCCTGTACCTGACCACCGGGGTCATCGCCGCCTTCCTGCTGCTGCCGGTGGTGTTCATCGTGCTGCTGTCGTTCGGCTCTTCGCAGTGGCTGGTGTTCCCACCGCCGGGCTGGACCTTCAAGTGGTACGGCCAGTTCTTCTCCAACCCAGAGTGGATGGATGCCGCCCTGGCCAGCCTCAAGGTCGCCGTGCTGACCACTGTTGCCGCAGTGCTGCTGGGCCTGCCGACGGCGTTTGCCCTGGTGCGCGGCCGCTTCCCCGGCCGTGAGATGCTCTACGGCCTGTTCACCATGCCGATGATCGTGCCGCTGGTGATCATCGCCGTCGCAGTGTATGCGCTGTTTCTCAAACTGGGCTACACCGGCACGCTGTTCGCGTTCGTGGTCAGCCACGTGATCGTCGCCCTGCCCTTCACCATTATCTCGATCATCAACTCGCTGAAGCTGTTCGACCAGTCGATCGAAGATGCCGCAGTCATCTGCGGCGCCTCGCGCCTGCAGGCAATCTTCAAGGTGACCTTCCCGGCCATTCGCCCAGGCATGATCGCCGGCGGCCTGTTCGCCTTCCTCGTCTCGTGGGATGAAGTGGTGCTCAGCGTGATGATGGCCAGCCCCGACCTGCAGACCCTGCCGGTGAAGATGTGGACCACCCTGCGCCAGGACCTGAGCCCGGTGATCGCCGTCGCCTCGACGCTGCTGATCGGCCTGTCCCTGCTTGTGATGGTCATTGCCGCCGCTTTGCGCCGGCGCACCGAAGTCAACGCCTGAGCGCCCGGAGAAAACAACAATGAGTGCAGTGATCAAAGACAACGCGCACAACAAGACCCTGGTCAGCCTGCGCGGCCTGAACAAGCACTACGGCGACTTCACCGCCGTGGACAACCTGGACCTCGAAATCCAGGACGGTGAGTTCCTCACCTTCCTCGGCTCCAGCGGCTCGGGCAAGTCCACCACCCTGTCAATGCTGGCCGGTTTCGAAACCCCCAGCAGCGGCGAGATTCTGGTCGAAGGCCAGTCGCTGGTGAATGTACCGCCGCACAAGCGTGATATCGGCATGGTGTTCCAGCGTTATTCGCTGTTCCCGCACCTGAACGTGCGCGACAACATCGCCTTCCCCCTGGCCATCCGCAAGCTCGGCGCCGCCGAGATCAACAAGCGGGTCGATGCCATGCTCAAGCTGGTGCAGCTGGAAAAGTTCGCTCACCGCAAGCCCTCGCAAATGTCGGGCGGCCAACAGCAACGGGTGGCGATCGCCCGTGCGCTGGTCTACGAGCCCCGCATCCTGCTGATGGACGAGCCGCTCGGCGCACTGGACAAAAAGCTGCGTGAAGACCTGCAAGACGAACTGCGCCAGTTGCACCGCCGGTTAGGCATCACCATCGTCTACGTCACCCACGACCAGGAAGAAGCCATGCGCCTGTCCCAGCGCATCGCCATCTTCAGCCATGGCAAGATCGTTGGGTTGGGCAGTGGTTATGACCTTTACCAGAACCCGCCTAACGCGTTCGTCGCCTCGTTCCTGGGCAACTCAAACTTCCTGCGGATCACGGCCAGCAGCAATGGCGCGGGCAGTTTCGAGGGCCAGCCGGTGGCCATTCGCCTGACCGCCGGGTTGGCTGCCGACCAGCAGGCACTGATCATGGTACGCCCGGAAAAAGCCCTGGCACTGACCGCTGCCCAGGCCGCCGCGCAACCCCTGCCAGCAGGCTGGAACGAGGTGCGGGCCAAGGTCGCCGAAGTGTTGTTCCTGGGTGAAAGCCAGACCTGCCATGTGGTCACTGCCGGCGGTACCGAAATGACCGTGAAGTCGCTGTCTGCGGCAGGCATGCCGATGCAGCCAGGGGATACCGTGAACGTGCGCTGGGCCGTGGCGGATGCCTGCATCTATACCGAGTGGGCGGAGAGTGACCTGAGCAAGTCGGCAGGCGCGCACTGATTTAGCAGCAACCTGTGGGAGCAACTGTCTTGTGGTGCTTGTACCGGCCTCTTCGCGGGCAAACCAGCTCCCACAGCATTAACGCCCTCCGACTGCCTGTCATATTTCTATCACGCCATCGTCGTAATCTGCCGGGCAACTCTGTGCCATAGGTTGCCCGGCATGCCCCGCCTGCTGCTCATTCTTCTTGCCCTGCTTCCGCTGTCGGCCCTGGCCGATTTTGCGCATTTGCGCGTGCAGGGCTCCAACACCATCGGCGCGGCCCTGCTGCCGGCTTTGGTGCAAGGGCAATTGCGGGCTCAAGGTGCAACGGCGATTGAACAGGCCCCCGGCACACACATCAACGAAACCGTCATCACCGCCCGCGACGTTCGCGGGCAACCGCTGCGTGTCGACATCGCCGCGCATGGTTCCAGCACCGGCTTTGCAGCGTTGGGCCGCGGCGAGGCCGACCTGGCTGCCGCCTCGCGGCCGATCAACGAAACAGAAGTTCAGCAACTGCATGCCCTGGGTGACCTGCGCGCGCCCAGCGCCGAACAGGTCATCGGCCTCGATGGCGTGGCGGTGATCGTCCACCCCGACAACCCACTGCCACAACTGACCACGCAGCAACTGGCGCAGATCTTCTCCGGGCACATCCAGCGCTGGGACCAGGTGGGCATTGCGGGTGGGAAGATTCACCTTTATGCCCGCGACGACCGTTCCGGCACCTTCGAAACCTTCAAGGCACTGGTGCTCGACCCTAATCAAGGCGAGCTGTCTGCCAAGGCCCAGCGCTTTGAATCCAGCGACACGCTGGCCGAGCGCGTCACCGCCGACCGCCAGGCCATCGGCTTCAGCAGCCTGGCGGCAGTACACGGGGCCAAGGTGCTGGCCGTCGCCCAGGGCGATGCACCGGCCATGCTGCCGCAGCGATCGCTCGTGGCCAGCGAGGACTACCCGCTGTCGCGGCGACTGTATTTCTACCTGCCAGCCAACCCCAAGCCTCAGGCCAAGGCCCTGGCCGACTTTGCCCAGAGCCCAGCCGGCCAGGCCATCGTCGCCCAACTGGGTTTCGTTTCGCAGCAGGTCAAGGCCCAACCGGTACCCCCACAGGCCGACATGCCGCCACGCTACCGCACACTGGCCCAGCAAGCGCAGCGGTTGAGCGTGAATTTTCGCTTTCAGGAGGGCAGCGCCAGCCTCGACAACAAAGCGTTGCGCGATGTGCAGCGGGTAGCCGAGTACCTGCGCCAGGCCGGCAAGTTGCAGAGCAAGGCGGTGCTGGTGGGCTTTGGTGACCCCAAGGAGACTCCCGGGCGCGCGGCGCTGCTTTCGCGCTTGCGGGCGCTGGCGGTTCGTCGCGAGCTGGCACGCGATGGCGTGGACGTGCTGGAAGTGACCGGCATGGGCGACGAACTGCCCGTGGCAGGGAACGACCAGGAGCAAGGCCGCTTGCGCAATCGGCGGGTAGAAGTGTGGGTGTATTAAGGCGTCACCCGCCGAGCGCCAGGCAAAGAAATGTAACAGGTCTGCATTCGGCATCCTCGTCAAACGGGACTAGGCTCAAGACCATGTGATACCGGGCCCCTCTGACGGCTGCCAAGCCGCCATGTCGGATCACTGTTGCCTTGCAACGTCGACAATAAAGGAGGGGCTCATGACGGCTCTGCAGACATTCCTCACCACTCCGTTTCTCGGTACCAGCACGTGGTTGTGGCTGGTGTTCATGGCCATCGTCATCGGTTTGCTGGTACTCGACCTGGGCGTGCTGCACCGCCAGGACCGCGAGATCGAAATGCGCGAAAGCCTGCTGCTGTACTCAGGCTATTTCAGTGTCGGCGTGCTGTTCGGCGCCTGGGTCTGGTATGAGCTGGGCGCGCAGTCGGCGCTGGAGTTCTACACCGGGTTCCTGGTCGAGCAGTCGCTGTCGATGGACAACGTGTTCGTCATGGCGATGATCTTCGGCTTCTTCGCCATCCCCCGCCGCTATCAGCACCGCGTGCTGTTCTGGGGCATCCTGGGCGTGGTGTTCCTGCGGGCGATCATGATCGGCGTGGGTGCGACACTGGTGCAGAACTTCGAATGGGTACTGTACATCTTCGGCGCCTTCCTGCTGTTTACCGGGGTGAAGATGGCACTGTCGAAGGAGGACAGCCATCCGGACCTGGCCAACAACCCAATCTTGAAATTCGTGCGCCGGCACATGCGGGTTACCGACCAGATCCACGGCTCGCACTTCTTCGTGCGCCAGACCCCGCCAGGGCAAAGCAAGGCGCTGCGGTATGCCACGCCGCTGTTTCTGGCCCTGGTACTGATCGAACTGGCCGACCTGGTGTTTGCGGTCGACAGCGTGCCGGCGATCTTCGCCATTACCCAAGACCCGTTCATTGTCTATACCTCGAACATCTTTGCCATCCTCGGCTTGCGCTCGCTGTACTTCGCCTTGTCGGCGTTGATGCACCGGTTTATCTACCTCAAGTACGCGCTGGCGTTGGTGTTGATCTTCATTGGTTGCAAGATCTTCTACCACGGGATGGTCGGCAAGGTACCGGCGTTGCTGTCGCTGGGGGTGACGTTTGGGTTGTTGCTGGGTGGGGTGGTGGTGTCGTTGGTCAAGACGCGGGGGGGTAAGGTAGCGGTGGATGAGGCCAGCATGGAGCCGCTTCCGGCGGGGAAAGCTGAGGGCGATAAAAAAGAGAAAGACCCGCAATTGCGGGTCTGACTAACGCGCTTAATACGTGCAAACTCAGCGATTCTTAGACGCAACTATTCATCAAAAATACAAAAACTAGAATTACTACACCTTGGAAATCTTGATAACTAAACCCGCAAACATCATCCAGGCAAAACCGATGATAGCTAGCCAAGTAGACGCTGCCAACCATCGCTTCAGCTTTGGCGGAAATTTTTTTAGTTCTTCAGCATCCACTTGACCGCGGCGCAATACAAACCAGGGGAACGTGACTAGGCCACCAATAGCACAAACCAACATTAGCCGCCATTTAAAATAAGATCCACCCCAGGTTACTTTCAAACACTCTATATACGAATTACTTGTAATCGAAGAGCAAACAACCTGATAATGACGAGTCAACGTTATGTACGCACTTATTGCAAAGCCTGACATGGAAATAACAAATGGCATAATTACAAACGACAGCTTTACAGCTATAGGCCATGTATTAATATCCATAATTTGATACCTCATAGATGAATTCCCCTGTCCCCTCCCCCATGATCTCACCTAACTTACCGCCCGCGAAGCTACCGCCGCCAACTAATAAAATTCCGCATAATGGAATTGCTAAACCCGCAGTACCCACAGTAAACGCAGCACACACCGTACCAGCCGCTGCACCGGCTACCAACGACCCTGCCATTCCACCACCCACGCTCCCGCTGAATTTTCCTGTTTCTACGAAGCGGGCTTTCCTGCACTCCTCTGTGCTCCCTGCCTGGCAAACCTCTCTCACATTCAAGTACGACGAAGCCCCGCTCAGTCCAATTGCAGCATTCCCGCCGTGTTTGAGGTAATTGGAGAGTTTCGCCACTTTATCGAGATGCGTCGCATACCCCGGTATCTGCCCCGCCCCACCCGCTTTCGACCAATGGTGCACCAGGCTCTTGGTCGAAATATTCAGATTCTTCCTAAGACGCTCATAACTCCCCAAGTTCAGCTGTTTGTTAAGTAATGCCGCCTTCAACTGTCCATCCAGTTGCTGCAACAGTTGACGCCGCGAGACGAAAAATTCGCGACTGTTCAAATGCCCATGCCGCAAAAACTCCCGCTGATGCAATTGCTCGATCTGGGTCAAGGTGTTGCGGACCTGTTTCAACCCTTGATCCAGCATGTCCTTGCCCACGCCCATCGATTGGCTGGCATTGCTGAGCAAGCCGGCAATATCAGCCTGGTGCTTCATCATGAAATCCGATTCGGCAAAATCCAGCGCCGCCAACGCGTGCCGGGCGTCCTGAGCGGCAGCCATCAGCTTGGCTTCCTCACGGGTACAGGCATCGCCATTATCTGGGTCACCAATGACGAAAATTTCCCCAGCCTTGAATCCTTGATCGTAGGTAGGATTAAGCCGCTGCAAACGGGAAATGGGTAACGTGGCGTCCTGCTCGGCCAACCGCAGCAGAACCTGAGAGAACGACATGCTTCTGGGAACCACATAAAAGCCCGGCTCCATTGTCCCCGGCAATGCTGTGACTGATCCTCGCGAGCAGTTGCTTGCTTGAGCACCGGCGGTTGGCACAATAGACATTACGCGGTGAGTCGCCAAAGCCTGGAGAGGTGGCGGTGCCACATCCAGCGGTGCTACGACTCGGTTACTACCGGGCGGGCAACCACAGTTCACCAGCGCCCCATCCATGGCCACGGCATGGCCACCAGAGATGAAATGCCTAACGCCTTCAGCGACGGTCCCTTCATCGCCGCAGAGGGGACAGGGTGTTGTCCTGTCGCCCTCCCTGAGCACCCTACGCCCGTCGCTCAAATAGCAGGGATCAGTCGCGATGCAAACAGCGCCCGTCGTGGTGACGTCACCGTCTACCGCCTGACCTTTTCCTCCCAGGTTGACACGCATCGACACGCTCTCTGTGCATAGGTGAGGTGTCGAAACCTAACAGCTGCAACAGCGCTTTTAGTGCCTGAACGTGAAAACCAGACACTTCCTACAGCAATTACGAAATCTGCTTACAAATCACTTGGAACTACGCAACATCTCCACCGGCACATACTTGCCAATCTCATACTTGCCAATCGCCGCGCGATGCACTTCATCCGGCCCGTCGGCCAGGCGCAAGGTGCGCTGCATGGCGTACATATACGCCAGCGGGAAATCACCGCTCACCCCAGCGCCACCATGCATCTGGATCGCCCGGTCGATCACCTTCAAGGCCACATTCGGCGCCACTACTTTGATCTGTGCGATTTCGCTGCGGGCCACTTTGTTGCCGACCGTGTCCATCATGTAGGCCGCTTTCAGCGTCAACAGGCGGGCCATGTCGATTTCCATGCGCGAGTCGGCGATCTTGTCGACGTTGCCGCCCAGGCGGGCCAGCGGGCGGCCGAAAGCTGTGCGCTCCACGGAGCGTTTGCACATCAATTCCAGCGCCCGTTCGGCCATGCCGACCGAGCGCATGCAGTGGTGGATGCGGCCTGGGCCGAGGCGGCCCTGGGCGATTTCGAAGCCACGGCCCTCACCCAGAATCACGTTCTCGTAAGGCACCCGCACGTTCTCGAACAACACCTCGGCATGGCCATGCGGCGCGTCGTCGTAACCGAACACCGGCAGCGGCCGGACGATCTTCACGCCAGGCGCGTCGGTTGGCACCAGCACCATCGAGTGCTGCTGATGTCGCGGCCCTTCGGGGTCGGACAGGCCCATGAAGATCATGACCTTGCAGCGCGGGTCACAGGCCCCAGAGGTCCACCACTTGCGGCCATTGATCACCCACTCATCGCCATCACGCACAGCGGTGGCGGCCATGTTGGTGGCGTCCGAGGAGGCCACGTCCGGCTCGGTCATGGCGAAGGCCGAGCGGATCTCCCCGCGCAGCAGGGGCTCAAGCCACTGGCGTTTCTGCGCCTCGCTGCCATAACGCACCAGCACTTCCATGTTGCCGGTGTCCGGTGCCGAGCAGTTGAACGGCTCTGGCCCGAGCAGCGAGCGGCCCATGATTTCGGCCAGCGGGGCATACTCCAGGTTGCTCAGCCCGGCGCCGTACTCTGACTCGGGCAAGAACAGGTTCCACAGCCCCTCGGCGCGGGCCTTGGCCTTGAGCTCTTCCATGATCGCGGTGGGCTGCCAGCGATCCCCCTCGGCGACCTGGCGCTCGAACACCGCCTCGGCGGGATAGACATAGGCATCCATGAACGCGGTGACGCGCTCACGCAGTGCCTGGACCTTGGGCGAATAGGCGAAATCCATCGGGGCTACCTTCACGGTTCGTAGGACATGGGCCACAGCCTAGAGCAGCACACGCCCATCCACCTAGTCTATTTTCCGCGTGTATAAACATTCATAACCGATATATGATCGGGCAATAATTCCAACAATGAGCGGCGCACATGAACCTCAGCAAGGTCGACCTCAACCTGTTCATCGTCTTCGACGCGATCTACACCGAAGCCAACCTGACCCGCGCCGGGCAAATTGTCGGCATCACCCAACCGGCGGTGTCCAATGCCCTGTCGCGGCTGCGCGAAACCTTCAACGACCCGCTGTTCGTGCGCACCGCACAAGGCATGGTGCCCACGCCGATGGCGCAGAACATCATCGGCCCAGTGCGCAACGCCCTTGCCCTGCTGCGCACCTCGGTGCAGGAAAGCCGCATCTTCAACCCGCAGCAGGCCAACAAGACCTTCCGCATCAGCATGACCGACCTGACCGAGGCGGTGATCCTTCCGCCGCTGTTCCAGCGCCTGCGCCGCCTGGCACCTTCGGTGCTGATCGAGAGCTTCCTGTGCAAACGTCGTGAAACCACCAAGGAACTGGCAGCCGGGCGGCTGGACTTTGCCGTCGACGCCCCGCTGAACACCGACCCACAGGTACGCCACGTCAAACTGATGCAAGACCGCTATGTCTGCGCCCTGCGCCAGGGCCACCCGCTCGCCGACAGCAAACTGACCCTCGACAGCTACCTGGGCATGACCCATATCCATATCTCCAGCCGCCGCAATGGCCTCGGCTATGTCGACCTGGCCCTGGGCAAGATGGGCGTGCAACGCAAAGTGGCCTTGCGCTCACAGCACTACCTGATGGCTTCGCAGGTGCTGCAGCAGACCGACATGGTGATGACCGTCCCCGAGCGTTTCGCCCGCCGCCATCAATTGCGCTACCAGGCATTGCCTGTGGATGTACCGGCGCTGGAAACCCACCTGTACTGGCATGAAAGCACGGATCAGGACCCCGCCAACCGCTGGATGCGCGAGCAGATCATCGAGTTGTGCGAACGGGTGGTGGCGGAGGAAGAACGCACGCTTGAACCTGCCTGACGTTCCTACCATGGTACAGATGCCAGCCTGGTGGAGAATTATTTTCTCTACCAGCCTTCATACATAGAATTATTTACCAAAAAGGTGCGAATCAGCCAAACAGAAGGCAAAAATGTTTGGCCAAGGGCCGGGTACGCTTACTGCAACGATCACTGAATTCAACGTGACAGACACGGACCTGCCCCATGCCCAGCGCCCCGCTCTACTTCGACTACGCCGCTACCACGCCCGTTGACGACCGCGTCATCGAAACGATGCTCGCCTGCCTTGGCCGCCAAGCCAACTTCGGTAACCCCGCATCCAGTGGCCACGCCTATGGCCAGGCGGCCCGCAATGCCGTGGAGCAGGCGCGCCAGCAGGTCGCCGAACGCGTCGGCGCCCGCGCCGATGAGCTGGTGTGGACATCAGGCGCTACCGAGTCCAACAACCTTGCGCTGAAGGGTATCGCCCAAGGCATTGGCGAGCCCGGCCACCTGATCACCAGCCAGCTGGAACACAAAGCCGTGCTTGACACGGTCGCTGAACTGGAGCGCCAAGGTTGGGCCGTTACCCGCCTGGCTGTGGATGCTTCGGGCCTCATTCAGCCTGAAGCCGTGCAGGCGGCACTGCAGGCCGATACCCGCCTGGTCTCGCTGATGGCGGTCAATAACGAACTGGGCACCGTGACCGATTTTGCGGCGATTGGCGAGCGTGTGCGTGCCCACGGTGCGCTGTTGCATGTGGACGCCGCGCAGGCGGTGGGCAAACTGGCCATCGACCTGGCAGCAATGGCGGTAGACCTGATGTCGTTCTCGGCCCACAAAGCCTACGGCCCCAAAGGCATCGGCGCGCTCTACGTCGGGCCGCGCGCGCGCGAACTGATGCGTGCGCAGATGCACGGTGGCGGGCATGAACACGGGCTGCGTTCCGGCACCTTGGCGACCCACCAGATTGTCGGCATGGGCAGCGCTTTTGACCTCGCCGGCCAGCCGGGGGACAGCGAGCACCAGCGCATCGAGCACCTGTCCCGGCGACTGCGCGATGGGTTGCTGGCCTTGCCAGCGGTCAGCCTCAACGGCTGCGACACACAGCGCATCGCGCATACCTTGAACCTGTGTATTGAGAGCCGAGGCTTCAACAGTGCGGCGTTGGCCAGTGAGCTGGCATTGTCGACCACGTCAGCGTGTAATTCGGCGAGCAATGCGCCATCGCATGTGCTGCTGGCGCTGGGACTGAATGAAAGCCAGGCACGTAACAGCGTGCGGTTGAGCATTGGGCGGTTCAGCACCGAGGCTGAAGTGGACAAGGCCATCGAGGTGTTTGCCAAGGTGACAGCGCAGGCTTCAATGGCATTGTGGTGAGGCCGAGCTTGTCAGGGGCCGCTTCGCGCCCCATCGCCGGCAAGCCAGCTCCTACAGGGCCATCACTGTCCTGAAGACGGCGCAATTCCGGTGGGAGCTGGCTTGCCCGCGATGGGGCGCGAAGCGGCCCCCAGCGATATCACAGGAAAGTGAAGACCTTCGAAGCCGGCAACCGCGACTTGCTCAGCCCCGCATTGAAGTCAGCCTCGCTCCGATAGCCTAGGCTCATGATCACCACACTGGTGTAGCCCTGCTCGCGCAGCCCCAGCTCGGCATCCAGCACCTTGCTGTCGAAGCCCTCGATCGGCGTCGCATCCAGGCCATGTGCCGCAGCGCCAAGCAGTGCGGTGCCCAAGGCCAGGTAGGTCTGCTTTTCCATCCAGTGCTGCACGTCTTTCTGGTCGAAGCGGTGCAGGTCGACGTAGTGACGACGGCTCTGGTTCTGCCCGGCGCGGGCCTGTTCGTCGCGAAAACGGCCATCAGCGGCTTCCTGCGCGAGCACCGCATCCAAATGGGCCTCGGTCATCTCAGTACGGGTGCAGAACACGATCACATGGGACGCATCGAGAATCTTCGGCGTATTGTAGGCGAAGCGCTCTTGGGTGCTCTTGGCCAACCGGGCCTTGCCTTCGGCGCTGTCAGCGACGATGAAGTGCCAAGGCTGTGAGTTGACCGACGATGGGCTATGGCGCAGTTGCTCGAGCAACGCATCGAGGGTGGCCTGGGGAATGCGACGCGAGGCGTCGTAAGCCTTGGTGGTGTAGCGGCGCTTGGCCAGGGAAACGGTATCCATGCAACAACTCCTGCAGTGAAATGGGATTTGTCGCGCATCTTATCTTTCCTGCAAATAAGAAAAACCGGCAAACTACAGCAACACTTTCATCCTGTGAGTGAAAATGCTGCGCATCACTGACCTTGAACTGTTCGTACGCAGCAGCGTGCTGGGCAGCTTCACCGCCGCCGCCCATGAGGCAGAACTGCTGCCGGGCCAGGTGGCCGCCGCCATCAAACGCCTGGAACGCGAGCTGGACGTGCGCCTGTTTGCGCGGACCACCCGCAGCCTGCGCCTGACCGCTGCGGGCGAGTTGTACTTGCCGACCGCGCAGAACGTGCTGGAAAGCCTGCGCCAGGGCCGCGAGGACCTGCACGGTAATGCCAGTACCTTGCGCGGCACCCTGCAGGTTTCAGCCCCTTCGGACATGGGCCGCAACATGCTGCTGCCCTGGTTGAGTGCCTTTCGCCGCGAGCACCCGGCGCTGCACCTGCGCTTCTTTCTGTCAGACCAGATGGCCGACCTCAATCGTGACCCGGTGGACATCGCCATCCGCTACGGCCTCAACCAGGATGCCAACTACATCGCCCTGCCCCTGGCCAGCTGGAACCGCCGGGTACTGGTCGCCTCCCCCGACTACCTCGCGCGCCACGGCCGGCCACTGACGCCGGAGGCCCTGCAGCAACATGCCTGCCTGTTGTACATGCAACAGAACCGGGTCTATGACAAATGGCGGGTGGGTAACCGCACCGTGCAGGTGCGTGGGCCGCTGGTCAGCGACGACGCCGACGTGATCCGCCGCCTGGCGCTGCTCGGTGAAGGGATCGTCTACAAATCGTGGCTGGATGTCAGCGCCGACATCGAGGCGGGCGCACTGGAGATTCTGCTGCCCGAATACCTGGGCGAGCCAACGCCGGTCACCTTGGTCTGCCCGCACCGCAAACAGCTGACGCCGGCGGTGACACAGCTGCACCTGTGGCTGCGCGAACGCTTCGAGGCCCTGCGGCCGCGGCTGCTGAACAAGGGCTGCACAATCGTTCCAGACTGAACCGCACGCGTGCGCTAAGGTAGCGTTTTACCCCCACGGCCTGCCCCCATGAGCAACTGGATCGACCTCAAACAAGACGCCGACACCGGCATCGAGTCGGTCCGCGCGCATTTTGTCGGGCATGCCTACGACCCGCACTGGCACGACAGTTTCCTGGTCGGCGTCACCGAGCAAGGTGTGCAGCAGTTCAACTGCCGGCGGGTACGCCATCGCAGCACGCCGGGCCAGGTGTTTATGCTCGAGCCCGGCGACATCCACGACGGCCTTGCACCGACCGAGGAAGGCTTCACCTACTCGACGCTTTACCTGGAGCCTGCCTGGCTGGACGATCAATTGCGGGCCTTGTTCGAACACGCACCCAGCGCCGGCCTGCCCAGCTTTGCCGATACCTTGTGCCACGATGAGCGCCTGGCCCGCGCCACCGCGCTGGCCTTTAACAGCGTGCACTACCAGGACCTGCGCATTGTCCGCCAGACCGCCATGGACGACCTGCTGGCCTGCCTGACCCGCCACCTGCACTGGCGCAAACGCGTCAATCCCGACCCGCGCCTGCCGCTGACCGCGCAGCGGGCGCGTGACTACCTGCATGCTCACCTGGACCGCGACATCGGCCTGGAAGACCTGGCCCAGGCCTGCGGCGTCGACCGTTTTCGCCTGACCCGGGCGTTCAAAGCCGCCTTCGGCCTGGCCCCGCACGCCTACCTGATCCAGTTGCGCCTGGCCCGCGCGCGGCGCCTGCTCAGCCAAGGCCAGACACCTGCTGAAGTGGCCATGGCGCTGGGCTTTGCCGACCAGAGTCACTTGGGGCGCTGGTTCCGCCGGGCGTATCGATTGACCCCAGCCGACTACCGCAGGCGCTGCTCAAACCTTCCAGACTGACTGCAGCCAGGCAGCGAACATGGCGCTTCGAACCCTCGGAGCCTTGTGCCATGTCGCAGACGTTGTTGCCCTTCATCCTCTTCGCCCTGGTGGCCAGCATCAGCCCGGGGCCGACCAACCTGTTGATCCTGGCACATGGCGCACGGCAAGGTTTGCGGGCGAGTGTGGCGCCCATCCTCGCCGGCTGTGGCGCAGCCGCGGCCGTGGTGCTGCTGGTCGGGCTGGGGCTGGGCGAGCTGTTAGTGCGCCATCCACTGGCCCAGCGGCTGATGAGCTGGGCCGGCGCGCTGTGGTTGAGTTGGCTGGCGTGGCGCATTCTGCGCAGCGCTGGGCAGCCCTTGGACATCAACGCAGACAAGCCTTTGGATGCGCTCAGCGCGGCGTCGCTGCAAGTGGTGAACCCAAAAGTGTGGATGATGGCCGTGGCCGTGATCGGGGTATTTGCCGCGCCAGCACTGCCGGTGTGGCAGTTGGCGCTGGTGTTTCTGCTGATTGCCCTGCCGTGCATGACGGCCTGGGCACTGCTGGGGGTAGGAAGTGCACGCTGGTTGCAGGTGCCTGCGCGGTTGCTGTGGGGGTTGGCGGTGGTGTTGCTGGTGTCGGCTTGGGCGACGCTGCTGGGTTGATTGTGATGTTGGCTTTGCCGGCCTCTTCGCGGGCAAGCCCGCTCCCACCGGTATTCCACTGCTTTCAAGGCCGGTGAAGATCCTGTGGGAGCGGGCTTGCCCGCGAAGAGGCCAGTACAGGCAAATCAGCCACCTAAGGCATCACGGAACCGCCGGGTACTGGCCGCCGCCAGCAGCAACCCGACAACCGCGACACAGCCTCCGACCAGGCCGATGTCGGCCACGTCCATCTGGCTGCTGACGATACTGCCCAGCAATGCCCCTCCACCAATACCGATGTTGTAAATGCCCGAGAACAAGGCCATGGCCACGTCCGTGGCATCGGACGCCAACTTCAGTGTCTTGGACTGCAGCGACAGGCTGAAGCTCAAAATCGCCACGCCCCAGAACATGCTCAACACAGCAAACGCATAGAAGTTGCCCGACAAGGGCAACATCAACAGCAGGCAGGCCGCCAGCAGGCCAATCGAGCCCACCAGAAAACCCTGCGGGAAGCGGTCGCTGTAACGGCTGAACAGCACAGAGCCGAACACGCCGGCGCCACCAAACAACAGCAGCAGCAACGTGGTGCGCTCACCGCTGATCTGCGCCACATGCAGGGCAAACGGTTCGATGTAGCTGTAGGCGGTGAACTGCGCAGTGATCACCAGCGTCACCAACAGGTAGGTGATCACCAGGGCCGGGCGCTTGAACAGGATCGGCAAACTGCGCAGCGAACCGGAGTTCTGGCTGGGCAGCAGCGGCAACGACTTCATCAAGCACAGCATGGTGGCCAATGCCACCCCGGCAATGCTGAGGAACGTCACGCGCCAGCCCAGGGCTTCACCCACCACACGGCCCAGCGGGATACCCAACACCATCGCCAAGGTCGTGCCGGTGGCCAGCAGGCCCAGCGCCTTGGCCTGCTGGCCAGGCGGGGCCACACGCACGGCCAGCGACGCGGTAATCGCCCAGAACACGGCGTGGGCCAAGGCGATGCCGATGCGGCTCACCAGCAACATGGCAAAGCTCTGCGACAGCCACGACAACAGGTGGCTGACGATGAACACGAGAAACACGAACAGCAGCAGGCGCCGGCGCTCGATGTTGCGGGTCAGCAGCATCATCGGCAGCGAAGCCAGGGCCACGACCCAGGCATAGATGGTCAGCATCAGGCCGACTTGGGCAGTGCTCATGTCGAAGCTGCGGCCAATGTCGCTGAGCAACGCTACCGGGACAAACTCGGTGGTGTTGAAGATGAAGGCCGCGAGGGCCAGGGCGATCACGCTCAGCCAGCTGCCGTTACCGGTGGTCGGCGGCACATCGGTGGGTAGGGGTCCGTTCATGGGTGGGGTTCTATATCTCCGCAGGCATGGCGAAAAGACGCGCTTCAGGGGCCAAGTATCGGCCGCGCTGGGGCACGGGTTTGTTATTGGAAGGAATGCCGGCATGGTACGCGTCAATACCGGGCCTCACAACCAGCGGCACATTGCGAGTAACATGCCCGCTTAATGTGAATTGCAAGCGGAACAAGGAGCCCGATCCGCCCATGGACAAGCAACAACCCCAGCAGCAGTGGCAGCAGGCGGTCACCACCTACGCCCAAGCCATCAACCGCTACGTCGCGCAAGGCTGCGCACAGGGCTGGGACAACCTCGAAGAACCACAGCCTGCGGCCACCGAGCACCTGCTCGACGCCTGGCAGGCCGCCTTGGAAGCGATCAACCGGCCGGGGGTGGACGAACAGCAACGCCAAGCCTTCCGCGCCGCCTGGCCGCCTGCCCACCTGCCGCTGGTGCCGCTGCTCGACGCGCATGGCCAAGGCATCAGCAGCGTCCTGGTGCTGGACGACGGCAGCCTGCTCGCGCGCATTGGCATGCCCTATGAAAAGGGCCAAGTGGTGCGCATCGATCAACAAGGCGTGACGCCCGTCATCGGTATCGAGCACTTCGGGCGTTGCCCACAGCGCCGCTACTTTGCCCTGGCCAACGCCGAGGGCGTGCGCGTGACCGATGGCTGGGGCGGCCCGCAGGTCGCTCGCCTGGCCTGGCCTAGCGGGCTCGAAGGCCTGCCAGCGGGTTACCCGTTCGAGCCGCTCGACCTGCCACCCACACCCACCAGCCTGGTGCCCTTCGCCGGTGGCCAGCGGGTGCTGCTGGTGAGCGCCGAGGGTATTTACCTGCTGGCCGCTGAAGGTGCCACCCGGCTGCTGCCACGCCAGTCGCAGATACTCGAGGAACTGGCCGAAGGCACCGACCCGGACGATATCGCCCTGGGCCTGGCCATGGAGCACGGTGCAGTGTCGCCGGACGGGCGCCTGATCGTGGTGGGTGAACAATGCAGCCGCCACCTGGTGCTGAATGACCAGTTGGAGGAAGTGGCGCAGATCGGCCCCGGCGGCGAATACCCGCACTTCGCCCTGTTCAACCGCAGCGGCGACCAGTTGATCGTCAATGCCTGCCACTTCTACAACGGCGGCACACTGGGGGTACGCGTGGCAGACCTTGCGGGCCTGGACACCGACTATTACAGCGAAGACCCACGCACCCCACTGCTGCAAGACGGAGCGCGGGTGTATGCCGGGGTCGCAGGCGATGGCGAGTACATCGTCGGCGATGCCTACGGCTACCTGCGGGCCTTTGGCGAAGAGGGCACGGAACATTGGCAGCACTTCCTGGGGTCGACCATCAGCGCCATGGACATCAGCGCCGATGGACGCACGCTGGTTGCGGCGAGCCATGCCGGGTTCATCTCGGTGATTGCGCTGGGCAGTGGGCGGCCTGAGTGGCAGATCGGTACCGGCGAGCATGGTGAAGTGCGGCGCTGGTTGTTCTGGAAGGGGTGGGACAAGGCGCTGGTCTGGTAGATCTGCACTGGCTTCTTCGCGGGCAAGTCGGACCGCGAAGAGGCCAGTACAGACGACTACTCGATCAGCCCTGAAGCGTGGCCATGTCGATCACAAAGCGGTACTTCACATCCCCAGCAATCATCCGCTCGTAAGCCTGGTTGATATTACGAATATCGAGCATCTCGATATCGCAACGGATGTCGTGCTCCGCACAGAAATCCAGCACTTCCTGAGTCTCGGCGATGCCGCCGATCAGCGAGCCGGCCAGTACCCGACGCTTGAGCACCAGGTTGGCCGCGTGCAGCGCCGGTTCAATCGGTTCGATCAGGCCGACCAGAATATGCACACCATCGAAGGTGAGGGTTTCCAGGTACGGATTGAGGTCGTGCTGCACCGGAATGGTGTCGAGCAGGAAGTCGAAGCGACCTGCCGCGGCGCGCATCTGCTCGTCATCGGTGGACACGATCACATGGTCGGCACCCTGGCGGCGCGCTTCCTCGGCCTTGGCTGGCGAACGGGTGAACAAGGTCACTTCCGCGCCCAGCGCCTTGGCCAGTTTGATACCCATGTGGCCGAGGCCGCCCATGCCCAGGATGCCTACCTTGTGGCCAGGGCCAACGCCGTGGTGCTTGAGCGGCGAATAGGTGGTGATACCGGCGCACAAGATCGGCGCGGCGCTTGGCAGGTCCATGCCGGCAGGGATACGCACCACAAAGTGCTCGCTGACGACGATGCTGCTGGAATAGCCACCCATGGTGTTGCTGCCATCGACCCGGTCAGGGGTGGCGTAGGTCATGGTCGGGCCTTCCACGCAGTATTGCTCCAGGTCCTTGGCACACGCCTCACAGTGGCGGCAGGAATCGACCATGCAACCGACGCCTACCAGGTCGCCGACCTTGTGCGCGGACACCTTGTCGCCCACCGCGGTGACCCGGCCGATGATCTCGTGGCCCGGCATCAACGGGTACACGGCGATGCCCCATTCGTTGCGTGCCTGGTGGATGTCGGAGTGGCACACACCGCAGTAGAGAATCTCGATGGCAACATCGTCCGGGCGCGGGCTGCGGCGTTCGAAGGTCATGGGAGCCAGAGGGCTGGTCGGGGTTTGGGCGGCATAACCGATGGCGGTGTACATGCGGGACCTCGCAGAGAAGTGAAACGATTCAGGCGGCGAATTTTGCGCGCCCTGCCTCGCCTCGCCCACCGCAGATTCTCCGGCATGCATGCCTGATTCTCCGGAGTTTCCCGCAAGCATCTGACGCTAGAGCTTCAATCTGCGATGATGCAACTGTCTGATTCTCTGCCCAGGTTCACCATGCAGCTCACCCGCCATGTCGACGCTAACGCCCCCCTCTGCGCGCTGATCCGCCGCCTCGCCACGCGCCCGGGTTTCGTGCCCACTCACCTGCCCCAAGTGCAGGTGCTGAGCTGGGACCACTATGTCGCCAGCAGCCCGCAAATCTACGAGCCAAGCCTGATGATCCTGGCCCAGGGCAGCAAACTCGCGCGGCTGGGGCCGCGCACCCTGGAGTACGGTGCGGGCCACTACTTGGTGCAGGCGTTGTCGGTGCCGTTCATGTGCGAAACCTTCGCCACCCGCGAGGCGCCGCTGTTGGGCGTGGCAGTGGACATTGACCGCAGCGTGCTCGGTGAATTGGTGCAAAGCATGGACCTGGCACCGGATGCCGCCGTCCAGGCCCAGACCCCGCAGTCCATGACCTCTGCGGCGCTGGATGCGCCCATGCGCGAGAGCGTCGAACGGCTGCTGAGCTGCCTGCAAGACCCGCTGGATGCCAAGGTGCTCGGCCCGGCGCGGGTGCGCGAAGTGCTCTATACCGCGCTACGCGGCCCGCAAGCCGGCGTGTTGCGGGCGTTGGTCGAACAGCAGGGGCATTTCGCCCGCATCGGCGCCGCCCTCGCCCACTTGCGTGAACACTACACCGAACCCTTGAGCGTCGAGGCGCTGGCGGCACGCGCCAACATGAGCGTGTCGACCTTCCATGAGCATTTCAAACGCTGCACCGACATGGCCCCCATGCAATACCTCAAGCGCCTGCGGCTGCTCAAGGCGCAGCAGATGCTGATCGGCGAGGGCCTGGGAGTGGCGCAGACGGCGCACCGGGTGGGCTACCAGAGCACCTCGCAGTTCAGCCGCGAGTACAAACGCCAGTTTGACCGCAGCCCGGGGGATGAAGTGGCGTACCAGAGTTTGCCGGTTTGATTGGTGGTGGCCGTCAGGTGTCTGGCTGGGGCGTTGTGGTGTGGCAGAAACCGAGCGCCGCCCGCGCGGCGCATCGCGAGCAACGCTCGCTCCTACGTCTGTTTCGGGCCAATTATTTCTGGGGCATAGGCGCGCGGTCCCCTGGTGCCTGACACGATATCGGATAGATCAAACAAGGCGGTCGCGCGCAACTATCACAGGCTTTACTGGCCCGAAACAGACGTAGGAGCGAGCGTTGCTCGCGATGCGCCGCGCGGGCGGCGCTCGGTTTCCGCCACACCATCAAACCCCAGCCATACACACCCAACATCTCACCCCCCCATTGCTACCCACCAACCGACCCAGCTAATATTGAGAAAGATTCGCACTCACAACTGGATACCAGGCGTTGGACAGCACATCGACCCGCAAGCTGGGCTTCTTCTTCAGCGACCATCACCGCTGGCTGCTCCAACATGTCTTCAAACGCCTGCGTAATCGCGCCGATGCCGAGGACACGGCAGCCGAGGCGTTCTGCCAGATGCTGGGCGCACGCGTCGACCCGGACAGCATCGAGCAACCGCGTGCCTACCTCTCGACCATCGCCCGTCGGCTGATCTTCGATCGGTACCGCCGTCGCCAACTCGAGCAGGCGTACCTCGAGCGCTTGGCGCTGCTGCCCGAACCCATCGCCCCTTCTGCCGAAGAGCAACTGCTGCTGATCGAGGCACTGGTGACCATCGACAAGGTGCTGGACGGCTTGCCCGCCATGGTCAAGGCCGCCTTCCTCTACAGCCAGCTCGATGGCATGAGCTACGTCGACATCGCCGCCCGTTTGCAGATCAGCGAACGCACCGTCAGCCGCCACATGAAGCAGGCCCTGCGCCAGTGCTACCTGTGTGAGGTGCACGCATGAGCGCAACACACCTGGACCCGATCAGCGAGCAGGCCATCGACTGGATGGTCGCACTCAAGGCCGGCACGCCTGACCAGGCGCTGCTGCAACGCCTGGCGCACTGGCTGCGCCAGGACCCCGCACACCAACGCGCCTGGGACCGCCTGCAACAACGCCTGGGCAGCCCGTTTGCGGCGCTGCACGCGCTGGACCAACGTGCCCCAGGGCAAGCCGCCGAAGCCCGCCAACTGCTGCTCACGCCCACCCACTCTCGCCGCGAAGTGCTGGGCGCGCTGGCAGGCATGGGTGTCGTCGCAGGCGCCTTGTGGAGCGGTTGGCGCAGCGACAGCGCGCAAAACTGGCTGGCTGACCTGCACACCGCCAGCGGCGAGCGGCGCAGCTTTACCCTGGCAGACGGCAGCCGCCTGAGCCTCAACAGCGCCAGTGCCGTCGACCTGCAGTTCGATGCCAGCCAACGCCTGCTGATACTGCGCCGTGGCGAAATAGTGATTCAGGTTGCGGCCGACCCTCAGCGGCCCCTGCGCGTGCGCACGCCCCAAGGGCAAGTGCAGGCGCTGGGCACCCGCTTTCTGGTAAGCCAAGAGCAAGCCGCTACCCGCGTCGTGGTGCTGGAGCACAGCGTGCGCGCCAGCCTGCGCGATGGCCGCTGGCAAGACGTGCAACAGGGGCAGGCAGCCCTGCTGCGCAGCGATGGCATCCAGCAACTGGGCGGCGAGCAGCAACAACGCTGCGCCTGGCTGTATGGGCGCCTAGAAGTGCTCGACGAACCCCTGCACGCGGTCATCGATGCCCTGCGCCCCTACCAGCGCGGCTACATACGGCTGGCGCCGGCGGTGCGCGGGATGCGCGTGCAAGGCGTGTTCCCGCTGGACCAGCCGCAGGAGGCGCTGGCTGCCCTGGCGGAAGCCCTGCCGATCAAGGTCGAACCGTTCGGCCCCTGGGTGACGTTGATCGACCCCAGCCAAGGCTAATGAAAATATTTGTGAAAATCATTCGCGGGCGTGTCCGGTTTTCGTTTCTCGTCCCACCTATCTCCTGACAAGTCACTTCATTCGGGAGAATTCTGTGCTCAACCTCTGGCCCCGCGCCTTGCCCCTCGTCGTTGCCCTGAGCAGCCTCAATGCCCATGCCCAGGTGCAGACCCTGGCGTTCGACCTGCCGCCTGCCAGCCTGGCCGCCACCCTTAACCGGATTGCCAGCCAGAGCGGCTACATCATCGCGCTCGAACCCCAGCTGGTACGCGGCAAGCAGGCGCCGGCAGTCGTCGGCCAGATGAGTGCCGAGCAAGCCATGCAAACCGCGCTGGTCGGCAGCGGCCTGCAATTGCGGCTGACCAGCAGCGGCCACTTCAGCGTCGCCCCGGCAACCCCAGAGAGCGACGTGCTGGAGCTTGGCAGTACCAGCATCACCGACAATTACCTGGATGCCACCAGCGAAGGCAGCGGCTCGTACGCCGCCCGCGCGGTGACCCTTGGCAAAGGCACGCACACCCTCAAGGAAATCCCTCAATCGGTGACGGTGATTACCCGTAAACAGCTGGATGACCAAGGCATCACCGACCTGCAGGAGGCGCTCAACCACACCACCGGGATCGTCGGCGCGCAAGGCATCGGCCCAGGCGTGGTGGTGACATCGCGCGGGTTCCAGATCGACGACTGGCAGTACGACGGCGTGCCTATCCCGCGTAACAATTATTCGCTGGGCAACTGGGCGACCCAGGACCTGGTGTTCTTCGACCGCATCGAGGTCCTGCGCGGCGCCTCGGGCTTGCTGCAAGGCACCGGCAGCCCCGGCGGCGCGATCAACCTGGTGCGCAAACGCGGGCAGGCCACCCCGACCGTCACCGTCACCGGCAAGGCTGGCTCCTGGGACCACTACGGCCTGCAACTGGACGCTGGCGGCCCGCTGACCGCCGACGGCCGCGTGCGCGGCCGGATGGTGGCCGACGAGGACCAGAGCGACAGCTTCATCGACTACCAATGGAGCAAGTCCCACTCCCTGTATGGCGCGCTGGACATTGACCTGAACGACGCCACCACCGTAGGTGCCGGCATCAGCTACAACCGCCAGCAGTCGCGGCCAATGCTGCGTGGCATCCCCCGCTACACCGACGGCAAGCCGGTCGACCTGCCCCGCTCGACCTTCACCGGCGCCCGTTGGAACCGTGCCGAAACCGACGTGACCACCTATTACGCGGACCTCGAACACCGCTTCAACGACGACTGGGCGTTCAAGGCCGCCGCCGTGCGCATGGACGAAATCAACACTTCCACGCACCAGCGCGTGCAGTCGACCGGCCAGGGCGTGGCGCCGGACGGCAGCGGCATCACCTATGCCGACTGGCTCACCGACTTCCACAACACCAAGCTGGGCCTGGACATGAACGTGGTGGGCCACTTCAACACCGGGCCGCTGGCCCATGAAATCACCGTCGGCGGCAACTACTCCAAGCTGACGTCGGACGACGCCTATTGGCGCAACTTCGCCGCGTCTGGCGACACCCTCTTCGACATCGACCACAACCGCCCCGAGCCTAGCCGTGACAGTGTGTTCGACGGCAAACTCGCGCGCTCCAACAAGGCCAGCTATGACATCCGCCAAAAAGGCCTATACGGCGTGTGGCGGGTCAAGCCGACCGATGACCTGACCCTGATCCTCGGCTCGCGGGTCAGCTGGTTCGACTACAGCTGGGACTCGATCGACTTCAACAGCCGCACCGACCCCGGCAGCCGCACCCCCACCAGCCGCATGACCGAGTCGGGCGAAGTCACCCCGTATGCCGGCTTCGTCTACGACCTGACCCGTGAATGGGCCTGGTACGCCAGCTACACCGACGTGTTCGTGCCGCAGACCGAGCGGGCCGTCAACAACGTACCACTCAAGCCTGTAATCGGCAGCAACTACGAAACGGGCCTTAAGGGCGAATTGCTGGACGGCCGGGTCAACGCCTCGCTGGCGGTGTTCCGCTACGACCAAGAAAACCGTGCGGTGACCGACGTGGCTTCGGGCTTTGCCTGTGATGACTGGTACTGCTCCACTGCGGCGGGCAAGGTGCGTAGCCAGGGCATCGAGGCCGAGATCAGCGGCGAAGTGCTCAGCGGCCTGCAGCTGTTTGCTGGCTACACCTACAACACCACCAAGTTCCTCGACGACCCGGACGAAGAAGGCCGCGTGTTCAGCCAGTGGACGCCCAAGCACATGTTGCGCGCTTGGGGCGACTACACCCTGCCACTGGACGGCCAACGCTGGAGCACCGGCCTGGGCTTCACCAGCCAAAGCCATACCCTGGGCTACGAACGCACCTACACCGTGCCTGGCTACACCGTGTGGAGCGCGCGCCTGGCGTATCAGCTGACGCCGGAAGTGAACCTTGCGGTCAACGCCAACAACCTGTTCGACAAGAAGTACTGGGTTGCCGGCTTCAACCAGCTCAATGGCAGCAACAACTACGGCGAGCCCCGCAACTTCATGTTGACGGTCAAGTACACGCCTGAGTTTTAAAACGCAGCACGCATCACTCGGTCAACGGCCATTGCGCAAGCGGCCAATACACGCCCTTGCGCGATTCATACAGGGCGAAGTGCCGCGCGGCCAGGAAGAACTCCGGCGCCGTGGCGGCCTCCGGCGGCTGGCCGCGGTAGTCCCTGGACAAGGTCAGGTGCGGGCGGTACTCACGGCTCGCCGCCTCCACTCCCAATGGCAGCAGCGCCTGCTGCAGGCCATACACCAGTTGCAGCAAGGCCGGCGGCGTTTGCTGCGGCTCAAGCACCAGCGCACTGGCGCGCGGCCACACCTGCAAACGGTCGAGCAACAGGCGCGGCGCCGCAGCTGGGCGCTTGAGCGCATCGACCGCAGCGCAGATCGAGGGCAGCAAGGCGGTGTCTACATCACCGAGAAACAGCAGCGTCACATGGAAGTTGTCGGCGGGTACCGGCTTGCCAGTGCGCAAGTTCAAGCCACGCCGCCACTGGGCCAGGGCACGGCGCTGGGCATCGCTGACCGGCAACGCGAAAAACAGCCGTTTGAAGGGGGCGCCACTGGGGCGAACGTCCTGAACCATGTGATCTCCTTGACATGAAACGTTTGCGCAAGCGCTAGGCCATTACACCTAAGTCGCGCGGTAGTCACGTAACAATAAGTACAAACTGCTCCCATGATTGTTTATGCTGGCCAGCTTATGCCATGGCGCATGGCCATTTTTCGACAAGTAAACGTCCATGAAAATTGCACTCGTACTCCTCTTTGTTCTGTCGATCGCCTATGTTCACCTACGCGGTCGCGTTCGCCACAAGCTGACTCGTCAGCTGGGCGACCACTCCAGCTTCCTGGCCCCGGTCAACAGTTTCCTCTACCTGTTTTCCAAGCACCCGGCCAAGCCCTACTTGCCGGTCGAGGCCTTCCCCGAACTGCAACCGCTGCAGGACCACTGGCAGGAAATCCGTGCCGAGGCGCAGCAGTTGCTCCACGTCGGTGAAATCAAGAAATCCGAGAACTACGATGACGTCGGTTTCAACTCATTCTTCAAGACCGGTTGGAAGCGCTTCTACCTGAAGTGGTACGGCGAAAGCCACCCTTCGGCCATGACCCTGTGCCCACGCACCACCGAACTGCTGCAAGGCATCGGCACGGTCAAGGCTGCGATGTTCGCCACCTTGCCACCGGGCGCCAAGCTGGTGCGCCACCGCGACCCGTACGCCGGCTCCTACCGCTACCACCTGGGCCTGGACACGCCGAACGATGACGGTTGCTATATCGACGTGGACGGCGAGAAGTACTCGTGGCGCGACGGTGAGGGCGTGATCTTCGACGAAACCTACATCCATTACGCGGCCAACACCACCGACCACAACCGCATCATCCTGTTCTGCGATGTCGAGCGCCCGCTCAAGTACCGCTGGGCAACGGCGTTCAACCGCTGGTTCAGCCGCAACGTGATGGCAGCCGCCGCCGCGCCCAACGATGCCAACGACAAGACCGGTGGCATCAACCGGCTATTCACCCGCATCTACAAGATCCGCGAACGCGGCAAGGCGCTGAAAAAGCGCAATCGCATGCGCTACTACCTGGAAAAATGGGCAGTGGTGGCGGCACTGGTGCTGGTGTTCATCTACATCTGATTCAGCGCTGCCTGTGCCGTCGGTACAGGCAGCAGATGCCCTCGCCTTTTTCGACTAGCCTGAAAGCTCCACTCGCAACCACCCCAAGGTGAAGACGATGAGCATGATGGACTGGGACGCCTACCGTAAGCAGTTGATGGCCGGCATCGGCGATCTCAAGCAGTTGTCTCCCGACACCGTGGCCGGCTACATGACCGCCAGCGGTGCGGGCGCCAAGACCAACCACCTGGACGCCAAGACCCGCGAACTGATCTCCCTCGCGGTGGCCGTAACCACCCGTTGTGACGGCTGCATCGCCGTGCATTCGCAGCAGGCAGTGAAACACGGCGCCAGCCGCGAAGAGATTGCCGAGGCCCTTGGCGTAGCGGTGGCGATGAACGCCGGCGCCGCATTGGTGTACTCGGCACGCGCCATGGACGCAGTGGGCAAGGCCAACGGCTGACCCCGCGTGGCGTCGCCGCCCTTGCGCGACGGCGCCGCGCCACCCAGACTTGGCGGTCCAGCCATTGCAGGAACCACCATGATCCACATCCGCCCCATGACGCCCGAGGACTTCGAGCGTTTCTGGCCCACCTTCCAGGCCATTGTCCAGGCCCGTGAAACCTACGCCTTCGACCCTGCCCTGAACTTCGACCAGGCCCGCCAGTTGTGGCTGGAGATGCCCCTTCGCACCTGGGTAGCAGAGCGCGACGGTGAGCTGTTGGGTTCCTACTACCTCAAAGCCAATGCTGCCGGCCCCGGGGCCCACGTAGGCAACTGCGGTTACATGGTCTGCGAGGCCGCGCGTGGCCGTGGTGTGGCCCGGATGATGTGCGAGCATTCGCAAAAGCTGGCGCGCCAGGAGGGGTTTCTGGCGCTGCAGTTCAATTCGGTCGTGGCCAGCAACGAAGTGGCCGTGGCGCTGTGGCACAAGCTCGGTTTCGAAACGGTCGGCCGCCTGCCCAAGGCTTTCCGGCATGCCCGGCTGGGCTTGGTGGATTGCCTGGTGATGTACAAGTGGCTGGCGGATGAGCCAGTGGTGGAAAAACCGCCACTGCTGATCGGGCGCAAGAACATCGAGGCTCGCGTGTCGCGCCGCCGGGGGCGTTAGCCGACGGTAGGAGCAGCCTTGCGCTGCGAAGAGGCCAGCGCCTGCATCATGCTGGTCATCGCCTGAACTGGCCCCTTCGCAGCGCAAGGCTGCTCCTACACAAACCGCGGTGTTGGCAAATCGCTGCTTAGAACGCCAAGCCGACCTTGAAGCCAAACTCATCACGCTTGAGTTTGGTGTTGTCCGCCACGGGCGAATCGCCATCCAGCTTGTACTCGGTGCGCGTGTAGTACACCCCCGCCTGTACCGGCATGCCGCCCTGCTGGTTCATCAGCAAGGTGACCTCGGCATAGGGGTTGGTGCGGTCCTTCAGGTCCACGGTGTCACTGCCGAAATCATCCACCTTCAGGCGCGCACGGCCATCGAGGGTGTGGCGCGCGCCCACCTCCACGCGCAGGGTCGACGCATCGAACTGGTGGTTGTAACCCAAGGCCGCCTTGGCGAAGGGCGACTTGACCGTGAGTTTAGTGTCCAGGTCGTTGATCTCGGGCTCGAAGCGCGACCAGCTGTAGCCGCCGCCCACGGTCACATCGACAAAGTTGCGCGCGTCCAGCGCCGCACGCCAGCCGAGGTCGAGATCGGCCTGGGCTTCCTTGAGTTTGTTGTCATTCTTCTTGCCGTACTTGGCCTCGGCACCGATCTGGTAGATGAAGCCGGATTCGGCGGTCATCTTGTTGCCGAAGGTGGCGAATACACCGCCCTGCCCCAAGTGTTCCTTGTCGGTTTCGCTGCCGCCTTCGAATTTGAAGTCGTTATAGGCACCCAGCAGGCCGAGGGTGAACAGCGGGTCGGTACTGGGCGCGGCGGTGGCGGCTAAAGGCGAAGCGATCAAGGCGAGCAGGCAAGTGTGACGCAACAGGTGACGAGCGGACATGCGTGAAGTCTCCATGACGTGAAAACAGTGATAACGAGCGGTTCGAGAGACACGCTTTGGAGAAAGTTCGAAAAAATTCATTGAGAGCGAATGCCTTGGGCTATGCAGCGCCATACACCCCTCCAAATCCCCATTGCTGGCCACCCAATTTAAGTTATAAGATAACGTTTCATTTGACACCCATTCCTACCAGCGACCTTCCATGACTAGCGCCAGCGCCACCCCCACCCTGCTTACCCAGCGCCTGCAGAGCATCGATGCCCTGCGCGGCCTGGTCATCCTGTTCATGCTCCTGGACCACGTCCGCGAGACCTTCTTTCTGCACCGCCAGGTCAGCGACCCGATGGCCATCGACGTCACCGACCCGTCGTTGTTCTTCAGCCGTACCCTGGCCCACCTATGCGCGCCGGTGTTTGTCCTGTTGACTGGCCTTTCGGCCTGGCTGTATGGCGAGAAGTACCAGGGCCGTAGCGATGTCTCGGCCTTTCTGTTCAAACGTGGGCTGTTCCTCGTGGCACTGGAGTTCACCCTGGTCAACTTCGCCTGGACCTTCCAACTACCCCCCAGCGTGATCTACCTGCAAGTGATCTGGGCCATCGGCGTGAGCATGATCGCCCTGTCGCTGCTGGTGTGGTTGCCACGGGCAGCGCTGATCGCCCTGGGTGCAATCATCGTCGCCGGGCACAACCTGCTCGACAGCCTGCACTTCGGCGCTGAGTCGGCCCTGCACGTGCCGTGGGCAATCCTGCACGACCGTGGCTGGCTGGCATTCTCCGACCACCTGCGCCTGCGCACGTCGTACCCCGTGCTGCCCTGGATAGGCGTCATCGCCTTGGGCTACGGCCTTGGCCCCTGGTTCGCCCGTGGCAGCGACGCAGGCCAACGCCAGCACCGCCTGCTGCTGGCCGGGGTGATCGCACTGCTTGGTTTTGTCGTGCTGCGCATGCTCAACGGCTACGGCGAGGCACCCTGGAGCGGGTACCCGACGTTGACGCAAACGCTGATGAGCTTCTTCAACATCACCAAGTATCCGCCGTCCTTGCTGTTCCTGGCCCTCACCCTGGGCTGTGGCCTGCTGCTGTTGCGCGCCTTCGAGCGTGCCGGCCAGGCCCGCTGGATCAACGCCCTGGCGGTTTACGGCGCAGCACCGATGTTTTTCTACCTGCTGCACCTGTATGTGCTGAAGCTGCTTTACCTGGCCTGCGTCGCGCTGTTCGGCCACAACCAGGGGGATTACTTTGGCTTCGACGGCATCGGCGCCGTGTGGCTGGGCGCCGCCTTGCTCGCCGTGTCTCTGTACCTGCCGGTACGTAGCTTCGCCCGGCTGAAGGCGCGTCGGCGTGACATCACCTGGCTCAAGTACTTCTGAAAAGCGTTTTCACCCGGCTGCCTGATGGTCTACCATGCCGGCCGCCGGTTTCCACCACGGAATTAATAGGGAATCCCAAGCCCGCTAACGCGGGCCAAACGGAACTGCCCCCGCAACTGTAGGTGCCGAGCCTGCTCCATCGATGCCACTGGATAACCTTGTCCGGGAAGGCTGGAGCTGGGCCATGACGCACCAGTCAGGAGACCTGCCGGCGCAAAAACACCAACCGGCGGGGTGTCCGGGATGGCCATCTCCACCCTTTTCTGGGTGCTGCCCCCTGCCGCGTGCACGAGGCTCGGCGATGCCTGTCCATGCGTTCATTCCGTGAACCCTTCGATAGGAGATCGTCCCCTCATGCTGCCTCGTCTTGCCGCTTTGATCGCCGGCCTCGGCCTCACCAGCCTGGCCCAGGCTGCCGCCACCCACTACCCGCTCACGGTCGACAACTGCGGCATGCCGCAGACCTTCGCCCACGCGCCCGAGCGTGCAGTGACCATTGGCCAGGCCGGCACCGAGATGCTCTACGCACTGGGGCTGGGCGACAAACTGGCCGGCACCTCGCTGTGGTTCAACAACGTACTGCCCGAGTACAAGGCGCTGAACGACAAGGTCGAGCGCCTGGCCGACAACGACCCCAGTTTCGAGGCGGTGGTCGGCAAGCGTCCGCAACTGGTGGCCGTACAGTTTGAATGGATGGTCGGCGCTCAAGGGGTGGTCGGCACCCGCGAGCAGTTCGACGAGCTGAAGATCCCGACCTACTTGCTGCCGTCGGACTGCGAAGGCAAGGACAACCTGGTGGGCGCCGACGGCACCCGCCTGCAGGCGTTCCAGGTCGAGAGCATCTACAAGAGCGTCAACCAGCTGGCCGAAATCTTCGATGTGCAAGACCGCGGCGCCGCGTTGAACGCCGACCTCAAGGGCCGCCTGGACAGCGCCAAGGCGCACTTGGCTGGCAAGGATTTGTCGAACACCTCGGCACTGTTCTGGTTCTCTAGCGCCGACTTGGATATCGACCCCTACGTCGCCGGCCGCCAAGGGGTGGCTGACTTCATGCTGCGTACGCTGGGGGTGCGCAATGTGGTCGAGTCCACCGAAGAATGGCCGACCGTGGGTTGGGAAACCCTGGCCAAGGCCAACCCGACCTGGTTGATCATCGCCCGTATGGACCGCCGCCGCTTCCCGGCAGACGACTACCAGAAAAAACTCGAATTCCTGCGCAACGACCCGGTTACCCGCAACATGGACGCGGTGAAGAACGACCGCATCATCGTCCTCGACGCCGATGCGATGCAGGCCGGCATCCGCCTGTTCCGCGGCCTGCAGACGCTGTCGACGGCGTTCGCCAGCGGTAAAGCAGCCCAGTGATGAGCCGCCTGTTGCCCTACAGCGCCCTGGCCCTGGCAGCCCTGTGTGTCGCGCTGGTGGCCGGCACGGCGATCGGCGAGAGCAACCTGGCGCCGAACGTGGTCTACCAAGTGCTGGCCAATCACCTGTGGCAGGCCGGTTACCCGGTCGACCCCATCGATGCCGGTATCGTCTGGAACTACCGCCTGACCCGCACCCTGGTCGCCGCCGCCTGTGGCGCCGGGCTGGCCACGTGTGGCGTGATCCTGCAGGCGCTGCTGCGCAACCCGCTGGCCGAGCCCTACCTGTTGGGGTTGTCGGCCGGTGCCTCGACCGGCGCGGTGATGGTAGGCCTGCTGGGGCTGGGCAGCGTCGCCCTGAGCATGTCCGGGGGCGCCTTCATCGGCGCGTTGGCGGCGTTTGCGCTGGTGCTGGTGCTGGCCCGCGCCGCCGGGCCGAGCAGCAACAACGCCCAGGTGATACTCGCCGGCATCGCTGGCTCGCAACTGTTCACTGCGCTGACCGCGTTCCTCATCACCAAGTCGGCCACCGCCGAGCAGGCGCGCGGCATTCTGTTCTGGCTGCTGGGCAACCTCAGTGGCGTGCGCTGGCCGTCCGTGTGGCTGGCCCTGCCCGTGGCACTGTTCGGGCTGGTGGTGTGCCTGTGGCATCGCCGCGCGCTGGATGCCTTTACCTTCGGCGCCGACTCGGCCGCGTCGCTGGGGATCCCGGTGCGGCGCACCCAGTTGTTGCTGATCAGTTGTGCCGCGCTGGTGACGGCGGTGATGGTGTCCATCGTCGGCGCCATCGGTTTTGTCGGGCTGGTCATCCCCCACGCCCTGCGCCTGCTGCTGGGGCCCGGGCATAGCCGCCTGCTGCCGGCCAGTGCGCTGGGCGGCGCGCTGTTCCTGATCAGCGCCGATATCTTGTCGCGCACGCTGATCCCAGGCCAGGTGATCCCGGTGGGCGTGGTGACCGCGCTGATCGGCGCGCCAGTGTTCGCGCTGATTCTGGTCAGCAGAAGGGGGCGCCCATGACCGTCATGGCCAACGTGAAGATTGCCCCCCTAGCCTGCCAGGGCTTAGGGCTGCAGTTGGGCGGCAACCCTGTACTGCGCGACATCGAGCTAACCGTTATCCCCGGCGAAACGCTGGGCATCGTCGGCCCTAACGGCTCGGGCAAGTCGACTTTGCTCAAACTGCTGGCGGGCCTGCGCAAGCCTGACAGTGGCTGTGTCGAGCTGCTGGGCGAGCCGCTCACGCAACTGCCACGCCGGCGCATTGCCCAGGCTCTGGCGCTGGTCGAGCAGCAAGCGGATACCGCTGACGCCATCAGCGTGTACGACGCCGTTGCCCTGGGCCGCACGCCCTGGCTGTCGGCCCTGGCGCCGTTCAGCAAAGCAGACCGCGCCATCGTCGAACAGGCCTTGGCCGACCTGGATGCCCTGCACCTGCGCAAGCGGCTTTGGCATTCGCTTTCAGGTGGCGAACGCCAACGCGTGCACATTGCCCGCGCCCTGGCGCAACGCCCCCAGGTGCTGTTGCTCGACGAGCCGACCAACCACCTGGACATCCAGCACCAGCTGAGCCTGTTGCAACAGGTGCAGGGGCTGCCGGTTACCACGCTGGTGGCCCTGCATGATCTCAACCAGGCGCTGACCTGCGACCGCCTCGCGGTGCTCGACAAAGGCTGCCTTGTCGCCCTCGGCAAGCCGCTCGACGTCCTCACCCCAGAGCGCCTGCTGAGCACCTTCGGCGTACACGCCCACTACCTTACCGACCCCTTCGACGGCGCACGCATTCTGCGTTTTCGCGCCCCCTGAACCAGGAAGTTCCCACCATGCTGTTGCGCCCTGTCGCCCTGCTGCTCGCCAGCACCCTGTTTGCCCCTGCCGCGCTGGCAGACGTGCATGAAGTGAAGATGCTCAACCGCGGTACGCAGGGCGCGATGGTCTACGAGCCGGACCACTTGCGCATCGCACCCGGCGATACCGTGCGCTTTGTGCCGACCATGAGTGGGCACAACGCAGCCAGTGTGCCGGGGCTGCTGCCGCAGGGCGCTGAGGCGTTCAAGAGCAAGCTCAACCAGCCCTACGAGCACACCTTCAACGTACCCGGCATGTACGGTATCCAGTGCATTCCGCACCTGGCGATGGGCATGGTGATGGTGATCCAGGTGGGTGACGCGGCGCCGGCCACAGTGCCTGCCAGCCTGCCTGCACGGGCGAAAACCCGCTTCGAAGCGCAACTGCAGAAGCTGGGGGCCGGGCAATGAGCCGGCTGTTGCTGGCCCTGCCTCTGCTCGGGCTTTCCCCGCTCGCATTGGCTGACTCCGCTCAGTCCCAGAGCAACGGTTTGGTAGAAGACGCCAGCTGGAGCATCCTCAACCGCAGCGTGTTCGACCAGCGCGACTACAAGCATGGCGGGCGCAACAGCAGTGCGCGCAATGCCTACAAGCCGCGCGACGAACGTAGCGGCAAAGCTGAAGAATGGGCCTACGGTTTGATGGGCACCTTGCAGTCTGGCTTTACCCAAGGCCTGATCGGCGTCGGTGTCGATGCCCACGCTTATCTGGGCGTACAGCTCGACAGCGGCGGTGGCCGTGCCGGCAAGGCGCGCTTGCTGGGCATCGACAACGACGGGCACCCGAAAAACGAATACAGCCGAGCAGGCGCAGCCTTGAAGATGCGGGTGTCGAACACGGTGCTGTCCTACGGCGAGCAGCGGGTGAAAACCCCGGTATTCAGTTCGTCCGACAGCCGCTTGCTGCCCGAGACCGCGACGGGGTTTTTCCTCACCAGCAACGAGATCGACACGCTTCGGCTGGTAGCCGGCCACTTCAATGAAAACGCGGATCGCAACGCTTCAAGCCACGATCAAGGGTTCGTGGTGAACTATTCCAATGGCCGCCAGGGCAATGCCTTCGATCTGGCCGGCGTGGCCTGGAACCCCGGCGCGGCCTTCAGCGGCAGCCTGTATACCTCGCGCTACGAGGACAGCTGGAACCAGCACTACCTGGGCAGCACCCTGACCCACGCACTGGATGACCGGCGCAGCTTGAGCCTGGACCTCAACCTGTACCGCACCACCGACACCGGCAAGGCGCTGTCCGGGCGCATCGACAACACCACCTGGAGCCTGGTGTCGCGTTACAACCAGGGGCCGCACGGGTTCAGCCTGGGCTGGCAGCAGGTAGACGGCAATACACCGTTCGACTATGTGACGCGGGGCGCGATCTATATCGCCAACGCTGTGCAGATGTCGGACTTCAACGCACCGAACGAGAAGTCATGGCAGGCGCGCTATGACCTGAACATGGGCGCCTACGGTGTGCCCGGGTTGAACCTGACGGCGCTGTACGTGCGCGGGTTCGATATCGATGGCACGCATGTCGACCCCACCGGCGGCTACGCGTACCTGGGGTATGGCAAGGGTGGCAAGCACTGGGAGCGCGACCTGGAAGCGCGCTATGTGGTGCAGAGTGGCAAGGCCAAGGGCACCACGTTCTCGGTACGGCATAACGCGCACCGGGGTAACACGGCGCAGGCGGAACTGGATGGTGACCAGATCCGCCTGGCAGTCGAGTGGCCGCTGGGCGGCGGGTTCTGATCATCGTTCAGAGACCAAGCTTCGCGCCAACGTGCCGGTGACGGGCTGCGCAGCAGCCCCCCGGTTCAAGACGCTGCCGCGGATGGCGGCTGCAAGCCCCATTCGGCTTTTTCCTGCGAGGTCATCGCAGCAAGCACTTCCATAAACGTCTGCTCCATTTCTGAGCTGACATTGCCAAACGCCTTGTAGTTGGTCAGCAGGTAGCGCTTCACCGTATTGGGCCAACGCCCTTCCTTGTGCGCCGCATTGATGATGCCCTTGGCGTCGTGGCGCGTGGCACCCCGCCACAAATCCATCAGCCTGTTTTCGAAGTGGCCGAACGACCACGGGTCTCTGCGGTCTTCGAATTCGTCCAGCAGTTTGAGCTTGTACAGGGCCATGTGTGGCATCGGTGAGTCTCCCTTGGGGGCGTTGGGTAAGCCTTGAGGGAGACGGTAAGCAAGCAGGTACGTTATGGAAATGAACGCGTTGAACACTTCACAACAACAGCTGTAGGGGGTTTCTGACCGATTACGGCGACGTCATGCCAGCGTCAGCTGCATATGGGTGGTCTGCCAGACGGGGTCCTGCTCCACATCGATCACCACGAACCCCTGTCGCTCCCAGAAGGCAATCGCGCCCGGCAGGAACGGGTGGGTGTGCAGGTACAGGCATTCGACACCCGCCTGTTCAGCCGCACCGCGCAAGGCGGCGAACAAGGCGGCGGCGAGGCCATGGCGTCGATAGGCCGGCAACACGAACAAGCGCACTACCTCGACCACGCACACCCGCTGATAGTCGAGTTGTGCGAAGCGATGGTCATAGGGCACATAGCCGATCACGGCCACCAAACGGCCCTGATCGCGGGCTTCGAGAAACACGCCTTCGCCGTCCAGGTAAGTCTCGGCGAAGCGAGCCAAGTCAGGGGGCAACGGTGCGTCGGCAAGCTGCGGGAAAAGTTCGCGGCGGGCGCCGTCGACAAAAACGACCACCTCGTCGATGGCGTCACGCGGGACGGGTTGGATGATCCAATTCGGC
Source organism: Pseudomonas sp. NGC7 (assembly GCF_047159675.1). Lineage (NCBI taxonomy): Bacteria > Pseudomonadati > Pseudomonadota > Gammaproteobacteria > Pseudomonadales > Pseudomonadaceae > Pseudomonas > Pseudomonas sp. NGC7. The sequence continues at coordinate 2,601,760 of NZ_BAAFZY010000001.1, read as the reverse complement.
ATGTGGGCTACAGGCAATGAGTCGAGGGCAAAGGTTCTACCCCAGCGCGCCGCCCCTGGCAAATTCTGGGCTCATCGCGATCAAGACACCGGTATAATCGCAGGCCTAGACCGCCCAACCAGGCCACCCCATGCCCCGCCTCCAGACGTTGCTACTGCCCCTGCTACTGATCACCGCCCTCGCCGCCTGCGACCAGCATCCCTCCCGCGAAGCGCAGATCCTGGCCAAGCTGCCGCTGCAGGACGCCTATGAGCACAACATCGACCGCATGGCGTCGTTGCTGGCCCCAGCCCACCCGCAGGTGCCCGAGGCGCGCATCCGTGAGGTGCTGCGCAAACACCTGACGGTCGAAGACCAGCGCCAGGATTTGTTCAAGCTCTACAGCGAAAAGAATTTCAGCGACGCTGAATTCGCCAGCATCGTCGACGCCATGCAAGACCCGGCCAAGGCCCGCGCACTTGAAGAGACAGCGGCCGGCAAGCGCCTGAGCGAAAAACTGACCGCGCTGATGCGCGAAACCGCCCGCGACACCCAGGTGCAGGCATTGGCCGAGCAGCGCATGCAGCAGGTCGAAGATGAGCTGGCTGAACTGGAAAAAGCAGGTTCCTGATCGACGTAACACACCGCCGCGGCGACAATAACGCACTACACCTACAAGCAGCAGGGTTACTCCCTTTTCGTACCAGTGAGGTCAGGATTGCCACACCCCAAGCACGGATTGCGCCTGGATTTACGCTCGCTCATTCTGATTCTCTGTGCCCTCACCGCGCTGCTGATGCTGTGCGCCAGTTATTTCGCCAGCTACCGGGTTCAGCGTCAGTTGCTGATCGACCACGCCCTGGAGGCCAACCGGGTGTACGCGGCGAAGCTGGCGTCGATCACCGAGACCTTCATCGCCAGTGCCTTGCAGCAGTTGTCGTTCAGTGCCGGCGTACAAGCCCACCAGTTGGCTGATGCCGCCGCGCTGCAGGCGGAGACCGACCGCGTGCTGCACCAGGGCCTGGCCTTCAACTCGACGTTCGTAGTCGATGCCGACGGGATCCTGCGGGCAATCTCCCCTGCCTCATTGCGCCACTACCTCAATACCAAGGTGCAGTCGCCCGGGGTTCAGGAGGCCTTGCAAGGGCGCAAGGCGCTGGTGTCGACGCCCTACCTGTCCGCCGCCAACAACCTGGTGGTGGCACTGTCGCAGCCGATCTTCGATGCCAATGGGCGTTACCTGGGCTACGTCGGTGGCAGCCTGTACCTGCGCGAGCGCAACATCCTCAACAGCCTGCTGGGCGAGCACTTCTACAAGGACGGCTCGTATCTCTATGTGGTCGACCGCAACCGCCGCCTGCTCTATCACCCGGACAACCAGCGAGTGGGCACGGTGGTGGAAGGCAACCCGCTGATCGATCAACTGGCGACCCTGGACAGCGGCACCCGCCAGCTGACCAACAGCCAGGGCGTGGAAATGCTGGCAGGGTTTGCCACGGTGCCGAGCGCTGGCTGGGGTGTAGTGGCGCAGCAACCGTTGGCGCAGACCGTGGCGCCCTTGAGCCACCTTGTGCTCAACGTTATCGGCACCTCGGCGCCGCTGGCGCTGGTGGGCAGCCTGGTGCTGTGGTGGCTGGCGATGACCATCGCTCGGCCACTCTGGCAATTGGCGGCCGGGGCCAGGTCGATGGACCGCTCAGGCACCGCCGAGCGCCTGCATCGGGTGCCGGCCTGGTACTTCGAGGCGGCTGAGCTCAAGCGTGCGCTGCTGTTCGGGCTCAACCTGCTGCAAGAGCGCATCGGCCGGCTTAACCGCGATGCCCAGACCGACCCACTGACCGGGCTGGGCAACCGCCGCAACCTGGAATTCAGCCTGTCGTTGTTGGAAGCCGAAGGGCGGGCTTTTTCGGCCATCGTGCTCGATATCGACCACTTCAAACGGGTAAACGACGGCCATGGGCATGAGGTGGGCGATCAGGTACTGCAGCGGCTGGCCGAGCTGATGCGCCGCTGTTGCCGAGAGGGCGACCTGCTTTGCCGCACCGGTGGCGAGGAGTTTCTCATGCTGCTGCCGGGGGCAAGCCTGGCGGTTGCGGCAGCAGTGGCAGAACGGCTACGGGTAACGGTGCAGGATACGCCGGTGGAACCCGTGGGCGCGGTGACGATCTCGCTGGGGGTGGCGCATTGGCCGGGCGGCGCAGGCAGCGAGCCTGGCGATGCATTGAGCGAGGCGGACCGGGCGCTGTACGCGGCCAAACAGAATGGGCGCAATCGTGTGTGTGTCGCGCGAGTTCAGCCCTGAGACCCGCGCAAACCTTCACTGCCAGGCCCTTCGCAAAAGTTGTTACAAGCCTTGTCATAAAACTGTCGTGTTTCAGTCATAGGATTGACCCCAACCTGACATTTTCACTCTTCATGGATGAGCGTCTCATGCGTCGTGTGGTTTTCAATCAGAAAGGTGGCGTCGGCAAGTCGAGCATCGCCTGCAACCTGGCTGCCGCCAGTGCCGCTGAAGGCTATCGGACCTTGCTCGTCGACCTCGACCCACAGGCCAATGCCACCTACTATCTGACCGGCCTGGTCAATGACGCCATCCCCTCGGGCATTGCCGACTTCTTCCGCCAGACCTTGTCATCCGTCACCGCGCACGGCAAAAAGCCCCGTGTGGCGATTACCGAAACCCGCTACAGCAACCTGCACCTGATCACCGCCAGCCCCGACCTCAGCGACCTGCAAAGCAAGCTGGAGAGCAAGTTCAAGATCAACAAGCTGCGCAAGCTGCTGGTGGAATTGGCCGAAGACTACGAGCGGATCTACATCGACACGCCGCCGGCCCTGAACTTCTACACTTTCAGCGCCCTGGTGGCCGCCGAACGCCTGTTGATCCCGTTCGACTGCGACAGCTTCTCGCGCCATGCGCTGCACAGCGTCATGGCCGAAGTGGAAGAGCTGCGCCAGGACCACAACCCAGCGCTGCAGGTGGAGGGCGTGGTCGTCAACCAGTTCGCCGGGCGCACGGCACTGCACCAGACACTGGTCGATCAGTTGCGCGGTGAAGGGGTTCCGGTGCTGCCGGTGTACCTGAGCAGCTCGATCAAGATGCGCGAATCACACCAGGCGTCGGTGCCGCTGGTGCACATGGCACCGCGGCACAAGCTGGCGTTGGAGTTTGCCGACCTGCTGGACGTGCTGGAGCGCGCGGCCTGAGCCAAGCGGGGTGCTTTGCACCCCAGCATTTTGCGTCACCAGGGCTACCCGATCACGCATTCGGGTGATAGATTCGCCGCCATGAAAACCACCCGGCAGACCCGCACGCTGACCGCCTGGACGCTCTATGCCAGCGTCCTGTTCAGCCTATTGCTGTGCGGCCTGCATCACGGCCAGATGAGTGGCCTGCGCCTGGCGGGCCTCGAGGGTGGTTTCTGTTCGATCAGCAGTGACCACGGCCCGGCCATCAACCTGGACAACGCCGGTGGCGACCAGCACATGGCTCAGCTCGACTGCCCCGTGTGCTCCTCGTTCGGCCTGGCAGTGCCGCTTGCCCACACCGGCTGGGCGTTCCTGCCCCCCCAGTCCGGGGCCACCTCGCCCATTGTCGTGCGCAGCTGGGCACAACCGCCGCCGCGCTACTTGCGCCCTGCCCTCAACCCCCGCGCCTCCCCCGCCGCGCTTCCCGCAGCCCTTCTGTTCGCCTGACCTCAAGCGGGTGCGCCTGTGCGCGCTCGCGGTCAGCCATGACTTTTGCGTGGAAGACACGACAACATGATCCGCAAGACCTCCCTGGTGCTCCTCATGGGCACTTGCACCTTCGCCTGGGCCGACACTGCCCCGGTTGAACTCAACGCCACCACCATCGATGGCGAACGCGACGCCCCCTCCGGTGTGCAACTGGACGAGCCGATCCAAACCGGTTCGCGCTTGGGCCTCACCGCACGGGAAACCCCGGCGTCGGTCAGTGTCTCGGACCGCCGCCTGATCGAGGCGCACGGCGCCAAGGACAGCCAGGACGTGATCAACGCCATGACCGGCGTCAACGCCTCGGCCAACCCCGGTTATGGCGGCTTCGTCGCCTACCGGGGCTTCACCCAGAACCAGGTCACCCAGCTCTACAACGGCATCAACCTGGGCTATAGCAGTGCCACACGGCCAGTGGATGCCTGGGTACTCGACCGGGTCGAACTGATCGGCGGGCCGTCCTCTTTCCTGCATGGCGCAGGCGCCGTGGGCGGCTCGATCAACTACATCACCAAGCTTGCCAGCCGCGATCAGCAGATCATCGACGGCCGCCTGCGCTACGGCAGTTTCGACGACTCAGAAGTGGCCTTCGGCATCAATCAGGCGCTGGCCAGCAACCCCGCCGACGCCCGCCACTTCATGCGCCTGGACTTCAGCCGGGGCCAGGGCAACGGCTACATCGACCGTAACCAGCGCAACACCGACAGCCTCGTGTTTTCGGTACTCAGCGACCTGGCGCCCAACCTCACCCACACCCTGGCGCTGGAGTACCAGGAAGACCGCGAAGACAGCCCGTACTGGGGTTCGCCGATCCTGCCGGGCCGCAGCACGATGAAGATCGACAAAAGCCGCCGCTTCGAAAACTACAACGTCGCGGACGGCCGCTACGAGCAGCGGGTACGCTGGCTGCGTTCGATCCTCGACTACCAGCTCAGCGACAGCACCAGCGTGCAGAACACGCTGTACCACTACAACGCCCAGCGCGACTACCGCAACGTTGAACGCTACAGCTACACCGCCAATGGCAATGTGCAGCGCAGCAGCCCCTACCTGCAAAGCCACGACCAGAATCTGTTGGGCGACCGCATCGAGTTACGCCATGACAACACCCTGTTCGGCTTCGCCAGCCAATGGTCGCTAGGGCTGGAATACTCGCGCATGCGCCAGACCCTTTACCCGACGTCGAGCAGCTGGAGCGACGTCGTCGACCCCGACCATTTCGACCCTGGCAGTTTCGACGACATCCCCGGGGTGAATGCCGGCCTGACCAAGCAGCGTCGTCACGAAGTCACCAACCGCGCGGTGTTTGCCGAAAACCGCCTGCAACTGACCGATCGCCTGGCCTTGCTGACGGCCCTGCGCTATGACTACCTCGACATGCAAGTGACCAACTACGGAACGGTCTCGCCCACCTCGCCGGCGTTTTTCGAGCGCCGCTGGGAGCCGCTTTCCGGGCGCATCGGCCTGACCTACGCGCTGACGCCCAGTGCCAGTGTGTACGCGCAGTACAGCAGCTCGGCCGATCTGCCAGCCGGTTCACTGGCGGCGGCGACCTACTCCAACGTCGGCCTGTTCGACCTGTCCAAGGGCGAGCAATGGGAGGTCGGCAGCAAGTTCGACTTCCTCGACGGCCGCGGCGCCGCCACGCTGGCGCTGTACCAGATCGTGCGCAAAGACTTTGCCGTGCGTGATTCCAACGATGCCAACCAGACGGTGCAGGCCGGGCAGCAGACCTCGCGCGGCGTCGAGCTGTCCGGGCGGCTGCAGGTCACGCCGAAACTGCTGGCCGAGGCCAACTACGCCTACGTCGACGCGCAGTACGACACGTTCAACGAAGCGGTCAACGGGGTATCGGTGTCACGCAAGGGCAATACACCGGTCAACGTACCGGCCAGCGTCGCTAACCTGTGGTTGACCTACAGCTTCACGTCCGCGTGGTCGGCGGGGGTCGATGGGCGCTACGTGGGCTCGGTGTATGCCGACAATGCCAACACCCTCAAGGCACCGGCCTACACGCTGTTCGGTGCCTTCGCCCGCTACCGGCTGGATGAGCACACCACAGTGACCGGGCGAGTGCGCAACCTGACCGACGAGGTGTATGCCAAGCAGGCCTACAGCTCCCAGTACTACATGGGTGCTCCGCGTACCTTCGAGGTGGCGCTGGACATGCGCTTCTGATCGAACAGCGCTGCCACGGGGGTTATCCCGTGGCAGCGCTGCCAGTGATAAGCTGCCACGTTCATGACCCGCCGGCTCACGAAGACACCCGGCTACCGTTTCAGCAAGGAAGTTCACGTGTTCAAAACTCTGCCCCCCGCGCTCCTGAGCGCGGCTCTGATTGCCCTGGCTGGCTGCCAAGCGTCCGCGTCCACGGACACTCAGGCAGCCGCCGATGCGCAGGCGTTCAAAACCTTCACTGTCGAGATGCAGCGCGCCTTGGAGCGCAGCATTGCCCTGGCCCCAACCGGCGAGCAGCTGGGCGCCGTCACCCTGCAGGTCACCTTCGACCGGCACAGCGCCCCAGTCGCCTGCAAGGCCAGCAAGGCCCCGTTCAAATACGGCGCGCTGCTGCCCGCCGACGTCATGCCCTCCGACCATCAGGCGTTGGCCAACCTGGTCGAGGCACTGTGCTGGAAGACCATTTACCCGGTCGTGCCTGCGTCGCTGTTCGGCGGCGAGGCAACGCTCGACGTACGCGCACCGATCATCGTTCAGCTGCCCGCGTCTATCCAGGCCCCCGGCAGTGCGCGCCAACGCGCCAACGCCCAGCGCGAGTACTTCTGGCAACAGCTGCTGCGCGATCAGCCGGTCACCAGCATCGGCAAGGCGACGGTGTTCTACCAGGCCAATGCCCAAGGCAAGGTCGAGGGTTGCCTGGTGCAGCTTTCCCCAACCCGCCTGCGTGAAGCGGCCTTCCGCCTGGACGGCAACCTGCAGGTGCAGCTCAACAGCCGTTGCATGAAGCTCGACCTGAGCACGATGCCGGGCTTCAGCACCAATGAGCAAGGCACAGCCGAAGGCTACAGCGAACTCGACTACGCCCCGTGGAAGGTTGGCCGGCAGTAGCCTGCCTGGTTGAAACAGGCATCCCAGTGTCGCCCTCGACGAAGCCCCCGCAGGCGCTCACCGATCTACTGGCAAGCACAACAATGATGACGCGGCCCGACCGCGTCACGTTCATTCAGGCTGCCAATGGAAACCGGAGAGCTCCCACATGTCCGCACCTCATGAGGTATCCCCCGCCACCCTGCGCCGGGTGATCGCCGCCTCTGCCATCGGCAACTTCGTCGAGTGGTTCGACTTTGCCGTCTATGGCTTTGTCGCCACGCTGATCGCCAGCCAGTTCTTCGCCAGTGAAGATGCCAGCGTGGCTTTGCTCAAGACCTTCGCCGTGTTTGCCGTGGCATTTGCCCTGCGCCCGCTCGGCGGTATCGTGTTCGGCGCACTGGGTGACCGCCTGGGGCGCAAGCGCATCCTGTCGCTGACCATCTTGCTGATGGCCGGCTCCACCACCTTGATCGGCTTGCTGCCGACCTATGCCAGCATTGGCCTGGCGGCACCCGTGCTGTTGACCCTGGCCCGTTGCCTGCAAGGCTTCTCGGCGGGTGGCGAGTACGCCGGCGCCTGCGCCTACCTGATGGAGCATGCGCCCAACGACAAGCGCGCGTTCTACGGCAGCTTCGTGCCGGTCTCGACCTTTTCAGCCTTTGCCTGCGCGGCGGTGATCGCCTACGGCCTGGAAGCCAACCTGACGGCCGAGGCGATGAACGCCTGGGGCTGGCGCGTGCCTTTCCTGATCGCCGCCCCGTTGGGCCTGGTAGGCCTGTACCTGCGCTGGCGCATGGAAGAAACCCCGGCGTTCCGCGAAGCTGTGGCCCAAGGCAAAGAACACGAGCACTCGCCGCTCAAGGAGACCCTGCGCAACCATGGCCGGGCCATCCGCAACCTAGGGGCGTTTATCTCGCTGACGGCGCTGTCGTTCTATATGTTCACCACCTACTTTGCCACCTACCTGCAACTGGTCGGCAACCTCACCCGTGCGCAATCGCTGCTGGTAACCACAGTGGCGTTGTTGTTCGCTGCCGTCGGCTGCCCGCTGGCCGGGGCGTTTTCTGACCGGGTGGGGCGGCGCAAGACCATTGGTTTCACCTGCCTGTGGGTGATGGTCTGTGTGTTCCCGGCGTATTGGCTGGCCAGTTCCGGCTCACTGTCCGGGGCGCTGCTGGGGGTGATTCTGCTGGCCGTGGGCGCGCTGTGCAGCGGGGTGGTGACTGCGGCATTGCTGTCGGAAAGCTTCCCCACACGGACCCGCTATACCGCGTCGGCGATTACCTACAACGTGGCCTATACGCTGTTCGGTGGCACTGCGCCGTTGGTGGCGACCTGGTTGATCGGGCAGACGGGTAGCAGCCTGGCACCGGCGTTTTACCTGGTGGTGATTGCGCTGGTGGCGCTGGTCGGAGGGTTGGCATTGCCGGAGACGTCGCGGATTTCGTTGCATGATGAGGCCGGCGTCGATAGCGTGCGGCCTGGGGTACGAAGCAGCGTTTGAGATTTTTGGGGCTGCTTTGCAGCCCATCGCCGGCAAGCCAGCTCCTACGGGTAGTGCGCCAGCCAGAAAAGGCGCGGTACCTGTAGGAGCTGGCTTGCCGGCGATGGGCCGCACAGCGGGCCCGGCATTATCAGCCTTCTTCCCCCTCTTCGCGCCGATACGCCCATTGGTACAACGCCGGCAACACCAGCAACGTCAACGCCGTGGACGACAGGATCCCGCCAATCACCACGGTCGCCAGCGGCCGTTGCACTTCGGCCCCGGTGCCGGTCGCCAATGCCATCGGGATGAACCCCAGCGAGGCCACCAACGCGGTCATCAGCACTGGCCGCAAGCGCGTCAACGCACCCTCCTCGACCGCCACCCGCAACGTGCGCCCTTCCTCGCGCAGGCTGCGGATAAAGGCAATCATCACCAGACCATTGAGCACCGCCACCCCCGACAGCGCGATGAAGCCCACCCCTGCGGAAATAGACAATGGAATATCCCGCAACCACAGCGCCAGTACCCCACCGGTCAAGGCAAACGGAATACCGGTGAACACCAGCAAGCCATCCTTGAGGTTGTTGAACATCATCAGCAGCAAGGCCAGCACCAACAGCAAGGCCACCGGCACTACCACCTGCAGACGCTCGGCGGCCGACTGCAACTGCTCGAACTGGCCGCCCCAGCGCGTCCAGTAACCGGGCGGTATCTGCACCTGCTCGATCAGGGCCTGCTCGGCCTGCTGCACGAACGAGCCAAGGTCGCGGCCACGCACGTTGGCACTGACCACCACCACGCGCTTGCCATCCTCACGGCTGACTTGGTTAGGCCCCAGTTGCAGGTTCAATGTCGCGACCTGGGACAGCGGGATGAAACCGATCTGGGCAGCGCCGGCTGCACTGCTCGCCGGTACCGGTATCAGCAGGCTGGAAAGCCCGTCGACATCGGTGCGCATAGTCTCTGGCAGGCGCACTACCATGTCGAAACGTCGGTCGCCCTCATACAGCGTGCCTGCCGTACGCCCCCCCACAGCAATGGCGATGGCGTCTTGCACGTCGCCGACATTGAGGCCATAGCGGGCAGCCTTGTCGCGGTCGATATCAATGGTCAGCACCGGCAGGCCTGTGGTCTGCTCGACCTTGACCTCCGAGGCGCCCGGCACACGCTGTAGGCTGCTGGCGATTTGCGCAGCGGTCTGGTTGAGCACGTCCATGTCGTCCCCAAACACTTTGACCGCCACATCACTGCGCACACCCGAAATCAGTTCGTTGAAGCGCAACTGGATCGGTTGCGACAGCTCGTAATTGCTGCCCGGTACACTGGCCGCGGCGCGCTGCACTTCGGCAATCAGCGCCTCACGTGGCTTGCTCGGGTCGGCCCATTGCGCGGGCGGACGCAGCATCACGTAGGCGTCAGAGATGTTCGGCGGCATCGGGTCCGAGGCGATTTCGGCAGTACCGGTGCGGGCGAACACGCGCTCCACTTCCGGCACCTGGGCAATGATCGCCCGCTCCAGGCGCTGCTGCATGTCTACCGACTGAGACAGACTAGTGCCTGGCACGCGCAGCGCCTGCAGGGCAAAGTCGCCCTCGCTGAGGCTGGGGATGAACTCGCTGCCCATGCGGCTGGCCATCACCCCGGACAACACCACCAGCGCTGCCGCCCCGGCGAACGCCAGCTTGCGCCGGCCCAATACCCAGCCCAGCACCGGCGCATAGCGCTGGCGCGCGGTGCGCATGACCAAGCCTTCTTCTTCCTTGACCTTGCCGGTCACGAACAGCGCCAGCGCCGCCGGCACGAAGGTCACCGAGAGGATCATGGCACCCAACAGGGCGATCACGACGGTGAAGGCCATGGGGTGGAACATCTTGCCCTCGACCCCGGTCAGGGCAAAGATCGGCAGGTACACCACCATGATGATCAACTGCCCGTAGATCAGCGGGCGCCGTGCTTCACGGGCGGCGGCAAACACTTCATGGAAGCGCTCGGCGCGGGTCAGCATGCGGCCATGGCGTTGCTGGGCGTGAGCCAGGCGGCGAATGGCGTTCTCGACGATCACCACCGCGCCATCGACAATGATGCCGAAGTCCAGCGCGCCGAGGCTCATGAGGTTGGCACTGACCTTGTTGCTGAACATGCCGGTAAAGGTGAACAGCATCGACAACGGGATGACCATGGCGGTAATGACCGCAGCGCGGATGTTGCCCAGGAACAGGAACAACACGGCGATGACCAGGATCGCGCCTTCGATCAGGTTTTTCTTCACCGTGGCGATGGCTTTTTCGACCAGGTTGGTACGGTCATACACCGTCACCGCGACTACGCCCTTGGGCAGGTTGCGGTTGATCTCGACCAGCTTGGCCGCCACCGCCTGGGAGACCGTGCGGCTGTTCTCGCCGATCAGCATGAACACAGTGCCCAGCACTACCTCACGGCCATTCTCAGTCGCAGCCCCAGAGCGCAGCTCTTGGCCCAGGCCAACCTGGGCGACATGGCTGACGCGTATCGGCGTGCCGTCGACGCTGGCGATGACGATGTTGGCGATGTCCTCGGCGGAGTCCAACTGGCCCGGTGCGCGGATCAGCAACTGCTCGCCATTGCGCTCGATGTAGCCGGCCCCCACGTTGGCGTTGTTGCGCTCCAGTGCCGCAATCAAATCATTGAGGGTGAGCTTGTAGGCCGCCAGGCGCTTGGGCTCCGGTGCGATCAAGTACTGCTTGGCATGGCCGCCAATGCTGTTGACCTCGGCCACCCCCGGCACATTGCGCAACTGCGGCTTGATGATCCAGTCCTGGATCACCCGCAGGTCGGTCTGGGTGTAGGGCGTACCGTCCTCCTTGAGCGCGCCCTCCTCGGCCTCGACGGTCCACAAGAAGATCTCGCCCAGCCCTGTGGAAATCGGCCCCATGCCCGCCTCGATGCCGTCGGGCAACTGTTCACGGGCCACCTGCAGGCGCTCGTTGACCAATTGACGGGCGAAGAACAGGTCGGTGCCGTCATCGAAGATCACCGTGACCTGGGACAAGCCCGAGCGGGACAGCGAACGGGTCTGCTTGAGGCCTGGCAGGCCGGCCATGGCCGTTTCGATGGCGAAGGTGATGCGCTGCTCGGTCTCCAATGGCGAGTAACCGGGTGCGGCGGTGTTGATTTGCACCTGGACGTTGGTGATGTCCGGCACGGCATCGATGGGCAGTTTCTGGTAGCTGTGGATACCCACCGCAGCCATCAGCAGCACGGCAAGCATCACCACCAGGCGCTGCTCGATGGCGAATTGGATCAGGCGTTCGAACATGGCGTCGTCCCCGGTTTCAATGGCTGTGCTCGGCGGAGCCTTTGCCAAGCTCCGACTTGAGGACGAAGCTACCAGCGGCAGCGACCTGAATGCCTGCATCCAGCCCGGCGACCACTTCTACCTGGCCGGCGTCGCGGCGCCCTGTCGTCACCGGGCGTGCCTCGAAGCCTTGCTCGGTACGCACGAACACCACGGTCTGCTCCTCCCAGGTCTGCAACGCGCTTTCCGGTACCACCACGGCGGCGGTCAACCGCTCGACGCTGACCGCAATGTTCACGAACAGCCCAGGGCGCCAGGCGCCGTTGGGGTTGGCCAAGGTGGCGCGCACGGTGGCGGCGCGGTTTTGTTCACCCAGCAGGCTGCCGACGTAATTGACCGTGCCCTCGACCTCGACGCCCAGGTCCGGCGCACTGACCGTGACGCTGCGCCCGGTGACGACCCGGTTCAAGTCGCGGGGGGCGACGGCGAAAGTGGCCCAGACCCGGCTCAGGTCGGACAGTGTGAAGGCGTTGCTGGAGGCGTCGACCACCTCGCCCACGCTCATGTGTTTTTCCACCACCACCGCATCGAAGGGTGCGCGTAACTCATAGCGATTGCCGGCGCCGGCGGGGCCGACTGCCGCGACCTTTTGCCGAGCATTGGCCAGCGCGATCTCGGCCTCCTGCAACACTTGGCGAGCCTGCTGGTAGTCTTGTTCGGCGCTGATGCGTTCCTGCCACAGCTGCTGTTCGCGCTGGAAGGTCAGACGCGCCAGTTCCAGGCGGCGCTGGGCTGCCTGTTGTTCGCTGCGCAGGTCAGAAATCTGCTGGCTGGCGATTACCGCCAGCACCTGGCCGCGCTTTACCGCCTGCCCGAGGTCGGCCTGCACCGACTCGACCACGCCCGGTACACGCGGCACGACATGCGCCGTGCGGTCCTCATCGAAACGGATTTCACCCGGGTAGCTGATGGCGGTGCCCAGCTCGCGGGGGCCGGCCGCTACCAACTGCACGCCAGCCGCCTCGATCTGGGCGGTGGAAAGGTGCAATTTGCCTTCGTCGTCGGCGTGGCCTTCTTCGGCCTGCTCGTCATCGTGGCCGTGGCCGTCTTCGCCATGCGCGTCGTGCTGGGCTTCGTCGCTCGAGGCCTGGCCGAGGTTGCCGGTCCAGGCCAGGCCACCGAGGCCAAGCACGGCCAGAGCGACCGCCAGGAGGGCGATCTTGCGTGGGTTATCCATTGTTGCTCCTGCTGTTCGTGTTTTTGCTCAAGCCAATGGGCCCGCTGCGCGACCCATCGCCGGCAAGCCAGCTCCCACAGGGACGGCACCGTGCATCAATGTGGCGCTTCATTTGTGGGAGCTGGCTTGCCGGCGATGGCCGCGCAGCGGCCCCTGAATCACAAGCCGCCCTCAAGGTCGCCATACAGGCGCTCGACCTGGGCCCGCGCATCAGTCGCCGAGGCCAAGGCTTGCAGGTACAAGCCCCGCGCCTCGATCAGCGTGCGCTGGGCATCGAGCACATCGAGAAACGCGAACTTACCCATCTCGAAGCCACGGGTGGCGGTGTCTACCGCTTGCTGCGCCGAGGGCAGGATGGTGCGGTCGTAGGCCTGCACTTCCTGCATGGCCGTGGCCCATTGGCTGAGGGCACTGCGGGTCTCGCTGCGCAAGCGCAACTCAACGGCATTGCGCAGGTCACGGGCCTGGTCGGCACGTCGCGCAGCCACCAGCACGTTGCCTTGGTTACGGTCGAACAACGGCAGCGGCATCGACAGCCCGACCACGTTGACTCGCTCGCGGTCCTCGCGGCTGTATTGGCTGCCGAGGCTGACGGTGAGGTCGGGTATGCGCTGAGCCTTTTCAGAGCCCAACGACGCTTCGCCGCGCTCGACCTGCGCCGCCGCCAAGCGCCACTCGGCGGTCTGTTCAACCCTGGCCAGCAGGGCCTCGGCCGCAGGCGCGGCACCCGGCGACAAATCAGTGGCCAGCAGGCGGTCGAAGCGTGCCACCGGGCTGCCCGTCAACCGCGCCAACGCCTGATAAGCCACACTGCGCTGTGAGGCGGCGCGGCGTACTTGCGCCTGCGCCTGGGCCAGTTGCACCTGGGCCCGCGTCGCCTCCACCGGCGAAGACTGGCCGGCCGTGACGCGGCCCTGTACCACCCGCAGCCCGCGCTCCGTCAGTGCCTGGGACTGTTGCGCCAGCTCCAGCGCCGTTTGCGCACGCAGGGCCGCGTGGAAGGCCTGCACCACATCGGCGCGCAAGCCATTGCGCTGGCGTTCCAAGTCAAGCTGGGCGATGGTCTGGCCGGCACCGGCGACGGCGATGCGCGCTCCCCGCTTGCCGCCCAGCTCCAGTGGCTGGCTCAGGGTGACCGTGGTGGTGCGCGTCTCGCGGCGGGTGTCCTCGACTTCCCAGGACAGCTGCGGGTTAGGTATCAACCCCGCTTGGCGCCGCTCGCCTTCGGCAATGCCGATTTCACGGCCCGCGGCAGCAAGTTCCGGGTTTTGCGCAAAGGCAGCGCTAAGCGCTTCGGGCAGGCTCAGGCTGCCACTGGCCTGGGCACTGGCAGTGGCAGTGGCAGTGGCAGCCAGTAACAGGCAAAGCAAGGCGATCTTGCGGGGGATGGCACGGGTGCAGGGCACGAAACAGGTCCTCGTCGGCGAGCGTTGGCGAGGGACTGTAGGGCGGCGTGCTTATCGGGGCGGTGGCGTGAACATTACAATGCTGTAATCAGCGGGGGGGCGGCACTGGCGCAAAACGTCCGGTTATCGCCCACTTTCCCATCCGAGTCCGTTCATGCAATTGACGAAACTAACCAGGTGGTACAAAGATAAGCGCATCCAAAAACAACAAAGCGATGCCTTTCATGAAGCCCCTTATTCTTGTGCTGAACGGCCCTAACCTGAACATGCTGGGCACCCGCGAGCCCACTCAGTATGGCCATGAAACCCTTGCTGACCTGGCCCAAGGCTGCGCCGACAGTGCCCTTGCCAAAGGCCTGGAAATCGAATTCCGCCAGACCAACCACGAAGGCGAACTGATCGACTGGATCCATGCCGCCCGTGGCCGCTGTGCTGGCATCCTGATCAACCCGGGCGCCTGGACCCACACCTCCGTGGCCATCCGCGACGCCCTGGTGGCCAGTGAACTGCCCGTCATCGAGGTGCACCTGTCCAACGTGCACAAACGCGAGCCCTTCCGCCATCTGTCGTTCGTCTCGTCGATTGCCGTTGGCGTGATCTGCGGGCTGGGCAGCCATGGCTACCGCCTGGCCCTGAGCCACTTCGCGGAAATGTTCCAGGAGCAGACCGCATGAGCCAACAGGCCATCCTCGCCGGCCTCATCGGCCGCGGCATCCAGCTGTCGCGCACCCCTGCGCTGCATGAGCATGAAGGTGACGCGCAATCCCTGCGTTACCTGTATCGCCTGATTGATGCCGATCAATTGCAGCTAGACGACAGCGCCCTGCCCGGCCTGCTCGATGCTGCACAGCACACCGGGTTCACCGGGCTCAACATCACCTACCCGTTCAAACAGGCGATTCTGCCGCTGCTCGACGAGCTGTCGGATGAAGCCCGAGGGATCGGCGCGGTGAACACCGTGGTGCTCAAGGACGGCAAGCGGGTTGGCCACAATACTGACTGCCTGGGCTTCGCCGAAGGCCTGCGCCGCGGCCTGCCGGATGTGGCACGCCGGCAAGTGGTGCAAATGGGCGCTGGTGGCGCAGGCTCGGCCGTGGCCCATGCGCTGCTGGGCGAAGGGGTCGAACGGCTGGTGCTGTTCGAAGTCGACGCGGCGCGGGCACAAGCGCTGGTCGATAACCTCAACGGGCATTTCGGTGCCGGCCGTGCGGTGCTCGGCACTGACCTGCGCGCAGCATTGGCCGAGGCGGACGGGCTGGTCAACACCACGCCCGTGGGCATGGCCAAGCTGCCGGGTACCCCGCTGCCGGTGGAGCTGCTGCATGAACGGTTGTGGGTGGCAGAGATCATCTACTTCCCGCTGGAGACCGAACTGTTGCGCGCCGCGCGGGCATTGGGTTGCCGCACGCTCGATGGCAGCAACATGGCCGTGTTCCAGGCGGTCAAGGCGTTCGAGCTGTTCAGTGGGCGCGAGGCCGATGCGGCGCGGATGCAGGCGCATTTTTCCAGTTTTAGCTGAGTCGGCAGCTGCCCTTTCGCGGGCAAACCCGCTCCCACAGGCTGTGGGAGCGGGCTTGCCCGCGAAAGGGCCGGCCCAGGCGCATCAACCCTTTTCGTCCAGCAAGGCCTTCAACACCTGTTCCTGCCCGGTATAATCCCCCTCGCCAAAATGCACGTGGCGTACCTGCCCTGTGCGGTCGACAAAATAATGCGCCGGCCAGAACTGGTTACCCCAGGCATTCCACACCCGGTGATCATTGTCCACCGCCACCGGGTACCCGATCCCCAGCGTCGCCACCTTGTCGCGCAAGGTCGCGACGTCATGCTCGTAGTCATACTCAGGCGTATGCACGCCCACCACCACCAGCCCTTGGTCGGCGTAACGCCGTGCCCAGTCATTCACATGCGGCAGGCTACGCTGGCAGTTGATGCAGTCCCAAGTCCAGAAGTCCACCAGCACCACCTTGCCTTTGAGCGCCGGCGCATCCAGTGGCGGCGAATTCAACCACTGGCTGGCCCCCGCCAGCGACGGCATGGCGCCGTAACTGTCGCGGGCCTCCAGATAGCCCGCCAGGCCGAGGCCTGTCAGGGCCAGCGCAATGCCGCCCACCTTTAACATCAGGCGGCGATCAATTGTCATGGCAACCGCCGGTGGCGTACGAGCGGTATTCCACGCGCTGGTGCTGACCTTTGGAATCGAGGTAGTCCATGCGGGTGTTGACCAGGCCGCAGGTGTTGCCCTGATCATCCTGCACCGAGAGGACTTTCTTCACATCTAGATGATCACCGTAGCGGTACTGCATCACACTGGCATCGTTCATCGCGGTGGTGGCGGCCTGAGCGGCAATGGCGCCGAAACTGAACACGGCAAACAGGCTGACGCTGGCGAAGGCTTTGAGGTTCATGGCAACTCTCCTGTGTAACGCTTTAGGTGGGGAGGGTTGCTCCCCGGTCGAGAGCCATTACACGGCCGCCAGGTATCCCGTATGTGTCACCCGAGCCTGTGATCTGCTTCCTCCTGTATCTCTGTCAACGCCAGATACACTGCAATACAAAACCCCGCAGGCAAGCGCGATAACGCTCGGTACACTGCGCCAACCCCACCCCATACAGGAACGCTGCGCATGGAACACGTCGATCACATCCTGATCGTCGACGACGACCGCGAGATCCGCGAACTGGTCGGCAACTACCTGAAGAAGAACGGCCTGCGGACCAGCATCGTTGCCGATGGCCGGCAGATGCGCGCCTTTCTCGAAGCCAACAGCGTCGACCTGATCGTCCTCGACATCATGATGCCCGGCGACGATGGCCTATTGCTGTGCCGTGAATTGCGTGCCGGCAAACACCGCAACACGCCCGTGCTGATGCTGACCGCACGCAACGACGAGACCGACCGCATCATCGGCCTAGAGATGGGCGCCGACGACTACCTGACCAAACCGTTCTCCGCCCGCGAACTGCTGGCCCGCATCAATGCCGTGCTACGCCGTACGCGCATGCTGCCGCCGAACCTGACCATCAGCGAAAGCAGCCGCCTGCTGGCCTTCGGCCCATGGCGTCTGGACACCACTGCACGCCACCTGCTCGACAGTGAAGACACCCTGGTGGCCCTGAGCGGCGCCGAGTACCGACTGCTGCGGGTATTTCTCGACCACCCGCAGCGGGTGCTCAGCCGCGAGCAACTGCTCAACCTCACCCAGGGTCGTGAGGCGGACATCTTCGACCGTTCCATCGACCTGCTGGTCAGCCGCCTGCGCCAGCGCCTGGGTGATGACGCCCGCGAACCCAGCTGCATCAAGACTGTGCGCAGCGAAGGCTACGTGTTCTCGCTGCCGGTGCAATTGCTTGGGTCGCCCTCATGAAATGGCCCCGTACCCTGGCCTCGCGCCTGGCATTGATCTTCTTCACAGGGCTGGTCCTGGCCTATGGGTTGTCGTTCGGCCTGCAAGCCTACGAGCGCTACATCAGCAGCCGCACGATGATGCTCAGCAACCTGGAGCAGGACGTCGCCACTTCGGTGGCCATCCTCGACCGCCTGCCCGCCGCCGAACGTGCCGCCTGGCTGCCGCGCCTGGAGCGGCGCACCTACCGCTACCACCTTGACCAGGGCCAGGATGGCCAGGCGATGCCGACCAGCGACCCGCCCATGGCCGCCGAGTCGATCGTCAAAGCCATCGGCAACGACTACCGCTTGACCTTCCAAGAGATCCCCGGCCCCAATGCGCATTTTCAGGTGCACTTGAACCTGGCCGATGACGCGCCCCTGACCATCGACGTTACCCCGACCCCCGTACCAATCGCCCGCTGGCTGCCGGTGGTTCTGCTGATCCAACTGGCCGTGCTGTTGCTGTGCACCTGGCTGGCAGTGCGGCTGGCCATCGGCCCGCTCACCCGCCTGTCGCAGGCGGTGGATAACCTCGACCCAGACAAACCCGGTGTGCAACTGGACGAAAGCGGCCCGCGCGAGGTGAAGTACGCCGCCGTTGCCTTCAATGCCTTACAGGCGCGTATCGCGGCCTACCTCAAGGAGCGCATGCAGTTGCTGGCGGCGATCTCCCACGACCTGCAAACCCCCATCACCCGCATGAAGTTGCGGGTCGAAGTGATGGACGAGGGGGTCGAGAAAGACAAGCTGTGGCACGACCTGGATGCCATGGAGCACCTGGTACGTGAAGGTGTGGCCTATGCCCGCAGCATGGACATCAACACCGAAGCCCCGTGCCGGATCAACCTGGATGCCTTCCTCGACAGCCTGGTGTTCGACTACCAGGACAGCGGCGCCCAGGTCGAACGCCACGGCAACGCCGACGGCCTGCTGGAAACCCGCCCGCATGCGCTGCGCAGGGTGTTGGTCAACCTGGTGGACAACGCCTTGAAGTTCGCAGGTAAAGCACAGCTGGAGGTCAGCCGTGAACAAGGATGCACCCGGATTCGAATACTCGATGACGGGCCGGGGATTCCGGAAGATGAGCTCAATGAGGTGCTCAAGCCGTTCTACCGGGTAGAAAGCTCGCGTAACCGCAGTACCGGAGGCACCGGCTTGGGGCTGGCGATCGCGCAGCAATTGACCCAGGCCATGGGTGGGCGCTTGACCCTGAGCAATCGCCAAGGTGGCGGGTTGTGTGCACAGATCGAGTTGAAGTGAGTGCCGCCTGCATCTCGCCCCCCTCAAGGTCTATGCGTGATAGGGATGCCGCCTTACGCAACCGATCGCTACAGTCTGATACACACTGTCGCCTGCGCCGACACACTGCCGATACGCCACCGCTACACACTCCCGGCCACACATTGGCACGCCAGGAGTTAAACCGATGACACGCCCCAACATGACGGCATTTACCCACACCTTCAGCCACATTGACCGGTTCGGAAGCTGGAGCGCCGACTTGCCGCTGCGGCTGTTTCTGGCCTGGGAGTTTTTCGAGTCTGGTCTGGAAAAATACAACGGCACCAACTGGTTCGGCGACCTGCAGTCCAGCTTCCCCTTCCCGTTCAGTGCACTGCCCGCAGCGCTGAACTGGCAACTGTCGATGTGGGCCGAGCTGGTGCTGCCTTTACTGCTGTTGCTTGGCCTGGGCACACGGCTGGCCTCGGCTGGGCTTATGGTCATCACTGTGGTGGCCATTGCTGCGGTGCATTGGCCGGCACAGTGGTCGAGCCTGGCGGAGCTGGCACAGGGTTATGCCATCACCGACCAGGGTTTCGGCAACTTCAAGTTGCCGCTGATCTACCTGGTGGCACTGCTGCCACTGCTGCTCAAGGGGGCCGGGCGCTTGAGCCTTGACCACTGGCTCAACGCGCGGTTCGCAGCCAGGGCATGACGCGTAAATAGCAACGGGCTCGGGGCCAGTCGGCGCCGAGCCCGTTTTTTGTCTCAGGCTGTACCGATGACAATGCCTTGCGCGCGCAGGCTTTCCAGCAATGCCAAGCCTTGCTCCTGATCCCCACCCAATGCGTGCAGACGCGCCAGCCCAGTACCCCTCACCTCTGTGAGCAAGCGATAAGCCATGGGTGCCAGGCGAGCGAAGCGTACCTGCAGCCCGGCGTCGCGGTAGACCAGCAGCAAGGTGGGCAGTTCAGGTGCCTCCTGCGGTTGATAATCCAGGCTGATACGGTCAACTGGCCAACGGTAGGCCAATACCCTGGCCGTGCACGACAGCAGCGGCTCCCCCTGCAGCAGGTCACCCTGCGGGTCATGAGCCGGGTCTTCGGCATCGCTGAGGTACAGCTGGGCCTCGATCCACTCGTAGTGGGCGAGTTCCAACTGCCACGGGGCATCCAGTTCGACGCCCTGGAGGTAGTCGATGAACGCTTCGGCAATTTCGGTGAACAAGGGTGTCTGGCTGCGGTAGTTGGCATAAAAATCCCGCACGCGGGCATGCCAGCGCGGCTCGCCCAAGGTTTGCCGCAGCACCGGAAAGCTGCCGGCCAGCAGGCCTTCGATGGCGCCATAGAACAGCTCACGGTAAACCTTCAGCCGGCGTGCCTCGATGCCAGGCGGTGGGGTATGCCGCTGCGGATCTCGCAGATGCCGCGCCAGCGAGAACTGCTGTTCACGCAACAATTCGCTCATGCGACACCTCCCGCTGCAGCGTGCGAATGCGGTCAGTCTCTTCGAGCAGTTCGGCCAAGGGCGGGTAATTGAAGTCTCGCTCAAGCGTTGTCGGCTGTGCGCCAAAATGCTTGCAGGCCATCGCGAACAACGACCAGACATCCTCCTTCACGGGGGCGCCGTGGGTATCCACCTTGAGGTCCGGGGCCTCGTCGTAGTGCCCCGCCACATGCATGCCGACAACGCGTGCTGGCGGCAGCCCCTGAAGGAAGGCCTGCGCATCGTAGCCATGGTTGCAGGCGTTGACGAACACGTTGTTGACGTCCAGAAGCAGGTCGCAGTCGGCCTCGTCGAGCACGGCGCGAATGAAGTCCAACTCGCTCATCGCCTGGTAGGGCGCCGCGTAATAGCTGATGTTTTCCACGGCGATACGCCTTTGCAAATGGTCCTGGGCCTGGCGAATCCTGGCGGCAACGTGATACACAGCCTCTTGCGTGAAGGGGATCGGCATCAGGTCGTAGAGGTGGCCGTCATCACTGCAATAGCTCAGGTGTTCGCTGTACAGGCGTACCTGATGGCGATCGAGAAAGCGCCGGGTCTGGTCCAGCAAACCCCGGTCCAGCGGCAGGCTGCCGCCCAAGGACAAAGACAGCCCATGGCAGGCCAGCGCAAACCGTTCGGTCAATTGCGCCAGGCCTTGGCCATAGGCGCCTCCGACCCCAATCCAGTTTTCTGGCGCGCACTCCAGAAAATCCACGGCACCGTCTTCCAACGCAAGCAATTCATGCATAAGGCCACGGCGCAGGCCAAGGCCGACAAGCAAGGGTGTGGTCGTCATCGATAAGTCTCCACAACACGCAAAACGCCCCGCCTGACCAGCAGGAGGGGCGTTGTGTCATTCCAAGGGTTTAACTCAGGACTTACCGGTCACTTTGCTGGACGAGGCTTCTCCTGCCTTGCCAGCACCGCCACATTTACCTTCACCGCACTTGCCTTCGCCATGGCTGGTTTTCTTGTCGCCGCCGCACTTGCCCTCACCCTGGGTGGCCTTGCCGCTGCCACCGCACTTGCCTTCACCGCATTTGCCTTCGCCAGGCACCTTTGCCGACGCCAGCTGATACCCCTGGGACATCGGCTCGACAGCGAACGCGCTGCTGCCCAAGGCCATGCTGCCGATCAGGGCGGCGCCAAGCAAGCCGAGGGTATTGCGTGCATGAGTCATGGTGTAGCTCCACTGTGGTTGGAAAGTGGAGCCATTAGGCCGGGTGGGTGTGTCGGGGTTGTATCGCCGAAATCGGCATTTTGTACATGAATCGGTCTGTAGGCCTGCAGGATACAGTGTGATACAGAGCACCCGCCCCCTGCGGCCAGTGGCGGGTGAAGGCTGTCAGTCTTCCAGCGGCTTGGGCGGCGCTGCGGGCTTGGCAGGTTTGACGGGTTTGGCCGGCTTGCTGTCCTTGCCCTTGGTTTCAGGTGCCACCGCGACAGGCTCTGGCGCAGTCACGGCCTTCTCGCTCGCCGGCAGTTCATCGACCGCCTTGAGGATGGCCTGCGGGTCGATTGGCTCACCCGTGGCGTCGTCCTTGAGCATGTGCCGTTCTCCGTCCTTGCCCACCAGGATCACCTTGGTGCCCGCGCTCGCGCCAAGCTTGAGTTCGCGGATCAGGGCCATGGTGGTCTGCTGCTCGAGGTTTTTGTCCTCGCGCTTGCCGACCATCTTGGCAACGCTATACAGCACCAGGCTGCGCTCTTTGAAGGCTTTCTGAATTTCCGGGTCTTCCAAGGCTTTGTTCAACCCACGCAATGTCGGGTCGGCAGAACTGGGAGCAATGATCACCAGAGGCCGTGCCTTGCCCAGCTCCTTGGCCAATGGAGCGTCGCTGTCGGCGGCGAACAGTGGGCCGGTGACGGCGAGCAAGGTAGCGAGGGTCAGTGACCGGACGAGCATACACATCTCCTTAATGTCTCGATAAACCAATGACTACAGATCACGGAGAAAAATCCGACCTGGAGCCTAAACCACTTCAAAAGCTGCGTGGCGAAGGAAAAGTAACTGACAATTTCCAGCCATGTATCAGATCAGGATGACGGACTTTGCCGAAAAGGCCGCCTCCTGACTGAGCATAGCCCAAAGCCACTGCTGGCAAGGCTGCGCTACGCCTCACACGCGGTGTTGTTATACGTCGATGGCAGCGCCCGGAGGCCCGGCCTCCAATGCCGCCAGTGTCATGTCGAGCATCAACCCGCGCCGGGCAGCGCGCTGTGCCGCAAGAATCGCATCTGACTCCGCCTGCCTGGCCTCGTCCGTCAACGCCTCATCGTCAAGCACGCGATCCAGGCGGCGCCGGAACGGCCTGTCCACTTGCGCGAAGCGTTCAGGGTGAGCACGCTCCAGGTGCCCTTGCCAGAACGTTCGGTCCACCAGCGAACGTGCGATTTCCTCTTGCGTCTCGGCCTCGAGCACTTGCGCCTGCGCCCGCGCAAGATGCTCTTCCGTGACACCTGCCAGGGGGCGAAAACTCATGTCGCCCACTGCAATGGGCAAGTTCAGGCGGTCCCGCAACCCGAGTCGATAGGCGAGCCCCACTTCGCTTTCGTCCGGGTTGCCGCCGCGTGCCAGGATGTCCAGCACAGCCAGTCGGTCGACTTCATCCAGGCGCCACAACCGCCGCCCCAACGCAAGCAAGGCCTGCTCGGTATTGCCTGGGTCATCGGTCCGGGCGCGCCACACCAACACGTTCAACTCAAGGTTGCTGAGGCACCATGTCGCGCCGTCCTGGCAACCCCACTCATCGTTGGCGATGTCTATCAAGGCTTCGCGCAGGGCCGGCTCCCGGGCCATTGCCTGCAGCACGGCCAATACCCGCAGGGCGAGCGCTTCGGCATTGATGTGAAAATCGGCGGACTGCAGCAACTGCTGAAGGACGCGGAAGAAGCGATCTGCCGGCTCCCCTATGTCTACCGACTCCCACGCCGCCATCAGCAGGCCCCGATAGCGCGGCCCGACAGCATCCCCCCAAACGACTCGGGCACGCTCGAGTTGTTCGTAAAGCAACACCTCGTCCGTCGGCATGACCGGCCCCATTAGCGCCGCCTGGAGGCGAATCAGTTCGGCGTTCTCCAATGGGTTGCCGGCCAACCTGATGCGCCGCCGAAAGCCCGGTGCCAGTTGATAGAACCACTCTGGAATCCGCGTGAGGCGGTTTTCGCGCATATCCATGTAAACCAGGCTTAAGCGGCTCTGCACGCCGTGCGGAAAATGCGTTAGCCCAGTATTGCGCAAGTTCAGCCAGCGAAGAGCGGTGAGCCCATCCAAGGTGAAAGTGCGCCCCAGTGGGTTATGGGACAGATCGATGTACTCCAGGGTTGTGGAGCTTGCCAGGGTGGCAGCCTGGCTGGTAGTCAACACGATCTGGTTGTTGGTCAGGGTCAACTGACGCAAGTGCCGCATTTCCAGCAAAGGCTGCGGCAAGCGAGTCAGCAAATTCCCCCCCAGGTCAAGTAACCGTGCACGCGGGAAGGCGAGCAGAAAGCTCGCTGGTACATCCTGCAATTCCATACGCAGCAGTGATACATCGGAAACATGAGCAAAGCTGACCTGTGCTGGCATTTCCGGCAGCTCCCCAGGCCGCATGTTGTACAAGACCATGCGGTAGTTGTGGTCGGTGTCGAGGTGGGTTTGCCCTGCGTCGGTGGTGCGCCGCCAGCAATCTAGCAGCGTGTTACGCATGCAGATACGGTCTTCCCTCACAGCACCTTCAGCGTCCCCAACCCACCCTTCCAAGCTGTTGCGCAGCACCCTGTACTCTGCCCGCAGCGTGGCCAATACAGCTTCCACCTGACGCCCCGAACGCCGTACATTGTCGGTCCATGTAGCCACCTGTTCGTCACTGAACGAAGGAAACAGGTCACGCACCGACGCTGCCAGCGCCCGCTCTGGCCGGCCTGGGCCACCCGAGTTACGGCCACCCAAGGGGTAACCCAGACGGCCGTCGGCCAAACGCTGGGGTGGGCGGAACATTCCCCTAGGCTGCACACCCAGCAACCCTTCAAGCTCGCTACGACGCCGCACCGCCTCACGCGCCAGCACAACCCTAAGGTTATGGGCGAAGGGCTCCGCTACCTGCATCGCCCCCCGCTGGGACGGTGAATAGGCTGCGGCCATCACCTCGAACAACTCGCCCGCCTCGCCTTGCGGCACCGCGTGAGCATCCAGCAATTGGAACATGCCCGCGTGGTGCAGCAAATCGAATGCCTGCGCGCCGTCCTCGGTCGACGCCAGCAGCGGCCCACCGCGATGGCCTTCGAACAAGCGCCAACGCACGCCTTGGCCAGTGCCAGGCAAGTGCTTGAGCAGCCCCAGTGCGACACGCGCCAAGTCGGCATTCTGTGGGGTATCCAGGCTCAACGCTTCAAGTACCCTGACCTTGCGAATGGTCGCCACAGCGCGCCTGGCCGCTTCGGCCAGGTTCAATGGCACGCGGCCAGTTTGCAGCAACCGCCGTCGGTCATCCCCATTGGCCGCCGTCAGCAGCGCCTGCGCGGCCCGCGGGTGCAACCCCGGAAACACATTACGCAGCAAAGCACTGCCCGGGCTGTCGCTGACCTGCACAGCGTCATACACATGCCCCAATAAAAGGCGCCGCTGGGCCCAGACGAGCTCGGCCAGCAGCGGGTCCGACGCACCGGCTGCCCCCGGCAAGCGCTGGGCATGCTGCAGCACGGTGGCGTCCTCGACCGGCTCGCCCGCACGCAAGCAACTGATCATCTGGCGAATCCGTTGATCGATCCTGCAACGCTCGGCGCTGTCGAGCATGCCGGCCTCGGGCGCACGCCCATACACATGCAGGGCCCGCAGGTGATCCGCACCGAGGTCATGAAACCCCAGCACTTGGTCGATCTGCTCGTCAGTCATGCTGTTTAACGGTGTACCAAGGCGGCGGAACATGCGGTGGATGTCATCCCATTGCGCAGGTTGCTCGCTCCAGACCCGCCAGGCGCCGGCACCGTTGTGACGCAGCGCAGGCCCATTGCCGCTGCGCGGGCGAAGCTGCCATTGGCCATCGCTGCCGGGGCCGACCACAGGGTAGTGGTGGCCGTCCATTTCGACCCAGGCCTGCCCGGCGTGGCGTCGAATCCCCAAGGCATCCTGCGTAGCCGCAGGCCCCGGCGCGACGCTGCGGTAAGGTGCCAAGTCCTGCTGCCAAAGCTTGCTGCCACCGTCCTCCAGCTGTGCAGGCACCATCGCATCGACCACGGCAGAACGCGCCCACAACCGCCGCGCCACCGTAACGCCCGCCACCGTCGCTGCAATAACCGCAAGGTCAGTGGCGACGTGGGTCAAATGGTCGAGTGCCTCCTGGGCATCACCCGCCTGCAAGGCCTCGATGCCATGGTAAACCTCGCCCAGCAACTCCCAGACAGTCACCGCAAGCATGACCAGGCCCAGGCCCGGGACAAAAAACGACGCCAGGTTCAACAGCAGCCAGCCTTCGGCAGCCAGTCGCTCGTCATGGGCACGCTGGACATCGCGGTCGAGCCGCGCCACCGGCACCGCGATCATTGCCGCATCCTCTTTGATCTGGCGGATACGCGACTGTGCGAGGCTGTTGAACAGCGGTGATGGGTAGGCCTGCAAACGGGGGGCGAGGTCATAACTTGCCCAGGCCGGCAGGTCGTCAAAAATGGGCGTTACCGTGGCGAAGAATGCCTGGCTATCGCGCCTGAGCACGAAGCGGCTGAAGAATCGCTGATACGTCTTGACGCGCAAGCGATGGCCCAGTTCACGGTTCAGGTCACTGAGGCTGTCGAATGCACTCCAAGGCGCCACCGGGTCTCCCGGCACATACATCAGCAAACGCCGAGTGGTGTTGAACAAGGGGCCTTGATCGATCACCTCCAACACCACCACCTGCTCAAGGGCATACCCGAGCAGCTTCAGCTGCTTGGCCACCACCAGGTCACCTGCCAGGCGCAGCAGCTTGCCCTCGAGGCACATGCCCACCAGCAATCTCAACTCGCTGGCATCCAGCAGGTTGTCTTGCCGGGCCTTGTAGCCGTCCACCAGCATGGCGTAGCGCATGGCATCGACCAGCAACGTCTCGACGCGTTTTTCGTCATTGGCCGGTTTCAGAATGCTGTCCAGATGCTGCTGATAGCCCTGCCCCAGGTCGAGCTCGCGGCACAGCGCAGCAAAGGCTACGGCGGTGGGCGGTTTGCGCGCGCCCGAGCGCGGTACCAGCAACCGGTTGCCCGCCGGCTGGCCACCTGCACTGGCCTGTGCGGCGGTAAAGTTGCGCAGTGCCACCTCAAGCAGTGGTTTTTCGTCGTACACCACTTCTGTGAGGTGAGCCCCCACCGGCTGGGCGTTGATCACCGGTTCACGGCGCCCTTCGAGAAACTTCAACCGGTGCAGGTTGTAGGTAACCCCGTAACGCTCGCTGAGCGCCTTCTCCAGCCGGGAGGCGACGAAGCCATCGATGTTTTCGATGCGCATCAGCAACGCGCCCAGGTGCTGACGGCTTTCAAGGCTCTTGGCCAAGGCGTGGCTGATCGCAGGCAGTTGGTCAATGGGCGCCTGTCGCAACCAACGGGGCAGGCGCTTGCCGATGAAATCATCCTGAAACGCGTCGCTGTCGTGCTGCAGCGTGTCGGGGCGGACGACGGCATTGCCCGCAGCCTGATCCTCTGGCGAGTGTGTAGTGCCCATGCGTAAAGCCTCTTGTGGGTAAAGAGGCCAAGCCTAGGCAGCCGCGGTTTGTCGAGGCGCTAGATAGGTAATGCCTGTGCTCAGAACAGCTGTAGCTGGCGGCCGGTCAACGCCGCGAAATCATCCCCGACGAAGGGCAGGATGGCGTCGGCCACCGGTTGCAGTTGGCGGCTCAGGTAATGCTCGTAATCGATGGGTGCCTGCAGGCTCTCCAAGGGTTCAGGGCCGGCGGTGGTCATCAGGTAGCTGATCCAGCCGCCGTTCTGGTACTGCCGGGGGCGGCCGAGGCGGCTGTTGTACTCATCGGCCAGGCGCGCGGCGCGCACATGCGGCGGCACGTTACGCTGGTAATCGGCCAGCGGACGACGCAAGCGCTTGCGGTACACCATCAGCTCATCGAATTCGCCGGCCAAGGTCTGCTGCACGTACTGGCGCACATAGTCGCGGTACGGTTGACCACGGAAGATCCGCCCGTAAAGCGCCTGCTGAAATTCCCGGGCCAGCGGCGACCAGTCGGTGCGTACCGACTCCAGGCCTTTGTAGACCATCTCCTCGCTGCCGTCGGCGCGCTGCACCAGCCCCGCGTAGCGCTTCTTGCTGCCTTCTTCGGTACCGCGGATGGTCGGCATCAGAAAGCGTCGGTAATGGGTTTCGAACTGCAACTCCAGGGCACTCTCCAGGCCCATCGAATCACTCAAGTGCCGGCGCCACCAGTGGTTGACCTCGGCCACCAGCTCGCGGCCGATGCGTGCTGCAGCATCCTCGTCATGGGCGCCTTTGAGCCAGACGAAGGTGGAATCAGTATCGCCATAGATCACATCGAAACCGCGGGCTTCGATCAGTTCGCGGGTCTGGCGCATGATCTGGTGCCCGCGCATTGTGATCGACGATGCCAGGCGCGGGTCGAAGAAGCGGCAGCCACTGGAGCCCAGTACGCCGTAGAAGGCATTCATGATGATTTTGAGGGCTTGCGACAGCGGCGCGTTGCCCGCGCGCTTGGCCGCCTCCCTGCCCTGCCATACCCGCTCGACAATGGCCGGCAGGCAGTGCTGGCTGCGCGAAAAGCGCCCCCCGCGAAAACCTTCGACCGCATGTTGCGGGTCGGGCTGACGCAAGCCTTCGACGAGGCCCACCGGGTCGATCAGGAAGGTACGGATGATCGAGGGGTAGAGGCTCTTGTAGTCCAGCACCAGCACCGAATCGTAGAGGCCAGGGCGCGAATCCATGACAAAACCGCCGGGGCTGGCTTCGTCCGGGCGGCTGCCGAGGTTGGGCGCGACAAAGCCCAAACGGTGCATCTGCGGTATGTACAAATGGCAGAACGCGGCCACCGAACCGCCGCTTCGGTCCACGGCCAAGCCGGTGACCGAGGCGCGTTCGAGCAGGAACTCGAGCAGCCGGGTGTGGGCGAAGATGCGCGTGACCAGTTCGCAGTCCTTAAGGTTGTAGCGCGCCAACGACGGTTTGTCCTCGGCGAACATGCGGTTGATTTCATCCATGCGCTGGTAGGGCGTGCTGATCGCCTTGCCCTCACCCAGCAGCGTTTGGGCAACGCTCTCCAGGCTGAACGATGGGAAGCTCCAGGTTGCCGAACGCAAGGCTTCGATGCCGTCGATCAGCAAGCGCCCAGGGGCATCGGCGAACACGTGGCCGCCGCTGGCGTGAGGGCGCAAGGTCATGAGCGCGCCGTTGCGGCCTAGGGCCAAAGGCACCTGCAGGTGCTTGGCGTGTTCGTGCAACAGGCGCAGGTCGAACTGCACCAGGTTCCAGCCGATGATCGCATCTGGGTCGTGGCGGGCCATCCATTGGTTGAGGCAATCGAGCAGCGCGGCAGGGTCGTCGCAGTACTGCAGGTCGAAGTCCACCACGCTGCTGTCGCCATTGGCCGGGCCGACCATGTACACCTGGCGCTGGCCGCAGCCTTCGAGGGCGATGCTGTAAAGCTCGCCGCGCTCGCTGGTTTCGATATCCAGCGACACCAGGCGCAGCGGCGGTCGGTAGTCTGGCAGTGGCTTGAGCTGTGCGTCGCAGAGCACGCCGTGGGCGTCTGGCTGGCCAGTGAACTGCACCGGGGCCGTGATGAAGCGCTCCATCAGGTAGCGCTCGGGGGGGCGGATATCGGCTTCGTACACCTCGACGCCGGCGTTGCGCAGACGTTGCTCCAGTTGCATCAACTGGCGATGCTGGCGGCAGTACAAGCCCAGCACCGGGCGCTGATCGAAGTCGCGCAGTTGCAAGGGCTTAAGCTCGACACCCGGCTCGTTGGCCAGCAGCACGCGCGCATGTTCAGCCTGCGCCTGCGCGATGAACGCCACCGAGACTTGCGGCGCCAGGCGCAGCTGGCGCGGGCCCTGGTCCGTCGCCAGCCAGAACTCCACGCACGTGCCTTCGGGTGTGTCATGCCAATGCCGGGTCAGGACAAAGCCCTGCTGCAATTCCACCGCGTGGACCTCTGATCGTCTGTTGTGCTGTAAGTGACGATTCTACCCTGTGCAGGGCAATTCAGGGCTGCCATATCCGGCTTTGCCCTCAGATCCGACTTGGCCTCTGTAGGAGCAGCCTTGTGCTGCGAAGAGGCCGGTAAACCTGGCAGAGTTGCATGGTCAGTACTGGCCTCTTCGCAGCACAAGGCTGCTCCTACAACGACCGCGCAGGCCTGGGAAACTATCGGGAGCCGGCCTTGAACCCGCCACGGCGCCCTGCCCAGGCCAGCAGCCACGCCAGGCCAATCAATACCAGCGCCACGGGGCCAAACCAGGCGACGCCCGCCCCGGTCAGCAGCAACCCGCCGATAATCCCGCCCAAGGCAATGGCGCTGTTCCATACCGTCACCAGCATCGACTGCGCCACGTCACCGCCCTCGCCCGCTGCATCTGCGCAGGCCGTCTGCAACAGTGTTGGCGCGCCGCCGTAGGTCACACCCCACAGCGCGATGCTCAGGTACAGGGCCCACGAGGACGCCTGCCCCAGCATCAGCGTGGCCACGGCAAAACCGGCCAGGCTGAGCAGCACCAGCGTGCGCAGGTGCCGATCGACCAATAGCCCGACCAGGCCGATGCCCGCCAGCGCCGACAAGCCGAACACCATCAACACCTGGCCGATTTCGGCGGCCATCCCCGCCACCGCCAGCAGCGGCACGATGTAGGTATAGAGAATGTTGTGGCCGAGGATCCAGGTCATGATCACCAACAGCACCAACGCCACGCCAGGTGTGCGCAACACCTGCAGCGCCGCCGGTCGCTTGCCGGCTGCCTGCCCCGGGTAGTCCGGCACAGCGCGCAACACCCAGACGACCAGCAGCAGCGCCACCACAGTGACCACGACAAAGGTGGCCCGCCACCCCAGCAGTGCTCCCAACCAGGTGCCGATGGGCAAGCCGAGGGACAAGGCTATCGGCTGGCCGAGCATGGCCACCGCCATCGCCCGCCCCTGCAAGGCCACCGGCACCATGCGCCGGGCATGGCCGGCAATCAATCCCCAAGCCAGGCCGGCTGCGGCACCGGTCAAAAAGCGCAGCACCAGGGTAAGGGCATTGGACGACGACAAGGCCGTCAACCCGTTGAACAGCACGAAGCCACCAATCGCCAGCAGCAGTGCACGGCGGCGATACCAGCCTTGGGTCAGGGTCACCAGTGGGATGGCCGTCAGCAGCGAGCCCAATGCATACGCCGTGACCCACTGCCCGGCCATGGCCTGACTGATCGCCATGCCGCCGGCGATCTGGTCCAGCAGGCCGGCAGGCAGGGTTTCGCTGAGGATGGCAATGAAGCCGGTCATCGCCAGGGCCAGCAGGCCGCTCAAGGGTAAGCGCTCGGCGCTGTCACCCAGTAGCGGTGCGGAAGAAGTCTGGGACATTGCAGGATGCCTTGAAGTGGTGATCGAGGCCGGCAGTGTGCATGCCGGGGGTATTGCGGAAAAAGATGGGTACAATGCCGTTCACCCCGGACATTAATGTCCGCAATCAGGAGTGCGCAATGGACAGCCTCAGCGGCTTCGTGGTCTTCAACCGGGTAGCCGAAACCCGCAGTTTCGTAGCTGCAGGCCAGTCGTTGGGCATCAGTGCTTCGGCTGTGGGCAAGCGCGTGGCACGGCTGGAAAGCCGCCTGGGTGTGCGCCTGTTCCACCGCAGCACACGCAGCATCACGCTGACCGCCGAAGGCACACTGTTTCTTGAACGCAGCCGCCGTATCCTGGCTGAGATCGAGGCCACCGAGCAGGCCCTGTCACAGGCCAGCGAAACCCCTCGCGGTCGCCTACGCGTGAGCCTGCCCCAGGTCACCGGGCTGGTCATGCCGGCGCTGGCCGACTTCATGGCGTTGTACCCTGAGGTTGAACTGGACCTGGAGTTTACCGACCGCATGGTGGATATCGTCGGTGAAGGGTTCGATGTGGTGATGCGCGGCGGTCAACCCGTGGATTCGCGCCTCAATGCCAAGTTCCTCGGCCACTTCCAGCATCGCCTGGTGGCATCGCCCGAGTACCTGCACGAACGCGGCACGCCCACCCACCCCCGCGACCTGAGTGCACACACCTGCCTGCACTACCGCTTCCCCAGCAACGGCAAGCTGGAGACCTGGCCGCTGCGTCAGGAGCACCCCGACCAGGGCTATGACATCCCCATTTCGATGGTGTGCAACCATGTTGAGACACGCATCTGCTTCGCCCTCAACCACCGCGGCATCACCTGCCTGCCAGACTTCAGCGTGCGCCGCGAACTGGCCGCTGGCACGCTGGTAACGGTACTAGACAGTTTCATGGAGCGGCGTGGCAGTTTCTACCTGTTGTGGCCGTCGGGGCGCCAGGTGCCGCCCAAGCTGCGGGTGTTCATCGATTTCATGCTTGAGCGGGTGTTCCCCGGCAGCCCTCAACCGTACAAATAGTTGATGTCCTTGTAGGCCAACGGCGGCACCTGGCTGATCAGAAAGTCACGCAGTTTGTGCATCTGCCGGGCCTTGGGGCTGGATTTCAGCCAGGTCATGTAATAACCGTCACCGGTGGCCACCGCGTGCTTGAACGGCGTCACCAGCCGCCCTGCCGACAGGTCGGAGCTGGCCAGCACCAAGTCCACCACCGAGATGCCCAGACCTTGCTGGGCCGCCGAGATCCCCTGGTCAAGGGTATCGAAAACCTGTCCCTGGTCGATGCTGATATCCAGCGCGTCCATCCGCGCCAGCCAGCGTCGCCAGTCGCGCCGGTCCGGCGACGGGTGCAAGAACTCGCATTGGCGCAGGTCGGCAAGGTCGGGCTGGGCTTGCGCCATGTAATCGGGGTGACACACCGGGATCAGCCACTCATCGAAGAGCTTGAAGCTCTCGACATCGGCGGGGAAACGGCCGTTGGCCAGCAGGATGGCGCAGTCGTAGGGCTCCGAATAGAAGTCCACGCTGTCAATGTCCATCCACACGCTCGACAGTTGCACGCTGCTGCTGTCATCGAGCTTCTTGAAGCCGTCCAGGGCCCTGAGCAACCAGCGCATGGTAAGCGTGGAGGGCGCCTTCAGACGCACGCCATAGCGGTCCTGACGCAGCAACGCGCAGGCGTTCTCGATGATCTTGAAGCCGACCTTGAGCTCTTGTGACAGCAGGCGCCCGTGCTCGGTCAGGCTCAGTTTTGGACCACGACGCTCGAACAGGTCGCAGCCGAACATGGCCTCGAGGGTCTTGATGTGGTGGCTGACCGCCCCTTGGGTCAGCGCCAGCTCCTCCGCCGCACGGGTAAAGGAGCCATAACGAGAGGCCACCTCGAAAGCACGCAGGGCGTGCAAGGCCTGAATCCGTTCCGACATGGCGACGTCCGAAGCATGAGTGAGACTAATAGTAGGTCATAGTTCCACGCGTTTTACAACGTTAAGTCTGTCTCAGAAAATGCGGGTAAATAATAAAGATTACCAACGATTCTGCCTGCATATGACTGGAACGTTACTTAATTAGATGCCTGGGGAAATCATGTTTACGGGTTATGGAAACTGCTATCGCCTGGATGCGCTAGAGCTGGCCGCTGAACATGTGCGGAACACGCAACATTGGACGTACAAAACCATACAACATTTTCGCAGCATTCTCGCCAACCCCGAATTCCCCTGCCTGTTTGGCCGCAAGGCAGTCGCCAGCGAGACCTGCCACATCCTCTTCGCCCGCGCCGAACAACTGGCCGACGACATCGCCCAAGGCCTGGCTGACTACGTGCGCACCATCACTCCGATCCCGCTCAAGCAGCGCATCGGCAGCCCATTGGTGGTGTTTCTCGAAACCGCCAGCGAATACACCCTTGCCGAGCAACAGGCGCTGGCCTGGAAAGTTTTGCAGGGCGTGCACGCGCGCGACCCGCATCCTTGGCCCCAGGCGATGCCGACCGACCCTCACGACACGGGCTGGTCGTTCTGCTACGCCGGCATGCCGCTGTTCATCAACATGAACTTCCCCGGCCACCAACAGATGAAAAGCCGCAACCTGGGGCCGCACATCACCTTCGTCATCAACCCGCGGGAAAACTTCGACGAAGTGGCCAACGCCAGCACCGAAAGTGGCAAGCGTATCCGTGCCCGCATCCGCGAGCGGGTACTGCATTACAACAACGGCATCATGCCCGACACCCTTGGCGCGTTCGGCGATGCCGACAACTACGAGTGGAAGCAGTACCAGCTACAGGAGGCGGGTTCGCTCAACCCGTCACGCTGCCCGTTCCACGCCCATGTAACAGCCGACACACTGATCGAGAATTGACCGTGAATACCGCACTCACCGCCACCTATGCCCTGACTGTCCTGCTGCTGATCGCCACCCCTGGCCCAGTGGTGGCACTGATCGTCAACACCGCTGCCGCCTCCGGCTCGCGCAAAGCCATGTTCACTGCCGTGGGGACCAACTGGGCGTCCTTGGTACTGATTGGCGCGGCGGCCTGGATCATCCTGACCAGCGCGGCCATCGACAAGGCCTGGCTCAGCGGCATGAGCCTGCTGGGCTGCCTGTTCATCGGCTACATCGCCGTGGGCACCCTCAAGGAAGCCCTGCAGGCGCCCACCCCAGCGTCGGCGAACGAAGCGCCTGGGCCTGGCCGTGGCGGCCTGCTGCAAGGGTTCATGGTGGGTATTTCCAACCCCAAGGACATCATCTTCTTCATCGCCTTCTTCCCTCAGTTCATCCAGATCACCGAGTCGTTCGGCAAGAGCATGGTGGTGCTGTCGCTGTTGTGGGTGGCCATCGATTTTGCCGTGCTCAGCCTGTACATCTTCGCCATCGGCAAGATCGCTTCGCAGCGCAGCAATCGGGTCATCAGCCTGGCCTCGGGCGTCGCCCTGCTGCTGATCGCGGCCGGCGGCCTGCTGTACAACCTCAAGGAACTGGCGGCCTGAGCCGGATGCCTCGCAAGGAGTGCCCATGAGATCGACCGACACGAGCACAGATGTTTTGGGCCTTCCTTCGCCGCTGCAACAGGACTACCAGCGCTTTCTGCAACTGGGCAGCCGCCGTGCGCCACACGCGTTGCACATCCACGAGAGCGGCTACCGCTCGGGCACCATCAACACCGATGCGCTCGGCCTGCGCTACAGCCACTGCGCCGGTAAGCGCTTCTCGGCCGCCGAGCGCGGCACGGCGCCGCGCATCAACCTGTTGGTCGGGGGCTCCACCGCCTTGGGCGTCGGCGCCAGCAGCGATGAGCACACGGTGGCTTCGCACCTGTCGATGCTGACCGGCGAGGTCTGGCTGAGCCTGGCAGGCTGCGGGCTCAATGCCGGCCAAGAGCTGCTGATGTTCCTGACTCACCAGCACCGCCTCGGCCAGCTCGGCCACGTGGTGGTGCTCAGCGGCCTCAATACCTTGGCCCATGAGGCCCTCTACGAAATCCTCGCCAGCCCCCGCGAGGCGCATCACGTCACAGGTTTTCAGGAAGCCTTGAACAGTTTCAGCGACGGCATGCCGCCTGCCGCAGCCCCCCGCCGACAATCGCTTTGGCGGCGCATCGGCCAAGCCTTGGCCGCGCCCCCTCCCGCGCCTCCAGCCGCCCAACCGCTGTCGCCCCCAGAAAAACGCCTGGCCCGCGCGGCCGACAGCATCGGCCGTACCCTGCGCCAGTGGGAGCGGCTGCTGGCAGACAGCCACGCCACCCTCACCTTCATTCTTCAGCCGCTGCTGCCCTGGTGCCGAGAAACCTTGCCAGCGGGCGAGCAAGCCATGCTGGCGGCGCTGGCGCGGCAGCCCGCGAACTTCGAGCGCCTGCTGGACGGGGTCTTCGACAGTCACTTGCACACAGCCTTCTTTCGCCGCATCAAAGACCAGGCCGACCCGGTAGCCTGCTATGACATGAACAGCATGCTCAGCAGCTCCCCCGTGTTTGGCGCCGACCTGTTCGTCGACCGCCTGCACCTCAACGACCTGGGCAACAACGCACTGGCCAAAGTCATTACCGCCAAGCTTGGCCTGGCCCAGGAAAAACACGCTCAGCGCAAGGTCACGCCTATCAAGCTCGTCTGACAGTTGCCCGCCGGTCTTCCGGCGAGGCCCCTTGGGTGGCTAGAATACGTCGTCGTTCCGACTCGCCCGAGGCGTACCTGTACCTGTGATGAACATCCAAGCCGTGCATCAACCACTGGCCGCCTGGCGTGACTGCCCGTCCCACGAGGCCTGCCTGTGAGTCGTGTGGCAACCCTGTCGCCGCTGGTGATCGCCTTGATGCCACTGGCCGCGCAAGCGCTCGACGTGCGCATCGACCCTCATGCCGACTTGCTCTACCGCCAGGCCCTGCCCTTGCTCGAGCAGGCCGACAGCCAGGACGACGGCGCCAGCTCGCTGCGCACTGCAGTGGGCAGCGACCCGGAGCTCACCCGCCAGGGCCAGGCCCTGGCGCACACCTTGCCCACCGCCGTGGCACTGCTGAAAAAGTCGGTGGAGCTTGGCCACCCCGTGGCCCAGTACCGGCTGGCGTTGTACTACATGACCTACCTGCCGGTGGCCCAGATCCCGGACGCTGCCTGCCCTTTGCTGGAGGCGAGCCTCAAGCAAGGCTTCGCCCCCCCGGCGCCGGCCATTGCCACCTGGTGCCCGCCCTACAACGCCAGCGCAGACTATCGCGCTGCGCTAGAGGCGATCCCAAGCATGGCCCCCCAATACGCCCCCTACTACCCACAGCCCACCCCACGACTGGCCTGCAACCGCAGCCAACCGCAAGGCCTGAACATGCAGTGGGGGCGCCAGCGTGACTACCAGGCCGAGGTGTACCGAGTGTTGGCCGACCTTGACCCAGGGCATCGCCAGGCCTTGCTGCAGAAGGCCGTGGACATCAACGGATGCTCGACTGCGCAGCGCTGGTTGACCAGCCATCGATAGCGGCCAGTCGACAAACCAGCAAGATCGTTCAAGCCATGGCCCGCTTCACTCTGGCATGCTGCCCAACCGAGTACACGCGTTGCAGCCACCATGCCCCACAGCCCACACATCGCTCGCCAAGCCTTTGTTCATGGCGCCATCGCCATCCTCCCGCTTTCCCTGGCCGTCGCCCCCTGGGGCCTGCTGGCCGGCTCCATGGCCATCGAGGCCAACCTCAGCGCCTGGCAAGGCCAGGGGCTGTCGGCCATCGTCTTTGCCGGTGCCGCACAACTGGTGGCAATCGGCATGCTCAAGGGCGGCGCCAACCTGGCGTCGATCCTGCTCACCACCTTGCTGCTGACATCGCAGCACCTGCTGTACGGCCTGTCCATGCGCCCGGTGTTGTCGAACCAGCCGCTGCGCTGGCGATTGGGCCTGGGCTTTTTGCTGACCGACGAGTTCTTCGCCCTGACCAGCCATTATGACCAGCAGCAGTTCAATCGCTGGTATGCGCTGGGTGTGGGCCTGACCTTCTACATCGCCTGGAACCTGTTTACCTTGGCAGGCATCGTCCTTGGCCAGAACATTCCGCACCTCGACCAGTTGGGCCTGGACTTCTCGATTGTCGCCACCTTCGTCGCCCTGATCGCGCCACTGGTGCGCAACCTGGCCACGGTGGTGTGCGTGGCCGTGTCGCTGTTCTGCTCGGTCCTGTTCAGTGCCTGGCACTGGGAAACCGCCCTGGTGGCCGCTGGCCTGCTCGGCATGGGCGCCGGCTTCATTTGCCAGAAGTGCTTTGGAGGCCGCGCATGACCTGGTTACTGATTTTCGCCATGGGCGCCATCGTGTTTCTCAATCGCTATGCGTTTCTTGAACCACGCCTGCCCTTGCGCCTGAGTTCCAATGCCCGGCAGTTTCTGGGCTTCGCGGTGCCGGGCATGCTCACCGCCATCTGCGGGCCGATCATTTTCATGCCTGACCACCAGCTGAACCTGAGCCTGCTCAACCCTTATCTGCTGGGCTCGGTGGTGGCCGTCATCTTGGTGCTGTTGACCCGCAGTGTGTTGCTGAGCATGCTGGTGAGCATGTTGATCTTCTTCCTCCTGCGCAGCTGGCTGGCATGACCACGCCCCTGCGCGAGCAGACGCACCTGTGGCAGGCGCCGGCGCTGGGCGACGTCGAAATGCTGCACGCGCGGTATTTCCAGCAGCGCTTCGCCCCGCACGTGCATGAAGGCTACGTGTTCACCGTGATCGAGTCGGGCGCCCAGCGCTTCTGGCATCGCGGCAGCGAACACCTGGCCCCGGTGGGCAGCATGGTGTTGATCAACCCCGACGAACTGCACACCGGCGCCACGGCCCACGAAGCCGGCTGGCGCTACCGCGGTTTCTACCCAGAACATGAGCGGGTAACGGGCGTGCTGGAGGAGCTGGAACTGGGCCGCCACGGCATGCCCACCTTCAAGGACAGTGTGATCCAGGATCCGGCCCTGGCGCTCGCCTTCAGCCAGCTGCACCAATTATCCGAAGCAGCAGCCAGTGCCCTGGAACAGCAGACCGCCTGGCGCCATGCCGTGCTGGCCCTGGTGCAACGCCATGGGCAATGCGCCGAACCCGCTGCACCCGGCCATGAGCCACAGGCGGTGGCTCGCGCCCGTGAACTGCTGGAGAGCCAGTTGGCCGACCCGCCATCGCTTGAAGCCCTGGCCGCGGCGGTCAACCTGTCGCCCTTCCACTTCGCCCGGGTGTTTCGCCAGGCCACCGGCCTGCCGCCCCATGCCTGGCTCAAACAACGGCGCCTGGCCCGTGCCCGTGAGTTTTTGAAACATGGCCAGGCGGCTTCGGAGGTGGCGTTTGCGCTTGGGTTTGCCGACCAGAGCCACTTGAGCCGGCAGTTCAAGCAGGCATATGGGGTAACCCCAGGGGCATACCGCAGCGCCTGCCTGCCAGGCTGACCCCGTGCGACACCCGGCCCCAGGCAAGCTTGCTGGCCACTGCTACACTGACAGGGCTGAATTGGAGGATCCTGCCATGTCCGAAAGAGAGCTCACCACCCTCATATCGCTGATGAACCAGCGTCAGGCCTGCCTGAGCAGTGCCTGCAAGGAGATTGCCGACTGGATCGACCGGCAGGGCGATGTGCCCGCCGCCGGCAAGATCCGCGCGAGCCTAAAGGCCCTGGAGGCCGACGAAGCCCAGGTACGCAAGACCTTGACCTCGCTGACCCTCGACAGGCCATTGCCGCGTTTTCGTAGCTGAATGAACTGGGGCCGCTATGCGCGGCCCCAGATGAATCAGTGTTTCATGTGCATGTGGTCATGCCCACCGCCTGCCTCGGTGAGCGGACGCACTGGCGCTTGCACCGGAAGCCTTTCCTTGCCGCCCTTGGCATCTTCGATGACCAGGGTCAGCGGCACCTGCTCGCCTTCTTTCACCTGCTGGTTCAACCCCATCAGCATCACGTGCAGGCCGTTCGGGTCCAGGGTGACTGCTTTGCCAGCCGGCAACTCGACGGCCTTGACCTCACGCATGCCCATCACGTCGCCGTTCATGGTCATTTCATGCACTTGCACGGTCTTGGCCACAGGCGATTCAACGCCCACCAGCTTGCTGTCGCTACTGGCCGTGAGGGTCATGAAGGCACCGGTGGACTGTTGGTGCGGCACGCTGGCGCGGACCCAGGCATCACTCACGGTGGTCTGGGCCAGGGCTGGCAGGGCAAAGCCCAGCAGGGCGATGGCGGCCAGGCCGCGTTTGATCGGTTGCAGTGAAACAGCCATTAGCAAATCTCCATCAGGGTGACCAGGTCTTCAGCACATTCCTTGGCATTCAGGGAATGACCCAGGCTCAGGCGCAGGGTGCCACGCGTATCGTAGACGTAGCTGGTGGACGAATGAGAGATGGTGTAGGTATCACCGGCCGGGACCTTCTCGTAGAACACCTTGAACTCTTTAGCCACCTCGGCGATTTCTTCGGGGGTGCCCGTCAGCGCGGTGAACGAGGGGTCGAACGCTTTGACATAGGCGTCGAGCACTTCGGGGGTGTCGCGCTCCGGGTCCAGGGTAATGAACACCACCTGGAACAAGTCACGGTCGCGACCCCTGAGCAACTGCCTGATTTGCGCCGCCCGCGCCAGCGTGGTCGGGCAGACCGCCGGGCACTGGGTGAAGCCGAAGAAAATCATTGGCATGCTGCCGTAGAAGCTCGACAGGGTACGCGGGTTGCCTTGGGGGTCCTTGAGGTTGAACTTGCGCCCAAGGATTTCGTTGCTCATGTTCTTGCCGTACTTGAACTCAAGACCCCGGGCCGGGCTGCAGCCAGCCAGCAGGCCAAGCCCGAGAACGCCCATCCCGGCGACAACCGCGCGCCGGGTATACAGATCATTCATGGAACTATCCTTTACAGGCCATCCTTTACAGGAAAGGTACCGGCCCTTGGGACGGGCCAGCCGAAAAACCGGGGCATTCTTACATGACACCCCAAGTGCTTCTACCCGACGAAGGCGCAGATGGCCTGCAGCCCTTTGAATACGGGCTGCGGCCTGTTGTCGCAGGGGTTGAACTCGTAACAGTTTGTTGCTAAGGAAGCGGCGAACCCTGGTATCAGTAGTACGCGTTTTCCTTCTGGGTGTGGTCGGTCACGTCGCGCACTCCTTTGAGCTCCGGAATACGCTCGAGCAGGGTGCGCTCGATGCCTTCCTTCAGGGTCACGTCGGCCTGGCCGCAGCCCTGGCAACCGCCGCCGAACTGCAGCACAGCGATGCCGTCGTCGACCACGTCCACCAAGCTTACCTGGCCGCCATGGCTGGCCAGGCCCGGGTTGATCTCGGTCTGCAGGTAGTAATTGATACGCTCGTTGATCGGGCTGTCCTCGTTGACCATCGGCACCTTGGCGTTCGGCGCCTTGATGGTCAGCTGGCCGCCCATGCGGTCGGTGGCGTAATCGACCAGGGCGTCTTCCAGGAAAGGTACGCTGACTGCATCGAGGTAAGCGGTGAAGCTCTTCAGACCCACGGCGGTGTCGTCAGGCTTCTCTTCGCCCGGCTTGCAGTAGGCAATGCACGTCTCTGCGTACTGGGTGCCTGGCTGGGTGATGAAAATGCGGATGCCGATGCCGGGCGTATTCTGCTTGGAGAGCAGATCGGCCAGGTAATCATGGGCGGCGTCGGTAATGGTTATAGCGCTCATGGAAGTTCCTCACAGACTTGCGGCCAAGTGTACGCCAACCTGGCCCTTGTACAAAGTCCTAGTATTTGACTCGGGAAAGCGCATACGCCGGCGCCTGCCCCCGTGGCGCCGCCAGCCAGGCCTGCATTCGCCGGTACAGGCCGCGCTCCAGCCACTGGTAGCTGAACCACGACATTAGTCCAATGGACGGCACGCACAGGGCAAACACCAGGTACGGGTTCAGGTGCAGCCGCTGGCTGGCGAACCAGCCGGCATACAGCACCAGCACGTGAATCAGGTAGACCGAATACGAACAGTCACCCAGCGCCTTGAGCAGCCGATTACCCGCAAACACCGGCTCCAGGGAGACAAAGGCCAGCACCACCAGCGCGCTCGGCAGACCCCAATGCAGCAGGCGCTGGGAGGCGTCGAGGTGATAGATGGCATACCCCGCCACCGCGAGCAACGCCAGGGGCATCCAGGTGCCCTGGCGGATCAGGCCTCGCCGATACAGCACACCCAGGCCGATGCCGAGCAGGAACTCATAGATGATGTCGTTGTTGTAGAAGCGGCTGAGCACACCCAGGCGCCCCAGCACTTCACTCACCAGCAGCAGCGCGACAGTGACCAGCAGCAACTGATGGCGCTGGCGGACCAGGAATGCCAGGCCGAACAGCAGGTAGAAGAACATCTCGAAGTTCAGCGTCCAGCCCACGTTCAAGGTCGGATAAAGGCCATACCCGCCGGGGTTTTCCGCAGGCACGAACAGCAGCGATAACAGCAGGTGGTGCCAGTCGAATTCCTGGTGCGGCATCCAGCGGCTGGCCGCCAGCAGCAGGCCCGCCATGACCAAGGTGTAAAACCAGTACGCCGGGACGATACGCAGCACCCGGTTGAGCAAGAACTGGCGGGGTTCGATGGTTTTGTCGCGGGTGGAGAGGTAAATAACCAGGCCGCTGATGACGAAAAAGATGTCGACGCCGACAGCGCCCCGGTCGGTAAGCAGTTGGCCGATGGGCCCGCTGGCCTTGAAGTCGAAGAAGATCTGCATGAAATGGTGGCAGACCACCACCCAGGCGGCGAACGCCCGCAGTGCCTGAAGCGAATACAGCATGAAATACCCTGCGATTGCCGGTGCATTGAGGCCTCGGCGAGCGCTTCGCACTCGTTCGCAGGCAAGCCCGCTCCCACAGGGACCACGCAAAACCTGTAGGAGTGGGCTTGCCCGCGATTGGGCTGCAAAGCAGCCCCCGGACCACCCAACCTTTCCGACCGCAGTTGTTTCGGAAAGGTCAGGTTGACCGATCAGAGGTTCTCGTAGCGGTTCATGTCCAGCACACCCGCTTCCACCGGCTGGGTCTCCTTGATGTAGCTATTGAGGTCATGGAAGTACTGCCAGAACTGCGGATGGCTGCGGCGTACGCCCCAGCGCATGACGATTCGCTCGAATTTGCCAGCATCATCACGCGCATACTCCATGTCCTCGACAAACTCGGGCACGTCCTCGGCCGGAATGTTGAAGATGAAGTTCGGGTAGCTGCTGAGCACGCCCGGGTACAAGGTCAGGGTGTCCAGCCCAGGCTGATAGCGGTAGGCCTCGCCCAGCAGGAAGGCAACGTTGCTGTGCGCACGGTTGCGCAGCAGGCTGTACACCTGGCGCTGGCCGCCAGGCCCCTCGATACGCAGCATCGTCGCCTCAGGCAGTTGATTGATGACCTTGAGCCCGGCAGCCGGGCGCGACACCAGGCGGCTGAGCGACTGCTCGACATTGCGGAACGCTTCGTTCATCTGCGGCCGCGAGCAGTACGCCCCCTGGCAGCGGTTGATCGGGTCAGGTGCCGCATTCAGGCTGCCGGTACGCTGCACCAGCTTGAGCCCGAAGTCGCGTTTTGGGTTCGCCGGGTCCAGCTTGATACCGCTTGGGGTGTCAGTGTCGATGTCCTCGTAATCGAGCCACATCTTCACCTTGCCGCTGTTCTGATACCAGTCACTGAGGATCGCGCCACGCTGGTCGGCCGGCATCAGGCGCAGGAAGTTGACCTCCGCGCCATTGCGGATCAGGTCGAAGTACAGGCGGGTCTGCAACTGGTGCGAAACGTTGCCGAATACATCGAAGTTGACGGCCAACTGGTAGTAAGTGCGCTCGAACAAGGGGTAGTCGAACAGCCACACGGTGAGCGGCACATCCCCGATCAGGCCCTTGGTCACCGAGGCGCTGTCGAAGTGGCGGAAGATACTCAGTAGAGCATTGTCGTTACCGGCCCACAGTGTCGACCAACCCGGCGCCGGCATTTCGGCATAGGCTTCGCGGCGCAGTTTTTCGTATTCGTTGCGCTTGTCGCGGTAGGCATGCCAGAGGCCCAGCACACTGCCCACGTCGTCGATCTGCCCCGGCATGGCCAGCAGCGGCGTGGCCTCGCCACGGTACTGGGCATCGATGATGTAGCGGTCGTGGGCCGGCTCCTGGAACAGCGCCCAGAAGTTATCGCGGATCA
The DNA here is from genome assembly GCF_047159675.1 of Pseudomonas sp. NGC7. Classification (NCBI taxonomy): domain Bacteria; kingdom Pseudomonadati; phylum Pseudomonadota; class Gammaproteobacteria; order Pseudomonadales; family Pseudomonadaceae; genus Pseudomonas; species Pseudomonas sp. NGC7. The sequence goes on along the minus strand of NZ_BAAFZY010000001.1, from coordinate 2,558,869 downwards.
CGTCGGTTGCAATCTGCCCACGGCACACCGGGCCACGGATGAAGGTGCGCACGAAGTATTCGGCGTTATCCAGCATGAACTGGTAACGCGCCACCGCCGGGATCGCCTCGAAGGTCTCGAACGGGTTGGCCCGGTGGCGCGGGCCATAGCCTGGCAGCGCCGAGGCATGCCAGTCCCCCGCGTAGAACAGTTGCTTGACCCGCTTGAGCTTCTGCGGCCCCATTGGGTAAGTGATGTGCGTCTTGTGCACGATCACACCCTGCACCGGCATCAGCCGGTAGTAAAAGTCGGTACCTGGCGGGTCGTTGGGGCGTCGGGTCGCGATCACGTCGACCGGCTGGCCACTGGGCGTGCGGGAACGCACCCACTGGAAGAAGTGGCCCTGCTCGCCGCCGACGAAGTAGATGTGCGCAAGGAACAGGTGCTCGTAAAGCCAGCGGCCAACCAGCGCCTCGGTCGAACCCGGGCGGTTGAGCAGCTCTTCCCAGTCGGCGATCTGCTTGGCCTCGACCGCACTCGGCTGAATCGGCTGGTACTCCACCGGCGCGCCAGCCGCCAGCCAGCGTTGCAGGGTGGTGTACTCCTGGTCGGTCAGGCCGGTGACCGCCAGTGGCATGCCTTCTTTAGGGTGCGCGCCGGCGTAGGCGTCGAACTCATGGGGCAAAGGGCACATGTTGTTGCGGTTGATGCCCAGGACGATGTCCTCGGGCAGCTTGGCATTGGGCGTAAGCGGCGTCTTGTGCCCCAGCTCGAGCATGCGCGCCATCAGCGCGGCCTGGCTGCCCTGGCCGTCGAGCACCGAGTAGAAGCCCTTCTTGCGCCACTCGCCCTCGCTGTGGGCGTCGTAGAACAGCCGCGTGGTCGGCACCGCCGCGCTGCGGTCACCTTGGTACACCGGCACCTTGGTCGCTCCCCGCACCGCGCCCTCAGGGCTTTCCAGCTTGAGCTGGCAGGCCGCGTCGTTGCAGGCATGGCAGGCCACGCACTTCTCGGTGAAAATCGGCTGGATATCCCGGGTGTAGGAAATAGCCGGGCTCGATTGGGCAGCCTGCCCGAAGGTCGCGCCACTGATGAGCAAGGCGAAAACGCCCGCCCAAGCACGAATACAACGATGCACCATGTGCGGAAAGTCCTGGTTCTTGAAAGCCATCACGATTGCCTGGTCGTCCTTGGGTGCTTGTGTGCCAACATGAGCTAAATTCATGCAAATGGGCAGTGCGCCTAAAAACCGCGCAGCTTTGTTATGATTCGGCACCTTCTGATATTCGCCCGACCAGGTAGTTCCTATGTCCGACCGCAGCGCTCGTCTCCAAGCACTCCAGCACGCACTCAAAGAGCGCATCCTGATCCTCGACGGCGGCATGGGTACTATGATCCAAAGTTATCGCCTCGAGGAACACGACTATCGTGGCACGCGCTTTGCTGATTGGCCAAGCGATGTGAAAGGTAACAACGACTTGTTGCTGCTCAGCCGCCCCGATGTCATCGCCGCGATCGAGAAAGCCTACCTGGACGCTGGCGCCGATATTCTCGAAACCAACACCTTCAACGCCACGCAGATTTCCCAGGCCGACTACGGCATGGAATCGCTGGTCTACGAGCTGAACGTCGAAGGCGCGCGCATCGCCCGCCAGGTGGCCGACGCCAAGACCCTGGAGACGCCGGACAAACCGCGCTTCGTCGCCGGCGTACTGGGCCCGACCAGCCGCACCTGCTCGATTTCCCCGGACGTCAACGACCCCGGCTACCGCAACGTCACCTTCGACGAACTGGTAGAAAACTACATCGAGGCCACCCGCGGCCTGATCGAGGGCGGCGCCGACCTGATCCTGATCGAAACCATCTTCGACACCCTCAACGCCAAGGCCGCGATCTTCGCCGTGCAACAGGTGTTCGAGGATGACAACGTCGAACTGCCGATCATGATCTCCGGCACCATCACCGACGCCTCGGGCCGCACCCTGTCGGGCCAGACCACCGAAGCCTTCTGGAACTCGGTGCGCCACGCCAAGCCGATTTCCGTCGGCCTCAACTGCGCCCTCGGCGCCAAGGACCTGCGCCCGTACCTGGAAGAGCTGTCGACCAAGGCCGACACCCACGTCTCGGCGCACCCCAACGCCGGCCTGCCCAACGCCTTTGGTGAGTACGACGAAACCCCGGCCGAAATGGCCGCGGTGGTCGAGGAGTTCGCTGCCAGCGGCTTCCTCAACATCATCGGCGGCTGCTGCGGCACCACCCCAGGCCACATCCAGGCCATCGCCGAGGCGGTTGCCAAGTACAAGCCACGTGAGATCCCGGAGATCGCCAAGGCCTGCCGCCTGTCGGGTCTGGAGCCGTTCACCATCGACCGCCAGTCGCTGTTCGTCAACGTGGGCGAGCGCACCAACATCACCGGTTCCGCCAAGTTCGCCCGGCTGATCCGCGAAGAGAACTACACCGAAGCCCTGGAAGTGGCCCTGCAACAGGTCGAAGCCGGTGCCCAGGTAATCGACATCAACATGGACGAAGGGATGCTCGACTCCCAGGCCGCCATGGTCCGCTTCCTCAACATGATCGCTGGCGAGCCGGACATCTCCCGCGTGCCGATCATGATCGACTCCTCCAAGTGGGAAGTGATCGAGGCGGGCCTCAAGTGCATCCAGGGCAAGGGCATCGTCAACTCGATTTCCATGAAGGAAGGCGTCGAGCAGTTCAAGCACCACGCCCGCCTGTGCAAGCGCTACGGCGCCGCCGTGGTGGTGATGGCCTTCGACGAGGTCGGCCAGGCCGACACCGCCGCGCGCAAGAAGGAAATCTGCAAGCGCAGCTACGACATCCTGGTCAACGAAGTCGGCTTCCCGCCGGAAGACATCATCTTCGACCCGAACATCTTCGCCGTCGCCACCGGCATCGAAGAGCACAACAACTACGCTGTCGACTTCATCGAAGCCTGCGCCTACATCCGCGACCACCTGCCCCACGCCTTGAGCTCGGGTGGTGTGTCCAACGTGTCGTTCTCGTTCCGCGGCAACAACCCGGTGCGTGAAGCGATCCACTCGGTGTTCCTGTTCCACGCCATCCGCAATGGCCTGACCATGGGTATCGTCAACGCCGGCCAGCTGGAAATCTACGACGAAATCCCGGCCGACCTGCGCAACAAGGTCGAGGACGTGGTGCTCAACCGCACCCCGGAAGGCACCGATGCCCTGCTGGCCATCGCCGACGACTACAAAGGCGGCGGCGCCACCAAGGAAGTCGAAAACGAAGCCTGGCGCTCGCTGCCGGTCGGCAAACGCCTGGAACATGCCCTGGTCAAAGGCATCACCGCGCACATCGTCGAAGACACCGAGGAGTGCCGCCAGCAGTGCGCGCGCCCGATCGAAGTCATCGAAGGCCCGCTGATGAGCGGCATGAACGTGGTCGGCGACCTGTTCGGTGCCGGCAAGATGTTCTTGCCGCAGGTGGTCAAGTCGGCGCGCGTGATGAAGCAGGCCGTAGCGCACCTGATCCCGTTCATCGAAGCCGAAAAAGGCGACAAGCCCGAAGCCAAGGGCAAGATCCTGATGGCCACGGTCAAGGGCGACGTGCACGACATCGGCAAGAACATCGTCGGCGTGGTGCTGGGCTGTAACGGCTACGACATCGTCGACCTGGGCGTGATGGTGCCGGCCGAGAAAATCCTGCAGACCGCACGCGACGAGAAATGCGACATCATCGGCCTGTCTGGCCTGATCACCCCGTCGCTGGACGAGATGGTCCACGTTGCCCGCGAAATGCAGCGTCAGGGTTTCAACCTGCCGCTGATGATCGGTGGCGCGACTACCTCCAAGGCGCACACGGCGGTGAAGATCGAACCCAAGTACAGCAACGACGCGGTGATCTACGTCACCGACGCTTCGCGCGCCGTCGGCGTGGCGACCCAATTGTTGTCCAAGGAGCTCAAGCCCGGCTTCGTCGAGAAAACCCGCCAGGATTACGTCGACGTGCGCGAGCGCACCGCCAACCGCAGTGCCCGCACCGAGCGCCTGAGCTACGCCAAGGCCATCGCGGCCAAGCCGCAGTATGATTGGGCAAGCTACCAGCCAGCCGTGCCTACCTTCACCGGCGTCAAGGTGCTGGAAGACATCAACCTGCGCACCCTGGCCGAGTACATCGACTGGACACCGTTCTTCATCTCCTGGGACCTGGCCGGCAAATTCCCGCGCATCCTCACCGACGAAGTGGTCGGCGAAGCCGCGACGTCGCTGTACAAGGACGCCCGCGAGATGCTCGACAAACTGATCGACGAGAAGCTGATCAGTGCCCGCGCCGTGTTCGGTTTCTGGCCGGCCAACCAGGTCGCCGATGACGACATCGAGGTCTATGGCGATGACGGCCAGCCCCTGGCCACCTTGCACCACCTGCGCCAGCAGACCATCAAGCCTGACAACAAGCCAAACTGGTCGCTGGCCGACTTCGTCGCACCCAAAGACAGCGGCGTCACCGACTACGTCGGCGGCTTCATCACCACCGCAGGCATCGGCGCCGAGGAAGTGGCCAAGGCCTACCAGGACAAGGGCGATGACTACAGCTCGATCATGGTCAAGGCCTTGGCCGACCGCCTGGCCGAAGCCTGCGCCGAATGGCTGCACGAGCAGGTGCGTAAAGAGCACTGGGGTTATGCCCGCGACGAGCACCTGGATAACGAAGCGTTGATCAAGGAGCAGTACAGCGGCATCCGCCCTGCCCCCGGCTACCCGGCCTGCCCGGACCACACCGAGAAAGAAACCCTGTTCCGCCTGCTCGATGGCACGGCCATTGGCGAGACAGGCCCAAGCGGCGTGTTCCTGACCGAACACTTTGCGATGTTCCCGGCGGCGGCGGTCAGCGGCTGGTACTTTGCCCACCCGCAGGCGCAGTACTTTGCCGTGGGCAAGGTCGACAAGGACCAGATCGACAGCTACAGCGCGCGTAAAGGCCAGGAGGTGAGCGTGAGTGAGCGTTGGTTGGCGCCGAACCTTGGGTACGACAGCTAAGACCGTTCTAGCCTGACTGGCCTCTTCGCGGGCAAGCCCGCGCCTACAGGGATTTGCGCGCCCTTCCTGTGGGAGCGGGCTTGCCCGCGAAGAGGCCAGCAAAGCCAACACCCCTTCCATTGCCTACACTGTCCCTGATTGCCTCCGAATACCCAGGAGCCCCCATGGACGACTCAAGCCAAGGCAAGCCCCCCACCTTCTGGCAAATGCTGCACAGCATCCTCGCCGCCGCCTTCGGTGTGCAGAGCGGCAAGAACCGCGCACGCGATTTCACCCACGGCAAGGCCAGCCATTTCATTGCGATGGGTACCGTGTTCACCCTGCTGTTCATTCTGATACTGATCGGCCTGGTGCAATTGGCCATGCACATGACCGCGCGTTGAGCCCATGAAAACGCCTGCGGGAATCCCTCCCGCAGGCGTCTTGGCTGGATCACGGTCTAAATGGAAGTCTACTGGTGGCTGACCCAATACACGGCGGTGACCACCACCAGGACGATCAAGCAAAGAATCGCCCAGGCATCGACACTGCTGTCAGCTTTGCGGACCTTGGTTGAGTTTCCCATTGCATTGCCTCTTGTTGTGGTTATGGGAATGCACTTCACCCACAGCAGTTAAGACGAGCAATGCCCTTTCCTCAAGCAAGGTCTTTTGTCCGGCGACGGGCGACGCTCAGGAATTGGCAAGGCCTGCATCCCTCGCCACCGCATCGTTCATCACCAACAGGTAACTCGCGGCTGCGTTTTCCAGCACGAACACCCGCAACCCCAACGCCAGGTAGGCACGCTCTTTGTACGGGGAGTAAGCATTGGTGATGATGACCCGGCCACGGTTGTGGACAAAGGGCATGACATGGTCCCTGACCCTGTCCATGAACTGCACCTCGTTAAGGTAGAAATTGCTGAAGTGACCACTGAGGATAGCCAGGTCCCCCAGGTTGCTTACACCGTCGGTCACCCGAAGCATTTCCCAACCGTCGGCCCTGGAAAAGGTCGTTTGCCCTTGCTCATGACTGTGCAGATAGCTCAGGTAATTCAGACCGTCGAGATTCGACAGCCCATTGGCCAGCAACAGCACCGAGCCCGCATTGCCATCCGTGACGACGATCGACATCGGCAGGTCGAGCCGGCCCATTTCATTGATCTCCACAGGTGCCCGGTGCCGGACCGAATTGGTCTGCATGATATAGAACGCGGCGGCAATGTAGGCCCTTGCCTCGGTCTCGCCGTTTACAGGGTCTGCCAGGAACGACGAATCGGGAGACACCACAATATCCCCATCGCGCAATCTGTATTGCGTTTCCACCGTCGTGTAAAAATAGTGTCTCACGTCGACTCGATAACGTACGACCTGGGGAGAGTTCACGAAAGTGCGGGAAGCGTTGCCATCAGGGAGGTCGATTCTCAAGGTCTGCGGATCGAAAGCGACGTCATGATTATTGACCTGCCAAAGCTCGACCAAGGCCTGCTTGATGTTATTAATATGGTGTTTTACCCGATCGGGCTGCCGAACGATTTCAGTTTGCGTCAGCGTGACCAGGGGGCTGATGTCGTTGATCCTCATTTCGCCACGAAACCCGGCGGCCCTGACGAAATTGCCATAGAAGCCCGACCCTGACATGGGCTCCAGCACACGCCTGATCAGCGGCTGCCCTGCCTGTTGGGCTGTCACCAGGTCAGCAATCAAGGCCCCGTTGATGTGCTTGGCTTCTGATGTAATTTCGCCTGGCATGCGAAAGAAACGCAGCGCCGTGATATCCACGGGCAAACGCCATTGGTGATGAAACAGCTCAACCTTCGCGGCGATGTTGGCATTGTCGCTGCTGCGCTGTACGTTTTCCGGAGCATTGGCAAACAGCCTGTTGAATTCGGCACGACGGTTCGTGGGGCGTACAAATGGAAAGAAGCGATTGGACGCTTTGTGCGTGCCGCCCGCAAGGCTGAACGTGCCTTCATGCGTGGAACCTGACAAACCCAACGTATGGGGGAGTTGCTGCGCGCCGGGCCTGCGCCATGGCCGCCACGGCGCAGGGTCAGCATTGTGGTACATGCCCCCTGGCAAGGTACGCGCAAGTTGCCAGATGCCAGACTGCAACCGATGCAGCCATACACCGCCACCGGTGCCTGCGGGCCGGACCACTTCCACCTCCACCGCCCCCGGCTCAGCGGGCTTGACCCGGTAGAAGGTGCTGCTCAGGCCACGGAAGGCAATGTAGCTCGCGCCGCCGCCTGCGTTGGCGGCCGTGTCATGGTAAAGGCGTGCCAGCGGGTCTCGGGCGTGCAGCGCCGCCAATCTGGCCTGCACCGCTGCGCCGAGTACGGGGCCGTCAACCAATTGGGCGACAGCCTCCACAGGTTCCTGCAAACGGCGCCATTCGCCGTAACTTCGGTGCAACAGCGGCCCACGCGCCGCGCCTGGCCCCTGCACCCGCCACGACGGCCCCTCCTGATGCACTTCCAGTGCGCCCGCCCCCCGCTGTATCCATGCTTTGTCGTCCTGCAAGATCAGGCCGTCGGCGCCAGGCACTTCGTGCAGCGTCACAGCTTGCAGGTAGGCGTCCAACTCAGGGTCGACGCGTAAGTCCAGCCCTTTCAGGCCACCTGGCATTGGAGCGCTTCCGGCATCGGCCAGCAGCTTGCCCATCACCGCTCTATTCAGCGCCTGCGCATCGCTGATGTTGATCCCTAGACGTTCGCGGGCAGCGTCGTCCATGCCCCGTAGAAGCACATCACTCACAGGTGCCGAACTGTCCTTGGCCGGTGCCACGGTGTCGGCGCCGTCCAGTTGCCCCCTATAGACATAGGCACCCTCCTCACCTCGACGCTGCAGGACCAGCACCTGCTCAGCCTGCTCGCTACCCCAGGCCGCGACGCTTCTACCGCCAGCCACCACCCTGACCGCGATACGCTGCTGCAGGTCGTGCGCACTGAACACACGCAGCAGCGCGCTCAAGTACATCGACTCTGCGCTGAAGGTCAAGGATTGCGGGCCGGCGGGCCCTGGCGCACCGGCCAGCGCGGCAAGGTCCGCTTGGTACCTGGCCTTGGCCAGGTTTGCTGGGCTTCGCGGTTGTGCGACGCAACGTTCACTGTGCGCGCTGACCGCACGGGCCTCGCTGCCCTGCAGCCGTTCCTCGGGGAGCTTGACATTGCCCTCCACCGACACGGCCAGCAGTGCACCTTCACCCTTGGGTACGCTGGCACGGGGTCGGTTGTGGTGGTGGATGGCGCGCTGCAGCAGGTACGCCTGCTCCGGTCGCTCGAACTGGCTTGCGGCATCATGCTTCAAGCGCGTTGCCACCTCGTCGCGATTGTCAACGACCTGCCCAGGCCGGGTGGGCGCCTGCACGTAGAAAAACAGCGAATCGGCTGTCTCGCCGTTGCCATTTTCCTGACCGGTCCCGTAATGCCATCGGTCATGCCGAGTCAGCACGACTTCACGCCTCGCTGCGCCTTCACCCTCTGCTGTCCCGCGCTCAGGCTCGAATACCCTGAGCGAGCGGCCGTGGGCATCCTCGACGCTGATGCGAACATTCAGGCTGTGGGCCAGCCAGCCCACCACCGGCCATTCCACAGCTTCCGGCAGCTGCGTGTAGCGCGGAGTCGCCATCAGCAATGCCGTTTGCCCGATTAGCTCACGGCTCATCGCTGCGCTGGCGGCTGCAGCAAGTGCCATGTCCATCGGGGCCTTCCCCCGCCACATGGCATTCAAGGCCTGCTTGCTGACCCCTGCATGACGCAGCACTGTGGCCACAGCATCATCGCTCAAGCCGTGAAGCGTCGATGGCAACATGCTGCGCAAACGCTGCACGGCCGTGACCGGGGTGACGCCGACACCGCCTGTATCGGCAGTAGACACCGTGCGACCTGGCAAAAGCGTTCGGTTGAGCTTGTCGAGCCGCGACCTGACCAGCGTGCCCGCCTTGCGCAGGAGCTGCATTTCCAGCACGGTCTCGAAAAAATCCACCAGCGTTTCGGCCGCCTCATCCCACTTCGATTGCACCAGGTTCTGCGGCAGGTCAATGGCCAGCTGCTTGGCGAACATGGCCTTGAACAGTAGCGCCCGGCCTGGGAACTTCACATCGCCAGGGACCGCAATCAAGATGACGTCCAGCACGAAGGCGAGCACCTCGGCGCCGATGCGCTGGGCATGCTCCAGGCTGCTGCTCTGATTGGGCGTGAAATGCTCTTTGACCCGCCCCACCAGCAAGGCGCCATAAGCGCTTGCCAATCGGCCGGTGACCGTGTCCCGCGACAACGGATACGGTGCAGTGAAGCGCACGCCGCTTGCGCCTCGATCATAGTCCGCCTTGCTCGCGTAAACACCGGCGCCATGGGCCCAATAGGCGCTTGCTGGGTAGGCCGTGCTAGTTGCCAACGGCTGCGGCAGCTTAGCGCTCACCGTCCGCTGTGCCGATGGCGTCAGCAGCGACCATGACCACCCCGAACGCTCACGCCGAGTGCCCCAAAGGTCGCGGCGAAACGCCTCGGTGAATACCTGCATGGCGCTGAAACCTTGCGCGGCGTTGGCAACGAACAACCGGCCCTCGGGGAACAGGCCCGCATAGACGTAAACGCCGCTGGCTGTACTCAGGGCGTACACCGGCAGGTCATGCCCCTCCACGCGTAACATGAAGTTGCCTCTGTGCAGTGTCAGCCCCGCGATTGGCAAGCCATAGCTCACTATCCCCGCCAGCGACACGCCGGCGCTCGCCTGCAGTTGCAAGAGCTGCGCAGGCGTAATCTGCCCCACTTTCAGGGCATTGAGCAGTGCTATCTCGAGGTTGGCATTCGACTCGCGCCTGATCGTCGAGGCCACCTCCGCTTGCGCAAGCCAGGCATCACACTGGGTGGCGATCGAGGCCCCGATGTCCAGCTCACGGCCAATGCTGACAACTTCATCAACCGTTACCTGGCTGCCGTCCTGCTTGACCAAGGCATCGCCATCGAGCGTCAGCCAACTGTTGTCGACAAAATTGTTGGCATCCCGGGTCAGCCGGGGCTGGGCAAGCTGGACAGGTGTACCGCGAGCGAGCCAAGCCCACAGTGGCTCGCTGACATCGGGCTTTTCGGAGCGGGCCGTGTGAATACGCACAGCGTCCACCTTCACCTCGTGCCCACACAACGCGGCGAGCTGGCGGCTGACCTGTGCCTTGGCGCCCTGCACGACCTTCATGAGTGCATCGGCGCCCACCCGGGGCGTGCCATACAAGGCGTCCAGCCGTGCGCGCTGTGCCTTGTTCAACGTCCCGTAGAACGCTTCCATTGCACCGAGGGCCTTGGCCATCAGAGCTGCAGCATTGCTTTGATCTGCGGTCAGCAGAATGGGTTCATGACCACTGGGGTATAGCGTGATGTGGGTATCGACGTGAGCCGAGCTAACGCTGTCGGCGGCAGGCAAGTTGGGCATGACAGGCTCCTTTAATTAGAGGCTGTCATCTGAACAAGGCACCAATGCCCTGCAGCGGTACTTACCTATGCCATTCAGTAATCCATCGGTGCGGTCAGAAACGGGTACGTGTAGTCAGCCGGGCGCCCTTCAGCGCTGTAGGGCTGGAAATCGACACCATGATCAGCCTGCTCGAGCAACTTGAGCCAACGCCGCGCCTTTGCCTGGTCAATCGACTGCAACGCGGGCACGCTGTGCTCACGCAGGCCATCGCGATTGACCACCAGCCCGCGCGCATCGTCGTGCAGCATGACCATGGCCCAGCCACCCAAGGTGAAGTGCCCACCCATCAACACCCCAAGGCGCCCGTCGACCCGCGCCCGCAACGCCTCGGGCGAACTGTTGACGGCGCTGAACACCGCATCGCGCCCTGGCATGCGCCCAGCCGCCTCGAATGCCTGCATGGCGCCGAAGGCCATCTCATCGTTGGCCGACCACACAAGCGTGGTGTCCGGGTAACGCTGCAGCAACACACGCGCCTGCTCGAAGGCGCGCTCACGGCTCCAGCCGCCATACACCACCTGGCGCAGACGCACCTGAGGGAAGTCGGCCAAGGCGCGGCGCATGCCCGCTTCGCGCCGTTGCGAGGCTGGCGTGGTCTTGACCCCGGCGAAGGCCACCAGGTCCACCGGCCCGTCAGTGCGTGGGAGCAAGGCAACCATCTGGTGCAGCATCTGGTAACCGGCCTGCTCGTCGTTGGTGGTCAGCGTGCCCAGCACCTGGGGATACTTCTCGGGCTGCGCCTCGATGCTTTGTGCCTGGCTGGCCGTCAGCCCGTTGTTGACCAGAAACAGCTTGACCCCGGTCCCCTTCGACAGGCGGATGATTTCCGGCGCCACATACTGTTCGTTGACCAGCACCAGATAGTCCGGCCGCTGCGGGCCCTTGAGCAGCGCCCGTGCCTGGCTCAGGGTTCGCTCGGCATTGCGCTCGCTGTATTCGACCCGCAGCGTCATGCCCAAGTCGTCAGCCGCTGCCTGCATGAAGCGCGCATAGCTGACCCAAAATGTCTCGGTGGACAAGCCTGGGTTAAGGAACACGACGGAAGCAGCCTGCGCATTGGCTGCCAACGGCAGGCTCAGGCACAAGCTTTGGCAAAGCGCCTTGAGCATGCGGTTACACCCCTTGCAACAAACCCGCGAGTATAACCCCACGGCACAGGCGGACGAACAAATGCCAGTCAGTCTCACTTAGTTCGTTTGGTTCTTTTCATATGCAAAAACATCACTTTAGCGCATAAACACACTCTGATATCGTTCCCCAGCTCCGAACCGGAGTGCGCGGCCGTGCGCGCGAATAGCTGCATGCAGCCTGAGACAGGACTTTTATGTACGTATACGACGAGTACGATCAGCGGATCATCGAGGACCGCGTCAAGCAGTTCCGTGATCAGACCCGCCGCTACCTGGCCGGGGAGCTGAGCGAAGAAGAATTCCGCCCTCTGCGCCTGCAGAACGGCCTTTATATCCAACGTTTCGCCCCGATGCTGCGTGTCGCCGTGCCTTATGGCCAGCTGAACGCGCGCCAGGTCCGCACACTGGCCAAGATCGCTCGCGACTACGACAAGGGCTACGCCCACATTTCCACCCGCCAGAACGTGCAGTTCAACTGGCCGGCGCTGGAAGACATCCCAGACATCCTCGCCGAGCTGGCCACCGTGCAGATGCACGCGATCCAGACCAGCGGCAACTGCCTGCGCAACACCACCACCGACCAGTTCGCCGGTGTTGCCGCAGATGAAATCATCGACCCGCGCCCTTGGTGCGAGATCGTCCGCCAGTGGACCACCTTCCACCCGGAATTCGCCTACCTGCCGCGCAAGTTCAAGATCGCCATCAACGGCTCGAAAGAAGACCGCGCGGCCATCGAAGTGCACGATATCGGCCTGGAGCCGGTGCGCAACGAAGCGGGCGAGCTGGGCTTCCGTGTGCTGGTTGGCGGCGGCCTGGGGCGTACCCCGGTGGTCGGCTCGTTCATCAACGAGTTCCTGCCTTGGCAGGACCTGATCAGCTACCTGGACGCCATCCTGCGCGTGTACAACCGTTACGGTCGCCGTGACAACAAGTACAAGGCGCGGATCAAGATCCTGGTCAAGGCGCTGACGCCTGAAGTGTTCGCCGAAAAGGTCGAGGCCGAAATGGTCCACCTGCGCGGCGGCAACAGCACCCTGACCGAAGAGGAAGTACAGCGTGTTTCGCGCCACTTCGTCGACCCGGACTACCTGGCCCTGGACAACGTCGACTACAGCGCCCAAGACGCCGAAGCCCCAGGTTTCGCCCGCTGGCGCTCGCGCAACACCCGCGCCCACAAGCGCCCTGGCTATGTGGCCGTGACCTTGTCACTCAAGCCTACCGGCGTTGCCCCTGGCGACCTGACCGACAAGCAACTGGACGCCGTGGCGGACCTCGCCGAGCGCTACAGCTTCGGCTTCCTGCGCACCTCGCACGAGCAGAACATCATCCTCGCCGACGTTGAGCAACGCCAGCTGCACGCCCTGTGGCTGGAGCTGCGCGAAGGTGGCTTTGCCACGCCGAACATCGGCCTGCTGACCGACATCATCTGCTGCCCGGGCGGTGACTACTGCTCGCTGGCCAACGCCAAGTCGATCCCGATCGCCGAATCCATCCAGCGCCGTTTCGACGACCTGGATTACCTGTTCGACATCGGCGAGATCGACCTGAACATCTCCGGTTGCATGAACGCCTGCGGCCACCACCACGTGGGCCACATCGGCATCCTCGGCGTGGACAAGAAAGGCGAGGAGTTCTACCAGGTGTCCTTGGGCGGCAACGCTGCGCGTGACGCGAGCCTGGGCAAGATCCTCGGCCCATCCTTCGCCCAGGACGCCATGGCCGATGTGATTGAAAAGCTGATCGCCGTGTACGTAGAACAGCGTACCGAGGAAGAGCGTTTCATCGACACCTACCAGCGTATCGGCATCGACCCCTTCAAGGAACGCGTCTATGCAGCGAATCATTAAAAACAACCAGATCGTCGACGAAACCTGGCACCTGCTGCCCAAGGAAACGTCGTTCGACGAGTTGACCAACTGCGACGACTACATCGTCCCGCTGCAACTGTGGCGCGACCATGCCCACGTGCTCAAGGCCCGCGACGGCGGCCTGGGCATCTGGCTGGACAGCGACGAAGAAGCGGAAGAGATCGGCGAAGACGTGCAGCACTTCCAGGTCATCGCCTTGAACTTCCCGGCGTTCACCGACGGGCGCAGTTACTCCAACGCGCGCCTGCTGCGTGACCGCTACAAGTTCACCGGTGAGCTGCGCGCCATAGGCGACGTGCTGCGCGACCAGCTGTTCTTCATGGCCCGTTGTGGCTTCGATGCGTTTGCCATCCGTGCCGACAAGGACCCGGAAGACGCACTGCAAAGCCTGAAGGACTTCTCGGTGACCTACCAGGCCGCCGCCGACCAGCCGCTGCCGCTGTTCCGCCGCCGCTGATCTTCATCACCCCTGGCCCGCGCTCTGGCGGGTCAGGGGCGTTGTTGCACACCGCCCGTCAGCCCCTGCGCCCCGGTGGCTTCCTGGTCACGCTCACCTCCCCCGCTTCTGCCGCCCGCGCCCACTCTGCTTGCAGACGCGCCAGCGCATTGCGCACCCGCGCCATGACCGCCTCGCTTAAGTGGTTCTGCTCAAGATTTACGGTCTCCGGATGGGCCTCTATCCAGCCGAGCGCCTCCTCGCTCAGTGCCGCGATACGGTTGCCACGCAAGTCCACGACCATGTCGGGATGACGCTGCAGCAACGCCAGGGGCATACTGCGCAAGCCGGTTGCGCGTAATGACAGGTAGCGCAGTTGCACGTTGTAGTGCAGCCTCGGCGCCATACCCAACGGGTTACCCTCCAGGCTCAGGACTTGCAACCGGGAGAACCATTCCAGTCGCAACTCGCTTTGGGCGTCCAAAACAATCGCGTTGTCGCGCAGATCCAGACGGGTCAAGCGGCCGAGGCCATTCAGTTGTTCCGGTACGCGGGTCAGCCGATTAGCACTGAGGTTGAGGATGCTTAGCCGGGCAAGGTTGCCAAGGCTGCGTGGCACATCGTTCAGCAGGTTGCCACCCAGCTGCAGGTTTTCAAGGTTCGGCAGTTGCCCTGCGCGGTCATCCAGCACAGCGATTTGATTGAAGGAAAGGTCGAGGCTGGCCAGGTGCTCCAACTGCTCGATACCGGCCGGCAATTCGACAAACTGATTGCCACTGAGGTCCAGGTCCGTCAGTTGCCTGGCATTGCCCAAACCGTCCAAGGTCTCGAGCAGATTACCGCCCAGGTACAACCTGCGCAGGCGTGGCAGATGCTCAAGCCCCTCGAAGGTCGAGAGCTGATTGCCTGAGAGGTCGACGTCCTCCAGGTTGGGGAAGCGGTGCAGGAAGTCGCCGCTGAGCGTGGCAAGCTGCTGGTTGCGTAGCGACAATGCGCGCAGGCGTTCGAACTGGATGCCGGCCGGCAGCTCGGGAAGCGAACTGACCGCCAACCCATCGGAGGATGAGCCCAGAGACGGCAGTTCATCACGGTAATTCGACTGCCAGGCTTCGCGCAGCACACCGGCGACGTACGACCGCGCCGCATACTCCGGTTCACTTGGCTGCCCGCGCCAGGCCTCGAGGCTGTGTTCAAGCTGCCGCGACAAATGTGCATAGGCAAGGGTACCGGGCCCATGCGGGGGTTCAAGCCGATACCAGCTCCACGGGTTGCCACGCGCAAGGGTCAACGTGAGTACCTGCTCCTCTTCCCTGCGCTGGGCGACGATCGCATTGACCGGCCCACTTGGCGCATGGTCCTGGCCCGGCTCTGGCACCAGCGCGGCCAGACGCGCACCGTACCTGCGGCGAATGGCTGCAAACTGCGCGCTGTATTCGACCCGCACGTGGTCCTGCCAGAACGTCTGCTGCACCAGGAACTGGCTGAGCGCTTCTGGCGTCTCGGCCCGGTGCACGGCAGCCTCGGCCTCGGCCAGGTCGCCCAGCGTTACTGTATCGACGTGCTGAAGGTCCAGGTAGGTCGGCTGGCCATAGAGGCTCAACGGCTCTGCAAGCCCCACCCGGAATGCCAAGTAAATGTCGTCCAGATCGCGTTGGCCTGGCCGCCCTTGCAAGCGCTCGATGTGCTGTGCGGCAAAGCGGTCGACCTGATCGAGCCTGAACAGCTCACGGCCGAGGTTGCGCAACTCACGCTCAACTCGCCGACCACGCATGCCATCGGTGCGCAAGGCAACTTGCAGCCTGATGACCAACACATCGAGGTCGGCCCGCCCGCGCGGAATGGCGGCCTGCTCGAACACTGCACGCCGCACATGGGTATGGTGAAACATGGCATTGAGCAATTCACCGACGCGACGCCGCATACCCTGCGCTTGCCGAGTAAAGTCTTCGGCGTGCAGCAGTTCTGCGAGGTACCCAAAGAACGCATCGCTGTCGGCTTCAGCCCTTAACGCCTCCCACTGCCCGCGACGACGGGCGGCTTCCGCCTCGCTCAGCCCCTCGAACCATTGTTCATGCTCATTTACCCTTTCCACGACCGGCGGGGGCGGAGCAACATTTAAACGCTCAAGCGCAACCGCAGACAACGGGTTGCCGTGTAAACGCACGCTGTCGGGGTTGGCCCGCAGCAAGGGGGCCTGCGCCTCACTGACGTCAACGATGCGATTGTGACTGAGATCGACCCATTCAAGGTTCGCCATGTGCGAGGTGTCGGGCATGGCTGTCAGCCGGTTTCGCGACAGGTCCAGTTGGTTTACGCGCGGGAAACGAGCGAGGAAGTCGGCGTTGACCTCAGTCAGCTCCAGGTTGCGCAGCGTCAACGTGGTCACATGATCGAAATTCACTGCGGGCGGAAGGTCGGGCAGGCTGCCCAACCGTGTGCCTTCAAGGACCAGTATGGGGTTGCCACTGGCATCACGTACACGCCGCTGCCAGGCATGCCGAATCCGCCGTGCCATGCGTGCGCGTCTGATCAATTGGATCGGCCCGGACGATTGCCGGCGCCAGCGCCCTAGCGCCTGATCCAGTGCACGCTGCTCTTCGCACAGGCGCAGGTAGTAGTTCCACGGGGTGAGCCCCTGCTCGCGGGCGGTATTGTTGAAGGCTTCGAGGGCGCTGTCGTCATAGTCGGGAAACAACCGCTGAATACCCCGGCGCAGTGCGCGATTGCTGCTTTCGCCACGGCCGCTCAGGGGGTAGCCCAGGCGACCATCGCCCAGCCGCACCGGTGGCCGGAAGCCTAGCCCGACGGGCGCCATGCCCAGCAGCGTGGCGACCTTGTCGCGCTGCTCGCTGGCCCACTTCGACAAGGCATCGGCCAGTGTCTGCGGGGACTCGCTGGCTTCACCCAGGGCCCGCCGCTGCCACGGGTCGAGCTGCAGCAACAGCGCCTGGAACAGGCTGTCCTCGGCATTGGCCGCGGGCAAGGCGCGCCCGTAGGCATCCAGGGCCTGATAGCCCTTGGCCGTTCTGAGCACGCTGCGCACCTCAGTGGCTGCCTGTGCACCCGCCCAGGCGGTCCGTTCGCCGGTCAGCGTGCCGCTGCGCAGCTCTATGCGCACGCCTCGCCACGGCGCACGATCGGCAATCAAGGCCAAGGCCAGTTGCTCGCTGTCGCGATTGAGCGCTGCCGCCTGCAGCAGGCCTGCACAGGCGCGGTCCAGGCGCGTATCCCGTAGGTACCAGCGCGCCTGCTCGGCCAAGGCCAGCGGGACGCGCTGGCGTGCTTGCAGGTGCTCGACCTGCGCCTCGGTAGCGTGCTCGATGATCTCCCTGGCCACGTTCACAGTGAGCCCGGGAAAGTCACGCTGCAACAGGGCTTCGTCCGCCGTGGGGGGCGCTTGCTGCGCCTGCAGATGAAGCTCGAAGCCTTCGTCCCGCAACCAGGGCAACTGGTCATGCAGTTGATGACGCTGCACGGCATCCAGCAGCCGCGCGGGGGGCGGTGCATGTTCTACATGCAGCCGGCGCAGTCGGCCCTCATCGAGCCCGGTTGCGCGCAACACTTCATGGGCCACCTGGTCATCAAGGTGCGCCAGGTCATGGCCCAGGTCGCGCAACAACTGAGCGCTCCCCTGCCACTCGTGGGGGTGTTCGAGTTCATGCTGCCAGCCACCGGCATCATTGCCCTCAAGCAAGGGCGCATAGGCATCGGCGCGGACAGGGTGGCGGATGTGCCGTTGCTGCGATTCAGCGTCCAGCTCGGTCAAGTGCCTTGCTAGCGGTGTACGCAGGTACTCTCGCCCCTCTGCCACGGTAAGTTGCCCCAGAGCGCCTGGCCCCTCGACGGCATACCCGGGGAGCTCGGGGTCGCACAGTTTCAACCCGTGCTGACTGGTCTGTACGGGGACCCATTCATCGACCACGGCTGCACGGGCCAAGCGATGCGAGGCAGTACCCGCGCCGACATTGGCTGCTGTCATGATCAGCGTCTCGGCCACGGCATAGGCATGCTCCAGTGCGCCCTGGCGGTCACCGAGCTGCCAATCGGCATACCCCTCGTACACCTCGTCCGCCACCTGCAGCGCTGTGATGCCCAACAACGGCAACGCTAGCACCGGCAAGGCGAAACTCGCCAAGCCCAGTGCATCCAGAGCAAAGCTCTGGCAGAAATGCAAACGTCGGTCCCGCGCCTGGGCATCCACGGCGGCCGTGGGCACGGCATGCACCTTGGCGTTGTCCAGCAGGGTATCGATCTGTTGCTTGCGCAAGTGCTCGAACAACGGCAGCTCGATCGCCTCGTGGCGGCCGTCGAGCTGAACGGGGGCATTCTGGCCCGCACGCTTCAACGCATGGTCCAGGGCTCGCGTGTAGGCTTCTCGGTCTCGCTCACCGATGAATCGTTGGAAGAACTCGACGTACTTCGGCAAGCGGAACTGTTTGCCCAAGGTCAGGAATAGCAAGTCCCAGGAGGCGAACCAGGTCAATGGGCCGTGAGGGTCATCGGGGATCCAACACAGCACACCCTCCTGGTCAGCATGACGAACCTGAAAGGCCACGGCCCCTCGCACCCGCAGGCCAAACACCCTGATCTGCCGCGGCTCGAACCCGGCGATCGCTGACTTGGTCGCGACCACGGCCAGCAGCGGCGCACATTGCTCACAGGCATGCGCCACGATCTCTCCATTGACCAGCGACTGTCGCAGAGCGGCCTCCAGGCTTGCGCGAAAGCCCTCCTCCATCAACGCTTCGATGTGCCGGCCAGCCTCCCCGCCTGGAGTCAACTGTCCCCGCAGGTAAGCTTGGTATTGGCCACCCAGGTCGAGCGAGCGGCACAATACGGTGAACGCGTTGGGCGACAGGCCGAGGGCTTGCCCCCCGCTGTCCAACACCGCACTCCCCTGCATGAGCCCAGTGGCGAGGGTTTCGCCCTCGGTGAAGTTGTGCAGTGCCGACTGCAGCAGGCTGTGCTGGTAGACCTGCGCTTTGACCCCATCCGGGATGTGGGCAATGTATGAAGGAAAACGCTGTAAGGTTCTGCGCCGCAGGGTGGCCTGGCGTACATCGAGTGTCAGCTGGTGTTGCTCCTGCAATGCGTGTTGCAGCAAAGGCGCGGCAAACGCATCCAATGGCGTGATCCGTGCCAACAAGCCGTGCAGCTCATGCTGTACCTGCTGCTGCCAGCGCTGGCTTTCGTGCAGGGCGTAGAGGGTCTCCAGCGAGGCCGTCGTCAGCCAGGCGGGCAAGCGGCTGGCGATCAGGGCGTCGGTGGAGTCGTTGGCAAAGGGTAGATCTGGCATCGCAGGCTCCTTGGGCCGGAGCTGCGATTGCATCAGGGTAGAGCGAGGCGCTTGCGGTAACTATGCAAAGCACCCCGCCCGCAGCGGCGTCAGCCGCGTTGGCTCAGCGTGTCAAACTGTGCCCACGCAGCACGCCAACGCGCCAGGTCCTGCTCATCCAGGGGGTTGTTGTTCAGGTTGAGTCGGTTGGGGTGTTGCCGCATCCACCCCAATGCCCGCTCGCTCAGCTCGACGATCAGGTTGTCGGCAAGGTCGACGTACACCTGTGTATGACGCTGCAGAAACGCCAAGGGGAATTCACTCAGGCCGGTCGAGCGCAGCGACAGATGGCGCAGGTGGTCGAGGTTGCGCAGTGGCGGAATCATGCCTATCGGGTTGCCCTTCAAACTCAACGTTCGCAGTTCGCTGAACGCTTCCAGGCGTTGGCCGCCTGCCACGTCGATGACGATCTGGTTGTCCGCCAGGTACAGCTCGGTGAGTTGCCGCAACCGCTCCAGGCCCTCGGGTATCGCATCTAGCTGGTTGCCACGCAAATTGAGGACCCTCAAGCCAGGCATGTTGCCAATCACCGCAGGTACGCTGCTGATGCTGTTCTCAGCCAGGTTCAACTGCAGCAGCCTACTCAGCCCGCTCAATGTGCCCGGCAGCTCGCTAAGGCGATTGCCGGAAAGCTCCAGCTGGGTCAGACCGACCATGCGATCGATACCTGCCGGCAGCAACGTGAACTGGTTGTTGCTCAGGTTAAGGTACTGCAGCCGGATCAACCGGTGAATGTGCTCGGGAAGTGCTGACAGCAGGTTGTCACTGAGGTCCAGTTGGGTCAGCAGCGTCAGGCCCTGCACACCGTCAAGCGCGGCCAGCTGGTTGCGCCGCAGGTCCAGGCGCGTGAGCCGGGTCAGGGTTGCCAAACCGGGCACCTCTGTGAGCGCGTTGTCGTTCACGATCAGTTGGGTCAACGACGACAGGTGCTGCACCCCCTCAAGGGTGGTCAACCGGTTGTGCTGCGCATCCAGGCTGATCAAGCGATGCAGGCTGCCTAGCCCGGGCACCTCAGTCAATCGGTTGCCACTCAGTTGCAAGCTTCGCAACTGAGGGAAGCGGCCGAGGAAATCCCCCTCCAGCGCACTCAGCCCGATATTGCTCAGGCACAGTCTGTGCAGGTGCCCAAAGTGAAGATCTGCTGGCAGCACGGGCAGGTTGCCCACAGGCTCGTTCCGTACGATCAACTCATCAACCCCGCCAGGGCCATAGAAATGCGGCTCCCAGGCTTCGCGAATCATTTGCCCAACGCGCTGACGGCGATGGTAATTCACGGCTGTGGCCTGCCCCCGCCAGGCACGCAAGCTCAGGTCGAGCCGTTCGACCTGCCTGGCCAGTTCACTGAAGGCTGCCCAGACCGTGCGCCCTGGCCTTTGCGACAGTTGCAGCGCCAGCCACATCACATCCTGAGCAGGGCGATGCGGAAACAACTGGTGCAGCCCGGCACGAATGGACTGGCGAGCCTGTATGTCAGCGGTGGTCAGGACCTGACCGCGCGGTAAGCGCAGGGCATCGCCGCCACTCAGCGGGTAGCCCAGTCGACCATCACCCAAGCGCACAGGCGGACGTATCACACCCGCTTTCTTCACCATGCCTAGCAATGATGCCGCGCGCTCGCGTTGCTCCGCGGCCCGCACGGCCAAGGCATGCCCAAGCTGCTCGCCAGTGAGGTCCCCCTCGCCCAGCACCTGCTTTTGCGCCTCATCGAGGTGCCACCACAGTGCCTGGAACAGGCTGTCATTTTCGCTGCCCAAGGGCAGCGCGCCGCCTAATGCAGGCAACGCCTGGTAACCCTGGCCACGCCTGAGGACGTAACGTACGTCAGTGGCCCCTTCTGCACCGATATGGGCGAGCAAGTCCCCACTCAGGCTGTCGTTGCGCAGCTCGACCCGGACAGTTTGTGCCCATGGCGCCGCATCAGCCAGCAGGCCCAATGCTAACCGCTCGGTGTCCGCATTCACCGCAGCCGCTTGATAGAAGCCTGCGCAGGCACGGTCCAGGCGACTGTCACGCAACAGCCAGCGCGCTTCGCTGGCCAGCGCAAGCGGCACGCGCTGGGTGCCGATCATGCGCTCCACCTCTTCAGGCCCGACGCGCTGGGTGATCTCCCGCGCACAGCGCGGGGTAAGCCCGGGGAAGTCACGCTTCAACAGCTGCTCTGCCGCCTCCAAGGGGCGCTGCAGGCCACTCAAGTGCAGCTCGAACGCATCGCCGTGCAATTCAGGGTACTGCGCATGCAACTGGTAGCGCTGCAAGGCATCATGCAGCCGCGCCGGTGCTGGTGCATGCTCAAGGTGCAGACGCCGCAGGCGCGCCTCATCAAATCCGGTCGTGTGCATGACATGCTCGGCCGTCAGGGGGTCGAGCGCGGCCCACGCGCTGTTCAAGCGCTGCATCAACGGCGTCGCCCCTTGCCAGTGCTGCGGGGTTTCCAGCTGATGACGCCAACCGCCCTCACCGTTGCTGTCGAGCCAGGGCGAGTAGGCGTTCGGTCTGCTGGGGTGCTGAATACGCAAGCCCGTGCCTTGCGCATCTTCGACTACCTGGTAGGTCGCCAGATGGGTGCGCAGCCGTATCTGCCCGGCCAAACGTGTACGCTCGCCAACGGCCAGCCCCAACTGCGGCACCGCGTAGCCGGGTAATTCGGCATCGATCAGGCGAACCTCGTCGTTTGCCTTCAACACCGGCACCAACCCATCAACGTACGCCGAACGCTCGATCAATCGTCCCGCCACGAGCCCAATCGATGCCACAGCAATGCCGGCAACCAGGTTTTCGGCAACGCCCCACAAGTGGTTCAACGCCCCTTCACGGTCACCTAGCTTCCAATCTGCATAACCTTCATAGACTTCGTCAGCGATCTGCAAGGCAGCGATGCCCAACAGCGGCAGGCCAAGAACAGGGACAAACAGGCTGGCCAACCCCAAGAGATCGAACCCTGCGCTGGCATAGTCGCCCATGCGTCGTTCCCGCTCAGCCTGGTCCGCCTCGGCAGTTGGCGTGGCCAGTACACGCGCATCGTCCAGCAGCGTATCGAGGCGGACTTTTCGCAGATGCGGGAACAACGGCCGATCAATCGCTTGGCTACGACCGTCTAGCTGAACCGGCAGCGCGCCCGCTCTGGCCTGCAGCAAGCGACGCAGTGTGCGGCTGAAGGCACAGCGGTCACGCTCGCCGATGAACCGCTGGATGAAGGCTGGGTAGCCCTTCGCCTGGCAGCGTCGGCCCAGGCCGAGCCACAGCTCATCCCACGTCGCAAAACGCTGCAGCGGACCGTGGGGGTCATCGGGAACCCACAGCACCACACCCTCCAGAGGCGCACTCGTCAGCCCCCCTCGCCGCGCTTCGAAAGCCAACACACCGCGCAGCTGCTTGCCCAGCACACGCAGATCGAATGGCAACAGGCGCGTAGTGTCGGAGTCCACCACGGCCACCGTTGAAAGCACAGGGAGGAACTGCAGGTACAGGCGCTCATCAATTTCGCCCTTGAGCACAGCCAGACGTACATCAGCCTCCAGGTTGGCACGCGCGCTGTCTTCAAGCAGGGTCTCCACCTGCTTGCCCTTATCCCCCGGCCCCAACAGAATTGATTCAAGGTGGCGCTGGTAGCGCCCTCCCACGTCCACACTTCGGCAAAGCGCTACATAGGCCTGCGGGCTCAGTGACTGCGGTTGACCTTGCGCATCAACGATGACGCTGGTTTGAAAAGCACCAGAGGGCGGTGTCTCATGCTCGCTGAAATTGTGCAGCGCGGCCGTCAGCAAACTCACCTCAGCGATCTCGCTCACCGACTTACCCAGCCCGCCAGGGCCCACCGATGCAATCGGTACGGTGGTGGTGGTGCGAAACGTTACCTGGCGCACCTCCAGCGCTGGCAACTGGCGATCACTCAGTGCCTGGTCTAGCAATGTCTTGGCAAAAGCGTCCAGTGGCGTTACACGGGAAAACAGCTCAGCCAAGCGGTGCTGGCTGCGTTGCTGGCGCTGAAGACTAACCCGCAGTTTGCCCAAGTGATCCTCGGATGCGCTGGCAAGCCAGGCCGGCAAGCGACTGGCGATCAGGGTATCCACTGCGTTGGGTTGAGGCTGTGGTGAGGGCATTGGCGGCTTCTCTGGTTGGTCAAAGCCCGAGATAACCAGCATTCCCCCTCACCACTGCGGTACTTAACGCTCCTGCGCAGGATGACGCATGCACGCTTCAACGGTGAGTTCACGAATCAACGCATGGAACACAGCGTTACGCTCGGCCGCCAGCACTGCGGCGCGTTGCATGAAGTCATTTGGACTGATTGCCATGGCATCCAACGCATCCAAACGCGCATGGAAACCTGAGAGCCGCGAATCCAACCGCTCAGCAAAACGCTGTTGGAGATAGTTCTGCCAGTACCTGCTGGCTGCAAGCGCTTCGATAAGTGCTTCAGGCCTGCCTTCTTGTACAAGGGACAACTGTTCGCGAGCCAACTGCACATAGGCACGCTCAAGATCATCACCCTGCAGGCCTTCAGTGCGCAGCGCGCGAACCCGGGCGAACTCAAGCCGATCGAGCTGGGCCAGATAGCTCTCGGCCATCCCGTCTCGTTGCGCTTCATCAAAAATGGCCCCTCGCACACGCTCATTCAATTCACAGGCGTCGATCAGGCTCCACACTCGCGCCTGTATGGCTTCAACATCCTGTTGAAAATCTGCGGTTCGACTCAAACCATCCAGGAACGCCAACCAATCTTCTACACCTGGCTCTGCCGTGAGCCGTGCCCATTGGGCTTGCCGTTGCTGCTGAAGTGGCGAGGGCAGGCCTTGCAGCCACCGATTACGCGAGGCTTCGACGCCATGTTGCTGAGCCTGCGGGTTCGCCACCCTCACCAATACCCGCTCCGGCGCACGTGCAGCCTGAGCTTGCAACTGTGGTTCCGGCTGTAGTTCCGGCTGAGACGGTTGCGCGGGTTCCAACGCTGGCTGGACAGCCGCCAACCGACGCGCGCTGACTTCAGACAGTGGATTGAGCTGGAGATTGACGCCCTGAGGGTTCGCTCGGATCAAGCGGACCGCTTCCTCACTCAACTCACTGATGCGATTGCCATCGAGCCTGAGCGCCACGTTAGGGTGCTCACGCATAAGCGCCAAAGGGAACTCGTTCAGTTGGCAATTGGCGACGGCCACTCTCTCCAGTGAAGGGCTTTGCGGTAGCGTCGGTAGGCTCCCGAGCGGGTTATTGTTCAGGTCCAGCATCCTCAGCGCTGACAATGCGTTCAGCCGAGCGGCGCCCGCGACATTCACGACAATCTGGTTGTTCGCCAGGCCCAACTGCTGAAGCCGACCAAGCCCGCGCAAGGCGTCGGGCACTTGGGTGAGGTGGTTGTCATTCAGAAAAAGGGTCGTCAGTTCAGTCAATCGCTCCAAGCCTTCAGGCAGCGACACCAACTGGTTGTTGGACAATGACAGATCATCCAGCCTGCGCAGGTCACAGACCCATGCCGGCACTTCGCTGAGGTGGCAGTTGTTGATCCGCAACTGAATCAGATTAGTGAAGCGGCTGAAATAGTTGGGCGAGACGCTGGAAAAATCGATATTTACCAGCCGCAGCCATCGCAGCCGCCCCCAGCTTATCGTGTCTGGGAATTGCGGCAGTGAGCCGATTTGCGCACCGTCAATGCGCAGCGAAAAATGTCGCTCGTGTGGAGGCGATACGCTTCCCGGCACCTCCGGCAGCCAGCTTGCAAGCAGACGACGTGCAAAGGCCAGCCGGCCAGGGTCGTCGCCGCACCACTCTTCCAGGCTTTCTCGCAACGTAGTGGCCTGCTCAAGCACATTGAGATGTGCAGCCAGCACCTCATGCTGTGGCAGACGCGCACTGGCATTGGTCACCTGGTTGCCAATCCTTACCAAGATGGCGCGAAGTGCCTGCACGCGCTGAGGATCATCTGCAATTATCAGATCACCCTCTTGAGGTGTAAACGGATCCACCGGTTCCAAGCGATCATTGGCGTCCAGTCGCTGAACAGACGCCTGGGACAAGGGGTTGTAATCAAGGCAGATACGCGCCCTGTCGCGAGCGATCAATCGCAAAGACTCATCATCCAGCTCAACGATCCGGTTGCCCTCGAGCGCTAGGCTCATACCCGGATGCTGGCCAAGCAGCTCGGTTGGAAACGCCTGCAGTTGAGTGTTGCGCAGCGTAACCCGTCTCAACTCGATGCTTCTGACCAACGAAGGCATGCTCGCCAGCGGGTTACCGTCGAGTATCAGCACCTCCAGCTGTTGCATGCCTTCCAGACGAGCACTGTTGTGGGCATCGATGACGATACCGTTGCTTTCCAGATTCAAGGTACGCAGTTCGCCCAATTGCCCAAGCACCTGCGGGATTGCCGTCAAACGATTGTGCCCCAAGTCCAGACTCGACAAACGCGCCATGCGCGAAAGTTGAGCCGGCAGTGCCGTCAAGCGGTTGCTTCGCAAGCTCACGTGGGTGAGGTGCTCAAGGTTTAACAGCCACTGAGGCAGTGCCTCCAAGGCCGTATTAATCAATCTCAAACTACGTAGTCCGGCAAAGTGTTGCGCAGTGAAGGGCGGCAGCTCCGTTGCGCTGATGTTGCGCAAGGTCAAGCCGCTAAGCCGGCCCCAGCCAACGGTGTGCGGGAACGGTGGCACCCCGCCGGTCAGCGCGCCGTCAAGATCAAGTTGGAAGGTTGGCGTTTCACCTGGCAATTGTGGATGCCAAGCCTGCAGAATCTCTTGCGCCATAATCGCTCGCGACGCACTCCAATGCAGTCGCACACCACGGTCCGCACCTGCAGCGCGTTGCGCCGCATCCCCCGCCAGGCTCCAGGTATCCAGGCGGGTGCGCAACGTACTGACCTGCCGGGCCAAGTCAGCATAATGATTCCAGACATCGCGCCTTGGCGAGCTGGCAATAGCTTGCGCGTACTGGCGCAGGGTAGTTTCTTCACGGGCCGGGAACAGCCGTCGTAGGCCTTCGAGAAGGGGCCGAACCTGCGCTTCGTCGATCACCAGCAAAGGGTGCTCTTCTGGCAGACGGACACCCGGGTTGCCACTCAACGGATACCCCAAGCGCCCGCCGCTAAGTCGCATAAGTGGCCTCAAGCTCGATGGCGGTGGCGTCAGGCCAATCAATTGTGCAGCCTGGCCATGGCGAGCGTTTGCGCGTTGCCTCAGGCCATCAGTCAACTGTGCGGCCGATTGCCCAGCCTGGCCCAGCACACTTCGCTGCCCCGTATCCAACTGTTTCAGCAACGCTTCGAACAGGCTCTCACCCTGTACACCGTTGGTCAGCTGTGTCCCATCGTTGGCGTAAGCTTGGTAGCGGTCGCTATCTCGGACAATGATACGAGCCTGACCTGCTTTATTCGCCCCTGCCCAGGCGATCAACTCACCCTCTTGAGTCGCATGGCGTATCTCCACCCTTTCGCCCTCAGGCCAAGGCGCCCAGCCTTCGATCAGCCCAAGGGCCAACCGCTCGGTATCGGCGTTAATAGCCGATGCTTGCCACAAGCCCGCGCAGGCGCGGTCCACTCGCGCATCGCGCAGGTACCAGCGGGCAGTGCCAGCCAGCGCCATGGGCACCTTCCGCTGAGTGACCATGCGCTGCACCAGGCTTGGCTCGGCATTGGCGACGATCTCCTGCGCACCCCGCACGCTTAGCCCAGGGAAAGCCCCCCGAAGCATACGTGCCTCCGGGGACGCCAAAGGCTGCTCCGCCTGCCACCTTTGCTCGAATGCTGCGCCATGCAGCCCTGGCTCACGTTGATGCAGTTGGTAGCGTTGCAGGGCATCGAGCAGTTGTGCGGGGGCTGGCGCATTCTGCGCATGCAGACGGCGCATGCGTGCTTGATCAAAACCGGTGATGTGCAGCACATCGTTTGCCGTGGCATCGGATACATCACTCAACGCGCTACCCAAACGCCTGAACATCTGCGCTGCATCCTGCCACTGTTGCACAGCTTCAAGCGCATGGCGCCAGCCGCCGGCACCATTGTGCTCCAGCAACGGCGCGTAGGCGTGCAGGCGCGTGGGGTGCAAGATGCACAGCTGCCGTGTCAACGGATCCTCAGCGACCCTGTAGGTGCCAGTGTGGGTGCGAAGTCGCTCTTGCCCTGCCTCGCCGCCTCGCTCACCCACCGCCAACGTGTCGTCCAGCACTTCGTAACCCGGCAGTTCGGGGTGTACCAGGCTTACCTGCCCCTCAGTCAACCGCACGGGCACCAACCGGCGCACCAGGCCGGCGCTTTTGAGCACACGCCCAGCAATCACGCCGACGCCTACCCCTACCCCAACCAAGGCGATATTTTCGGCAACGCCCAACAGGTGCTCCAGCGCTCCCTGCCGGTCACCCAGTTGCCAATCGACATAGCCCTCGTACACCCCCGAGACCACCTCGACCGCCGCAATGGCCAGCAAGGGCAAGCCCAACCAAGGCACGAACAGGCTCGCTAGCCCAAGCACGGACAAGCCTGCATCAAGGTAGAAGTGCAGGCGCGCGTTGCGCTCGTTGCTGTCCTGATCTGCCGTGGGTACCGCCAAGACCCTGGCATCATCGAGCAGCGTGTCGAGCTGCACCTTACGCATGTGCTCGAACAGCGGCAGCTCGATAGCTTCATAACGGCCGTCGAGTTTGGCAGGCAGGTGGGCAGCACGCGCTGCTTTTGCTTTGCTCAACGCCTGGGTGAATGCCATTCGGTCGCGCTGGCCAATGAACCGCTGGAAAAACGGCTCATAGCCGGGTAGCCGGAACAGCTCACCCAGGCTACTGAACAACGTGTCCCAGTTGCCATACCAGGTAAGTGCCCCCTGCTCGTCACCTGGGATCCAGCAAATTACGCCCTCCAGGGGGGCAGTTGCCCGCCCGCCTTGCCGCACTTCGAAGGCCATGGCCCCACGAATCTGCTTGCCGAGCAGCCGCAGGGCCTTGGGGATCAACACCGCTGAATCACTGCCCTCGGAGGGCACAGATGACATGAGCGGTAGAAACAGCTGATAGCCTCGCTCATTGATCTCCCCCTTCAAGGCCGACAGCCGCACTGCCGCCTCCAACGCTGCCCGGTGGCCCTCTTCGACTATTCGGTTAACACGGCGCCCCTCCTCTAACGGGGCTTGATAGCGGGCCTTGAGGTAGTCCTGGTACTGCTTGCCCACATCGAGCGTGCGACAAAGCTCAGCGAATGCCACGGGCGCAAACGCAAGCGGGCTGGCGTTTTCATCGAGCAATGTCGCGCCGTCCTGAGAAGCTGCCTCACCCGCACTGAAGTTGTGCAGTGCGGCCTCAAGCAACGAATGCTTGAAAAACCGCACTTGCGGCTTGCCCAGCAGTTTTGCCAAGGGTGCAGGGAGCACGACTTTCAACTGAATCTGCGCCTTGCTCACGTCCAGCTGCAACTGCTGGTCGTGCAGGGCCTGCTGCAACAAGGGGGCGGCAAAATCATCGAGCCCAGTAGTCCCTTGGTAAAGACCCTGTAGCTGCTGCTGAACGTCCATTTGCTGGCTCAGGCACAGGTTCAGTGCCCTCAGACGCTCCGGTGTGGCACTGGCCAGCCAGTTGGGAAGGCGGCTGGCGATCAACTCGTCCAGCAGGTCGTCGCTATGGGTTGCCATCGGCATGATCGAGCGCTCCACTTGAATTGGGGCTCGATCACATCAGCTGCGCGGCAGGCGGCGGTGGTAGATGACTACCTGCTTGCCATTGAAAAGCGATTGCGCAGAGCGCGCATCGCAGCGTCATTACCTCTCGGTGCGTTTATCCACAAGCGCCAATTCTTGCTCCAGACGCAAAGTACTTTGGAGTGACGACGGCTTTATCACCTTCTGGAGAAGCCGCACACTGCTCCCTCACCTGAACAACCAACGCAAGCACCGTTCGGTTCACGTAGCCTCATCAGGAGCAAGATCATGAGCATTCCCTCTTTCGGCCTGGGCACCTTCCGCCTCACCGGCCAGGCCGTCATCGACTCGGTCAAGTCGGCCCTGGCGCTGGGCTACCGCGTCATCGACACCGCACAGATCTACAAGAACGAAGCCGAGGTGGGCCAAGCCATCGCCGAAAGCGGCGTGCCGCGCAGCGAGCTGTTCATCACCACCAAGATCTGGGTCGACAACTACGCCGCCGACAAGCTGGTCCCCAGCCTGCGCGAGAGCCTGACCAAGCTGCGCACCGACCATGTCGACCTGTTGCTGATCCACTGGCCGGCACCGGGCAATGGCGTCGAGCTGCCCGAGTACATGGCAGCCCTGGCTGAGGCCAAGGCGCAGGGCCTGACCCGCCAGATCGGTGTGTCCAACTTCAACATCGACCTGACCCAGCAGGCCATTGCGGTGGTTGGCGAGGGCGAAATCGTCACCAACCAGATCGAGCTCAGCCCTTACCTGCAAAATGCCAAGCTGGCCGCGTTCCTGCAGGATCAGGGCATCACCGTCACCTCCTACATGACCCTGGCCTATGGCAAGGTCCTGAAAGACCCAGTGCTGGCTGAGATCGCTGCCAAGCACAAAGCCACCGTCGCGCAAGTGGCCCTGGCCTGGGCCCTGCAATTGGGCTATGCGGTGATCCCGTCGTCGACCAAACGCGAAAACCTGGCCAGCAACCTGCTCGCCCGCGAACTGCGCCTGGACGCCGACGACATGGCGCGCATCGCCACGCTCGAACGCAACGGGCGTGAAGTCAGCCCAGATAGCCTGGCGCCAGCCTGGGACTGATCACCCCGCCGCTGCAGCTTGCACTGTAGGAGCAGCCTTGTGCTGCGAAGAGGCCGGTGAACACAGCATGAATCTTCGCTGTGTTTACGGGCCTCTTCGCAGCACAAGGCTGCTCCTACCCCCCCCCTTCATCCCATCCGGAGCGCTCGATGAGCACGCTTTCTCCCAAACGGGTCCTGTTCGCCCTGGCCATCGGCGCTTTCGGCATCGGCACCACCGAATTCACCCCCATGGGCCTGTTGCCCGTGATCGCCCAAGGCGTCGATGCAAGCATCCCCAGCGCGGGCATGCTGATCACCGCCTACGCCATCGGCGTGATGGTCGGCGCACCGATCATGACCTTGCTGTTCAGCCGCTTCGGCAAGCGCGCCGCGCTGATGTCGCTGATGGCCATCTTCACCCTGGGCAACCTGTTGTCGGCACTTTCGCCGGACTACTACACGCTGCTGGCCTCCCGACTGGTCACCAGCCTCAACCACGGGGCCTTCTTCGGCCTGGGCGCCGTGGTTGCTGCCAGCGTGGTGCCCAAAGACAAACAGGCCAGCGCCGTGGCGACCATGTTCATGGGCCTGACCATCGCCAACATCGGCGGCGTGCCTGCCGCCACTTGGGTCGGCCAGCAGGTCGGCTGGCGCATGGCGTTTGCCGGCACGGCGGTACTCGGCCTGCTGGCCATGGCCGCGCTGTGGTACGCCCTGCCCAAGGGCGAACGCGGCAGCGTGCCCCATGTGCGCAAGGAACTGGCCGTGATTGCCCGCCCCAGCGTGCTGCTGGCCATGGCCACCACCGTGCTGGGTGCCGGCGCCATGTTCACCCTGTACACCTACGTGGCGCCGGTACTGGCCGAACTGACCGGTGCCTCGGACAGCTTCGTCACCCTCGGGCTGGTCCTGATCGGCGTGGGCTTCACCTTGGGCAACAGCCTCGGCGGACGACTGGCCGATTGGTCACTGGATGGCGCGGCACGGATCTTCCTGGGTGCGTTGGCGGTGATCATGCTGCTGATGCCACTGGTGCTGGGCAGCCACCTGGGCGCCGCCCTCGCGCTGCTGGTGTGGGGTGTGTTCACCTTCGCCGTGGTGCCGCCACTGCAGATGCGAGTCATGACCGCCGCCGCCGAGGCCCCAGGGCTGGCCTCTTCGATCAACGTCGGCGCGTTCAACCTTGGCAATGCCGTGGGCGCTGCGCTGGGAGGTGGGGTGATCAGCCTGAACCTGGGCTACGCGGCGGTACCGATGGCTGGTGGGCTGCTGGCGGCTGCGGGGCTGCTTTTGGTATGGCTCGGCGGGCGCGCGAAGGCGACGGGCACAGCGTTGGACGGCGCAGCCTGAACGCCTGAGAACCTCCCCTAGAGAGGATGTTTCATTGATTTAGCAGGGCCCCGTGGGAGCCGGCTCCCACAGGTGCGGCGCTAGACTTGGAGGCTACACAGTTCGGGTGGGAGCGGCGGTCCGGCGGTGCGGCGGTCCGACTTGCCCGCGAAGAGGCCGGAACAAGCACCACAAGACAGCTGCTCCCACAGAGTCAGGGACTCACTTGCGACCTCCGCATCCCAACATTATTCCGCCGCCCGCAATTATGAAGTGCCGGGCACGCCGATTCCCTGTACCGCCCTCGATGACTACGCTCCTAGCTATAAACCACCCGAGGAGTGCCTACGATGCCCCGCCCACCGCTGCCCCCTTTCACCCGCGAAACCGCCATCGAAAAGGTCCGTCTTGCCGAAGACGGGTGGAACAGCCGCGACGCCGCCAAGGTGGCGTTGGCCTACACGCCCGATACCGTGTGGCGTAACCGTGTCGAGTTCCCTCGTGGTCGGGCCGAGGTGGAGGCCTTTCTTACACGCAAGTGGAACCATGAACTGGAGTATCGCCTGATCAAGGAGCTGTGGGCCTTCACCGGCAACCGCATTGCCGTGCGCTACGCCTACGAGTACCACGATGACAGCGGCCAGTGGTTCCGTGCCTATGGCAATGAGAACTGGGAATTTGCCGAGGATGGCCTGATGCAGAACCGCCATTCGAGTATCAACGAGCACCCTATTGCCGAGGCGGATCGCAAGTTCCATTGGTCCCTGGGGCGGCGCCCGGACGATCACCCCGGGCTCAGTGACCTGGGCCTCTGATCGCCACCGGTGGGTCAGCCGACAGGCAGCGTGACCCTGACCTCGAGCCCACCGCCCTGGCGGTTGCTCAGGGTCACGCTACCGCCCTGTTCGAGGACGATGGCGCGCGCCGCCGGCAAGCCCAGTCCGACCCCGCCGGTGTCCTTGTTGCGTGAGCCTTCGATGCGGTAGAAGGGCTCGAAAACGCATGCTTGCAAGTGCTCTGGGATGCCCGGGCCTCGGTCAAGAACGCGGATGATGATCTGCTCGTCAGTGATCGCCAACTGCACCGTCGGCTCGGTGCCGTACTTCACCGCATTTTCGATCAGGTTGACCATCACCCGCTTGATACCAATCGGGCGGCCCACATAGACCCACCGGCGCGGCCCGCTGAGGTCGATGTCCACCCCCGCATCCTTGAAGTCGTCGACCACGGTCGACAACAGCTCGCCCAGGTCGAACGCCGTGGCCGGTTCCAGCCGTGCATCATCGCGGAAAAACTGCAGCGCGGCGTCGACCATCGCCTGCATCTCGTCCACGTCCTTGAACAACTTGGCCTGCAGTTCGCCCTCTTCGATGAACTCGGCGCGCAGGCGCATGCGTGTCAACGGGGCGCGCAGGTCATGGGAAATCGCCGCGAGCATCTGCGTGCGGTCGTCGAGAAAATGCTTGAGCTGGGCCTGGGTGGCGTTGAAAGCCAAAATGGCCTGGCGCAGGTCGTAAGGGCCGACCACTGGGATCGGTGGGGCGTTGAAGTCCTTGCCAAAGCGCCGCGCACCCTCGGCGAAGCGCTCCAGAGGGCGGGCCAGGTAGCGTGTGGCAAATAGCGCGAGCGCCAGGCTGGAGACGATCATCAGCGCCACAATGATCAGGTTGCGCGGCAGTTCATCCAGCCCCCAGCTGCGGTCGGTGGCGCGATAGAGCAGCCAGGACTTGTCTGACAGCTCAATCAGAAGCGCATAGCCACGCGGTTGCGCCTGCTCGGGCAAGTCGGACGGCCCGTAAACCTCGATCTGCGCGTCCGGGCGCGCCAGGAGTGCGCGCAATGTCGGCGCACCTTGGTGAAATTCGTTATCTACCAGGGCTGGCAAACCGGCCTCGTCACGCTGCAGTAGCCATTGCACGCTGTACGACACATCACCTGCGGCGCTGGCCAAGGTCGGCCGCTGCGCCACAGGCGCGGCGTCGACCATGCGGGCGACGGTAGCAACCTTCTCGATCAAGCCGCTTTCCAGCAACGGCGGCTGCGCCCACACGCTGAGCAGTACACCGAACAGCCACTTGAGCAGCAGCAGGCTGAGCATGGCCGCCAGGGTAGTGAGCGCGATCCAGCGGGCAATGGTGACGCGTGGCCGTGGCAGGGCCCTGCGCGCCCAGGCCAGCATCCTCATCGCTTGGTCACGCTGGCGGTGAACAGGTAGCCAACGTTGCGCAAGGTGCGGATCAACGGTTCGCTGTCGCCGTCGCTCTCAAGCTTGCGCCGCAGCCGGCTCACCTGCACGTCGATGCTGCGGTCATAGGCCTCGTGCGCTTCGCCACGCGCCAGGTCCAGCAGTTGCTGGCGGCTGAGCACGCGCCTGGGGTGCTCGGCGAATACCAGCAGCAGCTCGAATTCGCCGTTGGACAAGGGGATCATGACCCCCTCCGGCGAGCGCAACTCACGTCGCAGCACGTCCAGCTGCCAGCCAGAGAATTCGAGTACGGCACGCGACGAGGCAGGCACTGGACTGCCCGGACTCTCGCCTGCCCGGCGCAGTACCGCCCGCACCCGGGCCAGCAACTCGCGAGCGGCGAACGGCTTGGTCAGGTAGTCGTCCGCGCCCAGCTCCAAGCCCACCACACGGTCGCTCAGTTCGCCCATGGCGGTGAGCATGATCACCGCTACCTTGTACTCAGCCTGCAAGCGCTGGCACAGCACCAGGCCACTGTCGCCCGGCAGCATGACATCCAGAATGACCAAGTCCGGCACGCGCCGTTCGAGTACCTGCCAAAGGCCTTGGCCATCACTGGCCACATCGACCTCGTAGCCGTGCTGGCGGAGAAACTTCTGCAGCAGGTCGAGTACTTCGACATCATCGTCGACAATCAGCAAATGGCTCACACCGGGGCACCGCGAACAGAGGGAGTAAAGACTTACTTTACGGCCATCCCAGGGCTGCCGTCATATATTTCAACCCGGAAACAAAGTGTCAGCCGGGCAATAATCCAGACATTCCCAGGCAATCAACCGGCCACACCATCGGCGCCAGTTCTTGTCAGGAATGTGCCCATGCCCACCGCTACCCCCACTGCCTGGTTTTCAGCCCGCCATGCGCTATTGGCCTTGTCATTGCTCGCTGCCGGCGGCTGCAGCCAGCGGCCACCTGCCAGTGCCTGTGGCCCAGTGGCCTATCAGCTCAGCGACCCCGCCGAGCCCGCCAACCGCGCCGTGTTCGCCTTCAACCGCAGTGTCGACGATTACCTGCTGGCACCGGTCGCCCGTGGCTATAGCGCATTGCCTGATTTCACCCGGCAGGGCGTGCACAACTTCGCCGCCAACTTCGGCGAACCCAAGGTCTTGGTCAACGACCTGTTACAAGGCAACGGCGAACGGGCGATGACCAGCCTCACGCGCTTCATGTTCAACACGACCCTGGGCGTCGCCGGCTTGATCGATGTGTCCGGAAAGATGGGGCTACCCCGACACACGTCGGACTTTGGCCAAACCTTCGGCGTGTGGAGCATCGCCGATGGCCCGATCGTAGAGCTACCGCTGCTGGGCACCCACAACCTGCGCGATGCGACCGGCAGCGTGCTGAGCTTGGCGGTCGACCCGTTCGGCGACAACAGCGACACGGTCGACACCCTGGGCGATGTGGCCATGGCAGGCAGTGTGGTGGATGGCCGCGCCGAAGCGCTGCCGGTTACCGACACGTTGCGCATCCTGCCTGATTACTACCTGGCCGTGCGTGACTACACCGCCCAACAGCGTGCCGAGCGGGTAGCCGAAGGCAAGGCAGGCGCGCCTGGCAAACGGCCGGCGAGCTGTACGGGGGTACCCACCGATGAATGATCCCCAACCGGTGGTGTTGTTCAGGCGCCTGCAGCGCGACACTCGCCAGCAGGTGCTGCACGAGCTCGAGGCGCGGGTCTCCGAGGATGGCCAGCATCTGATTCTGAGCCGTTATCGCGAGCGCACGGGCGACGGCACTGCTGCACAGCAGCGTCACGAAGTGCACCGCCGCGTGCCCATCGCAACGCTGCTGAAGTGGGTGGCCCGGCAAAGCCTGGAGCGCGAGCCATCCTGATGAGGCGATTCAGAGCGTCATCTTGCTGACTGCGGCAAGCAGCAAAGGCGCCATCTGTTCGTCGGTCATCGCCTTCGACTAAGGAGAAACCCTGTAACTGCCGTGGCCTCTCGCAGGCAAGCCCGCCACAGGGTTAGCGTTGAGCCGCCAGTGCATCGGCTGCGGGCACGCTGAAGCCGCTGGCGAAGGTCGGTGCCACATCCAGCCGTTGGCTCATCAGGCCGTGGGCTTTATAGAAGTCGGCGGTTTCCTGTTGTTCGGCAATGGTGGTGGCGTCGATGGCCTGCCAGCGCAATTGGCGGCGCTCAAACTGCAGACGCGCGGCCTCTTCAGGGAAGCCGATGATCGCCGCGAGGGTTTTCGAATAGCTGTCCAGGTGCTGATACGCCCAGACCTGGGCGCCGGCCAGGCGTGCCAGGTAGTCCTGCAGTGCGGCCCGGCGTGGCGCATCCTCCAGCGCGCTGTCGGTGGCTGCGAGGAAGCTGTTGCCGCTGGACAGGCCACGGCCATTGACCAGCACCCTGCCCTGCCCGCTCAACTCGGACAGCGCGGTGTAGGGCTCCCAGGTCGACCAGGCGTCCACCGCGCCATTGGCCAAGGCAATCTTGGCATCGACCGGGCCGAGAAAGCGAAACTCGACGTCCTTTTCCGACAGGCCAGCCTGGTCCAGCGCCTTGAGCGCCAGGTGATGGCCAATCGACCCGCGGCCCGTGGCGATGCGCTTGCCCTTGAGGTCGGCGGCGCTGTTGAAGGGCGCGTCGGGGTTCACCAACAATGCCGTGCCGTAAGGGTCGGACTTGTCGACGGCGATCGCCTTCACCGGCGCCCCGGAGGCGAGCACGAACAGCAACGGTGCATCGCCGATGATGCCGGCATCGATCGCCCCAGCATTCAGCGCCTCGGCCAAGGGCGCAGCGGCGGGAAACTCGGCCCACTGAATGTCGTAGGGCAGGTCGCGCAAGGCACCGGCGGCTTCCAGCTGTGCACGCATGTTGCCTTTCTGGTCACCAATGCGCAGGGTCAGGCGTTCGGTTGCGAAGGCTTGGGTCGCCAGCAATGCGCTGGCGGCAATCATCAGAAGGTGGGATCGGATGGACATCCGCGGCTCCTTG
Source organism: Pseudomonas sp. NGC7 (assembly GCF_047159675.1). Taxonomy (NCBI): domain Bacteria; kingdom Pseudomonadati; phylum Pseudomonadota; class Gammaproteobacteria; order Pseudomonadales; family Pseudomonadaceae; genus Pseudomonas; species Pseudomonas sp. NGC7. The sequence continues at coordinate 2,522,453 of NZ_BAAFZY010000001.1, read as the reverse complement.
CAGGTAGGGAACCTGGACTCTAACGGCAGCCAATTAATAAATGAAAGTGATTTTAGCGATAACCTAATATGCAAAACAAAGCACAAACCAGTGACTGTCGAGCCCTCGACACCTGAAGCAACAGGCCACCTGCATCACTCAAGCGCGCAACCGGTGTACAGTAACCCCACAACAAAGCCCGTCAAGGAGCCCGGCGATGACCGTGACGCTGTCCCCCCTGCAGATCGACTGCGATTTCGATTCCGGCAACATCCAGGTACTGGATGCCAGCAACCCTGCCAAGGTCCACCTGGCCATCCGGCCGGACACCCACAGCGGCCACTTCCAGTGGTTCCACTTCAAGGTCAGCGGGTTGACGCCGGGCCAGGTCCATCGCTTCAGCCTGGATAACGCCTCCGAATCCTCCTACAAGAATGCCTGGGCCGGGTACAACGCCGTGGCCTCCTACGACCAGCAGACCTGGTTTCGCGTACCCAGCCAGTTCGATGGCAAGGCATTGTCATTCGAAGTGACTGCCGAGCAGGAACAGATCTGGTTCGCCTACTTCGAGCCCTACCCGCGCGCGCGCCACAACCAACTGATCGAGCGCGCCAAGCAGATCCCCGGTGTCGAACTGCTGGCCAGCGGCCGCAGTGTGCAAGGGCGCGATATCCCCTTGCTGCGTGCGGGCGACGGCGCAGCCGGCAAGCGCAAGCTGTGGTTGATTGCCCAGCAACACCCGGGCGAGCACATGGCCGAGTGGTTCATGGAGGGCGTGATCGACCGCCTGCAAGCCAACGATGGCCAGGTGCAGCAACTGCTGGCAAAAGCCGACCTGTACCTGATCCCCAACATGAACCCGGACGGCGCCTTCCTCGGGCATCTGCGCACCAACTTCAAGGGCAAGGACCTCAACCGTGCTTGGCAGGACGCCAGTGTCGAGTTCAGCCCTGAGGTGTTCTTTGCCCAGGCGCAGATGAAGCAGTACGGGGTGGATGCGTTCATCGATGTGCACGGGGATGAAGAAATCCCCCATGTGTTCACTGCGGCGTGCGAGGGCAACCCCGGTTACACACCACGCCTGGCTAAGCTGGAGGAGCAGTTCCGGAGCACGCTGTGCAGCGTGACCCCGGACTTCCAGACCGTGCATGGCTATACACGTGATGAGCCTGGGCAAGCCAATACCACGCTGGCGTGCAATGCGGTGGGCATGGCTCATGACTGCCTGTCACTGACGCTGGAGATGCCCTTCAAGGACCATGACGATGCACCCAATGCCGTTACCGGGTGGTCAGGGGCGCGGTCGAAGGCACTGGCAGGGGCAGTGTTGGAGACATTGCTGAAGATGGCTGACGATCTGCGTTGACCTTCAAGGCGCCTTCGCGGGCTTGCCCGCGAAGAGGCAGGTTCAGTAGAACGCTAAAACTGCACGTCCAGCGTCACACTGTCGGTGTAGCTCGCCGCCGGCGGTGTGGCCTGGTCGGTGTACACCTTGGCGTTATAGTTGAACACCTGGCTGCCTGTCCCCGTACCCACACCTGGGTTGATATCGGCATCACTGCTCGAACGCCGGGCACCGGTGACCGAGCCCCAGCGCACTGTACTGCCGCTCTTGAAGATATCGTAGGCCAGGTAGTTGTTTGCCGCCGACTTCATCCTGCGCCGCCCACCCGACACGTTCTGCCCGTCATCCAGCCCCACCGTGTAGCTGGTGCCTTTGGTACATGACAGGCTCACGCCTTGGTTCACCGTGGCAAACCCCGACACCACCGGCGCACTGCCGAAACTGATGGTGGGTGTGGTGATCTGGCAGTCGTTGCTCACCGTCAGGCTGACCGTGAGAAACTGAGTGCCGGAACTGTTATCTCGGCCGATGCACAAACCGCCAATGCCAATCCCATCGCAGTAGTTCCAGGCCCAGTTGACGCTCAGCGTCTCCTGGTAAAGCCCCGCCGCGACGTTACTGTTGAGCTGCGTGCGCATGTAGATCGGCACCGCCTTGGGTGTACCGTTGAGCAACCCGAGCAGGTCAAGAATGCCGTTGCGGGCAAAATCGAAGGCCACACCACGGGTGATCGGGTAGTTGGTGCTGCTGTCGGCATACAGCGTGTAGGGGATGACGTCACCGGTGGGGCCGACCAAACCTCCGGTAGCCGGCAGAATGGTCGCTTTGAAGGTATCGCCACTGCCGAGCACACTGAGCACCGAGCCGTTGCACTGCAACCCCGAATTGCTGCTGAAGACGGTCTGTACCGTGCTGCGTACCAGGGTCGAACTGACGGTGCCAAACGCTGCGGGCGAGGTTGGCACCGACGCGCACTTGGCCCACGCCGCACCTGCCGGCAGCAGCAACGCGCACGCCCACAACCCTCGCTGCCAGGCCTTCATCGGCACACCAATGGGCCGATCAAGGGAACAGAACCTGCGCCTTCAGGCAGGTCGAATTCGACTTGGCACTGCCCTCCGCCCTCCAGCGCCACCTGCAGGCGATTGTGCGGCGAGAGGTTTTCCAGGTAGACCAACCCATCCCAGCCAACCACCGCCTGGCTGCCGCTTTCCTCGTGGGTCACTCGGCTGCCGAGCTTGATCACCTGCTGGTTAGCGTCCACCAACTCGATACTCGCCGCCAGCACGCGCCTGAGCGGGAACTCCAGCAAGTAGCCGCTGCCACGACGCACCGCCACACGCTGCTCCACTTCGGGTGCCAGGATGTCGGGCGGCAGGTCCATCGGGTCGATCTCATATTTGCCCCGGTAGTAACCGCTGCTGTACGGCACCAGCAAATGGCCGCTGCTGTCGGTGCGGCCGATCTGCTGGTTCTCGTAGCGCACCGGCACATCGGCGTAGCCGTTGGTGCTGACCACCACGAAGGCGTCGTCGATGCGGTTGGCGGCGAACACCCCGGCGTCCATCCAAACCAACGAGCCGCTGGCGTCTGCCCATCGGGTCATCTCGCCACTGCTGCCGTATACACCGGCCTGCAACTGCACCGACTGCAGGCGCCAGGTGACATCGGCCTGGCGATAGGCATCGCGGTTGCCACCGGTGGCATACCCCAGGTTGTACCCGACGCCGCCGCCCACCGGCACCGCCCGGCTGTAGTTGACCCGCTGCAAGTCCTCGCCTTCCTTGCTGCGTTCTGCGCTTAACGCCAGGGTACCGTTAAGGTCGAACGGCATGACCAATTGCGCCTGCACAGCCCACTGGCTGTCACCGATTTCGCGGTTGGCCGACAGGTAGATGCTGCTGTTGCCCCACAGCGGCTTGCTCCAGCTCAGGTTGATCAGGCGCGTGCGCGAAGCGTCTGCGGCGCGTACGTCGAAATAGCCAGCGCCGAGGCTGCCATATTCATTGAGGTTGAGGCTGACGGTGACCTGCTCGCTACGTTGGCTCAACTGCATGTCCGGGCTGTCGACCCGCGACAGGTCGGCGTAGTCGCCATGGCGCTGCAGGCGCTGGTAGCTGAAGCCGATGCGCTGGCTGTTGTACTGGTAACCGAGGGCGACCTGATGGCCTTTCTCGCCGTCGAACTGGCTCTGTGCCAAGGCCGCATTCAGCACCCCGAAGTTGCCCAGGCGCATGTTGCCACCCAAGCCGCCCAGCACCAGTGACTCGGCGGTTTCGAGGTGGCTCTCCAGGTTAAAGCTGTCGCTAAGGCCGTAGCGCAAGCTCCCCGAGGCGACCCCTGGGCCGTAACTGAAATCGCGCACGGCATAATCGCGGCGCAGGCTACCGGCAGCTACCGAGAAGTCCGACAGGCCCTTTTGCAGCAGGCTGCTGGTGACATAGAACGGCAGCGTGGTCGACACCTGCCGGCCGAGGGCGTCGGTGGTTACCACCACCGCCTCACCTGCACCGTTGATGAACGGCACGTTGGTCAGGGTGTACGGGCCGGGCTGCAGCTCGGTGGTGCTGGACTTGTAGCCGTTGATGAACAGGTCCAGCGAAGTCGGTACCGCCGCCTCTCCGGCGAATGCGGGCAGCGGGTAGGTCACCAAGTCCGGACGAGCCGCGAAATCGCGCGACAGTTGCAGGCCGCCGACCCGCACCGCGCTGGTCCAAGGCAAGGCACCGGTGACGAAATCACCGGCTTCGTAGCTGAGCAGCCGTTGTTCATCGGTGAAGCGCCAGGTGCTGTCGTAACGCAGGAAGCCCTGGCGCGACTGGTCGGCCTGGGCGCCATTGAATGACTGGCGCCACTGGCCGGTACTGGAGAACGTCCCCCAGCTGTCGAACAGGCGCAGTTCGTTCCAGGCTGCCAGGTAGGTGCCACCCTCATCGGTGTCATTCAGGTACAGGTCGTAGTTGAACAAGGCGCCGAAACTGCTGCGCGCATCGCTGGCCGGGTACAGGTTGCGATCGCCTACCTGTTGGTCCGGCAGCCAGGCCGGCGGCACCTGCAGTAGCAGGCGCTGGCTCTGGCTGTCGTAGTCGGCGTGCAGACCTGGCACAGCATCCAGTGCCACTTCGCCCTGGGGGTCGCCTGGCAGGCTGATACCGGCCGTGCGCAGCACATCACTGCCCAGGAACAGTTGCCCGGCCCGTTGCTGCACGGGCACCAGTTCAGCCCTGGGCATCTGGTTCACCAGCAGGTCGAGGTACAGCGTGGCGTCGGCGATGGCGGACATCTCCGTGGGCGGTGGCGGCAGGTCGTCGGCCAGTGCCAGGCAGGGGCCGAACAGGGCCAGCCCCAGGCACCAGTGGCGCGGCGTCGCCGACAGCCATTTCACACACGGTTTCCGACCATTGCCGGGTCCTCCCTGGCCCCTGCCCTTCATTCAGCCGCTGGCTCATTGACCTTGGCGGATGGCATCCGCCACGTTCTGGCCATTGACCCGCCCTTTCAGCACACTGCCGGCGCTCGGCGCCAGCGGCGCCGGCCAACGCATGCTGGCACCGGGCAATACATAGCCCAGCAGGCCTTCGGCCAGCGGTTTGCTCTGGCTGCCTTGCTGCACCACCACATCGGTCAGGCGCGCATGCACCGGGCCGGTGTTGCGCAGCTCGACGTAGGGTTTGCCCTGCACGGTCACTGCGTGCCAGCTCAGTTGCGGCTTGCCCACCCCTTCGGCATTACGTTTGCCTTCAGGGTCGGCCTTGCCCCACAACCCTTCGCCGTAGACGAACAGCGGCACCGAATAACGCATCTGCAGGCGGATCGCGGCCGTAGCGCCCTGACTGGCGTTGTCTGCCGGGACTGCTGGGGGGATTTCGTCGATGATGATGCGATAGGCCTGCTCTTGGCCGGCGGGCGAACTGCCGGTGCGGGTCAGGCGGATCAACTGCTTTTGCCCCGGGGCGATATTGGCCACGGGCGGGCTGCCAATGATGTCGCGCTGTGCCTGAAACTGCTCTTGGTAATCACCCTGGCGCCAGGCGAACACCCGCACCTGCAGGTTCGCCGGCGCAGTGCCGCGGTTTTCCAGCCACAGTGCGCCGGCCTTCTGGTCAGCCTCCAGCACCGGGTCAATCGGCCAGATCAGCACCGAGGTGGCTGCCCCCGCCGGCAGGCTTGCCAGCAGCGATAACCCGATCAAACCACGCGCCCACTTCGCGCCTGCCCACATGCCACTCTCCTTAGACTGCTGTCATGGGTGCTGGCCGTTTCACCAGGTCACCGTCACTTGCACTACATCGGTGTAGGTCCCTGCCGGCAGCGTGCCGGTCAACTGGGTTCTGCCGTACACCGGCAATTTGATTGACGTGGGGTCGGTGTAACTGACCGCCACGCTCTGGCCAATGCCGAAGGCTTGGCTGTACGCCGCGTCGCGGTACAACTGGTAGGCCAACACCTGCGTGCCGCCCGTACGCTTGAGGTTGCGTGTGCCACTGGCGTTGTTCTGGCCGCCGTCCAGGCTCATGTTCAGGGTTACCCCGGGTGTGCACTGAAACGTCACGCTGGCGCCCCCCAGTGAGGTGCTCAGGGTGCCGCTGGCCAGCGCCGACTGGGTGCCGAAGTCGAGCGTCCCGTAGTTGCTCACGCCACCGACCACCAGGCAACCGGCGACGATCTGCGCATTCACCTGGAACGTGCTGGTGGGCACCGCCCCCAGGGGCGTGGCCAGCAGCACACCGATACCCGTGATGCCACTTGCCAGCCAACCGCGCATGGCTCAGAAGGTCAGCTCGACGGCCACCGTGTCGGTGTACACCCCCGCTGGCAGGCCTGCCTTGCCGCGTGCCTGACCATACAGGTTGACGGTCTGGGCCACGCCGGTACTGGTCGGCAAGGTGATGGTGCCGTCAATGGCCAGTATCTGGGTGCGCCCGGTATCGGTGTAGAAGTCGTAGGGCACGAAGTTGCCGGCGCCATCGGCGAGCGCACGCGTGCCGCCGCTGGACTGGCCATCGTGGCTACCGGCGCGCACGCGGATCGCCGGGATGCTGCCCGCCGAACACAGGATGCTCAAGGCGCTACCCGTGCCGCCAAGCACCTGGGCGTTGGCAGTACCGAACAGGGCATCCTGGGTGCCGAAGTTGAGGGTACCGAAGTTCAACCCTGAGCTCGCGGAACTGCCATTGACCTGGCAGGCCGCGATCAGTGTCAGCGTCGAGGTGATGTTACCGGTCACCGTGGCGGCCTGGGCCTGGGAAGCCAAGGCCAAACCGAGGCCGGCGAGGATGCAGTGGGTGAGGTTCGTGCGCATCGGAGTCTCCTTGCGTGGTTACCAGTCCAGGGTCACTCTCAGGGTGTCGCGGTACAGCCCGGCAGGCAGGGCGCGCGGTTGCGCCACTACCACGCCGTAGATCGGAATCGGTATCTGCTGGGTGCTGCTGATGGTGAAGGCGCGGGCCTGGCCGATGCCGTAGCGGCTGTTGCCACCCGGGTCCACCGCCAGTTGATAAGGGATCAGTTCACGGCCGTTGCTCAGGCGCCGTACGCCGTCATTGCCATTCAGGCCGCCGTTGATCCGCACGTTGAAGGCCCTGACCTCGGGCGTGCAACTGATCTGCAAGCGGCCCTCGCCGGCCACTTCGTCGACCCGGCTGCGCAGTGGCTGGTCCCAGTTCGGGCCACGTTCACCGAAGTCCATCAGGCCTGGGTTGCCCAGGGTTGCAGGCTGGTCGGTGCCGCTGCTGATCTGGCAGGCCGCACTGATCACCAGCCGCGCCTGGATGAACCCGGTGGTGGTGCCATGGGCCGCGCCACCGGGCAACAGCAGCGGGCCGAGGGTAAGCAGCAGGATCGAGGTGCGGTTCATGGCGTCGCGTCCTTGTGCAGGGGGCATCCTTACCAGGTGACCGTGATCTTGAGCAGGTCGCCATACAGGCCTGCCTGTGGTACCCAGGCCAGTTTGTCGATGCGGGCATAGAGCGGGAGTTCGATCGAACCGCTGCTCGGCACCCGCGCCGAGTGCGCGACATCGACCGCCAACGGCTCGCGCCAGGCGGGGTCGCGATACAAGCGATAAGGAATAGGCCGGGCCTTGCCGTCGTCGTTGGCCAGAAAGCGCAGCTCACCTGCGCCACCGTGCTGGCCGCCATCGACCCGCACCTGATAGGGCGTGTCGGGGTTGCATTCCAAGCGTGGCGGCCGCTGGCTGTGCAGTACACCGCTCAAGGGCGCGCCTGGGCCATCGAGCCGCGCGGCACTGCCCAGGTCGATCAGGCCCAACGCTTGTGCCCCGGCATCTCGCGTCTGGTTGACCAGCATGCAGCCCCGCTGCACCAGGACCCGCACTTCAACGAGAAAGTCCGTCGCTACGGCACTGCCGCTCAACAACAGGCCAAACAACGCGGCCAAAAAGCGTTCCGTCACTTTATAATCCTTATCGCTGTGTGCTGACGCTTTGCATTGAAGCTGTGTACCCATTGGAGCGTAGCAGCGGGGTGGAATAGCAGTGATGGCTTCAAGCCATTTTTTTGTATTAGCGATAAAGCGATAGCGGGCGTTCGCGGCCACCGCGAAAAAATCTTCAATGCCACCGAACCCCTCGTCGCACAGTGCCTCCAATGGCCATGAGCCGGCAAATCAGCCGACATTCTGGTACGGTGCATGTCAACCATCGTCCTGCACCAGACACGTGACCGCTGCATGGGCGGGCATGACAGGAGCGTTTTCATTGATAACTGCAGACAACCCCCTCGCCGAGGCCGTAGAGCGCTGTGCCCAGGAGCCGATCCAGGTGCCGGGCAGCATCCAGCCCCACGGGTTTCTGCTGGTGCTGGACGAGGCCGACCTGCACATCCTCCAGGCCAGCGAAAACGCCGAGCACTGGCTAGGCCTGCCCGCCAGGGAGCTGCTGGGCTGCGCCTTGGCCGAGCTGGTCGGTGACGGCTTCGATATGCGCGCGCACCTTGCACGCCTGCCCGACGACGAGGCCTTTCCGTTTCATATCGGCGACGTGTGCCTGCGCCCGGGTGCACCCTGGCGCGACAAGCTGCGCGTGCTGGCCCACCGTCACGACCAGGTGCTGATCGTCGAGTTCGAGCCCGTGCGCTTGCCGGCCGACCTGGCTGAGCAAGGTGATTACTACCCACTGGTGCGCAGCTTCGTCGGCAACCTGCACATGGCCGCCAGCCTTGAAGACCTGCTGCAGCAGTCGGTGGAACAGCTCAAGCGCATCACCGGGTTCGGCCGGGTCAAGGCGTACCGGTTCGACAGCGAAGGCAACGGCCAGGTGCTGGCCGAGGTGGCCGACCCCGGCTACCCCAGCTACCTGGGCCTGTGCTTCCCCGCCTCGGACATCCCGCGCCAGGCGCGCGAACTGTATCGGGTCAACCGCATCCGCGTGATCGAAGACGCCAACTACCAGCCCTCCAAACTGGTACCCGCCGCCAACCCGCGCACCGGCAAGGCGCTGGACATGAGTTTCGCCGCGCTGCGCAGCGTGTCGCCGGTGCACCTGCAGTACATGCGCAACATGGGCACGCTGGCCTCGATGTCGCTGTCGATCGTGGTCGACGGGCAACTGTGGGGGCTGGTGTCCTGCCACCATGACCAGCCACGCCCGGTGGACCTGCGTACCCGTACCGCCTGTGAGCTGCTGGCCAGCGTGTTGTCGCTGCAGATCGAGTCGCGTGAATCCCACGCCAGCACGCGTACCCTGCTCGACCTGCGCCAGCACATCGTGCGGATGATCTCGTCGATGGCCGATCACGACAGCGTCAGTGAGGGCCTGCGCGACCTGCCCGATGTGCTGCTGGAGTTTGCCGGTGCCAGCGGCGCCGCAGTGATCTCCGCCGACCGTTGCGACCTGATCGGCAAGACGCCACCGCAGGCGCAAGTCACGGCGCTGGTGCACTGGTTGGCCCAGCGCGGTGAAGACACGGTCTTCCACAGCGACAACGTACGCCGCGACATCGACGAGCTGCCTGAACTGGCAGACCATGTCGGCGGTGTGCTGGCAGTGGCCATCTCTCAAATCCACTCGCACTACCTGCTGTGGTTCCGCCCCGAGCAGGTGCGCACGGTCAACTGGGCCGGGCAGCCAAGCAAACAGGTCGGGCCGCAAGGCCAGCTTGACCCACGCCACAGCTTTGAACGCTGGCAGGAAGAAGTACGCGGCTTTTGCCAAGCCTGGGACCCGTTGATCGTCGAAGGCGTGGTGGAGCTGCGTACTGCCGTGCTGGGCATCGTCCTGCGCAAGGCCGAAGAGCTGGCACAACTGGCCGGCGAACTGCGCCGCTCGAACAAAGAACTCGAAGCCTTTTCCTACAGCGTGTCCCACGACCTGCGTGCGCCCTTGCGGCACATTGCGGGGTACACCGAGTTGCTCGGCGAAATCGAAGGCCAGGGCCTTAGCGAGCGTGGCCGGCGTTTTCTGCAGCACATTGGCGAAGCCGCGCAATTCGCTGGCAGCCTGGTAGACAACCTACTGAATTTCTCGCAAATGGGCCGCTCGGCCCTGCGCCTGTCGGATGTCGACCTCAATGCCCTGGTCGACGCCATACGCGCCGAGCTGGCACCGGACTACCAGGGCCGCGAAATTGTCTGGGACATCGCTCCCCTGCCCAAGGTGATCGCTGACCCGGCGTTCATCAACCTGGCGCTGCAAAACCTGATTGGCAACGCCATCAAATACACCCGCGGTCGCGACCCTGCGCGCATCGAGATCCGCGCCCAGGAGCACCCAGACGAGGTCGAGGTGTGCATCCGCGATAACGGCGTAGGCTTCGACATGGCCTACGCCAACAAGCTGTTCGGCGTGTTCCAGCGCCTGCACCGCATGGAAGACTTCGAAGGCACCGGGATAGGCCTGGCAAGCGTACGCCGCATCATTGAGCGCCATGACGGCCGTGTCTGGGCCGAAGGCCAGATCGACCAGGGCGCCAGTTTCCATTTCACCCTCCCGCGCCCCGCCGCGACTACATGAGGCCCCTGTACCATCATGCTCAAACCTATCCTGCTGGTAGAAGACAACCCCCGGGACCTGGAGCTGACGCTGCTGGCGTTGGAGCGCAGCCAGTTGGCCAACGAAGTCATCGTGCTGCGTGACGGCGCCGATGCGCTCGACTACCTGTTGCGCCGCAATGCCTATGCCGAACGCGACGGTGGCAACCCCGCCGTGCTGCTGCTGGACCTGAAACTGCCCAAAGTCGATGGCCTGGAAGTGCTCAAGGAAGTTCGCACCACCCCTGACCTGCGCAGCATCCCGACCGTGATGCTAACGTCGTCGCGGGAGGAGCCCGACCTGTTGCGCGCCTACGAACTGGGGGTCAATGCCTACGTGGTCAAGCCCGTGGAATTCAAGGAATTCGTCGCCGCCATCTCCGACCTCGGGGTGTTCTGGGCCGTGCTCAACGAACCGCCACCCGGCTCGCTGCGCCTAAACCGCCGCGGCAGCAACTGAGGCCAACGCGAACATGCTGCCAACGCCGCTGAAACTCTTGATGGTCGAAGACAGCTCGATGGACGCCGAGCTGACCCTGCTGCGCCTGGAGCGCAGCGGGCTGCACGTTCAGTCGCAGTTGGTGTTCGATCATGTCGGCGTCGAACACGCCCTGCGTGAGAGCCACTACGACCTGATCCTTTGCGACTGTGTGCTGCCCGGCTCGTCCGGTACCGACGTGCTGGCCATCGCCCAGCGCCTGGCGCCAGACACCCCGTTCATCTTCCTCTCCGGCATCTACGGCGAAGAGCACGCGGTGGAGATGATCCGCCTGGGTGCCACCGACTATGTACTGAAAAAAAACCTGCCGCTGCTGCCAAAGGCCGTGCGCCGGGCATTGACCGAAGTGCAGGAACGCCAGCGTCGGCGCCGCGCCGAAGAAGCGCTGGCGGATGTCGAGGCGCGCGCCCGCATCGCCATCGACGCCGCCGGCATGGGCACCTGGGACCTGCGCCCACAGGAAGGCCTGCTGCTGTGGGACGACCGCTGCAAGACCTTGTTCGGGCTGCCCACCAGTACCGAAATGACCCTGGACGTGTTCTTCGCGGGTATCTACCCCGAAGACCTGGCCATGGTCCGCGACGCCGTGGAGCATGCCATGCGCCCCGAGAGCGGCGGCCACTACCGGGTCGAGTTCCGCATCGCGCAACCCCACGGCCTGGAACCCCGCTGGCTGCTCAGCAGCGGCCAGAGCCAGTTCGTCGATGACCAGTGCGTGCGCTTTTCTGGCGTGCTGCAGGACATTCACACCCAACGCCAGGCCACCCTCGCCCTCAAGCAACTGAACGAGATGCTTGGCGAACGGGTCGAGCGCCGTACCCGTGAACGCGACCGCGCCTGGGAGCTGTCGCAAGACTTGTTGGCGGTGCTGAACAAAGACCTCACTCCGGTCGCCCTCAACCCAGCCTGGGAAGCCAGCCTGGGCCTTTCGCGCGAACGCCTGAGCCAAACGTCACTGTTGCACCTGCTGCCCGAGTCCGATCAGGAGCTTTTCCTCACGGAGCTGGCCGCCCTCGCCCACGGCCGCACCAGCGCGCGCTTTGTCGGCCGCATCCTGCATGCCGGCGGCCAGCAACGCTGGCTGTCTTGGGTGGTGGTACCCGAAGACACCCTGCTGTACGTGGTGGCCCGCGACATCACCAGCGAGCGCGAGTCCGCCCTGGGGCTGGCCGAGGCCAACACCCGCCTGCGTGAACAAATCACCGAACGCGAGCGTATCGAGGCTGCGCTGCAACAGATGCAGCGTCTGGAAGCGGTCGGCCAGTTGACCGCGGGTGTGGCGCACGACTTCAACAACCTGCTGACGGTGATCCTCACCGGTGCCAGCTTCCTTGAACGGGACCTCAACAAGGCCGACCTGGACAAAGCACGTACCCGCCTCACACACATCCGTGAAGCAGGCGAACGCGGTGCCAAGCTGACCTCGCAGTTGCTGGCCTTCTCCCGGCGCCAGCGCCTGGAGCCCGTGCCGCTGAACCTGAACCGGACACTGGCCGGCCTTGAAGAACTGCTGCGCCGAACCCTGGGCGGTAACGTGTCGGTGCGCCTGGACCTGGACCCGCACCTGTGGCAAGCACTGACCGACCCGACCCAGACCGAGATGATCATCCTCAACCTGGCGATCAATGCCCGCGACGCCATGCCCGACGGCGGCCAACTGACCCTCTACACCCGCAACACACACATCGAGGCCCGCCCCCAGCGCCCGGAAGACCCGGACCCTGGCGAGTACGTGATGCTGAGCATCCGCGATACCGGCTGCGGCATGAGCGAAGATGTGCTGGCCAAAGTGTTCGAGCCGTTTTTCACCACCAAGGACATCGGCAAGGGTTCGGGGCTTGGCCTGGCCCAGGTGTTTGGCTTCGCCAAGCAGTCGGGTGGCGGCGTGCGCATTGACACCGTGCCCGGGCGCGGCACCCAAGTAGCGGTGTACCTGCCGGCGGTCAAGGGTGAAGCGCAGAGCGAGCCTGTGGTGCCAGAGGTTTCCCAGCCGATCGGTGACAGTGGCCAAAACCACACTGTCTTGCTGGTGGATGACGACCACCTGGTACGCGACATGCTCGGCGATGTGCTGCGCCAGTACGGCTATCAGGTGCGCCAGGCACACAGCGGCGAACAGGCACTGGCATTGCTCGACGACGGCATCGACCTGCTGCTGACCGATTTCGCCATGCCCGAATTCAATGGCGCGCAGTTGGCCCTGGCAGCGCGCGAGCGACACCCGCGTTTACCGGTGGTGTTTCTGACGGGGTATGCGGAGCTGGAAGGGTTGGAGCTGCCCGGTAGCCTGGTGATTCAAAAGCCAGTGCAGGCCGAAGAATTGGCGCGGGTGCTGAGTGAATTGCTGCGGGTCTCGGCGTAGCTTTACAGCACCTGTTGTATGCTCGCCAGCTGTACCTGCTGTACGCACGCCAACTGTAGGAGCAGCCTTGTGCTGCGAAGAGGCCAGTGACCGTCAGGGAATGTCCGCTGCGGCTGCCGGCCTCTTCGCAGCACAAGGCTGCTCCTACAGTTTGGCGGGCATGGCGGGACTTAAGAACAGAAACGACAAAACCCAGCGCTTATCTGGCTAAGCACCGGGAAGACATAATAAGTTGAATCAGAAAATGGCAGGGGCGGCTGGATTCGAACCAACGCATGGCAGGATCAAAACCTGCTGCCTTACCGCTTGGCGACGCCCCTGTATCGAGATGCAGCAAACGCTGCTCTGACAATTCCAACTGAGTGACAACTGGGTTGTTGTCTTGGAATGCGCGGCACTTTAACAACATTCTTTCGGCCTGTGAACCCCCTGATGTAAAAAAAATGCTTTAAAACAGCAAGTTAGTTCCTTCCCTCTGCCAATACCCCATCCCGGCAACCATCCGTCGCTTTCCGCCTGCATGGCTTCAACACATTCGCATTTCACCTTTCCAATCAGATAGGCGCATTCATTGACCAAGGAGGTATCCATGCCTGTCTCACACGACCTTTACCAAGACCTGCACTACCCGCGGGAAATCGTCCAGCAACGTCGCCAGCAAGACAAAGCCCTCGACCGCCTGCTGGACGAGTACATGGACATCGACAACCAGGTGCTGGCCGCCGAATCGATCTCGGCCGGCAACTTCGTCGACGAGGACCTGCGCCACCTCAAGGAGCGTCGCTTGACGGTGAAGTACATGATCGAGCGCCAGCTGGAGCGCAAAGCCTAAGCGGGCGCTCGACCTATCTCGTCAGGCGATCATTGCCCACTGCTTTCTCTATTGGTCAAAATGGCGACCGTCGCGCAAGCTGCGCCCTGCACTGCCATCGACCAAGGAGCTATCGATTTGCCTGCCTGGATCCCTACCCCGCTGCGTCAGCTCGGCCAGCGCCTGCGCGCCAACACTGCCCCTGAAAGCGAATTGCTGGCCTGGTTCGAAGACAAGGCGTGCAGCCGTGGCTACCAGCTCAGTGACGGCCAACGCCGGGTCATCCACAGCATGGCCGAGCAACTGGCGCAGCTGGAACACGGGCAACCGTGCAGCCTGTACCTGCATGGCTCGGTCGGCCGCGGCAAAAGCTGGCTGCTCGACGGGTTTTTCCAGGCTGTGCCGGTAGAGGCCAAACGACGCCTGCACTTCCATGATTTTTTTGCCCGCCTGCACCAGGGCATGCACCGCCACCGCGCGCTGGACGATGCACTGGGCGCTACCTTGGACGAGCTGATTGGCCAGTGCCGGGTGTTGTGCTTCGACGAGTTCCATGTGCATGACATCGGCGATGCCATGCTGCTCACTCGGCTGTTCACCGCGCTGTTCGAGCGTGGGGTTTTCCTGTTGGTAACGTCGAACTATGCACCTGAAGGCCTGCTGCCCAATCCGCTATACCACGAACGCTTCCTGCCGGTGATCCGCCTGATCAACGGGCGCATGCAGGTGCTGGAAGTCGGTGGCGACACCGACTTTCGCAGCCTGCCGGCCAACCGCGAGCATCAGCGTTTTACCCAGGGGCACTATGTGTGGCCCGGCACTGCCGAGCAACGCCAGACGGTGAACGTACCGGACGCGCAGCCGGCCACATTGGACATCAATAAACGCAGCCTGCGCGTGCTGGCCAGTAACGACCGGCAGGTGATGTTCGCCTTCGACGACCTGTGCGAACAGCCTACCGCGGTGATCGATTACCTGGCACTGGCGGCGCAGTACGATGCGTGGGTGATCGATGGGCTGGACGACCTGTCTGAATGTTCGCTGGCAGCACAGCAGCGGTTCGTCAACCTGGTGGATGTGCTGTATGACCAGGACAAGCAGGTGACAGTGATCGGGCGGCGGCCGCTGAACGAAAGCCTGGGCGGAGCGATTGCCGACCTGATGCGCACCCGCAGCCGCTTGGGGCAGTTGCATCAGGTGGGACCTGAGTACTTTATTGGCTGAACTGGCGCATTCGCGGGGCAAGCCCCACCGGCATGTCACCGAACCTGAAAGCCGGGGGCTTCCTGTGGGAGCGGGCTTGCCCCGCGAATGGGCCATCAATACCACCGAATCAACCCGCCCGTGGCAGGTCCGCCAACACCGCCTCGATCTCCCCTAACACCGCCGGATCATCCAAGGTCGACGGCGGCACATAGTCCTGCCCATCGGCGATCTTGCGCAGCACCGCGCGCAAAATTTTCCCCGACCGGGTCTTGGGCAGCCGCTTGACCAACCGCACCCGGTTGAAACACGCCAGCGCACCGATTTCTTCGCGCACACTGCCGACCAGGTCCACCAGCAACTGCGATTCGGCAATGCCCTCGCCATCTTTCAGCACCACCAGCGCCAGCGGCACCTGACCCTTGATATCGTCATGCACGCCGATCACCGCGCACTCGGCCACGGCCGGGTGACGCGCCACCAGGTCCTCCATTTCACCGGTGGACAGGCGATGCCCAGAGACGTTGATCACGTCGTCCGTGCGCCCCATGATGTAGACGAAGCCGTCATCGTCCAAGTAGCCGCCATCGCCCGTGTGGTAGTAGCCCGGGTAGGTGCGCAGGTACGCTTGCAGGTAGCGCTCGTGATCGCCCCACAGCGTCTGGCTGCACCCAGGCGGCAACGGCAGCGCGATTACGATCGACCCCTGGTGGTTCGGCCCCAGCACATGGCCGTCATCGTCCAATACACGCACGTGGTAACCCGGCACTGCGCGATTGCTCGACCCTGCACGCGCCGCGCTGCCCTCCAGCCCAACGCAGGGCGCGGTGACCGGCCAGCCGGTCTCGGTTTGCCACCAATGGTCGTGCACAGGTTTGCCAGTGACCCGCTCCAGCCATTCGTGGGTGCTTGAATCGAGTTTTTCCCCCGCCAGGAACAACTGGCGCAGCGAGCTCAGGTCGTGTCCTTTGATCAGCTCACCGTCTGGGTCTTCCTTGCGGATGGCCCGCATGGCGGTCGGCGCGCAAAATAACGCGTTGACCTTGTATTGCTCGACCACGCGCCAGTAGGCGGAGGCGTCCGGGGTGCGGATCGGCTTGCCTTCGTAGAACACCGTGGTGCAGCCACTCATCAACGGCCCGTAGACGATCAGCGAATGGCCCACCACCCAACCCACGTCAGAAATACCCCACCACACATCGCCCGCCTGCATGCCGTAGATGTGGCGCATGGCATAGCACAGCGCAACCGCGTTGCCGCCGTTTTCACGCACGATGCCCTTGGGCTTTCCGGTGGTGCCGGAGGTGTACATGATGTACAGCGGGTCACCGGCGTCCAGCTCGACAGGGGCCACCGGCTCGGCCGTTGCCAATGCCTGCTGCCAGTCCAGGTCGCGGCCTGGCTGCAACTGGGCGGTGGCCTGGGGGCGTTGCAGGACCAGCACGTTGCGCGGCTGGTGACGGGCCAATTGCAGGGCACGATCGACCAGCGGCTTGTATTCGATTACCCGGTCGAACTCCAGGCCACAGGACGCCGTCAGCAGCAACGTGGGCCGGGCATCATCGATGCGCAAGGCCAGCTCGTTGGCGGCAAAACCGCCGAACACCACCGAATGCACCGCGCCTATCCGCGCGCACGCCAGCATGGCCATGGCCGCCTGCGGCACCATGGGCATGTAGATGATCACCCCATCGCCCTTGCCAACCCCCAATTCGCGCAGCAAACCGGCCAGGCGTGCCACCTCGTCGCGTAGCTGTCGGTAGGTATACGTCTGTTGAGTACCGGTCACCGGCGAGTCGTAGATCAGCGCCAACTGCTCGCCACGGCCTTGTTCGATCTGATGGTCGAGTGCCAGGTGGCAGCTGTTCAGGCGGCCGTCAGCAAACCAGCGGTGGGTGCCGTCAGGGTTTTCCTGCAAGGTCAGGGAAGGCTTGCGGTGCCAGGCCAGGTGCGCGGCTTGCTCGGCCCAGAACGCGGCAGGGTCGGCGATGGAGTGGGCGTAGCTGTGCTGATAGCTCATGTCGAAGGGAACCCGGTACTTGTTGTTATAGAAGGGCGAAACTTGAGTATGGACCGCCACGCCGGGCGCGCCATGGGACTAAAGTCACAACCGACCTGCAAATTTGCAGATAACACGAATACGCCCCATAACGGTGCAAAGCCTCTAGAATAGGCCGCCCCTTTTAGCCACCGAGCAGCCCATGGACATCGATCAGGCCCGTACCTTTCTGGAAATCGTGCGCTGCGGCAGCCTGGTCGCCGCCGCCGAACGCCTGTTCGTGTCACAAACGGCGATCACGGCGCGGGTCCAGCGCCTTGAGCAGCAATTGGGCTGCCAGTTGTTCGTGCGCAGCCGCAACGGCGCCAGCCTGACCAGCGATGGTGAGGCCTTCGTCAGCTATGCCAACCAGCTGGTGCAGACCTGGGAAGCGGCGCGCCGCGACCTGCCGCTGCCCGAAGGTTGCCAGCAGGTACTGCATGTGGGCGGCGAAGTGAGCCTGGGCAACCCGATGATGCTCGACTGGGTCAGTGCGCTGCACCGCGAACTGCCCAGCCATGCCATCCGCAGCGAAGTGAGCGACGGCGAATCGCTGCTGCGCAAGGTCGAAATGGGCCTGCTGGACGCCGCGCTGGTCTATCAGCCGACCTACGGGCCAGGCCTGCAAGTTGAGCAGTTGATGGAAGAGAAGCTGATCCGCGTGCGCCGGGTCGATCAGCCTGACCCGTACATCTATATCGACTGGGGCGAGGCGTTCCGCCGCCAGCACGACGCCGCCCTGCCCGACTGCGCGCGCCCGGCACTGAGTTTCAACCTCGGGCCGCTGGCCCTGCAGTTCATCCTCGACCAGGGCGGCAGTGGCTACTTCCGTACCCGCGTGGTGCAGGCTTACCTGGACAGCGGCGTGTTCGAGCGCGTGCCGCAGGCGCCAGAGTTCACCTACCCGACGTTTCTGGTGTACCCGCGCAAGCGCGACAGCGAAGCGCTGCAACAGGCCTTCGCGATACTCCGCCAGCTGGTGGCTGCCGGCGCCAGCGATTGGTCACAGCGCTGGGACCCGGTTATCTGAGGCACTGCCGGCGGCGCTCAGTAATTGGCGCTTGAGGCCGGCGATAAGGTCGGTCTGGGTGACCACCCCGACCAGTTGGCCGTTGTCGAGCACCGGCAGACAGTGCAGCCCTTGTTCACACAGCAAAGGCAGCAGGCGCTCCAGCGGGTGCTGGCTGCTGACACTGACCACCCGCCGGCTCATCACCTGCTCCATGCGCACTGCCTTGCGCCCGAACAGGCCGCGCCAGCGGAACCGCCCACGCTGCATGGCCGGCCCTACCAGGTCACTTAAGCTGACGATGCCGACCAGCTTGCCATGCTGGAGCACCGGCAGGGTTTTCAGGTGGTGGCTGGCCAGCAGCTTCCACGCCTGCTCCAGGGTGGTGTCCGGTGACGCGAACTGCACATCGCGCGACATCACGGAGGCTGCTGTGATACCGCCCAGGCTGCGCTGCAAGGCATGCTGTTCGGTGGCGAGGATGATGCGCTCCAGTTCGTCCCGGGTGACATCGACGAACTCGCCCAGCTCTTCAAGGGCCTGGTCCAGGTCGGCGCCGCTGACCCCGACACGCTCGCTGGGCAGCGGGTCGTGGGTGTGATGCAGCTCTTTGCGTGGGGCCGTGCCTTTGGGGTAACGCACGCCAGTCAGGCGGTTGTAGACCACCGCCACTGCCACCAGAATCAGCGCATTGAGCAGCACCGGCTCCAGCAGGTGATCCCCTAACGCGGTCAGGCCCGGGTCGGCCAGCACCGCACTGACCGCCACACCGCCGCCCGGTGGGTGCAGGCAGCGCAACAGGCACATCACCAGTACCGAGAGCGCCAGGGCAGTAGCAGCCACCCAAAGCTCAGGCCCGAAACCCTGGCGCATGGCCAGGCCGACGGCGCCCGCCAGGGCGTAACTGCCCAGCACGGGCCAGGGCTGGGCCAAAGGGCCGGAATGCACGGCAAATACCAACACTGCCGAAGCGGCCAAAGGGCCCAGAAGGTGCAAAGCGATGCCAGGGCCATAGGCCATGCTGGTCAGCCAGCCGGCCAAGAACAAGCCAAGCAAGGCGCCGATAGCAGCGCGCAGCCATTCTTTGGGGGGGATATTCAGGGGTGCGGGCAACAGCCGCTGCAGACGACTTTCGGAACGCGAAGCAGGCATGTGAATAATCGAAATCGTAGTTTTTCTGGTTAAAAAGAAAGCCCAGCCAAGCTGGCCTGGGCCCTGTATTGCCAGAGCAATAGCGCAAGGGGCTCCGTCCGTGGAGAGATGGAAACTGGGAAGTTTCGTGCGGGGATTGTGCCGGGTGGGATTGGCGAGGGCCAATTCAAAAAAATGCGCCTGTACTGCAATTTTTTTGCAGTGGTGATCTGCTCACAGGCCCGCTGCGGCAATGCTGTGAGCGCGGCCTTGCGTCGCGAAAGGGGCGCGAAGCGGCCCCGGCATTATCTAGCCCTGCGCGGCAAGTCGATGCTCACCCGCAACCCGCCCAACGGGCTCTGAAGCAACGCCAGTTGCCCGCCCCAAGCCTCGACGATATCGCGCACGATGCCCAGCCCAAGGCCATGCCCATCGACCTGCTCATCCAGCCGCGAGCCCCGCTCCAGCACCTGCAGGCGCTGGCTTTCTGGAATACCTGGGCCATCATCGTCGACCCACAGCCGGTAACCGCCGTCGCTCGGTGCAATGCCCAGGCGTACTTCGCAGTCTGCCCATTTGCAAGCGTTGTCCAGCAGGTTGCCTAATAACTCCAGAACGTCCTCGCGGTCCCACGGCAACAGCAGCCCAGGCGGTACGTCCCGCTCAAGCAACAGGCCTTCACCGTGGATCATGCCCAAGGTGCTCAACAACCCCGGCAATTCGGCATCGCAATCGAACTGGGCACCGGGCAAGGCGTCACCCGCCAGGCGAGCGCGGTTGAGTTCGCGTGCCAGGCGCTGCTGAATGTGCTCAAGCTGCGCGCGCATTTGCTCGCGCACGTCCGGCAGGCCCTCCAAACGCGCGCTGGACGCCAGGCTCAGCAAGACCGCCAACGGCGTCTTCAGCGCATGGCCAAGGTTGCCCAAGGCATTGCGCGAGCGCCGCAGGCTGTCTTCGGTGTGGCTCAGCAAGTGGTTGATCTGCCCCACCAGCGGCGCCAGCTCGACAGGCACTTCGGCATCCAGTTGCGAGCGCTGCCCTTGTTGCAACTGGGCGATCTGCTGGCGGGCACGCTCCAGCGGGCGCAATGAGCGCTTAACCGTGACGCGCTGGAGCACCAGCACCAGTATCAACGCCACCAGCCCCATGCCCAGGCCGATCTGCTGCATGCGCCGGAAGCCTTCACGCACCGGTGAGTAATCCTGCGCCACACTGATCGAGATGTCCTGGCCTAGGCGGCGATAGTCAGCACGCAGCGCCAGCAATTGCTGCCCCTCTGGGCCCAGCTCGTGGCTATCGGAAAGCCCAGGAGCGGCGGGCTTGGGCATGTCCAGGTCCCACAGCGAACGCGAGCGCCAGGTACCGTTGTCAAAATCGATGCGAAAGTAATACCCGGAAAACGGCCGCTGATAGGCCGCAGAAATGCGCCGCTCGTCCAGCTGCAAACCTGAAGGCCCCCGCACCAGGGCCACCAGCAGGTTCTCGCTTTCCTTGCGCAAGCCGTTTTCCAGGTAGCGCTGCAGGCCCGCCTCGAACAGCCACAGGGTGAGTTGCGCCAGCACCACACCCACCACCACCAGCACGGCCACCAAACCCAGGCTCAACCGCGCCTGAATCGACTTCACGCAACGCTCCCGGCGTAGATATAGCCTTGCCCGCGGCGCGTCTCGATCACACTGCGGCCCAACTTGCGGCGCAGGTGGTTGACGTGCACTTCAAGGACGTTGGAATCGCGCTCCGTCTCGCCATCGTAAAGGTGCTCGGCCAGATGGCTCTTGGACAGGATCTGCTGCGGATGCAGCATGAAATAACGCAGCAGCCGAAACTCGGCAGCGGTCAGCTGGATATCGACACCGTCACGGCTCACGCACTGCCGGCTTTCATCCAGGTGCAGGCCGGCGGCTTCCAAGGTGGGCTGGTTGGCCAGGCCACGGGCACGGCGCAGTAACGCCTGGATGCGCAACTGCAACTCTTCGGGGTGGAAGGGTTTGCTCAGGTAGTCGTCGGCACCGGCCTTGAGGCCTTCGATGCGCTCGGCCCAGGAGCCGCGGGCGGTCAGCACCAGCACTGGCGTGGCCAGGCCAGCGGCACGCCACTGGGCGAGCACGTCGAGCCCCGGCAAGCCTGGCAAGCCGAGGTCCAGGATAATCAGGTCGTAGGGTTCGCTCTGGCCCTGGTACACCGCATCGCGGCCATCGGCCAGCCAGTCCACGGCGTAGCCCTGGCGCTGCAGGCCGGCGATCAGTTCATCGGCCAGCGGGACATTGTCCTCGACAAGCAACAGGCGCATTCAGTCGTCTTCCTCGTCTTTGAGCAGGGCACCGGTACTGGCGTCTAGCTTGATTTCGCGGACCACACCTTCGGCAGTCAGCAACTCGACTTCGTATTCGTAGCGATCGTCGTCTTCTTCCAGCTCGGCCTCCAGCAAACGCGCCCCGGGGTGACGCCCCAGGGCGGTTTCCAGCAGCTGCTCGAGCGGCAGGATGACGCCCTTCTGGCGCAGCGCCAGGGCCTCGTCCTGATCCAGGTCACGGGCAGCCGCCAGGGAGCAGACAGCCAGCAGCGAAAGCGCGAGGTATCGCGCCGGCCGCGGTAAGGGGATCATCAGTTATCTCGCGCGTCCTTGAGTACTTCACCGGTCTTGGCATCCAGGTCGACGTCCCACTCGACGTTCTGTGCGTCGCGCAGCTCGACCTTGTAGATGTAGCGGCCGTATTCGTCTTCAAGTTCCGAGTCTTTGACCGTGGCGCCTGGGTGCTTGGCCATGGCGGTGGCTTTCAGCTCATCCAGCGACTTGATGGTCTTGGCGTTGACCAGTTTGACCACTTCGTCAGGCTGAACGTCCTTGGCGAAAGCGGCATTGGCGCCCAGGGTAAGGGCGGCGGCGGTGAACAGGGCAGTCAAGGTTTTCATCGTGTCTTCTCTCCTGAGAGATGTTCAAGTTGTCTACGGGGTTAAGATTACCCAGCGGTCCTTAATTCAACCTGAAAACAGCTGGCGCCATGATAAACTGCGCGCATTCTTGATTCATACAGAGTTCTGACAGCGTGGAAATTTTCAAAGAGTTCACATTCGAATCGGCCCACCGCCTGCCGCACGTCCCTGCCGGGCACAAGTGTGGTCGCCTGCATGGTCACTCGTTCAAGGTCGGCCTGCACCTGACCGGCCCGCTTGACCCGCACACCGGGTGGATTCGTGATTTTTCCGAGATCAAGGCGATCTTCAAGCCGATCTACGAACAGCTGGACCACAACTACCTGAATGACATTCCAGGCCTTGAAAACCCCACCAGCGAAGTGATCGCCAAGTGGATCTGGGAGCAGGTCAAACCATTGCTGCCAGAACTGTCGAAGGTGCGCATTCACGAGACCTGCACCAGCGGGTGTGAATATACCGGCGACTGAGCCGAGAAGTTTTCCGGCCTCTTCGCGGGGCAAGCCCGCTCCCACAGTTAATACGCAGCATCCTGTGGGAGCGGGCTTGCCCCGCGAAGAGGCCAGTGAAATTTCAGCCCTGCCCATTCTCCAGGGCATCGCGCAAGAAGCTCGGTGCGATATAGCGCTGGTAATGCGCCTCGGACAGCAGAAAGAACTCGCGGTCGATGGCGTCGCGCAACTGCGGCAGTTCCCAGCCTCGAAACTCCGGCAGCAATACCATGCCGTAAGCCTCCAGGTCTCGGATCATCCGTGCCCCACGGGCGATCAACTGGTAGGCCCAGCAGTATTCCGACTGTTGCTCCACAAAGCGGATGGAGCGCTGCTCCAATTGCAGGCGCAGCAGGCTTTTGTCGAAGACTTCCAGCTTGGCCATCATCACCTGCACCAGCAATTGCTCCAGACGCAGCCACACGGCGCGCTTCTGCGCATCGTCGTAGCCGTTCCAGTTGATCACTTCATGGTGAAAACGCTTGCAGCCACGGCATACGGTGTCTCCGTACACCGTGGAGCACAGGCCGACGCAAGGGGTCTTGATGGACTTGTTGGACATGAAAAACAACGGCTTGGCGGTGGAACACGGGCCCATGTTAGCCCTTTGTCTAACCAGGGTCACTCGTTAAAGTCATCTTCGCCGCCTTACCTTCAGGCTTTTTTTGCCGTAGAATCATCCGGCCTTTTCAAGGCAACAATGTCCGTTGGAAGCTGTTTTCAAAGCGTCACGAGCACAGTTAATCCGGTAGAACGGCGTTGGCCCGGGCCATGCACCCTCGCATGCCCGTGCCAGCCCTCATCAGCTCCCCGTTCTGCAGGCGTAAAACTTTGAAAGCAGCTTCTGTAAGGATTCTCTGCGACCCTGGCTGGGCGGCCCAAGAAGCCGTCATTGCGCATGGGTGCAGGGAATGCTGGATGAGCGTCCCGGACTCCCTTTAGGGACCACTGATGAGGGTAATAACTGTGCTTGAAGCCTACCGCAAACACATCGAAGAGCGTGCCGCCCTGGGTATCGTGCCCCAGCCGCTGAACGCCGAACAAACTGCAGGCCTGGTCGAGCTGCTGAAAAACCCGCCGGCCGGCGAAGAAGCCTTCCTCGTAGACCTGCTCACCAACCGTGTACCGCCAGGGGTAGACGAAGCTGCCTACGTCAAGGCTGCTTTCCTGTCCGCCGTGGCCAAGGGCGAAGCAAAATCCCCGCTGGTCGACCGCAAGCTCGCGACCGAGCTGTTGGGCACCATGCAGGGCGGCTACAACATCGAAACGCTGGTCGCGCTGCTGGATGACGCCGAACTGGGCGCCGTCGCGGCCGAAAAGCTCAAGCACACCCTGCTGATGTTCGATGCCTTCCACGACGTGGCCGAAAAAGCCAAGGCGGGCAACGTCCACGCCAAGGCCGTGCTTGAGTCCTGGGCTGCCGGCGAGTGGTTCACCTCGCGTCCGGCCATCGCCGACAAGTACACCCTGACCGTGTTCAAGGTGCCTGGCGAAACCAACACCGACGACCTGTCCCCTGCCCCGGACGCCTGGTCGCGCCCTGACATCCCGCTGCACGCCCTGGCCATGCTGAAAATGGCCCGTGACGGCATTGAGCCACAGCAGCCAGGGTCGGTCGGCCCTCTGGCCCAGATCGAAGCGGTCAAGGCCAAAGGCTTCCCAGTTGCCTACGTGGGTGACGTGGTCGGTACCGGTTCGTCGCGTAAATCCGCCACCAACTCGGTGCTGTGGTTCTTCGGTGACGACATTCCGTACGTGCCGAACAAGCGCGCCGGTGGCTTCTGCTTCGGCACCAAGATCGCCCCGATCTTCTACAACACCATGGAAGACGCCGGCGCCCTGCCAATCGAGTTCGACTGCACCAACCTGGCCATGGGCGACGTCATCGACGTCTACCCGTTCAAAGGTGAAGTGCGCCGTCACGGCAGCGACGAACTGGTCACCAACTTCGAGCTGAAAACCGAAGTGCTGCTGGACGAAGTCCGCGCGGGTGGCCGTATCCCGCTGATCGTAGGCCGTGGCCTGACCGATAAAGCCCGCGCCGAGCTGGGCCTGGGCCCTGTCGACCTGTTCAAGAAACCGGAGCAGCCTGCCGCTTCGACCAAGGGCTTCACCCTGGCGCAGAAGATGGTCGGCCGTGCGTGCGGCCTGCCAGAAGGCCAGGGCGTGCGCCCAGGTGCCTACTGCGAGCCGAAGATGACCACCGTCGGTTCCCAGGACACCACTGGCCCGATGACCCGCGACGAGCTGAAAGACCTGGCGTGCCTGGGCTTCTCCGCTGACCTGGTCATGCAGTCGTTCTGCCACACTGCGGCCTATCCGAAGCCGATCGACGTCACCACCCACCACACCCTGCCAGACTTCATCCGCACCCGTGGCGGCGTGTCGCTGCGCCCTGGCGACGGCATCATCCACAGCTGGCTGAACCGCATGCTGATGCCTGACACCGTCGGTACCGGTGGTGACTCGCACACCCGCTTCCCGATCGGCATCTCGTTCCCGGCCGGTTCCGGCCTGGTGGCCTTCGCCGCCGCCACCGGCGTCATGCCGCTGGACATGCCAGAGTCGATCCTGGTGCGTTTCAAGGGCAAGCTGCAACCTGGCATCACCCTGCGTGACCTGGTGCATGCCATCCCTTACTACGCCATCCAGAAGGGCCTGCTGACCGTCGAGAAGAAGGGCAAGAAAAACGCCTTCTCCGGCCGCATCCTGGAAATCGAAGGCCTGGACGAACTGACCGTCGAGCAAGCGTTCGAACTGTCCGACGCCTCGGCTGAACGTTCGGCTGCCGGTTGCACCATCAAGCTGCCAGAAAAGGCCATCGCCGAGTACCTGACTTCCAACATCACCCTGCTGCGCTGGATGATCGGCGAAGGCTACGGCGATGCCCGCACCCTGGAGCGTCGCGCCCAGGCCATGGAAGCCTGGCTGGCCAAGCCTGAGCTGCTGTCGGCCGACGCCGATGCCGAATACGCCGAAATCATCGAAATCGACCTGGCCGACGTCAAAGAGCCTGTGCTCTGCGCGCCGAACGACCCGGACGATGCCCGCCTGCTGTCTTCGGTACAGGGCGAGAAGATCGACGAAGTGTTCATCGGTTCGTGCATGACCAACATCGGCCACTTCCGCGCAGCCGGCAAGCTGCTGGAGAAGGTCAAGGGTGGTATTCCGACCCGTCTGTGGCTGGCCCCGCCAACCAAGATGGACGCTCACCAGCTGACCGAAGAAGGCTACTACGGCATCTACGGCAAGGCCGGTGCGCGCATGGAAATGCCAGGCTGCTCGCTGTGCATGGGTAACCAGGCACGTGTGCAGACCGGTTCGACCGTGGTTTCCACCTCGACCCGTAACTTCCCGAACCGTCTGGGCGACGCGACCAACGTGTACCTGGCATCGGCCGAGCTGGCTGCTGTCGCTTCGATCATCGGCAAACTGCCGACCGTCGAAGAGTACATGCAGTACGCGAAAGACATCGACAGCATGGCTGCCGACGTCTACCGCTACCTGAGCTTCGACCAGATCGCCGAGTTCCGCGAGGCTGCGGCCAACGCCAAAATCCCGGTTGTTCAGGCGTAATCAGCAGTAAGCTGTAAGAAAAAACCCCAGCAGAAATGCTGGGGTTTTTTATTGCCCTTTCAGGCCTCTCCCCGGGGCAAGCCCGCTCCCACGGGTTTGGACTGTCCCCAAGAAGTTGGACACCCATCCAATTTTCTGGGGGCAGTCAAGGTTTGCTCGGCCCCTGTAGGAGCGGGCTTGCCCCGCGAAGAGGAGCGCACTGGCAACCTCACATCACGAACAAATCCACAAACCTGTGCACCGCCGTCGCCTCCAGCTTTTGCTGATCCTCGCACAGCTCGAAAATCGCCTCACACCGCTGCCGCGCAAACCGCGTCGCCAGGTTCTCCCTGAACTTCGACTCCAGCAACGGTATGCCCTCCCCGCGCCGACGCCTGTGCCCGACCGGGTACTCCACCACGACCTGCTCGGTGCTGCTGCCATCCTTGAAAAACACCTGCAAGCCGTTGGCGATCGAGCGCTTGTCAGCCTCCAGGTATTCACGGGTGAAGCGCGGGTCCTCGACCACCTCCATCTTGTCGCGCAGGCGGTCGATACTCGGGTGGGCGGCGTGGAAGACATCCTCGTAATGCTCGGCCACCAGATGCCCAAAAATCAGCGGCACCGCCACCATGTACTGCAGGCAGTGATCACGGTCAGCGGCATTGGCCAGTGAGCCGACCTTGGAGATGATGCGAATGGCCGACTCCTGCGTGGTAATGACAATACGGTCCACCTCATGCAGGCGATTGCGCACCTGCGGGTGCAGCAGCACGGCGGCTTCACAGGCCGTCTGGGCGTGGAACTCGGCCGGAAAACTGACTTTGAACAGCACGTTCTCCATCACATAGCTGGCCAAGGGCTGCGGAAGGCGCAACTCCTGCTGAGCAGAGGGCTTGAGCGCCAGGTCCTTGTTGGTATGACTGAATGAGACGTCATAGAAACCCCATTGCGGCGCCGTGAGCACGCCAGGCACACCCATCTCGCCACGCAGCGCGATATCGGCCAGGCGCACGCCCCGGCTGGACGCATCGCCGGCAGCCCAGGACTTGCGCGAGCCTGCGTTGGGTGCATGGCGGTAGGTACGCAGCGCCTGGCCATCGACAAAGGCATGCGACAACGCCGACAGCAGTTGCTCGCGGTTGGCCCCCATCAGCTTGGCGCAGACGGCCGTGGAGGCCACTTTGACCAGGATCACGTGGTCTAGGCCCACACGATTGAACGAATTCTCCAGCGCCAACACGCCCTGGATCTCGTGCGCCATGACCATGGCTTCGAGCACTTCGCGCATCAGCAGTGGGCTTTCACCCTTTGCTACGTGTTTTTGCGACAGGTGATCGGCCACGGCCAAAATGCCGCCGAGGTTGTCCGAAGGGTGCGCCCACTCGGCGGCCAGCCAGGTGTCGTTGTAGTCCAGCCAGCGCACGATGCAGCCAATGTCCCAGGCGGCTTTGACCGGATCGAGGCGGTAGGCGGTGCCGGGCACACGGGCGCCATTCGGCACCACCGTGCCTTCCACCAGCGGGCCGAGGTGTTTGGTGCACTCGGGGAAGCGCAGGGCCAGCAGGCCGCAGCCCAGGGTGTCCATCAGGCAGTTGCGCGCAGTGTCCAGTGCCTCCAGGGATTCGACCCGGTAGGTGAGGACGTAATCGGCGAGGGTTTGCAGCACCCGGTCGTAGTCCGGGCGCTGGTTAAGGTCCACGTTGGCGCTCATTTGCAGCTCCTGTGATTGTGGGGCTGCCTGGCAGCCCATCGCCGGCAAGCCGGCTCCCACAGGTTCGGAGTGGGAGCCGGCTTGCCGGCGATGAGCCGCGAAGCGGCCCCAGTCATCGAACGCCGAGCGCCAGTGGTGCGTCAGAAGCTATCGCCAGGCACCCTCACCCAGCCTTCCATCAGCACGCGAGCACTGCGGCTCATGATTGCCTTGGTCACCGTCCATTCGCCCCTCACCTGACGCGCTTCGGCGCCAACCCGCAGGGTGCCGGAAGGGTGACCGAACCGTACGGCACTGCGCTCGCGCCCGCCGGCGGCGAGGTTGACCAGCGTGCCTGGGATGGCGGCAGCGGTACCGATGGCGACCGCAGCAGTGCCCATCATCGCGTGGTGCAGCTTGCCCATGGACAACGCACGCACCAGCAGGTCGATGTCAGCCGCCGCAACCACCTTGCCACTGGACGCAGTGTAGGTGCTCGGTGGCGCGACGAAGGCCACTTTCGGCGTGTGCTGACGCCCGGCCGCCTGGTCGACATGCTCGATCAGCCCCATGCGCACGGCGCCATAGGCACGGATTGTCTCGAAGCGCAGCAGCGCTTGCGGGTCACCGTTGATCGCGTCCTGCAGCTCAGTGCCGGTGTAGCCGATATCGCTGGCATTGACGAAGATGGTCGGGATACCCGCATTGATCAGGGTTGCCTTGAACGTGCCCACCCCTGGCACTTCCAGGTCATCTATCAGGTTGCCGGTTGGGAACATCGACCCACCTGCGCCCTCTTCGTCGGCAGCTGGGTCCAGGAACTCCAGCTGAACCTCGGCCGCCGGGAAGGTCACGCCATCGAGTTCGAAATCCCCGGTTTCCTGCACTTCACCTTCGGTGATCGGCACGTGGGCGATGATGGTCTTGCCGATATTGGCCTGCCAGATGCGCACGGTCGCGATGCCGTCACGCGGCACCCGCACCGGGTCGACCAGGCCGCTGCTGATGGCGAAGGAACCGACTGCGGCAGACAGATTGCCGCAGTTACCGCTCCAGTCGACGAAGGCCTTGTCGATGCTGACCTGGCCAAACAGATAGTCGACGTCGTGTTCGGGCTTGATGCTGCGCGAGAGGATCACCGTTTTACTGGTGCTCGAGGTGGCGCCGCCCATGCCATCGATCTGCTTGCCGTAGGGGTCGGGGCTGCCGATGACCCGTAACAGCAGCGCATCGCGGGCTGGGCCTGGGATCTGCGCCTGCTCGGGGAGGTCGTCCAGGCGGAAGAATACGCCTTTGCTGGTACCGCCACGGATGTAGGTGGCGGGGATCTTGATTTGTGGTGCGTGTGCCATTGCTGTGCTGTCCTGTCTGAAAATGCAATAACCCTTAGGTCCGCTGCGCGGCCCATCGCCGGCAAGCCAGCTCCTACAGCTACGGCGCAAAGCGCTATCCCTGTAGGAGCCGGCTTGCCGGCGATGGGCTGCAAAGCAGCCCCAAACACTCAAGCAGAAGCTTCGAGGAAGTCTTGGGCAAAGCGCTGCAGCACCCCGCCGGCCTCGTAGATCGACACTTCCTCGGCGGTGTCCAGCCGGCAGGTCACCGGCACCTCGACCCGCTCGCCATTGCGACGGGTAACCACCAGCGTCAGCGTTGCACGCGGCTTGCGCTCACCGAGCACATCATAGGTCTCACTGCCATCCAGACCCAGGGTGTTGCGGTCCGTACCCGGCTTGAACTCCAGCGGCAGCACGCCCATGCCCACCAGGTTGGTGCGGTGAATGCGCTCAAAGCCTTCGGCCACGATCGCCTCGACACCCGCCAGGCGCACCCCCTTGGCCGCCCAGTCACGGGACGAGCCCTGGCCATAGTCGGCACCGGCGACGATGATCAGCGGCTGCTTGCGCTCCATGTAGGTCTCGATCGCTTCCCACATGCGGGTCACCTTGCCTTCCGGCTCGATGCGCGCCAACGAGCCCTGCTTCACGCTGCCGTCGTCCTTACGCACCATTTCGTTGAACAGCTTGGGGTTGGCGAACGTGGCGCGCTGGGCGGTCAGGTGGTCGCCACGGTGGGTGGCGTAGGAGTTGAAGTCCTCCTCCGGCAGGCCCATTTTCGCCAAGTACTCACCCGCCGCGCTGTCCATCATGATGGCGTTGGACGGTGACAGGTGATCGGTGGTGATGTTGTCCGGCAGCACCGCCAGCGGGCGCATGCCACGCAGGGTGCGCTCACCGGCCAGGGCACCTTCCCAGTACGGCGGACGGCGGATATAGGTGCTCATCGGGCGCCACGCGTACAGCGGCGCCACCTTCGGCCCACGGTCTTCCTCAATGGCGAACATCGGAATGTAGACCTTGCGGAACTGCTCCGGCTTGACCGAGGCACGCACCACGGCGTCGATTTCTTCATCGCTCGGCCAGATATCCTTGAGGCGGATTTCCTTGCCGTCAACCACGCCCAGCACGTCCTTCTCGATGTCGAACCGGATGGTCCCGGCGATGGCGTAGGCCACCACCAGCGGCGGCGAGGCCAGGAACGCCTGCTTGGCGTAAGGGTGGATGCGCCCGTCAAAGTTGCGGTTACCCGACAACACCGCAGTGGCATACAGGTCACGCTCGACGATCTCTTGCTGGATCACCGGGTCCAACGCACCGGACATGCCGTTGCAGGTGGTGCAGGCGAAAGCGACGATGCCAAAGCCCAGGTGCTCCAGCTCTTTCTCAAGCCCCGCTTCTTCCAGGTACAGCTGCACAGCCTTGGAGCCTGGCGCCAGCGAGGATTTGACCCAGGGCTTGCGCGCCAGGCCCAGCTTGTTGGCATTGCGCGCTAAAAGGCCCGCAGCGATCACGTTGCGCGGGTTGCTGGTGTTGGTGCAACTGGTGATGGCGGCGATGATGACCGCGCCGTCCGGCATTTGCCCCGGGACGTCTTCCCAAGCCCCGGCGATGCCCTTGGCCGCCAGGTCGCTGGTGGCCACGCGGGCATGCGGGTTGGACGGGCCGGCCATGTTGCGCACCACGCTCGACAGGTCGAAGCTCAGGGTACGCTCGTAGACGGCGCCGGCCAGGCTGTCGGCCCACAGGCCGGTGGCCTTGGCGTAGGTTTCCACCAGCTTGACCTGCTGCTCTTCGCGGCCGGTCAGCTTGAGGTAGTCGATGGTCTGCTGGTCGATGGCGAACATCGCCGCAGTGGCGCCGTATTCAGGTGCCATGTTGGAGATGGTCGCGCGGTCGCCCAGGGTCAGGGCACGGGCACCCTCGCCATGGAACTCCAGGTAGGCGCCGACGACTTTCTGTTTACGCAGGAACTCGGTCAGGGCCAGCACCAGGTCGGTGGCGGTGATGTTCGGCGCCAGCTTGCCGGTCAGCTCGACGCCGACGATTTCCGGCAGGCGCATCCACGAGGCACGGCCAAGCATCACGTTCTCGGCTTCCAGGCCGCCGACACCAATGGCGATCACGCCCAGGGCGTCGACATGCGGGGTGTGGCTGTCGGTGCCAACGCAGGTGTCCGGGTAGGCCACGCCGCGGTCACTGTGGATCACCGGCGACATCTTCTCCAGGTTGATCTGGTGCATGATGCCGTTGCCCGGCTGGATCACGTCGACGTTCTTGAACGCCTTCTTGGTCCAGTTGATGAAGTGGAAACGGTCTTCGTTACGGCGGTCTTCGATGGCACGGTTTTTCTCGAACGCCTGTGGGTCGAAACCACCGCATTCGACCGCCAGGGAGTGGTCGACGATCAACTGCACCGGCACCACCGGGTTGACCTGGGCCGGGTCGCCGCCCTTGTCGGCAATGGCGTCACGCAGGCCGGCCAGGTCGACCAGAGCGGTTTGGCCGAGGATGTCGTGGCACACCACGCGCGCCGGGAACCACGGGAAGTCGAGGTCGCGCTTGCGCTCGATCAGTTGGCTGAGCGAGGCGTCGAGGGTGGCGGGGTCGCAGCGGCGCACCAGGTTTTCGGCGAGCACGCGCGAGGTGTAGGGCAACCCGTCGTAGGCGCCGGGCTTGATAGCCTCGACTGCCGCGCGGGCATCGAAGTAGTCCAGGTCGGTGCCTGGCAGGTGCTTGCGGAATGCGGTGTTCATCATGGAATCAGGCTCGGTCACAGGATTCGGAAGGTTGCTCCGTCCCTGTGGGAGCGGGCTTGCCCGCGAAGGCGTCAGCAGGTGCACATCGGTTGCCCGGTCTGACGCCTTCGCGGGCAAGCCCGCTCCCACAAGGGAACGGGTTGCCTCTCTAGATCTATTCAGCGCTGCTCGATCGGCACGAACTGGCGCTGTTCGACGCCGACATACTCGGCGCTCGGGCGGATGATGCGGTTGTTGGCACGCTGTTCGAACACGTGCGCCGCCCAGCCGGTCAGGCGCGAGCAGACGAAGATCGGGGTGAACAGCTTGGTCGGAATGCCCATGAAGTGGTACGCCGACGCATGGTAGAAGTCGGCGTTAGGGAACAGGCGTTTCTGCTCCCACATGGTCTTGTCGATGGCTTCGGACACTGGGTACAGGACCTTGTCACCGACCTCGTCAGCCAGTTGCTTCGACCAGCCCTTGATCACCTCGTTGCGTGGGTCGGACTCTTTGTAGATGGCATGGCCAAAGCCCATGATCTTGTCCTTGCGCTCCAGCATCTTGAGCAGCTCGGCCGTGGCGTCCTGCGGGCTCTGGAAGCGTTCGATCAGCTCCATCGCCGCTTCGTTGGCACCGCCGTGCAGCGGGCCACGCAGCGAGCCGATGGCGGCGGTGACGCAGGAGTACAGGTCGGACAGGGTCGAAGCGCAGACGCGTGCGGTGAAGGTCGAGGCGTTGAATTCGTGCTCCGCGTAGAGGATCAGCGACACGTTCATCACCTTGACATGCAACTCGCTCGGCTTCTTGCCGTGCAGCAGGTGCAGGAAATGCCCGCCGAGGGTGTCTTCATCGCTGGTGCAGTCGATGCGCACGCCATGGTGGGTGAAGCGGTACCAGTAGCACATTACGGCCGGGAACAGCGCCAGTAGGCGGTCGGTCTTATCGTGCTGGGCTTCGAAGGTGAGTTCGGGCTCTAGGGTGCCCAACACTGAGCAGCCGGTGCGCATCACGTCCATCGGGTGGGCGTCGCGCGGGATGCGTTCGAGCACTTCCTTGAGGGCTTGCGGCAGGTCACGCAGGCCCTTCAGCTTGTGCTTGTAGTCAGCCAGCTCGGCCTGGGTCGGCAGCTCGCCGTACAGCAACAGGTAGGCCACTTCTTCGAATTCAGCACCGGCCGCCAGGTCACGGACGTCGTAGCCACGGTAGGTCAGGCCGGCACCGGCCTGGCCAACGGTCGACAGTGCGGTCTGGCCGGCCACCTGGCCACGCAGGCCTGCGCCACTGAGTACTTTTGCTTCGGCCATGGTGTTTCTCCTTTCTTGAATTTGTTATGGATTTCTTGCTGGCTAATTCGGTTTGCCTGTACCGGCCTCTTCGCGGGGCAAGCCCGCTCCTACAGGTACAGCGCCATGCCTTGGACCTGTGCCACCCCTGTGGGAGCGGGCTTGTCCCGCGAAAGGGTCAGCACAGGCAATCACTCAACCTTTCTTCTGGGCAAACAACGCATCGAGGCTCTGCTCGAAGGCGTGGTAACCAATGGCATCGTAGAGCTCCATGCGGGTCTGCATGGTGTCGACCACATTCTTCTGGGTGCCGTCACGACGCAGCGCCGTGTAGACATTCTCGGCCGCCTTGTTCATGGCGCGGAACGCCGACAGCGGGTACAGCACCAGCGACACGTCGACCGACGCCAGCTCTTCGGTGGTGTACAGCGGGGTGGCGCCGAATTCAGTGATGTTGGCCAGGATCGGCGCTTGCACACGGTCAGCGAAGGTTTTGTACATCGAAAGCTCGGTAATGGCCTCCGGGAAGATCATGTCGGCGCCGGCCTCGACGCAGGCTGCGGCACGGTCCAACGCAGCATTCAAGCCTTCGACGGCCAGGGCATCGGTGCGCGCCATGATCACGAAGCTGTCATCGGTACGGGCATCGACGGCGGCCTTGATACGGTCGACCATTTCCTGCTGGGTGACGATTTCCTTGTTCGGGCGGTGGCCACAACGCTTGGCGCCAACCTGGTCTTCGATGTGGATGGCGGCTGCGCCGAACTTGCTCATCGAGCGCACGGTACGCGCCACGTTGAACGCCGAGGCACCGAAACCGGTGTCGACATCCACCAGCAGCGGCACGTCGCAGACGTCGGTGATGCGGCGCACATCGGTGAGCACATCGTCCAGGCCGCTGATACCCAGGTCCGGCAGGCCCAGGGAGCCTGCAGCCACGCCGCCACCGGACAAGTAGATGGCCTTGAAGCCGGCGCGCTTGGCCAGCAGGGCATGGTTGGCGTTGATGGCGCCGACTACCTGCAAGGGATGTTCGGCGGCAACCGCGTCGCGGAAACGTTGGCCGGGCGTGCTCTTCACAGTCATGAATCACCTCGTGGGCTATTGTCGTTGGCGTCCAGGTAGTGACGCTCGATGTTGCGTTTGGACGCGCCGATGTGGCGGCGCATCAGGAGTTCGGCCAGTTCACCGTCACGGTCGGCGATGGCATCGAGAATCCGGTGGTGTTCGGCAAACGCCTGGCGTGGCCGATTGGGCGTGGCGGAGAACTGGATGCGGTACATGCGCACCAGCTGGTACAGCTCGCCACACAGCATCTTGACCAGGGTCTGGTTGCCGCTGCCCTGGATGATCCGGTAGTGGAAGTCGTAGTCACCTTCCTGCTGGTAGTAGCCGACACCCGCCTGGAACGCCGCATCGCGCTCATGGGTGTCGAGCACCCGGCGCAGTTCGTCGATATCGGCCTGGCTCATGCGCTCAGCGGCCAGGCGGCAGGCCATGCCCTCAAGCGATTCGCGGATTTCGTACAACTCGATCAGCTCGGCATGGTTGAGCGACACCACCCGCGCCCCGACATGCGGCACGCGCACCAGCAGGCGCTGGCCTTCGAGGCGGTGGATGGCCTCGCGCAGCGGCCCGCGGCTGATACCGTAGGTCCGCGCCAGCTCCGGCTCGGAAATTTTGCTGCCCGGGGCGATGTCGCCCTTGACGATGGCCGCTTGGATGCGCCGAAAGACGTTTTCGGACAAGGTTTCCGTTTCGTCCGCCAACGCTGGGCTGGGAGTGGATAGGTCCAGCATATTGTCGACACCCTGATAATCACATGGCCAGAAATTAGCTAATTCAGCGCGATCAGTCAAAGACAAAATGAACATTGTCGACAATCGTCTAATAACGAACTAACCCTGCCCCGCTGCTGTCAGATCGCGACGCGCTGGCGTCAAGACGTCGGCGTGATAGAATGCCGCGCCTCCGACGGAGTATGGATAGCGTGTCTGTCATCTATTCATGTTGTTGACAGATGAACGAGGAAGCTTGCGCAGTCGTTGCCAGTCGCCTTGCCCCGAACCCTGCACAGTACCGCGCCAGGATTATGAGACTTACACCCGTTTTATTGCTGCTATGCCTCACCCTGCTGCCGGCCATCGGCCAAGCGGCGGGCAAGACCGTGTACGGTCTCAACGAATACGCAAAGCTGGGCGACCTGGACCTGGAAGTGGCCGCCAAGCTCGACACCGGTGCCAAGACCGCCTCGCTCAGCGCCCGCGACATCAAGCGCTTCAAGCGCAACGGCGAGAGCTGGGTGCGTTTCTACCTGGCCATCGATGCCGCCCATTCGCACCCGATCGAACGCCCCCTCGCGCGCGTCAGCAAGATCAAGCGACGGGCAGGCGACTACGATGCCGAATCGGGCAAGGCCTACACCGCGCGCCCGGTCATCGAACTCGAAATCTGCATGGGCCAGGCCCTGCGCACCATCGAAGTCAACCTCACCGACCGCAGCGCGTTCCAGTTCCCGCTGCTGATCGGCTCCGAGGCGCTCAAGCACTTCGACGCGCTGGTCGACCCAAGCCTTAAATACGCGGCCGGCAAACCTGCCTGTGCCACCGACGCTCCTAAAGCAGAGTAATCCCGATGCGCTCTCTTACCCTCCATCTGAAAGTCCTGATCACCGTCCTGGTGCTGCTGGGCGTGGCGGTCACCGCTTATCAGATCTTCTTCCTCGGCATCCCGGTGACCGAAGACGAAACCGACGACCTGTGGAATATCGACGCCAAGGTCGAGTTCGTGGCCAGCACCAAGGACCCGGTCAAGGTGCAGATGTTCGTGCCGCCACTGAACCGCGACTACGTCAGCCTCAACGAGAGCTTCATCTCCAACAACTATGGGGTGAGCGTCAACCGTGCCGACGGCAACCGCAAGGTGACCTGGTCGGCACGCCGCGCCAGCGGCAACCAGACGCTCTACTACCGCCTGGTGCTGACCAAGCGCTACAGCAACGAAAAGACCACCATCAAGGGCCCGACCTTCCGTGACAGCCTGGCAGTCGACGGCCCCGAGAAGATCGCTGCCGAAGCCCTGATGGCGCCTATCCGCCAGCATTCGGCCGACGTCGAAACCTTCGTCAGCGAGACCATCAAGCGGGTCAACAACCTCAACGACGACAACGTCAAGCTGCTGCTGGCCGGCGACACCTCGGCCATGAAGAAGGCCCAGGTCATCGACCTGCTGTTGTCCATCGCCCACGTGCCGATGGAAAAGGTCCACACCATCCGCCTGGTCGCCGACACCCCGCAGACCCCAGAGCTGTGGCTGCGCAGCTTCAACGGCAACGACTGGCTGTACTTTAACCCGGACACCGGCGAGCAGGGCCTGCCCAACGACCGCCTGCTGTGGTGGACCGGTGATGACAACCTGATCACCGTCGATGGCGGCAAGAAAGCCAACGTCACCTTCAGCATGAACAACAGCGAGATGAATGCCATCCGCCTGGCCAAGCTGACCGACGAGAACACCGACGCCGACTTCCTCGAGTACTCGCTGTACGGCCTGCCGCTGCAGACCCAGCAGACCTTCATGATCATGGTGATGATCCCAATCGGCGTGCTGGTGATCCTGGTGCTGCGCAACCTGATCGGCCTGCAGACCCTGGGTACCTTCACCCCGGTCCTGATCGCCCTGGCCTTCCGCGAAACCCAACTGGGCTTCGGGATCGTGTTGTTCACGGTGATCACGGCGCTGGGCCTGTCACTGCGCTCGTACCTCGAACACCTCAAGCTGCAGATGCTGCCACGCCTGTCGGTGGTGCTGACCTTCGTGGTGGTGCTGATCGCCGCCATCAGCCTGTTCAGCCACAAGCTGGGCCTGGAGCGCGGGTTGTCGGTGGCGCTGTTCCCGATGGTGATCCTGACCATGACCATCGAACGCCTGTCGATCACCTGGGAAGAGCGCGGCGGTGGCCATGCCATGAAAGTGGCCATCGGCACCCTGTTCGCAGCGTCCGTCGCGCACCTGCTGATGATGGTGCCGGAGCTGGTGTACTTCGTCTTCACCTTCCCGGCGGTGCTGCTGATTCTGGTGGGCTTCATGCTGGCGATGGGTCGCTACCGCGGCTACCGCCTGACCGAGCTCGTTCGCTTCAAGGCGTTCCTGAAGAAGGCTGATGCCTGATGTTCGGACTGATCAAGACCTGGAAAGCCCTGGAGGCCCGGGGCATCATGGGTATCAACCGGCGCAACGCGGACTATGTCCTGAAGTACAACAAGCGCCACCTGTACCCGATCGTCGACGACAAAATCATCACCAAAGAGCGCGCGCTCGCGGCCGGCATTCATGTGCCGGAAATGTACGGCGTCATCGAGACCGAGAAAGAGATCGAGAAGCTCGATGAAATCATCGGCGGGCGCAGTGACTTCGTCATCAAACCGGCGCAAGGCGCCGGCGGTGACGGCATCCTGGTGATCGCCGACCGCTTCGAGGACCGCTACCGCACGGTGTCGGGCAAGATCATCAGCCACGAGGAAATCGAGCACCAGATCTCGAGCATCCTTACCGGCCTGTACTCGCTGGGTGGTCACCGCGACCGGGCGCTGATCGAGTACCGGGTCACGCCGGACCAGATCTTCAAGAGCATCAGCTACGAAGGCGTGCCGGACATCCGCATCATCGTGCTGATGGGCTACCCGGTCATGGCCATGCTGCGCCTGCCGACCCGCCAGTCCGGCGGCAAGGCCAACCTGCACCAGGGCGCCATCGGCGTAGGTGTCGACCTGGCCACGGGGGTGACCCTGCGCGGCACCTGGCTGAACAACATCATCAGCAAGCACCCGGACACCACCAACGCCGTGGACGGCGTGCAACTGCCGAACTGGGACGGCTTCATGAAGCTTGCGGCTGGCTGCTACGAGCTGTGCGGCCTGGGCTACATCGGTGTGGACATGGTGCTGGACCAGGAAAAGGGCCCACTGATTCTGGAACTCAACGCCCGCCCAGGCCTGAACATCCAGATTGCCAACGACTGCGGGCTGACCCAGCGCACCCACGCCATCGAGGCGCACATCGAGGCGCTGGCCAAGGACGGTGTGACCGAGGATGCCGAACAGCGCGTTCGTGTCTCGCAAGGGCTGTTCGGGCACGTGCATCCGCGCTGAGTCAGTAACGACGGGGCCCGCTTCGCGAGCCATTCGCGGGGCAAGCCCGCTCCCACAGCTTGAGCGCAACACCGTATTGTGGGAGCGGGCTTGACCCGCGAATGGGCTGCAAAGCAGCCCTCGGCTTCAACACAACGTTTGAATGTCGTTCCAGCGCTAGGCGCATTTCCTACACAGGTCTACAATCGCCCTCCTCGCTTTTACATCGCCGTCCACACTGATGCCGACCTGTACGCTCCACCCCCTGCCCTACCAGCCTGACCCTGCCGCCTATTTCGC
The DNA here is from genome assembly GCF_047159675.1 of Pseudomonas sp. NGC7. Lineage (NCBI taxonomy): Bacteria > Pseudomonadati > Pseudomonadota > Gammaproteobacteria > Pseudomonadales > Pseudomonadaceae > Pseudomonas > Pseudomonas sp. NGC7. The sequence continues at coordinate 2,483,628 of NZ_BAAFZY010000001.1, read as the reverse complement.
CCGCCTGCGCCAGGCGCCCGGCGCGATTCTGCTCGACAGTGCCCGCCCCGGTGCCGAACGCGGCCGCTTCGACTTGCTCAGCGCCTGGCCCGTGCAACACCTACAAGCCTACGCAGACGAGGACGGCCGCGCCTTCCTGCAACGGCTGCGCGCAGGGCTGGCGCAACTGGGCCACGCCGACTTGCCGGTTGGGGTGGAACTGCCGTTTGCCGGCGGCCTGATCGGCTACCTCAGCTACGACTTCGGCCGGCGCCTGGAAAACCTGCCCAGCCTGGCCGTCGATGATCTCGGCCTGCCCGATGCACAACTTGGCCTTTACCGCTGGGCATTGGTGACCGACCACACGCTGGCAACCAGCCAGCTGGTGTTCCACCCGAGCCTGGCAAGCGCTGAGCGCGAGCGCCTGATTGCCCTGTTCGAAGCCCCCGATTGTGCTGCAACTGGCGATTTCCACCTGCTGGCCAATATGACCGGCGACTTGAAGCCCGAGCACTACCAAGCAGCGTTCGACCAGGTGCAACGCTACATTCAGGCCGGCGATTGCTACCAGATCAACCTGACACAACGCTTCCGCGCACCGTGCCAGGGCGACCCGTGGCGCGCCTATCAGGCGCTGCGCAAAGCGTGCCCGACGCCATTCTCCGGTTACCAGCAACTGGCCGATGGCAGCGCACTGCTGAGCTTCTCGCCGGAGCGGTTCATTTGCGTCAGCCAAGGGCTGGTCGAGACTCGCCCGATCAAGGGTACCCGGCCACGCTCTAGCAACCCCGACCAGGACACCCGCAACGCCGAAGAGCTGCTGAACAGCCCCAAAGACCGCTCGGAAAACCTGATGATCGTCGACCTGCTGCGCAACGACCTGGGCCGTACCTGCCAGATCGGCTCGGTCAAGGTGCCCGAGTTGTTCAGCCTGGAAAGCTACCCCAACGTTCACCACCTGGTCAGCAGCATCACCGGGCAATTGGCCACCGACAAGGACCCACTCGACCTGATCGGCGACAGCTTCCCCGGCGGCTCGATCACCGGGGCGCCGAAGATCCGCGCCATGCAGATCATCGACGAACTGGAGCCCAGCCGCCGTGCACTGTATTGCGGCTCGTTGCTGTACGTGGATGTGCGCGGCGAGATGGACAGCTCCATCGCCATCCGCAGTGTGCTGATCAAGGACGGCCAAGCCAGTTGCTGGGGCGGCGGCGCAGTGGTGGCGGACTCCGACTGGGCGTCGGAATACGAAGAATCGATTGCCAAGGTGCGGGTGCTGATGGAGACCTTGCAACAGCTCTGATTCGGTGCCACAAGGCCTTTATGCCAGGCGTCTAACCCAGCATTTTTTTGTTACCATCACCTCATTACGAGCGCACAGCGCCACAGCCAAGATGGAAACCGCCTGATGAGCCAACCCTTCGACGTCGCCGCCCTCGCCGCGACCTATGCCAACAAGTCACCACAAGACATCCTGAAACTCGCCTTCGAGCATTTCGGCGACGACTTGTGGATCTCCTTCAGCGGCGCCGAGGATGTGGTGCTGGTCGACATGGCCTGGAAGCTGAACAAACAGGTCAAGGTCTTCAGCCTCGACACTGGCCGCCTGCACCCGGAGACCTACCGCTTCATCGACCAGGTCCGTGAGCACTATGACTTGCCGATCGAAATCCTCAGCCCGGATCGCAGCAAGCTCGATCCGTTCGTCAAGGAAAAGGGCCTGTTCAGCTTCTACAAGGACGGCCACGGCGAGTGCTGCGGCATCCGCAAGATCGAACCCCTGCGCCGCAAACTGGCCACGGTAAGCGCCTGGGCCACCGGCCAGCGACGCGACCAGAGCCCTGGCACGCGTAGCCAGGTGGCGGCACTGGAGATCGACAGCGCCTTCTCTACCCCCGAGCGCACCCTGTACAAGTTCAACCCGCTGGCACAGATGAGCAGCGAAGAAGTGTGGGGCTACATCCGCATGCTCGAGCTGCCCTACAACAGCCTGCACGAGCGCGGCTTCATCAGCATTGGCTGCGAACCGTGCACACGCCCGGTGCTGCCGAACCAGCACGAGCGCGAGGGCCGCTGGTGGTGGGAAGAGTCGACCCAGAAGGAATGCGGCCTGCACGCCGGCAACCTGATCAGCAAGGGCTAATCGACAGGTAAAGAAAAACCGGCCCACTGGGCCGGTTTTTTCATGCTCGAACGGCTTAGTGCACCGGCAGCTCGACGCCTTCGAACAGCTCTTCAAGCTCTTGCTTGTTATGGCACTGGATGGCTTTGGCCATCACTTCGCGGGTCAGGTGCGGGGCGAACTTCTCGATGAAGTCGCACATGAAGCCGCGCAGGAAAGTGCCACGGCGGAAGCCGATCTTGGTGATGCTGGCCTCGAACAGTTCGCTGGCATCCAGGGCCACCAGGTCGCTGTCGAGCTTGGTGTCAACGGCCATCTTGGCCACGATGCCCACACCCAGCCCAAGGCGCACGTATGTCTTGATCACGTCGGCGTCGGCGGCGGTGAACACCACTTTCGGCGTCAGGCCGCGATGGTTAAAGGCTTCGTCCAGCTTGGAACGGCCGGTAAACCCGAAGACGTAAGTGACGATCGGGTATTCGGCAACGGCTTCCAGGGTCAGCTTCGGCAGCTTGGCCAGCGGGTGCCCCTGCGGAACCACCACGCAGCGGTTCCACTTGTAGCACGGCATCATGATCAGGTCGCCGAACAACTCCAGCGCCTCGGTGGCGATGGCGAAGTCGACAGTGCCATCAGCGGCCATCTCGGCAATTTGCATCGGCGAGCCCTGGTGCATGTGCAGGGCCACTTCCGGGTACTGCTTGATGAAGCTGCTGATCACCGGCGGCAGCGCGTAGCGGGCCTGGGTGTGGGTGGTGGCGATGGACAGGGTGCCCTTCTTCTCGTTGGAGAATTCCTGGGCGATCTGCTTGATGCTCTCGACCTTGCGCAGGATTTCGCCAGCGGTATTGATGATGCGCTCACCTGCCGGCGTGACGCGGGTCAGGTGCTTGCCGCTGCGGGCAAAGACTTCAACGCCCAGCTCATCTTCGAGCAAACGGATCTGCTTGCTGATACCTGGCTGGGAGGTATACAGGCTCTGCGCCGTCGCGGAGACGTTGAGGTCGTGGTGCGCCACTTCCCAGATGTAGCGCAGTTGTTGAAGCTTCATAGGTTTCCCTCGGTTCAGCGGTGAGTCAGCGGCAGCAGGCAGCGACGATATATAACTATATTAGTGGTTCTGGAAATAAATCTAGAACTATTTTGTTACACGCGCCCCAGTAATAGCCTACAGCCAGCTTCACGTTTTCCTACGTCCCAGGTGCTGTGCAAGCGGCACCATATACACCGGCACAGGCGACAACTGCAGCAACCGCACCGCCGTTCGCCCCAGCGGCACATCAACGCCCGCACCGGCACTGTGGCTTCCGAAAATCAGCAAATCGACGCTCAAGCGCTGCGCCTGGTCGAGTATGACCTGGGCAGGGTCACCCTGGCGCACACGCACCGCCTTGATGACCGCAAGGTCCGCCTCCTCGCCCAGTTCATCGCGAAAATTTTCCAGCACGCGCTGTTCGATATTGGCCATGACCGTGTTGACGCCCTGGCTGTGCAACTGGTCAAGCGTCTGCTCATCGAGATAGCTTTGCAGCAGCGACTCGGCGAACTGGCCCATGGGCTCCACGGCGTGAATCACATACAACTCCGCATTGAACGTGCGCGCCAATGCCAGGGCGTGCTGCATGACAAAAGGGGCGTAGACACCGAGGTCGGTGGCGTACAGCATGGAGCGGATCATTCGACCTCCTCGACTGCCGCTGCGGCAGAGCAAGTTTCAGCTTAGCAGCGCGCCGCACGCACGCTTTGCCGTCCGGCGTGCTGCTGGCGCGGGCCGCAGGAGGCGTCAGATGGGGCGTGTATCGCGGCTGATGAACGACAGCGCCTGGTACAGCATCTCCATGCGCGGCAAGCTGCAGCCCGCCGCCCGTGCGCGCGCCAGCGGCTCGCCATAAATGGCCTGAAGCTCCAGCGGGCGCTGCTGGGCATGGTCGTGGTACATGCTTGGCCAGTAGTCGGGCATCCGTTCGGTGACCTGGAACAGATGCTCGGCATACCCCTCGGGCAGCTCATGGCCACACGCTGCAGCGCCTTGCACCACCTCGTCCATCAACGCCTGGATCAGCGCCCGGCTATGCGGGTCGGCCATCAGCGGCGTGGTGCTGGCGCCGAGCAACACCGAAAGCCCGTTATACGGCACGTTCCACACCAGCTTCTGCCAACGGGCCTGGCTCAGGTTGTCCATGGCCTGCGAATCGATACCCGCCGCCTGGAACAGCCCTGCCCCCTCCTTGACCAGCGCAGCACCACCCTCGCTTGCCGGCCCACTGTGATAGCCCAGGTTGACCGCACCCAGCGCCTGATGGCGGATCACACCCGGGGCCTGGCGATTGACGCAAATGAAGCACAGGCCGCCGAGCAGGTGCATGTCGTCGCGCAATGCCGGGCGCAGTTGCTCCTCCACACCCAGGCCATTCTGCAGCAGCACCACGCGTGCGTCAGGTGCAGCGGCCTGCACGATCAGCGGCGCCAGCTGGTGGTTGCTGGTGGCCTTGGCACCCACCAGCAGCCAGTCGCATTGCGGCATGTCGGCAACATTGGCATACGCCTGAACCTGCATCTGCAACGGGCCATGCACGGCACTTTCAAGCACCAGCCCCTGGTCGCGCACCACCTGGTATTCGCTGCGCAGCAGGAAGTGCACGTCGAAACCGGCCCGCGCCAGCATCAACCCATAAAAGCCGCCAATGGCACCACTGCCGATGATCCCAATACGTGGTTTGCGCGGATGCATGCCGATCTCCAGGTAAATGTCAGTGCGCTTTTTTACACCCGTTCCGGCCCGCTGGGCACCCCAATCGCACAACAGCGCCGCCAGCACGGGAAAATCCCTGCCCTGACAGGCCAAAGCCCATTGTCGCGCCACCTGTAACGCGCTAAGGTTCGGCTCCCCGCTGCGAACATTCTTGCTGCTGGGCCGCACGGGGATTGCTGGCGGCCGGCACCCGTGACCTGACGAGTAACACGATGGCTGATTTACCGATCGACGACTTAAACGTTGCCTCCAACGAGACCCTGATCACGCCCGATCAGCTCAAGAAGGAAATCCCCCTCAGCGCCACGGCCCTGCAGACCGTGACTGCCGGCCGCCAAGTGGTGCGCGATATTCTCGACGGCAAGGACCATCGCCTGTTCGTCGTGGTCGGCCCCTGCTCCATCCACGACATCAAGGCTGCCCACGAGTACGCCGAACGCCTGAAGGTATTGGCTGCGGAAGTGTCCGACACCCTCTATCTGGTCATGCGCGTGTACTTCGAGAAGCCGCGCACCACCGTAGGCTGGAAAGGCCTGATCAACGATCCGTACCTGGATGACTCGTTCAAGATCCAGGACGGCCTGCACATCGGCCGCCAACTGCTGCTGGACCTGGCTGAAATGGGCCTGCCGACCGCTACCGAAGCGCTCGACCCGATCTCCCCGCAGTACCTGCAGGACCTGATCAGCTGGTCGGCCATCGGCGCCCGCACCACCGAATCCCAGACCCACCGCGAAATGGCCTCGGGCCTGTCTTCGGCGGTCGGCTTCAAGAACGGCACCGATGGCGGCCTGACCGTTGCGATCAACGCCCTGCAGTCAGTGTCCAAACCGCACCGCTTCCTTGGCATCAACCAGGAAGGCGGCGTCTCCATCGTCACCACCAAGGGCAACCCTTACGGTCACGTGGTGCTGCGCGGCGGCAATGGCAAGCCCAATTATGACTCGGTCAGCGTCGCCTTGTGCGAACAGGACCTGGCCAAGGCCAAGATCAAGGCCAACATCATGGTCGACTGCAGCCACGCCAACTCCAACAAGGACCCGGCCCTGCAGCCACTGGTGATGGAAAACGTCGCCAACCAAATCCTCGAAGGTAACCAGTCGATCATCGGCCTGATGGTCGAGAGCCACCTGAACTGGGGCTGCCAGTCGATTCCGAAAGACCTGAACGAACTGCAATACGGTGTTTCGGTGACCGACGCCTGCATTGACTGGGCTGCGACTGAGAAGACCTTGCGCAGCATGCACGCCAAGCTCAAGGATGTACTGCCGCAGCGCCAGCGCGGCTGACAAAAAAAGGGCCGCTAAGCGGCCCTTTTTTTATAGGTTCAGACTTTGCTCGAGTGACGCTGCTGGCGTTCCATGTAGCGTTCTACATAAGAGCACGACGGAATCACCGTGTACCCCATCTGCTCGGCATACTCCAGGGCCCGCTCGGTCAGCGCTGCGGCAATGCCACGCCCGCGCAGGGCGTTAGGCACGAAGGTGCGATAGATGTCCAGCGTCTGCTTGCCCAGATCCATGTACGTCAGATAGGCACGATGACCGTCCACGTTGGTCTCGAACTGATGACCGGCCTGGTCATGGTGGATGGTCAGCGCTTCGCTCATCACTACTCCTCGCAGGTCTTCTCGGCAGACCCATACCTTAACCGATGGTGGTTTATCCGGCACAGAATCCTCTACGCCACCTGTTGCCCCTTGGACCACAGGACGATTGCAATCGTTCTACCCTCGGGCATTCACAAGATAGTAGGCGCGGCAAGCAGGATTGCTCAAGGTGGCAATGGTTAAAAACGGCAAAAAACGTCGCTAATGGACTCTTCCCGTTACGCCAACAGCAGCCGGATGTTGTAGGGCTTAAGACGCTGAACGACAGACAAAGTCACCGTTAGTTCAACAAAAAAGTTCCCGTAGTACAGACGGTTGCGGCCCCTGTACGTTTTTTTCACAAACGCGTCGCAAATCTTGTCGGCGTGACCTGGAGCAACATTTTTTTTGCAGTTCTTGCGCTCAGTCAGTTTACTTACTACAAGTAATGGGTACTATGTACGCCGGCCAGTTTCTCTTTTCCGAGAGATGGCTCTTTAATAGAAAGTCCTTGAAGGGGAACACGATGAACAACGTTCTGAAATTCTCTGCTCTGGCTCTGGCCGCAGTTCTGGCTACCGGTTGCAGCAGCGTATCCAAAGAAACCGAAGCTCGTCTGACTGCGACTGAAGACGCAGCAGCTCGCGCTCAAGCTCGTGCAGACGAAGCCTACCGTAAGGCTGACGACGCACTGGCAGCCGCTCAGAAGGCTCAGCAAACCGCTGACGAAGCCAATGAGCGCGCTCTGCGTATGCTGGACAAAGCCAGCCGCAAGTAATAGTCCTCACGGATTGTTATGAAGCCGACCCACTTGTGGGTCGGCTTTTTTATTGCCGCGCAACACGCAGTGCACAAACGAAAAGGCCTGCACTAAGGCAGGCCCTGGGCAGGTCGCGAACGCTTACTGCAGTTCAGGCGGGATGCTCGAAACCATCGGCGCCGCGCCCTGATTATCGACCGGCACGGCAATTTCGACGGGCATGCCATCTTCAGCGGCAACCACGTCACGCACCATGTCCCAGTTCATCCGCAGGTTGTTCGCCAGGTCTTCACGCTTGAGCAATGCATTGATAACCGCAGTGTGCTTATCCACCACCGACGGATTACCTTGATCGTCCAGCGGAGTGTGCGCTTCGAGGTAGACCTTGCCAGCACTGATACCGAACTTGTAAGGCTCGTTGATGATGCGCACCGGAGTACCTACCGGCACCATCTTCGACAGCTCGACCACGTTGTTGTTGAGCATGCGGAAGCAACCGTGGCTGGTGCGCATGCCGATGCCAAACTTCTTGTTCGAACCATGAATCAGGTAACCCGGTACACCCAGGGTGAACTTGAACGGGCCCAGCGGATTGTCCGGCCCGGCAGGCACCACGGTCGGCAGGATGTCGCCGTCGGCGGCGTGCTCGGCGCGAATCGAAGCGGGCGGGGTCCAGGTCGGGTTCGGGGTCTTGGCGGTGATCTTGGTGTTGGCGATCGGCGACCCCCAACCTTCACGACCAATGCCCAGCGGGAAGGTGTACACCACGCTCTGCCCTTTCGGGTAGTAGTACAGACGGTACTCGGCCAGGTTGATGACGACGCCTTCGCGCGGCCCCGGCGGCAGCACATAGCGGGTCGGCAGGATAATTTCGGTACCGGCACCCGGCAACCAAGGGTCGACGCCCGGGTTGGCGGCGATCATTTCCAGGTAGCCAAGGTCGTTGGCAGTGCCGATGTCGGCGAAGGTGTCTTCGTACTTTGCCTTGATCACCTGCACCTGGCCGACAATGTCTTCACCGGGGGGTGGCAATGGCAGCTCCAGCGCAGCAGCGGGGCCCGCTACCAGCAGGGCGGCCAGGGACAGGCTACGGGTGACGGCAGGAAAGCGCGGCAACATCCGGTAAATCCTTCGAAAGGTGGGTCAAGAGAATCGATTGTACACCCGCACCGATGCAAGCGGGAGGCATTGGCGTCACGCAAGCGTTTCAGATGATGAAAGGTGTGTCAGGTTTGGCATCAAAGCTGCGGCCACACCGGGCGCATGCCGCGCCGCTGGGCGTCGAGAATGGCGCGGCAGAGTGCGCACAGGCGGTCATCGCGGTAGATCGACCGTTGCACGCCGGACCAGCGCGGCTGCGCGGGCAGCAAACTGCCGCACAAGGTACGGTCGACCGGCACGCCCAGCTCAAGCTGGCGGGCCGCCAAGTGGACGCGGATTTCCTGGCAGGCAAACAGGTCGAGCTGTTCGTCAGGCTCGATCAGTTGGTAGGCATAAAGGGACCAGGCAGGGCGCGGCATCGGGGGCTCTCGAAACGGGGGGCGCAACCTTAGCCGAAAGCCGGCCCCGTTTAAAGCGTCACAGCAAGGGTTTTATCGCCGGCCAGGCATTTTCCAGCAGGCGCTGCTGGGCACCTTGCGCAGGATGGATGCCATCAGCTTGCATCAGCGCCGGCACACCGCCCACACCCTCCAGGAAAAACGGCACCAACGGCACCTGTTTTTCCGCAGCCAACTGTTCATACACCTGGGCAAACGCCGTGGTGTAACGCACACCATAGTTGGGCGGCAGGCGCATCCCCAACAGCAGCACCTTGGCACCTGCTTGCCGAGCGCTCTCGATCATCGAAGCAAGATTTTGTTGCAATTGCTGCGGCGGCTGCCCGCGCAGCCCGTCATTGCCACCCAGCTCCAGCACCACCACCGCCGGCTTGTGCGCTGCAAGCAGCGCCGGCAGCCGCGCCTGGCCTCCTGCACTGGTGTCGCCGCTGATCGACGCGTTGACCACCTGATCATCGAAACCTTCGTCCTTGAGCCGGGTCTGCAACAAAGAGACCCACCCCTGGCGGCTATCCAGGCCAAAACCGGCGCTGATACTATCGCCAACCACCAGCACCGTTCCCGCCGTGGCGCTCTGGGCAAGGCAACACAAGGCCAGACCGGCACTCAACCACCACATTCGCATTGGATTCTCCATGGGCCCCAGCATTCTCGTTGCGCAGAACCTTAGCAAAGTGGTCCCCAGCGCGGAAGGCGATCTGACCATCCTCCACGCCCTCTCCCTCGATCTCGCCCAAGGCGACAGCCTGGCCATCGTCGGTGCTTCGGGTTCTGGCAAGTCGACGTTGCTCGGCTTGCTCGCCGGCCTCGACCAGCCCAGCGCCGGCAAGGTCATCCTCGCCGGCCATGACCTGGGCCCACTGGACGAAGACCAGCGCGCCCGTGTGCGCGCCGAGCATGTCGGCTTCGTATTCCAGTCATTCCAGTTGCTGGACAGCCTCAACGCCTTGGAGAACGTCATGCTACCCCTGGAGTTGGACGGCCGCCGTGATGCCCGCGAACACGCGCGCACCTTGCTCGAACGGGTTGGCCTGGGCAAGCGCCTGAGCCACACGCCGCGCCAGCTGTCCGGTGGCGAGCAACAACGGGTAGCAATTGCCCGCGCTTTCGCGGCACAACCTGCCGTGCTGTTCGCCGACGAGCCCACCGGCAACCTCGACAGCCACACCGGCGAGCGCATCAGCGACCTGCTGTTCGAATTGAACAAGGAGCGCGGCACCACCTTGGTACTGGTCACCCATGACGAACGCCTGGCCAAACGCTGCCGGCGCCTTATCCGCCTGGACGCCGGCCGCCTGGTGGCCCCGGTAGAGGTCTGAGCCCATGACCAGCATGCCCTTCTCCCGATTGTGCGGCCTGGCGTTGCGCCAGTTGCTACGCGACATCCGCGCCAGCGAAGTGCGCGTGCTGTTCTTTGCCCTGCTGGTGGCCGTTGCGGCCAGTACGGCGATTGGTTACTTCGGTGCCCGCCTCAACGGCGCCATGCAATTACGTGCCAGCGAATTCCTCGGTGCCGACCTGGTGCTGCAAGGCAGCGCACCTGCCCGGGACGAACAGATCAGCGCAGGCAAGGCCCTCGGCTTGCGCCACGCCCAAGTGGTCGAGTTCACCAGCGTGGTGGGCGGTGACAGCGGCATCCAGCTGTCTAGCGTCAAGGCCGCCGACGGCGCCTACCCCCTGCGCGGGCAAGTCCGCAGTGCCGCCGCCCCCTATGCCGAGGAAACCCCCGGGGGTGGCCCGGCGCCTGGGGAGGCATGGGTCGAACCAAGGCTGCTGGCCGCGCTGGGGCTCGCGATCGGTGACAGCATCGACGTGGGCATGAAAACCCTGCGCATGAGCCGCGTACTGACCTACGAGCCGGACCGCGCCAACAACTTCTATAGCCTGACCCCGCGGGTAATGATGAACCTGGCGGACCTGGCCGCGACCGGGGTGATCCAGCCGGGCAGCCGGGTGTCCTACCGCGACCTGTGGCGCGGCGACGTCGAAGCGCTGGCCCAGTACCGCCAGGCCGTGGAGAAAGACCTCGCGGCCAACCAGCGCCTGCTCGACACCCGCGATGGCAACCGCCAGATCGGGGGCGCCCTGAGCAAAGCGGAGCGCTACTTGAACATGGCAAGCCTGGTGGCGGTATTGCTGGCCGGCGTCGCCGTGGCCATGTCGGCCAGCCGCTACGCCGCCCGGCGCCTGGATGCCAGTGCGCTGCTTCGCTGCCTGGGCCTTTCCCGTCGGCAGGCCCTGGGCCTGTACTGTGTGCAGCTGGCCATGCTTGGCCTGGTAGCTGCCGTGGCAGGCGCCCTGCTCGGCTGGCTGGCACAACTGGGCCTGTTCCGGCTGCTGCACGGCCTGCTGCCGAGCGTGGTTCCGCCTGGCGGTGTCGTACCCGCGCTGGCCGGCATCGGCACCGGGCTGGTCGCCCTGGCTGGCTTCGCCCTGCCGCCCATCGCCGCCCTCGGCCAGGTCCCCCCGCTGCGCGTGCTGCGCCGTGACCTGCTGCCAGTGCCACCCAGCAGTTGGCTGGTGTATGGCGCCGCCTTATTGGCCCTGGGCCTGATCATGTGGCGCCTGAGCCTAGACCTGCTGCTGACCTTCGCACTGCTGGGCGGTGGCCTGGTCGCGGCGGTGGTGCTCGGCGGCCTGCTGCTACTGGGCCTGCGCAGCTTGCGCCAACTGTTGGTCGGTGCCCCGCTGGCCTGGCGCCTTGGGCTCGGACAATTGTTGCGCCATCCGTTGGCTGCCGCTGGCCAGGCCCTGGCTTTTGGCCTGATTCTGCTGGCCATGGCACTGGTCGCATTGCTGCGTGCCGAGCTGCTCGACACCTGGCAGGCACAATTGCCCAAGGATGCCCCCAACCACTTTGCCCTGAACATCCTGCCGGATGATCGTGAGCCCTTCGCTCAACAGCTGCAGCAGGTCAATGCAGCCTCGGCACCGCTGTACCCGGTAACGCCCGGCCGTCTGATCCAGATCAACCAGCAACCGGTGCAGCAGATCGTCAGCAAGGACTCCGCAGGCGAGCGCGCCGTGCAACGCGACCTCAGCCTGACGTGGGCCGCCGAATTGCCCAATGGCAATGCACTGACGGCAGGCGAATGGTGGCAGGCACTGCCGTCGGGCGATGAGATACCGGGCGTATCGGTGGAGGCCGAACTGGCCACGAGCCTGAAGCTGCAACTGGGTGACCTGCTGACCTTCGACATCGGGGGCCAGCAACGCCAGGCCCGGGTCAGCAGCCTGCGTAGCGTGCACTGGGACAGCTTCCAGCCGAACTTCTACATGATCTTCCAGCCTGGCACGCTGCAGGGGTTGCCCACGACTTACCTCACCAGCTTCTATCTGGCCCCAGGCCATGACCTGGATGTGGTCGCGCTGTCACGGGCTTTCCCGGCGGTGACCATCCTGCAGGTTGACGCGCTGCTGGATCAGCTGCGCAGTATCCTTGCCCAGGTCACCCTGGCGGTCGAGTACGTGCTGCTGTTCGTCTTGGCGGCAGGCTTGGCGGTGCTGTTCGCCGGCTTGCAGGCAACACTGGACGAACGCATTCGCCAAGGCGCCCTGCTGCGGGCACTGGGCGCGGCACGCCCATTGCTGGTCAAGGCAAGACGTATCGAGTTTGGCCTGCTGGGCGCAGCCAGCGGGTTGCTGGCTGCACTGGGTTGCGAGTTGATCACGCTGGTGCTGTACCGCTATGCCTTCGACCTGCAATGGAACCCGCACCCGTGGCTGCTTGTGCTACCGCTGGCAGGGGCAGTGCTGGTGGGGGGTGCTGGGGTGCTCGGCACGCGGCGGGCGCTCAATGCCAGCCCGTTGACGGTGTTGCGGGAGGGGTGAAAAAACCGCTACAGGAGCGTAATGCTGTTCACTCAAGAATGCTGGGGCCGCTCTGCGCCCCATCGCGGCACAAGGCCGCTCCCACACCGACCGCGTTATACCCCTAGGGCCGTTCCTACACGTAGCTGATGCTGTTGACGTACCAGGCCGCGTCGCCGGTCGGGGTCTGCACCACCACCTCGTCGCCCTCCTCCTTTTTGAGCAAGGCACGGGCCATGGGTGAGTCGATCGAGATGTAGTCGTTACGCCCATAGATCTCGTCATACCCGACAATGCGAAACTTCTTGGTCTCGCCCTCGTCGTTCTCGATCTCGACCCAGGCACCAAAAAACACCTTCCCTTCCTGCTCTGGCGAATACGCCACAACCTTTACATCTTCAAGGCGCTTGCGCAGGTACCGGACCCGGCGATCGATCTCGCGCAACAGCTTCTTGTTGTACTGGTAATCGGCATTCTCGCTGCGATCACCCAGCGATGCCGCCCAGGTCACCTTCTGGGTGATCTCGGGACGGTAGACACGCCACAGGTGATCCAGCTCTTTTTTCAGGGCCTCATGGCCTTCGGTGGTGATGATGTTGGTGCTCAACAGCGTTCTCCTCAACGGCGGGTGATCAGGCCTTGACGAGCGATGCGGGTGAGATGGCCAATGACTTCGGCGGCCTCGGCAGAGGCCGGGGCCTGAATGACCGCCAAGTCGAAACGGTCGTTGCCGTACTGCGCGAGATGGCAGCAGGTTTCGGTGAACTGGATAAGAAAGGCACGCGCCTGGCCCTTGCGACGTGAAAGGCCTTCGAGATGACGCAAAAGGGTAGGCTGATGCTGGCCACCGAGCAGGATGCGCGGTGTGCGGGAGGCCTCGTTTGCAGGCAACGGGCTCAAACAGACACTGGTACGTGGGCTACGTGGGCAACTCATGGTGCTTCTCTCCGCCTCGCGAATCCCGCTGGGCAGCGGTGGGAGGCGTCACCGAACCAGCGCTTTAGCGGTATTTCGGATGACCCGGAGGGGGCCTCTCCTGCGCCCCGCAAGTAGCTGTTTAAATCGGCGCAGGCGGTATGCTAGAGCTAGAAGCGCAAAGATTCAAGCCTCAAGCTGCACGATGCAGCTTGAGGCCCGGGGCCTGTCAGCGGGCGATCAGGCGGTCGAGGGAGAAGCGACCTGCACCTTCAATCATCACCGCCAAGGTGCCGGCCAGCAGCGCCAGGGCGAATTCATAACCATTGTTGGACATGAACAGGCCGTTGCCGATGTGCACCGAGAAGATCGCCACCACCAGGGTCACCGTCAGCGCCAGGGCCGCTGGCCGCGCCAACAAGCCGATCACCAGGGCCAGGCCGCCGAAGAACTCGGCGCTGCCAGACAGCAAGGCCATCAGGTAACCCGGTGCCAGCCCGATGCTTTCCATCCACTGGCCGGTGCCCTCCAGGCCATAGCCGCCAAACAGGCCGAACAGCTTCTGCGCGCCATGCGCCATGAAGATGATGCCGACCAGGATACGGATCACGCTGAGGCCAGCGCCTGCACGGGTTGCGATCACTGCGTTGAGGGAGGTGGTGTTCATGTTGTGGCGTCCTTGAATCCGGGAAGTTGTGTTGGAATGGCGCCATCATAATCAATTCAATGAATATGAAAATCGCAAAAACCCCAACATAACAATCGACAAAATCGATTTGTCAGCGCTTGGCTACTCGCTCCAGAACAGCACGCTCACGGTTGAACGCCAGGAAGTACTTGTTGACACTGTTGACGAAGTTGACTGGCCCCATGCCCACCTGCTCCATTGCAATGCGCTCGGTCTGGAAGAACCACTGGTTGCCGTTGAGCCCGCGACGGCGGGCTTCGGCACGCATCGCCTGGACCCGTTCAGGCCCCAGGTTATAGGCCGCCAGCACAAACGCCATGCGCTCTCGCTCGTTGATCTGGGCACTGGCAAAGAACTTGCGCCGGATCAGCGCCAGGTAGCGGGCACTGGCTTGGACGTTGCCATCGACCGTGGCGGTATTGCTCACCCCGACCCGTTGCGCGGCCGACGGGGTAATCTGCATCAGGCCATGGGCGCCGCCCGTGCCGCGGGCCGATGGGTTGAGTGTCGATTCCTTGAAGGCCAGGGCGGCCAGGTTGAGCCAGTCGATCTGCTGCGCCTCGCCATGCTTCTGCAGCACCGCACGCACTGCACTCAGCCGCTGCCGATCCTTGCTCGCCAAGGGGTTGTGTACGCGGTACTGGCGACGGTAGATGCGCTCGAACGCGGCATCCTGGTTATCCGGTGCGCGGTAACCCTGCAGAAAGCGATCGACGCTGGCCAGTAGCTGTGGCGCGTCGCGCCCCACGTACCAGCGCATGGCTTGCGGCGCCCCCAGGTGCACACGGCTGTCCAGGCGCAGACGCGGCATCACCCTGGCCCAACGCAGGGCAATCGGGCGTTCGACCACCGTCAGGTGATAGATACCGGCCTGGACCATTTCCAGCACGTCTTCCACCGCCAGGGTCGAGTCGACCCACTCCACCTTGATCGGCGCACGCTTGCGCAAGGCCAATTGCTGGTTTACCTGCTGGATCAAAGGCCCAGCGGCACTGGCACTGGTCAAGGCGACCGTACGCCCCGACAACTGTTCGACATGGCTGAAACTGCGCTCGCCTTTGCGCCCGACCAGCAACAGCGGCACTTGGTCGAGCACCGGCGCGCTACTGCTGACGCCCCGTACCACCACCGGGTCGAGCAGTTCGCCTGGGGCAGCCAGGTCCCCTTCGCCGCGCTGCAGGGCGCCCAGCAACTGCTCTTTGGCGCGGGGGATGAGTTTCAACTGAATCTGCTGCCCATCGCCAGCCCGGGCATTCAGGTAATGCTCAAGCGCGCGCAGGCGATAGTATTCGATGCCGACCGGCTCGCCCTTGACCTCGCCAGAGCTGTTGCGGCTTTGATTAACCAACACCCGCAGCACCTTGCTGCTACGGATCTGCTGCAGGTCACGCAGCTTGCTGGGCGGGATATTTTGCTGCGGCCCTGGCAGGCGTGCGTGGGCAGCACCGGCAGTGGTCAGCCCAAGCATCAGCAAGAAGGTCAGCATGTATCGCAGCATGCGAAAGCGTGTCCGAGGTCGGTGGGCGGCGTTCATGTGGCATCGCCGCTTCGGGATAAATGACGGCAGAAGACCACGGCAACAGCATGAAGTTCTTGGTTTTTTCCGAGAAACGCGGATTTTGCTATGCTGGCCGCCCCGCGGCACGAGAGAGCACCATGCAACTGATCGATATCGGCGTCAACCTGACCAACAGCAGTTTCCACGACCAACAGGCGGCCATCGTTGAGCGCGCCATCGAGGCAGGCGTGGCGCAAATGGTCCTGACGGGCACCAGCCTGGCGGTCAGCGAGCAGGCGCTGGAGCTGTGCCAGCAGCTGGATGCAAGCGCTGAACACCTGTTCGCCACCGCTGGCGTGCACCCTCACGATGCCAAATCCTGGGATGCCAACAGCGAGCGTCAGCTGCGCCAATTGCTGAATGAGCAGCGGGTACGGGCAGTGGGCGAATGCGGCTTGGACTTCAACCGCGACTTCTCCCCTCGCCCGCTGCAGGAAAAGGCCTTGGAAGCTCAACTGGCGCTGGCTGCCGAACTGGGCTTGCCGGTGTTTCTGCACGAACGTGATGCCAGCGAGCGCTTACTGGCCATCCTCAAGGGCTACCGCGACCACCTGAGCGGTGCCGTGGTGCACTGTTTTACCGGCGAGCGTCAAGCATTGTTCGCTTATCTGGACATGGACCTGCACATCGGCATAACCGGCTGGATCTGCGATGAACGCCGCGGAACGCACCTGCATCCCCTGGTCGGCAACATCCCGGAAGGCCGCCTGATGCTCGAGAGCGATGCGCCCTACCTGCTGCCGCGCAGCCTGAAGCCCAAGCCTAAAAACGGCCGTAACGAACCGGCGTTTCTACCGGAGGTGCTGAGGGAAGTGGCGTTGCACCGGGGCGAGCCCGTGGAGCACACGGCAGCCCATACGACGGCGGCTGCACGGGCATTCTTTCGGCTAGCCTAAGCTGGCCCCAGGGGGGCCGCTGCGCGGCCCATCGCAGGCAAGCCAGCTCCTACAGATGTAGCGTATTTCTTGAGAATCTCGCTCACCTGTAGGAGCTGGCTTGCCTGCGATGGGCTGCACAGCAGCCCCAATTAAGGCGGATGAAGCTTAACTGACTGGTATTAGCCCTGCCCTGTTTTTTCTTGATACATATCAAGAATGCCTCTGTCGGGTGCAGGCACAATGATGGCACCTTGCCAATATTGTTTTCGCTCAACTCAGAGAAGACCTGCCCATGGGTGCCTGGCTTAGCAATGTTTCCCTGAAGTACAAGTTCTGGGCCGTCAACGCGGTGGCCTTTGTCACGACCTTGTTGCTGGTGCTCTACGCCGTGCACCTGGAGCAACGCGCCCGCGCCGACGCGGCCCAGGCGCAAGCTGCGGCACAAGCCCAGCTGTTGTCCGCCTGGCCTGCCGGGCAAGCGCTGCCCCGGCAAGCCAATGTCATCACCTGGTTGCCGGGCCAGACGCCAAGTTTTGCTGGCGAACCGATCGAAGCCCTGCGCAACGCCCAGGGCTGGGTCGACCTGCCCGCCGCGTGGCTGCTGGGCGACAACCCGCTGCGCGGCGCCCAGGTGCTGCAACACGGCGACCAGCAGGTTGCCGTACTGGCCCAGTCGCCAAGCGTGCGCCAGGTGTTCTTCGAACGCTTCACCAACTACGCCGTGTGCGTACTGATCCTGATGCTGGCTATGCTCGGTGCTTCGCAGTTGCTTATCCGCTTCCTGCTCAGCCAACTCAACACCCTCAAAGACGTCATGCTGCACGTGGAGAAGACCGGCGACCTGTCGGCACGGGTGCCGCTGGCATGTGGCGACGAAGTCGGCCAGATGGCGGGGGCTTTCAATGCCATGCAGTCGACCTACCACCGTGTGGTCAGCACCGTGGCCCTCACCGCCGCGCAACTCGACGCCGGTGCAGCGCGCCTGGCGTCTAGCATGAACGACGTGCGCCACGGCATGCTCGGCCAGCAAAGCGAAACCGACCAGGCCGCCACGGCCATCAACGAGATGTCGGCCACGGTGCACCACATTGCCCAGCATGCCGGCGCTACCCGCGACCTGTCGCAGACGGCCGATACGCTCGCCGGCAGCGGCCAGGAAGTGGTTAGCCGCGTACAGGATTCGATCGCAGGGTTGTCCAGCGGCGTGCAGCAGACCGCCGAGATGATCCGCCAACTGGCCGAGGACAGCCAGAAGATCAACGGCGTGGTGGGGGTGATCCACAGCATTGCCGAGCAAACCAACCTGCTGGCACTGAACGCCGCCATCGAAGCAGCACGCGCGGGTGACCTGGGCCGCGGCTTCGCGGTGGTCGCCGATGAAGTACGCAACCTGGCCAAACGCGTGCAGACCTCGACCGACGAGATCACCACCATGGTCTCCGCGCTTCAGTCCGGCACCCGCGATGCGGTGGAGTTCATGCAGGAAAGCTCGTACAAGGCCGACGATTGCGTTAAACAGGCCCAGGCAGCCGGTGAAGCGCTGGCCGAGATTACCGGTGCAGTGGCGCAGATGCGCGAAAGCAATACCCAAATCGCCGTAGCTGCCGAAGAGCAAAGCCAGGTGGCCGAAGAAATGAACCGGGCGGTGGTGAGCATCCGTGATGTCACCGAACACACCGTGCAACAGACCGTCGGCTCGGCCACCACCAGCAACGAATTAGCGACTTTGGCTGGCGAACTGAACAAGGCCATAGGCCAGCTCAAGCTATAGTCACCTTAGCGTGTCACGATAGCCAGGCTCGATTGGCCCCCTCCCGGGGGCCGCACTAAGCTTTGGGCATGACCGAGAGGAAATACCCATGAGCAAACGCCTGCCCAATCTGCCCGCCTGGCAATGGCGTGGCTATCACCACAATCATCGCCACCCGACCAACCTGGCGCTGCACCTGATTGCCGTACCTCTGTTCATTCTCGGCGTGCTGCTGGTGTTGTCCGGCCTTTTTGCCCTGGACTTGGGTCAGCTTGCCGTTGGCATCATTTCTCTGATCGCTGGCCTGGGCCTGCAACGTCACGGGCATCGACTGGAAGCCCAACAACCCGAGCCGTTCGCCAACCGCAAGGACGCCGTACAGCGCCTGCTGACCGAACAGTTCATCACTTTTCCGCGCTTTGTATTGAGCGGGGCCTGGTGGCGGGCTTGGCGCGAACGGCACAAGCATCGCCACTAAAGGCTGAAGCGGACCTCTAGGCGAAAACCGTAACCGTTTGACGGCTTAGCGCCAGTAACTCGCCCTCAGCCGACCAGAGCGCGGCGGCGGCATGCCCATAACCATCACGTGCGTATTCGGTCTCGACGCAATAGCGGCACCAGTCCAGTGTCGACAGCGTCGGCGTGGGCTGGATGAATTCGATGGTCCAGGTCAGCGTACTGCCGGCTGCCGGCTGTTTCAGGTGCGGCAACAGGCTCGGTGGCCAAGCATCTACCAAAGCCAGCAGGTGAGACACGTTCAACGCTTCGTCGGCGATGTCGCGCAAGCGTACCCAGCCGCCCATCTGCCGCGAATCGTTGCCACTGAATGGCAGCCCGCCCACCGCCCAGCGAAGGGCTACATGGCGCATGAATTCCGGGGTCACGCCTTTGATGTAAGGGAGTTCTGGGGCGGCTTGCTCCAGCGGGTTCATGGCAAACGCCGGTTGCGCCGGGATGTCGACCACCGAGGGGCGGCCTGCACCGAAATTACCCTGTACCAGCGTCACCACCTGCCCTTCCTGCACCGCTCGGCCAAGCAAGGTAGTGACAGCCTTGCCTTCACGCAGCACGTCGACCTCGAAACGAATCGGTACATCCGCCGCCGCGGGCGCCACGAAGCTGATGGCCAAGGAACGCACAGGGCGGTCATCGGTCAGCTTCAGGCGCATTGCTTCATAGACCATGGCGGCCATCAACCCGCCGAAGGCCGCGCGGCCCTGGGCCCAGGTCGGGGGGACGGTTACCGATTCAGCATTCGCTCGCACGGCGTCGAGCAGTTCAGTGAAGTTCATCGCACGTAGGCTCCTGCAGCGTATCGATCTGGGGGCACGTAGTGCACGCGCCCTGCATCGAAACATACTAACCAGCCCGCCTGCACCGATCAGGCCCTAAATCGGTCATATGCCGGGCTATCGCTGCTTCAACGCCACCTGCAAAGCCTCCAACGTGAGGTCGGATTGACGCTCCGCCTCATGCAGCTCTTGCTCCCAGTCGATCTTGCACGGCGCCAGGTCGGCGTGCTCGCGCGCTTGCAGCAACCATTGCAGGCGGTCATGCCAAGTGCCCAGGTCACCCTGGGCCTTTTTCAGTAGGCGCTGCAGTTTTTTTCCGGCATGCTCGAGTTGCGGATAGGCCTCATCACCGTAGCGTGCACGCTTGATCAACAGCCGCAGCCGATGCCGATCGTGGGCCGGGTCTGCCAGTGCCTTGCGCAGCTTGCGCCATTGCTGAACCAAGCGTTTGTCGACGCGTTTTTCCAGCGCATCCGTCAGGCCCTCGCGATCCGCCGCACGCAGGAACAACGGAAACGCATCCACGATCGCCAGCAGACGGGTCAGTTGCGGGCTGCCAGCGACACTGGCAAAGGCCTTGCCCCGCCCTGCCAGCCGCCGCTGCCCGACCTCGACCAAGCCTCGCCCGACCAGCTCGGCCGCCAGCACCTCACGGTCACGCAACGGCGTCGTCAATGTGCCCAGGGACTTGGCAGCGGCCTCCAGCTGTTCGACACCCGGCAACCCCCGCAGCGGCCGCAGCAGGCTGCGCAAGCGCCGTACAGCGATGCGCAGGTCGTGCAGTGCCTCGCTGTCGGTATCCGCGGCAAGCCGCTCGCGGCAGGCCAGCAGGCGCACTTGCAAGGCCAGGATTTGTGAAATGACATGATCGAGCATGGCAGACATGGGACGCTCCTCGGTCAGCGGCCAGCGCGCGACTCACGAATGTAGAAACGCGCCTTCTCGGCCTTCTTGGTGCACCCTTCAAAACCTTCGAACTGCTGCTGGGTCTTGGCCCCCGTCAGCAGCGACAACGCCTTCGAATAACTGACAGTACCGGCAAACCCTTCGGCCTTCGCCAGGTCGAGCTCCTTCCAGGCGGCATCCAGCTGGGTCGCGCAGCTGTCACGGTAGGCCGTCTTGCCCGCACAGCCAGCAAGGGCCAGGGCAATCAGTGGAAGGCAGATCCAGGCTTTCATCGGTAATTCCTCAAAGTCAAAAGAGTGGCTGTTCGACGCATGGGCAAGCAAAAAGTGCCCGCGGGTGGGCTTTGCTTAGCGTAGATCAGCGCGGTCTACATTGAAGCACAGGCAGCAATGGGTGCATTGTTAAACCATGGTTGCACAGGCTGAGGGAAAATCATGAGTAAACGCGTGGCGCTGGTGTTGGGGTCGGGGGGTGCACGAGGGTATGCACACATCGGAGTGATCGAGGAAATAGAGCGGCGTGGCTACGACATTGCCTGCGTTGCCGGCTGCTCCATGGGGGCGGTAATTGGCGGCATCTACGCCGCCGGCAAACTCGATGAGTATCGCAACTGGATCGAAAGCCTCGACTATCTGGATGTACTGCGCCTGGTCGACGTCAGCTTTCGCCTCGGTGCGATCCGCGGTGACAAGGTTTTCGGACAAATCCGCAAAATCGTCGGCGACATCAACATCGAACAGTTGCGCATTCCCTACACCGCCGTGGCCACCGACCTCACCCACCAGCAGGAGATCTGGTTTCAGGAAGGTTGCCTGCACCAGGCCATGCGCGCTTCGGCGGCGATCCCCAGCCTGTTCACCCCCGTGATGCAGGGTAACCGCATGCTGGTCGATGGCGGCATTCTCAACCCGCTGCCGATCGTGCCGGTGGTGTCCAGCCATTGCGACCTGATCATTGCGGTCAACCTCAACGCCACCAACCAGAAGCAGTACCAGTTGCCGGTGATCGAACGCCCGGCAGCCTTCAAGATGCGCTTCGATTCGCTGCTTAGCTCACTGGGTTCGCGCCTGCCGTTCCGGCGCAAGCCGGCGGAAGAACTGATACGTATCGAACAGGAAATCGTTGCCGAAGGCCTGGCGCCACCCAGCCCATGGCTGGCGGATGTCGCCGACCCGGAAGGCCAGCAGCCCGCGGCCGCGCCCGAGCACGAAGGCGCACCCAAGTCGGCCACCGGCTCGTTCATCATCGACAACGTGGGGCCGGCTTCGCTGCTGGACCTGATCAACCAGAGCTTCGAGGTGATGCAGACGTCGTTGGCGCAGTACAAGATCGCCGGTTACCCGCCAGATGTGTTGATCAACGTACCGAAGCGGGTGTGCCGGTTCTTCGAGTTCTACAAGGCACCCGAGCTGATCGCCCTGGGGCGGGAGATTGCGCGGGACACGCTGGACAACTACGAAGGGGTGAAGCGCTAGGAGGCTGTGGTGTGTGTAGGAGCGGCCTTGCGTCGCGAAAGGGCTGCGCAGCAGCCCCTGGATCTCAGCGTCGCCGCATAGACTGCTGGGGCTGCTACGCAACCCTTTCGCGACGCAAGGCCGCTCCTACAAAAGGCCAGAAACAAGACAGGCCGCATTACGCGGCCTGTCTTGTCATGCAGTGATCACTCAGTAACGGGTGATATCAGCATTGGCTTCGAGCTGCTTGCGGTAAGCCGCAAAGTCTTGCTGGCCGGCACGTGACGCGAGGTAGCGGCGAATCTGCTGTTTCTCTTCGTCGGTGGCGGCGGCGCCTTCGTTGACACCTTTGAGCTGCAAGACAACCAGGCTACCATCGCCCAGGACCACGCTGCTGTATACCGGCTTGTCCTTGGCTTGCGGCTTGCCAAGGCGGAACACGGCCTGCAGTTCGGCCGGGTCGATACCCTCCTCACCGCGGGTCACCGCCTCGTAGGCTTTCCAGCCCTGCCCTTCATGGACGCTGCCAGCGGCAACAGAACCATCACGCAGGCCGGCAATCAGCTTGTCCGCCTTGGTCTTAAGCTCGGCAGTCGCCTTCTCCTTGGCCAGGTGTTCGCTGATGTTCTTGGCCACGGCTTCCAGCGGCAGTTGTTCTGGCTTGCGGTGCTCCTTGACGCGCAGCACCACGGTGGTTTCCGGATCGAGCTCGATGGCAGTGCTGTTGGCACCCTCTTCCAGCACTTCTTCCGAGAACGCCGCCTGGACTACCGCACGGTTGGCGGTGATACCTTCGCCACCCTCACGGCCGAAGGCTGCGGAGGTGTGCACCTTCAGGTTCAGGTCCTGTGCCGGCTGAGCCAGGTCAGACGCCTCGTACGCGGCATCCTGCAACTGCTTGCTGGCGTCGACGTAGCGCTGTTCCACCAGCGGGATCTTCAGGTCACGGGTGAGCTTGTCTTTCAGGCTGGCAAAGCTCGGTACTTCCGGCGCCTCGACACCCAGCAGCTTGATCAGGTGGTAACCGAACTCGGTGCGAACCGGGGCCGATACCTGGCCATCCTTCAGCTTGTACAAGGCATCTTCGAAGGCTGGGTCGTACACGCCCGGGCCGGCGAAGCCAAGGTCACCACCGCTGTTGGCCGAACCTGGGTCCTGGGAGAACTCCTTGGCCAGTGCGGCGAAGTTTTCACCCTTGGCCAGGCGCTGCTCGATCTCTTCGGCACGGGCCTTGGCCTGGGCGTCGGTGACCTTGTCGTTGACCTCGATGAGAATGTGCGCGGCATGGCGCTGCTCGGCGAGGTTGGCGATTTCTTTCTCGTACTGGGCCTTGAGTTCGTCGTCGCTGACCTTGACCTGGTCGAAGAACACCGACTTTTTCAGCTCGATGTAATCGATGACCACCTGGTCGGGCGACATGAATTCCTTGGCGTGCTTCTCGTAGTGCGCCTTGACCTCTTCTTCGCTGACCTTGACCGCGGCCGGGTCGGCCTTGAAGGTCAGGGAGGCGAAATCACGGGTCTGCTTCTCAAGGCGTGCAAACGCCTCGACCTGCTTGTCAGTGACGAAACTGCTGCCGGCAAGGCCGGTACGCAATTGGCCAATGAGCATTTCTTCGGCGAGCATGTCGCGGAATTGCAGGCGGCCGTAGCCCATCTGGCGAATGACCTGGTCGAAACGATCGGCGTTGAACTTGCCGTCAACCTGGAATTCCGGGGTTTGCAGGATCACTTGATCCAGCGCGGCCTCGGAGAAGGCGAACTTGGCATCTTCAGCACCTTGCAACAACAGCTTGCGGGTGATCAGGCCTTTGAGCGCCTCATCACGCAGCAGCTTGTCATCCAGCAGTGCAGGGTCGAAATCCTTGCCCAGCTGTTGCATCAGCTGGCGGCGCTGCATGTCGGCCGCTTGGCTCAGCTCGTTCTGGCTGATGGTCTGGCCGTTCACCTTGGCGGCGTCCTGGCTATGGCTGGCAGCTTGGAAAATGGCCTCGAAGCCGGTCAACGCCATCAACACGACGATTAGGCCGATGATGGTCTTGGCAATCCAACCTTGTGAATTGTCCCTGATATTTTGCAGCATGCGTCCCCCAGAAACGGCTGTACCACTGCGTCGACAACCGCGGAGCGTGGGTAGAATCCTGATAAAAGAAAGGCGCATCCGAGGATGCGCCTTTTCTTAGCAAACGTGTCAGGCGGGAACGTTTGCGACCCGCCTTAACGTGCTCGGACCTGGCGAAGCCGGGCCCGGCTGAAAGAGACGACTTAGTTGACGGCGTCTTTCAGGCCTTTGCCAGCCTTGAAACCTGGAACCTTGGCAGCAGCGATTTTGATGGCGTTGCCGGTTTGCGGGTTGCGGCCGGTGCGCTCGGCGCGCTCCTTGACCGAGAAGGTGCCGAAGCCAACCAGAACGACGTCGTCGCCTGCTTTCAGGGCACCCGTTACGGAGTCGATCACAGCGTCCAGAGCCTTACCTGCGGTAGCTTTGGAAATGTCAGCCGATGCAGCGATAGCGTCAATCAGTTCCGACTTGTTCACTCTAAGTCCCCTTATTTCTCTATTGAGTTTGTTTCTAAGTATGTAATGAAAAGCGTATCAAACGAGTGCTGGGTGGCCTGATAACAATAGCGTGCCGCTTTATAGCAAGGCCCCGAAAAAACTGTCAAGGAAAGCCCCCCAGCCAAAAACTACTAATGCGTGCTGATTCTTTCCTTCGCGTCGCTGTCGCGCTTCTCTTCCTTCGCGACAATCTCCGGAGCCACATCTGGCAAGGGCTCCGGGGCGTATTGCAGCGCAATTTGCAGGACTTCGTCAATCCATTTGACCGGTTTGATCTGAAGATCCTGTTTGATATTTTCCGGAATCTCCTTCAAATCGCGAACATTCTCCTCGGGAATGATCACCGTCTTGATACCACCACGGTGTGCCGCCAGCAGTTTTTCCTTCAACCCACCAATGGCCAGCACCTGGCCACGCAGGGTGATCTCGCCGGTCATGGCCACATCGGCACGCACCGGAATCTGCGTCAGCGCCGACACCAGCGCGGTGCACATGCCAACACCGGCACTCGGGCCATCCTTCGGCGTAGCACCTTCAGGCATGTGGATGTGCACATCGTGCTTCTCGTGGAAGTCGGCTGCGATGCCCAGGCTGCGGGCGCGGCTGCGTACCACGGTCTGCGCGGCAGTGATCGACTCGACCATGACATCGCCCAGGGAACCGGTCTTGATCAGCTGGCCCTTGCCAGGGATGACCACGGCCTCGATGGTCAGCAACTCGCCGCCCACTTGGGTCCATGCCAGGCCGGTCACCTGGCCGATCTGGTCCTGCTGCTCGGCGAGGCCGTAGCGGAACTTGCGCACGCCCAGCAGGTGCTCGAGCTGCTCGCTGGACACCTTGACCTTGACCTGCTTCTGGCCGGTATGTTCCTTGACCACCTTGCGGCAGACCTTGGCAATTTGCCGCTCCAGGCCCCGCACACCGGCTTCGCGGGTGTAGTAGCGGATAATGTCGCGGATCGCCGAGATATCGACCTCGAGCTCTTCCTTCTTCAAGCCGTTGGCTTTGACCTGCTTGGGCACCAGGTACTTGACTGCGATGTTGATCTTCTCGTCTTCGGTATAGCCAGGCAGACGGATGACCTCCATCCGGTCCAGCAGCGCTGGCGGGATGTTCATCGAGTTGGAGGTGCACAGGAACATCACGTCCGAGAGGTCGTAGTCGACTTCCAGGTAGTGGTCGTTGAAGTTGTGGTTCTGCTCAGGGTCGAGCACTTCGAGCAGCGCCGAGGCAGGGTCGCCACGCATGTCACTGCCCATCTTGTCGATTTCGTCGAGCAGGAACAGCGGGTTACGCACGCCAACCTTGGTCATCTTCTGGATCAGACGACCTGGCATGGAGCCAATGTAGGTACGACGGTGGCCACGAATCTCGGCCTCGTCACGCACACCGCCGAGGGCCATGCGCACGAACTTGCGGTTGGTAGCAGCGGCAATCGACTCGGCCAGCGAGGTTTTACCGACGCCAGGCGGGCCGACCAGGCACAGCACCGGGCCGCGGATTTTCTTGACGCGCTTTTGCACGGCAAGGTATTCGAGAATGCGTTCCTTGACCTCTTCCAGGCCATAGTGGTCGGCATCGAGGATTTCCTCGGCCTTGGTCAGGTCCAGGCGCACCTTGCTCTGGGCCTTCCACGGCACCTGCACGAGCCAGTCAAGGTAGGAGCGAACCACCGTAGCCTCGGCCGACATCGGCGACATCTGCTTGAGCTTGTTCAGCTCGGCCTGGGCCTTGGTCAGGGCATCTTTGGGCAGGCCAGCGGCTTCGATGCGCTTTTTCAGCTCTTCGACTTCGTTGTGGCCTTCGTCGCCATCGCCGAGCTCTTTCTGAATGGCCTTCATCTGCTCATTCAGGTAGTACTCGCGCTGGCTGCGCTCCATCTGCTTCTTGACCCGACCACGGATGCGCTTCTCGACCTGCAACAGGTCGATCTCGGCATCCAGCAACGCCAACACGTGCTCGACGCGGGTCGCCAGGTCGACAATCTCGAGGATTTCCTGCTTCTGCTCGATTTTCAGCGCCATGTGCGCGGCCATGGTATCGACCAGGCGCCCAGGCTCTTCGATGCTGTTCAACGAGGACAGCACTTCAGCAGGGACTTTTTTGCCCAGCTGCACGTACTGCTCGAACTGCGACAGCAACGTGCGCACGAAGACCTCCGACTCGCGCTCGGCGGCGTCGACTTCGTCGATCAGGGAGACTTCGGCACGGATGTGCCCTTCCACGTCCGTGAAGCGCTCTACCGCGCCACGCTGCTCGCCCTCTACCAGCACCTTGACGGTGCCATCAGGCAGCTTCAGCAATTGCAGTACGGTGGCAACGGTGCCGACGCGGTACAAGGCATCTTCGCCTGGATCGTCATCGGCTGGGTTTTTCTGGGCCAGCAGCAGAATCTGCTTCTCGCCCGTCATCGCGGCCTCTAGGGCTTCAATGGATTTTTCGCGCCCCACAAACAGCGGGATGACCATGTGCGGGTAAACAACGACATCGCGCAATGGCAAAAGAGGCAAGTCGAGGGTGGTCTTCATGATTTCGCCTCTAACAGCGGCCTTGATGGCCGGAAACCGGTGGAAATGATGCTTGGACCTAATGTGGGGGCACGCTTGGGAAATTACAAGCGCTTGCGCAGGAAAAGCAGAAAGGGGCCCGTAGGCCCCTTTCTTGCTTGCAACCATCACCCAAGCATCACCTGAATCAGGCGTCGGGTGCGGCCTTGGCTTGCGGCTCGCTGTTCTCGTAGATCATCAGCGGCTGCGAAGTCCCTTCGATGACGCTCTCATCGATCACCACCTTGCTGACATCCTTCTGCGAAGGAATCTCGTACATGGTGTCGAGCAGCACGCCTTCGAGGATGGAACGCAGGCCACGGGCGCCCGTCTTGCGCTCCAGAGCCTTGCGAGCAACGGCCTTGAGCGCATCGCTGCGGAACTCGAGGTCGACGCTTTCCATCTCGAACAGCTTGGCATACTGCTTGGTCAGTGCGTTTTTCGGCTCGGTGAGGATCTGCATCAACGCAGCCTCGTCCAGCTCATCGAGCGTCGCCAGTACTGGCAAACGGCCAACGAACTCTGGGATCAGGCCAAACTTGACCAGATCGTCCGGCTCGACTTCACGCAAGGACTCGCCAACTTTCTTGCCTTCTTCCTTGCTACGTACTTCTGCACTGAAGCCGATGCCACCCTTGGTGGAGCGGTTCTGGATGACCTTTTCCAGGCCAGAGAACGCGCCACCGCAAATGAACAGGATGTTGCGGGTATCAACCTGCAGGAATTCCTGTTGCGGGTGCTTGCGCCCACCTTGCGGTGGAACCGAAGCAACGGTGCCTTCGATCAGCTTCAACAGCGCCTGCTGCACGCCTTCGCCCGAGACGTCACGGGTGATGGACGGGTTATCCGACTTGCGCGAAATCTTGTCGATTTCGTCGATGTAGACAATGCCCATCTGGGCCTTTTCCACGTCGTAGTCGCACTTCTGCAGCAGTTTCTGAATGATGTTCTCGACGTCCTCACCCACATAACCGGCTTCGGTCAGGGTGGTGGCATCGGCAATGGTGAACGGTACGTTCAACAGGCGTGCAAGGGTTTCGGCGAGCAGGGTCTTGCCCGAGCCAGTAGGCCCGATGAGCAGGATGTTACTCTTGCCGAGTTCGACTTCGTCGCCCTTCTTGTCACGCTGGTTAAGGCGCTTGTAGTGGTTGTATACCGCTACGGCCAGCACCTTCTTAGCGCGCTCCTGACCAATCACGTACTGGTCCAGGATGCCGCTGATTTCTTTCGGCGAAGGCAATTTGTGCGCGCTGCTCTCGG
Source organism: Pseudomonas sp. NGC7 (assembly GCF_047159675.1). NCBI lineage: Bacteria > Pseudomonadati > Pseudomonadota > Gammaproteobacteria > Pseudomonadales > Pseudomonadaceae > Pseudomonas > Pseudomonas sp. NGC7. The sequence goes on along the minus strand of NZ_BAAFZY010000001.1, from coordinate 2,455,250 downwards.
CCTGGGCTTCCTGCACCTCCTCACGGATGATGTCGTTGCACAGGTCGACGCACTCGTCGCAGATAAATACCGAGGGCCCGGCAATCAATTTGCGCACTTCGTGCTGGCTTTTGCCGCAGAAGGAGCAATAGAGCAATTTGCCGCTGTCCTCGCCGTTACGGGTGTCAGTCATTCGATCGATCCAATCCGGTAGGCTTGCAACACAAGATGAAGGCAATTGCGGGCTTTTTCAAGTCCGCAGGTAGGCGCTTTCGGCACCCACCTGCTCTGGCCCCTGGGATCAGGAGGCCAGTTGCCGCTTGTCGTATACCGAGTCGATCAGGCCGTACTCGGCCGCGCGCGAGGCGCTCATGAAGTTGTCACGCTCGGTGTCGCGCTTGATGGTCTCCAGATCCTGGCCAGTGTGGTAGGCCAGCAGCTCGTTCAGACGCGCCTTGATATTGAGGATTTCCTGGGCATGGATCTCGATATCGGTAGCCTGGCCCTGGAAGCCGCCCAGCGGCTGGTGAATCATCACGCGCGAGTTCGGCAGGCAGTGACGCTTGCCTTTGGCACCGGCAGTCAGCAGGAACGCACCCATGCTGCAGGCCTGGCCGATGCAGATGGTCGAAACATCCGGCTTGATGAACTGCATGGTGTCGTAGATCGACATGCCAGCGGTGACCGAGCCACCGGGCGAGTTGATGTACAGATGGATATCCTTGTCCGGGTTTTCCGCTTCGAGGAACAGCATCTGCGCAACGACGAGGTTGGCCATGTAATCCTCTACCGGGCCAACCAGGAAAATCACACGCTCCTTCAACAGGCGCGAGTAGATGTCGTAAGCGCGTTCGCCACGGGCGGACTGCTCGATAACCATCGGGACCAGGCCGCCTGCGGCCTGGATGTCAGAGCTCTGCTGAATATAAGAATTGCGGGACATGTCCTGCGCTCACTCCCAAATAGTCATGGCTTGAATACGCACAAGCCAGCGCGAAGGCTGGCTTGTGGGGGTTTCCTACGAGAGTAGCGTATTACTCGGCTTCGGCAGGTGCCTGGGCTGGTTTTACGGCTTCTTCGTACGAGACCGACTTGTCGGTCACAGTCGCTTTCTGCAGAACAGTATCTACAACTTGTTCTTCCAGCACAACCGAACGGACTTCGTTCAGTTGCTGGTCGTTCTTGTAGTACCAGGAGATGACCTGCTCAGGCTCTTGGTAAGCCGAAGCCATTTCTTCGATCATTTCGCGAACCTTGCCTTCGTCTGGCTTCAGTTCGAACTGCTTGACCACTTCAGCGACGATCAGGCCCAGGACCACACGGCGCTTGGCTTGCTCTTCGAACAGCTCAGCTGGCAGTTGCTCAGGCTTGATGTTGCCACCGAACTGCTGAACAGCCTGCACGCGCAGACGGTTGACTTCGTTTTCCAGCAGGGCTTTTGGCACTTCGATCGGGTTGGCAGCCAGCAGACCGTCCATGACTTGGTTCTTGACCTTGGCCTTGATTGCCTGACGCAGTTCACGCTCCATGTTCTTGCGAACTTCGGCGCGGAAGCCTTCCAGGGTCGATTCCTTGATACCGAACTGAGCGAAGAAGGCTTCGTTCAGCTCAGGCAGCGCAGGGGCCGAAACGCTGTTGACAGTGATGGTGAACTCAGCGGCCTTGCCGGCCAGGTCCAGGTTCTGATAGTCCTCTGGGAAGGTCACGTTGACAACGCGCTCTTCGCCAGCCTTGGCGCCAACCAGGCCTTCTTCGAAGCCTGGGATCATGCGGCCGGAGCCCAGAACCAGTTGGGTGCCCTTGGCCGAACCGCCAGCGAACACTTCACCGTCGACCTTGCCGACGAAGTCGATGTTGACCTGGTCGTCGTTCTGCGCGGCGCGATCAACTTCTTCGAAGCGGGTGTTCTGCTTGCGCAGGACTTCCAGCATGTTGTCCAGGTCGGCATCAGCCACTTCGGCGCTCAGGCGCTCGACGTTGATCGACTCCAGGCCAGCAACGGTGAACTCTGGGAACACTTCGAAGATTGCGACAAATTCCAGGTCCTTGCCCTTTTCGAAGGACTTCGGCTCGACGGCTGGAGCGCCGGCCGGGTTCAGCTTCTGCTCGACCACGGCTTCGTAGAACGAAGACTGGACCAGATCACCGAACACTTCCTGACGGGCGTCAGCTTCGAAACGCTGACGAATCACGCTCATCGGTACCTTGCCAGGACGGAAGCCTGCAACCTTGGCACGACGGGCAGTCTGTTGCAGACGCTTGTTGACTTCGGTCTCGACGCGCTCGGCCGGGACGGCGATGGTCATGCGGCGCTCGAGAGCGGAAGTGTTTTCAACAGAAACTTGCATGGATATTCCTCGTTGCACAGACGTTAGCCGGCGTTAGCCCGACTCCAGAATCAAGGGCAAGCATTCTAGTGAGTCGCGCAGCAGAAGTCACCCCACTCGGGACGACGGGAAACCACGCCGGTCGATTAACTTGCAAGGCCCGCACGGCTTACCGCCGAGCCCCTTTCAATTGAGGCTGCGTAGCGCCTTTGGCGACGCGCAACCGTAATAACTTGTCAAACAACTGCAGCCTACGAAATCGCTTCCTTTATTGAGGGTCGATCTCGTTGAACTGGCAGTACTCTTCCCACGCCATGCCCAGCGCCTCAGCGACCTCGCGATGGGTCTCCAGGCGCATGGCCTGCAGTTGCTCAGGGCTTTCGGCGATCAGTTGCAGCGCCAGCTCCCAAGGCTCGATGCCCTGCTCCTGCGCCGCATCTTCGAACGCCCACTCAATCTGCTGAGCTTGCTCACGCGCATCCAACTCGCGGATTTCTTCGAGCAGTTGCGGATTGGCTTCGGCGAAGCGCTGCAGCGCCAGGGCCTGACGGGCTTCTTTTGCAATCATGGGGTTATCCTCTGCCGACCTCTTGGCCGGTGTTTCAACCGGCTGAAATCTATCAGCTTTTATTGGGGTGTCACCAGAGGATTGCAAGGCCCAAATTGAACACTTCACCCCAAAAACCCACAAAAAAAGCCGCAATCAGCGGCTTTTTCGCAACACAAAAAAAACAAAGGCGCCCGATCTTACGATCAAGGCGCCTTTGAAAAAATATGGGGTGGACGATGGGAATCGAACCCACGACAACCGGAATCACAATCCGGCGCTCTACCAACTGAGCTACGCCCACCATATTGCGGTGTTGCGGTACAACCTTACAGAAGCATGGTGCGGACGAAGAGACTCGAACTCTTACAGCTTGCGCCGCTGGAACCTAAATCCAGTGTGTCTACCAATTTCACCACGTCCGCGTAACGCTTAAAACAAAGGCGCCAGATACTATCAAGGCGCCTTTGTAAAATATGGGGTGGACGATGGGAATCGAACCCACGACAACCGGAATCACAATCCGGCGCTCTACCAACTGAGCTACGCCCACCATATTGCGGTACATCTACTTGCTTGCCTAAGCTGCCTGATGGCGCACCCGGCAGGACTCGAACCTGCGACCATCCGCTTAGAAGGCGGATGCTCTATCCAGCTGAGCTACGGGCGCATAAGCGATCAGCCTAACCGAACGATGCTTTAGCAGAGAACCGCTAAACCATTCATTCTGCCCGACTTTGCCAACCAGTGCTAGGCAGTGCCCGACAAGTGCGGCGAATGTTATAGTCGAGGCGCAGGGTCGTCAACATCTTTCTCAAAAAAATTTAAATTATTTAAGGGGTTAGGGGATTTGCCCGACCACCCGCCTTTGCCCTCGGGCCGTGTCGTGCGAGAATGTGCCCTCTTTATTGTTTCCTTCTCGATGGTTAATCACGCGTCTATGACTGCACACCTAATCGATGGCAAGGCGATCGCCGCCAGCCTGCGCCAGCAGATCGCTCAACGTGTCGTGGAGCGTCGCCAGCAAGGCCTGCGCACCCCAGGCCTGGCTGTGATCCTGGTCGGCACCGACCCCGCCTCCCAAGTCTATGTCTCGCACAAACGCAAGGACTGTGAAGAGGTCGGCTTCATTTCCCAGGCGTTCGACCTGCCCAGCGAAACCACGCAGCAAACCCTGACCGACCTGATCGACCGCCTCAATGATGACCCGGCTGTCGACGGTATCCTGCTGCAGCTGCCGCTGCCCGCGCACCTGGACGCCTCGCTGCTGCTCGAGCGTATTCGTCCGGACAAGGATGTCGATGGCTTCCACCCTTACAACATCGGTCGCCTGGCCCAGCGCATCCCGCTGCTGCGCCCGTGCACGCCCAAAGGTATCATGACCCTGCTCGAAAGCACCGGTCAGGACCTGTACGGCATGAACGCAGTGATCGTCGGCGCGTCCAACATCGTCGGCCGCCCCATGGCCATGGAACTGCTGCTGGCAGGCTGCACCGTCACTGTCTGCCACCGCTTCACCAAGGACCTGGCCGGCCACGTTGGCCGTGCCGACTTGGTGGTCGTGGCCGCCGGCAAGCCGGGGCTGGTCAAGGGTGAGTGGGTCAAGGAAGGCGCCATCGTCATCGACGTGGGCATCAACCGCCAGGAAGACGGCAAGCTGGTCGGCGATGTGGTCTACGAGACCGCCCTGCCGCGCGCGGGCTGGATCACCCCGGTGCCCGGTGGTGTCGGGCCGATGACCCGGGCGTGCTTGCTGGAAAACACGCTGTATGCGGCAGAAGAGCTGCATAAGTAACAAGGCGTGAAATAAAAACGGCACCTTCTGCAGGTGCCGTTTTTTTTGCCTGAAGGTTTTCGGCTTGCTGCACCGGCCTCTTCGCGGGGCAACGCGGTCATCAGCCGATTACTTGCGCGCTGCCTCCCACGACTTCAGCAACTCGGTGTAGCTCACCGTCTCGCCCTTGGGCTTCTCGTTGGCCAGCTTCGGCTTCGGCGCACCCGGCTGGTCATACCAATACTGGGCATCCTTTTCCGGATTGAGCTTCGGTGCACAGGTCGCCTGTGCGTTGGAACGCTGCAGCCGTTCCATCATGCGGTCCTGATCGCGGGCCAGGCCATCCAGCGCCTCCTGCGGGGTCTTTTCGCCACTGGCCACTTCGGCGATATGGCTCCACCACAACTGCGCCAGCCGCGGGTAGTCAGGCACGTTGGTGCCGGTGGGCGTCCATTGCACCCGCGCCGGGCTGCGGTAGAACTCCACCAACCCACCCAGCTTGGGCGCCAGGTCCGTCATGGCCTGGGAGTTGATGTCCGACTCACGAATCGGCGTCAGGCCGACGATGGTCTTTTTCAGCGAAACGGTCTTGGAGGTTACGAACTGCGCATACAACCAGGCGGCCAGGCGTTGCTTCTCCGGGGTGGATTTGAAGAAGGTCCACGACCCCGTGTCCTGATAGCCCAACTTCATCCCCTCCTCCCAATACGGCCCTTTCGGCGACGGCGCCATGCGCCACTTCGGCGTGCCGTCGGCATTGACCACCGGCAAGCCGGGTTTGGTCATGTCGGCGGTAAAAGCCGTGTACCAGAAGATCTGCTGGGCAATGTTGCCTTGGGCCGGCACCGGGCCCGCCTCAGAGAAGGTCATGCCCTGGGCTTCCTTGGGCGCGTAGGCACGCATCCAGTCCACGTACTTCTGCGTCGCATAGACCGCCGCGGGGCCGTTTGTGTCACCGCCTCGGGTAACGCTCGAGCCCACCGGGTGGCAGTCCTCGACGCGAATCCCCCACTCGTCCACTGGCAAACCATTGGGCAGGCCTTTGTCGCCACCACCGGCCATCGAGAACCAGGCATCGGTGAAGCGCCACCCCAGCGAGGGGTCTTTCTTGCCGTAGTCCATGTGGCCGTACACGCGCTTGCCGTCGATTTCCTTGACGTCTTCGGTGAAGAATTGGGCGATGTCCTCGTAGGCCGACCAGTTCACCGGTACGCCCAGTTCATAACCGTACTTTTCCTTGAATTTGGCTTTTAGCTCAGGCCGCTCGAACCAGTCGGCACGGAACCAGTAAAGGTTGGCGAACTGCTGGTCAGGCAGTTGGTAGACCTTGCCATCCGGGGCGGTGGTGAAGGAGATGCCGATGAAGTCTTTCAAGTCCAGCGTCGGCGAGGTGTAGGCCTTGCCCTCGTTGGCCATCAGGTCGGTGATCGACTCGACCTTGCCATAACGAAAGTGCGTGCCGATCAGGTCCGAATCGTTGACCCAGCCGTCATAGATGTTCTTGTCCGACTGCATCTGCGTCTGCAGCTTCTCCACCACGTCGCCTTCCTGCAGCAGGTCGTGGGTCAGCTGGATGCCGGTGATCTCGCTGAATGCCTTGGCCAGCACCTTGGACTCGTATTCATGGGTGGTGATGGTTTCCGACACCACGTTGATCTTCATCCCACGAAACGGTTCGGCAGCCTTGATGAACCACTTGAGTTCGGCCAACTGCTGCTCTGGGGTCAGGGTCGACGGTTTGAACTCACTGCCGATCCACTTGTTCGCCGCGTCCTCGTACTGGTCGGCCCACGCCATCCCGTGCACGCTGGCCAGCACCAGCAACGCGGCCAGGGTCAAATGTCGCCGTTTGTGATTGTTGTGGAACATTGTGATCTCCCGATTGAGTTATTCCCGGAGCCGTCGCTCAGCCCCAGCGCAACACCACCACGAGCCAGCCCAGCGACAGCAGCGAGGCCACCCACAAAGGCCAGTCGCTGACCCCGACTACCAGCAAGTGCAGGTAGGCGCTGGCCAGCAGGCCGATGAACAACCGGTCGCCACGGCTGGTGACGATCGGCAGGAAGCCGCGCCGCTCCACGCAGGGGCGGCGCAGTTCAAGCAGGGTCATGCACAACAGCAGCACGCCGACGGCCGCGAAGAACAGCGCCGTGGGCAGGGTCCAGGCCATCCATTCCATGTGCTCCCCTCCTCACACTCGGCCGAGGGCAAAGCCCTTGGCGACATGGTTACGGACAAACCAGATCACCAGCATGCCGGGCAGGATGGTCAACACCCCGGCCGCCGCCAGCACGCCCCAGTCGATCCCCGAAGCGGACACGGTTCGGGTCATCACCGCTGCGATAGGTTTGGCGTTCACCGAAGTCAGGGTGCGCGCCAGCAGCAGTTCGACCCAGGAAAACATGAAGCAGAAAAACGCCGTCACACCGATGCCGGAGCCGATCAGCGGGATGAAGATCTTCACGAAGAAGCGCGGGAAGCTGTACCCGTCGATGTAGGCCGTTTCGTCGATCTCTATCGGCACCCCCGACATGAAGCCTTCAAGAATCCACACCGCCAGCGGCACGTTGAACAGGCAGTGGGCCAGCGCCACGGCAATGTGCGTGTCGAACAGGCCAATCGAGGAATACAGCTGGAAAAACGGCAGCAGGAACACCGCCGGCGGTGCCATGCGGTTGGTCAACAACCAGAAAAACAGATGGCGGTCACCCAGGAAGCGATAGCGCGAGAAGGCATAGGCCGCCGGCAACGCCACCGCCAACGAAATGATTGTGTTCAGGCACACGTAGTACAGCGAGTTGATATAGCCGCTGTACCAGCTCGCATCGGTAAAGATCACCCGGTAGTTGTCCAGCGTGAATGCCTGCGGCCACAGGGTCAGGCCGCCAAGGATTTCGGTGTTGCTCTTGAACGACATGTTCAGCAGCCAGTAGATCGGCACCAGCAGGAAGAAGAAGTACAGCAACAGTGGCACTGCTTTGCGCGCGCTCATGGCCTAGTCCTTGTCGGCGTGCGTCATGGCGGTATAGAACAGCCACGACACCAGCAGGATGATCAGGAAGTACACCAGCGAAAACGCCGCGGCCGGCCCCAGGTCGAACTGCCCTACCGCCATGCGCGTGAGGGTCTGGCTGAGGAAGGTGGTGGCGTTGCCAGGCCCACCACCGGTCAGCACGAACGGCTCGGTGTAGATCATGAAGCTGTCCATGAAACGCAGCATCACTGCAATCAGCAGCACGTTCTTCAGCTTTGGCAGCTGGATATGGCGGAACACTGCCCAGGCCGAAGCTCGGTCGATGCGGGCAGCCTGGTAATAGACATCCGGGATGGCGCGCAGGCCCGAATAACACAGCAGCGCCACCAGCGACGTCCAGTGCCAGACGTCCATCACCAGCACCGTGAGCCAAGCATCGAACGGGTCGCCGGCATAGTTATAGTTGACCCCAAGCTTGGCCAGCGTGGCACCGAGCAGGCCGATGTCGGCGCGGCCGAAGATTTGCCAGATGGTGCCGACCACGTTCCAGGGAATGAGCAGCGGAATAGCCATCACGATCAGGCAGACCGAGGCCATGCGCCCCTTGGTCGGCATTGTCAGGGCGATGGCGATGCCCAGTGGAATTTCGATCAACAGCACGCAACCGGAATAGATGAACTGGCGCAGCAAGGCATCGTGCAAGGCCGGGTCGCGCAACACCTGGCGGTACCAGTCGGCACCGACGAAATAGCGGTTGGACTGGTCGAAGATGTCCTGCACCGAATAGTTGACCACGGTCATCATCGGCACCACGGCGCTGAACGCCACCAGCACGAACACCGGCAGTACCAGCCACCACGCCTTGTTGTTGCGCACCTTGTTCATGGTCCGGCCTCCAGCAGTACATCGTCGACATACAGCATCAGCCACTGGCTCGGCAGGGTGACCCAGGCCTGCCCCGCCGGCAGCGGGCGATCCTCGCCCAGGCGCGCCTTGAGCGTGGCGCTGCCGAGCTGGAAGGTGACGATGCGGTAGGTGCCCAGGTCTTCGATATCCAGCACCTGCACGGCAAACGCGTTGTCGAGCGGGCCGTCCCAAAGCTGCACGAACTCCGGCCGGATGCCCACTTGCAGGCGCCCGCCGGCGGTTGCCGCCATGCGTTCGCGCAGGCCCTCGGGCAGCGTCAGGTGCAAGCCATCAAAGCTGACGCCATCGGCCTCGGCACGCACGTCGATGAAGTTCATGCCGGGGCTGCCAATGAAGTAGCCGACAAAGGTGTGCCGCGGGCGCTCGAACAACTCGCGCGGGGTGCCGAACTGGACGATGCGCCCGCCGTGCATCACCGCGATCTTGTCAGCGAAGGTCGAAGCCTCCAACTGGTCGTGGGTGACGTAGATCATGGTGATGTTGAACTGCTCATGGATCTGTTTGAGCTTGCGCCGCAGCTTCCACTTCAGGTGCGGGTCGATCACCGTCAACGGCTCGTCGAAGAGGATCGCAGACACGTCATCGCGCACCAGGCCACGGCCCATCGAAACCTTCTGCTTCTCGTCGGCGCTGAGGTTGCGCGCCTTCTTTTTCAGCACAGCGGACAGGTCGAGTACCTCGGCGATCTCTTCGACCCGGGCACGCACCCTGCCCTCGTCCACGCCCTGGTTTCGCAGGGGGAAGGCCAGGTTGTCGAACACCGTCATGGTGTCGTACACCACCGGAAACTGAAACACCTGGGCGATGTTGCGCGCCTGCGGCGACAGCGCGTTCACGGGCTTGCCGTCGAACAGCACGTCGCCATGGGAGGGCGTAAGCAGCCCCGAAATGATATTGAGCAAGGTCGACTTGCCGCACCCGGAAGGCCCGAGCAAGGCATAGGCGCCGCCTTGCTCCCACACATGCTCCAGCGCGTGCAGGGCGTAGTCCGCCTCCGAGGTCGGTTGACGGCTGTAACTGTGCGCCAGCTGGCGCAGGCGGATCTCGGCCATCAGCGACTCCTCGCCTGACGCACGCCTGGAGCCTGCACCAAGGCTCCGGCAGCGTCGAAGACAAACAGCTTGTGCGTGGGGATGAACACGCGGATCGGGGTGTCCACCTGGTACTCGTGCACACCCGGCAGGTGCAGGGTCATCCGCCAGTGTTCATTGCGCACGTGGAGGAAGGTTTCCGAGCCACTGATCTCGGCCAGCTCCACCAGCACCGCCAGCTCCAGGTCATCATCATGGGTCGGCACCAGGGTGATGTGGCTGGGCCGCACGCCAAAGCGGTAGTTACCATCGTCCAGGCGCTGCAGGTCGGCATTGCGGGCAAAGTGTACCGCCTGCGCCAGGCTCACCTCGTTGCCGGCGATGCGCCCAGGCACCAGGTTGATCGGCGGCTCGGAAAACAGCTCGGCGGCCAGCACGCTGCTGGGTTGCTGATAGACCACAGCGGTCGGGCCGCTCTGCACGATGCGCCCCTCATGCAGGATCGTCGTGGTGCCGCCCAGCGCCAGCGCTTCGTTGGGTTCGGTGGTGGCGTACACGGCAATGCAATTACGCGCCGCAAACAATGCCCGCAGCTCCTGGCGCAGGCCTTCACGCAGCTTGTAATCGAGGTTGACCAAGGGCTCATCGAACAGGATCAGCGAGGCGTCCTTGACCAGCGCCCGGGCCATCGCCGTGCGTTGCTGCTGGCCGCCGGACAGCTCCAGCGGCAACCGCTGCAGGTAGGCTTCGATGCGCAGCATCTCGGCGGTTTCCTGCACCCGCCGGCGAATTTCCGCTTCGGCCAGGCGCGCCTGGCGCAGGGGCGAGGCGATGTTTTCGTACACGCTCAAGGTCGGGTAGTTGATGAACTGCTGATACACCATCGATACGTTACGCAGGCGCACCGGCACCCCGGTGACATCGTTGCCGTCCAGCAGCACACGGCCTAGGTCCGGGCGGTCGAGCCCGGCCATCAGGCGCATCAGGCTGGTCTTGCCGGCCAGGGTGCGGCCGAGCAAAACGTTGAACGAACCCGGCTCGAAACGCAGGGACGCATCGACGATGCAGGCCTGGTTATCGACACTGCGGCTGACCTGCTCCAGCACCAAGGACATGGCGTGGCCTTTTTAGGATTGTTGTCCGCTGGGCAGAGCGAGTTTCGTGCCAGCCCGGCCTGAACGCTCTGCCTCGCGCCTTCACCGCGCAAGGTCAGCCATGGCCTGTTCACAGCTGAACACATTCGCTGCACAACTGAACACGCGAAGGTTTGACAATGAACAACGGTGGACAACACTGAACAGCGGTCGGCTGATAACAACAATCACACAGGACAGGCCCATGGCCGCATCCGCTTCGCCGCATGCCCAACTGATCCAGGCATCCTGGGCGCGTTGTCGCGACCACGGCCTGCAACCGCAAAGCCCACCCGATTTCAATTGCCTGCCGCCGGCCGAACTGAGCGCCCTGCTGGAGCGCCGCCAGGCCCTGCTGCGCCTGACACGCGATGAGGTGCTGCCGCAGTACGCACACCTGCTGGGCAACGCCAGCTACCTGGTGATGCTGGCCGACGCCGGTGGCTGCCTGCTCGACAGCTGGGGTTCGCGGCGCTTCGTCGACCCGCGCCAGCGCCACGGCTTCAGTGCCGGCGCGCACTGGCACGAGCGCGGTGTGGGCACCAACGCACTCGGCACGGCGCTGGTCTGCGCCGAGGCAATTCATGTGGGCCAGGATGAACACTTCCTGCGCCAGAACCGCTACCTGTGCAGCGCTGCGGCGCCGGTGTTCGATGGCGAGCGGCAACTGGTCGGCGCACTCGATGTGGCCAGCGACGGATACTTGCCCGCCAGCCAGACGCTCGGCCTGGTACGGATGATGGGCCAGAGCCTGGAGAACCGTTTGATACTGGCGCAGCATGCCGACCACCACGCCCAACTGCTGTTCAACAGCGCCTCCGACAACCTCGACAGCCCCTGGGCGGGCTTGTTGGTGTTCGATGAGCGCGGCCAGGTCATTGCGGCCAATCACCGGGCCGACAGCCTGCTCGGCGACAACCCGCTGCGGCAAAACCTCGAGCAACTGTTCCAAGTCCCGTTGCAGCAGTTGCTAGCCCAGCCGCCGCAACAACCCTTCGCCTTGCAGGCCGCCGGGCGCCACCGCTTTCACTGCCAGTGGCAAGCGCCGCGCCACAGCCCCAAGCGCCCGGCCCCTGGCCCTGTCGACCCACGTATGGACAACGCCCTGGCCCAGGCCAGCCTGTTACTGGAAAAAGACATTCCGGTGTTGATCCAAGGCGAAACCGGGGTTGGCAAGGAAGTCTTCGTCGAGGCCCTGCACCGCGCCAGCCGCCGCGCCGGGCAGCCGCTGATTGCAGTCAACTGCGCGGCGATCCCCGCCGAGCTGGTCGAGTCGGAGCTGTTCGGCTATGACAAAGGGGCCTTTACCGGCGCCCACCACAAGGGCAACTCCGGGCTGATCCGCAAGGCCGACCACGGCATCTTGTTTCTCGACGAAATCGGCGACATGCCGCTGCCGACCCAAGCCCGGCTGCTGCGTGTGCTGCAATCGCGCAGCATTCAGCCATTGGGCAGCGGTGAGCCGGTGACCGTGGACATCCGCGTGGTTTCGGCCAGCAACCGCGACCTGGCCGAAGCCGTGCGCAACGGGCAGTTTCGCGAGGACCTCTACTACCGCGTGGCCGGGTTGACCCTGGTGTTGCCCGCCTTGCGCGAACGCAGTGATCGACGCGCGCTGATTGAGCAGGTGCACGCCCGGCACCTCGCCCCCGGGCAACCCCGGCAACTGCCCCCGCACATACTCGACCTGCTGTTGCACCACCCCTGGCCAGGTAACCTGCGCCAGCTCAACAGCGTAGTGCAGGTGGCGCTGGCCCTCGCTGGCAGCCAGCCCATCGGCACCGAACACTTTTCAGCGTGTTTCCTTGCCCAGGCCGGCACACCTCGCGCTTGCCCGCCACCCGCCCCTGCCACGGACCTGGCCAACCTGCTGCACAGCTGCGGCGGCAATATCTCATCGCTGGCACGCCTGCTCGGCATCAGCCGCACCACCCTGTACAAACGCTTGCGTGAACAGGGGCTCGAACCCGCCCACCTGCAGGGTGGGCGCTGAAGGTGCTATCAGCATACTGAAGCCGGGCTAATGCGGGTCATTACCCTCGCTGCTCCAACCTGTCAGGAGCAGCCCATGAGCCATTTGCACCCCCATCACGTAGGCCTGATTCAACAGCGCCTGCCCGGCTGGCTTCGCCAGACTTCCCCGCATCAGCGCGAGGCCCTGAAAACCCACTTGCTGCACAGCCACCGCGCCACACGTGCACTGCAGAAGGCCCTTGCCCCGCTGCAATCGGTAGAGGCGTTCTGCCGACCGCTGTTGAAGGACGCGCTCGCACACTGGTACCCCGGCGTGTCGCTGCCTCCACTCGATACCACCGTGTTGACCGAGCGCACCACGGGCCACCTGCGCAGTCGATCCTGGCTGGAAGCCGCCCTGCAGAACCTGCAAGCGGACACGCCGGTACGCCTCTATGCCAATCAGGATGCGCCTGAACTGGAACAGCTCGACACCGTGCGATTCGTGAAAGGCGTACGGCGCCTCGACCTTGGCCAGCGCTACCTGGACCACCTGCGCGAGCACGTCGACACTGCTGATTTTCGCGCGTTGCTGGGTGAGCAGGACCGCGCCGCCTTCGCGGCCGAATTGTTATCAGCGCAGCTGCAAGGGCACATCGACAGCCGCGGCGAAGCCTTGGGCGAGGCCGCGCTTGCTGGCGCGCGCGAGGTACAGACGCTCGGCGGGGCGAGGCGCCTGCAATGTGGCTACCTGAGCCTGCTCGGTTTCCCGCTGAGTGGCGCCCTGCTGCTGCGACTCGAGCCACACGGGCAGACCGAACCGTGCCTGCTTTACCTGCCCGGGGACACCCAAGGCGCCCTGCACCAGTACTCGTCCTTGCAGGCCGTCGGCACAGCACTCACGAAGCGGCTATGGGAGGAGCCTTTTCGTGTGTATTTCAAACGCTTTGTCAGCCACGCGCAGCAACCCGCCTTCGCCGCCCGCTTGCGGCACATACTCTACCCGCGCTACCCCTACGCAGCGCTGTACCCGACCCCGCCTACACTGGAGAAAGGTGAGTCATTCAACTGGATCAACCGGCTGTTCCCCTCGCCCCACGACCTGTGGCAAGAAACCCTGGACAAGAACGCCCGCCTACCACTGGACTTCACGCCGTGGCCCGGCGAATGCTTCACCGCCAGGGCCAGCAACCAGGTGCAAACCACCTTGGCAGATGCCGTGACACTGGCTGTGCCCACGGCGCAGTTCGACGCGGCGGCGCAAACTGCCCGGCTGCTCGGTTGGCTGGGTGTGGGGCTGACTGTACTGAATGTGGCCAGCTTCTTCGTACCTGCCTTGGGCGAGGTGATGCTGGTGGTCGGCGGGGCGCAAATCGTGGGCGAGTTCCTCGAAGGCGTCCATGCGCTGAACGAAGGCGAAACCGAGGCCGCCATCAGCCACCTGTTCGGTGTGCTCAATAGCCTGCTGCAGGTTGCGGCACTGGGTGCCGTGCACAGCGCGGTCCAGCTGGCAGGCCCCCTTGAAAACTGGACACGCCTCCCCGGCAGAACAGGCCAGCGCCTGTGGCACGGCGACCTGCGCCCCTTCACCCGCGAGGCGCCCTGGCCGCCAGGCACCCCTGGAGCGGATGGCTTGCACCACTGGCAGGGCCAACCGTGGATCAACTTGGAGGGCAAGGCCATGCCGCTGGAAAAAGCCCCCGACAGTCGCTGGCAGCTGGCGCACGCGAAAGGCCATCAACGCGCCCCTCGCCTGCTCGGCAATGGCCAGGTGCCGTGGTTGCTGGAGCACGAACAGCCCTTGGCGTGGGACGCGGCCAAACTGCTGCGGCGCATCGCCAACAGCGGCCCGGCGGTGAGTGATGAAACCCTGCTGCGCGCACTGCATTGCAGTGGTTTCAGCGAAGCAGCCGTGCGCCGCGTGGTGGTCGATCAGGAAGCCGCCCCCGCCCTGCTGCTCGACTGTTTGCAAGCACTGGGCGCCACCGATACCCCCTCGGCAGCCAGCACCGACGCCGCCACCTTGCTGCTTGGCCGGGACTTCCCGTCCCTTAGCCGCAGAGCCAAGGCCGAGATCCTTGCCAACACCCGTACCAAGGATTTGGCCCTTGGCCAACGAAGGGGCCGATTGCCGCTCTCGGTAGCCGAAACAGCCCGCGCCTACCAGCACGAAGCACGCCTCGACCGCGCCCTGCTGCGCTTCTATCAGCACAGCGGCCCGGTGCAGGACCGTGATGCCCTGGCCGTGGGTTTTCTGCGACGGCTAGCGGGTTGGACGGGCGAGGTGTACCTCGAATTGCGAGAGGGCAACCTGCAAGGCCCACGACTGCAGGGCACTGACGCCCAGGGACGAGCCGGCAAAACCGTGGTGCGCGATGATCGGGGCTACCAACCCTACGACGAACACGGCCAACCGCTGGCCGGCCACACGACGCTCTACCAGGCCATTCTCAACGCCCTGCCTGACAGCGAGCGCATCGCCCTTGGCTTGCAGATACATGACCCGCAGCCCTTGCGTGACGCCCTGTTCGAACAGGCCTCCGGCAACCGCACGTACGCCGCCAAGCAATTAGGTATGGCGCCTGTGCGCACCCTGTATCGGCGGCCCACACGGCTCGCGCCGGGCGGCCGTGTCGGCTACCCCCTCAGCGGCCGTGGCCGGGGCTGGCTGAATGACGACGAGCTGTTCGACACGCTGTACCCCAGCCGCCACCCCGGTGACCGCGAGTGGCTGCGCCAGCGCTTGCGCCTGGAGGCCGGTGAAAGCCCAGGCGCCTTCACCCGGCTGCTCGAACAGTTGCGCGAAGAGTACCAGCGCCTGAACACCACACTGGATGGCTGGGTAAATGACACAGAAGGCCTGGCGATGGACACCCTCGAACAACGCACCGCTGCGCGGACGGAGGCCGCACGGCGCATACGCCAGGCCTGGCGCAGGGAAGGCGTGGAGGCCGATCAGCTGGAACTGGCACTGGAAGCCCAGGACCTGGGCGCATTGCCGACCTTACCCACGCGCCTGGAGCACGTCCGGTGGCTGACGGTCGTCGACTCACCCCATGGCGAAGCGATCAACCTCGATGGCTTCCTGCAGGCCTTCCCTGGCGTGCGTAACCTGGACCTGGCCAGCAACAGGCTGCGTTTGCTGCCCGGCGCCCTGGCCCAGATGGCGGAACTGGAAACCCTGGACCTGCAGTGCAACGTCGTGGCTTTGCAGGAGGCACACAATATCGATCTACTGACGCGCCTGCCCCGCCTGCAGCGGCTCAACCTCTCTGGCGGCCTGGAGAGCCTGCCGGTCGCCGCTCTGCAGCGACTCGGCCAGTTGCAGCACCTGTACGCGCTGAGGGCCGACTTGAACAGGCTCGCACTGCAAACCGAACACTTCGAGGCGTTGCAAGGCTGGCCCGCGCTGGCCGAATTGAGCCTGGGCTCGTGCGAAATCACCCTCACCGCAGAAAGCCGCGCGGCGCTGGGCCGCCTCAACCAGCTGCACTCGCTGCGCCTAGGGGAAAACCCACTGCAGTTGGCACCCGACGTGACCGGCTGGCAGCACCTGCAAACCCTAGACCTCGACCGCGCCGGTATCACCCAATGGCCCGAAGGCCTGCCAGGCTTGATGAATCAACGCCCACTCGTGCTGCGCTCGCTCGACCTCAGTGGCAACCGGTTGGTCGATGCACCCGAATTGCACGACACGGCGTTCGCTGAAGCGATACGTAGCGGGGATGAAGGCACCTATTACGACTTCGACGACAACCCCTTCAGTGAGCAGGCCCAACGCAGCCTGTTCGGCGCAGGGCTGACGGCCATCCCGGACATGGAAGCCCTGGAGGACGAGGCCTGGGTGATCGAATTGCCCCCCGAGCTTGAGGCACACCGCGAGGCCAATGCCGAAGACGCTGAGTGGGCGCCCGTGTACCGCCTGACCGAACGCATGGCGCAAACGCCGGAGTACCTGGCTAACCCGGTGCGCACGCGTGAGCGCATCGTGCATGTACTGCGCACGCTCACCCGCGAAGACGTCGGTGACGCGGGCTGGGGCCTCGCCGAGCTGCGTGAGCAAGTACTCACCGAGATCAACGACGCAGCCGAGGCCTGCGTGGACCAGGCCAGCCTGCTGTTCCAGCGGGTCGAAACGCAGGTGTCGGTGTGGCGTAGCGTGGCTGCCGCGCACCCCGGCGCCACCGACGAAGCGGTCGCTGTGTCCGTCGCCACTGGCCTGGCCCGCCAGGGCCGCCTGGATGAACGCATAGGCGCCCTGTACAACGCTCGCCGGGCACGCCGGCAGGCCTTGAGCGATGCGCAAAACGACAGCGAACGCCAGGCCGCACCAGCCCTGGTGGCGGAAGACGATTTGAGCGATGCACACCTGAGCGACCCACAAACACCGCCCGACGAAATTGAAATCGCCCTGGTCGCACGCATCGCCCTGCGCGAACGCCTGGGCCTGCCCGAACAACCTGGGCAGATCGCCTTTGGCTACCTGGCGCAACTGAGCGAGGCCACCCTGCAACGCCTGGCCCTGGCAGTCGAAAATGAGGCGGATGCTGCCTTCCTGGCACGCTGGGCGAGTGAGCAACCCTTCTGGCGCGCCTGGGTTCGGCGGCTACGGCCTGAGCCATTCGAAACGCTCGCACGTGACTGGGAGGCTGCTTCGGAGTACTACACCGAGTTGAGTGAACCCACCACCGCGCCCGGTGCCTACCGCGGGCCCGCTGTTCCATTGGCGTTCATCACCGCGCTGGAGCGCGAGACCCACACCGTACCGGGGCTGGCATGGCGGGTGGAGGGCACCTTGCAGCGCATCGACCTGGTGTCGGGGCGCTACAGTGGCGAGGATGAGCTTTACGCGCTGGCTGGCCGCCTGCTGCTCAGCACCCGCCAGCAGGCGCGAGACCAGCTCTACCGGCAGTTGACCCAGGCTCTGTTCCAGGCCGCCTGACGTACAGCGGGTGGCAGGCCCCTGCAGGGCGTGTCGCCCGCAGCCGATTCGGCTGCAAGCGCTTGGACTTCAGCCTTTAACGCTGCGCCATTGCTCAGGCTGCCGATACCCCTGCGCCCAGGCCAGCACTTCACTCGCGGGCATCGGCCTGGCGATGAAATACCCCTGCGCCAGCTCGCAACCCAGTGCCATCAGCACCCGCCCATGCTCGACACTCTCCAGGCCTTCGGCAACTACCTCGCGGCCAAACGCACGCGCCAGCCCGATCACCGCCCCGGTCAGGGCCAGGTCATCCTGGTCATGGAGGATGTCACGCACGAACGACTTGTCGATCTTGATGGTCTGGGTCGGCAAGCGCTTGAGGTAGCTCAGCGACGAATAGCCGGTGCCGAAATCGTCCAGCGAAAAGCGCACGCCCAAGGCCCGGCAGGCATCCAGGCAACGGCTGACATGCTGCAGGTTGTCGATGGCCACCGACTCGACGATTTCCAGGTCCAGCCGGGCCGGGTCAACCCCGGGGTGCTCCGCCAGCAACTGTTCCAGGCGTTCGACGAAATCACTGCGCTGCAAATGCCGCGCAGCAATGTTGACACTCACCGACCACGGCTGCCCCTGCCCTTGCCAGGTCTGCAACTGGCTCAGCGCCTGGTGGATCACCCATTCGCCAATTTCGATGATCAGGTCGGTCTGTTCCACCAACGGCAGGAACTCGCCCGGCGGCACCAGGCCACGGCCCGGCCGTTGCCAGCGCAGCAACGCCTCGAAACCCAGCACCTCACCGCTGCGCAGGTTGACCTTGGGCTGGTAGTACAGGCACAGCTCGCGATTGCGCAGTGCCCGACGCACCCGTGTCACGGTCTGGTGGGTGGCCTTGAGTTCCTGCTCCTGGGACACATCGAACACGTGGTAACGGTTGCGCCCACGCTGCTTGGCCACATACATGGCCTGGTCGGCGTGACGCACCAGGGTATCGGCGTCCTCATCGTCGAGCGGGTACAGCGTGACGCCAATACTGGCGCTCAACGAGAGGGTGTGCTCGCGCACCACATAGGTGGCCGCCAGCGCCCGCAGCACCCGGCACAGGGCCGCATGCAACTGGCGGTCGTCGCTGACATTGCGCAGGATCAGCACAAACTCGTCACCCGACAACCGGGCCACGGCATCCCCCCCGCGCAAGATGCCCTTCAAGCGCTGCGCCACTTCGACCAGCAACAGGTCGCCAGTGGCATGCCCGTAGCCATCGTTGACCGCCTTGAAGCCATCCAGGTCGAGCATGCACACCGCCAGCGGGATGTCTTCACGGCGCGAGAACGCCAGTGCCTGGTTGAGCAGGTCGGACAGGTAGGCGCGGTTGGGCAGCCCGGTCAGCACATCGTGCCCCACCCGCCATTGCAAGGTGTGCAGCAATTGGCGCTTCTCGGTGACGTCGAAGCGGATCGACACATACTTGCGCACCTTGCCGGTCAGCGGGTCGACCAGTGGCACCATGGTGCTGTCGACCCAGTACAACGAACCGTCCTTGGCGCGGTTGCAGATCTCGCCCTTCCACACCTTGCCCGCCGTTAGCGCCCGCCACATGCCGAGGAAGAATTCCGGCTCGTGCAGGCCGGAATTCAGAATGCGGTGGTTGGCGCCCAGCAGTTCGTCGCGGCTGTAACCGGAGATGCTGCAAAACTGCTGGTTGACGTAAGTGATGCAGCCACGCAGGTCGGTTTCGGAAAAGATCGCGGCCGCGTCCACGGCCGCGCGATAGTTATCGTCCATAAGCATCCTGCCCTAACGGTTGAAGCGCTCCACGAGGGCGCGCAATCCGGCGCACACCTCTTCCAGCTCGGCACCGCGCGAGGCGGCAGCGTTGGCGCTATGGGCGCTGTGCTGGGCAATGCCCGCCACACCGTTGATCTGCCGCGACACCTCTTCAGCCACGGCAGACTGCTGCTGCGAGGCTGTGGCCATCTGCTGGCTCATGCCGCTGATGCGTTGCACCGCTTCACGAATACCGTGCAGTGCCTGTTGGGCCTCCTGCACCTGGGCAACGCCCTGCTCGGCGCCCTGAATGCCTTGGCTGGCAATGGCCACGGCTTCTTCGGCACCGCTGCGCAGGCCATCGATAATGGCCTGGATATGCAACGTCGACTGCCGGGTCTTGTCGGCCAACGCCCGCACCTCGTCGGCCACCACGGCAAAGCCACGGCCCTGCTCACCGGCACGGGCGGCCTCGATAGCGGCATTGAGCGCCAGCAGGTTGGTTTGCTCGGCAATGCCCCGGATCATCCCCGTCGCCTCGGCGATGGCGCCGGTCTGACCAGCCAGGTGGGTGACCGCCTGGTTGATCTGGTCCACGGTGCCGGCCAGGGCGCGGATCGCCGTGCCGCTGGCATCGGCCACGCGGCTGCCCTGCTCGGCCAGCAGGTGCGCGGTATGCGCCTCGGCGGCGGTGAGTTGCACATGGTTGACCACCTCGCCGATCGAGGCGGTCATCTCGGCCATCGCGGTTGCGCTCAGGTCGGTTTCGGCGCGCTGCTCCAGCAGGGCCGTTTCGGTACCGCGCGACAGACGCCCAGCATCGTGCGCGGCTACTGCCATCTGCGTGGCCAGGTCGCTGAGCCGGGTCAACGCGGTTTTCAGGCGCGCCTCTTCACCAATCAAAATTAGCTGCAGTTGCCCGGCGGCGCCCGGCAGGTCGCTGTAGGTCAACGCCGCGGTGGGGTCGGCGAAGGTGCCTTCGGCGCCCTGGATGACCCGCCGCAACTGGCGGCCCAAGTCGTTGCGCATCCACAGGCCATAGGCCGCGAACAACGCAAGGGTTAGGCCCTGCCCGGGCCAGCCTGGCCAGAACTGGTTGGCGCTCACCGCCAACACCCCACCCAGCAGCGGCAAGGCCATGGCCTGGCCCAGCAACGCCAGGCGGCGGCCGTACGACAGCGGCGCCTGGCCCTGGCGCAGTCGCGCATACAGGGCCTCGGCACGGCTGACTTGTTCGCGAGTCGGGCAGACCCGTACCGATTCGTAGCCGATCACCCGGCCGTCTTCCAGGATCGGCGTGACGTAGGCATTGACCCAGTAGAAGTCGCCATTGCGGCAGCGGTTCTTGACGATGCCCATCCAGCTTTTGCCGGCTTTGAGGTAGCGCCACATCAATGCGTACACCGCTGGCGGCATGTCGGGGTGGCGCACCAGGTTGTGCGGGCTGCCGATCAGCTCGGCCTCGCTGTAACCGCTGATGGCGGCAAATTCGGGGTTGCAGTAGGTAATGTGGCTGGCGGTGTCGGTGGCGGAAATCAGCCGCTGACCCGAGGGGAAACGTTGCTCGACCGGGGTTACCGGGAGATTGAGACGCACGATGAGACTCCATTCACTGACGAACCGGCACCCTGCCCATCGACGACCATCGGAACCGATACGCAGCGATCCGCTCCAATGTGCACATGCGCTTCCAGCCATACCGGCATGAGGCCGAATGACACTGGAAACTCGACGATGACTGTCCGGTCAAGCCGCGAATTCTACGAAATTCATCACATAAATCAAATAAAGGTGATCGATCATGGCGTTGCGCCATGCGGATAGATATCGTTAAGTTCTTGATTCTAAATGGGAATTAAGTGATGACGAGATCAGCTCTGGGTTTTGCCCTGCGCCGCTACCGCAAGCTGGCGGGTCTGACCCAGGCACAATTCGCCGAGCGAACCGGCTTCGACCCCAAGACCATCAGCCGTTTCGAGACCGGCGCCTATACCCCCAGCGTCGACGCGCTCATGGCCTTCGCAGGCGTACTGGGTATCAAACCCAAGGACTTCTTCGCCGAACCGGACGACGAAGAGGAGCAGCGCGCCTATCTGTTCGGTGTCATCCACAACGCCCCGCCCAAAGATCTTGGCAAGCTGATTGCAGCAGTGGACCAGGCGTTGGCCAAGCCCTGACCTGATTCATCGGTTTACCTGGGGGCGCTGTTCAGCCCCGATAAATGGCATGCACCGAATTAGAGCCTGGCAGGGCCAATTGCCCCACAACTGGTCAGACCGGTAAGGCCAAAATCACTTGCAATGTAGGATTTTTCGCGCTTTTATGGCCTCGCGCTGAACAAACCGGTAAGACCACAATAATTAAGTCCTGCGCTCTTTGACCCTCGCGGCATCGAAGCAAGGACACCGACCAGAGATCACTCCCATGCTCAAATGGTGCTCGCGTTCGATCTTCCTGCAAGTCGTGCTGGGCCTTGCCCTCGGCATTGCCTGCGGCCTCAGCTTCCCCGAAGTCTCCCTGCAACTCAAACCCCTCGGTGACGGCTTTATCAAGCTGATCAAGATGCTCATCGGCTTGATCGTCTTCTGTGTGGTGGTCAGCGGTATCTCCGGTGCTGGCGACTTGAAAAAGGTTGGGCGGATCGGCCTGAAATCAGTCATCTACTTCGAAGTACTGACCACCATCGCCTTAGTGATCGGCCTGGTGTTCGCCTTCACCAGCGGCATTGGCAGCGGTGCCAACATCCACCTGGACCAGTTGTCCAGCGCCGACGCCAGCAGCTTGGCCGAGCGCGGCCAGCACATCCATGGTGCCACCGCCTTCTTCATGGACCTGATCCCGACGTCGGTGATCGGCGCCTTTGCTGACAACAACATCCTGCAGGTGCTGCTGTTCTCGGTGCTGTTCGGCAGCGCGCTGAACCTGGTGGGCGACTCGGCGGCAGGTATTTCGCGTCTGATCAACGAACTTAGCCACGTGATCTTCCGTATCATGGGCATGATCGTGCGCCTGGCGCCCATTGGTGTGTTCGGCGCAATCGCCTTCACCACCAGCAAATATGGCCTCGAGTCGCTGCAGCACCTGGGTGGCCTGGTGGCACTGTTCTACCTGACCTGCGCCGGCTTCGTGCTGATTGTCCTCGGTACCGTCATGCGCCTGTCGGGGCTGAAACTGCTGCCCCTGATCAAATACCTGCGTGAAGAGCTGACCATCGTCCTCGGCACCGCCTCTTCCGACGCCGTACTGCCGCAGATCATGCGCAAGCTCGAGCACCTGGGCATCGGTACCTCCACCGTCGGCCTGGTGATCCCGACCGGCTACTCGTTCAACCTCGACGGTTTCTCCATCTACCTGACCCTGGCCATCGTGTTCATCGCCAACGCCACCGGCACGCCACTGGAGATGACCGACCTGTTGACCATCCTGCTGGTCTCGCTGGTGACTTCCAAGGGCGCTCATGGCATCCCAGGCTCGGCGCTGGTGATCCTCGCCGCCACCTTGACCGCCGTGCCGGCGATTCCGGTGGTGGGCTTGGTGCTGGTGCTGGCGGTGGACTGGTTCATGGGCATCGGCCGGGCACTGACCAACCTGATCGGCAACTGCGTGGCCACCGTGGCCATCGCGCGCTGGGAGAAGGACATCGACCTGGAGCGCGCGCAGAACGTACTCGCTGGCAAACCCGGTTTTGCCCACACGCCCCGCAAGCAGCCCAACATCCATCAACAGGAATTCTGATCGAACGCGGCCGGCGATGACGCCGGCCCTTCCAGGAGCGAACCGTGATCAGCTCATCGACCGTCGTCAACTCAGTGGTGGAAAAACTCCGCCAAGCCCTGGCCCGAGGCCAGTGGCGCTCCGGCGATATGCTGCCTGGCCAGCGCGAATTGGCCGAACAACTGGGCATCAGCCGCCCCAGCCTGCGCGAAGCCGTCACCGTGCTGGAAACCCTGGGCCTGGTGCGCGCGCTGCCCGGTAAAGGCGTGCTGGTGCTGGATGCCGATGCTGCCCTGCAGGAGCCGGGCATCGACACCAGCGCGTCGGCCAGCCTGGCCGATGTACTGGAGCTGCGCTACACCCTCGAGCCCTTCATCGTCGGCCTGGTCGCGCAATCGGCCAACAGCCACGACATCGGCCAATTGCGCCTGACGCTGATGGACATGCGCGAAGCGCTGGAGGCCGATGACAGCGAAGCCGGGGTCAAAGCTTACATCGCCTTGCATGAGGCGCTGTTCGCCCTGACCACCAATCCGATCTTCCAGAGCGTGGTGCAGCAGACCAGCAACGCCCTCAAGCAGAGCGCCGACATGCTGCGCAACTCGCCCGAACACCTGGCCGCACGGCTGAAGGAAAACGATGCCGTGGTGCGCGCCATCCGCGAACGCAACAGCGCCGAGGCCAGCGCCCAGATGCGCCAGCACATCCTTGCCGAAGGCCAGCGCATGGGCATCCAACTCAACATCCCGGACGAACACCCCCGCCCTTGACCCAGGAGAGCGACCATGACCGCCTGCGCCCACGCCGCCCCCCGCCTGCCTGCCTTGCTCGCCGCCGGCGAAACTCGCCTGTCGGCCGACCAGATCTACCCACGGCTGTTCGACGCAATCCTTGAACAGCGCTTGCCGCCAGGTGCGCTGCTGCCCGAGCAGGCCTTGGGCCATGCCTTTGGTGTCAGCCGCACGGTGATACGCCGGGTGCTCGGCCGCCTGTCGGACCAACAGGTGGTGGTTCAGCGCCCCAGCCACACCGCGCACCTGGCCGCACCCGACCCCGACCAGGCGCGCCAGGTGCTCAGTGCCAGGCGCCTGGCCGAAACCACCTTGATCACCCTCGCCGCGCAACGCGCCCGGCCGGCGCAGATCCGCCAGCTGCGCCTGCTGGTCGAGCGGGAGCGCCAACACCACGAAAACGGTGAGCGCTGCGCGGCCATCCGCCTGGGCGGCGAGTTTCACCTGAAGCTCGCGCAGGTTGCCGCCAACGCCCCGCTGGCGCGGTTTCTCAACGGTTTGGTGCCGATGACCTCGCTGATCATCGCCCGCTATGAGTCGCCCTGCTGCGACCACTGTGCCTGGGAAGAACATGCGGCGATCATCGATGCGGTCGAGGCAGGTGATGCCCCCGCAGCGTTGGCGTTGATGCACGAGCACCTGGACCGGCTGCAAGACAAGCTCGACCTGGGCTGAGTTTTTTGTCGTTGTAGGAGCGGCCTTGCGTCGCGAATGGGCTGCAAAGCGGCCCCCTGCAATGTTTCGGTGAGGCTGAAATCCTGGGGCTGCTTCGCAGCCCTTTCGCGACGCAAGGCCGCTCCTACTGGCAGCCTTCTCTCTATACTCGAGAAACCACCCCAGCCTCTACCCAGGGAGGCGGCCGCGTGAGCTCGCGTATCCCCTTACTGCTACTGTGCCTGTTGCTGGCCCTCGGCGGCTGTGCGAGCAAGCGCCCGCCTGCCCCGCCACCGCCCGCCGTGCTCACCCCCGCTGCCTGGCAGCGCATCGACCAGGACCTGATCGAGGCCTCAGTCGGTGCCGCCGGGTCGGCCAACGACTACGCCCGCCGCTCGATGCGGGTGTGGAAGGAGCAGGTGCAGCAACGCACCGAGAGCGACTTCATCCCCTGGTTCACCGGCTACTGGACCCAACAATGGCTGACCCTCAAGGTCGCCTGGTACAAGCTCGACAGTGGCGAGGGCCGTGAGCCTGCAGAAAAACGCCTGGCGCTATACCTGCAGGAGCAGTACCACGAACGGGTGATCGAGCCCGTGGCCGAGCAGATCAACCCCGAGGGTATTCGCGACCGCGCCTGTGAACTGTACGTGCAACTGTTCGGCCAGCAACTGCCTGGCATCATCGCCCGCTACAACGCACCGGCTGAGCAATTCAGCCAGCGCCTCAACCGGATACCTGCCATCGCTCTGGGCCCGCCCGCTGCACGCAATGCCAGCCTCTACCAACTGCTGCGGGCCAAGTCGCTGGACCAACAACCGGCCTGGCAAGCCATGCGTGAGCATTTGCACCAACAAGCCAGCAAAGGCCCGGGGCAGACCGACGTGGGCCTGTCGTCGGTGGCCACCCGCGCCAGCGAGAAGCTCGGCGCCACCCTGGCCCCACGCGGCATCGCCAGTGCCGTGGCCTCTGCGGTGGGCAAGGTGGCTGGGGCGATGATCTCGGTGGCGGCAACCGGGTACGGCATGATCACCCACGGCCGTGAACAACCGCAGATGGTCGAACAGTTGCGGGTGATCCTCAACGTGGCGCTGAACCAGGAATGGCAGGAGTTGATGGAGAACCGCCAGAGCGGGGCGATGGCGGGGGTGTATTACCTGTCGGGGCAGGTCGAGGACAGTTTGCTGGCCAGTGCGCCGCGGCCGGTGGAGCAGCCGATAGCGCCGCAGGCGGAACAGCGGCAGGCGCCTTTGTTGATACGCCTGCCACCTTAGGGGTTGCTTGTGCAGGCCTCTTCGCAGCACAAGGCTGCTCACAAGGGGCGTTTCAGCAACCTGTCAGGCAGTGGCCAGCGCCGAGGTGGGCAAGCCGAAGAGCCTGTCGAATGCCCAGTTGTAGGCAAAGGTGTAGCACGGCACCAGGATGATGAACGCCAGGTCCACCAGAAACGCCTCGACCAGGCTCATGTCCAGCCACCAGGCAATCAGCGGAATCAGGTACACCACCAACGTCAGTTGAAAACCGATGGCATGCGCCACGCGCCGGGCCACGCTGCGCCCGCGTTTGGCCTGGCGGGCCTCCCAGCGCTCGAACAGGGTGTTGTAAATCAAGTTCCAGAGCATCGCGATGGTGGTGATCATCACGGCCAATGGCCCGGTGTGGGAAGCCTGGGTGTCTGACAGATACGCCAGCCCGAGGGTGGACATGCACAACCCGATCAGTTCATAGAAAGTCACATAGACCAGTTTGCGTTTGAGCCCCTGCACCTGGGTTTACCTCCAAAGTCAAAAAACGATGGTGGCGAGAATGCTTCAATCTTCTTGACAGTAAAAGTCAGCAGCTGTCAGATCAACTGACAGGAGGCTGCCATGAACTTTTCCAGCGACAACATTCAACTGTTTCTCGCCGTGCTCGACCGCGGTTCGTTCTCCGCTGCCGCACGCGCCCTGCACCGGGTGCCGTCGGCCGTGAGCATGGCCATCGGCAACCTTGAGGCAGAGCTTGGCTACAGCCTGTTCGAACGCGGCCCGCGCGAAGTGCGGGCGACGGCCCAGGCCTTGGCTCTGGAACCCCACGCCAGGTTGATCGCCGAACAACTCGGGCTGCTGCAGGTGCATGCCCTGGAGTTATCCCAGGGGCTTGAGAGCAGCCTGACCATCGCGGTGGTCCCCGACGTCGATCATCGCCCGCTGTTAAGCGCCATCGCCCAGCTCGGTGAGCGCTACCCGCTGCTGGACATCGCGCTGCTCAGCGCCCCCCAGGAAGAAGCCCTGCACCTGCTCGACAGTGGCCGCGCCGACCTCTGCGTAGCCTTCGCCGGCCTGCAGGTCGATGCCCGTCGCGGCTTTCAGTACATCGGCATGGAGTCGCTGGTGGCTACCCTGTCACCCACCCACCCGGCGCTGCTCGACGCACGCATTCACTACCTTGAAGACCTGATCAATGTGCGCCAGATCCTGGTGCGCAGCCGCGACTTGCCGCTGACCGACCCGCGCGCCCTGATCGGTGCCACGCACTGGTCCACCGACAGCTTCGACGTCGCCCTGCAGATGGTCGAGGCCGGCCTGGGCTGGGGTGACTTGCCGCTTTCGCGCATTGCACCGCTGCTGGCGGCCGGGCGGCTGGTGCGGCTGGATTTTCGCAATACCCGTAATGAACTGCAGTTGCCCGTGCACATCCTGTGGCGCAAGCAGCACCCGCTGCGCCAGGCGGCGCGGCTGTTGATCGAACAGCTGTGTAAACGCTGAATGCCGTTCGTCGAAACGGCCTAAAGAAATTTCGCTAAGTGTTTCAATTTTTTACCCCTCAAGCCGATAGCCAGACGACAGGGCGCAGCGCGTCATGAGTGCGCTGTGCCCTCCCCCCTGATTGGCTCAAGGTCTCGAAACATGAACCTGAAATTTCGCCACAAGATCCTGCTCAGCGCGTGCGGCGTCGTGGTCCTGGCTTTTGCCCTGTTCACCCTCTACAACGACTACCTGCAACGCAACACCATTCGCCAGAATATCGAGTCCTCGGTGCAGCAATCCGGCGCACTGACTGCCAGCAGCGTGCAGAACTGGATGAGCGGGCGCATCCTGGTGCTGGAAAACCTGGCCCAGGACATTGGCCAGCAAGGCGCCGGTGATACCCTGAACGGCCTGGTCGAGCAACCGTCCTATACGCGTAATTTCCTGTTCACCTACTTGGGCCAGGCCAACGGTGCATTCACCCAGCGCCCAGACGCGCAGATGCCCGCCGGTTACGACCCCCGCCAACGCCCGTGGTACAGCACCGCGGCAAGCGCCGGGCAGACCGTTTTGACCGCACCTTACCAAGGCGCCGTCGGCGGCTTGATGGTCACCATTGCCACCCCCGTGAAGGGCAAAGGCAACGGTGAACTGATCGGTGTGGTCGGCGGCGACGTGACCCTCGACACCTTGGTAGAAATCATCAACTCGGTCGATTTCGGCGGCATCGGCCATGCCTTCCTTGCTGACAGCAATGGCCAGGTCATCGTCAGCCCGGACAAAGACCAGGTGATGAAAAACCTCAAGGACATCTACCCCGGCAGTGGCCTGCGCGTCGCCTCGGGCATGCAGGATGTCACCCTCAATGGCCAGGACCGCCTGATCTCCTTTGCCCCGGTCAACGGCCTGCCGTCGGCCCAGTGGTACATCGGCCTGTCGATCGACAAGGACAAGGCCTACGCCGCCCTTAGCCAATTCCGCACCTCGGCGATCATCGCCATGCTCATCGCCGTGGCCGCCATCGCCGGCCTGCTGGGCTTGTTGATCCCGGTGCTGATGCAACCGCTGACCACCATGGGCCGTGCCATGCGCGACATCGCTGAAGGTGAAGGTGACCTCACCCGCCGCCTGGCCGTGCAGAACAAGGACGAGTTCGGCGAACTGGCGATGTCGTTCAACCGGTTCGTTGAACGCATCCATGCCTCGATCAGTGAAGTGTCGTCGGCCACGCGACTGGTGCATGACCTGTCGGAAAAGGTGGTCAACGCCTCCAACGCCTCGATCACCGGCTCCGAAGAGCAGAGCATGCGCACCAACAGTGTGGCGGCAGCCATCAACGAGCTGGGCGCTGCTACCCAAGAGATCGCGCGCAACGCCGCCGACGCCTCGCAGCATGCCAGCGGCGCCAGCGAGCAGGCCCACGGTGGCCGCGAAGTGGTCGAGGAAGCGATCAGTGCCATGACCGCCCTGTCGCAGCGCATCAGCGAATCGTGCGCGCAGATTGAAACGCTCAACGCCAGCACCGACGAAATCGGCAAGATTCTCGATGTGATCAAAGGCATTTCCCAGCAGACCAACCTGCTGGCGCTCAACGCCGCCATCGAAGCCGCGCGTGCCGGTGAAGCCGGCCGTGGCTTCGCCGTGGTCGCCGACGAGGTGCGCAACCTGGCGCACCGCACCCAGGAGTCGGCCGAAGAGATCCATCGCATGATCACCAGCCTGCAAGTGGGCTCGCGCGAGGCGGTGCACACCATGAACACCAGCCAGGTCTCCAGCGAACAGACCGTGCAGGTGGCCAACCAGGCCGGTGTGCGCCTGGCCAGCGTGACTCAGCGCATTGGCGAGATCGATGGCATGAACCAGTCGGTGGCCACTGCCACTGAAGAGCAGACTGCCGTGGTCGAGAGCCTCAACCTGGACATCACCCAGATCAACGCCCTCAACCAGCAAGGCGTCGAGAACCTGAACGAGACACTGCTGCACTGCGATCAGTTGGCCCAACAGGCTGGCCGATTGAAGCAGCTGGTGGGCAGCTTCAGAATCTAAGTGTCACGTTCGCCAGCAAGCCCTCTCCCCTCTGTGGGAGCGGGCTTGCCCGCGAATGGGCTGCGCTGCAACCCCGCTACACCACCACCGCTTTTACCGCCTTGCCTCGCCGCACCCAGGCCAGCAACACCGCCGCCATCAGCACAAACCCCAGGTAGCCAAACAGCGGATACACCTCGCCCACCAGGCTGATGAACCCCACTAGGCTACAGCCAAACGCCACCACCCCGGTCACCACCGAGCCCCAGCGAAACGTCGCCGTGCCAGGCGGCAACAGCCGCGAAAGGAACGAGAACATAGTGCCCACCGCCGTGTTCACGATCATGCCGAAAATGATCAGGCACATCACCAGCCCCAACAGCGGCGACACCTCATTGGCAATCGACAGCATCGGCATCGGCAGATCGGCAACGCTGTCCAGGCGCGACAACAGCCCGGCGCTCATCACCAACATCAGGCCACCGAGCGCTGCACCGCCCAGCAACCCGCCCCACACCGCAGTCTTCTCGCCCTTGGCCGAGCCCCCCAGAATGGCCAGGATCGGCGCACCGGCAACGATGTTGTAGGACACATACAAGAACGCGCCCAACAGCCAATGACGGGTACCGGCCTGCTGCTGGCTCGCCAGGTGATCGAGGTCGGCAAAGCTCTGCTCGCGGGTAAACACTGCGTACAGTGCAATCGCCGACGCCACCAGGATCAACAACGGGGTGATCGCGCCGATGGCCAGGATCACCTTGCGCACGTCCAGGCACACGATGCCCACCACCACGACCGTCATCAGTACGCTGCCGGTCAACGCCGGGATGCCGAACTGCTGCTCCAGCAGTGCACCCCCACCGGCCAGCATGACCACGGTGACGGCGAACATGAAGAAGGTGATCAGCCAGTCGACGAACAGGCCCAGGTGACGGCCACAGATGGCCTGTATCACATCCTTGTGCGATGTGGCCCGCAGCCGGTTGCCCAAGCCCGCCAGGGCCATGCCGAGGAAGGTGAACAAGGCGGCACTGACCAGCGCGCCGACCAGCCCCCACACCCCGAAATCGACAAAGAACAACAACAGTTCCCGCCCCGAAGCAAAGCCCGCCCCCACGATCACGCCAACGAAGGCCCCGGCGATTTTCAGCTGCTCTTGCATGTGAACCTCTGGTTTTATTGTTGTTGTGCGTCACTGCGGCAAAGAACCCCTGTAGGAGCAGCCTTGTGCTGCGAAGAGGCCAGCAGCACCACAGCAATGCCATGGGCATCCGGCCCCTTACGCAGCACAAGGCTGCGCCTACAATTTCCTGCTGGGTCAGTGAACGGTTACGCTTGGCCGATAAACGCCTGCACCTCGATCTCTACATCCACCCCCAGCGCCAACGCCGAGGCCACCGTCGAACGAACCGGCAAGGCGGCGCCGAAGAATTCCTTGTAAACCTCGTTGAAGCCGGCGAAGTGGCTCATGTCCGACAGCCACACCGTGGCTTTCACCACTTGATCGAAGCGTGCCCCGCACGCCTCCAGGCTCTCGGCGATGCGTTCGCAGGCCGCTCGGGTCTGGGTCTGGATGTCACCCCGTACCACTTCGCCGCCGGCACTCATCGGCACTTGGCCAGACAGAAACAGAAAGCCGCCGGCTTTTACCCCACGGGAAAACGGAAATGGCAGGCTGCTGGGAAAACGCTGGATATCATTGCTCATGGAAAGCTCCTTTCACGGTTGCTGGAAACGTGCCGGGGACAGGCGTTCAGGCGCCACCCCCTGGCTGACAAGGCTAGGGCACAGCGGCTGGCCGAGCAGCAGGTCAGCTGCCAGGCGCGAAGCACCTGCGGCCGACTGGATGCCATAGCCACCTTGCGCCGCCAGCCAGAAAAACGCAGGCATGCGCGAATCGAAACCAATCACCAGGTCGCCATCGGCAACAAACGAACGCAAACCGGCCCAACTGTGGCTTGGGCGGCGGATAGTCAGCGTGGTCATGGCTTCGATGTTGTAGATGCCCACCGCCACATCGAGCTCTTCGGGCGCGGCATCTTGAGGTTCGACCGGGTCGGCGTTGGCGGGCGAGCCGAGCAGTTGCCCGGCGTCGGGCTTGAAATAGAAGCTCTCGTCGACGCCAATCACCGCTGGCCAGCGGGCGAAGTCCTGCTCGGCGGGGCCGGGGAAAGTAAACGCGCTGCGGCGGCACGGCTGCAGGCCGATGGGCGCCACGCCGCATTGCTCGGCGACGTGGTCGGCCCAGGCACCTGCCGCATTGACCAGTTGATGAGCCTGGACACAGCTGCCATCGCTCAATTCCACCTGCCACACGCCATCGAGCAAGCGGGCCTTGGCCAATTCCGCGTTGCAGCGCAGTTCACCCCCGGCAGCCCGATAGCCGCGCAAAAACCCTTGGTGCAGCGCGTGTACGTCCAAGTCCATGGCGCCTGGCTCCAGCACCGCGCCGGCCACGACCTCGGGCCGCAGGCTCGGCACCAGCGCCAGCGCCGCGTCGCGGTCGAGCAGGCTGACTTCGGTGCCATTGGCCAGGTTCTGCGCATGGGTCTGTTCGAGCAGTTGCTGTTGTTCATGGCTGGCGACATAGAGGCAGCCGCGCGGCTCAAGCAAAGGGTGTTCGCAGAAGCCTGCGGGCGGCGCTTCGTAGAACGCTCGGCTGGCACGGGTCAGCGCCTGAATCTGCGGCGTGCCGTAGGCCTCCATGAACATGGCAGCCGAGCGCCCGGTCGAGTGATAGCCCGGCTGTGACTCGCGCTCGAGCAGCAGCACCCGTCGCTGGCCAGCCAGGCGATAACCCAAGGAGGCGCCGGCAATGCCTGCGCCGATGATCAGGGTGTCGTAGATCGGGGTCATGCACGCTCCTGCTTCGATAATTATCATTTATGAGAATTCTAATATATGAGAATTTAGAACTGCGCAAGTGTCCAAGGTAATATGCCCGACCAACGCCGTATGCCGAGTGCCCCGAATGCCCGATGACCGTCCCGATGCACTGCCCTTGCTAGACCGCGCCGCCGTCGGCAGGCGCCTGCGCCAAGTGCGCAAGGCGCGCCAGTTGACCCTAAAGCAATTGTCCGAAGCCAGCGGCGTGCCGGTGTCGACCTTGTCGAAAATGGAGCTTGCCCAGGTCTCGGTGAGTTACGAAAAACTGGCCGCCGCTGCCCGCGCGCTGAATGTCGATATCGCGCAGCTGTTCCGTGCCAGCGGCACGGCCGATACGCCGGTGCCGGTCACCGTGGTGGTGGACTCACTGGCCGCGGTGGCAGGCTACGCGACGGGTACCTACGACTACCACCCGATCGCCGGTGCATTCCCCGAGCGGCGCATGACACCCGCCTATGCCCGCATCATCGCCCGCGAGCGCGGGCAGTTCGACGACTTTATCCGCCACCCAGGCCAAGAGTTCGCACTGGTGCTCAGCGGGCGTGTGCGCATCGAGTTCGAGACGGGTGAAGCCGTCAGCATCGGCCCGCAAGAGACGGCCTACTTCAATAGCCAGGTGGGGCATATCTACCTGTCGGAAAGCGAAGACGGCGGTGATGCGCAGGTGATGGTGGTCATGACGGACCGCTGAGCGGCGCCGTACAGGCAACACGCAGTTATAACCTAATAACGAACTAGTCTATTTGGCTATTAAAAATTCTATATGCTGGCTTCCATCCGATAACGGGCAAAGTTGGGCAGTCGAGTAGCGTATGGATGTAGGTTCTTTCGGTTTCACCCTTGCCGGGCTGGTCGTGGGTTTCATCGTCGGTATGACCGGCGTAGGTGGCGGCTCGCTGATGACCCCTATTCTTTTGTGGTTTGGCATCAACCCGGCCACTGCTGTCGGCACCGACCTGCTCTATGCCGCCATCACCAAGGCCAGTGGCGTCTGGGTGCATGCCCGCAACAAGAACATCGACTGGAAAATCACCGGCCTGCTGAGCCTGGGCAGCGTGCCCGCCGCCGCACTCACCCTGTGGTTCCTCAGCACCCTGCATACCGACACCTCGGCGCTCAACGCCATCATCAAACAAGGCCTGGCCGTGGTGTTGATCCTCACCGCACTGGCCATTCTGTTCAAATCGCGCCTGCAGGCATTCGCCAGCCGTCATGCCGGTGACCACTATCACCTCAGCGACCGCAGCCTGAACACGCTGACCGTGCTCACCGGCGTCGTGCTGGGCGTCATGGTCACCCTGACTTCCATCGGCGCTGGCGCATTGGGCACCGTGGCCTTGTTCCTGCTTTACCCGTTCCTGGTGACCCGCCGCCTGGTCGGCACCGAAATCGCCCACGCGGTACCGCTGACCTTGGTTGCGGGCCTGGGCCACGCCGGCATGGGCAACATGGACTGGTCGCTGTTGGGTTACCTGCTGCTCGGTTCGTTGCCGGGTATCTACATGGGCAGCCACCTTACCGGGCGGATTTCCGACCGCGTGCTGCGCCCGTGCCTGGCCGCGATGCTGTTGCTGATCGGCTACAAACTGGCCTTCTGATTGCCACCGCTATCAACCCAGACGCAGACGCCACTGCCCGGCGAAGCTGAGTTCAAGGCGCGATAGCGGCAGCACATCAATGCGCTGATGGGCGCTCATCGGACACCCCAATAGCTGGACCAGTACGGCGCGGATGACCATGGGGTGAGTCACCGCCAGCCATTCACCCGGCGTGTCGAACGCCGCCAGCCAAACCGCCACGCGCTGGCACAGCTGGGCGAACGATTCGCCGCCATGCGGTGTGCTGTCGGGGTTTTCCAGCCATTCGGACAACGCCTGTGGATGAGCTGCCTGCAACTGCTTGAGCGACAAGCCTTGCCAACACCCCAGGTCGCAATCCGCCAATGCCGGTTCGACCCGTGCTTGCGCCGATAAAAATGCCGCCGTCTCGCAGGCCCGCCGCTCCGGCGCACTCAGCACCTGCACGGCAGGTCCAGCTGACACGGGCGGTTGCTCAAGCGCCAGGATGCCGTCCTCCGGCCGGGGCAGGCAGCCGGTCTTCTGCGCGTGGGTCAGGGCATGGCAAACGAGGGTCAGGCGAACGGCTTTCACCGGTGCTCTCTTCATGGCAGGCGGGAGCGGATGGTTTAGCATGCCGTCACTTTTTTTGCGCGACGAAATGCGCCTGGCCTGTGCAGATCAAGCCAGCAGCAACATCACACCCCACACCGGCACTGCCGCCGACAAGCCGACGGCCAGCCGCGGCCAGTAGGGCAATAGCATCACCAGCAGCATCCCTGCCAGCGACAGCGCCCCGAACCACGCCACCGGCCCCATGGCCCAACCCCAGGCCTGGGCGCACAGCAGCAGGCTGACCAGCAGCGCCAGCCACCCTGCCCCTCGCAACCCCAGGCGTAGGCCACGTGGGCAGGGCCGATTCCAAACATGCTTGTAATGCCGCTCCAAGCCCTGGCACAACCCGAGCATCCCGACGTAGGCAAACAACATACCGCCTGTAACCCACATCATCATGCGCCCGCCTCCACGCTTCGCCCTGCCCTGGTCTTCTGCGGCGCCGACGCAGCCTGACGTACCCGCCAAGCCACCAGCCCCAGCAACACGCCCAACACCATCGCACACGCCACCACACCCAGGCGCATCGCATCAGCCATGCCACCCAACGCGGCCAAGCTGATGCACAGCAGCGCCACCAACAGCAATTGCTCGACCCAGGCGCGCCGTGCCGGCCTCACCCCCGCGTGCAGCAGCGCCAGCAGCCACGTGCCAAAGAACGCGCGCACCTCCCAGCTTTCCCGTTGCACGAGCTCAACCGGCAACAAGCGGCTGGCCCACAGCAGGGCCACGCAGGCCAGTAACAACCCGCTGACGAAGCCGACATTGCACACTTCGGCTACCCGGTACCAGCGCCGCGCCGAAGGCTGCGCCGTGGCGCTGGTATATTTGCGCCCACGCTTGACGCAGAACAGCACCAGCCCACTGGCGATCATTACGCAACTGACCACCCCGCAAATGAAGTACAGCCAACGCATCGGGTAGCCGCCGAACTGGGCAAAGTGCAAACCGACCATCACCCGCTGGGTCAGCGGGGCCGCACGCCACTCAGGCACATCGCTAAGCAGCTCGCCGCTGACGCCATCGAAGACCATCGCCTGGCCTTTGGCGAGGGCGATCCGGTTGCCTAGCTCAGGGCGGATTTCAATACGCGCGCCTGCGGTGTTGGGGTTGCGGATGTTCAAACCGCCAATCGGCCCCAGCCGCGCCTCAGCCTGGGCCAGCAACGGCGCCACATCGACCAGCTCGCCCGGCTGCCTGGCCAGTTGCCGTGGCTGCTCCAGGCGGGCATTGCCCTGCGCCTGGAAATACGCGCGACTGTTGCCTTCGAACAATGCATCAACCCCTGCCGGGATGTAGATGAGCATGAAGATCACCAACCCGGTGTAGGTGATCATCAGGTGGAACGGCAGCAACAGCACGGCGCTGGCATTGTGAAAGTCCAGCCATGAGCGCTGGCCCTTGTTGGGCCGGAAGGTGAAGAACTCTTTGAAGATCTTCTTGTGGATCACGATGCCCGTGACCAGTGCCGCCAGCATCACCAACGCCAGCGCACCGACCACGAAGATGCCCCAGTTGCGCGGCAAGTCGAGGGTGAAATGGAAGCGGAAAAAGAAGTTGCCGCCAATACTGTCACGCACCTCGATGGCCTCGCCGGTACGCGGGTCGAGCTGCACGCCACCGCCATGGCGACGCTCGCCGGTTGATACCCGCAACCCGGGCGAACGCTCGGTGGGCAGGCTGATGCCCCAGTTGCCGGCCTTCGGTTCGTGGGCTTGCAGATAGGCAACGGCCCGCCGCGCGGCGTCGGCCTGGGACACCTCGGTTGCCGGGACCTCCGGCTGCATCCAGTGATCGAGCTCCTTGTCGAACACCGCCAGGGTGCCGGTGACGAAGATGGCAAACAGCAGCCAGCCGAAAATCAGCCCGGCCCAGGTGTGCAACCAGGCCATCGATTGAGTGAAGGTATTCTTCATGCCAGCCACCTCAGTGCCTGCGGCCAGAAGCCGATCAGTGCCAGCGGTGCAGCAAGCACCAGCGGCGCCCAGGCGCGCAGGGCATCACGGCTGGCAAAGGCCCAGAGGATTGCGCCGGTGTAGAAGATGAAGGCTGGCAGGGTCGCGACAATGACCGCGTCGGCGGACGACAGCGGCAGCAACCGGGCCAGGCAGGCACTGGCGGCGTAGCTGAACGCGTAACCGCCCAGCAACGCCGCGGTGCTGCGGGAGAAGATCTGCAGCCAGGCGGGGGCTTGGATCATCGGAAGCTCCTCGAGGGTCTTGGGTGGGTGCTGCGCAACCCTATCGCCCTGTAGGAGCAGCCTTGTGCTGCGAAGAGGCCGGTGATAGCCCGAGAGTCTTCGCTGCTAATACCGGCCTCTTCGCAGCACAAGGCTGCTCCTACAGGGGGATTGGGCCGCACTGCGGCCCCGGGATCAGAAGGTGATATTCAACGAAGCAAACACCGCCCGACCCGGCTGGTTGTATGTGTTGGCCCCCGAGCTGCTGGCATTGCCACCGCGCAGGATCTGCTTATCGAACACGTTGTTCACCCCCACCCGCACGTCATAGTTGGCGTTGAACTTGTACCCTGTGCTCACGTCCACCAGGCCGTAGGCTTCGACATCCTGCTGCGCCTCCTGGTCGTAGCTTTCCTGGGTGCGGTAGTTGTAGGTCGGCGACTTCTGTTTGCCGAAGTAAGTGCCTGCCACCTGGAACGACAGTTTGTCGGTGGCGCGCCAATCGAGGGTGGTATTGACCGTGTACTCCGGGATCACAGACAGCGGCTCGCCCGTCTCGCGGTTGTCATTGTCGAGCATCCAGGTCAGGTTGGTGTTCCAGTCCAGGGTCGGGCTCAGCTCGATGAAGAAGTTGCCCTCGATCCCTTCCACGCGCGCTTCGCCGGCGTTCTCCCACTGCGTCACGCGGCGGCCGCTGTTGATGGTGTAGAGCACATCGGTGTCGCCGATGATCTTGTTCTTGTAATCGTTGCGGAAGTAGGTCGCACTGGTGCGCCAAGTGCCACGGTCGTACAACAGGCCGATCTCTTTGTTGACGCTGATCTCAGGCTTGAGGTCGGCGTTGCCCTGTAGGTAGCAACCACCCGAGTTGGTCTGCTGCACGCTGCAACCGTTACCACGGCTGTAGAGCAGGTAGTTGGGGTTGGACTGGTACAGGTTCGGCACCTTGTAGGCGCGGGCGATACCGCCCTTGACCGACAGCGCCTCGGTCAGCTTGTGCGACAGGTTAAGGCTGGGGCTGAAGTTATCGCCGAAGGTCTCGTGGTGGTCAAAGCGCAGGCCTGGGGTGACGGTGGTGTCGCCGACAATGATGTTGTCTTCGACGAACAGCGCGTAGCTCTTGGCGGTCATCTTCGAGTTGCTGCGGTCGAAGCCGCTGATCGCGTCGTCGCCACCGCCACTGGGGTCAAAACTCTGCGGGCGGAACGAGCCCTGATCGTTGAGCGACTCGTACAGGTATTCGCCACCCAGGGTCAGTACATGCTCGGTGCTGCCCATGGCGAATGGCAGGTTAACTTCGCTGCTCAGACGAGTATTGCGCAGCCGCGACATGGCGGCGCCGCTGTCGTTGATCGCGCCTTCCGGGCCCCCGGCCAGGCCTTCGTTGAGGCGCCAGTTGCGCACGTACTCGTAGGCCAGCGTGGTCTTGCTGGTGCCCCAGGCGAAATCGCCCAGGTGGGTCAGGTCGTAGGTGTTGCGCTGCATCACGTTGGTCTCGTGGCCATACAGGCTGGAGATCAGATCGACATTGCTGCCGCCGTTGCTGTTCATGGTGTCGC
Organism: Pseudomonas sp. NGC7; assembly: GCF_047159675.1. NCBI lineage: Bacteria > Pseudomonadati > Pseudomonadota > Gammaproteobacteria > Pseudomonadales > Pseudomonadaceae > Pseudomonas > Pseudomonas sp. NGC7. The sequence goes on along the minus strand of NZ_BAAFZY010000001.1, from coordinate 2,417,209 downwards.
CAGCATAAATGTTGCCTTGTCGGCTGTAGCCGGCGCTGGTTTCAAAGCGGTGCTCGTCGTTGAGTTTCCAGCTCAGCATCCCGTTGATGTCTTTGTTGCGCACGCCTTCGCGGCCGGCCGACAGCGCACTGTTGGCATGGCTGGCGTTGATGTCCAGGTCGTCGGCGTCGGTCTTGGCCAGGCCACCGTATAGGCGGAAACCCAAGTTTTCGGTGAGGCCGCCCCCCAAGTTGAAGTTGGTACGACGGCTGGCCCCCTCGGCGCTGTCTTCGGGCATCTGCGTGTACAGGCTGACGCTGCCTTTGAGCTCATCGGTCGGGCGCTTGGTGATGATGTTGACCACCCCGCCCATGGCGCCAGAGCCGTAACGCGCCGCCGCCGGCCCCCGCAGGATCTCGATGCGCTCGACCGCTTCGGCCGGCACCCAGTTGGTTTCGCCACGGGTATCGCGGTCGCCGTTCCAGCCATAGCGCACTGCATTGCGCGCGCTCGAAGGCTTGCCGTCGATGAGGATCAAAGTGTTTTCCGGCCCCATGCCACGCAGGTCGATCTGCCGGTTGTTGCCGCGCGCACCGCTGGCACTGTTGCCGGTCAGGTTGACCCCAGGTTCGCGGCGGATCAGTTCGGACAGGTCATTGGCCGGGGGATGACGCTTGATGTCCTCTTCGGTGATGATCGACGAACCCAGTGCCTGCCGCGCTTCGCGTTCGGCGGTGACCAGGGTGTCCTGAATGACCAGCGCGCTTTGCGCAGCAGGCACCTCCAGCACTTCACCGGCGCGCTGCTCGTCGGCCTGGGCGGCAGTCGCGACCATGGCCGGCGAGGCCAACGCAACGAACGCCAGGGCCAGGCTGTTGGGTGAAGGTCTGGATTGCATCGGTACATCTCCTGCGATTCATGAGCGAAAAGGCACATCCCTGCCAGGAAGCCGGCGAGCCCTCGCCCACCGGCCTCGCAACGACAAAGTGGAGGCCAACAGGGGTGGTAAATATAGTTATTCTCAAATGAGTTTAAATCTTATTTACGAAACTTACATGTTTGTAACGGAACTTTGCGGAAACGCCCGTGCTTGCCCTACTCTGTGGCGGCTTCTTTGGCCCTTCGAGACCTTGTGTTCATGCTCCCAGCCGCGTTGATTTTCCTGTTCACCCTGACCCTGGTTATCTGGCAGCCCAAAGGCCTGGGCGTCGGCTGGAGCGCCACCTTGGGCGCCGTGCTCGCGCTGGTGTGCGGGGTGGTGTCGCTGCACGACATCCCCACGGTCTGGGCCATCATCTGGAACGCCACGGCGACGTTCATCGCCCTCATCATCATCAGCCTGCTGCTGGACGAAGCTGGCTTCTTCGAGTGGGCGGCGCTGCACGTGGCGCGGTGGGCGGGAGGTGACGGGCGCCGCCTGTTCGCCTTCATGGTGCTGCTGGGCGCCGCTGTTTCGGCGCTGTTCGCCAATGACGGCGCGGCGTTGATCCTTACCCCCATCGTCATGTCGATGCTGCTGGCGCTGCGCTTCTCGCCAGCCGCCACCCTGGCCTTCGTAATGGGTGCGGGCTTTATCGCCGACACTGCGAGCCTGCCACTGGTGGTGTCGAACCTGGTAAACATTGTCTCGGCGGACTATTTCGGCCTGGGTTTCAACGCCTATGCCTCGGTCATGGTGCCGGTGAACCTGGTGGCCGTGGCAGCCACCTTGTTGGTGCTGAGGGTTTACTTTGGCCGCGACATCCCGCTGCGCTATGCCACCGATGAGCTCAAGCTGCCAGCCATGGCCATCCGCGATCGCGCAACGTTTCGTGTCGGTTGGGTGGTGCTGCTGGCGCTGCTGGCCAGCCTGTTCGTGCTCGAGCCGTTGGGTATTCCGGTCAGTGCCGTGGCCGCGGCCTGCGCGGCCGTACTGTTCGCGGTCGCTGCCCGTGGTCACGTGATTTCCACACGCCGCGTACTGCGCGAAGCACCGTGGCAGATCGTGGTGTTTTCGCTGGGGATGTACCTGGTGGTCTACGGGTTGCGCAATGCCGGCCTGACCGACTCGCTGGGCAGCGTGCTGAACTGGCTGGCCGGCCATGGGGTATGGGCGGCTTCGCTCGGTACCGGGCTGATTGCCGCGCTGTTGTCGTCGGTGATGAACAACCTGCCCAGCGTGCTGATCGGTGCGCTGTCGATCCATGCCAGCGAGGCCCAAGGCGTGGTGCGCGAAGCGATGATCTACGCCAACGTCATTGGCTGTGACCTGGGGCCAAAGATCACCCCGATTGGCAGCCTGGCCACGCTGCTGTGGCTGCATGTGCTGGCGCGCAAAGGGGTCAGCATCGGCTGGGGGTATTACTTCAAGGTCGGGGTGTTGCTGACGGTGCCGGTGTTGCTGGTGACATTGGCGGCTTTGGCGGTGCGGTTGAGTATCTAGGCGCCCAGGCCTATGGGGTTGACCTGCGATAATTTGGACAGGGTGCCTGGCCAGGGCTACGCCCTGGTTCGCGGGTGAACCCGCTCCTACAGGAGGTACGTTGTAATCCGTGCTCAGCGATTAACCCGCCATAACCCGGCCATCTGCGTCGTGAAGCCTGCGCTCATCAACTCGCGCCGCATTGCCCATTCCGCTGCCGCCGGTACCGCTGCACTGCGTAGCGTGCCCCTGCCCCAACGTGCGTTGACACCGTCGATCACACCCATTACCCGCTCCGCCTGTACCGTCTGCGACGGGGCAAACAAGTCGCCGGTGAATTGCCCACGCTGGCACAGCTCCAGCAACAACACTTCTGCCTTGCTGTAGCGAAAGCCCTGCCGATAGATACGCCCCACCGCCTCCAGGGCCATGCGTGTGAGCAGCCGCACGTCATCTGTCGGATACGGCAACTGCACCACCACGCCGTTGGCGTACTTGGCCTCGTCCGGGTTGAACATACCGGTACGGATGCTGACGCGCATCTTGCTCGCCAGGGAGCGCTGGCTACGCAACTTCTCCGAGGCGCGCATCACGTAGGTGGCCACGGCTTCCTTGATGGGTGCCAGCTCGGTCAGGCGCTTGCCGAACATGCGGCTGCAACAGATTTCCTGGCGTGGCGGGTCGATGTCCTGCAGTTGCAGGCACGGCGTGCCCGCCAGTTCGCGGGCGGTCTTTTCCACCACCACGCTGAAGGTCTTGCGCAGCAGGCCTGGATCGGCGCGTGACAAGTCCCAGGCGGAGCGGATTCCCATGCCCTGCAGGTGCGCGGTGAGGCGTTTGCCGATGCCCCAGACCTCGGACACGTCGCACTTTTTCAGCACCCACTCACCCTGCGACCCGATGCGCAGGTCGACCACCCCACCGCTGTGAACGGCCCAGCGTTTGGCCGCGTGGTTGGCCAGCTTGGCCAGGGTCTTGGTACCCGCGATGCCGACGCCGACGGGGATGCCGGTGTGCTTGAGCACCCGCTCGCGTATGCAGCGGCCCAGGTAGTCGAGGTCTCCGGGTACGCCGGTCAGGTCGGCGAAGGCTTCGTCGATGGAATACACCTCCAGTGCCGGGACCATGCCTTCGATTACCGCCATCACCCGCTGGCTCATGTCACCGTACAACGCATAGTTGGATGAAAAAGCCACCACGCCATGGCGGCGCAACAGGTCCTTCACCTGGTAATACGGCTGGCCCATCTTCACCCACTGCTTGGCCTCGGCACTGCGGGCGATGATGCACCCATCGTTGTTGCTGAGCACGACGATGGGCGTGCGCAGCAGATCGGGGCGGAACACGCGCTCGCAGCTGGCGTAGAAACTGTTGCAGTCGATCAGGGCATAAACGGGCTGTGGGTTCATCTGGAAGGCTTACGTTGACTGTATATTTATACAGTACACCTTATAAGCGCGCTATCGCCTCCTCCATTCATCCGATTTGCATCCTGCGCGCTGGCTCCTACAGTTCTGAACGTAGCAACCCCCGCGAGACGGCCAATGCGCACCACCGAAAAAACCGGCCATACGATTGCCGCCAAGGGCCTGCCAAAGATCCCGCGCAGTGTCTGGGCGCTGGGCTTCGTGTCGATGTTCATGGACATTTCCTCGGAGATGATCCACGCCCTGCTGCCGCTTTACATGGTGACCGTGCTCGGCACCTCGGTGGTGGCGGTCGGCTTTATCGAAGGCATCGCCGAGGCGACCGCATCGATCACCAAGGTGTTTTCCGGCGCACTGAGCGACCGGCTGGGCAAGCGCAAGCTACTTACGGTCGTGGGCTACGGCCTGGGCGCGCTGACCAAGCCCGTGTTCCCCTTGGCTTCGGGCCTAGACTGGTTGATCGCGGCACGCTTTGTCGACCGTATCGGCAAGGGCATCCGCGGGGCGCCGCGGGATGCATTGGTGGCCGACGTGACGCCCCCCGAATTGCGCGGCGCCGCCTTCGGCCTGCGCCAGGCACTGGACACTGTCGGCGCCTTCCTTGGGCCGTTGCTGGCGATCTTGCTGATGTGGCTCACGGCCAGTCATTTCCAGACGGTGTTCTGGGTGGCGGTGATCCCTGCGCTTGTGGCGGTCGGCACGCTTGTGGTGTTCGTGCACGAGCCCGAGGCCACGGCCACGTCGCGACCGGTACGTTCGCCGCTGGCCCTGCACCAACTGAGGCGGCTTGGCGCCGGCTACTGGCGACTGATCGCATTGGCCATGGTGTTTACCTTGGCACGCTTCAGTGAGGCCTTTTTGTTGCTGCGCGCCCAGGACATGGGCCTGGCCGCGTTATGGGCACCGGCGGTTCTGGTGGTAATGGCCTTGGCCTATTCGCTGTCGGCCTACCCCGCCGGAGTGCTGTCGGACAGGCTTGGCCGCCGTGGTGTATTGATGGCAGGGCTGGGGCTACTGCTGCTGGCTGACGTGATGCTGGCGTTTTGGCCCGGCTGGGCCGGGCTGGCGCTGGGGGTAGTGGCCTGGGGGCTGCACCTGGGTTTCACCCAAGGCGTCTTTGCCGCGCTGATCGCCGACAGCGCCCCGGCCAACCTGCGCGGTACCGCGTTCGGCCTGTTCCACCTGCTGACCGGCGTTGCGCTGCTGGTCGCCAGCGTGGTGGCCGGGCTGATGTGGGATGGGGTCGGGTTCCAGGCCACCTTTCTGCTGGGCGCAGTGTTCGCTGGGATTACCCTGACTGGGGTTGGCTTGCTGCGCTGAACGGCCGCTATTTCGGATCGTGGCTGCGCACGCTGAAGGTCACTACACCCCAGATCGTCAACTCATCGCCTTCAAGGATGTAACGTGGGGGGTAACGCGGGTTCTCCGAGCGCAGCACCACCTGCCCACCCACCTTATGCAGCCGCTTGCACAGCGGTTCGCCATTGACCGCTGCGATCACGATCTGGCCATGCCGCGCTTCGAGAGAGCGGTCGACCAGCACCAGGTCGCCGTCGAAGATCCCGGCGCCCTGCATGCTGTCGCCGTCTATCCTGACCAGATACATATGCGGGGCACGCAGGTTGAACAGTTCATCGAGCGAGATGGGCTGCTCCATGTGGTCCGCCGCCGGCGACGGAAAGCCAGCGGGGATGCGGAACAGATAACGCGAAACAGCACCGCTACCGCAGGTGATGGGACCCAGGATGGAAGTCATGGCACGGCCTTGAATTTAACTGTATATAGATACAGTATCGATCTACCGAGCATCAGGTCAATTTCGGCGTAGGACATTTCGACAAGTGGGGGTACATGCCATGTGTGGACGCTTCGCCCAGTCTCAAGGCTTGGCCGATTACCTGCGTGAACTGAACGCCGAACAGGACGTGATCAGCGGCTATGACAACCTGCCGATCGGTCGCTACAACGTCGCCCCCGGCAGCCGGGTGCTGATCCTGCACCGTGCCGAGGACGGGCTGCGCGTCGACCCCTGCCACTGGGGCTGGGCACCGTTCTGGGCCACCGGCAAACGCCCCGCCCCAATCAATGCCCGGGTAGAGACGGTTACCACGGGCAAGTTTTTCAAAGCCCTGTGGCCGCAGGGGCGGGCGTTGGTGATGGCGGATGGTTGGTACGAATGGGTGGCCGACCCGCATGACGCCAAACGCAAGCAGCCGTACTACATCCGCCTGAAAAGCCAGGCACCGATGTTCATGGCCGCGTTGGCCGAAGTGCACACGGGGATGGCGCCTAACGAAGGCGATGGCTTCGTGATCATCACCGCCGCCAGTGACGAGGGCATGGTCGACATCCATGACCGCCGGCCTCTGGTGCTTGAGCCGGCGGATGCGCGCATGTGGATTGACGCTGACGTACCCGCCGAGGAGGCCGAGCGCCTGGCACGAGAGCGGTGCCTGCCGGTCGAGGCGTTCGAGTGGTTCCCGGTGAGCAAGGCTGTCGGAAATGTGCGCAACGACGGGGCCGAGTTGATCGTGATGCAGGATGCCGAGCATCAACCCTGACGCTGCGCTGTCATTACCCTCCTACCCCTCCGCTAAACCGGAACGTGCGCCGGTTGCTGCTCCATGACCGACCAGCCCCCATGCCCATCCACCTCGAGCCGATGTGTGTGGAACGCCGCCAACGTACTGCGGTGGCCAACACTCACCAACAGGGCCTGCGGCATCTCGCTGCGCAGTAGCCCATACAACGTATGCTCCAGCCCTTCGTCCATGGCCGAGGTGGACTCGTCGAGAAACACTACTTGGGGCTGGTTGAACAGCACCCGGGCAAACGCCAAGCGCTGTTGCTCACCCACCGAGAGGATGTGCGACCAGTCGCAACTGACGTCCAGGCGTTCGACAAGGTGGGCCAGGTTGACCTGGCGCAGGGCTTGCTGCATGCGCACTTCATGCTCGGCTGCGCTGGCCGATGGGTAGGCGATAACGGTGCGCAGGTCGCCTAGCGGCAGGTACGGGCGCTGAGACAGGAACAACGCCCGGTGCCCCACGGGGCGCCTGACCTCACCCTCAGCGTAAGGCCAGAGCCCAGCCAGTGCACGCAACAAGGTGGTTTTACCACTCCCTGAAGGCCCTTTGATCAACAGCGCCTGGCCAGCGCGCAGACTCAGATTGAGGCCGGCAATTAGGGGATGGCCATCGGGGCGCAATACCTGCAAACCGGCAATATCCAGGGCATGCGCCTGTTCCTCGGTAGTGACGCGCGGCAGCGAACTGGCCTGTTCATTGGCATCGAGAAAGCCTGTCAAACGATCGAGGGTGGCGCGGTACTGGGCGAATGCGTCGTAGGATTCGCGGAAGAACGACAACGAATCCTGCACCTGGCCAAAGGCCTGTGAGGTCTGCATTACGTCGCCAAGCTTGATAGCGCCACTGAAGAAACGCGGCGCCTGAAGAATGAAGGGAAACACCACGGCAACCTGGCTGATACCCAGGTTGAAGCCGCTGAACTTCAAGTTTCGGAAGACCAATGCCCAAGCGTTGACAATCAATGCGCCAAAGCGGCCCAACAATGTGCCCCGCTCTACCTGTGCGCCTTGATAGAAGGCGATGTTCTCGGCATTTTCACGCAGGCGCATCAGCGCGTAACGGAAGTTAGCGGTGAGTTTCTCGTTGAGGAAGTTCAGACGAATCAACGGGCGCCCAAGGCGAAAGGCAATCCAAGTGGCAACGATCACGTACAGGTACACGGCAAAGACCATCGCCCGTGGGACCTCGAACCCGGCCACTGCCAGCGGTGCCGACAAGCCCCAGAGGATGCCCGTGAATGCCACCAACGACACCAGCGCACTGACTGCGCCCAGGGCAAGCGACACGGAGTTGGTGACGAAAGCATTGACGTCCAGCTCGATACGCTGGTCGGGGTTGTCTACGGGCTCGGCGAGGAACTGGCCGCGGTAGTAAGCATCGCCGTGCATCCAGTCGCGCGTCAGGCGCTTGGTGAGCCAGACTCGCCAGTGAATGCTGAAGGCCTGGGTCACGTAGAACGTGAACAGCGAGCGCAGCACGTGGATGGTGGCGAGCACCGCAAATACGCCTAGCAGGTACCAGAAGGCGCTCTGATCCAGGCCTTGCAGGGCGCTGTAGAAACCGTTGTACCAGAACGAAAACAGCACGTTCAAGCGCACCGAGAACAGTGTCATCACCAATAACAGGGCAAACACCAACAGCGGCCGCCAGCTGCGCCTGAAGCTGAAATAAGACCCGGCGAGCTGCCAGAATTGGCTGCCCCAGCGTGTGAAGCGCACTGCGAGTGTCGCCGCTGCGGTGAAGCAGACCAGGGTGATGAACGAGGCGATTGCCAGCCAGCTCAAGCTCTCTTGCAAGGCCTGGTGCCAGTTCATTTCCATGATGGGTATCCATGCTGAGTATTTCCGCGAGGGTAGCATTACCTCAGGTTTTATCAGGCATGGATGACGCATGTTTCATCATCACGGCCAGTGTTGACGGCCGGAAAAGACAAAACCCCTACCTGCTCGCGCAGATAGGGGTTTTGCGAAATGAATCTTGACGATGACCTACTCTCACATGGGGAAACCCCACACTACCATCGGCGATGCATCGTTTCACTACTGAGTTCGGGATGGGATCAGGTGGTTCCAATGCTCTATGGTCGTCAAGAAATTCTGTAGCCAGAATGTCCAGATGGACAGCCCAGCGAATTCGGATATGCGATATATGTGGTTACGAACTTTCGGTTGTTTCGTCTTCACCACCGCAATCTGCGCTAGCAAATTGCTTGGGTGTTATATGGTCAAGCCTCACGGGCAATTAGTATTGGTTAGCTCAACGCCTGCGAGAAACTCGTTTAGCTTCAAACACTTGGCTCGCTGCGATCTCTCGTAGCGGGAGGCGAATCATACAGCGTTTAGAAGCGCTGTCAACCACCTTTTCAACCGCTGACGATCTTTCGATCGAAGCCCTTACAACACTGATTGTATCGATTAACTCGTTGATACTCAAGGAGTTTCTCGTACCAATCACGCTGGAAGTGGGGCGCATTATAAGCGGATTCGAAACCCCGTCAACCTTTAATTTCAAAAGCGTGACATCTTGCCCTCTGCCCACGTAAGTGCGCACTATAGTGCACACCCCTACCCGCCCAAGGATCGCCGCGCAGAGATGAACACCCAACCCCGCAGCCTGGCCGCTACTCTCTTCCCTATCGGCCTGCTGCTGATCGCCATGGCATCCATTCAGTCCGGTGCCTCACTGGCCAAAAGCATGTTCCCCATCATCGGCGCCCAAGGCACCACAGCCCTGCGCCTGATCTTCGCCAGCATCATCATGCTGCTCATATTACGCCCATGGCGCGTCCGCATGACCGCCACCACTCTGCGCAATGTCATCATCTATGGCATGGCACTTGGGGGCATGAACTTCCTCTTCTATATGGCGCTACAAACAGTACCTATCGGTATCGCCGTGGCACTGGAGTTCACGGGGCCACTGGCGGTGGCGATCTTCTCCTCGCGCCGCCCTATCGACTTTCTCTGGATCGCGATGGCGATCGCCGGGCTTCTACTGTTGCTGCCCGCAGGCGATGGCGGCCAGGCTTTGGACCCGGTAGGCGCTGCGTATGCCTTGGGTGCAGGGGTGTGCTGGGCGCTTTATATTCTGTTCGGGCAACGCGCCGGTGCCGAGCACGGCATCCAGAGCGCCGCCCTCGGCGTCGTGGTCGCCGCCCTGTTCGTTGCCCCCATCGGGGTAATTCATGCCGGCAGCGCACTGCTCACCCCAGCGGTCATCCCGATGGCACTGGGTGTCGCGATACTGTCCACCGCCCTGCCCTATAGCCTGGAAATGGTTGCCCTGACCCGCATGCCTGCGCGAACGTTCGGCACCTTGATGAGCATCGAGCCGGCGTTTGGCACACTTTCAGGCCTTCTGTTCCTCGGCGAGGTGCTGAGCACCACCCAATGGCTCGCGATTCTCGCCATCATCGTCGCGTCGGTAGGCACCACGTTGTCGATGCGCCAGACGCCAACCCCACCCGTCGCCGCCGACTGATATGAGAACTATTTTCATTTAAGACGGGATTAGTGATTGTAGCGGCCCGTCTCGCTGATTAAGCTGTCACACAGAATCAATCACTTTACGCGATCTGGTGGACCGAAGACGGACGCTGGGGATTTTCAGGAAGACAGCAGCGACAACGACAGGGCCCGACAAATGATCCGCCCTGCATTTAAGGAAGGGAATGAAACGTATTTTGCTCATTCTGGCCATTTTGGCTATTGCTGGATGTGCCGCCACGGCCAAGACTGAGGTCAAAAAGGGGAAGAAAGGCCTGCATATCAATTGCTCCGGCCTCTCCTCATCGTGGGATAACTGCTACAGCAAGGCCGCCACCTCCTGCAGCACCCGCGGTTACAAAGTCATTGCTCGCTCCGGCGATACCGACGAAGAGCAAGGCGATTACCTGTTCGGTATCAATCCAGCTGGCTATACCAGCCGCAGCATGATCGTCATCTGCAAGTGATGACCACCAGGCATTGAGTTCAAAGGGCAGCGCGAGCGCTGCCCCTTGTTTATTTGCCATCACAGCGGCGCGGTACGCGCCTGCAGCCATGCCAGGGCCTCGCCCTTCAACAGCGGCGCAAGACGCTCATGCACCGTCGCGTGGTAACGGTTCAGCCACGCCAACTCTTCCTTGGCAAGCAGCTCGGGCAACAGGCAGCGCGTGTCGATCGGGCACAGCGTCAAGGTCTCGAAGTTCAGGAAATCGCCGAACACACTCTTGCCCGCTTCCCGGCTAACCACCAGGTTCTCAATGCGTACGCCCCACTCACGCGGCCGGTAAGTACCCGGCTCGATCGAACTGATCATGCCCGCCTGCATGGCCGTCTGTGGCGTAGGCGCCGCCTGATAGGCAATCACCTGCGGCCCTTCGTGGACGTTCATGAAGTAACCCACGCCATGGCCGGTACCGTGGCCATAGTCCACCTGATCGGCCCAGATCGGTGCCCGGGCAATGGCATCGAGCAGCGGCGAGAGGATCCCGCGGGGGAAGGTGGCGCGCGATAGCGCAATCATGCCCTTGAGCACACGCGTGCAATCCTGCTTCTGCTCAAGCGTAGGGTTACCCACCGGCACCATCCGGGTAATGTCGGTAGTCCCCCCCAGGTACTGCCCCCCGGAATCGATCAGCAGCAAACCGTCACCTTCGATGATGGCATGCGATTGCTCGGTGGCGCGGTAATGAGGCATCGCACCATTGCCATTAAAGGCGGCAATGGTCGAGAAACTCAACGACACGAAGTCTGGACGGCGAGCACGGGCGGCGCTCAATCGCTCATCGACCGTCAGCTCGGTAATGACCTCATGGCCCAGAGACGCCTCGAACCAGGCGAAAAACTCGCACAAGGCGGCGCCGTCCTGCTCCATGGCCCGGCGAATATGCACAAGATCATCCTCACCCTTGCACGACTTGCTCAGCGTGGTGGGGTTGACCCCCTCGACCAGCTCAACGCCTGAGGCCAGGTTTTCCAGCAAACCGCAGGTGACCCGCGCCGGGTCGAGCAACAGGCGACTGCCTGAAGGCACGGCGCCCAGGGCCTTACCGATTTCGGCATAGTCACGCACCTCAATGCCATCAACCGCCAACACTTGGCGCAGATGCTCATCGACCTTGTCCTGGCCCACGAACACCGTCGCCTGCTGCTGACTGATCAGGGCAAAGGAAACAAAGACTGGGTTGTAGGACACATCGCTGCCACGCAGATTGAAGAGCCAGGCGATATCATCCAGGGTGGCGATGAAATGCCAGTCAGCGCCCTTGGCCTTCAAGGTCTCACGCAACTGAGCGAGTTTGTCTGCCCGGTTCTGCGAGGCATGCGGCGGCAAGTGTTGGTAGACCGGGTTGCTCGGCAGCGACGGGCGCCCCTCCCAAACCTTGCCAAGCACGTCCTTGTCCGTGACCAGCCGCACATCCCGGGCCTTCAGACGCTCGCTCAGCAAACGCGCCGACGCCAAGGCCATGACAGCACCGTCCACTGCCACGACACCCTGTGGCTCGACATGCTCACCCAGCCATTCCAGCGCGCCCGGCTTGCCTGGCAGCAGCTTCATCAACTCGATGCCGCTGCCTGCCAGCTCGTGCTCGGCCTGCTCCCAATAGCGGCTGTCAACCCAGAGCCCGGCAAACCCCGCCGTGACCACCAGCGTGCCGACCGACCCTTGGAAACCGGACAGCCATTGACGCCCCTGCCAGAAACCAGGCAGGTACTCGGAAAGATGAGGGTCGGCCGAGGGCACCAGCAGCGCATCGACCCCCTCTGCGGCCATGGCCTGACGCACCCGCGCCAGGCGCTCCGGCACAGCTTGCTCTATCGTGGTCTGAACGTTCATGCGCACTCCTGCGAAAACATCTCTACTGATTTCAGACCATCGATAATGGTACAGCCACCCCTACCCTGCAATCACTGCGACCGGCCTGCGGCATGCATTGCCCATCACGCCCTCAGCAATCAGGACATTTCCTACAGCAGAACCAGGACCACCGATCACATCCTGCTGAACTTCCCAAAAGCGCCGGCTTCACACCAAGTACATTCATTGCAGACAGGCCAACCCCTATGCCCGCTGCCGGTGACGCGAAAACCGCCGTTGTGCTGCTCGACACCCGCCAGCACACGCCTGACCATGAACATGCTGTACACCTCAAGCTTGCCGATGGCCTGGCGCAACTGTTGGGTTGCGCACACGTGTATCTCGACCCGCCCTCCACGCCCAGCGACCGCTACTACTACCTGCCGACCGAAACGCTGATCGACCCGCAGCGCCAGGCAGCCTTGGGTATCCGCACCGAACAGGACCTGTTCGGCGGGCTGGTCGCTTTTCCTTATATGGCGACCAAGGCGATTTCCCACCCGCTGCCGGCCGCCGCCAGCTTCCCCCCAGGCTGGACCGACGCCTTCGCCCTTCAGGCCAGTGATGCGCTGTTGCGTGGCTATACCGTATTCAGCAAGGCCGACGCTCGCAATGCCGCACGCTTGCTCCTGCTTGATGGCCCGCTACGGATCAAGCCAGTACTGGCCTGTGCCGGGCGGGGGCAGCAGGTCATCGACACACTGGATGCGCTGGAGCCGTTACTGGCCGACATGGACGACCAAGACCTGGCCGTCTGGGGGTTAGTGCTCGAAGAAGACCTGAGCGAGGTGCAGACCTTCAGTGTTGGCCAAGTGCGTGTCGCCGGCCTGACCTGTAGCTACCACGGCACTCAGCAACTGACGCACGACCACCAAGGCACAGAGGTCTATGGCGGCTCTGATCTACTCGTGGTGCGCGGTGACTACCAGGCGTTGCTACAGCTGCCGTTGGAAGACCACCTGCGCCTGGCGATCAACCAGGCCATGGTCTACGAACGTGCCGCGGAGCAGCACTTCCCAGGCTTCGTGGCGTCAAGACGTAACTACGACATTGCCCGCGGCACCAACGCCCAAGGCCATGTACGCAGCGGCGTGCTTGAACAATCCTGGCGTCTGGGCGGTGCCAGCAGTGCAGAACTGCTGGCCCTGCAGGCCTTCGCTGCTGAGCCGACACTGCAGCGGGTGCGTGCTTCGACCCATGAAGTGTTCGGCACGCCCGACCTGCCCACTGACGCCACGCTCTTCTACCAAGGAATCGACAGTGAACTCGGACAACTCAGCAAATTTGCGCGGATTCGCGAACATGAGCATTCAGAGTGAGACCATTGAGCTGCACGTCGAGAATGACAGCATCGTCGGCACCCTGGTCAGCCCTGGCAGCAAGATGCCCGGCATACTCTTCGTCCACGGCTGGGGCGGTAGCCAGCAACGCGACCTGGCCCGCGCCCGACACATTACCGGGCTGGGGTGCGTGTGCATGACCTTCGACTTGCGCGGGCACGAAAAGACCGAAAGCCAACGCCTGACCGTCAGCCGCGAACAGAACCTCAACGACCTGCTGGCAGCCTACGACCGCCTGGTCAGTCACCCCAGCGTGGACAGCAATTCCATCGCCATCATTGGCAGCAGCTATGGCGGTTACCTGGCCACCCTGTTGACGCGGTTGCGCCCAGTACGGTGGCTGGCAATGCGGGTGCCTGCCCTGTACTGGGACGATGAGTGGGACACCCCCAAGCAAACCCTTGATCGGCAGCGGCTGAACGCCTACCGCCAGCGCCAGCTTGGCCCGGCGGACAATCGCGCACTGGCCGCGTGCGCCGAATTCGGCGGCGATGTGTTACTGGTGGAGTCCGAGCATGATGACTATGTACCCCACAGCACACTGATGAGCTACCGCTCGGCATTCATCAGCGCCCATTCGCTGACCCACCGCATCGTCGACGGTGCCGACCACGCTTTGTCCAGCGAAGCAAGCCAGAAAGCCTACAGCTCGATCCTCACGTCATGGGTCAGCGAGATGGTCATTGGCGCACGCCTGGACCGCTACCCACACTACGCGCCCTGGTATGCCTAAGGCTCACCGACCTGGCAGTGCAGGCCACCGTCGGCATTGCGGACCAGGCTGCGCAATGTCTGGTAGGCCGCGAAGTTGACGCCCCGCGCCTGATGCTGGCACAGCAGGTCGAGAAAGGGTTCTTCAACGAAATGGTCGGCGGCCGCCGCCCATGCCTGGCGCGATTGCCACTGCAGGTACTGGAGAACCCGGCTGCCATCGTCACTGGCCTGGATGCTCACGCCCTGCAAGCCCTCACAACCTGCGGCCAACGCTTCGCTGCGCACCACCAGGGCCTGGGCCAACGCCACTTGCTGCAGCGCAGGCACTTCGTATTCGATCATCTGGGTAAACCACAGAGAATGAGGCGTTGCCGTCATGAAAAGTCTCCTTGCTCCGGACGCCAATGGCGTGATGGTGAGCAGGGTAAAACCTCAAGTTAAGTCAAGGTCAAGTGTTTTTTGCTGCCGCACGAGCGGTCGCTGGTTCAACCTGAAACCGCAAAGCGTCGTCGATATTCACTGGGCGTCAAACCGGTGATGCGCTGAAACACTTTGCGAAAAGCGCCGGGGTCCTGATAACCCACACCCCAGGCGATTTGTTCGACATTGCGCCGGGTAAATTCCAGCAACCGACAGGCGCGCCCAACCCGTACTTGCTGGCAATACTCGGTCGGGCGTAAACCGGTGGCAGCCCGAAAGCGCCGCAGAAAGGTCCGCTCCTCAAGGCCTGCACAAGCGGCCATGGCGGCCAGGTCGGCATCCTGTCCACCATTGCCCTGTAACCAGTGCTGCACTTTGAGCACTGCCTCATCGCCATGGTCCAGGCGGGGGTTGAACAATGCCCCCGGCAACGGCGCCGCCACGGGCTCGACAGCCAGGTAGCGAGCCGTCTCGCGCGCCACCGTCGCCCCCATAAACCGCTCCAGCAGGCGCAAGCCCAGCTCGGTCCAGGCCATCAGCCCGGCCGACGTCATGATGTCACCGTCGTCCAGCAGCGGCTGGTTCGCCTCCACCCGCACCAGGGGAAAACGCTGTGCAAGCGCTTGCACATAGTTCCAATGGGTACAGGCCGGGCGCCCGTCGAGCAGCCCACTGGCCGCGATGAAAAACACGCCGATGCACACCGACGCCAGCACCGTGCCGCGCCCATGGAGCTGATTCAAGGGCAGGCGATGGCGCGCAAGCAGCTCAGCGTGTGGCGCCGAGTCCAGGCTTGGCGGAATGATCATCACCCTCAGCGCCGTGGCCGCCTCAGAGCCACTATCCTCAACCCACTGCAACAACCCCGCTTCATCGACCTGCCAGTGGCTGACGCGGATCTGCGGCAGCTCGACAGCGCCCAACTCGGCGGCAACTCGGTTGGCCACCGTGAACAGGTCGGTCAGGCCATGCACGGCCGCACGCTGCGCCCCTGGATAAAGCAGCAGGCCGATGTCCAGGCGCGCAGGGTTGTCAGTTTTTGCCCTCATTGTGTCGGTCGTGCCAATCCTCAGGTCGAAGCGCACAGCCTATAACTATCGTCATCCAACGACCACTGCCGCAGGAGGCAACATGAGCAAGCAAGCACTGATCATCATCGACATCCAGAACGACTATTTCCCCGGTGGCAAATGGGCCCTCGACGGCGCAGACCAGGCAGCCGACAACGCCGCCCGGCTGTTGGCAGCCGCGCGTGAGCGGGGCGACCTGGTGGTGCATGTGCGGCATGAGTTCGAAAGTGCCGATGCGCCGTTCTTCGCACCGGGCTCCCCCGGCGCGGCCATCCACGCCAAGGTGCAACCCAAGGCGGGCGAGCCGGTGGTGCTCAAGCACAAGGTCAATGCGTTTCTCGGTACCGACCTCAAGCACACGCTGGACCAGCAAGGGATCGAGGCACTGACCATCGTCGGCAGCATGAGCCACATGTGCATCGATGCAGCGACCCGCGCCGCCGCCGATTATGGCTATGACGTGACTGTGGCTCACGACGCCTGCGCCACCTTGCCGCTGGAGTTCGATGGCAAACAGGTGCCGGCGGCCCATGTACACGACTCGGCAATGGCGGCCCTGGCGTTTGCCTACGCCAAGGTGGTGAAGACCGATGAGCTGCTCGGCAAATGATCGCGCCTTGCCTTTAAAGCGAGTGTCAGATCACCACATTTCGCACAAAGCGCACCGCCACGGCGCCATCGTTGCGGTAGGCGTAGCGGCAGTTGCTGGGGAAGACATGAAACTGGCCAACCTGCAGGCAATACTCGGCCTGCTCGATGACTAATGTGAGCTGCCCTTCGGCCACATAGATCTGCTCGCTCCAGCCATCGGCATCGGCCTCGCTGACATAGCACTCGCCCGGTGCCAGGGTCCACTCCCAGAGTTCGACCTCACGCCGGGCGATGCTGCTACCCAGCAGCACTGCCTTGCTTTGCGGATGCTCACCGGCCCAGGCCAGTTCGTCGATGCGGCTGGGGTCGCGCCGCTCGGGCGCCTGGATCAACGTACTGAACGCCACCCCCAAGGCCTCGGCGATCAAATCGAGCGTAGTAAGGCTGACATTCTTCTCACCCGCCTCGATCGCCACCAGCATTCGTCGGCTGACGCCAGAACGCTCGGCCAAGGCAGACTGGCTCATACCCGCTGCGTGACGCAGGCTGCGTACGTTGAGGCTAACATGCTGTAACACCGATGCCCGGTGCGTGGAATTTTTGTGCACTGTATTGCTCGCTGATCGTGACTGCGCAGTATACTGCCCACTTGGCGCAGATTGTGCGCCGCCCCCTCCGAGTGCGCAAGACCATGAACCAACCCACCTGCAAGCCCTATACACGCGTTTCTTTGCGCCTGAGCAAAGCCGAACTGATGCTGGTATTCATCACCATGCTGTGGGGTGGCACCTTCTTGCTGGTGCATAACGTGATGACGGTCAGCGGCCCGATGTTCTTCGTCGGCCTGCGCTTTGCTGCGGCGGCGTTGTTCGTTGGCGCGATCTCGGCGCGCGCGCTGTCGGGGCTGACCTTTACCGAACTCAAGGCGGGCGTACTGATCGGCGTCTCGATCATGCTCGGCTACGGCTTGCAGACCATGGGCCTGCAAACCATCAGCAGCAGCCAGTCCGCATTCATCACCGCGCTGTATGTGCCCTTCGTGCCGTTGTTGCAATGGCTGGTGCTTGGCCGTCGCCCCGGCCTGATGCCAAGCCTCGGCATCTGCCTGGCATTCCTTGGCCTGATGCTGCTGGCAGGGCCGGAAGGCGGCAGCTTGCACTTCAGCGAAGGCGAGATGGTGACCCTGGTAAGCGCCATCGCCATCGCCGGCGAGATCATCCTGATCAGCCGCTATGCCGGCCAGGTCGATGTGCGCCGCGTGACCGTGGTGCAGCTGGCCACCGCGTCGTTGCTGTCATTCCTGATGATCGTGCCGACCCAGGAGCGCCTACCGGACTTTTCCTGGCTGTTGGTGATGAGTGCGGTGGGGCTCGGCGCCATGAGCGCAGTGATCCAGCTGGCCATGAACTGGGCACAAAAGTCGGTTTCACCCACCCGCGCCACGCTGATCTATGCGGGCGAGCCTGTGTGGGCCGGGATCGTTGGGCGCATCGCCGGCGAGCGTCTGCCCGGTGTGGCGTTGATTGGCGGGCTGCTGATCGTGATCGCCGTGGTGTTCAGTGAACTGAAGGTGCGCCGCCCCCGCGAAAGCGCCACAACGCGCGAGGCGCAGGATGAAGCCGAGCACCAAACAGGCCTGTAAACCGGCCAACTCCAGCTATGCTTTGTAAAAAACTGTTATAAAAAAATACCTTGTAACACCGTATTTGTACGATTCTGCGACAGCTTGCGTGTTGGTGATCAACTGCTCGGCACGTATGATCCTTGGCAAACCTCTCCAGAATAGAACGCTATGTCCTTGATAGTGCTATTGCTTCTGCCGTTCGTGGGCAGTTGCCTGGCAGCCGTGCTGCCGCACAACGCACGAAACGCCGAGTCCATACTCGCCGGGCTTGTCGCCTTGGTCGGTACGGTCCAGGTAGCACTGCTGTACCCTCAAGTTGCCCACGGTGGCGTGATTCGCGAGGAATTCCTCTGGCTGCCCAGCCTGGGGTTGAACCTTGTATTGCGCATGGACGGCTTCGCCTGGCTGTTCTCGCTGCTGGTACTGGGCATCGGCACACTGGTGTCGCTGTACGCCCGCTACTACATGTCGCCGCAGGATCCGGTACCGCGCTTCTTCGCCTTCTTCCTCGCGTTCATGGGCGCCATGCTGGGCCTGGTGATCTCCGGTAACCTGATCCAGCTGGTGTTCTTCTGGGAGCTGACCAGCCTGTTCTCGTTCCTGCTGATCGGCTATTGGCACCACCGCGCCGACGCCCGCCGCGGCGCCTACATGGCGCTGATGGTCACCGGTGCCGGCGGCCTGTGCTTGCTGGTCGGGGCGCTACTACTGGGCCATGTGGTCGGCAGCTACGACCTGGACAAGGTCCTGGCTGCCGGCGACCTCATCCGCCAGCACGCACTGTACCCGGTGCTGCTGCCTTTGATCCTGATTGGCGCCTTGAGCAAGAGTGCGCAGTTCCCCTTCCAGTTCTGGCTGCCCCACGCGATGGCAGCACCTACGCCGGTCTCCGCCTATCTGCATTCGGCAACCATGGTCAAGGCCGGGGTGTTCCTGCTGGCGCGGCTTTGGCCTGTGCTGTCAGGCAGCGAGGAGTGGTTCTGGATCGTCGGCGGCGCCGGCGCCATCACGTTGCTGCTCGGCGCCTTCGCCGCGATGTTCCAGAACGACCTCAAGGGCCTGCTGGCCTACTCCACCATCAGCCACCTGGGCCTGATCACCCTGTTGCTGGGCCTCAACAGCCCGCTGGCAGCGGTCGCCGCGGTGTTCCATATTCTCAACCATGCCACCTTCAAGGCCTCGTTGTTCATGGCCGCCGGCATCATCGACCACGAGAGCGGCACACGCGATATCCGACGGCTTAGCGGCCTGATCCGCCTGGTGCCCTACACTGCGACCCTGGCCATGGTAGCCAGCGCTTCGATGGCCGGCGTGCCGCTGATGAACGGTTTCCTGTCCAAAGAGATGTTCTTCGCCGAAACGGTATTCATCAGCTCCACCGCCTGGGTCGAAACCGCCCTGCCGGTAATCGCCACCCTGGCCGGTACATTCAGCGTGGCCTACGCCCTGCGCTTCACGGTCGATGTGTTCTTCGGGCCACCCGCCCAAGACCTGCCCCATACCCCCCACGAACCGCCGCGCTGGATGCGTGCGCCGGTCGAGTTGCTGGTGCTCACCTGCCTGGTGGTCGGTATTTTTCCCGCGCAGTCAGTAGGCCCGCTGCTGGCGGCGGCAGCCCTGCCGGTGGTGGGCGGTACGTTACCGGAATACAGCCTGGCCATCTGGCACGGCTGGAATGCACCCTTGATCATGAGCCTGATCGCCATGAGCGGCGGGATCGTGCTGTACCTGCTGCTGCGCAAGCAGTTGCGCCTGGGGCGCTTCCCTTACCCACCGCTGATCGAGCGCTTCAATGGCAAACGTCTGTTCGAGCATGGCCAAGTCCACCTGATGCTGTTGGCCCGGCGAATCGAAAACCTGCTGACCACGCGCCGTCTGCAATCGCAGCTGTTCATGCTGGTGCTGGCGGCGTTTCTGGCCGGCCTCACACCCATGCTCTACAGCGGCCTGACCTGGGGCGAGCGCCCGAAAATCCCGGGCTCCGGTGTATTCGTCGCACTCTGGCTGATCGCCATCGCCTGCGCCATCGGCGCCGCCTACCAAGCCAAGTATCACCGCCTGGCCGCCTTGATCATGGTCAGTGTCTGCGGCCTGATGACCTGCATCACCTTCGTCTGGTTCTCGGCACCCGACCTGGCCCTGACTCAACTGGTTGTGGAAGTGGTCACCACCGTGCTGATCCTGCTCGGCCTGCGCTGGCTGCCGCGCCGTATCGAGGGCGTTTCGCCGCTGCCCGGCAGCCTGGAGCGCGCCCGCATGCGTCGCCTGCGCGACCTGTTGCTGGCAGTGCTGGTGGGCGGCGGCATGGCGGTTCTGTCCTATGCCATGCTGACCCGGCCGACCCCCAACGACATTTCTTCGTTCTACCTGAGCCGCGCCCTGCCCCAGGGCGGCGGCACCAATGTGGTCAATGTGATGCTGGTCGATTTCCGTGGCTTCGACACCCTCGGTGAAATCACCGTGCTGGTCGCCGTGGCCCTGACCGTATTCGCCCTGCTGCGACGCTTCCGCCCACCCAAAGAGAGCATGCAGCTGCCCGCCCAGCAACGCCAGCTGGCGCCCGACGTGGTCACTGACCTGATCAACCCGCGCCACGCTACGGACACCGCGCTGGGCTTCATGATGGTGCCCGCGGTGCTGGTGCGGCTGTTGCTGCCGATCGCCCTGCTGGTATCGATGTACCTGTTCATGCGCGGCCACAACCAGCCGGGCGGCGGCTTTGTCGCAGGCCTGGTGATGTCGGTGGCGTTCATCCTGCAGTACATGGTCGCCGGTACCCAGTGGGTCGAAGCGCAGATGAGCCTACGCCCACTGCGCTGGATGGGCACCGGCCTGCTCTGCGCGACCCTGACCGGGGTAGGCGCCATGCTGCTCGGCTACCCCTTCCTGACCACGCACACCGCCCACTTGCACCTGCCTGTGCTGGGTGATGTGCATGTGGCCAGCGCGCTGTTCTTCGACGTCGGCGTGTACACCGTGGTGGTCGGCTCGACCCTGCTGATCCTCACTGCCCTGGCGCACCAATCGGTGCGCGCCTACCGCCCGGGCAACCCGTCGAAATCCAGCCAAGCAGGAGCCGCCTGATGGAAGAAGTCATTGCAGTCGCCATCGGTGTACTGGCCGCCTCCGGGGTGTGGTTGATCCTGCGCCCACGGACCTACCAGGTGATCATGGGCCTGTGCCTGTTGTCGTACGGGGTCAACCTGTTCATCTTCAGCATGGGCAGCCTGTTCATCGGCAAGGAACCGATCATCAAGGACGGCGTCACTCAAGACTTGCTGCACTACACCGACCCGCTCCCGCAGGCGTTGGTGCTGACTGCCATTGTCATCAGCTTCGCCATGACCGCGCTGTTTCTGGTCGTGCTGCTGGCCTCGCGCGGCTTGACCGGTACCGACCACGTCGATGGCCGGGAGCGTGACGAATGAGTGGTATGAGTCAACTGATCGTCGCGCCCATCCTGCTGCCCCTCATCACGGCGGCGATCATGCTGTTGTTGGGCGAGAAACACCGGCGCATCAAGGCGCGGCTTAACCTGCTGTCGACCTTCGCGGGCCTGGCCATCGCGGTCAGCCTGCTGCTGTGGGTCCGTACCCAGGGTCAAGCCGAATCGATCGGTGTCTACCTGCCGGGCAACTGGCCTGCACCGTTTGGCATCGTGCTGGTGGTGGACCACCTGTCTGCCTTGCTGCTGACCCTGACCGGCATCATCGGCTTCAGCGCCCTGTTGTTTGCCCGGGCCCGTTGGGACAGTGCCGGCGCCAGCTTCCACGCGCTGTTCCAAATCCAGCTGATGGGGCTGTACGGTGCCTTCCTGACCGCCGACCTGTTCAACCTGTTCGTGTTCTTCGAGGTGCTGCTGGCCGCATCCTACGGTTTGCTGCTGCATGGCTCGGGGCGTGCCAGGGTCAAGGCGGGCCTGCACTATATCGCCATCAACCTGTTCGCTTCGTCGTTGTTCCTGGTGGGCGCGGCGATGCTCTATGGCGTGACAGGCACCCTGAACATGGCCGACCTTGCGCTGAAGATCCCGCTGGTGCCAGAGGCCGACCGAGGCCTGCTGCATGCGGGCGCCGCAATCCTCGCCATGGCGTTTCTGGCCAAGGCCGGTATCTGGCCGCTGAATTTCTGGCTGGTGCCGGCCTACGCTTCGGCCAGCGCACCGGTTGCCGCGCTGTTCGCGATCATGACCAAGGTCGGCCTGTATGCCGTGCTGCGCCTGTGGACGCTGCTCTTCTCCGGGCAGGCCGGCGCCTCCGCGCAGTTTGGCGACGAGTGGCTGGTGTACGGGGGGCTGGTCACACTGGCTGTGGCCGCGGTCTCGATACTGGCCGCACAGCGCCTGGAACGCATGGCTGCCCTAAGCATCCTGGTGTCCGCCGGCACCCTGCTCGCGGCCGTTGGCTTTGCTCAGCCGGCGTTAACGGGTGCGGCCTTGTTCTACCTGGTCAACTCGACCCTGGCGTTGTGCGCGTTGTTCCTGCTCGCCGAACTGGTCGAGCGCTCGCGTTCAGCCAATGAAGCGCCGCTGGATGACGAAGAAGATGCCATGCCTTCGCCCCTGGAGTCGCTGCACCCACCCAAGGGCATCAACCTCGATGACGAACAAAAGGTGGTGATCGGCCAGATCATCCCCTGGACCATGGCCTTCCTCGGCCTAAGCTTCATCGCCTGCGCGCTGCTGATCATCGGCATGCCACCACTGTCGGGCTTCGTCGGCAAACTCAACCTGATCAACGCGCTGTTCAACCCGTTGGGGCTGGGTATAGCGCCGGAGCAACCGCTGACAGCGGCAGGTTGGGGCCTGGTGGCACTGCTGGTGCTGTCCGGCATGGCGTCGTTGATCGCCTTCGGCCGCGTGGGCATCCAGCGTTTCTGGAAGCCCGAAGAGCGCCCCTCGCCGCTGCTGCGTCGTTATGAATGCCTGCCGATCGTCATCCTGCTGGGCCTGTGCATCATCCTCAGCCTCAAGGCCGAGCCGCTGCTGCGCTACACCCAGGACACAGCGGCCAGCCTGCAGGCACCCGAAACCTACATCAAAGCGGTGATGGCCGCTCGGCCCATTCCCGGCCCGACCTCCCTCGACGTGGAGGTGTTGCCATGAAACGCCTGTTTCCCGCCCCACTGCTGTCGGTCTCGCTATTCGGCCTGTGGTTGCTGCTGAACCTGTCCGTCAGCGCCGGCAACCTGCTGCTGGGTGCCATCCTCGGCATTTTTGCGCCACTGTTGATGGCCCCCCTACGCCCTCAGCACGCCCATGTGCAGCGGCCTTGGGTGATTGCCAAGTTGATTGGCCGGGTCGGCCTGGATGTGATCGTGTCCAACCTGCTGGTGGCCCGTGGCGTTCTGCGTGCGGGCAAGCAGCCGCCGCGCTCGGCATTCGTGCACATTCCGCTGGCCTTGCGCGATGCCCATGGCTTGGCTGCCCTGTCAATGATCACCACGGTGGTACCTGGCACGGTCTGGTCCGAACTGGCGCTGGACCGCAGCGTGCTGTTGCTGCATGTGTTCGACCTTGAGGATGAAGCCGCCTTCATCGAGCATTTCAAGCACACCTACGAACGCCCGCTGATGGAGATTTTCCAATGACAGGCCTGCTCGCCAACGCTGTACTCGCCAGCCTGTTCATCTTTGCCCTGGCCATGGCCCTGGCACTGATCCGGTTGTTCCGCGGCCCATCCGCCCAGGACCGGGTGCTGGCACTGGACTACCTGTACATCCTGGCCATGCTGACGATGCTGGTGCTAGGGATCCGTTATGCCAGCGACACCTACTTCGAAGGTGCCCTGCTGATTGCACTGTTCGGCTTTGTCGGCTCGTTCGCCCTGGCCAAGTTCCTGCTACGTGGTGAGGTGATCGAATGACCGAAGCGCTACAACTGCCCTTCTGGCTTGAACTGGTCACCGCTGCGCTGCTGCTGATCGGCAGCCTGTTCGCCCTGATCGGTGCCGTGGGCCTGGTGCGCATGAAGGATTACTTTCAGCGCATGCACCCACCCGCTCTAGCCTCCACCATTGGCGCATGGTGTGTTGCCCTGGCCTCGATCATCTACTTTTCGTGGCTTAAAGAAGGGCCCGTTCTGCACGCCTGGCTGATCCCGATCCTGTTGTCGATCACGGTGCCGGTAACCACGCTCTTGCTGGCCAGGGCTGCGCTGTTTCGCAAGCGGATGTCCAAAGAGGCGGTACCTGAAGAAGTCAGTAGCGGCAGCGACCGTGGCCATTGACCGGTTGCAGCCTCACCCCTGGCTGAGGCGCTGCAACTCACGCCGTACCATGGCGGCATACGGTGGCGGGCTGAGTCGATAGAGCTCGCCTGCCACCCAGTTCAGCCAAGCGCCTTGCAGCGCTTCACGCTGGGCCAACAGCCGTTCGGCTTGCGCCAGCGCATCCGCCTGGTGCTGGTGATGAAACTCTGCACGCGACACAGGCGCGTTGTCGCGCTCGGTCATTCACTGGCCTTGAATGTGGTCAGCTCACCCTTGCGCCACTTCGCGACTTTGCCAGTCACTGCCTTGAGCAGCTTACCCAGCCCTTCCTGCACTTGCTGTTGCGCGGCAAAGACCAGCATCACGCCATTGCCTTCGCGCAACACGACGCCCTCGCCTTCAGGCACGGAAACAAAGGCGTAGTCGCCAACACCGTAGACGTTGAACTTGATGTCTCGAAAGCGCATTTCCAGCTTGCCACCCTCGCGGCTGGGCAATACCGCAGCGCGGAAGTGATCGCCAACCTTCAGCTCCAGACGCTGTTTGTCATCGACCACCAATGCGCTTTCGGTGTCGATTTCGGCCATGTACAGGCCTTCAGGACTTTGTTCGGTGACATAAACAAAGCGGCCCTGGAACAGCTGGGCCAATTTACCGCGCAAATCGCCCAAGGCGAACAAGGCGTGAGTATCAAGTGTGCTGACTGCCAATGAAGTGATCCTCAATCGGTTACATCCCGCCCCCACACACGCTCAGTGAGGCACGGCCATTACATATCGATAGGCGAAAAGAGTAATAAAGCGATGCGCTGATGTCTGTATCCGCTGGCACTGTAGCCTGCAGGAATCTTTACTCTGGCTTGCCAGATATGGCCTAAGTGCAGGTTTTCGGCAAATTCCCCACGTGGGAAGCGTAATGCCTGACAACAAACCCGCCAGAAAAGATGCGATAGGTAGTTGCAGAGCGCTCGACAGAACGGGCTCTGAAATCCATCAGCGCATTACTGGGGAAGGAATATGCACGAAAACACCGAAATCCGTCGAGAGGCAAAGAACATTTCTTACATCGCCAGCACTCATGCAGCGCCACGCTACGTTGTCATACCCGCAGGTGTCCGCTTCTTTCATGTCACCGAAAGCGCCACGGGCAGGGTCAAGGGGTTTCGCTGCCGGCATCAGGACGCGTGTGAGCTGGCCCGCCATCTGGAACAATGACGGCCGTCAGGCGGCCAGGCCTTTTTTGAGTTGCTGCATCCAGGCCGACTGGCATTCCAGCGCCTCGTCACGGGTGGCGAACGCCGTACCACGGCGCTCGCCATTGACCAGCACCACCCAACAAATACGCTTGCCCAGCGCCTGCAGGGTGGCAGGTACCCCCGAGCCAATCATCACGGCTACATCGACACGGCTATTCATCATCCCCTCCGGAATTTAATTAGCACCCTAACGATAAAGCCATGATACGCCTGCCTGCACGGAGGAAACAGCGCATCTCGGTACAGCAGTGTTACGCCACAGGCAACAAATCCGGGCATATCACGCACAAACGCAAAAAGCCCCAGGGATTGCTCCGTGGGGCTTCACGCACTGCGCGCGATCAGACCTGGCGCTGGTGGCGGTCGAGCTGCTCGTGGCGTTCCTGGGCTTCGATGCAGTACTTGGTGGTCGGGCTGATCAGCAAACGCTTCAGGCCAATCGGCTCACCACTGTCATCGCACCAGCCGAAGCTCTCGTCAGCGATACGGTCCAGCGCCATTTCAAGCTGTGGCAGCAAACGCTGGTCGCGGTCGATGGCATTGACCAACCAGCTACGCTCTTCTTCTACCGAAGCCACGTCAGCAGGGTCCGACGGAGTGTCCAGGCCCTCGATGGTGGCACGGCTCAACTCGATGCGCTCATGGGTTTCGACTTTCATCGACTGCAGCAGGCCAGTGAAGAAGGCGAGCTGATCAGCGTTCATGTAGTCATCGGCCGACATGGCCAGCAACTGTTCCTTGGTCATCGATTTCTCTATGAAAAATGTGCATTTGGGCGATTCGGGTGCCGCCGACGCCAGTGCATCAGCAGCGGAATTCTTCAAGCGCCAACCGGCACTCTTTTACAGGGGGCGGCAGTCTAAGGCGCCACGTCGCGTGGAGCAACTGCAATCGGAGGCGAATTTGATTCGATTGACCAGAATCCGCTGGTCGGTGCTCGGGTGGCAGGCGGTACAGGCGCGTCTGGGCTGATGGGCGCCTGCCTTGGGTTATGCATAGCCCATGAGATCGAGCGCCGCCCGCGCGGCGCATCGCGAGCAACGCTCGCTCCTACGTTTGTTTCGGGCCAATTATTTCTGGGGCATTGGCGCGCGTCCCCTTGGTGCACGCCTCAACACTGAGCCGTACAAACAAGGCGGTCGTGCGCGCTGGCACAGGCGTCACTGGCCCTAAACAAACGTAGGAGCGAGCGTTGCTCGCGATGCGCCGCGCGGGCGGCGCTCGATCTCCCAGACGCCACCCACCTCACGCCATACCCTACAGGCGGGATCAACGATCCTTGAACTGTGCCTCGCGCTTGGCGATAAAAGCGCTCATGCCTTCCTTCTGGTCTTGCGTGGCAAAGGCCGCATGGAACACCCGACGCTCGAAACGCACCCCCTCACTCAGGGTCACTTCAAAGGCCCGGTTGACACTTTCCTTGACCATCATGCTCACCGGGATCGACTTGCTGGCGATGGTCGCCGCCACCTTCAAGGCTTCTTCGACCAGCTCAGCCTGCGGCACCACGCGCGCCACCAGCCCCGCACGTTCAGCCTCCTCGGCGCCCATCAAGCGCCCTGTCAGGCACAGTTCCATGGCCTTGGCCTTGCCCACCGCGCGGGTCAGCCGCTGGGTGCCGCCCATGCCCGGCAACACCCCAAGGTTGATCTCAGGCTGGCCGAACCGGGCATTGTCCGCTGCCAGAATGAAGTCGCACATCATCGCCAGCTCACACCCGCCGCCCAGGGCAAACCCGGACACCGCCGCAATGATCGGTTTGCGCCGATTGGCAATTCGGTCTGCGTCACTGAACAGGTCGTCGACGTAGATCTGAGGGTATTGGAGGTCGGCCATTTCCTTGATATCGGCACCTGCGGCAAAGGCCTTGGCCGAGCCGGTCAGCACCACGCAGCCGATGTTCGGGTCACGCTCGAGCTGGTCCAGGGCCTGGTTGATCTCGCCGACGATCTGCGCATTGAGCGCATTGAGCGCCTGCGGCCGGTTGAGGGTGATCAGGCCGACCTTGCCGTGGATGTCCAACAGGATGGTTTCGAATGCCATGCAGACTGCTCCTTCAAAGATTGCGCGCAATGACCATGCGCTGAATGTCGCTGGTGCCTTCGTAAATCTGGCAGACCCGAACGTCGCGGTAGATCCGCTCCAGCGGGAAGTCACTCAGATAGCCATAACCGCCCAGGGTCTGCAAGGCGTCCGAGCAGACCTTTTCGGCCATTTCCGAGGCAAACAGCTTGGCCATCGACGCCTCCGTCAAAGCCGGCCGCCCGGCATCACGCAAGGCCGCGGCGTGCAGCACCATCTGCCTGGCCACGGCAATGCGCGTTGCCATGTCGGCCAGGCGGAAGGCCACGGCCTGGTGCTCGATCAACGGCTTGCCGAAGCTCTGCCGCTCCTTGGCATAGTCGCGGGCCACCTCGAACGCTGCCCGAGCCATGCCGACCGACTGCGACGCAATGCCAATACGGCCCCCTTCAAGGTTGGCCAGGGCGATCTTGTAGCCCTGCCCCTCTTCACCCAGGCGATTGGCGACCGGCACCCGCACATTGTCGAAAACAATCTGGCAGGTGTCCGAGGCATGCTGGCCGAGTTTGTCTTCGACCCTGGCAACCTGGTAGCCCGGCGAATCGGTCGGCACGATAAACGCCGTGATGCCACGCTTGCCCGCCTCTGGGTCGGTGACCGCGAAAACGATGACCACGCCGGCGTTTTGCCCGGAGGTGATGAACTGCTTGCTGCCGTTGAGCACGTAGTGGTCGCCGTCCAGGCGTGCGCGGGTCTTCAGGCTGCTGGCATCGGAGCCGGCCTGGGGCTCGGTGAGCGCGAAGGCGCCGATCATCGCGCCGCTGGCCAGCGGCGCCAGAAACTGCTGCTTCTGCTGCTCGGTGCCGAATTTCAGGATGGGCACGCAACCCACCGAGTTGTGCACGCTCATGATGGTCGAACAGGCACCATCGCCTGCGGCGATTTCTTCCAGGGCCATGGCGTACGCCACATACCCTGTGTCACTGCCGCCGTACTGCTCCGGCACCAGCATGCCGAACAGGCCCAGGGCGGCCATCTCGTCGATGGCTTCCCGCGGGAAGCGGTGGGCCTTATCCCATTGCTCAGCAAACGGCCGCAGGCGCTCCTGGGCAAAGTCACGCACGGCGTCGGCGATCTGTTGTTGCTCGTCAGTTACCAACATGGTTCACCTCAATACAGGCATTCGACGGCCATGGCCGTGGCCTCGCCACCGCCGATGCAGATGGCCGCCACGCCGCGGCGCAGGTTGTTCTGGCGCAGGGCCGACAGCAAGGTCACCAGAATGCGCGCGCCTGAGGCGCCGATCGGGTGGCCCAAGGCGCAGGCACCGCCATGGATATTGACCTTGTCGTGTGGCAGGTCGAGGTGTTTCATGGCCGCCAGGGTCACCACGGCAAACGCTTCGTTGATCTCGAACAGGTCCACCTCGGCCAGGTTCCAGCCGGTGCGCTTCATCAGTTTGTCGATGGCCCCGATCGGCGCGGTGGGGAACAGCGCGGGCGCATCGGCAAAAGCGGCGTGGCCATGGATCACGGCCAAAGGTTTCAAACCGCGCTTTTCGGCTTCGCTGCGGCGCATCAGCACCAGCGCAGCAGCGCCGTCGGAAATCGAGCTGGCGTTGGCGGCCGTCACCGTACCGCCTTCACGGAAGGCCGGTTTAAGCTGCGGGATCTTGTCCAGGCGCGCCTTGGGCGGCTGCTCGTCATCCTTGATGACGCGTTTTTCCTTGCCCTCAGTGACTTCCACTGGAACGATCTCGGCGCTAAAACGGCCCTGCTTGATCGCGTCCTGAGCACGGGTCAGCGAGCTGATGGCAAAGGCATCCTGGGCTTCGCGGCTGAAAGCGCCAGCCTGGGCGCAATCCTCGGCGAAAGTGCCCATCAAACGGCCCTTGTCGTAGGCGTCTTCGAGGCCATCCATGAACATATGGTCGATGATCTTGCCATGGCCCATGCGGTAGCCACCCCGGGCCTTTTCGAGCAGGTAGGGCGCGTTGGTCATGCTCTCCATGCCACCCGCCACCACCACATCGGCGCTGCCGGCCAGCAGCAGGTCATGGGCCATGATCGCGGCCTGCATGCCCGAACCACACATCTTGTTCAAGGTGGTGCAGGTGGTGTGTTTGTCCAAGCCGGCGCCCAGCGCTGCCTGGCGCGCGGGGGCCTGGCCCAGGCCTGCCGGCAGCACGCAACCGAACAGTACCTGTTCGACGCTGGTGGCCTCGATGCCGGCGCGCTCGACGGCGGCGCGGATCGCCACGGCCCCCAGCTGCGGTGCGGTGAGGCTCTTGAGGTCGCCCTGCAGGCCGCCCATGGGCGTGCGCACGGCGCTGACGATGACAATCGGGTCGTTGGCGAGGGTCATGTTCATTACTCCTTACTTGGCAGCCATGCGCAGCGCGCCGTCGAGGCGGATCACCTCGCCGTTGAGCATGCTGTTCTCGATGATGTGGCGGGCCAGTGCAGCGTATTCCTGAGGGCGGCCCAGGCGCGGCGGGAACGGCACCCCGGCGGCCAGCGAGTCACGCACTTCCTGGGTCATGCCGGCCATCATCGGGGTTTCGAAAATGCCCGGGGCGATGGTCATCACGCGGATGCCGAAACGCGCCAGCTCACGGGCCGTTGGCAGGGTGAGGCTGGCGATGGCACCCTTGGATGCCGCGTACGCAGCTTGGCCGATCTGCCCGTCATAAGCAGCGATAGAGGCGGTATTGATGATCACCCCGCGCTCGCCACTCTCATCCGCCGGCCCCTCGGCCATCGCTGCTGCAGTCAAGCGCAGCAGGTTGAAGCTGCCAATCAGGTTGACGTTGATGACCTTGGCGAAACTGGCCAGGCCATGCGGGCCTTGTTTGCCCAGGACTTTCTCGGCGCCGACGATACCGGCGCAGTTGACCAGCCCATGCAGGCTGCCAAAAGCGCTGACGGCGGCGTCGACCGCAGCCTTGGCGGCCTGCTCGTCGCTGATGTCGGCGACCGAAAAGCGGGCGTTGTCGCCCAGTTCACGCGCCTTGGCTTCGACCGCCTGAGCATTGAGGTCGACCAGCATGACCTTGGCACCGGCCTCGATCAGCATCTGTGCGGTGGCGGCACCCAGCCCGGATGCGGCGCCACTGACGATAAAGTGTTTGTTGGCTATTTGCATGGTGTCGTTCCTTTAGGCACTGGCGTGAGCGGCCAGTTGGGCCTGTTGTTTGGCGATTTCCTGGTTGCGCAGGATGAAGCGTTGCAGCTTGCCGCTCGGGGTCTTGGGCAGCTCGCTGACGAATTCGATTTCGCGGGGGTAGGCGTGGGCGTACAAGCGCTTGCGCACGTGCTGGCGCAGGGTTTCTTCCAGCTCGGGGGTGCCCTCCACGCCTTTGGCCAGGACGACGAACGCTTTGATCAGCTCGGTGCGTTCAGGGTCGGGCTTGCCGACCACCGCCGCCTCGACCACCGCCGGGTGCTCGATCAGCGCGCTCTCCACGTCGAAAGGGCCAACCCGGTAGCCGGAGGTGGTGATCACGTCGTCGCTGCGGCCCACAAAGCTGATGCTGCCATCGGCATTGAGTTCGACCGTGTCGCCGCTGAGGTAATACTTGCCGACGAAGGCTTTGGTCGGCACGCCGTGGTAGCCACCAAACCAGCACAACGGCGACTGCTCGCGGTCCACGGCCAGGATGCCGGGCTGGCCAGGCGGCAGCTCCGCGCCCTGCTCGTCCAGCACCACGATGCGGTGCCCGGGGATGGCGAAGCCGGCAGACCCCAGGTGCACCGGGTGCTCCAGGCCATGGTGATTGCACAACACCATGCCCAGTTCGGTCTGCCCATAATGGTCGTGGATGGTTACCCCAAGCTCGTCGGCGAACCAGCGGATCACCTCTGGGTTGAGCGGCTCGCCGGCGCTGCTGACCACCCGCAGGCGGCCTTTGATCGGTGCCGAAAATTCGCTGCCTGCCGCGATCAACAGGCGGTACGCGGTCGGCGAGCCGGCCAGGTTGGTGATGCCAAACTGGTCGATGATCCGCGCGCAGCTTTCCACGCTGAACGGGCCATCGTAGAACGTCGTGGCATGGCCCAGCGCCAGCGGGCCGGTGACGGCGTAGTAAAGCCCATAGGCCCAGCCCGGGTCGGCCAGGTTCCAGAAGTTGTCTTCCGGCCGCAGGTCGATGGCGTCGCGCATGTAACCCTGGAAGGCGACGATCGCGCGCAGCGGCACTTCGAGGGGTTTAGCCGGGCCAGTGGTGCCGGAAGTGAACATCAACAGGAAAGGGTCATCGCCCGTGCGCATGACCGGCGGGCAGTGCTCAGCGGCGCCGTCCAGGCTCTGCTGGAAGTCCAGCTCGCCGGCGCGGGCGTGCACACTGATGATCGTCGGGCAACCGTGCACCTCATCCAGCTTGGCGCGGTTCTGGCTGTCGGTGACCACCACCTTGGCCCCGGACTGCTCCAGTCGATGCTCGATGGCCTTGGGCCCGAACGCAGTAAACAGCGGCTGATAGACAGCACCCAGGCGCCACGTGGCAAGGATGGTCACCAGCAGCTGTGGAGTACGCGGCATCAGGCCGGCAACGCGGTCTCCCGCTTTTACACCCTGCGCCTTGAGCACGTTGGCAAAACGCGCGGCCTGCTCGCACAGCGTATCGAATGTGAACGGCTGGCTTTCGCCGTCGCGGTTCACCCACAGCAGGGCGAGCTTGTCGCTGCCCACATGGCGGTCGCAGCATTCGACGCAGGCGTTGAGCGCAGACAGATCGCCCTGCAGGGCATCAGCGGCGGCCTGGGCATGGTCGAAAGCACGAGCGGCCTCGGCGTAGTTACGCATCATCAGACTCCTGGCTTTTTATTGTTGGAGTGCACCCGTTATCTGACGATGGTGTCGCTACACCTGCCGCTCGGCAATGGCCTAATTGCTCAATCGTGATGAGCGGTTTGGCCTGAGGGCTGTTCGCTCAAGGCCTTGCGCGTCAGGCGCAAGATCAGCCGCCGTTCAGCCTCATCGTATGCATGCTGAATCTGCCTCCCACGCGCCTCGTCCAGCGGGCTTTCTGCCTCCATTTGCTCATCGAACGGTTGTCTGATCTGGACGAACTCATCGTCATGGCGTGCACGCAGGTATTTGACCCAGAAATCCCGATCACTGATGTAATTCACCAGTGCATCGGTACTTTCCGCCCAGCGCACTGAAGCCGCGGCACTGTCGAGCTGCTGCTGGTTGACGCCGCCCAGTGCCTCGAACTGCATGGTTTTTGGCTGACCCGGCAGGTTCAACACACGCGCCAGGCCAATGCGGTAAGCCAAGCTGACCTCAATCTCATCCACGCTGTCACGGGCGCGCTGTGCCGCATCACCCTCGGCCAACCCGGCGCTGCGCAACCTGTCCTCCTCCAGCGCCACGCGTCGCTCGATGTCCAAGCGTGCCTGTGCCTCGACTTGATCCAGTCGGAACAAGCCTGTGGCCAGTTCAAGCAAGGCGCTTTGCTGTGCTGGTTCCCCTTCGGCGCGCATCGCCTGCGCCACCATCACCCCCACCTCCTGCGCACTGAAACACGAGATCACGCTGTCCACACAGCCACGTGAAGAGGCCGTTTCAAACAGTTCATCACGCAGGGCAGCATCCTCGCTGGCCGCCGCGATCACCGTCCATACCCGGCGCGCCAGGTCCTGTGGTTCGCGCCGGAAGTCGCTGGTCAGGGTCAACGCCCTCAGCAAACTGAAAAACTCAGAGCTTTCATCGAGGGCCTGCAATGCATCCCATTGCAGTTCACGGCCAGCCCTGGCGGGCCCATCCAACTGCTCCAGCCATTGCGCCCGGGCTTGCGCAAAGTTCTCGGCAGGCTCAGGTGGTAGGGCCGGCAATGGGTTGACGGCATGAAAACGTTCACGCTCGGCCAGTGCCAGCGGGTTGTTCTCCAGCAATACCGCGCGACGACGCTGCAAGGGCATGGCGAACAGGCTTTGCCGCACGTGGGCGATGTGGTTGTCACGCAGGTTGGCCGACTCCAGCTGTACACAACGCTCAAGCCCGACGGGTACGGTCTGCAGGTTGGTCCGCCGCACGTTCAGCACCCTGAGGTGTGCCAAATCACCCAATTGCAGGCTGACGCCGCCCAAGCGGTTGAAGCTCAGGTCCAGCGTGTCCAACTGCGACAACTCGCTCAGGCTGGTCGCTAACGCCTCGGTCATGCGGATGCGGTTGTGTGACACACGCAGGCTGGTCAACTGGTTCAACTCGGCGGTCTCCGCTGGCAGCGTAGTCAGGGCATTGTTGCTGAGGTTGAGTAATCGCAGCCCCCTGAAGCAGCGCAGAAAACCTTGGGGTAGCGTCTGCAGGCGCAGGCCGATCAAACTCAGGTCGGTGACATGCCCGAACTGCGTGCCGACAGGCAATGTGGGCAAGCTCCCGACCTCAATCCCGACCAGGCTCAAGCGCCGATACTCCCGACTCGCGCCTTGGGCATCGATGCGCAGCCCTTCCAGACGCCAACTGCGGCGCAACATGCTGGCCACATGATGACGCGCGCCACGCACGTTGCCGGGCGGCACGTCCAACACCCAGGCATGCAGAGCCCGGTCCATTCCCATATATTCCCTATATAGCCGGATCATCGCGGCATAGGCGGTCTCCGGCGATTCGAGCAATACCGACACGTAGCGGTCCACTTCCAGTGTGCGGAAAGACGGGAACAAATCCCCCACCGCGCCGACCAGGTCTTGCCGGAGCGAATCAGGCAGTTCATCACGCCCATTGAGCAGGTACCCGATGCGCCCATCGGCAAGCCTTCGCAAAGGACTGCGCCCAGGTTTGATGTCGCGCAACCCTATGAGTTCGGCCTGCGCCTGACGCTCGCGAGGTAGCCAGCTACGCAGCGCATTGCGGATTTGCTCAGGGGCCTGGCTGCCGTCCCAGGTCAGGCGAGCAAGATCACGAGGGGCCAGGTGCCTGGCCAACACGTCGGCGATATCGACAGGGTCGCGCAGGTGGATATCCCGTTCACGCCCCTGCGCGTCATAGCACTTGAAGCCACCTGGGCGCTTCACCAGCACGGTGCTGACATATGCCGAGCTCTTGCCCGGGTGCAACTGCGCCAACAACCGACCGACATCTGAGCCTTCACGCAATTCCAGGTCGACCGCCCCGCTCAGGTTGGCCTGCTGGCGCAACAGCGCAAACACCAGTTTGACCGTATCGGGGTGATAACTGCCTTTGAGGTAAAGGCCTTCACGCATGCGCGTCAGCCGCGCCATTTGCAAATGCTCACGGGCCCTTTCGGCAACAGGTAAGGGGATGCGGTCTTCCCTGAGCATCCACGCGCGCTCGGTGTCAGTTGCCGACCTGAGCACATCGAGCGCATAGGCGTCGGGCAGACCGCTGAAGTCCCTCTGGATCAACTGCAACAAAGGGTCTGTCGCCAGGTATTGGCGCGAGAGATGCTCCAGCAGTTGCTCCCTGAGCTCTGCCGCTCTATCCAGCAGTTCCAGGCGCTGCTCTTCCAATGACAACGTCTCGATGCGCAAGCTGTCCATGCACCACTGCCACAGCGGGGCGTCTGCCGGCTGACCTTCGGCCAATTGCGTGAAGAACGCCTCGATTCTCGCCTCCACGGCGAACCGTTCGACCGTGTCACGCAATGCCACCGGTAACGGCCGTGCCTCCACCAACAGCCCGCGCAGATGCTCCTGGTCGACATCGGCCACCTTGAGGATCTGCCCGATACGTTGCTCGCTCAGCGCTGCCGCTGGCGGCCAAAGGCGACCCAACAGCAGGCCTTCCCCTTGCCACGTCAGTGGTCGCTCGCTCGGCAAGCGCCAGCTGCGCTCGCCGTTAAACTCGAGTATAGGGCCGAAGCTTGCCTGGCGTTGCGGGTGACAGAGTTGCCAGCCACTGCGGCCAAGCACGGGCCTGACCTGGTAGTAGGTATCGCCGTTACGCCACCAGCGCCCTTCCCCTTTGGCGAGCAAACCGTTCTCCAGCGCCAGCAGGTCGGTGGGCGGCGCCTTGTCCTCATAATGGCTGATATCCCCGTCCCATAGCCGCGGCGCTCCCCCATCGTTGAGTATCGGCAGCAATTGATCGACCTGCGCGCTGCGGGTGAAGCCTCGGGCGACCACGGCAGTGCCGCCAACCAAGGCAGCGCTGACCACCACCGTTTCGGCGACGCCCAGCAGGTGCTCGATGGCTTCATGGCGATGCCCTTGATGCCAGTCCTCGACCCCCTCACACACATCCTTCAGCGTTTGGCCAATCATGTCGGCCGCCAGCACCTCACCGATCACGGGTACGAACAGGCCGGCCAGGTTGAGCAGGCCCATGCCTATCGCCTCCAGCGTTCGCAAGCGTTGTGCACTGACGCGGGCATCGACCTGGGCAGTGGGCACCGCGATAAACCGTGCATTGTCACGGATCCGCTGCACCTGCTGTGCAGCCAAGGTCGCGAACAGCGCCTCATGGATCTCCTCGCAAGCACACTGGGCATCGGTGTGCGCATCGGCCAGACGCTTGCCCAAGGTATTGAGGTATTCAGGGCGGTCGGCTAACGCGATGCGCTGGCTAAATGCCCGCTGATAGCCGGGCTCACGCAAACGCCTGCCAAGGTCCAGGCTAGCCTCGCGCCACGTGCCATAGGCACGCAGCGACTGCTCATGATCGTCTGGCAGATACAAGATGACACCCGTCACGACGCGGGAAGACTTTGAGCCGTACAACGGGGCCACATCCAGCCGCTCGAATGCCATGGCACCCTCTACTCGGCAATCCAGCACAGTCAACGCGCCTACATAGGCGCGGTTGCTGCGAGCATGAGTCGGCGGCTTGCCTTGCACGATCCGCCGCAGCATCGCCAAGTCATCGTCCGGCAACTGCGCTTTCAACGTCGCGATTTCGATAGCCAGGACTAGCTGCAAGCGCTTGTCATCGGCAATCAGGGCCATACAGTCGCCATCAAGCAGCGTGTCGAGGTGCTCCTGGTACTGCTTGCCAATATCCAGCGCTCGACAGGTCTCGACCAGCATCTCACCCGAGGTGGTCAACACTTCCTCCGCCTCGCCCGTCGCAGAATCGTATGGGTACACCAGCCCAGTATCTGGATAAAACGACTCACCGGCCTTGAAGTTCTGCATAAGTCTCTGCAATGCCGGCAGGCGCACGAAGTAGGGTTCGAACTGCTGGGCTGGCAGATCGTTGACTTTCTTGAAACGCTGCTCTCGCCATTGCGCCTTGGCCAGCGCGATATCCACTGCCATGGCGACGCGCAACCGCTCTTCCAGCAACGCGGTGGCGAACGTGTCGATCGGCCGCAGCCGGGCAAACGTCTGCTGAATCTTCTGTTGGCTCTGCATGTGCTCATCAAAGCTGCTGCGCAGGGCCAGCAACTGTTCGTGATCAGCGTTTTTCAGCCAATCAGGCAGCGTTTGCGCGATGAACGCGTCGGTTGCCTGTTGCCGTGGGAGGTCTGGGGTCGTATCGGTCATGGTGTCGATCACAGTGGTGGATGAGCCGCTAACTCTGCGGCCCACCACCGCCTGCCTGAACCCGGAAAACCGCCCCTGCAGGCAGGTTCAAGGGTTGATAGCGCAACTCGCGTCAGCCCTGGCGGGCCAGGCTGGTCCTCAACTCGAAGCGCGTCAGTGCCACGCTGTGACGCTGCATGGCAGACTCATGCTCGATCTCCAGGTTCTCCAAGGCCTGCGCACGCACTGGCGCAGGTGCGTCTGGCTGCTCGGCATGAAACCGGCGGACCCGCTCACCATGAGCATGCTCCAAGGCGAGAAAATCTTCCGCGTGCTGGCTACGCAAGTAGCGCTGCCAGAAGCCGCGTTGGCTCAAGTCTTCGGCAAACGTCTCGATATCGCCCACCCGTTCGATACGTTGCCTGGCATCCTCTATCGACGCCTCACTGACACCCAGCGCCTCGGCATTACGCAGGGTTTGGGGTTGGCCAGGCAGGCTCAGGGCCTCCCTCAGCCTGACGCGATAGAGCAAGTCGATGTCCCGGACATCGACATCGGCCAAGCCCATTAACGCAGGGTCAGCCAGCCGGGCGTTTTCCCGTGCCTCATTCACTTGAGCGGCCGTCTGCCGTGCAAACAGGCTCAGGAAGTCCAAACGGAACAGGCTGAGCCCCAAACCGATATGCTCATTGACCCGCTCGAGACGATGGGCATTTGCCTGAGCGCGCACCTGCAAGCTGTGCAGTTGCATCCGTGTGAACACATCCACTGCCCGTCTCTCGCCAGACGGCGAGTCGACAGCCTGCTCGAATACTGCATTGCGCAGCGTGTCATTGAGGCGCATCTCCTCCAGCAGCGCCCACACCTGCCCGGCTATGTGCGGGCGTGCCAGCTCATAATCAGAGGCATGTTTCAATTGCCCCAGCAATTGAACGAAAGCGTCGCTGTTGCGATGCATGGCCATGGCTGCCCATGCCAAGGCTCGCTCGTCCTGCAGTGGCTCAGGCGAGGCCTGAAGCCATAAGTCGCGCACGTACGCGGGGTCCACAGTGGCCTCCAGCACCTCGGGTATCGTTTCGGGGGCGTAAAGGGCCATGACTTGGCGGTTGCTCAAGCGGTTGCGCTCCACCAGAAACACCTGCCGGAAGGCTTGCGGCATCTGCAGTGTTTCATCGGCCACCGCGCTGAGCTGGTTGTCACGCAGGTCGACCACTTGCAGGTTCTGGCACAGCTCGATGTACTGCGGCC
This sequence comes from Pseudomonas sp. NGC7, assembly GCF_047159675.1. Taxonomy (NCBI): domain Bacteria; kingdom Pseudomonadati; phylum Pseudomonadota; class Gammaproteobacteria; order Pseudomonadales; family Pseudomonadaceae; genus Pseudomonas; species Pseudomonas sp. NGC7. The sequence continues at coordinate 2,379,053 of NZ_BAAFZY010000001.1, read as the reverse complement.
AGATGCCGAGCCGGCAATGTCGCAGGTTCAAGTGCATCAGTTGCTGCAGCCGATTGAAGCGCAAGTGCAGCGCCCCCAGCGGGTTGTAGCTCAGGTCCAGCCGTGACAGTTCGGACAGCCCGGCAAGTGTCTCGACAGCCGATGCATTCAGGCGGATCAAATTGCGCGCCAGCCGCAGTGTGCGTAACTGGGGCAGGTAGCTGAGCCCGGGCGGAATACTCAACAACCGGTTACCACTGAGGTTCAGGTAGTTCACCTGGGTGAAGCTGTGCAGAAAGTCACTCGGCACACTACTGATGGCGGTGTCGTTAATGACCAGCGACGTCACGAAGCGAAATTGCACATGCCCCGGCAGTGCCGGCAGGCTGGCCTGTTCGCCGAAGCCCAGTGACAAGCGCTCCCCTTGTCCACGCCAGGCACGGAGCACCCGATCGGCGATCAACTGCCGACTGGCCCGCCTGCTGTTGCTGAACTCTGCGGATACCCAACGGTTGACCGCCCGATTCAATTGCTCATGGTCATCCTGCAAACCTGCCAGCCGTGCAAACGGCATGTCCTCACCCTGCAGCAGGTGCTCCAGTTCCTGGCTCAGCTGGTTGTCGTCCAAGCCCGGGAAAAGCCGGCGCAAGCCGGTGAGCAAGGTTTGCCGCGGTGTCTGTACCACCGCACCCCGGCCGCTGAGCAAATAGCCCACGCGGCCATCGGCCAGGCGCTGGCCCGGATTGAACCAGCGCTGTTGCGGCGTCCATCCAAGCAGTGCCACACAATCCTGGTGTGAGGCTGGCAACTGTGCTCGCAGCTTTTCTCTCAAGGCCAGGGCCGGGTCATCCCCTTCAATGCCGAGTGCTTGCAATTGGGCTGGCGACAAGGCCGCGACCAGGGCTTCGAAAACCGTGGCAGGCACCGGGTGGGGCTGTGGCAGGGCTTGCCCTTGCGCATCGTACAGCTGGAAATACCGATTGATGCGAACCAACTGAACACGCGCCGTTCCCTGGCCCTCGGGAACAAAGCTGGCCACCAGCCGACCCTGCGGCGTCGCCTCGCGCACCTCCAGCGCGAGGCCAGCGGGCCACGCTGGCAGCTTGCGCAGCAAGGCGACGGCAAGCTCATCGGTTTCGCTGCAACTGGCACTGGCCAGGTAGAAACCTTCGATGGCTCGGGTCAGGCGTGCGGCGCGCAGCAGCGCTCGCGCTTTGCTGGCCAGTGGCAGTGGTAACCGCTGCTCGCGACGGGCAATGGCGTATTCGACTGCACTGCAATCTTTCAGCACCTCAGGGATGTAACCCTTCGGCAATCCTGGGAACTCGCGCAACACCAGGCCGGCCACTGAGGCGGCGGAGCGCGGGGCGTAGGCCAAATGTTCGAACGCCCGCCAGCGCATGGCCGGCAGCTGTAGCAGCAACCTGTCGCGCAGGCCAGCCGAAGGGCCTGCGACTTCACGCTGCGCGCTTAGCCAAGTCAGCAGCTCTTCATCGCGGGGCAGGTGCGTTTCGTTGCCTAAGTGGCGGACGAAAGCCTCGATGCGTGCGTCCGCAGCAAAACGGCGCAGCGTGTCGGCGAGGGTGATGGGGGCCGCACGGTTCTCCACCAGCACACCGCGTAATTCATCCTGGTCGATACCGGCCACCTTCAGGATCTGCTCGGCCGTCTGCCTGTCGACGGGCGGATCCTGTGGCCACAGGCAATCGAGCATGCGGGCGCTGTCGTCCCACGCCAGTGGCTGGTCGAGCTGCAAGCGCCAGCCGCGCTCGCCGTTGTGCACCAGCGCCGGCCCATAGGCACTGTCGTCCAGCGGATGGCGCAAGCGCCAAGAGCCGTTGGCCACAGGGCGATGCACTTCGTAATAACGGGCCTGCAAACGCAGCCAGCGGCGCTTGCCCGCGCCATACAGGCCATCAGGCTGCAGGCCTCGGTCTTCAGGGGTTGTTTCATAAGGGGCCAGGTCGTTGTTCCACAGCCGCACCTGCTGCGTGCCCAAGGCGACGGGTTCGAGCTTGTCAACGAACACACTGCGCACCACCGCCACCCCGGCGACCGTCGCGCCGGTGAGCGCCACCACTTCGGCGACGCTGAGAAAATGCTGCAGCGCCTCATGCTGATGGCCCCGCGACCAATCCCTGACGCCCTCGAACACCTCGGACAAGGTCTGTACCACCAGTTGCCCCAACAGCAACGCCCCCACTGCTGGCACGAACAGCCCGGCCAAGTTGACCACGCCGATGCCCAGCGCCTTCCACATCTGCAAGCTATGCTCGGTTGCCGCTTTGTCGACGTCGACGGTGGGCACCAGCAGCAACCGGGCATCGGCCTTCGCCTGTAGCACCTGCAGCCTGGCCAACGTCAGAAAGGCGTCCTCGACCATTTCACCCTGTGTCAGCGACAGGTCCGGCTGCGTGTCCTGCAAGCGCAAGCTGAGGGTCTGCATAAACCCAGGACGCTGCTTCAGGCTCACTTGCTGCGCCAACGCCTGTCGAAAGCCCGCTTGCTGCAACTCGACGGCAAGCGTCTGCTGCATCTCGGCCATCGACACGTAGCGGCGCAAGGCGTTATGCGAATCGCCAGGCAGGTACAGCAGCACGCCCTGGCTGACGTTGGCGGGTGTACGTAGCTCAATCAGCAAGGTATTGGAAAGTGTCTGCCCGAGCATCTCGAGCGTGCTGACAAAGTGAGGTTTGGGCTGCCCATAGGTATTCGGGGAAAACGCCGCAACATCACGCAGGGCTGCATGCTCCCACGCGGTGAGGTGCCCTTTTAGCGCAGCAAGCTCGACAGCCAGGCTAAAGCCGTTGCGTTTGTCCGCGGCCAGCAGGTTCAGGTTTTGCGGGTTATAGACCTGGTCTAGTTCATCCTGATAGCGCCTGCCCACGTCCAGTTGCCGACAGCGGTCAATAAACGCGTCATCGGCCTCCACCAGCAGGGAGGTGCTCCCTTCAAAGCCAAGGCCCTTGCTCAACAGAAAATCAGCGCCGGTTTGCAAGCCCTGCATCAGGCGGGCCAACGCGGGTTCGTAGGTGTACTTGCGGGGGTAGGCAAACCTGTTCAAATCCGGCTGGGCTGCGTTGGTCACTTTGATCCAAAACAAATCTGCCAATCGCACACCTGGGGGCAAGGTGTCCGGCAGCAGCGTTTGAAAATGCGTTTCGGCAAATTGCCGCAGCGGGGGCAAGCCACCGATTGCGTCGTGCAGTAACTGCTGGCTTTTCTTGTGCTCACTGAAAAGGCTGCGCAGCGCATTGATCTGCGAGGGTGTGGCGCGCTTTAGCCAGTCGGGTAACTGGCCCTTGATGAAGTCATCCGTTGCAGTCGACAGCTTCGCTTGCACGGCAGGCAATTGCTGAGTGGCAGTTGGCGTGGGCATGGCGGTTCCAGTGGTAGGCGATGGGCCGTACATGCTTGTGCCTGCATGCCCTTCCCATCAGCTGGAAACGCTTCAATCGCCCCGCGCTCCGCCAAGGCCTTCTGCCTGGATCAGCGCCCGGTAGTGCCCCGGATTACAACCAAACCATTTGCGAAAGGCCTTGTAGAACGAACTGCTGTCGGCAAACCCCAGCCGCTCGGCGATCTCGCCCAGGGCCGGCTCCGTTTGCGCCAGCCAGGCGATGGCCAACTCACGGCGGGCGCTGTCCTTGAGCCGCTGATAAGTCTGGCCCTCGTCGGCCAAGCGACGCCGCAGGGTCGCGCCAGACAGGCACAAGTCGTGGGCAAGGCTTTCGGCATCCGGCCATTGCGCCGGGTCAAGGGCCAGCAGTTGGCCACGGATGCGCCGGGCCAGGCTGGCCGGGTCGCGGTACTTGACCAGGATATTGCCCGGCGCCTCGGCCAGAAAACGCTGCAATTCCTGCGGTGTGCGCTTAAGCGGCAGGTCCAGGCAGTCGGCCGCAATGATGATGCGCGATCGCGGGCGTTCGAACTGCAGGTTCTCCGAGAACATTACCCGGTAATCGTCACAAAACGGCGGCTCGGCGCAGCGCAGGTCGATGGCCAGGATCGGAATGCGCCGCCCCGCCAGCCAACACGCGACGCCGTGCACGATCATCCAGAAGGTAAAATAAGTAAAGGCCCGGCGCGGTTGCTCACGCGGCTCGTTGATGACGATTTCGGCCAGGCTTTGCTGGCGCACCAGGCTTGGCTGCAAGTCTTCGAGCATCAGCGACAGAAACCCCATGGCAATTTCAAGGCCAGCCCCGAGCGTAGGCTGCGCCATGGCCGCACGCGTCAGAAACGCCAGGCTGCCCACCGGCAGCCCGCGTGGGTCCATGGCGAAAAACTCGTCGTTGCAGCGGCGCGCCAGCAGCCGCCACAGCCGCGCATAGGCATCGGCAGAGACGCGTGCCTGGGGCAACTCGAGCTGCGTCGGGTCGATGCCGGCACGCTGCAGCACGCCGACATCGGGCTGCCCGGCCGGGCAGGTCTGCAACAGGGCTTCACGCACCAGTTGCATGGAGATGGTGTCTTTATCGCTCATCGGCCATCCAGGTGGGTCTATGCCGGCCATCTTAGGCCGGGGCAGGAAAAACGCCAGCGTCGCCTCACAGGTTGGCCGCCAACCCCAGAAACGCCTGGATCAACCGCAGTTCGCGGCGCCGCTCCAGGCAGCCGATCATGTGTTGATTGACCAGGCCGTCTCCCGCCAGCGGCCGCGCCACCACGCGCGGGTCATGGGCCACCTCGGTCGACGACACCACGCCAACCCCCAGTTCCGACGCCACCGCCTCGGTCACCGCTTCACGGCTGTCGAGCTCCAGCAGCACACGAGGCTGCACCCCGGCAGCGGCACAGGCCTTGTCGAACGTACGGCGGGTGGTCGAACTGGGCTCGCGCAGCACCATGATCTGCTGATTCAGCGCGGTCAACGGCAAGTCGCCTTCACCGTTCGCCCACGCATGGCCCAACGGTAGCAGCGCGCACAGCCGCGACTCGCACAGGCTTTGCAGGTACAAGCCCTTGCGCGGTTCGATTTCGGTCAGCACCGCGACATCGGCGTGCTCGGACAACAGCGCGGCCAAGGTTTCCTGGGCATTGCCCAAGCGCAGGTTGACGGTGATGCCCGGGTAGCGCTCGCGCAATTGGGCGAGCATCGGCATCACGCGGTGCGGGCCGTCCGCCGCCACCTCCAGGCGCCCCGTCAGCAACTGCCGGTTAGCTTCGAGCATCGCCTGGGCTTCTTCGGCCAGGCCGAACATGGCCCGGGTGATGGCCGCCAGCCGCGTGCCCTCCTCGGTCAGCTCCACCCGCCGCGCCGTGCGCCTGAGCAGGGTGATCTGGTAGTGCTCCTCCAGCGCCTTGACGTGCCCAGTCACGGCCGGCTGGCTGATGAACAGCCGCGCGGCGGCACGGGTGAAGCTGCCCTCACGGGCGACGGCATCGAAAGCGCGGAGCTGGAACAGGTTCATGTCTATCGGCCTGACTTATGGCTGGCATAACAACAAACAATTTGATTGATAGCTTAGCCAATTGCAACCTAGCCCCCGTAGTTTCAGCGCCAGATTTTTCGGCTGACCACCCGCCGCTTGTGAGGAACCACGGAATGAGCAACGCACCCATCCTGCTGACCCCCGGCCCCCTGACCACGTCGCTGCGCACCCGCCAAGCCATGCTGGTGGACTGGGGCTCCTGGGACAACGACTTCAACCAACTCACCGCCAGCGTCTGCGAGCAACTGCTGGCGATCATCGACGGCAGCGTCAGCCACCACTGCGTCCCCCTGCAAGGCAGCGGTACCTTCGCCGTGGAAGCCGCCATCGGCACCTTGGTACCCCGCAATGGCAAGGTGCTGGTGCTGATCAACGGCGCCTATGGGCAACGCCTGGCGAAAATCTGCAAGGTGCTGGGCCGCACCTACAGCACCTTCGAAACCGCCGAAGACCAACCGACCACCGCCGCCGATGTCGACCGCCTGCTGGCCGCCGACCCAGCCGTCACCCACGTGGCGTTGATCCACTGCGAAACCAGCACCGGCATCCTCAACCCACTGGCCGAGATCGCCCAGGTGATCAAACGCCACGGCAAGCGCCTGATAATCGACGCCATGAGCTCGTTCGGCGCACTGCCGATCGATGCCCGCGAGGTCCCCTTCGACGCACTGATCGCGGCCTCGGGCAAGTGCCTGGAAGGCGTGCCGGGGATGGGCTTCGTCTTCGCCGAAAAAACCGCCCTGGCCGCTGCCGAAGGCAATGCCCACTCGCTGGCCATGGACCTGCATGACCAGCACGCCTACATGGCCAAGACCGGCCAGTGGCGCTTCACCCCACCTACCCACGTGGTCGCGGCGCTGCATGAAGCGCTGCAGCAGTACAACGAAGAAGGCGGCCTGCCCGCGCGCCACCAGCGCTACGCCGACAACTGCAAGGCCCTGCTCGACGGCATGGCCGCCCTCGGCCTGCGCAGTTTCCTGCCGGCCGATATCCAGGCGCCGATCATCGTCACCTTCCATGCCCCAAACGATGCCCGCTACCAGTTCAAAGACTTCTACGAGCGGGTCAAGGCCAAGGGCTTCATCCTCTACCCCGGCAAGCTGACCCAGGTCGAGACCTTCCGCGTCGGCTGCATCGGCGTGGTCGGGCCGGAGGGCATGCAGGCTGCGGTCAACGCCGTGGCCGAGGTGCTGCGGGAAATGGAAGTGCTGGACATCTGACCCTTTGCCCACCCCAATTCAGGAAATAGCGCACATGAACTACAGCAACCCTACCCAGCTGCAAGCCGCCATCCTCGACTGGGCCGGCACCGTGGTCGACTTCGGCTCGTTCGCCCCCACCCAGATCTTCGTCGAAGCCTTTGCCGAGTTCGACGTCCAGGTGTCCATCGAAGAAGCCCGAGGCCCGATGGGCATGGGCAAGTGGGACCACATCCGCACCCTGTGTAACGTGCCGGAAATCGCCGAACGCTACCGCAAGGTGTTCGGCCGCACACCCACTGACGATGACGTCACGGCCATCTACAACCGCTTCATGCCGCTGCAGATCGAGAAGATCGCCGTGCACTCGGCGCTTATCCCCGGCGCCCTGGACACCCTCACCGGCCTGCGCCAGGACGGCCTGAAGATCGGCTCGTGCTCGGGCTACCCGAAGGTGGTGATGGATAAAGTGGTGGAACTTGCCGCCCAAAACGGCTATGTCGCCGACCATGTGGTGGCCACCGACGAAACCCCGAACGGCCGCCCCTGGCCGGCCCAGGCCCTGGCCAACGTGATTGCCCTGGGCATCGATGACGTGGCCGCCTGCGTGAAGGTCGATGACACCGTACCGGGCATCCTCGAAGGCCGCCGTGCCGGCATGTGGACGGTGGCACTGGTGTGCTCCGGCAACGCCCTGGGGCTGACCTGGGAAGGCTACCGCGCGTTGAGTGCCGAGAAACTGGAGCGCGAGCGCACGCGCATTCACGCGCTGTTCGCCAGCTCCCGCCCGCACTACCTGATCGACACCATCAATGAGCTGCCCGAAGTGATTGCCGACATCAACCGGCGCCTGGCCAAGGGCGAGATGCCGCAGGCATCCTGACCCGACCCAGACGGGGCTGCCTTGCAGCCCATCGCCGGCTTGCCGGCGATGGGAGCGGCGTCCATTAAATTTGAAATACTGGGTCTCAATTCAGCCTGCACCAACAGCCCACTGTCACTAGCCTGATGAGCAAACCATCAGGAGTAGGCAACATGGACAGTCCTCGCTCTAGCCAATTGAGACTCGGTCGGTTTTCAGAGCCCAACCGGTTATACCTATTAACCAGCACAACGCTACACAGAGCCCCGCTTCTGAATGAGCTTCAGTCTGCCCGCTTGCTGGTCGCTCAGTTGCGCCAGGCGCAGGACGAAGGCGCAGCTCAATCTCTGGCATGGGTGGTGATGCCTGAGCATTTTCATTGGCTGGTTGAGCTGGGGCCGGTGAGCCTGAAAACCCTGATGCGCCGGGTGAAGTCTCGTAGCACGCTGGCGATCAACAGACTGCAAGGACGCAGTGGGCGGCTCTGGCAGAAAGGCTTTCATGATCGAGCCTTGCGAAGGGAGGAGAATGTGCAGGCAGTGGCACGTTACATCGTCTTGAACCCTAAGCGGGCGGGTTTGGTAGAGCGAATTGGGGGTTACTCACACTGGGATGCGATCTGGCTGTAATCAACCCAAGTTGCAGCCTGTTCAGGCCTCATCGCCGGCAAGCCGCCTCCCACAGGATCTGTGCAGACGCCAAGGTTAGCGCCGCACCTGTGGGAGCCGGCTTGCCGGCGATGGGCTGCAAAGCAGCCCTACTGCGGCAACTGCACCTGCGGCTTGGTGGCGACAAAAATGGCCCAGCTCGACACGAACAATGCGGCGATCAATGGCCCGATCACAAACCCGTTGAGCCCGAACACCGCCAACCCACCCAATGTGGACACCAGAATCAGGTAATCCGGCATGCGCGTGTCCTTGCCCACCAGAATCGGGCGCAGCACGTTGTCCACCAGGCCGATCACCAGCACCCCGAACGCCGTGAGGATCACCCCCGGCAGAATCGCCCCGCTCAACAGAAAGTACGCCGCCACCGGCGCCCACACGATCCCCGCCCCCACCGCTGGCAGCAGCGACAGAAACGCCATCATCACCGCCCACACCAACGCACTGGGGATATCCAGCACCCAGAATATGAAGCCGCCAAGCGCGCCCTGGGTAATGGCAACCAACACGTTGCCCTTGACCGTTGCCCGCACCACGCGGTTGAACTTCAGTTGCAAGCGGCGCTTCTGGTGTTCGGGCAGCGGCACCGCAAGCCGCACGCGGCGCGCGACTTCCGCACCCTCGCGCAGGAAAAAGAACAACAGGTACACCATGATGCCGAAGCTCACCAGAAACTCGAACGTGCCCTGCCCAAAGCTATAGGCCTGGCTGGCCAACGCCTGGCTGCCTTGGGTGGCCCATTTGGTGATCTTCTCGCGCAGCCCTTCCAGGTTGCCGATGCCCAAGCTGTCCAGGCCGTGCTGCACAAACCCCGGCAGCATGTTCATGCCATGCTCGACGTAGCCGGCAATGTCCAATTGCCCGCTCTCGATGCGCTGGTACAACGTCGCCCCCTCTTGCACCAACAAGGCACTGGTGATGATCACAGGCAATACAGCCACCACCAGGCAAATCAACAGCGTCGTGGCGGCGGCAAGGTTGCGCCGTCTGCCAAACCGTATCAGCAGGCTGCGCTGCAGCGGCGCGAACAGGATGCCAAGAATCACCGCCCAGAAGATGGCCCCGTAGTAAGGCAGCAAGATCCACACGAAGGCGATGGTCACCAGTGCCAGTAGCACGGCCAAGGCTCTGTTCTGCAAAGCGGTTTCGTTCATGAAGGATCCTCAAGTGTCCTGAACGTTAGTGCGCGGCGTAAGGGTAAAAGTGCCGTCGCGCCGTTGATTCAGGTCAATGCCAGCAAAACCGCCAAGCCATAGCATTCAGGCCTTTTGCCCCGGTGCGCACATGACCCTTCCCGCCAAGCCCGAACTGCTGGCCCCCGCTGGCACCCTCAAGACAATGCGCTACGCCTTCGCCTACGGCGCCGACGCCGTCTATGCCGGCCAACCACGCTACAGCCTGCGGGTGCGCAACAACGAATTCGACCACGCCAACCTGGCGTTGGGCATCCAGGAGGCTCATGCCCTGGGCAAGCGTTTCTACGTGGTGATCAACATCGCCCCGCACAATGCCAAGCTGAAAACCTTCCTCAAGGACCTCGCACCGGTGATCGCGATGGCGCCAGATGCGCTGATCATGTCCGACCCCGGCCTGATCATGCTGGTGCGCCAGCACTACCCGCAGATGCCGGTGCATTTGTCGGTGCAGGCCAACACCGTCAACTGGGCCAGCGTGCAGTTCTGGCAGCAGCTGGGGCTGAGCCGGGTGATCCTGTCGCGGGAGCTGTCGCTCGAAGAGATTGAAGACATCCGCCACCACGTGCCGGACATGGAACTGGAAGTGTTCGTCCACGGTGCCCTGTGCATGGCCTACTCTGGCCGCTGCCTGCTGTCGGGCTACCTCAACAAGCGCGACGCCAACCAAGGCACCTGCACCAATGCTTGCCGCTGGAAGTACGACGCCACGCCGGCCAGCGAGGATGCCACCGGCGACATCGTGCGCGAAGTGCAACCGACCCTGGGGCTCGGTGCCCCTACCGATCAGGTCTTCCTGCTGCAGGAAAGCAACCGCCCGGACGAAGCGATGCCGGCGTTCGAGGACGAACACGGCACCTACATCATGAACGCCAAGGACCTGCGCGCCATCCAGCACGTCGAACGCCTGGCCAGCATGGGCGTGCACTCGCTGAAAATCGAAGGCCGCACCAAGTCGCACTTCTACTGCGCCCGCGCGGTGCAGTCCTACCGCCAGGCCATCGACGACGCCGTGGCAGGCCGGCCTTTCGACCGCGCCCTGATGGGCAACCTCGAATCCCTGGCGCAGCGCGGCTACACCGAAGGCTTCCTGCGCCGGCATGTGCACGATGAGTACCAGAACTACCAGCGTGGCAACTCGGTGTCTGACCGCCAGCAGTTCGTCGGCGAACTGACCGGCGCGCGTGTGGACGGCCTGGCTGAGATCAAGGTCAAGAACCGCTTCGCCGTGGGCGACCACCTGGAGCTGATGACCCCGCGCGGCAACTACCATTTCGACCTGCACCGCCTGTGCGACCGCCAGCAGCAGGCCATCGAGGTAGCTCCGGGTGACGGCCATGTGGTGTACCTGCCGATTCCGGAGCAGGTCCCGCTGGAGTACGGCCTGCTGATGCGTGACCTGCGCCACGACGAGGCCGCCGCCTGACAACGCTGTAATGCGCAGCTCAGCTGGCTGACAGCCAGCAACGGCCAACATCAAGGCTCTCTCGCATGAGGCCACGCCATGTTGCGCAACCCCTCCCGCCGTACCTTCGTCAAAGGCCTGGGCGCCGCCACTACGCTGGCGGGCCTGGGGCTTTGGCGGCCGCTGGCCCAGGCTGCCAATGGCCGCGACCTAGCCGGCCAGCACTTCGAGCTGTCGGTCGGCCAGACCGCAGTCAACATCACCGGCCGCCCGCGCACCGCCCTGACCGTCAACGACAGCCTACCCGGCCCGCTGCTGCGCTGGCGCGAAGGTGACACCGTCAGCCTGCGCGTGCGTAACCGCCTCGCCCAAAGCACCTCGATCCATTGGCATGGCATCCTCCTGCCGGCCAACATGGACGGTGTGCCAGGCCTGAGCTTTGCCGGTATCGAGCCCGGCGGCGACTACCTTTACCAGTTCACCCTGCGCCAAAGCGGCACCTACTGGTACCACAGCCATTCCGGGCTGCAGGAGCAGGCCGGGGTGTATGGGGCGATCGTGATCGAACCCCGCGAACCCGAGGCGCATCAGTACCAGCGTGACCATGTGCTGCTGTTCAGCGACTGGTCGGACCAGCCCCCTGAACAGCTGTTGGCGACCCTGAAAAAACAGTCCGACGCCTTCAACTACCACAAACGCACGCTCGGCGATTTCATCGATGACGTGGCCGCCAATGGCTGGAGCACCACCGTCGCCGAACGCATGAGCTGGGCGCGCATGCGCATGAGCCCCACGGACCTGGCCGATGTCAGCGCAGCTACCTACACCTACTTGCTCAATGGCCAACCACCGGATGGCAACTTCACCTGCCTGTTTCAGCCGGGCGAAACCGTGCGCCTGCGGCTGATCAACGCGTCGGCCATGACCTATTTCGACTTCCGCATCCCCGGCCTGACACTGACCGTGATCGCCGCCGACGGCCTGCCGGTGACACCCGTGAGCGTGGACGAACTGCGCATCGCCGTGGCCGAAACCTACGACGTGCTGGTGACCGTCGGCGACCTGCCCGCCTACACACTGTATGCCCAGAGCATGGACCGCAGTGGCTACGCGCGCGGCACCCTGGCCCGCGCCAACGGCCTGCAGGCCCCCGTGCCGCAACCCGACCCGCGCCCCGTACTGAGCATGGCCGACATGGGCCACGGCGCCATGGCAGGCATGGACCACAGCAACATGGCAGGCATGGACCATTCCAGCATGGCCACCCTGCAGCAACACCCACCCAGCGAAACCGGCAACCCACTGGTGGACATGCAGACCATGGCCCCACAGCCCAACCTCGCCGACCCAGGCATCGGCCTGCGCGGCAACGGCAGGCGCGTGCTGACCTACGCCGACCTGCGCAGCCCTTACCCCGACCCCGATGGCCGCGAACCCTCACGCGACATCGAGCTGCACCTGACCGGCCACATGGAGCGCTTTGCCTGGTCGTTCGACGGGGTCAAGTTCAGCGATGCCGAACCGTTGCGCCTGGCCTATGGCGAGCGGGTGCGCATCACCTTGGTCAACGACACCATGATGACCCACCCCATCCACCTGCATGGCATGTGGAGCGACCTGGAAGACGAACAGGGGCGCTTTCTGGTGCGCAAGCACACCGTCGACATCCCGCCTGGCAGCCGCCGCAGCTACCGAGTCACTGCCGACGCCCTGGGCCGCTGGGCCTACCACTGCCATTTGCTCTACCACATGGAGACCGGCATGTTCCGCGAGGTACGCGTCGATGAATGAGCTCAATAACCGTCGCATCGTCACCGGTGTGGCCCTGGTGGCGCTGCTCGCCAGTGAACGCGCCATGGCCTCCGGCCTGCAGCACAGGGGCCACGGCGCCATGCCCATGGACCACAGCCAGATGAACCACGCAACGCCGCCTGCGCAACAGCCGCGTACGCCGCTGCCGGTGCTCAGTGACGCCGACCGTCGCGCAGCCTTCCCGCCGCTGCCAGGGCACCAGGTGCATGACCGGGCACTGAACGGGGCGGTGATCGTCGACCAGCTTGAATACCAGCACTTCGACAGCAGCGGCGCGTTGAACTGGAACGCCAGCGCCTGGCTCGGTGGCGACATCGACCGCCTGTGGCTGCGCAGCGAAGGCGAACGCGAGCAGGGCAAGACCCACAAGGCCGAACTGCAGGCGCTCTGGGGCCACGCCATCAGCCCTTGGTGGGAACTGGTCGGCGGCCTGCGCCAAGACTTCAAGCCCGCCAGCGGGCAGGCCTGGGGAGCCTTCGGTATCCAAGGCACGCCGCTGTATGGTGTTGAGCTGGAGGCCACTGCCTACGTCGGCGAGCGGCAACAGACCGCGCTGCGCCTGGAAGCCGCTTACGCTATGCTGCTGACCAACCGCTGGGTACTCGAACCCACCCTGGAAGCCAACGTTTTTGGCCGCGACGATACGCGCCGCGAGCAAGGTACGGGGCTGGCCGACAGCGAAATCGGCCTGCGCCTGCGCTATGAAATCAGCCGTGGTTTCGCGCCGTACGTCGGGGTCAGTTTCAATCGCTTGCACGGCAACCGCGCCGACCAGGCCCGCGAAGACGGCGAAGACACCGGCCAGACCCGCCTGGTGGCCGGTATCCGCCTGCGTTTCTAAAGGAGTGTTTCACCATGCTGCACAAACACCTGCTGACCCTCGGGCTGCTGGCTATCACTGGCCTGGCCCAGGCCGCCGAGGCCATCGATGTCTATCGCGACCCCAACTGCGGCTGCTGCAAGGCCTGGATCAGCCACCTGCGCGACAACGGCTTCACCGTCAACGACCACGTCGAACCGAACATGAGCGCAGTCAAGCAACGCCTGGGCGTGGCACCGCGCCTGGCGTCGTGCCATACCGGGGTGATCGACGGCAAGTTCGTCGAAGGCCATGTGCCGGCCGAACAGGTCCGCCTGCTGGCCAAACGCAACGACCTCAAGGGCCTGGCCGTCCCCGGCATGCCCATGGGCTCGCCGGGCATGGAAATGGGTGACCACAAAGACGCCTACCAGGTCATCGGTGTGACCCAGGATGGCCAGGACACCGTGGTCGCCAACTACTGATGCTCAGCGAGTGGGCGCTGTTCTTCAGCGCCTTCGGCGCCGCCACCCTGTTGCCGTTGCAATCGGAGGCCGTGCTGGTTGGTTTGCTGCTGCGCCAGCCCGACGCTTGGCCGACCTTGTTGCTGGTGGCCACCTTGGGCAATGTGCTTGGCTCAGTGGTCAACTGGGTATTGGGCCGGGCCATCGAGCACCTGCGTGACAAGCGGTGGTTCCCGTTCAGCGCCCGCCAGCTCGAACGCGCGCAACAACGCTACCAGCGCTGGGGGCAGTGGTCGCTGCTGCTGAGCTGGATGCCAGTGATCGGCGACCCGCTGACCCTGATCGCGGGGATCATGCGTGAGCCCTTCTGGCGCTTTATGCTGCTGGTGACCCTGGCCAAGGGCGGCCGTTACGCCGTGGTGGCGATGATCACCCTGGGCTGGTTTCACGCCTGGTAACACCTTTGCCGCTTCAGGCGGTCAACTGGCTGATACAGTCGCCTATTCCTACACGGCCCTACACGGAGTGCCCCCATGCTGCGCGCAACCGCCCTGGCCCTTGCCTGCCTTGTCGGCGGCCCGGCCCTTGCTGCCGAGTCGCCCACCTACGGCAAACAACTCGAAGGGTTCAGCTACCCTCACCCGCTCAAGCATTTCGACTTCAGCTCCCAGGGCCAAGCCCTGCAGATGGGCTACATGGACGTACCCGCCCAAGGCCAGGCCAATGGCCACAGCGTGGTGCTGATGCATGGCAAGAACTTCTGCGCCGCTACCTGGGAAACCACCATCAATGCCCTGAGCAAAGCCGGCTACCGGGTCATCGCCCCGGACCAGATCGGCTTCTGCACCTCAAGCAAACCTGCGTATTACCAGTACAGCTTCCAGCAATTGGCGCATAACACCCACGCCTTGCTCGACCAGCTGGGCGTAAAGCAGGCCATTGTGCTTGGCCACTCCACCGGCGGCATGCTCGCGACCCGCTATGCGCTGATGTACCCGCAGCAAGTCGAACGCCTGGCGATGGTCAACCCGATTGGCCTGGAAGACTGGAAGGCCCTGGGCGTCCCCTACCGTACGGTGGACCAGTGGTATGCACGGGAGCTCAAGCTCGATGCCGCCGGGGTGCGTGAGTATGAGCGCAAGACCTATTACGCCGGGCGCTGGAAGCCGGAGTATGAGCGCTGGGTACAGATGCTGGTGGGCCTCAACCAAGGGCCGGGGCATGAAGCAGTGGCGTGGAACTCGGCGTTGATCTACGACATGATTTTCACCCAGCCGGTGTACCACGAGTTCAAGGACCTGAAGATGCCGACCCTGTTGCTGATCGGTGATCAGGACACCACGGCCATCGGCAGCGACATCGCGCCGCCAGAGGTCAAGGCACGTTTGGGCAAATACCAGGTGCTGGGGCCGCAAGTGGCCAAGCTGATCCCCCAGGGTGAACTGGTGACGTTCGAGGGTATGGGCCACGCGCCGCAGATCGAAGAGCCGATGCGGTTCAACCGTACGCTGATCGAGTGGTTGGGGCGCTGAGTCGGCTACGCCCAAACCTACTGAGTGGGCACAACTGACTTGGGCAAAATCTCAACTTATGCGCGATCACTGTGGGAGCGGGCTTGCCCGCGAACACGGGCGCAGCCCGTGCCATCCATCGCGTCGCTCCCACAGGGGCTTAGCCGAAGCGTTGCAACTGCATCTCGCGTAAGCGGCTCAAGGTGCGTTGATACGGGAACGCCAAGTACCCTTGGGTATAAAGCGCGTCAAGCGGCACCTGCGCCTCCAGGTACAACGCCACCCGGCGGTCGTAGCATTCGTCGACCAGGGCAATGAACCGGCGCACCGCATCGTCCTTGGGCGACAGCGCCGGCAGCTCCCGGTCTCCTGCCGCGACCCGCGCCGCGCCATCCTCGGTACCGCGGGCAATCCGCCCGGCCCGTTGCTCGCCACCTAACGCTGGGACGCCTTCCAGCAGAATCGACGGGAAACGGTCGCACAGGGCCATGAACTCCATCGCCGCCAAGGGCTGCTCGCAGAGGTCGGTGAAGCGGCACCAGATGGCGTGCTCGCTGCGCCGGATGACGTTTATCTGCCTTGAGCCAATGGTCAGCGGCTGCTCGCTGCCGGGGTCAGCCGGGCTGAGTTGGTGGAACACTTCACCCAGCACGCCGCGCTCGCCGGCCTCAGTGACCCAGTAACGTTGCCGCACAGCGCCCGGATGCAGGCGATGGTCCTGCTCGCCGGCCACCGACAACACCCGCATGTGCCGTTCAATGGCGGCAATCGCGGGTAGGAAGCGGTCACGGTTGAAGCCATCACGGTAGAGTTGGTCGGGCGGTTGGTTAGAGGTGGCGACAATCACCACGCCCTGGTCGAACAACACCTGGAACAGCCGGCCGAGGATAATCGCGTCGCCAATGTCATTGACGAACAATTCGTCGAAGCACAGTACGCGAATCTCCCGGGCCAGTTCACGGGCCAGGGCCAGCAGCGGGTCGGCGGTGCCGTTGAGCTGGAACAGGCGCTGGTGCACCCAAGCCATGAAATGGTGAAAGTGCTGGCGCCGGCTGGGGTGTTGCAGGCAACGGTGAAACTGGTCCATCAGCCAGGTCTTGCCCCGGCCGACAGGGCCCCAGAGGTAGACACCCTGGGTCAGGCGGCCCTGTTCGATCGCCTCGAAACAGGCTTGCAACGCATCGACTGCGTGGGCCTGGGCGGGGTCATGGACATAGCCGTGGTCGGTCAGGGCTTGTTGGTAGAGGGTCTGCGGTTGGGCGGTCATGCCGCATTATCGGTACTGGCCCCATCGTCAGCAAGCCAACGCCGCTCCTGTGTGGGAGCAGCCTTGTGCTGCGAAGAGGCCAGTGCAGGCCACAACTATCTAAAGTGTCACCACCGGCCTCTTCGCAGCGCAAGGCTGCTCCTACACCGACCGTGCATGGCAGAAGCCAGCGCTTCAGCCCTCGCCCAGCCCCACTTTCAACAGCGCCCCGTCCTTGTCATCGGTCAACACGTACAGATACCCATCCGGGCCTACCCGCACATCACGGATACGCGCCTTGAGGTCCCCCAGCAAACGCTCTTCGTGCACCACCTTGTCACCCTTGAGCTGCAGCCGGATCAATTGCTGGGTCGCCAGCGCCCCAATGAACAGGTTGTGGTCCCACGCTTTGAACGTCGGGCTGTCGTAGAACGCCATGCCGCTGATGCCAGGGGACTTTTCCCAGACATGGTGCGGGTCGACCATGCCATCGAGGTGCTTGCCCTTGGCCTCCGGGATCGGCAACAGCGAGTAATTGATGCCGTGGGTGGCAACCGGCCAGCCGTAGTTCTTGCCGGGCTGGGGAATGTTGATTTCGTCGCCGCCCCGTGGGCCGTGTTCGTGAGTCCAGAGCTTGCCAGTCCAAGGGTTGAGTGCTGCGCCCTGCTGATTGCGATGGCCGAACGACCAGATCTCGGAGCGCACGTTGTCTTTGCCGACGAGGGGGTTGTCTTTGGGCACTTCGCCGTCAGGCAAGATCCGCACGACCTTCCCTTGCAGCTTGTCGAGGTCCTGGGCAGTCGGCCGCTGGTTGTTTTCGCCCAGGGCAATGAACAGGTAACCGTCTCGGTCGAATACCAGCCGCGAACCGAAATGGTTGCCCACCGAGAGCTTGGGCTGCTGGCGGAAGATCACCGTGAAGTTCTCTAGCCGTGCGCGGTCTTCGGACAACTGACCGCGGCCGACCGCCGTCCCTGCCTTGCCATCATTGCCCGCTTCGGCATAAGACAGGTAAACGGTGCGGTCCTTGCCGAACTCCGGCGACAACACCACGTCCAGCAACCCGCCCTGCCCTTCGGCCCAGACCTGAGGCACGCCACTGATGGGCGGGCCGACCTTGCCTTCTGCGTTGACTACCCGCAGGTTGCCGGGGCGCTCGGTCACCAGCATGTCCTTGCCGCCCGGCAAGAAAGCCAAGGCCCAAGGGTTGCGCAGGCCATCAGCGACGGTGCTGACGGTCAATGGCCCTTCTTCGCTGGGGAACTGCTGCTCGGAAGCCGCGTGCGCCAACAGGGGCAGCAGCGCGGCAGCGGTCAAGGTGGTCAGCCAGGTAGCTCGGGTCATGCAGAATTCCTTTCGACGGGGCTTACGGCGCGCGTGGGTTATCGCGCGGCGGCCGGGTGGGTTCCAGATTGGGCGCTTGCTGTTGGCGGCGCAGGTTGTCGCCGTTGCCAATGCCGCGGTTGTCCAGCGAGGGCGTGCGCTGGTAGGGGTCGGTGGACGGGCCACGCACGGGCGGTGTGGCCGGCATGCTGCCCTGGCGGCTATTGGGGTTGGCGCGCTGGATCGGGCTGTTGTAGGGGTTGTTGTTGCTGGCCGCGAGTTGCAAGGGCGCAACCGGCGCTGCGCGCGCGGGCAGGCACAACGCCAGGCCAATGGCCAGGATTGGCAGTGCTAGGTTCATGCTTCACCTCCTGTACGAAATGCCGCGCCTTGTGCGTTGGATAGCCTAAGGCGCGAGGGGTTCGCGGCAAAAGTGTGAAAGCGGCTGGAGATAATTCCTTATGTTTCAGTATGGACACCAAGGGGCTGCAGCGCAGCCCCGCCGGGCTCATTGGCCGCTGCGGAAGGCCATCCACAGGCGGTTACGCTGGCGCAAGTCGGACAGCGCCATGCTGCGGTCGGCGTACAGCCGTTGACGCACCTGGGCTGGCGGGTAGATGTCCGGGTCGTTGCGCACGGCAGCGTCGACCAAGGGGGTGGCCGCTTGGTTGGCATTGGCGAAGAACAGCGTGTTGGTCAGCGCGGCGACCGAGTCCGGCTTAAGCATGAAGGCGATGAACGCGCGGGCTGCCTCGGGGTGTGGCGCGTCCTTGGGGATGACCAGGTTGTCCTGCCAGACCAAGGTGCCTTCCTGGGGGATGCGGTAGATCAGCTCGAACGGTTTGCCAGCACGGCGTGCCTGGTCGGCGGCCATCGCCGCATCACCGTTGTAGGTGAGCGCCAGGCACACGCTGCCATTGGCCAGGTCGCTGATCTGCCGGCCGTTGGCAACATAGCGCACAGAGGGCTGCAGCTGGTTCAGCAGTGCCTGCGCGGCGTCCAAGTCGGCCTTGTTCTGGCTGTAAGGGTCCTTGCCCAGGTAGTTCAAGGTCAGGCCGATCACTTCCTGCGGCGAATCAGGCATGGCGATGCCGCAATCCTTCAGGCGGCTGGCGTACTCCGGTTTGAACAACAGGTCGAGGCTGTCCAGCGGCACATCTCCCAGGCGCTGGCGCACGGCCTCGACATTTACCCCCAGGCCCAGCGTGCCCCAGGTGTAAGGCACCGCGTAGCGGTTGCCGGGGTCGGCCTCGGCCAGTTTGGCCAGCAAGTCCTTGTCGAGGTTGGCATAGCCGGGCATTGCCTGGGCATCGAGCGGCTGCAGGGCCTTGGCCTTGAGCGCCCGGGCCAGCACGGTGGATGACGGCACCACCACGTCATAGCCGCTGCCACCGGTCAGCAGCTTGGTCTCCAGCACCTCGGTGGTGTCAAAGGTGTCGTAGCGTACCTTGTAGCCCGTTTCGCGCTCGAAGCGCTGGAGGGTTTGCGGGGCGACATAGTCGGCCCAGCTGTAGAGGTTGACGACCTTCTCCTGGGCTTGCAGCGGCAGGGCCAGGCACAGGGACAGCAGGCACAGCGATCGACGCATGACGGACACCTCGGCAAAGGGAGCTGTCCGTCACTGTAGTCCACACCACTCGCACCCTGCACGATTCGGGTAGGAGCAGCCTTGCGCTGCGAAGAGGCCAGTGGCAACAGCATAGATTTCCGCTGCTTGCACCGGCCTCTTCGCAGCGCAAGGCTGCTCCTACCTGAAACCCGCCATAGCTGTCAGTAAGCCATGCTCCAGGTCAGGGTGTAGGTGCGCCCACGGCCCTGGTAGTCATACAGGTACGCCGGGCCATAGGTCGGTGCGTAGAACAACGTCGCCCGCTGCCCCCAGACCGTGCTGTACTGCTTGTCCAGCAAATTCTGGATACCTGCGCTGAAGGTACCGAAGGCGGTGTCCTGGCTGCCCAACAGGTCGAAGGTGGTGTAACCGTCGATCTCGTGGTCGGCATCGTCCTTGAGGGTGAACGCATGGTTGGCCTGCAGGCGGGCACTGCGGCCATCGCCCTTCCAGCCAACAAACGCCGTGGACTTGGACAGCGACGCATAACGGGCATCGCGTTTCATCCAGCCACCGTCGACGTCTTCTTCCTCGGAGCGGGTCAGGTGCAGCGTACCCCCCGCTTCCCAACCGCTCTGGAAGTGGCGGGTCAACGCACCTTCGAAACCAAAGTCACGGCTCTTCTGCTCTTCGACGTTGATGGTCAGCGTTTGCGAATCGACATTAATGATCTTGTCCGACCAGATGTAGTACAGCGCCGCCTGAGCGTCCCAATCCACGTCGGCATAGCGCCAGCCCAGCTCGACCTGGCGGCTCTTGATGCCGGCCAGCGGGTTGTCGGCGACGCTCAAACCCGGCTTGCCGTAATACTTGGCCGGGTCCGGCAGGTCGAAACCTTCACCGTAATTGGTCCACACCTGATGGCCATTCTTGAAGTCGTAGATGGCGCCGACGTTGTACAGGTTGACTTGGTAATCGTTGCTGCCGCCAGGTACGCCTTTGAACTCGCTGACATCCACGTCCATCTGCTGGCGCCGGGCGCCGCCGGACAAGGTCAGGTTGTCGGTGGCATGCCAATCGAGCTGGGCGTACACCGACACACCGTCAACCCGGTAGCTGGGGTAGCGCGCGGCCTTGCTGGCCTTTTCCATGTCCAGCCCACCGCTTTCGGATGAGGTCAGGGCGTCGAAGGTCGTCTGTTCGGCGTTGAAACGCTCGCGGTCCAGGTCGACGCCGTAGGTCAGCTTGAGCGTCTCCCACTGCTTGGCGAACAGGCCTTTGAGGCTGGTGACCTCGAAGTTCTGTTGTGATGCGGCGAAGTACACCCCGCGCGAACCGGTGGGTGTGGCGCGGTTGTAGTACGGGAACGGGTAGAAGTTGTCGTCTTCCTTGCGGTACGAGGCCTGCAGGTAGAAGTCTTGGCCCAGCACATCGGTGTGATGGTAGTTGGCGTTGAGCAACAGGCGCCGGGTACGTGGCTCCAGGTCAGAGGAATAGCCACTGCGCAGCTCAGCGTCTTCCAGGTCCGAGGGAGCGTTGTAGTTGAGGTTGGGGAAGTAGATGCCGGTGCTGCCGTGGTTGCCCGAGTCGTAGTACTGGGCCAGCAAGTCCAGGCTCTGCTCATCGGTCAGCTTAAGCCCCAGGGTGCCGAGCACGTCAAGGGTGCGGTTGTATTGCAGGTCGGTCTGTGTGTTGTCGATGAAGATCTGATCGCCAGCGCCGTCATAGAAGGCTTCGTTCTGTTCGCCGGAAATACCAAGGCGGGCACTGACCCGCTCGTTGCCGCCGCTGATCGACTGGGCGATGCGGGTGGCCAGGTCATCACTGTTGTTGAAGCCGCTGCTGGCACCCAGCTGGGTCTCGAAGCGGGCCGGGCCGGGCTCACCCTTCTTGGTCACGATGTTGATGATGCCGCCGGTGGCGCCGCCGCCGTAAAGGGCGCTGGCCCCCGACAGCACTTCGACACGCTCGACGTTGAACGGCGAGATGCTGTCGAACTGGCGCGACAGGCCGCGCGAGCTGTTCTGGCTGACCCCGTCGATCATCACCAGCACATTGCGCCCGCGCATGTTCTGGCCATAGTTGGTGCGCCCTTCTGGTGCCAGGTCCAGGCCAGGCACCAGCTTGCCGATGGCTTCCTTGAGGCTCACGCCGCTGTCGATCTGCTCACGCAGCTGCTGCTGGTCGACCACCCAAACGGTGCCAGGGATTTCGCTGATCGCCGTGCTGGTGCGCGAGGCCACACTGACCTCGATGGGCTTGAGGTTGACGGCCTGCGGCGCGGCGTCCGCCTTGCGCAGGGTGACCGTGCGGGCATCGCTGAACTGCCAGCTCATGCCACTGCCCGCCAGCAACTGCTGCAGTGCCTGCTCGATGCTGTAGCTGCCCTGCAACGCCGCGCTATTCAGGCCCGCGACATCTTGGGTGGTGTACAGCAGGTGCAGCCCGGCCTGGTCGGCGAAGGCCGTCAGTGCCTGGTCCAGCGCCTGGGCAGGCAGGTCCAGTTGCACTTGGCGGGCTTCCACCGGGGCCTGTTGCGCAACACTTGAGGCCATCGCCTGCAAGGGGCCGGCCAGCATGGCCAAGGCAGTGCAAGACAACATGGCGTGATGAAGGGGACCGCTGCGGCGGTGAACAGGCTTGAGCGTAAGGGCCACGAATGAGCTTCCAGACAAGTCGTAAATGAGAATGGGTTGCTGATCAGTCCCACTACGACGATCTGGCCTGGCTGAACTTGCAGCGGCAGATGAAAAATATTTAGATTATTTTTAGCGGCTCAGTGCACCACGGCCAGCCACGGCAAATAGGTGACCTGCAGGCCATAACGTTGCTCAAGGGTGCGCAGCAGCGCCTGGGGTTCATCGAGGTCGAATACACCGCTGACTTCCAGGGCCGCCAGCTTGGTGTCAGACAGCAGAATGCGCCCCTGTTGGTAGCGCTCGAGTTCTGCCAGCACTTGCCCCAGCGGCTTGCCGTTGAAGATCAGCTTGCCGCGCTGCCAGGCGGTCTGTGCACTGGCGTCAGGCGACACCGGTACGCTGCGCTCACCCACCGTGGCCTCGCCCTGGGCCAGTACCACGCGGCCATCGCGGCGCACGCTGAACGTCGCGCCCGTGCCGCGCACCGCCTCGCCTGCACTATCGACCACAAAGGGCCGTGGGTCACTGGCCGTCTCGAACAAGGCTTCGCCCGCATTGAGCACCACGCGGCGCTCGCGGTCGGTGAACGCGACGGTCAACGCACTGCCACTGTTCAGCAGTACCCGCGAGCCATCGGCCAGGGTCACCGCCTGCCGTTGCCCGAGGCCTGTGTGGTAGTCCGCTAGCCAGATAGGCGCCTGCTGCCAGCCGGTATAACCCGCGACCAACAGCGCCAGCGATGCTGCCAGGCCTGCGGCCCAGTGCCGTTTGCGTCGGGCAGGCGGTGCCGCGACAACCTGAGCGGTTGGGGTGTGGCCGAGGTCCAGCCACAGAGCCTCTGCCTCACGCGCGGCCTCGGCATGCGCCGGGCTCAGTGCGCACCAGCGCTGGTAGCGCGCGTGGTCCGCCGCACTGGCGTTGCCCGAATGCAACAACACCTGCCAATCGAGGGCATCGTCAGAGAGGTCGCTGAGCGGTTGGGCGGCTGGCATGGCGTAAGGCTCAGTCATGGTTGTGTTTGAGCCAGTCACGGCAATGGCGCAGCGCCTGGCCAATGTATTTTGCCACCATGCTCTCGGAAACGCCCAACCGTTGTGCAATCTGCGCCTGGGTCAGGCCTTCGACGCGGTTGAGCAACAGGGCCTGGCGGGCATTGCTGGACAGTTGCAACAGCGCCTCATCGAGTATCTGCAAGCGCTCGCGGGCGAGCAGCGTGGCCTCGGGCGCAGGCGCCGGGCAGGCCACCTCGCCAGTGCCACCAGTATCTTCGTGGCGGGCGGCGATACGCTGTTCACGGCGCAAGGCATCGATCGCCAGGTTGCCCGCCACCCGGAAGATGAAGCTGCGTGCATGCAGCACCGGCACGGCCTGCTCGTCGATCTTCACCAGCTTCAGGTACGTCTCCTGCGCGACGTCGGCAGCACGCTGCCGGTCGCTCATGCGCCGAGTCAGGAACAGCAAGAGGTCGTCGTAGTGCTCCTGGAAACTCGCCAGCAGACCAGACACGGGAGACGTCAGCATGGGGTAGGAGAAAGGCCAGTAAGAGGGATTGTCGGGCGTTAATGAGAAACAGTATCTTTCATTAGACGCGCTACTTTCAACGTCAACGCGCATTTGCCACACTGGCGGTTGAATTTTTCAGGCAAGGTTGCAACCCATGACTGCCCGATTGCACCGCTGGTTGCTGATACTGCTGATGGCTTACGGCCTCAATGCCTGCGCCTTGTTCCAGGCGCGTGACCCACTGAATATCAACGTGATTGGCATCGAACCGCTGCCCGGGCAGGAGCTGGAACTGCGCATGGCGGTGAAGATACGTGTGCAGAACCCCAACGAAACCGCGATCGATTACAACGGTATCGCGCTCGACCTGCAGGTGAACGGCCAGCCGCTGGCCGCCGGTGTCAGTGACCAGCAGGGCCACATAGGCCGTTTCGACGAGGCGGTCATCGTGGTGCCGGTGAGCGTGACCGCGTTCTCCTTCCTGCGCCAGGCCTATGGCCTGGGCCAGCGGAGTTCGCTGCAAGGGCTACCCTATGTACTGCGCGGCAAGTTGGCAGGTGGGCTGCTGGGCACCGTCCGCTTCACCGATGAGGGCACGCTGGACCTGCCCAAGGCAGCCGGCACCTACTGGTAAACACTCAGCGATTGCTGTTGGCGGCGGCCATCATCTTGTTGACTTCGCTGCGCACCATGCTGGCGTATTCGGGCGGCGACATGGCCTCAAGTTCAGCCCGCACCCATTCCGCCCATTTGCCCTTGCGCCGTGGCTTCTCGGAGATAAGCCGGGCGGCTTCGCCCTTGGCCTTGCCCAGGTTGCTCTGCCACAGTTCGAACAACCGCGCCTTCTCTGCCTCGATCTGCGCCCGTTCCTCGAAGCTCTTGTTGGCCAGATTGAAACTCATTGAAGGTACCTGCCTGCTAAAAATGGCCGCTATCTTACACCGTAGCGACGCGTCATCGGAAAGCCGGCGCAACTTTCCCGACGCACCGGCATCCATTGTTCACCCCCCCATTGACGAGGATGAGTTCATGGCCCGAAAAAACGCCGTACAAGCCGCCAGCGATCAGATCAAGGATCAGGTCTTCAGCGAACTGCAGTCACTGATCGAAGAATCCGAAAAGCTGCTCAACGACAGCGCTGCCCTGGTTGGCGAGGAGGCCGAAACCCTGCGCGCGCAAGTCAGCCTCAAACTGCGCCAGGCTCGCCAGGCCGCGAGTAACGTACGTGACAAGGCTCAACCGGTGGTGGATGCCACCCAGGACTACATCGGCGGCCACCCTTGGCAGACCGTCGCGGTGTCCGCAGGCTTCGGCCTGGTGGTCGGCCTGCTATTGGGTCGCCGCTACTAAGCCCATTTATGAACGCAGTGCCGCCTGAACGGCTTCAGGCGGCCTGCGCCATTGGGATGCCGCTATGAAAGCGCAATTCCTGGTCCGGTGACTGGATCAGCTCGGCTTCTGCCTCACGTACCAGCTCAACCCTGCGGGCGATGTCCGCTTCTTCGCCATACTGATGGGCCAGCTTCAGGTAGCCCTGGTAATGGCGCGCTTCACTCTTCAACAGGCCGTGGTAGAACGTGCCCAGTTCTTCATCCAGGTGCGGCACCAGCGCGGCAAAGCGCTCGCAACTGCGTGCTTCGATAAAAGCCCCCACCACCAAGGTATCGACCAGCTTGACCGGCTCGTGGGCACGTACCAAGCGGCGCAAGCCGGAGGCATAACGCCCGGCCGACACTGGCCGCAAGGGCACGCCCCGGCGCTTCATCAGGCGCAGCACCTGCTCGTGGTGCACCAGCTCTTCACGGGCCAGGCGCGACATCATGTTGATCAGATCCAGGTGCGTGTTGTACTTGGCGATCAGGCTCAGGGCAGTGCTGGCGGCCTTGAACTCGCAGTTCTTGTGGTCGATCAGCAGGGTTTCCTGGTCGGCAAGCGCCGCTTCGATCCAGGCATCTGGGGTCGGGCAGCCAAGAAAGGCGTCGATTTCGGGGATCAAGGACATAAGCGTGCAACCAGACAGAACAGGCAGGGCCGGCGATTATACCGGCGGCAACCGGCAGCGCCAGTGACTATGCTTGATGTACATCAAGCGGCGACGGGTGAGGCGCCGACTATAGTCAGGCACTGGTCGCCATCTTTGAAGGGAGCTCACGCCCATGCAAGCCGTCCGCAGCATCCTCGTCGTCCTCGACCCCGCGCATGCCCACAGCCGGGCCTTGACCCGTGCCAAGCTGATCGCAGGCGTGACCGGCGCGCGCCTGCACCTGTTGATGTGCGACAAAAAGCAGGATCACAGTGCGTTGCTCAGCCTGCTGAGCAGCCAGTTGCACGATGACGGATACGACAACGTCACCCATGAGGCGGCCTGGCGTGACAACCTGCACGACACCATCATCTATGTGCAGCAAGCCGAGGGCTGCGAGCTGGTCATCAAGGAGCATCGGCCGGACAACCCGCTGAAAAAGGCACTGCTGACCCCCTCCGACTGGAAGCTGCTGCGCCTGTGCCCCAGCGCGGTGCTGATGGTAAAAAGCGAGCGGCCGTGGACCGGCGGGGTGGTTCTGGCGGCGGTGGATGTCGGTAACCAGGATGAGGACCACCGCCTGTTGCACGCGAGTATCATCGACCATGGCTATGCGATTGCCGGCCTGGCCAAAGGCGATTTACACGTCATCAGCGCACACCCCTCCCCCATGCTGTCCGCCTCGGACCCGACCTACCAGCTCAGCGAGACCATCGCCGAACGCTACCGGGAAGCCTGCCGCGCGTTTCAGGCCGAGTTCGACATCAGCGATGACCGCCTGCATGTCGCCGAAGGCCCGGCGGATGTGCTGATTCCCTACACCGAGAAACAATACAATGCCGTGGTGACGGTGATCGGCACGGTGGCCCGCACGGGTATTTCCGGGGCATTGATCGGGAATACCTCCGAGGTGGTGCTCGATTCGCTCGAGGGGGATGTGCTGGTGCTCAAGAGCGAACAAGCAATTGCCCACCTGACAGAACTGGCCCGCGGTTAATGCATGCGTGGCCCTTGTAGGAGCAGCCTTGTGCTGCGAAGAGGCCGGTGAAAGCAGCATAGATTCACTGAGCTGGCACCGGCCTCTTCGCAGCACAAGGCTGCTCCTACAAATACAAAGGGCGGCGCGTTTACACCAGCGCCTCGCGCACTTTCGGGTCCAGCCCTTCCCCCGGATGGGCCTCGCTCCACGCCAGCAACTGCCGGCGCATCGCCGGCGTCCAGAAGCTCTGGATGTGCTGCCTCACCCCTTGCACCGCCAGCTGCCGGTTCGGTTCGCTGTCAAAATAATGGGCAATTTGGTTGGCCATCTTGACCAGGTTGTCACTGCTCATCGGCGCACCTCGGCTTTCTCTTGCTGCTCGGCAGTACGGCGCTCTTTGAGCAGGCGGCGCTGTTCGTCGCTGAAGTCCTGGTAACGCTTCTGCCATTCAGACGGGTGGAACACTTTCACCACCTCCACCGCCGTGACTTTGTATTCAGGGCAGTTGGTGGCCCAGTCGGAGTTGTCGGTGGTAATCACGTTGGCCCCCGACTCAGGGAAGTGGAACGTGGTGTACACCACCCCCGGCGCCACCCGCGCACTGACCTTGGCGCGCAGCACCGTCTGCCCGGCGCGGCTGCCGATACCGACCCAATCGCCATCGCGGATGCCACGGCTTTCGGCGTCGGTGGGGTGCAGCTCAAGGCGGTCGGCGTCATGCCAGGCGACGTTGCCAGTGCGGCGGGTCTGGGCACCGACGTTGTACTGGCTGAGGATACGCCCGGTGGTCAGCAACAGCGGGTAGCGGCTATTGACCTTCTCGTCGGTCGGCACATAGCCAGTGAGCATGAAGCGCCCTTTGCCCCGCACGAACTGGTCGATATGCATGGTCGGCGTGCCATCGGGCGCGGCATCGTTGCACGGCCACTGCAGGCTGCCATGGCGGTCGAGCTCGGCGTAGCTGACGCGGTGGAAGGTCGGCGTCAGGCGCGCGATCTCGTCCATGATCTCGGCCGGGTGGCGGTACTGCATCGGGTAGCCCAAGGCGTTGGCCAGGGCAACGGTCGCTTCCCAGTCAGCTTTGCCGGCCAGGGGTTCCATGACCTTGCGCACCCGCGAGATACGGCGTTCGGCGTTGGTAAAGGTGCCGTCCTTTTCAAGGAACGAACTGCCCGGCAGGAACACGTGGGCGAACTTGGCCGTCTCGTTGAGGAAGATGTCCTGCACCACTACACATTCCATGGCCAGCAAGGCGGCCGTGACGTGCTGGGTGTTGGGGTCGCTCTGGGCGATGTCCTCACCCTGGCAGTACAGCGCCTTGAAGCTGCCATCCAGGGCCGCCTCGAACATGTTGGGGATGCGCAGGCCTGGGTCTGGCTGCAACGTTACCCCCCAGGCCTGCTCGAACTCGGCACGCACACCTTCGTTGGAAATATGCCGGTAGCCAGGCAGTTCATGCGGGAACGAGCCCATATCGCACGAGCCCTGCACGTTGTTCTGCCCGCGGAGCGGGTTCACCCCTACCCCTTCGCGGCCGATGTTGCCGGTGGCCATGGCCAGGTTGGCGATGCCCATCACGGCGGTGCTGCCCTGGCTGTGCTCGGTGACCCCCAGGCCGTAGTAGATGGCCGCGTTGCCACCGGTGGCGTACAGCCGTGCGGCGGCGCGGATCTGCTCGGCAGGCACGCCACAGACCGGGCCGAGTAGTTCTGGCGCGTTCTCTGGCTGGCTGACGAAGTCGCGCCAGCGGGCGAAGTCCTCGGTCTCGCAGCGGGCGTCGATAAAGCGCTGGGCCAGCAAGCCTTCGTTGACGATCACATGGGCCAGGGCGTTGAGCATGGCCACGTTGGTACCGGGGCGCAGTTGCAGGTGCAGCTCGGCGCGGGCGTGGGGCGAGTCGACCAGGTCGATACGCCGTGGGTCGATGACGATCAGCCGCGCGCCCTGGCGCAGGCGGCGTTTAAGCTGCGAGCCAAACACCGGGTGGGCATCGGTGGGGTTGGCGCCGATCACCAGCACCACGTCGGCCTGCATCACCGAATCGAAGCTCTGCGTGCCCGCCGATTCACCGAGGGTCTGCTTGAGGCCATAGCCCGTGGGCGAATGGCACACCCGCGCGCAGGTGTCGACGTTGTTGTTGCCAAACGCCGCACGCACCAACTTCTGTACCAGGTAGGCTTCTTCGTTGGTGCAGCGGCTGGAGGTGATGCCGCCGATGGAATCACGCCCGTACTTGAGCTGGATGCGGCGGAACTCGCTGGCGGCGTAGGTTACCGCCTCGTCCCAGCTGACTTCTTGCCACGGGTCTTCGAGGCGCTTGCGGATCATTGGTGTGGTGATGCGGTCCGGGTGGGTGGCATACCCCCAGGCGAAGCGGCCTTTGACGCAAGCGTGGCCATGGTTGGCGCCGCCGTTCTTGTCCGGGACCATGCGCACCAGCTGGTCGCCCTTCATCTCGGCACGGAACGAACAACCGACACCGCAATAGGCGCAGGTGGTAATCACCGCACGCTCAGGCTGGCCGAGCTGCATCAGGCTTTTTTCGGTCAAGGTCGCGGTCGGGCAGGCCTGTACGCAGGCACCGCACGACACGCACTCCGAGGCCAGGAAGTTGTCCCCGCCAGCGGCTGCTACCCGCGAGTCGAAGCCGCGGCCAGTGATGGTCAGGGCGAAGGTGCCCTGGATGTCTTCGCAGGCGCGCACGCAGCGGCTGCAGACGATGCACTTGCTCGGTTCATAGTCGAAATACGGGTTGGAAACGTCCTTTTTCTCGGCCAGGTGATTGGCGCCGTCATAGCCGTAGCGGACCTCGCGCAGGCCGACCTGGCCGGCAACGGTCTGCAGCTCGCAGTTGCCGTTGGCCGAGCAGGTCAGGCAGTCAAGCGGGTGATCGGAGATGTACAGCTCCATCACATTGCGCCGCAACCCCGCCAGGCGCGGGGTTTCGGTGCGCACCACCATGCCTTCGCTGACCGGGGTGGTGCACGACGCCGGGTAACCGCGCATGCCGTCGATTTCCACCATGCACATGCGGCACGAGCCGAACGCCTCGAGGCTGTCGGTGGCGCACAGTTTGGGGATGCTGGTGCCAAGCATGGCGGCGGCGCGCATGACCGAAGTCCCGGCAGGCACGCTGATGGCACGGCCATCGATGTTCAGGCTGACCTGCACCTGGCTGTCGCGTGCTGGGGTGCCAAGGTCGGTCTCGGGGTCGAAGAAATTGATCACTGCGCGGCCTCCGTGTGGGTCAGCCCGAAATCGGCGGGGAAGTACTTGAGCGCGCTGGCCACCGGGTAAGCGGTCATCCCGCCCATGGCGCACAGCGAGCCGTACTGCATCGTGTCGCACAGGTCGCGCAGCAGCAGGGCCTGGTCGTGGCGTTCGGTGAAATCGGTGGTGGCGATCAGCCGGTCCACCACCTCCATGCCACGGGTCGAGCCGATGCGGCACGGTGTGCACTTGCCGCACGATTCTTCGGCGCAGAACTGCAGGGCGAAGCGGGCCATGCTGGCCATGTTCATGGTGTCGTCCGCCACCACCACACCGCCGTGGCCGAGCATCGCGCCCATGGCAGCGAAGGCCTCATAGTCCAGCGGCGTGTCGAAGTGGCTGGGCGGCACCCAGGCCCCGAGCGGGCCGCCGACTTGTGCGGCCTTCAATGGCCGGCCGCTGGCGGTACCACCCCCGTAGCCTTCCACCAGCTCGCGCAGGGTCAGGCCAAACGCGCGCTCCACCAGGCCACCGTGGCGGATGTTGCCCGCCAGCTGGAACGGCATGGTGCCCAACGAACGGCCCATGCCGAAATCGCGGTAAAACGCCGCGCCCTTGGCCAAAATGATTGGCACAGACGCCAGGGTGAGCACGTTGTGCACCAGCGTCGGCAAGCCGAACAGGCCCTGCAGGGCCGGTAGGGGCGGCTTGGCCCGGACGATCCCGCGCTTGCCTTCGAGCGATTCCAGCAACGCGGTTTCTTCGCCGCAGATATAAGCGCCAGCACCGACCCGGACTTCCAGGTCGAAGGCCTGGCCGCTGCCGGCCACGTCATCGCCCAGGTAACCGGCGTCGCGGGCTATGGCAAAGGCCTGGTCGAGCACGCGAATGGCGTCCGGGTATTCCGAGCGCACGTAGATGTAGCCTTTGTCGGCACCCACGGCGAGGCCAGCGATGATCATGCCTTCGATCAGCAGGAACGGGTCGCCTTCCATCAGCATGCGGTCGGCGAAGGTACCGGAGTCGCCTTCGTCGGCGTTGCAAACCACATACTTTTGCCCAGCCCCGGCATCACGCACGGTGCGCCACTTGATACCCGCCGGGAAGGCGGCGCCACCCCGGCCACGCAGGCCAGAATCAAGTACGGCAGCGACCACCTCGGCACCGTCCAAGGCCACGGCGCGCTCCAGCCCGGCAAAACCGCCATGGGCGCGGTAGTCGTCCAGCGACAGCGGCCGGGTCACGCCGGCACGGGCGAACAGCAGGCGTTGCTGGGATTTCAGATAAGCGATGTCTTCAACCAGCCCCAAGGCCAGGCCATGGGCCTGGGGCTGGCCGGCCAAGGCATCGAGTAGCGCCGGCACATCGTCCGCAGTCACCGGGCCGAAACCCTGGCGTCCTTGGGCGCTGTCGCATTCGACCAGCGGCTCCAGCCAATACAGCCCACGCGAACTGGTGCGCTGGATATCGACCGCCAACTGCCGGCGCTCGGCCTCGCGTTGCAGGGCCTCGGCAACCTGGTCGGCACCCACGGCACGGGCCACCGAATCGCAGGGGATGTACACCTTCAGCATGTTTCGCCCTCCAGGCAACCGTTCACCAGGGCACGCAGGCGCTCAGGCGTGAGCCGCGCGTGCAGTTGGCCGTCCAGTTCCAGCGCGGGCGAGCAAGCGCAGGCGCCCAGGCAATACACCGGACGCAGGCTGATAGCGCCGTCGGCGCTGGTGCCATGGTCGTCCAGTGCCAGTTGGTCGCGCAGTTGCGCGGCCAGGGCCTCGGCGCCACGGCTCTGGCACGACTCGGCCCGGCACAGGCGCAGGGTATGGCGTGCCGGCGCGGTGGTGCGGAAATCGTGGTAGAAGCTGATCACCCCGCGCACCTCGGCCAGGCTGAGGTTCAGGGCATGGGCAATTTCAGGGACGGCCGCATCCGGCACGAAGCCGATGTCTTGCTGAATGGCGTGAAGGATCGGCAACAGGGCGCCGGGGGTGTCCTTTTCACGGGCCAGGATGCTGTGGATCAAAGGCAGGTGGAGCAGTTCATCAGGCATACAGCGGACCTCGGCATCACGGACCCTGCCTGTGTTGTTGTAGGGGCAGGTGTCCGGCGTGTTCTGCTGCGGCGTGCCGGCCACGTCACGGTTGCGGGGTGTCGGCAGCCTCCTTGCCCACGGCCGTGCGTCTGCGCGCACTGGTCCAGGAGCATCCTGCAAGCATGGCACTTGTGGCGCCGGAGGGTTGCATGCGAACGACCAGGCGCATCCTGAAACCGACGTGAGGTTCAGGCTGTTTCGGTTGCCCCGCTTTGCAGTCCGTCAGCCCAGTACCACATGCGGCACAAACCGCGAACTGTCTTTGGTAATCAGCGAATCATCCTCACGAATCCCCATCCCTGCCGCCTTGTCGCCGACCACCCACGAACCGATCAGCGTGTAGCTGTCGCCAAACCTGGGCAGCGGCGCAAACCCTTGCAGGATGTACGGTGCGTCGTCATAAGGGCCGTCTACGAAGACCCGCTGCCCCGTGCCGGTGCGGATATCGACGTTGGCCCCTTCCCGCGAGAAATACGGCTTGCGCACCCACCCTCTAGGCACTGGCCGCGAAGGGTTGTCATCGACGAAGGCTGGCAACAGATTGGGGTGCCCTGGGTACCACTCCCACAGCAACGGCAAGATGCCCTTGTTGGAGATCAGCGCCTTCCAGGGCGGCTCGACGAACTGCGTGTCGCACCCCGGGATAGCCCTGCCGAAGTCTTCGTGGAAGATATGCTCCCAGGCATGCAGCTTGAACAGCCGCGGGATCGGCCGCCCCTCCAGGTCGACGAAACGCCCCTCGCCATTCAGGCCGATGTCCTCCAGGTCGATGTGCCGGGTATGAATACCTGCGTGGGCGGCCATCTTGCGCAGAAAATCCGTGGTGCCACGGTCTTCCACCGAGCCCGAGATGGTCGAGAAGTAGAACGTGCCCTGCCCCGGCTGCGCGGCAAACGCCTGCACCAGGTCTTCGGCCAGGGTATTGAACTGGCTGGCCTGCGCGGGCAGAACGCCGCGCTGGATCTGTTCTTCCAGCCAGATCAGCTGAAACGCCGCGGCTTCGTACAACGAAGTCGGCGTGTCGTAGTTGGCCTCGATCAGTTTCGCCGGGCCATGGCCGTCATAGCTGAAATCGAAACGCCCATAGAGGTGCGGCTCCCGCGCCAGCCACGATTGCCGCACCAGGTCGAAGAATGCCGGTGGAATCGCCAGGCGTGCCATCAGCGCCTCACTGTCGACGATGCGCCCGACAGCCTCCAGGCACATCGCGTGCAGCGCCTCGGTCGGGGCCTGCAGGTCCCGCTCGACCTGGGCCTGGCTGAACTGGTAGTAACCCCGTTCATCCCAGTAACGCTCGCCGTCGAGGGTGTGGAAGGCAAAGCCTTCTTGCTGGGCTGTCTTGCGCCAGCCTGGGCGCTCTGCGAGTGCGACCTTGCGCATGATCACCCCCCGAAGAAGCTACCGGACTTGCCGCCCCAGCCGCTTCGAGCCGTCGCCTGGCTGCCAAACCCACCCCGCGAGATGGATGCAGACACCGCCGAGCGCGACGCGCTGCGGCCTGAGGCGCCATAGCTACCGCCGCCGCCGGAGCCACCGCCGCTGCTGCTCTGTTCGTCTTTGTTGCTGCGCTGAATGCCCCCGGCCGTACCGTAGCGCTGCCCAAGCAGGCCATTGCGCTGCCCGGCACCCTCGCGATACGCATACAGCGGCTGCGCGCGGTAACGGCGGTCGGCGCTGCTGGCCATCTGCCCCAGTAGCATGCCCGCCACTACGGCGGTAGCGACATGGCCATAACCGCCGCCCTGGGCGTGCGCCGCATCGACCTGGGCCTGGGTCACCTCGCCGGTGGTCTCCAACGCGAACCCACTCATGCGCGGCATGTACCGGCCACCGACGCTGATCTGGCAGCCATCGGGGGAAAATTCTGCTTCGCAGGCGGGCTTGGACACATAGGTCGGCGTGGTACGCCGGTACTCGGCCAGCGCCTGTTTGTAGGCATCGTTGCAGGCCTTCTCAGGCACCTTGTCGCTGACACAGGCTTCGACACTGTCGTAGTTCACCTGCTGGCTGACGGTGTAAATCTCCTCTTGCGGGCTGCACGCGGTCAGGGCCAAGGGCAGCGAGCTGGCCAGTACCAGCTTGACGGAGCTGCGTCTCATTGGGGGTTTCATGGGAGCTCCTTGGGCGTCAGGCCGACGGGGTCATGCAGGCCGAATTGAGGAAGCCGACGCTGATCGCCACGCTGGCAGCGTAGATGGCCGCGGCCAGCTCACCGGCGGCGATACGCCTGGACAGGTCGCGCAGCACCAGGCTGGTAATGCCAAAGGCAATCAATTGAACCACAGCGGCGATCACGACCCAGGCCACGAAGTCCAGGATGCCAACGCTGTAGGCAATGATATTGCTGGCCGGCAGCGAGAAGCCGATCAGCGAGCCGCCCAAGGCAATGGCCGCGGCCGGGTTGTTCTCACGAATGAGCGCGAACTCCCGGTGCGGGGTAAGGCGGGTGTAGATGAACTGGAACAGCCAGAACAGCAACAGTGCCACGCTGATATAGAGGATGAAGCCAGTCACTGCAGAGGCATTGAGCGACAGGCGTAGCGCGTCGAGCATGGTGAGTCCTTGTCAGGTTACGTGAAAGTCCGTGGGGAACAGGGTGATGCCGAGCGAGGTGGTGAGGGTGGCCTTGCCCGCCTCGTCTTCCTCCGCCGACAACAGCAGAAATTCGCGGCGCTCAGGCAGGCCAGTGTCGCGGGCGTAGAGCATTGAGAGGTGCTGGATGCCATAACGGGCGTCGGGGCTGACCACCCGCTCATACAACGGCACCAACCTGGCCTGGCCCGGCTCACGGCCCCACTGGCGGGAATACAGACAGCCGTCGTGTTCGTAGATCGGCAGGCCGACCTTGGACTGGCTACCGACAAGGCGCTGAAGGTGCGCTTCGTCGTGGATCGGTACGGCGCTGTGATAACCGAACAGCACGCTATCGCCCACCTTGTCGCCGTTCATCAGCACTTGCAGCCAGTAGTCTTCGTTGTCCAGGTAATACCGCAGCAGGTGCACCGAATCGCCGAGGTCGACCTCGCCGGTGGCCCAGACCGTTTCCGGGCCGGGAACCTGCAACGCTGAATAACCCTCGAGCAGTGGCTTGAGTGATGCGTCGGGTATGAGCCGGCGGCCGTTGAGCAGGCCGAAGGGCGGGTTGGTACTGGGCGAAAGCGGCATCGAACCTTTCCTGAAGCGGGGCAATCCTTGCGAGGGGCGATACCTTAACGGGTTTGGCCGATTGAGCCAATCCAAGCACTGTTTGCATTGATGTCAGGCGCGGCCCTTGTAGGGCCGTGCCTGGCAGGCCTCACGCCACCGCTTTTTCCACCCGGCGCCCGGCCTCCAGCTCGCGCACCAGCGGCAACACATGCTCACCGAAGTACGCCACCTCCTCCTGGAAATGCAGGAACCCTGAAAGGATCAAATCCACCCCCACCGCCTTCAGCGCAACAATGCGCTCGGCAATCTGCAGCGGTGTGCCGATCAGGTTGGTCTTGAACCCATCGTTGTACTGCACCAGGTCCTCGAAGCTGGACATGGCCCAGTTGCCCTCGCCTTCCGGGCTGGCCGCCCCGGCGTTCTTGACCTCATGCCCAAACGCCTTTACCGCCTCGGGGTTGGCCTTGTCGATGATCTCCTGCAACACCGCCCGCGCCTCTTCCTCGGTGTCGCGGGCAATGATGAAGGCATTCACCCCCACCTTGATCGCATGGCCGTTGGCGGCGGCCTTGGCACGCAGATCGTCGACCTGGGCCTTGATCCCCTCCACGGTATTGCCATTGGTGAAGTACCAGTCCGACACCCGCGCCGCCATGTCCCGCGCTGCTCGCGAGCTGCCACCTTGGAAGATTTCCGGGTGCGGCTGCTGCAGGGGTTTGGGCTTGAGGGTGTAGTCCCGGAAGCGATAGAAATCGCCGTTGAAGGTGAAATTGTCTTGGGTCCAGATGCCCTTCAGCGCACGGATGAACTCCTCTGAACGGCGGTAGCGCTCGTCATGGTCCAGCCACGGTTCACCGATGGCGTGGAACTCGCCCTTGAACCAGCCCGACACCAGGTTGATGGCGATCCGCCCGTGGGTGAATTGGTCGATGGTTGCCAGCTGCTTGGCCGCCAGCGCCGGGTTCCATGGCCCTGGAAGGATGGCCGCGATGACCTTGAGCTTCTCGGTGGCGGCCAGCAGCGCATGGCTGATGGTGACCGACTCGTGCTGGTTGTCAGCGCCGTAACCGGCAGTGAAACGGATTTGCGACAGGGCGTAGTCAAAGCCCGCCTTTTCGGCGATCTGCGCCAGTTTGCGGTTGTAGTCGATGTCCCAGCTGGTGCGCTGCTCGATGGTGCTCACCACCAGGCCACCGCTGACATTGGGGACCCAGTAGGCGAACTTGATTGGGGCTTGGCTCATGGGGAGGCTCCTTGGCTGTCCTCGAAGGGTTGAAGGAGACAACGCAGCAACCGTGCCAAACAAAAATAGCGTTGAGCCTCAATGGGATAGCCAACAGCGCAGACCGGGCGCGGTGCCCTCTGCGCAGCAGACTGTCGAAACACTGTTGCGGGGGCAACACGGCTAGCAGCGACTGGGAGGGTTCTTGCCGATATCACCTTCGGCAAAGATCTTCATTGTTTACATCCTCACTGTTGAGCGCTGACGCATCAGCGATGCTTGCGCATGCCCATGTGCGCATCGTCCATCAACGCCTTGGCCATTTCGCAAAGAAAGTGCGAGGCCCAGACCAGCGCAGGTTCGTCGTCCATCACGCCGATGAACGAGGCTCGTCTTGAGCAGTCCATCAGCACCGACGCCTGCTCGATGGCATGGTCGCAGCAGTTGCCGGGTTCTACGCGAAACAGGCGCTTGCCCTGAATCACGCCGTCCAGGCACGACGCGGAGCCTATGGTCAAACCCAGCGTGCCGGTGCGTTCTGGTAATACCTTGTCCATTGCATATCCCCCTGCGCTGTCGCGCCGAAAACAACGTTCGCAAGCGTATCGACGCCCCCT
The DNA here is from genome assembly GCF_047159675.1 of Pseudomonas sp. NGC7. Classification (NCBI taxonomy): domain Bacteria; kingdom Pseudomonadati; phylum Pseudomonadota; class Gammaproteobacteria; order Pseudomonadales; family Pseudomonadaceae; genus Pseudomonas; species Pseudomonas sp. NGC7. The sequence goes on along the minus strand of NZ_BAAFZY010000001.1, from coordinate 2,342,176 downwards.
GTAGGAGCGGGCTTGCCCGCGAAGGGCTGCAAAGCAGCCCCGGCATCGGTGAATGTCAATGCAGCGTCTGCATGTGTGGCGTGACGGTCAGTTGCACCTGCGCAACCGCCGAGTCCAGCAATGTGCGCACAGCTTCCATTTCGTGCCTGACGGCCAGGGTCATGATCGAGGCAGGCGACTTGGGGAGTGTGGAGACGGCGTGGTGGCGGCTACGTGCGGGCCTGCAAGACCGGACTTGGAGGTCAATTGCCCGGCTGACCCGAAGGCCACCCGCACGCAGCCACCATTGAACAAAGCCAACAGCAAACTGAGACCAATCCAAGCAACGGGCTTGCAGACCCGGTCGTTGAATATGCAACGACCCAGCGAGACTAGGGGGCTCAGCTTTCCATCGCAATGACGCAATTGCCTGCAAAGAGTTATTCAGAAACGCCCTCCAAAGAAGAGCCAAAGTCTGATCATTTCCGGTAGCTCTGTATCAATTTCGTGCCGCATTTTTCCCGCTTGCCTAATACATATGGAAATCCGTATATTCGATTATCCATATGTAAAGAGCACCTCCATGATCACCCCACCCGAGGTCTTCAAGAACCTGGCCGACGAGACCCGCGCTCGTGCCACCCTGCTCATCGCCAACCTAGGCGAGCTCTGCGTTTGCGAGCTGATGTGCGCGCTCGACGACAGCCAGCCGAAAATCAGCCGCCATCTCGCCCAACTGCGAAGCAGCGGCCTGTTGCTGGATCGCCGCCAAGGCCAATGGGTGTATTACCGCCTCAACCCGAACCTGCCCACGTGGGTGCACGACATGCTGCAGGTGACGTTGCAGGCCAACGCCACCTGGCTGCAGGCGAACACAGCACGCCTGCAGCACATGGCCGACCGCCCCGTCCGCGCAGCCGCCTGCTGCTGAAGCCGCCACCCCGCGAGAGAGCCTTCCAATGCAAGTCCTGTTCATGTGCACCGCCAACAGCTGCCGCAGCATCCTCAGCGAAGCGCTGTTCAATCACCTGGCACCGCCAGGCTTCGCAGCCGTCAGTGCCGGCAGTTTTCCCAAAGGCCAGGTGCTGCCGCGCAGCCTCACCACCCTGCAGCAGGCCGGCATTTCCACAGAAGGCCTGCGCAGCAAAGGTAACGATGCCTTCGCCGCCAACCCGCCAGACATCGTCATCACCGTCTGCGATAAAGCCGCCGGTGAACCGTGCCCCGTGTACTTCGGCCCAGCCCTAAAAGCCCACTGGGGCCTGGAAGACCCTTCCGAGGTCGAGGGTGACGAGGCCGCGATTGACGCCGCGTTCAACGCCACGCTGGCCATCATCGAGCGACGCTGCAACGCCCTCTTCGCCCTCCCCTTCAATACCCTCGGCCACGACGAGCTCCAGCGCGAGCTGGACCGCATCGGCACGCTTTAAGGAGGCCCCATGCCCGAGCAACTGCCCAACCTCGACCTATCCCTGTTCGACGCAGCCCCAGCCGCGCCCCGTGCCAGCGAGCACAAACCGCGCATCCTGCTGCTGTACGGGTCGACCCGCGAACGCTCCTTCAGCCGCTTGCTGACTGAAGAGGCCGCCCGCCTTCTGCAGCATTTCGGTGCCGAGACGCGCATCTTCGATCCCTCCGGCCTGCCGTTGCCTGATGACGTGCCGGTAGAGCACCCCAAAGTGCAAGAACTGCGTGACTTGGTGCTGTGGTCCGAAGGCCAGGTCTGGTGCTCGCCCGAACGCCACGGCGCCCTGTCGGCCGTGTTCAAGGCGCAGATCGACTGGGTCCCCCTGGCCCTCGGCGCCGTACGCCCCACCCAAGGCAAGACCCTGGCCGTGATGCAAGTGTGCGGGGGTTCGCAGTCGTTCAACGTGGTCAACCAACTGCGCGTACTGGGCCGCTGGATGCGCATGTTCACCATCCCCAACCAGTCCTCGGTGCCCAAGGCGTACCTGGAATTCGACGATGCCGGCCGCATGAAGCCATCGCCCTACTACGACCGGGTGGTCGACGTGATGGAAGAGCTGGTGAAGTTCACCCTGTTGCTGCGCGACCGCACCGAGTTTTTGGTGGACCGCTATTCCGAGCGCAAAGAAAGCGCCGAGCAGCTTACGGCGCGGGTCAACCAACGTTCGATCTGAGTGATTACCGGGGACGGCGCGGCTTTGAAGCCGTCCCCGGCCCTTGACGCAACCTGCGGGTATCAGTACGTTTTCAGCCCCTTCCTTTTCGGCCCCCTCTGCAGTGCACCGCCCAGGCGTTAATTCGCGAAGCGGGCATTCAAGATGCCGACACTTATACGGTCGCCTAATGGCGTGCCGCTACTCCGTTATCAAGTGAACAAGGTTGATTACATGATCATTCGTCAGGCCAACGCCGCAGACCATCCACTGCTGCTCGACATCTGGCTGCGCGCCGTTCGCGCCACTCACCATTTTTTGCAGGCATCCGACATAGACGCGCTGCTGCCGCAGTTGCGCGATGTTTACCTTCCCGCTGTCGAGTTGTGGGTCGCGGTCGATGCTGAAGATTACCCGTTAGGCTTCATCGGGCTGAATCAGGAGCATGTGGAAATGCTCTTCATCGACCCCGACCTGCGTGGGCGTGGGATTGGGCGTGCGCTGCTGGATTACGCACGCGGTTCGCGGCACACGCTGAGTGTGGATGTGAACGAGCAGAACCCTGAGGCTGTGGGGTTTTATCTGCATTATGGGTTTGTGCAGACGGGGCGCTCTGAGGTGGATGGTGAGGGGCGGCCGTTTCCGTTGTTGCATATGAGTTTGCCGAGTTAAACGGTCGAGCTTGATGGGCAGCTGGGCTCGCGGAGCTAAGGCATCCGCCCCATGCCGTTTACTGGGCATCCCTAGCGCTCCAAAAGTATGATAGCCGTACTCCTTGACAGGCCTTCACTGTATGGCTAGGCCTTTATGAGTACGGCTATCATGCGTACTGCACAACATGACGGCCAGCCGAATCTACCTACTGACAAACACTTGAATTACCCTGCTGCAAATGTACATAGGCAACACCTATGAGAAACAGCATCATGCCTACAACCACTGAGACTTTATACGTTGCAAAACTGCAAAACCTGATCGTAAAACAACCAAGTCTGCAAAAGAACTCATTCGCAAGACACCAACCATTTCCGACCTTGATATGATCTCTTTCATTCTCGCCTCCACGTTCGCAAAAGTTGAAGTGAAGATGAATACTTACGATTGAGCTTTCCGAGACAGCCTTTGCGAGGGTTCACGCGCTGAGCGAGGAAAGCGAAGCATCTCCTACGACCCATGAAATCTAGACAAACTATTCAGAAGTAGAAATGACAATCCAAAACTCATCTACGCGCAAATGAACCTGAATGAAGCTCTGGAGGAGGTAAAGCTACATGCCACGGGCATTTTCGACGATACTGAAAATCTGGCTGCATTCATGACCATAGACTTTGCATCACTGAACAATGCGTGCCTGCAGTACTTATCGAAGAAGAACCAGCCCCCACATCTTGCGGGTGCCCAGGTGATCATGACCGCGGTGGGTGAGGCAAATCCAGGGACAGGGTTGGGCACTGACATTATGCTCTAATTTTTTGAAAAGGCTGTGACTGTGCCCGCATACATTCGGGTTAACCACGCTTGATGATGCGGGTGCAGATGGTTGCAAATCGATGTATATTTAGTTCATGGGCGTGATTGCTGCAAGTTTCAGTGACTGCTAACCCCGATTGAACGAAATTAGGCTAAGCTGAGCGATCTCCCAAAGGCTGGTAGCTGGTTGCTCAAACCCTACATAGTCGAACACAGCAACCCGCCAGAGCAGGTCCTTAAAAATGGTTAATTCGGTACAACTCGAGCTCATAGACGCGATAAATACTGCACGATCACCAATTGGAGCATTCATGCTTGGAATAGCAGGATATGCAGACCCTAACTCTCAACTAGCCAAACGAGCACACAACATAGTCATCCCTACTAAAGCCAGCCCATCACTACACACTGACAGCATCGGAAGAATCAATAGCCCCCTGGCTTACCATCTACCGCTAAAACCATCTATGGAGCACATAAAGAAAAACCCTAACAAAAATATTGAATTCTTGACCCTACCTATTAAGGCTGCAATCCTTCATGTAGGTGACGCCTTTTCTCGCTTTGGATATTTAAACAAAGCGCCTGAGCTTGAGTTCCTTAGGCACATTAGGAACGCCATCGCCCACGGGAACCGCTTCAATATAAAAACAGAACTAAAAAAAGCAGCTCAGTTCGACTCATATACGATTACTAAGTCCCTGAACGGCACAAAACTTTTGGCCGACGGAACTGAAGATGGTTTTTTGTACGCAGGGGATGCGTTAGCGCTCTTTGACTATCTGGAAGCTCGCCTTTCGGAAAATTACTATTTACTTCCAGACTAAAAACCGGAAATGAAATCAAGTAGATATGGTGTATTGGGGGCTCTACAGCCCATCGCAGGCATCAGCTACTAAGGGTCAGCGCAGGCCTTGAGATTTAAGTAGATCATCTGTTTGAGCAGATCCGAGGCATTACGTGAGGAGCCGTCAGATAACCGAAGCTTGCTGCATGGCTCGCGGCTGTCACATGACGTGATTTGAATGAGCGCTTATCGCTATATTCGACCAACGCCATCAGATCTATCAGAGCAAGATTGCTGCGATATGCGCGCTCAGGGTTGAGAGGGGTGTTGCCTGTATTGGGGCTGCTTCACAGCCCGTCGCAGGCAAGCCAGCTCCTACAGGTGCGGCGTAGGCTTTGAGATTTACGTTGCCGACACTGGTGCTGGGTGCCAGCGATGGTCCTTAGCGTCGAGAGGAATAGGGGCTTCGATGGCCGAACCTGGCTGGGAGGTAGCGCGATATCGAGTATCGCTATGATGCAGTGTGATCACGTCGGGCCAGTCTCGGTGAGGCGGTCTAAATGAGTGCCCATGGCTCACCGCGGTTGAGGTATGGAGGCCTCATGTCGCGCCAATAGCATCCGAAGAACCTGTTTCCGGACGAACCGCGATTTCTCTTGGTAAACTAGCTACCTTCCCTCCTCAAGCGAACATGGCCTGTGTAACAGGCTTAACAATCCGCCAGTGTGTGCACTGCTCGTTGCCACGGGAATTTGCTACACGTCGCCGCCCGGTTGCTAAATCGCAGCCACCGCTTGCTGAAATCGCCCTGAAAACCCCGAATCCGGTACGAAACACGTTGAACGAAATGACTGCAAAATCAGGCTCTAACCCAGTTGCGACAAGGCCTGAGCCGTCGCGCCGGTTCTCCGTAGCACCCATGATGGACTGGACAGACCGCCACTGCCGCTTCTTCCTGCGCCTGCTCTCCAAGCACACCCTGCTCTACACCGAAATGGTCACCACCGGCGCCCTACTCCACAACGACGCCCACCGCTTCCTGCGCCACGACGTGTCCGAGCACCCGCTGGCCCTGCAACTGGGCGGCAGCGTGCCGGCCGACCTGGCGGCCTGCGCGCGCCTGGCCGAGGAGGCGGGCTACGACGAGGTCAACCTTAACGTTGGCTGCCCGAGCGACCGGGTGCAGAACAACATGATCGGTGCGTGCCTGATGGCCCACCCGGCGTTGGTGGCTGATTGCGTCAAGGCAATGCGCGATGCGGTGTCGACGCCGGTGACGGTGAAGCACCGTATCGGCATCAATGGCCGTGACAGCTATGCCGAGCTGTGCGATTTCGTCGGCCAGGTGCGCGAGGCTGGGTGCCGGAGTTTTACCGTGCATGCGCGGATTGCGATTCTCGAAGGGCTGTCGCCCAAGGAGAACCGTGAGGTGCCACCTTTGCGCTACGACGTGGCGGCGCAGCTGAAAGCGGACTTCCCGGACCTTGAGATCGTGCTTAACGGCGGGATCAAGACGCTGGCGGAATGCCAGGCGCACCTTGAAACGTTTGATGGGGTGATGCTGGGGCGTGAGGCGTATCACAACCCTTACCTGCTGGCCGAGGTGGACCAGCAGTTGTTTGGCAGCGAGGCGCCGGTGATCAGCCGCAGTGAGGCGCTGGCGTTGTTGCGGCCTTATATCGTGGCGCACATCGAGAGCGGTGGGGCCATGCATCACGTCACCCGGCATATTCTGGGGCTGGCTCAGGGCTTCAAGGGGGCGCGGCGGTTCCGGCAGTTGTTGTCGGCGGATATTCACAAGGCGCCAGAGCCGTTGGTGGTGTTTGATCAGGCAGCGGAGTTAATGCAGGGTCATTGATGAATGAACCAGGGATGGATTGGCAATGAAGAAAAGGCGCACGCGTTCGCAAGGCAGCTTGGGTGTGGCAGTGGCGATCTTTGCCCCGGTGGGCATCATTCTGGCGGTCGCCTCGCAATACCCGACAATGATCGAGCGTAGGGTTGAGGCGAGAAAGGCGCAGGCGCGTGCGGCACAGCCGGCGCCTCGCCCTGAGGGGACCACGCTGGAAATTATCATGCCCGACGGCCAACGGCTCCAGGAAGGGCAATCGGGCACCTTGGGCGAAGCCCTGAAAAGCAGGTAGTCGGCAGCCTTGGGAACCTCGGGGCTGTGGGTGAATCGAATCATCACCTTGCGTAGAACTTCAGGGGCTTGCCTGCTGAGCTGGGCTGAGACCTTGGGGCTGCTGCGTAACCCATTCGCGACGCATGGCCGCGCCCACACGCGGTTTGCCCGAGCGGCTTCGACGGGCCTTGAGCGGCCGCCGGGGCTCGGGTAATGTCGAGCCATTGCACAGGACAGAGCACGCCCATGACCTCCAAGCTGGAACAACTCAAGCAGTTCACCACCGTGGTCGCCGACACCGGGGACCTGGACGCCATCACCCGCCTGAAACCGGTCGATGCCACCACCAACCCGTCGCTGCTGCTCAAAGCCGCCGCCATCCCCGGCTATGCCGACCTGCTCAAGCAGGTAAAAGGTGATGCCAAGGGCGATGTGGACCTGGCCTGCGACAAGTTCGCGGTCGCGGTCGGTTCTGGGATCCTCAAAGTCATCCCTGGCCGTATCTCCACCGAAGTGGATGCGCGCTTGTCGTTCGATGAGCCGGCCCTGCTGGCCAAGGCCCGCCAGTTGATCGCGCTGTACGACGCCGCCGGGGTCAGTAAAGACCGCGTGCTGATCAAGCTGGCCTCGACGTGGGAAGGCATCCGCGCCGCCGAGAAGCTGGAGAAGGAAGGCATCCAGACCAACCTGACCCTGCTGTTCTCCTTCGCCCAGGCCCAAGCCTGCGCCGATGCCGGGGTGTTCCTGATCTCGCCGTTCGTGGGCCGTATCTACGACTGGTACAAGAAGAGCACCGGCAAGGAATACGTCGGTGCCGAGGACCCGGGTGTGCAGTCGGTTACGCGCATCTACGACTACTACAAGACCAATGGCTACAACACGGTGGTCATGGGTGCCAGCTTCCGCAACATCGGCCAGATCGAGCAACTGGCAGGCTGCGACCGCCTGACCATCAGCCCCGAACTGCTGCAGCAGTTGAGCGATGACCAGGGCGACCTGCCGCGCGTGCTCGAGCCGGGCAACACGGGCGAGGCCAAGCAGGTATTGAGCGAGAGCCAGTTCCGCTGGGCGATGAACGAAGATGCCATGGGCACCGAGAAGCTGGCCGAGGGTATTCGCCAGTTCGCGCGGGATCAGGAGAAGCTGGAGAAGTTGATGGCTGAAAAGGCCTGATACATTTTGGGTTTGCCTGACGGGCGGGAAATGTTCAGCATTTTCCGCCCGTTTTTGGTTTGGCGCTAAGCTGCGCCAGGCTTCCGAGGTATTTTGAATTCGATGGCCTATTCGCGGGCAAGCCCGCTCCCACCGGTACCGTGCTGCGTGAATGGGCTGTCTAGCCACCAGAGCTGTTGATGACCTCTTCCCTACCCCTTGTTCTCGCCGGCCCGGTACTGCGCCGCCTGGAGCCACAGCGCCTGGCCATTTGGCTGGTCGCAACGCATCCCTTGCAACCTGAATTTGCCCTTGATGGCGTAGAACACTCGGCCAAGGTCACTTGCCAGGTGATCCCGATAGGCCAGCACGCGTTTATTCATTTGCTGGACATCCACGTTGCCCAGCCGCTCCCCTGCAACCAGACGCTGGGCTACGACCTGCGCATCAATGGCCAGGGCATCGCAGACTGGGCACCCCACATGCTCTACCCCGGTGAAACGCGCCCACACTTCGTGTTGCGTGATCGCCTGGACCATTTGCTGCACGGTTCTTGCCGCAAGCCGCACCACCCCGCCGCTGACGGCCTGCTCTGCGCCGACCGTTTGCTGCAACAGTGCCAACACCCCGAACAACGCCCTGCGGTGCTGCTGATGACCGGCGACCAGGTGTATGCCGATGATGTCGCCGGGCCCATGCTGCGCGCGATCCACGTCCTGATCGAACGCCTGGGGCTGTTCGACGAACAGCTGGACGGTGCAGTCGTCGCCGACAGCGCGGCGCTCTATCGCCACCCGGCCAGTTACTACCACCGCGCCGACCTGCTGCCCGCGCAGGAACGTAACGACAGCCTGCGCGAGCGCTTTTTCGGGGGTAAGCGCAAGCCGATCTTCTCGTCCAGCAACGCCGACAACCACTTGGTAACCTTCGCCGAGGTCATGGCCATGTACCTGCTGGTGTGGTCACCCGAACCCTGGCGGCTGGTCAACCTGGACATGCCCGCAGGCCTCACCGATGAACGCCAGGCGCGTTATCGGCAGGAGGTGCCACTGATCGAGGCCTTCGCCGACAACCTCGGCCAGGTGGCGCGGGTGATGGCACACCTGCCGTGCCTGATGATCTTCGACGACCACGACATCACCGACGACTGGAACCTCTCGGCGCAGTGGGAAGAAACCGCCTATGGCCACCCGTTCTCGCGGCGGATCATCGGCAATGCGCTGCTGGGCTACCTGCTGTGCCAGGCCTGGGGCAACGACCCGGATGGCTGCGGGCCGCTGGTCGAACGCTGCCAGGCGCTGACCGGTGCGCCACTGGCCAGCCAGGCACAGGATGAGCTGATCGGCGAGCTGTTGCGCTTCCAAGGCTGGCAGTTCAGCCTGCCCAGCAACCCACCCTTGCTGGTACTCGACACCCGCACCCGGCGTTGGCGCAGCGAAACCAGCCTGGCAAAGCCTTCGGGCCTGCTCGACTGGGAGGCGCTGAGCGAGCTGCAGCAGGCGCTGCTCGATCATCCTTCGGCGATTATCGTGTCACCGGCACCGATCTTCGGGGTAAAGCTGATAGAAACCGTGCAAAAGGTATTCAGCTGGATGGGCTACCCGTTGCTGGTGGATGCCGAGAACTGGATGGCCCATCGGGGCGCGGCCCAGGTGATTCTGAATATCTTCCGCCACTCGCGCACGCCCGGGCATTACGTGGTGCTCTCAGGGGATGTGCATTATTCGTTCGTCTATGAAGTGCTGATTCGACACCGCCAACGCAGCCCGCACTTGTGGCAGATCACCAGCAGCGGGATCAAGAACGAATTCCCCAGGCGTTTGCTGGATGTGCTCGACCGGCTTAACCGCTGGCTGTATTCACCGCGCTCGCCGCTGAACTGGTTTACCAAGCGGCGGGAGATGGAAGTGGTGCCGCGTACGCCCAGCGGTAGCAAGGCGGGTGAGCGGTTGTGGAATGGTGCGGGGTTGGGGCAGGTGTTTTTTGATGAGCAGGGGCGGCCGGCACGGGTGTTTCAGCTGGATGCCGGTGGGCGGGATGTGACGGAGTTTGTTGGGCCGGAATGAGGGAGTTTTTAGCCTGTACCGGCCTCTTCGCGGGGCAAGCCCGCTCCCACAGTTGAGATACCTGTGGGAGCGGGCTTGCCCCGCGAAGAGGCCGGCACAGGTTTAAAGCGTACTCAAGACCGCTCCAGCGCATTCACCAGGTCATGAAACGCTTCGCGGTTGGAGTCATTGAGCCCCATGAGAATCTTGTGCGCCTCCAGCACCTTGGAGCGCACCACTTCTTCGTTCTGGTCCTGCGACGGCAAGTCGGTCAGGCACTCTGGGCACGGTATTGGGCGATCGACTATGTTGAACACCTGATCGAAGCCCATGGACTGCAACAACCGGGAAATGTCCGGGTTGGTGGTGACCACGGTTGGCAGCAGCCCCACTTTCTGGCGCGACAGAATCGACAACTTGGCCAGCAGGCCCAAGGTGGTGCTGTCGATGCTCTCGGTTTCAGTCAAATCGATGACGATGGCCGAGAAGTTCAGCGCGGTGAAAATCTTCTCGATCGTCGCATCCAGCGCCGAACACAGGGTCAGGCGCACTTCACCGACGAATTTCAGTACAAAGGTACCGCTTTGCTCGGCGAACTGAATTCTACCGGTACTCATTGAAGGTTCCTGCTCAACACCAATAGGGCGATATCATCCGGCATCTCCCCAAGCGTAGCCAATCCAAATCGTTGCCGCAGCCCATCCAGGCTGCCACCCGCTGCCTTGACGATTTCTGGCAAGGCGGCTTCTTTATCTTTGAGCGTGTCACCTGGCAAAAGGTCCAGAATGCCATCGGACATCAAGCTGAGGCTGAACACCGGCGGCAGCTCCACCACCAGGTCCTGGTAACTGGCCTCGTCGAACAACCCCACCGGCAGGCCGCGGCCTTCCAGGTAGCGGGTATTGCCCGGGGTGTACAGCACCGGCAGCGGCAGGTGGCCGCCCACGGCATAGGTCAACAGCCCGGTGTCTTCATCGATCACGCCGCCCACCATGGTCACATGCTTGCCCAACTTGCAGTTGATCAGCCCGCGGTTGATGTGGCTGAGCACTTGCGAGGGCTTGAATTCACGCATCTTGCTCCCGCGCTTGAATTCGAACAACAGGCGCGTGGTCATGAACTTCAGCAACACCGTGACGAACGCCGACGAGGCGCCGTGCCCCGAGACATCGGCGAGGTAGAAGGCAATGCGCCGATCATCCACGCGGAAGTAGTCGGCAAAATCGCCCGACAGGTACAGCGACGGGATGATCTGGTGCTCGAAGGCAAACTCGCCGGCCACCCAGGGGCTTTCCGGGAGCATGTTCATCTGCACCTGCCGGCCAGCGGTCTGGTCTTCCTGCAACAGGTGCAGGCTGGCCTCCAGCTCGCGGTTGGCGGCTTCGAGCTTGTCGCGGTAGCGCTGGTTTTCCAGCACCAGGCGCGAACGGTCAAGGGCCCGGCGCACCGAGTGCTCGAGCACGGCAAGGTCTTCCAGCGGCTTGATCAGGTAGTCGGCGGCGCCCAGGCGCAAGGCCTCGACCGCATCGCTCATCACGCCGGCACCCGACACCACGATCACCGGCAGCTGCGGCGCGCGCTCGCTGATCTGGCGGATCAGTTCGAGCCCGCCCATCTGCGGCATGCGCAGATCGCAGATCACGAGGTCGGGCTGGTGTTCTTCGAAGACCTGAAGCCCCTGCTGGCCATTACCGGCCTGGAGGACGCTGAAACCACTGTCTTCAAGATAGGCGGCGAGGCTCGCACGGACCACGTCGTCGTCATCGATGATCAGCAGCGTTGCACTGGTTTTCTGCATGTGGGCGAACGGCGCCGATTTAGGTTGGTGCAGCGGTGTCGGCAAGGCTGACGGCCAGCTACGGGAATACTCTGTGGTAACACTCTACTTGAGTTGTAGGACAAGAAGACCCGCCCGGCAACTGTCAGAGGTACCCTGTAAGGCGCAGACGGTACTCCCATCCGCCAGGCGTTTCAAGCGTGCAAGGGTCGACCTCGCTGCTCTTTACAGGGCAAATCACCGAGAGTTATAAGAAAGCCGACCCGCGCAACCTAAAGGGAAGGATGCAGCATGCCCCAGACACCCTCTAACCACAGCGAAAAACGCGATTTCATCCGCATGCGCATCGACACCGACATCAGCCTGTTGCACCAAGGCCAGGTGATTGCAGCCGTGTGCCTGGACCTGTCCAGCGGGGGCATGCAAGTGCAGGCGCCGCAGCGGTTTCAGGTAGGGGATACGCTTGAGGTGAGGATCGATTCCGATCACAAGGCGCTGAAAGGCCTGCATGCCAGCACCGAGGTGGTGTGGATCGCCGACCAGCCCGACGGGCAGCAGAAATTCGGCTTGCGCATCCTGGCGATGCATTGACGCTGGGGCTGCTTGGCAGCCCCGTGGCTTAAATTAGAAACAATCAGAAATCATCTTCGACTTCGCCGTCCTTTACCTTGAACTCACGGTTCTGCAGGTAGGCGTTACGAATGAAGATGTATTTGTCACCCTGCATCAGCTTCTCAGCCGACAACAGGCTGGCACGGGTATCGACGACGTCAACCGCAAGGCTCGTGTTACGCGTCGGTACGTGGTTGATGTAGCGGTAGGGTTCGGTGTAGCTGTCCGGGTACTTGGCCAGGCCGTCACGCACGGTGCTTGGGCCCAGCAACGGGATAACCACGTAAGGGCCGCTGCCCACGCCCCAGTAACCCAAGGTCTGGCCGAAATCTTCGTCGTTGCGCTGCAGGCCCATCTTGGTGCCGACGTCGAAGAAGCCACCAAGGCCGAAGGTGGTGTTGACGATCAGCCGCGCCGTGTCCACGCCCGCCGCATGCGGTTTGAGCTGCAGAATGTCGTTGGCCAGGTTGGTGACATCGCCCAGGTTGCGGAAGATGTTATGGATGCCATCTTCGAGGAACTGCGGCGTCACTGCCTGGTAGCCCTTGGCCAATGGCTTGAGGGCATAGGTGTCGACCGTATCGTTGAACCTGAAGATCGGGCGGTTGACCGCCTCCCAAGGGTCTTCCTCGGTGGCCGCTTGGGTGGCCGCCACGGGCGCCAGCAACAAGCTGGCGCAGACACAGGCCTGGGTGACTCGCTCGATCACACCGGCACCGATCCTACGCATAGATGTCTCTCCATCGAATTTCTTGGCCGCAGCCGCACCGGGCGTGCTGCTGATAAGGCGCAAGTATAAGGGCTTGCGGGCTGATCACCAGCATTACACATTTTTGCTCAAGATTTTGTGAACGTATGTTGCCTCGTCATCGGCTGGTAACAATAGCGGCCTAGCCTGCGGACTATTTCAGGGAAGTTGCCATGCACGATGCGTCCACCTTCACTGCTGTGCTGTTTGGCCTGCGTGGCTGCCTGGTCCAGGGTGCGAACGGCAACCCCTTGCCCGCGCCCGGCGCCCTGGCAACGCTCACCAGCCTGCGCCAGCGCCAGGTGCCCTGCATCTGGCTGGACGACCTGACTGCCACACAAGGCAAACGCCTGGCCAACGTGCTGCCCGACTGGCTGCCGGGGCACGCGGTCAACGGCGTGCGCTGGCCCGCGCCAAACGCTTGCTGGCAGGCGCTGATGGCACTGGACAGCGCGCGCCTGGATGGCTGCGTACTGGTCAGCGGTGACCCTGCACTGCTGCAATCGGGCCTGAACGCCGGCTTGTGGACCGTGGGCCTGGCGGCCTGCAGCCCGTACTGCGACCTCAGCTCCCGGCATTGGCAAGCCATGAGCCAACAGGAACAAGACCTGGCCCGTGGCAAGGCCACCCTCGCGCTGTTCAGCCTGGGCGTGCACTCGGTGATCGATCACCTCGAAGCCCTGGACACCTGCCTGCAGGACATCGCCCAGCGTCGGCGCAAGGGCGAAAAACCCTGATACAGCACCTTTGACGCGGATCATGCAAAGCGGCTGCGAGTGGATTACATTGAAAGCAGGCCAGAACCTTTGCCGCTTCGCTGAGGTCCATGGCTTGCCAAGCCATTGATGGAGAAAAGCCAATGCCTGCCCGCGAATTGCAAGAGCGACTGAACAGCTTGCGCGAGCAACTGGACCGTAACGTGCCGCTTTCGAAAGAAGAGCTGACCGAAATGCACGAAGAAGCGCGCCAGATCGAAGCGCAACTGAAGCTTGAGGAAGCCACGCCTGACAACAACCTGGTGGACGGGGTCAATCTGGCGATCGATCGTTTTGAGCTCGACCACCCAGATTTAGCCGCTACCCTGCGCAATGTTTTCAACTCATTGCACAGCATGGGTATCTGAATAGCTGGGGGCGCTTCGCACCCCATTCGCGGGCAAGCCCGCTCCTACAGGACAGCGCGCTGCGCTAAAACCTGTGGGAGCGGGCTTGCCCGCGAATGGGGCGCGAAGCGCCCCCAACGGCGGTGACCTTACTGCCGAACCAACCGCCCATTCACTGGGCTGATCGCCCCCATGCTGCGGTACGGGTTGATATCCAGCCCACCCCGGCGCACATACCGTGCATACACCGTCAAATGCTCCGGCTGCAGCAGGTTCTTCAAGTCCAGGTAAATCCGCTCCACGCACTGCTCATGGAAGTCGGCGTGCTGCCGGAAGCTGATCAGGTAAGTCAGCAGGCTGGCAGGGTCCAGCGCCCTGCCCTTGTACTCGACCACCACGCTGCCCCAATCCGGCTGGCCGGTGACGGGGCAGTTGGACTTGAGCAAATGGCTGTGCAGGGTCTCTTCAACCACACGCTGCGCATCGCAACGCAGCAACTCCGGCTGCGGCTGCTCATAGTTGCTGATGGTCACATCCAGCGCGTCGATGCACTGCCCCGGCAATGCCACAACGCCCTGAGCCTCCACCTCGGCCAACGTGCGAACCTTGACGCCGACCGGCTTGCCAGCCGCCGCAGACAAGTCTTTCTCCAGGCAGGCCTGCAGCTCGCCGATCGAGGCAAAAACCGTCTGGTTCAGCGAGTTCAGGTACAACTTGAACGACTTGGACTCGATGATATTCGGCGAGTCTGCAGGAATGGCGAACTCGCCGATCGCCACCACCGGCTTGCCCGACGGCAGCAGCCACGACAGCTCGAAGCAGTTCCAATAATCCACGCCCTGCCACGGCAGGGTCTGGGCAGTAACGCCCAACTCGGCCCACTTGGCAGTACGCGGGATCGGGAACAGCAGCTCAGGGGAGTAGGTAGCGATGTATTCGCTGGACTTGCCCAGCGGGGAGTGTTCGGCGGCGGGATGCATGGAAACTGACCTGAAGGTTCGAAATGCCCCTAGTCTACCGTTTTTGCGCCCCGCCTTGGGCCTGATGTCACTCGATGGTCAATGGCCCGACCATCCCTGCCTGGTAATGCCCAGGTACGTTGCAGGCAAACTCGATGGGTGCCGACTTGCGGAACGTCCAGGTCAGTTCGGCACGCTGGCCAGGCTGCACCAGTACGGTGTTGCCCCCGCCGTGGCCGTGGCCTTCGCCGTGGTTCATCTGGCCGTGGTCCATGCCTTCATGGTTCATGCCTGCGGTGAACAGCTTGCCTTGCATCGCAATCATTTCTTTCTGATGCTCAGCATGCATGGCCTTGTCGCCCAGGTTGAATTCGTGGGGCAACTTGCCCTCATTGATCAACACGAAGCGCACCGTCTCGCCTGCCTTGACCTCCAGGCTTTTCGGTTCGAAGGCAATGTCCTTGAGCACCACCTCGACCGTACGGGTGGCCTTGCCAGCCGGGGCAGGCTCGCCAAAGGCGAAACTGTCGGCACTGCCCGCAAACGTGGGCAGGCTTGCCACGGCAAGGGCGGCGGCGATGAACAGGCGTTTCATGATGACTCCAAAATACACAACGTGATGAGAGCACCTTAATCAGGTGGGGCTGGCGGCTACCTGACGGGAAGATTACAACTTTGTCAGTTTGGGCGAGCGCCGACATCGTCACGTATCATTTCCCGGTAGACGCTGCGCCCCCTCCAGAACTGTGGACACTGCATGAAACTGTTGATCGTTGAAGACCAGGCCCGCACCGGCCAGTACCTGAGCCAGGGCCTCAGCGAGGCAGGCTTTGCCACCGAATTGGCGGCCGATGGCGAAACAGGCCAACACCTGGCACTGACCGGCGACCACGACTTGCTGATCCTCGACGTGATGCTGCCAGGCCGCGACGGCTGGCAGATTTTGCACGCAGTGCGCCAGGCCGGCCTGGACACCCCCGTGCTGTTCCTGACCGCCCGCGATGCGGTAGAAGACCGTGTGCACGGCCTGGAGCTGGGCGCCGACGATTACCTGGTCAAGCCGTTTGCCTTTTCCGAACTGCTGGCCCGTGTACGCAGCCTGCTGCGCCGTGGCGCCAGCCCGAGCCAGGACACCACCTTGAGCCTGGCCGACCTGCGCCTGGACCTGATCCGCCGCCGCGCCGAGCGCGCCGGCCAGCGCATCGACCTGACCGCCAAAGAGTTCGCCCTGCTCGAATTACTGCTGCGGCGCCAGGGCGAGGTACTGCCCAAATCGCTGATTGCCTCGCAGGTCTGGGACATGAATTTCGACAGTGACACCAACGTCATCGAAGTGGCCATCCGCCGCCTGCGCCTGAAAATCGACGAGCCGCACACCAACAAGCTGATCCACACCGTGCGGGGCATGGGCTATGTGCTGGAGGAGCGTCAGGATTGATGCGCCGACTTTCCCTCGGCAGCCGCCTGGCGCTGCTGTTCGCGGCCTGCACCGCTGCCGTTTCGCTGGGGGCTGGCGTGCTGTTCAGCCGTGCCAGCGAGCAGCACTTCATCGAACTCGACCAACAGTTGCTGGAATCTCGCCTGTCGCTGTTTCGCACGCAGCTGGCCGGCGTCGTCGGGCCCGCCGAACTGGGCGCCCGCCTCCCCGCCCTGCGCGATGAACTCAGCCACCAGGCCGACTTGGCCCTGCGCATCAGCGGCCATGACGGTACGCCGTGGTTCGACAGCCGCACGCAATTGCCCAACACCACGCCGCCCTCTGGGCTTGCCACTTTGCACACCGACGGCGCCGACTACCGCAGCCTGGCCATGCCCCTGAACCCGGCCGACCCGCAGTCTGCGCAGCTGACCCTGTACCTCGACATCACCCACCATCAGCACTTCCTGCAGGGCATGCAGCGCCTGATCTGGCTAACGGTCGGCCTCTCGGCCCTGGCCACCGCCCTGCTCGGTGCCTGGGCCGTACGCCGGGGGCTGAGGCCGCTGCGGCAGATGGGCCAGGTTGCGGCCAGCGTGTCGGCCCGCTCGCTGACCACCCGGCTGCCAGTGGCGCAGATGCCGGAAGAGCTGGCCGAACTGGCCACCACCGTGAACGCCATGCTGCAGCGCCTGGACGATGCCTTCCAGCGCCTGTCGGCATTCTCCGCCGACATCGCCCACGAACTGCGCACACCACTGTCCAACCTACTGACCCACACCCAGGTCACCCTCACCCGCCCGCGCAGCCTTGAGGAGTACCGCGAGGCCTTGCATGGCAACCTGGAGGAGCTGCAGTGGATGGCGCAGATGATCAACGACATGCTGTACCTGGCCAAGGCCGACCATGGCCTTCTGGTGCCTGGCCAAGCCACGCTGGCACTGCATGAAGATGTCGATGCATTGCTGGAGTATTACGCGCCGCTGGCCGAGGACCGCGACGTGACGCTGCTGCGCCAAGGCCAGCTGCTGTTGCAGGGGGATCGGCCCATGCTGCGCCGCGCGTTGTCGAACCTGCTCGACAATGCCTTGCGCTTCACCCCACCCGGTGGGCAGGTACGCGTGACGCTGGAGCCTGGCTTGCGGGTTTGCGTGGCCAATACCGGGGAGGCAATCGCACCGGCTGCATTGCCCCGCTTGTTTGACCGGTTCTACCGTGTGGACCCGGCGCGGCGCGAAGGCAGCACGGAGCACGCTGGGTTAGGGCTGGCGATTACCCGGTCGATCGTGCAGGCGCATGGTGGGCGTATACGGGCAGAGTGCGAGGGTGGCTGGACGCGGTTTGTGATCGAGTTACCTGGCAATCAATAGAACCGCAGCTCCTGCATCGGCGTGTAGGAGCAGCCTTGTGCTGCGAAGAGGCCGGTGCAGGCTGCAGCAACCTGTTTGCCTGCACCGGCCTCTTCGCAGCACAAGGCTGCTCCTACAATGAACGCGGATCAGCGCTTCAAACCGCCAGGCCAATCGCCGGCTGCACCTGCGATGCCCGGTACGCCGGGTAAATGGTCGCCAAGAAGCTCATCACCAACCCCGCCGCACAGATGATCACCACATCGCCCCACTGCAGTTCCGACGGCAGGCTGCTGATGAAGTACACGTCCGAGGTGAAGATATGCTGGCCGCTGACCCGCTCCAGCCAGCCAACGATCTGGCTGACATTGAACGCGGCAATCACCCCCAGCACACCGCCGATCAAGGTCCCGACAATACCAATCAAGCTGCCCTGGACCATGAACGTACCCATGATCTGCGCAGGCGTGGCACCCAGGGTGCGCAGGATGGCGATATCCGGCCCTTTGTCGTTCACCACCATGACCAACGTGGCAATGATGTTGAACGCCGCCACCGCGATGATCATCATCAGCAGCAGGCCGATCATGGTCTTTTCCATCTTCATGGCGCTGAACAGGCTGCCTTGGGTGTGCGACCAGTCATCAGCACGGTAGGCATCGCCCAGGCCGGCCGCGATGGCTTTGGACACCTGCGGCGCCGCATACAGGTCATGCAGCTTGAGCCGCACGCCTTGTACCTGGCCCGGCGCCCAACGCTGCATTTCGCCCGCATCGGCGACGTGAATGTACGCCTGCGAGCCATCCAGCTCTGCGCCGACTTTGAAGATACCGACCACGGTCAGGCGCTGCATGCGCGGGGTGATGCCACCCGGCGCCTTGCTGATTTCCGGCACGATCAGGGTCAGCTTGTCGCCCGTGTTCAAGCGAAAACGCCGCGCGCTCAGCTCACCGAGCACCACGCCAAACTCACCTGGCTTAAGGTCCTGCAGGCGGCCCTGGACAATATGCTGGCCGACAATCGAAACCTTGCCTTCCTCTGCCGGGTCGATGCCGCTGACCTGGATCGGCTGCATCGCGCCCTTGTAAGAGAGCATGCCTTCCATTTCGGTGATTGGCGCCGCGGCCATCACCGCCGGGTCCTTCAGGGCGGCATCGGCGACGGTGCGCCAGTCATCCAGCGGCTGCACACCAAGGATGCTGGCATGGGGCACCAGGCCGAGGATGCGCGAGCTCATCTCGCGCTGGAAGCCGTTCATTACCGACAGCACCACGATCATCGCCAGCACGCCCAGCGACAGGCCGATCATCGAGGTCATCGAGATGAACGAGATGAAATGGTTGCGGCGCTTGGCACGGGTGTAGCGAGCACCAATGAACAAGGGCAAGGGTCTGAACATGTAAAACACCCAATGAAAGAGTTGCGGGGCAGCTCAGGCCACCCCGTGCAAGCGGCTCAGATCGCCACCAGGTGACCGTCGTCGAGTTTCAACACACGGTCCATCTGGCGCGCCAGGTTGAGGTCGTGGGTCACCACCAGGAACGCGGTACGCGAAGCGCTAGACAGCTCCTGCATCAGTTCCTGGATGCCCTGGGCGGTATGGTGGTCGAGGTTGCCGGTCGGCTCGTCGAGCATCACCAGGCCCGGGCGGTTGACCAGGGCGCGGGCGATCGCCACACGCTGGCGCTCACCGCCGGACAACTCAGCAGGCTTGTGGTGCAGGCGGTGGCCAAGGCCGACGCGCTTGAGCAGAGCCTCGGCGCGCTCACGCGCCTCAGGGATGGCGGTGCGGCCGATCAACAGCGGCATGCACACGTTCTCCATGGCGGTGAACTCGGGCAGCAGGTGGTGAAACTGGTAAACGAAGCCCAGTGCCCGGTTGCGCAACAGGCCACGCGCGCGCTCACCCAGGGCCGACAGCTCCTCGCCCGCCAGCCAGACACTGCCCTGGGTAGGCGTGTCGAGGCCGCCAAGCAGGTTGAGCAAGGTGCTCTTGCCAGAGCCCGAGCTGCCGACGATGGCCACGCGTTCACCCGGGTGCAGCTCCAGCTGCAAGCCAGACAGCACCTGCACCGACTCCGGGCCCTCGTCGTAGGACTTGCCCAGGTTGCGGCAACTCAGAACGGCTTTATCACTCATGCGCGACTCACTCATAACGTAGCGCCTCTGCAGGCTGGGTGCGGGCCGCACGCCAGGCCGGATACAGGGTGGCGAAGAAACTCAGGACCAGTGCCGCGGCACAGACCATGTACACGTCATTGGCCATGATCTGCGACGGCAGGTAATCAATGAAATACACGTCGGCGTTGAGGAACTTGTGCCCGATCAGCTTCTCGATGCCGGCAATCGCCGCACTCACGTTGAGCGCGGCAAGAATGCCGACGCCGGCGCCGATCAAGGTGCCAATCACCCCGATCACCGTACCTTGCACCATGAAGATGGCCATGATCTGCCCAGGCGTGGCGCCGAGGGTGCGCAGGATCGCGATGTCGCCGCGCTTGTCATTAACCACCATCACCAGGGTAGAAATGATGTTGAACGCCGCCACCGCCACGATCAGCAGCAACAGCAGGCCGATCATGGCCTTTTCCATGCGGATCGCCTGGTAAAGGTTGCCATGGGTGCGGGTCCAGTCACGGCTGTAGAACTCCTGCTCGCCCAGCTGCTGGGCGATAGACCAGGCCACGCGCGGCGCCTGGAACAGGTCGTCGAACTTCAGCCGCAGGCCTTGCACCTGGTTCGGTTTCCAGCGGTGCAGGCGGGACAGGTCGCTGATGTTGGTCAAGCCCAGGTAACCGTCGATTTCACCGGCGCCCACGTGGAAGGTACCGACCACGGTAAAGCGCTTCATGCGCGGGAACATGCCGGCCGGGGTCACGCTGACCTCGGGGGCGACGAAGGTCAGCTTGTCGCCGATGGCCACACCCAGCTTGGCGGCAGCCTTGTCGCCGATCATGATGCCCCACTCGCCCGGTGCCAACTGGTCGAGACGGCCTTGCTGGACGAAGTTGTCGATGATCGACACCTCGCGCTCGCGGGCCGGGTCGATGCCATTGAGCAGCACCTTCTGCACCTTGCCTTCATGGGTCAGCAGGCCCTGCATCTGGGTGAAGGGCGCTACCGCCACCACCTGCGGATTCTGCTTTACTTGTTGGGCAAGCGCAGGCCAGTCGTCAAGCGGCTGGCCGCTCTCGAGCGTGGCATGGGGAATCATGCCGAGCACGCGGGTACGCATCTCGTGGTCGAAACCGTTCATGACCGAGAGCACCACGATCATGACCACCACGCCCAGGGCGAGGCCGATCATCGAGGTCAGGGAAATGAACGAGACGAAGTGATTGCGACGTTTGGCACGGGTATAACGCGTGCCGATGAATGCGAAAAGAGGTCTGAACATGTCGGGGCTTGTTCGGATGAAAGGGAACGTCCTTGTGGCGGGGCGCTTACGGCGGCTTTACACTCGGACCACCGCCGCTACCATGGGTTCGCCATGACGACATTAGACGAAGAAGATCGCCGCGAATACTACCGCATCGCAGATCGGATCGCACTTCAAATCAACCCCTTGAGCGCGGCTGAAGCCCTTGACCCAGAAGTGTTGCAGGATGATTCGCCGCTGTTCAACCTGCTCAGCGAGCTGCACCTGTCCGACTTCGAAGCCCAGCACCTGCTGCGCCAGCTGAGTGACAAGGACCGCACCCTGGCGGCGTTTTTGCGCGCGCAAAGCAAACGCCTCGACCTGCTCAGCGCCGTGGTCGCGCAAACCCTCATCGGTGAGGTCGGCCAGCCGCAGACAGTGGTCATCTCCGAAGGCGGCATCGAGTTCACCCAGGCCCAGGCCATCGCCCCCGACACCCGCGTGAAGGTGAAGATGGTGCTGATGCCCCGCGCCCACGGCCTGCTGCTGCGCGGCAAGGTCACCCACTGCGACCCACGCCCTGACGGCGGCTTTGAGGTCGGCACCGAATTCATCGACATGACCGACGCCCAGCGCCAACTGCTGGCCCGATACATCCTGCAGCGCCAGCAACAACAACGGCGCCAGCAGCTGGAGCAGAATGACCCTGCCTCCTGAGCCTCTTCCCCTTGAATTGAAGGAACGAACGTGACCCTGATCTACGGCCATCGCGGCGCCAAGGGCGAAGCGCCCGAGAATACCCTGAACAGCTTCCGCCAGTGCCTGTCCCACGGCGTCAATCGCTGTGAACTGGACCTGCACCTGTCGGCCGACAACGAACTGATGGTGATCCACGACTCGACGCTCAAGCGCACCACCGGCAGGCGCGGTAAGGTGGTCGAGCACCCGGCAGCCGACCTGGTCACCTATGACGCACGCAAAGGCGGCCCGGGCCATGTGCAGCCCTGCCCTATCCCGAAACTGGAAGAACTCTTCGAAAAATGCGCCTTCGAGCATTGGCAGCTGGAGGTCAAGAGTGCCTCGCGCACCCGCGCCGCCACCACGGTGCTGGCCATTCGTGAACTGGCCCAGCAATACGGCCTGCTGGACAAGGTCACCATCACCTCGAGCTCACGCGAAGTGCTGGGCGCCGCACAAGAGCTGGTACCCGACGTGTCTCGCGGGCTGGTGGCCGAATACGCCTGGCTCGACCCACTGAAGGTCGCGCAAAACTACGGCTGCGAGTTGCTGGCCTTGAACTGGACACTGTGCACCCCAGAGCGCCTGCTCAAAGCCCAGGGCCAGGGGTTGCATGTGTCGGTGTGGACAGTCAACGAACCGGCACTGATGCGCCGGCTCGCTGATTTTGGCGTGGACAGCCTGATTACAGACTTTCCCGGTTTGGCCAAGACCACCCTCGGGTAGGGCTGAAATCGGTATCCCCGACCGGCTCAGGCCACCGGTCGGAGCCGCTTAAAAAAGCCGGTTCAGGCCGTCGTAGGCAGCTACCCGATAGGCTTCGGCCATGGTCGGGTAGTTGAACGTGGTGTTGACGAAGTACTTCAGGTTATTCAGCTCGCCCGGCTGGTTCATGATCGCCTGGCCGATATGGACGATTTCCGAAGCCTGGTAGCCGAAGCAGTGCACGCCGAGGATTTCCAGGGTTTCGCGGTGGAACAGGATTTTCAGCATGCCCTGTGGCTCGCCGGCGATCTGCGCGCGGGCCATGCCCTTGAAGAAGGCCTTGCCCACTTCGTACGGTACCTTGGCCTGGGTCAGTTCCTGCTCGTTCTTGCCGATCGAGCTGATCTCCGGAATGGTGTAGATACCGGTCGGCACGTCATTGACGAAGCGCCAGCTGCCATTGTCGACGATGCTGCCCGCAGCCGAACGGCCCTGGTCATGGGCGGCACTGGCCAGGCTCGGCCAACCGATCACGTCACCGGCACCGTAGATGTTCGACACGGTGGTGCGGTAGGCCTCGTCGACCTCAATCTGGCCGCGGCTGTTGACCTTGATGCCGATGTTTTCCAGGCCCAGCTTGTCGGTGTTGCCGGTACGGCCGTTGCACCACAGCAAGGCGTCGGCCTTGATCTTCTTGCCCGACTTCAAGTGCAGGATCACACCGTTGTCCAAGCCTTCGACCCGGTCGTACTCCTCGTTGTGGCGCACGGTGATGTTGTTGTTGCTGAAGTGGTAGCTCAGCGCCTGGGAAATTTCCGAATCCAGGAAGCTCAGCAGCTGGCCACGGTTATCGACCAGCTCGACCAGCACACCCAGGCCGCTGAAGATCGAGGCGTATTCGCAACCGATCACGCCGGCGCCGTAGACGATCAGTTTGCGCGGGGTGTGGCTGAGGCTGAGGATGGTGTCGCTGTCATAGACGCGTGGGTGGTGGAAGTCGATGTCGGCCGGGCGATACGGGCGCGAGCCGGTGGCGATGATGATCTGCTTGGCGTTGAGCTTTTCGACCACACCGTTGGGGCAGACCACTTCGATGGTCTGCTCGTCGGCGAAGCTGCCGGTGCCGAAGAACAGGTCGACACGGTTGCGAGCGTAGTAGCCGGTGCGCGAAGCGACCTGCTTGGCAATGACCTTTTCGGCGCTCTTGAGCACGTCCGGGAAGGAGAACCAGCGCGGCTCGCCGATGGCGCGGAACATCGGGTTGGTGTTGAACTGCATGATCTGCCGCACCGAGTGACGCAGTGCCTTGGACGGGATGGTGCCCAAGTGGGTGCAGTTGCCGCCGACCTGGCGACGGCTGTCGACCATCGCCACCTTGCGCCCTGCTTTGGCGGCGTTCATTGCCGCGCCTTCTCCGGCCGGGCCGGAACCCAGCACCACTACGTCGTAGTTGTAGACAGCCATGCGTACTCCTTCAGAACTGGCCCGCGAGTCACGGTGGCTCGCGGGGCGCGATCATGTCGCCGGGGCGCCATGAGAAAATTCGGTTGCAGTCTAATCAAGCGTGAACGCCGCGCACATTAACCCTTGGTCGCGTCGTAGGCCAATTTTGCCTGCACTACATGTGGTTCACCGATTCCCTGGCGATCATCCATCCTTGCGCTTTCACTCGCCTTTCATTGCCCGTGCAAACGCTGGGGTCGCTCGGGAGACGAAGCCACCCTCGGCCCGAGTCACCAATACGGCGGCAAGGTTATGGCTGACGGCGAAATCCCAGCCGCGCTCGGGGCCGAGAATCAGCAGCAGGGTCGAGAACCCGTCAGCCTTCAGCGCCGAGGCGTCGAGCACAGTGGCCGCAGCCAGGTCGTGCGCGACCGGGCGCCCGAGACGGGCATCGAAGGTGTGCGAATAGCGCCGGCCATTCTGCTCGAAATAGTGGCGATAGTCACCCGAGGTCGATACCGAAAGCCCATCCACCGGGATGACTTGGCGGGCGATCTGGCGGTCTTCACGGGGCAGCTCGAGGGCGATGCGCCACGGGCTGCCGTCGGGTTTGCGGCCAACCGCCTTGAGCTCGCCGGTGGCTTCGGCGATGAAACTGCTGATGCCCATGGCCTGCAGGCGCTGGGCGATCAGGTCGACGGCGTGGCCGGCGGCGATGCTGTTGAAATCCAGTTCCACCGGGGCATCCTTGCACAATGCCTGGCCTTCGATGCGCAGGTGCTGGTAGCCCACGCGCAGGCGGGCCTGGGCCAGGGCTCGCGGGTCGGGCACCTGCTCGTGACGGGCCTGGGGGCCGAAGCCCCAGAGGTCGAGCAGCGGCTCGACAGTGAGGTCGAAGGCGCCGGCACTTTGCGCCGCCAACTGCTGGCCGAAGCGGACCAGGTCGAGCATGTCTGATGGCAATGCCAGGCATTGATTGGCCGGCAGCTGGTTGAACTGGCTGACAGTGGAATCGCTGCGGTAGGTGGAATAGTGCTGGTCGATGTCCTGGAGGATGGCTTCGACTTCAGCCTGCACCTGGGCTGGGGCCGGGCCACCGGGGGCGCGGACGTACTGGATGCTGTAGCTGCTGCCCATGGTCGGGCCGCCCAGGCGCTCAAGGGTCGGGCCCTGGTTGCAGGCGGTGAGGAGCATCAGGATGAACAGGAGGGCTGCGCGCAAATTCGGACTCTCGGTCGCCGACACTGGCCTCTTCGCGGGTAAACCCGCCCCCACAAGGTATTGCACCGCCCTCAAGAACGCAGACGAACCTGTGGGGGGGTTACCCGCGAAGAGGCCAGTAGAGACAACATAAATGCTAGGCAAAAAAAACGGGAACCCGAAGGTTCCCGTTTTTTCATTGCCTTACAAGCGAATCAGCGTGGAAACGCTGGCGGGTTCACACCAGCCATGTCTTCCATCACACGAACTACCTGGCAGCTGTAACCGAATTCGTTGTCGTACCAAACGTACAGCACAACGCGGTTGTCGTTGGCGATGGTCGCCTCTGCGTCAACCACACCGGCGTGGCGCGAGCCGACGAAGTCGGTCGAAACCACTTCCTGCGAGCTGACGAAGTCGATCTGCTTGTGCAGCTCCGAGTGCATGGCCGTCTGGCGCAGGTACTCGTTGATCTCTTCGCGGGTGGTGGGCTTTTCCAGGTTCAGGTTCAGGATAGCCATCGAGACGTTCGGCGTCGGTACGCGAATCGCGTTGCCGGTCAGCTTGCCCTTCAGCACGGGCAGTGCCTTGGCGGCTGCAGTGGCGGCACCGGTCTCGGTGATAACCATGTTCAGCGGCGCGGCACGGCCACGGCGGCTGCCCTTGTGGAAGTTGTCGATCAGGTTCTGGTCGTTGGTGAACGAGTGAACGGTTTCGACGTGGCCGTTGACGATGCCGTACTTGTCGTTGACAGCCTTCAGCACCGGCACGATGGCGTTGGTGGTGCAGGAAGCGGCCGAGATGATCTTGTCATCGGCAGTGATGTCACCGTGGTTGATGCCGTGCACGATGTTCTTCAGCGCGCCCTTGCCAGGTGCGGTGAGGATCACGCGGGCAGCGCCCGGGCAGGCCAGGTGCTGGCCCAGGCCGTCGGCATCACGCCATACACCGGTGTTGTCGACGATCAGCGCGTTGTCGATGCCGTACTGGGTGTAGTCGACTTCGCTCGGGTTCTTGGCGTAGATAACCTGGATCAGGTTGCCGTTGGCGGTGATGGTGTTGTTGGCTTCGTCGATGGTGATGGTGCCATCGAACGGGCCGTGCACCGAGTCACGGCGCAGCAGGCTGGCACGCTTGACCAAGTCGTTCTCGGCGCCTTTGCGCACGACGATGGCACGCAGGCGCAGGCCGTCGCCACCACCGGTCTTCTCGATCAGGATGCGCGCCAGCAGGCGGCCGATGCGGCCGAAACCGTACAGGACGACGTCGGTGCCTTTACGGGCCGAAGCGTTCTGTTGGCCAACTACGTCAGCCAGCTCTTCACGCACGAACTGCTCGGCGCTGCGGCCGTTGCCTTCCTGCTTGAACTTGTTGGCCAGCTTGCCCAGGTCAACCGAAGCGGCGCCCAGTTTCAGCTCGCTCATGGCCTTGAGCAGAGGGAACGTCTCGTGGACAGACAGTTCGGTCTCGTCGGTCTGACGATGACGCGCAAAGCGGTGGGCTTTGAGGATCGAGATAACCGAACGGTTGATCAGGCTGCGGCCATAAATCGAGCTCACCACGTTGTTGTTGCGGTAGAGCTGACCGATAAGCGGGATCATCGCTTCAGCCAATGCTTCACGATCAATCCACTCACCAAGACACTGGTCGGGCTTCTGAGTCACGGGAACCTTCCACATGTAGGGACAGAAAAAAGGGGCTACATTATGACGCCCCAACGCGGAACGGGCAATGAGCGCCTGTCGCGGCAGCCAGAGCCAGTGTTCATGGCCTTTGGAGCCTGACAGCAGGCACCGGCACCGGTACAATCGGTGTCTTTGCCGCAACGCTTGGAGTGCAATCTCCCGTGTCAGTTCTGCGCCTACCGCAACTGTCGGCCACGGCCGGCAAACAAACCTGGGGCAACCTGCCCGGTGCCGCCCTCAGCCTTGCCATTGCCGAAGCCGCCAGCAGCGCTGGCCGCTTTACCCTGCTGCTGACCGCCGACAGCCAGGCCGCCGACCGTCTGGAACAGGAGCTGCGCTTCTTTGCCCCAGACCTGCCGGTGCTGCCCTTCCCCGACTGGGAAACCCTGCCCTACGACCTGTTCTCGCCGCACCAGGACATCATCTCTCAGCGCATTGCCAGCCTGTACCGGCTGCCGGAGCTGAGCCACGGCATTCTCGTCGTGCCGATCACCACCGCCCTGCACCGCCTGGCGCCGACCCGCTTCCTGCTGGGCAGCAGCCTGGTGCTGGACATCGGCCAGACCATCGACGTCGAGCAGATGCGCACGCGCCTTGAAGCCAGCGGCTATCGCTGCGTCGACACCGTTTATGAACATGGCGAATTCGCCGTGCGCGGCGCGCTGATCGACCTGTACCCCATGGGCAGCAAGCTGCCCTACCGCATCGACCTGTTCGATGACGAAATCGAGACGCTGCGCACCTTCGACCCCGAGACCCAGCGCTCGATCGACAAGGTCGACTCGGTGCGCCTGCTGCCGGCGCGCGAATTTCCGATGCAAAAAGAGGAAGTGACCCGCTTCAAGGCGCGCTTCCGCGAACGCTTTGACGTCGACTTCCGCCGCAGCGCGATCTTCCAGGACCTGGCCAGCGGCATCATTCCCGCCGGCATCGAGTACTACCTGCCGCTGTTCTTCGAAGGAACCTCGACGCTGTTCGACTACCTGCCCAGCGACACCCAGGTGTTTTCCCTGCCGGGCGTCGAGCAGGCCGCCGAGCACTTCTGGAACGACGTGCGCGGGCGCTACGAAGACCGCCGTGGCGACCTGAGCCGCCCGCTGCTGCCGCCTGCCGAGCTGTTCCTGCCGGTGGAAGACTGTTTCGCCCGGCTCAAGCAATGGCCGCGGGTGGTCGTCAGCGCCGATGACGTCGAGGCAGGTGCCGGCCGTGAACGCTTCCCAGCACGCCCCCTGCCCGAACTTGCCATTGAGGCCAAGGCCAACCAGCCACTGGCGGCGCTGTCCAGCTTCCTTGACCAGTTCCCTGGCCGCGTACTGTTTACCGCCGAGTCTGCGGGCCGTCGCGAAGTGCTGCTGGAACTGCTCGAACGCCTGAAACTGCGCCCGCACACCGTCGAAGGCTGGGCCGACTTCATCACCGGCTCCGAGCGGCTGGCGATCACCATTGCCCCGCTTGACGAAGGCCTGGTGCTGGACGACCCGGCCCTGGCCCTGATCGCCGAGAGCCCGCTGTTCGGCCAGCGCGTGATGCAGCGCCGGCGGCGCGACAAGCGCGGCGAGACTGCCAACGATGCGGTGATCAAGAACCTCACCGAACTGCGCGAAGGCGCACCGGTGGTGCACATCGACCATGGCGTGGGCCGCTACCTGGGCCTGGCTACCCTGGAGATCGACGGCCAGGCCGCCGAGTTCCTCACCCTGGAATACGCCGAGGGCGCCAAGCTGTACGTGCCGGTGGCCAACCTGCACCTGATCGCCCGCTACACCGGCAGCGATGACGCCCTGGCGCCGCTGCACCGGCTCGGCTCCGAGGCCTGGCAGAAGGCCAAGCGCAAGGCCGCCGAGCAGGTGCGTGATGTTGCCGCTGAGCTGCTCGACATCTATGCCCGCCGCGCCGCGCGCAAGGGCTACGCCTTTGCCGACCCTGCTGCCGACTACGCCACCTTCAGTGCCGGGTTCCCCTTCGAAGAAACCCCCGACCAGCAGAACGCCATCGAAGCCGTACGCGCCGACATGCTGGCGGCCAAGCCGATGGACCGCCTGGTGTGCGGCGACGTAGGCTTCGGCAAGACCGAAGTGGCCATGCGCGCGGCCTTCATCGCCGTGCACAGCGGCCGCCAGGTGGCGGTGCTGGTGCCCACTACCCTGCTGGCCCAACAGCACTACAACAGCTTCCGCGACCGCTTCGCCGACTGGCCGGTAACCGTCGAAGTGATGAGCCGTTTCAAATCGGCCAAGGAAGTCGCCAGCGCGGCGGCGGACCTGGCCGAGGGCAAGATCGACATCCTCATCGGCACCCACAAGCTGCTGCAGGACGATGTGCGCTTCAAGGACCTGGGCCTGGTAGTGATCGACGAAGAGCACCGCTTTGGCGTACGCCAGAAGGAACAGCTCAAAGCCCTGCGCAGCGAGGTAGACATTCTCACCCTGACCGCCACGCCGATTCCGCGCACCCTGAACATGGCCGTGGCCGGCATGCGCGACCTGTCGATCATCGCCACACCGCCCGCCCGACGCCTGTCGGTGCGCACCTTCGTCATGGAACACAACAACAGCACGGTCAAAGAAGCCCTGCTGCGTGAACTGCTGCGCGGTGGCCAGGTGTATTACCTGCACAACGACGTGAAAACCATCGAGAAGTGCGCTGCAGACCTTGCCGAACTGGTCCCGGAAGCGCGTATCGGCATCGGCCACGGCCAGATGCGCGAGCGCGAGCTGGAACAGGTGATGAGCGACTTCTACCACAAGCGCTTCAATGTGCTGATCGCCTCGACCATCATCGAGACCGGCATCGACGTGCCAAGCGCCAACACCATTGTCATCGAGCGCGCCGACAAGTTCGGCCTGGCCCAGTTGCACCAGTTGCGTGGCCGGGTCGGCCGCAGCCACCACCAGGCCTACGCCTACCTGCTGACGCCAGCGCGTCAAAAGGTCAGCAGCGATGCCGAGAAGCGCCTGGAAGCCATCGCCAACACCCAGGACCTGGGGGCAGGCTTCGTGCTGGCCACCAACGACCTGGAAATCCGCGGCGCTGGCGAACTGCTGGGCGAAGGCCAAAGCGGGCAGATCCAGGCGGTCGGTTTCACCCTCTACATGGAAATGCTCGAGCGCGCGGTCAAGGCCATCCGCAAGGGTGCCCAGCCAAACCTCGAACAGCCACTGGGTGGCGGCCCGGAGATCAACCTGCGCCTACCGGCCCTGATCCCCGAGGGCTACCTGCCCGATGTGCATGCACGCCTGATCCTCTACAAGCGCATCGCCTCGGCCGCCGACGAAGAAGGCCTCAAAGACTTGCAGGTCGAGATGATCGACCGCTTCGGCCTGCTGCCGGAGCCAACCAAAAACTTGATGCGCCTGACCTCGCTCAAGCTGCAGGCGGAAAAGCTCGGCATCAAGAAAGTCGATGCCGGCCCCAACGGCGGCAAGCTTGAGTTCGAGGCCGAGACACCGGTCGACCCGCTGACCCTGATCAAGCTGATCCAGGGCCAGCCCAAACGCTACAAGTTCGAAGGCGCCACCCAGTTCCGCTTCCTGGTACCGATGGAACGCCCCGACGAACGTTTCAACACCCTTGAGGCGCTGTTCGAGCGCCTGACCCCACAGTCTGCCTAAGGAAGATCCATGCGTGCCATCCGTTGCCTGACCCTGCTGCTGGCGCTGTTCGCGCCAGCCGCCTTCGCCGAAGGCCTGTATCAGGTAGAAATGATCCTGGTGCGGCAAAACAGCGTCCCCGCCTTCACCAGCCCGTTCGCCCCCGAAGACTGGAGCGCTGGGGCCCCGCGCCTGGACAAGGCAGCCGAACGCCCACTGGGGCTGGACGATGAAACCACCCGCCTGCAAGCCACCGCCGACTACACCGTGCTGATGCACAAGGCCTGGCAGCAGCAGGTCGGCAGCGAACCCAGCCGCATCGCCCTGGGCGAAGGCGAAGAGCAGTTCGGCCACTTCCCCATCGAAGGCAACCTGAGCATCGCCGAAGGCCGCTTCATCGCGGTGGAGGCCAACTTCTGGGTCAACCAGCTCGACGGCAACGGCAGCGTGCTGCGCAGCGAGCAATTCAAGCAGAGCAACAGCAACGTCAAGGGCGGCCAATTGACCTTCCTTGATGGCGGGCACCTGGCGGTGCTGCTGAAAGTGACGCCGGCCGGGATGCGCAAGCTGCCAGAGATGGACCCGGAGATGATGGAGCAGTGATGTGAGCGAGACCGATGCGCAGTTCTTTATCCGGGGCCTTGACACCTGGAGGTTCGCGTTTGACCGCACTACGCTGCAACGCGGCCTCGACTATGCAGAGGAAGGCAGGAGCGAAATCGTATCGATCCTGGACCTGACCATCCGCGCTCAGTGCGCAGGCTCTGGCGGCCGCGCCTATTACCAGCGCATCACGCTGGACATGACCGAGGACGGCCTTGAATGCGAGGGCACCTGCTCGTGCCCGGTCGGTGACAATTGCAAACACTGCGCAGCGGCGCTCTATTTGCTGGAACGGGGCCCGGACTGGGTCGAAGGCACACCTGACGACCCCCTTGCCGTTACGCCAGCAGCGCAGCAGTCCCTAGAATTGCCCCCCGAACTGGCACACTGGGTCGAGGCCCTGGAAGTACCGGCAAGCCTTGCCACACAACCCGCCAAGCGCAAAGGCCCTGCACTCTACTATGTGGTGAGCAACAACCATGGCCAGTGCATGCTCAGCGTGTTCAAAGGTACCCGGCAGCCCGATGACAGCTTGAAGCTGAGCCGGCCCAGTTCGATGCCCGAGCTCATCTACTACACACCCAAGTACGTGACCGATGAAGACTTGCGTGCGCTGCGGCTGATCGATGCCCTCAGTAAGGATTACAGCCTGCCCGTCGCACGCCTGGAAGGCAAAAAGGGCGCCGAACTCTACGAGTATGCCCTCGCCACCGGCCGCTTACTGTATGGCCAACAGCAGAAACCCCTGGCCCAAGGCCCCGACCTGCACGCCGAATTTCGTTGGGTTCGGCTGGACAACGGCAGCTACCGCGGCGCCTGGCACCATGCTGAAAATACCCACATGCTGGCACTGCCGGTCGACCCCCTCTATTACGTCGACCCACACAGCGGGCAGACCGGCAAACTGCTGCATGACCTTGACCCGTTCATTGCCAGCCAACTGGCCAGCGCCCCGACGGTTCCCGAGCACCTGATCATCCCCCTGAGCCATCGCTTGAACGCATTGAACCGCCAGGTTCCGACGCCCACCAAGGTCCGCAGCGAACAGATCGACACAATCGAGCCTCGCCCTCACCTGACCCTGGGCAGCCTCGAGTACAGCGCCTACATGCCCAAGACCGGACGCATGCAGCGCCAGATGCAGCACCGCGCCGCGCTGTCGTTCGACTACGACGGCCTGCGCGCCAGCGGCAACGACGACAAACCGTTGACCCGCCTGGTAGATGCCACCAGCCAGCGCATTCGCCGCCAGCCCAAGGCCGAACAGGCGCTGCGCAAGACGCTACGCGACCTCGGCTTCAAGGCCGCCACCCGGCAGAGCAAGGCCCTGCCCGACAGTGCGGGCGAGATGCACCAACTGCCTGATGACGAGGCCTGGCTGCACTTCGCCCGCAACGGCCTGGCACGCCTGCGTGAAGCCGGCTGGGTAATCGACATCCACCGCGATTTTTCCTTCAACCTGCACGAGGTGGACGACTGGTACGCCAGCATCGACGAGGCCCCCGGGCATGAATGGTTCGATCTGGAACTGGGCATCGTGGTCGATGGCCAGCGCCACAGCCTGCTGCCGATCGTGCTGCAGTTGCTGCGCAGCAACCCGGAGCTGCTGCGCCCCAGCGAACTGGCGCGGCGCAGTGACGACGAACACTTGCTGATCGACCTTAACCGCGGCCGCCTCGACAGCCCCGCGCTGCGCGTCGCCCTGCCCTACGGCCGGATCAAGGCGGTGATGGGCACCCTTGGCGAGCTCTACCTGCATGAAGACGCCGCCGGCCCTTCACTGCGCCTGGACCGGGCCGATGCCGCGCGCTTGAACGAGCTCGATCACCTGCCGCTGCACTGGGAAGGCGGCGCGCACGTGCGCGACCTGGGCAAGCGCCTGCGTGACGCACGCGACCTGCAGGTCGAACCGCCCGCGCAACTGAACGCGGCCCTGCGCCCTTATCAGCAACAAGGCCTGAACTGGTTACAAGCCCTGCGCGAAATGGGCACGGGCGGCATCCTCGGCGACGACATGGGCCTGGGCAAGACGCTGCAAACCCTGGCTCACCTGTTGCTGGAGAAACAGTCCGGCCGCCTGACCACTCCCGCCCTGGCGGTGATGCCGACCAGCCTGATACCCAACTGGCTCGACGAGGCCAAACGCTTTGCCCCCGACCTGCGCGTGGTGGCACTGCAGGGCCCAGGGCGCAGCAAGCATTTCGCCACGCTGCACGACTACGACCTGGTGCTCACCACCTATGCCCTCGTGCCCCGCGACCTCGAACACTTGCGCACGCAGCACTGGCACGTGCTGGTGCTCGACGAGGCGCAGAACATCAAAAGCAGCACCAGCAAAGCCGCCCTCGCCGTCTGCGAGCTGCAGGCCGAGCAGCGCCTGTGCCTGACCGGTACGCCGATGGAAAACAACCTCGGCGAGCTGTGGTCGATCTTCCACTTCCTGATGCCGGGCTGGCTGGGCGACCTCAAGCGCTTCAACCAGGATTACCGCACCCCGATCGAACGCCGCGGCGACGCCGAACGCATGGCCCACCTGGTCAGCCGCATCCGCCCGTTCCTGCTGCGCCGCACCAAGGAACAGGTGGCCACCGAACTGCCCGCCAAGACCGAGATGGTGCACTGGGTCGAGCTCAGCGATGCTCAGCGCGATACCTACGAGGCGGTGCGGGTGGCGATGGACAAGAAAGTGCGCGACGAAATCGCCCGAAACGGCGCCTCGCGCAGCCAGATTGTCATCCTTGATGCCCTGCTCAAGTTACGCCAGGTGTGCTGCGACCTGCGCCTGGTGAAGGGCGTCGAGACCAAGGGCAACCAGGCCGATAAAGGCAAGCTCGGCGCCCTGCTGGAGATGCTCGAAGAGCTGCTCAGTGAAGGCCGGCGGGTACTGCTGTTCTCCCAGTTCACCTCGATGCTGGCACTGATCGAGCAAGAACTGCAAAAGCGCAAGGTGCGTTACAGCCTGCTGACCGGCGACACCCGCGACCGCCGCACGCCGGTGCAAGCGTTCCAGCAGGGTGACAGTGAAGTGTTCCTGATCAGCCTCAAGGCGGGTGGCACCGGGTTGAACCTGACGGCTGCGGACACGGTGATCCACTTTGACCCCTGGTGGAACCCGGCCAGCGAAAACCAGGCCACCGACCGCGCCTACCGCATCGGCCAGGACAAACCGGTGTTCGTGTTCAAGCTAATTACCCGCGGCACGGTGGAAGAGAAGATTCAGCTGTTGCAGCAAGAGAAGGCGGCCCTGGCGGCAAGCCTGCTCGATGGCGGGCAGGCCGGGCAGTGGCGGCTGGGGGATGATGAGATCGAGGCGCTGTTTGCCCCCTTGCCCGGGAAGCGCGGCCGCTAGCAGCCAGTGCCGACCTCTTCGCGGGGCAAGCCCGCTCCCACAGAAAATGTACAGCCCTCAAGAGCGGTGCAGCCCTGTGGTGTACAGCCCTCAAGAGCGGTGCAGTCCTGTGGTGTACAGCCCTCAAGAGCGGTGCAGTCCTGTGGGAGCGGGCTTGCCCCGCGAAGAGGCCGGATCAGTCAATCGACCAGCTGCGCCTCGCGCAACGCCCCCAACGCCTCCAGCCAACGCGGCTGCTGGCGATAATCGGTGCGCGCAAAGCCCTGCCCCTGCATCCGTGCAATGCGCGGCGAAGGCTTGACCTTCAGCCGCTGCGCCGCACTCAATGCTAGCTCTGCCGCCGCCCGGTCGTTGCACACCAGGCCCATGTCGCAGCCAGCACTCAACGCTGCTTCGATGCGGTTGGCCGCATCCCCGACCACGTGCGCACCGGCCATGGACAGGTCGTCACTGAAAATCACCCCGTCAAAGCCCAGCTCACCGCGCAGGATGTCTTGCAGCCAACGCCGCGAGAAGCCGGCCGGCTGGTTATCGACCTGCGGGTAGATCACGTGGGCCGGCATCACCGCTGCCAGCTGGCCGCTGAGCCGGGTGAAGGGCACCAGGTCCGCCTGGCGCAACTGTTCAAGGCTGCGCTCGTCCGTGGGGATGGCCACGTGCGAGTCGGCCTCGGCCCAACCGTGCCCCGGGAAGTGCTTGCCGCAGGCCGCCATGCCCGCAGCGTTCATGCCGCGAATAAAGGCCGCCGCCAGCTGCGTGGCGCGCTGTGGGTCACCCTCGAAGGCGCGGCTGCCGACCACCGCACTGCGCTGGTGGTCCAGGTCGAGCACGGGGGCGAAGCTCAGGTCCAGGCCTACCGCCAGCACCTCGGTGGCCATCAACCATCCGCACTGCTCCGCCAGGTAATCGGCGTTGTCGTTGTCGGCCAATGCACGCATGGCCGGCAGGCGCACAAAGCCTTGGCGCAGCCGCTGCACACGCCCGCCCTCTTGGTCGACGGCCAGGATCAAGTCGGGGCGAATCGCGCGAATGGACGCGCACAGTTCGCGCACCTGGCGCGGGCTGTCGATATTGCGGGCAAAGATGATCAAGCCGGCCACTTCAGGTTGGCGCAGCAGGTGACGGTCTTCGGCGGTCAGCCATTTACCGGCGATATCCACCATCAAGGAGCCTTGCAGGCTGACGGTCATGGGAAATCCTTCATTGAAGACTTAAAGAAGCCCACTGGGGGCAAGCCGCCTCTTCGATGCGCACCCGGCAATGGGCCGGCACGCGGTCGAACAGGCCAAGCAAATCGGTGTTGTGCAGGCGTATGCAGCCATGGGACAGCGGCACGCCCAAAGGTTCGGTCTCAGGTGTGCCATGCAAGTAGATATAGCGGCGGAACGTGTCGACGGCGCCGAGGCGGTTGACGCCCGGCTCGCAGCCGCTGAGCCAGAGTATGCGGGTGAGGACCCAGTCCCGCCCGGGAAACCGCGCCTGCAGCTCAGGCGACCAGACCTCACCGGTCCAGCGCCGCCCACGCAACACTGCGTTCAGCGGCAGGCCCGCGCCAATCTTCGCCCGTACCTGATGCAGGCCACGCGGCGTGCAGCCCGAACCCTTGCGCTCGCCGGCGCCGTTACGCGCCGTGGACACCGCCAGGCGCAGGCACAAGCGGCCCTGGGCGAACCCATAGAGGCATTGGTCGGCAAGGGAGATGTGCAATAGATCGAGATCGGGCATGGGCGCTAGCTTAGCCGAAGCGCCCTGCCCCGCCCAGCCTTCAGGCCTTGGCGGTGGCTGTGCTGCTGGTCTTGCTGCGCGGGCGCAGTTGGGCGGCTGCCATGGCTTCGTCGGTGACCCCGCTGTCGGCACGCATGCCTGCTGCCAGGAACGGCACCATCAGGCGCATGACCTGTTCGATCGAGGTATTGATGCCAAAATCGGTTTCGGCGATGGCGCGCAACGCCTTGATGCCGGACATGCTGAACGCTGCGGCGCCGAGCATGAAGTGCACGCGCCAGAACAGCTCCAGCGGCGGAACCCGTGGCGCGGCTTCGTTGACCAGCAGCATGTAGCGGCGGAACACCTTGCCGTACATGTCTTCCAGGTAACGCCGCAGGTGCCCCTGGCTCTGGCTGAAAGCCAGCCCCAGCAGGCGCATGAAGATAGACAGGTCATTGTTGCTGCGCGGCTGCACGGCCAGGGCCTGCTCGACGAGCATTTCGAGCAGCTCTTCAAGGCTAGGCTTTTGCTCCGGGCGCGCCTGGCGACGCTCGAGTTCACGTTCGAGGCTGGCACAGAAAGGGCCGAGGAAACGCGAGAAGACCGCCTGGATAAGGGCCTTTTTGGAACCGAAGTGGTAGTTGACCGCCGCCAGGTTCACCCCGGCCTTGCTGGTGATCAGCCGCAACGAGGTTTCAGCGAAGCCTCTTTCCGCGAACAGCTGCTCGGCAGCATCGAGAATGCGTTCAACGGTTTCCGATTGGGCCATGATTATTCCGCCAGACAAACAGGTGTTTGAAACATACGTTTCAGGCCTGCGTCTGTCAAGGCTCGGTGACTGGGCGGTCGCCATTTAAAAACGCCAATGATCGCGCTGCAAGCGCCATTCTCGCTGTTTCTTCGTACAGGGTGCTTGCAGCTCATCCAGTACTGTATATAATCCCAGTCACTGTATAAAAAGACAGAGCGCTCACCATGTTGAAACTGACGCCACGCCAAGCTGAAATTCTCGCGTTCATCAAACGTTGCCTTGAAGACAACGGCTTTCCACCGACACGCGCTGAAATCGCTCAGGAGCTGGGCTTCAAATCGCCCAACGCCGCCGAAGAGCACCTGAAGGCCCTTGCTCGCAAAGGCGCCATCGAGATGACCCCCGGCGCATCCCGCGGCATCCGTATCCCCGGGTTCGAGGCCAAGGCCGACGAAAGCGGCCTGCCGATCATCGGCCGGGTCGCAGCGGGCGCACCGATCCTCGCTGAGCAGCACATCGAGCAATCCTGCAACATCAACCCTGCCTTCTTCCACCCTCGCGCCGACTATCTGCTCCGCGTGCACGGCATGAGCATGAAGGATGTCGGCATCTTCGACGGTGACCTGCTGGCAGTGCACACCTGCCGCGAGGCCCGCAATGGCCAGATCGTCGTCGCCCGCATCGGTGACGAAGTGACCGTCAAGCGCTTCAAGCGCGAAGGCACCAAGGTCTGGCTGGTTGCCGAAAACCCCGAATTCGCCCCCATCGAAGTCGACCTGAAAGAACAGGAGCTGGTGATCGAGGGCTTGAGCGTCGGCGTCATACGCCGCTGATCCAGGAGGCGCCATGCAGCAGTTCATTCACGCACCCGAGCAAGCCCAGTTGCCATTGTTCGAAGCATTCCTTGCCCAGCCCATTCTGCCGGGCCTGAAGGCCAGCGAGGAGACGCGCAAGAGCAGCCACCCCGAGCTGTTCAGCGAGCTGTCACTGCGCGGCGCTGCCGAGCATTGCCAGAGCCTGTTGGCCCCGGTCCTGCGCGAACTGAGCGAAGAGGAAGACGCCCGCTGGCTGACCCTGATCGCCCCACCCTCGAGCTTGACCCAGGCCTGGTTGCGCGATGCTGGCCTCAACCGCGAACGCATCCTGCTGCTGCACCCTCGTGGCAATCAGAGCCCGCTGCAACTAACCTGCGAAGCGCTGCGCCTTGGCCGCAGCCACACCGTGGTCAGCTGGCTTGGCAGCGTCAATGCCAGTGCGCGTCAACTGCTGCTGCGCTCAGCCAGCACCGGAAACGCACAAAGCCTGAACATCCGCCTCGGCTGATGTTCAGGCTTTGCCTGTTACTTCAAAAGCACTGATACCAAGCAACGCGATCAATGCAGAACGCGAGGACCTTCGTCGCGTTCGAGCTCGCCATCCATCAGGCGACCGGCCATCTGCACGCCGACACTGAGCATGGCCTTGGCCACTTCTACATGCTGACCCTGCAGGAACGCCTTGGCGTCTTCCGAGAAATCCAGGGTTACCAGAGAGCCCTCATCCTCCGCACGACGCAGTTCGATCCGGCCATCAGGCAACTCGACAATTTCCAGAAAAGACGTAGACATAAAAGGCTGTTCTCCACGAAAGGCCAACATTGTATCAGCCGCAGCGGCTATCAGCACTCACTCAACGCGTCACGGAAACGTCTCACCAAGCTTTTAAGGTTGCTGCGCCAGCTTTCCAGCTCTTCACGCGACAGCGCAGGCTGCTCGGGCTCATCGAGATTGACGGCCTGAATCAGCGGCTGGGTGACATCGGTTTTAGGCGTTTTTTTCGCGACCGGTGGTCGGAACAAATCGGCATAAGCACTCAGCATTTGCGCCAGCCAGGTTTCGCGCTGACGGGCCAATTCCAGCAGCTCGGCCACCTCGGGGATAGCGATGCCATTCAGCGCATCGCCTTCAAGCAGTTGCTCGACACTCGACGCCGTTGGTAGGCGGTAGTAGCCACCAATTTCATGGCACAGGCCCAGAAGCGCGCCGTACAAGTGGAACAGCGCCGATTCGCGTTCGGCCTGGACCAAGCCCTGAGCGTTCATGGCCTGGCCCTGTTCGGCTTTGGCCATGGACTCGAGCGCAAGGCCGGCGAAGAACAGTTTCTGGTTGGTGCGGGTGTAAAGTTCCTGGGCCATCTCGAGTGACCTCCCTAAAGTCTGGTAAGCATTTGGATCAGTTTCAGGGATGGCCTGGCTGGCCGCAAGCTGAATGTCGCATAAACAACTGGGGCCGCTTTGCGCCCCATCGCCGGCAAGCCGGCTCCTACAGGGAAAGCGCCACCGTTGAAATGGCGCTGTACCTGTGGGAGCCGGCTTGCCGGCGATGGGGCGCAAAGCGGCCCCCGTTCAACGCCAATCAGCGCTTGTCTTCAACCTTCCACGCATTGCCGTCGTAGAACGCCTTCCACCCCGTCGGCTTGCCATCGACCTCGGACTGCACGTACTGCTCCTTGGTCTTGCGGCTGTAGCGAATCACCGCTGGGCGGCCTTCCGGGTCCTTCTGCGGGGCATCGCAGAGGAAGTGGTACTTCGGATCGATCTCATGCTTGTGCGGGACGATCTCCAGCACCAGCGGCGCACGGGTCTCGCGGTTTTTCGGGAACTGGCTGGCCGCCAGGAACAACCCCGAAGCACCGTCGCGCAACACATAGGTGTCATCGACCTTCTCGCACTTCAGCTCTGGCATTTCCACCTTGTCCATCTTCGGTGGCGCCGCCTCACCGCTTTTGAGCAGCTTGCGGGTGTTCTTGCAGGCAGGGTTGGTGCAACCGAAGAACTTGCCGAAACGGCCAGTCTTGAGCTGCATCTCGCTGCCACACTTGTCGCACTCCAGGCTCGGCCCTTCGTAGCCCTTGATGCGGTAGCTGCCCTCTTCGATCTCGTAGCCCGCACAATCCGGGTTGTTACCACAGATGTGCAGCTTGTGCTTCTCGTCCAGCAGGTAAGCGTCCATCGCCGTGGCGCAGATCGGGCAACGGTGCTTGCCCAACAGCACGCGGGATTCCGATTCACCCTCGTCATCCGCGGCAATCTCGTCACCTGGCACCAGGTTGACGGTTGCCTTGCAACGCTCCTTGGGCGGCAGGCTGTAGCCCGAGCAACCGAGGAACACGCCGGTGGAGGCGGTGCGAATCATCATCGGGCGGCCACATTCCTTGCACGGAATGTTGGTCATGGTCGGCTGGTTGGCACGCATGCCGTTTTCGGCCGACTCGGCCGTCTGCAGCTTTTTGCTGAAGTCGCCGTAGAACTCGTCGAGCACGTTCTTCCAGTCACGCTCGCCCTGGGCCACGTCGTCGAGGTTCTCTTCCATGCCGGCGGTGAAGCCGTAGTCCATCAGATTGGAGAAGCTCTCGGACAGGCGCTCAGTGACGATGTCGCCCATCTTCTCGGAATAGAAGCGGCGGTTGTGCAACGTCACATAGCCACGGTCCTGGATGGTCGAGATGATCGCCGCGTAGGTCGACGGGCGACCGATGCCGCGCTTTTCCATTTCCTTGACCAGGCTGGCTTCAGTGAAGCGCGCTGGCGGCTTGGTGAAGTGCTGGCTCGGGTCGATCTGGATCAGCTTGAGCGCTTCACCCTGGACCATTTCCGGCAGCACATCGTCTTCGCCAGGCTTGCTCTGTTGCGGCAGCACGCGGGTGTAACCGTCGAACTTGAGGATACGGCCCTTGGCACGCAGCTCGAAGTCGCCAGCCGCCACCGTGACGCTGGTGGACAGGTACTGCGCCGGCGGCATCTGGCAGGCGAGGAACTGGCGCCAGATCAGCTCGTACAGGCGCTCTGCATCGCGCTCCATGCCGCTGAGCTTGGTCGGATGAGTGTTGACGTCAGAAGGACGAATCGCTTCGTGCGCCTCCTGGGCGCCTTCCTTGCTGCCATACACCAGCGGGTTTTCCGGCAGGTACTGCTTGCCGAACTCGCGCTCGATGTAGCTGCGCGCCATGTCCAGGGCATCGGCCGACAGGTTGGTGGAGTCGGTACGCATGTAGGTGATGTAACCCGCTTCGTACAGACGCTGGGCCATCATCATGGTTTTCTTCACGCCAAAGCCCAGGCGGTTGCTCGCGGCCTGCTGCAAGGTGGACGTGATGAACGGCGCCGAAGGCTTGCTGCTGGTCGGGCGGTCTTCACGCTTGACCACGCTGTAGCTGGAAGCCTTGAGCTTCTCCAGCGCTGCCATGGCCTGTGCTTCGTTAAGCGGCTTGAAGGCCTCGCCTTTCTCGCGCGCCACTTCGAAACGCACCTTGGCGTTCTTGGCGGTGCCCAGGTCGGCGTGGATCTCCCAGTACTCTTCGGGGATGAAGGCACGGATCTCGCGCTCGCGCTCGACCACCAGCTTCACCGCGACCGACTGTACACGGCCTGCGGACAGGCCACGGGCGATCTTGGCCCACAGCAGTGGCGAAACCATGTAACCCACCACGCGATCGAGGAAGCGCCGCGCCTGCTGGGCGTTGACGCGGTCGATGTCCAGCTCGCCCGGTTGCGAGAAGGCCTCTTGAATGGCCTTCTTGGTAATTTCGTTGAACACCACGCGCTTGTAGCGGGTGTCGTCACCACCGATGGCTTCGCGCAGGTGCCATGCAATGGCCTCCCCTTCGCGGTCCAAGTCGGTTGCGAGGTAGATGGTGTCAGCATCCTTGGCCAGGCGGCGCAGCTCTTCGAT
Source organism: Pseudomonas sp. NGC7 (assembly GCF_047159675.1). NCBI lineage: Bacteria > Pseudomonadati > Pseudomonadota > Gammaproteobacteria > Pseudomonadales > Pseudomonadaceae > Pseudomonas > Pseudomonas sp. NGC7. The sequence goes on along the minus strand of NZ_BAAFZY010000001.1, from coordinate 2,300,696 downwards.
CACCTTTTCCTTGCCAGGCAGGATCTCGTACTTGGCCTTCCAGCCGTGGTCGGGGTCGACACCCATGCGTGCCACCAGCTGGCGGCGTGCCTTTTCTTTCGGCGAAAGGGCCGGCGCCTCACCCGCAGCCTTACCACGCTTGGCGGCCGGCTCTTTGCTAGCGCTGGCCGAACCGCTGGTGGGGAGGTCTCGGATATGGCCGATACTCGACTTCACCACGTACTGGTTGCCCAGGTACTTGTTGATGGTCTTGGCCTTGGCCGGGGATTCCACAATGACCAGCGATTTGCCCATGGATCGGAGTATTCCTGAATCTGAAGATGAAAAACGCGTCAGGTGCCAGACGCGGCACCGCTATATATAGTGGCAAAACAGTGAGGTCAAGCGCGGTCGATCACTCGTGCGACTTGGCCAGCAGCCCAGGCAACCCTTCTTCGGCCTTGACCAAAGCAAAGCGTGGCACCTGCTCGCCGTCAACCTCGACGGACTCCTGGAACATCGAAAGAGGCCGTACCCAGAACCCGTATTCACCATACAGGCATTGGTAGAAGACCATCCACTCTTCAGTTTCGGAGTGCTGCGCAACACTGAAGACACGGTACTCAGGCCCCTTGTAGTGCCGGTATACGCCTGGCTGTATCTGCATGTCGCTCACCCTTTTTAATAAAACCTGTAAAAAACAAAACCGGGGCACTAGGCCCCGGCTGCTGTCCCGCGACGCGATCAGACGCGTTCGAAGACAGTGGTGATGCCCTGGCCGAGGCCGACGCACATGGTCGCCACCCCCAGAGTACCGCCATTCTGCTTCATGACGTTGAGCAGGGTGCCGGAAATACGTGCACCCGAGCAACCGAACGGGTGGCCCAAAGCAATGGCGCCGCCGTGCAGGTTAACCTTCTCATCCATCTTGTCGAGCACTTTCAAGTCTTTCAACACAGGCAAGGCTTGTGCGGCGAAGGCTTCGTTGAGCTCGATGAAGTCGATATCGGCCATGCTCAGGCCGGCACGCTTGAGGGCTTTCTGGGTCGATGGCACCGGGCCGTAGCCCATGATTGCCGGGTCGACACCGGCCACGGCCATGGCGCGAATCACCGCCAATGGCTGGATGCCCAGGTCCATGGCGCGCTGGCCAGACATGACGATCATGCACGAAGCACCGTCGGTGATCTGCGACGACGTACCCGCGGTGACGGTGCCACCTTTCGGGTTGAACGCAGGCTTCAGCGACGCCAGCCCTTCGAGGGTGGTTTCCGGGCGAATGGTCTCGTCGAAATCGAAGACCTTCAGGAAGCCATTCTCGTCATAGCCCTGCATCGGGATGATCTCGTCCTTGAACTTGCCTTCGACCGTCGCCTTGTGAGCGAGCTGGTGCGAACGCAGGCCGAACAGATCCTGCTGTTCACGGCTGATGCCGTGCATTTTGCCGAGCATCTCTGCAGTCAGGCCCATCATCCCGGAAGCCTTGGCAGCATGCAAGGACAGGTGCGGGTTAGGGTCGACGCCATGCATCATGCTGACGTGGCCCATGTGCTCGACGCCGCCAACCACGAATACATCGCCGTTGCCGGTCATGATCGCCTGCGCGGCGGTGTGCAGCGCACTCATCGACGAGCCGCACAGGCGGCTGACGGTCTGCGCCGCCGAGGTGTGCGGGATCGGTGTCATCAGCGACGCCATGCGGGCAATGTTCCAGCCCTGCTCGAGGGTCTGGTTGACGCAGCCCCAGATCACGTCCTCGACTTCTTTTGGGTCGACCTTGCCGTTGCGTTCCAGCAGTTTGGTGATCAGGTGCGCAGACATGTCTTCGGCGCGGGTGTTGCGGTGCATGCCACCCTTGGAGCGGCCCATTGGCGTGCGACCGAAGTCGACAATCACCACGTCTCTTGGATTCAGGCTCATATCAAATCTCTCGCTCTACGCTCAGTTGAAGAAGCGCTGGCCATTTTTGGCCATTTCGCGCAGCTTCGCGGTCGGGTGGTACAGCGGCCCCAGGTCAGCGTACTGATCGGCCAGGGCGACGAATTCGGCGACACCGATCGCGTCGATGTAGCGCAATGCACCGCCACGGAAGGGAGGGAAACCAATGCCGTAGACCAGGCCCATGTCGGCTTCGGCAGCGGTTTCGACGATGCCGTCTTCCAGGCAACGCACAGTCTCCAGGCACAGCGGGACCATCATCCAGTTGATGATGTCTTCGTCAGTGACTTCACGCTGCTCGAACACGATCGGCTTGAGCACGTCGAGCACGGCGGGGTCGAACACCTTCTTCGGCTTGCCACGCTTGTCGGTCTCGTAGGCGTAGAAGCCCTTGCAGTTCTTCTGGCCCAGGCGGTTGGCCTCGTACAGGGCGTCTACCGCCGAACGGCGCTCGTCCTTCATGCGGTCCGGGAAGCCTTCGGCCATCACGTCGCGGCCATGGTGGCCGGTGTCGATGCCGACCACGTCCATCAGGTAGGCGGGGCCCATGGGCCAGCCGAACTTCTCCATGACCTTGTCGATGCGCACGAAGTCGACGCCAGCGCTGACCAGCTTGGCGAAACCGCCGAAGTACGGGAACAGCACGCGGTTGACCAGGAAGCCCGGGCAGTCGTTGACCACGATCGGGTTCTTGCCCATTTTCTTGGCATACGCCACGGTGGTGGCAACCGCCACTTCACTGGACTTCTCGCCGCGAATGACTTCGACCAGCGGCATCATGTGCACCGGGTTGAAGAAGTGCATGCCGACGAAGTTTTCTGGGCGCTTGAGCGCTTTGGCCAGCAGGTTGATGGAGATGGTCGAGGTGTTGGAGGCGAGGATGGCATCCTCTTTCACCTGGCCTTCGACTTCTGCCAACACGGCTTGCTTGACCTTCGGGTTCTCGACCACGGCCTCGACGACGATGTCGACGTGGGCGAAATCGCCGTAGGACAGGGTCGGGCGGATGGCGTTGAGCGCTTCAGCCATCTTGGCGGGGGTCAGGCGGCCTTTTTCAACGCGATTGCCCAGCAGCTTGGAGGCTTCGTTAAGGCCCAGCTGAATGGCGTCTTCGCGGATGTCCTTCATCAGGATCGGCGTACCCTTGACCGCCGACTGGTAGGCGATGCCGCCACCCATGATGCCAGCGCCGAGCACGGCAGCCTGCTTCACGTCACGGGCGATCTCGTCATGGGCCTTGGCCTTGCGCTTGAGCTCCTGATCGTTCAGGAACAGGCCGATCAGGCTATGGGCAACCGACGTCTTGGCCAGCTTGGCAAAGCCTGCGGCTTCGATTTCCAGGGCCTTGTCACGGCCGAAGTTGGCGGCCTTCTGAATGGTCTTGATGGCTTCGACCGGCGCTGGGTAGTTCGGCCCAGCCTGGCCTGCGACAAAGCCTTTGGCCGTCTCGAACGCCATCATCTGCTCGATGGCATTGAGCTTGAGCTTTTCCAGTTTCGGCTGGCGCTTGGCCTTGTAGTCCAGCTCGCCGCTGATGGCGCGCTTGATCAGGTCCAGGGCACCGGCTTGCAGCAGCTCAGGGGCGACCACGGCGTCGACGGCACCGACCTTGAGGGCGTCTTCGGCACGGTTTTCCTTGCCGGCGGCAATCCACTCGACCGCGTTGTCCGAACCGATCAGTCGCGGCAGGCGCACGGTACCGCCGAAGCCTGGGTAGATGCCCAGTTTGACTTCAGGCAGGCCAATCTTGGCAGTGCTGGCCATGACCCGGTAATCGGCCGCCAGGCACATTTCCAGGCCACCGCCCAGGGCGATGCCATTGATGGCGGCAACGGTTGGCACTTCGAGGTCTTCGAAGGCATTGAAGATGCGGTTGGCTTCCAGGCTGCCGGCTACCAGCTCGGCCTCGGGCAGCTTGAAGTTGTCGACGAACTCGGTGATGTCGGCGCCGACGATGAACACGTCCTTGCCGCTGCTGACGATTACGCCCTTGACCGAAGCGTCGGCCTTGATGGCATCGACCGCTTCGCGAAGCTCGTTCAGGGTCAGGCGATTGAATTTGTTGACGGACTCACCCTTGAGATCGAACTTGAGTTCGACGATGCCACTTTCAAGAGCCTTAACCGTGATGGCTTTACCTTCGTAAATCATCAACTGATCTCCACGATATGGAAGCTAACTGTACACGCCGGTCGCTGCTGCATCAGGCAGGCCATGCCGCCCTGCCCCAGGCACACCCGTCAGCGCGCTAGTCGGGACTATGAACGAGCCGTGTGACATACAAACGCTCAATTCATACGCCCGTTTGATTTGGGTGTGCACACATTCTCCGAAAAGATCAGCGTTGTCAAATGCTCACGCACTGAGTGAAAACGCGACTTTCCGGTCATTTTGTAGGGTCTGGGTACAAAGCATGACGTCAGTGATCGCTGCACATTCATGTCAGCAATTGACCATGGGAAAACAGGCCCGTGCCTGCCAGGGGATGATTTTTTTCAGCAGATCGCTGGCAGCCGACTACACTGCCAATGGCTTCAAGCATTCCCGGCCTGCCTGGCCTTTTCTGCGCAGCAGAACGCAAAGCGGCGACTTGGCACCCCACCCCTTCAGGGGCTCTGCCAAGCCGCCGCTTTGTCGTTTAACGCGCTTTTTAATTGGCGAGGGGTCAGGCGAGGGTTTCGAGGACGTGCGCAATATCCTGCAATACAGATTTATCGCCCCGCTCGGTCCAGTACAAAGCGATCATACGGGGGTCGGCCTCAACCTTGTAGACACTGGCCGGCAAGCGCGCAAAGGCCTCGGCAAGGCGCGGATCCTCACACGGCTCGCGCCATTGGTTCCACCACACGCCTGGCGTGACCTGCCAGTAGCAGAAGCTGTCCTCGCGCCCCTTGCGCCGCCCACGGTGGTACTGCGGGCAGGGGCTTGGCGGCTCCTTTTCCAGCCAATGTGGCCATTGCTGAGGCGCCAGCTGCATGGCCAGGCCCATGCGACGCGCTTCCAGGCGCAGGTTCATCTGCTCGCCCTGCTTGCGCGACGTGCGCAACCAGGAAAGCGGGCTGAGAATCAGCGCAAGGATTGACACCACCAGCAATACCGTCATATCAGTAGACCCCATAAAGCGTTGCAAATGAGCTGGTTAGCCATTTTTCACGGAAGACCCGCCCGAAAGCGACCATACTTCTTCTATCGCGATTGTCAGGAGTACCGCTCATGCAATACGAACATTTGTTGGTCGCCGTCGACCTGACCGAAGAATGCGACCCGGTGATCAAGCGCGCCATGAAGCTCGCGGAACCCTCAGGCGCCAAGGTATCCCTGGTACACATCGTCGAACCGATGGCCATGGCATTTGGCGGCGACGTGCCCATGGACCTCTCACAGCTGCAACAGCAGCAGTTCGATCAGGCCAAAGAGCGAATGGAGCGCTTGTTCAACAAATACCCGGACATCAACCGCGGCGATTCCCACCTGACCTACGGCCAGCCCCGCCAGGAAATCCACCAACTGGCCAAGGACCAGAAGTGCGACCTGATCGTGGTCGGCAGCCATGGCCGACATGGCCTGGCTTTGCTGCTGGGCTCCACTGCCAACGACGTGCTGCATGGCGCGCCATGCGACGTGCTGGCGGTGCGGCTACAGAAGAAGGAATGATTTAACCTGTACCGGCCTCTTCGCGGGGCAAGCCCGCTCCCACAGGATTACCACTGCTCTTGAGAACTGTGGCGATCCTGTGGGAGCGGGCTTGCCCCGCGAAGGGGCCGGCTCAGGTTAACCGCTGATCAGCCTTCCAGCTCAGCCCAGCGCTCTACCAGCACATCCAGCTCGCCTTGCAGCTTCTCGATCTGCGCCAGCACCGCCGAAGTCTCGGCGATTGGCCGCTGATAGAAGCCCGCCGCATTCACTTCTTCCTGCGCCTCAGCCATGCGCTGTTCGATCGCATCGATCTGCCCAGGCAACATCTCCAGCTCACGCTGCAGTTTGTAGCTGAGTTTCTTCTTCGAGGCGTCGGCCACGGCTGCCGCTGGCGCCGGTGCGGCTTGCACGTCCTGCTTTTCCACCACCGCGCTGTTGAGCTCGGACTTGCCGCCCTTGCTTTCGGTCACGCCCAGCAGCTTGGGCGAGCCGCCCTGACGGATCCAGTCCTCATAGCCACCGACATACTCGCGCACCTTGCCCTCGCCTTCGAACACCAGGGTGCTGGTGACGACGTTGTCGAGGAAGGCCCGGTCGTGGCTGACCATCAGCACGGTGCCCTTGTAGTTGGACAGCACCTCTTCGAGCAGCTCGAGGGTTTCCACATCGAGGTCGTTGGTCGGTTCGTCGAGCACCAGCAGGTTGGCCGGCTTGCTGAACAGCTTGGCCAACAGCAGGCGCGCACGCTCGCCACCCGACAGCGCCTTGACCGGCGTACGGGCACGCTGGGGGCTGAACAGGAAGTCGCCCAGGTAGCTGAGCACGTGGCGGTTCTGGCCATCGATCTCGATGAAATCGCGGCCTTCGGCCAGGTTGTCGATCACGGTCTTTTCCAGATCGAGCTGATGGCGCATCTGGTCGAAGTAGGCCACTTCCAGCTTGGTGCCACGCTCGACCTTGCCCGAGATAGGCTCCAGGTCACCGAGCATCATCTTGAGCAAGGTGGTCTTGCCGGTACCGTTGGCACCCAGCAGGCCGATACGGTCCTGACGCTGCAGGACCATGGAGAAGTCCTTGACCAGCATCGGGCCGTCGGCATGGGCGAAGCTGATATTTTCCAGCACCATGACCTGCTTGCCGGACTTGTCCGCCGCCTCGATCTGGATGTTCGCCTTGCCCTGACGCTCACGGCGCTCGCCGCGCTCGACGCGCAAGGCCTTGAGGGCACGTACGCGCCCTTCGTTACGGGTACGCCGGGCCTTGATGCCCTGACGGATCCACACTTCTTCCTGGGCCAGGCGCTTGTCGAACAGCGCGTTGGCGGTTTCCTCGGCGGCCAGCGCCGCTTCTTTGTGCACCAGGAAGCTGGCGTAATCGCCATTCCAGTCGATCAGCCCGCCGCGGTCCAGTTCGAGGATGCGAGTGGCCAGGTTCTGCAGGAAGGACCGGTCGTGGGTAATGAACAGTACCGCGCCATTGAACCCGCGCAGCGCCTCTTCAAGCCAGGCGATCGCACCGATGTCCAAGTGGTTGGTCGGCTCGTCGAGCAGCAGCAGGTCAGGCTCCGACACCAGCGCCTGGGCCAGCAGCACGCGGCGGCGCCAGCCACCGGACAGCTCGGCCAGGGTCTTGTCGGCAGGCAGTTGCAGACGGCTCAGGGTGCTTTCCACCACCTGCTGCAGGCGCCAGCCGTCACGGGCTTCGAGCTCGTGCTGAACGTGCATGAGTTTTTCCAGGTCTTCGTCGCCCTGGATGTTCTGGCTCAGGTGATGGAACTCGGCCAGCAACGCGCCAACGCCATCGAGGCCCTCGGCCACCACATCGAACACGCTGCGCTCGTCGGCCAGCGGCAATTCCTGCGGCAGCTCGCCGATCTTCAGGCCCGGAGCGCGCCATATCTCGCCGTCGTCGCCCTTCTGCTCGCCCTTGACCAGGCGCAGCATGCTCGACTTGCCGGTGCCGTTGCGGCCGATGATGCACACCCGCTCGCCACGAGCGATCTGCCAGGACACTTTGTCCAGCAGCGGCATGGCGCCGAATGCGAGGGACACATCGCTGAATTTGAGCAGGGTCATGTTGGTCTCCATAAATCGGGCGCGCATTCTACCTGACTTGGGCCCCCACGGCATTAAGTTGCCCCCCCGGTGAGGGCTTTACGACATCTGGTCGAACATAATGTCTTGATACAAGCGCTGTGCTTTCATCTGCCGCCGGCAAACGGCTAAGCTAAGGCATAGCTTCCAACAGTGCTGGCTTCGCCGTCACTTCCCCATGGTTCAACTGCCCGGACGTATCATGCGCAGCCGCCTGTTACAGATTGCATCCTGCTTGCTGCTTACCGCCGCCACCGCCAGCGCGGCGCAGGCCCTCGACCTCACTCAACAGCGCCAGTACTACGACGAGGCCAAGCGCGCCCTGGCCAAGGGCGACAAAGGCCCGTACCTGCGCTATGCCCAGCAATTGCGTGATTACCCGCTGACGCCCTACCTGACCTACGACGAGCTGACCGCACGCCTGAAGAGCGCCAGCAACGAAGAAATCGAAGGGTTCCTGGCCAAACACGGCGACCTGCCCCAGGCCAACTGGATGAAACTGCGCTGGTTGCGCTGGCTGGCCGAGCGCGGCGAATGGAACACCTTCGTCAAGTACTACGACCCCAAGCTCAATTTCACCGAACTGGACTGCCTCAACGGCCAGTACCAGCTCAGCCACGGCCTGCGCGCCGAAGGCTATGCCACGGCCGATAAACTGTGGAATGTCGGCAAGTCGCAACCGGCGGCCTGTGACACGCTGTTCGGCATGTGGGCCGCCGAGGGCCAGTTGACCGAGGCCAAGCGCTGGAACCGCACCAAGCTGGCGGCCCAGGCGCGCAACTACGGCCTGGCCAACAACCTGGTCAAAACCCTGACCACCCTCGGCCCGCAAGGGCGCCTGCTGATCGATGTGGCACAGAAGCCCGAGCTGCTCAACCAGCCGTCGCGCTTCACCCCGGTCAACGAGGCCATGTCCGACGTGGTCAGCCTCGGCTTGCGCCGACTGGCCCGGCAGGACCCGGAGCGGGCCATGGCCCTGCTCGACGACTATGCCCAGCGCATGCACTTCTCCCGCGACGAGAAGGTGGCCATCGCCCGCGAGATCGGCCTGACCCTGGCGCGCCGCTACGACCCACGCGCGCTCGACCTGATGACCCGCTACGACCCCGAGCTGCGCGACAACACCGTCAGCGAATGGCGCCTGCGCCTGTTGCTGCGCCTGGGCCGCTGGGAAGATGCCTACGAGCTGACCAAGCGCCTGCCCCAGGACCTGGCCAGCAGCAACCGCTGGAAGTACTGGCAGGCACGCAGCCTCGAACTGGCCCAACCGAACAACCCGCAAATTCCACTGCTGTACAAGACCGTGGCGCGCGAGCGTGACTTCTATGGTTTCCTCGCTGCCGACCGTGCACAAACCCCCTACCAGCTGAACAACAAGCCCCTGGTGCTGAGCCAGCAGTTGGTCACTAAGGTGCGCAATACCCCGGGCATTCAACGTGCACTGGAATTCCATGCCCGCGGGCAGATCGTCGAAGGGCGCCGCGAGTGGTACCACGTCAGCCGCCACTTCACCCGTGACGAGATGGTCGCCCAGGCACGCCTGGCCTATGAACTGCGCTGGTACTTCCCGGCCATTCGGACCATCAGCCAGGCCCAGTACTGGGATGACCTGGACATCCGCTTCCCGATGGCCCACCGCGACACCCTGGTGCGCGAGGCCAAGGTCCGCGGCCTGCATTCAAGCTGGGTGTTCGCCATTACCCGTCAGGAAAGTGCCTTCATGGAGGATGCGCGCTCCAGCGTGGGCGCCAGCGGCTTGATGCAGCTGATGCCGGCCACCGCCAAGGAAACCGCGCGCAAGTTCAGCATCCCGCTGGCCTCGCCGGCGCAGGTGTTCAACCCTGACAAGAACATTCAGCTGGGGGCCGCGTACCTGAGCCAGGTGCACAGCCAATTCAATGGCAACCGGGTACTCGCTTCGGCGGCCTATAACGCCGGCCCCGGGCGGGTACGCCAGTGGCTCAAGGGCGCTAAACACCTGAGCTTCGATGTGTGGGTGGAATCGATCCCGTTCGACGAGACGCGCCAGTACGTACAGAACGTGCTGTCGTATTCGGTGATCTACGGGCAGAAGCTCAACTCGCCGCAGCCGCTGGTGGATTGGCACGAGCGCTACTTCGACGATATGTAAGCCACCCCTTGTAGGAGCAGCCTTGTGCTGCGAAGAGGCCGGTATTAACACCCTGAATCCTCGGTGTTAATACCGGCCTCTTCGCAGCGCAAGGCTGCTCCTACAGGACTTCGACCTTCATCCCCACTTCCAGCACACCACTGCCATCCACCGCCAGGTTCTGCCCGAACAACACATCCCCTTCTTTCTCGCGGAACGTTTTGAGCGTGGTCATGGGCTCGCGGTCCGGGCTGCGTTCGCCGGCCCGTGGATCGATGGTGGTGAAAATGCACCGCACGCTGGGCTTGAGCACGCGAAACTCGAGGGTACCGATACGAATCCGCTTCCAGCCGTCCTCGGCGAACGGTTCTGCGCCCTGTACCACCAGGTTGGGCCTGAACCGCAGCATTTCCATGGGCCGACCAACACGCCGACTGAGCTCGTCCAACGACCCCTGGCCGATCAACAGCAGCGGAAAACCATCCGGAAACGCCGCACGGTCACTGTTCAAGCCATAACCATTGGGCAGGTAACGCGCCCGTTGCTCCGGGCAATACACCAACCGCACGTCCTTGCCCAGCAGCGCCGACAGCCAGCTCGCCGCCGCCTCGCCAGCATCGGGCACCCGCAGGGTGTCGCGCCAGATAGTCACGCCCCGCAAGTCATCGTCGGCAAGCGGTACAGGCACCCGCAACGGCACCTGCCCTGGGGCCTCCAGTAGCAACTGCCCAGCATCGTCATCGCTCGCCCTGAGCTGGCCGAGCTGTGGCCAGGCACGCTGGGTGAGGAAGCGGCCGTTTTCTGCCTCCACCACCATCCAGCGGCGGTCACCCAACAACCCCAACTGGCCGACCGGCGAAGCCTGCAGGCTTTGCGCCTGCCCCGACTTCACCGGGTATCGATACAACTCACTCAGAAACATCCCTGCCGCCTCGCGTCATTCGAAACGCCAAGCTTATACCCGGCAGGGCCAGGGATCACGCAGTAGCCGTATCCAGCAGCAGGCGCTGCTTGACCACCTCGACCAGGCGATCCGGCTGGAACTTGGACAAGAAGTTATCGCAGCCCACCTTCTTGACCATGGATTCGTTGAAACTGCCCGACAACGAGGTGTGCAGCACCACGTAGAGCTGACGCAAGCGGGCATCGCTACGGATCTCGGTGGTCAACCGGTAACCGTCCATCTCCGGCATTTCGGCGTCGGTGAACACCATCAGCAGCTTCTCGCACACATTCTCACCGGCGTCAGCCCAGCTTTTGAGCAGGCGCAGCGCCTTCAAGCCATCACTGGCCACGTGCAGCTTCATGCCCAGTTGCGACAGGGTGTCACGCAGCTGTGCCAAGGCAACGCTGGAGTCGTCCACCAGTAATACTTCACGGCCTCTGGCGCGGGCCAGCACGGGGTCGGCAAGCCGTTCGCCGGAGACCTTGGCGTTGTACGGGACGATTTCTGCCAGGACCTTCTCCACATCAATCACTTCGACCAGTTTCTCGTCGACCTTGGTGATGGCGGTCAGGTAGTGCTGGCGCCCGGCACTGGTCGGCGGCGGCATGATCGCTTCCCAGTTCATGTTGACGATGCGGTCAACGCCCCCCACCAGGAAGGCCTGCACCGAGCGGTTGTATTCCGTGACGATGATAGTGCTGTCCGGCCCGGGTTGCAGGGGCCGCATGCCGATCGCCTGGGACAGGTCGATCACCGGCAGGGTCTGCCCACGCAGGTTGACCACGCCGCAGACAAAGGCATGGCGCTGCGGCATCAGGGTCAGCTTGGGCAGTTGGAGCACTTCCTGCACCTTGAACACGTTGATCGCGAAGAGCTGCCGACCTGCCAGGCGGAACATCAGAATTTCCAGGCGGTTCTCGCCCACCAATTGCGTGCGTTGGTCTACTGTGTCGAGAATGCCGGCCATTGGAAACCCCCAGGCTTGAGTCGGAAAAGTGTATTCATCCACCCTGTATCGGCGGGTTCACGCGCACCTTGACCCTTGCGGGAAAATGCCGAGAAGGTAATTGATATCACTTTACCATCATGCTTTACTGCGGGCACATCGAGGCAGGCCAGTGCCCGTTAGCACCTTGTTGCACCCTGGCCTCCCATCAGGGAAACCCTTAGATGCAATCGGGTGCAACCTGATGTTCGCGATATCCATTAGCCATTAATGTGACGCCATTCTCATTGCATGAATGGAGTCAGGCTTTTGTTCGCTATCGTATCGCCGTGCCCGCCCCTTGCCCGCGCCCAACGCGCCCGAGCGTCCTGATGGACAGTGCCTTATCGTTTGAAGGTGCGTTGCAAGACTTTCTGCTGGATGCCCAAGTCTTGCTGAGCCAGTCCCAGGAATGCCTGCAGCACCTGGAACTGATCGACAACGACGCAGACGCCTGCGGCTGCCTGAACACCGCCCTCGACACGCTCGCGAGGCGCGCCACCCGGCTGGACCTGCTCGAAGTTGCCCACTACGCCACCGTTCTGCAGCAATTGCTCGCACCGGCCTGCCAGCAGCAGCGCCTGCAACGTGAAGCCCTGCCCGCAACCGACGCTTGCCTGACCCTGCTGGCCTGGCAACTCGAGCTGATCGACCCGCGCACCGGGCAGCTGAACCTGGATACCGGCGAACAAATCACATTGCTCAATGAACTGGCCAGCGTGCTCGATCAACCATTACCGCAAGCCTGTGCCGCCTGCGATGAGCGCGGCAGCCACTGCACTCACCCGCATACAGTCACAACAGCCGCCCAAGGCACGCACCCCCGCGCTTCACAATAACTAACAAAAGAGCAACTAAGGGCGTTGTTGGCCAAACTTGGAAGTTTCGCCAACTGTCGCCAGGACTGCGCGCGTGATTATTGCCCTAGTTACACTCGGCATGATTGACAGACGAATAGTGGCTGGCACTTTGCTATTGACTCGAGTCGGACGAACGTGCCGAAACAGCCCGTAAACATGAGGTTTCAAAGCATTGCCCAACAGCGACCAACGCCGTGTGAAGTGTTACCATGCTCGCCAGCGACCGCCTTCAGCCGGCATCAAGGCTGATTGAGGACGTGCCCCGCAAAACATATAAAGTACTGCGCCAAAGCCTCTGCTAAGACTTGTGCAAGGCCTCCATCAGCAATACTTCAGTGGCTTTTCTATCTATGCTCCCACGCTTGAAGACTCTTCTGCGCTGCTGCTCCCGCACTGCCCTGCTGCGCTGGATGACGATCGTGCTGTGCGTGGCCTCCATGGTCGCCAACCTGCTGCTGTACATGGCCGGCCAAGCGATACCGGCCAGCCTGTTGATGCTGCAGGTCGCGGCGATGCTTGGCGTTGGCCTGCACGTGGGCCTGGGGGCCGGGTCGATCCGCCTGCACCCGGCAGAACTGGCCAAGCGCATGCTGATGGTGCAGGAAAGCGAGCGCCAGCACCTGGGCCGCGAACTGCATGACGACATCGGGCAACTGCTCACCGCAGCCAAGCTTCAGTTGCAATGGCTGCAACGGCGTATGCCCGATGAGTTGCACAGCCACTGCGACACCCTGCGCACCACGCTCGACAACGCGCTGAGCAACGTGCGCGATGTCTGTGCCCTGCTCAACCCTCGGCAACTGGCCAGCCTGGGCCTTGAGGCCAGCCTGCGTGCGCACCTGCTGCGCACGCTGGAAAAAACCGATGTGCACTGGAGCCTGGTCTGCAATCAACGCCTGGGCGGCATTGACGAAGCCGTCGCCATGGCGGTGTTTCGCATCACCCAGGAAGCCGTGACCAACATGCTGCGCCATGCCCAGGCGCGCAATCTGTCGATCCGCCTGCAACGCAGCCCCGCAGGGCTTGCCTTGATCATTCAGGACGATGGCCGCGGCTTTGTCCCCGCCAGGCACCCGGCCGAAGCAGGGCAACGCGGTTTGGCCGGCATGCAGGAACGGGTGACGGCCTTACAGGGGCGTCTCGACATCACCAGCCAGCTTGGCGTGGGCACGCAGATCGAAGCGCTGTTCCCGTGGCCGCCACGCACCCAGGAACGCGCCAGGAGCTTTACCGCCCATGACCTGTAGACTGCTGTTGGTGGACGACCACTCGCTGATCCGCGCCGGGGTCCGCGCACTGGTCTCCGACATCCCGGGCTACTGCGTGGCCGGTGAAGCCGATGACGGCAACCAGCTGCTTGAGCACGTGCGCAACCTGGCACCCGACATCGTCCTGCTGGACATTTCCATGCGCTCGACCAGCGGCCTCGATGCCCTGACACAGCTGCGCGCCAGCGGCAGCACCTGTAAGGTGCTGATCTTGTCGATGCACACCGACCCGGACCTGATCATGCGTGCCCTGGAAAGCGGCGCCCATGGCTACCTGCTCAAAGACACCAGCGCGACCGAGCTGGAGCAGGCCTTGTGTGCCCTGCGCAACGGCGAGCGCTACCTCAGCCCGGCGATCGCCCACACCGTCATCAACCAGGCGCTGCTGCATACCCAGCACCGCAAGCAACCGAACCGCGACCGCCACAACCTGACCGCACGCCAGCTGGAAATCCTGCGCCTGATCGTGCGCGGCAAATCCACCCGGGAAATCGCCAGTGGCCTGGGGCTCTCGATCAAGACTGTGGAAACCCACCGCTCGCAAATCATGAAACGCCTGCAGATTCACGATGTGGCGGGCCTGGTGCTGTACGCGGTACGCGAAAAAATCATCAGCCTGGACGACTGAGCAACGGCGAGTCGACCGGCAAGTGCACCTGCAACGCGGCGGGCTTTGCCTCGAAGCGCAGGCTGTCGACCTGCAGCGGCTCACCGTCTAGGTTGATGTCCAGCCCCTGCGAGCTCTTGATCTCCACCCAGGGCAGCCTGGCCCGGACAAACAACCCATCCCCGGCCAGCAGGTCGCGCAACGCCCCCACCACTTCCTGCGGCGCTGGCAATATGGCGACATCCAGCAGGCCATCGTCTGCCAGCGCCTCTGGGCACAGTGCCTGCCCACCGCCGGCCTGCCGGCCATTGCCAATGCCCAGCGCCAGCAGATCACCCTGCCAATGGAAGTCGGGGCCCTGTAGTTCCACTGAGGCCGCCTGCAACTCGCTGAAGCGCGACAGCCCCGTGAACAGGTAGGCCGCAGCCCCCAGGACCTTTTTCAGGTCCTCCGAGGTGTTGGCCGTAACCTGGCTGCCGAAGCCGCCGGTGGCCATGTTGAGGAACAGGTGATCACCGACCTGGCCCAAGTCGATAGGCCGCGCCGGAGTATTCAGCAATGCCAGTGCGGCGTCCGGCTCCAGTGGCACGCCCGCAGCCTTGGCGAAATCATTGGCGGTGCCCAAAGGCAACAGCGCCAGGCTGGCCTGGGCCGCTGCCAAGCCCATGGCTTCAGCGACATCGCGCAACGTACCATCGCCGCCGCCCGCGACAATATGGGTGTAACCAGCGGCCAGCGCCTCGCCAACCAGGCGCTGAGCGTCCCCGGCTTCCCAGGTGACCCGCACATCCAGCACCCAGCCGCTCTCGCGCATCGCCAGCACGGCACTGCGCAGCGCTTCGTTCATCGCCTGCTTGCCGTGCAGGATCAACATTGCCTTGCGCCCTTGCATCGCGCTTCTCCATGAAAAAATAGCTAACCCAGATCTCGACCACCGGCACACACCGATCGTTGCATGCCCCGCACAATAACACTGGATTTCACCCATTTTTTACACGCCCGCAAATGCGCGGCTATGCTCAGGAAAGCCACCTTTGACAAGTATTTGACTCAGGTGAATATATCTAGCAAAAAGTCAAACTATTGACTTTTCATCACCTAAGTTCTGCTTCACCGACAGCCATGGACGCGCCCCGGCAGCAGTGATCGGCTGACTGCCGACGGGCGCGTCTTTTTATCCGCGATCTGTAACGAGGGTTCCGGGTCATGCGCATTCTCTGGACACTGCCCTACTTACCCTGGCCGACCACCAGCGGCGGCAAGACTCGGCAATACCACCTGCTGCGCGAACTTGCCCAGCGTGGCCACCGGATCACCCTGTTGGTGCAGTCCAAGATCCCCCTGAGCGATGCGGCCCGTGAAGCCCTTGAACCCTGGGTCGAACGCTTGATCGTGTTGCCCAGGCGCGCCCTGCACAGCCCACTCAACCTGCTGGCGTCACCGATCATCGACTATCCCATGCGGGCGATCATCAATGGCTTGGCGCCCTGCCTGAGGCACCGCTTCGAGCAACTGCTGGACGAACCCTGGGACGTCATCCAGATCGAGCACAGCTACAGTTTCCAGCCGTTCGAAAAAGCCCTGCAGGCACGCGGGCTGCCCTTCATGCTCAGCGAGCACACCCTGGAATCGGTGATGGGCGGCGCCTGCCATGACCGCCTGCCGCTGTGGCTGCGCCCGCTCAATGCATTCGACCGCTGGCGCTATCGGCGCTGGGAGCAGCGGGTGCTGCGCCAACCCAGCGAAGTGGTGGCGGTCAGCAGCCACGACGCCGAACTGATCGCCCAGATCAGTGGGCGCCCGGTAAATGTGGTGGTCAGTGGCGTGGACTGCGATTTCTACCAGCACGTGCAACCGGCGTTGCACAGCCAGCGCCTGCTGTTTGTCGGCAACTTCGAATATGGCTCGAACCTTGAGGCCATCGAATGGGCGCTGGAAGAGATCATGCCGCAGGTGTGGATGAGTAACCCGGCCGTGCGCCTGGCCATAGCCGGCCACGCCCTGCCAGCCAGCTGGAAGCTGCATTGGAACGACCCACGCATCGAGTGGGTCGGCTACCGCCCCGACCTGCGTGAACTGCAACGTCGCTCGGCACTGTTCTTCGCCCCACTGCTGTATGGCGGAGGGTCCAAGGTGAAGCTGCTCGAGGCGATGGCTGCGGGGCTGCCGGTCATCACCACCAGCAAGGGGGTATCAGGGCTGGCCGTGAACAACGGCGAACACTACTTGGGCAGTGACGATGGTGACCAACTGGCCCTGCTGATCACCCAACTGCTCAACCAGCCTTGGCGCATGGCCCAATTGAGCGAAGCCGGCCGGCAATTCGCCCGCCAGCGTCACGATTGGAGCATTGCCGCCCAGCAATTGGAAAACGTGCACATGCGCCTCAACCAGGTGCAACCCGCCAGCGCCACGCCACTGGCGGGCGGCTGGCTTGGGCGCTCAACCAAGTAGCTCGCTGAAGGGGATGAACGGCACACTGTCGCCCTGCTTCGGCGTACTGCCTTCACGTACCTCGACCAAGCCCTCGGCCCAGGCCGCGCTGCGCAGTACGCCAGAGCTCTGGTTTTTGTAGATGCGCACCTGGCCCTGCTCGATGCGTGCGCGCAGGTACTCGCGGCGCGTACCTGGCTTGGGCCAGTCGAAGCCCGCTGGCATGTCGAAGCGCAGCGGCGTGACATCAGCCACGCCCTGACGGCGCAACAGATACGGCCGGGTCAGCAACCCGAACGTGACCAGCGTGGACGCCGGGTTGCCCGGCAAACCGATCACCGGGACGCCACGAAAGTGCCCGAACGTGAGCGGCTTGCCCGGTTTGATCGCCAGCTTCCACAAGGCCAGCTCGCCGGCCTCGCGCAGGGCGGCACCCAGGTAATCAGCCTCGCCCACGGAAACGCCACCGGTGGACAGAATCAGGTCGACATCGCCCAATGCCGCCAGGCATTCACGGGTGCGCGCCAGGTCATCGGGCAAAATCCCCGCATCCCGCACCTCACAACCCAAGCGTTGCAGCCAGCTGACCAGCAAGCGGCGGTTGCTGTTGTAGATTTGCCCTGGCCCCAGGGGCAGGCCAGGCTCGATCAGCTCGTCACCGGTCGACAGCACCGCCACGCGCACCTTGCGCACCACATCCAGACGGGCCTGGCCAAGGGTCGCAGCCAAGCCCAGCTCGATCGGGCCCAAGCGTGTGCCGGCGCTCATCACCTGCTCACCCTGGCGTGTTTCCTGGCCTTGCGGGCGAATATTCTGGTCGACCTTCAGCGGTTCGAGGAAGCGCACCCGGCCATCGTCAGCCACTTCGGCGTTTTCCTGCATTTCGACGCAGTCGGCGCCAGCCGGCACCGGCGCGCCGGTGAAGATGCGGGCACAGGTACCCGGCTGCAGCGGCTGCGGCGCATGGCCGGCGAAGATGCGCTGGCTCACCGGCAAGGGCTCACCCTGCCAGTCCGCCAGGCGCAGGGCATAGCCGTCCATGGCGCTGTTCGGCCAGGGCGGCAGGTCGAGTGAGGCCACCAGGTCACGCGCCAGCACGCGCCCCTCGGCGTCGGCCAGCGACACATTTTCGGTTTCCTGGATGGGTGCGGCTTCTGCCAAGGCCAGCAGCTGCGCCAGTGCGTCTTCCACCGGCATCAGGGGCCGGGCTTGGGCAGACTCAACCACGGCTTTCACAGGCCGCTGCCTGCTTCAGGTGGGGCACGAAATTGCACGGGCGATGGCGGGCATCGAGCTGCTCGGCCAGGATGCCGTCCCAACCGGTGCGTACCGCATTGGTCGAGCCCGGTAAGCAGCACACCAGCGTGCCATTGGCCAGGCCAGCGAGGGCCCGCGATTGCACGGTGGAGGTGCCGATGTCGGCCACGGAAATCTGCCGGAACAGTTCACCGAAACCATCCACCTGTTTGTCCAGCAGGCAAGCCACGGCCTCCGGGGTGCTGTCGCGGCCGGTGAACCCAGTACCGCCGGTGATCAATACCACTTGCACTGCGTCATCGGCGATCCAGGTCGCGACCTGGGCGCGGATCTTGTACAGGTCGTCCTTGAGCAATACCCGCGATGCCAACTGGTGGCCGGCCGCAGTCAGGCGATCGACGAACAGCTGACCGGAGGTGTCATTGTCGAAGGTGCGCGTGTCGCTGACCGTCAACACGGCGATGTTCAGGGGCACGAAGGGGGTATCTGCCTTGGCTTTCATGGGGGTCCGTCACAAGAAGATGGGATGGCGCATTTATAACACAGCACCCCCCGATACAACCTCGTGCCCCTGTGGCTTGCCCTTGGTCAATACCCTGGCTTTACCGCTATGCTGCACTGGAAAGGAACTTGCGTGGACGCCCTGCGTCTTAAAGTCATCTAGCACTGTCGCACTGGAGAAACACGATGATTCAACGGACCCTTCCCGCCTTCTTGCTTGCCTTGGGCCTGGGCGCCCTCGCCGGCTGCGCATCGCCGACCGTCATTACCCTGAATGATGGCCGCGAGATCCAGGCAGTGGACACCCCGTCCTTTGACGAGGACTCTGGTTTCTACGAATTCGAGCAACTCGACGGCAAGCGTACGCGCCTGAACAAAGACCAGATTCGTACCGTCAAAGAGCTGTGATTCAGCCGCCCTTTTTGGCAAACGCCCTTTTAACAACAAGGGCTTGCGTGCCAAAAAGGGATGCAGTAGGATTTCGTTCATCGGAGTGTAGCGCAGCCAGGTAGCGCGTCTCGTTCGGGACGAGAAGGCCGCAGGTTCGAATCCTGTCTCTCCGACCAAATCCTATTCAAAAAGCCCGCCTTGCGCGGGCTTTTTGTTGTGCGCGAGAAAATCCCCCTGACTTGTAGGAGCAGCCTTGTGCTGCGAAGAGGCCGGCGCAGGCCTACCCATCAGTCGGCGTCTGTACCGGCCTCTTCGCAGCACAAGGCTGCTCCTACAGTCAGTGACCTGCAACGCTAGTTATTGCTCGGCTTGTACCGGCACATACAGCAGTTGCAGGCGCTCGCTGCTCCACGCTCGGGTCTGGTTGGTCAGCGCCAGGTCGTTGTTCAGCTTTTGCCCATAGCTGGGCACGATCTGCTTCAGCTTGGCCTGCCATTCAGGGGTCTTGAGGCGGTCCTTGAAGGTCTTCTCCAGCACGGTCAGCATGATTGGCGCGGCGGTCGAGGCGCCCGGAGAAGCCCCCAGCAGTGCAGCAATGCTGCCATCCTGGGCGGCGACCACTTCAGTACCAAACTGCAGCACGCCACCGAGCACGGGGTCCTTCTTGATCACCTGCACGCGTTGACCGGCCTGCAGCAGCTTCCAGTCTGCGTTCTTGGCATTGGGGAAGTACTCGCGCAACGCATTCATGCGGTCATCGAAGCTGAGCATCAACTGCCCCATCAGGTAAGTGCTCAGGTCGATGTTGTCGATGCCGGCGTTCACCATCGGCAGCACGTTATGGCTGTTCAGCGAAGCGAACATGTCCAGCAGCGAGCCCTGCTTGAGGTACTTGGTGGAGAAGGTCGCGAACGGCCCGAACAGCAACACTTGCTTGCCGTCGATCATCCGGGTGTCCAGGTGCGGGACCGACATCGGCGGTGCGCCGACCGAGGCTTTGCCATACAACTTGGCCTGATGGCGTGCAACCACGTCCGGGTTATCCGTCATGAGGAATTGGCCGCCCACCGGGAAGCCGGCATAGCCTTCGGCCTCGGGGATGCCCGATTTTTGCAGCAGCTTGAGCGCGCCACCCCCGGCACCGATGAAGACGAACCGGGCATTGACCGCCACCTCGTGACCGCCCTTGGCCAGGTCGGCCACCACCACACGCCAGGTCCCATCGTCGTTGCGCACGATGTCACGCACTTCGTGGCGGAGGTTCAGGGTGACGTTGGGGTTGCGGGTCATCGACGCGAACAGTTGACGGGTGATCTCGCCGAAATTCACGTCGGTGCCGATCGCCATGCGCGTGGCGGCGACCTTCTGCGCAGGGTCGCGGCCTTCCATCACCAGCGGCGCCCAGTGGCGGATCTGCTCGTGGTCTTCGCTGATTTCCATGCCACGGAACAGCGAGCTGTGCTGCAGGGCATCGACGCGTTTGTGGAGGAAGGCAATGTTGTCGTCACCCCAGACGAAGCTCATGTGCGGCACGTTGTTGATGAACGACTTCGGGTTGCTCAGCACGCCTTGCTCGACCTGGTAGGCCCAGAACTGCTTGGACACCTCGAACTGCTCGTTGACCCCCACGGCCTTGCTGATGTCGATGCTGCCATCCTTACCGACACTGGTGTAGTTCAGCTCGCAAAACGCGGAGTGGCCGGTGCCGGCGTTGTTCCAGGCGTTGGAGCTTTCTTCGGCGACCTGGTCCAGGCGCTCGTAGACGTCGACCTTCCAGTTCGGCTCAAGCTCCGTGAGGTAAGTGCCCAGGCTTGCACTCATGATGCCGCCGCCAATCAGCAGGACGTCGACGGTCTTTTCCGGCTCCGCAGGTTTGGAGCAGCCGATGACGCTCAGGCAAAGGAGCGTCAGCAGTATTTTTTTCATTAGCTCAATCCAATTGATGTGAAGGATTGGCAGTCGTTGGCCCCGGCATGCACGCCCGGATGTTGTTGTGTTTTAGCTGGGTGTTTCGCGGGATCGGGGCACGATCGCCTCGGGCCGTGGCCCGGGCGCGCTTAAGCAGGGAATGTGCCAACCTGTCTTAGACCAATGGCTAAGGGGTGAGACAGCGGGTCGCATGGCGACAATCCGCCACACTTACGCCAGGTTCGCTACGTTGATGGCGGATTTCCCCGGGGCCGCTGCGCGCCCCATCGCCGGCAAGCCGACTCCCACACCGACACTGGATTGCTTGAGACTTGCGCCATCCCTGTGGGAGCCGGCTTGCCGGCGATGGGGCGCGCAGCGGCCCTGAACAGCAGGTCAGGCCGTCAGCCGCGACGTCACTTCGCCCAACTGCCCCGACAACCCATGCAAACGCTGCCCAGCCTGTTCGGTCTGCTGCACCGCTTCCTGGTTGGTGGTGGCGATGCGGGTGATCTCGATCAGGTTGCGCGAAATATCCTCGGCCACACTGGTCTGCTCCTCCGCCGCCGTGGCGATCTGCCGGTTCATGTCGCGGATGGCCTCCACCGCCAAGGTGATGCGCTGCAACATCTGCCCGGCCTGCTGGACCTGCTCGGCCCCCTCTTCGCTGCGCTGCTGGCCACTTTCGATGGCTTTGACCGCCTCCACCGCACCCGACTGCACCGCCTCGATGATCTGGTTGATCTCGGCAATCGACGCGGCCGTGCGCTGGGCCAAACTGCGCACCTCGTCCGCCACCACCGCAAAGCCTCGTCCGGCCTCGCCCGCGCGGGCTGCTTCGATGGCCGCGTTGAGCGCCAGCAGGTTGGTCTGCTCGGCAATGCCACGGATGACTTCGAGCACCTTGCCGATCCGCGTACTGTCATGTTCCAGGTCGCGAATCACCGCCGCCGTGCCGGCGATTTCGCGGTTGACCACGCCAATGATGTCGATGGTCTGCTGCATCACCTGCTCACCAGCCTGTGCACTGTGGTCGGCATCATCGGCAGCGCGGGCGGCGTCGACGGCGTGGCGGGCCACTTCCTGGGCAGTGGCGGACATCTCATGCATGGCCGTCGCCACTTGGTCGGTGCGCTGGAACTGGTCATGCGTGCCGCGCGCCATGTCGGCGGCGATGCTGCGCAACTGGCCACTGGCGCCTTCCAGCTCTTGGGCGTTGTCCTGCAGCCGGCCGACGGTCTCGGCCAAGAAGTCACGCAGGGTATTGGCCGCCCGAGCCAAACGCCCCAGCTCATCCTCGCGGCGGCTGTCGACGCGGGCGCCGAAGCGGCCCTGGCTCAATTGCGCGACATAGTCGATCAACTGGCGGATCGGTTCGATCAGGCTGCGGTTGATCAGCCACAGGCTGAACAGGCCAACCAGTACCGCCGACGCCAGCATCACCAGCAGTCCCAGCCACACGGTGCGCTCGGCGCTGGCATTGATGGCCGCAGCCCGTTCACGGGCATCGCCGCGCAGTTGTTCGACCAGCTCGCTCATCTGTTCGCTGGCGGCACGGTCCACGCCCTTGACCGCCAGGTCGCCTGCTACCGGGTCGCCCCCTGCAGCGATAAACGCCTGGCGGCCCTGCGCATAGGCCTGGCCCAATTGCCGATGGCTATCTCGCAGCTGCTGCAAGGGGGCTTTGAGCCTAGTGTCACTGCTGTCGATCAATTGCCCCAGCAACTGCTGAACCTGCTGCTCGCGCGACTGAAACTGCTGCCAATACTTGTCCAGCTCGGCGGGCTGGCGACCGCGTAACAGCACGTTCTTCCATTCCTGCACCTGGATCTTGAACTGCAGGTTGGCTTCATCGATCAATTGCGAAGCGCGCAGCGGGCCATCGACCAACTCGGCATAGCCGCGCACGCTGGAAGACAAAAACTGGAAACACACCAGGGCGATCAGCAGCATGGCTGCCAGGCTGCCGCCAAGCAGGGAGAGAATTTGCACTCTGAGGGATTTACGCAACATCGCGGATCTCAAGACCAGTAGGGAAGGAACAGCGCACAACGGCAGCGCTGGGAAAGACACTCCATGTCCTCGTAGGCTGGCGTGCAAAAAAAAGGCTGCCATCGTTCGATAGCAGCCAGCTTGAGCACTTGCGCAACAGTTGAAGCCAATAGTGTCAGGCAATTCCTACAGAAATGTTACATAACCAAGACAGGCTAGCCTGTGGTGAACTGCAGCGAGGCCAGCCGGGCATACAGCGGGCTTTCTTCAATCAGCTGGCGATGTGTGCCAACTGCCACCACGCGCCCCTTGTCGATCACCGCGATGCGATCAGCGTGCTGCACCGTGGCCAGGCGGTGGGCAATCACCAGCGTGGTGCGACCGGCCATGAGGCTGGGAAGGGCTTGCTGGATCAGGTGTTCGCTTTGCGCGTCGAGGGCGCTGGTGGCCTCGTCCAACAACAGGATCGGCGCATCTACCAGCAACGCACGAGCAATTGCCAAGCGCTGCCGCTGCCCGCCAGAAAGGCCAATACCGCCCTCCCCCAGTTGTGTCTGGTAACCCTGCGGCAACTGCTGGATAAACCCGTCGGCGTGCGCACCACGGGCCGCTGCTTCGACTTCCGCCAGCGTTGCTTCTGGCCGGCCATAGCGAATGTTGGCCTCTACCGTGCCACGAAACAACGAAGGGTTCTGCGCCACCAAGGCGAACTGCCGGCGCAGCTCGGCGGGGTCGAGTTCGGTAATTGCCTGCCCGTCGAGCAGGATGCGCCCCTGCTGAGGGTCGTAAAACCGCAGCAGCAGGTCGAACAAGGTGGATTTGCCAGCGCCCGAAGGCCCGACCAGCGCCACGGTCTGCCCCGGCTCGATTGTCAGGCTCAGGCCGTCGATGGCAGCCACTGTGGGCCGTGACGGGTAGGCAAAGTGCACCTGCTGTAACTCGATATGACCAGTCACACGGCCGTGCGGCAGCGAGGCCGCTGCGTGGGGCGGCAGAATCGCACTGCGCGCCGCCAACAGCTCGGCAATGCGCTCGGCCGCACCTGCGGCACGCTGCAGCTCGCCAATCACCTCGCTGAGGGTGCCGAAGGCGCTGCCGACGATCAGGCTATAGAACACGAAGGCGGCCAGTTCGCCTGCCGAAATACGCCCGGCGATCACGTCCATGCCGCCCACCCAGAGCATGACGCCCACAGCGCCCAGTACCAGCACGATGACCAGAGTGATCAGCCAGGCGCGCTGGGCAATACGCTGCCTGGCCACGTTGAAGGCCGCCTCGACAGTGCCCGCGAAAAGCTCGCGATCGAGCGGTTGGTGGTTGTAGGCCTGGACGGTCTTGATCTGCCCAAGGGTCTCGGCCACGTAGCTGCCGACATCTGCCACGCGATCCTGGCTCTGCCGCGACAGGCTGCGCACACGACGGCCAAACAACAGGATCGGTGCTAGCACCAGTGGCAAGGCCACGACCACGATGCTGGTCAGCTTGGGGTTGGTGATAAACAGCAGCACCACGCCTCCGATCACCATCAAGGCATTGCGCAGGAACATCGACAGCGAAGAGCCGATCACCGACTGCAACAACGTGGTGTCGGCCGTCAGCCGCGACTGGATCTCGGAGCTGCGGTTGTCCTCGAAAAAGCCTGGGTGCAGGCCGACCAGATGATCGAACACCGCGCGGCGAATATCAGCCACACAGCGCTCGCCTATCCATGAGACCAGGTAAAAGCGGCTGAACGTCCCTACCGCCAGTGCCAGCACCAGCAGCAGGAACAGGCCTATGGTCTGGTTGAGCTGGTGCGCGGAACGGGTCATGAAACCCTGGTCCACCAGCAGGCGAATGCCCTGCCCCATCGACAGCGTGATAGCAGCGGTGACCACCAAGGCCAGCAACGCCAGCAGCATCTGCCGGCGGTACGGGCGAACGAATTGCCAACTCAGGCGCAAAGCGCGACGTTGACCTGCAGAAACGGATTCGGGCATGGCGGCAACCAAAACGGCGAGGATGCAGCAGACTACCACTCATCGGCACGCGATGAGCGCCCGAGGGTGGCTATAGCTTTTCGATCTAAACAGCCTCTGGAGCTTTCGCGCCGTTTCTGTTGGACTGTTTCTGCCGTGACGCCCAAGGGGCTGTCACTGGCCAGTCATCGCACAGGGTTACCCTGAGTTTGAACCTGATGAGGAGACCGATATGAGCTTGCAGCATGGCAGCGACACCGCAAAACCGCAGAACACCCCGCAACCTCAGGCGTGCGGTTCGATCATCGACGCCCAGGGGCGCGAGGTTCCGATCACCGAGCAGATGATCCAGAAAGCCTGCGAGAAGCTGGAACAAAGCCGGGTGGGAAAAGCCCAGAAGGGCTGATCGGCGAATTCATTACAACCCGGCGCATGCGCCGGGTTTTTATTGCCCGTCACTCAGACCAACACCCCACCCAACGCACTGACCAACTGCGCCAGTTGCGGCGACTCGCCACGAATCCGCACCGCCAGCCCTTCGACCTCACGCCGCGGCGGATACTGCTTGCGCAACTGATCGAAGGCCGCGCGCTGCTCGGCCGGGTCGTCGCTCAAGCTGCGGCGGAAGTCCGCGTCGTCACGGCGCGGGTCGTACACGGCGCGGCACAGGGTGGCCAAGGCCCAGGCCGGGTCGGTACTGGCATCGAGCTCGATCTGCGCCAGCGGCGGCTTGGGCAGCAGGTCGGCCAGGTTCACGCGCTCAGCTTGGCCGAGGAAGCGGCACAGCGCCTGATAGATCTGCGCCGTGCCACGCTGCCGGCCATCGAGGCTGTAGCCGGCGATGTGCGGCGACGCCAGCGTGCACAGGTCGGCCAGTTGCAGGTCGACCTGCGGTTCGCCTTCCCACACATCGAGCACGGCGTGCACGTCTTCACGGTCCAGCAGCAGCTCACGCAAGGCCGCGTTGTTTACCACCGGGCCACGGCTGGCGTTGATCAACCACGCGCCGGGGCGCAGCTGCGCCAGTTGCGCCTGGCCCAGCAGATGCCAGGTAGGGTGCTCGCCGCCGCGCTGCAAGGGGGTGTGCAGGCTGATGACATCGCACTGTTCCAGCACCGTCTCGAGGCTGACGTAATCGCCCCCTTCGGCGGCCTGACGCAGCGGGTCACACACCAGCACCTTCCAGCCCAGGCCATGCAGTACACGCACCAGGCGGCCACCGACCTCCCCTGCGCCCACTACGCCATACGTGCGCGCGGGCAGCGCCACACCGTCCAGCTCGGCCAGGGTCAGCAGGCTGCCCAGCACGTAGTCCACTACACCGCGGGCATTACAGCCCGGCGCGCTGCTCCAGTGGATGCCCGCTTCGGCAAAGTAGTCCAGGTCGAGGTGGTCGGTGCCGATGGTGCAAGTGCCGACAAAACGCACCCGGCTGCCTTCGAGCAGCTGGCGGTCGACCTTGGTCACCGAACGCACCAGCAGTACGTCGGCGTCCTTGACGCTGGCGGCATCGAGGCTTCTGCCCGGATAGCGGCGGATCTCGCCGAAACCTTCAAAGAAGGCATCGAGCAGCGGAATGTTCTCGTCGGCAACTATCAGCATGGCGCTCTCCTGTCAGGGGAACGCAGTGTAGGCGCTACGCGCGGCGTGTTCCAGAGCGGGTCAGTCGGCTTTCTTGCGGATCCAGTACAGGAAGGTGCCCGCATCCTCTTGCTGCTGCAGCAGCTCGTGGCCGAGGAAGTTGCAGAACTTGGGGATATCGCGGCGGGTCGACGGGTCGGTGGCGATGACCTTGAGCAGGCCACCAGCAGCCAGGTCCCGGACGTGCTGGTGCAGCATCATCACAGGCTCCGGGCAGTTCAGGCCGGTGGCATCGAGGACGGCGTCGGGGGTGAAGTCAGTCATGGGTGGCTCCAAAAATGATCGTCATTGTCGCGCATCGTGCGGCGCGGACCAAGGGCCACGCGCCGCACCTGCACTCAACGCGGCTTCAGGTCCAGCCTGCGCAGGTGGCAGGTCACTTCCTCACGGTCGTGATACAGCTGCTTGCAGGCGATCGAAACCCGGATCTTGCGCGCCTTGAACGTGGCTTCCATGCGGTCGAGCAGGCGCCGCACCTCGGCGTAACGCTGCTTCATCGGCAGTTTGAGGTTGACCACCGCCTCGCGGCACAGGCCTTCCCCCAGCCAGGTCTCGATCAGCGAAGTGGTCCGCGCCGGCTTCTCGACGATGTCGCAAACCATCCAGTCCACCGGCTGCTTCGGCTGCCAGGTAAACCCATCTGCCATCAGGTGCTGGACCAGCCCGGTGTCCATCAGGCTTTCGGCCATCGGGCCGTTGTCGATGGCGGTGACCAGCATGCCGCGGCGCACCAGCTGGTAGGTCCAGCCACCCGGCGAGGCGCCGAGATCGACCCCGGTCATGTCGTCGCCCAGGCGCTGCTCCCACTGCTCGCGGGGGATGAACTGGTGCCAGGCTTCTTCCAGCTTGAGGGTTGAACGGCTGGGCGCCTCACGGGGAAACTTCAGGCGCGGGATGCCCATCGGCCAGAGGGCGCTGTTGTTGCCTGCGGCCAGGCCAACAAACACGCGCCGGCCAGTGATGAAGGTCAGCAACAGCCGCGGGCGGCTGGCGTCTTCAACCAGGCGGCCGGCCTTTTCCAGGGCCTTGCGCAGGGGCACTTCGAATTTGCGGCAGAACGTCGACAGTTCCTTGCCGTCGTTGCTGTCGAGCACCTCCAGCCACAGGCTGCCGAAGACAGGCAGGTGGGCCAGGTGCTCCAGCAACACGCTGATGCGGTCGCTCTCTGGCAACTCGACATAACCGCCACGGGCCCACTGACGCGGGAAGATCAGCTCAGCGAAGCGCAGTTCCCCCATCAGTCGCTCGGCGCCGTTGGCCTCGGTGCAGACAAACTCGGCGCTGGCGCTCTGCGGTTTGCCTTTGGCATAGCCAGCAACCCCCAGGCGGGCAGCGTGTTCGCTGATTTCGGCGCAGACCTCGCCCTCGAAACCGGGCCGGCAATGCATGAACAGGGTACTCATCTCTCACTCCACTACGGCGGGCGCGCAACAGGCGCCGGCAGGGCGGCGATAATAAAGGAAGTTCGGAACCTGCGACACGTCCCGCCGGTCCAGAAAAGGGTCAGCCAAGCCAAACCGGTCTAACCTGACCATTCAGCCAGGTCCGTACCGTGCGGATCGAAACAGAGCGGTGACACCGGCAAACACCCGATTTGCCGGGCACCGGCGCAGAAGGAGTTGGCAATGCCCTCGCTCGATAGCCTGAACACGCTCAAAACCCTCAAGGTCGATGACCTTACGTATCACTATTACAGCCTTACCGAGGCCGCCCGCCAGCTGGGCGACCTGCAACGCCTGCCCATGTCGCTGAAAGTGTTGCTGGAAAACCTGCTGCGCTGGGAGGACGGCAAGACCGTCACCGGCGACGACCTGCGCGCCATCGCCCAATGGCTGGAGGCGCGCCGCTCCGACCGGGAAATCCAGTACCGGCCGGCCAGGGTGCTGATGCAGGACTTCACCGGCGTGCCCGCCGTGGTCGACCTGGCGGCCATGCGTGCCGCCATGGCCAAGGCCGGTGGCGACCCGCAGCGGATCAACCCGCTGTCGCCGGTCGACCTGGTGATCGACCACTCGGTGATGGTCGACCGCTATGCCACCCCCGAGGCCTTCACCCAGAACGTCGACATCGAGATGCAGCGCAATGGCGAACGCTACGCCTTTTTGCGCTGGGGCCAGAACGCCTTCGACAACTTCCGCGTCGTGCCGCCGGGCACCGGCATCTGCCACCAGGTCAACCTGGAATACCTGGGCCGCACCGTCTGGACCCGCGACGAAGACGGCCGCACCTACGCCTTCCCAGACACCCTGGTCGGCACCGATTCGCACACCACCATGATCAACGGCCTGGGCGTGCTGGGCTGGGGTGTTGGCGGCATCGAGGCCGAGGCGGCCATGCTCGGCCAGCCGGTGTCGATGCTGATCCCGGAAGTGATCGGCTTCAAACTCACCGGCAAGCTGCGTGAAGGCATCACCGCCACCGACCTGGTACTGACCGTGACACAAATGCTGCGCAAGAAGGGCGTGGTGGGCAAGTTCGTCGAATTCTACGGCGACGGCCTGGCCGACCTGCCCCTGGCAGACCGCGCCACCATCGCCAACATGGCCCCCGAGTATGGTGCCACCTGCGGCTTCTTCCCGGTCGACGAGGTGACCCTCGACTACCTGCGGCTTTCTGGCCGCCCGAAGGCAACGGTGCAACTGGTCGAGCAGTATTGCAAAGCACAAGGCCTGTGGCGCCTGCCAGGCCAGGAACCGCTGTTCAGCGACACGCTGGCGCTGGACATGGACGAGGTCGAGGCCAGCCTGGCCGGGCCCAAGCGCCCTCAGGACCGCGTCGCCCTGGGCCAGGTCAGCCAAGCGTTCAACCACTTCATCGAACTGCAGCCCAAGCCGCTGGCCAAGGAAGTCGGCCGCCTGGAAAGTGAAGGCGGCGGCGGTGTGGCGGTGGGCAACGCCGACCAGGCGGGCGAAATCGACTACAGCCACGCTGGCCAGACCCACACCCTGCGTGATGGCGCGGTGGTGATCGCCGCGATCACCTCGTGCACCAACACCTCCAACCCAAGCGTGATGATGGCCGCCGGGCTGGTGGCGAAAAAGGCCCTGGAAAAAGGCCTGCAGCGCAAACCTTGGGTCAAGAGCTCGCTGGCCCCTGGCTCAAAGGTGGTCACCGACTACTTCGAGGCAGCCGGGCTGACGCCTTACCTGAATGAGTTGGGCTTTGACCTGGTGGGCTATGGCTGCACCACTTGCATCGGCAACTCCGGCCCACTGGATGAGGCGATCGAGAAAGCCATTGGCAGCGCCGACCTGACCGTGGCCTCGGTGCTCTCGGGTAACCGTAACTTCGAGGGCCGCGTGCACCCGCTGGTCAAGACCAACTGGTTGGCGTCGCCGCCGCTGGTGGTGGCCTATGCCCTGGCCGGCAGCGTACGCGTGGACCTTACCCGCGATTCACTGGGTACCGGCAAGGACGGCAAGCCGGTGTACCTGCGCGATATCTGGCCCAGCCAGCAGGAAATCGCCGCCGCCGTGGCCAAGGTCGACACTGCGATGTTCCACAAGGAGTACGCCGAAGTCTTCGAGGGCGATGCACAGTGGCAGGCCATCGAGGTGCCGCAAGCGGCTACCTATGTCTGGCAGGACGCGTCCACCTACATCCAGCACCCGCCGTTCTTCGACGGCATTGGCGGGCCACCGCCAGCGATCAAGGACATCCAAGGGGCACG
Source organism: Pseudomonas sp. NGC7 (assembly GCF_047159675.1). NCBI lineage: Bacteria > Pseudomonadati > Pseudomonadota > Gammaproteobacteria > Pseudomonadales > Pseudomonadaceae > Pseudomonas > Pseudomonas sp. NGC7. Next base: position 2,270,524 of record NZ_BAAFZY010000001.1, on the reverse strand, counting down.
CATCCTGGCCCTGCTGGGCGACTCGGTCACCACCGACCACATCTCCCCGGCCGGCAACATCAAGGCCGACAGCCCTGCCGGGCGCTACCTGCGCGACAAGGGTGTGGAACCGCGGGACTTCAACTCCTATGGTTCGCGGCGGGGCAACCATGAGGTGATGATGCGCGGCACGTTTGCCAACATCCGTATCCGCAACGAGATGCTCGCGGGCGAGGAAGGCGGCAACACCTTGTACGTGCCCACGGGTGAAAAACTGTCGATCTACGATGCCGCCATGCGCTATCAGGCAGAAGGCACGCCGCTGGTGGTGATCGCCGGTCAGGAATACGGCACCGGCTCCAGCCGCGACTGGGCCGCCAAAGGCACCAACCTGCTGGGGGTCAAGGCAGTGCTGGCGGAAAGCTTCGAGCGTATCCACCGTTCAAACCTGGTGGGCATGGGCGTGCTGCCGTTGCAGTTCAACGCCGGGCACGATCGTAAGCAACTGGCGTTGACCGGAAAAGAGAAGATCGATGTGCTGGGCCTGAACGACGCGCACATTCGACCGGGCATGAGCCTGAAACTGCGCATCACCCGTGAGGACGGGCAACAGGAGCAGATCGACGTGCTGTGCCGGATCGATACCTTGAATGAGGTCGAGTACTTCAAGGCCGGGGGGATCTTGCATTACGTGTTACGTCAGCTGATTGCTGGGGGGTAGGTTTGACGGCGGTTCTGCGGCGCTCTTGAGATCGAGCGCCGCCCGCGCGGCGCATCGCGAGCAACGCTCGCTCCTACGTTTGTTTCGGGCCAATTATTCCTGGGGCAAACGCGCGCGACCGCCTTGGCGCATGACGCGATATCGCGTCGAACAAACAAGGAGGTCGCGCGCGCCTGTCACAGGCGTTATTGGCCAAAAACAAACGTAGGAGCGAGCGTTGCTCGCGATGCGCCGCGCGGGCGGCGCTCGATCTCACAGGCGACAACGCTCTGGTGGCGTACACACTACACACTACACCCCCCTCCCCAATCACGCACCACTAGGATGCTGGCTCTTTGCCGCCCACTAAGTCATCATCCGACCCGCCCGTCATAAATTAGCAATAATGCCGCTATCTTCATCGAAATCAGCCGCTCCCTAGCGCAATTCAGAAGATGGCTCATTGCCACAAATCAAGCACATTAAATATCCATTCAATAAAACCAGTGGCTTGCCGATACCTCACCAAAGCCTTGCGGATTCTTGCGGATTACCCACCCATGCGTAACAACCAGCCGATTACCCAGAGAGAACGGACTTTCCCTGCCCAGCAGCGGTTGATCTCCACCACCAACGCCAAGGGCGTGATCAGCTACTGCAATGACGCGTTCATCGATATCAGTGGCTTTACCCGCGAGGAGCTGACCGGCGCGCCGCACAACCTGGTGCGTCACCCTGACGTGCCGGCCGCGGTGTTTGCCCACATGTGGCAGACCCTCAAGCAAGGCCAGCCGTGGATGGGCATCGTCAAGAACCGCTGCAAAAACGGTGACCACTACTGGGTCAACGCTTATGTCACGCCGGTTTTCGACAACAACCAGGTGGTCGGTTTCGAGTCGGTGCGGGTCAAGCCCACCGCCGAACAGATCCGCCGTGCCGAAGCGCTTTACCAGCGCCTCAACCAGGGCAAGTCGGCGGTGCCACGTCGCGATCAGTGGCTGCCGATTCTGCAGGACTGGCTGCCGTTCATCCTGGTCAGCCAGGTGGGCTTCCTGATCGGCAACTGGCTGGGCCACTCCTGGGGCTTCGGCCTGGCCGCCGCCCTGTCGGTACCACTCGGCCTGCTCGGGCTGACCTGGCAACAGCGTGGCCTCAAGCGCCTGCTACGGCTGGCCGAGCAAACCACCTCCGACCCGCTGATCGCGCAGATGTACACCGACAGCCGTGGGGTTCAGGCCCGCTTGGAAATGGCCATGCTCAGCCAGGATGCACGCATGAAGACCTGCCTGACGCGGCTGCAGGACAGTGCCGAACACCTCAGCGAACAGGCACGGCAATCCGACGCCCTGGCCCACCAGAGCTCATCCGGGCTGGAGCGCCAACGCGTGGAAACCGAACAAGTGGCAGCCGCCGTCAACCAAATGGCCGCCACCACCCAGGAAGTGGCCAACCACGTACAGCGCACCGCCGACGCCACCCAGGAAGCCAATCGCCTGACCAGCCAGGGCCGGCAGATTGCCGGTGAGACCCGCGAGGCCATCGAGCGTTTGTCGGCCGCCGTGGGTGAAACTGGCCAGACGGTGACGCAATTGGCCAAGGACAGTGACGAAATCGGCGGTGTGGTCGATGTGATCAAAGGCATCGCCGACCAGACCAACTTGCTGGCACTGAACGCTGCCATCGAAGCGGCCCGCGCCGGTGAGATGGGCCGTGGCTTTGCTGTTGTGGCCGACGAAGTCCGCCAGTTGGCCCAGCGCACCGCCGAGTCCACCGGGCAGATCCACAACCTGATCGCCAAGCTGCAGCAGACCGCCAGCAACGCGGTGCTGACCATGGAAACCGGCCATCGCCAGGCGCAGGAAGGGGTCGACCGGGTGATGCAGGCCGATGAGGCTTTGGTCGGAATCAGCGAAGCGGTGGCCAACATCACCGACATGGCGACCCAGATCGCGGCCGCTACCGAAGAGCAGACCGCTGTGGCCGACGAGATCAGCCGCAACATCAGCACCATCGCCACACTGGCCGACCAGACCGCCGAACAGGCCCAACATTCGGCACAGCTCAGCGAAGAGCTGACCAGCACGGCGGGGAGCCAGTACTCGCTGGTAGAGCGCTTCAACCGCTGAGACGCTGCGCTTTTGTAAGAGCAGCCTTGTGCTGCGAAGAGGCCGGTGTGGGCTGCAGATACCTGCCCTGCCTGTACCGGCCTCTTCGCAGCGCAAGGCTGCTCCTACAGAGACCGCGGATGGCAGGTTGGGGCGTTACCAGTCCAGGCGCAACCGGGTCTCGAAGTAGCGCTCTTCCCCCGTCAACGGGTCATCAAAACGCAAGCTCTGCGCCAGCAACTTCAACGGCTTTTGGTAATCGTCTTCGACCTGGAGCAGTTCGGGGTAGAACGGGTCGTTGCAGATCGCCGCCCCCAACGCCGCCATGTGTACACGCAACTGATGGGTCTTGCCGGTTACAGGCGACAAACCGTAACGCCACAAATCGCCCTGCGTTTCCAGCACTTGGGCAAAGGTTTCGCTGTTGTCCGCGCCCTCGACCTCATGCATGCGAAAAAACGGCTCGCCATGCACCAGACGGCTTTTATGCACTAGCGGGAACTCATGCTGCGGCATGGCTGCGGCGATGGCCTGGTAGCGCTTATCGATCCGTCGCTCGGGGAACAAGCGCTGATACGCACTGCGAGTCTGCGGATTGGCAGAAAACAGGACCAGCCCTGCGGTATGCCGGTCGATGCGGTGCAATGGCACCAGGTGCGGATTGTCCAGGCGCCGGATCAGCCGGCGCAACAGGGTCTGCTCGACGTATTCACCGGTGGGGGTAACCGGCAGAAAATGCGGTTTATCAGCGACCACCAAATGCTCATCCACGTGCAGGACGGCCTCCTGCACAGGGATAGGCCGCTCGTTCGGCACCTCGCGAAAATAATGCAAGCGCATGCCACGTCGGTAAGCCAGTTCGGCAGGGATGGCCTGCCCCTGGGCATCCAGCACCCGGCCACGGGCAAAGCGGTCAAGCCACTGCGCACGATCAATGGCCTTGAAATGGTCACACAGGCAATCGAGCACCGTCGCCCAGTTGCCGGGGGGCAGGCACACCGTGCTGGCTTGCTGGCGGGCGGGGTCGAAAGGCGGGGTCATGGCAGCGCTCGAAAGGTACAAGGCCGCGCATTATCCCCCAAGCCCGCCACCTCAACCAGCCTGATCCCGCGCCTCGCTGCGCTCCTTCAACCAGCGCAGCACCTGCACCGCCTCCCAGCGGCCGGGGTCATACAAGGCATACAACAACCCCTGATAACCCACCACATCCAGCCCACGGTGGTAGCCGGCACGCTGGAACAAGGCCTCGATTTCGGCAAAACAGGTGTTGAAGTGGACCTTGCCGAACGGTGTACGGTCATCGGTCACCAGGCCCTCGAGGCGCAGTTCCAGAACGGCGTCGCACACCCGCTCGACAGGCATGCGGTTGACGCTGTACTTGAGTTGCTCGACGTTGAGCATGGCTTTACCTCGGATACTGTATTTATATACAGCATACGGACTTGCCCTCGTCGTCGTCAATTCACCCTCGGCTCATTGCAGCCCCGGCAGGTACCCCGTGCCCTTACGAATGGTCAGCACTTGGCGCCGTGGGGTGCCATTGACCACGGACAGATGCACCCACCGGTCAAACTCCAGGATCAACTGGTCGAAAGGCACGTCGCTGTCGCAGATCTTGCGTACCGCATCCCGCGGGCTGACTTTAATCACTGTGAAGTCGGCCGCCAGCCCCAGCACATGCTGACTGGTCGGTGAACCGCCGATACGCCGGTTGAGTGCACTGCTGCGGTAACCGCTGCTGACGATAACCGGTGTGCCGAACAGCGCGCGTATCCGTTCAAGCGCGCCACACAGCACCTGCAAATTGGCCAGTGCCTCGGGCGTTGGGGTGTTGTCGAGACCTTCCCTTGCGGCAATTTGTGAAACGGTCATCTCATCCAGGGTGAAATGAGGGGTAATGAACATGGTTGAATTCTCGATGACAGTGTAAGGACACCGGCAGCAGTGCGCCGGCACCTGATCATCGACCTGCAGTCTCAACCATGGCGTGAGGCAATCATTCCCCTGATGCCTTCACGGCGCGAGAAACGTCACCACTTGCTCGGCATCGAACGGCCAGTGCAGCTCAGCGCCGGTGTCACACCGCCGCAGCACGGGAATGATCAGGCCGTAGCGTTCGAACATGGCCTCGTTATCGGCAATGTCGACCAGTTCCACCAACAGGCCATGGTCGACGAAAGGCATCAGCACGGCCTCGGCCACTTCGCACAGGTGGCAGCCGAGGGTGCCGAACAGTTGGCATTCAGGCAGCATGGGGGCGGGTCTCGGTTTGGCTTTGGAAAAGCCTATTCTAGGTCTGTACCGCCCTGCGCGCACCTGACCTCGCTCAATCCTGACTGGTTGCACCGATGCGGTGCAGCGACAGGTCCGCGCCCTGGAACTCCTGCTCGTGGCTCAAGCGCAAGCCGTGCACTGCGCGGATTGCACCGTAGATGGTAAAGCCCCCCAGCAATGCCACCAGCACACCCATCAAGCTGCCCAGTAATTGGCTGACCAGGCTCACGCCACCCATGCCACCCAGCGCCGCCTGGCCGAACACGCCGCAGGCAATGCCACCCCACACGCCACACAGGCCGTGCAACGGCCACACGCCCAGCACGTCGTCGATTTTCCAGCGGTTCTGCGCCGCGGTAAAACTCCAGACGAACAGCACCCCGGCCACCAGGCCGGTGGCCAGCGCGCCAATCGGGTGCATCAGGTCGGAGCCAGCACAAATCGCCACCAGCCCGGCCAGCGGCCCGTTATGCAAGAACCCTGGGTCATTACGCCCGGCCAGCAGCGCCGCCAAGGTGCCCCCGACCATGGCCAGTAACGAGTTGATCGCCACCAGGCCGCTGACCCCCTGTAAGGTCTGGGCGCTCATGACATTGAAGCCGAACCAGCCAATGATCAGGATCCACGACCCCAGCGCCAGGAACGGAATGCTCGACGGTGCGAAGGCCACCAGGCGCCCATCGCGGTACCGCCCGCGCCGGGCGCCCAGCAGCACGACAGCGGCCAGTGCCAGCCAGCCGCCCATGGCATGCACCACGACGGAGCCGGCAAAGTCATGGAACGGCGCACCAAAGCGTGCCTGCAGCCAAGCCTGCACACCCAGGTTGCCGTTCCACACCACGCCTTCGAAGAACGGGTAGACAAACGCCACGATCAACGCCGTGGCACACAGCTGCGGGACAAAACGCGCCCGCTCGGCAATCCCTCCAGAGATGATCGCCGGGATGGCCGCCGCGAACGTCAACAGAAAGAAGCATTTGACCAGCGCATAGCCATGGTCGGCTGCCAGTGCCGTCGCCGGCTGGAAGAAGTTCACGCCATAGGCGATCCAGTAGCCGATGAAGAAGTACACCAACGCCGAGATGGCAAAGTCGCTGAGAATCTTCGACAAAGCATTCACCTGGTTCTTGTGCCGCACGGTGCCCACTTCGAGAAAAGCGAAGCCAGCATGCATGGCCAGCACCAGAATGGCGCCCATGAGGATGAACAGGGTATTCGAACCGTGGACCAGAGAGTCCATCGCGCTGTGCATGTGTTCCATGAAATAGGCAGACCTGCTGAAATGGCACCAGGACAGTTCAAGAACCTGCATCCCTGCACCGAATCGGTGCCAGCCCCCTGCCCTATTGGATGACATGGGCGAGGCCTGCGTGGTTTTTTCTTGGGTTTGTCGTGGATTGGGTTAAGGTTTAACGGTACACGTCACGCAGGGTGCCCTGAATCGGCGCAATGCCCGCCGGTGGCGCCCCGCAACGTGGCAAAGACATAGCAAAGCCCATACCAGCACAGGCACTTGAACCTTCCGCGCGTGCTATCACTCGAACTACCATCACACATCGACAGGGAGAGACCCCATGGCCAGCAAATCGGCAAAGACTGCGCAAGAGATATTGATGGCTGACTTCCAGGCCCTGGTCCGCGATACCGAGAAGCTGCTTGCCGACACGGCCAACCTGGCCGGCGACCAAGCGGATGAATTGCGCGAGCAGATCCACGACCGCCTGACCCAGGCCCGCGAAACCCTGCAATTGACCCAGGAATCGGTGCGCGACCGTGGCCAGGCGGCCCTCGGCAGCGCCGAGCAGTACGTACAGGAGAACCCCTGGCAGGCCATCGGTATCGCCGCAGGCGTCGGTCTGTTGATCGGCTTGCTGGCCAGGCGCTGAGAGGTCACCCATGGAGAATGACGCCATCGGCACCAGCGCTTCCGGCAAGCGCCTGGGCGCGGCCATGCTCGGGCTGCTGCACAGCCACATCGAACTGTTCGGGATTGAGCTGCAGGAACAGAAAGGCCGCACCTTGAGCTTGTTGCTGTTCGCAGGCTTGGCACTGGTGTTCGCCCTGCTCTTGCTGACAGCGCTGTCAGGGTTGCTGTTGGTGCTGCTGTGGGACAGTTATCGCCTGGCGGGCATCATCGGCCTGTGCGTGTTCTATGGATTAGCCGCGCTGTACTGCGGGTTGCGTTTGAAAGCGGCAGTGTTCGACGAGTCATCGCCTTTCGGCGCGACCCTCGAAGAACTCGCCAAGGACCGGGAGCGCCTGTTGCCATGAGCCTGCCTGAACTCCCCAACACCCGTAACCCACGCGAACTGCGCAAAGCGCTGCTGCGCCTGCGCATGGAGATGCACCGCCAGGAAATCCGCCACGAGTCGGGGCAACTGCTCGAACCCCTGCAGCGCATACGCGGCATGGGCAGTTCGCTGCACGGGGGGCTTGGCATCAAGCACGCCCCGCTGTGGGGCATTGGCGCCGTGGTCGCCTTGGGCTTTTTGACCGGCAAGGGCGTGCGCAGCGGCAACCTCACCCGGCTGGTGCGCCTAAGCAGCAGCTTGCTGCCGCTGATCCGCCTGTACCTGCAAAATGGCCGGCGACCCTGACATTTAGCCCTCAACCCGCCCCGTGTAGGGGCAGCCTTGTGCTGCGAAGAGGCCGGTGTAGGCTGCAGATATCTGCTTTGCCTGCACCGGCCTCTTCGCAGCACAAGGCTGCCCCTGCAAAAAACCGCGTCAACCTTCAGCTTGCATGGTGCCTCTCGACACAGGAAGCTATGCCCATCGACCGACAGGAGATCGAGCCTTGGACTGGCATACCCTGCTGACCCGCGAACGCCTGGGCAAAGCCCTGTACAGCCCCGAAGAACTCGGGCGCAGCCCCTTCCACAAGGACCACGACCGGATCATCTTCTCCGGCGCCTTCCGCCGGCTTGGACGCAAGACCCAAGTACACCCCGTCTCCAGCAACGACCATATCCACACGCGCCTGACTCATTCACTGGAAGTCAGCTGCGTCGGCCGCTCGCTCGGCATGCGGGTGGGCGAAACCTTGCGTGACAGCCTGCCAGACTGGTGCGAGCCCAGTGACCTGGGGATGATCGTGCAATCGGCCTGCCTGGCCCACGACATTGGCAACCCACCGTTCGGCCATTCCGGCGAAGACGCCATCCGCCATTGGTTCCAGCAGGCAGCGGGACGTGGCTGGCTGGACGACATGAGCGACGACGAACGTGCCGATTTCCTCAACTTCGAAGGCAACGCCCAAGGCTTTCGTGTCCTCACCCAACTGGAGTATCACCAGTTCGACGGCGGCACCCGGCTGACCTACGCCACCCTGGGTACTTACTTGAAGTACCCCTGGAGCGCCCGTCATGCCGACGCCCTGGGCTACAAGAAACACAAGTTCGGCAGCTACCAGAGCGAACTGCCACTGCTCGAACAGATCGCCCGCAAACTGGGCCTGCCACAATTGGAGGACCAGCGCTGGGCACGCCACCCTCTGGTCTACCTGATGGAGGCCGCAGATGACATCTGCTACGCGCTGATCGACCTGGAAGACGGCGTGGAAATGGAATTGCTGCAGTATGCGGAAGTCGAGGCGCTGCTGCTCGACCTGGTGGGCGACGATCTGCCGGAGACCTATCGCCAACTCGGCCCGCGCGACTCGCGCCGACGCAAGCTGGCGATCTTGCGCGGCAAGGCCATCGAACACCTGACCAACGCCGCCGCCCGCGCCTTCGTCGAGCAGCAAACGGCACTGCTTGGCGGGCACCTGAGCGGTGACTTGGTCGAGCACATGCACGGCCCGGCCAAGCACTGCGTGCTGCAAGCCAAGGACATGGCGCGCAACAAGATCTTCCAGGATAAACGCAAGACCCTGCACGAGATCGGCGCCTACACCACACTCGAGATCCTCCTCAACACCTTCTGCGGCGCGGCCCTCGAACAGCACGGTGGCCGCACACCCTCGTTCAAGAGCCGCCGAGTACTCGACCTGATTGGCAACAATGCACCGGACCCGCACGCCTCATTGCACAGCGCGTTCCTGCGCATGATCGACTTCATCGCCGGGATGACCGACAGCTATGCAAGCGAAATGGCCCGCGAAATGACCGGGCGCTCCAGCCCGACCTGAGCCAGGCAGGTGCAGCCTGTGCTCAGGCGCTCGCTGCACCTGTCTACCTAGGAAACTTCCTACCTATGCCCATCACTGATAAACACCACGACTAACAATCAACGAAAAGTTACTAAACAAGGTTTGACATCGAGTTTCATGCGCTCATTGCGTAGCCCGATTTGTTTTATCTTGTAAGCCATTTCCCATATAGGGCTAATAGCCCTTCCTCGCATGCCCGATGACTTCCAACTGGGATAAGGTGCCAGCCGTCACCCTCACTCGCCCGCAGGGAAGTTGAACATGCATTCCGTATTTATAGTCGACGACCATCCCGTTATCCGTCTGGCCGTCCGTATGTTGCTGGAGAATCAGAACTACAAGATCGTCGGCGAATCGGACAATGGCGTGGATGCCATGCAGATGATTCGCGAGACCACACCCGACCTGGTCATCCTCGACATCAGCATCCCCAAGCTAGACGGGCTGGAGGTACTTTCCCGGTTCCAGGCCATGTCCCTGCCTCTGAAGGTGCTGGTATTGACCGCCCAGTCTCCGGCGCTGTTTGCCGTGCGCTGCATGCACTCGGGCGCTGCAGGCTATGTGTGCAAACAGGAAGACCTGAGCGAACTGCTCAGCGCAATCAAAGCCGTGCTGGCCGGGTATAACTATTTCCCCAGCCAGGCCATCAAACACAATCAGACGGTCAATGACGACCTGCAACTTTTCCGACAAGTCAATGACCGTGAATTGATGGTGTTGCAACTTTTCGCTCAAGGCCGAAGCAACAAGGAAATCGCCAAGGGCATGTTCCTTAGCAACAAGACGGTCAGCACCTACAAGAAGCGCCTGATGCACAAACTCCAGGTCGACACCTTGGTGGACCTGATCGAAATGGCCAAACGCAACGCGCTGGTCTGAGGGTTTTCATGGCGCGCCTTCTCGCCCGGCTGTTACTCGCCCTGGTGCTGTTCAGCGCTGGGGCCCAGGCCAACCACCACAGCGCGTCTGCCTACGCGCTGCTGGCACGCTCACCGGCAAAACCAGCTCCGCTTTCGCTCACGCCCCAACAACACCAGTGGCTCGAAAGCCGTCACGAGCTGGTGCTGGGCACTTCAGCACCCGACTACCCGCCTTTCGACATCACCAGTGGCGGGCGTGACTATCAAGGTCTCACCGCCGAATATGCCAACCTGATCGGCCTCGCCTTGCAGTTGCCGGTACGCGTGCTGCGCTTTTCAAACCGGCAGGCTGCCGTCGATGCACTCAAACGCGGCGACATCGACCTGCTCGGCAGTGCCAATGGCTATGAGGCAACCACGGACGGCCTGGCACTTTCGCACCCTTATGCCGTTGACCAGCCAGTGCTGGTTACCCGTGAAAATGAAGGCCGCGCACTGGACATGGGCCTGGAAGACATGCGCCTGGGCATGCTCTACCACTACCTGCCAAGGCAGGAGGTTGGCAGCGCCTACCCGAAAGCCCATCTGCTGGCGTTCGGCTCGTCTTCCCAAGCCTTGAATGCAGTGGCATTTGGCCAGGCCGACGTGTTCATCGGCGACACCATCTCCACCCACTATCAACTCAACCGCGGCCACCTGCCTGGCCTGCGCATTGCCAATTTCAGCAAGCACGAAGCCATCGGTTTCAGCTTTGCCGTGCGCCAGCAGGACACCCTGCTGATGGAGCTGGTGAACGCCATACTCGACAGCCAGCCCGCCACCTTGCGCACCAGCATCTTCAAACGCTGGAGTGCAGGCAGCGACCTGCTGTTGACCGACCGCAAGCTGCAGTTGACGGAGACTGAAGAATTCTGGCTGCAACGCCACCCCGTCATGCGCGTGGCGATCGACGACACGGCAGCCCCGGTGTCCTTCTTCGACAGTTCGGGCTATTTCAGGGGCATCACTGCCGACCTGCTGGAGCTCATCCGCCTGCGCACCGGCCTGCGCTTCGAGGTGCAGCGTGCCAGCGGTATCGCCGACATGATCGCCCGGCTCAAAGACGGCCGGGCGGATGTGATTGCGGCGCTCACCACGGATGGCGTAGCCAAGCAGACCCTGCAAATCAGCCGCCCCTACCTGGACAGCGTCTATGTGCTGGTCAGCCTCGCTGACAAGGGGCAATTCGCCACCCTGGAACAGCTGAAGGACCGACGGGTCGCGATTACCCGATACAGCGCGATGGACCTGATGCTCTCCACGCGCTATCCGCGCATTGGCCGGATCGAAACCGAGAGCACCTTCTATTCCATCGCCTTGCTCAAAAGCGGCGCTGTCGATGCCATGATCACCACCTTGATCGATGCCAACCATGCCGTGGCCGCCAACCCCGACCTGGTCATACGCACCACGGTCGGCAGCGAGCCTGCCAGCTACGCCATGGCAGCCAGCGACCAGTCGCCGACGCTCGTCTCGATTCTGGACAAAGCACTGTTGAGCATTTCGCCGGAAGAACTGGGGGTGATCAATAACCGCTGGCGTGGCTACAGCCTGCATGACGACAGCACCTGGCAGAAATTTCGCCGGCTTGCCTGGCAAGTGCTGCTGGGCACGGCGCTTCTGTTGCTGCTGGCACTGATCTGGAATGCCCGCCTGCGCCTGCAGATCAGGCAGCGGCAAAGCGCCGAGCGGGCATTGAACGACCAGCTGGCGTTCATGCGCGCGCTGCTCAACGGCACCCCCCACCCCATGTATGTGCGTGACCGTGAGGGCTGCCTGCAAAGCTGCAACGACAGTTACCTGGAGGCTGTACAGGCCTGTAACGAGGAAGTCATGGGCAAGCACCTGGAAGAAAGCCTGTTCGCTGACCGCGAGCAGACCCGCCAGATCCACGCTGACTACCTGCAGGTCATGGCGGCAGGCACCCCGCTGATCATCGATCGCCCCTTGCGGGTCAAAGGCCGGGAAATGACCATCTACCACTGGATACTGCCGTACCGTGACTCGCTGGGCGAGGTACAAGGCATCATCGGCGGCTGGATCGATATCAGTGACCGTCGCCAACTGGTGCTGGAGCTGCGCCAGGCCAAGCAGCAAGCCGAGGATGCCAACCGTGCCAAGAGCACGTTCCTGGCCACCATCAGCCATGAAATTCGCACCCCGATGAACGCGGTCATCGGCATGCTGGAGCTGGCCGTCAAACGCGCCGACCAAGGGCGGGTGGACCGCTCAGCGCTGGAGCTGGCCCATCACTCGGCCAAGGACCTGTTGGGGTTGATTGGTGACATCCTCGACATCGTGCGCATCGAATCCGGGCACCTGTCACTCGCGCCAGAACCGGTCGACCTGGCGGCACTGGTCGAGTCGGTGGGGCGCATTTTCGATGGCCAGGCACGGCAGAAAGGCCTGGCGCTGGAAGTGATCATCGAGCCATCGGCCCGCTGCCATGCATTGCTCGACCCGCTGCGCTTCAAGCAGGTGCTGTGCAACCTGGTCAACAACGCCATCAAGTTTACCGAGCATGGCCAGGTGCGCATCTGCGTCTGTTTGCATGACGAAGGTACGCCCTCCTCCCCGATGCTCGAACTGGAGGTGCGTGACAGCGGCATCGGCATTCACGCCGATGACCTGCAGCGCCTGTTCAACCCCTTCATCCAGGCCAACCCGCACAGCCCGGGTGCCCGCGCAGGGACCGGGCTTGGGCTGGCCATCTGCCGAACCCTCTGCGACATGATGGGCGGCACCTTGACGATCAAAAGCCTGGAGGATGTTGGCACCCAGGTTCGTCTTAAGATGCCTTTGCAAACCGTCAGCGCCGTGTCGGTCGGGCTGCCGGTTATCGAGAACGTCGACGTGCCCGATCCACGCTTGAATGTGCTGGTGATCGACGACCACCCCGCCAACCTGCAGTTGATGGCCCAGCAGCTGAGCTACCTGGGCCTTGGCCATACGTGCGCCAGAGATGGCCGCGAAGGCCTGAGCAGCTGGCGTGCCGGCACCTTCGATGTGCTGGTGCTCGACTGCAACATGCCGCACATGAACGGCTATCAGCTGGCCAGTGCGATACGTGCTGAAGAACGGCAACGCGGGCGACCGCGCTGCACCATCCTCGGCTATACCGCCAACGCGCAACCCGAGGTCATGCGCAAGTGCCTGGATGCCGGCATGGATGACTGCCTGCTCAAACCCATCAGCCTGAGTACGCTCAGCCAGCGCCTAGCCGGCCTCAAGCCGCAGAGCCGGCAGCCGTGGCGACGCAAACCCTTTGATCTGAATGGCCTGGGCGCGATCGTCGGGCCGGACCCAAAGGACCGCGAGCGTTTTCTCACGGCGCTGCACCAGAGCCTGCGCACCGACCTGATGATCTTGATGGACCTGCCCCCCGAAGACGCGACCGCCGTTGCCGACCAGGCGCACAAGATTCTCAGTGCCGCGCGCCTGCTGGAAGCCACGCCGCTGATGGCGGCGTGCGAGGCGCTGGAAAACATGGGTTTAACAACCCCGCAACGGCAGCTAAGGCGTCAGGCGCTGGCGCGGCACATGCGCCGGGTGGACATGGCTTTGGCGGGAGAGCTTGCAGGTACCGACGAACGTCAATCAGGAAGGCAGCCAAACGCCGAAGCTGGTAGACTGCGCGGCGATATTACCTAAGAGGATTGTTTCATGGCCACTAACCGCTCCCGTCGCCTGCGCAAAAAGCTGTGTGTCGACGAGTTTCAGGAATTGGGCTTCGAGCTGAACCTGGACTTCAAGGAAGATCTGGATGACCAGGCAATCGATGCATTCCTCGATGCCTTCCTGGAAGAAGCCATGGACGCCAATGGCCTCGACTACGTAGGCGGTGACGATTTCGGCCTGGTGTGCTCGGCCAAACGCGGTTCGGTCAGCGAAGAACAACGCGCTGCCGTCGAAGCCTGGCTCAAAGGCCGTGGCGAACTGACCAAGATCGAAGTCAGCCCACTGCTCGACGCCTGGTATCCGGACAAGCCGATCAACGCGGCTGAGTGATACCTGCGCGGTACCCAGCGGCTTGAACGCTGAAAAGGCCACCCTTTGCGGTGGCCTTTTTTGTGGGTGGCGTTTTCCGTCGAACGTGGCCCATCGTGGCTACGCTTGGGGCATAATGCGCGTTCTATTACGTTCTGGGGCCATCATCTCTTACAGCCCCAATGTCCTTTTCCCTCGCCGCAGGGTATTTACTGAATATGATCAAAACGCTCCGTCCCCTCGTTCTAGCCGGCCTGCTGCTGCCCTTCGCCTTGCCTAGCCAGGCCGCCGCCGTCAATACCAGCCTGCCGCCCAAGGTGCAGCAGGCGCTGAAAGCCAACAAATTGCAGGACACCGCGCTGTCGCTGGTGATGCTGCCGCTGGATGGGCCTGGCACGGCGACGGTGTTCAATGCCGATGTGTCGGTGAACCCGGCCTCGACCATGAAACTGGTCACCACCTACGCGGCTCTGGAACTGCTCGGCCCGACCTTCCAGTGGAAGACCGAGTTCTACACCGACGGCACCCTGAGCAGCGGTGTGCTCAACGGCAACCTGTACCTCAAAGGTGGCGGCGACCCGAAGCTGAACATGGAAAAACTTTGGCTGCTGATGCGTGACCTGCGCGCCAACGGCGTGCGCACCATCACCGGTGACCTGGTGCTGGACCGTAGCCACTTCGTGCAGCCTAACCTGCCGCAGTTCAACGATGACGGCGGTGACGTCAACAAGCCCTTCCTGGTCAAACCCGACTCACTGCTGGTCAACCTCAAGGCACTGCGCTTCGTTGCCCGCAACGATGGTGGCAAGGTGACGATCGCGGTCGAACCGCCGATTGCCAACATCCGCATCGACAACCAGGTCAAAGCCGTGGCGTCCAAGCAGTGCACCGGTGACGTGCGCTACAACCCTGTGCAACAGGCCGATGGTGTCAGCGTGGTGGTCAGCGGCCAGCTGGGTGATGGCTGCAACTCGCAGACCTATCTGTCGCTGCTCGATCACCCGGCCTACGCCGCCGGTGCCGTGCGGGCGATCTGGAACGAGCTGGGTGGCAGCATTCAGGGCAGCGACCGCGTCGAGAACGTCCCGAAGAGCGCACGCCTGCTGGCACGGGCCTTCTCGCCTGATCTGGTGGAAGTGATCCGCGACATCAACAAATACAGCAACAACACCATGGCCCAGCAGCTGTTCCTCAGCCTGGGCGCGCAGTTCCGTACCGATGCCGATGGCGATGACGCCCGCGCGGCGCAACGTGTAGTGCGTCAGTGGTTGGCGAAAAAGGGCATCACCGCGCCACACCTGGTGATGGAAAACGGCTCCGGCCTGTCGCGCGCCGAGCGGGTCAGCACCCGCGAGATGGCGGCGCTGCTCCAGGCCGCTTGGAAGAGCCCCTACTCCGCCGAGTTCATCAGTTCGATGCCGCTGGTGGGCATGGACGGCACCATGCGCAAGCGCCTGAAACGCACGGCAATGACCGGTGAAGGCCATATCAAGACCGGCACGTTGAACACCGTGCGCGCCATCGCGGGCTTCAGCCGTGACAGCAATGGGCATACCTGGGCAGTGGCGGCGATTTTGAACGACCCGAAACCGTGGGGGGCATCGCAGGTGCTGGACCAGGTGCTATTGGACCTGTATCGCCAGCCGAAGCTGGGTGCGAGCGCTGCGGCCAACTGAGGGTAGGAGCGGCCTTGGGTCGCGAAAGGGCTGCGCAGCGGCCCCCTGATTTCAGTGTTAACGCATAAAGTGCGGGGCCGCGTTGCGGCCCTTTCGCGACCCAAGGCCGCTCCTACACGACGCTCAGGTCAACTCCGCTTCGACCCGGTCCCGTCCTGCCTGCTTGGCCGCATACACCCCGGCATCCGCCCGCAACAACAACGCGTCAGCCCCCTCCCCCGGCCGCCAGCCCGCCACACCAAAGCTCGCCGTGACCTCGCCCACGCCCTCGATCGGGACGTTGCGCACGCTTTGCCACAGCTCAAGCGCCAGCAACCGCGCCTGCTCGGCATCGCTGCCTGGGCACAGCACCATGAACTCTTCCCCTCCCAACCGGCAGAACACGTCGGTTCGCCGCAGGCGATGGCCGATGCGCTGGCACAGACTGCGCAGCACCAGGTCGCCCACCGCATGGCCGAACTGGTCGTTGATGCGCTTGAAGTGATCGATATCGAGCATGATCACCGCCAGCGCCAGGCCATCGCGCTGGGCGCGGTCCAGCTCGGCCTTGAGCCGCTCCTGGAAATAGCGCCGGTTATGGATACCGGTCAGTGAATCGGTCACCGACAGGGCACGCAACTCCTCCTCCACCCCCTTGAGGTCGGAGATGTCGGTCAGGTAGCCATGCCACAAGGTACATCCCGCCTCACCCACCTCCGGGGTCGCCTCGCCACGCACCCAGCGCAACCCCGCCTGCGGCAGGCACACCCGGTATTCTTCGCGCCACGGCGTAAGGTGGGCGGCGGAATAGCCCACCGAACGGCGCACGCGCTCCAGGTCATCGGGATGAATGCGCTCGAACACCACCGTGGCATCCTCACGCAACTGCTGCAGGTCGACCTCATAAATGTCGTAGAGGCCTTTGCTGGCATACGGGAAGCAGGAATGGCCATTGGCATCCAGGCGGTACTGGTAGATGCCGCCCGGCACTTCGGCACTGAGTTTTTCCAGCAGCCGGTCACGCGCGGCCAGCGCCTCGTGCACCCGGCGCCGCTCGGTGACGTCGATGCAGATGGCCAGGTAGCCAACCCACAACCCTTGTTCATCGAGCATGGCGGTGACCAGCATGTTGGCCACAAGGTGACTGCCATCGGTGCGTACCAAGGTCCACTCGCCAGGCTCTTCACCCCTTTCCTGCACCGTTTCGGCAAACATGGCCTGGCCGCCGGCGATGTGGCGCCCGTAGCGCAAGCTCAAGGCGTGGGCGCGCTGGCTGAGTTCGTCGGGCAACACCAGGTCCTCGAGGCGCAAATGGCCGATCGCCTCGTTGGCCGAATAGCCGAGCATGCGCTCGGCACCGGCATTGAAGGTGCTGACCACCCCCTTGAGGTTGGTGGCAATGATCGCCACCTGGGTCGCTGCATCCAGCACGCTGCGCAGCTGGTTATGGGTGCCGCGCAAGGACTGCTCGCTGACCCGCAGCTCGGCCGTGCGCTGCTCGACCAGGGTCAAGGCGCGCTGGCGCTGGCTAAACAGGTTGTAGAGCAAGGCACTGAGCAGCACGCTCAACAGCCCACCCAACAGGCCGACGGTCAGTGCAGCCGAAGAATGATTGGCCTTCAGAAAAGCCTGGCTCGGCCGAATGAGCAACTGGAAAGGGTGATCGGCCAAGTACAACAACTGGCTGCTGGCCAGGGCCAGGGGCGCGGCCTCATTTCGTGAGTCGAACACCACTTCAGGTCCTTTCAGCCCGGACGGGTCTTCGATACGCACGACCAGGTTGTCATCGGCCGCCGCCGGCAGGCCATCGCTGATGAGATCGCGCAGGTTGAGCAACGCCATCACATAGCCCACCGCCGCGCCTTGGGGGGCGGCGTCGGAGAAAACCGGTGCCACCATCAACAGGCCGCGTGCATCCGCTGCCGGCCGAACAGCGCCAGTCTCCAATATGGCCAGAGGTTCCGACACCGCCATGCTGCCAGGTTCCAACGCACGCGCCAGGGTGGCTTGCCGCGCACCCTTGCCAGCCAGGTCAAGCCCGTACGGAAGCGCAGGCGCGTCGGTCGACTGGGTGAAGCGCACAGGAAAGTAGTGATCACGCAGGGGCGCCGGTTGCCAAGCGCCCTGTGCATCCTGATCGCGGATCACATAGTCCTGGCCCAACCAGGTAGCGGTGCTGTGCTCGAATTCGGCGCGCTGCGCGGCCTCGACCCGCGGCGCCCAAGCGTAAGCCAGGGTGCGGCGCAACAAGGGCCGTGCGTAGCCCTCGAATTCGCGGGGGGTAACCTCGTTGGAGAAGCTGAAAAACCGCCGCAGCCCGTCCAGGCGCTGCTGCTGATCGTCAAAGCGCTCAGCGATGCGGCTGAAGCGCTCGCTGGCCAGCAACTCGAAGCGCTGGCGCAACTGCTGCTTGTAGAACGCCTGCGCGGCAAGGGCCAGGACGGCCGACAACAGGCAGCCGGCCACCAATGCCACCAGCGCCACCGCCCACGCGGACACGCCTTCGGTGCACAGGCCAAGCAACCTCGCACGCACGCCAAACTTGGACATACACCCATCTCGTCACGTCAGCGTCCTGCGGATTATCTTGCCCTGGCATCAGTTATAGCTATTGGCCACTAGCTGCGCAATGTACCTCGTCGCCTCAACGCAATTGCAGGCGCCACGCCCGGTGGATGCGGTTGTTGCGGGCGAAGTCCGGGTCCAGGGTCTGGGCGCTGATTTCCTCCACCGCGTAGCGCGCCATCAGGTGCTCATCGAGCTGGAACTTGCGGAAGTTGTTGGAGAAATACAGCACGCCACCCGGCGCCAGGCGCGCCATCGCCAGGTCGAGCAGCTGCACATGGTCACGCTGAACGTCGAACACCCCTTCCATACGCTTGGAGTTGGAGAAGGTCGGCGGGTCGATGAAGATCAAGTCATAGCTGTCACGGCTGGCTTCCAGCCAGGCCATCACATCGCCCTGCTCCAGGCGGTTACGCTCAGAGAAGCCGTTGAGCGCAAGGTTGCGCCGCGCCCAGTCCAGGTAGGTTTTCGACAGGTCGACGCTGGTGGTGCTGCGAGCACCGCCCTTGGCCGCATGCACAGTGGCCGTGGCGGTGTAGCAGAACAGGTTGAGGAAGTGCTTGCCGGCGGCCTCGCGCTGGATGCGCATGCGCATCGGGCGATGGTCGAGGAACAAGCCGGTGTCGAGGTAGTCGGTGAGGTTGACCAGCAGCTTGACGCCGCCTTCGTTAACTTCCTGGAAGCGCCCTTCGGTGGCTTGGCGCTCGTACTGGCGGGTGCCGCTCTGCCGCTCACGGCGTTTGAGCACCACGCGCTGAGGGGAAATACCCAACGCCTGCGGGATCGCCGCCAGTGCATCGAGCAGGCGCGCCTGGGCCTTTTCCGGGTCGATCGAGCGTGGCGCGGCGTACTCCTGCACGTGCACCCAGTCGTGATAAAGGTCGACTGCCAGGGCGTACTCGGGCATGTCGGCATCGTACAGACGGTAGCAGTCGACCTGCTCGCGACGGGCCCACTTGCCCAGTTGCTTGAGGTTCTTCTGCAGGCGGTTGGCGAACATCTGCGCGCCTTCCGACAAACGCGCCGGTTCACTGGCCTGCGGCTCCTGACGACGGGCATCGGTGGGTTCAGCCTGGGCGTCACGGCGCTCGCCAGTCACGAACTGGTCAGGCTGCACCTTGAACAGCAGCAGCTTGCACGGCAATGCACCGTTCCAGAAGGCGTATTGCTTGTGGCTGCGAATGCCCATGCGCTTGCCCAACTCCGGTGCCCCGGTGAACACCGCGGCTTCCCAGCCCATGCACGCCTGGCGCAGACGCTCGCCAAGGTTCTGGTAGAGGTACAACAGGCTGGCTTCGTCACCCAGACGCTCGCCGTACGGCGGGTTGCTGATCACCAGGCCTTTCTGGTTCTGGTCAGGCCGCGGCTCGAAGGTGCTGACCTCGCCCTGGTAGATCTTGACCCAGTCGCTCAGGCCCGCACGCTCGACGTTGTTACGCCCCGGCTGGATCAGCCGCGGGTCGGCCTCGTAGCCACGGATCCACAGCGGTGGCTTGGCCAAACCGGCCTGCGCACGCGCTTGCCCCTCGTCGTGAACCTTGCGCCACAGGGCCGGCACATGGCCAAGCCAGGCGCTGAAGCCCCAGCGTTCGCGCTTGAGGTTAGGGGCGATGTCGGCGGCGATCATGGCGGCTTCGACCAGGAAGGTACCCACACCGCACATCGGGTCGGCCAGAGCGCCGCCTTCGGCAGCGATGCGTGGCCAGCCGGCGCGGATCAGCACGGCTGCCGCGAGGTTTTCCTTGAGCGGCGCGGCGCCTTGCTGCAGGCGATAGCCGCGCTGGTGCAGGCTGTGGCCGGACAGGTCGAGCGAGAGAATCGCCTCGCCACGGTCCAGGCGCAGGTGCACGCGCACATCGGGGTCGATCTTTTCCACCGACGGGCGCAGGCCTTCGCGGTTGCGCAGCTTGTCGACGATGGCGTCCTTGACCTTGAGCGCACCGAAGTGGGTGTTGTCGATGCCCGAGCCATGGCCACTGAATTCCACCGCAAGGGTGCCGTCGGCCGCCAGGTGGTCTGCCCAGTCAACCGCGTTGACGCCGTCGTAGAGGTCGTCGGCGTTCTTCATGTTGAAGCGCTTGAGAACCAGCAACACCCGGTTCGCCAGGCGCGACCACAGGCACAGGCGGTAGGCGGTTTCCATGTCGGCGGCGCCGCGAATGGCCGAGGTGTGCTCACGCACTTCATCGAGGCCGAGGCCCTTGGCCTCTTCAGCGAGCAGGCCTTCCAGGCCTTTGGGGCAGGTGAGGTAAATTTCGAAACGGTCCGACATGAGTATTCCAGAGCCTTGGGCTATTTGACTGACGAGGCGACGCATCGCCCCGCGATGTTTGCCCGAACACCCTTCCAGCAGGCATCCGAGTGGCCATTGCCTGCGCGCAATTGCGCAGCGCAACGACCGGGCCGCCTGACCGACCAGCACTTCGCCAGGGGCAAAGACAGCTTAGATCATCAGGCAGTATTAAAAATTCGAGCGATCCACGGGCCGATGTGACCCTTCGTCGCATTTCAAAATAATTCTGTCATCGCGCAGCGACGCTGGCGAAATGACGTCAATGATCGGCAAACCCCGATCATTGCGGGCTCAGCGACAAATAAGGTTGAGTCGCATTTATTTACTTATCCCTTCACCCTTAGAAACGTTACGTCCTTATGACAAATCGATCATTCACACTGTGACGCGCATTCGTTAGAACTGGTCTCAGGCCGCTTCGCAACGAGGCGGCACCTTCCGCTCGCCACGCCGGCAGCGAGCGCAAACCGGCAGAAAGACTCTGCCCGGCCTCGGAGAGGCCGACGGGACATTACAGTCAACAAGTGAGGGCAACACCCTATGAGAAGACTTAAGCGTGATCCGTTGGAAAGAGCATATTCACGTGGCTACCAATACGGGGTCACCGGCAAATCCCGCGAACTTTGCCCTTTCAATCTTCCTTCTGTTCGCCAAGCCTGGATCAACGGCTGGCGCGAAGGTCGCGGTGATAACTGGGACGGCATGACTGGCACCGCTGGCATCCATAGACTCAACGAAAATCACGCCGTTGGCTGATCGAGGACACTGAATTCGATTTACCAAGCACGCCCCATCCGGGCGGCGGGCGAAGGCCCAGGGGCCCCTTGATGGGGCCCTTTTTATGCCCGCGATTTATGCGCGAGGCAGAGCGGCAATCGCATCGACCGATTCGCGAATCAGCGCCGGCCCCTTATAAATGAAGCCCGAGTAAATCTGTACCAGGCTGGCACCCGCAGCGATTTTCTCGGCGGCGTGACGCCCCTCGGTAATGCCACCCGCCGCAATGATCGGCAGCTTGCCGCCCAGCTCACCGGCCAACACCTTCACCGTGTGGGTGCTCTTCTCAAGCACCGGCGCACCCGACAAACCACCGGCTTCGCCGCCATAAGGCAAGTGCTCGACGCCTTCGCGGCTCAGGGTGGTGTTGGTGGCGATCACCGCGTCCATGCCCGATTCCATCAGCGCAGCAGCCACCAGTGCGGTTTCTTCGTCGCTCATGTCGGGGGCGATCTTGATCGCCAAGGGCACGCGCTTGCCGTGCGTCACTGCCAACTGCTCACGGCGCTCGGCCAAGGCATCGAGCAACTGCTTCAGCGAGTCACCAAACTGCAGGCTGCGCAGGCCCGGTGTGTTCGGCGAGCTGACATTGACGGTGATGTAGGTGGCTTCGGTGTAGACCTTGTCCAGGCAGATCAGGTAGTCATCGACCGCCCGCTCGACCGGAGTGTCGAAGTTCTTGCCGATGTTGATGCCCAGTACGCCGTTGTAGCGCGATGCCCGCACGCGTTCGAGCAGGTGATCGACGCCCAGGTTGTTGAAGCCCATGCGGTTGATGATCGCCGTTGCCTCTGGCAGACGGAAGATCCGCGGCTTCGGGTTGCCGGGTTGCGGGCGCGGTGTGACGGTACCGATCTCGACGAAGCCGAAGCCCAGTTGGGCGAAGCCGTCGATTGCCGCGCCGTTCTTGTCCAGGCCAGCGGCGAGGCCCACCGGGTTGGCAAAGTTCAAGCCCATGACCGACACCGGCAACGCCGCCGGCTGTTTGCACAGCATGCCGTTGAGGCCGAGACGGCCACCGGCACCGATCAGGTCCAGGGACAGGTCGTGGGAGGTTTCCGGGGAAAGTTTGAACAGCAGCTGGCGGGCCAGGGTATACATGGGCGGGCAAGGCTCGGGGTGAATGAGGGGGCGATTATAGCCAGCGCACGGCTGGCATGACAGTAAATCCTCGGGCCGCTTGGCACATGCGTTGCTTCGCTCACCACACACTGCCTTTTCAGTACGGGCGAGGATCCTTGTGAACACAGCACCCCGAGCAACGCCCCTGGCCTGGGTCAACGGCAGCGACGCACCGGAAAAAACCAGCCTGAACATTGGCTTCATGGCCCTGACCGACTGCGCCTCGGTGGTGGTCGCCGCCACCCAGGGCTTTGCCCAGCAACACGGCCTGACCCTCAACCTCAAGCGCCAGGGCTCTTGGGCGGGGCTGCGCGACAAACTGGTCAGCGGCGAACTGGATGCCGCGCACTGCCTGTATGGCCTGGCCTATGCCGTGCACCTGGGCATTGGCGGTGTGCCCGCCAGCGACATGGCTGTGCTCATGGGGCTGAACCAGAATGCCCAGGCCATCAACCTGTCCCCGGCGCTGCAACGCAAAGGCGTGACCAGCCCTGAGGCATTGGCGCGCCTGGTGCACCAGCAGGGCGCACGCCTGACCTTTGCCCAGACCTTCCCCACCGGCACCCACGCCATGTGGTTGTACTACTGGCTGGCGAGCCAGGGCATCCACCCGCTGCGCGATGTCGACAGCGTGGTGGTGCCGCCCGCGCAGATGGCCGCGCATATCCAGGCTGGCCGCATCGACGGGTTTTGTGCAGGCGAACCTTGGGCGGCGGATGCCGTCGCCAAGGGCCAGGGCTTTACCCTGGCAACCAGCCAGTCGATCTGGCCAGACCACCCGGAAAAGGTGCTCGCTTGCGCCCGCGCCTTCGCCGAGCAGTACCCCAACAGCGCCCGCGCCCTGATCAAGGCGATCCTCGCAGCCAGCCGCTTCATCGAGCAAAGCCCCGAGAACCGCCGCAGCACCGCGCAGTTGCTCAGCGGCAGTGCTTACCTGGACACGCCGACGAGCACTATCGAGCCCCGCCTGCTGGGTGACTACCAAGACGGGCTGGGCAACCAGTGGCAAGACCCCCACGCTTTGCGCCTGTTCGACCAGGGCCGGGCCAACCTGCCGTATTTGTCCGACGGCATGTGGTTCATGACCCAGTTCCGCCGCTGGGGGTTACTGCGAGACGACCCCGACTACCTCGGCGTGGCCAGCCAGGTTCAGCAACTGGCGCTTTACCAGGAAGCGGCAGACGCCCTAGGCATAGCGTGCCTTGAGCAACCGATGCGAAGCAGCCTGCTGATCGACGGTACCCGCTGGGACGGCAGCGACCCCTACGGCTACGCCCGCAGCTTCAGCCTGCACGCCTTGGGCGACACACCCGAAGCCCGCGTTGGCCTGTGAGGGGGATGAACATGCTGCGTATCCTGCTGATTGACGACACTCAAAACAAACTGGGCCGGCTCAAGGCCGCCTTGAGCGAGGCCGGTTTCGACGTGATCGAAGCCCCTGGCCTGACCATCGATTTGCCCGCCTGCGTCGAAACGGTGCATCCGGACGTCGTGTTGATCGATACCGACTCACCGGACCGCGACGTGATGGAACACGTGGTACTGGTCAGCCGCGACCGACCGCGGCCTATCGTGCTGTTTACCGACGAGCACGACCCCGGCGTGATGCGCCAGGCGATCCAGGCGGGGGTCAGCGCCTATATCGTCGAGGGCATCCATGCTGCGCGTTTGCAGCCGATTCTGGATGTGGCCATGGCCCGCTTCGAGAGCGACCAGGCCCTCAGGGCGCAGTTGCTGGCGCGTGACCAGCAACTGGCCGAACGCAAGCGGATCGAACAGGCCAAGGGCCTGCTGATGAAGATGAAAGACTGCAACGAAGAGCAGGCCTACACCCTGATGCGCCGCCAGGCCATGAGCCGCCAGCAGAAGCTGATCCAGGTGGCCGAGCAGATCATCGCCATGCACGAGATGCTGGGCTGATGTGCTCGACATGAGATTTTTGGGGCCTGTCAGATCGAGCGCCGCCCGCGCGGCGCATCGCGAGCTTTGCTCGCTCCTACGTTTGTTTCGGGCCAATTATTCCTGCGCCATTTGCGCGCGAACGCCTTGGCGCATTACGCGATATCGCGTCGTAAAAACGAGGGGTCGCGTGCGTCCATAGCAGGTGTTACTGGCCAAAAACAAACGTAGGAGCGAGCAAAGCTCGCGATGCGCCGCGCGGGCGGCGCTCGATCTGACAGGCGCCAAAAATCTAAAGACAGTCCCAGCCAATTCTTGGCCCATCTCTTGCTGAACAAACATCACCGGTAGCCAACGGCGGTTGCCCCACTTAAATCCCGACAAAGACGTCGCTCACCCTTCCACAGCCGTGGACCGGGTAGCGGCGTCTTTTTCGTTCCGTTGCTTTGCCGAGTGAGGTGTTCAATGAGTACCAGCTTCTGGAAATCCGGGCATGTGCCCACGCTGTTCGCCGCGTTCCTGTATTTCGACCTGAGCTTCATGGTCTGGTACCTGCTCGGCCCACTGGCGGTGCAAATCGCAGCCGACCTGCAATTGAGTGCACAGCAACGGGGCCTGATGGTGGCCACGCCGATCCTGGCCGGCGCAATACTGCGCTTTGCGATGGGGCTGCTGGTTGACCGCCTTTCGCCCAAGACCGCCGGCCTGATCGGCCAGGTGATCGTCATCGTCGCCCTGGCTGGCGCTTGGTACCTGGGCGTGCACAGTTATGAGCAGGCCTTGCTGCTAGGGGTGTTCCTCGGCTTTGCCGGCGCCTCGTTCGCGGTTTCGCTGCCGCTGGCCTCGCAGTGGTACCCGCCGCAGCACCAAGGCAAGGCCATGGGCATCGCCGGGGCCGGCAACTCCGGCACGGTGTTCGCCGCTTTGCTGGCTCCCGCCTTGGCTGCAGGCTTTGGCTGGAACAACGTGTTCGGCTTCGCCCTGATCCCGCTGTCGCTGACCCTGGTGGTGTTCGCGCTGCTGGCACGCAACGCGCCCGAGCGGCCCAAGCGCAAAGCCATGGCCGACTACCTCAAGGCCCTCGGTGACCGCGACAGCTGGTGGTTCATGTTCTTCTACAGCGTTACCTTCGGCGGCTTCATCGGCCTGGCCAGTGCCCTGCCCGGCTACTTCAGCGACCAGTATGGCCTGAGCCCGGTTACCGCCGGCTACTACACAGCCGCCTGCGTGTTTGCCGGTAGCCTGATGCGTCCGCTCGGCGGCGCTCTGGCCGATCGCTTTGGCGGCATTCGCACCCTGTTGGGCATGTACAGCGTGGCCGCCATCTGCATCGCGGCCGTAGGCTTCAACTTGCCCAGCGCGGCGGCGGCGCTGGCGCTGTTCGTCAGCGCCATGCTCGGCCTGGGCGCTGGCAATGGCGCCGTGTTCCAGTTGGTGCCACAACGTTTCCGCCAGGAAATCGGGGTAATGACCGGGCTGATCGGCATGGCCGGTGGCATCGGCGGCTTCCTGCTGGCCGCGGGCCTTGGCACCATCAAGCAACACACCGGCGACTATCAGTTGGGGCTGTGGTTGTTCGCCAGCCTCGGCTTGCTGGCCTGGTTCGGCCTGCATGGCGTCAAGCAGCGCTGGCGCACCACTTGGGGCTCGGCTGCCGTGACCGCGGCGCGGGTCTGAGGCGCCCACATGAGCCTGCAACTGAGCTTTGCCCACGCCAGCGCCACCGGCCCCCGCGCGGAAAACCAGGATGCCCTGCGCCTGGTCACCCCGGCGCCGGAGCTGGCCGCCAGCAAGGGCTACCTGTTCGCCCTCGCCGACGGTGTCAGCCAATGCGCCGATGGCGGCCTGGCCTCACGGGCCAGCCTGCAGGCGCTGGCCCTGGACTACTACGCCACGCCCGCCACCTGGAGCGTGGCACAGGCGCTGGACCGCCTGCTGCTGGCGCAGAACCGCTGGCTGCGCGCCCAGGGCAGCGGCCAGCCGCTGTTGACCACACTCAGCGCACTGGTGCTGCGCGGTCGGCGCTTTACCCTGGCGCATGTCGGCGACTGCCGCGTCTACCGCTGGCACCACGGCCGCCTGCAGTGCCTGAGCGAAGACCACGTGTGGGATCAACCGGGCATGCAGCATGTGCTCAAACGCGCGCTAGGGCTGGACCAGCACCTGTTGGTCGATTACCTGGAAGGCGAACTGCAGGCAGGCGAGTGCTTCGTGCTCTTGAGCGATGGGGTCTGGGCCAGCCTGGGTGACCAGCACATCCAGTCGGTCTTGCGCGAGCAGCCCGACCTGCAACAGGCGGCCGACACCCTGGTTGCCAGCGCCCACCTCAATGGCAGCCAGGACAACGCCAGCGCCTTGTTGGTGCAGGTTGAACAACTGGGGCCGACCAACCTGGGCGATACCTTGGCACAGCTGCAGCAGTGGCCTGTGCCCGGCCCCCTTCGCGAAGGCCAAGTGATCGATGGCTGGCAGATCGAGACGCTGCTCTCGCACAGCCGCCAATCCCTGCTGTACCGGGCACGCGACGGCCACGGCCACGCATGGCTGCTCAAGACCCTGCCCGCTGCCCGCGAGCAGGAGCCCGGGGCGGCGCAAGGGCTGCTGATGGAAGAGTGGTTCCTGCGCAGGGTGGCCGGGCGGCACTTCCCAGAACTGCACGTCGCCAGCCAGCGCCAGCACCTGTACTACGTGATGCGCGAATACCCCGGCCAAAGCCTTTCGGCGCTGCTCAACGAGCACGGGCCGCTGCCGCTGGCGCAGTGGCTGGAAATGGCCCGTCAACTGCTGCAAGCCGTCGGCGTGCTGCATCGGCGCAACTTGCTGCACCGCGACATCAAACCAGAAAACCTGCACCTGGGCGCCGATGGCCAACTGCGCCTGCTGGACTTCGGTTTGGCCTACTGCCCTGGCCTGTCCGGAGACCCGCAGCACGAGCTGCCCGGCACGCCCTCCTTCATCGCCCCGGAAGCCTTCGAAGGCCAGCCCCCCAGCCCGCGGCAAGACCTCTATGCCGCCGGCGTGACGCTCTACCACCTGCTGACCGGGCACTACCCCTATGGCGAAGTGGAGCCGTTCCAGCGGCCCCGCTTCGGCCAGCCGGTCAATGCCTCGCGCTATCGCCCTGACCTGCCGGAATGGTTGCAGCACAACCTGCTGCAAGCGGTGGCGGCCGACCCGGCGTACCGCTTTGAAACCGCTGAACACTGGTTGCTGCTGCTCGAACGCGGCGACCGCCAGGATCCGCCCAATCGCCCCCGGCCTTTGCTGGAGCGCGAACCGCTGAAAGTCTGGCGCACCCTGGCCCTGCTGTCCCTGCTGTGTAACCTGATACTGCTGCTCACCCTGCTCAAGGGCTGAGTCGCCTTGCCGATGAGGAAACGTTGATGAATGCAAAAGTCTGGCTGGTCGGTGCTGGCCCTGGCGACCCCGAACTGCTGACCCTCAAGGCCGTGCGTGCACTGCAGCACGCCCAGGTGGTGATGATCGACGACCTGGTGAACCCCGCCGTGCTGGAGCATTGCCCACAGGCACGGGTGATTGCCGTGGGCAAGCGCGGTGGCTGCCGCTCCACGCCGCAGGCCTTTATCCAGCGCCTGATGTTGCGCCATGCGCGCCAGGGGCGCTGTGTGGTACGGCTCAAAGGCGGCGACCCGTGCATCTTCGGCCGGGGTGGCGAAGAAGCCGCCTGGTTGCAAGGCCATGGCATCGAGGTCGAGCTGGTCAACGGCATCACGGCAGGCTTGGCGGGGGCGACGCAATGCGGCATATCACTGACGTCACGCGGGGTGAGCCGCGGCGTGACGCTGGTAACCGCACATACCCAGGATGACAGCGAACTGAACTGGGCGGCGCTGGCGCTGGGTGGTACGACGCTGGTGGTGTACATGGGTGTTGCGCGGCTGGAGCAAATTCGCCAAGGGCTGCTGCAAGGTGGCATGGCGCCCCATATGCCGGTGGCAATGATCGAGAATGCGTCATTGCCGCAGCAGCGTGAGTGCCGCAGTGATGTGCAGGGGATGGTTGACGATGCGCGGGCATTCGGCCTCTGCAGCCCAGCAATTCTGGTGATTGGCGAGGTGGTTGGGGTTGCTCAGGCACAGCTGATGGAATGGTCAGCCGCTGGCTAGCGGCGTGTTGCTTGTGCTGGCCTCTTCGCTGGCAAGCCAGCACCCATGAAATCGCAGGCAAAGAAAAACCCGGCCGAGGCCGGGTTTTTCATGAAGCATCGAACCAATTACTTGGCTTGGGCTTCTACTTGCGCTTCAACGCGACGGTTAACAGCGCGACCTTCTTCGGTGGCGTTGTCAGCAACCGGACGGGTCTCACCGTAGCCAACCGAGTCAACACGGCTCGATTCTACGCCGTACTGCTGGGTCAGGACTTGCTTAACAGCGTTGGCACGACGCTCGGACAGCTTCTGGTTGTAAGCGTCTGGACCTACGGAGTCAGTGTGACCTTCAACCACGGTGGTGGTTTGTGGGTACTGCTTCATGAAGTCAGCCAGGTTCTTGATGTCGCCGTAGCTGTTTGGCTTGACGACCGACTTGTCGAAGTCGAACTTGACGTCCAGCTCAACACGAACGACTTCGGCAACAGCCGGGCAGCCGTCGGCGTCAACGGTAACGTTGGCCGGGGTGTCTGGGCACTTGTCGACGTTGTCGCACACGCCGTCGTTGTCGCTGTCGGAGCAGACTTCAGCTACTGGAGCCGGAGCTGGAGCAACTTTGCCACCGCTGCCACCGAAGTTCAGACCAACACCAACGGATGGGCCCCACTCGGTGTTGCCGTTGTCGATGTTGTACATGGCTTCAACGCCAGCACGGGCGAAGAACATGTCGGTGATGTACCACTTGGCGCCAGCGCCAACGTTGGCGAAGGTGGAGTGGTCGCGGCCGCTACGGGTAGCTTGGCCCAGGCTCTCGTGAGCGAAACCAGCAGAAACGTACGGACGCAGAGCATCGCCTACGGTACCGAAGTGGTAGGTAGCGTCGAGCTTGGCTTTGGAACCTTTGATGTCTTTGTTGAAGACTTCACCACGAGCGTTGTGAGTCTCGTTGTAGCCCAAATCCAGGGAGACGTCGTCGGTCAGGAAGTAACCGAGGCGAACACCAGGATTGGTGCCGTCGTTTTTGAAGTTACGCTCGCTGTCGTAGTACTGCTTGGTAACGTTACCTTCGATTTCGACTGCGCCTTGGCCTTGAGCCAGAACGCCGAACGAAGTAGCGGCTACGAGCGAGCCAATGGCCAAGCCCAAGGTGTTTTTCAATTTCATCCGTTAAATCCCCATCTGGTGATAGTTAAGCAGTCCCACCAACAACAAGGGGGACAACTCGACGGCTAGTCTAGCAGAACTCGCCGATTCGTTAGAGATTATTGCACGCGCTTAAGTTTCATCCAGCCCGTGAAATTTCTCTCGAAGCTTGTCTAGCGCGCGCTTGTAACGCATTTTCGTCGCGCTCAGGCCCATGTGCATGATATCCGCGATTTCCTGAAATTCCAGCTCCGCGACAAATCGCAGCACCAGGATTTCCCGATCGATCGGGTTCACATGCACGAGCCATTTGTCCAGCCCGCCTTTTTCTTCGGGTTTGGGTGCCTTGTCTTCGGACGCCTCTTCAATAGGGTCCAGACTCAAGGCATCCATCAACCGACGTTTGCGTCGCTCCTTGCGGTACTGGGTAATGCACTCGTTGTAGGTGATGCTGTAGAGCCAGGTCTTGAACTTCGATTTACCTTCGAAGTTTTTCAGCCCGTATAGCACTTTCAGCATCACTTCCTGACAGACATCGTCGGCATCCCGGTCGTTCCCCAAATAACGTGCACAGACGTTGAACAGGGTCCGCTGGTAGCGCCGCATGAGCTCCTCATAGGCGCGGGTAACGTGGTACAGCTCCTCATGCGAACGCGCCACCAACTCTTCGTCGGTGAGCTCGCGGGGGTCATAACGCATGGGCGGCGAATGAACTTTATTCAAAACGGATCTGGCCGACAGTCAGGTCAATGTCGCCGCTCGACCCCGTGGGGTCGATTTCGCGGCGGCATACATTAACAGCTTTTGTGCGGTTAGCGGCTATTGACACGCTGCTCAAGCAACACGCGGTTAGACAGCGACACCAGTTCGCCATCATCGGTCAACAGCGTCGTCTTCACCGTGCCGATTTCCTCGATATGCCCTTCGACCTCTCCAATCCGCACCTGCTGGCCGACTTGGTACAGCTCGCGCACGTAGATGCCGGCCAGAATTTGCCCAGCGATTTCGCGGCTACCGAGGCCCATGGCCAAGGCAACGGCCAGACCAACGGTAATCAGCCCGATGACGATCACATGGTTCAGCAGGTCGGTCTTGACCTCGAGCTGGCTGATGGCCACCGAGATGCTGATGATGATCACCAGGCCTTGGGTGATACGCCCAATGCCAGCGGAATACTCAAGGCCAATGCCTTCGGCTGCACCGCGAACCAGGCCATTAGCCACCTGCGCCAGCAGCACGCCGGCCAGCAGCACCAGCGCCGCGCCGAACACTTTAGGCAGGTACAGGGCGAGCATGTCGAGGGTCGCCGACACCCGCTCAAGGCCCAGCGATTCAGCGGCCGAGACGAGGAAGATCAGCAACACGAACCAGTAGACGATCTTGCCGATCAGGGTCGATATCGGCACCTGGATGCCACCCCGGCTCAACATCTTGGTCAGCCCGGTACCGGCCATCAGGCGGTCCAGGCCAAGCTTGGCGAGCAATTTGGAGAGCAGCGCATCAAGCAGCTTGGCCACCACGAAACCGAGCAGCACCACCACCAGCGCGCCGAACAGGTTAGGGATGAAGTTCGCCACCTTGGTCCAAAGGGCCGTCATGGCAGTGACCAGGCTTTGGGTCCAGAGATCCAGTTCCATATTCAATCGGCCTTATCTGCTTTGCTGCCGGTGGCAGCGTTGCGGGTAGAGTTTCTACGCACGGGCGCAACATGCGCCGAGCCATTGTTGACGGCAATCAGCAGCGCCTGGCTCCAACGGCCAAGCAGGCTGAACAGATCACCCGCACCGACCTGGCGGTTGGCGGTTTTCAGCACACGACCCAAGCAGGCGGCGTCATCTCGGTCCTGGCCGGACGGTGACGCCTTGAGCAGGTCGCGCAGGGATTCTTCAAACGGATCGTGCATGGGCACCTCGCGCAGTATCAGCAAGAGACGAGATGGCACAGCGATGGGTCACACATCGCCTTGGGACGAATGTTTCAAAATGAACAAGCGTTGGATTCTTCGCGGGCAAGCCCGCTCCCACAGGGATCGCGCTGCAAGATAAATCAGTGCAATGCCCGCGAAGAGGCCAGTGCAGGTCAATAGCCATTTACACCCACCGCAACCGCCGGAACAGCCACCACTGCCCCACCGCCAAGCCCAGGACCAGCAGGCTGGCGAACAGGAAGCCATACGGGCTGTTCGACCCCGGAATACCGCCGACG
Source organism: Pseudomonas sp. NGC7 (assembly GCF_047159675.1). Lineage (NCBI taxonomy): Bacteria > Pseudomonadati > Pseudomonadota > Gammaproteobacteria > Pseudomonadales > Pseudomonadaceae > Pseudomonas > Pseudomonas sp. NGC7. The sequence goes on along the minus strand of NZ_BAAFZY010000001.1, from coordinate 2,238,664 downwards.
TTGATGCCGAGCAGCCCGGTGACGAAGCTCATGGGCAGGAAAATACAGGTGATGATGCCGAAGCGGTACATGGTCCGGTTCATCCGCTCGCTGCGGCGCCGGTCCTCGCTCTCAAGCACCAGCGCGGCCCGCTCGCGGGTCAGCTCGAGCTCTTCGAGGTAGCGGATCAGGCTGTTGTTCAACTCGTTCCAGTAATCGGCATCGGCATCGGCAAACCAGCTCCACTTGCTGCGTGACAGCTGGGCGTAGATTTCACGCTGCGGCGCCAGAAAACGCCGCAGGCCAGCGGCCCGACGGCGGATCTGCTGCAGGCTGCCCTGCTCTGGGGTGTACCGTTCGTCGGATTCGACCTTTTCTTCTTCGAGATCAACCAATTCGGACAGGTCGCTGACCAGGCCCTGGACCTTTTCGGTCAGCAGTTCTCCCATCAACAGCAACAACTCGGAAGCCGACTTCGGCCCCCTGCCCTCGCTGAGCAACTGCAGAATCTCGTCGCTGGCCCGCAGCGGCCGCAGGCGCAGCGAGATGACCCGCTGCGCCTCGGCGAAAATGCGCACCGAAACCATGTCTTCAGGCTCGGCGCCCGGATTGAGGTTGACCCCGCGCAAAAACAGCAACAACTGTTCATCCACCAGCGGCAGCAAGCGCGGCCGGGTGTTTTCTTCCAGCAGCAAATCGCAGGCAAACTCGCTCAGGCCGCTGTCGCGCAGCAGCCAGGTACGGGTTTGCGGGTGGCTGCGGTCCCAGTGCAACCAGAGGCTTTCCTGGGGGTGCAGTTGCAGGTCGTCCAGTTCGGTACGGGCAATCGAGCGCGCGCCGCCTTTGCCATCGAGCACCAGGGCATGCACCAGCCCCCACTGCGCGTTGTCTTCCTCGAACATCAAAGCTCCATCAGCGCGTGCGGCGCATCACTCCGGCATTTTCAGCGGGCTTGGCGAAACCAGCACGCCATTGTTGTCGGCATATACGTATTCACCCGAGCGGAAGGTCACGCCGGCGAAGGTCACCGGCACGTCGAGCTCGCCGATGCCGCGCTTGTTGCTCTTTTTCGGGTGGCTGGCCAGGGCCTGCACGCCGACGTCGGTCTGGATCAGGATGTCCACGTCGCGTACGCAGCCGTAGATCACCAGGCCTTCCCAGCCATTTTTGGCAGCTTTCTCGGCCAGCATGTCGCCCAGCAGCGCACAGCGCAGCGAACCGCCGCCGTCGACCACCAGCACCTTGCCCTTGCCGTCGAGTTCGACCTGCTCCTTGACCAGCGAGTTGTCTTCGAAGCATTTGAGGGTGACGATTTGGCCGCCGAACGAATCGCGGCCGCCGAAGTTGCTGAACATGGGTTCGAGCACCTGGACCAGGTCTGGGTAGGCGTCGCAGAGGTCGGGCGTTACGTAATGCTGCATGGGAAGCTCCTGTCAGTCACAACGAAAGCGGGTGTGGGCCAAGGCTACACCGGAGAGGCTGTCGCAGTCATCCAGGACTGAGTGGTCAGCTTGTGCCTGTACCGGCCCTTTCGCGGGCAAGCCCGCTCCTACAGGATCACTGCAGCTCATAGGCCAGTGGTATTCCTGTGGGAGCGGGCTTGCCCGCGAAAGGGCCGGTACAGGCCGCACAGAATCAGCTGGCCAACACAGGCTCCGCCATCACAATCGAAGCATGCACGGGCACCAAGGGGGCCCTCAACCAGCGCTCCACCAACGGCCAGACCTGAGCCTGGGCCGCCTTGCTGACCAGCATGTCGACATGCCCGAACGCCTCGAAGCCTTCCTCGCGCCCCAGCCGCAGAAACTGCTTGCGCGACCCGCCCAACTGCTCGAACAGCTTGCGGCAAGCCCATACAGGGTCCTGGAAGTCGCCCGCGCCGGCCACGGCCAGCACCGGCACATCGACCCGTGCAAGCCCGGCCCACCAGTCATTGTCCTTGTCGCCAAAACGCCCGAACAGGCCATGCCAACGCATGCTTTCGAGGGCCAGGCCGATCGGCTCGTCCTCGGGGCCACGCTTTAAGCGCTGCCCCGGAATCTGCCGCCAGCGCTTAAGCAAAAACTTCGCCCCCCACACCACCGGCGGCACTTTCAAGGGCCAGTACACGCGGCTGACCTGGGTGCCGAAGAACGCCGCGCTGGCAACTTGCTCAGGTGGCAAATACCCGCCACCCAGTGCGGCGGCCAGGGTGGTACCGCCCAGGGAATGGCCAACCCAGTGCGGCGCCTGGCCGGCCTGCTCCTGAACGAATGCAGCAATCAAGGGCAAGTCATCGCGGGCATAGTCGGCGACACGGTTGTGCTGCCACTGGCGATTGCGCGGCGACAGGCCATGGCCACGCATTTCTGGGATCCACACATCAAAACCTGCGCGGGCGAGAAACGCGCCCAGGCCGATGCCTTTGGGCGAATACCAGAAGCGGCGGTTGGAGAAACTGCCGTGCAGAAGAATGACCGGTACGCCCTGGGCGCCTGGCTGGTCAGCCAACCCAAGGCGGGTCACGGCCAGCTCGACGCTCGGGTCGGGGCTGTTGCCAGCCTTGATCCGGTACACATCCTCGCTCAGGTCGCCTCGGCGCTCTGCGCTGAGCAAGGCCACGGGAAATAAAGTGCTACTGCTATGCATAAGGTTGCTTGGTGCACAAAAAAGGGCGGGAACCATTACTGGAACTCGCCCTGGATAAAACCAGGCGGGAGCGCGCCAGACGCGCCCCCGCAATTCACTGCATCAGGCTGCGCCCTGGCCCTCAGCCAGGAAGAACCAGGTCTCGAGCACCGAGTCCGGGTTCAGCGACACGCTTTCGATGCCCTGTTCCATCAGCCATTTGGCCAGGTCTGGGTGGTCCGATGGGCCCTGGCCGCAGATGCCGATGTACTTGCCGGCCTTGTTGCACGCCTGGATGGCGTTGGCCAGCAGCTTCTTGACGGCAGGGTTACGCTCGTCGAACAGGTGCGCAATGATCCCCGAGTCACGGTCCAGGCCCAGGGTCAGCTGGGTCAGGTCGTTGGAGCCGATCGAGAAGCCGTCGAAGTATTCCAGGAACTCTTCGGCCAGAATCGCGTTGGACGGCAGCTCGCACATCATGATCACGCGCAGGCCATTGTCGCCACGGGCCAGGCCGTTTTCGGCCAACAGGTCGATGACCTGGCTGGCTTCGCCCAAGGTGCGCACGAACGGCACCATGATTTCGACGTTGGTCAGGCCCATTTCGTTGCGCACGCGCTTAAGCGCGCGGCATTCGAGCTCGAAGCAGTCACGGAACGATTCGCTGATGTAACGCGAAGCGCCACGGAAGCCCAGCATCGGGTTTTCTTCTTCCGGCTCGTACAGCTTGCCGCCGATCAGGTTGGCGTATTCGTTGGACTTGAAGTCCGACAGGCGCACGATGACCTTTTTCGGGTAGAAGGCTGCCGCCAGGGTGCTAATGCCTTCGACCAGCTTCTCGACATAGAAGCCGACCGGGTCGTCGTAACCGGCGATGCGCTTGTCGACGCTGTCCTTGAGCTCTGCCGGCAGGCCGGCATAGTTCAGCAGCGCCTTGGGGTGCACGCCGATCATGCGGTTGATGATGAACTCCAGGCGCGCCAGGCCGACACCGGCGTTGGGCAGCTGGGCGAAGTCGAAGGCACGGTCTGGGTTGCCGACGTTCATCATGATCTTGAACGGCAGGTCCGGCATGGCGTCGACCGAGTTCTGCTTGATGTCGAAGCCCAGTTCGCCTTCGAAGATAAAGCCGGTATCGCCTTCGGCGCAGGAGACAGTCACGCCCTGGCCGTCCTTGAGCAGCTGGGTGGCGTTGCCGCAACCGACAACGGCCGGAATACCCAGCTCACGGGCAATGATCGCCGCGTGGCAGGTACGCCCGCCACGGTTGGTGACGATGGCGCTGGCGCGCTTCATGACCGGTTCCCAGTCCGGGTCGGTCATGTCGGAGACCAGCACGTCGCCCGGCTGGACCTTGTCCATTTCCGACACGTCGTTGATCACGCGGACCTTGCCGGCGCCGATGCGCTGGCCGATGGCGCGGCCTTCGACCAGTACGGTGCCTTTCTCTTTGAGCAGGTAGCGTTCCATGACATTGGCGCTGGAACGGCTTTTTACGGTTTCAGGGCGGGCCTGAACGATGTACAGCTTGCCGTCGTCACCGTCTTTGGCCCACTCGATGTCCATCGGGCGCTGATAGTGCTGCTCGATGATCATGGCCTGCTTGGCCAGTTCGTTGACTTCGGCGTCGCTCAGGCAGAAGCGGGCGCGTTCGGCGCGGTCGACTTCGACGGTCTTGACCGAACGACCGGCCTTGGCCTCGTCGCCGTAGATCATCTTGATCGCCTTGCTGCCCAGGTTGCGGCGCAGAATGGCCGGGCGGCCGGCCTGCAAGGTTTGCTTGTGCACGTAGAATTCATCAGGGTTGACCGCACCCTGCACGACGGTTTCACCCAGGCCATAGGCGCCGGTGATGAACACCACGTCGCGGAAGCCCGACTCGGTGTCGAGGGTGAACATCACGCCGGCGGTGCCGGTCTCGGAGCGGACCATGCGCTGCACGCCAGCGGACAGGGCCACCAGCTTGTGGTCAAAGCCCTGGTGCACGCGGTAGGCAATGGCGCGGTCGTTGAACAGCGAGGCGAACACTTCCTTGGCCGCGCGGATCACGTTGTCGACGCCGCGGATGTTGAGGAAGGTTTCTTGCTGACCGGCAAACGAGGCGTCCGGCAGGTCTTCGGCGGTGGCCGAAGAGCGCACGGCAACGGCCATGTTGTCGTTGCCAGCGGCCATTTCGGCGAAGGCCGTACGGATTTCCGCATCCAGACGCGCCGGGAATTCAGCTTCCATGACCCACTGGCGAATCTGCGCGCCGGTTTTGGTCAGGGCGTTGATGTCATCCACGTCCAGCGCATCGAGTGCGGCATGGATCCGGTCGTTGAGACCACTCTGTTCGAGAAAATCGCGGTACGCCTGCGCCGTAGTGGCAAAGCCGCCCGGCACCGATACACCAGCACCCGCAAGGTTGCTGATCATCTCGCCCAGGGATGCGTTCTTGCCCCCCACATGCTCCACATCATGGACGCCGAGCTTATCGAGGGAAACTACGTACTCTACCAAGGTGATCTCTCCACTAACTGTGTTGGAAAAGCTCAAAGGCGCCCGCCTGTCTGCTTTGACTTGGCCGGGCGTTTGTGGCCTGTACCTGGAAAATAAGTGAGAATGCCGACAGCCGCATTCGGCAAACCGAACTTATCATATCCAAGAAACGTCATCAGCTTAAGGCCCAGGGTGCAAATGAAAAGAACCGCGTTCTTCATCTCCGACGGCACCGGCATCACCGCCGAGACCCTGGGGCAAAGCTTGCTCGCTCAATTCGAAAGCATTCCGTTCAACAAATTCACCCGCCCCTACATCGATACGCCAGACAAAGCGCGCACCATGGTGCAGCAAATCAACGCTGCCGCCGAGCGCGATGGTGTGCGCCCGATCATCTTCGACACCATCGTCAATCAGGACATCCGCGAGATCCTGGCGACCTCGAATGGCTTCATGATCGACATCTTTTCGTCGTTTTTATCCCCGCTCGAGCAGGAATTGACCGCCCATTCGTCGTATTCCGTCGGCAAATCCCACTCGATTGGCGGCAACTCCAACTACATGGAGCGTATCGAGGCGGTCAACTTCGCCCTGGACAACGATGATGGCGCGCGCACGCACTACTACGACAAGGCCGACCTGATTCTGGTGGGTGTCTCGCGCTGCGGCAAGACGCCAACCTGCCTGTACATGGCCATGCAATTCGGTATTCGTGCGGCCAACTACCCGCTGACCGAAGATGACATGGAGCGCCTGCAACTGCCGGCGGTGCTGAAAAAGCACCACAGCAAGCTGTTTGGCCTCACCATCGACCCGGACCGCCTGACGGCCATCCGCCACGAGCGCAAGCCCAACAGCCGCTATTCCAGCTTTGCCCAGTGCGAGTTCGAGGTGCGCGAGGTAGAAAGCCTGTTCCGGCGGGAGAACATTCCCAATATCAATTCCACGCATTTTTCGGTGGAAGAGATTTCGGCGAAGATTCTGGTGGAGAAAGGCGTGGAGCGCAGGTTCAAGTAAGCCTGTAGGAGCGGCCTTGTGTCGCGAAGGGGTGCGAAGCGCCCCCACGATTTGCGCATCAGGCTGATATCGCCGGGGCCGCTATGCGGCCCTTTCGCGACACAAGGCCGCTCCTACAGGGACCGCGATCACCTGCTAGGTGGGACAATTACAAATAGAAAGCCCCGGCATCGCTGCCGGGGCTTTTTCATTTCAGACCACCGATCAGGACGGCACCACCACCGCCTGCCCGCTCATGGCCAGGTCGACCAGCTCGCGGTTGGCCACCGCGTACATCGCATAGTCAGTCCCGGTGGCATTGCGCAGGTCGTCCAGCATCGCGCGCCAGCGCTCGACCATCACCCGGTGCTGCTCGGCCCACAGCGCCACCCGGGCATCCATGTCCTGCGGTGCATCGACCATCTGCAGCACAGAAATGGTGATCGCCCGCTGCTGCAGGTCGATATCGTCGCGGAACGCCTCGCGGGCCAGGGCCTGCCAGTTGTTTTCCACCGGCAGGTTGCTGATCTCCTGCAGGTACCAGGTCAGGTCCAGCGAGCTGCCCACGGCGAAGAACGCCTTGGCCACCTGCGCCGGGTCATGGCCGGTCACATCCGCCGCCTCGATGATCGGCAACAAGGTGTACAGGTGGCTGGTACCGGCCACCATGCGCGCCAGCAGCTCTGGCACACCGGCGTCGACGAAGCCCTGGTAGCGCACCATCCAGCGCTCGCGGGTCGGGCCTTCCAGCAGTTCGTCAAGCTTGAGCCCCAGTTGCGCGATTTTCGGCCCGAAATGCGCGGTATCACGCCCGGCATCCTGCTCGTTGCGGCGGCTGCGCAGGAACCAGCGCGTGGCACGGCGGCCCAGGCGCATCAACTCGTCCATCAGGGTCAGCTGGATTTCGGCCGGCACCTGATAGTCCAGCGCTTCGATCTGACGGAACCAGTGCGGCAGGTGGAAGATGTCGCGCACGATCACATAGGCGCCCGCCACGTTGGCCGGGCTCATGCCGGTCGATTCCTTCAGGCGCTGGACGAAGGTGATGCCCATGTTGTTGACCAGGTCGTTGGCGATCTGGGTGCTGACGATCTCGCGTTTCAGGCGATGACGGCGCATGGACTCGGCAAACTTGCTGACCAGTGACGGCGGGAACGCGGTCTCCATGTCGCGGGTCAGGTAATCGTCGTCCGGCACCAGCGACTTCAGCAGTTGCTCCTTGAGGTCGATCTTGCTGTACGAGATCAGCACCGACAGCTCGGCACGGGTCAGGCCCTGGCCAGCCGCCAGGCGCTCGGCCAGTTGCTCTTCGGACGGCAGGAACTCGATGGCTCGGTCGAGCTTGCCACGCCCTTCCAGGTCCGCCATCAAGCGCTTGTATTCGGCAATCCGCTCGCGAGCGCGGCGCGCCGCCAGGGACAACGCCTGGGTCTGCTTGTAGTTGTTGCCCAGCACCAGCGCGCCGACTTCTTCGGTCATGCTGCCGAGCAACTGGTTGCGCTGCTTCTCGGTCATGTCGCCACCCTGCACCACTTCATTGAGCAGGATCTTGATATTGACCTCGTGGTCCGAGCAGTCCACGCCGCCGGCGTTGTCGATGAAGTCGGTGTTGGTCGCGCCGCCATTGAGGCCGAACTCGACCCGGCCAAGCTGGGTCATGCCCAGGTTGCCGCCCTCGCCCACCACCTTGCAGCGCAGCTCGTTGCCGTTGACGCGCAGGGCGTCGTTGGCCTTGTCGCCGACATCGGCGTGGCTCTCGCTGCTGGCCTTGACATAAGTGCCGATGCCGCCGTTCCACAGCAGGTCGACCGGTGCCTTGAGCAGTGCGTTGAGCAGTTCGGTCGGGGTCAGGCGGTCGGCTTCGATGGCAAAGCGTTCTTTCATCTGCGGGCTGATGGCAATGCTCTTGGCACTGCGCGGGAAGATCCCGCCGCCTTCGGACATGATGCTGGTGTCGTAGTCGCTCCAGGCCGAACGCGGCAGGTCGAACAGGCGCTTGCGCTCGGCGAAGCTGTTGGCCGGCTCCGGGTTCGGGTCGATGAAGATGTGCAGGTGGTTGAACGCCGCCACCAGCTTGAGTTTGTCGGACATCAGCAAGCCATTGCCGAACACGTCGCCGGCCATGTCGCCGACCCCGATCACGGTAATCGGGTCTTCCTGCACGTTGATGCCGCGCTCGCGGAAGTGGCGCTGTACACCCACCCAGGCGCCACGGGCGGTGATGCCCATCTTCTTGTGGTCATAGCCGGCCGAGCCGCCCGAGGCAAAGGCATCGCCCAGCCAGAAGCCGTAGTCGATGGCGATGCCGTTGGCGATGTCCGAGAACGTCGCGGTGCCTTTGTCGGCGGCCACTACCAGGTACGGATCGTCTTCATCGTGCCGCACCACGTTGGCCGGCGGCACCACGCCCCCGTCCTTGAGGTTGTCGGTGATGTCGAGCAGGCCAGAAATGAAGATGCGGTAGCAGGCAATGCCTTCGGCAGCGATCTCGTCACGGCTGCCGCCCAGGGGCAGGCGGCGCGGCAGGAAGCCGCCTTTGGCGCCGACTGGCACGATGACCGAGTTCTTCACCTGCTGGGCCTTGACCAGGCCGAGCACCTCGGTGCGGAAGTCTTCCTCGCGGTCCGACCAGCGCAGGCCGCCACGGGCGACGTTGCCAAAGCGCAGGTGCACGCCTTCGACCCGTGGCGAATAAACGAAGATCTCGAACTTGGGTACCGGCTTTGGCAGCTCTGGGATCAGCTTGGGGTTGAACTTGAAGCTGAAGTACGACTTGTTCTGGCCGTTGGCATCGGGCTGGTAGAAGTTGGTGCGCAGGGTGGCCTTGATCAGGTCCAGGTAGCGACGCAGGATGCGGTCTTCGTTGAGCACCTGAACATCGTCCAGGGCCGTCAAGATCGCCTGCTCCAGACGCTGCTGCTTGTCGTCCAGGTCGTCTTGAGTCAGTTTGCGCGCCAGGTAGAAGCGGGTCTTGAACAACCGGGTCAGTTCGCGGGCGATACCGGTGTGGTTGTTCAAGGTGCTGGCGATATAGCCCAGGTCGAAGCCCAGGCGGATCTGCTTGAGGTAACGGGCATACGCACGCAGCAGCGCCACATCGCGCCACGGCAGGCCGGCGGTCAGCACCAGGCGGTTGAAGGCGTCGTTCTCGGCATCGCCGCGGACGATGTGGATGAAGGCGTCCTGCAGGGTGTCGTTGAGCTGCTGGATATCCAGGCTCAGGCCTTCGCTGTAGGTGAAGGCGAAGTCATGGATCCAGTACTCACGGCCATTGGCGTGGCGCAGGCGATATGGGAACTCGCCAAGCACGCGCAAACCGAGGTTTTCCAGAATCGGCAAGACATCGGACAGCGCCAGCGGGGTGTCGGCGTGGTACAGCTTGCAATGCAGGGTACGCTCGCCGACCTGGGTCAGCGGCTGGTAGAAGCTCATGGCCAGCGGCTTGCTTTCAGACAGCCCCAGCACATGCTGCAGGTCGACCACGGCCGAGTGCGCCGCGAAGCGCTCGCGGTAGCCCGCCGGGAAGCCTTTGGGGAAGTCGGCCAGGATGTTGGTGCCTTGGGCTTCGCCGAAGTTCTCTACCACCAGGGTCGAGTAATCGTCCTGCCACGAGCGGCAAGCCTGGATCACTTCGTTTTCCAGCTGCTGCGGGTCGATGTCGATGCGGTTCTTCGGGTCGACCCGCAAAATCAGCTGCACGCGCGCCAGCACCGATTCGGAGAAGAAGGTCCAGAACTCGCAGTCGCTGGCTTTGAGGCGCTCCATCAGCACCTGCTGGATCTTCTGCCGCACTTCGGTGGAGTAGACCTCGCGCGGCACGTAGGCCAGGCAGTAGCAGAAGCGGCCGTAAGGGTCTTTGCGCAGGAACACGCGAATCTTGTTGCGCTCCTGGATCTGCACGATGGCCATGACCGTGCTGAACAGCTCGTCGATCGGGGTCTGGAACAGGTCGTCGCGCGGCAGCACTTCGAGCACCTGGGCCAGCTCCTTGCCCAAGTGGGCCTTGGGGTCGAAGCCCGAACGGCGCTCGACTTCGGCCACCTTGACCCGAATGTACGGGATGGCATGCACGCTCTCGCCATACACCGAGGAGGTGTACAAGCCCATGAAGCGGTGTTCCTTGACCACCTTGCCATCCGCGTCCAGCTGGCGGATCGACACGTAGTCCGGGTAGGCCGGGCGGTGCACGCGGCTGGGCAGCGCGGCCTTGGCGAAGGACAGCAGCAGCGGCTCGTTGAGGTAGGCCACGGCGTAGTCTTCGATACGCAGTTCTTCAGGCGTCAGCCCCACGCGCAGGCGCCGTGGCAGGCCGAGGAACGACTGTTCGTCGTAGACCATCTGGCCGCCATCGCTGCCGCCCTGGACGGTGAATTCTTCGTAGCCGAGGAAGGTGAAATGGTTGTCCAGCAGCCACTCGAGAAACGCCTTCACCTCGCCTTTGTCATGCTGCGCCGGGCCGAACGCGGTCTGTTCCACCAGCGCCACGACTTCGCGCAGCTTGGCCTTCATCGGTTCGAAATCGGCGACCGCTACCCGCACTTCGGCCAGCACTTGTTCGATTTCACGGGCCAGCACCGTCAGTTCAGCGGCGTTGGCGCAGCGGTCGATCTCCAGGTACATCAGCGACTCATGGCGCACGCCTTCACCGTGGGTACCCTTGGGCAGCAGCTCCAGCAGCTCGCCTTTGGCACCGCGGCGTACGCTCAGTACCGTGGTTTGCAGGGTGTGGATGCTGTAGCCCCGGCGGTTGAGCTCGGTGCGCACCGAGTCGACCAGGAAGGGTAAATCGTGGTGCAGCACCTCGACCACGGTGTGGGTCGACTGCCAGCCGTTGCGTTCGTAATCAGGGTTGTACACCCGCACTTGAGGTTGTTCGGCGTCGAAGCGCTCGATGATGCGCCAGGCAGAAAGGGTACAGCCAGCCAGGTCGGAAAGCCTGCGCTGGGTGAGTTCGTCCATAGAGATGATGCCGAAGAACTGTTCGGCGAACAGCGCCACTTGTGGCAGTGCCTGTTCGCTGATGTGCTGCGCCAGAGCCGCTTGCAGTTGATGCTGGAAGTCGGCCTTGCTGGCTGCGGTGAAAAACGCCATCTGTGGTACTCCGCTTGGGCTTTGTAATAATTGAAGCGTCGCTCGCGTGCGCCGTGTACGGATCAACGATAGCCAACCCGTGGCATGGCGGACGGTTATAACCAGGCGTTGGACGTGCACAGCACGCCCAGGGCTCGCCGAAGCTTAACGACTGAGTAGTCACCAACGCTTGCAGCGCTGCGACAATTTCGGTCAAGGGGGGGTAACTTTACGTTTATGGATACGTGCAAGACTGTCAGAATTCCCTTCCGCTTCCTTTGACCCGAGCCTGTCCATGCAAATCAACACCGCCCTGCTCTTCGCCACCCCTTGCGATGACGAGGAAGACAACATGGCGACCCTCTGCTGCCACAGCGACAAGGGTCAGATGTTCCTGCTTACCCGCTATCCGGATGAAGACACGGTCGACCTGACCCTGGATGACGAGCCGTCGACGCTGGACGGGCTGAAAGTGACCCTGAGCGCCCAGCGCCTGCTGATCGAAGTGGCGGCCGGGGACCGCGATGCGCTGAAGGGGGATGAAGCGCTGGAGATCATCCTGACCAGCGAACTGAGCGACCTGGACGAGGTGAAGGAGACGCTGCAGAACATTCTTGAGGGGACGGGGACGTTTGTCTGCGAGGTTTGAGGGCTGTCATTTCCCAAGCAGGAAACCCTAAACCCCGCCGAAGCGGGACTTAGGGTTTACACACGTTTGTAGGCAGCTTCGTACACTTCATCGTCGCGCCTGGCACCTATGCAGAGAACCAAAACGATCTCGGTGCCGTTAATTCGATAGACAATGCGCACATCGCCTGTGCGAATTCTGCGGCAACCCGCCAGCACGCCCCTAAGGGGCTTGCCTAGCTTGTCAGGCTCGCCTCCTGCGATACGCTCACGCACCACTCTGAGGACTCTTTGTGCCTCCGCGCGCCCAAGCTGCTGAAGGTCATTTTCTACTTCAGGGTGAAACCTGACAGTCCAGATCATCGCGTTCCTACCTGAAGCGAGCCTCCATGTCTTCAAGGCTCACGCTATTTTCCTCTTTCAGGCTGAGTAGGCGCTCGGCAGCCAGCCGCTCTGCGCGTAGATCTTCGAGCTCGTCCTGCATGGCTTGGTAGGCCTCAACACCTATCAGCACAGCAGCCGGCTCATTGTCCTTGAAAATGACGAGGTGGGTTGCATCCCCGCTCGTCACTTCCTTTAAACGCGCTCCAAACGTTCTAGCCATTGCCGTAGCAGACACCGCCTGCTCAGCTCTGGTCATTAGTCCAGCCATCGCATGCTTGCTCCCATCGGTTTGCTGCATTGCCTCCAGAGAGTAAGGGAGACGGGAGGAGATGCAGCGGCTCCCCCGAATCGACAACACACAATATTGCGTAAAATCACACGCAAATCAACACACACAAACGCCATCCTGATGCGTGGTATGTGCTGTGCGACGCGACGCGGAAAGAGCGAGACTAAATTCCCAACGTGCAGCGTGCAACGGGATAAAGGGAATCGGAGCGTGTTTCGGAAATGACCTACATAGCCTGACTATGGGTGCATGCAGAGCCATAAGCTTTCACCCCTGACGATCCTGCAATCCGTAATTAGCTCGTCGTGTCCGCTCCAACTGCGCCTCAAACCACTGCAACACCGCCGTGCAAGCCGGGTGCGCCGCCCCGCTATCGCGCAACCACAGTGCATACACGCCGCCAGTCTTCAGCGGCTCGCCAAACGGCACGATCAAATCCCCCCGGGCCAGGGCGTCGTGCGCCAGCACCTGGTCCGTCATGGCCACGCCCAAACCGCGGGCAGCGGCATCCAGCGCCAGGTCGTCAAGGTTGAACATCAGGTGTTTGTAACTGCGCCCGGGGCGATCCTGATGCGCTTGCAACCACAGGTTCCACTCGTGGCGCGCGGTCGAGCCATGGATCAAGGCATGATCACCCAGCGTTTCCAGCGAGCGTGGCGGTAACTGTCCGTCGCCAAGGCGCGGCGCGCAGACCGGGACCAGGTACTCATCGAACAACACCGTCAGCGGCCGATCGTCAAGGCCATCTCGCAAATACAGTACATAGGCATCGCAATCGCCGCTGGTTTCCACCACCTCCCCGCTAACCGTTTCGATGGACAGGCACAACGCCGGGTTCAGCGCATAAAAGCTGCTCAACCTCGGCAGCAACCAGCGCACCGCCAGTGACACGAAGATGCGAATGCGAAACGGCCGGTCCACGGGCGCTGGCGAAAGCCGCTGCGCCAGGGCGCGCAGATCGTTCAGCGTTTCACACGCCACCGCATAGACATCACGGCCGTGCTCCGTCAGCGCCACCTTGCGGCTGGTGCGGTCGAACAGCGCCACCCCGTAATGCTCCTCCAACTGCTGAACCTGGCGGCTGATCGCGCTCTGGGTCAGGTGCAACTGCCGGGCAGCCTCGGTAAAGCTGCTGCTGTCCGCCACGTGAATGAGCGCCTGAAGGGCATGAAGCGAGGGCACACGAAAGATTTTATCCATGCGTTTCAAGAATAGCTGAATGAAATATTAGCGTTAGAAACACGGCCACAGCCCTCGTAGATTAAGCCTTGAACGCGCACTGACAACGAACACCGATAACCCGTGCGCATTGATTGTGGAGAAGCTGATGGCAATCGACAACCGCTGTGGATGGATCGCGCTGGCAGGCGAGTCTGCCCCGCACCCGCGCCTCGAAGGCCAGCACACCTGCGACTGGCTGATCATCGGCGGTGGCATCACCGGCCTCGCCGCGGCCCACACACTGGCGGCACGCTTCCCGGGGCAACGCATCGTCCTGCTTGACCGGCAGCGAGTAGCCCAAGGGGCTTCGGCACGCAACTCGGGCTTTGCCGTCAGCCATGAACTGCCCTCGCCCAACGAACTGCTCGGCAACCCTGGTTTTGCAGATTTTGAAGTGGCGTCGCGCATTGGCGTGGCCGCTGCTCGGGAAGTGCGCCAGCGCATTGGTGAGCTGGGCATCGCCTGCGAGTACGACGACGGTGGCTATCACTTCGCCGTGCATCAGCCCGCGCACCTGCAGCAGGCCGAGGCCGTGATGCACACACTCGAGGCCGTAGGCGCCCAAGCACGCTACCTGGAAGGCCAAGCGCTGCAGCAGCGCCTTGGCAGCGGCTTCTATACACGCGCCATCCATTGCGCTGGGGGCAACGCCTTGCTGCAACCGGCGAAGTATGTACAGGGCCTTGCAGACAGCCTGCCCAGGGCGGTGGAGGTGTACGAGCACAGTGCGGTACTGAGCCTGCGCCGTGCCGGGCGTGGCTGGCAAGCCAAAACCGAAGCCGGCGTTATCAATGCGCCCCAGGTGCTGGCCTGCGTCGGCGCATTCTTGCCCAGAGTAGGCGTGCACCACAGCGGCACCTTCCCGCTGGAACTGAGCGCCAGCATCACCCGCCCACTGACCGAGGCGCGTTGGCAAAGCCAGTTCGGCGACCACACCTGGGGCGTGCTGTCGACCTTGCCGGGCGGCGCTACCCTGCGCCTGCTGCCAGGCCGACGGCTGCTGATTCGCAACACCGTGGAATACCGCCAGCGCGACCTCAATGGCGCGCAGTTGCAGGCCCGCCGACAGCAGCATCTGCAAGGCCTGGAAAAGCGCTTCCCCGGGCTGTCCGCTAAGGACCTCGAATACACCTGGACCGGCCACCTGAGCGGCACCCGTTCTGGCGAGCCGTGCTTCGCGCGGATCGACGAAGGGCTGCATGCCGTGGCCGGCTGCAACGGCTCGGGGGTCGCCCGCGGCACCTTGTGGGGCAGGCTGCTGGTCGACATGGCCAGCGCATCGTCGTCAACGCTGCTCAGCGACGTGCTTGGCCAGGCCCAACCCGGTTACCTGCCGCCACGCCCGTTCTTCGATATCGGCGCGTCCCTGCGCATGGCCTGGGAAGTACGCCGCGCGCGGCTAGAACGTTGACCGCCATGAGCACTTGCGCACACTTACAACAACAGAGGGCAAGATGATGAAACGTACCTGCATGGCCGTGCTGTCCGCGGCGCTGTTCAGCCTGACGGCCCAGGCCGCCGAATCGGTGAACATCGCCAACTGGAGCGGCTACATTGCCGATGACACCTTGGCAGAGTTCGCCCGCCGCACGGGCATCCAGCCCACCTACGACCTTATCGACAGCAACGAGACGACCGAGGCCAAGCTGATGACCGGCGGCAGCGGCTACGACCTGGTCAGCCCGTCCAACCATTTTCTGCCCAGGCTGATCAAGGCCGGTGCCATCCAGGAACTCGATCGCAGCAAGCTGCCCAACTGGCACAACCTCGACCCCAAGCTGATGCAGTTGCTGGAAACCAGCGACCCCGGCAACCGCCATGCCATCCCCTACATGTGGGTGACCACGGGTATCGGCTACAACGTCGACAAGATCAAGGCCATCTTCGGCACTGCCGATGTCACTCAGTCCTGGCAAATGCTGTTCAACCCGGACAACATCCGCAAGCTGAGCGCCTGTGGCGTGGCGTTTCTCGACAACCCGACGCAGGTGTTGCCGATCACCCTCAAGGTGCTGGGGCTCGACCCACACAGCCAGCGCCCTGAAGACCTGAAAAAAGCCGAGGCGGCGCTGATGGCTATCCGCCCTTCCATCAGCTACTTCCACCAATCCAAGTACATCAGCGACCTGGCCAACGGCAACATCTGCGTTGCGATCGGTTTCAGCGGCGATGTGCTGCAAGCGATGAACAGCGCGCAACAGGCGAACAACGGCGTGCACCTGGGCTACAGCATTCCCCGTGAAGGCTCGACGGTGGCGGTGGACATGGTGGTGATTCCCAAAGCTGCGCCGCACCTGGACGCGGCCTATGCCTACCTGAACTACCTGCTCGACCCCCAGGTCATGGCGCATATCAGCAACGCGGTGAAGTACCCGAATGGCAATGCGGCGTCATTACCCTATGTAGACGCGGCGCTGCGTGACAACCCGGCGGTGTACCCACCCCAGGCCGTGCTGGATACGCTATTCCCGATCCAGACCCTGTCACCGGCAGGCATGCGCTTGAGCACCCGGCTGTGGACCCGGGTGATCAGCGGCAAGTGAGCGCTGCGGGGGGCTGCTACTCGACGAGCTCGACGTAGCGGGATTCGCCACCCCCCGTCGCCCCCGACAACCAGCCCCAAACGAAGTGCAGCGTGGTGCGACCGGCTTGATCGAGCCCCACCGTACCGCGCGACCAGCCGGCCAGCATTTCACCTTCGGTGGTCAAACACTGAAAAAGAAGCTCGATCGTGTCGGGGCCTGTAACACGGCCTACCTGATTGCCAATCCGGATCCTGCCGCCCTGATAGTGGCTGTTTATGGCGTTTCCATCGACAACGTAATGAAAGACCGTGCCAGCACCGGAGAGCCCTTGTGCATTGTTCGCTACCGCGAATCGGCGATTGTGCAGGCGCTCGGCGACGGGTGAAAAAGCAGTGTCCATCAGTGTCGTGTCCTTCCAGTGAGAGTCCATTTTGGCCTACGCGCACCTTAAACCAGAACGCGCCTTATCGGGCATCTGCGCGACTGTTCCTCTGGGCTGGGCTGTCACGCAGAGAACAAACATCGCAAGCGAGCCCACAATCCTGTGGGAGCCGGCTTGCCGGCGATGCAGGCACCGCGGTGTAGGGCACCGGCTTTGCCGGTGATCGCCGGCAAGCCAGCTCCCACAGGTCCCTACTAAATCAATTAGTTATGTGTTGGATGAGAGCGGGATTGCCCCGCAAGCACCGGCGAAGCCGGTGCCATGCAATGCGGCGCCGGATGATCACTCAAGGCACACTCACCCCAACGCTCCGCTCGGCGTCTGCCAGTTGCTGTTTACGCAGGGTGGTCAGCCGGTGATCTCGCGCCAGCCAGGTGTAGATCGCCGGCAGCACGAACAAGGTGAACAGCGTGCCGATCAACATGCCGCAGACGATCACCACACCCAGCCCAAAGCGGCTGTTGGCCCCTGCGCCACTGGCAAATAACAGCGGTATCACACCGAAGGTCATCGCCGCCGTGGTCATCAACACCGGGCGCAGGCGAATTTGCGCGGCGCGCATAATGGCCGCCGCACGGTCAAGGTTGTCTCGCACCT
Source organism: Pseudomonas sp. NGC7 (assembly GCF_047159675.1). Lineage (NCBI taxonomy): Bacteria > Pseudomonadati > Pseudomonadota > Gammaproteobacteria > Pseudomonadales > Pseudomonadaceae > Pseudomonas > Pseudomonas sp. NGC7. Next base: position 2,221,449 of record NZ_BAAFZY010000001.1, on the reverse strand, counting down.
GAATCTCGTTGGCGAACTCCACCATCAGGATGCCGTGCTTGCTGATCAGCCCGATCAGCGTGACCAAGCCAATCTGCGTGTAGATGTTCAACGTAGCCCAGCCCAGCGCCAGCGGCAGCAACGCGCCGCAGATCGACAACGGTACGGTCACCAAGATGATCAGCGGGTCCACAAGGCTTTCATACTGCGCGGCCAGCACCAGGTAGATCACCACCAAGGCAGCAAGAAAGGCCCACATCAGGGCAAAGCCTTCCTGCACATACTGGCGCGACTCCGATTGCCAATCATGGCTGAAACCGGGCGGCAGCTCGGCGGCAAGCTGCTGCAGAAATGCCACCGCCTTGCCCATCGAGACACCGGGCGCGGGGATGGCCTGCAGGGTGCTTGCGTTCTGCTGGTCGAATTGCAAAAGGCGGTTAGGCGCGACCTGCAGGTCCAGACGCACCACCGTGGACAACGGCACCAGGCTGCCATCTTCGGCCCGCACGTACTGGCGGTTCAGGGCCGACGGGGTCAGGCGCTGGTCCTGGATGCTTTGCGGGATCACGTCATAGGCGCGGCCGAACAGGGCAAAGCGGTTCAGGTACTGCTCGCCCACCAGCACGCCCAGCGACTCGCCGATGTCCTGCATGCTGATCCCCAGGCTGGCGGCCTTGGCGCGGTCGATGCTGACCTTGACTACCGGGTTGTTGTAGTCCAGATCGCTGTCCACCACGCTGAACAAACCGCTCTCGCGGGCGCGCTGCTTGAGCACTTCCATGGTCTGGTACAGCACCGGGTAATCCTGGGCACTGCGCAGCACCATCTGTACCGGCAAGCCACCACTGGAACCTGGCAACGACGCCACCTGGAAGGCGAAAATGCTGCTGCCCTCGATGTCCGCGACCGCCTGTTGCAGCTGCGCTTGGATTTGCGCGGCAGAGCGCTCGCGCTGCTGCCATGCACTGAGGTTGATGCCACCGAAGCTGGCCGCGGTCCCGTCGGTGCCGTTGATGATCCAGGTGTCGGTGGTTTCGGGAATCGATTTCATCACCTGGTCGAGTTTGCTGGCAAAACGCTCGACGTAGTCCAGGCTCCCGTGTTGCGGCGACTTGATTGCCGTCAGCACGGCCGCCTGGTCCTCCGGCGGTGCGAGCTCGCGCTGTGGCAACAGGTACAGCCAGGGCAGGCTCAGGCAAACCAGCAGGGCCACACCAGCACTGAGCCAGCGCCGTGCCAAGGTAAACGCCAAGGCCTGGGCATAGGCCGCTGTGAGCGCAGCGAACACCCTTTCGGCGAAATGGGCCATGGCCCCGCCCTGCTGGTCGGGTTTGAGCAGCAACGAACTCATCACCGGCGACAAGGTCAGTGCAACGACACCCGAAACGATCACCGCCCCCGCCAAGGTCAAGGCAAATTCACGGAACAACGTGCCGGTCAGCCCACCCATCAAGCCGATGGGCGCGTACACGGCGGCCAGGGTCAGGGTCATGGCGATCACCGGCCCGGCGATTTCGCGTGCACCGGCCAACGCCGCCGCCACCGGTGTTTGCCCTTCTTCGATGTGACGGTGCACGTTCTCCACCACCACGATGGCATCGTCCACCACCAGGCCGATGGCCAGCACCATCGCCAGCAAGGTCAACAGGTTGAGGCTGAAGCCGAACGCCAGCATCAACCCCGCTGCACCCAGCATCGATAACGGAATGGCCACCACCGCGATCGCCACGCTGCGCAGTGACCCCAGGCACAGCCAGATCACCAGCACGACGATCAGCATCGCTTCCACCAGCGTGCGCAACACTTCTTCGATCGAAGCCTCGATGAAACGCGCAGTCTCATAGGCCAGCGCCACCTTCACGCCGGGCGGGAGCGTTTGCTGGATCTGCGGCAACAATTCGCGAATGCCGTCGACGATGACCAGTGGGTTACCCGATGGCGTGGGGAACAACCCCAAGTGCACAGCGGGTTTGCCATCCAGGGTGGCACTGGTGCGGGTGGCCGCCGCGCTCAGTTCGACAGTGCCCACATCACGCAGGCGCACAAGGTCGGTGCCGTCGTTGCGGATGATCAGGTCACGGAAGTCCTCGACGCGGGTCAGGTCGGTGTCGACCTGGATATCGGCCAGCACGAACTGCCCGCGCACCTGCCCTGGGGTGGCCTGGTAATTATTGGCCCGCACCGCTTGTGCGACGTCGGCAGCCGTCACCCCGCGCCCGGCCATCTGCTCGCTGTCGAGCCACAGGCGCATGGCCAGGCTCTGCCCGCCGAACGTCTGCACCTTGGCCACGCCGTCGATCCCCGAAAGCAGCGGCTCAACCACCCGCGACAGGTAGTCACTGAGTTCTGGGATGGACAGGGTCTGGCTGGAGAAGCCGACATACGCCACCGCCGTGGAGTCACCTGCAGACAGCTCCACCACCGGGTCGTAGGCTTTCTCGGGCAAGCGGTAGCGCACTTGGTTGACCTTGGCCATGGTCTCGGCCAGCGCCTGGGTCGAGTCTCGGTTGAGCAGCATGCGCAGGGTAATCAGGCTGCGCCCCTGCAACGATGATGACGACATGAAGTCAACGCCCTCAACCGAAGAAACCGCCTGGCTGATCGGCTGGGTCACAAAGCCTTGCATGAGTTCGGCGGAGGCGCCGGGGTAGTCGGTACTGATGGTGATCGTCGCGCTCTCCAGCAAGGGGTACTGGCGCACCGGCAACTTGCCCAGGGCGAACAGCCCCATCAGCACGATCAGGCTGCTGACCACCAGCGCCAGCACGGGGCGACGCACGAAGGTATCGGTGAATTTCACGGTTGCTGTCCCCCGGCCACGTCCAGCAGGCTGTCTTCTGCGACCTGCTCGACCTGCATGCCATCACTCAATTTCAGCTGGCCGGAAACCACCACCCTGTCGCCCGGCGCGAGGCCCGAGGTGACTTCCACACGCCCCTGCCAGCGCTCACCGGTCGTTACCGGTACCCGGTTGACGCTGATGACGCCCTGCTGATCCTGCCTGGCAATGAACACCGTCTGCCCGTAGGCGGTGTAGGTGATCGCCGTTTCCGGCACGGCCAGCACCCTCGACGGCTGCGCGGCAGGCAGACGGACCCCGGCATACATGCCCGGCTGCAGCTGCCCGTCCAGGTTCGGCAGGGCAGCCTGCACCTGGACCAGGCGTGACTTGCTGACCAGCGGATCGACCGCCACTACCCGTGCCTGAAACGCCCGCCCGCGCACAGAATCGACGGTCAGTTCCAGCAGCTGCCCGACAGTCACTTCGGGGGCCGCCTGTTCGCTGAGGGAAAAATTGACGTGCAACTGGCGTGTATCCGTCAGGCTGGCAATCGCCTCGCCAGCGCCCAGGTACTGGCCCTGGTGAACACGGCGGATACCCACATTGCCTGCAAACGGTGCGCGTATGGCTTTTTGCGCGATCAGCGCTTCGACATGCTGCAGCTCACCCGCGGCCACATCCACCGCTGTGCTCGCGTTATCCAGCAGCTCTTGCGAAACGGCATTCAGCGCGCGCAACTTACTGGCCCGCTGCGCCGCGACCTGGGCATTGCGCAGCTTCGCCCGCAGTTGCACGCGCTGGGCCTGCTCGGGCGCATCGTTGAGCTGTACCAGCAACTGCCCGGCACGCACGGCCTGCCCCGACGCGAAGGCGATGTGGGTGATGCGCCCTGCCACCTCGGCCGCGACCTGCACCTGATTGACCGCCTCCAGCTCCCCCGATGCAAAACGTTGCCGCGCCAGGTCGACCGGCTCGGCAGTGGCCAGCGCAACTTTGGTGACCGGCCACGCCGCGGCCTGTTGGGCCGCTACCCTACTGCCCGTCAATGCGTAGGCGCCGACCAAGGCACCGACAGCGGCGACAGTCATGGCCAGTAACATCCTTTTGTTCATGCCTTGCTCCGATCAGCGGGGTGGTTGCAGGAAAGATCGGGCAGGACTATAAGAGCTCAACTTAACTTGAGGTCAACAGGTGTGACAGCCAAATCATCCACCCACAGCACGCGGCTGCTGACTGTCGGCGAAGTCGCCAAGCGCAGTGGCGTTGCGGTATCCGCCCTGCACTTCTACGAATCCAAGGGGCTGATCGCCGGCACGCGCACCGCCGGCAACCAGCGGCGTTACCCCGCGCTGGTGTTGCGCACCATTGCCATCATCAAGGTGGCGCAGCGCACGGGTATCCCCCTCGAGGTCATCAAGCGTGCCCTGGGCCGCTACCCGCCGAACAGCAAACTCACGGCAGCGCAGTGGGGCGAGATGTCATCGGCCTGGCGAGAAGACCTGAACGCACGCATCCGCACCTTGGAAGCGTTGCGCGACAGCCTGGACAACTGCATTGGCTGCGGCTGCCTGTCGCTGGAAGACTGCCCGCTGCGCAACCCCGAGGATGTGCTGGGCAAGGACGGTGCAGGGGCGAGGATTCTGGAAAAAGAGGCCACCGCCAAGCACGTGTAAGGGATACCTGCGCGGGTCGTCATGGGGTGAGCCATGGCGCGATGACACTTCGCTTGCATATGACACAAAGTGTCATTAAGATCGGCGTGTGTCCTCAAGCCAGCCACGGCAACCAGGACGTCATCGCCCTTATCCCGTGCAGGTACCCCACTGTGACCACGACCATGCAGACCCCCAAGGACCAGCTCGTCAAACGTGCCCAACAGCAAATGCTGACTGCGCTGGCCGACAACACCTACACCCCGCGACAGAAGCTCGCACTGACCTGCCGGATTCTGTTCGACGGCGGCCACGATTCGGGCCTGGCCGGGCAGATCACCGCACGCGCTGCAGAACCTGGCACCTATTACACGCAACAGCTTGGCCTGGGCTTCGACGAGATCTCGGCCTCCAACCTGCTGGTCGTGGACGAAGATCTGACGGTGCTGCAAGGCCAGGGCATGGCCAACCCCGCCAACCGCTTCCACAGCTGGCTGTACCGCGCACGCCCTGACGTCAACTGCATCATCCATACCCACCCGCTGCACAGCGCCGCCTTGTCGATGCTCGAAGTGCCGCTGGCCATCTCGCACATGGACCTCTGCCCGCTGTTCGACGATTGCGCCTTCCTCAAGGAATGGCCAGGCGTGCCGGTGGGCAACGAAGAAGGCGAGATCATCGCCAGTGCCATCGGCGACAAGCGGGCGATTCTGCTTTCCCACCATGGCCTGCTGATCGCCGGCCGCTCGATCGAAGAAGCCTGCGTGCTCGCCCTGCTGTTCGAACGTGCGGCGAGGATGCAGTTGCTGGCCATGGGCGCCGGTGAAATCCGCCCCATCCCCGAAGCACTTGGCAAAGAAGCCCATGACTGGATTTCCACGCCAAAACGCCATGGCGCCGCGTTCAGCTACTACGCGCGCCGGGCCTTGCGTGCCCATGGCGAATGCCTGGGCTGATTGCAACTGTCCCCCTTCCTGAACAACGGCAAAGGTGCCTGGTCATGTCTACACCTGTAATTCGCGGCGTCATCGGCTACACCATCACTCCCTTCGCGGCAGACGGCTCGGTCGATCTAGCCGCCCTGGGCACATCCATCGACAGCCTGATCCAGGCCGGCGTGCACGCCATCGCCCCGCTGGGCAGCACGGGCGAAGGTGCCTACCTGTCCGAGGCCGAGTGGGAAGCGGTGGTGCGCTACAGCCTCGAGAAAATCGCTGGCCGCGTACCCAGCGTGGTCAGTGTCTCTGACCTGACTACCGCACGTACCGTGCAGCGCGCCCGCCTGGCCCAGGCGTGCGGGGCCACGGCGGTGATGGTGCTGCCCATCTCCTACTGGAAGCTGACCGAGGCGGAGGTGGTCGACCACTACAAGGCGGTCGGCGCGGCAATCGACATCCCGATCATGCTGTACAACAACCCAGGCACCAGCGGCACCGACCTTTCGGTGGAGCTGATCCTGCGCATCCTCGGCGAGGTGGCCAATGTGACCATGGTCAAGGAAAGCACCGGCGACATTCAGCGCATGCACCGCCTGTACACCGCGACCGATGGCAAGGTGGCGTTCTACAACGGCTGCAACCCGCTCACCCTAGAAGCCCTGGTTGCCGGCGCCGCCGGCTGGTGCACCGCAGCGCCGAACCTGATCCCCGCGCTGAACCTGGCTTTGTGGGACGCCGTGCAGAAGGGCGAGCTGGCTGAGGCACGGGCACTGTTCTACCAACAGTACGCGTTGCTGGCGTACATCACCCAACGCGGCCTGCCCACCACCATCAAGGCCGGGCTGAAAATGCTTGGCCTGGACGTGGGGGCGCCGCGCCTGCCGCTGCAACCCCTGGATGCTGAAGGCAGTGCCTACCTGAAAGGGTTGCTGGTCTCAGCCCAGTGATTTAAAGGGGATTGTGGGAGCGGGCTTGCCCCGCGAACACCGGCGAAGCCGGTGCCATGCACCGCGTAGCCCCATTCGCGGGACAAGCCCGCTCCCAATATTCGATGTTATCTGTGGGAGCGCCTTGAATGCCGACCTTGTTCACTACACGGACTTTCATCAATCACATAAGCACGGAGGCCACTTGTGACAACACCTGCTCAACACCCATCGGCATCGCTTGGGCTGACCGACATCCTACACCCCGCCATCGCCGGGTTGGTTTCGGTCATCGTCAACTACGGCGGCACGTTCATCCTCGTGTTCCAGGCAGCCAAGGTCGCCGGGCTAAGCCCGGAGCTGACCTCGTCATGGGTCTGGGCGGTGTCGATCGGGGTAGGTATCACCGGGCTTGTCTTGTCCTGGTACAGCCGTGAACCCTTGATAACGGCCTGGTCCACCCCGGCTGCCGCGTTTCTGGTCACGGCACTGGCCAGCGTGCCCTATGCCGAGGCCATTGGCGCGTACCTGCTGTCCGCTGCCGGCTTCGTAGTGCTGGGCCTGACCGGGTACTTCGAAAGGCTGGTCCGGATCATCCCAGGCGGGGTCGCGGCAGGGCTGCTGGCCGGCATTCTTTTACCGTTCGGCATCGGCGCGTTTGGCGGCCTGTCGGTCGACCCGGTGCTGGCCGGGTTGCTCATCGTGGCGTACGCGGTGTTCAAACGCTTTACTGCCCGCTACGCGGTTGTAGGCATCCTCGTCCTTGGCCTTGCTTACCTGCTGATCCAGGGGCAGGCCGGCCTTTCGCAACTGACGCTGGAAATCGCGACACCGGTGTTCACTGCCCCGGCCTTTACCCTCAATGCGGCCCTCAGCGTCGCGCTGCCGTTGTTCCTGATCACCCTGACCGGGCAATACATGCCCGGCATGCTGGTACTGCGCAACGACGGCTTCAAGACCAGCGCCAACCCAATTGTCGCAGTCACCGGCCTGGGCTCCTTGCTCATGGCGCCGTTCGGCTCGCACGCGTTCAACCTCGCGGCCATCACCGCCGCCATCTGCACCGGCAAGGAAGCCCATGAAGACCCGGCCAAACGCTGGATCGCGGGGATCGCCGCAGGGGTCTGCTACATCCTTGTGGGGGTATTCGGCGTCACGCTTGCCAGCGTGTTCATGGCACTCCCAGCCACCTTCATCACCACCCTCGCCGGCCTCGCGCTGCTGGGTACCATTGGCACCAGCCTGGCCAGTGCGATGGCCGACGCGAAGTCACGCGAAGCCGCGCTGATCACCTTTCTTGCAGCCGCTGCCAACATCACCCTGTTGGGTATCGGCGGGGCCTTCTGGGGCTTGGTCATCGGCCTGCTGGCCTACGCAGTGCTGAACGGGCGCGCCCCTGGGTTCAAACGTACTCAGCCGTAATCACACCATCGGGTCTGCATGCTCCACCCGCCCCGCTTCGCCAGGCCGATTGACGAACAGCACGTCCAGCGTGCTGTTGCGCAGGCCCTTCACGGGGTTCCAGTGCGCCGAGGTGTGAATGTACTTGTCGCGCAGCAGGCGCTGCTCGTCCTCGGTCAGGCCGGCGTCGGGGCGTGAACCCAAGGCAAAGCCATGCAGCTTGCGGCTGATGTCCAGCAAGTCATCGGGCAGCCGATGGGCTTCATCGCCGCCCAGCTCGGCAAATGGCACCCCACCACGCACTGCCAACTCACGCATGATGCTCAGGTACACCCGGGAAAGATGGCCGGCCACGTCCCTCTCCCGATAGACCGCCGCATACACCTGCTTTTGCGCCTCGTCCGGCCTGCCGCCAGCAATCGGCTGCTCCCAGGTCAGCACCCGCGGCCGCGGTTCGCCCAACTCAGCAAACGCCGACGCCAGCAAGGCACTGGCCGCCGAGTAAGCGCGGGTGCATTCGGCTTTTGTGCGCACAGGCACCCGCTGCGACTGCGGTTTGCACAGCAGCACCTGCTCCTGCATGCACGGCAGGTAGCCCCCGCCAATGTTCGAGTGCACGCCCGGCACGACAATGTCACCCTCGCTGCGCACCAGCGGGAAGTTATGCCGGCGCTCGTCACCGGCCACCAATTGCACCACGTGCCGCGCAATGGCCTTGCCCAGGCCCAGGCGCAAGCCGCCGTGGCGAGCGTCAGCGGGGTCGAAGTCCCCCTGCAACGGCGCGACGATGGCCGCCACGGTGTCGAACAGGCCAATGAAGTTGATGCCCACAGCACACGAGGTGCCCAACAGGTTGCTCGCGTCATCACGCAGCACATTGGCCAGGTGCCTGGCGGCAGCGGCGCCACGACTGAAGCCGAACAGGTCGAGTTCGACCCGCGCGAGCCGCGATTGCGGATACGCCAGGCACCAGCCCCGCAACTGGTCGGCAATCATTGTCACGGCCTCGGCGACGCGCGCCTCGACGCCGGTACGCCCACGCCCGGTGGCCGAGGCAAAACTGGAATCCGCCGCCCCCGCGGTGGTGCCGATGCCCTCGACATACAACTTGAGAAAGGCCATCGTACCCGGCGCAGGGCTGCCTGGGGCTGGGTACAGCGCGTGCAGCAAGGCCACATTGCTCCAGGCATTGCCATAGCTGGTACCTGCCAGCGGCCCCGAAGCCTGGCCCGCCGCCGTGGCATTGCCCAGGTTGTTGCCGGTGCCATCAAAGAACACGCCAACGCGCAACGTCGTTGGCGCAGGGGTATCGAAGGTACTGCGGTGGGTTTGCATCATCCTGCGTCCTGCTTGCTCAAAGAGCATTAGCAAGCGCCAGGGCACAGCGGCCGACTATCAGCCGACGCCGAAGGTTGCGCAGGACTTGTCGACAAGCCCACGCCCGACGGCCTGGATAAATTTGCCAGCCGCCATTGGTCGCCACCCCCCCGGATAGATTAAAGTATCCCCCCCTTGCCGAGGCAGCTGTTCCCAGCGCGCCTGCGGCCCAATACCAGGAACCGTCGCCGATGGAACACCGTGAAGCGCTGATCGCGCTGCGCACCTTTCTTTCCACCCAGATCCTAGGCCAGGAAAAGCTGGTCGAGCGGCTGTTGATCGTGCTTCTGGCCGACGGCCATATGCTGGTCGAAGGTGCCCCCGGGCTGGCAAAGACCAAAGCCATCAAAGAACTCGCCGAAGGCATCGAGGCGCAGTTCCATCGCATCCAGTTCACCCCCGACCTGCTGCCGGCCGACATTACCGGCACCGAAATCTACCGCCCAGAAACCGGCAGCTTCGTGTTCCAGCAGGGGCCGATCTTCCATAACCTGGTGCTGGCCGACGAAATCAACCGCGCCCCGGCCAAAGTCCAGTCGGCGCTGCTCGAAGCCATGGCCGAGCGCCAGGTCAGCGTGGGCCGCAGCACGTACGACCTGTCACCGCTGTTCCTGGTTATGGCCACCCAGAACCCCATCGAGCAGGAGGGTACCTACCCGCTGCCCGAAGCCCAGCTCGACCGCTTCCTGATGCACGTAAAAATCGGCTTCCCCGACGCTGCGGTGGAACGGCGCATCCTGCTGCAGGCCCGCGGCGAGGCACTGGGCGGCGAGACCAAGCCCGAGCGCCGGGTCAGCCAGCAGGCCATTTTTGCCGCGCGCAAGGAAATCCTCGGCCTGTACATGGCCGATGCCGTGGAGGAATACCTGGTGCAACTGGTCATGGCCACGCGCACGCCGGCCAAGTTCGACGCCGAACTGGCCGACTGGATCGCCTACGGCGCCAGCCCGCGCGGCTCGATCTCGCTGGACCGCTGTGCGCGTGCGCACGCCTGGCTGGCCGGGCGCGACTTCGTCAGCCCCGAGGACATCCAGGCGGTGCTGTTCGATGTGCTGCGCCACCGCATCATCCTGTCGTTCGAGGCCGAGGCTGCGGGGATCGACCAGGACCGCGTGGTCCAGCGCATCCTCGACGTCGTCGCCGTTGCCTGACCCCATGCCCACCGCGCAGTTGGCCGAACCCGGCATCCGCATCGGCCTTGCCGAGCTGATCGACATGCGCCACCGCGTGCGCGAAATCCAGCTGTTTTCCCGGCCCGGCCAGCGCAGCCCGCTGGTGGGCCTGCACCACTCCAAGCTACGCGGGCGCGGCGTGGACTTCGACCAAGTGCGCGTGTACCAGGCTGGCGACGATGTGCGCAACATCGACTGGCGGGTCACCGCCCGCACCCAGGAGCCGCACACCAAGCTGTTCCATGAAGAACGCGAGCGGCCGATCTTTATCCTGGTCGAACAGAGCCAGCGGCTGTTCTTCGGCTCGGGGCTGATGTTCAAGTCGGTGCTGGCGGCCCAGGCTGCGGCCCTGTTCGGCTGGGCGGCACTGGGCCACAACGACCGCATCGGCGGGCTGGTGTTTGGCGACAACGAGCACCACGAAATCAAACCCCGGCGCAGCAAGCAAAGCCTGCTGCAGCTGCTTAACCGCCTGGCCAAGGTCAACCAGGCGCTGCACACCGAAGCCACGCCCCAGGCCGACAGCCTGGGCCTGGCCTTGCGCCGGGCGCGTGAGGTGCTGCGCCCTGGCAGCCTGGCGATCGTCATCTGCGACGAGCGCTCGCTGACCGACCAGGTCGAACAGCACCTGGCCATGCTTTCGCGCCACTGCGACCTGCTGCTGCTGCCGGTCTCCGACCCGCTCGACCATGCCCTGCCCGCAGCCGGCCTGTTGCGCTTCGCCCAGCGCAGCGCGCAACTGGAGCTCGACACCCTCGACGCCAGCTTGCGCCAGGCTTACCGCCAGCAGGCCGAGTCACGTATCGCCCGCTGGGAACTGATGGCACAGAAGCTGCGCGTGGTGCTGATGCCGCTGAGTACGCAAAGCGAGATGATCGAGCAACTGCGCGAATACCTGAACGCCCAGCGCCCGGGGAGCAGCAAATGACCCCGCTGGACCAGTTGCAACCGCTGATTGCCCCGCCGGCAGTCGGCCTGTGGCCACCGGCACCGGGTTGGTGGGTATTGCTGGCCTTGCTGCCGCTGCTTGCCTGGGGCCTGTGGCGCGTACGCCATTGGCGCCCCCGCAAACGCCGCATCGTGCGCGCCGAGCAACCGCTCGACCCGGTACGCGTGGCCGCCCTGGCCGAACTTGCCCAGCTGCCACGCCCGTATGACGGCGCCCCGGCCGGCGCCTGGCTGCAACAGATCAATGCCCTGCTCAAGCGCCTGTGCCGCAGCCACTACCCGGGCGCCAACAGCCATACCCTCAACGGCCGCCAGTGGCTGGCGTTTCTCGACAACCGCTGCCCGGCCGCCGGCCTCACGCGTTGGATGGTGCTGGTCGAAGGGGCCTACAAGCCTGAGTGCAAGCTCGACGACAAAGCCATCGTCGGGCTTAGCCAGGCCGTCGAAACCTGGATCCGCAAGCATGTTTGAACTGGCCTGGCCGTGGATGTTCGCCCTGCTGCCGCTGCCGTGGCTGGCTCGCCTGGTGTTGCCAGCCGCCGACAGTGGCGAGCCGGTGCTCAAAGTGGGCTTCCTGAACGAGCTGGAAGGCCTGGCCGGGCGCCGGGCACGGCTCAACCTGCCCACCTGGCGCCAGCAGGCGCCCTTTGTCATCATCTGGCTGTTGCTGCTGCTGGCCGCGGCCCGCCCGCAATGGCTCGGCGACCCGGTACCGGTGGCCGCCAGCGGCCGCGACCTGCTGGTAGCGGTGGACGTGTCCGGCTCCATGGACTTCCCCGACATGCAGTGGAAGAACGACGAAATCAGCCGCCTCGACCTGGTCAAGGCGCTGCTTGGCGACTTTCTTCAGGACCGCGAAGGCGACCGGGTTGGGCTGATCCTGTTTGGCAGCCAGGCCTACCTGCAGGCGCCGCTGACCTTCGACCGGCGTACCGTGCGTACCTTCCTTGACGAAGCGCAGATCGGCATCGCCGGCAAGAACACCGCCATCGGCGATGCCATCGGCCTTGCGGTCAAGCGCCTGCGCCAACGCCCGGCACAGAGCCGCGTGCTGGTGCTGGTCACCGACGGCGCCAACAACGGTGGGCAGATCCACCCACTGACCGCCGCCCGCCTGGCCGCCCAGGAAGGCGTGCGCATCTATACCATCGGCATCGGCGCCAACCCCGAGGCCAGCGGCACGCCCGGCCTGCTGGGCCTCAACCCGAGCCTGGACCTGGACGAAGCCTCGCTCAAGGAAATTGCCGAGCTGACCCACGGCGCCTACTTCCGCGCCCACGACGGCGCCGAACTGAACGCCATCGGCGACGCCCTCGACCAGTTGGAGCCAGTGGCCCAGCAGCCAACCCAGGCGCGCACCGCCAAGGCCTTGTACGCCTGGCCATTGGCCCTGGCACTGTTGCTCAGCGTGCTGCTGGTGGTGGCCGTGCAGTGGCCAGACAACCGCTTGCAGCGCCTGCTGCGCAAACCGCGCTTTCTGCAGCCGCACCCGGAATGGCGCCAGCGCCTCAAACGCCTGCGCCTGAGGAAACGGCGATGATCGACCTGTGGCCACAATGGTTGCGCCCGCTCTGGCTGTTGGTAGTGCCACTGCTCGGCTGGTTGCTGTTCAAGCTGTGGCACCGACGCAAACGCGCCGGGCGTTGGCAGATGATCCTGCCGCCCGCGTTCCACGCCGTGCTGCTCGGGGGCGGCAGCGGCAGCACCAGCAAACTGCCTTGGGTGGCGCTGGGCCTGGCGTGGACGCTGGTGGTGCTGGCCCTGCTCGGGCCCAGCTGGCAGCGTGTGGAAGAGAGCCGGCAGCGCCCTGCCGACCCGCTGGTCATCCTGCTCGAACTGACCCCACAGATGCTCGCCGAGGACAGCCCGCCCAACCGCCTGGAGCAGGCCAGGCGCAAGGTCCTCGACCTGCTCGAACGCCGCCACGACAGCCAGACCGCGCTGATCGTCTACGCAGGGTCCGCCCACACCCTGGTGCCACTGTCCGATGACCTGGGCACCACCCGGAACCTGCTGGAGGCGATCGACCCCTCGATCATGCCCAAACCCGGCCAGCGCGCCGATCTGGCCGTGCAAAAAGGCCTGGCGCTGCTGGCCCAGAGCGGCCTGGGGCAAGGGCGCCTGCTGCTGATCGGCTCCTCGCTCAGCGCAGCGGAGCGCGAAGGCATCACGCAGGCCCTCGGCCGCCAGGGCCCGAGCCTGCTGATGCTGGGCATCGGCAGCCGAGACGGGGCACCGGTGCGACAAGCCAATGGCGAATTTCTTAAAGACGACCAAGGCGGAATTCTGCTGCCGCGCCTGGACAGCGCCAGCCTCAAGGCATTTGTCAGCGGCACCGGCGGGCGCTACCGCAGTGCCCGGGTCGACGACCTCGACCTGCGCGGCCTGGGCCTGTTCGACACCCCGCGCACTGCACGCAGCGACGGCCAGACCCTGCAATTGGACAGCTGGGCAGACCAGGGTTACTGGCTGCTCATTCCGCTGTTACTGCTGGCGGCCTGCGCCGGTCGTCGCGGCTGGCTGTTCTGCCTGCCCCTGTTGCTGGCCTTGCCGCAGCCAAGCCAGGCCTTCGAGTTCAACGACCTGTGGCTGCGCCCCGACCAGCAGGGCCAGCGCCTGCTCCAACAGAACCGCCCGGCCAGCGCCGCACGCCATTTCCAAAATCCACAGTGGCGCGGCATGGCGCTGTACCAGGCCGGCGATTACGCCGGTGCCGCCCAGGCATTCTCCCAAGGCAACACGGCAGCGGACCACTACAATCGAGGCAATGCCCTGGCCCGCAGTGGCGAGCTGGAAGCCGCCCTGGATGCCTACGAGCAGGCCCTGGAGCGCCAACCCGACCTGCAACCGGCACTGGACAACCAGGCACTGGTCCAGCAGTTGCTGCAACAGCGCGAGGCCAAGGCCGAAGAACAACCCGCCAGCACCGAGGCCCAAGGCACACCCGGCAGCGAAACCGAAGGCAACAGCAGTTCGGCCAGCAGCCCGGCCCAGGGCACCCCTGGCAATGACGAACCCGCCAACGCCGAAGAACCCGGCGAAGGCAGCAACAACAGCCAGGCCACACCCGGCAACCAGGGGGGCGCCGACGACAACGTCACCGTGCCCCCCCAACGCCCGGTGTCGACCAACCTCGACGCCGAACAGCGTCAGGCCCTTGAACAATGGCTACGGGAGATCCCCGACAACCCGGCGGAGCTGCTGCGGCGCAAATTCTGGTATGAACAGCAATTGCATCAGGACAATCCACGATGAGTCGCTTCGGCGTCTTTCTGCTCGGTGTCTCATGGGCCTTGATGGCCCAGGCCGAGCCCATGCTGCAAGCCAGCGTCGACCGTACCCGCCTGGAGGCCGGCGAAAGCCTGGAACTGACCCTCGAAAGCCAGGACGTGACCCAGTTTGGCAAACCCGACCTGCGTGCCCTTGAGGGCGACTTCGAAGTGCGTGGCACACGTCAGCTGAACAGCCTGCACACGCTCGATGGCGAGACCCGCGCCAGCACCCGCTGGATCATCACCCTGCTGCCACGGCGCAGCGGCAGCCTGCGCATCCCGGAGCTGCAACTGGGCCAGTCGCGCAGCCAGGCCATCGACCTGCAAGTGCTGCAAGCCGATGCCAGCCGCCAGGAAAGCGCCTCCCAGGTGTTCATTGAGGCGACCCTGGACAGCAACGAGGTCTATGTTCAGGCCCAGGCCGTGCTGACCTTGCGCATCTACCATTCGGTGGCGCTGTATGACGACAGCAGCCTCAGCCCACTGCAGCTGGAAAACGCCAAGGTCGAGCCACTGGGCGAGTCGCGCACCTACGAGAAAGAAATCAACGGCGTGCGTCACGGGGTGATCGAAACCCGCTACGCCGTCTACCCGCAGCAAAGTGGCAGCCTCGAAGTGCCGGCGCTGACCTTCACCGCCACCGCGGCTGCCAGCGCCGACAACGAACAATCTGCCACGGCCGCCCCGCGTGCCGGCCGCCAGATCCAGGTCAGCTCGCTGCCCCTGCGCCTGGACGTGCGCCCAATTCCAGCGGCCTGGCCGGCCGGTGCGCCCTGGCTGCCGGCACGCAGCCTGACCCTTGAAGAACACTGGAACCCCGACCCGGGCAGCCAGCAGACGCAGATCGGTGATTCGCTCACCCGCAACATCACCTTGCGCGCCGACGGCTTGTCCAGCACCCAGCTGCCACCGCTGCCGGCCACCGAAATCACCGGCCTGCGCCGCTACCCCGACCAGCCGCTGCTGCGCAACGAAATCAACGAGCGCGGCATGACCGCCAACCGCGAAGAGCGCGAAGCGCTGGTGCCGACCCACAGCGGCGAACTGGCCTTGCCAGCGCTGGAGGTGGCCTGGTGGAACACCCGCGAAGACCACCTGGAGCACACCAGCCTGCCAGCGCGCACCCTGAGCGTGCAGGACAACCCGGCCCTGAGCGCCGACACGCCGGTCGGCGACACCCGTGCGGGCAATAGCCTGTTGTGGCCGTGGCAGCTGGCGACGCTGGTGTTTGCCCTGACCACATTGCTGGGCTTCGCCTTGTGGTGGCGGGCCCGTTCACAACCCGCGGTACTGCGCGCCGCGCAACAAGGCCCAAGCCCCCGCACGCTGCTGGACGACCTCAAGCGCGCCTGCCAGGCCAACGACCCGCAGACCACACGCCAAGCGCTGGACGCCTGGGCGCGGCAGCAGCCGGAGACCCTGGCGGAGATGGCTGCGCGGTTCGTGCCGTTGTCCGATGCGCTGGATGGGTTGAACGGGGCGTTGTACAGCGAGAGTGGGCAGTATTGGCAGGGTGAGGATTTGTGGCGCGCGATCGGGACGATTCCGCCGGCTGAGCAGGTGTTGCTGCCGTCGGGGGAGACCGGGAGCTTGCCGCCGTTGTATCCGAAATGAGGGGTGGGGTTGGGGTGCATGCCATGGGTATTTTTAGCGCCTATCAGATCGAGCGCCGCCCGCGCGGCGCATCGCGAGCAACGCTCGCTCCTACGTTTGTTTTTGGCCAATAACGCCTGTGACAGGCGCGCGCGACCGCCTTGTTTGATCGACGCGATATCGCGCCATGCGCCAAAGCGGTCGCGCGCATTTGCCCCAGGAATAACTGGCCCGAAACAAACGTAGGAGCGAGCGTTGCTCGCGATGCGCCGCGCGGGCGGCGCTCGATCTCATAGGCACTGCAAAACTCAAGACATGCGCCCCACACGCAATCCGCCAACATCCCCCCAGCCATGCCCCCTACCCCCACCATTGAGTTACCATACCCCCCTGCGCAACGCCCATCATCCAAGCCAAGCCCCCGCTTGCTCGACTCGACACCAACAGGTCATCCATGCGTCTGTTTCATACCTCCGACTGGCACCTGGGCCAAAGCCTGCACGGCCAGGAACGCGACTTCGAACACGCCTGCTTCCTCGACTGGCTGCTCGGCCAGCTGCACCTGCGCCAGCCGGATGCGCTGCTGATCGCTGGCGACATCTTCGACACGGTCAACCCACCGGTCAAAGCCCAAGAGCGCCTCTACGACTTCATCGTCCAAGCCCATGAGCAACAGCCCAAGCTGGACATCGTGATGATCGCCGGCAACCACGACTCCGGCTCACGCATCGAACTGCCCGCCGCGCTCATGCGCCGCCTGCGCACCCACGCCTTGGGCCGTGTGCACTGGCTCGATGAAGGCCAGCTGGATGCCGAGCGCCTGCTGATCCCGCTGACCAACGCCCGCGGCAAGGTCAGCGCCTGGTGCCTGGCCCTGCCCTTCCTGCGCCCGGCAGAAGTGACCGGCCCGCAGTTGGGTGACGATTACCTGCACGGCATCACCCAGGTGCACCAGCAACTGATTGCCGCTGCCCAGCAAAAGCGCAAGAAGGACCAGGCGCTGGTCGCCATCAGCCATGCCCACATGGCCGGGGGTGCGGTGTCCGAGGACTCTGAGCGCAGCCTGATCATCGGCAATGCCGAAGCCCTGCCGGCCAAGCTGTTCGACAAGGCCATCAGCTATGTCGCCCTGGGCCACCTGCACAAGCCGCAGAAGGTCAATCGCGAAGCGCGCATTCGCTACAGCGGCTCGCCGATCCCGCTGTCGTTTGCCGAAATCAACTACCCGCACCAGGTGCTGGAGGTGGAGCTGGACGGCGCCGAGCTGGTCAGTGTCGAGCCGCGCCTGGTGCCCCGCGCCGTGGCCCTGCAACGCATTGGCCCGGCGCCGCTCGGCGAGTTGCTGGTACAGCTGGCTGAGCTGCCGGTGATCGACTTGCTCGAAGACCCCAATCGTCAGCCCTGGCTCGAAGTGCGCGTGGTGCTGGACGAACCGCAACCCGACCTGCGTCAGCAAGTCGAGGGGGCGCTGCAAGGCAAGGCCGTGCGGCTGATCCGCATCAGCGCCGAATACGCCGGGCGCACGAGTGCCGAGGACGACGACCAGGCCTTCGTCGAACTGTCCCAGATGACCCCGCAGGACCTGTTCAGCCGCGCCTGGGAACAGGCCTACGGCAACCCCGCCGATGAGCAGGCCCTGGCCGATTTCGCCCTGCTCTTGCAGGACGTCCAGTTGGAAGAGGAACAGCCATGAAGATTCTCGCCATCCGCCTGAAGAACCTGGCATCCCTGGCCGGCCCAATCGACATCGACTTCACCGCCGAGCCCCTGGCCAGCGCCGGCCTGTTCGCCATCACCGGGCCAACCGGCGCCGGCAAGAGCACGCTGCTCGATGCCCTGTGCCTGGCGCTGTTCGGCACCGTGCCGCGGCTCAACGACATCGGCCGCGAAGCCAAGGTACCGGACGCCGACGGCGAGATCCCGACCTCGGACCCGCGCAACCTGGTGCGCCGCGGCACGGGCAGCGGCTTTGCCGAAGTCGACTTCGTCGGCATCGATGGCCGTCGCTACCGTGCCCGCTGGGAAGCCAACCGCGCCCGCGACAAGGCCAATGGCAAGCTGCAACACAGCCGCCAGAGCTTCTATGACCTGGACAGCGAGCAGGTGCTTGCCAGCGGCAAGAACGAATACAAGCAACTGGTCGAAGCACGCCTGGGCCTGAACTTCGAGCAGTTCACCCGCGCAGTGATGCTGGCCCAGAGCGAGTTCGGTGCGTTCCTCAAGGCCGACGACAAGGAACGCAGCGAGCTGCTGGAAAAGCTCACCAACACGGCGATCTACACCCGCCTTGGCCAACGCGCCTTCAGCAAGGCCCGCGAGGCCGGTGAAACGCACAACGCCCTGAAAGACCGTGCCAGCCACCTGCTGCCGCTGCTGGCCGAAGCCCGCGCCGAGCTCGACCAACGCCTGGAGCAGGCGCAGCAGCAATTCAAGGCCGACCAGGCGCGCGAGCGCCAGTTGGAGCAACAGCGTGGCTGGCTCAATGAGCAGCGCCTGCTGCAGGTACAGCAGGCCGAAGCCCATGCAACCCTGCAGGCCGCCGAACAGGCCTGGCAGCAGCTGGCCGAACAGCGCCTGGACCTGCAACGCCTGGAGCGCCTGGCGCCACAGCGCCACCAGTTCCACCGGCAGCAGGCCTTGGCCGCGCAACGCGCGCCACTGGCCAGCGAGCTCGACGCACAACAGCGCCAGCAAAGCGACCTGCAAAACCACACCGGCGAACTGGAGCAGGCCCTCGAATCAGCCCGCCAGGCGCTGAGCCAGGCCCAGGCCAGCCAAGGCGAAAACGCCCCACGCTTGCGCCAGGCGTTCGCCGAGCAAGACACCCTCACCCGCCTGGAACAGGAACTGGTCAAGGCGCGCGAAACCGGCCAGCAGGCCGACCTGGCCGCGGCCGAGCTGCAGCAACAATTGCAGCAGCTGGCCGAGCACCAGCAGCGCGGCCAGCAGCAACTGGCTCACATTGAAGCAGCCCTGGCTGACAGTGCGCCCCTGGCCGCCCTGACCAACGCCTGGCAGGCCTATCGCCCGCAGCTGCAACAGTTGCTGCAAATCGGCAACCGCCTGAACCAGGGCCGTGAAGAGCTGCCCGGCCTGCAGGCCCAAGCCAGCCAGGCCAATGCGCAACTGCAGGAACAGCGCGACGCCCTCGACGTGTTGTTCCGCGAAGCCGCAGCAGAGCCTCAGGCCCTGGCCGAGCAGCTCGACCTGCTGGGTGGCATGCTGCAAGAAAACCGCAAGCAACAACGCGCCGTGGAAGAACTGTCGCGCCTGCACGCCCGCGAACAGGAGCTGCAACAGGGTATTCAGTCGCTGCGCGAACGCCAGCAACAGGCCATGCAGCAACGCCAGCAACTGATTGGCGAAGGCACTGCCGCCAAGGCCGAGCTGGAAGCCGCCGAGCAGGCGCTGGCACTGACCCGGCAACTGCTGGAACGCCAGCGCCTGGCACGCAACACCAGCGTCGAAGAACTGCGTGCGCAGTTGCACGATGGCGAACCGTGCCCGGTTTGCGGCAGCGCCGAACACCCCTTCCACCAGCCTGAAGCGCTGCTGCAGAGCCTTGGCCGGCACGACCAGGCCGAAGAAGCCACGGCCCTGGCCCAGGTTGAGCAATTCAACACCCGCCTGATCGAACTGCGCACCCAGGTGGGTGTGGTCAACGGCCAGATCAAGGAATACCAGCACCAACAGGCACAACTGAACGAGCAATTGCAGCCATTGGCCGGCCAACTCGCCGCCCATGCCTTGTGGCCCGCCCTCAGCGCCCATGAAGGCAAGGCCCGCAGTGGTTGGCTGGACAGCCAGTTGCAGCGCCTCGACCAAGAGATCGCCCGGGACGAAAAACGCCAGGCCACCCTGCTGACCCTGCAACGCGATGCCGCCCGCCTGAACCAGCAGTTGCAGGCTGCCAGCGAAGCCCAACAGCAGGCCCAGCGCCGCCTGGACCAACAGCATCAAGCCCTGGCTGCCGACCAAGAGCGCCTCGAACAGGCCCTGGCTGATTTCGCCACCCTGCTGCCAGCGCCTGTGTTGCAGGCACTGCACGATGAGCCAGCGCACGCCTTCCTCAGCCTTGACCAGCAGATCGCCCAGCGCCAGCAACAGCTGGACCAGCAAAAGGACGAACTGCAGGAACAACAGCAACGCCAGCAACAGCTGGAGCGCCTGCACGATCAGCAACACACCCGCGTGCAGCGCCAGCAAGACCTGCAGCAGCAGATCAACGGGCTGGCCGAGCAGATGGAAAAAGCCCGCGCCGCATTGGCCGAGTTGCTGGGTGACCACCCGCGCGCCGAAGACTGGCAGCGCCATCTGGAACAGCAGGTGGAGCAGGCCCGCACAAGCGAAGCCGAAACGGCCGAGCGCCTGCAACACGCCCGCACCCAAGCCCTGCAACTGGCCGGCGAACTCAAGGCCAACATCGCCCGCCAACAGGCGCTCGAACAGGAGCACCAGCAGTTGCAGGGGGAAATCGCCCAATGGCGCGCTGAACACCCCGAGCTGGACGACAGTGGCCTGGACCGCTTGCTGGCCATGGACGACGCGCAAATGGCCGAACTGCGCCAGCACCTGCAGGCGGCGGAAAAGGCTATCGAACAAGGCCGCGTGCTGTTGCAGGAGCGTGAACAACGGCTGCAGCAACATGCCGCGCAAGCCAGTGTCGAAGCCACGGCCGAAGACCTGGAGCAGTCGCTGCTTGAGCTACGCGAAGTGCTGGCCAACCATGAACAGCAGTGCGCCGAGCTGCGCGCCGCCCAGGCCGAAGACCAGCGCCGTCAACAGGCGTACCAGGCCCTGGCCACGGAAATCGAGCACGCCCATCAGCAGTGGCAGCGCTGGGCGCGGCTCAATGCGCTGATCGGCTCGGCCTCTGGCGATGTGTTCCGCAAGATCGCCCAGGGTTACAACCTCGACCTGCTGCTGCACCATGCCAACAGCCAATTGCGCCAGCTGGCGCGTCGTTACCGCCTGAAACGTGGCGGCAGCGCCCTCGGCCTGCTGGTGCTGGACACCGAAATGGGCGACGAGCTGCGCTCGGTGCATTCGCTGTCGGGCGGTGAAACCTTCCTGGTCTCGCTGGCCCTGGCCCTTGGGCTGGCGTCGATGGCGTCGAGCACCTTGCGCATCGAATCGCTGTTCATCGACGAAGGCTTCGGCAGCCTCGACCCTGAGTCACTGCAACTGGCTATGGATGCCCTCGACGGCCTGCAGGCGCAAGGCCGCAAGGTGGCGGTGATCTCCCACGTGCAAGAGATGCATGAGCGGATCCCGGTGCAGATCCAGGTACGCCGCCAGGGCAACGGCCTGAGTGACGTCGAGGTGTGCGGGTGATCCTCTACTCGTTCCGCCGCTGCCCTTGGGCCATGCGCGCGCCTGGCCTTGCGCTACGCCGGGTGCGAGGTGCAGATCGAAGAAGTGGCGATGAAGCACGCCCGCCGCGCTGCTGGCCTTGTCGCCCAAGGGCACGGTGCCGGTGCTGGACACCGGGGCGGGTGTGCTGGAAGAAAGCCTGGACATCATGCGCTGGGCACTGCAACACAACGACCCGCAAGACTGGCAGCTACTGGCCGACCCTGCGGCGGCGCAACAGGCCGAGGCGCTGATCGCCCGAAACGACAGCACGTTCAAGGCGCAGGTGAACCTGTACAAGTACGCCGAGCGCTACCCCGAACATACCCGCGAGCACTACCGCCAGCAGGCCGAAGCCTGGCTGGCGGAGCTCGAGGGTTTGCTCGAAGGGCGTGCTTACCTGCTGGCCGATCACCCGAGCCTTGCCGATGCCGCCTTGCTGCCCCTGATGCGCCAGTTTGCCGGGGTCGAACCGCAGTGGTTCGCCGAGGCGGCTTATCCGCGTGTGCGGAGCTGGCTGGAGGGCTGGCTGGGGTCGGATCTGTTCAAGGCAGTGATGGCGCGATAGCTATCAGACTTGGCGCGAAACCTGTGCGGGCGAATCAGTGGCTGTGCTTGCCACCCAACGCCGCATAAAAATTCGCGCTCTGACGCAAGTACTGCTCGGTATAGCTGTGGGTAGAGGACGCCTTGCTGCGGGTGTCGGCATGGGCATGCGTCGGCAACACGACCGAAGCGGAAATGGCGGATGCGGCGATGACCGGGAAGAGATTGAAGTTCATGTGGGCTGACCTCGACGGCGGTGGTTTGACGTTGGCCCGTTTGGGCCTTGGGTCAAACTTACGCCGCCAAGCTCACGCGTAGAAATTCATTGCGACAGTAACCATTATCACGCTGATCGATAGTCGCTCGAAACGGTCACTCGATGAACTTCAGGTCCGACGGCGCAGCCTGCGGGAGCGTCTGTACTGTCTCACCGAGCTTGCCGCTACGCGGGTCACGGCGCATGACCACGATCTGGTCACTCTTCTGGTTGGCCACCAACAGGAAGTTGTCGCTAGGGTCGAGGGCAAATTCACGAGGGTGATCGCCCTCCACCGAACGGCGTTGCAAGAACGCCAACTGGCCATCGTCCTTGCCCACGCTGAAGGCCACGATCTCGTTGGCCGTGCCGCGATTGCTCACGTATAGGAAGCGCCCATCCGCCGACAGGTGCAGGCCGCCAGCGGCCTTGGCCGCAGCGTCCTGGTGGTCCGTCAGGGGTAGACGCTGGCGCTCGACCAGGCTGCCGTTCTGCACATCGAACACCACCACCTCAGCGCTCATTTCCAAGGTCAGGTAGGCGTGTCGCCCCTTGGCGTCGAACAGCAGGTGACGCGGGCCGCTGCCCGGCGGCAGGGCCACCGACGCCGGAATCGCTGGCGTCAGTGGGTGGTCTGTGCTGGCACCGTCGTAACGGTAGATGAACACCTTGTCGGCGCCCAGGTCGCAGGCATACAGGTGCTGGCCGTCCGGCGACAGCACCAGCGAATGCACATGGGCGCCGGCCTGGCGTTCGGGGTTTACGCCGCTTGGTTTATGGCGGGCTTGCTGCACCACCTCCTTGAGCTTGCCGTCCTTGGCCACCGGGATCACCACCAAGCTGCCGCCGGGGTCTGGCTTGACGGCGTAGTTGGCAACGAACAGGAAGCGCTGGTCGCGACTGAGGCTGGCGTGGGTCGGCTCGTCGCCTCGGGTGGCCACCTGGTTGAGCGGTTTGATCTCGCCTTTGCGGCTCACGCTGAAACTGCTGACGTGGCCTTGCGCGGTTTCGTTGACTGCAAACAGTTGCCGTTGGTCGGCCGAGAGCACCAGCCAGGAAGGGTTCTCGCTCTTGACCACCTGTTGCGGGGTCGGCGTGATCTGGCCTGTCTTGCTGTCGAACAGGTAGCGGTAGATGCCTTGGCTCTGGCCATCGGTGTAGCTGCCCACCAGCAGCGTGGCGGCGTGGGCGTTGATTGTCAGGCTCATCAGGCTAGCGGTCAGCAGGCTCGTCCAGATCCGGTTCATCGTGGTCTTCATCCGGGGCGCGAAAGGCACTCATACAGACTAGACGATGCTCGCCCTGGGCACCGTTGAGCGTCCACTCGTCACCCGTGGCGGTGGCGGCGGCGATCTGCTCGGGGGTGAAGTTCCAGCGACGCAGCTGGCGGCCGTCCATGCATTCGACGGTCAGGCCGGTTTCGTTGGACGTGAAGTTGAAAGCGTGCAGGCCGTCGATCAGCAGCATGTCGCAGGTTTGGAGGGCGGTGGCGAGGGGGGACATGAGGGTACCAATTGGGAAAAGAGCGACAGTATAGCGACATGGCACCTGTGGGAGCGGGTTTACCCGCGAATGCGTCGGCGAATGCACCACCGTATTCGCGGGTGAACCCGCTCCCACAGGCCCTCTACAGCCCCCTCACTTAATGGGCAAAAATGGATCCGCCCTCCTTGCCCACCATCTTCTCAGGCTTGATCAGGAACCGCGCCAGCGCCGGCAGCAGCCACAGCGCACCGAACATGTTCCACAGCAGCATGAAGGTCAGCATCAAGCCCATGTCGGCCTGGAACTTGATCGCCGAGAAGATCCAGGTGCACACACCAATGGCCAGGCACAACCCGGTGAACAGCACCGCCTTGCCGGTCGAGCGCAGGGTTTCGTAATAGGCCTCCTGCAACGGCAGGCCTGCACGCAGGAAGCTTTCCAGGCGGCTGTAGATGTAGATGCCATAGTCCACGCCGATGCCCACACCCAAGGCCACCACCGGCAACGTCGCGACCTTCACGCCAATGCCCATGTAGGCCATCAGCGCATTGCCCAGCACCGAGGTCAGCACCAGCGGCAGGACGATACACAGGGTTGCGGCGAACGAGCGGAAGGTGATCAGGCACATCACCGCGACGCAGATGTACACCAGCACCAGAATGGTCAGTTCGGCCGACTTGATCACCTCGTTGGTGGCCGCCTCGATCCCGGCGTTACCGGCTGCCAGCAGGAACTCCAGGCCCTCTTTGTTGTGGCTGTCGGCAAAGGCCTTGGCGGCTGCGGTGACGCGCTCCAGGGTTTCGGCCTTGTGGTCGTTGAGGAACACCAGCACAGGCGCCAGCGAGCAGTCGGCGTTGTACAGGCCGTCGGCGCGGGCGATGGAGTTGTTGAGGATGTCCGGGTTGCGCGACAGGGTCTCCCATTTCAGGCTGCCCTCGTTCATGCCCTTGATCACCTGCTTGGACACGGTCACCAGCGAGATCGCCGACTGCACGCCCGGGGTGTTCTCCATGGTCCACATCAGCTCGTCTATCGGCGCCATGGTGGAGTGGATCGAGCAGCTTTCCGACGGCGTCTTGACCATGATCACCAGCACGTCCGAGCTGGTCGAATAGTTGCTGATGATGAAATTGTTGTCCTGGTTGTAGCGCGAGTCCGGGCGCAGCTCCGGCGCGCCCTGGTCGAGGTCGCCGATTTTCAGGTTCTGGCTGTACCAGAGGCCACCGGCGAACATCACCAAGGCCACGGCAACAGACACCGGCGCCACCTTGGCACTGGCGAAGTTGGACAGCAGGCGCCAGAACGGGTGCTCGCGGGTCGCGTCCTTCTTGCTGCGCTCGACCGCCTTCTTGCTGATGCCGACATAGGAAATCGCCACCGGCAGCAGGATCAGGTTGGTAAAGACGATCACCGCGACGCCGATCGAGGCGCCGATGGCCAGCTCGCGAATGACCCCGATGTCGATGATCAGCAGGGTGATGAAGCCCACCGCATCAGCAAGGATGGCGATCATCCCCGGCAGGAACAGCTGGCGGAACGTGCGCCGGGCAGCGGTCAGTGCGTTGTCGGCGCCACTCGACTGCAAGGCGATGCCGTTGATCTTCTGCACCCCGTGGGAAATGCCGATGGCGAAGATCAGGAAGGGTACCAGCATCGAATACGGGTCGAGGCCGAAGCCCACCGCATGCATCAAGCCCAGCTGCCAGACCACCGCCACCAGGGTGGTGATGAGCACAGCGATGGTGCTGCGGATGCACCAGGTAAACCAGAAAAGCAGCACCCAGGTGATGCCCAGGGCCACGCCAAAGAACATCGCCACCATCACCAGGCCGTCGATCAGGTCGCCGACCTTCTTGGCGAAGCCGACGATATGGACCTTCACGTTGGGGTTCTGCGCCTGGAACTTGTCGCGGATCTTCTCTTCGAGCAGGTGCGAGAACTGCTGGTAGTCGAGCTTGACCTGCTTGCCTTGGTCCTGCGGGTCGGGGTAGCTCTCCAGCAGCGGCACATCGACGATGCTGGACTTGAAGTTGTTGCCCACCAGGCGCCCGACCTGGCCGGACTTGAGCACGTTGTCGCGCAAGGCATCGAGGCTTTCGGCCGAGCCGTTGTAGGTATTGGGGATCACCTCGCCACCGGAGAAGCCCTCTTCGGTCACCTCGGTCCAGCGCACACTGGGGCTCCACAGCGACTTCAGCCCGGCGCGGTCGACGCCGGGGATGTAGAACACCTCGTCATGGATCTGGCGCAGGGTCTCCATGTAGTCCTTGTCGAAGATGTCACCGTTGACCGCCTCGACCGAAATACGCACGGTGTTGCCGAGGTTGGCCAGGTCGTTGCGGTGCTTCATCATCTGTTCGATGAACGGGTGCTCGAGCGGGATCATCTTCTCGAAACTGGTCGAGGGGCGGATCTGCGTGGCCTGCCAGAACAGGAAAATGCTGACCAGCACGCACAGGGCGATGACCACGGGGCGGTTGTTGAAGATCAGGCGTTCGAGCAGCGTGGCCTTGTCCTGGTGATGCGGGTGCATGGTGATGCTCTCCCTGCTGGTCATGGACGCGCCTCCTTGGCAGCCTGGTCGGCGCCTTCGGCGGTGGCCAGGTGCACGCCCCCCTGCCCCACCAGCAGCAAGCCGCCGGTTGTCAGGCCGGTGACGCCGGCCAGGGCGATGCGGTCGGCACGGTTGTAGACGCTGAAGGTTTGCCCGTCGTCATGGCTGCGCAACACGCTGCCGCCGTTACCGACCAGCACCACGCTGCCATCCTCGACAAGCGTAGCGCTTGCCAGGCCGAATTCGAGCGTGCCGCGCGCGGCTTTGAGTTCGATCGGCTGCCAGCTGTCGCCGAAGTCGGTAGAACGGAACAGGTTGCCACGCAGGCCGTAGGCCAACAGCGTCTGTGGCTGGGCGGTGCCGATCACGCCGAACAGCGAGCCCTCGTACGGGCCGTCGACCTTGGCCCAGGTCTGGCCGTTGTCGCCTGAACGGAACATGCTGCCCTGCTCGCCGACGATGAACAGGCCGGCGTCCTTGATTACGGCGATGCCGTTAAGGTGCAGTTGGTCGGCGTTGTCCAGGCGTTCGGCAACGTCCTGCCAGTGCTGGCCGCCGTCGGTGGTTTCCAGCAGTGCGCCATAGGCACCCACGGCAAAACCGTGCTGGGCGTCGAGGAAGGTGACGTCGAGCAGCGGGGCTTCGCGGGACAGGTCTTCGAATTGCTTGCTCCAGGTCGCGCCGCCATCGGTACTGGCGAGGATCTGCGCATCATGGCCGACAGCCCAGCCGTGCTTGTCGTCGAAGAAGAACACAGCGGTGAGCAGTTGCCGGGTGGGTACCCGGGCCTGGGTCCAGGTCTTGCCCTGGTCGTCGGAGAACAGGATATGACCGCGATCACCGACCACGACCAGACGCTTGCCGGCCTGGGCGGCGTCGATCAGCAGGCTTTGGCTGGCCTTGGCCGATTCGGTCGAGTATTCGTCGGCGGCAGCGGCTTCGACACTGCCCGTCCACATGCCCAATGCCAGCGCCAGCATCGCACCGGCGGCCAGCGGCCAGGCTCCACGCCTGGTCTGCGCCATCAGCTGCTCCCTCATGACCGTCCCCTGTTTGTTGTTCTTAGTGGGTCAATGCCTTGCAGGTACTGCGAAATGCCTGTGGTAGAGGCCTGCAATAGCTTGAGGGGATCGTAGCGGGGAAGGTTGCGGGAATACAACGAGCGGGACGTTATGTTTTGTTAACCGCCCAAAAGCTTCGCGGGACAAGCCCGCTCCCACAGGTTTTGCACAATACCTGGACTGCCCCCAGAAAGTTGCACAGTACCTGTGGGAGCGGGCTTGTCCCGCGAAAGGGCCCGTTCAGGCTATCGAGAACTCAAGCCAAGCTCTTGCTCACCACCTCATAGACATCACTGGACAGCGCCCCAGAAGCCAGAATCCGCTCCAGCTCACCCTTCATCAACGCCTGACGCGCGTCGTCGTACTTGCGCCAGCGGGTCAGCGGGGCCAATTGACGCGAGGCAATCTGCGGGTTCAGCGCATTCAGCTCGATCACCAGGTCCGCCAGGAAGCGATAACCCGAACCATCGGCCGCATGGAAGTTGACCAGGTTCTGCCCGGCAAACGCCCCCACCAACGCCCGCACCTTGTTCGGGTTTTTCAGGGTGAACGCCGGGTGCTGCATCAGCGCCTTGACCCGGGCCAACCCGCCTGGCAGCGAACTGGCGGCCTGCACGCTGAACCACTGGTCCATGACCAACGGGTTGTCCTTGAAGTGCTCGGCGAAGGTTTCCAGGGCCTTGGCCCGCTCGGCTTCGAACGGCGAATTGACCAGCACCGCCAGGGCGGTCAGGCGCTCGGTCATGTTGTCGCACTGGTCGAACTGCTCCAGGGTCGCCTCCAGCACCTGCGGCTTGCCGCTGAGCATCAGGTACGACAGGGCGATGTTCTGCAGGCTGCGGCGGGCAAAGTGCTCGGCCGCAGCGACGTAGGCCGTGCTGCGCGAGACCTCGCGGTGCGCCTGGTAGCGGGCCCACAGGCCATCGAACAGCTGCTCGGCGATCTGCTGCCGGGCGAACTCGCGGGCGGCGTGAATGGCATCGACGTCAGCTACCTGGCTGATTTCGGTGAGGTAGGCTTCGCCTGGCAGCGAGAGCATCTCGGCGACCATGGCGGCGTCCAGCGATTCGTTGCCCAGCACGGTACCGAGGGCGGTGATCAGGCGCGGGTCGAGCTTCAACGCTTCGCCACGTTGATGCTGGCCGATCAGCTCCTGCAGCACCTGCACCGACAGCTGTTGGCCCGCTTCCCAGCGGTTGAAACCATCGCTGTCGTGCTGCATGAGGAACATCAGCTGGTCGCGGTCGTACGGGAAGCTCAATTTCACCGGCGCGCTGAAGCCTCGCAGCAGCGAGGGCAGCGGCTTGGCCGTGAGGCCTTCGAAGGTGAAGGTTTGCTCCGCCTCGGTCACCGACAGCACGCGGCTGGTGCCGCCAGCCGCGGCTTCACCCGCCAGGCGCAGCGGCAGGTCGTTGCCTTCGGCATCCAGCAGGCCCAGCTCGACCGGGATCACAAACGGCAGCTTCTCGGCCTTGTCGGGGGTCTGCGGGCAGCTCTGGCGGAAGGTCAGGCTGTAAGTCTGGGCGCCTGCATCATAGGCTTCGCTGACTTCCAGGCGCGGCGTGCCCGCCTGGTTGTACCAGCGTTTGAACTGGGTCAGGTCGACGCCGTTGGCATCTTCCATGGCCTTGATGAAGTCGTCGGTGGTCACCGCCTGGCCATCGTGGCGTTCGAAGTACAGGTCGCTGCCTTTGCGGAAGCCCTCCGCCCCCAGCAGGGTGCGGACCATGCGTACAACCTCGGCCCCCTTTTCGTACACAGTCAGGGTGTAGAAGTTGGAGATTTCGATGAAGCTGTCCGGGCGCACCGGGTGGGCCATGGGGCCGGCATCTTCGGCGAACTGGTGGGTCCGCAGGTAGGCGACGTCCTCGATGCGCTTGACCGTGCGTGAGTTCATGTCGGCGCTGAACTCGGCGTCGCGGAACACCGTGAAGCCTTCCTTGAGCGACAGCTGGAACCAGTCACGGCAGGTGACGCGGTTGCCCGACCAGTTGTGGAAGTACTCGTGGGCGACCACGCCTTCGACACGCTGGTGGGCGGCGTCGGTGGCGGTTTCGGCCCGGGCCAGCACGCAGCTGGAGTTGAAGATGTTCAGGCCCTTGTTTTCCATGGCGCCCATGTTGAAGTCGTTGACCGCGACGATCATGAAGATGTCCAGGTCGTACTCGCGGCCATAGACTTCTTCGTCCCAGCGCATGGACTTCTTCAGGCTGACCATGGCGTGGTCACACTTGTCGATGTTCTCGGGTTCGACGTAGATGCGCAGGGTCACATCGCGGCCCGACTGGCGCACAAAATTGTCCTCGACGCACCAGAGGTCACCGGCCACCAGGGCGAACAGGTAGGCCGGTTTCATGAACGGGTCTTCCCACGTTGCCCAGTGGCGGCCGTCTTCTGCCGGCCCGCTGCCGATGGGGTTACCGTTGGACAACAGCACCGGGTAGCGATGCTGCTCGGCGATCACCGTGGTGGTGAAGGTGCTCATCACGTCCGGGCGGTCGAGGTAGTAGGTGATCTTGCGGAAGCCCTCGGCCTCGCACTGGGTGCAGAACATCTTGCCGGACTTGTACAGGCCTTCCAGCGCGGTGTTGCTCTCGGGGTGGATCTTCACGCTGGTGTCGAGGGTGAAACGCTCGGCCTTGGGCTGCACGGTCAGGCTGTCGGCTTCGAGCTGGTAATCGCTTGCCTGCAGCTCGGTATCGTCCAGGGAAGCGCGCAGCAGCTCAAGCTGCTGGCCGTCGAGCACCAACGGCGGCAGACCGGCACCGCGTGCCGGGTTGCGGCGCATGACCAGTTGCGCATGGACCAGGGTGTGGTCCTCGAACAGCTCGAAGGTCAGGTGCGTCTCGTCGATCAGGTACTCGGGCGCCTGGTAGTCCTTGAGGTAGATCACTTGCGGTTGTTCGGTACGCATGTGCAGGTCCTTTTTACTGGAGCACGGCCAACTGGTAGGCCGTGTACTTGCGAATGTTGATCACGCCGGTGTCGAAGATCAGGTACTGGCCCTTGATGCCCAGCAGCGTGCCTTCCACTACTGGGTTCTTGTCCAGGTTGAAGCTGACGATCTTCGTCGGGTAGGCCTCGACCGGGTAACGCATCTGCACCACTTCGGCATCCGGCAGCGGCTGAATCGCCTGCAAGCCGAAGCGCCCTTGCAGCTCGCGCAGGCCGTCGGCACAGGCATCGAAAATCTGTTCACGAATGGCCACCAGGTCCAGCGCTTCGGCATCACCCTTGAGCAGAGCGCGCCAGTTGGTGCGATCCGGTACCTGGCTGCGCAGCACGTCTTCGACCAGGCCCGACTGCTGGCGGGTGGCAACGCGCATGATCGGCAGCGCCTGGCTGGCACCCTGGTCGAGCCAGCGGGTGGGCAACTGGGTGGCGCGGGTAATGCCGACCTTGACCCCTGACGAGTTGGCCAGGTAGACGACGTGGTCGGTCATGCAGAACTGCTCGCCCCAAGACGGTTCGCGGCAGGTGCCGGCGTCATAGTGGCAGCGTTCCGGGGCCATGATGCACACGTCGCACTGGGCCAGCTTGGTCATGCATGGGTAGCAGTAACCCTGGCTGAAGCTGGTCTTGGTGCGCTTGCCGCAATGGCTGCAGTGAATGGCGCCGAGGTACTCGAGGCGCAAGCGCTGGCCGATCAACGGGTTGACCGGTACCTGCTCTTCACCCAGGCGAAAGCTGTATTGCACGACCGGTGCCTCAAGGCGCACCGCCATCTTGCTCAAAGAGCCACGAGCGAGTTCGATCAATGTACCGAGTCCGACTTGAACAGAATGTTAGGGATCGGCGCAGACTTCGAGGCGCACTCTTGCGGCCCCATGTAGCCGG
The DNA here is from genome assembly GCF_047159675.1 of Pseudomonas sp. NGC7. Classification (NCBI taxonomy): domain Bacteria; kingdom Pseudomonadati; phylum Pseudomonadota; class Gammaproteobacteria; order Pseudomonadales; family Pseudomonadaceae; genus Pseudomonas; species Pseudomonas sp. NGC7. The sequence continues at coordinate 2,190,318 of NZ_BAAFZY010000001.1, read as the reverse complement.
TACGCTGGTCTTCGGGGAGGTTTTTCATTTCCCAGGCGATCACCGCCTGCAGCGACAGCTCTTTCTGCTCGGCAGTGAGCTTGCGGCCATCAGACCATTTGCCGATTTCCACGGCCGTTTTCAGGCTCTCGTAGATCTCGGGAGTAATGTTTTCAATCATTTGCGCGAAAGTGGACATAGCGTCTCCTAATTCAAGCCGACAGTTTACGCCGGGCCATGCCGCCACCCAAGAGCCCTGTCAGGCATCCGATGAGCAGGCCGCCGACGTGGGCGGCGTTGGCGATTTGGCCGAAGCCGAGCTGGCCGACTACGCCGGTCAGGCACACCACCAGCCAGATCAGCATCATCACCAGCACGCCCTTGGGCAGGTTGAAGTGCGGGTTGGGCGCCAGCCACTGGTACAGCCAGATGTGCCCGAGCAGCCCGTACAGCACCCCAGAAAGGCCACCGAACAGGCTCGCGCCACTGGTGTAGTGCTGGGCCAGGTTGGAAACCAGGCTGAACAACAGGGTCAGGCCCAGCAACAGCCAGGGCCCCTGGCGCAGCTCGATGCGCTTGCCCAGTTCCCAGTACCACAGGCTGTTCATGGCCAGGTGCAGCACGCCGAAATGCAGCAGCATCGGCGACACCAGGCGCCACCATTGGCCTTCGGCGAGGCCCTGGGCCAGCGGGGTGAAGTAGAGGTAGTCGCCCTGCACGCGGAAGTCGAGGAAGGTGAACCAGCCAATGGTCGAGAAGTTGTCGCCAAGGCCGGTGATACCGGCAACGATGAAGCACAGCAGCAGGACAGCGGCGGTGACCTTGCAGGCTTTTACCTGGTCTTTGAGGGAGGGTTGTGTGGGGGCACTCGCGGCTGAATCCCCTTCCACAGGGGCCTGCGCAAGCTCAAGGTCGGCGTTTCCGTCGGGATAGCGTTGGTAGAGTTGCAGCACATCCTGGGCCAGCGTGTCGGGGGCCCACAGGACCTGGACTTCACCTTCTTCACTGACCCGGTGCGGCACCTGCAAGCGTTGCAGCAGGTGCACGAAGCCGCTGAGGTCGACCGACAGCGGCAGGCGCATCACTTCGATTATGTTCATTGATTGGCCTGTGGGCGGTCGACGTCGACCCAGACGAACTTGTGCGGGTCGATACGGGTTTCATCATCCAGCCGATAGGCGACCAGTTTGCCGTAAAGCACCGCGCTGTAGTCGAGGCAGGCCAGGTTGTCGCGGATCGGCGCTGGGCGGCCGCTGCGCCAGTAGTGGCCGACGAACAACAAAGGCTCGTCCTCGGCATAGCGCAGCAAGGCGTTCTTCTGGGTATGGCTCAGTGGCGTGCTGGCGACGGCTTCAGGCAGCGCATCGGGCTGGAACACGATGTCGCCATAGGTTTGCGGGTCTTCTTCCCAGAACTTGGTGCGGAAGAACGCGCGGGTCAGGCCATCGCCACCGGTTAGGGTCAAGCCGTCCGGCAGGCGCATGTCGGTGCCCCGCAGCAGGCGATTGCACACGGTGGCGGCAAAGCTGCCGGGCACGGCCGAGGCCTGGATGAAATGTTCGTCGATGCGCCCATCCGGGTATTGCTGGCGCAGCGGCTCGATCAGCCGTGGGTCCCAGCAGGCATGCACCAGGCGGAAACGCCCGGCGTCGACGAACAGCGGCAGTTCGTAAAACCAGTTGACGAAGTCATGCCAGTCGCCCGGGTGGTGGGCGAACTGCGTGAGGGTCTCGTCGATCAGCCGGGCGTGGCGTGGCGTGTGTTCGCGCACATGGGCCTTGCCGCTGCCGGGCAGCGCCGGGGTGACCCAGCCCAGGGCGTTGTACTCATGGTTGCCCATGATGCAGAACGCCTGGCCGGCCTCGACCATGTCGTGCACGATGTGCAATGCCTCGCGGATGCGCGGCCCACGGTCGACGATGTCGCCCAGGAACAATGCCTGGCGCCGCGGGTGACGCCAGACGCCGGCCACACGCTTGTAACCGAGGGCGTCGAGCAAGCGTTCAAGGGTCAGCGCACAGCCATGCACGTCACCGATGATGTCAAAACTTCGCGCCGGATCGAGCATCAGTCGTCCCTGCTTCCAAGGCGGCTGCCCCAGCCGAGTTTGGTACGGCACACTTCGTAGTAGTTATGGTCCAGCGGGTGGATCAGGCGCAGTTTCTGCGGCTTCTTGCTCACCGTGATGGTGTCGCCAGGGGCGCAGGTGAAGTGGTTCTGGCCGTCACAGGACACCTGCGGGTAAATCTGCAGGTCCTTGGCCACGACAATCTTCAGTTCGCTGTTGCCGTCCACCACGATCGGCCGCCCCGAGAGGGTATGCGGGTACATCGGCACGATGACGATGGCGTCGAGCTTGGGGTGCATGATCGGGCCGCCGGCCGATAACGCGTAGGCGGTCGAACCGGTCGGGGTGGCGACGATCAGGCCATCGGCCTTCTGGCTGCAGACGAACTGGCCGTCGATGTAGATTTCGAACTCGATCATCCGCGTCGACTTGCCGGGGTGCAAGACCACGTCGTTGAGCGCATCGCCCTGGCCGATGGCCTCGTGGTGACGGCGCACTTCGGCCTGCAGCAGGAAGCGGTTTTCCACCAGGTAGTGGCCGTCGAGCACTTCGGCGACCTTTTCTTCCAGCTCGTCAGGGCGGATGTCGGTGAGAAAGCCCAAGTTGCCGCGGTTGATGCCGAGCACCGGGATGTTGTGCCGGGCCAGCGCGCGGGCGGCGCCGAGCAGGCTGCCGTCACCGCCGACGACGATGACCAGGTCGCAGACCTCGCCCAGCAGCTTGCGCGTGGACGTCTGCAGGCCGTGGCCGGGCAGGACTTCAGCGATGGTGTCCTCGAGGATCACGTGCAGGTGGCGCTCGAGGAGGAATTTTTTCAGTCGGCGAATGGTGTCGAGCACCTGCGAGCTGCCAAGGCGTCCGATGATACCGATATTGCGAAATTGCTCCATGGGGCTCCTGCGAGGCTCTGCGGCGGGTGACTATGCGCCGATTATGGGCGAAACGACCGGGTAGCGGCAAACCGGCTATGCTCGCTGGATGATGCCTTTCGCCGAACTCCACGACTTGCCTCGCCAGTTGCGCCGCCCTGCCGTGCGCGACCTGGCCTGGGCATTGCTGTCGCCCCCGCTGCTGAGCGCCCCGCCCTGCCCCCAGCGCCACCCGCTGGCCGGCAGCGCCTGGGCCGATGATCCGCAACGCCTGAAGGCCTGGCTGCTGGCCCTGGATGCCGACGAGCAAGCGCTGCGCGACAGGCTGGCGCGCCTGACCAGTCGGCGGCTGGGCCTGTACTACGAATGCCTCTGGCAGTTCGCCCTGGGCCAGGCGCCGGGCCTTGAGTTGCTGGCAGCAAACCTGGCGATTCGCGCAGGCGGGCAGACGTTGGGTGAGCTGGACATTCTGTTGCGGGATGACGAGGGGGTGCAGCATTTCGAGTTGGCCATCAAGTTTTACCTGGGGCCGACCCACAGCGATGGCCGAGACCCGACGCAGTGGCTTGGCCCAGGTTGCCATGACCGGCTGGGGATCAAACTGGCGCACCTGACTGGGCATCAATTGCCGATGTCCAGTGGCGCGCAGAGCCGCGCGGCCCTGGCCGGGCTTGGCGTGCAGCAGGTGCAGGCGCACCTGTGGCTGGCCGGTTACCTGTTCTACCCATGGCCTGGGCAGGCAGAACCGCCCGAGGGGGCCAACCCGCTGCACCTGCGCGGGCGCTGGTTGCGGCGGCGGGATTGGTCGATGGCCACTGGCGAACGCTGGCAGCCTTTGCCCCGCGATGCCTGGTTGGCACCGGCGCGGGTCGAGGCGAATGAATGCTGGACGGCACTGCAGTTCGGGGCTTGGCTGCGGGGGCTGGATGAGCATGCGCCGGCGCAGATGCTGGTCAGGCTAGAGCAGGAAGCCGAGGGTGCCTGGCATGAAGTGGAGCGGGTGTTTTTGGTGGCTGATAGCTGGCCACTTTTGCCCACGCGATGATTCTGCCAGCGAAGAGGCCAGTACAAGCAACACAATTTTCACCGACCTGGAGCAAAGATTGGTTCCCTCAAGCGGATACAGTGACTACTGAGCGCCACCAAGAGCGCCACTTCAAGACCTGATGATGAGGATCAACCATGGTTTCATCCACCCCCACGCAACATTACGCGCGCCTGTCCATCGCCCTGCATTGGCTGATGCTGGTGCTACTGGCCGTCGTATACGCCTGCATCGAGTTTCGCGGCCTGTTCCCCAAGGACAGCGCCGAGCGCAATCTGATGAAGGACCTGCACTTCATGCTGGGCCTGACCGTGTTCGTGCTGGTCTGGCTGCGCCTGGCTGTGCGCCTGAGCCGCCCCACCCCGCCCATCCTGCCCAAGCCACCGGCCTGGCAGACCGGCCTTGCCCACCTGATGCACCTGGCGCTGTACCTGCTGATGATCGGCCTACCCCTCGCCGGCTGGCTGATTTTGAGTGCCGCCGACAAGCCAGTCCCCTTTTATGGGCTGGAACTGCCGCACCTCATCGGCGCGGACCCAGACCAGGCCAAATTCATCAAAGGCTGGCATGAACGCATCGGCAGTTGGGGTTACTGGCTGATCGGCCTGCATGCAGTGGCCGGGCTGTATCACCACTACGTGCAGCGCGACAACACGCTGCTGCGCATGCTGCCCTACAAATAACCGCGCCGGCCTTGCAGGCCACCGGTATGCAGCACGATCAGGCGGGTGCCGGGCGCGAACAGGCCGGCCTCGACCTGCTCGCGCAGCGCCAGCAGGGCCTTGCCGGTGTAGAGCGCTTCTAGCGGCACGCCTGTGTGCCGCTCGCAAGCGTCGATGAACGCCAGCAGCTCGTCGTCGGTCCGAGCGAAACCGCCCCGGCAGGCATCATGCAGTTGATAGCCACTGCCGCCGGCCAGATCCATCACAACGTCCGGCACGCCGTGATCGCGGGGCACCGCCAGCGCGCCGTGCACGTCATGCGCGCCCGCCTCTGCCAGCACCAGGCCGGCCAACGTTGTACCGGTACCCACGGCCAGCCACCAGGCGCTGTAATCGTCCCAACCGATCTCGGCCAGTTGCGCGCGCGCCTGCGCGACGATCAACCCGCAACCCTGCGCGCCGGCCAAGCCGCCGCCGCCTTCGGGAATGCAGTGCCAACCGGGGTAGCGTGCCTGCCAGGGCTGCCAGAAACCCGCCTCATGACGGGCGCGGTAGCCGCCATAGCCGAGCCAATGCACGTGCATGCCCAACGCCTGCAGATCCCGCACCGTCGGCGTGTCCTGGGGGTGGCCACGCAGCAGGCCGGCCGTGGCGAAGCCGAAGCGCTTGCCGGCAGCGGCCAGGGCATGAAGGTGGTTGGAGTGGCTGCCGCCGAGGCTGATCAGGCCAGGGGCACCTGACTCATGGGCGTGCTGGAGGTGGTGGCGCAGCTTGAACCACTTGTTGCCGCTGATCAGGGGGTCGATCAAGTCCAAGCGCAGGATGGCGACTTCGACCTTGGCGTTTTGTAGCCAGGGCAGGTTCAGGGGGTGTAGAGGAGCCTGGGGCAGGTCGAGAAAATCGATAGACATGGATCGGGGCCTGAAGCGAAGGCTTCAGTTTATCAGTGAACATCGGGGGCCGCTTCGCGGCCCCCGGCTATCTCAAAGCTCGGCAGCCAACCGCGAGCCTTGGTTGATCGCCCGCTTGGCATCCAGCTCGGCCGCCACATCCGCGCCACCGATCAAGTGCACCGACTGGCCTGCGGCCAGCAAGCCTTCTTGCAGCTCTCGCAGCGGCTCCTGCCCGGCACAGATCACCACGTTGTCCACTGCCAGCAATTGCGGCTCACCGCCGCCGACCCGAATATGCAAGCCGGCATCATCGATACCCAGGTACTCCACGCCGTTGAGCATCTGCACCTGCTTGTTCTTGAGCCCCGTCCGGTGGATCCAGCCGGTGGTCTTGCCCAACCCGTCGCCGACCTTGGACTGCTTGCGCTGCAGCAGATACACCTGGCGTGCCGGCGCGTGCGGCGCAGCCTTGATGCCGGCCACACCCCCGCGGGCCTCGAGCTGGGTGTCGATGCCCCACTCTTTCCAGAACGCCTCGCGGTCCTGGCTGCTGGCCACGCCCTGGTGCACCAGGTATTCGGACACATCGAAACCGATGCCACCGGCGCCAATCACCGCGACCGCATGGCCGACTGGCTTACGCTGGAGCAGCACGTCCAGGTAGCTGAGCACCTTGGCATGCTCGACCCCCGGGATCGCTGGCGTACGCGGCGCAATCCCTGTGGCCAGGATGACCTCGTCGAAGCCGCCGTCCACCAGCGCCTGTACATCGACACGGGTGTTCAGGCGCAGGTCTACGCCAGTGCTGCTCAGCTTGTTACGGAAATAGCGCAGGGTCTCGAAGAACTCTTCCTTGCCCGGCACCCGCTTCGCCACGTTGAACTGCCCGCCGATCTCGCTGGCGGCATCGAACAAGGTCACCTGGTGGCCCCGCTCGGCGGCCACGGTGGCGGCAGCCAAGCCGGCCGGGCCAGCACCGACAACGGCAATACGCTTCACGGTGCGCACAGGCAGGTAGTTGAGTTCGGTCTCGTGGCAGGCGCGCGGGTTGACCAGGCAACTGGTCAGCTTGCCGCCGAAGGTGTGGTCCAGGCAGGCTTGGTTGCAACCGATGCAGGTGTTGATCTCGTCAGCGCGCCCGGCAGCGGCCTTGTTGACGAAGTCCGGGTCGGCCAGGAACGGCCGGGCCATCGAAACCATGTCAGCATCGCCTTCGGCGAGCACCGCCTCGGCGACTTCCGGGGTGTTGATGCGGTTGGTGGTGATCAGCGGAATGCTCACGGTGCCACGCAGCTTGGCGGTGACCTTGCTGAACGCCGCCCGCGGCACTTTGGTGGCGATGGTTGGGATACGCGCTTCGTGCCAACCGATACCGGTGTTGATCAGGGTCGCCCCCGCCTGCTCGATGGCCTTGGCCAGCAGCTCGATTTCGTCCCAGGTGCTGCCCCCTTCGACCAGGTCGAGCATCGACAGGCGGAAGATGATGATGAAGTTCGGGCCCACCGCCTCACGCACACGGCTGACGATCTCGACGGCCAGGCGCATGCGGTTTTCATAGCTGCCCCCCCACCTGTCGGTACGGTGGTTGGTGTGGGCGGCCAGGAACTGGTTGATGAAGTAGCCTTCCGAACCCATGATCTCGACTCCGTCATAGCCGGCCCGCTGGGCCAGCGCGGCGCAAATGACGAAATCGGCGATCTGTTTCTCGATGCCTGCTTCGTCCAGTTCTTTGGGCTTGAACGGGTTGATCGGCGCCTGGATGGCGCTGGGCGCGACCTGGCGCGGGCTGTAGGCATAGCGCCCGGCATGGAGGATCTGCAGGCAGATCTTGCCGCCAGCGGCATGCACCGCCTCGGTCACGATGCGGTGCTTGTCGGCCTCTTCCTCGGTGCTGAGCTTGGCAGCGCCGGAATAGACGCCGCCTTCGTCATTCGGAGCGATACCGCCGGTGACCATCAGGCCGACGCCGCCACGGGCGCGCTCGGCAAAATAGGCCGCCATGCGCTCGAAGCCGCCGGGGCGTTCTTCAAGACCGGTGTGCATCGAACCCATCAGGGTGCGGTTGCGCAAGGTGGTGAAGCCCAGGTCGAGCGGTGCGAGCAGGTGCGGATAACGGTCGGCAGCCATGGAATGTCCCCCTGTGGCGTGATCACGGAATGCGGGTGCCTCGCCAGCTGGCGGGCCCCGTCGTTTATCTGCCACTGACATTAAACAGCTGTTTGAACAGCCTCAATGATCGAAACTGACAACTTATTGATCCTCCCGCACAGCAGGGCTACCCTAGACAACTCCAACTTCCAAGGCGCTGTACCGCTTCATGCAAAAACTTCTGGCAAGCGCCTTGGCGCTGGTGATGATAGCCGCCCTGTGCGGCTACGGCTTCTGGACCCAGCAGCGCCCGGAAGGCCATTACCTTTCCGACCTGCGCATCGAGCTGGCGCTCAACCATGGCGTGCCCGGTGAGCGAGGCAATTTGCTTGGCGTCGAACCGCTGCTCTACCCCAGTGACTACCAGAACCTGCAACGCCTGCACCGCAAGCTTTCGGCCTATTTGCAGCAGGCTCGCGTACAGGGGCTGGTCGGCCCACGCACGGTGGTGGTGCTGCCCGAGCACATCGGTACCTGGCTGTGGGCACGGGGTGAAAAGAACGAGCTGTACCAAGTCACGCAGAGCCGCGAGGCCTTGCAATGGCTGGAGCTGAGCAACCCGCTGCGCTATGGCCTGGCCATGCTGCGCGCCAACGCCGACGACTGGCGCAGCGATGCCCACCTGCGCATGAAGGCCGAGCAGATGGCCGCCGATTATCAGCAGTTGTTCGGGGGCCTGGCCAAGGAGTTTGGTGTCACCCTGGTGGCCGGCTCCATCGTGCTGCCGGCCCCCTATGTCAAACAAGGTGTGCTGCACGCCGGTAATGGCCCGCTGTACAACAGCAGCGTGGTGTTTGCCGGCGACGGCTCGCTGCTGGGCCAGCCACAGCGTCAGCAGTATCCGGACAGCGAAACGCGCCGTTTCATCCATGATGGCCGCCAGCAACCGCTGCAGGTACTGCAAACCCCGGCCGGGCGCCTGGGCGTACTGGTCGGCAGTGACAGCTGGTACCCGGAAAACCACCAGCAACTGACACAACAATCCGTGCAATTGATCGCCAACCCGGTATTCCTCAGTGGCAAAGGCAGCTGGGAGGCGCCATGGCGTGGCAATCGCCATCAGGACGCGGCGGCGGAGCTCGCCCTCAAGCGTGGCGAAGTCAGCGAACAAAACGCCTGGCAACGCCTGACCCAGGCCGCTGGCGAAGACGTCAGCAGCATGAGCGTGTTCATGCGTGGGCAGTTCTGGGAGCAGGCCAGCGATGGCCAGGGCTTCGCCCATCAGTCGGGTCAACTGCTGGCGGGCAACCCCAGCCATGGCGCCCGCCTGCTGAACCTCTGGTTGTAACCCCGTGGCCCGCCCCCGCGTGCGCCTGGGTGATCTGTCGGTAGGGTTTGTCCAGCCACTGGCCGAGGCATTGCGCGTGCTGGGCCACGACCCTGCGCCCCTGCTGCAACGCTATGGCCTTGACGGGGCACGCCTGGCCGAAGCCGGAGCACGCCTGTCGATCCCGCGTTACATGCACCTTGGGCATGCCGCCATCGCGCTGTGCGCCGAGCCGGCCTTGGGCCTGCACATGGGCCGCCTCAGCCGTCTGGCGCATGCAGGCCTTGCGGGCATCACCGCAGCCCAGGCGCCCACCGTGGGCGAAGCGGCGCGCACCTTGTTGCGCTTCGAGCCGCTGTACGCTGCCAACTACCGGGGCCACTCGCGCTTCCAGGAAGATGCCCAAGGCGCCTGGCTGCGTTTTTATTCCATCAGCCCCTACAACACCTACAACCGCTTCGTGGTCGACTCCCTGCTCGCCGGCTGGCTGGCGCAACTGGGCGACCTGGCGGGGACTGTGCTGCAGGCCGAACGGCTTGAAATCGAATTTGCTGCGCCGCCCTATGCCGCCCAGTATCAGGCGCTGTGCAGCACCCCGGTGCAATTCGGCGCCGACGGCAATCAACTGCGCCTGAGCCGCGCCACCCTGCAGATGGCCAACCCGCAACACTGCCCGAGCACCTGGCAGCACCTGCTGCAGCTTTGCGAAGCGGAGTTGCAACAGCGCACGCGGGTGCGCAGCCTCGGTGAACGCATCACGCACCTGCTCGGCCCGCTGCTCAATGGCGGCCGCGAACCGGACCTGGACGAAGTGGCGTTGAGCCTGCAACTGCCGACCTGGACATTGCGGCGCAAGCTGGCCGAAGAAGGAACGCGTTTTCGCGACGTGTTGAACGAGACACGGCGCGACCTGGCCGAAACCTACATCCGTGACACGGAGCTGGCTTTCGGCGAAATCGCTTATCTGTTGGGGTTTGCTTCGGCAGAGGCTTTCCAGCGCGCATTCAAGCGCTGGACCGGCCTCACGCCGGGGGAGTTTCGCCGCAGTCAGCGGCAGGCCGGCTAAAGCTCGGTGGCGTCGTCGGCGGGTTCCGGGGTGTCCAGTTCGTATGCCTGGAACTCGAGCAGCTCTTCCTGATATTCATCCATTGCCCTGCGTCCTCTTTTCTCATTTGTCTTCGTAGATGTCGCCTTCAACCTAAGCAGGTTGGGTGAAGGAATGATGACAAGCTCATGAGAAGTAAACGTAGCAGGAATCGACGGCGTTATCGCCGCCTGTCTGTAACAGGGAATGTGTCAGAGCGCCGCGGGTACGGGCTCTGCAGGCTGTGTCTCCTGTTGCACCTGGATAGGCGCAGGTTCGGCGGGCGGCGCTACAGGCTGTGACCCCTGGCTGTCATTCGCCGCTGGCGCTGCTGGCACTTCGCTGGCGGGGGCAACGGGGGCAGGTACAGGCGTGTTTTCAGCCGCTGGTGTGGCTTCAGCCGCGGGCGTTACAGGAGCGGCCACAGGCGCTGCAGCCGCCTGCTCCGGCAGCCCCAGGTCGACCGCTGGCTTTTCAACCTTGGGGGCGGGCGCCTCAGGCTCGACTTTGGCCTTAGCCTTACTGGCTTTTTTCGGCTTCGGTAGATAGCTCTCTACCAGTGCGAAGTAACGGTCGTAGAACTGCGCCGCCGTCACCGTCTCACTGGCGACCTTGACCATCGAGTCATCACTGGAGCCTATCGGCATGGACACAGAACCCAGCACGCCCACGCCAAGGCTGGCGGAAGTGTTGGATTTCTTCAGGCTGTAGCGGTCCTGCAGGGCGTTGGCGAACATGGTCGAGCGCTGCTCGTCGCTCACGTCGGGTGCGCAGGTAACGTTGAAGCTGATCTGCAGGTGGTTTTCGCTGTTCTGCTGAAAGCTCTTGTTGCCGGTCACCTGGTTGGCACCGCTGCTGGTAATGATGTAACCCTGGCTGAGCAAGGCGCGGCGAGCGGCCTCGCAGGAGCCGGCATCGGTCACCGGGAAGCTGCGCGAGAAGGTGCCCGAGTCATCGAAGTTCTCATGTTCGTAGATGGCAGCTTTTTTTGAGGAACAACCGGTCACGCCCGCCAGCACCAGGGCCAGCCCGAGCGCACCAAAGACGGATGATCTGGTCATTGCGAATTCCGGGTAAGTCGAGAAGGTGCCTATTGTGCATCACTGCGCACGGGCACTGAAACCGTTCATCCGTGAAGAGTCTGTCAGCTTCGTGTAAATGTGGGCTGGCGGGGCGTGAAAACGAAAAAAGCGACCCTAAGGTCGCTTTTCACGTTGCTTCGAGGCGTTCAAGGGGCCTCGAGGCGAAGATGGCGCAGCGGACGGGACTCGAACCCGCGACCCCCGGCGTGACAGGCCGGTATTCTAACCGACTGAACTACCGCTGCGTATCGCTTGGGCTTGCGCCCAGTTGAAACCTGTTGCCTGCTTACCGGCCAAGGGCACAGTGAAGTCAGGCACAAAAAAAGCGACACGTTGATCGCTCTTTTTGTTGCTTCGAAGCGTTCAAGGGGCTTCGAAGCTAAGATGGCGCAGCGGACGGGACTCGAACCCGCGACCCCCGGCGTGACAGGCCGGTATTCTAACCGACTGAACTACCGCTGCGTATCGTTCAGGCTTGCGCCCGATTGAAACTGGGATCGACCTCAGGCATATTTGCCTTTCGGTCTCAGACCGGTGCAAGGCACCCATCTGTTACTAAAAAGTGGCGCAGCGGACGGGACTCGAACCCGCGACCCCCGGCGTGACAGGCCGGTATTCTAACCGACTGAACTACCGCTGCGCATAGTGACTTACGTCGTGGCTTATCAGGCCTTGTTCCTCTCTGGCTATCTGCTTCTTTCGAAGCTTCCTGCACCAGGAACGCTCAGGAAGTGGTGGGTGATGACGGGATCGAACCGCCGACCCTCTGCTTGTAAGGCAGATGCTCTCCCGGCTGAGCTAATCACCCCCGCGATGTTGCTTGTTGCGTTTGCTTCGCTGAGGCCGCGAAATTTACGCAGGTACCGATGCTAAGTCAATACCCCCATTGAATTTTTTTTCAAAAAGGGCAAAAAAGAGGTTTGCCGGTGTGAGGCCAACGGATCAATGCTGCCTTCACTGTAGGAGCAGCCTTGTGCTGCGAAGAGGCCGATGAAAGCACCGATGATTCAGCTTGAGCTCACTGCCCTCTTCGCAGCATAAGGCTACCCCTGCACCAAGCGGTCGCGCGATGAATAATCGCTGGAAACAAAAAGGGGACCTTTCGGTCCCCTTCTTAACATCTGACAGCTCAGGTGTAGATCATCTTGCGGGTCATGCCGCCATCGACCACGAACTCCTGGCCGGTGACGAAAGCCGCTTGGCGCGACAACAGCCAGGCCACCATGGCCGCCACGTCTTCCACCGTCCCTACCCTGCCCGTCGGGTGCTGGGCATGGTCGGCATCGGTCAACGGTTCGGCACGGCGCTGGGAAGGGTCTCGTGCATCGATCCAGCCCGGGCTCACCGCATTGACGCGGATCTCCGGGCCCAGGCTCATGGCCAGGGCATGGGTCAACGCAACCAGGCCGCCCTTGCTTGCCGCATAGGCTTCGGTGTCCGGTTCGGACTGCCGTGCCCGGGTCGAGGTCAGGTTGACGATCGCCCCGTTATGCGCACGCAGGTAAGGTGCGCAATGCTTGGCCAGCAGCATCGGGCCATTGAGGTTGACCGCCAGTACGCGGTTCCATTGCGCCAGGCTAAGGCTTTCCAGCGTCTGGTTGTGCGGGTTGGCGATCGCCGCATTGCACACCAGCGCGTCGAGCCGACCGAACTGCCCCAGTACCTCGGACACCCCGGCACTGACCTGCGCCTCGTCGGCAACGTCCATGGTGATGAACCAGGCGTTGTCACCCAACGCCTTGGCCACCTTGGCCCCGCGTGGGCGGTCAAGGTCGCTGAGCACCACCTGCCAGCCTTCGCAGATCAACCAGGCGGCAATCCCCAGGCCGATGCCGCGAGCGGCACCAGTCACCAAGGCTACCCGGCCGTTATGGCCTGGCTTACTGCCGCTGATTTCAATCACAGTGCCGCCAACCCACGCGCGAGGTCTGCCTGCAAGTCGGCCACATCTTCAAGGCCCACGGCGACGCGGACCAGGCTGTCGCGGATACCCGCTGCCTCACGTTCCTGCGGCGACAAGCGGCCGTGGGAGGTGGTGGCAGGGTGCGCGATGGTGGTCTTGCTGTCACCCAGGTTGGTGGTGATCGAGATGACCCGCGTGGCATCGATGAAGCGCCAGGCGCCCTCTTTGCCGCCCTTGACCTCGAAGCTGACCACCGCACCAAAGCCGCTCATCTGGCGCTTGGCCAGTTCGTGCTGCGGGTGGCTTGGCAGGCCGGCGTAATGCACTTTCTCGATGCCGTCCTGCTGCTCCAGCCACTCAGCCAGTTGCTGAGCGCTCTCGCAGTGCGCACGCATGCGTAGCTTGAGCGTTTCCAGGCCTTTGGTGAAGATCCACGCATTGAACGGGCTGAGGGTCGGGCCTGCTGTACGCAGGAAGCCCACCACTTCTTTCATCTGCTCACTGCGCCCAGCCACCACACCGCCCATGCAACGGCCTTGGCCATCGATGAACTTGGTTGCCGAGTGGAACACGATGTCGGCACCCAGCTTGAGCGGCTGCTGCAGTGCCGGGGTGCTGAAGCAGTTGTCCACCACCAGCATGGCGCCACGCGCGTGGGCGACTTCGCTGAGAGCAGTGATATCGACCAGCTCGGCCAGCGGGTTGGACGGCGACTCGACGATCAGCAGCTTGGTATTGGCCTTGATGGCCTTTTCCCAACCCGACAGGTCGACCAGCGGCACGTAGTCCACCTCGACGCCGAAGCGCTTGAAGTATTTCTCGAACAGGCTGATGGTCGAGCCAAATACGCTCTGCGACACCAGCACATGGTCACCGGCGCTGCACAGCGACATGACCACGGCAAGGATCGCCGCCATACCGGTGGACGTCGCCACTGCCTGCTCGGCGCCCTCCATGGCCGCCAGGCGTTCCTCGAAGGCACGCACAGTCGGGTTGGTGTAGCGCGAGTAGACGTTACCTGGCGTTTCGCCAGCAAAGCGTGCAGCCGCATCGGCAGCCGTACGGAAAACATAGCTGGAGGTCAGGAACAGCGCTTCGCTGTGCTCGGCCTCTGGTGTACGGTTTTGCCCGGCGCGCACCGCCAGGGTGTCGAAGCCGACACCCTCGAGGTCACTGTCCAGTCGTCCGGCATCCCATTGATCCGTCATGCCGTCGCTCCCTAATCAGTTGTTGTAGAGGTCGATGATCGCGCTGACCGCCTGGGTCTTCACCTTCGCCAGGTCGTTACGGGCCTGCTCGATACGATCAAGGTAGGCTGCGTCGATGTCGCCGGTGACGTATTCACCATTGAACACTGCGCAATCGAAGTGCTCGATCTTGATCTTGCCGCCACCGACCGATTCGATCAGGTCCGGCAGGTCCTGGTAAATCAGCCAGTCGGCGCCGATCAACTCGGCCACCTGTTCGGTGGTGCGGTTGTGGGCGATCAGTTCGTGAGCGCTCGGCATGTCGATGCCGTAGACGTTGGGGTAGCGCACCGCAGGGGCTGCGGAGCAGAAGTAGACGTTCTTGGCGCCGGCTTCGCGGGCCATCTGGATGATCTGCTTGCAGGTGGTGCCGCGCACGATCGAGTCGTCCACCAGCATCACGTTCTTGCCGCGGAATTCCAGCTCGATGGCGTTGAGCTTCTGGCGTACCGATTTCTTGCGCGCAGCCTGGCCGGGCATGATGAAGGTACGGCCGATGTAGCGGTTCTTGACGAAGCCTTCGCGGAACTTGACGCCCAGGTGGTTGGCCAGTTCCAGCGCCGCAGTGCGGCTGGTGTCCGGGATTGGGATGACCACGTCGATGTTGTGCTCAGGGCGTTCACGCTGGATCTTCTCGGCCAGCTTTTCGCCCATGCGCAGGCGCGCCTTGTACACCGAGACGCCATCCATGATCGAGTCCGGACGGGCGAGGTAGACGTGTTCGAAGATGCACGGCTGCAGTTTCGGGTTTTGTGCACACTGCTTGGTGTACAGCTGGCCTTCTTCGGTGATGTACACCGCTTCGCCCGGCGCCAGGTCGCGGATCAGGGTGAAGCCGAGCACGTCCAGGGCGACGCTTTCGGAGGCGATCATGTACTCCACACCTTCGTCGGTGTGACGCTGGCCGAACACCACCGGGCGAATACCGTTCGGGTCACGGAAACCGACGATGCCATAACCGGTGACCATGGCCACCACCGCATAACCACCTACGCAGCGGCTGTGCACGTGGGAAACCGCAGCGAACACGTCTTCTTCGGTCGGCTGCAGCTTGCCGCGTACGGCCAGCTCGTGGGCGAACACGTTCAGCAGCACTTCCGAGTCGGAATTGGTGTTGACGTGGCGCAGGTCGGACTCGTAGATCTCCTTGGCCAACTGCTCGACGTTGGTCAGGTTGCCGTTGTGCGCCAGGGTGATGCCGTACGGCGAGTTGACGTAGAACGGCTGGGCCTCGGCCGAGGTCGAGCTGCCCGCCGTTGGGTAGCGCACGTGGCCGATACCCATGTGGCCGACCAGCCGCTGCATGTGGCGCTGCTGGAAGACATCGCGCACCAAGCCATTATCCTTGCGCAGGAATAACCGGCCGTCATGGCTGGTCACGATACCGGCAGCGTCCTGGCCGCGGTGCTGGAGGACCGTAAGCGCGTCATACAGCGCCTGATTGACGTTCGACTTACCGACGATACCGACGATGCCACACATGCGACGCAACCCCTACTTTGACGAAACTTGAGTGAATAGCGCTCAGGGCTTTGCCGGCCCGAGCAACTGTTCCTTGAACGGGAGATCAGCCGGTGTGCTGATCACCCCACTGGACATCCACTGGCTGGTGAAACCCAGAATCAGGTTTTTCGACCAGTCAGCGACCAAGAGAAATTGTGGTATCAGGCGTGATTCCTGCCACCAAGTGTCTTGTTGAACCGGCCCCAGGCTAAGCAGCCCGATGGCCACTACCACCAGCAAGGCCCCGCGCGCGGCGCCGAAAGCCATGCCGAGGAAACGATCGGTACCCGACAGCCCGGTCACGCGGATCAGCTCGCCGACCAGGAAGTTGACCATGGCCCCCACCAGCAGGGTGGCGACGAAAAGAATGGCGCAGCCTGCGATGATGCGCATCGATGGCGTCTGGATGTAGCTTTCAAGATACACCGAGAGCGAGCCACCGAACATCCAGGCAACCGCACCGGCAATGATCCAGATGAGCAAGGACAAGGCTTCCTTGACGAAGCCGCGCTTGAGACTGATCAGTGTGGAGACGGCGATGATCGCGATGATCGCCCAATCAACCCAGGTAAATGCCACGGTGCTGCCTGCAGACGTTTGAGGCGGCGCATTTTACCAGAGCGGCGGGCTGGGGGTAAGCGGAATGTCGGGCCGATTAACAACTGCGCGATACTTGTAGGAGCGGCCTTGCGTCGCGAAAGGGCTGCGAAGCGGCCCCTGCGATTCTTGTATCTAAGCCAGGAGCCTGGGGCCGCTTCGCAGCCCTTTCGCGACGCAAGGCCGCTCCTACAAAGAGGCAGCGCTATCAGCCGCGCTCGGGCTGGAAGCGCACCACAAAGCCTTTGAGGCTGTGCTTGCGGTTGATTGCATCACGTACGCGCTCGGCCTCGGCGCGCTCGATCAGTGGCCCGACATACACCCGGTTCATACCACCCGCCGAGCGGATGTAGGCGTTGTAGCCCTGGCTTCGCAACGTCTGCTGCAGGCTTTCAGCCCCGGCACGATTGGAAAGGCTGGCCAGCTGGATAGACCAACTGACCGGCAACCCATTCACGTCGATCTTAGACGGCGCTGCCGGCTTGGCGGCGGCAACGGCAGGCGCAGGGGTGGCGGCCGGTGTGGCTTCAACCTTGGGCGCTGGCGGCTTGGCAGCCTGGGCCTGCGTTTGCGTCTGCGGGGATGGCGTAATCGGCTGGCTAGGCGTGCTGGCTGGCGCGGTAGACTCGTCAACCACCACCGGTGGCTGCTGCGGCTCTTCCGGAAGGACCTGCGGCTCCGGCACGGCGACCGGCTCCACTTGCACCTCTGGCAGGCTCGGCATGGCCGGCGCCTGCGGGGCCTCGACACGCACCTGGCGCATCTCGTCCTCGCGGGTGAACAGCATCGGCAGGAAGATCACCGCCAGCGCCACCAGCACCAACGCACCTACCATGCGCTGTTTCATCCCTTTATCCAGCACTGCCATCTACTCAACCCTCCGGGGCCTGCCGCGCCAACCACTCCAGGGCCTGGGCGACACAGAAAAACGAACCGAACAGCAGGACCTGATCATCCGCCGTCGCCTGCGCGCATTGCCCTTCGAGGGCCGCGTCGACGCTGGCATAAGACTTCACTGCGGCGCCGAGGTTCGTCAAGGCGTCAGCCAGTTCTGCGGCCGGACGGCTGCGCGGCGTGTCCAGCGGTGCGACCGCCCAGTCGTCGACCAGCGCCTGCAAAGGCTCGACAACGCCCGGCAGATCCTTGTCGGCCAGCAGGCCGAACACTGCCAGGCGGCGCCCCTTGACCGGCCTTACCGCCAGGCGCCGTGCCAGGTACGCCGCAGCATGCGGGTTATGGCCGACATCCAGCAACAGCTCCACACGCTTGCCCTGCCAGCGCACTTCACGGCGATCGAGGCGACCGGTGATACGGGTATCGAGCAGCGCCTGGCGCAATTGACCGGCATCCCAGGGCAGGCCCATCAACAGGTAGGCCTGTAGGGCCAGGGTGGCGTTTTCCATGGGCAGGTCTAGCAACGGCAGATCGCGCAATGCTACCAGCGCACCTTCGGCCGTGGTCCCACGCCAGTGCCAGCTGTCGCCTGTGCTTTCCAGGTCGAAGTCACGCCCACGCAAGAACAACGGCGCCGCCAGCTCATGGGCCTTGTCCAGCAAGGGCTGCGGCGGGTCAAGGTCGCCACACAGCGCCGGCTTGCCAGCGCGGAAGATGCCGGCCTTTTCGAAAGCGACAAGCTCACGCGTATCACCCAGGTAATCGACATGGTCGACGCCGATGCTGGTCACCAGCGCCAGGTCGGCATCCACCACGTTCACGGTGTCCAGACGGCCACCGAGCCCCACTTCGAGCACCACGGCATCCAGCTTGGACTGGTAGAACAACCAGAACGCCGCCAGGGTGCCCATCTCGAAATAGGTCAGGGAAATGTCGCCTCGCGCCGCCTCGACGGCGGCGAAGGCTTCGCACAGGCGCTCATCACTGGCCTCTTGGCCATCGATGAACACCCGCTCGTTGTAACGCAACAGGTGTGGCGAGCTGTACACGCCCACCTTGAGCCCCTGGGCACGCAGCATCGCGGCGACGAAGGCGCAGGTGGAACCCTTGCCATTGGTGCCAGTGACGGTCACCACGCGCGGCGCCAACTTGCCCAGCGCCAGGCGGGCAAGCACGTTCTGCGAACGCTCCAGCCCCATGTCGATGGCCGAAGGGTGCAACTGCTCGAGGTAGGCGAGCCATTCGCCCAGGGATCGTTGTTTCATCACGCGACCGCAGCCGCCTCACGTGCCTGCTCCGGGGTTTCCTGGCCGGTCATCTGCGCCAGCAGACGGGCCAGGCGCGGGCGCAGTTCGCCACGGGAGATGATCAGGTCGATAGCGCCGTGTTCCAGCAGGAACTCGCTGCGCTGGAAGCCTTCTGGCAGCTTCTCGCGTACGGTCTGCTCGATCACGCGCGGGCCGGCAAAGCCGATCAGTGCCTTGGGCTCGCCGACGATGACGTCGCCCAGCATCGCCAGGCTGGCGGAAACGCCGCCGTAGACCGGGTCGGTCAGCACGGAGATGAACGGAATGCCTTCTTCACGCAGGCGCGCCAGCACAGCCGAGGTCTTGGCCATCTGCATCAGCGAGATCAGCGCTTCCTGCATACGTGCGCCACCGGAGGCCGAGAAACAGACCATTGGGCAGCGGTTTTCCAAGGCGTAGTTGGCGGCGCGAACGAAACGCTCACCGACGATGGCACCCATGGAGCCGCCCATGAAGGAGAATTCGAACGCGCTGACCACGATCGGCATGCCCATCAGGGTACCGCTCATGGAGATCAGCGCGTCTTTTTCGCCGGTCTGCTTCTGCGCACCGGTGAGGCGGTCCTTGTACTTCTTGCCATCGCGGAATTTCAGGCGGTCGACCGGCTCCAGCTCGGCGCCCAGCTCAGCACGGCCTTCGGCGTCGAGGAAGATGTCGATACGCGCACGTGCGCCGATGCGCATGTGGTGGTTGCACTTAGGGCAGACATCGAGGGTCTTTTCCAGCTCCGGACGATACAGCACGGCCTCGCAAGCCGGGCACTTGTGCCACAGGCCTTCAGGCACCGAGCTCTTCTTCACCTCGGAACGCATGATCGAAGGGATCAGTTTGTCGACTAACCAGTTGCTCATGCTTTCTTTCTCCAGTATCGGCGGGCGGGGGCCGGCGTAACCGGCCTGCCCTGCCCTTGAGCTCAAAATCTTTTATGAAACGATGATGGCACGGCCGCCGGGGCTTCCGGCGCGCCGCGCCACCGTTAATGTGTTGTTCGCCCACCGCATCGGCGGGCGCCCCGCAGGGGCTGCGATAGCTATGGACGATGGTGCGCCGCCAACCGTCACATCCACCGTCACGCCTGTTTCACCGCACGCATGAAGGCTTCGATCTTTGCCGCATCCTTGATGCCCTTGGCCTGCTCCACACCGCCGCTGACATCCACCGCATAAGGCCTGACCTGGGCAATGGCCCGGCCGACATTCTGCGCGTCCAGGCCACCGGCCAGGATAATCGGCTTGCTCAGGCGCGCCGGCACCAGCGACCAGTCAAAGGCTTCACCCGTGCCCCCGGGCACGCCGGGCACATAGGTGTCCAGCAAGATACCGCAGGCGCCAGCATAAAGCCGGCAGGCCGCTTCCAGATCATCACCCGGGCGCACGCGCAGGGCCTTGATCCAGGGGCGATGGAAGCCTTCACAGTCTTGCGGGGTTTCGTCGCCGTGGAACTGTAGCAGGTCCAGGGGAACCACTTCGAGGATCTCGTTCAGCTCGCAACGCGAGGCGTTGACGAACAACCCGACGGTGGTCACGAACGGCGGCAGCTCGGCAATGATCGCGCGCGCCTGGCGCACGTCCACGGCACGCGGGCTCTTGGCGTAGAAGACGAAGCCGATGGCATCGGCCCCCGCCTCGGCGGCAGCCAGCGCGTCTTCGATGCGGGTAATCCCGCAGATCTTGCTGCGAACGTTGCTCATGGACTGCGAACCCTGCTGTTTCGGTGAAGGCCGGATGTTAGCAAAAGGCTTTTGGCCCGTCAGTCTGCCAATGCCTCGTAGCCGGTCAAAAAGTGTGGGCCGATGTAACGCTGGGGCAATTGGAAGGCTTCGGGGTATTCCACTTGCACCAGGTACAAACCGTACGGGTGTGCCGTCACCCCACCCTCGCGGCGGTTGCGCCCTTCCAGTACTTCCCGCGCCCAGGTGGCGGGCCGCTCACCCGCGCCGATGGTCATCAACACACCGGCGATGTTACGCACCATGTGGTGCAGGAACGCCGTGGCGCGCACGTCCAGCACGATCATCTGGCCATGGCGGGTGACGCGCAGGTGATGGATGTGTTTGATCGGCGACTTGGCTTGGCACTGGCTGGCGCGGAAGGCGCTGAAGTCATGGGTACCGAGCAGGAACTCGGCGGCTTCGGCCATGCGCTCGACATCCAGCGGGCGGTGGTTCCAGGTCACCTCCTCGGCCAGGTGCGCGGGGCGGATCGGGTCGTTGTAGATGACGTAGCGGTAACGCCGGGCGGTGGCCTTGAAGCGGGCATGGAAGTCCGCCGGCATCGGGCGCGACCAGACCACACTGATGTCGTGGGGCAGGTTGAAATTGGTGCCCAGGGTCCAGGCGCGCTCATCGCGGATGGCGCGCGTGTCGAAGTGCACGATTTGCCCGCAACCGTGAACCCCGGCATCAGTACGCCCGGCACAGATCACGGAAATCGGCTCGTTCGCGACTTTCGACAACGCCTGCTCGAGGGCTTGCTGGACGCTGGGCACGCCGCTGGCCTGGCGCTGCCAGCCGCGGTAGCGCGAGCCCTTGTATTCCACGCCCAGGGCGATGCGGGAGTAGCCTTCAGCCGCAGATTCGGCGGTGGTGTCGATGATGTCCAAAAGCATGAAACCTGTGGTGATTACGCAATGGCGGGATTATAACGACAACGGCAGCCCTGTTGGGCTGCCGTTGGGGGTGGTTACATCTGTTTAGCCGCGAGACCTCAGAACGGGGCTCAGACCAACCGAGACAACAGGTCCTCGGCTTCCTGACGCTGCGTCCCGTCGCCGTCCTTGACGACTTCATCGAGGATGTCACGGGCGCCCTGGTGGTCGCCCATGTCGATGTAGGCGCGCGCCAGGTCGAGCTTGGTGGCGACTTCATCACTGCCAGAGAAGAAGTCGAAGTCCAAGTCGTCCAGCGGCTCGGGCTCGGGCTGCTCAACGGCGTCTTCAGCGGTGAAGTGCGGTTCCAGCGAAGGCGACTCGAGGTTCTGGGACAGCTTGTCCAGCTCCGCGTTGACGTCATCCAGCTCCGAAGCAAAGCTCTTGGCAGCCGGCGAGTCATCCTCCAGCGACAGCGAAAGGTCGAAGTCCGACGGCAGGTCCAGTTCGGTGGTCGGGTCAAACGCCGGCACGCTGTCGAAGGCTGCCAGCTCGTCGGCAACGTCTACCGGCGTCTGTTCGGCGACAGCCGGGGCTACGGGCTCGCTGACGTCGAGGTCGAAATCATCCAGATCGGCAACGGGCTGCGGCTCGGCCTGCGCCAGCATCGCCTCGAAATCAGCATCGGCATCGGCTGCGACGTCTGTTTCAGCGTCTTTTTCAGCGTCAGCTTGCAGCTCAGCCTCCACGGCAGCGGGCTGTTCCTCTACCTGCACTTCGTCCAGCACTGGCTCGTCGAGCAGCGGCGCTGCCAACGGGTCTTCCTCGGGCAGGTCTTCACCCAGACTCAGGTCGAAGTCACTGTCCAGGTCCGACGCATCAAGCGCTGGAACTTCGCTGATGGCCTCGACCTCAGGCTCAACGATGTCGTCCAGCGCTTGCTCTGCGACGAAATCGGGCTCCGACAGCACCTCTGGCTCGGCCTCTGACGCGCCCTCGGGCACGATGTCTTCAACCACCGGCGCCTCAGGCTGGTCCTGCAGCAGGCCCTGCACGTACTGCTCATCCATCTCGGCAGCCAACGCTGCCGCACCCAAACCGGCGGCGGCCAGCCCCAGCATGGCTGGGAAACGGCCTTTGAGTTCGTCAACCTGAGCAACATTCTGCTCAGTCGCTGGCAGCACACGCTCCTGCTCGACGAACGCACTGTGATCACCCTGACGGGCATACACTTCCATCAGTTTCAGGCGCAGTACGTCACGCTCAGGCGCTGCGGCAAGGGCCGTTTCAAGCAGCTCGGCGGCATGGTTCAGGCGGCCGCTTTGCAGGCTTTGCTCGACTTCCGCCAACAGGGCGGCCGTCGTGTCTGGCTGCGGCGCTGGCTCTGCGAGCGCGACCGCGGGCTTTTCTGCAGCAGTGGCGGCAGCAGCAGACGCCGCGACCACCGCTGGCGACAGCGTTACGCTCGGCGCAGAGACCTCCAGGCCTTCAAAGCTGTCGGCATCGATATCCAGGCCCGCACCCTGCTCTTCCTCAGCCAAGGCCCGCGCCATGCGCAGGTGTTTCTCGGCTTCTTCCTGGGCCTTGCGCTTGCGCATCAACAGCACCAGCAGCAGCAACAGCACGAGGAACGCAGACCCTGCAATCAGCCACAGCAGCAACGGGTTGCCAAGCACGCCGTCAGCGCGCGGCTGGGCGTCAGGCACACTGGCCGGCGCTGTATCGACGGCCGCCGGTGCAGGTTTTACGTCCGGCTCGGCGTTAGCTGCCGGATTGGCCGGCGCAGGCTCGCCTGGCAGCGCAGCGGCGACTGGCGCCTCACCTGCTGCGCCCTGGGCTTCAAGCCGGGCCAACTGGTCGTTTTTCAGTGCGATCAGACGCTGCAGCTTGTCCAGTTGGCTCTGCAGGTCCGCCATGCGGCTCTTGAGCTCATCGTTGTCACGACGGCTGGTATCGAGGCTTTCCTGGGCCACGGCCAGTTTGTCGTTCAGGCCTTTGGCCGGCGCAGCACCTGCCTGGTTGCCGGGGCTGACCAGGCGCAGGTTGTCACCCTGGGCAATGCGCTCTGGCGCGGCCTCGGCGGCACCGCGGCGGGTGGCGTCGAGCTGACGGGCACGCGGCCCCAGGCGCCGGCCTTCACGCCAGGCCGCATACTGCTCGGCCACGTCGCGAACCGCCTCGCCCTGAGCAATGGCCTGGATTTGTTGCTGGTCGGGCAGGCGCAGTACCTGGCCCACCTTCAACTGGTTGATGTTGTTGCCGATGAAGGCGTCCGGGTTCAGCGCCTGGATCGCAATCATGGTCTGCTGAATCGAGCCGCCCTGGCTGTTGCGCGCAGCAATCTGCCACAGGGTGTCGCGGCGCTGAGTGGTGTAGCTGCTGGCACCCGTCACTGCGGGTGCAACATTGCCTGGCGCAGGCTGCTTGCCCTGGGCCTTGGCCTGGTCGAGCAGGACGCTGTAGTCACGCAGCAGTCGCCCCTGCGGCCACATCACCTGCACCAGAAACTTGACCACAGACCCCGGCAGCGGCTGGCTGGAGGTGACGCGCAGCACGCTCTTGCCGTTGGGGTTGATCACCGGCGTGAATGTCAGGTCTTCGAGGTAAGTCGCAAAGGTTACCCCCGCCTTGCTGAACTCTTCCGGCGGCGCCAGGCTGGGCGCCACTTCGGCGGCAGTGAGGTCGCGCACGTCGAGCAATTCGATCTCGGCGTCCAGCGGCTGATTCTGTGCCGACTTGAGGGTCAGCTCCCCCAAGCCCAACGCATTGGCCATGCCCGACGACAGCGCCGAGGCAGCCGCCATGGCCAGAACCAGTTTGCGAATTCGAAGCATGACCTCTTCCCTTGTATGAATCGTCCCGAAACCTGCATGCAGAGCAGGACAAAAGTGCTCGCAGTATCTTTTACAGCCTGTGTTTAATCAACAATTGCGCCACTTGCACAGCATTGAGCGCGGCGCCTTTGCGCAGGTTGTCGGTGGTCAGCCAGAGGTTGAGCTGCTGGTCGTCATCGACACCATGGCGTACACGTCCAACATAGACCACGTCTTGGCCCACTGCGTCACCTACCGGCGTCGGATAATCGTCTCGCTCGACCAGCTCGACGCTGTCGGCACTCTCCAACGCAGCATTGACTGCCACCAGGTCTACCGGTTTACGGCTTTGCACCGCCACACTGAAGCTATCGCCGAAAAACACCGGGACTTGAATGCAGGTCACGGAAATCTTCAGCTCGGGCTGCCCCAGCAACTCGCGCAGCTCGCTGACCAGACGCCGCTCAAGGCCAGCATGGCCTTGTTCGTCAACCGCACCCACCTGGGCCAGCAGGTTGAACGCCACCTGGCGGTCGAAGAAGCGCGGCTCCAACGGGCGGGCATTGAGCAGCTCGGCGGTTTGACGGGCCAGTTCGTTGACCGCTTCGCGGCCTTGGGCAGAGACCGCCAGGTTGGCCATGACCTGCACCCGTTCGATGTCCAGCAGGCCTTTCAGTGGTGCCAGCGCGACAGCCAGGGCAACGGCTGCAGAGCCAGGGCTGGCCAAGCGCGCAGGCAGCTTAAGGTTGGCGATGCTGTCGGCATTGGCTTCCGGCACCACGGCAAGGGCGTCGTCAAGGCCACCGGACAGGTCGATGACCGTGCAGCCCGCCTGCTGGGCTTTGTTGGCGAAACTGCGGCTGACGGCAGGGCTGGCAGCGAAGAAGGCCAGCTTGACCTGGGCGAAATCGAAACTGTCGACTTCACGCACCTTGATCTTTTTGCCTGCGAACATCACGCTGCTGCCCGCCGACTCCATGCTGGCCAGCAGGTGCAGGGTCGCGACCGGAAATGCCAGCTCTTCGAGGATCTGTACGAGGGTTTCACCGACGCTACCGGTGGCGCCGACGACGGCGATGTCCAGAGGTTGGGTCATGGAGGGGATCCTTTTGCTGAAACGGCGGGGGGGCGGCACTTTACTCGGATTATGGAACAACGAACACCCTCGATACGCCAGCCCCTCTGCGACCGACAGTCGAACATCAGGCCGGTGAGAACGACAGGCGCTACCTGACATTTTTGCCAGTTTCGGGATTTCTCGATCGCCACCACTCTTGCATGACGTCTGTTCATCAAGGGACACGTTATGCGCCCACTACTGGTAACAACACTTTTGTCCTGTTTGGCCACTAGCGCCTGCGCACCTCAGGATTACGACCCGACTAACTTCGCGGATGCGCCGAGGAATGATCTGCAGGGCACTCTGGGGGGGCAGGTAGATTTTGCCCAAACGCATGTGGTAGCGGCGACTCGCAGAATCTTCGACCCTTTTCTGGTGCCGCACAAAGCGGCCTTGGTCCTGTTCAGGCCCAACAAGCCCGTCACTGACGTTGAGATGATCATAACGCGGCAGGGCCGCACCACCACCGTACGCATGGATCGCCCGGAAGCGCTTCCAGGCACTGCGGTATATGACCAGACGGACACCTTCTCTGGAAAGACCATTGAAGGCAGCTACCCGAAGTTCAGGGAAAACACGTTCACCTATCAGATACCCTGGAACCTGTTCACCGCTGATGCACGCATCAGTTTTCAGCAAGCTGGCAACCCGAACAATAAAGGCTCACTACCCACTTACAAATTCGTGTTCATGACCCCTGAAAGCGAGGGGCTGACGCTGATGAACATCAAGGGCTGCATCTTCAAGGATGAGTCGACGTGCAGGGATACCCTCGAACAGTTCGACGGTGAGTACAACCCCACTGCCGCGCGTATTGCAGCACGGGAAATGCTCTCCGAACTGCCCACTCAACGCCTTCACCTAGGGACCGGCAAAGCCTACTGGCCACGCATCATTGCCATGGGCCCCGACCAAAAGCCGCATGTTTACGACAAAACGAATGGCATGGAGTGGGCTGCGTTCGGCGACAAGACGTTACCGGCCAAAGTGGGCATGGGCCACTACTGGCGCGCGGCTTCGAACCTGGGCGACAAGAAAGCGGGATACCCTGTGGCCATTACGGGGCAATTGCTTGACACGCCAAACGGCATGCCTCCATTGCCGCCAGGCGTAGCCGCCAGCTGTGGAGGTAACAGCTGTAATTACCCTTACTTCCCCGATGGCTTCTGGCATGAAACAGGCCACGCCTTTGGCCTTCCCCACGATACACCCCCACGCTACGAAGACTGGTCGTATAGGGCGTATGACAATGTCTTTCTGCCACACACACATCCAGACCCACACCGCTACAGTCTCCCGGTAGACTATTTGGGCTTGCACTACTTCGGCCAGGTTGTTGGATCACTCTCCGCCCCTCCTTGGGCTTCCGGTCCCGCTTCGGCGCCCTTGATTGACGAGTTCGAAAAACTGGGCCTGAAATCGACAGAAGGCGCCAGTTGGAAGCGCTATATTTCTCCCTATAACCACCAGCAGACGCTGCGTGTACAACAGCGCTTCGGACGGCTGCCGGACGGCGCAAAGTACGCTGATGTGTTTGACGACCACCGCCCGCCGGCCATTGGCGTCACTGCCGTTGCCGCCAAGGAAGACAAAGGCCTTGCGGTGACTGCCCCCTCTCACGGCCTCCCTGACTCAGGCATTCAGCAACCTGCCGCCCTACCGTCGTTGCTTTCGCCCGAATCAAATCAAGTCCCTACTGAAACTGCAGTGCCGGTACATACCTTGGTGGCGACCTTTTCAGACCCGTCCCACAACCGGGACGGCATCAACCAAATCTATCCGGCCATTTTGAGCAACTATGGGAATGTCTTCAGGCCTGCACAGTTATCTGCCAGTTCTGCGACCCGCCCACAGCGCAGCGCGAGCTATTCCGTATTGATGACGACAACCTCGCAATGCCTCGCCTCGGAGAACGACCTGCTGGTATTGAAAGCTTGCGATGACGAATCGGCTCAATTAACCATAGAAACCGTACCCCCTAATAACGCAGCGGAAGCGCCACTCGCGCCGATTGTCATCGTGCGTAACAGGGAGGGAAAATGCCTGGAATTCAATTTTCACTTTCGCAGTTGCGTCAACGCCGAACGACAAGTTCGCTGGCGCGGCCGCATAGACCTCACGAATCATTCTCGCCTGCTGAAGCTGCAAGAAAGCAACACAGGCAAATTCATTACCCCCACTGGCCCCCGCGACCTGGACTTGCTCCCCAATAGCAGCGATAACGAATTGCAACATTTCATGCCAGGCGACGATCACAACCCGCACAGTTATCGGGTCGATATTCATTACGCCAGCGGCGCCATAGAAACACACCCACTCTACGCCGGCCCCATCGCGAAAGACACGTTGAAAACGGCCGTTTTCAATGTCAACTCCCAGCGTAAACCTGTCAAAGCGGTGCTCAAGGTGGATAACGCCGTCGTTTATGAGCGACAGCTGGAAGATAACCGCCTTCCCCTGGTCATTAGCATGGGGGCTGAGCACGGCGAGCAGATAAATCAGGTCTGGGAGCCGCTATATCTGTATTCAAAAGAACGAAACGCCTGCCTAACAGCCACCGATCAAGGTTTGAAACTTGCGACCTGCAATGCGGACGCAATTTGGCGCCTCCCACCCAAGAATGTGTTCCCCCATCAGTTCGACGCATACGAGCCAGTCGACCTCTCGGGCCGTTGCATCAACGCCCGTTTAGCAACTGGCGAATGCCATTTCCCGCGCAAAGATACCGTTTGGTGGACACGCCAAGACCTGACCCAGACCCCGTCTGACATCTATCTACAGGAACTGACTACCGGAAAGTTCATCACCGCCAGCCAAAGTAACAGCACCCCCGTGCTTGCCCCGCTGACCTACAGCCCAGGCCAACGTTTCCAGAAACAAGCGCTAGTGAAGCTCACAGTGGTGCATAAAAATCGCTGCATGATAACTTCGGGCGAAACAGTAGCAATGTCGACCTGCGAGCCCAATCCCCTGAAAAGTTGGTACTGGATCAGCACGACCAACATACCAGGTGGAGGTAACGAGATCACACTGATGAACGGCGCAGGTCAATGCCTGAACGACGAGTTGAAGCTTCAGGGGTGCGCGCAACCGCGCGCGGACAGACTCACCTGGTTATTGCTAAGCGCGCAGCTCTACACGATTCGACTTCAGAACAAGAAGACTGGTCAATTCCTGGATGTAGGGCAGGATGGTACGGTTTCGCTTAAACCCTTGGGGGGTGACTCTCAGTTCTTTAGCTACGGACTTGACCAGCCGTGATTGCAGCTGACAAACCGCTCGATCGCGCATGAGCTGCCCATCGCCAACGCTGTGCAAAAAAAAGCCCTGCAAGGCCAACGCCTTGCAGGGCTTCGAACGCTCAAACCCGGCTCAACGTTCCAGCAGAATCCGCAGCATGCGGCGCAGCGGCTCGGCAGCGCCCCACAGCAGCTGGTCGCCGACGGTGAACGCGCCCAGGTACTGGGAACCCATGTTCAGCTTGCGCAGGCGACCTACCGGAATGTTCAGGGTACCGGTTACATTGGTCGGGCTCAGTTCCTGCATGCTGATCTCGCGCTGGTTCGGCACCAGCTTCACCCACGGGTTGTGCTGGCTGATCATGCCTTCGATATCGGCCAGCGGCACGTCCTTGTTCAGCTTGATGGTCAGCGCCTGGCTGTGGCAGCGCATGGCGCCGATGCGCACGCAAATGCCATCGACCGGGATCGGGCTCTTGAAGCGGCCGAGGATCTTGTTGGTTTCGGCCTGGGCCTTCCACTCTTCGCGGCTCTGGCCGTTCGGCAGTTCCTTGTCGATCCACGGGATCAGGCTGCCAGCCAGCGGCACGCCGAAGTTCTCGGTCGGGTAGGCTTCGCTGCGCATGGCCTCGGCGACCTTGCGGTCGATGTCGAGAATGGCGCTGGCCGGGTTGGCCAGGTCATCGGCCACAGCCGCGTGAGTAGCGCCCATCTGCTTGATCAGCTCACGCATGTTCTGCGCGCCGGCACCGGAGGCCGCCTGGTAGGTCATGGCGCTCATCCACTCGACCAGGCCAGCTTCGAACAGGCCACCCAGGCCCATCAGCATCAGGCTGACGGTGCAGTTGCCGCCGATGTAGTTCTTGGTACCGGCATCGAGCTGCTGGTCGATAACCTTGCGGTTGACTGGGTCGAGCACGATCACTGCATCGTCCTGCATGCGCAGCGACGAGGCGGCATCGATCCAGTAACCCTGCCAGCCCGCCTCACGCAGCTTGGGGAAGACCTCGTTGGTGTAGTCGCCGCCCTGACAGGTCAGGATCACGTCGAGGGTCTTGAGTTCTTCAATCGAATAAGCGTCCTTGAGCGGAGCAATATCCTTGCCCACGTTCGGGCCTTGGCCACCGACATTGGAGGTGGTGAAGAACACCGGCTCGATAAGGTCGAAATCCTGCTCCTCCAGCATCCGCTGCATGAGCACGGAACCGACCATACCGCGCCAACCGATCAGACCTACACGTTTCATCGCAACTACACCTTTGCTAAAAGTGGGCCGCCACCGACCAAAAACGGTGGCGGGCCAGAGAGATTACAGATTCCGCAGCGCTGCGACTACTGCGTCGCCCATTTCCTGCGTGCCTACTTTGTCGCAGCCGGCCGACCAGATGTCACCGGTGCGCAGCCCTTTGTCCAGCACCAGGCTGACCGCCTGCTCGATGGCCTCTGCGGCAGCGTGCTGGTTGAAGCTGTAACGCAGCATCATCGACACCGACAGAATGGTCGCCAGCGGGTTGGCGATGCCCTGCCCAGCGATGTCCGGCGCAGAGCCATGGCACGGCTCGTACATGCCCTTGTTGTTGGCATCCAGCGACGCCGACGGCAGCATGCCGATGGAACCGGTCAGCATGGAAGCTTCATCCGACAGGATGTCACCGAACATGTTGTCGGTCACTACCACGTCGAACTGCTTGGGCGCGCGCACCAGCTGCATGGCGGCGTTGTCCACGTACATGTGGCTCAGCTCGACATCCGGGTAATCCTTGGCCACGTCTTCGACCACTTCGCGCCACAATTGGCTGGAGGCCAGAACGTTGGCCTTGTCCACCGAACACAGCTTCTTGCCGCGCACACGGGCCATGTCGAAGCCGACGCGGGCAATACGGCGCACTTCGCTTTCGCTGTAGGGCAGCGTGTCATAAGCCTGGCGCTCGCCGCCTTCGAGTTCACGCTGGCCACGTGGCGCGCCGAAATAAATGCCACCGGTCAGTTCGCGAACGATGAGGATATCCAGGCCCGAGACGATTTCCGGCTTGAGCGACGAGGCATCGGCCAGTTGCGGGTAGAGGATGGCCGGGCGCAGGTTGGCGAACAGGCCCAGTTGCGAACGGATTTTCAGCAGGCCGCGCTCAGGGCGAATGTCACGCTCGATCTTGTCCCATTTCGGGCCGCCCACAGCGCCCAGCAACACGGCATCGGCCTGGCGCGCACGTTCCAGGGTCTCATCAGCCAGCGGTACGCCGTGCTTGTCGATGGCCGCGCCACCAATCACGTCGTGGGCCAGGCTGAAGCCGAGCTGGAACTTGTCATTGGCCAGCTCCAGCACCTTCACCGCCTCGGCCATGATTTCCGGGCCAATGCCATCACCTGGGAGAATCAGAATCTGCTTGCTCATGCTTTCCTCTATCCATTCAAGCGGTGCGGCCAGCTCGGCCACACCGAAAAAAACTCAGCGCTCAGCCCACAGTACCAGCACATCGGTGCTGAACGAGCCGTCGGCTTCAATCTGGTAATACTGCCGCACTTCCTCGCCCATGGCTTGCTGCAATTGGCGTATGGCCACACGCATCGGTTCGGGGGTACGCATACGCTCGACCCAGGTGCCAAACTCCAGGCGCAGCGGCTGGCGGGTGTGGCTGCGCACATGCAGGCCGGCTTCGCTAACCTGGCGTTGCCATTCGGCGACGGAATAGTCGCGCACGTGGCTGGTGTCGCGCAGCACCTCAACGGTTTGCAGGTAGGTGTCGAGCAACGGGCTGCCCGGCGACATGACATCGATGAAGGCCGCCACCCCACCCGGTTTCAGTACCCGGCGCACTTCGCGCAGGGCCAGGCCCAGGTCGCTCCAGTGGTGTGCCGAGTAGCGGCTGAAAACGAAGTCGAACGAGGCGTCGGCGAACGGCAGGCGTTCGGCGGCGCCGCGTTGCGTGATGATATTGCCCAGGCCACGGTCGGCGGCGGCACTGGCCACCACGTCGAGCATGGATTGCGACAGGTCGTAAGCGACCACTTCGGTGACAAGGGGCGCAACGTGGAAACTGACATGACCGGCACCGCAGCCCAGGTCCAGCACGCGAGCCTCGGCCTGGCCGGCCAGCGCGGCTTGCAGCAGGGCGAATTCGGTGCCCTGGGCGTGCACGGCGCTGCTGAGGTAGGCGTTGGCCTGCTCGCCGAACTGGCGTTGGACCACGTCGGTGTGGGTGGTGCTGGTCATGTATAAATCCTTTTGGTTTCTTGTTGCCTTTACCGGCCTTTTCGCGGGTGAACCCGCTCCCACAGGTACTGCACAAGACTTGA
This sequence comes from Pseudomonas sp. NGC7, assembly GCF_047159675.1. Taxonomy (NCBI): domain Bacteria; kingdom Pseudomonadati; phylum Pseudomonadota; class Gammaproteobacteria; order Pseudomonadales; family Pseudomonadaceae; genus Pseudomonas; species Pseudomonas sp. NGC7. The sequence continues at coordinate 2,158,718 of NZ_BAAFZY010000001.1, read as the reverse complement.
GGCAGAGGAGCTTCTGTGGGAGCGGGCTTGCCCCGCGAAGGGGCCAGCCCTGTCACCTACGCCTATCAGGCATCCCGAAACAGCCAAGGCTGGCTGGCGCGGTGCTTGGCTTCGAAGGCCTTGATCGAATCGCCGTCCTGCAAGGTCAGGCCGATGTCATCGAGGCCGTTGAGCAAGCAGTGCTTGCGGAACGCGTCGATCTCGAAGTGCAGCACCTTGCCATCAGGACGGGTCACGGCCTGGGCTTGCAGGTCGATGGTCAGCTGATAGCCAGGGTTGGCTTCGACCTGCTTGAACAGCTCATCGACTTCCTCATCGCTGAGGATGATCGGCAGCAAGCCGTTCTTGAAGCTGTTGTTGAAGAAGATGTCGGCAAAGCTCGGTGCGATGACGCTGCGGAAGCCGTACTCGTCCAACGCCCATGGCGCGTGTTCGCGGCTCGAACCGCAACCGAAGTTTTCGCGCGCCAGCAACACGCTGGCGCCCTGGTAGCGCGCGTGGTTGAGCACGAACTCTTCGTTCAACGGGCGCTTGCTGTTGTCCTGGTAGGGCTGGCCCACGTCCAGGTAGCGCCACTCGTCGAACAGGTTGGGGCCGAAGCCGGTGCGCTTGATCGACTTGAGAAACTGCTTGGGGATGATCTGGTCGGTGTCGACGTTGGCACGGTCCAACGGCGCGACGAGGCCAGTGTGCTGGGTAAAGGCTTTCATGCTGCGCTCCCTTGGATCAACTCGCGGACATCGATGAAGTGGCCGGTCACCGCAGCGGCGGCGGCCATGGCCGGGCTGACCAGGTGAGTACGACCACCGGCACCCTGACGGCCTTCAAAGTTGCGGTTGGACGTCGAGGCACAGTGCTCGCCGCTTTCCAGGCGGTCCGGGTTCATCGCCAGGCACATCGAGCAACCAGGCTCGCGCCACTCGAAGCCCGCTTCAAGGAAGATCTTGTCCAATCCTTCACGCTCGGCTTGCGCCTTCACCAGGCCCGAGCCCGGGACGACAATGGCCTGCTTGACGGTAGCGGCCACTTTGCGGCCCTTGGCGATTTCGGCCGCGGCGCGCAAGTCTTCGATCCGCGAGTTGGTGCACGAGCCGATGAACACGCGGTCCAGCTGAATATCGGTGATCGCCTGGTTGGCGGTCAGGCCCATGTACTTCAGGGCACGCTCGATCGAGCCCCGCTTGACCAGGTCAGCTTCGGCAGCTGGGTCCGGTACGCGCTGATCAACGGCCAACACCATCTCGGGCGATGTGCCCCAGCTGACCTGTGGCTTGATTTGCGCGGCATCCAGTTCGACCACGGTGTCGAACACGGCGTCTTCATCGGAGACGAGGTCTTTCCACGACTCGACGGCTTGCTTCCATTGCTCGCCCTTCGGTGCATAGGGGCGGCCTTCGACATAGGCAACGGTGGTGGCATCGGTCGCCACCAGGCCCACGCGGGCACCGGCTTCGATCGACATGTTGCAGATGGTCATGCGGCCTTCCATGGACAAGCCACGGATAGCGCTGCCGGCGAATTCCATGGCGTGGCCGTTGCCACCCGCGGTGCCGATCTTGCCGATGACGGCGAGGACGATGTCCTTGGCAGTGACGCCTGCAGGCAATTCGCCTTCGACGCGCACCAGCATGTTCTTCATCTTCTTGGCGACCAGGCACTGGGTGGCGAGCACATGCTCGACCTCGGAGGTGCCGATGCCGTGGGCCAAGGCACCGAAAGCGCCGTGGGTGGACGTGTGCGAGTCGCCGCAGACCACGGTCATGCCCGGCAAGGTGGCACCTTGCTCTGGGCTAATGACATGGACGATGCCCTGGCGCTCGTCATTCATCTTGAATTCGACGATGCCGTACTCGTCACAGTTCTCATCGAGGGTCTGCACCTGGAGGCGCGACACCTGGTCGACGATGGCGTCGATACCGCCCTTGCGCTCTGGCGTGGTCGGCACGTTGTGATCAGGGGTGGCGATGTTGGTATCGATACGCCATGGCTTGCGGTTCGCCAGGCGCAGGCCTTCGAAGGCCTGGGGCGACGTCACTTCGTGGATGATGTGGCGGTCGATGTAGATCAAGGACGAGCCGTCATCACGGCGCTTGACCTCATGGGCTTCCCAGAGTTTGTCGTAGAGCGTTTTGCCAGCCATCAGACTGTTCCTCATCAGCGTATTTCTATGCCAAAGACCCCTTGGCTTGTACGGACGATGCTATGGCGATAGATTGAATAACTCAAATTCATAATTTTTATGCTTTGCATAACCACCAGGAATCTGAAAGATGGATCTGGCCAACCTCAGCGCTTTTATCGCCATTGCCGAGACCGGCAGCTTCTCAGGGGCCGGCGAACGCCTGCACCTGACCCAGCCCGCCATCAGCAAACGCATCGCCGGGCTTGAGCTGCAACTGGACGTGCGCCTGTTCGACCGCTTGGGGCGTGAAGTGACCCTGACCGAGGCCGGGCGGGCGCTGTTGCCGCGGGCCTATCAGATTCTCAACGTGCTTGATGATACCCGACGCGCGCTGACCAACTTGACCGGGGAAGTGAGTGGTCGGTTGACCCTGGCCACCAGCCACCATATCGGCTTGCACCGCTTGCCCCCGCTTTTACGGGCCTTTACACGGCAATACCCTTCGGTGGCGTTGGATATTCAGTTCATGGACTCAGAAGCTGCCTACGACGAAATACTCCATGGCCGCGCTGAAATTGCCGTTATCACGCTGGCGCCAGAGCCCCACCACCTCATCAAGGCGATCCCGGTGTGGGACGACGCGCTGGACTTCGTGGCGGCCCCGGAACACCCGCTGGCCAACAACCACGCGGTCAGCCTGGCCGATGTCGCGCGCCACCCGGCGGTCTTCCCGGGTGGTAATACCTTTACCCACCACATCGTCCAGCGCCTGTTCGAAAGCCAGGGCCTGACGCCGAACATCGCCATGAGCACCAACTACCTGGAAACCATCAAAATGATGGTTTCCATTGGCCTGGCCTGGAGCGTGCTGCCGCGCACCATGCTCGATGATCAGGTTGCACCCATCGCTTTACCCGGCATACAGCTGTCGCGCCAGCTAGGCTACATTTTGCACACGGAGCGAACGCTATCGAATGCGGCGAGGGCCTTCATGGCCTTGCTCGACAGCCATGCAGGGTCCGCCTGACCGGTCGTCAGTACGGCATTTCCAACTCAAGGACTCGTCAAACGCCAAAGGTCTGGTACCAATGCCCAAATCAGCAAACCGCTTTCCGCGCCTGCCGCGCATTCCTGCGGCCGACCCACAGGAATCCGAACAGGCCTGGCAAAACGCCCCGCAACTGCTCGCCGCGCTCAACGGCGCCCGCCTGGGGGCCTGGCTGTGGGACATCGAAACCGGCCGGGTCAGCTGGTCACGCGGTACCCAGGCGCTGTTCGGCTTCGACCCGCTACGCCCGCTGCCCAACGACATCGACTACCTCGACCTGCTGCCCGAAGAAGACCGCGCACGCACCCGTCAGCTGTTCCAGGCGGTGGTCAACGGCGAGCCCGTGGAGCAAGCCATGCGCCACCGCATCCGCTGGCCGGATGGCAGCCTGCACTGGCTGGAAATCAACGGCAGCCTGACCCACGACCGCCACGGCAGACCGCAGATGATCGGGGTCATCCGTGAGATCACCCGCCAGCGCGAGCGCGAAACGGCGCTGATCAACTCGGAAAAACGCTTTGCCACGCTGTTTCACCTGAGCCCCAATGCGATCCTCCTGACCCGCCGCCACGACGGCATGATCTTCGAGGTCAACCAGCATTTCGAAGACATGTTCGGCTGGCCAGGCAACCAAGTGATTGGCAAGACCAGCCTGGAGCTGGGCCTGTGGGTGCACCCCGAGCAGCGCCCGCAACTGCTGGACGCTACCCGCGCCAGCGGAGGCCCACTGATCATGGAAGTGCAGTTCCGGGCCAGCAACGACAAGGTGCACGACGGCATCCTCTGCACCCAGGCCATCGAACTGGAGGGGGTGACATTTTTGCTCAGCACCTTCGTCGACACTACCGAACGCAAGCGTGCCGAACAGGCCCTCAAGGACAGCCAGGAACGCCTCGACCTGGCCCTGGACTCAGCCCAGCTGGGTACCTGGGACTGGCACATCCCCAGCGGCATGCTCTACGGCTCGGCCCGTGCCGCGCAGCTACACGGGCTGGACCCGTTCCCCTTTCACGAATCGTTCGATGCCTTTTTCGAGGGCGTACCGGAGGAAGAGCGCAATGTCATGCGCCAGGCCTACCGCAGCCTGCGCGAAGGGCCTGCGGGCAATTACCAGATCACTTACCGCGTGCAGCTGGAGAACGGCGCGTCACGCTATATCGAAAGCCGTGCGCGGCTGTACCGGGACGACCAGGGCAACCCCTTGCGCATGGCCGGCACCCTGCTGGACATCACCGACCAGGTCGAGCGCGAGCAACGCCTCAGCGCCTCGGAAGAAAAGTTCGCCAGCCTGTTCCAGGTCAGCCCTGACCCCATCTGCGTGACCCGCCAGGACACCGGCCAGTTCATCGAGATCAACCCGGCCTTTACCCAGACGTTCGGCTGGAGCGCCGACCAGGTAATCGGTCGCACCGCCGAGGAAATCGGCCTGTGGGCTGAGTCCATCGAACGTGCGCAACGCATCGAGCGGGTGATCCGCGAACAGGCCTTGAGCAACGTGGCGGTGGTGGTCAACCACCGCAACGGCGTGCCCTTGACCTGCGTGATATCCAGCTGCCTGATCAGCGTCGATGACCAACCCTGCAGCGTCACCACCCTGCGCGACATTACCCAGCAGCAACGGGCCGAGGCGGCGCTGAAATCCAGCGAAGAGAAGTTCGCCAAGGCCTTCCACTCCAGCCCTGATGCCATCACCATCACCGAGCGCTACAGCGGCCGCTACCTGGAAATCAACGATGGTTTCTGCCGGCTCACCGGCTACAACGCGGCCGAAGTGGTCGGGCGCAGCGTGTATGAGTTGGGCATCTGGGCCGATGACAAGCAGCGCAGCGCCCTGCTCGCCGAGCTCAAAGAGCGTGGCCGGGTGCACCATCGGGAGATGCTCGGGCGCAACAAACGCGGCGACATCCTCACCGTCGAAGTGTCGGTGGAACCGATCACCCTCAACGAGACCGACTGCCTGCTGCTGACCGCCCGCGATGTCAGCCAACTGAAAAATGCCCAGGCGCAGATCCGCCACCTGGCGTACCACGACCCGCTGACCAACCTGCCCAACCGCGCCCTGCTGATGGACCGCCTGAGCCAGCAGATCGCCCTGCTCAAGCGCCACAACCTGCGTGGCGCGCTGCTGTTCCTTGACCTCGACCACTTCAAGCACATCAACGACTCCTTGGGCCACCCGGTAGGCGATACGGTACTGAAGATCATCACCGCGCGCCTGGAGGCCAGCGTACGCCTGGAAGACACTGTGGCGCGGCTGGGGGGCGATGAATTCGTGGTGCTGCTCAGCGGCCTGGAAGGCAGCCGCGAACAGGTCGAAAGCAAAGTGCGCGAGCTGGCCGACACCCTGCGCGAACTGCTGGCCGAACCGATGTCGCTGGATGGCCAGCGCCTGCAAGTAACCCCCAGCATCGGCGTGGCGTTGATCCCCGACCACGGCACCACCCCCGCCGACCTGCTCAAGCGTGCCGATATCGCCCTGTACCGGGCCAAGGACTCCGGGCGCAATACCACCCAGTTGTTCCACACCACCATGCAAAAGGCTGCCAGCGAGCGCCTGCGCATGGAAAACGACCTGCGCCTGGCGCTCGCACGGGGTGAGCTGGCCTTGCACTTCCAGCCCCAGGTGGATGCCCGCGACAACCGTATTGTCGGTGCCGAAGTGCTACTGCGCTGGCACCACCCGCAGCTCGGCCAGCAGCCACCGGCACAGTTCATTCAGGTACTGGAAGAAAGCGGCCTGATCCTGGAAGTAGGCAGCTGGATCCTCGACGAAGCCTGCGATGCCTGCGCGCGCATGCTCACGGACGGGTTGATCGACGCTGATGATTTCAGCCTGTGCGTAAACATCAGCCCGCGGCAGTTCCGCCAAAACGATTTCGTCGGGCGGGTGCTGCGCAGCCTGGACGACTACCGCTTGCCACGGCGGATGCTGAAGCTGGAAATCACCGAAGGCATCGTCATCCAGAACCTGGAAGACACCATCAGCAAGATGCGCGAGCTGAAGCGTTACGGGGTGAGTTTTGCCATGGACGACTTCGGCACGGGCTATTCGTCACTGACCTACCTCAAACGCTTGCCGGTGGATGCACTGAAGATCGACCAGACGTTCGTGCGCGACGCACCGATAGACCCTAACGACGCCGAGATCGTCCGCGCCATCGTCGCCATGGCCCACAGCCTGGACCTGGCGGTGATTGCCGAAGGGGTGGAGCTGACCGAGCAACTGGAGTTTCTGGAGAAACTGGGCTGCCACCTGTATCAAGGGTACCTGCACAGCCGGCCACTGCCGTTGCACGAATTCCGGCAGATGCTACTGGAAGCACCTGCGGATTACTGACTGCCCGCACGCAAAAAAGGGCACCCGAAGGTGCCCTTTTTGTCACAGCCTTACACTCAGTTCAGCGCTGGCTTGTCGCCATTGATCGGGATGCGTTTGGCCTTGGCTTCTTCAGGCACGATGCGCAGCAGGTCGATGCTGAGCAAGCCATTGGCCAGGCCCGCAGCCTTGACCTCGATGTGGTCGGCCAGGCGGAACGACAGCTTGAAGGCGCGCTGGGCGATGCCCTGATGCAGGTAGGTCACTTCAGCGGCGCTGTTGTCGCGCTTGCCACCGGAGACGGTCAGGACACCTTTTTCGACTTGCAGGTCGAGGTCCTGCTCCTGGAAACCGGCTGCGGCAACCACGATGCGGTAGTGGTCTTCGCCATGTTTTTCCACGTTGTAGGGCGGGTAGCTGCTACCGGCCTCGTTACGTGCCGCGGATTCGAACAGGTCGTTGAAACGGTCGAAACCAACGGAATGACGGAACAGTGGAGCGAGAGAGAAAGCGGTAGTCATGGTCATAAACTCCTGAGATTCAGCAAGTAAGTCACTGCGCGACCCGAGTTCGGCATCGCGTACTCAAAAGATAAGGTCGGTGAAATGGCTTTCAAGAGGGACCACGAAAATTTTTTTGAGCGGGTTTGCGTTCCAACACAACCGGTGTAGGAGCAGCCTTGCGCTGCGAAGGGGCCAGTGCTCGCAACGAGAAGTCACTGGAGCCGCCGGCCTCTTCGCAGCACAAGGCTGCTCCTACCGTGAATCGGGCAGTTCCCCGTGATCAGGCAACACACGCCTCGAACGCCTGCACTTCAACCCCCAACAACCGGCTGATCCGCGCGCAATCATCTTCGCGACGCAGCTCGGCAAACAGCACGACCGCTTCCGGATAACTGCGGGTCAGCATCGCCAACCACTGCTTCATTCGCCCCGGCGCATAGCGCGGCGACAGCTTGGCCTGGGCCTGGCGCCAGAACTCGCGCAGCAGCGGCAGCAGGTCGTCCCAGCTCATCGGCTGGTAGTCGCGCCCCTCGCGGGCAGCGGCGATCTGTACGCCCAAGTCGGGCCGCGACACCAGCCCACGCCCCAACATGATGTGTTCGGCACCACTGACTTCACGGCAGCGGCGCCAGTCGTCCACGGTCCAGATTTCGCCATTGGCGAACACCGGCACCTTGACCACATCCTGCACCCGCGCCACCCACTCCCAGTGAGCGGGCGGCTTGTAGCCCTCGACCTTGGTGCGGGCGTGCACCACCAGATGCGCCGAACCGCCTTCGGCCAGGGCCGTGGCGCAGTCCAGCGCGCCATCGGGGCTGTCGAAGCCCAGGCGCATCTTCGCCGTCACCGGGATATGCGCCGGCACCGCACGGCGCACTTCGCGGACGATGGCGTGCAGCAGTTCTGGCTCCTTGAGCAGCACCGCGCCGCCGCGCGACTTGTTCACGGTCTTGGCTGGGCAACCGAAGTTCAGGTCGATTACTGGTGCGCCCAGCTCACAGGCCAGCGCTGCGTTCTCGGCCAGGCAGACCGGGTCGGAGCCCAGCAGTTGCACACGCATCGGCACCCCGGCCGCGGTCCGCGCGCCTTGGCGCAATTCAGGCGCCAGCTTGTCGAACGAGGATGGCGGCAGCAGGCGGTCGCACACGCGGATGAACTCGGTGACGCACCAATCGATGCCACCCACTCGGGTCAGGACGTCGCGCAGGATGTTGTCGACCAGCCCCTCCATGGGGGCCAGGGCAATTTGCATGTGTGGGTCTCGGCGGGAAAAGGCGGCAGTCTAACAAAAAACCACAGCCCTTCAGGCACCGATCAGCGCTTGGCCGTAACCCTCGATGAACTCTGCAGGCATGCGCTTGGGCTTGCCGCTGGACAATTCGATACAGGCGAAGGTGGTCTGCGCCCGCAGCAGGGTCGCGCCATCACGCGGGCGTTTGAGTTGGAAGCGGCGGGTCATGCGCAGGCGTTGATCCCAGTCGATGATCCAGGTCGCCAGCTGCAGTTCGTCATCTTCATAGCCCGCGGCCAGGTAATCGATTTCGTGGCGCACCACCGCCATGGCCCGGTCCAGGCGGCGGTACTCGGCAAGGTCCAGGCCAAGGCGCTGAGAGTGGCGCCAGGCGCAGCGTTCGAGCCACGTGACATAGGTGGCATTATTGGCGTGGCCGAGGCCGTCGATGTCCTCGCTGCCGACACGCAGGTCGATGATGAAGGGTGTTGCCAAGTCCCAGCTCATGCACGCTCCTAATAACAAAAACACAACTGAAAGCCAGTGTAACGGATGCTCAGGCCGTTTGCCGGGCCGGCGCGCTGGCCCGTGCAAGCAATTCGAGCACCGCCTCGCCCAGACGTGGGTCGGCCAGCACTCGCTGGTGCCCGCCCTCCTCCAGCAGCAGCAAGCGGCTGTCGAACCAGGCCTTGTGGATGATACGGGCCTCATCGACAGCCACCAGGCCATCGTCAGCCGCATGTACCACCAAGCCTGGCAGTTCCAGCTGGTAACCACTAACATCCAGGCGCGTGATCTGCATCCCCACATCCCGCTCCACTTGGCGTATGAATGCGGCCCGTGCGCGCGCCGGCAACCCCAGGCGATGGGCGAAGCCGCGCAACACGCCAAGCAACCGGGCGGGTGCAGCGATGCTCACTGCCGCCTCCGCGCGCAGCCCCATCTGCAACGCCAGCAACACACTGGCCCCACCCATGGAGTGGCCTATCACCGCGCGCAACGGCGGCAGCTCGGCAGCCGCTTCCAGCAGTGCGCGGGCGAACAACACCACGTGAGCTTGATGACCCGGAGAGCGACCATGTGCCGGCCCCTCCAACGACACCACTGTATGCCCGGCCTGGACCAGGGCCTCGATCAACGCGGCAAACTGGGTGGGGCGCCCTTCCCAGCCGTGCATCAGCAATACTGTCGGCCCCTTGCCCCAACGCAACGCCGACAGCCCGAAGCGCAGGGTGATGCGCTCGGCCTTGGCCAGCAGCGGCAACTCCCACGCTTTTGGGGGCAATGTACGTGGGGTCATGAATGCCCGGCGCATTTTGCCGGCCACATGCTCAGGGGCCAGGTGGCCGAGGGTGCCATTGACGCCACGAATCCAGCTCAGGGTAGTCATCGCCTTGCTCCAGCATTGTGGTTATTCAGATCACCGCCGACTTGGCGGCACGCAATACACGGTCAGAAAGCTCGCCAGTGCCCAAGGCGCGCGCCAGGGCCAGGCCACCAACCATCAGCGCCAGGTCGGCCAGTGCTTTGTCGATGTCTTCGGGGCGATCGACCATTTTCGCGGTCATCAGCTCGATGTGCTCGGCGAGCACCTCGCGGAACACCTCTGGCAGGCGCTGCATTTCGCCCAGGGCGTTGGGCAGCGGGCACGCATGCACTTGCGCGTCGCGGTGCTTGCGCGAAAGGTAGAACGCGGTCACCAACGCCCGGCGCGCCTCGCCGTCCAGGCTGGGGTCGACCTGCGCCAGCAAGTCCCGCCGTTCGCCCAATAACTGGCGAAACGCCTCCAGCATGAGTTCGTCCTTGCTCTCGAAATGGGCATAGAACCCGCCTACCGTCAGGCCTGCAGCCCCCATGACCTGGCTGACGCTTGGCTCAGCGGGCCCCTGCTGAATCAAGGCACTGCGCGCAGCTTCGAGAATCCGTTCGCGGGTTTTGCTCTTTTTGTCGTTCATGGCCACCTCGAATATGATGCCTGTAATATTATAAGCATCATATTTTTTGGCAAGCGAAATTCACGACCACCTGTCGGTGCCCGGAAAAAAGGAAAGGGAGAAAAACAAAAGGCCCATTCAATAAGCGAATGAGCCTTTAAAGTCCCGCAAAACGCGGGTAAACATGGCGTCCCCTAGGGGACTCGAACCCCTGTTACCGCCGTGAAAGGGCGGTGTCCTAGGCCACTAGACGAAGGGGACGTAACCTTCGTGCCGGTTCGTTTTCACAAACCGCGGCAAAATTGGTGGAGCTAAGCGGGATCGAACCGCTGACCTCCTGCATGCCATGCAGGCGCTCTCCCAGCTGAGCTATAGCCCCGAAAACAAAAGGCTCATCCAATAGACGAATGAGCCTCTTTAAGCCCCGCAAAACGCGGGTAAAAGTGGCGTCCCCTAGGGGACTCGAACCCCTGTTACCGCCGTGAAAGGGCGGTGTCCTAGGCCACTAGACGAAGGGGACGTAACCTTCGTGCCGGTTCGTTTTCACAAACCGCGGCAAAATTGGTGGAGCTAAGCGGGATCGAACCGCTGACCTCCTGCATGCCATGCAGGCGCTCTCCCAGCTGAGCTATAGCCCCAGATTTTTAGCCTCGCGGCCCAGCGACATCGTTAAACATCGCTTGTGTAAAACTGGCGTCCCCTAGGGGACTCGAACCCCTGTTACCGCCGTGAAAGGGCGGTGTCCTAGGCCACTAGACGAAGGGGACGAACCTTCTTACCTTCAAGACCCGGTTGCTGGACCCGGTCTTGCTTATCAGCCGTGGCTGCTAAGCGGAATTTGGTGGAGCTAAGCGGGATCGAACCGCTGACCTCCTGCATGCCATGCAGGCGCTCTCCCAGCTGAGCTATAGCCCCACTATGTCGCTCTGAGCAGAATCGCTGACTGGGTGCCTGGCGTTTCGTTTCGCTCATCGCTGTGGACGGGGCGCATATTAAGATCGGATTGCACGGCTGTCAAACGAATTTTTGAAAATATTCAAAAGTTTTTTCACAGATAACAATCACTTACCGCCCTGCCCTTCTTTTCATGGCATACACGGCCGTTGTAAGAGCGGCCTTGCGTCGCGATAGGGGCGCGAAGCGCCCCCCGATTTGCGGGGCTGCGCTATCGCGGGGGCCGCTTCGCACCCATTTCGCGACGCAAGGCCGCTCCTACACAGGCGATCAACACCTAATCAGGCGATGTTCGCCAGCAGCTTTTCCCACTCTTTGTTTTCTTTTTTCGACACACCACCCAGCAAGTCCAGAGCCTGGCGCAAGCGGTAGCGGGTCAGGTCCGGGCCGAGGATTTCCATGGCATCGAGCACCGACACCGAGCTGGCCTGGCCGGTAATAGCGGCGAACATCAGCGGCATGGCGTCACGCAGTTTCAGCTCCAGCGACTCGACCACGGCCTGGATGCAACCGGTGATGCGGTCCTTCTCCCACTGGCGCAGGCTTTCGAGCTTCCACAGGATCAACTGGATGACCTGGCGCACCTGATCAGCCGACAGCTTCTTGCTCTCGAACAGCTTGGCATCGAGCTTCAGCGCGCCCTCGAAGAAGAAGCCACCCAACGGCGCAACCTGGCTGAAGGTCTCGACCCGGCCTTGAACATGCGGGGCGATCTTCATCATGTAATCACTGTTGAACGCCCATTTCTGCAAGCGCGCGGCGAACTGTTCGACCGGTAGCTCGCGCAGCCACTGGCCGTTGAGCCAGGACAGTTTTTCAATGTCGAAAATCGGCCCGCCCAGGGAGATGCGCGACAGGTCGAAGTGCTCGACCATTTCGGCCAGGGAGAACTTCTCGCGCTCGTCCGGCATCGACCAGCCCATGCGGCCGAGGTAGTTGAGCATCGCCTCGGGCATGAAGCCCATGCGCTCGTAGAAGGTGACCGAGGTCGGGTTCTTGCGCTTGGACAGCTTGGACTTGTCCGGGTTACGCAGCAGCGGCATGTAGCACAGCTTGGGCTGCTCCCAACCGAAGTACTCGTACAGTTTGATCAGCTTGGGCGCCGACGGCAGCCACTCTTCACCCCGCAGGACGTGGGTGATGCCCATCAGGTGGTCGTCGACCACGTTGGCCAGGAAGTAGGTCGGCAGGCCGTCGTTCTTCATCAGCACCTGCATGTCCATGCGGTCCCATGGGATTTCGACGTCACCGCGCAGCATGTCCGGCACCACGCAGATGCCTTCGCTGGGCACCTTCATGCGGATCACGTGGGGCTCGCCGGCGTCCAGGCGGCGCTGCACTTCTTCAGCGCTCAGCAACAGGGCACGGCCGTCGTAACGCGGGGTCTCGCCACGGGCCATTTGCTCGGCGCGCATCTGCTCCAGCTCTTCAGCGGTACAGAAGCAGTAGAACGCGTGGCCGGCATCGACCAGTTGCTTGGCGTATTTGGCGTAGATCTCGCCACGCTCGCTCTGCCGGTAAGGGCCGTGCGGGCCACCGACGTCCGGGCCTTCGTTCCACTCGATGCCAAGCCAGCGCAAGGCGTCGAAGATCTGCTGTTCCGACTCGCGGGTGGAGCGCAGTTGGTCGGTATCTTCGATGCGCAGGATGAACTCGCCGCCGTGCTGCTTGGCAAAGCAGTAGTTGAACAGGGCGATGTAGGCGGTGCCGACATGGGGGTCGCCCGTGGGCGATGGCGCGATACGCGTGCGTACGGTGGTCATGGAAGGTCTCGAACGAAAGATGAAACAAAGGCGGGATGTTAGCAGGGAGCAGGCACCCGGCTCCAGCAATGGCGCGAACGACACTTGTCGAATTGCCGTCCGTCGCTGTTAAATTTGTTTACATTTCTGGAACCATAGTCCTCATGCCTGCTCAACTCAAACGCCGCCTGCTGATCTTCTTTGTCGTGGTTGCGGCCATCGCCCTCGCCTTCCTGGCCCACTGGTACTTCAAGGGGCGCTTTTACGAAAGTACCGACAACGCTTACGTTCAGGGCGAAATCACCCGTATTTCCAGCCAACTTGGCGCGCGTATCGAAGATGTACGGGTGCAGGACAACCAGCACGTGGTCAAAGGCGAACTGCTGGTACGCCTGGAAGCCGCCGATTTTCAACTCGCCGTCGAGCGCGCCCGAGCCGCCCTGGCAACCCGTGAAGCGGAACACGTGCAAGCTGAAAGCCGCCTGACGCAACAAGGCAGCTTGATCGCTGCGGGCCAGGCCCAGGTCGCCGCCAACCAGGCCACGCTCAACCGCTCACGCCTGGACCTCAACCGCGCAGAAGCCCTGCGTAAGCCTGGCTTCGTGTCCGAGGAGCGGGTGACTACCCTTTCGGCAGAAAGCCATGTCGCCAGCTCCCAGGTCGACAAGGCCCGCGCTGACCTGCAAAGCCAGCGCCAGCAGGTCAATGCCCTGACCGCCGAGCTCAAACGCCTCGATGCGCAGATCGCCAATGCCCGTGCCGACCTTGCCCAGGCCGAATTGAACCTGGCCCGCTGCGAGATCCGCGCCCCGATCAGCGGCACCATCGGCCAACGCAACGCACGCAACGGTCAGGTGGTACAGGCTGGCGCCTATCTGCTGTCGATCGTGCCCGACGAAGACATCTGGGTGCAGGCCAACTTCAAGGAAACCCAGATTGGCCACATGCAACCAGGGCAGCGCGCCGAATTGCTGTTCGACAGCTACCCAGACACCCCCATCGAAGCCCGGGTCAACAGCCTGTTCGCAGCCTCCGGCGCCCAGTTCAGCCTGCTGCCACCGGACAACGCCACCGGTAACTTCACCAAGGTGGTGCAGCGCATCCCGGTGAAGCTGACCTTCAGCGCCGACAACCCGCTGCATGGCCGCATCCGCCCCGGCATGTCGGTCACCGCCACTGTCGATATCCGCACCGAGGATGAAGGCCGCAATGGCCGGTGATCAGTTGCTCCGGCCCACTGCCGAGCCCACCCGGCGCGACTGGATTGCGGTGATGAGCGTGATGCTCGGCGCCTTCATGGCCGTGCTCGACATCCAGATCACCAACTCATCGTTGAAGGACATCCAGGGCGCACTTTCCGCGACCTTGGAAGAAGGCTCGTGGATCTCCACCTCCTACTTGGTGGCGGAAATCATCATGATCCCGCTGACCGCCTGGCTGGTGCAGTTGCTGTCCGCCCGGCGCTTGGCGGTGTGGGTTTCGGCCGGCTTTTTGCTGTCGTCCCTGCTCTGCTCCATGGCCTGGAACCTGGAGAGCATGATCATGTTCCGTGCACTGCAGGGCTTTACCGGTGGCGCGCTGATCCCCCTGGCCTTCACCCTGACCCTGATCAAGCTACCCGAGCACCACCGCGCCAAGGGCATGGCCATGTTCGCCATGACGGCCACCTTCGCGCCCTCGATCGGCCCGACCCTGGGTGGGTGGCTGACCGAGAACTGGGGCTGGGAGTACATCTTCTACATCAACATCCCGCCAGGCTTGGTGATGATCGCTGGGCTGCTGTACGGGCTGGAGAAAAAAGAGGCGCATTGGGAGCTGCTGAAGAGCACCGACTATGCCGGCATCGTCACGCTCGGCCTGGGGCTGGGCTGCCTGCAGGTCTTTCTCGAGGAAGGCCATCGCAAGGATTGGCTGGAATCGAACCTGATCGTCAGCCTGGGCACCGTCGCCCTGATCAGCCTGATTACCTTTGTCATCCTGCAGTTTTCCAAGCCGCACCCTTTGATCAACCTGCGCATCCTCGGCAACCGCAACTTTGGGCTGTCGAGTATTGCCAGCCTGGGCATGGGGGTCGGGCTGTATGGCTCAATCTATTTGTTGCCGCTGTACCTGGCGCAGATCCAGGGCTACAACGCCCTGCAGATCGGCGAGGTGATCATGTGGATGGGGGTACCGCAGCTGTTTCTGATTCCGCTGGTACCGCAGCTGATGAAAGTGGTCTCGCCGAAAATACTGTGCGCTGTAGGCTTCTGCCTGTTTGGGGCCGCCAGCTTTGGCTCGGGGGTACTTAACCCGGACTTTGCGGGGCCGCAGTTCAACCACATCCAGATCATTCGGGCACTGGGGCAACCGATGATCATGGTGACCATTTCGTTGATTGCCACGGCCTATATCCAGCAACAAGATGCCGGGTCGGCATCGAGCCTGTTCAACATCCTGCGCAACCTGGGTGGGGCCATTGGCATTGCCTTGCTGGCCACCTTGCTGGATGCGCGGACCAAGGTGTACTTCGACTACCTGCGCGAATCGGTGGTGCCCAGCAACCCACAGGTGGCAGAGCGCTTGGCGCAACTGGCGGAGCGACTGGGCAGTGAGACGGCGGCGCTTGGCAAGCTGAGTGAGATCACCCATCAGCAGGCGCAGATCATGGCGTACAACGATGCCTTCCACTTTGTCGGCATCGGCTTGGCGGTGAGCATGGTAGCGGTGCTGTTGACGCGCAAGCTGCCGGAGGGGTTGAAGGCTGGGGAGGCTCATTGAGCTGATTTGTTTGTTGCCTGTACCGGCCTCTTCGCGGGGCAAGCCCGCTCCCACAAATGCCCACTGACTTTGAGAGCTGCGTTCATCCTGAGACAAGCCCGCTCCCACAGATACCTCACTTTTCACAAGGGCAGTGAGGTACCTGTGGGAGCGGGCTTGCCCCGCGAAGAGGCCTAACCGGGAGCAAAGGATCAGCTGGTGATCAGCCGCTCCCGCAACTGGGTAATCTCGTCGCGCATTTGCGCTGCCGCCTCGAACTCCAGGTCCCGGGCGAACTGCATCATCTTCTCTTCCAGCTGCTTGATACGCTTGGTGATCTCGCCCGGCGTGCGCAGCTCGGCTTCGTAGCGGGCGCTCTCCTCCGCTGCCTTGGCCATACCCTTGCGCTTCTTGCTGCGCGAACCAGGTACGGTAGCGCCTTCCATGATGTCGGTGATGTCCTTGACCACCCCCTTGGGCACGATACCGTTGGCCAGGTTGAAGGCAATCTGCTTCTCCCGGCGCCGCTCAGTCTCGTCGATGGCCCGCTGCATGGAGCCGGTCATCTGGTCGGCGTACAGGATGGCGCGACCATTGAGGTTACGCGCGGCCCGGCCAATGGTCTGGATCAGTGACCGCTCGGAACGCAGGAAGCCTTCCTTGTCGGCATCGAGAATCGCCACCAGCGACACTTCGGGCATGTCCAGGCCCTCGCGCAGCAGGTTGATGCCGACCAGCACATCGAAGGTGCCCAAGCGCAGGTCGCGGATGATTTCCACCCGTTCGACCGTGTCGATGTCCGAGTGCAGGTAACGCACCCGCACGTCGTGGTCGGCCAGGTAATCACTGAGGTCCTCGGCCATGCGCTTGGTCAGCGTGGTCGCCAGCACCCGCTCACCCGCGTCAACACGCTTGCGGATCTCCGACAGCAGGTCGTCGACCTGGGTCAACGCCGGGCGTATCTCCACTTGTGGGTCGACCAGGCCGGTAGGCCGCACCACCTGCTCGACCACGCGGCCAGCATGTTCGGCCTCGTAAGGACCGGGGGTTGCCGAAACGAAAATGGTCTGCGGGCTTACCGACTCCCATTCATCGAAGCGCATGGGCCGGTTGTCCAGCGCCGAAGGCAGGCGGAAGCCGTATTCCACCAGGGTTTCCTTGCGCGAGCGGTCGCCCTTGTACATGGCGCCGACCTGGGGGACGCTGACGTGCGACTCGTCGATCACCAGCAGCGCATCGGCGGGCAGGTAGTCGTAAAGGGTGGGTGGCGGCGCGCCGGAGGGGCGCCCGGACAGATAGCGCGAGTAGTTTTCGATGCCGTTGCAGTAACCCAGCTCCAGGATCATCTCCAGGTCGAAACGGGTGCGCTGCTCCAGCCGCTGCGCCTCCACCAGTTTGTTGCCCTTATGCAGGTATTCGAGCCGGTCCTTGAGCTCTTCCTTGATGCCTTCGACGGCGTCGAGCAGCGTCTCACGCGGGGTCACGTAGTGGCTCTTGGGGTAGAATGTGAAGCGCGGCAGCTTGCGGAAGACCTCGCCAGTGAGCGGGTCGAAAGCAGCGATGTTCTCCACTTCATCATCGAACAGCTCGATGCGGATGGCTTCAAGGTCGGATTCGGCCGGGAACACGTCGATTACGTCGCCGCGCACGCGGAAGGTGGCGCGAGCGAAATCCATCTCGTTGCGGGTGTACTGCAAGTCAGCCAGGCGGCGCAGCAAGGCGCGCTGGTCGAGTTTGTCGCCGCGGTCCACGTGCAGGACCATCTTCAGGTAGGTCTCGGGGCTGCCCAGGCCATAGATGCACGACACGGTGGTGACGATGATCGCGTCGCGCCGCTCCAGCAAGGCCTTGGTCGCCGACAGGCGCATCTGCTCGATGTGGTCGTTGATTGACGCATCTTTCTCGATGAAGGTATCGGACGAGGGCACATAGGCTTCGGGCTGGTAGTAGTCGTAGTAGGAAACGAAATACTCGACCGCGTTGTTCGGGAAGAACGCCTTGAACTCGCCATACAGCTGCGCCGCCAGGGTCTTGTTCGGCGCCAGCACCAGGGTCGGTCGCTGCACCTGCTGAATGACGTTGGCGATGCTGAAGGTTTTGCCCGAGCCGGTCACGCCGAGCAACGTCTGGTGCGAAAGCCCCGCCTCGATGCCTTCGACCATCTGGCGAATGGCTTCGGGCTGATCGCCGGCCGGTTGGAAACGGGTGACGAGCTGGAACTCGGACATGAGGGACCTCGCGGTGTCGCAGCAACTGTAAATTTAGCCAGTAGTCTATACCCAAATGCGTTCGCTCGGGGCCGGTTTCAAGCCCCAGCTGTGAACGCTTATTGCTGTGGACACGGCAATAAGACCAATGGTCAAAAAATATTTGGGTAAATGGCCGGAAAAGCTGCGCCAGAGTGTCGCAGTGACCGGTCGGTATCACTATACTGACTCCCCGTTTGTGCACCGCTTCAGTGCATTCGGCTGGAGCGTGTACGTCCTATCACTCTCCAATCAGAGCCAAGGTAACAATGAGCCTGTTTTCCGCTGTCGAGCTGGCACCCCGCGACCCTATTCTGGGCCTCAACGAAGCATTCAACGCCGATCCACGTACCGATAAGGTCAACCTGGGCGTGGGCGTCTACTGCAATGAGGAAGGCCGCATTCCGCTGCTGCGCGCCGTGATCGAAGCCGAGACCCAGCGTGCTGCCCAGCATGCCTCGCGCGGCTACTTGCCGATCGACGGTATCGCGACTTACGACCAGGCCGTGCAAAAACTGCTGTTCGGCGCCGAGTCGCCGCTGCTGGCCGCTGGCCGTGTCGTCACCGTGCAAGCCGTTGGCGGCACCGGTGCGCTGAAGATTGGCGCCGACTTCCTCAAGCGCCTGTCGCCCAATGCCGTGGTTGCCATCAGCGACCCAAGCTGGGAAAACCACCGCGCCCTGTTCGAGACCGCAGGCTTTCCGGTACAGAACTACCGCTATTACGACGCACCGAGCAACGACGTCAACCGCGCCGGCATGCTCGAAGACCTGAACAGCCTGCCGTCCGGCTCGATCGTCGTCCTGCACGCCTGCTGCCACAACCCGACCGGCGTCGACCTCACCCTGGACGACTGGAAAAACGTCCTGGAAGTAGTCAAGGCCAAGGGCCACGTGCCATTCCTCGACATGGCCTACCAGGGCTTTGGTGACGGCATCGCTGAAGACGCCTTCGCCGTGCGCCTGTTCGCCGAGTCGGGCCTGGACTTCTTTGTTTCCAGCTCGTTCTCCAAGTCGTTCTCGCTGTATGGCGAGCGCGTCGGCGCCCTGTCGATCGTGACCGGCTCCAAGGACGAAAGCACCCGCGTGCTGTCCCAGGTCAAGCGCGTGATCCGCACCACCTACTCCAACCCGCCGACCCATGGCGCGACCATCGTCGCCACCGTGCTCAACAACGATGAACTGCGTCAGATGTGGGAAGCGGAGCTGGGCGAAATGCGCCAGCGCATCCACGGCATGCGCAAGCAGATGGTCGAGCTGCTGGCCACCTACGGTGCTCAGCGCGACTTCAGCTTCGTTGGCCGCCAAGTGGGCATGTTCTCCTACTCCGGCCTGACCGTCGAGCAAGTGGCACGCCTGAAGAACGAGTTCGGCATCTACGCGCTGGACACTGGCCGCATCGCGGTCGCTGCACTGAATCAAAGCAACATCCACGTGGTCACCAAGGCTATCGTCGAAGTGCTGTAACTGCTTGATTCGGTTCTGATTTACCAGGGGGAAGCTTGACTTCCCTTTGGTGATCAGTAAGATATGCGCAGATTCCGCGATAGCTCAGTCGGTAGAGCAAATGACTGTTAATCATTGGGTCCCTGGTTCGAGTCCAGGTCGCGGAGCCAAACACTGAAAAGCCCCCGGGTGCGCAAGCAACCGGGGGCTTTTTCGTTGTACGGTTGGAATGCTGCAGCGCCTGGCAGACCGAGCGCCGGGCGGGCGGCGCTCGGTCTGATTGACACCGCCATACTCAAGGCATGCGCATGCCAGCCACACAGATCTCAGCCGGTACGCCCGATCGGATAGAACTCACCCCGGCTCCATACCCCCAGCCACTCTTCACCCTCGATAATGCGCGGCACCGCCAGCTCGACCAGTTGGTAGAACACATTGCGATGAATCAGCGCCTCAAGGTTGCTGCGCATCAGCACGTAGGGAGATGGCTCTTGCGTGACAGGATCGAGCTCGACCCGCAATGGGTTATCCGGCCCCGCCTCGACCTGGTCGTCGACATTGCTGGTGAAGCGCAATATTTGTTGCTCGCCCTCGCCCTGCACCTCCAGAGTAACCGCGACAAAGGGCGCATCGTCGACACGGATGCCGACCTTCTCCACCGGGGTTATCAGGAAGTAGTCATCGCCGTCGCGGCGGATGATCGTGGAAAACAACCGCACCATCGGCTTGCGCCCGATCGGCGTGCCCAGGTAATACCAGGTACCGTCGCGGGCGATGCGCATGTCGATGTCGCCGCAGAAGTCCGGGTTCCACAGGTGCACGGGCGGCAAACCCTTTGCCTTGGGGATTTGCGCCAGAAGGTCATTGGCCTTGCCGGAGTCGCTCATCACGCTTGCCTCATTCGCTCATGCCCAGAAGGCTCCGAGCGTACTCGCGCATCGGCGCGGCAAGCAAATCTTCCGGCGTATTGTCGTGGAACGTCAACAAACCGCCACGGCTTTTGATGCGTGCGGTGTCGATCAAGTAGCGGGTATTGGTTTCAATCAGCATCATCTGCACCACCCCAGTGTCCCAGCCGAGACGGTCGACAGCCTGTTCGTCATACCATTCGTCGCCGTTGCCGATGCGGTCGTCGGTACGTGCAAAACGGGTGTACAGCACGTAGTCCGCGCCCACCGAGCGCGCCTGGGCGATCGCGTCCTCCAAGCCGAGCGGGCCTTGGGCACGGCGTACCAGGGGGAAATACTCGACGAAGCTCTTGAAGGCCTGGTCGGCCACCACGTTCTGGTGCGGTACTGGCCCTTTACCGGGCGGCACGAAGGCACCCTGGCCAATGAAGATGAACGAGTCGGGCTGCAGGCGGATCGACAGGGTCCTGCGGGTATCGCTGTGGTCGAGCAGACCGGCGTCGCTCATGTGGTAACGGACGCCTTCGCCCATATCGCTGACATTCATGCAGCCGCCCAACGCCATCAGCGCCAGCAGCAAGACCAGGCTACGCATCTTTCCTCCAGTGGCCGGCGACGAAAAACCGGCGAATAGCCGGCGGATGCAGCTTTTGCGCCAGACTCAGCCGCCGATTACCTTCATCACCGTAACACCCCCGGAAAACGCCACATCCTGCTTGTCTGCCAGGGCTTTGACCAGCAGCCGCTGCAAGGCAGGGAGCGCTTGATGACGCGGCTTTTCCAGCAGATCGCCGACAAAGTGGCGGTTGCTCGACGACAGGCAGCCATGCAGCCAACCCGTAGATGACAAACGTAGTCGTGAGCAACCGCGGCAAAACGGCACGCTCTCGTTGGCAATTACGCCGAAATGGCCTTTACCCGGGATCTGGTAACGCAGGGCCGTAGCATCCACCGGCACGTCGACCTGCTCGAAGGCATGCTCGGTACCAATCAGCCCGAGCACCTGGTCGAGGCCCACGAATTGCTGCAAAAATGCGTTGCGATCACTGGCCAAGTGGCCCATGCGCATGAGCTCGATGAAGCGCAGCTCGAAACCCCGCTCGAGGCAGTAATCCAGCAGCGGCAAGACCTGGTCGAGGTTTTGCCCACGCATCGGCACCATGTTCACTTTGATGCGCATGCCCTGCTCGCTGGCGCGCTGCATGCCTGCCAGCACACTGGCCAGGTCGCCACCACGGGCGATGCGGCGAAACGCTAGCGGGTCTAGGGTATCGAGGGACACATTCAAACGGCGGATGCCGGCGGCATGAAGCGCTGGCAGCTTGCGCGCGAGCAACTGGCCATTGGTGGTCAGCGAGATATCGTCGAGGGGGAGTTTGGCAATGGCAGCCAGAAAGCCATCCAGCCGGGGGCTGACCAGCGGCTCGCCACCCGTAATGCGTAAACGCTCGATACCCGCGGCCTCGATGAGGTAAGCAACGCCCCGCGCCAGGGCTTGCGCCGACAGCTCGTCCTGCGCCGCCACCAGGCGTTTGCCATTGGGCACGCAGTAAGTGCACGCGTAGTTACAGGCAGCCGTCAGGCTGACACGCAGGTTGCGAAAACGCCTGCCTTGACGATCGACGATCATGGATGACTCCAGCATGGATGAAGCGGGGCTGGCAAAACCTGACTCATAAATCAGGTTTTTGCAAGTACCTTGTTCATGCTGGAGCCACCGGACCGGTCAGTGGGTGGGTTCCGGGTCGCGTTTGCGCTTGTTGCCCATGCGTACGCCGATGTCCATGAGGAACTGGAAGAAACCTTCCTGATCTTCAAGCACATTGCTCCAGAACGGCGAGTGGTACAGCGCCACGGCGCCATGCACCAACGCCCAGGCCGCGCAGTAGTGGAAGTACGGCGGTACGTCTTCGAGCTTGCCTTCGCTGATACGGCCCTTGATCAACTGGGTGAGGCGATCGAAGTTGGAGGCGCGGATGCTATGCAACTGCTCGACCATCTCCGGCACCTGATTACCCTTGACCACCTTTTCTTCCAGGCGGTCGAACAGGCGATAGCGCTGCGGGTCGCGCATGCGGAACTCGAAGTAGGCGCGCGACAGGGCTTCCTTGTCACGGTCGACGTCGGCCGAATGCAACAGCTCGTTCAAATCACGCTCGTAGTCGAGCATCAGGCGCAGGTAGATCTCCGCCTTGGACTTGAAGTGCTTGTAGATCGTGCCTTTGCCGATACCTACCGCGTCAGCGATCATCTCGACGGTGACACTGTCTTCACCCTGTTCGAGAAACAGCTTTAGCGCGGTATCGAGGATTTCCTGTTCGCGACGGCGAAACTCACGGACCTTACGAGGTTCTTTCTGCATAGGAAGGACTGGATGACAATCGAAGCGGTTTATTATGCCTAACTTGCGGGAAATTGCACGGATCATCCAACCATGTCTATGTTTCACGATGAGTTTGACCATGCCCCCGGGCTGCGCTACCTGAACCACGCCGCCATCGCCCCCTGGCCACGGCGGGCTGCCGAGGCAGTGGCCCGCTTCGCCCGCGACAACGTTTGCCTAGGTGCCAGCGAGTACCCATCCTGGCTGGCCACCGAGCGACGTCTGCGCGCGCGGCTGGCGCGGCTTATCCATGCGCCCTCGCCTGGCGATATCGCCTTGGTGAAGAACACCTCCGAAGGGCTGTCGCTGGTCGCCTTTGGGCTGGACTGGGCAGCGGGCGACCAGGTGGTGATCAGCGACGAAGAGTTCCCCTCCAACCGCGTGGTGTGGGAGGCGTTGGCCGACCGTGGCGTGCAGGTGATCGAAGCCAGCCTGGCCGGCCCAGACCCCGAAGCCACCTTGCTGACGGCCTGCGGCCCACGCACCCGGCTATTGGCGGTCAGTGCGGTGCAGTTCGGCAGCGGCCTGCGCCTGGACCTGGCGCGCCTGGGTGAGGGTTGCCGGGCGCGTAATGTACTGTTCTGCGTCGATGCCATTCAGCAGGTAGGCGCCCTGCCCTTCGACGTGCAACGCTTTCAGTGTGATTTTGCCGTGGCCGATGGCCATAAGTGGATGCTCGGCCCTGAGGGGCTGGGGATGTTCTATTGCCGCGCCGCGCTACGCCCGCAACTTGAACTCAATGCCTATGGCTGGCACATGCTGGAACACTTGGGCGACTTCGACCAACGCCAATGGCAGCCCGCTCACAGCGCACGGCGTTTCGAGTGTGGCAGCCCGAACATGCTCGGCACCCATGCGCTGGAGGCAAGCCTGTCGCTCCTGGAGGAGGTCGGTATCGGCACGGTCGCGCAGCAATTGCAGCAGTGCGTGGCCCAGTTGTATGAAGGCTTGGCATCAGTGCCCGGTATTGTGCTGCACACCCCGGCTGACCCAGACCGACGAGCGGGCATCGTCACATTCAGTATCAAAGGGCAGGCCAGCGTGGACATCTACAAGGCCTTGATGGCCCAGCGCACAATTTGCGCTTTGCGCGGCGGCGGTGTGCGATTTTCACCGCATTTCTATACCGTTGAGCAACTGATCGACGAAACTGTTCAGCAGGTGCGGCGCCTGGCCATGCACTGAAAGTGCAACGGAACGCGGGCGTATTCCAAATCTGTTTAAAAAACGACCAACAGCCACTGGCACTGCGCCAAACCTGACCAATACTT
The DNA here is from genome assembly GCF_047159675.1 of Pseudomonas sp. NGC7. NCBI lineage: Bacteria > Pseudomonadati > Pseudomonadota > Gammaproteobacteria > Pseudomonadales > Pseudomonadaceae > Pseudomonas > Pseudomonas sp. NGC7. The sequence continues at coordinate 2,134,876 of NZ_BAAFZY010000001.1, read as the reverse complement.
GAAGTGTTGGCGCGGCGCATCCCCCCCAAGTGGCGCGCCGATAAAGGTGCTCAGGGACCGCGTACCTTTGTTTTACTCCTAATGGTCTTAACCCGGATTCCCTCCCCCAGAACCCGGGTTTTTTTTGCCTGTCGCGCTACCCGGCCACGCGAGCCAGCGGGAACAACCGCTTGAAGTTGGCGGTGGTCTGCTCCGCCAACTGCTCATAGCTGGCCCCTCGCAACGAGGCGACGTATTCGGCCACCTCACGCACATACTGCGGCAGGTTAGGCTTGCCCCGGTGCGGTATCGGTGCCAGGTATGGCGAATCGGTCTCCACCAGCAGGCGGTCGACAGGCACTTGGCGCGCCACCTCACGCAAGGCATCGGCATTGCGGAAGGTGACGATGCCCGACAACGAGATGTAGTAGCCCAGGTCCAGCGCCGCCTTGGCCATGTCCCAGTCTTCGGTGAAGCAGTGCAGCACACCGGCCTGGGGCAGGTTCGCCTCGTGCAGCAGCGCCAGGGTGTCGGCCCGCGCAGCACGGGTATGCACGATCACCGGCTTGCCGGTCTGGCGCGAGGCCTCCAGGTGCAGGCGAAACGATGCCTGCTGCAACTCGGCGGCTTCCGGCTCGTAGTGGTAATCCAGGCCGGTTTCACCGATCGCCACCACATGCGGATGCGCCAACTCACGCAACAGCCACTCCAACGCCGGGGTTTCGCCCGGTGCCAGGTCGAGCGGGTGCACCCCCACCGAACAATCGACATCGGCGTACTGCTCACTCAGCGCTTTGACCGCACCAGCGTTCTCAGCGCTGACGCCAATGCACAGGAAGTGCCCCACCCCGCGCTCACGCGCGGCTTGCAGGGCGGCATCGAGGGAGCCCTGGTGGGCGCTCAGGTCAAGACGGTCAAGGTGGCAATGGGAATCTACGAGCATGGGATAACGGCACACATGAAAAGGGAAAGTCAGCGGGCGCCTGGCAACTGCTGCCAGTGCGCCAGCAGCGCTTCGAGCAGCAGGGCGCGGTTCAGGTTAGCCTTGCCCAGCACCTTCTGGCGCTGTTCCAGGATCCACGCCTGCACCTGAAGCACGTTGGCCTGGCGGCTTTTTTGCGCCAGGTACTGCACAACCTTGCGCATATCGGCCAAGCCTAACCCTTCTTCGTCCTGGGTCAACTGATAGCGCAGGATCAGGTGCGACCAGTCGCAGAACCAGTCGAACAACAGCAACAACGGCACGCCATTCCAAGCCTCTGCCAACTGACTGGGCGATTGCTGCTGCTTGAGCAGTTTCTTCACCCCGTCGGTGACCAGCGCACGCTGCTCGCGCACGCCCTGCGCCTGCAAGCTCACCGCCATCAATGGCGAACCAGCGGCCAGGGTCAACAACTCATCGCGCTCGGCTTCATCGCTGTCGGCCAGCGCATGGGCCAGCCAGGCTTGGCTCTGGGCCAGGCTGGGCTGCGGGCAAGCGACCTGCTGGCAACGGCTCTTGATGGTCGGCAACAGGCGGCTGGGCTGGTGCGTGACCAACAGCAGAACGGTGTCGCCAGAGGGCTCTTCAAGGCTTTTGAGCAGGGCGTTGGAAGCGTTGATGTTCATTGCCTCGACCGGCTCGATCAACACGACTTTGCGCCCACCCAACTGCGCAGTCTGCACCACGAAAGCCACCAACTCACGCACCTGGTCGACCTTGATCGGCTTGTCGGCCTCTTCGGGCTCCAGTACGTAGTTGTCGGGGTGGCTACCGGCCTTGAGCAGCAGGCAGGACTTGCAGCTACCACAGGCATCCAGGCCCTGCGGCTGCTGACACAGCAGGCGCGCCATCAACCGCTCGGCCAGGGCCCGCTTGCCAATGCCCTGCGGCCCATGCAGCAGGTAGGCGTGGGCGTGCTGGCTGCGACCGGCCAACTGCTGCCAGATGGCCTGCTGCCAGGGGTAGGCTTCAGCCACGGCAACGCTCCAGAATACCCGGCAGCAGCGCATCGATGGCGCGCTGCACGGCCTCCAGCGGTTGCGCGGCGTCCAGCAGGCTGTAGCGCTGCGGCTCACGATGGGCACGCTGCAGGTAGGCTTGGCGCACAGCCTCGAAGAACGCCTGGCCTTCCTGCTCGAAACGGTCCAGGCGGCCACGCGCAGCGGCGCGGGCGAGGCCGACTTCTACGGGCAGGTCGAATACGAGTGTCAGGTCAGGGCGCAGGTCGCCCTGGACGAATTGCTCCAAGGTGGCGATACGCTCGACGGATAACCCGCGACCGCCGCCCTGATAGGCGTAGGTGGCATCGGTAAACCGGTCACATAACACCACGGCGCCGCGGGCCAGCGCAGGACGGATCACCTGCGCCAGGTGCTGGGCGCGTGCAGCGAACACCAGCAACAGCTCGGTATCGGCCGCCATGGTTTCATCGCTGGGTGCCAGCAACAGTTCACGCACCTTCTCGGCCAGCGGCGTACCGCCCGGCTCGCGGGTCAGCAACACATCCAGGCCTTGCTCGCGCAGGCGCGCCGCCAGGTATTCACGGTTGGTGCTTTTGCCCGCGCCTTCGGGGCCTTCCAGAGTAATAAACAAGCCGCTCACAGGCAGTCCTTAATGTTGTTCGTCGGGCGTCGGCGCAGTGGCCGGTGCATTGACGGGGGCAGGGTCGCTGGCCGGGGCGGTTTCCTGCACGGGCGCCTCATCGGGCTCAGGCTGCGCAGTCGGCTGGTCCGCTGCGGGCGTCTCGGGCTCCACGGCCTCCCCCGCACCCGGCTGGGCCTGCGGAGCCGGGCTGGAGCGGTAATCCGCCCGCCGCTTGAGCTGGAACTCACGCACCGCCGAGTTGTGATCGTCCAGGTCGTCGGAGAACACGTGACTGCCATCGCCGCGAGCAACGAAATACAAGCTGGTGCCATCGGACGGATTGAGCGCAGCGTGAATCGCCTCGCGGCCGACCATGGCGATGGGCGTCGGCGGCAGGCCGGTAATGGTGTAGGTGTTATAGGGCGTTGGCTCACGCAGGTCGGCGCGGGTGATTTTGCCGTTGTAGCGCTCGCCCATGCCATAGATCACTGTTGGGTCGGTCTGCAGCATCATGCCCAGGCGCAAGCGCCGCACGAACACGCCGGCAATCTGCCCACGCTCTTGCGGGATGCCGGTTTCCTTCTCCACCAACGAGGCCATGATCAGCGCCTGGTAGGGGTCGCGATAAGGCAGGTCAGTGGTGCGCTCCGACCACTCCTTGGCCAGCACTTCGTCCAGGCGCATGTAGGCTTGCTGCAACAATTCGATGTCACTCATGCCACGCACGAAGCGGTAAGTGTCCGGGAAGAAGCGGCCTTCAGGGAACACCCCGGTGTGGCCAAGCTTGTCCATGACCTCGGCGTCGGTCAGGCCGTCCAGCGTGTGCTTGAGCTTTTCGTGCTTGGCGATCGCCGAGCGTACCTGGCGGAAGGTCCAGCCTTCGACCAGGGTCAGGTTGTACTGCACGACATCGCCGCGGCGCCACGCATCGAACAACTGCTCGACCGTCATGCCCGGGGTCAGGCGGTACTCACCGGTATGCAGGGGCGTACCGGCCATGTTGAAGCGCCAGTAAAGCCGCAGCCAAAAGGCGTCATCGAGCAACCCCTCGTTCTGCATGCGGTAGAACATGCGGTTGGGGTTGGTGCCATTGGGCACATCGAGCAGGCGCTCCTGCGTCACGTGCAAGGGCTGCTCCAGGACCGAGTTGACCTTCCAGGCCGACCAGCCGAATGCCAGGCCAGCCAGGATCAACCCCATTTCCAGCAGCAGCAGGAATTTGCGTCTCACGAATTCAGGTATCCAGTAACGTACGGGCAACGGCCTGCAGTTTACGGGTGAGTGGGCCTGGCGACCAGTTCAGCGCGGCAATTCCCCGCACAGGCCAGACCCCATAGACACTGTTGCAAACGAATACTTCATCCGCCTGCTGCAGTTCATCGAATGCCAGGTCACGAACCTGGACGGGAATGGCCAGCGCCTGGGCCTGCTGCAACAACGCGGCACGCATTACTCCCGCGACGCCGCATCGGCTGAGGTCTGCGGTCAGTAGCACGCCGTCACGCACCAGGAAAAGATTGCTATACACCCCTTCGACCACCCTGCCCCGCCCATCTCGCATGAGGCCTTCGGCATGCTCGCTGTCCTGCCATTCGGCACGCGCCAGCACCTGCTCCAGGCGATTGAGGTGTTTGAGCCCGGCCAGCAGCGGTTGTTCCCCAAGCCGGGTCTGGCACGGGAACAAACGCACGCCACGCTCGGCATGCTCGACAGGATAGCTGGGCAGTGGGCCGCCCTGAAGGATGCGCCGTGCCGCGGCACCGGCAACCGGGGCATAGCCGCGCTGGCTGTCGCCACGGGTCAGGATGAGTTTGGCAACGCCATCACCGAGCTGGCTGGCGTAACGCAGGAGCTCGTCTTCAACCAACACCAGGTCAACGTCGATTGCCAGGCGCTGGCAACCCAGCGCCAAGCGTGCGAGGTGACCCGCCAGCAAACTGGGCCGGCCACCGCGCACGGCGATGGTCTCGAACAGACCATCGCCGTATGCCAGGCCGCGGTTTTGCAGGTTGACTGCATCCGCCGGCTGGCCGTCGACCCAGCTGTGCATCAACCGGCGAACCGGCGGAACACCAGCGAGCCGTTGGTGCCACCAAAGCCGAACGAGTTGGACAGCACCACATCGATCGGCATGCTGCGCGCCTGGTGTGGCACGAAGTCCAGGTCACACCCTTCGTCCGGCTCGTCCAGGTTGATGGTCGGCGGCGCCATCTGGCTGTTGATCGCCAGCACGCTGAAGATCGCTTCCACCGCGCCAGCAGCACCCAGCAGGTGGCCAGTCATCGACTTGGTCGAGCTGACCGCGAGCTTGTAGGCATGCTCACCGAACACACGCTTGATCGCCGCCACTTCGGCGATATCGCCGGCCGGGGTCGAAGTGCCGTGGGCGTTGATGTAGCTGACCTCTTCAGGCTGGATACCCGCATCGCGCAGGGCATTGGCCATGCAACGGGCAGCGCCTTCGCCGGTATCGGGTGGCGAGGTCATGTGGTAAGCGTCGCCGCTCATGCCGAAACCAACCAGCTCGGCATAAATGGTCGCGCCACGGGCCTTGGCGTGCTCGAGTTCTTCCAGCACCAGGGCACCGGCACCGTCAGACAGCACGAAACCATCACGGCCTTTGTCCCAAGGACGGCTGGCACGGCTTGGCTCATCGTTGCGGGTCGACAGCGCACGCGATGCGCCGAAGCCGCCCATGCCCAGGCCGCAGGCGGCCATTTCGGCGCCACCGGCGATCATCACGTCAGCTTCGCCGTAGGCGATGTTGCGCGCCGCCATGCCGATGCAGTGGGTGCCCGTGGTGCAGGCGGTGGCAATGGCGTAGTTCGGGCCCTGCAACCCCAAGTGGATAGACAGGAAACCGGAGATCATGTTGATGATCGAACCCGGCACGAAGAACGGCGAAATACGCCGCGGGCCCTGCTCGTGCAGGGTCCGGCTGGTTTCTTCGATGTTGGTCAGGCCACCAATGCCCGAACCCATGGCCACGCCAATGCGTTCACGGTTGCTGTCGTTGACCTCCAGGCCCGCATTACGCACGGCCTGGAACCCGGCCGCCAGGCCGTACTGGATGAACAGGTCAAGTTTGCGGGCCTCTTTGGCCGACAGGTACTGTTCGACCTCAAAGCCTTTCACCGAGCCGCCGAAACGGGTGGAGTAGGCAGACAGATCCGTATGTTCGATCGGACCGATGCCACTGCGGCCAGCCAGAATGCCCTGCCAGGTGCTCGGTACATCGGTACCCAGTGGCGACAGCATACCCATACCGGTGACCACGACGCGTCTACGCGACACAGTACTCTCCTTTTCTAATAACAGAGTCTCTTGGCATTGCATTCATGCGATGGAATGGAATGACAACAGGCTCTCGGTGCGCGGTGAACGATACCCTTGAGCTGAAGGCAGGGGGCTCGCAAAGAAAAAACCGCACGCCAGCAAAGGCAGTGCGGTTTTTCCCGACAAGAAGCGTCGACTACTGCGTCTTAGGCCTTGTGGCTGTTGACGTAGTCGATAGCGGCTTGAACGGTAGTGATCTTCTCGGCTTCTTCGTCAGGAATCTCGGTCTCGAATTCCTCTTCCAGAGCCATCACCAGCTCAACGGTGTCAAGCGAATCGGCACCCAGGTCATCGACGAAGGACTTCTCGTTGGTCACTTCCTCTTCCTTGACGCCCAGTTGCTCGGCGACGATTTTCTTGACGCGTTCTTCGATGGTGCTCATACCTAGTTTTCACTCCTAATGGACATATGTCAGGCAGCTGGCCGGTGACCAATTTTATAGAAAGACGTTCGCTTTTCAAGCTAAACGCACCTTCGGATTAGTCACCGCACCCGCTGCCTGGAATCTGGTTGCAGCTTTATAACGGATTTTAGGCTCGCAGTATGACTCTTTTTTTACGAAATCCGTCACATTGAGTTGCAGTTGTTACATGTACATCCCGCCGTTGACCGGCACCGTAGCGCCGGTCACATAGGCTGCGCCGTCGGAGGCCAGGAAGGAAACCACCTTGGCGATTTCCTCGGCCTGGCCCAGGCGGCCCAGCGGAATCTGGGTCTGCAGGGCTTCGCGCTGCGCTTCTGGCAGCTCGCGAGTCATGTCGGTGTCGATGAAGCCCGGGGTCACCGAGTTGACGGTGATACCACGCGAGCCCACTTCACGCGCCAGGGCGCGACTGAAGCCTTCGAGGCCGGCCTTGGCCGCCGCGTAGTTGGCCTGACCAGCGTTACCCATGGCACCGACAACCGAGCCGATGCTGATGATACGACCCCAACGCGCCTTGGTCATGCCGCGCAGCACGCCCTTGGACAGACGGTAGAGGCTGTTCAGGTTGGTGTCGATCACGTCGAACCACTCGTCGTCCTTCATGCGCAGCATGAGGTTGTCGCGAGTGATGCCAGCGTTGTTGACCAGGATGGTCGGCGCACCAAACTGTGCGCTGATGGCACCCAGCACCGCTTCCACGGACTCGGCGCTGGTTACGTTCAGCTCCATGCCGGTGCCGGCGATGCCGTGCTCTTTGAGGGTGGCGGCAATGCGCTCGGCGCCGGAAGCCGACGTGGCGGTGCCGATCACGGTCGCGCCCTGGCGGCCCAGTTCGAGGGCAATGGCCTGGCCGATGCCACGGCTAGCGCCGGTGACCAGTGCAACTTTACCTTGCAGGCTCATGCAAGCTTCTCCAATTCAGGCCAGCACCGCACGGGTGGCGGCGACGGCGTCAGGGGTATTGAGGTTGTAGGTGGTGACACCGTCGGCGCAACGCTTGTTGAGGCCGGCGAGGACTTTGCCCGGGCCGCACTCGACCAGGTTGACCGCGCCATTGGCGGCTAGGGTCTGCACGCACTCGACCCAGCGCACGGGCTGGTAAAGCTGTGCCAGCAGGTCATGCTTGAGCGCATCGAGGTCGGCGGCGATAGCGGCGGTGACGTTCTGCACCACCGGGATCTGCGGGGCCTTCCATTCGATGGCGTTGACCGATTCGGCAAAACGCTCGGCAGCCGGCTTCATCAAGGCGCAGTGCGACGGCACGCTGACCGCCAACGGCAGGGCGCGCTTGGCACCGGCCTCTTTGCACAGCGCCATGGCACGATCCACGGCAGCCGTGTTGCCCGCGATCACGACCTGACCTGGCGAGTTGAAGTTCACCGCGCTGACCACTTCATCTTCGGCGGCCTTGGCACAGATATCGACCACTACGGCATCGTCCAGGCCGAGAATCGCGGCCATGGCGCCGTGACCGGCAGGCACGGCCTCCTGCATCAGTTCGCCACGGCGCTTGACCAGCTTCACTGCATCTTTGAGCGACAGGCTGCCAGCGGCAACCAAGGCGCTGTATTCACCCAAGCTGTGGCCGGAAACGAACGCCGGCTGCGCGCCGCCCTCTTCTAGCCACAGGCGCCACAGGGCGATCGAGGCAGTGAGGATGGCCGGCTGGGTCTTGTCGGTTTGGTTGAGTTGTTCTTCCGGGCCTTCCTGGACCAGCTTCCACAGGTCATAGCCCAGAGCCTCGGAGGCCTCCTTGAAGGTCTCAACGATCACCGGCTTTTCGGCGCCCAATTCTTTGAGCATGCCGAGCGACTGGGAACCTTGACCGGGAAAGACGAATGCGAGGGATGCAGACATTGAACAAGCCCTTATGATCTTGTCGTCGGATAGGGTGCGCCGGGCATCAGCCTGACGCGGAATCTGAAAACTTGGATGGAGACGCGGACCAAGCGGTCACATTTAAGCACTTCATCGGCGAATTGCCTAAGGCAACAGGTCTTCAAGGCGGCCATGCAGCCGCTGCGGCAGGTTTTCCTGAATCTCGATCAGCGCCCGCTGAATCGCACTCTGAAAGCCCTGCACCCCCGCCGAACCGTGACTCTTGATGACAATCCCCTGCAAACCCAGGAAACTCGCACCGTTGTGCCGCGCCGGCGCCAGGTCGGCCTGCAGTCGCTTGAGCAGTGGCATGGCCAGCGCGCCGGCAGCGCGCGACAACACGCCACCCTTGAACAGCGTCTCGATGCGCGCAGCGATCATCGTCGCCAGGCCCTCGCTGGATTTGAGCAGGATGTTGCCGACAAAACCGTCACACACCACCACGTCAGCCTCGCCGCGGTACAGGCCATCGCCTTCGACGAAGCCCACATAGTTAAGCCCACGGGCGTTCTGCAGCAAGGTGGCCGCCAGCTTGACCTGCTGGTTGCCCTTGATGTCCTCGGTGCCGATATTCAACAGCGCCACGCGCGGCCGATGCACACCCAGCGCCTGGGCGGCCACCGAGCCCATCACGGCGAACTGGAAGAGGTTCTCGGCACTGCAATCGACATTGGCACCCAGGTCGAGCAACTGGCAGTACCCCGCCTGAGTCGGGATCGCCGCCACCATGGCCGGCCGATCGATACCCGGCAGGGTTTTGAGCACGAAACGCGACAACGCCATCAGCGCCCCGGTGTTGCCGGCACTCACGCAGGCCTGGGCCTTGCCGTCACGCACCAGCTCGAGCGCAATGCGCATCGACGAATCCGGTTTGCCACGCAACGCCTGGGATGGCCGCTCGTCCATGCCAATCACCTCGCTGGCCGCGACAATCTGCAGGCGCGCGCGATCCGCCGCCGCAAGGCCGCTGACAAGATCTTCAAGGAGGGAGGGTTGACCGACGAGGGTCAGGTGCAGCGAGGGAGTAGCCGAAAGGCAGGCAATGCTAGCCTGGACAATGCTGCGGGGACCGAAGTCCCCGCCCATTGCGTCGATCGCGATGATCTGAGCGGACAAGGATTACTCGTCAGCGCCCTTGTCGACCACTTTGCGACCACGGTATACGCCTTCTGGCGATACGTGGTGGCGCAGGTGAACTTCACCGGTGGTTTTCTCTACCGACAGCGCGTTTTCCGACAGAGCGTCGTGCGAACGGCGCATGTCACGGGCAGAGCGGGATTTTTTGTTCTGCTGAACAGCCATAATTGATTAACTCCTAAACGTTTGGGTCACGCTTTAACTGCGCCAAAACACTGAACGGGTTGGACCGCGATACCTCGTCCTTGCTCGAATCGGGCTCGTCTGCGCCCGCCGGCTGCTGGCATTCTTCCGGATGATGAGCAGGCACGATTGGCAAGGCGAGCAGAAGCTCCTCCTCGACCAGCGCCTGCAGATCCAATGGATCTTCGCCCAGTTCCAGCACGTCATAGCCTTTCGGCAACGACTGGGTATTCGCACCCTCCTTCACCACGGCGTAAGTACATTCGCTGTGGATCGGCAGGGTGACCAGCTCAAGACAACGCTGGCAAACCATCTTGACCTCGACGTCGAGCTCGCTGTGGATAACCACCACGTGCTGTTCATCTCGTTCAAAATTTAACTTCGCCTGCACCGTACCGACATTGTCGGAAAGCGGGTCGCAGAGTCTTTCCAAATCAGCGAGTTGCAGCGAACCGTTAAGGGTTACGCCACGATCGGCTAATTTGCGCGGGTCAACGTGAGGTGGAATCGGGTCATTCAACATAGGCGCAGCATTCTAGGGATGCCCCCCGCACCTGTCAAAGGAAATTAGGCGGCATGTTGCATGTTAGAATTTGGTTCAACTGATCAGGAGTCTACCATGCTTCCCTTATTACTGGCTTCCAGCTCCCCTTATCGACGCGAACTGCTCGCCCGCCTGCGCCTGCCATTCACCTGCGCAAGCCCCGATATAGACGAGCAGCGACTGGGTGACGAGCCTGCCGTGGAGCTGGTACGGCGCCTGGCCAGGCAAAAGGCTGAGGCATTGGCGGGCAGCCACCCAGGGCACCTGATCATTGGCTCTGACCAGGTCGCTGTGCTGGGTGAACAGATCCTGGGCAAGCCACACACCTTCGCCCGCGCCTGCGAGCAGCTGCTGGAGGCGAGCGGGCAGCAAGTGACCTTCCTGACCGGGCTGGCACTGCTGAACAGCGCCACGGGGCACTGCCAGGTCGATTGCGTGCCCTTTACCGTCACCATGCGTGAATTGGACCGCAAACGGGTCGAGCGCTATGTAACGGCAGAACAGCCGCTGGATTGCGCCGGGAGCTTTAAGGCGGAAGGGCTGGGGGTGAGCTTATTCCAAAGCACGCACGGTTGCGATGCGACCAGCCTGGTGGGGCTGCCGCTGATTCGGCTGGTGGATATGTTGACGAAGGAAGGGGTGGAGATACCTTAGGCTCAACATTTGTGGCGCTTATGAGATTGAGCGCCGCCTGCGCGGCGCTTCGCAGCACAAGGCTGCTCCTACAGTTGTTTCGGGCCAATTATTTCTGGGACATGGGCGCGCGGGCGGCGCCTGATCTCACAGGCACCAAAACTGCGACGGCGAACCCTCAGCGCAACGACGGCCCCTGGAACCCCATATACATCGCCAGATGCTCCGCCACGCTAGCGCCCAGCCGCTTCGAGAAGCGATCAAACGGCGATTCCTCGACCGTGAAATCCACCAACTCCTTCTCGCCGACAATCTCCCGCGCGACATAGCTGGCACTGCCCAGGCCATCCACCAGCCCCAGCGCCTTGGCCTGCTCGCCGGTCCAGATCAGGCCACTGAACAGCTCCGGGTGCTCTTTGTCTTTCAGGCGGTCACCCCGCCCCTGCTTGACCATGGCGATGAACTGCTGGTGCGTGGTGTTCAGCACACCCTGCCAGAACGCACGCTCTTCCGGCTTCTCTGGCGAGAACGGGTCCAGGAAGGCCTTGTGCTCGCCTGCAGTGTACGTGCGTCGCTCGACCCCAAGCTTCTCCATCGACCCGACAAACCCGTAACCCGCTGCCGTCACCCCGATGGAGCCGACCAGGCTAGCCTTGTCGGCATAGATCTCGTCCGCCGCACTGGCAATGTAGTAAGCACCGGAAGCGCCCAGGTCGGTAATTACCGCATACAGTTTGATGGCCGGGTACTCGGCACGCAGGCGACGAATCTCGTCATATACATAACCCGCCTGCACCGGGCTGCCGCCTGGGCTGTTGATGCGCAGCACCACCGCCTTGGTCTTGGCGTCCTTGAACGCCTCACGCAGGCTCTTGACGAGGTTATCGGCACTGGCAGCCTCCTGGTCGGCGATCACGCCGCGCACCTCGATCAGCGCCGTATGGCTGGCACTGCGCGAAGCCGCCTTGTCCATGTCCATCAGCGGCGTGAACAGCATCAGCATGCCGAACAGGTAGACGAAGGTCAGCAGCTTGAAGAAGATCCCCCAGCGACGCGCGCGACGCTGCTCCTGGACGCCCGCCAGCAGGGTCTTCTCCAACAGCTTCCAACTCTTGCGCTCTTCGCGCTCCTCGGGTTCGGACTCAGGGGCTTTCCATTCGTCTGCCATGCTTACCTGCCTTGGACGTGAAATTACGCGGAACGGCCCAGCCACTCACGCAACTGGGAAAAATGATTGATGCACAGCTGCGGGCCGAATTCGGCCAATGCCTGCAACGACATCGCGCCATACCCGACAGCCACCGAATGCATGCCAGCATTGCTGGCCATCTGCAGGTCGAACGCCGAATCGCCGACCATCAGCGCACGCTCTGGTTCGACACCACAATGGCCGAGAATTTCCTCGAGCATCAGCGGGTGCGGCTTGCCACGGGTCTCGTCGGCAGCACGGGTGATGTCGAAAAACTGCTCCCAGCCATTGGCCTTGAGCACCCGATCCAAGCCGCGACGCGCCTTGCCGGTCGCCACCGCCAGGCGGTAACCCTCTGCACGAAAGGCATCCAGCGACTCGACCACGCCCTCGAACAACGGCGAGGGCTGCTGATCGAGCGCCATGTAGATGTCGGCGTAGTGCTGCCGGAAGCGCTCGAGCGCTACCGGCGTCAGGTGCGGGTACAGGGTATGGATCGCCTCGCCCAGGGCCAGACCGATGATGCCCTTGACCGCCTCTTCGTGGCTTGGCGCCTCACCGGCACGCTCAGCGGCGGCATTCATCGCCTCGACGATGCGGCCGATGGAATCGGCCAGGGTGCCATCCCAGTCGAAAATCAGCAGTTCATACGGCTTTTTCATAGATCAGGACGCACTCAAACGCTCAACCGTCTTAGCCCACACCTCATCCACCGGCGCCTCGAGCTTGAGCTCGCCGCCGTCAGGCAGCGGCACGGTCAGGGCGTAGGCATGCAGGAACAGGCGCTTGCCGCCCAGCTCGCGGATTTCGCGGCTGAAGTCTTCATCGCCGTACTTGCTGTCGCCTGCGATCATGTGCCCAGCATGCAAGGTGTGCACACGAATCTGGTGAGTACGACCGGTGATCGGGCGCGCCTCGACAATGGTTGCGAACTCGCCAAAACGGCGCAGCACGCGGAACAGGGTCAGCGCTTCCTTGCCCTCGTCATTGACCTCGACCATACGCTCGCCAGAACGCAGGTTGCTCTTGAGCAACGGTGCGTTGACCTGCTTCTTGGCGGTCGGCCAATGGCCGCGCACCAAGGCCATGTAGCGCTTGTCGACACCGTCGCCACGCAATGCGGCATGCAGGTGGCGCAGCATGCTGCGCTTCTTGGCGATCATCAGCAGGCCGGACGTGTCGCGGTCCAGGCGGTGCACCAGTTCAAGTTCCTTGGCGTCCGGGCGCAGTTGGCGCAGCGCCTCGATCACACCAAAGCTCAGGCCACTGCCGCCATGCACGGCAATACCGGCCGGCTTGTTCATCACGATCAGCGCTTTGTCTTCATAGACAATCGCCGCTTCCAGGCGCTGCAACAGGCCTTGCGCCACCGGCGCAGGCGCATCACGCTCGGGCAAGCGGACGGGCGGTACCCGCACGATATCGCCGGCCTGAATCTTGTACTCAGGCTTGACGCGCCCCTTGTTGACCCGCACTTCACCCTTGCGCAGGATGCGGTAGACAAGCGTCTTGGGCACGCCCTTGAGGGCCGTGATGAGGAAATTGTCGATGCGTTGGCCGGCAAGCTCCGGCGCGACTTCGATCAGCTGAACGCCGGAAGTCGGAGGGGTATTGGTCGTCATCAAGGGATCATAACAATTTTTTATGGAATTGAAGCACTTAATCATTGCTGCTATAGTCGCGAACGCCGCCAAAAGCGGCAGGCCAGCGGCACCAGGCTCTTCGCCGGTCCCTGACCTTCGCAATTCTCCAGGACGCGAGGCCGTCCTACGGGGTTTTCGCCAGTTTACCGAATTGCCTGGAATCGCCACCAGCGCTGTGTAGAGAAGACCGAAAAAAAACGACAAGTGCGGTGTTTCACCTGCTTACCCGATTCTTTTCGCTGCACCTCTGCCCGCCTCGTCGCTTCCACGCAACGCACGGCGAATGCTTCGGAAATACCTGCCTTGGACATGAATGGCGCCAGCGCGGAACCCGCGCTGGCGAAAAATGCAACCCGTTGCGGATTCAGCGCGCGGCAGCACCCGAATTATCAGGGATACGTGCAGGGTGGAGATGCACAGCCCTCGGACCGTGTAGCACCGCGTCCGGCCACCGGCCCACTGACATGGGCGGCGAGCGGATAAGGTCCTGAAACAGATGCCCCCGGGCGTCCACGGCTGAAGGTTGATTCCTCCTCCTGACTGAGTGCACTTGGCCCGCTGGGTTGATTCGGATACCTATTCGAAAGCCACAAGGGCCAGCTAGGCACCGCAGCAAACAGGACGCGTCGTCGTGACAACGGCAGGCTGGGCAACCGGCTGGTGCCGAACGTCGCTCGACACGGGGGTGGCCCCGCCACCCTTTGCGCACCTTGGCACCGACCATGAGACGTCGTGTGTGCCGAACGCCGTTTCCGGCAGCCCGGAAACCGACGGTACAACATGAAAAGAATGCTGATTAACGCAACTCAACCCGAAGAGTTGCGTGTAGCCCTGGTGGACGGCCAACGCCTCTACGACCTGGACATCGAGTCCGGCGCCCGTGAGCAGAAAAAGGCCAACATCTACAAAGGCAAGATCACCCGCATCGAACCTAGCCTCGAAGCCGCCTTCGTCGACTTCGGCTCCGAACGTCACGGCTTCCTGCCGCTGAAAGAAATCTCCCGCGAGTACTTTAAGAAGTCCCCCGAAGGCCGCGTCAACATCAAGGACGTCCTCAGCGAAGGCCAGGAAGTCATCGTCCAGGTCGAGAAGGAAGAGCGCGGCAACAAAGGCGCCGCCCTCACCACCTTCATCAGCCTGGCCGGCCGCTACCTGGTGCTGATGCCTAACAACCCACGCGCTGGCGGCATCTCCCGCCGCATCGAAGGCGAAGAGCGCAACGAGCTGCGCGAAGCCCTCAACGGCCTGACCGTGCCGGGCGACATGGGCCTGATCGTGCGCACTGCCGGCCTTGGCCGCAGCAGCGAAGAAATGCAATGGGACCTCGACTACCTGCTGCAGCTGTGGACCGCCATCAAGGAAGCCTCCCTTGACCGCGCCGCGCCATTCCTGATCTATCAGGAAAGCAACGTCATCATCCGCGCCATCCGCGACTACCTGCGCCAGGACATCGGCGAAGTGCTGATCGACAGCATGGACGCTCAGGAAGAAGCCCTGACCTTCATCCGCCAGGTGATGCCGCAGTACGCCAGCAAGGTCAAGCTGTACGAAGACAGCGTCCCGCTGTTCAACCGCTTCCAGATCGAGAGCCAGATCGAGACCGCCTTCCAGCGCGTCGTCGACCTGCCGTCCGGCGGCTCGATCGTAATCGACCCGACCGAGGCCCTGGTCTCTATCGACATCAACTCGGCGCGCGCCACCAAAGGCAGCGACATCGAGGAAACCGCCCTGCAGACCAACCTGGAAGCGGCCGAAGAAATCGCCCGCCAATTGCGTCTGCGTGATATCGGCGGCCTGATCGTCATCGACTTCATCGACATGACCCCGGCCAAAAACCAGCGCGCCGTCGAAGAGCGTGTGCGTGAGTGCCTTGAGGCCGACCGCGCCCGCGTTCAGGTTGGCCGTATCTCGCGCTTCGGCCTGCTGGAAATGTCCCGTCAGCGCCTGCGCCCATCGCTGGGCGAAAGCAGCGGCATCGTCTGCCCACGCTGCTCGGGTACCGGCATCATCCGTGACGTCGAGTCGCTGTCGCTGGCCATCCTGCGCCTGATCGAGGAAGAAGCGCTGAAGGACCGCACTGCCGAAGTGCGCGCCCAGGTGCCGATCCCGGTCGCTGCTTTCCTGCTGAACGAGAAACGCAACTCGATCACCAAGATCGAACTGCGCACCCGTGCACGCATCATCATCCTGCCGAACGATCACCTGGAAACCCCGCACTTCGAAGTCCAGCGCCTGCGCGACGACAACCCTGAAGTGCTGAACAACCTGTCCAGCTACGAGATCGCCGCCACCGAAACCGAAGAAGCGCCGCAGCCGACCGCCACCCGCACCCTGGTTCGCCAGGAAGCCGCGGTGAAGACTGCCCCGGCCCGCGCCAACGCGCCGGTGCCGAGCACTGTCGAAGAGCCGCAGCAGCCTGCCGCACCGGTAGCCCCAGCGCCAAGCGCCCCAGAGCCAAGCCTGTTCAAAGGCCTGGTCAAGTCGCTGGTCAGCCTGTTCGCCGGCAAGGACGAACCGGTCGCCGCACCGGCCGTCACAGCCGAAAAACCAGCTGCTGAACGCACCCCACGCAACGAAGAGCGTCGCAACGGCCGCCAGCAGACCCGCAACCGTAACGGCCGTCGCGACGAAGAGCGCAAGCCACGCGAAGAGCGTGCCGAGCGCGCACCACGCGAAGAGCGTCAGCCTCGCGAAGAACGCGCACCACGTGAAGAACGTGCCCCGCGTGAAGAACGTGCACCGCGCGAAGAGCGCCAACCACGTCAGCCTCGCGAAGACCGTCGTGGCAACCGCGAAGAACGCCCGGTACGCGAACTGCGCGAGCCGCTGGAAGCCACGCCGGCACCCGCTGCCCGTGAAGAGCGCCAGCCACGCGAAGAGCGTGTAGCCCGTGAAGAACGCGCCCCACGCGAAGAGCGTGCACCGCGTGAAGAGCGTGCCCCTCGCGAAGAGCGTGCTCCGCGTGAAGAACGTGCTCCGCGTGAAGAGCGTGCTCCGCGTGAAGAGCGTGCCCCGCGTGAAGAACGCGCACCCCGCGAAGAACGCGCCCCACGTGAAGAGCGTGCCCCACGCCCACCGCGTGAAGAGCGCCAGCCACGTGCCAGCGAAGAAGCCACCGAGCAGGCTGCAGAGCTTGCCGAAGAGCAACTGCCGAACGAAGAGTTGCTGCAAGACGAGCAGGAAGGCGCCGATGGCGAGCGTCCGCGCCGCCGTTCCCGCGGCCAGCGTCGTCGCAGCAACCGTCGCGAGCGTCAACGCAATGCCAACGGTGAGCTGATCGAAGGTAGCGAAGACGACGGCAGCGAAGAGCAGCCACAACAGCACCAGGCCAGCGAGCTGGGTGCCGAACTGGCTGCCGGCCTGGCTGTGACCGCGGCTGTTGCCAGCAGCAGCATCAGTGCCTATGCCGAAGCCCAAGCCAATCAGCAGGCCGAGCGCGCCACCGCTGAAGTCGCCGAAACCGACACCCGCGAAGCCACCAAGCCCGCCGAGCAGGTCGAAGCCGTTGCACAGGCCGAGGAAGTCGCCATTGCTCCGGTGGTCGAACAACCTGTCAGCGAACCCGTAGTGGTGGAAGCGACTGCCGAACCTGTGGTTGAAGTTGCGCCACAGCCGGTCGTGGAAGAAGCCCCTGCGGCCGAACCTGCAGTGGTTGCCGAAGCCCCAGTGGAAGCTCCAGCGGTCGAAGCCGGTGAAATCGAAAAGGCCCCGGCCTTCATCGAACAGGCACCGGTCATTGAAGCACCTGCTCCGGCTGCCGAAGCCCAACCGGAAGTGGTCGCTGAGCCTGCTCCAGTTGCGGTAGAGCCCGCACCGGTCGAAGCACCTGTCGTGGTTGAAACCGCCACTGTAATGCTGGCAAACGGCCGCGCGCCTAACGACCCACGTGAAGTGCGTCGCCGCAAGCGTGAAGCCGAGGCTGCGGCTAAAGCCGCGCAGGAAGCTGCTGCATCGACGCAGGAAACTGCCCTGGAAACCGCTGATGAGCACAAACCTCATCACGGCTGATAGCCAAGGCTGAATGAAAAAGCCCCGCCAGTGCGAACTGGCGGGGCTTTTTCTTGCTTGCCTCTATTTCAGGCCGCCCGAATCAGGTAGGAGCAGCCTTGTGCTGCGAAGAGGCCAGTGTAAACACCAAAGATCTACGGTGATTTCACCGGCCTCTTCGCAGCGCAAGGCTGCTCCTACAGGTGTGTAATTCCGCTTCCCTTATTCGCGCAGGGTCATCCCATTCGCTGGCAATGGCAGCGCCGTTTTATAGCGCACCTGCTTCAAGGCAAAACTCGACCGGATATTCGCCACGCCCGGCAACCGCGTCAGGTAATCGAGAAACCGCTCCAGCGCTTGAATACTGGGCAGCAACACCCGCAGCAGGTAATCCGGGTCGCCCGTCATCAGGTAGCACTCCATCACCTCGGGGCGCTCGGCGATCTCTTCCTCGAAGCGGTGCAGCGACTGCTCGACCTGTTTTTCCAGGCTCACATGGATGAACACATTCACGTCCAGCCCCAACGCCTCCGGCGACAACAAGGTCACCTGCTGGCGGATCACCCCCAGCTCTTCCATCGCTTTGACCCGATTGAAACAGGGGGTGGGCGACAGGTTGACCGACCGCGCCAGTTCCGCGTTGGTGATGCGGGCGTTTTCCTGAAGGCTGTTGAGAATACCGATATCGGTACGATCGAGTTTGCGCATGAGACAAATTCACCGGTTTTTTGTGTTTATGCGGAATGTTTATCTGCGCCCGTCAGCAAAGGCAACCAACTTGAGAGAAAAATTCTCCTGCCGTGCCACTAAGATGTAGGTGACGCTGACTTACCAGTCACAAGCCGGTACTCAGCGGCGGCCGCTTCAGAGCTCACAAAAACAACATTCGAGCGAGCGTAAAAAGCATGAACGAGTACGCCCCCCTGCGTTTGCATGTGCCCGAGCCCACCGGCCGGCCAGGCTGCCAGACCGATTTTTCCTACCTGCGTCTGAACGATGCAGGTGTTGTCCGCAAACCGTCCATCGACGTCGACGCTGCCGACACCGCAGAGCTGTCCAACAGCCTGATCCGCGTGTTGGACGCGCACGGTGACGCCCTCGGCCCATGGGCCGAAGACATCGACCCGCAGGTGCTGCGCCAAGGCATGCGCGCCATGCTCAAGACGCGCATCTTCGACAGCCGCATGGTGGTTGCCCAGCGCCAGAAAAAGATGTCCTTCTACATGCAGAGCTTGGGCGAGGAAGCCATCGGCAGCGCCCAGGCCCTGGCCCTGAACCGCACCGACATGTGCTTCCCCACCTACCGCCAGCAGAGCATCCTGATGGCCCGCGACGTGTCACTGGTGGAGATGATCTGCCAGTTGCTGTCCAACGAGCGCGACCCGCTCAAGGGGCGCCAGCTGCCGATCATGTACTCGGTACGCGAGGCCGGGTTCTTCACCATCAGCGGCAACCTGGCGACCCAGTTCGTGCAGGCGGTCGGCTGGGCCATGGCCTCGGCGATCAAGGGCGATACCAAGATCGCCTCAGCCTGGATCGGCGACGGCGCCACCGCCGAGTCGGACTTCCATACCGCCCTGACCTTTGCCCACGTGTACCGCGCGCCGGTGATCCTCAACGTGGTCAACAACCAGTGGGCGATCTCCACCTTTCAGGCCATTGCTGGCGGTGAATCGACCACCTTCGCCGGCCGTGGCGTGGGCTGCGGTATCGCCTCCTTGCGCGTCGACGGCAACGACTTCGTCGCTGTGTACGCCGCCTCGCGCTGGGCCGCCGAACGCGCCCGCCGTGGCCTGGGCCCATGCCTGATCGAATGGGTCACTTACCGTGCCGGCCCGCACTCCACCTCCGACGACCCGTCCAAGTACCGCCCTGCCGATGACTGGAGCCACTTCCCGCTGGGCGACCCGATCGCCCGCCTGAAGCAGCATCTGATCAAGATCGGCCACTGGTCCGAGGAAGAGCACCAGGCGGTCACCGCCGAGTTCGAGGCTGCGGTCATCGCCGCGCAGAAGGAAGCTGAACAGTACGGCACCCTGGCCAACGGCCATATCCCGAGCGCGGCCTCGATGTTCGAGGACGTGTACAAGGAAATGCCCGAACACCTGCGCCGTCAACGCCAGGAACTGGGGGTTTGAGATGAACGACCATAACAACAGCATCAACCCGGAAACCGCCATGGCCACCACTACCATGACCATGATCCAGGCCCTGCGCTCGGCCATGGATATCATGCTTGAGCGTGACGACAATGTCGTGATCTACGGCCAGGACGTCGGCTACTTCGGTGGCGTGTTCCGCTGCACTGAAGGCTTGCAGACCAAGTACGGCAAGTCGCGGGTGTTCGACGCCCCGATCTCGGAAAGCGGCATCGTCGGCACTGCCGTGGGCATGGGCGCCTACGGCCTGCGCCCGGTGGTGGAAATCCAGTTTGCCGACTACTTCTACCCGGCCTCCGACCAGATCGTGTCGGAAATGGCCCGCCTGCGCTATCGCTCGGCCGGCGAGTTCATCTCCCCGCTGACCCTGCGCATGCCCTGCGGTGGCGGCATCTATGGCGGCCAGACGCACAGCCAGAGCCCCGAAGCGATGTTCACCCAGGTGTGCGGGCTCCGCACCGTCATGCCGTCCAACCCCTATGACGCCAAGGGCCTGCTGATCGCCTCGATCGAATGCGACGACCCGGTCATTTTCCTTGAGCCCAAACGCCTCTACAACGGCCCGTTCGACGGCCACCACGACCGCCCTGTGACGCCGTGGTCCAAGCACCCGCACAGCGCCGTGCCGGATGGCTACTACACCGTGCCGTTGGACAAGGCGGCAATCACCCGCCCCGGCAGCGACGTTACCGTGCTGACGTATGGCACCACGGTCTACGTGGCCCAAGTGGCCGCCGAAGAAACCGGCGTCGATGCCGAAGTCATCGACCTGCGCAGCCTGTGGCCGCTGGACCTGGAGACCATCGTCGCGTCGGTGAAAAAGACCGGTCGCTGCGTGGTGGTGCACGAGGCTACCCGTACCTGCGGTTTCGGTGCCGAGCTGGTGGCGCTGGTTCAGGAGCACTGCTTCCATCACCTCGAAGCGCCGATCGAGCGCGTCACCGGTTGGGACACCCCCTACCCTCACGCACAGGAATGGGCTTACTTCCCAGGGCCTTCGCGGGTAGGTGCGGCATTGAAACGGGTCATGGAGGTCTGAATGGGCACGCACGTCATCAAGATGCCGGACATTGGCGAAGGTATCGCGCAAGTCGAGTTGGTCGAGTGGTTCGTCAAGGTCGGTGATGTGATCGCCGAAGACCAGGTGGTGGCCGATGTCATGACCGACAAGGCGACCGTGGAAATCCCTTCGCCGGTCAGCGGCAAGGTATTGGCCCTGGGTGGCCAGCCGGGTGAGGTGATGGCGGTCGGCAGCGAGCTGATCCGCATCGAAGTGGAAGGCAGCGGCAACCATGTCGACGCGCCGCAGGGCAAGCCCGCTGAAGCCAAGCCCGTCGAGCCAGTGGCCGCGCCAGCAGCCAACACACCGCCAGCGCGTGCCGCCGTCGCAGCGCCGGCCTGCCAGGCTGCAGCCACCGCCACTGCCGCGCCCATCGTGCCGCGCCAGGCGGGCGACAAGCCGCTGGCCTCCCCGGCCGTGCGCAAGCGTGCGCTGGATGCCGGCATCGAGCTGCGCTACGTGCATGGCAGCGGCCCAGCCGGGCGCATCCTGCACGAAGACCTCGATGCGTTCATGAGCAAGCCACAGACCGCCGCCGGGCAAGCGCCCAGTGGCTACGCCAAGCGTACCGACAGCGAGCAGGTGCAAGTCATCGGCCTGCGCCGCAAGATCGCCCAGCGCATGCAGGACGCCAAGCGCCGAGTCGCGCACTTCAGCTATGTCGAAGAGATCGACGTCACGGCCCTGGAAGCCCTGCGCCAGCAGCTCAACCAGAAGCACGGCGACAGCCGCGGCAAGCTGACCCTGCTGCCGTTTTTGGTCCGCGCGTTGGTCGTGGCCCTGCGCGACTTCCCGCAGATCAACGCCACCTATGACGACGAAGCGCAAGTCATCACCCGCCATGGCGCGGTGCATGTGGGCATCGCCACCCAAGGCGACAATGGCCTGATGGTACCGGTGCTGCGCCATGCCGAAGCCGGCAGCCTGTGGGGCAATGCCAGCGAGATCGGCCGTTTGGCGACCGCCGCGCGCAGCAACAAGGCCAGCCGCGAGGAATTGTCTGGCTCGACCATCACCCTGACCAGCCTCGGCGCGTTGGGCGGTATCGTCAGTACACCGGTGGTCAACACCCCGGAAGTGGCGATCGTCGGCGTCAACCGCATGGTCGAGCGGCCGATGGTGATCGACGGCCAGATCGTCATACGCAAGATGATGAACCTGTCCAGCTCGTTCGACCACCGGGTGGTCGACGGCATGGATGCTGCGCTGTTCATCCAGGCCGTGCGTGGCCTGCTTGAGCAACCCGCCTGCCTGTTCGTGGAGTGAGCATGCAACAGACTATCGAAACCACCCTGCTGATCATCGGCGGCGGCCCTGGCGGCTATGTAGCCGCCATCCGCGCCGGGCAATTGGGTATTCCCACCGTGCTGGTGGAAGGCCAGGCGTTGGGCGGCACTTGCCTCAACGTTGGCTGTATTCCGTCCAAGGCGCTGATTCATGTCGCCGAGCAGTTCCATCAGACCTCGCGCTACACCGAGCCATCGCCACTGGGCATCAGTGTCAGCTCACCGCGCCTGGACATCACCCGCAGCGTGGCCTGGAAAGACGGCATCGTCGACCGCCTGACCACCGGGGTGGCTGCCTTGCTGAAGAAGCACGGGGTCAAGGTGATCCATGGCTGGGCGAAGGTCCTCGACGGCAAGCATGTCGACGTCGACGGCCAACGCATCCAGTGCGAGCACCTGTTGCTGGCCACAGGTTCCAACAGCGTCGAACTGCCGATGCTGCCGCTGGGTGGGCCGATCATTTCCTCGACCGAAGCGTTGGCACCCGAAACCTTGCCGCAGCACCTGGTTGTAGTGGGCGGTGGTTATATCGGCCTGGAGTTGGGTATCGCCTACCGCAAGCTGGGCGCGCAGGTGAGCGTGGTGGAAGCGCGCGAGCGCATCCTGCCGACCTACGACAGCGAGCTGACCGCACCGGTGGCCGAGGCGCTGAAGAAGCTGGGCATTGCCGTGCACCTGGGCCATAGCGTCGAGGGTTACGAGAACGGTTGCCTGCTGGCCCGTGATGGCCAAGGCCAGCAACTACGCCTGGAGGCCGACCGGGTGCTGGTGGCTGTCGGCCGGCGCCCGCGTACTCAAGGCTTCAACCTTGAATCCCTGGAACTGAAGATGAACGGCGCCGCCATCGCCATCGACGAACGCTGCCAGACCAGCATGCGCAATGTCTGGGCCATCGGCGATGTGGCGGGTGAACCAATGCTCGCACACCGGGCCATGGCCCAGGGCGAGATGGTCGCCGAGATCATCGCTGGCAAGGCACGGCGCTTCGAGCCGAATGCGATCGCCGCAGTGTGCTTCACCGACCCGGAAATCGTGGTGGTCGGCAAGACGCCGGAGCAAGCCAGCCAACAAGGCCTGGACTGCATCGTCGCGCAGTTCCCGTTCGCGGCAAATGGCCGGGCCATGAGCCTTGAGTCGAAAGCCGGCTTCGTGCGCGTGGTGGCGCGCCGCGACAATCACCTGATCTTGGGTTGGCAAGCGGTTGGCGTGGCGGTCTCGGAACTGTCCACGGCCTTTGCCCAATCGCTGGAAATGGGCGCCTGCCTTGAGGACATCGCCGGTACCATCCACGCCCACCCGACGCTGGGTGAAGCGGTACAGGAAGCTGCGTTGCGTGCACTGGGCCACGCCTTGCATATCTGACACTGAAGCGGCTGAGGCCGATTTGGCCCGCTGCGCCGCAAGGCGCCGCGGGTCTTTTTTCTTTCGCTCAGCGGGGACCTGTGGCGGCCAAAGGGGCCGCTGTGCGACCCATCGCAGCGGCCCCATTCACCCATCGTCAGCTCATTCAGCTATCGCGTTCTTACCCACGCCTTTGGCGCGATACAGGGCTTTGTCAGCGCGGGCCAACAAATCATCCGGGTCTTGACCCTCCTGCCACTGCACCACCCCATAGCTCATGGTCAGGCGACACTCGCCAACCGGCTCCACCTGCTCCATCACCTGGCGCAACCGTGCGGCCACTTCAAGCGCATCGTCCAGCGCCGTCTGCGGCAGCACGATGACGAACTCGTCACCGCCCCAGCGCGCCAACAGGTCATGCTCGCGCAGGCAGGTGCGCAGGTTGTCGACCACCTGCACCAGCGCCGCATCGCCACGGGCATGGCCGTAATGATCGTTGATCGGCTTGAAGTCATCCACGTCCATGGCAATTAGCGACAAGGGGTGGCGGAAGCGCTGGGCGCGCTCGCACTCTTGCAGCAACACCTTTTCCAGCCGGTACCGATTGGCGATGCGGGTCAACGCATCGCGTTCGGCCAGTTCGCGGTTTTCATCCAGCTGACGCTGCAATTGCTGGTTGACCCAGGACAGCTCGCGGGTGCGCTCGGCCACCAGGCCTTCCAGCGACAGGTTCTGCTGCTCAAGCTGGGCCACCCGTCGCTTGCCGGCATCGATATTGCGGTGGGCGCCAAGCATGCGGGCCACCGAGCCGTCGTCGTTGCGGTCGATGATGTAGCCGCTGTCTTCGATCCACAGGTAGCTGCCATCCTGGCAGCGGCAGCGGTACTCGATCAGGTAGCGCTCGTTGCGGTTATTGATGTAGGCCTCGAAATGCGCCATGACCCGCGGGTAGTCCTCCGGGTGAATCACGCTTTCCCAGGTCAGCACCGAGTTGGCCATGGAATGACTGGCATAGCCGAGCATGGCGTACCAGCCTGGGTTGCGGTAGACGTAGCCGGTGTTGGCATTCCAGTCCCAGATGCCGTCACTTACCAACTCGAACAAGGTTTGCAGCTGCTGCTCACTGAAACCGGCGGGTGCCGGCATGGTTTCCTGACTCATGGACGCTCTCCCTGATGCCCAGCAACTGCGCTCCGTTCAAGGGGCTGCCGACAGTATTGATGGTTGCCGCATGCGGCAAGGCAATGCCTCTGACGGGCAAGCATATGCCCACCGGAAAGTAACCGGAATAGGCCCGAAGGCCAATTTTCGGCCTGTTCAGTGCTGGCATGGCTTTTGCGCGGAGTGCCTGCCAATGAGATTTCCAGGAGGAAACATGATAATCGCCCCCAACGGCGTCAGCTGGCAGCCCACAGTTCACCAACCCCAGCGCGCCACCGATGAACAGGCCGTCGCCCAAGCCGCGCAACTGCGCGCGCCAGCGGCCACCGACAACACCGCAGCGCAACAGCACAGCCAAGGCAACACCTCACAGCAAAACGCCGAGGATGCGCGCGAAGAAGCCTTTGCCAAACTCAAGGTAGCGCTGCAAAACCCTGAGGTCGCTGCGCGCCAGCAAGCCGATGCTGAAACAGAGACGACCAGTAGCGCCCTGCAAGAGTTTCGCGACTACATGGCCAAATCACCTGGCGAGATGATCAAGGAAAAATTACTGCGTGAGATCGGCATCACGCCAGAGGAGTACAACGCCTTGCCGCCGGAGATGAAGGCAAAGGTCGACGAACTGATCGCCCAGCGCATGAAAGAGGACATGCACCAAAAGGTACAAGCGAAGATCGAGGAGCAGGTCGCCCCATCAGAAGATGAGGATCCGGTAGCCAGCCTGGTGTGACGCCGCGGTGGCGGTTGATTTGGATAGACCAAGGTTTCGTATAAGATATCCGCAATGCCACCTGCTGGAAAATCCTGTGCCGCTGCCGTCCTTCAAAGCCACCAACCTGGGGGCGACCCCTTCTATGTCGGAAATCATCGCCAAGCACCTGCGTGAGGCGATCATTTCAGGCCAGCTCGCCGAAGGCGAACCCGTGCGCCAGGACGAAGTGGCGCACGCCTTCAATGTCAGCAAGATTCCCGTACGTGAAGCCTTGAAACGCCTTGAAGCGGAAGGCCTGGTGGACTTTCATCGCAACCGTGGCGCATTGGTCACGCGCATCTCGGAGCCGGAACTGGCGCAGATGTTCGAGGTGAGGGTGTTGTTGGAAGTGAAGGCGATCCGCCTGGCGATCCCCAACATGACCGAAGAACACTTTGCCCGTGCTGAAGCTATCTGCGCAGAATTCATCGGCGAGGATGACATCGGCCGTTGGGCCGATCTCAACTGGGCGTTGCACGCTTGTTTGTACGAGCCTGCAAAACGCCCCTACTTGATCAGCCTGATTCGCTCCATTCATGACAAGGTCGAACGGTATTTGCGTATGCAGATGAGTTTGTCGGCGGGCAAGGACCGGGCCGATCACGAGCATCGCGATATCGTCGCCGCCTGCCGTGCGCGGGATGTGGAGCTGGCCGCTCGGCTGATCGAAGCGCACATCAATGGTGTGTGCCAAAGCCTTTACGATCACCTGCCCCATAACTAACTCACTCACCCACCGCGCGCCCTTTGTAGGAGCAGCCTTGTGCTGCGAAGAGGCCCGTAATAGCCCCGTAAATCTCCACCGACAGCACCGGCCTCTTCGCAGCACAAGGCTGCTCCTACAGGCCATACCGAGACCGGCCTGTTTGGCTTCGTTTTTGCTTATCTAGATATCGTATACGAAATACCATATAAGGAATGCACGGCACCCAATCGATGCCGAACTGCCTACTCCTTCTTCCAATAATACGTATCGGAGTGCAAAACGATGGCCACACCCTCAACGGCGGCATCAGTGAATGCCGTGAACACAGCAGACAAGGCGCCTGCGGGCATCAAACGTGTGGTGGCAGCCGCGATGGCGGGCGCTGTTGCCGAGTGGTACGAGTTCTTTCTCTATGGCACAGCATCGGCCTTGGTGTTCGGCCAGCTGTTCTTCCGCCAGACCGGCAGTGCGATGGACGGCATCATCGCGGCTTTCGCCCTTTACGCCGTGGGCTTTCTCGCACGCCCCATCGGCGGCTTGGTGTTCGGCCACTACGGCGACAAGGTCGGCCGCAAGCACCTGCTGCAGATCAGCCTGATCGTCGTCGGGGTGACTACCTTCCTGATGGGCTGCTTGCCCACCTTCGAACGCATCGGCTACGCCGCCCCCATCTTGCTGGTGGTACTGAGGTTGATCCAGGGCTTTGCCTTTGGCGGTGAATGGGGCGGCGCGGTATTGCTGGTGTCCGAACACAGCCCGGACAACCGCCGCGGATTCTGGGCCAGCTGGCCGCAAGCCGGCGTGCCAGCAGGCAACCTGATTGCCACGGTCATTCTCTTGCTGCTCTCCACCAACCTGACTGAAGCGCAGTTCCTGGACTGGGGCTGGCGCGTTGCGTTCTGGTTCTCGGCGGTGGTCGTGCTGATTGGCTACTGGATCCGTACCCGGGTCGACGATGCGCCCATCTTCAAAGAAGCCCAGGCCCGCCAGCAGTTGATGGAAAGCCAGCAACTGGGCGTGGTCGAGGTGGTCACCAAATACTGGCGCGAGGTGCTGATCGGCATTGGTGCGCGGTTTGCCGAAAACATTCTGTACTACATCGTCGTCACCTTCTCCATCACCTACCTGAAGCTGGTGGTGCACAAGGACACGTCACAGGTCCTGCTGCTGATGTTTGGCGCACACCTGCTGCACTTCTTCATGATCCCGTTCATGGGCTACCTCTCGGACATCATCGGGCGCAAGCCGGTGTACCTGATCGGCGCCGTGCTCACCGCCTTCTGGGGGTTCATCGGCTTCCCGATGATGGACACCGGCAACAACTGGCTGATCATGGCCGCCATCACCCTGGGCCTGGCCATCGAGTCGATGACCTACGCGCCCTACTCCGCCCTGATGGCCGAGCTGTTCCCCACCCATGTGCGCTACACCGCCCTGTCGCTGTGCTACCAAGTCGCCCCGATCCTCGCCGGTTCGCTGGCCCCGCTGATCGCAGTGACTCTGCTCAAGGAATACAACAGCTCCACACCGATCGCCTGGTACCTGGTGGCCTCCGCCGTGATCTCGATCATTGCCGTCGCCGGTGCCAGGGAGACACGCGGCAAGTCGCTGCGGGCGGTGGACGAAGAATCCGTGGCGCGCACTGCCAAGCGCTGACCGACCAACAAGAACGACAACTCTCGAGGTAATGACCATGAGCAACATCTTCACCGGCACCATCCCCGCACTGATGACACCTTGCACCCCGGACCGCAAACCGGACTTCGACGCGCTGGTACGCAAAGGCCGCGAGCTGATCGACGCTGGCATGAGCGCCGTGGTGTATTGCGGCTCCATGGGCGACTGGCCGCTGCTGACCGAGGCCGAGCGCCAGGAAGGCGTGGCCCGCCTGGTCGCCGCCGGCATCCCGACCATCGTCGGCACCGGTGCGGTCAATTCCCGCGAAGCCGTGGCCCATGCCGCCCATGCCGCCAAAGTCGGCGCCCAGGGCTTGATGGTGATCCCCCGCGTGCTGTCCCGCGGCGCCTCGGCGGTAGCCCAAAAGGCCCACTTCAAGGCCATTCTCGACGCTGCCCCTCAGCTGCCGGCGGTGATCTACAACAGCCCGTACTATGGTTTCGCGACCCGCGCCGACCTGTTTTTCGACCTGCGCCGCGAGCACCCGAACCTGATCGGCTTCAAGGAATTCGGCGGCGGTGCCGACCTGCGCTATGCCGCAGAATTCATCACCTCCAAAGATGACGACGTGACCTTGATGGTGGGCGTCGATACCCAGGTGGTGCACGGTTTCGTCAACTGCAATGCCACCGGCGCCATCACTGGCATCGGCAATGCCCTGCCGCGCGAAGTGCTGCACCTGGTTGCGCTGGCCAAACGCGCAGCCACAGGCGATGCGAAAGCACGCCTGCTGGCCGGTGAGCTGGAAGCGGCCCTGGCCGTGCTGTCATCGTTCGACGAAGGCTGCGACCTGGTCCTGTACTACAAGCACCTGATGGTGCTCAATGGCGACCAGGAATACGCCCTGCACTTCAACGAAAGCGATGCGTTGAGCGACGCCCAACGCCGCTATGCCGAACAGCAGTACGCCTTGTTCCGCACCTGGTACGCCGATTGGTCGGCGGCCAACAACATAGACTGACCGCGCAGATCCATCGCTGAGCAATGCCCCCTTCCTCTGGCAGGGGGCGACACCTTGAACACGCAGCCATTGCGGGCAACTTTCACGCGCATTACCTTGGGAGCGAGCATCCCCCTCCCGTACACCGTCAAGGAATTCAAATGCCGTACCCCAGCGCGACCCAAGCGTTCAGACAGGGCGCCCACAGCGTCCTGCCGTTGACCTCCGGGGTCGTGCCCTTCGGCTTGATCACCGGGGTCACGGCCATCGGCATGGGCCTGTCGCCCGCCGATGCCGTCGGCATGACGTTGCTGTTCTATTCCGGCTCCGCGCAGATGGTGGTGATGCAATTGATGCAAAGCGGCGCCCTGCCGGTGACGATGGTGGTCACGGCACTGGTGATCAACCTTCGCTTCCTGATGTACAGCGCCAGCCTCGCCCCGCACCTGAGCCACCTGCCACGGCGCCATAAATGGCCGATGGCCTACCTGCTTTCCGACCAGTCCTTTGCCTTGTGCTCATTGAAGATGTCTTCAGGCGAGCTCGGGCGCTTCGCCTTTCACTACTACGCTGGCACGGCAATTACCATGTGGTTTGGCTGGAACCTTTCGGTGCTGGCCGGCATGTACTTGGGCGCTGGCATCCCCGAAGATTGGTCGCTGGGCTTTGCCATCCCTTTGTCGTTCCTGGCGCTGCTAATCCCCAGCATCCGTAACCGGGCGACGCTCGGCGCCGCGCTGACCGGTGGCCTGCTCGCGGTGCTGGCGGTCGACCTGCCTTATAACCTGGGCCTGTTGGCGGGTGCATTGGGTGGGATCATCGCCGGCTTGACCCTAGAGAGCCTGCAGCAAAAAAAACCCGTACAGCCCGTGGCGGATGAACACATCGAGCAGGACGCATGATGAGCGAAATGAGCCAGTGGATTACCTTCCTGCTGATCGGCCTGGGCACCTTCGCGGTCCGCTTGTCGTTCATCGAGTTCTACACCGTGCTGCGCATCCCGCCGCTGTTTCGCCGCGCGTTGGCCTACGTGCCGGCCAGCGTGCTGGCCGCATTGGTGCTGCCGGCCGTGGTGTTCCCTGACCGGCACGCCGACTTCGACTGGATGAACCCGCAGATTCCCGCCGCGATACTGGCGGGCCTGGTGGCCTGGCGTACGCGCAGCACGCTGTTGACGCTGGGCGTGGGCATGGGCGCGCTGTGGGCATTGAAGCACTGGGGGCTGTAGGCAACGTGTGCGCACGTTTGCCGACAAAAGCGTCGGAGGGTGATGAAGGTGTGGAGTCGCTCGGAAGGAAATGGCGTCCCAGGCAGGAATTGAACCTGCAACCTTCCCCTTAGGAGGGGGATGCTCTATCCAATTGAGCTACTGAGACGCTAGAACCGGGCAGTGAACACTGCACAGTTGGACGGCCAGCATGTTAACCAGCATGCTGCCGTTTGTCATGCTGCAACAGGCCTTTTTCACGTAATCCTTTTCTGCGGTTCCGTGGCTGGTTGGGTCAGGTACCGGATTACGCCTTCATCATGAAGCAGTTTGAACAACCCGGTCACCGCTGCGTCGAGCGTAGTGGAATTGTCCAGCACATGCACCGCAGGGTCGTTGAAGGCTTGCAGCCCCGCATTACGCGCCAACCGCTGTTCGATCTCGTCCGGGGTTTCCCTGCCTCTGGCCAGCAAGCGCTGGCGCAATACCTGGGGCTTCACGTCGATGAGCACTGCCAGAAGATCCGGGTAGCGCCGCTGCGCTTCAACCAGATAGGCGCGGGAGCCATTCACCAGCACCGCGCTGCCCGCTTCCAGCCATTGATCAACGTGCTGCGGGATCCCGTAGCTCAGGCCATTGGCTTGCCAATGCATGGCAAATCCACCCTGCGCACGCATCGCTTCGAACTGTTGGGCAGTGACGCCTTGGGCTGCTTCACCCTTGGCTTCGGCCGAACGCGTGATGATGCGGCGAGCAATTTTTACCCCGGCAGCAGTGAGTTGCTCGCGCGCGGCATCGATCAGGGAATCTTTCCCTGAACCCGACGGTCCTATCAGAAATATCAGGCGGCCTGTCGCTGATCGCCGTGCGCTTGCGTCATGTTGCATAGCCACTATGCTCTATGGAAGGAAACCCGCGCATTCTAGGAGTTTTCTTGGCCTTTTGCTGCGTTTTACCAGTTTTTGACGGCAGAAGACTGACGGCGGGACAAGTCGGAGCATGTAAAACTTTTCAAACCAGTGCTCATTTCTGATAATTGGTACTGGCATAAAGCCTTTACCGGGCTCACTATTTGTCACAGAATTGACGCCAAGGAAACGGCGACCATGAGGCAAGATGAGCATCCAATTTTCCACGAGGGTTGAACATTTTGTTGTCGCCACGGTCGTATTTCCACCCCGTGCGGCCAATTTGAGAACCGCGTCCCCTGAACCAGTAAATCCGGTCAATTTATATGCGCCCAATGAAACAGGCTATTTACTCCAGCCGCACTGCTGACAAGTTTGTCGTCCGCCTGCCAGATGGGATGCGTGAGCGCATTGCCGAGGTAGCGCGCAACCATCACCGCAGCATGAACTCCGAGATCATCGCGCGCCTGGAACAGAGCCTTATCCAGGAAGGCGCGTTGGGTGACGAGCTGAGCATGCGCCTGGACAGCCCTGAACTGTCCCTGCATGAGCGCGAGTTGCTGCAACGCTTCCGCCAATTGTCCCACCGCCAGCAGAACGCCCTGGTCGCCCTCATCGCTCACGATGTAGAAATGGCCGCCGACGCTTCCTGAAGGTTGCTAGCGAACATAAAAAAGCCAGCGTAAGCTGGCTTTTTTATTGTTCGTCACATCATTAGCAATCGTGTGTAGGAGCGGCCATAGGCTGGCCCCCCCAATAATCAGAGCAGGAACAGCGTCGCCAAGCCCAGGAAGATGAAGAACCCGCCGCTGTCGGTCACCGCCGTGATCATCACGCTGGAGCCCATCGCCGGATCGCGCCCCAGGCGTGTCAGGGTCATCGGGATCAACACCCCCATCAACGCTGCCAACAGCAGGTTCAAGGTCATTGCCGCGGTCATCACCAGGCCCAATGACCAACTGCCATACAGCCAGAACGCCACCGCACCGATCACGCCACCCCAGATCAAGCCGTTGAGCAACGAAACTGCTAGCTCCTTGCGCATCAGGCGGCTGGTATTGCCTGGCGACACCTGGTCCAGCGCCATCGCACGCACGATCATGGTGATGGTCTGGTTGCCGGAGTTACCACCGATGCCCGCCACGATCGGCATCAAGGCGGCCAGCGCCACCAGCTTCTCGATCGACCCCTCGAACAGGCCGATCACCCGTGAAGCCAGGAATGCAGTAATCAGGTTGATGGCCAGCCACGCCCAGCGGTTGCGCAGCGAACGCCAGACCGAGGCGAAGATGTCTTCTTCTTCGCGCAGGCCGGCCATGTTGAGCACTTCGCTCTCGCTCTCCTCACGGATCAGGTCGACCATTTCGTCAATGGTCAGACGGCCGATCAGGCGATCGCTCTTGTCCACCACCGGGGCGGATACGAGGTCGTAACGTTCAAAGGCTTGAGCCGCGTCGTAGGCATCTTCCTCGGGGTGGAAGGACACAGGGTCGGTCGCCATGACCTCTGCCACCTTCTTGTCCGGGTCGTTGACCAGCAGGCGCTTGATGGGCAGCACGCCCTTGAGAATGCCGTCATAGTCGACCACGAACAGTTTGTCGGTGTGGTTCGGCAGCTCTTTCAGGCGGCGCAGGTAACGCAATACGACTTCGAGGCTGACGTCTTCGCGGATGGTGACCATCTCGAAGTCCATCAACGCACCGACCTGCTCCTCGTCGTAGCTCAGCGCCGAACGCACGCGCTCGCGTTGCTGGGCATCGAGGGTTTCCATCAACTCGTGAACGACGTCGCGCGGTAGCTCGGGCGCCAGGTCGGCCAGTTCGTCGGCGTCCATTTCCTTGGCAGCGGCGAGCAGTTCGTGATCGTCCATGTCGGCGATCAGCGATTGGCGAACCGAATCGGATACTTCAAGCAGGATGTCGCCGTCGCGGTCCGAGCGCACCAGCTGCCAGACCGTCAGGCGGTCTTCCAGGGGCAATGCTTCGAGGATGTAGGCGACGTCGGCGGGGTGCAGGTCATCGAGCTTGCGCTGCAGCTCAACGAGGTTCTGGCGGTGGACGAGGTTTTCGACCAGGTCGTGATGAGCACCCTCCTGGCGGTGGGTGAGGTCTTCGACCACGCGCTGGCGCTGCAGCAGTTCGACCACCTGAGCCAGGCGATCCTGCAGGCTCTCTTGCGCTTTCTTTACTTCTACTTCAGTCATAGGCGAACTCCACTCCCAGCAGCGGAGCACGCCGGGGGAATCAATCGGTCAGATCTATCTGTATGAATCTTGTTAAGGAGTAACTACTGGGTAAGTCCATGGTGGTATTCCACAAGCCCCGGCGGGGCTGACGGGCGCAATCATACACTGCCTAAGCTGTCAGATCGCTTAAATTTTTGGCCAGAACAATCGTTTGCGAGATAAAGCTAGGACAACGCTCGAAGCTATGTGTGCGACGGCGGGAGCAAAAGAAAAAACACAAATGCCGCGCAAAAGATTATCGGGCCGGTTTATGTGCAGTCTAGCGGGCATCACTGAGAAACAGTGAACGGGAGAAAACAAAAAGCCCGCTCATTTGAGCGGGCTTTTTGATTGTATGGCGGACTCAGCAGGATTCGAACCTGCGACCGCTCGGTTCGTAGCCGAGTACTCTATCCAGCTGAGCTATGAGTCCGTGGTCGGTATTTTTAGGCCAGATTACCACTGGCTTGTTGAAGCGTCTTTGCAAGCAGAGCCACTTCAAAAGTGGCGGACTCAGCAGGATTCGAACCTGCGACCGCTCGGTTCGTAGCCGAGTACTCTATCCAGCTGAGCTATGAGTCCGTGGTTGGTAGTTTTAGACCAGATTACCACTGGTTGTTTGAAGTAGCCTTGTAAGCAAAGCCACTTCAAAAGTGGCGGACTCAGCAGGATTCGAACCTGCGACCGCTCGGTTCGTAGCCGAGTACTCTATCCAGCTGAGCTATGAGTCCGTGTCTTGCCGCGCATTATAGGTCGCTGAAACATTTTTGCAAGAACTTTTTTCGTTTAATTTCAACTACTTAGCGTTCTTACTGTTTACAGCGGCCTAAGCGAATAATGGCGGTGAAGGGGGGATTCGAACCCCCGATACCCTTATGAGGTATACTCCCTTAGCAGGGGAGCGCCTTCGGCCACTCGGCCACCTCACCGCAACACGAGGCGAATATTAAAGAACCTCTTTCACCTTTGCAACCCTTTTTTTGAAAAAAACTTCAAAAGAATTAAAGGCTTGGCTCCTCGTCCTTCTCTTTCTTGATCCGCAGGTAGATTTCCTCGCGGTGCACAGCCACTTCTTTCGGGGCGCTGACGCCAATACGCACCTGGTTGCCTTTGACGCCAAGCACCGTCACGGTGATCTCGCCGTCTCCAATGATCAGGCTCTCGGCGCACCGGCGAGTCAGAATCAACATAGCTTTCTCCTTACGCAAAACATTCAGGGATAACAGTCTTTGGTATCGGGGGCCTGGTCGCGGACGACGACCCAGCCCTGGTTGCCCACCCCGCAGCAGCGTGCGTGGCGAGCAGAAACGCGAAGGGCGCGGCAAGCCGCGCCCTTCCAGGCAGCGCCTTACTCGCCCTGTCGGGCAGGAGCGTCCAGCTCGAACGCGGTGTGCAGCGCGCGTACGGCCAGCTCCAGGTACTTCTCTTCGATCACGACCGAAACCTTGATCTCGGAGGTGGAGATCATCTGGATGTTGATGCTCTCCTTGGCCAGGGCTTCGAACATGCGGCTGGCAACGCCTGCGTGGGAGCGCATGCCAACGCCAACGATCGAGACCTTGGCGATCTTGGTGTCGCCGATCACTTCGCGGGCACCGATTTCACGGGCGGTGTTCTCCAGCACGTTCTGCGCCTTCTCGTACTCGTTGCGGTGTACGGTGAAGGTGAAGTCGGTGGTGTTATCGTGCGCCACGTTCTGCACGATCATGTCGACCTCGATGTTCGAGGCGCTGATCGGGCCGAGGATCTTGAAGGCCACGCCCGGAGTGTCCGGCACGCCGCGAATGGTCAGCTTGGCTTCATCACGGTTGAAGGCGATACCGGAAATGATCGGCTGTTCCATGGATTCCTCTTCATCAATGGTAATGAGGGTACCCGGACCCTCCTTGAAGCTGTGCAGCACGCGCAGCGGGACGTTGTACTTGCCGGCGAACTCCACCGAACGGATCTGCAGCACCTTGGAGCCGAGGCTGGCCATTTCCAGCATCTCTTCGAAGGTGATCTTCTCCAGGCGCTGTGCCTGCGGCACCACGCGCGGGTCAGTGGTGTAGACGCCATCGACGTCAGTGTAGATCTGGCACTCGTCAGCCTTGAGCGCCGCCGCCAGGGCGACGCCGGTGGTGTCGGAGCCGCCACGGCCAAGGGTGGTGATGCTGCCGTGCTCGTCGACACCCTGGAAACCTGCAACCACGACCACACGCCCTTCCTTGAGGTCGGCGCGAATCTTCTGGTCGTCGATCTGCAGGATGCGGGCTTTGTTGTGCGAGCTGTCGGTCAGAATGCGCACCTGGTTACCGGTGTAGGACACCGCTGGCACACCACGCTTGATCAAGGCCATGGTCAGCAGGGCAATGGTGACCTGCTCACCGGTCGACACGATCACATCCAGTTCACGCGGAACCGGCTGATCGGTGATCTGCTTGGCCAGATCGATCAGGCGATTGGTTTCACCGCTCATGGCCGACAGCACGACCACCAGGTCGTCGCCCGCCTCACGGTGTTTCTTGACCTTTTCGGCTACCTGCTCGATCCGCTCGATGGAACCGACAGAGGTGCCGCCAAATTTCTGTACGATCAACGCCATTTCAATGGTGCCTCAGCCCATACAGGGCCCCAAAAAACAATCCAACATGAAGGAGCCGGCGACTAGACCGCCGGCCCCCTCATCTCAAAGTCCCTGCTCTGCGAACGGCACGGCCAGCGCCAGGGCCTGGTCCAGCGCAGCGACGTCGACGCCGCCACCCTGGGCCATGTCCGGACGGCCACCGCCCTTGCCACCCACTGCCGCAGCGGCTTGTTTCATCAGATCGCCAGCCTTGAGTTGGCTGGAGAGGTCCTTGGTCACGCCGGCCACCAGCACGACCTTGCCCTCATGCTCACTGCCCAGCAGGATCACTGCGTGGCCGAGCTTGTTCTTCAGCTGATCGACCAGGGCCAGCAAGGCCTTGCCATCTTGCCCATCCAGGCGAGCGGCAAGCACCTTGGCACCCTTGACCTCAACGGCCGCGTTGGAGAGATCATCCCCGGCGGCGCTGGCGGCCTTGGCCTGCAGCTGTTCCAGCTGCTTCTCCAGCTGACGGTTGCGCTCGAGCACCGCCGACAGCTTGTCGATCAGGTTGTCACGGTTACCCTTGACCAGTTGCGCGGCTTCCTTCACCTGCTCTTCGGCAGCATTCAGGTAGGCCAGCGCAGCCGCGCCGGTAACCGCTTCGATACGACGTACCCCAGAGGCCACGCCGCCTTCGCTGATGATCTTGAACAGGCTGATATCGCCGGTGCGCTTGGCATGGATACCCCCGCACAGCTCCACCGAGAAGTCGCCACCCATGCTCAGCACGCGCACGGTATCGCCGTACTTCTCGCCGAACAAGGCCATGGCGCCTTTGCGCTTGGCGGTCTCGATGTCGGTCACCTCGGTCAGCACTTCGGTGTTGCGGCGCACTTCACGGTTGACGATGTCTTCCAGCGCCTTGATCTGCTCTGGCTTGACCGCCTCGAAGTGGCTGAAGTCGAAACGCAGGCGCTGGCTGTCGACCAGCGAGCCCTTCTGCTGTACGTGATCGCCCAGCACCTGGCGCAGCGCTTCGTGCAGCAGGTGAGTGGCGGAGTGGTTCAGCGAGGTGGCGTGCTGCACGTCGGCGTCGACCTTGGCCTCGACCTCGGCACCCACGCTCAATGCACCGCTGGCAACCACACCGTGGTGCAGGAAGGCACCGCCGGTCTTGGTGGTATCGCGCACGTCAAAGCGCACGGCGCCGGCCTGCAGGAAGCCGCTGTCACCCACCTGGCCGCCGGACTCGGCGTAGAACGGCGTGCGGTCGAGGATCACCACGCCCTGCTCGCCTTCGCCCAACTGCTCGACGGCCTGGCCGTCCTTGTACAGGGCAATGACCTTGGCCTGGCCTTCGGTGGTGGTGTAGCCCAGGAAGTCCGTGGCGGTGTCGACCTTGACCAGGCTGTTGTAGTCCATGCCGAAGGCGCTGGCAGAGCGCGCACGCTCACGCTGAGCGTCCATTTCACGCTCGAAACCGGCTTCGTCGATGGTCAGCTCGCGCTCGCGGGCGATATCGGCGGTCAGGTCCATGGGGAAGCCGTAGGTGTCGTACAGCTTGAACACCACGTCACCCGGCACCACGTCACCCTGCAGTTGCGCCAGGTCCTGCTCGAGGATGCGCAGGCCTTGCTCCAGGGTCTTGGCGAATTGCTCTTCTTCAGCCTTGAGCACGCGCTCGATATGCGCCTGCTGGCTCTTCAGCTCTGGGAAGGCTTCGCCCATCTCGGCCACCAGTGCGGCAACGATCTGGTAGAAGAAGCTGCCCTTGGCGCCCAGCTTGTTGCCGTGGCGGCAAGCGCGGCGAATGATGCGGCGCAGCACGTAGCCACGGCCTTCGTTGGACGGCAGCACGCCGTCTGCGATCAGGAAGCCGCACGAACGGATATGGTCGGCGACCACTTTCAGCGACGCCTGGCTGTCATTGCTGCAACCGATGGCCTTGGCCGCGGCGCTGAGCAGGTTCTGGAACAGGTCGATCTCGTAGTTCGAGTGAACATGCTGCAGTACCGCACTGACACGCTCCAGGCCCATGCCGGTGTCTACCGAGGGGGCAGGCAGCGGGTGCAGGACGCCATCGGCGGTGCGGTTGAACTGCATGAAGACGTTGTTCCAGATCTCGATGTAGCGGTCGCCGTCTTCTTCCGGCGAGCCGGGTGGGCCGCCCCAGATGTCGGCGCCGTGGTCGTAGAAGATCTCGGTGCAAGGGCCGCACGGGCCGGTATCACCCATGGTCCAGAAGTTGTCGGACGCGTACGGGGCGCCTTTGTTGTCACCGATGCGCACCATGCGCTCGGCCGGCACGCCGATTTCCTTGGTCCAGATGTCGTACGCTTCGTCATCGGTGGCGTAGACGGTGACCCAGAGCTTTTCCTTCGGCAGGTTCAGCCACTTGTCCGAGGTCAGGAAGGTCCAGGCGTAGGTGATCGCGTCGCGCTTGAAATAGTCGCCGAAGCTGAAGTTGCCCAGCATCTCGAAGAACGTATGGTGACGCGCGGTGTAGCCGACGTTTTCCAGGTCGTTGTGCTTGCCACCGGCGCGTACGCATTTCTGGCTGCTGACGGCGCGGGTGTAGGCGCGCTTTTCCTGGCCGAGGAAGCAGTCCTTGAACTGGTTCATGCCGGCGTTGGTAAACAGCAGGGTCGGGTCATTGCCCGGGATCAGGGAGCTGGAGGCAACTCGGGTGTGTCCCTGCTCTTCGAAGAAGCGAAGGAAGGCTTCACGGATTTCTGCGCTTTTCATAGGTTCTTCCACGGAAACGGCGGCCCTGGTGGGCAAACGCGTCGACGAAACGACGGCAAAGGGCCGCATTATATCGGTCCTGCAAACTCGGTGCAGTGTGTTTATGCGATGGAAAACGTCGAATAGACGGTTTTCAGGCGGTTGCAAACGAAAATGACATGATCGGATGCTAATTGCAGCCTTTCGCCACTGGCAAGCCCATTACGGCCGAAGGGAAGGGAAAATGGAATAGACGGTGAATTAAAAGGTTTTCAGGGTGAAACAGGATCCAATAAACCTGCATTTCCGGTAGGAGCAGCCTTGTGCTGCTCCTACAAGGGCGGTATTCAGCCTAGGCACTGGCCCGAATCCGGTACCACCAGAATTCCCGCGCGCAGGCCGTTTTTTACTTTGGGGTTAGGGAAGATGATCCGCGCGCCCTCCTCCTCGACCACCCAGCGCGTTTCGGCCAGGTCTTCGGCCAGGAGGTAACCCATGCTCAACTCGGAGAAGTTTTCGATATCCGCCGGCAAATGCAGGCGGAAGCCCTCGCTGTGCTTGATGATCTCGCGAGCGACGCGGAACAGTTTCAAGCCCTCCAGCGAGTCTTCAGTCTCAGGCTCGGTGCCTTCGATGATCTGGATCAGGCGCTCTTCCAGCTTGTCGAGGTTGACCTGCTCGTTCTCCCCGAACGGCCTCGCCTTGCCAAGCTCCAGGGTGAACGCCTCGGCGGCGAGCTGCTCGTAGGTGAAGGCGCTGAAGGTAATGGACGACTTGCTCTGCAACAGCACGGCCTCCATACCCGCTGCGGCCAGGCGCGCCAGCTCCCGGCGGGAATGCTTGCGCCCTTCCTTGTAGGGGTACAGGGCAAACTGCTCGATCTTCGAGCCACGGATGGCGGTATGCAGGTCGTAATGCAGGCGGGGGCGGCCCGGCTTGCTGAAGAACACCCGGGCAAACTGTTCAAGCTCGGCGGCGCGCAGCGCCTCGAAACCACTGGACAGCTCGTGGCGACCATTGAACAGGCGGTTGATGTCCTGCTCGACGAAGCGCTCGCCCTTGCGGATGGCCGCCGGGTTGCCGAACAGGAACAACACCCGCGCACGCGGCTTGATCTTGCCATTGGCCACGCCATGCAACAGGCGCTCGAGCAACTCGATCGGCGCCGTTTCGTTACCATGGATACCGGCCGACAGTAGCAGGTCGAGCCCACTGTCCTCATGCTCGGGCGGGCGCACCTCAAGGGCGCCCTCCCCCAGCCAGCGCAAACGCACGCCCTTGGGTGTAACTTGGGTCTTCTCGGCCGGTTCGTGATCGGTCAAGGTCAGCTCAAGCAATTTGCCGAGGGCGAGCATAGGCACTTCCTTAATGGTGGTGACCGCAATCAGGGCCATGGACGTGATCGTCGCCATCAGCGGCTTCAGCCAGCTCCATTTCCAGCTGCAGGCTGACCAGGTTGGTGGCCATCGGGCGCAGCAGCAGGTTGGCATACTCGGTGTCGTTTTCATCGACATCCACGCCAATCAGCAACTGGCCGCGGCCGTCCTGCTGAATCCACACTTCCTTGCCTTGCCAGACCACAGCAAAACGGGTGCAGGAGGTTTCCAGCTGGGTGCCGTCTTCGTCTTCGAGGATCAGGCGCAGGGCATCGGTCATTACTTAGTCTCTCTTCAAGGTTGGCGTTGGAACGGATAGACCGAACCCAATTTCAGAATCTGGGTCAACTCATCCAGTGCCGTACGGCATTCGACCAGCAGTTGCGGATCGGCCAGCTCCGCTTCGCCAAGGCGATCGCGGTAATGCTTGTCGACCCATTGCAGCAGGGTGTCGTACAGCGGCGCGGTCATGATAACGCCTGGATTCACCGCCGCCAGTTCCGATTCCTTCAATGCCACGCGCAGACGCAGGCAAGCAGGGCCTCCGCCGTTCTGCATGCTCTGCTTGAGGTCGAACACTTTGACCTCTTTGACCGGGCCGCCCTGCTGGGTCAGTTGTTCCAGGTAGGCCCAGACGCGCTCGTTACTGCGGCACTCCTCCGGCACTACCAGCAGCATGGAGCCGTCGTCACGGCTGAGCAGCTGGCTGTTGAACAGGTACGAACGCACGGCGTCATCTACTGCCACCGCCGCACGCGGCACTCGGATGGCCTGGAAGTTGCCGCCCTTGTGGGCCAGTTTAGCTTGCAGCTGGCCAAGCACCGCTTCGGTCTCGAGGAAGGCGTCCTCGTGGTAGAACAGCACCTCGCCGTTGCCCACCGAAATCACGTCATTGTGGAACACGCCCTGGTCGATCACTGCCGGGTTCTGTTGAGCGTAGACCACGCCGTCGTCGCGCAGGCCGTGCAGCCGCACCACGGCCTGGGAAGCCTCCAGGGTTTGCCGTGCCGGGTACTTCTGCGGCGCAGGGTAGCGGCTGTCGAAGGCGCTGCGGCCGTAGACGAAGAATTCGACGCCCGCCTCGCCGTAGCTGCGACAGAAGCGGGTGTGGTTGGCCGCGCCCTCGTCACCGAACTGCGCCACCGCCGGCAATGCCTCGTGGTGGGCGAAGTGTTTGTCATCGGCGAACATCGCCCCCAGCACACGACTGGTGGTCGGGTGCTCGATGCTGCGGTGGTATTTGCAGTTGAGGTTGGCAGCAGTGAAATGCACGCGGCCATCGGCGGTGTCGGCACTGGGGCTGACCGTGGCAGCGTTGGCCACCCACATGCTCGAGGCCGAGCAGCTGGCCACCAGCAACGGCATGGCCTGCTTGGCGGCGCGCTGGATCACTTCGGCATCGCTGCCAGTGAAGCCCAGGCGGCGCAGCGCAGCCACGTCCGGGCGCTCCTGCGGGGCCAGCACGCCCTGCTTGAAGCCCATGTCGGCCAAGGCCTTCATCTTTGCCAGGCCCTGGCGCGCCGCTTCACGCGGGTTGGACGCCTGCTGGCTGTTGCTTTGCGAAGCCACATTGCCGTAAGACAAGCCGCCATAGTTGTGGGTAGGCCCCACCAGGCCATCAAAATTCACTTCATAGGATTTCATCGGCTAGGCTCCGAGACCGTTTGTTATAGGGTGACGCCCGGCGTCAAGGTTGCCGGCAAGGCGAGGCTGGCGGTCTCCAGCGAAGCCACGGGGTAAGCGCAGTAGTCGGCCGCGTAATAGGCGCTGGCGCGGTGGTTGCCGCTGTTGCCGACACCCCCGAACGGCGCGCTGCTGGCGGCGCCGGTCAACTGTTTGTTCCAGTTGACGATGCCCGCCCGGCTGCGCAGCCAGAAGTACTGGTAACGGGCGCGGGAGTCGGACAGCAGACCGGCGGCCAGGCCGTACTGGGTGTTGTTGGCCTCATCGATGGCGGCCTCGAAATCGGCGTAGCGAATCACCTGCAGCAACGGGCCGAAGAACTCTTCGTCCGGGCGGTCGGCAACGGCGCTGACATCGAGAATGCCTGGCGTCAGCAACGCGGCATCGGCCTCGGGTTGGGTCATTTCCAGCAACTTCACGGCGCCCTTGCCCACCAGCTCGGCCTGGGCTGCGATCAGCGCCTGCGCTGCCTGCAGCGAAATCACCGAACCCATGAACGGCGCTGGCTGCTGGTCGAAAGCGCCAACGGTGATGCTTTTGCACACCTCGACCAGCCGCGTGATCAACGAATCGCCCCACGCCCCTTGCGGCACCAGCAGGCGTCGTGCACAGGTGCAGCGCTGGCCAGCAGAAATGAAGGCCGACTGGATGATGGTGTACACCGCGGCGTCCAGGTCCTTGACCTCGTCCACCAGCAACGGGTTGTTGCCGCCCATTTCCAGCGCGAGGATCTTGTCCGGGCGCCCGGCGAACTGCTGGTGCAACAGGTTGCCAGTGCGGCTGGAGCCGGTGAAGAACAACCCGTCGATACCCGGGTTGGCCGCCAGCGCCACGCCGGTTTCACGCGCGCCCTGGACAAGGTTGAGCACTCCGGCAGGCAGGCCAGCGGCGATCCAGCAGTTGACCGTCAGTTCGGCCACCTTGGGCGTCAGTTCGCTGGGTTTGAAGACAACGCAGTTGCCCGCCAGCAGTGCCGGCACGATGTGCCCATTGGGTAAGTGGCCGGGGAAGTTGTAGGGCCCGAACACCGCCACCACACCGTGGGGCTTGTGCCGCAGCACGGCCGTGGCATCGGCCAGTGGGCCGCTTTTTTCACCGGTGCGCTCACGGTAGCTCTGTACCGAAATCGCCACCTTGTTGATCATGCTGGTGACTTCGGTCGCCGATTCCCACAGCGGCTTGCCGGTTTCTTCGCCGATGCAGTGCGCCAGCGCTTCGGCATGCTGCTTCAGCTGTTCGGCAAACTTTTCCAGC
The DNA here is from genome assembly GCF_047159675.1 of Pseudomonas sp. NGC7. Lineage (NCBI taxonomy): Bacteria > Pseudomonadati > Pseudomonadota > Gammaproteobacteria > Pseudomonadales > Pseudomonadaceae > Pseudomonas > Pseudomonas sp. NGC7. The sequence goes on along the minus strand of NZ_BAAFZY010000001.1, from coordinate 2,092,371 downwards.
ACATCGATACGTGCCTCCAGGCTCAACTGTGCCCAGGCCGGAAAGGTCTGGCGCGCAGCCTTCACGGCAGCGTCAACCTGGCTGGCGTCGGCGCCCTGCCCGTCCCAGACAACCGCCTGGGTCACGGGGTTGAGCGATTGCAGGGGTGCTCCCTGGCCGGCCTGCCAATGGCCGGCGATGTAATGCGTAGTCATTTACTGGGCCTCCCGGCTCGCCGACAGCGGCACGGCACGCACGTTGTCGCCAGCCCCCATGCGCAGGCGCTTGGCGGTCAGCGGGTCGACCACTAGGGTGCCAGCCGCCAGGCGTGCAGGCGCGGCCGTGATGCGGCAGTCGTCGCGTTTGCGGTTGTGGATGATGTAAGGGGTGGCGTCATCGCCCGGGGTACCGACCGCCAGCACCAGGGTCTGGCTTTCGCGCACGGCGCGAATCTTCGCGGTCTCGCACTCGATGGCGGGGCCTGCGTCGAAGATGTCGACATAGCCCTGGTAGTTGAAACCTTCCTGCTTGAGCATGGCCAGCGCAGGCTCGGTGTCGGTGTGTACACGCCCGATCACGTTGCGCGCGGCTTCGGAGAGGAAGCAGGTGTACAGCGGGAACTTGGGCATCAGCTCGGCGATGAACGACTTGTTGCCCACCCCGGTCAGGTAGTCGGCCTGGCTGAACTCCATCTTGAAGAAGTGCCGGCCCAGGCTTTCCCAGAACGGCGAGCGGCCCTGCTCGTCGGACATGCCGCGCATCTCGGCAATGATCTTCTTGCCGAACAGCTCCGGGAACTCGGCGATGAACAACATCCGCGCCCGCGACAGCAAGCGGCCATTGAGGCCAGAACGGTAGTCACTGCGCAAAAACAACGAGCACAGCTCGGAATTGCCGGTCAGGTCGTTGGCCAGGAACAGGGTGGGGATCTCGCGGTAGATGTTCAGCTCCTGCGAGGCGCTGACGGTGAGCCCGACCCGGTAGTTGTACCAAGGCTCACGCAGGCCGACGGCCCCGGCGATGGCACTGATGCCCACCACCAGGCCTTCGTCGTTTTCCAGCACGAACAGGTAGTCGGTATCGCCCCGCTCGGCTTCGCCACGGAAGCTCTTCTCGGCCCAGCCCACGCGATGCCCAAGGCGCTCTTCGTTGGCTGGCAGCGTGGTCAGCCCGGTGGTACCAGTGCTGCGAGCCAATTCGATCAGCGCGGGTAAATCGCTGCTGCGTACGGGACGAACGATCATGCTATCTCCTTGAGCGGCGACCTCTGCCACCGCGAAACGCTTCGTTTCGAGCTTGCTGTTTCGAGCTGCCTGCGCAGGCTCACGCCTTACACGGCAACCAGCCGCACGCTTGCACCCTCACCGACACCCAGGGCCTCGGCCGCGTCGCGCCCCAGGCTGACCGGTTTGCCGGGCACCCAGTCGAGTTCCAGCAACACCGCGCGGTAGTCCTGCAACTGGCCGTTGCATACCAGGTACGGGCGCCCACCCTTGGCCGGGGCCTCCTCCAGCTTGACCGGTACTACACGGCTCTGGGCAATCGAGCGAATGCCCGAAGCCCGTGCGTGCAAGGTCGGCCCGCCGTCGAAGATGTCGATGTAGTGCTCGGTCTCAAAGCCTTCACGCATCAGGATGTCGAAGGTGATCTGCGCCCGCGGATGCACCTGGCCCATGGCCTCCTGGGCTTCGTCGGGCAGCAGCGGCACGTAGATCGGGTAGTGCGGCATCAGTTCGGCCAGGAAGGTACGGCTCTTCAGCCCGCACAGGCGCTCGGCATGGGCGTAGTTGAGGTCGAAGAAGTTGCGGCCTATTGCATCCCAGAAGGGCGACTCGCCCTGATCGTCGCTGTAGCCCACGATCTCGGTCACCACCGAATCGGCAAAACGCTCCGGGTGCGAGGCCATGAACAGCAGGCGGCCACGCGAGTTGAGCTCGGCCCAGCCGCTGCCGACCAATTCGGGCAGCACGTAGAAGCTGGTCAGCAAGCTGTTGCCAGTCAGGTCGTGGCACAGCGAGAGAACGTGGATCTTGTTGTGGATCTTCAGCTCGCGCGAGGCGTGCACGAAGGTCTCGTTACGGAAACTGTAGAACGGCTCGGAGTAACCGGCCGAGGCGACGATGGCCGAGCAGCCGGCAAGCTTGCCGGTGTCGCTGTCTTCGAGCACGAAGAAGTAGCTTTCTTCGCCATTGAAGCTGACCTCGGCGGCGAAGGAGGTTTCCGACGCGGCGATCTTGTCGCCAAGACGGGCAGTATCGTCCGGCAGCGAGGTGACACCAATGGGGCTGTCGGCAGCCATGCGCTGCACTTCGTTCAGGTCAGCCATTTGCGCGGGGCGCATCACCAGCATGGTGTCACTCCTTTGGTAAAGCGGGCCGTTCGTGACGGCGCGAAAAAACGGCGGGCGCGTGATTGAAACGGCAAGCACGCGCCCGCACTGGAATTCAGCTATCGCCGGCCCGCTAAGGGCCGGCGAAGGGACCGCTGGCGAATCAGCCTTGGGTCAGTTTGGCCACGGCGCGCTCGAAGCGGTTCAGGCCTTCATCGATGTCGGCGTCTTCGACCACCAGACTAGGCGCGAAACGCACCACGTCCGGGCCGGCCTGCAGCACCATCACACCTTCTTTCTCGGCGGCGTTGAGCACGTCCTTGGCCTTGCCCTGCCAGGCGTCGGTCAGCACGCAACCGATCAGCAGGCCGACACCACGCACCTGGGAGAACAGGCCGTACTGCTGGCCGATCTGCTCCAGGCGGGTTTTGAAGCGTGTGTGCTTGGCCTTGATGCCGGCCAGGGTTTCAGGGGTGTTGATCACGTCCAGCACCGCGCAGGCGACGGCGCAACCCAGTGGGTTACCGCCATAGGTGGTGCCGTGGGTGCCGACGGCCAAGTGTTTTGCCAGCTCCGTGGTAGTCAGCATGGCGCCGATTGGGAAGCCGCCACCCAGGCTTTTGGCGCTGGTCAGGATATCTGGGGTTACACCGTAGTGCTGGTAAGCGTACAGCGAACCGGTACGGCCAACGCCGGTCTGCACTTCGTCGAAGATCAGCAGGGCATTGTGCTCATCGCACAGCTTGCGTGCGCCTTCCAGGTACGCCTTGTCGGCCGGCACCACACCACTTTCGCCCTGGATCGGTTCGATTACCACCGCGCAAGTCTTGCCGGAAATCTGTGCTTTCAGTGCTTCCAGGTCGTTGTACGGCACATGGCTGATGCCGGTGATCTTAGGCCCGAAGCCATCGGAGTACTTCGGCTGGCCACCGACGCTGACAGTGAACAGGGTACGCCCGTGGAAGCTGTTCACGGTGGCGATGATTTCGTGCTTTTCAGGGCCGAAGCGGTCATGGGCCACGCGACGGGCCAGCTTGAAGGCGGCCTCGTTGGCCTCGGCGCCGGAGTTACAGAAGAAGGCACGGTCGGCAAAGGTCGCGTCTACCAGCTTGTGCGCCAGGCGCAGGGCCGGCTCGTTGGTGAAGACGTTGGACACGTGCCAGAGGGTGTTGGCCTGCTCGGTCAGCGCCTTGACCAGTGCCGGATGGCAGTGACCCAGGGCATTGACGGCGATACCGCCAGCAAAGTCGATCAGCTCGCGACCCGACTGGTCCCAAACCCGGGAACCCTCGCCTCGGACAGGAATGAAGGCCGCCGGCGAATAGTTGGGAACCATGACCTGGTCGAAATCGGCACGTTGCACCGGGGCTTGCTCAACGGACATCTGAGTCTCCTGAAGAGGAACGCTGGCCTGGAAGTGGCGAGCGATGGGGGGATTGTAAGGACTGATCAGCGCCTGTCCTTGCGGCCAAGCGACAACTTGTTACAGCGCAAAACCCTGTTTTACCCAGGCTTTCGGCAATGCGACAAACACTGTCGCAATCGCGCAGTGTAACGGGAGTGGGTGGCTGGGTGAACGGGTGTTCACAAGGGATTCGGTGCCTTTGGGCATACCCCGATAATTTAGCGGCGCCTGGGAGATCGAGCGCCGCCCTCACCCCCAAGGCATTCGCCCGAACCCAACCAGAATCTCAGCCCTTTTCAGCCGGCGCCGAGCTCAACTCGAACGGGCTGCTGTTACGCCGCTGGTTGCGATCTTCCCGCGGCGTCGCGCCAAAGAAGTTACGGTAGGCACTGGAAAAATGCGGCCCCGAAGAGAACCCGCACGACAAGCCGATCTGGATGATCGACTTGCTGGTCTGCATCAGCATCTGCCGCGCCTTGTTCAGTCGCAGCTCGAGGTAATACTGGCTAGGCACGCGGTTCAGGTACTGCTTGAAGATTCGCTCCAACTGCCGACGCGACACGCACACATGCTGGGCGATCTCGTCGGTGGTCAGCGGCTCTTCGATGTTGGCTTCCATCAGCAGCACAGCCTGGGTCAGTTTGGGGTGGCTGGAGCCCAAGCGGTTTTGCAACGGAATGCGCTGACGCTCGCCGCCCTCGCGAATGCGCTCGACCACCAGCTCCTCGGACACCGCCCCCGCCAGCTCCGCGCCATGATCACGCGCCAGCACGGCCAGCAACAGGTCGGTCACCGCCATGCCACCACAGGCGGTCAGGCGGTCGCGGTCCCAGTCGAACAGGTGGCTGGTAGCGATGACCTTGGGGAAGCGCTCGGCAAAATCATCCTGCCAGCGCCAGTGCACCGCCGCGCGGTAACCGTCGAGCAGGCCAAGCTGCGCCAGCGGATACACACCGGCAGACAAGCCACCGATCATGCAACCACTGCGCGCCAGTTGCTTGAGCGCGGTGGACAGCACCGAACCCACGGCCTGTGGCGGCTCGTCGGCCAGCAACAAGAGCTTCTGGCACCCTTCGAGGCGGCCATTCCACGGCTCGCCCGGCAAGCGCCAGGCTCCCTCCACCGCAGGCTCCGCCTGCAGAAACGCCAAGTCGTAGACCACATCCGGATGCACCCGCTGGGCCACCTGCAACACTTCCTCGGCCAGCGCCAGGGTCAAGGGCTTGGTGCTGGGCCAGATGAGAAAACCGATTCGCTGGGTGGTCATAGGGTGCGGTCCGAAACCTTGGGGGGCGTTCACGTCAGTGGCACAGGGTCAGGCTGCGCTCGCTGCGCAGCATGCCCTATTCTGGTGCAAAGATGCAGCCTACTTTACTTGAGGCTGCCGGAGAGGAATTGCTTGAGCCGCTCCGATTGCGGGTTGGCCAGCACCTCGCGCGGGCAGCCGGTCTCTTCGACCAAGCCTTTGTGCAAGAACACCAACTGGTTCGACACCTCGCGGGCAAAGCCCATCTCGTGGGTCACCACCACCATGGTCCGGCCTTCCTGGGCCAGCGCCTGCATGACCTTGAGCACATCGCCCACCAGCTCGGGGTCAAGGGCCGAGGTCGGCTCGTCGAACAGCATCACCTCAGGCTCGACGGCCAGGGCACGGGCAATCGCCACGCGCTGCTGCTCACCACCGGACATGTGCCCCGGGAAGGCATCCTTGCGGTGGGCCACACCGACCTTGGCCAGGTAGTACTCGGCCTTTTCCAAGGCCTCTTTCTTGCTCACCCCAAGCACGTGCACGGGGGCTTCGATGACGTTCTCCAACGCGGTCATGTGCGACCACAGGTTGAAATGCTGGAACACCATCGACAGGCGCGAGCGCATGCGCTGCAACTGGCGCGCGTCGGCCGCCTTGAGCGCGCCATCTTTGCCGGCGACCAGTTTCAGCTCTTCGTTATTGAGCAGAATCTTGCCGGCGTGGGGCTGCTCCAGCAGGTTGATGCAGCGCAGGAAGGTTGACTTGCCCGAACCGCTGGAGCCGATGATGCTGATCACATCGCCTGCCTTGGCCGCCAGGGACACGCCCTTGAGCACTTCATGGCTGCCATAGCGCTTGTGCAGGTCTTGGACTTCGAGTTTGTACATGCTGTCGATTCTCACAAAGCGGTCAGTGCTTGCGCGGCGCCAGGTAGCCGAGCCAGCGGCGTTCGGCCATCTTGAACAGGCGCACCAGGATGAAGGTCAGGCACAGGTAGAACACGCCCGCCGTGATGTAGGCCTCGAAAGGCAGGTAGTACTGGGCATTGACCGTGCGCGCCGCACCCGTGATGTCGATCAGGGTGACGATCGACGCCAGGCTGGTGGTCTGCAGCATCATGATCACTTCGTTGCTGTACTGCGGCAATGCCCGGCGCAAGGCCGAGGGCAGCAGGATGCGGCGGTACATCTTGAAGCGCGACATGCCCATGGCCTTGGCCGCTTCGATCTCGCCATGGGGCGTGGCCTTGAGGCTGCCGGCGATGATTTCTGCGGTGTAGGCGCTGGTGTTGACGGCAAAGGCCAGGCAAGCGCAGAAGGTCGCACTGGACAGCAGCGGCCAGAAGATGCTCTCGCGCACCGCTTCGAACTGGGCCAGGCCGTAGTAGATCAGGAACAACTGCACCAGCATCGGCGTGCCGCGAATCACGTAGGTGTACAGCCAGGCGGTGAGGTTCACCAGCGGCTGCTTGGACACACGCATCAGCCCCAGCGGAATCGCCGCGAGCAAACCGAACAACAGCGACAGCGCCAGCAGCTTCAGGGTAGTCAGCAACCCGCCCAAGTACAGCGGCATGGCCTCCCACACCACGTTGTAGTCGAAGATCATAGTTCAACCACCTTGACGCCTACCGAGTAGCGTTTTTCAAGATACTTCAGCGCCAGCAGCGAGACACTGGTCAGGACCAGGTACAGGGCCGCCACCGCCAGGAAGAAGGTGAAGGGTTCACGGGTAGCGTCCGCCGCCTGCTTGGCCTTGAACATCATGTCCTGCAGGCCGACCACCGAGATCAGCGCCGTGGCCTTGGTCAGCACCAGCCAGTTGTTGGTGAAGCCCGGGATGGCCAGGCGGATCATCTGCGGCACCTGGATGCGGAAGAACACCTGACGGTTGCTCATGCCATAGGCCACGCCGGCTTCGGCCTGGCCCTTGGGGATGCCGAGGAAGGCGCCGCGGAAGGTTTCCGACAGGTAGGCGCCAAAAATGAAGCCCAAGGTCCCGATACCCGCCGCTAGCGGATTCAGGTCGATGTAGTCTTCGTAACCGAGCAGCGGCGCTACCCGGTTGATGATGTCCTGCCCGCCGTAGAAGATCAGCAGGATCAGTACCAAGTCCGGAATACCACGGATGACCGTGGCATACATATCGCCCAGCCAAGCCAGCCAGCGCACCGGCGACAAGCGCAGCGCCACACCGATCAGGCCGAGCACGATGGCCAGGGCCATCGACGACAGGGCGAGCTGCAGCGTCAGCCACGCCCCGTCGAGGATGACTGCCCCGTAGCCTTTCAACATGATGAGGTCCTCGACCTAGAGAATGAAAAATGGTGCAAACCTCAGAGCCTCTGCTGTTTGCACCATTGCACAGGTTTAACCCGACGTCTTACTTCGAGTCTGGACCGTAGATATCGAAATTGAAGTACTTGGCTTCGATTTGTTTGTACTTGCCGTTGGCACGGATGGCGTCGATGGCCGCGTTGATGCGGTCGACGTTAGCTTTGTCGCCCTTGCGCACGGCAATGCCGATGCCGTCACCGAAGTACTTGGCGTCGGTGAATGCTGGGCCTACGAACGCGAAGCCTTTGCCAGCGTCGGTCTTCAGGAAGCCATCTTCCAGCAGGGTGGCGTCAGCCACGGTGCCATCGAGGCGACCGGCCGCGACATCCAGGTAGATTTCGTTCTGGGTGCCGTAAGGGACCACGGTGGCACCTTTGGCGCCCAGTACTTCCTTGGCGAAGCGGTCATGGATCGAGCCACGCTGCACGCCGATCTTCTTGCCCTGCAGTTCGTTGAGGCTGTCGCTGACGGTGGTGCCTTCCTTCATGACCAGGCGCGCTGGGGTCAGGTAGTAGCGCTTGGTGAAGTCGACCGATTTTTTGCGGTCTTCGGTGATCGACATCGACGACAGGATAGCGTCGATCTTGCGCACCTTCAGTGCCGGGATCAGGCCGTCGAACTCTTGCTCGACCCAGGTGCACTTGGCTTTCATCTCTTCACACAGGGCATTGCCGATGTCGTAGTCGAAACCGGCGATGCTGCCGTCGGGCTGCTTGAAGGCGAAGGGTGGGTAAGCGGCTTCGATACCGATTTTCAACGGTTTTTCATCGGCCTGCGACACCAGGGAAAACACGGACAGCGCCAGGGCGCCAAGCAGTGCGAGCTTCTTCATCAGGTAACTCCATCGGTACGGGGCAATACAAGGCAGGGTAACAACTGCCCGATATGCGAATGGGTACAACGCGAGCCGCGCAGGGTTCGACCAAGGCCGCAGACCACGAGCGAGTGAGTGGCATTTTAACGACAGCCCGGTAGTCGATATTTCTTCAAAGCGACAACTACTTACAGAAGCGCTTGAAACCACTGCGGGCGATGTTGACAGCCATTGCAAAACATGCAAAGGCGCAAGGAAAATAACCTATAGACCTAGCAATTACTGGGCCTATTATTCGCAAAGCCTTGTACGACGGCAAGTGTAGCGTGCTGTGTTGCAGAAAATGGCTCGGCGGACGCACCGAAACGGGTCATGACTGTTTCCGCTCGCCCCGTGCCTGTGCGTAATCGGTGACAGAAGAGTTACCGATGAATGTCGGGTAACAGTAAAGCAAAAAACCCCGCCGGTTGCCCGTGCGGGGTTTTCTGACACATACACACCCCTGTAGGAGCGGCCTTGTGTCGCGATGGGGCGCGAAGCGGCCCCACCATTTCAGCTTCGCCACTGGCAATGCCGGGGCTGCTTTGCGGCCCTTTCGCGACACAAGGCCGCTCCTACAAGGGCTCGCGCTCTGCCCCAATATCAGGCCGTAGCCAGGTTCATGGCCTTGTGCGTGTCGATCAGATGCTGCACCACACCCGGGTCGGCCAGGGTCGAGATATCACCCAGCGAGCCGTATTCCGCCGTGGCGATCTTGCGCAGGATACGCCGCATGATCTTGCCCGAGCGTGTCTTCGGCAACCCTGGCGCCCACTGGATCACATCCGGCGAGGCAATCGGGCCGATCTCCTTGCGCACCCAGTTCTTCAGCTCCAGGCGCAATTGTTCGCTAGGCTCCACGCCGGCATTGAGGGTGACATAAACATAGATGCCCTGGCCCTTGATGTCGTGCGGCACGCCCACCACAGCCGCTTCGGCAACCTTGGAATGGGCAACCATGGCGCTTTCGATCTCGGCAGTCCCCATGCGGTGGCCAGACACGTTGAGCACGTCGTCAACACGCCCGGTGATCCAGTAGTAGCCATCCTCGTCGCGGCGCGCGCCGTCGCCGGTGAAGTACATACCCCGGAAGGTTTTGAAGTAGGTGTCGACGAAGCGGTCGTGGTCGCCATACAGCGAGCGCGACTGGCCCGGCCAGGAATCGAGAATCACCAGGTTGCCTTCGGCAGCGCCATCGATCAGGTTGCCCAGGTTATCCACCAGCGCCGGCACCACGCCGAAGAACGGACGGGTCGCCGAACCCGGCTTGAGGCCAGTGGCGCCCGGCAGTGGGCTGATCAGGATGCCGCCGGTCTCGGTCTGCCACCAGGTGTCGACGATCGGGCAACGCTCCTTGCCGACGGTCTTGTAGTACCAGTTCCACGCTTCGGGGTTGATCGGCTCGCCGACCGAACCCAACAGGCGCAGGCTGGAACCATCAGCCCCCTCTACCGCAGCCTGCCCTTCGGCCATCATGGCGCGGATTGCGGTCGGTGCGGTGTAGAGGATATTGACCTTGTGCTTGTCGACGATCTTCGACACACGGGTGATGTCCGGGTAGTTCGGCACGCCTTCGAACAGCAAGGTGGTGGCGCCATTGGCCAGCGGGCCGTAGACGATGTAGCTGTGGCCGGTGACCCAGCCAACGTCGGCGGTGCACCAGTAGACTTCACCTGGGCGGTAGTCGAACACGCGCTCGTGGGTCAGCGCGGCGTAAACCAGGTAACCCCCGGTGGTGTGCAGCACGCCCTTGGGCTTGCCGGTGGAGCCGGAGGTGTAAAGGATGAACAGCGCTTCTTCAGCGCCCATCTCTTTCGGCGCGCAGTGGCTGGAGGCCACTTTCATCAGGTCTTCGTACCAGATGTCGCGGTGTTGGTGCCAGGCGATATCGCCACCGGTGCGCTTGCACACGATGATCTTCTGCACGCTGCTGGTCTCAGGGTTGGTCAGCGCCAGGTCGACGTTGCCTTTGAGCGGCGTACGGCGCCCGCCACGCACACCTTCGTCGGCGGTGATCACCACCTTGGACTTGCAGTCGATGATTCGGCCAGCCAACGCCTCAGGGGAGAAGCCGCCGAACACCACCGAGTGGATTGCACCGATGCGGGCACAGGCCAGCATGGCGACCACGGCCTCGGGGATCATCGGCATATAGATAGTCACCACATCGCCACGGTGCACGTCTTGGCCGCGCAGGGCGTTGGCGAACTTGCAGACCTGCTCGTGGAGCTCGCGGTAGGTGATGTTGCGGTGCTCGGAAGGGTCGTCGCCCTCCCAGATGATCGCCAGTTGGTCGCCACGCTCTTCGAGGTGACGGTCCAGGCAGTTGGAGGAAACGTTCAGAGTGCCGTCGGCAAACCACTTGATATCGACATGGTGGTCATCGAACGAGGTCTGCTTGACCTTGGTGAACGGCTTGATCCAGTCGAGACGCTGGGCCTGCTCGCGCCAGAAGCCGTCCGGGTTGATCACCGATTGCTGGTACATGGCCTTGTAGGTGGCCTCGTCGGTCAGGGTAGTGGCCGCAACCTCGGGACGAACGGGATACAGTGGAGCCGCACTCATCTGTGTTACCTCGGTGTAATAGTTGTTTTTGTATGGAACCGTTTGTAACTGTACCAGAGCGGCAAAAGCCATTCGACGTTGGTAGTAAAGCAGCGGATTTTGGTACTGACGTACGAGCAAAGCGCTCTAGCACGCGGCTCGCAGCCCTAGGCAGAAAGAATCGCCGTTTTTTTTCGCGTGATTGTTACAGATTCTGTCAAAACACTTTATCAAAAGTCCCACTGTTTCAGCGGTTGCCACCTGCCTAGAATTCATCTCGCCAACAACGGCAAGGCGATTAACTTCTGGCAACAGCCCCCACGAAGGCAAGCGTTAATCACCCGCTAAATCCCGATCGTTAAAACTAGCAGCACTCGCGGCGCCACAAGCGCCGCGCACCCCCTCACGACCTTAGACAGGTAAATAGAAAATGAAAGCTTTACTGGTATTGGTACTTGGCAGTCTTTGCGGCGCGGCAATGGCCGGCGAAGCAAACGATGCCGAGCAGATTCCGGTTGAACAGTACAGTTACTCGCAGCACTTGGACATTGCCCGCGTCATCTCCATGAGCGAAGTGCCCAACGTCTGTGAAGTCGTGCCCGCCCGCATGACCTATGAGGACTCCCAGGGCCAGAAGCACATTCTTGAATACCGCGTGATGGGGAACGGTTGCTCTAACGGCTAACCCTTGAGATCGGGGCCCCGCTGGGGCCCTTCGCGGGTTTCCCCGCGAACAAATAAACCCAGTCGGCTGGCATTATTCAGTTGACTTGCCCAACGCATAATCCCGCAACTTATTGGCAATCGTGGTGTGCGAAACACCCAGTCTTTTGCCCAGCGCGCGACTACTTGTAAATTCCCCCATCAAACTTTCCAGCACGGCTTTTTCAAAACGGCCGACAATCTGTGAAAGGTCCCCTTCCAATGAAAACTCTCCCAACGGTTGCCGCACACCGTAGTCCGGCAAACGTATATGTTCACTTTTAACTACACCGCCTTCACATAACGAAACTGCCTGGAACAATACGTTTTCCAGTTGCCGCACGTTGCCTGGCCAGTGGTACTGGCTTAGTTTATCCATCGCGGCCGGTAATAACCGTGGCAAGGGGCAGCCGATCTGCCGGCTGGCCTGGTCGAGAAAGTGCTGCACCAAGCCTTCCAGCCCGTCCATGCACTCACGCAATGGCGGAATGTGCAGCGACAGCACGTTGAGGCGGTGGTACAGGTCCTGGCGGAACTCACCGCGCGCGCACAGCTCGGACAAATCCACCTGGGTGGCGCAGATCACCCGCACATCCAGGTACACCTCTTCATCACTGCCTACGCGGCGAAAGCAACCGTCCTGCAGAAAGCGCAGCAGTTTCACCTGCAAACGCGGGCTCATCTCCCCGACCCCATCAAGGAACAGCGTGCCACCGGCCGTCAGTTCCAGCAGGCCCAGCTTGCCCTCGGCCCGCGCACCCTCGAAAGCACCCGGCCCGTAGCCGAACAGCTCGGTCTCGGCCATGGACTCTGGCAACCCCGCACAGTTGAGCGCCATTAACGGCGACTGCCCACGCGGGCTGGCCAGGTGGCAGGCACGTGCCAGCAACTCCTTGCCGGTGCCGGTCTCCCCTTCGATCAGCAACGGAGCATCCAGGGGCGCCATGCGCCGTGCCTCGCGCACCACCGCCGCCATCACCCGCGAGCTCTGGAAGATACTGTCAAAACCGCGCAGCTCCTGCTTGCGCACGTTGTAGATGCGCTCACCGATACGGTCGGCGCGGTGCAGGGTCAGCACCGCGCCGGCCAGCGCCTCGCTGTCGTCATGCTCGGATTGCAAGGGGGCGATGTCGGCGAGAAACACATCCCCTTTCACCTTGACCCGCAGGCCATTGATACGCGACTTGTTGGCGCGCACCAACTCGGGCAGATCGAAGTCTTCCACATAACGCGCCAGCGGCATGCCCGGCACCTCGTCGACGCGCACCCCGAGCAACTGCGCCGCAGTGCGGTTGGCGGCGACGATGCTGCCGCCCATGTCGATCGACAGCACCGGAAAGTCCAACGCACCCAGCAACGCGTTCAGCTCCATGTGCCGGCGCTCGCTGGGCATCAAGCCGACGCGCTTGACGCCGAACACCCCGGCAATGGCTTCGAACTTGGGCCGCAGCGCCTGAAACTGCAGGTTGATCAGGTTCGGGCAGTGCAGGTAGATGGCGTTGCCATGGTCGCCGCCCACCTCACCACGCAGCACGTTGATGCCGTACTCCACCAACAGGTTAAGGATGTCGCGAAGGATGCCGATGCGGTTCTGGCAATGCACTTTGATACGCATGAACGCTCTCGAAGCGCCGAAGTTTTTCAACCGGACGCAGAAAATTCGTAAAGATAAGCTGACAAATACCGGTAAACCATCAGCCATTTGCCCCGGATTTTCCGACACCTACGCCTTTTTGTAAAATTATCGTTACGAACCAGGGCCGATTCTGGACTGGGGTGGCCACCCTACCCCCGTGCAAATCGGCCAATGAGGGGATATTCCTTAGGTATGTCGTGGACATAACAAGAAAAGCCCTCACCAGGAGAGCCACATGAAACAGACGCAATACGTGGCACGCGAGCCCGATGCGCATGGTTTTATCGACTACCCGCAGCAAGAGCATGCGGTGTGGAACACGCTGATCACGCGTCAGCTGAAAGTCATCGAAGGCCGTGCCTGCCAGGAATACCTGGACGGCATCGATCAGTTGAAGCTGCCCCATGACCGTATCCCGCAATTGGGCGAGGTCAACAAGGTCTTGGGTGCCACCACCGGCTGGCAGGTTGCCAGGGTGCCAGCGCTGATCCCCTTCCAGACGTTCTTCGAACTACTGGCCAGCAAGCGCTTCCCGGTCGCCACGTTCATCCGCACGCCGGAAGAACTCGACTACCTGCAGGAGCCTGACATCTTCCACGAGATCTTCGGCCACTGCCCGCTGCTGACCAACCCGTATTTCGCCGAATTCACCCACACCTACGGCAAGCTCGGCTTGGCTGCGACCAAGGAACAGCGCGTTTACCTGGCGCGCCTGTACTGGATGACCATCGAGTTCGGCCTGATGGAGACCCCGCAAGGTCGCAAGATCTATGGCGGCGGCATCCTCTCTTCGCCGAAAGAAACGGTCTACAGTCTGTCGAACGAACCGGAACATCAGGCGTTCGACCCGATCGAGGCGATGCGCACGCCGTACCGTATCGACATTTTGCAGCCGCTGTACTTCGTGCTGCCGAACCTCAAGCGCCTGTTCGACCTGGCCCATGAAGACATCATGGGCATGGTGCAGCAGGCCATGCAGTTGGGCCTGCACACCCCCAAGTTTCCACCCAAGGTTGCTGCCTGAAGCCACCTGATAACAACTCGAACTGGAAAAAGACACCATGAATGCCTTGAACCAAGCCCACTGCGAAGCCTGCCGCGCCGACGCCCCGAAAGTCAGTGACGAAGAGTTGGCCGAGCTGATTCGCGAAATCCCGGACTGGAACATCGAAGTGCGTGACGGCCACATGGAGCTGGAGCGCGTGTTCAAGTTCAAGAACTTCAAGCACGCCCTGGACTTCACCAACGCCGTGGGTGAAATCGCTGAAGCCGAAGGCCACCACCCCGGCCTGCTGACCGAGTGGGGCAAGGTCACCGTGACCTGGTGGAGCCACTCGATCAAAGGCCTGCACCGCAACGACTTCATCATGTGCGCGCGCACCGACAAGGTCGCCGAGACGGCCGAAGGCCGTAAGTAACAAGCGAAAACGGGGCCGCAATGGCCCCGTTTTTTGTAAGGCAAATGTCCGCTATTCACCCGTAAAACCGACAAACGAACGGGAAAAATTTCAAACTGTCATCCAGACTGCTGTATCCTGCCCCAGCTTTTTAAAGCCCCACACGCGCCTGGCGCAGCCTTTTCACTCACACTTGCGAGGAACGACGAGATGCATGAAATCCCGAATCTTCCCTTCCCAAGCCTGAACCCAGAAGAGCAAACCGTTACCGTCCATGCCGAGCCGACGCCTGCCGTCGATCAGGATGGTGACGATCAATCCAGCGCTGACCAGGAATAACTGCGCATCCCCCGACTGTGTGAAAACGGCTGACCTGCGGGCCACCCCCGTCATCACGTTTTCACACCGTCCAGAACTCTGCCACGAAGGCCCCCATGCCCCACTCACCGCGCCCTCTTGCGGTCACCCTGCAAGTCGTCTCCATCGTCCTCTTCACCTTTATCGGCTACCTGAACATCGGCATCCCCCTGGCCGTATTGCCCAGCTATGTGCACAACGACCTGGGCTTCAGCGCCGTGGTCGCTGGCCTTGTGATCAGCGTGCAATACCTCGCCACATTGCTCAGCCGCCCGACAGCCAGCCGCATTATCGACAACCTCGGCAGCAAGAAGGCGGTGATGTATGGCCTGGCCGGTTGTGGGCTCAGCGGCGTATTCATGCTGGCTTGCGCCTTTCTCACCCACCTGCCCTGGCTGAGCCTGACCTGCTTGCTGATCGGCCGCCTGGTGCTGGGCAGCGCCGAAAGCCTGGTGGGCTCTGGCGCGATCGGCTGGGGCATCGGCCGAGTGGGCGCTGAGAATACCGCCAAGGTCATCTCCTGGAACGGCATTGCCAGCTATGGCGCTCTGGCCATTGGCGCGCCGCTGGGGGTGCTAATGGTCAAGACACTCGGGCTATGGAGCATGGGTGTGAGCATCATGCTGCTGTGCGCGGCCGGCCTTCTGCTGGCCTGGCCCAAGCGCGCGGCGCCCATCGTCAGCGGCGTGCGTCTGCCCTTCCTGAGCGTATTGGGCAAGGTGTTCCCGCATGGCTCAGGGCTGGCCTTGGGCTCGATCGGCTTTGGCACCATCGCCACGTTCATCACCTTGTACTACGCCAGCCGCGACTGGCCGAATGCCGCACTGACCTTGAGCCTGTTCGGCGCCAGCTTCATCAGTGCCCGTTTGCTGTTCGGCAACCTGATCAATCGCATCGGTGGTTTTCGCGTGGCAATCGCCTGCCTTTCGGTAGAGACCGTGGGGCTGCTGATGCTGTGGCTGGCACCCAGTGCCGAGCTGGCATTGGCAGGTGCGGCACTGAGTGGCTTTGGTTTTTCGCTGGTGTTCCCGGCGCTGGGCGTGGAAGCGGTGAACCAGGTGTCGGCGGCCAACCGCGGCGCGGCGGTTGGGGCGTATTCGCTGTTCATCGATTTGTCGCTGGGGATTACCGGCCCGCTGGTGGGCGCAGTAGCAGCGGGGTTCGGGTTTGCTTCGATGTTCTTGTTTGCGGCAGGGGCTGCGGCGTGCGGGCTGGTGTTGAGCCTTTACCTGTACAGGCAGGCGCGCCGGGCTCGGGATACCCTGCAGCTGTCCTGATGATGCAGTGGCTGTACCGGCCTCTTCGCGGGCAAGCCCGCTCCCACAGGAATCACCACAACCGTCGAGCCAACGGTATCCCTGTGGGAGCGGGCTTGCCCGCGAAGAGGCCGGTGCAGGTTTAACGCTGCGCGTACTGCAACACCACTTCCAGCGGATGGCGCATCTGCCGTTCGGTCATGCGCTTGACCTGGCTACGGCACGAATACCCCGTCGCCAGCGGCTCGTCTTGCTTGTCCAGCTTGGTCGCCCAGGACTGCTCGAAGATGGTCCGCGAGGTCTCCTGGTTTCGCGCTTCATGCCCATAAGTACCGGACATGCCACAGCAACCCGTAGCCTCGGTCACCAGCTTCAAGCCCAGGCGGGCAAACACTTGCTCCCATTGACGGGTGCTGGCCGGCACGTTGGTCTTCTCGGTGCAGTGCGCCATCAGGCGGAAGCTGCCAGCATTGGCAGCCGCTTGCTCGGGCAATGCATCCATCAACCATTCCTGCGGCAACAGCACCTTCGGGCAGTCTTCCAGGCCTGGCACCTTCTGGTACTCCTGGCGATAGACCAAGGTCATCGCCGGGTCCAACCCCACCAGCGGTACACCACAATCGGCCAGGGCCTTGAGCTGGGTGCCATTACGGATCGCCGCCTTGGCGAACGCGCCAAGGAAGCCCTGTACGTGCAGCGGTTTGCCGTTAGCACTGTAAGGCGCCAGGAACACCCGGTGGCCAAGGCGGTGCGCCAGGTCGATGAATGCGGCCAGCAGCGGCGTCTCGAAGTAACGGGTGAAGGCATCCTGCACCAGCACGATGCTGCGCTCACGCTGGGCCGGGGTCAGCTCGCGCAGCGCTGGCACGCTGGCCACGCCAACGCGGCAGCGGGTCAGGGTCGCCTGGAAGTTGAAGCGGCTGATCAGCGGGCTGTCGACCATGCCGACCTTGTCGGCCAGCAGCTTGCTCACCCACTTCGAGCCCATCACCGCGTTATACAGCCCCGGCGCATGCGCCAGGTACGGGATGGTGAACTCCAGCGAACCGATCAGGTAATCCCGCAATGGGCGCTGGTAGCGGCCGTGGTACAGCTCGAGAAAGCGCGAGCGGAAGTCCGGCACGTTGACCTTGATCGGGCACTGCCCCGCGCAGGACTTGCACGCCAGGCAACCGGCCATGGCGTCGTAGACCTCGTGAGAGAAGTCCGCCTGCCCCTGGTCACGCCCGCGGTTGTTGCGCAGCCGTGCCGGCAGGCCCTTGAGCCAGGACACCTTGTTACGCGCCGCCGCCAGCACGTCGATATCCGCCGCGCCTTGCAAACGCAGCCACTCACGCATCAACGAGGCACGGCCCTTGGGCGAATGCTGACGCTCTCGGGTGGCCTTCCATGATGGGCACATGGCATCGTTAGGGTCGTAGTTGTAGCAGGCACCATTGCCGTTACAGTGCACAGCGCTGCTGAAGTCCTGCCAGACACGCTCGTCGATGGTGCGGTCGAGGTCACCGCGCAAGGTCACGCCATCGACCCGGGTCAGGCCTTCGGCGCTGTCGGGTGGGGTGCAGATTTTGCCGGGGTTGAGCTGGTTGCGCGGGTCGAAAGCGCCTTTCAGGCGCTGCAGCGCCGGGTACAGCTCGCCAAAATATTCGGGCACGTATTCTGAACGCAGGCCCTTGCCGTGCTCACCCCACAGCAGGCCGCCGTAGCTTTTGGTCAGCGCCGCCACGGCATCGGAGATCGGCTTGACCAGCGCGGCCTGGGCCGGGTCTTTCATGTCCAGCGCCGGGCGCACGTGCAGTACACCGGCATCGACGTGGCCAAACATGCCATAGGCCAGGCCGTAGCCATCCAGCAATGCGCGGAAGTCGGCGATGTAGTCGGCCAACTGCTCCGGTGGTACTGCGGTGTCTTCCACGAACGGCTGCGGGCGCACCTCGCCCTCGACGTTGCCCAGCAGGCCCACCGAGCGTTTGCGCATGGTGTAAACGCGGGTGACCGCCTCGGCGCCCTCGGCCAGGGTGTGCCCCAGGCGCTCGACGCTGGTGTCGTTTTGCAGGTGCTGGATGAACGCCTGCACCCGTGCATTGACCTCGTCCGGCTGATCGCCGCAGAACTCCACCAGGTTGATGCCCAGGGTCGGGCGCTCGGGGTCAGCCGGGAAATACTCGGCCACGCTGTGCCAGACGATGTCCTTCATGGCCAGCATCAGTACCTTGGAGTCGACCGTTTCGATCGACAGCGGCTTGTGCGCCATCAGCGCATTGGCGTCACGCAGGGCGTCCATGAAGCTGGTGTAGCGGACGTTGACCAGTACCGCGTATTTCGGGATCGGCAGCACATTGAGCTTGGCTTCGACCACGTAGCCCAGCGAGCCTTCCGCGCCGCACAGCACGCTGTTGAGGTTGAAGCGCCCCTGTTCATCGCGCAGGTGTGCCAGGTCGTAGCCCGTCAGGCAGCGGTTGAGCTTGGGGAAGGTGCTTTCGATCAGCTCGGCCTGGGTTTCCTGGATCTCACGGGCTACACGGTAGACCTCGCCAACCCGGCCAGGCGCGGCGCAGGCCTGCGCCAGCGCAGCGTCATCGATGGGCAGGCTGTGCAGGCGCTCACCACCGAGCAGCACGCTGTGCAGTTCGAGCACGTGATCGCGGGTCTTGCCGTAGGTGCAACTGCCCTGGCCGCTGGCATCGGTGTTGATCATGCCGCCGACGGTGGCGCGGTTGGAGGTGGACAACTCGGGGGCGAAGAA
Organism: Pseudomonas sp. NGC7; assembly: GCF_047159675.1. Taxonomy (NCBI): domain Bacteria; kingdom Pseudomonadati; phylum Pseudomonadota; class Gammaproteobacteria; order Pseudomonadales; family Pseudomonadaceae; genus Pseudomonas; species Pseudomonas sp. NGC7. The sequence goes on along the minus strand of NZ_BAAFZY010000001.1, from coordinate 2,073,582 downwards.
CAGCCCATGAGGCTTGAGCGCAGCGTTGAGCTGATCCTTGACCACACCGGCCTGGACCCGCACCCAACGCTCCTCGGCGTTGATTTCGAGGATGGTGTTCATGTGCCGCGACAGGTCGACGACGATGCCATCGGTCAGCGACTGGCCGTTGGTGCCGGTGCCGCCGCCACGCGGGGTCAGTTTGACCTGGGCAAAGCGCGCCTCGGCCATCAGCGTGGCGACCCGCGCCACGTCATCGGCGTCACGCGGGAACACCGCTGCCTGGGGCAGGCGCTGGTAAATCGAGTTGTCGGTGGCCAACACGGTACGGGTGGCGTAATCGGCACTGATCTGGCCACGGAAGCCGCTGTTACGCAGGGCCTCGAGGAATTCGGGGTAGTTGGTGGTCGGTGCACTGGTCGGCAGCTGGGCGATCATCGACGGATGGCCTCTTGATATGGGCTAATTCACGGAAAACCTGTCATGCCGGCATGGGTTGTTTCACACCAGATGACGAATAGGCCAATGTTCCTGTAGTTTCGCGCCAAGGGCAAACGGATAATCCTGCCGCTATCGATGACTTTTATGAATGAATTACCGCCACCTGACACCGTCCATGTCGCTGCTGCTGGCGTTCGAGGCTGCCGCCCGGCATGAAAGCTATACACGCGCCGCCGCCGAACTGTCGTTGACCCAAAGCGCTGTCAGCCGCCAGGTGCAGGCACTGGAGCAGCAATTGGGGCTGACGCTGTTCCGCCGTGAAGGGCGTCAGGTGCAGCTGACCGACGTCGGCCGGCTGTACCAGCGGGAGCTGAGCGAGGCCTTGGGGCGCATCCGCAGCGCCACTTTGCAGGCGCTGGCCTACCAGTCGGGTGTCGGCACGCTACGCCTGGCCACCCTACCCACCTTCGGCTCGAAATGGTTGCTGCCGCGGCTGCATGCGTTCTACAGCGCCCACCCGGGCATGCTGGTGCATATCCATTCACGGATTGAAGCGATCAACTTCGACACCAGCGAGATCGATGCGGCGATCGGCGTGGCGAGCCACGACCTGCCGGGGCTGATCTGCCACCGCCTGCACGCCGAAGAGCTGCTGGTGATTTTGCCGCCAGAGGCCGGCACCGACGCGCATGGCTGGAGCCCTGCCCGGGTCAGCGAAGAAGTGCTGCTGAACGTCGCCAACAACCCGCATGCCTGGGGCGAGTGGTTCTCGCACCACAGCCTGCCGCACCGGGCGATGCGCCTGGGGCCGAGCTTCGAATTGACATCGCACTTGATCCAGGCGGTGCGCGCCGGCATCGGCATCGGCCTGGTGCCGCGGATACTGGTGGAAGAGGAACTGGCCAAGGGCGAGCTGTTCAGCCCCGGCGAGGCGTTTGCCAGCCAACGCAGCTATTACCTGATCTATCCGCCACGCAACGAAGCGCTGCCGTCGTTGCGGGCGTTTCGCAGCTGGTTGCTGGAGCAGATCTGAGTTTTGTGCGGGTTGCACTGGCCTCTTCGCAGCACAAGGCTGCTCATACAAGGGGCGCATAACCCAAAAAACCCGATGCCAGTCACCTGACATCGGGTTTTTCGTGCCGCCTATGGCGATTACTTGGCCACAGTACCGGCAGCCCCGTTAGCCTGCGCGTCACGCTTAGGCTTGATGAGGTAGAAGAGGAACATCACCACCACCCACACCGGGATCGCATACACCGAAATTTGAATACCCGGGATCTGCAGCATGATGCCCAGGATCAGCACCACGAAAGCCAAGCAGATGTAGTTGCCGTAGGGGTACCACAGCGCCTTGAACAGCGGCTTCTGGCCCGTGCGGTTCAGGTGCTGGCGGAACTTCAGGTGCGAGTAGCTGATCATCGCCCAGTTGATCACCAGGGTCGCCACGACCAGCGACATCAACAACTCCAGCGCATTCTGCGGGATGAAGTAGTTGAGCAGCACGGCAATCAGGGTCACCGCCGCCGAGACCAGGATCGAACGCACCGGCACACCGCGCTTGTCGACCTTGGCCAGGGCCGCCGGGGCATCACCCTGCTCGGCCATGCCCAGCAGCATGCGGGCGTTGCAGTAGGTGCCGCTGTTGTACACCGACAATGCTGCGGTCAGGACCACAAAGTTCAGCAGGTGGGCGGCCACATCGCTGCCCAGCAGGGAGAACACCTGCACGAACGGGCTGCTGCCGTAGCTGCCGCCGGACGCGTCGATGCTGGCGACCAGGTTGTCCCATGGGGTCAGCGACAACAGCACGACCAACGCGCCGATGTAAAAGATCAGGATGCGGTAGATGACCTGGTTGATAGCCTTGGGGATCACGGTTTTCGGTTTGTCGGCCTCGGCTGCGGTAAAACCGAGCATCTCCAGGCCACCGAACGAGAACATGATGAACGCCAGGGCCATGACCAGGCCGCTGACTCCATGCGGGAAGAACCCACCGTGTGCCCACAGGTTGGTCACCGACGCGTCCGGGCCACCGCTGCCGCTGGTCAGCAGGTAGGCACCCAGGCCAATCATGCCGACGATGGCCACGACCTTGATGATCGCGAACCAGAACTCGGCCTCACCGAATACTTTCACGTTCATCAGGTTGATGAAGTTGATCAGCAGGAAGAAGCCCGCCGCCGTGACCCAGGTCGGGATCTCTGGCCACCAGTAGTGGATGTACTTGCCGACCGCCGTCAGTTCCGACATGCCCACCAGGATGTACAGCACCCAGCAGTTCCAGCCCGACATGAAGCCTGCGAAACCGCCCCAGTATTTGTGGGCAAAGTGGCTGAACGAACCGGCCACCGGCTCTTCGACGATCATCTCGCCCAACTGGCGCATGATCATGAAGGCGATGAAGCCGCAGATGGCGTAGCCAAGGATCATCGACGGGCCGGCGGATTTCATCACGCCTGCCGAGCCGAGGAACAGACCCGTACCAATCGCACCGCCGAGAGCGATCAACTGGATGTGGCGGTTCTTCAGGCCCCGCTTTAGCTCGCCTGAATGCATGTTTTGTCCACTCATGAACGAAGTCACCTGCATTGTTTTTATCTGTGACGAAATCGGACCCACCGCGCTCGTGGCGCAGCGGAATGGGCAAGGTGGTTACCTTGGGTTTCTTGAACGCGGGCGCCGCCGAGGCGGTTCAGCCGGGTGTGATCAAGAGTGCGCGGTACGCAAGAGGGTCACAGGTAAAACGCGGCGCACTGTATACCCCTGCAAGCGCGCAGGCGTCAACGCGTTGCGTCATTTCCTTGGGAAAAAACGCAGCGATCCTGTGGTGTGAGCCTTGAAAGGCGGAGTGATCGGCGTACATGGCGCCTCCATTTGTTGTTTTGTCAGCACGCCTCTGTGGGCGAGCTCTTGCACACGGCAATGCCTGCTATATCAGCGTGCGGCGGGGGTTTGGGCAATAGGTAGGCAGGGTAGACGGGGTGGGCTGGCGACGTGGGCGCGGCAAGTTCTGTTTACAGGTCTAGGAAAATACGCATTCGATGGCCAGAAAGGGATGATTTTGTATAAAAAACGTTACACGGTGGTTTGCCAGCTTTCCACTCGTCAGAAAAAGGGTGATTGATCAATGAGTTGGGGCCGCTTCACGCCCCAGGTCCGCGCTTCATTCGGGTTGGGTGGAGGCGAAAAAAAACCAGCCCGAAGGCTGGTTTTTTATCTCACGCTGCGGATCAACCGCGCGGCTTGCCGCGGCCACGGCCTGCCGGCTTGTCGCCCTCTGGCTTGCCGGTACGCTTGCGCATCTCGCTCGGGCGCTCGGCCACCGTGCTGCCACGGTTGCCTTTGCGTGGCGCTTCATCACGCGACGGGCGCGCTGGGCGCTCGGCGGCGGTGTCACGCGGCTGACGCGCTGGGCGCTCGCCAGCCGTCGCATCGCTGGCTGGGCGCAGGTTACGCACGCGCTCGCCACGCCCCATCGGACGGCTCGACTTGCGCTGCATGCGCTCCATCTTGTCCTTGGCCTTGAGGTTCAAGGTCGGCAGCGCCACCGGCTGCAGGCCCACTTCGGCGGCCAGGATGTCGATTTCGCCCTGGGTCATTTCGCGCCAGCGGCCCATCGGCAGGTCGGAGTTGAGGAACACCGGGCCGAAACGCACGCGCTTCAGGCGGCTGACCACCATGCCCTGGGACTCCCACAAGCGACGCACTTCGCGGTTACGGCCTTCCATCACCACGCAGTGGTACCAATGGTTGAAGCCTTCGCCGCCCGGGGCCTTCTGGATGTCGGTGAACTTGGCCGGGCCGTCTTCGAGCATCACGCCCGCCTTCAGGCGCTCGATCATCTCGTCGTCGACCTCACCCCGTACACGCACCGCGTATTCACGGTCCATCTCGTAGGACGGGTGCATCAGGCGGTTGGCCAATTCACCGTCGGTGGTGAACAGCAACAGGCCGGTGGTGTTGATGTCCAGGCGGCCGATGTTGATCCAGCGCCCTTCTTTCGGGCGTGGCAGGCGGTCGAACACCGTCGGGCGGCCTTCCGGGTCGTCACGGGTGCAGATCTCGCCGTCGGGCTTGTTGTACATGATCACGCGGCGGGTGGCCTCGGCGGCTTCCTCGCGCTTGATCAGCTTGCCGTCGACAGCGATGGCATCGTGCAGGTCGACGCGCTGGCCGAGGGTGGCGGCAACGCCATTGACCTTGATCCGGCCCTGGCTGATCCAGGCCTCGACGTCACGGCGCGAACCAACGCCAATGCGCGCCAGCACTTTCTGCAGCTTTTCGCCGGATGGAGGGGTAATTTCGGTATTTTGCAGGTCTTGCTCACTCATCTGGGCACCTCCCGGTGTAGGAATGAAAAAGGGGTCTTGGCGACGAACGCGCCAAAGGGCCGCGCATCATACGCGGTTCGTGTCGGGAACGCACTGGAGCGTAGTGGGTTTTGTGGGGGCTGGATGGGTTTTCTGCCCAATGGTTTGGCGTTGGCAGTGCCGGCCTCTTCGCGGGGCAAGCCCGCTCCCACACAGAATGCCTGAAGCTTGCTACTTACCTGTGGGAGCGGGCTTGCCCCGCGAAGAGGCCGGCACTGGTGGTAGAGGGCTCAGGGCTGTACCGGGTCTTCACCCTCAACCGAAGGCTCTGGCTCAACCACGTCCTGCTCACGTAAATCATCGAAGTCGGTCTTCAACCCTTCTTCCATCGCATCCAACTCCACCAGCAAGCTGCGGAAGCTGGTCTCATCCTTCGGCGCCTCGGCTTCAGCCTCATCCCCTAGGCTTGCATCGGCCAACGCCTGAAGGTGCGCAGGCACCGGCGCCTCGTCGGGGTCGAGCAAGGGTTCGGGCTCCATCTCGCGCAACTCGGCCAACGCCGGCAGCTCCTCAAGGCTCTTGAGGTTGAAGTGGTCGAGAAAGGCCTTGGTGGTGGCGAACATCGCCGGCCGGCCCGGCACTTCGCGGTAGCCGACGATGCGGATCCACTCGCGCTCCATCAGGGTCTTGATGATGTTGCTGTTCACCGCCACACCGCGCACGTCTTCGATCTCGCCACGGGTGATGGGCTGGCGGTAGGCGATCAGCGCCATGGTCTCGAGCAACGCACGGGAATAACGCTGCGGCCGCTCCTCCCACAGGCGCCCGACCCAAGGGGCAAAGTCTTCGCGGATCTGCAGGCGATAACCGGTGGCCACTTCCTTGAGTTCGAAAGCGCGGCCGTTGCACGACTTGCCGAGTACTTCCAGGGCCTTCTTGAACACCTTGGGCTCCGGGCGTTCCGCCTCTTCGAACAACTCGTACAGGCGCTCAAGGGACTGCGGTTTGCCCGAGGCAAGCAGAAAGGCTTCGATCAGCGACGCCAGGTCGCGGGGTTCATTCAGGTTCATCAGGTTCTTCAACAAACTCGGCGCGAAGCCGCACGTGGATCGCGGCGAAAGCCTCATTCTGCACCAGTTCGATCAGCGATTCCTTCACCAGCTCAAGAATCGCCATGAACGTCACCACCACCCCCAGCTTGCCCTCTTCTGCCGTAAACAGCTCGATAAAGGGCACGAAAGCGCCGCCCTTGAGGCGGTCGAGCACCTGGCTCATGCGCTCGCGGGTCGACAGCGTCTCGCGGGTGATCTGGTGGCTTTCGAACAGGTCATTGCGGCGCATGACGTCGGCCATCGAGACCAGCAGCTCCTCCAGGCTGACCTGTGGCAGCAGCTTGCGCACCTTGGCCTGGGGGGCCTCCAGGCGTGGCACGACAATGTCGCGGCCCACCCGTGGCAACGTGTCGATACCTTCAGCCGCCGCCTTGAAGCGCTCGTATTCCTGCAAGCGGCGGATCAGCTCGGCGCGCGGGTCGCCCTCTTCTTCCTCGACCTCGGTGGAACGTGGCAACAGCATGCGCGACTTGATCTCGGCCAGCATGGCAGCCATGACCAGGTATTCGGCAGCCAGCTCCAGGCGCACGCTTTTCATCAGCTCGACATACCCCATGTACTGGCGGGTGATCTCTGCCACGGGAATGTCGAGGATGTCGATGTTCTGTTTGCGGATCAGGTACAGCAGTAAGTCCAACGGGCCTTCGAACGCTTCAAGAATGACTTCCAGGGCGTCCGGTGGGATGTACAAGTCCACCGGCATCTCGGTCAGGGCTTCGCCGTAGACCAGCGCCAATTGCAACTGTTGAGGCGACTCGACCTCCTCGGCCGGCGCCTCGGGCGCTTCCACCTGGCTCACGCGTTGACCAGGAACGGGGACGGGTCGCCACAGCCTTCGCGGATCAAGGCAGGCTCATCGCCCGTCAGGTCGATCACCGTGGATGCCTTGAGGTCGCCGAAGCCGCCATCGATGATCAGGTCGACATGGTGTTCCAGGCGTTGGCGGATCTCGTAGGGGTCCGTCATGGGTTCTTCATCGCCCGGCAAGATCAGGCTCACACTCATCAACGGCTCTCCCAGCTCCTCGAGCAGCGCCAGGACGATAGGGTTGGAGGGCACGCGCAGGCCGATGGTGCGGCGCTTCTCGTGCATCAAGAGCCGCGGCACTTCCCGGGTGGCATTGAGGATAAAGGTATAGGGCCCCGGAATGTGCGCTTTGAGCAGACGGAACGTGGAGGTATCGATCTTGGCAAACAGGCCCATTTGCGACAGGTCGCAGCACAACAGGGTGAAATTGTGTTGCTTGTCCAACTGGCGCAGACGGCGGACCCGTTCGATGGCGTTCTTGTCACCGATCTGGCAGCCCAGTGCATAGGCCGAGTCGGTGGGATAGACCACCACACCGCCCTTGCGAATGATTTCGACGGCCTGTTTGATCAGGCGCGCTTGCGGGTTTTCCGCATGTATCTGGAAAAATTGGCTCACATAGTCTTCCTGTTCATACCGCCATAGGCTGTTCATGGCTGAATCGGCGCCACAGAGGTGGCAGGTCCTCGGGCAAAGGCCGGTAGGCACCGATCTCTCCCCAGGTGCCGGGGCCGTGGAAGTCACTGCCAGCGCTTGCCAGCAGGCCGAACTCACGGGTGAGGATAGACATCGTGCCCACCTGCTCGGCGGGCATCATCCCGTTGACCACCTCAAGTGCTTGCCCGCCTGCCTGAATATAGTCGGCAATCAGCCGTCTGCGCTTGCTGCGGGTCAGATCGTAATGCATCGGATGGGCCAGGCTCACCCAAGCATTGGACTGGCGAAGGGTCGCAACGGTTTCGTCCAGGGTCGGCCAATGCTGCTTGACGTCGCCGAGTTTGCCGGCGCCCAGCCACTTGCGGAAGGCCTCGCCGCGGTCCTTGACGTGCCCTGCGCGCACCAGAAACTCGGCAAAGTGCGGGCGCGCTGGGGCGTTGCCGCTGTCGCCGAGTTCTTGTTGCACGGCCCTGGCACCGTCGAGCGCACCCGGCATGCCCTTGGCCGCCAGCCGTTTGTCGATTTCCTCCGCGCGCAGCCAGCGGCCACGGTGCAACGCCTCGATGGCGTCGAGCAAGGGCGGTGCGTCGAGCGGGAAGTCATAGCCCAGCACATGGATGGTTGCCCCGCCCCAGGTGCACGACAGCTCTACCCCGCTGACCCAGTGCATGCCGTGCGCGTGGCAGGCCTGGCGTGCTTCGACGAGCCCTTCGAGGGTGTCATGGTCGGTCAGTGCCAGCGTTTGCACCCCGTGCTCATGGGCCCGGGCGACCAGGACCGTGGGCGACAGGGCGCCGTCGGAGGCCGTGCTGTGACAGTGCAGATCAACATTCATGGAGGAGCGCTACCGCTGGAATCGATGTTTGTTATTATGCCGTCACATCCCGATTCTGGCTGCCATTGTGAAACAATTCATCGATTTCATCCCGCTGCTGCTGTTCTTCATCGTCTACAAGCTCGACCCGCGGCCCATGGAGGTCGCCGGCCACAGCTTCGAATTCGGCGGTATCTACAGTGCCACGGCCATGCTCATCGCCAGTTCCCTGGTGGTGTACGGTGCCCTGTTCCTGCGCCAGCGCAAGCTGGAAAAAGGCCAATGGCTGACCCTGGTCGCCTGCCTGGTGTTCGGCGGCCTGACCCTGACCTTCCACAGCGAAACCTTCCTCAAATGGAAAGCGCCGGTGGTCAACTGGTTGTTCGCCCTGGCGTTCGCCGGCAGCCACTTCATCGGTGACCGGGTGCTGATCAAGCGCATCATGGGCCACGCCCTGACCCTGCCCGATGCCATCTGGACCCGCCTGAACCTGGCCTGGATCTGCTTCTTCCTGGTCTGCGGCGCGGCCAACCTGTTCGTCGCCTTCACCTTCCAGGCCTTCTGGGTCGATTTCAAGGTGTTCGGCAGCCTGGGCATGACCGTGATCTTCCTGGTAGCCCAAGGTGTTTACCTGTCGCGTCACCTGCACGACGACCCTTCTACCTCCAAACCCAAGGATTGACATGCTCTACGCCATCATCGCCAGCGACGTCGCGAACTCCCTGGAAAAGCGCCTGGCTGCCCGCCCTGCGCATATCGAGCGCCTGCAGCAACTCAAGGCCGAAGGCCGCGTGGTGCTGGCCGGCCCACACCCCGCCATCGACAGCAACGACCCAGGTGAAGCCGGTTTCAGCGGTAGCCTGATCGTGGCTGAGTTTGATTCCCTGGCCGCTGCACAGGCCTGGGCCGATGCCGATCCGTACATTGCCGCGGGCGTGTACGACAGCGTCATCGTCAAGCCATTCAAGCAAGTTCTGCCTTGATTCAAGGCCGTGTCGCCTGCTTTCGCGGGCAAGCCCGCTTCCACAGGACCAGCGCAAGCTTCGCGCTTTGCGCAAACCTGCAGGTGCGAGCTTGGCCGCGAAAGCAGGCCACGCGGTGCTACTGGTTACACACTTGCCATCAGTCTGCGGTATCTTTGCCACTGGCGGACCAATATGACGCCGTCGATGGTTGAGTTGAGTGAGTCATGAGTGAGCTGTTACTGATTGATGATGACCAGGAGCTGTGCGAGCTGCTCGGCAGCTGGCTGACCCAGGAAGGTTTTTCTGTACGTGCCTGCCACGATGGCCAGAGCGCACGTCAGGCCCTGGCCGCGCATGCGCCAGCGGCGGTGGTGCTGGATGTGATGCTGCCTGACGGCAGCGGCCTGGAGCTGCTCAAACAACTGCGCAATGACCATGCCGAGCTGCCGGTGCTGATGCTGTCGGCGCGCGGCGAGCCGCTGGACCGCATCCTTGGCCTCGAACTGGGCGCCGACGATTACCTGGCCAAACCCTGCGACCCCCGGGAGCTCACTGCCCGCCTGCGCGCCGTGTTGCGCCGCAGCCACCCGGCCGCCACCACCACCCAGGTAGAGATTGGCGACCTGATCTACAGCCCGGCACGTGGCGTGGCCAGCATCGATGGCCGCGAGATGACCCTGACCCTGTCCGAAAGCCGCATCCTCGAAGCCCTGCTGCGCCAGCCCGGTGAACCGCTGGACAAGCAGGAACTGGCGCAGATTGGTCTTGGCCGCAAGCTGACCCTGTATGACCGCAGCCTGGACATGCACGTCAGCAACCTGCGCAAGAAAATCGGGCCCCATGCCGATGGCCGCCCGCGCATCGTTGCGTTGCGTAGCCGGGGCTATTACTACAGCTTGTGAGATCGCTGGGGCCGCTGCGCAGCCCATGGCCGGCAAGCCAGCTCCCACATGAGCAGTGCAGTGTTCAAGGGCAGCGCTATCGCTGTAGGAGCTGGCTTGCCGGCCATGGGCTGCGCAGCGGCCCCAAAATCTCAGCCGTCATCTTTACCCAGCCTTTACCCTCCCCTGACCGCCCTTGACGGTGGGCTGCGTAGACTGTGCTCATCCGGTAACCACCGGCCTATGAAAGGAGAGACACCATGCGCAAGACCCTTATCGCCCTGATGTTCGCCGCCGCCCTGCCGACCGTGGCCATGGCCATGCCTGAAGGCGGCCCGCGTCACGACGGCCCGCATCATCGCGGTGATGCGCCTTTCGCCCAACTGGACCTGAGCCGCGACCAGCGTCAGCAGATCGGCAAGCTGATGGGCGAGCAGATGAAGCAACGCCGCGACATCACTGAGCGCTACCTGTCCAAGCTGCCGGCCGCCGACCAGAAGGCCATGCAGGATGAACTCAAGGCCAGCCACGACAAGACCGACAGCCAGGTCCGCGCCCTGCTCAAGCCTGAGCAACAAAAGCAGTTCGACGAACTGCAGAAAGAGCGGGCTGCAAAGAAAGCCGAATGGCAAGCGTTCCAGGCCTGGAAAGCTGAAAAAGCCGCGAAGGCCCAGTAAGCTAACCGCCCGACGCCCGGCCCGCACCCCTGCGGGCCGGGCTTTTCCCGTTTGCAGGAGGTGCACTTGCGTTCACTGTTCTGGCGCATCCTGGCCAGTTTCTGGCTGGCCATCACCCTGGTTGCCGGGCTATCGATCCTGTTGGGCCACATGCTCAACCAGGACGCCTGGATCCTCAGCCGCCACCCAGGCCTCAACACCCTCGCCAGCCACTGGGCCAAGCACTACGAACAGGAAGGCACGGCCTCGGCGCAGCAGTTCCTCGAACGCCGCAAGCAGCGCTTCAAGATCGATGTGCAAGTGCTCGACGACAGCGGCGAGGCGGTGGTGCCCGGCACCTTCCCGCGCCGCGCAGCGGCCTTCGAGGCGCGCCAGCACAATGACGAGCGGCGCTTGCCGTGGCGGCGCCTGACCGAGGAATACACCAGCCCCTACAGCGGTGAGACGTACCTGCTGATTTACCGGATCCCGCACCCCGAGCTGGACGCGTGGCACCGCGAGAGCCTGCTCTGGCCACTCAGTGCACTGGGCATCGCCTTGGTGGTACTGACCTTGTTCAGCCTGTTGGTGACCCTGTCCATCACCCGCCCCTTGAGCCGCCTGCGCAGCGCAGTGCACGACCTCGGCCAGACCAGCTACCAACAGAACAGCCTGGCGCGCCTGGCCGCCCGGCGCGACGAGTTCGGGGTCTTGGCCAACGACTTCAACAAGATGGGTGCCCGCCTGCAGAGCACCATCGGCAGCCAGCGCCAGTTGCTACGCGACGTCTCCCATGAACTGCGCTCACCGCTGGCTAGGCTGCGTATCGCGCTGGCCTTGGCCGAACGGGCTGAGCCCGAGCAGCGTCAGGCGCTGTGGCCGCGCCTGACCCGCGAATGCGACCGGCTGGAAGACCTGATCAGCGAAATCCTTGCCCTGGCCCGTGTCGATGCCGAGCAGGCGCATGCCGAGCCGGTCGACCTCAACGCCTTGCTGGGCGGTGTGCGCAAGGATGCGTTGCTCAGCGCGCCGGAGCAGGAGGTCCGCCTGCAGGCGCAACCTGGGCTGACCTTGCAGGGTTGGCCAACCTTGATCGAGCGCGCCGTCGACAACCTGCTGCGCAATGCCTTGCGCTTCAACCCGGTCGGGCAACCGATCGAAGTCAGCGCCGAGCGTGAGCAGGGCCGCATTGTGTTGAGCGTGCGTGACCATGGGCCAGGGGTGGCGCCAGAGCACCTGGCGCAGCTGGGTGAGCCGTTCTTCCGAGCCCCGGGGCAGCAAGCCGCTGGGCATGGATTGGGGCTGGCGATTGCGCGCAAGGCGGCCGAGCGCCATGGCGGTAGCCTGGTGCTGGCGAACCATCCGCAAGGGGGATTTGTGGCACGGCTGGAGTTGCCTGTGGCACAGGTTGTGGGTTGAGCCTGGGGCGGGGCCGCTTTGCGCCCCATTCGCAGCACAAGGCTGCTCCTACACGGGTTACGCGATAGCGGCCCCAACAATCTCAGCGTTTACTCGCCCCAGGCACTGACAAAATCAGCAGTGTCCAGCACCGGCGCGGTACGCGGCTCGTTCACCGGCGTGCCGACATACAGGTAACCGATCAACTCCTCATGCTCGGCCAACCCCAGCCCTTTGTGCACATGCGCATCGAACGCCATTTCACCGGTACGCCACACCGCACCGACACCCTGGGCATGCGCCGCGATCAGAATCCCGTGGGCCGCACACCCGGCCGCCAGGCGCTGCTCGGACTTGGGCACCTTGAAATGATCCTGCAGCTTGGCGATCACCACGATCAGCAACGGCGCACGCAGCGGCATGGCGCGTGCCTTGTCCAGCGCTGCCTGGCTGGCATCGCCCTTGTGCTGCACCGCTTCGGCGAACAGCTCGCCCAGCTTCTCACGGCCCTGGCCTTCGATGGTCAGGAACCGCCACGGGCGCAGCTGGCCGTGGTCCGGTGCACGCAATGCAGCCTGGAACAACGCCTCACGCTGGGCATCATTTGGCGCGGGGTCGGTCAGACGTGGCACGGAAACACGGTTGAGCAATGCGTCGAGAGCCTCCATCGGCTACCCTCCTGGCAGGTGAATGTGCGGCCATTCTAGCGTTTACATCACCAGACCCATAGGTAGAATGGCGCCCTTCCGTTCAGAGTCAGAGCAGATCACATGGCGTTGCCGACCTTAAGGATCATTGGTTTCATCATCGGCATCTTCCTGATCACCCTGGCCGTCAGCATGGTCGTGCCCATGGCGACCCTGGTGATCTTCGAGCGCACTGGCGACATGCCGTCGTTCCTCTGGTCCAGCCTGATCACCTTCATCGCCGGCCTGCTCATGGTCGTGCAGGGCCGGCCCGAGCACGTGCACCTGCGCCCGCGCGACATGTACCTGCTGACCGTCAGCAGCTGGCTGGTGGTGTGCGTGTTCGCGGCCTTGCCGTTCCTGTTGACGCAACACATCAGTTACACCGACGCCTTCTTCGAGAGCATGTCCGGCATCACCGCGACCGGCGCCACGGTGCTCAGCGGCCTGGACAGCATGTCGCCGGGGATCCTAATGTGGCGCTCGATGCTGCACTGGCTCGGCGGCATCGGCTTTATCGCCATGGCCGTGGCGATCCTGCCGCTGCTGCGCATTGGTGGCATGCGCCTGTTCCAGACCGAGTCCTCGGACCGCTCCGAAAAGGTCATGCCGCGTTCACACATGGTCGCCAAGTCGATCGTCGGCGTGTACGTCGGTTTCTCCGTGCTCGGCGCGCTGGCCTTCTGGTGGGCCGGCATGCGGCCGTTCGATGCCATCAACCACGCCATGTCGGCGATTTCCACCGGGGGCTTCTCGACCTCCGACCAGTCGTTGGCGAAATGGGATATCCCTGCTGTGCATTGGGTCGCGGTGGTGGTGATGATCCTCGGCAGCCTGCCCTTCACCTTGTATGTGGCCACCCTGCGCGGCAACCGCCGGGCGTTGATCCGCGACCAGCAGGTTCAGGGGTTGCTCGGCATGTTGGTGGTCACCTGGGTCGTGCTGGGTACCTGGTATTGGGCCACCACCAACCTGCACTGGCTGGATGCCTTGCGCCACGTGGCGCTGAACGTGACCTCGGTGGTCACCACCACCGGCTTCGCCCTGGGCGACTACAGCCTGTGGGGCAATTTCTCGCTGATGCTGTTCTTCTACCTGGGCTTCGTCGGCGGCTGCTCCGGCTCGACCGCAGGCGGTATCAAGATCTTCCGCTTCCAGGTCGCCTACATCCTGCTCAAGGCCAGCCTTAACCAGTTGATCCACCCGCGCGCAGTGATCAAGCAGAAGTACAACGGGCACCGCCTCGACGAAGAAATCGTGCGCTCGATCCTGACGTTCTCGTTCTTTTTCGCGATCACCATCTGCGTGATGGCGCTGCTGCTGTCGCTGCTGGGCGTGGACTGGATGACCGCGCTGACCGGTGCCGCCGGCACCGTGTCGGGCGTAGGCCCGGGGCTGGGCGAAGTGATCGGCCCAGCCGGCAACTATGCGACGCTGCCGGACGCCGCCAAGTGGATCCTCGCCGGCGGCATGCTGCTCGGCCGGCTGGAGATCATCACGGTGCTAGTGTTGTGCATGCCGGCGTTCTGGCGTCACTGACCCCTTCAGGCTCCGCGCCCAGGCGGGCGCGGTATTCGCTGGGGGTGGCATCGAACCAGCGGCGGAACGCCCGGTAGAAATTGCTCGGGTCGGCGAAACCCAGCAGGTAGGCGGTTTCCAGCAGCGTCATGCCGGGCTGGGCCAGGTACTGCTCGGCCAGCTCACGGCGGGTATCGTCGAGCAAGGTCTGGAAGCTGGTGCCCTCCTCTTGCAGGCGCCGCTGCAAGGTCCGCTGAGACAGGTGCAGGGCCTGGGCCAGGGTTTCACGCTTGGGCTCGCCCTGGGGCAGGATGCGGCACAGCACCTGGCGAACCCGGTGGGTGACCCGGCTTTCCGAAAAGCGCGCCAGGTACTCACCGGCAAAACGGTCGTGCAATATGGCCATGGCCTCGTTGGCCGTCGGCAGTGGCGCTTCCATGTCGGCACGCTCGAACACCAGCGCATCGTGCGGTGCATCGAACACCAACGGTGAATGGAAGGCGACCTTGTAGGGTTCGATGTTCTTCGGCTGCGGCCCCTGCACCAATACCCGGCGAGGCTGTATGACCCGCCCGCTGAGCCAGGTGCACAACGACAGCGCGCACGCCAACGACGCTTCGGCGCTGTGCCGGGTCGGTGGCAGATGGTCGCCATGCACGGTCAGAATCAGCGAATAGCCCTCAGGGCCGAGGCGGAAGCTCAAGTCGGAGCTTTCGGCAATGATGCGCTGGTAACGCACCAGCCGCTCGAAGCCTTCGGCCAGGGTGCGGCTGGACATCAATGCATAGCCCACCACATGGAACGAAGCCGGGCGCACTACCCGTGCCATGTTCAGGCCGATGGCTTCGTTGCCCGACAGTTCCACCGCCAGCTGCCACAGCCGGGTCATGGAATCCTGAGGGAAACGCGCGTCGGGGTCGTCGAGGGCGGCGAAGTCGAGCCCGAGTTGCTTGAACATGGCTGGGCAATCGAGCCCTTCCAGCTCGAGTGCCTTGACGATCCCTGATGCCCAGCTGGCTGACGTGGTTCTTTCACTCATGACAGGCTTCTTATGCTGACCGCTCCTGCGGTGAACCCCAAGGATACTCAATTGGCGCCTATTGTCACTGGTAGGCCCCGCCAATGACTCTAGACTCGATTCAGGCTCCACGCCGTGCATCTTATCCAGAAGTATTAATCCCGGAGCAGTGCCATGAACAGCACAGCGCAGTTTCGCAGTTTTGCCGAGTTCTACCCCTACTACCTGGGTGAGCACAGCAACCCCACCTGCCGCCGCCTGCATTTTGTCGGGACAAGCCTGGTGATTGCCTTGCTGGCGTACACCATCGGCAGCGGCAAATGGTTGCTGCTGCTGGCCGTGCCGCTGTTTGGCTATGGCTTTGCGTGGGTCGGGCATTTCTTCTTCGAGAAGAACCGGCCGGCGACGTTTACCTATCCGCTTTACAGCCTGATCGGTGATTTCGCCATGTTCCGTGACATCTTGCTGGGCAAGATCAGCCTTTAACTGGCCTGGGCCACTTTGCGGCCTTCAGCGTGTCGCGCCTGCGCATCCGCCAGGCGATACAGCTCGATGCTGCCATCCCAGTGCTCGATCAAGGCCGTGCACGACTCCACCCAATCCCCGCAATTGAGGTACTCCACCTCCCCCACCTTGCGGATCTCGGCATGATGGATGTGCCCGCATACCACCCCCTGAAACCCGCGGCGGGTGCACTCGTGGGCAATGGCATCCTCGAAATCGCTGATGAAGCTCACAGCGCCCTTCACCTTGTGCTTGAGGTAAGCCGACAACGACCAGTAGCCATAGCCGTAACGGGCACGCCAGTGGTTGAGCCAACGGTTGAGCACCAGGGTGAACTCATACGCGCGGTCACCTAGAAACGCCAGCCAGCGGTGGTAGCGGGTAATTACGTCGAACTGGTCGCCGTGGATCACCAGCAGGCGGCGCCCATCGGCCGTCAGGTGCTCGGCCTCATCCACCAACTGGATGTTGCCCAGCATCAGCTTCGAATAACGGCGCAGGAATTCGTCATGGTTGCCGGTGACATAAATGACCTCGGTGCCTCGCTTGCTCATGGTCAACAGGCGCCGGATGACGTTGGTGTGGGCTTGCGGCCAATAGATGCCGCCACGCAGCTTCCAGCCATCGATGATATCGCCGACCAGGTAGATGCGGTCGGCCTGGTAGCCCTTGAGAAACCGCGACAGGTGCTCGGCCTGGCAGTCACGGGTGCCCAGGTGCACATCGGAAATCCACACGGTGCGCACACGTTGCTTGCGCGAGGGACGGGAGAGTTCAGCGTGGGTCATGGGCGGGCTCCGGCGCAGTTTGCTGGAGACTGGCAGGCGCGGATGACAGCGCTGTGGCAAAACCATGACGGGTGATGGCCTGCAGTGAATGAGGCACAATACGCGTCTGCCCTGCGAGGACGCCCCCATGACCACAGGCCCGATCCTCTCGCTGCGCCACTACCGTGACAGCCTGATCGCCCACAGCCACGAACACCCGCAACTGGTGTTCGGCCTCAGCGGCCGCCTGGAATTCGAGGTCCAGGGCCACGGTGCACGGGTAGATCGTCAGGCACTGATGGTGGTGCCGGCGGGTGCGCACCACACCTGCTCCAGCGGTGCTGGCAGCGACTGCCTGGTGCTGGATGTGCCTGGGGAGCACTGGTTGCGCGAGCAACTGGGCGAGCATGCCGATGCCAGCCGCCGGCTGCTCGATCGCCCTGCGGCCTTGGGCCTGGACGCTCGCCAGCAGCAGTTGGTGGACTGGCTGGCGGCCAGCCCCATGGGCGACCCGCTGATCGCCCGCCAAGGCGCGGCACTGCTGTTGGCCAGCCTTACCCCGCCGGCAGCCGCCAGCATCAGGGCCAGCCAGCGCCTGCCTTATGCGGCGTTCGATGCGCATATCGAGCAACATGCTGCCTACCCGTTGCAGGTCGCCGACCTGGCGCGCCTGGCCGGGCTGTCCACTGCTCGCCTGCATGCACGCTTTATTGCCGAATGCGCGATGACGCCGATGGACTACATGCGCCAGCGGCGCTTGCTCAAGGCACGGCATCTGGTGGAGCAGACGGTGCTGCCAATGGGGGAGATTGCGGCGCGTGTGGGGTACAGCTCGCAGAGTGCGTTTTCGGCGGCGATGTTGCGGGCGTTTGGCTGTACGCCTTTGGCGTTGCGGCGAGAGTCTGACGATAACGGACGCTAGGTGGGCGACAGAACGGGTCTGCCTGAAGACTTACACTGTGCCTGCACTGGCCCTTTCGCGGGGCAAGCCCGCCCCCACATGCTTCGGGGGTTGCGCCGTACCTGTGGGAGCGGGCTTGCCCCGCGAAAGGGCCAGTACTGACATACTCTTGCTCAAGGACCACCATGAACCACCGCACAGCCCTAGGCGCCCTGCACATTGGCGCGCTGTTCTTCGGCCTTACCGGCGTCTTCGGCAAGCTGGCCGCCAGCGCCAGCCCGGCCATCATCGTTTTCGGCCGCGCCGTTTTTGCCGTCCTGGCCCTGGCCCTGTTCGCCAGTTTTGCCCGCCAAGGCTGGCACCGGCTCAGTGGCCAGGATGTGCGCCGCCTACTGCTCGGCGGCGTGCTGCTGGCGGGGCACTGGGTCAGCTTCTTCATCGCCGTCAAGGTGGGCGGCGTGGCCATCGCCACCCTGGGCTTCGCCAGCTTCCCAGCCTTTACCGTGATCCTCGAAGGCCTGCTGTTCCGCGAACGCATCCGCCGCAATGAAGCCGTGCTGGTGCTGCTGGTGAGCATCGGCCTGGTGCTGGTCACACCGGCCTTCGACCTGGCCAGCGAGGCCACTGGCGGCCTGCTCTGGGCGCTGCTGTCGGGGCTGTTGTTCTCGTTGCTGTCGCTGACCAACCGCGCCGGTTCCGGCCGCTTGCCCGCCGTGCAGGCAGCACTGTGGCAAAACCTTGTGGTCAGCCTGTGCCTATTGCCGTTCGCAGCACCCGGGCTGGGCGCGGTGACGCCGATGGACTGGTTGTGGATCGCCCTGCTCGGCGTCTTCTGCACGGGCGTGGCCCACAGCCTGTTTGTCGCCAGCCTGGCCGTGATCAAGGCGCGCACGGCTGCCGTGGTGTTCGGCATGGAGCCGGTCTACGGCATCGCCGTGGCCTGGGCCGTGTTCGCCGAAACGCCCACGGTACGCATGCTGCTGGGTGGCGCGCTGATCATTTTCGCCATCGTGCTGTCCAGCCGCCTGGCAGCCGAACAACCCGTAAAGCCACGGCCGCTGGCCGAAGGCGCCTGATCAGCGATCGTTGTGGCCCAGGTCGCGCTGCGGGTCGATTTGGTCACGCACCCGCTGCTTGAGCACCTTGGCCTCCGGGAACCCACCGTCGGCCTTGCGCTCCCAAATCTGCACGCCATCACAGGTGATGCGGAAGATGCCACCGGTACCCGGCTCCAGTGCTACCCGACCAAGGTCGTCGGCAAAGGTGCTGAGCAGTTCTTGGGCCAGCCAGGCAGCGCGCAGCAGCCACTGGCACTGCGTGCAATACGTGATGACGATTTCAGGCTTGCTGATGGCCATTGCGAAGCATCTCCAGGTAAGGGGCCGCTTATACTAGCGGTCTTTCGCCCACGGTTTGAGACTCACGATGCGCCGTTCGCTGTTCTGCTTTTTGCTGATGCTGGTTGCTGCCACGGTCAATGCCGCCGAGCAAGTACGGCCCAAGGTTGGCCTGGTGCTCTCTGGCGGCGCGGCACGCGGCCTGGCCCATATCGGCGTGCTCAAGGCCCTGGAAGAACAAGGCGTGCACATCGATGCCATCGCGGGCACCAGCATGGGGGCGGTGATCGGCGGGCTGTACGCCTCGGGTTACAGCGTCGAAGAACTGGAAAAGCTGGCCACTACCCTGGACTGGCAACAGGCCTTGTCGGATGCGCCCCCGCGCAAGGATGTGCCGTTCCGGCGCAAGCAGGACGACCGTGATTTTCTGGTCAAGCAGAAGCTGAGCTTTCGCGACGACGGCAGCTTGGGCCTGCCGCTGGGCGTGATCCAGGGCCAGAACCTGGCGTTGCTGCTGGAAAGCAAGCTGGCCCATACCGCCGACACCCGCGACTTCGACAAACTGCCCATCCCCTTCCGGGCGGTGGCCACCGACATCGCCAGCGGCGAAAAAGTGGTGTTCCGCCGCGGCCACCTGCCCCAGGTGATCCGCGCCAGCATGTCGATCCCCGCGGTGTTCGCCCCGGTCGAGCTGGATGGCCGCTTGCTGGTGGATGGCGGCATGGTCGACAACATCCCACTGGATGTGGCCCGCGACATGGGTGTGGACCTGGCTATCGTGGTCGACATCGGTACGCCGCTGCGTGACCGCAAGCAACTGGCCACGGTGGTTGATGTGCTGAACCAGTCGATCACCCTGATGACCCGGCGCAACTCTGAAGAACAACTGGCCAGCCTGCACCGCGACGACATCCTGATCCAGCCGACGCTGGCCGCATTTGGCGTGACCGACTTCGGCCGCGCCCGCGAGATGATCGAGGCCGGCTACCGCGCCACCCGCCTGCTCGACCCGCGCCTGGCCGCGTTGCGCCAGCCCGAGGGCGACAGCAGCCTGGCCGTTGCCCGCTCGCCGCGTCAACGCACGCCGGTGATCACTGCGATCCGAGTGGAAAACGACTCCAAGGTCAGCGATGACGTGATCCGCTCCTATATCCGCCAGCCGATCGATGCGCCGCTGGAGCTCGACCGCCTGCAGACCGACATGGGCACGCTGTATGGCCTGGACTACTTCGACCGGGTGCAGTACCGCGTGGTGCACAAGGGCGCTGACAACACCTTGGTGATCAATGCCCGCGGCAGACGCGGCGGCACCGACTACCTGCGCCTAGGCCTGAACCTGTCGGATGACCTGCGCGGCGACAGCGCCTTCAACCTCGGCGCCAGCTACCGGGTCAACGGCATCAACAGCCTGGGCGCCGAATGGCTGACCCGCGCCCAGATCGGCGACCAGCAAGAGCTTTACAGCGAGTTCTATCAGCCGCTGGATGTGGGCTCGCGCTACTTCGTCGCGCCTTACCTGGACATAGGCTCGCGCAACATTGAGGCGACCCTGGACAATGACCCGATCGCCGAGTACCGGCTGGAACGTTATGGTTTTGGCCTCAACCTCGGCCGGCAGATCGGCACCTATGGCGAAGTGCGCCTTGGCGCGGGCAAGGCCTGGGGGGAAGCCGAAGTGCGTATCGGTGACCAGGACCTGCCCAAGGTCAGCTTCAATGAAGGGTTCTACGAGCTCAAGTACTCGTTCGATACCCTCGACAACGTGTACTTCCCGCACAGCGGCGAAGACATCGGCCTGACACTGCGCAAGTACGACAAATCGCTCGACTCCGACCAGGACTACCGCCAGTGGCTGTTCAACCTGGACAAGGCCATCAGCAGTGGCCCGAATACCTGGGTGCTGGGCGGGCGCTACGGGCGCACGCTGGATGATGCCGAGGTGGTGACCTCAAGCTTCGTGATGGGCGGCGCGCGGGAGCTGTCAGGGTTCCGCCAGGACTCGGTGTCGGGGCAGAACATCAGCTTGCTGCGCATGGTCTATTACCGCCGCCTGACGCCACGGGCCTACGTGCCGCTGGACTTCCCGTTGTACATCGGCGGCTCACTGGAACGTGGGCGGGCGTGGAACAACGACAATGAGTTCGACAGTGGCTACATCAATGCGGCGAGTATCTTCCTGGGGCTGGAGACACCGTTGGGGCCGTTGAACCTGAGCTATGGGGCCAACAGTGCGCATGAGCAGGCGGTGTACCTGAACTTGGGGCATACCTTCTGAATCAATGGGGCCGTATCCGGCCCCGAAATCAGGATTTTTCGAGGTTACCCAGAATCTTCGCATGTACCCGCATGCACACTTCCAGGTCCGCCTCATCCACCCCGGTGAACAGCTCTACCCGCAGCGCGTTGGCAATGGTCTCGATCTGTTCGATCAGCGGCTTGGCCGGTGGGCACAGCAAAATCTTCTTCGCCCGCCGGTCTTCAAGCACTGCCTGCCTGCGCACCAGGCCCTGTGCCTCCAAGCTGTCGAGCAAGCGCG
This sequence comes from Pseudomonas sp. NGC7, assembly GCF_047159675.1. Taxonomy (NCBI): domain Bacteria; kingdom Pseudomonadati; phylum Pseudomonadota; class Gammaproteobacteria; order Pseudomonadales; family Pseudomonadaceae; genus Pseudomonas; species Pseudomonas sp. NGC7. Next base: position 2,052,295 of record NZ_BAAFZY010000001.1, on the reverse strand, counting down.
CCAGGGTCGGGCCTTCGACACCCACACTCTGGGCCAGCTCACGCTGGGTCGGTGCTTCTTCGAAACGGGCCAGGTGCAGCAACACCAGCCAGCGCGCCTGGGACAGGTTTAACCCGGCCAAGCGGCGGTCCAACTCGGCACGCCAGCCCCGGGACATCTGGGCCAGCTGCATGCCGAAGCGGTGTTGGTTGTCGGTCAGGGGCATAAGCAACTCATTGAATAGATCTAATTATTAGGCAGCTAACCATGCCCCGGACCACGTGGCAAGGCTCGGGCGCTTGCCAGTGTTCGATAATCGTCAAAAAGCATGACAAAGGTCAGCAGTTGGCGGTTCTGGCCTCGAACCTGCCGGCTGTTAAACGTCGAACTCCGCGGCCAATGCTGCGCGTATGCAATACAGCACCCCCTCCGGTACCCGTGGCCCGAACAAGGGCGCGATAGTCGACACCGGCGGCAGCTCGCCTTCGCCGTCGAGGAAGGCGTCCTGCACCTCCATCATCAGGTCTTCCGGCAGGTCGAGGGCCTGATCAAGGCTCAGTTCCTGGCGACCGATGGCCTCGGCCAGCAGGCTGTATACATTCTTTTCGCTGCAATTGAGCTGGCCGGCGATCTGCGCGGGGGTCATGCCCGCGCGCGCCAGGCTGACCAGTTCGTGGCGCAGGTCGAGCACCACCTTGGGCGCCTCATCGGTGCCACCGCTGTTGTTGAGCACCTCCAGGAAGGCCTGACCGTAGCGCTCCAGCTTGCGCGCACCCACGCCGCTGACCTGGGCCATGTCGCTGAGGCTGGCGGGCTGGCTGCGCAGCATTTCGAGCAGCGTCGAATCGGGGAAGATGACGTAAGGCGGCACGCTGTGCTCCTCGGCCAGCTTGCGCCGCAGGGTACGCAGCGCCTCCCACAGCTCGCGTTCTTCGGCACGCACCAACTGGCTGGCCGGGCTGCCGCCGCTGCCAGCGCTCTTGGCCACCGTCTGCGGCTTGAGGTCGCGGCGCAGTTGCAAGGTCACCTCGCCGCGCAACAGCGGCCGGCAGCTGTCGGAAAGGCGCAGGCCCCCGTAGCCTTCAAGGTCGATATCTACCAGGCCGCGTGCGACCAACTGGCGGAACAACGAACGCCACTCGACCTCGGCCAGCGACTTGCCGACACCGAACACCGAAAGCTTCTCGTGGCCGAAATTGCGCACTTTCTCGGTGTCCTTGCCCAGCAGGACGTCCACCAGGTGCCCGACACCATAGCGCTGGCCGGTACGGAATACGGCCGACAGCGCCTGGCGAGCAGGTTCGGTGGCGTCCCAGGTCTGCACTTGGTCGATGCAGTTGTCGCAATGCCCGCAGGGCTGCTCCAGGGTTTCGTCAAAGTAGGCCAGCAACGACTGGCGGCGGCAGCGGGTTTCTTCACACAGGGCCAGCATGGCGTCGAGCTTGTGCTGCTCGACGCGCTTGTGGCGCTCGTCGCCCTCGGAGTTCTGCAGCATCTGCTTGAGCATCACCATGTCCTGCAGGCCGTAGGCCATCCAGGCATCGGACGGCAAGCCATCACGGCCGGCACGGCCGGTCTCCTGGTAATAGGCCTCAAGCGACTTGGGCAGGTCGAGGTGGGCGACAAAGCGCACGTTGGGCTTGTCGATGCCCATGCCGAAGGCAATGGTGGCGACCATGATCAAGCCTTCCTCGTTGAGGAAGCGGTGCTGGTTGGCGGATCGCGTTTCGGCAGCCAGGCCGGCGTGATACGGCAGCGCCGGGAAGCCCTGGTCGCAGAGGAAGGCAGCGGTCTCGTCGACCTTCTTGCGCGACAGGCAGTAGACGATGCCTGCGTTGCCGCGACGCTCGCCGAGGAAGGCCATCAGCTGCTTGCGCGGCGCCTCCTTGGGCACAATGCGGTAGAAGATGTTGGGCCGGTCGAAACTGGAAAGAAAACGCTCGGCGCCCTGCAGGTGCAGGCGCTGGACGATCTCTTCGCGGGTGCGCATGTCGGCGGTGGCGGTCAGGGCGATGCGCGGCACATGCGGGAACAGCTCGGCCAGTTGGCCCAACTGCAGGTATTCCGGACGGAAATCGTGGCCCCATTGCGACACGCAGTGGGCCTCGTCGATGGCGAACAGCGAGATGTCCAGGTCGCGCAGGAAGTCGAGCATACGCGGCTGAACCAGACGTTCAGGCGCCAGGTACAGCATCTTCAGCTCACCGCGGCGCATGCGCCCGGCCAGCTCACGTTGCTGCTCGGCGCTCAGCGTCGAGTTGAGTGCGGCCGCGGCCACGCCAAGCTCGTCGAGCGTGGCGACCTGGTCGTCCATCAACGCAATCAGCGGCGAAACCACCACGGTCAGGCCTGGGCGCAGCAGCCCCGGCACCTGGAAGCACAGCGACTTGCCGCCGCCGGTGGGCATCAGTACCAGCGCATCGCCGCCGTTGGCCACGCATTCGATGATTGCTGCCTGGCGCCCACGGAAACTGTCGTAGCCGAAGATATCCTTGAGAACGCGCTGAGCCTGTTCGAGCATGTGCAACTCCACAAATCGCCGTACCATCCTGGAGACAGGCTGGACGAAAAACCCGCCCCGCACACGCCGAATGCGTAAGCGGTTTTTACCAGACGGCCGACAAAGACCGCCCCTGGATGAAAAATCGCGGATTATACCCCAGTGCTAACCCACGCAGGGTGCCGCTGTGACAGACGTTCCCTTTGCCCCGCCAACGCTGCAAGGTGCTAGAATTCGGTATCGTTTATTCCCCAAGGTAGCCCTGTAATGTCCTTCGCCGAGCAACTCACCCGCCTGCAAGCCTTCCTCGACGCCGACGAGCTGCACGAAGAAGCGCTGGACTACGTCGCCGCTCACGGCTACCTCACGGCCCTGTCGATCAATGCCGAGGACGTACCGGAGCGCGAGTGGATCGACGCCCTGTTCGCCGAAGAACCCCACTACGCCAGCGAGGCCCAGCGCACCGAGATCGAAGCGACCCTGGTGGCACTGAAGGCGCACATCGCGCGTCAACTGGCCAGCGACGAAGAATTCGACCTGCCGTGCGACCTGGACCTGACCGACGAGCCGGACGATTCCGACCTGCGCGGCTGGTGCATCGGCTTCATGGAGGGCGTGTTCCTGCGTGAAGAGGCCTGGTTCGAGAACGCTGAAGAAGAAGTCAGCGAGATGCTGCTGCCGATCATGGTCGGTTCGGGCCTGTTCGACGAGCAACCAGAGTTCGCCGACATCGCCAGCAATGCCAACCTGCAGGACGACATGATCGTGCAAATCCCGGAAGCACTCAGCGCGCTGTTCCTGCTGCTGCACGCCCCTGACGAGAAGCCGGCGCTGCTCAAGCCTCGCCACCACTGAGTCGGCTGTGCGCTACCTGCTGCTGGCCGTCGGCTGGCTCAGCGTTGCGCTGGGGGTGCTGGGGATATTCCTGCCGGTGTTGCCCACCACCCCTTTTCTGCTATTGGCGGCGGCGTGTTTCGCGCGCAGCTCGCCTCGCTTTCACTACTGGCTGGTCCATCACCCGAAGCTCGGGCCGTGGATCCGTGATTACCTCAGTGGCGAAGGCATACCACTAAAAGGCAAGGTTTACGCCATCGGCCTGATGTGGGCCAGCATTGGCCTGTCGTGCTACTTGGTACCGCTGTTCTGGGCTAGAGCGTTCATGCTCACCAGCGCGGTGCTGGTCAGTCTCTATATCCTCAAGCAAAAGACCCTGCGCAAGCAGTGATCAATGCTGCGTGCGCCAGTAATAGCACCCTCTTGGTGAACACATAGCGGGCTTAAATCCTCGATCGTCATTTTTTTGTCGCCAAATATCTATTTCGCCTATCCAGCCTTTTTTTTAGCTGCAAAAGTTCTGGAACTGGCTGTAAACCTTGAATAACGAGACTTTCAGCCGCTTTGATTTCGGTGGTCCTTAAGCGTCGCCCGCGCCCTCTTAGACCTGATAAGTCAAATATCAATATCTGTTATGAGAAAATCTTCTTATCACTTTGATTGAATGTTCTTAGCTCTGTTGTTAAAAACCTGAAACGATTTGCATGATAACTATATCGTCATTTTTTTGGCGACCAGCAGGACTTATTTTAGGATCAGGGAGAGGTACCCATGCGCGTTTTGACCCCCATCACCAGTGCATTACTGTTGGCAATGGCGTGTGCCAACGTACAGGCGATGTCGATTACCGAGGCTGTTCAGAGCGCCGTGGACTACCATCCGCAGATCAGCTCCAACCGCAACAGCAAGCTGTCTGCCGATGAAGACGTGAAATTCGCGCGTGGCGGCTACTACCCTTCCGTTGACCTGGTCGCAGGCTATGGCCGCCAGCGTTCGGACAACCTCAATACCCGCGGCACCAACCCAGACGGTACGCGCAACCATGACAAGGCCACCCTCAGCTACACCCAGTCTGAGCTGCGCCTGCGGCAGATGCTGTTCGATGGCTTCAACACCTCGAACGAAGTAGGCCGCACCGAAGCGGTCGCCACCTCCCGCGCCTACTACACCCAGGCGGTCGCCCAGGATGTTGCCCTGCGCGCAGTGGAGGTTTACCTCGAAGTGCTCAAGCGCCGTGAGCTGGTGACGCTGGCCAAGAACAACCTGCAAGCCCACCTGCGGGTGAACGACCAGATCGGCCTGCGCACCGAGCGCGGTGTCGGCAGCACCGCCGACCTCGATCAGTCCCGCGCCCGCCGTGCCTTGGCGGAGAACAACCTGGACACCGCCGAAGTCGATCTGGCCGATGCCGAGGCCAACTTCTTCAGCGTCATCGGCAAACACCCCGATGAACTGGAAGGGCCGCAATCGATCAAGGTTGAAATTCCTGGCACCCTCGACGATGCCCGGGAAGCCATGCGCCAGAACAACCCTTACATCAAGTCCGCCCAGGCCGACGTCAATGCGGCCGAGCGGCAGTACGAAGTGGCCAAGTCGACCTTCTACCCACGCCTGGACGCTGTGCTGGCCACGGGTGCCAACAACAACCTTGGCGGTGAGAAGGGCCACAGCAACAACGATTGGCAGGCCGGTGTCGAACTGAACTACAACGTGTTCCGCGGCGGCAGCGACAAGGCACGCCTGCAGTCCGATGCCCACAAGATCAACCAGGCCCTGGACATCCGCAACAACGCGCTGCGCGAACTGACCGAGAACCTGAGCTTGGCCTGGAACGCCATGAACAACGCACGCAAGCAGACCCCGACTGCGCGTGAATACGCCGAAACCACCAAGCGCGTGCGCGCGGCTTACCAGGATCAGTTCGGCCTTGGCCAACGTACCCTGCTCGACGTGCTCGACAGTGAGAACGAGCTGTACAACGCCGACCGTCGTTACACCGAAGTACGTTACACCGAGGAATTCTCGATGTACCGCGTGTTGGCAACCATGGGTGAGCTGTTGAGCAAGCAGCGTATTTCGCTGCCGCCAGAAGCCATCGCCAGCAATGAGGTGAAGACCGACGCACAGCTGCCTGAGATGCGTTGATCAACAGTCGGGGCAACCTGACTGTTGGCTGATACGCCTTACGTGTAGGAGCAGCCTTGCGCTGCTCCTACACGTTTATGGGGTGCCGTGATTGCGCTGGAACGTCTCGGCACCCATGGCTTTGATCTGCCCCTCGATCAGGGCTTCGAACGGTTTGAGCAATGCATCGAAGCTGACAGGTTGCTCCAGCACGTTCAGCGCCTCCACCACCGCCTCAAGGGTCGACAATGCCCCCGGCTCCGGCGCCTTGCGCAACCGGTAGCGCGAAGGCGCGACCGCCCCCAGCGTCACACGCGGCAGGGCCTCCAGCAACGGATTCAGGTACAGCAGCTTGCGTGCCTTGCGCCAGGTACCGTCGGGCACGATCAACAGCAAGGGCCTGTCATCCCCCTCACCATAAGCCGTCAGCACCTGGGCATGCTCACCCGGGAACAGCAGCGCCGGCCGGTAGCCTGGCGTCTGCAGCAATTCAATGAGGTCGTCGAACACCTCGCCAACGCGCAATTGGGCATTGACCAGGCCAAGGGCGGCCAGGCGGGCGGTATTCAGGGCGTGCGAGCTTTCACTGGGGTGCTGCAGCAGAACCACGCGGGTGCGGCTGTCGAGCGAGGGTATCAATGGGCAAAGGCAGTGGTCGAGCGGGCGCTGGCAGCGCTCGCAGCGGGGTCTGGGCATCGGCTTCTCCTTACCGGGCGCAGTGTGCCATAGCCCTGCAGAAAAGCCCCACTTCCTTGTGGGATACGCCGAACATCAGCGGTTGAAACGCTCCGCCAAGCTATGCAGATACTCCGCCATACGCTCCAGGTCCTGGCTGATTTCCGCCCCTTGCCTGGCCTGCCCGGCGCTCTGATCACACAGCTGTGCAATCCTCACGATCTGCTGATTGATATCCTCGGCAACATGGCTTTGCTGCTCAGAGGCGGTCGCCATCTGCTGGCTCATACCGGTGATCCGGCTGACCGCCTGGGCGATACCGGTCAACGCCGCTTGCACCGCTTCGACACTGTGTACGCTGTCGCGCGAAATCTGCTCGCCGCGGCTGGCCGTGCTCACCGCCCGCTCTGCCCCTGCCCGCAACGAGGCGATGATCTGGTGGATCTCCTCGGTCGAGGCACGGGTGCGCTGGGCCAAAGAGCGGACCTCATCGGCCACCACGGCAAAGCCGCGCCCCTGCTCCCCGGCGCGCGCTGCTTCGATCGCGGCATTGAGCGCAAGCAGGTTGGTTTGCTCGGCAATCGAGGTGATCGTATCGACCACGCTACCGATCGACTGGGTCTGCTCAGCCAACGCGTTGACCGCCTGCCCGATGTCGTTGACCGCATCGCTCATGCTGCCCATGGCCTTGAGACTCTGCTGGGCCAACTCACTGCCTTGCTGCGCCAACTGGTCGGCATCGCCTGCCGCATGGGCAGTGCTTTGCACGTTGTGGGTAACCTCCTGGATAGTCGCCGCCATCTGCGCGATGGCCGTGGCGGACTGGTCGGTTTCGTTGCGCTGGCGGTCAAGCATCTGCGCCTGGGCGTCGGACAGGTCAGCCGACTGCGCCGCCCGCGACTTCACCCCAACGCCGGCATCCACCAGGCGGGTCAAGGCGGTTTGCAAACGGGCCTCTTCGCTGATGATGGCCATGTCCAATTGGCCCTGCAGGCCCAGGTTGTCGCTGTAGGTCAACGCCACCAACGGGCTGGTGAAGGCTTTCGGGTGCTCGCCAAGTGTGCGCCGAATGGCCTGGCTGTGGTGATGCTCGACCAGGTACCAGGCCACCAATAGGCTGCTCATCAGCACCCCCAGGGCCGCGTAGGGCGGCAGCCACAGGTAGCTCGCCGCCGACAGCAGGCCCGCGCCAATCAGTGGCCAGCCGTGCCCCAATGCATGCCCTAGCCGCGCCGCCCACGACACCGGCGAACGGCCGGCACGCAAGCGCGCGTAAAGCGCTTCGGCACGGCGAATCTGCTCACGCGTCGGCACTGAACGCACCGACTCATAGCCACTGACCCTGCCCTGCTCATACACCGGGGTGACGTAAGCGCTGACCCAATAGTAATCACCGTTTTTGGCGCGGTTCTTGACCACGCCCATCCAGGGTTTGCCTTGCTTGATGGTGTCCCACATGTGCCCGAACACCGCCGGGGGCATGTCGGGGTGACGCACCAGGTTGTGGGTCTGGCCGACCAGTTCGTCGTAGGTAAAACCGCTGATCGCCACGAAGGCGTCATTGCAGTAGGTGATGCGACTGTTGAGGTCCGTCGTGGAGATCAGGCGTTGATCGCTGGAGAAGGTTCTTTCGTGCTCAGTGACGGGCAAATTCATGCGCATCTTGGGCGATCCTTGCAGGATGAAATAGGGAGGAATCATCAGCGCAAGTTGATGTTTAGCAGAGCGCTATCAGGTTAGCGGTCAAGTTCTGTAGGAATTGAGCCCGTCCCGACGGAATGCATGAACAGGCTGTGTATCAGCCCACGTTGAGCTGGCTTTTAAGCAGGTCACGGAACGTCTGAATCAACGGCTCGCGGCTGCGGCCACGACGAATGATCAACGAAAAGGGTGCCTGATAGCCGAAGGTAGACGGCGACAACACCCGTAGATCGCCCTTCTCCACCCAAGCCTGGGCGTAATGCTCTGGCAGGTAGCCAATGTAGGCACCGGAGAGAATCAGGATCAGCTGCGCCTCCATGCTTTCCACCGTCGCCGCACTGTGCTTGAAGCCATGCCGGGCCAGCTCTGCCTGGCTCCAGTAGCCGCGCCCGACCATGCGCTGCTGGGTCACCACCTGCTCAGGGATGCGCCGCTCGTTGAACAACGGATGGCGGCTGCTGCAGTACAGCCAGTGCTGCTCACGGTACAGCGGCTGGTAAACCAGGCCGCTCATGCGCGAAGAAAACGCCCCGATGGCCAGGTCGAGGCGGTTGTCCTGTACACCCAATTGCAGTTCGTACGGGCTGGACACCGACAGGTGCAAGTGCACCGCCGGGTGCTCCTGGCTGTAGGCGCCGATGGCTTCGGCCAGAGGCAGCGCGCGGTCACCCACGGTGGAGTCGATCACGCCCAGGTTGAGCGTGCCGCGCAATTCACCCTTGAGGGCCGCGGCATATTGCTCAAAGCCATCCAGCTCGGCCAGCAAGCGCAGGCTCTCCTGATGGAACAGCTCGCCCTTGCTGGTGAGGCTGAAACCGCCGCGACCACGGTGACACAGCACAATCCCCAACCCGCCCTCCAGCTGGCTCATGTACGTGCTGATGGCTGACGTCGACAGGTTCAAATCACGCTGGGCGTTGGCGAAGCCCTGGTGACGCACCACGCTGACGAAGATGCGCAGGAGTTTCAGATCGGGCAGGGTCGAGGTCATGGTGCAACGGTTCCGCAACAGTAAATGCGTGAAGTCTAACCGGTTGCGCGGGCATTAGTTCAGAAATTCCTGAAGTAAGTATTTGCCGGTAGCGATTCTTCCTACGCACTACCTTGCGCAAACTCGGCCGAAATGTCCTGCCCGCCGGCACAACCAGACTACACAGGCGCGCCGCGGCACAGGTTCGAACAAACACAACAATCGACCGACTGATGAGGCCCACCGTGGACAAGACTCTCCACCAACCACTGGGCGGCAACGAAATGCCGCGTTTCGGCGGCATCGCCACCATGCTCCGTCTCCCCCACCTGCAAAGCGCCGCCGGCCTGGATGCCGCATTCATCGGCGTGCCCCTGGACATCGGCACTTCGCTGCGCTCCGGCACCCGCTTCGGCCCGCGTCAGATCCGCGCCGAGTCGGTGATGATCCGCCCGTACAACATGGCTACCGGGGCTGCGCCATTCGACTCGCTGTCGGTCGCCGACATCGGTGACGTGGCCATCAACACCTTCAACCTGCTCGACGCCGTGCGCATCATCGAAGAAGCCTACGACGAAATCGTCGAGCACAATGTCATCCCGATGACCCTGGGTGGCGACCACACCATCACCCTGCCGATCCTGCGCGCCCTGCATAAAAAGCACGGCAAGATCGGCCTGGTGCACATCGATGCCCACGCCGACGTCAACGACCACATGTTCGGCGAGAAGATCGCCCACGGCACCACCTTCCGCCGCGCCGTGGAAGAGGGCCTGCTCGACTGTGACCGCGTGGTGCAGATCGGCCTGCGTGCCCAGGGCTACACCGCCGACGACTTCAACTGGAGCCGTCGCCAGGGCTTCCGCGTGGTGCAGGCCGAGGAATGCTGGCACAAATCGCTGGAACCGCTGATGGCCGAAGTCCGTGAAAAAGTCGGCGGCGGCCCGGTTTACCTGTCGTTCGACATCGACGGTATCGACCCCGCTTGGGCCCCTGGCACCGGCACGCCTGAAATTGGAGGCTTGACCACGATCCAAGCGATGGAGATCATTCGCGGCTGCCACGGCCTGGACCTGATCGGCTGTGACCTCGTCGAAGTCTCCCCGCCTTACGACACCACCGGCAACACCTCGCTGCTCGGCGCCAACCTGCTGTTCGAGATGCTCTGCGTGCTGCCGGGCGTCGTGCGTCGCTGATCCTGGCGATACCACGGCACCGCTTGACTGCAATACCCCGGCAGGAGCCATGAGGGAGGGCCACTGAGGCCCGCCAACACAAGACTAGACCGCCGGGTGGCGCTAAGCCCGTGCGGTCGATCTCGCCATAATAAAGATAATCGGGAGACCCCCAATGGCCTTGGACATCATCGTTGTAATGATCTATACCGCCGGCATGCTCGGGCTTGGCTGGTATGGCATGCGTCGGGCAAAAACCCAGGAAGACTACCTGGTGGCCGGACGCAACCTCGGCCCGACCCTGTACATGGGCACCATGGCCACTACCGTACTCGGCGGCGCCTCCACCGTCGGCACTGTGCGCCTGGGCTATGTCCACGGCATTTCTGGCTTCTGGCTGTGCGCAGCCCTGGGCCTGGGCATCATCGCCCTCAACCTGTTCCTCGCCAAACCGCTGCTGCGCCTGCGCATCTACACCGTGACCCAGGTTCTGGAGCGGCGCTACAACCCGATGGCACGCCAGGCCAGCGCGGCGATCATGCTGGCGTACGCGCTGATGATCGGCGTGACCTCGACCCTGGCCATGGCGACCGTGCTGCAAGTGCTGCTCGAGCTGCCGTTCTGGATGTCGCTGATGCTCGGCGGTGGCGTGGTGGTGCTGTACTCGACCATCGGTGGCATGTGGTCGCTGACCCTGACCGACATCGTCCAGTTCGTCATCAAGACCGTCGGCCTGATGTTCATCCTGTTGCCGGTATGCCTGTACAAGGCCGGTGGCTGGGACACCTTGGTGGCCAAACTGCCTGCGGCCAGCTTCCAGCTGACCACCATCGGTTGGGACACCATCATCACCTACTTCCTGATCTACTTCTTCGGCATCCTCATCGGCCAAGACATCTGGCAGCGCGTATTCACTGCCCGTGACGAGAAGGTCTGCCAACGTGCCGGTACCACCGCAGGCGTCTACTGCGTGGTGTACGGCCTGGCCTGCGCCCTGATCGGCATGGCCGCGCACGTACTGATGCCCGACCTGGCCAACCCAAACAATGCCTTTGCGGAGATGATCAAGAGCACCCTGCCCGATGGCATTCGTGGCCTGCTGATGGCGGCGGCCCTGGCGGCCATGATGTCGACCGCCAGCGCTGGCCTGCTGGCCGCGTCCACCACCCTGACTGAAGACCTGCTGCCCAAACTGCGCGGCGGCAAGCAGTCGAGCCTGGCCATCAGCCGCCTGTTCACCCTGCTGACCGGCCTGGTGGTACTGGGTATCGCCTTGGTGGTGAACGATGTAATCAACGCCCTGACCCTGGCCTACAACCTGCTGGTCGGCGGCATGCTGATCCCGCTGATTGGTGCGATCTTCTGGAAACGCGCAACCACCGCAGGCGCCATCGCCAGCATGTCGCTGGGCTTCGCTACTGCGCTGCTGTTCATGTTCAAGGATGGGCTGGAAGCCAACACGCCGATCTACTACAGCCTGGCAGTTGGCCTGGTGAGCTTTGTCGCAGTCAGCCTGATGTCGCGTAAATCGATGGCAGCAGTCAAGCTGGCCTGATACGCACTAGGCCATACAGACGATTCGCCGCAACAAAAAGGCCGCAGCATCAGCAATGATGCGGCGGCCTTTGTCATTTCAGCGACGGCGCGGTTGGCGCTTGCGCTGCTCTTCATCAGTCGGGATCGGCACCGGCTGCAGGGGGGGTGGAATCAACCCCAGTGCGACAGCCAAGTCGTGGAGCCAGTTGAACAGTGGTTTCTTCATAGTGCCCCCTTGACGGGTCAGCCTCACGGTCAATCAATCCAGTGATGTTTCATACAGATCATAGCCCGATGTCCTGTATTGCGCATGCATCTGGTCTTAGAGATAAGGGCCATTTTGACGCGGATCAAGCCTGAACGGCGCATTCCGACGATTGGTTAATCGTTTCGCTTTGTTGCAGATCGATCCAGGCCTGTAAATTTGCCCCGCGCATGCCCTGGCGCCACATCAACCAAGTCACCGCCTGATCGAAGGGTGCCTGCAGCCGGTGGACCCGCACCCGGTCGCGCCCAGGCAGGCTGTCGAGCATGGATTGCGCCATCATGGCCACACCTGCGCCGGCAATCACGCAGGCCAGCATGCTCTGGTACGACTCGATCTCCATCACCCGGCCCATCGGCGTATGGGCGTGGGCGTACCAGGCCTCAAGGCGCATCCGGTATGAACAGCCCTGGCGGAAGGTGAACACCGCTTTGCCTGCCACGTCTTTTGCCGTGTGCACGGGCGGGTGTTCGGGGCTGGTGATCAGCACCAGCTGTTCGTCGCACAGCGGCACACCGTCCAGCCCGGCCAGGCTTGGCGGGCCATCTACCAAGGCCGCGTCCAGGCCATGGCTGAGCAAGCCCTCGAACAGCTCACCGCTGGGCGCTGCACGTACCTGCAGGTTCACCGCCGGGTACGCCTGGTGATAACGCGCCAGCAACGCTGGCAGGTGGGTGGCTGCGGTGCTGTACATGGTGCCCAGCACAAACTCCCCCGCCGGCTGGCCACCTTGCACGGCCGCCATCGCCTCGTCACGTAGCGCCGACAAGCGATTAGCGTAGTCCAGCAGCACCTTGCCCGCGGGCGACAATTGCAGGCGCTGGCGCTCGCGCAGAAACAGCTCCACACCCAATTGCTCTTCGAGCTGGCGCAGGCGCGTCGACAAGTTCGACGGCACCCGATGCAGGCGCTCGGCGGCGCGTGTGACCGAACCTTCCTCGGCCACCGCCTGGAAGATGCGCAGTTGGCTGAACTCCATACCTTTCTCCAAAACAGAACAACTTCATCATCATTATTCAATTTTATTGAACGCGAAAGCCCCCTAACCTGCCATCCATCGCTTACCAACGTGCAGGAGCCCTTCCATGTCGCCCCGTATACAACTGCTGGCCAGCGCCGTGGCCCTGATGATGGCCATGGGCATCGGCCGCTTCGCCCTGACCCCACAACTGCCGCAACTGATCGCCGAAGGCCAGTTCGACCTCACGGCCGCCGGGCTGGTCGCGGCGGCCAATTACCTGGGTTACTTCATCGGTGCGGTGGATGGCATGTTCGCCCGCAAGCCTGCCCAGGTACGCCTGCGCCTGCAGGGTGGCCTGTGGCTGTGCGTGCTGTTGACCTTGGCCTCGTGGGCCGCCGATGGCTTCTGGAGCCACCTGCTGTTGCGCTTCGGCACCGGCGTGGCCAGCGCCTGGGTATTGGTGATGATCACCAGCCTCAGCCAGCAGGTTGCCAACGCACACCATCAACCCCGCTTGGGCGCTTTGGTGTTTGCCGGGCCGGGCCTGGGGATCGCCGTTACCGGGCTGCTGGCACTGGTGGCGCATGGGCTGGGGCTGGGTTCGGCAGCGCTGTGGCTGATCTACGCGGTGGCGGCGCTGATGATGCTGTTGGCCGTACGGCCCTGGTTGCCCCAGGCGCAAGCGCAAACCGTGCACCCGGCCACTGCGCAGCCCGGTAGGGTAGGCAATGCCGGGATTGCGCGCCTTGGGCTGGTCTATGCCTTGTACGGCGTCGGTTACATCCTGCCGGCCACCTTCTTGTCACAGATGGCCAACCAGCAGTTTCACGGCCAGTGGATGGCCGACCTGTTCTGGCCGGCCTTTGGCCTGGCAGCCGCGCTGGGCGTGCTGCTGGTGAGCGTGCGCCGGGCCGGCCGGACCTCTGCTTGGCTGACCGCCACCCTGTGGCTGCAAGGACTCGGTGTGCTCGCATGCCTGATGGGCGGTGGCCTTGGCTTGGGGTTGGGTGTGGTGCTGTGCGGCGCGCCGTTCCTGGCCTGCATGCAGCTGGTGATGCAGCGCTCGCGAGAGCTGGCGCCACACGCGACGCAGCGTAATGCCGGGCTGCTCACTGCGTGCTTTGCGCTCGGGCAACTCAGTGGGCCGTTGTTGGCGGCAGTCAGCAACCACTACACGGGGAGCCTGGAGTTGGCATTGCTGCTGGCTGCGAGCGGGTTGGCAGTGGCCGGGGTGCTGGTGCTGACTGCAGCCCATGCCAACCCCAGCTGCCTGGCGGCCCCTTCAACCACTGCGCAATCCGTGTAGGAGCAGCCTTGCGCTGCGAAGAGGCCAGTGGCAGCAGCGAGCATCTACGTTGTTGTCACTGGCCTCTTCGCAGCGCAAGGCTGCTCCTACAGGGGTTTCGGTTGACGGTCAGTGAAGCCTAGGGCAGCGGCTATCACCCCACCCATTTGCGCAATTGCTGCTTCACCCAAGGCTCGGCGCTCACCAGCACTACGCCAAGCAACACCATCACCGCGCCAAGTACAAAGTTCACGCTCAGCGGCTCATCCAGCAGCAGCACGCCGAACGTGACGCCGAACAGCGGCGTGATGAACGAAAACACCGCGAGGTTAGACGCCAGGTATTTGCGCAATAACCAGAACCAGGTCAGGTAGCTGACAAACGACACCACGACCCCCTGGAACAGCACACTGCCCACCGCCAAAGGCGTCAGCGACACCGCGCCGATCTGGCCGCTGAGCAAGGCAATCAGCAGCAGCCCGGCAAAGCCCACCGCCAACTGATAGAACAGGGTCAATGTCGCCGGCGCTTCCGAAAGCCGTGAACAGCGCACCACCACCGTCGTCGCACCCCAGGCTAGCCCCGCCACAACGCCAAAGGCATCGCCCAGCAACGTGCGGCTGTCCATTTCTTCAAACGACATGCCACCGGCAAACGCGGTGGCAATCCCACCGAAGGCCAGCAAGATCCCCAGCCACTGCAGCAGCCGCAGCCGCTCACTGGGCAGCATGAAGTGCAGGCCCAACGCCGTGAAAACCGGTGCCGTGTAGAGGAAGACCGACATGTGCGCTGCCGACGTCAGCTTCAACCCTTCAGCGATGAACAGGAATTCGACACCAAACAACCCACCCGCCAACAGCCCGGCGCGCCAAGTGCTGCCCACCTGCTCCCAACCACCGCGCCAGCAGATCATCAGGCCCACCAGCACAGCGGCGATGCAGTTGCGCAAGGCGGCCTGCATGACCGGGGCGATGTCGACGGCAGCCGTCTTGATCAGCACTTGCTGGCAGCCCCAGATCAGGCACAACCCAAGCATGACCTGGAAAGCGAAAGCGTCGGGGTTCTTCCGGGCCGCGCTCATCGGCGGGCCTTTGGGGTAATCATTGGCATGGGATCAGCTCGGCAGTCTTCAAAGACTGCCGATTATCGGGTTTACAGGCCCACCCATGCCACCCTCAAAACGACCTCAAGCAATCTGTGCCTTCGATGACACCTGCTCAAAGGTCGCTTCATCCAGCGCATCGGCTTGTTCATCCAAGACCTGACGCGGGTGCTCGAAGCCCGGGATGCTGCTGTCGATCAGGCTCAACAGGCGCGAACCGCGTTCGCTGAGGACAAAGTTTTCGCCGTTGCCCCCCTCTTCATCAGGCCGACTTTCGATGAAGCCGCGCTCGAACAGCAGTTTTTCGTATTCGCAGGCTCGGGTCTTCAGGTGGTCCAGATCGCCTATCGGCTGGCCTTTGGCGGCTAGCGCCGCGGCGTGCTGCTCGGCATAGGGGCGTGGCGTAAAGCTGTGACCGGCGCTGTTCTGCACTTCATGCAGCAAGCGTTCGATCAAGTCCCAGTCGTAGGTGGTGCTCATGGCGGCAGGCTCCTGCTGTGGACGGAAGGGGTACACAGGTTGGGACCTGCCGCTGACAGGCTGCGTTCAGAAAGATATCAGCGCTGTCTTTGCTGAGCCTGCATGTACTGGCGCAGCAACTGATTTATACGCGTCTGATACCCGGCGCCCTGATCCTTGAACCAGGCAAGAACATCAGCGTCCAGGCGAATGGTCACCGCCTGCTTTGCAGGAACCCGCAGGTCGGCCTGGCGAAAAAAATCCTGATCCAACTCGGCGATATCGGAAGTATCGATATCCTTGTCTTCCTGCCGGGCCAAACGGCCCCAATCAGTTTTCGATGCTTTGGTCATAGTGTTTGGCCTCCCATTTGGTGGCTTTGCGTGCGGATATGATGCGTATTACCTCGCCTCGCCTTTCCGTATAAACCACAACGCCTATCAGCGCCTTGAGCCAGCCCAGGCAAACCCAGCGCTCTTCACTACATGCCACATCATCGTCTCGTCGCGTGAGCATAGGATGGTTGAACATGTCTGGCACATCGGCGAAGTCGATGCCGTGTTTACGGATGTTGATTTCATTCTTGGCTTCATCCCACTCAAAAAACATGAGACGACCTGTATTTACAGTCGTACATACAATACCCACTCTTTTCTGCCGAGACTAGCGGTATGGCTACCCCTCATCAATGGCGCCTCGGCGGTTAGAGGGCGTTAGAGAAAGGGACTACTACTCGATAGGAAAAGAGCATCAGCAAAGGCCTTCTGAAGCGGATCAGTCAGGACGGAACTGCAAAGCTGGAGGCCACCTGTCGCAGATGCTGAACTTCTCAGGGAGCCGAACCCTCCACCGCGCATAGCCAACGCGAGAGGTAGAAAGGATGAAATCGCTGCTGCGCATCACCTGTGCAACCGCCTTGCTCTGCGCACTGCCCGCTTGGGCCTGTACGCCGGAGGAGGCCACCCAGAAGCGCGAAGAACTGGCCGGGCTGGTCAGCCAGCTGACCGAACAGAACCCGCAGAAGGCCAAGGAGATCAACGATGAGCTCCAGGGTATGGAGCTGGGGACGGCGAGCAAGGACCTGCCGGACAAGTGCCAGCTGATCGATACGCGAATCAAGGAATTGAAGACAGCGGAGAAGAAAGCGGAGTGACGCAGAGGCGGTAAAGGCCCTATCGCCGGCAAGGCGGCGATAGGGCTACAGACGACTTACTCAGCCGCTGGCGTGCGCTTTTTCAGCGGCGCCATGCCGTCGGAGCTG
Source organism: Pseudomonas sp. NGC7 (assembly GCF_047159675.1). Taxonomy (NCBI): domain Bacteria; kingdom Pseudomonadati; phylum Pseudomonadota; class Gammaproteobacteria; order Pseudomonadales; family Pseudomonadaceae; genus Pseudomonas; species Pseudomonas sp. NGC7. The sequence continues at coordinate 2,035,468 of NZ_BAAFZY010000001.1, read as the reverse complement.
GCCAGTGGCGCGTTGGCCTTTGGCTTGGCAGTCGGCTTGCGCTTAACGCCAGCCTTCTTGTCACCCGACTTCTTCTCGACCTTTTTCTTCTTGGTACCGGCAGCCTTGCCCGACGCCTTGACCTTTTTAGGCCCGGTGTAGGTGCCTTTGACTTCTTTGATCACCCGGCGCTCGAACTGCTGCTTGAGGTAGCGTTCGACGCTCGACATCAAGTTCCAGTCGTTGTGGGTGATCAACGAGATCGCCAGGCCTTCGCCCCCCGCACGGCCGGTACGGCCAATACGGTGCACGTACTCGTCACCGCTGCGTGGCATGTCGAAGTTGATCACCAGGTCCAGGCCGTCGATGTCCAGGCCACGGGCGGCAACGTCGGTTGCCACCAACACGTTGGAGCTGCCCTGCTTGAAGCGCTCAATGGCCAGCTTGCGGTCTTTCTGGTCCTTCTCACCGTGCAGGACGAAGGCCTTCACGTCCTTGGCCACCAGGTGGCCATAGATACGGTCGGCCAGGGCACGGGTGTTGGTGAAGATGATCGCCTTCTGGTAGGTCTCGTTTTCCAGTAACCACTGGACGATCTTCTCTTTGTGCTGGTCGTGGTCAGCCATGATGATCTGCTGACGGGTGCCTTCGGCCAACTGCGAGACGCTGTTGAGCATCAGGTGCTCAGGGTCTTTTAACACCTTGCCGATGATGTCGCGCAGGGCCGCGCCGCCTGTGGTGGCGGAGAACAGCAGGGTCTGCTCACGGTTCTCACACTCCTTGCACAGGCGCTCCATGTCTTCGGCAAAGCCCATGTCGAGCATGCGGTCGGCTTCATCGAGGATCATGACCTTGACGTGGGACAGGTCCAGGTTGCCGGCGTTGAGTTGCTCGAGCAGGCGGCCCGGGGTGCCGATCAGCACGTCCGGCACCTTGCGCAGCATGGCGGCCTGTTCCTTGAAGTCCTCACCGCCGGTAACTAGGCCGGCCTTGATGTAGGTGAACTGGGAGAACAGTTGCACCTGCTTGAGGGTTTGTTGTGCCAGCTCACGGGTGGGCAGCAGGATGAGCGCACGGATTTCCACGCGCGGGCCGCTCAGGTCGACCAGGCGATTGAGCATTGGCAGGACGAATGCCGCGGTCTTGCCGCTGCCGGTCTGCGCGGTCACACGCAGGTCACGCCCTTGCAGGGCCAGGGGGATGGCCGCTGCCTGCACCGGGGTCGGCTCGACAAATTTAAGCTCGGCCACGGCTTTAAGCAGGCGTTCGTGCAGGGCGAATTGGGAAAACACGGAGGTAACCTCAGGCAAGTGCGGGAAATTCAGTTGCATAGGGTAACGTTTTCTGCCGCCATAGCCGAATTTCTTTTGGCAACTTTATCGGCATCCGCGCTCTAATGGCGCTTCGTTTGGCAATACAGACTGTTCAAAACCCCATGGATATCCAACGAATCTGGCGTGACTCCCTCGACCTCTGGGGCACCCTCGATCAACATCCCATGCTCCACGCCGCCATCGGACTGGCCGTCCTGCTGCTGATTTCTCTAGTCGTCGGCCGCCTTTCGCGCTTCCTGATGCTGCACGGCACCCGCCTGCTGGCGCGCCAACAGGCGCTGAAATGGCTGGATGACCTGCGCCACAACAAAGTGTTGCACCGGCTGGCGCAGACCACACCGTCGCTGGTGCTGCAGTTTGGCCTGAAGCTGGTGCCGGAGCTGTCCGACACGGCGCAGCACTTCCTCGGCAACGTTGCCCTGGCCTTTACCCTGCTGTTCATGACCATGGCCCTGTCGTGCCTGCTGGATGCCTTGCTCGACATCTACGCGCGCACCGAGCATGCCCGCACCCGCTCAATCAAGGGCTATGTGCAACTGGCCAAGATGATGCTGTGGATCTTCGCCTCCATCGTCATCGTCGCCACGCTTATCGACCGCTCGCCGTTGCTGCTGCTGTCGGGCCTGGGTGCCATGTCGGCGGTGCTGCTGTTGGTCTACAAGGACACCCTGCTGTCGTTCGTGGCCAGCGTGCAATTGACCAGCAACGACATGCTGCATGTGGGTGACTGGATCGAAATGCCCCAGGTCGGTGCCGATGGCGATGTGGTGGACATCACCTTGCACACGGTGAAGGTGCAGAACTTCGACAAGACCATCGTCTCGATCCCGACCTGGCGCTTGATGAGCGAATCGTTCCGCAACTACCGCGGCATGCAGCAGTCAGGCGGCCGGCGCATCAAGCGCAGCCTGTTCATCGACGCGGCGGGTGTGCGTTTTCTGACCCGCGAAGAGGAACAACGCCTGACCCAAGTACGCCTGCTGGGCGACTACCTGGCTGGCAAGCGCCAGGAACTGCAAACCTGGAACGAAGCGCTGGGGCCGGTGGCCGAGCTGTCCGCCAACCGCCGCAAGCTGACCAATATCGGCACCTTCCGCGCGTTTGCGCTGGCTTACCTGAAGAACCACCCCAATGTGCATCAGGGCATGACCTGCATGGTCCGGCAGATGCAGACCGGCGCCGAGGGTGTGCCGCTGGAAATCTACTGCTTCACCACCACCACGGTGTGGGCGGAGTACGAGCGGATTCAGGGGGATATCTTCGATTATCTGCTGGCGGTGTTGCCGGAGTTTGGTTTGAGCTTGTATCAACAGCCGAGTGGCAATGACATGCGGGTGGGGTTGAGCGGGCGAGTGCCGCACCGGTTGGAAGAGATGAGCGAGGCTTGAGATCGCTGGGGCTGCTTTGCAGCCCATTCGCAGCACAAGGCCGCTCCTACCGGAGGTACGCGCTCCCTGTAGGAGCAGCCTTGTGCTGCGAGTGGGGCGCAAAGCGCCCCCGAATCACCCCGCGTAACCCAGCAGGTACAACAACCCGGTCAGGGTCACCAACGAAGCCACGGTCGACAACAGGATCGTCCGCGAAATCAACCCCGCCTCGCGGTTGTAGTACTCCGCCAGCATGTACGGCCCGGTCCCGGTCGGCAGCGCCGCCAGCAGCACCGCCGAAGCCGCCCACATGCTCGGCAGGCTGAATACCTTGTACGCCAGCACCCAAGTCAGGGCCGGCTGCCCAACCAGTTTCAATCCCACCAACGGCCACGGGCTGGCTTGCGCACCCGCGCGCTTTTCTGCCAGGAATGCGCCCAGCGATATCAAGGCGCACGGCGTGGTAGCCAACGCCAGCATGTCGAGAAAATGCATCACCGGCTCGGCCAGCCCCAACCCGCTCATGGCCCACCCCGCCCCCACCACCGGCGAAATCACCAGCGGGTTCTTCGCCAGCGCCTTGCTCACCACCAGCACCGCCCGGCCGACCTGCCGCTCTTCCTGCAGCCCGACCTCAATAAAGGTCAGCGAAATGGCGAACACCAGGCACACCACGATCAACGACGAGATCAGCGCCGGCTGCAAGCCCGCCTGGCCGAACAGCAACAGGCACAGCGGGATGCCGATGTAGCCGGTGTTGGCATACCCTGCACTGAGCCCGTCGATGCTCGCGGCAACCAGGTTATGGCCGCTGTACAGCCGCCACGCCAGCGTGACCACGAACATGGCCAGAGCGCCCGTGCCAAACGCCACGATGAAGCCTGGGTGCCAGATCTCGCTCCAGGTCGCAGTGGCGGTCACCTTGAACAGCAAGGCCGGCAGGCAGAGCCAGACCACCATCTTGTTGATTTCGGCTGCGGCCTTGTCGCCGAGCTTGTTGGCGCGACGGCACAGGTAGCCGACCAGGATGAGGGCAAAGATCGGCGCGACGATGACAACGAGGGTATGCATATCAGGCCTTGCGGGTCAGCGCGACGTCAGTGCGGCTACCCAACCGGCTCATCCACACCGACGCCAGAATCACCGCGCCGCCAATAAGCAACCGCCCCAGTGGCTCGTGCTGGTTCCAGATCAACAGGTTGAGCAACAGCCCCACCGGCACATGCAGGTTGTTCATCACGGCCAGCGTCGCCCCGGAAACCAGGCACGCGCCCTTGTTCCACCAGTACAGGCCCAGCGCGGTCGGGCACAACCCAAGGAACAACAGCACCAGCCATTGCACATCGGTGCTGGGCAGGTGCTGGGCATTGCCGAACAGCAAAAACGCCGGCAGCACGACGATCAAGGCCCCGAGGTAGAAGTAGCCGAAGCGCTTGTAGTGCGGCAGGTCGCTGGGGTTTCGGGCGATCAGGTGACGGTACAGCACCTGGCCGGCGGCATAGGTGAAGTTGGCCAGTTGCAGCAGCAGGAAGCCGATGAAGAACTCACCACTGATGCTGTCGAAACGAATCACCGCGGCTCCCGCCACGGCCACCAGCGCGGCCAGCAACGCCCATGGGTTGAAACGCCGGTTCAAGGCATCTTCGATCAGGGTCACGTGCAACGGCGTGAGGATGGTGAACAGCAGCACTTCTGGCACGGTGAGCACGCGAAAGCTCAGGTACAGGCAGACATAGGTAATGCCATATTGCAGCGCACCGATCAGCAGCATCGAACGCATGAAGCGCGGCTCGACCTGGCGCCAGCGGGTCAGCGGCAAGAACACCAGGCCTGCCAGCAGCACCCGGGCGAGCACGGCAAAGTAGCTGTCGACGTGCCCAGCCAGGTACTCGCCGATCAGGCTGAAGGAAAACGCCTGAATCAGCGCGACGATAATCAGGTAGCCCATGGTTGCCTCTCGTGGATCAAGGCGGCGACCTTAGCGGGTTGCGGGCAATCTGTTCAACCCTGCGGAATGTGGGGGCTGAGTTTTTGTAGGAGCGGCCTTGTGTCGCGAAAGGGCTGCGTAGCGGCCCCAGATTTACGCTTCACCTCAAGCATGATGGGGCTGCTTTGCAGCCCTTTCGCGACACAAGGCCGCTCCTACAATTGATCGCATGGGCCGCAGGCATAAAAAAGCCCGGCCATCAGGCCGGGCAGGTACACCCAAAGGAGCAAAAACAGGTGTCAGGGTTGGGAATTCGTTGACGCTCAGGCCACCGCAGCCAGCTTGGCCTTGGCCTGGTTGATGCCCTTTTCGTGGAAGTCGCCGCTCATGTTCAGGCCTTCGGCATGGATGAAATTCACATCGTGAATGCCGATGAACGCCATCACCTGGCGCAGGTAGGGTTCCTGGTGGTCGCTGGTGGCGCCGGCATGAATGCCACCGCGGGCGGTCAGGACGATGGCGCGCTTGCCAGTCAGCAGGCCCTGCGGGCCGGTCGGGGTGTACTTGAAGGTGATGCCGGCGCGCAACACGTGGTCCAGCCAGGCCTTGAGGGTGCTGGGGATGGTGAAGTTGTACATCGGCGCAGCCATCACCAGCACGTCGGCCGCCAGCAGTTCATCCGTCAGCTCATTGGAGCGGGCCAGTGCTTCGAGTTCGGCGGCACTGCGCTGCTCTTCGGGCTTCATCCAGCCACCGAGCAGGTTGGCATCCAGGTGCGGCACCGAGGTCACAGCCAGGTCACGTACGGTGATCTCATCGCTCGGGTGGGCGGCCTGCCATTGCTGGATAAAGTCGCGGGTCAGTTGACGGGAAACGGAATCCTGCTGACGGGCGCTGCTTTCGATGATCAGTACGCGGGACATGGGGTGCCTCCATCGGCAAAAAGGGTGCGATTCGATGGAGGTGAGATTAAGGCTTGACCTATCGATAAAAAAGCGTAAAAAGTGGGTTCAATCAATCGATTAATCCGTTTATTCCGCTGTACAGTTCACGCTGATCCGCAATTTGATGATCTGGCGATTGAACTTGGCGGTGACGTCGACGCTTTTACCCGCCGGCACGTTCACCCGGCGCACCCGGGGCGCTTCCGGGCCGTTGCGGAACATCACCTTGCAGGCTGCAGGCACCTGCCCATAGTTGTTGAGGGTGATGGCGCCAATGTCGTAGGCGGTATCGTAGGCCGTGTAGTCGAGCTTGACCCCATCCTCCAATTGCTTCTCCACATCGATGGGGTAAGCCATGGCACCGAGGGGCAGGCACATCAGTATTGCCGCACAACATTTCTTCATGGGGCGCTCTCCTTGGAAGAGCGCAGCTTAGGACAACAGGAGCGAAACATGAAAGCGCCGCGCGTAACCCTTGATCAGTGGCGAACACTGCAAGCAGTGGTCGATCACGGGGGGTTTGCCCAGGCCGCCGAGGCGCTGCACCGTTCGCAGTCGTCGGTCAGCTACACCGTGGCCCGCATGCAAGAGCAGCTCGGTGTTCCGCTGCTGCGCATCGATGGGCGCAAAGCGGTGCTCACCGAGGCTGGCAACGTGCTGCTGCGCCGCTCACGCCACCTGGTCAAACAGGCCAGCCAGCTCGAAGACCTTGCCCATCACATGGAGCAAGGCTGGGAAGCCGAGGTGCGCGTGGTGGTCGACGCCGCCTACCCCAGCGCCCGGCTGGTTCGTGCGCTGAGTGCGTTCATGCCGCAAAGCCGCGGTTGCCGGGTGCGTCTGCGTGAAGAGGTGTTGTCGGGCGTCGAGGAAGTGCTACGCGAAGGCATCGCTGACCTGGCCATCAGCAGCTACAGCATCGGCGGCTACCTGGGCGCCGAACTGAGCGCGGTAGAGTTCATCGCCGTTGCCCACCCCGAACACAGCCTGCACCGCCTGGGCCGTGAAATTACCTTCCAGGACCTGGAAAGCCAGCTGCAGGTGGTGATCCGCGACTCTGGCCGCGCCCAACCGCTGGATGTCGGCTGGCTGGGCGCAGAGCAGCGCTGGACCGTCGGCAGCTTGGGCACCGCCACCACCTTCGTCAGCAGCGGCCTGGGCTTTGCCTGGCTGCCGCGGCACATGATCGAGCGCGAACTGCGTGAAGGCGTGCTCAAGCCGTTGCCGCTGGATCAGGGTGGCAGCCGTCACCCACTGTTCTACCTTTATTCGAGCAAAGAGAAGACCCTGGGCCCGGCTACGCAGATTCTCATCGACCTGCTGCGCAACTTCGACACCGCGCCTCTGGACGTGCCCTTCGCAGCCCCCCCACAAGCCTGAGAGGACCGCGCCCATGGCCTATTTCGAACACGAAGGATGCTTACTGCATTACGAGGAATACGGCCAGGGCGAACCCTTGGTGCTGCTGCATGGCCTGGGCTCCAGCTGCCAGGACTGGGAGCTGCAGATACCGCTGTTGAGCCGCCACTACCGGGTCATCGTCATGGACATTCGCGGGCACGGCCGCTCCGACAAACCCCGCGACGGCTACCAGATCGCCACCTTCAGCGAAGACCTGCTGGCCCTGCTCGAACACCTGCAGACCGGCCCGGTGCACTTCGTGGGCCTGTCGATGGGTGGGATGGTCGGCTTCCAGTTTGCCGTCGATCACCCGCGCTGGCTGCGCAGCCTGTGCATTGTCAACAGCGCCCCGGAGGTTAAGCGCCGCTCCCGCAGCGACTGGGCCTGGTGGGCCAAGCGTTGGGGCCTGGCACGCCTGCTCAGCGTCGAGACCGTGGGCAAAGGCCTGGCCCAGCGCCTGTTCCCCAAGCCCGGCCAAGCTGACCTGCGCCAGAAGATGGCGCAGCGCTGGGCACGCAACGACAAGCGCGCCTACCTCAAAAGCTTCGACGCCATCGTTGACTGGGGCGTGCAGGAACGCATTGGGCAAATTCGCTGTCCCACGCTGGTGATTGCCGCCGACCACGATTACACGCCGATACATCTGAAAGAGCGCTACGTAGCCCTGATGCCGCAGGCCAGGCTGGTAGTCATCGACGATTCCCGGCACGCTACGCCCCTCGATCAACCCGAGGTCTTCAACCAGACCCTGCTGCAGTTTCTTGCAGCTGCTTCCACCTCTCAAGGATCTTTGAGCCCATGCTGAAAAAACTCCTGCTCACCGCCTGCTCGGTCGCCTTCGCCACCAGCGTCATGGCGTCCGACAAGACCCCTCACGTGTTGCTGGACACCAGCTTCGGTCAGGTCGAAATCGAGTTGAATGCCGAGAAGGCGCCGATCAGTACCAAGAACTTCCTCCAGTACGTCGACAGCGGCTTCTACAACAACACCATCTTCCACCGCGTGATCCCGGGCTTCATGGTCCAGGGCGGCGGCTTCACCGACCAGATGGTGCAGAAGAGCACCCAGGACCCGATCCGCAACGAAGCCAGCAATGGCTTGCTGAACACCCGCGGCACCCTGTCCATGGCCCGCACCTCGGACCCGAATTCGGCTACCAGCCAGTTCTTCATCAACGTGGCTGACAACGACTTCCTCAACCCAGGCCGTGACCGTGGCTATGCCGTGTTTGGCAAGGTGACCAAAGGCATGGAAGTGGTCGACCAGATCGTCAACTCACCGACCACTGTGAAAAAGGGCATGCGCGACGTGCCGGCCGATCCGGTCTATATCAAGTCCACCAAACGTATCGACTGAATGCAGGTTTCACAGGGACGTGAACCCGCCTGAAGGCCGGACCAACAGGAGTGTTGTCACCCATGCTGTACCGCCGTTTCGAACGACTTATCGACATTTTTCGCGAGGCACCGAGCGAAGCACCGCCGAGCACGGTGTGGCCGTTCTACCTGTATTACCTGCGCCAGGTCTGGCCAAGCTTCGCCGCCCTGCTGGTGGTCGGCCTGGTCGCTTCGTTGATCGAAGTGGCGATGTTCAGCTACCTGAGCCGTATCATCGACCTGGCCCAAGGCACGCCCAATGCCAACTTCTTCAGCGAACACAGCGGTGAGCTGATCTGGATGCTGGTGGTGATCCTGCTGCTGCGCCCGCTGTTCTTCGGCCTGCACGACCTGCTGGTGCACCAGACCATCAACCCGGGCATGACCAGCCTGATCCGCTGGCAAAACCACTCCTATGTGCTCAAGCAGAGCCTGAACTTCTTTCAAAGCGACTTCGCCGGGCGTATTGCCCAGCGCATCATGCAAACCGGCAACTCGCTGCGCGATTCGGCGGTACAGGCAGTGGACGCCCTGTGGCACGTGCTGATCTATGCCGTCAGCTCGCTGGTCCTGTTCGCCGAGGCCGACTGGCGCCTGATGCTGCCACTGTTGGCGTGGATCGCCTGTTACATCGCCGCGCTGTTCTACTTCGTGCCACGGGTAAAGGCGCGCTCGGTAATTTCGTCCGACGCACGCTCCAAACTGATGGGGCGCATCGTCGACGGCTACACCAACATCGCCACCCTCAAGCTGTTCGCCCATACCGACTACGAACAGCAGTACGCCCGTGAGGCGATCCGCGAGCAGACCGAAAAAACGCAACTGGCCTCGCGGGTGATCACCAGCATGGACGTGGTCATCACCACCCTCAACGGCTTGCTGGTGGTCGGCACCACCGGCCTGGCGCTGTGGCTGTGGAGCCAGTCGCTGATTACCGTGGGGGCAATTGCCCTGACCACCGGGTTGGTGATCCGCATCGTCAACATGTCGGGCTGGATCATGTGGGTGGTCAACGGCATCTTCGAGAACATCGGCATGGTCCAGGACGGCCTGCAGACCATCGCCCAGCCGGTCACCGTCACTGACAAGCCCAATGCGCCGGCATTGAAGGTGAGCCGTGGCGCGGTGCATTTCGACGATGTGGACTTCCACTACGGCAAAGCCAGCAACGTGATCGAAGGGCTCAATCTGAACATCCCCCCGGGCGAAAAGATTGGCCTGATCGGCCCTTCTGGCGCAGGCAAATCGACCCTGGTGAACCTGCTGCTGCGGCTGTATGACGTGCAGGGTGGGCGCATCCTCATCGATGGCCAGGACATTGCCGAAGTGAGCCAGGCCAGCCTGCGTGCGCAGATTGGCATGATCACCCAGGACACCTCGCTGTTGCACCGCTCGATCCGCGACAACCTGCTGTACGGCCGCCCAGAGGCCAGCGAAGCGGCACTGCTTGAAGCCGTACGCCGCGCCCGCGCCGACGAGTTCATTCCGCAGTTGACCGACGCCCAAGGGCGTACCGGCTTCGATGCGCATGTGGGCGAGCGTGGGGTCAAGTTGTCTGGCGGCCAGCGTCAACGTATCGCGATTGCGAGGGTGCTATTGAAGAACGCACCGATCCTGATCATGGACGAGGCCACTTCAGCGCTGGATTCTGAGGTTGAAGCCGCGATCCAGGAGAGCCTGGAAACGCTCATGCAGGGCAAGACCGTGATCGCCATCGCCCACCGGCTTTCGACCATTGCCCGGATGGACCGGCTGGTGGTGCTGGACAAAGGGCATATCGTCGAGAGTGGCAGCCACAGTGAGTTGCTGGCGCAGCAAGGGTTGTATGCGCGGTTGTGGCATCACCAGACCGGTGGGTTTGTTGGGGTGGATTGAGATGTGCGGTTGCCTGCGCCGGCCTCTTCGCGGGGCAAGCTGAACTGGCCTAATGATCCCGGACACCTCTTAAGGGCGATATGATTCGCCCATTCAGGAGGTTCCATGCAAGAGCGTAAGACCTATACCCGCGATGGCGTCCCCTAGGGGACTCGAACCCCTGTTACCGCCGTGAAAGGGCGGTGTCCTAGGCCACTAGACGAAGGGGACGTAACCTTCGTGCCGGTTCGTTTTCACAAACCGCGGCAAAATTGGTGGAGCTAAGCGGGATCGAACCGCTGACCTCCTGCATGCCATGCAGGCGCTCTCCCAGCTGAGCTATAGCCCCGACCGCATCAAGCTAAGGCTTAACGGCCTGAGCCCTGTTGATTACAGGGCTCAGGCTGCTAGCTGAAACTGTCCAACTTTCTGGGGGCAGTCCATCCTGTGGGAGCGGGCTTGCCCGCGAAAGGGCCCGCACAGGCAACTACCCACCGAACCTTCCCACAAACATTGGGTCAAACCGACATCTCCCCACCGTAGTACCCCATGATGCCGCGCCTCGTCGCCTTGTTGTTCATGCTCTGTGCTGGCCTCGCCCAGGCCGCCTCCCCCACCGTCTTGCAGCGCCCCATCGACCTCGACACCGGCCAGGGCGTGCTGCACGGCAGCCTGCTGCTACCACAACAGGCCACGCCGCCCCCGGTGGTGTTGATCATCGCGGGCTCCGGCCCCACCGACCGAGACGGCAACAACCCGGCCACGGGGCGTATCGACAACCTCAAGCGGCTGGCCCTGGTGCTGGCCAACGACCACATTGCCAGCGTGCGCTATGACAAGCGCGGCGTGGCCGCGAGCCAGCCGGCCACGCCCGATGAGCGTGACCTCAGCGTCGAGCGCTATGTCGCCGATGTGGTTGCCTGGAGCCACAAGCTCAAGGCCGACCCGCGGTTCGGCCCGCTGATTCTGGTGGGCCACAGCGAAGGCGCGCTGATCGCCAGCCTCGCCGCCGAACAGGCAGGTGCCAGCGCGGTGATCACCTTGGCCGGCGTCGGCCGCCCGTTGGCCGACGTACTGCGCGAACAGTTGGCCCAGCGCCTGCCGCCCGCCCAATTGGCCCGTGGCAGTGACTTGCTCGACCGCCTGCAGGCTGGGCAGACCAGCCTGGATGTGCCCGCGCCGCTGCGCCAGGTGTTCCGCCCCAGCGTGCAGCCCTACTTGATTTCGCTGTTCCGGCAGAACCCGGCGGCGGCGTTCGCGCAATTGCCGATGCCGGCGCTGATCGTCCAGGGCCGCAATGACGTGCAGGTCGACGTAACGGATGCCGAGCGCCTCAAGGCTGCGAAACCGGATGCGCAACTGGTGCTGATCGATGGCATGAACCACATGCTGCGCATCAGCCCCAAGGCCATGAGCGAACAGCGTGACAGCTACCTCAACCCCGAGCTGCCACTGGCCCGTGAGCTGGGGGAGCGGATCGTCACGTTCATCCAGCATTTGCCATCGGCCTGACCCTCAGGTCTTGGCCGGGGCTGCCGATAGAGTAGATGGCGGCAAGAATTGGGGCCGCTGCGCGGCCCTTTCGCGACACAAGGCCGCTCCTACACTGGCGATCGCGTACGCTTTTGTAGGAGCGGCCTTGTGTCGCGAAAGGGGCACGCAGTGCCCCTCTGGCTGCCAGCACGCACATAAGGACAGCCCCATGACAATTGCCCCCGCCGCCCAAGAGCCGGCCGACGAGCCACAACCCCAGGACGGCGCCGCGCTGCCTTGGGCCGACCTTGCCGCCGAACACTTCCAGCTGTTGCGCCTGGCCCCCTTGCCCACCGACCGCGCCACCGGCGCCCGCCCCCTGCGTTTTGTGCAGTTCGGCTACGCCGAGCGCCACGACAAAGCCCACAGCCTGCTGCGCATGGAAATCCAGCTGCCAGGGCAAAAAGTGCGCAAAGAACAGAACCACCTGGATATCCGCGTCGACCACGCCGAACGCCTGGTGCGCATTGGCAGCGACCAGGGCCTGCAGTTGGAACCCCTGAACCGCGGTATCGGCCGCTTCATGCTGGCCCAGGCCGTGCAATGGCTGCAGCGCAGGTGGTCGCATTACCGGGTCGAAGGCATGGCACTGCCGAGCAAGGATGCCCTGAGCGAGGATTCACGCCTGCGCCGGGACCAGTTCTTGCGCGGGGTGGGTATCGAAGTGGAGTACGAAGACCCTCAGCACCTCAAAGGCCGTACCGTTGAAGCCACGGTGGGCCAGCTGAAAGGCGCCTGGAGCAGCGAGCGGCTGCAGCGGGTGGAGATTCTCGATGCGGCCAACTTGCTGCAGCAGGCCGATCAACAGCTGCAGGAAATGGAAGGCCAACTGCGCGAACGGGATGAGCGGGTGGCCAAGTACCGGCGTGAAGATGGCGGGTTGCGCTTTACCATCACCTGCCTGGTGGCATTTGCGATGTTTCAGGCCGGGTTGTTGATCTGGATTGCTACCCGCTGAGACCGTGGCGCCTGCTTCGCGGGTAAACCTGCTCCCACAGGTGCAGCACTGGCCTTGAAAACGGCGCTGTACCTGTGGGAGCCGGCTTGCCGGCGATGGGCTGCAAAGCAGCCCCCACTCAAACTCGGGCTTTGAACAGCTCTTGATGCTGCCGGCACTGCTCGGCTGTCAGCATGAACACCCCATGCCCGCCCCGCTCGAATTCCAGCCAGGCGAAATCCACCTCGGGGTACAGCGACTCGACATGCACCTGGCTGTTGCCCACTTCGACAATCAGCAACCCTTTGTCGGTCAGGTGGTCAGCCGCCTCGGCCAGCATCCGCCGCACCAGGTCCAGGCCATCGTTACCGCAGGCCAGGCCCAGCTCAGGCTCGTGGTGATACTCGGCCGGCATGTCGCCAAAATCTTCGGCATCGACATACGGCGGGTTGGACAGGATCAGGTCAAAGCGCTGCCCTGGCAGGCCATCGAAACCATCGCCCTGCACGGTGTAGACGCGCATGTCCAGGCCGTGACGCTCGATGTTCTGGTTCGCCACCTCAAGGGCATCGAACGACAGGTCGCCCAGCACCACTTCGGCCTCGGGGAACACTTCGGCCGCGACGATGCCGATGCAACCAGACCCGGTGCACAGGTCCAGAATGCGCGCAGGCTCTGACGCCAGCCACGGCTCGAAACGTTTTTCGATCAGCTCGCCAATCGGCGAACGGGGCACCAGCACGCGCTCGTCGACAATGAACGACATGCCACAGAACCACGCCTCGCCCAGCAGGTAGGCGGTGGGCACGCGCTCTTCTATGCGCCGCTTGAGCAGGTGCTGCAGGCGCACGCGTTCGTCGTCCTCGAGCATGCAGTCCAGGTAGCTGTCGGCCACCTCCCATGGCAGGTGCACGGCGCCCAGCACCAGCAGGCGGGCTTCGTCCCAGGCGTTGTCGGCACCGTGGCCGAAGAACAGCTCGCGCTCGTGGAAGCGGCTGACCGCCCAGCGAATGTAGTCGCGCAGCGTGCGCAGACGGGATGTGATCACGGGGGTACTCCTAATTCAGACCGTACAAAAGTCTAACAGCCCAACCCGCACAATTGTTCCTTGGCGTTCCCCAAAGGGTAGCCACAGGCCAGTAACCATGCTGTTTGCGATGTCAACCATTCCCATTGACGCCAAGGCAAGGGACAATAGGTATACAAAAGCCCTTCCAAGGAGCCCTTGATGTCCGTTCCAACCACGATGTTCCGCCTCACTGGTCGCGACTACCCGCCGGCCAAGCTGAGCCACGCCAGCCTGATCATCATCGATGCGCAAAAGGAGTACCTCAGTGGTCCCCTGGCACTGTCGGGCATGGACGAGGCCGTGGCCAACATCGCCCGGTTGCTCGATGCCGCGCGCAAGAGCGGCCGTCCGATCATCCACGTCCGTCACCTGGGCACTGTCGGTGGCCGTTTCGACCCACAAGGCAGCGGTGGCCAGTTCATCCCTGGGCTGGAGCCACTCGAAGGCGAAACTGTCATCGAAAAGCGCATGCCTAACGCGTTCAAGAACACCAAGCTGCACGACACCCTGCAGGCGCTGGGCCACCTGGACCTGATCGTCTGCGGTTTCATGAGCCACTCCAGCGTCAGCACCACCGTGCGCCGCGCCAAGGACTATGGTTATCGGTGCACCCTGGTGGAAGACGCCTCGGCGACCCGCGACCTGGCGTTCAAGGACGGGGTCATCCCGGCCGCACAGATTCACCAGTGTGAAATGGCCGTGATGGCCGACAACTTCGCCTGTGTCGCCCCTACCGCCAGCCTGATCTGATCCAGGGCGGGTAACGACCGCCCGGCAGCCGGGCGGAACCCAAAGGGCGAGCGCAGGTCGAATTCCGGATATCCACAGAGGAAATCGGAATGAAGCTCAAAGGCAGTTTCGACGCCAAACGCCTGCGCACGCGCGAACCGCGCAATTGGGGCGCACGCCTGGCTGCCGGCCTGTCCGCCTTGCTGGCAACGCTGGGTGTGCTGCTGGCCATGGCCGGCATCGCCGGCCTGCTGGGCAATTACCCGGCCCTGCAAGAACTCAATGCCAACAAACCGCTGGCCAGCATCCTCACCGGGGCTGGCTTGCTGTTGCTGTGGCTGGGCGTGCGCTTCTGGCGGCGCAGCCGTATTCGCCTGCGTCGCGGGCGGGAATTGAACCTGTCGCCGCACTTGATGAAAAAACACGACTGAGTCTTTTGTTCGCCTGTGCGGGCCTCTTCGCGGGGCAAGCCCGCTCCCACAGGTACTGTGCTGCCCTCAGGGCCTTCACCTAACCTGTGGGAGCGGGCTTGCCCGCGAAGAGGCCCGCACAGGCTGCACACAGCCCCACAGTCGCGTAAACTACGCCGCCCACGTGGAGGCATCATGCAAGACGACGACTTTTCCCTGTTCCATGCCGAAGTGCGCGGCGTCAAGCCGATCAAGCACGACCGTGCCGAGGTCGGCAAACCCAAGGCCGACCGCAAGCAGCTGGCCGGCCTGCGGCAGGCGGCTACCGTGCGCAGCGACAAGGCACTGGTGATCGACGGCATGTCCGACCAGTTCGTCATCGACGTTGGCGCCGAAGACGAGCTGATGTGGCGCCGTGACGGCGTGCAGGAAACCCAACTGCGCAAACTCAAGCTCGGCCAGATTGCCTTCGAGGGCAGCCTCGACCTGCACGGCATGACCGTCGAGAAAGCCCGTGAAACACTCTGGGACTTCATCGCCGAGGCCACCAAGCTGGAAGTGCGCTGTGTCCGCGTCACCCACGGCAAGGCCGCGCGCCTCGACGGCAAGCGCCCGATGATCAAGAGTCACGTCAACACCTGGCTGCGCCAGCACCCGCAAGTGCTCGGTTTTGCCTCGTGCAACCCGCGCCATGGCGGCACCGGCGCGGTGTATGTGATGCTTAAACGAACCATGCTCGAAGGACGCGACGAGTAACGCCGCGCTTGCAGCGCCGCCCTTGCCGCCGTACCCTTCGTTTTTGCGATTTTTCCCACAGGTAGATACATGTCCCTGGAACAGAACTACACCGAGATTCTCAGCCAGATCGGCGAGGACGTCTCCCGTGAGGGCCTGCTCGACACGCCCAAGCGGGCTGCAAAGGCCATGAAGTACCTTTGCCGCGGTTATGAGCAGACGCTGGAAGAAGTCACCAACGGCGCGCTGTTCACCTCCGACAACAGCGAGATGGTACTGGTCCGGGACATCGAGCTGTACTCGATGTGCGAGCACCACATGCTGCCCTTCATCGGCAAGGCGCACGTGGCCTACCTGCCCAAGGGCAAGGTGCTGGGCCTGTCGAAGGTGGCACGCATCGTCGACATGTACGCACGCCGCCTGCAGATTCAGGAAAACCTCAGCCGCCAGATCGCCGAAGCGGTCGAGCAGGTAACGGGCGCTGCCGGCGTGGCCGTGGTCATCGAAGCCAAGCACATGTGCATGATGATGCGCGGTGTCGAGAAGCAGAATTCGAGCATGATCACCTCGGTGATGCTGGGCGAATTCCGCGCCAACGCCGCCACCCGCAGTGAGTTCCTCAGCCTGATCAAGTGATTGGCTGGTTACCCTGAGCCGACCCTGCTGGGTCGGCTTTTTCTTTTCAGGAGTTGCCCATGATCGTCAAAGCCCTGCGGGTTGGCCTCGGCCAGCTCATCGTGTTCGGCGACTGGATCAGCCGCCCGGCCAAGCGCAAGCGCGATGCCGCCGCCCAGGCGCGTGTCGAGCAAGCGGCCAGTGGCCTTGCGCTGTACCAGTTCCATGCCTGCCCGTTCTGCGTCAAAACCCGCCGCACCCTGCACCGCTTGAACGTGCCGGTGGCGCTGCGTGACGCCAAGAACGACCCGGAGCATCGCCAGGCGCTGCTGGAAGGCGGTGGCCGCGTGAAAGTGCCGTGCCTGCGCATCGAGGAAGAAGGCAAGGTGAGCTGGATGTATGAGTCCAAGGCCATCATTGCCTACCTGGACAAGCGCTTCGCGTCCGTTTGACAGAAACGCGTGGGGGCTACCGGCCTCTTCGCGGGACAAGTCGGACCGCGAAGAGGCCGGTACAGGCTCAGCCCACCATCGGCACATGCCGCGGATGGCTGGCCACGCGCTCCAGCCAGGCCCTGACCGCCGGGTAATCCGTCAGGTCGAACCCACCCTGCTGCGCCACATGGGTGTAGGCATACAACGCCACGTCGGCAATCGAATACTGCTGCCCCACCAGGTACGGCGTCATCTGCAACTGCCGCTCCATTACCTTCAGCGCCTTGTACCCGCCCTTGTGCAGCTTGCGGTACTCCTCCAACCGATCATCCGGCAGCCCCAGGTAAAACTGGATGAACCGCGCCACGGCAATATACGGCTCATGGCTATACTGCTCGAAAAACTGCCACTGCAAGACCTGCGTGCGCAACCGCGGCTCAGTAGGCAGGAACTCGCTGCCGTCGGCGAGGAAGTTGAGGATGGCATTGGATTCCCACAGGTACGTGCCGTCTTCCAGCTCCAGCACCGGCACCTTGCCATTGGGGTTCATCGCCAGAAATTCAGGCGTCTCGGTTTCGCCTTTTAGAATATCCACCGGGTGCCACTCATACGGCCGGCCCAGCAGGCTCAGCATCAGCTTGACCTTGTAGCAGTTGCCCGACTGGTAATCGCCATAGACCTTGTACATCACCCCTCCCCTCCCATGCAGTTGCGCATTCGTGCCCAATAGTTGGCGACTGTACGGCTAAAAGCAATGGCCGCTGTATGGCAAGGATCAACCTTGCTCGCGTTAGTCTGAAAAAACTGCTTACACCTTTACAAGGATTTTGTTCATGACCGATGCCACTTCCGCACGCCTGCGGCCCCTGGCAGACAGCTCCCCGTCGGCGGTGGTCGCCGGCTTCATTGCCATGCTCACCGGCTATACCAGCTCACTGGTGCTGATGTTTCAGGCCGGCCAGGCGGCCGGGCTGACCACTGCGCAGATTTCGTCCTGGATCTGGGCGCTGTCGATCGGCATGGCGGTGTGCAGCATTGGCCTGTCGCTGCGCTACCGCACGCCGATCACCGTGGCCTGGTCGACCCCAGGCGCTGCGCTGCTGATTACCAGCCTGGGCGGCGTCAGCTATGGCGAGGCCATTGGGGCGTACATCACCTGCGCCGTGCTGGTGCTGATCTGCGGCCTGACCGGCAGCTTCGAGCGCCTGGTCAAACGTATTCCGGCCTCACTGGCCTCGGCGCTGCTGGCGGGTATCTTGTTCAAGATCGGCAGCGAGATCTTTGTCGCCGCGCAGCACCGCACCGTGCTGGTGCTGGGCATGTTCTTCAGCTACCTGCTGGTCAAGCGCCTGTCGCCGCGTTACTGCGTGCTGGCCGCGTTGCTGGTCGGTACGGCGCTGTCTGGCGCCCTTGGCCTGCTGGACTTCAGCGGCTTCCGCCTGGAAGTGGCCACGCCGGTGTGGACCACGCCGAGCTTCTCGCTAGGGGCGACCATCAGCATTGGGATTCCGCTGTTCGTGGTGGCGATGACCTCGCAGAACATGCCCGGCGTGGCCGTGCTGCGGGCCGATGGTTACCAGGTGCCGGCTTCACCGTTGATTTCGGCGACCGGGTTTGCCTCGTTGCTGCTGGCACCGTTTGGCTCGCACGGGGTGAACCTGGCGGCGATCAGCGCAGCGATCTGCACCGGGCCACATGCCCATGAAGACCCGAGCAAGCGCTACACCGCGGCGGTGTGGTGCGGGATTTTCTATGGCATTGCCGGGGTGTTCGGGGCAACGTTGGCGGCGCTGTTTGCGGCGTTGCCGAAAGAGCTGGTGCTGTCGATTGCGGCCTTGGCGTTGTTCGGCTCGATCATGAACGGGCTGACCGTGGCCATGAGCGAGGCGCGCGAGCGTGAGGCGGCGTTGATTACCTTTATGGTGACGGCGTCGGGGTTGACGCTGTTCTCGATCGGGTCGGCGTTCTGGGGGATTGTGGCGGGGGTTTTGACGTTGATGATTTTGAATCCGCGTAGGGTATGACGGGAGCTCGGCGTCGGGGTTGAGATCGAGCGCCGCCCGCGCGGCGCATCGCGAGCAACGCTCGCTCCTACGTTTGTTTCGGGCCAGTTATTCCTGGGGCAAACGCGCGCGACCGCCTTGGCGCATGGCGCGATATCGCGTCGAACAAACAAGGCGGTCGCGTGCGCCTGTCACAGGCGTTATTGGCCAAAAACAAACGTAGGAGCGAGCGTTGCTCGCGATGCGCCGCGCGGGCGGCGCTCGATCTCAATACCGACACACCTGCCCCGCCAAGCGCCTACAACCTGAAATGCCCCACCATCCCCTTCAAGTCCGTGCCCAACTGCGCCAGCTCGACACTCGACCTGGCATTGTCCTGCATCGCCAACGCCGCCTGATCAGCACTGCCGCGGATCTGCGTAACGCTGCGGCTGATCTCTTCGGCCACCGAGCTCTGCTGCTCGGCCGCGGCGGCAATCTGCTGGTTCATCTGCTGGATCATTGAAACCGCCGAGGCAATGCTGCCCAGCGCACTTTCAGTCTGCAACACATCCGCCACCGCCAAACGCACCAGCTCGGTACTGCCGCGGATCTGCGCCACCGACTGTTGGGCGTTGCCGCGCAAGCTCCCCACCAGGGTCTCGATCTGCTCGGTCGATTGCCGGGTACGCCGGGCCAAGGCCCGCACCTCATCGGCCACCACCGCAAAACCACGCCCCTGCTCGCCCGCACGCGCCGCTTCGATCGCGGCATTGAGCGCCAGCAGGTTGGTCTGCTCGGCGACGCTTTTGATCACTTCCAGTACATCGCCGATGGTGTGGATCTCGGCACTGAGGCTGTCGATGCCGGCACTGGCCGTCTCGGCAGCCGACGCCAACTGCTCGATACGCTGCATGCTCTGACGCACCACCACTTGCCCAGACTCGACCTTGTCATCGGCAGACTGGGCCGCCTGCGCCGCTTCCTCGGCATTGCGCGCCACGTCATGCACGGTGGCCGTCATCTGCTGCATGGCGGTGGCCACCTGTTCGGTCTCCTCCTTCTGGCTGCCCACCTCGCGGTTGGTCTGCTCGGTCACCGCCGACAGCGCCTGCGCACTGCCGGCCAGTTGCTCGATTCCCTGCTGCAGCCCGCTGACAATGCCCGACAGCCCGGCCGCCATCTGCTGCATGGCCTGCATCAACTGCCCCACCTCGTCGCGGCGCGGCGCTTCTGCTTCCAGGCTCAACTCGCCCGCGGCAATGCGCTGGGCACGGGCGATGACGCGCTTGAGCGGCCCGACCACCGCACGGGTGATCAGCCAGGCCGCCAGCACACCCACCAACAGCGCCAGCCCCGTGGCCAGGGCAATGGCCAGGGCATTGCGCGACAACTCACCTTGCAGGGCCTGCTCCTGCGCCAGGTAGGCCTGGTCGACCCGGCCGGTGACCTGCTCGGCCCGCGCCTGCAGCTGCGCCTTCAGGCCCTGCTCCTTGGCCAGCAGGTCGGTGTATTCGTTGAGTTTGTCGGAGAAACTGCCGATGTGCCCAGCCACTTCGCCCAGCACACTCTGGTACCCGGCATCACTGACGGCGGCCTTGAGCTGTTCGACCAGGCTTGCGGCTTCGAGGGTCTGGGCGATGCGCGTCTGGCCCGTGCCTTCTTCACCCTTGCGGCTCTTGTCCAGGCGCACGCGGGCTTCGTCCATTGCTTGCAGCATCAGCCGCGACACCTGCGCCACCTGCGCGGCCTGCTCCAGAAACTCGCCGCCCTGCTGGCCCTGGGATTGTTTGAGGGTGTAGGTGCCGTCGTCGGCCAGCCCGGCCTGCAGCACATCCAGGTTGTTGGCCACGCTGGACACCGACCAACTGGCCATGTCCAGCGCCAGCTCCTTGGCCTGCACCGCTTCGACAAAGGCCTCGAACGCCTGGCCATAGGCGCTTAGCTCAGCCTCGGCCGCCGCCAGCGCCGGCAAGCCACGGGCACGTTCGGCCATGCCCTGCAGGCCCGTGCGCAAGGCCTCGGCCTGCTTGATGTCAGAACTCATGGCAAAGGTTTGTTCGTGCTGGCGCAACCTGAGCAGGTCGGTATTGAACTGGGCCAGCTGGCGCAAGCCGTCGAAGCGTTGGCCCACGCTGTGCAACGCGGCGATGCCGATGGCCGCCACCGCCAGCGTCAACAACAGCACCAGGGTAAAGCCCAGGCCGAGCTTGCGGGCCATGCCCAGGTTGGCCAGAACACCGTGCTTGGTCGCGCCCATCGCCGATTCCCCTTCACCTTGTCAGGTTTTGCCGAAGGCCAAGCGTGGCAACGATACCCGTGCACTCACAAGGGCCTGACGCCAGAATAGTGTCAAATAGCTATGAGCGTGTCGCTTTCAGGGTGCTGGAGGTCGCCCTGCGTGTTTGAAGAAGGCCTGGGCGCGGGAATCCTGCCCGTAAGCGACATTGATGCGCAGCCAATCGCTGGTCGCACCCTGGTAATCGAAGGCGCTGCCAGGGGTGAGCAGCACCGCATGCTCCAGGGCCAGCCGCTCCAAGCTGGCAACGTCACGCCCGGGTACCCGCGCCCACACGAACATACCGCCGTAAGGCTCACAGAACACCTCCCACCCCGCCTGCTCCAACTGCCCGAGCAATTTGGCCATGTGCTGGCCCAGGCGCACCCGCAGGCGTTGCACGCTTTTGCGGTAGCTGCCGTTGGCAAGCATCTGCCCCACCACCTGCTCGGCGAAGCGCGACGTGCCGATGCCACTGACCATCTTCAGCTCGGCCAGCCGCGCCAGCAGGGCCGGGTCGGCGACCAGGTAGCCGACCCGCAGCGAGCTGCTGAGGGTTTTGGAGAAGCTGGCCATGTAGATGACACGCTGTTCGCTGTCCAGCGTGGCCAGGCGCGTGGCCGGGCCTTCCTGGAAGTCGGCGTAGATATCGTCTTCGATGATGCGCAGGTCGTGCTCGCGGGCCAGCTCCAGCAGGCGGTAGGCAACCTTGGGGGTCAGGCTGGTGCCGGTCGGGTTGTGGTACAGGCTGTTGATGAACAGGCAACGCGGGCGGTGTTCGGCCAGCAAGCGCTCCAGCGCCGCCAGGTCTGGGCCTTCGGCCAGGCGGGGCACGGGCAACATGCGCACCTGGTGCTGGCGCAGCAGGTTGTACAGGTTGTAGTAACCGGGGTTTTCCACCAGCACCGTATCGCCAGGGCGCAGCAAGGTGCGCACCAGCAGGTCGAGGCCATGGCTGGCGCCTTGAGTGGTGAGGATGCGTTCGGGGCCGGCGGCGATGCCCTGGCGCGCCAGGCGCTTGTGCAGTTGCTGACGCAGGCTGGCCAGGCCCAGCGGTGGGCAGTAGTCGAACAGGTCCTGCGGGTTGCCGCGGCTGACCTGGCGCACCGCCTGGGCCAGCTCGGTGGCCGCACGCCAGCTGTTGGGCAACCAGCCACAGCCGAGCTTCAGCAGCTCGTCATGGCCCTCGCGAAACTGCCGCCAGTGGCCATCGCCAGCCTCGCCCCAAGGCAAGCCATCGTCCGCCTCGCCCACCGGTTTACGCTCGGCGACGAAAAAGCCGGTGCCATGCCGCGCCTCCAGCCAGCCGCTGGCGACCAGGCGATCATAGGCCTCGATCACACAAGACGCGCTGACCGCCTGGCTGCGCGCCAACGCACGGATCGACGGTAGACGGGCGCCGGGGCGCAGGCGTTGGTGGCCGATCCAGGTTTGCAGGTGGTTGGTGAGCTGCTGCACCAAGGGCGTCGGGCTGGTGCGGTCTAGAGGGAAGTGCATGGCAAGTGTTCGCAGGTTTTGAGCGAACAGTTAAGCATAAATGGGGTGGCGGTGTGTCTGGTTGCGGGGGCTGCTTGGAATCATTGTTGCCACACCGGC
Source organism: Pseudomonas sp. NGC7 (assembly GCF_047159675.1). Taxonomy (NCBI): domain Bacteria; kingdom Pseudomonadati; phylum Pseudomonadota; class Gammaproteobacteria; order Pseudomonadales; family Pseudomonadaceae; genus Pseudomonas; species Pseudomonas sp. NGC7. The sequence continues at coordinate 2,012,971 of NZ_BAAFZY010000001.1, read as the reverse complement.
GCGGCCCTCACATCGCACGCGATTCGGGTAGGAGCACGCTGTACCTGTGGGAGCGGGCTTGCCCCGCGAAGAGGCCGGTGAAAACACCGGAAGTCTTGGCTGCTTTCACTGGCCTCTTCGCAGCACAAGGCTGCTCCTACCCGGATTTTTCACCGCCCATTGAACTGCGCTGTACCTGTGGCACTGCCCTTTAAAAAACCAGGATCTTACCCATGCCCCGCGCCCCCGCCAGACTGGCCTTCGCCCTATGCCTGATCACCCTCGCCGTCAACCTCCAGGCCCCGCTCTACATCACCTACGCCGACCTCTCCGGCCAGGGGGCCGCCGCCACCGCCGTGGCCTTCTCCGGCTACGTGCTGGGCGTACTCCCGGTACTACTGGCCCTCGGCGGGCTGGCCGACCGGGTTGGCCGCCGCCCTATGATCATCGCCGCGCTGATCCTGTCGATGATCGCCACGGTGCTCATGCTACTCGCCCCCAGCCTGCAAACCCTTGGCCTGGCGCGGCTGTTCCTGGGCCTGGGCACCGGCCTTGCCTCGGCCACGGCAACCGCCTACATGGGCGAGCTGATGGGCAGTGACGGCAGCCCCCGTGCCGCCAACTGGGTCACCGCCAGCACCTCGCTGGGCTTTGGCCTGGGCGCCGCGCTTACCAGCCTGTTCTTGCTGCGCGGCCCGAGCCTGACCCCAGGCAGCTTCCACCTGCAGCTGCTACTCGCCGCCATTGCCCTGGTGCTGGTCTGGCGCCTGCCCGACCCGCGCCCGACACAGCGCAGCGCCATGCTGCGGCTGCCGTGCTACCCCCGCGGCAGCGTTGCCTATGGCCTGGCCATCTTGCTGGCCTGGGCCTGCGTTGGCTTGGTCATCGCCCTGCTGCCGGGGATTTTGCGCCAGCATGGCTTGAGTGCCTGGTCGGGGTTTTCGACCTTCTGCGTGATCAGCTGCGGCTTGTTGTTTCAGCCGATGGCACGTCGCCTGTCGAGCCTCAAGGCCACGCTGCTGGGGCTGCTGATTCTGCCGTGCAGTTACGCGGTGCTGGCTTGGGGTGCCGATGCTGGGCGACTGGGGGCCGTGTTGCTGGGCGCGGTGGCGGCCAGCAGTGCGTGTTACGGGTTTATCTACCTGGGCGGGTTGGCGGCGGTGAACCAACTGGCCGGCACAGAAAAAACCCGGGCCAGTGCCGGGTTCTTCCTACTGGCGTACCTGGGCTTCAGCTTGCCGGTGATCTTTACCGGGTTGCTGAGCGACCGCTTGGGGTCACGGATGGCCTTGCTGGTGTTTGGTGGGGTGCTGCTGCTGGGGTGCGTGCTGGTTGGGTTGGCGTTGTGCTTGTCTGCGCGGACTCCTGCAGCGCAAAGCCCGCAGCTACAAGTACGCAACTGACCCTTGTAGGAGCGGCCTTGCGTCGCGAAAGGGCCGCAGAGCGGCCCCAGCATCCTGTGCCAAAACGCTGAAATCGTGGGGCCGCTCTGCGGCCCTTTCGCGACGCAAGGCCGCTCCTACAAAAAAGATCACATGCCCCGGACTTGTCAGATCGCCGTAGCCCCGCCATCCACTGTCAGGCTGTGCCCCGTGGTGAAGGCTGCCCCATCGCTGCACAGGTACAGCACCGCGCTGGCAATCTCCTCCACCTTGCCGATGCGCCCCACCGGGTGCATCGCCGCCGCGAATTCCGCCTTGCGCGGGTCCGCTTCATAGGCACGGCGGAACATGTCGGTATCGATCACCGCCGGGCACACCGCGTTAACCCGGATGCCCTTCTTCGCATACTCGATGGCCGCCGACTTGGTCAGGCCGATGACCGCGTGCTTGGAGGCACTGTAAATGCTCATTTTCGGCGCCGCCCCCAGCCCCGCCACCGACGCAGTATTGACGATCGCCCCACCGCCCTGGGCCAGCAGCAATGGCAACTGATACTTCATGCACAGCCACACCCCTTTGACGTTGACGCCCATGATGGCGTCGAACTGCGCCTCGCTGCCCTCGGCCAAACGGCCCTGCTCGATCTCGATACCGGCATTGTTGTAGGCATAGTCCAAGCGGCCATAGGCGGCGATGAGCTGCTCATGCAGCTGGCGCACATCCGCTTCCCGGGTGACATCGCAGGCGATGAACATCGCATCACCGCCCGCCTCGTGAATCAACGCCACCGTGGCCTCACCGCCGACTGGGTCGAGGTCGGCCACCACCACCTTCAAGCCTTCACGGGCGAAGGCCAGCGCCGTTGCCCGGCCGATACCTGCGGCGCCACCGGTGACCAGGGCTACCTGGCCGGAAAAGGTCATGCTCATCGTTTGCTCCTGGTTGTTTTTTGGGGGATTGCATCAGGGCCGCTAGGTGCGGGGCTGGAGAGGGTGGCGCCTGTGAGATCGAGCGCCGCCCGCGCGGCGCATCGCGAGCAACGCTCGCTCCTACGTTTGTTTCGGGCCAGTTATTCCTGGGGCAAACGCGCGCGACCGCCTTTGGTGCATGGCGCGATATCGCGTCGAACAAACAAGGCGGTCGCGCGCGCCTGTCACAGGCGTTACTGGCCAAAAACAAACGTAGGAGCGAGCGTTGCTCGCGATGCGCCGCGCGGGCGGCGCTCGATCTCCCGGCCACCAAACATCTTCCGCCGAACACCTGCCGGCCATTACCCAATGCCGCGCCAAACACCCACCAACCATCACCCACCCGCTGCCCCAGAGCATAGTCACCCCCTTCCCCCCCGTGCAGCATCATCACACCCACGGTTGAGCTACCATGCCTACCAGTGATTTTGCGCTACAACCTGCATCAGCAAGGTAAATTGCCCCTACACCGATCAACTGCCCACAAGGACCCGCCATGACCCAGACCAACCGCCGCTTCCTGCTCGCCAAACGCCCGGTCGGCGCCGTGCGCCGTGACGACTTCAGCTTCGAGACAGTACCCGCCGAACAGCCCGGCGAAGGCCAGATTCTGGTGCGCAACCTGTACCTGTCCCTCGACCCCGCCATGCGCGGCTGGATGAACGAAGGCAAGTCCTATATCCCCCCGGTGGCCCTCGGCCAAGTGATGCGCGCCCTCGGCGTCGGCGAAGTGGTGGCCTCCAACCACCCCGACTACAAACCCGGCGACCACGTCAGCGGCCCGCTCGGCGTGCAGGACTACTTCACCGGCGAGCCCCAAGGCCTGCACAAAATCGACCCCAGCCTCGCCCCCCTGCCCCGCTACCTCTCGGCCCTGGGCATGACCGGCATGACCGCCTACTTCGCCCTGCTCGAAGTCGGCCAACCCAAAGCCGGTGACACCGTGGTCATCTCCGGCGCCGCCGGCGCAGTCGGCAGCATCGTCGGGCAGATCGCCAAGCTCAAAGGCTGCCATGTGGTCGGCATCGCCGGCGGCGCCGAAAAATGCCAATACCTCAAGGACGAACTCGGCTTCGACGGCGTCATCGACTACAAGGCCGAAGACGTACTGGCCGGCCTCAAGCGCGAATGCCCGAAAGGGGTAGACGTGTACTTTGACAACGTTGGCGGCGAGATCCTCGATGCCGTGCTCACCCGCATCAACCTCAAGGCCCGCATCGTCATCTGCGGCGCCATCAGCCAGTACAACAACAAAGAAGCCGTCAAAGGCCCGGCCAACTACCTGTCGCTGCTGGTGAACCGCGCGCGCATGGAAGGCTTTGTGGTATTTGACCATGCCAAGGATTACGGCAAAGCCGCGCAGGAAATCGCCGGCTGGCTGGCCGCTGGCAAAGTGAAGAGTAAGGAAGATGTGGTGGAAGGGTTGGAGACCTTCCCAGAGACGCTGCTCAAGCTGTTCAGCGGCGAGAATTTTGGCAAGTTGGTGTTGAAGGTCTGACAGCGTAGGCCCTGGATTTCAGTGCCTGTCTCGATTGTTGTATCGGGGCGTAAATCGAGCGCCGCCCGCGCGGCGCATCGCTACGTTTGTTTTTGGCCAATAACGCCTGTAGCAGGCGCGCGCGACCGCCTTGGCGCATGGCGCGATATCGCGTCGAATAAACAAGGCGTTCGCGCGCGTTTGCCCCAGGAATAACTGGCCCGAAACAAACGTAGGAGCGAGCGTTGCTCGCGATGCGCCGCGCGGGCGGCGCTCGATCTCACAGGCACCAAAACTGCTGTGGCGAACCCCTACCGACGCAAACGCAAACGCAACCCAGCCCCTTACCCGCGAATTTCAGCTACAACCGCAGCCAAAGCCTGTGCCGGGTCCGCCGCCTGGCTGATCGGCCGCCCGATCACCAAGTAATCCGAGCCAGCATCCAACGCCTGACGCGGGGTCAAAATGCGGCGTTGGTCATCCTGAGCGCTACCCGCCGGGCGAATACCCGGGGTCACCAGTTGCAGCGAAGGGTGCGCAGCCTTCAGTGCCGTCGCCTCCAGCGCCGAGCACACCAGCCCGTCCATGCCCGCCTTCTCGGCCAATGCCGCCAGGCGCAGCACTTGTTCTTGCGGGTCAACATCCAGGCCGATACCCGCCAGGTCTTCACGTTCCATGCTGGTCAGCACGGTCACGCCAATCAGCAACGGCTGCGGGCCGCTGCGCTTGGCCAGCACTTCACGGCAGGCCGACATCATGCGCAGGCCACCGGAGCAATGCACGTTGACCATCCACACGCCCATCTCGGCGGCAGCCTTGACGGCCATGGCCGTGGTGTTGGGGATATCGTGGAACTTGAGGTCGAGGAATACTTCGAAGCCCTTGGCACACAAGGTTTCGACGATGCCCGAGGCACTGCTGGTGAACAGCTCCTTGCCAACCTTTACCCGGCACAGCGCAGGGTCAAGCTGGTCAGCCAGCTTCAGAGCGGCCTCACGGGTAGGGAAGTCGAGGGCGACGATCAGGGGCGTCTGGCAGGCGGACATGGTCAGGGTCTCTTGGCAAGTCGAAAACGGCGCGCATTGTAAACGAAGTGGCGCAGGCTTTGGGGGCCGCGGGTCATGGAATTGGCCCTGCAAGGCCTGACTTCTATAATTGAACCAAAGGAACCGGCAATTGCTCAAATTTCATACAAGCGCCGCCCCATGATGATCAAAGGAGAACGACAATGCCCTGGTATGCCTGGCTGATACTCATCATAGCCCTCGGCTCGATTGTCGGCGGCTTGATGATGCTGCGAGATACGGCGAAGAAACTGCCGTTGACGGATGAGCAACTGCGCAAGGTGCATGAGCGCAATGCTGAAGCCGATGCGAAGGACGCGCAGGACCGTTAAACCCCCTGCTCCATTCCCTGTAGAAGACAGCAACGTCCATTCGACGTCGCTGTCATGCCAAATGAAAAGGCCTTAGTCCGCCCCTTCTCTACATGTGGCAGCTGGACCTGTGGGAGCGGGCTTGCCCGCGAAGAATCCAACCCACTCTCCGCTCGAGTTCCAGCTGGTTTTACCTATACCTCTCCATGCTTAAGTAATGCAGACGTCCATAAATGGGCTGAGCCAAGCATCGCCTGCCCAGCCCGACTGCTGATTACTCCACCATTACCTTGTCCCGATTACGCTCCAGCAACGCATTGCCGATTCCCTTGATCTCCAGCAGCTCGTCCACCGACGCGAATGGGCCGTTGGCTTCTCGGTAGGCGACGATCGCTTCAGCCTTGGCCTTGCCGATGCCGTTCAGTTCTTTTTGCAGGGTTGGGGCATCGGCCTTGTTCAGGTCTAGGCGGGTGGTCTGAGCTTCCATGTGGGTGACGATTGGCACTGGTTCCTGCATGGCGGTGGTGCTGGCGGGGGCGGCGCTGACCGAGAAGGACAAGCTGGCGAACAGGGGCAGAAGCAGGTAGGACAGAACGGTATTGCGCATTAGGGATCACTCCTTGGGTTGGTCTTATCTAGCAGCAGCGTTCCTTTGGCTGCGCAATCAACCCTAGCGGTATTCCATTGTTCTAACTAGACAGGCGGCTCGATGAATCGTTACCAAATGGGACAGCAAATAGCGGAGCTTCGTATACCCATATAAAGCGCCATGGCCCCACACTTCACATGATGACTAGCCTTAATCCAAATATTTTATAACCTGCACGAAAAGTACCTTAAGGTAATACTTACATTCGGACTTCTGACTATGAACATTCCTACAAAAACGCAAGCAAAGTAGTTCGCCCCTTAAAGCGAGACTCGACACCTAACTAGGGTAGATATAGGGCGCGCACTTGCGGGGCCGCATTCGTAAATCGCTCGTGCCCATTGCTTCTCAGCAATGGGCACGAGCGATTCGTTTATGACTTCTCGGCAAAAACAATCAGCCGCGGTGGCGACCACGGAAGTAATTGATCAGACCTTGCGTTGAGCCATCTTCAGCAGCCTCATCGTTACTCCCGACTAAACGCCCGTATACGCCGTTGCCCAGCTCCTTACCCAGCTCGACCCCCCACTGATCGAAGGCATTCACACCCCAGATCACGCTCTGCACGAAGACTTTATGCTCGTACATTGCAACCAGTGCACCAAGACGGCGCGGGTTAATGCGTTCGACAACCAAGGTGTTACTTGGGCGGTTACCCGGAATCACTTTATGCGGGGCCAGCTTCTCGATATCTGCTTCATTCAGGCCTTTTTCCCGCAGCTCGCTTTCTGCCTCATCGCGGGTCTTGCCCAGCATCAACGCCTGACTCTGCGAAAGGCAGTTGGCGTACAGCCATTGATGATGGTCAACCACTGGGTTGAAACTCACTACCGGTACGATGAAGTCAGCAGGGATAAGGTGGGTGCCCTGGTGCAAGAGCTGGTGATAAGCATGTTGCCCGTTGCAGCCAACGCCGCCCCAGATAACCGGGCCGGTTTCGGTCTTCACCGGCGTTCCATCCTGCAGGACGCTCTTGCCATTGGACTCCATGTCCAGCTGTTGCAAATGCTTGGTGATGTTTCGCAGGTAGTGGTCATACGGCAGGATCGCATGGCTGCGGGCGCCCCAGAAGTTGCCATACCACACGCCCAGCAGGGCCAGCAGCACCGGCATGTTCTGATCGAACGGCGCGGTCTGGAAGTGCTGGTCCATGGTGTAGGCACCAGACAACAGCTCCTTGAAGTTGGCGGTACCGATGGCCAAGGCGATCGGCAGGCCGATGGCCGACCACAGCGAATAGCGCCCACCGACCCAGTCCCACATCGGGAAGATGTTCTCTTCACGGATACCGAAGGCGACGGCGGCAGCCTTGTTGCTGGAGACGGCAATGAAGTGCCGGTACAACTCGGATTCCGCCCCGCCATGGGCCAAGTACCAGGTGCGCGCAGCCATGGCGTTCTTCAACGTCTCTAACGTGTTGAACGACTTCGACGAGACAATGAACAGGGTGGTTTCGGCGCGCAGGTTGGCCGACAGTTCGTGGAACTCACTGCCGTCGATGTTAGCCAAGTAATGGCAGCGTACGCCGCGTTGTGCGTAGGGCAGCAGCGCTTCGGAGACCAGTTCAGGGCCGAGGAACGAACCGCCGATACCGATGTTGACCACGTCGGTGATCGGCTTTTCGCTGTAACCGCGCCACAGACCGTTATGAATGCGTCCGACCAGTTCGGTGATCTGGTTAAGCACTTTGTGCACTTCCGGCATCACGTTGACGCCGTTGACGCTGAGCTTGTCGCCCACCGGGCGGCGCAGGGCGGTGTGCAGCACCGGACGGCCTTCGGAGGCGTTGATGATCTCGCCGCTGAACATCGACTTGATCGCATCCTGCAGGCCGACTTCGTTGGCCAGGTTCACCAGCAGGTCGCGGCTTTGCTCGGTGATCAGGTTTTTCGAGTAGTCGAGGAACAGGCCGCAGCTGCTCAGGGAGAATTGATCAAAGCGCTTGGCATCAGCGGCAAAGGCTTCGCGCATGCTGAAGTTCTGCATGGCCTCACGGTGGTGCTGAAGCGCCTGCCAGGCAGGGAGGGCCGTCACATCACGGGGGTTACGGTAGTACGGCATTGCGAATGATTTCCTTGATGCATAATCTGTCCATGAACAACAGCCAGCTGCTGCCAATTTCGGCGGGCATTATAGGCACTGTGCTCGCTAGGGGAATGGCTGGCGGGATAAATTGTAAGCTTGGCCGCCATCGTGACATTGACTCTATTAGTCAGCCTCCTTTCAGATCTCAATCGCCCCCAAAAAATGCCGATCTGCCTGTGGAGAGACAGCTGGGACATCGCGTGCCCTATTCAAACCTGACGCAATTGATGCCTTTCGAACCAATCATACAGGCCTCAAAAACCCATCTGAGCCCGTAAGCTTCTGAATTCTATAGCCATAATGGATAAATTTTAGCCAGCATTGAGTCCTATTTTGTAGCAATTGTGCTGAGATAACAGTCGATTGAGCAGGTCGCATTGCCAGCGCAATCAGTGGATATCGACGTTATAAGGGCCAAGACGGACCCACCGTGTAAACTGGCACATCCCGAGGTGATATCTTTTGACACCACCCATAACTATGCAGCTCTTGGGCTACAGCCCCTAATCATCTAGCCCCTGCCGACATACGGATCTTGCAGCCAACTATTGAGATGTGCAGAGAGGTGACTGTGTCGCTATCACCACAGATCGAGTGAATCGAGCAGGCTTAAGATTGCAAATTCGCTCAATTTTCTTGACGCTTGCGTCTTATCGAATTACCCTCGCGCACCTTAGAACATGGAAGTATCCGGGAAATCCCCAGCCTACCCGCCAAGGGAATCGGGCCTTTCGTGAAGATGAATTCCGGCGTGCTTAGGCGCGCTGCTTTGCTTTGCGGTAACCATCTTGAAGCCTCGTTCGTCGCTGCAGATTCAGAAATCAGTCATCTTTGCCCTAGTCCTGCGCGAGGCACGAGCCCGCATTGGGGATCGACGCATGGGCGCGGTCTGGATCCTGATCGAGCCAATTTGCCATCTGCTGATTTTCTCACTGCTGTACACCATGATTCGTGGCCGGACGATCTCCGGGGTCGAGTACCCCGTTTTCGTGCTGGTGGGCATGGCTCCGTTTTTGCTCTACCGCAACACGGCACTCAGGTTGATGGACAGCCTACGGGAGAACCGATCCCTGTTCGGCTACAAACAGATCAAACCCCTCGACACCTACATAGCACGCGTAATCGTCGAAGCCTGCATCAGCGGGCTTGTCTACGCCCTTATCGTGTTCGGCTTTGCCTGGTGGGGGTTCGATATGTCCATCAACAACCCACTGATGTGGTTCATGACACTGACGCTTGGCCTGCTTTTTGCGTTCAGTCTCGGCATGGTATTGGCGCTGATCACGCATGCCTTACCTAGCCTGAAGCTGGTCATACGCATGGTTTTCTTCCCCCTCTATTTCATATCAGGGGTACTCATCCCTGCGGCGTACCTGCCACACGCATTGATGCCGATCCTGCTGCTCAACCCGTTTCTTCACTTGACCGAACTGATTCGCGGCGAGGTACTGCCGCATTACGCAATGGTCGACGGCATCTCAATCGGTTACGTGACTGGCTTCACCCTGGTGCTGTTGTTCATTTCGCTGGGCAGCTACAGGGCACGCAGGCTGCATTTGATTTCCACCAAGAATGGATAAGGCCCGGCTACCGTGTTCGAATTGAGAAACGTCACCAAGTCATATCTGACGCCCAAGGGGCGCCGATATGTCTTTCGGAATCTGTCGCTAGCTATTCCACCTGGGAAGAACATCGGCCTTATCGGCCGTAACGGCGCTGGCAAGTCAACACTCATGCGGCTCCTAGGTGGGGCCGACGTGCCTGACTCGGGCACGATTGTCACCGACAGAAGTATCTCCTGGCCGGTTGGTTTGACGGGTGGGTTCCAAGGCAGTATGTCCGGTAGGGACAACATCAAATTCGTCTGCCGAGTCTATGGCGCAGAAGGCGAAGCAATGCGCGAGAAGATTCGCTTTGTCCAAGAGTTCGCCGAAATTGGCACCTGGATAGACGAACCGATTAAAACATACTCGTCCGGTATGCGCTCTCGCGTTGCCTTTGGCCTAAGCATGGCGTTTGACTTCGATTACTACTTAATCGACGAAGTCATGTCGGTGGGTGACGCTCAGTTCAAACGTAAGTGCAGGAAGATTTTTCGCGAGAAGCTAAAGACCTCCAATGTTGTACTCGTGTCACACTCGATGTCAGAAATCAGCAAACTCTGCGATATCGTTTTGCTCGTGAAAGATGGCGAAATAGAGATTTACGAAGACGTGATCGAAGGCATCAAAGCTTATAGCGCCTAATAATATTTTTTTGCAAGACTGTTCCATTCAAGGATGCATCACATTATGAGCAGCACGGGTAAATTCAAGGGCTGGGGCCTAGCAATCGCAATGGTCGCCCTACCAATGGTCCTGGCGGTCGTCTACTACGGTGCGTTCGCCGTTGACCGCTTTGTCAGCTCTTCCCAAGTGGTGGTGCGTCAAGACGGCAATAACCAGGCAGCGCAGGTCCCAGGTCTCGCGACTCTTTTGACCGGGACCAACCCGGCGTCGCGAGAGGAAACGCTTTACCTTCGTGAGTACATAACGTCGACAGACATGATGTTGCTACTGGAAGAGCGCGTGCACTGGATTGAGCAGTATGCCGCCCAGCGCAGCGACATTTTCTTCTGGCTGGATGAGAATGCCGAACGTGAAGACCTGCTCAAGTACTACCAGCGCATGGTTTCAGCCCACTACGACGAAACGACTGGCCTGCTGCGCGTAGAAGTCCAGGCCTTCACGCCTGAGCTTTCCGAGAAGATGCTTCGCACCATCCTGCAAGCCAGCGAACACTTCGTCAACGAAGTCAGCCATAAGATTGCACGCGAACAAATGAAGTTCGCCCAAGGCGAACTGGAAACCGCACGGCTGAACTACGCCAAACGCAAAACTCAACTGCTGACGTTCCAGAACGAGAACAAGGTTCTTGACGGCGGCACCACAGCCCAAAGTCGGGCAACTATCATTGCCGACCTCGAGAGCCAATACACGAAGGAGCAGGCCCTCCTTACCGAGATGACCTTCAAACTGCGCAATGATGCCCCTCAGGTCAGGCAGCAGCGTCAGAAGGTTGAATCGATTACTCAACAGCTGAGTAAAGAAAAACGCCTTTTGGTCTCCTCCCCACAAGGTACACAGTTGAACGTAGTGGCCTCGCGCTTCCAACAACTGACGCTGGATGCCGGGATCGCTGAAGAAAGCTACAAGACTGCTGTTGCCGCTGTTGACAACGCCCGCATCGAAGCTAGTAAGAAAATTCGGACGCTAGTAACAGTTGTTAGCCCAAATACCCCACAACTCGCCCTGTACCCAGAACGTTGGTACAACCTGGCGACCATTTTGCTTGGCCTGTTGATGCTCTACGGCATCACCCGCTTCATTCTGGCTTCGATCGAGGATCATCGTGATTAAATCCCTGGCTGTCTCTCGCACCTTCAACCTGAAGCTGGCAGCACTGGCCCTGGCAAGCCTGAGCCTGGCCGGTTGCGGCGGTACGATTTCCGGCGCAGGCCCTTACAAAGGCGCGATCGAAAGTAAAACCGAGGCCTACACCCTCGTCGACATTGACGCGAAGACCATCGCGCCCTACATGCGAGGTGCTGTTCCACCGGTGCTGGCAACGGTCACCAAGCCCGTGCCGCCGGAAGTACGGCTAATGGCAGGTGACACACTCAATGTATTGATCGCTGACACCGCACCGGAAGGCTCGTCTCTGTTCGCCCCGCTGGCTACGGGTGGCACACAGCTCAAGTCTCGTATTGACTCTGAAGGGAAGCTATCTCTCCCTTATGTGGGCCGCCAATTCGTCGCCGGCATGACATTGAATCAAGTTGAAAACATGATCCATCGTCAATTGAAAGGCATTACTACAGACGTGCAGACTCACGTCGAGCTGGTAGGTGACCTGTCGGGCTCGGTACTGGTTGCTGGCGCGGTTAAAACCCCAGGACGTTTCAGCACCCTCCAGGGTCCGCTGACCCTGCTCGACGCTGTCAACCAGGCGGGAGGCCCGGTACTCGAGCCTCACTTGGTTAACGTGACTGTGCGCAACGGCAGCCAAGTCCAACAGTTCAACTATGAAGAAGTTTTGGCAGGCAACAACATGGTTTTGCGCCCGAACTCTGAAGTAGTGCTTGACAGGGCACGACAGCGCTTCGTCGCCATGGGCGCTGTAACATCGCCAGGGCTGAAAGACTTGCCCGACCGCAATACTAGCCTGCTCGATGCATTGGGCAGCGTAGGTGGCCTGCGCGAAGGCAGCGCCAACGCAGAAGGCGTCTTCGTCTTCCGCATGGAGGCTGGCAAACCGAAACCTGTCGTCCTGCGCCTGAACATGCGAGACCCTGCGGCCATTTTCTATGCCCGCCAGGTGATGGTTAAACCAGACGATACGATCTACGTAACAAACGCAGCCGTGTATGAGTGGCAAAAAGTCATCTCCCCGATCGTGCAAACCATGGTTCTGGGACGCGCGACTGGTGTGAATTGATAGCTGGCGTAAACATGCCCGGGCAGCCGGGCATGATTACGCGCAGCGAGTCAGATGGACCACCTCATCGTCACCGACTCTTGAATACACCGGCATAACCGTCAGTCCTGAGTAAACAGCAACCTGAACGATGAATGACATCTCGATTATCGTACCTCTCGACTTATCACAACGTCCGCTGGATATTCTGCGAAAAGCAGTCCGGATGTCGGACGCTGCCGAGAGCGCGCGCATACCTCTGATTTTCTCGCTCAACGATCAGAACAGCCTCAATGACCGGCGCCTCAAAAAAAGCCTAGAGAACAACCGCTATACTACGCTGCTGGCCAAAAAGCACTATACAGGTTCAGTGAACCCATCTTTGCTCCGAAACAGAGCATTCGAAGTGGTGAACACGGAGCTGATTGCCTTACTGGACGTCGACATTTGGCCCGACTTTTCCCTCCTGGAAAAATACAGAGACCTTATAGCCGCCAAGCATTCCCCGTTCTATTTCCTCCCCTGCATGTATCTGACGGCCAAAGGGTCAAAAGACCTTTGCAAGGGGAAAACAACCCCAGCTTTACTGAAAGAAAAATACTTCTCGTTTTCTCGAAAAGAATTCCTGCACCTGGCGAATCCCTCGTCTGTCACTTTGATGAAAAGTGATGACTACGCTGCCATCGGCCAGTTCAACGAATCCTACAGCGGGCATGGTTACGAAGACTTCGACTTCATGATGCGTTTGGCGCAGCATTATGGATCATTGCAGCCATGCAGAGAAATGATGTCTAACAAGAGTGCGCGCTCGCCATTGTTCACCTCGGGGTTCAGGCGCGCGCTAGGCCGCCTTTCTCTTGATGCTCTATTAAACAAAGATTTTGTTTTCCATCTTTATCATGAACGACCTAATGTAATCGCGCACAAAGAGAGACGGGAATCTAATTACTCAAGATTCGTGGAAACTCACAACAGGAACTGGGGCGACGACATTTCCAAAAGCCTATTGGAAGAATTTATCGAAGCCTGTCGCCTGTCTGATCGAAGCGTCGACGACTACTCAGCGCTCTTCGAGAACAAACCAGGCCACATAGACAGATTCGATACTTTCAAGCGACGTTTGAGATTTTTATTAAATGAATAAAAAGCCAGTGAAGTACAAAAAAATACGGAAATTTCTTCGTGACCCAAACATGTTTTTCTATGACATGTTTCGTAAACGTGTCTTCAAGGATGCTCCACCTGCAGCTATCACCAAGACCGAAGCAAAACCTCAGACGGTGACACGCAGTGTCGACCTTTTAGAGGTGAATCGCCTGGGGCTGCCGGAGTACATTCGCAAGTATCTCAATGCTGGAATAGGCGCCGAGGACGGCGTCAACCCTAACAGCTTGGTACTGTGGAGCGGGTATCTCAACGGCCTGATCAGCTTCATCGCCGGACTAAAAGAATCCACACCGACCAATGTAACAATCTACACCCTAGGCGGTGGATTCAATCTAGCCTCGCGTGCAGATGACCGCTTTGATGTGAAAGCAGTCTGTTCAGCGCTAGCGCAACGTCCAGATTTTGTCGTCGAACTGTGCAATATCCTTGGCGAGACCCATGTTCTGCACTTCTACCTCTACGACCTCGCCGCTACGGGTGAAGCCACCATGCGCTCGGGCCGGGCATGGCAGCGCCGCTTCCCAATAGATATGTTTGAAGAAATCTACGCCCCCAAAGCCAAGCGCGTGGATTATCAGACCATCGACGCGGTTTACACCTGGGTAAACCACACAGACGAAAACTGGCAAACCTTATGGACAGAGTCCTTCCCGGAAGAAGGCTTCGATCCAGACCGCTATACCAATAACGACGAGCTCCGCTATTCGCTACGCTCGCTGAATAAGTACGCACCTTGGTTGAACAAGATCTATGTTGTCTCTAACTGCCAGAAACCAGAATGGCTGCGCGATGACAAAAAGGTAGTATGGGTTGATCACAACGAGATCTTCCCAGATACCGATGTGCTTCCGAACTTCAACTCGCACGCCATCGAAGCATGCCTGCATCGGATACCAGGACTTAGCGAAAACTTCATCTACCTAAACGATGATTTTGTCCTAGGCCAGCCGTGCCTGCCGACTGATTTCTTCGATGAGATCGGGCGCTCACTTGCCTACTTCGAACCTTACGGAATGGCCGGTGACGCAATCAACGAAGAGACACCAGACTATTTGGTCGCTGCTAGCAACTCACGCAAGTTGCTACGGACTGTTTTCCCGAGTTACGAAGCCAAAAACCTCCATCGGCATGTACCCTACTGCTTGAAAAAGTCGGTATTAGAAAAGATCGAAGGGCTATTCCCAGAAGTCTTCACCTTGACACGATCGGCCAAACGCCGTAGCCCGGATGATATCAACCTAACATCATTCCTCTATCACCACTTTGCCTACGCATCGGGCCTGGCGGTCAAGGCAGATGCTCCAGGTATCATCATTCGCCCCACCAATATCTCCCGAGTGGTCAACAAAGAGCGCTTCAAGTACAAGCTCATTTGCTTTAACGATGGCAATGGCAGCGCAGAAGACACCACCTATAAGAATCAGACTCAGATTTTCTTCGATCAGCGTCTATTCCAAAGCGCCCCGTGGGAGCGTCATAGCCCCTCACCTAGTGCGTAAGCTTGCCTAGACGACCAGGATCAAGGAAAAATCCAGTGATTGAGAAGCTATTTAAATCAATGTTTCCCGAAACCAGCATCGATACGATGCTGGACGTAGAGACACGCACACTCCCGATCAAGGAGTATGCCCTGAGCGAGTTGGCGGCCAAGCAGATACTGCCGGACTTCTTCGAGCCGAGCTGCAAGCTATTCACCACAGCCAAGATCTACAACGATATTCTCCAACGAAAGAAGAATGTCGAAATCAAGTTCTTGGGAAAGAAGAAAGTTGTCAACTGCACACTCGTCATCCTCAGTGACACCGCCCAGATCCGGGTGATGTTCCGTCAGAGCCACGCAAAGGTATTCATTGGGGCGAAATGCGAAGGAAAGTTTGACATTCGCCTTAACAACCTCAAGCCGACAATTTGCGTGGGCGATGCTGTTACCTCACGGGGTATGCACATCGCTGTGCATGGCACCGGTATCAGTATTGGCAAGCAATGCCTGATTGGTGAAGATGTCGTCATACAAGGCCATGATGCCCATGGCATCGTCGATATCGACACGCTTGAGCTGATCAACTCTGAAGACGCTCAGACCATCATTGAACCACGCGTCTGGCTTGGCAAGCGCGTCATCGTTCTGCCGGGCAATAGAATCTGCCAAGGTGCGATAATAGGCGCGGCATCCGTGGTCACGAAAGATGTACCCGCGTGCACACTCGCGGTCGGCATCCCGGCAAAAGTCATTAAGCACGGGGTAACGTGGTCGCGATCACGTTACAAAGTCGATGAGGAATGTAAAGACTTTATCAACAGTCTTTGAAGCACTTCGTCCATTAACCATTCGATAACATTTTATCGACTCATAATCAGGAAGATCACATGAGCACTCGTGCTAAAACCGTAATCACCTACGGCACCTTTGACTTGTTCCATGTCGGCCACGTTCGCTTGCTCGAGCGCGCACGCTCCCTGGGCGACCGCTTGATTGTGGCCGTCTCCGAGGACAGCTTCAACGAAGGCAAGGGCAAAAAATCGTACTCTAGTTACGCCGACAGAAGCCAACTCGTAGCAGCCTGCCGTCACGTAGACCTCGTCATCCCCGAACTCACTTGGGAGCAGAAGCGAGAAGACATCATCGCTCATAATGTTGACATTTTTGTGATGGGGGATGATTGGCAGGGCAAGTTCGACTTCCTTAACGACATTTGCGAAGTCGTATATCTGTCTCGCACTCCAGAGATCTCCAGCAGCTTGATCAAATCTCACCTGAAAAACCCAGCGACCCCTGCGGTCGCCTGAGGTCGGATGCGATGAGTGACCGCAAACAGGTTCATTACACCTACGTTGCCAGCGAAAATCTCCGCTTGCTGGAGCAGGAATTTGCTGCGGGCATCGACGCACAGCTGCCCGACTGGGAATCAACGCAAGCGCCCGTGGTAACACGGGCAGGCGCGGTGAACGTAACGTTTTTCATTTATCGACGTGCACACGTCATGATGTCTCATGGCCTTGCCGATAAGAATTACCTGACCCGACGCGACCCTCAACGGGGCTTTGAGATCAACAAGTATCGAACGGTCTGCGTGCCGGGTGATTGGCTCAAGCGTAAGTTGCTCACAACCCGTGGCGTGGAATTGTCGGCTAATCAGATTAAGGTCGTAGGTTGGCCACGAATCGATACGCTGCTGGCTGCCCAGCGTAAGTACTTGTCAGAACGAACGCTGGCGGAGAAGCTCGGAAAACTCTCCCCCTTCCGCAAGATTAAGGTCTTGTGGGCGCCGACGCATAACGCTGAAAGCAAAGCTGGCGTGATTTCCAGCTATCCGGGCATTCTTCACTACGAAGATAGATTGCGTACGCTCTTCGATTACGATGTCTCGCTCCATCCAAACCTACGAGAGTCCAAAAAACCGACTTTTGAAAAGCTCATCGAAGCGGATGTTGTTATCGCCGATCGTGGCACACTTGTTTATGAAGCGTGGGCGCTGGGTAAACCTGTAATCTTCCCGTCTTGGCTTATTGGTGAAGGCAACCTTTATGACGATCTCGGCTCGGCGGAAAGCCATATATTCCATGAGCGTCTAGGACTGCATGCCAACAGCTTTGATGAGATGGTGGACATGATCCGCCAGGTCACCTGCCCAGATGCACGCACACTACAGTTTATGGAGTCCTACTTACCCCGGCGCACACTCGGCTCATCCTACAAGCTAATTGCGGAAGCGGTAGACGAGGTCTGGGAATCCGGCAATCTCAGGATCGCAAAAAAAGTTCTTGCACCGAGCCGCGGAGCACCTCCCTTGGTCGCTGTTTAAAGTACTTAATGCCCCACCTGTGAACAGGTGGGGCATTAAGTTTGGGTTGCCCACTGGGTGACCATGCTGCACTCTTTAAGCACTTTGAATGTACTTATAGGCTTGGGACTTTGAGAAATTCCTGCGGAGGCTTCTCTAGCTCTAAGAAGAATAATTGACATAGTTATAAAGGCACTCGATCATCGGGCGACCTCTACGCTCGGCTACGCTGGCCGGGCCCCACACCGCGCCACGTTGCCACTTGCCGGCGCGCAGCATGAGTAGGAAGTAAAATGATAATAACTCAAGCCCTGGCACAAGAGTTTTGGAATAACCGCATTCTTTTCAAACTCAACTCTCCGAAACCGTCGCAGAAAAAGTACGGCTGGCTGACCCTTGACCAACCGATTCCTTCTTGGCGGGCAGTGACAATAGAGAGCCACTCAGCTCTTTACAAAGGCTCATACAGAGGCAGCATAGGAGGAGGCAAGTACTCCGGCCTGTGCTCCATCGGCTCACTCTCATACTCATATTCAGCCCTGGCTGAATCAATGAAGGTAGGGCGATACTGCTCAATCTCGACTGGCCTCGTCATACTTGACTCTCATCACCCCATGGACCTCGTGACTACTTCTATCATCACGTTTAGGCCTGGTAACGATCTCGTCCGCGACTTCACTAACGAAGAGCAGACAAAGCAGTACAACTGGCACAAATATGACAGAAAGGCCTATCCGCAAATTGGAAATGATGTCTGGATTGGTCGCGATGTAACATTGAGGATGGGTATTACAATCGGCGACGGGGCCGTGATAGCCGCTGGTGCACTGGTTACAAAGGACGTCCCCCCCTACGCGGTTGTGGGTGGTAATCCTGCAAAAGTTCTGAAGTATCGGTTCTCGGAGGAAATAATTGCCGAACTGCTCCGGCTGCAGTGGTGGAATTACGACCCCAGCAAGATATGCCAAATAGGCTTTAAAGATGCAGAGAGGTTTTGCACCGAGTTACAGCACTCAATTGACGCGGCAGAGATCGAAGTTTTCAAACCGAAGACATTCACACTACAACCCAACCCAAACGCTGCGATCAAAAAGTGAAATAAGCCAGCATCAGAAGGGGCACTTAGAATAAGCTCGGTGCCCCTCCCCCCCCAAAAAAAACGCCGGGACAAAACCCGGCGTTTTTTCGTTACTGGGCAGCGAGTGCAAAGTCCCCATAAGCGACCGCGTTATATTCGCGAGCATCAAACGGTCGCGGAATAAACTCCCCTTTGATAACTTGTTTAACACCTTCAGCCAAGCCCTCAGGAGTCAACGGGGTGAGTATACCCAAACCGTTCTCCAATACACTGTCAGGGCCAGGAATATCAGTGGAGACACAGGGAACACCCAACGTCATCGCCTCAAGCAAAACTATACCCTGCCCCTCGTAATCTGAAGACAGCACGTGACACTGCGAAGCCTTCACGAACGGGAAAGGATTGCGCTGAACGCCAAGCAGTATCACTCGATCCTTCAGCTCAAGCTCTTTAATCAGATTTTCCAACTCCGCGTGAAGCGGGCCAGTACCAAGTATATAAAGAGCAACATCATGCCCTTCTTCCACGAGTAACTTGACCATCTCGATAAGTCTTACTTGGTTTTTTTCGGGCCACATGCGCGCCACGTTGACAATCTTGAATCTCGGATCAGATTTAAGCAAATGATAACCAGCGTCATCAGGCTCCAATTCTGCATCAGTGATAATTCGATTTACATCCAAGCCGTTTCTAACGAGATGGAACTGATCAACGATACCAGGATTTATACCCTTGAAACTCTCACGATTGGTTTGCATTGAGCTTTCAGACACATTAAGGAAAGCATCATAGTCTCTATAAAACTCAAAAACTTTTCGCAAATTGGGAAGACGCTTCTCCGACTCCTCCAACATATCATTATGGAGGTAAATCAAATGACGATTAGCTGGAATAGCCGCCATGAAACCCGCCCAGAATGGGTGATAGCCCTGGTGATCAACACTGATCTCAGCCTCTAGGCCCGCGACCACACGATAGACTTCTTGCTGCATCGCAGATTCGTACACATCGCGCATTGTTTGCGAATAGAAGATACCTTCAGCGTTGAACTTATCAGAGACCCATTGCTGCTCGAGACTCATGGAAGTCCGACCACTTCGGAAGATCACATTCGCCACTTCCTCGAGTTTGCGTATCGCGTCAAACCCAGCCTCCTCCTTACGCAACTCTACCGTATCGAGAAGGAGCACTACATCTTTGCCTTGTGCAGCAAGATTCTGCACTAATGAAATTGCAGAAGTCGCAACACCATTGATAGTACCAAGCGCAGATCGTACAACAATCGGCTTTTTATCGTTACGCGGAGACGCTACTCCCCTTTCTTGGAAGAAGAACTCGACCACTCGCTGAGTCGAACGACCATCTTCAACACCACAGAAGCGCTCATGGAACTCTCGATAGGTTGCATTGACATACAAGCCTGGATCATTCAACGCACTATGAATCAAGCCGCGGAGCTCATCTGTCGTCTGGCATTGTGGCCACGGCAAGTCACTGCGCTCGAAGTACAGGCCGCGCTCGGACTTATACTCATCCCAGTCAGGAATGAAGTGGAGGACAGGACGCTGAAGCGTCATGTAGTCAATAATGATCGACGAATAATCGGAAATCAGAACATCTGCGACTGGCAACAAGGCATTAGTATCAATCGATTGAGGCGCCAGCTTTACTGGCAACTTCATCTCAACCAGCTGCTTTTCGACCAAATGATGGCCTCGGAAAAGCAGAGTGTAATCATCCGAAATAATGCTCTTCAACTGCTCGATCAGCACCTCAGCTTCTAGCTCAGGCGTATTCCAGCTACCGCGATAGGTAGGCGCAAACAGGACAACTGGTTTGCGACTTGAAATACCCAAAGTCCGACGAACTTCGTACAGCTTTTCCTGGTCAATCTTGTAAAGCTGATCATTTCGTGGATAACCGCTAATCAACTGAGCGCCGCTCACAATCCGATCAATGCTATGACCTTCAATCTGAGTTAGGCGAGTGTGCTCATTAGGGAAAATCAAATGAGTCGCGTGCAGGAAGTTACGCGCCGTATTGGCACGCGTGTACGGTGGCGTATTCATTGCGCGGCCAAGCGTCTTCAGCGGAGTTCCATGCCAGGTATTCAGGTACTGCTGACCTGGCTTCCGGACAAAGTACTCTGCAAAGGTACCGTTACAAATCAGATACTTACACGAAGCAATCAAACGAAGGTAGAGTGCACTGCCCCGCTTGACAAAGAATACATTCTTTAAATTTCTAAATCTTTGCTCAACTTTAGTAAGATCATTAATCACCCAGAAATGCTTATGATTGGCATATTCCTCACTAGCGAGAACATGCTCAAAAATTGCAAGCGGGTTACACGCCATTGATGACCCATTATGCACCTCATAGAGGATGCAATCATCCATTACCGGCAGTAGCTCGATATACTCTTTATACGTAGCATGGAAGTTTAGCGTGCTGTCGGTGAGGAACTTGTCTTCATAAGCACTGGTCGGACGCTGGATAATTTTGTACGAACGGAACGCTTCACAAGCTTTTTCAATCGCACCAGAGAGAGCCAACAATCTTCCGAGCTCATAATACAGACCAGCTTCATGCTGATTCGTACGCCAGATAGCCTGCTGGATCGCTTCAGCCGCGGCTGCCAGTTGCCCGACGACTACAAGGGCCTTGCTGTAGGAGATCCAAGTGGCCGGCTGGGTGCAATCTCTCTCCAAACGGCTTTCAATAAACTGAACTTCGGCGAGCTTCGTGTTTAACGAACCCGAAAGAGAGACAAGCTTCTGAACTTGTTCTTCTTGGGCGAAACGCACTGCATTTGCCAAGCTATCTCTTGCCGCACCGGCCATCCCAAGCTGTAGATTAGCCTCATAAAACTCATACCAAACACTACTCTTCTCCGCGTTGTCGGCCAACTCGGCTTTGATGGTATCGATACGATTTGACATTAGCGATGCTTCATATCGCTTTCTGTCAAAGTCTTGGTGAGCCCCGCTACCCTGCATCGACATAAACAGATTACAGGCCTCGTCTAACCTACCCAACTCCATGAGCAGAATACCAGCCCGATAACGCCACTCGGCAATATTTTTTCCGCCGAGCGTAATCGCGTACTTATACGAAGAAAGGGCTGCCTCGAACTTATTCTGACGCTCCAGAGTAAAGCCAAGTCGGAAATGCGATTCAGCCGATTTCATCCGCAATCCAACGGCATTCCGGAACGATACTTCAGCGTCAGCCCATAGATAGCATCGTTCCTGGGCACGACCAAGGCGGAAATGCAGATCGAAGTCAAATTTCACCAAGTTCAATTGCTCGGTAAACGAAGCATTTGCTCTGGACCAACGACCGGCGGCGGCATGAAACACGCCTATACCAAACTTACCTGCATTGTGCTTTTTGTCCAGCTCACAGGCTTTTTGATAGGCATTGATAGCAGCAGGCAAGTCAGCCGGCCCCTCATGACATGGTGTTTCATAGCAGTAGCCAAGGCGGTAGTACCACTCCGCAGGCACTGTCTTACTCAGCAAAATAGCATGCTCATAGGCGTTCGCAGCGGAGCGGAAATGCCCCATTTTTTTCTCAGCAACACCCAGTCGATGATAAATGTCTGCGCTATTGCGCACTACGCGAACAACAGCTTGCAGTGTCGCAACTACTTGCCACCACTTGTGCTGCCCTTGGTAAGCAAGTGCCAATTTATTATTGAGACTGGCATCCTCAGGATAAACCGAAACCAAGCTCATGAGCGCAGACTCGGCCTGTGCCCACTGATGCTCTTTCAAATATCGCTCAATATCCGCAAGCGTTTTCTCTTCACGCTCTTCCCACTGCGGATCACTTAGGTATTCCAGATGAGCACAAATCTTACTGGCGCTATTTGACTCTTCAAAATTGCTCAAATACTCGCGGCAAAAATCTTTGACCTCGGCGCTCACTTCAAGCTTGCTGCCAGCAACTATCAGTTCGAGCAACGCATCAAAACTCTCAGGATGGTAGCCCAGTTTTCGCCGATAGATTTCCGCCTCTGCAGAGTTTGGCGCCTTTTCCAAGATGGCATCCCCGAGGATCCACCGTGGAAAAATCACCGGTTTACCTAGGGCCCACGCCTCATATGCGACGGAGGTGTAGTCAGTTATAACAATATCAGCGTCTATCAGCTCACGCGTTACTGGCCGTTTATTGATCTTATTTCGCTGGTCCTCGGAAACGGTTAGCTCGCAGTGGTGCCCAAGCTCCTCTAGGTATTCCTGGAGACCCGAGCTAGAGCTCATAGGGTTTCCGGCCGCGTCAAACCAGTTACTATGAATCGGGGCAAAAAGAACACGGGGAGTCGTTCTCTCACCCGTCTCGCCGGCTTGCTCAGCCAGCGATCTTAGATAGTCAATCCTAGGAGCCCCCACAACCAAAACATCTGTGGCCTTTAAGCCGAGCCTTTTGTCGCCCAGCAGACTGCGCGCCATCCACTGCCCTGGAACAAGAATTTTCTTAAAGTTGCTAAGGGCTGACTTACCATCAGCTTGGATTTGATTGAGGTGCTGTCGGTCCGCCAGATCGAACATCAGGAAAACGTCAGCAGGAATGCCTGCAAACAACGAAACGGTCAGGCACGCGCCATCCTCAGCCTGCAAACCGTCTGGCAAGGCCTCTTGTAGAGCCCCTTCTAGAGCTTCTGGTAGAGCCTCGAACCATTCGACCTGACGGCCGCCTGTCGACTTGATTTGGGAAAAAATTTGCGTACGGAGAAGCTTCAGATTATCCGAATCATGCCCCAGCAGTTGAACCTTTCTCTTCCCGCTCACACGAAGAACTTCAGACAGCCGCAACGAATCGTCGACACTCACAACTTCAGTCATCCCAAACCCTTTTAAAATGCTTAAATCCATGAATCCAATATCAGAAGAATCTAATTATCGCCTGCTATCCATTTCTACTAAACGCTCCAACCCGATGAAGCGGCGAAAACTAAAAGCCCTGAAATTTTCAAAACGTGATGTCCTTCTCATTCGGACTTGCTTCATCTTCGATGAATGATACCCTAGCCACGCAATGAATTAAACAGGAAAGGATAATGTGCGTCAATTTAATGGCGCCTGCTTATTGACTTTCCTGGGCAGCCCATAGGAGGCCAAATGCTCAATCGATTTAAAATAGCCCTTATCGCACTCCTCTCCATGGCCTATTGCCAGCATTCGTTCGGGTGGGGTGTCGAAGGACACAAAGTCGTGGCTCTAATCGCCGAGCAACAACTCACCCCGGAAGCCAGGGCCGGCATTGATATCATCATGCATCGAGATGCCAATGGCAAAATATCCGACATTGCATCATGGGCCGACAAAATTCGCGGTAAAGAGCCTGGCCCTCAGATCAGCCACGTTGTTAAAATCCCATTCAAAGCTACAAGTTACTCGGCTAAACGCGACTGTTCTGGGAAGTACAAATGTGTTGTCTATGGCATCCTGAAAGCCGAGAGCGAATTAAAGGATGGCAGACGCGAAGACTCCGACCCCATAGAGCAACAGCGCGCTCTGAAGTTTCTCGTCCACTACATTGGAGACGTTCACCAACCTTTGCATGGGATACAAGAAACCGGCGCGATGCGCACCCAGCCCAGCCGACAGAAATGGGAACTCCACAAAGTTTGGGATACCATCATCATACGAAGCTCTAAGCAGAGCTCCGAGTCCATAGCTAAACGACTACTTGCCAAACACAAAACCGTGCAACAAGGCACCCCAGAACAATGGGCAATGGAGAGCCATGACATTGCCAAACGCATAATATATGGAGATAACTATGCTTTAGCTAAATCTAGACGCCCCATTTCCTTGGATAAGGATTACTACAAGGAAAATATGGAAATCGTTGACGAGCGACTATTGGCCGCTGGCCTGCGGCTCGGCAACGTACTGAATGATATTTTCAAATGATTCACTCTACCGAAAACTCTAGTCATTGAGATTTCGCGCCACTCAATTTAAGGTTACTCATGATCAAGAAATGCTTATTTCCGGCCGCTGGTTATGGCACTCGTTTTTTGCCAGCCACCAAAGCAATGCCTAAGGAAATGCTGCCGGTTGTAAACAAACCTCTCATCCAGTACGGCGTAGAAGAAGCACTGGACGCTGGCTTAAGCGAAATTTCCATTGTCACTGGCCGCGGCAAGCGTGCCCTTGAGGACCATTTCGACATCAGCTATGAGCTGGAAAATCAAATCAAGGGTACCGATAAGGAAAAATACCTGGTAGGTATCCGTCGGCTGCTTTCGGAGTGCAGCTTCTCGTACACTCGCCAGACTGAGATGAAGGGCTTAGGCCATGCAATCTTGACAGGCCGCCCACTGATCGGTGATGAGCCATTCGCCGTCGTGCTGGCAGATGACCTGTGCGTCAACCCTGAAGGTGATGGTGTTTTAACGCAAATGGTTAAACTGTACAAACAGTTCCGCTGCTCAATCGTTGCGATTCAGGAAGTCGACCCGCAAGAGACCCATAAATACGGAGTTATTGCTGGCGACATGATCCGTGACGATATCTTCCGCGTCACCAATATGGTCGAAAAACCGAAACCGGAGGACGCACCGTCCAACCTAGCGATTATCGGACGCTACATACTCACCCCAGACATCTTCGACATCATCGCAGATACTGAACCTGGAAAAGGTGGCGAAATTCAGATTACTGACGCCCTGATGAAACAGGCACGAAACGGTTGCGTAATCGCTTACAAGTTCAAGGGCAAACGCTTCGACTGCGGGGGCGCAGAGGGGTACATTGACGCAACAAACTTCTGCTTCGAGAACTACTACAAAGCAGGCAAGGCCTACTAAATAGAACAGGGGCCATCACCGATGGCCCCACTCCATACAATGAACGCAGTCGCCAATAGGCGTCAAACAACCTCGATATTATAAGTGTCTGGCTTAAGGTGATACATGGACATATTGATTAGCATTACAGCAATATTCACAGTCTGCACGCCCACATCAGGATGGTCATTAATCAAAGGGTTCAACGAATTCAAATAATTGAACTGCCTTCCCAGCTTCGACTCACGAACAATACTACCAATGTAACTGTACTGCGGCGAACGAGCTGAATAGATAATCGAAATCTTCTGCTTCAACAGCCTGTCCGACTCAAGAATCCTTGAGAACGTTTGTTGTTTAGTTTCTGGAAAAGTGCCCTGCGTAAAATGTGAGTCCGCAAAAACTCTCTCATAATACTCATCTGAGACTATTGGATCTACAACAACCGCATTAAACCCACCTGTGACGCCATGATATAGCGCAGCGGTTCCGCCCTTGGACGCTCCGTACAACGTCACGTTTTCCGCAGAGAGCCTCAGATCATCACTCACCTTGTGAATCAAGGCCGTCACACGATCACCGAACGTCCGATCCGAATTATTATTCAGATAGAAGCTTCCCACCACAGATCCAACATCAGCAATTCGCAGAACAGCGGCATCGGCTGGAATGTACTTAGCAATAGATTTAAAATTAAAGGTAAACATCCTCATCAGGCTAGACATAAATATGTCCTCACCAATGGAGGAAAAAACAACCAAAAGTTTAGAAACCGCTGGATTTGCCGGAAGATCGACCTGATAAACCAGACCGTCTGAGGTTAGAAAGTCACCTTCCTTTACTCGATGCCAGAAATTTGCGATTTCGCTATTCCTAACAAATTTTGAAACATGCTCTTCCGATTTATAAAGACTAAAACCCGCATTGGCGAGTGCAACTACCAACTCTTTAGCGCCAGGGTCTTTTCGACTTACATGTAGTAGATTATCACAGGAAGGATAGGCCGAATGATCAACCATAAAGTAGTTGTATGCACCAATATCCGACAATGCATCACTCACATTACAGCCTAGTACAACTTTTTTCGATTTCACCGCCATACCAAACCCAAACCTCGAAGCCCGCAAAGCTACGAGTATCAGGGCGTGCCTAGCTCAAGTCAAGGGCACCCCTCGACTGGACATTAAAAGCCCTCACAGTCATCCAAATGCAATAACCACCCAAGGCTGGAGCAGAGAAAAATCATTGCGATCGCGAATAAGGCAACTAGAAACATTATCCTGACCCTCCGAATATCGACACTCTAAGATCTATAGTCATCACTGAGCTGAATTGATCATAGAGCACCGAATATTTCAGTTTATGTATCAGGCAAGCACTGCTTCCAAAAAATCAGGGTCAACCGTAATACTACAGCTCACAACCATAGACGAAAGGCGCGCTCGAACACGCTGAAACACGCCCTTTGATGCCTCGGGATCAGTCAAAAATCTCCACAATCCCGCTCACTTCGCCCGTCAAAGCATCTCTCACCGCCAACGCGCGGATCTTGTTTTCATGCATGTATCCTTCAGCCTCAGATATCAACGCATCAGAGGCAATCTCGTGTGGCGTAGCCGTCATGAACGCCGAAACCTTCTCCCCTACCACCCCCGGGTTATCTAGCAAAGCGCGGCGCAGGTCTCCGTCAGTGACGATCCCTACCAGACGCCCTTCGTCACTCACCAACGTGAGGCCAAGTCGGCCCTGCGTCATCATCAGCAGACAGTCATGGAAGCTGGTGGACGGACTGACGAAGGGCGCCGGGCTGTGCATAACATCTGACACACGAGTCAAGAGCTTTCTGCCCAAGCTACCGCCAGGGTGATAACGAGCAAAGTCCATCGGTTTGAACTGGATGGCCTCGATCAACGCAACTGCCAATGCATCCCCCATGGCCATGGTGGCGATGGTGGAAGTGGTGGGTGCAAGGTTGTTCGGACATACTTCTCGCTCGACAGAGATATCCAGCCAGATGTCAGCATGCCGAGCTAGTGTTGACTGCCCATTGCCAGTCATTGCAATAAATTTGTTACCAAAAGACTTCAGGCTAGGAATCAGCTTAATTAATTCTTCGGTCTCGCCGCTGTAGCTAATCAGGATAAGCACATCGACTGGCTTGAGCATTCCCAAATCGCCATGGAAGGCCTCAGCCGGATGAAGGAAGAAACTGGGCGTCCCGGTAGACGCGAAGGTGGCCACCATCTTCTGACCGATAAGCCCGGACTTGCCCATACCGCAGACGACCGTACGCCCTTTACAGGCAAGAATGAGGTCGACAGCACTCTGAAACTCCCCGTCGATTCGGTCAGCCAGCTGACTGACAGCCTGGGCTTGAGCGATGAGGGCTTCTTTGGCAATGGTGAGATGATTCATGTCCGTCCCTGAATGCTGCAGGTTTGCAAGGGCACGAATATTAAGGGGTTTGCAACATTAAGCAAAGATAAGCTCTCCTGAACGATCCGGAATCAGACTACCGGGCTTCAGGCTTCATCGTACGCCCTATTCGCCCAAAAATCAGGCATTCAGACTAGCCTTGTGCCATCAAGCAATTGACCGCGCTGCGAAACTTTTCGTTGTGCGTGGTTCTCTTATGACGCAGCATACCGCCCCCTTAAAAATACAGGTCGGACCCCCGGCTATACCTGACTACAGCTAATGACTGCCCCTACCCAGCCCTCTGCCCAACATAAGACCTTCTTCCGCTGGCAGCGAGCTTCACTCGAGCACCATATCCACACCTTGATGCCTCAGTGGGGCGGGCTCCCCCTGACAATTCACAGCCGCGACCTGGAGTCGAATGCCTCATTCGTCAACTATGTTCGGTTCCATCGCCTGATTGACCCCATCACCGGCAAACCGATGGATGTAGTGGAGAAATCGATACGCAAGGTGGCATTCATTGGCAGTCAGGAAGCACGATTCCACCGCGCTGAGGGGATGCTCCAAGGCAGCGTCTATTTCCGCTATCCGCCCTGCCTAGGCGTGATCGAGACACCATGGGAAAGCCTGATCTTCACTCGCTACATTCGAGGGCGCCCTCCCCGTATGCAATCCATCGGCCGCCATTTGGGGCGAGGCATCGCCGAGCAAGAGGAACGAAGTAGCGCCTACATCGAGGCAATGCCACGAAATCAGACCCTGCTCTTATGGAGCATGGACTTTTTCCGTCCTTGGTTCCTATTGCGCCCACGTTTCAACTTCACACGCTGCCTGCCTGAGCTAGAGCGTTTGGCTCGCGAAGACTCCCGATTTACTGGGCTGGCGCAGCGTCTCAGAGCATTTGCCCCCGTAATTCGCACGCTGGCATCTCAGGCAAGGCGCAGCCCCCGATGCATAAGCCACATGGACTATTTGCGCAAAAACCTGTTCATACGCAAGCGTCGCCTTTATCTCATCGATTGGAGTGAGGCCAAAATTGGAAGGATCGGGTTCGACGGCGGCGCCTATCTGGGTAGCCTCTTCCGACGTAAGGAGATGTCAGAGTTCCTTTTAGCTCAAGCCCAATTCGAAAAAGCCTACCGCGAAGCGCTGGCTCCCCACTTCGACCAGGAAGACGCATTACGCAACCAGCGCTATGTCTTCTTGCAGACTGCGCTTTACCACTGCCTGCGCCCAGAAACCATCAAGGAATACCAAGAGCAGAATCGCATGCCGCTGCTGCTAGAAAAATACGAGTACCTGCTGACTCTGCTGTGAACAGATATCATTTTGATGTCATCCGTGGGGAACTGTAGGAATCTTCGGATTTCATCGGAAATTTTCGACTTGGGTCATCCTATGAACGTGAATTTGTATTAAGATTCGCGACCTCAAAATTCACTGGATCCTAAGGGCTTTTAGCCCTCAGCTGTCCGACGCATGGAACGCCGCTCCACGTTTATGGATGATGCTCTGCCTCGCCCACGCCTGCTGATCCTCTCAAAGGGAGCTCAGCAGATCACTACTTTGCCCTCGTTGCTGCCTGATTTTTCGCTGCAGAGCGGTGTCGTGGGTGATGTCGTGAAAACGGACTGGGTAATGGCATGGGGCCGTAAACCTAGTGCACTTCAGGCCATTGCTGAGGCTAAGAAAGCGGGCAAACCTGTCTTGACTCTGGAGGATGGCTTCCTTCGCTCGGTCGGTTTGGGTGCGGACGACCCACCACTCTCATTGATCGTCGATGACGTCGGTGTTTATTACGATTCCGGGCACCCTTCTCGCCTGGAGCAACTCATCGTCAAGCCACTCTCGCCCGAAGAACATGCGCGTGCACTTTCGCTTCAGGCACTATGGCAGCGAAATCGGGTATCAAAATACAACGACGCCAGAATCGAGACACCGACACTTCCCAACGACTGTGTACTGGTCGCCGACCAAACCCGGGGCGATGCCTCACTTCAAGGTGCTGGGCCCGCCGACTTCAAGGCGATGCTCGATGCGGCGTTAGCCCGCTACCCCCAACACACCATCTTGCTCAAAGTGCATCCCGACGTCGTCGCACGCCGAAAAACAGGACACTTTGACTTGACCGAAGTGGCCAAGCACCCGCGGGTCCGGATCCTTGCTCAGAACATTCATCCCGCTGAGTTGATGCCGCGCGTACGAGCAGTTTACGTAATGACCTCGCAACTGGGCTTCGACGCCCTGCTCTGGAACGTGCAGGTACACACGTGGGGCATGCCCTTCTATGCCGGCTGGGGGCTGACAGATGATCGCCTCCCTGCCCCTCATCGACGCACACCCGTGTGCCTGGCACAGTTGATCCATGCCAGTTTGGTGCGCTATCCGCGATATGTCTGTCCGGAGCGCGGCGACTCTTGCACGCCAGAAGCACTCATTAACTGGCTAGGCCTACAGCGACATCACCGCAGCTTAATGCCCCCACAAGTACAAATCTGTGGTTTCAGTCGCTGGAAAATGCCACTGGCTAAACTGTTTTTCGACGGCAGCGCGATTCGCTTCATCAAACCAAAGAAGCCTCTTTCGCCGTCGCTACCCGTCGTCTCTTGGGGCTGTAAACACGACGCCGAACTCCATGCCCACCCACAACAGGTTAACCGTGTTGAAGACGGTTTTCTGCGCTCTGTCGGCTTGGGCGCAGGTAAAGCACGACCATTGTCATGGGTGGTTGATGACCTGGGTATCTACTACGACGCTACTCGCCCCTCTCGCTTGGAGCAGATTCTCGCCAGCGGCAGCTTTGATCACGCCCTCCTGAGTCGCGCCGCAGACTTGCGCATGGCCATCTGTAGTGCTGGCCTGACCAAATACAATCTACCCGGTACTGCCTGGCAGCGTCCTCCAGCGGCGCAACGCGTCATTCTCGTCACCGGCCAGGTCGAGGGAGATGCCTCCATTCGCTACGGCAGCGCGCGCATTCGCAGCAACCTCCAACTGCTACGTGCAGTGCGTGAGGCCAATCCCTTGGCCTGGGTGCTGTACAAGCCGCACCCAGAGGTACTCGCCGGCACACGACCCGAGGGCGATGACGAAGCGCAAACAGTTCACTGGTGCAATGAGGTGATTGGCAACACGCCGCTGCAGCAGTTGCTGGAAGTGGTTGACGAATTGCATGTACTGACGTCGCAGTCGGGTTTCGAAGCGCTGTTGCGCGGCGTACCTGTAACGACCTACGGGCAGCCGTTCTATGCCGGCTGGGGGCTAACCGACGATCGTGAACTGGAACCGCAGGTTCAAGCGCGAAGGTCGCGAAAATTGACACTTGATCAACTGGTAGCGGGAACACTTTTGCTCTACCCCACCTATGTCAGTCGCATCACCAATCGTTTTACCACTGCTGAACAGACTCTCTACGAATTACAACATTGGCATGGGCTACCGCAGCTCGGAGCAATCTCCAGATGGCAGGACTTGAAACGACGCTTGAGCAGTTTGTTGGGCATGAAGCGCCCGACCGGCTGAATACGAGGGCGACGCGTGGTCCACTGCTGCGCATCCCTACGCACAATTTTCTGTTCCTGCAGGGTGTCAGTTCGCCTTTCTTCAGCCGCCTGGCCAAAGGGCTGCGTGACATTGGCCAAACTGTGCACAGTGTACGTTTCAATGTCGGTGACGAACTTTACGGTGCTGATGGCCCAAACATGAGTTGCCCGCAAAAGGCTGAAGACCTGGATGCTTGGTATTCCCATGTCTTTCGCCAGCTCGACATCACCGACCTGGTGCTGTTCGGCGATTGCCGCCCCGTGCACCGCACCGCAGTGAAGCTGGCCCGGTTGCAGGGCATTCGTGTGCACGTGTTCGAGGAAGGCTACTTCCGCCCGTACTGGATCACCCTGGAGCGCGATGGCGTCAATAACAACTCGCGCTTGCCAAGGGACCCCGACTGGTACCGCGAAGTGGGCAAGTACATCCCCCGCTACCAGAACGGCAACGCGTTCAAGCTGTCTTTTGCCGCCCGCGCGGCACACGACGTGCTGTATCACGCCAGCGGAGCGTTGAACCCGCTGTTCTACCCGAAATACCAGACCCACGCGCCGTTTAACGCTGCAGTGGAATACGCGGGGTTCATTCGCCAGGGCTTGCGTCTTTTGCTCGCTCGCAGCCGCGACGACGCACTCGTGGCCGATGTTGCCCGTGAGCGCCAACCAACGTTCTTACTACCGCTGCAACTGGACAGTGATGCGCAGATTCGCGATCACTCGCCATTCTCCAACATGACCCAGGTCATCAGGCATGTGATCGACTCGTTTTCGCTGAACGCGCCATTCAACGCACGTCTGTTGATCAAAAACCACCCGTTGACACCGGGGCTAGTCAACTACCGCAAGGTCACCGAAGCGCTGGCGCGCGAGTACGATGTGGCAGACCGCGTCGTATTCATGGAGAGCGGGCACATGCCGACATTGCTCTCTCACATCACCGGCATGATTACCATCAACAGCACCGCCGGCGCATCAGCCATCCTCCACGGCCGCCCAACCATCACGCTGGCCGACCCAATCTACGCCATGCCCGGCCTGACTCACCAAGGCGCGCTGGCCGATTTCTGGCAATCCCCGGACATGCCAGACATCAAGCTCTTTCATCGTTTTCGCAACACAGTCATCCACACCACCCAGGTCAACGGCGGTTTCTACACCGGCTGCGGCATCGACATGGCGGTCACCAATTGCCTCGAAGTGCTGATGGCGAAAACTTCAAGAATCGAAAAATACCTATGAACCACACCGCTTCACCCCGCTGCATCCTCATCACCGGCGCCACCGGCGGCATCGGCGGCGCGCTGGCGCCTGCCTATGCTGCGCCGGGCGTGACGCTGATTCTGCAAGGCCGGCGCCTGGACCGCCTGGATGAGATGGCCGAGCAGTGCCGCGCCTTGGGCGCCGAGGTACTGCTGGAAGCCATCGACGTGCGCGACCTGGATGGCCTGCGGGCGATGGTGCGGCGGGTCAGCGAGGCGCATCAGCCGGACCTGGTGCTGGTCGGTGCCGGGCTCAACACGGCAGTGGGCGCCAATGGCGAGGCCGAGTGCTGGGACGACAGCCGGGCGTTGCTCGAGGTGAATGTGATGGCGGCGCTGGCCACCGTGGAAGCGGCGCTGCCAGCCATGCGCAGCCGGGGCCATGGGCAGATTGCGCTGTTCAGCTCGCTGGCGGGCTGGCGTGGGCTGCCGGTGACGCCTACCTACAGTGCCAGCAAGGCGGCGATTCGGGTGTATGGCGAAGCGATCCGCGATTGGCTGGCGCCGGAAGGGGTGAAGGTGAATGTGATCGTGCCGGGCTACGTGGAATCGAAGATGTGCTTCGAAATGCCGGGGCCCAAGCCGTTTTTGTGGACCGCCGAAAAAGCAGCCAAGCGCATCAAGCGTGGGCTGGCTGCGAACCAGGCGCGTATCAGTTTTCCGTTCCCGCTCAACCTGGGCACCTGGCTGCTGGGGCTGATCCCGCAGTGGCTTTCTTCGATGATCCTGCGTGGGCTGAAGTACAGTGATTGATGTTTCTCTGCTACCGGTTGCGTTGATCGGCCTGATGCTGACCGTGCTGGTCGAACGCTTGTTGATACCCCGCCCTGCCCTGCGCCGCCCGGCTGACTGCTGGATGCTGCATGTGGGGTTGTGGTGCGTGGGGTTTGGGTTGCTGTATGCGCTGACCGCGCGGCCACTGTTCAGTGGCGTGAACCTGCTGTTGCTGTGGGTGCTGATCGTGCTGGTGAGCAACTCGAAGTACCACTCGCTGCGCGAACCGTTTGTGTGTGCGGATTTCGAGTACTTCAGCGATGCGGTGAAGTTTCCGCGGTTGTATTTGCCGTTCTTTGGGTTTGGTAAAGCGGCAGTGCTGGCGGTCGGGTTTCTGGTTTACCTGTGGGCGGGCTTGCGCTTCGAGGTGCCGGGGGCGCGGGGTGAGGCGTTGCTGCCGGTGGTGATTGGCCTGGGGTTGCTGCGGTTGGGGCATCGTCGGGTGGTGCCGAGCTTTGATGCCGAGCGTGATGTGCGGGGCTGGGGGTTGGCGGCTAGTTTGTGGCGGTATTTTTGGGCGGCGCGGGCGCCGGTTGATCAGGCTGGGTTGGGGTCGCCGTTTGCTTGTGAGGGTAGTGTCGGGGCGGCTGGCGCATTCGCGGGTAAAGCCGCTCCCACGGGGAATGGGCTGGCGGACTTGGTGTCGGTGCAGAGCGAGTCGTTCTTTGATGTGCGTGGCTTGTGGCCTGGCGTGCGGGCCGAGGTGCTGGGCGAGTATGACGTGCTGGCCAGCCAGGCGCTTGCGCGCGGCAAGCTGCAGGTGGCGGCGTGGGGGGCCAACACGGTGCGTACCGAGTTCGCCTACCTCACGGGCATCCCGTCCGAGCGGCTTGGCGTGCACCGTTTCAACCCTTATCGCGTATTGGCGCGCCGGGGCTTGCCGAGCATCGCTTCGCGGCTGAAGGCGCTGGGCTACCGCACGGTGTGCATTCACCCGTATGACGGTGGGTTCTACGGCCGCAATAAAGTGCTGCCGGCGTTGGGCTTCGATGAGTTCATCGATGTGCGCGCGTTCAACCCGTCGCAAAAGGCTGGGCCGTTCATTGGCGATTGCGCGGTTGCGCAGAAGATTCGCGAACTGCTGGAGGCGCCTGGGCGTACTCAGCCGTTGTTCATCCACGCGGTCACCATGGAAAACCACGGGCCGCTGCACCTGGAAAGCGTGGCCGAGCACGAGCTGCCGGCCTGGTTCGACCGCCCGTTGCAACCGGGCATGCAAGACCTGGCGCCTTACCTGCGGCATATCGGCAATGCCGATCGCATGCTTGGCATGCTGCGCGAAACGTTACTGAGCCAGCCGAACGAGGCGCTGCTGTGCTTCTTTGGTGACCATGTACCGATCCTGCCCGAGGTTTACCAGGCAGTCGGCGCGCCGGCCGGCGACACTGACTACCTGATCTGGTCCAACCGGCGCCAGCCTGGCAGCCAAGCGTGCCCCATCGCTGTACACAAGCTGTCCAGCGCACTGCTGGCACACGCCCAGGCGCCCGCACAGGGCCAGGCGGCGCACAGTGCCGTGGCTGGGGTAGCCTGAAAACGTGGTGCGCATTGTTCTGGGATCGGACCTGGCGCCGGAGCGTGCCGCAGACCCTGCCTTGGCTCAGTTGCTGACCCAGGGGCGCGGTTCGCTGGCGTTTCTGATTGGTAACCCTACTTGCCGCTATCGCCTGCTGGGCGGGGCCATTCACTGGGACCGCGTGCTGCTGGCCTTCGAGGGCGAGCAGGCGCTGGGTTTTGCCGCCTTGAAGCATGACGGGCGTGGGCCATTTGCGTTGCACTGGCGGCCGTTCATTCGCGAGTTCGGGCTAATCAGTGGCTGGGTGCGCTTTGCCGGGTTTTGCCTGAGCGAGCTGCGCGAGTGGCGTTACCCGTTCTTGTTGTATGGACTGCGCGTGAGCAAAGCAGCTCGCCAGCAAGGCATGGGGGCGGCGTTGGTGCAGGCGTGCTGTGCGCATGCGGCCAAGCTGGGCTTTACCCAGGTCGAACTGGAAGTGCCGCTGAACAACCCACGGGCCAAACGGCTGTACCTGCACAATGGCTTTGCCCTGCGCCGCAAGCGTTGGGTGCCGTTCCCGCCGGTGCGTGGCATGTGGCGGGGGGTGCCATGAACCGTATTGAAGCGCCGGCAGCAGTGGCCTTGCAAGCACTGGTGGACGGCCCGGGTTGGGTCGGCATCATGTCGCAGTGGGTTGCCTGGAAGGTGTTGCACCTGCCGCAGTTTCTTGGGCCCGAGGGCCCGCCCTTCTGGCTGTGGCGCCGGGGTAGCAAGGCGCCGAAGGGGCTCAAGGCGATTGCCGGCATCGGCTACAAACAGTCTTCTGCGCAGGCGCGCGTGTTGTGCCAGCGCTGGGGGCTGCCTTATATCGCGCTGGAGGACGGTTTTTTACGGTCTTCGTCGCTGGGCATCGAAGGCGACACGCCGATGTCGATGGTGGTCGACCCGATAGGTATTCACTACCTGGCAGACCGGCCTTCGCTGCTCGAGAACATCCTGCAACAGCCCGAGGCGCTAACCGAGCATGAGCTGGAGTGCGCGCACGCGCTGATCTCGCTGATGCGCAGCACGGGCATCGGCAAGTACAACAATGCCCAGGACCTGCCCGCAGACGACCCGCTGGGCCGTGAGCGGCCGTTGGTGCTGGTGGTTGACCAGACGGCGGGCGACTATTCGATCCCCGGTGGCGGTTTGTGCGAAGCGGACTACGTGCGCATGCTTGATGTCGCTTTGGCCGAGCACCCTGATGCCGATGTGCGGGTGCGTATTCACCCGGACTGCCTGGGCGGGCAGAAACCCAGCTGCCTGCTGGCCGCCGCGCAAGCCCGGGGCGTGCCGCTGGAGGCACGACCAGTGGCGTGGGCGTCGTTGGCCAAGCGGGCTCAGCGGGTGTATGTGGGCACCAGCCAGGCTGGGCTCGAGGCGTTGATTCAGGGCGTGGCGGTGACCTGCTTCGGGCTGCCGTTTTACGCTGGCTGGGGCCTGACCGACGACCGCATGCCCATCCCCCGCCGCCAGGCGCGGCCGAGCCTGGAACAACTGGTGGCGGCGGCGTACATCCGTTATTGCCGCTATGTCGACCCGCTCACCGGCCAGCTGACCGATGCGCTGACCGTCGCTCGCCAGCTGGCGCGCAAAAAGGCACGCGACACTGAATTTGCCGGGCCTACCACGGTGCTGGGGGTCAAGCGCCACAAGCAGCACAACATTCGCCGCTTCTTTGCCAGCCGCTGGGGCCAGCTGCGTTTTACCGTGGATAGCCCGCAACTGGTGCAGCAGGTGGCGGCAGAAAACGGGCGGCTGCTGGTGTGGGCGGCGCGGGAGCCCGCCAGCCTGGCTGAACGCGCGCGCCAGCAGGGGGTGCCGATCTGGCGGGTCGAGGACGGCTTCATGCGGTCCACGGGGTTGGGGGTGAGTAACAGCCCGGCCCTGTCGTTGGTGCTGGACCGTGGCGGCATTCACTATGACGCCGCGTCGGACAGTGACCTGGAATGGCTGCTGCTCAATACCGACTTCGACGACGCCAGCCTGGCCGAAGCCGCGCAGTTAAGGGCGCAGATCGTCGCCAGCGGCACCAGCAAGTTCAACCTGCGCAGCGGGCCGATTCCGCCGTTGCTGGGCCAGCCGGGCCAAGCACGGGTGCTGGTGGTGGGCCAGGTCGAAGATGACGCTTCGGCGCTGTGCAGTGGCGGCGGCGCAGGCTGCAACCTGCGCCTGCTGCAACGGGTGCGCGCGCAGTTGCCGGACGCCTGGATCATCTACAAACCCCACCCGGACGTCGAGGCCGGCAAGCGCCAGGGCCAGGTTGCCCCGGCGCTATTGGCGGGCCTGGCTGACCAGGTGTTGGGCGGTGTCGATATCGCCAGCCTCTACGGCCAGGTCGATGCGCTGCACACCTTGAGCTCCACCGCTGGCTTCGAAGCGCTGCTGCGCGGCGTGCCGGTGGTGACCTACGGCACACCGTTCTACGCCGGCTGGGGGTTGACCCACGACCACCAGCCGCTGCCGCGCCGCACCCGGTGCCTGACCCTGGACCAGTTGGTAGCCGGCGCCTTGATGCGCTATGCGAGCTATGCCGACGTTCAGCAAGACTTGCCCTGCGATGCCTGGCACGCCCTCGCTTGCCTGTCGATGCCGCGCCCTGCGCGGTTGGCCGAACACCGGCGCGTGGCGCCGCTGCTCAATTACTCCCGGACCATGCTCGGCTGCGGCCGGCCACTGGCCCCATCAAAGGACTAGAACATGCCCGTATCGATCAAGGACATCGGCCGCTATGCGGCGCTCCCCTGGCATTGCATGCAACTGGCCACCCACGCGAAATCGTTCGAGAACAACCCGGTGCTCGGCAGTGCGCGGCTCAATGCGCTTGGCCTGCATGTGCAGCGTCGCCAATTGGCGATGGCCATGGCCAGCTACCGTCGCCAGGCCCTGGCATCGCGCCTGGATGCCGGCGAGCGTGCGCATTTTGAAGAAAACGGGTTTTTCATCCGCGAAAACGCCCTGCCCGCTGACCAGTTCGCGGCGTTGCGCGCCGAGCTGGGTGCCTTGCGCAGCACGGGTTGGGAGATGCGCCAAGGGCGTGCGGTTACCCGCCGGGTCAGCCTTGACCAGGATGTGCTGGCCAGCAACCCGGCCAGTGCGGCGTTTGTGGCGGACCGTGGGGTACGGGACCTGATTGCCTATGCATCGTCCAACACGGGCGGCATTACCTATCAGCTGCAGTCGATCATCATCGATGCTGCCAATGCCGACCTAGACCCGCAAACCCGCTTGCACGCAGATACTTTCCACCCCACCGCCAAGGCGTGGTTATTCCTGGATGACGTGGCCGACGACCAGGGGCCGTTCAGTTATGTGCCGGGGTCGCACCGCCTGACGCCCGAGCGCCTGGCGTGGGAGTATCAGCAAAGCCTGGGCGCTGCCCGCTCGACCGAGCAGATGCACCGCGAGGGCTCGTTCCGTATCGACACCCCCGACCTCGCCGCCCTGGGCCTGCCGCAGCCGCGCCGCTTTGCGGTGCCTGCCAATACCCTGGTGGTGGCCGATACATCCGGCTTCCATGCCCGCTGCGCCAGCCACCAGGCCAGCCACCGGGTAGAAATTTACGCCAGCTTGCGGCGCAACCCGTTCATCCCTTGGCGCGGGGCGCACCTGTTTGCCCTGCCGTGGATTGCCAACCATCACATGCGCTGGGACATCCGCCTGAAGCGCTGGATGGGTTTTGACAAGAAGAGCCATTGGCGGTTTGTGGAGCACCTGAATGCCTATGAGTCGCCGCATATTTAAGGCGGTTATCCCGTCGGTCAGCACCGACCTGTAGGAGCAGCCTTGTGCTGCGAAGACGCCAGTGGCAGCAGCGAAAATTGATTGTGCTGGCACCGGCCTCTTCGCAGCGCAAGGCTGCTCCTACAAGGGACTGCGCCTGGCGAAAGCCCTTGCGTGCGCTCAGTTATTCCTTCGCTTAGCACAGACACCTGTAGGAGCAGCCTTGTGCTGCGAAGACGCCAGTGGCAGCAGCGAAGATCGATTGTGCTGGCACCGGCCTCTTCGCAGCACAAGGCTGCTCCTACAAGGGACTGCGCCTGGCGAAAGCCCTTGCGTGTGTTCAGTTATTCCTTCGGTCAGCACAGACACCTGTAGGAGCAGCCTTGTGCTGCGAAGACGCCAGTGGCAGCAGCGAAGATCGATTGTGCTGGCACCGGCCTCTTCGCAGCACAAGGCTGCTCCTACAAGGATTGCGCCTGGCGGTTGGCTCAGGGTCACTTCATTAATTATTGCAAAACCCTTGCGTGTGCAAGATTAAAAGCTGACGCCAAGTTTTATACCGTATTCATCCTGCACCTGAGTATCCGTTGGGGTCATTGCAAACTGCCCGTCCAACTCATATTCAAAGCGGCTGTAATACAACGAGGCAATCATCGGTATCATCCCGTCCTGATTGAACAGCAGGCTCATTTCAGCAAACGGGTGAGTGCCATCTTTCAAGTCCACTTTCTCGTTGCTGATGCCATGGATCTCCAATTGCGAATCACCATTGATCAGCTTACGCATGCCGGCTTCGAAACGTAGGGTCGCGGTATCGAACCGGTAGTTGTAACCCAGCGCCACCTTGGCAAAAGGCGTGCGGTTGGTGAGGTCGATGTCGTATTTGCGGTTGTTCGGCTGCAGGCGGTTCCATTTGTAACCGCCGCCCACCAGCAGGTCGACGGAATGGCGCTCAGCCAGCGCAATACGCCAGCCCAGGTCGAGGTCGGCCTGCGCGTCCTTGACCTTCTGGTTCTGGTGCTTGCTATAGAGGCCGCTGAGTTCTGCCTGATAAATGAACCCGTCGGTTGACGTCATTTTATTGCCGAAGTTAATGAATGCGCCGCCTTCTGGCATATGTTCCGTGTCGGTTTTACCGTGCCCGGTGAATTCCTGTTCGGTGTAGCTTCCCTGTAAGCCAAACGCAAAAGCCGGTGCAGTGTGAGAAGTCGCATCGCAAACGGTTGGCACGGCGCAGACGCACGCCGATACAACAGCAGCAAGAGTCACTCTGCTCATAAGTACTCCATCGGATACACGACGGGCCCAGGGGGTGGCCCGGTTAATGATCACGATAGTCGTATTTTTTAAAGTTGCAGGCGTTACGCAAACTTTACACAGACACTTTTTTGCGTCGTTTTAAAGAGGAATTATTTAGATGTTTAACACTAGAGCGCTCGAAGTAAGTTCGGCTTTTCTTGCTTCGATTTAATATGATTAGCCGCTTTGCAGTGGCCAGATTCCAGCTATCATTGATGGCTCATTGATGGCACGCCACAAGGGCTGCCAAGCAGCCCCTCAGGCCTTACCCCATCACCCCAGCCGCGCCATCTCTTCAGCGACCACCGCCACCGTGTGCTGGATCTGCTCGGGCGTATGCTCGCACGAGACAAAGAAGCGCACCCGCGCCGCCTGCTCTGGCACGGCCGGGTAGACGATCGGCTGGGCATTGATGCCCCGCTCGAACAGGGCACTGGACAACCGCCCCGCCTTGAACGAACTGCCGGTAATCACCGGGATCACCGCAAGCCCCGTGCTGGTGGCGGTGTCCAAGCCCGCTTCACGCGCCAGGCGCAAGAACAACTCGCCCCGCGCCTGCACCTGGGCAACCCGCCCGTTATCCGCCGCCAGCAGCTGCAACGCTGCCAAGGCCGACGCTGCGACCGCCGGCGGCATACCGACGCTGTACAAAAAGCCCGGCGCCAGAAACTTGAGGTGCTCGATCAGCGCCGTGCTGCCAGCGATATATCCGCCGCAACTGGCCAAGGTCTTGCTCAAGGTGCCCATCCAGATGTCGACGTCATCACCCGCCAGGCCAAAGTGCTCACGGATACCTTTACCCGTAGCCCCCATCACGCCCAGCGAATGCGCTTCATCCACCATCAGAAACGCTTTGTGCTTGCGCTTGATGTCGACGAAGCGGGGCAGCTCAGGGTAGTCGCCGTCCATGCTGTAGATGCCTTCGACCACCACCAGCACCCGCTCGAAGTGCTGGCGCTGCTCGCTCAACAGGCGGTCCAGCGCCTGCCAGTCGTTATGCGCAAAGCTCAAACGCCGTGCACCGGACAACTGAATGCCCTGCAGGACGCTGTTGTGAATCAGCTCGTCATGCACCACCAGGTCGCGCGGCCCGAACAGGTAGCCGATAGTGGTGACGTTGGTGGCATGGCCGCTGACCATCACCACGGCGTCGTCCACCTCGTACAGCCTGGCCAACCCCTGCTCCAGCTCACGGTGCAGCGGGCGATCACCCGAGACCGGGCGGCTGGCAGACACCGAGGTGCCGTAGCGGTCGATCGCCGCCTTGGCTGCCTCGGCAACGCTGGGGTGGCCGGAATACCCCAGGTAGTTGTAACTGGCGAAGTTCAGGTACTCGCGCTCGCCAATCTGGGTCTGCGCGCCGGCGGTGCCTTGGTGCAGGCGGAAAAACGGGTTGCTCAGCCCCAGCCGCTGCGCGGTTTGTTGCATCACCCGCAGGTGCTGGTAACCCGGGTGCTGGTCGAAACGGTAAAACGCTTCAGGCACCTTCAATGCAGCCTGCTGCACCTGCTCCAGGGTGGCACCTTCCGCGCCTTCGGCGCCTGTGTTACGGCGCCGCGCAAGGGCTTGCTGGATCAGGCGTTGCTTGGCGTCGCCACCAAGGCCGGTCGGGGTTTTGGCTGTCATCTGAGCTCTTAGTCAATCAATCGGTTAGGTGCCACACTGGTCTCGGCCAGTTCTGCATTCAGTTCAGCCACTTGTTCGGCGCTGAGTTCGCTGCCATGACGGGCGAGCACGTTTTGCGCCAGCTGGTCTTCGCCAGTGCCGGCTTCACCGCGCAACAGCTCAAGCAAGCGCACGCTGAGCTTATCGATGCTGGAACTGTCACTGAGTTCCATGACCGGCAGGCGAATGCCGAAGCGCTCTTCCAAGGCCACCACCAGCTCGACACTCATCAGCGAGTCCAGCCCCAGTTCCTGCAGCGGGCGCTGTGCATCCAGGCGCGCGGGCGGCAGGCGCAGAATCTCGCACACCTCGTGCTTGAGCATCTCGGCAAAGCGCTCGAGCAATTCGGCATCGTCAAGCTCGGCCAGCATGCGCTGGATGTCTTCACCGCCGTTGTCGTCTTCCTGGTCACCGCCGTGGGCACGGGCCAGTTCGCTGAAGCGTGGCGAGGTGGCGGTCGGCAGGAAGCGCGACAGGGCTTTGAAGTCCAGTTCGAGCACGCCTTGGCCGTTGTCACCGCTCAGCAGCATGGCTTCGAGCTGGGCCAGGGCCGCCTCGGCGCGCAGGGCAGCACCGCCCATGCGGCTTTGCAGGGCATCCTTGATCTGGCTGTTGCGGGCCAGGAAGCCGACGTCGTCAATCGCGCCCCACAGCACTGCGGTGGCCGCCAGCCCTTGGGCACGACGGTGGCGCGCCAAGGCTTCGAGCCAGTGGTTGGCGGCGACGTAGTTAGCCTGGCCGGGGTTGCCGAACAGGGTGGTGGCCGACGAGAACATCACGAAGAAGTCCAGCGGCAACGCTTGGGTCAGTTCATGCAGGTACTGCGCGCCCTTGGCCTTGGGCTCGAGCACGCGACGCAGCTGGTCGCCATCGAGGTTGCGGATCAGGCTGTCGTCGATCACTGTCGCGGCATGCACCAGGCCTCGCAGCGGCCATGGGCTGGCTGCGATGCGCTCGAACACCGCGCGCAGCTGGCCGGCATCCGTGATATCGCAAGCCACTGCCTGCACATCGATACCTTGAGCCTGCCACAGCGCCAGCTGCGGCTGAGCCTCGGCACTGGCCGGGCCACGGCGGCCCAGCAGCACCAGGTGGCGGGCGCCCTTGTCGATCAACCATTGCGCCGTGCGCAGGCCGAAGCCACCCAGGCCACCGGTGACCAGGTAACTGGCATCGGCTGCCAGTTGCACGTTACGCAGCGGTTGTTCGCGGGTGTCGACCGTGCGTTCGATCGGGTTGGCGTAGGTGATCACGACCTTGCCGATCTGCCGCGCCTGCTGCATGTAGCGGTAGGCTTCGACCACCTGGTTGGCGTCGAACTCGCGGAATGGCAGCGGGTGCAGGATGCCTTGGGCAAACAGCGCCATCATTTCGGCGAACAGGCGACGGGTCAGTTGCGGGCGTTCGCTCATCAGCTGGTCGGCGTCGATGCCGAAGTAGCTGATGTTGTTGCGGAACGGGCGCAAGCCGATACGGGTGTTCTGGTAGAAATCGCGCTTACCCAGTTCGAGGAAGCGGCCAAACGGCTTCAGCACACGCAGGTTGCGGTTGATCGCCTCGCCCGCCAGCGAGTTGAGCACCACATCGACGCCACGCCCGCCGGTTGCGGCCAGTACCTGGTCGGCATAGGCCAACGAACGCGAGTCGTAGACGTTGTCCACGCCCAACAGGCGCAGGAAGTCGCGCTTCTCGTCGCTGCCGGCGGTGGCGTGGATCTCGGCACCCAGCCACTTGGCAATCTGGATCGCAGCGATGCCCACGCCGCCAGCCGCGCCGTGGATCAGCACTTTCTCACCCGGCTCTACGCGTGCCAGGTGGTGCAGCGCGTAGTACACGGTGAAGAAGGTGCTCGGAATGGTCGCTGCCGCTTCGAACGACATGCCCTCTGGGATGCGTGCCACGGCGTTGGCGTTGGTCACCAGGCGGTTGGCGAAGCTGCACGGGCCAAAGCCCACCACGCGGTCGCCCGGGGCGAAATCGCCAAGCACGTCAGCGCCCTTGCCTTGCACCACACCGGCAAACTCGAAGCCCAGGGTCGGGCCAGAGAAGCCGTTCTCGATCGCCTCATCAGACAGCAGGCCGAGGGCGAACATCACGTCGCGGAAGTT
This sequence comes from Pseudomonas sp. NGC7, assembly GCF_047159675.1. Classification (NCBI taxonomy): domain Bacteria; kingdom Pseudomonadati; phylum Pseudomonadota; class Gammaproteobacteria; order Pseudomonadales; family Pseudomonadaceae; genus Pseudomonas; species Pseudomonas sp. NGC7. The sequence continues at coordinate 1,969,444 of NZ_BAAFZY010000001.1, read as the reverse complement.
CAGGCCGGTGGCCCGTACGGCGATGTCCAGCTCGTCCGCCGCCGGTTGGCGCGGCTCGCGCAGCTCCCAACGCAGGTTACGAAGCTGGCCAGGCAGGTCGAAGCCCAGGCACACCCACTGCGCGGCGCTGTCGGCGCTGGCGGGCTGGTCTGCCAATACACGCAGGCGCGGCACATAGCGGCGGCCTTCGGCATCCAGCGCCAACTCGGTTTCGCTGTCGGCGTGCAGCAACGAGGGCAGCACGTGGTCGATCGGTGCCGCGTGGGCCAGGTCCAGCAGGCGAATGCGGCAATTGACCGATTCGTTGGCCAGGGTGCGGCCAAAGCCCCAGAACGCCGCGTCAGCGATGGCCGCGACGTCGGCGGCGGTGTCGGTGCCGTACAGGTGTTCGGCAGCGCCACGGGTCAGCAGCCAGCATTGCGGCGCCAGCGCCAGGGCCTCGCAGGCCTGTACCAGTGCGGCTGCCTGCAAGCAGCGCTCAGCCTGGTTGTCTAGGCCGGCGGCGCTGTCGAAGCCTGCCAGGTGCAGCACATGCGCTGGCGCCTGGTCCAATGCGCTGAGCTGGGCAGCCAGCGCCTGCGCATCGCCAGGCAGCAGCAGGCTGACGAGCTGGCCTTGGGCACGCAGTTGCGCGGCCAACCACTCGGCAGCGCCCTGCCCGGCTTCGGCAAGCAATGCCCAGTGCTGCACAGGCACCTCTGCCGAGGCGTGCACAGCGCCCGCAGGCTTGTCGGCCAGCAGCACGTAGCTACCGCACGCGCTGCCAGGCAACGCATCGACGGTGTGCAGCGGGCCAAGGCCGTGGCGTTGCAGTTCATGGCTCCAGAAGGCCGGGGCCTGCTGACGCGAAAGCGCGTGCTGCGGGCCAGCCAGCCACCAGTCAGGCTCGCCACCGAAGACGAAATCAGCCCAACGCGCCGGGTATTGCCCCAGCAGCGCCAGTTGGCCATGGGGGTTAAGCTGCGCGCTGGCCTGGCGCAAGGCATCGCCCACTGCGCCAAGTGCGGCGAGGTCGGTCGGCACCAGTGCCCAGTCAAAGCGGCCGGCGTCGGCCAATTGCTCCAGGCTCAGCACGCTCAGCGCAGGGCAATCGTCATGCAGGCGTTGCTGCAGCTCGGGCTCGGCCACAGCGTAGACATAATCGATGCGGTCGAAGTCGAGCCCTGCGTACAGCAGCTCGGCAAACGATGCGCCGCCAAAGCCGACTTCCAGCACACGCAGGCGCTGCCCGGCCGGCAGTTGCTCAAGGCGCAAGGCCAAGGTTCGGCTGATACCGGTAAGCAGGCGCTGCTGGCCGGCCGCACCGAGCACCAGGCGCGCCAGGCTGCTGCCGCTGGTTTCGCGCGGCAACAGGCTTTCGAGCGTTTGCTCGCCCGTCAGCAAGGTCGGCAGGTGACGGCCAATACGCCCCACCGAATGAATGATCTGGAAGTACTCGGGGTAGCTCTGGAACAGCTCCTGCCAGATGGCCTCCGACGACGGGCGCTCGTCGCTGTCGACCAACTGCCAGCTGCCATCGGCGTTGCGCAGCACATTGCCGTCCTGCTCGGCGTGGCGCAGCAGGGTCGCCAGGTAATCGCCCTGGCCCTGGGACCACAGCGCAACCTGTTCGGCGCTCAGCTGGCCACCGGCCTGCTCGACCAGGTCGAGCACAAAGCTGGCACACAGCACATCCAGCAGCGGTTCGACTTCATTGAGGTAACGCAACTGCGCCGGCTCGTCGGCCAGGCTGTGCAGCGCGTCGGCCACCGGCGTACCAGCCACAGCGTGGCGTTGCACCGCAACGGCATTGCCCGGTGCGGCCAGGCCAACGTGGCCGAGGCGCTTGATATCGCCACTGCGGTCGTACTGCAGGCGCACGGCGCGCATGCGTGCATCCTTGATCGCCAGCACGGCAGCGCCGCTGGCATCGAACAGGGTGAAATCGACCAACAGCGAATGCGCGGTGCGCTTGCGCTGGCGTACTTCGGCCAGCACCGGCACAGCACCTGCCGTGCTGAAGGCAACACGCCCCAGCTTGACGGGGATGAAGGCCAGCCCATTGTTGCGGCCCGGGCGGCTGGCCAGCAGTTCGGTAATCAGCTGGAAGGCACCGTCCAGCAGCGCCGGGTGCAGGTGCAGCGCGTCCAGTTCGTGCTCGATGGCGGCAGGGACGGCCAGTTGCGCCAGAACCTGCTCTTCTTCTACCCAAGCCGCGGCGACGGTCTGGTAGGCCGGGCCGTAGTTCAGGCCGACCGCACAGGTCAGTGCCAGGTGCTGCTCGCCGCTGAAGTCCGCCGGGCGCTGTGGCAGCGCCGGCGCACGGGTGTCCAGCATGACGCCACGGGCTTCGCCCGGAAGGCGCGCGACCACGTGCTGCACCCAGTCTTCATGCTGCGCCAGGTTGCGCGAAATGATGCGCAGCGTGCCGTCGGCCTCTTCGATGTGCACGCGGACTTTTTTGCTGCCCTCGCTGCTCAGCAGCAGCGGGTTGTGGATTTCCAGCTCTTCGATGTCAACGAACTCACCTGGCTGGTGCAACTGCGCCGCCGCCAGGGCCAACTCGGTGAAACCGGCACCGGGGAACAGCACCGACTCGCCCACTTTGTGGTCAGCCAGGGTCGGGAACAGTTGCGTGTCCAGGCGGTTTTCCCAGGTCAGCGGCTGGTCGACGACGGGGTAACCCAGCAACGGGTGCACGCGCTTGCGGTTCAAGGGGCTGTGCGACTCGGCACTCACCGGCAAGCTGAAGTGATCACGCTGCCAGGCATAGTTCGGCAGGCGTACCTGGCGCCCGGCAACCGGGAAGCGCGTTGCCCACTGCGGCTCGACGCCGGCAATCAGCAGGCGGGCCACGGTGCGCTCCAGCAGCAGCGGGCTGTGGTCGTTGCGCTTGAGCGTGCCGACCACCTGGCCGGGCTGCTCGCACTGGTTGAGCACATCGGTGACGTAGCTGCGCAGAATCGCGTGCGGGCCGATCTCGACGAACAGGTTATGGCCGTTGCGCACCAGCGCGTCCAAGGCGCCCTGGAACAGCACCGGGAAGCGGATGTTCTGCCACCAGTAGTGGTTGCCCAGGCGCTCGCCATCCAGCTCGCCGCCGACCACCGTGGAGTAGAACGGGATCTGCGTGGCGCGCGGGCGGATGTGCGCGAGGTCGTCGATGACGGCCTGTTCAATCGGGTTCATTGCTGGCGAGTGGAAGGCGTAGTCCAGGTCCAGGCGGCGGGCGAACACCTGGCGCTCGGCAAGGGTTTCTTCCAGGAGCGTCAGGGCGTCGACCTCACCTGCCAGAGTGGCGCCACGGGCACTGTTTTCACCGGCGACGACCAGGCGGCCGTCCAGCTTCAGTTCAGTGATCAGCTCGCCAGCGGCTTCACCCGACAGCCCCACGGCGGTCATCTGCCCGGTACCGCGGGTCAGCCCTTGCAGGCGGCTGCGGTGGTAGATCACTTGGGTGGCGTCTTCCAGGCTCAGGGCACCACTGGCCCAGGCCGCGGCCACTTCACCGACGCTATGGCCGATCACCGCGACAGGGTGGATGCCTTCGGCGGCCAGCACGCGGGTCACCGCCACTTGCAAGGCAAACAGCGCCGGCTGGGCGATTTCGGTGCGGGCATAACGGCCTTCGCCGTTGTCACCCAGCAGCTCGGCGCGCAACGAATAGCCCGCCAGCGGCTGGAACAACGCATCCACTTCATCCACCGCAGCAGCAAACAGCGGTTGACCGAGCATCGCCCGGCCCATGCCTTGCCACTGCGAGCCGTTACCGGAGTAGACGAACACCGGCGCCGAGGCGGCTTCCAGTGCCTGGCCGGCTTCGAGCACCGCGCTCAGTTCACTGAGGGTTGGGTCCTGGGCATAGTCGTCCAGGGCCTGGGCGGCTTCGGCGGCATTGTCGCTGACCAGCAGCAGGCGATGGCTGTGCGCGTCCCGGCGGTACATGGCCTGATAGGCCACGTCGTAATAATCCAGCTCGGGGTGGGCGGCCAGGTACGCGGCAAAGCGCTCGGCGGTGGCGCGCAGGCCTTGTTCGGTCTTGCCGCTGAGCAGCAACGGTACGCGTCGCGCCTCGGCAGCTTTAGCCGGCGCAGCCTGCGGCTCGGGGCTCTGCAGGATGACGTGCGCGTTGGCGCCGCCAAAGCCGAACGAGTTAACGCCGACCGTCAGTTGGCCTTCAGGCTTGAGCGGCAGCGGCTCGGTGACCACCTGCAGGTTCAGGTCGCCGAACGCGATATTCGGGTTAAGCGCCTTGACCCCGATGGTGGCCGGCACGGTGCGTTCGGTCAGGCAGTTGAGCGCCTTCATCAGGCCCGCCACACCGGACGCGGCTTCCAGGTGGCCAAGGTTGCTTTTGACCGAGCCAATCGGCAACGGGTTGCCATTGCCACGCGCCTGGGCCAGTGCTTCGCCGATGGCACGGGTTTCGATCGGGTCACCGACCGAGGTACCGGTACCATGGGCTTCCAGATAATCGAGTTGGTCGGGGCTGATGCCCGCCTTGGCGTAGGTCTGCTTGAGCAGCGCGGCCTGGGCTTCGGCGTTGGGCAGGGTCAGGCTGGACTTGCGCCCGTCGGTGTTCACCGCACTGGCCGCAACCACGGCCAGAATCGTGTTGCCATCGGCCACGGCCTGGTCGTAATCCTTGAGCAGGAACAACCCACCGCCTTCCGAACGCGCATAGCCATCGCCATTCTCATCGAATGACTGGCAGCGCCCGGTGCGCGACAGCATGGTCGCCTTGGCAAAGATCATGAAGCCAAACGGGTGCATGTGCAGGCTGATGCCGCCGGTCAGCGCCTGGTCGACATCACCGCTGAGGATGGCCTGGCACGCCTGGTGGAAGGCCACCAGCGAAGAGGAACAGGCGGTGTCGATGGCCATGCTCGGCCCACGCAGGTCGTAGAAGAACGACAGGCGGTTGGCGGCAATGCTCATGGTGTTGCCCGTGGCGGTTGCACCATCGATCGACGCCAGGTCTTCGACCAGCCGGTAGGACTGCTCGACACCGGCGATGCCCAGGTACACGCCACAGTTGCTGCCGCGCAGACTCGACGGCTTGACCCCGGCGTTTTCGAAGGTTTCCCAGCACATTTCCAGCAGCATGCGCTGCTGGGGGTCCATCATCCCCGCTTCACGCGGCGAAATATTGAAGAACCCCGCGTCGAACGCGCTGATGTCGCCCAAAGTGCCCGCGGCGAAGGTGTAGCTGGTCGCAGGGTTGGCCTTGTCCGGGTGCAGAAACTCAGATTTCTCCCACCGAGAAGGGTCGACCTGGGTGACCAGGTCGCGCCCCTCCATCAGGTTTTGCCAGAAGCTGGCATTGGAAGATCCAGGGAAGCGGTACGAACAGCCAACGATTGCAACCTTTCTACGCTTAATCAAAACCTATTCCTTCAAATCTCATCGGGCACCGTCCCATCCGTCGGACAGCCGGCATGCCTGGCCTGGCCATGAATCTGGCAGGTCGTTTTATGACACTGATGATCGTCTGGTTATCTGAAGCTGCTATGCACGCTGGGAACGCAAGACCTTTGGTCTGAAGCAGGCGTGGGGATATTCAGATTTGTGTGAGGGGATGATACGCGGGTTGGGGGGGTGGGGAAAACCCTGGGGTGCTGCGGGGTTCACATTAACGCTGGGCGGTAGTGCTGCCCCGCTCTAATGAGGGCCATTGCGGCCCTCATGGCTGGCACTGCTAATCGTGTAGAACAGGCCGCTGCTATAAGGAGCGGCCTTGTGTCACAGAGGATGCTTACAGATCCAAGCGCCGCTGCTGATAAATCCAGTCAACGATTTCCCCTTCCGGGGCATAGCCGATCACGGTTTCACGCAGCAACTGACGCACCCGTACAAAATCATCTGCAGACGCCGCGCCCAGCAACTGGTTCAGCGCGTCCTTGAGCTCGTCCCAAGGGAGGAAGTCCTCGCTTGCACTCATGATCATCGGGTGGCGGGTCGCTAGCACGTTGTCACCGATCAACAGCTCTTCGTAAAGCTTCTCGCCCGGCCGCAACCCGGTGAACTCGATAGCGATGTCACCCATGGGGTTGCGTTCGGAGCGGACGCTGAAACCGGACAGGTGGATCATCTTCTCGGCCAACTCGACAATCCGCACAGGCTCGCCCATGTCGAGTACGAACACATCCCCGCCCTTGCCCATCGAACCCGCCTGGATCACCAACTGCGCGGCTTCGGGAATGGTCATGAAGTAGCGGGTGATTTTCGGATGGGTAACGGTCAGCGGGCCGCCGGCCTTGATCTGCTTATGGAACAGCGGGATTACCGAGCCCGATGAGCCCAGCACGTTGCCGAAACGGACCATGGTGAAGCGGGTTTTGTTGACCTGCGAAACATTGCCGCCATCGCCAAACAGTACGGGCGCCAACTCGCGGCTCAGGGCCTGCAGGGTCATCTCGGCAAGGCGCTTGGTACTGCCCATCACGTTGGTCGGGCGTACCGCCTTGTCGGTCGAAATCAGCACAAAGTTGGCGACCCCGGCCTGCAATGCTGCTTGCGCGGTGTGCAAGGTACCAATGACGTTGTTCAGCAAGCCTTCGCTGATATTGTGCTCGACCATCGGTACATGCTTGTAGGCCGCAGCATGGTAAACCGTATCGACCCGCCAGGTTTTCATGATGTCGAGCATCTGCGCCTGGTTACGTACCGAACCCAGGATCGGCAGCAGGCAAACAGACAGCGACTCACGGGCAATGCGCTGTTCCAGTTCAGAAAGAATGCTGTAGAGGTTGAACTCGCTGTGATCGAACAGCAGCAGCGTTTTCGGGGACTGCGAAAGAATTTGCCTGCACAGCTCGGAGCCGATCGAGCCACCGGCACCGGTGACCAACACGGTTTGTTCAGCGATGCAACGTTCAAGCAGGTCGCTTTGTGCGGGCACCGGGTCACGGCCCAACAGGTCGGCGATGTCCACTTCCTGAATATCATCCACCTTGACCTTGCCGCTCGCCAGGTCGATGAAGCTGGGCACACTGCGCACATGCAGCGGGAAGTCTTCGAGGAAGTTAAGGATCTCCCGACGGCGGGTGCGGGTCGATGACGGCAGTGCCAGCAGGATTTCCTGGGCGCCGGTATCGTCGATCAACTGCTGCAGTTGCTCTGGGCGATACACTTGCAAACCAGCGATCACACGGTCGGCAATGCTCGGGTCATCGTCGATGAATGCCACGGGCCGCATGGCTTTGTCCATGCGCAGCGCCGTTGCCAATTGGTTACCGGCGGCGCCGGCCCCGTAGATTGCCACCCGTGGCAGGCCATCGTCTCGTTGAGCGAACGGTACGTGCTGGACGGCGGCAGCAAACCAGTCACCCAGGAAGTACTGGCGCATGGCGAGCCGCAGGCCACCGACCATGATCAGGCTCAACCACCAGTAGTTGAAGGTGATGGAACGCGGCACTACGTTCTGATGGTTGCTGGACCAATAGATGATGAAGCCGAGGATCAGCGCAGACAGCGTGACCGCCTTGATGATGGCGATCAGTGCGTCGTTACCAAAATAACGCATCACCGCGCGGTACAGCCCGAAGCGAATGAAGAGCGGGATCGACACTACCGGCGCACACAGGAACAGCCACATGTGGTCGACGATCGGATTGGCCAGGTCGTCGATGCCAAGACGAACGACAAAGGCAAGCCACAAGGCGAGCCAGATCATCACTACGTCAGTAGAGAGCTGCAGCAGCCGCTTCTGGCGCCGCGTTAGCTGTAAAAGCCAGCTGCGCATCTTATCGTATCCTTGAACCATAGCTAGTCAGGCCTCTTTCAATCCGGCATTGAACCTTAACGCCAAACACACCAAGGGAATATAGGCCAGAACAAGACCGGCTATACCGTCGAGGTGGGCAGAGCCCACCAACAACGCGATGGGCAACAGCCACCCTATATTGATCAGCAGCACAGCGAGGGTCACGGTACGGTGGCTCCCATAATGCCTTGAAGCATACTGGTAAGCATGGCTGCGATGGGCTTCATGGACTTTGTCACCGCGCAACAGCCGGCGGATCAACGTCCACGTGGCATCAACGATGAATACCCCTAGCAGTATCATCCAGCTCCAGAAAAACGCCGGCGAAATCCACGCTGCCTGGAGCGCGAAAAGGCCCAGCATGATCCCCAGGAAGCCACTACCGGCATCCCCCATGAAAATCTTCGCAGGCGGGAAGTTCCAGACCAGAAAGCCCGCCACTGCCATCAGCATCAACCCTGACAGCCACAGTTGCGATATGTGCCCCCCCAGCAAACAAAGCAGGCCTCCCCCCAGGCATGCGGTAACCGCCTGCACACTCGCCAGCCCATCGATCCCATCCATGAAGTTGTACAGGTTCAACAACCACACAAGGTAAACGGCCGCCAGCAAGTGGCCTATCACGCCCAAATCAACAACAACGCCGAAAAACTCCAGCGGTGGCGCACCGTTGAGCCAGAAAAGCCCCCAGGCAGCGGCCGCAAAATGCCCGAGCAACCGCCATCCGGCAGGGACGTGCCCGTGGTCATCCAGAAACCCGACGAGGGCAGCAATCAGGCCGGCACCGAACAGGCCCACAGCAACAGCCCAGTCGATCGCATCCACATAGCCCAGCCATGCCAGCGCAATGAGAAAACTGACGACGATCGCCACACCGCCGCCGCGGGGCGTGGGTATCGTGTGCGAACTACGGGCATTGGGCACATCGATCATGCTCGTCGCCAGTGCGTAACGACGCAGTGCTGCAGTCAATACAAGCGACACAATCACAGTCAGGGGTAAAAGTAACCAAAGGCTCATCTAGGTTCCTGCTCACGGTAAGCTTTAACAGTGCGCTTCAACTCTTCGGCAACCGATGATCGAGGCGTCCAGCCCAGCACGCGGCTGTTTTTTTCAATGTCGACTCTCAACGAGCCGCACAGCCGGTCCACAACGGCCCGCTTACCCAGCAGTTCAGCGAACCCACGGAGTAACGTGACGGGGAACGGCAGCAGACGAGAGGGCTTTCCAAGTGCCTGCGCAACGTTGCGCAACAGCGCGGGGGTGGAAAGATCCTCTCCATCTGAAATCAGGAACACCTGGTTCGCTGCACCAGGATGGTCGATGCAATGGATCAGGAAGTTGGTCAGGTTTTCCAGGCCAACCAAACTCCTGCGGTTATCAACCAAGGCCAACGGAAGCGGCACGCCCCGATCGACCCACTGGATCATCTTCAGGAAGTTTGCCTTTACGCCCGGCCCATAAATCAGCGGTGGCCTGACGATGACGACGTCCATCGCCGAATGTTGAGCCAGCTCCATGAGTCCTTTTTCAGCCTCCCATTTCGAAAGGCCGTAGGGGTCGGTCGGGCCGCAGTCGTCTTCGGCAGTGAAGGCTGCTCCGTCCGTACCCTCGCCGTTGACCTTGATCGAGCTGAGATAAATGAAGCGCCTAACGCCTGAGCGAGCGGCCTCCCGCGCAAGCTTCAACGTGCCTTCCACGTTGACCTCGCGGAATGCAGCCAACGGATCTGCAGTGGTTTCGTTCATGACATGAACGCGCGCCGCGCAATGCACGACCACATTCACCCCAGCCAACGCCGACGACCAGTCGGTCTCACTGTTGATAGCGGGTGTGACAACGGCTTTTCCCAGGCTCTTCTGCGCAGAGGCGCTGGAGCGAAACTGCGCGACGACCTCAAAGTCATTGCTTGCCAGCAATCGCGTCACCAGCGCACGCCCAACAAAACCGCTAGCGCCCGTAACGAGGACGCGCTGAGAAGAAGATAACGGCTGACTGCCACTCATGAGCTGAATCCTTCGTACTTTTCAATCAACAAGGCTGAGCACCGTGCTGAATCAAAATCCCTTATAGCCCGCTCCCTGGCGTGCCTGGCCATTTCCTTCAGACGCTCAGGCTCAGCCAAAAGCGATCGAATAGCCTCGGCCAAGGCGTCGGCATTCTGCACGGGGACCAATAAGCCTGTCTCACCGTCCACAATGGCATCGGTCAAACCGTAGATTGCGGTGCCTACCGTCGGCACGCCCATCGCCGCCGCCTCTATCACCACGGTGCCAAAACCTTCTCGATAACTCGGCAAGCACAACAGATCGGCGATCGCCATGTACTGCTCAGGCGCAGCTTGCAAGCCCAGCACTTTCACCCGCTCAACACATGCAGGCGTCAAATGCGACTCGACCACGGCGCGGCCGTCCGCTTCATAGGGCCCAACCAGCACCAGATAAAGCTCAGGGTAGTGCGCTTGCAGCTTCAAAAAAGCCTGCATCAATTCACCGACGCCTTTCTCCGGCGTCACCCTGCCAACGAACAGCAAGACTTTAGCATCCGCTGGAATACCCAACTGTTGACGCATTGCGTCGTTGGCAGACGTCGAAAACCGTGCGGCGTCAAAACGACGAATATCAACGCCGGCGAGTGACCCGGAACCGATCACTGAAATTCTCGAAGCAGCGACCACCCCTTCCCTTACCAGGAAGTCGCGCTGGCTGACGCTGTCGGTGAAGGTATGTGAATTGAGCCTGGCGATGAGCATATCGCAGAGCTTGAGCAGCTTCTTCTTGGCCCCGCTCATGGTCACCCAAGGCTGCCCGGTAAAAGTGTGCAGGCGCACCTTGACCCCGGCAATCTTCGCGGCTATTGCCGTAAGCAACCCGGCTTTGGGCGTGGTGGAATGCACGATGTCATAACGCTGTTTGCGGAACAAGACGACCAGCCGAATCAGGCTGACCAAGTCTTTGAAAGGGCTGATTTCACGCGCGATCTCGACCGGTATGAAACGTATGTCCTCACGGGCTTGAAGCGCCCCTACCAGCTCGTCGTTGCTGGCAATCACGTGCACTTGCGCGCCCGCCTCACCCAGGGCTTGCAGTTGCGCACTGAGCTGGGTCACTACAAAAAACGGAACCGTTGAGATTCGCGCCACCCTTAGGCCTTTGATCGACATCGCTTGAGGTTCCAATTTGCATGTTCATTATTTTCTATCGCCTGCTGGGCCCTCTGGGCTGGCCACTGGCGCATCGCTATTTTATTTCAGCACTTCGCTGATATGCGCTGGGACGCTGTAACGCGGCACAAAATTCAGTTCGTCGCGTATTTTGCCTATCGGGTAAGCGGTTTTATTGACCATGGCATCAACTCGCCCCTGTGTCAGAGGCAAGCGCGTGACTTTGCCAGCCACCCACACGGCGAGCCTCACCACCCCCTCCGGCACCCTCAAACGCGGCGATGACACCCCCTGGGCAGCGGCCAGGGCGTTGACCACCTCGCTGAACGGGCAATCATTCGACAGGTTGTAGAGTTGCCGTGAGGCACGCGGATCTACGGCGCAGCGCACGAGGGCGGCAGCAACATCGTCGGCATGAATGTACGTGGCAATCGCCTCTTTGTAGCCGACGTAAAAAAACAACTTCTTGCGAATCATCGCGCCCAGCTGCCGGATCGAAGCGTTCGGCATGTCGTCTGCAAAAACGTTGGAGGGCCGAAGGATAGCCCAATCAGCGAAATCGCCCTGCAGCGCAGGGTGAGACATGATCAATTCATCAGCCTGGGTCTTGGTGACTTCATAGGTCCCCTGCGGGTTGACTGGCGTCTGCTCGGTGACGATACGCTCACGGCCAGCCGCCGGGCCATATGCCCCGACGCTACTCAACTGCACCCAGCGCACGCGCCCTGTGCGGCTGCGCGCACGGCCCACGGCAGTGAGTAAACGCTCGACCGCGTCAACATGCAGCGCAGGCATCAGCTGTTCATTTCTGATCTCGCCCGCGCAGTTGATGACGACATCGCAGCCGCTGAGCACGTCATCCACATTCAACTGCGGGTCAGTCAGGTCCCCGGCGAATACCTCTAGCTGCGTGGCATCAAAAAGCGCTGGCTTACGGGTCAGAACACGAATCGAGAGCGCCTGCTCCTTAAGAAGACGTACCAACCGCGACCCAATAAAGCCGTTTGCGCCCAACACTAATATCTTCAATTACGCCCCCCCGTTTTCCACCTGTGCGCCCGCAGCCTAGACACCACCAAGCAAGTCCAAAAAATGATAAGGCAGGAATGGGCTAGGCCCCTGCCCCGACTCTTGCAAATAGTTCCTGTAACTGGCCACTACCGAGATAAGCCCAACCAGCGAAAGCCCCAACTTTATCGCCCAGTCGAATTCAAGATCGTTGTCGTTATAAACAACCATGACCGCCAATGGCAGTGAAAACGACAGCAAATCAAGGAAGCGCAAACCCGCGTAGCTTACGGTCGCCAAGCCAAACGAAGCCGCCGTCAACAGCACCGCCAAAACGAACAATTTAAACTTGTCCGGCCGCGGCATACGTGAGGCGATGACCGCCAACAGCATCACCGCAATCAGCACGACCTTGCTCAACCCAGAAAACCTCCCGGGCGACGCGACCTGCTGATAAGCGTTCAGCTTCATCAAGAAGTAGTCGTTATTCAAGAGCACGACCAGCAACGCACAGACGACGAAAACGGCGAACCCCAGCATGCTGGCCCAGCGTGTCCAGCGCATGCGCAGTGCCAGCAAAAACCCCAGATTGAAAAGGGACGAGTAATGAAACGCCAAGGCAACTATCGATAACGCTGCGCGTTGTGAATAACGGTACCGACGAATGTACTGAAACACCAACAGAAGTACGGCGCTGGCCAAGCCTAAGCGCAAGGTATTCATGCTGTACTGATAGATGAATGACGGCAGGAAAAACGACAACAGGAAGAAGCGTTCATTTCTATTCGAGTGCAACAGAAAATAGAAAAGCACGCCAAATAACACAAGCGCAAACAGCCTGACCGCCCCCACTGCAGAACCCGTGACCGTCTTGAAAAGCCAGCCGGACACCATGAACAGAGGCTCTACACCGCCGCTGAACGCCGCAGGGTCCACGGACTCCAGCAAGAATTCGTAGGTGTTTGTGTCCGTACCCACCGCACCCCGGAAAATAGCCAATATCGCCACGAAAGCGATCACCACCGCAGCAGGGATACGGCTTCGGTTTTTGACCACCTCCGAAACCATAAGCCCGAGCAGCATGATCCCCCAGCCGACGATATAAATCATAGAGTCCTTCGAACCGATGAGTTGATGACGCGACGAACAAACTTCCCGAGTGACCATGAAACGGCGAGCAAGCACGCAGGAAGGCCTATGTACCTGCGCTTGAGCAGCGACAGGTGCACCGCCAACTCGCCTCTCTCCATGCGCCAGAGTTGACCACTCAGGCCTGAGTCGCCGTACACGGGCTTGAAGGTGTTGACGAGTGGGTAATCCACGTTAAAGCATGCCCCACCGCCGAAACAGATATCACACCACAACTGGTAATCTTCGCAGTAACGCATGCCCTGCTTGAATCTATACTTCACGTCTTGCCGAATCATGACAGAAGAGGTGGAAAAGCGATTGGACAGCAGCAACTGGCGTCCCGTCACGGGGATAAAACGCACATCGTCAATCGACGGTTCGCTGCGCTGACCTGCCGCAAAATGCTGGCCAAGCAAGTCGACCTCGGGATGCTGCTCAAGCCACTGGTATTGCAACTCGGTTTTCTTGATATGCCAGCTGTCATCAGAATCAAGAAACGCCACGTACTTCCCAGTGGCTTCTGCCCAGCCAGCATTCCGCGCATTGCCTGGGCCGCCATTTTTCTTCAGCGCAATGACCTTTACCCAGCCCGGCGGGTACCTCTTCGCTTCAGCGTGCAGCTGTTCAAGCGTGTCATCTGGGCTGCAGTCGTCAACCAGGATAACTTCAGCAGGCCTCAGTGTTTGAGCAAACACAGACTCAACCGCGCGCGCTATCGAACCCTTGCAGCGATAACAAGGGATAACAACACTGACACTGACGACAGCACTGAGCTCGGCCAAACGACTTCTCCAACACACCGACAAATAATAAAGCACCAACAACCGGGCACACGACGTTGATCAGGCTTTCAGCTCTTGCTGTATGTAGTCCAGCTTGAGCAAGGTCTCCTTGATCTCTTCGATCGACAACAACACGGTATTGTGTGAGGTGTAGTCATCGAGATGGGAAACTTCTTCCTCGCCATTGGAGGAATATTTTTCGTAGTTGAGATCTCGGTTATCAGCAGGCACGCGATAATAACGGCCCATGTCTTCGGCCTTGGCCATTTCTTCACGCGATATCAGCGACTCGTAGAGCTTCTCGCCATGCCGCGTGCCGATGACCTTGATTTCATTCTTAAGCTTGAACAATTGTTGCAAGGCGGTCGCCAGGTCACCCACCGTTGAAGCAGGCGCCTTCTGCACAAAAATATCCCCTTGCTGGGAATGCTCGAATGCATGCAGCACCAAGTCGACGGAGTCCTCAAGCGACATGAGGAAACGCGTCATATTGGGGTCGGTAATAGTAAGCGGCTGGCCACTTTTTAGCTGATTGACAAACAAGGGGATTACCGAGCCCCTGGACGCCATCACGTTGCCATAGCGGGTAGCGCAAATGACAGTTTGTGAACTCGCAGGAATCATACGGGACTTGGCAATGACCAGTTTTTCCGCCAACGCCTTGGAGATACCCATCGCGTTGATCGGGTACACCGCTTTGTCGGTGCTCAATACCACCACGCGCTTGACTTTGCACTCGACTGCCGCGTTGAGCACATTCTCAGTACCCATCACGTTGGTCTTGACCGCCTCCATGGGGAAGAACTCGCAAGACGGCACCTGCTTGAGCGCTGCAGCATGGAAGATGTAATCCACGCCGACCATCGCTTGCAACAGGCTGGAATAATCACGCACATCGCCAATGTAGAACTTGACCTTGTCATTACCCAAGGCAATGCGCATGTCTTCCTGCTTTTTCTCGTCACGACTGAAAATCCGAATTTCTTTCACATCGGTATCGAGAAACCGCTTAAGCACTGTATTGCCGAACGACCCAGTACCACCCGTAATCATCAATACTTTATTTTTAAACATTTCCAAGCCCTGAAATATCTTATTTAAAGTCGCGCATCTTAACGATCAGATCAGCCCAGCTCGGGGGCAGGTAACCTGTCGCCTGACGAAACCGGCTCGAGTCAAGCGAGCGATCAATAGCAACCGCGTCATCCGCCACGATATCGATCGTCTTACCGTATTTCTCAGCGACCAACTTCAACAATGAGTATTTATCAATCGCCTCCGCCGACACATGGTAGAGGCCATTCAGCGCTGCATTGGGCAGCACGTAGTCCGCAATGACCCGCGCCATTTCAACCGTTGGCAGGCCTGAAAATATGGCCTTCTGGTAACCCTTGACACTGCCGGACTGAGAAAGGAACCAGTCCACCAGTGACTTGCTCCCTGACAGCTCGTGACCAATGATCGAGGTTCGCAACGTGATCGCGTTCGCTGAATCATGTACTTCACCGATGTACTTCGACTTGCCGTACAGGTCTTCAGCATCAGAAACATCAGCCTCTACGTACTGCCCCTGGGTGCCGGCATAAACACAATCGGTACTAATATGAACCAGCCGCGCACCAATCAGTTGTGCGAGCTTCTGCAGACGATGAGGCAGCAGCGCATTGATCGGCAATACCGCGAGCGGGTCATTTGCAGTTGAAAGTTGCTTTATCAGCCCAGTGCAATTGACAACGACATCCGGCCGATACTGCATGAAGAATTCAAGCAGGTCGTCTTGGCTAAGCACATCAAGCCCTACCACCAAACGTTCACGTTCACTGGCAGAAAAATACTTGAGCGACGCGGAACTACGTACCGTGCCCCATACTGTGTAGCGCTGATCAGACACCAAGTACCTGAACACCGCATTACCCAGCATCCCGGAAGCACCCAGCACAACTATCTTCATTATAATTCTCCGTAATCAAGACAGACTATACGCTCATGTCACCTGAGTCCAGCCAACTGCTTGCGAAAGATAAATGCCCCCAATGCAGCCAGCAACGCCGAAGCCAGGCATGCACCCACCACGCCCGCCACCGCGCCAGACAACCATTGGAAACACAGGAAGAATAAGCCATTCGCCATCACGGCAGTCACCAACGCAGCGTATAGACACGCGCGATAAGCAGGCAGCAACCAAGGAAATCGGCGACACGTAAAATATACCGTACAGCCAAACGAAAAGGCGTTGTAAAGCAGCCAATTGTAAGCACCGCCAACAGCCCCAAAGCTCGCCACCAGTGCTGGCAGGCCGAACAAGATAATCGGCACCGCAACCAGGTTTAAGCGGAACGCAAGCGACGTCCACCCCGCAGCCATCTGCAGCGAGAAAGGAACGATCAACAAGGACTGCAGTGCTGTGCCCACCAGCAGCCAAGGCACTACCGTGTCGATACCCTCTGCCAAAAACGGCTCGAACATCATGTGCAAGGCCGCGCCGGCATACCAGAATACCGCACTGCACATAATGGTCATGATCAACGCAAACAGTACCAGTGCAGCTCGAAATACTTTTTCGATACGCGCCAGTTCACCAACACGCAGGTCCCGCGAGAACCGTGGGAACAACACCGTATTAAAAGCTGTCGAAAAAATATAAGGAAAACCTGCAATTGTGCTGGCAAGGCTGTAGTACGCATAGTCTTGCAGGCCGAGCGCACCGCTCATGAACAACTTGTCATATTGCACGGTTATCACCGAAGTCAAGGAGATCAGAAAAACCCCTCGACTAAATGCCAAGCCGCTAAGAACGTATTTTTTGTGAACCCTACCCGCCCCCAGCAAGTCACGACGATACAGCACATACATCAATGTCGCGACATACATCAACTGGATTAAAACCTGAAGTGTAAAATAACCCGTCACGCCACCGAAGACGGGAACACTATGAACCAACCCTAATACGCCGAGGGTACGCATCAACGAGTAGACGATGTACACTTTGTTCAGCGGGTATTGCAGTTCATTGCCTACAAATACGCCCTGCAGCAACATCACTGGCAAATTAAGGCCAATGAATATTGCCATGCAGTAAAGGGCGTACAGTGCTTGATCCTGGCTGATATCAGTGAGCTTCAGCCAATGGCTCACGAGTGCCGGCGACGCCAGCGATATCGCGCACGCCGCAATCAAGCCCACTGCAGAAAAGACCAACAGGTAGGTATTCACCAGCGCCCTGACCGAGCGCATTGAACGGTCAGCGCTCGCAACGCCTCTGATCCTGGCCAAACGCTGGATGACGTTACTGGTCAGTCCGCCCTCCAGCACCATCAACACCATCAGCAGTGTAGTAAAAAAACCTACCAGGCCTACCGCTTCTGCGCCAAGCACATAAGCGGCCAGCGGCAATGAAATGACACTTGCCAACGCATAGATGAGCTTTCCGGAAAAACTGGCCAGCAGCAGTGACGAGAGATTAGCTATCTTCATTGCCTCCCACCAATCACTCTGTCACGCTGCGCGTTCTCGTCGATGAAGTGCAGATGCCCGCCCCCGCCAACCTTGCTTCCAGCTTATTGTCCAGGGCCTGCCGTGCGAGGTACACATCTTCTACCACGCCAACCACTTCGCGCCCGTTACTGGCATTAGGCTTCATCACCCTTTTCAGGCGGGAGAAGGTATATTTTGTAACCACGGATACAAACTCAGAAACCAGCCGGACCATGCCCACCTGGCTATTGCCACCTGCCTGAGCCGCCCGACGCGCTGCAAAAATTTCTTTTGCGTAGTCACGGTGATAAAAAAGGCACAAGGCATAAAGGCGCGCTAAGTTGAACTGCGACTGCCGCTTTTCGTCTTTCATACCTTCCAGCGTTGCCCAGGCAGCGTGAGCCCAAACAGTCTCAACACTGAAGAACATGGGCAACTCAGCAGGCCACTGCAAGTCCGTGAAGGGCTTCATATGAGGGTCATCTTTCAAGTTGCCCTTGTGCTTGCCCATGGCGCTACGCCCGCTGTTACTCCCACCCCCACCGCCTGGCATGGTGAAGGGGAAATCGAGCAAGCAATAAGTCTTGCCTATCATCGCAAGCGAAACGGACGCTGACATGTCGGGGCTAGTCCCGAAGAAAATCTTTCCACTGCGGCGACGCAGTTCGTCCAGCAAGTTACGCCTTACCAGGCCATGGTAAAGCTTCGGCAGCGCATCGGTGCCCTGGCATGCCTCATGGAGTGCTTTGTCCAACTGCTTGCTAGCCTGCAGCGTCTCGGCACCCCGCCCAAACGTTTCCAGATAAATGCGCCCTGCATGCGCAGCACCGTAAAACTTGGTGCGAAAGTCTGGCCAGTAATAGAAGGCTTTAACCCGCGGCGTCAGCATGTCGACGTTTTCAGCCTTTGCGTATTCGGCCGCCTCGAGAATCCGTTGCGAAACAGTATCATCATCACCAATCAGGCAGACGTACTCGCCCTCTGCCAACTGCATGGCCCGCTCATGGTTCTCGGTCATGGAAAGACGGCTTTTCCAATGGACGTAAACCAATCTCGAGTCCGCCTGATCCGCCGCCCAGGCAGCCAACTGGCAATCATCGTTACTGGTATCGTGCACCACGACCTGTAGCCGCTCGGACTTTATTTCGAGCAAGCTCTTCACACAGGGAATCGCGTACTTCGAACGGTTATGAGTTGGCACTACAATGGAAACTAGATATTGCTCACTCATCCTCAACCACTGCCTTATGTCTTTTGAGTTTTCGGCACTATGAGCCGACGCTTCACAGGCCAGCAGTGTTCGACAGTTTATTCATTGCCGCACACCACCAGCACCTCTGCTGACCACTAGTCCTGGCGCGCTTGCCTGAACCGCCACGCCTCACGAATGAGCGCGATGAATGTGCCGATGAACAAGCCAACCAACACGCCGATCCCCACAATCAAAGCCTTGCGAGGCTTGATTGGAGCTTCGGGTGGCTCCACTACGCCATCCTGCCGATACACCTCAAACTGATCAGGCGTCAGTGTTACCGAACGATAGAACGACACCTTTTGTTCTCGCTCACGCAAGTTACTCACGAACGGGTCATCAGACACGCGCGCCTGCAAATTCTTGATTTCCGATTCCAGCGCTTTGCTTCCGCGCATATACATCAGCGAGCCATTCATCCCCGAAGAGACTTCCGCTGACAACCCGGTGGTAATAATTGGCGGCTTTTCAAGACCGATGGAGCGCGCCGTGTGCAACGCCTCCGTCAACTGGATAATCCGGTCCTCACGCTCACGTGAGGCATTGGCACGCGCGGCATCGATAGCTCGCTGTAGGTTGTCGGCCTCTACCTTGAACTCGGCAGTGACCTTTTTTATCAGTTCACTTTTGGTTCGCTCAGCCGCCATCTCCGCATACTTCACAACCCAATCAGCCGCTTGATGGGGATCCTCGGCACGTGCAGAAACAGAAGAACGGCCCTCCTCCTCATTAGCATTGAGCACCTGTAGCTGCCCATAGAATTTGGCGTAAAGACCAGCCGAACCTGCACCAAGCCCCTCACCAAGACTGGGTAGGTAAACTTGCTCGAAAAACGCTTGCCGCAACGAATCTGACTGCAGATTGCGCCGGTAGATCTGGCCGACCTCCCGCTCACGAATGGGAGCGAGCAAATCATCACCACCCACCCGTCCGACATTCAACTGACTGATATCACTGCTCAGTGGCGGCTGCAGAAGAACCTTGGCCTCATACACCGGAGTCGCCAGCATTGCGTAGACGACTGCCAGTGCCGCAACCAACACAGTGACCACCAGCACCAGCAAGCGTTGCCGCCAAAGCCCCTCGGTCAAATCGAAAATATCATACTCACGCGCTTCACCGAGGCGCTCACGATCATTGCGCATTTCTTTTAGTTATCCTTGAATCCGACGATCTGCACGATTCCCTGGCAAACCAGGGAAAGCCACTTTCAGCAACCCACCCAAATCGGTGGATCAAGACATAGCTCAGCGGCGATGTGTCACCCAGCCGCCCGCATTCGAGCCTGCCCCACTATGAATCAGAGTACAGCATTCGCTCTAATTCGACCGAGGAAAGCACAATCTATCAGTTTCTTGGCACAGCGGATAACGCGCAGATCATCTTGCCGCTTTCAAGGAATGCTCACCTCCACTTGCTGCTTGGCTCCCTGTGCCCGACTGAGTAGAGCTCGGCTCAAGGCCGCCTTTGCGGCTGGCTCCCCATGCACCAAAACCACTTTGGCAGGCGACGTGGCGCCGCCCATGGCAAATTCGAGCAGGCCATGCTGATCCGCATGCCCCGAATACCCACTCAACGTCATCACCTTCGCCCGAATCCCATAAGCCTCTCCATCCAGATCAATCTGCACAAACCCTTCCGCGCCTTCACTGGCCTGGATCACTGCCCCCGGCGTGCCCTTGGCCTGATACCCGACGAACAGCACCTCATGCCTCGGATCCCCAAGCATGGCCTTGAGGTAATTGACGATTCGCCCACCCGAGCACATGCCGTTGCCTGCTATGACAATCGCCGGGCGCCCGGTGCTCTTGAGGTAATTCACCACCTGCTGATGCCTGGCATGGGTATCCACACTGATCAGCTGACCGAAGCCCAGCGGGTCACGCCCTTCAGCCAACCGCGCCCGGGCTTCTTCATTCCAGTATTCATGCAGGTCGCGGTAAACGCCGGTGATGCGTTGAGCCAAGGGTGAATCAAGAATGATGGGTAATTGTGACCAATCAAGAGGATTATCACCCGATGCTTGCCCCGCGTTCAGCAGGGCCTTGCGATGAAGGATGTCTTCGAGCTCGTACAACAATTCCTGGGTACGCCCCAGGCTGAAGGCTGGAATAAGGATCGTGCCGTTATCCGCCAATGCCCGATCGATGACTGCCCCCAGTTTTTCTCGACGGTCGTCGGTACTGGGGTGCGGGCGATCACCATAGGTGCTTTCGAGCACCAGCACGTCAGCGCGCTCTGCGGGCTGCACTGGCCGCAGCAAGGGATTAGTGGAGGGCCCTAGGTCGCCGGAGAACACGTAGCGGGTGTTGACCTCCCCGCGCGCCACGTCACACTCGACATAGGCTGAACCCAGTAGGTGCCCGGCGCGCTGCAAGCGAATGCGGCAGCCAAGACCAGGTCGGTCGATGAGAACATGCCATTGCTCGAAAGGCAGCGGGACGATCAGTTCATTGAGCATCGCGAGATAGCGCTGCACGTGCTTCGGTTCACGGCTGATGCTCAGCCTGTAGGCATCCTCCAGCACCAGCGGAAGCAGCTTGGCAGAGGGCTCGCTGCACAGAATGGGGCCTCGGTACCCCGCCGCCAGCAGCGCGGGGATGCGGCCGACATGGTCGAGATGCACGTGCGTGACGATCAGCGCCTGAACACTGCTCACCTCGAAGCTCGCACCCAAACCCAGGGACGCGGACTCCGCGCCAGGCGATGCATCATCACCCTGCTCCAGGCCGCAATCGACCAGCAGGCTAATAGCGGGGCCAAGATGAAGCTGGTGGCAAGAGCCAGTTACGCCTCGGGTGGCGCCGTGATGAGAAAGAACGGGGAAATCCATGCTGCTGCACACTCGCCTGGGCCGAAAATGAAGTGTGCTATTACTTCATGACAGCCGATGCGGGCATAGGTGAGACTTTCCTCAATAGAAGTAGGAAACCGCCTCAATTACCGCTTAATGCCGCTTGGCGGGCAGAAGCGCGAATTTTGCGCTTGCTGCGCTGCACGCCGTAGGCGCCGAGCAGTGGGCCGATAGCCAAGCCGATGACCAGCGCGGCCAGTACCAGTACCGCAACCGGCACTTCAGGGGCAGACCAACCAAACAGGACCAACGAGACTGCCTGCTGGTTCTCGAGCACGAAGAACAGCACCACAGCCGCCAACAGCAGCACGAACAACGCCGCCAGGGCGCGCTTGAGGTTACGCATCAGACTGCTCCTTTTTTATCAGGCCTCGGCCTCATCTTCTTCATTGACCCGGTCACGCAATTCCTTGCCCGGTTTGAAGTGCGGCACGAACTTGCCTTCCAAGCTGACCGACTGGCCAGTCTTGGGGTTGCGACCGACACGGGGTGCGCGATAGTGCAGCGAGAAGCTGCCAAAACCGCGAATCTCGATGCGATCGCCCGTCGCCAGGCACTGCGACATCTGCTCAAGCATGGTCTTGATGGCCAACTCCACATCTTTCGAGGAGAGCAGCCCCTGATGGGTGACAATACGTTCGATCAGCTCCGACTTCGTCATATTTTTCCCTTCGTTATCAAGCAGCTAGATCATTGCTTAACCAGTTTGTAGCACGCTGGGAGGGATTTGAACAGGGCGGTTCTTGACTTAATAAAAAAATTCAAGATTGAAGTAAAAAGAAATTTGTCGCGGATTGGCTGGGATGCGCGTGGTTGAAGGGGTACGTCGTGAGTTTTGGGGTGACGCGTAGATCGAGCGCCGCCCGCGCGGCGCATCGCGAGCAACGCTCGCTCCTACGTTTGTTTTTGGCCAATAACGCCTGTGACAGGCGCGCGCGACCGCCTTGTTTGTTCGACGCGATATCGAGCCATGCGCCAAGGGGCCGCGCGCCAATGCCCCAGGAATAATTGGCCCGAAACAAACGTAGGAGCGAGCGTTGCTCGCGATGCGCCGCGCGGGCGGCGCTCGATCTACGCACCACCACACAACTCACGTCAAATGGCCGCCCCACGCCCCCACTGACCCAGCCATTCAACTCATGGCATTTACATGCTGACAATCTTCCATCGCCCAGCGCCACAGGTCGGCAACTACGCTGATTGGACACCCTTGTTCACGGAAGAACACGATGCCCAAACCTCATGGCTGCATGCTTCGCCGCGCACGATACTCTGAGCCAGGCAGGCTTTATATGTTGACCACAGCCACACACCAACGTCGGCCACTGTTTCAGGACTTTCATTTAGCGCGCATGATTATCCAGAACCTTCGCCATGCCGAAGAAAAAAACCACTGCCGATCATTAGCCTGGGTTGTGATGCCTGACCATGTGCATTGGTTGCTTGAATTAGGGGAAGTGACGCTTAGTGTACTTATGCAACGCGTAAAGAGCCGGTCCAGTCATGCACTGCGCAAGGCAGGGATAAAGGTTTCACCGGTCTGGCAGGCGGGTTATCACGACCGGGCTTTGCGGCAAGATGAAGATGTTTTGAGGGTTGCCCGATACATCATAGCCAATCCGGTCAGGGCGGGATTGGTCGCCAGGATTGGCGATTATCCGCACTGGGATGCAGTGTGGGTTTGAGATCGAGCGCCGCCCGCGCGGCGCATCGCGAGCAACGCTCGCTACGATTGATTCGGGCCGCTCGATTTAGGCACCACCACAAAAATCACAGATAAAAAAAGGGCGACCCGAGGGTCGCCCTTTTTCTTACCGATCCAACAGAACTTAGTTCTGTTTGGCCATTGCTTCGCGCAGCAGCGCAGCCATGGTGGTGTCGGCAGCAGCTTCCGGAGCGTTTTTCAGGCTCTGGATAGCTTCGCGCTCTTCAGCGTCGTCTTTCGATTTGATCGACAGGCTGATAACGCGGGACTTACGGTCAACGCTGATGATCTTAGCTTCGATCTCTTCGCCTTCCTTCAGAACGTTACGCGCGTCTTCAACGCGGTCACGGCTGATTTCGGAAGCTTTCAGAGTGGCTTCGATGTCGTCGGCCAGGGTGACGATGGCGCCTTTGGCGTCAACTTCTTTCACGATGCCCTTGACGATAGCGCCCTTGTCATTGACAGCAACGAAGTTGGAGAACGGATCGTCTTCCAGCTGCTTGATGCCCAGGGAGATGCGCTCGCGCTCTGGGTCGACCGACAGGATGACGGTTTCCAGCTCGTCGCCCTTCTTGAAACGACGTACGGCTTCTTCGCCGGTTTCGTTCCAGGAGATGTCGGACAGGTGAACCAGGCCGTCGATGCCGCCGTCCAGACCAATGAAGATACCGAAGTCGGTGATCGACTTGATGGTACCGGTGATCTTGTCACCCTTGTTGAACTGGCCGGAGAAGTCTTCCCATGGGTTGGACTTGCACTGCTTGATGCCCAGGGAGATACGACGACGCTCTTCGTCGATGTCCAGAACCATGACTTCCACTTCGTCGCCAACCTGAACGACTTTCGACGGGTGGATGTTCTTGTTGGTCCAGTCCATTTCGGAAACGTGTACCAGACCTTCAACGCCTTCTTCCAGCTCAGCGAAGCAGCCGTAGTCGGTCAGGTTGGTAACGCGAGCTTGTACGCGAGTACCTTCTGGGTAGCGGGCAGTGATAGCAACCCACGGATCTTCGCCCATCTGCTTCAGACCCAGCGAAACGCGGTTGCGCTCACGGTCGAACTTCAGAACGCGAACGTCGACTTCGTCGCCAACGTTAACGATTTCGGAAGGATGCTTGATGCGCTTCCAGGCCATGTCGGTGATGTGCAGCAGGCCGTCGATACCGCCCAGGTCCACGAATGCGCCGTAGTCGGTGAGGTTCTTGACGATACCTTTGACTTGCTGGCCTTCCTG
The DNA here is from genome assembly GCF_047159675.1 of Pseudomonas sp. NGC7. Lineage (NCBI taxonomy): Bacteria > Pseudomonadati > Pseudomonadota > Gammaproteobacteria > Pseudomonadales > Pseudomonadaceae > Pseudomonas > Pseudomonas sp. NGC7. The sequence goes on along the minus strand of NZ_BAAFZY010000001.1, from coordinate 1,945,097 downwards.
CAGGGTTTCCAGCAGGGCTTCGCGCTCGGCGGAGTTCTCGGCTTCCAGCACGCTGCGACGGGAAACGACAACGTTGTTGCGCTTCTGGTCGAGCTTGATGACCTTGAATTCCAGCTCTTTGCCTTCCAGGTGGGTGGTGTCGCGCACTGGGCGGACATCAACCAGGGAGCCCGGCAGGAACGCACGGATGCCGTTAACGTCGACAGTGAAGCCGCCCTTAACCTTACCGTTGATAACGCCCTTGACCACTTCTTCGGCGGCGAAAGCTGCTTCCAGAACAATCCAGCACTCGGCGCGCTTGGCTTTTTCACGGGACAGTTTGGTTTCGCCAAAGCCGTCTTCGACCGCGTCCAGCGCAACGTGAACTTCGTCACCGACCTTGATGGTCAGCTCGCCAGCTTCGTTGTAGAACTGCTCGAGCGGGATGACGCCCTCGGACTTCAGGCCAGCGTGTACGGTAACCCAGTCGCCGTCGATGTCGACAACGATACCGGTGATGATCGCACCCGGCTGAAGATTGAGGGTTTTCAGGCTTTCTTCAAAGAGTTCTGCAAAGCTTTCGCTCATTTTAATTCCTGTAGATTCGGGCGAAACAGACGCCCATCGCCACATTCCAGACAATGTGGGTTTCGTTATTTAAAGGAAAGCCGACAGGACGTTGACTGGTGCACCTGCCTGCTCTCCTGGCTATCAGTGAAGGTCGCGAAGCGCGATCTCACTCCTGATACGTTGCAACACCTGCTCGATGGACAACTCGGTAGAGTCCAACTGAATGGCATCGGCCGCTGGTTTCAGCGGGGCCACTGCACGTTGGGTGTCACGCTCATCACGTGCACGAATCTCATCCAGCAGACTCGACAGACTAACATCTTCGCCTTTGCCCTTCAACTGCAGGTAACGACGACGTGCCCGTTCCTCGGCGCTGGCGGTCAGGAAAATCTTCAAGGGCGCGTCCGGGAACACCACGGTACCCATGTCGCGACCATCGGCGATCAGGCCCGGAGTCTCGCGGAATGCACGCTGACGCAACAGCAACGCGTCCCGCACGGCAGGCAGCGAGGCCACCATCGAGGCGCCTGCGCCAACGGTTTCGGTGCGGATGACACTGCTGACGTCCTCACCCTCGAGGATGATCTGTTGCAGCTTACCGGGCTCGGCCGCGATGAACTGCACATCCAGATGGGCGGCAAGTTGCTTGAGCAGCTCTTCGTTGGTCAGGTCGACGCCGTGATTGTTGGCATTGAACGCCAGCAAACGGTACAGCGCGCCGGAGTCCAGCAGGCGCCAGCCCAGCTCGCGAGCCAGCAGACCGGCGACCGTGCCCTTGCCCGAGCCGCTTGGCCCGTCGATGGTGATGACTGTTGCTTGCGAATTCACGACTTGCCCTCTTCAGCCACGCGGATACCGACTTCGGCACACAGCGCCAGGAAGTTAGGGAACGAGGTGGCGACGTTGGCGCAGTCATGGATGCGAATCGGCGCAGTGGCACGCAGCGAGGCAACGCTGAAGGCCATGGCGATACGGTGGTCACCGTGGCCGTGCACTTCGCCGCCGCCGATCTGGCCGCCGTCGATGATGATGCCGTCCGGGGTCGGTTCGCACTTCACGCCCAGGCTGATCAGCCCATCGGCCATGACCTGGATGCGGTCGGATTCCTTGACCCGCAGCTCTTCGGCGCCACGCAGCACGGTGCGCCCTTCGGCACAGGCCGCGGCAACGAACAGTACCGGGAACTCGTCGATGGCCAGCGGCACCAGGTTTTCGGGGATATCGATACCCTTGAGCTGAGCACCGCGCACACGCAGGTCGGCCACCGGCTCACCACCCACTTCACGCTGGTTTTCCAGGGTGATGTCGCCGCCCATCAGGCGCAGAATGTCGATCACGCCGGTACGGGTCGGGTTGATGCCGACATGCTCGAGCACCAGCTCCGAGCCTTGAGCGATCGAGGCCGCGACCAGGAAGAACGCCGCCGACGAAATATCGGCAGGCACTTCGATGCGGGTTGCCGTCAGCTTGCCGCCAGACTGCAGCGAAGCCACCGGGCCATTGGACTCAACCGCATAACCAAAGCCGCGCAGCATGCGCTCGGTGTGGTCACGGGTCGGTGCAGGTTCGGTGACAGTGGTCTTGCCTCCGGCATACAGACCGGCCAGCAGCAGGCACGATTTGACCTGGGCACTGGCCATCGGCAGCGTGTAGGTCAGCGCCTTGAGCTTGTTGCCACCACGGATGGTCAATGGCGGACGGCCTTCAGGGCCAGTCTCGACCACTGCGCCCATTTCGCGCAGCGGGTTGGCCACGCGGTTCATCGGGCGCTTGGACAGCGAGGCATCACCGGTCATGGTCACGTCGAACGGCTGACCGGCCAACAGGCCAGAGAGCAAGCGCATCGAGGTGCCGGAGTTACCCACGTAGATCGGCCCAGGTGGCGGCTTGAGGCCGTGCAGGCCGACCCCATGGATGGTTACGCGACCCTGGTTCGGGCCTTCGATGACCACCCCCATGTCACGGAAGGCTTGCAAGGTCGCCAGCGCATCCTCACCTTCGAGGAACCCTTCGACCTCGGTCGTGCCTTCGGCCAGCGAGCCGAGCATGATCGAGCGGTGAGAAATCGACTTGTCGCCCGGTACGCGGATTCGCCCGGTCAGGCGGCCACCCGGTTGGGCCAGGAAAATCAGATCGTTGGCGTTCATAGCGTCCACATAGGCCCGGCGGGCCAGGATTTTACTGAAATGCTCGCGGGCAACGCGTGCGCGGGTGAATACACCCAGCAGCTGGTGCCCGTCCCCTGCATCGATCGCGTCGCGCAAGGCGTCGAGATCGCTGCGATATGTATCAAGCGTGCGCAGGACGGCTTCGCGGTTGGCGAGAAAGATGTCGTGCCACATGGTCGGGTCGCTGCCGGCGATTCTCGTGAAATCGCGGAAGCCTCCCGCAGCGTACCGGAAGATCTCGAGGTTTTCATTGCGCTTGGCCAGCGAATCGACCAGGCCGAAGGCCAGCAAGTGCGGCAGGTGGCTGGTGGCGGCCAGGACTTCGTCATGGCGCTCGACCGGCATGTGCTCGACATCGGCATCCAATGCGCGCCACAGGCGGTCTACCGTGGCCAGGGCGGCGGGGTCGGTGTCCGGCAGCGGCGTGAGGATGACCTTGTGGCGACGGAACAGGGCGGCGTTGGAGGCCTCTACCCCGCTCTGCTCGGAACCGGCAATCGGGTGGCCGGGGACGAAGCGCGACAGGCGCTCACCCAGGACTTCACGGGCGGCGCGCACCACATTGCCCTTGGCACTGCCGACATCGGTGATGACGGCATCGCCCAGGTCGAGCTGTGCCAGGCGCGCCAGCAGCTTTTCCATGGCCAGGATCGGCACGGCCAGCTGGATGACATCAGCACCGACACAGGCGGCGGCGAGGTCTTCTTCACAGCGGTCGACCACACCCAGGGCCACGGCCTGCTTGCGCGAGGGGGCATCCAGGTCGACGCCGACCACTTCGCGGCACAGGCCGCTTTCGCGCAAGCCCTTGGCGAAGGAGCCGCCGATCAGGCCCAGGCCTACGACGACGAGGCGACCGATGAGCGGTGCGGGTTTGGTTGTTACTGCATTTACCACGAGTGCGAACCCTGTTCAGAAATCAAGACAGTCTGTGAGACCGCAGGGGGCCGCTTCGCAGCCCATCGCGACACAAGGCCGCGCCCACAGGTATCACGCAGGCCCTGTAGGAGCGGCCTTGCGTCGCGATGGGGCGCAAAGCGGCCCCGGCAAGCTCATTTACAGCACCGCCTTCGGATAAGACCCCAGCACCTTCAGCCCCACAGCCTCTTGGCTGATCGCCTCCAGCACTGCCTTGATCAACGGGTCGCGGTGGTGGCCGACGAAGTCGATGAAGAACACGTACGTCCACTTGCCGCTGCGCGACGGGCGCGTCTCGATGCGGGTCAGGTCGATACCGTTCTCGTGGAACGGCACCAGCAGCTCGTGCAAGGCCCCCGGCTTGTTGCTCATCGAGACGATGATCGAGGTCTTGTCGTCGCCGGTCGGCGGTACTTCCTGGTTACCGATCATCAGGAAGCGCGTCGAGTTGTCTGGACGGTCTTCGATCTTCTCGGCCAGACGGGTCAGGCCGTACAGGTTCGCCGCCATATCACCGGCGATCGCTGCCGAATTCCACTCACCCTTGACCCGCTTGGCCGCTTCGGCGTTGCTCGAAACTGCCACGCGCTCCACGTTCGGGTAGTGCGCATCCAGCCACTTGCGGCACTGGGCCAGCGACTGGGCGTGGGAGTAGATGCGGGTGATGCTGTCGGTCTTGGTGCTCTCACCCACCAGCAGGTGGTGGTGGATGCGCAGCTCGACTTCACCGCAGATCACCATGTCGTGCTCAAGGAAGCTGTCCAGGGTGTGGCTGACCGCGCCCTCGGTGGAGTTTTCCACCGGCACCACGCCGAAGTTGACCGCACCGGCCGCCACTTCGCGGAACACTTCGTCAATGGCCGCCATTGGGCGGCTGATTACGGCATGGCCGAAATGCTTCATCGCCGCTGCCTGGGTGAAGGTACCTTCAGGGCCCAGGTAGGCGATTTTCAGCGGCTCTTCCAGGGCCAGGCAGGACGACATGATTTCGCGGAACAGCCGCGCCATCTCTTCGTTGCCCAGCGGCCCCTTGTTGCGCTCCATGACCCGCTTGAGTACCGCAGCCTCACGCTCGGGGCGGTAGAACACCGGCTTTTCACCTTCGGCGAGCGAGGCGGTCTTGACCCGCGCCACTTCCTGGGCGCAACGGGCGCGCTCGCTGATCAGCTCGAGGATCTTCTCGTCGAGGCTGTCGATGCGCACGCGCAGCGCCTTGAGCTCGTGTTCGGACATCAGCCGTGCTCCTTCTCGAATTCAGCCATATAGCCAACCAGCGCTTCAACCGCTTCCAGGCCCAGGGCGTTGTAGATCGAGGCACGCATGCCGCCGACCGAACGATGGCCCTTGAGGTTGAGCAAGCCACGGGCGTCGGCGCCGGCCAGGAAGGCCTTGTCCAGGCGCTCGTCGGCCAGGCGGAACGGCACGTTCATCCACGAACGGGCGTTGACGCTGATCGGGTTGGTGTAGAAGTCGCTGGCGTCGATGAAGCTGTACAGACGGTCTTTCTTGGCGCGGTTGCGCTGCTCCATGGCCTCGACGCCACCCTGCTCCTTGAGCCACTCGAACACCAGGCCCGAGAGGTACCAGGAATAGGTGGCCGGGGTGTTGTACATCGAGCCGTTGTCGGCCGACACCTTGTAGTCGAGCATGGTCGGGCAGCTGCTGCGGGCATGGCCCAGCAGGTCTTCGCGCACGATCACCACCACCAGGCCGCTCGGGCCGATGTTTTTCTGAGCGCCGGCGTAGATCAGGCCGTACTGCGAGACGTCGATCGGGCGAGAGAGGATATCGGACGACATGTCGACCACCAGCGGAACGTCACCGGTTTCTGGCACCCAGTCGAATTGCAGGCCACCAATGGTCTCGTTGGACGCATAGTGCACGTAGGCAGCGTTCTTGGTCAGGTTCCAGTCGTTCTGGCCTGGGATGGCGAGGTAGTCGTAAGGCTTGGCGCTGGCGGCGACATTGATGTTGCCGAAACGGCGCCCTTCCTCGATGGCCTTCTTCGACCAGATACCGGTTTCGACGTAGTCGGCGGTACCGTTTTCCGGCAGCAGGTTCAGCGGGATCTCGGCGAACTGCTGGCTGGCACCGCCCTGCAGGAACAGGACCTTGTAGTTGGAGGGGACGGACAACAGGTCACGCAGGTCCTGCTCGGCTTTCTCGGCGATGGCCACGTAATCGTCGCTGCGATGGCTCATTTCCATCACCGACAAGCCCTTGCCGCGCCAGTCCAGCATTTCGGCCTGGGCGCGCTGCAGGACAGCGTCAGGAAGCGCAGCAGGGCCTGCGCAGAAGTTAAAGGCTCGTTTGCTCACATCCACTCTCGCTCTGCCAAATAGAACAAAATCGTTTCTCGCACGCCGCGCACCGCTCTTTGTAGGAGCGGCCTTGCGTCGCGAAAGGGCCGCAAAGCGGCCCCCAGCTTTTTGCAGCGTCGCTGAAATCCTGGGGGCTGCCTTGCAACCCTTTCGCGACACAAGGCCGCTCCTACAAAAAACGCCCCCCCAATGGGAGGATCCAGCGTTACCTGCTGTAATCAGTCAAACGGGGCGACCTTGGTCGCCCCGCTCGGGTTGTTGCGCTTGCTTACTCTTGCGGTGCCTCTTCGGCGCCCGCGCTGTCGTCATCGACAGCCTCCGGCGCTTCGCCTTGCGCATCCGCCTCGACCAGTTCGTCGAGCTCTTCTTCGGAAGGCTCCTGGATCCGCTCCAGGCCCACCAGCGTTTCGTCAGCCGCCAGCTTGATCAACGTCACACCCTGGGTGTTACGGCTCAGGCTGGACACTTCACCAACCCGCGTGCGCACCAAGGTGCCCTGGTCGGAGATGAGCATGATCTCTTCGCCTTCCTGAACCTGGATAGCGCCGATCAACAGACCGTTGCGCCCCTTGGTACCCATGGCGATCACGCCCTGGCCACCACGGCCGCGACGCGGGAACTTGGACAGCGGCGTACGCTTGCCGTAGCCACGCTCGGACGCGGTGAGGATCTGCGCACCGGACTCAGGGATCAGCATCGAAATGATCTGCTGCCCTTTGCCTAACTTCATGCCGCGCACACCACGGGCGGTACGGCCCATTTCGCGCACCACGCTTTCAGCGAAGCGGATCACCTTGCCGGCGTCGGAGAACATCATGACTTCCTTGGCGCCGTCGGTGATGGCCGCGGCAATCAAGGTGTCGCCTTCTTTCAGCTTCAGGGCGATCAGGCCGCTGGTGCGTGGGCGGGCAAACTGGGCCAGCGGGGTCTTCTTGACGGTACCGGAAGCGGTGGCCATGAAGATATAGGCACCGGTCGGCTCAGCAGACCATTCCGGGGTGTCGCCGTCTTCTTCGTCGACTTCCTCGGCTTCTACCAGCTCACCTTCGAGCACGGTGTCATCGGCCTCGTCCAGCTCTTCGTCCAGGTCGGCGCTTTGCTGCAGGGCCTCGAGGTCGATCTGCAGCATCGCAGTGATGCGCTCACCCTCTTCCAGCGGCAGCAGGTTGACCAGCGGACGGCCACGCGCAGCACGGGACGCTTCGGGGATTTCGTAGGTCTTCTTCCAGTACACCTTGCCCTTGCTGGAGAACAGCAACAGGGTGGCGTGGCTGTTGGCGACCAACAGGTGCTCGATGTAGTCCTCGTCCTTCACGCCGGTCGCCGACTTGCCCTTGCCGCCACGGCGCTGGGCCTGGTAGGCGGACAGTGGCTGGGTCTTGGCATAGCCACCGTGGGAGATGGTCACCACGCGCTCTTCTTCCGGGATCATGTCGCCGTAGTTGAGGTCGTGGCTGGCGTTGAGGATCTCGGTGCGGCGCGCATCGCCGTATTCGGCGCGGATGGCTTCGAGCTCTTCGCGGATCACTTCCATCAGGCGCTCGGCGCTGCTGAGGATGCGGATCAGTTCGCCGATCTGCTCGAGGATTTCCTGGTACTCGGCCAGCAGCTTCTCGTGCTCCAGGCCGGTCAGGCGGTGCAGACGCAGGTCAAGAATCGCCTGGGCCTGTTCCGGCGACAGGTAGTATTTGCCCTCACGCAGGCCGAACTGCTCCGGGAGGTCTTCAGGGCGGCAGGAATCGGCGCCGGCGCGCTCGACCATGACCTGCACGGCGCTGGATTCCCAGGCAGTGGAAATCAACGCTTCCTTGGCTTCCGACGGCGTCGGCGAGGCCTTGATCAGGGCGATGACCGGGTCGATGTTGGACAGCGCGACCGCCTGGCCTTCAAGGATGTGGCCACGCTCACGGGCCTTGCGCAGCTCGAACACGGTACGGCGCGTCACCACTTCACGGCGGTGGCGGACGAACGCTTCGAGCAGGTCCTTGAGGTTGAGCAGACGCGGGCGGCCGTCGATCAGGGCCACGACGTTGATGCCGAACACGCTCTGCAGCTGGGTCTGCTGGTAGAGGTTGTTGAGCACCACCTCCGGCACCTCGCCGCGACGCAGCTCGATGACGATGCGCATGCCGTCCTTGTCGGACTCGTCACGCAGCTCGGTAATGCCTTCGATCTTCTTCTCTTTGACCAGCTCGGCGATCTTCTCGATCAGACGCGCCTTGTTCAGCTGGTACGGCAGCTCGGTGACGACGATCTGCTGGCGGCCACCGACCTTGTCGATGTCTTCGACTTCGGAACGGGCACGCATGTAAATGCGGCCACGGCCGGTGCGGTAGGCCTCGATGATGCCCTGGCGGCCGTTGATGATGCCGGCAGTCGGGAAGTCTGGGCCAGGGATGAACTGCATCAGCTCATCGATAGTGACATCCGGGTTGTCGATCAGCGCCAGGCAGCCGTCGATGACCTCGCCGAGGTTGTGCGGCGGGATGTTGGTCGCCATGCCTACGGCGATACCGCTGGAACCGTTGACCAGCAGGTTGGGAATACGGGTCGGCATGACTGCCGGGATCTGCTCGGTGCCGTCGTAGTTGGGCACCCAGTCGACGGTTTCTTTGTGCAGGTCGGCCAGCAGCTCGTGCGCCAGCTTGGCCATGCGCACTTCGGTGTATCGCATGGCCGCGGCGTTGTCGCCGTCGACCGAACCGAAGTTGCCCTGGCCGTCGACCAGCAGGTAACGCAGCGAGAACGGCTGGGCCATACGCACGATGGTGTCGTAGACCGCAGTGTCGCCGTGCGGGTGGTACTTACCGATCACGTCACCGACCACACGGGCGGACTTCTTGTACGGTTTGTTCCAGTCGTTGCCCAGTTCGCTCATCGCAAAGAGAACGCGACGATGCACGGGCTTCAAGCCGTCACGCGCATCGGGCAGCGCTCGCCCGACAATCACGCTCATCGCGTAGTCGAGGTAAGACTGTCTCAGTTCGTCTTCGATATTGACCGGGAGGATTTCTTTGGCCAGTTCGCCCATGAGAAGCCTGATTCCTTTTTCTGGTGAAACTTCGCAGCGCCATCAAGGGCCGAACGAAGCTCGCCGTCGCGACGCGCAGTGCTGCGACGACTTACGACAAATCAATGAGTTGTGCCATGGATCTGCGCAAATTTGGCCGCCGTGATGGGCGGTCTTGGAAACTGCCGGATGTTATCACAAAGGCAGTGCGGGTGGGGAGATGTGGCACAGGCGTTCGCCGTGGGTTTTGTGTCGCCGATGAGATCGAGCGCCGCCCGCGCGGCGCATCGCGAGCAACGCTCGCTCCTACGTTTGTTTCGGGCCAATTATTTCTGGGGTAAACGCGCGCGATTGCCTTAGCGTATGGCTCGATATCGCGCCGAACATACAAGGCGGTCGCGCGCGCCTGCTACAGGCGTTATTGGCCGAAAACAAACGTAGGAGCGAGCGTTGCTCGCGATGCGCCGCGCGGGCGGCGCTCGGTCTCCTGAGCGCTAAAACTCTTCCGCCACACGCCAACTAGTGCAAACGCTTGCGGCACATCAACTGAGCCAGCTTGGCGGTATCCGGGCGTTCAACGATGCCCTTCTCGGTCACGATCACGTCGATCAGGTCGGCCGGGGTCACGTCGAACACCGGGTTGAACACCTCCACCTGCGGCGCCACGCGGGTGCCGGCGTAATCCAGCAGCTCGTCTGCATCGCGCTCTTCAAGGGGGATGTCCTCGCCGGTGGCCAGGTTCAGGTCGATGCTGGTGCTCGGCGCCACGACCATGAAGCGCACGCCGTGGTGCATGGCACTGACCGCGAGCTGGTAGGTGCCGATCTTGCTGGCCACATCGCCATTGGCCGCGATGCAGTCGGCACCGACCACAACCCAGGTGATGCCCTTGCTCTTCATCAGGTGGGCCAGGGCCGAATCGGCGCACAACGTCACCGGAATGCCCTCGTTGGCCAACTCCCAGGCGGTCAGGCGCGAGCCTTGCAGCCAGGGGCGGGTTTCGCCGGCATACACCCGCTCGACCATGCCCTCCAGGTAACCCGCGCGGATCACCCCCAGCGCGGTGCCAAAACCGCCACTGGCCAGGGCGCCGGCATTGCCGTAGGTGAGCAGGGTCTGGGCGTTGCCCTGATGGCGGCGAATCAGTTCGATGCCGTACTGGGCCATGGTCAGGTTGGCTTCACGGTCGCTTTCATGAATCGCTACCGCCTCAGCTTGCAGCGCGGCCAGCACGTCTTCTTCCGGGCGCAAGCGCTGCAGGCGCTCGCGCATGCGGTTCAGCGCCCAGAACAAGTTAGCGGCGGTGGGGCGCGCCTCGGCCAGGCTGAGGAAGTCTTCTTCCAGGTCCTGCTCCCAGTCGCCGCCCTCGGCCAGGCGCTCTTCCAGGGCGAGGACCAGGCCGTAGGCCGCGGCAATGCCGATGGCCGACGCACCGCGCACAGCCATGTCACGGATCGCGTCCACCACCTGCGCGACATTGTCGCAGGCCAGCCAGACCTCCTGCGCGGGCAGCAGGCGCTGGTCGAGCAGATGCAGAACGCCGCCTTGCCAGCGGATCGCGGTCACCTTCTCCGCCGCCAAAAGTCGCTCGCGCATCGCCTCTCCCCGTCGTTCGGATATCAAAAGCCGGCGATTATAGCGACCCTCGGCCTTGAGCGCTCGGGTATACTCCGGCCCAATTTAGCGAAGTTTCAGAGGACTCTTAAATGAGCAACGTCGACCACGCCGAAATTGCCAAGTTCGAAGCCTTGGCCCACCGCTGGTGGGACCGTGAAAGCGAGTTCAAGCCGCTGCATGAAATCAACCCGTTGCGCGTCAACTGGATCGACGAGCGGGTCGGCCTGGCTGGCAAGAAAGTGCTGGACGTGGGCTGCGGCGGCGGCATTCTCAGCGAATCCATGGCCCTGCGTGGCGCCTCGGTAACCGGCATCGACATGGGCGAGGCCCCGCTGGCGGTGGCCCAGTTGCACCAGTTGGAGTCCGGCGTCGAGGTTGAATACCGGCAGATCACCGCCGAAGCACTGGCCGAAGAGATGCCTGGGCAGTTCGACGTGGTCACCTGCCTGGAAATGCTCGAGCACGTCCCCGACCCGTCATCGGTGATTCGCGCCTGCTACCGCATGGTCAAGCCTGGCGGCCAGGTGTTCTTCTCCACCATCAACCGCAACCCCAAGGCCTACCTGCTGGCCATTGTCGGCGCCGAGTACATCCTGAAGATGCTGCCGCGCGGCACCCACGACTTCAAGAAGTTCATCCGCCCCTCCGAGCTGGGCGCCTGGAGCCGTGTTGCCGGCCTTGAAGTCAAGGACATCATCGGCCTGACCTACAACCCGCTGACCAAGCACTACAAGCTTTGCAACGACGTGGACGTCAACTACATGATCCAGACCCTGCGCGAGGAATGAGCATGCGTTTGCGAGCAGTACTCTTCGACATGGACGGCACCCTGCTCGACACGGCGCCGGACTTCATCGCTATCTGCCAGGCCATGCTCGCCGAGCGCGGCTTGCCGGCCGTGGACGACAACCTGATTCGCGGGGTGATTTCCGGCGGTGCCCGTGCCATGGTCGCCACCACCTTCGCCATGGACCCGGAGGCCGAAGGCTTCGAGGCCCTGCGCCTGGAGTTTCTCGAGCGCTACCAGCGCGACTGCGCGGTGCACAGCAAGCTGTTCGACGGTATGGCAGAGCTGCTGGCCGACATCGAGAAAGGCAACCTGCTGTGGGGCGTGGTCACCAACAAGCCGGTACGTTTTGCCGAGCCGATCATGCAGCGCCTGGGCCTGGCCGAGCGCTCGGCGCTGCTGATCTGCCCGGACCACGTGAAAAACAGCAAGCCCGACCCCGAGCCGCTGATCCTGGCCTGCAAAACCTTGAACCTGGACCCGGCCAGCGTGCTGTTCGTCGGCGACGACCTGCGCGACATCGAGTCTGGCCGCGATGCCGGCACCCGCACGGCGGCGGTGCGCTACGGCTATATTCATCCAGAGGACAACCCGAACAACTGGGGTGCCGACGTGGTGGTGGACCACCCGCTGGAACTGCGCAAGGTGATCGACAGCGCGCTGTGCGGCTGCTGATCAAGACCTGAAGTCAGCAGGGCCTGTGGGAGCGGGCTTGCCCCGCGAACGCGGGCGAAGCCCGTGCCATCCTCCGCGCCGCCTGCTTCGCGGGGCAAGCCCGCTCCCACAATGATCGGCGCTGCCCAATGAACAAGGGAAAAATCTGATGTTCGACTACACCGCCCGCCCCGACCTGCTGCAAGGCCGGGTCATCCTGGTCACCGGAGCCGGCCGCGGCATCGGCGCCGCCGCTGCCAAGGCCTACGCCGCGCTCGGTGCCACCGTGCTGCTGCTGGGCAAGACCGAGGCCAACCTCAACGAGGTCTACGACCAGATCGAGGCCGCCGGGCACCCACAACCGGTGGTGATCCCGTTCAACCTGGAAACCGCCCTGCCCCACCAGTACGACGAGCTGGCGGTCATGATCGAAGACCAGTTCGGGCGCCTGGATGGCCTGCTCAACAACGCCTCGATCATCGGCCCGCGCACGCCCCTGGAGCAGTTGTCGGGTGACAACTTCATGCGCGTAATGCACATCAACGTCGATGCCACCTTCATGCTCACCAGCACCCTGCTGCCGCTGCTCAAGCTGTCGGAGGACGCCTCGGTGGTGTTCACCTCCAGCAGCGTCGGGCGCAAAGGCCGGGCCTACTGGGGCGCCTACGGGGTGTCGAAGTTCGCCACCGAAGGCCTGATGCAGACCTTGGCCGACGAACTGGAAGGGGTTGCGCCGGTGCGCTCCAACAGCATCAACCCGGGCGCCACACGCACGGCGATGCGGGCCCAGGCTTACCCGAGCGAGAACCCGCAGAACAACCCGCTGCCTGAAGAGATCATGCCGGTGTACCTGTACCTGATGGGGCCAGACAGCACTGGGGTGAATGGGCAGGCGTTCAACGCCCAGTGATTTTGGGTGGCCTGCACTGGCCCTATCGCCGGCAAGCCGGCTCCCACAGGGGTTTCATTGCCTTCTGGCTTGGTGAAATGCTGTGGGAGCCGGCTTGCCGGCGATAGGGCCAGTACAGGGGACCATCAACCCGCCGCCAACGCCGGCCGCACCCGCCCCTGCTGACGCCCTTCCAGCTGCATGCAGCGCTCCAGGAACAGGTACATGCAGTCGTAACTCTTGCAGATCGCCCGGCGCAATTCGGTACGCAACCCCAGCGTCGGGTTCTCCCCCGCCAAGGTACAGATGATTTCCAGCGCTTCCCACGGGTGCGCATCGTCGTACTGCGCATGCATCTTCAGCCACTTCATGGCGCGCTTGCGCTGCTCCTCCGGGAAGCCTTGGGCGTAGGTGTCATTGGCGCACACCACCGCCGACCATTCCCCCGTCGCGCCTTCGATGGCGTAGTTGGTCGCCGCCATGGAAATCGCCAGGTTTTCAGTAGCACACACCCGCCAGCACCAGTCATTGAGCCCATTCAACTCGGGTGGCACCTCTTGCGCCTGCAGGTCATGCAGGTGAACGCCATGGGCATGGCACCAGTGCACCCAGTAGTCGGCATGGTTGAGCTCGACGCGGATGTTGCGCATCAACCAGCGCCGCGCCATGTCTTCGCCGGGGTGGCGGCCATAGCGGGTCTTGGTCAGGTTATGGGCCATGTACAGGGAGAACTGCTCGACCACCGGCCAGCCGCCGATCAGGTACTGGCGGATGGTCGAAGGCTTCAACTGGCCATCACGCAGGCGCTGGTAAAACTCATGCTCGACCACTCGGCGCTTGCTTTCGCGGCACTCTTCAATCAGTTGCTGGGCCCATTGAGGGTAACTGGCGGGGTCCATCAATGGCCCGATACGAACGAATGCATCAATCACTTTCAGCTCCTTGTTCCTTGTGATTTTTCGGACGTGTTGTGTCAGCGAAAGCCGCTGTCTAGCTAACGAAACGTGCCAGGTGCCCGCTGCAACAGAGGCCGTGCGGCGATCCGTTGGCGCTGCAGGCTGTCACAGGTGAACACCTGGGGCCGTTCGATCAGGTAGCCCTGGGCGTAATCCACGCCAATTTCCTGCAGGGCCTGTTCGATCAAGGGGGTTTCGACAAACTCGGCGATGGTCCGCTTACCCATGACATGGCCGATGTGGTTGATGACCTCGACCATGGCCCGGTTGACCGGGTCGTCGAGCATGTCCTTGACGAAACTGCCGTCGATCTTGAGGAAATCCACAGGCAAATGCTTCAAATAGGCGAACGACGACATGCCGGCACAGAAGTCGTCTAGCGAGAACCTGCACCCCAGCCCTTTCAGTTCGTTGATGAAGCGAATAGCACTGCCGAGGTTGGCAATGGCGCTGGTTTCGGTGATCTCGAAGCAGATCATGCGTGGCGGGATGGCGTACTCGACGAACAAGCGCTGCAAGTACTCGAGGAAGTTGTCGTCGCCGATGCTCGACCCCGACAGGTTGATCGCGCACATGGACAACGGCCCTTCGCGCCCTTCGTCCAGGCACTGGCGAATCACCTGGAACACATTGCGCACCACCCAACGATCAAGGGCGGTCATCAGGCCATAGCGCTCGGCGGCGGGGATGAAGCTGCTGGGCAGGATGGTGCGCCCGCTCTCATCGTGCAGGCGCAGCAGAATCTCGATATGGCCAGGGCCTTCGATGGTCTTCAGCGCGGCGATTTCCTGGGCGTACAGGCAGAAGCGGTTTTCTTCCAGGGCCACGTGCAAACGCTGGATCCAGGCCATCTCGCCAAAGCGCATGGACAGTTCGCTGTCGTCGGCGTGGTACACCTGCACCCGGTTGCGGCCCTTTTCCTTGGCCATGTAGCAGGCCATGTCGGCGGCGCGCAGCGAGGCCTCCAGGGTACCGGGGGCCTGCGCCATGTTCACCAGGCCAATGCTCACGGTGGTGACGAACGGGCGCCCCTTCCACACAAAGTGCAGGCTCTGGACCATCTGGCGCAGTTGCTCGGCAATTCGCTCGGCCTGGTCCGGCGGGCAGTTTTCCAGCAGCACGCCGAACTCATCGCCACCCAGCCTGGCCAGGGTGTCCCCTTCGCGCAGCCCCGACTGCAATACGGCGCAAATATGGCGCAGCAACTCGTCGCCCGCCGCGTGGCCACAGGTGTCGTTGACCAGCTTGAACTGGTCGAGGTCGAGGAACATCAGTGAATGCCGCCCAGCCTGACGTGCCAGGCCGTTGAGCGCCTGCTCCAGGCGGTATTCGAACTCGCGGCGGTTGGCCAGGCCGGTCAAGGCGTCATGGGTCGCTTGCCAGGACAGGTTGGCGATGTACTGGCGCTCCTGGGTCATGTCGTGCAGCACCAGCACGATGCCGCTGACCTGCCCATCATTGACGATGGGCGAGCCCACCAGGTTGATCGACACGGTGCTGCCGTCCAGGCGCTGGATCAGCCGGGCATGCTCGGCGCCGCCCTTCAGGCTGCCGCTGAGCACCTGCTCGACCAGGCTGCGGCCGTCCTCTTCGGCCTGCTCGTCCACCAGGCTGAACAGCGCCGAAAGTGGCAGCCCTTGGGCTTGGCCGGCCTGCCAGTGGGTGAGTTGCTCGGCCGCCGGGTTCATGTAGCCGATATAGCCATCGACATCGGTGGTGATGACCGCATCGCCAATCGCCTGCAGGGTGATCTGCGCCCGCTCCTTTTCGGCCTGCAGGGCACTGGCGAACGCCTGGCGCTGGGCCAGCAACTTGCTGGAGCGGCGCCAGGCAATGGTAATGAGGAACAAGGCAGTCAGCAGGTTGGTGATCAGCAGCACCTGCAGCAGCATGCGCGAACCCTCGCCCAGGGCATCGCTGAAAGCCCTGGCGGCCGGCGTCACACCTTCGTTGATGGCGACGATGCGGGCCTTCCAGTCGCTGATCGTGCCGGCATCGACCTGGCCACCGGCAAAGCCTGTGCGCATCTCGTCCGCCAGCACATCCAACTGGCCCAGGTAGCGGTCGCCGATGTCCCAATAATCGATGGCCGTCTGCATGTAGCTGATGCTGCGGAAGTTGCGATAGAACCAGATGATGCGTTCGACGTCGTCGGGGTGGTTGCCCCCCTGCAACACGGCATCGCGCGCGGCGTTCAAGTCCGGATTGGGCTGGTCGAGCACTTCACGCAACTGGTGATCGCCATGGGGCACGGTGATGGCCTGGCGATAGCGCTGGTAAGTGCTTTCGTCGCGGTTGTCGGCGTACAGGTTGAGGTAGTAGATGGCGTCTTTCTGAGCCTTGGACCACAAGCTCTCGCCCGCGACATAGGCGCGTACCGCCGATAACGTATAAAGGCTGAGACCGGCCAATGCCGCCTGGAAGATCACGACGGCAATGAAGGGCCAGATGATACCCAGCAGCTTCGGCGCTTCTAGAGTGCGATGTCCCTTCATGGAGTCCCTGTCACAGAGCAGATAAGGCTCGAATCAACCCAGACAAGCACAGCGTAGGCCATTTGCCATCTGCGTGGAGGGGTTTTTTATGACAAGGAATGGGGCGATTCGCACCGTCCGTAACAAGAGGCTCAGGTCTGCTGCAGATGCCCGTACAGCTTGGCGTACAAACCACCCTCGGCAATCAACTGCTGATGGTCGCCATCTTCGGCCACATGCCCGCCATCGAACACCAACACCCGGTCGGCCTGTTTCACGGCCGACAGGCGGTGGGCGATGATCAGCGTGGTGCGGCCGCTGAGGAAGCGCGCCAGGGCCTGGTGCAGGTTGTACTCGGTGGCGGCATCCAGCGCCGACGTGGCTTCATCGAGAATCACCACCTTGGGTTCGGCCAAGACCATCCGGGCAATCGCCAGCCGTTGCCGCTGCCCCCCGGACAGGCGCACGCCGGAGCGCCCGACCACGCTGTCCAGCCCTTGCGGCAAGGCGGCGATGGTGGCGTCCAGCTGGGCAATGCGCAGCGCCTGCCAGCAGGCTTCGTCGCTGCACTCGCGACCCATGGTCAAGTTGGCGCGCACGCTGTCGTTGAACAACGAAGGGTGCTGCAGCACCACCGCGACGTTTTCACGAAGGGTTTCCAGGCCGATTTCCTGCAGGCTGGCACCGCCAAAGCGGATGGTCCCCGCCTGGGCGTTGTACAGGCCAAGCAGCAGCTGCACCAAGGTGCTCTTGCCGCCACCGCTGGCGCCCACGATGGCCACCTTCTCGCCTGGGGCGATGGACAGGTCGAGGTGCTCGAGCACCGGCTCGTCGGCATAGGCGAAGCGCAGGTCGCGCACCTCGATGCCCACTGTTTCGCGGCCCACGAATGGGTCACTGGCCGCGGGGTACTGCGGCTCGTCGGCACGCGCCAGCAGCTCGTTGAGCCGGCTCAGGGCGCCACCGGCGGCGTAGTAGGCGTACTGCAGGTTGAGCAGTTGCTCCACCGGGCCGATCATGAACCACAGGTAGCTGAACACCGCCAGCATCTGGCCGATCGACAGGTCGGAAAACAGCACAGTGAGCATCGCCGCGGCGCGGAAGATGTCGATGCCGAACTGGAACAACAAACCACTGGCGCGGCCGCTGGCATCGCTCTTCCATTGCGAGTCCACGGCGTAGTCACGCACTTCCCGGGCGCGCACGCCCAGGCGCCCCAGGAAATAGCCCTGGCGGTTGCCGGCGCGGATCTCCTGGATGGCGTCGAGGGTTTCCGACAGCGCCTGGGTAAAGCGCGCGGTGCTGTCGTTTTCGAGCTTTTTCAGGTGTTTGACGCGCTTGCCCAACTGCACGGTGAAGTAGATCACCAGCGGGTTGAACAGCAAAATCAGCAACGCCAGTTGCCAGTGCATCCAGATCAGGATGGCCGCCGTGCCGGTCAGGGTCAGCATGGCGACCAAGAAACGGCTGAGGGTCTCGCCGACGAATTTGTCGAGGGTGTCCAGGTCGGTGACCAGGTGAGTGGTCACCGTGCCGCTGCCCAGGCTTTCGTATTCCTTGAGGGAAATCCGCTTGAGCCGTTCGATCAGCCGAATACGCAGGCGGTAGACGATGTCCTTGGCCAGCCCGGCAAACAGCTTGGCCTGCACCACGTTGAAGGCCAGGGCGGCCAGGCGCAGGCACAACGTCAGCGCCAGCATCAGGCCGATATAGCCGGCCGCGACCTGCCAGCTGGCCGGCAGCAGGTGGTTCATCCACTTCAGCGCGGCGTCGCCGTGGCCCAGCAGCACTTCATCCACCAGCAGCGGCAGCAGCAAGGGGATCGGCACGCTGCAGCACGCCGCGAGCACGGCAATCAGGTTGGCAGACCAGAGGTTTTTCTTGTGGTGCAGTGCCAGGCGGCGGATTTCCGCCCAGCTCAGTCGATCGGCCGCACTGTGGGGTTTCCCTGGCACAGGGTCGGGCGACCCGGGCACATCAAGCACAGGCAGCCTGCTGCAGCCAGCGGCCGAGCAAGGGTTGCAGGCGCTCCAGCGGCTGGTAGCCGTTGGTCAGCAGCGCCAGCTGGCCGTTACGCTCGGCCAGCAGGGTGGGGAAACCGGCGATGCCCAGGTCTTGCGCCCACGCAATATCGGCTGCGGTTGCTACACGCGTATCGGCGCGGGCAAAGGCCTCGGCAAACAACGCACGGTCGAAGCCCGCCTGTTCGGCCAGCTCAACCAAGTGCGGCGCAGTGGTAACGTCGACGCCGGCCTCGTAGAACGCGCGCTGGATCAACGCCAGCAGTGGCCAGACGCGCTCGGCGTCCAGCTCACGGGCGGTGACCAGGGCGCGGCAGGCAGGCTCGGTGTCGTAGACGAAACCGTCAGGCATGGCGCCCTCGAAACGAAACGGCTGGCCGGTGGCGTCGGCCACCGCCTGCCAATGCTCGAGGATGTACTTGCGGGTCGACGCATCCAAGGCGCTGCCACCGGTGCGCAGGCCGCCTGGCACCAGGTGGGTTGGCACGCCGGCTTCACGCGCCTGGGCGATCAGGGCCGCGGCCACCGGCGCAAAACCCCAGCACCAGGAGCACATGGGGTCCATCACATACAGCAGGCGTGCAGTCATGCATCAGGCCTCGGCTTTGTAGTTGTAACCGATCGGGTGCGGCAGGTTGCGGGCCTTGGCCAGCTCGATCTGCTTCTGCCGGTCGATGGCGCTGCGGCGAGTTTTTTCACTCAGGCTGTCCCAGCAGTGCGGGCAGCTGACACCTGGCGAATAGTGCTCGGACGCACGCTCCTCTGCGTTGATCGGGTGGCGGCAGGCATGGCACTGGTCGTACTCGCCTTCGCTCAGGTCATGGCGCACCGTGACGCGGTTGTCGAAGACGAAGCAGTCGCCGTCCCACAGGCTTTCTTCCTGAGGCACTTCTTCGAAGTACTTCAGGACGCCACCTTTAAGATGATAGACCGCCTCGAAGCCCTCACCGAGCATGTAGCTGGAAGCTTTTTCGCAACGGATACCGCCGGTGCAGAACATCGCCACTTTCTTGTGCTTGCTCGGGTCGAAGTTGGCCTTGATGTACTCGGGGAACTCGCGGAAGGTCTCGGTCTTGGGGTCGATGGCGCCCTTGAACGTGCCGATGGCCACTTCGTAGTCGTTGCGGGTATCGATCAGCAGCACTTCAGGGTCACTGATCAGGGCGTTCCAGTCCTTGGGCTCGACGTAGGTGCCCACCTGCTGGTTGGGGTCCACGCCCGGCACACCAAGGGTGACGATCTCTTTCTTCAGCTTGACCTTGGTGCGGTAGAACGGCTGTTCGTCGCAGTAGGATTCCTTGTGGTCGACATCCACCAGGCGCGGGTCGTTGCGCAGCCAGGCCAGCAGGCCGTCGATGCCTTCGCGGGTGGCCGACACGGTGCCGTTGATGCCTTCGTTGGCCAGCAGCAGGGTGCCTTTGACGTCATTGTCGAGCATGGCCTTGAGCAGCGGCTCGCGCAGCTCGACGTAGTCCTGCAGGGTGACGAATTTGTACAGCGCCGCGACGACGATCGGTTGTGACATGAACGTGAATCTCCAGGTGGTTGCCCTCGTAAGGGGCGGACCGGGTTGTTAAAAAAGCAGGGGGGCGCTTTGCGCCCCTTTCGCGACACAAGGCCGCTCCTACAGAGGGAACGCATAACCCCTGTAGGAGCGGCCTTGTGTCGCGAAAGGGCCGCAAAGCGGCCCCCCGGATGTTGCAGATTCTACCAGAACGGCAAAAAGGATTCAGTGCCCGCCGCCCGCACACACCGGCGAGGCCGGTGCGGCCCCGACCTTGGCCCACTCTTCAGCGGTGTAGGTGTGGATCGCGAGGGCGTGGATCTGGCCCATCAGCTCGCCCATGGTGGCGTAGACCTTCTGGTGACGCTTGACGCTGTTCAGCCCGGCAAACTGCTCGCTGACGATCACTGCCTTGTAGTGGGTCTCCTGACCACGACTGTGCATGTGACTTTCATTGAGCACTTCCAGGTGTTGCGGCGCCAGCGCGGCCAGTTGTTGCTCGATGCGGTGCTGCATGCTCATCACGCGTTACTCACTTCTTGGCAGGGGCGGCGGCCTTGCCAGCGTTCGGGTCAAGCTCTTTGGTCATGTCTTCGAGCAGCTTGTTGACCACCGGTACCGCAGGCTCCAGGCTCTGCTGGGTCAGCTGGGCCGACTGCTGGGTAACCTTGGGCATCTCGCGCAGGACTTTCTTGCCCAGCGGCGACTCGTAGAACTTGACCAGGTCCTTGAGCTCGGCCTCGGTGAAGGTGGCGGTGTACAGGTCGACCATTTTCGGCTTCAGCTTGTTCCAGCCGATGGCGCTGTCCAGGGCGGCGTTGGCCTTGGCCTGGTAGCTTTGCAGCACCGGTTGCTTGGACGCAGGCGCCTTGGTTTGGGCGAAGCGCTGGGCGAACATTTGTTGGACCTGCATATAGACCGGGGTGCCCAGCTTGTCGGCGTTGGCCAGGGTCAGGAATTTCTCGGCGGCAGCGTTGTGACTGGCGGTGGCAGCGAGTACCTGGCCGCTGGCACAGGCCAGGGCGACGGCGGCACAAAGGACACGGAGACGGGTCATTGCATTTCCTTCAAGAGAGGGAGGCGGGTACCTCAGAGTAGAGCATTCTGCGCTGTGGTGGCGATGTGCTCAAGTGGGCACGACGAGCGAGGGAACCGCGCTGTCGAATCAGGGCCTAAACTGCGATTTCGAACCACAAAGGAGTGAGCGCAGAATGAGCCGTATCGAGACAGACAGCCTGGGCCCGGTCGAAGTTCCTGAGGGCGCCTATTGGGGTGCGCAGACCCAGCGGTCGCTGATCAACTTCGCCATTGGCAAGGAACGCATGCCGCTCGCGGTGCTGCACGCCCTGGCGCTGATCAAGAAAGCCGCGGCACGGGTCAACAACCGCAACGGCGACCTGCCGGCCGATATCGCCCGGCTGATCGAGCAGGCCGCCGACGAAGTGCTCGACGGCCAGCATGACGATCAGTTCCCACTGGTGGTCTGGCAAACCGGCAGCGGCACCCAGAGCAACATGAACGTCAACGAAGTCATCGCCGGGCGCGCCAATGAACTGGCCGGCAAAGGCCGTGGCGGCAAGACGCCCGTGCACCCCAACGACCACGTCAATCGCTCGCAGAGCTCCAACGACTGCTTCCCCACCGCCATGCACATTGCCGCGGCCCAGGCGGTGCATGAAAAACTGCTGCCGGCGATCGCCGAGTTATCCTCGGGGCTGGCCGAACTGTCTGCGCGCCACCTCAAACTGGTCAAGACCGGCCGTACGCACATGATGGACGCCACGCCGATCACCTTCGGCCAGGAGGTCTCGGCCTTCGTCGCCCAGCTCGATTACGCCCAGCGCGCCATTCGCGCCACCCTGCCCCCAGTCTGCGAACTGGCCCAGGGCGGCACGGCCGTCGGTACCGGCCTGAACGCGCCACACGGCTTTGCCGAAGCCATCGCGGCCGAGCTGGCGGCCCTTTCCGGCTTGCCATTCGTCACCGCGCCCAACAAGTTCGCCGCCCTTGCCGGCCATGAACCGCTGACCAGCCTGGCGGGGGGGCTGAAGACCCTGGCAGTGGCCTTGATGAAAATCGCCAATGACCTGCGCCTGCTTGGCTCTGGCCCCCGCACGGGGCTGGCGGAAGTGCGCCTGCCGGCCAACGAGCCGGGCAGCTCGATCATGCCCGGCAAGGTCAACCCGACCCAGTGCGAGGCACTGTCCATGCTGGCCTGCCAGGTGCTGGGCAACGACGCGGCGATCGGTTTTGCCGCCAGCCAAGGCCACTTGCAGTTGAACGTGTTCAAACCGGTGATCATCCACAACCTGCTGCAGTCGGTTGAACTGCTGGCTGATGGCTGCCGCAACTTCCAGCAGCACTGCGTGGCCGGGATCGAGCCGGATGCCGAGCAGATGGCGGCGCACCTGGAGCAGGGTTTGATGCTGGTGACGGCATTGAACCCGCATATTGGCTATGACAAGGCAGCGGAAATTGCCAAGAAGGCGTATGCCGAAGGCACGACCTTGCGCGAGGCGGCGTTGGCGTTGAAGTACCTGACCAATGAACAGTTCGATCAGTGGGTCAGGCCGGAAAACATGCTGGCGCCGGGCGGTAAAGGCTGACCCGCTCGCCCCTCCCCTGTAGGAGCAGCCTTGTGCTGCGAAGAGGCCGGTGAAAGTAGCGAAAAATCGCTGTGTTTGCACCGGCCTCTTCGCAGCACAAGGCTGCTCCTACAAGGACGGTGGTTAGCGCATGCTATTGATGGACCTGCGCCAACCGTGCCTTTCTGGCGCGCCAACCGGCAACCAACGAAGGCCCCAGCGCCACCAGCGCCGACCCCAGCACCACCGTCACCGCCCCCAGATACCCCAGGGCATTGATGTCCTCGGCATGCACATAGTCGGGCCACACCCAGGCCGCCAGCGCCACCGCCACAAAGGTCACCAACGGCGTCAACGCCAGCGTCGCGCTCACCCTTGAGGCCTCCCAGTGCGCCAGTGCCTCGGCAAAGGCGCCATACGCCACCAGGGTATTCAGGCAGCAAGCCAACAGCAGCCAGCCTTGCAGCGGCGTCAGTTGCAACGCTTCCAGTGGATGCACCCAAGGCGTGAGCAGCGCGGCGCAGCTCAGGTAAATCACCATCATCACCTGCTGCGAATGCCATGCCGTCAGCAGCTGCTTCTGGCTCAAGGCGTAGAACACCCAGATGCTGGTCGCCAGCAAAATGGTCAGCACGCCAGTGGTGTAGGTGCCGAGTGAGGTCAGCAGCTCTTCCAGACGCTGGTTGAAGAACAGCCCGAAACCGCCGATCAACACCACCAGGCCCAGCCCCTGCCCCAGGCTGAAGCGCTCCTTGAACACGAACACGCTGGCCACCAGCAACAGCACCGGGCCTACCTGCACCACCAGTTGCGCGGTACCAGGGCTAAGCAGCCTGAGGCCGATCAGGTAGAGCACGTAGTTGCCCATCAGGCCAAGCACGGCCACGGCCACCAACCCCTTGCCCTTGGGCCCGAGCTTGCCGAACGAGGGCAACTGGCGCTTGGCCCCTAGCCAGGCGAACAACAGCCCGCCAGACACCAACAGGCGGTACCAGGTGACGGTGACCGGGTCCATCACCTGCAGCACCTGCTTGAGCTTGATTGGCAGGATGCCCCACAGCAGCGCGGTCAGAAGTGCCAACAGCAGGCCATAGACCCAGCGTCCGGAAGTGGTGTGCATAAAGCCCTCGATCAAGCCCGTGGTGGGGGTGCTTGGATTCTACGGGCTTGGCGGCTGGCGCGGGGCTAAGTGCCGGGAAAAGAATTCATCAGGTCATTCCACCGCGGCATGGCTGGACGGGCGGTCCGAAAGGGCCGCTGCGCGCCCCATCGCCGGCAAGCCGACTCCCACAGATACACCGCCTCCTGAGATTCACGCCCCACCTGTGGGAGCAACTGTCTTGTTCAAATTTCTGGGGGCATTCCATCCTCTGGGAAATCAGCCAGCCCTTTGGACCGCGTTGTCGAGCAGAGAACAAAGTTAGTAAGCGAGTTGCTGACCCTGTGGGAGCGGGTTTACCCGCGAACACGGGCGAAGCCCGTGCCATCCAAGGTGGTGCCTCCTTCGCGGGCAAACCGTGGGAGCAACTGTCTTGTTCAAATTTCTGAGGGCATTCCATCCTCTGGGAAATCAGCCAGCCCTTTGGACCGCGTTGTCGAGCAGAGAACAAAGTTCGTAAGCGAGTTGCTGACCCTGTGGGAGCGGGTTTACCCGCGAACACGGGCGAAGCCCGTGCCATCCAAGGTGGTGCCTCCTTCGCGGGCAAACCAGCACCTCCGGCAGTCAGCTTGCCATTCACCGCTCTCACTCCTGATTCTAATACCCCCTCAAGACACAAGCCGGCTTGCCGGCGATGGGCTGCACAGCAGCCCCAATGACCAACGGGCACAGGTGGCTATTTCTTGTCCTTGGCAAACGCTGCTTCCAGCGCCTCGTTGATGGTGCGCAATACCTTCACCCGGGCCCAGCGCTTGTCATTGGCCTCGACCAGTGTCCATGGCGCGATCTCGCTGCTGGTGCGGTCGACCATGTCGCCCACGGCCTCGGTATACAGGTCCCACTTTTCGCGGTTGCGCCAGTCGTCCTCGGTGATTTTGTAGCGTTTGAAGGGGATCTGCTCACGCTCTTCGAAACGTTCCAGCTGGGTCTGCTGGTCGATCGCCAGCCAGAACTTGACCACCACCACACCGGCATTCACCAACTGCTCTTCAAAATCGTTGATCTCGCTGTAGGCACGCATCCAGTCGGCCGGGCTGCAGAACCCCTCGACCCGCTCCACCAGCACCCGCCCATACCAGGAGCGGTCGAAGATAGTGAACTTGCCCCGCGCCGGGATGTGCCGCCAGAAACGCCACAGGTACGGTTGCGCGCGTTCGTCTTCGCTGGGCGCGGCAATCGGCACGATGCGGTATTGGCGTGGGTCCAGTGCCGCCGCCACGCGGCGGATCGCGCCGCCCTTGCCTGCCGCGTCGTTGCCTTCGAACACCGCCACCAGGGCATGCCGGCGCATGTGCTTGTGGCGCAGCAGGCCGGCCAGGCGCGCCTGCTCGGTGACCAGTTGTTCCTGGTAATCCTGCTTGTCCAGGCGCAGGGTCATGTCCAGGGCACCGATCAAGCTGCGCTGGTCAATGCTGCGACCCAACGGCGCGACGTTGCCCTGGTGCTTGCCCTTGGGGTTGTTGGCGAGGGCGGCTTGCAGGCCGTCCAGCAGAATGCGCCCCACCGCCAGGCTGCGGTAGTAAGGGTCGACCCCCTCGACCACATGCCAGGGCGCGTAGTCACGGCTGGTGCGGCGCAGCACCCGCTCGCCAAAGCGCACGAAACGGTCGTAGGTCTCGGACTGCTGCCAGTCCAGCGGGCTGATGCGCCAACTGTGCAGCGGGTCGTCCTTGAGCGCCTTGAGGCGGGCTTTCATCTGTTTCTTGGACAGGTGGAACCAGAACTTGATGATCAGCGCGCCTTCGTCGCACAGCATCTGCTCCAGGCGTTCGGCACCGGTGATGGCTTGGTCGAGCACGGCGTCCTTGAACACCCCGTGCACACGCCCCTGCAGCATCTGGCTGTACCAGTTGCCAAAAAACACGCCCATCCGCCCTTTCGGCGGCAAGGCCCGCCAATAGCGCCAGGCCGGTGGCCGGGCGAGTTCTTCGTCGGTCTGCTGGTCGAAGGTGAGCACATCGATCATGCGCGGGTCCATCCACTCATTGAGCAGCTTGACCGTCTCGCCCTTGCCGGCGCCTTCGATGCCATTGATCAGCACGATCACCGGGAAGCGCGCCTGCTGCTTGAGCTCGTACTGGGCTTCAAGCAGCGCCTCGCGCAGGGCGGGCACTTCGGCGTCGTAGGTCTCCTTGTCGATGCTGTGACCGATTTCAGCGGATTCGAACATGCAGTGGCTCCTTCATTGGATAACCAAGACTAGCGGATTTGTGCTGGGGCTGTGTTCATGCAACCAGCGTAAAAACCGCAGATGGCATAAAATCCCGCCATCCGCTGCAACCGAGCCCACCATGTCCACCCTCCTCCAACATGCCCAGATCGACTGGGACGACCAGGGCCGCCCCCATTCGCGGCAGTACGACGACGTGTACTTCGCCGTCAACGAAGGCATCGAAGAAACCAAACACGTCTTCCTCGGCCAGACGCGCCTGGCCGAGCGTTTCGCCGACCTAACGCCGCACACCTGCCTGGTGATCGGCGAAACCGGTTTCGGCACCGGCATGAATTTTTTCTGCGCCTGGCAGTTATTCGACCAGCACGCCCACGCCGACGCCCGCCTGCACTTCGTCAGTGTCGAAAAATACCCGCTCGGCCACGACGACATGGCCCGGGCGGTGCGCCTGTGGCCAGAGCTGGCGGCCTATACCGAGCCACTGCTTGAGCAGTACGTGGCTGTGCACCCAGGGTTTCAGCAGTTCACCTTCGCCAACGGCCGGGTGACCCTGACCCTGCTGATTGGCGATGTGCTCGAGCAGTTGCCGCAGCTTGATGCACGCATCGACGTGTGGTTCCTCGACGGCTTCGCCCCGGCCAAGAACCCCGACATGTGGACCCCAGAGCTGTTCGCGCAACTGGCGCAGCTGTCACACCCAGGCACCGTGCTGGGCACGTTCACCACCACCGGCTGGGTGCGGCGTAGCCTGGTCGAGGCCGGCTTCGCCATGAAGAAGGTGCCGGGCATTGGCAAAAAGTGGGAGGTGATGAGCGGTGCCTACACCGGGCCGACCGCCCTGCGTAAACAGCTGCCCTGGTATGGCCGCCCGCGCAGTGCTGCGGGGCCACGCGAGGCGCTGGTGATCGGTGCCGGGCTAGCGGGCAGTGCCAGTGCCGCGAGCCTGGCCAGGCGTGGCTGGCAGGTCACGGTACTGGAGCGCCATGCGGCGCCTGCACAGGAAGCCTCCGGTAACCCACAAGGGGTGCTGTACCTCAAGCTGTCTGCCCATGGTACGGCCCTTTCACAGATGATCCTGGCCGGCTTCGGCTACACCCGGCGCCAGCTAGCGCACTTGCAGCGCGGCCGCGACTGGGATGCTTGCGGGGTGCTGCAGCTGGCGTTCGACAGCAAGGAGGCCGAACGCCAGGGCAAACTGGCCGAGGCGTTCGACCACGACCTGCTGCACGCACTTGACCGTGACCAGGCCGAAGCCATTGCCGGGGTGGCATTGCCCGCAGGTGGCCTGTTCTATCCGGAAGGCGGCTGGGTACACCCGCCGGCCTTGTGCCAGGCGCAGTTGCAACACCCCAGGATCCAGCTACGGGTGCACCATGAGGTGATCGAACTGCGCAAGGTCGATCACCTGTGGCAGGCCTGGGACGGCGAACGCTTGCTGGCCAGCGCGCCGCTGGTGGTGTTGGCCGGTGCTGCCGACGTGCGACATTTCGCGCCCTGCGCACAACTGCCGCTCAAGCGTATCCGCGGGCAGATCACCCGCCTGCCGGCCACCGACAGCAGCCGCGCCCTGCGCACGGTGGTGTGTGCGGACGGCTATGTGGCGCCGCCGCGCGAGGGCGAACACACCCTGGGCGCCAGCTTCGACTTCCACAGTGACGACCTGGCGCCGACCGTTGCCGAGCACAAGGGCAACCTGGCGCTGCTGGACGATATTTCCGTGGACCTGGCCCAGCGCCTGGACACCGCTGCGCTCGACCCTGAGCAGTTGCAGGGCCGGGCGGCGTTTCGCTGCACCAGCCCGGATTACCTGCCAATCGTCGGGCCCATGGCCGACCCGCAGGCGTTTGCCGAAGCCTTCGCCGTGCTGGGCAAGGACGCGCGGCAGGTGCCGGAGGTGGAGTGCCCTTGGCTCGATGGGCTGTATGTGAACAGCGGGCATGGGTCGCGGGGGTTGATCACGGCCCCGCTGTCGGGCGAATTGATTGCGGCCTGGGTGTGCGGGGAGCCGCTGCCGGTACCACGGGCGGTGGCTGAGGCGTGCCATCCGAACCGGTTTGCCTTGCGCAGGTTGGTTCGGGGTAAGTGATAGGGCTGGGGTGCATGGCTGGGGATAGGTTGCGCCTTTGAGATCGAGCGCCGCCCGCGCGGCGCATCGCGAGCAACGCTCGCTCCTACGTTTGTTTTTGGCCAATAACGCCTGTGACAGGCGCGCGCGACCGCCTTGTTTGTTCGACGCGATATCGAGTCATGCGTCAAGGCGGTCGCGCGCGTTTGCCCCAGGAATAATTGGCCCGAAACAAACGTAGGAGCGAGCGTTGCTCGCGATGCGCCGCGCGGGCGGCGCTCGATCTCACCGGCGCAACAAATGCCAAACCAAACACCCAGCACCCTCCCCCATATAACAGATCGTTCTAAAACTCCTGCAAACCTCACCGGTCAGTTCCTTACGGCGCCCTGATTCTGGGCACCGCCTCCCCAACGGAAAAACCGGTAAGGACTTATGTGCGGATTAGCAGGAGAGTTACGTTTCACCCCCCTCGACCAAGCCCCTCGCCCGGCCGACCTGGCCGCGGTGGAGCGCATCACCCACCATCTGGCGCCTCGTGGCCCGGACGCCTGGGGCTTCCATAGCCAGGGCCCGATCGCCCTCGGCCACCGCCGGCTGAAAATCATGGACTTGTCCGACGGTTCGGCTCAGCCGATGGTCGACAACACCCTCGGCCTGTCGCTGGCCTTCAACGGCGCCATCTACAACTTCCCCGAACTGCGCCAGGAGCTGCAAGACCTGGGCTACACGTTCTGGTCGGATGGCGACACCGAAGTGCTGCTCAAGGGCTACCACGCCTGGGGCGCGGCCTTGCTGCCCAAGCTCAATGGCATGTTCGCCCTGGCCATCTGGGAGCGCGACAACCAGCGCCTGTTCCTGGCCCGCGACCGCCTTGGCGTCAAACCGCTGTACCTGTCGCGCAACGGCGAGCGCCTGCGCTTTGCCTCGACCCTGCCTGCCCTGCTCAAGGGCGGCGACATCGACCCGATGATCGACCCGGTAGCGCTCAACCACTACCTGAACTTCCACGCCGTGGTACCCGCGCCGCGCACGCTGCTGGCCAATGTGCAAAAGCTTGAGCCGGGCACCTGGATGCGCGTCGACCGCCACGGCGAAATCGAACGCCAGACGTGGTGGCAGTTGCAGTACGGCGCCCACCCCGACGAGCGTGAACTGGACCTCGAAGGCTGGACCACCCGCGTGCTCGACGCCACCCGTGATGCCGTGGCGATCCGCCAGCGTGCTGCGGTGGACGTTGGCGTGCTGTTGTCTGGCGGGGTCGATTCCAGCTTGCTGGTCGGCCTGCTGCGTGAAGCCGGTGTGGACGACCTGTCGACCTTCTCCATCGGCTTCGAAGATGCCGGCGGCGAACGCGGCAACGAGTTCGAGTACTCCGACCTGATCGCCCGCCACTACGGCACCCGCCACCACCAGTTGCGCATCGCCGAACATGAAATCATCGACCAGCTGCCGGCCGCCTTCCGCGCCATGAGCGAACCGATGGTCAGCCATGACTGCATTGCCTTCTACCTGCTGTCGCGGGAAGTGGCCAAGCACTGCAAAGGCGTGCAAAGCGGCCAAGGTGCCGACGAACTGTTCGCTGGCTACCACTGGTACCCACAGGTGGATGGCGCCGAGGATGCCTTTGGCGCCTACCGCGACGCGTTCTTCGACCGCACCCACGCCGAGTACCGTGACACCGTGCAAGCCCCTTGGCTGCTGGAAAGCGATGCCGCCGGCGACTTTGTCCGCGAACACTTCGCCCGCCCTGGCGCCAGCGACCCGGTCGACAAGGCCCTGCGCCTGGACAGCACAGTGATGCTGGTCGACGACCCGGTCAAGCGGGTCGACAACATGACCATGGCCTGGGGCCTGGAAGCGCGTACGCCGTTCCTCGATTACCGCCTGGTGGAACTGTCGGCACGCATCCCAGCACGCTTCAAGCTGCCCGATGGCGGCAAACAGGTGCTCAAGCAGGCCGCCCGACGGGTCATCCCGCATGAGGTGATCGACCGCAAGAAGGGCTACTTCCCGGTCCCAGGCCTGAAGCACCTGGAAGGCGCGACGCTGGGTTGGGTGCGCGAACTGCTGACCGACCCCAGCCAAGACCGAGGGCTGTTCAACCCGGCCATGCTCGACCGCTTGCTGAGCAACCCGCATGGCCAGTTGACGCCGCTGCGAGGCTCCAAGCTGTGGCAGCTGGCGGCGCTCAACCTGTGGCTGAGCGAACAAGGAATCTGACCGATGAAAGCCCACGAAATCGCCTACGGCCAGCGCCTGCTGCGCGGCCAGGCACCGTCCTACGAGCGTTTGCAGGCGCGCCTGGCCGGCGATGGCAGCGAGCCCCACGACCAGCCACGTGCCGTGCACTGTGGTTGGGGCCGGCTGCTGATCGGCCATACCTACCCAGACCCCGTTTCACTCGCAGAGCAATTGCTGGACGAGCGCCACGGCGAGCGCGACATTGCCCTGTACGTGGCCGCGCCGCAGCAGGTACTGGCGCAGGCGCCGCAGCAGTTGTTTCTCGACCCCTCCGACACCCTGCGCCTGTGGTTTACCGACTACCGCCCGGCGCAGCGGGTGTTTCGCGGTTTTCGCGTGCGGCGGGCGCAAAACCTGGGGGACTGGCAGGCGATCAATACCCTTTACCAAGCGCGCGGCATGTTGCCGGTCGACCCTGACCGGCTCACGCCACGTCACCTCGGCGGCCCGGTTTACTGGCTGGCCGAGGATGAAGACAGCGGCGCGGTGATCGGTAGCGTCATGGGCCTTAACCATGCCAAGGCGTTTGATGACCCCGAGCACGGCAGCAGCCTGTGGTGCCTGGCCGTGGACCCGCACTGCACCCGCCCAGGTGTGGGTGAAGTGCTGGTGCGCCACCTGATCGAGCACTTCATGAGCCGCGGCCTGGCCTACCTGGACCTGTCGGTGCTGCATGACAACCGCCAGGCCAAGCGCCTGTACGAGAAACTCGGGTTTCGCAACCTGCCGACCTTCGCCGTCAAGCGCAAGAACGGCATCAACGAACGCCTGTTCCTCGGCCCTGGCCCTGAAGCAGGGCTTAACCCTTATGCACGGATCATCGTCGACGAGGCACTGCGCCGTGGTATCGAAGTGCAGGTGGAAGATGCCGCAGGCGGGCTGTTCACCTTGAGCCTGGGCGGGCGTCGCATTCGCTGCCGTGAGTCGCTAAGCGACCTGACCAGCGCCGTGACCATGACCCTGTGCCAAGACAAGTGCCTGACCCAGCGAGCACTCAGCAACGCCGGCCTGCGTGTACCGGCGCAGCAATTGGCGGGCAACGCCGACGACAACCTGGCGTTTCTCGACGAGCATGGCGCAGTGGTGGTCAAGCCGGTGGATGGCGAACAAGGCCAAGGGGTGGCGGTGAACCTCACCACCCTCGAAGAGCTCACCCACGCAGTGGCCCACGCCAAGCAGTTCGACAGCCGTGTGCTGCTGGAGAGCTTCCATGCCGGCCTTGACCTGCGCATCGTGGTGATCGGCTTTGAAGTGGTGGCAGCTGCCATACGCCACCCGGCCCAGGTGGTGGGTGATGGCAAGCACGACATCCGCGCGCTGATCGAAGCCCAGAGCCGCAGGCGCCAGGCCGCGACCGGCGGTGAAAGCCGCATCCCGCTTGACGATGAAACCGAGCGCACCCTGCGTGCGGCGGGGCTGGGCTATGACGACGTGCTACCTGCCGGCCAACGCCTGGCGGTGCGGCGTACTGCCAACCTGCACACCGGCGGCACCCTTGAGGACGTGACCGAGCGCCTGCACCCCGTGCTGGCCGATGCGGCGGTGCGCGCGGCACGGGCGCTGGAAATTCCGGTGGTGGGGTTGGACTTCATGGTGCGTGATGCCGAACAGGCGGAGTACGTGATCATCGAGGCCAACGAACGCGCCGGCCTGGCCAATCATGAACCGCAGCCGACGGCTGAGCGGTTCATCGACTTGTTGTTCCCGCATAGCCGGGGATTAGCGTGAAACCATGACGGCCTCTTCGCGGGCAAGCCCGCTCCCACAGGTTGGCCGCTTAACCTGAAAGCGGCGGTAAACCTGTAGGAGCGGGCTTGCCCGCGAAGAGGCCAGTGAGGAGTACCTATGTCCGAAAAATACCCCGAACCCGATCTCGACTACCTCAAACGCGTCCTGCTGGAGATGCTCGCCATCCCAAGCCCCACCGGCTTCACCGACACCATCGTGCGCTACGTGGCCGAACGCCTGGATGAGTTGGGCATCCCCTTCGAGCTGACCCGCCGTGGCACCATCCGCGCCACCCTCAAAGGCCGGCAAAGCTCACCCGACCGCGCCGTTTCGGCGCACCTGGACACCATCGGCGCCAGCGTGCGTCAGTTGCAGGACAACGGCCGCCTGGCGCTTGCGCCGGTGGGCTGCTGGTCGAGCCGCTTTGCCGAGGGCAGCCGGGTCAGTGTGTTCACCGACACCGGCGTGTTCCGCGGCAGCGTGTTGCCGCTGATGGCCAGCGGGCATGCGTTCAACACCGCCATCGACCAGATGCCTATCAGTTGGGACCACGTCGAAGTGCGCCTGGATGCCTACTGCGCGACCCGCGCCGATTGCGAAGCCCTGGGGGTCTCGATCGGCGATTTCGTCGCCTTCGACCCGTTGCCAGAGTTCACTGAAAGCGGCCACATCAGCGGCCGCCACCTGGACGACAAAGCGGGTGTAGCCGCATTGCTGGCAGCGCTCAAGGCGGTGGTGGAAAGTGGCCGACAGCCGCTGATCGACTGCCACCCGCTGTTCACCATCACCGAAGAAACCGGCTCCGGCGCGGCAGGTGCCCTGCCCTGGGACGTCAGCGAATTCGTTGGCATCGACATTGCCCCGGTGGCACCAGGCCAGGCCTCCAGCGAGCATGCGGTGAGCGTGGCCATGCAGGACTCTTCGGGGCCTTACGATTACCACCTGTCGCGTCACCTGCTGAAGCTGGCCGGCGACCACGATTTGCCGGTCAGGCGCGACCTGTTCCGTTACTACTTCAGCGATGCCCACTCGGCGGTGACGGCGGGGCATGACATCCGGACCGCGCTGGTGGCGTTTGGCTGCGATGCCACGCACGGTTACGAACGCACGCATATCGACAGCCTGGCGGCGCTGAGCCGGTTGCTGTCAGCGTACTTGTTGAGCCCGCCGGTGTTTGCCAGTGATTCGCAGCCGGCCAATGCCTCGCTCGAGCGCTTCAGCCATCAGCTGGAGCACGATGCGCAGATGGAGAGCGATACGCGGGTGCCGGCGGTGGATAGCCTGGTTGGGAATAAAGGCTGATAGTTGGGGGCTGCTGCGCAGCCCATCGCGACGCAAGGCCGCTCCTACACGGTCCTTGTGGGAGCGGCCTTGCGTCGCGATGGGCCGCACAGCGGCCCCAAATGCGCGAACGTTTCGCGTAGCATGCCCACTCTCAACCCCCAGAATCGCCCGCCATGCTAATCCCCTACGACCAACTGCAAGCTGACACCCTGACCCTGCTGATCGAGGACTTCGTCACCCGCGACGGCACCGACAACGGCGACGACACCCCCCTCGAAACCCGCGTATTGCGGGTGCGCCAGGCGTTGGCCAAGGGCCAGGCGTTCATCCTGTTCGACCCGGAAAGCCAGCAATGCCAGCTCCTGGCCAAACATGATGTGCCACGCGAGCTGCTCGACTGACGCCCTCACGCGCCACGCCCCTTGCGCACCTCCCCCTCCTTGATGCGCCTGTACACCTCGGCGCGGTGCACCGGCACCTCGCGGGGGGCACTTACCCCAAAACGCACCATCCCGTCCCGCGTCTCGACCACCATGATGCGGATGTCATCGCCAATGGTGATGACTTCGCCTACTTCGCGCCCTATTACCAGCATGATCCGATCCTCCAGCGTAAGGGAAAACCGGAGACTGCCTCGGGTACTTAAGGCTACTCAATAGTTCCAGGGCAATTCAGAAGCAACCTACATCCATGGGTAATTTCCCCTACAGACAGATCATCGCGCAGGCGCCTTGGCACGCATTTTCACCGCCATGTCCGCCATCTCGGCATACAGCCGCTCAGGTGCCTCGCGCTTGAGCTGCCACGCCTGGCGCCCGGCCTCGTGGGGCAAGATCAGGAACTCGCCGGCAGCCACTTGCCGGTGGATGTACTCGGCGATATCGACCGCGCTGATCGGCGAGCCCTCCAGCAGCTTGCCCACCTGGGCCTTCATGGCCGGGTTGGGGCCACGGAACGAATCCAGCAGGTTGGTCTGAAAGAACGACGGGCACACCACATGCACCGCCACCTGCACTTGGCGCAATTCCACCAGCAGGCTTTCCGACAGGGCCAGCACACCGGCCTTGGCGACGTTGTAGTTGCTCATGCCCGGGCCCTGCATCAGCGCGGCCATCGAGGCGATGTTGATGATCCGCCCTTGGCTGCGCTCCAGCAGCGGGAGGAAGGCCTTGCAGCCCTTGACCACGCCCATGAGGTTGACCGCGATTTGCCAGTCCCAGTCCTCAAGCGACAACTCGGCGAAGAAGCCGCCCGAGGCGACGCCGGCGTTGTTGACGATCACATCGATGCCGCCAAAGCGCTCTTCGCAGGCCTGGGCCAACGCCGTGAGCTGGCTGTAGTCGCGCACATCACAGCGCTGGATAAACCCGTCGCCACCGGCTTGCCGGGCCAGTTCCAGCGTTTCGCGCAGGCCGGCCTCGTTGACATCGGCCAACGCCAGGCGCCAGCCCTCGCGTGCCCAGCGCAGGGCGATCTCGCGGCCGAGGCCGGACCCGGCGCCGGTGATCATGATGCGGTTTTGCATGGTGGCAGGCCTTGTGCTGATGGGTTGTCAGGCGAGTCTAATCAAGGCATTGCCGTGAGGGAGGGTTCATCAGGGTAGTGAATGAAAGGGCATGACCAAGCGGTCAGTACCAAACAAATGGAATCTTTAGCCAAGCGCACCGGTCCGATTTAACAAGAGGCCAGCAGTCCGAGGCCCTTGACCCCTAACCACGCAAGGACTCCGCCATGACCACGATCCTCATCATCATCCTGATCCTGCTGCTGATTGGTGGCTTACCCGTCTTCCCACACTCGCGCAGCTGGGGCTATGGCCCTTCCGGCATTATCGGCGTGGTGTTGGTGATTCTGCTGGTGCTGTTGCTGCTAGGCATGATCTAGCCGGCCAAGCATGAAAAAACCGCGATACGGGCATCACCCGTATCGCGGTTTTTTTTAGGCCTCAGCGGTCAGTGCGAAACCGCACCGGAAGCGCCCAGGCCGGTTTGCGAACGTACAAACTGCGGGAAGAACAGTGCACGTTCGTTCTCAGCCGCCTTGGACTTGTCGGTGACCGAGAAGAACCAGATACCGACGAAGGCAATCAGCATCGAGAACAGCGCCGGGTACTCGTACGGGTAGATCGCCTTCTCGTGGCCGAGGATCTGTACCCAGATGGTTGGGCCAAGGATCATCAGGCCCACTGCACTCACCAGGCCCAGCCAGCCGCCGATCATGGCGCCGCGGGTGGTCAGTTTCTTCCAGTACATCGAAAGCAGCAGTACCGGGAAGTTGCAGCTGGCAGCAATCGAGAACGCCAGGCCCACCATGAAGGCGATGTTCTGCTTCTCGAACAGGATGCCCAGGCCGATCGCCAGCACGCCCAGGGCGATGGTGGTGATCTTCGACACGCGGATCTCGTCCTTGTCGTTGGCCTTGCCCTTGCGCCATACGCTGGCGTACAGGTCGTGGGACACCGCCGAGGCACCGGCCAGGGTCAGGCCAGCAACCACCGCCAGGATGGTGGCGAAGGCCACCGCCGAGATAAAGCCCAGGAACACGCTGCCACCCACGGCATTGGCCAGATGCACCGCAGCCATGTTGTTACCGCCCAGCAAGGCGCCTGCGGCGTCCTTGAAGTCCGGGTTGGTGCTGACCAGCAGGATCGCGCCAAAGCCGATGATGAAGGTGAGGATGTAGAAGTAACCGATGAAGCCGGTGGCGTAGAGCACGCTCTTGCGCGCTTCCTTGGCGTCACTGACGGTGAAGAAGCGCATCAGGATGTGCGGCAGGCCAGCGGTACCGAACATCAGCGCCAGGCCCAGGGAGAACGCCGAGATCGGGTCCTTGACCAGGCCGCCAGGGCTCATGATCGCCTCGCCTTTGGCGTGCACCTTGATGGCTTCGGAGAACAGGGTGTTGAAGTCGAAGTTGACGTGTTTCATCACCATCAGTGCCATGAAGCTGGCACCGGACAGCAGCAGCACGGCCTTGATGATCTGTACCCAGGTGGTGGCCAACATGCCGCCGAACAGCACGTACAGGCACATCAGGATACCGACCAGGATCACCGCCACGTGGTAGTCGAGGCCAAACAGCAGCTCGATCAACTTACCGGCGCCGACCATCTGCGCGATCAGGTAGAACGCCACCACCACCAGCGAACCGGAGGCCGACAGCGTACGGATTTCTTTCTGCCCAAGGCGGTACGAGGCCACGTCGGCGAAGGTGTACTTGCCCAAGTTGCGCAGGCGTTCGGCGATCAGGAAGAGGATGATCGGCCAGCCGACCAAAAAGCCGATGGAGTAGATCAGGCCGTCGTAACCCGAGGTGAACACCAGGGCGGAAATCCCCAGGAACGAGGCCGCCGACATGTAGTCACCGGCAATTGCCAAGCCGTTCTGGAAGCCCGTGATCTTGCCGCCGGCTGCGTAGTAGTCCGCCGCCGATTTGTTGCGTTTGGAGGCCCAGTAGGTGATCCCGAGGGTGAAAGCGACGAAGGCCACGAACATGGCGATCGCCGACACGTTCAGCGGCTGTTTCTGCACCTCGCCGGTCAGGGCATCGGCGGCCCACACGGCGGGTGCGAAAACGCCGCAGGCCAGAACGGCCAGGGCTTTGGCGTGGCGAATCATTGTTGCGCCTCCTTCAGGATGGCCTTGTTCAGCTCATCGAACTCACCGTTGGCACGGCGCACGTAGATGGCGGTCAGGACAAATGCCGAAACGATCAGGCCGACGCCCAGGGGGATGCCCCAGGTAATCGACGACTCTGGGCTGAGCTTGGCGCCCAGTACATGAGGACCGTAGGCGATCAGGAGGATGAAGGCGCAGTAGAGACCGAGCATGATCGCCGAGAGAATCCAGGCGAACCGTTCGCGTTTTGTAACCAGCTCCTTGAAGCGCGGGCTGTTTTGTATCGAGAGGTAAATGCTGTCGTTCATTGTTTTTGTCCTAGCAGCACAGATAGGGGATGAAACCCACACCCTCACTTTATGCTGCCGTTGGACGCCAACCAGACGACCTTAGTCTTAGATGCAACAGTGTTTTACCGATCAAGTAACAAAGCGGGGCCGCTTTGCGGCCCTTTCGCGACACAAGGCCGCTCCTACAGGGAATCGCGTAATACCTGTAGGAGCGACCTTGTGTCGCGAAAGGGCTGCGCAGCAGCCCCGCTTTAGAACGAATAAATCAGTTACTTACCGGTCCACTCTTTGACCCGGTCCGGGTGTTTGGCCACCCAGTCCTTGGCCGCCGCTTCAGGCTTGGCGCCTTCCTGGATCGCCAGCATCACTTCGCCGATCTCGTCCTTGGACTGCCAGCTGAACTTCTTGAGGAACTCCGCCACTTCCGGCGCCTTGGTCGCCAGTTCCTTGCTGCCGATGCTGTTGACGGTTTCGGCAGCGCCATACACGCCTTTCGGGTCCTCGAGGAACTTGAGCTTCCACTTGGCGAACATCCAGTGCGGCACCCAACCGGTCACGGCAATCGACTGCTGCTTGGCATAGGCACGGCCCAGTTCGGCGGTCATCGCAGCGCCGGAACTGGCCTGCAGTTTGTAACCTGTCAGGTCGTAGTCTTTGATGGCCTGGTCGGTCTTGAGCATGACCCCGGAGCCGGCGTCGATGCCGACGATCTTCTGCTTGAAGCTGCTGTCGGTCTTGAGGTCGGCGATGCTTACCGCCTTCACGTATTCAGGGACGATCAGGCCGATTTTCGCATCCTTGAAGTTGGCACCGTAGTCGACCACGTTGTCTTTGTTCTTGGTCCAGTACTCGCCGTGGGTCACGGGTAACCAGGCCGACAACATCGCATCGAGCTTGCCGGTCGCCACGCCCTGCCACATGATGCCCGTGGCCACGGCCTGCAACTTCACGTCGTAGCCGAGCTTCTGCTTGATCACTTCGGCGGCCACGTTGGTGGTCGCCACGCTGTCGGCCCAACCATCCACGTAACCAATGCTTACTTCTTTGGCCATTGCCTGTGCAGCGCTCATGGCCATTACCAGGGCGGTGCCCACACCCAGGAAACGTCGCATCTTGTTCAAAGTTGCCATCAAAGCATCCCCTCGTCAGGTCTCGGAGATTGCATCATCTTCCTGCAACAACTTGTGACCTGCTCCCTGTACGACATGTAACCACTCATATACGACAGCACTGTGCCATTAGCGCCATGGGCTCACGCCAGTCTGCGCGATCCTTGCATGCCAAAGGTTTGGCGCCGGGCTACTATCTACCCTTTTGCGCCTGACGATGGACCGCCCGATGCCCAGCCCCACCCGCCTGCACCTGCCGTTGTACCTGCTAGCCTGCCTGCTTGCCCTGATCGGGCTGGCAACGCTCTGGTACGGGCTCGGCAAGCCAGTGCACCTGCCCGATGCGGCCAGCCCCACGCACAAACTGCAGTGCGCTTCTTACACCCCCTTCGACAAGGACCAGTCGCCGTTCGACCAGCCGTTTCGCCTGCGCCCGGCGCGCATGGATGCCGACCTGGCCTTGCTGGCGGAGCGTTTTCAGTGCATCCGCACCTATTCGATGACCGGCCTTGAGGCGATTCCGCAGCTGGCACGCAAACATGGCCTGAAGGTGATGCTCGGTGCCTGGGTCAACGCCAACCCGGTGGACACCGAAAAGGAAGTGGACCTGCTGATCGCCGCCGCCAACGCCAACCCCGATGTCGTCAGCGCGGTGATCGTCGGCAACGAGGCGCTGCTGCGCAAGGAAGTCACCGGCACACGCCTTGCCGAGCTGATCGCCAAGGTCAAGCGCCAGGTCAAGGTGCCGGTCACCTATGCCGACGTCTGGGAATTCTGGCTACAGCACCCTCAGGTGGCCCCGGAGGTGGACTTTTTGACCATCCACCTGCTGCCTTACTGGGAGGATGACCCGCGCGGCATTGACGATGCCTTGGCCCATGTCGCCGATGTGCGCCGTGAGTTCGGTACGCGCTTTGCGCCCAAGGACATCCTGATCGGCGAGACCGGCTGGCCCAGCGAAGGCCGCCAACGGGAAACCGCCGTGCCCAGCAGGGCCAACGAGGCGCGGTTTATCCGTGGCTTTGTGGCGATGGCCGAAAGCAATGGCTGGCGGTACAACCTGATCGAGGCCTTCGACCAGCCGTGGAAGCGCGCCAGCGAAGGCGCCGTGGGCGGTTACTGGGGGCTTTACGACGCCGACCGGCAGGACAAAGGCGTGCTCGAAGGGCCCGTCAGCAACCTGCACTACTGGTCGCAGTGGCTGCTGGCCAGCGCGGTGTTGATGCTGGTCATGATGTTGGTGGCCGGGCAGCCCGCTACCCCCATGGCGGCCCTGCTGTTGCCGTTGCTGGCCGCGTTTGGCGCGGGTTGCCTGGGGCTGTGGGGCGAGCTGATGCGCAGCCACGCACGCTTTGCTGGGGAGTGGCTGTGGGCCGGGCTGCTGGCGGCGCTCAACCTGCTGGTACTGGCCCACGCCGCCCTGGCCTTGGCCCGCCGCGAGGGCTGGCGTGAGCGTGTTTATGCCTGGCTTGAGGCCCGTGCTGGCTGGCTGTTGCTTGCAGCGGGCTTTGCGGCGGCAGTGAGCATGCTGGCGCTGGTGTTCGACCCGCGTTATCGCAGTTTCCCCACGGCTGCACTAGCGTTGCCGGCAGTGGTTTACCTGGTGCGGCCGGTGCTGGCGCGGCGGGCCGAGGTGGCATTGCTGGCGTTTATCGTGGGAGCGGGGGTGGCGCCGCAGTTGTTTCTGGAAGGGCTGGAGAATCAGCAGGCCTGGGGGTGGGCGGTGGTGAGCGTGTTGATGACCGCGGCGTTGTGGCGGAGCTTGAGGCTGCGTGCGGGTTGATATTGCCGGGTCCGCTGCGCGGCCCATCGCCGGCAAGCCAGCTCCCACAGGTACCGCGCTGGTGTCAGGGTCTGCGCTATACCTGTAGGAGCTGGCTTGCCGGCGATGGGCTGCAAAGCAGCCCCTATCAGCCGCGACGCGTTTGCCGCACCAGCCGCAACCCGGCCAGCACCACGGCAAACACCGCAATACTGGCGGTATACAGCACCAGCGCCGGTATCGCGAACACCAACGCCAGACCTGCCAGCCACCACCCAACCCGACCCGCAACCACCTGCGCCACCAGCGCCAGGCCAAGCCCACTCCAGGCGATGACCTGAAAATGAATACCCAGCCCCAGCAGCGAGCGCACCTGGCACTGCCAGAACGCCTCGGGCGCCGCACACAGCCCCACCCACTGCGCGTCTTCCATCAACCCATAACGCACGCCATAGCTGGCGGCCAGCCACGCAGGCAGAAATAACAGCAAGGCAATGACCGGCAGCGAACGAGACATCCAGTTCTCCAATAGCGGAAATCGAAATCGTGCATGATCGCCCAAGGCCGGTTGTAAGGCAAAATAACCTTCCTGCAGCTATGTTGCAGATAACAAGCACACCAAAGACCACCGCACTTGGCAACTTTGCCCATACTGCCGTGGTCCTAGCCTGCACACCGCAACACCTTGTATTTCTTTTTGGGGGTTACATGCATCGATCTTTGCGCCTCGCTGCCCTGCTCGGCGGCCTGCTCATGGCTGTGGCCGCTTCGGCGCGGGATATCGACGCCGCGAGCTATGGCTACCCCTTGACCAACCCGTTCGAGGCGACCATCGCCACCACGCCGCCGGAGCAACGCCCAACCTTGCCCAGCGATGAGGACATCGACCAGGACGACTACAGCCTCAACCTGCGACCCGAGCGTGAGTTCACCCTGCCCGACAACTTCTGGTCGGTAAAAAAGCTCAAGTACCGCCTGGCCCGTCAGGACCACAAGGCGCCGCTGATCTTCCTGATCGCTGGCACCGGTGCCCCTTATTCCAGCAGCATCAACGAATACCTGAAAAAGCTGTACTACCAAGCCGGCTACCACGTGGTGCAACTGTCCTCGCCCACCAGCTACGACTTCATGAGTGCGGCCTCGCGCTTCGCCACCCCGGGTATCAGCCAGGAAGACGCTGAAGACATGTACCGGGTAATGCAGGCCGTGCGCGCCCAGCACCCGCGCTTGCCGATCAGCGAGTTCTACCTCACCGGCTACAGCCTCGGCGCGCTGGACGCGGCGTTCGTCAGCCACCTGGACGAGACCCGGCGCAGCTTCAACTTCAAGCGTGTGCTGCTGCTCAACCCGCCGGTCAACCTGTACACCTCGATCAACAACCTCGACAAACTGGTGCAAACCCAGGTCAAAGGCATCGACCGCAGCACCACGTTCTACGAGCTGATGCTCACCAAGTTGACCCGTTACTTCCAGGACAAGGGCTACATCGACCTCAACGAAGCCCTGCTGTACGACTTCCAGCAGTCGCGCCAGCACTTGTCCAACGAGCAGATGGCCATGCTGATCGGCACCTCGTTCCGCTTCTCGGCAGCCGATATCGCCTTTACCTCCGACCTGATCAACCGCCGCGGGCTGATCATTCCGCCGAAGTTCCCGATCACCGAGGGCAGCAGCCTCACGCCGTTCTTCAAGCGTGCCCTGCAGTGCGACTTCGACTGCTACATGACCGAGCAGGTGATCCCGATGTGGCGCGCCCGCACCGATGGCAACAGCATCCTGCAGCTGGTTAACCAGGTCAGCCTGTATGCGCTGGAAGACTACCTGCGCGACAGCCCGAAAATTGCCGTGATGCACAACGCCGACGACGTCATCCTCGGCCCAGGCGATATCGGCTTCTTGCGCAAGGTGTTCGGTGACCGCCTGACCCTTTACCCCCATGGCGGCCATTGCGGCAACCTCAACTACCGCGTCAACAGCGACGCCATGCTGGAGTTCTTCCGTGGTTAACAAACTCCTCTTCGCCACTGCCCTGCTCGTCGCTGGCAACGCCCTGGCCGCGGAGGTCGCACCGCGCGCCAGCGTGGTCGAGGCCGACCCGCAGGTTACCGCCGCACCGCTGCCACCGGAGGCCGATGGTTTCATCGACCCGTTGCGGGCATTGAAATTCAACCCAGGCCTGGACCAGCGCGAGTTCGAACGCTCCACCCTGGAGGCGCTGAACGTCTACGACCCACTGGAATCAATCAACCGGCGCATCTACCACTTCAACTACCGCCTCGACCAATGGGTGCTGCTGCCCGTGGTGAGCGGCTATCAGTATGTAACACCGCGTTTTGTGCGCACCGGGGTGAGCAACTTCTTCAACAACCTCGGCGATGTGCCGAACCTGTTCAACAGCGTGTTGCAACTGAAAGCCAAGCGCTCGGCGGAAATCACCGCACGGTTGATGTTCAACACGCTGATCGGGGTCGGTGGGCTGTGGGACCCGGCGACCAAGATGGGCCTGCCGCGCCAGAGTGAAGACTTCGGCCAGACCCTGGGCTTTTATGGTGTGCCGGACGGGCCGTACCTGATGCTGCCGGTGCTGGGCCCCTCGAACCTGCGCGATACCACCGGGCTGGTGGTGGACTATGCGGGCGAGCAGGCGGTCAACTTCCTCAATGTGCCGGAAACCAGTACCGATCACCCGGAAATCTTTGCCCTGCAGGTGGTGGACAAGCGCTATACCACCAAATTCCGCTATGGCCAGCTCAACTCGCCGTTCGAGTATGAGAAGGTTCGGTATGTGTATACCCAGGCGCGCAAGCTGCAGATTGCTGAGTAAATAGCTACTGGCCTCTTCGCGGGCAAGCCCGCTCCTACAGGTACCCCACTGCGCTCAGGCCAGTGATACCCCTGTGGGAGCGGGCTTGCCCGCGAAGAGGCCAGTACTGCTTGCATCAAATTCCCAGAAACTGCTCCAGCTCCCGCCGCTTGACCAAAGCATCCCTGCGCCCCAGCTCGATCAGCTCACTGCAATAACTCGCCTCGAACAGCAAATAACTCAACACCCCCGCCCCACTGGTCCGCGTCGCCCCCGGCCCACGCAAGAACAGCCGCAACGCCGCCGGCAATTCACGCCGGTGCCGCGCAGCGATTTCGTCCAGCGGCTGGCTGGGCGCCACCACCAATACTTCCACCGGCGCCAGCCCCAGGCGCCGTGCATCCAGGTGGGCAGGCAGCAAGTGGCTAAGGTGATTGAGCCGCTGCAGCAGTTCGATGTCGTCTTCCAAGCTGTCGATGAAGGTGCTGTTGAGCATGTGCCCGCCAATCTGCGCCAGGCTCGGCTGCTGGCCACTGAACACTCGCTGGGTGGGCCGCGGCGGCGATGGCCGCTGCGGGTTGCCGCTGACCCCGACCACCAGCACCCGGCTGGCCCCCAGGTGCAACGCCGGGCTGATCGGTGCCGACTGGCGCACCGCGCCGTCACCGTAGTACTCGTCGCCCAGCCTGACCGGCGCGAACAACAGCGGGATCGCCGCACTGGCCAGCAAGTGGTCGAGGGTCAACGGCGTGGGTACGCCGATGCGGCGGTGGCGCAACCACGCCTCGATGGTGCCGCGGCCCTGGTAGAAGGTCACCGCCTGCCCCGACTCGTAGCCGAATGCGGTCACCGCCACGGCGCGCAGTTGTTCGGTGGCCAGGGCGTGGTCGATGCCGTCCAGGTCCAGGTGCGCTTGCAGCAGGCCGCGCAAGGGGCTGCTGTCGAGCAGCGCCACCGGTGCATGGCCACCCAGGCCCAGCAGGCTGTGGCTGACGAAGCGGCTGGCCTGGCGGATTACCCCCGGCCAGTCGCTGCGCAGCACCAGGTGGCTGCGAAAGTTTTGCCAGAAAGCGGTGAGGTTGCGCACGGTTTCGGTGAAGCGGGTGGCACCGCTGGCGAGGGTGACCGCATTGATAGCGCCAGCCGACGTGCCGACAATGACCGGGAAGGGGTTGGGCGCGCCCGGGGGCAGCAGTTCAGCGATGCCGGCCAATACGCCGACCTGATAAGCGGCACGGGCGCCGCCGCCAGAGAGGATCAGACCAGTTACTGGGGCGGGTGCCATGTATTGCTCCCTGGGTTATCGGCTGTCAGGCCTGGCCTCTTCG
This sequence comes from Pseudomonas sp. NGC7, assembly GCF_047159675.1. Taxonomy (NCBI): domain Bacteria; kingdom Pseudomonadati; phylum Pseudomonadota; class Gammaproteobacteria; order Pseudomonadales; family Pseudomonadaceae; genus Pseudomonas; species Pseudomonas sp. NGC7. The sequence goes on along the minus strand of NZ_BAAFZY010000001.1, from coordinate 1,901,082 downwards.
CGGGGCAAGCCCGCTCCCACAGGTACTCCACTGGCTTCTGGCACTTTAGAGGTCCTGTGGAAGCGGGCTTGCCCCGCGAAGAGGCCAGCACTGGCATTACAAAAATCAGCGTTTCTTCTTGTCATACAGCCTAGGCGCACCCTCGGGCCGCGACTTGAAGCGCCGGTGCGCCCACAGGTACTGCTCGGGGCACTCACGTAACACACCCTCGATCCACTGGTTGATGCGCAGGCAGTCCGCTTCTTCACTCTCCCCGGGGAAGTCCGCAAGCGGCGGATGGATCACCAAACGATAGCCGCTGCCATCTTCCAGGCGTTTCTGGGTAAAGGGGATGACCTGCGCCTTGCCCAGGCGGGCGAACTTGGTGGTGGCGGTCACGGTCGCCGCCGGGATGCCGAACAACGGCACGAACAGGCTCTGCTTGGCGCCGTAATCCTGGTCGGGCGCATACCAGATTGCCCGGCCCGAACGCAGCAGCTTGAGCATGCCGCGTACGTCTTCACGCTCCACCGCCAACGAGTCGAGGTTGTGCCGCTCACGGCCGCTGCGCTGGATGAAGTCGAACAGCGGGTTGCCGTGCTCGCGGTACATACCATCGATGGTGTGCTGCTGGCCCAGCAGCGCGGCGCCGATTTCCAGGGTGGTGAAGTGCACGGCCATCAGAATCGCGCCCTGCCCTGCCTGCTGGGCAGCCTGCAGGTGCTCGAGGCCTTCGATATGTGCCAGGCGTGCCAACCTGGCCTTGGGCCACCACCAGCTCATGGCCATTTCGAAGAAGGCGATGCCGGTGGAGGCGAAGTTGGCCTTCAACAAACGCTGCCGTTCGTCGTCGGACATTTCAGGGAAACACAGTTCAAGGTTGCGCGCGGCGATGCGTCGACGCTCGCCGGCAACCCGGTACATCACTGCGCCCAGGGCAGTGCCGACCCACAGCAGGGCCCGGTAAGGCAGCTGGACGATCAGCCACAGCAGGCCCAGGCCCAGCCACAGGCCCCAGAATCTGGGGTGAAGGAAATAGGGGCGAAAACGCGGGCGTTCCATTGAAGCTTCCGGAAAGACAAAGGCCGCGCATTCTACAACGGATCAGCGCATGTTGCGGGCAACGGGTGTTCTCGTTATAAGTCAGGGCACTTTTTTCGCAACAAGCCGTCTATGCAGACCATGAGCCTAAACCAGACCCCCGACACCGCCTCCGTGTTCCAGCTCAAGGGCAGCATGCTCGCCATCACTGTGCTGGAACTGGCGCGCAATGACCTTGAAGCCCTCGACCGCCAATTGGCGGCCAAAGTCGCGCAGGCACCCAACTTTTTCAGCAACACGCCGTTGGTGCTGGCGCTGGACAAGCTGCCGGCCAGCGAAGGCGCCATCGACCTGCCCGGCTTGATGCGTATCTGCCGCCACCATGGCCTGCGTACCCTGGCGATCCGCGCCAACCGCATCGAGGACATCGCCGCGGCGATCGCCATCGACCTGCCGGTGCTGCCGCCGTCCGGCGCGCGCGAACGGCCGCTGGAACCCGAGCCCGAGGTGAAAAAGCCCGAGCCGGCGCCTGCGCCTGCAGCCGAACCGGAAATCCGCCCGACCCGCATCATCACCTCGCCGGTGCGTGGCGGCCAGCAGATCTACGCCCAAGGCGGCGACCTGGTGGTGACCGCGTCGGTCAGCCCAGGTGCGGAACTTCTGGCCGATGGCAACATCCATGTGTACGGCGCCATGCGCGGCCGCGCCCTGGCGGGTATCAAAGGCAACACCAAAGCACGCATTTTCTGCCAGCAGATGACGGCGGAAATGGTCTCGATCGCAGGCCAGTACAAGGTCTGCGAAGATCTGCGCCGCGACCCGCTGTGGGGCTTCGGCGTGCAAGTCAGCCTGTCTGGTGACGTGTTGAACATCACCCGTCTTTAACGGATACTTGCCGTCATTTTTAGAGCAACTTTTTTACCTGTTGCCGTTTTTTGCATATTGCTGGGACACCTGTCCCGACTTATTTAGGGGTGAAACACCTTGGCCAAGATTCTCGTCGTTACTTCCGGCAAGGGGGGTGTGGGCAAGACCACCACCAGCGCCGCCATCGGCACCGGCCTCGCACTGCGCGGCCACAAGACAGTCATCGTCGACTTCGACGTGGGCCTGCGTAACCTCGACCTGATCATGGGCTGCGAGCGCCGCGTGGTGTACGACTTCGTCAACGTTGTCAACGGCGAAGCCAACCTGCAGCAAGCCTTGATCAAGGACAAGCGCCTCGAGAATCTGTACGTCCTGGCCGCCAGCCAGACCCGTGACAAGGACGCGCTGACCCAGGAAGGCGTCGAGAAAGTGCTGATGGAACTCAAGAATGACTTCGAGTACGTCATCTGCGACTCCCCGGCCGGTATCGAAAAAGGCGCGCACCTGGCGATGTACTTCGCCGACGAAGCCATCGTCGTGACCAACCCTGAGGTTTCCTCGGTACGTGACTCGGACCGCATGCTGGGCATCCTGTCGAGCAAGTCGCGCCGCTCCGAGAACGGCGAAGAGCCGATCAAGGAACACCTGCTGATCACCCGCTACCACCCTGAGCGCGTCGAGAAAGGCGAGATGCTGAGCATCGACGACGTTACCGACATCCTCGCGATCAAGCTCAAGGGCGTGATCCCCGAGTCCCAGGCAGTGCTCAAGGCTTCCAACCAGGGCATCCCGGTCATCCTCGACGACCAGAGCGATGCCGGCCAGGCCTATAGCGATACCGTCGACCGTCTGCTGGGCAAAGAAAAGCCCCTGCGGTTCATCGAAGTGCCGAAGCAAGGATTCTTCGCGCGCCTGTTTGGAGGCAAGTAAACCATGAACCTTTTTGACTTCTTTCGTGGCAGACAGAAACAGACCAGCGCGTCGGTGGCGAAAGAGCGTCTACAGATCATCGTGGCGCATGAGCGCGGCCAGCGCAGCGAACCGGACTACCTGCCGGCACTGCAGAAAGAACTGCTCGAAGTGATCCGCAAGTATGTGAACATCGGCAACGATGATGTGCACATCGAGCTGGAAAACCAGGGCAGCTGCTCGATTCTGGAGCTGAACATTACCTTGCCTGATCGCTGATTCAGCGTTCTGGCGTGATCATTGGGGCTGCGTTGCAGCCCATCGCCGGCAAGCCAGCTCCTTCAGGGTCCGCGCTGTACCTGTAGGAGCTGGCTTGCCGGCGATGGGCCGCAACGCGGCCCCAATGGTTTTCCCCGATTTAACCGAGACCACGCAATGCCGCTGTCAAACGTCCAGATCCTCCACGAAGACGCCGCCATCCTGGTGGTCAACAAGCCAACCCTGCTGCTGTCAGTGCCCGGCCGTGCCGATGACAACAAGGACTGCTTGATCACCCGCCTGCAGGAAAACGGCTACCCCGATGCGCTGATCGTGCACCGTCTGGACTGGGAGACCTCCGGCATCATCCTGCTGGCCCGCGATGCCGACAGCCACCGCGAGCTGTCGCGCCAGTTCCACGACCGCGAGACCGAAAAGGCCTATACCGCCCTGTGCTGGGGCCAGCCGGCGCTGGACAGCGGCAGCATCGACCTGCCCCTGCGCTACGACCCGCCGACCAAGCCACGGCATGTGGTGGACCATGAGCAAGGCAAGCATGCCCTGACTTTCTGGCGCGTCCTGGAGCGTTGCGGCGACCACTGCCGGGTCGAGTTGACGCCGATTACCGGGCGCTCGCACCAGCTGCGCGTGCACATGCTGTCGATCGGCCACCCGCTGCTGGGTGACCGCTTGTATGCCAACCCTGAAGCCTTGGCGGCCTATGACCGGCTGTGCCTGCATGCGGCAATGCTCAGCTTCACTCACCCGGTCAGCGGGGAGCGGTTGAAGTTCGAGTGCCCGGCACCGTTCTGATTGATGGGTGGCAGTTCCGGCCTCTTCGCGGGCAAGCCCGCTCCTACAGGGTTTGCGAGGTATCTGGGGCGCGGGGTTGCCCCGCGAAGAGGCCGACACAATTTGTGATCTATCTGCGTTAAACTCGCGCCACTGCTGTCTGGAGTGAGTTATGCGCGAAGCACTGAACACTGGCCTGATCGATTTCCTCAAGGCCTCCCCCACGCCCTTCCATGCCACCGCCAGCCTGGCCCAGCGCCTCGAGGCCGCCGGCTACCAGCGCCTGGACGAGCGCGACAGCTGGTCAACGGTGCCGGGTGGTCGGTATTACGTCACCCGCAACGACTCCTCGATCATCGCTATCAAACTGGGCAAGCAAGCGCCCCTGCTTGGCGGTATCCGCATGGTCGGTGCCCACACCGACAGCCCGTGCCTGCGCGTCAAGCCGCAACCCGAACTGCAGCGCCAAGGCTTCCTGCAGTTGGGCGTCGAGGTTTACGGCGGTGCGCTGCTGGCGCCCTGGTTCGACCGCGACCTGTCCCTGGCCGGCCGAGTCACCTTCCGCCGTGACGGCAAGGTCGAAAGCCAGCTGATCGACTTCAAGCTGCCCATCGCGGTGATCCCCAACCTGGCGATCCACCTCAACCGCACCGCCAACGAAGGCTGGCAGATCAACCCGCAGAACGAACTGCCGCCCATCCTGGCCCAGGTCGCCGGCGACGAGCGCATCGACTTCCGCGCGCTGCTCACCGAACAGCTGGCCCGTGAGCACGAGCTCAACGCCGACGTGGTGCTGGATTACGAGCTGAGCTTCTACGACACCCAGGATGCCGCGCTGATCGGCATCAACCGCGACTTCATCGCCGGTGCCCGCCTGGACAACCTGCTGTCGTGCTATGCCGGCCTGCAAGCGCTGCTGGCTGCCGACAGCGACGAAACCTGCGTGCTGGTGTGCAACGACCACGAAGAAGTCGGCTCATGCTCGGCCTGTGGCGCCGACGGCCCCATGCTCGAGCAGACCTTGCAACGCCTGCTGCCCGAGGGTGACAGCTATGTGCGGACCATTCAGCGCTCGCTGATGGTGTCGGCTGACAACGCCCATGGTGTGCACCCCAACTATGCCGACAAGCATGACGGCAACCACGGGCCCAAGCTCAACGCCGGGCCGGTGATCAAGGTCAACAACAACCAGCGCTACGCCACCAACAGCGAAACCGCCGGGTTCTTCCGCCACCTGTGCATGGCCGAAGAAGTACCGGTGCAGAGCTTCGTGGTGCGCAGCGACATGGGTTGCGGCTCGACCATCGGCCCAATCACCGCCAGCAACCTGGGTGTGCGCACGGTCGATATCGGCTTGCCAACCTTTGCCATGCACTCGATCCGCGAATTGTGCGGCAGCCATGACCTGGCGCACCTGGTGAAAGTGCTGACGGCGTTCTACCGCAGCCGCGACCTGCCGTAAGTCCGCACTGGCCTCATCGCCGGCAAGCCGGCTCCCACACGAACAGCACAAGCCTCAAGAACTGTGGCGTACCTGTGGGAGCCGGCTTGCCGGCGATGGGCCAGCACAGGCACTACTAGTGCCACGGATCAACCCGCTTCGCCTGCTACCCGCTATGCTTGTTACATGGCCCCACTGCAAAAGGATTGCTGTCCATGTCCCCCTTTCTGTCCCTGTTCGTGCCGGTGTTTCTGTTCCTGCTGCTGCTGACCATCGGCTTCAGCCTGCGCGAGCGCAACATCGGTGTGCTGATGATGTGGATCGGCACACTGGGCATCTTCGGCCTTACTTGCTGGAAGATCCTGGAGAAACTGCCCACATAAACCTCTACACTCGGTCCATCGTTTGACCTGAGGTAGATTTCCCGGTGCCTGCCCTTCTGCGTTGCCTGTCCCTGCTGCTGTTATTGTTCATCACCCCGGTTCAGGCCGCGGGCCTGCCGAGCCTGCTCGGCTCCAGCGCGCCTGCGCAGCCTGAGGCCACCGAGCCGTTGGGCAAGTCGCTGGACGAGGTGATCAAAAACCTCGAAAACGACCAGCAACGCGCCAAGTTGCTGGCCGACCTGAAAAAACTGCGCGACGCCACCAAGCAATCACAACCCACCGTCGAACAGGGCGTGCTAGGCCTGATCGGTGGTGCTTTGCATGACTTCGAACAGCAGTTCAGCGGCGATGCCAGCCCCTTCCACCGCTGGGCGGCAGAAATCGAGCAAGCCCAGGCAGAACTGACCGAACTGGTGGTCCCGGTGCACCAGTGGCCGGCGATCCTGTTCGGCTTTGCCGCGATCATCGCGGTCTGGAGCCTGCTGGCATACGCCTTCAACTGGATTGGCCACCGGGTACGGCTACGCTTCGGCCTCACCGAAGAGCTGCCCCAGCACCCGCGCACCTGGGACCTGGTGCGCTTTGCCTTGCGCAAGCTCGGGCCCTGGCTAGTGGCCTTGGTGTTCACCGTGTACCTGAGCTTCGCCCTGCCCTCGTCGCTGGGCAAGTCGATGGCCATGGTGCTGGCGTATGCGTTGGTGGTCGGCACCTGCTTCTCGGCCATCTGCGTGATCGCCTTCTCGCTGCTCGACGGCCCACACCGCCACCGCGCCCTGCATATCCTACGGCACCAGGCCTTCCGCCCGCTGTGGCTGATCGGCAGCTTTGCCGCCTTCGGTGAGGCCATGAGCGACCCTCGACTGACCGTCGCCCTCGGCACCCACCTGGCCCATGCCCTGGCCACCTTGGCCAACGTCATCGCGGCGATCTGCACCGGGCTGTTCATCCTGCGGTTCCGCCGCCCGATCGCCCACCTGATCCGCAACCAACCCTTGGACCGGCGCCTGACCCGGCGCACCCTGAGCGACACCATCGAGATCCTCGGCAGCTTCTGGTTCGCGCCCGCGTTGATTCTGGTGGGTATTTCGCTGTTCGCGACCTTCGTCTCGGCCGGCGACACCAGTACCGCCCTGCGCCAGTCGTTGATGTGCACAGTGCTGGTGGTGGTGTGCATGGTGCTCAACGGCCTGGTGCGCCGCCACGCGGCCAACCCCAAACGCGCCAACAAGCGCCAAGCGGTGTACACCGAGCGCTTGCGCAACTTCGCCTATGCCTTGGTGCACCTGTTCATCTGGCTGCTGTTCATTGAGCTGGGCCTGCGCGTGTGGGGCTTGTCGATGATCACCTTCGCCGAAGGCGACGGCCACGAGGTGAGCCTGCGCCTGCTGGGCCTGGCCGGCACGCTGATCGCCGCCTGGCTGGTGTGGATCCTGGCCGACACGGCCGTGCACCACGCCTTGGTGCGCTCGCGCCGCGGGCTGGCCAACGCCCGCGCGCAAACCATGATGCCGCTGATCCGCAACGTCATGTTCGTGGCCATCTTCATCATCGCGGTGATCGTTGCCCTGGCCAACATGGGCATGAACGTCACCCCGCTGCTGGCCGGTGCCGGTGTGATCGGCCTGGCCATCGGTTTTGGCGCCCAGTCCCTGGTAGCCGACCTGATCACCGGGCTGTTCATCATCATCGAGGATTCGCTGGCCATCGACGACTACGTGGATGTCGGTGGGCACCTGGGGACGGTCGAGGGCCTGACCATCCGCACCGTGCGCCTGCGCGACATCGACGGCATCGTGCACACCATCCCGTTCAGCGAGATCAAGAGCATCAAGAACTACTCGCGGGAGTTCGGTTACGCGATTTTCCGCGTGGCGATCCCGCACAGCATGAACATCGACCAGGCCATCACACTGATCCGCGAGGTGGGGCAGAAACTGCGTAACGACCCGTTGATGCGCCGTAATATCTGGTCGCCGCTGGAACTGCAGGGCGTAGAGAGCTTCGAGTCGGGCTCGGCGATTTTGCGGGCGCGCTTCAAGACCGCGCCGATCAAGCAATGGGAAGTGTCGCGGGCGTTCAACCTGGCGTTGAAACGCCAGCTGGATGAAGCGGGGCTGGACCTGGCGACGCCGCGGTTGTCGGTGCAGGTGGTGACGGCGGGCGGGGGCGGTATGAGCGAAACCAGTTCCTCCAGTTAGGGCCTTTTCGCGGGCAAGCCCGCTCCCACAGGATCACCACAGCGTCGAATACTGCGAGGCTCCTGTGGGAGCGGGCTTGCCCGCGAAGAAGCCACCCCATTACCCCGCCTGGGCGCGGATGCGGATTGCATCATGCCGCCAATATTCCAGGTCACAGTCGATCAGGTGCCCCTGCTGGTCACTGTTGATCCGGGTGATGTGTAGCCCCGGGCTGCCGACCGATACCTTCAACGCGGCCGCTGCCTCGATCGGCAACGCCGTCGGCAGAATCTCGAAGCACACCTGCCCATAGCCGATGCCGTAGACCCGCCCATAAATCTCGGTCAGCGACTGCGCCAGGTCCTGTTCGAGAATGCCCGGGAAATACCGCGGGTTCAGGTAGTGCTCGGCATACAGCACCGCCCGCCCATCGATACGCCGCAGCCGGCAGATCCGCACCACACTGGACAACGCCGGCAGTTGCAGCCGCGCGCAGACAACGGCAGAAGCCGGCTGCAGCCGAGCCGACAACAGCTCGGTACTCGGCACCCGCCCCTGGTCACGCACCATCGCATGAAAGTGACTACGCTCGATCAGGTCATAGGTCAGCCGCTGGGGCGCGACGAACCAGCCGCGCCGCTCTTCCCGGTAGATCAGCCCCTGGGCCTCCAGCTGTGCCAAGGCCTCGCGCAGGGTGATGCGCGTGGTGTCGAACACCTCGCTGAGCTTGCGCTCGGCCGGCAGCTTGCCACCCGGCGCCAGCAGGCCGTGTTCGATCTGCTCCTGCAGGGCGTGGCAGATGGCTGTTACCGCACGCGGGGGCATCGGTTGCATCAAAGGTTACCTATCTGGACTAGGCCAGCCCCATGACGGGGCAATTGGAGAGTAGTGCAAGCCTAGGCAGGGCTGATGAACATCCTGTGACAAAGGCACCACACGGGCTTTGCCAGTTTCGGGCCAAGCCCGCTAAATCAGGGCCTGCGATCTGGTCTACGCTGTATTTTCAGGCAGCCGGAACCCCCGGTTGAAGCCTCCCCCTACATCAAACTGTCACGCAAGCGGCCTACCTTGGCTCAAGGTTTGCTGACCTAGACCAAAGGTCGCTGACAACTGCCTCATTCACGACAACGATCGCAACAGGCACCCACCCAAGGAGCTTCGGATGAAAAAGTTCTTCATGGCGTCACTGCTCGGTTCGGCCATCGCCCTGTGTACCACGGCCATGGCCGCCGGCACCGACCTCAAGGCCCTGGAAGACGCCGCCCGCAAGGAAGGCACCGTCAACAGCGTGGGCATGCCCGATGCCTGGGCCAACTGGAAAGGCACCTGGGAGGACCTGGCCAATAAATATGGCCTCAAGCACAGCGACACCGACATGAGTTCGGCCCAGGAAATCGCCAAATTCGAGGCCGAGAAAGACAACGCCAGTGCCGACATCGGCGACGTCGGCGCCGCCTTTGGCCCGATTGCCGCGACCAAGGGCGTGAGCCAACCGTACAAGCCGAGCACCTGGGACCAGGTACCCGCATGGGCCAAGGACAATGACGGGCACTGGGCGCTGGCCTATACCGGCACCATCGCCTTCATCATCAACAAGGACCTGGTGAAAGAAGAAGAACGCCCGAAAACCTGGCATGACCTGGAGAAAGGCAAGTACAAGGTTGCCATCGGCGATGTCGGCACCGCGGCCCAGGCCGCCAACGGTGTACTGGCCGCAGCCATCGCCTATAAAGGCAGCGAAAGCAACATCGAGCCAGGCCTGCAACTGTTCACCAAGCTGGCCCAGCAGAAGCGCCTGTCGCTCGCCAACCCCACCATCCAGACCCTGGAAAAAGGTGAAGTGGAAGTGGGTGTGGTGTGGGACTTCAATGGCCTGAGCTACCGCGAGCAGATCGACCCCAAGCGCTTCGAAGTGCTGATCCCCTCGGACGGTTCGGTGATCTCGGGCTATACCACCATCATCAACAAGTACGCCAAGCACCCGAACGCAGCCAAGCTGGCGCGTGAGTACATCTTCAGCGATGCCGGGCAGACTAACCTTGCCATCGGTCACGCCCGGCCGATCCGCGCCGAGCACCTGAAGCTGCCGGCCGATGTGCAGGCCAAGCTGCTGCCCAATGAGCAATATGGTGCTGCCCAGCCGATCAAGGATGCCGCTGCTTGGGAAGCGACCTCGAAGGCACTGCCGCAGAAGTGGCAGGAGCAAGTGATCATCGAGATGGAATAACGGCCTGGATTTTCTAGTGCCTGATCCGGCCTCTTCGCGGGGCAAGCCCGCTCCCACAGGTACAGCACAGGTGTCGTTGCTGTGCTGTACCTGTGGGAGCGGGCTTGCCCCGCGAATGGGACGACGCGGTAATGACTGATACCCCAGCGGAGCCACCATGCAACACAACGTCATCCTGGTCCTGCTCGACGGCCTCAACCACCAGGTTGCCCACCATGCCATGGGCCACCTGCACGCCTACGTCGAGGCCGATCGCGCCGCCCTGTACCGCGTGGAATGCGAGCTACCGTCGCTGTCACGCCCGCTGTACGAATGCATCCTCACCGGCGTCACGCCGATCGACAGCGGCATCGTGCACAACAATGTCAACCGCCTGTCCAACCAGCGCAGCGTGTTCCACTACGCCCGCGAAGCGGGGCTGGGTACTGCGGCGGCGGCCTATCACTGGATGAGCGAGCTGTACAACCGCTCGCCGTTCGATGCGCAGCGCGACCGCCACACCCATGCGCCGAAGCTGCCGATCCAGCACGGCCTGTTCTACTGGGACGACCGCTACCCCGATTCACACCTGCTGGCCGACGCCGAATACCTGCGCCGCCGGCATGCGCCGAACTTCCTGCTGGTGCACCCGATGAGCATCGACGACGTCGGCCACCGCCATGGCCTGGACAGCAGCCAGTACCGCAACGCGGCACGCAGCGCCGACATCCTCTTGGCCGACTACCTGCCGCGCTGGCTCGAAGAGGGTTATCAGGTGCTGGTCACCGCCGACCACGGCATGAACAACGACCGCTCGCACAATGGCCTGCTGGCCGAGGAACGCGAGGTCCCGCTGTTTGTCTTTGGTGATGGCTTCAGCCTCGACCCTGCTGCCAAGCCGCTGCAAACCGAGTTGTGCGGCACCATCTGCGAGCTGCTTGGCGTGGCCCACGACAAGACCGTGTGCCGGGAGCTGCTCAAGTGAATGCCAGCCATCGCGGCCGTTACCTTGCCCTGCTCTGCCTGCTGCCATTCGCCGTGTTCTTCATCATCTTCCAGATCGCCCCGCTGGCCTGGGTGGCGATCAACAGCGTGCAATCCGAGGCGGGCTGGGGGGTGGAAAACTTCAGCAAGGTGTTCGCCTCGAAGTTCTACCTGCAGGCCTTGCAACGCAGCCTGGAGATCAGCTTCTGGTCGAGCCTGTTCGGTATCGTCATCGCTACCCTCGGGGCCTACTCGTTGCGCCAGGTGGATTCGCGGCTGCGCGACTTCGTCAGTGCCTTCGCCAACATGACCAGCAACTTCGCCGGCGTGCCACTGGCCTTCGCCTTCATCATCCTGCTGGGTTTCAACGGCGCACTGACCCTGCTGCTTAAACAGATCGGCCTGCTGGAAGACTTCAGCATCTATTCCAAAAGCGGGCTGATCCTGGTGTACACCTACTTCCAGATCCCCTTGGGCGTGCTGTTGCTGTACCCGGCGTTCGATGCCTTGCGTGAAGACTGGCGTGAGTCGGCCGCCCTGCTCGGCGCCAACCACTGGCAGTTCTGGCGCCATATCGGCCTGCCGGTGCTGACCCCGGCGTTGCTCGGCACCTTCGTCATCCTCTTGGCCAATGCCCTGGGCGCCTATGCCACGGTGTATGCGTTGACCACCGGCAACTTCAACGTGCTGCCGATCCGCATCGCTGGCCTGGTGGCCGGTGACATCAGCCTCGACCCTAACCTTGCGAGTGCCCTGGCCATGGTGCTGGTGGGGCTGATGACGCTGGTCACGGTGGTCCATCAATGGCTGCTGAAAAGGAGCTACCATGCGCGCTGAAACCAACGCCAGCAGCCTCTACCACCGCCTGGTGGTGTACCTGCTGTTCCTGATTTTGCTGTTGCCGCTGGCCGGCACCCTGCTCTACTCCGTGTCCACGAGCTGGTCGGCCAGCCTGCTGCCCAGCGGCCTGACCCTGAAGTGGTACGTGGCGCTGTGGAGCGAGCCGCGCTTTCTGGCGGCGTTCGGCCAGTCGCTGCTGGTGTGCGTGGGCGCACTGATACTGTCGGTGGTGCTGATCCTGCCGCTGCTGTTCGTGGTGCACTACCACTTCCCCAAGCTCGACGCACTGATGAACATCCTCATCCTGCTGCCGTTCGCGGTGCCGCCGGTGGTGTCCGCCGTAGGGTTGCTGCAGCTGTATGGCAGCGGGCCCATGGCCATGGTCGGCACCCCGTGGATTCTGATCGGCTGCTATTTCACCATCGCCCTGCCGTTCATGTACCGGGCAATCACCAACAACCTGCAGGCGATCAACCTGCGTGACCTGATGGACGCCGCCCAACTGCTCGGGGCCAGCACCTGGCAAGCGGCATTCCTGGTGGTGCTGCCGAACCTGCGCAAAGGCCTGATGGTGGCCCTGCTGCTGTCGTTCTCGTTCCTGTTCGGCGAGTTCGTGTTCGCCAACCTGCTGGTCGGCACCCGCTACGAGACGCTGCAGGTGTACCTGAACAACATGCGCAACAGCAGCGGCCACTTCAACAGCGCGCTGGTGATCTCCTACTTCGCCTTCGTGCTGGTACTCACCTGGGTCGCCAACCGCCTGAACAAGGACAAGACCTGACATGAGCTTCGTCAGCGTACAGCAACTGCACAAACGCTATGCCGGCACACCGGTTTTCGAAAACATTGACTGCCAGATCGAACGCGGCGAGTTCGTCACCCTGCTCGGCCCTTCCGGCTGCGGCAAGTCCACCCTGCTGCGCTGCATCGCCGGGCTAACCCCGGTGGACGGGGGGCGCATCCTGCTCGATGGCCAGGACATCGTGCCACTGAGCCCGCAGAAGCGCGGCATCGGCATGGTGTTCCAGAGCTACGCGCTGTTCCCCAACATGACCGTGGAACAGAACGTTGCCTTTGGCCTGCGCATGCAAAAGGTCAAGGCCGACGAGAGCCAGGCGCGGGTGCGTGAGGTGCTCGACCTGGTGGAGCTGGGCAGCTTCGCCGGGCGCTATCCGCACCAGCTGTCGGGTGGCCAGTGCCAGCGCGTGGCCCTGGCCCGTTCACTGGTGACCCGCCCGCGCCTGCTGCTGCTCGACGAGCCGCTGTCGGCGCTGGATGCGCGCATTCGCAAGCACCTGCGCGAACAGATCCGCGCGATCCAGCGTGAACTGGGGCTGACCACCATCTTCGTCACCCACGACCAGGAAGAGGCCCTGACGATGTCAGACCGCATCTTCCTGATGAACCAGGGCCGCATCGTCCAGAGCGGCGATGCCGAAACCCTCTACAACGCCCCCGTGGACCTGTTTGCTGCGGGCTTCATCGGCAACTACAACCTGCTCGACCCGGAAAGCGCCAGCCGCCTGCTGCAACGCCCGGTGGCCAGCCGCCTGGCCATTCGCCCCGAATCCATCACCCTGGGCCTGAATGGCGAGCTGGACGGTGAAGTGCGCAGCCACAGCCTGCTGGGCAACGTCATCCGTTACCGGGTGCGGGTGCGTGAGGTGGAGCTGGTAGTCGACGTGCTCAACCGCTCGTCTGCCGACCTGCATCCGGACGGCCAGCGGGTATCCTTGTCGATCGACCCCACGGCGCTGCGGGAAGTGGCTTAAGGAGATTCAACACAATGGCACTGGCAATTTTCGATCTGGACGAAACCCTGATCCACGGCGACTGCGCGTCACTGTGGAGCGAGCAGATGGCCCGGCTGGGCTGGGTCGACGGCAAGGACTTCCTGCGTCGCGACCATGAATTGATGGAGGCGTATGGCAAGGGCCACTTGGCGATGGAGGACTACATGGCCTTCAGCCTGGAGCCGATTGCCGGGCGCACCCTGGAAGAGGTCGAGCACCTGGTGGAGCCGTGGGTGGAGGACGTTATCGAGCCGATCATTTTCGGCGACGCCTGCCGCTGCATCGCTGAGCATCGCAAGCGTGGCGACCGTATCCTGATCATTTCCGCTTCGGGTACGCACTTGGTCGGGCCGATTGCGGCGCGGTTGGGCGTGGACGAGTACTTAGCGATCGAGTTGGAGGCGGTGAATGGGGTGTACACCGGCAAGACCCATGGGGTGCTGACCTACCGTGAAGGCAAGATCACCCGGTTGCTGGAGTGGCTGGATCAGGAGCAGGAGAACCTGGAAGGGGCGAGTTTCTATTCCGATTCGCGGAACGATCTGCCGTTGTTGTTGAAGGTGGACCATCCGTTTGTGGTGAACCCAGATGCGGTGTTGCGCGAGCATGCCGAGATCAATGGCTGGCCGATTCTGACTTGGCGCTGATCATACTGGCCTCTTCGCGGGACGAGCCCGCTCCCACAGGAATATCACAGGCTCAGGATCAGTGATTTACCTGTAGGAGCGGGCTTGCCCCGCGAAGAGGCCGGGCCTGCTTACACCAGGCTCGGATCGATGACCATCACCAGCTTGCCCGACACTTGGTTAGTCTCAAGCTCGGCATACGCCGCCTGGGCAAATTCCACCGGGTAGGTATCCACCAACTGCGCCGACAACCGCCCTTCGGCGAACAGCGGCCACACCTGCTGCAGCAACTCACGCAGCAACTCGGCCTTGAAGCCATCGTCACGGTTGCGCAGCGTTGAGCCGGTGATTTCCAGGCGCTTACCCAGCACCTGTGCCAGGTCCAGCTCGAACTTTCGTCCGCCCATCAGGCCGATGATCACCCAACGCCCGTCACGCGCCAGCAGTTTGAGGTTGAGTTCCCCATAACTGGCACCCACCGGGTCGAGAATCACGTCGAACGGCCCAACGCCTTCCAGCGCACCGAGGTTCTCGTTACGCACCACGCCACCGGCAGCGCCCAGCGCTTCGCAGTAGGCCAGGCGATCCTGCGAGCCAACACTCACATACACCGGGTTGCCAAACGCCTTGCACAACTGGATCGCCGCCGACCCCACGCCGCTGGCCCCTGCGTGTACCAGCACTTTCTCGCCGGCTTTGACGGCACCCAACTGGAAGATGTTCAACCACGCCGTGGCGTACACCTCAGGCAGTGCCGCCGCTTGGTGCAAGCTCAGACCTTCAGGTACCGGCAGCACATGGCGGGCATCGACCACCACTTCTTCAGCCATCGCACCACTGGCCAGCAGCGCACACACCCGCTCGCCCACACGCCAATCGGCGCCCGGCCCAACTTCTTCGATAATGCCGGCGCACTCCAGGCCCATATAAGGGCTGGCGCCAGGCGGTGGCGGGTACAGCCCCTTCATTTGCAACAGGTCGGCGCGGTTCAGCCCCGCAGCAGCCACGCGAATGCGTACTTGGCCCGCGTCAAGGGCCGGGCGCTCGGCCTCGACCCACTCCACATGTCCGTCTTCGCCTTGCAATGCCTTCACAGTGCCTCCATAGTTGAATCATGACTGAGCCTGGGGAACCCTCGCCCCGGGCTTTTTGCAGTATTTGTCCGGCTCCATGGAACCGGCAACGGAAAAGACGGCCTACTATGCGTGATCAATTGCCTCCACGTCGAATCAGCATGAAGCATTTCCTCCCAAGCACCGCCCTGGCCCTGATGATTGGCCTCGGCAGCCTTACGCTCGGCGGCAATGCGGCGGCCGCCAACAAGTGGGACAGCCTGCAGCCGGACCGCGACGAAATCGTCGCCAGCCTTAATGTGGTGGAACTGCTCAAGCGCCACCACTACAGCAAGCCACCGCTCGATGACGCCCGCTCGGTGATCATCTACGACAGCTACATCAAGCTGCTGGACCCTGCGCGCAGCTACTTCACCGCGGCCGACATCGCCGAGTTCGACAAGTGGAAGACACAGTTCGACGACTTCCTCAAAAGCGGCAACCTCGACCCGGGCTTCACCATCTACAAACGCTACCTTGACCGCGTCAAACAGCGCCTGGACTTTGCCCTGGCCGAGCTGAACAAAGGCGTCGACAAGATCGACTTCACCACCAAGGAAACCTTGCTGATCGACCGCAAGGACGCCCCGTGGATGAAGAACCAGGCCGAACTCGACGACCTGTGGCGCAAGCGTGTCAAAGACGAAGTGCTGCGCCAGAAGATCGCCGGCAAAGAGCCCAAGCAGATCCAGGAAACCCTGACCAAGCGCTACAAGAACCAGCTGGCGCGCCTGGACCAGACCCGTGCCGAGGATATCTTCCAGGCCTACATCAATACCTTCGCCCAGTCCTACGACCCGCACACCAACTACCTGTCGCCGGACAACGCAGAAAACTTCGACATCAACATGAGCTTGTCGCTCGAAGGCATCGGCGCAGTACTGCAAAGCGACAACGACCAGGTCAAGATCGTTCGCCTGGTGCCGGCAGGCCCTGCCGCCAAGACCAAGCAGGTCGCTCCGGCCGACAAGATCATCGGCGTGGCCCAGGGCAACAAGGAAATGGTCGACGTGGTCGGCTGGCGCCTGGACGAAGTGGTCAAGCTGATCCGCGGCCCAAAAGGCTCGGTGGTGCGCCTGGAGGTCATCCCGGCCAGCAATGCCCCGAGCGACCAGACCAGCAAGATCGTTTCGATCACCCGCGAAGCCGTCAAGCTTGAAGAGCAGGCGGCGAAAAAGTCGGTGCTCAAGCTCAAGCAGGATGGCCGTGACTACAAGCTGGGCATTATCGAGATCCCGGCCTTCTACCTGGACTTCAAGGCCTACCGTGCCGGTGATCCGGAGTACAAGAGCACCACGCGCGACGTGAAGAAGCTGCTCACCGAACTGCAAAAAGAGAAAGTCGACGGCGTAGTCATCGACCTGCGCAACAACGGCGGCGGTTCGCTGCAGGAAGCCACCGAGCTGACCAGCCTGTTCATCGACAAGGGCCCGACGGTGCTGGTGCGCAATAGCGACGGCCGCGTCGACGTGCTCGAGGACGAAAACCCGGGCGCCTTCTACAAAGGCCCGCTGGCACTGCTGGTCAACCGCCTGTCGGCCTCGGCCTCGGAGATCTTCGCCGGTGCCATGCAGGACTACCACCGGGCACTGATCGTCGGTGGCCAGACCTTCGGCAAAGGCACCGTGCAGACCATCCAACCGCTCAACCATGGTGAGCTGAAACTGACCTTGGCCAAGTTCTACCGGGTGTCTGGGCAGAGCACCCAGCACCAGGGCGTGCTGCCGGACATCGACTACCCATCGATCATCGACACCAAGGAAATCGGCGAGAGCGCCCTGCCCGAGGCGATGCCGTGGGACACCATCCGCCCGGTGGTCAAGCCAGCGGCCGACCCGTTCAAGCCGTACCTGACCCAGCTCAAGGCACAGCATGAAGCGCGCAGCGCCAAGGATGCCGAGTTCACCTACATCCGCGACCGCCTGGCCCTGGCCCAGAAGCTGATGAACGAGAAGACCGTCAGCCTCAACGAGCAAGAACGCCGTGCCCGCCACGATGAGATCGAGGGCAAGCAGTTGGCCCTGGAAAACATCCGCCGCAAGGCCAAAGGTGAAGAGCCGCTCAAAGAGCTGAAGAAGGAAGATGAAGACGCATTGCCGGCTGAAGATGAAAACACCAAGCCGGAAGATGATGCCTACCTGTCCGAGACAGGGCGCATTCTGCTCGACTACCTGAGCGCAAGCTCGCAGGTGGCCAAGCACTGAGGCTAGGCATGCGTTAACCAAAAAGGGCCGGGTGTGAAAGCACCCGGCCCTTTTCTTTGTATGTGAGCAGCCTTGTGCTGCGAAGAGGCCAGTGAAAACACCGCAGATCTTTGGTGTTTTCACTGGCCTCTTCGCAGCACACGGCTGCTCCTACAACGTCCTGCGCTCGGCTGAATCAGGCTTCTTCGGGGTAACGGTACTCGAACACCCGAACCACTTCCGAGGCATGCCAGGACGCCGCTTCCATGCCATCGACCGGCCCGGCAAAACGCCCGAGCCGCTCTACACACTCGAAAAAACCGGTGCGCGGCAGGCGGCTGGCACCCTGGCTGATCACCAGCGAACTGCGCAAAGGCTGCTCGGCACGGGCGTCGAGCACCGCCAGGTACTCCAGCGCGGCGGTCAGCGTCTGCATGGCCGGGCTGGGCAATTGCAAGCGCTCGATAAGCGCACGGTACGTCAGCAGATGACGTTGACGACGGGCCAGGTCAAGCTCGTCCAGCAGGCTCTGCCAGTGCTGGCGGCTGATCCTGACCTGGCTCATGAGGGTTCGCTCCAACCCGCCACACCCAGGTGCCAGGCCAGGGCGCGGCGGATGGCAGCGTCCGGCTGTCGCTCGCCTGACTCGATCATGGCCAGGTACGCGGGGCTCACACCCACATTGCGCGCCAAAAGCTCAGGGGCGATGCCCTTAGCTTGGCGAATGTGTGCCACCTCGCTGAACGCCGGTAAAGGTGCAGCACTGGCAGCATCGCTTTGCACTTCACTGACACCCGCCTCGACGGGCGGCTGCCCCGCTGCCTTCAGCAGTGCCTGGTATTGCTCCCAGGGAACGACGGCGTACTCGGGCTGACCGTCCCGGCTAATAACCTGAATACCCATTACAACCCCCTTACTTAGGATTACGGCATGTAATCCGTAGGCATAATCCTTATGCCAATTATATTACCAAGTACGGGAGTCTGTGCAGCTCAGGCTGATTTCACTGCGTATTGCGTTCCAGGCGCAGGGCTTCGGGGGTATCCGGCAAGCGTTCCACCACGCGCAAGCGCTCTGGGGCCTGGCTGTCGCGCCAGGCTTTGAAACGCGCCAGCTCATCGGCCACGGTCTTCAACACCCAACCCAGCACGGCGATGTCGTCAAGAAAGCCCACGCCCAGCAGCCAGTCGGGGATGGCGTCGATAGGGCTGACGAAGTACAGCAGGCCGGCAACGATGGTCACCAGCGCCTTGGGGCTGATGGCGCGGTACTCGCCGCGCCACCAGGCCAGGCACAGCGACTGCAGCAGCTTTACATCCTCGCGCAGCTGGCCGATCCGTGGGCCTTTGCGGGCCACGGCGAACAGCAAGGCCGGCAACCGCCCGCGGCTGAGCAGGCGCTCGGCCAACGGCAGAAAACGGGCGAAATTCCAGGGTGCGCTCATGGAGCCTCCGAGAGGGACAGGTTATCCACATTTATTGTGGATAACCTTGTGAACAGGGCGAAGTTTCTGACGTCAGGTGCCCACTAGGCAAGGGTCCCGGTCAGATCGGGCGTTTTTTACACAGTCGTTTCAGATTCGCAAACGATTTGCGTCAGAAGCATCCTACTTCATCACGCTGCTATTGCTCGGACAGTATCAGCCGCCAGAGGTTCTTCTCAGCCGATTGCCCCAAACGAAAACGCCCCGTCAAGACGGGGCGTTTTACGCAAACCAGCCAGTGTTACTTGGCAGGCTCTTCTGCTGGCGCTTCTGGCTCGGCCCCCTGCAGCTGGGCCGGGTCTTTGATGGCGATCAGCTCAAGGTCGAACACCAGTACCGAGTTGGCAGGGATCAGCGGGCTCGGGCTCTGGGCACCGTAGGCCAGTTCGGCCGGGATGAACAGCTTGTACTTCTCGCCGACGTGCATCAGTTGCAGGCCTTCGACCCAACCTGGGATCACGCCGCTGACAGGCAGGTCGATCGGGCTGCCGCGCTCGACGGAGCTGTCGAACACCTTGCCATCGGTCAGCTTGCCTTCGTAGTGAACAGTCACTACGTCGGTCGGCTTAGGCTGCGGGCCGTCGGCCTTCTTGATCACTTCGTATTGCAGGCCCGAAGCGGTGGTGACAACCCCCGGCTTCTTGGCGTTTTCTTCGAGGAACTTCTTGCCGGCGGAGGCGGCTTCTTCGCTGGCCTTGGCCAGACGCTCTTCGGCGCGCTTCTGCAGCGAGGTGAAGGCTTCTACCAGCTCTTCGTCCTTGATGCGCTGCTCTTTCTTGCTGACGGCGTCTTCGATGCCGAGGGCGACCGCTTTCGAATCAAGGTCTTCCATGCCTTCCTGAGCCAGGCTCTTGCCCATGTTCAGGCCGATACCGTAGGAGGCTTTCTGTGCCGGAGTCTTCAGCTCGGGGCTGCTGGCCTGTTGGTCGCAGCCAGCCAATACCAGGCCTACCAGGGCAACCGCAGCCGCCAAACGATGCTGTTTCATGCTATTTCCTTGTTCATGCGCCATAAGGGCAATCAGGGTAAAGCCGCGAGCTTAGCAGGCGGCCATGACCAATGGCTACCGGCATAGGAGCGGGTTTTGCTAAGGAAGTTCAGTACTTAAAGGGTTATTCATCTGACACATTAGAGCCACTGGCCAGTATTGACCCTTTATGCCGAATTCGCCTGGGTTTACCCGCCAAAAATTTCACTTCGTTCTGAGTTGTCAGGGGTATTGCCCCTCACGGTACTGCCCCGCCACCTCACGCAGCACCTCGCACACCCACTGCCCTGGCACGCTCTGCTCCAGCGCCGCATTGCGGCACAGGCCCACCGACCCGCCCGGCTCGCGCACGCCCAAGTCGAGCTCGACCAGCTCACCACGGCCCAGGTCGATCAGCACCGCATCCCGTGGCGCCACCCACACCGCATCACTGCCCAGCAGGTAGCGGCGGCTCAGGGCCAGCGAGAGGGTTTCCAGGCGTTGCGCGGGCATCTGGATACCGCATTGTACGAACAGGCTGTCGGCGTGCTGGCGAATGGTGGTGCCAGGGGGCGGCAACACCAAGGGGTAACGCCCCACCTGTGCCCGCTCGACAGGCGTGTTGGCCAGCAACGGGTGCCCCGGCCGCACGACCAGGCTCATCGATTCGCTGTACAGGTGCTCGAACGACAGGCCCTGAATTTGTGGGCTGTCGGTCATGCGCCCCACCACCAGCTCCAGCTCACCCAGGCGTAGCTGGCCCAGCAACTGCGCGCTGGCACCGGTCACCACGCTGATCAGCAACGCCTCATGGCGTTGATGCAGGCGGCACAGCACCTCGGGCATCAACAAGCCCTCGACCGTGGACAGCACGCCAATGCGCACCTGCGACGGTGCCCGCGCCTCGCCGCGCAGGCTGCTGACGCCATCGCGCAGCGCCTGCACGCTGGGCCCTGCATACCGCATGAAGCGGGTGCCGGCCGGGGTCAGCTCGACGCCCTGCCGGCTGCGTTCGAACAAGCGTGTTTCCAGCAGCGCTTCGAGTTCCTTGAGCGTCTTGGAAATCGCGGGCTGGCTGATGGCGAGGATGTCTGCGGCCCTGGCCAGGCTGCCCTGCCGGGCAATCTCCAGGAAGCACAGCAGGTGGCGGTACTTGATGCGGGTGTCGAGGTTCATGGCCTCAAGCTTACCGCATGGCTACCTGCGGTGTATCCGGGTCGCGCTGCTGGCGGCGGAACTGCCCCGGCGGCAAGCCATGGATCTGCCGGAAGCGCCGCGAAAAGTACGCTTCATCAGCAAAGCCGCACAGCCGAGCCACCTCACCGACCGGACGGCTGCCGTTAAGCAGGTAATTGCGCGCGGCGTGCATGCGCCGCTCCAGCACCAATTCGCTGAAGGTCTTGCCGATTTCCTTGCGCAGCCAATGGGTCAGGTAGGTGGGCGACAGGTACGTGGCGGCGGCGACCTTCTGCAGGTTGAGGTCGGGGTCGTCGATGTGCCTGCGCAGGTACTCGCTCATGCGCCCCAACGCGGCGCGCCGGCTGAGTTGCGCAGCATTGCTCTCGGCCAGCTCGCGCAGGGGGTCGGCGTACAAGCCGCACACCTGGCCGATCAGTTGCAGCAACAGGCCCTTGAGGATTTCACGGCTGCCGAAGCGGCGGTTGGCATCGAGTTCACGCATCTGCCCGAGAATACGCCGCACCTCGCTGAAATCGGCCTCGGCGAGGTGAAAATCCAGGTGCTCCTGGAAGCGGAACGGTGACAGTTCAGGGGCCTGCAGTATCGACACTTCTTCCAGGTCCATGGGGTCGCAAGGCAGGTGCGGCAGCAGGAATGTCTGGGAAAAGTTGATGACCACGAAATCGCTGTCGTCCGGGTGCGGGATGACATGCACCCGGTGCGGCAGGATGAAGGCCAGGGTGTTGCGTTTGAACGGGCGCTGCACGCTGCCGATGTGCTGCACCGTATCGCCGCCAAAATTGACCTGGATCTGAAAATATTCGTGTCGGTGTGGCGCGGTTTCGGCCGGCCGGCCGCGCTGGTCGCGGATGTAGAAATCCATCAGCTCGCTGCGCTGTTGCATGACGTAGGTCGGGACTTCGCGCTTGGGGGGCATGGGGGTCTCCGGTCGGGGGCTTGGCGCTGACGTTGCCTGCCATGCGGGAATTCTGAACGGCAAGCGGCTTGCCTGGCAATGAGTTGTACGACGTCGAAACTCATAATTTTGAAGCCCACTGCAAAAAACGTATCCGGCAAAAATCGACGCAGCCCTTTAAAACCGCCACCCAAAGCAAAAAAAGCTGCCAAAACCCCGCCCGCTGAGTTTTTTGGACAGCGCAGCCCTACCCCGTTCCGAGTGAAAAAAACGGTCTAAAACCGCCGTTGATTTTCCGATGTTGTACGACCACCTTAAAAAAGGGACTGCAGCCCAACCTCTACCAACAACAACAAACGAGGTCGACTCATGTCGAGCACGCCTACTTCCCGCACTGCGGCGCCTGCGTTCGCAGTGGACGCGGTCGCATCGCAACGCCTACCCACCCGCCGTCGCTGGTTCATGCTCTCGCTGCTGCTGCTGGCGACCATCATCAACTACGTCGACCGGGTCAACATCTCCATCGCGGCGCCTTTCATGGCCAAGGACCTGGGCCTGGACAAAGTCGAGATGGGCTTGATCTTCTCCGCGTTCGCCTGGACTTACGCCCTGGCGTTGGTGCCAGCCGGCTTCATTGCCGACCGCTTCGGCTCGCGCCTGACCTACGGCGTCTCGCTGATCAGTTGGTCGGCTGTCACTGTCGCCCAGGGCCTGGCCAGCGGCTTCACCTCGCTGTTCGGCCTGCGCCTGGCCGTGGGTGCCATGGAGGCACCGGCCTTCCCCGCCAACAGCCGCGCTGTCACCGTGTGGTTCCCTGCCCGCGAACGGGGCATGGCCAGCAGCATCTACGTGTGCGGCCAGTACCTGGGCACGGCCTTGTTCACTGGGGCATTGCTGTGGCTGGCGACCACCTATGACTGGCGCCATGTGTTCTACAGCACCGGCCTGATTGGTATCGTGTTTGGCGTGGTGTGGTTGTTCCTGTACCGCGACCCGCTCAACTGCAAGAAGGTCAGCAAGGAAGAACTGGCCTATATCGAGGACGGCGGCGGGCTGGTCAGAAGCAGCCAGGAGCGCACCCGTTTCGACTGGCGCCAGGTCGCCGAACTGTTCCGCTACCGCCAGGTGTGGGCCATCTGCCTGGGCAAGTTCGCCAGCACCTCAGCGC
Source organism: Pseudomonas sp. NGC7 (assembly GCF_047159675.1). Classification (NCBI taxonomy): domain Bacteria; kingdom Pseudomonadati; phylum Pseudomonadota; class Gammaproteobacteria; order Pseudomonadales; family Pseudomonadaceae; genus Pseudomonas; species Pseudomonas sp. NGC7. The sequence continues at coordinate 1,877,778 of NZ_BAAFZY010000001.1, read as the reverse complement.
TGTACTTCTTCCTCACCTGGTTCCCCACCTACCTGATCGAAGAGCGCCAGCTGACGCTGATCAAAGTCGGCATCTTCGCGGTGATGCCGTTCATTGGCGCCACGGTCGGCATCTTGCTGGCGGGGATCGTTTCCGACTTGCTGATCCGCCGGGGCTACTCGCTGTCCTTTGCACGCAAGCTGCCGCTGGTGGTGGGGTCGATGCTGGGCATGTCGATCGTGCTGGTCAACTTCACCGACTCCAACGTGCTGTGTATCGCCGTGCTGACGCTGGCGTTCTTTGCCCAGGGCATCGCCTCGTCGTCGTGGGCAGCGGTTTCGGAAGTGGCACCCAAGCAACTGATCGGGCTGACCGGCGGGGTCACCAGCCTGGCCGCGAACATCGGCGGCATCGTCACCCCGATCGTGATTGGCGCGATCGTGCAGGCCAGTGGCTCGTTCGCCTTGGCGTTCTGGTTTATCGGCGGGGTGGCGTTGATGGGCACCCTGTCCTACTCGCTGTTGCTCGGCAAGCTGTACCGGATCGAGCTCAAGACCGCGGCATAAGCAGGCGCGGTGAGTGCCGGAAGCGCCACCGCAGATCCCCGTTTTTATCCAAACCGTGCCTTTTATCGTCCAACTTTGCCCGCCAGCCGCTGGCTAGGCTGGCCACTCCAGCACAGAGGATTGACCCATGACTTACCTGTTCGACCCGCCAGCCATCGTCAGCCTGCCCATCCAAGGCAGCGACGCGCGCTTCCCGGTTGGCCGCGTGTTCTGCCTGGGCCGCAACTACCCCTGGCCACAGGCCACCGACCCAGCGCCCCGTGAGCCGGTCTTTTTCATGAAGCCGGCCAGCAACGTGGTCGAGGCACAGGGCGAACTGCCCTTCCCGCCGCAGACTGAAGAGTTTTGCCATGAAATCGAGTGGGTGGTGGCGATCAGCAAAGGCGGTGCCGACATCAGCCCGGAGCAGGCTCTGGAGCACGTCTATGGCTTTGCCGCTGGCCTGGACCTGACCCTGCGTGATCGCCAGCGCCAGGCCAAAAGCGAAGGGCTGCCCTGGGAGGGTGCCAAGGTATTCGAAGCCTCGGCGCCGATGACTGCCCTGGTGCCGGCCAGCGAACTGGGCTGGCCACTGGACGCAGCGCTGTGGCTGAAGGTCAACGGCGAGGAGCGCCAGCGCGCCCGGCTTAGCCAGCAGACCTGGCCATTGGCCGAGGTGATCAGCCGCCTGTCCCGGCAACTGCCGCTGCGCCCCGGTGACCTGATCATGACCGGCAGCCCGCCTGGCGTGGCCCCGCTCAACCCTGGCGATGTGATCCATGCCGGCATCGACGGCATCGGCGAGTTGCAACTGCGCGTTGGCCCTCGTCCCGCACGCCACACCGCCCATGCCGCCTGAATTTCTGGAGCAAACAGATGAGCCAAACACACAACAAGAAAATCGCCTTGGTCACCGGTGCCGGCAGCGGCATTGGCCGCGCCGTCGCCTTGGGGCTGCTGGCTGATGGCTTCAGCCTGGTCCTCGCCGGCCGGCGTGCCGAACCCTTGCAGGCGTTGGCAGAACAGGCCCGTGCAGCCGGTGGCGAGGCCCTCGCGGTGCCCACCGATGTGCGCGATGAACAGAGCGTCGCCCAGCTGTTCGCCACCATCGAGGAGGTGCATGGCCGCCTCGACCTGATCTTCAATAATGCCGGGGTCAATGCGCCTGCCGTGCCCATCGACGAACTGCCGCTGGAGAACTGGCGCAATGTCATCGCCACCAATGTCGACGGCGTGTTCCTCTGCGCCCGTGCGGCCTTTGGCCTGATGCGCAGGCAGCAGCCGCAGGGCGGGCGAATCGTCAACAACGGTTCGATTTCGGCGCATACCCCACGCCCCTTCACTGCGCCCTACACCGCCAGCAAGCACGCGGTGCTGGGCCTGACCAAAGCCCTGGCCCTGGACGGCCGCCCCTACAACATCGTGTGCAGCCAGGTGGACATCGGCAACGCCCTGACCGAACTGTCCGAACGCATGACCCGCGGTGTGCGCCAGGCCAATGGCGAGATTGCCGCCGAGCCGATGCTCGACGTGCGCCATGTGGCGGATGCCGTGCGCTACATCGCCGCCCTGCCGTTGGACGCCAACGTGCTCAACATGACCGTGATGGCCAGCAACATGCCCTTCGTCGGCCGTGGCTGACACCTTGCCTTTTAAGGAGTGACCGATGAAACCTGAAGTCCTGCAACTGAGCCCGATCCTCATCCCAGAAGTCCGCGAGCGCCTGGAAGCGCTGTTCACCGTGCACCGGTACTACGAGCAAGCCGACAAGGACGCCTATGTCAGCGCGCATGGCAACACCATCCGCGCCGTGGTCACCGGCGGTCATACCGGTATCAGCCAAGCGCTGATGGCGCGCCTGCCCAAGCTGGAAGTGATCGCGGTGAATGGCGTCGGCACCGATGCCATCGACCTGGCCTATGCGCGTGATCGGGGTATCCAGGTGACTGCAACCCTCGGCGCGCTGACCGAGGATGTCGCCGACCTCGCCATCGGCTTGCTGATTGGCGTGTGCCGAGGGCTGTGCAGCGGCGACCGGTTCGTCCGCGCCGGACACTGGGCCACCAGCGCCACACCGCTGGCGCCACTGCCGTTGGCGCGGCAGGTGTCGGGCATGCGTGTGGGTATCGTCGGCATGGGCCGCGTCGGCCGCGCGGTGGCCCAGCGGGCGGCGGCGTTTGGCTGCCCGATTCGTTACACCGACCTGCAGCCACAGGACGTGCCTTATGGCTTCGAGTCGAACTTGCAGCAATTGGCCAAAGACAGCGATGCGCTGATTCTGGCGGCGGCCGCCGACCAAGGCGAGGCGTTGGTGGGGCGCAAGGTGCTGCAGGCGCTTGGGCCAGACGGCTACCTGATCAATATCGCCCGTGGCAAGTTGGTGGACGAGCCCGCGTTGATCGCGGCACTTGAAGCGGGTGAGATCGCCGGGGCGGCGCTGGATGTGTTTGCCGATGAACCTCGGGTGCCCGAGGCGTTGTTCGAGCGCGAGGATGTGGTGCTGCAGCCGCACCGAGCCAGCGCCACCGTGCAGACCCGCACGCGCATGGGCGAAATGGTGGTGGCAAGCCTGGTGGATGTGTTTGCCGGGCGTACACCACAGGGGTTGGTTATCTAAGCGGCCTGTACCGGCCTGTTCGCGGGCCGGTACAGTTGCACGATGCGGATCAGGCCACCGCCACTTCCACAGCCTCCCCGTTCAGCCGCACCGGCCACACCCGCAGCCGCTGCCCGGCATCTTCCAGGCATTCCCCGCTGTGCAGGCTGAAATGCTGTTTGTACAGCGGCGCCGCCACCACCAACTCACCCTGCAAGCTACCCACCAACCCGCGGCCAATGATGTTGGCACCCGAGCGCGGGTCGCGGTTGTCCAGCGCATACAGTGGCTGTTCCTGACCCGGCAAGTAGAACAGCGCCACCTGGGCCCCCTCGTGCCACACCACCACGCCGGAATCGGCTACCAGGTCGCGCGCTTGGCAGACTGTCTGCCAGTTCGTCTGGTGGGCTACAGCAGTATTGGTCAGGTTCATCAGACAGCCTCCTCGGCAGTGGGGATCAGGTGCAGCGGTGCCGCTGGGCGGCGCTGCTCGCGCTCGCGGACGAAGTGCACGTCCGGGTCGGCGCGGTGGTCGTTGACGAAGGTGCGGAAGCGCTTGAGCTTCTCCGGGTCGTTGAGGGCATTGGCCCATTCGCATTCATAGTGGTCGACCACATGCTGCATCTGCGCCTCAAGCTCGGCGGCCAGCCCCAGGCTGTCGTCGAGAATTACCTGCTTGAGGTAGTCCAGCCCGCCCTCCAGGCTTTCGCGCCAGACCGAGGTGCGCTGCAGTTTGTCGGCAGTGCGGATGTAGAACATCAGCACACGGTCGATCAGGCGCACCAGGGTCTCGTCGTCCAGGTCGGTGGCAAACAGCTCGGCGTGGCGCGGGCGCATGCCGCCGTTGCCGCACACGTACAGGTTCCAGCCCTTGTCGGTGGCGATCACGCCGATGTCCTTGCTCTGCGCCTCGGCGCATTCGCGGGTGCAGCCAGACACCGCGAACTTGAGCTTGTGCGGACTGCGCAGGCCCTTGTAGCGGTCTTCCAGGCGCAGGGCCATGGCGACGCTGTCCTGCACACCGTAACGGCACCAGGTGCTGCCCACGCACGACTTCACCGTGCGGGTCGACTTGCCGTAGGCATGGCCCGTCTCGAAACCGGCTTCGATCAACTCGCCCCAGATCAGCGGCAACTCGTGCAGCTGGGCGCCGAACAGGTCGATGCGTTGGCCACCGGTGATCTTGGTGTAGAGGTCGTACTTTTTTGCCACTTGGCCGATCACGATCAGCTTGTCCGGGGTGATTTCGCCCCCAGGGATGCGCGGCACCACCGAGTAGGTACCGTTTTTCTGCATGTTGGCCATGAAGGTGTCGTTGGTGTCCTGCAGCGGTACCAGCGCCGGGTCCATGATCGGCTGGTTCCAGCACGAGGCGAGGATATTGCCCACCGCCGGCTTGCAGATATCGCAGCCGACATGGCCTTTGCCATGGCGCGCGAGCAGGTCATTGAAGGTGCGGATGCCGCCAACCCGCACCAGCCCGTAAAGCTCCTGGCGGGTGTAGGCAAAGTGTTCGCACAGGCTTTTGTCGACGGTCACGCCGCGGGCGGTCAGTTCGTGCTCGAACACCTGCTTGAGCAGGGCCGCACAGCCGCCGCAACCGCTGGCCGCTTTGGTGCAGCCCTTGACCGCAGCGAGGTCGCTGCAGCCGCTGTCGATAGCGGCGCAGACTGCGCCCTTGCTGACGTTGTGGCACGAGCAGATGGTCGCGCTGTCGGGCAGCGCATCGGCGCCCAAGGCCGGCGCGCCGCCCGTTTGCGGCAAAATCAGGGCGACCGGGTCGGCAGGCAGGGCGATGCCGTTTTGCGCGTACTGCAGCAGGGTATCGTAGTAGCTGTTGTCACCGACCAGCACCGCGCCGAGCACATGCTTGCCACTGGCATCCACCACCAGCCGGCGATAGGCCGCATTGGCTTCGTCGATGAAGCGGTAGCTGCGCGAGCCCGGCGTAGCGCCATGGGCATCGCCGATCGAGCCGACATCCACGCCCAGCAGCTTGAGCTTGGTCGACATGTCGGCGCCGGTGAACGGCACCGCTTCATCGCCCACCAGCAGCGCCGCCAGGTTGCGCGCCATGCTGTAGCCCGGCGCGACCAAGCCGAACACGCTGCCATTCCATGAAGCGCACTCGCCGATGGCGAAGATGCGGGCGTCATGGGTGCGGCAGTGATTGTCGATCACCACCCCGCCGCGGGCGGCAATCTCCAGCCCGCACCCGCGGCCCAGCGCATCCTGCGGGCGGATACCGGCAGAGAACACGATCAGGTCGGTTTCCAGGTGCTCGCCGCCGTCGAAGTTCATGCGGTAGCGATACGCCTCACCGGCGCTGATCGACTGGGTGGCGCGGGACAGGTGCACGCCTACGCCCAAGGCCTCGATCTGCGCCTTGAGCGCCGCGCCGCCCTCGCCGTCCAACTGCACCGGCATCAGCCGAGGGGCGAACTCCACCACATGGGCTTCCAGGCCCAGCGACTTCAGCGCATTGGCTGCTTCAAGGCCCAACAAGCCCCCGCCGACCACCACGCCTCGGCGGGCACCCTGGGCGGCGGCGCGGATGGCGTCGAGGTCGTCGAGGGTGCGGTAGACCAGGCGGGCATTGCCGCTGGAGCCTTCGATCGGGGGTACGAAGGGGTATGAGCCGGTGGCCAGGATCAACTGGTCGTAGCCATAGCGGCCTTCGGCGGTGACCACTTCGCGGCGCGCGCGGTCGATCTCCAGCACAGGCTCGCCCAGGTGCAGGTGCACGCCTTGGCGGGTATAGAAGCCTTGCTCGCACAGGGCCAGGGTTTCGGCACAGCTGCCGCCGAAGTACTCGGACAGGTGCACACGGTCGTAGGCACGTTGGCGTTCTTCGCCGAACACCCGCACCTCGAACCGCTCCAAGGCGCCCCGCTCGATCAGTTGCTCGACGCAGTGGTGGCCGACCATGCCGTTGCCGACAATGACCAGTTTCTCGCGCTGTCCGCCGTTCGCTGTTGCCTTCATAGCCGATCCTCGATCAAAAAAAACGCCTGGAGCCGAAGCTCCAGGCGCCTTTGCCTGTACTCATCAGGGTGTGCCCCTGGTTGATCGCCGTTGATCAGTGGGGCGTGTTGTGAAGCTGGTAAAGCAGGGAGTGTGCCAAAGACTGCCTGTTGGGCCTCTTCGCAGCACAAGGCTGCTCCTACAGGGAGTGTGCAGAACCGGTAGGAGCAGCCTTGTGCTGCGAAGAGGCCGGTACAGGCACCCCAAACCGCACAGCCAAGGTGCACCCCTCCCCATCCCGGTGCACTCAATACACATCGCGCCGATAGCGCTTGGCCTTGCTCAATGCCTCTACATACGCATCCGCCGCAGCCTCGCTCATACCGCCATGCTCCGCGACGATGACACGCAAGGCGCTGTCCACATCCTTGGCCATGCGCTGGGCATCGCCGCACACATAAAAGAACGCGCCCGCTTCCAGCCACCGCCAGAGGTCAGCGCCCTGCTCGTGCATGCGCTGCTGCACATAGATTTTCTCGGGCTGGTCGCGCGAGAAAGCGGTATCCAGGCGCACATGGCCGGTCGCCTGCCACGCTTGCAACTGCGCTTGGTAATAGAAATCGCTGGCGGCAGACTGCTCACCGAAAAACAGCCAGTTCTGCCCACGGGCCCCACGCGCTTCGCGTTCTTCCAGAAACGCCCGAAACGGCGCGATACCCGTGCCTGGGCCGACCATGATCACCGGCACATTGTCGTCCTCAGGCAGGCGAAAATGCTTCGATGCCTGCGGGAAGATCGCCACCTTGATGCCTTGCGCACGGTCGGCCAGAAAGGTCGAGCAGGCCCCTTTGCGCTGCCCGTAACGCACCGTCGAGACCGTCAGGTGAACCTGCCCGGGGTGCGCCAACGGGCTGGAACTGATCGAGTACAAGCGCGGCTGCAACGGCTTGAGCAGGTCAAGCCAGGTGGCCAATGGCAGGTCTTGCGGGAACTCGCGCAGTACGTCCGCCAACTGCCGCCCCCACAACCAGCTCTGCAGCTCGGCCTTGTGCTCAGGCTGAAGCAGCCGGCGCAGGTCCGCCGCCGTCTGGCTGAATACCTGTAACTGCGCAGGGGTGACCTTGGCGATTTCCAGGTGGGCTTGCATGGCAACGGCCAACGGCAGCGCAGGCTGGCCTTTGATCTCAACCAGAGCCTGGCCATCGAGGCGCATCAGTGCCAGCAACTCCTCGACCAACGCCGGGCAATTGCGCGGCCATACGCCCAAGGCATCGCCCGGCTGGTAGGTAAACGTGCTGCCCGACAGGTCGAACACCAGTTGGCGGGTCTCCTTGCTGGCACCTGGGGCGTTGAGCACGCGGTTTTCCAGCAAGGTGGCCGACCAAGGTTGCTGCTTGCTGTAGCCCTCCACGGGCGCGGGTGCGCTGCTCGCCTGGGGCGCGGCGGCTCTGCCCAACTGTGATGACAAGGCGTCGAGCCAGGTGGCGAATGCCTCATCGAAGTCCGGCTCGCAGTCCACCCGTGGCAACAACCTTCGCCCGCCCAGCTCGGCCAGGCGCTGATCGAGCTTGCGGCCAAACCCACAAAACTGGTCGTAGCTGGAGTCACCCAAGGCCAACACGGCGTAAGGCACGTCGGCACAATGGGCGCCCTCCTCGCCTTGCAGGGCTTGCCAGAACGCCGTCGCACTGTCGGGCGCATCGCCATCGCCGCAGGTACTGGCGATCAGTACGACACTGGCCGCGCCGTGCAACTGCTGCGGGCTGACCGCTGCCATGCAACTGAGCTGCACGGCGAGGCCGGCGCCACGCAGGCGTTCGGCACAGCGTTCGGCCAGTGCCTCACCGTTACCGGTTTGCGAGGCCCACAGCACCTGATGCTGGGGCGCCGCAAGCGCCGGGCTAGGCAGTACCGAAGGCTGGGCGAACAACCCCGCCAATAGCCCATCGACGAACAGCCGCCGGCTTGCGGCCAGCGGCGCACTGGCCGGCAGGCTGGGCACCCCCTCAGCGCGGGCCTGGTCCAGGCCGAGCAAAAAACCCTGCAAGTAATGACGCTCCTCCTCGGCCAGCACCGGGGCTGGCAGGGTGTCCAGGCCAAGCAGACGGGACAGGGTGGCGGTCGGCATGTGGGCAGGCTCCGGGATGGCAGTGGCGGCGCTCAGGTCAACGGCGTCGATACGTTCGCCGGCAACCCGCTGCAGGGCCACGGCGCAGTGTTTGAAGGCCGGCTGCAGCGACAGCGGGTCGACGGCATCGCAGGTCACGGCATTGATCGCCAGCTGCTCGCCCATCACATCGTTCCAGTGGAAAGGGGCGAAACAGTTGCCCGGCATGACCCGATCACTGACCCGCGCCGGCAACAGCGCCTGCCCCCGCCGCGAGCGGACGGCCACCTGGTCCTTGTCGCGAATACCCAGGCGCGCGGCATCGTCAGGGTGCAGCTCGACAAAGGGGCCGGGCTCGAGTTTGTTCAGCGCAGGCACCTTGCCGGTCTTGGTCAGGGTGTGCCATTGGTGCTGCACACGGCCGGTGTTGAGCACCATCGGGTAATCCGCGTCGGGCAGCTCGGGCGCAGGCAGCCAAGGGCGGGCGAAGAAGCGCGCTTTGCCACTGGCCGTCGGAAACGCCAGCGCCGGGCGCTTGCCCTGGGCGTCGAGCAACAGCGGCTGGCTGCTGCCGTCGTTCTGGTAACGCAGCGGGCTGCGCGGGGCCTCATGGCCTGGCGCGCAGGGCCACTGGCGCGGCTGCGCGCGCAGGTCGGTGTAGCCGATACCGCGCAGGTCGTAGCCGGTTGCCGGGTTGTGGAAACGGCGGATTTCTTCGTACACCGCTTCGGCATCGGGGTAGTCGAAGGCTTCGGCATAACCCATGGCGCAGGCGATGCGGGCGATGATCTGCCAGTCCGGCAGGCTTTGGCCTGGGGGTGCCACGGCGCGGGGCATCAAGGTCAGGTTGCGTTCACTGTTGATCATCACGCCCTCGCCTTCGGCCCACAGCGCGGCCGGCAGCAGGATGTCGGCGTAGCGGTTGGTCTCGGTGTCGAGAAACGCATCCTGGGTGATCACCAGTTCAGCCTGGCGCAGGCCGTCGATCACCTGCTGGCGGTTGGCGACGCTGGCCACGGGGTTGCTGCAGATGATCCAGCACGCCTTTACCTCGCCGCGCTTCATCTGCTCGAACAGCGCCACGGTGCCCTCGCCGCCTTCGCTGCGCAGGCTGCCTGGGGCCAGCTGCCACTGGTTTTCGACAAAGGCGCGGTCGGCCGCCACCAACGCCGATCGCTGCCCCGGCAGGCCCGGCCCCATGTAGCCCATCTCGCGCCCGCCCATGGCATTCGGTTGCCCGGTGAGGGAGAACGGCCCGCTGCCAGGGCGGCAAATGGCGCCGGTGGCCAGGTGCAGGTTGCAGATCGCGTTGCTGTGCCAGGTGCCATGGATGCTCTGGTTAAGGCCCATGGTCCAGCAGCTCATCCAGTCCTTGGCACCGCCGAGCCACTCGGCGGCGGTGCGGATGTCGGCTTCGCTCAGGCCGGTGATGGCGGCGACGCGGGCGGGGCTGTAGTCCTCCAGGAATGCAGGCAGGTCTTCCCAGCCCTCGGTGTGACGGGAGATGAAGTCAGCGTTTGTATGGCCGTTCTGGTGCAGCAGGTGCAGCAAGCCATTGAGCAGGGCCATGTCGGTGCCCGGGCGTACCTGCAAGAACAGGTCGGCCTTGTCTGCGGTGGCCGTGCGCCGGGGGTCGACGACGATCAACCTGGCGCCGGCTTTCAGGCGGTCGAGCAGGCGCAGGAACAGGATTGGGTGACAGTCGGCCATGTTGGCGCCGATCACCAGAAACACCTCCGCGTGCTCGAAGTCCTGGTAGCTGCCAGGCGGGCCATCGGCGCCCAATGACAGCTTGTAGCCGCTGCCAGCGCTGGCCATGCACAGCCGTGAGTTGGACTCGATATGGCGGGTGCGGATAAAACCCTTGGCCAGTTTGTTGGCCAGGTACTGCGCCTCCAGCGACATCTGCCCCGACACATACAAGGCCACGGCATCGGGGCCGTGCTGGTCGATAATGCCGCGCAGGCGCTCGGCGGCCTGGGCGATGGCCTGGTCCAGGCCTGTGCGCGCCGGTTGCTGGCTGCGTTGCTGGCGCAGGTAGGCGTCTTCCATGCGCCCGGCCGCGCTCAGCGGTACGTGCGCGGTCAGGCCCTTGGTGCACAGACGGCCAAAATTGCTGGGGTGCTGCTTGTCGCCGCTGATCTTGCTGACTTTGCCATCGGCCACGCTCATGACAATGCCGCAGCCGACGCCGCAATACGGGCAGACACTGCGTACTTCGCTGCTGCTCATGGGCCGGTCTCCTGGTAAAAACACAAAAGGCGCCGGCTGCCCCGGCTTGCATGGCAAGCGGGGCAACACGGCGCCTTTGTCGTGAAAATGTGCGGGCAATCGGCATTGATTGCCCTGGGTAGTGGTAAGTCAGCAATTACCGGGCCAGCTGTACTCGCCTCATCCACGGGCAAGCCCGCGCCCAAATCGGTCTGCGCTTGCTGGGCCGGTTTGGCGCACCATGCGGTGGCATCTCGCAGGCTCGCAGCGCTATGCTGGGGCACATTTCAGCCAGAGTTACTGCCCTCCCCCCATGTCCCAGGTGATCCTCAAAAACCCCGCCCAACTCGACCTGATGCGCAACGCCGGCCAGCTACTGGCCCAGGTATTTGCAGAGCTCGACCGTTTCATACGCCCTGGCGTAACCACGATGCAGATCAACGACCTTGCCGAGGCGTTCATCGTCGACAGCCTGAAGGCACGCCCGGCGAGCAAGGGCCAGTATGGGTTCCCCTACGCGCTCAATACGTCAGTGGACCATGTGGTCTGCCACGGCATGCCGAAGGCTGATGAAGTGCTGAAGGAAGGGTCGATCATCAATGTCGACATCACCCTCGAACAAGGCGGCTATATCGCCGATTCGTCGAAGATGTATTGCCTTGGGGTGATCAGCGATGAGGCCCGGCGGTTGGTCGACACCACCTATGACGCGCTATGGAAAGGCATCGAGCAGGTGCGCCCGGGGGCGACGCTGGGTGACATTGGCCATGCTATCCAGGCCCATGCCGAAGCTGCGGGCTACAGCGTGGTGCGCGAATATTGTGGCCATGGCATTGGCCAGCAGATGCATGAAAAGCCGGAGGTGCTGCATTACGGGCAGCGCGGCATGGGCATGGCGCTCAAGCCTGGCATGGTGTTTACCATCGAGCCGATGATCAACCAGGGCGGGCGTGGGACACGGACGTTGAAGGACGGGTGGACGGTGATCACCCGCGACCATACGCTTTCTGCGCAGTGGGAACATACGGTGGCGGTGACTGAGGCGGGGGTTGAGGTGCTGACGTTGCGGGAGGAAGAACGCAAGCGTTGATACCGAAGCGCGGCACAGACCCTGTGGGAGCGGGTTCACCCGCGAACACCGGCGAAGCCGGTGCCCTACACCGCGTCGCCTTCTTCGCGGGTAAACCCGCTCCCACAGGTCCCTGCTAACTTAATACGATAGGCTTGGCGCAGCAAAATTCAGCACAAACAAAAAAAGCGACCCTAAGGTCGCTTTTTCTGTAACTTCCGGGTGTTCAGTGGGCCCTGGAAGTTGAATATGGCGCAGCGGACGGGACTCGAACCCGCGACCCCCGGCGTGACAGGCCGGTATTCTAACCGACTGAACTACCGCTGCGCTATACATCGAGTGGTGGGTGATGACGGGATCGAACCGCCGACCCTCTGCTTGTAAGGCAGATGCTCTCCCGGCTGAGCTAATCACCCTTTCGTCTCGGTGTGGCGCGCATTCTACGGATGAGCCCCTACCCTGGCAAGCACTTTTTTCGACTTTTTTAAAAATTTTTTCGAAGCCTTTCAAAGACCTAGCAACGCTGGGCTTTTCTTCCTTTATATAAGGGTGCTGGCCCTCTGACAGGGTTGGACGGGAACCACCGCTCGGAGAATAATGCCCGCCTTATGCATTAAGGAGAGATTGCCCCTCATGTGGTTCAAGAACCTGCTGACCTACCGCCTGACCCAGGATGTTCCATTCGAAGCCGAAGCACTGGAAACCGCCCTGGCCAGCAAGCCGGCCCGTCCCTGCGCCAGCCAGGAGCTGACCACCTATGGCTTCGTCGCGCCATTCGGCAAGGGCGAAGACGCTCCCCTGGTGCACGTCAGCGGCGAGTTCCTGCTGATCGCCGCGCGCAAGGAAGAACGTATCCTCCCAAGCAGCGTGGTGAATGACGCCGTCAAGGAGAAGGTCGAAGAGATCGAGACCGAGCAGATGCGCAAGGTCTATAAAAAGGAACGCGACCAGATCAAGGACGAGATCATCCAGGCCTTCCTGCCGCGCGCCTTCATTCGTCGCTCGATGATCTTCGCCGCCATCGCCCCGCGCCTGGGCGTGATCCTGGTCAACTCGGCCAGCGCCAAGCGTGCCGAAGACCTGCTGTCGACCCTGCGTGAAGTGATGGGCTCGCTGCCGGTACGCCCCGCTACCGTGAAGATCGCGCCAGCGGCCACCATGACCGACTGGGTCAAGTCGCAGCAAGCGGCCGAAGGCTTCTATGTACTGGACGAGTGCGAGCTGCGCGACACCGCCGAAGACGGTGGCATCGTGCGCTGCAAGCGCCAGGACCTGACCAGCGAAGAAATCCAGCTGCACCTGAGCACCGGCAAGGTGGTTACCCAACTGGCCCTGGCCTGGCAAGACAAACTGTCGTTCGTGCTCGACGACAAGATGGTCATCAAGCGCCTGAAGTTCGAGGAGCTGCTGCAAGAGCAGGCCGAACAGGATGGCGGTGATGAGGCCCAACAGCAGTTCGATGCCAGCTTCCTGCTGATGATGATGACCTTTACCGAATTCCTCCCGGTGCTGTTCGAGGCCTTGGGTGGGGAGGAGATTCCGCAAGGGGTCTAACCTTCATGCTTTGCCGGTGCTGGCCTGATCGTTAATCATTGACCAGTACCGGCCCTTTCGCGGGCGAGCCCGCTGCCACAGGTGCTTGCTCACCCAGTGGCAGCGGGCTTGCCCGCGTAAGGGCCCTGGAAACTCACCTCTTTATATAAGTACAAGGACTTTCCCATGCGCGCCCTCGCCGCCCTCAGCCGCTTCGTCGGCAACACCTTCGCCCTCTGGGTGTTGGTGTTCGCCGTGCTGGCCTTCCTGCAACCGCAGTGGTTCATCGCCTTGAAAGTGGCCATCGTGCCGCTGCTGGGGCTGGTGATGTTCGGCATGGGCCTGACCCTCAAGCTCGACGACTTCGCTGCCCTCGCCCGCCAACCCTGGCGCGTGATGCTGGGGGTGGTGGCGCATTTCGTGATCATGCCGGGCATGGCCTGGCTGCTCTGCCAGCTGTTCCACTTGCCCGCCGAGATCGCCGTCGGGGTGATTCTGGTCGGCTGCTGCCCGAGCGGCACCGCCTCGAACGTGATGGTCTGGCTGTCCAAGGGCGACCTGGCGCTGGCGGTGGCGATCGCCGCGGTCACCACCCTGCTCGCCCCGCTGCTGACCCCAGCGCTGATCTGGTTCCTGGCCTCGGCCTGGCTGCCGGTCTCGTTCATGGACATGTTCTGGTCGATCCTGCAGCTGGTCATGCTGCCGATCGTGCTCGGCGTGCTGGCCCAGCGCCTGTTGGGCGCTCGGGTGCAGGCCGCCGTGCAGGTGTTGCCGCTGGTGTCGGTGGTGAGCATCGTCATGATCGTCTGCGCGGTGGTGGCGGCCAGCCAGGCGAAGATCGCCGAGTCGGGGCTGCTGATCATGGCGGTGGTGATGCTGCACAACAGCTTTGGCTATTTGCTGGGGTACCTGACCGGCAAGCTGTGCAAGTTGCCGCTGGCCCAGCGCAAGTCGCTGGCGCTGGAGGTGGGCATGCAGAACTCCGGGCTGGGGGCAGCACTGGCGGCGGCGCACTTCTCGCCATTGGCCGCGGTGCCGAGTGCGTTGTTCAGCGTTTGGCACAATATTTCCGGGGCGTTGCTGTCGACCTGGTTCCGTCGCCTGGAAGCGCCTTCGTCAGCCGTTGAGAATGGCGAGCCAGCCAGGGATTGATGCTGCCTGGCCCGGCCTCTTCGCGGGCAAGCCCGCTCCCACAGGTACCCCACATTCCCTGAGAGCTGTGGAGTACTTGTGGGACCTGAAGAGGCCGGCACAGGCTTGCCCAGTATTCAGAAAATGTGCACCCTATTGCCCACTGTGAGGACGACCTCACGACGCACCGCGTGACCATTCCGGGGACGGCCCCATCCTTTACAACGATGGAGACACAGCATGTCCTGGATCATTCTTTTCTTCGCCGGCCTGTTCGAGGTCGGCTGGGCCGTCGGCCTGAAATACACCGACGGTTTCAGCAAGCCAATCCCCACCGTACTCACCGTCGGCGCCATGGTCATCAGTCTCGGCCTGCTGGGCCTGGCCATGAAGGAGCTGCCGCTGGGCACCGCCTATGCCATCTGGACGGGCGTCGGTGCTGTGGGCACGGTAATCGCCGGGATCATCCTGTTTGGCGAATCCATGGCCTTGGTGCGGCTGGTCAGTGTGGCGCTGATCGTCTGTGGCCTGATCGGCCTGAAAGTCAGCGCCAGCTGACGCCCGCGCGCTAACGCAGGTCGCCGCGCAAGCGGCTGACCTGCTCACGCAACGCATCCGGCTGCGCCGCCTCCACCGGGATGGCGGTGCCAGCCACGATGGTCACCCGCGACCACAAGCGCTTGAAAAACCCCTTGCCCGGGTCTCGGCTGAAGAAGCTGCCCCACAGCCCCTGCAACGCCAAGGGAATCACCGGCACCGGGGTTTCGCTGAGAATGCGGTTGACCCCGCCTTTGAACACATCGATCTCGCCATCACCGGTCAACTTACCCTCCGGGAAGATACACACCAACTCACCCGCCGCCAGGTACTCGGCGATACGCGCGAAGGCACGCTCGTAAATGGCCTCGTCCTCACCGCGCCCGGCAATCGGGATGGCACCTGCGGTGCGGAACACGAAGTTGAGCACCGGCAGGTTGTAGATCTTGTAGTACATGACAAAGCGGATCGGCCGGCGAATCGCACCGCCGAGCAGCAGCGCGTCAACGAACGAAACGTGATTGCACACCAGCAGCGCCGCCCCTTCATCCGGGATGCGCTCCAGGTCGCGGTGCTCCACGCGGTACATCGAGTGGCTGAGCAGCCAGATCAGGAAGCGCATGGTGAACTCGGGCACGATCCTGAAGATGTAGGCGTTGACCGCAATGTTGAGCAACGACACCACCAGGAACAACTGCGGGATGGTCAGTTCGGCCAACCCCAGCAGGACGATGGTGAGGATTGCCGAAACCACCATGAACAACGCATTGAGGATGTTGTTGGCGGCGATCACCCGGGCCCGCTGATCTTCGGCCGTGCGCGCCTGGATCAAGGCATACAGCGGCACGATATAAAAGCCGCCGAACACCCCGAGCCCGACAATCGACACCAGGATCCACCAGGCCTGGCTCATGCCCAGCAGCGCCAGCCAGTCGTGCGGCAGCGCCGCCGCCGGCACATCGCCGGAATGCCACCACCAGAGCAGGCCGAACAGGGTCAGGCCGAACGAGCCGAACGGCACCAGGCCGATTTCCACCTTGCGCCCGCTAAGCCGCTCGCACAGCAGCGAGCCGAGGGCGATGCCCACCGAGAACAGGGTCAGCACCAGGGTCACTACAGTGCCGTCGCCATGCAGCCAGTCCTTGGCGTACGCCGGGATCTGGGTCAGGTAGATGGCGCCGACGAACCAGAACCACGAGTTGCCGACGATCGAGCGCGACACCGCAGGCGTCTGCCCCAGGCCCATGCGCAGGATCGCCCAGGACTGCTTGAAGATGTTCCAGTCCAGGCGCATCTGCGGCGACACCGCGGCGGCGCGCGGGATCCAGCGACTGGCCAAATAACCCAGCACCGCAGTGCCCACCACGCCCCCGGCCACCACCGTGGCATAGCTGGCCGACGACATCATCACCCCGGCGCCGATGGTGCCGGCGAGGATCGCCAAAAAGGTGCCCATTTCGACCAGCCCGTTACCGCCCACCAGCTCTTCTTCACGCAGGGCTTGGGGCAGGATCGAATACTTCACCGGCCCGAACAGCGCCGAATGGGTACCCATGCCGAACAACGCCACCAGCATCAACGCAAGGTGATTGGTGATAAAGCCCAAGGCACCGATGGCCATGATGCCGATCTCGGCCAGCTTGATCGCACGGATCAGCGCATCCTTGGCGAACTTCTCGCCAAACTGCCCGCCCAGCGCCGAAAACAGGAAGAACGGCAGGATGAACAGCAACGCGCAGAGGTTGACCCAGATCGAACGGTCACCGTCCCCCAGGCTGAGCTTGAACAGGATCGCCAGGATCAGCGATTGCTTGAACAGGTTGTCGTTGAACGCACCCAGCGACTGGGTGATGAAGAACGGCAGGAAGCGCCGCTTGCCGAGCAAGGTGAATTGCGAGGTGTGACTCATCGTCCTTGTTCCTGAATTGGGCCACCGACGGCTGTTGTTCTATCTAGAGCCCGAATGAAAGGCGTTGGCGTCAAGGCCAGACGAGCTCCATTGCAGCGCAGTGTGGGCGACTGCGGACAGTTATCGTACAGAACCTGGGATGCGTGCAAAGCATTGGAAGCCACATTACCACTGTCAACTGACAGTTCTGTCAGTAGCCGCTCAACCCCGCGCCTGCCACCCTGAGGCCATGTGAGCTAAGAGAACGCCAAGGATGGAGTGCGGTGCATTCAAGCAACCTGCCCGGCGCAGCACGTCGCTGCTTACCTTGGGGCTGACCTTGCTGCTTCATGCAGCCAATGTCTCTGCTACGGGCGGCTCGCCCTCCATGGGGAAGGAACAGTTCCTTGCGGCCCTGCTGGAGCAGATGAGCCTACCCGAAAAGGTCGGCCAGCTACGCATGAAGCATTCCCCAGGCACCCCACCCTCCCAATATGCGCTCGATACCGTGGCCAAGGGCGCGGTAGGCGCACTGTTTACCGAGCCGGGGGTTACCCGCGAGCAGCTGCGTGCTTATCAAGATGCCGCCGTGCAGCGTGGCCGCCTGGGCATACCGGTGTTCTTCGCAGGCGATGTGGTACACGGCCACCGCACGGTATTTCCGATCGGCCTGGGCCAAGCGTCGAGCTGGGACTTGCAAGCGATCGGCAGCGCCGCGCGGATCGCGGCCATTGAAGCCAGCGCCGATGGCCTGGACATGACATTTGCACCCATGATCGATTTAAGCCGCGACCCTCGCTGGGGCAGGATGTCTGAAGGTTTCGGTGAAGATCCGTACCTGGTCTCGCGTATCGCCGAGAGGGTGACACAGCAGTTGCAAGGCCCGACGCTTGGCGCGGCTGACAGCATCATGGCCTGCGTTAAGCATTTCGCTGCCTACGGCGCAGTCGAAGGTGGGCGCGACTACAACACAACCAACGTCAGCACACATCAGCTGTTTCAGGATTACCTGCCCCCTTATCAGGCAGCCCTGGAGGCGGGTGCGGGCGCAGTAATGACGGCGTTGACCACACTCAATGGTGTGCCCGCCACGGCCAATCGATGGCTGCTGCGAGACATCCTGCGCCAGCAGTGGCGCTATCGGGGGCTGGTGATCAGTGATCACAGCGCCGTACAAGAACTGGTCGCGCACGGGACTGCCGCCGGTGGCGAAGATGCCGCCCAGGCCGCTTTGGTCGCGGGCACTCAGATGAGCATGAATGATCGTTATTTCGAGCAAGCGCTGGCTCAGCTTATCGAACAGGGCGCAGTCCCTGTCAGCCTGCTCGACGAGGCCGTACACCAAGTCCTGGCCACCAAATATGACCTGGGGCTATTCCACGACCCCTATCGCAGGTTGGGCCACGCCCAGCACGGCGCGCAGCCTTCACACGACCCAAAGCCGCTCCATCGCGCTCAAGCCAGGGAGGTGGCCCGACGCTCTCTGGTCCTGTTGAAAAATCAGAATGCGATGTTGCCGCTCGTCAAACGAGGTACCGTCGCGGTGATAGGGCCCCTGGCCGACAACCCGGTCGATATCCTTGGCAGTTGGCACGCCAGCGGCCAACCTGGCCAGGCCATCAGCCTTTACCAAGGGCTGAAGACGGCAGTCGGTGACGATGCCAAGCTGTTGTACGCGTTGGGAGCCAACATCAGCGATAAGCGCGATGACTTTCTACTGCTCGCCGACAAAACGGTGAACTTCGACCCGCGTCCGCCCCTGGCCTTGCTTGCCGAAGCGGTAGCCATCGCCCAACAGGCCGACGTCATCGTGGTGGCGTTGGGCGAAGCGCGGGGCATGTCCCATGAAGGCGCCAGCAAAACTGACCTGAACCTGCCCACTCAACAACGTGAATTGCTGCAAGCGCT
This sequence comes from Pseudomonas sp. NGC7, assembly GCF_047159675.1. Classification (NCBI taxonomy): domain Bacteria; kingdom Pseudomonadati; phylum Pseudomonadota; class Gammaproteobacteria; order Pseudomonadales; family Pseudomonadaceae; genus Pseudomonas; species Pseudomonas sp. NGC7. Next base: position 1,859,310 of record NZ_BAAFZY010000001.1, on the reverse strand, counting down.
GAAACGCACGGGCAAACCTTTGGTGCTGGTATTGATGAATGGCCGACCGCTGACCATCGTCGAGGAGAGCCAATGGGCAGACGCCGTGCTGGAGACGTGGTTCAGCGGTACGGAAGGCGGCAATGCCATTGCCGATGTGCTGTTCGGTGACTACAACCCTTCCGGGAAGCTGCCTGTCACCTTCCCGCGCAGCGTCGGCCAGATCCCGCTGTACTACGCACAGTTGAATACCGGGCGCCCCTTCGACCCGCAGCAGCCTTCTGCCTATCGATCACATTACTTCGATACCGATAACACACCGCTCTATCCTTTTGGATACGGCCTCAGCTATACCCACTTCAGCCTTTCACCGCTGACCCTGTCTACTCATCGCCTGCGACCTGGGCACGCTATGCAGGTAAGCGTAACACTCAAGAACGAAGGGCAACGCACGGGCGAAACGACCGTGCAACTGTACCTTCGCGATCGCGTCGCCTCCGTGAGCCGTCCGCTCAAAGAGCTCAAGGGCTTCCAGAAGGTGCTGTTGGCGCCCGGGGAGTCACGCCAGATTGTCTTCGACATCGATACCTCCATGCTCGCCTTCTACAACCAGCACCTGCAGCGGGTGACAGAGCCAGGTACGTTCGATGTGATGATCGGGCTGGACTCGCAAGATTTACAGAAAGCCTCCTTCGAACTCGATGGCACCCCACCCTGATCCTCACTGCAGCGGCTCTTCGCGCCGCTGAACGACCTGCCGACTGGAAACGCGCGAGACAAACCCTCACTGCCCACCTATTCTTGGCCTCTTGCCCAGTGACAAGGACGTGGCAATGCTCGCCGCCCTCAAGCGCTACCCACCCGCCGTACGCCTGCTGCTCACCACCACCTTCACCCTGACCCTGGCGCGCGCCCTGACCCTGCCCTACCTGGTGGTGTACCTGGCCGATAACTTCCAACTGCCGGTCAGCCAGATCGGCCTGCTGATCGGCGGCGCGTTGATCATCGCCTCGCTGCTCAGCCTGTATGGCGGCCACCTGGTGGACACCGTGCGCAACCATACCCTGGTGATCGCCAGCACCTTGGTGTTTGCCCTGGCCTTCATCGGCGCCATCGCCAGCCGCTCGGCCGCGCTGTTCTACCTGTGCCTGGTACTGATCAACCTCGCCCTGGCGGTGGTCGACATCGCGGCCAAGGCCGGCTTTTGTGCGCTGCTGCCAGTGGACGAACGGGCCGAGGTGTTCGCCATCAAATACACCTTGAGCAACGTCGGCTATGCCGCAGGCCCCTTGCTGGGCGTCGCGATGCTGGAGCTGGACGACCACCTGCCCTTCATCGCCTCCGCCTTGATCGGCCTGGGGATGGGCCTGGCCTACCAGCGCCTGGGGGACCGCGGCCTGCAGGGCGATGCCCCGGCGCAATCGGGTGCCGGGTTCGCGCAAGTGGCGCTGGGCTTGGCGCGTGACCGGCGGCTGGTGTGTTTCACCTTGGGCGGGGTCCTCAGCGCGGTGGTGTTCGGCCAGTTCACTGCCTATTTGTCGCAGTACCTGGTGGTGACCACCACCCCAAGCGAGGCGGCGCGCCTGGTCGGCTACCTGGTGACCACCAACGCCATCACGGTGATTGCCCTGCAATACCTGATCGGCCGGCGCATCAGCCGCCAGCGCCTGATGCCTTGGCTGCTGGCCGGGATGGGCCTGTTCATCGCCGGGCTGCTGGGGTTTTCATGGGCAAGCACGGTGCCGATGTGGTGCCTGGCGATGCTGGTGTTCACCCTGGGGGAAATCATCGTGATACCCGCCGAGTACATGTTCATCGACCTGATCGCCCCAGAGCACCTGCGCGGGGTGTATTACGGCGCACAGAACCTGTCCAACCTGGGCGCGGCGCTGGGGCCGGTGATGGTCGGGTTTGCCCTCGGGCACTGGTGGCCGGGGGTAATCTTCTACCTGCTGGTGTTGTCGGTGATACTGGCGGGGGTGTTTTACTGGCGGGGTACCCGCAGGTATTGATGTTGCCTGTACCGGCTTCTTCGCGGGTAAACCCGCTCCCACAGGAACACCACCGGCTTGAGCGCTGCACAGTACCTGTGGGATCGGGTTTACCCGCGAAGAGGCCGGTACAGGCGTAGCCCGATCCCTGCGACGTCTCGCCACTGCGACCATCGTCGGCGCTGACGAACCTGCGCCTGCGTGCCAGACTGATTGATCGGGACCGCGTTACCTTTTTTGCTCCGGAGTTTTCATGTCGTTGTCCAGTGGGCTGATCGCCGTGGTCGCCCTGGCCTATATGGCCATCATGTTCGCCATCGCCTTTTACGGCGACCGACGCAGCACACCGTTGCCGCCGAAGCTGCGTGCCTGGGTGTACAGCCTGTCGCTGGCCGTCTACTGCACCAGCTGGACCTTCTTCGGTGCCGTCGGCCAGGCTGCCGAACAGCTCTGGGCATTCCTGCCGATCTACCTGGGCCCAGTGCTGCTGCTGATCTTCGCACCCTGGGTGCTGCAGAAGATGGTGCTGATCAGCAAGCAGCAGAACATCACCTCGATCGCCGACTTCATTGCCGCACGCTACGGCAAATCGCAGACCCTGGCCGTGGTGGTGGCGCTGATCTGCCTGGTCGGCGTGCTGCCCTACATCGCCTTGCAGCTCAAAGGCATCGTGCTGGGCGTCAACCTGCTGATCGGCGCCAACGCCGACGCCACAGGCACCCGCGTGCAGGACACTGCGCTGGTGGTATCGCTGGTGCTGGCACTGTTCGCCATTGTCTTCGGCACGCGCAGCCTGGACGTGACCGAGCACCACCGCGGCATGGTCCTGGCGATCGCTTTCGAGTCATTGATCAAGCTGTTGGCGTTCCTGGCCGTGGGCATCTTCGTGGTGTTCAACCTGTACGACGGCTTTGACGACCTGTTCAGCCAGGCGCGCCAGTCGATCCAGCTGGAAAGCTACTGGCAGGAGACCATCAACTGGCCGTCGATGGTGGTGCAAACCGCGGTGGCCATGATGGCGATCATCTGCCTGCCACGGCAGTTCCATGTCACCGTGGTGGAGAACATCGAACCGCAGGACATGCGCCTGGCCCGCTGGGTGTTCCCGATGTACCTGGTGCTGGCTGCGCTGTTCGTGGTGCCAATCGCCCTGGCCGGGCAGATGCTGCTGCCGGGCACGGTGATGTCCGACTCGTTCGTCATCAGCCTGCCGCTGGCCGAAGCCCACCCGAGCCTGGCCCTGCTGGCCTTCATCGGTGGCGCCTCGGCGGCCACTGGCATGGTCATCGTCGAAGCCGTGGCGCTGTCGACCATGGTCTCCAACGACATGCTGCTGCCCTGGCTGCTGCGCCGCAACAATGCCGAGCGCCCGTTCGAAGCGTTCCGCCATTGGATGCTCTCGGTACGCCGGGTGACCATCGTGGTGATCCTGCTGCTGGCCTATGTCAGCTATCGCCTGCTCGGTTCGACCGCGAGCCTGGCGACCATCGGCCAGATCGCCTTCGCCGCCGTGACTCAGCTCACCCCGGCCATGCTCGGCGCGCTGTACTGGAAGCAAGCCAACCGGCGCGGCGTGTTCGCCGGCCTCGCCGCCGGCATCTTCCTGTGGTTCTACACCCTGGTGCTGCCGATTGCCGCCCATAGCGTGGGTTGGTCGCTCGAACTGTTCCCGGGCCTGGCGTGGCTGCATGGCAACCCGCTGAACCTGCCAATCAGCCCATTGACCCAAGGCGTGGTGCTGTCGCTGGCGGGTAACTTCACCTTGTTTGCCTGGGTGTCGGTGCTGTCGCGCACGCGGGTGTCAGAGCACTGGCAGGCTGGCCGCTTCATCGGCCAGCAGACCAGCGCCCGCCCTAGCAGCAAACCGCTGCTGGCGGTGCAGATCGATGACCTGCTGACCCTGGCCTCGCGCTTCGTCGGCGAAGAACGTGCGCGGCAGAGCTTCATCCGCTTCGCCTACCGCCAGGGCAAAGGCTTCAACCCCAACCAGAACGCCGACGGTGACTGGATCGAGCACACCGAACGCTTGCTCGCCGGGGTGCTCGGCACGTCGTCGACCCGAGCCGTGGTCAAGGCCGCCATCGAAGGCCGCGACATGCAGCTTGAAGACGTGGTGCGCATCGCCGACGAAGCCAGCGAAGTGCTGCAGTTCAACCGTGCGCTGCTGCAAGGGGCTATCGAGAACATCAACCAGGGCATCAGCGTGGTCGACCAGAACCTGCACCTGGTGGCCTGGAACCGCCGCTACCTGGAGCTGTTCAACTACCCCGACGGGCTGATCAGCGTTGGCCGGCCGATTGCCGACATCATCCGCTACAACGCCGAGCGCGGGCTGTGCGGCCCGGGCGAGGCGCAGGTTCACGTGGCGCGGCGCCTGCACTGGATGCGCCAAGGCCGCGCGCATTCCTCCGAGCGGCTGTTCCCCAACGGCCGGGTCATCGAGCTGATCGGCAACCCGATGCCCGGTGGCGGCTTCGTCATGAGCTTCACCGACATCACCCCGTTCCGCGAAGCCGAACAGGCGCTGCGCGATGCTAACGAGAGCCTGGAGCAGCGGGTGGCGGAGCGTACCCATGAGCTGTCGCAGCTCAACCAGGCACTGTCCGAAGCCAAGAGCCAGGCCGAGGCAGTGAGCAAGTCCAAGACCCGCTTCCTGGCCGCAGTCAGCCACGACCTGATGCAACCACTGAACGCCGCGCGGCTGTTCTCCGCCGCCCTGTCGCAACAGGCCGAGGGCATGAACGAGGAGGCCCAGCAACTGGTGCAGCACATGGACAGCTCGCTGCGCTCGGCCGAAGAGCTGATCAGCGACCTGCTGGACATCTCGCGCCTGGAGAACAACAAGATCACCCCGGACGCCAAGCCGTTCGCCCTCAACGAGCTGTTCGACACCCTGGGCGCCGAGTTCAAGGTACTGGCCGCCGAGAAAGGGCTGGAGTTCCGCCTGCGCGGCAGCCGCCTGCGGGTCGACAGCGACATGAAGTTGCTGCGCCGCGTGCTGCAGAACTTCCTGACCAACGCCCTGCGCTATGGCAAAAGCCCGATTCTGCTGGGTGCCCGCCGCCAGGGCGAACGCCTGTGGCTGGAAGTGTGGGACCGCGGCCCGGGGATCGCCGACAACAAGCTGCAAGAGATTTTCCAAGAGTTCAAACGCCTGGACAGCCACCAGACCCGTGCCGAAAAAGGCCTGGGCCTGGGCCTGGCCATCGCCGACGGCCTGTGCCGGGTACTGGGTCATAGCCTGGAAGTGCGCTCATGGCCCGGCAAAGGCACGGTGTTCCGCGTCAGCGTCCCGATCGCCCGCCAGGCGGCGCCCGCGCCCAGCGCGCCGGCGGAGCAGACGGGCCAACCGCTGGCCGGGCTGCAGGTGCTGTGCATCGACAATGAAGACAGCATCCTGATTGGCATGAACAGCCTGCTCAGCCGTTGGGGCTGCCAGGTCTGGACCGCCCGCAACCGCGCCGAATGCGAGGCCTTGCTGGCCAACGGTATGCGCCCACACTTGGCGCTGGTGGACTACCACCTGGACGACGGCGAAACCGGCACCGAGCTGATGGGCTGGCTACGCGCCCGGCTGGGCGAGCCGGTGCCTGGGGTGGTGATCAGCGCCGACGGCAGCAAAGAGACCATCGCCCTGGTGCATGCCTCAGGCCTGGACTACCTGGCCAAGCCGGTCAAGCCGGCAGCCTTGCGCGCCCTGCTCAATCGGCATCTGAGCCTGGTTCAGTAACCGCTTCGTCCGGCAGGGCTTCATCGGACAGCGCCCGCTCCAGCAAGTCTGCCGGCAGGCTCTTGCTGGCACGGGCACCCAAGAGCTTGAGCTGCTCACTGCGGCTGACCAGGTTGCCACGCCCTTCGCACAGTTTGTTGCGCGCTGCGGCGTAGGCCTTGTCCACCTGCTGCAAGCGGTTGCCCAGCTCGTCCAGGTCTTGGATGAACAGCACGAACTTGTCATACAGCCAGCCGGCGCGCTCGGCGATCTCGCGGGCGTTCTGGCCTTGGCGTTCCTGCTTCCACAAGCTGTCGATCACCCTCAGTGTGGCCAGCAGCGTGGTCGGGCTGACAATCACGATGTGCCGGTCGAAGGCTTCCTGGAACAGGTTGGGCTCGGCCTGCAAGGCCGCCGAAAAAGCGGCCTCGATGGGCACGAACAGCAGGACGAAATCCAGGCTGTGCAGGCCTTCGAGGCGGTTGTAGTCCTTGCTTGACAGGCCTTTGACGTGGCTGCGCAACGACTGCACATGCTGCTTGAGCGCGGCCTCGTCATTGCTGCCGACAAACTGCTGGTAAGCCGTGAGGCTGACCTTGGCGTCGACCACGACCTGCTTGTCGCCGGGCAACATGATCAGTACATCGGGCTGAAAACGCTCGCCATCGGCGCTCTTCAGGCTGACCTGGGTCTGGTATTCGCGACCCTTTTCCAGGCCCGCGTGCTCCAGTACCCGCTCCAGGATTATCTCGCCCCAGTTGCCTTGGGTTTTCTGGCCCTTGAGGGCCTGGGTGAGGTTGGTGGCTTCGTCGGACAGGCGCTGGTTAAGCTGCTGCAAGCGCTCCAGTTCCTTGCCCAGGGAGAAACGCTCGCGTGACTCCTGCTGGTAACTTTCCTCGACGCGCTTCTCAAAGGCCTGGATGCGGTCCTTGAGCGGGTCGAGCAGTTGGCCCAGGTGCTGCTGGCTGGTCTGGGCAAAGCGTTGCTCGCGCTCGTCGAAGATTTTCGTGGCCAGGTCGGAGAACTGGGCGCGCAGGGTGTCGCGGGCCTCTTGCAGGTCTTCCAGGCGTTGTTGGTGGTTTTCCTGCTGCTCGCGCAGCTCCGCCTCCAGGCGTGCGCCTTGGGCTTCCAGGCGGCGCAGTTCGGCTTCACGGTTGGCGCGTTCGAGGCTCCAGGCGTGGGCGGCATCGCGGGCATTGTCGCGGTCGATCTGCAGCAACTCCAGCTCACGGCCCTGGGCTGCCAGCTGGGCTTGCTTGACGGTGTTGGCTTCGCTGAGGTCGCTGACTTCGTCGCGGCTGGCGTCCAGTTGCGCCTGCAACCCGGCCAGGGACAACTGGGCAGCGTTAAGGCGCTCTTCGAGCAGGGCTTGTTCACCCTGCCGGGCGCCCTGGCGACGCTGCACCTGCATGACCCACACCAGGCAGGGCAACGCACCTGCCACCAAGCCCAGCAGAATGCTGGCCAGATCCACTGTCATGGTTACCCCGATCGAACATGATGAATGCTGCGCAGCTTATCAGCCTGGGAACTGGCCTTGCGCCTTTTCACGCGTCACCATCAACCGGAAAACCACTGCCCCAGCAGCCGCCGCGCTTCCTGCGAGCCCTGCGCAGCGGCCAGCTCCAGCCAGTAGCGGGCTTGGTCCGGCTCGTTGGCCTGGCACAACCGGGCATATTCCAGCTGTGCGCGGCGATCACCGGCGCGGGCAGCCTGGCGCAGCAGCTCGTGGCCGATACGCCGGTCGCGGGCATTGCCGCAATCACGGCACAGCATCTGCCCCAGCCGGCTCTGGGCCACCACCACGCCTTGGCGCGCAGGCTGTTTCAGCAAGCGGCCTGCCAAATGCTTGACCTGAGGCTTGTCACCCAGGCGCGGGCTGTCGAGCAGCCACAGGGCCACTTTCAGGGAGAAGCGTTTGGGTGGATGCACTGAGGAGGCGTCAGCAGGGTTGGCGAGGTGTTTACCGCGAAACTTCATGAGCAACAGGCAAGGTGACTCGAAAGGCGCGCCACTCTACTCCATTTTTTCTGGCATGGCCTGTCGATTTCTGGAGGATTGAAAAAAAATTTCGATGATCTTTTCTTGACGTTTTCGAGTGGATGACCAACCGGTCTAGCGGCGCCCGAAGATTGTCCGACAGTTCCCTGGGTTGCTGGCACACCCGTCCTAGAGCAAGCGCTTGGGACAATCCACAGTTCCTGTGGATAACTCGGTGGACAACCCCCTCCAGCAGCCCTTAAACCCCCGTAAAATGGGGCCTCCAGTCAAACTGACGATTTTTTCACCAGCTAAAATTAGTGTTTTTTTTCATTGACTTAACTCACCAGTCAAGGCATTGGCGACGCTGTAGAGGGCTGTTGCGGGTGTGTTACAGCGTGCGCGCCAAATGTGAACAACTGCCCCTCACGCCTTCATATGGGTGCACAAAAACAGCACATCCTCGGTAATGACAGCCCTTTGCCCCCCTTCCCAGCCCGCGAAAGAAGCGCCATACTGCTCGGCTAGCCTGGGCAGGTGCACAAACACTTGCCAAAGCACTTTATGTGCGGTAAGGTGCGCCTCGTTAGTACCAAGCTGAAAGTCAATTCTGGCCAGAAGCGTCCTTGCAACGCTGCTCTCCCAAAAGCACGCATTGCTGAAACCAGGACCGGCCACACTCGATGATTCCCTCGCCAGCCATACGCTGCCCAAGCACGAATCACCTTGCAGATTGATCAGGATTCCACCCCGACGGCCTAGAACCTTGGCCCCGGCGTGCTGCCTGCCCTCTTAAGTACCTACCAGTCAGCCCAAGCGCCCACATTTGATTGCGCTCTCTCTGGCTGCTTTGTTCCAGTCAGGTTCGTTTCGTCCCTTAATAAAGGCGTCACTGGAACGTTTCTATCATGCACGGATCATACCCTCCGTGTTTAAAGCAGGAACCTCCAATAATATGCAAACTCATCCACACATTCAGGCTGCCATTGGCACCCTTTCCCAGGCCTTCTCGCCGTTGAAGTGCCTTATCGTTGCCCCTCGCAAGGGCAGCTTCAGCTTTACCCTGGTGGACGAACACGGCGTCGCCTGCCACACCGAACGCCTGTACCCTGAACAGTACAGCCGCAAGGAACCCCTGCAGGCAGTGATCGCCCGGACCCGTCAGTCGCTCACCGCGTGAGCGGCGAATACGGCGGCATTCAGGCGCTGAATCTTTGCCCAGGTAGCCTGCCTGATCGTTCTTGGCGTAATTGCCCCATGGCATATAGCCTCGAACGTCAGGCAGCAATCGATTTAAAAACAGCTCTTTACACCACGATTATCACACTACACTTCAACTCGAGCGGTGCTAACCGCTTCCGGCGGGCCTGATCATTCACCAGCTGCCAAGCTCCAGCGCCCGTCCGGCCCTTACTTGCTCGAGGGCATCATGGGTATCGCGGCGAATGAATTGTGTCTGTATGTGATCCGACCCACCCTGGTCTACCTGGACCGCCACTGCCCTAGCGCTGAAGCCTTGCTACTTGGCATCGCCGCCAGCCAGTCGGCCCTCGGCTCAGCCTTGCACGACCGGCGTGGCCATGGCCTCTACCGCATCGGCGAAACCCGTCACCAGGCGCTCTGGGACGAGTATCTCGCCCGCGACCCTGACCTCGCCAGCCTGGTCCGCGGCCTGGCCAGCCAACACGCCTTTCTTGGCGGTCCGCACCTGGAACTCACAGTAAACCTTCGCTATTCCACCGCCATCGCCTGGATGCTGGTCGAGGCGCAAGCCACGCCCCTGCCTGCCGCTGACGACTTGCTGGGCCTGGCACGCATCTGGCGCCAGGTTTTCCACCCTCAGGGTCGCCTGCGCGACTTCACCCACGCCTGGCATACCTGCATAGATCAGAGATTGCCTCAGGCATCTTAAGAAACGCCCTACAGCTTTACCGGAAAAAATGGAATTTTGGTCGGATTGTCCTACAAAACCGCTCTATCTCCTGTGATTGAGGCTATAGCGCGGCGGGCAATTTGTTGGTAGCTTTTCGCCCCGGAGATCCCAAGGAGTTTCTAATAATGAAAAAAGTAATGCTCAAAACCTCCCTCGGTGTAGCCGTTGCGCTTGCTTCCAGCCAACTGCTCGCCAGCGGCTTTGCCCTGAACGAACAGAGCATCAGCAGCATGGGGACAGGTTTCGCGGGACGTTCTTCTTCTGCCGAAGATGCCAGCACCGTGTTTGGCAACCCAGCCGGCATGTCCCGCCTCAAGCGCGAACAGATCACCGTGGGCGGCGCCGCCGTCATCGCCAAGTCCGATATCTCGGGCCGTGGCAGCAACCTCGGGGGGGAAACCGATGGTGACATGGTGCCTGTCGTTGGCGTACCCATGGGCTACTACGTCAAGCCGATCGATGATCACTGGAGCGTCGGTTTCGGCGTCTACGTGCCCTTCGGCCTGGTGACCGACTACGGCAGCGACGATGCTGCTCGCTACTGGGGCAAAAAGAGCCACGTCGAGGTGGTGACCTTCCAGCCAACCGTCAGCTACGCCTTCAACGACAAGGTTTCGATCGGTTTCGGTCCAACCATCAACCGCATCAAGGGTGAACTGGGCTCGAGCCTGATCAACCCGTTCAGCCCTGGCCGCAACGACGGCGAAGTGAAGATCAAGGGCGATGACACCGCCGTGGGCTACAACATCGGTATCCTGGTCCAGGCCACCGACAGCACCCGCGTCGGCCTGACCTACCACTCGATGGTCGACTACAAGCTCGAAGGCAAGACCCGCGTCAGCACCCCGCTGATCGGGCCGTTCAACGGCAACAAGTTCGATGCCACCCTGAAGATCAAGACGCCTGAGTCTGTCGATCTTTCGGTCACCCACGAACTCGACGACCAGTGGACCCTGTACGCAGGCAGCACCTGGACCCGTTGGAGCCGCCTGGAAGACATCACCGTGCAGAACGATGTGCCGGCACCGCTGGCAGGTTCGGCATTCCAGACCATCACCGAAGAGCAGAACTGGCACGACACTTGGGCACACGCCATTGGCGCGTCCTACAAGGTCAACAAGGAGTGGGTACTGCGTACCGGCTTCACCGTCGACCAGTCGCCGACCAACAACCACGACCGTTCACCGCGCATCCCGACTGGCGATCGCAAGGTGTTCAGCCTGGGTGCCGGTTGGAGCCCAAGCGAAGACATGACCATCGACGTGGCGTATTCCTACCTGTGGGAAGAGGACACCAAGGTCAACCAGGTCAGCGCGACCAAAGGCAGCTACCAGGCCAAGTACGAAAACAGCGCTCACGGCGTCGGTGCATCCCTCACCTACCGCTTCTGAGTCGCACCCGCAGTATGGAAAACCGCCCTCGTGGCGGTTTTTTCATGCCTGGATCTTCCAGCTGTCACCCAGGCATTCATGGAGGTAGTCCATGAATGCACGCACCTTCACGGTCATGGCAAAACGATCTGCCAGGCACAGGTAGATATCCATGGGCTCGGTTTGGGCATAGGCCTGGCCGTTGTCGCTGTATTCGAACACAGGCACCAGCGCGCCGGACGCCAGGTACGGCCGCACGATGAACTCAGCCAGCCGCGTGATGCCGCCATCGTGCAGGGCCATCTGCGTCAGGGCGTCGATATCGTCACTGATCAGCACGGTGCCGAAATCCGCGTCAAAACGCAGCCCGTCGCGCATGAAGCCCCACCGCAGGAAGCGGCCGTCGACCGGATAGCGGAACACCAGGCAGCGGTGCTCGCGCAACACCTCGGGCGTGGCAGGCACTCCGGCGCTTGCCAGGTAACCGGGAGAGGCGCAGCAGATGAACGGAATACGGGCAATGTGCCTCGCCAGCAGGTGGTCCTCCAGCTGCGGGGCGATGCGCAGGCTGACATCAACGTCCTCGCGTGCATGATTGACCCGTCGATCAGTCGTTACCAACTCTATCGAAAGCTGGGGGTATCGGGCACTGAATGCCGGAATCAAGGGCGCCAGCACATGGCGACCGAAAGCCGAGGTGGAGGCGATGCAGAGGCGGCCCTGGGGCTCGCTGTCGGGAGTGGTGACGGCCAGTTCGGCCTGGGCAAGGTCTCGGTCCACCTGCCTGACCCGCTCGTAGTAGAGCGTGCCGGCGGGGGTCAAAGCCATGCTGCGCGTGGTGCGGGTGAGCAAGCGCACCTGCAGATGCGCTTCGAGGCGTGCGAGGTTCTGGCTCACCGCCGCCGGGCTGAGCCCCAGGCTGCGCGCACCGGCAGCGATGCTGCCGGCCTCGACCACCTTGATGAAGCTGCGGATGGCATTGAGCAAGTCCATGTCGAGCCCTTGGGATTCGTAAGAATCTCTTTATAAAGAACTCAATGACGATGGTCTACAGCCCTGCCACCGACGATTGCTAACCTGCGCCTCCACTCAACTTTCTGGAGTTCGCATGAGCAACCTGTCCCCTACGCGCAGCCGGCGCAAACTGCGCCCCAGTGCCACACCGTACGTGTTCGCCTTCTACATGTCGTCGATCATGGCGTTATTGATGTGCTTCGTGATCACTGCGGCCAACGCCGGGGTGAACCCGCAGTATCTGAGCAACGTATTGAAGGCCTACCAACTGGCCATGCCGGTAGCGTTCCTCTGCGTGCTGATGGTCAGGCCGGTGGTGCTACGGCTGGTGGCGATTACCGTTCACCCCCATTAAAAGCCCCCCTTTGTAGGAGCAGCCTTGTGCTGCGAAGAGGCCGGTACAGGCAACTGACATAGCCAATACCTGCACCGGCCTCTTCGCAGCACAAGGCTGCTCCTACAAAAAAAGCGGCACTATGGCTGCGATGCGATGGCCTTCTCGATCGCCGTCCTGAAGGCCGGGTCGTCCGGCTTGGTCAGGCTAGAGAAGCTGCCAATCACCTTGCCCTTGCGGTCCACTACGTATTTGTAGAAATTCCACTTCGGCGCATTGCTCTGGCTCGCCAGCTCGCTGAACAGCGGGATCGCATTCTTGCCACGCACCGACTGGGCCTTGGTCATGGTGAAGGTCACCCCGTAATTGGCGTAGCAGACCTTGGCAATCTTCTCGCTGTCGGCGTCTTCCTGCTTGAAATCATTAGAGGGCACACCGAGCATCTCCAAACCCTGCTCGTGGTACTCCTTATACGTCGCCTCAAGCCCCTCGAACTGCGGCGCAAACCCGCAATAGCTGGCGGTGTTGACCACCACCAGCGGCTTGCCGGCAAAGCGCTGGCACAGATCAACCTGCCCTTTGCCACGCAGTTCGGGCAAGCTGCCCTGCAACAAGGCCGGGCAATCCGCAGCCCAGCTCGACGTGGCGGCAAGCAGGGCCAGCACAGGCACCGTCAACCAATGTGCACGCATCGTTCGTTTCTCCCGCAAGACAATCCTTGAACTTGCAGGGTAGCGCTTAACAAACCCCCATGCCCAGTTGCATCAACGCCAACCCACCCTGGTGCCACCCCCACCACACCAGCGCCAGCAGCACGATCGCGGCAACGGCGAGCAAGCCTTGGGCCAGGTAGCGCTTCATGCGGCCTGGGCCTGCAGGCGGGCGACCGGGCGTTCACGCACCGGCCAGTTGAGGGCGGCGGCCAGTAGGCTGAGCAGGATCGAAATCTGCCAGACCAAGTCGTAGTTGCCCGTGCGGTCGTAGACCACCCCGCCCAACCAGCCGCCCAGGAAGGCGCCCAACTGGTGGAAGAGGAACACGATGCCGCCCAGCATCGACAGGTTGCGCACACCAAACAGTGTCGCCACTGTGCCGTTGGTCAACGGGACGGTAGAGAGCCACAGCAGGCCCATGGCGATGCCGAACAGGTAGGCGCTGAATTGGGTGACAGGCGCCCAGAGGAACAACACGATCACGACTGCGCGGAGCAGATAAAGCCCTGTAAGCAGGCGCGGCTTGGACATGCGCCCGCCCAGCCAGCCGGCGGTGAAGGTGCCGACAATGTTGAACAGGCCCACCAGTGCCAACACCGTGGTGCCCGTGGTCGCAGCCAGGTGTTGGTCGACCAGGTAGGCCGGCAGGTGCACGCCGATGAACACCACCTGGAACCCGCAGACGAAAAAGCCCAGCGCCAGCAGCCAGAACCCGGTATGCGAGCAGGCTTCACGCAGGGCCTGGCCCAAGGTCTGTTCGGCGCCATGGCTGGGCAGCGGGCGGTCACGCAACAGGCCGACGAGGGGCACGATCAATGCCACCATCAGGCCCAGGACCAGCAACGCGGCGGACCAGCCCAGCCATTCGATCAAGCCAAGGGTGCCGGGCAGCATGGCGAACTGGCCGAATGAACCGGCCGCACTCGCAATCCCCATCGCCATGCTGCGTTTGTCGGCCGGCACTGCGCGCCCAACCACACCCAGGATGACCGAGAACGAGGTGCCGGAAAGGCCGATGCCAATCAGCAGGCCGGCGCTCAACGACAGCGACCAGGCGGAGTCGGCCATCCCCATGAACATCAACCCGGCGGCGTAGAGAATGCCACCGATGATCACTACCCGCGCCGCGCCCACACGGTCAGCCAAGGCACCGGCGAACGGTTGTGCCAGCCCCCAGATGAGGTTCTGCAACGCGATGGCGAAGGCAAACACACCACGCCCCCAGCCAAAGTCGGCGCTCATCGGCGCCAGGAACAGGCCAAAGCCGTGTCGCACACCCAAGGACAGCGCCAGTATCAACGCTGCGCCCACAAGCACCCACCCGCTGGTTCGCCACACCGAAGTCATTGTCGTTATCTCCAGCACATCGCAAGGTTTGCGGGTATATACCCGCTTATAGTCGCATCAGCTCAAGCCAGTTGTTCCAGCAAGCGCACCAATTCGTCACGCTGCCCAACGCCCAGGCGCTCGACCAGCAACCCTTGGGCCTGCTCCCAGGCCGGGTAAGCCGCTTGCAACAGCGTTTTGCCGGCTTCGGTCAGCAGCACCACGCGGTTGCGCTGGTCGTCGCCGTCAGCCAAGGCCACCAGGCCATCGGCTTCGAGCACCCGCAGGTTGCGCCCCAAGGTGCTGCGTTCGAGGCCCATGGCCTCGGCCAAGGTGGTGATGCTTGGGCGGTCAAGCCGCTGCAAGTGCCGCAATAGGGAAAACTGGGCGACATTGATGCCGAAGCCGGCAAGGGCCTCGTCATAATGCCGGCTCACCCCGCGGGCGGCACGACGCAGATGGGTACAGATGCATTCACTGGTCAGCATGGATACGTGTATATACCCGCATCATGAGTGTTGCAAGAGTTTTCAGCCAATGCGCACGTTACTCGAGACTCAGACGCTTGCGGATGGGCTCGAATTCCGCAGTGGGTCTACGTACCAAAGGGTCAGGCGCGCCCTGCTCGATGGCTTGCCAGTAACGCCATGGCACCTTGGCAGCCCCGAGCTCGTAGTCCATGCCATCCCAACTATCCTCACGAAAGCTGTAGAACGCCCAATGCAACTGGTTGCTGTCCAGCACAGTGAGCACATCTTCCAGATAGCGCCGACAGCCAGGTAACCGACGCATGCAACCAAACTCCCCCACAACCAGACGAGAACGCGGCACCTTCATCGCGTCGCTCCAGGCCAGCGGTTGCTGCAGGTACTGCTGCACACGCTGGCTATCCCACTGCTGCGTCTGCCCAGCGTATGGCGCAGGGCCTGGATAGCTGATGGGCTGCTTGCGCGACATGTTCGGCGCACTGGTAGCGGAATAGGGTTCATACATGTGCACGCTGTACAGCACCCGCTTATCGGCCAACGGCGCAGGCCAGTAAACAAAGGCATCTGCGGCAGCATACCAGCCCGCATCGACCATGATCGGTGTCCGCGGGTCCTGCTCACGGATTGCTGCTACTAATTGCCCATACAGCGCAGGCAGGTCCCTCGGGCCACCCTGCGCTTGCACATACCACTGCTTCATGCGCCCAGGCGCGGCATGTTCGGCCAAGCCACCCTGTTTTTCGGGAGCGGGCTCATTGATAAGGTTGTAGGCCGCGATGGCGGGATGGTCCTTCAACTCACGCGCCAGGTCCCGCCAGAACAGGGCTGCCTGTGACCAGTAGCGTTTGTCTTGCCAGAGGCGATCGTCGAACCGGCCTTGATTATTCTGCGACCAGCGCATGCCGGGTAGAGAGAGTGGGGCGATGACTACCTTGAGACCAGCGCGGTGAGCACGGTCCAGGGCTGCACGCAACTGCGCCAGATCGGCCGCAGGCAGACCTTGATAGTCATCCGCGTCACCTAACAGGAAGTCACGCTGCTCCGGTTGCCATTTGTCATAGGACAGCCGCACCCAGGTAGCACCATAGGCACGCAAGGCATCAAAGTAGGCTTGGTCCGGGGGCAGCCGGTTGAAGCTGTTGCCGCCATGGCGGGGCGTATCCCAAAAGCTGATCAGATCCGCGGCGGTAACTGGCAAGGTGAGACAAATGATCAGGCTGGCAAACATCCAATGGCGCATGCGGAGCCTCCTCGGCCGCGTGGAAGGGAGGCCGAGGATAAACCCGAGTCGTTGATGTTCGTAGGTGCGGTAACGTTGCTGGACGTGTCTTGACCCTGCAAAGGCCATTCAGAAACCCAAGGCCAACCCCAGCACCACGGTCAGTTCCAGCAATTCGAGCATCGCCCCGGCGGTGTCACCGGTCGTACCGCCCAGGCGCCGACACATGAGGCGCCGCAACCAGGCGAACACTGCCACGGCTGCAACCAGCCCCCAGACCGCGCCCCAACCGCTCACGGCAAGGCACAGGGCTGCACTGGCGAGCAATACCCACCCGGCAGCAGCACGCGGCAGATGTTCGGCCAGCGCTTGCCCCAGGCCACCGGGGCGTACGTATGGCGTACAGAGGAACAGGCCCAGCATCGCCGCGCGCCCCACCACCGGCGCCAGCAGCAGCTCAAGCCCTACCCCACGCTCGACCAGTACCCACAACGCACAGAACTTCAGCAACAGCACCAGCATCAGGGTGACCACGGCAATCGGCCCGCTACGCGGGTCTTTCATGATCTGCAGGGTGCGCTCACGATCTCCGAAACCGCCCAGCCAGGCGTCGGCGCTGTCAGCCAGACCATCCAGATGCAAGGCGCCACTGAGCAGCACCCACACCGTCAGCAGCAAAGCAGCATGAAGCGGCGCTGGCGTGCCCTGCAGCAGAATGCTGGCCAGCCACAGCAGCAGGCCGAACAGTAGCCCGACCAGTGGGTAGCACAACAGCGAGCGGCCTACTTGCTGCGGCGCCGGCATGCCCGGCAAACGCACCGGCAGGCTGCTGAGAAACTGCAGGGCAATCCAGAACGGCAGCATGTCAGTGCGCCTCGCCCAATTGACCGTCGTCACGCAGCACCAGGCGCACCAATGCGCCGTGGGCAACTTCCACCTGCAGCAACTGCTCCCGGGGCAGGCCACGTGCACGGGCCAGCAACAGGCGCATCACCCCGCCGTGGGTGACCAGCAGCACGCGCTTGCCGGCATGCTGCTGGCTCAAGCGCTCGACGCCCGCCAGTACACGCTCGGCAAACGCACTGACCGGTTCGCCATTGGGCGGGGTATAGCCATAAGGGTCGGCCCAGAAGCGCCCCAGCGCATCGGCCTGATCTTCCATGATCTGGGCCGCGCTGCGGCCTTCCCAGTCACCGAAATGCAGCTCCTGCAAAGCGGCCTCACGCTGTACCGGCAGGTGCAGGCGTGCACCCAGCTCATCGGCAAAACGCGCACAGCGCTGCAGCGGCGAACTGACCAGCACCTGCCACGGGCCCGCTTCGGCGACCGCGCTGCGCATCTGCGCCCAGCCCTTTTCAGTCAGGGCATCATCAAGGCTGCCACGCAGGCCGCCCTGCTCCGTTTCGCCGTGGCGCAACAGGTCGAGGATCATGCCGGGCGGTCCGCCACGGCCGCTTCGGCAAACGTCGCCATCTGGCCGTGCAGCGCGCAGGCCAGGCGCAACAAGGGGACCGCAAGGGCGGCACCGCTGCCCTCGCCCAGGCGCAGGCCCAGCGCCAGCAACGGCTCGGCCTGCAACGCTTCGAGCAAGGCCTTGTGCCCTGGCTCCGCGCCCTGGTGGGCAAACAGCAGCCATGCCCGGCATTGCGGGTTGAGGCGTACCGCCACCAGCGCAGCAACGCTGCAGATAAAACCGTCCACCAGCACCGCGACGCCCTCCTGCGCGCAGGCGATGTAAGCGCCCGCCAAGGCGGCGATCTCGAAACCGCCGACACAGGCCAGCGCCTGCAGCGGGTCGTCAGCACGCAGGCCATGCAGGATCAGCGCACGCTCGATGACTTCGGCTTTGTGCCGCACACCGGCGTTGTCCAGGCCAGTGCCTGGGCCGCTCAACTCACGCGCTGGGCAGCCCAGCAAGTTACTGGCCAGGGCGGCGGCAGCGGTCGTGTTGCCAATGCCCATTTCGCCACCGATGAACAACTGCGCGCCCTGTTCGGCGGCCCGCAACGCGCTGTCGCGGCCGGCCTGCAAGGCGGACTGCAACTGAGGCTCGGTCATCGCCGGCTGGCGGGCGAAGTTGGCGGTGCCGGCGCCCAGGTGCAGATGCCGCACACCGGGCAGCGCCAGGCTGGCGTCGATGGTGCCGAGGTCGACCACTTCCAGGCTGGCTTGCAGCTGGCGCGCCAACACGCTGATCGCCGCGCCGCCGCCAACGAAGTTGCGCAGCATTTGCCCGGTCACGGCTTGCGGGTAGGCCGAAATGCCCTCCTCTACCACACCGTGGTCACCGGCGAAGATCGTGATCGCCAGTTGGTCCACCGTTGGCCGCTCACGGCCTTGCAGGGCCGCCAGGTGCACGGCCAGGCCTTCCAGTTGGCCGAGCGAACCGGCAGGTTTGGTCAGCTGTTGCTGACGGGCGCGGGCCTGGTCCATGGCGGCGTTGTCGAGGGGTTGGCAGGCATCACGCCACCAGGCTTGAGTCATAGTGCAGGTCCTTTGAGCATAAGGGGCAGGCCAGCCACGGTCAGCACCACGCGCTGACAGCGTTCGGCAACGGCCTGGTGTAGCCAGCCGGCCTGGTCGACATAACGCCGAGTCAGTTCACCCATGGGCACCACGCCCAGGCCGGTTTCGTTGCTGACCAAGATAACCGTGCCGGGCAACTGCGCCAGGCAGTCGAGCAGCGCGTCGCGCTCCTCGGCCAGGCGCTGGTCGTTGTCGAGCATCAGCAGGTTGGTCAGCCACAGGGTCAGGCAATCCACCAACAGGCAGCGCCCTTCGGCCGCTTCGCGGCGCAGCACCGCCGCCAGTGCCAGGGGTTCTTCGATCAACCCCCAGTCAGCGGGCCGGCGTTGGCGATGCAAGCGCACGCGTTCGTTCATTTCGCCGTCCAGCGGCTCGCTGGTGGCGATGTAGGTGACCGGCAGGCCGCTGTCGCTGGCCAGCTGTTCGGCCAGGCGGCTCTTGCCGGAACGGGCGCCGCCGAGGATCAGGTTGAGCATTTCAGGCGACTCCACACAGCGTGCGCAGGTGCGCGGTGTCCAGGTGTTTTTCCACCAGGTCCGCCAGGCGTTCGATGTCACGCTCGCGCAGGGCCTGGTAGTCGAGGGTCTGGGCATCGGCCAGCCCCGCCCAGCGCAGCAACGCGGCGCACGACTGGCTGCCTTCGAACAGGCCATGCAGGTAGGTGGCGAGGATCTGCCCATCGGCGCTGATGGCGCCGTCACAGCGGCCATCGTCCAGCTGCACGGCGGGGCGTTCCAGGGCCGGGCCCTGGGTGACGCCGGCATGGATCTCGTAGCCAGAAACCGGCGCGTTTTCCAGGGTCACGGTACCGGCAACGTTGCGCAGTTGCTTGTCGGCCTCCAGTACCGTGGCGTAGTCCAGCAGGCCCAGCCCAGGGCTGGAGCCCGCCGGCCCTTCCAGGCCCAGCGGGTCGTGCACCTGAGCCCCGAGCATCTGCAGGCCGCCGCAGATGCCGATGAGCTTGCCGCCATAGCGCAAGTGGCGGGCAATGGCGGTATCCCAGCCCCGCTCGCGCAGTTGCGCCAGGTCGCCACGCACGCTTTTCGAGCCAGGCAGGATGATCAGGTCGGCAGGCGGTATCGGCTGGCCGGGCCCGATGAACTGCAAATCCACTTGCGGATGCAGGCGCAGCGGGTCGAAGTCGGTGTGGTTGCTGATGCGCGGCAGCACCGGCACGATCACCTTCAGCACGCGCTCCCCTTTGGCCACCTGGCGTACATCGATGCCGTCCTCGGCCTCCAGGTGCAGGTCGGTGACATACGGCAACACGCCCAGCACCGGCTTGCCGGTACGCGCTTCGAGCCAGTCCAGCCCAGGCTGCAGCAAGGCGATGTCACCGCGGAAGCGGTTGATGACGAAGCCTTTGACCCGCGCCTGTTCACTCGGCGACAGCAGCTCCAGCGTGCCCACCAGGTGAGCGAACACCCCACCGCGGTTGATGTCGGCCACCAGGATCACCGGGCAGTCGACCGCTTCGGCAAAGCCCATGTTGGCGATGTCGCCGGCACGCAGGTTGATCTCTGCCGGCGAGCCCGCACCTTCGACCATCACCACCGGGTACGCGGCGCTCAGACGCTGGTGCGACGCCAGCACCGCTTGCATGGCGATGGCCTTGTAGTCGTGATAAGCCACTGCATTCATGCTGGTGACCGCGCGACCGTGGATGATCACCTGGGCGCCAGTGTCGCTGTTGGGCTTGAGCAGCACCGGGTTCATGTCGGTGTGCGGCGCCAGCCGGCAAGCCTGGGCCTGCACAGCCTGGGCCCGGCCGATTTCGCCACCGTCGGCGGTCACTGCGCTGTTCAGCGCCATGTTCTGCGGCTTGAACGGCACCACGCCGACACCCTGGCGCAACAGCCACCGGCACAGCGCGGTCACCAGCGTGCTTTTGCCGGCATCGGAGGTGGTGCCTTGCACCATGAGCGTGGTCATGCCGTTTCCTTTTGATAGTCGGTCAGGGCCTGGGCCAGGCGCTGCTCGTCCGCCGCACTGGCAGGCAAGCCCAGGCGCACGGCGGCGGGCTGCTCGAACAGGCGCACCAGAATGCCGCGCCGAGCAAGAAAGTCATGCAAGTGCGCGGCACGCTCGCTGCGCACGTACTGGAACAGGTCGCAGCCGCCGCTCGGCGCCAGCCCAGTGCTGTGCAACAACGCAGCGAGGCGCTGGCTGCTGGCGGCGCAGCGCTCGATCTGCACCTGGTGGGCAACGTGGTCGGCAAAGCAGGCTTGGGCCAGCACCCGCGTGGGGCCGCTGACAGTCCAAGGGCCGAGCAACTCAGCCAGCCGCTGCAGTACGCTGGGCTCAGCCGCAACAACCCCCAAACGCACACCGGCCAGGCCAAAAAACTTGCCGAACGAGCGCAGCACGATCAGGCCAGGCCGTTCGGCGCAGTCGACCACGCTATGGGCAGGCGTGTTGTCCATGAACGCCTCGTCGACCACCAGCCAGCCCCCATGCGCCGCCAGTCGCCCATGCCAGTCAAGCAGGCGCTCCCGGCTGACCTGGCGGCCGGTCGGGTTGTTGGGGTTGACCAGCACCAGCACATCGAGGCTGTCGAGCGCGCCTTCCACCTGGGCTTCATCCAGTTCGACCAATGTGTGCCCTGCCCGTTGCCAGGCATACGGGTGCTCGGCATAGCATGGGGTCAACACACCGACCCGGCCCGCCGGGCGCAGCAATGGCAAGGCCTGGATCGCGGCCTGCGAGCCAGCCACCGCCAACAGCTGGCGGGTGCCGTAATACTGCCGAGCGGCTTCTTCCAGGCCGTCTTCGGTCTCTGGCAGGCGCGCCCAGGCGTCGAGTGGAATCGGCGGGATCGGGTAAGGCCAAGGGGCAATGCCGCTGGACAGGTCGAGCCAATGTTCACGCGCGATCCCGTAGTGACGCACCGCACGCAGCAGACGACCACCGTGTTCAAGCATTCCAGTAAGCTCCCAGGCAAATCAGCAGTACCCACAGCCACACGCCCCGCTGCACCAGGCTCCAGCCGCGCTCGATGGCATCGGCATCGGCCATTGGCCCTTCGCCCAGGCGCGGCCGCTCATGCAGTTCACCGTGATACACCGCCGGGCCGCCCAGCTCGACCCCCAGCGCGCCGGCACCTGCCGCCATCACGGGGCCGGCGTTGGGGCTGTCCCACAGGGGCCCCTGGTTGCGCCAGCAGGCCAGGGCCAGGCGGGTTTTGCCAAGCAGCGCGTAGGTCAGCGCCACCAGCCTTGCGGGAACATAGTTGAGCACATCGTCGATGCGTGCCGCGCACCAGCCAAACCGCTCGAAGCGTTCGTTGCGATAGCCCCACATGGCATCCAGGGTATTACTCAAGCGGTACAACACCACGCCAGGCGCGCCCGCCACCACGAACCAGAACAGCGCGGCGAACACCGCATCGCTGCCGTTTTCCAGCACTGACTCGGTGGCCGCCCTGGCCACGGCGGGCTCGTCCAGCTCGCGGGTTTCACGGCTGACCAAGTAACCGACCCGCCGCCGCGCCTCTTCCAGGTCACCCTGGCGCAATGCGTTCGCCACCGGCAGCACGTGCTCGCCGAGGCTACGCAGACCCAACGCGCAGTACAGCGCCAGCACGTCGACCAGCCAGCCGATGTACGGCAGCCAGGACAGGATCAGTGCAACCAGGGTCAGCGGCACCACCGCGAGGAACCAGGCGCTCACGCCGTGGCTGCGCCAACCGCGCCCTCCAGCATTCAGGCGACGCTCCAGGTTGGCGGCCATGTTGCCGAACGCCACCAGTGGATGACGCCGCTGCGGCTCGCCCAGCAAGGCATCCAGGGCCACCCCGGCCACGGTCAGCAAGGCAACGCTCATGGCTGCTCCCCCCATTGGTTGTGATACAGCAGGTCACTCAAGGGGCGTTCTTCTGCCCAGTTTTCCAGCACCAGCATCGGTGCCGGGTAAAATTCGGCCACAGGCCCCAGGCACAGCACCGCCACCGGCTTGGCCCCCGCCGGCATGCCCAGCAGTTCGGCCAATGCCACGGGGTCGAACAGCGATACCCAGCCCATCCCCAGGCCCTCGGCACGCGCCGCCAGCCACAGGTTCTGGATAGCGCAGGCCAGCGAGGCGAGGTCCATTTCCGGCAAGGTGCGGCGGCCAAAGATGTGCGGTTCGCGCTGGTCCATCAACGCGGCCACCAGCAGTTCAGCGCAATCGTTGATGCCTTCGACCTTGAGCGTCATGAACGCATCGGCGCGTTCGCCCAGTGCATCGGCCGTGCGCAGCCGCTCTTCTTCGACCAACGCCTGGATGCGCGCGCGCAGGTCGCGCTGGGTGATGCGGATGAACCGCCAGGGCTGCATCAGCCCGACGCTCGGTGCCTGATGCGCCGCGGCCAACAGGCGGGCGAGCAGCGCCGGGGCCACCTCGCCACCGGCAAAATGGCGCATGTCGCGGCGTTCGCCGATGGCCCGGTACAGCGCGGCGCGTTCGGCGTCGCTGAAAGCGTGTTCGCTCATGGTCGCAACAGCGCCGCCGCCGCGTCCGGGTTGGAGGGGAAGTAGAAGTGCACGTAGGAAGCCGTCAGGCGGCCCAGGCGATACACCGCCTCGTTGCCACGCCCGCCATTAGGGCTCAGCCCCCGGGCGATCGGCGTCAGCTCGGTGTTGGTGAGCGAGTGATGGTAGGTGTGGCCACGCAGGGTGCCTTCGGGCAGTTCCACTGCCTGCAGGGCCAGTGCGGCCAGGCGCTTCTGCATGGTCGCCTCGCCCGTCAGCAAGCCGAGCAGTTCGGCACGCTCGCCCGCTACATCGGTCAGTGCGTCGAGCAGGTAAAGCATGCCGCCACACTCGGCCAGCAATGGCTTGCCCTGGGCATGATGATCACGGATCGCCGCGCACATCGGCGTGTTGGCCGCCAGTGCGTGGTGGTGCAGTTCCGGGTAGCCGCCCGGCAAGTACAGGCTGTCCACATCGGGCAGTTCGCGGTCGTGCAGCGGCGAGAAGAACACCAGCTGCGCGCCGAGGTTGCGCAGCAGGTCGATATTGGCACCATAAAGGAAGGCGAACGCCTCGTCCCGCGCCACGCCAATGCGCACACCGGCCAATGAAGCGGCGGCCGGCTGCGGTTCCGGCTCGGCAAACGCCACGGGCGGTGGTAAAGCGGCATCGCAACTGGCGCCCAGCGCTTCGGCCGCAGCATCCAGGCGGGCATCCAGGTCGTTCAGCTCGCTGGCCTGGACCAAGCCCAGGTGGCGGCTGGGCAGCTCGATACCGCGCTCACGTGACAGGCCGCCGTACCAGCGCAGCCCTTCGGTCAGGCTGCCTTCTAGCAACTGCGCATGGCGCAAGCTGCCGACCCGGTTAGCCAGCACGCCGGCGAATGGCAGGTCGGCCTGGTAACGCGCCAGCCCCAGGGCCAAGGCGCCAAAGGTCTGGGCCATGGCCGTGCCGTCGATCACCGCCAGCACCGGCACGCCGAAATGGCGCGCCAGGTCGGCGCTCGACGGGGTGCCGTCGAACAGGCCCATGACCCCTTCGATCAAAATCAGGTCGGCCTCAGCGGCTGCTTCCCACAGCAGGCGACGGCTTTCCTGCGCGCCGATCATCCACAGGTCGAGCTGGTAGACCGGTGCGCCGCTGGCACGCTCCAGGATCATCGGGTCGAGAAAATCAGGCCCACACTTGAACACCCGGACCTTACGCCCAAGGTTACGGTGCAGCCGGGCCAAGGCTGCGGTCACAGTGGTCTTGCCCTGGCCGGAAGCCGGCGCCGCGATCAACACGGCCGGGCAATGTCGCAGTTCACTCACAGTTCAACGCCCTTCTGCGCACGGATACCCGCCTGGAAGGCGTGCTTGAGCATGCCCATTTCGGTGACGGTATCGGCCAGTTCGATCATTTCAGGCTTGGCCGCGCGGCCGGTAACGATCACGTGCTGCATCGGCGGGCGGGCTTGGATGTCGGACAGCACTTGATCGAGGTCGAGGTAGCCATGCTTGAGCGCGATGTTCAGTTCATCGAGCACCACGAACTGCACGGTCGGGTCTTGCAGCAGCTGGCGCGACACGGCCCAGGCGGCTTCGGCAGCGGCGATGTCGCGCTGGCGGTCCTGGGTCTCCCAGGTGAAGCCCTCGCCCATCACGTGGTAGCGCACCTGCTCCGGGAAGCGCCGGAAGAACAGCTCTTCGCCGGTGCTGTTGCGGCCTTTGATGAACTGCACCACGCCGCACTGCATGCCGTGGCCCAGGGCGCGGGCGAGCATGCCGAAGGCCGAGCTGCTCTTGCCCTTGCCGTTGCCGGTCAGCACCAGCAACAGGCCGCATTCATTAGGGGAATTGGCGATGCGCTCGTCGATGACCGCCTTTTTGCGCTGCATGCGCGCCAGGTGGCGTTCGTCGCGTTCGGTGGGTTCGCTCATCAGGGTTCTCCGCAGGCTGACGCCACGCGAGAAGCGGCGACAGGTCGATAGGCAGGCAGACGGAGAACGCGCAGGAGCCGTGGCTGGACGCCACGGTGCACCGCGCATCACCCTCCGTGATGCCGTTGGCTGAATCAGGCCGGTCTCCGGGCTTGTGAGCGGGCCTTGGCCCACGCCTGCGCGCCTTCCCGGATGCTGGCATCCAGTGGCTGTGCGCGACATTTGACTCACTTACCGTTGCGGGGGCAGCGCCGGGCTCGCGCCTTTGCAGGCGCCCACCGGCTTCCCAGTTTCACCCTGCCCAGACGGGGCTGGCAGGGCACCTGAAACACGCGCGAAGGTTAGAGGGTTGGGGCGGGAGCGTCAATCGAACGCGCCCGCCTTTGGCGCAGCGGTGGGGCTCAATTTGCGACATTATTCAGGAAAGAACCGCGTCACCAGCGCCGGCGTCCTGATGTGCGCCGTGTAGGCCGCCAGGTCGAAGGCAAGCCCGGTACGCAGGTCGTAAACCGGCCCCAGTGCAGGCTTGATGGTCTGCTTCAGGGTGACCTTGATGAAGCGATAGTACTCGCCATAGACCTGCTGCAAGGCATCGATGCGGAAGTAGTTGCCAGGCTGGAACAGCGTTTCGGCCTCTTCGGAATAGGACGAAAAGGCGCTGATCGGCGTTGCGCTGTGGTAGTCCCCGGCAGGCAGCTCGAACACCACCGAACTGTCATCGAACAAGCCTGGCACGCCGCCCGGCACGTTCGGGTAACGCAAGCAGGCAAACTCTGCGGCCATGTAGGGGTTTTCGGTAAACGAGGTGAAGTCGGTATTGACCAGCACATCGCCAACCCGCAGCTCACCGTTTCGGTAACGCTCACCACCGGTGCGGCGCGAGCGGTGCCCCCCTCGGTATAACCTCACCTGATTGTTTTTAGGCAACTGTTCGAGGCTATCGGCAAGGTCGGCAATATAGTCATCCTCATCGCCATACCGGTAGCTCCCCGAACGGAACACATCGTTCACTTTCGACTCATCGCTGGTGTAGTAGTCGACCAATGCGTTGAAGTACTCCGGACCGTAGTGATACGAGTAGTGCGTGCGGCCCTCGACCTTCACACAGTCCAGGTTGCGCTCATCGAGGTCGGGCGCCCGCCCGCGGGGCAGTTCGACGACCGGCCAGGACGCCAATAACGCCTTCTGCCGCTCAAGCGCGAATTCACCCAGCTTCTTGCTCTGCGGGCCATTCGCCAACGTATAGGTATCCCAGAACGGTGAATTTGTGCTCGGCATACCTTCAACGGCCAAGGGTGTCCCCCCCAGCAATCGGGGCGGCGCCAGCACTTCCCACTCCCCGGCCTGGTTCAGACGCACCGGGTGCAGCGGGCTGAAGGCAAACGGGTTATCTGCCGAAACCACCAACCACACGGCCAGCTCATGGCTGTAACGCACGCGATAGGGCAAACCTTGCACATTGATCCAGCAACTGCCGTCGTCATTGACGTGAATGCCGCGCAAGCGGCCCTCCTCGCTCGGCTCCCCGGTCAGCACGGTATTGGCGCCCTGCAACTCCTCCGGCAAGGCCGAAGCAGTCGTCGGCTGCCAGCGCCCCAATGAAAGGTTCGTTTCATGGGGCGGTGCTTGATACGCCAGCGAGGCAAAGCTCGCCTGGAAGCTGATATCGACCAGGTTCATGCTGGCGAAGACGCTTTCGAGCATGGCCGAGCGCAGGGCGTCCTTGCGGCTCTGTTCGTCGCCCGCGTGCAAAGCAGCGTCCACATCCAACGCCACCTTGCCCACACTGGCCCCCAGCAGCATCAGCGTGACCGGCCAGCCCAACGGCGCAAAACCGCCAAACACCCCCAGGAACGCCGCCAGATACCCACTGCACATGGCCTTGCGCAGCCCGGCATTGGTTTGCATCAGTTGCGCATTGCCCTGCATTTCGAGCCTGGCCTGTTGGACCAGGTAAGCAAAAAGGGTCGTGCCAAGCGGCCGCTTGAACAGCGTCAGGGCAATCAACGCCGCTTCGTTCGAACGGCTGTCGGCAATACCTTGCAGGTGCACCTTGATCAACCGCCTGGCGGTGGTATCACGTGGATTGCTATGAGCACCCGCCACGAAGGCATCGAGGGTGACCTTGGACTGCAACTGCGTGCGTATCCAACTCACCATCGCGAATTCGGAATCGAAGCCCTTGAGGGTCTTTTCTGCCCACGGCATATAGGCCATGACGCGCCCATCGGGCGCACTCAGGCTGAACAAACACCAACGGTCCGTTTCACCGAACACATAGCGGTGGACCGTTATCTCGCTGCGCGTGGCGCTCTGCTCAAGAACCTCCAGGGTGGGCAATTCACCGGTAGGCAAGGCATCGGTCACCATCCCCCGCACGTGATCCCAATCCCCTGGCGTAATCGTACCCTCCGCCAATGCCTCAGCGCCCTGCCCTAGCAGATTGGTCTTGGCCAGCACTTGAAAATGAGCACCATACTGCGACCAGAAGCGCTCGACCTGCGCACGGTAGTCAACCGCGAAGTCCAGCGCCCACAAATCTGCTTGCACGTCACTGCCCAGCATCGGCACTTCGTTGCGCTCGTCGTAAAACGGCGCATGCGGCCCCTGCCGGTAAAACCCGCCACGCATGTCGAGCTCGTCACTGGCATCTTGGAAGTACAGGTCGAAGCGGTCGATTACCAGCTCATGCATCAACATCGACTTCTGCGGCGGATGGCTGTGTTGCCAACCGGTTTTACTGAGGCTGCTGGAGTTCTCATTATTGAACTGGTGCCACCAGACGAAGCGAGGGTCAATTCGCCTGCCCGTGTGTTTTTGCAGAATGCGCGCAGCCTGCTGGCTCGCCAGCGCGTAAGGGTCGGGGTAATCCCGCACCACGTCATCCACCAGCCGGACCAGCGGCCGCGCAGCATCGAATGCCTCAAGGGTGCGAATCACCCTTGCTTTTATATCCGTCATGGCCCACTCCAGGCGCTAGAAATCGGGCGTTCATCCTGGCGGCCTGCATCATTGCCGTGTGGTAGATGTATGCCTCCCGCCGCTGAACCCCGTGCGCACAACCCTGCTCTGAATATTGAGTGTTCCTTTTCGGAGAGCAGCGACCATGAAGCGCATCGGCATCGTCTTACCCTGGGTGTTGGCTGCCGGCCTGGCAGGATGCAGCGACACAGCCCACCTGGACGTGATGGACGGCAGCGGCCCTTCGCCGCAACTGCCCCCGCCCAACAAGACGCTGGTCCCCACGGTGAACATCGCGCCGGCCATTGGCTGGCCCCAGGGCGCCAAGCCCCAGGCTGCAGCCGGCACGCAGGTAACGGCCTTCGCCGACAAGCTCGACCACCCGCGCTGGCTCTATGTGTTGCCCAACGGCGATGTGCTGGTGGCTGAAACCAACGCCCCGCCCAAGCCTGAAGATGGCAAAGGCCTGCGTGGCTGGGTGATGGGCAAGGCGATGCAGCGCGCTGGCGCCGGCGTGCCGAGCGCCAACCGCATCACCTTGCTGCGCGATGCCGACCATGATGGGGTCGCGGAAGTGCGCACCACCTTCATCGAAGGGCTCAATTCGCCCTTCGGCATGGCGCTGGTGGGCAAGGACTTTTACGTGGCCGACACCGACAAACTGCTGCGCTTTCACTACGAGCCCGGGGCTATGCACATTCGCGGCGAGGGCCAGCAGGTGGTCGAACTGCCAGGCGGGCCGCTTAACCATCATTGGACCAAGAACGTGATCGCCAGCCCTGACGGCAAGAAGCTCTACGTGACGGTGGGCTCCAACAGCAACGTGGGGGAAAACGGCCTGGACAAGGAACAGGGCCGTGCGGCGATCTGGGAAGTGGACCCTGCCAGCGGCCAGCAGCGCGTGTTTGCCAGCGGCCTGCGCAACCCCAACGGCTTGGCCTGGGAGCCCCACACCGGCGCACTGTGGACGGCGGTCAACGAACGTGACGAGATCGGTAGCGACTTGGTGCCGGACTACATCACGTCAGTCAAGGACGGCGGCTTCTATGGTTGGCCCTACAGCTATTACGGGCAGCACGTCGACCAGCGGGTCGAGCCCCAGGCCCCGCAGAAGGTTGCCCAGGCACTGATGCCGGACTACGCGGTGGGCCCGCACACGGCATCGCTGGGGCTGACGTTCGCCGTGCCTGGCGTGTTGCCGCCGCCGTTCGTGCAGGGGGCATTCGTGGGCCAGCACGGCTCGTGGAACCGCAAGCCGCACAGTGGCTACAAGGTGATCTTCGTGCCGTTCGACGCGACCGGCAAACCGGTCGGCAAACCGGTCGACCTGCTGACGGGGTTTCTGAATGACGAAGGCAAAGCCATGGGGCGACCGGTGGGGGTGATCAATGATAAGCGCGGCGGTTTGCTGGTGGCGGATGACGTGGGGAACGTGATCTGGCGGGTGAGCAAGGCCTTGTAGGAGCAGCCTTGTGCTGCGAAGAGGCCGGTGAAGGCCCCTTACCTCTAAGACTTATGCACCGGCCTCTTCGCAGCGCAAGGCTGCTCCTACACAGTCAGCGATCAACTGCTGACTGCGCAGTGCCTCAGGGATTCTGCGCCAGGTGCCCCTGCGGAATCACGCGCTTGGCCTGTAGGTAAGCCTTGGCCCAGTAGCTGTTCGACAGGTAGTCCAGGCGCACCGTACCGCCGGTGGACGGCGCATGCACAAAGCGCCCTTCCCCAACGTAGATACCGGCATGGCTGACTTGCGAGCCGCCACTGGTGGCAAAGAACACCAGGTCACCCGACTGCAGCGCCTTGGCATCCACGGTGGGCGCGCGCATGACGATCATCTCGCGCGTCGAACGCGGCAAGCTGATGCCGGCGGCATCGCGGTAGACATACTTGATCAGGCCGCTGCAATCGAACCCGGAGTCGGGCGTATTGCCGCCCCAGCGATAAGGCGTGCCCACCAGCCCGATCGCACGGATCAACACGTCGTCGGCAATCGGCGAACCATCTGGCTGGCTGTAGGTAACCTGCGGCTGAACCACAGGGGCCGGCGCAGGCGCGCGGCTGGAGCAGGCAGCAAGCAATGCCACCAGGGAAAGGAATGCGAAGCGCGCCATCATTACCATGGCCAGAACATCCTGTCTGAGACCGCTGGACCGCAGCCGAAAAGTGTTGAGAATTTAGATTAGACGCTTTCTGTAAATGCGCACGGCGGCGAGCTTTTTTCAAAGCATCGCCGCCGCGGCAGGATATATCATTTTGACATCAGTTGCGCGCGATGTTGGTCGGCGCCATCGCCAAGGCACGCTTGGCTTCGATGAAGGTCTTGCTCCAGTAGCGATCACCGAGGCTGTCGATGCGCACACCGCCGCTGCGGCGGCTGCTGGAGTGGATGAACTGGTTGTCACCCAGGTAGATGCCCGCATGGCTCACACGACCACGACCATTGGTGCTGAAGAACAGCAGGTCGCCTGGCTTGAGCTTGTTGCGCGCCACTTTCGGGGCATCGACGTTGATCATTTCACGCGTCGAACGCGGCAAGGTCATGCCGGCTTCTTCGCGGAACAGGTAACCGATGAAGCCGCTGCAGTCGAAGCCGGACTTCTCCGAGGTACCACCGAAGCGGTAGCGGGTGCCGATCAACGACATGCCGCGCTCGAGAATGCTGTCAGCCAGGACTGGCAACTGGTAAGGCTTGCTGCTGCTGGAGAAGGCCTCCAGGTCATCTTCAGTGGCCAGCTCTTCCGGTTCGCCGAATACCGACGAAGACGAGGCTTTGGCCTTGAACGCCGACTGTGCGGCGATCGGGGTGTGATCCTGGGGCTGAGATACCGGGGCTTGTGCCGCGCAGCCAAAAAGCAGGGTCACGAGTGCGAGGGGCACGAGGGGTGCGAAGCGCTTTAGCATGGGCACGACCGTGTCAGTAATCCTTTAGAAGGGGGAAACTATGCCCTCTATCATGGCCATTTGCAAATTTTATCGAAAAAGATGTGACTTTTTCGTTTTTCCGCTCTGGCCCAAGGATTTCAGGGGCTTACCAGCCCAGGGTTTCCTTCAGGAAGGGAATGGTCAGCTTGCGCTGCGCTTGCAGCGATGCCTGATCGAGGCGCTCGAGCAGGTCGAACAACGCGCTCATGCTGCGGGTACCGCGGGTGAGGATGAAATGACCAACCTCATCGGTGAGGTGCAGGCCACGGCGCGACGCGCGCAACTGCAGGGCACGCAGCTTGTCTTCATCAGACATGCCGCGCATCTGGAAGATCAGCGCCAGGGTCAACCGCGACTTGAGGTCAGCCAGTTTGATAGGCAGTTCGCGCGGCGAGCTGGAGGCCGCCAGCAGCAAGCGGCGGCCACTGTCGCGCAGGCGATTGAAGAGGTGGAACATGGCCTCTTCCCAATCAGCCTTGCCGGCAATTACGTGCAAGTCGTCGATGCACACCAGCTCGTATTGCTCGAGGTGGTCGAGCAATTCGACACCGCGCTCGAGCAACTGCGCCAACGGCAGGTAGACGGCGGGCTCGCCCAATTGCTGGAAACGGTGGGTTGCAGCCTGCAACAGGTGAGTGCGGCCGACACCCTGCTTGCCCCACAGGTAGATGAGGCTCTCGGTCCAGCCGGCGTCAGCTTCGCATAGGCGCTCGACGTAGCCCAATGCCGCAGCATTGGCGCCCGGATAGTAGTTGATGAAGGTGGCGTCATCGCGCAGGCGCACACCCAGGGGCAACTGGATCGGTGGTTTCATGCTCGCGGGCGGTCGCTAGGACCACGGGGGGCCTTTGGTGAACAGTGTGCAAAGTCTATACCCGGAGCGCGGGCGGCACAATCAGTGAGCAGAAGAGCGCAAACAAAATCAACAAGTTGCGGCTCTTTATGGGGGCCTTTCGGCCCCACCTCACAATTCTGGATCGACATCTGCGCCATACATGTCCGACTCTTTGTACAAATCGTGCGCATGCCGCAGCAGCACCATGATCACCGCCGCCACCGGCAGCGCCAGCAGCACCCCGGTGAAACCGAACAGCTCACCACCGGCAAGAATGGCGAAGATCACTGCCACCGGGTGCAGGCCGATGCGGTCACCCACCAGCAAGGGCGTCAGCACCATGCCTTCAAGCGCCTGGCCGACCATGAACACCGCAACGATGCCCAGCATCGGATACAAGTCACCGCCAAACTGGAACAAGCCGGCCACCAGCGCCGCGCCGATACCAATGATAAAGCCCATGTACGGCACGATCGCTGCCAACCCCGCCAGCATGCCGATCAGCAAGCCGAGCTCGAGCCCCACCAGCATAAGCCCAGCAGAATAGATGACGCCCAGTGCGAGCATGACCATCAGTTGGCCGCGGACGAACGCGCCCAGTACCTCATGGCACTCCCCCGCCAACTCCACGATCTGCGGTTCGCGGTGGCGCGGCAGCAGGCTGCGCAGCTTGGCCATCATCAGGTCCCAGTCACGCAGCAGGTAGAAGCCCACCACCGGGATCAACACCAGGTTGGCCAGCCAGGCGATCAAGGCCAGGCTTGACGCCGTGGCCTGCGACAGTACGACACCGACGATGTCGGTGGTCTGGCCCATGTGCTCGCCAATGGCGGCCTTGATCTTGTCGAACTTCCAGAAGCCGTCGGCCAGGCCAAGACGGTGTTGCACCCAGGGCAACGCCACGTGCTGCAGCCAGTCGAGCATCTGCGGCGCCAGTTCGTACAAACGCACCAGCTGCTTGGCCAGCATCGGCACCAGCACCAGCAGCAAGGCCATGAGTATCAGGGTGAACAGGCTAAACACCACCACCACGCCCCAAGTGCGGGACAGCCCCAAGCGCTCCAGGCGGTCGACCAGCGGGTCTGCCAGATACGCCAGCAGGATGCCAATCAGAAAGGGCGTCAGAATATGGTGCAGGCTATATAACAGCACGGCGATCAGCAGTGCAGCGCCCAGCCAGATCCAGCGGCGCATATCGGTAACCATGGGTACTCCTTACCAGCGAAAACGCAGGCCGTCGAACGGCTTGGGCACATCAGGTTGCTCGGGGCTCACGCCTGTTGCAGCAGCAGGCACGGCAGGGGCAACGGGCGCCGGCTCAGCCGGTACCTCCTGCAACTTGGCAAGGCCGAGTTGGGCACGTAATTGGTCGCGGTTGGCCGTGACACCGTAAGTCAGCGTGCTGCCTTCAACCATTTGAAGCCGCGGCCCATAGGGTTCGAGTACGCGGCTCAGTTCGGCGTAGCGTTGCAGGTTCATCCCCTGCACCTGAACCTGCTGCTGGCTGCTGGCGCCTGGGCGGGTCACATAGCGCGGCGCCAGGCGGCTGCTAACCGCCAGCATCACCGCGTCGGCCAACGCCGCCTGGTCGGCGCCCTCGGCACTGCCCTGCTCGTGCTGGTCGCCTACCCACAGCTGCCATTTGCCTTGCCATTTGCCATCCGCCTCTTGGGCGTGTACCGCCAGCAGGGCATCGGCCGCGTAGCGTTCGGAGGCTTCGCGCAGCGGTTTTGGGTCATTGCCTTCGACCTGCTTGGCATTGGCCACCAACTGCTCTTGCAGGTCAGCCAGCGGCAGCCGCAATGGCAGGCCCCGGTGCTGGGCGGCACGGCGCAAGGGCTGGGCGGCGGATTGGCCGTCACCCACCAGGTTGCTGCCCTCGGCGTTTTCGTTGAGCCACCAGCCGAGGATCGATGGCCGGTTGCTGCCCCACAGGGCCAGGCCGGCCTTGCGCAAGGCGCGTTCGGTGCTGCCGGGGTCGAACTCGACCAGCACGGACTCGGGCGGGCCGGCTTCGGTACCGACCTGGTTGATGATTTGCTGCGGGTCTTTGCGCAGCTCGGCCAATGCCGGGCTTTGCGCCGCCTTCGGGTCACCGGTCAGGCGCAGGACCAACGTCTCGAGTGCCTTGCCGGTGGCCTGGGTACGGGCTTCAGCGCCCTGCCCCTGAAGTGGCTCGCGCACCTGATAAAGCCCGGAGACGGTCTCGGCTTGCGCGGCTAGCGAGATCAGGGCAAGACAACCTGCTGCCAGAGTGTTGAAAAGACGCATGGAGGATTCCTGTCCAGAAACAAGGTGGAACGGTCGTTGTCATGCAGGCTGTGACCGCGGTGGAACGAAAAATGCTCCTATATGGCTTACACCTTATACAGGGGCGCGCATGACTGCCAGGCGCAGGCCATGGGATTGTGGGTGTTTTCACGATCGAGCGCCGCCCGCGCGGCGCTTCGCAGCACAAGGCTGCTCCTACATTTTTTTGGCCAATTATTCCTGAATGATGGGCGACCGCCTCATTAACTCCCTACCCAAAAAGCCTTTTTAACGCTTTCAAGCCCTGCCCGTCGGCCTGAGGATGGCCGCTGCACGGCAACCCTGATAAAATCGCGCGCCTTCACAGACCTCTGACGTTTCAGGCAGCCGCCGCAGTAAAGCCGGCCTTGGCCGTCACGGTCGTTTTTAAGAATCCCTCCCTCCTAAAGGCCTGGATCAATGAGCAAGCAACCCTCCCTGAGCTACAAGGACGCCGGTGTAGACATCGACGCCGGCGAAGCACTGGTCGAACGCATCAAGGGCGTGGCAAAACGCACCGCACGCCCTGAAGTCATGGGTGGCCTGGGTGGCTTCGGCGCCCTCTGCGAGATCCCGGCCGGCTACAAGCAGCCGGTTCTGGTCTCCGGCACCGATGGCGTCGGCACCAAGCTGCGCCTGGCCCTGAACCTGAACAAGCACGACAGCATCGGCCAGGACCTGGTCGCCATGTGCGTCAACGACCTGGTAGTGTGCGGCGCCGAGCCGCTGTTCTTCCTCGACTACTACGCCACCGGCAAGCTGAACGTTGACGTCGCCGCCACCGTGGTCACCGGTATCGGTGCAGGCTGCGAACTGGCGGGCTGCTCACTGGTCGGTGGTGAAACCGCCGAAATGCCTGGCATGTACGAAGGCGAAGACTACGACCTGGCCGGCTTCTGCGTCGGCGTGGTAGAAAAAGCCGAGATCATCGACGGCTCCAAGGTTGCCACCGGCGACGCGCTGATCGCCCTGCCGTCTTCCGGCCCGCACTCCAACGGCTACTCGCTGATCCGCAAGATCCTCGAAGTGTCCGGCACCGACATCGAGAACACCCAGCTCGACGGCAAGCCACTGACCGACCTGCTGATGGCGCCGACCCGCATCTACGTCAAGCCGCTGCTGCAACTGATCAAGCAGACGGGCGCAGTCAAGGCCATGGCCCACATCACCGGTGGCGGCCTGCTGGACAACATCCCGCGCGTACTGCCGAAAAACGCCCAGGCCGTGGTCGACGTGGCCAGCTGGCAGCGTCCAGCGGTATTCGACTTCCTGCAGGCGCAAGGCAACGTTGACGAGCATGAAATGCACCGCGTGCTGAACTGCGGCGTCGGCATGGTCATCTGCGTAGCTCAGGACCAGGTCGAAAACGCCCTGAACGTTCTGCGCGCAGAAGGCGAGCAGCCTTGGGTCATCGGCCGCATCGAAGAGGCCGCCGAAGGCGCCGCCCAGGTCGAGCTGCAGAACCTCAAGGCACACTGATGCCGAGCAAGACCTGCAATGTAGTGGTATTGCTGTCGGGTTCCGGCAGCAACCTGCAAGCCCTGATCGACAGCTGCCGCGGTGAAGACAGCCCGGTGCGCATCCGTGCGGTGGTGTCCAACCGCGCCGATGCCTACGGCCTGCAACGCGCCGCAGCCGCTGGCATCGACACCGCCGTACTGGACCACACCGCCTTTGACGGTCGTGAAGCCTTCGATGCCGCGCTGATGGCGCGCATCGACGGCTTTGCGCCAGACCTGGTGGTGCTGGCCGGCTTCATGCGTATCCTCAGTGGCGGCTTCGTCCGCCACTATCAGGGCCGCCTGCTCAATATCCACCCGTCGCTGCTGCCCAAGTACAAGGGCCTGCACACCCACCGACGGGCCCTGGAGGCAGGCGACGCCGAGCATGGCTGCAGCGTACACTTCGTCACCGAGGAACTCGATGGCGGCCCACTGGTCGTACAGGCTGTGGTACCGGTGACGTCGGACGACACCGCTGAAAGCCTGGCCCAGCGGGTTCACCACCAGGAACACCTGATCTACCCGTTGGCCGTGCACTGGTTCGCCGAGGGGCGCTTGCGTCTGGACGAGCACGGTGCCTTACTGGATGGCCAGCCCCTGGCGGCCAGCGGTCATTTGATTCGATCCTAGGAGACTTTATGCGTCGTGCCCTGCTCTTGGCTCTCGCCGTGCTCGCCCTGCCCCTCCAGGCAGCTGATCTGAAGCCTTTTTCGGCCAGCTACACCGCTGACTGGAAGCAGCTACCCATGAGCGGCACCGCCGAGCGCAGCCTGGTGAAGAATGCCAACGGTACCTGGGACCTTAATTTCAAGGCTTCCATGATGATCGCCAGCCTGACCGAGCAAAGCACCCTGCGCTTGGAAAACGACACCCTGCTGCCGCAGAAGTACCACTTCGAGCGTGGCGGCCTGGGCAAGGCGAAGAAGGTCGACCTGAACTTCGACTGGACCAGCAAGAAAGTCACCGGTAGCGACCGTGGCGATGCGATCAACCTGCCGCTCAACCGCGGCGTGCTGGACAAGTCGTCCTACCAACTGGCGCTGCAGCATGATGTGGCGGCCGGCAAGAAGAGCATGACCTACCAGGTGGTCGACGGTGACGAGATCGACACCTACGACTTCCGCGTCCTGGGCACCGAGAAGGTGACCACCAAGACCGGCCAGGTCGATGCGGTCAAGGTCGAGCGCGTGCGCGACCCTAGCCAGAGCAAGCGCATCACCGAGCTGTGGTTCGCCAAGAGCTGGGACTACCTGCTTGTGCAACTGCGCCAGGTCGAAACCGATGGCAAGGAGTACGTGATCGTGCTGCAGGATGGCACGGTCGATGGCAAGCCGGTGAAGGGTAACTGATCCGCAGCCTGAAGCACCCGGAGCCCCGCCTTGTGCGGGGCTTCTTTTTGCCTGGGGTTTAGCTACATGAAACTTGTTTCATCCCTCTTTTATTTACTTAGCCTGCTAACAAACTCTATAAAGGAGGTGTGCGACACAATGTCGCAACCAACCTAGCAGTGGAGTTTACCGATGACAGTCCAAGTAACCGAACGCGACGAATCGAAAATGTCCCACGAAGGCCTGGCCGCTGGCGTGCGGATCTGGGATGTGCACCAACAAGGCCAATTGGTCGGGATGTTCCACAATGAGCACGAAGCCCACCAGTATCGTGTAGAGCTTGAGGACCTGGAAAGTCAGCGCACTACACAATGACCCTGCAATGCCACAGTCTTTGAACAAAAAACCCCGCCTAGGCGGGGTTTTTCATGCTTACCACATCAAATCGTCAGGGATCTTGTAAGCCGCGTACGGGTCATCGTCGTCGGCTTCCTCGACATGGGTGTTGAGCAGCAGTACGCGATGCGGGTCGCGTTCCTGAATCTTCACCGCCGCTTCACGCGGAATCACTTCGTAGCCGCCGGCAAACGACACGACCGCCAGCGAGCCATTGCTCAGCTTGCTGCGCATCAGGGCATTGACG
This sequence comes from Pseudomonas sp. NGC7, assembly GCF_047159675.1. Lineage (NCBI taxonomy): Bacteria > Pseudomonadati > Pseudomonadota > Gammaproteobacteria > Pseudomonadales > Pseudomonadaceae > Pseudomonas > Pseudomonas sp. NGC7. The sequence goes on along the minus strand of NZ_BAAFZY010000001.1, from coordinate 1,821,879 downwards.
GCAATGCGCTTGACCTTCTTGTCGTCGACGAAGTTGTAGTAGTCCTCAGTGTTGAGCTTGGGCAGGCGGGTCGCTTCGATCAATTGCTTGATCTGCGCGGCGCGGGCCTTTTGCTCGGCCTTTTCCTGCTGCTGGCGGTTCAACTCCTGGTCACGCTTGGCCTTTTCAGCCATGGCTTCCTTGGCCAGGCGCTGCTGGGTGTCGTCCACCTCGACCTGGCCCTTGTGCTCCAGGCGCTTTTGTTTCTTCTGGGCTTTATTGGTCTGCGAGACCTGTTTCTGGTTGACCAGACCGGCTTTGAGCAATTGGTCGCGAAGGGAAAGGCTCATGAATGTTCACTCACTTAACAGCTCAGCCGCAGCTGGGCAGGTTCTTTTCCTGACGTTTGGCTTCACCCCAAAGGGCATCCAGCTCGTCAAGGTTACAGTCTTCGATGGGCCGACCGCTGTCGCGCAATGCCTGTTCGATAAAACGGAAACGTCGCTCGAACTTGCGATTGGCACGGCGCAGGGCATGTTCCGGGTCTTGCTTGAGGTGGCGGGCCAGGTTGACGGTGGCGAACAACAGGTCGCCGACTTCATCTTCCAGCGCATCGGCATCACCGTCGGCCATGGCCTGCAGGACTTCGTCCAGTTCCTCGCGGACCTTGTCCAGCACCGGCAATGCGTCGGGCCAGTCGAAACCGACCGTGGCCGCACGCTTTTGCAGTTTGGCTGCCCGCGACAATGCAGGCAATGCCGTTGGCACGTCATCGAGCAGCGACAGCTGTTCGGGTTCGCTTTTTTCGGCGCGCTCCTCGGCTTTGATCTCTTCCCAGCGCGACTTGACCTGGGTCTCGCTCAAGCTGGGCGTGTCCACCGGTGCATACAGCTCGCCGGTGGGGAATACGTGCGGATGGCGGCGGATCAGCTTGCGGGTGATGCTGTCGACCACCCCGTCAAACTCGAAACGCCCCTCTTCCCGGGCCAGCTGGCTGTAGTAGACCACCTGGAACAACAGATCGCCCAGCTCACCCTGCAAGTGCTCGAAATCGCCGCGTTCGATGGTGTCGGCAACCTCGTAGGCTTCTTCAATAGTGTGCGGGACGATGCTGGCGTAGTCCTGCTTCAAGTCCCACGGGCAGCCATATTGCGGGTCGCGCAGGCGGGCCATGAGGTGCAGCAGGTCTTCGAGGGTGTAGGTCATAGGGCTATTCCTTGGCGGGGGCTTTGCCCCCGATCGCCGGCAAGCCGGCTCCCACAGGTACTGCACAGGCCTTGAAGCCAGTGGGATAGCTGTGGGAGCTGGCTTGCCAGCGATGGGCCGCAAAGCGGCCCCAACTCACAGGGTTCAAGGGGTACGGTTACGCCGCGTCTCGATGATGTTCGGCAACTGCGAGATCCGCCCCAGCAAGCGCCCGAGCGCATCCAGGCCCGGAATCTCGATGGTCAGCGACATCAACGCAGTGTTGTCTTCCTTGTTCGAGCGGGTGTTGACCGCCAGCACGTTGATCTTCTCGTTGAGCAGCACCTGCGACACGTCACGCAACAAGCCTGGGCGGTCGTAGGCACGGATGACGATGTCGACCGGGTAGGTCTGCACCGGGATCGGCCCCCAACTCACCTGGATCATCCGCTCTGGCTCCTTGCCTGCCAGTTGCAGCACCGAGGCACAGTCCTGACGGTGGATGCTTACGCCGCGGCCCTGGGTGATATAGCCGACGATGGCATCGCCCGGCAGCGGCTGGCAGCAACCGGCCATCTGCGTCAGCAGGTTGCCGACACCCTGGATCTGGATATCGCCGCGCTTGCCGGTACGCGGGCCCGTGGGCTTGCGCTGCACCAGCTCGATCTGCTCGATACGCTCAGGCTCCAGCAACTGCTGGGCAGCGTTGACCAGGTGAGCCAGGCGTAGATCACCCGCGCCGAGCGAGGCGAACATGTCTTCGGCAGTCTTGACGTTGGTCTTCTCGGCCAGGCGCTCGAAGTCCACCTGCGGCAGGCCCAGGCGGCTGAGTTCGCGCTCGAGCAAGGTCTTGCCGGCGGCGACGTTCTGGTCGCGTGCCTGCAGCTTGAACCAGTGAACGATCTTGGCCCGTGCCCGCGAGGTGGTGACGTAACCCAGGTTGGAGTTCAACCAGTCACGGCTGGGGTTGCCGTGTTTGCTGGTGATGATCTCGACCTGCTCGCCGGTCTGCAGGCTGTAGTTCAGCGGCACGATACGCCCGTTGATCTTGGCGCCGCGGCAGTTGTGGCCGATTTCGGTGTGCACGCGGTAGGCGAAGTCCAGCGGCGTAGCGCCCTTGGGCAGGTCGATGGCATGGCCGTCCGGGGTGAACACGTAGACCCGGTCCGGCTCGATGTCGACGCGCAGCTGCTCGGCCAAGCCGCCGATGTCACCCAGCTCTTCATGCCACTCGAGCACCTGGCGCAGCCAGGAAATCTTCTCTTCGTAGTGATTGGAGCTCGGCTTGACGTCGGTGCCCTTGTAGCGCCAGTGGGCGCAAACCCCAAGCTCGGCTTCCTCGTGCATGCCGTGGGTGCGGATCTGCACCTCCAGCACCTTGCCCTCCGGGCCGATCACCGCCGTGTGCAGCGAGCGGTAGCCGTTTTCCTTCGGGTTGGCGATGTAGTCGTCGAATTCCTTGGGGATGTGCCGCCACAGGGTATGCACGATACCCAGCGCGGTGTAGCAATCGCGGATCTCCGGGACCAGCACACGCACCGCACGCACATCGTAGATCTGGCTGAATTCCAGGCCTTTGCGCTGCATCTTGCGCCAGATCGAATAGATGTGTTTCGCCCGGCCACTGATGTCGGCATTCACGCCGGTGGCCAGCAGTTCGTTCTGCAGCTGGTTCATCACGTCGCTGATGAAGCGCTCGCGGTCCAGCCGGCGCTCGTGCAGGAGCTTGGCGATCTGTTTGTACTGGTCGGGTTCAAGGTAGCGGAAGGACAGGTCTTCCAGCTCCCACTTGATGTGACCGATGCCCAGGCGATGCGCCAGGGGGGCATAGATATCGAAAACCTCGCGCGCGACGCGCAGGCGTTTTTCGTCGTCGGCGGCCTTGACCGCACGGATTGCGCAGGTGCGCTCGGCCAGCTTGATCAGTGCAACGCGCACGTCGTCGACCATGGCCACGAGCATCTTGCGCAGGTTCTCGACCTGCGCCTGGGAGCCCAGCACCAGCGACTGGCGCGGGCTGAGGCTGGCACTGATGGCCGCCATGCGCAGCACGCCGTCGATCAGCTTGGACACCACCGGGCCAAAACGCTGGCTGACTTCGGCCAGGGTCACCTTGCCTTCACGCACCGAACGGTAAATGACGGCGGCTACCAGCGAATCCTGGTCGAGCTTGAGGTCGGCGAGAATCTCGGCGATCTCCAGGCCCGCCTGGAAGCTGGACGTACCGTCGGCCCAGGAATGCTTGGCAGGGTTACCTTTCTTCTCGACTTCGTGAGCGAATTCGCAGGCCTCTTTCAGCGCTGCGCGATCCAGGGCTGAATCGACGCTTACCACATGATCCAGCCATGCTTCGAGATTGATACTGCCGTCAGTGTTGACCGGCTGGTGCACTCTCACCTGTACCATCTTTGTTTTACCTTTCCATACAGCGCACCACGCGGGTGCGCAGGCTTCCACCGTGTGGCCGCCATTCCCTGGCAACCGCACCAACGGGCCAGTCTGCTAGCCCGCTTCGAATAACGCCATGGCCTCGACATGCGCCGTCTGAGGAAACATGTCGAGAATCCCGGCCCTTTTTAACCGGTACCCCTGTCCGACCAGCACCTGGGCGTCTCGCGCCAGCGTGGCCGGGTTGCACGATACGTAGACCAGCCGCTTGGCCTTGAGGCGTGCGATGTCTTGCACCACCTCGAAAGCACCGTCGCGCGGTGGGTCCAAGAGTACCGCAGAAAAGCCTTCGGCGGCCCACTCGGCACCTGCCAAAGGCTGCGATAAATCGGCCTGAAAAAACCGTGCGTTATGCACATTGTTGTTTCGGGCATTGGCCGCGGCCCGATCGACCATGGCCTGTACACCTTCCACCGCCACCACTTCACGCGCCTGCCGCGCCAACGGCAGGGCAAAATTACCCAGGCCGCAGAACAGGTCAAGCACACGTTCGTCGGCTTGCGGTGCGAGCCAGGCTAACGCCTGCTCGATCATCGCCGTATTGACCTGGGCGTTAACCTGCACGAAATCACCGGGGCGCCAGGCCAATTCCAGCTGCCAGGGTTCGAGGGTAAAGCCCAGGGTCGTGGCCGCGTCTACCGGCGCCGGTTCACCCTCGCCCTGCAGCCAGAGCTGTGCCTTGGCCTCGTCGCAAAATGCCTGCAGGCGGGCCAGGTCATCCGCCGGCAGCGGCGCGACATGGCGCACCAGCAGCGCCTCAGCGGTGCCGCTGAACAGTTCCACATGGCCGATGACCTGCGGTTTGCTCAGCGAACGCAGCACCGTCGGCAAGTGGCGCAGAATCGACTGCAAGGGCTGTACCAGCACTGCACAGTCGTCGATGGAAATGATGTCCTGGCTGGCTTCGGCACGGAACCCGACCTCCAGCTGACGCGCCTTGATGTCCCAGCGCACAGCCACCCGCGCCCGGCGCCGGTAGCCGAATTCCGGCCCGCTCAGGGGGGCGGCCCAGGCCTCGGGTTGCACGCCGGCAACCCGCTGCAGCTGGTCGGCCAGGGTGCGTTGCTTGAGCGCCAGCTGCGCTTCATGGGGCAGATGCTGCAGGTTGCAGCCGCCACAGCGGGCATAGTGCCGGCAAGGTGCTTCGCGCCGCTCGGGGCTGGCCTGCAGCACGCGCTCCAGGCGCGCCTCCACGACTTTGCCGCGGGCATTGAGTACACGGGCCTCGACGGCTTCACCGGCCAACGCGCCACTGACGAACCAGGTACGCCCTTCATGGAAAGCGATGCCCCGGCCGTCACCGGCCAGGCGCTCGATATCCAGGCGCTGTTTCTTGCCCACGGGAACCTGGGGGCTACGATTGCCACCGGCTGGCTGGAAGCGCAGGCCGCTGTTGCTTTTCTTCTTGGACATTTAGCTCGGATCAAACAGGCCAGTGGACAGGTATCGGTCACCACGGTCGCAGATGATTGCGACCATTACCGCGTTTTCCACCTCGCGAGACAGGCGCAGCATCGCCGCGACCGCACCACCGGAAGACACGCCGCAGAAAATGCCCTCTTCACGGGCAAGGCGGCGGGTGGTGTCTTCGGCTTCCTGCTGGGACATGTCGACCACGCGATCGACGCGGGTGGCGTCGAAGATCTTCGGCAGGTATTCCTCAGGCCAGCGACGGATGCCCGGAATGGCAGAGCCTTCCATCGGCTGCAGGCCGATGATCTGCACGGCTGGGTTCTGCTCCTTGAGGTACTGCGAGCAGCCCATGATGGTGCCGGTGGTGCCCATCGAGCTGACGAAATGGGTGATAGTGCCCTGGGTCTGCTGCCAGATTTCCGGGCCGGTGCTGTTGTAATGGGCGATCGGGTTGTCGCCATTGGCGAACTGGTCGAGCACCAGGCCGCGGCCCTCGGCCTGCAGCTTCTCGGCGAGGTCGCGGGCACCTTCCATGCCCTCTTCCTTGGTCACCAGGATCAGCTCGGCGCCGTAGGCCGTCATGGCGGCCTTGCGCTCGGCGGTGGAGTTGTCTGGCATGATCAGGATCATCTTGTAACCCTTGATCGCGGCCGCCATCGCCAGGGCGATGCCAGTGTTGCCCGAGGTCGCCTCGATCAGCGTGTCACCCGGTTTGATCTGGCCGCGCAGTTCGGCGCGGGTGATCATCGACAGCGCCGGGCGGTCCTTGACCGAACCGGCGGGATTGTTACCTTCGAGCTTGAGCAGGAGCGTGTTGCTGGTCGCTCCGGCAATGCGCTGCAGGCGAACCAGGGGCGTATTGCCGACGCAATCGGCGATGGTTGGGTACTGCAAGGTCATGGCGTATTTCACAATCCGGACGGCAGGGGCGCCTATCATACCGGCAATCCTTTGCGCGCCATATCACGCAATCTGTGATGCATATAGCTACAAGCTATAACGAGGCGACCTGCGGCCGTGGGTTGTCCTTGGCAGTGGCCGGCACATGGAGCGGCAAGCGCATGCACAGGCGCAGCCCGCGCTTGCCATTTTCTGCCCACAGGGTCCCGCCCTGGCGCTGGATGGCACTGCGCGCAATGCTCAAACCCAGCCCGAAACCGCCGTCCCCAGGCCGCGAACCGTCCAGCCGCGAGAACGGCGCGAAGATCCGTTCCAGGTCCTCTTCTGCAACCCCACCGCCCTCGTCTTCCAGCCACAGCCGCCAGTGGTTACCGTCGCGCTGCCCACCCAAGCGCACCACGCCGTTAGTCGGCGAGTGGCGGATGGCATTGCGCAGCATGTTCTCCAGCGCCTGGGCCAGGTGGTTGAGGTTGCCCTGCACCCAGCAACTGGCGGGCAGTTCGCAGCGCAGGCGTTCGGGCGACCAGCCGCTTTCGTAGCTGGCATCCTCGGCGAGCAGGTCCCACAACGCTTGAACCTGGATGGGCTCAAGGTTCATCGGCGCACGCTCGGCATCCTGCCAGGCCAATTGCAGGGTGCCCTCGACCAACTGCTGCATGCAGTCCACTTCACGCGCCAGGCGTTCGCGCAGGCGCAGCAGGTCGGTTTCGCCATCGCAGGCCACGCGTAGCCGGCTAAGCGGCGTGCGCATTTCGTGAGACAGGTCGCGCAGCATCTGTTGCTGCATGGCCACCGTGCCCTGCAGCCGTTCGGCCATCTGGTCGAACGCGCGGGCCAGCTCGCCAAGTTCGTCATGCCGGGCGATGGTGCGCGAATCGAGGCGTGCCGACAGCTGGTCGGCACGCCAGGCATTGGCCTGCTCACGCAGTTGGTTGAGCGGCACGATCAGCATGCGGTACAGCCCAACGCACAGCAGCAAGGTGAACAGAGCGGGGATGATGCCGTTGGTCAGCACCCGCCACAGCATGCGGTACTCGCCGGGGTTGAGGCGCTCTGGCAGTTCGATCACCAGCATGCCCTGCTCCGGCGCCCCTGGGAACGGAATGCGCAGCCACGGCTGGTCGACACTGCGCCGGCTCATCGGCCAGTCGACGCCGCGCAGACGCGTCAGCCGTTGCATGATCTGGGGGTTCAGGGTGGCGCTGTCGAGCGGTCGCAGGTTGATGTCGAGCACGCCAACCCAGCCACGCTCGCGCTGGTGCATGGCCTGCACCCAGCGGTCCAGCCCCGCGCGCCCGTCACTGCGCCAGGCCTGCTCCGCCTCAGCCGCATAACCGCGCAACAGTTGGCGTGCCGGTTCGGACAGGAAGGCGTTCTGGGTTTCCATGTGCCGGCCCCAAGTATAGCTCAGGCCGATCATCAGCAGGCAGAAGCCCACCAGCAGGATGGCCAGCTTCCAGAACAGCGAATGGCGGTCGAGCATGGCTCACTCCATCTCGCTGGCGCTGAGCACGTAACCTTTGCCCCAGACAGTGCGGATCTGCCGTTCGTGGTAGCCGATACCCTTGAGCTTACGGCGGATCTGGCTGACATGCATGTCCAGGCTGCGATCATGCCGCGAGTAACCGCGCTGCAAGACCTGCTGATAAAGGAAGGGTTTGCTCAGCACCTCGTCCAGGTTGCGGTTGAGGATCTCGAGCAGGCGGTATTCGCTGGGGGTCAGGCCTGCCAGGCGCCCTTCGAGCCTGACGTCGCTGAGCCCTTCGTCGAACTGCAACCCACCTCCCGCGGCCTCTTGCTGCGGCTGATGGCGCCGCTCCAGAGCCACGCGCCGCAGGATCGCCTCGATGCGTACCTGCAACTCGGCCATGCTGAAGGGCTTGGGCAGGTAGTCGTCGGCGCCGCGCTGAAAACCACTGATACGGTCGGCTTCTGCGCCCAGCGCAGACATCAGGATCACCGGCGTGGTGCTGCGCGTGCGCAATTGAGCCAGTGCATCCAGGCCGTTGAGCCCTGGCAGCAGGATGTCCATCAACACCACGTCGAATGCCTGCCGTCCTGCGGTTTCAAGGCCTTCGAGCCCATTACGGCACCAGGTCACCTGGAAGCCGCCACGCTGCAGCTCCTCGTGCAGGTAGGCACCCAGCACCGGGTCGTCCTCGATGGCGAGGATAGTGGAGGTATGAATAGCTACGGGATTCATTGGCAACTGCCATGCATTCTCAATTGCGCGATTATTGAGCATCCGCTCTGCTCTAGGCAACCGCCCTGCGACCAATGCCTCGACATGGCCACGAAAAGACAGACAAATGGGTGCATTAGCCGAGCAGGCGGAGTAACTTCCCGGCTTGGTCCGTCACGCAGTTGACGGCGTCCAGGCACATGACAGGAGGCAAGTGTGCTCGATCGTTTGGGAATCAGAAGCCGGGTCCTGCTGTTGGCCCTGCTGCCTGCCGGCTTGATGGCGCTGGTATTGGGCAGTTATTTCACCTGGCTGCAGCAAAGCGATTTGCGCACCCAGCTGCTGCAACGCGGCAAGATGATCGCCGAGCAACTGGCGCCGCTGGCTGCACCTGCCATGGCCAAGCGGGCCCCCGGGCAGCTGGAACGGATTGCCGCGCAGACCCTGGAGCAAACCGACGTGCGCGCGGTCGCCTTTCTTGCCCCAGACCGCACGCGCCTGGCGCATGCAGGCCCGAGCATGCTCAACCAGCCGCCCACGGGCGGTACCGGCACGCAACTGTTGCAACGCACCGGCAATGACGCCACCCGCTACCTGATGCCTGTCTTCGGCCACCACCGCGACCTGGCCACCGATGCCGTGCCGGCCGAAGCCGAGCGCCTGCTGGGTTGGGTCGAAATCGAACTGTCGCACGACGGCACCTTGCTGCGTGGCTACCGCAACCTGTTCACCAGCCTGTTGCTGATCCTCGCCTGCCTGGCCCTCAGTGGCCTGCTGGCACTGCGCATGAGCCGCACCATCAACGACCCGATAAAACGCATCAAGCATGCGGTCAATCAGCTCAAGGACGGCCACCTGGACGAGCGCCTGCCGGCCATGGGCAGCCACGAGTTGGACGAGCTGGGCCGCGGCATCAACCGCATGGCCGAAACCCTGCACAGCGCTCACGAAGAGCTGCAGCACAGCATCGACCAGGCCACCGAAGACGTGCGCCAGAACCTGGAGACCATCGAGATCCAGAACATCGAGCTGGACATGGCCCGCAAGGAAGCCCTGGAGGCCAGCCGCATCAAGTCGGAGTTCCTGGCCAACATGAGCCACGAGATCCGCACCCCGCTCAACGGCATCCTCGGCTTCACCCATTTGCTGCAGAAAAGTGAGCTGACGCCGCGCCAGCTGGATTACCTGAGCACCATCGAGAAGTCCGCCGACAACCTGCTGGGGATCATCAACGAGATCCTCGACTTCTCCAAGATCGAGGCCGGCAAGCTGGTGCTCGACAGCATTCCGTTCAACCTGCGCGACCTGGTCCAGGACACCCTGACCATCCTCGCCCCGGCCGCGCATGCCAAGCAGCTCGAGCTGCTCAGCCTGATCTACCGCGATACCCCATCATCGCTGATCGGCGACCCGTTGCGGCTCAAGCAGATCCTCACCAACCTGGTGAGCAACGCGATCAAGTTCACCCGCGAAGGCACCATCGTCGTGCGCGCCATGCTTGAAGACGAACACGAAGACAGCGCGCAGCTTCGCATCAGCGTGCAAGACACCGGCATCGGCCTGTCGCCGCAGGATGTGCGCACGCTGTTCCAGGCCTTCAGCCAGGCCGATAACTCACTGGCGCGCCAGCCTGGGGGTACCGGCCTGGGCCTGGTGATTTCCAAGCGCCTGATCGAGCAGATGGGCGGCGAGATCGGCGTCGACAGCACGCCGGGCGAAGGCTCGCAGTTCTGGATCAGCCTCAACCTGCCCAAGGCTCACGACGATGCCGAAGAGCTGCCGCTGCAGCCCCTGCTGGGCCGCCGCGCCGCCATCGTCGACAGCCATGAGCTGGCGCGCCAGGCGCTGGAGCACCAGCTCGAAGACTGCGGCCTGAGCGTCAGCCTGTTTGCCTCGTACGACCAGCTTCTGCATGCGGTACAGGCCGCAAGCCAGGCGGGCCACCCGTTCGACTTCGCAGTGCTCGGCGCCAACCTGGGCAACCTGACGCCCGAGCAGCTCGGTGAGTACCACCTGCAACTGGACCGCTACCAGTGCCAGTGCGTGGTGCTGTGCCCGACCACCGAACAGGCGCTTTACCACCCTTACCTGCCCAATGGCCATGGCCAACTCCTGTCCAAGCCGACGTGCACGCGCAAGTTGCGTCGGCTGCTGCTGGAGCTGATCCAACCGCGTCGCCCGCTGGGCGAGCCGAACATCCTCAGCGGCCAGCGCCAGCCGAAGATTTTGTGCGTCGACGACAACCCGGCCAACCTGCTGCTGGTACAGACCCTGCTCGAAGACCTGGGTGCCCAGGTGCTGGCCGTCGACAACGGCTATGCGGCGGTGCAAGCGGTGCAGGATGAACCCTTCGACCTGGTGCTGATGGACGTGCAAATGCCCGGCATGGATGGCCGCGCCTGCACCGAGCAGATCCGCCTGTGGGAAAACGCCCAAAGCGGCAGCCCGCTGCCGATTGTCGCCCTCACCGCGCATGCCATGGCCAACGAGAAACGCGCGCTGCTGCATGCCGGCATGGACGACTACCTGACCAAACCGATCAGTGAGCGGCAGTTGGCCCAGGTGGTGATGAAGTGGACCGGCCTGAGCCTGGGCGTGCCGCAGCAAGAGCGCTTGGCCGAACAGCGGCTCAACAGCGACGAACTGAAGGTGCTCGACCCCGACGAAGGTTTGCGCCTGGCCGCCGGCAAATCCGACTTGGCGGCCGACATGCTGGCCATGCTGCTGGCGTCACTGGAGTCCGACCGCCAGGCGATACGCGCCGCCCGCGAAGCGCAGGATCACACCACCTTGATCGAGCAGGTGCACCGCCTCAACGGAGCCTCGCGTTATTGCGGTGTGCCGCAGCTGCGGGCGGCATGCCAGCGCAGCGAGACCTTGCTCAAACAAGAGCACCCCCACGCGCAGCAGGCACTGGATGAACTGGACAGCGCGATCAGCCGGCTGGCGGCACAGGCACACATCAATGCCTGACAGCGCTGCCTTGCCCCTACTGTTGGATTGGCCTTGTGCCGTTGTAGGAGCAGCCTTGTGCTGCGAAGAGGCCCGTGACAGCAGCGAAGATTTACTGTGCTGTCACCGGCCTCTTCGCAGCACAAGGCTGCTCCTACAACGGCCACACAGGACGGCCAGCTACAATCCCCAGACATTCGCAAAGGAAGCCCGACCATGCGCGCCCTGTTGTTCAGCAGCCAGCACTACGACCAGGAAAGCTTCACCCAGGCCGCTGCCGGCACTGCCCTGGAGTTGCACTTCCAGCCCGCCCGCCTGACCTTGGACACCGCGCCCCTCGCCAGCGGTTACGAAGTCGTCTGCGCTTTCATCAACGATGAGCTGGACGCCCAAGTGCTGGCGCGCCTGGCCGCAGGCGGCACGCGCCTGATCGCCCTGCGTTCGGCGGGCTATAACCATGTCGACCTGGCGGCCGCCCAGCGCCTGGGCCTGGCCGTGGTGCGAGTGCCGGCCTATTCGCCACACGCGGTGGCCGAGCACGCCGTGGCGCTGATCCTCGCCCTCAACCGGCGCCTGCACCGGGCTTACAACCGCACCCGCGAAGGTGATTTCACCCTGCATGGCCTGACCGGCTTCGACCTGCACGGCAAGACCGTCGGCGTGGTCGGCACCGGCCAGATCGGCGCTGCGTTCGCCCGCATCATGGCCGGCTTCGGCTGCCAGTTGCTGGCCTACGACCCCTACCCCAACCCAGACCTGCTGGCCCTTGGCGCCCGCTACCTGCCCCTGCCCGAGTTGCTGCGCGAGGCGCGCATCATCAGCCTGCATTGCCCGCTGACCGAGCACACCCGGCACCTGATCAATGCGCAAAGCCTGGCTCAACTGCAACCTGGCGCCATGCTGATCAACACCGGCCGCGGCGCCCTGGTCGACACCCCGGCATTGATCGACGCACTCAAGTGCGGCCAGCTGGGCTACCTGGGCCTGGACGTCTACGAAGAAGAGGCCCAACTGTTTTTCGAGGACCGCTCCGACCAGCCTTTGCAAGACGATGTGCTGGCCCGGCTGCTGACCTTCCCTAACGTGATCATCACCGCCCACCAGGCCTTCCTCACCCGCGAGGCGCTGGACGCCATCGCCGCCACCACGCTGGACAACATCAACCGCTGGATGGCAGGCAAACCCCAGAATCTGGTATCGGGTTAATGCTAGGATACGCGGCATTTCTGGAGGACCCATGGTCGAGCACGATTTCCGCTACACCCTTTTCAACCCGCAACACACCCTGATCGAGTGCCGCGCCCTGGTACCCGGCCGCTATCAGGTGACCGGCAACGGCGGTTCGATGCACAAGGGCGACACGCTGTTGGTGACCCTCAAGGGCAGCAAGGACTTGTCCATGCGACTGACCGTGGAAAGCGTGCGTCACCTGATCAATCCGCGCGGCCAGTGGGTTGCCGTGGCCAGCGGCCCGGTGTTCAGCGAACTGGAAATCCTCACCTGGCAGGTCGAGTGCGACCAGTGCGACGCCGTGCTGGACTTCGAGTTCGCAGTCGATGCCAAGCTGGGCAAAAAAGCCCGCCAGCCGGCGGCCAGCGCCCGTATCGCGGAGCTGGGCTGGGCCAGCCGTGGCGAGAAGCACCTGTGCCCGCGTTGCCAGGAGAGCGCTGAGTGAAAAAGCTGCTGACCGGCGTGCTGATTGCCACCGGCCTGCTCGGCTGCGCCGCGCAACCGTCAAAGCTGCAGCAGGAGCGCAGCTATGTACTGGAGTGGATTGGCGAACGCCCGCTGATCGATTACAGCCACCTTACCCTGACCCTGGCCAGCGATGGCCGCGCCTACGGTAATGGCGGCTGCAACCATTGGTTTGCCCCGTATACGCTGGAAGGCAAGCACCTGAGCTTCGGCAAGGTCGGCAAGACCCGCAAGCTGTGCGCACCGGCGTTGATGGAACAGGAAAAACGCTTCCTGCAGGCGCTGGAGACGGTACAACGCTGGGATGTCTCGCCTGTGGAGCAGATGCGCTTCTGGCCGGCCGAGGGCAAGCCGTTGCGGTTCTGGCCTGAAGAAGATTGAGGGCTGCCGGGGCCGCTCTGCGGCCCTTCGCGGCACAAGGCCGCTCCTACAGGTAACCGCGTACGCTGGGATGACGCGGTCACCTGTAGGAGCGGCCTTGTGCCGCGAAGGGCTGCAAAGCAGCCCCAACAGGCATCATGCGCCCTTCAGGGCCTTGATCTTGGCCTGCAGCCCTTCCAGGGTCTGCTCACCCATCAGTTGTTCACGCACCTTGCCCTTGTCATCGATGATGTAGGTCACCGGCAGCGCCTCGCTGCGGGGCAGCTCGTAACGCTCGGCCGGGTCCTGCGCCAGCACGGTAAAGCCGATGCCCAAGGTGTCCGCCGCCTGCTTCAGGTCCTGGCCCTGCAAGCCATCGAAGTTCACCCCGACCACCTTGATCCCCTCGGCCGCCCATTGCTTGGCCGCCGCATTCAACTCAGGGATTTCGGTACGGCACGGTCCGCACCATTCGGCCCAATAGTTGAGCACTACCCAGTGCCCCTCGATCTGCTCGGCCTTTACCGTATTGCCGTGTTGGTCCACGCCGTAGTCGGCACCGCAACCACCGAGCAACAGGCCCGCGGTGATGGCCAGTACTGCTGCCAAACGCCTTGCCATGGGTCAATCCTTCTCGAAGTTTCAAGCAAATGGTTCAGTCGCTGCGGTTAGAATAGCCGCCACACCCAGCTGGATGCGACCCGACATGACTGACCTGACGCTCTATCATAACCCGCGCTGCTCGAAATCCCGCGGCGCGCTGGAACTGCTCGAAGCACGCGGCCTGGCGCCGACCATCGTGCGCTACCTCGAAACCCCGCCAGACACCGCCACCCTGACGGCCCTGCTCGGCAAGCTGGGCATCGCCCCGCGCCAGCTGCTGCGCACCGGCGAAGACGAATACAAAGACCTGAACCTGGCCAACCCGGCCCTGACCGACGCGCAATTGATCGACGCCATGGCCCAACACCCCAAGCTGATCGAGCGGCCGATTCTGGTGGCCGGCGATAAAGCCGTGATTGGCCGCCCACCCGAGAAGGTGCTGGAGATCCTGCCGTGAGCCAGCCCTTCATCCTGGTTTTGTATTACAGCCGCCATGGCGCCACCAGCGAAATGGCCCGGCACATTGCCCGCGGTGTCGAGATGGCCGGTATGGAGGCGCGCCTGCGCACCGTGCCGGCGATTTCCACTGAGTGCGAAGCTGTGGCCCCGGACATCCCGGCCAGCGGCGCGCTGTACGCCACCCTCGACGACCTGCGCCATTGCGCCGGCCTGGTGCTGGGCAGCCCGACCCGCTTCGGCAACATGGCCGCGCCCCTCAAGTACTTCCTCGACGGCACCAGCAGCCTGTGGCTGGGTGGCGAACTGGTGGGCAAGCCCGCCGGAGTGTTCACCTCCACCGCCAGCCTGCATGGTGGCCAGGAAACCACCCTGCTGTCGATGATGCTGCCGCTGATGCACCACGGCATGCTGGTGATGGGCCTGCCCTACAGCGAATCGGCCTTGCTCGAAACCCGCGGCGGCGGCACACCGTATGGCGCCAGCCACCACGCCGGCGCCGATGGCAAGCGCGAGCTCGACCCACACGAAATCACCCTGTGCCGTGCCCTCGGCCAACGCCTGGCGAGCACCGCCAAGGCCCTGGAGGCCGCGCGTGGCTAAAAAGCCCAAGGTGTTGCCGCCGCTGCAATGGCTGGCACCGCGCCTGCGCCTGACGCGGGCACTGAGCCTGGCGTTTTTCTTTGGCCTGATCGCGTTGCTGGTGGTGAACAACCTGTGGTTCGCCAACCTGCACGGGGCGCGCGTCGAAGTGATTCTGGCGATCGAACTGGTGCCGCTGCTGTTGCTGCTGCCGGGCATGCTGAAGGGCAGCGCCCGGGCGCATGCCTGGACCTGCTTTGTGGTGAATATCTATTTCATCAAGGGCGTGCTGGCGGCGTTCGACCCGGCACGGGCGCTGTTTGGCTGGGTCGAGGTGGTGGTAAGCCTGGGGTTGTTCATCAGCGGGCTGCTGTTTGTGCGCTGGAAGTTCCAGCATGAGCGGCGCATGGCGGGCGAAGGGAGTTGATTCAGGGGGCTGCTTTGCAGCCCCTTCGCGGGACAAGCCCGCTCCCACAGAGACCGCGTCGCCCCGACAATCTCAGTGGTTGACGGTATGCGCCAGCATCACCGAAAGCTGGCACAGGGGTCGCCCACTCTCGGCATGCCACTGGTTGAACGCCTGCTGCACCAACGCCAGGTCACGCTGGCTGGTCGGCTGTTTGTCGATCACTTTTTGCGCAATCAACGCTGCCGCCATATCCTCGGTCGGGATAAACGTGTCCTTGCCGACCATGCGCAAGAACCGCGGTGCCGATAGGCCACCCAGCTGGTTGCCATGCTTGGCCAGGTACTTCCACAGGCCGACGATATCGGTCACCGGCCAATCGGCGATGAACGCACCGAAACTGCCCTTTTCCTTCGCCACATCCAGCACCATCTGCGCGTTGCGCGGCACGCTCTTGAGCTTGCCCAAGTGGCGGATGATGCGCTCGTCCTGCATCAACCGCTCCAAGTGCTCGGCGCTCATCAGCACCACTTTCTCCGGGTCGAAACCGAAGAACACCTGCTCGAACGCCGGCCATTTGGCATCCACCAGGCTGTGCTTGAGCCCGGCGCGGAACACACGCAGGGCCAGGGTCGACAGGTAGCGGTCGTCGCTGATGTCGCGCAGTTGCGCAGGCGTGCGTGGCTGCGGCAGAAAGGCCTCGAGGGCCTGGGCCGAGCCGAAGCGGTTCAGGCAGTACTCATGCAGCCACTGATAATCGCGCATGGGGTCAGATGTTCAGCACATCGAGGAAACGCGGCGTGGCGTTTTCGTCGATCTTCAGGCTGGTGAAGTCGAACAGGTTGCGGTCTGCCAACTGCGACGGCGCGACGTTCTGCAGCGCGCGGAAGATGCTTTCGGTGCGGCCCGGGTGCTTGCGCTCCCACTCCACCAGCATGTCCTTGACCACCTGGCGCTGCAGGTTCTCTTGCGAGCCACACAGGTTGCACGGGATGATCGGGAATTCACGCATGTCCGAGTAGGCCTGGATATCCTTCTCGCTGCAGTAGGCCAGCGGGCGAATTACCACGTTACGGCCATCGTCAGCACGCAGCTTGGGCGGCATGCCCTTGAGCGAGCCGTTGAAGAACATGTTGAGGAAGAACGTCTCGACGATGTCGTCGCGGTGGTGCCCCAGGGCCATCTTGGTCGCGCCGATTTCGTCGGCGAAGGTGTACAGGGTGCCACGGCGCAGGCGCGAGCACAGCGAGCAGGTGGTCTTGCCCTCGGGCACCAGTTCCTTGACCACCGAGTAGGTGTCTTTCTCGACGATGTGGTACTCGACCCCCAGCTCCTTGAGGTAGGCCGGCAGCACGTGCTCGGGGAAGCCCGGCTGCTTCTGGTCCATGTTCACCGCCACGATCTCGAACTTGATCGGTGCCACCTTCTGCAGGTGCAACAGAACGTCGAGCATGGTGTAGCTGTCCTTGCCGCCGGACAGGCAGACCATGACCTTGTCGCCATCCTCGATCATGTTGAAGTCGGTGATGGCTTCGCCGGCGAGACGACGCAGGCGTTTTTGCAGTTTGTTCTGGTTGACCGAGAGGGTGCCCATAGCGCTTGGATCCGCGAGGTGTGACAAAAGCCGGCTATTTTACGCACAAACTACGCGGCGCTGTAGGCATTCCGATAAAGACTTCGTTGTAATCAACAGCACGCCTGACAGCGCAATTTGCTCTAAAAAGCACGGTTTGTGCCGGTAACCGCTTCCTATACTGCGACATAAGGCCACATTACCGCTTGCATCGGTGTTCGGGCCTCGGGCCGCTTGCGCTCCATCTGGGGGGCGTTTGGCAACATTGAGAGGAGTGATCGGCATGATTCATCACGTTGTGGGGCTGTTTACCCATCCCGATCAGGAGTGGCGGGAGATTCGTGGCGAAGAAGAAACCATCAGCCACATGTACCTGACGCACACCTTGATCCTGGCGGCGATCCCTGCCGTTTCCGCATTCATCGGTACTACCCAGGTGGGCTGGGTGATTGGCGACCGGCCGGCAGTGATGCTGACCATGGAAAGCGCAATCTGGATGAGCATCATGTCCTACCTGGCGATGCTCGCCGGGGTGGCGGTGATGGGCGCGTTCATCCACTGGATGGCCCGCACCTACGATGCCAACCCCTCCATGGCGCAGTGCATTGCCTTTGCCACCTACACCGCCACCCCGTTGTTCCTTGGCGGCCTGGCAGCCCTTTACCCGCATCTGTGGCTGGGCATGCTGATCGGCACTGCGGCCATTTGTTATACCGTGTACCTGCTGTATGTCGGCTTGCCGACGTTCATGAACATTCCGTCCGATGAAGGCTTCCTGTTTTCCAGCTCGGTGCTGGCGGTGGGCCTTGTGGTGCTGGTAGCGATCATGGCCGCTACCGTGATCATCTGGGGACTGGGCGTGGGGCCCGTCTATACCAACTAGCGCGATAACTACACAGAACCAACACTGGGGCATCAAGTCAGAGGCCGCCGCAAGGCGGCTTCTGGCTGTGTGCTGACCGGTGGCTCGGCAAGCCGCCAGGGCTTGCGGCATAATGCCTGGTCAGGAGAATTACCCCGCCATGCCCGAGCTGCTCAAACAACGCGTCGAAACCTGTTACCAGCAAGCCGAAACCTTCTTCAAACGCCCCTTCCCGCGCCCGGAAATCAGCTTCAAGCTGCGCGGCCAGAAGGCCGGCGTCGCTCACCTGCACGAGAACCTGCTGCGCTTCAACCTGCAGTTGTACCGCGAAAACCAAGAGGACTTCCTGCGCCAGACCGTGGCCCACGAGGTGGCGCACCTGGTGGCTCACCAACTGTTTGGCGAGCGCATCCAGGCCCATGGCGAGGAATGGCAATTGATCATGCGCGGGGTGTATGAATTGCCGCCCAACCGCTGCCATAACTACGCAGTGCAACGGCGGGTGGTCACGCGCTACATCTACCGCTGCCCCTGCCCGCAGAGCGACTTTCCGTTTACTGCGCAGCGGCACAAGCTGGTGCGCCAGGGGCGGCGCTACCTGTGCAGGCGGTGTCGGGCGATATTGGAATACAGCGGCGAGACGCGTGTCGAATAGGCCAGACAGGCCAAGGGGGCCGCTGCGCGGCCCATCGCAGGCAAGCCAGCTCCTACAGGTATGTGCGATCCTGTAGGAGCTGGCTTGCCTGCGATGGGCTGCGCAGCAGCCCCAATTCCAGCTGATGAAGCTTAACGGCGGGTTACTTCTCGACGAAGGCGCGCTCGATCAGGTAGTCACCCGGCTCGCGCATGCGGGCAGAGACTTTCAGGCCGAAGCTGTCGAGCACTTCGCTGGTTTCGTCCAGCATGCTTGGGCTACCGCAGATCATCGCACGGTCATCCTGCGGGTTGATCGGCGGCAGGCCGATGTCGCTGAACAGCTTGCCGCTGCGCATCAGGTCGGTCAGGCGGCCCTGGTTCTCGAACGGCTCGCGGGTCACGGTCGGGTAGTAGATCAGCTTGTCACGCACCGACTCACCGAAGAACTCGTTCTGCGGCAGGTGCTCAGTGATGAACTCGCGATAGGCCACTTCGTTCACGTAACGCACGCCGTGAACCAGGATCACCTTTTCGAAGCGCTCGTAGGTTTCCGGGTCCTGGATGACGCTCATGAACGGCGCCAGGCCAGTGCCGGTGCTCAGCAGGTACAGGTGCTTGCCCGGGTTCAGGTCGTCGAGGACCAGGGTGCCGGTAGGCTTCTTGCTGATGATGATCTCGTCGCCTTCCTTCAGGTGCTGCAACTGGGAAGTCAGCGGGCCGTCCGGCACCTTGATGCTGAAGAATTCCAGGTGCTCTTCCCAGTTCGGCGAGGCGATGGAATAGGCGCGCATGAGCGGGCGGCCGCTTTCCTGCTGCAGGCCGATCATCACGAACTGACCGTTCTCGAAGCGCAGGCCCGGATCACGGGTGCACTTGAAGCTGAACAGGGTGTCGTTCCAGTGGTGCACACTGAGGACACGTTCGTGGTTCATGTTGCTCATCGATGGGGCTCCTGAAGAAAGACGCAGCGCGCGCAAGACGCGCAGTTGCGCGATAGTTTAGGGGCAGCGACAATATCTGTTAACTGAATTATCAAGATATGTGTTATCGGTTATATAGATATGCGATTCACTCTCCGTCAGCTTCAGGTGTTCGTCGCCGTAGCCCAGCATCAAAGCGTCTCGCGGGCCGCTGGCCTGCTTGCGCTCTCGCAGTCGGCCGCCAGCACGTCCATCACCGAACTCGAGCGCCAATCCAGCTGCCAGCTGTTCGATCGCGCCGGTAAACGCCTGAGCCTGAACGCCCTGGGCCATCAGCTGCTGCCACAGGCTGTCGCCCTGCTCGACCAGGCCAAGGAAATCGAAGACCTGCTCAACGGCAAGTCCGCCTTCGGCTCGCTGGCGGTGGGCGCCACGCTGACCATCGGTAACTACCTGGCGACCCTGCTGATCGGCAGCTTCATGCAGGTGCACCCGGAAAGCCAGGTCAAGCTGCATGTGCAGAACACTGCGCATATTGTGCAACAGGTCGCCCATTACGAAATTGATCTGGGTCTGATCGAAGGTGATTGCAACCACCCGGACCTGGAGGTTCAGCCTTGGGTCGAAGACGAGCTGGTCGTGTTCTGCGCGCCCCAGCACCCACTGGCAACGCTGGGCAGCGCGAACATTCAGACGTTGTCGCAGGAGGCCTGGATCCTTCGCGAGCAAGGCTCCGGCACGCGCCTGACCTTTGACCAAGCCATGCGCCACCACCGCGCCAACCTCAACATTCGCCTGGAGCTCGAACACACCGAGGCCATCAAGCGTGCAGTGGAATCTGGCCTGGGCATCGGCTGCATTTCGCGCCTGGCCCTGCGCGATGCCTTCCGCCGCGGCAGCCTGGTACCGGTCGAAACCCCGGAGCTGGACCTGATGCGTCAGTTCTATTTCATTTGGCACAAGCAGAAGTACCAGACCTCGGCCATGCGCGAGTTTCTGGAGCTATGCCGCAACTTCACCGCGGGCTTCACCCGCAGTGATGAGATCGTCTTGCCGCCTATTGCCTAGAGCAGAATCACGCCCCAGACCAGCGCAACCATGGTAAGCGCCACCAACTGCGCGGCGCTGCCCATGTCCTTGGCGTTTTTCGACAAGGGGTGACGCTCAAGCGAAATACGGTCGATGGCAGCCTCTACCGCCGAGTTGAACAGCTCGACGATCAAGCCCAGCAGGCACACCGCGATCATGATCGCCCGCTCCGCGCGGCTGACCGGCAGCCAGAAGGCGGTCGGGATCAGCAGCACATTGAGCAGTACCAGTTGACGGAACGCGGCCTCGCCCTTGAAGGCGGCGCGCAAGCCGTCCAGCGAATAGCCGGCGGCGTTGAAGATACGTTTGAGGCCGGTCTGGCCTTTGAATGGCGACATGTGCGTCACTTCACCGATGAAAGGCCGGCAGACTAGTCCAGCTGGGGTCAAAAAAGCGTGAAGAAGCAGCCAGTTAGTGGCTTGCAACCGATTCAAGTTGTTGCAGAAGCAAGGCCGCCTGGGTGCGGGTGCGCACGCCCAGCTTGCGGAAAATCGCCGTCACGTGGGCCTTGATGGTGGCCTCCGAGACACTCAGCTCATAGGCGATCTGCTTGTTCAGCAAGCCTTCGCAGACCATGGTCAGCACGCGGAACTGCTGCGGCGTGAGGCTGGCCAGCCCTTCGCTGGCCGCTTTGGCTTCAGCCGAAACGTCGACTTTCTCGAAGGCTTGCGGCGGCCACCAGACCTCACCGTCCAATACCTTGCGCACGGCGTCCTGAATCACTTCCAGCGGGCTGGATTTGGGAATGAAACCACTGGCACCAAACTCGCGAGACTTGACCACGACGGCGGCCTCTTCCTGCGCCGACACCATGACCACGGGGATCTGCGGGTATTGCCCACGCAGCAGGACCAGCCCGGAGAACCCGTAGGCGCCCGGCATGTTCAGGTCCAGCAGGACCAGATCCCAGTCGGCTTTTTCGCTCAGTCGGGTTTCCAGTTCGGCAATGCTCGCCACTTCAACCAGGCGTACATCGGCGCCAAGGCCGAGGGTAACAGCCTGGCGCAGGGCGCCACGAAACAGTGGGTGGTCATCGGCAATCAGGATTTCGTAAGTGGCCATCGATCTAAGGATCCTGTTCTGTGCCAGGCGCTGCGGGGTAGTAAGGGCGCTTGGCGGAAAGGCACGGCGAAGTCCGGGGTAACGGCACCTTCGGCGTGCCCGAATCGGCGCCAAGGATGCCGAGCACGGTCGGGGTGGTCAAGCCAATTGCCCTGCCGCACTCGCCCACCCTGGCTGCCAGCCCCGACATTATGAACCAAACCGGCCCGACTGCCCCTTGGACTATAGGAAGGTATGCAAACGCTGATGCGCGTCGTCCTGTTCATCCAGCGGCAAATGCCGCTTGGCGCTCAGGTAGTGCAGGCTGAACACGTCCAGGTAAGCGTCCAGGGCCTGGGAGGCGCGCTGGTCGCCGGCCAGCTCCAGGCACATGGCCGCCACTTCCGCCGTGCAGAAGTGATCGTCACGTTTGGAACGGCGCAGGCGGTAGCGCGACATCTGCTCGGCCTCCAGGCTCAACACCGGGAAGCGGTCCAGGTAGGGGCTCTTGCGGAACATCTTGCGCGCCTCGGTCCAGGTGGCGTCGAGCAGGATGAACAACGGCCGCTTGCCGGGTTCGCGCACCACCTCGTTGACCACCCGCTCCTGGGCAACGAACTCGCCAGGGAAGACGATATAGGGCTGCCAGTGGGGCTGTTCGAGCAGCGCCAGCAGGTTGTCGTCCACCGCAGTACGCTGCCAGCCGAAAGCCGAGGTGTCCTCGACCAGGTCGGCGATCAGCCAACCGGTGTTGGTCGGTTTCAGTGGCTCGGTGTCGTGCATCAGCAGGCACACGCCCGACTCCGCCGGCACCCGGGGCTTCCAGGCGCACAGGCAATGGCTGGCAATGACCCGGCAATGCGGGCAACGGACGGCCCGTGAACCACGGGCAATGAACGGCTTGTTGCTGCGGGCCAGGCGTTCGGCGCGCAAGCGCGCTACCGCGTGGCTCATGCTGGCAGGCCTTTGAACAGGTTGAAAATGCACACTGCGACGGCTCGGATACACAAAACGCAAGTCTACCAGAGCAGGCGTCATTTGCCGTGCAGCGGGACGGGCTGGCCCCTTATAATCGACACTTTGGCGAGCCTGACGCGCGCAAAAGCGCGCATCAGGGAACGCCACCTGCCGGCGCATGTCAAACCGCCAGTCATTGAACCAGGAGAGATACATGCTGCGTCTTATCGTCCCGACCCTGAGCCTTTTGCTCACCCTGCCCCTGGCGGCCCAGGCGGCGTCCAAACAGGACTACGACCTGAACAAGATGCTGCAGAAGGTCGCTACGGAAAGCAGCGTCGGCACCCCGCGCGCCATCAACGAAGACATCCTCGACCAGGGTTATACCGTCGAAGGCAAGGCGCTGGTCAACCACCTGAGCGTGCGCCAGAGCCACGCCGAGCGCATGCAGGCAAACCCCGAGCAAGTGCGCAGCCAGTTGGGCGACAGCGTCTGCCGTAACAGCGGCTTCCGCAACTTGATGTCCAAGGGCGCCGTCATGGTCTATCGCTTCACGGTCTACAAGACCAACCAGCCAGTCATGGACCAGGCATTTGACGCCGCCAGCTGCGTCGCTGGCAGCAAGAAGAAGTAAACCTAGACCACGGGGTGGTCATCAGGGGCGCGCCACTGCTCCTCCTCGGCATCGGCGCGCAACTCTGCCAGAAGCGCTTGCAGGTAGCGTGACTGGCACTCCAGCCCCGAAAGCCTGCGACGGCACTCTGCCTCAAGGCTCAGGTGATGCACCTGAGCTGCATGTTCCAGCTGCTGATACAACTGCCGGTCCACTTCGATGGTCAAGCGATGCATACCGCCACCTCCTGCATCGATACGATTCGCTTTCCCAGTTAATCAAACCCTCACCCCCATAGGCTGCGCGCCGACGAGCGGCGTTCGCCATCACTTCGGCACGATCAGGCGCAACGGTCTAGATTGATAGCGAGAGCGCCAAAAACGCCCAGATGGATTTTTGCCACTGCACCATGGCCTTGAAGGCCTACTGCAACGCTCGGGATACACACTCGAGCCTGAGCAGCCAGCGACGCACGCAGTGTCGCGGCCGGGACACACCATCGACCCGGTCAGAGGTTTTGCTGCAGAAGGAGACGTTGAATGCCTTACCAACCCAACGAGCTGTTGTTCAATCACTTCAGGGACAACAACATCGACCTGAGCAAGATTGACGAACAGCTGCAACTGGTTGCACCAAACAGCCCCAACTTGCCGCTGTACCGGGACATGATGCTGACCATCCTGCGCATGGCCCACGACGACACGGATCGCTGGAGCGCCAAGATCACCCTGCAGGCGCTGCGCGAGCTTGATCATTCATTCCGCGCCCTGGAGCGCTACAAGGGCCGTCGCAAGGTCACGGTGTTCGGCTCGGCCCGAACCCCGCTGGAACACCCGATGTACGCCTTGGCCCGTGAGCTGGGCGCCACCCTGGCACGCTCCGACCTGATGGTCATCACCGGCGCTGGCGGCGGCATCATGGCGGCGGCGCATGAAGGGGCCGGCAGCGATCACAGCCTGGGCTTCAACATCACCCTGCCGTTTGAACAGCATGCCAACCCCACGGTGGACGGCACCGACAAACTGCTGCCGTTCCACTTCTTCTTCATTCGCAAGTTGTTCTTCGTCAAGGAGGCTGATGGGCTAGTGCTCTGCCCTGGCGGCTTCGGCACGCTGGATGAAGCACTCGAAGTGCTCACGCTGATACAGACCGGCAAGAGCCCGCTGGTGCCGGTGGTGTTGCTTGACTCACCCGGGGGCACCTTCTGGCGCGACTGCCTCGATTTCATCAGCCGTCAGCTCGAAGAAAACCGCTACATCCTGCCCAGCGACCTCAAGCTGGTGCGCCTGGTGCACAGCGCCGATGAGGCGGTGGAGGAAATCAACCAGTTCTACAGCAACTACCACTCCAGCCGCTGGCTGAAAAACCAATTCGTGATCCGCATGCATCACCCGCTCAGCGAGGCGGCGCTGTACGACATCCAGGAGGGCTTCGCCGATTTGCGCCTGAGCGGCAAATACCACCAGCACGCCGACAGCGGCGCGGAACACGAGGTGGGTAATTTCAGCCATCTGACCCGATTGTCGTTCGCCTTCAACGGCCGCGACCAGGGCCGCCTGCGCGAACTGGTGGACTTTATCAACCTGCCAGAGAACTGGGCCAAGCCTCAGCCTATGCACACGACTCAGCGGGCCAGGGAGGCGTTGAAGGTTAGTTGAGCGTCGGACCAACCTTGTGGGAGCTAGCTTTCCAGCGATCACCGGCGAAGCCGGCTCTCACACCGTTTTAGTAGTCGTCGAGATCCCGACCACTGAGCAGGCGGCCGATCATTTCCAGGGAGAACCCACGGTAGGCAAGGAATCGGGTTTGCTGGGCCCGGCTGCGGGGGTCATGCGGGCGTTGCCCGGCAAACTTGCGTTGCCAGACATCCATCAAACGCTGTGCCCAATCCACACCGCTTTCCCGTAACGCCTGATCGATATCGCCACGGTCCAGGCCACGCTGGCCCAGTTCTTCGCGTATACGCGCAGGGCCATAGCCGGAATTGGAGCGGTACCTGATGAAGCTTTCGAGGTAGCGGGCTTCGCTGAGCAACCCTTCTTCGGCGAGCCGATCGAGCTCAGGCTCGATCATCTCATCCAGAGCGCCTCGCTGACGCAGTTTGCGCGTCAGCTCGACGCGACCATGCTCACGTCGCGCGAGCAGGTCCATGGCTGTCCGCCGAATGGCGACGGGGGTGTCGAGTACGGCGGACATAGTCGCTATCTACAACAGTGATCAATAACCGGCGTCGGCATCAGCCACGTCGTCGGCACTGGCTTCGGCAGCGGCAGCCTTGCCCGCTTCGGCGGCAGCACCGGCTTTGAGCAGCTTCTCGCGGATCTGCTTCTCGATCTCGGCACCAATGGCCGGGTTCTCAGCCAGGTACTTGGCGGCGTTGGCTTTGCCTTGGCCAATCTTGTTGCCCTGGTAGGCGTACCAGGCACCGGACTTCTCCACCAGCCCCTGAGAAACACCCAGGTCGATGATTTCGCCGTTGCGGTAGATACCCTTGCCGTAGAGGATCTGGAACTCGGCCTGACGGAACGGCGGCGAGACCTTGTTCTTGACGATCTTGACGCGGGTTTCGCTGCCGACCACTTCGTCGCCTTCCTTGACCGCGCCGGTACGGCGGATGTCCAGGCGCACAGAGGCGTAGAACTTCAGGGCGTTACCGCCAGTGGTGGTTTCCGGGCTGCCGAACATCACGCCGATCTTCATACGGATCTGGTTGATGAAGATGACCAGGCAGTTGGCGTTCTTGATGTTACCGGTGATCTTGCGCAGCGCTTGGGACATCAGACGAGCCTGCAGGCCCACGTGCATGTCACCCATCTCGCCTTCGATCTCGGCCTTGGGCACCAGGGCTGCCACGGAGTCGACGATGATCACGTCGACCGCGTTGGAGCGCACCAGCATGTCGGTGATTTCCAGCGCCTGCTCACCGGTGTCTGGCTGCGACACCAGCAGGTCGTCGACATTGACGCCCAGCTTGCCGGCGTATTCCGGGTCAAGGGCATGCTCGGCGTCGACGAAGGCGCAGGTGGCGCCATTCTTCTGGGCTTCGGCGATGACCGACAGGGTCAGCGTGGTTTTACCCGAGGACTCCGGGCCGTAGATTTCGACGATACGGCCTTTTGGCAGGCCGCCAATGCCGAGGGCGATGTCCAGGCCCAGGGAACCGGTGGAGATAGCCGGGATGCCGGTGCGCTCGTGGTCGCCCATGCGCATGACTGCGCCTTTGCCGAATTGGCGTTCGATCTGACCCAGGGCCGCAGCCAAGGCGCGTTTCTTGTTGTCGTCCATTGAAACCCTCACGTGTTCGACTTGGCCCTGATGGCCGGAATACCTGTATAAGTAGCCAGTATTATTCCACAGCGAAGCGCGCGCGCAAACCCCTGTCGTCGATTTACTCGGCACCAAGCTGTAACAAGCCGTCTAACGCGGCGATCACCGTTTGTCGGCGCACCGCATCACGGTCGCCGTCGAACTGGCGGCGCTCGCTGAAGACACGGCTGCCATCGGCCCAGGCCAGCCACACGGTACCCACCGGTTTTGCCGGCGAGCCACCGTCCGGCCCGGCCACACCGCTCACCGCCACCGCAAAGCGCGCGCCGCTGGCCGCCTGCGCGCCGCGGGCCATGGCTTCGACCACCTCCTGGCTGACCGCCCCCACCTGGCCGAACAGTGCCGCGGGCACCCCCAGCTGGCGGGTCTTCTGGGCATTGGAGTAGGTCACGTACCCGGCCTCGAACCAGGCCGAACTGCCGGGGATGCGGGTAATGGCCTCGGCGATGCCACCGCCCGTGCAGGATTCGGCGGTGGTCACCTGGGCATTGAAGCGGCGCAGGTGCTCGCCCAGGCGGGCGGAAAGTGCGGTGATCGGGTCCATGTCAGGCTCCTTGAAGACTGCGCACTACCCTACCACCCCATGCGCGGCGCGGCTTCAGGAAACCTTCAGGCTATCGCGGGCAATGGCGCTGAACGCACGCTCGTCGCGCCGCCCAAGACGCGGTAGGCCGGCTGGCCAGCCCTGGTTCCAGTCCAGGCCACGCAAATGGCGCATGTCCTCAATCGCCGAACGCCACCAGACCACCTTGCAGGCGCGCTGGTAATCGTCGCTGCCGATGACACTGCCATATAAAAGCTTGCGGCCGACACCCCGCAGCTCTGGGGGCACGCGCGTAAGGCTCCACTTGACCGAAAGGCGGTTGAGCCAGGATGGCACCGGGCGATGCGCAGGCACCTTCAAGGCCAGGCCAGGCATCTTCGGCGTAAAGCGCTCGCCGTGGCGGGCGAAGAAAATCTCCAGAATGGCGTGGATGTACTGCTTCATCGCAAAGTAGTGGCTGATCACACCACGCGCCTGGTTGATCTGCGCGCCCTGCAACTCGAACGAAAAGGCGATCTGCTCGATGGTGTGCAACTCACGGGCGTAAGGCGTCCACGCATCGATGCGCTGGATGGCACGTTCGGCAATGCCGGCATTCTCACGGGTGAAGCCCAGGACACCGCTGTTGCACAGCCGCAGGTCGTCGCTCGGCACTGCGCCCGCACGCGCAAGCCCTGCGCTGAAGCCGAGGTAGTCCTCACGGTGCGACGCCTCGGCCCAGCTCATCTCGACCTCGTCTACCAGGTACTGCCCGGCATCCACCTGGCCAAACAGCTTCAGCGGTGACTGCAGGAACACCGTGTCGGTGTCGATGAACACTGTCTTGTCCGCCCACTGCCCAGCTTGCGCAATGGCGCAGGCCTTGCGCCGATGGGTGTAGCCGCCCTCCCCGGTCCAGGCCTGCAGGGTCGCGTCATCCAGCGCGATCACCTCTACCGGCCAACCGGCGAATGCCTGCGGCTGGTCGGTCAACACACGAATCACCGGCAGCTCCGCCGGCTTGCAGCGCGCCAGGGCGGTGAGGATGCTGAGCTTGGCTTCCAGCTGGTAAATCCGCCGATCACCGTACAGGAGGTAGATCAGTTGCTGCTTTACATAAGGGATACGGCTGGACAGGTTCATCACTACGTCACGGCTAGGGGCATTCAAAAGGCCGCGCATTCTAGTGCAGTCAAAGACGAAGCTCCATGATGGCCCGCCGAACTGCGCGCACATGCCCCACTGCGGCCGCCTGCATCTGGATGAAAAAGCCTGTACCATTGCCGGTTTTACCATCGCCAACCAGATCACCCGCTGTAAGGCCCTGAATGTCAGATCTCTCCGCACACACCCCGATGATGCAGCAGTACTGGAAGCTGAAAAACCAGCACCCGGACCAGCTGATGTTCTACCGCATGGGCGATTTCTACGAGATCTTCTACGAAGATGCGAAGAAAGCCGCAAAACTGCTGGATATCACCCTGACCGCGCGCGGCCAGTCGGCCGGCCAGTCCATCCCCATGTGCGGCATTCCGTTCCATTCGCTGGAAGGCTACCTGGCCAAACTGGTCAAGCTCGGCGAATCGGTGGTGATCTGCGAACAGATTGGCGACCCGGCAACCAGCAAGGGCCCGGTAGAGCGCCAGGTGGTGCGCATCATCACCCCCGGCACGGTCAGCGACGAAGCACTGCTCGACGAGCGCCGCGACAACCTGATTGCCGCGCTGCTGGGCGATGAACGCCTGTTTGGCCTGGCGGTGCTGGACATCACCAGTGGCAACTTCGGCGTGCAAGAGATCAAAGGCTGGGAAAACCTGCTGGCCGAGCTCGACCGCCTCAACCCGGTCGAACTGCTGATCCCCGACGACTGGCCACGCGACCTGCCGGCCGAAAAACGCCCTGGTGCGCGCCGCCGCGCCCCGTGGGACTTCGACCGCGATTCGGCGCGCAAGGCCCTGTGCCAGCAATTCGCGACCAAGGACCTCAAAGGCTTTGGCTGCGACAAGCTGACCCTGGCCATCGGCGCCGCCGGTTGCCTGCTGACCTACGCCAAGGAAACCCAGCGCACCGCCCTGCCGCACCTGCGCAGCCTGCGCCACGAGCGCCTGGACGACACGGTCATCCTGGATGGCGCCAGCCGCCGCAACCTGGAGCTGGACGTCAACCTGGCGGGCGGGCGCGACAATACCCTGCAGTCGGTGATCGACCGCTGCCAGACCGCCATGGCCAGCCGCTTGCTGACCCGCTGGCTGAACCGCCCACTGCGTGACCTCAAGGTCCTGCAGGCGCGCCAGGATTCGATCCGTTGCCTGCTCGACGGCTACCGTTTCGAAAAACTGCAGCCGCAGCTCAAGGAAATTGGCGATATCGAGCGGATCCTCGCCCGTATCGGCCTGCGCAATGCCCGCCCACGCGACCTCGCACGCCTGCGTGATGCCCTCGGCGCCCTGCCCGAGCTGCAAAACGCCATGGCCGAGCTGGAAGCCCCGCACCTGGCGCGCCTGGCCGCCATTACCGGCACTTACCCAGAGCTGGCCAGCCTGCTGGAGCGGGCGATCATCGACAACCCGCCCGCGGTAATCCGTGATGGCGGCGTGCTCAAGGCCGGCTACGACAACGAGCTGGACGAGTTGCTCGCGATCAGCGAGAACGCTGGCCAGTTCCTGATCGACCTGGAAGCCCGTGAAAAAGCCCGTACAGGCCTGGCCAATCTCAAGGTCGGCTACAACCGCGTGCATGGCTACTTCATCGAGCTGCCGACCAAGCAGGCCGAACAAGCCCCGGGCGACTACATTCGCCGCCAGACCCTCAAGGGTGCGGAGCGCTTCATCACCCCAGAGCTCAAGGCGTTCGAGGACAAGGCACTGTCGGCCAAGAGCCGCGCCCTGGCCCGCGAGAAGATGCTTTACGATGCCCTGCTCGAAACCCTGATCAGCCACTTGGCACCGCTGCAAGACAGCGCCGCCGCCCTGGCCGAACTGGACGTGCTGAGCAACCTCGCCGAGCGTGCCCTGAACCTCGACCTGAACTGCCCTCGCTTCGTCGACGAGCCGTGCTTGCGCATCGACCAGGGCCGTCACCCGGTGGTCGAGCAGGTGCTGACCACGCCGTTCGTGGCCAACGACCTGAACCTGGACAACAGCACCCGCATGCTGATCATTACCGGCCCGAACATGGGCGGTAAATCTACCTACATGCGCCAGACCGCCTTGATCGTGCTGATGGCGCACATCGGCAGTTTCGTGCCGGCAGCCCAGTGCGAGCTGTCGCTGGTCGACCGCATCTTCACCCGCATCGGCTCCAGTGACGACCTGGCCGGCGGGCGCTCGACCTTCATGGTCGAGATGAGTGAAACCGCCAACATTCTGCACAACGCCACCGACCGCAGCCTGGTGCTGATGGACGAAGTCGGCCGCGGCACCAGCACCTTCGATGGCCTGTCGCTGGCCTGGGCCGCCGCCGAGCGCCTGGCCCAGTTGCGTGCTTACACGCTGTTCGCCACGCACTACTTCGAGCTCACTGTACTGCCGGAAAACGAGCCGTTGGTGGCCAACGTGCACCTGAACGCCACCGAGCACAACGAGCGCATCGTCTTCCTGCACCATGTGCTGCCAGGCCCTGCCAGCCAAAGCTACGGCCTGGCCGTGGCCCAACTGGCCGGCGTGCCCACACCGGTCATTCAGCGCGCCCGCGAGCACCTGGGCCGCCTGGAAACCGCGAGCCTGCCGCACGAGCAGCCGTTGGGCAAGCAGGCCAAGGATGAGCCACACGTCCCGCACCAGAGCGATCTGTTCGCCAGCCTGCCACACCCGGCCATCGAGAAGCTGGGCAAGCTGGACCTGGACGACATGACCCCGCGCCAAGCTATCGAAATGCTATATCAACTAAAGAACCTGTTATAACGGCGCCCACTACAAGCTGGTAGAATCCGCCGCGGTTTGCTGGTGCTGCAGGTTATTAGCCTGGCCTGCAGCCACATACCCGTAAACCGCGCGGCCCCGAGAGGAAGGGCCGCCGCCGTCGCCTGAGGAGAGAACTAGAAATGACCTTCGTCGTCACCGACAACTGCATCAAATGCAAATACACCGACTGCGTGGAAGTCTGTCCGGTGGACTGCTTCTACGAAGGCCCGAACTTCCTGGTCATCCACCCGGACGAGTGCATCGACTGCGCACTGTGCGAGCCGGAATGCCCAGCGCAAGCCATCTTCTCGGAAGACGAAGTGCCATCGGGCATGGAAAACTTCATCGAGCTGAACGCCGAACTGGCGGAAATCTGGCCAAACATCACCGAGCGTAAGGAAGCCCTGCCGGACGCTGAAGCGTGGGATGGCAAGACTGGCAAGATTGCAGATCTGGAGCGCTGATAGCGCGCGGATACGAAAAAGGCCCATCCGGGCCTTTTTTCATTTTCAGCAGGCAAAAAAAAGGGGCGGTATGACCCGCCCACATTTTTTTCCGTAGTCCCTGATTGTCCCAAACATCATCCTGATGAAATCGCTTCTTGCGATGTCCTTGGCCTTCTCCCTGAAAGCCTGTGCATGTCCGTGTGCACAGTTCGAATACTAGCGACTTCAGCGGGCGAGACAACCGAGGCACCTCTCAAGATATTACCGCGGACACTTTTCCTCACATCCAAATAATCCATGATTTTCAGTAACTTAGGATTACGGCAGAGCTGAAAACGACAATGATTTACTGTTGGTTGCATAGATAGCTTACAAAACAAGTAAGCGATCTCTTACACCCGATGTTACTGGGGTGGCGCGGTACACAAATGCTGGATGGCAAATCTGGCTTCTGACCTGCGCATCCCCCTGTAGGAGCAGCCTTGTGCTGCGAAGAGGCCGGTGACCCCACCGCGAATTTGCACTGTTGCCACCGGCCTCTTCGCAGCACAAGGCTGCTCCTACAGGGAGGCGCGTTATTCTGCGCTGCACCGCGCACACAAAAACGCCCCGAGGCTATCGGGGCGTCTTATGCTGGCGAACAGCTTGTTACTGGAACAACGACTCGCTAGACAGGCCATTCTTCTCGAGGATCTCGCGCAAGCGCTTGAGCCCCTCTACCTGGATCTGCCGTACACGCTCACGCGTCAGGCCGATCTCCAGGCCAACATCTTCCAGGGTGCTGCTCTCATGCCCACGCAGGCCAAAGCGGCGCACCACCACCTCACGCTGCTTGTCGGTCAGCTCACCCAGCCACTGATCGATGCTCTGCGACAGGTCGTCGTCCTGCAGCAGCTCACACGGGTCGGTTGGGCGGTCATCGGTAAGGGTATCGAGCAGGGTCTTGTCCGAGTCCGGCCCGAGCGAAACATCCACCGAAGACACCCGCTCGTTCAGCCCCAGCATCCGCTTGACCTCAGCGACAGGCTTCTCCAGCAGGGTGGCGATTTCTTCTGGCGAGGGCTCGTGATCAAGCTTCTGGGTCAGCTCCCGCGCAGCGCGCAGGTAGACGTTGAGCTCCTTGACCACGTGGATCGGCAGGCGAATGGTACGGGTCTGGTTCATGATCGCCCGTTCGATGGTCTGGCGAATCCACCAGGTCGCATAGGTCGAGAACCGGAAACCACGTTCCGGGTCGAATTTCTCGACCGCACGGATCAACCCCAGGTTGCCCTCCTCGATCAGGTCGAGCAACGACAGGCCACGATTCACGTAACGACGGGCAATTTTCACAACCAGGCGCAGGTTGCTTTCGATCATGCGCTTGCGGCCGGCGGGGTCGCCTTTTTGCGACAGGCGCGCAAAATGCACTTCCTCTTCTGGCGACAGCAGAGGCGAGAATCCAATCTCATTGAGGTACAACTGAGTAGCATCAAGTGCCCGAGTGTAATCGATGTACTTGTGCTGCTTGAGCGAAGAGCCGGTCTTGGCCCTTGTCCGAACCGAAGATACAGCAGGTTCGTCTGACACCACATCCGTTTCCAAAACGATGCCCGTCTCCATCAGGAGGACGTCATCGTCGATGTCAAACTCCGGCGCTTCTTTATTGAGAGCCATTGTTATAGTCCTTTGCTGAGTTCGAACTCAGACTCGAGCGGCACCTGTATCCCTGGCAGCGCTGGAGCCTGTCCCCTCTACATCAGAGGAACAGGCCAGGTACAACAATCAACGACGTGGCAGGAACTGGAGCGGATCGACGGGTTTGCCCTGGCGGCGAATCTCGAAATGCAGCTTCACCCGATCAGTGCCCGTGGACCCCATTTCAGCAATCGACTGCCCAGCCTTGACCTGCTGCCCCTCCCGAACCAACAGCCTGCGGTTGTGACCGTAGGCACTGACGTAGGTATCGCTGTGCTTGATGATGATCAGCTCGCCGTAGCCCCGCAAGCCACTCCCGGCGTAGACCACTGCACCATCAGACGCAGCAAAAACAGGCTGTCCCAAATCACCGGCGATATCAATGCCTTTATTCAAACTACCGTTTGAAGCAAATTTTCCAATTAGCACGCCGTTGGCCGGCCAGGTCCAACCGCCTACCGCGCGCTCTGCGGCCGGCACGGTGGCGACCACTGGTGCACTGGTTGTCGGGGCCGTCGTAGCCGGCTTGGTGCTACCGCTCGGGGCGGTGCTGGTGCTACCAACGGGGCGACGAATGACCGTGGTTTTGCTCGAGGACGAAGGGTTGGATACCACCGTGGTGCTACCCGTGGCGCCGCTGCTGAAGCGAATCGGCTGGCCAGGGCGAATGGTGTAAGGCGCCGGGATGCCGTTGCGGGCGGCCAGCTCCTTGTAGTCCCAGCCGTAACGGAAGGCGATGGAGAACAACGTATCGCCCGGCTTGACGATGTACTGACCGGAGGTCACCGTCGGCCGCTTGGGCGCTGCATTGTTACGGTCGACCACCCGCGCGCTTGTCGAGCTGGTGCTGGAACAACCCGCCAGCAAGGTGCCCATGGCCAGTGCAATCACCAGAAGCTTGAAACCCGCCCATTCCTTGCGCTGCCGAATGACTGTGTGACCCACCCGCGCTCCCCTCATGGTGCCGAATACCGAAATAACGATAAGAAATGCAATATTGTTGCAATTATAACCGAGCCCACCTGTATTGGGTGGACGGCTGCAAAGGCCACTCGTGCTATAGCAGATCACCCCGCCAGATAGACAGGGCAATGGCGCAAGAATTCGTCGCTGGCGTAAATATTCCGTGGTTCAGGCCAGCGGGCCATTGAGCAATGGCACGAAGCGCACGGCGCCTAGCACACGCCGGGAGAACCCATGCTCCTCACGCACGATCAGCATCAACTGCTGTGTTTCGCCTGCCGGGCCCACCGGAATCACCATGCGCCCCCCCGGCGCCAGTTGATCGAGCAGTGCCTGTGGCACCTCGGGCGCCACGGCGGTGACGATGATGCCGTTGTAGGGTGCCAGCGCCTGCCAGCCCTCGCAACCATCGCCCCAGCGGAACACCACGTTACGCAGGTTCAGCTCTACCAGGCGCTCCTTGGCGCGATCCTGCAGCACCTTGATGCGCTCCACCGAGAACACCCGCTCCACGAGCTGGGCAAGTATCGCCGTCTGGTAGCCGGAGCCCGTGCCGATCTCCAGCACCTTGTCGAGCGGCCCGGCCTCAAGCAGCAGCTCGCTCATGTGCGCAACCATGAACGGCTGCGAGATGGTCTGGTTGTGGCCGATCGGCAGCGCCGTGTCTTCATAGGCGCGATGCGCCAGGGCCTCGTCGACGAACAGGTGGCGCGGGGTGCGGCGGATCGCGTCGAGCACCTTGGGGTTCGCCACGCCTTCTTCGCACAGGCGCTGGATCAGCCGCTCCCGGGTCCGTTGGGAGGTCATGCCGATACCCCGGCGCAACATATCGTCCTCACGCATCAGAGCAGGCCCTCCAGCCAACCGTCGAGCTGTTCGAAAGCATCGTTGAAGGTGCGGTCAAGCTGCAGCGGTGTGATCGATACATAGCCTTGCATCACCGCGTGGAAGTCCGTGCCCGGGCCACCGTCTTCGGCATCGCCGGCCACGGCAATCCAGTACCCCTCCTTGCCGCGCGGGTTGACCACCTTGGTCGGCGCCGCCGCCCGCGCCCGGTGACCGAGGCGGGTCAGCTGGATGCCGCGGATGTGCTCCAGCGGCAGGTTGGGGATATTGACGTTGAGCACGGTGCGCGGCGGCAGTGTGAGACGCGACTGCGCCTCCACCAGCCGGCGGGCGATGTAGGCCGCCGTGGGCAGGTTGTCCGGCTGGCGCGAGAGCAACGAAAACGCCAGCGACGTGTTGCCCAGGAAGCGGCCTTCCAACGCAGCGGCGACGGTGCCCGAATACAGCACGTCGTCGCCCAGGTTCGCGCCCAGGTTGATCCCCGACACCACCATGTCTGGGGTCTGCGGCAACAGGCCATTGAGCCCCAGGTGCACGCAATCGGTCGGCGTGCCATTGAGGCTGATGAAACCGTTGGCCAGGGTCTGCGGATGCAGCGGCCGGTCCAGCGTCAGCGAACTGCTGGCGCCGCTCTTGTCTTGCTCCGGGGCGATTACCACGCACTCGGCATAATCCACCAGCGCAGCGTGCAGCGCGGCGAGGCCAGGTGCGGTAACACCGTCGTCGTTCGAAATCAGAATACGCATGGGCTGTCCGTCTGCCCTGCCGACACCAGATCCACGACTTCGCGCACCACCACGGTGGCGAAGCATCCGGCCGGAAGGACGAATTCCAGTTGCAGGATATCAGGCTCGGGATAATGCCACGTCAGGCCGCCAATAGGGAGCCGCAGAATGCGCCGTTCGTGATCCATGCCCGCCTGGGCCAGCCAATGGCACAGTGCCGGCTGCCGCGCGGCGACTGCGCTTTCCAACGCGGCAGTGGCACCTGTGGCGGGGGTTTCGCCCTCGCCCCACAGCGCACCGGTGGGATGCAGGTCGAGAATCGCCAAGCGCGGATCGGAACATTCCTGCTCGGTCGCGGGAAAGAAACTACGGCTATCGGTGAAGGCCAACAGGTCCCCGACTTGCGCACGGGCCCAGCTGCCGTCGGCAACCCGAGCGGCGAGAATCTGGTTGAACAGGTAGCTGCGCCCTGCCGAAAGCAAACGCGAACGCACATTGCGTTGCTCTGGCAGCGCCTTGCGGGCCGCCCAGTCGAGGGCGTCATGGACGTTGCCGCCGCCATGGCCAAACCGCTGGCTGCCGAAGTAGTTCGGCACGCCGTGCTGCTTGAGCGCCTCCAGGCGCGCGTCCAGCGCAGCGTGATCGGCCGCCAGGGCCGTCAGGCGCAGGGTGAAGCCGTTGGCCGAATGCGCGCCACGCTGCAGCTTGCGCTGGTGACGCACCTGCTTGAGCACGCGCAGGCTGGCATCCTCGGCACGCGACAGGTCCGGGTCGGCCTTGCCGGGCAGGTGCAGGCTGAACCACTGACGGGTCAGGGCCTGGCGGTCCTTGAGGCCGGCATAGCTGATCGAACGGGCCGGGACGCCTGCGGCGCGGGCCAGTCGGCGGGCCGCTTCTTCGGTGTTGAGGTCGCGCTTTTCGACCCACAGCCATAGGTGCTCACCCTGGCCCGACAGCGGGATATCCAGCACCTCGTCGACCTGGAAGTCTTCAGCCACAGCCTTGAGCACCGCAGTGCCCAGCGCTTCACCCGATGCACGCGGGCCCAGCAGTTCCAGTTCGGTCATGCTGGCAGCAACAGGGCGACCGCATGCACGGCAATCCCCTCCTCACGGCCGGTGAAGCCCAGCTTTTCAGTGGTGGTCGCTTTGACGTTGACCTGGTCGAGCTCGGCTTGCAGGTCTTCGGCGATCAGTTGGCGCATGGTCTCGATGTGCGGCGCCATTTTCGGCGCCTGGGCCACGATGGTGGCGTCGACATTGCCCACCTTCCAGCCCTTGGCCTGGACGATAGCGACCACATGACGCAGCAAGGCACGGCTGTCGGCACCCTTGAACTGCGGGTCGGTGTCGGGGAAGTGTTTGCCGATATCACCCAGCGCCGCAGCGCCCAGCAAGGCATCGCTCAGGGCGTGCAGCAGCACGTCACCGTCGGAGTGAGCCAGGAGGCCGTGTTTGTGGGGGATACGGACCCCGCCCAGGGTAATGAAATCACCGTCGCAGAAACGGTGCACATCGTAGCCGTGGCCAATACGCATAGAAAAACGCCCTGATTGAGTCAGGGCGTGATTCTACCTGCTTTGTGCGGTATTGGGGCTGCGCCTTACACCCGGCCCAACGCCACCGCGTGATGGCGCAGGTGGTCTTCGATGAAGCTGGCGATAAAGTAGTAGCTATGGTCATAACCAGGCTGCAGACGCAGGGTCAGTGCATGCCCCCCTTTGCGCGCGGCCTGCTCCAGTGCCTCAGGCTTGAGCTGCTTCTCGAGGAAGTCATCACGGTCGCCCTGGTCCACCAGCAACGGCGGGCAACTGCCCGCGGGTGTCTCGGCCAGCAGGACGCTGGCATCCCACTCGCGCCAACGCGCACGGTCCTCGCCCAGGTAGCGGCTGAAGGCCTTTTCACCCCACGGGCAGTCCATCGGGTTGCTGATCGGCGAGAACGCCGAGATCGAACGGTAGCGCCCCGGGTTACGCAAGGCGCACACCAATGCGCCATGCCCGCCCATCGAGTGGCCACTGATGCTGCGTTGGTCCGAGGCCGGGAAGTGCGCCTCGATCAGCGCGGGCAACTCCTCTACCACGTAGTCATGCATGCGGTAGTGCTGCGCCCACGGTTGCTGGGTGGCATTGAGGTAGAAGCCGGCCCCCAGGCCAAAGTCCCAGGCGCCATCCGGGTCGCCCGGCACCTGCTCGCCACGCGGGCTGGTGTCGGGCGCAACGATGATCAACCCAAGCTCGGCGGCCAGGCGCTGGGCGCCGGCCTTCTGCATGAAGTTCTCGTCGGTGCAGGTCAGGCCGCTCAGCCAGTACAGCACCGGCAGCTTGGCCCCCTGTTCGGCCTGAGGAGGCAGATACACCGCGAACACCATGTCGCAGCCGAGCACCTTGGACGGGTGCCGGTACCGCTTGTGCCAGCCGCCGAAGCTTTTCTGGCAAGAGATGTTGTCCAGGCTCATGGCAGACCTCAGAAGTGGATCACGCTACGGATGCTCTTGCCTTCATGCATCAGGTCGAAGGCCTTGTTGATGTCTTCCAGGCCCATGGTGTGGGTGATGAAGGTGTCCAGCGGGATCTCGCCCTTCTCGGCCATTTCGACATAGCTTGGCAGCTCGCTGCGGCCGCGTACGCCACCGAACGCCGAGCCGCGCCAGACGCGACCGGTGACCAGCTGGAACGGACGAGTGGCGATTTCCTGGCCGGCACCGGCAACGCCGATGATGACCGACTCGCCCCATCCCTTGTGGCAGCATTCCAGGGCCGCACGCATCAGCTGGACGTTGCCGATGCACTCGAAGGAGAAGTCCACGCCGCCGTCGGTGAGGTCGACAATCACTTCCTGGATCGGGCGGTCGTAGTCTTTCGGGTTGATGCAATCGGTGGCACCCAGCTGACGAGCGATCTCGAACTTGGCCGGGTTGATGTCGATGGCGATGATGCGCGAGGCCTTGGCCTTGACGGCGCCAATGATCGCCGACAGGCCGATGCCGCCGAGGCCGAAGATGGCCACGGTGTCACCCGGCTGGACCTTGGCGGTGTTGATGACCGCGCCGATACCGGTGGTGACGCCACAGCCGAGCAGGCAGACCTTCTCCAGCGGGGCTTCCTTCTGGATCTTGGCCACGGAGATTTCTGGCAACACGGTGTACTCGGAGAAGGTCGAGGTGCCCATGTAGTGGAACAGCTGCTGGCCTTTATACGAGAAGCGCGTGGTGCCGTCTGGCATCAGGCCCTTGCCCTGGGTCGCACGGATGGCCTGGCACAGGTTGGTCTTGCCCGAACGGCAGAATTTGCACTGGCCGCACTCAGGGGTGTACAGCGGGATCACATGGTCACCCACGGCCACCGAGGTCACGCCCTCGCCCACTGCCTCGACGATCGCGCCGCCTTCGTGGCCAAGGATCGACGGGAAGATACCCTCCGGGTCAGCGCCGGACAAGGTGTAGGCGTCGGTATGGCAAACACCGCTGGCAACCACGCGCAGCAGCACTTCGCCGGCCTTGGGCATGGCCACGTCCACTTCGACGATTTCCAGGGGTTTCTTGGCTTCGAAGGCTACGGCAGCACGGGACTTGATCATCAACGGTCTCCAGACAAGGGGTCAATTCAGCCTTGCAGTGTAATTCAGGGTGTTTTGATGAATAATCCAGGCTAAGACAAAACATTATTGCTGCACAGGGACAATCAATGAGTAGCCGCTGGGAAGGCATCGACGAATTCGTGGCGGTGGCCGAGTCTGGCCAGTTCACCGCGGCGGCGGAGCGCCTGGGCGTATCGTCCTCGCACATCAGCCGGCAGATCGCCCGCCTGGAAGAACGCCTGCAGACGCGCCTGCTGTACCGCAGCACCCGGCGTGTCACCCTGAGTGAGGCCGGGCAGACCTTCCTGCAGCATTGCCAGCGCCTGCAAGATGGCCGTGAAGAAGCCCTGCGGGCAATGGGCGACCTGGCCAGCGAGCCCAAGGGGCTGCTGCGCATGACCTGTGCGGTGGCCTATGGCGAGCGCTTCATCGTGCCGTTGGTGACGCGCTTCATGGCGCTGTACCCGCAGTTGAGGGTGGAAGTGGAACTGAGCAACCGCACGCTGGACCTGCTGCATGAAGGCATGGACCTGGCCATTCGCCTCGGCCGGCTTGCCGACTCCAGGCTGGTTGCCGCCCGCCTGGCGCCGCGGCGCATGTACCTGTGCGCCTCACCGGCGTATCTGGAGCGTTACGGCCGGCCGCACAGCCTGTCGGAACTGGCGCGGCACAACTGCCTGATTGGCAGTTCGGACTTGTGGGCGCTGCAGCAGGATGGCCGCGAGATCAGCCAGCGGGTGCAGGGAAACTGGCGCTGCAACAGCGGGCAGGCGGTGCTCGACGCCGCGTTGCAGGGGATGGGCTTGTGCCAGTTGCCGGACTATTACGTGCTGGAGCACCTGAACACGGGGGCACTGGTGTCGCTGCTGGAGGCGCATCAGCCGCCGAATACGGCGGTGTGGGCGTTGTACCCGCAGCAGCGGCATCTGTCGCCGAAGGTAAGGCGGCTGGTGGATTATCTGAAGGAAGGGTTGGCGGGGTTGCCGGAGTATCGTGTGGCTTGATAGTGCACTGGGGCCGCTTTGCGGCCCTTTCGCGGCACAAGGCCGCTCCTACAAGAGATCGCAATTCCCTGTAGGAGGGGGCTTGCCCGCGAAGAGGCCAGCCCAGGATTACAGTGTCAGCGGCGCCCCGCCCAGCGCTGGCGCAACCACTCAAGGTCCTCCGGCCGGGTCACCTTGATGTTATCGCTGCGCCCTTCGATCAGCCGCGGCGCCAGGCCGGACCACTCGATGGCCGAGGCCTCGTCGGTGACCACCACATCCGACACCAGGCACTCGGCCAATGCGCGGTGCAAGGCCCCCAGGCGGAACATTTGCGGCGTATACGCCTGCCAGATGGTGCTGCGGTCTACGGTAGCGCTCACCCGGCCATGGCTGTCGGCACGCTTCAACGTATCGCGCGCCGGCACCGCCAACAGGCCACCCACCGGGTCATCTGCCAGCTCCGACAACAGCTTGTCCAGGTCACTGCGCGCCAGGTTCGGCCGCGCCGCATCATGCACCAGCACCCAGTCGCTGTCTGAAGCCCCTTGAGCATGCAGCAACAGCAACGCGTTGAGTACCGAGTCGGCACGCTCGCGACCGCCCGCCGCGCGCTGGATGCGCGGGTCGCTGGCACAGCGCAGGCCGGGCCAGTAAGGGTCGTCTGCGGCAATGCTGACCACCACGCCCTTGAGCGTTGGATGGCCAAGAAAACAGTCGAGGCTATGCTCGAGAAGGGTCTGCCCACCCAGTTGCAAGTACTGCTTGGGGCGGTCGGCAGCCATGCGGGCACCCACGCCCGCAGCAGGAATCACGGCCCAGAAGGCCGGTAATGTGTCAGTCATTTTTGCGGCAACTGGAAGAGGGTTTCACCCTCTTTGACCATCCCCAATTCATGACGAGCCCGTTCTTCCACGGTCTCCATACCTTTCTTCAACTCCAGGACTTCTGCGTCAAGCACGCGGTTACGCTCAAGCAGACGTTCGTTTTCGGCGTGCTGCTCGGCGATCTGCTGCTTGAGCTCGGTCACTTGCGCCAGGCTGCCATTGCCCACCCACAGGCGGTACTGCAGGCCACCCAACAGCAGAAGCAGAACGAGGAACAACCAATAGGGACTGCGCATCAAGGTATCCAGGTTAAAAAGACCGCCGCTTACTGTTCACTTCGGGGCCTCGAATAGCACGAAGCCTGGCCGAGGCCAGGCTTCGTCGACAGAAACCCTTTGCAAGTGTAGGAAAATTCAGTACGAAAGCTCCTACAGCTACGGCTGCTGTCTTTTTACCATCTCTTGCTTAACCGCGAAACTCGGCACGACCACGGTAAACCGCCTTGGCACCCAGTTGCTCTTCGATGCGCAGCAGTTGGTTGTACTTGGAGACGCGGTCGGAACGGCACAGCGAGCCAGTCTTGATCTGGCCAGCAGCGGTACCTACAGCCAGGTCGGCAATGGTCGAGTCTTCGGTTTCACCGGAACGGTGCGAAATCACCGCGGTGTAGCCTGCAGCCTTGGCCATCTGGATGGCTTCCAGGGTCTCGGTCAGCGAGCCGATCTGGTTGAACTTGATCAGGATCGAGTTACCGATGCCCTTCTCGATGCCTTCCTTGAGGATCTTGGTGTTGGTCACGAACAGGTCGTCACCGACCAGTTGCACCTTCTCGCCGATCTTGTCGGTGAGGATCTTCCAGCCAGCCCAGTCGGACTCGTCCAGGCCGTCTTCGATCGAGATGATCGGGAAGCGCTCGGTCAGGCCTTTCAGGTACTCGGCAAAGCCTTCGGCGTCGAACGACTTGCCTTCGCCAGACAGGTTGTACTTGCCGTCTTCATAGAACTCGGAAGCTGCGCAGTCCAGGGCCAGGGTCACGTCGGTGCCCAGCTTGTAGCCGGCCTTTTCAACGGCTTCGGCGATGGCGGCCAGCGCGTCTTCGTTAGACGCCAGGTTCGGCGCGAAGCCACCTTCGTCACCGACGGCAGTGTTCAGGCCGCGAGCCTTCAGTACAGCCTTCAGGTGATGGAAGATTTCGGTGCCCATGCGCAGGCCATCGGAGAAGGTCTTGGCGCCAACCGGCTGCACCATGAACTCCTGGATGTCGACGTTATTGTCGGCGTGCTCGCCACCGTTGATGATGTTCATCATCGGAACCGGCATCGAGTACTGGCCCGGGGTGCCGTTCAGGTTGGCGATGTGCGCGTACAGCGGCAGGTCCTGGTCCTGGGCAGCGGCCTTGGCGGCAGCCAGGGAAACAGCCAGGATGGCGTTGGCGCCCAGCTTGGCTTTGTTCTCGGTACCGTCCAGGTCGATCATGGCACGGTCCAGAGCCTTCTGGTCGGAAGGGTCCTTGCCCAGCAGCAGGTCGCGAATCGGGCCGTTGATGTTGGCGACGGCTTTCAGCACGCCCTTGCCCAGGTAACGGCTCTTGTCGCCATCACGCAGCTCCAGCGCTTCGCGCGAGCCGGTGGAAGCACCGGACGGCGCGCAAGCACTGCCGATGATGCCGTTGTCGAGCAGTACATCGGCTTCCACGGTGGGGTTGCCACGCGAATCGAGAACTTCACGACCTTTGATGTCGACGATTTTTGCCATTGTTGTAAGCACTCCAGAATTGACGAAAACAACGCAGCTTAGGAAATCCTTGCACTTCATCAGGCGGGGTATGCAGCAGGCAGGCCTGATGAAAGCGCTCCCTGACCGTTTGGTCAGGGAGAGAACGGGCGGTACTTTACCCGAGAAATGAGCTTTACGCGGTTTCTACCGTCGGAAAACTTTTCACCAGCTCGTCCAGTTGCTTGAGCTGGGTCAGGAACGGCTCCAGCTTGTCCAGGCGCAAGGCGCAAGGGCCATCGCACTTGGCATTGTCCGGATCAGGGTGAGCCTCGAGGAACAAGCCGGCCAGGCCTTGGCTCATGCCAGCCTTGGCCAGGTCGGTGACCTGGGCGCGACGGCCACCGGCAGAGTCCGAGCGACCGCCCGGCATCTGCAGGGCATGGGTCACGTCGAAGAAGACCGGGTACTCGAACTGCTTCATGATGCCGAAGCCGAGCATGTCCACCACCAGGTTGTTGTAGCCGAAGCTCGAACCACGCTCGCAGAGGATCAACTGGTCGTTACCCGCCTCTTCGCACTTGGCCAGGATGTGTTGCATCTCCTGGGGCGCGAGGAACTGGGCCTTCTTGATGTTGATCACCACGCCGGTCTTGGCCATGGCCACCACCAGGTCGGTCTGACGCGACAGGAAGGCCGGCAACTGGATGATGTCGCAGACCTTGGCCACCGGCTCGGCCTGGTAAGGCTCGTGCACGTCGGTGATTACCGGCACGTTGAAGGTGCGCTTGATCTCCTCGAAGATCTTCAGCCCCTCTTCCATGCCCGGGCCACGGTAGGACGTCACCGACGAACGGTTAGCCTTGTCGAAGCTGGCCTTGAACACATACGGGATACCGAGCTTCTCGGTGACCCGCACGTACTCTTCGCAGACCTTCATTGCCAGGTCACGGGATTCCAGGACGTTCATGCCGCCGAACAGGACGAACGGCTTGTCGTTGGCGATCTCGATGTTACCGACGCGAATGATCTTCTGGGTCATTGATCAGGCCTTGTTCTTCTGAGCCAGGGCTGCCTTGACGAAACCACTGAACAGCGGGTGGCCGTCACGCGGGGTCGAGGTGAACTCTGGGTGGAACTGGCAAGCGACGAACCATGGGTGGTCCTTGGACTCGACCACTTCAACCAGCGCGCCGTCTTCGGAACGACCGGAAACCACCAGGCCAGCGTCGACCAGTTGTGGCAGCAGGTTGTTGTTCACTTCGTAGCGGTGGCGGTGACGCTCGGTGATCACGTCCTTGCCGTAGCAATCGTGAACCTTGGAGCCCGAGACGATCTGGCAGTCCTGCGCGCCCAGGCGCATGGTGCCGCCCAGGTCGGAGGCTTCGGTACGGGTCTCGACGGCGCCGGTGGCATCAGCCCACTCGGTGATCAGGCCGACAACCGGGTGGCCGCTGTTGCGGTCGAACTCGGTGGAGTTGGCGTCTTTCCAGCCCATCACGTTACGGGCGAACTCGATCACGGCAACTTGCATGCCCAGGCAGATACCCAGGTAAGGCACTTTGTTCTCACGGGCGTATTGCACCGCAGTGATCTTGCCTTCGACACCGCGCAGGCCGAAACCGCCCGGTACCAGAATGGCGTCGGCGCCTTCGAGCAGGCTGGTGCCTTGGTTCTCGATGTCTTCAGAGTCGATGTAGCGCAGGTTGACCTTGGTACGGTTGGTGATGCCGGCGTGGCTCATCGCTTCGATCAGCGACTTGTACGCATCCAGCAGCTCCATGTACTTGCCGACCATGGCGATGGTCACTTCGTGCTCTGGGTTGAGCTTGGCATCGACGACCTTGTCCCACTCGGACAGGTCGGCGCTGTCGCACTGCAGGCCGAAGCGCTCGGTGACGAAGTCATCCAGGCCCTGGGCATGCAACACGCCCGGGATCTTGTAGATGGTGTCGACGTCTTCGAGCGAAATGACCGCACGCTCTTCAACGTTGGTGAACAGGGCGATCTTGCGGCGCGACGAGGCATCGACTGGGTGGTCGGAGCGGCAGATCAGCACGTCAGGCTGCAGGCCGATGGAGCGCAGCTCCTTGACCGAGTGCTGGGTCGGCTTGGTCTTGGTTTCGCCTGCGGTAGCGATGTACG
This sequence comes from Pseudomonas sp. NGC7, assembly GCF_047159675.1. NCBI lineage: Bacteria > Pseudomonadati > Pseudomonadota > Gammaproteobacteria > Pseudomonadales > Pseudomonadaceae > Pseudomonas > Pseudomonas sp. NGC7. The sequence continues at coordinate 1,777,372 of NZ_BAAFZY010000001.1, read as the reverse complement.
GGACCAGGGTCAGGTGCATCAGCATGGCGCGCTTGGAGCCCACTTCGACGCGCAGCTGGCGGATGGCCTCGAGGAACGGCTGCGACTCGATGTCGCCGACGGTACCGCCGATTTCAACCAGGGCCACGTCGGCATCGCCGGCGCCCTTGATGATGCGACGCTTGATCTCGTCGGTGATGTGCGGGATGACCTGGATGGTCGCACCCAGGTAGTCACCACGGCGCTCCTTGCGCAGCACGTGCTCGTAGATACGGCCGGTGGTGAAGTTGTTGTTCTGGGTCATGGTCGTGCGGATGAACCGCTCGTAGTGGCCCAGGTCAAGGTCAGTCTCGGCGCCGTCCTGGGTGACGAAGACTTCACCGTGCTGGAACGGACTCATGGTGCCAGGATCGACGTTGATGTACGGATCCAGCTTGAGCATGGTGACCTTGAGTCCCCGCGCTTCCAGGATGGCCGCCAGGGAAGCCGAGGCAATGCCTTTCCCCAATGAAGAAACAACACCGCCCGTGACGAATATGTAGCGCGTCATGAAAAACCCTAGAAGTCTGCGTTAAGGCGGCCAGCGCCGCCGGAGAAAGCGAAGGAAGGCCGAAGCCCCCGATCACCTGCGTCAATCACAGTGCATCTCGAAAAACTGCCGCGTCTGTACAAACCAGGGTATCCCCGGCATGGAGCTCGCTCGTCATTTCCAGAATCAGCCCAGCAAAAAACTGCGTGGTAATCGGCAACTGCTGTGTTTTCGTGGAACCCACAGAAGTTGTATCAAGAAGGGAGGGTAGTCTACCGGAATGTACCCTTCAGCTCAAACCTTGCGCGTTCGTCGGTAACTGCCAGTGCAGTTGGCAATCTGCCTGCCCCAGTGCCGGCAGGTTGGCCACGGCCAGCAAGCGCTCGCCCTGATACAGCAATGGCAGGCGCGAACGCACGAAAGGCGGCACCTGCAGCTCGTTGAGCAGGCGTTTGAGGTCGCGTCGACCGCGCCCCGCAAGCTCAAGCACTTCACCGCCCTGGCGATAGCGGACAGTCAGGCCCGCCAGGGGCTTGGACACAGTCAGCCGAACGCTGCCGTTGCCCGGCAAGGCCAGCGCGCAAGCCGAGTCTGCCCAGGCGAATTCGCCTTGCGGCGCCTGCAGCCAGTCACCGCTCAGCCACCAGATACGGCCGTTGCTGCGCAGCAACCGGCCGTCGGCCAAGCGCCAGGTCGGCTGGGCGTCGGCCGCGGCATCGCGCAGGTCGGCCCAGCCAGCCCAGTGGCGCGCATCCGGCAGCCGGGTGCGATGGCTGAGCCAGTATTGCAGGGCATTGCGCTGACGAGCGGGTGACAACGCCGCGAGCACCGCAAGTGCCAGGGAGTCCAGCCCCACCCATGCAGCGGCAGCCCCCTCCTCGGCCTTGGCCAGATCAGCCTGAGCCACCTCGTCCAGCAAACCCTGCGCTTCGCCCAGGTGCTCTGCGCAACGGGCAAGGTTCTGGCTGGCTTGCGGCCAACGCTGCTGCAGCACCGGGAACACTTCGCCGCGCAAATAGTTGCGGGCAAAGGCGGTGTCGCTGTTTGTGGGGTCTTCGATCCAGGTCAGGCCTTGGGCCTGGGCATACGCGTGCAGCTGCTGGCGGGCAATCGCCAACAACGGCCTGGCCAGGCTGCCCTGCCCCAGCGGACGCTGTGCCGGCATTGCGGTCAGGCCACGCAGCCCGGCACCGCGCAGCAAACGAAACAGCAGGGTTTCGGCTTGATCATCGCGGTGCTGGCCGGTGAACAGCACTTCACCGGGGCCGACCACGTTCGTGAATGCCGCATAACGGGCATCGCGGGCCGCCTGTTCGAGACTGGCGCCGGGGGCGACCTGGACGTGGACCACACGAAGTTCGACGCCGAGGTTGGCGCAGACGTGCGCGCAGTGGGCGGGCCACGCGTCAGCGGCGGGCTGCAGGCCGTGATGGATATGGATGGCGCGCAACGGGGGCGCGGGGTGGGTGCGGGCGTAATCGGCCAGCAGGTGCAGCAGGACGGTGGAGTCCAGGCCGCCAGAGAAGGCGATGTGCCAGGCGGGGGCTTGGAGCCAGGGGGTGAGGTTGATCAAGGGCGCCTCACATGATTCGCAATCGCCGGGGCACTGTGGGAGCGGGCTTGCCCCGCTCCCACAGGGGCCGCAGAGCGGCCCCGGGGTGTATCAGAGGCCGTAGCTCATCAGGCGCTCGTAACGACGTGCCAGCAGCGCGTCATTGTCGAGCTTGCCCAGCATATCCAGCTGCTGCACCAGGTCGGCACGGATGCTTTCAGACATGGCGGCCGGGTCACGGTGGGCGCCGCCCAGCGGCTCCGAGATGACCTTGTCGACGATGTTCAGGCTCTTCAGGCGTTCGGCCGTGATACCCATGGCCTCGGCGGCATCGGCAGCCTTGTCGGCGGTTTTCCACAGGATCGAGGCGCAGCCTTCCGGCGAAATCACCGAGTAGGTGGAGTACTGCAGCATGTTCAGCTGGTCGCACACACCAATGGCCAGTGCACCGCCAGAACCACCCTCACCGATCACGGTGGCGATGATTGGCGTCTTCAGGCGCGCCATGACACGCAGGTTCCAGGCAATCGCCTCGCTCTGGTTGCGCTCTTCGGCGTCGATACCTGGGTAGGCACCTGGGGTGTCGATGAACGTCAGGATCGGCATCTTGAAACGCTCGGCCATTTCCATCAGGCGGCACGCCTTACGGTAGCCCTCAGGGCGCGGCATGCCGAAGTTGCGGCGCACCTTCTCACGTACTTCGCGGCCCTTCTGGTGGCCGATGACCATCACTGCCTTGCCATCCAGGCGGGCGGTACCGCCCACGATCGCGGCATCATCGGAGAAATGGCGGTCACCGTGCAGCTCTTCGAATTCAGTGAAGATGTGCTGCAGGTAGTCCAAGGTGTAAGGACGACGCGGGTGACGCGCCAGGCGGGCGATCTGCCAGCTGGTCAGGTTGCCGAAGATGCTTTCGGTCAGGGTATTGCTCTTGTCTTGCAGACGGGCAATTTCATCGCTGATGTTCAGCGAGTTGTCGTTACCGACCAGGCGCAGGCCTTCGATCTTGGCTTGCAGGTCGGCAATCGGCTGTTCGAAATCGAGGAAATTCGGGTTCATAGGCATCCGTCTTGGGTCTACGGCCAGGCGGCCGGCCGGTTGATCCGTTTGGCGCCCTACCTTAAGGGATCGGGCGCATTCAGGTCGAGATTAAAATTCGTCGATTCAACGATATTGCAGGAAGACGTTCTCACGTCCGAACTGGTCACGCAGTGCCTGAATCAGGCCGTCAGCCGGGTCGATTGACCACTCATCGGCAAACTGCAGCATGGCCTTGGCGTCACTGCCGGTGTATTCCAGGGTAATCGGGCAGCCGCCGCGGTGACGGGTGATCAGCTCACCCAGCCAGTTCAGGCGGTCGCCCTTGAGCGCATCATGGGCGACTTTCAGGCGCAGGCTTTCGGCCAGGCGCGTACGCGCGTCTTCCATGGTCATTACCTGCTTCACCCGCAGGCGCAGGCCGCCCGAGAAGTCATCGTTACTGACCTCCCCTTCGACCACGACCATGGCGTCGTTCTGCAGCAATGACTGGGCCGCCATGAAGGAGTCGGCAAACAGCGACGCCTCGATGCGCCCCGAGCGGTCATCGAGGGTGACGAAGCCCATCTTGTCACCCTTCTTGTTCTTCATGACCCGCAACGCAATGATCATGCCGGCGATCGTCTGGGACTCACGGGACGGCTTCAGGTCGATGATGCGCTGCCGGGCAAAACGGCGAATCTCGCTTTCGTACTCGTCGATCGGGTGACCGGTCAGGTACAAGCCCAGCGTGTCCTTCTCGCCTTTGAGGCGCTCTTTGAGGGTCAGCTCGCGGACCTTGCGGTGGTTGGCATAGACGTCCGAGTCTGCCTCGACGAACAAGCCGCCAAACAGGTCGACGTGGCCGCTGTCGGCAGTACGTGCGGTCTGCTCGGCCGACTTGATCGCCTCTTCCAGCGCCGCCAGCAAGGTTGCACGGTTACGGTCGATGTTGGCCTGGTAGGCCTTGATCTCGTCATGGAAGTACGGGCCCAGACGGTCCAGTGCACCACTGCGGATCAACGCATCGAGGGTGCGCTTGTTGACGCGCTTGAGGTCGACGCGCTCGCAGAAATCGAACAGGTCCTTGAACGGGCCGCCCTGCGCACGCACTTCGACGATGGCTTCCACCGGCCCCTCGCCCACACCCTTGATCGCACCCAGGCCATAGACGATACGGCCATCGTCATTGACGGTGAACTTGAAATCGGAAGTGTTCACATCGGGCGCATCAAGGCGCAGCTTCATGCTGCGCACTTCCTCGATCAGCACCACCACCTTGTCGGTGTTGTGCATGTCCGCCGAAAGTACCGCGGCCATGAACGGCGCCGGGTAGTGGGTTTTCAGCCAGGCGGTCTGGTAAGACACCAGGCCATAGGCGGCAGAGTGAGATTTGTTGAAGCCGTAACCGGCGAATTTCTCTACCAGGTCAAAGATGTTACCTGCCAGATCGCCATCGATGCCGTTGTTCGCGCAACCTTCAATAAAGCCGCCGCGCTGCTTGGCCATCTCTTCGGGTTTTTTCTTACCCATGGCCCGCCGCAGCATGTCGGCTCCGCCCAGGGTATAGCCGGCCATGACCTGGGCAATCTGCATCACCTGCTCTTGGTACAGGATGATGCCGTAGGTCGGCGCCAGTACCGGCTGCAAGCCGTCATACTGGTAGTCCGGGTGCGGGTAGGCCAGCTCGGCGCGGCCGTGCTTGCGGTTGATGAAGTCGTCCACCATGCCCGACTGCAGCGGGCCTGGGCGGAACAGCGCCACCAGTGCGATGAGGTCTTCCAGGCAGTCTGGTTTGAGCTTCTTGATCAGCTCCTTCATGCCGCGCGATTCGAGCTGGAACACCGCCGTGGTCTCGGCTTTTTGCAGCAACTCGTAGGTCTTGCGGTCATCCAGGGGAATGAAGTCGATGTTCAGGTCCGGCAGGTTCTGCTTGGCCTGCTCGCGGTTGATCGTCTCCATCGCCCACTTGATGATGGTGAGCGTACGCAGGCCGAGGAAGTCGAACTTGACCAGCCCGGCGGCCTCGACATCGTCCTTGTCGAACTGGGTTACCAGGCCGCCGCCCTCTTCGTCACAGGCGATCGGCGAAAAATCGGTGAGCTTGGTCGGGGCGATGACCACACCACCGGCGTGCTTGCCGGTACCCCGGGTGACACCCTCGAGCTTGAGGGCCATCTCCCAGATCTCGCGGGCATCTTCGTCGCCCTTGAGGAAGTCGCGCAGGATCTCTTCCTGCTCGTAGGCTTTTTCCAGGGTCATGCCGACTTCGAAGGGGATCATCTTCGACAGGCGATCGGCCAGGCCGTAGGACTTGCCCTGCACCCGCGCTACGTCGCGCACCACCGCCTTGGCGGCCATGGTACCGAAGGTGATGATCTGGCTGACCGCGTTGCGCCCGTAGGCATCGGCCACGTATTCGATGACCCGGTCACGGCCATCCATGCAGAAGTCGACGTCGAAGTCGGGCATGGATACCCGTTCAGGGTTGAGGAAGCGCTCGAACAGCAGGTCATAGGCCAGCGGGTCGAGGTCGGTGATCTTCAACACGTAGGCGACCAGCGAACCAGCACCCGAGCCTCGGCCTGGGCCGACCGGCACGCCGTTGTTCTTGGCCCACTTGATGAAGTCCATAACGATCAGGAAGTAGCCGGGGAAGCCCATCTGGATGATGATATCCAGCTCGAACTTCAGGCGGTCCAGGTAGACCTGGCGCTTTTCCTCATAGTTTGGCGTGGTCTCTTTGGGCCAGAGCACCGCCAGGCGCTCCTCCAGGCCTTCATGGGAGACATGGCGCAGGTAATCGTCGATGCCCATGCCATTGGGCGTCGGGAAATCGGGCAGGAAGTGCTTGCCCAATTGCACCTGGATGTTGCAACGCTTGGCGATCTCGACAGTGTTGGCGATGGCGTCGGGCAAGTCGCTGAACAGCTCGGCCATTTCGTCCGCGCTCTTGAGGTACTGCTGATCGCTGTAGTTGCGCGGGCGACGCGGGTCGTCCAGGGTCCAGCCCTCGCCGATGCAGACACGGGTTTCGTGGGCATCGAAGTCGGCCTGCTTGATGAAGCGCACATCGTTGGTCGCCACCAGCGGCGCGCCGACCTTGTCGGCCAGGGCCACAGCAGCGTGCACGTATTCTTCGTCGCGGGCGCGGTTGGTGCGTTGCACTTCAACGTAGAAGCGCTCGGGGAACATGCCCAGCCAGTCGCGCAACAGCGCTTCGGCCTCTTCAACCCGACCCGAGAGCAGCGCGGCGCCAATGTCGCCTTCCTTGCCAGCAGACAAGGCGATCAGGCCTTCGCTGGCGGGGGCGATCCACTCGCGCTGCAAAATCACCAGGCCATTGCGCTGGCCTTCGACCCAACCGCGCGAAATCAGCTCGGTGAGGTTGCGATAGCCCTGGGGGTTCATCGCCAGGAAGCAGATGCGCGACAACGGGGCTTCCGGGTCGGGCCCGGCCAGCCACAGGTCGGCACCACAGATCGGCTTGATCCCGGCGCCCATGGCGGTCTTGTAGAACTTCACCAGCGAGCACATGTTGCTCTGGTCGGTGATCGCCACCGCCGGCATGTTCATCCCCGCCAATGCCTTGGCCAGCGGTTTGATCCGCACCAGGCCGTCGACCAGCGAGAATTCGGAGTGCACGCGAAGGTGAACGAAGGGAACCGACATGGGTGATCCTGTAGCAGAACGACAAGGGCGGGATTGTAGCGTAAATGAGGGCAGGATTTGGGGCTGCTTCGCAGCCCATCGCGACACAAGGCCGCGCCTACAAGGAAACGCGTAACCTCTGTAGGAGCGGCCTTGCGTCGCGAAAGGGCCGCAAAGCGGCCCCATGCACTAGATCAAAGAATCGGTAATGCCCTCACGGGCCTCCCACGCCGCCCGTACCGGCGCAAAGGAGCGTCGGTGAATGGGCGTAGGCCCAAGCCGGGCCAGGGCTTCAAGGTGCACCGGCGTCGGATAACCCTTGTGCCCACCGATGCCGTAACCGGGGTAAATCAGCTCGAACGCACTCATCTCCCGATCACGCGTCACCTTGGCCAGGATCGACGCAGCCGCAATGGCCGGCACCTGGCTGTCGCCTTTGACGACCGGTGCCGCGGGTACCGCCAGCTTGGGGCACCGGTTGCCGTCGATCAGTGCCAGCTTGGGCGTGACATGCAGCCCCTCGACCGCACGCTGCATGGCCAGCATGGTGGCCTGAAGAATGTTCAGGCGGTCGATTTCTTCGACCTCGGCGCGGGCAATGCAAAAGCTCAGCGCCTTCTCGCAGATTTCGTCGAACAACGCCTCGCGCTTGGCTTCGGTGAGTTTCTTCGAATCGTTGAGGCCGAGGATCGGCCGTGCCGGGTCGAGGATCACTGCAGCCGTCACCACCGCGCCACACAAGGGGCCACGGCCGACTTCATCGACCCCGGCGACCAGGTCTTCGACCAGGTTGAAATCCAGTCCTATTTGCATCTCAGCGGTCCTTGAGCAAGGCCAGTACCGCCTCGGCGGCCTGGTTGGAAGCATCCCGGCGCAGGGTGCGGTGAATCTCGTCGAAACGTTCGGTCTGCTGGCTGCCATCGGCCACCAAGGGGGCCAAGGTTTGCGCCAGGGCTTCGCTGGTGGCGTCATCCTGCAACAGTTCAGGCACCAGTTCGCGCTGGGCCAGCAGGTTGGGCAACGACACGTAAGGGCTTTTGACCAGGCGCTTGAGAATCCAGTAGGTCAACGGCGCCAGGCGATAAGCCACCACCATGGGACGCTTGTACAGCAGTGCCTCCAGGGTGGCGGTACCCGACGCGATAAGCACCGCATCGCAGGCCGCCAAGGCCTGGTGCGACTGGCCGTCGAGCAGGGTCAGCGGTAGCGCGCGCCCTTCGAGCATCTGCTCAACCTGGGCACGCCGTGCGGCGTTGGCGCAGGGCAGCACGAAGCGCACACCCGGTACTCGTTCGCGCAAGCGCTCGGCGGCATCGAGGAACAGCGCCCCCAGGCGCCCGACCTCGCCGCCGCGGCTGCCAGGCATCAACGCCACCACCGGGCCTGGGCCCAGGCCAAGCTCAGCGCGCGCCGCCTGTCGGTCGGCCTCGAGCGGAATGGTATCGGCCAGTGGGTGGCCGACGAAACGCACCGGCACCCCCTGCTCCTCGTAGAACCGGGCTTCGAACGGCAACAGCGTCAGCATCAGGTCGCAGCCTTCGCGGATCTTCAGCACGCGCTTCTGCCGCCACGCCCATACGGATGGGCTGACGTAGTGCACGGTCTTGATACCGGCCTGACGCAGTTTCAATTCGATGTTGAGGGTGAAATCCGGGGCGTCGATGCCGATGAACACATCGGGCTTTTCGGCGATGAGGGTCTGGATCAACAACTTGCGGCGCTTGAGCAGCTCACGCAGCCGTCCCAGCACCTCGACCAGGCCCATGACCGCCAGACGTTCCATGGGGAAGTAGGATTGCAGGCCTTCGGCTTCCATCAAGGGGCCGCCAACACCGATAAAGCGTACGTCGGGATGGCGCGCCTTGAGGGCGCGCATCAAGCCAGACCCGAGAATATCGCCGCTGGCCTCACCCGCGACCAGGGCTACGCAAAGCTGGGCCATGTCAGCGGGTGATGCCGCGGGCAGAATTCAGGATCGACTGACGGAACAGATCGACCTCAGGGTGCTGGGCTGCCAATTCGTCCAGCGCCTTGATCGCGTCTTCGACGGTCAGGCCCTGACGGTAGACGATCTTGTAGCAACGACGCAGGATATGAATGACCTCGTCGCTGAACCCCCGACGACGCATGCCTTCGAAGTTCATGCTGCGCGCTTCGGCCGGGCTGCCGAACACCGTGACGAAGGCCGGTACGTCTTTGCCGATCGCCGTGCCCATGCCGGAAAACGCATGTGCACCGATATGGCAGTACTGGTGCACCAGGGTGTACCCGGACAGAATCGCCCAGTCCCCCACATGAACATGCCCCGCCAACGCAGTGTTGTTCACCAGAATGCAATGATTGCCGATGACACTGTCGTGACCGATGTGGGCGTAGGCCATGATCAGGTTGTGATCGCCGACGGTGGTTTCTGCACGGTCCTGAACGGTACCGCGGTGAATGGTCACACCTTCGCGGATCACATTGTGATCACCGATCACCAAGCGCGTCGGCTCACCCTTGTACTTGAGGTCAGGGGTGTCTTCGCCGATCGAGGAAAACTGGTAGATGCGGTTGTGCTTGCCGATACGGGTCGGCCCTTTGAGCACCACATGCGGGCCAATGACGGTGCCCTCCCCGATTTCGACATCAGGGCCAACGATCGACCAGGGGCCCACCTCGACACCGTCGGCCAGTTTGGCCGACGGGTCGATGATGGCCCGAGGATCAATCAAATTCATAGGGAGCGTTCCGCGCAGGTGATTTCTGCCGAGCAGACAGGCTTGCCGTCGACCAGGGCGCGGCACTCGAATTTCCAGATCATGCTCTTGCGGCTGAGGAACTTGGCTTCCAGCACAAGCTGGTCACCCGGCAATACCGGCTGACGGAAACGCAGTTTGTCGGACCCGACAAAGTAGTACAGGGTGCCATCTGCCGGCTTGGCATCGAGCATCTTGAAACCGAGGATGCCGGCCGCCTGGGCCATGGCCTCGATGATCAGAACGCCCGGCATGATCGGGTGGGCCGGGAAGTGGCCATTGAAGAACGGCTCGTTGATGCTGACATTCTTGTAGGCACGAATGCTCTGGGCCTCGAAGTCCAGATCCGTCACGCGATCCACCAGCAGGAACGGGTAACGGTGAGGCAGGTATTCGCGAATCTCGTTGATGTCCATCATTTCGGGGGGAAGCCTGTAATAAGAATAGGGAGCGCAGGTGCTGACCACGCGCTCCTTTTGCAGTCCAAAGAGGAGCCAGCTAGCGTCTGTTCACTCTTGCTCAGGGAATGGTATCAGCCTTCTGATGCCGGCTGGCCACCTGAGGTCACGGTATCGATGCGCTTTTCCACCTGCTGGAGACGCTTGGCCATGTCGTCCAGGTGGCGGATACGCGCGGCGCTCTTGCGCCAGTCAGCCAATGGCTGCATGGCTGTGCCGGAAGAATAGGCCCCCGGTTCGGTGATCGATCGGGTCACCATGGTCATCCCGGACACGAAAACGTTATCACAGACATCAATATGACCCACCATGCCGACACCGCCAGCAATGGTGCAGTGCTTGCCAATGCGCGTGCTGCCGGAAATCCCGACACAGGCGGCCATGGCCGTGTGCTCACCGATCTGAACGTTATGAGCGATCTGGATCTGGTTGTCGAGCTTGACCCCGTCGGCAATGCGCGTGTCCGACAGCGCACCACGGTCGATTGCCGTGTTGACGCCGATTTCTACATCATCGCCGATGGTCACGCCGCCGATCTGGGCAATCTTGCGCCATACGCCCTTCTCGTTGGCGAAGCCGAAGCCCTCACCACCGATCACTGCGCCAGACTGGATCACCACACGCTTGCCGATGGTCACGTCATGGTACAGGGTGACCCGTGGCGCCAGCCAGCCGCCCTCACCGATGACGCAACGGGCACCGACCACGCAGTGGGCACCGATGCTGACATTGGCAGCAACCTGCGCACCACTTTCGATGACCACGAACGGGCCGATGCTCGCACTGGCATCCACCTGGGCATCTTCAGCCACTACGGCGCTGGGATGAATTCCCGCCACAGCCTTGGGCTTGGGATCGAACAGGTGGGAAATGCGCGCATAGGCCAAGTACGGATCAGCGACGATCAGTGCATTGCCAGCAAAGCCTTCAGCATCCGCAGCCTTGAGCAGCACCGCTGCCGCCTGGCTGTTATCCAGGAATTTGCGGTACTGCGGGTTGGCGAGGAAGCTCAATTGACCGGGGCCGGCCTCCTGCAAGGTGGCCAGCCCGGTAATCTGCAGCGCCTCGGGCCCCTTGAGGGTGGCGCCGAGGGCTTCGGCCAACTGGCCAAGCGTCATGTTCAAGGTCATATCAACGGGCTTGGTTCATGCGCTCGATGACTTGGCGGGTGATGTCGTACTGAGGTTTGACATCGATGACCGCGCCACGCTCGAGAACCAGGTCGAAACCGCCCTTCTTGATCACTTCCTCGACAGCGCCGTCCAGCTTCGGCTTGAGTTGCTTGAGCATGTCACGGTCCGCAACGGCCTTGGCTTCGTTCAGTTCCTTGGACTGGAACTGGAAGTCGCGGGCCTTTTGCTTGAACTCGAGCTCCAGGCGCTCACGCTCCTGCTGCTGCATCTTGTCGCCACCTTTGATCAGGCGGTCCTGGATGCCCTTGGCGCTGCTTTCCAGGCTTTTCAGCTTGGTCAGTTGCGGGCCGAATTTTTTCTCTGCATCAACCGCATACTTCTTGGCGGCATCCGATTCCAGCAGGGCCATCTGATAGTTCAGGACGGCAACCTTCATTTCGGCGAAAGCCGGGGTGGCGACCAGCGCCGCGGCCAAAATGGCCAGTTGAGTCAACTTACGCACGATGCACTCCTGGATAAACCGTTGTCGTTATGCAAGGGCCGACCTTAGAAGGTCTGGCCCAGAGAGAATTGGAACACCTGGGTATCGGCATCGTCCGGCTTCTTGACCGGCATCGCCAGGCTGAAGCTCAACGGGCCCAGTGCAGTGATCCAGGTCACACCGAGACCCACCGAACTGGCCATACCCGAGAAACCGACCTTCTCGCAATCTGGCTTGCTGCCGCAGTTGGTATCGAACACGTTACCCACGTCCCAGAATACCGACGTGCGCAGCGAACGCTGGTCCTTGACGAACGGCAGTGGGAACAGCAGTTCGACACCACCCTGGACCAACACGTTGCCACCGAACGGCAGCGGATCCTGATCCGGGTCGCGGATGGTACCCGGCTTGCCACCCGGGTTGCCTTCACCACGGCTAGGCGTACTGCGTGGGCCCAGGCTGCTGTCCTTGAAGCCACGGACAGAGTTGAAGCCGCCCGCGTAGTAGTTCTCGTAGAACGGCAGGCCCGAGGTGCTGCCGTAGCCATCACCATAGCCCAGTTCAGTGTGCAGGCGCAGGGTGTAGTCGTTGTTGATTGGCTTGAACAGCTGGCCGCGGTAGTCGAGCTTGTAGAACGACAGGTCGCTGCCCGGAATGGTCGATTCCAGGGTCAAGCTTTGCGAGTGACCACGAGTCGCCAGCACGCCTTTGTTCAGGGTCGATTCGGACCAGCCGATCGACGCCTTGAAGTTCAGGAAGTTGTCACCCTCTTGATCGAGGAAGTCGAAGATCTCGTCGACGGTGTATTTACCGGTCTTGATCTTGTCCTGCTGAACGCTCAGGCCATAGGTCAGGCGCGAGGTTTCGCTGATCGGGTAACCCAGGCTGACACCGGCGCCCAGGCTGTCGACCGCATAGCTGGCAACGTCGACATCGAGGTCGTCGTAGTCGGTGCTGCGGTAGAAGGCGTTGTAACCCAGGCTGACACCGTCAGCCGTGAAGTAGGGGTCCACGAAGCCGAAGTTGTAGCGGGTCTGATATTCGGAACGGGTCAGGCCGATGGAGACCTTGTTACCGGTACCCAGGAAGTTGCTCTGGCTGATCGAACCACCCAGGATCAGACCGGCGCTCTGGGCGAAACCGACCGACGCCGTAATGGAGCCGGACGCTTGTTCCTCGACGCTGTAGTTGACGTCGACCTGGTCATCGGTGCCAGGCACCGGCGGGGTCTCGACGTTGACTTCCTTGAAGAAGCCCAGGCGTTCCAGACGGGTCTTGGACTGGTCGATCAGGTAGGTCGACGCCCAGCCGCCTTCCATCTGGCGCATTTCGCGACGCAGCACTTCGTCTTCGGTCTTGGTGTTGCCGCGGTAGTTGATGCGGTTGACGTAGGCACGCTTGCCCGGGTCGACCACGAACATGATATCGACGGTGTGGTCCTGGTCGTTCGGCTGTGGCACGCCGTTGACGTTGGCGAAGGTGTAGCCTTCGTTACCCAGACGACGGGTGATCAGCTCGGACGTGGTGGTCATCACCTTGCGCGAGAATACCTGGCCCGGCTGCACCAGCAGCAGCGACTTGACCTGGTCTTCCGGCACCTTGAGGTCACCGGAGAGCTTCACGTCACGGACGGTGTACTTCTCGCCTTCGTTGATGTTGACGGTGATGTAGACGTGTTTCTTGTCTGGCGTGATGGATACCTGGGTAGAGGCGATATCCATGTTGATGTAGCCGCGGTCCAGGTAGTAGGAACGCAGACGCTCCAGGTCACCGGAGAGTTTTTCACGGGCGTACTTGTCGTCGTTCTTGAAGAACGACAGCCAGTTGGTGGTTTTCAGCTCGAACAGCTGCGACAGCTCTTCGTCGTCGAAGACGTTGTTGCCCACCACGTTGATGTGCTGAATGGCCGCGACGGTGCCTTCGTTGATCTTGATTTTCAGCGCGACGCGGTTGCGCGGCTGCGGCACGACTTCGGCGTCGACCTCGGCCGAGTAGCGGCCCTGGGCCACGTACTGGCGCTGCAACTCGTTACGCACACCTTCAAGGGTGGCGCGCTGGAAGATCTCACCTTCGGCCAGGCCAGACTGCTTCAGACCCTTCATCAGGTCTTCGGTGCTGATCGCCTTGTTGCCTTCGATCTCGATGCTGGAAACCGACGGGCGCTCGACCACGTTGATGATCAGGACATTGCCATCGCGGCTCAGCTGGATGTCTTGGAAGAAGCCAGTCTTGAACAGGGAACGGGTCGAATCCACCAGGCGCCGATCATCGGCCTGATCGCCGACGTTGAGCGGCAAGGCACCGAAGACGCTGCCGGCGGAAACCCGCTGCAGGCCGTTGACACGAATATCGGAGATGGTGAAGGACTCGGCGTGAACTTCAGCGATCATCAGTGCGGAGAGGACCGCAGTTAGCAGCAGACGTTTCATGAAGTCCTTTTATTCCAACTGGCAATAAACAACCCGCCGCGAAGTGGCGGCAGGTTCGCAATGCGAAGCTTTATAGTCGACCCAGATCGTTGATCAGGGCGAGCAACATCACCCCTACGACCAAACTGATACCGATCTGGACCCCCCAACCTTGCACCCGATCTGACAGCGGACGACCGCGCGCCCACTCGACCAGGTAAAACAGCAAATGCCCCCCATCCAGTACTGGAATGGGCAGCAGGTTAAGAACCCCCAGGCTTATGCTCAGGTAGGCCAGGAAATTCAGGAAATCCCCCACGCCGGACTGGGCTGAAGCGCCCGCCACTTTAGCAATGGTTATCGGTCCGCTCAAGTTTTTTACCGAGAGCTCTCCGAACAGCATTTTCTTCAGCGACTCGAGCGTCAGGACGCTCATGTTCCAGGTGCGCGACAAGCCCTCGCCTACCGCGTCCAACGGGCCATAGCTGACTTCGCGGAGCATGTTGGCAGGCCATTCGCCACCTTTCACCCCCGCGCCCAGGTAACCGCCCGCGGCCTTGCCCTCACCCTTGCGGGCCAGGGTTACTGGCACATCCAGCGCAGCACCATCGCGTTCGACACGCACCACGACCTTGGCTTGCGGGTGGGCGCGTACGGTGTCGACCACCTGCTGCCAGTCGTTCACTGCCACGCCATCGAGGGCCAGCAGCTTGTCACCTGTCTTCAAGCCGGCGGCAGCGGCCGGCCCTTTCGAATCAATCTCGGCCAGCACCGGCACGATCACCGGGCGCCATGGGCGCAAGCCCAGGGACTGGATAGGGTCTGGCTCGTCGGCGCCTTTCAGCCAGTGGTCCAGCTTGATCTGCAAGTGCTGCTCGGCGCTGGCGCCTTCGTCGCGCACGCCTACCTGCAGCGTGCCGCTCTCGCCCAGACGGCGAACCAGTTGCAGGTTGACCGCAGACCAACCGCTGGTCGCCTTGCCATCGATGGATACAATTTCCTGACCTGCGGTCAGGCCTGCCGACGCTGCCAGGCTACCCGCTTCGACCGCACCGATGACCGGGCGAATCTGCTGGGTGCCGAGCATGGCCAAGAGCCAGAAGAACACGATGGCCAGCAAGAAGTTGGCAATCGGGCCGGCGGCGACGATGGCGATACGCTGACGCACGCTTTTACGGTTGAACGACTGGTCGGCCAACGCAGGCGGCACATCGCCTTCGCGCTCATCGAGCATCTTGACGTAGCCGCCCAGCGGAATCGCCGCCACCACGAATTCGGTGCCCTGGCGGTCATGCCAGCGCAACAACGGCGTACCGAAGCCCACCGAAAAACGCAGCACCTTGACGCCGCAGCGTCGGGCCACCCAGAAGTGGCCGAATTCGTGGAACGTGACCAGAACACCCAAGGCCACCAGGGTGCCGACAATCATGTAGAGCGCAGTCATATCTTTCTCCAGATGACGTTCAGCAGAACGACTTTTCGCACAAGCCCTGGCAGGCCTGCATCATCGACCGTGACGCCGCAACCACTCACGGGACAGCTCCCGGGCACGCTGGTCGGCGGCAAATACCGCGTCCAACGAGGCCAGTGGCACTACAGGCTCCTGATCGAGCACTTGTTCGATCATACCCGCGATCTCCGGGAAGCGGATACGCCGCTGGAGAAATGCCTCGACAGCCACTTCGTTGGCCGCATTGAGCACGGCAGGTGCACTGTTGCCGGCCTCGGCAACCTGCCGCGCCAGGCGCAGGCACGGGAAGCGCTGTTCGTCGGGCGCCTGGAAATCCAGGCGTGCGATAGCAAACAGGTCCAGCGGTGCGACGCCAGAATCAATGCGCTCTGGCCAGGCCAGCGCATTGGCGATCGGCGTGCGCATGTCCGGGTTGCCCAACTGGGCGAGCACCGAACCGTCCACGTAATCCACCAGCGAGTGGATCACGCTCTGCGGGTGCACCACCACCTCGACCTTGGCGGGCGAGGCATCGAACAGCCAGCAGGCCTCGATCAACTCGAGCCCTTTGTTCATCATGCTGGCCGAATCCACGGAAATCTTGCGCCCCATGGACCAGTTAGGGTGCGCGCACGCCTGCTCCGGGGTGACATCGGCCAATGCGGCGGACGGTGTTTCGCGGAACGGGCCACCCGATGCCGTCAGCAGGATGCGGCGCACCCCCACCTGGCTCAGGCCGCGGGCATAGTCGCTGGGCAGGCACTGGAAGATTGCATTGTGCTCGCTGTCGATCGGCAGCAGCACGGCACCACTGCGCCGCACCGCCTCCATGAACAGCGCGCCAGACATCACCAGCGCCTCTTTATTGGCCAGCAACACTTTCTTGCCCGCCTCGACGGCAGCCAAGGTCGGTCGCAGCCCTGCTGCACCCACGATAGCGGCCATCACCGCATCCACCTCAGGCGCTGCGGCAACCTGGCAAAGCCCCGCCTCGCCTTCCAGCACCTGGGTGGCGCAACCGACGGCCGCCAGGCCGTCGCGCAAGCGCGCAGCACTTTCGGCACTCGGCACCACCGCGTACTCCGGGCGATGCCGGACGCACAGCGCCAGCAGCTCGTCGATGCGCGAGTAACCGCTCAGGGCGAATACCGAATAACGCTCAGGGTGACGTGCAATCACATCCAGCGTGCTCAAGCCAATGGAGCCGGTGGCGCCCAGCACGGTAATGCGCTGCAACGTACTCACATCACACCCCATTCGGCAGCCCACAGCAGCACGGCAAAGAGCGGGATGGCCGCCGTCAGGCTGTCGATGCGGTCGAGCACGCCACCATGGCCGGGCAGCAGGTTGCTGCTGTCCTTGATGCCCGAGCGGCGCTTGAACATGCTTTCGGTCAGGTCACCGATCACCGAGGCCATGACCACCAGTGCCGCGCCCAACAGACCCAGCAGGATCTGGCCAACACCCCAGTCGCGGCTGATACCGACCACCAGCGTAATCACCAGGCTGACAGCCAGGCCACCATAGACGCCTTCCCAGCTTTTGCCCGGGCTGACCTGCGGCGCCAGCTTACGCTTGCCGAAGGCTCGACCAGAGAAGTAAGCACCGATGTCGGCGGCCCACACCAGCACCATGACCGACAGAATCAGCCAGTTGCCGAGCGGCCAGTGCTTGAGCAGCACCAAGCCTTGCCACGCCGGCAGTAACACCAGCAGGCCGATCAGCAAGCGGCAGGCCGCACTGGCCCATAGCTCGCTGCTGCGCGGATAGGTCAGCACCAGCCAGGTGGCCAGCCCCCACCAGATCACCGACGCACCCAGCACCCACGGTGCCAGGTCGGGCATCAGGTGCAGCAGCATCAGCGCTCCGGCGACGACCGCGGCGTAGGCAATGCGCAGTGGCTGGGTCATCAACCCCGCCAGGCGCGCCCACTCCCAGGCGCCGAGGGTGACCACGAAGCCGATGAACAGGGCGAAATCCCCACCATTGAGCAGGAAGAAGCCACCCAGCGCGACCGGCAGCAGGATCAGCGCGGTAATGATGCGTTGTTTAAGCATTAAGCACGAGCTCCAGCCTCGACCTGCTCGCTGGTCTTACCGAAGCGGCGCTGGCGCGAAGCGAAATCGGCCAGGGCATTGCGCATGGCCTCGTGTTTGAAGTCCGGCCAGTACAGGTCGGAGAAATACAGCTCGGCATAGGCCAGCTGCCACAGCAGGAAATTGCTGATGCGGCGTTCGCCCCCGGTGCGGATGCACAGGTCCGGCAACGGCAACTCACCGGTGGACAGGCACGTCTGCAGCAAACCCGGCGTGATATCGTCCGGACGCAGATGGCCCGCCTGTACTTCCCGCGCCAGGCGCTGGGCAGCCTGGGCGATGTCCCACTGGCCACCGTAGTTGGCCGCGATCTGCAGGATGAAGCGGTTGTTGCCGGCGGTCAGTGCCTCAGCCTCACGCATGGCCGCCTGCAGCTCAGGATGAAAGCGCGAGCGATCACCAATGATGCGCAAGCTGATGTTGTTCTCGTTGAGGCGACGCGCCTCACGGCGCAGGGCCGAGAAGAACAACTCCATCAGCGCACCGACCTCTTCGGCGGGGCGCTGCCAGTTTTCGCTGGAGAAGGCGAACAGGGTCAGTACCTCGACCCCCGATTCGGCGCAGACTTCGATGACCGCACGCACGGCATCTACGCCAGCCTTGTGCCCGGCAACGCCGGGCAGCAAGCGCTTCTTCGCCCAGCGGTTGTTGCCATCCATGATGATCGCGACGTGTCGCGGCACCGAGGACGGCGCCGCTGGCTTGGTCTTTTCCATTAAAAAACCTCGGCCTTAGACGGCCAACAGGTCCTTTTCCTTGGCCTTGAACGCAGCGTCGATTTCGGCGACGAACTTGTCGGTCAGCTTCTGGATCTCGTCAGCGGCGCGACGTTCTTCGTCTTCGCTGATTTCCTTGTCCTTGGTCAGCTTCTTCAGGTCGGCGAGTGCGTCACGGCGCACGTTACGCACGGCTACCTTGGCATCTTCGGCAACGCCGCTGGCCTGCTTGGTGTAACCCTTGCGGGTTTCCTCAGTCAGGGCCGGCATCGGGACGCGGATGGTGGTACCGGCGCTGGACGGGTTCAAGCCCAGGTCGGAGGTCAGGATGGCTTTTTCGATGGCAGCGCTGAGGTTCTTGTCGTGCGCAACGATCTTCAGGGTGCGCGCGTCCTCGACGGTAATCGCGGCCACCTGGTTCAGCGGCATTTCGCTACCCCAGGCAGTGACCCTGACGCTGTCCAGGATGCTTGGGTGGGCACGGCCGGTGCGGATGGCAGCCAGGTGGCGACCCAGCGCCTCGATGGACTTGCCCATGCGGTCCTGGGCGTCTTTCTTGATAGCGTTGATCATTTTTGAACTTCCTCGATCAGGGTTCCTTCCGCGCCGCCATGCACGATGTTCAGCAGGGCGCCCGGCTTGTTCATATTGAAGACGCGCAGCGGCATCTTGTGGTCGCGGCAAAGGCAGATTGCCGTCAGATCCATCACACCCAGCTTGCGATCCAGCACTTCATCGTAGGTCAGATGATCGAACTTCTCGGCATGCGGGTCCTTGAATGGATCTGCAGTGTATACACCATCGACCTTGGTTGCCTTCAATACCACGTCGGCATCGATTTCGATGGCGCGCAGGCAAGCGGCAGAGTCGGTGGTGAAGAACGGGTTGCCGGTACCGGCAGCGAAGATTACGACTTCTTTGGCGTTCAGGTGGCGCATGGCTTTGCGGCGATCATAGTGATCGGTCACGCCTACCATGGAAATCGCCGACATGACGATGGCGGTAATGTTTGCCCGCTCCAGCGCGTCGCGCATGGCCAGGGCATTCATGACGGTCGCCAGCATGCCCATGTGGTCACCGGTGACGCGGTCCATGCCGGCTGCACTGAGCGCCGCACCACGGAACAGGTTGCCACCGCCGATCACCAGACCGACTTGCACACCGATGCCGACCAGTTGGCCGACTTCCAGCGCCATGCGATCCAGGACCTTGGGGTCGATCCCGAACTCTTCCGAGCCCATCAGGGCCTCGCCGCTAAGTTTGAGTAGAATGCGTTTATAGCGAGCCTGATGACCACTGCCCTGCTGAGCCATTGCGAATCTCTCCTGCGGCGTTTGTAAAAAAATTCTGGCGGGCTGTTTGAGCCTGCGTGTAACTCTAACGTGACGCAGCGACTGCGTCAGCGAACAGCGGTTTGGAAAACCGCTCCCGCTTTGACAAAGAGGCTGCGCGCGTGAGCGGGCAGCCTCTTTGGGGCGACAGACGTGTCTGTCTTACTGCTTGGCAGCAGCTACCTGAGCGGCAACTTCTTCAGCGAAGTTGTCGACTGGCTTCTCGATGCCTTCGCCGACCTTGAAGTAGGTGAAGGAAACGATTTCAGCACCGGCTTTCTTGGCCAGCTCGCCAACCTTGACTTCCGGGTTCATGACGAAGGCTTGCTCTTTCAGCGAAGCTTCAGCCTTGAACTTGGTGATACGGCCGTTGATCATGTTCTCAACGATGTTTTCCGGCTTGCCGGCGATCTTGTCGGCGTTCAGCTGCAGGAAGACATTCTTCTCGCGCTCGATGGCCTCGGCGGAGATTTCCGATGCATCCAGGAACTCCGGGTTCGAAGCAGCAACGTGCATGGCGATGTTCTTGGCCAGCTCGACGTCGCCGCCTTTCAGGACAACAACGGCACCGATCTTGTTGCCGTGCAGGTAAGCACCAACAACGTCACCCTCAACGCGCGCCAGGCGGCGGATGTTGACGTTTTCGCCGCACTTGGCGACCAGGGCTTCACGGGCTGCTTCGCGCGAGGCGATCAGCGGTGCAGCGTCGGTCAGCTTCTGGGCGAAGGCTTCTTCGAGGCTTTCGGCTACGAAGTTTTTGAAGTCGTCTTGCAGGGCCAGGAAGTCGGTCTGCGAGTTGACTTCCAGCAGAACGGCGGCTTTGCCGTCGGTCTTGACGGCGATAGCGCCTTCAGCAGCGACGTTGCCAGCCTTTTTGGCGGCCTTGATGGCGCCCGAGGCACGCATGTCGTCAATGGCTTTTTCGATGTCGCCGCCGGCCTTTTCCAGGGCCTTTTTGCAATCCATCATGCCTTCGCCGGTACGCTCGCGCAGTTCTTTGACCAGCGCTGCAGTAATTGCTGCCATTTCAAAATCCTCTTGGAAAGTTTTTCAACCATTCCACCCGCTCATCACGGGCGTTCAATTCTGCAAATCCGCTGTTTTTATCTCAGCAGGCCCATAGTGCGGGGCGGTTGCTGACAGCAGGATTTCAAGGTGGCAAAAAGGGGGCAAAGCCCCCTTTTTGCGTGCCAAGTAGACGCCAGGCGTCAATTACTCAGCAGCAGGTGCAGCCGCTTCTTCAGCGTAGACTTCGGTGCCGCCAGCAACGTTGTTGCGGCCGCGGATGATGGCGTCAGCCATCGAAGTCATGTACAGCTCGATAGCGCGAATGGCGTCATCGTTACCTGGGATGATGTAGTCAACACCTTCCGGGCTGCTGTTGGTATCGACAACGCCGATAACCGGGATGCCCAGCTTGTTGGCTTCGGTGATAGCAATGCGCTCGTGGTCAACGTCGATCACGAACAGGGCATCAGGCAGGCCGCCCATGTCCTTGATACCACCCAGGCTGCGGTCCAGCTTTTCCAGATCGCGCGAACGCATCAGGGCTTCTTTCTTGGTCAGCTTGGCAAAGGTGCCATCTTCGGCCTGAGTTTCCAGGTCGCGCAGACGCTTGATCGAAGCACGGATGGTTTTGTAGTTGGTCAGCATGCCGCCCAACCAGCGGTGGTCAACGTATGGCGAACCGGCACGAGCAGCTTGCTCGGCGACGATCTTGCCGGCGGAACGCTTGGTGCCGACGAACATGATCTTGTTCTTGCCCTGGGCCAGACGCTCTACGAAAGCCAGAGCTTCGTTGAACATTGGCAGGGTTTTTTCCAGGTTGATGATGTGGATCTTGTTACGCGCGCCGAAAATGTACTTGCCCATTTTCGGGTTCCAGTAACGGGTCTGGTGGCCGAAGTGCACACCGGCCTTCAGCATATCGCGCATGTTGACTTGGGACATGATAGTTCCTTGATAAGTCGGGTTGGGCCTCCACGCATCCCAATGACCAACCCACAGATTCTAGAATCCGGGGCACCCAGGTCATCGTGTCGACACGTGTGTGGGTTTAGGGCTTACGGGGTCGACCCCGAAAGCGGCGCATTTTATACCACAGACCGCGAGCGAACGGAACCCGAATACTGTCGCGTCCGTCAGCGGTTTTTGCAGCACCCAGGCTTTCAGGCCAAAATGCCCTCTATAGACAGCAGGATGGCCGGCTTTATCCCGACCGATTGCCGCCCTGCTCTGCTAGAATCCGGCCTTTCCCGTTTGTTCGCGCCGTGCACGGCGCCGTAGAGAGCCTGTAATGACCGTCACCATCAAGACCGCAGAAGACATCGAGAAGATGCGCATCGCCGGCCGCCTGGCCGCCGAGGTGCTGGAAATGATCGAAGAGCACGTCAAGCCCGGTGTCACCACCGAAGAACTGGACCGCCTGTGCCACGACTACATCGTCAACGTGCAGCAGGCCATCCCGGCGCCGCTCAACTACAAGGGTTACCCCAAGTCGATCTGCACCTCGATCAACCATGTGGTCTGCCACGGCATCCCCAACGACAAGCCGCTCAAGGACGGTGACACGCTCAACATCGATGTCACCGTGATCAAGGACGGCTACCACGGCGACACCAGCCGCATGTTCCACGTCGGCAACGTGCCGGTCTGGGCCGAGCGCCTGTCCAAGGTCACCCAGGAATGCATGTACAAGGCCATCGAGCTGGTCAAGCCGGGCTGCCGCCTGGGCGACATCGGCGAAGTGATCCAGAAGCACGCTGAAAAGAACGGCTTCTCGGTGGTGCGCGAATTCTGCGGCCACGGCATCGGCAAAGTGTTCCACGAAGAACCGCAGATCCTCCACTACGGCCGCGCCGGCACTGGCATGGAACTCAAAGAAGGCATGACCTTCACCATCGAGCCGATGATCAACCAGGGCAAGGCAGACACCAAGGTCCTGGGCGATGGCTGGACCGCCATTACCAAGGACCGCAAGCTCTCGGCCCAGTGGGAGCACACCCTGGTGGTGACGGCGACCGGTTACGAGATCTTCACCCTGCGCAAGGACGACACTATCGCGCGCACCTCGGCCTGAGTCCGCGCCAGGCACCCCACGACAGGAACGCGACGCAATGCCCCAGGTGGATCCCGAGCTGTTCGACCGCGGCCAGTTCCAGGCGGAACTGGCCCTCAAGGCGAGCCCTATCGCCGCCTTCAAGAAAGCCATCCGCCAGGCGGGTGAGGTGCTCGACCGGCGTTTTCGCGAAGGCCGCGAAATCCGCCGTTTGATCGAGGACCGCGCCTGGCTCGTCGACAACATCCTGCAGCAGGCCTGGAACCAGTTCGACTGGGGCGACCAGCGCGGCATCGCGCTGGTCGCGGTAGGCGGTTACGGGCGCGGTGAACTGCACCCGCATTCCGACATCGACCTGCTGATTTTGCTAGGTGCTGCCGAACACGAGCAGTACCGCGAGGCCATCGAGCGCTTCCTCACCCTGCTCTGGGACATCGGCCTGGAAGTGGGCCAGAGTGTGCGCACCGTCGACGAATGTGCCGAGCAGGCACGTGCCGACCTGACGGTCATCACCAACATGATGGAAAGCCGCACCGTCGCCGGCCCCGAAGCCTTGCGCCAGCGCATGCTGGACGTCACCAGCACCGAGCACATGTGGCCGAGCAAGGAGTTCTTCCTGGCCAAGCGCGCCGAGCTCAAGGCCCGCCACCACAAGTACAACGACACCGAGTACAACCTTGAGCCCAACGTCAAGGGCTCACCCGGTGGCCTGCGCGACATCCAGACCGTGTTGTGGGTGGCGCGCCGCCAATACGGCACGCTGAACCTGCACGCCCTGGCCGGTGAAGGTTTTTTGCTGGAAAGCGAGAACGAACTGCTGGCCTCCTCCCAGGACTTCCTGTGGAAGGTGCGCTATGCCCTGCACATGCTGGCCGGGCGCTCGGAAGACCGCTTGCTGTTCGACCACCAGCGCAGCATCGCCGCCTTGCTGGGCTACAGCGACGAGAACCCCAAGCGCGCGATCGAGCAGTTCATGCAGCAGTACTACCGGGTGGTGATGAGCATCAGCCAGTTGTGCGACCTGATCATCCAGCACTTCGAGGAAGTCATCCTCGCCGACGATGACAGCGGCACCACTCAACCCTTGAATGCGCGCTTCCGCCTGCATGACGGCTATATAGAAGCCGCCAAGCCGAACGTATTCAAACGCACGCCGTTCGCCATGCTGGAAATCTTCGTGCTGATGGCCCAGCACCCGGAGATCAAAGGGGTACGCGCTGATACCGTGCGCCTGCTGCGCGAGCACCGGCACCTGATCGACGAAACCTTCCGTCACGATATCCGCAACACCAGCCTGTTCATCGAGCTGTTCAAGTGCGAGATCGGCATCCACCGCAATCTGCGCCGGATGAACCGCTACGGCATCCTCGGCCGCTACCTGCCGGAATTCGGCCTGATCGTCGGGCAGATGCAGCATGACCTGTTCCACATCTATACGGTCGATGCGCACACGCTCAACCTGATCAAGCACCTGCGCAAACTGCAGTACACGCCGGTTTCCGAGAAATTCCCGCTGGCCAGCAAGCTCATGGGCCGCCTGCCCAAACCCGAGCTGATCTACCTGGCCGGGCTTTACCACGACATCGGCAAGGGCCGCCAGGGTGACCACTCGGAGCTGGGCGCGGTGGACGCACAGACGTTCTGCGAGCGCCACCAACTGCCGGCCTGGGACAGCCGCCTGATCGTCTGGCTGGTGCTGAACCATCTGGTGATGTCCACCACCGCACAGCGCAAAGACCTGTCCGACCCACAGGTGATCAACGACTTTGCCTTGCATGTGGGGGACGAGACCCGCCTGGATTACCTCTATGTGCTGACCGTGGCCGACATCAACGCCACCAACCCCAGCCTGTGGAACTCCTGGCGCGCCAGCCTGCTGCGCCAGCTGTACACCGAGACCAAGCGCGCCCTGCGCCGTGGCCTGGAAAACCCACTGGACCGCGAAGAGCAGATCCGCCAG
Source organism: Pseudomonas sp. NGC7 (assembly GCF_047159675.1). Taxonomy (NCBI): domain Bacteria; kingdom Pseudomonadati; phylum Pseudomonadota; class Gammaproteobacteria; order Pseudomonadales; family Pseudomonadaceae; genus Pseudomonas; species Pseudomonas sp. NGC7. Next base: position 1,752,815 of record NZ_BAAFZY010000001.1, on the reverse strand, counting down.
ACCCAAAGCGCCGCGTTGGACATCCTCGTGCGCGAAGGCGTCGACCCGGACGACGTCGAGCAACTCTGGTCGCAGTTGGGCGACGACTACTTCCTCAAGCACAACGCGGCCGATGTGGCCTGGCACACCGACGCCATCCTCCAGCAGCCGGCCGACGGCGGGCCGCTGGTGCTGATCAAGGAAACCACCCAGCGCGAGTTCGAGGGCGGTACGCAGATCTTCATCTATGCCCCCGACCAGCACGACTTCTTCGCCGTGACCGTGGCGGCCATGTCGCAGTTGAACCTGAACATCCATGACGCGCGCATCATCACCTCGAGCAGCCAGTTCACCCTCGACACCTATATCGTGCTCGACAATGACGGCGGCTCGATCGGCGACAACCCGCAGCGGGTCAAGCAGATTCGCGACGGCCTCACCGAAGCGCTGCGCAACCCCGAGGACTACCCGACGATCATTCAGCGCCGGGTGCCACGCCAGCTCAAGCACTTCAATTTCCCGCCGCAGGTGACCATCCTCAACGATGCCCAACGGCCGGTGACCATCCTTGAGATCACCGCGCCCGACCGGCCGGGCCTGCTGGCTCGGATCGGCCGCATCTTCCTGGAGTTCGACCTGTCGTTGCAGAACGCCAAGATCGCCACCCTCGGCGAGCGCGTGGAAGACGTGTTCTTCATCACCGATGCCGACAACCAGCCGCTGTCCGACCCGCAGCTGTGCAGCCGCCTGCAGGAGGCTATCGTCCAGCAGCTGCAGGCTGGCCAGGCGAGCGACGCCAGCCCGACCCGCGTGACCTTTTAACGATTAGACGATTGACGAGACCTTGCGCCGATGAACCATGCCCTGACCCAGCTTCAGCCCTACCCGTTCGAGAAACTGCGAGCCCTGCTGGGCAGTGTGAAACCTGCGGCCGACAAGCGCGCCATCGCGCTGTCGATCGGTGAGCCGAAGCACACATCGCCGGCGTTCGTCGCCCAGGCCATGGCCGACAACCTCGACAAGCTGGCGGTGTACCCCAGCACCCTCGGCCTGCCAGGGCTCCGCCAGGCCATCGGCCAGTGGTGCGAGCGCCGCTTCGGCGTGCCAACCGGCTGGCTGGATGCCGACCGTCACATCCTGCCGGTCAACGGCACCCGTGAAGCACTGTTCGCCTTCACCCAGGCCGTGGTCAACCGGGCCGATGATGGCCTGGTGGTCAGCCCTAACCCGTTCTACCAGATCTACGAAGGCGCGGCGCTGCTGGCAGGCGCCACGCCGCACTACCTGCCGTGCCTTGAAAACAACGGCTTCAACCCTGACTTCGACGCCGTGCCGGCTGATGTCTGGCAGCGTTGCCAAATCCTCTTCCTGTGCTCGCCAGGCAACCCTACCGGCGCGCTGGTGCCGATGGACACCCTGAAGAAGCTGATTGCCCTGGCCGACGAGCATGATTTCGTGATCGCCGCCGACGAATGCTACAGCGAGCTGTACTTCGACGAAGACGCCCCGCCACCGGGCCTGCTCAGCGCCTGCGCCGAACTGGGCCGCAGCGATTTCAAACGCTGCGTGGTGTTCCACAGCCTGTCCAAGCGTTCCAACCTGCCAGGCCTGCGTTCGGGCTTCGTCGCGGGCGATGCCGAGATCATCAAGCCATTTTTGCTGTACCGCACCTACCACGGCTGCGCCATGCCCGTGCAGACCCAGCTGGCCAGCATCGCTGCCTGGCAGGACGAGGCGCACGTGCGCGAAAACCGTGACCAGTACCGCGCCAAGTACGATGCCGTGCTGGATATCCTGCAGCCGGTGATGGATGTGCAACGCCCGGATGGCAGCTTCTACCTGTGGGCCAAGGTGCCGGGCTGCGACGCCGCGTTCACCCGCGACCTGTTCGAAGCCCAGCATGTGACCGTGGTGCCGGGGTCGTACCTGTCGCGTGACGTGGATGGCGTGAACCCTGGCGCTGGCCGAGTGCGCATGGCGTTGGTTGCGCCGCTGGCCGAGTGCATCGAGGCCGCCGAGCGGATTCGCGCGTTCCTGCAGAACCGCTGATTAGGCAGGGGGCGCTTTGCGCCCCATCGCAGCGGTTCGGCGCCCCGACAAGCCACAGGTAACTGCGCAGGTTCAGACCATGTGAGGACCCTGTGGGAGCGGGCTTGCCCCGCGAATGGGGCTACGCGGTGCATGGCACCGGCTTCGCCGGTGTTCGCGGGGCAAGCCCGCTCCCACGTAATGCGTCAATTTTTAGAAATTGCGCAAGACAGTTGCCCCCACAGGGATTCTCACGGGCTGCAGAGCAGCCCCTGCGAGCTACCGGACAGCGCCCAGGTTCGCCTCGCTCATATCCAGCTCACCCAGCACCTGCCGCACCACCTCATCGCCCACCAGGTGCTGGCGATGAAGGTTGTACAACTCCAGCCGCTGCGCCCGCAGCGCACGCAAGCGCAAACGCCGCTCAAGCAGGTCCATCTGCTCAGCCAGGGCCCGTGCCTCCGCCGTGTCGTTGTAACTGTCCAGCTCGTCCCGGTACTCGGCCATCAACCGCGCCTTGAGCTCGGTCGCCAGTGTCGCCTGCGCGGCATCCTGCGGCGCGTTGGCATCGATCACCTCTTCCGCCTCCAGGGCATGAATCGCGGCCTCGGCCGTGCGTCGCCAAGCCTCCAGCACTTCTTGATGCAGCCGCTCATCCGGGCTTTGGGTGACGCCACGCAGCAGAATCGGCAAGGCAATGCAGGCACTGATCAACGACAGCAGAATGACCCCTGCGGCGATGAAGATGAGCAAATCACGCTCGGGGAACGCCTGCCCCGCACTGATCAACAGCGGCACCGACATCACACCCGCCAGAGTCACGGCGCCACGTACGCCCCCTAGGGTCAGCAGCCAGCAGGAACGCGCCGTGGGCATCAGCACCAGCGCCGGCTTGCCCCGCCAGGGGCGTACCACACCAATGGCCCGCCAGATGCTCTGCACCCAGATAAACCGCAGCAGGATCAACGCCGCGAAGATCGCCAGTACATCCAGGCAGCGCCAGGCCAAGGTCGGCCAGACAGTGGCCTCGTGGCTCACGACGGCCTTGATGATGTCCGGCAATTGCAGGCCGAGCAGCAGGAAGATCAGGCCATTGAAGGCAAACTCCAGCAACGACCACACACTGCGATTGAGCAAGCGGGTACTGGTCTGGCGGGGCAGCAGGTCGAGCCAGCTCTGCATCATGCCGGCCGCCACTGCCGACAGAATGCCGGATACCCCCAGGCGCTCTGCCAATACATATGCCGCAAAGGGCAGCAACAGCATGAACACCACGTGCGTGGCGGGGTCGTCCCAGCCGCGGGCGATCATCCAGGCGCGCAGACGGCCGATCAGCCAGCTCAGGGCAACGCCGACCGCCAGGCCGCCAAGGGCGACCAGGACGAAGCTGAAGCTTGCATCGGCCAACGAGAACACCCCCGTGATCGCTGCGGCCAAGGCGAACTTGAACGTCACCAGGCCCGAGGCATCGTTCATCAGCGCCTCACCCTGCAGCATATGCATCAGCGGGGTTGGCAGACGGTCCTGTGCAATGGCCGAAACGGCCACGGCATCGGTAGGCGACAACACCGCTGCCAGGGCAAAAGCGACCGGCAGCGGGATGCTCGGCAACAGCCAGTGAATGAAGTAACCGGCGCCGACCACGGTAAACAGCACCAACCCCACGGCCAGCGCCACCACCGGCCCGCGAATGCGCCACAACTCGCGCTTGGGAATGCGCCAGCCATCGGCAAACAGCAGCGGCGGCAGGAACAGGAAGAGGAACAGCTCGGGGTCCAGGGCCACGTGCAGCCCCAGGGTGGGCCAGGCCAGCAGCGCGCCAGCGGCAATCTGCACCAATGGCAGGGGCAGCGGAATCATCCGGCCGACCAGCTTCGACACGCTGACCAGCGTGAGCAAAATGAGGACGGTATAGGCTGACTGCATCCGTGAAAGCTTCCTTTATGAATCAATAACCGTAGCGAGGCGAAACTTCGCCATTGAAACAATATGTTAGCGGCGTATGGCAATGCGGGGCCGCTGCACGATAGTCGCAGGTGCGGCGGGAATATGTAACACAATGATGCATGTGTTTGCGTGACGGGGGGCAAGGCTGAAGGGCGTTGGCGCCTATGAGAACGAGCGCCGCCCGCGCGGCGCTTCGCAGCACAAGGCTGCTCCTACATCTGTTTCGGGCTAATTATTCCTGTGGCATGGGCGCGCGGCCCCTTGGTGCCCACCTTGATATCGAGTCGGACAAACAAGGCGGTCGCGCGCAGATTCCACAGGCGTGACTGGCCCGAAACAGATGTAGGAGCAGCCTTGTGCTGCGAAGCGCCGCGCGGGCGGCGCTCGGTCTCATAGGCGCTACAACGCTCAACCCCTCCCCATTCGCCCACACCCCGTGGCGCTCACCGAATCGTTCCCGCATAATCCCGCGACTGACTTTCGAAAAATGGAGAAATTGGGGAACCTTTGCCCCAATGTACACAATGACTTACACGCTCTACGGCATCAAAGCCTGTGACACCATGAAAAAGGCGCGTACCTGGCTCGAAGACAAAGCCATCGCCTACGAATTCCATGACTACAAAACCCAAGGCATCGACCGTGACAGCCTGAACCGCTGGTGCGACGAGCACGGCTGGGAAGTCATCCTCAACCGTGCCGGCACCACCTTCCGCAAGCTCGACGACGCCAGCAAGGCTGATATCGACCAGGCCAAGGCCGTCGAGCTGATGCTTGCCCAACCTTCGATGATCAAGCGCCCGGTGCTCGATCTGGGCGAGCGCACCCTGGTTGGTTTCAAACCTGATTCGTATGCCGCAGCGCTGGCCTGAGCCCGCCTGCGCTTCCACCCTATTTCGCACGAGGTAATCCCATGTCCAATACCCTGTTCAGCCTGGCCTTCGGTGTCGGCTCCCAGAACCGCCAGGGCACCTGGCTTGAAGTCTTCTACGCACAACCGCTGGTCAACCCAAGCGCCGAGCTGATCGCTGCCGTTACCCCGATCCTCGGCTACGAAGGCGGCAACCAGGCCATTGCGTTCAGCAACGCGCAAGCGGCGCAGCTGGCTGAAGCCGTGAAAGGCGTCGATGCCGCCCAAGCTGCCCTGCTGACCCGCCTGGCCGAAAGCCACAAGCCGCTGGTCGCCACCCTGCTGGCAGAAGACGCTGCGCTGACCTCGACCCCAGAGGCCTACCTCAAGCTGCACCTGCTGTCGCACCGCCTGGTCAAGCCGCACGGCGTGAGCCTGGCCGGCATCTTCCCGCTGCTGCCAAACGTCGCCTGGACCAACCAAGGCGCCGTCGACCTGGGCGAGCTGGCCGAACTGCAACTGGAAGCACGCCTGAAGGGCGAGCTGCTGGAAGTGTTCTCGGTGGACAAGTTCCCGAAAATGACCGATTACGTGGTCCCGGCCGGCGTGCGTATCGCCGACACCGCCCGTGTGCGCCTGGGCGCCTACATCGGCGAAGGCACCACCATCATGCACGAAGGCTTCGTCAACTTTAACGCGGGCACCGAAGGCCCAGGCATGATCGAAGGCCGCGTTTCGGCGGGCGTCTTCGTCGGCAAGGGTTCGGACCTGGGCGGCGGCTGCTCGACCATGGGCACCCTGTCCGGTGGCGGCAACATCGTCATCAAGGTCGGCGAAGGCTGCCTGATCGGCGCCAACGCCGGTATCGGCATCCCGCTGGGCGACCGCAACACCGTCGAAGCTGGCCTGTACATTACCGCTGGCACCAAGGTGAACCTGCTCGACGAGAACAACGAGCTGGTCAAAGTGGTCAAGGCCCGCGACCTGGCCGGCCAGACCGACCTGCTGTTCCGTCGCAACTCGCTGAACGGCGCGGTGGAATGCAAGACCCACAAGTCGGCCATCGAGCTGAACGAGGCGCTGCACGCCCACAACTGAGAACCTTCCTCGGTTTGAAGTGATAAGATCGGGTCTGGCGTAATGCCAGACCCGTTTTTCATTCCAGGCCCCGCGACCATGTTCCAGCCCTCCCCCTGGCGTGCCGATTTCCCCGCCATCGCCGCCCTGCAACGGCAGCACCAGACTTACCTGGACAGCGCCGCCACCAGCCAGAAACCGCAAGCCCTGATCGATGCCCTGAGCCATTACTACGGCCATGGCGCGGCGAACGTGCACCGTGCCCAACACCTGCCCGGCGCGCTGGCGACCCAGGCGTTCGAAACCAGCCGCGACAAGGTTGCCGCCTGGCTCAATGCCACCGATTCGCGGCAGATCGTTTTCACCCATGGCGCCACCTCGGCCCTCAACCTGCTGGCCTATGGCCTGGAGCACCGCTTCGAAGCCGGTGACGAACTCGCCGTCAGTGCCCTGGAACACCATGCCAACCTGCTGCCCTGGCAACAGCTGGCCCGGCGGCGCAACCTTCGCCTGGTTATCTTGCCGCTCGACATTCACGGCGGCATCGACCTCGATCAGGCCCTGCAACTGATCGGGCCACGCACTCGGGTACTGGCGGTCAGCCAGCTGTCCAACGTGCTGGGCACCTGGCAACCGCTGTCGGCCTTGCTGGCCCATGCCCGGGCCCAAGGCGCATTGACCGTGGTCGACGGCGCCCAGGGCGTGGTGCATGGCCGCCATGATGTGCAGCAGTTGGCGTGCGACTTCTATGTCTTTTCCAGCCACAAGCTGTATGGGCCGGAAGGGGTTGGCGTGCTGTATGGTCGCAGCCAGGCGCTGGCGCTGCTGCGCCACTGGCAATTTGGCGGTGAGATGGTGCAACTGGCCGAGTACCAGAGCGCCAGCTTCCGCCCCGCCCCGCTGGGCTTCGAAGCCGGTACCCCACCCATCGCGGGTGTCATCGGCCTGGGCGCCACGCTCGATTACCTGGCCAGCCTCGATGCTCAGGCGGTCGAGCGGCATGAAGCCAGCTTGCACCAACACTTGCTGCGCGGCCTGGCCGACCGCGATGGCATACGCGTGCTCGGCTCGCCACAGACGGCCTTGGCCAGCTTCGTGATCGAAGGGGTGCACAACGCCGACATCGCCCATCTGCTGACCGAGCAAGGCGTCGCCGTGCGTGCCGGCCATCATTGCGCCATGCCGCTGCTCACAGGGCTGGGGCTTGAGGGGGCGATTCGGGTATCGCTGGGGCTGTATAACGACAGCGATGACCTGCAGCGCTTTTTCGACGCGCTGGATCAAGGGCTGGAGATGTTGCGATGAGTTTGCCGACAGCTGCCCGCGAGGCGCTGGAACAGTTCGAGCAGGCCCGCGGCTGGGAGCAACGTGCGCGGCTGCTGATGCAGTGGGGTGATCGTCTTGAGCCGCTGAGTGATGCCGACAAATGCGAGCACAACCGTGTGCATGGCTGTGAAAGCCTGGTGTGGCTGGTGGCTGAACAGCAAGATGGCCAGTGGCGATTCAAGGCCAGCAGCGATGCACGGTTGTTGCGCGGGTTGCTGGCCTTGCTGCTGGTGCGGGTGCAAGGCCTGGCCAGCAGCGAGCTGGCTGAGCTGGATTTGCCGGGCTGGTTCAGCCAGTTAGGCCTGGAGCGGCAACTGTCCCCCTCGCGCAGCAATGGCCTGCATGCAGTGTTGCTGCGGATGGCAGAAATCACCTCCAGCCACTGAACAGTGGGACTTCTTCGCGGGCAAGCCCGCTCCTACAGGAACTGCACAGCCCCTGAGTAGCGCACAGCCCCTGTGGGAGCGGGCTTGCCCGCGAATAGGAACAGGGTTACTCGGGTTTGACCCGCTCTGACGGCCGCCTGGCACCCGCCACCAGTTTTTCCACGGCCTTGCTGGCCGCGACCATGCCAAAGGTCGCGGTCACCATCATCACCGCGCCAAAACCACCCGAGCAGTCCAGGCGCACGCCTTCACCGACGAAACTCTTCTGCAGGCAAACACTGCCATCACCCTTGGGGTAGCGCAGCTGTTCGCTGGAAAACACACACGGCACGGCGTAGTTACGGCTGACATTGCGCGAGAAGTTGTAGTCGCGACGCAAGGTGGACCGTACCCGTGAAGCCAGCGGGTCGTTGAAGGTCTTGTTGAGGTCACCGACCTGGATTTGCGTGGGGTCGATCTGCCCCCCCGCGCCACCGGTGGTCACAACGCCGATCTTGCGCCGCTTGCACCAGGCAATCAGCGCGGCTTTGGCCATAACGCTATCGATGCAGTCGATGACGAAGTCGAGGCCTTCGGTGATGTACTCGGCCATGGTCTCGCGGGTGACGAAGTCAGCTACCGCGTGCACCGTGCACGCTGGGTTGATCGCCCGCAGGCGCTCGGCCATGACCTCGACCTTGGGCCGCCCCACCTGCCCTTCGAGGGCATGGGCCTGACGGTTGGTATTGCTGACACAGACATCGTCGAGGTCGAACAGGGTAATCTCGCCCACGCCACTGCGCGCCAACGCCTCGGCCGTCCACGAGCCGACCCCGCCGATACCGACGATCGCCACATGGGCCTGTTTCAACCGTTGCAGGCCATCATCGCCATACAACCGGGCGACGCCGGCAAAGCGTGGATCTTCTGTGCTCATCTTGCTACCCCGAAGCGCATACCGCTAAAAACGGCGCGCATTATATGCCAATGGCGCCGTTGGCCTCCATGGTTAGGAAAGTGCCGGCCAATCCTGCTTTAATATTCACTCAATTCGACAGACTTGGACGACAATGTCATCACGCAAATTCGGCCTCAACCTGGTCGTGGTCCTGGCCATCGCGGCGCTGTTCACCGGGTTCTGGGCGCTGATCAACCGCCCCGTCTCCGCGCCTGCCTGGCCGGAGCAGATCTCTGGTTTCTCGTACTCGCCCTTCCGCCTTGGCGAGAGCCCGCAAAAGGGCCAGTACCCCAGCGACGACGAGATGCGCCAAGACCTGGAGCAGATGAGCAAGCTGACCGACAGCATCCGCATCTATACCGTAGAGGGCACCCAGGCAGATATCCCGCGCCTGGCCGAGGAATTCGGCCTGCGGGTGACCTTGGGTATCTGGATCAGCCCGGACCTTGAGCGCAACGAGCGCGAAATCGCCACCGCCATCGAACTGGCCAACACCTCGCGCAGCGTGGTGCGGGTGGTGGTCGGCAACGAGGCGCTGTTCCGCGAAGAAGTCACGCCCGAGGCACTGATCCAGTACCTGGACCGGGTACGCGCCGCCGTCAAGGTGCCGGTCACCACCAGTGAGCAGTGGCACATCTGGAAAGAACACCCGGAGCTGGCCAAGCACGTCGACCTGATCGCCGCGCACATCCTGCCTTACTGGGAATTCGTGCCGATGCAGGACTCGGTGGAGTTCGTGCTCGACCGCGCCCGCGACCTCAAGCAGCAGTTCCCGCGCAAGCCGCTGCTGCTGTCGGAAGTCGGCTGGCCGAGCAATGGCCGCATGCGCGGCGGTGCCGATGCTACCCAGGCTGACCAGGCCATCTACCTGCGCACCCTGGTGAACACGCTCAACCGCCGCGGTTACAACTACTTTGTGATCGAGGCCTACGACCAGCCTTGGAAAGCCAGTGACGAAGGTTCCGTGGGGGCTTACTGGGGCGTGTTCAACGCCGAGCGCCAGCAGAAGTTCAACTTCGATGGCCCGGTAGTCGCCATCCCGCAGTGGCGTGCCCTGGCGGTCGCCTCGGTGGTGCTGGCGATGATTGCCCTGATGGTGCTGTTCATCGACGGCTCTGCCCTGCGCCAGCGCGGCCGCACCTTCCTGACCTTCATCACCTTCCTGTGTGGGTCGGTGCTGGTATGGATTGCCTACGACTACAGCCAGCAATACAGCACCTGGTTCAGCCTCACCGTGGGCGTGCTGTTAGCGCTGGGTGCACTGGGCGTGTTCATCGTGTTGCTGACAGAAGCCCACGAACTGGCCGAGGCGGTATGGATACACAAGCGCCGTCGCGAATTCCTGCCGGTGCAGGCCGACAGCGCCTACCGGCCCAAGGTGTCGGTGCACGTCCCCTGCTACAACGAGCCTCCCGAGATGGTCAAACAGACCCTCGATGCCCTGGCCGCGCTGGACTACCCCGACTACGAAGTGCTGGTGATCGACAACAACACCAAGGACCCGGCCGTGTGGGAGCCCCTGAAGGCCCACTGCGAAAAGCTTGGCGAGCGCTTCAAGTTCTTCCATGTCGCGCCCCTGGCCGGCTTCAAGGGCGGCGCGCTCAATTACCTGCTCCCGCACACCGCTAAAGATGCCGAAGTGATCGCGGTGATCGACTCTGACTACTGCGTCGACCGCAACTGGCTAAAGCACATGGTGCCGCATTTCGCCGACCCGAAAATTGCCGTGGTGCAGTCGCCCCAGGACTACCGCGACCAGCACGAAAGCGCCTTCAAGAAGCTGTGCTACAGCGAGTACAAGGGCTTCTTCCACATCGGCATGGTCACCCGCAACGACCGTGACGCGATCATCCAGCACGGCACCATGACCATGACCCGCCGTTCAGTCCTGGAAGAGCTGGGCTGGGCCGAATGGTGCATCTGCGAGGACGCCGAGCTGGGCCTGCGGGTGTTCGAAAAAGGCCTGTCGGCCGCCTATGCCCACAACAGCTACGGCAAGGGCCTGATGCCCGACACCTTCATCGACTTCAAGAAGCAGCGCTTCCGCTGGGCCTACGGCGCCATCCAGATCATCAAGCACCATGCCGGCGCCCTGCTGCGCGGCAAGGGCAGCGAGCTGACCCGCGGCCAGCGCTATCACTTCCTGGCCGGCTGGCTGCCGTGGATCGCCGACGGCATGAACATCTTCTTCACCGTCGGCGCACTGCTGTGGTCGGCGGCGATGATCATCGTGCCTCACCGGGTCGACCCGCCGCTGATGATCTTCGCCATCCCCCCGCTGGCGCTGTTCTTCTTCAAGGTTGGCAAGATCATCTTCCTGTACCGCCGGGCGGTCGGGGTCAACCTCAAGGATGCCTTCGCCGCCGCGCTGGCGGGGCTGGCGTTGTCGCACACCATCGCCAAGGCGGTGCTGTATGGGTTCTTCACCAGCAGCATGCCGTTCTTCCGCACGCCCAAGAATGCCGACAGCCATGGTGTGCTGGTGGCCCTCTCCGAAGCGCGCGAAGAACTGTTCATCATGCTGCTGTTGTGGGGCGCGGCGCTGGGCATCTATCTGGTGCAAGGGCTGCCAAGCTCGGACATGCGCTTCTGGGTGGCGATGCTGCTGGTGCAGTCGTTGCCGTACCTGGCGGCATTGGTGATGGCGTTGCTGTCGTCGTTGCCAAAACCTGCCGAGAAGAACGTCGAAGCACAAGCCACCTGAAACAGGCCGGGGCCGCCCAGCGGCCCCATTGCCCCGTGCCGACAACCCTCGTTTGATATACGATAACGCCCCTCGTTTTTCCGCCTTGCCTTGCCCCGGAGTTCCCCATGACGGCCCCTGCCGAGCTCTCGCCTACCCTTCAACTGGCCTGCGACCTGATCCGTCGCCCCTCGGTCACCCCCGTCGATGCCGACTGCCAGGCGCAAATGATGAATCGCCTGGGCGCCGTGGGCTTCCAGCTCGAACCCATGCGCATCGAAGACGTCGACAACTTCTGGGCCAGCCATGGCAACCAGGACGGCCCGGTGCTGTGCTTCGCCGGCCATACCGACGTGGTGCCGACCGGCCCGGTGCAGCAGTGGCAGCACGAGCCGTTCGAAGCGCTGATCGATGCCGATGGCATGCTCTGCGGCCGTGGCGCCGCCGACATGAAAGGCAGCCTGGCGTCGATGGTGGTGGCCAGCGAGCGCTTCGTGCGCGACTACCCCGACCACCGTGGCAAGGTCGCTTTCCTGATCACCAGCGACGAAGAGGGCCCGGCCCACCACGGCACCAAGGCCGTGGTCGAGCGCCTGAAAGCACGCAACGAGCGCCTGGACTGGTGCATCGTCGGGGAGCCTTCAAGCACCACCCTGCTCGGCGACGTGGTCAAGAACGGCCGCCGCGGCTCGCTGGGCGCCAAACTGACTGTGCGTGGCAAGCAAGGCCATGTGGCCTACCCGCACCTGGCGCGCAACCCGATCCACCTCGCCGCCCCCGCCCTGGCAGAACTGGCGGCCGAGCATTGGGACGAAGGCAACGCGTTCTTCCCGCCAACCAGCTTCCAGATCTCCAACCTCAATTCCGGCACTGGCGCCACCAACGTGGTACCCGGTGAGCTGACTGCGCTGTTCAACTTCCGCTTCTCTACCGAGTCGACGGTCGAAGGCCTGCAGCAGCGGGTGGCGGCAATCCTCGACAAGCATCAGCTTGACTGGAGCGTCGACTGGGCGCTGTCCGGCCTGCCTTTCCTTACCGAGCCGGGCGAATTGCTCGATGCGGTGTCGGCCAGCATCAAGGCCGTCACCGACCGGGATACCCACCCGTCCACCAGCGGCGGTACCTCCGATGGCCGGTTCATCGCCACCATGGGCACCCAGGTGGTCGAGCTCGGCCCGGTCAACGCCACCATTCACCAAGTCGATGAGCGCATCCTGGCCAGCGACCTCGACCTGCTGACCGAGATCTACTACCAGACCCTGGTCCGGTTGCTCGCCTGATGCTGGCCTGCCCCCTCTGCCAGGCAGCCCTGTCGCGGCTCGACAATGGCGTGGTGTGCCCTGCCGGCCACCGCTTCGACCGTGCCCGCCAGGGTTACCTGAACCTGCTGCCGGTGCAGCACAAGAACAGCCGCGACCCGGGTGACAACCAGGCCATGGTCGAAGCCCGTCGCGACTTCCTCGACGCCGGGCACTACGCCCCGGTGGCCGGTCGCCTGGCCGAACTCGCTGCCGAGCGCCAGCCGGGTGCGTGGCTGGACATCGGCTGCGGTGAAGGCTATTACACCGCCCAGCTGGCCCAAGCCCTGCCCGACGCCGACGGCTACGCCCTGGACATTTCTCGCGAAGCGGTCAAGCGGGCCTGCCGGCGTGATCCGTCGGTCACCTGGATGGTCGCCAGCATGGTCCGCGTGCCCCTGGCCGACGCCAGCTGCCAGTTCATTGCCAGCGTGTTCAGCCCGCTGGACTGGGCCGAAGCCAAGCGCCTGCTCAGCCCTGGCGGTGGCCTGATGCGGGTCGGCCCGACCAGCGGCCACCTGATGGAGCTGCGTGAAGTGCTCTACGATGAAGTGCGCCCGTACGCCGACGATAAGCACCTGGCCCTGGTGCCGGACGGCATGGCCCATGCGCACAGCGAAACCCTTGAGTTCCGCCTGAGCCTGGCTGCGCCCAAGGCACGTGCCGACCTGCTGGCCATGACCCCGCACGGCTGGCGCGCCAGCGCCGAAAAACGGGCACTGGTGATCGACCAGGCCGAGCCGTTCGAGGTCACGGTTTCCATGCGTTATGACTATTTCGTGCGCCAAGACTGAGCACACCCGGAGCCCTTATGCGCCAACCTGATATCGAGATTTACCTGAAGGACGCCGACGTCGACCACAAGCAGATTGCCGCCTGGCTCGCCGAGGCCGTCGGCCCGTGCAGCGAATGGCAGCAAAAAGGCCAGACCTTCAAATGCAAGGCCGGTAACATTCCAGTCACTTGGTTACCCAAGGCTGTAGGGAAATGGAACAGCCTTTACCTGGAAAGCGACCAAACGCCGTGGGCTGATGACGTCGCCTGTGCACGCGCCGCGCATGCCGCGCTCGGCGTCGAAGTACGCTGCGCACCGGGTGGCTGGGTCGAGGAAGACGGTGAAGAAGATGCCGATCGCTGGATCCGCATCAGCGCCGACGGTGAAGAGGAAATCACCTGGCGCACCAGCTGAACACGCTGGAAACTGATCGCATCAGGCTGCAAGTGACACGGACTTGCAGCTTGAGGCTTACCACATGAGGCTCAGAGCCCTACTACGTCCTCGGCTTGCAGGCCTTTCTGGCCCTGCACGCAGGCGTACTCGACCTGTTGCCCTTCGACCAGGGTACGATGCCCCTCACCGCGGATCGCCCGATAATGGACGAACACATCCGCACCACCTTCGCGCTGAATGAAGCCATAGCCCTTGGCATCGTTGAACCACTTTACATTCCCAGTCTCACGAGACGACATCTGAACTACTCCGGATTTTTATTGTGAAGATCGCCTTGTAGGCCCGCAGTCATCACCGCGTGCCGACGCCGCTTGCCGAAATATCCTGCAAGTGGCAGGCCGAGTATATGACACAGATTAAAAAAAATTGATGACGGTCCGGATTTTTGCCGGTTTTTGCTGAACTTACGCACATACGGCAGACTAATTGGCTGGATACTCACCTGAAAATCACTCCCAGGGCCCACTCCTCATGACCCGTTCCCCCCTGCGCCGCCTGATCTTCGGCGCCCTGCGTCGCCTGTTGTACCTGTGGGTGCGCTCCGAGACCATCAACCAGTCGTCGCTGATGCTCAAGCTCGACCGCAGCCGCCCGGTGTTCTATGCCCTGCCGTCGCCCTCGCTGACCGACCTGGCAGTACTCGACCGCGAGTGCACCAAGGCAGGGCTGCCACGCCCGGTGCTGCCGGTGGCCGTGGGCACCCTGCACGAGCCGGCCGCGTTCTTTTACCTGACGCCCGACCCCGACTGGCTGGGCCGCCAGGACAAAAGCGGCGCCCCGCCCACCCTCGAACGCCTGGTCGCGGCCGTGACCCAGCACGCCGAGGAAGACGCGCAGATCATTCCGGTGAGTGTGTTCTGGGGCCAAAGCCCCGCCAGTGAGTCCAGCCCCTGGAAGTTGCTGTTCGCCGACAGCTGGGCGGTCACCGGGCGCCTGCGCCGGCTGCTGACCGTGCTGATCCTGGGGCGCAAGACGCGTGTGCAGTTCTCTGCACCGATCCACCTGCGTGAACTGGTACAGCACAACAAGGGCCACGAGCGCACCGTGCGCATGGCCCAGCGCCTGATGCGCGTGCACTTCCGTAACCTCAAGACAGCCGTGATCGGCCCGGACATCTCGCACCGACGCAACCTGGTCAAGGGCCTGGTGCATGCGCCCCAGGTACGCCAGGCCATCAGCGACGAAGCCGAGCGCGAGGGCATCCCCCTGGCCAAAGCCGAAGCCCAGGCGCTGCGCTATGGCAACGAGATCGCCTCGGACTACACCTACACCGCGATCCGCTTCCTCGAAGTGGTGCTCAGCTGGTTCTGGAACAAGATCTACGACGGCATCAAGGTCAACCACATCGAGCAGGTGCAAGGCATCGCCCCGGGCCACGAAGTGATCTACGTGCCCTGCCACCGCAGCCACATCGACTACCTGCTGCTGTCGTACCTGTTGTTCCGCAACGGCCTCACCCCGCCGCACGTGGCGGCCGGCATCAACCTCAACATGCCGGTCGTCGGTAGCCTGCTGCGCCGTGGCGGGGCGTTCTTCATGCGCCGCACTTTCAAGGGCAACCCGCTTTATACCGCCGTGTTCAACGAGTACCTGCACACGTTGTTCAGCAAAGGGTTCCCGGTGGAATACTTCGTCGAAGGCGGCCGTTCGCGCACCGGGCGGATGCTGCAACCGCGTACCGGCATGCTGGCGATCACCCTGCGCAGCTTCCTGCGCTCGTCGCGCACGCCCATCGTCTTCGTGCCGGTGTACATCGGCTATGAGCGCGTGCTCGAAGGCCGCACCTACCTGGGCGAACTGCGCGGCGCGAGCAAGAAGAAGGAGTCGATCTTCGACATCTTCAAGGTCTTCAGTGCGCTGAAGCAGCGCTTTGGCCAGGTCTACGTCAACTTCGGCGAGCCGATCCGCCTGGCGGGCTTCCTCGACGAGCAGCAACCCGGCTGGCGTGAACAGGACCACGGCCCGCAGTTCCGCCCGGCCTGGCTCAACCAGGCCACTTCACGCCTGGGCGACACCGTGGCGCGCCACCTCAACGAGGCCGCGGCGATCAACCCGGTCAACCTGGTGGCCTTGGCGCTGCTGTCCACCAGCCGCCACGCCCTCGACGAACGTGCCCTGAGCCGCGTACTGGACCTGTATCTGTCGCTGTTGCGCAAAGTGCCGTATTCGCCCCACACCACCTTGCCGGAGGGGGATGGCCTGGCCTTGATCGAGCATGTGAAGGGCATGAAGCTGCTGTCCGAGCAGAAGGACGCCTTGGGCCGCATCTTGTACCTGGATGAAGCCGATGCGGTATTGATGACCTATTACCGCAACAACGTCCTGCACATCTTCGCCCTGCCGGCCTTGTTGGCCAGCTTCTTCCTCAGCAGCTCACGCATGAGCCGCGAACTGCTTGGCCAGTATGTCCGGGCGCTGTACCCGTACCTGCAAACCGAGTTGTTCCTGCGCTGGGCGCCGGAACAACTGGAGGAGGTGATAGACCAGTGGCTGGCAGCACTGGTCGAGCAAGGGCTGTTGCGCCAGGAAAACGATGTCTACCTGCGCCCGGCACCGAGCTCTCGGCCGTTCGTACTGCTGACATTGCTGGCCCGCAATATCACCCAGACCTTGCAGCGCTTCTACATGGCCACTTCGCTGTTGCTCAACAGCGGCCAGCACACCTTGAGTGCCGAAGCGCTGGAAGACCTCTGCGTGATGATGGCCCAGCGCCTGTCGATTCTGCATGGCCTCAACGCCCCGGAATTCTTCGACAAGACCCTGTTCCGCCACTTCATCCAGACGTTGATCGAGCAAGGCGTGCTGCAAGCAGACGCGCAAGGCAAGCTGGGCTACCACGACAAGCTCGCCGAGGTGGCCGAAGCAGTAGCCAAGCGCGTGTTGTCGGCGGAGTTACGCTTGTCGATCCGCCAAGTCGCCTTGCACCGCGACGACTCCCTGGAAACTTCGGCCCTCTGAGGCTTCATCTGACGCGCAAATCCGCTAAAGTCCCTGGGGTTGGCCAAAAGCCAGCGCCAAGGACTACGGAGATTCCATGAAAAAGCTCTTTATGCTGTGTTGCGCATCCCTGCTTGCAGCCTGCTCCAACCACACTCCATCGACCCAGGCCAGCCTGGACGGCGAAGTCTTCTACCTGCAGCGCATCGCCCTGCCCCCAACCGCCACCCTCAGCGTGAGCTTGCAGGACGTGTCGCTGATGGACGCACCCGCAGTGACCCTGGCCAGCCAAGCCGGCCCGGTTAAAGGCAACGTGCCGCTGCCGTTCCAGCTCACCTATGACCCGGCCCAGGTCAAGCCCGGCCACCGCTATGCGATCAGCGCGCGCATTGAGCTCGACGGCAAGCTGCTGTTCATCAACACCGAACACCACGGCGTGAAACTCGACGGCAGCGACACCCAGCCCGTGCGGATCAAGGTCGATCAGGTTCGCTGACACCCGTACATTTCTGTTCAGAAGGAAAGCTTCATGATTCGCTCTTCCCTGCGCTTCACCACCCTGTGCGCCGGCTTGCTGCTGTCTGCCAGTGCCCTGGCCCTGTCGCTGGGCGACCTGTCCCAGAAGGACGCCACCGGTGGCCTGAAAGACGCGCTGACCCAAGGCGCGCAGATTGCCGTCAAGCAACTGAGCACCCCAGGCGGTTTCAACAACAACCCGGACGTGCGCATCGAACTGCCGGGCAACCTTGGCAAGGCCGCCAAAGCCATGAAAATGTTCGGCAAGGGTGACCAGGTCGACGCCTTGGAAACCAGCATGAACAAGGCCGCCGAGGCTGCCGTGCCACAAGCCCAGGCGATCCTGGTCGATGCTGTCAAGAACATGAGCGTGACCGATGCCAAGGGCATCCTCAGCGGTGGCGACGATTCGGCCACCCAGTACCTGAACAAGAGCAGCCGCGAACAGATCCGCGCCAAGTTCCTGCCGATCGTCAAGCAAGCCACCGACAAGGTGGGCCTGGCCCAGCAGTACAACAACTTTGCCGGGCAAGCGGTGGCCTTGGGCGTGGTCGACGCCAAGAGCGCCAGCATCGAGAACTACGTGACCGAAAAGGCGCTGGATGGCCTGTTCGAGATGATCGGCAAGCAAGAACACAGCATTCGCCAGAACCCGGCCGAGGCTGCTACCAGCCTGGCCAAGAAGGTCTTCGGCGTTCTGTGATAGCTAAGGGGCTGCTTTGCAGCCCATTCGCGGGACAAGCCCGCTCCCACAGGCCTCACTTTGAGATACGCAAGCACTTGGACTGCCCCCAAGGATTGGATTAGTGTCCAACTTCTTGGGGGTAGTCCAGGCCTCACTTTGAGATACGCAAGCACTTGGACTGCCCCCAAGGATTGGATTGGTGTCCAACTTCTTGGGGGGTAGTCCAGGCCTCACTTTGAGATACGCAGCACTTGTGGGAGCGGGCTTGCCCCGCGAATGGAGGGCACCGCCCTCCCCTGCGGCCTTCAGTCTTTCCGGACCCTGAACCACGCAGCATACAGCGCCGGCAAGAACAGCAGGGTCAACGCGGTCGCAACAATCAACCCGCCCATGATCGCCACCGCCATCGGCCCATAGAACACACTGCGCGACAACGGGATCATCGCCAATACCGCCGCCAGCGCGGTCAGCACGATCGGGCGGAAGCGCCGTACCGTGGCCTCGATGATCGCCTGCCAACGCGCCATGCCCGCCGCGATGTCCTGTTCGATCTGGTCCACCAGAATCACCGAGTTGCGCATGATCATCCCGGCCAGGGCAATGGTGCCGAGCATGGCGACGAAGCCGAACGGCTGGCGGAACACCAGCAGGAACAAGGTCACCCCAATCAGCCCCAAGGGCGCGGTCAGGAACACCATCACCGTGCGCGAGAAGCTGCGCAGCTGGATCATCAGCAAACTCAACACCACCACGATGAACAGCGGCATGCCGGCATTCACTGATTTCTGCCCCCGCTCCGAGTCCTCCACCGTGCCGCCTACCTCGAGCAGGTAGCCATCCGGCAGCTTGGCCTTGATCGCCTGCAGCGTCGGCTCGATCTGCCGCACCAGCGTTGCCGGCTGTTCCTTGTCATAGATGTCGGCGCGCACGGTCACCGTCGGCAATCGGTTACGGTGCCAGATGATGCCCTCCTCGAAGCCGTACTCCAGGGTCGCCACCTGCGACAGCGCCACGCTCTGGCCATTGTCGGTGGGCAACGCCAGGCTGCCGAGGTTGGTCAGTTCGCTGCGTTCCTTGTGCGTGCCGCGCAGCAGGATTTCGATCAATTCGTTGTCTTCGCGGTACTGGCTGACCGTGGTCCCGGTCAGCGAGCTCTGCAAGAAGCTGGACAACTGCGCGGTGCTGACGCCGAGGGCGCGTGCGCGGTCCTGGTCGATCTCCAGGAACACCGCTTTGCTCGGCTCTTCCCAGTCCAGGTGCACGTTCACCACATGCGGGTTCTCACGCACCTTGTCGGCCACCTCGCGGGCCAGCGCACGGGCCTTCTCGATGTGCTCGCCGGTCACCCGGAACTGCACCGGATAGCCCACGGGTGGGCCGTTCTCCAGGCGTGTGACGCGGCCGCGCAGCTCGGGGAACTGCTGGTCCATGGTAGTGATCAGCCAGCTGCGCAGGCGCTCACGGTCATCCATCGACTTGGCCAGCACCACGAACTGGGCAAAGCTGGCGGCCGGCAGTTGCTGGTCCAGTGGCAGATAGAAGCGCGGCGAACCGGTGCCCACATAGGCCACGTAATTGTCGATGCCGTCCTGCTGCTTGAGCAGTGCTTCCAGTTGCTTGACCCGCTCGGCGGTGTTGGCCAGCGACGCGCCTTCGGCCAGTTTCAGGTCGACCATCAGCTCCGGGCGCCCGGAGGCCGGGAAGAACTGCTGCGGCACGAAACGGAACAACAGAATGCTGCCGACAAACGCCGCGAAGGTCAGCAGGATGACCGTCTTACGCCGCCGCACGCACCACTCCACCACCCGCCGCACGCGTTGGTAGAACGGCGTGGCATACGGGTCGGGTGCGTGCCCATCACTGCCGTGCCGCGCCGCATGCAGCTTGGCCAGGTCTGGCAGCAGCCGCTCGCCCAGGTACGGCACGAACACCACCGCAGCGACCCAGGAGGTCAACAGCGCAATGGTCACCACCTGGAAGATCGAGCGGGTGTATTCGCCGGTACTGGAGGCCGCCGTGGCGATAGGCAGGAAGCCCGCCGCGGTGATCAGGGTGCCGGTGAGCATCGGGAAGGCCGTGCTGCTCCAGGCATAGCTCGCCGCCTTGAGCCGGTCGTAGCCCTGCTCCATCTTGATCGCCATCATTTCCACGGCAATGATCGCATCATCCACCAGCAGGCCCAGCGCCAGCACCAGGGCGCCGAGCGAGATCTTGTGCAAGCCGATGCCAAAGTAATGCATGGCGGCAAAGGTCATGGCCAGTACCAACGGGATGGCCAACGCCACCACCAGCCCGGTGCGCAGGCCCAGGGAGAAGAAGCTCACCAACAGCACGATGACTAACGCCTCGGCCAGTACTTGGACGAACTCACCGACGCCCGCCTTGACCGCCGCCGGCTGGTCCGAGACCTTGCGCAGCTCCATGCCCGCCGGCAGGTTGCTCGCCAGGCGTTCGAACTCGGCCTCCAGGGCCTTGCCCAGTACCAGGATGTCGCCACCGTCCTTCATCGAGACGGCCAGGCCGATGGCGTCCTCACCCATGAAGCGCATGCGCGGTGCGGGCGGGTCGTTAAAGCCGCGGTGCACCTCGGCAACGTCGCCGATGCGGAAGGTGCGATCGCCCACGCGAATCGGGAACTGGCGGATCTGCTCGACGCTGTCGAAGCGCCCGCTCACCCGCAATTGCAGGCGCTCGCTGGGGGTTTCGAAGAAGCCGGCGGTGCTCACCGCGTTCTGCGCCTGCAGGGCCTGTTGGACAGCCTCCAGCGGCACCCCAAGGGTTGCCAGCTTGAGGTTGGACAGCTCGATCCAGATTTTCTCGTCCTGTAGCCCGACCAGCTCGACCTTGCCGACGTCTTTGACCCGCTGCAGCTGGACCTGGATACGGTCGGCGTAATCCTTGAGCACCGCGTAGTCAAAGCCCGCGCCGGTCAGCGCATAGATGTTGCCGAATGTGGTGCCGAACTCGTCATTGAAAAACGGGCCCTGCACCTCCGGTGGCAGGGTGTGGCGGATGTCCGCGACCTTCTTGCGGATCTGGTACCACAGCTCGGGGATGTCCTTGGAGTGCAGCGAATCGCGGGCCATGAAGGTCACCTGCGACTCGCCCGGGCGGGAGAACGAGACGATCCTCTCGTACTCGCCGGTCTCCATCAGTTTCTTTTCGATGCGCTCGGTAACCTGGCGCGACACTTCTTCGGCGGTGGCGCCGGGCCACAGGGTGCGCACGACCATGGCCTTGAAGGTGAACGGCGGGTCCTCGCTCTGGCCCAGCTTGGTGTAGGACATGGCGCCAATGGCAGCCAGCAGGATCATCAGGAACAGTACGATCTGGCGATTGCGCAGCGCCCAGGCGGAAAGGTTGAAACCCATCGGGACTTACTCCTTGGCCGTCAGGTTCACTACACGGTTGGTGCGGTCCACGGGGCGCACCTCCTGCCCCTCGCGCAGCACATGGCCACCCGCGGCGACCACCCAGTCGCCCGGCTTCAAGCCTTCGAGTACCGGGACGCTGTCGGTGCCGTATGGCCCGAGGCGCACCACCGTACGCGCCAGGCGGTGGTCCGGGTTGACCCGCCAGACATAGGCCTGGCCGTTTTCTGCGGTCACCGCAGACAGCGGCACCGCCAGTGGGATGAGGCCCTCATGGGCAATGAACACGCGCGCGCTCTGGCCCAGCTCGGCCGGTGCCTTGGCGGAAGTGAAGGCGATGCGCGCGGCAAAGGTGCGCGAACGTGGGTCGGCTGCCGGCGAAAGCTCACGGATGCGCCCTTCGAAACGCTCACCAGGGTGCGACCACAGTTCCACACTGACCGCCTGCCCCACCGCGAAGCGGGCGAATTGCTGCTCCGGCAGGCCGATGGCCACCTCACGCTCGCCATCTGCAGCCAGGGTGAACACGGTCTGCCCGGCGGCGACCACCTGGCCGACCTCGACCTGGCGCTTGGCGATCACCCCAGCCTGCGGTGCACGCAGCACCGCGTAATCGGCCTGGTTGCCGGCAACGTCGAACTCGGCCTTGGCTTGTTTAAGGCGGGCCATGCCGGCGCGGTAGAGGTTTTCGGCATTGTCGTATTGCGAATGGCTGACCATCTGCCGGTCTAGCAGCTTCTGGTAGCGATCACGCTCGGCGCGCACCAGCGCCAGGTTGGCTTCGGCGGCCGCCAGTTGGGCACGATTGGCCTCCAGTTGCAGGCGCACATCCTGGGGGTCCAGCTCGGCCAGCGGCTGCTCGGCCTTGACCCGCTGCCCTTCTTCGACCAGGCGCTTGCTGACCTTGCCAGCGATGCGGAAGGCCAGTTCCGGCTCGAAGCGCGCACGCACTTCGCCGGGGTAGCTGTCGGCTGCCGCTTCAGCCGGCTGCGGCTGGATCACCAGTGCCGGGCGCGGCGCAGCGGGCGGTGCGGTTTCCTGGCCACACGCCGCCAGCAACAGGGCGACGGCAGCGGGCAAAGCGATGGACAAGGCATGGCGCAACATGATGAATCCTTTCGCGAAGAGCACATCGAATATTTATACTGACGGGTATATTAAATCAGCGAACCGAAGCCGGGAAGCCAGCGCCGGAAAGAAAATCAACATCAACGTTTGGCCATTCCTTGAGGCCGGATGGCGTGCGACCCGTTAAGATGGGCGACTCTTCAACCAGATGCAGACTCCAATGCCCAACGACGCACCCATCGGGCCCGGTCGCCCTAAGGACCTGGCCAAGCGCGAGGCGATCCTCGAAGCGGCCAAGACACTGTTCCTCAGCCTTGGCTATGCCAACACCAGCATGGATGCGGTCGCTGCAGCGGCAGGTGTTTCAAAACTCACCGTGTACAGCCACTTCACCGACAAGCAGACGCTGTTCTGCTCGGCGGTCATGGCAACCTGCCAGATCCAGCTGCCGGACCTGCTGTTCGAATACCCCGAGGGGGCACCGGTAGAAGAGGTGCTGCTGACCATTGCGCGTAACTTCCAGGCGCTGATCAGCAGCGACGAAGCGGTCAAGCTCAGCCGCCTGATCATGGCCCAGGGCAGCTCGGACCCGGGTTTTGGCGAGTACTTCTACGAAGCCGGGCCCAAACGCGTGTTGGCGGGTATGGAAGCGCTGCTGCGCGGAGCGCATGAGCGCGGGTTGCTGCGCATCGATAACCCGTTGCGCGCGGCAGAGCACTTCTTCTGCATGGTCAAGGGCGCGCCGGACTACCGGTTGCTGCTGGGGTGCGCCGGGCCGCTGGAAGGCGACGAGGCCGAGGCGCATGTGCGTGAGGTGGTGGGGGTGTTCATGCGGGCGTTCCGGCCTTAGCGTGACCCATTCAACCTACCGGCACGAACCCGGTACGGTAGGAGCAGCCTTGTGCTGCGAAGAGGCCGGTGAATTCACCTTGAATCTTCACTGCTTTCACCGGCCTCTTCGCAGCGCGAGGCTGCTCCTACAGGCGTCTTCGTAATCAGGCCTTCAGCGCTTTCTTCGGGTAGATGTCATACCGGCTCGACTTGCCCTCCAGGCAATGGCTCGGCTTCGGCCCGTCGATGATCGGTGCCTTGCGCGGGCGCTTCACCACCACCCGATGGCTGGCCAACGCCAGGGCGGCTTCGAGCAAGGCCGGGGCATCCATGTCATCCCCCACCAACGGCCGGAACACGCGCATTTCCTTCTTCACCAATGCGCTTTTGTCCCGGTGCGGGAACATCGGGTCGAGGTAGATCACCTGCGGCGGCTCGCCCTCCCAGGCGCGCATGCGCTCGATGGCATTGCCGGTCAGCAGGCGCATACGCCCGACGATCGGGCCCACCTCTTCATCGGCACGGGCCCGTGCCAGGCCGTCTTCCAACAACGCGGCAATCAGCGGCTGGCGCTCGATCAGGGTCATCTGGCAACCCAGGCTGGCCAGCACGAAGGCATCCTTGCCCAGCCCTGCGGTCGCGTCGAGCACTTGCGGCCGAACACCTTGAGCAATGCCGACCGCCTTGGCGATCATCTGCCCATTGCCACCGCCAAACTGGCGCCGGTGCGCAGCCTGGCCTTCGACGAAGTCCACCCGTACCGGCCCAGGCGCCTGTGGGCCCAACTGCTGGATCTGCAAGCCTTCAGCGCCCACCTGCACAGCGAAGCCGGCGGCATCGTCCTGCAGCGGCAGGCCCAGGCGCTCGGCCCACGCCGCAGCCTGTTGCGCATACTCAGCCGACATCGCTTCGACCCTGATCCCCGTGCCTTGCTCTTCCATCGTCCACACCTAAAAAATCAAACCCCGCCCTTAATGAATCGGCAACCACGGCCGATACAGGCAATATCCCGCTATTCTGCCAGAGCACAACGCGCGCGACTGCCATGACAGATACTCTTCCCATCGGTTTGACCTACCTGTCGCCTGTCGGCCACTACGGTCAGCAGAATACCCAGACACTCGGGGGCGTCAGCCACCTGTGGCAGGATTTCTTTGCCCGCGCCATGGCCGAGCAACAGGAAGTACCCGCGGACAGTATCAGCGAGTCGTTCGTGCAGTACGATCAGCACAGCGGCGAGCCGATTGGTGGGGCCAGGGCACTGGCGCTGATCGATGCCCAGCGCGCCTGCGCCGTGCACGACACCGAAATCGCGCCACCTGAGCCACTGTTCCTGCCCAAGGCAGAGCTTGAGGCAAACCTGCTGGAACCTGCGCCTGAGCCGTTCAGTGCCATCGAGCTGATCGAACAACAGCGCGAGCTGGACCTGAGCAACAGCTGGTTGCGCCCGGTGGTCATGAGCCAGGGCCAGCCGCTTGCCGAGCCGGGCCCAGGCCCCTCCCCACGCCCACTGTTCCTGCCTATCGCCGAGTTCGAGACCCACCTGCTGGACCCGGCACCCGAGCCCTACGACGAAACCACCCTGGCCAAACAGCAGAACGACCTGGAATTCGACATCCATTGGGCGCGCCCGGTGGTGCTGAACAACGTTCGCGCGTACGCCTAAATTTACAGCAGCTCAGCGACAGATCTGCCAAAGGCCCATGTCAACGTGGAAGTGGTTGTGGTGCGCGGCATTGTAGTCGGGCCCCAGCACGGTACTGAAGCGCTCGCAGGCCACCTGCTGCACCTCGCGTAAAAACTCAGCCTTCTGCCCGCCCGCCTGCCAATCCTGCGCCAGCACGATGCGCTGGCCGTCCTGCAAGCGGAAACCACTGATGTCCAAGGCGTTGGCGGTGGCATGCTGGCTGAGTCGGCCTTGTTTGCGGTGGTAGACATTGCGGCAGGCGAAACTGCCCAGGTGATCGACCTGGGTCACCGGCTGCCCCAATACCCGCTGCGCCGCGGGCTGCAGGCCATGCTGCTCGAACAGCGCGTAGGCCACTGCCAGCGGGCAACTGGCGAGAAAACTGCTGCTGAGCCGTGCCTGACCGCCTTCGATGCGCCACACGTTGTTCAGCGGGCAGTTGGCCGAGGCTGGGCTGTCGGCCTGGGCCCGGTAACGCAGGCCACTGGTTGCCAGCGCTTCGCGGCACAGCGCCGGGTCATTGCGCAGGCGCGACAGTTTGTAGGCAGTGAGCAGGTTGGGGGGCTGGCGCACGTCCAGCGCCGCCCAGGGGTTCCATGCATCGGGCAGGCGCCAGCCGAGGTGCCAGGCCAGGCCTGCCATCAAGGACAGGCCCACCAGCAGCGCCAGCAACGCACGCATGGCCAATCAGCGACGGAACAGATCGTTGAGCTGCGCGAACGGCAACGCCTGTTCGCCGTAGCCGAACGTGCCTTCATCGCGAATTTCCAGGGCGGCCCGGTGGAAAGCCCCTAACGCTGCGCGGGCCAGCGACGACCCCACGCTGATTCGGCGCACGCCCAGGTCTTGAAGTTGATTGACGCTCAGCGTCACGCCTGCCAACCCCATCAGCACGTTGACCGGCTTGGGCGCCACCGCCTGTACCACTGCGCGAATTTCTTCGACCGTGCGCAACCCAGGCGCATAGAGCACATCAGCACCCGCTTCGGCAAAGGCTTGCAGGCGCAGGATGGTGTCATCCAGGTCCATTCGCCCGTGCAGCAGGTTTTCTGCGCGGGCGCAGAGGGTGAAGGGAAACGGCAGGCTGCGCGCCGCCTGAACCGCCGCGCGCACGCGCTCCACCGCCAGGCCGTGGTCATAGATGGGGGCGTCCTTGCGCCCGCTGGCGTCCTCGATAGAGCCCCCCACAAGGCCCGCCTCGGCGGCACGCAGAATGGTCTGTGCACAATCCTCAGGCAGGTCGCCAAAGCCGTTTTCAAGGTCGGCGGCAACCGGCAACGCCGTGGCATCGACGATCACGCCGGCATTAGCCAGGGTTTCGTCCAGGCTCAACGCGCCTTCGGCGTCTGGCCGGCCCAGGCTGAAGGCCAGGCCCGCGCTGGTCGTGGCCAGTGCCTCGAAGCCAAGGCTGGCCAGCAGCTTGGCAGAGCCGGCATCCCACGGGTTGGGGATGACGAACGCGCTGTCGCGCTCGTGCAGGGCCTTGAAGGCTTCGGCTCGCAGGGTTTGCACATCCATGGTCTCAACCTCAGGCATTAAGGAGTGGTCAGAGTAGTCCCAGTTGTTCGACCTCAGGGGCGCGTGGCAATTCCGGCAATGATGCGAGGCCGGGCAGGCGCTGCATCAGGCGCTGGTGAAAGCGCTGGGCCAATGCCGCAGCCAGGCGGTTATCCGAGGTGTGCAAGAAGATGTAGGGGCTGCGGCCTTCCTCGATCCAGCTGGCTATCTTGTCCACCCAAGGCGTCAGGAAGGTTTCGTTGGCGTCCAGTTGCGGGTGGCCAATAAAACGCACCTGCGGGTGCTGGCTGAAGGCAGCGGGGCGCGGTGGCACTTTGGGTTTCTTGGCTTGGGCATGCAATACGGCGGGGTCGCGCGATGTGCAGCTGAACAAGGCCCGTGGGTCGAGGCAGATGCGCTCGACGCCACGTTCGAGCAGCAGCCGGTTTAGCTGCCGCTCCTCCTCACCCCGCGCAAAAAAGGCGTCGTTACGCACCTCGACGGCCACCGGCACCGCCACTTCATCCAGAAAGTGGCTCAACTCTGCCAAGCGCGCAGGCCCGAACATGGCAGGCAGCTGCAACCAATAAGGCGATACTCGCCCACCCAGCGGCGCCATCAACCGGGTGAAGGTGATCGCCGCGTCCAGTTGCTCGCGAAGGTCCGCGGCATGGCTGACCTCGCGGGGGAACTTGGCCGTGAAACGAAAGTGCGCCGGCATGACCTGTGCCCAGCGGGCCACGGTCGCGGGCGCGGGGCTGGCATAGAAGGTGGTGTTGCCCTCGACCGCATTGAACACCTGGCTGTACAGGCCCAGGTATTCGTTGGCTCGGGCGTCGGCGGGGTACAGGTAATCGCGCCAGGCGCTTTCGCTCCATGACGGACAACCCAGAAAATAAGGCAGAAGAGAGGGAGTCATCCCTCAAATGTACAGGTCGAGCCCCAGTACTTCCATGTCCCAATCGGTAAAACCGGCTGTGCTTAGGTAACTGGCCAGCGCCGTTGCTGTGCGCCGATCACGGGCGCGGGGGAAGACCATGTCTTGCTGGCGGGCTGGCAGGCCACCGCTGCGACGGCGAGTGGTGGCCTCTTGGGGGACGTCGCTTTGCGCGTCACTCTCGATCACTTCGGCATCGTCGATTGCCTCATCGCGCACCGACGCTTTGCGCGGAGCGCGCTTGATCGGGTAGGACTGCGAGGAGAAACCGTCGATACGCATGGTGTGAGCACTCAGGACCAATGATGGCAATTTAGCAGCATCAGTGTTCCGTCGCTAATGCTCGAGTGATAACTAGACCACAGTTCGCGCGAAAGGTTTTATCGTCATCGGCGATAACCGACGAGTAGCCGTCAGCGTTTCTTGGGTGTGGCTACATTATCGCGCAAGTACACCGGTTGCGCCTGCTCGGCAGCGATGGCCTCACCACGCGCCCAGGCGAAGCGCGCCAGGCTGAGGATGTCGAGGGCATTGGGCAACGCTGCGGCATTGCTGGCAGCGACCTGCACTGCCAGGCGCTCGGCATACCCCCAGCCGGTGCCAGCACCGAACCACTCGCCCGTGCTGGCGTCGGGCAGCGCCACGCGCTCGGGCGGCAGCACCGCTTCCTGGCCGATCAGGCGCATTTCGCCTTCGCTTGCCTGGTAGCAGCCCCAGTACACCTCGTCCATGCGTGCATCGATGGCGGCAGCCACCTGCTGCACACCCTGCTCACGCATCGCGCCTTGCGCCAACGCGGCCAGGTTGGACACCGGCAGCACCGGGCGTTCGAGCGCGAATGCCAGGCCCTGAACCACACCGATGGCAATCCGTACGCCGGTGAAGGCGCCCGGGCCACGGCCGAAGGCGATGGCATCCAGCGCGTTCAACGTTACACCGGAGTCACCCAGCAGTTGTTTGATCATCGGCAGCAGCTTCTGCGCGTGCTGACGTGGGATCACCTCGTAATGGCTGGTTACCTTGCCGTCATGCAACAGGGCAACGGAACAGGCTTCGGTGGCGGTATCCAGGGCCAGCAGGGTGGTCATCGAACGGGTTTCCAAGGGCAGGGAAAAGAGCGTCAGTATAAACGACAACGGCCCGCAAGCGGGCCGTTGTCATGCAAGGCGTTGGATCAGCTCAGGGCTGCCAGCACCTTGGCAGTGATGGCGTCGACCGAACCGACACCTTCGATGTGGCTGTACTTCGGCTTGCCGGCATTGGCGGCCGACAGCTTCTGGTAGAACTCGACCAGCGGCTTGGTCTGGGTGTGGTAGACCGACAGGCGATGACGCACGGTTTCTTCCTTGTCGTCGTCGCGCTGGATCAGGTCTTCGCCCGTCACGTCGTCCTTGCCTTCCACTTTCGGCGGGTTGTACTGAATGTGGTAGGTGCGGCCCGAAGCCAGGTGCACGCGACGGCCCGCCATGCGGCCAACGATTTCTTCATCGTCAACGGCGATTTCGACCACGGCATCGATGTCGACACCGGCAGCGACCATGGCTTCAGCCTGTGGAATAGTGCGTGGGAAACCGTCGAACAGGCAGCCGTTGGCGCAATCCGGCTGGGCGATGCGCTCCTTGACCAGGCCGATGATCAGCTCGTCGGAAACCAGTTGGCCGGCATCCATGACTTTTTTCAGTTCCAGGCCCAGCGGGGTGCCGGCCTTGACGGCGGCACGCAGCATGTCACCGGTGGAGATCTGGGGGATACCGAACTTCTCGGTGATGAATTTTGCCTGAGTACCTTTACCGGCCCCGGGAGCTCCCAGCAGAATTACGCGCATCTCGTGCTCCTCAAATTTTTTTATGAAATTCAATGGATTCGGCAACCAGGGCCAAGTCCGGAAAATCGGGTATGACCATAAATCGGTCAGAAGGCTGCTCAAGATACACAGCGCCCGGCAGCCAGACAAGCGTCCCAAAGTTGCAGGAATGCGCCACTTGCGCACTGCCCGGCAGGCGGTTGCTCTAAGCGCAACCGCCCTCCTCGCCCTTTATCGCGGCTAAAGGTGCACCCTTGCCTGGCGGCCCGCGCATAACCTCAGCCGGTATTGCGCAGGCCTGCTGCAATGCCCGCCACCGTGACCAGCAAGGCCTGCTCCAACGGGCTGTCCAGAGCGGCTTCGCGGCCGCGCGAGCGCGCCAGTAGTTCGGCCTGAAGGCGGTGCAGCGGGTCCAGGTAGGTGTTGCGCAAGCTGATGAATTCCAGGGTCTCTGGGCTGTGCGCCAGTAGCACCGGCTGCCCGGTCAGGCCCAGCACCACCTGGCAGGACTGCGACAATAGGTCGCGCAGGTGCACACCTAAAGGAAGCAACTCCGGTTGCACTAGACGTTCGTCGTAGGCCTCGGCGATTTGCGCATCGGCCTTGGCCAGCACCATTTCCAGCATGTCGATACGGGTACGGAAGAACGGCCATTGCTCACGCATTTGCGCCAGCAGCTCGCCCTGGCCGCGTTTCAAAGCATTGCTCAAGGCCGTTTCCCAGCCCAGCCAGGCAGGCAACATCAGGCGCGTCTGGGTCCAGCCGAAGATCCACGGGATAGCCCGCAGGCTCTCGATGCCGCCCGCGCGTCGCTTGGCCGGCCGGCTGCCCAACGGCAGGCGGCCCAACTCCTGCTCGGGCGTCGACTGGCGGAAGTACTCGACGAAATCGGGGTTGTCGCGCACCACGCTGCGGTAGGCCTGCACGCCATCGGCGGCCAATTGGTCCATGACCTCACGCCAGGCCGGCTGCGGTGGGGGTGGCGGCAACAAGGTGGCCTCGAGCACAGCCGCCAGGTACAGGTTGAGGTTCTGTTCGGCGATACCGGGCAAACCGAACTTGAAGCGGATCATCTCGCCCTGCTCGGTGGTGCGGAATCGCCCGGCTACAGAGCCCGGCGGCTGCGACAGAATCGCTGCGTGGGCCGGGCCGCCGCCACGGCCAACGGTGCCGCCACGGCCATGGAACAACAGCAGTTCCACTTGATGCTCGCGGCAGATGCGCACCAGGTTTTCCTGCGCCCGGTACTGCGCCCAGGCGGCCGCTGTGGTGCCGGCGTCCTTGGCTGAATCGGAATAGCCGATCATCACTTCCTGCGGCCCGCGCAGGCCGGCGCGATAGCCAGGCAGGCCCAGCAGGCGCTGCATCACCGGGCCGGCGTTGTCCAGGTCGGCCAGGGTTTCGAACAGTGGCACCACACGCATCGGGCGGGTCAACCCGGCTTCCTTGAGCAGCAACTGCACGGCCAGCACATCTGAAGCGGCGCCGGCCATGGAAATGACATAGGAGCCCAGCGAGGCGGCCGGGGCAGCGGCAATTTCCCGGCAGGTGGCCAGCACCTCGGCGGTATCCGCCTGGGGCTGGAAATGCGCAGGCAATAATGGCCGGCGGTTTTTCAGTTCGGCCAGGAGGAAGGCGATACGCTGCTCTTCATCCCAGTCGGCATAGCGCCCCAAGCCCAAGTAATCGGTGATCTCGGTCAGCGCGTCACGGTGGCGGGCGGCATCCTGGCGCACGTCCAGGCGCCCCAGGTACAGGCCAAAGGTCACGGCACGGCGCAGGCAGTCGAGCAGTGGCCCTTCGGCGATCACGCCCATGCCGCATTCGTGCAGCGACTGGTAGCACAGCTCCAACGGCGCGATCAGGTCGCGGTTGTCGATCAGCACGTCGGCACCGGCGGGCGTGCTGCTGCTCAAGGCGGCATGCGCCCAGGCGCGGGTCGCACGCAGGCGGTCGCGCAGTTGCTTGAGGATTGCGCGGTAAGGCTCGGCACTGTCGCCGACATGCTCCCGCAGCGCGCTGCTGGCGTGTTGCATGGACAGCTCGGCGGCCAAGGCATCGATATCACGCAGGAACAGATCAGCGGCCATCCAACGAGCCAGCAACAGCACTTCACGGGTTACCGCCGCCGTGACATTGGGGTTGCCGTCGCGGTCGCCGCCCATCCACGAGGCGAAGCGGATGGGGGCGGCCTCCAGCGGCAGGCGCAGCCCAGTGGCGTCATGCAGCGCCTTGTCGACCTTGCGCAGGTGGTTGGGGATGGCCTGCCACAGCGAATGCTCGATCACCGCGAAGCCCCATTTGGCCTCGTCCACGGGGGTCGGCCGGGTGCGGCGGATTTCTTCGGTGTGCCAGGCTTCGGCGATCAGCCGGCGCAGGCGCTCACGTACCTGCTGACGTTCGGCGGGGGTCAGGTCGCGATGGTCCTGGGCGGCCAACTGGCCGGCGATGGCGTCGTACTTCTGGATCAAGGTGCGCCGCGCCACTTCGGTGGGGTGCGCGGTCAGTACCAGCTGAATGTCTAGCTTGGCCAGCTGCCGGGCCAGGGCGTCGTTGCCATGCCCGGCCTGCTTCAGGCGGGCCAGCAGCTCAGGCAGCACGCGTGCCTCGAAAGGCTCTGGCTGGTCGGCGTCGCGGCGGCGGATCAACTGGTACTGCTCGGCCATGTTGGCCAGGTTGAGAAACTGGTTGAACGCCCTTGCTACCGGCAGCAAATCGTCGTCAGCCAGGTCCCCAAGGGTCGAGCTCAGTTGCTCGCCAGCCACCCGGCGGTCGGCCTTGGCGCTGTGGCGGATGCCCTCGATCTTCTGCAGGAACGCCTCGCCGTGCTGCTGACGAATGGTGTCGCCGAGCAACTCCCCCAACACATGGACATCTTCACGCAAACGCACATCGATATCGGTCATTGGCCCTCTCTGTAGCGCAGCCTTGGCGCACTCGTTCAGGAAACAGCACTGGGCCAAGAGTGCCCCCAGCCGCGCGCCGATAGCAAGCCTAAGGGCAAGCCGTGATCGGCAAAGCAAACTAAAGTGCAAGCAGAGCACTCCGATGCAATGCAGCCTTTCGAGGCGTTGACAGAGGTCATCATGAAAATCCGTGAACTCGCCCAGCACTGGGAACAGAATGCCGCAGGCACCCTCAGCCGTACCGGCCATGTGCTGCATCTTGACCTGGAGTCCGAGGCGCGCCTGGCCGCGCTGATCGACATGTACCCCAAGCGCACAGCCGAAGAACTGCTCGGCGAATTGGTGGCGGCGGCCCTCGAGGAAATCGAGGCCAGCTTCCCCTATGTAAAGGGGAGCCAGGTGATCGCCACCGATGAAGAAGGCGACCCTTTGTTCGAAGATGTCGGCCCCACCCCGCGTTTTCTGTCGCTGTCCCGGCACCACTTGCATGAGCTGAGCAGCACCGCTGACGACAGCGAAAAATAGCCACGATGCACACTGTTCCGGGCCTGCAAGGCCCGGAATACCCCGCCTGAACGTGAAAGTTCCGCACAAAACTCACTGACTGATCAGTCAGAAAAACTTACCCGTTTAAGGGATTTTTTTCTGAACCATTCGAAAAACGCCTGAGTCCGAGCAATTAGCCATCACGCTAAAACCCTGCACACTGCCCTCGTGCACCGTTCAGCTGAAGCGCACGGTAACTGTCAGGGATTCAGCGATGGACTGCTACGGACATCGTCGTTATCAGGAGTGATCCAATGGAGCTGACCACCATGAAGACCCGCACTTTCAAACCGTCATCCACTCATGTGCGCGGGTTCAAGCTGGCCGCGCTGGCCCTGGGCAGTAGCCTGGTCCTGGCCGGCTGTGCGGGCAACCCGCCCACCGAGCAGTATGCCGTTACCCAGTCTGCCGTGAACTCTGCGGTCAGTGCCGGCGGCACCGAGTTCGCCGCGGTGGAAATGAAAGCGGCGCAGGACAAGTTCAAGCAAGCCGAAATCGCCATGCACGACAAAAAGTACGACGACGCCAAGCGTCTGGCCGAACAAGCCGAATGGGACGCCCGCCTCGCCGAACGCAAGGCTCAGGCGGCCAAGGCCCAGAAGGCCGTGCAGGATGCCCGCCAGGGCGT
This sequence comes from Pseudomonas sp. NGC7, assembly GCF_047159675.1. NCBI lineage: Bacteria > Pseudomonadati > Pseudomonadota > Gammaproteobacteria > Pseudomonadales > Pseudomonadaceae > Pseudomonas > Pseudomonas sp. NGC7. The sequence continues at coordinate 1,719,660 of NZ_BAAFZY010000001.1, read as the reverse complement.
TCAGGACGTACGTGAGGAAGGCCTGCGCAGCGCTCAGTGAGCCCTGCCCCGCCACCCTTAGCCTTCGCACTCGATCAAAGGATGAACACTATGCGCAAACACGTCATGATTCCCGCCCTGCTGGCCCTGAGCGTCGGTCTTGCAGCCTGCTCGCACGACCCGAACGCCAACCTTGAATCGGCCCGCACCAACTTCTCTGCGCTGCAAAGCGACCCGCAGGCGAGCAAAGTCGCGGCGCTGGAAACCAAAGATGCTCAGGATTGGCTGAACAAAGCTGACAAGGCCTACATGGACCGCGAGGACCAGAAAAAGGTCGACCAGCTCGCCTACCTGACCAACCAGCGTGTCGAAGTCGCCAAGCAGACCATTGCCCTGCGTACGGCTGAGGGCGAACTGAAAAACGCCTCCGCCCAGCGCGCCCAGGCCAAGCTGGATGCCCGCGACGCGCAAATCGCCAAGCTGCAGGACAGCCTCAATGCCAAGCAGACCGACCGCGGTACGCTGGTCACCTTCGGCGACGTGCTGTTCGACTTCAACAAGGCCGTACTCAAGAGCAATGCCTACCCCAACGTGACCAAGCTGGCCCAGTTCCTCCAAGAGAACCCGGAACGCAAGGTCATCGTAGAGGGCTACACCGACAGCGTCGGCTCGGCCAACTACAACCAGAGCCTCTCCGAGCGTCGCGCCGGCGCCGTGCGCATGGCGCTGATCCGTGCTGGCGTAGACCCAGCGCGAATCGTCGCCCAGGGTTACGGCAAGGAGTACCCGGTGGCTGACAACGGCAGCAACTCGGGCCGTGCGCAGAACCGTCGCGTGGAGGTGACCATCTCCAATGACAACCAGCCGGTGGCACCGCGCTCGGTAAGCCAGGCGCAGTAAGGCTGGCAGCTAGGACGAAAAGCCCCGCTGTCTAAGCGGAATGCTGTTCACTTACGTTATCCATCGCCTGTATTGGGGCCGCTTTGCGGCCCATCGCGGCACAAGGCCGCTCCCACAATGTTCGCGCATGCTCTGTAAATAGGGGCATAACGCGGTCGGTGTGGGAGCGGCCTTGTGCCGCGATGGGCCGCAGAGCGGCCCCGGCATTCTTAAGGCTTTTTATTGGGCGAGAGGTGCATGGCATAGCCCTCCAGCCATATACCCTCACTGCACCTGCTGCGGCGTCTCTTCCCCCATGCAGCGCACCGCACGTTTGCGGTTATCGACCAACACGCCGGTCAGGCCTTTCTGTTGGGTATCGAACAACACCAGCACACCGTCCACGCACTGGGCCACCTGGGGTGCAGGGTCGAGGGAGGCTTTGTAGTCTTCGCCCGGCAGGGTCTTGAGCATGGTGAAATCCTGCAGCAACAGGGCATCTTCAGGCTTGGCGAAATGCAGGTAACCGTAGTACCACAAAGCCCCCACCGTCACGATGATGCTGCCGACGCCGGTCAGGATCAGCGGGATGGCGTTGCGTTCTTCACTCATTGCTTGTTCTTCTCGTCAGGGTAATTGGGCACTTCGGCAAGCCGCCGCAGGCCGTTGAAATGACTCGGGTCGTCGAGGAAGCGCAGCATCACCTGGCGCCACACTGGGTCGGCGAACGTTTGTACATGGCCCCCTCGGGTCAGCTGCAATACCCGCGGCGGCGGCGCGTGCTGGTACAGGCGGATGCCGTTGTCCAGCGGCACCAGGTGGTCGTCGATGCTGTGGAAGAACAGCTTCGGCGGGCTGTCCAGGCGCTCGATCGAACGGATCGCGCTGTCGCCGTCCGGCACCAGCCACGACAGCGGCACCTGCAGCGGCCAGGTCATCCATGAAGTGCTCAAGGCAAACCGCCCGACCGCACGGTAGCTGGCTGGCACGCCATCGAACACCAGCGCGCTGAAGCGCTGGCGCTGCTCAGGGTGGGCCGCCAGGTAATGAATGGCCATGGCGCCGCCCAGGCTCTGCCCCAGCAGCACCACCGGCTTGCCCTTGACCTCGGGCGCCTTGTTCAGCCAGGCCATGGCCGCCGCGAGGTCTTCATAGACCTCGGGCAAACTCGGTTTGCCCTGGGACAACCCATAGCCCCGGTAATCGACCATCAGCACCTGGTAGCCCTGCTCCGGCAGCCAGTAGCTGCCGCCCAGATGGCCGGCCAGGTTGCCGCCGTTGCCGTGCAGGTGCAGCACGGTGCCCTTGACCTCGACCCCGGCCTTGGCCGGTAGCCACCAACCATGCAGGCGTACGCCATCCGAAGTGGTCAAGGTGACGTCACGGTAGTCGAGCTTGGCCCGCTCCGGGGTGAACGGTTGGCCGCGCTCGGGGTAGAACAGCAGGCTGCTGCAACCGCTCAGGCCCAGCAGGAGCACGCCAAGGGCCAGCAGGCGGCAGCGTTCAGAGAATGTTCGCGTAGTCGGCTTCAATGCGATCCAGGCTCAGGTGGTTGAGGAAGTTGGAGAAGCACATCCAGGCCGACAGTGCGTTGAGGTCACGGAACTGTTCGGGCAAGTACTTGGGCGGTTCGACCAGCCCCTCCTCGACCAGTTGGCGCAAGGTGCGCATGTCTTCCAGCGTGGTCTTGCCGCAGAACAGCAGCGGGATCTGCTCAAGCTTGCCCTTCTTCACGGCCAACTGAATGTAGTTGTAAACCATGATGAAGCCCTTGAGGTAGGACAAGTCCTTGGTGAATGGCAAGCCATTGGGCACCGAGCCGCGGAACACTCGGCTGGCATTGCTGTAGCTCTGCGCCATTTCAAAGCCCTGGGCTCGGAAAAATTCGAACACCTGGAGGAAGTCGGCGCCCTCCTCGACCATGTGGATGGCGCGTGTACGGTTGGTGAGCTTGCGCAGCCGGCTGGGGTAAGAGGCGAAGGCAATCACCTCCATGAGGATCGCCAGCCCCTCCTGGGTCACCGTCGATGAGGGTGGGCCCTTGGCCAGGAAGGTGCAGATCGGCTGGTTCAGGCCGTTCAGCGTGGTCCCCACATGCACCAGGCCTTCATGCACCTCCAGCGCACGCACGTCGCGGCTGTTGAACATGGCATCGGCACGTACCTTGATGTAGTCGGCACCGGCCGCCGCATCGGCGACGATACCGTCGGATTCGAACACGCGGATGGTTTCCTCGGCCTCGCCGAACACCTTGTTCAGGCGGCGCTGGAGGATGTCCACGGCCTCTTTGGCGGTGAGGTTCTTTGGCTCGTCCTTGAGGTCGCCGCGGCCATCGATGTTGTTCAGGTAGTCCGACAGCATCAGGCCCAGGTCGGCCAGGGTTGGGTCACCGGCGTGGAAGGCGTCGGACGCCGCCCCGTACAGCTCCTGCGAGATCAGCCCGAAGTCCTCGGTGCCGCGCGCCTCGAGCATGCGCACCACCATGCGGTATTCCTTGCACATGCGCCGCATGATCTGCCCGACCGGGTTGAACTGCCCGAGCCGGCGAGTGATGTCACGTTCGATGTTCTGGAATTCGGCCTTGACCGCGCTGGAGTCGAACGACAGCGGCCGCGACTGGTAATAGGCGCGGTCTACCGCAGGTGGCTCTTTGCCCTTGGCCTTGAGGAAGCCGTGGCGGATGTTGTCGTCCCATTTCACCGCATCGAGTACGCGGATGGGGGTCTGCGCCGCAACGATGCGGTCTGACAGCGCGCGTATGGTCTGCTGGTACTCGTCCACTTCGAATCCTTACTCAAGGGCCTCTTCGCGGGCAAGCCCGCTCCCACAGGTGCTGCATTGCCCTCAGCTACGGTGCTACCCCTGTGGGAGCGGGCTTGCCCGCGAAGAGGCCAGTAAAGGTAACTACTTACCGCTACGCTGGAAGCGTGCCACCTCGACGAACAGGTCGGAGTTGGCCGGGTCGTCCAGGTAGGCCAGCACCCGCGCCGAGGGGCTGTCGATGAGCACGCCCTCGCCGTTGTCTTCCGGCACTTCGGTGTTGCGCCCGGTCAGCTCTTTGTTTTTCACGGCCTGCTGCACCTGCTCGACATCCAGGTTGTACACCACCAGTTCCTTGCCATCGACGACTTCAAAACCGCCAATCAGGAAATTGCCACCCAGGCGCTTGGGCACGCCGGCCGAGAGGTACCAGCGGTTGCCGTGGCGCGAGACGGTGAAGACGTACTCTTCGGGGGCTTTGCCCTTGGCCGTGGCCACCGCCTTGTACGCATCGCCGCCACTGCGGCTGATCGACAGCTTCAGCGGTTCGCCCCAGGCGTCCTTGCTGCTCCACTTGCCGAGCAGAGCCTTGGGCGCGGCCTGGTTGCTCGGCAAGGGCTCATGGAAGGTCACCAGACAACCGCCCAGCAGCAGGAATGACAGCGTCAACAGCACCACACGCCAGGCTTTCATCAGGTTCTCCTTGAAAATAAGGTCTCAGCTCAGACCGATGCCAACACCAGGTGCAGGTAACGGGTAAGCATAGCGAGCATCTGCCCATCGGCTTGCGCGTTCGCATCCTTGAGCAGGCCCTGATATTCCATCTGCTCGATAATCGCCGTCAACATTTGGGCGTCTTGTTCCGGTTGCCGTGAGCCGACCACCTGCAGCAATTGCCGGGTGCCGTGCAGCAGAATCTGGTCGTGGGCGCACACCAGCTCGGCCAAACGCGGGCACAGCAGTGCCTCCTGGCGGAAGGCCTGCTCGGCCATCAGAAAGTCGCGCCGGTTGAGCAACTGACGTGACACATAGTCAGCGGTCATGCTTGCCACTTCGTCGGCCAGCCGCGCTCGCGCCTGCGGGCTGCCATCGCCCTGGGCGAGCATCTGGCGCAGCACCACCTCGGTGTTGGCCCAGAGCTTGGCCATGTAGGCGGCGCTGCGCTCGACGTACTGGGCGAAGGTATCGGTGAGCAGGTCCTCAATGTCCTTGAAGTAATAGGTGGTGGCCGACAACGGCACACCCGCCTCGGCGGCCACGGCACGGTGGCGCACACCGCGCACGCCATCGCGCACGACGATGCGCATGGCGGCGTCGAGGATCAGCTGGCGGCGCTGCTCGCTGCCTTGGCGGGCGGTCTTGCGGCCCTGGTACTGCACACTTTCGGCGACGGCGGTGGCGATGCCGGCGGCGCCTTGCTCGGCGATTGCGGGGGTCACGGGGTTACCTCACGGACGGTGTGTTGGCTGTACCGGCCCCTTCGCGGGCAAGCCCGCTCCCACAGGTATCGCGCCTGAGGGCAGTGCAATACCTGTGGGAGCGGGCTTGCCCGCGAAGGGGCCGGTGCAGACAACATAAGGCTTCAGGCAAGAAAAAGCCGCCCCTAGAGGCGGCTTTCTCAGATCACTCAGGCCTGCGGACGCATATGTGGGAACAGGATCACATCGCGAATCGACGGCGAGTTGGTCAGCAGCATCACCAGGCGGTCGATGCCGATGCCTTCACCGGCGGTTGGCGGCATGCCGTATTCCAGGGCGCGGACGAAGTCGGCATCGTAGTGCATGGCTTCGTCGTCACCAGCATCCTTCTCGGCCACCTGGGCCAGGAAGCGCTCAGCCTGGTCTTCGGCATCGTTCAGCTCGGAGTAGGCGTTGGCGATTTCGCGGCCACCGATGAACAGCTCGAAGCGGTCGGTCACGGCCGGGTTGTCGTCGTTGCGACGGGCCAGCGGCGACACTTCGAACGGGTACTCGGTGATGAAGTGCGGCTGCTCCAGCTTGTGCTCGACCAACTCTTCGAAAATCATCACTTGCAGCTTGCCCAGGCCTTCGTGGCCCAGCACCTTGGCACCGGCCTTTTTGGCGATGTCACGGGCACGGTCGACGTCTTGCAGGTCGGCAGCGGTCAGTTCAGGGTTGTACTTGAGGATCGAGTCGAACACCGACAGGCGCACGAACGGCTCGCCGAAGTGGAACACCTTGTCGCCGTACGGCACGTCGGTGCTGCCCAGCACCAGCTGCGCCAGCTCGCGGAACAGCTCTTCGGTGAGGTCCATGTTGTCGGTGTAGTCAGCGTAGGCCTGGTAGAACTCGAGCATGGTGAACTCGGGGTTGTGCCGGGTCGAAACGCCTTCGTTACGGAAGTTACGGTTGATCTCGAAGACTTTCTCGAAACCACCGACTACCAGACGCTTGAGGTACAGCTCCGGCGCAATGCGCAGGAACATGGCCATGTCCAGGGCGTTGTGGTGGGTTTCGAACGGCTTGGCCGCGGCGCCGCCTGGGATGGTCTGCAGCATCGGCGTCTCGACTTCGAGGAAGTCGCGCTCGATCAGGAACTTGCGGATGTGCGAAATCACCTGCGAGCGAACACGGAAGGTGTGGCGGGTTTCTTCGTTGACCATCAGGTCGACGTAACGCTGACGGTAGCGCTGCTCGGTGTCGGTCAGGCCATGGTGCTTGTCGGGCAGCGGGCGCAGCGACTTGGTCAGCAGGCGCACGTTGGTCATCTCGACGTACAGGTCACCTTTGCCGGAGCGGGCCAGGGTGCCCTCGGCGCTGATGATGTCGCCCAGGTCCCAGGTCTTGACGGCGGCCAGGGTTTCTTCCGGCAGGGTCTTGCGGTTGACGTAAACCTGGATGCGGCCAGTCATGTCCTGGATGACCATGAACGAGCCACGGTTGAGCATGATGCGCCCGGCAACCTTGACCGGAATCGCTGCAGCTTCCAGTTCTTCCTTGGTCTTGTCGGCGTACTGTTTCTGCAGGTCGTTGCAGTAGCTGTCGCGACGGAAGTCATTGGGGAAGGCATTGCCCTTGGCGCGCTCTGCGGCAAGTTTTTCCTTGCGCAGGGCGATCAGGGCGTTTTCTTCCTGTTGCAGGTCTTGCGGTGCGCTATTGAGGTCGCTCATGTCGTCATTCTTTCCATCAGGTATTCGTTGCCCTTTTCGGGCAGGGCACGCGATGCCGGCGGGTAGCCAGGCATCGCGGCAGTGGTGTGCGGCTTACAGCCCTTGCTTGAGGCTCGCTTCCAGGTACTGGTCGAGGTCGCCGTCCAGCACCTTCTGGCAGTCGCTGCGCTCAACGCCGGTCCGCAAGTCCTTGATGCGCGAGTCATCCAGTACGTAGGAGCGGATCTGGTGGCCCCAACCGATGTCCGACTTGCTGTCTTCCAGCGCCTGGGAAGCGGCGTTGCGCTTCTGCATCTCCAGCTCGTACAACTTGGCCCGCAGCATTTTCATGGCGGTGTCTTTGTTAGCGTGCTGGGAGCGTTCGTTCTGGCAGGCCACCACGGTGTTGGTCGGCACGTGGGTAATACGCACCGCGGAGTCGGTGGTGTTTACGTGCTGACCACCAGCGCCCGAAGAGCGGTAGGTGTCGACGCGCAGGTCGGACGGGTTGATGTCGATTTCGACCTTGTCGTCGATCTCGGGCGACACGAACACCGCCGAGAACGAGGTGTGGCGACGGGCGCCGGAGTCGAACGGGCTTTTACGAACCAGGCGATGCACGCCGATTTCGGTGCGCAGCCAGCCGAAGGCATATTCGCCCTTGATGTGCACGGTGGCGCCCTTGATGCCGGCGACTTCACCTTCGGAGAGCTCGATGATGGTGGCGTCGAAACCACGCTTGTCGGCCCAGCGCAGGTACATGCGCAGCAGGATGTTGGCCCAGTCCTGCGCTTCGGTACCGCCGGAGCCGGCCTGGATGTCCAGGTAGGCGTTGTTCATGTCCATCTCGCCGCTGAACATGCGACGGAACTCAAGCTGGGCCAGTTTTTCTTCCAGGCCTTCCAGCTCGGTCACGACGTCGCCGACGGCGCTTTCGTCCTCTTCCTCGACGGCCATGTCGAGCAGGTCCTTGCAGTCGGACAGGCCGTTGGCCATCTTGTCCAACGTCTCGACGACCTGTACCAGCATGGCACGTTCGCGGCCCAGGGCCTGGGCATACTCAGGCTTGTTCCAGACGGCCGGGTCTTCCAGCTCGCGGTTGACTTCGATCAGGCGGTCATGCTTTTGATCGTAGTCAAAGATACCCCCGAATTGACTGGGAACGCTCGGTGAGGTCCTTGATGGTGTTCAGGATCGGTTGGATTTCCATGGGCGACGGCTCTCGTGCGAATTCGGTGAAAAGCCTGCGAGTATAACCGAGTCCAACGCATGGCGGCAGACCCGCCGGGCGGTACCCTGCACCCGGCACTACGAAGCACTACGCCGCAGCCGCAACCTCAAGCGATACCCACCTGGTTACGCCCCCCATTCTTGGCCAGGTACAGCCCCTTGTCGGCCGCCGAAATCAACTGCCGACAATGCCCGCCCACCGCCGGTGTCTGGGTCGCCAGGCCAATGCTCACCGTCAACCGCGAATCCGCCGCTGGCGCCGTGTGCGGAATGCCCAGCGCCAACACCGTCTGGCGCAGTTTCTCGGCAATCAGCCGCGCCCCGCCTGGGGACGTATTGGGCAACACCAGGGCAAACTCCTCGCCCCCATAACGCGCCGGCAGATCCGTCGGCCGCGAGCACGAGCCGCGGATCGCCTCGGCCACTTGGCGCAACGCCTCATCACCCGCCAAATGCCCGAAACTGTCGTTGTAGGCCTTGAAGTAGTCGACATCGATCATCAACAACGACAACTGCTGCTGCTCACGCATGGCCCGGCGCCATTCCAGCTCCAGGTATTCGTCGAAGTGACGCCGGTTGGACAGCCCGGTCAGGCCATCGGAGTTCATCAACCGTTGCAGCATCAGGTTGGAATCGAGCAACTGCTGCTGGCTGACCCGCAGGGCGCGGTACGCCTCGTCACGCTGGAGCAGCGTCAGGTAGGAACGCGAGTGGTAGCGGATGCGCGCCACCAGTTCGATGTTGTCCGGCAACTTGACCAGGTAGTCGTTGGCCCCGGCAGCGAACGCCGCGCTCTTCACCAGCGGGTCTTCCTTGGTCGACAGGACGATGATCGGGATATCCTGGGTAGCCGGGTTGTTGCGGTACTCACGCACCAGCGTCAGCCCATCCAGGCCCGGCATGATCAGGTCCTGCAGGATCACCGTCGGTTTGATGCGCATGGCCTGGGACACCGCCTGATGCGGGTCGGCGCAGAAATGGAAGTCGATGTTGTCTTCATGGGCCAGGCCACGACGCACCGCCTCGCCGATCATTGCCTGATCGTCGACCAACAGCACCATCGCCGAGTTCTCGTTGGTGGTCGCGAAACCTTCGATCGGTAGATCATTCATGCCTATTCACCTGATCACCGCCGACCAGGCGGCGTGATTCAATACATATCGTCATTTTGCAAAGAATTCCATCAATCGCCCGGCGATTCGCTCCAGCGGGCGGATTTCCACCGCAGCGTCAATCGCCGCGGCGGCCTTGGGCATGCCGTATACGGCACTGCTGGCCTGATCCTGAGCGATGGTCAGGAAGCCCTGCTGGCGCATCTGTTTGAGGCCCTGGGCACCGTCGCGGCCCATGCCGGTGAGCAGCACACCCACCGCATCGCCGCTCCAGTAGCGTGCCACGCTCTCGAAGAACACATCGATCGAAGGCCGGTAGATTTCGTTGACGGGTTCGGCAGTGTAGGCCAGCTGACCATTTTGCAGCAGGCGGATATGGTGGTTGGTGCCCGCCAGCAGGACTTGCCCCGGCTGCGGCGGCTCGCCCTCGCGGGCCAGGCGCACCGGCAGGCCGGCAGCGCTGCTGAGCCATTCGGCCATGCCTGCGGCGAAAACCTGGTCGACGTGCTGGACCAGCACGATGGCCGCCGGGAATGCCGGCGGCAAGCCCTTGAGCAGCACCTCGAGGGCGGCCGGGCCGCCGGCCGACGAACCGATTGCCACCAAGCCACGACGCTGGGATGCCTCGCGCAATGGCGTGGCAACCGGGCGCGCGGCCGGCGTGCGCTGCTGGCCTATCAGCCAGCCGATGTTGAGGATCTTGCGCAGCAGTGGCGCCGCCGCCTCACGGGCATCGCCCGCGCCCAGGGCCGGGGTATCGACCACATCCAGGGCGCCATGGCCCATGGCCTCGAACACCCGGTGCACGTTCTGCTTGCGGTCGACCGTGACGATGACGATGGCGCAGGGGGTCTCGGCCATGATCCGCCGCGTCGCCTCTACCCCATCCATCACCGGCATGATCAAGTCCATGAGGATCAGGTCTGGCTGCTGCTCGGCGCACCGCTGCACCGCCTCGGCGCCGTTGCCCGCCACCCAGATCACCTGGTGCGCGGGCTCGAAGGCCAGCGCCCGGCGCAACGCCTCCACCGCCATGGGCATATCGTTGACGATGGCGATCTTCATCCCTGAGCACCTCCAATCAGCTCCACCACAGCATCCAGCAACGCATCGTCGTGGAAACTGGCCTTTGCCAAATAGTAGTCGGCGCCAGCGTCCAGACCACGCCGCCGGTCTTCCTCACGGTCCTTGTACGACACCACCATTACCGGCAGCGATTGCAGGCGCTGGTCCCGGCGCACCAGGGTGACCAGCTCGATGCCATCCATGCGCGGCATATCGATGTCGGTGATCAGCAAGTCGAAGTCTTCGCCGCGCAGGGCATTCCAGCCGTCCATGCCATCCACCGCCACGGCCACTTCGTAACCGCGGTTACCCAACAGTTTGCGCTGCAGTTCGCGCACGGTGAGCGAGTCGTCGACCACCAGGATGCGCTTGCGCGCCAGGCCGCGGGTGCCACTGTTGCCCCGCTCGATGCGTTCGAGGCTGCCGGTACTGAGCAGTTTTTCCACCGAGCGCAGCAGGTCCTCGACGTCGACGATCAGCACCACCGAGCCATCGTCGAGCAACGCCCCGGAGGAGATGTCCTGGACCTTGCCCAGGCGCGGATCGAGGGGCATCACCACCAGCACCCGCTCCCCGATCAAGCGTTCTACGGCTACCCCGTAGAGTTGCTCGCGCTCTCGAATCACCACCACCCGCAGGCTGCTTTCATCGGCCTGCCCTGCCGGGCGATTGAGCAACTGGCTGGCCGCCACCAAGCCGATGTGCCGCCCTTCATGCCAAAAATGCTGACGCCCTTCGATCTGCACGATCTGCTCGGCAGTCACCTCCAGCGTGCGTTCGATGTGCGCGAGCGGGAAGGCATACGCTTCGCCGCCCACTTCCACCACCAGGCTGCGCACCACCGACAGCGTCAGCGGCACCTGCAGGTGGAAGCGGCAGCCCTGACCGGCCAGCTGGGTCAATTCGATCGACCCGCGCAGCTCGCGGATCATGTGTTGCACGGCGTCCAGGCCAACCCCGCGCCCCGACACCTCGGTCACCTTGTCGCGCAAGCTGAAGCCGGGCAAGAACAGGAACGTGATCAGCTCCGCCTCGCTCATCCGCGCCACGGTGTCGGCCGGCGACATGGCCCGTTCGACGATGGCGCTGCGCAGGCGCTCCAGGTCGATGCCGGCGCCATCGTCAATCAGCTCGAGGCTGAGCATGCCGGCCTGGTGCGAGGCACGCAGGCGAATCACGCCCTCCTGCGCCTTGCCTGCCAGCAGGCGCCGCTCTGGCAGTTCGATACCATGGTCGACCGCATTGCGCAGCAGGTGGGTCAGCGGCGCTTCGAGCTTTTCCAGCACATCGCGGTCGACTTGGGTTTTTTCGCCTTCGATGACCAAGCGCACCGGCTTGCCCAGAGACCGCCCAAGGTCACGGACCATGCGGCTCTGCCCGGCCAGAACGTCGGCAAAGGGCCGCATCCGGCAGGCCAGCGCCGTGTCATAGAGCAATTGCGCACGCTGGCTGGCCTGCCAGCCGAACTCGTCGAGGTCGGCGGCCTGCTGCTGCAGAATCTGCTGGGTCTCGACCAACAAGCGCTGGGTCTGGGCCAGGGCTTCGAGTACCTCGCTGCTCTGGCCACTGTCCTCCAGTTGCATGCGCAAACCATCGAGTGCCTGCATGCCTTGGCCATGCATGCGCTTGAGGCGCTGCAGGGTGGCCAGGTAAGGCTTGAGCCGCTGGGTCTCAACCAGCGACTTGCTGGACAGGTCGAGTAAGCTGTTGAGGCGGTCGGCCGTGACCCGCAGCACCCGCTCAGCGCCTTCGCCGGCGCGTTTACCGGCCTTGCGCCGTGGCACGGGCTCAAGCTCGACGTCCACTTCCATGGGCTCGGGGGCCATCGGCAAGGGCTCGACAGGCAGGGTTGGCACGGGCGCTGTCGGCGACGGCATGGCCATCGCCATTGGCAGCGACGCTGGTGCCGCGCCCGGGTCCAGCAAGCTGGCCATCTGCGCAAGGAACACCGGCAGTGTCGCTTGGGCGCCCGCGTCGCCCGGCGTGGCGATGCGCATCAACAGGTCGGTCCCCTGCAGCAGCGCATCGATATGCTCGGCGCTCAACCGCAAGCGGCCTTCCTGCGCCGCCACCAGGCAGTCTTCCATCACGTGGGCCACGCTCACGCCAGCATCGACCCCGACAATACGTGCGGCCCCTTTCAGGGAGTGGGCCGCGCGCATGCAGGCTTCCAGTTGGTCGGCCTGGGTGGGGTTGCGCTCCAGCGCCATCAGGCCGGCGCTGAGTACCTGGGTCTGCGCCTCGGCTTCCAGGCTGAACAGCTCGAGCAACGATGCGTCGCGCATTTGCTCTGGGGTCATGACAGGCTCCGCTGCACCGCAGACAGTAAGTGTTGATCGTCCAGCACCCGCACACTGCGGCCGCGCCACTGCAGCACCGCCGCGGTAAAGTGGGTAACGTCCTGGCCACTGCCCAGCAGCGTCGGGTCAAGCCGGTGAATGCCGTCGATTTCCTCGACCGCCATCACCACCGGCCCCCCTTCGGCAGCCAGGATCAGCATGCGCGGCATCTCACGGCCGCTGCGTTGCTGCCCAGCAGCCGGCTGCACACCCAGCAAGTCAGCCAGCGACAGGCACGGCACCAATGCACCGCGCACGTTGGCGACGCCCTGCAGCATTCGGGAACGCTGGTGCGGCAGCGAATGCACCGCCTGCAAGGGGGCGATTTCAGCCAGGCAGGCGGTGGCCAAGGCCAGCCATTCTTCGCCGAGCCTGAACAGCAGCATGGAGCGGCCAACCGATTCCTCGGCCGCTGGCGCAACTGCGGCGTGGTCATCCTGCAGCAGGGCATAACGGTCGAGCAGGCGCGTGGCGGCCGCGGCATACACGTCACAGTTGCGGCAATGAATATGCCGCTCCAGCAGCGGGCACTGTTTGTCACCGTGCACGCCGATGCGGTTCCAGCAGTCGTCGATGCGCTCGTCGGCCTGCGCAAGCAGTTGCATCGCGGAGTCACCCCTCATCGTTCAGGCTCCCGTCCCGCCCGTGCAGCACGCGCCTGCAAACGCTGAGCGCCTGCCAGGTCGCCCTGGGCCGCGAGCAAGGCCGCCAGGTGCACCAAGGCTTCGGGGTGCTGCGGCTCCAGGTACAGGGCCTTGCGATAGTGGGTAAGCGCCTGGCCGGCGTCGCCTTCGGTATCACTGAGCAAGCCCAGCCAGTAGTAAACCTGCGCCGTCGGCGCGAACTGGCTCAAGTAGCGCTGGCAGGCGGCACGCGCCTGCGCACTGGCGCCCGCGTTGGCATGCCGGGCAATGCTGGCCAGCAGTTCGGCTTCGTTCTCGCCTTTGCGTTCTGCCGGCAGTGGCGCCTTGGCAGTGAACGGAAGCGCTCGCAACGGCCGCGCCAATGACGGCGTCGGCGGCGGGTACACGGGCAGGGGCAAAGGCGGCAGCGCGCGCTTGGCTGGGGGCGCGGGTAGTGCGCGGGCCGGTGCCACGGCGCCCTCCTGACGCACGTAGGCGAACGATTGAGCGATACCCAGCGGGCGCATGCCCAGCCGCGCCAGCAAGCTGCCTTCGGCAGGCCCGATAAACAGCACACCCTGCGGATGAGTCAGGCGCTTGAGCACCTCGAACACGCGCTGCTGGGTGGCCACGTCGAAATAAATCAACAGATTGCGACAGAACACGAAGTCGTACAGGCCATCGCGGCTGGCCAGGGCCGGGTCCAGCACATTACCCACTTGCAGGCTGACTTGCTGGCGCACGCGATCATGCAGGCGATGGCCGTCACCGAGCGCATCGAAAAAGCGCTCGCGAAACCCCAGGTCGCTGCCGCGAAACGCATTGCGGCCATAAACGGCCTGCTCACCCTTGGCCACCGAAATGGGGCTGATGTCGATGCCATCGATCACGAACGTGCCAGGGCCCATGCCACCATCGAGCAGCGCCATGGCCAGTGAATAAGGTTCTTCGCCGGTCGAGCACGGCAGGCTGAGCAGCCGCACCGGGCGGGCGCCGGCCAGTTCTGCCAGGCGCTTGTGGGCCAGCCCCACCAGGGCCGTGAAGGATTCCGGGTAACGGAAAAACCAGGTCTCAGGGACGATGACCGCCTCGATCAGGGCCTGTTGCTCGTCCGCCGACTGCTGCAGGCGCAGCCAGTAGTCGTCCAGGTCCACGGCGTTCACGGCACTGCAGCGCTGGCGCAAGGCACGCTCGACCATCGGCGCGCCTACCGACTCCACGTCCAGGCCGATGCGCTCGTGCAAATAGCGGAAGAAACGCTGTTCAATCATGTCGGCATTCCTGGCGCAGGGGCCCCGCGTTCATCGGCGAACAACAGCTCGCGCACGGCATCAGTCAGCAGGTCATCGACGGCGATGCGCTGCACCAGGCCCTGGGCATCCTGGCGCACAGGCCCGAGGTACGCTGCGTCGCCATTGTCCAGGCCATACGGCTGGAATTCTTCGGGGCGGCAACGCAAGGTCTCGGTGGCCTGTTCAAGGATCAGCCCAAGCTGCAAGTCGCCCCGGTAACGCACCAGCACCAGCCGCGTGCTGGTGCGTTGCGCCGCCGCCTGGCCAAAGCTCAGTGCCGACAGGTCGACCACCGGCACCAGTGCGCCGCGGTGCGCAAGGATGCCCGCGACCCACGACGGCGCCTGGGCAATCGGCTTGAGCGGCCGACGCGGCAGCACCTCTATCACCTCGTGCACGTCCAGGGCAAACCGCTGGTCAGCGATGCGAAACTGCAGGTACAGCGTGCCCTTGGCGTCGCTTGCCTGCGCTGCGCGGGGTTGCAAGTCGTTCATGGTCGTCAGACTTTGAAGCGCGACACGCCGCCACGCAGGCCTGCTGCCACCTGGCTGAGCTCGTCAATGGCAAAACTGGCCTGGCGCAGCGACTCGACCGTCTGGGTACTGGCATCGCTCAGCTGGGCCAACGCCTGGTTGATCTGCTCGGCGCCGGTGGCCTGGGCCTGCATGCCCTCGTTGACCATCAGCACACGCGGCGCCAGGGCCTGCACCTGATGGATGATCTGGCTGAGCTGCTCGCCCACTTGCTGCACCTCGAACATGCCGCGGCGCACTTCTTCAGAGAACTTGTCCATGCCCATGACCCCGGCCGACACCGCCGACTGGATTTCGCGCACCATCTGCTCGATGTCGTAGGTGGCCACCGCCGTCTGGTCAGCCAGGCGGCGTACCTCGGTCGCCACCACAGCAAAGCCACGGCCATACTCGCCGGCTTTTTCCGCTTCGATGGCGGCATTGAGCGACAACAGGTTGGTCTGGTCGGCCACCTTGACGATGGTCACCACCATCTGGGTGATGTTGCTGGCCTTTTCGTTGAGGATGCCGAGCTTGGCATTGACCAGGTCGGCGGCGCCCATCACCTGGTGCATGGTTTCTTCCATGCGGGCCAAGCCTTGTTGGCCGGAGCCGGCCAGGCTGGAGGCCTGATCGGCGGCAGAGGTGACCTCGGTCATGGTGCGTACCAAGTCACGCGAGGTGGCGGCGATTTCCCGCGAGGTGGCGCCGATTTCAGTGGTGGTCGCGGCAGTCTCGGTGGCGGTAGCCTGCTGCTGCTTGGACGTGGCGGCGATCTCGGTCACCGAGGTGGTCACCTGCACCGATGACCGCTGGGCCTGGGACACCAGGTTGGCCAGCGCCTCGGCCATTTCGTTGAAGCCGCTTTCGATGGCGCCGAACTCGTCCTTGCGGTCCAGGCTCAGGCGCATGCTCAGGTCGCCTGAACGCAGCCTGTCGAGGGCGTGGACGATGCGCTGCATGGGGGCGCTGATGGCGCGCATCAGCAGCAACCCGCAGATCCCGGCGGCAACGATTGCCAGCAGCAGCGAAACCATCATGCTGCCCTTGGCCGTGCTCACGGCGCTGACGATATCTTGAGTGGCCGCGTCGGCCGAGGCTCGGTTGTTCTCGATGACTTCGTTCAGGTGCTTGCGACCATCAACCCATGTGGGGGTGAGCACCTCGATGATAAGCCGTTCGGCTTCGGCATAGTTGTGCTGGCGATAGGTGTCCAGCACCTGGCCGACGATCTTGAGGTAGCTCTGTTCCAGCTGCACGAAGCTGTCGAAGCGGGCCTGGTCGTCGCTGTCCTTGATGGTGGTCTGGTAGCTGGCCATGTGTTGCTTGAGGCGGTCCTCGAAGCTCTTGAACAGTTCCAGATCCGCCGAGGTGATTTCGCGGTGGTTGGACAGCCCTACCAGTTGCTGGCTGGTGACGTAGCTGTCGACCCAGGCACTGCGGATCATCGAGCTGTAGTAGACCCCGGGGATGCTGTCGGTCCCCACTGCCTCCTCGGCACTTTCGATCGCCACCAGCCGCGAGTAGGCGGCTACGATCATCAGCAGCATGATGGCGATGATCACGGCGAAACTTGCCAGGATCCGTTGGCGCAAGGTCCAGTTCTTCACATTCAGCCCTCAGGAATTCACAACGAGCGGGAAAAATCGCCGAAGTATAGCCCAGGCATCCTACGCTTTTGCGGCTGAAATGCGGGTATTCAGGCATCCTTGCCTGATGGACAAGCCAAGTCGCCTGCTATTGGCCTGCGGCGAGCCGCACCTGGCTCTCCAGTTCCTGGCGCAATGCCGGGTCCAGGCGCAGCTGCCGGGCGAGTTCGTCCAGGTAGGCGCGCTCCATGAAGTTTTCCTGATCGACCATCATGACACTGGCCAGGTACATCTCGGCGGCCATTTCCGGTGTTTGCGCAGCACGCGCCACTTCGGCCGGGTCCAGCGGTTTATTCAGCTCATCGTGCAGCCAGTGTTGCAGTTCGCGGTCCGAGTCCAGGCGGGTGAACTCACCTTCGATCAAGGCGCGCTCGCGCTCATCGATATGGCCATCGGACTTGGCCGCTGCCACCAGTGCGCGCAGCACCGCCTGGCTGTGCTGCTCGGCCTGGGCCGGTGGCAGGCGGTCGAGGGTTTGCGGCTCGGGCGCCTGCCCTGCCCCCGGCTGGCGCGCCTGCCAGTTGCCGTAGGCCTTGTAGGCCAGCACCCCGAGCGCAGCCAGGCCACCGTAGGTCAGGGCTTTGCCGCCATATTTGCGGGCCTTCTTGCTACCCAGCAACAGGCCCAGCGCCCCTGCCCCCAACGCGCCGCCACCCACGCCGGAAAGCAGGCCGCCAAGGCCGCCGGCGCTGGTGCCGGGCTTGCCTGAGCCGCCTTTGCCGGCCTGTTTTTCGAGCAGTTGCTGGCCGGACTTGAGCAGTTGGTCGAGCAGTCCGCGGGTGTTCATTCAGGTACCTCCAGACGTCGCAAAAGAATGGCCAGATTAAGCCTTGCCCACGTGATCGCCACGGGAGGATTTGCTTCCGGATGTTGCATTGGCCAGCAAAAAGCCAACTAGACTCGATATCGCCAATACCTCGCGCAATCGCACTACGCTTATAACAATCGCTCCACTGCTTGCTTGATGACTGCCCCGACCTAGATCTCCAAGAAGAGGGAACACCATGTCAGCGCACAAGACCGCATTGCTCGGCGCCATGACGGGCGCGTTGCTCGCCAGCGCCAGCCTGCAGGCCGCCGAACCGCTCAACGCCCTGGGAGCCGGCGAAGGGCGCCTGGATATCGTCGCCTGGCCCGGCTACATCGAGCGCGGTGAAAGCGACAAGGCCTACGATTGGGTCACCGGCTTTGAAAAGGAAACCGGCTGCAAGGTCAGCGTCAAGACCGCCGCCACCTCGGACGAAATGGTCAGCCTGATGACCAAGGGCGGCTACGACCTGGTCACCGCCTCGGGCGACGCGTCGCTGCGGCTGATCGCCGGCAAGCGGGTACAGCCGATCAACACCGCGCTGATCCCCAACTGGAAGAACATCGACCCGCGCCTGCAAAACGGCGGCTGGTACGTGGTCGACAAGCAAGCCTACGGCACCCCGTACCAATGGGGGCCGAACGTGCTGCTGTACAGCACCACGGTATTCAAGCAGCCGCCGACCAGCTGGGGCGTGGTCTTCGAACCGCAAAACCTGCCCGACGGCAAGCCGAACAAAGGCCGCGTGCAAGCCTACGACGGGCCGATCTACATCGCCGATGCGGCGCTGTACCTGAAGTCGGCCAAGCCGGAACTGGGCATCCAGGACCCCTACGAACTGAACGAGACCCAGTACAAAGCGGTGCTCGAACTGTTGCGCCAGCAACAGCCGCTGATTCACCGCTACTGGCATGACGCCACGGTGCAGATGAGCGATGTGAAGAACGAAGGCGTGGCCGCGTCCAGCTCCTGGGGCTACATGGTCAACGGCCTGAAAGCGGAGAAGCAGCCGGTGGCCTCGACCATTCCGAAAGAAGGCGCCACGGGCTGGGCCGACACCACCATGCTGCACAGCGAGGCCAAGCACCCCAACTGTGCCTACAAATGGATGGACTGGTCGCTGCAACCGAAGGTGCAAGGTGATGTGGCTGCCTGGTTCGGCTCGTTGCCGGCAGTGCCTGCAGCCTGCACCGGCAGCGAACTGCTGGGCGCCGAAGGGTGCAAAACCAATGGCTTCGACAACTTCGACAAAATTGCCTTCTGGAAGACCCCGCAGGCACAGGGTGGCAAGTTCGTGCCGTACAGCCGGTGGACGCAGGATTATATTGCGATCATGGGTGGACGCTAAGGTCGAATGAGCCTGCACCGGCCCCTTCGCGGGACGAGCCCGCTCCCACAAGGGCAGCGTCGCTATGGCCCCTGCGGGCTTGCCCCGCGAAAGGGCCGGTGCAGGCACTACAAGCACAGCTGAGTACCGCCCATGCCCCTAGCCGTCCAGTTCACCCACGTTTCACGCACCTTCGGCGAGGTCAAGGCCGTCGACCAGGTCAGCATCGACATCGAAGATGGCGAGTTCTTTTCCATGCTCGGCCCTTCCGGCTCGGGCAAGACCACCTGCCTGCGCCTGATCGCAGGCTTCGAACAACCCAACACTGGCTCGATCCGCATCCATGGCGTCGAAGCTGCAGGCGTGCCGCCCTACCAACGCGACGTCAACACCGTGTTCCAGGACTACGCACTGTTCCCGCACATGAACGTGCGCGACAACATCGCCTACGGCCTCAAGGTCAAAGGCGTGGCCAAGGCCGAGCGCCACGCCCGCGCTGAAGAGGCCTTGGCGATGGTGGCGCTGGCCGGTTACGGTGCGCGCAAACCGGTGCAGCTGTCCGGCGGCCAGCGCCAGCGCGTCGCCCTCGCCCGTGCCCTGGTCAACCGCCCACGGGTGCTGTTGCTCGACGAACCGCTGGGGGCACTGGACCTGAAGCTGCGTGAGCAGATGCAGGGCGAACTGAAAAAACTCCAGCGCCAGCTGGGGATCACCTTCATCTTCGTCACCCACGACCAGACCGAAGCGCTGTCGATGTCCGACCGGGTCGCGGTGTTCAACCGCGGCCGCATCGAACAGGTCGACACCCCGCGCAACCTGTACATGAAGCCGGCCACTACCTTCGTCGCCGAGTTCGTCGGCACCTCGAACGTGGTGCGCGGCGCGTTGGCCGAGCAGCTCAATGGCAGCCCCGCGCCGTTTTCCATCCGCCCCGAGCATATCCGCCTGGGCGAACAGGCCGCTGCCAGCCATGAAGTGCAAGTCAGCGGCCTGTTGCACGACGTGCAGTATCAAGGCAGCGCGACCCGCTTCGAGCTGCAGTTGGACAGCGGCCAGCTGCTGACAGTAAGCCAGGCCAACGACCGCTGGCAGGCACAGCCGCCCACCTGGCAGGCCGGCCAGCGGGTGCTGGCGCGCTGGCCCCGTGAAGCGATGACGGCGCTGCAGGAAACCGTGCTCGACGAGGGCCGCTGAGATGAACGCCCCGCGCGCCAACCCAAGCCCGCTGCGCAGGTTCTCCAACCTGTTGTACCGGCGCCCCAACCTCTACCTGATGCTGCTGTTGATCCCGCCACTGACCTGGTTCGGGGCGATCTACCTGGGCTCGTTGCTGAACCTGCTGTGGCAGGGGTTCTATACCTTCGACGACTTCACCATGGCGGTGACCCCGGACCTGACCCTGGGCAATTTCGCGGCGCTGTTCAACCCGTCGAACTTCGACATCATCCTGCGCACCTTGGGCATGGCAGTGGCAGTCTCGCTGGCCAGCGCGGTGCTGGCCTTCCCGATCGCCTACTACATGGCGCGCTACACCAGCGGCAAGACCAAGGCATTTTTCTACATCGCGGTGATGATGCCGATGTGGGCCAGCTACATCGTCAAGACTTACGCCTGGACCTTGCTGCTGGCCAAAGGCGGCGTGGCCCAATGGTTCGTCCAGGTGCTGCACCTGGACGGCCTGCTGCAGGCGGTGCTGACAGTGCCTGGCGTTGGCGGCAGTACCCTTTCGACCTCGCACCTGGGGCGCTTCATGGTGTTCGTGTACATCTGGCTGCCGTTCATGATCCTGCCGATTCAGGCCTCGCTGGAGCGCTTGCCGCCGTCCTTGCTGCAAGCGTCGGCGGACCTGGGGGCCAGGCCCAGGCAAACCTTCTGGCAGGTGATTTTGCCGCTGTCGATCCCGGGCATTGCCGCAGGGTCGATCTTCACCTTCTCCCTGACCCTGGGCGACTTCATCGTGCCGCAGCTGATCGGCCCGCCCGGTTACTTCATCGGCAGCATGGTCTATGCCCAACAAGGGGCGATCGGCAACATGCCAATGGCCGCCGCGTTTACCTTGGTGCCTATCGTGCTGATCGCGGTCTACTTGTCCATCGTCAAGCGCCTGGGGGCATTCGATGCACTCTGAAAACGCATCAACCGGCTTGCGCCTGGCGGCCTGGGGCGGGTTGCTGTTCCTGCACTTCCCGATCCTGATCATCGTCCTCTACGCCTTCAACACCGAAGATGCGGCGTTCAGCTTCCCGCCCCAGGGCTTCACCCTGAAGTGGTTCAGCGTGGCCTTCGCTCGCCCGGATGTGCTCGAAGCCATCAAGCTGTCGCTGCAGGTTGCCTGCCTGGCCACACTGATTGCCCTGGTGCTCGGCACCCTGGCCTCGGCGGCGCTGTACCGGCGCAGCTTTTTTGGCAAGGAGGGCATCTCGCTGATGCTGATTTTGCCGATTGCCCTGCCCGGCATCATCACCGGTATCGCCCTGCTCTCCGCGTTCAAGAGCCTGGGCATCGAGCCGGGCCTGTTCACCATCGTGGTCGGCCACGCGACCTTCTGCGTGGTGATCGTCTACAACAACGTCATCGCCCGCCTGCGGCGGACCTCGCAAAGCCTGATCGAAGCCTCGATGGACCTGGGCGCGGATGGCTGGCAGACCTTCCGCTACATCATCCTGCCCAACCTCGGCTCGGCGCTGCTGGCGGGCGGCATGCTGGCCTTCGCTTTGTCGTTCGACGAAATCATCGTGACCACCTTTACCGCAGGGCACGAACGCACGCTGCCGATCTGGTTGCTCAACCAGCTCAGCCGCCCGCGCGACGTGCCCGTGACCAATGTGGTCGCCATGCTGGTGATGCTGGTGACCATGCTGCCGATCCTCGGCGCCTATTACCTGACCCGCGGCGGCGAAAGCGTCGCGGGCAGTGGCAAATGACCCTGGAGGAGTCTTCCATGCAAACGCAGATGCTGATCAACGGTCACCTGGTCGCCGGCGAGGGGCCGGCCTGGACCGTGCTCAACCCCGCCTCGGGCAGCGCCCTGGCGCAAATCAACGAAGCCAGCGAAGCGCAGGTCGACAGCGCCGTGCGTGCCGCCGACCAGGCCTTCGAGGGCTGGTCACAAGCCAGCCCCAAGGACCGCTCCCTGGCATTGCTGGCGCTGGCCGACACCATCGAGCAGCATGGCGAGGAACTGGCCCGGCTCGAATCGCAGAACTGCGGCAAGCCCTTCAGTGCTGCGCTGAATGACGAAATCCCGGCGATTGCCGACGTGTTCCGCTTTTTCGCCGGGGCGGCGCGCTGCCTGGGCGGCTCGGCGGCCGGCGAGTACTTGCCAGGGCACACCTCGATGATCCGCCGCGACCCACTGGGCGTGGTCGCCTCGATCGCACCGTGGAACTACCCGCTGATGATGTTGGCCTGGAAGGTCGCGCCGGCCCTGGCAGCCGGCAACACCGTAGTGATCAAACCGTCCGAACTGACGCCGCTCACCGCACTGCGCTTGGGCGAACTGGCGCAGGGCCTGCTGCCGCCTGGCGTGCTCAACATCCTCTTCGGCCGTGGCCAAACCGTCGGCACGCCGCTGGTCACCCACCCGAACGTGCGCATGGTGTCGCTGACCGGTTCGATCCCCACTGGCGCGCACATCATCAGCGCCACCGCCGACAGTGTGAAGCGCATGCACATGGAACTGGGCGGCAAGGCGCCGGTGCTGGTGTTCGACGATGCCGACATCGACGCCGCCATCGAGGGTATCCGCACGTTCGGCTTCTACAACGCCGGCCAGGACTGCACCGCGGCTTGCCGCCTGTATGTGCAGGACGGCATCTACGAGCCATTCGTGCAACGCCTGGGCGAAGCGGTGGCCAGCCTCAAGCCCGGCCTGCAGGACGCCGAGGACACCGAACTGGGGCCGCTGATCAGTGCCCAGCACCGCGACAAGGTCGCAGGCCTCGTGGAGCGGGCTATCGCCCAACCGCACATTCGTCTGGTGACAGGTGGCAAGGCGATTGAGGGCGACGGCTTCTTCTTCGAGCCAACCGTACTGGCCGATGCTCTGCAGGATGACGAGATCGTGCGCAACGAAGTATTTGGCCCGGTGGTCTCGGTAACCCGCTTCACCGACGAGGCGCAGGCACTGGCGTGGGCCAACGACTCCAACTACGGCCTGGCGTCATCGGTGTGGACCCGCGACACCGGCCGCGCCCATCGCCTGGCGGCGCGCTTGCAGTACGGCTGCACCTGGGTGAATACACACTTCATGCTGGTCAGCGAAATGCCCCATGGCGGGCAGAAACATTCGGGGTATGGGAAGGATATGTCGGTGTATGGGCTGGAGGACTACACCTGTGTGCGGCATGTGATGATCAAGCATTGAGTTGGGGCTTGTCAGTGGATTTGTAGCGCCTTCGAGATCGAGCGCCGCCCGCGCGGCGCTTCGCAGCACAAGGCTGCTCCTACATTTGTTTCGGGCCAGTCACGCCTGTGCCTGCGCGCGCGACCACCTTGTTTGTACGTCTCGATATCAAGGCGGGTGCCAAGGAGCCGCGCGCCCATGGCTCAGGAATAATTGGCCCGAAACAGATGTAGAAGCAGCCTTGTGCTGCGAAGCGCCGCGCGGGCGGCGCTCGATGTCAGCACCCCCTTACACCCAAAGCCAGACACCCGCAAACCACTCAGTCTAATCCCGCAAATCCGACTCATGAATCGGGTTAGCCCGGCTGGTAGCCCGTTGATACTGCGCCGGCCAGGTGGCCTTGTTGCCGCCCAGGTCATCGTCGGCATGCAGCGGCCAGTAAGGGTCGCGCAGCAGTTCGCGGGCCAGGAAGATGACGTCCGCCTGGCCGGTACGCAGGATGTGCTCGGCCTGGGCCGGTTCGGTGATCATGCCCACAGTGCCGGTGGCGATTTCCGACTCTTTGCGCACGCGCTCGGCGAAGCGGGTCTGGTAGCCTGGGCCGGTCGGGATCTCGGCGTTGACCGACGTGCCGCCGGATGAAACATCGATAAGGTCGACGCCTAGCGAGCGCAGGCGCCGTGCCAGCTCGACGGTTTCGTCAGGGTTCCAGCCGTCTTCGACCCAATCGGTCGCCGAGACCCGCACGAACACTGGCAAATCGTCCGGCCAGACATCACGCACCGCCTGGGTGACTTCGAGGGTCAGGCGGATGCGGTTTTCAAAGCAGCTGCCGTACTTGTCACGCCGCTGGTTACTCAGTGGCGAGAGAAACTGATGCAGCAAATAGCCATGGGCGGCATGCACTTCGACCACTTTGAACCCCGCCGACAGCGCGCGTCGAGCGGCATCGGCGAAAGCCTGGACGATACCGGTGATCTCCCCTTCCGACAGCTCGTGAGGCACTGCATGTTGAGGGTCGAAAGCGATCTTCGACGGCCCGACCGGCTGCCAGCCACCATCCTCGGCCTTCAGGCTGCCATGCTTGCCTAACCAGGGGCGGTGCGTGCTGGCCTTACGCCCAGCGTGGGCAAGTTGCACCCCAGGCACGGCGCCTTGGGCGGTAATAAAACGGGTGATGCGCTGCAGCGGGGCAATCTGTTCGTCATGCCACAGGCCGAGGTCTTCGGCGGTGATACGGCCGTCAGGGGTGACGGCGGTCGCTTCGGTAATGACCAGGCCCGCACCACCGACGGCGCGGCTACCTAAATGGACAAGATGCCAGTCGTTGGCCAAGCCATCGACAGCGGAATACTGGCACATCGGCGAAACCGCGATGCGGTTGGGCAACGTCAGCTTACGCAGGGTGTAAGGCTCGAGCAGCAGGCTCATGAGGGCACCTCCCAAGGACTCCAATGGTGATCCGGCCCGGACACTCAATTGCACGTCCCTGGCCCAGGTCCGGTCATAACTTCAGACTAGACCAGAATGGGTGGGGGGGAGGTTCAATGGGATTTGGGGTGGAATGCTGGGTGTTTGGTTTGATGAGGCAAGGCCTCCAGGTGTATGCCGGCAGGTTTGCAGCGCCTATGAGATCGAGCGCCGCGCGGGTGGCGCTCGATATCCGCCGCACCACAACACCCAAGCCAATCACCTTGAAGCCCTCAGCGCGGCTCCATGTGGGCAATCATCAACTGCACGCTCTCATTACCGCGAAACTCGTTCACATCCAGCTTGTACGCCAGCTCCACCCAACGCACGGTAGGGTTCGGCCACACCTCGCGGTCGACGCCGAAGGCAATGCCATCAAGCTTCACCGAGCCACATTCGCTCTTGAGCACCACTTTCAGGTGCCGCTCGCCGACCACTCGCTGCTCGACCAGCTGAAACACACCATGGAACAACGGCTCTGGGAAGTGCTGCCCCCATGGCCCGGCGTGGCGCAGGGCCTTGGCCAGGTCGAGGTGAAACTCTTCCACGGCCAGGCTGCCATCCGACAGAAGCCGGCCGGTAAGGTCTTCTTCGCGCAGCTGGCGCCGCACTTCCTGGTCAAACGCCTCGGCGAATGCCGGGAAGTTGCCTTCAGGCAACGACAACCCGGCGGCCATGGCGTGCCCGCCGAATTTGCTGATCAGCTGCGGATGGCGCGCCGCCACCGCATCCAGCGCATCGCGGATGTGAAAACCCGGCACCGAACGTGCCGAGCCCTTGAGCATGCCGTCGCCGGCATCGGCAAAGGCAATGGTCGGCCGGTGATAACGTTCCTTCAAGCGTGAGGCAAGGATCCCGATCACGCCTTGGTGCCAGTCGGCATCGAACAGGCACAAGCCGTACGGCATCGATTCGACGGGCAGGTCCTTGAGCTGGGCCAGCGCCTCGCGCTGCATGCCCTGCTCGATAGACTTGCGGTCCTGGTTGAGGTCGTCCAACTGCTGGGCCATTTCCTGGGCCAGGGCGGCGTCTTCGCACAGCAGGCATTCGATGCCCAGGCTCATGTCGTCCAAGCGCCCAGCCGCGTTCAAGCGCGGGCCCAGAATGAAGCCCAGGTCGGTGGAGGTGATGCGCCGGTGATCACGGCGGGCCACCTCAAGAATCGCCTTGAGCCCCGGCCGAGCGCGGCCGGCGCGAATGCGTTCAAGGCCCTGATGCACCAGGATGCGGTTGTTGGCGTCCAGCGGCACCACGTCGGCGACGCTGCCCAGCGCCACCAGGTCGAGCAGCTCGCCGATGTTCGGCTGTGCTTGCGTGTCGTAGCGCCCCAGACTGCGCAGGCGTGCGCGCAAGGCCATGAGCACATAGAAGATCACCCCGACCCCGGCCAGCGACTTGCTCGGGAAGTCACAGCCCGGCTGGTTCGGGTTGATGATCGCATCGGCGTCGGGCAATTGTTCACCCGGCAAGTGGTGGTCGGTGACCAGCACTTTGAGCCCCGCCGCCTTGGCTGCCGCCACGCCATCGACACTGGAGATGCCGTTGTCGACGGTGATCAGCAACTGCGGCTGGCGCTGCAGTGCGACGTCGACGATCTCCGGCGTCAGGCCATAGCCGAATTCGAAGCGGTTGGGCACCAGGTAATCGACGTGCGCCGCGCCCAGCAAACGCAGGCCCAGCACGCCAACGGTGCTGGCAGTGGCACCGTCGGCGTCGAAGTCGCCAACGATGAGAATGCGCTGGCGCTGGTCGAGGGCTTCGACCAGCAGGTCTACCCCCGCCTCGATGCCCTTGAGTTGCTGGTACGGCAACAGCCGCGCCAGGCTTTTGTCCAGTTCGGCCTCGGTCTGCACGCCGCGGGCGGCATACAGACGGGTCAACAAGGGTGGCAGGTTACCCAGCAAGGGCAAGGTCGACGGCAGGGGGCGAGGTTCGATACGCATGGGGTCTTCGGCAATCAGGAAAGGGTCAGGTCAGCCACGCTCACCGAGCAGCCACTCCAGCTGCACTTCGTGCTGGCCACGGTCATCGGTGACGAACACCGTGCCTTCGCTGATCATCACGTCCCACTTGATGCTGCGCGGCATGTCGGTGGCCAGGGTTTCCAGCACCTCCTGCGGCACTGCAGCGATGTTCAGGTTCTTCAGGCCCTTGACCGCAGGCACCACCTTGCTCTCCCACACCCGCAGGCTACCGTAGGCCAGCAGGCTGGTGCGCTCGGTGCGACGGGAGCACCAGGTCAGGCGGTCGGCATCCGGTTGGCCGACTTCGATCCAGTGCAGGACGCGATCGTCCAGGCTCTTTTCCCACAACGCCGGTTCGTCGACATCCGACAGACCACGACCAAACGACAATTGCTCGTTGTACCAGAGTGCGTAGGCCAACAGACGAACGGCCATACGCTCTTCGGTTTCCGAAGGGTGACGGGCAATGGTCTGCTTGACGCTTTGGTAGACGTTGCGATCGAGGTCAGTCAGATTCAGTTCGAATTTGTAGGTAGTGGACGGCTGGGCCATGGTCGACGGGCTTCTTGCGCAAAGAAAAGTCACACAGTCTAACCGATCCTGCCCCTCGTTGCGCCGCGGCAGTATCTGCCGCTTCAGAGCTATGATAAAACCACGGCTCTGCCCAGTTGCCACGGATGCCCCATGTCTACGCCCAGCAAACCCCTCGCCGGCCTGAAAGTCATCGAACTCGGGACCCTGATCGCTGGCCCGTTCGCGTCGCGCATCTGTGCCGAGTTCGGTGCCGAGGTGATCAAGGTCGAGTCCCCCGATGGCGGCGACCCGCTGCGCAAATGGCGCAAGATGTACGAAGGCACGTCGCTGTGGTGGTTCGTGCAGGCACGCAATAAACAGTCACTGACCCTCAACCTCAAGCACCCGGACGGCCGCGAGATCCTCAAGCGCCTGCTGGCCGAGGCCGATATCCTGATCGAGAACTTCCGCCCCGGCGTGCTGGAAAAGCTCGGCCTGGGCTGGGATGTGCTGCACGCGCTCAACCCGCGCTTGGTCATGGTACGCCTGTCGGGTTTCGGCCAGACCGGGCCGATGAAAGACCAGCCAGGTTTTGGCGCAGTGGGCGAGTCCATGGGCGGCCTGCGCTACATCACCGGCTTTGACGACCGCCCGCCCGTGCGCACCGGTATCTCCATCGGTGATTCGATTGCCGCGCTGTGGGGGGTGATCGGGGCCTTGATGGCGTTGCGGCACCGCGAGGTCAACGGCGGCCAGGGCCAAGTGGTGGACGTGGCACTGTACGAGGCGATCTTTGCCATGATGGAAAGCATGGTCCCGGAATTCGACGTCTTCGGTTTCATCCGCGAACGCACCGGCAATATCATGCCCGGCATCACGCCCTCCTCCATCCACACCAGTGCCGATGGCAAGCATGTGCAGATCGGCGCCAATGGCGATGCGATCTTCAAGCGTTTCATGCAGGCCATAGGCCGCGCCGACTTGGCCGAAGACCCTTCATTGGCCACCAACGATGGCCGCGACCTGCGCCGTGACGAGCTCTATGGGGTGATCGACCGCTGGGCCAACAGCCAGCCGCTTGAGCAGCTCATGCAGGTGCTCACCACCGCCGAAGTACCTGCAAGCCGCATCTATTCTGCCGAGGACATGTTCAACGACCCGCAATACCTGGCGCGGGAAATGTTCCTGCAGGCGCGCCTGCCAGACGGCAAACCCTTCAAGATGCCAGGCATCGTACCCAAGCTTTCGGAAACACCCGGCTCCACCGAGTGGGTCGGCCCTGCGCTGGGCGAACACACTGACGCACTGCTCACCGCCCTGGGCTACGACGCGGCCGCCATCGCCGGCCTGCGCGAAGCAGGCGCGGTCTGACGCCTGCCGCCGCCGATGCGAGCTGCCCACGGGTTACGCACCCTGCTTTTACTGTGCGCGCTGCTGCCTGCACTGGCCGTGCCGCACGCGGCGGCCAAGGAGCGCTTGTTGTGGCTGGTTCGTGACCTGCCGCCCTTCACCATTTTTGAAGGAACAGAGAAAGGCCAAGGGGTCATTGACCGCCTGCTGCCACTGCTGATCGAGCAGATGCCCGAATACGATCACAGTATCGTCCGGGTAAACCGTGCCCGCGGTATCCAGATGCTTCAGGACCCGAACACTTTTACCTGCGACCCGACCTTGCTATGGACGCCGGAGCGTGCCGAGTACGTGCACTTTTCCATACCGTCGCTGGGGGTGTTGAGCGGGGGGCTGGTGGTGCGCAAGGCAGGTGAGGCACTGCTGGCGCCGTTTCTCACCGACAACGAGGTCGACCTGCCCGGGCTGATGAGCCACACCCCGTTGAAGCTCGGCATCGTCGCCGAACGCAGCTATGGCACGCAGATCGACGAGATCCTGCGCCAACTGCCAGGCTCAGCACTCAGCCGCCACTACGGCAACGATGCCACCGCCAACCAGTTGCAGATGCAAAAACTGGGGCGCCTGCACATGGTGATGGGGTATTGGCCAGAAGTGCGTTACCTGATCCAGCAGCAAGGCGGGTCACTGGGTGACTACCAGTTTCATCCGGTTCGGGGCGTGAACCGCTATCAGTTTCTGCATGTGGGCTGCTCAGACTCGGCACTGGGTCGCGAGGCCGTTGCGCATATCGACCAGCTATTGCCCACGCTACGCCAAGAGACCTTGCCAGGGCTCTATGCCCGGTGGCTGGACCCTGAGTTGCAGGCAACGTACCTGGAACAGAGCAAGCAGTTTTTCAAACAACCCTAGTACTGCAGACAAAAGAAACCCCGGAACGCTGGGGAGGACGCCCGGGGCTAATTGAAAGTCCCTTGGGACTTCCCGTGACAGCCTGCCAGCACCGGAGCAATGCGCTGGCTAGCTGCCCTTACTGTGTCTGATAAGCAATTCAGGCAAAGGTTCCCGGCATTTGCTGTCGCTGTTGCAAGGCAGCAATCACACAGGGCTGCAAGCGGCCTTCGGCAATCTGCAGGTCACGGTGCAAACCATCTACCAGGTCAATGAGCAGGCGCTGTTCCTGCAACTGGCGCAGGCTCACCGTGCGTTGCAGGGTGATGCCTTCAAGGCTGTCAAAGACGGTCAATTGGCGGTTGCCACTGGCATCGGCAACGCCCAGGTGCGTCTGGTAGGGGGTCAGGGCTTCGTTCAGCAGTCTGCAGATTCTTTCCATCCGGATCACTCGCTGCGTGGTGGGCTATGGAGAAACTGACCAACAAGCGCAGCACAAAGTTCGAAACGCTGCGGCTGTTTCAGTGAGCATGCGGGGCGCAGGTGACAGTTTGAATACGCCCGCCCAGGCGCTGAAGTGCGCGTTGCAGATGGGCCATGGACAGTGGCCACGGCAGCTCGGCGACGACCCACAGCCCCCGTCGCTTCGCCTCCAAGGCCAGGTTCTGCTGTTCGGGTGTGGCTTGGCCGACGAACAACAAGGCGCGCAAGGCGTGGCTACCTGCAAGTTTTTTCAACAGCGCAAGCCCTGCCCTTTTGGGCATGGCGTGATCGAGGATCAGCAAGTCAGGGCAACGCTTAGCGCTCAGGCACGCGTGCAGCTCGGCGGCTTCTTCAGTGATGCGCACATTGAAGATGCCTTGGGCATTGAATGCCTGATGCAGGAGGATTTGATGGGAAGGGCGTGCCTGGTGAATCAGCACATAAGGCCTGGACATGAGCCACTCCTGGAGAAAGGACTGGCAAATCTAGGCAACATCCCAAGAGGGTTAAATAGGAAATATCCGAAATATCAGATGGAAAACCAGACAATCAAGGGCCGCTAAGCAGCCCTTGATATCACCGCAATTAAAGCGGCTTACCGCGGTTACCATGCTGGCTGACAAAGCCCTGAACGGCCTTCAGGTCATTGGCCAGCACCGTGCAACGCTCTTCGCGGCTGAACAGATCGGCCAGGTGTGCAGGCAATTCCAGCGCCTTGCCAACACCTGCCTTCTCCACGGCTTCCGGGAACTTGACCGGATGCGCGGTACCCAGCACCACCATCGGCGTGTCCAGGCTACGACGGCACTCGCGGGCGGCCTTGACGCCGATCGCGGTGTGCGGGTCGAGCACTTCGCCGGTGCTGGCGAACACTTCGGCGATGGTCTCGCAGGTCTGCTCGTCACTGACGGCCAGCGAGTCGAACAGTTTGCGCGCTTCGGTCCAGCGGTCTTCGTCAACGCTGAAACCGCCACCCTGCTTGAAGTTGTCCATCAACGCGGCAATGGCTGCACCGTTACGGCCGTGCAGGTCGAACAGCAGGCGCTCGAAGTTGGACGACACCATGATGTCCATCGATGGCGACAGGGTCGCGTGCAGGGTTTCCTTGACGTACTGGTTGCCGCTCATGAAGCGGTGCAGGATGTCGTTACGGTTGGTGGCGACCACCAGCTGGCTGATCGGCAGGCCCATGTTGCGTGCCAGGTAACCGGCGAAGATGTCGCCGAAGTTGCCGGTGGGCACCGAGAACGCCACCGAGCGGGCTGGGCCGCCCAACTGCAGGGCTGCGTGGAAGTAGTAGACGATCTGGGCCATGATCCGCGCCCAGTTGATCGAGTTGACGGCCACCAGGCGGGTGCCCTTGAGGAACGACTGGTCGGCGAAGCTGGCCTTGACCATCTCCTGGCAGTCGTCGAAGTTGCCTTCGATGGCGATGTTGTGGATGTTGTCGCCGAAGATGGTGGTCATCTGCCGACGCTGTACTTCCGACACGCGCTGGTGCGGGTGCAGGATGAAGATGTCGACGTTGTCGCAGCGGCGGCAACCTTCGATGGCAGCGGAGCCGGTGTCACCGCTGGTGGCACCGACGATCACCACACGCTCGCCGCGCTTGACCAGCACGTGGTCGAGCAGGCGGCCGAGCAGCTGCAGGGCAAAGTCCTTGAAGGCCAGGGTCGGGCCGTGGAACAGCTCCATCACCCACTCGTTGCTGTTCAACTGGCGCAGCGGCGCCACGGCGGCGTGGGCGAACGCGCCGTAGGTTTCCTCGAGGATCTTTTTGAAGTCGGCGTCGGCGATGCTACCGGCGACGAACGGGCGCATCACGCGGAAGGCCAGTTCGTGATACGGCAGGCCAGCCCAGGAAGCGATCTCTTCCTGGGTGAAGCGCGGCAGGTTTTCAGGGACGTACAGGCCGCCGTCGCTGGCCAGGCCAGCCAGCAGGACATCTTCGAAATTCAGGGCCGGTGCCTGGCCACGGGTGCTGATATAGCGCATGGTGCAAACCTTCGATACTGAGGCCGGGGCCGCGTGCGCGGCCCAACGGCATGATTCGTTAATTGAGCTGTTCGACGCGGATGCGCACGACCTTGCCGACCACATCCTGCAGGGCTTCCAGGGCGACAATGGCGTCGTTGATGCCCTGCTCGACCACGCGATGGGTCAGCAGAATCATCGGCACCAGGCCGTCCTGTTCCTCGGCTTCCTTTTGCATGATCGACTCGATGTTGATGCCACGCTCCGAGAGGATGCTGGCCACCTGGGCCAGCACACCGGGGTGATCCTTGGCCTGGATGCGCAGGTAGTAGGCGCTTTCACAGGCTTCGATCGGCAGAATCGGGTGCGCCGACAGCGAGTCTGGCTGGAAGGCCAGGTGCGGCACGCGGTTTTCCGGGTCTGAGGTCATTGCGCGTACCACGTCGACCAGGTCGGCGACGACCGACGAAGCGGTCGGCTCCATACCGGCACCTGCGCCGTAGTACAGGGTCGAACCGGCGGCGTCGCCGTTGACCATGACCGCGTTCATCACGCCGTTGACGTTGGCGATCAGGCGATCGCTCGGGATCAATGTCGGGTGCACGCGCAGCTCGATGCCTTCAGCCGTGCGACGTGCCACGCCCAGGTGCTTGATACGGTAGCCCAGGGCCTCGGCGTAGTTCACGTCAGCGGTGGTCAGCTGGGTGATGCCTTCGGTGTAGGCCTTGTCGAACTGCAGCGGGATGCCAAAGGCGATGGACGCCAGGATGGTCAGCTTGTGGGCCGCATCGATGCCCTCGACGTCGAAGGTCGGGTCGGCTTCGGCATAACCCAGGGCTTGGGCTTCGGCCAGCACGTCCGGGAAGGCACGGCCTTTTTCGCGCATTTCGGTGAGGATGAAGTTACCGGTGCCGTTGATGATGCCGGCCAGCCAGTTGATACGGTTGGCCGACAGGCCTTCACGGATCGCCTTGATCACCGGGATGCCACCGGCAACCGCCGCTTCGAAGGCGACGATGACGCCCTTCTCGCGGGCCTTGGCAAAGATTTCATTGCCATGCACGGCGATCAGCGCCTTGTTCGCGGTGACCACGTGCTTGCCGTTTTCGATGGCCTTGAGCACCAGGTCGCGGGCGATGGTGTAACCACCGATCAGCTCGATGACGATGTCGATTTCCGGGTTGGTCGCAACGTCGAACACATCAGCGGTAATGGGGGTACCGGTAATCTGGCAGTTCGGGTTCTGCGAGCGCATGGCAATCTGTGCCACTTCAATACCGCGCCCGGCACGGCGGGCAATCTCCTCGGCGTTGCGCTGAAGTACATTGAAGGTTCCGCCACCGACGGTCCCCAACCCACAGATGCCTACTTTGACCGGTTTCACTGTGAACTCCCCATTGAACGGCCGGCACCTGCGCCGACCGTGAAACATGCCGTCACCCCATGACGACGGCGTACTGTATTGATTACTTGGCTGCTTGCTGCTGGCCGGCCAGGGCCAACTTGGCCACTTGCGGCGCCGGCTGGTAGCCCGGGATTACCTGGCCGCTTTCGAGGACGATCGCCGGCGTGCCGTTGACGCCGATCGACTGGCCCAGCTGGAACTGCTTGCTGACCGGGTTGGCGCACTTGGCGGCCTTGATTTCCTTACCCTCGACCATCTTGTCCAGCGCCGCACGGCGGTCGCTGGAGCACCAGACTGCCTGCAACTGCTGATCACCTGGCGAACCGAGGCCCTGGCGCGGGAAGGCGACATAGCGCACTTCGATACCGCGGCGGTTGAGCTCCGGCACTTCGGCGTGCAGCTTGTGGCAGTACGGGCAGGTGGTGTCGGTGAACACGGTGATGTGTGACTTGGTCTCGCCCTTGGCAGGATAAACCACCATCTCGGCGGCTGGAATGCCGTTGATGAGCTTGGCAACGCCTTGGCGCTCGGTCTTCTCGGTCAGGTTGACCGGCTTGCCGTCCTGGATCTGGTACAGGTAGCCCTGCATGACGAACTGGCCGTCAGCACTGGCGTACAGCACGCGGCCGCCCTGCAGCTTGACTTCATACAGGCCATTGAGCGGGCTGCTGGCGACGCTTTCAACCGGCACTTCCAGTTCGAGGTTCTGCAACGACTTGCGAATGGCCTGCTCGGCACCGGCATTGCTGTCGGTTGCCGCGGCAACGGCAAAGGTACTGGCCAGCGCCAACGCGGCGGCGGCGAAAATCTGGGTCACGCGCATGGGAACTCCTGAAGGCGGACAGGGGCCGGAGGGCGTCGCCTGCGGAAAAAACGCGGCGACCGTGCGGCCCTTGGTGCAAACCGCCCAAGCCTACCACAACACGCTAGCCGTGAAGGGGTCTGCGAGTACCGGTCGGCGGAACATGAAAATCATTCATCCACGCGGGTGATGCTGGGCGTGCAGTTGCTGCAGACGGGCTTTGGCCACGTGGGTGTAGATCTGCGTGGTCGACAGGTCGCTGTGGCCCAGCAGCATTTGTACCACGCGCAGGTCGGCGCCGTGGTTGAGCAGGTGGGTCGCGAAGGCATGGCGCAGGGTATGCGGCGACAGTGATTTGTCGATCCCGGCGACCTGTGCCTGGTGCTTGATACGGTGCCAGAAGGTCTGTCGGGTCATCTGCTCGCCGCGCAGGCTGGGGAACAGCACATCGCTCGGGCGCCCGTTCAGCAGCTCGGGGCGGCCATTGCGCAGGTAGCGTTCCAGCCATACCACCGCCTCTTCCCCCATCGGCACCAGGCGCTCCTTGCTGCCCTTGCCCATCACCCGCAACACGCCCTGGCGCAGGTTGACCTGATCGAGCGTCAGGCTGACCAGTTCGGTCACGCGCAGGCCACAGGCATAAAGGACTTCGAGCATGGCGCGGTCGCGCTGGCCGATGGCTTCGCCGAGGTCCGGCGCCTGCAGCAACGCCTCGACGTCGGCTTCTGACAAGGATTTGGGCAACGGCCGGCCCAGCTGCGGCATCTCGACCTGCAAGGTGGGGTCGACAGCGATCAGCTTTTCCCGCAGCAAGTAACGAAAGAAGCCACGCAAGCCAGACAGAAAGCGTGCTGTAGAACGTGGCTTGTAGGCTTGGTCGAGGCGCCAGGCCAGGTGATCGAGGATCAGCTCACGCCCCGCGTCAGGCAAGGCCACGCCCTGCTCCTGCAGCCAGCCATTGAACAGCGCCAGGTCGCTGCGGTACGAAACCCGGGTGTTGTCGGACAGGCCCTTTTCCAGCCACAGGGCATCGAGAAACTGGTCAATCAGGGGATGGTCGAGGGCGGGCATGAAAACTCGGTGGCAAACGACGAAATGACGCTTAGTCTTTCATAACAACGCCGGCATAGGGAGCCCGCATGAACGAACAGCAGATCCTGCTCAGCGTCGCGGGCATCGGCGCCGCCGCCCTGGCCTGCCAGTGGCTGGCGTGGCGCCTGAAATTGCCGGCAATCCTCTTCCTGCTGCTGGCCGGCATCACCGCCGGCCCGCTGCTCGGCTGGCTCGACCCCCAGGCGCTGTTCGGCCCACTGCTGATGCCCTTGGTGTCGCTGGCCGTGGCACTGATCCTGTTCGAGGGCAGCCTGACGTTGCACTTGTCGCAGTGGCGCGACATCGGCAGCGTGGTCCACCGCCTGGTCACAATCGGCGCCCTGTCGACCTGGCTGGTGATCGCCCTGGCGACTCACTGGCTGCTGGGGTTCGACTGGCCGCTGGCGATCCTGTTCGGCACCTTGACCCTGGTCACCGGGCCGACGGTGATCGTGCCCATGCTGCGCGTGGTGCGGCCGAAGGCGGCGATCGCCAACATCCTGCGCTGGGAAGGCATCGTCATCGACCCGATTGGCGCCCTGCTCGCCGTGGTGGTGTACAGCTTCATCATCGCCAGTGCCGATGGCAATGGCCTGAGCCAGAGCCTGGCCACCTTTGCCGGGGTGATCTTCTGTGGCAGCGCACTGGGCGCGGCCGGCGGCTGGTTACTGGGGCAGGTCATGCGTGAGCAGTGGCTGCCAGAGTACCTGCACAACCTGGCTGCACTGGCGGCAGTGCTGGGCATCTTCATCGCCTCCAACCAGATCGTTCACGAATCTGGGCTGCTGGCCGTGACGTTGATGGGCATGTGGCTGGCCAACATGCGCGGGGTGGATGTGCGGCAGATCCTGCACTTCAAGGAGAACCTCAGCGTGCTGCTGATCTCCGGCTTGTTCATCCTGCTGGCCGCACGCCTCGACCTGCATGCCCTGCTCGGCCTGGGCCCAGCGGTGCTGGCGCTGTTGCTGGTGATCCAGCTGCTGGCGCGGCCGCTGAACGTCTTTTTGTCCACCCTCGGCTCGGGGCTGAACTGGCGCGAACGGGCCTTGCTGGCCTGGATCGCACCGCGCGGTATCGTGGCCGCGGCAGTCTCGGCGATCTTCGCCATCCGCCTGCACGAAGCCGGCCATGAGGATGCACTGCTGCTGGTGCCGCTGACCTTTGCCGTGATCATCGGCACCGTAGTGCTGCAAAGCGCCACGGCCAGGCCCTTGGCGCGCCTGCTCAAGGTGGCCGAGCCTGCCCCCAGCGGCTTCCTCATCGTCGGCGCCAACGGGCCCGCGCGCACCCTCGGCAAAGCCCTGCAGCAACTGGGCTGCCGGGTATTGCTGACTGACTCAAGCTGGGAAAACATCCGCGCCGCGCGCATGGACGGGCTGCCAACCTACTTTGGCAACCCGGCCTCGCAGCATGCCGATGCACACCTGGACCTGGTCGGCCTCGGCCATCTGCTGGGGCTGTCCCCTGCAGGTGAGATCAACGCCTTGGCCTGCGCACGTTTTCGCCACGATTTCGGCCATGGCCGCCTGTTCGTGCTGGCCAGCGGCCTGGAAAAACAGCGCAGCGACAAGCACCGCGCCAGTGAGGAACACCGCGGCCATTTGCTCGGCTCAAGCCCGATGACCTACCAACAACTGGCCAATCGCTTGCACCACGGCGCCGAGCTGTACAGCACCACCCTGACCGAGGGTTTCGACTGGGACAACTATCAGGCACTGCATGGCGAGCGTGCGCACCTGTTGTTCGCCCGTGACAGCCACGGCTGGGTGCATGTGTCGAGCCCTGACAACCCGCTCACCCCGCAACCTGGCTGGACCCTGGTGGCGCTGGTAGAACCGGCGCCAGTCGCGGGCACGGCCACCACACCAGGGTGAACCTCAGGCTGCTGGCAGCACCGGCACCGGGCGCTTGTCTTCGTCGATGGCGACAAAGCTGAACACGCCATGGATTGCCCGTTCACGGCCATCCAGGTACATGTTCTCGACGAACACATCCACCTGCACCTGCAGGCTGGTGTTGCCCACTTTGATCACCGTGCCGACCAGCTCGACGATCGAGCCCGCCGGGATCGGGTGCTTGAAGTCGATACGGTCGGTCGACACCGTTACCAGCGGCAAACGGCAAAAGCGCGTGGCCGCGATGAACGACACTTCATCCATCCAGGCCAGCGCAGTGCCGCCGAACAGGGTGTTGTGGTGGTTGGTGGTATTGGGGAACACCGCCTTGGTCACGCGGGTCACCGACAATTCGGTGCGGCGCTGGATTTCCTGGTCTCGGGTTGTCATGTCGGGTCACATCGCTTGGGGTTCAAAACGCAAAAAAGCAGCCCGAAGGCTGCTTTTTTTCTCGCAAGGCGGCCTGGGCCACCGGTCAAACTGCACTCAGGACAGTTTTTCCTTGATGCGAGCGGCTTTGCCGGACAGGTCGCGCAGGTAGTACAGCTTGGCTTTACGCACGTCACCACGACGTTTCACGGCCAGGCTGTCGATCTGCGGGCTGTAGGTCTGGAAGGTACGCTCTACGCCAACGCCGCTGGAGATTTTGCGCACGGTGAAGGCGCTGTTCAGACCGCGGTTACGCTTGGCGATAACGACGCCTTCGAACGCCTGCAGACGGGAACGCTCACCTTCCTTCACTTTAACCTGGACGATAATGGTGTCGCCCGGTGCGAAGGTTGGGATTTCCTTGCTCATCTGCTCGGCTTCGAGCTGCTGGATGATCTTGTTGGTCATGCTGTGCTCCTAAGATGGATACGTGATCCACCATCGATACGTTTAACTATCGTCCCGCTCGCGGAGGTATTCCTCGAGCAGCTTCTTCTCTTCTCCAGAAAGCGAGCGACTTTCCAGAAGATCGGCGCGTCGTTCGAAGGTCCTACCAAGGGACTGCTTCATCCTCCAACGCCGGATATGTGCATGGTTGCCACTTAGCAACACGTCGGGAACACGCTGATCCGCATACACCTCAGGTCGGGTGTAGTGCGGGCAATCGAGCAGACCGTCGGTGAAAGAGTCTTCCTCCGCCGAGTCCACATGCCCTAAAGCTCCGGGCAGCAGCCGCGTAACCGCATCGATCAGTACCATGGCCGGCAGCTCGCCACCGGAAAGCACATAGTCGCCAATCGACCACTCCTCATCGACATGAGCCTCAATAAAGCGCTCGTCGATGCCTTCATAACGACCGGCGATCAGGATCAACGATTCCTGTTCGGCCAGGCCTTTGACCGCTTGCTGAGTCAGCTTGCGGCCTTGCGGCGAAAGGTAGATCACCTTTGCCGATGCTCCGGTCGCTTGCCTGGCGCTAACCAGGGCGTCTTCCAGAGGCTTGATTTTCATCACCATGCCCGGACCACCGCCAAACGGCCGATCATCCACGGTGTGGTGGCGATCTGTGGTGTAGTCCCGCGGGTTCCAGCACGTTACCTGAAGCAACCCCTGTTTTACCGCGCGGCTGGTAATACCGTACTCCGTGATGGCCGAGAACATCTCGGGGAACAACGTGATGACGTCTACGCGAAGGTTACCCATCGTTTAGAAGTCCGCGTCCCATTCAACCCGCATCACGCCTGCTTCGAGGTCGATTGCCAGCACGCATTGCTCCGTATAGGGCAACAAACGCTCGCGATCATCCAGGCTGCCTGCGCACGGCTTGACCACCATTACATCGTTCGCACCGGTCTCCAACAGGTGATCGACCTTGCCGAACAGATGTTCGTCCTGGTTGATGACCTTCAAGCCCTGCAACTGGTACCAGTAGTACTCGTCGACGGGCAGGTTGGGCAAAAGGCTCCGCGGTATGCAGATCTCGTAACCACTCAGAAGACGGGCTTCATCGCGATCATCGAGGCCTTTCAGTTTCACGACCAGGCCCTTTTGGGAGCCACGACCGCTGACCAGCTCTACCTGTTTTACCTTGCCTTCGTGCTTGAGCGTCCAGCGTGGATAATCCAACAGGTTTTCAATCGGATCGGTAAAGGAATACACCTTCACCTCGCCGCGAACGCCGTGAACCGAAAAAATCTTGCCAACGACGATGAGGTCGTCAGCCTTTTCTGGCGTCGCGTTCATATATCTTAGGCAGCGGCCTTGGCAGCTTCCTTCAGCAGCTGAGCAACACGCTCAGACGGCTGCGCGCCCTGGCTCAGCCAGTAGGTGACGCGTTCCTGGTTGACCGACAGCTTGACTTCGGCGCCCGATGCGATCGGGTTGAAGAAGCCAACGCGCTCAACGAAACGGCCGTCACGGGCGTTACGCGAGTTGGTCACGGTCAGGTGGTAGAAAGGGCGCTTTTTCGAGCCGCCACGGGCCAGACGAATGGTTACCATGTGAACATCGTTCCTATAGTCGGTGCTGCAGTTGGTACTGCAGTCGGTGCTGCAAATCTGAAAGCCAAATAGGCACATGCGTGCCCAAAAGGCCGCATATTCTCGGGGAATACACGGACATTTGCAAATGACTTTTTCGGCAAGGCCTCGCCATGCCGTCCAGATTCGCCGGTTAAGCCACGCTTATCGCGGCCATTGCCCCGCCACGGCGGGGGTTCTGAGCGCTCGTCCGGTAAAAGACAAGCGCCCGGAATAGGGGTTACAGCTTCGGCATGCCGCCGCCTGGCATCATGCCGCCAAGGCCGCGCATCATCTTGGCCATGCCGCCCTTGGCAGAGAATTTTTTCATCATCTTCTGCATCTGCTTGTGCTGCTTGATCAGCCGGCCGACGTCCTGCACCTGGGTGCCGGAGCCAATGGCGATGCGGCGCTTGCGCGAGCCGCTGAGCAGGTCAGGATCCCGGCGCTCGGCCGGGGTCATGGAGTTGATGATCGCCTCCATCTGCTTGAACTGCTTCTCGGCCGCGCCCTGGGCATTGCCCATCTGCGACAGGTTGACCCCGCCGATGCTCGGCAGCTTGTCCATCAAGCCGCCCAGGCCGCCCATGTTCTTCATTTGCTGCAGCTGGTCGCGGAAGTCTTCGAGGTCGAAGCCCTTGCCCTTCTTCAGCTTCTTGGCCAGCTTGTCAGCCTTGGCCTTGTCGATGGTCTGCTCGGCCTGCTCGATCAGGCTGAGCACGTCGCCCATGCCGAGGATGCGCGAGGCGACGCGGTCCGGGTGGAACGGCTCGAGGGCCTCGGTCTTCTCACCCATACCGATGAACTTGATCGGCTTGCCGGTGATGGCACGTACCGACAACGCGGCACCGCCACGGGCATCACCGTCGACCTTGGTCAGCACCACGCCGGTCAGCGGCAGGGCTTCACCAAAGGCCTTGGCGGTGTTGGCGGCGTCCTGGCCGGTCATGGCGTCGACCACGAACAGGGTCTCGACCGGCTTGACCGCAGCATGCAGCGCCTTGATCTCGTCCATCATGTCGGCGTCGATGTGCAGACGGCCGGCGGTGTCGACGATGACCACGTCGATGAATTTGAGCTTGGCTTCGCGAATCGCCGCTTCAGCGATGGCGACCGGCTTCTGGCTGATGTCGGACGGGAAGAAGGTTACGCCGATGTCGTTGGCCAGGGTTTCCAGCTGCTTGATCGCGGCCGGGCGGTAGACGTCGGCCGAGACCACCATCACGCTCTTCTTCTTGCGCTCCTTGAGGAAGCGCGCGAGCTTGCCGGCGGTGGTGGTCTTACCTGCACCCTGCAAGCCGGCCATCAGCACCACGGCAGGTGGCGCGGCGTTCAGCGCGAGGTCTTCGTTGGCCGCGCCCATCAGGCTTTCGAGCTCGGCCTGGACGATCTTCACGAAGGCCTGGCCTGGGGTCAGGCTGCGCGACACCTCGGTACCGACCGCACGTTCCTTGACGCTGTTGACGAAATCCTTGACCACCGGCAAGGCAACGTCGGCCTCGAGCAACGCCATGCGCACTTCGCGCAGCGTGTCCTTGATATTGTCTTCAGTCAGCTTGGCCTTGCCGGTGACATGGCGCAGCGTCTGTGACAGGCGGTCGGTCAGGTTTTCGAACATGGTGATCCTTTCAGGCCCAGTAAAAGCCGAGGTTTGTCAGGCGCCCAGGGGGGAAATGCACACACCCGGGGCACAGCAAGGCGGCGATTATAGCGAAGTGCGGCGGCGGCGCACACCTTGCCTTCCCAGCGGCAAGCTACGGGCGCCAGGCGGCAAGAAAATGCAGCCACCTCGCGGATCCGCCTTTGCTTGTACCTTGCGGCTTCCAGCTTGCAGCTCTCTATGCCAAACTCCGTCTCTTTAAGGCTCGCCAACCAGGACTTATGTTCTCCTCACCCAGCCTCATCCCCAACCTGATCGCCGCCGGCCTTTATATAGCTGCGACCCTCTACCAGGGCACGCACCTGGCCCAGGGCCGCAAAGCTGACAAACGGCTGCTGGGCCTGCTCGGCGCCCTGGCTGTCATCGCCCAGGGCGGCGCCCTGTTCTTCCAGCTGATCACCCCGCTGGGCCTGAGCCTGGATTTTTTCAGCGCCGCCAGCCTGATCGCCGTTGCGGTCATTACCCTGACCTTGCTGGCGTGCCTGCGCATCCCGGTAGAAAACCTGCTGGTGCTGCTGTTCCCGCTGGGCGCGGTCACTGCGCTGCTGGCCCAGTTCGCGCCCCCCGGTACCGTGCCGCTGATCAACGAAGAGCCCGGCATCCTCGCACACATCCTGCTGTCGATCCTCGCCTACGGCCTGTTCACCATCGCGGTGTTCCAGTCGTTGCTGCTGTTGCTGCAGGACCACCAGCTGAAAAACAAGCACCCGTCAGGCCTGATCCGCAACTTCCCGCCGCTGCAAACCATGGAAAGCCTGCTGTTCGGCTTTCTCTGGGCCGGCTGGTGCCTGCTGTCGCTGTCGCTGATTTCTGGCTGGCTGTTCCTCGACAACCTGTTCGCCCAGCACCTGGTGCACAAGACCTTGCTGGCCTGCGTCGCCTGGGTGGTGTTCAGCGTGCTGCTGTGGGGCCGCACCCGCCTGGGCTGGCGTGGCCACAAAGCGATCCGCTGGACGCTGGCCGGTTTCTGCCTGCTGATGCTGGCCTATTTCGGCAGCAAGCTGGTTCGCGAATTCATCCTGCATATCTGACGGCCGCCCATGGACACCCTGCCGTACGCACCGCTCCTCGGCACTCTGGCACTGGCGCTGCTCTGGTCGGCGCTTTTCAGCGCCGTGGATGCCGCCCGCCTGCAGCTCAATGGTTCGCTGCGCAATGGCGACGACGGTCAAGCCCCCCTGCCCGCCCAGGCGCTGGTGCTGTGCGCCAGCCTCGGCAAGTTGCTGGTGCTGGTGCTGGCGTGCCTGATTGGCCAGCGCTACAGCGGCGAACACGGCTTCTGGCTGGCCGGCCTGGGCGCGACGCTGGCCTTGCTGGTGTTTGCCGAATTCCTGCCCCGGCGCCTGGCGCGGCGTAACCCGCAGGCGTTTGCAAGCCTGGGTGCAAGCCTGCTGAAAGTACCCCTGGCGCTTCTGCAACCCTTGGCCTGCCTGCTCGATGGCTGCGCCAAGCTGCTGCTGCGCCCATTCCGTGTGCAGCCTACGGCGGTCGCCTTGCACCCGGAGCAAGACGACGACTTCGACGAAGACGAGGAGCACGAGCCTGCACGCCATGGCCTGCTCGACGGTTTGCAATCGCTGGACAAAGTCACCGTCAACGACATCCTGGTGCCGCGCAACGAAGTCGATGGCATCAACCTGGACGACCCGATCGAACGCATCATCGAGCAGCTGATCGTCAGCCGTCACACCCGCTTGCCGGTCTATCACAACGACATCAACCAGGTTGAGGCGATCCTCAACACCAAGCTGATCAGCCACCTGCTGCCCAAGGCGGAGCTGACCCTGGAGAAGCTCCACGGCGCCTGTTACGAGCCCTATTTCGTACCCGAAAGCACGCCCCTGCAGCTGCAGTTGCTGAACTTCCATAAACAGCAACGCCGCCTGGGTGTGGTGGTGGACGAATACGGCGAGGTGCTGGGCATCGTCACCTTGGAAGACATCCTCGAAGAGATCGTCGGCGAGTTCGAAGACGAACAGGGGCTGGACAACCCGCACGTACACCCCCAGCCCGATGGCACCTTCGTCATCGAAGGCACCGCCTCGCTGCGCGAGATCAACCGCACCTTGGGCTGGCACCTGCCCTGCGATGGCG
Source organism: Pseudomonas sp. NGC7 (assembly GCF_047159675.1). NCBI lineage: Bacteria > Pseudomonadati > Pseudomonadota > Gammaproteobacteria > Pseudomonadales > Pseudomonadaceae > Pseudomonas > Pseudomonas sp. NGC7. Next base: position 1,676,591 of record NZ_BAAFZY010000001.1, on the reverse strand, counting down.
GGCCAAAGACCCTCAACGGCCTGGTCACCGAAGCACTGGAAAGCATCCCGGAAAGCGCCGTTTGCCTGAAGATCGGCCGATATCGCCTGGAAATCCTCGAAACAGAGGACAATTGCGCCAGCAAGGTACTGGTGTGGACCGTGACCCGATAGCTATACTCGGGTCACGCTTACCCAGCCCCGCCGTCCCGCCTGCTACCCGCACCCGGCGCCACACGGCCAGTCCGCTCCACTGACACGCCCCGCGGTCCTGCTTCAACACCCCGAACAGTGCCCGCTCCCGCCCCTATCCCCCTTGGGCTATCGTCAGTCGGGCGAGCAAAAGAACAATACGCTCCGGCGTCCGTATAGGCGTGCCTGCCCTTCGAAGGTACGCGCCCTGGCGGATCAAGCCCTTGGAGCACGACCAGACTGTTAGGGACCTACTTAATGACCACGAGCAGCACCTATGCCGAAGCGCCTGCCGCGCCGGTCAACTCCCCCGCACGGGTGGCCACTGCCAGCTTCATCGGCACGGCCATCGAGTTCTACGACTTCTATGTTTACGCCACGGCCGCCGCGCTAGTGATCGGCCCGGTGTTCTTCCCGTCCGGGTCGGGCACCGCGCAGATGCTCGCGGCCTTCCTCACCTTCGGCATCGCCTTCCTCGCTCGCCCGCTGGGCTCGGCGCTGTTCGGGCATTTTGGCGACCGTATCGGCCGAAAATCGACCCTGGTGGCGTCGCTGCTGCTGATGGGTGTTTCCACCACCGCCATCGGCGTGCTGCCAGGCTACGACAGCATTGGCGTCTGGGCGCCGATCATTCTTTGCCTGCTGCGCTTCGGCCAAGGCCTGGGCCTGGGTGGCGAATGGGGCGGCGCGGCGCTGCTGGCCACCGAAAACGCGCCACCGGGCAAGCGCGCCTGGTTCGGTATGTTCCCGCAATTGGGGCCTTCGATCGGCTTCCTGGCTGCCAACGGCCTGTTCCTGACCCTGGCCCTGGTGCTCAGTGACGAGCAGTTCCGTGAATGGGGCTGGCGCATTCCGTTCCTGCTCAGCGCCGCACTGGTACTGGTGGGCCTTTATGTGCGCCTCAAGCTCGAAGAGAGCCCGGTGTTTGCCAAGGCCATTGCCCGCCATGAGCGCGTGAAGATGCCGGTGGTCGACCTGTTCTCCAAATACTGGGTACCGACCCTACTGGGCGCTGCGGCGATGGTGGTGTGCTATGCGCTGTTCTATATCTCGACCGTGTTCTCGCTCAGCTACGGCGTGAGTACCCTGGGCTACAGCCGTGAGACGTTCCTCGGCCTGCTGTGCTTCGCGGTGGTGTTCATGGCGCTGGCCACGCCCCTGTCGGCTTGGCTCAGCGACCGCTACGGGCGCAAACCGGTGCTGATCGTCGGCGGCCTGCTGGCCGTGGCATCGGGCTTTACCATGGAGCCGCTGCTGACCTCGGGGTCGACCACGGGCGTGGCGCTGTTCCTGGCCATCGAGCTGTTCCTGATGGGCGTGACCTTTGCGCCGATGGGGGCGTTGCTGCCCGAGCTGTTCCCTACCCATGTGCGCTACACCGGCGCGTCGGCCGCGTACAACCTGGGTGGCATCGTGGGGGCTTCGGCGGCGCCGTTCTTTGCTCAGAAACTGGTGAGCATGGGCGGGTTGAGCTGGGTGGGCGGGTATGTGTCGGTGGCGGCGGTGATCAGCTTGATTGCAGTGCTGTGCCTGAAAGAGACCCGTAACACGGAGCTCTAACTAATGGGGGCTGCTTTGCAGCCCATCGCAGGCAAGCCAGCTCCTACAAGGCCCACACAGCCCTTGAGCTTTGAGCAGAACCTGTGGGAGCTGGCTTGCCGGCGATGGGCCGCAAAGCGGCCCTAACGGTCCTGAATCAGAACTCGACCTTGACAGCCTGCGAAGCGCGAGTCGCCTTGGCTCGCGCCGCTTCGATCGACTCATCACGTGCCAGGCATACGCCCATGCGACGGGTACCGTTGATTTCCGGCTTGCCGAACAGGCGAATGGCCGTGTCCGGCTCGCTCAGCGCAGCGCCAAGGTTGGCGAAGCTGGTCTGTTGCGATTGGCCTTCTGGCAAGATCACCGCCGACGCCGATGGCCCAAACTGACGCACCACCGGAATCGGCAGGCCCAGAATGGCGCGTGCATGCAGGGCGAACTGCGACAGGTCCTGGGAGATCAACGTCACCAAGCCCGTGTCGTGCGGGCGCGGCGACACTTCGCTGAACCACACCTGGTCGCCTTTGACGAACAGCTCCACGCCGAACAGGCCACGGCCGCCCAAGGCATCGGTGACTGCCTGAGCCACGCGTTGCGATTCTGCCAGGGCTTTCGGGCTCATGGCCTGGGGCTGCCACGATTCTTGATAATCGCCTTTCTCCTGGCGATGGCCGACAGGCTCCAGGAAGGTGGTGCCGCCGACGTGACGCACGGTCAGCAGGGTGATTTCGTAATCGAAATCGATGAAGCCTTCGATGATCACCCGGCCCTTGCCGGCGCGGCCGCCTTCCTGGGCGTAGTCCCAGGACTTCTGCAGGTCGGCATCGCTGCGCAGCAGGCTCTGGCCTTTGCCCGACGAGCTCATCACTGGCTTGACCACGCACGGGTAGCCGACATCGGCCACGGCCTTGGCATAGTCTTCGTAGGTGTCGGCGAAGTGGTACGGCGAGGTCGGCAGGTCCAGCTCTTCGGCGGCCAGGCGACGGATGCCTTCGCGGTTCATGGTCAGCTGGGTGGCGCGGGCGGTGGGCACCACGGTGAAGCCTTCGTTTTCCAGCTCGACCAGGGTCGCGGTGGCAATGGCTTCGATTTCGGGGACGATGTAATGCGGCTTCTCGGCTTCGATCACTGCGCGCAGGGCGACGCCATCGAGCATGTTGACCACATGGCTGCGGTGCGCCACCTGCATGGCCGGTGCATTGGCGTAGCGGTCTACGGCAATCACTTCGACGCCCAGGCGCTGCAGCTCGATCACCACTTCCTTGCCCAGCTCACCGCAGCCGCAGAGCAGTACTCGGGTCGCGGTGGGCGACAATGGGGTTCCGATACGGGTCATTTCAGGTCCTCGAAGGCGTCCGGGGCTGCGCCAGGCTGAGCGCCGCCCGCTGAAAAAGGACCCGTATTCTACACCATCAACCGACCGCGGCAGCCCGCCGGGCGCGAAATGCCATGGCCAGCCACACGGCAGTGACACCGGCGAACTTCGAGGCCATTGCCGTGCCGATCACGGCCGGCGTCAGGGCGCCGATCATGCCGAAGAAAATGAAGGTATCGACCGGGATGCTCAGCGCCGAGCTCAGCCACAGGCGGTCGCGCAGCGGCCGACGGGTGATGCTGAACACCAGCCAGTCGATCAGCTCTGAGATGAAGAAGGCGGTGGCGCTGGCCAGCGCGATGGCCGGTTCCGAGGTGACATACGACAGAACAAGGGCCACCAGCATGGCGACCAAGGCACCATGCCCGAAACGGGTCTGGACCATGTCGCGCAGGATGAACACCAGGCCGCCCCAGGCAGACCAGATGATGTCCAGGTGCGGGGCACTGGAAAAGGCGTAGTTGATCAGCACTACGCTGCTGATATAGGCGATGAGATAGAACATGAGCAGTAACCGTCAGACAAGCCGCACAGGTTACTTGATTTTGGGGTCAGCGGCAGCCGCGCCTACAAAATCATCCCGGCAGCCACTGCCCGCTCATGGCAAAGCTTCAGCACGGCGCGGCGCTCAGTGTTATCCATGCGCCCCCAGCGCCCGATCTCGGCCACCGTACGTTGGCACCCCGTGCAGATGTCCTGCTCGTCCAGCGCGCAGATGCTCACACACGGCGACGCCACCGGGCGCTCTGCCTTGACCGCTTCACTCATCATCCACCACCAAGTCACGGGCATAGCGCTGGGCGTTGTGCACATAGTGCGCGGCGCCGGCCTCGATCAAGCGCATCTGCTGCTCGCTGAGCTCGCGCACCACCTTGCCCGGCGACCCCATCACCAGCGACCCGTCGGGGATTTCCTTGCCCTCGGGGATAAGCGCATTGGCGCCGATGATGCAGTGTTTGCCAATCCGCGCCCCATTGAGGATCACCGCGTTGATGCCGATCAGGCTGTAATCGCCAACCGTGCACCCATGCAGCATGGCGTTATGGCCGACCGTCACCCCCTTGCCCAGGGTCAGGGGCGAACCCATGTCGGTGTGCATCACCGTGCCGTCTTGGACATTGCTGTCTTCGCCGATGTCGATCAGCTCATTGTCACCCCGCAATACAGCGCCAAACCAGACACTGGCACGGGCCTGCAGGCGCACGTTGCCGATCACGGTGGCGTTGGGCGCGATCCAACTGGTTGGATGGCTGTCGACCCGCAGGTCGCCCAGGCGATATTTCATGCTCGCTCCTCAGGATAAACGGCGGCGGTTTGCGGCAAACGGCAGGGTGAGCCCCGCTCAGATCTCGATGTAACGTTCCGGGGGTTGATGCAAGCTGATACCCGCGTCATACAGCAGGTTGACCAGCTCGACGATCATGATCGCCGACAACCCCCAAATCTTGTATTCGCCGTAACGGTAGCTGGGCACATACCAACTGCGGCCCTGGTAATCGATACGGTGGGTGTGGTCCCGCGGGTCCTGGCGGAAGAACTCCAGCGGCACGGTGAATACTGCCGCGATCTCCGCATCATTGGCGCGGTATTCGACGTAATCGGGGATAAGCCCGACGAATGGCGTCACTTTCAGGCCATGCAGCGAGATCAGCGGGCTCAGCGGACCGATCACTTCCACCAGCCCAGGGGGCAGGCCGATTTCTTCTTCGGCCTCGCGCAGAGCCGTAAACACCAGGTCCGGGTCTTCGGGGTCGCGGCGGCCACCGGGGAAGGCGACTTCGCCACCATGGGTCGACAGCCCCTTGGCGCGCAGGGTCAAAACCAGTTCGGGCGCTTCGCTGCGGGTAATGGGCAAGAGTACCGCCGCTTCGGGAAACCTTCGGTCAGTTTCCAGTGATGCAGGTTCATGGTTGCTCATTCGGCGAAGAAGCTCGTCCAGCATTGCGCACTCTCGTATCCAAGGCCTGTCTTGCATGATGCACCAAAGCCGCGAAGCACCCAAGCCCCGTGCGCTTGCGGCGGCCCCGTCGGCGCGCCAAGATAGCCCAGTCAAAAGGGAAGAACAGCATGAAATTCTGCAGCGCATGCGGCCAACCGGTCGTTCAGCGGATCCCCGAGGGCGACAGCCGCCTGCGGTACGTCTGCGAGTATTGCCAGACCGTTCACTACCAGAACCCCAACATCGTCGCGGGTGTGCTGCCCACCTGGGGTAGCCAGGTGCTGCTGTGCCGGCGCGCCATCGAGCCACGCCGCGGCTACTGGACCCTGCCCGCCGGGTTCATGGAAAACGGCGAAACCCTCGACCAGGCCGCCCGTCGCGAAACCGTCGAGGAGGCCTGCGCCCAGGTAGGGCCCATGGCCCTGTACCAGTTGTTCGACCTGCCGCACATCAACCAGGTACACGTGTTCTTCCGCGCGGAACTGGCCGACCTAAGCTTTGATGTGGGCATCGAGAGCCTGGAGGTGCGATTGTTCGAACAACATGAGATACCGTGGGACGAGCTGGCTTTCCGCACCGTCACACGCACACTAGAATGCTACTATCGCGACCGCATCGGGCAGCACTACCCCATAGGCCATGAGTACCTGCCGCCGATGAACGTCTCGCCCACTACTTAAGCCTGCAGGTGCTGCTTCATGCGCTGGTTGTTTGCCCTTTTCTGCCTTTGCGTTACCTCGGTGTCCCAGGCTGCCTTCACCGAGACCATCATTCGCAAGCCGCAGCCACCGGTGCCTGCGCAGTCGCAATCGCAGGCCGCCATGCAGCCGCTCATCGACAAGGTGCTGGTGATCAAGTCCGAGCGCCGCCTGCAACTGATCAGCCGTGGTGAGCCGCTGAAGACCTACCGCATTTCCCTGGGCAAGCAGCCCAAGGGCGCCAAGGAACGCGAAGGCGACAAGAAGACCCCCGAGGGCCTCTATTGGTTGGACTGGCGCAAACAGAGCGACCGTTTCAACCTGGCCATGCATATCAACTACCCGAACATCAGCGACGCCGCCCGCGCCACCCGCGAAGGCGTAAGCGCCGGCAGCATGATCATGATCCATGGCACGCCGATCAACGACGAATACCCGGAGTGGTACTTCCATACCCTGGACTGGACGGACGGTTGCATTGCCATGCGTAACCGCGACATGCAGGAAGTCTGGGAACTGGTCAAGGACGGGACATTGATCGAGATCCGCCCCTGACAGGGCGCTTGTAGCGACTTGTAATCAATGCTTGGAACTCGGTGTCAAGCTGTATGTGCTACGATCGGCATACCCAGAGGGACTCACTGTGAACAAGCAATTGCAATCAAAAGCACGCCTCCCAATTGCCGGCAGGAAAGGCGTCATCGCCTTGCACAGCAAGAGTGGCATGGTCACGGCTTATCGCAATGCGGGTGCAGTAGTTGAGGAGCATGCGACAAAAAGCCTGAGCGTCCGCGTATTGAGCTCAGGCACTTCGCGCGGGCGTACCAGCCGTGCACCACACTTGTCCGACATGGAAAAAGAACTGGCCGAACTCAAAAAGGTGGTTGCTGCCCTGGCTGTTCGCTCTGTAATCGAAGATGAGGTTTTGAACTTCGATCAGGAAGGCATGACTGTTCTGGACGCCGACATCGCTGATCAGTTGCTCGATAACCCTCCAGAGCCCAATGAAGCGCTTCGCAACTTACTTGCCTTGCGCTAAGGCCTTGCGATGGAATTCATCACCGTAGCGTTTGATAAGACGATTGATCGAACTTCGTTCGACTGCTCTACCCACCCCGCTCTGAATACCTACATAGCCCAGCAAGCCGGCCAGGACGAAAAGCGCAATGTCTCGCGCACCTTCATGTACCTGGAGGACGGAATGCTGCTTGGCTACTACACCCTTGCGAATACTTCAGTAGCGCTCGATGAGCTGAGCGAAGAACAGGCGAGAAAGATGCCTCGGTACCCCATGCCGGCAGCCATGCTGAGTCGCCTGGCTGTTGATCAGCGCATGCAGCGAAAGGGGCTTGGACAGCGGCTGATGGCCGACTTTTTCCGTCGTATCTACACGGTTTCAATGCACTCGGGGGTGGCCTTCATCGTTGTGGACGCAAAAGATGAGCAGGCAGCCAAGTACTATCAGGAGCTGATGTTCATCCCCTCGAAACACAACCCACTCCGCCTGCTGCTGTCGACTGCGACAATCATTCAAGGCCTGCGACCCCAAGAGCAGCTTAAAAACTAACGCTCGCTGCACGGGACTGGCTCAATGGCTGCACTTCCATGCTTCCTACATACCCCTCATCGTGTAGGAGCTTTCGCACCTTCGACCGCGAACCCACCTGACATCCGCTTAGGCGGCGTACTGCATCCAAGCGAATCACTTAATTCTTAGCATCCACGCAGACGAATACGAAATCCGTACGTCATCTGCGGGGTGCTTCAATGCCGTACCGAATACGCATCATTGCCAGCAGCCTGCTTGCCTGCTGGCTGGCCAGCCCCCTGGCCTGGGCCGACGACCTGGCCAGCCAGCAGTTGCGCGACCAGCAGCAAACGTTGCGCCAGCTGGAACAGCAACAACGGCTCGAGCGCTGGCAGCGTGCCCCCGCCTCGCCAGGCGATGACGAAAACCAGGCCCTACAGGCGGGCGACAGCCACTGCTGGGCGGTGACCGGTGTTCGTCTGGCAGGCCATCGGCAGGTGCCGGGCACGGCACTGGAAGCGACCGTGCTGCCCTTCATGCAGCCTTGCATGGGCATCGTCGACATCAACCTGCTGCTCAAGGCCATCACCCAGCGCTACGTGCAGGCGGGCTACCCCACCAGCCGTCCTTACCTGAGCCAGCCGCCCGAGGATGGGGCGCCACTGGACATCCTCATCAGCGAAGGCTTCGTCGAGTCGATCGAACTTGGGACCGACCTGCCGCTTTCCTTGCGTGGCGCTTTTCCTGACGTGCTGGGGCAGCCGCTGTACCTGCCAGCGCTGGAGCAAGGGCTCGACCAACTCAACCGCCTGCGTGCCTATGAACTGAGTGTCGACTTGCTGCCCGGCGCCCTACAGGGCGGCACCCGAGTAGTGGTTCAGCCCCACAAGACCGCCTCGCGCTGGCACCTGGACAGCCGCCTGGACAACCGGGGCAGCGAACTGACCGGCCGCCATCGCCTGAACCTCGGCATTGGCCTGGACAGCCCGCTTGGCCTGAACGACGACCTGCGCCTGTCGTTGGCCAGGACCGTCATCAATGCGCCGGGGCGAAGCAACGGTGTCACGGCGTACTACAGCATTCCTTACGGCCCGTGGACCTTCGCCGCCAGCGCCAGCCAATTGAGCTACCGCGCGCCCATCCCCCAGGGGCGCCAGACCAGCAGTGGCAACAGCCGCTTTCTGGGGCTCAGCGCCGAGCGGGTGCTATGGCGCAACCAGCAGGGCATGCTCAGCGCCAGCGCCCGGCTGGACCGCAAGCAGCTCACCAACCGCACCGGCGGCAAGGCCGTGAGCCTGCAGAGCCCCACCCTGACCACGGTGGAAGCGGGCATCAACCTGCTGTGGCTCGAAGGCGGCCTGTGGCACGGCTACCTCGGGCTCGCCCAAGGGGTGGGCTGGTTTGGCGCGGACGCTTCAGCCCCCAGTGCGCTGGGCCCGCGCCCAGACTTTCACAAGTACCGCGGCACGCTGCTGCACCTGCGCCAAGGCCCGGCGCAGCGGCCCTGGCGCTGGCAGAGCGAACTGGGCCTGCAGTACAGCCGCGACCGGCTGCCGGCCGTCGAACAACTGCTGGCCAGCGATGATTCGGCTGTGCGCGGGTTTCGCCTACGCACTTACTCCGGCGCCAGCAGTGCCGTCTGGCGTAACACCTTCAGTTATCCGCTGACGCCGGCCTGGGCCGGATCGCTGCAGCTGCGGCCCTATGCCGGCCTCGATCAGGGCTGGACCCGGCTGGCTCGCGACAGCCCCGTTCAACGCCTGGCAGGCGCGGCAGCCGGCATCGAATTGAGCTTGCCCGACAGCCGCGTGCGCCTCGACTACCAGCGCGCCTTGTACACCAGTGACCTGCCCCGCGCGCTTCTGGAGCCGGGCTTCTGGGTGCTGGAGTGGAACCTGAGCATCTGATTCACCCCACAAAAAAAGAGAACGAGACCATGCAAACGCGCTCGCAGTTGACGTCTACCCGCCCGGATACCTTGCGTTGGGCCATCTTCCTCGCCCTGCTCGGCTCCAGCAGCGTGCTGGCCCAGGGCGGCCTTGAAGCCGCTACCGGCCCAGGTGGCACCCCGGTCATCAACAATGGCCATGGTGTGCCAGTGATCGACATTGTCGCCCCCAACGCCGGCGGCCTGTCACACAACCAGTACCTCGACTACAACGTCGGCAACCCCGGCGTGGTGCTGAACAACGCCACCCAGGCCGGCCAATCGCAACTGGCCGGTGCCCTGGCCGCCAACCCGCAGTTCCAGGGCCAGGCGGCTTCGACCATTCTCAATGAAGTGATCAGCCGCAACGCCTCGCTGATCGAGGGGCCGCAGGAAATCTTCGGCCGCCCCGCCGATTACATCCTGGCCAACCCCAATGGCATCACCCTCAACGGGGGCAGCTTCATCAACACCACGCGCGCGGGCTTCGTGGTCGGCACCCCAGAATTCGAAGACCAGCAACTCAAGTACCTCGACACCCTCAATGCCAGCGGCGCCCTGCAGGTACTGCCCGGTGGCCAAAGCAACAGCACCGGCGCGCTTGACCTAATCGCGCCGCAGGTAGACAGCAAAGGGCTGCTCATGGCCGGCGGTGAACTGAACGTCACGGTAGGCCGCAACCGCATCGACCCGGCCAGCGGCCAGGTGGTCGAGCACTTGCCCGGCACAGCGGCCAGTATCGATGCCAGCCTGTTCGGGGCCATGCGCGCCGGGCGCATCCGCGTGGTGAGCACCGCCGAGGGCGTGGGCGTGCGCATGGGGCCCGTTCAGGCGCATGCCACCGACGGTATCGACATCCAGTCAGCCGGTGGCCTGCACATCAGCGGCAAGGCCGACACCCGCGCCGAACTTCACAGCGAACGGGGCGCCCTTGCCCTCAGCGCCGCCGACGACCTGACCCTGCGCGCCGTCGATGGCCAGGCACAACAGGTGGTGGTCACGGCCGGCCAGAAGCTCACCCTGGACGCCGACAGCCTGGAAAACACCCAGCACGATCGCGAAAACTGGAACAAGAAGTTCCTCTTCATCACCCGCGAAACCTACGACCGCGAGCGCACCACCCGCGACCGTCAACAGCAGGGCACGCAGTTGCGCGGCCATGACAACGTTCGGCTGCAATCGGGTGCCGATATGCGCCTGTTGGCCGCCGACGTAAGTACAGGGGGTGAGTTGAACGTCAACAGTGCCGGCAACCTGGACATCGTGGCGGGCATCGACAGCAAACACATCACCGAACAGGTGCGCCACAGCAAGGACCTGTGGCGCGGCGACAGCGATACCGAGCAAACCCGTGAAACAGCCCGGGGCAGCACGTTGAATGCCGGGCGCCTGACACTTACAGCAGCCGACGCCCTCAAGGTTGAAGGCAGCACGCTGCATGCGAACAACGACATGCAATTCAAAGCCCGGCACATCGAGGTCGGGACCACGGCCTTGCAGGAAAGCGGCACCCAACGCAATTACCGCGGCGACCTGGTCTCTGGCACCTTCTTTGGCGACCGCAAAGGCAATGACAGCCAAGCGCAGGTCGTGGCTGGCAGCAGTGTGACGACGGACGGCAAGCTGAACATGACGGCCGACCAGGTCACCATCAAAGGCAGCAAGGTGCATGGCAAGGAAGACTCGGTGCTCTACAGCGAAAACGGCCTGCTGGCGATCGAAGCCGACCGCGGCAGCAGCACCTCGACCGATCACCAGAGCGACAGCAAACTGTTCGGCCTGATCGGCAGCGACCGCAAGCACACCACACGCAAGGACCAGGTACTGGTCAGCGACGTCTCATCCAGCAGCAACCTGCGCCTGGCAAGCGCCGACGAACTGCGTATCCACGGGGCAAAGGTCGAAGCAGGTAAACATTTGCAGGTAGAAGCCAAGGGCGACCTGGTGATCGACAGCGCGCAGTCGCGCAACGAAACCGACACCCGGCACCAGCAACGTGGCCTCAGCGTCGGCGCCAAGCAGACAGAAGAGGCGCAGGATGGCAAACCGGACTCGCGCCAGTACGAGGCCAGCCTGGGCTATGAGGTCGCTACCACGACCGGTACGACACAGGAAACATCACAAGCCTCCAGCGAACTCAAGGGCGCCTCGGTAGGCCTGCAAAGCGATGCCCATTTGCAGGTCAATGGTTCCAAAGTTCAGGCCAGCGCCGGTGACCTGAACGTGACCGCCAAGCACATCGCCCTGGGTGCAACCCGCAATGAGCGCGAGTCCATCAGCAAAAACAGCCAGAGCGGAGGCAGCGTTAAAGTGACGGGGGGTATCGACCGTTTGGGCAGCGCCTTCGCAGGCCATCACAACACCCAGACTCAGCTCGAACGCGACAGCACGGTACAAGGCAGCGAATTGAAGGCCAGCGCCGGGGTGAAGCTGGAGGCCGAGCATTTGCTCACCGAAGCCGCACGCGTCGATGCCGGCCAGCAACTGAAGGTCACCGCCAAGCACATCGAGAACCGTGCCGTGCAGGACACCCATGAGCGTGAAAGCGTCACAGACAATTGGGCCGGCAGCCTCGGTGCCAGCGTGGAATACCGTGACCTCACCCGCCCCATCGAACGCCTGGTACTCGGTGAGGAGGCCGCGCGCTTTCAGCAAGCCTCGCCCGAAGACGCGATGGCGGCCCCGAGCGTCGGCGCCGACATGACCGTGGACCATCTCAAACGCCTGGAGAACCAGCGCCGCAGCTTGGCCCAGGTGAGTGAGCTGACCGGTGCAACGGTCGAGGTCAAGGCCGGTGTCATTGATGACCAGGGCACCGCGTGGAAGGCCAACGCCGGGAAACTGTTGATCGACGCCTCGCAGCACACCCTGCGGGCAGCCGAGAACACGCAGGTAGATACCGTGCAGCGCATGGCCTATGGCGGCGATGCCCGCGTGGACACCAGCAGCGGCAACGACCTCAATGTTCGCGCCGCCGGCAAGGGCGGCTCGCTGGGCAAACAGGACACCGCCAGTACCGCCGTGGCCGGAAGCCTCTATGGGCAACAGGGCATCCAGGTACAGCTGGGCAGCGATGGCCTGTACGAAGGCACGCGCATCGACGGTGGCGAAGGCAACGTGGCCATGCGCAGTGGGGGCTCTTTGACGTTGTCCCAAGCCAATGACCGTAATACCCAAGCAGCAGGCCAGCTTGACGGCAACGCCTGGGCCAAGGTCGGCAATCGCCCCGGCAGCACTGGCGTCGACGCCCGCGGCTACCTTGATCACCGCCAGCAAGACAGCGCGCAGACCAAGGCCCAGGTTGCGCAGATCGATGCCAAGGGCGATGTTCACCTGAGCAGTGATGGCGACCTGAAGCTGGAGGGGACGCGTATCGGCAGCCGTGACGCCAAGGTCGGGGATACCCTGCTGGAAGGTGGTGGCCGCTTGCAGGTGACCGCAGGCAGCGATACCCAGCAGGCCAAGGGCGGCAACCTGGGCGGCGGCCTGGAGCTTGCGGTCAAGACCGGCGCAACGAAAGGGGGCGGCATCGGCGGGCACTTCAACCACGGCAAGCAGAACGAGGATGCCAGCCAGGCTGTCGATGCCCGCTTCGACAGCGCCGGCACACTGACGCTGAGCAGCCGTGCCCGCGAGGACATCGCCTTGCACCTGCAAGGGCTGCACGCCTCAGCCGAACAGATCGTGCTCAACGCCGCCGGGGGCGGCATGCGGGTGGAAGCATCCAGCAACCGGGAGCAACGCGACAACCTCGACATCACCGCGGGGGCCGGTTTCAACATGGCCAAGGGGGATACCGATACCCGTGGTCTGCATGGCCGCGCACAGGTCGCCCTGGACAAACGTGACAACCAGACCTGGAACGCCAGCCAGCTGCGCGCTGAGGGTATCCAGTTGCACAGCCGTGGCGACACACGCATCGAAGGTGCCAGCCTGGAAGCAGGGCGTATTACCGGTGAGGTCGGCGGCGATCTGCGCATTGCCAGCCGCAAGGACAGCGTCGATAGCCTGACTGTGAAAGCTGACGCACGCCTGAGCCAGGAAAAGAACCCGCAAGGCTACACCAACGCCGCCACCGCGCTGGCAGGGCCGCTGGGTAGCAAGGTCGGCGAAAAGGCCGGCCCAGCCTTGAGCAAGGCCGAACCTGGTTTCTCACCGACCTTGCGCCTGGACCTGTCCCATCAACAGCGCGACACCGTGGCCAAGCAGACCACGCTCAAGGGCAGCGAAGGCATCGCGCTGAAGGTCGCGGGCGACGCTCACTTGGTCGGCGCGCGGTTGCAGTCGGCCAAGGGTGATGTCGAGCTGAGCGCCAATGCGATTACCCAAGAGACCCTGAGTGGCAGCGACTACCGCCGCGATGTGTCGATTGACGTGTCCAACTCGCCGGTGGACCTGGGCACAGCAGTGGCTGAGTTCACCAAGGGCAAGGGCGCGGCTGACGGCGAGAATGCGCTTGATCTTGGGGTATTGCGTACCAGCGGGCATAACCGCAGCGAGCAATGGGTGTCGAGTACCCAGGGCAAGGCGGACTGACCCCTCGCCCACCGTACCCCGGTAGGAGCAGCCTTGTGCTGCGAAGAGGCCAGTGGCAGCAGCCAAGATTTAGTGTGTTGTCACCGGCCTCTTCGCAGCACAAGGCTGCTCCTACAGGGGGGGCGCTTGGCCGCAGATTCGGGTGGTTACCAACGGACTCGCCGCTGCCCTGTCGTTGCCTCCGGCCCCAGCCACTGCGCGCCGCGCAGCAGTGGGGTCAGGGCAGCATCGGGTTGCAGCGCGATGGCGATCTGGGCCTGTCGCCCCCGGACATCGGCATCCACGTCGAGCTGATGCTGCCCTGGCTGCAGCAACTGCCCCAACAGGTGCCAACCCCCGCGGCACTGCACCTCGACCCGGCCCTGCCCCAACCCCAGCGACCAGGGCTCACTCAGCGCCAAGTCTGTAACCGTGAGGCGCCCATCGCTGGCCAGGCATTGCCGCCACGCACCCTGTACACGCACCCAACCCTGCCACTGCCCGGCCAGGCGATACGCCGCCGGTACCGTCACCTGTGCCGCAGCCGGGCGCACTTCCCCCTCCCAGCGCCAGGGCCAACCGTGGACCTGCACGTGCCACGCCTGTCCCTGAAACCCCAGCGCGCCCTGCCCTTGCAAACGCCAAGGCTGTAAGGTCCATTGCAACGGCCCGAACGGGCCGATCTGCCGCGCCTGCCCCTGCCACAGGCTGCCGCTCACACCCGCGGCCGTTACCCCGAAGCCACGCACCAGCCAGCTGGCGGGCAACTGCACCAGTAAGGTCAGGCTGAACACCAGCAGCAACCACGCCACTGCGCCCCGGCTCATGGCCGAAGTACCAGGTCGAAGCGCATGCCCTGGGTGTCTTGCTCCAGCCCCCACTGCAAGGGCTGTGCGCCTTCGGCCTGCAGCGCACGTACCCAACCCAGCAAGGCCTGCTCATCGCCCACCTGACCGCGCAGGTGCCAGGCCTCGCCCTGCGTGACCACCTCCAGTAATTCGATCTGCCGCGCCTGAGCCGACTGGCGCAGACGCTCCAGGTTCAGCGTCGCACCGCCCTGCAAACCTACTGCCATTTGCGCCAGCGCCTGCCATTGGCTCAGCGCGCGCCATTGCGCCACGCCTTCACGTAGCAGCAGCACGCTCGACAGCAGCGCGATGAGGCACACGGCCAGCGGCAAACGGTGACGCTGCATCCACGCCGTGCTCATGCCGCCACCTCCAAGTCGAACACCACGGTTGGCGATGACTCGCCGCCACTGACCTGCACCTGAGCGCCCACCGCACTGGCCATCTCGCGCCAAGGAGGTGTGGCGCCCTCGCCCTCCAGCCGCACATGCCAGCGCTGCCCATCAAAGCGCACCGCTTGCAGGCGCCAGCCGGGATGCTCACTCAGCCAGGCGTGCAAGCGCCCTTGTAAATCGTCGAGCTGACGCAGGCGCACTTGCTGCTGCAAGCCGGCCTCACGCAGGCGCTTGAGCGCCTGCACCGCCTGCCTGGGGCCCGCCTGCTCACCCGTCACGGCAATCACCTGGGCTTGCCAGAGCTGGGCCTGGCGCCATTGCTGGGCCGCCCACACGCCGCCCCAGGTGCACGCCAACAGCAGACAGGCAGCCATGAGCTGGCACTGCTGCCGCGTCGGCCCCGCCAACGTGCGACGCCGCCGCTGCTCGAACAGGCCAGGCAAGCTGTCCAGCGCTGCCAATGCTGTAGGCCACTGGCCTTCTAGAGGTAGCCTGCGTAACTGCGGCCAGGGTTCGACCAGCACCTCGCCCATGGCTTCAGGCCAGGCCAGCCAATGCTCGCCAGCGTCTTCGCTCAGCCCCTTGAGCAGGCTGACCCCGTCTTGCTTGCGCCACCACCAGGCGGCCCCCGCCTCGGGTGCCGGCAGCAACTGGAATTCGGCCCAGCAACGCTCGGCCATCAGCCCCCACTCGGCGCATTGCCCGCGCCAATCGTCCAGGCGCTCGCGCGTCACCGCCAGTAACCGAACTTGCCCGGCCTCGCGCCCCAAATACCCGCACACCACCTCATCCGCGCTTTGCAGCAAGCGGTCTTCAAGCAGCAATGGCCATTCTTCACGCTTGAGCCCTGGCGGTGCGGGCAACTGGAAATGGCTACAGTGCTCGGCCGGCACGATCAACGCCACCCGTGCCTGCAGGTTCGCCGGCGGTTCGCCCTGCCCCTGGCGGAGCGCGACACCGCCCTCGACCAGTAACCAGTCCCAAGGGTTGCCAGGACGCACCAACAGCCAAGGTCGAGCCGGTGAGCGTCGACGCCAGTCAAGGTTCATGAGCGCCCCCAGGGAAGGACGAAGGTGCAGGCATACGGTGCTCCATCACGTTGCAATTCCAGGCGCACGCCACGGCCGGGGTGCGCGGGTTGGTCGGAAGGCCAGGGCAGCCAGCGGCCACCCTGGTGGTAAAGGATGTTCATCGCGCTCACCCGCCCTAGCTGTTCACGCAACACCCAGCGCGGCGCCGAGGCGGCATACAGGTCCGCCGAGGTTTCCAGCAGCAGGCGTTGCTCACGCGCCTCGAAGCGCAGACGCTGGCGCTGCAGACGCGACCCGCCTTCGGCTTCGGGCAGGCCTGTCGCCGCCACCCACAGCAGTTGGCCGCTCGCCGCTTGCCAGTCGAACCAACGGCTGGGCAAGGGCAATCGCTGGTCATACACCCGGCGCAGGGCCGGGCTGTCGAAGCGCCGCTCCAGGGCCAGGCAGAAATCCAGCACCGACGCCTCCTGGCTGCTCACCTGCAACCGCTCACGCACCTTCAGCCAGCCATTGACCAACGCTGCCAGCATGACGCCGAGCAGCGCGGTGAGGGCCAGGGCCACCATCAGTTCGATCAGGGTCAGGCCTGCCTGCTGCCGCTTCATGGGCGCTCCAGAAACACACTGTATTGGCCAAGCGGCAGCCGCTGGTCGCGGTCGCCGAACAACAGCAGTTCACCCCTGCGCAGGTCACGCACGCCGGTGCGGCGCAGTTTCAGCTGCCAATGGCACACCTGGCCACCTTGGCTCAGCTGCCCATCCACCTGATTGCGGGCCGGCCAGTACTGCTCGACGGTGAAACGGGCTTGCAGTTCGCGGGCGCAGAGCAGGCCAAGGCGGTGCTGTTGCAAGTTGTCCTGCACCGCCAAGCGCTGACGCAGGACCTGGCTGGTGATGACCGCCAACACGGCGGCAATCGCCAGTGCCACGGTCACTTCCAGCAGGGTAAAACCACGCTGTTGGCGCTTCATGGCAGCGCCGCCGTCTGCAGGCGGCCGTCTCGGCTCCAGGCCCATTGCTGGCTGCCCTCGGCCCAGCGCCAGCGCACCGAACCCGGCTGCGCCCAACCTTGCGGGGTGAACAGCAGGCGCGGCTGCGGGCTGGCTGGCCAGTCGGGCTGCAAGCCCTTGGGCCACTCGCCCAGGCTGGCCGGTTCGACGACCCAGCCGTCGCGTTCACGCCGCACGAACTCCGGGCGCTGGCCGGTCCAGCGCAGCCCACGTAACTGGCCGGCATGCCGAGCTTCGGCGGCCTGCACGTGCACCTGTGCAGCCAGCCGCTGCAAGGCCTGATCGACGCTGGCCTTGCCGCTGTCGAGCGACGCCACGGCGAGCCCGGTCATCAGGCCGGCGATGGCCAGTACCACCAGCAGTTCGATCAGGCTGAAGCCTTGTTGATGGGCTTTTGGGGGCGCTTTGCGCCCCTTTCGCGACACAAGGCCGCTCCTACACGCACAGCGCCGGCCTGTAGGAGCGGCCTTGTGTCGCGAAAGGGCTGCAAAGCAGCCCCATGCGGCATTGGATTCATCGCACATCGGTTACAGCGCCCAGTTACCCAGGTCGGCATCCTGACCTTCGCCGCCCGGCACACCATCGGCGCCCAGCGAATAAACATCCACCCGGCCATGCTCACCGGGCATGCGGTACTGGTAAGGAGTACCCCACGGATCTTCCGGCAAGCGGCGCACATAACCATCGCTGCGCCACGAACGCGGCAGCGGCTCCTGGGCCGGTTTTTTCACCAGCGCAGCCAGGCCTTGTTCATTGCTTGGGAACCGCAGGTTATCCAGCCGATACATGTCCAGTGCCTGTTCGAGGGTGGCAAGGTCGGCCATCACCTTCTGCCGCATGGCTTTGTCTTGGTTGCCCAGCACGCTGGGGGCGACCACGGCGATCAGCAGGCCGATGATGAAGATCACCACCATGATCTCCATGAGGGTGAAACCACGCTGACGGTTACGACGATGCTGCATGGAAATACTCCTTGTGTTCACAGCTGCAGGCCCTGGTTGAGTTGCATGATCGGCAGCAGCACCGCCAGCACGATGAACAGCACCACGGCGCCCATCACCAGGATCATCAGGGGTTCGAAAAGCGCCATGGCGGTGTCCACTTGGCGGGCGAAGCCGCGTTCCTGGTCGTCGGCGACGCGTTCGAGCATGTCAGCCAACGTGCCGCTGGCTTCGCCGCTGCCGACCATGTTCACCAGCAACGGCGGAAACTGTTGGCAGGCATCCAGCGCACGGTGCAGGCTGGTGCCGCCCTGCACCTGCTGGCGCACCTGTTCCATGGCCTGGCGAATGCGCCGGTTGGCGACCGTCTCGGTGGCCACCTGCAACGCTTCGAGCAGGGCTACGCCACTGCCGCTGAGAATCGCCAGGCTGCGCGCCAGGCGTGCGCTTTCCAGTACCTGCAGCAGGCTGCCGATACGCGGCAGGCGCAACAGCCACGCGTCTCGGCGCAGGCACCAATGCGGCTTGCGCAGCAGCCAGTTGGCGAGCAGCGCCCCTGCCAGCGCCAACCCCAGTAGCCACGGCCCGGCGTGCACCAGCCCTTGGCTCAGGCCGATCAGCACGGCGGTAATCAACGGCAGGCTCTGCCCGGCGTGGGCGAATTGTTCGGTGAGCTTGGGCACCACGAACGTCATCAGGCCGACCACCACCGCCAGCGACACGCCCATCAGCACACAGGGGTAGATCAAGGCAGTACGCGCTTTGTGCTGTTGCCGTTGCACCTGCTCCAGGTGATCGGCCAGGCGCGTGAGCACCTGGGCCAGCCGCCCAGAGCGCTCACCGGCCTCGACCAGCGCACAGTACAGGCCACTGAACGGCGCCCCCTGGCGGGCCAGGCTACGCGCCAGCCCCAGGCCCTCGGCGAGCGAGCCGCGCAAGGCCACCAGCACGCTGTGCAAGGCCGGCTGGCGCAATTGCCGTTCGAGTGTGGCCAAAGCATCGACCAAGGGTATGCCCGCGCCAGTCAACGTCGCCAACTGGCGGGTCAACTCGCACAACTGTGCACGGCTCAAGCGCTGGCGGCGGGGTTGCCGGGTACCTGCCTCCTGGCGTTGCAATTGGCGAGCGAACAGGCCCTGCTCACGCAACAGTTGCCGTGCATGGCGCTCGCTGTCGGCCTGCAGGCTGGCCTTGTGGGCCTTGCCGGCCAGGTCGACGGCTTGATAGCGATAAGTCGGCATGGCTCAGCCCTGCACCGCGCGCAGCACTTCGGCCAGGCTGGTTTCGCCCCGCGCCAGGCAATCACTGGCCATGGCCACCAGGCTGCGCCGACGATCGGCCAAGTAGTCCTGCATGGCTTGCTCACTGGCGCCGTCGTACAGCAGCGCGATCAGGCCGGCGTCCAGTTCGATGAATTCATAGAGGCCCAGGCGCCCGACATAACCGCTGCCCTGGCACAGCTCACACCCCACTGCGTGGTAACTGCTGCCCAATGCACACAGCTCAGGCCACAGGTCACGCTCGGCCGCTTGTAGCGGCTGCGCCACCGCGCACTGGCACAGCCGCCGCACCAGGCGCTGCGCCAACACACCGCGCAGGCACGAGGCGATCAGGAACGGTTCGATGC
Source organism: Pseudomonas sp. NGC7 (assembly GCF_047159675.1). NCBI lineage: Bacteria > Pseudomonadati > Pseudomonadota > Gammaproteobacteria > Pseudomonadales > Pseudomonadaceae > Pseudomonas > Pseudomonas sp. NGC7. The sequence continues at coordinate 1,657,046 of NZ_BAAFZY010000001.1, read as the reverse complement.
CCATGTCGCGCAAACGGGTCACCGCGCCCACCGCACTGTTGGTGTGCAGGGTCGACAGCACCAAGTGGCCGGTGAGGCTGGCCTGCACGGCTATCTGCGCGGTTTCCTGGTCGCGGATCTCACCCAGCATGATCACATCCGGGTCCTGGCGCAGGATGGCCCGCAGGCCCGTGGCGAATGTCAGCCCGGCGCGGGGGTTGATCGCGGTCTGGCCGATGCCGGCGATGGCGTACTCCACCGGGTCTTCGACGGTGAGGATGTTGCGGCTGCCATCGTTGAGGCTGTTGAGGCTGGCGTACAGCGTGGTGGTCTTGCCCGAGCCGGTCGGGCCGGTGGACAGCACGATGCCATTGGGCCGCGCCAGGCAGCTGCGCAGGCCATCGAGCACCGCTGCCGGCATGCCCAGGTTGTCCAGCGCCAGCAGGCTGGCCTGCTTGTCGAGCACACGCATCACCACGCGCTCGCCGTGGATGCCGGGCAAGGTCGACACCCGCACATCGACCTCACGCCCCGCCGCACGCAAGGTGATGCGACCGTCCTGGGGCTGGCGTTTCTCGGCGATGTCCAGCCGCGCCATGACTTTGATCCGCGACACCAGCATCGCCGACAGCGCCCGCGGCGGGCGCAGCACCTCGCGCAGGTGGCCGTCGACCCGCAGGCGCACCACCAGGCTCTGCTCGAAGGTCTCGATATGAATGTCCGAGGCACGCAGGCGCAAGGCCTGGCCGAACAGGCCGTTGATCAGGCGGATGACCGGCGCCTCGTCATCGCTTTCGAGCAAGTCTTCGATGCGCGGCATCTCGCTCATCAGGCTGTCGAGGTCTACCTGGTCGCCAATGCCTTCGATCAGCGCTTCGGTGGCCGCATCGCCGCCCTGATAAAGCTGGCCCAACTGCTCGTCGAATGCCGCAGGCTCCAGGTAGGCCAGCGCGCTGGGCTGGCCATGCACGCGCAGCAGCTCCTGCAGCTGGCCGCTGTCGGCGTCGCGGCGCAGCCACAATTGCCAGCCGCTGTCGGTAGGGGTCATGGCCAAGCCAGTCTGGCGTGCCAGGCGATAGGGCAGCATCACCAGTCGCCCCCTTCCAGGCGCGCTCGGCTGGCGGGGAACACCTGCAGCAGTGGCGTACCACCTTCTGCGCCCGCAAGGTTTGGCAACTGGAGCGGGGTGGTCTGTTGCAAGGTGCGGTACTTGCTCTCGCTGAGCCCGGCCAGGCTCGGCCCGTCGCGCAGGATGCGCGGGCGGATGAAAACCATCAGGTTCTGCTTGGTGTTCTTGCTGGCGTCGGAGCGGAACAGCCGGCCCAGGTAAGGGATGTCCCCGAGCAGCGGCACCCGCTGGTTGCTGGTGCTCAACTCGTCGCTGATCAGCCCACCCAGAATCACCAGGCCGCTGTCTTCGACCATGACCTTGGTCTTGATCTCACGCTTGTTGGTGATCACATCGCTGGCGGCGCTGGAATCGGCAATCGACGAGACCTCCTGGACGATGTCCAGGCGCACGCTGTTGTCGACGTTGATCTGCGGCTTGATCCGCAGCTTGACCCCGACTTCCTTGCGCTCGATGGTTTGGTAAGGGTTGGCGTTGTTCTGTGTCACAGAGCCGGTGACGAAGGGCACTTCCTGGCCGACCAGGATCGACGCCTCGGCATTGTCCAGGGTCAGCAGGGTCGGGGTGGAGAGCAGGTTGAAACCGCTCTTGCCCTTGAGCGCATTGACCAGCATGGCGAAGTTGAAACCGCCCCCAAAATGGCCGATGCCCGCCGTGGCACCCGTGGTGGCCGACAGCAGTTTGCCCAGTGCCTCATTGTCTTCGCTGGCCGCAGCCCCCGCAATGTTGGCGATGTTCACCCCATTGCTGCCAAAGTTGACGATACCGGCACCGAACTTCTCGTCAGCGAACAACCACTGCACGCCCAGCTCTTGCGCACTGCTGTCGGAGACCTCGGCGATGATCGCCTCGACCACCACTTGGGCGCGGCGGATATCCAGTTGCTCGACGATGGCGCGGTAGGCGGCCAGTTCGCTGTCGGGGCCGACCATGACCACGGCATTGGTGCCCTCTTCGTACTCCAGGCGGATGCCCGAACTACTGGCAGCGGCCGTCACCGGCGGCTCTTTGCTCTCCCCTTCGCCTGTGCTTTGCGCCGGTGCCATGCCTTCCTGGCTGAGCCCGCGCAATACCTTCACCACTTCACTGGCATTGGCGTGGCGCAGGTACATGACTTGGGTGCTGGCGCTGCCCACTGCTTCGCTGGGGCGGTCAAGCTGGCGCAGCAGGCTGGCGATGCGTTCGAGGTTGCTGCGCCAGTCGGTAACCACCAACTGGTGCGCGGCCGGGTACGGGGTGATCACCCCTACCCGTGGGTCGACCAGGGGTTTGAGGATGCCAACCACTTGCTCGGTGGCCGCGTTGCGTAAATCGAATACCCGCGTGGCCACGCTGTCGCTGCCCGCGCCCTGCTGCCCGGCAGGCTCCACCGGCACCGGTTCCAGGCGCGCCGCCTGGTCGGGGACGATCTTCACGCTGCCATTGGGCAGGTCGACGGTGGCGTAACCCTGGGCGCGCAGCTGCGCCAGGAAGATGTCATAGATGGCATCGGCGTCGTGCAGGTCGACGGTGCGCACGGTGACCTTGCCCTTCACCCGGGGGTCGACGATGAACGTGGTGCCGGTGATGCGCGACACGCTGTCGATGAACTCGCCCAGTTCGGTGTCGACGAAGTTCACTTCGTACATCGGCGTGCCGTTGTCATCGAACACCGGCTCCTCGGCGCTGGCCTGGGGTAAGGCCACGGCCAAGGCCAGGCTCAGCGCAGCCGCCACGCAGTATTTAACAGGCATCGTTCATCCTTGCCGCTTGAAGCCGGTCACGGCGGGGCGTGGCGGCCAGGGCAGGCGTTCGCGCCGCCCCTGGTTGTTGAAAATCAGGCCATCGGTGTCGATGTCCTGCAGCACGATCCCTGGTGCCAGGCGCTGGCCGCGGGCCAGCGTGCGCACCTGCTGGCCGTAGCGCAGCACCACTACGCTGGCCGACAACGGCTGGGCCTTGAGGCCGCCCAGGTAGTGCAGTGGCAAACGGGTGATGACGATCGCGCCGTCATCGACCGGCGCCTGCCAATGGCCGACCATCAACCCAGGCAACTGGGCTGCGGCCGCCTGGGCGGGGCTGGCCGGTTGTGGCTGGCGGCCCAGTTGCAGCACGCACTGCGCCGCCAGCCAACCTGCCAACGTCAGGCAACCACCGGTGAGCAACCGCGCGCCAAGGCTCACGAAGCCAACTGCCGTGGATGCCAGCCCGGGTGCCCCTGCACATAGCGCACCTCGGGCACCTGCAGCGGTGCCAGTTGCCAGTCGGCGCCTTGCCGCGTCAGCCAGGCTTCTACCCGCTGCCAAAGTGGCTCGCCGGCCTGCGACGCGAACTGCAGGCCAAAGGTGCGGCACAGCCCCTGGACCGGTTCCAGGCCGGTGATGCGCTTGCCTTGCGGGCTGTAGCTGACACCCCAGGCCTGGCCTTGCCAGCGCGGCAGGTCTTGGCTGTTGTCCAGCAGCAGCGGGTCGCCGAACAACTGTTCTGCGGCATTTTCCAGCACTTGCTCCACCTGCCGGGCCGGGGCCTCGACCACCGGGGCCGGGTACCCGCCGGTCAGGCTGATCAGGTGCTCGCGGGTGATCGCTGCACCTGCGGCCAATGGGCAGTCATAACGCAGGCCCGGCAGCAGCACAGGCAAATTGTTGTCATCGGCCAGGGCCTGGTGCAGCAGGCGGTCCCAGCTGCCGCCGCGGGTGTCACGCCGCCACAAGGCCTGGGGTGCCTTGGCCAGTGGTTGATCGAGCCACGCCGCGTGGCCGGCGCGCTGTTGGTTCAGTTGTGCCTGAAATTGCCCGGCGCGCACCCGTGCAGCCGGGGAAAGCTGCTGTTCGAACGCTGGGAAGAAACGCCCCTCGAACTGCCATTGCCCGGCCACCTGTTGGCAACGCAGGCGAAACGCCCCGCTGCCCCGGCACCCGGCAAACAGCACCGGTACGCGGCGGCCGTTGGCCTGGGTGGCCTGCACGGGCGTCGGCCACAGGTCCTGGCCACGCGCACAGAGCAACACGTCGATTGCCGGCAGCCGTTCAGCCAGCCACAGCCCAGGCCCGGTGCCGACATCGGCCATGGCCACGACCAGGTCGGCTTCGCGCCGGGCCTGCTCGAATACCGGCAGCAAAGACTGGTACCACTGTTTGAGGGAGGCTTTCTGGTCTTGAGCGTAAGGGTCGGTCACGCCGACCACGGCAATCCGCGCACCGCCCCGTTCGAACAGGTGCAGTGCTTCAAGCCCCAGGGTTTCGCGTTGTTCGTCGGCCAGCCCCGCGCCCAGCGTAATGGCAGCAGCCTGCCGGTACAGCGCCGTGCTGCGCTGCGGCCAGAGCACACGCTCGTCACTGCTGACGCGTGCGTCGCTGCCCAGCAGTTGGCTGCCCTGCACGCCGCTTTCACCTTGGGTCAGGTAGGCCAGGCCGCTGCCGTTCCAGCCTTGGCCGTTTTCCAGGGTCAGGCTGTTGCCCGCCCCGGCCTCGCCACGCAACTGCTCCAGCAATGCGGCCAGCACGGCGTAACCACCGAGGTTGGCGTGCGCGGCCTGGCTGGCATCGAGCAAGGGGGCCAAGTGCGGGAAGGCGATGCTGGCACTGGCACCGGTCATCCACGGCGCACGCCCCAGGTGGCTGACCGGCCCCAGGCGCGTTGCCGGGACGACGGCCAGCCCGGGCTGGCGGGCATCGAGGGTGTCGGCGACATACAGCAAATCCAGGTTGGCATTGCCACCCCGTTGGCCTGGCAAGGCGGAACAGGCGCCGAGCAAGGGTGCCAAGGCACCGACGCCCATCCAGCTGATCACTTCGCGCCTGTTCACACTGCTTACCATCGAGCCCGCCATCCTTAACCAAGTTCACGTTGGGCTCCGGATGTTGCGGCGTTCGCATGACAGTTTGATGGCAGAAATCAGACAGCAATTCCGAATTGATCTGTCAGTTCCAAACGTAAGAACGAGTAGTTTTAAGCGCGCGTTCATATTTCTGCCAAGGAATCATCATACTTGCGCTCTAAAGTCGCGGTTTCCTCTAACTTAGCCAACATAAGGACACCCTGATGAGTCGAGATACCGGCGACAACCTGGACCGGAACCACAGCGGCAATCTGCCGATGGCCAGCGTCATGGACGCCTACCTGAGCCGCCGCAGCATCATGCGCGGCAGCCTGGGCGCCGCCATCGCCATGATCGCCGGGACCGGCCTGACAGGCTGCTTCGACGGTGATGGCGGTTCCGATCACGATGATCCTGTCACCGAACCACCGGTGACCGAGCCACCGGTAACCGAACCGGAAGTCCCGAAACTGGCACTGGGCTTCCAGTCCATCCCAGGCTCGCGCACCGATGCCTGTGTCGTCGCGGCAGGCTACAGCGCCTATGTGCTGGCGCCGTGGGGTACACCGCTGAACAGCAATGGCAACCCGTGGAAGTCCGATGGCAGCAACACCTCGACCGACCAGGCCAATGCCATGGGCATGCACCATGACGGCATGCACTTCTTCCCGATCAATGGCAGCTCCGAAGACGGCTTGCTGGCCATCAACTTCGAATACATCGACGCGGCAGCCCTGCACCCGGCCGGCCCGACCACTGACGTCAACGGCAAGCGCCCGGCCGAAGAAATCCGCAAAGAGATCAACGCCCACGGCGCCGGCGTGGTACGCCTGCAGAAAGTCAGCGGGCGCTGGCAGGTGGTCGACAACGACCCGCTGAACCGCCGCTTCACCACCGCCTCGCGCATGGAGATCACCGGCCCGCTGCGCGGCACCGACCACGTCAAGACCAAGTACTCCACGGGCGGCACCCACTGCCGCGGCACCAACAACAACTGCGGCAACGGCTACACCCCGTGGGGCACCTACCTGACCTGCGAAGAGAACTGGCCGGGCATCTTCGTCAACAAAGGCACCCGCCCTGAAGACCAGCGCCGTATCGGCGTAGGCACCTCCAGCGGCCAGTACAAATGGGAAAGCGCCGCCGGTGACAGCACCGAGGTGAATGACGAATTCGCCCGTTTCGACGTAACGGTCAAAGGCGCCAGCGCCACCGACGACTACCGCAACGAAGCCAGCACCTATGGCTACATCGTCGAGATCGACCCGTACAACAGCGCTACCCTGGCCACCAAGCGCACCGCGCTGGGCCGCTTCCGCCACGAAGGGTGCTGCCCAGGCCTGCCGGTGGCCGGCAAGCCGCTGGTCTGGTACATGGGCGACGACTCGAACAACGAATACCTGTACAAGTTCGTCTCCACGGCCGTGTGGGACGCCGCTGACGCCAGCCCGGCCGACCGCCTGGCCACCGGTGCCAAGTACATGGACCAAGGCAAGCTCTATGTGGCCCGCTTCAATGCCGACGGCACCGGCGTGTGGCTGTTGCTCGACGTCGCCACCCCCACCACCGCCGGCAGCACCCTTGGCGCGCTGTACGGTGACCTGCCGGGCATCATCCTCAACACCCGGGGTGCTGGCGATGCCGTGGGCGCGACCCCGATGGACCGCCCAGAATGGACCACGGTCAACCCGCTCAATGGCGATGTCTACCTGACCCTGACCAACAACAGCGCGCGTACGCCAGAGAAAGTCGACGCGGCCAACCCGCGTGGCCCTAACCGCCACGGCCACATCATTCGCTGGCACGACAGCGACGACCAGTTGAGCTTCACCTGGGACATCTTCGTGTTTGGCGCCAATGCCGCCGGTACCGCCGACATCAACCGCTCTGGCCTGACCGAACTGAACCAGTTCGCCAGCCCTGACGGCATGAGCTTCGATAGCCGTGGCGTGTTGTGGTTCGAGACCGACAACGGTGAAACCACGCTGACCGACTACACCAATGACCAGTTGCTGGCGGTAATCCCCACTGACCTGGTAGATGCCACGGGCAAGCAAGTGCCGGTCAACGCGCAGAACCAGGTGGACTTGCGGCGCTTCTTTGTCGGGCCGAACGGTTGCGAGGTGACGGGGATTGCCTTCAGCCCGGACAACAAGTCGATGTTCGTCAACATCCAGCACCCGGAGAACTGGCCGTATACCGACAAGGCGACCGATGCTACCCCGGCAGGGGCCACAGTACGGCCGCGGGCTTCGACGGTGGTGATTCAGCGTGATGATGGCGGGGAGATCGGGACGGTCTGATCGACCTGTGCACGGGGCCGCTTTGCGGCCCTATCGCGACATAAGGCCGCTCCTACAAGGGATCGCGTACACCTGTAAGAGCGGCCTTGTGTCGCGATAGGGCTGCAAAGCAGCCCCGGCCCTCTCAAGCCCTACCACATCATCGGCTCACGGCTTCGCACCCGCACCTGCTGCGCCGGCACCCGTGCATGCCACTGCACCACCCCCAGCGCCTCGACCTGAAACGCGCTGCGCATCACCCGCCCCTCTTCCTCGAACGACAGCTGCAACAGAAAATGCCCACTGTTGAGCAGCAACCCTTCGCTCAACCGTTCGAACGTCTCGTCATCCACCGCCCCCAACGCCTTGCGCAGCGCAGCGGCATCCACATACCCCGACGCCGGCCGGCCACTGATGATGCGGCTGAGCAGCGCGCGTGGGTAGCGCCCCTCGTACAACGCTTCGAGCATGGGCAGATGCTCCAGGCCCAAGGCATTGGCGTTCAAACGCCAGCCAGTGGTTTGTGGCAAAGCGCACAGCATCGGGTAGCGGCCCTGGCGCGTGGCATCTGGCTCCAGCAGCAGGTTCAGCTCGCTGGTGTCGAGCATCGGTTGGTTGGCCGCCAGGCGCGCGGGTTGCTGGCGCAAGTACTGGGCACTTTCGGCCCCTTGCAGGCGCGTATCGCTGTCATTGTCCAGCCAATCGGCCAGGGCATCGACCAGGCGTTCTGCCGCCATGTCGTCGCCCAGCAAGCGGCGCAACTGGCGCTCGGCCCGCTCACCGTCAGCACCGAGCAATGCGTTGACGTTGAAACACGTGTGCTGGTCGCGCACCCGCAGTTGCGCCTGGCCTGCGCCAAAATCGTAGTTCAGCGGTTGCCCGCGCAAAGCCTGCCAGAACAACGGGCTCAGCCGCCAGGCCGGATCGCGCAGCGCCTGCTCGGCATAGGCCAAGCCGGCCTGTTCCATGGCCCTGACCTGCACCCGCTGGTGCAACAGGCGCACTTCATCGACCTGGCGCCGGCCATCTTCCACCAGCCAGGCCATACCGGCAGCGAGCATCGCCAACACCACCATCACCATCAGCAGGGCCGCGCCGTGCTGTCGTTTACCGCCCATCTGCACCCGCCTCTCATGCCCAATAAAAACGCCAGTCAACACGCCGGTTGTTGCAGGTAGATGGCAAAGGTGCGTTCCGTCATGTTCACGTCATCTGCACGAGGCAGGATTGCCCTTCCTTTTCATGGCCTTACAGGAGTAGTCGCAATGGGTGGCATTGGAATCTGGCAACTGGTGATCGTACTGATGATCGTATTCCTGCTGTTTGGCACCAAGCGCCTCAAGGGCCTGGGCAGCGATGTTGGCGAGGCGATCCAGGGGTTTCGCAAGTCCATGGGCGGTGACAACGACGTCACCCCGCCCGGCACCGCACAGGTGCAGCAACAGGCGCCGTTGACCGGCCAGGCAACGCCCCAGCCGCAAGCAGACCGTCAGGCCTGATGTTCGAGGTAGGCTTCAGCGAATTGCTGCTGGTCGGCATCGTCGCACTGCTGGTGCTGGGCCCCGAGCGGCTGCCGGTTGCGGCACGCACGCTTGGGCGTGGCCTGGGACAGGCGCGCAGGGCCATGCAGGGCCTGCGCACGCAGTTGGAGCGCGAGATCGAGTTGCCCAACTTCGACAGCGCGCCCCTGCAGCGCCTGGAACAGGAAATGCGCCAGGGCATCAGCCTTGCCGCACCACCAGCCAATGACCCGGCAACCGTCGCTGCACCCAGGGAGAATGCCTCATGAGCCTTGCCATGGACCCTGCGGCAGGCATGCCGCTGACCGAGCACCTGCGCGAACTGCGTAAGCGCCTGGTGCGTTGCCTGGGGCTGGTCGCCCTGGTGTTCGCCGGCCTGTTCCCCTTCGCCCAGACCCTCTACACACTGATCTCGGAGCCACTGCGCCGCTTCCTGCCAGAGGGCGCCAGCATGATCGCGACCAGTGTCACCTCACCGTTCCTGACACCCTTCAAGCTGACCGCGATGTGCGCGCTGTTCGTCGCCATGCCGCTGTTGTTGCACCAGGCCTGGGGGTTTCTGGCGCCGGGGCTGTACCGCCGGGAACGGCGCATTGCCCTGCCGCTGCTGGTGTCGAGCATTCTGCTGTTCTATGCCGGCATGGCGTTCGCGTTCTTTCTGGTGTTCCCGATGATGTTCGGCTTTTTCGCCAGCGTCACGCCCGATGGGGTGGCGATGATGACCGACATCAGCCAGTACCTGGACTTCATCATGGCGCTGTTCCTGGCATTCGGGCTGGCGTTCGAGATCCCGGTGGCGACGTTCATCGTGGTCTGGGTGGGGTTGGCGGATGTGGCGACACTGCGCCGTAGCCGGCCCTACGTGATCGTCGGGTGCTTTGTGGTGGGGATGATTCTGACGCCACCGGACGTATTTTCGCAGACGATGCTGGCGGTGCCGATGTGGGTGCTGTTCGAGGTGGGGTTGTTGGCGTGTAGTGGGTTGAAACGGCCTGAGCCTGGCAATGAAGTTGTGGCGGGATTATAGGGCCTCTTCGCGGGCAAGCCCGCTCCCACAGGGATATCACAAGCTTCAGTACCGGTGATATCCCTGTGGGAGCGGGCTTGCCCGCGAAGAGCTTTAATGCGGTCTAGAAGTCGGCCAGTGGCCAGACTTCATAGGCTGGCGTCTCGTACGGGTGGCTCTGCTTGAGCGCGGCAACGACCTGAGCGATCAGGTCGTCAGCCACCACCAGCTCTACCTTCCATTCCTCGACCACCTCGACCTGGCCGGTTTGCCCGAGGAACGGCTGGCTGCCGTCCAACGGGCGAAACTGGCCTTGGCCCAGGGTTTGCCAGGCGCAGTGGTCATAGTCACCGATTCGCCCGCCACCGGCGGCGAATATGGCAGCCTTGACCACCTCGACATGGCTGGCCGGGACGAAGAAGGCGAGCTTGTACACGCCTTAGTTCACCCAGACGCGCGCGTTGCGGAACATACGCATCAGCGCAGCATCTTCCTGCCACTCATCCGGGCGCCAGGAGTTCTGCACAGCGCGGAACATACGCTCCGGGTGCGGCATCATGATGGTCACGCGGCCGTCACGGCTGGTGAGGCCGGTGATACCACGCGGCGAGCCGTTCGGGTTGGCCGGGTAGGTTTCGGTGACCTTGCCGTGGTTGTCGACGTAGCGCAGGGCCACGCAACCGGACACGTCGGCTTCCAGCAGTGCCGCTTCGTTGGCGAACTCGGCATGGCCTTCGCCGTGGGCGATGGCGATCGGCATGCGCGAACCGGCCATGCCCTGAAGGAAGATCGAGTTGGACTTCTGCACCTCGACCATGGCCACACGGGCTTCGAACTGCTCGGAACGGTTACGCACGAAGTGCGGCCAGAACTCGGTGCCCGGGATCAGCTCGTGCAGGTTGGACATCATCTGGCAACCGTTGCACACGCCCAGGGCGAAGCTGTCGGTGCGCTCGAAGAAGGCCTGGAAGGCATCGCGGGCACGGGCGTTGAACAGCGCCGACTTGGCCCAGCCCTCACCGGCACCCAGCACGTCGCCGTACGAGAAGCCGCCGCAGGCAACCAGGCCTTTGAAGGCTTCGAAGTCGACACGGCCAGCGAGGATGTCGCTCATGTGCACGTCAATGGCGGCGAAGCCGGCGCGGTCGAAGGCGGCAGCCATCTCGACCTGGCCGTTGACGCCCTGCTCACGCAGGATCGCCACTTGCGGGCGCACGCCTTTCTTGATGTACGGGGCAGCGATGTCGTCGTTGACGTCGTAGCCCAGCTTGACCGACAGGCCCGGGTTGTCTTCTTCGAGCAGCGCGTCGAATTCCTGGTCGGCGCATTCGGCGTTGTCACGCAGGCGCTGAACCTGGTAGCTGGTCTCGGCCCACTGGCGTTGCAGCAGGCGACGGTCGCCCTTGAACAGTTCTTCACCGTTCAGGCGCACGACCACTTCGCTGTTGTTGATCGGCTGTCCGATCACCGCGACGCAGTCTTCACCCAGGCCAGCGGCGCTGAACTGGGCCAGTACGTCTGGGGTGGCATCCTGGCGAACCTGGATGACCGCACCCAGCTCTTCGTTGAAGAGGATGGCGGCGACTTTTTCCGCTTTGCTGGTCAGGGTGTCCAGCTCCAGGTCGAAGCCGCAATGGCCGGCGAAGGCCATTTCCAGCACGGTGGTCATCAGGCCACCATCGGAACGGTCGTGGTAGGCCAGCAGGTGGCCGTCGGCGTTGAGGCCCTGGATCACGGCGAAGAAGGCCTTGAGGTCTTCGGCATCGTCGACGTCCGGTGCGGCACTGGCCAACTTGCCGTGGGTCTGCGCCAGGATCGAGGCGCCCATGCGGTTCTTGCCGCGGCCCAGGTCGATCAGGATCAGGTCGGTTTCGCCCTTGTCCATGCGCAGTTGCGGGGTCAGGGTCTTGCGGATGTCGGTGACCGGGGCGAAGCCGGTGATGATCAGCGACATCGGCGAGGTCACGCTCTTCTCGACGCCCTCTTCGCTCCACTTGGTCTTCATCGACATCGAGTCTTTGCCGACCGGAATGGTGATACCCAGCTCAGGGCACAGCTCCATGCCGACAGCCTTGACGGTGTCGTACAGGCGGGCGTCTTCACCCGGGTGGCCGGCGGCGGACATCCAGTTGGCCGACAGTTTGATGTCGGACAGCTTCTCGATCCGCGAGGCGGCGAGGTTGGTCAGGGTTTCGCCGATGGCCATGCGGCCAGACGCCGGGGCGTCGAGCAGGGCCAGCGGGGTGCGCTCACCCATGGCCATGGCTTCACCGGTGTAGACGTCGAAGCTGGTGGCGGTAACGGCGCAGTCGGCCACCGGCACCTGCCATGGGCCGACCATTTGGTCACGGGCTACCAGGCCAGTGATGGTGCGGTCGCCGATGGTGATCAGGAAGCTCTTGCTGGCCACCGCAGGGTGGTGCAGCACGCGCTCGACCGAATCGGCCAGCGACAGGGTGCTTGGGTCGAATTCATCGCCAAGTTCGGCTTCACGGGTGACCGAACGGTGCATGCGCGGCGGCTTGCCCAGCAGCACGTCCAGCGGCATGTCCACCGGGGTGTTGGCGAAGTGGCTGTCGGTCACGGTCAGGTGCGGCTCTTCAGTCGCCTCGCCGACCACGGCGAACGGGCAGCGCTCACGTTCACAGATGGCCTGGAAGCGGTCGAAGTCGACAGCGCTGACGGCCAGCACGTAACGTTCCTGCGATTCGTTGCTCCAGATTTCGTGCGGGGCCATGCCCGGCTCATCGTTGGGCACGTTGCGCAGTTCAAAGCGGCCACCGCGGCCACCGTCGTTGACCAGCTCAGGGAAGGCGTTGGAGATACCGCCGGCGCCAACGTCGTGGATGAAGGCGATCGGGTTCTTGTCGCCCAGCTGCCAGCAGCGATCGATGACCTCTTGGCAACGGCGCTCCATTTCCGGGTTTTCGCGCTGTACCGAAGCGAAGTCCAGGTCGGCAGAGCTGGCACCGGTGGCGACCGACGACGCCGCACCGCCACCCAGGCCGATCAGCATGGCCGGGCCGCCGAGCACGATCAGCTTGGCGCCGACGCTGATCTCGCCCTTCTGCACGTGGTCTTCACGGATGTTGCCCATGCCGCCGGCAAGCATGATCGGCTTGTGGTAGCCGCGCACTTCTTCGCCGTGCGGGGTGTTGATCGCCTGCTCGAAGGTACGGAAGTAGCCGGTCAGCGCCGGGCGACCGAATTCGTTGTTGAACGCGGCGCCACCCAGTGGGCCTTCGACCATGATGTCGAGGGCGTCGACGATGCGCTCAGGCTTGCCGTACGCCTGCTCCCATGGCTGTTCGAAGCCTGGGATGCGCAGGTTGGACACGGTAAAGCCGGTCAGGCCAGCCTTGGGCTTGGCGCCACGGCCGGTGGCGCCTTCGTCGCGGATTTCGCCGCCGGAGCCGGTGGAAGCACCGGAGAACGGCGCGATGGCGGTCGGGTGGTTGTGCGTCTCGACCTTCATAAGGATGTGCACCGGCTCCTGCACCGCGCCGTACTGGCGGGTTTCAGGGTTCGGGAAGAAACGGCCGGCAACGTTACCGACGATCACCGAGGCGTTGTCCTTGTACGCAGACAGCACGCCTTCGCTGTGCATCTGGTAGGTGTTCTTGATCATGCCGAACAGGCTCTTTTCCTGAGCCTGGCCGTCGATGTCCCAACTGGCGTTGAAGATCTTGTGACGGCAGTGCTCGGAGTTGGCCTGGGCGAACATCATCAGTTCGATGTCGTTCGGGTTGCGCGCAAGGTTCTGGAAAGCGGCGACCAGGTAGTCGATCTCGTCTTCAGCCAGGGCCAGGCCCAGGTCGACGTTGGCCTTGGCCAGGGCGTCGCGGCCACCGGCGAGGATGTCGACCGAGGTCATCGGCTTGGGCTGGGCGTGGCTAAACAGGTCGGATGCCTGCTCCAGCTGGGCCAGCACGCGCTGGGTCATGCGGTCGTGCAGTTCGGCGGCGACGGCCTGTGCATCGGCTTCGCTCAGGTTGCCGGCGACGTAGTAGGCGATGCCGCGCTCCAGGCGCTGGATCGACTGCAGGCCGCAGTTGTGGGCAATGTCGCTGGCCTTGCTGGCCCAGGGCGAGATGGTGCCCAGGCGCGGCACGACCAGGAACAGGCGGCCGGTCGGCTCCTGTACCGGCACGCTCGGGCCGTACTTGAGCAGACGGCCCAGCACCTGCTGCTGGTCGGCGGTCAGCTCGCCGTCGACATCGGCGAAGTGGGCGAATTCGGCATACAAACCAGTAACAGCGGGGACTTTCTGGCTCAGTTGCTCGAGTAATTTACCGTGGCGAAAGGCAGAAAGGGCAGGAGCGCCGCGCAGGATCAACATCGTCGGGACAGCCTCAGGAAGGGGTGTGCTTAGAGGCCGTGCATTCTAGCCTAATTCCACGGCTTTCGGCACCTGCTCTACGCCGCGCCTGTCGGGCGGTGGAACCGGACTTGCGGGTCAGAAATTCGAGGTGATCGGCTTTGGAGATGTGTCGCCTGGCAGATCGAGCGCCGCCCGCGCGGCGCATCGCGAGCAACGCTCGCTCCTACGTTTGTTTCGGACCAATTATTCCTGAGGCAAACGCGCGCGCGCCCCTTGGCGCATGACTCGATATCGCGCCGAACAAACAAGGCGGTCGCGCGCGCCTGTCACAGGCGTTATTGGCCGAAAACAAACGTAGGAGCGAGCGTTGCTCGCGAAGCGCCGCGCGGGCGGCGCTCGATCTGCCAGGCGGCACACCTCTAACGGCAAACACCCTGAACACAGAACCCGCTACCAGACAAGCTATCTGTTGTCGAGATATGGCGCTGCCTGTCCTTTGCGTATACTGCAAGCTATGTTCGCCCACACTGCTTTGCGCCAGCGCTGCGCCAGATGGCTCATCGCAACCGGACTCTTTCTGATGCTCGGTGCCTGTGTTGAAAAACCCAGCACCCTCGAGCGCGTGAAGGAGGATGGCGTGCTGCGCGTAATCACCCGCAACAGCCCGGCGACGTATTTCCAGGACCGTAACGGCGAAACCGGCTTCGAATACGAATTGGTCAAGCATTTCGCCGATGATCTCGGCGTAAAGCTGGAGATCGAGACCGCCGACAACCTCGACCAACTGTTCGACGAGCTGGGCAAGCCCTCCGGCCCAGTGCTGGCAGCCGCCGGTCTGGTAAGCAGCGAGCGGCGCAAGACCCAGGCGAAATTCTCCCACCCGTACCTGGAAGTCACCCCTCAAGTCATCTACCGCAACGGCCGCTCGCGCCCGACCGAAGCCAAGGGCCTGGTCGGCAAGAAGATCATGGTGCTCAAGGGCAGCAGCCATGCCGACCAGCTGGCTGAGCTGAAAAAGCAGTATCCGGGCCTGGAATACGAAGAATCCGACGCCGTCGAGGTGGTCGACTTGCTGCGCATGGTCGATGAAGGCCAGATCGACCTGACCCTGGTCGACTCCAACGAACTGGCGATGAACCAGGTGTACTTCCCCAACGTTCGGGTCGCCTTCGACCTGGGCGACACCCGCGACCAGCGCTGGGCGGTGGCGGCCGGCGAGGACAACAGCCTGCTCAACGAGGTCAACGAGTTTCTCGACAAGGCCCAGAAGAACGGCACCCTGCAGCGCCTGAAAGACCGCTATTACGGCCATGTCGACGTACTCGGCTACGTCGGCGCCTATACGTTCGCCCAGCACCTGCAGCAGCGCCTGCCCAAGTACGAGAAACACTTCAAGAGCTACGCCAAGGTCGAACAGGTGGACTGGCGCCTGCTGGCGGCCATCGGCTACCAGGAATCGATGTGGCAGCCGGAAGTCACCTCCAAGACGGGCGTGCGCGGCCTGATGATGCTCACCCAGCGCACGGCGCAGGCCATGGGCGTGTCCAATCGCCTGGACCCGAAACAGAGCATCCAGGGTGGTGCCAAGTACTTCATGCTGATCAAAGAGCAACTCGACGACAGCATCCAGGAACCCGACCGCACCTGGTTCGCACTGGCTGCCTATAACGTTGGCAGCGGCCACCTGGAAGACGCCCGCACCCTGGCCAAGCGCGAGAAGCTCAACCCGAACAAGTGGCTGGACGTGAAGAAAATGCTGCCACGCCTGGCGCAGAAGCAGTGGTACAGCAAGACCAAGTACGGCTATGCCCGCGGCGGCGAGCCGGTGCACTTCGTGGCCAACATCCGCCGTTACTACGACATCCTGACCTGGGTGACCCAGCCGCAGCTCGAAGGCCAGATGGCCGAGGGCAATTTGCATGTGCCTGGGGTAAACAAAGACAAGCCGGCAGAGCAGTCGCCGCCGATGTAAACCTGTACGGGCCTGTTCGCAGGAATGACCGGCATTCACTCCCTTCCCGGCTTCATCCGTAAGTTACAGCACCTCACCCTAAGCGATTTACGTTTCAAGTCTCTGGGAACGTTATACATCGCCTGATGTGACAGCAAAAACCTAACGATTACGCAACTGGTAAATATGCCAGTTGCCGCCTAGCAGCCACCCTTCTATAGATGCATCTCCACAACCACGGCGCTGGAGACAAGCATGACCAAGCCCCTTATTCTTCTTGGGCTGCTCAGCCTGACTGCGTTCGCACAGGCACAATCACCCCTCAAAGATGATTACAAGGCAGCGGAAGTAAAAAGGGCGGAATCACACGCCAGTAACCCAAACGTGGCCGCAGGCAAACTTCATCTTTACAAGAACGCAACCGACAGCGCCTGCACATCTTTGAACATAGAATATCGAAGAAAAGCTGCCTACAGGGGCAGTGACAACTGCGGCAATGATCAGGTTTATTTTTTCAAGGTAAGCAATGCATCAAAGGGGAACACCATCAAACTGGGGAGCGACAGACCTGCAAAAGAATCTGACTACAGCTATTGCCCAGAAAATGACTGGCGCTTCATACTCGAGGTAACCGACGATGCAGTTAATACAAGCAAGATCCCTCTCTCAGAACTTAGAAATATTGAAAACGGGGAACTGATCGTCAGTGGATTAAAAATGCAGAAGAACGCCTACAGGCGCGGAAACATCGCTGGAAAGCTCACTTGTGTAGATACCAACAACCTATAACAACCTATGTATCGTTAGCCACCTGCTATCCCCCCCTCTTTACCCTTCGCGCCTTGAAAAAGTCACTGAGGATCTGCCCACATTCCTCCGCCAGCACCCCGCCCTCGACCATCACCCGATGGTTGAGGAAGCCCTGGCCGAAGAACTGACCCTGGCTCTGCACGATACCCGCCTTGGGCTCCAGCGCCCCGTACACAACCCGCGCCACCCGCGAATGCACGATCAACCCCGCGCACATGCTGCAAGGCTCCAGGGTCACGTACAGCGTGCTGCCCGGCAGCCGATAGTTGCTCGCCGACTTGGCCGCAGCCCGAATGGCGACCATTTCGGCATGCGCGCTTGGGTCGCTGTCGATAATGGGCCGGTTGAAGCCCTGGCCGATTACCTGGCCATGCTGCACCAGCACCGCCCCCACCGGCACCTCGCCCATGGCCGCGCCCTCAGCCGCCAGGGCCAGAGCAATGCGCATGAATTCCTGATCGCGGCTGCGATCGATGATGTGTGGGCGCATCAGACCACCGCTATCGCGGCCATCAGGCCGGTTTCCATGTGGTCGATGACGTGGCAGTGGAACATCCAGGTGCCCGGGTTATCGGCCACAAGTGCCACTTGGGCCCGCTCGTTCTTGCCCAGCAGGTAGGTATCGGTGAACCACGGCTCCTTGATGTCGTGGCGGTTGGAGGCAATCACCTTGAAACTCATGCCATGCAGGTGGATCGGGTGCTGGTACTGGGTCATGTTCTTCAGCTCGAAGATGTAGCTCTTGCCCTTCTGCAGCGTAGCGATGGGCCGGTCGGCGCATGTCTTGTCGGTGATGTCCCAGGCCTGGCCGTTGATCTGCCACAGGCTCGATGGTTTGTTCGGGTCAGGGGTGACAGAGACTTTGGCCGCCCACTCGAAATTGAAGTTGAGCTTTTCAGCATTCTCCAGGTCCGGCTCGGCGATCGGGTTGGCCGGCAGCGCTGGCGGCCAGTCACTCGGCGCGTCGTTGCTCGGCACCGAACGCAGGGTACCCAGGCGCACGAAACCGTCGCGCAGGGAAATTTCCTCACCCGCTTCGGGAATCCGGATGGCCAGGCAGATGCGCATGCCAGGGCCAAGCCAGTACTCGTCTTCCAACGGGCGCGGGGTCACCGGGTTGCCGTCGAGGGCGTAGATCTTCGCCTCGCAGTTGCCCTTGAGGTTAAGGCGGTAGGTCCAGGTGTTGTCCAGGTTCAGCAGGCGCACACGCACCACCTGGCCGGCCGGCAGCTCGGTGACCGCGTCGGGCTGGCCGTTGATGGTGATCAGCCGCCCGGCAGTGCCGTTACGCGCGGCCTCACGCGGGATGCTGAACGGCAGCCAGGCGCCCTGCTCGTCTACGTGCCAGTTTTTCAGGCTCAGCGTGCGCTCGTGCAGGAACCCGGTAGGCTCGCGCTCCTCGACGATCAGAGGGCCGACCAGCCCGCGGCCGAGCTCTTCCGAGCTGCTGACATGTGGGTGATACCAGTAGCTGCCCGCATCCGGCACGCGGAACTTGTAGTCGAAGTATTCGCCCGGCTTGACCGGCAGCTGCGACACGTACGGCACGCCGTCCATTTCCAGCGGCAAGCGGATGCCATGCCAGTGAATGGTGGTTTCGACCGGCAAGTGGTTGATGAACCGCACCCGCAACCAGGTGCCCTGGCGTACCCGCAGCTCGGTACCTGGCGCCGAAGGGCCAAAGGCCCAAGCCTCGGTCTTGAAGCCCGGCACCAGTTCCACGTCCAGGGGCGCGGCGATCAGCTCGTAGTCGTGCCCGGCATTCTCGTCCTCGACCTTGCCCAGCCAGTACCGCGCTGCGCCTCCGGCGCCCAGGCCTACCACAACCAGGCCGGTGAGGCCCTTGAGCATTTGTCGACGGGTGAAGGACATCGGTGCGGGTACCTCGTGTTCGGCGCAATCAAGCTGCCAGCAGGGCTGGCGATGAAGGGCGAATACGATACACCTGCAAATGGGAAAGATTAAGTGAAGTCTTGTCGCAGGGAGGTCTGGGCCTGGTAGCTGAGCGCAGCGTCAAAAGAATTCGTCCAGCAATCGATAAAAGCGGATCCGGGCAGGATCCGCTTCGATCCCATAGCTTGCCAGAAAGGGCGCCACCCACTCATCCCCCAGGTCAGCGGCGATATCCCGGGTTGCCAACGCCAAGTCCTGCCAACGGTCGGCCACACCCAGGCGGCCACAGTCGATGAAACCGCTGAAGCGTGTACCCTCAGCCATCACGTTCGGTAGACAGGCATCGCCATGGGTCACCACCCGGTCCTCCTTCGCCGGGCGCGCCGCCAACAGGTCGGCGAACACATCACTGGCCGTGCGCCCAAGCTGCTCTTCATCGAAGTCTGCCTCATCGACCAGGCCAGCCGTAATGCGCGCTTGCGCCAACCTCACCCGCGCCGCCAGCGCATGATCGAACGGGCACTCCCCGACCGGTCGCTGGTGCAGCTGGCGCAGTGCCTCGGCCATCAGGGCAACCGTGGCCGCTGGCGCACGCTTAGTCGATTCAGCCAAGCTCTGACCTGACACTGCAGTCATCAACAACCAGTGCCGTCCCTGTTCAGTAGCGGCGTCGATGACCCGAGGCGCTGACATGCCCTGCCCCGCCATCCAGCGCAGGCGGCTGACCTCGCCCGGGAGCTCCGCCAGCGCCGCCACGGGCTCGGACTTGAGGAACAGATCCTCGGCGCATTCGCGGCGCAGGCGCCAGACACTGGCCCCAGACTCGCCAAGCGCCTGAACCTCCATCGCCACAACGCCATGGGCCTCTCGCCAGCCTGCTGGCAGGAGCTGCTCGGCAGGTGTGCGCCTCGTCATGGCATCTGCCCTTTGAGGATGTCTTCGCAGGCCTCGCTGCCCATGAGCGGCGCCAGAATAACGCCTGGGTGAGCGACCGTGACGTACAGCCCTTCGAACCCCTCAAGGAACGTACGCAGTGGCAGGCCACTGTCGGTTTTTGGCCGGTACACTGCCCGGATTGATCGCAGCGACATTTCGCAACTGGGCTGAAACAGACTGGCAACCGCTTCTAGACTGCTACGACCGAGCTCGGCCATCCCCGCTTCACCTGGGAAGTCAGCTGCCGACAGCAGTCCACCACCTCGAGCGGGCCGCACTTCCAGCGACTGCCCGTACAGCAGATGGCGCAGCGGCACCTGGGCGGCATCGAACCGCAGCAGCACCGCAGGCGCTTCGTGGATGGGCAGATCCTGCCCCAGTTGCCGGGTCAGGCTCTGGGCGCCCATGGCATTGGCCAGTACAACGACATCCGCCTGCACGATGCCCGCGTGGGTACGCACACCGGTAATGCGCGTGCCCTGCACCTCCAGCGCCAGTACCTCGCACGCCTCAAGCACCTTAGCGCCTTCGCCCTGGGCTGCCGCCAACAAGCGCTCAGCCAGTGCATCAGGCTCGACCGCAAAATCGTCCGGCGCCCAGATTGCCATGTCCGGTGCCCGCACCAGGCCGGGCTCCAGCTCGCGGATGCGCTCGCGCCCCACCGCCATCATCGACACACCTGCCGCCTGCTGCTCGGCAAGCATGGCCAAGGTCTCCTGCTCGCTGTCGAGCCAGATCAAGCCACCTTGCGCTGCCACCGGCAGCGGCCCGAGCGCTTGCGTCAGCTGCGCAAATTGAGCCAGGGCAAGCTGCTCCAAGGCAAAGCTTGCCGGGTGCTCGGAAGGGAGGCGGCTGCCGTTGCCCACCCAACCATACGAGTGCCCGGTGACACCCCGGGCAATGGCACGCTCGCGTTCAAGCACGGTGACCGGAGCACCCCGCCGGGCCAGGTGCCAGGCGATGGAGGCGCCGAGGATACCGCCGCCCACCACCACTACATGAGGAACTTTGCGTGCCATTGCGTTTGTCCTTGCGCAAAACCGAGGAAGCGTAGTGTGCGCAAAGGCAGCCTTAACGTCTGTGAACAATCGTATTCACGTTCAATGGCGTCCGGCAGCTTACGTTTGCTCACAGACTCGCAGACCGTCGTATACGCACAATGGCGCTTTCAACGTGAGGCCGAACGTATGACAGCCATAACCTGTCGCCCTGCAGTACCTGAAGATGCCGCAGCGTGCATGACCCTCCGGGCATTGACCCGGGAAAACGCGTTCACAGAAGAAGACCTGCGCGCGCTAGGCATCACCGTCGATTCCTGGAGCAGCGGCATTCGCGATGGAAGCGGCCCAGGCTTCGTGGCCTGCAAGGGCAACCAGATAGTGGGCTACTGCTTCGCCGACAAGGACAGTGGCGAGGTGACCGTGCTTGCCCTGCTGCCTGCCTTTGAGGGCCAAGGGATCGGCAAGCGCTTGCTGCAGAAGGTCGTCGACCACCTGCGGGCGCTGGGGTTCGAGCGGCTGTTCCTGGCGTGCTCCAGCGACCCTGACGTGCGCTCGTATGGGTTCTATCGGCACCTAGGCTGGACGTCGACAGGCGAGCAGGACGAAGCGGGAGATGAGATCTTGCAGCTCAGGGTCGATACACGCGCTGGGTAAAACGCAAAAGCCCGCAATCATGCGTAATGCTGTTCACTTAAGTTATCCATCGCCTGTATTGGGGCCGCTTTGCGGCCCATCGCGGCACAAGGCCGCTCCCACAATGTTCGCGCATGCCCTGTAAATAGGGGCATAACGCGGTCGGTGTGGGAGCGGCCTTGTGCCGCGATGGGCCGCAGAGCGGCCCCGGCATTCTTAAGTGAACATCATTACGCAATCATGCGGGCTTTTGGTAGCTTCCTGCTATCGGACGCCGGCCGTGGCCGGGCGCGAAATCATTCCCACTCGATAGTGGCCGGCGGCTTGCTCGACACGTCGTAAGTGACGCGCGAGATGCCTTCGATTTCGTTAATGATACGGCCGCTGACGGTCTCCAGCAGCTCGTACGGCAGGTGTGCCCAACGCGCGGTCATGAAGTCCACGGTCTCGACGGCACGCAGGGCCACGACCCAAGCGTAACGACGGCCGTCGCCAACGACGCCAACCGACTTGACCGGCTGGAACACCACGAAGGCCTGGCTGGTCTTGTGGTACCAGTCGGCTTTGCGCAGTTCTTCGATGAAGATGTGGTCAGCGCGACGCAGAATGTCGGCGTATTCCTTCTTCACTTCACCGAGGATACGCACGCCCAGGCCCGGGCCTGGGAACGGGTGGCGGTAGACCATGTCGTACGGCAGGCCCAGCTCCAGGCCGATCTTGCGGACTTCGTCCTTGAACAGCTCGCGCAGCGGCTCGACCAGCTTGAGGTTCATTTCCTCTGGCAGGCCACCGACGTTGTGGTGCGACTTGATCACGTGGGCCTTGCCGCTCTTGGCGCCAGCCGACTCGATCACGTCCGGGTAGATGGTGCCCTGGGCCAGGAACTGGATGTTTTCCAGCTTGCTGGCTTCAGCATCGAAGATGTCGATGAAGGTGCGACCGATGATCTTGCGCTTCTTCTCAGGGTCCGCTTCGCCTTCCAGGTTGCCCAGGAACTGCGCCTCGGCGTCGGCACGGATCACCTTGACGCCCATGTTCTCTTTGAACATGGCCATCACCTGGTCGCCTTCATGCAGGCGCAGCAGGCCGTTGTCGACGAACACGCAGGTCAGCTGGTCACCAATGGCGCGGTGCAGCAGCGCGGCAACCACGGAGGAGTCCACGCCGCCGGACAAGCCCAGCAGGACGTTGGCCGAACCAACTTGCTCACGCACTTGGGCGATGGCGTCTTCGACGATGTTGGACGGGGTCCACAGGGCTTCGCAGCCGCAGATGTCCTGGACGAAGCGCGAGAGGATGCGACCGCCCTGCTTGGTGTGGGTCACTTCCGGGTGGAACTGCACGCCGTAGTAGCCGCGCGCGTCGTCGAACATGCCGGCAATCGGGCAGCTCGGGGTGCTGGCCAGCACGTGGAAGTCGCCAGGCATCTGGGTGACCTTGTCACCGTGGCTCATCCACACGTCCAAGCCCAGCACGCCGTCGGCGTCTACGTGGTCTTCGATGCCATCGAGCAGGCGGCTCTTGCCGACCACATCAACGCGGGCGTAGCCGAATTCGCGCAGGTCGGAACCGGTCACCTTGCCGCCCAGTTGCTCGGCCATGGTCTGCATGCCGTAGCAGATGCCCAGCAGCGGTACGTTCAGGTCGAACACAGCCTGCGGCGCGCGCGGGCTGTTGGCTTCGTGTACCGACTCGGGGCCGCCGGCGAGGATGATGCCGCGCGGGTTGAATTCGCGGATCGCTTCATCGTCCATGTCGAACGGATGCAGTTCGCAGTAGACACCGATCTCGCGCACGCGGCGGGCGATCAGCTGGGTGTACTGGGAACCGAAATCGAGGATCAGGATGCGGTGAGCGTGAATGTCGAGGGCCATGACTCAATCTCGTCAGTGGAAATCGGAAACGACGCGGGGCTGTCGTGACAGCCCCGCATGCTGATAGTGCTGGAAGCCTCAGCCTACGCGGTAGTTAGGGGCTTCTTTGGTGATCTGCACGTCATGCACGTGGGACTCGGCCATGCCGGCACCGGTGATGCGCACGAATTCCGGCTTGGTGCGCATCTCTTCGATGGTTGCGCTGCCGGTGTAGCCCATGGACGAACGCAGGCCGCCCATCAGCTGGTGGATGATGGCTGCCAAGGCACCCTTGTACGGTACGCGGCCTTCGATGCCTTCCGGTACCAGCTTCTCGGCGCCGGCCGAGGAGTCCTGGAAGTAACGGTCGGACGAACCCTGCGCCTGTGCCATGGCACCCAGCGAGCCCATGCCGCGGTAGGCCTTGTAGGAGCGGCCCTGGAACAGCTCGACTTCACCCGGGGCCTCTTCGGTACCGGCGAACATCGAACCCATCATCACGCAGGAAGCACCGGCAACGATGGCCTTGGACAGGTCACCGGAGAAGCGGATGCCACCGTCGGCGATCAGCGGGACGCCCGTGCCTTCCAGCGCAGCGGCGACGTTGGCGATGGCGCTGATTTGCGGCACGCCGACACCGGCAACGATGCGGGTGGTGCAGATCGAGCCTGGGCCGATACCGACCTTGACGGCGTCAGCGCCAGCTTCAGCCAGGGCCTTGGCCGCAGCGCCGGTGGCGATGTTGCCGCCGATCACCTGCACTTGCGGGTAGGTTTCCTTGACCCAGCGTACGCGGTCGATCACGCCTTTGGAGTGACCGTGGGCGGTGTCGACCACCACCACGTCAACGCCAGCGGCAACGAGGGCAGCAACGCGCTCGCCAGTGTCCTTGCCGGTACCGACGGCAGCGCCGACGCGCAGGCGACCTTGGTCGTCCTTGCTGGCCAGCGGGTAGGCCTTGGCTTTTTCGATGTCTTTGACGGTCATCATGCCCTTGAGGCTGAACTTGTCGTCGACGATCAGGACTTTTTCCAGGCGGTGCTTGTGCAGCAGCTCGCGGACTTCGTTCTTGTTGGCGCCTTCGCGCACGGTGACCAGACGCTCTTTGGGCGTCATCACATCGCGGACCTTGGCATCCAGACGGGTTTCGAAGCGCACGTCACGGGAGGTGACGATACCGACCAGGTCACCGTTCTCCAGCACCGGAACACCCGAAATGTTGTTCAGGCGGGTCAGGTCGAACAGGTCGCGCACGGTGGCGTCTGCTTCGATGGTGATCGGGTCCTTGACCACGCCAGCCTCGAACTTCTTGACCTTGCGCACTTCGCCGGCCTGCTGTTCGATGGTCATGTTCTTGTGGATGATGCCGATGCCGCCTTCCTGAGCCATGGCAATGGCCAGACGCGCTTCGGTCACGGTATCCATGGCGGCGGAAACCAGAGGGATGTTCAGCTCGATGCCACGAGTCAAACGGGTCTTGAGACTGACTTCATTGGGCAGTACCTCGGAATAGCCAGGTACAAGGAGGATATCGTCGAAAGTCAGGGCTTCTTGGCTGATACGCAGCATCGCGGGGGCTCCCGGGCGGGAAAAATGGAAGCGCGCCATTATACTCATCCACGGCGCGCCGCTCAATGCAAAATAAGGGCCTTCGGTCAGCGTTCTGGCAGTTTTACCTGCACGACCGCCACTGGCTGGTCGAGCCAGTCGGCGAAGCTGTCGAGAAAGGCCTGGGTGAACCCAGCCTCGCCCCAGTTGTTGAAGATGAACCCCAGGTTGGAAAAGGCACATGGCTGCAGGTAAAGAAAGCCATTGATGTCGTCTTCGAAGCCGCACAGCGGGCAGGTGAAGTTGTCACTGACCCCTGGCATCCACTCCTCCAGGCTCTCGAACAGCGGCTCGCCGACTTCACGGCGGCACTCCGGGCAGCCGGCTTCTTCGAGAAAACCGTCGGTCGGGGTATAGATGCAGCGCTTGAGCATGATCTCGAGGCCGCTGGCCTGCTCACCGAAGGGCAGTTTCTCGGGGTGCAGGGCTACCTTGCGCGCACCTTCGGCCAAGGCATGGCCCATGCGGTTTCCGGTGCGGCCACAGGTGGTGAGTTGCTCTTCGACGATTTTCTCGCGCACCAGCCAGCGTACGATCGCCCGGGCGCGGGCCTCGTTGGCCGGAACGGTGGAAAGCTTGGGGACGATGATGCTCTGGGTGTTCATTAAGGAAGCAAACCTGCGAACTGCGGTAATGCCGCAATTCTACCGCTCACAGGCTCAGGTAGCGACCAATCATGGCCAAGCCACTGGCCAGCACCAGCCACGTGACCAGGCGCACAAAGGCCTCGCGGGACAGTTTCAGCGTCAGCCGGCGTCCTACCCACAAGCCGAAGAACATCACCGGCAACAGGCAGGCAGCGAGCAACAGCAGGCTGCTGTCGGCGTAGACCCCGGCAATCAGGAACAGCGACAGGCGCACCACCGTGCTGCAACTGATCAACGCACTTTGGGTAGCCCGCACCTGCTCTTTCGCCTCCAGGCGAGCACTGAGGTACAGCGCATAGAGAAAACCGCCGCTGCCGAACAATGCGCCGAACAAGCCCCCTACCGTGCCCATGGGTACCGCCCAGAAGCCGGACAAGGTCGCCGGACGCACCTTCACCGCCAGGTTATAGAACGCATAGGCACTGACGAACAGGCCCATCAGCAACAGCAGTAGGTCGGACTTGAGACGCAGCAGGAACACCACCCCCAAGGTGCACCCTATCGCCATGAAGGGCAGCAGACGCAGCAGCTCGCCGCGCACCACATCCCGGCGCGACGGCAGCAAGTTGCCGAAGGCCGCCACGAAGTCCAGCAGCACCAACAGCGGGATGATCCGAGACAGCGGCATGAAGTGAATCAGCACCGGCGCCGCGACCAGCGCAGTGCCGAAACCGGCAATGCCGAAAACGATGTAGGCCAGGCCGACACCGAGCAGGATGGGCAGCCAATCGAGGCCGGAAAAGGACAATGAGGTGAACATGGCGTGTGTTCCTGAGATGTTACGCAAAGGTTAGCCAGCCATGAGCCATGCCGACTAATATGCCTTTGCGCCATTACCCATCTCGAAAAGGCATGACATGACGTCGATCCGCCAGTTGCGTTACTTCGTGGAAATTGCCGAGAGCGGCAGTTTCAGCGCCGCCGCCGAGCGGCTGTACATCGCCCAGTCGGCGCTGAGCCGGCAGATCAAGGAGCTGGAGCAGCACCTGGGCACGCCATTGTTCGAACGCACTGCGCGCCTGCCACGCCTGACGCTCGCCGGGGACGCCTTTTTGCAGCGTGCCCGCCGCTTGCTGGCCGACCTGGCACAGGCCGAGCGCATCACCCGCGACATGGGCGACGGCTTGCAAGGCAGCCTGCGCCTGAACCACTCCAGCACCGTGCCGCTGACCGGGCCTCTGCTGGCTCGCTTGGGCGCGTACTTGCAAGGCAACCCTGGGATTGCACTGGAGATTGCGCAGCAGTCCTCGGAGGCGCAATTGGAGGATATCGCCGCTGGGCGGCTGGATATCGGCCTGTTGCGGCTGCCGGTGCTGCGCCAGCATGAAGGCGTGGTGCTGCATGAGCTGTTCAGCGAGCCTTTGTTGCTGGCTGTCGCCGCCGGGCACCCCTTGGCTAAAGCGCCGGTCGTGCAACTGGAGCAGCTACGTGGCGAGCGCTTCATTTCGATTCCTCACCGGGACCGCGGCGGGTTGAGCTACTTGTCGGCCTCGCTGTGCATGAATGCAGGGTTTTTCCCGCAGGCGGCCCAGGTGGTTTCACGCAAGACCACGCAGCTGCAGCTGATTCAGGCAGGGTTCGGGGTGGCGCTGTTGCCGGCATGCATGCGCGATATTGCGCCGGCATCGGTCAGGTTCGTGGCGCTGGGTGAGGTGTGTGAGAGTACGGTGGCACTGGCGTGTCGGCGGGATGCTGGGCTGATGGTGCGCCAGTTTTTGGCGGCGATGCAGGGGGGCGTGATGGGGGCCTTGGTGCATGACGGGGGATTTTCGGCGGAGTTGAGATCGAGCGCCCCTACACCCGCACGCCCCAACCCAATTCCCGCCACCCCCCGATGTCCTTTATGATGCCTGCCATGATCAGAGACCCTTTCGAACGACTCGGCCTGGACCGCGAGGTCCTCACCGTCAGCCAACTCAACGGCCGCGCCCGGGTGCTGCTGGAAGACGTATTCCGCAGCGTCTGGGTGGAAGGCGAGATTTCCAACCTCGCCCGCCCGGCCTCCGGCCACATGTACTTCACCCTCAAGGACAGCGGCGCCCAGGTGCGCTGCGCGCTGTTCCGCCAGAACGCCACGCGGGTCCGCCAGGCCCTGCGTGATGGCCTCGCGGTGCGGGTGCGTGGCAAGGTCTCGCTGTTCGAGGGGCGTGGCGACTATCAGCTGATTCTCGACACCGTCGAACCGGCCGGGGATGGCGCCCTGCGCTTGGCGTTCGAGGCCTTGAAAGAAAAACTCGGCGCCGAGGGCCTGTTCAGCGCCGAGCGCAAAAAGCCGCTGCCGGCCCACCCGCAGCGCATCGGCATCATCACCTCGCCCACCGGCGCGGTGATCCGCGACATCATCAGCGTATTCGGCCGCCGCGCCCCGCAGGTCGAACTGAACCTGATCCCCACGGCGGTACAGGGCCGCGAGTCCATCGCCCAGATCGTGCGCGCCGTACAACTGGCCGACAGCCTCGGTTTCGATGCGCTGATCCTGGCCCGTGGCGGCGGCTCGCTGGAAGACCTGTGGAGCTTCAACGAGGAAGCTGTGGCACGTGCCGTGGCCGCCTGTGTCACGCCCATCGTCAGCGCCGTCGGCCATGAGACCGACGTGTCGATCTGCGATTTCGTCGCCGACGTACGCGCCCCCACGCCATCGGCCGCCGCCGAACTGCTGGCCCCCGACAACAGCGGCCTGCAGCAACGCCTCGACGGCCTGCAACGGCGCCTGCTGCTGCGCATGCAAAACCGCTTGAGCCACGACCGCCTGCGCGTGGAATCGCTGGCCCGACGCCTGCGCCATCCGGGTGAGCGCCTGCGCCAGCAAGCCCAGCGCCTGGACGACCTGGACATGCGCCTGCGCCGCGCCTTCTTGAACACCCTCAACCAGCGCCGCGAGCGCCTGGGGCGCCTCGACACGCGCCTGGCCGCGCAACACCCGGGCCGCACCCTGAAGCTGCTCAACCAGCGCCTGGACAGCCTCGCCGAACGCCTGCCTCGGGCCATGCGCGAGGTGCTCAAGGACCGTCGCCAGCGCTTCCAGGCACAACTGCAGACGCTGCAAGTGGTCAGCCCGCTGGCCACCCTCGCCCGCGGCTACAGCATCCTGCTCGATGAGCGTGGCCAGGCCATCCGCAGCGCCGAGCAAACCCACAACGGCCAGCGCCTGACCGCCCGCCTCAATGAAGGCGAACTGCAGGTGCGCGTCGAAGACAACCACCTGACGCCCATCACCCTCTCACTACTGGATTGACCCATGCCCCGCCTGTTCGCGCCCCTGCTCGCCCTTTCCCTGCTGTTGCTGGCCAGCGGCGCCCAGGCCAGCTATATCACCCGTGCCTTGAACAAACCGGTGCCCGGCGGCGTGGCGGTGGTCGATCTAGGGCCCGGCAGCGCAGCGCCGAACGCGCGCTTTGACGGCAAGCCGGTGCTGGTGGTCAAGGAGCAGGATAACTGGCTGGCGATCGTCGGCATTCCACTGACCCAGAAGCCCGGCACCGCGGTGTTGAGCCAAGGTGGCCGCAGCCTGCCCTTCACGGTCGGCAGCAAGCAGTACCCCGAGCAGCGCATCACCCTGAAGAACACGCGCCAGGTCAACCCAAACCCGGCCGACCTCAAGCGCATCGACCGCGAGCTGGCCGAGCAGATCAAGGCCTACCGCAGTTTCAGCCCGACCTTGCCGAGCAACCTGATCCTCGACAAACCGGTCAGCGGCCCGCTGTCGAGCAAGTTCGGCGTGCGCCGCTTCTTCAACGGCGAAGAGCGCAACCCGCATGCCGGTCTGGACTTCGCCGTGCCGGCCGGCACGCCAATCAAGACCCCGGCCAATGGCCAGGTAATCCTGGTAGGGGATTACTTCTTCAATGGCCGTACCGTGTTCGTCGACCATGGCCAGGGCTTTATCAGCATGTTCTGCCACATGTCGAAGATCGATGTGAAGGTGGGGCAGGCGTTGCGTCGCGGCGATGTGGTGGGCCGGGTTGGCTCGACCGGTCGAGCTACCGGGCCGCACATGCACTGGAATGTCAGCTTGAACGATGCGCGGGTCGACCCGGCCATCTTCATTGGTGCGTTTCAACCCTGAGATCGGCGCCAGCCTTTTCGCGGGCAAGCCCGCTCCCACAAGGCTGGCGGCGCAGCTCAGATCCCTGTGGGAGCGGGCTTGCCCGCGAAGAGGCCGGGCCAAACACCCCCACTTCCCTTGTCTTGCGCCATCAAAAAGTACCGCGCAAAAACCTCAAAGCCTTGCCGCAATAAGCGCTACAAAATCTCGCTATATAGCTTTTTTTAAGCATTTCTCTCAATTTTTTACGAACACTTGCCATCCCTCACCCCACTGGTTAGGGTTGAGGCATGAAAACCTTCAGCACCCTCATTCTGCTCCGACAACATCGCAGCCTCTGCCTGGTCAGTGCCCGACTACCAGGGTGAATCGCGTCGCCTCGCCTTTTCATCTCGTTATTGCTCGGCAGGCCCGATCTCGGCCGCATACAAAAGGATTGCTTCCATGACCATGCTCAAAGACCCTTCGAAGAAATACCGCGCGTTCCCGACCATCGACCTGCCTGACCGCACCTGGCCGTCGAAAACCATCACTGCAGCGCCGATCTGGTGCAGCTCCGACCTGCGTGATGGCAACCAGTCGCTGATCGAGCCGATGGATTCGGAGAAGAAGCTGCGTTTCTGGAAGACCTTGGTGCAGGTTGGCGTCAAGGAAATCGAAGCCTCGTTCCCGTCCGCTTCGCAAACCGATTTCGACTTCGTCCGTACCCTGATCGAAGACGGCCACATCCCGGACGACACCACCATCCAGGTGCTGACCCAGGCCCGTGAAGACCTCATCGCCCGTACGTTCGAATCGCTGCGCGGCGCCAAGAAGGCCATCGTCCACCTGTACAACGCCACCAGCCCGTCGTTCCGCCGCATTGTCTTCAACCAGGACAAGCAAGGCGTGAAAGATATCGCAGTGAACGCGGCCAAACTGTTCGTCAAGTACGCCGCCCAGCAGCCGGAAACCCAGTGGACCTTCCAGTACTCGCCTGAAACCTTCAGCGCCACCGAACTGGAATTCGCCAAGGAAGTCTGCGACGCGGTCATCGAGGTGTGGAACCCGACCCCTGAGCACAAGCTGATCCTCAACCTGCCGGCCACCGTCGAAGTCGCCACGCCGAACATCTACGCCGACCAGATCGAGTGGTTCTGCCGCAACATCAGCCGCCGTGACAGCGTGATCATCAGCCTGCACTGCCACAACGACCGCGGCACCGGCATCGCCGCCACCGAGTTGGGCCTGATGGCCGGCGCCGACCGCGCCGAAGGCTGCCTGTTCGGCAACGGCGAGCGTACCGGCAACGTCGACCTGGTGACCTTGGCACTGAATCTCTACACCCAGGGCATCGACCCGCAGCTGGACTTCTCCGACATCGACGGCGTGCGCAAAGTCGTCGAAGAGTGCAACCAGCTGCCGGTGCACCCACGTCACCCGTATGTGGGCGACCTGGTCCACACCGCGTTCTCCGGCTCGCACCAGGACGCCATCCGCAAGGGCTTCGCCAAGCAACAGGAAGGCGAGCTGTGGGAAGTGCCCTACCTGCCGATCGACCCGGCCGACATCGGCCGCAGCTACGAGGCGGTCATCCGCGTCAACAGCCAGTCGGGCAAAGGCGGCATCACCTACCTGCTCGAGCAGGAATACGGCATCAGCCTGCCGCGCCGCATGCAGATCGAATTCAGCCAAGTGGTACAGGGTGAAACCGACCGCCTGGGCCTGGAAATGACCGCCAAGCAGATCTACAGCCTGCTGCAGAAGGAATACCTCCAGGCCAACGCCCCGTATGCGCTGGTCAGCCACCGCCTGCAGGAAGAAAACGGCCACAGCGCCGTGGAAGTGGAAGTCGCCGGCGAAGGCGAAACCACCCTGCACTGGCGCGGCAAGGGCAATGGCGCCCTGGAAGCCCTGGTGGCCGGCCTGCCGATTGCCGTGGAAATCATGGACTACAACGAGCACGCCATTGGCGCTGGCACCAATGCCAAGGCGGCAGCGTACATCGAACTGCGCGTGGCCGGTGGTCGCCCGGTTCATGGTGTGGGCATCGATGAAAACATCACCACAGCCAGCTTCAAGGCGTTGTTCAGCGCGCTTAACCGCTCGCTGAGCCAGCAGGAAGCCAAAGCGGCCTGATGCGCTTTGTAAAGAAACCGCACCCAGCGTGCGGTTTCTTTTACAGCACCAACCTCACTCAGTATCGGCTGCCAGGTGTATGGTACGCGCCGTAGTTAAATATCCATCGGCCACTATTTCCAGGGAAGTTGTGCCCCTTCATCAAGGCGGCTTCTTGAATCTCACCCCACCCTAATGGCTTTACCGAGTTCGCGCTGGCCACAGTGATAATGGAACTGGTTGCCATCGAGGTCAGAATACAAAGGTCTTCCCTGAATGTCTCACCGCCTATTTGTTTTGTCTTTGCATACTTGAAGAAATCTGCAAAACCCCCGGCCCCCGTGACACAATGGGCATATACCAAATGCATCTGATAAAAATTATAAATTCCAGGCCCTTCAATTTCAATTTTTCGGGAGCGGCCCGTTGACTTGCTGATTCCCTCAGTCGTACTAGACGTTAACTTTCCCCCCACCACACTGCCCAAAAAACCAGCACCTAGGTTGACTTCAGTTTCCATGGAAGAGGTGAATGCGTAACTGTATCCCTCCACAATGGAAACTTCCTCAGTATGAGTAACGCTACTGGGTACCCGCGCCATCCCCAGGTACTCAAGATAGGCCAAGATCGGCGTACTGTAGGTGCCCCAGTTCTGATTCCCGAGATACATATCCCCATAGACCGTATCGCCAAAAATCCAGCAGCCAGCATTGATTTTTCCATCACCTCCATACAGATGTTTCTCAATGTCGTAAAGCCCACGCTCGTGTGGGAAATTATCAATCTGCCTGATCATTTCTTTATCAATAAAGCTCATGCAACATCTCCAGCACGCTTATTTAAATGTAACGATTGAATTTCTCAATCTGCCCAACATCAGCGAACGACGTCATATCGAAAGCTGATTCCTGCAGTAGCTTCTGCTTAACTGCACTCCACGACTCAGGCTCGACGCTATCCTCAAGTTTGACTGCCAAGAGCCGGTCGAAGCCAAGGGACGACAGCATGATCCGTTGGCTATCAACGCTATGAAATGCCTCAGATAGCGCCTGACTGCCCTGAATTTTTTTTAATGACTTACCCACTGCACAATGGGCATACACCATGTGCATTTGATAGATAGAGAAGTGCCCCGCTCCGCTCAGGGGAATGTCCTTGAAACAAGTACTTGGCTTCGCCCACAGTTTGCGCGGAGATACACCACACACAATACCCGACAGGGCATTGACTCGATCGATGCCCGGACTGACTTTGAAGCCCCCCACCACTTCGGAATAAAACCAGCTACTGAAACCGCACTGATAGGGTTGGCGATGAACACTCCCTCCCGAGACGGTGCCTTGCACCATCTCACAATGCGCCAGATACGCATAAACCGGCCGAGTGAAGCACTCCAGTGACTTTCCGTGAACGTGTATAGCGCCTAGAACCGTATCACCGCCTACAAAAACTCCAGACTCGCCTACACTCAAGGAGTAAAGACTTCGCTCTATTTCATACGACCCATTAAATCTTACTGATGCGTAATCACTCATTACTGACGCTCCGCGATCAAAATTGGCGCATCATCATAGCCATCACGTTATGGCATAAATAATCGGGAAAGAGTTCTCACCCCGTTTGAATAAGCTCCATGAGCAGAGGGCTGACTGCATTAAGATTGAAAGCATCAATGCACTGCACAACAGCAGGCATTAAAGAGCTCTTCACTGAATGCTGGAAAAGTGCGGCTGCGATTGATTTCTCGCAGGGAAATAGGTGTAGACCACTAAGTCGCTGCCACAGCAACTTCAGCCAAGATGCTTCTTCACACTTAAAAAAGGTTCTTCACGGAATCCCGGGAAAGACAGAAACAAGAACGGCGGCTTGATAGATGATGATTAACTGGGTTCGAGTGGATGAGGCCAACCGCCTGCGGCATGACAAACTTCCACGCAAGCTCATCAAGCAAGCGCAGTGGCATGGCTTGCTGATGGAAGTGCGTTACCGGCACTGAAGCAGTTTGCTAAACGACGGAGGGGCTACTGGCGCGGGTCCTGAGCAGGGGTGCGTTTGCCCATGCACACTGGACAGCTAGAAGGGATTAACAACCGGATCAAGGTCAAAAAAAAGGGGCGCCGACCAAGCGCCCCATAAGCCGTAAAGCACACAACAAATTCAGTTAGCGTCCAACAACGCCATCGCCTCGGCACTGCACGCCTCGATCCGTGCCCAGTCGCCGTTCTTGATCCAGCTGCTGTCGAGCATCCAGGTGCCACCCACGCACATCACATTGGGCAGCGCCATGTAGTTGCGCACATTGGCCGGGTTTACCCCGCCGGTCGGGCAGAAACGAATGTCGCCAAACGGGCCGCCAAACGCCTTGATCGCGGCCACGCCACCGCTGATTTCCGCCGGGAACAGCTTGAACCGGCGATAGCCCAGGGCGTAGCCCATCATGATCTCGGACGGCGTACTGATACCCGGCAGGAGCGGGATATCGCTTTGCACACCGGCTTCGAGAATGTCCTGGGTGATGCCCGGGGTGACCACGAACTGCGCGCCAGCCGCTTCGACTGCCGCGAACATACTGCGATCGAGCACAGTACCGGCACCAATGCACAGCTCTGGGCGCTGCTCGCGCAGCACCTGAATGGCCTTCAGGCCGTGCTGGGAACGCAGGGTCACCTCAAGGGTACGAATGCCGCCCGCAGCCAAGGCGTCGGCCAGCGGCAGGATGTCTTCCTCACGGGCGATGGTGATCACCGGCAGGATGCGCGCCTTGTCGCAGATCGCGTCGATCCGGGCGGCTTTGTCGGCCATCGAGAGCAGAGTCTGTGGGCGTTCAAGGGTGGTCATGACAGTGGATCCTTGGCTCATGGGCACCAGTAGATGTCCAGGGGGTCGTGAAGAAAGGCGCGTATCGGCATTTCGGTAAGGTCTTCGCCCGCCAGCGCGGCGCGCAGGGTAGCGAGTTTGCCCTGGCCTTGCACGGACAGCGCGGTAAACGCGGCACTGGCCAGCAAGGCGCGGGTCATCGACAGGCGCTGATGCGGCACGCTGGGCGCCAGCATCGGCAGGCAGCGACGGGAGCTGTTTGGGGCCAGGCCGTCGTCCAGGTTGGGGCTGTTCGGGAACAGCGAAGCAGTATGGCCGTCGTCGCCCATGCCCAGCACCAACACGTCGATGGCGGGCAGGTCTGCCAGCGCCTGGTCGGCGTTGGCGGCGGCGCGTTCAAGATTTTCAGCCTGCTGATACAGGCCCATGAAGCGTGCCTTGGCGGCAGTGCCCTTGAGCAAGTGGCGGGCCAGCAGGCCAGCATTGCTGTCGGCATGCTCCACCGGCACCCAGCGCTCATCCGCGAGGCTCACGGTGACCTTCGACCAGTCCAGCGCCTCGGCGGCCAAGCGCTCGAGAAACGGCACCGGGCTGCGCCCACCGGACAACACCACGCAGGCCTGGCCTTTGGCGGCAATTGCCGCCCGCAGGCGCTCGGCCACATCCCGGGCCAGCGTTGCGGCCAGGGTCTTGGCATCCGCCAGTTCGTGCGCCTTCACCGCCACCGGCAGTTGCAGTTCAGATATCGCCATACCACGCCCTCCCATCTCGTGTAATCAGTGCAATCGAGCTCATCGGCCCCCAGGAGCCCGCCGCGTAAGGCTTGGGCGCATCACCTGCGCTTTGCCAGCCGGCGATCAACTGGTCGCACCATTTCCAGGCATATTCGATTTCATCCTTGCGCACGAACAGGTTCTGGTTGCCGCGCATCACCTCGAGCAACAGGCGTTCGTAGGCATCCGGAATCCGCGCGCTGCGCCAGGCATCGGAAAAATTCAGCTGCAACGGGCCGCTGCGCAGTTGCATGCCCTTGTCCAGGCCTTGCTCCTTGGTCATCACCCTTAAAGAAATACCTTCGTCCGGTTGCAGACGGATGATCAGCTTGTTACCCACCTGCAAACGTTGTTCCGGGGCGAAGATGTAGTGCGGTGTTTCCTTGAAGTGGATGACGATCTGCGACAGCTTCTGCGGCATGCGCTTGCCGGTGCGCAGGTAGAACGGCACGCCCGACCAGCGCCAGTTGCGGATGTCGGCGCGCAGGGCAACGAACGTCTCGGTGTCGCTCTGCGCGTTGGCGTTGTCTTCTTCCAGATAACCGGGCACCGGTTTGCCGTCGCTGTAACCGGCAATGTACTGGCCACGCACCACACGGGTGCTCAGCCCTTCGCCGGTGATCGGTGCCAGGGCCTTGAGCACCTTGACCTTCTCGTCGCGAATGCTGTCGGCTGAAAGTTCGCTGGGCGGGTCCATGGCGATCAGGCACAACAACTGCAGCAGGTGGTTCTGGATCATGTCACGCAGCTGGCCGGCCTTGTCGAAATAGCCCCAGCGGCCTTCGATGCCGACCTTTTCGGCCACGGTGATCTCCACATGGGAGATCGAATTCTGGTTCCACTGGGTTTCGAACAGGCTGTTGGCAAAGCGCAGCGCGATCAGGTTCTGCACCGTCTCCTTGCCCAGGTAGTGGTCGATGCGGTACACCCGGTTCTCGGGGAAGAACCGTGCCACGGCATCGTTGACCCGGCGCGACGACTCCAGGTCGTGGCCGATCGGCTTTTCCAGCACCACCCGGGTACGGGAGGCCAGGCCGGCTCTGTCGAGGTTCTCGCAGATGGCACCATAAACGGCCGCCGCCGTGGCGAAATAGGCAATCAAGGGCAGCTCGCCCGGCGACTGCTCAGCCAGCGCCTGGTAGCCCTCGGGCTGGAGAAAATCCAGGTGCTGGTAGCTCAGCCGGCCGAGGAAGCGGCCCAGTGTCGCGGGCTCAAGGTCCGCGTCGGGGACATGCCGGCGCAAATGCGCTTCGATGGTGCTCAGGTGGTCCTGCGCACTGCCGCTCTCGCGGGCCAGCGCCAACAGACGCGTGTCCGGGTGCAGCAGGTCGGCGCGGTCGAGCTGGTAAAGCGCAGGAAACAGCTTGCGCAATGCCAGGTCGCCCAGGGCGCCAAACAGGGCAAAGGTGCAAGGTTCGACACTGATCGCAGCCATGATGTTGGTTCTTTCCTAAAGTTGGTCTAGGAATACCGCTTTCACATACGGTTTTCAAGGGGTAATGTAGTAAAACTAACAACATTACCGACGAGTATTACAGACAAGTGGTGCGCCACACGCACCGACAGTACGATAGACGACCGTGCAAAAGGCCTGCTGCTCCGTCAGCCGGCTGTCTTCCCGACCCAAGGACACACCCATGGACCGCGTGCGAAACCTCCTGGAACAGATCCAGGGACGCCTCGACGAGCTGAACAAGGCCGAACGCAAAGTCGCCGAAGTCATCCTGCTCAACCCACAACAAGCCACCCGGTTCAGCATTGCTGCGCTGGCCCAGGCGGCCAAGGTCAGCGAACCGACCGTCAACCGCTTCTGCCGTTCGTTCGGCGTCAGCGGCTACCCCGAGCTCAAGCTGCAACTGGCGCAGAGCCTGGCCAGTGGCGCTGCATATGTCAGCCGCGCGGTCGAGGCCGACGATGACCCTGCCGCCTACACCCAGAAGATTTTCGGCAGCGCCATCGCCTCGCTCGACAGTGCCTGCCAGCAACTCGACCCGCAGCAGGTCAGCCGCGCCGTGGACATGATGATCCAGGCCCGGCAGATCCACTTCTTCGGCCTGGGTGCCTCGGCCCCCGTGGCGCTGGACGCCCAGCACAAGTTCTTCCGCTTCAACCTGGCGGTGTCGGCCCACGCCGACGTGCTGATGCAACGCATGTTGGCCTCGGTGGCCCACACCGGCGACCTGTTCGTGATCATCTCCTACACCGGCCGCACCCGTGAGCTGGTCGAGGTGGCACGCGTGGCCCGCGAAAACGGCGCCTCGGTACTGGGCCTGACCGCTGCCGGCTCGCCGCTGGCCCAGGCCTGCAGCCTGAGCCTGCACATTCCGTTGCCAGAAGACACCGACATCTACATGCCGATGACCTCGCGGATCATCCAGCTGACCGTGCTCGACGTGCTGGCCACCGGCATGACCCTGCGCCGCGGCGTGGACTTCCAGCCGCACCTGCGCAAGATCAAGGAAAGCCTCAACGCCAGCCGCTACCCGATCGAGGACGACGAGCTCAACTGAGCCGGTGCGCCTGCAAACGCAAGTGGGCACGCTGCCCCGGGGCCAGGCTGAGGCCCTCGCCACTGCCACTGGCGGCTTCGACACAGACAAAGCCCAGGCACTCGCGACCGCTCACGCCCATCAGCGGGCGATTGCCCGGGTGCCAGACCACGGTATCGTCGCTGTCACCGGTATCGATGCACAGCTCCCGCTGCCAGGCCGGGTCCTGTAGCTGCACCCGCGGGGTGCCCGGGTACACTTTCTGGCAGCCGCCCTTGAGCTTCAGCGCGCCATCTTCGCGGCAGGCCTGGCGGTTCAGGCGGTCGTAACCTTCGATGTCCTCGAGCCCAGACAGCGCTATCTCGGACACGTCACTGATACGCCAGTACGCCAGCAGCGCATGGCTCAGCTGGCAGGGTTCGCTGTCCTGGTGCTCGGTGCTCAGGCTCAGCTCCATACGGCTGCCCAGCCGCGCATGCAGGTCGACCTGCCAGTCGCACAGGTCCAACCGCCACTTCAGCGTCACACCCTCTTCATCCTCGCGGCTGTCCACTAGCTTCCAGTCGAGCAGGCGCGCCCAGCCATGGGCCGGCCACAAGTCTTCGCTGGGGTGGCGGCCATACCAGGGCCAGCACACTGGCACCCCGCCACGAATGGCGCCCACTTGCGGCCACTGTTCGGCGCACCACAGCCAGGGCCGTTCGCCGGCCGGTTGAAAGTGCAGCAACTGCGCACCCTGCCGGCTGAATACAGCCTGGCAACGGGGGTGGTCGATGATCAGCACATCGCGCTGCTGGTAACGCTCCCACTCGAACGTCGGCCGTGGCCGTTGCGAGGAAAAGAAGCGATGTAGCGGATGTTCGGGCATGGTTCAGAGCTCTTGTTGTTTGAGATAGCGCTGTCTCGGCCTATCCCCGACAACCACTGCAAGCCAGTGGATGCCGGGAGCCGAAAATGGATTGGCGTAAATTTACAACAAATGCCCTCAGAATGACGACTGAATCTTCAAGCCCGCGACCAGCGCGTTATCCACCTCATCCACCCCACCGGGGCTCTTGATGTACTGAAGGTTCGGGCGCACGGTCAGCCAGTTGGTGACGTGGAAGCCGTAATAGAGCTCGGCGTTGTACTCGGTGCGCTGCAGCGGCACGAAGCCTGGGTTGTCGTAGTCGTTGATGCCGCTCTGGCCAT
The DNA here is from genome assembly GCF_047159675.1 of Pseudomonas sp. NGC7. NCBI lineage: Bacteria > Pseudomonadati > Pseudomonadota > Gammaproteobacteria > Pseudomonadales > Pseudomonadaceae > Pseudomonas > Pseudomonas sp. NGC7. The sequence continues at coordinate 1,618,266 of NZ_BAAFZY010000001.1, read as the reverse complement.
TAAGCAGCTCGGCGCGCTTCTTCACGTCGTCGTTGACGTGGATCCGCGCCACGCCAAAGCCGATGTCATCCTTGGGCCGAGCATCGAAGGCGCCCTTGTACACCAGGCCGACCTGCTGGTAGTTGTCGACCACGTTGGTGGCCTTGTCGTGCACGGTAAAGTTGGCAAACAGGCTGAGGCCACGGTTGACGTCACCGGCGTGGGCCGTGACCTGCTGCTGCGCCACCACCCACCAACCGTGCTTGCTCGAGTGCGACTTGAAAGCGGCGCCCGTCAGGGCCTGGGGGTTGCCATTGACGTCGTCATACACGTCGTCGGCCTTGGCCGTGCTGTAGTAGTAACCCAGGCGGTATTCACCCGGTAGGCCATTGACCTTGGGCGACCACACCGCCTCCACCGGCAGGATCGCACCCTTGGTGCCGCTGCCGCTGAGTTTGAAGCCGTTGCCGGTTTCAAGGTTCGAGGGGTTTTGCTCGAAGGCGCCGACCTGGACGAAGAATTCCGGCGTGATGTTGTACTTGACCCGCAGCGCCCACTGGCTGACCGGCCAGTTGTACCAGATGCCCCCCACCCAGTTGCCCACCTGCGAGCCGCAGAACGCCAGGTTCTGGAAGTCGCAGGGGAAGCTGTTGAAGTCCTCGCCTTCGCCGAAGCGGCCGAACTTGACGTCCAGCGCCCCGTCGAAGTACTTCTGCTTGACCCACATCTGCGTCAGCCGCCAGGTCTGGCCGCGCCCCCACACTTCCTGCACCGAGCTGAACTGCCCGGCACGCGGGTCGCTGATGCGGTCGTTGGACAGGTTGCGGCCGCTGCGCTCGGTGATCGCCAATTTGAATTCGGCATCGTGCCAACCCAGGATCTTCTGCAAGTCCAAGTGCGCGCCAAGGGCAAACTGGTCGCTGTAGCGCGCCGTCTTGTCGTCGTTGTAGCCGCCGTTGAGGTTACCGGCCACTTCGCCGACGTAGTCGAGGGTGAAGTCGTAGCCTTTTTCCAGCAGTTCGGTGCGGGTGCCGCCCCAGTCGCCGGTCATCCATTTTGACTCGCTGGAGAAAGCCTCGGCGGCCTGCGCCCCACTACTGCCCACCACGGCAAGCAAGGCCAATGAGCCCAAGGTCTTGATGCGATTGCGCTGTTCCATCCCTTTGCGTCCTCTTTTTTCTTATTGATGGTGTAGACGATTCAACGGCTCTTGAAGTGAGTCACGTTGTCTTTCACTGAAGCGTTGGCGGTGCTCACGTCCAGGCGCTCACCGCTGGCGGCGTCGAACAGCAGCACCCGCGCCGGGTCGAACTGCAGGTTGAGGCTGTCGCCAACCCGGCACGCCACATCCGGGGCCAGGCGGCAGCAGACCTTGGTCTGGTTGAGGGTGACGAACACCAGCAGGTCAGGCCCGGTAGGCTCGGTCACCTGCACGTCGGCGCGAATGCCGGGCAGGCCGTTGCCCTCCCCCGTGCCCAGGGCGATCTGCTCGGGGCGGATGCCGAGGATGATCTCGCGCCCGTCCAATTCATCACTGGCCAGGCCCAAGGGCAGCTCACAGCGCGCTTGGCCGCTGTCGAGCAGCGCCAGCAGGCGCCCCTCTTGCCGGGCCAGACGAGCTGGGATGAAGTTCATCGGTGGCGAGCCGATGAAGCTGGCGACGAACTGGTTGGCCGGGTCGTTGTAGATCTGCTGCGGGGTGCCGAACTGCTGGATGATGCCGTCCTTCATCACTGCCACTTTGTCGCCCAGGGTCATGGCTTCGATCTGGTCGTGGGTGACATACACCGTGGTGGTTTTCAGGCGCTGGTGCATCAGTTTCATTTCGGTGCGCATCTCGACCCGCAGCTTGGCGTCGAGGTTGGAAAGCGGTTCGTCAAACAGGTAGATCTTCGGCCGCCGCGCCAGCGCCCGGCCCATGGCCACACGCTGCTGCTGGCCACCGGACAACTGCGCCGGCTTGCGCGCCAGCAGGTGCTCGATCTGCAGCAGCTTGGCCACCCGCGCCACCTCTTCGTCGATGGCAGCCTGGGGCATCTTGCGAATCTTCAGGCCAAACTCGATGTTCTCGCGCACGCTCATGGTCGGGTACAGCGCGTAGGACTGGAACACCATGGCGATGTCCCGGTCCTTGGGGCTCATGCCGCTGACGTCCTGGTCATCGATGAGGATCGCGCCGCCGCTGATGTGCTCGAGGCCGGCGATGCAGTTCATCAAGGTCGACTTGCCACAGCCCGAAGGGCCGACCAGGATCAGGAACTCGCCGTCCTTGATCGACAGCTGGATGTCCTTGAGGGTGTCCGGCAGGCCGCTGCCGTAGGTCTTGTTCACATTGCGAAGTTCTAGCGTTGCCATGACTTACCCCTTGACGGCGCCGGCCGTGAGGCCGCGGACGAAATACTTGCCTGCCACCACGTAGACCAGCAGGGTTGGCAGGCCGGCGATCATCGCCGCCGCCATGTCGACGTTGTATTCCTTGGCCCCGGTGCTGGTATTGACCAGGTTGTTGAGGGCCACGGTGATCGGTTGCGAGTCGCCGCTGGAGAACACCACGCCGAACAGGAAGTCGTTCCAGATCTGGGTGAACTGCCAGATCAGGCAGACCATGATGATCGGTGTCGACATCGGCAGGATGATGCGGCGGAAAATGGTGAAGAACCCGGCACCGTCCAGGCGCGCGGCCTTGACCAGCGCATCGGGGATGCTCACGTAGAAGTTGCGGAAGAACAGCGTGGTGAAGGCCAGGCCGTAGACCACGTGCACCAGCACCAGGCCACCGGTGGTGCTGGCCAGGCCGAGCTTGCCGAGGGTGAACGAGGCTGGCAGCAGCACGGTCTGGAACGGCAGGAAGCAGCCGAACAACAGCAAACCGAAGAACAGCTGCGAACCGCGGAAGCGCCACATCGACAACACATAGCCATTCAGCGCGCCAATGGCCGTGGAGATCAGCACCGCCGGTACGGTGATCAAGATCGAGTTCCAGAAGTAACCACTGACGGTACCCCAGGCCTTGACCCAGCCAATGCCGCTGACCACCGTCGGCCAGCTCAGCAGGTTGCCGGTGCTGATGTCTTCCGGGGTTTTGAAGCTGGTCAGCAGCATCACCACCAGCGGTACCAGGTACAGCACCACCGCAAGCAGCAGTACCGCGTGAATGGCCAGGCGGCCGAGGCTCAGCGCCGGTTTGTCGGCAGGGCTATGCATGGCGTTTGCTCCGCAGCTCCGAGTACAGGTAAGGCACGAGGATCGCCAGGATCGCCCCGAGCATGAGGATGGCGCTGGCCGAGCCCATGCCCATCTGGCCGCGGCTGAAGGTGAACGAATACATGAACATCGCCGGCAGGTCGGAGGAGTACCCCGGGCCACCGGCGGTCATCGCCGCCACCAGGTCGAAGCTCTTGATGGCGATGTGCGAGAGGATCATCAGCGCACTGAAAAACACCGGGCGCAGGCTTGGCAGCACCACGGTCCAGTAGATGCGCGGCAGGCTGGCGCCATCCATCTGGGCGGCGCGGATGATCGACTGATCGACGCCACGCAGGCCGGCCAGGAACATCGCCATGATGAAGCCCGAGGCCTGCCATACCGCGGCGATCACCAGGCAGTACACCACCCGGTCAGGGTCGATCAGCCAGTCCAGGCGAAAACCTTCCCAGCCCCAGTCGCGCAGCAGTTTGTCCAAGCCCATGCCGGGGTTGAGCAGCCACTTCCAGGCGGTGCCGGTGACGATCATCGACAGGGCCATGGGGTACAGGTAGATAGTGCGGATGAAGCCTTCGCGGCGGATGCGCTGGTCCAGCAGCACCGCCAGCAACACGCCGATGGCCAGGCTGATGGCGATGAACAGGCCGCCGAACAGCAGCAGGTTCTTGCTCGCCACCCACCAGCGGTCGTTGTCGAACAGCCGCGCGTACTGCGCTAAACCCGCCCACTTGTAGGTGGGCAAGAACGTCGAGGTGGTGAACGACAGCACGAAGGTCCACAGGATGTAGCCGTAGAAGCCGACCAGGACGATGAACATGCTCGGTGCCAGTACCAGTTTGGGTAGCCAGCGCTGGAGAGCGTCCAGGGGTGAGGCCCGCAGTTGGGCGGTGGTTGTGGTCATAGATCACCTTAAAGGCGTTGCTCACTTGTGTAGGAGCGGCCTTGCGTCGCGAAAGGGCTGCGCAGCAGCCCCACGGGCAGCCTGCACGCTCTGTCGGGTTGTCTTTTTCTTGAGGGCCTGGGGCTGCTACGCAGCCCTTCGCGACGCAAGGCCGCTCCTACAAGAGCAATGCGCCTGATTTGGAATTGGCTATTGGGCGGCCTTGATCGCCGCTGCCAGCTTCTTCGCCGCGTCGGCCGGATCGGCCTTGGGGTCGTTGATGTAGTTGGTCACCACATCGAAGAAGGCGCCCTGCACGGCCAGCGTGGTGGCCATGTTGTGCGCCATGCTCGGCTGCAAGCCGCCGGTCTTGGCGTCAGCCAGGAAGTCCTTGGCCGAGGTCTGGGCGCAGGCGTCGAAGCCGTACGCGCCCATGTCGGCGAGCATGTCGTTACGCACCGGGATCGAGCCTTTGTTGGTGCTGAACACCTTCTGGAAGTCCGTACCCAGCACCTTCCTGGCGATGTCCTGCTGGCCGGCCGCCGTGCCGGGGTCCTTCTGCTTGAACACCACCAGCGAGTCGATGTTGTACAGGAAGCCATTGCTCGTGCCGGGGAACGGCACGCATTGGTAGTCTTTGCCCGCGACCTTGTTGGCCAGGGTCCACTCGCTCTTGGCCCAGTCACCCATGATCTGCATGCCGGCCTTGCCGTTGATGACCTTGTTCGCCTCCAGGTTCCAGTCCTGGCCTTTGCCGTCAGGGTCCATGTAGGTGGCGATCTTCTTCAGCTCGGTCAACGCCTTGATCATGTCCGGGCCGGTCAGTGTGGCGTTGTCCAAGTCGACCATGGCCTTCTTGTAACCTTCCACGCCCATCACCGAGAGCGCCACGCTTTCGAAGACAGTGCTGTCCTGCCACGGCTGGCCACCGTGGGCGAGCGGGATGAAGCCGGCCGCCTTGAGCTTGTCGGCGGCGGCATAGAATTCGTCGAGGGTCGCGGGCGCTTTTTCGATGCCGGCCTTTTTGAAGACCTCAGGGTTGATCCACAGCCAGTTGGTGCGGTGGATGTTGACCGGCACCGCGACATAGTCACGGTCGTACTTGACGACATTAGCGACTTTCTGGTCGAGCAGGCTGTCCCATTTTTCGTCCTTGGCCACGTCCTTCAGCACGTCGCTGTCGAGCAGGCCGGTCGCGGCCCAGTCCTGGATATCGGGGCCTTTGATCTGCGCGACGCCTGGCGGGTTGCCGGCCACCGCGCGGCTTTTCAGCACGGTCATGGCCGTGGCCCCACCACCGCCGGCAACTGCGCCGTCCTTCCAGGTAAAACCATCTTTTTCGACTTGCGCCTTGAGCACATCGACAGCGGCCTTTTCACCACCGGAGGTCCACCAGTGCACGACCTCGACATTGCCTTTGGCATCGGCAGCGAGGGCGCTGAGGGGGAACAGAGAAGCGAGGGAAATCGCGGCAGCGAGACGGAGCGTGGAATTCATCGAAGCACCTTTCTTGTTGTTATGCCGTGCAAGTCGGTCGCTTGCGTTGCATGCAGTCTAAGCGGCGTGGCCGGAGCGCCAGGTAACGAAGCGATGCGCGAATGTCATCGTTTGGTGACATTCGCGGGGATACCCGCACACACGCTCACTCCAGCCCTCGCGGCAGATACAACGTGACCCGCAAACCACCCTCGCGCAGGTTGAGCAAGCTCACTTCACCGCCATGGCTATGGGCGATGTTGCGCGCAATCCCCAAGCCCAACCCGTACCCCTGCTGCTGCCCAGCCAGCCTGAAGTGCGGCTCGAACACCTGCTCCATCTGCTGCTGCGGCACCCCCGGCCCGTGGTCATCGACCTGCAGGACAAAGCCCTCGGCGCTGTCGATGACCCGCAACCGCGCGCGCTCGCCGTACTTGATGGCGTTGTCGATCAGGTTGCCGATGCAGCGGCGCAACGCCAGCGGCTTGCCCGGGTAGGGCGCCAGCGCTTGGCCCTCCACCGTGATGCGGCCATCGCCAAGGTAAGGCTCAGCCAGGATGTCCAGCACCTGGTTAAGGTCGACCGGCTCGATGTTCTCGTGGATATCGGTGTCTTTCACACACTGCAACGCGCCTTTGACCAACAACTCCAGCTCATCCAGGTCCTGGCTGAACTTGGCCTGCAGGCGCTCGTCTTCCAGCAGTTCGACGCGCAGGCGCAAGCGCGTGATGGGCGTGCGCAGGTCATGGGAAATAGCGCTGAACAGCTGGCTGCGTTCGGTCAGGTAGCGGCTGATACGCTCGCGCATGCTGTTGAAGGCCCGGCCGACTTCAACCACCTCGCTGCCCCCGCCTTCGGCCACGGGGGCCACATCGGCGCCCAGCGACAACTCCCGCGCAGCGCGCGCCAGGCGCTTGAGTGGCCAGCTTTGCCAGTGCACCAACAGGCCGATGAACAGCAACAGCAAGGCGGTGGTGAGCACGATGAAACCGATCTGCTGGCGGGGCAGGCGCTCGGCCTCAAGGCCGGTGTAGGGCTCGGGCAGCAGCGAGGCGATGTACAGCCACTCACCCTCGCCCAGGCGGATCTGTGTCACCAGTACGGGTGGGTTGAGCGGCTCTAGGGTCAGCGAATAATGCGCCCAGGAACGTGGCAGTTCATCGAGTTTCAGGCCACTGTTGAAAATGCGCAGGTCATCGGGGGCGACGAACGCCACGCTGACTTCCATCTGCGGCCCCAAGCGTTCGTGCAGCACCTGCTGGAACACCTCAATCACCGCCTGCTTGCGTGGGGTGACGGGCAGCACCGGCATGTCCAGCGGCTTGTCGTTGAGCGACACGAAAAAGCGCGTGCCACCCATGCTGCGCAACTGGTCGAGCACCATCGGCCGGTAGGCCACGGGCAGCGACCGGAAGTAGCTGACGCTGGCACTCATCGAATGGGCCAGGCTGCTGGCACTGGCGCGCAGGCCTTGCAGCTGGCTGGCACGCAATTGAGCGACCCAGATGACGCTGGACAAGCCTTGGGCCAGCAGCACCACCAGCAAGGTGAGCAGCAGCATGCGCCCCAGCAGCGAGCGAGGCAGCAGGCGCCAGCGCCGCTCAGGAAGCGCAGCAGACATGGGCAGCCAGCAGGTAGCCACTGCCACGCACGGTGCGGATCAGCCGTGGTGGCTTTTCGGTGTCGCGCAGACGCTGGCGCAGGCGGCTGACCGCCATGTCGACGATACGGTCCAGCGGCATCGGTTCACGCCCCCGGGTGGCATTGCCGATGGTGTCGCGGTCGAGGATTTGCTGGGGGTGATCGAGAAACAGTTTCAGCAGGGCGAAATCGGCACCCGACAGGATCACCTCTTCGCCATCGCGGTGAAACAGGCGGTGGCTGACCGTGTCCAGGCGCCAGTCATCGAAGGCCAGCACGGCGCTGCTCGGCGCCGCCTGGCCGAACTCGGCACGGCGCAGCAAGGCCTTGATCCGCGCCTGCAGTTCACGCGGGCTGAACGGTTTGCCAAGGTAGTCGTCGGCGCCCAGCTCCAGGCCAATGACCCGGTCGGCTTCGTCAGAGCTGGCGGTGAGCATGATGATCGGCACCCGCGCTTGACGCGGGTGTTGACGCACCCAGCGGCACAGGCTGAAGCCATCTTCATCGGGCAGCATCACATCGAGAATGACCAGGTCGCAGGGCGTGTTTTCCAGGGCCTGACGAAAGCCCCGCCCGTCGGCCTCGGCGTGTACCTGGAAGCCGGAGCGGCTCAGGTAGGTTTGCAGCAGTTCGCGGATTTCCTGGTCGTCGTCGACCATCAGGATCGATTTTCCGGCAGTGCTCAAGATGGTCCGTCCTCTTGTTGTGTGCAGGTCTTTTTGCCTGCTGTCGGGTATTGCCATTGGGGCTGCTTTGCAGCCCTTCGCAGCACAAGGCTGCTCCTACAGGAACCACGCCATCAATGATCCAGCGCCATCCTGTACGAAGGGCAGCAAAGCGCCCCATCAATAATCCAGCGCCATCCTGTAGGAGCAGCCTTGTGCTGCGAAGGGCCGCAAAGCGGCCCCATCAGCGATCCAGCGCCTGCTGCAACGCCACCCCGGCCCCCAGCAGCCCCGAAAACTCAGCCGTCACCAACCACACCGGCACCCCGGCAAAATACCCACTCATGCAGCCCTTGTCGGCAAAGCTCGTGGCAAACCCACTGCGCAGGAACAGCTCGGCAAACCGAGGGATCACCCCCCCGACAATATAAACCCCACCGCGCGCGCCCAAGGTCAGCACATTGTTACCCGCCACGCGGCCCAGGAAGCGGCAGAACTGCTCGACCACCGCCAACGCCCGCGGCTCACCGCCCAGGGCGGCATCGGTAATCTGCGCCGGGGTCTTGTGCCGCGGTGTGTCGCCATCCAGCGCGCACAGTGCTTGATACAAGCGCACAAGGCCTCCGCCACTGAGCACGGTCTCGGCACTGACATGGCCAATCTGGCTGTGAATCTGTTGGTGGATCGCGGCCTCGCGGGCATTGCCCACCGGCAGGTCGACATGCCCACCTTCACCGGGTAGCGCCTGCCAGTGCTGCTCGCCAAGGCGCAGCAGGCTGCCGACACCCAGCCCGGTACCGGGCCCGATTACCAGCGCAGGCCGCAGCGGGTCGGCATGGCCAGGGCACACCTCGTGAAACTCGCCCGCTTGCAGGCGGGTCATGCCCAACGCCATGGCCGAGAAGTCGTTGATCAGCATCAGCCGCTCGACCTGCAGCGTGTTGCAGAACGCACGGCGGCTCAGGCGCCAATGGTTGTTGGTGAAGCGAAACTCATCGCCATCGACCGGCCCGGCCACCGCCAGGCACACCGCCGACAGGCCACCCCGGGCAATGCCCTGATCCTTCAGGTAGGCCTCGATGGCCTGCTCAGGGCTTGTGTAGTCCGCGGTGGCGAATACCTTCACCTGGTACAGCTGGTTGTCACGCCACAACGCAAAACGGGCATTGGTGCCACCGATGTCGCCAACCAGCAAGTCCTTCATTTGAGGTTCTCCAAAGCCGAGGTAAAGGCGCTGGCGCCCTGCTCGGCCGGGCTGAACGCCATGCGCATGAAGCCGAACAGCTCGCGCCCGCAACCCAGATCATTGCCTTGGGGGGCGGGTGGCAGGTCACGGCTGGCCAGTTCTTCGGCCGATACCTTCACCTGCAGCGTGCCGGCAACGCCATCGACCCGCACGATATCACCCTCGCGCACGCGCGCCAGCGGGCCGCCATCGTAGGCTTCGGGGCACACGTGGATGGCGGCCGGGATCTTGCCCGACGCGCCCGACATGCGCCCGTCGGTCACCAGCGCCACTTTGTAGCCGCGGTCCTGCAGTACACCCAGGAACGGCGTCAGCTTGTGCAGCTCGGGCATGCCGTTGCAACGCGGCCCCTGGAAGCGCACCACGGCGACGAAGTCGCGCTCCAGCTCACCAGCCTTGAAGGCATCGGCCAGCGACTGCTGGTCGTGGAAGATCCGCGCCGGGGCCTCCACCACCTGGTGTTCGGGGGCAACGGCGGAGACTTTCATCACCCCGCGCCCCAGGTTGCCTTCCATCACCCGCAGGCCGCCTTCGGCTGAGAACGGCCGCGCCGCTGGGCGCAGAATGCTTTCGTCCAGGCTCTGCGTCGGCCCTTCGCGCCAGACCAGCTTGCCGTTGTCGAGGAACGGCTCTTGGGTATAGCGGCGCAAGCCATGGCCTGCCACGGTGTTGACGTCTTCGTGCAGCAAGCCGGCATCGAGCAGCTCGCGAATCAGGAAAGCCATACCGCCGGCGGCCTGGAAGTGGTTGATGTCGGCCTTGCCGTTGGGGTAGACGTGAGACAACGTCGGCACCACTTCGGACAGGTCGGCCATGTCTTGCCAGGTCAACTGGATGCCTGCCGCCTGGGCGATCGCCGGCATGTGCAAGGTGTGGTTGGTGGAGCCGCCGGTGGCGTGCAAGGCGACGATCGAATTGACCAGCGCCTTCTCGTCGACGATCTCGCCCAGCGGCATGAAGCTGCCGCTGGCCTTGGTCATGCGCGTGACCTGCTGCGCCGCCTCGGCGGTGAGCGCGTCACGCAATGGCGTGTAAGGGTTGACGAACGAGGCGCCCGGCAGGTGCAGCCCCATCACTTCCATCACCAGCTGGTTGGTGTTGGCGGTGCCGTAGAAGGTGCAGGTGCCTGGGCTGTGGTAGGAGTTCATCTCCGACTCCAGCAGTTCTTCGCGGCTGGCCTTGCCTTCGGCGTAGCGCTGGCGCACGTCGGCCTTCTGCTTGTTGGAGATGCCCGACAGCATCGGGCCACCTGGCACGAAAATGGTCGGCAAGTGCCCAAAGCGCAGCGCACCCATCATCAGGCCGGGGACGATCTTGTCGCAGATGCCGAGCATCAGCGCGGCGTCGAACATGTTGTGCGACAGGGCAACAGCGGTGGACATGGCGATCACTTCACGGCTGGCGATGGCCAGCTCCATGCCCGGCTCGCCCTGGGTCACGCCATCGCACATGGCCGGCACTCCGCCGGCGAACTGGCCAACCGAGCCGACGTCGCGCAGGGCCTGTTTGATTTGTTCGGGGAAGTGCTGGTACGGCTGGTGGGCCGAGAGCATGTCGTTGTAGGCGGAGACGATGGCGACGTTGGCCGCGTTCATCAGGCGCAGGCTCTGCTTGTCCTGCGCGCCACAACCGGCGACGCCGTGGGCGAAGTTGGCGCACTGCAAGCTGGCACGCATGGGTCCGTCACTGGCCGCGCCGCGAATCAGCTGCAGGTAGCGTTCACGGGTGGCACGGCTGCGTTCGACCAGCCGTTGGGTGACCTCAAGGATGCGCGGGTGCATGTACTGGACTCCAGGCTAACTGTAGGGGCGGCTTACCGAGCATTTCCCCTCCAAACGATTGCGACCTAGGCTCTAGGAAAGGGCCTGGAGGTCTCGCTGGGGTGGCCTGCCCGACCACTCGTTGTATGTTTAAACAAAATACTGCCACTAAAAAGGCTTGTTTTCTATCTGATAGTGAATAATCTTGTAATTCCAACAACAAAACCGTTTCAGTGAAGCCCCTTTGTGCCACAGGCCTCACTCGAACCGCCAGAGGTAATGCCATGACCCTTCGCATCGCCATCAATGGATTCGGCCGCATTGGGCGTAATGTCCTCCGCGCACTGTATACCCAAGGCTACCGCCAGGACCTGCAGGTCGTCGCCATCAACGACCTGGGCGACAGCGCCATGAACGCCCATCTGCTCAAGTACGACAGCGTGCACGGCACCTTCGACGCCAGCGTCGAAGCCGATCATGAAAGCCTGACGGTCAATGGTGACCGCATCGCAGTCAGTGCCATCCGCAACCCGGCCGAACTGCCCTGGAAGGCCGAAGCGATCGACGTGGTGTTCGAATGCACCGGGCTGTTTACCGAACGCGCCAAGGCCGCCGCGCACCTCGCCGCCGGGGCTGGCAAAGTGATCGTCTCGGCGCCAGCCAAAGGTGCCGATGCCACCGTGGTGTACGGGGTCAACCACGACGTGCTGCGCGCTTCGCACCAGATCATTTCCAATGCCTCCTGCACCACCAACTGCCTGGCGCCCATCGCCCAGGTGCTGCACCGCGAGTTCGGCATCGAGCAGGGCCTGATGACCACCATCCATGCCTACACCAACGACCAGGTACTGACCGACGTCTACCACAGCGACCCCTACCGGGCGCGCTCGGCCACCCAGTCGATGATCCCCAGCAAGACCGGCGCCGCCGAAGCCGTAGGCCTGGTGCTGCCGGAGCTGGCCGGCAAGCTGACCGGCATGGCGGTACGAGTACCGGTGATCAACGTGTCGCTGGTGGACCTCACCGTCAACCTCAAGCGCGAAGCCAGCGCCGACGAAGTCAACCAACTGTTCCTGGAGGCCAGCCGGCATTCCAGAGTATTGGGCTACAACGCGTTGCCTTTGGTTTCCTGCGATTTCAACCACAACCCGTTATCGTCGATCTTCGATGCCAACCATACCCGGGCCAATGGGCGGATGCTCAAGGTGCTGGCCTGGTATGACAATGAATGGGGCTTCTCCAACCGGATGCTGGATAACTGCCTGGCGTTGTGCAGCGCCCAGTAACCCAGCGGCATACGTTTCCCTGTAGGAGCAGCCTTGTGCTGCGAAGAGGCCGGTACAGCCCAGCATTTTCGGGGCGTCTACCGGGCTCTTCGGAGCACAAGGCTGCTCCTACAGGGGGATGCGCTAGGTTGGATTAATCACAATCTTTACCATTTCTAAACACTTCCAGACTTGACCTTTGGTACAGATGATAAGCATTATCATTAACCTTTCGTCGGCCAGGTCCCCCCGTGAGTCAGTCCCGGTTCAACTCCGTCTTCCTCGTCCAACGCCTGACCCTGCTGCGCACCCTGCAACGCATGGTGGGCAACCCCAGCACGGCCGAGGACCTGCTGCAGGAAACCTACCTGCGGGTGTCCCGTGCCTTGAGTGAGCGGCCCATCGAGCATATCGAACCCTTCGTGTTCCAGACTGCGCGCAACCTGGCCCTCGACCACCTGCGCGCACGCCGGGTGCAGGCGCGCATGCTGGTCGACGACGTGCCCGACGAGGTGCTGCACAGCATTGCCGCCCCTGCCAGCAGCAGCGAAGACGCCGCCCACGCCGAGCAGTTGCTCGAGCACCTCAGCGTCAGCCTCAACCAACTCAGCGAGCGCCAGCAGCGCATCTTTATCCTCAGCCGCCTGCATGGCGCCACCTACCTGGAAATCGCCGAGCAATTGAACGTCTCGGCCAGCACGGTTCAGAAGGAACTGAAACTGATCATGGCGATCTGCATGGGCGTCGCCGACCGCCTCAAGTGAAACGACCACCGGCCCGCCAGGCAACGCAAAGCGCTTGCCACACCCCGCCTTAGCCTTGATCATTCGTGAATAACCCTTTCAAGGATTCACCGTGACCGACCACCCCGCCCCTCGCCCGACACCCGCCGGGCTCAATGCCCGTGCCCGTGCCAGGGACGAGGCGCTGGACTGGCTGGTACGCCTGCAATGCGCCGATGCACAGGACACCCAGGCCTTCGAAGCCTGGCTCAGCGCCGCACCGGAAAACGCCGAAGCCTACGTTGAAGCAGAAGCACTGTGGAATGGCATGCCGCTGCACCAGGCTGCCGTGCAACTGCATCAGGGCCAGCGTCGGTCGTTGCGCGGGCGCCTGCGCAGCCACTGGAAGCCCTTGGCCACCGCTGCAGTGCTGCTGGTCGGCCTGTTCACCCTCGGCAACCTGCCCATGCGCCTGCAGGCCGACCACCTGACCGTGGTCGGTGAGCGCCAGCGCCTGCAGCTGGACGACGGCGCAAAAGTGCTGCTCAACACCAATTCGGCGTTTGCCAGCGACCTGCGCGAAGGGCGTCAGGTGGCCCGTCTGCTCCAGGGCGAGGCCTACTTCCAGGTCCCTGAGGGCGGGCAAGTGCCGCTCGAAGTCCAGGCCGGCCCTTTGCGCGCCCAGGTGCGTGATACCGACTTTGCCGTGCGTTACCTGGACGGCGAAGCCCAGGTGCGGGTACAGCGCGGTGACGTTGACCTGCAGGCCTCAAGTGACCAGCGCATCCGCCTCAGTGCCGGCGACAGCATCAGCGTCGGCCCTCAGGGCTTTGGCCAGCGACAGCGCGCAGACATGCAAAAGGACCTGGCCTGGGTCGATGGCCGCCTGGTGTTCGAGAACTGCCCGTTGAGCCAGGTGCTGGCCGAGGTCAGGCGCTACTACCCCGGCTGGATCATCAACCGTAACGCCGGCCTCGAAGACGTCGCGGTGACCGGCAACTATCGCCTCGACCAACCGTTGGAAACCCTGCGTGCCTTAGCCCACATCACCTCTGCCCGGCTGCATGAATACCCCGCGGTGGTCATCCTCAACTGAGTGACCGCTGCATCCCTTGCCTGCGCGATAAATTATTTTTACGCGATCGCGCTGCCCCGCCCGTCTCGTTATAGCCAATGCAACTGATTCTTGTTTGAAAACAAGAACGGTCATCACCTATAACAGTTCGCGCGTCTGGGAGCGCTTTCGATGTCCACAGGTCCAACTCGCCCGTCCACACTTTCCCGCCGTACAGGGCAATTGTCCCTGCTGAGCCTGGCCCTGCTCGCCTGCGGCGCCTGCAGCCTGCCGGCCCTGGCCGCCGAACCTGCCCAGGCCAGCAGCCCGCGCATGGGCGACTATCGCTTCAGCATCGGCCAGCAGCCGCTGGTCTCGGCCATCAATGCCTTCAGCCAGGTGACCGGCTGGCAAGTCGGTTTCAGTGCCGAGTTGGCCGATAACGTGGCCTCGCCAGGGGTGCAAGGCGCGCTGCCACCAGAAGCTGCGCTCAAGCGCCTGCTCAAGGGCACGGGCCTAGGCTATCGCAAGATCAGTAACGGCAATGTGGTGCTCGAACGCCAGACCACGGGCAATGTCATCGCCATGCAGCAGGTGACTGTCAGCGCCACGCGCAGCGCCCAGGACGTCAGCCAGGTGCCGAGCACCGTCAGCGTGCAGACCCGCGAGCAAATGGACCGGCAAAACGTCAACAACATTCAGGACCTGGTGCGTTACGAGCCGGGGGTTTCGGTGGCGGGTACCGGCCAACGCAGCGGCCTGAACGGTTACAACATCCGCGGCATCGACGGTGAGCGGATCCTCACCCAGGTCGACGGCGTGTCGATCCCCGACAGCTTCTTCTACGGCCCTTACGCCCAGACCCAGCGCAACTATGTCGACCCCGAAATCGTCAAGCGCGTGGAGATCCTGCGCGGCCCGGCGTCGGTGCTGTACGGCAGCAACGCCATCGGCGGTGCGGTGAGCTATTTCACCCTCGACCCAGACGACATCATCAAACCCGGCAAGGACGTCGGCGCCCGCTTGAAGACCGGTTACAGCTCGGCCGACGAAAGCTGGCTGACCTCCGCCACCGTTGCCGGCCGCCAGGGCGACGTCGATGGCTTGCTGCACCTGAGCCAGCGCAACGGCCACGAGACCGAATCGTACGGTGGCCACAGCGGTGACGGCCTGGCCCGCACCGAAGCCAACCCGCAGGACGCGCGCACCACCAACGTGCTGGCCAAACTGGGCTGGAACTACGCCGACGACGCACGTCTGGGGTTCACCTACGAGCGTTACAAGGATGACCGCGACCAGAATATTCTCAGTGCGGTGGGTGGGCCGTTCATTCCAGGTTTCGGCGGCATGGGTTACTACAAGGCACGCAGTGGTAACGACACCATCACTCGCGAGCGCTTCGGCATCAATCATGAATTTGGCCTGGACTCGCTGGTAGCCGACCACATGAAGTGGAGCCTGAACTACCAGATCGCCAAGACCGACCAGCACACCGAGGAAGTCTACGCACCACCTGGCCGTCAGGTTCTGCGAACCCGGGACACCACCTACAAAGACCGCCAGTGGGTGTTCGATGCCCAGCTGGACAAGGCCTTCAGCATCGGTGCTACCGACCATTTGCTGACCTATGGCACCACCCTCAAGCACGAGAAGGTCACCGGATCGCGCAGTGGCACGGGCACCTGCCTGGCGGTTGGCTCAGGTTGCAGCGCCGCCGGTGCAGACCGCCCGGCAGACGGCCAGGCCCTGGTCAGCGACTTCCCGGACCCGACCGTGAACACCTACAGCCTGTTCGTCCAGGACGAAATCCGCTGGAACAACTGGACCTTCCTGCCCGGCGCCCGCTACGACTACACGCACATGGAGCCCACGTTCACCGACGCCTTCCTGCGTGGCCTGGAGTCTACCGGCACGGCGCCTACCTCCCAGGACAACTCGGACAAGAAGTGGCACCGCGTCTCGCCCAAATTCGGCCTGACCTACGCCTTCAACGACAACTACACCTGGTACGGCCAGTACGCCGAAGGCTTCCGCACCCCGACCGCCAAGTCCATGTACGGCCGCTTCCAGAACCTAGAACAAGGCTACCGCGTAGAGGGCAACCCGGGGCTTGAGCCTGAGAAGAGCAAAAGCTACGAAACCGGCCTGCGCGGCAACTTCGATGCCGGTAACTTCGATGTGGCGGTGTACTACAACAAGTACCGCGACTTCATCGACGAAGACGCCGTGCAAAGCGCCAACCTGGAGCAAACCTTCCAGGCCAACAACATCAAGCACGCCACCATCAAGGGCGCCGAGGTCAAGGGCCGCCTGAACCTGGATCACTTCGGTGCGCCGCAAGGCCTGTACACCCAGGGCTCGATTGCCTACACCTACGGCCGCAACGATGACACCGGCCAGCCATTGAACACCGTCAACCCGCTCAAGGGCGTGTTCGGCCTGGGTTACGAACAGCAGAACTACGGCGGCCTGTTGAGCTGGACGCTGGTCAAGCGCAAGACCCGCGTGGACGACACCCACTTCTACGCGCCCGACGGTTCGAGCAGCAAGTTCCGCACCCCCGGCTATGGTGTGCTGGACCTGACCGGCTTCTACAAGGTGACCGACGACGTCACCATCAACGCCGGCCTGTACAACCTTGCCGACAAGAAGTACTGGCAGTGGGATTCGGTGCGCAGCTACGACGGCCAGGGTGAAGCGGCTGTGACCCAACCGGCCAACATGGACCGCCTGACCATGCCGGGGCGTAACTTTGGAATCAATGTGGTGTGGGATATCTGAGGTAGGCCTTGGGTGCTATAGCGCGTATGAGACCGAGCGCCGCCCGCGCGGCGCTCGATTTCCCAGGCGCTACACCACTCAATGCCCACAGCAGAAAACCCCAGTTTTTTTACTGTCCCGCCCCCGCTATTTCGTCTTGTCTCTAGACGCCCCCTTTTTCCAAGGACTGCCCCCATGACCGAACGCCCAGCCCTGCGCTCCCAGCGCCTCAACCAGATCACCCACGCCCCGCACGCCGAGCTGGATGCCCTGGTCAAGTCCCACGCGCCCTTCGACAGCCGTGAAAGCTTCGCCCGCTTCGTGGTCGCCCAGTACCTGTTCCAGTCCGAACTCAAGGCCTTGTACACCGACCCGCAACTGATCGCCATCGTCCCCGATCTGGCCGAGCGCTGCCGCGCCGAGCAGGCCCGCCTGGACCTCGCCGACCTCGACACCGAAGTGCCTGGCCCAGTGCCCGGCGCGGTACAAAATCCGAGCCTGGGCGAAGCCATGGGCTGGATCTTCGTCTCCGAAGGCTCCAAACTGGGCGCTGCGTTTCTGATCAAGCGGGCCGTGGCCCTGGAGCTGTCCGACAGCTTTGGCGCTCGCCACCTGGGCGAACCGGCCGGCGGCCGTGCCGAAGGCTGGAAACAGTTCACCCGTATCCTCGATGGCCTGGCGCTGTCGGCCGACGAAGAGGCCGCCGCCGAACGCGGCGCAGTCGCAGCCTTCGAGCGCTTCACCGAGCTGCTCAAACACGCCTATGCCGCGGATGCCGCGTTGGTCTGACACGCTATGCCCGGCCACCCCACCGGTGGCCGAACCGTTTTTTGCAGTGAGACCATGACCCAACCTGCCCGCTCGAAAATCGCCCGCCTGCTGTATGGAATCCTGGCTTACGTCAGCTTGGGGATAGGCCTGGTCGCGATCGTCATTCCTGGCCTGCCGACCACAGAGTTCATCTTGCTGGCCGCCTGGGCCGCCACCCGCAGTTCACCGCGCCTTTCTGCCTGGCTGGAGAACCACCGGTTGTTCGGGCCGATTCTGTTCAACTGGCGCAATGGCAAGGTGATTCAGCGTCGGGCCAAGGTCAGTGCAACCCTCAGCATGCTGCTGTGCGCGGGGCTGATGCTGACCTTCCTCGACCATCACTGGCCCGTGTTTCTGGCGATTGGCGGCATGACCCTGGGCAACCTGTGGATCTGGTCACGCCCAGAACAGGCCTGCCCAGCCGGCTCACAAGCTCAGCAACCCTGAATACAGGGCATACGCCGCCAGCGCAGCGCCCGCCAGCACCGCGGCAAAAATGAGCTTCTCCCACGTCGTGAACAGGGTCTGCCCCTGCTCGTGCTTGGCCCTGGCGAACAGAATCACCCCAGGGGCATACAACAGTGCCGACAGCAGCAGGTACTTGAGCCCACCGGCATACAGCAGCCACACCGCATACAGCAGAGCAACCAACGCCACCAGCAGGTCTTTGCGCCGCAACGCCGCTTGCCCGGCGTAGGTGTCTGCACGTACCGCCAACAACACCGCATACGCCGCTGACCACAGGTAAGGCACCAGAATCATCGACGACGCCAGGTAGATCAGGCTGGTGTAGGTCCCGGCCGAAAACAGCGTAATCAGTAGAAACCCCTGGATCATGCAGTTGGTCAGCCACAGGGCGTTGGCCGGTACATGGTTGGCGTTTTCCTTGGCCAGAAAGCGCGGCATGGTCTTGTCACGCGCGGTGGCAAACAGGATCTCCGCACACAGCAACGCCCAGGAAAGCAGTGCGCCGAGCAGCGAAATGGCCAAGCCAATACTGATCAGCAACGCACCCCACGGGCCGACGATGTGCTCCAGCACCGAGGCCAACGACGGGTTCTGCAACCCGGCCAGCTCGGGTTGGGTCATCACCCCCAGGGACAGCACGTTGACCAGCACCAACAGCGCTAGCACCCCCAGAAAACCGATCACCGTGGCCTTGCCCACATCCGAGCGGCGCTGCGCACGCCCGGAATACACGCTGGCGCCTTCGATACCGATGAACACGAACACGGTCACCAGCATCATGTTGCGCACCTGGTCCAGCACATTGCCGAACTGCGGGTTGCTCAAGCCCCAGATATCACGGGTAAAGATATCGGCCCGGAATGCGAAGGCCGCGATGACGATGAAGATCAGCAACGGCACCACCTTGGCCACGGTGGTCACCTGGTTGATGAACGCCGCCTCCTTGATCCCGCGCAACACCAGAAAGTGCACCGCCCACAGCAGCAGCGAAGCGCAGCCGATGGCGATGGGCGTGTTGCCCTCGCCAAACACCGGAAAATAAAACCCCAGCGTACTGAACAGCAGCACGAAATAGCCGACGTTGCCGAGCCAAGCACTGATCCAGTAACCCCAGGCCGACGAAAAGCCCATGTAGTCGCCAAAGCCGGCCTTGGCGTACGCATACACACCCGAGTCCAGTTCGGGCTTGCGGTTGGCCAGCGTCTGGAACACGAACGCCAGGGCCAGCATGCCAACCGCGGTGATGGCCCAACCGATCAGCACCGCCCCCACATCGGCACGCGCCGCCATGTTCTGTGGCAGCGAGAAGATCCCGCCGCCGATCATCGAGCCAACCACCAGTGCGATCAACGCGCCCAAGCGCAGCTTCTGTCCCGGTTCGCTCATGTGCCTCCCTTTTTTCACCCGCTGTCATGCGTTTGAAACAGCCGTGGCGGCCATATAAAAGGCATGATTTATATTGAATAAGGCCATAAAAGCTATAGCAGTCATAACTGCTTTGTCTATGCGATGCCTCAGTAAAAACTAGCAGCTGCCCAGCAACTAGGGAAGAAACTGTTAAAACTCGAAATTCTTGTGAAAAATTTGCGAAAGCCTCAAAAACAGCTAGCTTCAAGCATCGCAGGCCGAACAGAGCGTTTGCTCTAGAAGGACATGGAGGTGCCAGCGTGCAAGGCCTGCAGCAAAGCTGTCGGCACTCTCCAGGAGCCACGTGAAGGATTTTTCCTACTTTACGTGCCCGTGAACTGACCCAAGTCAGCCCATGGTGCAGGCGTCGGATTTACTCTGTCGTCAACTTTCTCCTGGCAGGAGTTGTTAAATGTCTGATTCATCCGGAAAACTAAAACTCGGTGCGTTAGTTGCACTGGTAGTGGGCTCAATGATTGGCGGCGGGATCTTCTCATTGCCGCAAAACATGGCGGCCAGCGCGGGGGTTGGTGCAGTGCTGATCGGCTGGGCCATCACCGCGGTCGGCATGCTGACCCTGGCGTTCGTGTTCCAGACCCTGGCCAACCGCAAACCTGACCTGGACGGCGGTGTGTACGCCTACGCCAAAGCCGGTTTCGGTGACTACATGGGCTTCTCGTCGGCCTGGGGTTACTGGATAAGCGCCTGGCTCGGCAACGTCGGTTACTTCGTGCTGCTGTTCAGCACCCTCGGTTACTTCTTCCCGATCTTCGGTGAGGGCAATACCCCCGCCGCGATCATTGGCGCCTCGATCCTGCTGTGGGCCGTGCACTTCCTGGTGCTGCGCGGGATCAAGGAAGCGGCGTTCATCAACCTGGTCACCACGGTCGCCAAGATCGTGCCGCTGGTGCTGTTCGCCCTCATCTGCCTGTTCGCCTTCAAACTGGATGTGTTCACCGCCGATATCTGGGGCCTGGGCACACCAGAGCTGGGCAGCGTGATGAACCAGGTGCGCAACATGATGCTGGTCACCGTCTGGGTGTTCATCGGCATCGAGGGCGCGAGCATCTTCTCGTCACGGGCGGAAAAACGCAGTGACGTGGGCAAGGCCACCGTCATCGGCTTTGTCACCGTGCTGTTGTTCTTGGTGCTGGTCAACGTACTTTCGCTGGGCATCATGACTCAACCGGAACTGGCCAAGCTGCAGAACCCATCGATGGCCGCCGTGCTTGAACATGTGGTCGGCCATTGGGGGGCGGTGCTGATCAGCGTCGGCCTGATCATCTCGCTGCTGGGGGCACTGCTGTCGTGGGTGCTGCTGTGCGCCGAGATCATGTTCGCGGCCGCCAAAGACCACACCATGCCGGAGTTCCTGCGCCGCGAAAACGCCAACCAGGTGCCGGCCAACGCCCTGTGGCTGACCAACGCCATGGTGCAGATCTTCCTGGTCATCACGCTGTTCTCCAGCAGTACCTACCTGTCGCTGATCTACCTCGCCACCTCGATGATCCTGGTGCCTTACCTGTGGTCGGCGGCGTATGCCTTCCTGCTGGCACTGCGCAGCGAAACCTACGAGCAAGCCCTGGCCGAACGCAAGAAGGACCTGTTCATCGGCGCCGTCGCCTTGCTGTACGCCATCTGGCTGCTGTACGCCGGCGGCGTGAAGTACCTGCTGCTCTCGGCCCTGCTGTACGCCCCTGGGGCCATCCTGTTCGCCAAGGCCAAGCGCGAGGTTGGCCAACCCATCTTTACCAACGTGGAAAAACTGATCTTCGCGGCCGTGGTCGTCGGCGCCCTGGTGGCTGCCTATGGCCTGTACGACGGCTTCCTGACCCTTTGACCCACGTCTTCGCACACATGGAGGAATGAACAATGTCCGCTGAAAAACAGAAGTACGGTGTCCACTCCGAAGCCGGCAAACTGCGCAAAGTGATGGTCTGCTCCCCTGGGCTGGCCCACAAGCGCCTGACCCCGAGCAACTGCGATGAACTGCTGTTCGACGATGTGATCTGGGTCGACCAGGCCAAGCGCGACCATTTCGACTTCGTCACCAAGATGCGCGAGCGCGGCGTCGATGTGCTGGAAATGCACAACCTGCTGACCGACATCGTGCAGCAACCGGAAGCCCTCAAGTGGATCCTGGACCGCAAGATTACCTCTGACACCGTGGGTGTCGGCCTGACCAACGAGGTGCGTAGCTGGCTCGAAGGGCTGGAACCACGCCACCTGGCGGAGTTCCTGATTGGCGGCGTGGCCGGCCAGGACCTTCCAGTAAGCGAAGGCGCCGAAGTGATCAAGATGTACAACAAGTACCTGGGTCACTCCAGCTTCATCCTGCCGCCGCTGCCCAACACCCAATTCACCCGTGACACCACCTGCTGGATCTACGGTGGTGTAACGCTCAACCCGATGTACTGGCCTGCGCGGCGCCAGGAAACGCTGCTGACCACCGCCATTTACAAGTTCCACAAGGAGTTCACCGGTGCCGACTTCCAGGTCTGGTATGGCGACCCGGACAAGGATCACGGCAATGCCACCCTCGAGGGCGGCGACGTGATGCCAGTCGGCAAGGGTATCGTGCTGATCGGCATGGGTGAGCGCACCTCGCGCCATGCCATCGGCCAACTGGCTCAGAATCTGTTCGAGAAAGGCGCTGCCGAAAAAGTCATCGTCGCTGGCCTGCCGAAGTCCCGCGCAGCGATGCACCTGGACACCGTGTTCAGCTTCTGCGACCGCGACCTGGTAACGGTATTCCCCGAGGTGGTGAAGGAGATCAAACCCTTCATCATCACCCCAGACTCCAGCAAGCCCTATGGCATGAACATCGCGCCGCAGGATGCCTCCTTCCTCGAAGTGGTATCCGAGCAATTGCTGGGTAAGAAAGACAAGCTGCGCGTGGTCGAAACCGGCGGCAACAGCTTTGCCGCCGAGCGCGAACAGTGGGATGACGGCAACAACGTGGTGGCCATTGAGCCGGGCGTGGTCATCGGCTACGACCGCAACACCTACACCAACACCCTGCTGCGCAAGGCCGGTATCGAGGTCATCACCATCAGCGCCGGCGAACTGGGCCGGGGCCGTGGCGGCGGCCACTGCATGACCTGCCCAATCGTGCGCGACCCAATCGACTACTAACGACCATACGCCCGGCCGCGCCCACAAAGCGGCGGCCGGGATGTTTGCCAAACTCAAGGAGAAACTGTCATGGCGTTCAATATTCACAACCGCAACCTGCTCAGCCTCGAACATCACACCACGCGCGAGCTGCGCTACCTGCTGGACCTGTCCCGCGACCTCAAGCGCGCCAAATACACCGGTACCGAGCAGCAGCACCTGAAGGGCAACAACATCGCCCTGATCTTCGAGAAGACCTCGACCCGCACCCGCTGCGCCTTCGAAGTCGCCGCCTATGACCAGGGCGCCAACGTCACCTACATCGACCCCAACTCCTCGCAAATCGGCCACAAAGAAAGCATGAAGGACACCGCCCGCGTGCTCGGGCGCATGTACGATGCCATCGAGTACCGCGGCTTCAAGCAAGAGATCGTCGAGGAGCTGGCCAAGTTCGCTGGCGTGCCCGTGTTCAACGGCCTCACCGATGAATACCACCCCACCCAAATGATCGCCGACGTGCTGACCATGCGTGAGCACAGCGACAAGCCGCTGCACGACATCAGCTACGCCTACCTGGGCGATGCCCGCAACAACATGGGCAACTCGCTGCTGCTGATCGGCGCCAAGCTCGGCATGGACGTACGCATCGCCGCGCCCAAGGCGCTGTGGCCACACGACGACCTGGTCGAACGCTGCAAGAAATACGCGGAAGAAAGCGGCGCACGCATCACCCTCACCGAAGACCCGAAAGCGGCGGTCAAGGGCGTGGACTTCGTGCACACCGACGTCTGGGTATCGATGGGCGAGCCGATCGAAGCCTGGGGCGAGCGCATCAAGCAGCTCAAGCCTTACCAGGTGAATGCCGAGCTGATGAAGGCCACCGGCAACCCACGGACCAAGTTCATGCACTGCCTGCCGGCCTTCCACAACTCGGACACCAAGGTGGGCAAGCAGATCGCCGAACAGTACCCAGACCTGGCCAACGGTATCGAAGTGACCGATGACGTGTTCGAGTCGCCGGCCTGCATCGCCTTCGAGCAGGCGGAAAACCGCATGCACACCATCAAGGCGATCCTGGTGTCGACCCTGGCTGACCTTTAAAAGCCACACCTGATCTCTGTGGGAGCGGGCTTGCCCGCGAATAGGCCAGCCGCAACAACGCGTTGCCTGAGCTGACGCCTTCGCGGGCAAGCCCGCTCCCACAGGATCGGCGTCGACCGTCAACATTTCCGATAAAGGACATTCCCCATGCGTATCGTTGTTGCATTGGGCGGCAACGCCCTGCTGCGTCGCGGCGAGCCCATGACCGCTGACAACCAGCGCGCCAATATCCGCACCGCCACCGAGCAGATCGCCAAGATTCACCCCGGCAACGAACTGGTCATCGCCCACGGCAACGGCCCACAGGTGGGCTTGCTGTCGCTGCAGGCGCTGTCCTACAAGCCGGACGAAGCCTATCCGCTGGACGTGCTCGGTGCCGAAACCGAAGGCATGATCGGCTACATGATCGAACAAGAGCTGGGCAACCTGCTGGCGTTCGAAGTGCCGTTCGCCACCCTGCTCACCCAGGTCGAAGTGGACGCCAACGACCCGGCCTTCAAAGACCCGACCAAATTCATCGGCCCGGTCTACAGCAAGGAAGAAGCCGAGCGCCTGGCCAAGGAAAAAGGCTGGGTGGTCAAGGCCGACGGCGACAAGTACCGCCGTGTGGTGGCCAGCCCCAAACCCAAGCGCATCTTCGAGATCCGCCCGATCAAGTGGCTGCTGGAAAAAAGCAGCATCGTGATCTGCGCCGGTGGCGGTGGCATCCCCACCATGTACGACGAAAACCGCAAGCTCAAAGGTATCGAAGCGGTCATCGACAAGGACCTGTGCTCGGCACTGCTGGCCGAGCAATTGGAAGCCGACCTTCTGATAATCGCCACCGACGTCGATGCGGCCTACATTGACTGGGGCAAGCCTACGCAAAAAGCCATTGCCCAGGCCCACCCCGACGAACTCGAACGCCTGGGCTTCGCCGCTGGCTCCATGGGGCCGAAGGTGCAGGCGGCCAGTGACTTTGCCCGCAACACCGGCAAAGTGGCGGTGATCAGCTCGCTGGAGAACATCGAAGACATCGTCAAAGGCACCGCCGGCACCCGGGTTTCCACCGCCAAGCCTGGGATCAGCTACCGTTGAATGCAGTGGGTGGGCGCCTAGCGCCCGCCATTTTCGACCTTCCAAAGGAGCTTGCCATGGCCCAGTACCACCCTGGTCATGTACACATCGAGCGCAGCGCGCTGAACACCAATGACCACAGCTATGACCTGAACATCGAATACGAGGCCGCGACGGACCCCAAGGAAGGCAGAGGCATTCAGTTTCACATGCATGGCAGCATCGAAGGCAAGCCGGTGGAAGAAAAGTTCTTCCTCGCCAAGGACCAAGTGTTGCCCAGCTTCCTCATGCTGTTGACCCGCAAGGCTCAGTCTTACCTGGCCCCGCCGAAGAAGTTCGAGAACCTGAGTTCACCGCACAAACTCTACGACTACATGTTCGCGGACATTCGCGAAAAGCTGGACGTGAAATCGGGCGACGCGATCAAGCCTGAACATCTGGAGTGACAATGCAATTGGGGCCGCTTTGCGACCCTTTCGCGACGCAAGGCCGCTCCTACAGAAGACGCTCTACCTTTGTAGGAGCGGCCTTGCGTCGCGAATGGGCCGCAAAGCGGCCCCGGCAATGTTAAGGCATACTAGCGCCCTCCCCGGCCATCACCGCAACCCTCCCCATGCGCATCCACGTCAGCTTCATCGACCGCGTCGGCATCACCCAGGAAGTCCTCGCCCTGCTCGGTGCCCGCAACCTCAACCTGGACGCCGTGGAGATGGTCCCGCCGAACGTCTACATCGACGCCCCGACCCTCAGCCCCGCCGTGCTCGAAGAGTTGCACGACGCCTTGTTCGAAGTGCAGGGCGTGCAGTCGGTGGATGTGGTCGACATCCTCCCGGGCCAACGCCGCCACCTGCAGCTCGACGCCCTGCTCGCGGCCATGAGCGACCCGGTGCTGGCGGTGGACAGCGCAGGCCTGGTGCTGCTGGCCAACCCGGCGTTGATTGCCCTGTGCGGGCGCGAGTCGGCCGGGCGCTCGGTGGGTGAACTGTTCGGCGACAACGGCCTGCTTCAGGCCCTGCAAGACAACAACTTCCACCTGCCAATGCGCGAGATGCAGCTCAATGGCCAGAGCCTGCTGCTCGACGCCACCCCCATCACCAACGCCGGCGGCCTGCTAACCCTGTACCCGCCGACGCGCATGGGCGAGCGCCTGTCAGCCTTGCACCACGACCACGCCGAAGGCTTCGATGCCTTGCTCGGTGAGTCACCGGCCATCCGTACCCTCAAAGCCCGTGCCCTGCGCGTGGCGGCCCTCGACGCACCCTTGCTGGTACATGGCGAGACCGGCACTGGCAAAGAGCTCGTGGCCCGCGCCTGCCATGCCATCAGCAGCCGCCATGCCGCGCCGTTTCTTGCCCTGAACTGCGCCGCGCTGCCCGAGAGCCTGGCCGAGAGCGAGCTGTTCGGCTATGCCCCAGGCGCCTTTACCGGTGCGCAACGCGGTGGCAAACCGGGGCTGATGGAACTGGCCAACCAAGGCACGGTGTTTCTCGACGAGATCGGCGAAATGTCGCCCTACCTGCAGGCCAAGCTGCTGCGTTTTCTCAGCGACGGCAGCTTCCGTCGCGTGGGTGGCGACCGTGAGGTGAAGGTGGATGTACGCATCATCAGCGCCACCCACCGCGACCTGGAGCGCATGGTGGCCGAAGGCACCTTCCGTGAAGACCTGTTCTACCGCCTCAACGTGCTCAACCTGCAGGTGCCACCGCTGCGCGACCGTGGCCAGGACATCCTGATGCTGGCGCACTTCTTCATGCAGCAGGCCTGCACGCAGATCCAGCGCCCACCCTGCCGGCTTACGCCAGCTACCCACTCGGCGCTGCTTGCCAACCCATGGCCAGGCAACGTGCGGCAGTTGCAGAACGTGATTTTCCGCGCTGCGGCCATCTGCGAAGGCAACCTGGTGGACATTGGCGACCTGGACATCGCCGGCACTTCGGTGGCCCGCGGCCAGGACGGCGTAGTGGCGAGCCTGGAGCAGGCTGTGGGCGACTTCGAGCGGGAACTTTTGCAGCGCTTATATGCAAGTTACCCCTCAACACGGCAATTGGCCGGCAGGCTGCAGACCTCGCATACCGCCATTGCGCAGCGGCTGCGCAAGTACGGTATACCCGGAAAGTCATGAGGCCTGTTGAACAGCCCGAAGGTTATTGACTGGACGCAACAGGGTGCTCAACCCCAACAGCACGAAGGCACCAATCATCATCACCGCCCAAGCCCAGTGCAATGAGCTGAGCTGGTCACGCACGATACCGGCGAGCAGTGGCATGCTGGCGGCAATCAGGTACCCACCACCTTGCACGAACGCCAACAGCGCGCCGGCCTTGGACGGTGAATCCGCGTGGTCCATGGCAACGATCAACGAGAGAGGGAAAAGCGCCCCAATGCCCAGGCCCAGGCATACCGTCGCCACGGCCGCCAACGCTACCGGCGCGACCATCAGGCACGCCAACCCTGCTATCAACAACAAAATGACCAACACCAAGGGGTGCCTGCGGTCAGGAAAGCGCTGGATCAAGGATGACACGAGCAACCCGGCAACCACTTCGGTGACGGTCAGTGCCCCCAGCAGGTAACCCGCCTGGGCCGCTGTCCACCCCAACTCGATGTAGAACGGCGGCAACCAGGCCAGCACCAAGGTGTAGGCACCAGTGCCAATGCCGAAGAACAGCAACAGCAGCCAGGCCCGCGCGCTGCGGTAGGGCAATGTGGCCGCCACCTGTCCGCCAGGCGTACCACGCGCTAGCAACAGCCAGACGATCAGGGCGACCAATGCCGGGACGGCAGCGTAGCCCAACGACAGTTGCCAGCCGAACAGGCTCGCGCCGGGTGCTGCCGTGGCGGCGGCCAACGCGGCGCCCGCCATGATGCCGGTGGTGAACAACCCCATCAGCATGCCGGCACTTTGCGGATGGCTGCCTTTGAGGAACGCTGGCATCAGCGCCTGAATGATCGCAATGCCGATACCGCCCAGTGCCGCCGTGGCGATGAGCGCTTCGGCAGTGCTGACGTAGGCGCGTGCAGCGCAGCTCAGCGCAATCAGCACGATGCCTGTCGCCACGCCCGTGGTCTCGCCGACCAGACGCAGCAGCCAGGGGCCGGACAACGCGAACACGCCCATCATCATCACCGGCAAGGTTGTCAGCAGGCCGGCTTGGGTATTGCTCAGCCCCAGGTCGTGCTGCAGCAATTGCAGCAACGGGCCGATGGCAGCCATGACCGGGCGCAGGTTCAAGCCGATCAGTATCGCCAGCAACCCGACACAAGCTTTGTTGGGGGTATCAGACATGATGGAGGGGCTCCTGCAGAAACGCACCGGTTACCTGGTTGAATGCCTGTGCCAGCGGTACGTTGAATACGTGCCCCTCGCCAGCGAGGGTGGCCAGGCGAGCGTGACCGATGTTGCTGCAGATGGTTTCGGCCTCGGCGCTGGGGCTGATCGGGTCAAACTCTGCGGCGAGCACCAGTGTGGCAGCCTCAATGCGTTGCAAATCGCCAGTCAGGTCGTACTGCTTCATGCCCTCGCACCAGCGGACCTGGTTGTGCGCCCGTAACTGCGCCGCCTGGGCGTGCCACGCCTGGTAAAGCCGCTGACCATCGGGCGAGGCGGCGAAGTCCGCACCCACCAATGCAGGCCAGCTCGATTTGAACCGCTTGAGGCAACCATCCCGCTTGTCCAAGGCGGCCGCCCACTCGCTGAGCAGCCCTCGGCGATGCGCCGTGCTCATGCTGGCGAAGGTGCCGGCAACGATCAGTTTCTCTACGGCGTGAGGTGCATGGCAGGCCATCTCAAGGGCCACCATGCCCCCCAGGGACAAGCCGATCAGCTGGATGCTGTCGAGCCCAAGGTGGTCCAGCAGCGCCAGCATCTCCAAGGCTTGGGCGTGCGCGGTGATGCCTTCGGGTGCATCACTGGATGCACCGTGCCCTAGCAGGTCGGGTACGATGACACGGTGCCCGAGGCCAAGCAGCGCGCTGAGCTGCGGCATCCACGCCCTGCCGCTGTTGCCCAACCCGTGCAGCAGGAGTACAGGGCTACCGGAGCCGGTGTCATGATAATAGTGACGATGCTGTCCATGTATGAAAAAAGCCATGCTGCCTCCTGATCCTTGAGCTTCACCGCGCCAAGATAGCTTAACGTTAAGATTGTTAAAAGGTGCGGGGGTTCAGAAGGTGCACTGGTTACACATTTCCAGGTTGAACGATGAGTGCAGCAATGAACGATCATGTCGATTTCGTCGTCGCGCAGTGGGCGCAGGCGATGCCTTCCGTGGATGTTTCCTCCATGGAAATCTTTGGCCGAATGGCGCGTATCAGCAAGCACCTGGAGCGCATGCGTGCAGAAGCCCTGGCGCAGTATGGTTTCAAGGAGGGCGAATTCGACGTCCTGGCAACCTTGCGCCGTGCGGGGGCGCCCTACCGCCTGACGCCCACCGAGCTGTATCGCTCGTTGCTGATAACGTCCGGCGCGATGACCAACCGCTTGGCGAGACTGGAAAGCGCCGGGATGGTCGAGCGCATTGCCGACAATCAAGACAAGCGCAGCTCCCAAGTGGCCCTCACAGCACAGGGCAAGGCATTGATTGATAAGGCCGTCCTTACCCATACTGAGATCCAGGAGCTGGTACTGGCCCCCCTGAGCGCCGAGCAGCGAGCACACTTCGCTCAGCTGTTGAAGCAAATGCTCGCTCATCTGCCAGGTGAGGGTGCGCCCAGGCAATGAACTGGAAAATTCAGGAGGAATTTTCATGCTTCACAGCAATTACCTGAAGCAATTGGATCTGCAGGACATCGTGGTGTTCATCAACCTGCTCGAACTGCGCAGCGCCAAGCGGACTGCCGAATTGATGAATGTCAGCCAGCCCACCGTCAGTTATTGCCTGAAGCGCATGCGCGGGTGCTTCGACGACACCTTGTTCTCGTCGTCGCAAGGGGTGCTGAAACCCACCACCAAAGCGGAAAAGATTGCGCCGTACCTGCGCGTGGTGGTCGAGTCCGTCAACCGCTGTGCCGAGGACGACAGCAGCGCCTCGCCACAAGCACAGCGCAAGATCTGGCGCATCTGCGCGCCCGAGTATTTCGAACTGTCCTTCTTGCCGCAGGCGCTGGCGGTACTGTCACGTACCCACGGCAATACCTCGCTGCACCTCGAACGCCTGAGCCGTGACCTGCCGGTGGACCGGCTGATTTCAGGCGACATCGACATTGCCATCGGCTTTGGCCCCGGCTATCACCAGATGCACCCCGAACTGCAGTGGCAACCCGTGCTCAGCGATGATTTCGTGTGCGTAACCAGCCAAGGCATGCTCGCCAGTGAAGAGGCCATGAGCCTGGACGAGTTCTGTGCGTCGCCCCATGTGTTCCCCACACCGTGGATATCGGAAAAGAACATGGTCGACAGCTGGCTGGACAAGGTTGGCCGATCACGCAACGTGCTGGTGCGCGCCAACGGCTATCAGGCCTGCGTGAATATCGTGGCCGCCGTGCCCGCCACGGTGGCACTGCCCGCACGCCTGTTGCCGCACCTGCGCATCGCGCCTGGGCTGAAGGTGTGCAAACCGCCACTGGGGTTCCCCAGTTTCACCCTCGACATGATCTGGTCGCGCGACCGCAGCGACAGCAAGGATATTTCCAGCCTGCGCGCACTGGTCGAAGCGGTGGCGCAAACGCTGTTGACGGAACGATGACCCGGCTTTATTAAATTTTCCCATCGCGTTTAAATTTCTTAAAACCAGCAGCTTGTTCTTTTCACTTACTGTGAGGTCATCGGGTAGCGGTGTTCTACCTGACCCACAGTTCACGGAGGAATAAGTCATGCTGGCGCACGTACAACCCACGGTGTTTCCGTTCTATCGACAACCGACACCGTGCTACGGTTTCGAATGTATCTATGCCGTCGACCGCGACCTGCGGGTAGGCGATTCAATCAACAGTGCAACACTGTATGAAGACCTCGCCCACAGTGGCGCAATTATCTACCGCGACTTTGCCGATACACTGCCGGACTTCAACGACTTCGTCAGTGCGCATTCCGCCCGCGTGACATTCGACCCGGCCCGCAAAGCCGCCACGTCCAACACGGCAGAAATCGAGGCCGGGGTGAATGAAATGGGGCTTCACCGTGAGAACGGTAACTTGCCATTCAACCCCGACCTGCAGTGGTTCTACTGCCTGGAGCCGGCAGCCGTGGGCTCTGAGACGACCTTGTGCGACGGCCAACGCGTACTGTTCGACTTGTCTTCGAAAACCCGAAAGTGTTTTGAGAACCGTGAGATTCGTTACAGCCGGCGCATCCCTTGGAACAATGTAAAACGTTTTCTGAGCATTGAACTGCAACTGCCCATCGATGACATTACCGACGAGCATTTGCACCACGTCAATCAACTCGTCAGTGGCCAAACTTACCGTCGCATCGATCAGAACCTGATTGCGTCCGAACTGGTTATTTCCGCGGTTGAAACCAGTTGCTTCAGCGGCAAGAAAGCGTTTTGCAATTCAATGCTCGGCCCCAGCGTCAATTATGAACCGCCGCTTATCACGTGGGCCGATGGTGAAGATATCGCCCTGGATATCTGGGACGAAATCAAAGAAGTCACCGCCCGCAATACCTATAGCCACTTCTGGCAGAAGGGCGACCTGGTGGTAATCGACAACACCCGGGTGATGCACGGTCGCCGACGCCTGGATGACCCCTCACGGCGCATATTCGGCGCGCAAAGCTACCGCCTTGGAGGTATCGGCCAATGATCAGCCAAAAAATGCAGAACTACCTGGCCGCCACCCCCGACCGCGTAGTGATCAAGGAAATGAACGGTCGCGCCTACACGTTGCACGAATTGCGCCGTGACGTGATGCGACTGGCCAGTGCCCTCGAGGGGCGGGTTGGCCGCTGCGAACGCAAAGTGTTCGGCATCGCCATGCGCTCTTGCTACGAGTGGGTGTACACCTTGCTGGCGATCCAGAAAGTGGGCGGTGTGTTGCTACCGGTGCCCATCGAGTTCTCCGACGACCAGATCGGCAGCCTGCTGGGCAAGGCAGCGGCAGTGTTCGTCAGCGATGAGCAAACCGCCGGCCGCCTGCACGCTATTTTGCCGGACAAGGCGTGCTTCATCCCCGCGCAACTCATGCACGAGACCATTGGTGATGAATGGCGCCAGGAGGACGAGCTCATCCCGGACGGCATTGTTTCGATCATCCACACGTCCGGCACCACCTCCAAACCCAAAGGGGTGATGATCCGCGACGAGGCCGTCGGGTTGCTGGTCGATAACGTGATGAAGCGCCTGCCACAACAGCCGCTGCACTACTTCTCGATCGTCCCCATGAGTTTGCTGATCGAGCAGGTGCTGGGGGTATTCATCCCGATTCTGTCCGGCGGCACCTTGACCCTCATGCCCGAAGGCATGACCGAATACGGCGCAGCCAGCGGCAACGCACGGCAGTACCTGCAGCTGATAGCACCCAACCAGCCGAACTTCCTGTACCTGCCGCCCAAGCTGCTGGAAGAGGCCAACCTGCTGCTCGAGCACTGCTCGGTCGAGGAACTGTTCGGGCCACAACGCCCGCACATCATCACCGGCGGCGCGAAGATTCCGGTAACGGTTTTGGAAGCCTTGGAAGCGCACGGCGTGCAGGTGTTCGAAGCCTATGGCCTGAGCGAGAACTCTTCGATCATTTCGCTCAACTCACCGGCGCAACGGCGTATCGGCTCGGCAGGCACACTGCTCGATGGTATCGAACCCAAGCTGGTCGACGGTGAATTGCTGGTCCGCACGCCGACCCTCTGCGCCGGTTACTACAACGCCGACGATACTGCCTGCGACCTGTCCGACGGGTATCTGCATACCGGCGATATCGCCGAATTTCGCGACGGTTATCTGTACATCACCGGCCGCAAGAAGCACGTGATCATCCTGTCTACCGCACGCAACATTTCGCCTGAATGGGTCGAGAACGTCTACAAAGAGAGCGCCCTGGTAGACGACATGATCGTCATGGGCGAAGGCAAGGACGAGCCCTGCGCCATCGTCTTGAGCAGCGCCTGCGCTGACTCGGTCCGCCAGGAAATGGCGCGCCTGGAGCACCGGCTCGCCGACTTTGCCAGGGTCAGGCAGATTCGTGTCATCGCTGACATCGCCTCCTTCCGTGATCAGTTCTACACCGTCACGGGGCGGCCACGCAGGGCTGAGATCGAAGCGCGATTCATCGACCAGATGTACGCCTGAGGAAGCCACCATGTACATCGTGCGTAATTTCTACAAAGGCCGACCTGGCTATCGATGCCTGCAGGAAGCGGTACGTGCCCACTACCTCAAGCACTATGGCGCGACGCCAGAGCCCCAGCCCGATCTGTTCGTCTGCCTGACCGGTGCCAACGGTGGGGCCCCAGGTTACGCCTGTGCGGGGATCAGCTACGGCGATTCCGGCAAGCTGTTCAGCGAGTACTACCTGGATCAAAGCCTGGATCAGCGCTACCACATCGATCGGGCACGCATTGCCGAAGTGGGCGCCTTCGCCTCGTTCCATAGCGGCAGTGGGGCCGGGAAGTACTTGCTCAACAACGTGATCAAGACACTGGCCCTGCGAAATTTCGGCTTGGTGGTGCTGACCGCGACCGAGCAGGTGCGCCAGCTGCTGATCCCCCTGGTAGACACCCTTGAGGACCTGGGCGGTGCCGACCGCAACAGGCTCAAGGACCCTGGCGTCAACTGGGGCAACTACTACGAACACGGACCGCGGGTGGTGGCTTCGCGCCTGTCTGCACCGAGTACCTGGGGCAATGCCCCCGCCCTGGCGCTGAGCCAGCCGCATTTCACCTGCCAGGCATCCGCCTGACCACATCTGGCTCCGGGCATGGCCGTGCCCGGAGCACTGGAGGTAACCATGAACGCAAACAAGCGTTACGAGAATTTCATCGTGTTCCTTGCGCCCCTGATCAACAGCGTCGGGGGGATCGCCATCGACCTGTATGCGCCTAGCATGCCGTCAATCGGGCATGAGCTGGGCGCCAGCCCGTCGCTCATGCAAAACACCATCACCATCACCTTGCTGTTCTATGCCATCGGCCAGCTATTTTTCGGCATCATGACCGATGCGCGCGGGCGCAGGCCGGCGGTAATCCTGGGCCTGGCGCTGTTCCTCAGCGGCAGCCTGCTGGCCACCTTCTCGACCTCCATCGAAATGCTGTTGGTGGCCCGCGCACTGCAAGGTTTTGCGATCGGTGCCTGCCAAGTGGTTGCCCGTGCCTTGCTGGTCGATATCGTCAAGGGCCCGCGCTTTTATGTGGCGATCATCTACCTGAGCCTGGCGTTCGGCCTCGGGCCCGTCATCGCACCCTATGTGGGCGGCATGATCGAGGTCTACCTGGGGTGGCGCTACAATTTCGTCCTGTATGCGGTCTATGCCGTGATCGTGATGGCGTTCGTCCTGGCTGGGCTCAAGGAATCGCTGCCCGCCACTGCTCGCCGCAGTGCCATGCAAACGTTGGTGGGCTACCGGTGCATCCTGGCTGACGGGCGCTTCCGCTCTTCGGTCATCGTACTGGGGGCAAGTTTCTCGGCGTTTCTGCTGTGGAACGTGATTGGCCCGCATATCGTCCAGGAGCGGCTGGGCCATGACGCACAATACTTCGGCACCACGGCACTGGCGGTGGGCAGTTGCTATCTGGTCGGGACGCTGGTCAATCGCGCGTTGATCCGCAGGGTCCAGGCGGCCACGTTGATGTGGACGGGCATGCTGCTGTTCCTGCTCGGTGTGTTGAGCATCGCCGCCATGCCCGCCGGGTTGAACCTGGTCAGCATCCTGGGTGGCATCATGCTTGTCGCGTTCGGCCAGGGCTTTATCTTTTCCAACGCCATGGCCCGCTCCATGTCCCTGTTCCCCGACCGCGCAGGCGTAGCGGCAAGCCTGCAAGGCTGCCTGATGCTGGTGTTCGGGTCGCTGGCGTCGGGCATCGTCAGTGCGCTGCCGTTGGCGTCCAACCTGGCGATCGCAGGCGTGTTCCTGGTGCTCTGGCTGATCTCGCTGTCGGGGATGCTGACGGTGCGCCTGCAACAGCGCCAAGCGTCGCCAGCCTGAGCCAGGGCCGACCGCTAGGCTTAGATGACGTGTGTGTATTGATTTCAATACATCGTAATGGAATCGATACACACCCACACCGATCTGTATCTATAAGGGTTTGCCACGACTGGCGATTTGGGCCGTGGACCTTCTGTATCGATTTCATTCCGGTCTCGTTTTCACGAGCACTTCGATAATCGATCAAGCCATTGATTTATAAGTGTTTTATTTTATTGGCCACATTTTTGCTACAGGAAATCCAACAAGTGCGTGGCTGACCACGCCTACCGCCCTGCTTTTCGAGGATTTCCCATGAGCGAGTTGCGTTTTACTGAAGATCACGAATGGCTGCGCGTCGAAGCTGACGGCAGCGTCACCGTGGGCATCACCGCCTACGCCCAGAACGCCCTCGGCGATGTGGTCTTCGTGCAACTGCCAGAGTTGCAGCAGTATGAGAAAGGCAGCGAAGCGTCCACCGTCGAATCGGTAAAGGCCGCCAGCGGCGTGTACATGCCGCTGACCGGCGAAGTGGTCGAGGTCAACGGCCAGCTCGAAAGCAGCCCGGAACTGGTCAACGAAGACCCGATGGGTGAAGGCTGGTTCTTCCGCTTCAACCCGGCCGACATGAGCGAAGTGACCGCCCTGCTCGACCAGGACGCCTACGACCGCCTGATCAAAGCCAACGACGACGCCTGAGGAACCGCACCATGACCATCAACCTCGGCACCGCCAACGAATTCATCGCCCGCCACATCGGCCCACGCACCGCTGACGAACAGGCCATGCTCGCCACCCTGGGCTTCGACTCCTTGGACGCCATGACCGCCGCGGTCATCCCCGACAGCATCAAGGGCACCAGCGTGCTCGGTGCTGAAGACGGCCAGAGTGAAGCCGACGCACTCGCCTCGCTGAAAGCCATCGCCGGCAACAACCAGCTGTTCAAGAGCTACATCGGCCAGGGTTACTACAACACCCACACCCCGGCACCGATCCTGCGCAACCTGCTGGAAAACCCGGCCTGGTACACCGCCTACACCCCTTACCAGCCGGAAATTTCCCAGGGGCGCCTGGAAGCGCTGTTGAACTTCCAGACCCTGATCAGCGACCTGACCGGCCTGCCGATCGCCAACGCCTCGTTGCTCGACGAAGCCACCGCTGCCGCCGAAGCCATGACCTTCTGCAAGCGCCTGTCGAAGAACAAGACCAGCCACGCCTTCTTCGCCTCCAGCCACTGCCACCCGCAAACCCTCGACGTGCTGCGCACCCGTGCCGAGCCGCTGGGCATCGACGTGGTGGTGGGCGACGAACGCGAACTGACCGATGTCAGCGCCTTCTTCGGCGCACTGCTGCAGTACCCGGCCAGCAACGGTGACGTGTTCGACTACCGCGACCTGGTTCAGCGCTTCCACGCGGCCAACGCCCTGGTGGCCGTGGCTGCCGACCTGCTGGCCCTGACCCTGCTGACCCCACCAGGCGAGTTCGACGCCGACGTGGCCATCGGCAGCGCCCAACGCTTTGGCGTGCCACTGGGCTTTGGCGGCCCACACGCGGCTTACTTCGCCACCCGCGATGCGTTCAAGCGCGATATGCCAGGCCGCCTGGTCGGCGTGTCGATCGACCGCTTCGGCAAAACCGCCCTGCGCCTGGCCATGCAAACCCGCGAACAGCACATCCGCCGCGAGAAGGCCACCAGCAACATCTGCACCGCCCAGGTGCTGCTGGCCAACATCGCCAGCATGTTCGCCGTGTACCACGGCCCGGCCGGCCTCAAGCGCATCGCCCAACGCACCCATGCACTGACCGCCATCCTCGCCGCCGGCCTCAAGGCCATGGGCGTTCAGGTCGTCGGCGACAGCGCCTTCGATACCCTGACCCTGGCCACCGGCGAAGCCACCGCCAGCCTGCATGCCAAAGCCCGTGACCAGCGCATCAACCTGCGCCAGGTCGACGCTGGCCACGTCGGCCTGTCGCTCGACGAGACCACCGCCCAGGCGGATGTCGAAGCGCTCTGGCAACTGCTGGCCGGCGACCAACCGCAACCGGACTTCGCCGCCCTCGCGGCCAGCACGGGCTCGCTGCTGCCGGCCAACCTGCTGCGCCAGTCGGCGATCCTCGAACACCCGGTGTTCAACCGCTACCACAGCGAAACCGAGCTGATGCGTTACCTGCGTCGCCTGGCCGACAAGGACCTAGCGCTGGACCGCAGCATGATCCCGCTGGGTTCGTGCACCATGAAGCTCAACGCTGCCAGTGAAATGATCCCGGTCACCTGGGCCGAATTCGGCAACCTGCACCCGTTCGCTCCGGCTGAACAAAGCCAGGGTTACCTGCAGATGACCACCGAGCTGGAAGCCATGCTGTGCGCCGCCACCGGTTACGACGCGGTGTCGCTGCAACCCAACGCCGGTTCCCAGGGCGAGTACGCCGGCCTGCTGGCCATCCGCGCCTACCACCGCAGCCGCGGCGAAGGCCACCGTGACATTTGCCTGATCCCGTCTTCGGCCCATGGCACCAACCCTGCGACCGCGAACATGGCGGGCATGCGTGTGGTGGTCACCGCCTGTGACGCCCGTGGCAACGTCGATGTCGAGGACCTGCGCGCCAAGGCTATCGAACACCGCGAGCGCCTGGCCGCCATCATGATCACCTACCCGTCGACCCACGGCGTGTTCGAAGAAGCGATCGGCGAAATCTGCGCGATCATCCACGACAACGGCGGCCAGGTTTACATCGACGGCGCCAACATGAACGCCATGGTCGGCCTGTGTGCCCCTGGCAAGTTCGGCGGCGACGTTTCGCACCTGAACCTGCACAAGACCTTCTGCATTCCGCACGGTGGTGGCGGCCCGGGCGTCGGCCCGATCGGCGTCAAGTCGCACCTGGCGCCGTTCCTGCCCGGCCACGCGCAGCTGGAGAACCCGCAGGGCGCGGTGTGCGCCGCACCGTTCGGCAGCGCCAGCATCCTGCCGATCACCTGGATGTACATCCGCATGATGGGCGGTGCCGGCCTCAAGCGCGCGTCGCAAATGGCCATCCTCAACGCCAATTACATCGCCCGCCGCCTGGAAGAGCACTATCCTGTTCTGTACACCGGTGGTAATGGCCTGGTTGCCCACGAGTGCATCCTCGACCTGCGCCCGCTGAAGGACACCAGCGGTATCAGCGTCGACGACGTGGCCAAGCGCCTGATCGACTTCGGTTTCCACGCCCCGACCATGTCTTTCCCGGTGGCCGGCACGCTGATGATCGAGCCGACTGAAAGCGAGTCCAAGGAAGAGCTGGACCGCTTCTGCGACGCGATGATCCAGATCCGCGAAGAAATTCGCGCCGTCGAGAACGGCAGCCTGGACAAGGACGACAACCCACTGAAAAACGCCCCGCACACCGCAGCGGAGCTGGTTGGCGAATGGGCCCACGGCTACAGCCGTGAACAGGCGGTGTACCCGCTGCCGAGCCTGGTGGAAAGCAAGTACTGGCCACCTGTCGGCCGGGTCGACAACGTGTTCGGCGACCGCAACCTGGTCTGCGCCTGCCCGTCGATCGAGAGCTACCAGGACGCCTGATAGCGTGGGGCCGCTTCGCGGCCCATCGCCGGCAAGCCAGCTCCCACAGGTCAGCGCAGACCTCTAGGCATGCGCCATCCCTGTGGGAGCTGGCTTGCCGGCGATGGGCTGCGCAGCAGCCCCAACGGTTTAAACGGAGGAAGCAGCATGTCACTGAGCGTCTTCGACCTGTTCAAGATCGGCATCGGCCCCTCCAGCTCCCACACGGTCGGCCCAATGCGCGCCGCCGCACGTTTTGCCGAAGGCCTGCGCCGCGACGGCCTGCTGGCCAGCACGGTCAGCGTCAAGGCCGAGCTGTATGGCTCGCTCGGCGCCACGGGTAAAGGCCACGGCAGCGACAAGGCGGTGTTACTCGGCCTGGAAGGCGAGCACCCCGATACCGTCGATACCGAAGCCATCCCCGCCCGCCTGCAGGCCATCCGCGACAGCGGCCACCTGCGCCTGCTCGGCGAACACGGCATCGCGTTCGTCGAAAAGCAGCACCTGGCGATGATCCGCAAGCCACTGGCCTACCACCCCAACGGCATGATCTTCCGCGCCTTCGACCACGCCGGCCTGCAGATCCGCAGCCGCGAGTACTACTCGGTAGGCGGCGGTTTCGTGGTCGACGAGGACGCTGCCGGCCACGACCGTATCGTTGAGGACAGCACGCCGCTCCCCTACCCATTCAAGTCCGCCAAGGCGCTGCTCGGGCACTGCACCGCGCAACACCTGTCGATCAGCCAGGTGATGCTGGCCAACGAGGCGGCCTGGCGCCCGGAGGCCGAGACCCGTGCCGGCCTGCTGCGTATCTGGCAGGTGATGCAGGATTGCGTCGAGGCCGGTTACCGCCATGAAGGCATTTTGCCGGGTGGGCTCAAGGTCAAGCGCCGGGCACCGGCGTTGTACCGGCAACTCAGCCAACACCCGGAAGCCAGCCTGCGCGATGCGCTGTCGGTGCTCGACTGGGTCAACCTCTACGCGCTGGCGGTAAACGAAGAGAACGCCTACGGCGGCCGCGTGGTCACCGCACCCACCAATGGCGCTGCGGGCATCGTCCCGGCGGTCTTGCACTACTACATGCGCTTTGTACCGGGTGCCAGCGAAGACGGCGTGGTGCGCTTTCTGCTCACGGCGGCGGCCATCGGCATTCTCTACAAAGAAAATGCCTCCATCTCCGGCGCCGAGGTTGGCTGCCAGGGCGAAGTTGGCGTGGCCTGC
The DNA here is from genome assembly GCF_047159675.1 of Pseudomonas sp. NGC7. Classification (NCBI taxonomy): domain Bacteria; kingdom Pseudomonadati; phylum Pseudomonadota; class Gammaproteobacteria; order Pseudomonadales; family Pseudomonadaceae; genus Pseudomonas; species Pseudomonas sp. NGC7. The sequence continues at coordinate 1,578,839 of NZ_BAAFZY010000001.1, read as the reverse complement.
TCGATGGCCGCCGGAGCCCTGTGCGAAGTCATGGGCGGTAGCGTGCAACAGGTCGAGAACGCCGCCGAGATCGGCATGGAACACAACCTGGGCCTGACCTGCGACCCGATTGGTGGGTTGGTTCAAGTGCCCTGCATTGAACGCAACGCCATGGGCTCGGTGAAGGCGATCAACGCCGTGCGCATGGCCTTGCGCGGTGACGGGCAGCACTTCGTCTCGCTCGACAAGGTCATCCGCACCATGCGCCAGACTGGCGCCGACATGAAAAGCAAATACAAGGAGACCGCCCGCGGCGGTCTGGCCGTCAACATCATCGAGTGTTGACCCGATAACAACACCAAGGAGTCACTGATGTCCGAAACACTGCTCAAGACCCCGCTGCACGCCCTGCACCTCGAGCTGGGCGCGCGCATGGTGCCATTCGCCGGCTATGACATGCCGGTGCAATACCCGCTGGGCGTGCTTAAGGAGCACCTGCACACCCGCGAGCAGGCAGGCCTGTTCGACGTCTCGCACATGGGCCAGATCATCCTGCGCGGCAGCGACGCTGCCAAGGCGCTGGAAAGCCTGGTGCCCGTGGACATCATCGACCTGCCAGTGGGCATGCAGCGCTATGCCATGTTCACCAACGAACAAGGCGGCATCCTCGACGACCTGATGGTCGCCAACCTGGGCGATGACGTGCTGTTCCTGGTGGTGAACGCCGCCTGCAAGGACCAGGACCTGGCCCACCTGCAAAAACACATCGGCAGCCGCTGCGAGATTCAGCCGCTGTTCGAGGCCCGCGCGCTGCTGGCCCTGCAAGGCCCGGCGGCGGTCAAGGTGCTGGAACGCCTGGCCCCGGAAGTGGCTGGCATGACCTTCATGCAGTTCCGCCCGGTCACCCTGCTCGGCGAAGACTGCTACGTCAGCCGTTCAGGTTACACCGGTGAAGACGGTTACGAAATTTCGGTGCCGGCCAACGCCGCCGACGCCCTGGCCCGCCGCCTGCTGGCCGAGCCCGAAGTGCAACCAATCGGCCTGGGTGCGCGCGACTCGCTGCGCCTGGAAGCCGGCCTGTGCCTCTATGGCCACGACATGAACACCCAGACCACGCCGATTCAGGCCAGCCTGCTGTGGGCCATCTCGAAAGTGCGCCGCGCCGACGGCGAACGTGCTGGCGGCTTCCCCGGTGCTGACATCATCTTTGGCCAGCAGCAGCACGGTGTAAAACAAAAGCGTGTCGGCTTGCTGCCGCAAGAACGTACACCGGTACGAGAAAGCGCAGAGATTGTCGATGCATACGGTAACCCGGTGGGCAAAGTCTGCAGTGGTGGCTTTGGCCCAACACTTGGCGCACCGGTTGCAATGGGTTATGTCGATATCGAACATGGCGCGCTAGACACATCACTGTTTGCATTGGTACGGGGCAAGAAGGTTGCCTTGAAAGTCAGCAAAATGCCTTTCGTACCGCAACGTTACTACCGTGGCTGAATGCAGAACATGAGGTCGGTGAACAGGCTCGCCCTATTCGATTTCGAACCTGTTCAATAACGAACGAACATGGCGCCAGCCCAGGCGCCATGCCGTTTGCGACAAATTGTTCGGCTATCGGCAAAAGCCCAGTTTTCCTGACGAGCAAGGGCTTGTTTTTCGCGCAGGAGTTGGCGTAGAGTCACTGCACTGTGTTTGCATGGGTCGCAACAGTTCGTGACCTGGGCCAGTAGCCGCAATCTGCTACAACCCGTTCGACGTCTCTTACTTTCCAGCAACCCAGCCCAGTCAGCTTTCATTCAATAACGATGTGAAAGTAACTGTTATCAAATTAATAGATTCATAGGAAATAAGAAAATGACACAGCGTCAGAACGGTACCGTCAAGTGGTTCAATGACGAGAAAGGTTACGGTTTCATCACTCCAGACAGCGGTCCGGATCTGTTCGTACACTTCCGTGCCATTCAAGGCAACGGCTTCAAAAGCCTGAAAGAAGGCCAGAAGGTTACCTTCGTAGCCGTTCAAGGCCAAAAAGGCATGCAGGCTGACGAAGTCCAGGCCGAAGCCTGATAATCCCTAAAAAAGAGCCCCTGCGTTGACGCGCAGGGGCTTTTTTTTGCCCGCAGTTCCCTAAAATGGGCCTTTGCCATCTGGAGCTGCAGCGTAATGTCCAAGCCTCCCCTCTTGCCTCAGGGTGACTTTCCGCCCGCTGGTCTAGGCCGCCGGCTGGCGGCGATGTTCTATGACTTTTTGCTGTGCACTGCCCTGCTGATCGTAACGGCGGGCGCTTACAAGATGATCCAGATGGCGATTATCGGCGAGGCCCGCATGCGTGAGCTGACCGATGCCGGGGCGCTGGATGGCGACCCGTTGTTGTCGACGATTCTGGTGTTCGCACTGTTTGGTTTCTTTGCCAAATTCTGGACCCACGGCGGGCAGACCCTGGGCATGCAGGTGTGGGGCGTGCGGGTGCAGAATACCGATGGCAGTGCCATCAGCCTGTGGCAGGCGCTGTTGCGCTTCGTGGTCTCGATCGCGTCGTGGCTGTGCCTGGGGTTGGGTTTTTTCTGGGCGTTGATCGACAAGCGCAAACGCGGGTGGCATGACATCTATTCGGAGACACAGCTGGTGCGGGTGCCGAAGCAGAAGAAATGACGCGCAGTTACGCACACTCTTCAATGCGGCCACCGTCTCTGTAGGAGCAGCCTTGTGCTGCGAAGAGGCCCGTGACAGCAGCCAAGATTGATTGTGCTGTCCCCGGCCTCTTCGCAGCACAAGGCTGCGCCTACAGGCCAAGGTCAAGCACACGCCTAAAGACAGAATTGAACCCTCAAAAAAGCCGACCCTGAGGTCGGCTTTTGTACATCGATCAAACCCTCAACCCGCTCGGCGGAGTAACCACAACCCTGCCAGTGCGCAGATCCCGGCCGGTATCACGACCGCCAGCAACGGCGGGAACCCGAACACCTGGCTCGAAGGGCCTAGCAGGTCCTGCGCGATGCGGAACACGAAGCCCACCAGCACACCGGTGAATACCCGCTGGCCGAGGGTCACCGAGCGCAGGGGGCCGAAGATGAAGGAAATCGCCATCAGCACCAGTGCCGCGGTCACGGCCGGCTGCAACACCTTGGTCCAGAACGCCAGCCAGTAGCGGGCATTGTTCAAGCCTTGGTCGGACAGGTAGTGGATGTACTCCCACAAGCCGGTAATGGACAGCGATTCCGGCGCCAGGATCACGGTATTGAGCAGTTGCGGCGTGACCGAAACGTCCCAGCGTTCTTCCGGCGTCTTCACCACTTCGGTGTGGTCACCACGGAAATACGTGGTACTCACATCGCTGAGCTGCCAGTGGTCGTCGTTGTACTGCGCCCGGCGGGCGAAGCTGGAGGTGACGATCTTGCGCTCACTGTCGAAACGGTAGCGGGTCACGCCCAGCAACAAACCATTGGGCTGCACGGCGTTGATGTGCACGAACTCTTCGCCCTGACGGTGCCACATACCCCGCTTGGAGCTCTGCGCCTCACCGCCACCCTGGGCCAGGGAACGGTCGGCCTGGGCCTTGTTTTCGGTGACCGGCGCCACGTACTCGCCAATCAACACGCCCACCAGCATCAGCACCAGCATCGGCTTCATGACCGCCCAGACAATACGGCCGATGGATACACCAGCAGCGCGCATGATGGTCAGTTCGCTGCTGCTGGCCAGGCTGCCCAGGCCGATCAGGCAGCCAATCAATGCCGCCATCGGCAACATGTCATACAAACGGCGCGGAGCGGTCAGCAGCGTGAACCAGCCGGCATCCATCACCGTGTAGGTGTCGCTCAGGTCACTCATCTCATCGATGAAGGCGAACAGCGAAGCCAGGCCGAGGATGATCCCCAGCACGGCCAAAATGGCCATGAGCACGCTCATGCCGATGTAGCGATCCAGTTTAACCACGGGCCACCTCCGCACGACGGGCAGCGCGTTTGAGGCTCAGCGGTTCCCAGTACATCAGCCCAAGCCCGATCAGCAAGAACAGGCCGTGCACCCACCACATGCCCAGGGCGATCGGCAATTTGCCCTTCTCGAGGGCGCCGCGTACGGAAATCAGCATTGTCAGGTAGGCCATGTACAGAAGAATCGCCGGCAGCAACTTGAGGAAGCGCCCCTGGCGTGGGTTGACCCGCGACAGCGGCACTGCCAACAGGGTCACGACGAAGACCAGGATCGGCAACGACAACCGCCATTGCAGCTCGGCGCGTTCGCGCAAGCCCTCCTGGCCGAACAATTGCGAAGTCGGAATAGCTTCGCGCTCGGTCACTTCCTCGCTGACTTCAGGCTTGGGCAGCAGTACGCCATAGGTGTCGTACTTGATGGCACGGTAATCGGCCTGACCAGGGTTGCCGTCGTAGCGGTAGCCGTTTTCCAGCACCAGGTAGCGGTTACCATCGGCCTGCACTTCCTGGTGGCCTTTTTCGGCGACCAGTACCGACGGGGCGCGGTCCTTGGTTTTGTCCTGGTTGAAGCGTTTTTCGGAGATGAACACGCCACCAAGGTTGATGCGGTCGTCCGACAGCTGCTCGGTGTAGGTCACCCGTGAGCCATCACGCAGGGTCTGGAAACGCCCAGGCACCAGGGTGTCGAACTCGGTCAGGGCATCCTGCTGGCTGATGATCTGCTGCACCTGGGCCACGCCCAGGGGCGCCAGGCTCAGGCTCAGCCAGGCAACCAGCAAGGCCACCAGGGCGGCGGGTGCCATGGTCAGGCCCAGCAGGCGCTGCTGGCTCATGCCCGTGGCCGACAGCACGGTCATTTCGCTTTCCAGGTACAAACGGCCGTAGGCCAGCAAAATGCCGAGGAACAGCCCCAAAGGCAGGATCAGTTGCAAGAAACCCGGCAGGCGGAAGCCCATGATCAGGAACAGCACGCTCGGGTCGAGCACGCCCTGCGCCGCCTGGGCCAGGTACTTGATGAAACGCCCACTCATGATGATCACCAGCAGCACGGCGCTGACGGCGCTCAAGGTCACCAGGACCTCGCGGGACAGATAACGAAAGACGATCAAACCAGACACTCCTGGGTTGTCAGGGCGGACTGCCAAACATTGGCGCCAAACAATGACTTAGTACAGCCAAGACCAATGTCGGTTCGCCACAGGCGAACCTCCATGTAAAGTGCGCGCATTATCCTGTGATTGACCGCCCCTGTCACTTGGCCGCGCATGAAGCCGCAAAACAGGGTTGTCAGCACGCTGGCCGCAGGCTCAAACTGGCAGCTTTTCCACGGGTACGCGACCACGCGGCCTGGCCCGCCCAGAGCGCTTGAATGCAAAGCGCCAACTGTATCGATCATTCGGGGACCCTGACATGGAACTGGTTGTAAAAAGCGTAGCTGCTGCATCCGTAAAAACCGCCACGCTGGTTGTACCGGTAGGTGAAGGCCGCAAGCTCGGCGCTGTTGCCAAGGCCGTCGACCAAGCCTGCGAAGGTGCCATCAGCGCCGTGCTCAAACGTGGCGACCTGGCCGGTAAACCGGGGCAGACCCTGCTGCTGCACAGCCTGCCAGGCCTGAAGGCCGAACGCGTGCTGCTGGTTGGCAGCGGCAAGGACGAAGCCCTGGGCGACCGCGCCTGGCGCAAACTGGTGGCCAGCGTCGCCGGCGTGCTGAAAGGCCTCAACGGTGGCGACGCCGTGCTCGCCCTGGATGATATCGCCGTCAGCAACCGCGACGCCCACTACGGCAAGTACCGCCTGCTGGCCGAGACCCTGCAAGACGGCGAATACGTGTTCGACCGTTTCAAAAGCCAAAAGGCCGAGCCACGCGCCCTGAAAAAGGTCACCCTGCTGGCCGACAAGGCCGGCCTGGCCGAGGTCGAGCGTGCCGTCAAGCACGCCACGGCGATTGCCACCGGCATGGCCTTCACCCGCGACCTGGGCAACCTGCCGCCCAACCTGTGCCACCCAACCTTCCTCGCCGAACAGGCCAAGGAGCTGGGCAAGGCGCACAAAGGCCTCAAGGTCGAAGTGCTCGACGAGAAAAAGATCAAAGACCTGGGCATGGGCGCGTTCTACGCCGTGGGCCAGGGCAGCGACCAGCCGCCACGCCTGATCGTCCTCAATTACCAGGGCGGCAAGAAGGCAGACAAGCCGTTCGTGCTGGTGGGCAAGGGCATCACCTTCGACACCGGTGGCATCAGCCTCAAGCCAGGCGCCGGCATGGACGAGATGAAATACGACATGTGTGGCGCCGCCAGCGTGTTCGGCACCCTGCGTGCGGTGCTCGAACTGCAGCTGCCGATCAACCTGGTGTGCCTGCTGGCCTGCGCTGAAAACATGCCGAGCGGCGGCGCTACCCGCCCGGGCGACATCGTCACCACCATGAGCGGCCAGACCGTCGAAATCCTCAACACCGACGCCGAAGGCCGCCTGGTGCTGTGCGACGCCCTGACCTACGCCGAACGCTTCAAGCCCCAGGCGGTGATCGACATCGCCACCCTGACCGGCGCTTGCATCGTCGCCCTGGGTAGCCACACCTCGGGCCTGATGGGCAACAACGACGACCTGGTCGGCCAACTGCTGGATGCCGGCAAGCGCGCCGACGACCGTGCCTGGCAGCTGCCGCTGTTCGACGAGTACCAGGAACAACTGGACAGCCCGTTCGCCGACATGGGCAACATCGGTGGGCCGAAGGCCGGCACCATCACCGCAGGCTGCTTCCTGTCGCGCTTCGCCAAGGCCTACAACTGGGCGCACATGGACATCGCCGGCACGGCCTGGATCAGCGGTGGCAAGGACAAGGGCGCCACTGGCCGACCGGTCCCGCTGCTGACCCAGTACCTGCTGGACCGCGCTGGCGCCTGATGCCTTGAGGCCGGTGGCGCCTCGCGCGCCACCGGCCGGCAGAGACCACCATGAGCAAAGTCGATTTTTACATCCTGCCCACCGACGCCTTGTCGGCGCGGCTCGATTTCGCCTGCAAGCTGTGCGAAAAAGCCTGGCGCCTCGGCCACCGGGTCTACCTGCATTGCCAGGATGCCGAACAGCGCAGCGAACTGGACCAACGCCTCTGGCACTTCAAGGGCGAAGCCTTCGTGCCCCACGACCTCGCGGAGTTGCACGCGGATGCCACGGTGGCCTTAGGGATTGCTGAAGATGCCGGGCAACACAGTGACCTGCTGATCAACCTGGGCGCTGGCGTGCCCGCGTTCGTCGGCCAGTTCGAACGGGTGGCCGAGATCGTCGTCGAGGAGCCAGGCATCCGCCAATCGGCCCGTGAGCGGTTCCGTTTCTACCGCGAACAGGGCTATGCTCTGCAAGACCACCGCTTACAGCGACTTTGACGACGATGGACAAGCCTTCCCCTTTACCCGACTCCGCCCATCTGCTCGATGACCTCGAGTCGATCCGCCAGTTGCTTGGCGACGCCGACCTGCAACCGCCGCTGCTGACCGAGACGGTGGAGCAGATTCCACTGTTGCTGGACGAGCCCGGCGGCAACGCCGTGCCGGCCGTCGAGCCGATCGCCGCAGCCCCTGAGGAAGACCCGCAAACCCGCCGCCAGGACACCTTGCTGCACCTGGAAAGCGAGCTGCGCGCCGCAGCGCAGGCGATCATGCAAGACGTGATCAATGACTTTACCCCGCATATCGAGAACGAAATCAAGCGCCGGCTGGATGCGCGTATCGAGCGCTTGATCAAGCGTTCTGAGTGATATTTCGGGGCCGCTTTGCGGCCCATTCGCGGCACAAGGCCGCTCCTACAGGGATCGCGGTGCCTGTGGGCGCGGCCTTGTGTCGCGAAAGGGCTGCAAAGCAGCCCCCGGCCTGTCGCCTAAACCCTGTGCCTTCGTTATACTTTTCGGCTTTCCCGAATAAATGCACAGGGTCCCGCCGCGCATGGATAAGACCTACCAGCCGCACGCCATCGAAACTTCCTGGTACAACACCTGGGAGTCCGAGAACTATTTCGCTCCACAAGGTGCAGGTGAGTCCTACACCATCATGATCCCGCCGCCGAACGTCACCGGCAGCCTGCACATGGGCCATGGGTTCAACAACGCGATCATGGACGCCCTGATCCGTTTCCGCCGCATGCAGGGTCGCGACACCCTGTGGCAGCCGGGCACCGACCACGCCGGTATCGCCACGCAGATGCTGGTCGAGCGCCAACTCGAAGCCAAAGGCCAGAACCGTCATGACCTGGGCCGGGAACAGTTCCTGGAAAAAGTCTGGGAGTGGAAGGACCAGTCCGGCGGCAACATCAGCCGTCAGATCCGTCGCCTGGGCTCGTCGGTCGACTGGAGCCGTGAGCGCTTCACCATGGACGACGGCCTGTCCGAAGCCGTCAAGGAAGCCTTCGTGCGCCTGCACGAAGACGGCCTGATCTACCGCGGCAAGCGCCTGGTCAACTGGGACACCAAGCTGCACACGGCCATCTCCGACCTCGAAGTGGAAAACCACGACGAGAAGGGCCACCTGTGGAACCTGCGCTACCCGTTGGCCGACGGCGCCAAGACCGCCGAAGGCAAGGACTACCTGGTGGTTGCCACCACGCGTCCGGAAACCCTGCTGGGTGACGCTGCCGTCGCGGTCAACCCGAACGACGAGCGCTACCAGGCCCTGATCGGCAAGTTCGTCGAGCTGCCGTTGGTCGGCCGCCGCATCCCGATCATCGCCGACGACTACTGCGACCCGGAATTCGGCACCGGCTGCGTGAAGATCACCCCGGCACACGACTTCAACGACTACGAAGTCGGCAAGCGCCACAACCTGCCGCTGCTGAACATCTTCGACAAGAACGCGATGGTCCTGGCCAATGCCCAGGCCTTCAACCTCGACGGCAGCGTCAACGAGCAGGTCGACACCACCCTGCCCGCCCAGTACGCCACCCTCGACCGCTTTGTCGCGCGTAAGCAGATCGTCGCCGACCTTGATGCCCAGGGCCTGCTGGTCAGCATCGACGACCACGCCTTGAAAGTGCCGAAAGGCGACCGTTCGGGCACTGTCATCGAACCCTGGCTGACCGACCAGTGGTATGTCTCCACCAAGCCGCTGGCAGAGCCTGCCATCGCCGCCGTGGAAGATGGCCGCATCCAGTTCGTGCCCAAGCAGTACGAGAACATGTATTTCTCCTGGATGCGCGACATTCAGGACTGGTGCATCAGCCGCCAGCTGTGGTGGGGCCACCGCATCCCGGCATGGTACGACGAGGCCGGCCAGGTCTATGTCGGCCGTGACGAGGCTGAAGTCCGCGCCAAGCACAACCTGGGCGCCGATGTTGCCCTGCGCCAGGACGACGACGTACTCGACACCTGGTTCAGCTCGGGCCTGTGGACCTTCTCGACACTGGGCTGGCCAGAACAGACCGAGTTCCTCAAGAAGTTCCACTCCACCGATGTGCTGGTCACCGGCTTCGACATCATCTTCTTCTGGGTTGCGCGCATGATCATGCTGACCATGCACCTGATCAAGAACGAGGACGGCACCCCGCAGGTTCCGTTCAAGACCGTGTACGTGCACGGCCTGGTGCGCGATGGCCAGGGCCAGAAGATGTCCAAGTCCAAGGGTAACGTCCTGGACCCGCTGGACATCGTCGACGGCATCACCCTCGACGCCCTGTTGGAAAAACGCACCAGCGGCATGATGCAGCCCAAGCTTGCCGAGAAGATCGCCAAGCAGACCAAGGCCGAGTTCCCGGACGGCATCGCCAGCTACGGCACCGACGCCCTGCGCTTCACGTTCTGCTCGCTGGCCTCGACCGGCCGCGACATCAAGTTCGACATGGGCCGCGTCGAAGGCTACCGCAACTTCTGCAACAAGATCTGGAACGCCGCCCGCTACGTGCTGGACAAGGGCGAGGACTGCGGCCAGAACGGCGAAGCCTACGAGCTGTCGCTGGCCGACCGCTGGATCATCTCGCAACTGCAGCGTACCGAAGCCGAAGTGACCCGCCAGCTGGAGCAGTTCCGCTTCGACCTGGCCAGCCAGGCCCTGTATGAGTTCATCTGGAACCAGTATTGCGACTGGTACCTGGAACTCTCCAAGCCTGTGCTGTGGGACGAGAACGCCCCGGTCGAGCGCGCCCGTGGCACCCGTCGCACCCTGGTGCGCGTGCTGGAAGTGGCCCTGCGCCTGGCGCACCCGTTCATGCCGTTCATCACTGAAGAAATCTGGCAGCGCATCGCGCCGCTGGCTGGCATTCAGGGCAAGACCATCATGCTGCAGCCGTGGCCGGTGGCCAATGAAAGCCGCATTGATGCCGCTGCCGAAGGTGACATCGAGTGGCTCAAGGAGCTGATGGTCGGCCTGCGCAACATCCGCGCCGAAATGAACATCGGCCCGGGCAAGCCGTTGCCTCTGTTCCTGAAAAACGCCAATGCCGACGACCAGCGCCGCCTGCAGGAAAACGAAGCCCTGCTGAAGAAACTGGCCAAGGTCGAGTCGTTCACCGTGCTTGGCGATGCCGACGAAGCGCCACTGTCGGCCACCGCACTGGTGGGTGATCTGCAGGTACTGGTGCCGATGGCCGGCCTGATCGACAAGGACGCCGAACTGGCTCGCCTGAACAAGGAGATCCAGCGTCTGCAGGGTGAAGTCCAGCGCGTGGGCGGCAAGCTGTCCAACGCTGCCTTCGTCGACAAGGCACCGCCTGCGGTGATCGAGAAGGAACGCGCCAAGCTGGCAGAGTCCGAACAGGCCCTGGCCAACTTCACCGAGCAGCATGCGCGGATTGCAGCGCTGTAACAATCTGATAGACCGATGGGGCCGCTGTGCGGCCCTTTCGCGACACAAGGCCGCTCCTACAGAGACGGCGCCGGTTTGAAAGGCGCCGCTATTCTGTAGGAGCGGCCTTGTGTCGCGAAAGGGCTGCACAGCAGCCCCAAGGCCTGCAGCACCGGACCTGACCATGAACCAGAAACCCACCCTGCACCCGCGCAACCGCCACCAGGGTCGCTACGACTTCCCCAGCCTGATCAAGGCCCACCCTGACCTGGCCCGCTTCACCATCACCAACCCGCACGGCAAACCCAGCATCGACTTCGCCAACCCCGAGGCGGTACGGGTGTTCAACCGCGCCTTGCTCAAGGCCCAGTACGGTATCCAGCACTGGGACATCCCCGCCGACTACCTGTGCCCGCCCATCCCCGGTCGCGCCGACTACATCCATGTGCTCGCCGACCTGCTGGGCGAAGACAATGCGGGTGAGATCCCCAAGGGCGCCCAGGTGCGCGCATTGGACATCGGCGTGGGTGCCAACTGCATCTACCCGCTGATCGGCCACAGCGACTACCGCTGGCGCTTCCTGGGGTCGGATATCGACCCTGTGGCGCTGGCGTCGGCCAAGGCCATCGTCCAGGCCAATGGCCTGAGCAAGGCCATTACCCTGCGCCAGCAGGCCAACCGCACGCACATTCTCAGCGGCCTGTTGCAGGCGGACGAGCGCTTCGACCTGACCCTGTGCAACCCGCCCTTCCATGCCTCACGCGATGAAGCCACCCGCGGCAGCCAGCGCAAGTGGAAAAACCTGGGCAAGCAGGACCCCAAGCGCAAACTGCCCGTGCTCAATTTCGGCGGCCAGAACAACGAACTGTGGTGTGAGGGCGGCGAGATCCGCTTCGTGACGCAACTGGTCGGGGAAAGCGCGCAGTACGCCGAAAGCGTGCTGTGGTTCACCAGCCTGGTGTCCAAGGCCAGCAACCTGCCAGGCATCGAGGCTGCGCTGAAAAAAGCGGGCGCCAAGGCCGTGCGCATCATCGAGATGGGCCAAGGGCAGAAGCAGAGCCGCATGGTCGCCTGGAGCTTCCAGGACGACAACGCGCGCCAGGCCTGGCACGCACGGCGTAAAACACAAGGCTGAAAAAAACCGCGCCCGGGCAAGCCCGGGCGCGGTTTCGTCACAGCGTCAACAATTACTTGTTGATGGCGTCGGTCAGCACTTTGGCTGGCACGAACTTGACGACTTTCTTGGCAGCGATTTCGATGGCAGCGCCAGTCGAAGGGTTGCGGCCGGTACGGGCAGGACGCTCGGAGACTTTCAGCTTGCCGATGCCTGGCAGGGTGATTTCAGCGCCGTTTTCCAGTTGGTCAGCAACGATCTGGCCCAGTTGCTCCAGTGCGTTTTTGGCGGTGGCTTTTGGCGCGGCGATCGATTCGGCGATGTCGGCAATCAGTTGGTCTTTGGTCAATGCCATGGTGATGTTCCTTCCCTATCAAATTCAGTAGTTAAGCAGCGAGCTACGACGTTATCGGGCCAGCCCCTGAATTCTGGAGGGCCGCGCCAATCGCGTATGTAGATACGTAAATCGGCGTTTGGTTCGACACGACGCTAGCGTGCTGCCAGCAATGCGCCACGCGAGGGGCGCAAGACCGCGCAAAGCTACCACAGGAATGGATAAATATCCGCTGCGCACTTCGATTTAATGCAGGTTTTTCGGGGGTTTTAGCTTAAAACGCACAAAACTGAACAAAAAACGAACAACCGGCATTTCTGCCAACATCCGGCCACTGCATCACCTTGTCTCTGGGGTAAACTGGACGACTTTTGCAGCGCGGCCGTGCACCGCCCCCAGACTCGCCGAGGACTTCATGCCTATCCGTCATTGTATCGTTCACCTGATCGACAAGAAGCCCGATGGCAGCCCCGCCGTGCTGCACGCACGCGATACCGAACTGGGCGCCTCCGATGCCATCGAAAACCTGCTGGCCGACCTCAACGACAGCTACAACGCCAAGCAAGGCAAGGCGTGGGGCTTCTTCCACGGCGAATCGGGTGCCTACCCGCTCAGTGGCTGGTTGAAGCAGTACCTGGAAGCAGAAAAGGACTTCGCGGCGTTCAGCCGCATCGCCGTCGAACACCTGCAAAAGCTGATGGAAGAGTCCAACCTGTCCACCGGCGGGCACATCCTGTTCGCCCACTACCAGCAAGGCATGACCGATTACCTGGCGATCGCCCTGCTGCACCACAGCGAAGGCGTGGCGGTGAACGCGGACCTCGACGTGACGCCATCGCGCCACCTGGACCTCGGCCAACTGCACCTGGCGGCGCGCATCAACCTGTCCGAGTGGAAGAACAACCAGAATTCCAAGCAGTACATCTCGTTCATCAAGGGCAAGAACGGCAAGAAGGTCTCCGACTACTTCCGTGACTTCATCGGCTGCCAGGAGGGCGTCGACGGCCCAGGTGAAACCCGTACCCTGCTCAAGGCCTTCAGCGACTTCGTCGAAAGCGAAGACTTGCCGGAGGCATCGGCCCGCGAGAAGACCCAGACCCTGGTCGACTACGCCACCACCCAAACCAAGCTGGGCGAGCCGGTGACCCTTGAAGAACTGTCCAGCCTGATCGATGAAGACCGCCCGAAAGCGTTCTACGACCACATCCGCAACAAAGACTACGGCCTGTCGCCGGAGATCCCTGCAGACAAACGCACCCTCAACCAGTTCCGCCGCTTCACTGGCCGTGCCGAGGGGCTGTCGATCAGCTTCGAGGCGCACCTGCTGGGCGACAAGGTGGAGTATGACGAGGTGGCGGGGACCTTGATCATCAAGGGGCTGCCGACGCAGTTGATCGATCAGCTGAAGCGGCGCAAGGACTGATACCGCCTGGGGCGCGTAGCGCGCCCTAGGGGTTGCTGAACGAGGCCACCAGCGCCTCCTTGGCCGATTTACGCAGCCGCTTCACCAGCCGCTCCTGGCGCAGCGCTTCGCCTTTGTCGGGCCACTGCTCGACATACACCAGCGCCTGCGCCGGGCTGGTCTTGAAGTACCGCGCCCCCTGCCCTTTCTGATGCGCCAGAAAGCGCCGCTGCGGGTCATCACTGATCCCGCAATACAGCGACCCATTGGCCGCCCGCACCAGGTAGACATACCAAGGTTTTACTGCCTGATCCGGCACTGCTTCACTCACGACGCCTGCTCTTTCCGTTAGTTGCCTTGGCTGTGCTGAAACGCCCGCAGGCCTTTGAACGCCTGCTGGCGTACCTTGTTCTGAATCAGCGGCGACCAGCCGAGCAGCACCCCGGGCGCCCCCAATGCCTGACGCGACCAGCGCCAAAGGTCGAAGCTGTCGTCATGCTGGCAAATCAAGCCATCGCGAATGACGAAACGTGCCTGGATAGCGTTGACCACAGTACGGCCGGTCTGGCTGAACAGGTAGGTCGCGACCCAGTGCGCACTGCCACCGCGTTCGTCCGCACGGACGTTGTCGAAGGTCAGGGTGAAGTCCTTGGCGCGGGTGGTGAGCATCCGCCACATGTCGCCTGCATCCTTGCCGCGCAGGGTACCGAAGACCGGGTCGCTGAAGACGATATCGTCGCTGTAACAAGCCACCATGGCCTCGGCATCCAGCCGCTGGAAGGCCTGGTAGAAGCGGGTGATCAGGTCGCGGTTGGCGTCGCTCATGGTGCAGGTCCATCCTGGGATCGAAAGGTGCACGATAATCTGCTCGATGCGCTTACGCCAGTGCCGGCCCATTCGCGGGACAAGCCCGCTCCCACAGGAGCCCGCAGCCCTGAAAGCACTCCCATCCTGTGGGAGCGGGCTTGTCCCGCGAATGGCCCGGCACTGGCACAATCAGTCTCAGACTTTTTCGCTGGTCACCTGCACATGCAACGCCCGCCCAGCCCCAAGCCCGAAAACAATGGCACCCAGGCCTAGCACGGCAAAGATCCACCCCAGTGCCGCCCAGCCACCGGTCAGGTCATGCACCAACCCCACCGCAAACGGCCCCATCGACGCCAGTGTGTAACCCACCCCTTGCGCCATGCTCGACAGGTTCGCCGCCACATGGGCGTCTTTGGAGCGCAGCACGATCAACGTCAACGCCAGGGCAAACGTCCCACCCTGCCCCAGGCCCAGCAGCACCGCCCACCCCCACAGCCCGGAAATAGGCGCATACAGACAGCCAAACAGCCCGGCCAGGGTCACCAGCATGACAATCACGATGGCCAAGCGCTGGTCCTTGCCGCGCGTGGCCAGCCAGGGCGCACTGAGCGAGCTGATCAATTGCACGATCACCGAGCCCGACAGCACCAGCCCCGCCTCGGTTGGGCTCAGACCACGACCCATCAGAATCGAAGGCAACCAACCGAAGACGATATAGGCCAGCGACGATTGCAGGCCCATGTACAAGGTCACCTGCCAGGCCAGTGGGTCACGCCACAGGCCACGCACTCGATAGGCAACCTTGTGCAGGCCATGCCCCTGGCGCGCCTGCGGCAGCCAGACCAACATGGCCAACAGTGCCGGCACGGCCCAGAAGCCCAGCCCCAGCGCCCAGTTGCCTTCGTAGTGCTGGGCCAGGGGCACCGTGGCGCCGGCCGCCATGGCCGCCCCCAGGCACAGCGCCATGGTGTAGACCCCGGTCAAGGTGCCGGCATGCTGTGGGAAGTCGCGCTTGACGATGCCCGGCAACAGCACGCCGATAATGCCAATGCTGGCGCCGGCCATGAGGCTGCCCAGGAACACCCCGGCCACCCCAAAGGCACTGCGCACTGCAATACCCAAGGCCAAGGTCAGGAGAATGCCGAGGATCACCCGTTCACTGCCAAAACGCCGCGCCAGCACCGGCGCCAGTGGCGCGAACAGGCCCAGGCACAGCACCGGCAAGGTGGTCAGCAAGCCAGCCTGTGAGGCGCTCAAACCCAGGCCTTCGGACACCAGGCCCAGCACCGGCGCCATGCTCGACAAGGCCGGCCGCAGGTTCAGCGCCACCAGTACCAGGCCCAGCAGCAACAGCCAGGGCCGGCGCAGCAGCACAGGCTGTTGCTGCACCTGCTCGTCATCGGCTTCGGCGTCGATCAGCAGTTCGTCGAGCTCCCGCTCGCCGGGCGGGTTGCTACGGGTCATTGATTCAGCCATGGGCTTCTCGTGGTCAGGATTCGATGAGGGTCCGGCTCAGGCGCTTGGCCCGCTCCGAATCACGTTGCTCGATGGCGTCGAGGATTTCCCCGTGCAGATCGAACGTGGACTGGCAGCGCGGAACAGTGGTCATGTTGTGCTGCAGCGCAGCGGCCACCACGCCGGAAAAGTACCGGTACAACTCACTCAATGCCGGGTTGTGGGCGGCGTCCACCAAGCGCTGGTGAAACACCAGGTCGCAGCTCACATACGCATCGATGTCACCGTGAAAATGCCCGGCGCTGCCCGCAAGGGCTTCACGCAACCCGTGCAGGTCGGCGTCGGTGCGGCGCAGCGCTGCCAGGCCGATGGCCTCGGCTTCGAGGATATGGCGAGTCTCCCGCGCCTGCTCGGGGGTGCAGCGGGACATCGCCTGCACCGCCATCAACGGGTCCTGGGCCGTGCGCAGGTAACTGCCATCGCCCTGCCGTATTTCCACCAGGCCGCTGAACGCCAGCACGCGCATGGCCTCACGCACGGTATTGCGGCTGATGCCCAATTCCTGGGCCAGCTCCGGCTCAGTCGGCAGGCGCTGCCCTACCTGCCAGTCGCCGTTGAGGATGCGCTCGCGCATGCGCTCCACGGCAAGTTCGACCAGGGAACGCTTGGCCAACTCTACGCTCATTACATTCAACCAATCATCCGATGAATTACTGCAGCCTAATGGAAAGCCCTCCGAACAGCAAACCACCTGGTATTTCTGCCAGTTGTGAGCGGCACGCTTTATTGCAACGCTCGCTCTACCGTTCCCGGATGCCCCTTCATGCGATTATCAGCCCTGCTTCTGATGACACTGACGCTGCTGGCAGCCTGCGAGCCGGCGCAGCATGCGCGGCAACCGAAAACCCTGATCATCGGCATCGAAGGCGTGCAACTCGATCGTTACGAAGCCTTGGGCGACGCCAGCAATCTGCAGCAACGCCTGTATTACGGCAGCGCTTACACCGGCGGCATCACTGGCAAGGCCAGCGAACAGCCAACGCTCAGCGGCCCTGGCTGGGTCACCCTGCTCACCGGGGTCTGGAGCAACAAGCATGGCGTTAACTCGAATGCCGAGTCGCTGCGGGTCGCCCCGGCCTTCCCTAGCCTGTTCAAACGGCTGCGCCAGGCGCTGCCCACCGCCTACCTGTCCAGTGTGGTGAACTGGTCGCCGATCAACACCGCGTTCCTGCTCGAGGACGCCCACGGCAACGACGTACGCGAAAGTGGCTTATCCGACGAAAACGTCATCGCGCGGGCGCTGCAGATACTGGAGACCACGCCCGCCGACTTCACCTTCATCCAGTTGGGCGAACCTGATGCAGCCGGCCACAACGGTGGCTTCGACAACCGCTACCAGCAGGCACTGCGAAAGGCCGACAACCAAGTGGGGGAACTGCTGGACGCGGTCGACCTACGCAGCCGCCGCCATCTGCGTGAAGACTGGCTGGTGATTGTCAGCACGGACCATGGCCGCGACTATTGGGGCAAAGGCCATGGCGGCGTCACAGAACAGGAAAAGACCATCTTCATCGCCAGCAATAAACCGCTGAACAAAGAACTGACTCAGCCCAGTATTCCGAAAGAAAACCCAGGGCCAAACAACCTGTACCGTCTGCCTGCGCAGACCTCAGTGGCACCCACCGTCCTGCGCCACATGGGGCTGACACTCGAGCCGCAATGGCTACTCGACGGCACACCCCTGCTGGGTAACACGGGCGCTCGCAAAGCAAGGGCCGATGAAGCCACTGCCCGCCTGCGCTGGCACAGTACTGCCAAGGGCTACGTAACCATCCTCAAGAACGGGCATGTGGTTGCACAAGTACCGGCTGGGGCCGAGCAGTGGACCGACCCGGACGGTATGGATGACGTCAACGACTATGTGCTGCTACTCGATGGCACCCCGGCAGCCGTGCGCAACAGGCCTGCCGGCATGCCGTACAGCATCGAGGAAATCGCCTATTGAGAGCCAGGTTCAGCCCTGAAAGCAAAAACCCCGCCTGGCAATCAGTGCCAGGCGGGGTCAGATCGAAGCAGGCGGCTACGTGAGCCCGCCTTGATCAGTTCAGCGCATCAAGCAACGCCTGGTTCATTTCCGGCGTACCGATGGTAATCCGCAGGAACTGGGCAATCCGCGCCTGCTTGAAGTGCCGCACGATCACGCCTTGCTCACGCAAGCGAGCCGCCAACTCGGCCGCATCCTGCTGCGGGTGACGGGCGAAGATGAAGTTGGCCGCCGAGGGCAGTACCTCGAAGCCTTTGGCCGTCAGTTGCTCGACCAGCACTTCACGGCTGTCGATCACCTTGCGGCAGGTTTCTTCGAAGTAAGCACGGTCTTCGAACGCCACGGCCGCACCGACGATGGCCGCACGGTCCAGCGGGTAGGAGTTGAAGCTGTTCTTGATCCGCTCCAGCGCTTCGATCAGGTCCGGGTGGCCCACTGCCAAGCCAACGCGCAGGCCAGCCAGCGAACGGGACTTGGACAAGGTCTGGGTCACCAGCAGGTTGTCGTAGCGGTCTACCAGGCTGATGGCCGTCTCGCCACCAAAGTCGATGTAGGCCTCATCCACCACCACCACAGAATCCGGGTTGCCCTGCAGCAGCTGCTCGACCGCTTGCAGCGGCATCAGGCAGCCGGTCGGCGCATTCGGGTTGGGGAAGATGATCCCGGCATTCGGCTTTTTGTAGTCCTCGACGCGGATCTGGAACTGCTCGTCCAGCGCTACTTGCTCGTAGGCAATGCCGTACAGGCCGCAGTACACCGGATAGAAGCTGTAGCTGATGTCCGGGAACAGCAGCGGTGCATCGTGCTGGAACAGGCCGTGGAAGATGTGCGCCAGCACCTCGTCCGAGCCGTTGCCGACAAACACCTGCCCCGGGGTGACGCCGTAATACTCGGCCACCGCCTGCTTGAGCCGGTCACCGTTCGGGTCCGGGTACAGGCGCAGGTTGTCGTTCAGCTCGCCGCGCATGGCTTCCAGCGCCTTGGGCGACGGGCCATAGGGGTTCTCGTTGGTGTTGAGCTTGACCAGGCGGGCCAGCTTGGGTTGCTCGCCCGGCACGTAAGGCACGAGGTCCTTGACGAAGGGGCTCCAGAATCGACTCATGCTCAGTTCCCCTTCTCTTGGGTCAGGATACGGTATTCGGCGCTGCGGGCGTGGGCGGTCAGCGACTCGCCACGGGCCAGGACCGAAGCGGTGTGGCCCAGCTCGGACGCGCCCTGCTCGGAGCAGAAGATGATCGACGAACGCTTCTGGAAGTCATACACCCCCAGTGGCGACGAAAAACGCGCGGTGCCGGAGGTTGGCAACACGTGGTTGGGGCCTGCGCAGTAGTCACCCAGTGCTTCACTGGTGTGGCGGCCCATGAAGATCGCACCGGCGTGGCGAATCTGCGGCAACCAGGCCTGCGGGTCGGCGACCGACAGCTCCAAGTGCTCAGGGGCGATGCGGTTGGCCACGTCGATGGCCTGCTGCATGTCACGCACCTGGATCAGCGCGCCGCGGCCATTGACCGATTTCTCGATGATCTCGGCGCGTTCCATGGTCGGCAGCAGCTTATCGATGCTGGCGGCAACGCGGTCGAGAAACTCAGCGTCCGGGCTGACCAGGATGGCCTGGGCGTCTTCGTCGTGCTCGGCCTGGGAGAACAGGTCCATGGCGATCCAGTCCGGGTCGGTCTGGCCGTCACACACCACGAGAATTTCCGACGGGCCGGCGATCATGTCGATGCCAACCTGGCCGAACACGTGGCGCTTGGCGGTGGCGACATAGATGTTGCCCGGGCCGACGATCTTGTCCACCTGCGGCACACTCTCGGTGCCATAGGCCAGCGCGGCGACGGCCTGTGCGCCACCCACGGTGAACACACGGTCGACACCGGCGATGCAGGCAGCGGCCAGCACCAGTTCGTTGACCTCGCCACGCGGGGTCGGCACCACCATGACCACTTCGGTCACGCCCGCGACCTTGGCCGGAATGGCGTTCATCAGTACCGAGGACGGGTACGACGCCTTGCCACCCGGTACGTACAGGCCAGCGCGGTCCAACGGCGTGACCTTCTGGCCCAGCACGGTGCCGTCGGCTTCGGTGTACTGCCAGGAATCCTGCTTTTGCCGCTCGTGGTAGATGCGCACGCGCTCGGCGGCCTTTTCCAGGGCTGCACGCTGGGTGTCGGTAATGCGCGTCAGGGCAAGCTCAAGGCGTTCACGGCCAAGAATCAGGTCATCGATGGACTTAGCATCGACACCATCGAAGCGCTGGGTGAACTCCACCAGCGCCGCATCGCCGCGTTCGCGAACGGCCTTGATGATGTCGAGCACGCGCTGGTTGACCGCGTCATCGGACACACTTTCCCAGCTCAGCAGATGATCCAGATGTCGGGCGAAATCCGGATCAGCGGCGTTGAGACGGGCAATTGCAGTGGACACGGTCATGGCGAGGGCCTCGATTATTAGCGAATGCTCAGGCGCCCTAGGCTACCAGTCCATCCGCGCGGGCACCCGAGAAAAGTGGCTATGACGCGGATAGACGGGCGCGACAGCGGAGGTCGCGCGCAGGAGTCAGCCGCGGTGTCGCGATTCGACGGCCTTGCGCAGGGTGTCGATCAGGCTCTGGATACGGGCATGCTGCATCTTCATCGATGCTTTGTTGACCACCAGGCGGGAGCTGATCGTGGCGATCATTTCCTGGGGTTCCAGGCCATTGGCGCGCAGGGTGTTGCCAGTGTCGACCACGTCGATGATCTTGTCGGCGAGGTTGATCAGGGGGGCCAGCTCCATCGAGCCATACAGCTTGATGATGTCGACCTGACGGCCCTGCTCGGCGTAATACCGCTTGGCGACGTTGACGAACTTGGTGGCCACGCGCAGACGGCCCTTGGGCTCAGGTGCGCCGACCACGCCAGCGGTCATCAGCTTGCAGCGGGCGATCTGCAGGTCCAGCGGCTCGTACAGGCCCTGGCCGCCGTACTCCATCAGCACGTCCTTGCCAGCCACACCGAGGTCGGCGGCGCCATGCTCGACGTAGGTCGGCACGTCAGTGGCACGCACGATCAGCAGGCGCACGTCGTCCTGCGTGGTGGGGATGATCAGTTTACGGCTCTTGTCCGGGTTCTCGGTCGGCACGATACCGGCCTCGGCCAGCAATGGCAGGGTATCGTCGAGAATTCGGCCTTTGGATAGCGCGATGGTCAACATGGGAAACGTCGGTCCTTAAGCGGCTACTGCCGGCCGGGCCTAGGCCCGACCTCATTCAATTCGTGTGTGGAAGCGGGCTAGCCCCGCGAACAGCGGCAACGCTGGTGCCATACACCGCAGTGCCTCCTTCGCGGGACAAGCCCGCCCCCACATCGTGCGCCTGCGGGCTGTTAACCCGGTACGCGGCGGATCTTGGCGCCCAGCATCTGCAGTTTTTCCTCGATGCACTCGTAACCACGGTCGATGTGGTAGATGCGATCGATCAGCGTATCGCCTTCGGCCACCAGCGCCGACAGTACCAGGCTGGCGGAAGCACGCAGGTCGGTGGCCATGACTGGCGCGCCCTTCAGCGTCTTGACGCCGGTGACGATGGCGGTGTTGCCTTCGACCTGGATCTGCGCGCCCATGCGGTGCATTTCGTAGACGTGCATGAAGCGGTTTTCGAAGATCGTCTCGATCACCGCGCCAGTGCCTTCGGCGATGGCGTTGAGCGAGATGAACTGCGCCTGCATGTCGGTCGGGAACGCTGGGTACGGCGCGGTACGCAGGTTGACAGCCTTGGGCCGCTTGCCGTGCATGTCCAGCTCGATCCAGTCTTCACCAGTGGTGATGTCGGCGCCCGCTTCCTTGAGTTTTTCCAGTACGGCCTCAAGGATGGTCGGATCGGTGTCCTTGACCTTGACGCGGCCGCCGGTGACGGCTGCGGCGACCAGGTAGGTACCGGTTTCGATACGGTCGGGCATGACGCGGTAAGTGGCCGAGTGCAGGCGCTCGACGCCTTCGATGGTGATGGTGTCGGTGCCAGCGCCCTGAACATTGCCGCCCATGGCGTTGATGAAGTTGGCCAGGTCGACCACTTCAGGTTCACGGGCAGCGTTTTGCAGCACGCTGCGGCCTTTGGCCAGTGCAGCGGCCATCATGATGTTCTCGGTACCGGTCACGCTGACGGTGTCGAAGAAGAAGTGCGCACCGCGCAGGCCACCCTCAGGTGCCTTGGCCTTGATGTAGCCGGCTTCGACTTCGATCTTCGCGCCCATGGCTTCAAGGCCACGGATGTGCAGGTCGACAGGGCGCGAACCGATGGCGCAACCGCCAGGCAGGGCTACTTCAGCCTCGCCGAAACGCGCAACCATCGGGCCCAGCACCAGGATCGAGGCGCGCATGGTCTTGACCAGCTCGTACGGCGCGACCAGCGTCTTGATGGTGCGTGGGTCGATTTCCACGGCCAGCTTTTCGTCGATCACAGGCTCGATGCCCATGCGCCCGAACAGCTCGATCATGGTGGTGATGTCGTGCAGGTGCGGCAGGTTGGCCACGGTGACCGGGCCGTCAGCCAGCAGGGTCGCCGCCAGAATCGGCAATGCCGCGTTCTTCGCGCCCGAAATGCGGATCTCGCCGTCAAGGCGAGCGCCGCCAGTAATAATCAGTTTGTCCATTGGAGTCTCGCCGCCAAGTTGGCTCAGGTGCGCTCAGCCCAGGCTGCGCTGCTGAAAAATTTCATGGTTACCGCATGGATGCTGCCATTGGCGATCCAGGGATTAAGGTGAGCATAGATCGCCTGCTGACGCTTGACCGGGCTCAGGCCAGCCAACTCGTCGCTGATCACGTTCAACTGGAAGTTGCAGCCTTCGCCTTCAACTTCGACCCGGGATCCCGGCAATTTTTCTTCAAGGAAGCTTTTAACTTCTACGGCCTGCATGCTCAACCTCAATCGGCGCCCGATGCGCACGGGTCGGCCATCATACAAAAAAGCCCCTCGCCTGCGAAGCCCACTGAGGGCGTGCGCTGACCGAGGGGCCATCCTTCAGTGCATAGCCATCAAGTGGCCAGCACTTCATCGAGGTCATAAACCCCGGCAATTTCCCGCATGTCGTCGGGCATACCGCGTACTTCGAAGGCCTTGCCGGCCGCCTGGGCATCGCGGATAAACGCCAGCAGCAGCGACAGGCCGACGCTGGACGATTTCGCCACGGCCGAGCAATCCAGCACCATGTGCGGCTCGCGCGAGGCGTCGATCAATGCCTTGCCTTGCTTGCGCAAGGCCGGGCCGCTGCGATAGTCCAGCACGCCGGTCAAACGCAGTACGCCCGGCTCGGCCATGCTTACGCCAGCCTCACTCATTGCACTGCCTTCTCGGGCGACTTATCGGCGGTTTCCTTGGCCTTGGCCACTTCACCGGCCCAACCGTCGATGGTCTTGTCCAGGTTGTTGCCGTTGCGCTGCATGGCATCGGCGAACTGATCGCGGAACAGCTTGCCGATGTTGATGCCGTTGACGATGACGTTACGCACCTTCCACTCGCCGGCAATGTTTTCCAGGGTGTACTGCACCGGGTACACGGCGCCGTTGTTGCCGGTCACCTTCATGCCGACGCTGGCACGCTTGCCGTCATCAGCCTTGGCCGGGTCAACGACGATACCCTGGTTGTTGTATTCCAGCAGGGCGTTGCCATAGAACTGCATCAGGCTGCGCTTGAAGTTTTCCTGGAAGCGCTGCATCTGCTCAGGCGTGGCCTTGCGCGAATACTTCACCGTCATGATGCTGCGGGAAATGCCGTCAGCGTCCACCACCGGGCCCAGGATGCGGTTGAGCGCATCGTAGAAGGCGTTGGGGTTGGACTTGTACTGCTCCTTGTTGGCCTTGAGGTCGCCAAGCAATTCGTTGGTCGTGCCTTGCACCACATCGTGAGGCGTCTGCGCCGCCACGGTCAGCAAAGGGAAGGCCGCCAGCAGGACCAGCAGGCCACGTCGCAGGATCGAAATCATGGAAACTCCTTAATTAGCCGGTTGCGCTTCTTTCGGTTCCTTGCCAACGGAGTTGAGCAGGAACTTGCCAATCAGATCTTCCAGCACCAGTGCCGACTGGGTGTCGTGGATGGTCGCGCCATCCTTGAGCACGTCGTCTTCGCCGCCCACGCTGATGCCGATGTACTTCTCGCCCAGCAACCCGGCGGTCAGGATCGAAGCAGTGGAGTCTGTCGGCAGGTTGTCGACGGTCTTGTCCAGCTGCAACGTCACCCGACCGGTGTAGGAATCACGGTCCAGATCGATGGCGGTGACCTTGCCGATCGTCACACCGGCCATGGTCACTTTAGCTCTGACCGTCAAACCGGCGATATTGTCGAAGTACGCATAAACTTTATAGGTATCGCTGCTCGGGCTGGCCGACAGCCCGCTGACTCGCAAGGCCAGCAGCAGCAGCGCCAGGATCCCGGCCAGGAGGAACAGGCCGACACCGATTTCCAGGGTGCGGTTTTGCATCAGAAATCTCCAAACATCAAGGCGGTCAGAATAAAGTCCAGACCCAGGACAGCCAACGAGGCATAGACCACGGTCTTGGTGGTGGCACGGCTGATCCCTTCTGAGGTGGGCTCACAGTCGTACCCCTGGAATACGGCGATCCAGGTGGTGACGAAGGCGAACACCAGGCTCTTGATCAAGCCGTTCAGCACGTCGTCGGTGAAGGAAACACTGTTCTGCATGTTGGCCCAGAACGAGCCCTCGTAGACGCCCAGCCAATCCACGGCGACCCACGACCCACCCCAGATGCCGACCACGCTGAAAATCAGCGCCAGCAGCGGCAGCGAGATAAAGCCGGCCCACAGGCGTGGCGCAACGATGTACTTGAGCGGGTCGACGCCGATCATTTCCAGGCTCGACAGCTGCTCGGTGGACTTCATGTTGCCAATCTCGGCGGTCAGCGCAGACCCTGCGCGGCCGGCGAACAACAGTGCGGTCACCACCGGCCCAAGCTCACGCAACAGGGTCAGGGCCACCATCTGCCCGACCGCCTGTTCAGAGCCGTACTTGGTCAGGATGCTGTAGCCCTGCAGCGCCAGCACCATGCCGATGAACACACCAGACACAACGATGATCGCCAGCGACAGCACGCCCACCGAGTACAGCTGCTTGGTCAGCAGCTGGAAGCCACCGCCAATACCGCCACGCCCGATCAGCGCATGAAACAGAAACAGACAGGAACGCCCGAGCACGGCCAGCACGTCGATCGCCGAGCGACCGAACAGGCGAACACGTTCGAGTAAGGATTTTCTGCGCATCAACGCGCCCCCAGCAGGTCGGCGCGGTAATCAGGCGCGGGAAAGTGGAAGGGTACCGGGCCATCCGGGTCGCCTTTCATGAACTGGCGAATACGCGGGTTGTCCGAGCCCATCAGCTCGTCAGGCGTGCCCTGCCCCAGCACCTGGCCATCCCCTACCACGTAGATGTAGTCGGCAATGCTGGCGGTTTCGGCCAGGTCGTGGGAAACCACGATGCTGGTGATGCCCAAGGCATCGTTGAGCAGGCGGATCAGGCGCACCAGTACCCCCATGGCGATCGGGTCCTGGCCGACGAACGGTTCGTCGTACATGAGGATCTGCGGGTCCAGGGCGATTGCACGCGCCAGCGCCACCCGGCGCTTCATGCCACCGGACAGTTCGTCAGGCATCAGGTCGATGGCACCGCGCAGGCCGACAGCCTGCAGTTTCATCAACACGATGTCGCGAATCATCTCTTCCGACAGCTGGGTGTGCACGCGTAGCGGGAAGGCCACGTTCTCGAACACATCGAGGTCAGTGAACAGCGCGCCGCTCTGGAACAGCACGCCCATCTGCTTGCGCGCGTCGAACAGGTCGCTGCGCGACAGCGTCGGCAGGTTCTGCCCGGCAACCCATACCTCGCCGCTGGACGGACGCAGTTGCGCACCCATCAGGCGTAGCAATGTGGTCTTGCCGCAACCCGATGGCCCCATGATGCCGGTGACCTTGCCGCGCGGGATGCGTATGTCGACATTGCTGAAAATGCTGCGCGAACCGCGCTTGAAGGTAAGCCCCTTCAACTCGACCGCGTAGGCGCTATCCACACTCATCTAGACTCCTTGCTAGTGCAGCCTCGTCCTAGTGGACGCTTGCCCTCATCGTGAAGGCACACGTGCCCCTGACAGGCCGAATAGCGGCGAACTATAGCACCGCTGACAGGGCGGCCCCAAGGCCATGGAACGTGTCGTTCAGCACAACGACAGACTTCCATGGCATTTGCCGGGCAATCGAAAGGATGAGGCTTTCTTCCATTGCGGCTATAATCGCCGCCTTTTCATCAGGCATTGTTTGACGACATGAGCCAATCCAGTGAGCTGATCCAGTCCGCCCTGCGCACCTTGCGCCTCGAAGTCGAGGCCGTGGAAAGCCTGGCGCCGCGTATCGACGCCAACTTCGTCAAGGCCTGCGAGCTGATTCTGGCCAGCAAGGGCCGGGTCGTGGTGGTCGGCATGGGCAAGTCGGGGCATATCGGCAACAAGATCGCCGCCACCCTGGCCAGCACCGGCACGCCTGCGTTCTTCGTGCACCCGGCCGAAGCCAGCCATGGCGACATGGGCATGATCACCCGGGACGATGTCATCCTGGCCCTGTCCAATTCCGGCAGCACCGCAGAAATCATCACCTTGCTGCCGCTGATCAAGCGTCTCGGCATCCAGCTGATCAGCCTGACCGGCAATGCCGATTCGCCCCTGGCCCAGGCTGCCGAGGTCAACCTCGACGCCCGCGTCACCCAGGAGGCCTGCCCACTGAACCTGGCCCCCACCTCTTCGACCACCGCAGCGCTGGTGCTGGGCGACGCCCTGGCCATCGCCCTGCTCGAAGCCCGTGGCTTCACTGCCGAAGACTTCGCCTTTTCGCACCCCGGTGGCGCCCTTGGCCGCCGCCTGCTGCTCAAGGTCGAGAACGTGATGCACGCAGGCGCCGAACTGCCCCAGGTGGCACGCGGCACCCTGCTCAAGGACGCGCTGCTGGAAATGTCGCGTAAAGGCCTGGGCATGACCGTGATCCTCGAACCGGACGGCAAACTGGCCGGGATCTTCACCGACGGCGACCTGCGCCGCAGCCTGGACCGCAATATCGACATGCACACCACCTTGATCGACCAGGTGATGACCGTGCATGGCAAGACCGCCCGCGCCGAAATGCTGGCCGCCGAGGCCCTGAAAATCATGGAAGACCACAAGATCAACGCGCTGGTGGTGGTCGACCAGGACGACCGCCCGACCGGCGCCCTGAACATGCACGACCTGTTGCGCGCCGGAGTAATGTAAATGACCCAGGATTTGATTCAACGTGGCCAGGCCATCAAGCTTGCCGTGTTCGACGTTGACGGCGTGCTCACCGACGGCCGCCTGTACTTCCTCGAAGACGGCAGCGAGTTCAAGACCTTCAACACCCTCGACGGCCAGGGCATCAAGATGCTCATGGCATCGGGCGTGACCACGGCAATCATCAGCGGGCGCAAAACCCCGGTGGTCGAGCGCCGTGCGAAAAACCTCGGCATCCCGCACCTGTACCAGGGCCGCGAGGACAAATTGGTGGTACTCGACGGCTTGCTCGCCGAACTCGGCCTAAGCTATGAACAAGTCGCCTACCTGGGCGACGACCTGCCTGACCTGCCGGTGATCCGCCGGGTCGGCCTGGGCATGGCGGTGTCTAACGCCGCCCCCTTCGTTCGCCAACATGCGCACGGGGTGACCCAGGCCCGCGGCGGTGAAGGCGCGGCGCGTGAATTTTGTGAACTGATCATGCAGGCCCAGGGCACCCTGGACGCTGCCAACGCACATTACCTTTAAGGCTGCTCATGTTCAGCAAGAAAGCCCGCAATATTGTGCTGCTCGTGGCCATCGGCGCCCTGCTGGCGGCGATCGGCTACTGGAATGTCAGCCCCGAGAGCTTCCTCGACCAGCCCACGGCCCAGGTCGACGAGAGCGCCATCGACTACTACGCGATCAATGCCCACAGCGTGCAGTTCCTGCCCGACGGCAAGTTGCAGTATGAAATGACCGCCGACAAGGTCGAACACCTGACGGCCACCGAGGTCACACTGGTGACCACGCCAGACCTGCACATGTACCGCGGCACCGAGTATCCGTGGCACGTGCAAAGCGTGCGTGCCGAGGTCAACCCGGACGGCACCGAGGTCGAGCTGATCGACCAGGTGCGCATTGCCCGCACCGACGAAAAGAAGCGTGAAACGATTATCACCAGCTCACGCATGACCGTATTCCCGCAGAAGCAATATGCGCAGACCGAGCAAGCCGTTAGAATCGACGGCGCCGGTGGCACGACCACGGGCAATGGAATGAAAGCGTATTTGAAAGAAGGCAGGATGGACCTGCTCTCTAACGTAAGAGGACAGTATGAGGCTCGTTAAAACCCTCCCCCTTTTGCTCAGCCTGAGCGCAGCACTGGGAAGCGCGAGCGCCTTCGCACTGCCGACCGACCGTGACCAGCCTATCCGCATCCAGGCCGACAACGCGCACCTGGACGACAAGCAAGGCGTGGCCACCTATACCGGTGACGTCATCATCACCCAAGGTTCGATGATGATCAAAGGCAACACCGTGACCATGACCCGCGCCGCCAATGGCGACATCGACGTGGTCACCTCGGTGGGCAACCTGGCCTACTTCGAACAGCAGCAGAGCACCGCCAAGCCGGACAAGATGAAAGGCTGGGCCGTGACCATTCAGTACCAGGCGCAGAAAGACACGGTGATCCTCACCGACCGCGCCAAGGTCGAGAATGAAGGCAACACCACTGAAGGCGAGAAGATCGTCTACAACACCAAGACCCAGGTTGCGACCGCCGGTCGTGGTGGCAACGTGACTCAACCACGTCAGCGCATCGACATGGTGATCCAGCCGAAGAAGAAGGCCGAGTAAATGGCAACCCTCAAAGCCCAGCACCTGGCCAAGAGCTACAAGGGTCGGCAAGTCGTGCGCGACGTCAGCCTGTCGATCGACAGCGGCCAGATCGTCGGCCTGCTCGGCCCCAACGGCGCCGGCAAGACCACCTGCTTCTACATGATCGTCGGCCTGGTCCAGGCTGAGCAAGGGCGCGTGCTGATCGACAACCTCGATGTCAGCCACCAGCCCATGCACGGTCGCGCGCGTGCCGGCATCGGCTACCTGCCGCAGGAAGCTTCCATTTTCCGCAAGCTGTCGGTGGCCGACAACATCATGGCGATCCTCGAGACCCGCAAGGAGCTCGACCGCGACGGCCGCCGCAAGGAGCTGGAAAGCCTGCTGCAGGAGTTCCACATCAGCCACATTCGCGACAACCTCGGCATGAGCCTCTCGGGTGGCGAACGCCGCCGTGTCGAGATCGCACGCGCCCTGGCGACCGCACCGAAGTTCATCCTGCTCGACGAACCCTTCGCGGGCGTCGACCCGATTTCCGTCGGTGACATCAAGCAGATCATCCATCACCTCAAGGCCAAGGGGATCGGCGTACTGATTACCGACCACAACGTGCGTGAGACCTTGGATATCTGCGAAACCGCCTATATCGTCAATGATGGCCGACTGATCGCCGAAGGCGACGCCGAGACCATCCTGGCCAACGAACTGGTCAAAGAGGTTTACCTGGGTCACGAGTTCCGGCTCTGACCCCGGGACGCACCTGGAGCACTGGCAAATCGACCCTGTCGGGGTTTAAGTTGTTACGGTGCTCTAGGCAAACGCTACAATTTAAGGCATAAAACTTGCTTGAATTTGGCGCTCCGGCGCCCTCGTGTAGTGGATGGCGCATGCGCGCCGGCGAACAAGGTATTAAGCCCCTGCCATGAAACCATCGCTCGTCCTAAAAATGGGCCAGCAACTGACGATGACGCCTCAGTTGCAACAGGCCATCCGCCTCCTCCAGCTCTCGACCCTGGACCTCCAACAGGAAATCCAGGAAGCGCTGGAATCGAACCCGATGCTCGAACGTCAGGAAGACGGCGAGGACTTCGACAACAGCGACCCGATGGCCGATAACGCCGAGAACAAACCGGCCGCCGAAGTCCAGGACAACAGCTTCCAGGAAAGCACCAACAGTGCCGAAAACCTGGAAGACGGCGAGTGGAGCGAGCGAATCCCCAACGAGTTGCCCGTCGATACCGCCTGGGAAGACATCTACCAGACCAGCGCCAGCAGCCTGCCGAGCAACGATGACGACGAGTGGGACTTCACCACCCGCACATCGGCCGGCGAAAGCCTGCAAAGCCACCTGCTGTGGCAGTTGAACCTGGCGCCGATGTCCGACACCGATCGCCTGATCGCCGTCACCCTGATCGACAGCATCAATGGCCAGGGCTACCTCGAAGACACCCTCGAAGAGATCTGCGCCGGTTTCGACCCCGAACTGGATATCGAGCTGGATGAGGTCGAAGCGGTCCTGCACCGCATTCAGCAGTTCGAGCCTGCCGGCATCGCCGCACGCAACCTGGGCGAATGCCTGCTGCTGCAACTGCGCCAGCTACCGGCCAGCACGCCGTGGATGGCCGAGGCCAAACGCCTGGTCACCGACTTCATCGACCTGCTCGGCAGCCGCGACTACAGCCAGCTGATGCGGCGCATGAAGATCAAGGAAGACGAGCTGCGCCAGGTCATCGAACTGGTGCAAAGCCTCAACCCGCGCCCTGGCTCGCAGATCGAATCGAGCGAGCCCGAGTACGTCGTGCCCGACGTCATCGTGCGCAAGGACAGCGACCGTTGGCTGGTGGAGCTTAACCAGGAAGCCATCCCGCGCCTGCGCGTCAACCCGCAGTACGCAGGCTTTGTCCGCCGCGCCGACACCAGCGCCGACAACACCTTCATGCGCAATCAGCTGCAAGAAGCGCGCTGGTTCATCAAGAGCCTGCAAAGCCGCAACGAAACCCTGATGAAAGTGGCCACGCAGATCGTCGAGCATCAGCGCGGCTTCCTCGACCATGGCGACGAAGCGATGAAGCCGTTGGTCCTGCATGACATCGCCGAAGCCGTCGGGATGCACGAGTCGACCATTTCGCGGGTCACCACGCAAAAATACATGCACACGCCCCGCGGCATCTACGAACTGAAATACTTTTTCTCAAGCCACGTCAGCACCGCCGAAGGCGGAGAATGCTCGTCCACAGCGATCCGCGCGATCATCAAGAAACTGGTTGCGGCGGAAAATCAGAAAAAGCCATTGAGTGACAGCAAGATCGCTGGTTTACTGGAGGCACAAGGCATCCAGGTAGCCCGTCGCACCGTCGCCAAGTACCGCGAGTCTCTCGGCATCGCACCGTCGAGCGAGCGCAAGCGACTGATGTAGCACCTGGTATGTGCCACAGCGTTTTTGGGGCAGGTGCAAGACTTGCCTCTTTATGCACGGGCAATAAAGGAGAAGCTGTATGCAAGTCAATATCAGTGGACAGCATGTAGAAGTCACCCAGCCGCTGCGCGATTATGTGCTTGAAAAGCTCGCCCGCGTGGAAAGTCACTTCGACAAGATCACTAACGTGCAGGTCATCATGAAGGTCGAGAAGCTGCAGCAGAAGGTCGAAGCGACCCTGCAGATTCCGGGCGGTGAAGTGGTAGCCAACGCGGAACACGAAGACATGTATGCAGCGATCGACGCCTTGGCCGACAAGCTCGACCGCCAACTGAAAAAACACAAGGAAAAACAGCAAAGCCTGCTGCAAGGTGCAGCTGCCCGCTGATCCCCCTCATCCATGATCCGACTTGAAACCATCCTGACCCCCGGCCGTTCCCTCGTGAACGTGCCGGGCGGCAGTAAGAAGCGCGCCCTCGAAAAGGTCGCCAATCTCATCGCCAACCAAGTGCCAGAACTGGAGATGCAAGACGTCTTCGAAAAACTGGTCGCCCGTGAAAAGCTCGGCTCGACCGGTTTCGGCAACGGCATCGCCATCCCCCACTGCCGACTCGAAGGATGTACCGCCCCGGTCAGCGCATTGCTGCACCTGGAGGCACCGATCGACTACGACGCCATCGATGGCGCGCCTGTGGACCTGCTGTTCGTCCTGCTGGTGCCCGAAGCTGCCACCGATGCGCACCTGGAACTGCTGCGCCAGATCGCCAGCATGCTCGATCGCAAAGAGGTTCGTGATCGCCTGCGTGCCGCCAGCAGTGACGAGGCCCTGTACCAGGTTGTCCTGGACGTACAGAACGAGCACTGAACATGCACCTGATCATCGTCAGCGGCCGGTCCGGCTCCGGCAAGAGCACCGCCCTCGATGTCCTGGAAGACAACGGTTTCTATTGCATCGACAACCTTCCCGCCGGGCTGCTGCCGCAGCTTGCGGAAGATGCCTTGATCAATACCGAGTTGCTGCAACCCAAGGTCGCCGTGTCGATTGACGCGCGCAACCTGCCCAGCCACCTGACGCGTTTCCCCGAGCTGCTCGAAGAGGCCCGTGCCCGGCATATCAAGTGTGATGTGCTGTACCTGGATGCCGACGAAGACACCCTGCTCAAGCGCTTTTCGGAGACCCGTCGGCGCCACCCGCTGACCAATGCCGACCGTTCCTTGGCAGAGGCGATACGCGTTGAAAGCGACATGCTGGGGCCGATCGCCGACCTTGCCGACCTCAAGATCGACACCACCAGCCTCAACCTTTACCAGTTGCGCGACTCGATCAAGCTGCGCCTGCTCAACCAACCAGAGCCTGGCACCGCGTTCCTGGTCGAATCCTTTGGCTTCAAGCGTGGTATGCCGGTCGATGCCGACCTGGTGTTCGACGTGCGCTGCCTGCCCAACCCCTACTGGAAGCCCGAATTGCGTGAGCATTCTGGTCTCGAACAACCGGTAATCGACTACCTCGCCGCCCAGCCGGACGTCGAAGAGATGTTCAACGACATTTCCAGCTACCTGCTTAAATGGCTGCCCCGCTTCGCCGCCAGCAACCGCGCCTATGTCACCATCGCCATTGGCTGCACTGGTGGCCATCACCGGTCGGTGTACCTGACCGAACGCCTCGGCACGTTGCTGCAGCAATCCCTGAAAAACGTCCAGGTCCGCCACCGCGACCTCTAGCCCACAGGATCCACCCCACGATGCCCGCCCGCAAAATCACCATCATCAACAAGCTGGGCCTGCATGCCCGGGCGGCGGCCAAGTTCGTCGGCGTGGCCGGGCGCTTTCCCTGCCAGGTCAGGGTAGGCCGCGCGCCAGACAAGCTGGTGGACGGCAAGAGCATCATGGCGGTGATGATGCTCGCGGCAGGCAAAGGCACCGAAGTGCACTTGCTGACCGAAGGCGAACAGGACAACGACGCGCTGGACGCGCTGGTCGAGTTGATCAACAACTACTTCGACGAAGGCGAGTAGGGAACGCTGGGCTTGTCACAACACCTTCAGCGCCTGTGAGATCGAGCGCCGCGCGGGCGGCGCTCGGCCTTACAGGCCCAGACAATCTCCCGCCGAACGGTCGCAACCACGACACAATCATCATGGCGCAATCAATTCAAGACATCGCCGTGTCCATCACCATCATCAGGCAAAAGCCGATACACAACCCCAAACTGGCCAGACGGTGATGCCCATTGCTACGCGACTCGGGGATGATCTCCTGGGTCACCACCAGCAGCATCGCCCCTGCGGCACACGCCAGGCCCAACGGCAACAGTAGTTCGGCAACATTCACCAGCCAGGCACAGATAACCGCTGCCACCGGTTCGACCAGGCCTGAAGCGGCACCAATCAGGAATGCCTTGAAACGCGGCATGCCCGCCCCCGCCAGCACCAGCGCAATCACCAGCCCTTCCGGCACATCCTGCAAAGCGATGCCCATCGCCAAACTGTCGGCATCGGCCATGCCGCCGCCCGCAGACACGCCGATGGCCATGCCTTCAGGAATGTTGTGGGCGATGATGGCGATCACGAACAACCAGATT
The DNA here is from genome assembly GCF_047159675.1 of Pseudomonas sp. NGC7. NCBI lineage: Bacteria > Pseudomonadati > Pseudomonadota > Gammaproteobacteria > Pseudomonadales > Pseudomonadaceae > Pseudomonas > Pseudomonas sp. NGC7. The sequence goes on along the minus strand of NZ_BAAFZY010000001.1, from coordinate 1,545,136 downwards.
CGCGCGGCGATCACTGGCTGGTTGTCCGTGCCGACCAAGGCTTCTGGCGAGGCACCGGAGACCTTGAGGTCGACCAGGAACAGGCACAAGGCGCCAAACATCAGGCCAAAGCTGATCAGGCCGCCCGCGCCCCAAGGGCTGAAGCCTATGCCTTGCGCCGCCTCCAGCCCCGGGATGATCAGGGAAAACGCGGTGGCCGCCAGCATCACACCCGCGCCGAAGCCCAGCAGTGTGTCGGCCAGCGCCACCGGCATGTTACGAATCACCAACACCGGTACCGCGCCCAGCGCTGTCCCCAACGCACACAATGCGCCCCCTTCGAGGGCACGCAGCATGCGCGGCTCCAGGCCCAGCCAGGCAATGCCCTGCGCCAGCAGCAATGCTGTGCCCGCCAGCAACAGCAAGGTTCCTATCGCCAGACGAAACAGACGCACGCTGCTGACGGACAACACCTGTGAACGCATACCGGATCGACTCACTTCAAGGCTTCGAGATAACGACGTTCCACTTCCGCCCAGTCGACGACGTTGTAGAAGGCACCGATGTATTCAGGGCGACGGTTCTGGTATTTCAGGTAGTAGGCGTGCTCCCACACGTCCAACCCGAGAATCGGCGTGTTGCCGTGCATCAGCGGGCTGTCCTGGTTACCGCTGCTTTCGACCACTAACGTGTTACCCGGGGTGACGCTGAGCCAGGCCCAGCCACTGCCAAAGCGGGTCAGCGCTGCTTTGGTGAAGGCGTCCTTGAACGCGTCGAACCCACCCAGCTCGGCCTCGATGGCCTTGGCAACCTGACCGTGTGGCTGGCCGCCGCCGTGTGGCGCCATCACCGTCCAGAACAGTGTGTGGTTGGCGTGGCCGCCGCCTTGGTTGATCACGGCAGCCTGCAGCTTTTCTGGCAACTGCTTGACCGCGCCTACCAGCTGCTCCACCGGCCATTCGGCCCATTCGGTGCCTTCGATGGCAGCGTTGAGGTTGTTGATGTAGGTCTGGTGGTGCTTGCTGTGGTGAATTTCCATGGTCTGGGCATCGATGTGCGGCTCCAGCGCATCGTAGGCATAAGGCAACGCAGGCAAGGTATGTGGCATATCAATGGATTCCGTAAGCGTGGGTTCTGGGTGTCACGCCTGTTTGCGCGGCCAGCTCGCTGGCGGCGGGGGCGTGACGGTTGAGCAGGCGCTCGGTGCGCGGGTACTGTCCGTACTCGGCAATGAAACTCAGCAATTCGGTGTAGGTGCGTGAACTGTGGCGCAGCGCTGCATCCCGCAGCGCCTGGGGCAAGCGCGCTTCCTGGCTGGCCTGGAGCAGGCGCTGGTGTGCAGAGCACAGGTAGTCGGCGCTCTCGTGCGGCTGGTTCAGGCGCAGGTGCAGGTCGGCCAGGTTGTGGTGAGCGATGACGAACACCGCCACCGCTTCGTCGACGTCATGCCAGCGCTCGAACAGCACCTGGGCCAAGGCCAAGGCTTGCAGGTAGTGTTCCCGGGCATCGACCCATTCACCTTGCTCGAACAGGCGGTTGGCGGTTTCAGTGGTGCGTTTCCAGTGCTGCATGACGTTTCTCCTGAGCGCAATGGCTCGTACGCTCGGCGGTGACGCTGAGTCAGATACCGCCGGCCGTGAGTTTTTCCGGGTCCAGCAGAGCCTCGAGCTGGTCACGCGACAAGTCGGTGTGTTCCAGCGCCACGTCGATGATCGGGCGGCCCTGCTTGTAGGCGGTCTTGGCGATTTCGGCAGCCTTGAGGTAGCCGATGATCGGGTTCAGCGCAGTGACCAGGATCGGGTTGCGCGCCAGCGCCTCTTTGAGCTTGCTTTCATTGACCTTGAAGGTGGCGATGGCCTTGTCGGCCAGCAGGCGGCTGACGTTGGCCATCAGCTCGATGCTTTCCAGCAGGTTGCGGGCAATCACCGGCAACATGACGTTCAGCTCGAAGTTGCCCGACTGCCCGGCGATGGCGATGGTCGCGTCATTGCCGATCACCTGCGCGGCGACCATGGCGGTGGCTTCCGGGATCACTGGGTTGACCTTGCCCGGCATGATCGACGAGCCCGGCTGCAAGCCTTGCAGCTCGATCTCGCCAAGGCCGGCCAAGGGGCCGGAGTTCATCCAGCGCAGGTCGTTGGCGATTTTCATCAGTGCCACGGCGGTGGTCTTGAGCTGGCCGGAAAGGGCCACCGCCGTGTCTTGCGAGCCGATCAGCGCAAACAGGTTTTGCCCGGGGGTGAACTCGACCTGGGTCAGGGCACTCAGCTGACGCGCGAAACCGGCAGCGAACTGTGGATGGGCGTTAATGCCGGTCCCGACGGCCGTACCGCCCTGGGCCAGCGCCTGCAAGCTCGGCAGGGTCGCTTCAATGTGCGCCAGCGCGCCGTTGATTTGCGCCGCCCAGCCGTCGAGCACCTGGCTCATGCGCACGGGCATGGCGTCCATCAGGTGAGTGCGGCCGGTTTTTACAAAGGCGTGCACCTGCACCGACTTGGCCTCGATCACCTGCACCAGGTGCCGCAACGCTGGCAGTAGCTGCTCCTGCAGCGCCAAGGCGGCACTGACATGGATGGTGGTCGGGATGATGTCGTTGCTGCTCTGGCCGCAGTTCACATGGTCGTTGGCATTGACCGCATCACCGAGCACCCGGCTGGCCAGGGTGGCGATCACTTCGTTGGCGTTCATGTTCGAACTGGTGCCGGAACCTGTCTGGAACACGTCCACCGGGAAATGCTGGATAAAGTCTTCCGCAAGCAGTTGCTCGACCGCCTTCACGATGGCCTGGCCTTGGTCGGCGGTCACTTGCTCCAGCTCGATGTTGGCCTTGGCCGCTGCCGCCTTGGCCAGCAGCAATGCGCGAATGAACTGGGCCGGCATGCGCTGGCCGCTGATCGGGAAGTTGTCGACCGCGCGCTGTGTCTGGGCGCCATACAGGGCCTCGGCAGGCACCTGAAGCTCACCCATGCTGTCACGCTCGATACGGGTATTACTCATCGTCTAATCCTTGCATCAGTTCATCGGGAGAAATCGAAGGCAGCAGCACGCAGTTGGCCAACTGCAGGGCGTAGGGCTGCCAGCGTTGGTTCTGTTCGCGGCGGTCGAGGTTGCGCAGGTCCAGCAACGGGCGCCAGGCCTGGTCCAGGCACAGGCAGCGCCAATGCCACGGCAGCATGCGGTCGCAGGCGGTATCCAGCAGCAGGCGGAAGGAGGTCAACGCCACCGTCCAGGACGAGGTTTCGGTGCAGCACACCAGGTAACGGCCTTCGGCCAGGTAGTGCTCGATAAGGCGCGGCTCATCGGGCTCGAGCGCGCAGCGAATGCGCCGACTGAGCCAGCGCCAGTTTTCCAAATAGGGCAATTCGTGAAGGACGGATTTCATGAACACCATCGCCAAGCAACTGGGTAATGATATTCATTATTAAGTGATAAATAGAATCACTTCAAGTATGAATAGACTAAAGCAGTGAGGTCGGACGCATAAAAAAAACCCGGCACCAGGGCCGGGTTCTCTAAATCAGTCTGAAACAGACTGGGCTGTGCCGGCCTCTTCGCGGGTAAACCCGCTCCCACAGTACCTGAAGCCAGTCGGTGATCCTGTGGGAGCGGGTTACCCGCGAAGAGGCCAGAGCAGGTTACCTATCAGCTCCCTGCAACCGTCATTCGCTCGATCAGCACCGAGCCTGTATGGATATTGCTGCGTGTCTCTAGATCGTTACCGATCGCGACAATTTGCTGGAACATATCCTTCATGTTCCCGGCGATGGTCACTTCCTGCACCGCATGCTGAATCTCGCCGTTCTCGACCCAGAAACCCGCAGCCCCACGCGAATAATCGCCGGTCACCATGTTCAGGCCATGCCCCATCAGCTCGGTCACCAGCAAGCCACGCCCCATGCGGCGGATCAGGGCAGCCTGGTCTTCGACGCCATGGGTTACGTACAAGTTGTGAACACCACCGGAGTTGGCCGTGCTCGGCAGCCCGAGCTTGCGCCCGGAATAGGTGCCCAGCAGGTACGACACCAACTCACCTTTGTCGACGAACGGTTTGGCATAAGTTGCCAAGCCATCGCCATCGAACGCGGCACTGCCCAAGGCCCGAGGAATATGCGGGCGCTCATCGAGGGTCAGCCAGCTTGGGAACAGGCGCTGGCCGAGTGTGCCTTCAAGGAACGATGACTTGCGGTACAGGTTGCCACCGGAAATCGCCGAAAGGAAGCTGCCGAACAGGCCGCCGGCCAGCTCCGCCGAGAACAGCACCGGCACTTCGCACGTTGGTACGGGGCGCGCGCCGAGGCGGCTGGCCGCACGCTGGGCTGCGCGCTGGCCGATGCTACGCGGGTCAGCCAGCAAGGTGCCTTGGCGGTTTACGTCATACCAGTAGTCACGCTGCATCTGCCCTTCGCCCTCAGCGATCATCACACAGCTCAGGCTGTGCCGGGTCGACGCATAACCACCGATGAATCCGTGGCTGTTGCCGTACACCCGGCACCCTTGATGGGTGTTAAGGGTGGTGCCATCGGCGTTGAGAATGCGGGCATCAGCGTCGAACGCCGCGGCCTCGCAGGCCAGGGCCATCTCGATCGCCTTCTCGGGTTCGATATCCCAGTCGTGATAAAGGTCCAGGTCCGGGATTTCCCGCGCCATCAACGCGGCATCGGCCAGCCCCGAGCACTCGTCTTCGGAGGTGTGCTTGGCGATGGCCAAGGCTGCGGCAACGGTCTCGCGGATCGCGTCTGGGCCACTCGCGGAGGTGCTGGCGGAGCCTTTGCGCTGGCCGACATAGAGGGTGATGCCAAAGCCTTGGTCACGGTTGAACTCGACCGTTTCGACCTCACGCTGGCGCACCGTGGTGGACAGGCCCTGCTCCAGCGACACCGCAACTTCGCAGGCACTGGCACCCTGGCGACGCGCTTCGGCGATGATCGCTTCGACCTGTTCCTGCAACGCTGGCAGGTCTTTCGGACCTACGCTCTGGACTGCACTCATGGTTCTCTCCACTCAAATTCTGCGTTCGGCGAGGGTCATTCTACGACCGGGCCGGACAAGCGGCCCCCGACTGGTTATCATGGCGGCGATTTCTAGCGGACTGCCACCATGGTTGATTCAAACGACGCCTACGACGGCGAAAAAAGCAAAACCCAGATCAAGCGCGAACTGCATGAACTGGTTGAACTCGGCGAGCGCCTCACTACGCTCAAGGCTGACACCCTGGCACGCCTGCCGTTGACCGACGAGCTACGCAAAGCGTTGGCCGAGGCCAGCAAGCACACAGCTCACGGAGCCCGCAAACGGCACATGTCGTTCGTCGGCAAGCTGATGCGCGTCCAGGACCTGGACGCCATCCATGCCTTGCTCGAACAGATGGACAGCTCGACCCGCCAGTACAACGAACGCTTCCACGGCCTGGAGCGCTGGCGCGACCGGCTCATCGACGGTAATGACGAAGACCTCGAGCGCTTCGTCAACGAATACCCCGACACCGATCGCCAGCAACTGCGCTCGCTGATCCGCCATGCCCAGCACGAAAAAGCGCGGAACAAGCCGCCTGCTGCTGCGCGCAAGGTGTTCAAGTACATCCGCGACCTCGACGAGCTGCAGCGCGGCTTGCGTTGATGCCGTGGGGCCGCGTTGCGGCCCATTCGCAGCGCAAGGCTGCTCCTACAGAGGCATGCGATACCTGTAGGAGCAGCCTTGCGCTGCGAAAGGACCGCAAAGCGGTCCCCAACGCCATCACGCGCCAGTACCGCCAACTGTGATCGCATCCAGCTTCAGCGTCGGCTGCCCTACCCCTACCGGCACCGATTGCCCATCCTTGCCGCAGGTCCCGACACCACTGTCCAGGGCCAGGTCATTGCCGACCATCGACACGCGGCTCATCGCCTCCGGTCCGTTACCAATCAGCGTTGCCCCTTTGACCGGCGCAGTAATCTTGCCGTCCTCGATCAGGTACGCCTCACTGGTGGAGAACACGAACTTGCCGCTGGTGATATCCACCTGGCCACCACCAAGGTTGGCGCAGTAGATGCCTTTTTTCACCGAGGCGATGATTTCTTGCGGGTCGCTCTCGCCGGCACGCATGTAGGTGTTGGTCATACGTGGCATCGGCAGATGCGCGTAGGACTCGCGACGGCCGTTGCCGGTCACCGCCATGCCCATCAGGCGGGCGTTCAGCTTGTCCTGCATGTAGCCTTTGAGCACACCGTTTTCGATCAGCGTGGTGCACTCGGTCGGGGTGCCTTCGTCATCCACGCTCAGTGAGCCACGGCGGCCTTCAAGGGTGCCGTCGTCGACGATGGTGCACAGCTTCGACGCCACCTGCTCACCGATGCGGCCACTGAACGCCGAGCTGCCCTTGCGGTTGAAGTCGCCTTCCAGGCCATGGCCTACCGCCTCATGCAACAACACACCCGACCAACCCGAGCCCAGCACCACCGGCAAGGTGCCCGCCGGCGCTGGAATCGCTTCCAGGTTCACCAGCGCCTGGCGCAAGGCCTCACGGGCATAGCCCATGACCTTCTCTTTGGTGAAGAACCGGTAGTCGGTACGCCCGCCACCGCCCTGGCCACCGCGTTCGCGGCGGCCATTCTGTTCGACGATGACACTGACGTTGAAACGCACCAGCGGGCGCACGTCGGCGGCCAGGCTGCCGTCAGCCGCGGCGATGAGAATGCGCTCCCAGACCCCGGCCATGCTCACGCTGACCTGCTGGATACGCGGGTCCAGCGCACGGGTCTCCGCGTCGACACGCTTGAGCAGGTCGACCTTGTCGGCGCGCGTCAGCACATCCAGCGGGTTGTCCGGAGCATACAGGGCGGTCACATCCTGGCTACGGAACGCCTGTACCGTGCCATTCTGCCCAGCGCGGGAAATCGAACGCGCGGCGCGGGCCGCCGAGGTCAAGGCTTCCAGGTTGATGGCATTGCTGTAGGCGAAGCCGGTCTTTTCACCGGATTGGGCACGTACGCCCACGCCCTGATCCAGGTTGAAGCTGCCCTCTTTGACGATGCCGTCCTCGAGCGCCCAGGTTTCCGAGATCTGGCCCTGGAAATACAAGTCGGCGGCATCGATGCCCGGGCCGGCCAACTCACCCAGCACAGCCTGCAGGCTGTCCAGGGTCAATCCGCCTGGGGCCAGGAGCTGCTCGCTGACGGTGGATAACATCTGGCTCATAGTCACTCCGAGGTGTGCGCAGGCCGCAAGGCGTCCTGCGAGAAAAAGCGCCGGTGCGATACCACCGGCATGCGCGCCCGAATGGACGCTTGTTCGTCAATGTCGCGCTCGGCGAGCAATACCGCTTCGCCCTGCGCCTGCTGCGCAACGATCCGCCCCCAAGGGTCGATGATCGCTGCATGGCCATGGGTTTCCCGTGGCCCTGGATGGGTGCCGCCCTGTGCTGCGGCCAACAGGTAGCACTGGGTCTCGATGGCGCGCGCGCGAATCAGCACGTCCCAGTGCGCCGCCCCCGTCACCGCCGTGAAGGCGGCAGGTGCGGTGATCAGTTCTGCCCCGGCTGCGCACAATGCGCTGTACAACTCGGGAAAGCGCAGGTCATAGCATACGCTCAAGCCCAGGCGCCCCACCGGGGTATCGGCCACCACCACCTGTGCGCCATGGGCATAATCGTCAGACTCGCGATAACGGCCGCGGTTGTCGGCGACGTCCACGTCGAACAGGTGCAACTTGTCATAGCGCGCGGCCACTTCACCGTCTTCATCGATCAACAACGAGCAGGCATGGGCCTTGGCATCAGGTTGGCCGACCGGTGGCAACGGCAACGTGCCGGCGACAATCCATAACTTGAGGTCGCGCGCCGTGCGTTTCAACCAGGGCAGGATAGGCCCTTCCCCCAAGGCTTCGGCACGCCCGATCGCCGCAGCATCCTTGCGCCCCATCGCAGCGAAGTTCTCTGGCAGCACGGCCAGGCGTGCGCCACCGAGCGCGGCCTGCTCAAGCAGGGCGCCGGCCCGCTGCAGGTTGGCCAGCACGTCGTCCTGGCTGACCATCTGGATCACCGCTGCCTTCATGACTACTCCTGGCGCTATTTCTCGAAAGGTTTCACAAATGTGATTCTAGGCTCTTTCCACGGCCCCTCGACGCGGTAATGCACGCTGGCAAAACGTGAGACCCGGTCGCCGATCAACCGATCCACAAGGAACAGCGCGCCCCCGACCGCTGGAGCACCGACGATCAACGCAGCCAGCGGCAGGTTGTTGGTGACCGGCAGGGTCACCTGCAGGTTGGCATCCACCCGGTCACGGACCATGTCCAAGGTGCCCTCGAGCTCGAAGTTGCTCGAAGGGCCGGTCACCGTAATCGGTTCACGGGTCACGTACACGCCATTACTGGCCACCAGCAGGCCCTTGACCCGGTCATAGGCCAGCCCTTTTTCGAACAGGTCGGAGAAGTCCAGGCGCAGGCGACGACCGATGGAGTTGAAATTGAGCAGGCCGAACACGCGCAAGGCCTGGGCACTGCCTTCGACTTCGACAAACTGGCCGGTACGCAATGCCGCGTCCATGCTCCCAGAGAAGCGGTTCAGGCCCACCCAGGCAGGTGAACCGGGCCAACGGCCATCGACATCCAGGCGGAAATCGCGGCTGGTCACGGTAGGCGCGAACCCCCACGCCTTGAGCACATCGGCCAGGTTTTTGCCATCCAGGCGCCCTTTGTACCAGCTGCTGGTGCTGCCCGGCTGGCCTTCCCAGCCACCGCCGCCGTCGATGCGCAGGCCTTTGAAGTCCAGGTCGATATCGTCTGCCGACACGCCGCGCGCGGTTGGGCGCAGCTTGATCGAGGCGCTGCCGAACAGGTCGTCGCCGCGGTAGAGCTTGTCGATGCTCAGGTCCAGCGCAGGTACCTTGCGCGGGTCGAACGAGGCTAACGGGTCAGGCCCTTCCTCGGCCTGGGCCTGGGCCGGGTCGGCCGCCGGCAGGCGCAAGGTCTGCAAGCGAATCGACATGGGCGCGCCCTTGGCATCCGGCACGCGTGCGTTGCCGATGACTTCCTTGCTGTCCAGCCGCAGGTCCCACGCCGGGCCACCCCGGGCCAGGCGTACCACCGCCTGGTTGAGGTCCATGCCGAAGGCCTTCAGTTGGCCAATGCTCAGGTCGACGCTTTGCAGGATCTGCCGCGCACTGCCACCGGGGTCATCACCGCCCAGGCTGGCCACCTTGGCCTGCCACGGGGCCAGGTCGAGTGTTTCCAGGCGCCCACGTACGCGCAAGCCTTGGCCGGCCGGTACTTGCGCCTGCCCCTTGCCCAGCAGCAATTCGCCGCGGCCCTGGGCCAGCTTGTCGGAAGGCGCGGCATAGGCGAAGCGCGCGAGGTCGGCATAACCGGCGTCAATGCGTCGCTCCGAGCCTTGCAGGTTCATGCTGAAACGGCTGTCGCGGGTGTCCGCAGCGGCCTTGCCGAAGGGCGCAGGCAAGTCGATGGCAAGGCCCTTGAGTGAGGAATTGACGCTAAGGCTGTTGTCCCGGCTGCCCAGGTTGAGCTGCAACTGATACGGCAAGTCGCCCGAGGCCGGCAAGGCCTGGTTGAATTGCAGCCACTCGGTCAGCGCCTTCAGCGCGACCTGGCCATTGGCGTTGATGCGGGTCTGCATCTGCCCTGGCGCGCCCTCGGCAACGATCTGCGCGGTGACCGGCTTGCCGAACGCCTGCAAGCTGATGTTCTTGCCACTGAGCCCTTTGTCCAAATCGAAGCTGAAGTCGCCTTTCAGGCGGTTCAACTCCAGGCTAGGCGGGGCCACCTTGAGGCGGGCATCAGCGGTGGCGAAGTCCACCTGAACTTTGGGCCGTTCCCCGTGGGCCAGGGGGATATCGAGCTTGACCTTGCCCTTGAGCGGGCCCTCGCCTTCCCAGCCGGCGAAGATCTCGCCCGTGCCGATCGGCGCCTCTTTGAGAATTTTCAGGCCGTCGTCCAGGCCCCCGTCGAAATCGCCATCGAGATACAGGTGGCTGTGCTGGTCACCCTCGACGTGGGGGATATCGACACTGACGTCACTGACCTTGGTGTCGAGCAACAGGCCATGGTGAGCCTTGATGCGCACACCGCTGTCCTCGATCAGCACATCACCGTCCACCTGCTGCACCTGTGGCCAGCCGGGCTGGAAGTCCAATACCGCGTCGCGCACCTTGAAGAACAGGCTGATACTGCGCGCCTCTGGCGCGGCGCCATGGTTCAGCGAGCCTTGGTACTGGAAGTAACCCTCGTCCACGGTGCCTTTGACGATCGCACTGCGCAGCCATTCGTCGAGGGCCGGGCTCAGCACTTCGGGCAGGTACTTGGCCGTGTAGCGGCCATCGCCCTCGGTCAAGCCGACGCGCAGGTCCATGTAGTCCTCGCGGCCCTCTTCGAACAGCAGGCGAATGAGGAAGTCACCGGCGATCTTGCCCTCCTCGCCCAGTACCTTCAGGTAGGGCGCGACGAGGGTGAAGCCTTCTTTGTCGAGGGCCCAGGTCAGGCGCGCATTGGCCTGCTGGTAATGCCAGGGTTTGGCGAAGATCGGGTACAGGTGCAGCATGAACGCATCGGTATCCAGCCGCAGCTCGCCGTGGCCCAGGTCACCACTGACGCTGCCGCTGACATTGCCGGCCGCGGGGGCACCGTGGTATGCGTTGAAACCAACCTTCTCTAGGTTGGCGGCAAACTGCAGGCGCTGGTCGCCTTCGGCTTTGGGCCGCGCCTCCAGGCGCACGTTGCGCAGCGCGCCGGTGACTTTCAGGCCATCAACCACGGCCATGAGGTTGTCCGGCAGCGGTGCCAAGGCATCGATCAACGGGGTCAAGGGGGTGAGGTCGAGGCGGTCGGCCTGCACTTGCCAGCGCTCATCAGCGGGAGCCTGCCCTGGGCGCTGACGTAATTGAAGGTGGGATTCCCAACGGTTCTTGCCGATATTCATGGCCAGGGAATCGACCATCACATCAAAACCTTGCTCGTTGCGCTGGAACCACGCAGACAACGCCAGGTTCTCCAAGGTCGCTGCTTTGCGCTCGGCATAAGCGCCTTGTAGCTGGGGCGCATTGAGCCGGACCACGGCTTGCTGCAACTGGCCTTTGCCCCAGTCGACCCAGAACTCGCCACCCGCGCGCAATGCGCTGGCGTGCCACTTGCCCAGCAGGCTCGGCGGCAACCAGCGTGCCCAGTCGCTTTGCGGCAGGCTCAGGTAGGCGGCAACCTGGCCATCGCGCCAGGCCTCGGCCGACGCGCGGCTGCGCAGGTTCAGCGCCAGGGGCTGGCCGTCAGGCAGCGTGGCGCGCAGGTCGAGGGCCTGGCGCGAGGCACCGGCCTGCAAGCCCACGCTCACGTAGGTCAAGGTCAGGGGGTCGCGCTGCCAGGGATGCAGGGTTACCTGGCTGTCGAACACATCGATGCGCCCCAGCTGGCGCAGGCGCTGCAGCAACTCGGCGGGGTCGAGCGGGGCATCATCCTTCTTCGGCAGCCCTTCGAGGTTCCAGGCGCCTTGCGCGTCTTCGCGCAGGATCAGTTGCAAGCCACCCAGCTGGATACGTGCCAGGCGCACCTCACGGGAGGTCAGGCTGGCCCAGAGGTCTGGCACCAGCTTGACCTCGTCCAGGCGCAACGCGCCAGCACCTTCGCCCAATTGCAGGTCGCGAACGCGCAGTACAGGCGCAAGCCCGCTCCAGCGGCCCTCCAGGGCACCAACGTGCACCGGCAAGCCCAACGCTTGCTCGGCCTTGTGCTCGACATCGGCCCGGTATTCGGCCACCAGCGGCACCAGTTGCCGGCCAACGCTAACGTACAGCGCCACCAACACCGCCAGCAGCGCGCAAATGCCCAGCCCCCAGCGGGTCGAGGCGACAAGAACGCGGGTCAGACGTCCCATGGCCATGGCCCTCCAGGTCGTTTATCCATGATGGCCCTAAGTGCCGGTTTTGCCAGCCCGGCCATCCTGTGGCGCGTTTCGCGAAGCCTCAGAGCAGCACCACATCGTATTGTTCCTGCGAGTACATCGACTCGACCTGGAAGCGGATAGTTCGGCCGATGAAGGTTTCAAGCTCCGCAACGTTGCCGGACTCCTCGTCCAGTAGCCGGTCGACCACCTTCTGATTGGCCAGCACGCGGTAGCCCTCGGCCTGATAGGCACGGGCCTCGCGGAGGATTTCACGGAAGATTTCGTAGCAGATGGTCTCGGGGGTTTTCAGCTTGCCGCGCCCCTGGCAAGCCAAGCACGGCTCGCACAGCACCTGCTCGAGGCTCTCGCGGGTGCGCTTGCGGGTCATCTGCACCAGGCCCAGCTCGGTAATGCCAATGATGTTGGTCTTGGCGTGATCACGCTCGAGCTGTTTTTCCAGGGTGCGCAGCACCTGGCGCTGGTGCTCTTCATCTTCCATGTCGATGAAGTCGATGATGATGATGCCGCCGATATTGCGCAGACGCAGTTGCCGGGCAATGGCGGTGGCGGCTTCGAGGTTGGTCTTGAAGATGGTCTCTTCGAGGTTGCGATGGCCGACAAAGGCGCCGGTGTTGACGTCGATGGTGGTCATCGCTTCAGCCGGGTCGACCACCAGGTAGCCGCCGGATTTGAGCGGCACCTTGCGCTCCAGGGCGCGCTGGATCTCGTCTTCGACGCCGTACAGGTCAAAGATCGGCCGTTCGCCAGGGTAATGCTCGAGGCGATCGGCGATTTCCGGCATCAGCTCGCCGACGAACTGCGTGGTTTTCTGGAACGTTTCGCGCGAATCGATGCGGATTTTCTCGATCTTCGGGTTGACCAGGTCGCGCAGGGTACGCAGTGCCAGGCCGAGGTCTTCGTAGATTACCGTGGGTGCGCCGCAGCTCTGGATCTGGCTGCCGATCTGCTCCCACAGGCGGCGCAGGTAGCGGATGTCCTGGAGGATTTCTTCAGCGCGCGCGCCTTCGGCGGCAGTACGCAAGATGAAACCACCGGCATCCTTGATGTTCTCGCTGTCCATGCAGCTGCTGACCACCTGCTTGAGGCGATCACGCTCAGCTTCGTCTTCGATCTTCAGGGAAATACCGACATGGCTGCTGCGCGGCATGTACACCAGGTAACGCGAAGGGATCGACAACTGCGTGGTCAGGCGTGCGCCCTTGGTGCCGATCGGGTCTTTGGTCACCTGTACCACCAGGGCCTGGCCTTCATGCACCAGCGCGGTAATGTTCTCTACCGCCGAGCCTTCGCGCTGGGAGATCTCCGAGGCGTGGATGAACGCCGCCCGCTCCAGGCCGATGTCGACGAAGGCCGCCTGCATGCCGGGCAGCACGCGCACCACCTTGCCCTTGTAGATATTGCCGACGATGCCGCGGCGCAGGGTGCGCTCGACGTGCACTTCCTGCAGCACCCCGTTTTCCACCACCGCCACACGTGACTCCATCGGGGTGATGTTGATCAGGATCTCTTCACTCATGGCAGGCTCTCGTCAAAGGTCTTGGATAATGATGGATCGCGTACGCGGTACTGGCTACCGCGGGTTTGTTACCTCTGAAGAAAGCGCGGGCAACTGCCAGCAGGCAATGCCGAACTGGGCCAGCAGATCGGCGGTCTCGCTCAACGGCAAGCCGACCACGGCGGAGTAGCTGCCCGTCAGGGCGGTGACGAATACCGCCGCCAGCCCCTGGATGGCATAGCCACCGGCTTTGTCGGCAGGCTCGCCGCTGGCCCAATAACGGGCGGCTTCATCGGCGCTGATGGTACGAAAACGGACGTTGCTGCTGACGCACAGGCTTTGCCTGCGCTGGCCATCGCTCAGGGCGACAGCCGTCAGCACCTGATGCTCGCGGCCAGACAGGTCGGCCAGCATGGCCAGGGCATGTTCGCGGTTTTCGGGTTTGCCGAGAATACGGCCTTCGAGGACCACCGCCGTATCTGCGCCCAGGACGACAGCCGGGCCCTGGAGGCAGGCCAGGCCAGCCTCTGCCTTGGCCCGGGCAAGGCGCTCGACATAGGCTGCGGCGCCTTCGTCGGCGAGCGGGGTTTCATCGATGGGGGCGCTGACCGTGGTGAACGGTACGCCGATCTGGGTCAGCAATTCACGACGACGTGGCGAGCCAGAGGCCAGGTAAAGCGGGTTCATGTAGACATCTCCCTGTCAGTCGCGGCAACGCCGTCAATTTATACGCAAGCGTCGGCGCAGGTCGCGCAGGGCAAAGCTGATCCATGGCCAGAGCAAGGCACTGATGACGGCTGACCACACCAGCGCCAAGGTCGGCAGGCGGTTACCGGTCAAGGCACTGAGCCACAGCTGGATCAACTGGGCAATACCGAAAATCACCAGAATCACCAGGCTCTGCTGCCACATCGGGAACATGCGCAGGCGCTGTTGCAATGACAGCACCAGGAAGGTGATCAAGGTCAGGATCAGCGCGTTCTGCCCCAGCAACGTGCCATACAGCACATCCTCGGCGAGCCCTAGTACGAAGGCCGTGGTCATGCCGACCTTACTCGGTACCGCGAGTGTCCAGAACGACACCAGCAACGCCAGCCACATAGGCCGGAACACTTCCATGAACTGCGGCATCGGCGAAACGCTGAGCAGCAGGCCGATGGCGAACGTCAGCCAAATGACCCAGCCATTATTACGGCGTGATGCAGCCATCATTGCCTCCGAGGTTGGGCGGGCGCTGCCGCAGGTGCGGCCGGCGCTATAGGGGCCGCGGTTGGCTGCGGGGTAGCGGCTGCAGGTGCTGCAGGCGTCGCCGCCGGGGTGGCAGGCGCGCCCTGCTCGCCATTGGCGCCAGGCTGGACGCCCACCGACGTGCCTTTGCGGTCGGCCTCTTCCTGCGCGATCGCGGCGTCAGTGGCGCGTTGCTCCGGGCTGCGTCGGTCGCTGAACACCAGCAGCATGTAGCGGCTGCGGTTGAGCGCGGCGGTAGGGATGGCGCGAACGATGGCGAACGGCTGGCCGGAGTCGTGAATCACTTCGTTGACCGTGGCCACCGGGTAACCCGCCGGGAAGCGCTGGCCCATGCCGGAACTGACCAGCAGGTCGCCTTCCTTGATGTCGGCGGTATCGGCCACATGGCGTAGCTCCAGGCGCTCCGGGTTGCCGGTGCCACTGGCGATGGCGCGCAGGCCGTTGCGGTTGACCTGCACCGGAATGCTGTGGGTGGTATCGGTCAGCAACAGTACCCGCGAGGTGTAGGGCATCAACTCGACCACTTGGCCCATCAGGCCGCGGGCATCGAGCACTGGCTGGCCGAGGAACACGCCATCGCGCTCGCCCTTGTTGATCAGGATGCGGTGCGTGAACGGGTTGGGGTCGACGCCGATCAACTCGGCCACTTCAACCTTTTCGTTGACCAGGGCGGATGAGTTGAGCAGTTCACGCAAGCGCACGTTCTGCTCGGTCAGGGCCGCCAGCTTCTGCAGGCGCCCCTGCAACAGCAGGGCCTCGGTCTTGAGTTTTTCGTTTTCCGCGATGAGTTCGGTACGGCTGCCGAACTGGCCTGCCACGCCTTGCCACAAACGCTGCGGCAAATCGGTGATCCAGTACGACTCCATCAATACCAGGCCCATCTGGCTGCGCACGGGTTTGAGCACGGCAAAGCGTGCATCGACCACCATCAGCGCGACCGACAGCACCACCAATACGAGCAGACGAACGCCCAGCGAAGGGCCCTTGGAGAAAAGCGGTTTAATGGGCCGTTCCTCGTGGACGACTCAGGAGGTCATTGGACATGGGACAACGCACCAGCCTGGTTGCGGGTTGACGGAAACGACGCCCGGACGGACGCCAGCCCAGCGCATACAGGTAGCACTGTGCGTGCTACCTGTAAACCGGGCGCTCAGGAACAGCGAGCAGCATCACTCGCTGGAGAGCAGGTCCATCGCGTGCTTGTCCATCATCTCCAGGGCGCGACCGCCGCCACGGGCGACACAGGTCAGCGGGTCCTCGGCGACGATCACCGGCAGGCCAGTTTCCTGGGCCAGCAGTTTGTCGAGGTCGCGCAGCAGCGCGCCACCACCGGTCAGCACCAGGCCACGCTCGGCGATGTCGGAGGCCAGCTCCGGCGGCGATTGCTCCAGGGCGCTTTTGACCGCCTGGACGATGGTCGCCAGGGATTCTTGCAGGGCTTCCAGCACTTCGTTGGAATTCAGGGTGAAGGCACGCGGTACGCCTTCGGCCAGGTTACGGCCGCGGACATCAACTTCGCGCACTTCGCCACCTGGGTAGGCGGTGCCGATTTCCTGCTTGATGCGCTCGGCGGTGGACTCGCCGATCAGGCTGCCGTAGTTGCGGCGCACGTAGGTCACGATGGCTTCGTCGAAGCGGTCGCCGCCGACGCGGACGGATTCGGCGTAAACCACGCCGTTCAACGAGATCAGGGCGATTTCAGTGGTACCACCACCGATATCGACGACCATCGAACCACGGGCTTCTTCGACCGGCAGGCCGGCACCGATGGCGGCGGCCATTGGCTCTTCGATCAGGAACACTTCACGGGCACCGGCACCCAGGGCCGACTCGCGAATCGCGCGGCGCTCTACCTGGGTCGACTTGCACGGCACGCAGATCAGCACGCGAGGGCTGGGCTGCAGGAAGCTGT
Organism: Pseudomonas sp. NGC7; assembly: GCF_047159675.1. Taxonomy (NCBI): domain Bacteria; kingdom Pseudomonadati; phylum Pseudomonadota; class Gammaproteobacteria; order Pseudomonadales; family Pseudomonadaceae; genus Pseudomonas; species Pseudomonas sp. NGC7. The sequence goes on along the minus strand of NZ_BAAFZY010000001.1, from coordinate 1,528,621 downwards.
TCTCGTGAACCTTGTTGATGAAATACTGCAACATTTTTTCACAAACGCTGAAGTCGGCAATGACGCCGTCCTTCATCGGACGAATGGCAGCAATGTTGCCGGGCGTACGGCCCAGCATGCGTTTGGCTTCGGTACCGACGGCGACGACGCTTTTCTGATTGCCATGGGTACGGATGGCAACAACCGAGGGCTCATTCAGGACGATACCGCGCTCACGCACGTAAATAAGGGTGTTGGCAGTACCCAGGTCGATGGAAAGATCGCTGGAAAACATGCCACGCAGTTTCTTGAACATGGGAAAGTGACCCTGGGGAAAGCGTGGGTAAAAAAGTGCGGCAAACTCTAACAATGGCAGGGATTTTGGGCAAGGAGCCAATATGTTAAATTGGTCGTTTTTCCGAGCACGCCAGCAGATGATCGCGGCCGTATGACCGCCAGAATGCCGACATGTTCCTCATCACGGACCCTAATTCCGTTCTTTGTTTCCCCTGGAGATCCCCATGGCGCTTGAACGCTGCGACGTGGAAAAGATCGCCCATCTGGCCCGTCTGGGGCTGAATGATGGCGAACTGCCACGCATTACCGATGCACTGAACAGCATTCTCGGGCTGGTCGACCAGATGCAAGCGGTCGACACCACTGGCATCGAGCCCCTCGCCCACCCCCTGGAGGCCAGCCAGCGACTGCGTCCCGACCAGGTCACCGAAAGCAACCAGCGCGAGACCTACCAGGCCATCGCACCGTCGACCGAAAGCGGTCTGTACCTGGTTCCCAAAGTCATCGAGTAAGGGATAGAGCCTGCCATGCACCAATTGACCCTGGCCGAGATCGCCCGCGGACTCGCCGACAAGTCGTTTTCCTCCGAAGAGCTGACGGGCGCCCTGCTGGCGCGCATCAAACAGCTCGACCCGCAAATCAACAGCTTCATCAGCGTCACCGAGGAACTGGCCCTGGGCCAGGCCCGTGCCGCTGACGCCCGTCGCGCCGCTGGCGAGGCTGGCGCCCTGCTGGGTGCGCCCATTGCCCACAAGGACCTGTTCTGCACCAACGGCGTACGCACCAGCTGCGGCTCGAAGATGCTCGACAACTTCAAGGCGCCGTACGATGCCACCGTGGTCGCCAAGCTGGCTGAAGCCGGCATGGTCACCCTGGGCAAGACCAACATGGACGAATTCGCCATGGGTTCGGCCAACGAATCCAGCCACTACGGCCCGGTGAAAAACCCGTGGAACTTGGAGCACGTCCCGGGCGGTTCGTCGGGCGGCTCGGCTGCGGCAGTCGCCGCGCGCCTGCTGCCGGCCACCACCGGCACCGACACTGGCGGCTCGATCCGACAGCCGGCAGCGCTGACTAACCTGACTGGCCTGAAACCGACGTACGGTCGTGTTTCGCGCTGGGGCATGATCGCTTACGCCTCCAGCCTCGACCAAGGCGGCCCGCTGGCCCGCACGGCCGAAGACTGCGCGCTGCTGCTGCAAGGCATGGCCGGTTTCGATACCAAGGACTCCACCAGCATCGAAGAGCCGGTGCCGGACTACAGCGCCAACCTCAACGCTTCGCTGCAAGGCCTGCGCATCGGCCTGCCGAAGGAATACTTCGGCGCAGGCCTGGACCCGCGCATCGCTGACCTGGTGCAAGCCAGTGTCAAGGAGCTGGAAAAGCTCGGCGCCGTGGTCAAGGAAATCAGCCTGCCGAACATGCAGCACGCCATCCCGGCGTACTACGTGATCGCGCCTGCTGAGGCATCCTCCAACCTGTCGCGTTTCGACGGCGTGCGCTTCGGCTACCGCTGCGAAGCGCCAAAAGACCTGACCGACCTGTACAAGCGTTCCCGTGGCGAAGGCTTCGGTGCCGAAGTGCAGCGCCGCATCATGGTGGGCACCTACGCCCTGTCGGCCGGCTACTACGACGCCTACTACGTCAAAGCCCAGCAGATTCGTCGCCTGATCAAGAACGACTTCATGGCCGCGTTCGAAGGTGTTGACCTGATCCTCGGCCCGACCACGCCGAACCCGGCCTGGAAGCTCGGCGCCAAGAGCAGCGACCCCGTCGCCGCCTACCTGGAAGACGTCTACACCATCACCGCCAACCTGGCGGGCCTGCCGGGCCTGTCGATGCCGGCTGGCTTCGTCGATGGCCTGCCGGTCGGCGTGCAACTGCTGGCGCCCTACTTCCAGGAAGGCCGCCTGCTCAACGTCGCGCACCGCTACCAGCAAGTGACCGACTGGCACACCCGCGCCCCCAACGGCTTCTGAGGAGTTCACACATGCAATGGGAAGTTGTGATCGGGCTGGAAATTCATACTCAGCTCGCCACCCAGTCGAAGATCTTCTCCGGCAGCGCCACCACCTTCGGCTCCGAGCCGAACACCCAGGCCAGCCTGGTTGACTTGGGCATGCCCGGTGTACTGCCGGTGCTGAACCAGGAAGCCGTGCGCATGGCGTGCATGTTCGGCCTGGCGATCGATGCCGAGATCGGCAAGCGCAACGTGTTCGCGCGCAAGAACTACTTCTACCCCGACCTGCCCAAGGGCTACCAGATCAGCCAGATGGACCTGCCGATCGTCGGCAAGGGCCACCTGGACATCGCTCTGGAAGACGGCACCATCAAGCGCATCGGCGTGACCCGTGCGCACCTGGAGGAAGACGCCGGCAAGAGCCTGCACGAAGACTTCAGCGGCTCCACCGGCATCGACCTGAACCGCGCCGGCACGCCGCTGCTTGAAATCGTTTCCGAGCCGGACATGCGTAGCGCCAAAGAAGCCGTGGCCTACGTCAAGGCGATCCACGCCCTGGTGCGCTACCTGGGCATCTGCGACGGCAACATGGCCGAAGGCTCGCTGCGCTGCGACTGCAACGTGTCGATCCGGCCAAAAGGCCAGGCCGAGTTCGGTACCCGCTGCGAGATCAAGAACGTCAACTCGTTCCGCTTCATCGAACGCGCGATCAACAGCGAGATCCAGCGCCAGATCGACCTGATCGAAGACGGTGGCAAGGTCATCCAGGAAACCCGCCTGTACGACCCGAACAAGGACGAGACCCGCTCCATGCGCAGCAAGGAGGAAGCCAACGACTACCGTTACTTCCCCGACCCAGACCTGCTGCCGGTGGTCATCGAGGACAGCTTCCTCGACACCATCCGCGCCGGCCTGCCAGAGCTGCCGCCGCAGAAGGTCGAGCGCTTCCAGAGCCAGTACGGCCTGTCGGCCTACGACGCGAACGTGCTGGCATCGAGCCGCGAACAGGCAGACTACTTCGAACAAGTGGTGAAGATTGGTGGCGACGCCAAGCTGGCAGCCAACTGGGTCATGGTCGAGCTGGGCAGCCTGCTGAACAAGCTGGGCGTCGAGATTGACCAGGCGCCGGTCAGCGCCGAGCAGCTGGGTGGCATGCTGCTGCGTATCAGCGACAACACCATCAGCGGCAAGATCGCCAAAACCGTGTTCGAGGCCATGGCCGCCGGTGAAGGCGATGCAGACAGCATCATCGAGAGCCGGGGCCTGAAGCAGGTCACCGACACCGGTGCGATCGACAAGATGCTCGACGAAATGCTGGCTGCCAATGCCGAACAGGTCGAACAGTACCGCGCCGCCGACGAGGCCAAGCGCGGCAAGATGTTCGGCTTCTTCGTCGGCCAGGCGATGAAGGCGTCGAAGGGCAAGGCCAACCCGGGGCAAGTGAACCAATTGCTCAAAGCCAAGCTCGAAGGGTGAGCTGAAAAATGCGGCGAGGGCTGCGCCCTCGTTCGCGGGGCAAGCCCGCGAAGGCCGCACAGCGGCCCCAATGGCAGCACCGGAGCATCAGACTTGCTAAAACGATCCCTCGGGACCCTCGCCCTATTCTCCCTGCTGGCCGGCTGTGCCAGCCACGACATCGACCCCCGCGGCTACGACAAGACCGGCACCGCCTCCTATTACGGCTCGCGCCACCACGGCAAACGCACGGCCAGTGGCGAACCTTTCAACCAGCACGGCCTTACCGCCGCTCACCGCAGCCTGCCGTTCGGCAGCCGCGTGCTGGTCACCAACCTCGCCAACCAACGCAGCGTGGTGGTGCGCATCAATGACCGCGGCCCGCATACACGCGGCCGGCTGATTGACCTGTCACGCGCTGCAGCAGAAAAAATCGGCATGCTCCGTAGCGGAACGGCGCGCGTCCGGGTACAAGGTCTGAGCGACTGACCCTACTGGAGCCCTGACCATTTTCGACCTGGCCACCCTTCCCACCTTCAGCCTCCTGCAACTGGGCGTCGCCTTGTTGCTGCTGGCCTGCGGTGCCGAGCTGCTGGTACGCATGGCCCTGCGCCTGGCCTTGCGCCTGCACGTGCGCCCACTGATCATCGGGCTGAGCCTGGTGGCCTTCGGCAGCACCGCACCGCAGCTCACGGTAAGCCTACAGGCCGCCTTCCAGGGCGCACCGGATGTCGCCGTCGGCAGCGTGATTGGCAGCAACATCTTCAACGTACTGGTGATTCTTGGCCTGGCCGCGCTGATCATCCCGCTGCGTGTTTCACGCCAACTGGTTCGTCTGGACATCCCCTTGATGATCGTCGCCAGTGCGCTGGTGTATGCGCTGGCCGCCAATGGCTACCTGGGCCGCGGGGAGGGCCTGCTGCTGTTGCTGGCGCTGGTGGGCTACCTGGTCATGCTCTGGCATCAATCACGCCATTACGCTCGCACCTACCCCGCGCCCAGCAACATCAAGGTCAGTGGCGCACGCTTCTGGTCAAGCACGCTGCTGCAGATTGCGCTTGGCCTTGGCCTGCTGAGCCTGGCCGGCCACTTGCTGCTGGAAGCCGCCGTTGAGGTGGCGACTGACCTGGGCCTTTCCGAACGCATCATCGGCCTGACCGTGGTCGCGGTCTGCACGTCATTGCCAGAGCTGGCCGCCGCGATGATTGCCGCCCTTCGCGGCGAACGGGAAATCGCCGTTGGCACGGTGATCGGCAGCAACCTGTTCAACCTGCTGGGCGTGCTGGGCCTGACCGCGCTGATCACCCCTGAACCGCTGTCGATCTCACCCAACGCGCTGGCCTTCGACCTGCCCGTGATGCTGGGCGTCGCCGTCTTGAGCCTACCCGTGTTCTATTCGGGCTACCGGATCACCCGCGCTGAAGGCCTGGTGTTTCTCTGCCTGTACCTGGCCTATGGGCTGCATGTGGTGGCCTTTACCACCGGCATGCCATTGGCCGGCCGCCTGGAGCGGCTCATGCTGTTCTATGTCCTGCCAGTGCTGGCCTTGGTGCTGCTGTACACCACCGTACGTGCGTGGCGGCGGCAGCACTGAGGCCAGCGGAGGGCGCCACAAGCCCTCAGCCCTGCCGGGCCTTCTTCAACCGGAACGCGACCCAAAGCACCGCAATCCAACCCGGAATCAGCATCACCGAGATGCGAATCGGCGGCGTCAGGTACATCACGACCAGAATCAGCACGATGAATGCCAGGCACAGGTAATTGGTAACCGGGTGCCCCCAGCTCTGGTAGAACGGGGTAATACCCGACGCCAGCTTGGCTTTGCGGAATTTGAGGTGGGTGATGCTGATGCTCGCCCAGTTGATCACCAGCGCCGACACTGCCAGGGCCATCAGCAAGCCAAAGGCTTCACCGGGCATCAGGTAGTTGATCAGTACGCACATGCCCGTAGCAAACGCCGAAACCCCCAGCGCCGTCAGCGGCACACCACTGCGGCTGACTTTGAGCAGCTGGCGCGGCGCATCCCCCTGGCTGGCCAGGCCGAACAGCATGCGGCTGTTGGCGTAGACGCAGCTGTTGTAGACCGACAGCGCCGCCGTCAGCACCACGACATTGAGGATGGTCGCCACCAGGTCGCTGTCCAGCTCATGGAAAATCATCACGAACGGGCTGCCCCCCTGCACCACCTTCTGCCACGGGTACAGCGACAACAGCACCGCCAGGGCGCCGATGTAGAAAATCAGGATGCGGTAGACCACCTGGTTGGTGGCCTTGGGAATGCTCTGACGCGGGTTATCTGCCTCGGCGGCGGTGATACCCACCAGCTCCAGCCCACCGAAAGAGAACATGATCACAGCCAAGGCCATGATCAGGCCAGTGACGCCATTCGGGAAGAACCCGCCGTATTGCCACAGGTTGGCCACGCTGGCGTCCGGGCCGCCGTGGCCGCTGCTCAGCAGCCAGGCACCAAAGCCAATCATGCTGACGATGGCCACTACCTTGACCAAGGCGAACCAGAACTCCATCTCCCCGTAGACCTTCACTTGGGTCAGGTTGATGAGGTTGATCGCCACGAAGAAGATCGCCGCCGTCGCCCAGGTGGGGAAATCGGGCCACCAGTACTGCACATAGATGCCCACGGCGGTCAGTTCGGCCATGCCCACCAGCACGTACACCACCCAGTAGTTCCAGCCCGAAACGAAGCCTGCGAACTCGCTCCAATACTGGTGGGCGAAGTGGCTGAAGCTGCCGGCTACCGGCTCTTCGACCACCATTTCGCCCAACTGGCGCATGATGAAGAAAGCCATCAGGCCGGCGATGGCGTAGCCCAGCAAAACGGAAGGGCCGGCCAGTTGAATGGTCTGGGCGATCCCCAGGAACAGCCCGGTGCCGATGGCCCCACCCAGCGCGATCAGCTGGATATGGCGATTCTTCAGCCCGCGCTGCAAGCGCTCGGGCGTGCTCTGGTATTGCATGAAGTGTCCTTTAGCTCAGTGAGGCAGTGTTATTGCTGTTATTTGCAGTCAAGGATCTAGATCCATCCGCCCCACTGCAAGATGAAAATACCGATATTGGTGGTGATCGCCGCCATTAGCGTAGTGATCACGATGATCGAAGCCGCCAACTCATGGTTGCCGTTGGCCGCCCGCGCCATGACATAGCTGGCTGCCGCCGTCGGGCTGCCGATGTACAGGAACAAAATGCCCAGCTCGGCACCGCGGAACCCGCACAGCCACGCACCCAGTGTGCCGATCAGCGGCAACCAGACCATCTTCACCAGGCTGGCATCGATGGCCAGCCTGCCACTGTCACGCAGCGCCGCCAGCGACAGGGTGCCACCGATGCACATCAATGCCAGCGGCAAGGTCATCTGCGCCAGGTAGTCGCCTGAAGTGAGCAACCAGTTGGGCAATGGCACCTGGCCATAGGCCATGGGCGTTGCTACCAGCACACTGATGATCAATGGGTTGCTGAAGATGTTCTTGCAGATGCTCCACGGGTCGGACTTGAGGTCCGGGCTGTACACCGCCAGCACCACCGCCGACAGCGAGTTGTACAGGAGGATCACCAGGCCTGCCAGCACCGCGCCCAGCGAGATGCCGTAGTCGCCATACAGGCTGGCGGCCAGGGCCAGGCCGATTACGCCGTTGTTGCCGCGAAACGCGCCTTGGGTGTAGATGCCGCGGTCCGCTGGCGGGCAACGCCAGATGGCCAGCCCCCAGGCCACGCCAAAGCCAACCAGGGTGGCCGCGACGAAATACAGCAGCACGCCCGGTTTGACCGCCGTTGCCAGGTCGGCGTGGTAGATGCCGAGGAACAGCAGCGCCGGCATGCAGACGTTGAACACCAGCTGTGAGGCGACGCGGTTGAAGTTGTCGTCGATCAGGTGGATGCGTTTGAGCAGCACGCCCATGAACAGCATGGCGAAGACAGGTGCCGTGATGTTCAGCGTCTGGATAAGAAGGGCGAGCATGCGCAAGCGATCCTGCAGGGGGTTGCCGTTAGGGGGCTAATGATACGTCAACGGCTGCGAGTTGCGGGGTTCGGGATGCGATACAGGGCAATTTCTGTCAGTGCCGGCCCCTTCGCGGGCAAGCCCGCTCCCACAGGTAACCACCCTTCTCGGGCTCAGTGGGAGCGGGCTTGCCCCGCGAAAGGGTCAACGCCGATTCAGCGCCGAACCGGCCGCTTCTGCAGTTTGCGCTGCAAGGTCCGCCGGTGCATGCCCAGCGCCCGCGCCGTGGCCGAGATATTGCCCTCGTGCTCGTTCAGCACGCGCTGGATGTGCTCCCACTGCAGGCGGTCGACCGACATCGGGTTTTCTGGCACCAGGGCATCCAGGTCGGCATGCTCGGAAAGCAGTGCAGCCAGTACATCGTCGGCATCGGCCGGCTTGCACAGGTAGTTGCAGGCGCCGCGCTTGACCGCCTCGACCGCGGTGGCGATGCTGGAATAACCCGTCAGGATCACTACGCGCATTTCCGGGTCCAGCTCTAGCAGCTTGGGCAGCAGCACAAGCCCCGAGTCGCCTTCCATCTTCAGGTCCAGCGTGGCGTAGTCTGGCAGATCCTGCTGGGCCAGGATCAGCCCTTCTTCGGCGGAGCCTGCAGTGCTCACGCGGAACCCGCGACGGCTCATGGCGCGCGCCATGACCCGGGTGAAGGTGGCATCGTCATCCACCAGCAGCAGGTGCGGCAGCTCTTCGCTTTCAAGCTGGGTTTCGTCACTCATCATTCATCTCCTCGCTTGCCATAGGGCAGGCGCAATTCGGTCAGGGTGCCACCCTGCTCATGACTATAGAGTTTCACCGAACCGCCCGCACGCGTCACGCTGGCCTTGCTCAAGAACAGGCCCAGGCCGAAGCCTTTGCCCTTGGTGGTAATAAAGGGTTTGCCAATCGCCTCGGCGATCGCTGGGGGCACACCGGGGCCATGGTCACGGATACTGATGACAATGTCCTGGGCGTCCCAGTCAAGGCGCACCTCAAGGTCGTCCGGGCACGCGTCGGCTGCATTGTTCAGCAGGTTCAGCAGCGCCTGGGTCAGGTCCGGTGGCGGGGTCAGGCGCGGTACCTGGCCATCCCTGAGGCGCTGGAAGCGGTAGCTGGCCTCGGGCCGCATCAGGTGCCAACGGTTCAGCGCTTCGTCCAGCCAGGCAGTAACGTCCTGCTCGACCATCGCCAGGCGGCGGTTGGCCTCGGCGGCACGCACCAGTTGCTGCAAGGTCTCCTTGCACAGTTTGACCTGGTCCTGAAGGATCTGCAGGTCTTCCTGCAACAGCGGGTCGGGGTGGTCCTGGCGCATTTCGTTGAGCAGCACGCTCATCGTCGCCAGCGGGGTGCCCAGTTCGTGGGCAGCGCCAGCGGCCTGGGTGGCCACGGCCAGCAACTGCTCATCGCGCAGGCTCTCCTCACGGCGCTCGGAACGCAGCTGTTCCTGGCGGCGCAGTTCTTCGGCCATGCGCGCGGCAAAGAAGGTAATGACCGCTGCCGCCAGGGCGATGCTCAGCCACATGCCGTAGACCTGCATCTTGTCGCGCGCCAGCGGCAGCCCTTCCAGCGGGTAGAACTGCACCAGCAGCAGGCTGTAGGCCGTCAGGGCAATGCCCGAAAGAATCAGCGAATAGAGCCAGGGCAAGGTCACCGCAGCAATGGCCAGCGGCACCAGGTAATACGAAACGAACGGGTTGGTCGAGCCGCCGGAGTAATACAGCAAGGCACTGTGGATCAGCAGGTCACAGGCAAGCTGCAGTGCATATTCCATTTCGGTGACCGGCAGCGACAGGCGCAGGCGCAACGCGGTGAAGGCGCACAAGATGGACGACAGGGCCAGCGTCGCCGCCAGCGAAAACCACGGCAAGGGCAGCAGGTCGGTCCAGTAGGCGACGCCCACGGAGCCTGCCTGGGCAGCCAGGACCAGCACGCGAATAACAGTCAGGCGCCAGAGGTTCTGACGTGTAGCGGACAACGGTTGTACGTCGGCGAGCATGAGCTCTCCTGATGAGTGCTCCAGAAAATCGGCTCGAGTATACCGAAGCCGGGCGCCTCGCTGCAGCGATGCGGCAAAGCGCCACACTTTGTCACAGGTTCATGATGGCACTTTTGAACCCACTACACTGTTCCCGGTCTGATGGGCCATGCGTGGAATGGAGAGCCAGCACCCACGCCCTTTTATTGCCAAGGAGTCTTACATGCAAATCCCTCGTCGCGGCACTGCCTTGATCCTGTCTTGCGGCCTGCTCGCCAGCCTGCCTGCGCTGGCGGCCGATGAGCCGCGCTTCAACCAGGTGTCGCTGCGTGCCGAAGTCAGCAAGGAAGTGCCACGCGACCTGATGGTCGTGACCCTCTACAGCGAAGCGCAGAACACCGACCCGGGCAAACTTGCCAAAGAGATCACCGAGACCATGAACAAGGCTGTGCAGCAGTCTCGCCAGGTCAAGGATGTGAAGATCAGCCAGGGCAGCCGCAACAGCTACCCGGTCTATGACAGCAAAGGGCAGAAGATCACCGGCTGGCGTGAACGCGCCGAGCTGCGCCTGGAAAGCGCCAACTTCCCAGCCCTGTCGCAATTGACCGCCGACCTGCTGCAAGACCTGAAAATGGGCGGCATGGACTTCTCCATCGCCCCGGCCACGCGCAAGGCCAGCGAAGATGATTTGCTCAAGGACGCGGTCAATGCCTTCAAGGCACGCGCACAGCTGGCCACCGAGGCGCTGGGGGGCAAGGGCTACAAAGTGGTCAACCTGAACCTCAACAGCAGCGGCTACCCACGCCCGTACCTGCGCAGCGCACCGATGGCCATGAAAGCCATGGGCGCTGACGAAGCGGCGCCGGCCCCGGATATCGAAGCGGGTACCAGCGAAGTGAGCATGAATGCCGATGGTTTGATCGAAGTTCAGATGCCCTGATCTGAATGGGGCCGCCTTGCGGCCCAATCGCCGGCAAGCCGACTCCCACAGGGGCAGCGCAGATCCTAAGGCTTGCGCTGCACCTGTAGGAGCGGCCTTGCGTCGCGATGGGCTGCAAAGCAGCCCCAATTCTGCAATTTAAGACATTTCCTACGCACTTTTAAGGTGCAGCTTACATATCCCTCCCCCTCGAAACATCCTGCAATTGCCATCATTTTGCCCGCGCAAACGTTCAACTTCGTCGAAAGTTATACCGATGCGACATCCATGTACGCTCGTGCCACCTTTCTGGCGCCAACTATCCTTCTGAGTGTTGCATTGGGAACAGCCCCTGCATAAGTATCCTCAGGTCGGCTCACGAGGCCACCTCAATCAAAAATGACAACAATGAGGCCACCATGCTCAAACACGCAGTCATTCCGTTCCTGCTAGGTGCAGGTTTGCTGGCCGGCGCCCCGCTCGCCCACGCAGCGTCCAACCTGGTGTTCTGCTCCGAAGGCAGCCCGGCTGGCTTCGACCCAGGGCAATACACGACGGGAACCGACTTCGACGCCTCGGCCGAGACCGTGTTCAACCGCCTGACCCAGTTCGAACGCGGCGGTACCGCCGTGATCCCGGGCCTGGCGACTAAATGGGAAGTGTCCGACGACGGCAAGACCTACACCTTCCACCTGCGCGAAGGGGTCAAGTTCCACACCACCGACTACTTCAAGCCCACCCGCACATTCAATGCCGATGACGTGCTGTTCACGTTCAACCGCATGCTCGACAAGAACCACCCGTTCCGTAAGGCCTACCCCACCGAATTCCCCTACTTCACCGACATGGGCATGGACAAGAACATCGCCAAGCTCGAGAAGGTCGACGAGCACACTGTGCGCTTCACCCTCAACGAGGTGGACGCCGCGTTCATCCAGAACCTGGCGATGAGCTTCGCGTCCATCCAGTCGGCCGAGTATGCCGACCAACTGCTGAAAGGCGGCAAGGCCGCCGACCTCAACCAGAAACCGATCGGCACCGGCCCATTCGTGTTCAGCAAGTACCAGAAAGACGCGCAAATCCGCTTCAAGGGCAACAAGGATTACTGGAAACCCGAGGACGTGAAGCTCGAAAACCTGATCTTCGCCATCACCACCGATGCCTCGGTGCGCATGCAGAAGCTCAAGAAAGGCGAGTGCCAGGTCACGCTGTTCCCGCGCCCGGCCGACATCGAGCCGCTCAAGGCCGACAAGAGCCTGCAGATGCCGCAACAGGCCGGCTTCAACCTCGGCTACATTGCCTACAACGTGATGGACAAGATCAAGGACAGCAGCGTGCCCAACCCCATGGCCAAGCTCGAAGTGCGTCAGGCACTGGACATGGCGGTGGACAAGAAGAAGATCATCGAATCGGTTTACCAGGGGGCCGGCCAGCTGGCGGTAAACGGCATGCCGCCTACCCAGTGGTCCTATGACGACAGCATCAAGGACGCCCCCTACGACCCGGAAAAGGCCAAGCAGTTGCTCAAGCAAGCCGGCATCCCGGAGGGCACCGAGATCACCCTGTGGGCCATGCCCGTGCAACGCCCGTACAACCCCAATGCCAAGCTGATGGCCGAAATGCTGCAATCGGACTGGGCCAAGATCGGCATCAAGGCGAAGATCGTCAGTTATGAATGGGGCGAATACATCAAGCGCTCCAAAGGCGGTGAACAGGGCGCCATGCTAATCGGCTGGAGCGGCGACAACGGTGACCCGGACAACTGGCTAGGTACGCTTTATGGCTGCGATGCGATCGACGGCAACAACTTCTCCAAGTGGTGCTACAAGCCCTACGACGACCTGATCAAACAGGCCAAAGCCACCTCTGACCAAGCCAAACGCACCGAGTTGTATCAACAGGCGCAGCACATCCTCAAGCAGCAGGTGCCGATCACCCCGATCGCCCACTCCACCGTGTACCAGCCCATGAGTGTCAAGGTGAAGGACTTCAAGATCAGTCCGTTTGGGCTGAATGCCTTCTACGGCGTCAGCGTGGACAACTAATAGGGTAGCCCCCGGCACCCGCCGCGCGGCGGGTGCCTGCCCCACCACAGCCAACCTCCATCACGCCTGCCTGCTGCTACCCGCAGCGGGATAGGCAACCTGTTGCCGCCATTCGTACCCCGAGGCGGCGAAACAGACGAACAAGGACTTGCCATGCGCCATGCCACCGCCGTTTCGACCCTGCTCGCGCTGGGCCTGATGAGCCAATCCCCGGCCCTGCTCGCGAAAAACCTGGTGTTCTGTTCCGAAGGCAGCCCGGCGGGTTTCGACACCGCCCAGTACACCAGCGCCACCGACAACGACGCCGCCGAGCCGATCTACAACCGCCTGGTCGAATTCGAACGCGGCGGCACTGCCGTGCACCCGGCCCTGGCAACCAAATGGGACATCTCCGAGGATGGCCTGCGCTACACCTTCCACCTGCGCGAGGGCGTGAAGTTCCACGCCAACAAGGCGTTCACCCCAGGCCGCGACTTCAATGCCGACGACGTGCTGTTCACCTTCAACCGCATGCTCGACAAAGGCCACCCGTTCCGGCTGGCCTACCCCACCGAGTTCCCCTACTTCGTCAGCATGGGCCTGGACAAGAACATCGCCCGCATCGAGAAGGCCGGCCCGTTGACCGTGGTGTTCACCCTGAACAAGGTCGACGCCGCGTTCATCCAGAACCTTGCCATGAGCTTCGCGTCCATCCTGTCTGCCGAATACGCCGAGCAATTGATGACCCGCGGGCGCCCTAGCGACATCAACCAGCAGCCCATCGGCACCGGGCCGTTCGTGTTCCAGCGCTACCAGAAGGACGCGCAGATCCGCTTCAAGGGCAACAAGGACTATTGGGCTCCGGATGAGGTGAAGATCGACAACCTGGTGTTCTCGATCAACACCGACCCTTCGGTGCGCATCCAGAAGCTGCGCCGCAACGAATGCCAGGTCACCTTGCACCCTCGGCCGGCCGACCTGCCAGCGCTCAAGGCCGACAAGACGCTCGAGGTGCTGCAACGGCCCGGCTTCAACCTCGGCTACATCGCCTACAACACCCAGCACCCGCCCTTCGACCGCCTGGAAGTGCGCCAGGCCATGGACATGGCAGTCAACAAGCAGGCGATCCTGCAGGCGGTGTATCAGGACTCCGGGCAACTGGCGGTGAACGCCATGCCGCCCACCCAATGGTCCTATGACGACAGCCTCAAGGACGCCCCCTTCGACCCAGCAAAAGCCAAGCAACTGCTCAAGCAGGCCGGGGTCAAGGACGGCACCGAAGTCACCCTATGGGCCATGCCGGTGCAGCGCCCGTACAACCCCAACGCCAAGCTCATGGCCGAGATGCTCCAGGCCGACTGGAACAAGCTGGGCTTCAAGGTGCGCATCGTCAGCTACGAATGGGGCGAGTACCTCAAGCGCATGAAAAGCGGCGAGCACGACATCGCCCTGATCGGCTGGACCGGCGACAACGGCGACCCCGACAACTGGCTCGGCACCCTCTACAACTGCGACGCCATCGGCAGCAACAACTACTCCCTGTGGTGCGACCCGCAGTACGACAGCCTGGTCAAGCGGGCCAAGCAGGTGACCGACCGCGAACAACGCACCGCCCTCTACCGCCAGGCCCAGCAACGGCTCAAGCAACAGGTGCCGATTACCCCGGTGGCGCATTCCACGGTGAACCAGCCGATCAGTGTCAAGGTTTCCGACTTCAAGGTCAGCCCCTTTGGCCGCAATGATTTTTCCGGTGTGAGTGTTGATTAGGCATTAACCAGTACCGGCCTCTTCGCGGGGCAAGCCCGCTCCCACAGGTACTGCAGGTAGTGGGGAACCTGTGGGAGCGGGCTTGCCCCGCGAAGAGGCCGGCACTGGCAACACACCTCCCCCTGATTAGCCCGGCAACCCCAGGCAACCCTGGCAACACCGCAGCAAAAAACCCGGCTCACAAGGCCGGTAATAACTAGAAAAAGGAAAGGGAGCTTTCACCTTGAGAATATTCACCTCAACCGCACTGGCCTTAACCATTGGCAGCTTTTGCTCCGTGGTCGAAGCCGACCCTCAGCGCCAGGACTACGTCCCGCTCACCCTCAAGACCGGCAGCGAACAGGAACAAGCCACCGGCTTCGTCGACGGCCAGAGCCTGTCCGGCTCGACCCGCAACTGGTACGCCCGCGAGCGCGCCGCCCGCGCCCCGCTGTGGAAGTACTACAAAAGCGACGGCACCCGCCACGACACCCACAGCCGCGAGAACTGGCTGCAAGGCACCATCCTCAACTACAGCTCGGGCTTTACCCAAGGCACCGTGGGCTTTGCCGTCGAGGCGGCCGGCTACAACGCTGTTGCCCTGCTACAAGACCGCGAGGCCATCGCCGGCCCCAACAACCGGACGCTGACCCACAGCGACGGCGACCCCATCGGCCAGTGGAGCAAACTGGGCCTGGGCAACATCAAAGCCCGTGTGTCCAACACCACACTCACCGTCGGCCGCCAGTCGGTGGACACGCCGATGATCGCCTACATCGGCAACCGCGCCCTGCCTTCGAGCTTCCAGGGTGCCTTTCTGCACAGTGCCGAATTCGACAACCTCTCGTTCGACCTGGGCACCTTCGACCGCGTCTCGCCGCGCACCGAGCAAAGCCTCAGCAAGTTCCGCAGCGAGTATGGCGCCGCTGGCGTCGAGACCGACCGCGCCAGCACCACCGGGGTCAACTACCAGCCGTTCAAGAGCCTGACCACCAGCCTGTACGCCACCAAAGTCGACGACTTCTGGAACCAGTACTACTTCGGCGCCAACCACGTGCTGGGCGACAGCGCCGTACTCAGCCTGAGCACCGGTCTGAACTACTACAAGACCGTGGACGAAGGCAGCAAGAAGATGGGTGAGATCGACAACGACACCTACAGCCTGTCGCTTGGCCTGACCCACCAGGCCCACACACTCTCCGCCGCCTGGCAGCAGGTCAACGGCAACGAGTACTTCGACTACCTGCACGAAACCAACGGCATCTACCTGGCCAACTCGCTGCTCTCGGACTTCAACGGCCCCAACGAGAAATCCTTGCAGATTTCCTATGTGCTGAACATGGCGCCCTACGGCGTGCCGGGCCTGAAGTTCAACCTGTACAACGCCCGCGGCTGGGGCATCGACGGCACCCACTACCGCGGCACCGCCTATGACGTGAAGGGGCTGGACGGCGAGACCCACTACGAGTGGGGTATCGGCACCAGCTACGCGGTGCAGAGCGGCCCGCTGAAAGACACCAGTATCCGCGCCACCTACACCGCACACCGCGCCAGCAAGGCCCAGGCCGATGGCAGCCTGGACGAGTTCCGCGTGGTGACCACCATTCCGTTCAACATCCTCTGACCCATGACGCCACGGCCTGCTTCGCCCACTGAAAAAAACAGGCCGTGGCGGCTACGCTGGAATCAAAGCTTGCAGGGAGTATTCATGAAATCGCTACCGCTCCGCGCTGCCCTGGCAGCGCTCATCCTGGGCAGCGCCGCGCCGCTTGCGGCCAAGCCGCTGGTGGTGTGTACCGAAGCCAGCCCCGAGGGCTTCGATGTCGTCCAGTACACCACGGCCGTGACGTTCGATGCCTCGTCCGAAACCCTGTTCAACCGCCTGGTCGATTTCACCCCCGGGACGACCGACATCCAGCCGGCACTGGCGGAACGCTGGGACATCTCCGCTGATGGGCTGACGTACACCTTCCACCTGCGCCATGGGGTTAAGTTCCACACCACCGACTACTTCACGCCCACCCGCGACTTCAATGCCGACGACGTGCTGTGGAGCCTGCGCCGCCAGCTCGACCCTCAACACCCCTGGCACGACAAGACCAGCGTCGGCTACCCGTATTTCGAAAGCATGGCCTTTGGCAAATTGCTCAAGTCGGTAGACAAGACTGACGATCACACCGTGGTGATCACCCTCACCCGCCCGGAAGCACCGTTTCTGCGTGACATGGCCATGGGCTTCACCTCGATCTACTCCGCCGAATACGGCGACCAGTTGCTGAAGGCAGGGAAGACAGGCGACCTCAACAGCAAGCCGATCGGTACCGGCCCGTTCATCTTCCAGCGCTACAGCAAGGACGCACAGGTCCGCTACAAGGCCAACCCAGACTACTTCCGTGGCAAGCCACCGGCCGATGCCCTGATCTTTGCCATCGCCAACGACAGCAACGTCCGCCTGCAGAAGCTGCGCGCCAACGAATGCCAGGTAGCGCTGTACCCCAAGCCCGAGGACGTGCCGTCGATCAAGGCTGACCCTAAGCTCAAGATCGCCAACACCGAAGCACTGGTTACCGGCTACATCGCGATGAACACCGAGCACAAATACCTCAGCGATGTGCGGGTGCGCAAAGCCATCGACATGGCCTTCGACCGCCAGACCCACGTCGATCAGCTGTTCGGCAAAGGCAACGCCCTGGTCGCTATCAACCCCTACCCGCCGTCAATGATCGGCTTCAACCGCGACAACAAAAACCCGCCCCGCGACCTCGACAAGGCACGTGCGCTGCTCAAGGAGGCCGGTGTACCGGAAGGCACGGTCATCACCCTGTTCACCCGCAACGGCGGCGGCCCGACCAACCCCAACCCGCGGCTGTCCGCCGAGATGTTGCAATCAGACCTGGCCAAGGTCGGCATCAAGCTCGACATCCGCGTCATGGAGTGGGCCGAGATGCTGCGCCGGGCAAAAAAAGGCGAAGCCGACCTGGTGTCCACCGGCTGGGCCAGCGACAACGGCGACCCAGACAATTTCCTCACCCCGCTGCTCAGCTGCGAGGCGGCGAAAAATGGCGAGAACTACGCGCGCTGGTGCAACTCGAAATTCCAGGCGTTGATCACCCAAGCTCGCGAGGTGATCGATAACGACGCGCGTGCAAGGCTCTATAGCGAGGCATTGAAGGTGTACGATGACGACCAGCCCTGGATCAACATGGCCCACCCGAAGGTGTTTACCGCCATGCGTGACAACGTGGAGGGTTACGTGATCAACCCTCTGACCAACAACAACTTCGCCACCACCCGGGTGAAGTAGAAAAACAACGACCGCCGGCAGCCCACACGGGGACCGGCGGCACTGCCGTGGCGTGCTGACTGCCGCCAGGCCTGAAGAGGTAACCCCGACAATGTTGAGTTTTATTGCCCGGCGCCTGGGCCTGCTGATCCCGACCTTCTTCGGTATCACCTTGCTCACCTTCGCGCTCATACGCCTGATCCCCGGCGACCCGGTGGAAGTGATGATGGGCGAGCGCAGGGTCGACCCCGAAATGCACGCCCAGGCCATGGAGCGCCTGGGCCTGAACAAGCCACTGCCGGTCCAGTACCTGGACTATGTGGGCAAGCTCGCCCAGGGTGACCTGGGCGAATCGCTGCGTACCCGCGAGAGCGTGTGGACCGAATTCCTCACCCTGTTCCCCGCCACCTTGGAGCTGGCCTTCGCCGCCCTGCTGTTCGCCGGCATCGTCGGCCTGCTGGCCGGGGTGATCGCGGCACTGAAGCGAGGCTCGCTGTTCGATCATGGGGTGATGGGCATCTCGCTCGCTGGCTACTCCATGCCGATTTTCTGGTGGGGCCTGATCCTGATCATGTTCTTCTCGGTCAGCCTGGGCTGGACGCCGGTGTCCGGGCGCATCGACCTGCTCTACGACATCGAGCCGAAAACCGGTTTCATGCTGATCGACACCCTGCTGAGCGACGAAGAAGGCGCGTTCAAGGACGCGGTGATGCACCTGATCCTGCCGGCCATCGTGCTGGGCACCATTCCGCTGGCGGTGATCGCCCGCATGACCCGCTCGTCCATGCTCGAAGTACTGCGCGAAGACTACATCCGTACCGCCCGCGCCAAGGGCCTGTCGCCCGCCCGCGTGGTGTTCGTGCACGGCCTGCGCAACGCGCTGATCCCGGTGCTCACCGTGTTCGGCCTGCAAGTCGGCACACTGCTGGCCGGCGCCGTGCTCACCGAAACCATCTTTTCCTGGCCGGGCATCGGCAAATGGCTGATCGAAGCCATCGGTGCCCGTGACTACCCCGTGGTCCAGAACGGCATCCTGTTGATCGCCTGCCTGGTGATTCTGGTCAACTTCGTCGTGGACATCCTCTACGGCCTGGCCAACCCACGCATCCGTCATCAGCGCTGAGGCCTTCGCCATGACTAGCCCGATTGCAAAATCCGTCGCACCGGCCAGCCCGGTGGACCAAAGCCTGCTCTACCCCTCGCCGTACAAGGAATTCTGGCACGCCTTCTCGCGCAACAAAGGCGCGGTGATGGGCCTGGCCTTCATGTGCCTGGTGGTGTTCTGCGCCCTGTTCGCCCCTTGGGTCGCCCCGCATGACCCGAGCGAGCAGTACCGCGACTTCCTGCTGACCCCGCCGGTGTGGCTCGAAGGCGGTACCTGGCAGTTCATCCTCGGCACCGACGAACTGGGCCGCGACCTGCTGTCGCGCTTGATCCAGGGCGCCCGGCTGTCATTGCTGATCGGCCTGTCGTCGGTGGTGATGTCGCTGATCCCAGGGATTCTGCTGGGCCTGCTGGCCGGCTTCTTCCCGCACTTCCTCGGCCCCTCGATCATGCGCCTCATGGACGTGATGCTGGCCCTGCCCTCGCTGCTGCTGGCCGTGGCCATCGTCGCCATCCTCGGCCCTGGCCTGATCAACACCGTGATCGCCATCGCCATTGTCTCGCTGCCTGCCTATGTGCGGCTGACCCGCGCCGCGGTAATGGGCGAACTCAACCGCGACTACGTCACCGCCGCCCGCCTGGCCGGTGCCAGCTTGCCGCGGCTGATGTTCGTCACCGTGCTGCCCAACTGCATGGCGCCGTTGATCGTGCAGGCTACCTTGAGTTTCTCCTCGGCGATCCTCGACGCCGCGGCCCTGGGCTTCCTCGGCCTGGGCGTGCAACCGCCCACCCCCGAGTGGGGCACCATGCTGGCTTCGGCCCGCGACTACATCGAGCGGGCCTGGTGGGTGGTGAGCCTGCCGGGGGTGACCATTCTGCTCAGCGTGCTGGCAATCAACCTGATGGGCGACGGACTGCGCGATGCGCTGGACCCGAAACTCAAGAACGCCGCCTGAGGAGAACGCCATGTCACTGTTGCAGATCAACAACCTCAATGTGCGCTTCGGCGACGCCCATGCAGTACCGGTAGTGGACGGCCTGGACCTGGCCGTGGATGCCGGAGAGATCCTGGCCATCGTTGGCGAGTCCGGCTCGGGCAAATCCGTCACCATGATGGCCCTGATGGGCCTGATCGACGCCCCCGGGCGCATCACCGCCGATACCATGACGTTCAACGGCACCGACATGCTCAAGCTCAGCGGCCGCCAGCGGCGCAAGGTGGTGGGCAAGGACATCGCCATGGTCTTCCAGGACCCGATGACCGCGCTCAACCCGAGCTTCACCGTGGGCTATCAGATCGAAGAAGTGCTGCGCCAGCACCTGGGCCTGAAGGGCAAGGCTGCGCGCCAGCGGGCCCTGGAACTGTTGAAAAAAGTCGAGATCCCGGCCGCGGAAAGCCGCCTGGACGCGTATCCGCACCAGCTGTCTGGCGGCATGAGCCAGCGCGTGGCGATCGCCATGGCGATTGCCGGCGAACCCAAGCTGCTGATCGCCGACGAACCTACCACCGCCCTCGATGTGACCATCCAGGCGCAGATCATGGAGCTGCTGGTCAACCTGCAGAAAGAGCGCAACATGGCGCTCATTCTCATTACCCATGACCTGGCCGTGGTGGCTGAAACCGCCCGGCGCGTGTGTGTGATGTACGCCGGGCAAGCGGTAGAAGTGGGCCAGGTGCCCGAGCTGTTCGACGTCCCCGCCCACCCCTACAGCGAAGCCCTGCTGGCGGCGATCCCCGAGCACAGCCTGGGCGCCGAGCGCCTGGCCACCCTGCCCGGCATCGTCCCTGGCCGTTACGACCGGCCGCAAGGTTGCCTGCTGTCGCCGCGCTGCCCGTACGTGCAGGACAACTGCCGGCAACAGCGCCCGCCCCTCGCCCCCCAGGCACACAGCCTGGTGCGTTGCTTCTACCCGCTGAACCAGGAGGTGGCGTGATGGCCGTCGTACTTACTGCCCGCGAGTTGACTCGCCATTACGAAGTGTCCCGCGGCCTGTTCAAGGGCCACGCCCTGGTGCGTGCGCTCAATGGCGTATCGTTCGAACTGGAGGCCGGCAAGACCCTGGCTGTGGTCGGTGAATCCGGCTGTGGCAAATCGACCCTGGCGCGCGCCCTGACCCTGATCGAAGAGCCCTCCTCCGGCTCGTTACAGATCGCCGGCACCGAGGTCACAGGCGCCAGCAAGGCCGAGCGCAAGCAATTGCGCCGCGATGTGCAGATGGTCTTCCAAAGCCCGTATGCCTCGCTGAATCCGCGCCAGAAGATCGGCGACCAATTGGCCGAGCCTTTGCTGATCAACACCTCGCTGAGCAAGGCCGAGCGGCGCGAGAAAGTGCAGAAGATGATGGAGCAGGTCGGCCTGCGACCCGAGCACTACCAGCGCTACCCGCACATGTTCTCGGGGGGGCAGCGCCAGCGCATCGCCCTGGCCCGGGCCA
This sequence comes from Pseudomonas sp. NGC7, assembly GCF_047159675.1. NCBI lineage: Bacteria > Pseudomonadati > Pseudomonadota > Gammaproteobacteria > Pseudomonadales > Pseudomonadaceae > Pseudomonas > Pseudomonas sp. NGC7. The sequence goes on along the minus strand of NZ_BAAFZY010000001.1, from coordinate 1,507,452 downwards.
TGATGCTGCAGCCCAAGGTGCTGGTGGCGGACGAGCCGACCTCTGCACTCGACGTGTCGATCCAGGCACAGGTGCTGAACCTGTTCATGGACCTGCAGAAGGAATTCAACACCGCTTACGTATTCATCTCGCACAACCTGGCGGTGGTGCGGCATGTGGCGGATCAGGTGTTGGTGATGTACCTGGGGCGGCCGGCGGAGATGGGGCCGAAGGCGGATATCTACGAGAAGCCGCTGCACCCTTATACCCAGGCATTGCTGTCGGCAACGCCGGCGATTCATCCAGACCCGTTGAAGCCTAAGATTCGCATTGCAGGGGAATTACCCAACCCGTTGAACCCGCCGGATGGCTGCGCGTTTCACAAGCGTTGCCCGTATGCGACGGAGCGCTGTGCTGTTGAAGTGCCGGCCTTCAGGCAAGTGGGAACCCGGCAAGTTGCCTGCCATTATGCAGAGCAATTTCTCTAGGTCGGTGTGACATTCTTCGCGGGGCAAGCCCGCTCCCACAGATATCACACCGCCCTCAAGAACAGTGTGATATCTGTGGGAGCGGGCTTGCCCCGCGAAGGGCCGCAAAGCGGCCCCATCGTCTCAATGCATGAATATCGCGATCAAGATGATCACCGGAATCGGTACCCCAAGCATCCACAGCAGTAATGAGCGCATGTTGTTTCTCCTTCCTTAACGTTGAATGCTTCGATGGGTCGTGTAGCCCACGCCTTCCCCTTCCAGCCACAGCACGCGATCACGCTGACGGCCACCGAACAACGCAGCCAGGCTGGCAAAGAACGCACCGCAGAGCAGCGCAACGAAGGTCCACAGCGCGGTCCAGGCTGCCACTTTGGCCGCCGTATCAGCTGCCTGTTTTGCCTGCACCTTGGCCTGCTGCACTTGGGCGTACACTTCATCCACCCGTGCTTCGGCTTCCGCCTGGCTCAAGCGGGTACGCTGGGCCACCAATTGCGCGAGATACGCGCGGTCACCTTCAGCCATCGCGCCACCCTGGGCGATAGACTTGGCCAGGATGCGCGCCGCTACGCCGTTGGCAGCATCGTCGCTGACCGCTGCCGGGCCATCGCTACGGAACAGGCTGTCGACGAAGTAACCATTGGCATCAGGCTTGGGCGCCATGCTCGCAGCCGCCCCAACCGCCGTCGCCCCCGCCTGCACGCCCGCACCGGCCAAACCACCGACGGTGCCAACGATCAGCATGGCCGCAACCAGCGTGGCCACTGCCCAGGCGAGGAAGCCATGGGCCGTGTCGCGGAAATACACTTCATCGCCATGCAGATTGGCCCACTTCACCCGCAGCCGGCCGGCGATATAGCCGCCCAGGCCTGAAGCGAGAATCTGCGTCAACAACAACCAGATGATCGCCGACACGCCCAAGGTCTGGGCGCTGGCACCTTCATCTGCCCAGGGCGAAGTGGCGGCAAAGCCAAGCCCCGCACCGAGCACCACAAGGATCAAAGACAGCGCGGCAGCAGCAGCGGCACCCGCGAAGATGGCCGCCCAGGACACGCCTGAACGATTCTGGGAATCGACATAGGGATATTCGGCAGAGGGGATCATGGTTTTTCGCCTTTATTGTGAGCATCGGGACCAGTCGCGTGATGATCGGTGCAGAGGCCGTGCCACATGTGTCAAAAAATGACTTTCAAGCGAATCAACGGGTTAGCTCAAACGCGTTTCCTGGAGTCGTGCAAAACACCCGGATTGCTCGTATAGGCTCAGGGTTTATGCAATGTCCGCTGGCCGCGCCCCTGGCTTGCCTACCGCCCCTGCCCCCGGCACTATTTGCGAATGCGTTCTAACCCCCCTGCCGACGGCCCCGAACAGACGCCCATCACCGCCGAGACCGTGATGCGCTATCACCTGTGCTGGAAGCACCGCGACCTCGACGGCGTCATTGCGCTGTATCACCCAGACGTGCGGTACCACGACTTCTTCCAGAACCGCGTGCTCGGCTTCAACGACCTGCGCGACTACGTACGCGCCAGCCTGCCACGTGAGGCGGGTGAAGATATCGTCCACAGCGACCGTATCCGCGTCGATGGCTGCACAGCTTTCATCCAGTACCAAGTCACCGTGCAAGGCGGCGAAGGCCTGGTCGCGTTCCAGTCCAGCGAGGCCATCACCGTCAAGGATGGCCTGATCTGGCGGGTCAACGAATACGCCACGCTGGTGCGACAACAGGGCAAGGGCCTGACCAACGCCGGCCCGCGACCGGCCACCAGCCGCCTCGGGCTTTCGCCGCGCCAGCTGTCGACCATGGCCCAGGACCTTGAGCACTACTTTCAGCGTCAACGCCCCTACCTCGACCCGGAACTGGACCTGCAACAGGTCGCCGATGCCAGCGGCTATAGCCGCAACCAGATCTCCTACCTGCTCAACCAAGTGCTGGGCCAAAGCTTCTACCGCTACGTCAACCAGGCGCGCCTGCAGCACCTGATGGCCAGCCTGGACGACAATACTGCCCAGGCTCCGATCGACGACCTGGCATTCAGCGCGGGCTTCAATTCGCTGTCGGCGTTCTACAAGTGCTTCCGCGAAAACACCGGACTCACGCCCAAGGCCTACCTCAAGCAAATTTCTCTGCGTGCACGCACGTAAGACAGCCGCTGGCTGACAGCACTAGGATCGCCCACAGACCTTGACCGATGTGGAGCCAAACCCGATGCAACCCCTGCGCACGCTCAGCCTGTGGATGGACCAGCTCGACGAGCCGCTGTGCGCGCGCCCGGCACTGCGCGATGACCTCGACGTTGACGTGTGCATCATCGGCGCCGGTTATACCGGCCTGTGGACCGCGTACTACCTCAAGCGCCAGGCGCCACAGCTGAACATCGCGGTGATCGAGGCCAACATCGCCGGCTTCGGCGCCTCCGGGCGCAATGGCGGCTGGCTGATGGGCAACCTGCTCGGCGAGGACCGCCTGCTCGCCACCCTGTCGCCGCAACAACGCCGCGCCAGCATCGACCTGTTGCACGGCATTCCCGATGAAGTGCACGCCGTGCTGCAACGCGAAGCCATCGACTGCGACTACCGCAAAGGTGGCGTGCTGTATTGCGCTGCCCGCTACCCCGAGCAGGAGCGCAGCCTGCGCGCCTACCTGGACGACCTCTATCGCCAGGGCATGACCGAGGATGACTACCGCTGGCTGCGCCCCGAGCAGTTGGACGCCCAGTTGCGGGTCAGTAACGCCTACGGTGCGATCTACAGCCCGCACACCGCAACGATCCAGCCGGCCAAGCTGGCGCGCGGCCTGGCCCTGGCGGTAGAAAACCTCGGCGCGCCGATTTACGAAAACACCCCTGCCATCGACTGGCAGCCGGGTGAAGTGCGTACCCCGCTGGCACGCATCCGCTGCCAGTGGACGGTGCCCGCTGTGGAAGGTTACGCCGCCAGCCTGCCACCGCTGGGCAAGCATCAACTTCCAGTGCAGAGCCTGCTGGTGGCTACCGAGCCACTGCCGGAGTCGACCTGGGAGCAGATCGGCCTGAGCCAGGGCCAGGCGTTCAGCGAAAGCAGCCGCCAGGTCACCTATGGCCAGCGCACGGCCGACAATCGCCTGGTGTTCGGCGCCCGCGGCGGCTACCGCTTCGGTGGCCGGCTACGCGAAGACTTCACCCTGACCGATGCCGAAGTTGACCTGCGCCGCTACCTATTCAGCGAGCTTTTCCCCCAGCTCAAGCATGTGCGCATCACCCATTCCTGGGGCGGCAACCTGGGCATGGCCAGGCGCTTCCGCCCGCACATGCTGTGCGACCGCCAACGCGGTATTGCCCTGGCCGGTGGCTATGGCGGCGAAGGCGTCGGAGCCACCAACCTCGGCGGGCGCACCCTGGCTGCGCTGATCCTCAACCAGCACAACGCACTGACCGCACAACCCTGGGTGCTCGACAATCGTCCGCTGTCGAGCCTGTCCACCTGGCCTGCCGAGCCCTGCCGTTGGCTGGGCTACAACGCGATCATCCAAAGCTTCGTGCACGAGGACCGAACCCTCGCCAACCCCGCCAGCGCGCCTTGGAGGCGGCGCCTGGCCAGCTCGCTCGCAGACTTCATGGAAGGCTTCATGCACTGACTTCCCTTTCACCTACACAGGATCCACCGGTCATGAGCATCACCCAGTTCAAACACACCGACAGCGCCGTCCTGGACAGTTCCAACCCCGTAGCAGTCCCGCTCGGCGACCCCGTCGCGGTCACCTCGGTCACCTGCGTGGAACGCAGCGATGGCGTCGAAACCGGCATCTGGGAGTGCACCCCGGGGCGCTGGCGGCGGCAGATCGTGCAACAGGAGTTCTGCCACTTCATCAAGGGCCGCTGCACCTTCACCCCCGACGGTGGCGAGCCCCTCTCCATAGAAGCCGGAGACGCACTGATGCTACCGGCCAACAGCACTGGCACCTGGGACATTCAGGAAACCGTGCGCAAGACCTACGTTCTGATTTTCTGATCCGCTGATCGCCTGCCTTCGATAACAACAGACAAAGCAAGGTAAACCCGACATGCGCACCTTCCTTCTCGCACCCCTGATGCTGGCCGCCAGCGTGGCCAGCGCCGCCGACACGGTGAAAATCTACAACTGGTCCAGCTACGTTGCCCCTGACACCCTGGAAAACTTCCAGCAAGCCACGGGCATCGTGCCGACCTACGACGTGTACGACAGCAACGAAACCCTCGACGGCAAGTTGATGACCGGCAACTCCGGCTACGACGTGGTGTTCCCCTCCAACCACTTCATGGCCCGGCAGATCCAGGGCAAGGCCTTGAAGCCGCTGGACAAGTCGCAGTTGCCCAACTGGCACAACCTCAACCCCGTACTGCTCAAGGCGCTTGAGGTCAATGACCCGGGCAACCAGTACGGTTTTCCGTACCTGTGGGGCAGTACCGGTATTGGCTATAACATCGACAAGGTCAAGGCGATACTTGGCGAAAACGCGCCAGTGGACTCGTGGGACCTGATCTTCAAGCCTGAGTACATGAGCAAGCTGAAAAGCTGTGGTGTCGCGGTGCTGGACAACGGCCCCGAGCTGCTGCCAATCGCCCTTCACTACTTGGGCTTGGCGCATCACAGCCAGGATCCGAAGGACTACGAGAAGGCCAAGGACCTGTTGATGAAGGTACGGCCGTACATCAGCTACTTCCATTCTTCCAAATACACCGGCGACCTGGCGAATGGCGATATCTGCGTGGTGGTGGGCTTCTCGGGTGACGTGCTACAGGCGAAAAACCGTGCGGATGAAGCGAACAATGGTGTGAAGGTGGGGTATTCAATCCCGAAGGAAGGTGCGCCAATGTGGTTCGACATGGTCGCCATGCCAGCCGATGCACCGGATGAGAAGGCCGGGTATGCTTACATGAATTACTTGTTGCAGCCAGACGTGATGGCCAACATCAGCAACCATGTGCAGTACGCCAACGGCAACCTCAAGGCCGACGGGCTGGTGGACCCGGCGATGAAGGGCAATACGATGATTTACCCCAGCGACGATCTGATGGGCAAACTGTATGCACTGGAGGCGATGCCGGCCAAGATCGACCGCATCCGGACGCGGATCTGGACCAGTATCAAGGCAGGCAACTGAATGCGGCCGTAACGCGGTCACTGTGGGAGCGGCGGTTCGCCGCTCCCACAGGGTCAGTTAGCAGGCTCCCGAAATCAGTGGTGTTCGCGGGTAGCGCGGAACTTGACGTCCGGCCAGCGCTCTTCCATCAGCGACAGGTTGACCCGGGTCGGCGCCAGGTAGGTCAGGTGACCGCCACCGTCGATGGCCAGGTTCTCCATGGCCTTGGTCTGGAATTCCTCGAGCTTCTTCTTGTCGTCACAGCTGATCCAGCGCGCGGACCACACAGTGATCGGCTCGTAGGCGCACTCGACCTTGTACTCTTCCTTCAGGCGGCTGGCGACCACATCGAACTGCAGCACACCGACGGCACCGAGGATGATGTCGTTGCTGCGTTCTGGGAAGAACACCTGGGTCGCGCCCTCTTCGGCCAATTGCTGCAGGCCCTGACGCAACTGCTTGGACTTGAGCGGGTCTTTCAGGCGCACGCGGCGGAAAAGCTCTGGAGCGAAGTGCGGAATACCGGTGAAGCCCAGCGCCTCGCCTTCGGTGAAGGTGTCGCCGATCTGGATGGTGCCGTGGTTGTGCAGGCCGATGATGTCGCCAGCAAAGGCTTCTTCCAGCTGCTCGCGCTCGGAAGAGAAGAAGGTCAGCGCGTCACCGATGCGCAGGTCCTTGCCGGTGCGCACGTGGCGCATTTTCATGCCCTTCTCGTACTTGCCCGAGCAGATGCGCATGAAGGCGATACGGTCGCGGTGTTTCGGGTCCATGTTCGCCTGGATCTTGAACACGAAGCCTGTGAACTTCTCTTCCACCGGCTCCACGGTACGCTCGTGGGCCACACGGGCCAGCGGGCGCGGCGCCCAGTCGACAACGGCGTCGAGCACATGGTCGACACCGAAGTTGCCCAGTGCGGTACCGAAGAACACCGGTGTCAGCTGGCCATTGATGAACTCGTCCTGATCGAATTCATGGCAAGCGCCCTGAACCAGCTCAAGCTGCTCGAGGAAGCGATCATATTCGTCACCCAGGTGCGCACGGGCTTCATCGGAATCGAGCTTCTCGATGATCTTGACCTCAGTACGCTCATGGCCGTGGCCCGGGGTGTAGACGATGATGTAGTCGCCGGCCAGGTGGTACACGCCCTTGAAATCGCGGTAGCAACCGATCGGCCAGGTGATCGGCGCGGCCTTGATCTTCAGAACGGCTTCGATCTCGTCGAGCAGTTCGATCGGGTCGCGGATGTCACGGTCGAGTTTGTTGATGAAGCTGACGATGGGCGTGTCGCGCAGGCGGCAGACGTCCATCAGAGCGATGGTCCGCGGCTCTACACCTTTACCGCCGTCGAGCACCATCAGCGCCGAGTCCACTGCGGTCAGGGTGCGGTAGGTGTCTTCCGAGAAGTCTTCGTGGCCGGGGGTGTCGAGCAGGTTGATCATGTGCTCGCGATAGGGGAACTGCATCACCGAGGTGGTGATGGAGATGCCGCGCTGCTTCTCCATTTCCATCCAGTCGGAGGTGGCGTGGCGGTCGGACTTGCGCGACTTCACGGTACCGGCGACGGCAATGGCCTTGCCCATCAGCAGGAGCTTCTCGGTGATGGTGGTCTTACCGGCGTCGGGGTGGGAAATAATGGCGAAAGTGCGGCGTTTCGCGACTTCGGCGGCCTGGTTGGTCATGGGAAATCGCCTGACTGGGGGATTCAAAAAGGGGCGATATCATACCTGAAGTTGGGCGGGGACCAAAATTTGATCCCCGCCGTTGGTCAATGACGGTCAATCAGGCGCGCTTTGCCTGATCCTCACAAAAGCCGTCAAGCGTTACAGGTGGACGGCCAGGCATATGAACGACGAGCTCCAGGGTGCCACCCAATGCCTCCACATAACTACGCAGGGTCGAAATCAACATGTCACTGCGCTTCTCCACCTTGGATATGTTGGCCTGACGAATGTCCAGACGCTCTGCCAAACCTTCTTGAGTGAATTCGAGCTGTTTACGCAATGCCTGAAGCGTCATTTCTTCGCGAATCAATTGACGCCCCAGCTGCTCCACCCGCTCCCTGCGTTCAGGGGACAATCCGTTGATGACCTCATCAAGTGTCTTGGACATCTTTCTCTCCTCTCGACAGGTGATTCTCAAAGCGAGCGTCTGCTTGCTTGATCAACCCCTGATAAAACCTGTGCTCCCCAACACCGCACTTGTCACCTGCCACCAGGATGACTGCCTGACGGTCAGGATCGAAAGCAAATGCGACCCGCCAGACCGCATTGCGCCCAGTGAATCTCAACTCTTTCATGTTCGGATATCGGGATCCATTCAATGTATCGACATGAGGTCGCCCAAGCGCTGGCACTGATGATTGCAGCAACCGCAGGTGACCCAGCATTCGCTCCTGAACGCTGTCATCCAACGCATCGAAATCGCTGATGAACTCCTCACAAAATCTGATCGTCCACGCCAACAAAATACCTCCAGAGGAATATTCCCTCAAGTAAATATTGAAAGAACCGAGAGGGGAATTTTGTCCATCAGCACAATTGGATTGATAGCAGGTAAACCAACGCCTTTACGTAGGAATAACGTTGTTTTCTCGTATGAAAAAACACCTCTCCCAGTGATTAACACTGGCCAAATGCCGCCTCAGATGGGAACCTTTACGCCCTCGGAGACGTCCACTCCCCTGCAACCCGCTTCGGTTGGGGACTGGTTTCATCAGCTTTTTCGGGCCCGACGGGGTTCGGCTCATGGCCTGATCGCAGCCTTCGGTTGCTTCACGCTGCTACTCGCGAACACACCACTCGCTGCCAGGTATGGCCGGCCAAAAAAAGAGTGTGCTCGCCGACAACACAAGGAGTCCGCCTGTGGCTACACGCTACGGAAAAGGGCTGTTGGGATGCGCCACCGTGCTCGTCATCCTGGCCCTGCTGATCCACTGGATCGGCATCGACACGATCGCGCGTTACCGCGACGATCTTGGGTTCTACCTGCAAGCGCACCTGATACTGGTGCTGGCTTCGATGGCGGCGGCGTTGGCCGTGGGCATCCCCGCTGGCATTGCGCTTAGTCGACCGCACCGGGTCGACAAAGCCGAGCGCTTCATGCAGTTCTTCAACGTTGGCAATACCATTCCCCCGCTGGCCGTTCTGGCCATCGCGCTCAGTATCCTGGGCATCGGCGCCGGGCCTGCGATCTTCGCGCTGTTCCTCGCCTCCCTCCTGCCCATCGTGCGCAACACTTACGAAGGCCTGAAAAACGTCCCCGCCTCGCTCAAGGAAGCCGCCACCGGCATCGGCATGACCCCGCGCCAGCAACTGTGGCAGGTGGAACTGCCCAATGCCGTGCCAATCATCGTCGGCGGTGTGCGTGTGGCCCTGGCGCTGAACGTGGGCACCGCACCCCTGGCATTCCTGATTGGCGCCAACAGCCTGGGCAGCCTGATTTTCCCTGGCATTGCCCTGAACAACCAGCCGCAGCTGCTGCTGGGCGCCGCATGTACGGCGCTGCTGGCCTTGCTGCTCGACGCCCTGGTGAGCTTCTCCAGCAAGCGCTGGCTAGAACGTGGCCTGGCCCAATAAGACGAGGGAACGTATGAAGAAGAGAATCGCCTTGCTGCTCGGCGCAGCCCTGCTGTTTGCAGGTGTGGCCCAGGCAGCGGACAAACCGCTGGTGCGTATCGGCGCGCGGGTGTTCACCGAACAGACCGTGCTTGCCGAAATCACCGCCCAATACCTGCGCGCCAACGGCTTCGATGTGCGCGTGACCACCGGCCTTGGCAGCAGCATTGCACGCCAGGCGCAGGAAACCGGCCAGCTCGACCTGATGTGGGAGTACACCGGTGTGTCGTTGGTGTCGTACAACCACATCGATGAACGCATGCCAAACGCCGAAGCCACCTACGCCAAGGTCAAGGCGCTTGATGCGAAAAAAGACCTGATCTGGCTGACCCCGTCGAAATTCAGCAACACCTATGCCCTTGGCCTACCGAAACAGATCGCCGAGGCCTACCCGCAGGTGAATACGATCAGCGACCTCAACCAGGTGCTACGTGACGAAAGCAAACGCAACCACCTGGTAGCCCTGGACACCGAGTTCGCCAATCGCCCGGACGGCCTGGTCGGCCTCAAAGCCATGTACGACCTGCAAGTCGGCAGGGCCAACATCCGCCAGATGGACGCGGGGCTGGTTTACACCGCCATGCACAACAACCAGGTGTTCGCCGGGCTGGTCTACACCACCGACGGGCGCCTGAACGCGTTCGACCTCAAGTTGCTCGAAGACGACAAGCACTACTTCCCTGACTACACCGCTGCGCCTGTCGTACGCAAAGCCGTGCTCGACGCCAACCCGCAACTGGCCGCCTTGCTCAAACCGCTGGCCGAGCAGCTCGACGACGAAACCATGCGTCAGCTCAACGCCAAGGTCGACGTCGAACACCAGAACCCGACCGCCGTGGCCGCAGCCTTCCTGCGTGAACACCCCTTGAAGGAGGTACAGCCATGAGCCTGCTCGACACCTTCGCCCACCTCGATTGGGCCCAGGTCCTGCAATTGACCTGGCAGCACATCATGTTGGTCGGCATTGCCGTCAGCCTGGCCATCCTCGTCGGCGTGCCCCTGGGCATCCTGATGACCCGCTTCCCGGCTGTCGCCGGCCCCCTGCAAGCCAGTGCCACGGTGCTGCTGACCATCCCCTCGATCGCCCTGTTCGGCCTGCTGCTGCCGTTCTATTCCAAGTTCGGCCAGGGCCTCGGCCCGCTGCCGGCGATCACCGCCGTGTTCCTTTATTCACTGCTGCCGATTCTGCGCAACACCTACCTGGCGCTGACCAACGTCGAGCCCGGCATCCGCGAAGCCGCACGCGGCATCGGCATGACCTTCGGCCAGCGCCTGCGCATGGTCGAGCTGCCCATCGCGGTGCCGGTGATCCTGGCCGGCGTACGCACCGCCGTAGTGATGAACATCGGCGTGATGACCATTGCCGCGACCATCGGTGCTGGCGGCCTGGGCGTCCTCATCCTCACCTCCATCAGCCGCAGCGACATGTCGATGCTGCTGGTCGGCGCCGTATTGGTCAGCCTGCTGGCGATCATCGCCGACCTGCTGCTGCAAACCCTGCAACGTGCCCTGACTCCAGAAGGACTGCGCTCATGATCGAACTCAAGAACCTCAGCAAAACCTTCAACGTCAACGGCAAGGACGTCAAAGCCGTCGACGCGGTCAACCTCACCGTCAACGAGGGCGAAATCTGCGTGTTCCTCGGCCCTTCGGGCTGCGGCAAGAGCACCACGCTGAAGATGATCAACCGCCTGATCACGCCCACCTCGGGCCAAGTGTTCATCAATGGCGAAGACACCAGCGCGCTGGACGAAGTGACCCTGCGCCGGCGCATTGGCTACGTGATCCAGCAGATCGGCCTGTTCCCCAACATGACCATCGAAGAGAACATCACCGTGGTCCCGCGCCTGCTCGGTTGGGACAAGCAGAAGTGCCACGACCGCGCCCGCGAGCTGATGCACATGATCAAGCTCGAACCCAAGCAGTACCTGCAGCGCTACCCACGCGAGCTGTCCGGCGGCCAGCAGCAGCGTATTGGCGTGATCCGCGCCCTGGCGGCCGAGGCCCCGGTGTTGTTGATGGACGAGCCGTTCGGCGCGGTCGACCCGATCAACCGCGAGATGATCCAGAACGAGTTCTTCGAGATGCAGCGGGCGCTGAACAAGACCGTGATCATGGTCAGCCATGACATCGACGAAGCGATCAAGCTGGGCGACAAGATTGCCATCTTCCGTGCCGGCAAGCTGTTGCAGCTGGACCACCCGGACACCCTGCTGGCGCACCCAGTGGATGATTTTGTCAGCAACTTCGTCGGCCAGGACAGCACATTGAAACGCCTGTTGCTGGTGCGGGCCGAGGATGCGGCAGACAACGCACCGTCGGTAAGCCCGGAGACGCCGGTGAGCGATGCGCTGGAGCTGCTGGACGAGCACGACCGCCGCTATGTGGTAGTGACCGATGCGCAGAACAAGGCGATGGGCTATGTGCGTCGGCGCGACATGCACCGCCAGCAAGGGACCTGTGGCGACTTCCTGCGCCAATTCAACGCCACGGCGTCGCACGATGAGCACTTGCGCATCCTGCTGTCGCGGATGTACGAGTTCAATCGGGCGTGGTTGCCGGTGCTGGATGCCGAGCAGGTGTTTTTGGGCGAGGTGACGCAGGAGTCGATTGCGGCTTACTTGAGCTCGGGGCGTTCGCGGGGGGCGAAGACTTCGATCGTATCGCCGGCTGAGGCAGTGCTTTCATAAAAACCTGGGGCGCTTTGCGCCCCATTCGCGGGGCAAGCCCGCTCCCACAGGTTAAGCACCAGCCTCAAGGCTTGCAAAAGTCCTGTGGGAGCGGGCTTGTCCCGCGAAGCAGGCGACGCAATATCAGAACCCTACACTGGCCTGCACATAGAACGTCCGCGGCTCACCCACATAAATGCCCGCATTGTTATCGCTGGAGCGGGTGAAGTACTGCTTGTCGAACAGGTTCTTCACCCCCGCCGCCAGCGTCAGGTTGGACAGTTTCGGCCCGAAGTCGTACCCACCGCGGGCATGCCAGGTCACGTAGCCCGGAATGTCGCCGTACTGCCCATCGGCACTCGGCTCGGTGATGTAGTCGCCATTGAAGCTGCCATCGGCATTGATACCGGTACCCGGCGCGCGCTGTTTGGATTGAGCGTAGGCGTCCAGGTTCCAGGTCCAGTGGTTGACCGCGTAACGCACGCCGGCAGTGGCCACCTGGCGTGAATAGAACGGCAGGTCACGGCCCTTGAAGCCAGGAATCTCCCCCTCGTATGTCGCGCGGGTATAGGTATAGCCGCCATTGACCGACAACCCCTCCAGCCGTGCATCCAGCCCGGCCAGGTCATAGCGCACCGACGCCTCGATCCCTTGGTGCTTGGTCGCACCCAGGTTGGTCCAGCCGACATCGTTGCTGATGTACTGCAGCTCGTCATCGAAGTCGATATAGAACGCTGTCAGCTCACCGGCGAAGCCGCCATTGTCATAACGCGTACCAACCTCGTAGGTCTTGGCCTTTTCCGGCTCCAGGCCATTGGCCGTGCTGTTGCCGGTGCCGCCTTGGCCCAGCTGGAAGTACTGCAGGCTGCCGAACGAGGTCTCGTAGTTGGCGAACACCTTCCAGGCATCGGAGAGGTGGTACATCACACTCAGCGCCGGCAGCGGCTCGTTGCTGGTGATGCTGCGCTTTTTCTCCGCCACCGGGCGGTTGTTGGCGTCCAGCACCGGGCGGTCGCGCCAGTCGGTGTTGATGTGCTCAAAGCGCACGCCCGGGGTGATGGTCCAGTTGCCGACGTCGATCTTGTCATCGATGTAGTAGGCGCTGGCTTCGGTGCCGCCGCTGCGGTCCTGGAACACGTGGCCATCGGAGGTCGGGGTCGACGTCGGTACGTTGTCGATCAGCGCCAGGCGGGTCGACTGCTCGCGCATGGCTTCTTTCAGGTAGCGATAGCCAAAACTGACTTCCTGGGTGGTCGGGCCGGCGAAGAAGATCCGCGACACCCGCGGCTCGATGGCGAAGGTGTGGTAGTTGCGTGGGTACGAGGACAGGGTCTTCATGTCACGCGAGGCGATGGCACTGCCGCGAAAACTGTCGGTGTAGTAGGTCAGCACTTCGAACTGGGTGGCGTCGTCGAGCTGGCGCTGCCACTTGAACGACACGTCTTTGCGCCGGCCGGCAAAGTAGTCGTAGTCACGCAGCGACTGGTACGGGTTGCTGTCGTACTGAGCTTGGGTCAAGCCACCGGGCATGTCGGCACGGCCATCGTAGTAGTGGAAGTTGAGCCAGAACTCGTCGACGTCGGTCGGCGCCCAGTGGGTCTTGAGGATGACGTCGTCGATGTCGTTGCCGTTGTTGCTCTCGCGGTAGCCGTTGCCGTTCACCCCGGTGTACAACAGCGCAACGCCCATGCCGTTGTCGGCGGTGCCGCCGACGAAGGCCGATTCGGTGTGCTTCCAGCCGCCGTGCTGCGAGGTTTCAAGGGTGGTGGAAAGTTGTGCCGAGGCCTGCTCCGGGATTGCCCGGGTGACGAAGTTGATCACCCCTCCGACGTTCTGCGGGCCATAGCGCACAGAGCCGGCACCGCGCACCACGTCGATGCTGTCGAGGTTGCCCGAAGAGATCGGCGCCATCGACAACTGCGGCTGGCCATAAGGGGCGAAGGCAGCCGGGATGCCATCGATCAACACGGTCGAGCGTGGCGACAAACGCGAAGTCAGGCCGCGCACGCCAACGTTCAGGGACAGGTCGCTGCCACCGGTGCCGTTGGAGTCCTGCACCTGTACGCCGGGGATCCCGCGCAGCACGTCGCGCACGTTCATCGCGCCCTTCTCCACCATGGCCTCACGCCGCACCACGGTGCGCGCGCCTGGGTGGTTCTGGACCACGGCCTGGTCAGCATCGCCCAGCCAGTCGCCGACAACGTTGATGTCAGTGGGCGCCAGCTCCAGGCTACCGCTGCCCAGGTCGAGCGTGGTGGGCAGTGGCTTGACCACCACGGTGTCCTGCGACACCTCGAACGTCAGCCCGCTGCCTTGCAGCAACTGTTGCAGCGCCTGCACCGGCGCCAGGTTGCCGGACACTGCCGGGGCCTGCTTACCAGCCACAAGCTCCGGGCTGTAGAACAGCTGCAGGTTGGTTTGTTGGCCCAGCTGGCTCAGCGCCGAAGCCAGCGGTTGCGCCTGGATCTGAATGGCAGTGCCGGCCTGCTCGGCCTGGCTGTTGACGGCCACGGCACTGACCGCAAGGGCCAGCGCCAGGGCGCGCACGCGTGGGAAAGGCTTGTTGTTGTTCACGTCGTCGAGACATCCTGAAGTTCGGGATAAACGCCAACCGCATGCAAATGGAAATGCTTGGCAGTTGCAGCTGGCGAGGAAGACGAACGGGCTGAAAAAAACCTGAATCTATTTCGCGATTATTTCGCGAGAACCGTCTTCATGGGCTTTGATGGCCACCGGCAGAATGCTCGGCAAGGCGCGCAGCAAGGCATCGGTGTCGTCGCTGCTGAAGGTGCTGGACAGGCGCAACTGCGCCACCTTGCCGGGGGCAACGCGCAGCGGCTCAGTGCGGTAGCGCGACACTTCGGCCACCACCTCGGCCAGGGTGGCGTTGTCGAACACCAGCTTGCCCTGGCGCCAGGCGGTGAGCGCGGCGGCATTGACCGCGTAGGGAGGCGTGACCTTGCCTTGTGCATCTATATGCGCGCCCAGGCCGGCCGTCAGTTGCGCCTGCGAGGCATCCTTGCCCTGCACACGCACCGAACCCTGCTCCACCGCCACGCGGGTGGCGGCCGGGTCCAGGCGCACATCGAAGCGGGTGCCGGTGACGGTCACGCTGCCTTGGGCGGTATCGACCACAAACGGCCGGCTGCTGTCGTGGGCCACGATGAACATGGCTTCGCCGGCATTCAGCTGGATGTGCCGACGCCCGGCGCTGAAATCAACCTGCAGTTGCGTGCCGCCGTTCAGCGTCAGCTGCGACCCATCCGGCAACTCGACCTGCCGACGTTCGGCAAAGGCGGTCTGCAACTGGCCCTGATGGTTGAGGCGCTGGTACTGCCAGCCACTCCAACCCAGCCCCAGGGCAACCACTGCCACCCCGGCCGCCAGTGCCTGGCGTACCAGGCGCCGCCGTGGCAGTTGATGCACGGGCTCTGCTTGGCACAGCGCCTCGAGGCGCTGGCGCGGAATGAAGTCGGCGGCGCGCCACAGGCTGGCAAGCTGCTCGAATTCATCGCGATGGCGCGGGTCCGCTGCCAACCAGGTGTGCAAGCGCGCCTGCAGCTCGGCATCCCGCGGCGCGTCCTGCACGCGGGCGAACCATTCGGCCGCCTGCTTGCGGACGGTGTCGGTGCCGTGCTGTTTCATCGAGGTCTCCTGACTCATCATCCCGACACATCCAGGTGTTCACGCAGGTGTCGGAGCGTGCGGATCATATACTTTTCGACCATGTTCTTGCTCAAGCCCATGCGCTGAGCGATCTCGGCCTGGGTCAGGCCTTCGAGCTTCTGCCAGATGAACACACGGCGGCAGTTGAGGGGCAATTCGGCCAGCGCCCGTTCGACGCTGTCGGCCAGCTCCAGGGCGTGCACGTAGGCTTCGGGGTCGCCGCTGCTGCTTGTGCTGCTTTCGCCGAACACTTCCAGCGCCTGGCGCCGATCCTCGCGGCGAAAACCATCCACGGCAATGTTGCGCGCCGTCTGGTGCAGGTAAGCGCGTGGCTGCTCGACCTGCTCGCGGGGGTTCTCCAGAACCCTGACGAAGGCATCGTGCGTGAGGTCCTCGGCCTGCTGGCGACTGCGCAGCTTGCGCGTCCAGGTGCCGATCAGCTCATGGTAGTGGTCGAGGAAGCCTTTGTGTGCGGACACGGTGGGGGTCGTCAGGGAGGCAGACTAGGGTGCGAATAGTAATGTTTCTCATCAAAACCGGCAAATCCGCCAGTCGGTAATAAAAAATTTTTGCGGATTTCATGGACGGAAGTGCCTGAAGAGCGTGGCCATAAATATGAACACCTTGCGCCTGTTCGCGGGCAAGCCCGCTCCCACACAAGCCCTGCAAACCCTGTGGGAGCGGGCTTGCCCGCGAAGAGGCCGGGAGGGTCCTTCCACAATATTTAACGCTTCAAACATCGAGGGGAACATCTGCCGGTCACATGAGTCGGTTATTCAAATGGCAGGTCGTCGATCCGCGACGAACACGCCCGGATTGCCTGTTGATCTTGCATTCTTCACGCCCTAAAGTGCGCGCCGAACGTCCATGCTGGAAACGATCCATCCGGCTCAAGTACTGAGTAGGCGAACCAAAGTGGGGATACGGAGGACGTTCAGTTTGCAGCCACTTATCTTTTCAGTTTGCCCATGGAGTCCCTGAGCATGTCGATCCAGGTCGAAGACTATTTCGCGCGTGACACCTTCCAGAAAATGAAGGCGTTCGCCGACAAGCAGGAAACCCCGTTCGTACTCATCGATACCCAGATGATCAGCCAGGCCTATGACGACCTGCGCGCCGGTTTCGAATTCGCCAAGGTCTACTACGCGGTCAAGGCCAACCCGGCGGTCGAGATCATCGACCTGCTCAAAGAAAAAGGTTCGAGCTTCGACATCGCCTCGATCTACGAGCTGGACAAAGTGATGGACCGTGGCGTCAGCGCCGACCGCATCAGCTACGGCAACACCATCAAGAAATCCAAGGACATCCGCTACTTCTACGAGAAGGGCGTGCGCCTGTATGCCACCGACTCGGAAGCCGACCTGCGCAACATCGCCAAGGCCGCACCGGGCTCCAAGGTTTACGTGCGTATCCTCACCGAAGGCTCGACCACTGCCGACTGGCCGCTGTCGCGCAAATTCGGCTGCCAGACCGACATGGCCATGGACCTGCTGATCCTCGCCCGCGACCTGGGCCTGGTGCCCTACGGCATCTCCTTCCACGTGGGCTCGCAGCAGCGCGACATCAGCGTCTGGGACGCTGCCATCGCCAAGGTCAAGGTGATCTTCGAGCGCCTGAAAGAAGAAGACGGCATCGAACTGAAGCTGATCAACATGGGTGGCGGCTTCCCGGCCAACTACATCACCCGTACCAACAGCCTCGAAACCTACGCCGAAGAGATCATCCGCTTCCTGAAGGAAGACTTCGGTGACGACCTGCCGGAAATCATCCTCGAGCCAGGCCGTTCGCTGATCGCCAACGCCGGCATCCTGGTCAGCGAAGTGGTGCTGGTGGCGCGCAAGTCGCGCACCGCGGTCGAGCGCTGGGTGTACACCGACGTGGGCAAGTTCTCGGGCCTGATCGAAACCATGGACGAGTCCATCAAGTTCCCGATCTGGACCGAGAAGAAAGGCGAGATGGAAGAAGTGGTCATCGCCGGCCCGACGTGCGACAGCGCCGACATCATGTACGAGCACTACAAGTACGGCCTGCCGCTGAACCTGGCGATCGGTGACCGCCTGTACTGGCTGTCGACCGGTGCCTACACCACCAGCTACAGCGCGGTGGAATTCAACGGCTTCCCGCCGCTGAAGGCCTACTACCTGTAATGAACAACGGGGCCGCAAGGCCCCGTTTTCATGTGTGCTGGCTTGTGCCGGCCTCTTCGCGGGGCAAGCCCGCTCCCACAGGACCCTGATGTGCCACAGGCAACAGATAACTTGTGGGAGCGGGCTTGCCCCGCGAAGATGCCAGCCGTCTAGACATCATTCCCCGCGCTGTTCGAGTTCCTCGGCATACCCTGCTGCATACCCCGCCAGCAAAGGCCCTGCCCCGCGCAATGTCGCTACCGCACTGCGCAAGAAATTCACATTCCCCTCAACCCGCGCCCGCTCCAGCCAAGGCCCGGCTTCAGCCAGTTGCCCCCGCTCAACCAGCACCATCGCCAAACTGAACATCCCGCGAAAGTCCCCCGCCTCGGCCGAACGCCGATACCAGCGCACCGCCCGCGCCGGGCTTGCCGCCGTGGCAATGCCCTGCTCCAGGTAACGCCCGTACAGGTTCATCGACTTGGCATGCCCTAACTGCGCGGCCTTCTCGTAACAGACCAAGGCCTGGGCCTGATTGGCCGGCACCCCGCGCCCGGTGGCCAGCAGGTTGCCCAAATTGTAAAGGCCCCAGTCCAGCCCGGCGTCTGCCGCCCGGGCATAGTGAATGGCCGCCTGCGTTAGGCTGACTTCACCGCCCCAGCCATGCTCCAGGCAACGCCCCAGCATGTTGCAGGCCATGACACTGCCTCCCTGCGTGGCAATGGCGAACCAGCGCCGGGCCAGGTCTACATCCTGCTCAATACCGCGCCCATCCAGCAGAATCTGACCCAGCAGCAACTGCGCCTCGACCACCCCCTCCCCCGCTGCCGCCAGGATCGCCTGGGCCGCCTTGCCCGGGCTGTCTTCGAGCATGGCCTTGAGGCCTGCAACATCCACCACTTCTTCACGACGCAACGGGTATGACACGGTTCAGACCTCAGCCCAGCGGCGCAGCAGGTTGTGGTAAGTCCCCGTCAACTGCAGCAGCGATGGGTGATCGGGCACATCGGCAGTGAGTTGCTGGATGGCATTGTCCATCTCGAACAGCAGCGCACGCTGGCTGTCCTCGCGTACCAGGCTCTGCGTCCAGAAAAACGCCGCATAACGCTGGCCGCGGGTCACCGGGTTGACCTTGTGCAGGCTGGTGCCGGGGTACAGCACCAGGTCGCCAGCTGCCAACTTGACCTGCTGCTCGCCGTAAGTGTCCTGAATCACCAGTTCGCCGCCGTCGTAGCTGTCCGGGTCGCTGAGGAACAGCGTCGAGGACAGGTCGGTACGCACGCGCTCCGGGCTGCCCTTGGGCTGGCGCAGCGCATTGTCGATGTGGAAGCCGAAGTTGCCGCCTTCGCGGTAGCAGTTGATCAGCGGTGGAAACACCTTGTGCGGCAGCGCTGCCGACATGAAGCGCGGGGTGTTCCAGAGGCGGTCGATCAGCGCGCTGCCCAGCTCCTTGGCCAGCGGGTGGCCTTCAGGCAACTGCAGGTTGTGCTTGGCCTTGGCCGATTGATACCCGGCAGTGACCTTACCATCGGCCCAATCAGCCTGCTCCAGCGCCTCGCGGATACGCGTGAGTTCGTCGGCATCGAACAGGCCGGGAATGTGAAGCAGCATGGCGGCGGCACCTGGGCAAATGTAAAGGCGTCAATGATATTGATTCCCTTTTACATACCACAAGCCCCATTCGCCGCTTAAGACGTTTCAGACACTGAAAACCGTAAAGGCAAACTGTAAAGATTGTAAATTCTTCACGAATGGTAACGACTCTCAATTGTTAGTCACAATTGCTTACATTAAGATCCGCCGCCTTATCACCTTGGGGAAGGTCCTTACCAATGCGTCACTACGTGCCATCTGCTGTGAGTTCACCACGCCTGATCGTGACTGCCATCGGCGTCGCCATCACTGCCTCGACCGCCTACGCTGCCGAGCCTGCCGCCAACAACGCCGTCACCCTGGATGCCACCAGCGTCAACGGCAAGGCCGAACAGGCCAGCACCGACTACAAGGTCGAGAAAGCCTCATCGCAGAAGTACACCGCGCCGCTGGTAGACACCCCACGCTCGGTCACGGTGATCCCGCAACAGGTCATCAAGGACACCAACGCCCTCAGCCTGCAGGACGCCCTGCGCACGGTACCTGGCATCACCTTTGGTGCCGGTGAAGGCGGCAACCCGCAAGGTGACCGGCCGTTCATCCGCGGCTTCGACGCCCAGGGCGACACCTACCTGGACGGCGTACGCGATACCGGCGCGCAAACCCGCGAGATCTTCGCCATCGAGTCGGTGGAAGTGGCCAAGGGCCCGAACTCGGCCATCGGCGGCCGTGGCGCCGCGGGCGGGACCATCAACCTGGTGAGCAAGCGCGCGCACCTGGGCAACTCGCTGGATGGCGCCTGGACCTGGGGCAGTGACCAGACCCAACGCTACACCTTCGATGGTAACTACCAGTTCAGCGACACAGTGGCCGGTCGTCTCAACCTGATGACCCACGAGAGCAACGTCGCCGGCCGCGACAAGGTCAACTACGACCGCTGGGGCATCGCCCCGTCCCTGGCTTTCGGCTTGGGCACCCCGACCCGCGTCAACCTCGACTACTACCACCTGGAAAGCGACGACCTGCCGGATTCCGGCATCCCGTACACCATTCCTACCGGTGGTAGCGGCGCCCGTACCTCGGCGCACCCGAGCAAACCGTACGATGGCGGGGACAGTGATAACTTCTATGGCCTGACCGGCCGCGACTTCCGCAAGAGCCGCGTCGACATCGCCACCTTCGCGATCGAGCACGACCTGACCGACGCGCTGACCATCAAGAACACCCTGCGTCACGGCAACAGCATGCAGGATTACATCCTGACCCAGCCCGACGACAGCAAGGGCAACGTCAACAACGGCAGCGTCTGGCGCCGCGCCAACAGCCGCGTTGGCAACACCGCCACCACCACCAACCAGACCGACCTGTTTGGTGAGTTCTATGTGGGTGGGATGAAGAACAGCTTCTCCACCGGTATCGAGCTGAGCCGGGAAGAGAGCAAGCGTTCGTCGTACACCGTTGATACCAACACGGGGGGCTCCACTGCCTCGACGTGCAACCCAAGCCTGATCGGCGCAAACAGTGGCTACAACTGCACCTCGTTGAGCAATCCGAACCCGGATGATCCGTGGAATGGCGCGATCTCGCGCAACTACGCCGGCACCGACACCAAGAGCAACACCCGCGCCCTGTACGTCTTCGACACCTTGGAGCTGACGCCTGACTGGCTGCTGAACATGGGCCTGCGCTACGACCACTTCGACACTCAGTACCGCACCTACGATGCCGCTGGCGCCACCGTGGTCAACGCCAAGGGCGTGGCCTCCAAGGGCCGTGATACCAGCGAGTTCATCACCGGCCAACTGGGCCTGGTCTGGAAGCCGGCCGAAAACGGCAGCATCTATGTCTCCTACGCCACCTCCGCGACGCCACCTGGCGCGATGCTCGGCGAGGGCACCGAAGGCAACCCATTGGGCAACACCAGCGACCGTGCCGGCAACCTGCTGAGCAGCGACATGGAGCCGGAAGAAACCACCAACTACGAAATCGGCACCAAGTGGGACCTGCTCGACCAGCGCCTGTCCCTGGCCGCCGCGCTGTTCCGTACCGAGAAGGAAAACGCCCGCGTTCAGGTGGACACCACCACCTACGAAAACGTCGGCGAAACCCGCGTGCAGGGTATCGAGCTGTCGGCCAGCGGCAAGCTCACTGACAAGTGGCAGGTCTTTGCCGGCTACACCTACATGCAGGCGCGCCAGATCGATGGCGGCGCGCTGGGCAAGGCCAACGATGGCAACCAGCTGCCGAACACGCCGAACAACAGCGCCAGCCTGTGGACCACGTATTCGATCACGCCGAAGCTGACCGTCGGGGGTGGCGCGTTCTATGTGGATGACGTGTACGGCAGTGTGGCCAACACCACCATGGTCGACAGCTACGTGCGCTACGACGCCATGGCCGCCTACAAGCTGACCAAGAACGTCGACCTGCAGCTGAACGTGCAGAACCTGACCAACGAGGTGTACTACGACAAGGCGTTCTCCACCCACTTCGCCAACCAGGCGGCTGGGCGGACAGCGTTGCTGACCACCAGCGTTCACTTCTGATGTGAAGGTACATCCGCCGGCCAAGGCCGGTGGATGTACCTGCGATCTAGGCCGCAAACGTGGACCCTGTGGGAGCGGGCTTGCCCGCGAATGCGTTGGTGGATTCACCGACGTATTCGCGGGCAAGCCCGCTCCCACAGGGTTTGTGTGTATCAATGATTCGTATTTACCTATACCAAGGCATAATGCACGCCGCCTGAACTGAAACGGCAAGACAAGGTGATCGATGTGGTGAAGAAGACGCTGTTCCAATTGCACTGGTTCTTTGGCATCACCGCTGGCCTGGTGCTGGCCTTGATGGGCATCACCGGGGCGATCTGGTCGTTTCAGGAAGAACTGCTTCGGGCCTTCAATGCCGATGTGCTGAAGATCGAAGTACGCCCCGAGGGCGTATTACCGCCCGCCGAACTGGTGCAGCGAGTCGAGGCCGCGCGAGGCGACAAGGTCGCGATGCTGTGGGTGGACCTGCACGAAGGCAACGCTGCGCGGATCTTCTTCACCCCGCCGCCAGGCCAGCGCCGTGGTGAGCTGCGTTATGCCGACCCGTACACCGGCGAGCTCAAGGGTGAAGTGGCCGGGCAGGACTTCTTCAACCTGATGCTCAACCTGCACCGGTTCCTGGCCATGGGCGACAGCGGCCGGCAGATCACCGGTGCCTGCACCTTGATGCTGATCTTCTTCTGCCTCTCTGGCCTGTACCTGCGCTGGCCGCGCAAGGCGCTCAACTGGCGGGTCTGGCTGACCTTCGAGTGGGCCAAGAAAGGCCGGGCCTTCAACTGGGACCTGCACGCCGTGGCCGGTACCTGGTGCCTGCTGTTCTACCTGCTGTTCGCCCTCACCGGCCTGTTCTGGTCCTATGAATGGTACCGCGAAGGCCTGAACAAACTGCTGGCCGATACGCCAGCAGCGGGCCAGCAGCAAAAACGCGGCGAAGGCCGTGGCCGCCACGGGCCACAGAAGGTCGACAAGAACGCACCGCCGCTGGTGGTCGACTACGACGCTATCTGGGCCAACCTCAAGGAGGCCGCGGGCCCGGGCCTGGCCATGTACAACCTTCGCCTGCCACCGGCAGGTGGCCAGCCGGCCAACCTCTTCTACCTAGTAGACGATGCCGCGCACCCGCGCGCCTTCAACACGCTGGTCCTCGACCCGGCCACCGGCCAGGTGAAAAGCCACGACCGCTACACCGACAAATCCTTCAAGGCGCAGTTGCTGCAGAGCGTTTACGCCCTGCACGTAGGCGAATACTTCGGCTTGCCGGGCCGGATCATCGTCACCCTCGCCAGCCTGACCATGCCGCTGTTCTTCGTCACCGGCTGGCTGCTGTACCTTGACCGCCGGCGCAAGAAACGCCAGGTTCGCGCTGCCCGAGGCGGCGTCGAAAGCACCCAGGTTGGCAGCGACAGCTGGCTGATCGGCTTTGCCAGCCAGAGCGGCTTCGCCGAACAGCTGGCCTGGCAAAGTGCCGGGCAATTGCAAGCGGCTGGCCTGCCGGTGCAAGTCCGCGCCTTGGCCGAGCTGGGCGAGGATGACCTGCGCCAGGCCCGTCGTGCCTTGTTCGTGGTCAGTACCTTCGGCGATGGCGAAGCGCCAGATAGCGCCCGCGCGTTCGAGCGCAAGGTGCTTGGCCAACCCTGGGCGCTGAACAACCTGCACTATGCCGTGCTCGCCCTAGGCGACCGCCAATATCCGCACTTCTGCGGCTTTGCCCGTCGCCTGCAGGCTTGGTTGGGGGAACGCGGCGCCAGCACGGCGTTCAGCCCGGTGGAGGTGGACAACGCCGACCAGGCGGCGCTGCAACAATGGCAACAGGCACTGGCGCAGCTGACGGGGGCCCAGCCGGTCACGGCCTGGCAGCCGCCGAGTTTCGGCAACTGGACGCTGGTGCAACGTGAGTTGATGAACCCGGGCAGCCAGGGCTTGCCGGTCTACCTGATCGGCCTGCGCCCCGAGGAGCCTGCCAGCTGGCAAGCCGGCGACCTGGTGGAAATCCTGCCGCGCAATGCTCAGCTGCGGGTCGACGCCTTCCTCGACGGCCTGGGCCTGGATGCCAACGCAACCGTACAGCTCGACGGCCTGAGCGAAACCTTGGGCCAGGCGCTGGCCAGCCGTCAGTTGCCCAGCCGGCGCGATCAGTTGGTGGGCTTGCACGCACAGGCGCTGGTCGATGCGCTGGTACCGATCGGCACGCGTGAATACTCCATCGCGTCGATCGCCAGTGACGGTGTATTGGAATTGATCGTGCGCCAGGAACGTCACCCGGATGGCAATTTCGGGCTGGGGTCTGGTTGGCTGACCGAGTACCTGCCGGTGAATGGCCTGCTGAGCATGCGCCTGCGCCGCAACAGTGGCTTCCACCTGCCCGAGTCACCGGTGCCGATGATTCTGATCGGCAACGGTACTGGCCTGGCTGGCCTGCGCAGCCTGCTGCGCGCGCGGGTTAACGCGGGCGAACAACGCAATTGGCTGCTGTTCGGTGAACGTAACCGCGCGCATGACCTGCTGTGCGGCAATGAACTGCAGGGCTGGCTCGACAACGGCGACCTGGCACGCCTGGACCTGGCGTTTTCGCGGGATCAGGCCGAGAAGGTGTATGTGCAGGATGTGTTGCTGCAGCAGGCTGAAGCGTTCAAACGCTGGGTGGCGGATGGCGCCTGTGTGTACGTCTGCGGCAGCTTGCAGGGCATGGCGGCCGGCGTTGATGCGGCGCTCAAGGGCATGCTTGGAGAGACCGTTGTAGAGCAACTGATCGAGGATGGGCGGTATCGGCGGGATGTGTACTGATACTGGCCCGTGCTAGCCACTGAGGGCCTGTAGGAGCGGCCTTGCGTCGCGAAAAAACTGCAAAGCAGCCCCAGCAATTTATGCTGTAACGCCGAAACCCCAGGGCCGCTTTGCGGCCCTTTCGCGACGCAAGGCCGCTCCTACAACTGGGCCAGTACTGCCTTAGTGCAGCTCGAAGGTATCGGCATCCAGGTTCGCCGGGAACTTGGCCCGGTACGCCGCCAGCTCCGCCGCTCTCAACACCACCGTGAACACCCCGTCCGCTTCGCCAGCACTGAGCAGGCTCTCGCCCTGGAAGTCCAGCACTTGGCTGTCACCGGAATAGGCGAAGCCTTTGCCATCGGTGCCCACGCGGTTCACCGCCGCGACAAAGCACAGGTTCTCGATGCCCCGCGCCGGCAGCAGTCGGTTCCAGTGCTGGCGGCGCGCCGCCGGCCAATTGGCGGTATACAGCAGCAGGTCGGTGTCCTGGGCATCACGGCTCCACACCGGGAAGCGCAGGTCGTAGCAGATCAACGGGCGTACCCGCCAGCCCTTGATCTCGAACTGCACCTGACGCTCGCCGGGGGTGTAATGCTTGTGCTCACCCGCCATGCGGAACAGGTGGCGCTTGTCGTAGTGCAAGATCTCACCGTCCGGGCGCGCCCACAGCAGGCGGTTGCGGTGGCTGCCATCGGCGGCCTGGATGATCACGCTGCCGGTGATCACCGCGTTGTACTTCTTCGCCTGGGCCTTGAGCCATTTGTAGGTCGGGCCGTTCTCGGGCTCGGCCAGGCTATCGGACTGCATCGAGAAGCCGGTGGTGAACATCTCTGGCAGGATCACCAGGTCCACCTCACCCACTTGCTTCAGCAGTTCCTCGAAGTGCGCATAATTGGCCTCGCGGTCGTGCCAGGCCAGGGTGGTCTGCACCAAGGCGATTTTCAGGTCGGGCAGTGTACTCAGATCGCGCATAGTTTTTCCGCCGCCTGACGCAGCGTCTCCTCACGTTTGGCAAAGCACAGGCGCACCAGGCGTTGCTCGGGGATGGGTTGCTGGTAGAACACCGACACCGGAATGGTCGCCACGCCGTGCTCACGGGTCAGCCACAACGACATCTCGACATCGTTCAGGTCCGGGCGGATCTGCGAATAGTCCACCAGCTGGAAATAGGTACCGGCCGTGCGGCGGAAACTGAAGCGCGAACCTTCGAGCAAATCGCAGAACAGGTCGCGCTTGGCCTGGTAGAAGCCTGGCAGTTCATCGAGGTGCTCGGGGTGCTCGGCCATGAAGTCGGCCAGCGCGCACTGCAACGGCGTGACGCCGCAAAAATTGACGTACTGGTGCACCTTGCGCAGCTCGGCGCTCAGGGCCGGTGGCGCGATCACGTAGCCGGTTTTCCAACCGGTCACATGGTAGGTCTTGCCGAACGAACTGACCACGAAGGCACGGTTATAGAGCTCGGCATGGGCCAGCACGCTGGCGTGGCGTACGCCGTCATACACCAGGTGCTCGTAGACTTCGTCGCTGACCAGGTAGATATCGCGATCAGCGATCAGCTGCGCCAGCTGGTCCAGGTCTTCTCGGGTGATCAGTGCGCCGCTGGGGTTGTGCGGCGAGTTGAGAATGACCATGCGGGTACGCGGGCTGAGGGCATCGCTGAACCGCTGCCAGTCGATGCGGAAGTCGCCGTCGCTCAGTTGCACATGCACACAACGGCCACCGGCCAGCTCCACGGAAGGCTCGTAGCTGTCATAGCACGGGTCGAAGACGATGACTTCGTCACCGGCCTGGATCACCGCCTGAATGGCGCAAAAGATTGCCTCGGTGGCACCTGGGGTGATGGTCACTTCGTGATCGGCATCCACCTGTGCGCCATACAAACGTGCGACCTTGGCCGCTACCTGCTGGCGCAGAGCCGGCAGGCCAGTCATTGGCGCGTACTGGTTATGCCCGGCGGCCACATGCCGGCCCACTGCATCGAGCAACGCCTGCGGGCCGTTGAAGTCGGGGAAGCCTTGGGAAAGGTTGAGCGCACCGGTCTGCACGGCGAGCTGGGACATGGTGGTGAAGATGGTCGTGCCGACATTCGGCAGTTTGCTGCGGATCATGGAGCCCTCTTTCCTGGGGTTTATCCGGCACGGGGTGGAGTCCGAGCATAGCGGATCGAGCGGTCAGGAAAAAGGTTGAAACAATAGGGGATTGCGTTGGATCAAGAGACCCTGTGGGAGCGGGCTTGCCCCGCGAACACGGGCAAAGCCCGTGCCATCCATCGCGTTGCCTGCTTCGCGGGGCAAGCCCGCTCCCACATGGAGTTGATCAGCGCTTGTCGCGGCGCTTCTTCTCGGCCTTCTTGTGGTGCGACATCAAGCGGCGCTTCTTGTTGACCTGGCGATCGGTGAGGGTGTTTTTCTTGCCCTCGTACGGGTTCTCACCGCCCTTGTACTCGATGCGGATCGGCGTACCGACCAGTTTCAGCACGCGGCGGTAGGTGTTTTCCAGGTAACGCGAGTACGACTTGGGAATGCTCTCGGTCTGGTTGCCGTGGATCACGATCAGCGGCGGGTTGGCACCGCCCAGGTGGGCATAACGCAGCTTGATGCGGCGGCCATTGACCAACGGCGGCTGGTGCTCGCTGACCGCGTCTTCGAGGATTTGCGTCAGGCGGCTGGTTGGCCAACGGGTGACCGCCGACGTGAACGCGGCCTGTACCGACTTGTACAGGTTGCCTACGCCCGTGCCGTGAAGCGCGGAAATGAAGTGGATGTCGGCGAAATCGACGAAGAACAGCCGGCGTTCCAGCTCGGTCTTCACGTAGGCGCGCTCACCCGGCTCCATGCCATCCCATTTGTTCAGGGCGATGACGATGGCGCGGCCGGCTTCGAGGGCAAAGCCCAGCAGGTTCAGGTCGTGGTCAACCACACCTTCGCGGGCATCCATGACGAAGATGACCACGTTGGCGTCTTTGATCGCCTGCAGTGTCTTGACCACCGAGAACTTCTCGACTTCCTCGTGGATCTTGCCGCGCTTGCGCACCCCGGCGGTGTCGATGAAGGTGTACTTGTCGCCATCGCGCTCGAACGGGATGTAGATACTGTCTCGGGTGGTGCCCGGCTCGTCGTAGACCACCACGCGCTCTTCGCCGAGCATGCGGTTGACCAAGGTCGACTTGCCGACGTTCGGGCGGCCGATGATGGCGATCTTGATGCCATCTTTTTCGCTTGGGCCAGGAATGCGCGCGGCTTCCTCGCCTTCGGCGACGTCCTGGTCAAGGGCTTCGTCCTCGGCATCACGCGGCAGGTGGCCGAGCACGGCTTCCATCAGGGCGTTGATACCACGGCCCTGGGAGCCCGCCACCGGAATGGCGTTGCCCATGCCCATCGGCGAGAACTCGGCACGCGCAACGTCGGGGTCGATGTTGTCGATCTTGTTGGCAACCAGAATCGCCGACTTGTTGCGCTTGCGCAGGTGCTCGGCAATCATCTGGTCGGCTGCGGTCATGCCCGCACGGGCATCGACCAGGAACAGCACATAGTCGGCTTCTTCGATGGCCATGAGCGACTGCTCGGCCATTTTCTCGTCCATGCCCACTTCGTCACCGGTGATACCGCCGGTGTCGATCAGGATGAAAGAACGACCCTGCCAGGAGGCATCACCATACTGGCGGTCACGGGTCAGGCCCGACAGGTCACCGACGATGGCATCGCGGGTCTTGGTCAGGCGGTTGAACATGGTGGATTTGCCGACGTTCGGCCGTCCCACCAGGGCGATTACGGGAACCATGCGGCTCTCCACTCTTGAATTCTTGAAAATGCAAAGGCCGCTGCAAGGCAGCGGCCGGAGTTTGTGCGGCGTTTCCTACACCGCGGCTCAAGACCGTTGGCGGTCTTGAGCTTAGCTTCAGCGGACGGTCAGTGCCTCGAGCTTGCCGCTGTTGCCGAAGACGTAGATGGTGTCGCCGACCACCAGGGGCCGGGCGCGCAGGCCATCGCTGTCGATTCGTTCACGGCCGACGAAGCGACCATCGACCTGGCTGAGCAGGTGCAGGTAACCCTCGAAGTCCCCGACAGCCACGTAGCTGGAGAACACTTCCGGTGCCGACAGCTGACGGCGAGCCATGGAATCGTTGGTCCACAGGGCGCTGGAAGAGCGCTCGTCGACGCTTTCAACGGTACCCGAGGCTTCGCTGACATAGACGTTACCGTAACCCTGGGCGACACCCACATAGCTGGACGCATCACGCTGCCACAGCACGCGGCCGCTTTCCAGGTCCAGGCCCGCTACGCGGCCCTGGTAGGTGCTGACGTACAGAGTACCACCGGACAGCAGCAAGCCGCCGTCGATATCTACCACGCGGTCCAACTCGGAACGCCCCTGCGGGATGGCCACACGGCTCTCCCACACTGGCACGCCGTTGTTGATATCCACCGCGATCACTTTACCGGTGGACAGGCCGGCAACCGCCAGGCGGTTGGTCGCGATCGGTGCACCGGTGCCGCGCAGGGTCAGTACGGCCGGGGTGTTTTCGTAGATCCAGCGGCGGTCGCCGGTCGCGGCATCGAGGCCGATCAGGCGGTCGTCCTGGGTCTGCACTACCACCACGTCGCCGTTGTTGGCGGGCGGTGCCAGCACTTCACTGGTCACGCGCGAACGCCAGCGCTCTTCACCGGTGCTGGAGTCCAGCGCGATGACCTCGCCTTTGAGGGTGCCGAGCATGACCAGCCCGTAACCCACGCCGACAGCGCCCGACACTTGCAGGTCCAGGTCTTTTTTCCACACCACGTCGCCGGTGATACGGTCGAGGGCGAAGACTTCGCCGTTGACGTCGGAGGCGTAGATACGGTCGTTTTCGATGGCCGGTACCAGGGTGTTGTACGTCTCGCCCTGGCCGTCACCGATCGAGCGGCTCCACTGCTTTTTCAGTACCACTTCCTCGGTGAACTTGGTCAGCTCGGCCGGGGGCAGTTCCTTCTTGCTGTTGCTGCTGCAACCCGCGGCCAGTACGGCCAGGGTCAGCACTGCTGCTTGTTTCCAACCGATCACGTCACGCGTCCCCTTTGGCCAAGTCATCCAGCTTCAGTTGCAGGCCACCGACCGCTGCTTCATCCGACAGCGAGGCCTTGGCTTTCTCATAAGCGCTGTGAGCATCGTCGGCGCGACCCAGCTGCACCAGCAGGTCACCCTTCAATTCTTCGCGGCTGGCCAGGAACGCCTTGTCGGCATCGCCGTCGAGCAGCTTGAGTGCCTCTTCGGCCTTGTCCTGGGCAGCCAGTACACGGGCCAGGCGCTGGCGCGAAATCTCGCCCAGGGTGGCATCGGCTGGCTTGTCCAACACAGCTTTGAGCTCGGCAGCAGCGTCGTCGAGCTTGCC
Organism: Pseudomonas sp. NGC7; assembly: GCF_047159675.1. Classification (NCBI taxonomy): domain Bacteria; kingdom Pseudomonadati; phylum Pseudomonadota; class Gammaproteobacteria; order Pseudomonadales; family Pseudomonadaceae; genus Pseudomonas; species Pseudomonas sp. NGC7. The sequence goes on along the minus strand of NZ_BAAFZY010000001.1, from coordinate 1,477,536 downwards.
GCTCTCGACCGCGACCTTGGCCACGAACAGGCTGCCGTACTGGGCGTAGGCGGTACCACCGAACTCGCTCTTGAGCTTGCCGGCCAGTTCCGCGACCTTGGTTGCGTCAGGCTGGCCACTCGGCGTCAGGCTGGTTTCAAGCAAAGCCTGGTACAGCTGCGAGGCACCTTGCGACTGGTTGTTCTGGTACTTGTGCCAGGTATTCCAGCCCAGTACCACCACACCGGCCAGCAACGCGCCCGTCAGCAGCGGCTTGCCGTTGCGGTTCCACCAGTCCTTGACCCCTGCCAGGTCATCATCATCGGTACTCGACACCCCAATACTCCTTTTCGCCTATTCGCTTGTTGGACCGCGTTACGCCTGTGCGACCGCGGTTTCCAGGTGCTCAGCCAGAGCATCCCAGGCAATGTTCTGTTGTTCGCCCTGACCACGCAGGGGCTTGAAGCCGATCGCTTGCTGGGCCAGCTCGTCGTCGCCAAGAATCAGAGCGAACAGCGCGCCGCTCTTGTCGGCTTTCTTGAACTGGCTCTTGAAGCTGCCACCCCCGGCGTTGACCACCAGGCGCAGGCCTGGCAGACGATCACGCAGGCGTTCGGACAAGCGCAGGCCAGCCAGCTCGGCCTGTTCGCCGAAGGCGCAGAGATAGACGTCGACCTGACGGCTGATCGACTCGGGCACCTTGCCCAGGGTCTCCAGCAGCAGAATCAAGCGCTCGATACCCATGGCGAAACCAACGCCGGTGGTCGGCTTGCCGCCCATCTGCTCGACCAGGCCGTCGTAGCGGCCACCGGCGCAGACAGTGCCCTGGGCGCCGAGCTTGTCGGTGACCCACTCGAACACGGTCTTGCTGTAGTAGTCCAGGCCACGCACCAGCTTGGTGTTGATCACGAACGGGATACCAGCAGCCTCCAGGCGGGCCTTGAGGCCCTCGAAGTGCACGCGGGATTCTTCGTCCAGGTAATCTTCGAGCTTCGGCGCGCCAACCAGCACCGCCTGGGTGTTCTGGTCCTTGCTGTCGAGGATGCGCAGCGGGTTGCTCTTCAGGCGACGCTGGCTGTCTTCGTCCAGCTGCTCGAGGCGTGCCGAGAGGAACTCGACCAGCGCATCACGGTAGCGGGCACGGGCTTCGCTGGTACCCAGGCTGTTGAGCTCGAGCTTAACGGCGTCCTGGATGCCCAGCAGGCCCCACAGGCGCCAGGTCAGCATGATCAGTTCGGCGTCGATGTCCGGCCCGTCAAGGTTGAACACTTCCACGCCGATCTGGTGGAACTGGCGGTAGCGGCCTTTTTGCGGGCGCTCGTGGCGGAACATCTGGCCGATGTACCAGAGTTTCTGCACCTGGCCGTTGCCGGTGATGCCATGCTCCAGCACGGCACGCACACAGGCGGCAGTGCCTTCGGGGCGCAAGGTGAGCGAATCGCCGTTGCGGTCCTCGAAGGTGTACATCTCTTTTTCGACGATGTCGGTCACCTCACCGATGGAGCGCTTGAACAGCTCGGTGAACTCGACGATCGGTGTGCGGATCTGGCTGTACCCGTAGGTGTCCAGCAGGCCGGCCACGGTGCCTTCGAAGTAGCGCCACAGTGGCGACTGTTCAGGCAGGATGTCGTTCATGCCACGGATGGCTTGCAGCGATTTGCTCACGAAAAGTCCTTACGAATTCTGTGTGTCAGCCACGGGCGATCAGCGCCGCGTCGGCTTCGACCTTTTCGGCCGCTTTCTGGCGGATGAGCTTTTCGAGCTCATCGACCAGGTTGTCATTGGTCAGCTTCTGCGCCGGCTTGCCGTCGATGTAGATCAGGTTCGGCGTGCCGCCGGTCAGCCCTACGTGTGCTTCCTTGGCTTCGCCGGGGCCGTTGACCACGCAACCGATCACCGCGACGTCCAGCGGCACCAACAGGTCTTCCAGGCGCCCTTCCAGCTCGTTCATGGTCTTGACCACATCGAAGTTCTGCCGCGAGCAGCTTGGGCAGGCGATGAAGTTGATGCCACGCGAACGCAGGTGCAGCGACTTGAGGATGTCGTAACCGACTTTCACTTCCTCGACCGGGTCAGCAGCCAGCGAGATACGAATGGTATCGCCGATGCCTTCGGCCAGCAGCATACCGAGGCCGACGGCGGATTTCACTGTCCCCGAGCGCAGGCCACCGGCTTCGGTGATGCCCAGGTGCAGGGGCTGGATGATCTGCTTGGCCAACAGGCGGTAGGCTTCGACGGCCATGAACACGTCGGAGGCCTTGACGCTGACTTTGAAGTCCTGGAAGTCCAGGCGGTCCAGGTGCTCGACATGGCGCAGCGCCGACTCGACCAGCGCGGCTGGAGTCGGTTCGCCGTACTTCTTCTGCAGGTCCTTTTCCAGGGAGCCTGCGTTGACGCCTATACGGATCGGGATACCGCGGTCGCGGGCCGCATCGACCACGGCACGCACACGGTCTTCACGGCCGATGTTACCCGGGTTGATGCGCAGGCAGTCGACGCCCAGCTCGGCCACACGCAAGGCGATCTTGTAGTCGAAGTGAATGTCGGCAACCAGCGGCACGCTGACCCGTTGCTTGATGCGGCCGAACGCCTCGGCGGCGTCCATGTCTGGTACCGAGACACGCACGATGTCGACACCGGCATCGACCAGGCGCTGGATCTGCCCGACGGTGGCATCGACATCGTTGGTGTCGGTGTTGGTCATGCTTTGTACCGCGATGGGCGCATCACCACCCACCGGCACATTGCCGACCCAGATTTTGCGGGATTCGCGACGTTTGATCGGAGATTCGCCGTGCATGACTTACTGTCCCAACTTCAGGCGAGCAGTCTCGCCACTTGTAAACGGAGCAACATCGACGGCCTGGCCGTTGTAGCTGACCTGCGCGCCACGGGCAAAGCCCAGGCGTACCGCGAACGGCGGCTTGCCGGTCAGCTCGAGGTTGTCGCCCTTGCGCTTGACGCCGCTGAACAGCACCTTGCCATTGCCATCGTTGACTTGGGTCCAGCAATTGGCGCTGAACTGAATCGAGACACTGGCGCTACCGGCCGGCACTGCGACGGGCGCGGCGGGCACAGTGGCAGCGGGCGCGGCAGCCACGGGCGCGGTTGCAGCCGGCGCTGCCGGAGCAGGCGCAGGCGTTGGCGCAGTGGCTGCGGTGGCCGCTTGGGGCTGCTGAGCGGGGGCTGGTGTTACGGTTGTTGCAGGGGGCTGCGCAGCGCTGGCGGGTGCTTGCTCGGCAGCGGCGGCCGACTGTTCACCTGCGGGCTGCTCCAGCGGCAACGGGGCGCTCTCGGGTTGCTGGCCGGCGCTCACGGCCTGGTCTTCAGGCTCGTCCAGCGGGTGAATCTGCGTGGTGCCGTCGGCGCTCTCGACTTCGACGTGCTCCAGGGCGATCTTGGCCAGGTCCTTGCCACGCAGGCTGCCTTGGTCCTGCCACCAGACGAAGCCGCCACCGACTACCGCCACCAGCAGCAACAGGCTGACGCCGCGCAGGATGTTGTGCGAGAGGCGTACAGGCTCTTCGATGCGGCCCAGCGAATGCACTTCGCTGCCTTTGGCGTGGGTGCCAGTGTAACGGTCAAAGGCCTCGACCAGCGTGGCTTGGTCCAGGTCCATCAGTTTGGCGTAGGCGCGGATATAGCCACGGGCGAACGTGTGCCCGGGCAACTTGTCGAAGGCGCCGGTTTCAACGTGGTTCAACGAACTGACAGTGAGGTTGAGCTTGCGGGCCACCTCGGCTTGTGACCAGTCCCGCTTCTCACGGGCCTGACGCAAAAGCTCACCGGGGTTCTGGCCAGGCGCTACGGCTACTTCGGGATGCGCGGCGTTCATCGTTGCTCCGACAGGTATTGCTGATATTCCGGCGTACCGGGATAAAGTCGTTGTAATTGCTGGCCCAAATTGGCCAATGTGCCCTGCTCGTCGAACACCCGGGCAAGGCGGCTGCCCAGCAGGAGGCTACGGGCGTCGTGGTCGCTCAACTGGCTGAAACGATCGTAGTAGTCCAGGGACGGCACATAATGCCTGTTTTCGTAGGACAACTCAGCCATTTCCAGCAACGCCTTGGGTTGCCGTGGGTTGAGTTGCAACGCTTTGAGCAGATAGGCGTGCGCCTGGTCTCGACGCTCGAGCTTCAGGGCGGTCAAGCCAAGGTTCTCGTACACGCGTGAGCGTTCAGGATACAGGGTATCGGCACTGGCCAGGCGAAACATCTGCTTGGCCTCGGCAAATCGCCCCTGAGCATAAAGGAAACTGCCGTAGTTGTTGCGAATTCGCGTGTCGCCAGGGCGTGCCTGCAGGGCTTTTTGAAAGTGCTGCTCGGCCAGGGCTGGCTCACCTTCAGCCTGAAACACCAGCGCCAGCGCCGCATGCGCGCCGGCATCGCTGGCGTCCAGGGCAAGCGCCTTGCCCAGCGGGGCCTTGGCCTGTTCGGTCAAGCCTTGTTGCAAATAACCAAGCCCCAACTGCACATACGCCCTGCCCGCCTCTTGCCGCCCTTGGCGGCTGGCCAGCGGGTCACCCGCGCCGCCCGACACGCAGCCGGCCAGCAGCAAAAGCGCAAGGATCGACAGCGCGGCGCGCAGGGTCATGGCGAGTTCTCGGTCAGTGGCGCGCGGCGCTGTCTTGCAGCTCGGCGTCGGCAGAGAGCTGGCGCACAGCGATGTAGCGCTCACTGCGGCGGGTGCGGTCGTTGACCTGGCCGACCAACTGACCACAGGCGGCGTCGATGTCTTCGCCACGGGTGGTACGGGTGGTGACGTTGAAACCACCGTGGTGGAGCAGGTCCTGGAAGCGGCGGATGGCGTTGTTGCTCGGCCGCTCGTAACCGGAATGCGGGAACGGGTTGAACGGGATCAGGTTGATCTTGCAGGGCACGTCGCGCAGCAGTTCGATCATCTGCGCGGCATGTTCAGGCTGGTCGTTGACGTCCTTGAGCAGGGTGTACTCAACCGTCAACACGCGCTTGCCACCCAGGGTGGCCATGTAGCCCATGCACGACTCCAGCAGCACCTTCAGCGGGTACTTCTTGTTGATCGGCACCAGCTGGTTACGCAGCTCGTCGTTCGGCGCGTGCAGCGACAGGGCCAGCGACACGTCGATGTGCTTGGCCAGTTCGTCAATCATCGGCACCACGCCCGAGGTGGACAAGGTGACGCGACGCTTGGAAATGCCATAGCCCAGATCATCCATCATGATCTTCATGGCGGCGATGACATTGTCGAAGTTCAGCAAAGGCTCGCCCATGCCCATCATGACCACGTTGGTAATCGCGCGGTCGACTTTGGCCGGGACGGTCCCGAAAGATTTGTTGGCAAGCCACACCTGGCCAATCACTTCGGCGGCGGTGAGGTTGCTGTTGAAGCCTTGCTTGCCGGTGGAGCAGAAACTGCAGTCCAGGGCGCAGCCGGCTTGCGACGATACGCACAGCGTGCCGCGGTCGTCGGTAGGAATGTAGACGGTCTCGACGCAGCTGCCAGAGGCAACGCGGATCACCCATTTACGGGTGCCGTCGGCGGAAATGTCTTCACTGACCACTTCCGGTGGGCGAATTTCGGCAACAGCCTCGAGCTTTTCGCGCAAGGCCTTGCCGACGTTCGTCATGGCGGCGAAATCATCGACGCCAAAATGGTGAATCCATTTCATCACCTGGCCGGCACGGAAGCGCTTCTCCCCTATAGAGTCGAAGAATTGTTCCATTTCCGGCTGGGTCAGGCCCAACAGGTTGATTTTGCCAGTAGATGTCGTCATGGATTCACCCTCACCCGTAAGCTTTCGCTTAGCGAGTGGTTACCTCGGTAGCAGCGAAGAAGTAAGCGATTTCGCGAGCAGCAGCAGCTTCGGAGTCCGAACCGTGAACGGCGTTGGCGTCGATCGACTCGGCGAAGTCAGCACGGATGGTGCCGGCAGCAGCTTCTTTAGGGTTGGTAGCGCCCATCAGCTCACGGTTCAGAGCGATGGCGTTTTCGCCTTCCAGAACCTGAACAACAACCGGGCCGGAAGTCATGAAGGCAACCAGGTCGCCGAAGAAGCCGCGCTCGCTGTGCTCAGCGTAGAAGCCTTCGGCTTCGGCTTTGGACAGTTGCTTGATTTTCGAGGCAACGATTTTCAGGCCAGCTTCTTCGAAGCGAGTGGTGATCTTGCCGATGACGTTTTTGGCAACGGCGTCAGGCTTGATGATCGAGAAAGTACGTTGAACAGCCATGGAAAACTCCAGAAATATGAGTGTTGCGAAAAATTAAACCCGCGAATTATACGCGGGTTTCAGGGGATTGCCTAACCTGCAGCGACGCGCTTAGTCGGCTTCATCAATCCAGGCCGCCTGGATGGCCTCGAGCACTTTCTCACCGCCGCGTGACGGATCGTCGCTGAACTCTGGCAATGCCAGCACCCAGCGGTGCAGATCGACGAAATTCACATAACGAGGATCGACGTCCGGCTTGCTTTCTGCAAGCTGGATGGCGATCTCAAGTACATCAACCCATTTCAGACTCATGCAAAAATCCTCAGTGGGGCGCTTCAGCAGCGTGGTTAAGCGAATACTTGGGGATCTCGATGGTCAGGTCCTGGTCGGCGACGACCACCTGGCAGCCGAGGCGCGACTGGGCTTCCAGGCCCCAGGCCTTGTCCAGCATGTCCTCTTCCAGCTCGTCCGCTTCTTCCAGCGAATCGAAACCTTTGCGAACAATACAGTGACAGGTGGTGCAGGCCTTGACCCCACCGCAAGCGCTTTCCATTTCGATGTGATGCTCGTGGGCCAGCTCCAGGATGTTGGTCCCAGGCTCGACCTCCACGGTCAGCCCTTCCGGGCAAAACTTCTCGTGCGGCAGGAATGTCACCAGCGGCATCGGTTACTCCTCGATCTCATTCAGGTTGCGCCCGGCCAGTGCGGCTTTGACCGTCGAATCAAGGCGACGGGCGGCAAATGCATCGGTCACCTGCGACAGACGCTTGGTCTGTTGCTCGATGGCGGGGCCATCGGTGCCGGTCAGCAAATCACGTAGTTCTTGCATCTGGAATTCGATGGCTTCGCGCTCTTCGCTGCTGAGCAGGCGCTCGCCATCGGCGTCCAGGGCGCCCTGTACTGCTTCGAGCAGGCGCTCACCGTCAACCTGGTGTTCACGCAGCTGACGGGCCTGCTTGTCGCTGCCTGCGTGCTCGAACGAATCCTTGAGCATGCGGGCGATCTCGCCGTCGGTCAGGCCGTAGGACGGCTTGACCTGAATGCTGGCTTCGACGCCCGAGCCCAGTTCGCGGGCAGCGACGCTGAGCAGGCCATCGGCATCGACCTGGAAGGTCACGCGGATTTTCGCCGCACCGGCGACCATGGCCGGGATGCCGCGCAGCTCGAAGCGCGCCAGCGAGCGGCAGTCGCTGATCAGCTCGCGCTCGCCTTGCAGGACGTGAATCATCATGGCCGACTGGCCATCTTTATAGGTGGTGAACTCTTGCGCACGCGCCACCGGAATGGTGGTGTTGCGCGGGATCACCTTCTCCATCAACCCGCCCATGGTCTCAAGGCCCAGGGACAGAGGGATGACGTCGAGCAGCAGCAACTCGCCACCTTCACGGCGGTTGCCAGCCAGGGTGTCGGCCTGAATGGCAGCACCGATGGCCACCACCTGGTCAGGGTCGATCGAGGTCAATGGGGTACGGCCGAACAGTGTGCCAACAGCGTCACGCACGCGTGGAACGCGGGTCGAACCACCGACCATGACCACTGCACCCACCTCTTCCAGCTCGACACCGCTGTCGCGCACGGCGCGGCGGCAGGCTTTAAGGCTGCGAGCGATCAGCGGCTCGATCATGGCATCGAAGGCGGCCCGGCTGAGCTCACCCTGCCAGGCACCGTGGCTGACGCTGACCACGTCGGCATCGGTCAGGGCTTCCTTGGCGGCGCAGGCGGCCTGCAGCAGCTGGCGCTGAGTACCCGGGTCGAGGTCGGAAGACAGCCCAGCCTGTTCAATGATCCAACCGGCAATGGCGTGGTCGAAGTCATCGCCACCCAGGGCGGTATCGCCACCGGTGGCCAGCACTTCAAACACACCGGCCGTCAGGCGCAGGATGGAGATATCGAACGTGCCGCCACCCAGGTCATAGATGGCCACCACGCCTTCGGCGTTCTGGTCCAGGCCATAGGCCACGGCCGCTGCGGTCGGCTCGTTGAGCAGGCGCAACACATTGAGGCCGGCCAGGCGCGCGGCATCCTTGGTCGCTTGGCGCTGGGCGTCGTCGAAATAGGCTGGCACGGTGATCACCGCCCCCACCAAGTCGCCACCGAGGGTTTGCTCGGCGCGTTCGCGCAGCACCTTGAGGATGTCGGCCGACACCTCCACCGGGCTTTTCGGGCCTTGGACGGTATCGATGAACGGCATGTGCGACTCACCGCCAATGAAGCGGTACGGCAGCTGCTCGCCCAACTGCTTGACGTCGGCCAGGCCGCGCCCCATCAGGCGCTTTACCGACAGCACGGTGTTCAAAGGGTCGCTGGAAGCGGCATCGCGCGCAGCCTGCCCGACTTCGCTGCGCCCTTCGAGGTAGCGCACCGCAGACGGCAAAATGACATTACCCTGCGCATCCGGCAGGGGCTCGCTGCGACCGCTGCGAACGGCAGCGACCAGAGAATTGGTGGTACCCAGGTCGATACCCACCGCCAGGCGGCGCTGGTGCGGCTGAGGGCTTTGACCGGGTTCGGCGATCTGCAGTAGGGCCATGCTTATCTGAATACCTTAGGCGTCATCACGGGCAACGCCGGGTTAATCGTCGAGGCGCTCTTCCAGTTGGCGCACTTCTTGGGCGAGCTTGTCGAGGAACTGCATGCGGCGCATCAGGCGTTCGGCCTTCTCGCGCTCGGCAGGCACATCCCAGCAGGCGGCGAAATCCTCGTTCAGCGTGTCCTGCGCACCCTTCAGGCGCTTCTTGAACACAGCAACACCATCGAGGTCGGCTTCGTCCTGCAGCTCTTCGAGCTCTTCGCGCCACTGCATCTGCTGCAGCAGGAAGTCGGGGTCATGGACCGTGACTTCCTGGGGCACTTCGTGGCCACCGATTGCCAGCAAGTAGCGGGCTCGGCGCGGCGCACTGCGCAGCGTCTGGTAGGCGTCGTTGAGGGCCGCGGACTTCTCCAGGGCTACCCGCTGCTCGCGCTCGGAAGCGTCGGCAAAACGGTCAGGATGGACCTCGCGGGCCAGCTCGCGGTAGCGAGTGGCCAGCTTGTCGAGGTCCAGCCGGAAGCACGGCTGGAGATCAAACAGAGCGTAATGACAAGGAGTACCCACAGCCAGCCTCAGACGTTGAAGCTTTCGCCGCAGCCACACTCACCGCGCACGTTGGGGTTGTTGAACTTGAAGCCTTCGTTCAACCCTTCTTTGACGAAGTCGAGCTCGGTGCCATCGAGGTACACCAGGCTTTTCGGGTCGATGATGACCTTCACGCCGTGGTTCTCGAATACCTGGTCTTCGCCCGCCACTTCGTCGACGAACTCCAGCACATAGGCCAGGCCCGAGCAGCCGGTGGTGCGTACGGCCAGGCGAATGCCTTCACCCTTGCCGCGCCCTTCCAGGGAACGCCGCACGTGGTTGGCGGCGGCTTCTGTCATGCTGATAGCCATCAGAACTCCTTACCTCGCAACAGGCGACTTAGATCAAGCCTTTCTTCTGCTTGTAATCGCGAACGGCTGCCTTGATGGCATCCTCGGCGAGTACCGAGCAGTGGATCTTGACCGGCGGCAACGCCAGTTCTTCAGCCAGCTGGGTGTTCTTGATGGTTTCGGCTTCGTCCAGGGTCTTGCCCTTCATCCACTCGGTGGCGAGGGAGCTGGAAGCGATAGCCGAACCGCAGCCGTAGGTCTTGAACTTGGCGTCTTCGATGACGCCCTGCTCGTTGACCTTGATCTGCAGGCGCATCACGTCACCGCAGGCCGGCGCGCCGACCATGCCGGTACCGACGTCCGGGTCTTCGGCATTCATCTTGCCGACGTTGCGCGGGTTTTCGTAATGGTCGATGACCTTTTCACTGTATGCCATGGTGCAATTCCTTCCTCATCAGGGAGCCGCTCTTGCCGGCGACTGCTTAGTGGGCGGCCCACTCGATCTTGGAGATGTCAACGCCGTCTTTGTACATGTCCCACAGCGGCGACAGCTCACGCAGTTTGTTAACGGCCTCGCAGACTTTCTGCGCGGCGTAGTCGACTTCTTCTTCGGTGGTGAAGCGGCCGAAGGAGAAGCGGATCGAGCTGTGCGCCAGCTCGTCGTTACGGCCCAGAGCGCGCAGTACATACGACGGCTCGAGCGAAGCGGAGGTACAGGCCGAACCGGACGATACGGCGATGTCTTTCAGGGACATCAGCAGCGACTCGCCTTCGACATAGTTGAAGCTCAGGTTCAGGTTGTGCGGTACGCGGGCAGTCTGGCTGCCGTTGACGTACAGCTCTTCAAGGTCCGAGACCTGCTTGAAGAAGCGGTCGCTCAGGGCCTTGATGCGAGCGTTCTCGCTGGCCATTTCCTGCTTGGCAATGGCGAAGGCTTCGCCCATGCCGACGATCTGGTGAGTCGGCAAGGTGCCCGAACGCATGCCGCGCTCATGGCCACCACCGTGAATGATCGCTTCCAGACGCACACGCGGCTTGCGGCTGACGTACAGCGCGCCGATACCTTTAGGGCCATAGACCTTGTGCGCCGAGAACGACATCAGGTCGACTTTCAGCTTTTGCAAGTCGATTTCGACCTTGCCGGCCGACTGGGCGGCATCGACGTGGAACAGCACGCCGCGGGCGCGGGTCAGCTCACCGATGGCGGCGATGTCGTTGATCGAGCCGACTTCGTTGTTGACGTGCATCAGCGAGACCAGAATGGTGTCATCGCGCAGCACGGCTTCGACCATGGCCGGGGTAACGATGCCGTCTTCGCCTGGCTCAAGGTAGGTGACTTCGAAACCTTCACGCTCGAGCTGGCGAGCGGTATCCAGGACCGCCTTGTGCTCGATCTTGGAGGTGATGATGTGCTTGCCCTTGGTCTGATAGAAGTGCGCGACACCTTTGAGTGCGAGGTTGTCGGACTCGGTGGCACCGCTGGTCCAGACGATTTCGCGCGGATCGGCGTTGATCAGCTCGGCGACCTGGCGACGACCGTTCTCGACCGCTTCTTCGGCTTTCCAGCCGAATACGTGGGAGCGCGAAGCCGGGTTACCGAAGTTCCCGTCGACCAGCAGGCAGTCAGCCATCTTCTGGGCGACGCGGGGATCGACCGGGGTGGTCGCGGAGTAATCGAGGTAGATCGGCAACTTCATGGATATCTCCTATCAGGCGGTGGCGTCGCTCGTCGCTGTCATAACGGTCAGTCGACGGCGGACGTCTCAATCTTGTCCAACTGGGCGGATCGGCCTGCGACACGACGCAGGTCCTGGCGCTGGGCGACTTCCTGCACCTCACGGCGCTTGACGAGGTCGGCCAGGCTGATGCCGCTGAGGAATTCATGGATCTGCTGGCTGAGATCGCACCACAAGTGGTGGGTCAGGCAGGTGTCACCGGCATGGCAATCCCCAAGGCCTTGGCAACGGGTGGCATCGACCGATTCGTTGACCGCGTCGATGACCTGGGCCACCTGGATGGTTTCCATGCCCCGCGACAGCTGATAGCCACCGCCTGGACCGCGCACACTGGATACCAGGCTGCTGCGGCGCAGCTTGGCGAACAGCTGCTCCAGATAAGAGAGGGAAATGCCCTGGCGCTCGGAAATGTCGGCCAAAGACACCGGCCCATGCTGCGCGTGCAACGCCAGGTCAAGCATGGCTGTCACGGCGTATCGGCCTTTGGTAGTCAGTCGCATGGCTATTGGGTACCACGGGAGTTACAGGATGTGAGCGAGTATGCGATTCCCGAGCATTTAAGTCAACTATAAGACCTACTGCTTTAGTCGGGTTTTGCATCGGGAGGCGGCCGCGATTGTAGCAGACGAGGGGCGTGCGCACACGCCCCGTATGTCACTATGATTTCAGCGCGGCGCGATCAATGCGACTGAGTGTCGCGCTGGGCGACCTGGGCAACTTCGGTGAAGTCATCTTCCGGCAGCGCCGGCAACTCCTTGGCGCAGTAGTCGCTACCCATTTTGGTCAGGGCACCGCACATGCCCTCCAGGCGTTCATCGACCGCTTGCAGGTGGTCGAGCATCTGGCCGATGGCACGCGCGACCGGGTCAGGCATGTCGCCACTGACGCCGTAGGCATCGAAGCCGATCTTCTCGGCCATGGCTTTGCGCCGGGCTTCGACTTCGGTCTCTTCGCTCTTGACGATAATACGCCCCGGGATACCGACGGCAGTCGCCCCTGCCGGCACAGCCTTGGTCACCACCGCATTGGAGCCGATCTTGGCCCCGGCGCCGACAGTGAACGGGCCCAGTACCTTGGCCCCGGCCCCTACCACCACGCCGTTTTCCAGGGTTGGGTGGCGCTTGCCTTTGTTCCAGCTGGTGCCACCCAGGGTCACGCCCTGGTAGAGGGTGACATCGTCGCCAATCTCAGCAGTCTCGCCGATGACAATGCCCATGCCGTGGTCAATGAAGAAGCGGCGGCCGATGGTGGCGCCGGGGTGGATCTCGATCCCGGTCATCCAGCGACCGAAGTTCGACACCAGCCGGGCCAGCCATTTGAAATCACGTTTCCACAGCGCATTACCCAGCCGGTGCAGCCAGATGGCGTGCATGCCCGGGTAGCAGGTCAGTACCTCGAAGGCATTGCGCGCGGCGGGGTCACGGTGGAATACGCTTTGAATATCTTCACGCAGACGTTCGAACATCTGTCATCCCTTCCTTTTATGCGGTTCGCCCCGAGCCACTTTCTGGGTCTCGGTGAGGATGCCGCGCAAAATGCTCATTTCCGGACGCTCGACCGAGCTTCGCCCATACAGCCGGCGCAGGCGCGCCATCAGGTGCTTGGGCTTCTCGGGGTCAAGGAAGCCGATGTCCACCAGGGTCTTTTCCAGGTGGTCATAGAACAGCTCCATTTCGTCCATGGTCGCCAGCTCGCTGGCGTCGACCTTCTCGACTTTGGCCGGTGCATCCTCGGCCGCCAGCCAAGCCATGCGCACCTCATAAGAGAGCACCTGAACAGCGGCGGCCAGATTCAGCGAGCTGAAGTCGGGGTTCGAGGGAATGTGCACGTGGAAGTGACATCGCTGCAGTTCTTCGTTGGTCAGGCCGGCGTGTTCACGCCCGAACACCAAGGCGATCTCCTCGCCGCCCAGCGCATGCTCCACGGCCTTGGCCCCGCATTCGCGAGGGCCGATCAGCGGCCAGGGGATACTGCGCTCGCGGGCACTGGTGCCCATGACCAGGTTACAGCCGACCAACGCCTGCTCAAGGCTGTCGACGACCTGGGCATTGCTCAGCACATCGTCGGCACCGGAGGCACGTGCACTGGCTTCGGCCGCAGGGAACTCTTTCGGCTGCACCAGCACCAGGCGCGACAAGCCCATGTTTTTCATGGCACGTGCAGCGCCGCCGATGTTGCCGGGGTGGCTGGTATTGACCAGAACAACACGAATATTTTGCAGCACGGTGTTGTGCTCTCAGAGGCTGATATCAGGGCCTTCGATCTTACAGAACCGACGGACGTAACGCCATGAAAGCAAATGTGACACTTCTGCCGTCAAAGATTTCTGCTAGAATGATCGGCTTTCTTCTTTAACATCTCCAGGTGACCCGCCCATGCAGCCTATGCTGAATATCGCCCTGCGCGCCGCTCGCAGCGCCAGTGAACTGATTTTCCGCTCCATCGAACGCCTGGATAGCATCAAGGTCGATGAGAAAGAGGCCAAGGACTACGTTTCCGAAGTCGATCGCGCCGCCGAGCAGAAAATCGTCGACGCCCTGCGCAAAGCCTACCCGAACCACTCCATTCAGGGTGAAGAGACCGGCATGCACGCGGGCACCGGCGAAGAAGGCAAGGACTACCTGTGGATCATCGATCCGCTGGACGGCACCACCAACTTCCTGCGCGGCATCCCTCACTTCGCCGTCAGCATCGCCTGCAAATACCGTGGTCGCCTCGAGCACGCCGTGGTACTCGACCCGGTTCGCCAGGAAGAATTCACCGCCAGCCGTGGCCGTGGCGCCCAGCTCAATGGCCGTCGCCTGCGCGTCAGCTCGCGCACCAGCCTGGAAGGCGCCCTGCTGGGTACCGGCTTCCCGTTCCGTGACAACCAAATGGCCGACCTGGACAACTACCTGGGCATGTTCCGCGCCCTGACTGGCCAGACCGCCGGCATCCGCCGCGCAGGTTCCGCCAGCCTGGACTTGGCCTACGTCGCCGCCGGCCGCTTCGATGCCTTCTGGGAGTCGGGCCTGGCCGAGTGGGACATGGCTGCAGGCGTACTGCTGATTCAAGAAGCAGGCGGCCTGGTAAGCGACTTCAACGGTGGCCACGACTTCCTCGACAAAGGCCACATCGTCGCCGGCAACATCAAGTGCTTCAAAGCAGTACTGACGGCTATTCAGCCGCACCTGCCAGAGAGCATGAAGCGCTAAGCGCTGGCTGTATTAGAAAAGCACCCCTCGGGGTGCTTTTTTTATGGGCGCTATAAGTGTGCTGTGCATGGCGAGGGACATACAACTTGATGGCAAGTCAGCGTGAATACACCTGGCGTCTATTCAATGGCAGTTGCTATTGATTGCCGCTTCCAAGGCCGCCGTGGTTTTATCATTCAATTCAATGCGCAGTGCCACCGCGCGTTCAACGCCAATTTGCAATGCCGGACCGAAACGACTGATATCCAAGCCCAGGCGAATCAACATCTTCTCCACGCCCACCGTGGTCACCGTGACGAACTGCTTCACCTCACAACTGATGGCGTAGTTGACGATAGCGTGAATCGCTTGCGTGGTGCCTTGGGAGAAGCCGAACCGGTTGCCGTCCGGCAGCTCGATGGCGAATCGGCTCAGCTCCCAGATCGCGTCGGAGCACGGCGCTGGGTGCCCATGCAGCAGCTCTGGGAAGGTGTGCGCCAGCATGTTAGGGCCGGTCGTCGGCAGTATGCGCCAGCAGCCACACACATAACCCGCCTCGTCCTCGCGATTGATGATCATGTAATAGGGGTCGAGCGCATCATACCCGTCGATTTCCATGTCGTTGATCAGTGGGATGTCCCACATCTTTTTAACCTTGAAAATACGCGCCCGAAGTTTGTGCATCGCATTCAGCGCTTGTGGGTCGATGTTAGTGCGGCGATCAATGGAGATAAGCATAGGGGCAAATACCGGCAGGGGTTGGAGTTGCCGCCCACGGTATATTCACGCTGAATAAATAAAATCCTACCTAATTTGGGAGGTGGCCGAAGTTACTCGGGCTTGTTAATTTTTCGGCTTTTGCAGGATGGATTCCGGATGAAGCTACTCAATACCTCCGCCGTACGCGAGGTCGCCCATCAAGCCATCAGCCTGCGCCTGGGCCTCAAGCAGAGCCAGACCGAGTTCTGGTCGCGCTTTGGCATCAGCCAGGCCTGTGCCAGCCGCATCGAATGCACCAGCCAAGTGCCTGCGCCGGTGTACATTCTGCTGCGCCTGTACCTCAGCGGCCGTCTCGAGGAGAGCGACCTGGCCCAACGCCCACAGTGATACTCAGGGCGTGATCGACTTCTGCTGGATGGCCTTGAGCACCGCCATCTGGCGTGAGCTGACCTGGAACTTGCGGCGGATGTTCTTGAAGTGGAAGTCGATGGCCGAGGTCGTGCACGACAAGATCATCGAGATTTCCCAGGTAGTCTTGCCCGCCGCGCTCCACTGCAGCACCTCTTTCTCCCGGGTGGTCAGGTGCACAGGTTCCGAGTATTCAATGCGCGCCCGGAGCATCCCTTCCATCGCGTAATCGCGCAGCAGGGTTGCCATGGGCAAGGACTGGATCATCGCAGCAGTCGCCTGCTCGCCGCTCTCATCCGGCTTGAGGCACAGCATGCCCGCCTCGCCCCGCGGGCCATGCAGCGGCAGCGCCAGCCCTTGCTGCAACCCGTGCGCTGCGGCTTCTTCGAAGAATTCCGATTCTGAGGGCCCCCGATAGTTCTCGCGGTTCCACAGCAGTGGCCGGTTGGCGTTCAGGCAGTGCTGAACGACGGGGTCGACTGCCGCGTAAGATTCGGCGTCGTAACGCGTACGCCAGGCATCGGGGTAATCACTGTAGATCAGCACCTGCTGACAAGCGTCCGTGGGGGCAGGTTTGAGGCCGATCAGAAAGTTCGAGTAACCCAGCTTGCGGGTCAGGAGTTTCAGGTGAGCCAGCCAGTCCTCAAAGCGCTCCATTTCGCCGAGTTTCAGCAGCTCATCCATTACCAGTAGGGCCATTCCCTTCCTCGTAGGCACCGTTTGACGGTGGTCTCATGGCGAGACGACACGCGAGGGAATATCGACTCCCTCATTCAGGTGGGTCGATAAGATAATTACGTGGCACTTTGAAATCAACGTGCGAATAGTGCCCGCCGACGAGTTACCCACCCGACACAGGCGGTCGAAGACAGTAATAAAACTGCCAGGCGCACCACAACCTCCCTGTTCTGGGAGGTACCAGGCGGCGCGCGCAGCCTATTAACTAGCGTGGCACCAGCCTGCATCCGGCAGGCTGCACCGCTTTGCACATGGACGGCAAGGGAAGACACCTGAAGCTGTAGTTCGGCTGCCCCCCAAGGAGACCCCTGCATGTTCCAGCAACAGTTCTTTAGCATGGTTGCACGCCATCGCGACCACCCGGCGATCGTCGATAGCCATGGCAAGACCCGCAGCTACGGCGAACTGCTGCATGACATCGATCAATTGCGCGCCAGGCTGCACGCCGCAGGCCTGCGCGAAGGCGACGTGGTTGCCACCCAACTGGGCAACAGTAGCGGTTATGTCGCTCTGTTGTTCGCCATGGCCAGCCTTGGGCTGATTCATTGCCCTGTAAGCGTGGCCAGCAGCATCCACCAACGCGCCATGCGTCTAGGCCAGGTCGGTGCCGCCCTGCTGGTGACCGAAGCCGGCATCGTGCCGGCGGGCCTGGGCATCCCTGGCTTTACCCTGCACTCACCGACCCCCGTCAACCTCAAGACACCCGCCTGGCGTGACTGCGCCGGCTTAATGCGTATGCAGGAAACGTCCGGCAGCACCGGGGCACCCAAACTGGCACTGTGGCGTCAGGACAGGCTGTACCGGGAAATCATGCACTGGGTCGACAGCGCCGGCCTCGATGCCAGCGCCCGCTACCTCAGCATTCACACCCTCGATGGCGGGCATGCGGTGGACCTGCATGTGTTCCCGGCCTTGCTGACCGGCGCCACGCTGTACCTGGGCGATGCCACCCAGGTCGAGAACACCCTGCAAACCCTGCACGAACAACGCATCAGCGTGATGAGCGCGTTGCCGTCACAGTACCTGGCGCTGGCCCAGGCCGCGCAAAGCCGCGGCATTCGCCTGCCGGCACTGAGCAAACCGTTCTGTGGTGGTGCCTACCTGGATGACCATGTGGTGCTGGAGTGCGAACGCCACTTAGGTGTGCACCTGAAGCGGATCTACGGTTCGACGGAATTTGGCATGGTCCTGGCCAACTTCGCGCCTGGGCTGCAAGTGGGTTGCGGCATGCGCCCGGTGGGTGATGTCGAGGTCACATTGAAAGCGTTGGACCCTGCGCAACCGGAGGTCGGAGAAATCATCGCGCGCTCCGCACACCGCGGCTCGGGGTACTTCCCACCTCCCCCCATGCCCTGCGAGGACCAAGCCTACGCCACCGGCGATATCGCCCGGCGCCTGGCCGACGGAAGCCTGATGCCCATGGGGCGTTCGACCGATGCCCTGCTGACGAAACAAGGCACCCAGTTCGCACCGGCCCTCGAAGCGCAGATTGCACAGGCCATGAAATTCGAACGGGTGGTGATGCTGATTGACGAGCAGGATCGTCGACGTGCCCAGGTGGTGGTTCAAGCCAACATCGCTGACGCCCAGGAGCGGTTGAATGAGCTGAGCGGGGGGCTGGACCGACTGGGGATCAATGCCAGCGTCACAGTACTCGAGCGAATACCGCTGACCCCCACCGGCAAGCCGGACCGCGTACGGCTTCGCAAGCTGCTAACCGCTCACCCAGTGATGTAGGAGCAGCCTTGTGCTGCGAAGAGGCCGGTGAAAACACAGTAGATCTAGGGTGTTTTCACTGGACTCTTCGCAGCACAAGGCTGCTCCTACAAGGGATTTCAGATACAACGGGTTTCAGCAGATGGCGATCACTGCCCGGCCTGATTCTCGCTGAGGATCAGCTTGCCATTCTTGTCCACGGGAATGGTCGAGCCAGGCTCGTGGTCCATCTTCACCTGCCCTACCTGATCACCAATGGTGTACTTCACGTTATACCCAACGACCTTGTCGCTGATGTCGTGGACTGTGTTGCAGCGGGTTTGCGTCGTGGTGTAGGTATCACGCTCTTGCATACCTTCCTGCACCTTGTTACCGGCATAACCACCACCGACCGCACCGGCCACGGTGGCGATCTTCTTGCCGGTACCGCCGCCGATCTGGTTACCCAGCAGGCCGCCGGCCAGGGCACCCACCACCGTACCTGCGATCTGGTGCTGGTCCTTGACCGGCGCCTGACGCGTCACGGTGACGTCCTTGCAGACTTCACGCGGCGTCTTTACTTGCTGCTTGATTGGCTGCACGTCGGTGACCTGGGCGTACTCAGGCCCTTTGTTCACCAAGCTGTAGGTCGCCACAGCACCTCCGGCAGTTACACCGACAGCACCCAGCACCGCACCCACCAGCATTGATTTATTCACGTGAACCTCCTGATCATACCCGCGGGACTTGGCCCGCCTTCTCCCTGCCTTGGAGCAAAAAAAAAGGCGCGAGTTCAATACTCGCGCCTCTTGATTCGCCAAACGGCGTAGGAAAAGCCCTTACGGACGCTCGTCCACACCCTCAGCCTTGGCTGGCGGAATCAGGTCTTCGCTGTTCAAGTTCAGCCAGATCAGTACCACGTTGGCGATGTAGATCGACGAGTAGGTACCGGCCATGACGCCAATGAACAGCGCCAGCGAGAAGCCGAACAGGTTGTCACCACCAAAGAACAGCAGCGCAGCGATGGCCAGCAAGGTCGACACCGAGGTGGCGATGGTACGCAGCAGGGTCTGGGTGGTCGAGACGTTGATGTTCTCGATCAGCGACGCCTTGCGCATCACGCGGAAGTTCTCACGCACCCGGTCGAATACGACGATGGTGTCGTTGAGCGAGTAACCGATGATCGCCAGCACCGCCGCCAATACCGTCAGGTCGAAGGTGATCTGGAAGAACGACAGGATACCCAGCGTCACCACCACGTCGTGGATCAGCGAGATGATCGCGCCCACGGCGAACTTCCACTGGAAGCGGAAGGCCAGGTAGATAAGGATGCCGCCCAGGGCCAGGAGCATGCCCATGCCCCCCTGGTCACGCAGCTCTTCACCCACCTGCGGGCCAACGAACTCGACGCGCTTGAGCGTGGCCGGGTTGTCGCCGCCGGCCTTCTGCAGCGCCTCGGCAACCTTGCTGCCCAGCTGCGGGTCATCGCCTGGCATACGCACCAGCAGGTCGGTGGTAGCGCCGAAGCTCTGCACCACAGCCTCATGGAAACCGGACTCGACCAGCTCGGCACGTACCGCCTTGAGGTCGGCCGGGCGTTCGTAGGTCAGCTCGATCAGCGTACCGCCGGTGAAATCCAAGCCGAAGTTCAGGCCCTTCTGCCACCAGCTGAACAACGCCAGGACGGTAAGGAGCACAGTGATGGCGAACGCGACATTGCGCACGCCCATGAAGTTGATGGTTTTCATCGCAGCTCCCTCAAACCCACAGCTTCTTGATGTCACGCCCGCCACAGGTCAGGTTGACCATAGCGCGGGTCACCATGACGGCGGTGAACATCGAGGTGAAAATCCCGAGGGACATGGTGACCGCAAAGCCCTTGACCGGGCCGGTACCCATGGCGAACAGGATGCCGCCGACCAGCAGGCTGGTCAGGTTGGCGTCGATGATCGCGGTATAGGCGCGGTTGAAACCTTCGTGAATGGCGCGCTGCACCGACATGCCGGCTTTGAGCTCCTCACGGATACGCGAGAAGATCAGCACGTTGGCGTCTACCGCCATACCCATGGTCAACACGATACCGGCAATACCCGGCAGGGTCAGGGTTGCACCCAGCAGCGACATCAGCGCCAGCAGCAGCACCATGTTGCCCGCCAGGGCGACGGTGGCGATCACGCCGAAGCCGCGGTAGATGGCGATGATGAACAGCGAGACGAACAGCATGCCCCACAGCGAAGCATCGATACCCTTGGTGATGTTGTCCGCACCCAGGCTTGGGCCAATGGTACGTTCTTCAGCGAAGTACATCGGCGCGGCCAGACCACCGGCACGCAGCAGCAGCGCCAGCTCGGACGATTCGCCCTGGCCATTCAGGCCGGTGATACGGAACTGGCTGCCCAGTGGCGACTGGATGGTCGCCAGGCTGATGATCTTTTTCTCTTCCTGGAAGCTCTGTACCGGCACTTCCTTCTCGACGCCGTCGACCGTCTGCTTGACGTAGCGAGTGACGGGCTTCTGCTCGATGAAGATCACCGCCATGCTGCGGCCGACGTTGCTGCGCGTGGCGCGGCTCATCAGCTCGCCGCCGTGGCCATCCAGGCGGATGTTCACTTGCGGACGGCCATGCTCGTCGAAGCTGGCCTGGGCGTCGGTGACCTGGTCACCGGTGATGATCAGGCCACGCTCGACCGGGGCTGAACGGCCGCCCTCACGGAATTCGAAGACCTCGGTGGTCGCCTTGGACGCACCCGGCTCGGCACCGAAGCGGAACTCCAGGTTGGCCGTCTTGCCGAGGATACGCTTGGCTTCGGCAGTGTCCTGCACGCCTGGCAGCTCGACCACGATACGGTTGGCGCCTTGGCGCTGAACCAGCGGCTCGGCCACGCCCAGCTCGTTGACACGGTTGCGGACGGTGGTCAGGTTCTGCTTGATCGAGTATTCACGGATCTCGGCGACTTTCGCCTGAGTCAGCGCCAGACGCAGCACAGCGAGGTCATTACGCTCGGTGGCGGTCAGGTCGAAATCACTGAAATTCTTGCGGATCAGGGCACGTGCCTGCTCGCGGGTTGCATCGTCAGAGAAGCCCAGCATGATGCCGCCATCCTGCTGAGGCAGGCTGCGGTAGCGGATGCGCTCTTTGCGCAGGAGGGTTTTGACCTCGCCTTCATAGACCTTCATGCGGGCGCTCATGGCCTTGTCCATGTCCACTTCCAACAGGAAGTGCACACCACCGGACAGGTCCAGGCCCAGTTTCATCGGGCTTGCACCCAGGTTGCGCAGCCATTGCGGAGTGGTTTGTGCCAGGTTCAGGGCCACGACGTAATCATCGCCCAGTGCCTTGCGCACTACATCCTTGGCTGGAAGCTGGTCTTCCTGGTTGGTCAGGCGAATCAGCGCACTGCCCTTCTCACCCAGGCTGCCGCCCTTGACGGTGATACCGGCATCGGTCAGCGCCTTGGTGACGCGATCGAGGTCGGCCTGGCTTACCTGCAGCGCCGAACTGGCACCGCTGACTTGCACCGCCGGGTCATCCGGGTAGAGGTTGGGAGCGGAATAAATAAAACCGATCGCCAGTACTAGCAAGATCAGTGCGTATTTCCACAGAGGGTATTTGTTCAGCATCACGCCGCCCGTTCAAGACGCGGGGCGCGTTGCGCGCCCCGACTGGAAAAATAAAACCGGTAACTCAGATAGCCTTGAGCGTACCTTTTGGCAGGGTCGCGGCGATGGCGCCCTTCTGGAACTTCAGTTCGACGGTGTCGGACACTTCCAGCACCACGAAGTCATCGGTAACTTTGACGATTTTGCCGGCGATGCCGCCGTTGGTGACAACTTCGTCACCTTTCTGCAAGTTGCCCAGCAGGTTCTTCTGCTCTTTGGCGCGCTTGGCCTGTGGACGCCAGATCATCAGGTAGAAGATGACCAGGAAGCCGACCAGGAAGATCCATTCAAAACCGGTACCGGCTGGGCCGGCGGCTGGTGCAGCTGCGTCCGCGTAAGCGGCGGGAATCAGAAAGCTCATGAGGCACTCCATTACTGAATTTTAATATTTTAGTGCTGACAGTCAGCCCAAAGGCGGCACAGGCAGCCCGCGTTTGGCGTAGAAGGCGTCGACAAAGGCGGCCAATTTACCCTGTTGAATAGCCTCGCGTAAACCGGCCATCAAGCGCTGGTAATGGCGCAAGTTGTGGATGGTATTCAGCATGCTGCTCAACATTTCGCCGCATTTGTCCAAGTGGTGGAGATACGCGCGGGAGAAGTTGGTGCAGGTGTAGCAATCACAGGTCGGGTCCAGCGGCGATTCATCGTGGCGATGGAACGCGTTGCGGATCTTGATCACCCCTGTATCGACGAACAGATGGCCGTTGCGCGCGTTACGCGTCGGCATCACGCAGTCGAACATGTCGACGCCGCGGCGCACACCCTCAACGAGATCTTCCGGTTTGCCTACCCCCATAAGGTAACGAGGTTTGTCAGCGGGCATCTGATCTGGCAGGTAATCCAGCACCTTGATCATTTCGTGCTTGGGCTCACCCACCGACAGGCCGCCGATGGCCAGGCCGTCGAAACCGATGTTTTCCAGGCCTTCCAGCGAGCGCATGCGCAGGTCCTGGTACATGCCGCCCTGGACGATGCCGAACAGCGCCGCGGTGTTGTCGGCGTGGGCGTTTTTCGAACGCTGGGCCCAACGCAGCGACAGCTCCATGGAGGTGCGCGCCACATCGTGCTCGGCCGGGTATGGCGTGCACTCGTCGAAGATCATCACCACGTCCGAGCCCAGGTCACGCTGAACCTGCATGGACTCTTCAGGGCCCATGAACACCTTGGAGCCGTCCACAGGCGAGGCGAAGGTCACGCCTTCCTCTTTGATCTTGCGCATCGCGCCCAGGCTGAATACCTGGAAGCCACCGGAGTCAGTGAGGATCGGGCCTTTCCATTGCATGAAGTCGTGCAGGCCGTTGTGCTTCTTGATCACCTCGGTACCCGGGCGCAGCCACAGGTGGAAGGTGTTGCCAAGGATCATCTCGGCGCCGATGGCCTCGATGTCACGCGGCAGCATGCCTTTGACCGTGCCATAGGTGCCGACCGGCATGAACGCCGGGGTTTCCACGGTGCCACGAGGGAAGGTGATGCGACCACGACGGGCCTTGCCGTCGGTGGCCAGCAGTTCGAAGGACATTCGACAGGTGCGACTCATGCTTGATCCTCGGGCCCGCGTGGCGCCGGATTGCGGGTGATGAACATGGCATCACCGTAACTGAAGAAGCGGTACCCTTCTTGAACCGCCGCCGCATAGGCGGCCATGGTTTCGGGGTAGCCGGCGAAGGCCGAGACCAGCATCAGCAGCGTGGACTCCGGCAGGTGGAAGTTGGTGACCAGGGCGTCGACCACATGGAACGGGCGGCCTGGGTAGATGAAAATATCGGTATCGCCGCTGAAGGCCTTGAGCACGCCATCGCGCGCAGCGCTTTCCAGCGAACGCACGCTGGTGGTGCCCACGGCAACCACGCGCCCGCCACGGGCACGGCAGGCTTGGACAGCATCCACCACATCCTGGCTCACTTCGAGCCACTCTTTATGCATGTGGTGGTCTTCGATCTTGTCGACCCGCACCGGCTGGAAGGTGCCCGCGCCGACGTGCAGGGTCACGAAGGCCCGCTCCACGCCCTTGGCGGCGATCTTTTCCAGCAGCGCTTCGTCGAAGTGCAGGCCGGCCGTGGGTGCGGCTACAGCACCGGCACGCTCGGCGTAGACGGTCTGGTAACGCTCACGGTCGGCGCCTTCGTCGGGGCGGTCGATGTAGGGTGGCAGCGGCATGTGCCCGACGCGTTCAAGCAGTGGCAGCACCTCTTCGGTGAAGCGCAACTCGAACAGCGTGTCGTGGCGCGCGACCATTTCGGCCTCGCCACCGCCATCGATGAGAATCTGCGCACCGACCTTGGGTGCCTTGCTGGAGCGTACGTGCGCCAGCACCCGGTGGCTGTCGAGCACACGTTCGACCAGCACTTCCAGCTTGCCGCCGGAGGCTTTCTGCCCGAACAACCGCGCCGGGATCACCCGGGTGTTGTTGAACACCATCAGGTCGCCGGGGCGCAGATAGTCGAGCAGGTCGGTGAATTGCTGATGTACCAAGGCGCCGCTCGGCCCATCGAGGACCAGCAGACGGCTGCCATGGCGCTCGGCCAAAGGGTGGCGGGCGATCAGGGAATCGGGGAGTTCGAAGGAAAAATCGGCGACGCGCATGATGATGTTCGGTTCGGCAGGGCCGGGAAGTTTAGCCCAATGTGTGAAAATTGACCATGAAACCCGATTGACCGACCAGAAGCACCTCTCTATACTGCGCGCCACTGCCCTGATGGCGGAATTGGTAGACGCGGCGGATTCAAAATCCGTTTTCGAAAGGAGTGGGAGTTCGAGTCTCCCTCGGGGCACCAAAATCCGGAAAAAACCGACCTTATGGTCGGTTTTTTTTCGCCTGGATTTTGGCTGAGGGCGGCATCAGGTACGCGCCATGGCATTGCACTGTGGCTAACAGGAGCATGCCTTCAGATCTGCAGCGCTCTCAAGGACGAGCGCCGCCCGCGCGGCGCTCGATCTCAAATCCACTACTCAAGGTCGCGGCAAGCACGCGCCGATCTCCACGTCTCGCTCACAGGTGTATCGGGCCAACTGTACAGTGCCTTGAATAATCAGCAGGGTTTGCTGCCAATAGCTTCTGCAAACCGCAGCAAGTAGCCATCAGGATCAAGCACCAGAAAATTGCGCTGCCCGAACAGAAACTCACCGCTGCGGTACCAACACTCTTCAACTGGGTTTCTAAGCGGATACCCGCCCGCCTCCAGTGCCGTAACCAGCGCTGAAGCGTCTGGGCATTCGATAGACAGGTTAATACCTCGCCCATAGGGCGGCTCAAGTGGGCCTACCCGCCATGGCGATTCACTGTGCCAGTCCTGCTCCAGCATCAGCTGACTGCCGCCGAAGGACAGGAAGGCGAAATGGTCTTCTGGACGCTCATACTCGATCTTGAAGCCAAGGATGTCGCAGTAGAAGGCAAGGCTTCGGGTAAGGTCGGAAACGATAAGCTCGGGTACAAGGGAATTTAGTTTCAGCATTATTGACTCCTTTCAAATTTGATCTGAAAACAGACTCGAGCAATGGGTGGCAATGCCCGCTCAACGTGGCCGCCCCGCCTCGATCCAAGCTTGCACCTGCCTCATGCCCAGCCGGTACCGGGCGCAGTTATGCAACGCCAGACTATCCAGTTCAGCCAACGAGATCATGGCACTGCGGATGCAGCTCAAAGTAGCTCAATGCAGCTCAATGCAGCTCAATGCAGCTCAATTGAGCTCAATTGAGCTCATCGCAGCTCACCTCAACTGAAAAAAGCACCAAAACAACGGCCTCCAACCCACCCACCAAATTGACGCCGCACGCCTGACTGTCAGCCCTGCCGCCATGTCGGGAATCTATTGGCCATTACCCTCCCCCCCTACTTAAGATGTCACTCGTCGGATATATGCACAAAGTATTGCCAGCATGATGGCTCTTAGCCATATTTGCGCCCCCATTTCTCCACGACTGTGTGACACATGAAAACAACCGTGCCCTGTCTGGCAGCAATGATGCTGCTAAGTGGGTGCAATGGAGTGCCAACGTCCTACGTCTCCGATCCCGTCTACAACCAGGCTTTCGTGGTCACCTCAGGTGCGCCGCTGCCGCTGTTGCTGATGGCCAGCGCCATCCAGTGGAACGAAGACTACGCAGTGACCGCCAAACACACCCCCTTCCTGCGTAACGTGGTCCATGAGGGCCTCGGCGATGTGGTGTTCTTCAAGCACAAGGCCAGCGAGGTGCCGCATTGGCGGCAATACGTACCGGGTGAGTCGGTGACGGCGGTCGGCTTCAACAGCCTGATGATTCCCGTGCAGGGCAAGGGCCATGCGTTGCCGTCGCTGGTGCGCCTTGAAGGTACGCCGGGCAGTGTCTTCTACTCGCTGCACGACGGCCCGATGGTCAAGGGCATGTCGGGCGGGCCAGTGTTCGCCGATGATGGGCAGGTGGTGGGTATCAACATTGCGTTCATCCCTAAGAACGAGATCGATGCGCGCACTCGCCCGGACCTCGCCGATAAAGAGCGTGTCAGCGTGTTCATGTCGTACAGCGAGATCGACAAGGAATGGCGGCGCTTCCAGTACTTGCTGGCACGCAAGGCCAAGCCTCATGCGCCTGCGGCGATCAAGGGGATTGTGGCGGTGGTGGCCAAGCCGTGAGCAGTCGGCGGTGATCTGCCACTGAGGCAGTGCTAGCCTGTGAGCGGGGCTTGGCCGCAAACGGCCAGCCAACGCACTGCAAAAGGACCTGCCATGCACCTCAGCCACCGCCCTGTTCAGCCCAGCGACATCCCCGCCATCTGCTGCTTCCCCCAGGGCCCGGACGAACTGTTCTACATGTTCCCCAAAGCCGCCTACCCCCTGACACCCGCGCAATTGACCGACGCCATCGCCCAGCGCAACGGCTCTACGGTGGTGGAAGGCGGCGGCATGGTGCTGGGCTTTGCCAACTTCTACAAAGCCGAGCACGGCGGCGTGTGCGCCCTGGGCAACGTGGTGGTGGCGCCAGCTGCCCGCGGCCATGGGGTGGCGAGCTACCTGGTAACCGCCATGATCGAGCTGGCCCGCGAACAGTTTGCGGCGCGAGAGATTTGGGTGTCGTGCTTCAATCACAACACGGCGGGGTTGCTGCTTTATCCACAGCTCGGTTTCGTGCCGTTCGGCATCGAAGAACGCCAAGCGCCGGATGGGAAGCGAGTGGCGTTGGTACAGATGAGGCAGGTACTGGCCTAGCCTGCGAAATCTAATGCGACGACGTATGGGGCTGAACAAAAAGCTCCACGCCTAGGGCACGTATGACTTTAAGCACTGTATCAAAGCGGGGCTTAGCGCCTGGGCTAAGTGCTTTATAGAGACTTTCTCGACCTAACCCACTCTGTGCAGCAATTTGTGTCATTCCCCGTGCCCGAGCGATATGACCGATAGCCCGGATAATCTCATCTGTATCGCCATCGGATAGCACCTGGCTGAGGTATTCGCTGATTGCTGCATCACTGTCAAGCAAGTCGGCGATATCAAAAGGGATCAATTTTTCGCTCATTTCATTTCCTCCACCAGCTTTCTCGCTTTGAGGATATCGGCGGTCTGGGAAGATTTGTCTCCGCCCACCAGCAGAAAAATCACTTTGGCTCCCTTACGCGTGAAATAGACTCGATAACTTGCAGAAACGTCGATGCGAAGCTCACTTACACCGCCCCCAACGCTTTTGTAGTCGCCAAGGTTTCCACTTTCTGCGCGCTCCAATCTACGACCGACTGCAAGCTTGGCTCTCAAGTCTTTCAAGGTGGCTAGCCAAAGGGCAAAGCTCTCCGTTTGTTCAACAGCATACATCAAGGCGCCACCAATAGTATCCTTTTGGATACATTCATGCGAGATAGGGAAGCGGTCTACCTTGCCGTTTCACCTTTGCGAAGAGAACTCAGGAGCGTCTGATACCTCAGTCAGTTTTTTCTTTCAAACACGTCCAAAAAAATGTCTTGCAACATCAGCTGCCGAACCATACCCATCCCTCGACGTCCGATCCTGCATCCCCCGCGTTTCGAGGTACCCCGTGTGAAAGAGATCATCGCCCGCAAGTACCGCTTGGTGGTGAAGACCATTGGTTACATCGGTTGGTCGCTGTTCTGGCTGCTGATCTGGGATGTGCTGGTCACCATCGATTTCATGCTGTTCTTCAACAGCAAGTTCACCCTGCCGTTGATTCCGTTGACCTTGCTGGGTTCGGCGCTGGTGGTGCTGGTGAGCTTTCGCAACAGCAGCGCCTACAACCGCTGGTGGGAGGCGCGCACGTTGTGGGGTGCGCTGGTCAACAGTTCGCGCAGTTTTGCCCGGCAGACGCTGACGCTGATCGATGACCCGGATGACGGGCTGAACCCGATCAAGGCCACTTTGCTGCGCCGGCATATCGCCTATGTGAACTGCCTGGCTGCGCACCTCAAGGGCGACCGCTGCCCGGATGAACTGATAGCGTTCATCCCGCAGGCGGAGTTCGAGCGGCGCAACCGCTCCAACAACTTCGCCAACGACATCCTCAGTGGCTCGGCAGCCCTGCTGGCGCGGGAATACCAAGCCGGGCGCCTGGACAGCATTCGCCTGGCGCGGCTGGAGTCGACCTTGGTGGACCTGTCCAATGCCCAGGGGGGCATGGAGCGGATCGCCAATACGCCGCTGCCCTACCCTTATGTGTATTTTCCGCGGCTGTTCATCACGCTGTTCTGCCTGATCGTGCCGGTGGGGCTGGTCGAGTCGCTGGAGTGGTTCACACCGCTGGCGTCGACGGTGGTGGGGTTCATGTTGCTGGCCATCGAGCGGATCGGCACCGACCTGCAAAGCCCCTTCCGCTTCAGCGAGCACCAGATCCAGATGGACACCATCTGCGAGACGATCGAGCGCAACCTGGAGTCGATGCAACGGGAAGCGCAGCATGGCGAACTGACCACTTGATGCTTGCGCGGGCTGCCCTGCAGCCCCAGTCAGGCGCGCACATAGCGCTGGCGCAGCACATCACTCAAGGCATCCACCAGCAACACCAGCACCAGCATGGCGATGATCACCGTGCTGGCTTGCGCCTCCTGGAACAGGCTCAAGGTGGTGTAGAGCATCTGCCCCAACCCACCTGCCCCAACAAATCCCAACACGCTGGCCATGCGGATGTTGTTCTCCCAGCGGTACAGGCTGTAAGCCAGCAACTGCGGCCACAGGTTAGGCAAGGTACCAAAGCAGAATGCCGCCACCTGGCTGCCACCCTGCAAGCGAATGGCTGCTGCAGGCTCTGCCGGGGCGTTTTCCAGCGCCTCGGCAAACAAGCGGCCCAGCACCCCAGCGGTGTGTAACGCCAAGGCCAGGGTCCCAGCATTCGGGCCAAGCCCTGCGGCCAGCACGGTGAGCGCCGCCCAGACTAATTCCGGGATGGCCCGCAAGGCATTGAGCAGCACCCGCGCCGCTGCCTGCAGCAGCCAGCCGAAGCGGCCCGCCGCCGGTAACGCCAGCAGCATCCCCAGCACCACCGCCAGCAAAGTCCCCAGGCCGGACATCGCCAAGGTCTCCAAGGCGCCATGCCAGACCGCGCGCAAATGCTCGACGGTCACGTCCGGGTGCAGGAAGCGCCCCGCGTACTCGCCCATCTGCCCTAGCCCGCCATCACCGACCAGCGCCTGCAGGTCCAGTTCGAGATAGGTGAACGAGGCCACCACCGCTGCGATGATCACGCAGAGCACCAGCAGGTTGATCGCCCGGTTCATGCCAGCCTTCCTCGCAGAAAGCGGCTGAGCAGGTCAGCCAGCGATACCAGCAACAGAAACGTCAGCAGCATGCTCGCCACCTCCGCGCCGGCAAACATGCGCATCGACAGGTCGATCTGCTGCCCCAACCCGCCAGCGCCGACAAACCCCATCACCACCGAAGCACGCACCGCGCATTCCCAGCGGTACACCGTGTACGACACCACTTCCGACACCGCATTGGGCAAGATGCCGTAGAAAAAGGCCATCAGCCGACCACTGCCGGCCTGCAATAGGGCATGGGCCGGGCGTTGGTCGACCGACTCGAAGATTTCGGCGTAGACCTTGCCGAGCATTCCGCTGTAGGTAATGGCGATGGCCAGCACTCCCGCCGTTGGCCCAAGCCCCACGGCACGCACGAACAGCAAGGCCCAGACGATTTCTGGCACGCTACGCAGAAAGATCAACAGCCCGCGTACCGGCAGCCGCAGCACCCGCGACCACCACCCGGCCCGCCCGCCACGGGAGGCCGCGCGCAACGACAAGGCACGGCTGGCCAGCAGGCTGGCAGGTACCGCCAGCACCAGCGCCAGGGTCATGCCGGCCGTGGCCACGGCGAGGGTCTGCAAGGTGGCTTCGTACAGCAACTGCAAAAAGGCGGCATCGTGCGCCGGCGGCCAGAAGGCTTGGGTGAAGCTGGCGATCTGCTGACGGTTCTCGGCCTGCCACAGCACGCCGGGGTTCAGCTCGCTCAACTGCAGGCCCGGCCATAACACCGCCACAGCAAGCAAGCTCAGCAGCAGCCGTGGCAGGGCAGCCGGGTCGCGGGCATGGGCCTTCAGCATCGCGGGATCTGTACCGTCAGCACTGCTGCAGGCTCCTGCAAGGGAGGCGAAGCCAAGTGTTCGTTGGCATAGAGTGCATCGAGCATTTGCGGGCTGACCGCCTCGGCCGGGCTGTCGAACACCACCTGCCCTTCACGAATGCCGATCACCCGTGGAAAGTGCGCCAGCGCCAGCTCGACCGCATGCAGGCTGGCCACCAGCGTTACACCGCTGGCCTGGGCGTGGCGGTTGAGCAATGCCAGGCTGTGGTCGGCCAGCACCGGGTCCATCGCCGAAACGGGCTCATCGGTCAGCAGCAAGTCCGGGCGTTGATACAGCACCCGTGCAATACCCACCCGTTGCAGTTGGCCGCCAGACAGTTGCCCGCACTGAACGAACAGTTTGTCAGCCAGCCCCAGCTCGGCCAATGCCTGGCGCACCCCGGGCACATCGGTCGGGTACAGCAGGTTGAACAAGCCACGCACGATACCCCACTGCCCCAATCGCCCCGCCAGCACTGCGGTCACAACCCGCTGGCGCGGCGGCAAGGGCGGGGCCTGATGCACCAAGCCAACCCGTGCCCGCAAGCGCTGACGCGCCCTGCCAGACAACTGCCAGGGCTGTTCACCGAACAGCGCCAGGCGCCCGGCACTGGGCTGGATAGCAGTGGCCATCAGGTGCAGCAGGCTGGACTTGCCAGCGCCAGAGGGGCCGATAATCGCGACCCGCTCGCCCTGCTCCACGCGCAGGTTTATCGCGTCGAGCGCGCGGACCTGGCCATGGTGCAGGCTGGCATCGTGCAGATCAATTGCCATCGGAGCGGACGTCACTTGAGCAGGCCGGCCTCACGCGCGGCTTGTTCGGTGCCCTGGTAGTTCTCAGGCTTGGTCTCGATAAAGCGGCTGGCAGCCTGCAGGTCGAGGATCGCTTTGTGCTCGGGGTTGGCCGGGTCCAGGTCGAGGAACGCCTGTTTGATCTTCGCCTTGAGTGCCGGCGCCATGTTGCCGCGCACGGTCCAGTTGTAGTCGTAGTAGGTCGGGGTAGTGGCGAACACCCTCACCTTGCTGGTATCGACCTTGCCGGCGTCCACCAGCTTTTGCCAGACGCTGGCATTGAGCACCCCGCCATCGACCTTGCCGGCCTGCACCCAGGTCGCGGTGGCGTCGTGGGCACCGGAGTAGGCCACACGGCTGAAGTAGTCCTCAGGCTTGATGTTGTTCTCTTTGAGCATGAAGTAACGCGGCATCAGGCTGCCCGAGGTGGACGAGATGGAGCCAAAGGCGAACGACTTGCCCTTGAGGTCGGCCAGACTCTTCACATTGGGGTTGGCGGTGATGAACTTGGACGTGAATTGCGCGTCCTGCTCACGCTGCACCAGCGGCGTGGCGTTCGGGTCTTTCAAGTGCACCTGAACAAAGGTGAACCCTCCCAGCCACGCCAGGTCGAGGCGGTCGGAGGCCAGCGACTCGACCACCGCCGGGTAGTCGGCGACCGGCACGAACTTCACCTCCATGCCCAGCTGCTTGGCCAGGTACTCCCCCAACGGCTTGAATTTACGCTGCAGCTCCGTGGGCGCTTCGTCGGGGATGGCACTGACCCGAAGGGTCTCAGCAGCCTGGGCGACAACGGCACAACAAGACAGCACGAGGCCGGCGGCGAGCGCCAGAGGGCGTTTGAGCATGGGCAATCTCCGGGTCATTGGCAGCTAAAGGGTCGGCAGCCGTGCCGACCGTGAAAAGTATAAGTGCCCATGGCGCAATGGCCAGCTTTGCTACAATCGCGCAACAATTTGATCTGCTGAGGTACGTATGAGCGAGCCAATCCGCCTGACCCAGTACAGCCATGGTGCCGGTTGTGGCTGCAAGATCTCCCCCAAGGTACTGGACGTGATCCTTGCCGAAAGCGGCGTCCAGGCCCTGGACCCGAACCTCTGGGTCGGCAATGCTTCGCGCGACGACGCTGCCGTGTACGCCCTGGACGAAGAGCGCGGCGTGGTCTCGACCACCGATTTCTTCATGCCGATCGTCGATGACCCGTATGACTTCGGCCGTATCGCCGCCACCAACGCTATCAGCGACATCTACGCCATGGGCGGCGACCCCTTGATGGCCATCGCCATCCTCGGCTGGCCGGTCAACGTGCTGCCGCCGGAAGTCGCCCGCGAAGTGATCCGCGGCGGGCGCGCGGTCTGCGCCGAAGCTGGCATCCCGCTGGCCGGCGGCCACTCCATCGACGCCCCGGAGCCGATCTTCGGCCTCGCCGTCACCGGCGTGGTCAGCAAGCGCCATCTCAAGCGCAACGACACCGCCACCGCCGGTTGCCGCCTGTACCTGACCAAACCGCTGGGCATCGGCATCCTCACCACCGCCGAGAAAAAGGCCAAGCTGCGCGAGCAGGACCAAGGCCTGGCACGCGACTGGATGTGCACCCTCAACACCCCCGGCAGCCGCTTCGGCAAGCTCGAGGGTGTGAGGGCGATGACCGACGTCACCGGCTTCGGCCTGTTGGGCCACTTGGTGGAGCTGGCCGACGGCAGCGGCCTTACCGCGCACCTGGACTACGCCGCAGTACCGCGCCTGCCAAGTGTCGATCACTACCTGGCCGAGGGCTGCATCCCGGGCGGCACGTTGCGCAATTACGAAAGCTACGGCCACAAGATCGGCGCCCTGAGCGATGAGCAAAAGCACCTGCTGTGCGACCCGCAGACCAGCGGCGGCCTGCTGGTGGCGGTCAGCCCTGAGGGTGACGCGCAGTTTCTGGCCGTGGCGGCCGAACTGGGCCTGCAACTGTCGCCCATCGGCACGCTGGGTGAGCGACAGAGCAACGCGGTCGAGGTGATCTGATGCGTCCCGACTGCACGGATTTCCGCCCGCTATTTTTGAACGACGTGCCGATGATGGACATGCGCGCGCCCATCGAATTCGCCAAAGGTGCCTTCCCGGGCGTCGTCAACCTGCCACTGATGAACGACCAGGAGCGGCAGAAGGTCGGCACCTGCTACAAACAGCAAGGCCAGGCCGCCGCCATCACGCTTGGCCACCAACTGGTCAGTGGCGCGACCAAGCGCGACCGCCTGCACGCCTGGGCCAGCTTCGCCAAGGCGCATCCCGAGGGCTACCTGTACTGTTTCCGCGGTGGCCTGCGTTCGTTGATCGTTCAACAGTGGCTGCGCGAGGAAGCGGGCATCGACTACCCGCGGGTCAAGGGCGGCTACAAAGCGATGCGCACCTTCCTGCTGGACACCACTGAGCAGGCAGTGGCGCAGTGCGATTTCGTTTTGATCGGCGGCCTCACCGGCACCGGCAAGACGGAGGTACTGCACCAGTTGAGCAATGGGCTGGACCTTGAAGGTCATGCCAACCACCGTGGCTCCAGCTTCGGCAAGCGTGCCACCGCGCAGCCCGCGCAAATCGGCTTCGAAAACAAGCTGGCCATCGATGTGCTGAAAAAGCGCGCGCGTGGCATCGAGCAGTTCGTGCTCGAAGATGAAGGCCGTATCGTCGGCAGCTGCACCGTGCCGCTGGCTTTGTACCAAGGCATGCAGCAGTACCCGTTGGTATGGCTGGAGGACAGTTTCGAGCAGCGTGTTGAACGTATCCTGCGCGATTACGTGGTCAACCTGAGCGCAGAGTTCGTCGATGTGCACGGCGACGAAGAGGGCCGCCGACTGTTTGCCGAACGCATGCTGTCGAGCATGGCCAATATCCACAAGCGCCTGGGTGGTGAACGCTGCCAACGCTTGTCCGCCATCTTGCAACAAGCCTTGGATGAGCAACAGCGCAGCGGCGCGGTGGAGCTGCACCGGGGCTGGATCGAAGGGTTGCTGAAGGAGTATTACGACCCGATGTATGCCTATCAGCGCGATGCCAAGGCTGAGCGTATCGAGTTTGCGGGGGATGCCGTGGAGGTGCGCGAATACCTCAAGGCCCGCGCGCAAAGGCAGCAACACTGAGGCCGCTTAGCCAGTTGCCAAACACCTTGCACCACCGTCGTCTGTAGGAGCGGCCTTGCGTCGCGAAAGGGCCGCACAGCGGCCCTATGACGCCGAAATCTGGGGCCGCTGTGCGGCCCTTTCGCGACGCAAGGCCGCTCCTACACAAACGTGCGCCCATCTCACTGCCCCGGGCTGAGTACTCGCTCAAGCTCGGCCGCCCGGTCCCGGGTCATGTCCATCACGCACACGCCGCCTTCCAGCTGCGCCATCGTCCCGCCACTGGCGTGTACGTGGAACGTGCAGTTGTCATCACGGTAGGCGATCCACTTGCGCTGTACTTCGCGCAGGCGTTTTTGCTGCGCTGCCTCCAGCTTGCCCATCAACTGTTTGTACACCCGGTTCAAGCGCTGGTCCTGCAACTGGGTCTCGGCCTGGATGCAACTGCTCATGGCCACTGTGCTGGACGCCTTGTCCATGCATTGGCCATAGCTCGGCGAATTTTCTTCGGCCATGGCCAGCGGCAGCACACACGCCAGCGCCAGGCCCGTCAGGTGATACTTATTCATGACTATTTCCCCCTGTGGATATCAAAATGTCTGTGGCTGTTCCGGCGGCATCAGCACCTTGTTGGGCTCGAAACGCAACGACGGCATCTGCGTTGCGGCATACAACGCGACACCCAGCGCCGCTATCAACGCCACATCGAGCCAACGCCAGCCGGGCATGTCGTCGGCGCTGCGGGCCTTCCAGCAATGCCAGGCCTGGCCTGCGCAGAACACCCCCATCGCGGTGAGCCACAGATAAAAGCCCGCACCAAAACCGGTGCGGTCATGAAACGCGTAGCTTTGGCTGTCTGGCAATCGGTCAATTCCGAAACTGCTGGCAGCCAGATACAACGCCGCCACACCGCATGCCAAGGCCAACCGACGGAAACGTCGATGGGCAAGAATCGCCACGGCCAGCAGCGGATTGGCAAACCATTGATACAACCCGAAGGGCATGCCCCATGGCCCGTACAGCAACATCTGCAGGGCGGGCATGTGGCGGTCGCCACTCATCAGCACGCCATCGAAAAACAGCGCGAGCAGGTACAGGAACAGGCTGATGCTCAGGTAGAAAACGGGCAAAGGGGCACACCTGGGGAAAACGGGACAGGCTGCGACCATAACCCAGGCCCTGCCCCGCTTCCAGGCGTTTAGTACGTGCCGCGCAGGGTCACCACCGGTAGCGTGATGTACAGCAGACGATGAAAGTCGAGGTTAGCCATAACACTAAACAACTGGTGGTTCCAGCAGCAGGCCATAGATGCCCGAGTCGGACAGCTCGCCGGCCACGCACCAGCGTGCCCGCAGGGTACCTTCGAGCACGAAGCCCTGGCGTTCGAGCGTGCGTGCCGAGCCTTGGTTGCGCGGGTCGATCTCGCCCTCCAGGCGGCGCATGTGCAGGGTGTGAGCGAGGTAGTCGATGAAGCAGGTCAATGCCTCGTCCATGTACCCCCTGCCCTGTACGGCGCTGGCCAGGCAATAGCCGATCTCGCCACGGCGGGATACGTCATCGATGTTGAACAGTTGGACCATGCCGATGAGTTCGCCGTTGTCACGGCGGTACATGCCGAGCTTGAGCTGGTCGCCATTGGCATAGGCTTCACGGTCGGCAGCCAGGGCGCTTTCGGCCTCGGCGAGGTCTTGCCAGGGTGCGTGGTGCCAATAACGCATGACCTCGGGGTCGGCCATGATCGCCAGCCATTGCGCGGCATCGCCATGGCGCATCGGGCGCAATTGCAGGCGGGGGCTGTCGAGGCAGAGGTCACTGGGGAAACTGCGGGGTGGGGTCACGCCGGATCTCCTGTCCATTGCTGGGGAGATGACAGTTTAACGTCAAGCGAGGCGGCTGGGGGATGCGTTGGGTTTTATCGTGTGTTTGAGCGTGGGCCAGTGTGTGCCGGGGTTTTGCGTTGGGGCGGAAATCGAGCGCCGCGCGCGCGGCGCTCGTCTGCTCTACCACTCAGACGCCCCGGTTCAACCCCATTTCCATGTCGTTGATCAGCGCCTTGGCCATGGCACTGAGTATCCGTGCAGCGCTGCCTGCAACCTTGTTGCCCTCCATCTCGGCCTCTTCGCTGAGGTGGCGTATGCACCCCAGCAACACAGACAATTCGTCGAACGCGTGATCAAGGGGGATGCCCGGTTCGATGCGGAACAATTCGAGAAACGTCTCCACGCCAGCGGTGGTATGGCTTTTCAGGTGATTGCTCATTCCACTGCCTCCTGCGCCTTTATGTGGGCGAACAGCGCATGAAGCAATTCGGTCAGGGCGGACATGTTTTCGAGGAGGGCGCTGCGTTGCAGGCTGTCTTCGGCTTTGAGGTAAAGCTCGATGGTTTGGGAAAGGCTGCCCATGAGTTTGGCTGCCTGGGACCTTGCCTCTGCATGGGAGAGGTCGGCGATTATCGAGATATAAGGGATTGGGAAAGTGGGTGGGTCTGGGACGAGCTTCTTCATAGTCACCTCGAAAAATTTTCAGAAGCAACCACTCATCCTTCTCACAGATTGGGTGGCAGCCGTACGCGAGGTGAGAAGACCGTGTCCCGAGGCACCACGGCCAGACCGAAGTCTGCACGCGCACGGCTGCCATAACTGGCAAGCCACCTCAAAACAGCGGGCTTCTCACACCCGATCGCCAATAGCAGCGACGGCGAGACGTTAACCCTGAGGTACTTGCCTGACTATCAGACGGCGTCCGACACAAGCCGTAGGATAATTCCACGCGCTTGCCAACCTGAAGCATTTGGTTTCAAGTTCAGAATCTTCTTACAGCTGATGGCCCTTTCGCGGGGCAAGCCCGCTCCCACAGGATCGGTGACTTGCTTCGCCCACAGGTCTTGCAACGGTCCTGTGGGAGCGGGCTTGCCCCGCGAAAGGGCCGGCACAGGCGACCCAAAAAGGTCAGGCCACCTCAGCCCCATCATCATCCGGCCAATGCGGCTCGTTGGCCCCAGGCGGGGTCAACGGCGGCAAGCCATAGGCCGCGCGTGCATCGTCGCAGCTCGGGTTGTGCACCCCACCCTCCCACGACGCTTCGAACTCTCGGCAAGGGCTCGAGCGGTTGGCGTAGATGGTGCACGCCACCTCTTTGCCGATCTCGCCGGCAAGGCTGACGCAGCGGCAAGGCTTGGCATCGGTGCCGATCATCGCGACCCGTGTAGGGTTGATCTGCACCACCAGGTCGTCAGGCACAACGCCCCCGGCAGACTGGCATTCGCCCCAGAAGAAGGACACACGGAAGTACCCGCAGCAGGCGCCGCAGTCAAGGCAAGGGTTATATTCGGACATGAGGCCACGGAGGGAAGGTTGTTGTTATCGGGGCTGGGCCCGCGGCGCCATTTTCATTCCAACCGGGGCCGGCTGGATAGAGGGGGAATGCAAAAAAAATTGCCACTGATCCGGCAAACTCCACAGCCAGAAAAATGGGCGAACAGCACAGCGGCTGCCCGCCTGCCCGGCCTAGCGCAGGGCCTTGTAAGTGTTGGCATCCCAGTGCTGCAGGCCCAAGCCTTCGCGAGGGTCATAACGGTCACTGCGCACCTGGCTGAAGCGCGTGCGGGTTTCGCCACAGTGCACCAGCCGGTCGTCTTTTTGGCCTTCGGTGATGACGGTATATGACTGGCTGCGCATGGCCTGGTAGTGCTCATCGGCGGCCGCCATAGCCAAGTGATGCTGCATCAGTTGGTTGTCATCCAGCGCCAGGCACTTGTCCAGTTCGGCACCCCAACGGGTCAGGCAGACTTCGGCGAAATGCCGCACGATTAACCCGGGTTCGACCAGCACCTTGCCGTCGCTCGCCCCGTCAGCCGAGGCATTACCCACCAAGGTGGCATGCCGGCCTGGCATTGGGTAGATGCACATGCGCGTGCCGGGGTCGACGGCAGGGATCACGCAGGCGAAGCCCTTGGAGCGTTCGTCACGCGAATAGAATCCGACATATTCGCGGACATTGCCCGCCAGGCTCACCCGCTCGGTTTGCACGTTGCCGACACCGGGCACGGGGTCGATGGCGAAGATGTTGACCGGAATATCCTTCAAGTCCGGATCCTCAGCCATCGCATTGGCCAGCATATGGCAACTGATGCCGCCACGGCTCCAACCCACTAGGTTGACCTGGGTGGGCAAGCGCGGTTCGCGGAATATAGTGAT
This sequence comes from Pseudomonas sp. NGC7, assembly GCF_047159675.1. NCBI lineage: Bacteria > Pseudomonadati > Pseudomonadota > Gammaproteobacteria > Pseudomonadales > Pseudomonadaceae > Pseudomonas > Pseudomonas sp. NGC7. Next base: position 1,439,217 of record NZ_BAAFZY010000001.1, on the reverse strand, counting down.
GATCTGTTCCTGCAGCGCCTGCGGGGTCGGGTGGCGATCGCCGTAGTCATAGGTCCGCCAGAACCAGGAAGCCGTGGCGGACGCATCCGGGATCGGCACGCCTGCGTCTTTCAGCCTTGTGTACGCATCCTCAGTGAGTTTGGTGCGCTGCCAATTGCTCTCACCCTTGATCACGTTCAGCACATGGCTCACGTTTTCTTCCCAACCACGGCCAAACAACTGACCACTCCAGTTAAAGTAGCCACCTGGTTCAACGAACAATTCGTCATCCTGAAGGTTGCCGCTACCTGGCCCGTCAACCGCAATCCAGTGGGCGAACTCACGCCCCTGATCGTTGCTGGCCAATGTCGAGACCAGCTCGCCGTTCCAGAAATTGGGGTTGGCAGCATCGAAGCGGTGGGAACCGGTGCCGCAGAAATACGCTGTGAATACACTCATTTGGATACCTGAACAGGAAAATGAGTGCTGAAGGTAGTGGCGCGAATAATCGCCAGGCAGTCGGAAGGCCAGCCCAGCTGATATAACGAGGGGCCGCCACGCGGCCCCTCGCTGTTTACTTGCGGGTCAAACCATCCGCCCTGAACATCTGGCGGATGCCGCGAATCGCCTGGCGAATACGGTCCTGGTTCTCGATCAGGGCAAAGCGCACGTGATCATCACCGTAGTCACCAAAGCCGATGCCCGGCGACACACACACCTTGGCCTCAGCCAACAGCTTCTTGGAAAACTCCAGGGACCCGAGGTGCGCATACTCCGGCGGAATCTTAGCCCACACGTACATCGAAGCCTTGGGGTTCTCGACCATCCAGCCCAACTCGTGCAACCCCTTCACCAACAGGTTGCGGCGCTGGCGGTACTGCTCGGCGATATCGCGCACGCACTGTTGGTCGCCTTCCAGCGCGGCAATGGCTGCCACCTGCAAAGGCGTGAAGGTGCCGTAGTCGTGGTAGCTCTTGATGCGCGCCAGAGCGTTGACCAGCTCGGGGTTGCCGACCATGAAGCCGATACGCCAGCCGGCCATGTTGTAGCTCTTGGACAGCGTGAAGAACTCCACCGCGATGTCCTTGGCCCCCGGCACCTGCATGATCGACGGGGCTTTCCAGCCGTCGTAGACGATGTCGGCGTACGCCAGGTCATGCACCACCAGCACGTCATACTGCTTGGCCAAGGCCACCACGCGCTCGAAGAAGTCCAGCTCCACGCACTGCGCGGTCGGGTTGGACGGGAAGCCGAGAATCATCATCTTCGGCTTGGGTATCGATTCGCGTATCGCCCGCTCGAGCTCATTGAAGAAGTCCACACCCGGCACCAGCGGCACCGAACGCACCTGGGCGCCGGCAATCACCGCACCGTAGATGTGGATCGGGTAGCTGGGGTTGGGCACCAGCACCGTGTCGCCCTGGTCGAGGGTGGCGAGCATCAGGTGAGCCAGGCCTTCCTTGGAACCGATGGTGACAATGGCTTCGCTTTCCGGGTCGATGTCGACCTCGTAGCGCTCCTTGTACCAGTTGGAAATGGCCCGGCGCAGGCGTGGGATGCCGCGGGAGGTGGAGTAGCCGTGCGTATCTTCACGCTGGGCGACCTGCACCAGCTTCTCGACGATGTGCGGCGGGGTCGCGCCATCGGGGTTGCCCATGCTCAGGTCGATAATGTCTTCGCCACGACGGCGGGCGGCCATCTTGAGCTCGGCGGTGATGTTGAAGACGTAAGGGGGGAGACGATCGATGCGCGCAAAGCGGCGCGGCGAACCTGGGTTGGCCATGGCTTCCTCTGAGTACGTAAGCGCCCGGAACCGTCCGAGCGACGTTGGCCGATGTGGCGGCCTGGATCAGAAGATAGTGCCGAAACAGGATATCTGTAAAGGGCAATTTCCTGTTTTATTAGAATTTTTCAGATGTATTTTTTGAAAATTAGAATTTTGTGTTTTCAGGGCCGGCCTCTTCGCGGGGAGAGCCCGCTCCCACAGGAATATACACAGGCATTGGGACTTGCCCAGAACACCCATAAAAAAACCCCGGCACATGGCCGGGGTTTTCGTGTAACAGGCAGCGGTATCAGCGTGCGTAGGTCATCAGCACGTCCGCAGCAGTCTGGCTGTCCACCGACATCATCACGCTCAGGGCAGTGACAGTGAGGATAGAGAAGCCAAACACCTTGCGGGCCCACTTGCTGTCGTCCTCGGCCTTGTAGCCACCCCAGGCCATGTACAGCCAGTACAGGCCCATGGCAGCTGCCACGGCCAGGTAGCTGAGGCCGGCGTAACCGCCGAGGGTGAGCATCAGGGTGGCGAGCACGAAGGCCAGCACGTACAGCACGATCTGCTTCTTGGCAGCAAGAATACCGCGTGCCACCGGCAGAACCGGAATGTTGGCAGCGCTGTAGTCCTTGAAGCGGAAGATGGCGATCGCGAAGCTGTGCGGCATCTGCCACAGGCTGAACATCACCAGCAGGGTCACTGCAGCCAGGTCGAAGCTGTTGCTGACGGCGCAGTAGCCGATCACCGGAGGCATGGCACCCGAAAGGCTGCCGACCAAGGTGCCGTGCACCGATTTACGCTTCAGCCAGAGGCTGTAGAAACCGACGTAGACGACGAAGCCGATCAGCGCACAGAACGCCGACAGTGGGTTGGCCTGGACATACAGCAGGCTGAAACCCGCCACCCCAAGCAGGGTGGCGTAAATCAGCGCGAGGGGCAGCGACATGCCGCCCTGGACCATGACGCGGTTCTTGGTACGTTCCATCTTGATGTCGATGTCGCGGTCGATGCAGTTGTTGAACACGCAACCGGACGCCACCACCAGGGAAGTACCTACCACCACCGCCAGGAACAGGGCGAAGTCTACATGGCCCTTCGCGGCAAGGAAGAATCCGCCTGCCACGGAAAGCACGTTACCGAAAATGATCCCCGGTTTGGTGATTTGGATAAAGTGCTTAACGGACATGCAGTCTTACCTCACTTGGCCATCATTTCGATGTGGATGTTGAACATGATCCACAGCGACAGGCCGACCAGCAGTGCAATTACCATGGTGGTAAACAGGAACGTCGACACGTTGGAACGCTGCTCTTTCGAGCGGTCCATGTGCAGGAAGTACACGAGGTGCACTACAACCTGAATGACAGCCATGGCGACCACGATCAGAACGGTCAGGTTCTTCGGCAGGCTTGGGTACATCACCAGGCCGAACGGGATAGCGGTCAGGATGATCGACAGTACAAAGCCGATCATGTAGGACTTCACGCTGCCGTGATTACCTTCGTGATGAGTGTCGTGTGCGTTAGCCATTACAGAACCCCCAGCAGGTAGACGACGGTGAATACGCAGATCCAGACCACGTCCAGGAAGTGCCAGAACAGGCTCAGGCAGCTCATGCGGGTCTTGGCAGTCGGGGTAATGCCCTTGGTGCTGATCTGATACATCAGGATTGCCATCCAGATCAGACCTGCAGTCACGTGCAGACCGTGGGTACCGACCAGCGCGAAGAACGCCGACAGGAAGCCACTGCGCTGCGGGCCGAAGCCCTCAGCGATCAGGTGATGGAACTCGTAGATTTCCATCGCGATGAAGCCGGCACCGAACAGGAAGGTCACGGCCAACCAGCCCAGTACACCTGCTTTCTTGCCATCGAACAGCTTCAGCATGGCGAAGCCGAAGGTGATCGAGGACAGCAGCAGGAAGGCAGTTTCAACAGCTACGAAGTCGAGCTGGAAAATGTCATGACCCGACGGGCCGCCGGCAAAACTGCCGGACAGCACCGCGTAGGTAGCGAAGAGCGACGCAAACAGGATGCAGTCGGTCATCAGGTACAGCCAGAAACCGAGTACGGTCATCTGGCCCGAGTCGTGGTGGTGATCGTCGTGCCCATGGTCGTGACCATGAGCAGCGCCGTGGATTACTTGACTGGACATTGATTACACCCGCTCAAACGATTCGACACGTGCGCCGGCAGGCAGAGCACCTGCTTTGGCCAGCGCTTTCATACGCTCGCCTTCGATGCGCGCCACTTCTTCGGCCGGAACCATGTAGCCCTGGTCGTCACGCGCAGCGTGGCGAACGAAGACAGCGATGGTTGCAACCAGGCTCGCGCCTACCAGCCACCAGATGTGCCAGATGAAGGCAAAGCCGAAGACGGTCAGGAACAGGCCCATGAACAAACCGGTAGCGGTGTTGCTCGGCATGTGGATGGCGTCGAACTTGGTTGCCGGCTTGTAAGCAGCGCCGATTTCCTTGGTTTCGTGCCATGCGTCCAGGCCAACCTGCTCAGGCATGTGGGCGAAGTTGTAGAACGGAGGTGGCGACGAAGTCGACCATTCCAGAGTACGACCGCCCCATGGGTCGCCGGTCACGTCCAGGTTCTGGTTGCGGTCGCGGACCGAAACGTAGAGCTGGATCAGCTGGCAAGCGATACCGAACAGGATCAGCACGGCGCCGACCACGGCAACGTACAGGTAGGGTTCCCACAGTGGGTTGTCGGAGTGGTTCAGACGACGGGTCATGCCCATGAAGCCCAGGGCGTACAGCGGCATGAACGCAACGTAGAAGCCCGAGATCCAGAACCAGAAGGCAGCTTTGCCCCACTTCTCGTTCAGGGTGAAACCAAAGGCTTTCGGGAACCAGAAGGCGAAACCGGCGATGTAGCCGAATACCGCGCCACCGATGATCACGTTGTGGAAGTGAGCAATTACGAACAGGCTGTTGTGCAGAACGAAGTCAGCACCTGGAACGGCCAGCAGTACGCCAGTCATGCCACCGATGGAGAAGGTGATCATGAAGCCCAGGGTCCACAGCATCGGTGCAGTGAAACGCACACGGCCCTGGTACATGGTGAACAGCCAGTTGAACAGTTTCACACCGGTCGGAATGGAGATCAGCATCGTCGCCAGGCCGAAGAAGGTGTTGACGCTCGCGCCGGCACCCATGGTGAAGAAGTGGTGCAGCCATACGGCAAAGCCCAGAATGGCGATTGCGCCCGATGCGTAGATCATCGAGTGGTGGCCAAACAGACGCTTGCCAGAGAACGTCGAAGTCACTTCCGAGAACACGCCGAAGGCCGGCAGGATCAGGATGTAAACCTCAGGGTGACCCCACGCCCAGAACAGGTTGACGTACATCATCGGGTTCCCACCAAGCTCGTTGGTGAAAATGTGGAAGTCCAGATAACGGTCAACAGTCAGCAGTGCGAGTGCAGCGGTCAGGATCGGGAACGAAGCGACGATCAGCACGTTGGCCCAGGTGCAGGTCCAGGTGAAGATCGGCATGTCCATCAGTTTCATGCCAGGTGCGCGCATCTTCATCACGGTGACGAGGAAGTTCACACCGGTAAGCGTCGTACCTAGGCCCGATAGCTGTAGCGCCCAGATGTAGTAGTCGACACCCACGCCAGGGCTGTACTGAATACCCGCGAGCGGCGGATAGGCAACCCAACCGGTCTTGGCGAATTCGCCGACGCCCAGGGAGATGTTGACCAGCAGCACGCCTGCCAGCAGCAGGTAGAAGCTCAGGGAGTTCAGGAACGGGAAGGCAACGTCACGTGCACCGATCTGCAGAGGCAGGGCCAGGTTCATCAGGCCGGTGAAGAACGGCATCGCCATGAAGATGATCATGATCACACCGTGAGCGGTGAAGATCTGGTCATAGTGTTCAGGCGGCAGGTAGCCTTCGGATCCGCCAGTGGCCGCAGCCAGCTGGGTACGCATCATGATGGCGTCGGCAAAGCCGCGCAGCAGCATGATCATCGCGACGATGATGTACATCACCCCGATTTTCTTGTGGTCGACAGTCGTCAACCACTCGCTCCACAAGTAGGTCCACTTGCGGAAATAGGTGATAAGACCGACGACAGCGATACCGCCGAGCGCGATCATGGCAAGCGTCACCATGACTATCGGCTCGTGATAGGGTATCGCCTCCAGGCTTAATTTACCGAACATCTCTTACTCCTCTGCACCGGCAGCTGGTTGCATACTCGATTCCACACCCTTGGTAGTGGCCAGATCTTTGCTGCCTGCTTCTTCGTGGACCGGCTTGCCGCGGTTCATGCCTTCGTACTTGTCGACGATGGACTGGAACAGCTCTGCCGGGGCCTCGCTGTACAGCGCGACTGGGTTGTATTCGCTAGGTTTGGCCAGAGCTTCGTACTCGGCTTTGCCCAGTTTCAGCGGCGACTGCTTCACTTCGGCGACCCACTTGTCGAAGTCTTCCTGGGAAGTTGCAGTAGCCTTGAATTTCATGCCGGTGAAGCCAGCGCCGCTGTAGTTGGCGCTGATACCGTCGAATTCGCCGTTTTCGTTGGCGATCAGGTGCAGCTTGGTGGTCATGCCGGCCATGGCGTAGATCTGGCCGCCCAGGCCCGGGATGAAGAACGAGTTCATCACGGCGTCGGAGGTGACGCGGAAGTTGACCGGGGTGTTAGCCGGGAAGTTGATCTTGTTGACCGTCGCGATGCCCTGCTCCGGGTAGATGAACAGCCACTTCCAGTCCAGTGCAACCACGTCGATCTGGATCGGCTTGACGTCGGAATCCAGCGGACGATACGGGTCCAGCTTGTGGGTGGACTTGTAGGTGACATAACCCAGGGCGATGATGATGATGATCGGGATGATCCACACCGCGGCCTCGATCTTGGTCGAGTGCGACCAGTCGGGGGTGTAGGTGGCCGCCTTGTTGGAAGCACGGTACTTCCAGGCGAACGCCACGGTCATGATGATGACCGGGATCACCACCAGCAGCATCAGGCCGGTAGCGATGAGGATGAGGTTCTTTTGCTCAATGCCGACCTGACCTTTCGGGTCGAGCAGGGTCCAGTTGCACCCACTGAGTAAAAGCATGCCTAAAAAGGGCAATATGCCAAACAGTCTGGGGTAACGCTTTTTACTCATCTCACGACCTCTAGATCAGCTTGCTTCAATGCAATTTGTGTTTTGGTAGCCAACACTTCGTCCTGCCAAGTGCGGCATTTCGCGCCCGTACTCGCTCCTGCCTGGGGTCCGACTGCAGGACCTTGGCTCAAGCGTGTTAGCGGTGCTTATGGTTTCGTAGGCAACAGGCCTGTACTTCAGACCAAGTCCATTTGGTGCGGGAAAACGCGGAGGGGTGTCCGCTCGGTATCGCCGCTGGGCGAAACTTGACGAAGTCAGCAAAAGGGAGCGCTGGGGCTTCCTTCAATCCTGCGACTCGCAAGCAGTGCCGAACGGAAATTGGGGGCGATTGTAGATAGGTCGCCAACCCTTGACTATGACTTATTGAGCAACAGTCTTTTACAGAATACGTAACAATGCGACCCGAAGAATCAACTTCGCGACAGTTTGTCGCACCCCGCCGGGTAGCCCTCAAAGCCGCATTCTACAAGGCTTTGTGATTGATCTGGATCAAGCGGGGAGCAACTTTCTGCGCATCTCACGACGTGCAAAAGACCTCATGCAATTCGGGACTTTTGTCTAAGCCTGACGTCGGTTGCGGTAGATGCCCAGCGGAACCAGAATGGCCGTCAGGACAAATGCGACCAGCGCCCACTGCGCCAGCGACAGACCGAGGATCGGTGGGTACGGCGTGCTGCAGAAGCCATCGACCTGGAATGCCAGCGGCCACAGCTTGGCCAGGGGCAGGTCGTCGACGATCGGCTGCAGGGTATCGATGCCGCAACTGACCATGGGGTTGGCGAGTATATACACATGGTTGCCGGCCGCAACGATTCCCCCGATGGCGCTGAGTACCACCAAGCCTTCGAAGACCGTCAGGCTGCGCCGCCCGGGCATCGCGGCGGCGATGAAGGCAAACACGGCGATAAACAGCAAGGCATAGCGCTGCAGGATGCACAGCGGGCAAGGCGCCTCGCCCAATACCACTTGCATATAAAGGGCGCCGCCGATCAGCGACAGGCAGATCAGCCCCAGCAGCACCAGAAAGCGCCGTTCCCGATTCAGGCGCGAAGTTTGTTCGTTCATTGCCGGTTCCTTGGATGGAGAGTGGCCGCGTGGTCCGCCTGCCTGCGCGCGATTCTACACGCTGGGCAGGGCCTTTAGCGTGCCGAGGGGGCAACGTGATAGCACTGCGCAGGGCTATCCGAGATGGCTGAGACCGGCCATTGTGACGTCGGTTCAACGTCACACGGCAAAAAAGCGGCTACCCGGGTGCCGCGCAGGGGCAAGCCCCTCGACACCTGGGAGTGAAGGATACCGTGATTAAAGGAGGATTAAAGATGAAAGCTTGGCGGGCTGTTTCATCTCTCCTTTATATAAGCAGGTAGGCGCAGCACAAGGCTGCTCCTACAACAGCTAGGACTGCTGGGTGTTTACTCCAGCGCTGCTGCTGGCCCGAAGAACTCGTAGCGGCTCTGCTGCTCCGGCACACCCAGGCCCTTCAGCTGGCGCTTGACCGCCGCCATGAAGGCTTTAGGCCCCAGGAAGTAGGCATCGACGTCACGTTCACGTGGCAGCCACTCGGCCAGCAGGTCTTCGCTCAGCAGGCCCACGGCATCGGCCGCAGCGCCGCCTTGCGGCTCGGCATAGCAGTAGAAGCGCTTGAGCTGTGGATGGCGCTCGGCCAGGCCGTCGACCCACTCACGGAAGGCATGCACGGCGCCGTTACGCGCACAGTGGATGAAATGCACTTCACGCGGGGTCTGCAGTGCCGCCTGCAACATCGCCAGGGTCGGGGTGATCCCCACACCGCCACTGATCAGCACCAGCGGCTTGTCGCTGGCGGCCAGGGTAAAGTCGCCTGCAGGTGGGAACAGCTGCAGGGTCTTGCCCACCACCAGTTCATCGTGCAGGTAGTTGGACACTTTGCCACCGGCTTCGCGCTTGACGCTGATGCGGTATTCAGTGCCGTCGCACAGGGCCGACAGCGAGTAGTTGCGACGCTGCTCGGCGCCGTCGATGAACAACTGCAGGCCGATGTACTGCCCAGGCTCGGCCTTGAGCACTGGCTTGCCGTCCACGGGGGCGAAGTAGAACGAGACGATCTCGCTGCTTTCCTGCTCGCGGCGTACCAGGCGGAACTCGCGGGTACCACGCCATCCGCCGGCGGCTTGCTCCTTCTCTTTATAGAGGCTTTCTTCAGCGCCGATGAGGATGTCGGCCAGCTGGCCATACGCCGCGCCCCAGGCCGCGATCACCTCTGGTGTGGCGATGTCCTTGCCGAGCACTTCTTCAATGGCGCGCAGCAGGCAGCTGCCCACAATCGGGTAGTGCTCCGGCAGAATCTGCAAGGCAACGTGCTTGTTGATGATCTGGCCGACCAGGCCGCCGAGCTGTTCGAGCTGGTCGATATGGCGGGCATACATCAGCACGCCGTTGGCCAACGCACGTGGCTGGTCGCCGCTGGCCTGGTGGGCCTGGTTGAACAGCGGACGCACCTGCGGGTACTCGTTGAGCATCATCTTGTAGAAGTGAGTGGTCAGCGCTTCGCCGCCGCTTTCCAGCAGGGGGACAGTGGCTTTGACGATTGCACGTTGTTCGGCAGTGAGCATTGCAACGACTCCTGAGCCTATGGCTTCGAATGATTGCCTAGGGTATTTCACCATTCGTGCCAACTTTTATACCCAGCAAAATCAGGGCGTTGACGCGCGTCATGTCAAAACGACTCGCTCGGGCGTATAGTCATAATGACCAAAAGGAGTCCCTATGACTGCAAAGCCACTGCTCACCGCCCTCCTCCCCCTGGTCAGCGACTTGTCCCGCGACCTCAGCGACCAGGAACGCTACCGCCGCTTGCTTCAGGCCATGCGCGGGCTGTTGCCGTGCGACGCCGCCGCACTGCTGCGCCTGGACGGTGAGTGGCTGGTGCCGCTGGCAGTGGACGGCCTGAGTGCCGATACCTTGGGACGACGCTTTCGGGTCAGCGAGCACCCGCGCTTCCAGATCCTCCTCAGCCGCCCACACCCCACCCGCTTTGCCAGCGACTCGGACCTGCCCGACCCCTACGACGGCCTGGTCAACGCCCCGGATGCCACGCTTGAAGTGCATGACTGCATGGGCTGCCCGTTGATGGTCGATGAGCGCCCTTGGGGCCTGCTGACCCTGGACGCGCTGACCCCCGGGCAGTTCCAGAGCCTTGAGCTGGATGCGCTGCAGGCTTTCGCCAGCCTGGCTGCCGCCACGGTAACCGTGGCCGAGCGTATCGAGCACCTGGCCCTGCGCGCAGAGGACGAACACCATCGCGCCGAGCTCTACCGCCAGGCCAGTGCCCAGGACAAGGAACTGATTGGCCAGAGCGCGGCACACAAGCGCCTGGTGGAAGAGATACGCCTGGTCGGCGGCAGCGAGTTGACCGTGCTGATCACCGGTGAGACCGGCGTTGGCAAAGAGCTGGTGGCCCAAGCCCTGCACCAGGCCAGCAACCGTGCCGACAAACCGCTGGTCAGCCTCAACTGCGCGGCCTTGCCCGATACCCTGGTGGAAAGCGAGCTGTTCGGCCACGTGCGCGGCGCCTTTACCGGCGCCCACGGCGAACGCCTCGGCAAGTTCGAGCTGGCCAATGGTGGCACGCTGTTTCTTGATGAGGTCGGCGAGTTGCCATTAACCGTGCAGGCCAAGCTGCTGCGTGTGCTGCAAAGTGGCCAGTTGCAACGCCTGGGGTCGGACCGCGAACACCGGGTCGACGTCCGCCTGATCGCAGCCACCAACCGCGACCTGGCTGCAGAAGTGCGCAATGGCAACTTCCGCGCCGACTTCTACCATCGCCTGAGCGTGTACCCGTTGCACGTTCCTCCGCTGCGTGAACGTGGGCGCGATGTGCTGCTATTGGCAGGGTACTTCCTCGAACAGAACCGTTCGCGCCTGGGCCTGAACAGCCTGCGCCTGAGCAGCGACGCCCAAGCTGCACTGCTCGCCTATGACTGGCCGGGCAACGTGCGCGAGCTCGAACACCTGATCGGCCGCTCGGCGCTCAAGGCGCTCGGCCAGCACCCGGAACGGCCGCGCATCCTCACCCTTGAGGCCATCGACCTTGACCTGCGCGCCGCTGCCCCATCGGGCCAGTTGCCCTCCCCCTCACCCCTGCTGGAGGCGCCTCTGCCCGATGGCGGATTGCGTGAAGCCGTCGACCTTTATCAACGCCAAGTGATCGAAAACTGCCTGCAAAGGCATGCGGATAACTGGGCCGCCGCCGCGCGCGAACTCGGCCTGGACCGCGCCAACCTCAGTCGGCTGGCGCGTCGGCTGGGGCTTCGCTGAGGCATACCTACAAAAGGATTAACCCAGAAAGCCATCTGGTTGCTTCTCGCTGGGCTGCTATATCTCCCTAACCACCGGTATCACGGCCGTCATGGTCGAGGCTGAGCGCAACACGTTGCATTGACGTTGCGCCGGCCCTGGTTCGCTGAAGTCGAGCCAGTGTAGCCGCACACCAGCAGGGAGCATCCATGGACAACATCGTCGTCGCCGATAAGCAATCCGCAGTCGCCACCCAGAGTGCCTGGGGCAATGTCAGTCTCAACGGGCCAGGCGTCGTGCAGATGCCGGTTTCCCCCGATAAAGTGGCAACCGTCACCCAGCGCGGACAAGACCTGATCGTCACCCTGAAGTCGGGCGAGAAGGTCACTATCGGCAACTTCTTCGCCGTGGATCAGGCCGGCGTCGGCAGCGACATCGTCTTCGTCGGTGAGGACGGCACCCTGTGGCATGCGAACTACGATGCGGTGGCTTTTACGGGCTTTACGTTCGACGAAGTGGCCTCGCTGGATGAACTGGTCGCGGGTATCGGTGTGGCGGGCAACGCGATGCCGACCTGGGCCATTGCCGGGCTCAGCCTGCTGGGTATTGGCGGCGCGGCGGCGGCGGCCGACAACAGCAGCGGTGGCAGCAGTGGTGGCTCGGACCCAGGCGACACCACGGCGCCGGCCACGCCGATCGACCTGCTGGTGTCCCCTGATGGCCTGCGCCTGACGGGCCGCGGCGAAGCCGGCAGCACGGTAAATATTCGCGACGGCGCGGGCAACCTGATCGGCAGCGGCACGGTCGGTGCCGATGGCAGCTTCAACGTTGCGTTGAATCCCCCGCAGATCAACAGCGAAAACCTTGAAGTCACCCTGACCGATGGTGCGGGCAATGTCTCGGCCCCCGGCAGCGTCACCGCCCCGGATGCAACGGCACCGCTGGCACCGACCGATCTTGCCATCAACGAACAGGGCACCACCCTCACCGGCCGCGCCGAACCCGGCTCGACGGTGGCGGTGCAAGGTGCGGGTGGCGTATTGCTGGGCAGCGCGGTGGCGGGTGCTGACGGGCAGTTCAGCATCAATTTGCAGCCACCGCAGACCGATGGCCAGGCATTGGAAGTGACCGCACAGGACGCAGCCGGCAATACATCGCCGGCTGCTGGCATTACGGCCCCGGATGTTGAAACGCCTCCTGATACAACAGCGCCGGATGCACCTGTGGACCTGGTAGTCGGCCTTGCTGGCCACCAGCTGACTGGCCGTGGCGAAGCGGGTACCACCGTGCAGGTGCGGGATGCCGCCGGCAATGTGCTGGCGACTGGCACTGTGGGTGCAGATGGCACGTTCCTGCTGACACTGGACCCTGCCGTGATCGATGGCAGCACCCTGCAGGTGACCCTGACCGATGCGGCGGGCAACGTTTCGCAGCCAGGTTCGGTCACCTCCCAAGACCTGCTGCCACCAGCACAACCGACTGACCTGGCCTTGGCTGAAGGCGTGACCCTTACTGGTCGCGGTGAACCAGGCGCCACCGTGCAAGTGCGGGACGCTGCGGGCACTGTGATAGGCACCGGAGTGGTGGGTGCTGATGGCTTATTCAGCGTATCCCTCTCCCCGGCTCAAGCGAATGGCGAAGCGCTGGACATCCGTTTGGTGGACGCTGCTGGCAACAGCTCCGCACCACTGCAGTTCGATGCGCCGGACATTACTCCGCCTGATGCCGTCAGCAACATCGTGGTCGGCGCCGGTGGCCTGGTCCTCAGCGGTCGCGGCGAAGCCGGGGCCACTGTGGAAGTGCGCGATGCCAACGGCAATGTAATTGGTACCGGCACTGTCTTGGCCAATGGCACGTTCCTGATCGACCTTGATCCGGCTGTGCAATCTGGCGAACACCTGAGCCTGGTGCAGACCGACGCAAGCGGCAACGCTTCTGCCGTCCTCGAATACGACGTACCACTGACCACCGCCCCGGCCAGCCCAAGCGACCTGGCCATCGATGCCGATGGCACCACCCTGACCGGTTCCGCGCCGGCCGGTAGCCGCGTAGAAGTGCATGATGCCAATGGCACGCTGATCGGCAGCGCCATTGCCGGCGCCGATGGCACCTTCACCCTTGAACTCACGCCACCACAAGCCAACGGCGAACTGCTCGATGTCGTCGCCATCGATGACACCGGCCTGTCTTCTCTGCCCGCACAGATCACCGCGCCGGACATCACTGCACCAGCCGCACCTACCGAGTTGGCCGTCAGCGCCAACGGCACCGTCGTTACCGGCCGCGCCGAACCAGGCAGCACCGTTCGTATTCTCGCCGCGGATGGCACCGAACTGGGCAGCGCACTGGTCGGCCCGACCGGCGTGTTCAGCATCAACCTCGATCCGCCTCAGGTCGATGGTGAGCTACTGCAGGCCACCGCGACTGACGCAGCCGGCAATACCTCGGTTGCCAGCTCCGTTACCGCACCGGATATCGACGGCGGCGATACCACACCGCCTGACGCGCCTGTTGATTTGGTAATCGGCCTCGCTGGCCACCAACTGACTGGCCGTGGCGAAGCGGGGACTACGGTTCAGGTGCGGGATGCCGACGGCAATGTGCTGGCGACTGGCACCGTGGGTGCAGATGGCACCTTCCTGCTGACGCTGGACCCGGCTGTAGTCGACGGCAGCACCCTGCAAGTGACGCTGACCGATGCTGCTGGCAACGTTTCGCAGCCTGGCTCGGTAATTTCGCAAGACCTGCTGCCACCTGCGCAGCCAACTGACCTTGCCCTGGCCGAAGGTGTAACCCTCACCGGTCGCGGCGAACCAGGCGCCACTGTTCAAGTGCGGGATGCTACGGGCACCGTAATCGGCACCGGAGTGGTGGGTGCTGATGGCTTATTCAGCGTAACCCTCTCCCCGGCTCAAGCGAATGGCGAAGCCCTGGATATCCGTCTGGTGGATGCCGCTGGCAACAGCTCGACCCCACTGCAATTCGATGCGCCGGATATCACTCCGCCTGATGCCGTCAGCAACATCGTGGTCGGCGCTGGAGGTCTGGTATTGATTGTTCTCTGCTCGACAACGCGGTCCAAAGGGCTGGCTGATTTCCCAGAGGATGGAATGCCCTCAGAAATTTGAACAAGACAGTTGCTCCCACAAAGTTAGATGACAACCTGAACCTGTGGGAGCCGGCTTGCCGGCGATGGGGCGCACAGCGGCCCCGGCTTATTTGAACAGCAGTGTTACTGGGTAGCCGTCTCCTGCACCACACGAATCACTCGCTGCGGAAACGGAATATCGATGCCCTCGGCCTTCAACCGGTCACGGGCATGCTCGTTGAGCATGAACATCACATCCCAATAGTCGGACGTCTTGGTCCAGATACGCAGCGACACGGTGATCGAACTGTCGCCCAGCGTCGAAATCACCGCCTGCGGTGCCGGGTCGGCCAGCACACGCGGGTCCTGCGCCAGTTCCAGCAGCACGTTGCGCGCCTTTTGCAGGTCGGCCTCGTAATCCACGCCCACGTCGAACACCACTTTGCGGGTCGGCTGGCGGTTGGTGTTGGTGATGATGCCGTTGGACAGGCTGCCGTTAGGCATGATCACCGTCTTGTTGTCACCGGTGCGCAGCACGGTGTGGAAAATCTGGATGCTGTCCACGGTGCCGCTGACACCCTGCGCTTCGATCCAATCGCCGATGCGGAACGGGCGGAACATCAAGATCAGCACACCGCCGGCAAAGTTCGCCAGGCTACCCTGCAGCGCCAGGCCAATGGCCAGGCCGGCAGCACCGATAGCCGCAACGAAGGAGGTGGTCTCGATGCCGATCATCGACGCCACGCTGACGAACAGCAGGATCTTCAGGATGATATTGGCCAGGGTGCTGATGAACCCCTGCAATGCCAGGTCGGCATTGCGCAGGCCAACCAGCTTGCCCAGGCGCGCGCTGACTTTGTTGATGACCCACCAGCCGATGGCCAGGGTCAGCAACGCCAGGCACACGCGGCTGCCGTACTCCATGATCAACGGGACCCAGGCTTGGGATTGGCGGACCAGCTGATCGACTTCAGCGTTCAAATCCATGTTCATCTCCTGATGCCGAACGGCATGTGCACGGTAAAACTGGCCGCGGGCATTTCCGCGGCCACGGCCCCCATGGACATCATTACGCCATCGAGGTTCCTGGTGACGCTTCGATCAATCGCGGAAGTTGTTGAACTGCAGCGGCATGTCGAATTCCTTGGCGCGCAGGGCAGCGATCGCCTCTTGCAGGTCGTCACGCTTCTTGCCGGTGACACGCACCTGCTCACCCTGGATGGAAGCCTGGACCTTGAGCTTGGCATCCTTGATGTGGGCGACGATCTTCTTCGCCAGCTCTTTGTCGATGCCTTCGCGGAACTTGGCTTCCTGTTTCATTTCTTTGCCGGACGCATAGGCATCCTTGGTTTCCAAGCATTTGACATCGATCTTGCGCTTGACCAGCGCACCGCGCAGGATCTCGATCATCGCCTCGAGCTGGAATTCGGCCTCGGCGGTCAGCAGCACGGTCTGTTCCTTGTCCTTGAACTCGAAGCTGCCCTTGCCCTTGAGGTCAAAACGGCGATCAAGTTCCTTGACGGCGTTGTCTACAGCGTTCTGCACTTCGTGCTTGTCCAGTTCCGATACCACGTCGAACGAAGGCATGGGTATTCTCCAAAAATAAAAGCGCGCTCGGCCTGAAGATGGAGCACGCTGAGTTAGATGGTTAAAATGCGGGCTCATTATAACGGGTTGCGAAACGCATATGAGCAGCACCTGGCATATTCTCGGCGCGGGTAGCCTGGGCAGCCTGTGGGCTTGCCGCCTGGCGCGCGCCGGCAAGGCGGTACGTTTGATCCTGCGCGACGAGCAGCGGCTGCAGGCCTATCAACGTGTGGGCGGCCTGACCTTGTTCGAGCAGGACACCTCCAGGCATTACGCGATCCCCGCCGAAACGGCCGACGCCCATGGCCCTATTCACCGCCTGCTGGTGGCCTGCAAGGCGTACGACGCGGCGCCGGCCATCAAGCGCCTGGTACCGCGGCTGGCCGAAGGTGCAGAGCTGGTGCTGCTGCAGAACGGCCTGGGCAGCCAGGACGAGGTCGCCGACCAGGTGCCCCATGCCCGTTGCATCTTCGCCTCCAGCACCGAAGGGGCGTTCCGCGAGGGTGATTGGCAGGTGCGCTTCGCTGGCCATGGCTTCAACTGGCTGGGTGACCCACTCAAACCCGGGATCCCGGCGTGGTTCGATGACCTGCACGATGCCGGCATCCCGGCCGAATGGACCGTGGATATCCTCACCCGGCTGTGGCGCAAGCTGGCCCTCAATTGCGCGATCAACCCGCTGACCGTGCTGCATGAGTGTCGCAATGGCGGCCTGCTGGAGCACCTGGCCGAAGTGACCGCCCTGTGCGACGAGCTGGCTGAGTTGCTGCGCCGCTGTGGCCAACCCCAGGCTGCCGAAGACCTGGACGAAGAAGTGCAACGGGTGATCCTCGCCACCGCCGCCAACTACTCTTCCATGTACCAGGACGTGCGCGCGGGCCGACGTACCGAGGTCCACTACCTGCTCGGCCATGTGTGCCGCGCCGCCGAGCGGCATGGCGTGGCGTTGCCGGAACTGGAACGCCTGCACCAGCGACTGGTCGATAACCTGCAGGCGCGCGGCTTGCCCAGCGCCTGACGCTGGCCCTTTCAACCGGATACGGACACTGCCTTGCCCATGACCCTGCGCCAACGCCTGGAAAACCTCCCGGTCGGGCAAAAGCTGCTGGCGGCCCTGCTGGTGCTGCTGGTGACCATTCTGTTGGTGGCCAACCTGACCTTCATCAGCGCCGCCTACTGGATCACCCAGGAGAGCATGGCGCCCCAGGCGCTGCAGACCATCGGCCGGCTGATCGCCAACCCGCAGCTGTCGGCGCGTGCCGGCGACAGCGCAGACAGCGCCAATGCCCTGCTCAAGGAGCTGGACAGCTACATGCCACTGCGCGCCGCCGCCGTCTACGGCGGAGACGGCCGCATGCTGGCGCAGCTGCAGCACGGCGAACCGCTGGCGTTGCCCAAGCGCTTTCGCAACATCGACGGCTGGCGCCTGATGGAATTTCGCAGCACGCAGTTGATTCGCATCCCCCGCGAAGCCGACCCACCTGCCCACCTACTGCTGGTGGCCAGCAGCGAACTGCCGACCGCCTTCTACACCGGCACGCTCAGTGCCAGCCTCGGTATCCTGGTGTTCAGCATCCTGCTGTGGATCGTCGTTGCGCGGCAGATCAAGCGCCTGATCACCCAGCCGATCAACCAGCTCGAAGAGCTCAGCCGCCAGGTCACCCGCGAAGAAAGCTACGCCCTGCGTGCCCGCCGCGGCAACGATGACGAAATCGGCAGCCTGGCCGAAGCCTTCAACACCATGCTCTCGCGCATCGAGGCCCGCGAGCAGCAGCTCAAGCGCACCCGCGACGAATTCCAGACCGCCTATGACCAGGCCCAGGGCCTGGCCGAAGAAACCCGCCACACCAACCGCAAGCTGGAGCTGGAAGTCCAGGTGCGCAGCAAGATCGAGAAAAAGCTCACGGGCTTCCAGAACTACCTCAACAGCATCATCGACTCCATGCCCTCGGCACTGATCGCCCTCGACGAGCAGCTCTACGTCACCCAGTGGAACCACGAGGCCACGGTGCTCTCCGGAACGCCCTTGGACGAGGCGCTGAACCAGCCGATTTTCATCGCTTTCGAGCCGCTCAAACCGTTTTTGCCGCAGCTCAAGGAAACCGTAGAGAAACACCGGGTGGCGAAAATCGAGCGGGTGACCTGGCCCAAGGGCGAGGACCTGCGCCACTACGCCCTGACGTTCTATCCGCTGATGGGCGGCGGCGGCCGCGGCGTGGTGATCCGCATCGACGACATTACCCAGCGCCTGTCACTGGAAGAAATGATGGTGCAATCGGAAAAGATGCTCTCAGTGGGCGGCCTGGCTGCGGGCATGGCGCACGAGATCAACAACCCGCTGGGGGCGATCCTGCATAACGTGCAGAATATCCGTCGGCGCCTGTCCCCGGAGTTGCCGCGCAACCAGGAGCAGGCCGAAGAGCTGGGCATCGACCTGCCCACCGTCAACCGTTACCTCGAAAGCCGCGAAGTGCCGCAGCTGCTCGACGGCATTCAACAGGCCGGCGCCCGGGCGGCCAAAATCGTCACCCACATGCTCAGTTTCAGCCGCCGCAGCAACCGCCAATTGGCGCCTTGCGACCTGCCCGCGCTGATCGACCAGGCCGTGGAAATCGCCAGCAACGACTTCGACCTCACCATTGGCTTTGACTTCAAGGGCCAGGCCATTGTCCGCCAGTTTGACCCAAACCTTGGGCCAGTGCCCTGCACCGCCAACGAGCTGGAACAAGTACTGCTCAACCTGCTGAAAAATGCCGCCCAGGCCATCCACCTGCGCCCGCAACCCAGCGAGCCCGGGCGCATCACACTGCGCACCCGGCTCAACCCACCCTGGGCCGAGATCCAAGTCGAGGACAACGGCGTGGGCATGCCTGAAGCGGTGCGCAAGCGCACCTTCGAGCCGTTTTTCACCACCAAGGAGATCGGCCAGGGCACAGGCCTTGGCCTTTCGGTTTCTTATTTCATCATCACCAACAACCACAAGGGGCAGATGGAGGTGCAGTCCACGCCCGGCCAGGGCACCTGCTTCACCTTGCGCCTGCCCCTCGGCCAGCCGGCAGCGACGGCACCAAACACCACGGAGGCATGACATGGGCTACCGCCTGTCGAAGATCTACACCCGCACTGGCGACAAAGGCGAAACCGGCCTGGGCGACGGCCGCCGGGTGCCCAAGGACCACCCGCGTATCGAAGCCATCGGCGAGGTGGATAGCCTCAACAGCCAGTTGGGGGTGCTGCTCGCCGGCCTGGCTGAGCAGGGGCTGGACGAAGTGGGCAATGTGCTTGCACCCTGTCAGCACCGCTTGTTCGACCTCGGCGGCGAGCTGGCAATGCCCAGTTACCAGGCGCTGAACCAGGCCGAGGTGGAGCGGCTGGAAGCGGCAATCGACGTGTGGAACGAAGAGCTGGGGCCGTTGAAGAATTTCATCTTGCCCAGTGGTTCGGCGTTGGTGGCGCAGGCGCATGTGTGCCGGTGCCTGGCGCGCAGTGCGGAGCGGCGGTGTCAGCAACTGAATGCGCTGGAGCCGTTGGAGGGTGCTGGGTTGGCGTATATCAACCGGCTGTCGGATCTGTTGTTTGTGGCAGCGCGGATCATTGGGCGGCGGCAGGGGGTTGCCGAGGTGCTGTGGCAGCCTGCTGAGAAGCCTCAGGGCTGAGCGTGCGGGGGCTGCTACGCAGCCCATTCGCGGGCAAGCCCGCTTGTATGGTTAGACTTGAAGGGGTGGTGGGACTAAATGCCCGATTCTGACTGTTCGCAGCAGTACAGACCGTGGGAGCAAACCGGCTTGCTGAAAACCATAGAATCTCCCACAGCAATACCGCAGGGCCCGGAATCTGTGGTCCCCCTGCGGGAGCGGGCTTGCCCGCGAATGGGCCACACCGCGGCCCCAATCACAAGCGACTCAGACCTCAGGCCAGAACGCCCGGATCCCGGCCACGCCCTGCGCCCCCGCTTCCCAGGCCCGCTTACGATCACCCGGCCCTACCCCACCCAGCAAGAACACTGGCCGGCTGAAACCTGCAATCGCCCGTCGCGCCGCTTCCCACCCCAAAGGCAACGCTTCAGGATGCGTCTGGGTCGCCTGCACCGGCGACAAGGTGACAAAATCGACCCCCATCTGCTCCGCCAATGCCAGCTCTTCGGTACTGTGGCACGACGCCGCCAACCAGCGGTGCTCAGGGAACGGTCGCCCCTTGGCGGCATACTTGCGCAACTGCGCGGCCGTCAGGTGCCAACCGGCCGACGGGAAGTCGCCCAGCCACTCCAGCGGCCCTTTGAGCATCAACTGGGCCTTGCCACCGCACAGGCCGACCGCATCCACCGCCACGTCGCGATACTTGGGGTCGTACATGTCCGGCGCTCGCAGCTGGATCAGCCGGGTGCCGTCGGCCACCGCCTTCTGGATGCCCTTGAGCATCTGCGGCACTTCCAGGCCATCCGGCGTGATCAGGTACTGATCCGGCAGCCGTGCAGCGGCAACAATCGGCCTGTTGGCGGCAGGGAAGTCGTACTGCGCGAGGTCGCGCGGTGCCACCCACTCCAAAGGCTGGCCCTCGGCGCCATGGGGTTCACCGGTGAACGCTTCGACAACGCGAACGTCCAGCAGCACCTGTTTGTCCGGATAGTCATGGCTGACCTTGATCAGCGCCCGCGACCGGGTCACGTCGATACCCAGTTCCTCGCGCAGCTCACGGGCCAGCGCCGCTTCGACGCTTTCGCCCTCTT
This sequence comes from Pseudomonas sp. NGC7, assembly GCF_047159675.1. Classification (NCBI taxonomy): domain Bacteria; kingdom Pseudomonadati; phylum Pseudomonadota; class Gammaproteobacteria; order Pseudomonadales; family Pseudomonadaceae; genus Pseudomonas; species Pseudomonas sp. NGC7. The sequence continues at coordinate 1,418,662 of NZ_BAAFZY010000001.1, read as the reverse complement.
CCACCTTGCCACCCGGGAACTCCCAAAGGCCGCCCTGGTGCTGGGTATCTGCCCGCCGCGCAATCAGAATGCGGCCATCGGCACCGCGGATTACCGCTGCCGCTACATGAATGCGTTTCACCCTTCGCGCTCCGCCAGGCCAGCCTGCTGCCAGGCTTTGAATGCCGGCCACTGGTAAATAGTCTCGATGTAAGCCGCTGCCTCTGCCGGGACTTCGACGCGGTAGCTGCGCAAGCGCACCGCCACCGGGGCGAAGTAGGCATCGACCAGGGTCGGCTTGCCGAACAGGAATGGGCCCGTGTCCTTGGCGACCAGGCGGCATTCGGACCACAGCGCGACGATACGGTCGATGTCGATCTGCACCTCCAGCGGCACAGACTCAAGGGCCTGGTCACGGGACAGGTCGAACGGCATCGCCCCGCGCAAGGCGAAGAAGCCGCTGTGCATCTGCGCGCAGGCCGAACGGGCTTGGGCACGGGCGGCCACGTCGGCAGGCCAGAGCTGCGCTTGGGGGTGGCGTTCGTTGAGGTATTCGGCGATGGCCAGGGAGTCGGCGATCACGCCATGCTCGGTCTTGAGCAGCGGCACCTTGCCGGTGGCAGAGTAGGCGAGAAGGCGCTGACGGGTGTCGGGCTGGTTGAGTTTGATCAGGGTTTCTTCGTAGGGAACGCCGGCCAGTTCGAGGGCCAGGGCGCCGCGTAGCGACCAGGAAGAATACAGCTTGTCGCCGATGATCAGGTGATAGCTCATGGTTCGGCTCCATTTGTCGGGGTTTTGCGGCTGCTTCGCAGCCCTTCGCGACGCAAAGCCGCTCCTACAGGCACAGCGAAGACCGGTGTAGGAGCGGCCTTGTGCCGCGAAGGGCCGCAAAGCGGCCCCAATTGAATCACGTGCGGTATTCGGCGTTTATCTTCACGTACTCGTGGGACAGGTCGGTGGTCCAGATGGTTTCGCTGCAGGCACCACGGCCCAGTTCGATGCGGATGGTGATCTCTTCCTGGGCCATGACCGCAGAGCCTTGCGCTTCGGTGTAGCTCGGGCTGCGCCCGCCTTGGCTGGCAATGCAGACGTTGTCCAGGTACACATCGATCAGGCTGACATCCAGCTCCGGCACGCCCGCCCGGCCGACGGCGGCCAAGATGCGGCCCCAGTTGGGGTCAGAGGCGAACAGCGCAGTCTTGATCAGCGGCGAGTGAGCGACGGCGTAACCGACGTCCAGGCATTCCTGGTGGTTACCACCACCGTTGACCTGCACCGTGACGAACTTGGTGGCGCCTTCGCCATCACGGACGATGGCCTGGGCCACCTCCATGCACACGTCGAACACCGCCTTTTTCAGGGCTTCGAACAGCGCACCGCTGGCTTCAGTGACTTCTGGCAGGTTGGCCTTGCCGGTGGCGATCAACATGCAGCAGTCGTTGGTCGAGGTGTCGCCATCGATGGTGATGCGGTTGAACGACTTGTTGGCGCCGTCGAGCATCAGGTCCTTGAGCACCTTGGGTGCGACCTTGGCGTCAGTGGCGATGTAGCCGAGCATGGTGGCCATGTTCGGGCGGATCATGCCGGCGCCTTTGCTGATGCCAGTCACGGTTACGGTCACGCCATCGTGCTGGAACTGGCGGCTGGCACCCTTGGGCAGGGTGTCGGTGGTCATGATGCCGCTGGCGGCTTCAGCCCAGTTGTTTTCCGACAGGTTGTCCAGGGCAGCCTGCAGGGCGCCTTCGATCTTCTCGACCGGCAACGGCTCGCCGATTACGCCGGTGGAGAACGGCAGTACCGACTCGGCCGGCACGCCGGTCAGCTCGGCGAGCTTGGCGCAGGTGCGCTCAGCAGCGGCCAGGCCCGGTGCACCGGTACCGGCGTTGGCGTTGCCGGTGTTGGTCAGCAGGTAACGCACAGTGCCCTGAACACGCTGCTTGGAGAGGATCACCGGTGCTGCGCAGAAGGCGTTGAGGGTGAACACGCCAGCGACGCTGGAGCCTTCGGCACAGCGCATGACCACCACATCCTTGCGCCCAGGGCGCTTGATGCCGGCAGAAGCGATGCCGAGTTCAAAACCCGGAACCGGGTGCAGGGTGGGCAAAGGACCAAGACCAACAGCCATTAGAGCGCTCCTAGAAAAACGGTGAAATGATGATGGAAGAGCGGGGCCGCTTCGCGCCCCATTCGCGGCACAAGGCCGCTCCCACAGGGACCGCACAGACTTCTGAGCCGGTGCGGTCCCTGTGGGAGCGGCCTTGTGCCGCGAATGGGCCGCACAGCGGCCCCGTTTGTTACGTTACTGCGACTGGGTCAGATCACTCGATCTGCCCATGGCAATGCTTGAACTTCTTGCCCGAACCGCACCAGCATGGCTCGTTACGGCCCAGCTTCTGGTCGTTGCGCACCGGTGCTGCGGCCACGGCCACTTCGGCGCCTTCCTCGTTCAGCGCTTCGCTTTCAAGGCCTGGCGCGGCAGCATGCTGGAACTGCATGCGGCTGGCCAGCTCTTCGGCTTCGCGGCGCAGGCGGGCTTCTTCTTCGATCGGGTCTTCGCGGCGCACCTGAACGTGCGACAACACGCGGATGGTGTCGCGCTTGATCGACTCGAGCAGCTCCTGGAACAAGGTGAACGACTCGCGCTTGTACTCCTGCTTCGGGTTCTTCTGCGCATAACCGCGCAGGTGAATGCCGTGGCGCAGGTGGTCCATGGTCGACAGGTGGTCTTTCCACAGGTCGTCCAGCACGCGCAGCAGAATCTGCTTCTCGAAGGTACGCAGGGCGTCGATGCCGGCCTGGTCTTCCTTCTCGGTGTAGGCGCTGGTGATCTCGCTCAGCAGCTTCTCGCGCAGGGTCTCTTCGTAGAGGTGGTCGTCCTCGTCGAGCCATTGCTGGATCGGCAGCTTCATGGCGAAATCGCTCGACAGCGAGGCTTCCAGGCCGGCCACGTCCCACTGCTCGGGCAGCGATTGCGGCGGAATGTGCTGGCTGATGGTAGCGTCCAGCACTTCCTTGCGGAACTCGGCAATGGTGTCGCCAATGTTCTCGGCCGCCAGCAGGCTGTTGCGCATGTGGTAGATCACCTTGCGCTGCTCGTTGGCCACGTCATCGTATTCGAGCAACTGCTTGCGGATGTCGAAGTTGCGGCCCTCGACCTTGCGCTGGGCTTTTTCGATGGCGTTGGTGACCATGCGATGCTCGATCGCCTCGCCAGACTGCATGCCCAGCGCCTTCATGAAGTTCTTCACCCGGTCAGAGGCGAAGATGCGCATCAGGCTGTCTTCGAGCGACAGGTAGAAGCGGCTGGAGCCTGGGTCACCCTGACGGCCGGAACGACCACGCAGCTGGTTGTCGATACGGCGCGATTCGTGACGCTCGGAAGCGATCACGTGCAGGCCACCCGACTCGATCACCTGCTGGTGACGCTTCTGCCAGTCGGCCTTGATCTGGGCGATCTGCTCAGGGGTCGGGTTGTCCAGGACGGCCACTTCGGCCTCCCAGTTACCGCCCAGCAGAATGTCGGTACCACGGCCGGCCATGTTGGTGGCGATGGTCAACGCACCTGGCGCACCGGCCTGGGCGATGATCTCGGCTTCCTTCTCGTGGTACTTGGCGTTGAGGACCTTGTGCTCAATGCCTTCCTTCTGCAGAAGGTTGGACATGTGCTCGGAGGTCTCGATGGTGGCGGTACCCACCAGCACCGGACGGCCCTGGGTCATGCTCTCTTTGATGTCGGCAATGATCGCGGCGTATTTCTCGTCGGCGGTCAGGTACACCAGGTCGTTGAAGTCCTTACGCGCCAGCGGCTTGTTCGGCGGGATCACCATCACGTTCAGGCCGTAGATCGACTGGAACTCGAACGCTTCGGTGTCGGCGGTACCGGTCATGCCGGACAGCTTGGTGTAAAGACGGAAGTAGTTCTGGAAGGTGGTCGACGCCAGGGTCTGGCTCTCGGCCTGAATGTTCAGGTTCTCTTTGGCCTCGATGGCCTGGTGCAGGCCTTCGGACAGGCGACGGCCAGGCATGGTACGGCCGGTGTGCTCGTCGATCAGCAGGACTTGGCCATCCTGGACGATGTACTCGACGTTGCGGTGGAACAGTTTGTGCGCGCGCAGGCCGGCGTAGACGTGGGTCAGCAGGCCCAGGTTGTGCGCCGAGTAGAGGCTCTCGCCTTCGGCCAGCAGGCCAGCCTGGGTGAGCATCTCTTCGATGAACTGGTGACCGGCTTCGTTGAGCTCGACCTGGCGGCTCTTCTCGTCGATGGTGAAGTGGCCTTCCTGGGTGACCTGGCCTTCGACTTCTTCGATGTGCTGGGTCAGGCGCGGGATCAGGCGGTTGATCTCGATGTACAGCTTGGAGCTGTCCTCGGCCTGGCCAGAGATGATCAGCGGGGTACGGGCTTCGTCGATGAGGATCGAGTCGACTTCGTCGATCACCGCGAAGTTGAGTTCACGCTGGAACTTCTCTTCCTGGCTGAACGCCATGTTGTCGCGCAGGTAGTCGAAACCGAATTCGTTGTTGGTGCCGTAGGTGATGTCGGAGGCGTAGGCCGCGCGCTTTTCTTCCGGCGGCTGGAAGGCCGAGACGATGCCCACGGACAGGCCGAGGAACTCGTACAGCGGGCGCATCCAGTTGGCGTCACGGCGGGCCAGGTAGTCGTTGACGGTGACCACGTGCACGCCTTTGCCGGACAATGCGTTGAGGTAGACGGCCAGGGTACCGACCAAGGTCTTGCCTTCACCGGTGCGCATTTCTGCGATCATGCCCTCGTGCAGGGTCATGCCGCCGATCAGCTGCACGTCGAAGTGGCGCATGCCCATGACGCGCTTGCCGGCCTCACGGGCGACAGCGAAGGCTTCGGGCAGCAATTGGTCCAGTGTCTCGCCTTTGGCCAAGCGCTCCTTGAACTCTGCGGTCTTGCCCCGCAGTTGCTCATCGGAGAGGGCCACCATCTTCTCTTCGAAGGCATTGACGATAGTCACCGTCTTGAGCATGCGTTTGACTTCACGCTCATTCTTGCTTCCAAAAAGTTTCTTTAACAAAGGCGCAAACATATCGGCAGGATCTTCCACACGTAGGGATGGAGGGCGGCCCCATGAGTCGCCCGTGCAGCCCTGAGGCCGCATGCGAACGAGCATTCTACCCGGAAACGATGGTGAGGAAAGTGGTGGATTTCCACGATGCTGATACAGCGTTTTGGCAGGGGCGTTTCTTAGATAGGGTCATTTTCCCTGAGTTCAAGGCTCAGCAAGATGAAACGTATCGAGAATGAGTCTTACCTTGTGTGGTCTGTACCGGCGAAGAGGCCGGCACAGGCAACAGAGGTGTTAAACTGCCGCTCTTGTAACCTCCTGCGACCACCATGGCCTACAAACCCTCCCCTGCCCAGCTACCGTCCGCCCTGCTGCGCCAGGTGCGCCCGCTGCGCCTGCTGCTGAACCAGGCCGAACGCCTGGAACACCTGCAGCGCTTGCTGGAAAGCCAACTGCAGCCAGCTGCCCGCGAGCACTGCCACGTGGCATCGTGGCGTGATGGCGTATTGTTGCTGGTGGTTACCGACGGCCATTGGGCTACTCGCTTGCGCTATCAGCAAAAGCGCCTTATGCGTGAGTTGCAGGCCATGGAAGCGTTCGGCAACCTACGGCGCATCTTGTACAAGGTGCAACCGCCATTGGTGCCTGCCAAGCGTGGCGGGCATGCTGCGGCGCTGTCGAGCAATGCCGCCGAAAGCCTTCGCGATACCGCCGAGGGGATTGCCGACCCGAAATTGCGCGCTGCCCTGGAACGCCTTGCCAGCCACGCCCGGGATAAAGGCTGAAATAAAAAAGGCCACCCGAAGGTGGCCTTAATGAACTAGAGAGTGTTCGAACTTACACGGCCGCAACAGGGCGCATGTACGAGATCGGTGCCGTGCTGGCATCTTCGAAAGTGACCACTTCCCAGGCATCGGTTTCAGCAATGAGCTTGCGCAACAGTTGGTTGTTCAGCGCGTGCCCGGACTTGTAGCCCTTGAACTCGCCGATCAGGCTGTTGCCCAGCAGGTAGAGGTCACCGATGGCGTCGAGAATCTTGTGCTTCACGAATTCGTCTTCATAGCGAAGGCCGTCTTCGTTCAACACGCCTGTCTCGTCTACCACGATGGCGTTTTCCACACTGCCGCCCAACGCAAGGTTATGCTTGCGCAGGTACTCGATGTCCCGCATGAAACCGAAGGTGCGGGCACGGCTGACTTCTTTCACGAACGACGTGCTGGAAAAATCGACACTGGCGCTCTGGGTCCGGCCGCTGACGACCGGGTGATCGAAGTCGATCTCGAAGCTCACCTTGAACCCGTCGAAAGGCAGGAAGGTAGCGCGCTTGTCGCCTTCTTCCACAGTCACCTCACGCAGGATGCGGATGAACTTCTTGGCTGCGTCCTGTTCTTCCAGGCCGGCAGACTGAATCAGGAATACAAAGGGTCCGGCGCTGCCATCCATGATCGGCACTTCCGAGGCGGAGAGCTCGACGTAGGCGTTATCGATGCCCAGGCCCGCCATGGCGGAGAGCAGGTGCTCGACCGTATCGACCTTGACGTCACCGTTGACCAACGTCGTCGACATGGTTGTCTCGCCAACGTTGGCCGCACGCGCTGCGATTTCGACCACAGGGTCGAGATCAGCGCGGCGGAAGACGATGCCGGTGTCAACAGGTGCAGGCTTGAGGGTCAGGTATACCTTCTCCCCGGAGTGCAGACCGACACCTGTGGCACGGATGGTATTCTTCAGGGTGCGTTGTTTAATCATGGCATTGGCCGCTTCAGCGCAAATTGCGAACAGGTATCAACAAAGGCTGGGGATGATAACAGACCCGACCTTTGCTGAATACCAATCACCTTTATACCCCTGATAAATTCCATTAATCAGCCTGACGACGCAGGAAAGCCGGGATATCAAGGTAGTCCAGGTCATCCTGAGGGTTGAGTTTAGCTGCCGCGGCGGCACCTGCATGGGCCTGGTTGCGCATTACAGTCGGGCGCTCCAGATCACGGTAGTTGACCGCAGGCTGCTCCTGGCGAACCGGTGCCGGGTTGGAAGCCTCGTATGCCTGTTGAGCGGTCTGCAGGGTGTTGTCCACCACTTTGACCGGCTTCTCGATGCGTGCGCCCAGGCCAGTGGCGACCACGGTGACGTGCAGCTCATCGCGCATGTCTGGGTCGATCACGGTGCCGACCTTGACCATCGCGTGGTCAGAGGCGAAGGCTTCGATGATGCTACCTACGTCGGAGTACTCACCCAGCGACAGGTCAGGGCCGGCGGTGATGTTCACCAGGATGCCGCGGGCGCCCTGCAGGTTGACATCTTCGAGCAACGGGTTGCGGATCGCCGCCTCGGTGGCTTCACGCGCACGGTTCGGGCCGCTGGCGCAGCCAGTACCCATCATCGCCATGCCCATCTCACCCATCACGGTACGCACGTCGGCGAAGTCGACGTTGATCATGCCAGGGCGCTTGATGATGTCGGAGATACCGCGCACGGCACCGGCCAGCACGTCGTCAGCCTTGGCAAAGGCGGACAGCAGGCTGGCATCCTTGCCCAGGATGGTCAGCAGCTTCTCGTTAGGGATGGTGATCAGCGAGTCGACGCTCTCGGCCAGCATGCGGATGCCTTCATCGGCGATCTGCATACGTTTGCGACCTTCGAACGGGAACGGACGGGTCACCACGGCGACGGTGAGAATGCCCATTTCCTTCGCCACTTCGGCGATGATCGGGGCTGCACCGGTACCGGTACCGCCACCCATGCCGGTGGTGATGAACACCATGTTGGTGCCCTGCAGCACCTCGGCGATGCGCTCACGGTCTTCCAGCGCGGCCTGACGGCCGACTTCTGGATTGGCACCTGCACCCAGGCCTTTGGTCACGCCAGTGCCCAATTGCAGGATGGTGCGCGCGCCGATGTTTTTCAGCGCCTGAGCATCCGTGTTGGCGCAGATGAATTCCACGCCTTCGATGCTGCTTTTGACCATGTGGTTGACGGCGTTGCCGCCACCACCGCCAACGCCGATCACTTTAATGACCGGACTTTGCGGGACGTTGTCTACGAGCTCGAACATTTTCCCTCTCCTTACAGTTCTCTAGTTGTTGCGCCTACCACTACTGCTTTGAAACTTAGAAATTGCCCTGGACCCACCGCTTGAAGCGCTCAAGCACTGGGGCCTTCGGTTCATCGCCATAGCTGTTGCTGCTGCTGTTGCTGTTACCGGTCAGGACCATGTCCTCGGACTGCTTCAGCAGGCCGTAGGTGAGCAGGCCCACGCCGGTGGAATAGATCGGGTTGCGCACCACGTCGCTCAGCCCCCGAACGCTGTGCGGTACGCCCAGGCGTACCGGCATGTGGAAGATTTCCTCGGCCAGTTCAACGGCGCCTTCCATCTTCGCGGTGCCGCCGGTCAGGACGATACCGGCCGGCACCAGGTCCTCGTAGCCGCTACGGCGCAGTTCGGCCTGGATCAGGGTGAACAGCTCGTCGTAACGCGGCTCCACCACCTCGGCCAGGGCCTGGCGCGACAGCTCGCGCGGTGGGCGATCACCCACGCTCGGCACCTTGATGGTTTCGCCGGCGCCGGCCAGCTTGGCCAGTGCGCAGGCGTAGCGGATCTTGATTTCTTCGGCGTACTGAGTCGGAGTGCGCAGGGCCATGGCGATGTCGTTGGTCACCTGGTCGCCGGCAATCGGGATGACCGCGGTGTGGCGGATCGCGCCTTCGGTGAAGATGGCGATGTCGGTGGTACCGCCACCGATGTCCACCAGGCACACGCCGAGCTCTTTTTCGTCGTCGGTCAGCACCGAGTAGGCCGAAGCCAGCTGCTCAAGGATGATGTCGTCGATTTCCAGGCCGCAGCGGCGTACGCACTTCTCGATGTTCTGCGCCGCGTTGACCGCACAGGTGACCACGTGGACCTTGGCTTCCAGACGCACGCCGGACATGCCCAGCGGCTCGCGCACGCCTTCCTGGTTGTCGATCACGTAGTCCTGCGGCAGGGTGTGCAGCACGCGCTGATCGGCCGGGATGGCTACGGCCTGGGCGGCGTCGAGCACGCGCTCGAGGTCGGCAACGCTGACCTCACGGTCGCGAATGGCGACAATGCCGTGGGAGTTCAGGCTGCGGATATGGTTGCCGGCCACGCCGACGAACGCCGAGTGTATGCGGCAGCCCGCCATCAGCTGCGCTTCTTCCACCGCGCGCTGGATCGACTGCACGGTCGACTCGATGTTCACCACCACGCCCTTCTTCAGGCCGCGGGACGGATGGGTACCGATCCCGACGATCTCCAGGGTGCCGTCTTCGCCCACTTCGCCGACCAGCGCCACCACCTTGGAGGTGCCAATGTCCAGCCCGACGATCATTTTGCCGCTATGCGCGTTTGCCATGGTCCTGCCTCTCTCTAATTCTTCGCAACGGCGGGTTGGGCCGTCGTCGGTGCAATCGGTTCCCGCCAACCAACGGCAAGTCCGTTGGCGTATCGCAGATCGATGCGGGCGATGTTGGTGATCTGCTCTTTAAGCGTCTTGTCGTAAATGGCAATGAAACGGCGCATCTTCTCCACCAGATGGTCGCGCCCCAACAGCAGTTCGATGCCTGGCCCGGTGCTGCCCGCACCGGTGGTCAGGAACCAGCTGCCTCGCTCGCGCAGTTCCAGGCGAGCGATGGAAAAGCCCATGGGGCGCAGCATCTGGCTCAATACCTGATACTGCTGCATGACTTGTTGCTGAGCACGCTGCGGCCCGAACAGCTGCGGCAGGTGCTCATAGTTGGCCAGCTCACGCGGGGTAAAGGCCTGGCCCTGGTTATTGAGCAAGGCTTCATCACCCCAGCGTGCCACTGGCAGCTGTTCTTCCAGGCGGATCACCACCTCGTCCGGCCACACGCGCCGCACCTCGGCGTGGGCGATCCACGGCATCTGCTCGAGCTCTGCGCGCATCGCCGGCAGGTCGACACTGAAGAAGCTCGCCGCCATGAACGGGGCGATCCGCTGCTGCACCGCCTGCTGGCTGATGTAGCTGAGGTCGCCCTGCACCGCGATCTTGGTGATCGGCCGGTCGGCGTAGGGCATCAGGCGAATGGCACCTTCATAGGCGCCGAAGCCTGCTGCCACCAGCAGCACCGGCCAAAGCAGGCGCTTGAGTCCACTGAAGTTGGCCTTGGGCAGGCGCGCCGACATGGGCTCTTTGGCCACCATTCGACTGGCACCACGCGGCACCGGCTTGTTACGGCCGGTGGCGGGTTGCTGATGACGTAACATCGCGCCTTGCATGGCTGTTAACCTCGCGTCTCGACGCTGGCGGCCAGGATTGCCAGCACCAATTGCTGGAAGTCCAAGCCGGCCGCGCGGGCCGCCATGGGCACCAGGCTATGATCAGTCATGCCGGGTGCGGTGTTGACTTCGAGCAGCCAGAACCGGCCCTGCTCGTCCTGCATCACATCCAACCGCCCCCAGCCTTCGATGCCGATGGCATCGCAGGCGCGCGCGGTCAGGTCGATGAGTTCCTGTTCCTTGACGCTGTCCAGGCCGCACGGGATGCGGTACTGGGTATCGTTGGCGATGTACTTGGCGTCGTAGTCGTAGAACACGTGCGGCGTACCCAGGGCGATCGGCGGCAGCACCTGGCCGCGCAGTACCGCGATGGTGAACTCCGGCCCGTGGATCCACTGCTCCACCAGTACCTGGGAATCGTATTTGGCGGCGTCCTGCCAGGCGGCGACCAGTTCCTGCTCGCTGTTCACCTTGGCCATGCCGATGCTAGAGCCTTCATGGGCGGGTTTGACGATAAGCGGGAAGCCCAGTTCCGTACTGGCCTTCAAACAATCGCTTTCGCTGGCCAATACCGCGTGGCGCGGGGTCGGAATGCCCAGGCTCTGCCACACCTGTTTGGTGCGCAGTTTGTCCATGGCCAGGGCCGACGCGAGGATGCCGCTGCCGGTGTAAGGGATGCCCAGGCACTCGAGCAGGCCTTGCATGCTGCCGTCTTCACCGCCACGGCCGTGGAGGATGATGAAGGCGCGGTCGATCTTCTCGTGTTGCAGGCGGTCGAGCAGGTCGTCGCCCACATCGATGGCAACCACGTCGACACCGGCGCGGGTCAAGGCGTCGATCACGGCGGCGCCGGACTTGAGCGAGACTTCACGCTCGGCACTCTTGCCGCCGTACAGCACGGCGACGCGGCCGAACGCCTTGACGTCCAGGGTCGAGTGCAGCTTGTCGTAGGCGCTGGTCATTTCGACTTCTCCTGCTTGGCGCCAGCGAACAGCGGGCTTTTCATCAATTGCGGGGCCAGGCCACCGACATCACCGGCACCCTGGCACAGCAGGATGTCGCCGGCACGCAGCAGCGGCTGGACCAGGGGCGCAAGCTCGGCGCCACGTTCGATGTAGATCGGGTCAAGCTTGCCGCGCTGGCGGATGCTGTGGCACAGCTGACGGCTGTCCGCACCCGGAATCGGCTCTTCACCGGCCGGGTAGACTTCCATCAGCAGCAGCACGTTGGCGTCGCCCAGCACTTGTACGAAGTCGTCGTACAGGTCGCGGGTGCGGCTGTAACGGTGCGGCTGGTAGACAATCACCAGGCGACGGCTTGGCCAGCCCCCGCGCACGGCCTTGATCACCGCAGCGACTTCAGTCGGGTGGTGGCCGTAGTCGTCGACCAGCATCACGCTGCCGCCGTCGACCGGCAGCTCGCCGTAGACCTGGAAGCGTCGGCCGACGCCCTGGAAGCCGGACAGCCCCTGGACGATGGCCTCGTCGCTGATGCCTTCGTCAGAGGCGATGGCAATGGTTGCCAGGGCGTTGAGCACGTTGTGGTTGCCGGGCATGTTCACCGACACCTCCAGCGGCTCGCAGTCGCGGCGCAGCACGGTGAAGTGCGTCTGCATGCCCTGCTGGCGCACATTGATGGCGCGGATGTCGGCCTCTTCGCTGAAGCCGTAGGTGACCGTCGGGCGTTTGACCTGCGGCAGGATCTCGCGCACCACCGGGTCGTCCAGACACATCACTGCCAACCCATAGAACGGCAGGTTGTGCAGGAACTCGACGAAGGTTTTCTTCAGTTTGTTGAAGTCACCCTCATAGGTGGCCATGTGGTCGGCGTCGATGTTGGTGACCACGGCGACCATCGGTTGCAGGTGCAGGAAGCTGGCGTCGCTCTCGTCTGCTTCGGCGATCAGGTAGCGGCTGGTGCCGAGCTGGGCATTGGTGCCCGCTGCGGTCAGGCGCCCGCCGATGACGAACGTCGGGTCCAGGCCGCCAGCGGCGAACACCGAGGCCAGCAGGCTGGTGGTGGTGGTCTTGCCGTGCGTGCCGGCAACGGCCACGCCATGGCGGTAGCGCATCAGCTCGGCGAGCATCTCGGCACGCGGCACCACGGGAATACGACGTTCCAGGGCAGTGGCGACTTCCGGGTTGGCCGGGTTGATGGCGCTGGACACGACCAGTACGTCGGCGTTGGCAGCGTTTTCGGCACGGTGGCCAACGAAGATCTCTGCGCCGAACGACTCCAGCCGCTCGGTAACCGGTGAGGCCTTGAGGTCGGAACCGGACACTTCATAGCCCAGGTTCAGCAGCACTTCGGCGATGCCGCACATGCCCACGCCGCCGATACCGACGAAGTGGATGCGACGGATGCGGCCCATTTTTGGCTGCGGCATGGCTTTCTGGCTTTCAACCATGAGCCACCTCCAGGCAGATATCGACCACGGTGCTGGTTGCGGCAGGTTTGGCCAGGCGCCGTGCGGTGCCAGCCATGGTGTTGAGTTTCTCGGGTTGCATCAGCACCTCGTTCAGGCGTTCAGCGAGCTGCGCTGCGCCAGTTGTCGCTTGTGGCATCAGGAAGGCAGCGCCTTCCCGAGCCAGATAGTGGGCGTTGTGGGTCTGGTGATCGTCGATCGCATGGGGCAACGGCACCAGCATCGAAGGCAGGCCCGCCGCCGCGAGTTCGCTGACGGTCAGGGCACCGGCCCGGCACACGACGATGTCGGCCCAGCCATAGGCTTGGGCCATGTCCTTGATGAAAGGCTCTACCTGAGCCTCGACGCCCGCCTCGTGATAACGCTCGGCGGTGATAGGCGCGTGTTGCTTGCCAGCCTGGTGGAACACCTCTGGCCGCAGTGTTGCAGGCACTTCAGACAGGGCCTTAGGCAACAATTTGTTCAATGGTTCCGCACCCAGGCTGCCCCCGAGCACAAGCAGGCGTGCACGGCGTTCGGCCAAGGGTGCGCGTCGCGCGTCCATGAACAGCTCCGGGCGCACCGGGTTGCCGGTGGTGCGACGTTTTTCGCTGGCCGCGAAGGTGTTCGGGAAAGCTTCGCAGACGCGTGCCGAGAGTGGCACCAGCAACCGATTGGCGGTACCCGCGCGCGCATTCTGTTCGTGAATGACCAGCGGCACACCGCACAGCCGCGCGGCCACACCGCCCGGCCCGGTCACGTAGCCGCCGAAGCCCAGCACGCACACAGGCTTGAGCTGACGAATGATGCGCCGTGCCTGCAGCACCGCCTTGACCAGGGTGAACGGCGCCTTGAGCAGCGACAGCTTGCCCTTGCCGCGCAGGCCGCTGACCTGGATGAGGTGCAACGGCAGACCGGCCTGGGGCACCAGTTCGTTCTCGATGCCTTTCGGCGTGCCCAGCCAGTGCACGTTGTACCCCCGTGCCTGGAATTCCCGGGCGCAGGCCAGGGCCGGGAACACGTGGCCCCCGGTACCGCCTGCCATGATCAGTACGTTCTTGCCGTCAGCGGCCATGACTGGTCTCCTCGGCAAAATCGCTTTCGTTGAATTCGTGTTCCTCGCTGCCCAGGTGCGTGCGGCTCTCCCACTCGATACGCAGCAGCAAGCCCACGCAGGCGCAACAAATCACCAGCGAGCTGCCCCCGTAACTGAGGAACGGCAAGGTCAGGCCCTTGGTCGGCAGCAGGCCGACGTTCACGCCGATATTGATCAGGAACTGGCCGATCCACAGGAAGGCCAGGCCGAATGCCATGTAGGCGGCGAAGAACTGCTTGGCCTTTTCGGCCCACAGGCCGATGTACAAGGCGCGCACGGTGACGAAAACGAACAGCGCGATGGTGACCAGCGAGCCGACCACGCCGAGCTCTTCAGCCAGCACCGAGAACACGAAGTCAGTGTGCGCCTCGGGCAGGTAGAACTGCTTCTGTACGCTGTTGCCCAGGCCCACGCCCAGCCACTCACCGCGGCCGAAAGCGATCAAGGCCTGGGTCAACTGGTAGCCCGAGCCGAACTGGTCGGACCAGGGGTCGGTAAAGGTGATCAAACGTGCCATCCGGTACGGCTGGGCCTGCACCAGGACAAACACCGCGACCACCGCCAGCACCACCATCAAACTGAAGCGGAACAACCCCACCCCGCCGAGGAACAACATGGCCGCCGCAGCGCCCATCATCACCACGGTGGCACCGAAGTCCGGCTCCATCAGCAGCAGGCCAGCCATCGGCAGCAGCACGATGAACGGCTTGAAGAAGCCCATCCAGCTCTCGCGCACCTCGGTCTGCCGGCGTACCAGGTAGCCGGCCAGGTAGATGACCACGAAGACCTTGGCGATCTCCGACGGCTGCACGTTGAAGAAGCTGAAGCCGATCCAGCGCATGGAACCGTTCACTTCCCGGCCGATACCCGGCACCAGCACCAGCACCAGCAGGCCGAAGGCGCCCAGCAGCATCATGAAGCCCATGCGCTGCCAGGTGGCGATTGGCACCAGCATGGTGGCGCCGCAGGCGACCAGGCCGATGACCACGTACACCAGGTGACGGAACATGTGGTAAAGCGGGTTACCCGACTGCACCGCGGCCACTTCCGAGGACGCCGAGGTGATCATCACCAGGCCCAGGCCCAGCAATGCCAGGCAGCCGGCAAGCATGGCGAAGTCGAGGTCGATGCCACGGCCGCTGATCAGCGGCGACGGGTACGGCTTGAAGATACCGAAGATCATGCCAGCCCTCCCGCCGCTTGGGCGAACAGGCGCCCGCGTTCTTCAAAGTTCTTGAACATGTCGAGGCTGGCGCAGGCCGGCGACAACAGCACGGCATCACCCGGCTGAGCCAGGGCGGCGCACTGCTCGACGGCCTCTTCCAGGGTCTTGACCCGCACGTGCGGTACACCTTCGCCCAACGCTTCGGCGAGGCGCTCGGCATCACGGCCCAACAGCACCACCGCACGGCAGAAGCGCGCCACTGGCTCACGCAGCGCGGCAAAGTCGGCACCTTTGCCGTCACCGCCGGCGATCAACACCAGCTTGCCGGCGATATCCGCGCCCAGGCCTTCGATGGCCGCCAGCGCAGCACCGACGTTGGTGGCCTTGGAGTCGTCGTACCAATTGACACCATTGCGCTCGCGCACCCACTGGCAACGATGGGCCAGGCCACCAAACTCGCGCAGGGCGTCGAGCATCGGTGCAAACGGCAAGCCTGCGGCATGGCCGAGGGCCAGGGCTGCGAGGGCGTTGCTGTGGTTGTGCGAACCGCGAATTTTCAGGTCGCGCACGGGCATCAGGTTCTGGAATTCGAACGCCAGGTATTTCTCGCCGTCGACCTCACGCAGGCCGAAGGCCTTGAAGTCCGGTTGGTTCAGGCCAAAGCTCCAGCACGGCCGGCCTTCGACCGGCAATGGCCGGCTCAGCGCGTCCTGGCGGTTTACCACCACCTGATGAGCGCCCCGGAAGATGCGGTGCTTGGCCAGGTGATAAGCCGGCAGGCCGCTGTAGCGGTCCATGTGGTCTTCGCTGATGTTCAGCACGGTGGCGACTTCGGCGTTGAGCTGGTCTGTGGTTTCCAGCTGGAAGCTGGACAGCTCCAGCACATACAGCTCCACCTCATCGCTCAGCAGGTCCAGGGCTGGCGTGCCGAGGTTACCGCCCACGGCCACGCGCTTGCCCGCCTTGGCAGCCATTTCGCCGACCAGGGTGGTCACTGTGCTTTTTGCGTTGGAGCCGCTGATGGCGATGATTGGCGCTTTGGCATGGCGGGCGAACAGCTCGATGTCGCCCGACAGGGCCACACCCCGTGCCGCAGCCTGTTGCAGCGCCGGGGTGGACAAGGCCAGGCCCGGGCTCACGTACAGTTCGTTGGCGCGGCACAGGAAGTCCACGTCCAGCTCGCCACAGCGCACTTCCACCTGCGGGTAATCACGGCGCAGGGTGTCCAGTTCCGGCGGTTGCTCGCGGGTGTCGGCGACCGCAAAGGCAATGCCCCGGCTCGCCAGGAAGCGAACCAGGGACATGCCGCTCTTGCCGAGGCCGACAACGATGCGGAATTGGTCGGAAGCGATCAGTGACACGCTCATCTACCTCAGTTTCAGGGTTGCAAGGCCGACCAGCACCAAAATCACGGTGATGATCCAGAAACGGACAATCACCCGTGGCTCAGGCCAGCCCTTGAGTTCAAAGTGGTGGTGGATCGGCGCCATGCGGAACACACGCTTGCCGGTCAACTTGAAGGAGGCGACCTGGATCACCACCGACAGGGTCTCCACCACGAAGATGCCGCCCATGATGAACAGGACGATTTCCTGGCGAACGATCACCGCGATGGTGCCCAGCGCGGCGCCAAGCGCCAGCGCGCCAACGTCACCCATGAAGACTTGCGCCGGGTAAGTGTTGAACCACAGGAAGCCCAGGCCAGCGCCGATCAATGCGCCGCAGAACACGATCAGTTCCCCCGAACCCGGCACATACGGGATCAGCAGGTACTCAGCGAATTTCACGTTACCCGACAGGTAGCAGAAGATGCCCAATGCACCGCCCACCATGACCGTTGGCATGATGGCCAGGCCGTCGAGGCCATCGGTGAGGTTGACCGCGTTGCTGGAGCCGACGATGACGAAGTAGGTCAGAACGATGAAGCCAACGCCCAGCGGGATGGTGACATCCTTGATGAACGGCAGGATCAGTGTGGTTTCAACGCTAGTCGGGGCGGTCTTGTAAAGGAAGACCGCAGCAGCCAGGCCAAACACCGACTGCCAGAAGTACTTCCAGCGGCTTGGCAAGCCACGGGAGTTCTTTTCGATCACCTTGCGGTAGTCATCGACCCAGCCGATGGCGCCAAACGCCAGGGTGACGATCAGCACGACCCACACATAGCGGTTGGACAGATCAGCCCACAGCAGGGTGCTGACGGCGATAGCAGACAGGATCAGCGCGCCGCCCATGGTGGGGGTGCCGGATTTGGACAAGTGCGATTGCGGGCCGTCGTTACGGACAGCCTGACCGATCTGGCGGATCTGCAGGGTACGGATCATCCAAGGGCCCAGCCACAGCGCCAGTGACAACGCGGTCAGTACACCCAGGATCCCGCGCAGGGACAGGTACTGGAAGACCGCGAAGCCTTTATGGAACTGTTGCAGATACTCAGCCAACAGCAGCAGCATTAATGTTTCTCCCCGCTTGAACCACACAAAGCCGCCACGACGTTTTCCATCGCAGCGCTACGCGAGCCCTTGATCAAGATTGTGGTGTCGCTGGCATTTTCGGCGCTAACCGCGTCGATCAGCTCAGCTTGAGTAGCGAAATGACGGCCATTGGCGCCGAACGCCTTGACCGCATGTGTCATGTTGGTACCCACTGCGTACAGGGCGTCGACCTTGCCACGCGCGTAGTCACCCACCTGACGGTGGCCTTCTTCCGCCCATTGGCCCAATTCGCCGATATCCCCGAGCACCAGGACGGTGCGGCCGGAAAAGCCGGCGAGTATATCAATGGCCGCGCACATGGAGGTGGGATTTGCGTTGTAACTGTCGTCGATCACGCGCACACCATTTGGCGCGATCTGCGCCACGGTGCGGCCCTTGACCGGTTGCACGGCGTTCAGCCCAGCGGCGATGCCGCTCAGGCTCAGACCGACGGCATGGGCAGCAGCGGCGGCAGCCAGCGCATTGCTGACGTTGTGCTCGCCCAGCACGTTGAGTTGCACGTCTACGGTTTCACCGGCGCCATGCAGCTTGAACGACGGGCAACCACGCGCATCACGACCAATGTCAGTGGCATGGAAATCGGCGCTAGCGTCATTGCGGGCGAAGCTGATGACCGTGTGCGCCCCGGCACGTGCCTTCCAGATGCCAAAGGCCTTGTCGTCCAGGTTGAGGATGGCCGTGCCGCCCTCGCCCAGGCCTTCGAGGATCTCGCCCTTGGCTTCGACAATTTTCTCAGGGCCGCCGAACTCACCCACGTGGGCGGTGCCGGCGTTATTGATGATGACCACCTGGGGCTGGGTCAGGCCGACGGTGTAGCGGATTTCACCGATGCGCGAAGCACCGAGCTCGATCACCGCCGCGCTGTGCTCCGGGGCAATTTCCAACAGGGTCAACGGGGCACCGAGGTCGTTGTTCAGGTTGCCGCGGGTGGCATGCACCAGGCCACGGGTGCGCAGGATGCTGGCCAGCATTTCCTTGACCGTGGTCTTGCCGCTGGAGCCGGTGATGGCTACGACAGGCTTGTCGAACGCAGCGCGGTTCAGCGCCCCGAGCTGGCCCAGGGCCAGACGGCAGTCGGCGACCAGCAACTGCGGCAGGTCTACATCGGCAACTTCGCGCTCGACCAGCGCGGCAACGGCGCCCTTGGCTTTTACATCGGCCAGGTAATCATGGCCATCGAAGCGTGGCCCCGTCAGCGCGACGAACAACTGCCCGGCAGTGACGCTGCGGCTGTCGATGCTGACGCCGTTAAAGCTGGCGTCGGCGCTGACCAGGCGAGCACTCAGTGCTGTGGTCAGCTGGCTGAGTGTCATGGCTTTAAGCATGTGGAGCCTCCCAGGCTGCAAGTGCCTTCTCGGCTTCGACCAGATCGGAGAAATCGTGGCGCTCGCCGCGAATCTCCTGGTAATCCTCGTGCCCCTTGCCGGCCAGGACGATGACGTCATCGGCTGCGGCAGTGGCGATCAGGTGGGCGATGGCTTCGCCGCGGCCAGCGACGAACTCGACGCTGTCTGGCTTGGCAAAACCAGGGCGGATATCGTCGAAGATCCGCAGTGGGTCTTCACTGCGCGGGTTGTCATCGGTAACCAGCACGCGGTCGGCCAGGCGCTCGGCCACGCCGGCCATCAGCGGGCGCTTGCCACGGTCACGGTCGCCACCGCAGCCGAACAGGCACAGCAGCTTGCCGTGCGCATGTGGGCGCAGGGCCTCGAGTACTTTTTCCAGGGCATCCGGGGTGTGGGCGTAATCGACCACCACCAGCGGTTTGTCGCCGCCACCCAAGCGCTGCATGCGGCCAACCGGCCCTTGCAACTGCGGGGTGACCTTGAGAATTTCGTCCAGCGAATAATCCAGGGCCAGCAGCGTGGCCACGGCCGCGAGCATGTTGCTCAGGTTGAAGCGGCCAAGCAGCTGGCTGCGCAAGGTACGCTCACCCTGGGCGGTCACGAGGATTGCGCGCACGCCATCGTCATCGAAGGTGGCTTCACGGCAATACAACGACGCTTCCGGGTTTTCCAGGCTGTAGCTGAGCAGCCGGGTCTCGATATGATCGGCACTCGGACGGCGGGCATACGCCAGCGCCAGGCGACGACCAAAGTCATCATCCAGATTGACCACCTGGCAACGCAGGTTCGGCCAGGCGAACAGCTTGGCCTTGGCCGCCTCATAGGCCTGCATGCTGCCGTGGTAGTCCAGGTGATCACGGGACAGGTTGGTCATGACCGCGATGTCGAACGCCAATGCGGCGACACGCCCCTGCTCCAGGGCATGCGAGGACACCTCCATCGCTACTGCCTTGGCACCGCCCTTTTTCAGGTCGTAGAGCGTCGACTGCACCGCGATCGGGTCCGGCGTGGTCAGGCGGCCGCTCTGCAGCTCACCGTAGAAGCCGGTACCCAGGGTGCCGATCAGGCCGCAACGCTGGCCCAGCACGTCAAGCGCCTGCGCCACCAACTGAGTGACACTGGTCTTGCCGTTGGTGCCGGTAACCCCGACCAGGTTCAACTGGCGGCTAGGTTCGCCATAGAAGCGACCGGCGATATCCGACAGCTGGGCGATCAGGCCCTTGACCGGAATCAGCGGCACGTCGGTGATCGGCAGCACGGTAGCGCCCTGCTCTTCGTAGGCAACGGCGGCAGCGCCACGGGCCAAGGCGTCGGCGATATGGTCGCGGCCATCGACCTTGGCACCCGGGACGGCCAGGAACAGGTCACCCGGACGCACGGCGCGGCTGTCCAGGGTCAGCTCGCGGATCAGCGGATCGCGGCTGGCGTGGGCGAAAAGCTTGCTCAATGGCATTGTCATCATCCACGCCCTCCCTTGGCGGCAGCTGCAGTGACTTGTGGTTGTGCGGTGGGTGGCGGCGGCAGGTTGTCTGGCGGCACGTTCATCAACCGCAGGGTGCCCGACATGACCTTGCTGAACACAGGCGCCGAAACCAGACCACCGAAGTAGCCGCCCTTGCTTGGTTCATCGATGACCACGACGATGGCGTAACGCGGATCGCTCATCGGGCCGAAGCCTGCGAACAGCGAGCGGTAGGCGTTTTCGGTGTAGCCCTTGGAACCAACGGTCGCCTTACGCGCCGTACCGGACTTGCCACCCACGTGATAGAACGGCACCTGCGCACGGAATACCCCGCGCGGCGCCTCAATCACCTGCTGCAGCATGCCTTGAACGGTTTCGGCGGTTTCTTTCGGAATCGCCTGAACAGCCTCGGGCGCCTTGTCCACCTTGAGGATCGACAGCGGCACCATCTTGCCGTCGTTGGCCAGCGCCGCGTAGGCATGCACCAGCTGCAGAGCAGTCACCGATACGCCATAGCCATAGGACAGGGTCGCGGTCTCGGCCTTGCGCCACTCACGGTGGTTAGGCAGGTTGCCCACCCGCTCGCCCGGGAAGCCCAGGCCGGTGTATTGCCCCAGGCCGACCTGGGACATGACCCGGTAGATGGCCTCGCCACCGATGTCGAAAGCGATCTTGCTCATGCCGACGTTAGAGGAGTTGATCAGGATGCCGGTCAGGTCGAGGATCGGGCCCTCGCTGCGGGAAACGTCCTTGATGGTGTAGCGGCCGATCTGCAGGCTGCCCGGGTAAACCTCGACCTTGTCGGTGGTTTTCCAGCGCCCGCTCTGCAGCGCCGCACTCATGGAGATCGGCTTGACGGTCGAACCTGGCTCGAACACGTCGATGATCGCCCGGTTACGCATCGCAGCAGGGAACATGCTGCGGCGGTTGTTTGGGTTGTAGGTCGGCTGGTTGACCATGGCCAGGACTTCACCGGTCTTGACGTCCATGATCACCAGGCTGCCGGCCTTGGCTTCCTGTTCGGCAATGGCGTTGCGCAGTTCGCGGGTGGCCAGGTATTGCAGGCGCAGGTCTATCGACAACGCCAAGGTCTTACCGGCCTTGGCGTTTTTGGTGACCTGAATGTCCTTGATCAGCCGGCCACGCCGGTCCTTGATCACCTGTCGCTTGCCCGGCACGCCGGCCAGCCATTCGTCGTAGGCCAGCTCAACCCCTTCACGCCCGTGGTCATCGAGGTCGGTAAAGCCGACCATGTGCGCGGTGACATCACCGGCCGGGTAGAAGCGGCGGAACTCTTCCAGGCCATACACGCCCGGCACTTTCAGGTCGAGCACCTGCTGGCCCTGCTCCGGGGTCAGCCCGCGGACCAGGTAGATGAATTCCTTGTTGGCCTGCTGGGTCAGGCGCTCGGTCAACTGCTGGGCGTTTTGCCCCAATGCAGCCGCCAGCTGCGGCCAACGGTCCTTGGCGGCCTGCATTTCCTTAGGGTTGGCCCACAGGGTGGTGACCGGCGTACTGACCGCCAGCGGCTCGCCGTTGCGGTCGGTGATCAGGCCACGGTGCGCAGGAATCGGAATATGCCGCAGGCTGCGGGCATCACCCTGGCCCTTGAGGAAGTCACGGTCGACGACCTGCAGGTCGATGATGCGCCAGCAGATGGCACCCACCATCAGTGCCAGCAAACCGATCACTACCCGGAAGCGCCAGGGGTAGAGTGCGCCTTCGAGCTTCATCATGGCGCCACCATCCGCACTTCGTCAGCCGCAGGGACGCGCATTTTCAATTGCTCGGAAGCGAGGCTCTCGATACGGCTGTGGGCGGTCCAGGTGCTTTGCTCAAGGATCAAGCGCCCCCACTCTGCCTGGGCCTTGTCGCGCTCGTTCAATTCGCCGTACAGGGTATTGAGCAACTGACGGTTCCAGTGGGCGCTGTAGGACACGGCGATGGCCGAAACCAGGACACCGACGAACAGCAGAAGCATCAGGAAGCTTCCGCCTGGCAATGGCTTGGCAAACAGCCTGCTCACCGCAGCTTCTCCGCCACCCGCATCACGGCGCTGCGCGACCGCGGGTTGGCCTTGAGCTCAGCCTCGGACGCGAACTGTGCCTTGCCGATGAGCTTGATTTTCGGTTCGAAGACCTTGTGCTGTACCGGCAGGTTGCGCGGCAGGTTGTCTGCCTCGCCCTTGACCAGCTTGCGCATGAACAATTTGACGATGCGGTCTTCGAGCGAGTGGAAGCTGATGACCGCGAGGCGACCACCGATTTCCAGCGCATCGAGCGCGGCCTCAAGCCCAGCCTCAAGGTCACCCAACTCGTTGTTGACGTGGATGCGCAGGCCTTGGAAGGCGCGGGTGGCCGGGTTCTTGCCCTTTTCCCACGCAGGGTTGGCGACCTTGAGCACTTCGGCCAGGTCGGCAGTACGGGTGAAGGGCTGCTTTTCGCGGCGTTCCACGACCGCGCGCGCCATGCGCCCGGCGAAACGCTCCTCACCGTACTCTTTGAATACGCGGGCAATTTCTTCCACGGGTGCGGTAGCGATGAACTCGGCAGCGCTGATGCCCTGGTCAGGGTTCATGCGCATGTCCAGCGGGCCATCATTGAGGAAACTGAAGCCGCGTTCAGGGTCATCCAGCTGCGGCGAGGAAACGCCAAGGTCAAGCAGGATACCGCTGACCTTGCCAGCCAGGCCGCGCTCGGCCACTTCCGCGCCCAACTCGGCAAAGCTGCGCTGCACAATGACAAAGCGGCCGTCTTCGGCCGCCAGCGCTTGCCCTGTGGCAATCGCCTGTGGATCTTTGTCGAAGCCCAGCAGCCGCCCTTGCGGCCCGAGCTTGCTGAGGATCAGACGGCTGTGTCCGCCACGGCCAAAGGTGCCGTCCAGATAGCAACCGTCGGCGCGCAGGGCCAATGCCTCGACAGCTTCGTCGAGCAGGACGGTAATGTGGTTGAAGCCGCTATCTATGGTCACAGGATCAGGTCACGCAATTCGTCGGGCATGGCGCCCGGTTGTTGAATAGCTGCAAGGTCGGCTGCCGAAACCGCGTTCCAGGCATCCTCATCCCACAGCTGGAATTTGTTCAGTTGCCCCACCAGCATCGCCTTCTTGTCGAGCTTGGCGTACTCACGCAGGCGGGGCGGTACCAGGAAACGCCCACTGCCATCGAGCTCCAGGTCAACCGCATTACCGATCAGCAAACGCTGCAGGCGGCGGTTTTCCTCACGCAACGACGGCAAGGCACGCAACTTGGCTTCTATCTGTTCCCACTCATCAAGGGGGTAGACACACAAGCAGGGGTCTACAGCATCGATGGTCACGATCAGCTGACCATTGCAACGCGAATCGAGCTCGTCGCGGTACCGGCTCGGCATGGCGAGACGGCCTTTGGCATCGAGGCTGACGGCGTTGGCTCCGCGGAACACGGCTGCGATTCCCCACAATGGTAGCTTTTTTGTGCCAGAAAACCCACTTCATCCCACTTTCTGCCACTTGCGCACACTATAGGAATCCGCCCGCTGCACCGTCAAGGCACGTTCATAAGGAAAAGCCTTACAGGACCGAGATTTAGCGCGATAAAGGAATGTGGAAAGAGTTCAGGCGGGAAAAAAACACGAGAAAAATCAAACCCACGCAAGCGTATGGAGTTCGAAGTTAAAGTGATTTATTAAGAGTAAGATTTTTTCGGTATTACCAGAGCGCGCCTGCTATCGATTCAAGCAGGGAGGGAGAGGTGGAGAGTCGATCTGTAAGCCGGGTTTTGTCGAGGACAGTCATTCCTCTACGACGGCCATCACTGGACGCCTCTAGCAACCTACCCGGTTCCGACGCGGGCCACGCCTAATGGAACCCTATTTGGTCTTGCTCCGAGTGGGGTTTACCTAGCCACGAACTGTTGCCAGTCGCGCGGTGCGCTCTTACCGCACCTTTTCACCCTTACCGGCACCGAAGTGCTTAGGCGGTTATTTTCTGTGGCACTTTCCGTAGGCTCACGCCTCCCAGGCATTACCTGGCACTCTGCCCTATGGAGCCCGGACTTTCCTCCCCCTGCCGTTTCGCAACAAAAGCTGCGGAACAAAAACAGGCAGCGACTGTCCAATCGACTCTCCGCTGACAAGGTTAACGGCAGCCGCGCTCAAGAACAAGCGATACCGTAAACTATATCAAATTGCCACTACTGTGCTTTCTGCTTTTCCAAGGCAAGTTGATACAACAGGTTCTTGCGCACACCGGTAATTTCCGCCGCAAGTGCCGCCGCCCGTTTGAGCGGCAACTCCGCTAACAGCAAGTCCAGCACACGCTGCGCCTCGATACTGATGGCCTGCTCGCCCTCAGGCGCACTCCAACCCCCCACCAATACAACGCACTCACCGCGCTGCTGATTGCTATCGGCCGCGACGAAAGCACGCAGTTCGGCCAAGGGCAGCCCTTTGAGGGTTTCGAAGGTTTTGGTCAGCTCGCGGGCCAACAGGGCCGGGCGCTCAGCACCGAACACTGCCTCCATGTCTTCGAGGCACTCGAGGATGCGGTGAGGGGCCTCATAGAAGATCAACGTACGTGGCTCTTCCTTCACCTGCTCCAGGCGTGCCCGGCGCCCCGCCGTCTTCGCCGGCAAAAAACCTTCGAAGATGAAACGGTCGGAGGGCAGGCCCGCGGCAGAAAGCGCGGCGATCAGCGCGCACGCGCCGGGCACCGGCACCACATTCACACCCGCCGCCCGCGCCTGGCGCACCAAGTGGTAGCCAGGGTCAGAAATCAACGGCGTACCGGCGTCGGACACCAGCGCCACGTTGTCGCCGGCCAACAGCTTGGTCAGAAAACGCCCACCTTCGTCACGCTCATTGTGCTCATGGCAGGCCGCCAGCGGTGTGTCGATACCGAAATGCTGCAGCAGGCGGATCGAGTGGCGCGTGTCCTCGGCCGCGATCAGGGCGACATCCGCCAGCACCTTCAGCGCCCTGGCGCTCATGTCGTCGAGGTTGCCGATGGGCGTTGCGACCACATACAGCGTACCCACGGTGGATTTCGAAGCCCCTGCCACATCAGTCACTGCGCACACCTGTCTTTCGGATCAAAGGCGCCATTGTAGCCCGAGCGCCCGCAACAGGGCGCAAAGAACTTCGCAGGCGTTCACCGGCCAGCCGCCTATAGTGAAGGATCAGCATCAGCAACATCGCGCCCCGGCCAGTGCTTGGGTACAATTGCCGGCCAACTTGATCGAGTAACAGGACCTTTACATGATCGCTTGCCTGCGGCTGCTCTCAGCCCTCTGCCTCGCTACCCTGCTGGCAGCCTGCGCCAGCTCGCCCTCATCCAGCCTGGGCGAGCTGCCGCGCACTCCGGACGCCAGTATCGAGCAACTGCTCGAAAAGGCCGCCTCCAGCAAGTCCGCGGAAGACGCCGCCCTGCTGCGCCTGAGCGCCGCAGACCTTGCGTACAAGCAGAAGGACTACCCGCGCGCCGCACGCATTCTCGAGCAGGTCCCGATGGACACGCTCAAGCCCGCCCAGCAAGTGTTCGCCAGCACCCTTGGCGCCGAGCTGGCGATGAGCCGCAACCAGCCCAAAGCGGCACTGAGCGCGCTGTCGCACCCCAGCTTGCAGCGCGTTGGCGAACTGCCGGTAGAACAGCAAGCACGCACCTACAGCGTCCACGCGGCCGCCCTTGAAGCCGATGGCCAGTCGCTGGCAGCGGCACAACAGCGCATCCTGCTCGCCCCGCTGCTCAGCGGCCAGGCCGCCAGCGCCAACAATGACGCCATTTGGGCACTGGTCGCCGCATTGCCTGCAGAGCAGTTGCAGCAGCCCGCCACCGACCCGGTCCTGGCCGGCTGGACCAGCCTGGCCCTGGCGGTGAAAACCGCCGGCACCCTGGAGCAACAGCAAGCCGCCATCGATGCCTGGCGCAAACAGCACTCGGACCACCCAGCCGCCCAGCAACTGCCGGTGGCGCTGGTCAAGCTCAAGGAGCTGGCCAGCCAGCCATTGACCAAGATCGCCCTGCTGCTGCCCCAGGAAGGGCCTTTGGCGGGTGTCGCCCGCGCGCTGCGCGATGGTTTCATGGCCGCTCACTTCCAGGCCCAGCAGTCGGGCCAACCGGCGCCAGCCGTGCAGGTATTCGACAGCTCGCGCATCACCTCGCTGGACGACTTCTACCGCCAGGCCCAGGCCGCTGGTGTGCAACTTGTAGTCGGCCCGCTGGAAAAACCCCTGGTGAAGAAGCTCGCTGCTAATCAGCAGTTGCCAATCACCACACTGGCACTGAACTACGCAGACGCCGGCCAAACAGCCCCGCCGCAACTCTTCCAGTTCGGCCTCGCCGCTGAAGACGAAGCCCGCGAAGTCTCGCGCCGCGCCCGCGCCGACGGCAAGGTACGTGCCGTTGCCCTTGTGCCAAGTGGTGAATGGGGCGACCGCGTGCTCGCCGCTTTCCGCAAAGACTGGGAAAGCAACGGCGGCACCCTGCTCGCCGCCGAGCGCATCGCTCAACCGGTCGCCCTGGCCCAGCAAATTGCCGACCTGTTCCAACTGCGCCAAAGCGAAGGCCGCGCCAAGAGCCTGCAAAGCACGGTAGGCGGCAACATCGCCGCGCAGCCATCGCGCCGCCAGGACATCGACTTCATCTTCCTTGCCTCGACACCGCAGCAGGCCCAGCAGATCAAGCCGACCCTGAACTTCCAGTACGCGGGCGACGTGCCGGTCTACGCCACCTCGAACCTGTACAGCGCCAGCGGTGACGTCAACCAGTACAACGACATGAACGGCATTCGTTTCTGCGAAACACCGTGGCTGCTCGACACCAGCAACAGCCTGCGCCAGCAAGTGGTCCAGCAATGGCCACAAGCAGCCGGCAGCCTCGGCCGCCTGTACGCCATGGGTGTGGATGCCTACAGCCTGGCACCCCGCCTGGGCCAGCTGAAAGCCCTGCCGGATAACCGCATCCAGGGCCTGTCCGGCAGCCTGAGCATGAACGCCAACCAGCGCATCGAACGTCAACTGCCGTGGGCCGAGTTCGCTGGTGGTCAGGTCAAGCGCCTGCCAGACACCGCCCGCTGATGCCCGACGCATCGCCTACCCAGGCCGGCCATGCAGCCGAAAACCAAGCCCTTGAGTACCTCCAAGGGCAAGGTTTGCAGCTGCTGACACGCAATTGGCGATGCAAAGGCGGTGAGCTTGATCTGGTCATGCTCGACGCCGATACAGTAGTATTCGTCGAAGTCCGCTACCGGCTGCACGCGAGCTTCGGTGGCGCCCTCGGCAGTATCGACGGGCGCAAGCAGAAACGGCTGGTGTTGGCTGCCAGCCTTTTCCTGCAGAAGGAATGCCGCTGGGCCACACACCCCTGCCGCTTCGACGTTGTCGCCCTGCAGGGCAGCCACCACGCAGGCAGACCGCTTCAATGGCTGAAAAACGCCTTCGAATGCTGAACCCACTTCGTATTTTTTGCTCTATGTTTCGCGGGCTGGTCGTTGATGCGCGCAGCAAAGGCCACCGCCCCACTTAAGGTCACCAGATGGACATGCAATCCCGAATTCGCCGGCTGTTCCAGGCCAGCATCGATACCAAGCAACAGGCAATGGACATCCTGGCACCGCACATCGAGCAGGCCAGCTTGGTCATGGTCAATGCGCTTCTCAACGAAGGCAAGATGCTCGCCTGCGGCAACGGCGGCTCGGCCGGCGATGCCCAGCACTTCTCGTCAGAGCTGCTCAACCGCTTCGAGCGCGAGCGCCCGAGCCTGCCGGCCATCGCATTGACAACCGACAGCTCGACGCTGACCTCGATTGCCAATGACTACAGCTACAACGAAGTCTTTTCCAAACAGATTCGCGCCCTGGGCCAGCCCGGCGATGTGTTGCTGGCGATTTCCACCAGCGGCAACTCGGCCAACGTGATTCAAGCGATCCAGGCCGCACATGATCGCGAAATGATTGTCGTAGCATTGACTGGACGTGACGGTGGCGGCATGGCTTCGCTGCTGCTGCCCGAGGACGTGGAAATCCGCGTGCCCTCGACAGTCACCGCGCGTATCCAGGAAGTCCACCTGCTGGCGATCCACTGCCTGTGCGACCTGATCGACAGCCAACTGTTCGGGAGTGAAGAATGACCCCTATGCGCCTCGGCCTGATGGCCCTGACCCTGTGCCTGAGCGTCACCGGCTGCAGCTCGGTGCTGACCTCCACCCGCAATTCGCCAATCGAGGACGATCGCGGCACGCGTACCATCGGCAGCAAGATCGATGACTCGCTGATCGAAACCAAGGCTGCGGTGAATATTTCCAAGGCCAGCCCAGACCTGGACAAGGGCTCGCACATCGTTGTCAGCAGCTACAACGGCATTGTCCTGCTCGCCGGCCAAACCCCGCGCGCCGACCTCAAGAGCTTGGCCGAGCAGACTGCAGGCCAAGTTCAGCGCGTGAAGAAGGTACACAACGAACTGCAGGTGATGCAGCCGTCCTCCATCCTCGCGCGCAACAACGACGCTTGGCTGACCACCAAAATCAAGACCCAAATGCTGACCGACAACGCCGTGCCAAGCTCGCGCATCAAGGTGATTACCGAAAACGGTATTGTCTACCTGCTCGGCCTGGTGACCCAGCAAGAGGCCAACGCCGCCACCGGCGTAGTCCAGAGCGTGTCGGGCGTGCAGAAGATCGTCAAGCTGTTCGAGTACATCGACTGATTCATTGGCCTGTTCCGATCTCATCGCCGGCAAGCCGGCTCTCGCAGGGTTCGTGGTTTACCTGTGGGAGCCGGCTTGCCGGCGATGAGGCGCATACAGGCCACCACAAAGCTTTACCCTTCAGAAATTCAGGAAACACCGCATGAAGAAGCTCCTGCTGCCTGCCCTGCTGATTGGCACCTTCGCCACTCTGGCCGGCTGCTCCACACCCAGCCTGATCACCCTGAACGACGGCCGCGAGTTCCAGGCCGTCGACGCGCCGCGCTACGAGAAGGCCACCGGCTTCTACGAGTTCCAGCAACTCGACGGCAAACGCACCCGCATCAACAAAGACCAGGTGCGCACCATCAGCGACCTGTAATCGCAGCTGCAAATAAAAAGGCGATCCGGTTGGATCGCCTTTTTTGTTACTTGACCACTTTGAGGCTCGGCCGGCCCGTCGGACGCGGCGGCTGGCCACCCCCTTCAGGTGGGCCGTCATCATCCGGCTCGACGTCGTCGTCTTCCAGCTCATCGCCTTCCAGCAACGACGGCTCCAGCTCGAAGACCATGCCCTGCCCGTTCTCACGGGCGTAGATACCGAGGATCGCACCAATCGGCACGAACAACGTGTGGGCGACGCCGCCGAAGCGGCCCTCGAAGCTCACCGCATCGTTATCCATGTGCAGGCTGCGCACGGCGCTCGGCGAGATATTCAGGACAATCTGACCATCACTGGCAAAACCTTGCGGCACTTGGACTGCCGGGAATTCGGCATTGACCAGCATATGGGGCGTGCAATCGTTGTCGACGATCCACTCGTACAGTGCTCGAACCAGATAGGGGCGACTGGAGTTCATCAACAGCTCCTTAAAGCTTGCGCATTTCACGTTCTACGGAGGACAGGCTCGCCATGAAAGGCTCGCGGGCAAACTGTCGCTCCATGTAATCCAGCAGCGGCTTGGCTTGCCGCGGCAATTCGATACCCATGACCGGCAAACGCCAGAGTATGGGCAATAGACAACAATCGACCAGGCTTTGCTCATCACTCATGAAGCAGGCGAACTCACCGAACAGCGGCGAGACACCAGTCAAGCTCTCACGCAATGCCTTGCGCGCCTCGGCCCGGGCAGCGTCAGTGCTGCGCGCGTCGAGCACGGTGTCCGCCAGGGCACACCAGTCACGCTGGATGCGGTGCATGAGCAGGCGGCTGTTGCCACGCGCCACAGGGTACACCGGCATCAAGGGTGGATGCGGGTAACGCTCTTCGAGGTATTCCATCACCACGGTCGACTCATACAACGCCAGGTCGCGGTCGACCAAGGTCGGCACGCTCCCATAGGGGTTCACCTCAACCAGCTTGGGCGGCAGACGGCCAGGATCGACGTCGACGATCTGCACGCTGATGCCTTTTTCGGTAAGAACGAGGCGTACCCGATGAGAATAGTGATCAGCGGGATCGGAATAGCAGGCTAACCTGTTGGTTGCGCCCATGTAGCGCCTCCTCGCACGAGATGCTCGTAAAACTCTAAATGAAAACGCGCCCGGGGTACCCTGGCAAATCTGCTAGGGCCCCCCGGGCGCGTTCAACTACCAGAAATTACTGCGTGATCAGTGCACGTCCTTCCAGTATTCACGCTTGAGCAAATAGGCGAATACGAAGAAGAAAGCCAGGTACAGCAACACATAGGTACCAATGCGCTGGCTTTCCAGTTTGACCGGGTTGGCCGAATAGGCCAGGAAGGTCACCAGGTTCTTGACCTTCTCGTCGAACTGCTCGGTCGTCAGGGTACCGGAATTCGGCGTGATGGTCAGCTGGTCGCACGCTTCATGGGTCAATGGGCTGCCCGTCAGCGGGTCAAACTGCTTCTTGCCATCGACCACACTCTGCACCTGCTTGCAGCCAACCACCTGGTTGCCCTGCAGGCCGACCAGTACGTTGGGCATGCCGACGTTAGGGAACACCTTGTTGTTCACCCCATAAGGACGCGACTTGTCCTCATAGAAGCTGCGCAGGTAGGTGTACAGCCAATCGGTACCCCGCACCCGGGCGACCAGGGTCAGGTCGGGTGGCGCGGCGCCGAACCAGGTCTTGGCATCGCTTGGCTTCATGCCGATGTTCATGTGGTCACCAATCTTGGCACCGGTGAACACTAGCTTTTCAAGCATCAGCTCGTGGGGGATACCCAGGTCATCGGCGACCCGCTCGTAGCGCTGGAACTTGGCGCTGTGGCAACCCATGCAATAGTTGGCAAAGGTACGCGCACCATCCTGCATGGCCGCTTTGTCGGTCAGGTCGATGTCGACCTTGTCCAGCTCCAGGCCGTGTTCCGCAGCGAAGGAAAAGGCAGGCATCACTGCCAGCAAAAATACTGCAATCAACTTTTTCATCAGCCAGTCACCCTTTCCGGAACCGGTTTGGTCTTCTCGAGCCTTGTGTAGAACGGCATCAGCAGGAAGTAGGCGAAGTACAACACCGTGCACACCTGCGACAGCAAGGTGCGCCCTGGTGTCGGTGCCAGCACGCCCAATATGCCGAGGATGACGAAGGCCACGCAGAACACCAGCAGGAAGAGCTTGCTGATCCAGCCTTTGTAACGCATGGAGCGCACCGGGCTGCGGTCGAGCCAAGGCAACACGAACAGCACGGCGATGGCGGCACCCATGGCGATCACACCCATGAGCTTGTCAGGCACCGCACGCAAGATCGCGTAGAACGGCGTGAAGTACCACACCGGTGCAATGTGCTCAGGCGTCTTGAAGGCGTTCGCCTGCTCGAAGTTCGGTTTCTCCAGGAAGTAACCGCCCATTTCCGGGAAGAAGAACACCACAGCGCAGAACACGAAGAGGAACACGACCACGCCGACAATGTCCTTGACGGTGTAGTACGGGTGGAACGGAATGCCGTCCAGCGGGATACCGTTTTCGTCCTTTTTCTTCTTGATGTCGACGCCATCGGGGTTGTTCGAACCCACTTCATGCAAGGCCAGGATGTGCAGCACCACCAGGCCCAGAATGACGATCGGCAGGGCTACCACATGCAGGGCGAAGAAGCGGTTCAGGGTAATACCGGAAATCAGGTAGTCACCACGAATCCATTGGGTGAGGTCGTCGCCGATCACCGGAATCGCACCGAACAGCGAGATGATCACCTGGGCACCCCAGTACGACATCTGCCCCCAAGGCAGCAGGTAGCCCATGAAGGCCTCTGCCATCAGCGCCAGGTAGATCAGCATGCCGAACAGCCAGACCAGCTCACGTGGCTTCTGGTAGGAGCCGTAGAGCAGCCCGCGGAACATGTGCAGGTAGACCACGATGAAGAACGCCGACGCGCCGGTGGAGTGCAGGTAGCGCAGGATCCAGCCGTATTCCACGTCACGCATGATGTACTCGACCGAGGCGAAGGCCTCTTCTGCCGAGGGCGTGAAGCTCATGGTCAGCCACACACCGGTGACGATCTGGTTGACCAACACCAGCAACGCCAGGGAGCCGAAGAAATACAGGAAGTTGAAGTTCTTGGGCGCGTAATACTTGCTCAGGTGGTCTTCCCACATCTTGGTGGCGGGGAAGCGCGCATCAATCCAGTCCATGAACTTGCTCATCATGCGTTCTCCTGATCGACGCCGATGACAATGATGTCGTCCGACTCATACGAGTGCGGCGGCACTGGCAGGTTGAGAGGCGCCGGCTGCGACTTGTAGACACGGCCAGCCAGGTCATAGTGGGAACCGTGGCACGGGCAGAAATAGCCCCCTACCCACTTTGGCCCCAGGTCGGCGGGCGCCACTTCAGGGCGGAACGTCGGCGAGCAGCCCAGGTGGGTGCACAGGCCTACGAGAATGAGTATTTCCGGCTTGATCGAGCGCACCTGCGGGTCGACGTAGGTGGGTTGCACCGAGGCCTTCGACTCGGGGTCGGACAGGTCTGCGGTAATTTTCTTGAGGTTCCCGAGGATCTCCTCCGTTCGCCGTACGATGAATACAGGCTGGCCACGCCACTCGGCCACCATCTGCTGCCCGGCCTCGACCTTGGCGATATTCACCTTCACCGGTGCACCCGCGGCTTTCGCCTTGGCACTGGGAAACCATGACCCCACGAACGGTACCGCAGCCCCCACTGCCCCCGCCGCCCCGACCACAGAGGTCGCGGCTACGAGGAAGCGGCGCCGGCCTGCGTTGACGCCGTCATTGCTCATTCAGTCCTCTCCCATCAGCTTGCTTGGCCTGTTGGATCAGGCCTGTACTTAGGTAATGTCTGTGGCACTAAAAATTGGCCGCCATGGTAAGAAACAAATCCACACACTGACAAGGTGATTACCCGATTGCGGGCTACAACCCTCGCTTTGCTTGATCTGCGTCTATGCGGTAAGCCGTCACGGACATGCTGACAGGTTAGTTCAAGACATAAAAAAAGCCCGGCTCCAAAGGAACCGGGCTTTTTCGACTGCCGAAGCGAAATTAACGCTTGGAGTACTGAGGACGCTTACGCGCTTTACGCAGACCCACTTTCTTACGCTCAACTTCACGAGCGTCGCGGGTGACGTAGCCAGCACGACGCAGAGCGCCACGCAGGGTTTCGTCGTATTCCATCAGAGCGCGGGTGATACCGTGACGGATCGCACCGGCTTGACCGCTGACACCACCACCAGCAACGGTGACGTAGATGTCGAACTTCTCAACGGTCTCGGTCAGTTCCAGCGGCTGGCGAACAACCATGCGAGCGGTTTCGCGGCCGAAGAACACGTCCAGAGAACGGTTGTTGATGGAAATGTTACCAGTACCCGGACGCAGGAAAACGCGAGCGGTTGCGGTCTTGCGACGGCCAGTGCCGTAATTTTGAGTCGCCGACATAATGAACTATCCCGTTAGATCTTCAGTTCTTGAGGCTGCTGAGCAGTGTGTGGGTGAGCAGCACCCGCGTACACTTTCAGCTTACGGTACATGTCGCGACCCAGCGGGTTCTTCGGCAGCATGCCTTTGACCGCGGTTTCGATAACACGCTCAGGGGCCTTGGCGATCAACTTCTCGAAGTTGATTTCCTTGATACCGCCTGGGAAGCCGGAGTGGGAGTAGTACATTTTGTCGGAAGACTTGGCGCCAGTTACACGGATTTGCTCGGCGTTGATGACGACGATGTAGTCGCCGGTGTCAACGTGAGGGGTGTATTCTGGTTTGTGTTTGCCACGCAGACGGCTAGCGATTTCGGTAGCCAGACGACCCAGGGTCTGGCCAGCGGCGTCGACTACGAACCACTCGCGCTTTACTGTTTCCGGTTTAGCAGTAAAAGTTTTCATTCTCTAAAGCCTCAGAGGCCGCCCAGCGAAAAATAGACGGCGAATCTTACTGGATAGTGCACAGCTTGCCAAGGGCAAGCGCGCAGCCGAACACAGACGCTTTTGGGGGCTCGGGTCGGGCACGCCAATGTTCGACGGGGTTCTTCCTGCGTGGTGGTGCATCACTTCCGCCACACGGAGAGGTGCCGAATTATCCAGATTGCGCGAAAAATTTCAACCTGCTTTTATGGGCTTCTTTACCAAGGAGAGTTTTCCCGATGGAATACCGCCAGCTCGGCCGTACCGATCTCAACGTCAGCGCCCTGTGCCTGGGCACCATGACCTGGGGCGAACAGAACGTTCAGGACGAGGCCTTCAAGCAGATTGCGATGGCCAAGGCCGCCGGGGTCAACTTCATCGACACCGCCGAAATGTACCCGGTGCCACCGCGCCCAGAGACCTATGCCGCCACCGAGCGCATCATCGGCAACTGGTTCCGCGAGCAGGGCGATCGCGACGACTGGATCCTGGCCAGCAAGGTCGCAGGCCCCGGCAACGGCATCAGCCACATCCGTGATGGCCAGCTCAAGCACAACCGCCAGCACATCGTCGCGGCGCTGGACGAAAGCCTGAAACGCCTGCAAACCGACCGCATCGACCTGTACCAGCTGCACTGGCCGGAGCGCAGCACCAACTTCTTCGGCAAGCTGGGCTATCAGCACCTGCCACAAGACCACTTCACCCCACTGGAAGAGACCCTCGAAGTGCTCGATGAGCAGGTGCGCGCGGGCAAGATCCGCCACATTGGCCTGTCCAACGAAACGCCGTGGGGCACAATGAAGTTCCTGCAACTGGCAGAAGCCCGCGGCTGGCCGCGCGCGGTATCGATCCAGAACCCGTACAACCTGCTCAACCGCAGTTTCGAGGTGGGCCTGGCGGAAATCGCGATCCGTGAGCAATGCGGGCTGCTGGCTTATTCGCCGCTGGCCTTTGGCATGCTGTCGGGCAAATACGAGAACGGCGCCCGGCCAGAAAAAGGCCGCCTGACGCTGTTCAGCCGCTTCGCCCGCTACTCCAACCCGCAGACCGTGGCGGCCTGCAGCCGCTATGTGCAGCTGGCCCAGGCACATGGGCTGGACCCGGCGCAGATGGCCCTGGCGTTCGTCACACGCCAGCCGTTCGTGACCAGCAACATTATCGGTGCGACTAGCGTCGAACAGCTCGAGAGCAACCTGGCGAGCCTGGACCTGAAGCTGAGCGATGAGCTGCTGGCGGCGATCGAGGCGATCCATCAGGACCAGCCCAACCCGGCGCCCTGAACCCAGTGCAACGCTGTCCCTTTCGCGGGTGAACTCGCGAAAGGGACCGTGCAATTCTGCGGGGTAGACACAATCGCCAAAAAATAAGACGATCCAGCCGGTGATTGACCACTCTACCCTATAAGAACAATGACAATGATGTTTACCCAACCCTCCGCGTCGCTGCGGCGCGTCAGCATCCTGGCCATTGACAAGGTGTTTGCTTCGACCTTGATGCAAGCCAAGGATTTCTTCCACCTCGCCAGCCTGCGGTACAGCAAGCAATTGGGCCTGGGCCTGCAGCCCATGTTCGAAATTGGCCTGGTGAGCCCAGACGGCCAGCCCGTGGACAGCTTCAGTAATGTCCAGCTGCCGGTCGACGGCGGCCTGAACGATGCCGATATCATCATCCTCCCAGCGTTCTGGGACGACTTCGACAACCTCATGCAGCGTTATCCACAGGTGTTGCCGTGGCTGCGTGAGCAACATGCCCGTGGCGCCGTGCTGTGCGCTGAAGCCTCTGGTGTGTTCTGGCTGGCCGAGTCCGGCCTGCTCGACGGCAAGGAGGCGACGACCTACTGGCGTTTCTTCGCCAATTTTGCCGAGCGTTTTCCGAAAATCCGCTTGAACCAGGACAAGCACCTGACCGATGCCGACAATATCTATTGCGCGGGCGGTGCGACGTCGGCCTGTGACCTGTATATCTACCTGATCGAGCGCTTCTGCGGTGCCAACGTGGCCCGCGCCGTGGCCCGCGACATCCTTTACGAAGTGCAGCGCAACTACACCCCGGGGCGCATGGGTTTTGGTGGGCAGAAACTGCACCAGGACCTGATCATCCTGCAGATCCAGCATTGGCTGGAAGAGCACTTCGCCGACAAGTTCCGCTTCGAGGACGTGGCCCGCAACCACGGCATGAGCATTCGCAACTTCATGCGGCGCTTCCAGGGCGCAACGGGCGACAAGCCGCTGCATTACCTGCAACGGCTAAGGATCGAGACCGCCAAGGGCTTGTTGTCGAGCACGCGCAAGAGCATCAAGACCATCAGCTACGAAGTGGGCTACGACGACGCCAGCTTCTTTGCCCGGTTGTTCCGCCAGCACACGGAGTTGTCGCCGAACCAGTATCGGCAGCAGTTCATGCAAGAGGCTTGAGGCCTAGGGGGCCGCTACGCGCCCCATCGCGACACAAGGCCGCTCCTACAAAAGAACGCGATCTCTTGTAGGAGCGGCCTTGTGTCGCGAAAGGGCTGCGCAGCAGCCCCCATGCCTTACGGCTTGTGCGCGCGCGACAGGAACTCGTGCGACTGCATCTCCAGCAACCGGCTCAAAGTCCGCTGGAATTCAAAGCTCAGACGGCCACCGGTGTACAGGTCCTTCAACTCCACCTCAGCCGAAATGATCAGCTTGACGTTACGGTCGTAGAACTCGTCGACCATGTTGATGAACCGGCGGGCGATATCATCGGTGGCAACGCCCATCTGCTCGACATTGCTCAGCAACACGGCATGGAAGATCTTGCCCAGCTCGATGTAGTCGTTCTGGCTACGCGGCCCGTCGCACAGGGCGCGGAAGTCGAACCAGGCGACGTCATCGCAGGTGCGCAGAGCGTTGATCGGGCGGTTTTCGATCATCAGCACGTCGTTCTCGACAGCCTGGGTGCACTCAGGGGTCAGTGCCTTGAAGCTGGCACGCATGCTCTGGTGTGCGGCGTCATTGAGCGGGAAGTGGAACAGTTCGGCCTGCTCCAGGTGACGCAAGCGATAGTCCACGCCACTGTCGACGTTCACCACGTCGGTGTACTGCTTGATCATGGCGATGGCGGGCAGGAAGCGCGCACGCTGCAGGCCGTCCTTGTACAGGCCGTCCGGCACGATGTTGGACGTCGCCACCAAGGACACGCCGTTCTTGAACAGCTCCTCCATCAAGGTGCCGAGGATCATCGCATCGGTAATGTCGGAAACGAAGAACTCGTCGAAGCAGATGACTTTGGCTTCGTCGCTGAAACGCTTGGCGATGAGGGTCAGCGGGTTTTTCTCGCCCTTGAGGGTTTTCATTTCCTCGTGCACGCGCTTCATGAAGCGGTGGAAGTGCGTCCGCATCTTCTGCTTGAACGGCAGCGCCTCGTAGAAGGTGTCGACCAGGTAGGTCTTGCCACGCCCTACCCCACCCCAGAAGTACAAGCCCTTGACCGGCGTCTGCTCTTTCTTGCCGAACAGTTTGCCGAACACGCCCGGCTTGTTGTTCTGCGCGTGTACTAGGTCGTCGTACAGGCGCTGCAAGTGACGCACCGCAGTCTCCTGCGCCGCATCATGGAAGAAGTCGGGACGTTTCAGATCTGCTTGGTATCGTTCTAGGGGCGTCATGATTTCGTTAGCGAGGCAACAAAAAACGGGCCGTCACTGTAGCGACAGGCCCGCTTAATGGCAATCAGACTTGCGTCAAACTGTCTCAGTCCTGCTGTGGCACCAGGGCCTCGTGGAGGCTTTGAACAGCCGCATCACGGGCTTCGGCCGTGTCGAACTGCGGCCCTTCAGCCACCTGCTCGCCATTCAGCCACAGGCTGAAGCTCAGCCCTTCAGCACGCACATCGGCTTCGCCACCTTGCTGCAGTTGCTTGCTGACGGCGCCGGCGCTTTTGCCGTCGGCGAAGCTGCGCGACAGCAGTAGTTGCTCGCCGTCGGCGGCCAGCAGGCGGAAGCGGAAGCTGCCATCCTCGTCACGGAAGCTGACGAAACGCGCGCTCTTGGCGGCCTTTTTCTTCACTTCGGTGTTGGCCTGGACGCTACTGCGGAAC
Source organism: Pseudomonas sp. NGC7 (assembly GCF_047159675.1). Taxonomy (NCBI): domain Bacteria; kingdom Pseudomonadati; phylum Pseudomonadota; class Gammaproteobacteria; order Pseudomonadales; family Pseudomonadaceae; genus Pseudomonas; species Pseudomonas sp. NGC7. The sequence continues at coordinate 1,380,401 of NZ_BAAFZY010000001.1, read as the reverse complement.
GAACGCAGGCCAACGGCTTCGCGCAGTTGCTCAAGGAACGGCGTGGCGATATTGCGGGCCTTGGCGGCACCGGCCAACAGGATGTCTTCCAGGTCCGATGGACGCGAGATCAGTTGATGGTAGTGGTCGCGCTTCTCGGCCAGTTGCCCATCCAGCAGCTGGAACAGACGCTGCTTGGCGTCGCCCCAGCCCAGGCCCTGCAGCAGCTCTTCGCGGAACCCGGCGCATTGCTCCGGCGTCGAGAAGGCCTGGTACAGGGTGAACAAGTGCGAAGTGTCCGGGTCTTTCGCTTCGCCCGGCGCGCGCGAGTCGGTCACAATGCGCGAAATAGCGTCTTTCATGTCCTTCGCGCTGGTGAACAGCGGGATGGTGTTGTCGTAACTCTTGGACATCTTGCGCCCGTCCAGGCCCGGCAACGTCGCCACGCTCTCTTCGATCACCGCCTCCGGCAGGGCGAAGAAGTCCTTGCCCTGGCCGAACAGGTGGTTGAAGCGCTGGCCAATGTCACGCGCCATTTCCACGTGCTGGATCTGGTCACGGCCGACCGGCACCTTGTGGGCGTTGAACATCAGGATGTCGGCGGCCATCAGCACCGGGTAGCTGAACAGCCCCATGGTCACGCCGGCGTCCGGGTCTTCACCGTTCTCGACGTTCTTGTCCACCGAGGCCTTGTAGGCATGGGCACGGTTGAGCAGGCCCTTTGCAGCAACGCAGGTCAGCAACCAGGTCAGTTCGGGGATTTCCGGGATGTCGGACTGGCGGTAGAAGGTCACCTTGTCCGGATCGAGGCCACCGGCCAGCCAGGTGGCAGCGATTTCCAGACGCGAGCGCTGGATGCGCAGCGGGTCGTCGCATTTGATCAGGGCGTGGTAGTCGGCCAGGAAGTAGAACGAATCGGCACCGGGTTGCTGGCTGGCGCGGATCGCCGGGCGGATGGCGCCGGCGTAGTTGCCCAGGTGCGGGGTGCCGGTGGTGGTGATACCGGTAAGGATGCGCGTGGTCATGGGTGTTCGCTTATTCAGGCTTGGCTCAATTCGAAAGGCGCGGCAGCAGCAGATCCTTCAGATCGGTCAGCTTGCCATGGAAGAAGTGTCCGCATTCTGCCACTTTCAGTAGCTCATGGGGGCGCGACAGGGTGTCAGACCATTCGTAGACCAACTGCGGATCGACGACCTCATCGCTGTCGGGCTGCACCAGGGTGATCGGGCAGCGCTGCGGCAACGGGAATTCGTCTGTCAGGCGCATCACCGCCGGGGCGATCATGAACAGGTGTTGCAACTCAACGCCAGCGCTTTCCAGGCGCCCTGCCAGGCTGGTCGCGACGAAACCACCGAACGAGAAGCCCATCAGCACCACCGGCAGCTCGGGGTGCTTCGCCCGCAACCAGGCAGCCGCCGCCTCGGCATCGGCTACCTCGCCCGCGCCCATGTCATGGCTGCCGGCGCTTTGGCCGACACCCCGGTAGTTGAAGCGCAGGGTCACGTAACCGGCGTCACGCGCGGTGCGTTGCAACGTCGAAACCACCTTGTTGAGCATGGTGCCGCCCTGGACCGGGTTGGGGTGGCAGATCAGCACCACGCCGCGGGCATCGGCCACGTCCAGGTACAAGGCTTCCAACTGGCCACAAGGGCCATCGATGAACAAGGGGGTTTCGCGGACAAGCAAGGCACTACTCCGTGACCTCGGGAAGGGTCGATTCGTCTAGGTGAGGAATTCTGTTCTGATTTGCGATCGCTCGCGGTATACAGCGCAGGTCTGAGCCGTTAACGTAAAGCAAAGCCGTTTATAGAGGAAGGACTCGTGGAACTCTCGCTCCTTGTTTGGTTGTTGCCGACCCTGGCCCTGGTCATCGGCGTGGTGGTTGGTTTCGTCGTAGCCCGCCTGCTGCCCAATGCCGCGCCGAGCAGCACGCAACGTCAACTGGATGACATCCAGCAGCGTTTCGACAGCTACCAGAACGAAGTGGTCACCCACTTCAACAGCACCGCCGTACTGGTCAAGAAACTCACCCAGAGCTACCAGGATGTCCAGGATCACCTCGCCGATGGCGCCAACACCCTGGCCCTCGACGACGTCACCCGCCAGCGCCTGCTGGCCGCCCTGCACTCCGAAGCGGCCCAAGGCCCCCGCGACCGTCTGACCCCGCCGAAGGACACCGCCGAAGTGCCACGCGACTACGCGCCAAAAACGCCGAACTCGCCGGGTATGCTCGATGAGAGCTACGGGCTCAAGCGTTGATTTGATGATTACCAAAAAGGCCTCTCAGGAGGCCTTTTTTGTGGGCTGAATTCATAGGCCTCTTAGCTACAAGCCTGCAATGCCTGCTCAACATCCGCCAGCAAGTCCTCGCTGTCCTCCAACCCCACCGACAAGCGCACCAACCCCTCCGATATCCCGTGATGCGCCCGCTCCGTCGGCGTATAGCTGGAATGGGTCATGCTCGCCGGATGCTGCGCCAGCGACTCGGCATCGCCCAGGCTCACCGCCCGCGCGAACAGCTGCAGGGCATTCATAAAGCGCCGCCCCGCTTCGATGCCGCCCTTGAGCTCAAATGCGATCATGCCACCCGGCAGGCGCATCTGCCGTTGAGCGAGTTCGTACTGGGCAAACGAGGGCAGCCCTGGGTAATGGATAAACTCGACCTGCGGCTGGCGCGCGATAAACTCCGCCACCTGCTGGGCGTTGGCGCAATGGCGGTCCATGCGCAGGGCCAGGGTCTTGATACCGCGCATCAACAGCGAAGCGTCATGCGGCGACAGCACCGCGCCCGTCATGTCTTTGAGGCCTTCCAGGCGTATCCGGTCGATCAGCGCCTTGCGCCCCACCACCAGCCCTGCGGTGAGATCGCCATGGCCGCTCAAGTACTTGGTGGCCGAATGCACCACCAGGTCGGCACCCATTTCCAGGGGCCGCTGCAAAAAAGGCGTGCAGTAGGTGTTGTCGACCACGATATGCAAATCATGCCCACGCGCGGCGTCAGCCACCGCCGCGATATCGACCAGTTGCATGTTGGGGTTGGCGGGTGTTTCGAAGTAGATCATCCGTGTTTTGCTGGTAATCGCCGCCTTGAGTGCCTTAGTGTCGTTAAGGTCGACGTGACGGATTTTCACCCCGAACTCGCCAATGCCATGGTGCAGAAAGGCAAAGGTGCAGCCATACAACGTGCGCCCGACAATCAGCTCATCACCCGGCCGTAGCAGGGTCCAGATCGTGGAGGTGATGGCCCCCATCCCCGAAGCCAGCGCCAGCCCGGCCTCGCCCCCTTCCAACGACGCCATGCGCTGTTCCAGCAAGGCCAGCGTCGGGTTGGAAATACGGCTGTAGAAGTGCCCCGCTTCCTCCCCTGCAAAGCAGGCAGCGCCATATTCAACGGTGGGGAAGGCATAGGTCGCTGTTTGATACACCGGCGGCACAAGGGCGCCCCCGTGGGAAAGCGGGTCATAACCATGGTGGATGGCCCGTGTGGAAAAACCGGTGTTGTTATGGGAGTCGCGCATGGCAACAGCCTCTGGTGGTTTGTTATAAGCTTATGCCACCGAGCTGCCTGAATTTTTCCAAAATAGCCCACGCAATCGAGCACTTTTTGGAACAAAAACAACAATTATTCGATCAGGAGGGCAAACCATGCCTTCGAGCCTCGACCGCACCGACCGCGCCCTGCTCGCTGCCCTGCAGGACAACGCCCGCCTTACCGTCTCCGAACTCGCTGACCAGGTTGCGCTGACCACCTCGCCTTGCTGGCGGCGGGTCAAATTGCTGGAAGATAACGGCTATATCACCGGGTACCAGGCCATTCTTTCCCCTAAGTCATTGGGGTTTGGCGTAACCGCTTTTGTCAGCATCATGATGGATTCGCATACCAAAGACATGGCCTTGGCTTTTGAGAAGCGGTTGATGGAAATACCCGAAATCGTTGCCTGCCATAATATTTCCGGGCGCTATGACTTCTTGCTGGAAATACTGGCGCGGGACCTTGAATCGTTTGGGGAATTCACCCGGGAAGTACTGCAGCGGTTGCCGGGCGTTAAGGAGATTTATTCGAGTTTTTCATATAAGGCAGTGAAAGAGAGGCGCGTGATTCCTGTGTCGGAAAAGCATATCTGAGTCAGCGCTATTCATTGCAAATGCACGCTAAACAGGTGCCACAAAAAACCCCGCCGAGGCGTAATGCTGTTCACTTAAGTTATCCATCGCCTGTATTGGGGCCGCTTTGCGGCCCATCGCGGCACAAGGCCGCTCCTACAATGTTCGCGCATGCCCTGTAAATAGGGGTATAACGCGGTCGGTGTGGGAGCGGCCTTGTGCCGCGATGGGCCGCAGAGCGGCCCCGACATTCTTAAGTGAACAGCATTACCGCCGAAGCGGGGTTTTTCATGCAGCCTCAGCGCTTAGATCGCGCCACGCTGACGCAGCACATCCAGCACTTGCTTCACGCCTTCGTCGACACTGGTGTTCTGGGTATCGATCACCAGGTCAGCGTCCAGCGGCACATCGAACGGGAAGCTTTCACCCGGGATGTTGTCACCACCGGCAGCATACAGGCCCTGCGGGTCGCGCTCGCGGCAGGCGATTGGCGAGGCCTGGACGTAAACAGTCACGAGGCGCTCCTTGCCGATCAGCGCCTTGGCCTGTTCACGGCCTTCGGCATCCGGGGCGACGAAGGCAGCCAGGGTCAGCATACCGGCTTCGTTGAACTGGCGCGCCACATGGGCGGCGCGGCGCCAGTTCTCGGTGCGGCCGGCGCGGTCCTGTGGCAGGCCCTTGTTCAGGTCGTGGCGCAGGTTCTGGCCATCGAGCACGTACACCGCACGGCCCATGTCGAACAGCTTGCGCTCCACGGCGTAGGCCAAGGTGCTCTTACCAGCGCCGGACAGGCCGCTGAACAGCACGGTGGCCGGCTGCTGGCCGAAGCGCAGGGCGCGCTCTTCGGTGGACACGTGAGCCTGCTTGCCATGCTGGCCGGTGCTGCCGTGCGGCAGCACTGGCTGCGCGATGATCATGCCGGCGCCAACGGTGCCGTTGGTCAGGCGGTCGATGACGATGAACGCACCAGTGGTGCGGTTGCTGTCATAGCCGTCCAGCGCGATGGCGCTGTCCAGGGACACCTTGACGCGACCGATCTCGTTCAGCTGCAGCGCGCTGGCCGCATCCTTTTCGAGGGTGTTCACATCGACCTTGTGGGTGATGCTGGCGATCGAGCCCGGCACATAGCTGGTGGCACGCTTGATGTCGTATTTCTTGCCGGGGAGCATGGGCTCTTCGGCCATCCACACCAGCATCGCGTCGAACTGGTCGGTCACCGGCGGGACGTTGTCGGCATGCACCAGCAGGTCGCCACGGGAGATGTCGATCTCGTCTTCCATGGTCAGGGTCACGGCCTGGCCTGGGCCGGCGTTTTCCAGCTCACCTTCGTAGGTGACGATGGACTTGACCCGGCTGCTCTTGCCCGACGGCAGCACGACGATTTCGTCGCCCTTGTGCACCACGCCACTGGCGAGGGTGCCGGCAAAGCCGCGGAAGTTCAGGTTCGGACGGTTGACGTACTGCACCGGGAAGCGCAGGTCGGTGAAGTTGCGGTCGGCCGCGACTTCCACGGTCTCGAGGATCTCCATCAGCGCAGGGCCGGTGTACCACGGCGAACGCTCGCTGCGGTTGACCACGTTGTCGCCCTTGAGCGCCGACATCGGCACGAAGTGCAGGCTGCTCGGCGTCAGGTTGATGGCATCGGCGAACTTCAGGTAGTCGGCCTTGATGTCTTCGAACACGCCTTCGTCGAACCCTTTGAGGTCCATCTTGTTGACGGCGACGACGATGTGCTTGATGCCCAGCAACGAGGCGATATAGCTGTGACGACGGGTCTGGGTCTGCACGCCGTAGCGGGCATCGACCAGGATGATCGCCAGGTCACAGGTGGATGCACCGGTGGCCATGTTACGGGTGTACTGCTCGTGGCCCGGGGTGTCGGCAATGATGAACTTGCGCTTGGCGGTGGAGAAGTAGCGGTAGGCGACATCGATGGTGATGCCCTGCTCGCGCTCGGCCTGCAGGCCGTCGACCAGCAGCGCCAGGTCGACTTCTTCGCCGGTGGTACCGGACTTCTTCGAATCTCGGGTGATGGCTTCGAGGTGGTCCTCGTAGATCATCTTCGAGTCGTGCAGCAGGCGCCCGATCAGGGTGCTCTTGCCGTCGTCGACGTTGCCGCAGGTCAGGAAACGCAGCAGTTCCTTGCGCTCGTGCTGGGCCAGGTAGGCGAGGATGTCCTCGCTGATCAGATCAGATTGGTGCGACATGGAGTAACCCTGAAATTAGAAGTAGCCTTGGCGTTTCTTGTCTTCCATGGAGCCGGCGCCATCGTGGTCGATGACACGGCCCTGGCGTTCGGACGTACGGGTCAGGAGCATTTCCTGAATGATGTCCGTCAGGGTCTCGGCTTCGGACTCGACAGCACCCGTCAACGGGTAGCAACCGAGGGTACGGAAACGCACCTTCTTCTTGACGATGCGGGCCTTTTCTTCCTCGGAGAGGTGCTCAAGGATGCGCTCGTCGTCGATCATGATCAGGGTGCCGTTCTTCTCGATGACTTCACGCTCGGCGGCGAAGTACAGCGGCACGATCGGGATGCCTTCGAGGTAGATGTACTGCCAGATGTCCAGCTCGGTCCAGTTCGACAGCGGGAAGACGCGGATCGACTCGCCCTTGTTGACCTTGCCGTTGTACACGTTCCACAGCTCGGGGCGCTGGTTCTTCGGGTCCCAACGGTGCTTGCTGTCGCGGAACGAGTAGACGCGTTCCTTGGCGCGCGACTTCTCTTCGTCACGGCGGGCACCACCGAAGGCGGCGTCGAAACCATGCTTGTCCAGCGCCTGCTTGAGGCCCTGGGTCTTCATGATGTCGGTGTGCTTGGAGCTGCCATGGGTGAAGGGGTTGATGCCCTGCGCCACACCCTCAGGGTTGACGTGGGTGATCAGCTCCAGGCCCATTTCCTCGACCATCTTGTCGCGGAAGCTGTACATCTCCTGGAATTTCCACTGGGTGTCGACGTGCATCACCGGGAACGGCAGCTTGCCCGGGAAGAAGGCCTTGCGCGCCAGGTGCAGCATCACGGCGGAATCCTTGCCGATCGAGTACAGCATCACCGGGTTGTCGAACTCGGCGGCCACCTCGCGGATGATGTGGATGCTCTCCGCCTCCAGCTGTTTCAAGTGCGTCAGTTTGTCGACCATGGCTACTCACGAAAAACGATCTTATGGACGGCCTGCGGGCCGTGTTCGAGCGAGCCACTTTATCACAGCGGCTGATTCTATTTAGGAGGCGGGCTAGATCGAAACAATCTAACGATATGACTGGGGGTTTGGGCTCTGACTACTCACCACCAGCCGTTGTAGGAGCAGCCTTGTGCTGCGAAGAGGCCAGTGGTGGCACTTTGGCCTGTACCGGCCTCTTCGCAGCGCAAGGCTGCTCCTACAGGGGCTGTGGGAGATCCGGAAGGGTTAGATCGGGTTGGGGCAATCGATGAACAGATGTTCCACGGCGAAGCGCCGGGCCAGGTAGTCGCCCAGGGCCTGCACGCCATAGCGCTCGGTGGCATGGTGCCCGGCGGCGATGAAGCTGACGCCGTTTTCGCGAGCACTGTGGAAGGTCTGTTCCGACGCCTCGCCACTGATGAACAGGTCGACCCCTGCGGCAATCGCGGTATCGATATACCCCTGCCCGCCCCCGGTGCACCAGCCCACGCGGCGGATCATCTGCTCGCCTTCAACCAGCAACGGCTCACGCCCCATCACCTCTTGCACCCGCCGGGCAAAATCCCGTGCAGTCATCGGCTCGGCCAGCGAACCGACCAAGCCAACCACTTTCGGGTTTTCCGGGTCCAGCGGCCCCTCGACGGTGATATCCAACTGGCGCGCCAGCTGCACGTTGTTGCCCACCTCCGGGTGTACATCCAGCGGCAGGTGGAACGCCAGCAGGCTGATGTCGTGCTTGAGCAGGGTTTTCAAACGGCGCTGCTTGATCCCCGTGATGCACGGGTTCTCGCCCTTCCAGAAGTAGCCATGGTGCACCAGCACCAGGTCGGCCTCGGCCTCGACCGCAGCATCCAGCAACGCTTGGCTGGCCGTGACACCGCTGACAATGCGGCTGACCTGCGGACGGCCCTCGACTTGCAGCCCGTTGGGGCAATAATCCTGGATCTTCGCACTGCCCAGGTAGCGCTCGGCTTCCTCGACCAGGGTGTTCAGAGCGACGGCCATGAAAATCTCCTCGAAATCTGCGTTTTTGCCGGGTTCAACACCCGTATACTGGCGGCCATTATGAGCCGTCGCCGGCCTTGGGGAAACCGGCGTCAGCCGCCTGGGTGCAGGCCAGACAAGCCTTCGCCGATCAGCGGTTTCAGGTGTATGATCGCGCGCGCTCGCGCCCCGTGGCGCTGCTATCTGGCTCCCGCCCTACTCCCAGGATTCGTTCATGTTCAAGGCTCTGCGTTATTTTGGCTGGCCCCTGCTCACCGGTGTGTTGATCGCCATGCTGATCATCCAGCGCTTCCCGCAATGGGTCGGCCTGCCCAGCCAGGACGTCAACCTGCAGCAGGCCCCGCAAACCACCCGGATCATGCAGGGCCCGGTGTCGTATGCCGACGCCGTGACCCTGGCCGCACCGGCGGTGGTCAACCTGTACACCACCAAGGTGGTCAACAAGAGCGCCCATCCACTGTTCGAAGACCCGCAGTTCCGCCGCTTCTTTGGCGACAACCTGCCTAAGCAGAAGCGCTGGGAGTCGAGCCTGGGCTCGGCGGTAATCATGAGCCCCGAGGGCTACCTGCTGACCAACAACCACGTCACCAGTGGCGCCGACCAGATCGTGGTAGCGCTCAAGGATGGCCGCGAAACCTTGGCGCGGGTGATCGGCAGCGACCCGGAAACCGACCTGGCGGTGCTGAAGATCGACTTGAAGAGCCTGCCGGCCATCACCATCGGCCGCTCCGACAACATCCACATTGGTGATGTCTCGCTGGCCATCGGCAACCCCTTTGGCGTCGGCCAGACCGTGACCATGGGCATCATCAGTGCCACCGGCCGTAACCAGCTGGGCCTGAACAACTACGAAGACTTCATCCAGACCGACGCGGCGATCAACCCGGGTAACTCCGGCGGTGCTCTGGTCGATGCCAACGGCAACCTGATCGGCATCAACACGGCCATTTTCTCCAAGTCCGGCGGCTCCCAGGGCATTGGTTTTGCCATCCCGGTGAAGCTGGCGCTGGAAGTGATGAAGTCGATCGTCGAACACGGCCAGGTGATCCGTGGCTGGCTGGGCATCGAAGTGCAGCCGCTGAGCCAGGAACTGGCTGAGTCGTTCGGTATGCAAAATCGCCCAGGCATCGTCGTGGCAGGGATCTTCCGTGAAGGGCCGGCGCAAAAAGCCGGGCTGCAGCTGGGTGACGTGATCATGAGCATCAACGGCGAGCCAGCGGGTGACGGGCGCAAGTCGATGAACCAGGTGGCGCGGATCAAGCCCAACGAGAAGATCACCATTGAGGTGATGCGCAATGGGCAGCAGCTGAAGCTGGTCGCCGAGGTGGGGCTGCGGCCGCCGCCTGCTCCGGCTGCCGCTCAGGAACAGAAGTAAGGCTTCAAATTTGGGGCTGCTTTGCAGCCCTTCGCGGGGCAAGCCCGCTCCCACAGGTATTGCATCAGTTTCTTAAAGTTGACGCCATTCTTGTGGGAGCGGGCTTGTCCCGCGAAGGGGCCGCAAAGCGGCCCCACCAGCATCAATGCAGAATCTGGCTCAAGAACAACTTGGTCCGATCACTGCGCGGCCGATCGAAGAAATCATCCGGCGCCGCCTGCTCCACAATCTCCCCCTTGTCCATGAAGATCACCCGGTTCGCCACGGTGCGGGCAAAGCCCATCTCGTGGGTGACACACAGCATGGTCATGCCGTCCTCGGCCAGGCCCACCATGGTATCGAGCACTTCCTTGACCATCTCTGGGTCGAGCGCCGACGTCGGCTCGTCGAACAGCATGATCTTCGGTTTCATGCACAGCGCCCGGGCAATCGCCACACGCTGCTGTTGGCCGCCTGACAACTGCCCCGGGTACTTGTGCGCCTGCTCAGGGATACGCACCCGCTCCAGATAATGCATGGCGATTTCCTCGGCCTTGCGCCGCGGCATCTTGCGCACCCACATCGGCGCCAGTGTGCAGTTTTCCAGAATGCTCAGGTGCGGGAACAAGTTGAAGTGCTGGAACACCATGCCCACCTCACGGCGGATCGCCTCGATCTGCTTGAGGTCGTTGGTCAGCTCGACGCCATCGACGACGATGCGCCCCTGCTGGTGCTCTTCAAGCCGGTTAAGGCAGCGGATGGTAGTCGACTTGCCCGACCCGGATGGCCCGCACAGCACGATGCGCTCGCCCTGGCGCACATTCAGGTTGATGTCCTTGAGCACATGGAACTGGCCGTACCATTTGTTCACACCCTGCATCTGGATGATGCCTTCGGGGCCAGCAGGCTGCTTGATCGCTTCACTCATTTCGAAACTCCTAACGCTTGTGGCCAGTGTCCAGCTTGCGCTCCAGGTGCATGGAGTAGCGGGACATACCGAAACAGAAAATCCAGAAAACCAGCGCAGCGAACACGTAGCCCTCGGTGGCCATGCCCAGCCAGGCCGGGTCGGCCGCCGCTTGCTTGACGCTGTTGAGCAGGTCGAACAGGCCAATGATGATGACCAGGCTGGTGTCCTTGAACAGGGCAATGAAGGTGTTGACGATGCCGGGGATCACCAGCTTCAGCGCCTGGGGCAGGATCACCAGGCCCATCGCACGCCAGTAGCCCAGGCCCATGGCCGCAGCCGCTTCGTATTGCCCCTTGGGGATAGCCTGCAGGCCACCGCGCACCACCTCGGCGATGTACGCCGACTGGAACAGGATCACGCCGATCATCGCCCGCAGCAGCTTGTCGAAGCTCATGCCTTCAGGCAGGAACAGCGGTAGCATCACCGAGGACATGAACAGCACGGTGATCAACGGTACGCCGCGCCAGAACTCGATGAAGGTCACGCAGACCACCTTCACCGCCGGCATCCGCGAACGCCGCCCCAATGCCAACAGGATGCCCAGCGGCAACGCACCGACGATACCCACGGTGGCGATCACCAGGGTCAGCATCAGCCCGCCCCACTGGCTAGTCGGCACGCTTTCCAGGCCCAGGTAGCCGCCATGCAGCAGGGTGTAGGCGAGAACCGGGTACAGCACCAGGAAGCCCAGGCCATACACGGCCTTGCGAGGGAAGCGCTTGATGAACAGCGGCGCGGCGCCGAGCACGGCCAGCCACACGGTCAGGTCCACGCGCCAGCGCAGTTCCGTCGGGTAGTAGCCGTACATGAACTGGCCAAAGCGCTGCTGCACGAACACCCAGCAGGCGCCCTCCTTGGTGCAGTCTGCGCGGGTGGTGCCGACCCAGTTGGCATCGATCAGCGCCCATTGCAGCAAAGGCGGTACGATCAGCCACACCAAATAAAGGGCGAACAGGGTTAGCAGGGTATTGAGCCAGCTGGAGAACAGGTTGGCACGCATCCATGCGAGCACGCCGACGGTCTTCACCGGTGGCGGCATGTCAGGTTTGAAAACGTGAGCATTCACGGGCGTATCCTCACCGCTCGATCAGCGCAATGCGCTTGTTGTACCAGTTCATCAGCAGCGAAATGCTGATGCTGATGGCGAGATAGACACTCATGGTGATGGCAATCACCTCGATGGCCTGGCCGGTCTGGTTGAGCACCGTACCGGCGAACAGCGAGACCATCTCTGGGTAGCCGATACCGGCCGCCAGCGACGAGTTCTTCGCCAAGTTCAGGTACTGGCTGGTCAGCGGCGGAATGATCACCCGCAGTGCCTGGGGGATGATCACCTTGCGCAGGGTCGGGCCCTCGCGCAGGCCCAGCGAACGCGCAGCTTCAGTTTGGCCATGGCTGACCGAACGGATGCCGGAGCGCACGATTTCGGCAATGAACGCCGCGGTATAGATCGTCAGCGCCAGGGTCAATGCCAGCAGTTCCGGGATCAGCACCCAGCCACCGACGAAGTTGAAGCCCTTCAACTGCGGCACTTCCCAGTGCACGGGGCTGCCGAACAGCAGCACGCAGAGGCCAGGGATGGCAATGAACAGCGCCAGCCCCACCCAAAACTTGTGAAACGGCTCACCGGTCTCGTTGAAGCGTTTGTTGGCAACACGCACCATCACCACAATGGCCGCGATCGCCAGCGCCAGAGCAATGACAAACGGCCAGAAGCCATCGGCCATCGAGGCGCCGGGCATGTTCAGGCCACGGTTGCTGATGAAGAACAGGTCGTTGATGTTGATGCTGCCCCGCGGCCCTGGCAGGGTCAGGAACACCGCGAAATACCAGAACAGAATCTGCAGCAAAGGCGGAATGTTGCGGAAGGTCTCCACATACACGGTTGCCAGTTTGTTGATCATCCAGTTCGGTGACAGCCGTGCCACACCAATGATGAACCCCAAAACGGTCGCCAGGATGACGCCGATGAACGTCACCAACAGCGTGTTGAGCAGGCCGATGACGAACACCCGCGCGTAGCTGTCGGATTCCACATAAGGGATCAGGTGCTGGGCGATGCCGAAGCCGGCACTGCGGTCGAGAAAGTCGAAGCCCGAGGTGATGCCCCGGTGTTGCAGGTTGGTTTGCGTGTTGTGGAACAGGTACCAGCCCAGGCCCACCACGAAGACGATCGTGAGAACCTGGAACAACCACGCGCGCACACGCGGATCGTTCAGGGATAGCCCCTTTTGTGCGCCGATTCGATTTTGCATGAAGTGCCCCGGACAGTAGGGATTCGAACAGCCTGCGGCGGCGGGATGCCGCCGCAGGGTGCAGCCATCAGCGCACAGGTGGCGCGTACTGGATGCCGCCGTTGTTCCACAGGGCGTTCATGCCACGGTCGATCTTCAAGTCAGTGCTCTGGCCCAGGTTCTTCTCGAACACTTCGCCATAGTTGCCCACTTGCTTGACGATCTGGACTACCCAATCTTTGGGCAGCTTGAGGTCTTTGCCGTACTCGCCATCCGCACCCAGCAGGCGGGCGTTGTCCGGGTTCTTGGTGGATTTGGCCTCAGCCTCGACGTTCTTCGACGTGATGCCGGCCTCTTCGGCGTTGAGCATGGCGAACAGGGTCCACTTGACGATGCTGAACCATTCTTCGTCGCCCTTGCGCACCACCGGGCCCAGGGGTTCCTTGGAGATGGTTTCCGGCAGCACCACGTAGTCGGTCGGCGCGGCCAGCTTGGAACGCTGGGCGAACAGCTGCGACTTGTCCGAGGTCAGCACGTCGCAACGGCCGGATTCCAGCGACTTGGCGCTTTCGTCGGAGGTGTCGAAGGTTATCGGGGTGTACTTCAGGTTATTGGCGCGGAAGTAGTCGGAAACGTTCAGCTCGGTGGTGGTACCGGCCTGGATGCAGATGGTCGCGCCATCGAGCTCTTTGGCACTGGAAACCCCCAGCTTCTTGTTCACCAGGAAGCCGACGCCGTCATAGTAGGTGACACCGGCGAACACCAGGCCCATACCGGCATCGCGCGAGCTGGTCCAGGTGGTGTTGCGCGACAGCACGTCGACTTCGCCAGACTGCAGCGCAGTGAAGCGTTCCTTGGCGTTGAGCTGGCTGAACTTGACCTTGGTCGCATCGCCGAACACGGCGGCAGCGACGGCGCGGCAGACATCGGCGTCGATACCGACGATCTTGCCTTGCGCATCAGGTACCGAGAAGCCTGGAAGACCGTCGCTCACGCCACACTGGACGAAGCCCTTCTTCTTTACCGCATCAAGCGTGGCGCCGGCCTGGGCGGTTGTCACAGCGCCCAGCGCAGCGGCAGCGGTCAGGACTGCCAGGGTGGTTTTCAACATCTTCATTCACAACCTCCAAATCGCTCTTGTTGTACCGAGCCGGAATTGCACCGCACCCTTTTGAGGCGTATCCGACCCGTGTTGGCTTGTTATTGGGTCAATGGCGCAATGGGCTGTTCTATGACAGCCTTCACGTGCAAAGGGTGTTACCGTCACGGCCTGACCCTTGCATCGGATGATTCATAGCAAAGGGCGTACCACAGTTGACGGCTAAAGCGTTTAAGCGCTCGTCAAGTAGGGAAAGTTGTATCGTTGCGACATTCTTTTTCCGACAATCATTTGCAGCGCCTTCTTTTTACGCACACGAAAACAAGACACGCACACTTTCGGAGCAGTCATGACCAACCCGCTGATTCTCGAACCGCAGAAAACCGCCGACGCCTGTGTGATCTGGTTGCACGGCCTGGGCGCCGACCGTTACGACTTCCTACCGGTTGCCGAATTCATGCAGGAACGACTGCTCAGTACCCGGTTCATCATGCCCCAGGCCCCTACCCGCCCAGTCACCATCAATGGCGGCTATGCCATGCCCAGCTGGTATGACATCAAGGCCATGACCCCGGCGCGCGCCATCGACGAGGCGCAACTGGAGGAATCGGCCGAACAGGTGATCGCCCTGATCAAGGCCGAACAGGCCAAGGGCATCAATCTGTCGCGGATTTTCCTGGCCGGTTTCTCCCAAGGTGGCGCTGTGGTGCTGCACACTGCCTATATAAAGTGGCAAGAAGCCTTGGGCGGGGTGATCGCGCTGTCCACCTACGCGCCCACCTTCAACGATGCCCACGAGCTCAGCGCCTGCCAGCAACGCACCCCGGCCCTGTGCCTGCATGGCGTGCACGACCCGGTGGTGATCCCTTCGATGGGGCGCACGGCCTTCGAATACCTGAATACTTGGGGTGTTGCCGCCCAATGGCACGAATACCCGATGGAGCATGAAGTGGCCATCAACGAACTGAGCGACATCCACGGCTGGTTGAGCCAGCAATTGCAATAAGCCAGGCTCGCCCGTCGATGTAGGTGTATTCCGCTACGCCGTGTCCAGTTCTTGCTTTACACTGCCCGGCGTACATTCCTTAACCAGTTGATGAGACGATCGTGCTCAAGGCACTCAAAAAAATATTCGGCAAAGGAGACGCCGCGCCTCAGGCCGTCGATCCCGCTGCCAGCGTGAAAACGCCCGCGCCTGCTCCCGCTGCTGTGGCTCAGCCCCAGTCTCAGCCAGCGCCTCAGCCGGCCCCAACACTCGCCGACGCCAGCCCTGAGGCCCAAGCGCCTGCCGCCACCGACAAACCGGCCAAGGACAAACCGCGCCGCGAACGCAAGCCAAAGCCGCAGGCCAGCCTGTGGAAGCTGGAAGATTTCGTGGTAGAGCCGCAGGAAGGTAAAACCCGCTTCCACGACTTCAAGCTGTCCAGTGAAGTGATGCACGCGATCCACGACCTGGGCTTCCCCTACTGCACGCCGATCCAGGCGCAGGTATTGGGTTACACCCTGCGCGGCCAGGATGCGATCGGCCGGGCCCAGACCGGCACCGGCAAGACCGCCGCGTTCCTGATCTCGATCATTTCCCAGCTGCAGCAGACGCCGCCGCCCAAAGAACGCTTCATGGGCGAACCGCGCGCGCTGATCATCGCGCCAACCCGCGAACTGGTGGTGCAGATCGCCAAGGACGCCGCCGCCCTGACCAAGTACACCGGCCTGAACGTCATGAGCTTTGTCGGTGGCATGGACTTCGACAAGCAGCTCAAGGCCCTGGAAGCGCGTCATTGCGACATCCTGGTCGCCACGCCGGGCCGCCTGCTGGACTTCAACCAGCGCGGTGAAGTGCACCTGGACATGGTCGAAGTGATGGTGCTGGACGAAGCCGACCGCATGCTCGACATGGGCTTTATCCCCCAGGTACGTCAGATCATTCGCCAGACCCCGCCGAAAAGCGAACGCCAGACGCTGCTGTTCTCCGCCACCTTCACCGACGACGTGATGAACCTGGCCAAGCAGTGGACCACCAACCCGGCCATCGTCGAGATCGAGCCAGAAAACGTCGCCAGCGAGACGGTCGAGCAGCACGTCTACGCGGTGGCCGGCAGCGACAAGTACAAGCTGCTGTACAACCTGGTAACCCAGAACAAGTGGGAACGGGTGATGGTGTTCGCCAACCGCAAGGATGAAGTGCGGCGTATCGAAGAGAAGCTGGTGCGCGACGGCATCAACGCCGCCCAACTGTCGGGTGACGTGCCGCAGCACAAGCGCATTCGTACGCTAGAGAGCTTCCGCGAAGGCCGGATTACCGTGCTGGTGGCCACCGACGTGGCGGGCCGGGGTATCCACATCGATGGCATCAGCCACGTGATCAACTTCACCCTGCCCGAAGATGCCGATGACTATGTTCACCGCATCGGCCGTACCGGCCGCGCAGGGACCAGTGGCGTGTCGATCAGCTTTGCCGGCGAGGACGATTCCTACCAACTGCCGGCGATCGAAGAGCTGCTGGGGCGCAAGATCAAATGCGAGATGCCGCCGGATGAACTGCTCAAGCCGGTGCCGCGAAAACACCACTGATCGGTGGTGACTTCTTCGCGGGGCAAGCCCGCTCCCACAGAAATCGTGCTGACCTGAAGTCTGCGAGATTCCTGTGGGAGCGGGCTTGCCCCGCGAACCGGGGTAAAACCCCGGCCAGCCAAAACGGTTCTACCAGCGCCCCGCCGCATCCTGGTCACTCTGCTTGCCTTCCACCCAGCGCGGCCCGTCCTGGGTGTTTTCCTTCTTCCAGAACGGCGCCCGGGTCTTCAGGTAATCCATGATGAAGTTGCAGGCATCGAACGCCGCCTGCCGATGGGCACTGGCCACACCGACGAAAACGATCGGCTCGCCCGGCTCCAACGCGCCAATCCGGTGCAACACCTCGACCTTGAGCAAGGGCCAGCGCTGCTCGGCCTCGACCACGATCTTGGCCAACGCCTTCTCGGTCATCCCCGGGTAGTGCTCAAGGAACATCCCGGCCACCTCGCGGCCATCATTGAAATCACGCACGTAGCCGACAAACCCGACCACCGCACCCACGCCGACATTCGCGGCATGCATGGCATTGACCTCGACACCCGGGTCAAACGCCCCGTGCTGCACTCGCACCGTCATGCTCAGCCTCCGGTCACCGGCGGGAAGAACGCCACTTCGTCGCCCTCTTGCAGCGGCTCGTCGAGCCGGCAGAGCTCTTCGTTGCGCGCGCACATCAGGTTCTGCTCCGCCAGCAATTCATAGTGCCCGCCCTTGGCCACCAGCGCCTTGCGCACATCGTCGATCACCGCGAAGTCACCTTCCACGCGTTCGGCATCGAGCCCGAGCAATTCCCGGTAACGGGCGAAATACATCACCTTGACCTTCATCACGCGTCCACCTTGTAGTGGCCGCTCTTGCCGCCGAGTTTTTCCAGCAGGCGCACCTGCTCGATCACCATGCCCTTGTCCACGGCCTTGCACATGTCGTAGATCGTCAGTGCGGCAACGCTGGCAGCGGTCAGTGCCTCCATCTCGACGCCGGTCTGGCCGGCCAGCTTGCAGCGGGCGACGATGCGCACTGCGTCCTGCCCTTCGGCGCTGAGCTCGACCTTGACGCTGGTCAGCATCAGCGGATGGCACAGCGGGATCAGGTCGCTGGTTTTTTTCGCCGCCTGGATACCGGCAATGCGCGCCACGGCGAACACATCGCCCTTGGGGTGCTCACCGTCGACGATCATCTGCAAGGTCTGCGGCAACATGCGCACCCGCGCCTCGGCAATCGCCTCGCGCTCGGTTACGGCCTTTTCAGTGACGTCGACCATGTTGGCCCGCCCCTGGGAATCAAGATGTGTCAGCACTGCTCTGCTCCTGTGAAGGGAACACAGAGTGTAAACCTGTGGGTCAGGTTTGAGCAGTGGCATGTACTGTCGGTGCTGCCCTTGAATCGAGTGGATCTACTGTGGGAGCGGGCTTGTCCCGCGAAGAGGCCGGGCGGTGCACCGCCCGGCTAGATGGGTTACAAATGCGACTCGGCGTACTCGGCCAGCACCGACCGTGGCACACCCTGCAGGGTGATGTGCACGCCATGGGGGAAGTCCTTGAAGCGCTCGGTCAGGTAGGTCAGTCCCGAGCTGGTCGCGGACAGGTAAGGGGTATCGATCTGCGCCAGGTTGCCCAGGCAGACCACCTTGGAACCGGAGCCGGCACGGGTGATGATGGTTTTCATCTGGTGCGGCGTGAGGTTCTGGCACTCGTCGATCAGGATCAGGCTCTGCTGGAAGCTGCGACCGCGAATGTAGTTCAGCGACTTGAACTGCAGCGGCACCCGCTCAAGGATGTACTCGACACTGCCGTGGGTGCTCTCGTCATCCATGTGCAAGGCTTCGAGGTTGTCGGTGATGGCACCCAGCCAGGGCTCCATCTTCTCCGCTTCGGTGCCCGGCAGGAAGCCGATCTCCTGGTCCAGCCCCTGCACGCTGCGGGTAGCGATGATGCGCCGGTAACGCTTGCTGACCATGGTCTGCTCGATGGCCGCGGCCAGGGCCAGGATGGTCTTGCCCGAGCCGGCGGCGCCGGTCAGGTTGACCAGGTGGATATCCGGGTCGAGCAAGGCGAACAGGGCCAGGCTCTGATGGATGTCTCGCGGTTTCAGGCCCCAGGCTTCCTGGTGCAACAGGGGTTCCTGATGCAGGTCGAGCAGCAGCAGTTCATCATCGCGGATGCCCTTGATCCAGCCGACGAAGCCTTGTTCATCGATGATGAACTCGTTGATATGCACTGCCGGCAGGTTGTCGATCATTTGCACACGGTGCCAGGTGCGGCCCCGTTCCTGGCGGGTGTCGACCTTGCTGACCCGGTCCCAGAACGAGCCGGTGACCGAATGATAGCCCTTGGACAACAGCGACACGTCATCGACCAGCTGGTCGGTGCTGTAGTCCTCGGCCGCGATACCGCAGGCGCGCGCCTTCAGGCGCATGTTGATGTCTTTGGTGACCAGCACCACGTCAAGGTCGGTGCGCCGGGCCCGTACTTCGAGCAACTGGTTGATGATGATGTTGTCGTTGAGGTTTTCCGGCAGCAGCTTGTTCGGCTCGTTGCGCGGGGTCATCAGGATGGACAGGAAGCCCTTGGGCCCACTCTTGTTGCGCTGGATCGGCACGCCCTGCTCGACATCGCTGGGCGAGGCGTTACCTAAGGTCTGGTCGATCAGGCGAATGGCCTGGCGGCATTCGGCGGCGATGCTTTGTTTGCCGGTCTTGAGCTTGTCGAGTTCCTCCAGCACCGTCATCGGAATGGCGACGTGGTGCTCCTCGAAGTTGAGCAGTGCGTTGGGGTCGTGAATCAGGACGTTGGTATCGAGCACATACAGGATTGGCTTGCTGGAGGAAGGGTTGCGTCCTTGGTCATCCATACTCGGTCACCTTATGTCGAAGCCACACGGCGCGGTCTGCTGCGCCGCAGAGTGACTGCCGGTCTTCCCGTATCCGCGTTGCTACGGGCGGGAAGCGAACCTGACACGGTGGATGACGCCACCTGTGCTGCAGGGCTCGGCTGTCTGGTTTCTTCATACCGCATAAACGATGACTAAAAAAAGCATTTTTACGCGCAGGTGAAGTTTATTTTTCCGAATGACGAACAGGGGTTGGCGAGGGGGCAAGTGAGGTCTACAGTCAGATATTAGTCCCCTTGCTCACGATGCCCATAAGCGTGGCAGCCCTCCCAGCCGATGCCGCTCTGGGCGGTGTTGCGCAGCAACCATTCCACCGCCGGCTGTGCCTTGGGCAGGCTGTCATGGAATTGGATCACCCCCTTGCGCCATAGCAGCATCAAGGTCAGCACCCGCTGCGCCGAGGCCTCTGCGCTCAACACGCCCTCATCCTGGGCATCGATATCCCACAACGACACCTGCAACTGCTGGCTGGCCATGAACGCTTCGCCATCGGCCCGACGCTGGCCATAAGGCGGGCGGAACAGCGGCACGTACTGCGCTGGCAGGTCAGCCTGCACCCGCGCCTGGCTGCGCCGCAACGAATCCTGCCAGCCCTGCCACTGGGCATGAGAGCGGTATTCCCAGCCCTGAATGCCCACGCATTGCCCGCGATAGAGCTGTCGCAGGGCCTGCACGGTGGCAGCGTCACGGCGTTGCTGCAGGCGATTGCCAAGCACGAAGAACGTGCCTTCAAGCTTTTGCCGGCGCAGGTAATGGGTGAGGGTATCGGTATAGCCGCCGTCGGGCCCTGGGCCCCCCACGAAGGTCAGCAGGAACATGCGATCGTTGAGCTCATCGCCATTGCGTTCCCGGTTGGACAGGCGCTCGACCTCGCTGCTGGTGTTCGGCAACAGGGCGGCCTTGCGCAGTTGCTCATCCAGGTAACGGACATGGAACTGATGGCTCGGCTCGATCCAGCCTGTATAAAACGTGCCGACATCTGCAGCGAACGTCGCTGCTTGCGTACGCAATTCCGCCATCGACGTGACCGGGTAGCAGAACGAAGCATCCTGTTCGCAGCTGCGCTG
Organism: Pseudomonas sp. NGC7; assembly: GCF_047159675.1. Taxonomy (NCBI): domain Bacteria; kingdom Pseudomonadati; phylum Pseudomonadota; class Gammaproteobacteria; order Pseudomonadales; family Pseudomonadaceae; genus Pseudomonas; species Pseudomonas sp. NGC7. The sequence goes on along the minus strand of NZ_BAAFZY010000001.1, from coordinate 1,359,971 downwards.
GGCCTGTTGATAACCCTGCCACAAACGCTGCCACAGGCGTGCCCGCACCAGGCGGACCTTTTGCAGGTTGATCTGCCGCAACCCTAGCCGGGCCGCCAGTGCGCCATCGTCCAGCAGTTCGCTCTCGTGCAGCACCTGGGCGAACGAGAGGATCTCGGCCCGCGAGGCCACATCGAACAGCGCCGGGCTGTCCAACTGCTCGGGCCACAGGCTGCGGTCCAGGCTTGCCTGGGGTGATGGGGCGGCCTGCACGGCCAAGCTCAACAGCGTGGCCAGCAAGGCCGATGCAATGCGCACGGTGGGAAGCTCCGCAACAGCAAAACGCGCACTATAGCGCCTGGCTTAGCGATGGTCTGTGACTATCGTCGGCATAGTTTGGACTTGCCAGGCCCAGCCCGTAGAATCCCCGCCAACGATTCCAGGAGCCGACCCGATGCTGACGGTGATTTCCCCCGCCAAGACCCTCGACTACGACACCCCGCCGGTGACCGAGCGTTTCACCCTGCCCCAGTACCTGGACGACTCCCAGGCACTGATCGTGCAACTGCGCGAGCTGTCGCCCGCCCAGATCAGTGAACTGATGCACCTGTCCGACAAACTCGCCGGCCTCAACGCCGCCCGTTTCGGCAGCTGGACTCCAGACTTCACCCCGGCCAACGCCAAGCAAGCGTTGCTGGCGTTCAAAGGTGACGTGTACACCGGTCTGGACGCCGAGAGCCTTGGCGAAGACGACTTTAGCTACGCCCAGGACCACCTGCGCATGCTCTCTGGCCTGTACGGCCTGCTGCGCCCGCTCGACCTGATGCAGCCGTACCGCCTGGAAATGGGCACCAAGCTGGCCAATGCCCGCGGCAAGGACCTGTATGCCTTCTGGGGCACGCGCATCAGCGAATGGCTGAACCAGGCCCTGGCCGACCAAGGTGATGACGTGCTGCTGAACCTGGCCAGCAATGAGTACTTCAGCGCGGTAAAACGCAGCGCCCTGAAGGCCCGCGTGATCAACGTCGATTTCAAGGACTTCAAGAACGGCCAGTACAAGATCATCAGCTTCTACGCCAAGAAAGCCCGCGGGATGATGAGCCGCTTCGTGATCGAGCAGCGCATCAACGACCCAGAGCAGTTGAAGCAGTTCGACGTGCAGGGGTACTACTACAGTGCCGAGCAGTCGAAGGCGGATCACCTGGTGTTTTTGCGGGATCACGCGCAGGCTTGAAGCTCTCCCCGACGGTATCGTCGCCGTTGAGATCGAGCGCCGCGCGGGCGGCGCTCGATCTCGAAACCAGAGAAAATCCCCGCCATCCCCCTCCCCCAACACCGGCCCCAATCAAACCGCCATCACGCCACAATCCCGACGCCAAAAAACCACCACCCCACCCTTTATCGCCAAACGCCATAAGACCGTTCGTACCTTTTTTGACGTTTTTTGAAAAATATTTTTCGATACTGGCATTAAAACATCCCCCCTCAATCCCGCCCTTTATATACCGGGACGAAACACCCCAGTGCTATCAGATTGAAACTATTTATCACTGAAGAATTATTTAGAAATCTTTCATCCGGGCAAAACCCAGCCAGGAACTTCTGTCATACCGGATCGCTCATAGTGCCGTAACGATTTTCCTGCCCCTGGGCTGTGAGAGATGACTTACAGATGACAAAGGCAGGTATCCACTGCCCGCCAAAGCAACTTCGACAGGTATAACGGGCACCCCCCAAGAGCCCTGTCCACGCAGGAGAGACGCGCCCTTACAAATCGTCCTAGTGGTTGATTTCAAAGGATTTATCCACTTGAAAAAACAAGCACAGCAGCGCGCCACGTAGCGCATTGCAATAAAGACGGCTGCACGCCAAGGCACGTTTTTTAATAATGGCTTTTTACTGCCAAGTTTGAGCGCATAACTTTTCGCGCTCCGGAATAATTTTGCCTGCGCTCGGCGAAGTGTGCATTCGCCATGGACCCGTGCGCCCAAAAACTGTTGTTAATCAACCTGGCCCGGCTCTTTCCGAAGGAGCCGGCGTGATAAACACACATGAGGTGATAGCGATGCGTATCAGCATCTTTGGTTTGGGTTATGTAGGGGCGGTCTGTGCAGGCTGCCTGACGGCGCGAGGCCATGAAGTGATTGGTGTGGACGTGTCCAGCACCAAGATCGACCTGATCAACCAGGGCAAGTCGCCCATCGTCGAACCTGGCCTGGAAGCACTGCTGCAACAGGGCATCGCCAATGGCCGCCTGCGCGGCACCACCGACTTCGCCGAGGCCATCCGCGCCAGCGATGTGTCGATGATCTGCGTCGGTACGCCCAGCAAGAAGAACGGCGACCTGGGCCTTGAGTACATCGAGTCGGTGTGCCGCGAAATCGGCTACGTGCTGCGTGACACCACCCGTCGCCACACCATCGTGGTCCGCAGCACCGTGCTGCCGGGCACCGTGAAGAACGTGGTGATCCCGATCCTCGAAGACTGCTCGGGCAAAAAGGCCGGGGTCGACTTCGGTGTTGCAGTCAACCCTGAGTTCCTGCGCGAAAGCACCGCGATCAAGGACTACGACCAGCCACCGATGACGGTCATCGGTGAACTGGACAGCGCCAGCGGCGACGTGCTGCAAAGCCTGTACGAAGAACTCGACGCCCCGATCATCCGCAAGCCGATCGAAGTGGCCGAGATGATCAAGTACACCTGCAACGTGTGGCACGCCACCAAGGTCACCTTCGCCAACGAGATCGGCAACATCGCCAAGGCAGTCGGTGTCGATGGTCGCGACGTGATGGACGTGGTCTGCCAGGACAAGGTACTGAACCTGTCGCAGTACTACATGCGCCCAGGCTTCGCCTTCGGCGGCTCGTGCCTGCCGAAGGACGTGCGCGCCCTCACCTACCGCGCCGCCAGCCTCGACGTGCGAGCGCCACTGCTCGATTCGCTGATGGCCAGCAACGAGTCGCAGGTGCAGAACGCCTTCGAGCTGATCGAAGCCCACGACAAGCGCAAGGTCGCCCTGCTCGGCCTGAGCTTCAAGGCCGGCACCGACGACCTGCGTGAAAGCCCGCTGGTGGAACTGGCCGAGCGCCTGATCGGCAAGGGCTACCAGCTGGGCATCTACGACGAGAACGTCCAGTACGCCCGTGTTCACGGCGCCAACAAGGACTACATCGAATCAAAGATCCCGCACGTTTCCTCGCTGCTCAACGCCGACTTCCAGCAGGTCATCGACAACGCCGACATCATCGTCCTGGGCAACCGTGACGAGCAGTTCCGCGCCCTTGCCCAGCAAGCGCCGGAAGGCAAACAGGTGATCGACCTGGTGGGCTTCATGAGCAAAGCCACCTGCGGCACCAGCCGTACCGAAGGCATCTGCTGGTAACACCCTTGGCCGGGCAGCGCAGGTGCTCCTCAGGGGACAAGCGCTGCCCTTCCTTCCCTGATTTCGCGACGGATGCTGAACATGCAAAGGCTCCAGACAGTGCTGTTGCAGTGCGCCGGGTGGCTGCTCTACATGAGCCTGCTCATGTTGATCGCCCTGGCCCTGCCGGCCGATATCTTCGACTCGCAGTCGAAGCACTTCATCTTCCTGGTCGGCGCAGTCGGCATCTGGCGCTATTCGATGGGCGCCACCCATTTCATCCGCGGCATGATCTTCCTGTACGCCGTCTACCCGTACCTGCGCCGCAAGGTGCAGAAGCTAGGCAAGGCTGCGGACCCGTCCCACGTGTACCTGATGGTCACCAGCTTTCGTATCGATGCGCTGACCACCGCGCAGGTGTACAGCTCGGTGATCCGCGAAGCCATCAACTGCGGCTTCCCCACCACCGTGGTCTGCTCGCTGGTGGAGATGTCGGACGAACTGCTGGTGAAAAGCCTGTGGGCCAAATACAACCCGCCGGCACACGTCAAGCTGGACATCGTGCGCATCGCCGGCACCGGCAAGCGTGACGGCCTGGCCTATGGTTTTCGCGCCATCTCGCGGATGCTGCCAGACGAAAACGCCGTGGTGGCCGTGATCGACGGCGACACCGTGCTGGCCGATGGCGTGGTCTGCAAGACCGTGCCGTGGTTCAAGCTCTACCCCAATGTCGGTGGCCTGACCACCAACGAATTCTGCGAAGTGCGCGGCGGCTACATCATGAGCGAGTGGCACAAGCTGCGCTTCGCCCAGCGCCACATCAACATGTGTTCGATGGCCCTGTCCAAGCGCGTGCTGACCATGACCGGGCGCATGTCGATGTTCCGCGCCAGTGTGGTGACCAACCCCGAGTTCATCGCCGACGTCGAAAGCGACTCGCTGATGCACTGGCGCCTGGGCCGCTTCAAGTTCCTCACCGGTGACGATAAGTCCAGCTGGTTCAGCCTGATGCGCCTGGGCTACGACACCTTCTACGTGCCGGATGCCGCCATCAACACCGTCGAGCACCCGCCCGAAAAAAGCTTCCTCAAGGCCAGCCGCAAACTGATGTACCGCTGGTACGGCAACAACCTGCGGCAGAACTCCCGCGCGCTGGGCCTGGGCCTGCGGCGCCTGGGGCTGTTCACCAGCATCGTCCTGTTCGACCAGCGCGTGTCGATGTGGACCAGCCTGCTGGGCCTGACCGTGGCGGTGATCGCCAGCCTCAAGTTTGGCCTGGGTTTCCTGCTGGTGTACCTGCTGTGGATCGGCATCACTCGCCTGATCCTGACCGTGATGCTGCTGTGCTCCGGGCACAAGGTCGGGCCGGCCTATCCGCTGATCCTTTATTACAACCAGATCGTCGGCGCGATGATGAAGATCTACGTGTTCTTCCGCCTCGACAAGCAGTCCTGGACCCGCCAGCCCACTGCCCTAAAACGTGACCTCGCCAGCTTTCAACAATGGTTCAACACCTGGTCCTCGCGGACCATGACCTTCTCGGCGGCCAGCATCTTCGTTGCTGTGCTGTTCATGGTCGTGTGAGCCCAACCGGATCGGATCTAACAGGAACAAACCACCATGAATACCGCCGTGAACGTCAACGTCGTGCATGAGTCCGAAGCCCAGCGCCAACACGCCCGGGTGCGCATTCCAGCCAAGCTGCGCTTTCTGGATAACCAGCGCCAAACCCACGAAGTGAAGGTCGATGACCTATCCGCCGGTGGCCTGAGCTTCCACACCAAACAGCAACTGTCGGTGGGCGAAGTGCTGCGCGGGCGGCTGCAGTTCGTGGTCGACAACCTGGGCCTGTCGATCGACATCGAGTTCCAGGTGCGCTCCTTCAACCCCAGCAATGGCCGTACTGGCGCGCAGTTCCAGAACCTGGAGCCGCGCGACATCGCCACCCTGCGGCACATCATCACCAGCCACCTGTCGGGTGAGCTGATCAGCATCGGTGATGTGCTCAGCACGCTGCAGCGCGATAACTTCACCAAGGCGCGCAAGCAGAAGGATGGCGGTGCCGGCCTGACCGCCTTTGGCCGCCTCAAGGCGGTCAGCGTGACCCTCGGCGTGTTCGTGATCGGCGTGGCCGCCTTCGGTTTCGTTGCCAAGTCGCTGTACGGCATGTACTTCGTCAGCCACGCCGAAGCTGGCGTGGTGGCAGTGCCCACCACCCGCGTCACCATGCCCCGCGACGGCACCGTGAACAGCCTGGTCGAAAGCGGCGGCCAAGTGGTCAAGGGCGCGCCCCTGGCGAGTTTCAGCACCAGCATGCTGGACATGCTCAAAGGCCACCTGGACGACTCGCAACTGGAGCCGGCCAAGGTTGAGGAACTGTTCGGCAAGCAGCTTTCCGGCACCCTCACCAGCCCCTGCGATTGCGTGGTCGCCCGCCAACTGGTGGATGACGGCCAGTACGCCGCCAAGGGCCAACCGATCTTCCAGCTGATCCCACGCACCACCAACCCGATGGTCGAAGCGCGCTTCAGCTACCGCCAGTTCGACGAGGTCACGCCCGGCACCCGGGTCAACTTCCAGGTGGCCGGCGAAGACGAAGTGCGCACCGGCCAGATCGTCAGCAGCGCCAGCCTCAACAGCGAAGACCTGGCCTCCGACATCCGTGTGCAGATCAAGCCTGACAGCGGCCTGCCAGCAGAACTTGCCGGGCGCCCTGCTTCGGTCAGCAGCGACCGCGGGCCGTCGTTCAACTGGCTGATCGACAAAGCCGTGGCCCGTGGGCTCTAAGAGGACAAGCCGATGACTAGCACACAACCCGGCTCCCACAGGGCCCGAGTGAACCTTGGGATGTGCGCCCTAGCCGCCGCCATCACGCTCGCCGGCTGTGCCGGCCTGCCTGACCAGCGCCTGGCCAACGAAGCCCTCAAGCGCGGCGACACCGCCTTGGCCGAGCGCAACTACAAGGCCCTGGCCGACCTCGGCTACAGCGATGCGCAAGTCGGCCTGGCCGACATCAAGGTCGCCACCCGCGACCCCGCGCAGATCAAGCAAGCCGAAGTTACCTACCGCGCCGCAGCCTCCACTTCGCCACGGGCCCAGGCTCGGCTAGGCCGCCTGCTGGTGGCCAAGCCCGACAGCACCCAGGCTGAACGTGAAGAGGCCGAAACGCTGCTCAAACGCGCCGCGCAGCAAGGCGAAAGCAATACCTTGATCCCGCTGGCGATGCTCTACCTGCAATACCCGCAGAGCTTCCCCAACGTCAACGCGCAGCAACAGATCGACCAGTGGCGCGCCGCCGGCAACCCGGAAGCGGGCCTGGCCCAGGTGCTGCTGTATCGCACCCAAGGCACCTACGACCAGCACCTGGGCGAGGTCGAGAGCATCTGCAAAGCCGCGCTCAATACCACCGACATCTGCTACGTCGAGCTGGCCACCGTGTACCAGAAGCGCGGCCAGCCCGACCAGCAAGCCGCCCTGCTCGGCCAGCTCAAGGCAGCCTATGCCCGCGGCGCCGTACCGGCCACCCGGGTCGACAGCGTCGCCCGTGTGCTGGCTGACCGCAGCCTCGGCCAGACCAACGAAAAAACCGCCAAGGACCTGCTCGAACAGGTGGCGCCGGCCAACCCGGCGTCGTGGGTCAGCCTTGCGCAACTGGTCTACGACTTCCCCGAGCTGGGCGACACCGACCAGCTAATGGCCTACATCGACAAAGGCCGCGCCGCCGAACAGCCACGCGCCGAATTGCTGCTGGGCCGCCTCTACTACGAAGGCAAGACGCTGCCCGCCGATGCGGCAAAAGCCGAACAGCACCTGCAGGCCGCCGCCGACGCTGGCGAGGTCAGCGCCCATTACTACCTGGGCCAGCTGTACCGCCGCGGTTACCTGGGCAATGTCGAGCCACAGAAGGCCGTCGACCACCTGCTCGCTGCCGCCCGTGGCGGCCAGAACAGCGCCGACTATGCCTTGGCCCAGCTGTTCAGCGAAGGCCATGGCATCCGCCCGCAACCGGGCAACGCCTGGGTGTTCGCGCAACTGTCGCAGGCCAACCCGACGCCACAGTCGGCCGAACTGCTGCAGCAACTCGATCAGCAACTCACGCCAGACCAGCGCAGCCAGGCGCAAACCCTGCTGACGCAGGAAAAACAGGCGCGCGGCAGCATGGCCCAAGGCGCCAACAGCACCCTGGCCCTCGAAGCCCTGCAAGACGACGAACAAGAAGTAGACGGTGAGGACTCGCTATGACGCTCAATCCCTTCGTGAAAGCCGGCATCGGCCTGAGCTTCGCCCTGCTGTGGTCCTGCCCGACCCTGGCCGACATGACCGCGCAGAAAAACTTCGGCCTGGACGTGAAAATCACCGGCCAGTCGGAAGACGATCGCGACCTCGGCACCCGGCCCGGCGGTGACGTCAACGGCCTCGGCCTCGACCTGCGCCCCTGGGTGTACGGCGAGCGCGGCAACTGGAGCGCCTACGCCATGGGCCAGGCCGTCGCGGCCACCGACACCATCGAAACCGACACCCTGCGCCAGAACGACGACGGCACCACCACCGACACCGGTGACGACAGCCGCAAGCCGGACAAAAGCTACCTGGCCATGCGCGAGTTCTGGGTCGGCTACAGCGGCCTCACCCAGTACCCTGGCGAGCAACTGCGCTTAGGCCGCCAGCGCCTGCGCAGCGACGACGGCATGTGGCGCGACACCAACATCGAAGCCCTCAACTGGACCTTCGACACCACCCTGCTCAAGGCCGACCTGGGCGTGGCCCAGCGTTTCAGCGAGTACCGCACCGACCTCACCGAACTGGCCCCGGAAGACAAAGACCGCACGCACCTCTACGGTAACGTCGCCACGCAATGGACCCCCGGCCACTGGGTCGGCCTGCGTGCCCACCACACCCATGACAGCGGCAGCCTGAAAAGCCCCGGCGAGACGATCGACGCGCTCGACAAGACCCGCACCGGCGACCTCACCTGGCTTGGCCTGGAAGCCAACAGTGACGCCTACAACTGGCGCAACGACCACACCGTCAACTACTGGGGCAGCCTGACCTGGCTGACCGGTGACCGCGACAAGCTCAGCAGCCAACAGGTGGGCGACGATCAAGTGGCCACCGGCAAGCAGAGCGGCGACGTCAACGCCTGGGCCACCGACCTCGGCATCCGCCTGCGCCTTGACCCCAACTGGCAAGTCGGTGCGGCCTACGCCCGTGGCAGCGGCGGCGGTGGCGATGACGGCTCGAACAACTTCGAGCAGACCGGCCTTGAGAGCAACCGCTCCAACTTCACCGGTACCCGCTCGCGCGTGCACCGCTTCGGCGAGGCCTTCCGTGGCGAGCTGGGCAACCTGCAGGCGGCCACCCTGTTTGCCTCGTGGCAACTGCGCGACGACTACGACGCCAGCCTGATCTACCACAAGTTCTGGCGCGTCGATGGCGAGCAGAACATTGGCTCCAGCGGCATCAACGCTGCGGTCAACGACAACGGCGTGAACCGCCCGCTGATCAATGGCGAAAAAGACCTCGGCCAGGAGATGGACGTGGTCGTCACCAAGTACTTCAAGCAGGGCCTGTTGCCCGCTTCGATGAGCCAGGCAATCGACGAACCGTCCGCGCTGGTGCGCCTGCGCGCCGGTGTGTTCAAGCCAGGTGACGCCTATGGCAAGGAAGCGGACTCGTACATGCACCGTGCCTTTGTCGACGTGATCTGGCGCTTCTGAGGCCGGTAGAGGATTTCTTGTCATGCCCCTTCACCCGCACCTACGTCACAGCCTCCTGGCCAGCGCCTTGCTGCTGGCCTCAGGCCTTGCCGTCGCCGCAGAGCCCACGGTGATCGCCAAGGAACTGCAGCAGGCCAAGACCTACACCGTGTCCAGCGCGCCCACCGAGCCGCTGCACATGGACCCACCGAAACTGCCCGACCTCAGCGGCTTCACTGCCGAGGCGGTGCAGAACAAGATCGACCGCCGCCACAAAGGCAAAGTCAGCGTGCGCCGCATGCTGCAGGAAGAGTCGCTGAAGGAGTTCATCGGTGGCGACAACAAGGCCGCCGAATGGGTGCAACGCCAGCACGGCATCCCCCAGGCGATCTTCGTCGATGACGGCCATGTCGACTTGATCGAGCTGAGCAAAAAGGTACCCAAGCAGTACCTCAGCGAAGTCGAGCCAGGGGTGTACCTGGCGCGCCTGCCAATCGTGGTCGGGCAGAAGGGCATCCTCGAAATCAACGGCAAGGTCAAGCAACTGCGCCTGTCCCAGGAGGGCGGCGCGTTTCTGGTCAACGACGGCAAGCTGTTCGTCAGCGACACCCAGGTCACCGGCTGGCGCGAGAAGGACAACGGCCCGGCGACCTTCCGCTCGCCCAAGGAATTCCGCCCTTTCCTGCTGTCGTGGGGCGGCACCGAGACCTACATCGTCAACACCAAGATGGCCAGCTTCGGCTACGCCAAGTCCAAGTCGTACGGTGTGAGCATCTCGCAGTACACGCCGAACATGGCCAAGCGCATGGGCCGCCCGGAGCCGACCGGCTGGATCATCGGCTCGGAATTCAGCGACATGTGGTACGGCTTCTACTGCTACGAGACGCAGGACTTCGTGGTCAAGGACAACACCTACCGCGACAACATCGTCTACGGCATCGACCCGCACGACCGTTCGCACCGCCTGATCATCGCCGGTAACACGGTGTACGGCACCAAGAAAAAGCACGGGATCATCGTCTCGCGTGAGGTCAACGACAGCTGGATCATCAACAACAAGAGCTACGACAACAAGCTCTCGGGCGTGGTGATCGACCGTAACAGCGTCAACAACCTGATCGCCTACAACGAGATCTACCGCAACCACACCGACGGCATCACCTTGTACGAAAGCGGCGACAACCTGATCTGGGGCAACAAGCTGATCAACAACCGCCGCCACGGCATCCGCGTGCGCAACAGCGTGAACATCCGCCTGTACGAAAACGTCGCCATGGCCAATGGCCTGGTGGGTGTCTACGGGCACATCAAGGACTTGTCCGACACCGACCGCGACATCGCCCTCGACCCGTTCGATACCAAAGTCTCGCTGATCGTGGTGGGCGGTGAGCTGGCGGCCAACGGCTCCGGGCCCCTGTCGATCGACTCGCCGCTGTCGGTCGAGTTGTACAAGGTGTCGATGCTCGCGCCGCGCAAGGCCAACGGCATCAGCCTCAACGGCATCCTCGGCGAGCGCCAGGACGAAATCCTCGACCTGCTGGTGCGCCAGCAAAAGGCTGTGCTGATCGACCCGGTCGAACGCCAGACCGAAATGATCGATTAAGGAAGCCCAGACCATGACTCCACACCTGATGAAACTGCTGGGCCTGTCCGCCGCCCTTCTGGCGATCAGCCAGGGCGTGCGCGCCGACGAGGTGAAAGCCCCGACGTTCAGCGCCGAACCCTGCTGCCAACTGTGCCCCGAGGCGCACGACGCCAGCCGCTACACCACCCGCTACCAGCAGAACTTCACCACGCTGGTACAGGCCCAGGGCGACTGGCTGTTCCGTACCCGCGAGGACCTGCGTACCGAGTTCAACACCACCCCCGCCGGCTACAAACGCCTGCAGCAGGTGCACGACGCGTTCAAAAAGCGCGGCGTGGAACTGGTCGTGGTCTACCAGCCGACCCGTGGCCTGGTGAACCGCAACATGCTCAAGCCGGAAGAAAAAGCCGCCTTCGACTACCAGAAGGCCCTGGGCAACTACCAGGCCATGCTCCAGCGCTTCAGCAAGATGGGCTACAACGTGCCCGACCTGTCGCCGCTGACCAACGAGCAACTGGCCGCCGCCGACCAGGGCAAAGACTTCTACTTCCGCGGTGACCAGCACTGGACGCCGTATGGCGCCGAGCGCGCCGCCAAGATCGTGGCCGACACCGTGCACCACATGCCGGCCTTCGAAGGCATCCCACGCAAGGAATTCGAAACCAAGAAGTCCGGGCGCATGGGCAAGACCGGCACCCTGCACAACGTCGCCGGCCAGCTCTGCGGCACCAGCTACGCCGTGCAGTACATGGACCAGTTCGCCACCGAGCCAAAAGGCGCGAGCGGCGGCGACGACCTGTTCGGCGATGGCGGCAACGCGCAGATCACCTTGGTCGGCACCAGCCACAGCGGCAAGAACTACAACTTCTCGGGCTTCCTCGAACAGTACATCGGCGCCGACGTGCTCAACGTCGCCTTCCCTGGCGGTGGCCTGGAAGGTTCGATGATCCAGTACCTGGGCAGCGAAGAGTTCCAGAAAAACCCGCCGAAGATTTTGATCTGGGAGTTCTCCCCGCTGTATCGCCTGGACCAGGAAACCATCTGGCGGCAAATCCTCGGCCTGCTCGACGATGGCTGTGACGCACGCCCGGCACTGATGAGCGCCAGCACCACGCTCAAGCCCGGCAAGAACGAGCTGATGGTCAACGGCAAGGGCGGTGTGATCAAAGACCTGATCAACCGCAACCTGCAGATGGACGTCAAGTTCGAAGACCCTTCGGTGAAGGTGCTGCAGGCCACCCTCTGGTACCTCAACGGCCGCCACGAGGACATTAAGCTGGAGAAACCGGAAACCTCCGACACCGACGGCCGCTTCGTCTTCCAGATGCGCGAAGACGAAGACTGGGCCAGCCAGAACCTGTTGGCCTTCGAGGTCCAGGGGCCGGAGAAAGGCACCCAGAAGGTCGAGGCCAAACTCTGCAAACGCAACAACTTCGCCGTGCCTGCGCAAACCGCGCAAGCCGGCCAGTGAGGCGACCATGACCCCATTCAAGCGACTCATCAGCCCCGCCCTGCTCAGCCTGGCCCTGTTCGGCGGCGCCGCGCACGCCGCGCTGGTACCGCCCCTGGGTTACTACGAGGGGATCGAAAAGCTCAAGACCAGCGATGGCAAGTTCCGCTGCGAACCCGCCCCCAAGCCATACACCGGCGCGCTGCAGTTTCGCAGCAAGTACGAAGGCTCCGACAAGGCCCGAGCGACCCTCAACGTGGCCTCGGAAAAAGCCTTCCGCGACTCCACGGCCGACATCACCACGCTGGAGAAAGGCGTCAGCAAGATGGTCGGCCAGTACATACGTGACGGCCGCCCAGCGCAGCTCGACTGCACGCTGGCCTGGCTCGAAACCTGGGCGCGGGCCGACGCCCTACTGTCCACCGACTACAACCACACCGGCAAGTCGATGCGCAAATGGGCACTGGGCAGCATGAGCGGATCGTGGCTGCGCCTGAAGTTCTCCAACGCGCAGCCCCTGGCCGCGCACCAGGCAGAGGCCGAGCAAATCGAGCGTTGGTTCGCCCGCCTGGCCGAGCAGACCGTGCGCGACTGGAGCGACCTGCCGCTGGAGAAGATCAACAACCACAGCTACTGGGCGGCCTGGTCGGTGATGGCCACCGCCGTGGCCACCGACCGTCGCGACCTGTTCGACTGGGCCGTGAAGGAATACAAGGTCGGCGCCAACCAGATCGACGACCAAGGCTTCCTGCCCAACGAAATCAAACGCAAGCAGCGCGCCCTCGCTTACCACAACTATGCCCTGCCACCGCTGGCGATGATCGCCAGCTTTGCCAAGGTCAATGGCGTGGACCTGCGCAGCGAGAACAACTTCGCCCTGCAGCGCCTGGGCGAAGGCGTGCTGGCCGGCGCCCGTGACCCGCGCCATTTCGCTGAACGCGCCGGTGCAAAACAGGACATGAAAGACCTCAAGGTCGACAGCAAGTACGCCTGGCTCGAGCCCTGGTGCGCGCTGTACCAGTGCGTCGGCGACACCCTTGATCGCAAGCACGGTATGCAGCCGTTCGACAGCTTCAGGCTCGGCGGCAACCTGACCCGGGTCTATGACCCGAGCGCGGCTTCGAAGAAATAACGCAAAACCCTGTGGGAGCCGGCTTGCCGGCGATGGGCCGCGAAGCGGCCCCTGACTATCGCTGGGCAAGGCTTCGCCTTGCATCGCAGGCAAGCCAGCTCCTACAGGGATCTAGGTAACCCGCCACATTGCGTGGGGGGTTTGGGGGGCGCTTTGCCCTGGATGCTGTGAACAAATTAGGAGAACCGGGATGGTCTTCTCGTCCAACGTGTTCCTGTTCCTGTTCTTGCCGATCTTTCTCGGCCTGTACTACCTGAGCGGGCAACGCTATCGCAACCTGCTGCTGCTGATCGCCAGCTACATCTTCTATGCCTGGTGGCGGGTGGACTTCCTCGCCCTGTTCGCTGGCGTGACCCTGTGGAACTACTGGATCGGCCTGAAAGTCGGCGCCGCCGGCGTGCGTACCAAACCGGCCCAGCGCTGGCTGCTGCTGGGCGTGGGCGTCGACCTGGCCATCCTTGGCTACTTCAAATACGCCAACTTCGGCGTCGACAGCCTCAATGCAATCATCACCTCGTTCGGCCTGGAGCCGTTCATCCTCACCCACGTGCTGCTGCCGATCGGTATCTCGTTCTACATCTTCGAGTCGATCAGCTACATCATCGACGTGTACCGCGGCGACACCCCGGCCACCCGCAACCTGATCGACTTCGCGGCGTTCGTGGCGATCTTCCCGCACCTGATCGCCGGCCCCGTGCTGCGCTTCAAAGACCTGGTCGACCAGTTCAACAACCGCACCCACACCCTGGACAAGTTCTCCGAAGGCTGCACCCGCTTCATGCAGGGCTTCATCAAGAAAGTGTTCATCGCCGACACCTTGGCGGTGGTGGCCGACCACTGTTTCGCCCTGCAGAACCCGACCACCGGCGATGCCTGGCTGGGCGCCCTGGCCTACACCGCGCAGCTGTACTTCGACTTCAGCGGCTACAGCGACATGGCCATCGGCCTGGGCCTGATGATGGGCTTCCGCTTCATGGAGAACTTCAAGCAGCCCTACATCAGCCAGTCGATCACCGAGTTCTGGCGCCGCTGGCACATCAGCCTGTCGACCTGGCTGCGTGACTACCTGTACATCACCCTGGGCGGCAACCGCAAAGGCACCTTCAACACCTACCGCAACCTGTTCCTGACCATGCTGCTGGGCGGGCTGTGGCACGGCGCCAACTTCACCTACATCCTCTGGGGCGCCTGGCACGGTATGTGGCTGGCGATCGAGCGGGCGCTGGGCATCGACACCAACCCGCAGCGTTTCAACCCGGTCAAGTGGGCCTTCACCTTCCTGCTGGTCGTGATCGGCTGGGTGATCTTCCGCGCCGAGAACCTGCACGTGGCCGGGCGCATGTACGCCGCCATGTTCAGCTTTGGTGAATGGCAGCTGTCGGAGCTCAACCGCGCCCAGCTGACCGGCTTGCAGGTGGCCACCCTGGTGATCGCCTACCTCACCCTGGCGTTCTTCGGCCTGCGCGACTTCTACCGCAATGCCAAGCCAACACCCAAGGCAACCCCGGTGCAGGTCAACGCCGACGGCTCGATCGGCCTGGACTGGACTCGGGTGATGACCCGCGCCCTGGTCCTGCTGCTGTTCGTGGCCTCGATCCTCAAGCTTTCGGCGCAGAGCTACTCGCCGTTCCTTTACTTCCAGTTCTGAGGTTGATGACCATGACCCGGACATTACGCATTACCTATTCGCTGACGTTCCTCGGCCTGCTGGTCGGCATGGGCGCCTGGTCCACCGGCGGCCTGGAAAGCTTCCAGCGCACCGCGCAGATGACCCTGCTCAACGGCAAGCTGGCCAAGGCTGCCGAGACCCACTACGACGAGCAGTTCCCGATCAAACGCCTGGGCACCAACCTCTGGGCGGCGCTGGACTTCAAGCTGTTCAACGAAGGCCGCCCGGGCGTGGTGCTGGGCCGCGACCAGTGGCTGTTCAGCGATGAAGAGTTCAAACCCACCGCCGGTGCCGAGCAACTGATGCAGGAAAACCTGGCGCTGATCCGTGGCGTGCGCGACACCCTGCAACAACACGGCAGCCAGCTGGTGCTGGCAATCGTGCCGGCCAAGGCGCGGGTCTATTCCGAATACGTCGGCAAGGAGCTGCCCGCCAGCCTGCACGACGACCTGTACAACCGCTTCCATGCCCAAGCCCGCCAGGCCAACGTGTTCGCCCCAGACCTGATGGCGCCCATGGAGCAGGCCAAGGCCCGCGGCCAGGTGTTCCTGCGTACCGACACGCACTGGACGCCAATGGGTGCGGAAGTCGCCGCACAAGCCCTGGCCGAAGCGGTCAGCCGCCAGAGCCTGCTCAATAGCGACCCGCAAACCTTCATCACCGAAGCCGGTAATACGGCGCCCTACAAAGGCGACCTGACCAACTTCCTGCCACTCGACCCACTGTTCAGCAACCTGCTGCCGAGCCCAGACAACCTGCAGCAACGCACCACGCGCCCAGCCGAAGCCGCTGGCGATGCGGGCGACGCGCTGTTCGCCGACAGCCAGATCCCGGTCGCACTGGTCGGCACCAGCTACAGCGCCAACCCGCACTGGAACTTCCTCGGCGCCTTGCAGCAAGCCTTGCGCAGCGACGTCGCCAACTACGCCGAAGACGGCCACGGCCCACTGTTGCCGATGCTCAAGTACCTGCAAAGCGATGCCTTCAAAAATGCCGCGCCACAAGTGGTGGTGTGGGAATTCCCCGAACGTTATCTGCCCATGAAAAACGACCTCAGCAGCTTCGATCCGCAGTGGATCGCCCAGCTGAAGAACTCCCGTAAATCCGAAGAAAACCTGGCCCTGTCGTCCACCCGGACGAACCACTGATCGAAAGAGAGGAAATGCACATGACTACCAAAACTTCCATTGCCAAAGCCCTCACCCTCGCAGCAGGCCTGTCCCTTGCTTCGATGCAGGCCTTCGCCGGTGCCGACGCCGCGTTGTACGGCCCGACTGCACCGAAAGGTTCAACCTTCGTGCGCCTGTACAACGCCGCCAGCGCACCTGCCGCCGCCTCGGTCGGCAACACCCAGATCAAGCAGGTCGGCGCCCAGGCAAGCAGCGATTTCAGCTTCCTCCCAGGCGGTGACTACACCGCCCAGGTGGGCGGCAAGAGCATGCCGGTCAAGCTGGCCTCGGACAAGTACTACACCCTGGTCAACAGCGGCAGCGGCAACCCGCAACTGATCGAAGAGCCACCGTTCAAGAACAAGCAGAAAGCCCTGGTACGCGTACAGAACCTCAGCGACCAGTCGCTGACCCTGAAGACCGCCGATGGCAAGACCGAAGTAGTCACGCCGGTCGCCGCCAAAGGCCGTGGCGAGCGTGAGATCAACCCGGTCAAGGTCAACCTCGCCCTGTATGCCGGCGACAAGAAAGTCAGCGACGTCAAACCCGTCGCCCTGGAGCGCGGCGAAGCCGCCGTGCTGTACGTCACCGGTTCCGGCAGCAGCCTGTCGCCGGTCTGGGTTACCCGCCCAGTGTCCACTAACTGATCCCCTGCCTCATTAACGACCTTATTGGAGAAACATCATGATCCCGGTAATTCTTTCTGGTGGTAGCGGTTCGCGTCTGTGGCCTCTGTCGCGCAAGCAGTTCCCCAAGCAGTTCCTGGCCCTGACCGGTGAGCACACGCTGTTCCAACAAACTATCCAACGCCTGGTGTTCGAAGGCATGGACGCGCCGATCGTGGTCTGCAACAAGGACCACACGTTCATCGTTCAGGAACAGCTCTCGGCACTGAAGCTGAAAACCCAGGGCATCCTGATGGAACCGTTCGGCCGCAACACCGCCCCTGCCGTGGCGATGACCGCGATGAAGCTGGTCAGCGAAGGCCGCGACGACCTGATGCTGGTGCTGCCCGCCGACCACGTGATCGACGATCAGAAAGCCCTGCAGCGCGCCCTGGCCCTGGCCACCGTGGCCGCCGAGCGTGGCGAGATGGTGCTGTTCGGCGTGCCGGCGACCAAACCCGAGACCGGCTATGGCTACATCCGCTCCAGCCAGGACGCACTGCTGCCCGAAGGTGTGGCGCGGGTGGCGCAATTCGTTGAAAAACCCGACGAGAAACGCGCCGCCGAGTTCGTCAAGGCCGGGGGCTACTTCTGGAACAGCGGCATGTTCCTGTTCCGCGCCAGCCGCTTCCTCGAAGAGCTGAAAAAACACGACGCCGACATCTATGACACCTGCGTACTGGCCCTGGAGCGCAGTCAGGCAGACGGCGATGTGCTGAACATCGACGAAGCCACCTTCGCCTGCTGCCCGGACAATTCCATCGACTACGCGGTGATGGAAAAGACCCAACGCGCCTGCGTGGTGCCGATGTCGGCCGGCTGGAGCGACGTGGGCTGCTGGTCGTCGCTGTGGGATGTGCACGAGAAGGACGACAACGGCAATGTCACCAAGGGTGATGTGGTGGTGCAGGACAGCCGCAATTGCATGATCCACGGCAACGGCAAGTTGGTGTCGGTGATCGGCCTTGAGAACATCGTCGTGGTCGAGACTAAGGACGCCATGATGATTGCCCACAAGGACAAGGTCCAAGGCGTCAAGCAGATGGTCAAGACCCTCGACGAGCAAGGCCGCAGCGAGACCCAGAACCACCTGGAAGTGTACCGCCCATGGGGCTCGTACGATTCGGTGGACATGGGCGGCCGCTTCCAGGTCAAGCACATCACTGTCAAGCCAGGCGCCAGCCTGTCGCTGCAGATGCACCACCACCGCGCCGAGCACTGGATCGTGGTGTCCGGCACCGCCGAGGTGACCTGCGACGAAAACGTGTTCCTGCTCACCGAGAACCAGTCGACCTACATCCCGATCGCCTCGGTGCACCGCCTGCGCAACCCGGGCAAGATCCCGCTGGAGATCATCGAAGTGCAGTCCGGTAGCTACCTGGGTGAAGATGACATCGAGCGCTTCGAAGATGTGTATGGGCGCACTTCCACGCCGGTCGAGCGTGGGGTTTCGGTGAAGACCATCGCGCAGTAAACGAACGTAGCGCCTCACATTGAACTAACGCGTGAGGCGCTACGTACTCAGCACCGTTCTTCCCACTACGTGGATAAACGTTAGAGGGTCGGACAATTCATGTAAAAAGTTCCACCTGTCACAGCGATCGATTCGAAACCCTCGAGCTGGCATTCAAAAGCACCCTGAATTATTATTCCCCGCTCCCACTTAAACGACCAGATCCTACCCGTAGTTGACACAGAGGTCGACATCAGATAAACCCATGGCAGCCCACTATCGTACTCGCCAATAGCGTGGTCAGGTCCTTCAAGGTCCAGTGGAAAATTTATAGCAAATATATCTTTACGACCTGACTCCAACACCACGTCACCGGCAAGTACCCTGTCATTATTGATATCCTGATAACCCCAATAAAATTGACCAGTAAACGCTGCCAACCTACCATTAAAATAAGCATTTATCCGGCCGCGCTCACTTCTCGGAAGCGGTTCAAGTTTCACTAGGTTCGCTTTAGCTTTTGCGTTTGCAAAGGTATTTAAATCCATAGCCACCGCTCCTCATGACGCCTCACGCGGATTAATAAAAATTAGGCTCAACATCACAAACACTGCTGTACTCTAGGCTTTTGCCACTAACGCGCAACTGGCAAAAATGCTAGGTGGAACACCCCTTTACCCAGTCCCAAAACACCTGCGCAGTGCCATTTTCTTCCGGTTCAGCGTGCGTTTCCTGAAGACCCTCGCACCGTAATGCGAAGCCAGCCCCGCCTCTTGCAAAGAGGTGGGGCTTTTGGATGACCGTTTTGCTGTTTTACAGCTTCAGGTCGACATGGCCTTCCTGAAATGTGAAAGGCTGAGCGTTGTAGTGGAATGCAAGCGTGAAGGCGAAGGACAAGGCTCTACCTGGCGCCCACGCCAACTGGGTAATGGCGTAATCGTCAGCCACAATCAAGCCGTGATTGACGCTGGCAAAGGCGCGCTTGACCGAAGGTTGGTTGTTTTCATCGTACTCCAGAAGGAACACCGCCCCCAGGGCCAGCAAGCCGCCCTCAAGGCCGATGGACTGCTTGACCGCGACAAACGTCGGGCGCTCACGGTCACCGTTGTAACCCTGTTCATTAGCGTTGAACTTGGTATTATTTTTCAGTGCGGGAACGATGACCGCAGAGGCAGCACTTGCGGTGTTGCGCTGCAGCGCAGAGGCGGGCTTTTCATAGGCAATATCAAACACACCCTTTGAGACTTGAAAGTCACGCGCATATTCATCTTTGCCTTTGAAATCAAACTTACCCGCGACCCCACACTCCTCCCGGTTCCATACCAGGCTTTGTATCACGCCACTGTGCGCAGGGCCTGATACGTCACTCCCCAAGTAGGCCGATGTGCCGCCCTCACCGAGGGTATGGTCGCCATCCTTGATGTCCAACGGGAAGCCAATGTAGATGAATTCTTCAACGCCCTGCGCGGGGTTGCGGATACCCAGCACACCGCCGAGCGGGTCGAACCAGACGTCTTGAGCAATGAACTGCTCGCCTGTTGGCAGGGTGGCAGTCATCGCACCAGATGCGTTGCCGGTTTGGGTATTAAGTACGCTCATGATTGACTCCGAAAGCTGATGATTTTAATGAGTGGTAACAAGCTGCCTGTCACACAGATGCCAACGAAGGCAGCCAGTTTTAACGCGCTTTCAGATTAGGGTGAGGGCGGCTACGGCGGTACTGGCAGAAATGCTAGGATGGCCAGATCAGTGCAATCAAGGTTGTCTCCATGATCATCGGCGCCGTGCTAATTCTCACCTGGCTGGTACTGCTGCTGCGTTACCCAGCGAAGGCGTTGCCGATATCCCTGGCCGCCGTCTGCGGCATCGGCCTGGTCGCCCTGTTCGTGGCCTGGCAAGACAGCCGCGAAGCCGCGCAACTGGCACGCCTGGACTTGCGCCTGAACTATGCCCCGGACCAATGCCCCGCCGACCGGGCGCTGCAGGTTCACATGAAGAACGGCAACAAGGCTCCGCTGACCGAACTGCGTTGGCGGGTGGGGGCGTATGCGCCGGGGGATACTGTCAACCTGGCCGAAAACACTTACAGCGCGCCGCGTTACCGGGGGCCAGGTGAGCTGCAGCCAGGTGCCGAGTGGAAGGATTGCCTGCCCTTGCCGCCACTGCGCTCTGGCTATCGGCCGCAGACACTGGAGTTTCGGGCTGAGCATCTGCAGGGTACATTTGCCAATTGATCTGTCGCCTGGTCGGGCCCTTTCGCGGGCAAGCCCGCTTGTATGGTTAGACTTGAAGGGGTGGTGGGACTAAATGCCCGATTCTGACTGTTCGCAGCAGTACAGACCGTGGGAGGTGCTCGCAGCACCTCCGGCAGTCAGCTTGCCATTCACCGCTCTCACTCCTGATTCTAATACCCCCTCAAGACACAAGCCGGCTTGCCGGCGATTGGGCTGCGCAGCAGCCCCCTGCATCACTCAGCGATAACGCTCAAGCCAGTGCGCATAAGGCGCCGGCAAGGTCCACGACGCTTTATCCACCCCCAACTCCTTGGCCGCGAAGTACGCCCAGTGCGGGTCCGCCAGGTGCGCACGCCCTACCGACACCAGGTCGAGCTGATTGGCTTTCAGCGCGCCTTCAGCCAGCTGCGGCGTACCAAAGCCCCACGCCGACGTCACCGGCAGGCCGGCCTCGCGGCGTACGCGCTCGGCAATCGGCCCCATGAATGCCGGGCCCCACGGGATGTTCGTCTCAGGGATGGTGAAGCCGACGCTGACACTCAGCAGGTCCAGGCCACCGGCTTTGAACATGCGGGCCAACTCGATGGACTCGTCCAAGGTCTGCTCATCGCGACCGTCATATTCCAGCACACCAAAGCGGGCGGTCAGCGGCAGGTTCTCCGGCCACACCTCACGCACGGCTGCCAGGGTTTCCAGCAAGAAGCGGCTACGGTTCTCGAAGCTGCCACCGTAGGCGTCGGTACGCTGGTTGGAATGCTCGGAGAAGAAGCTTTGGCCCAGGTAACCGTGGGCAAAGTGCAGCTCGATCCACTCAAAGCCCGCCTCGCGCGCACGGCGCGCGGCATCGACGAAGTCCTGCTTGACCCGGGCAATGTCGTCCAAGGTCATTTCGCGCGGTACTTTCGGCAAGTGAGCGCCGAAGGCGATGGCCGACGGGGCGATGGTCTGCCAGCCGCGGGCGTCGTCGGTGGCGATGTGGTCGTCACCTTCCCACGGGCGGTTGGCGCTGGCCTTGCGCCCGGCATGGGCAATCTGGATGCCCGGCACTGAGCCTGCTGCTTTGATCGCCTGCACCATCGGCACGAACGCCTGGGCATGGGCGTCGCTCCAAATGCCGGCGCAGCCGGGGGTAATGCGCCCTTCCGGCGCGACTGCAGTGGCTTCGACCACCACCAGGCCGGCACCACCCCGGGCCAAGCCGGCCAGGTGGACGTGGTGCCAATCATTGACCATGCCGTCCTCGGCCATGTACTGGCACATGGGCGGAATGGCGATGCGGTTGCGCAGGGTGACGTCTTTGAGGGTATAGGGTTCGAACAATGCGGACATGAGGGACTCCGGGTTCATCTGAATACGATAGTTCGATCATAATCGAACTATGGCAATAATTGAAAGGCCCGTTATCATGTCGACCATGCGAGCCTACAAACATCCCAACCCTGAAGACCTGATCCTCGAGCGCCTGCTTTACGCCTTGAGCGACCCCGTGCGCATGGAGATCGTGCGCCACTTGGCGGGCGTGGCGGAGGCCAGCTGCGGCGAGCTGGACGGCGGCCGGCCGAAGTCGAGCATGTCGCACCATTTTCGCGTGTTGCGCGATGCGGGGTTGGTGCATACGCGTAATGTCGGCACTACCCACATGAACTCGTTGCGCAGCGAAATGCTCGACGAACGGTTCCCTGGGTTACTGGCGTGCATTCTGCGGCAGCAGTGATTCCTGCGCGGGCCTCTTCGCGGGCAAGCCCGCTCCCACACAGTCCTCACTGACCTCAAAGGCAGTGCTGTACCTGTAGCAGCGGGCTTGCCCGCGAACAGGCCCGCACAATCAGCATCAAGTCTGATCCTTACGCAGTGCAAACCTACCAACCTGTGGGAGCGGGTTCACCCGCGAAGAGGCCGGTACAGGCAATAAAAAAGCCACGAGGTCACCCCCGTGGCTTTCGTTCACAACAGTGTCGCTTACAGCGCCATGTCGTTCTCAGGCTTGCTTTCAACCGCTTTGCCTGGTGCAGCACCGAAATCGACGCTGGCATCGATCACTGGCGGCTTCTCCAACTGCAGCACTTCAGCGGTGTAGTTCCACTCTTTCTGCGTGGCGGCTGCCGAATCATTCAGCTTGGTACCGTAGCTCGGCACGATCTCTTTGATCTTGGCTTGCCACTCAGGCGTCGCCACCTTCTCTTTGAACACGGTTTCGAGCACGTTCAGCATGATCGGCGCAGCAGTGGAAGCACCTGGCGAGGCCCCCAGCAGGCCAGCAATGGTGCGGTCCTCGGAGGCCACGACTTCGGTGCCCAGCTTCAGCACGCCGCCTTTCTCGGCATCACGCTTGATGATCTGCACGCGCTGGCCGGCCTGCCACAGGCGCCAGTCTTCTTTCTTGGCGTTCGGGAAGTAGGTGCGCAGGGCTTCGAAGCGGTCGTCGTCAGACAGCATCAGCTGGCCCGCGAGGTACTCCACCAGCGGGTACTGTTCGATACCGACCTTGGTCATCGGCCACACGTTGTGCAGCGTGGTGCTGCCCAGCAGGTCGAGGTACGAGCCGTTCTTCAGGAACTTGGTCGAGAAGGTCGCGAATGGCCCGAACAGGATCACGCGCTTGCCGTCCAGCACGCGGGTGTCCAGGTGCGGTACCGACATGGGTGGCGCGCCAGTCGAGGCGATGCCGTAGGCCTTGGCCATGTGCTGCATGGCAACGGTCGGGTTCTCGGTCACCAGGAACGAGCCGCCCACCGGGAAGCCGGCGTATTCCTTGGCCTCAGGGATGCCCGACTTCTGCAGCAGCTTCAGCGCGCCGCCGCCGGCACCGATGAACAGGAACTTGGCGTCGGTGGCCGATTCGGTACCGTCCTTCAGGTTCTTGTACTCGACGTGCCAGGAGCCGTCCTTGTTGCGGGTGATGTCCTGCACTTCGCTGGACAGCTTCAGGTCAAACTTGTCCTGGGTCTTCAGGTGGCCAACGAACTGGCGGGTGATCTCGCCGAAGTTGACGTCGGTGCCAATCGGCGTCCAGGTCACGGCCAGCTTCTGGTTAGGGTCGCGGCCTTCCATCATCAGCGGGACCCACTTGGCGATCTGCGCGTGGTCCTCGGAATACTGCATCGGGCGGAACAGCGGGCTGGCCTGCAGCGCGTCATAACGCTTCTTGAGGAACTTGATGTTGTCATCGCCCCAGACGAAGCTCATGTGCGGGGTGCTGTTGATGAACGAATGCGGGTTCTTCAGCACGCCCTGACGCACCTGCCACGACCAGAACTGGCGGGAGATCTGGAAGGCTTCGTTGATTTCGATGGCCTTGGTGATGTTGACGTTGCCGTCTTTGTCTTCCGGGGTGTAGTTCAGCTCGGCCAGCGCGGAGTGGCCGGTACCGGCGTTGTTCCAGCCGTTGGAGCTTTCTTCGGCGACGCCGTCCAGGCGTTCGACCATTTCCATCGACCAGCTCGGCTCCAGCTCGTGCAGCCAGACCGCCAGGGTGGAACTCATGATGCCGCCGCCGACCAGCAGCACGTCGACTTTCTTGGTTTCTACCGCGTGCGCTTGCATGACGCTCGCCGCGACAGCCAGACCCAGCAAGGTCTTGCCAGCTTTCTTGAACATTGATCAATCCCAATGGTTAGCACGTAAGGGAGGCCTAGGCGGGGCCTCGTGTCGTTCTGTCCTTCAGCGCGCGCTTGTTATTGATCATTGGAGTCAGCAGCCAAGAGAAACAGTGAACGCCCAGCCAATGGTCGAATTGACCCGCCATCGCTGAAACGTTTTTCCGATTGTATCTGAATTGCCAGCACAAACAAATTGAGGGGCTGCGCGTCAAGGCGACAGGTTGTCCCAGCCACGCGGGAATATTCGACAGCGATTGCAGTATTTTTCCGCCACCTCTACTATTGCGATCATTTCTCATTCGCACCAGTACGCGCTCGCGCCGGATGCCGCCGTGGTTTCGATACCTGAGTTGAACACCTCGATCCATACCCTGTACCACAGCCATTCGCGCTGGTTGCTTGGCTTTTTGTACCGGCGCCTGGGCAGCCGTTGCGATGCTGCCGACCTGGTTCAGGACACGTTCCTGCGCATCCTCAACCGCCCGCGCCAATTCGATGGGGAGCGCGCTGAACGCTCCTACCTGGCCACCATCGCCCGTGGCCTGTGCGTGGACCACTGGCGGCGCCAGCGGCTGGAGCATGCCTGGCTGCAACAGCTGGCGTTGCAGCCCGAAGCCGTGCAGCCCTCCCCCGAGCAGCGAGCGATCATCGTCGAAACCCTGCACGAGGTGGACGCGATGCTGTTGCGCTTGCCCAGCAAGGTGCGCCAGGCGTTTCTGCTGGCACAACTCGATGGCCTGGCCTACCGCGATATCGCCGCGCACATTGGCGTCAGCGAACGCATGATCAAGAAGTACCTGGCGCAGGCCTTTTTGCACTGCGCCATCCTTGAAGCCGAACTCGACGGCGTGCTGGTGGAATGACGCCATGAGCACACCCACACAGAAACTCAGCCACGCCAGTTTGCAGGAAGCCGCGTACTGGTACGTGCAATTGCAGGACGAGGACGCCGGCCCGCAGGTGCACCACCAGTGGCAACATTGGCTCGACCAGCACGGCGACCACCGCGCAGCCTGGCACTACGTGCAACGTGTCGGCCAGCGCTTCGCGCCTTTGCAGGCCGAAGGCGCTACCGCGGGCCGGGCCCTGCGCGAGCACGAGCCGCGCCGCTTCAGCCGGCGCACCGGGCTCAAGACGTTGCTGGTGCTCGGCGCCAGCTCGCTGCTCGGCTGGCAGGCCTGGCGGGGTGCGCCACTGCCGGGCTGGGGTGCCGACCTTGCCACCGGCATTGGTGAAACCCGGCAAACCCGCTTGGCCGACGGCAGCCAGCTGTGGCTGGGCGCCCAGAGTGCAGTGGACCTGGAGTTCTCGGCGCTGAGCCGCGTGCTCACGTTGCGTTTTGGCGAAATCCTGGTGGAAACCGCCGCCGACTCGCGCCGGCCATTTTTTGTCGACACTGCGCAAGGTCGCATGCAAGCCCTCGGTACCCGTTTTGCGGTGTGCCAGCAGGGCGAGACCACGCGGCTGGACGTGTACGCCGGTGCGGTCGAAGTGTGCACTGCGCAGCGGGCCGAGCGCCTTATCGTCCAGGCCGGGCAGCAGGTGGTCTTCACCGCCCAGGGCATCAGCGCGCCGCGCCCGGCGCAAAGCGCGGGTGAGTCATGGATTCATCAACGCCTGAATGCCGAGGACATGCCCCTGGCGCAGCTGTTGCAGACGCTGGGCCGCTATCGCCATGGCCATCTGGGTTGGCACCCGTCGGTGGCGCAGCTGTCGGTGATGGGGGCTTTTCCGCTCAACGATACCGACCGCGCACTCGACCTGCTGCAGGCCGCGCTGCCGGTTCGTGTGCAAAGGCTGACACCCTGGTGGGTGAGCGTCGAGCCGGCGTGAGGAGTGGGGCTGATGGATGGTTGCCGATAGGTTTGTAGCGCCATACCCCCCCCCAAAGTCCTCATGCAAAAAAACCGCACCAACCGGTTCCCTTTTCCCAATCTCGTTCGGTTAACCCCTCACAACCTCCCTCAACTGACCGTATCGACCTCAGGGACCAGCATGCCGACGCCCCTCCACCCCGCCTTTCGCCTGGCGCTTGCCGCCCCGCTTTCCCTTTGTGCCGCTGCACCGCTGATGCTGCCGGCGACCTTGGCGCACGCCGAACAAGCGATCAATGCCGAGACTGCCTTCAACATCGCCCCCGGCTCGCTGACCAGCGCCCTCAACCAGTTCAGCAGCCAGGCCGGCATCTACCTGGCCGGCAGCAACGCATTGGCCGCCGGTAAAACCAGCCAGGGCCTGCAAGGCCGCTACAGCGTCACCCAAGGGCTGGCCCGTCTGCTGCAAGGCAGCGGCCTGCAGGCTGTACCGCAAGGCAGCAGCGGCTATGTGCTGCAACCGGTCGAAGACGGCAACGCTTTGCAACTGGACGCCACCGCCATCAACGCCGCCACCCTGGCCGTCAGCAATGGCCAGGGCGACACAGGCTACCGTGCGGTCTCCAGCGCCACGGCCAGCAAGACCAGCAGCGCCCTGGCCGACACCCCGCGCTCGGTCTCGGTGGTGACGCGCCAGCGCATGGACGACCAGCAATCGCAAACCCTCACCGAAGTGCTCGGCTATGTACCGGGCATTTTCTCGCCACCCTTTGCCGGCGGTGACGGCCAGGCGGGCGACCTGTTCTTCATCCGTGGTTTCAACGCCACCGACTATGGCTACGGCCTGCTGCGCGATGGCCTGCGGGTGCAAGGCAACCGTTACGACACCAGCAGCGAACCCTATGGCCTCGAGCGGGTGGAAGTGTTCCGCGGCCCGACCTCGATCCTGTACGGCGAGAACGCCCCAGGTGGCGTGGTCAACCTGGTGAGCAAACGGCCGACCGCCGAGGCCCGCGGCGAAGTGCAGCTGAGCTATGGCTCGCACAACCGCCGCCAGCTGGGTGTCGACGTCTCCGGCCCGTTGAACGATGAAGGCAATGTGCTTGGCCGCCTGGTAATGATGGGCCGCAACGCCGATACCCAGGTCGATCACCAGCCTGATGACCGCCTCTACATCGCCCCATCGCTGACCCTGAACTTCGACGAGTTCAACAGCCTGACCGTGCTGGCCACCTACCAGCGCGACCGCACCTTGATGGAGTTGGGCTACCCCGCGGCCGGCACCTTGCTGCACAACCCCAACGGCAAGATCGACAAGGACCAGCTGTCCGGCAACCCGGACTGGGACAACTTCGAACGCGAAACCTGGAGCCTGGGCTATGAGTTCAGCCACCGCTTCAACGACACCTGGCAGTTCCGCCAGAATTCGCGCTATATGCAGTCGCGCATCGACCGCCAGGAGATGTGGCCAGGCAGCCTGAACAACGGCGGCTTCGGCACCACCTTGGGCAACACTGCCTACGACCGATACAACAAGTCCATCGCCTACTCGCTGGACAACCAATTCGAAGGCCACTTCGACAGCGGTGCGTTCGAACACACCCTGCTGCTGGGGGCGAGCCTTGACCGCACCTCGTTCAACCAGGATTGGGACGCCGGCAACGGCGGCACCATCAACGTGTTCAATCCGGTCTGGACCGGCAAACCAAGCACGCCCCTGCATGTGCAGAACGCCTTGCTCGATCAAACCATGTACGGCCTCTACAGCCAGCTGCAAACCAAGGTCGACAACTGGGTGTTGCTGCTCGGCGGGCGCCTGGACCGGGTCAACAGCCAGTTCCGCAACAAAGCTGGCACCCTCAACGCACAAGCCGACATGGACAGCTGGGACAGCGATTTCACCTGGCAGACCGGCGTGATGTACCAGTTCGAAAACGGCCTGTCGCCGTACTTCAGCTATTCCACCGCCTTTGCCCCCACCCAGCAGACCGAGAGCAAGAGCGGCCCGCTGGACCCGACCACCAGCGAACAGTACGAAGTGGGTATCAAGTACGAGCCCAAGGGCTGGAACACCGCCTTTACCGCGTCGGTGTACGACCTGCGCAAGAAGGACGATGTGTTGTTCGACTCAAGCGTCGGCGACTACCGCCAGATCGGCGCCAGCCGCGCCAAGGGTGTGGAGCTGGAGCTCAACAGCGACCTGAGCGAAAACCTCAACCTCACTGCGGCCTACACCTACACCGATTCGCGCATAACCAAGGACGTGGCGGGCTCGCTGTATGAAGACCACCAGATGACCGGCGTGCCGCGCAACCAGGCATCGGTGTGGAGCACCTACCATTTTCGTGACGGGCTGTTGAAGGGGCTGCAGATCGGCGGTGGCGTGCGTCACTTCGACAGCACCTTCGCTTATACCCCGGCGAGCCTGTACGGCAAGCTCGATACCGGTGATGTCACGCTGGTGGATGCCAAGGTGGGGTATACCCTCGACGAAAATTGGTCAGTCGAGCTCAATGCCCGCAACCTGTTCGACAAGGAGTATGTAGCAGGCTGCAACAACGCCGGGCGTTGCTACTGGGGTGAAGAGCGGACCTTGCTCGGTACCGTTTCGTTGCGCTGGTGATCCCTTAAACAAAAGACCCCGGGCATCTGCATGACCGGGGTCCTTGGATCACGCCGCAGGCGTCGCGATCAGGGTATCGCCAAGATTACTGCGGCTGAGGCAGTTTATCGATTGGGCCGCAGCCACCGATGACCTTGGAGATGGAAACCGAAGGGTGGAACAGGTAGTCGTACGAGCAGTTCTTCTGCTGGTTGTAGACTTGACCAGTGCAGCCGGACAGCAGGGCAACGCCCGAAACGACAGCAACAGCAACAGTGGCTTTCAACAGCTTTTTCATACTAAGTCCTTTAAATGAATCGTCGGCCATCGTACTGATGGCGCCCGGATGATACAGAACCAAAGCATTGGATCCAAGTCACAGAGGGCTCGATGTAACAATACGTCGCGTTATCGCAGCATTAACCGACAGTTGAAAAGTAAGCCGCCGGGGAAGATAGTCTGTAGTTCTGCCTTGCACCTGCACTATTACAGGAGTTCCCCCCATGCTCGGTGTTACCGACTACGGCGCCTTCGTCATCGCCTTTATCATCGTCCTGGCCATCCCTGGCCCGGGCAACTTTGCCTTGATCACGGCCACGGGCAAGGGTGGCATCAAGGCCGGTTTGGCGGCGACCTTCGGGGTAATCCTGGGTGACCAGGTACTGCTGTGGCTGGCCGTGGCCGGCGTTGCCACCTTACTTGCCACCTATCCTGCCGCCTTCCACGTGGTGCAATGGGCGGGTGCTGCGTACCTGGCCTACCTGGGCCTGCGCATGGTGCTGAGCAAACCCGGCGGCGCCCCGCGTGCAAGCCGCATGGACAACGGCCACTACTTGCGCCAGACGATGATGATCACCTTGCTCAACCCCAAGGCCATCATGTTCTACATGGCGTTTTTCCCGTTGTTCGTCGACCCGGTGAAGCACCAGGGGTTGCTGACCTTTGGCTTTCTGGCGGCGACCGTGGCGGTGGTGACGTTCCTGTATGGGCTGATTGCGGTGGTGTTGACCCACAAGCTGGCCGAACGCATGCGCGCGAACCCACGGATTGCCAACCTGTTCGAGCGGTTGGCGGGGGTTTGCCTGGTTGGGTTCGGGATCAAGCTGGCGGCGATGCGCTGATTCGAGATTTCCGGGGCTGCTGCGCAGCCCATCGCAGGCAAGCCAGCTCCTACAGGTACTGCACTGCCTTCAAGGCTTGCGCTTTACCTGTAGGAGCTGGCTTGCCTGCGATGGGCCGCAAAGCGGCCCCAGGTTTACCCAAAACGCATAAACAACAGAAGAGCGCAGTTGTCATTTCTTGAACTGTAAAGGATGGCGAATCAGCCATCCGCCCTACAGCTAACCTTCAGTTTTTTCCCCTATCTTGTAGTCCATTTCCCAAACATACTCACGATCCGCTCAAACTGTTGCTAGTGCTTGGGTACCGGTCTGTCAACCTGTGTATAACTGCCTCCATTCGTTTGACAGCGTTGCCAGGCAGCTCCACTTACCCAAGTAGCTTTCATGCGCAAGATAGTCCCCGATCCGCCCTACTCCCTCGATTCCTCGCAGATATTGCAGGACACCCTGATCCAATCCACAGAGTACGTCCTCTGTGCCCTGTCTGTAGCCCGCTAATCAGTGCAACTCAAGCCCACCTCCCCCAACTCGATCGTGATGCAGGCAGTCATCCACGAGATGGAGGCAGTACAAAGCCTGGTTGAGTCCGCATTGATGCAATTGCAGATGCAGCCGCACATCCCCGCAGCGCCGGGCACGGTGCATTGAACGTTCGAGTAGCTGCGTACCCCTCCCACAGGGCTCTTCTTTATACCTGTGGGAGCGGGTTCACCCGCGAAGAGGCCAGGCCCGGCACTAAAGATTCCAGGGAGTTAAATGACGACTACAGCCACCCCAAAGCCGCCCACCACGGTCGGCCTGACAACGTTCTACCAAGACGAAAACCAAACCCACCCACTCTTTCGCATCGAGCCAGGCATCTGCTGCCAAAGCGCCCGCGAACAGGCATCCGAGCTGATGGGCTATGTACGCGACATGACCCTGACAGGGTTGATGGAGGGCGATCAGAAGTTGATCTGGGCTTCGCATTACCTGAGCGCGATGGCCAAAGCGCTGCTTGATGATGCGGGGCTGGGGATGATGAAGCGTTAAGGCCAAACAACGAAAAAGCCCCTGAAAACTCATCGTTTTCAGGGGCTTCATCTACCACATGTATGGCGGAGAGATAGGGATTTGAACCCTAGGTACTGTTGCCAGTACAACGGATTTCGAATCCGTCCCGTTCGACCACTCCGGCATCTCTCCAATGGCGCGCATCATACCAGCGAATTTCTGAAACGCAAAGCTTTATTTCAAAAAAATTCGCGTGGTATCAGGCGCTTGCGTGAACAGGCCGCTTACAGCGGCACGCCCAGGCGCTTGGCAACTTCTTCGTAGGCTTCGATCACGTCGCCCAGGCCCTGACGGAAGCGGTCCTTGTCCATCTTCTTGCGGGTTTCTTTGTCCCACAGGCGGCAGCCGTCTGGGCTGAATTCGTCGCCCAGGACGATCTGGCCGTGGAATACGCCAAACTCCAGCTTGAAGTCGACCAGCAGCAGGCCGGCGTCATCGAACAGCTTGTTCAGCACTTCGTTGACTTTCAGCGACAGCTTTTTCATTTCGGCCAGCTGTTCGGCGGTGCCCCAGCCGAACGCGACAACGTGGGATTCGTTGATGAAGGGGTCGCCCTTCTCGTCGTTCTTCAGGAACAGTTCGAAGGTGGACGGCTCCAGCTTGATGCCCTCCTCCACGCCCAGGCGCTTGACCAGGCTGCCCGCGGCGTAGTTACGCACGACGCACTCGACTGGGATCATGTCGAGTTTCTTCACCAGGCACTCGTTGTCGCCCAGCAGCTTGTCGAACTGAGTCGGCACGCCGGCTTCTTCGAGCTTTTGCATGATGAAGGCGTTGAACTTGTTGTTCACCATGCCTTTGCGGTCGAGCTGTTCGATGCGCTTGCCGTCGAACGCCGAGGTGTCGTTGCGGAACAGCAGGATCAAGCGGTCGGCGTCGTCGGTCTTGTAAACCGATTTGGCCTTGCCGCGGTAAAGTTCTTCGCGTTTTTCCATGATGGGCTCCGCTTGCTTGAGTAGTTGGGCTAGGCGATTTCGCGCCAGTCGAGCCCGTGTTCCTGATTCGCCACCTGAAGCCAGTCCGGGTCGCACCCAAGGGTGTCGACGAAGCACTGGCGGGCCAGTTGTGGCAGGTTGTTCTTGCTGCTGAGGTGGGCCAGTACCAGGTGTTGCAGGTTGCTCCAGCCCAACTCGTCCACCAGGCGCGCAGCCTGGTGATTGTTCAAATGCCCTTGCGCGCCACCCACCCGCAGCTTCAAGAAGGCCGGGTAGTGCCCGCGCGCCAGCAGGTCACGGCAGTGGTTAGCCTCGATCAACAAGGCATCCAGGCCTTGGTAGCGCTCCAGCAACAACGCATCGTACGAGCCCAGGTCGGTGAGCATGCCGAAACGCCGTCGGCCGTCGCTGAACACGTACTGCAACGGCTCGTAGGCGTCATGTTCGACGCGCGCCGCCGTCACCTCCAGGCCACCGATGCGCAGGCTGTCGCCACACGCGAGAAAACCGGCCACCTCCACCGGCTTGCGCAGGCCGCGCAAGGTCCCTTGGCTGAGGTAGACCGGTACATTGTAGCGCCGCGACAGCAACCCCACCCCATGCACGTGGTCGGCATGTTCGTGGGTGACCAGCACGGCGCTCAGCTGTGCTGCGCTGACCCCGAGCAGCGCCAGGCGCCGCTCGGTTTCACGCAGGGAAAACCCGCAATCGACCAGGATGAGCGTGTCACCACTGGCGATCAGCGTGCCGTTTCCCTGGCTGCCGCTTCCGAGTACCGCGAAGCGCACTTAACCCAGGTGGTCCTGAATGGCGCTCAGCACGCGGCGGGCGACATCGGCCGGAGCCACGGTGTTGATGTTTTTCTCGACCGTTACCTGGACGCTTTCACCGACCTTGCTCAGGCGCACCTGGTAGCGTTCGGCACGGGCTTCACGCTCTTCCTTGGACGGCGCACTGCCGAACAGGCGGCTGAAGAAGCCCGGCTCGTTCTGCTTGTCGTCAGGCTTTTCGGACAGGTTGATGTAGTACAGGCCCAAGCTGCGGTTGATGTCTTCGACACGCCACTCGCCACCTTGCTCCAAGGCGCGGCCTACGCTGGACCAGGCGCGATCCAGGTCGGCGCCCAGGTACAGCACCGGGTTGCCGCTGCCGTCTTCGCTCAGGCTGACGCGGCTCGGGGCATCGAAATCGCGTGCGGCCAGCAGCGAGACCGACCCGCCCTTCTCGGCGCTGCGGTTCATGCTGGCAAGCATTTCGTCGACCAGCAGGGCATCAGCGCCGGTGTTGCTGGACGAGGACGGGAAACCAGGTTCGGCGGTGCTGCCGGCCGGGCGCTCGACGCTGACGATGTACACCTCGGAGGTGTTGCGTTGCACGCCGGGCTCCATGCGTACACGCACGCGCACTTCGCTGTCTGCGCTGCTGGCGGTGCTCGCCAGGCGCTGACCGAGTGACGCGGAGAGTTCGTCGAAACGCTGCCAGGTGGTGTTGAATTCGCCAGTCTGTGGGCGCTCTTCAGCAATGCGGAAGCCATTGTCTTCAAAGAACTGACGGGCTGCCGGCCAGACTTCGGCGGGCGAGCGCTGGGCCAGGACCCAACGGCTGTTGCCGCTGCGCTGCAGGCTGAAATCGCTGACTTCGGCACCCGCAGTCAGGGGCTGCGGGCGCGGTACTTCGAACTCGCCGGTGGCGCGGTCATCAGCAACGTTACGCGGAATAGGCAACAGCGGGTCGAGGCGCTTGACGTTGCTGGCGTCCGGCGGCAGTTGCATCGGCGCAGTCGGATGCGCCTGCAGGTAATCGCTGCCGCGGTCGCGGAAATAACCCTCGTCGCCCCACAGCCAGCCGCAACCGCTGGTGCTGGAAATGATCAGGGCAAGGGCGGAAAGACCAGCCAGTCGCTTCATGCGGTGTACTTCCTCGATTAAACCAGTACGCCGGACTGGCGCAAGGCAGTACGGACTTTTTCGTGACAGCCTTCGCTCAGCCAGGTCAGCGGCAGGCGAATGCCCTTGTGCATCAGGCCCATTTCAACGAGCGCCCACTTCACCGGAATCGGGTTGGCTTCGCAGAACAGGTCTTTGTGCAGCGGCATGAGTTTTTCGTTGATCGCGCGGGCCTTCTCGGCATTGCCCTCAAGGGCGGCCTCGCACAGATCGGCCATTTCGCGCGGGGCGACGTTGGCGGTCACGGAGATGTTGCCCTTGCCGCCCAGCAGGATCAGCTCGACAGCGGTCGGGTCGTCGCCGGACATGACGATGAAGTCCTTGCTGACGCCATCGAGGATGGCTTTGGCGCGGGCCAGGTCGCCGGTGGCTTCTTTGATGCCGATGATGTTCGGCACGGTCGACAGGCGGATCACGGTCTCGGCCTGCATGTCGCACGAAGTGCGGCCGGGCACGTTGTAGAGGATCTGCGGGATGTCGACGGCTTCAGCGATGTGCTTGAAGTGCTGGTACAAGCCTTCCTGGGTCGGCTTGTTGTAGTACGGCACGACCAGCAGGCAGGCATCGGCGCCAGCGTTTTTAGCGTTCTGGGTCAGGTGCACGGCTTCCGACGTGGAGTTGGCGCCGGTGCCCGCAATGACCGGGATGCGGCCATTGACACGTTTGACAACAAATTCGATGACCTCGATGTGTTCTTCAACAGTCAGGGTGGCCGACTCGCCGGTGGTGCCGACGGCGACGATCGCATGAGTGCCGTTTTCCAGGTGGAAGTCTACAAGTTTGCCGAGGCTGTCCCAGTCAAGACGCCCTTGTGCATCCATGGGAGTGACCAATGCCACCATACTGCCCGCAATCATGTAACTGCTCCTGCCGGAAAAAGAGAGCGGTAATGGTACTGGGGGCATCGGCCTTGCACAAGCGAAGCAGGCGGGCGGAGCATTCCCCTCGGCGGCTTATTTCGCTACCCTTGGCCCTTTGATCGGTGCAGCGCGGCCCGCCGGGCCGTCGACCTTGCTCCCCGCCGGCGTCCACGACCTCGCATGCGAGCCCCGGGCCCTGCCGACTGGAGGCTTTTGCCTGTCCTGCACCGACCGCTCATCGCTTTAGGAATGCTGCATGTCCACCCCCACCGTCCGCGAACAATTCCTTGTCATCAGTGCCCTGGGCCCAAACCCCATGGAACTGGCCAACGTCCTCAGCCGCGCTGCCTTCGAAAACCGCTGCGCGGTCGTCACTTCGCGCTTGAGCCGCCATGGCGAGACCAGCGCCCTGGTGCTGCAGGTCGGTGGCAGCTGGGACGCCCTGGCGCGTCTTGAAGCTTCCCTGCCAGGCCTGGGCAAAAAGCACGGCCTGACCCTCGATGTGGTGCGCAGCGCCGACCAGGAGGTGCGCCCGCAGGCGCTGCCTTATGTAGCCTATGTCAGTGCGGCCTACCGCCCGGACATCATCAATGAGCTGTGCCAGTTCTTCCTCGATCACCGCGTCGAGCTCGAAGCCATGACCTGCGACACCTACCTGGCGCCACAAACCGGCAGCAGCATGCTCAACGCCCAGTTCACCGTGATCCTGCCCGCCGGCACCCAGATCAGCTGGCTGCGTGACCAGTTCCTGGACTTTGCCGATGCCTTGAACCTGGATGCGCTGATCGAGCCTTGGCGCCCACAGAACCCCGTGTAAGGAAGCCCCTATGGCCGTAGCACTCGACCAACCCGTTGCCGATTTCCAGGCCCAGGCCACCAGCGGCCAGACGGTCAGCCTCGCCGAGCTCAAGGGCCGCCAGGTGGTGGTGTACTTCTACCCGAAGGACAGCACCCCGGGCTGCACCACCGAAGGCCAGGGTTTCCGCGACCAGCATGACGCCTTCGCCGCAGCCAACACCGTGGTGTTCGGCGTGTCGCGCGATGGCATCAAGTCGCATGAGAACTTCAAGGCCAAGCAAGGCTTCCCGTTCGAGCTGATCAGCGACAAGGACGAGGCCCTGTGCCAGCTGTTCGACGTGATCAAGCTGAAGAAGCTGTATGGCAAGGAATACATGGGTGTGGACCGCAGCACCTTCCTGATCGACAAGGACGGTGTGCTGCGCCAGGAATGGCGTGGGGTGAAGGTAGCCGGGCATGTGGATGCCGTTTTGGCGGCGGCCCAGGCTTTGAACAAGGCTTGAGATTGGTTGGGGCCGCAAAGCGGCCCCCGTGTCATTCAGAGCAGTGGCGAAACACTCGGCTCCTGCCGCGGCCAGGCATCCAGCACGGCCTTGAACAGCGTCGCCAGCGGGATCGCGAAGAAGATCCCCCAAAAGCCCCAGAGCCCACCAAACAACAACACCGCGCAGATGATCGCCACCGGGTGCAGGCTGACCGCCTCGGAAAACAGCAGCGGCACCAGCACGTTGCCATCCAGTGCCTGAATGATCGCGTACACCGTCATCAGGTAGATGAACTGGTCCCCCCAGCCCCATTGGAACAAGGCAATCAGCGTCACCGGCACGGTGACCACCACCGCGCCCACATAAGGCACCACCACCGACAAGCCCACCAGCAGCGCCAGCAGCGCGGCATAGTTGAGCCCCAGGCTGATGAAGGCGATGTAGGTGGCAATCCCGCAGATCAGGATCTCGATACCCTTGCCACGGATGTAGTTGGCAATCTGCCGGTTCATCTCGCTGCCCACCCGGTTCAACAGGGTGCGCTGGCGTGGCAGATAACCACTGACCCAGCGGGCGATCATTTCCCGGTCCTTGAGGAAGAAGAACACCAGGATCGGCACCAGCACCAGGTAGATCATGGCGTTGACCAGCAGAGGCAGGCTCGACAGCGAGAAGGTCAGCGCCCATTGGCCGAACTTGCCGATTTCACCGCGCACCGACTCGATAGCTCGCAACACCTGCTCATCCGACACCAGGTGTGGGTAGCGCTCAGGCAGCAGCAACAACAGCGACTGCCACTTGCCGAGCATGCCGGGCAACTCGTTGAACAGGGTGATCAGCTGATGCCAGAGCAACGGCACCAGCACCAGCAGGATGACCGCCAACGCCCCCATGAACAGCGCGAACACCACCGCCACCGCCAGCCGAGTAGGCACGCGCAGACGCTCCAAGGCGTTGACCAGGCCTTGCATCAGGAACGCCAGGACCATCCCCGCCAACACCGGCGCGAGCATGCCGCCCAGGGTCAGTACCGCGGTAAACGCCAGAAACAGCAGGACCGCCAGCACCACCGCTTCTTCATCGGAGAAGTAGCGCTGCATCCAGTCGCGAAGCACTTTGAACATTGACGATCCTTGGTTAAGACTCAGGCCTTGCGCAGCCAGTAGGTGTAGGTACCGGCCTCGGCCGTTTCGTGCAGCAGCGTATGACCGGCCAGCTTGGCAAAAGTGCGGAAGTCACGCTGTGAGCCGGCATCGGTGGCAATCACCTTGAGCACCGCGCCACTGGCCAGGCGGTTGAGTTCCATCTTCGCCTTCAGCAGTGGCAGGGGGCAGTTCAGCCCGCTGGCGTCGAGTTCGGCGTCGCAGGTCAGGGTGTCACTCATCAGGGGTTCTCCACACGCGGGTAGACGTCTTTGGTAACAGACCCGCTAGGATACCGCCACTGGTCGCCAACGTGTGAGCGGGCTACAGTAGAGGCCTTTGACCCGACGCGAGCTTCGTGCATGAATCTACTGCGCCCTACCCTGTTGACGCTGGCCTGCCTGATGGCCCTTCCCGGCCATGCTGACGACCTGCCATCACTGGGTGATGCCAGCTCTGCGATCGTCTCGCCGCAGCAGGAACACCAGCTCGGCCGCGCCTGGCTCAGCCTGTTGCGTGGCCAGGTCAACCAGCTGAACGACCCGCAGCTCAAAGACTACGTCGAAACCAGCGTGTACCGCCTGGCAGAAACCAGCCAGCTGCAGGACCGACGCTTGGAATTCATCCTGATCGACAGCCGCGAGCTCAACGCATTCGCCGCCCCTGGGGGCATCGTCGGGGTCAACGGCGGCCTGTTCCTCAATGCCCAGACCGAGGGCGAATACGCCTCGGTACTGGCGCACGAACTGGCGCACTTGTCGCAGCGCCACTTTGCCCGTGGCGTCGAAGCCCAGCAACGCATGCAACTGCCCATGATGGCAGCGCTGCTGGCTGGCATCGTGCTGGCGGCCGGGGGCGCTGGCGACGCTGGCATCGGCATGATTGCCGGCACCCAGGCGGCGGCGATCCAAGAGCAGCGGCGCTTTTCGCGGCAAAACGAGCAGGAAGCCGACCGCGTCGGTATCCAGAACCTGGAAAAGGCCGGCTACGACCCGCGCAACATGCCGAGCATGTTCGAGCGCCTGGCGCGTCAGTACCGCTACGATGCCAAGCCGCCAGAATTCCTGCTGACTCACCCGGTTACCGAGTCGCGCGTTGCCGACACCCGCAACCGCGCCGAGCAGGCGCCCAAGGGCGGCATCGAAGACACCCAGCGCTACCAGTTGATCCGCGCCCGCGTGGCCCTCACCTACGAAGGCACCCCAGGCCTTGCCGCCAAGCGCTTCCGCGCCCAGCTGGATGAAGACCCCAAGCTGGACGCCGCACGCTACGGCCTGGCCCTGGCGCAGGTCAAGGGTGGCCAGCTCAACGAAGCCCGCGAACTGCTCAAGCCGTTGCTGGCCAAAGCGCCCAACGACATTACCTATAACCTCGCGCAGATCGACCTGGACATCACCAACAACCGCCTCGCTGACGCCCAGCAGCGTGCCGAGCGCATGCAGGGGCTGTACCCGGGCAACTACCCACTGAAACAGGTGCGGGCCGACCTGCTGGTGAAGCAGAACAAGCCAGCTGAAGCGGAAAAAGTACTGAACGACCTGCTCAAGAGCCGGCCGGATGATCCGGATGTGTGGTACGACGTTGCCGAAGTGCGGGGGTTGTCGGGTAATACCATCGGCTTGCACCGGGCGCGTGCCGAGTACTTCACCTTGGTCGGTGACTTCGACCAGGCTATCCAGCAGCTGGATTACGCCAAGCGTCGTGCGGGGAGCAACTTCCCGCTGGCGTCACAGATTGATCAGCGCCAGCGCGAGGTCATGGAGCAGCAGCGGATGGTCAGGGAGATGATGGGGCGCTGAGTTTTTCGGGAGCGCTTTGCGCTCCATTCGCAGCACAAGGCTGCTCCTACAGGAGATCGTATTCCCCTGTAGGGGCAGTGTTGTGCTGCGAATGGGCCGCAGAGCGGCCCCAGCATTTTCAGGCGTTACCCGAAAGCTTCAAGCGCGCCGCCTGGGTGAAATCCAGCATGCGGTTAAGCGGTTTGATCGCCTTGGGCACCAACGCCGGATCAACGAAAATCTCGTTGCTGCCCGTGCGCAAGCATTCCAACACCCGCTCCAGCGTGTTCATCGCCATCCACGGGCAGTGCGCGCAGCTGCGGCACGCAGCACCGTTACCGGCAGTCGGGGCCTCGACGAATTCCTTGTCCGGGCACAGCTGCTGCATCTTGTAGAAGATGCCGCGGTCAGTCGCGACGATGAAGGTCTTGTTCGGCAGGGTCTGCGCGGCTTTGATCAACTGGCTGGTGGAGCCAACCGCGTCAGCCAGGTCGATCACCGATTCTGGCGATTCGGGGTGGACCAGAATCGCGGCATCCGGGTAAAGCGCCTTCATGTCGGCCAACTGACGCGACTTGAATTCTTCGTGGACGATGCACGCACCGTCCCACAGCAGCATGTCGGCACCGGTCTGCTTCTGGATGTAACGGCCCAGGTGCTGGTCCGGGCCCCAGATGATGGTCTCGCCGTTGTCCATCAGGCTTTCGACGATCTCCAGTGCGCAGCTCGAGGTCACCACCCAATCGGCACGGGCCTTCACGGCCGCCGAGGTATTGGCATACACCACCACGGTGCGTTCCGGGTGCTGGTCGCAGAACGCCGAAAACGCTTCGACCGGGCAACCCAGGTCGAGGGAGCAGGTGGCTTCCAGGGTGGGCATCAGCACGCGTTTTTCGGGGGTGAGAATTTTTGCCGTCTCACCCATGAAGCGCACGCCGGCGACGACCACGGTTTCGGCGGGGTGGTTCTTGCCGAAGCGGGCCATTTCCAGCGAGTCGGATACGCAGCCGCCGGTTTCTTCGGCCAGCGCCTGGATCACCGGGTCGCAGTAGTAATGGGCGACCAGCACGGCGTTCTGGGCCTTGAGCTCGGCAGCGATGGCCGCACGGTATTCGGCCTCCTGCTCGGCTGTCAGCGGGTTGAGCTGTTTGGCGTCGAGGTGGGCCTGAACCAACAGGCGTTCGGAAATCTGGGTCATGATCGCTGGACCTGCAAGCGCGTGCGCGCATCAAATCGAGTGTATCACCCGGCCCTGGCAGATCGGCTAAGGGCGCCGGACGGCGCGCAGGCCATCACGGCCCTCTGCGGGCGCGGATTATTATCGGACGCCGAAGGCTACAGACAATCGAGGGAATTCAAAAGGGGTTTTTATGCAGCCTGCCCCGGCGAACGAGCCGGGGCAGGCTTAGCGAATCAACCTTGCGGCTGCAAGGCGGCAAGACGCATGGACATCAGCATGGCGAACTCTTCTACGGTCATCTTCTGGCCATTGAAGTCGACCATGCCATCGGCATAGTGCAGGCGGGTCACCACGTCGTTGCCCTGCACCGTGGCCATGCCGCTCTGCAGCGCCATCATGCCAACCATTTCACCTGCCTGGCTCGACTGCATGGCGATGGCCTGGGCATCGGTCTGCCCGTCCAAAAGCGCCTGCAAAGTTGCCAGGTCACCGATCATCGGCTTGGACAGCGACAGCGACGTCTTGACCTCGGTGATCAGTTGTTTGCTCAGTTGGTCGGGCGGCAGGTCGAAGGAGGCCGGGCTGGCGAAGTCCATTGCCAGGTTGAAGCGGCTCTCGCCGTTGGCGGTCTTGAACGACAGGTTTTCTACCGCGAGCTTGGGCTTGGAGGCCAGCAGCTGCTGCAGGTCAGCCTGGAACTTGGCCTTCTCGGCTTCGTCCATCTGGATCTGTGGCACTGCCTGGCCCGCTGCGGCCGCAGCCTCGAACTCCGGCAAGTGCGCCTGGTACCAGTGCGACAGCGCTTGCAGCGCCGGTGCATTGACCGACTTGATGCTCACGGCCATCTGCGCATTGCCGACGGCGCGGCCGTCCCAGGTGATATCCGCCAGCGTGTAATCCGCGCGCCCACCGACGGTGTCCGGGCCGTCGAGGGCTTGCTGGGCTTTCTGCTCAAAGCCTTTGATCAACAGCACCTGCTGCTTGGGCCCCAAGGTCACCTTGGTTTCCGCCAGCGACAGGTCGACCTTGCCGACATAGATCGCATCATGCTGGGTGGCGGCCAGGTCGCCGTCGACCTTCAAGCCCTTCAGCTCGAAGGTGGCAGGCGGCTGATCGTCGTGCACCCACTTCATTTCGAAGCGCTCGGCGCTGCCCTGGAATTTCGTCGCCTTGCCTTCGCGGTCGCCGCTGAGCTGCAACTGCATGCCCGAGAACGCGAGGCTGTTGCCGTCGGTTTCGTTGACCTTGAGCGGGGCCAGCAGGACCGTACTGTCGACGTTGCCGCCGTAGCCTAGGCTGGTCTGCGCGCTGACCGGCGCCTGTTCGCCCGCTGCCGCGAACCAGGGGGCGGTGAAATCGTCCTTCTGCAGGGTGCTGTTGCTGACAGCCAGCACGGGCATCAGCTTCAGTGCCTTGACCCGCGACCACGGGAATGGGCCGTGCTCGATCTGGTCGGTCATGCCTACATCGAAACTGACCACTTCGTCGTCGCCCAGGTTGATGTCCTTGGCCTTGAGCCGGTACTGGGCGGTACTGCTGAAGAAGTGCCGATCCAGCGAGACCAGTTCGACGGTCAGGCTGCCACCGACGCCCACCAGGGCTTTTTTCAGTTCGGCGTTGCTGCGGTTGACGGAATATTCCAGCTCCGCAGGCAAGCGCTCGCCGGTGTACCAGGCGCCAGTGGTGGTTGCGACGGCAATGGCAATGGCCAGGCCGGTAAGGATGCCTACTGATTTCTTCATGAATAGAACCGAATGCTGTCCATAAGGGCTTACACGTGGCCAAGGTGCCACGCAAGGCCTGAAGAATATCACCGCAGCCACGGCCAGGTGGTGGCCGAAACCGAGAAAACCCGCTTTTAGGATCCGTCTGATAGGCCCATAGGCAACATCCTATTTGTTCAATTTTACGAACATATAAATCGATCAAAACCGCAAAAAACCGCGCAAAAACTGAACAAAACTCCATTGAAATCGATAAATGCTTCAGTTTGGCAACATCTTGTCATGTTTAACTTGACACCAACCTACCCATCGTTTTTTATTTTCACCACTTGCACCGCGCCCACCCCACAAAGAACAACCGGCGCCTCGCACGCGCCTCCCTCTGCTCCGAACAATAAAGGTGAACAACATGGAGCCCACCCGCTCGCCCTTGCCGCATGCGCAACTCACTGTGCCCGCCGTTCACGTCCAGCCGCAGGAGCCATGCCAGCATGCAGCCTGACCACAGCGCTTCCGGCGGCGACCAATTCCGCAAATCCCTGCGCCTCTGGCACGTGGTGATCATCGGCCTGGCCTACCTGACGCCGATGACCGTGTTCGACACCTTCGGCATTGTTTCCGGCATCACCGCCGGGCACGTGCCCAGCGCCTACATCCTGGCGCTGGCCGGTATCCTGTTCACGGCGGTGAGCTACGGGACCCTGGTACGACGCTTCCCACAATCGGGCTCGGCCTATACCTACACCCAGCGCGCCATCAACCCGCACGTGGGCTTCCTGGTGGGCTGGTCATCGCTGCTGGACTACCTGCTGCTGCCCATGGTCAATGCCTTGCTGGCCAAGCTCTACCTGTCGGCCATGTTCCCAGAAGTGCCGGCGTGGGTCTGGGTGGCCGGGTTCGTCAGCCTGATCAGCCTGATCAACATGCGCAGCATCAACCTGGTGGCGCACTTCAACCTATTGTTCGTGGCGGTGCAGGTCGCGATCATTGCGGTGTTCATCTACCTCTGCGTGCGTGGCCTGGGCCACGGCGAAGGGCTGGGCACCACCTGGAGCCTGCTGCCGTTCGCCGACAACCAGACCCACCTCAGCGCCTTGGCCGCTGGTGCCACCATCCTGTGCTTCTCGTTCCTGGGCTTCGACGCAGTGACGTGCCTGTCGGAAGAAACCCGCGACCCGGGCAAGACCATCCCACGGGCCATCTTCCTGACCGCGCTGATCGGCGGGATGGTGTTCATCCTGGTGTCGTACTTCATCCAGGCCTACTTCCCGACCATGGCGCGCTTCCATGACCAGGAAGCCGCCCTGCCGGAGATCGCCCTGTACGTGGGCGGCAAGCTGTTCCAGTCCGTGTTCATCGCCTGCACCGTGATCAATACCATCGCCTCGGGCCTGGCCTCGCAGACCAGCGTCTCGCGCCTGCTGTACGTGATGGGCCGCGACAATGTAATCCCGGCCAGCATCTTTGCCCGCCTGCATTCACGCTACAAGACGCCGGTGATGAACATCGCCGTGGTCGGGCTGATTTCGCTGTCGGCGATCTTCTTCGACCTGGTCACCGCCACGTCGATCATCAACTTTGGCGCCCTGGTCGCGTTCAGCTTCGTCAACCTGTCGGTGATCAACCACTGCTACCTGCGCGAAGGCAACCGCAAAGGCTTGGCCAACAAGCTGAAGTACCTGGTACTGCCGACCATCGGCTTCTGCATCATCGTTTCGCTGTGGCTGGACCTGAACGAGCACTCCTTGATGTTCGGCGGGCTTTGGGCACTGCTCGGGGTGATCTACCTGGCCTGGCTGACCAAGGC
This sequence comes from Pseudomonas sp. NGC7, assembly GCF_047159675.1. Taxonomy (NCBI): domain Bacteria; kingdom Pseudomonadati; phylum Pseudomonadota; class Gammaproteobacteria; order Pseudomonadales; family Pseudomonadaceae; genus Pseudomonas; species Pseudomonas sp. NGC7. The sequence continues at coordinate 1,316,734 of NZ_BAAFZY010000001.1, read as the reverse complement.
CTTCAGGGTTGCGCCACCGAACTGCATTGCTGAATGACCCACGCTGCCGACAACGCCCGCGCCTGACCGCGGGCGTTGTCCTTGATCGAAAAGGAAAGCCCTCATGTCGCTGCGTCGCCTCTCCATCCAGTGGAAGATCACCCTGCTTGCCGGCTTGTGCCTGCTGGCCATCGTCGCACTACTGGTCACCACCTCGCTGACCCAGGCCCGGCGCAGCGCGGCATTGGTCAGCCAGGCCAACTCGGAAATGCTCGACCACAGCGCGCGCCTGCGCCTGCAGGCGCACGCCGAAACCCAGGCGCTGCGTATCCAGCGCTACTTCATGGATGCCTATCAGCACGGTAATGGCTTCCGACGCCTGGTACAGGTGCTGAAGGCCCGCGGCGGCAACGACTTGCGTGGCGAGCTGACCCGCGAGGCGCGCGCCAGCCTGGCCAGCAACCCGGACGTGATCGGCCTGTACCTGGTGTTCCAGCCCGACGCGCTGGACCACCAGGACAGCCAGTTCGTCGCCCAGGAGGCCGTGGGCAGCAACGACAGCGGGCGCTTCTCGCTGTACTGGTCGCAGCCACGCCCAGGCACCCTGGAGCAAGAAGCCATGCCTGAGGCGATGCTCGCCGACACCCGCACCAGCACCAGCGGCAGCCCGCAGAACCGCTGGTTGACCTGCCCGCAAGAAACCGCGCGGACTTGCATGCTCGAGCCGTACCTCGACGAGGTCAACGGCCGCCAGGTGCTGATGACCAGCATTGCCCTGCCCCTGCTGGAAAACGGCAAGGTCGTTGGTGTGGTCGGCCTGGACATAGGCCTGGACAACCTGCAGCAGTTGAGCCTGAACGGCCGCCAGGAGCTGTTCGACGGCCAGGGCCAGGTCAGCATCGTCAGCCCGGCCGGCCTGCTGGCGGGCCACAGCCGCGACAGCAGCCAGCTCGGCAAGGCGCTGGACGCGGCGGTACCGAACGGCTTGCTGCGCGTTGCTCACCCGTTCAGCCCCATCCCCGACGCAGCGCCCTGGCAAGTGTTGCTGGAGTTGCCTGAAAGCGTGCTGCAAGCACCGGCCATGGCGCTCAACCAACGCCTGGATGCGCACAACCAAACTGCCAACCTCACCAGCCTGCTGATCGGCCTTGGCGCCGCTGTGCTGGGCCTGGTACTGGTGTGGCTGACCGCCCGCGGCGTGACGCGGCCGATTCTTGCCGTCGCCGCGCGCCTGAAAGACATCGCCAGCGGCGAAGGTGACCTCACGCGCCGCCTGGACTATGCCCGCGAGGACGAACTGGGCCAACTGACCGGCTGGTTCAACCGCTTTCTCGACAAACTCCAGCCGGTGATCGCCCAGGTCAAAGGCTCGCTGCAGGAAGCCCGTGGCACTGCCGACCAGTCCGCCGCCATCGCCAGCCAGACCAGTAGCGGCATGCAGCAACAGCACCGGGAAATCGAGCAGGTCGCCACCGCGGCCAACGAAATGAGCGCCACCGCGCTGGATGTAGCCCACAACGCCTCCCAAGCCGCCCAGGCGGCACGTGGCGCCGACCAGGCAAGCCGCGAAGGCCTGCAACTGATTGCCAGCACACGCCAGGCCATCGACCGCCTGGCAGCCGACATGAACACCGCGATGGACGAGGCGCGCACCTTGGAAAGCCGCAGCGATCAGATCGGCTCGGTGTTGGAGGTGATCCGCGCGATTGCCGAGCAGACCAACCTGCTGGCGCTCAATGCCGCCATCGAAGCGGCCCGCGCCGGCGAGGCTGGCCGTGGCTTCGCCGTGGTCGCCGATGAAGTGCGCAGCCTGGCCCAGCGTACTCAGGTGTCGGTCGAGGAAATCCGCCAGGTCATCGAGGGCCTGCAGCAAGGCACCCAGGATGTGGTGGGCGCCATGCACGAGGGCCAGCGCCAGGCCCAGGCCAGCGCAACGCGCATGGAACAGGCGCTGCCGGCCCTGCAGCGTATCGGCGAGGCGGTGGCGGTGATCAGCGACATGAACCTGCAAATCGCGTCGGCAGCCGAGGAGCAAAGTGCGGTGGCCGAGGAAGTGAACCGTAACGTGGCAGGTATTCGTGATGTGACAGAATCGCTGGCTGGCCAGGCCGATGAATCGGCGCGGATCAGCCAGGCGCTGAACCGGCTGGCCAATCAACAGCAAGCCTTGATGGAGCAGTTTCGCGTTTAGCCGGTACCGGCCTCTTCGCGGGCAAGCCCGCTCCCACAGGACCTGTGCAGCCTTCGAAACTGCACTTTACCCTGTGGGAGCGGGCTTGCCCGCGAAAGGGCCAGCACAGGCAACCCACCTTTTGAAAGAGCTTTACCCATGCAAGCAACAAACAAAACCCCGTTCTTCGACATCACCAGCGAACAAGGCCTGCTACGCACCTCGATCGCCGTTACCCTGTTCATCGCCACCATCGGCATTGCCTTCGGCCTGGCCTCGGGCTCGTTCTCGATCATCTTCGACGGCGTTTACTCACTGGTCGACGCCAGCATGAGCGGCCTGTCGCTGGTGGTGGTCAAGCTGATCACCTCTCACGCCACCAGCCTGCAGATGTCACGCAAGCTGCGTGAGCGCTTCACCATGGGCTTCTGGCACCTGGAACCCATGGTGCTAGCGCTCAATGGCATCCTGCTCAGCGGCGTGGCCATCTATGCGCTGATCAACGCCGTCAGCAGCGTGCTGCAAGGCGGGCGGCACCTGGAGTTCGGCATCGCCATGGTCTACGCGGTAGTGACCGTGATCGCCTGCGTGACCATCGCAGTCGTCGAAGCCCGAGCCAATCGCAAGCTGGGGTCGGACTTCGTACGCATGGACGTCAAGGGTTGGGTGATGTCGGCAAGCATCACCGCCGCGTTGCTGATCGCTTTCTGCTTTGGCTATGCGGTACAGGGCACGCAGTGGGAATGGATGTCCCCGTACATCGACCCGGCGGTGCTGGCACTGGTCTGCCTGGTGATTATTCCACTGCCGCTGTCGGTGGTACGCCAGGCGTTTTCAGAGATATTCCTGGTGACGCCAGGGGACCTCAAACTGCATGTCGACGAAGTCGCCAAGGCCTTCGTTGCGCGCCACGGGCTGCAGTCGTACCGCGCCTATGTGGCCAAGGTAGGGCGCTCGCGGGAGATCGAGCTGTACTTCATCGTGCCTACCGGCATGGGCGCGAAAACCATCGATGAGTGGGATGCGCTGCGCAACGAGATCGGCGATGCCGTGGGCGGCGAAGGGCCGGACCGTTGGTTGACCGTGGTGTTTACCGGGGATCCGGAGTGGGCTGAGTAACCGGCAGTTCGCGCCAGAAACGACAAAGCCCGCTACCGTTGCCGGTAGCGGGCTTTGACTTACTGCGTATGGTGGGTCGTGTAGGATTCGAACCTACGACCAATTGGTTAAAAGCCAACTGCTCTACCAACTGAGCTAACGACCCGTTGGATGGCGCGTATAATACTGATTTCTAACGGGAAATCAACACCTCGCCATAAAAAAAATCAAAAATAACGCGTCGGGTCGGTCACCCCGGCAGCCTTGAAGCCATCAGCACGCAGGCGGCAGCTGTCGCACTTGCCGCAGGCACGGCCTTGATCGTCGGCTTGGTAGCAGGAAACCGTCAGGCTGTAATCCACACCCCGGGCGATGCCCGCTTGAACGATCTGCGCCTTGCTCAAGTTCTGCAACGGTGCCTGGATGCGGAAGCCCTGCCCTTCGACACCCGCCTTGGTCGCCAGGTTGGCCATGCGCTCGAACGCTTCGACGAATTCGGGGCGGCAGTCCGGGTAACCGGAGTAATCCACGGCATTGACGCCGATGAAGATGTCACGCGCTTCGAGCACTTCCGCCCAGCCCAGGGCCAAGGACAGGAAAACGGTGTTGCGCGCCGGTACGTAGGTGACCGGGATGCCTTCACCTGGGGTTTCCGGCACGTCGATGCTGCTGTCGGTCAGGGCCGAGCCACCGATACCGTCCAGGCTCAGGCCAATGACCTTGTGCTCGACCACACCCAGGTCACGCGCCACACGGGCGGCAGCATCGAGCTCGGCCCGATGACGCTGGCCATAGTCGAAACTCATGGTGTAGCAGCTGTAGCCTTCGGCTTTGGCCATGGCCACCACCGTGGCCGAGTCCAGGCCACCGGACAGCAAGATTACCGCGCGTTTCTCAGTCATGTACTGCAACTCCTCAATCAACGTCCGGGTTCGTCGTTCCACAGCAGCTTGTGCAGCTGCAACTGGAAACGTACGGGCAGGTTGTCGGCAACGATCCAGTCGGCCAGGTCACTTGCGCTCACCTGGTGGTGGCTGGGCGAGAACAACACCTCGCCGGCACGCTCGGCCAGGTTGTACTGGATCAGCTTGGACACGGCCCAGTCATAATCCTCACGGGAGCAGATCACGAACTTGACCTGGTCGTTGCGGGTCAGGTGCTCGATGTTCTCATAGCGATTGCGGTGCGACTCCTCGGAGCCTGGGGTCTTCAGGTCGACCACACGGCTGACGCGGGTGTCGGTGCCGGAAATATCCAGGGCGCCACTGGTCTCGAGCGAGACCTCGTAGCCGGCATCGCACAGCTGCTGGAGCAAAGGCAAGGCATTGGGCTGGGCCAGCGGTTCGCCACCAGTGACACAGACGTAGCGCGGCTTGAAGCCGGCCACTTGTTCCATGATCGAATCGAGGGAGCGAATAGTGCCGCCAGTGAAGGCGTAGGCACTGTCGCAGTACTGACAGCGCAGGGGGCAACCGGTCAGGCGCACGAATACCGTGGGCAGCCCAGCCGTTCGTGTTTCACCCTGCAACGAGTAAAAGACTTCGGTGATGCGTAATGTGTCTTGCATGATCGCCACGGGCGTGACAGCTAAACAGGCTGTCCGCCTCCGTCAGGCACTGTCGCGGACTCGACATGGCGTTATCCGCAGCAGCGTGTTTAGGAAAAAGGGCACTGATTCTAACGAAAAAACCCGCGACTCGCGCGGGTTTCTTTTGAAAGGTGCTGCTTAGAGCTTCTGCAGGTCGCGCTGCGCCAGCTGTGCGGCAGAGGTGCCGGGGTACTGGGTGATGACCTGTTGCAGAATGCCTTTGACCTTGTCGGTGTGGCCCATGCGGCGCTCGACGTCGGCCAGCTTGTACAGCGAATCAGGCACCTTGCTGTGCTTGGGGTACTTCTGGCTCACCTGAGCGAAGGCCTGGCTGGCACCCGGCAGGTCGCCCTTGGCCAGGTTCACCTCACCCAGCCAGTACTGGGCGTTGCCGGCGTACTGGCTGTTGGGGTACTTGCGCAGGAAGGCGTTGAACGCCTGGCTGGCCTTGTCGAAGTCCTTCTGCTTGATCAGATCGAAAGCAGCATCGTAGTAGAGCTTTTCTTTCGCCGGATCACCGGGCTCGCTGCTGGCGGCCGGTTGTTGTGCAGCAGCGCCAGCGGCGCCTGCTGCTGCACCGGCGGCGGCATTGGATGCGCCACCGGTAGCGGAATTGTCAGGGGTCGCGGCAGGCGCGGCACCACTATTGATGCGACGGTCCAGATCCTGGTATCGCTCCAGGTTTTCCTGCTTCATGCGCGACACATCGTTTTGCAGCTCTTCGATGATGCCTTGCTGGCGGGAAAGCTGATCCTGCATCTGTTGCAGCTGCATGAACAGCTGGCCCTGTGCTGAGGCAGGGGTCGAAGCCCCTGCCCCGGCATAGGCGCCGCTCGTGCCATAACCCGCAGGTGGATACCCACCCGCGTTGTCATCTACTACAGGGACCTCAGCCCAGGCCGCGAGCGGCAGGCTGAGTGCGAGGACGGTTACAACACGGCGGCACATTCGCATAGGAACTTACTTACGCAGTTCTACGCGACGGTTCTGAGCCCAGGATTGCTCGTCGTTGCCAGTGGCAACCGGACGCTCTTCACCGTAGGAGACCAGTTCCAGCTGAGCAGGGGAAACGCCCTGCAGAACCAGGTAACGCTGAACGGCCTTGGCACGACGCTCACCCAGAGCCATGTTGTACTCGCGGGTGCCGCGCTCGTCGGTGTTGCCTTCCAGAACAACGCGGTTGCCGTTGGACTTCAGGTCCTTGGCGTGAACGTCCAGAGCGCGCATGGCTTCTGGCTTCAGGTCCGAGCTGTCGTATTCGAAGTAGAAGGTGGTGATTGCGCGCAGGGCGGCTTCTTCGCTCAGGGAGCCGTCAACAGCGCCAGTGTTGGCACCGTAGCCAGCGTTCGGGTCAACAGCGCCTTCACCAGCGTTGTCACCGCCTTTCGAGGAGCAACCTACAGCTACAGCCATGGCCAGAGCCAGCGCAGCGAATTTACCAAACTTCAGCATTTCCATCGTGAAACTCCTAATGAAACCCCAGTGTGTTAAGCAAAACGTATTACGCCGCAATCAGTTCAGGAAAGGGGACCAGGACGGTTCTCTGACTTCGCCTTGAGCGGTAGGAAGTGGGAGCCTCACGCGGCCATTAAGCGACACGAGCATCAAGACTCCCCGGCCCTGCTGGCGGGTGGCGTAGATTAGCATGGTGCCGTTTGGCGCAACAGTGGGAGACTCATCAAGACTTGTTTCCGAGAGAATCTTTACACTTCCGCGTTGCAAGTCCTGTGCCGCCACTTTGAAGTTGGTGAAGCCTTGCTGACGGTGAATCATCACCAGCGTCTTTTCGTCCGCCGAAAGTTTCGGGTTGGCGTTGTAGTTACCCACGAAAGTTACGCGCTCAGCACCACCACCACTGACCGACTGCTTATAGATCTGCGGCTTGCCGCCACGGTCGGAGGTGAAGTACAGGGTGTTGCCATCTTTGCCCCAGAACGGCTCGGTATTGATACCCGGGCCGGCAGTGACACGGCTGATCTGACGCGACGCCACGTTCATCACGTAGATGTCCGGGTTGCCATCTTTGGACAGCACGAACGCCAGGCGCGAACCATCCGGCGACCAGGCGGGCGCGCCGTTGAGGCCTTCGAAGTTGGTGACCTGCTCACGGCGACCGGTGTCGATGTGCTGAACGAAGATGCGCGGGCGCTTCTGCTCGAACGACACATAGGCAATGCGCTTGCCATCCGGTGCAAAGCGTGGCGACAGGATCGGCTCGCGCGATTGCAGCAGGGTCACTGCCCGGGCACCGTCGTAGTCCGAACGCTGCAGGGTGTAACGGGTGTTGTTGGTAGAGAAACGCTCGGCCGTCACGTACAGCATACGGGTCGAGAACGCACCCTTGATGCCGGTGAGCTTTTCGAACGACTGGTCGGCGATGTAGTGCGACATGTCACGCAACTGGTCGACGCTGCCCGCCACGCTACCGGTCAGCACTTGCTGCTCGGTGGCGACGTTGAACAGGGCGTACTGCACCTGCAGGCGACCGCCGGACGGCACGATGCTGCCGACCATGACGTACTGCGCGCCCAACGCTTTCCAGTCACGGAAGATGACTTCGCTGGCCTGGGAAGGCTGGCTGATCATGTTCTGACGCGGAATCGGCGAGTAGTAGCCGGAGTTGCGCAGGTCGTTGCCGATGATCTCGGCCATGTCTTCGGGCAGCACGCTGCCGCCCTGCAGACCGAACGGCACTACCGCGATGGGAGTGGCCCGGTCGCTGCCACTGGTGACCAGGATGTTCTTTTCATCTGCCACCGCCATGCCTGCTACGCAGCAGAGCATGACCAGCAGTCCTCTCAGACGTTTAATCACAACGCTAGATCCTCAGGTGTAAATGTCATCTTGAACGAACGATACTGATTGAAATCGCTCGGCTTCATACCCTGCATTTCGGTCAGACGACCGATGTTCTTCACTGCTGCCACCGCCGAACTGTCGAACGGACCGTCGCCACTGGAGCGCAGAACGCTGGCATTGGTGATGGTGCCATCTGGCAACATGTTGATCTGCAGGACCACCGTCATGCCCTTACGCGCGGAAGGCGGACGCGCCCAGCCTTCGGCCGCTCGCAAACGGATCAGGTCGTCGAAACTGCCGGCCACCTGGTCGCCTTGCTCGTCAGCCAGTGCCTGCTGCCGCTCTGTGGTGTCGGACAACAGCTCGGCCAGGGCCTGGGCTTTCTTGTCTTCCGCCGACTTGCGGGCCGCTTCCTGTGCCTTTTTCTTCTGGGCGTCTGCAGCGGCCTTTTTCTTGGCCTCTTCAGCTGCCTTCTTCTTCGCGTCCTCGGCCGCCGCTTTCTTCTTGGCGTCCTCGGCTGCTTTCTTCTTGGCCTCTTCGGCTGCCTTTTTCTTGGCGTCCTCGGCGGCTTGCTTTTTCGCTTCTTCGGCGGCCTCTTTCTTGGCCTCCTCGTCGGCTTTCTTCTTGGCCTCTTCCTCAGCCTTCTTCTTGGCGATGTCGGCCTGCTGTTTCTCGGCGGCCTTCTTCGCCTCCTCGGCTTTCTTGGCTTCGGCGGCTTTCTTGGCCTCGGTGGCCTTGGCAGCCTCCTCAGCTTTCTTGGCTTCAGCGGCTTCAGCCTTCTTGGCCTCGGCGGCTTCGCGAGCCTCTTCGGCCTTTTGAGCGGCGTCGGCTTTCTTTTGTTCCGCGGCCTTCACGGCCTCTTGCTCGACCTTCTTCTGTTCCAACTGCTCGACTTCGGTCTGGCGCGAGGCGGTTTTCTTCGCTTCCCCGGCAATCTTCTGATTGGTCTGGGTAGTCGCCTGGCTCTTGGACTTCAGCTGATACAGGGTAGCCTGGACGATCGGCTTGGAAGGCGGCAGTTCAGGCGTCATGGCAAAACTGACGAACAGCATGCCGAACACCAGCACGTGCAGACCGATGGCCCAGACACTGGGCCAGAAGTAGCTTTCCGAGGCGGATGGCTCTCGCTGTTGCATCAGGGCGCCTCGGTAATCAGGCCAACGTTACCGACACCGGCCTTCTGCAACCCGCCCATGGCACCCATGACCGCGCCGTAGTCGACAGCCTTGTCGCCACGAATGAAGACCTGTGTCTGCTTGCCCTGGTCACGGCCGGCGGCAATGATCTTGGTCACTGCGTTGGTCATGTCGGGCAAGGTCATGGCCTTGTCCATCTGCTTGTCGGTATCGACTTCGCTGCCGAGGTTCCAGTAGTAGGTCTTGTCGGCCTTGATGGAAATGGTGAGGATCTGGACGTTGTTGTCCTGCGGCAAGGCTTCACTGGAAACCTTGGGCAGGTCGACCTTCACGCCCTGGTTGAGCATTGGGGCCGTCACCATGAAGATGACCAGCAGCACCAGCATCACGTCGATGTAGGGCACCACGTTCATCTCGGCGACCGGCTTGCGTTTGTGGCGAACTCGGGCCATGGGCTTCTACCTGATTACTCTTCGCTGGTGTGCACTTTGCGGTGCAGGATCGCCTGGAACTCGTCGGCGAAGGTGTAGTAACGACCGATCAGCACTTCGCTGCGCGCGGCGAAACGGTTGTACGCGATAACGGCTGGGATTGCTGCGAACAGGCCGATCGCCGTGGCGATCAACGCTTCGGCAATACCGGGGGCAACCGTGGCCAGGGTGGCTTGCTGGGCGCTGGCCAGGCCGCGGAAGGAGTTCATGATGCCCCATACGGTACCGAACAGGCCGATGTATGGGCTGGTCGAACCGACAGTGGCGAGGAACGGCAGGCTCTGCTCGAGCTTTTCTTCTTCACGCGAGATGGCCACGCGCATGGCTCGGCCAACGCCTTCCATGACCGCGTCCGGGTCTACACCCGGCTGCTGACGCAGGCGCGAGAACTCTTTGAAGCCTGCACGGAAGACCTGCTCCACACCCGAATCCGGGTCTGGGTTGCTGCCGGCCTGACGGTACAGCTTGGACAGGTCGATACCCGACCAGAAACGCTCCTCGAAGGCATCCAGCGCTCGACGACCGGCGCGCAGCATGGTGCTGCGCTGGAAGATCATGATCCATGAGGTGACCGAGGCGGCCACAAGGATCAGCATTACCAGCTGTACTACCACGCTGGCATTGCTGACCAGACTCCACATGGAGGTATGGTCGACGACGTTAGCTTCCACGCTTATTCTCCTGCATTCGATTGAGTACCCGAGCCGTCCGCCATAAAGGCGTCGCGCAGCTTGGGGGGTATGGCTCGGGGTTTGAAAGTGTCGGCGCGCACGGCGGCCACCAGGAACTGCCCCTCGCAGAGCAGCGTTTCATCCTTTTCCCGCCAGACCTGCTGCACGAAGCGCAGGCTGGCACGATTGAGTTCAAGTACTTGCGCGGTCACCCGCAGTTCATCGTCCAACCGCGCCGGCGCGTGGTAGCGCGCCTCGCTGGAATGGACCACGAACAGCAGGTTCTCCCCGGCCAACTGCAACTGGGAAAAGCCCAGGTGCCGCAGCCGCTCGGTACGCGCGCGCTCCATGAATTTCAGGTAGTTGACGTAATACACCACGCCGCCCGCATCGGTGTCTTCGTAGTAGACGCGACAACGGTGGGCGAACGGTTCGAGCTGATTTTGCGCGCGCATACTCTAGTGCTTACTCCTCAGCTTGCCAATCCGCTGCGGCAACTGTTTTTTCTCATTAATGTCTTATTGCCAGCGCGCCGAGGGCATGCCAGCGGTAGGACCACAAAAAGCCGGTTTTGATCTGTCATTCATCGCCTGGCTCGGAAAAATCACCACCCTCCCCCAAACGCCCAGGAACATTCAGGCCAAAGTGCAGGTAGGCATGCCGGGTGACCACACGGCCGCGCGGCGTACGCATGATGTAACCCTGCTGGATCAGGTAGGGTTCAAGCACGTCTTCGATGGTATGACGCTCTTCACTGATGGCGGCGGCGAGGTTGTCTACCCCCACCGGGCCACCGTCGAACTTCTCGATCATGGTCAACAGCAAGCGGCGGTCGGAATGGTCGAAACCACGCTCGTCGACGTCCAGCAGGTTCAGCGCCAGGTCGGCCACAGCCTTGGTGATCTGACCCTTGCCGCGCACTTCGGCATAATCGCGCACACGGCGCAGCAGGCGGTTGGCGATACGCGGCGTGCCACGGGCACGGCGGGCAATCTCGAAGGCGCCCTGATCTTCGATGACCAGGCCCAGGATGCCAGCGGAGCGGCTGACGATGGTTGCCAGGTCCTTGTCGCTGTAAAACTCCAGACGTTGGACGATGCCGAAGCGGTCACGCAAGGGGTTGGTCAGCATGCCGGCGCGGGTGGTGGCACCCACCAAGGTGAACGGCGGCAAGTCGAGCTTGATCGAGCGGGCGGCGGGCCCTTCGCCGATCATGATGTCGAGCTGGAAGTCTTCCATCGCGGGGTAGAGCACTTCTTCGACCACCGGTGAAAGCCGGTGAATTTCGTCGATGAACAGCACATCATGGGGTTCGAGGTTGGTCAGCATCGCCGCCAGGTCACCCGGGCGCTCGAGGATCGGCCCCGAGGTGCTCTTGACCGAAACGCCCATCTCGTGGGCGATGATGTTGGCCAAGGTGGTCTTGCCCAAGCCGGGCGGGCCAAAGATCAAGGTATGGTCGAGTGACTCGCTGCGACCACGAGCCGCCTGGATGAACAGCGACATCTGCTCACGCACCACCGGTTGCCCGATGTATTCGTCCAGGCGCAGGGGGCGGATCGCGCGGTCCTGGACCTCTTCGCGGTCACGCCCACTGGCGGCGATCAGACGGTCGGCTTCGATCACTTGGTAATCATCCCTTTGAGGCTGGCGCGGATCAGCTCTTCACTGCTCAGGCCTGCCTTGTCCTTGATGGCGGACACTGCCTTGCTGGCTTCCTGCGGCTTGTAGCCCAGGGAAACCAGCGCACTGACGGCATCGGCCTCGGCCGTGGAGGCACTGCTGACCGGCACCGGCCCGTCCGACACCAGGGTGAACATGGCCGGTGAAGTTTCCCAGGCCTTGAAGCGGTCCTTGAGTTCGACCAGTAAACGCTCGGCGGTCTTCTTGCCGACACCGGGTACGCGCACCAGGGCCGAGGTGTCCTGTGCCTGCACGCAGCGCACCAGCTCGTCGGCTTCCAGGCCCGACATCAAGGCCAGCGCCAGCTTCGGCCCAACACCATTGAGGCGAATGAGTTCGCGGAACAGTTCGCGCTCGCGCTTTTCGTGGAACCCGTAGAGCAGGTGCGCGTCTTCGCGCACCACCAGGTGGGTATGCACGGTAACCGTTTCGCCGACCTTGGGCAGGCGATACAGGGTGGTCATGGGCACTTCCAGCTCATAGCCCACGCCATTGACGTCGATAATCAGGTGTGGCGGTTGCTTTTCCGCCAGGGTGCCGCGCAAACGTCCAATCACGTTCCGATCCTTCCTCTTGGGGAGCCGATCAAAGACCGCTCAACCCTATCAGCAAATGCCTCAGGTGAACGCTTCACCTGAACAAAATGTGTATCACCGCATGAAGCGACTACAGACGCAAGCGCCCGCCGCGACGCCGTGCCGTGGCCAGGCCGTGCGGTACCAGGCTGGAGCGGGTGTGGGCATGGCACAGGGCGATGGCCAGGGCGTCGGAGGCGTCGATCTGCGGCTTCTTCGTGAGTTTGAGCAGGTGCATGACCATCATCATCACTTGCTCCTTGTTGGCCCCACCCGTACCCGCCACGGCCTGCTTGACCTGGGTGGCACTGTATTCGGCGATTTCCAGGCCGGCCTCGGCGGCGGCGACGATTGCCGCACCGCGGGCCTGGCCGAGCTTGAGCGCCGAGTCGGGGTTGCGGGCCATGAACACCCGTTCGATGCCCATGGTCACCGGCTCGTGCAGCTTGATGATCTCACTGACACCGCGAAAGACAATCTGCAGACGTTCGTGCAACTCACCACTGCCCGTGCGGATACAACCCGACGCCACGTAATCGCAACCACGGGCAGTCTGGCGCACAACGCCATACCCGGTGATGCGCGAGCCGGGGTCGATACCAAGAATCAGAGTCATAACGCCTGCAATGTTGTTGCAATCAGTAGTGGCCATTCGCGGGCAAGCCCGCTCCCATAGGCACCGTGCGGTAGCTGTGGGAGCGGGCTTGCCCGCGAATGGCCGCAAAGGCCAAAGGAAAACCTTAGCCGAGTTTTTCCATGATCTCGTCGGAAATCTGCGCATTGGAATAGACGTTCTGCACATCATCCAGGTCTTCAAGCATGTCGATCAGCTTGATCACCTTCTCCGCACCTTCCTGATCCAGTTCGGCACTGGTGGTCGGCTGCATGACGATTTCGGCGTCATCGGCCTTGAAGCCAGCCTCTTCCAAGGCATTACGCACGGCATAGAAGCTGTTGAACGAGGTGAAGACGTCGAACGAACCATCGTCATTGGCGACGACGTCGTCGGCATCGGCCTCCATCGCGGCTTCCATCAAGGCGTCTTCATCAACGCCCGGCGCGAAGCTGATCTGGCCCTTGCGCTCGAACAGGTAGGCCACCGAACCGTCGGTACCGAGGTTGCCGCCACACTTGGTGAAGGCATGACGCACGGCTGCCGCGGTACGGTTGCGGTTGTCGGTCATGGCCTCGACCATGATCGCCACGCCACCTGGGCCGTAGCCCTCGTAGCTGAGCTCTTCGACGTTGTCGCTTTCGTTGGTGCCAGCACCACGGGCCACGGCACGGTCGATGATATCGCGGCTCATGTTGGCGCCGAGCGCCTTGTCCAGGGCCAGGCGCAGACGCGGGTTGGACGCCGGGTCACCACCGCCTTGCTTGGCGGCAACGGTCAGCTCGCGAATCCACTTGGTGAAGATCTTGCCTCTCTTGGCATCCTGGCGCTCTTTGCGGTGCTTGATGTTTGCCCACTTGGAATGACCAGCCATAACGACTCCAAATTCTTTGAAACACAAACAGTTGCGCCCCTGACGGGGCGCAACGACAAAAATACCTGCGCCGTAACGCAAAGGCGCATCCATCTGGATGCGCCCGGGGCCCGCTTACTCGACCTTGGTCTGTTCGCGCAGGCGGATGTGCAGCTCGCGCAAGGCCTTGGCGTCGACCATGCCTGGGGCTTGGGTCATGACGCAGGCAGCGCTCTGGGTTTTCGGGAAGGCGATCACTTCACGGATCGACTGGGCGCCGGTCATCAGCATGACCAGGCGGTCCAGGCCGAAGGCCAGGCCACCGTGAGGCGGTGCACCGAACTTCAGGGCGTCGAGCAGGAAGCCAAACTTCTCTTCCTGTTCCGCCGCTTCGATACCCAGCAGACGGAACACCGCCTGTTGCATCTCTTTGCGGTGGATACGGATCGAACCGCCACCCAGCTCAGTACCGTTCAGGACCATGTCGTAGGCACGGGACAGGGCTGTGGCCGGGTTGGCCTCGAGCTCTTCTGGCGAGCACTTCGGCGCGGTGAACGGGTGGTGCAGCGCGGTAAAGCTGCCGTCTTCGTTCTCTTCGAACATCGGGAAGTCGACGACCCACATCGGTGCCCACTCGCAGGTGTGCAGGTTGAAGTCGTTGCCGACCTTGATGCGCAGTGCGCCCAGGGCCTCGCTGACGATCTTGAACTTGTCGGCACCGAAGAAGACGATGTCGCCATCGACCGCGCCAACGCGATCGAGGATCACGTTCAGGTTAGCCTCAGGGATGTTCTTGACGATCGGCGACTGCAGGCCTTCAACACCTTTGGCGCGCTCGTTGACCTTGATGTACGCCAGGCCTTTGGCACCGTAGATGCCGACGAACTTGGTGTACTCGTCGATCTTGCTGCGCGGCATGCTGGCGCCGCCTGGCAGACGCAGGGCGGTAACGCGGCACTTCGGATCGTTGGCCGGGCCGGCGAATACCTTGAAGTCGACGTCCTTGAGCTGATCGGCAACGTCGACCAGCTCCAGCGGGTTACGCAAGTCTGGCTTGTCGGAACCGTAACGGCGCATGGCTTCTTCGAAGGTCATGTGCGGGAATTCACCGAACTCCAGGTCCAGGACTTCCTTGAACAGCTTGCGGATCATGCTCTCGGTGAGGCCCATGATCTCGGACTCATCGAGGAAGCTGGTCTCGATGTCGATCTGGGTGAATTCCGGCTGGCGGTCAGCACGCAGGTCTTCGTCGCGGAAGCACTTGGCGATCTGGTAGTAGCGGTCGAAACCGGCCACCATCAGCAGCTGCTTGAACAGCTGAGGCGACTGCGGCAGGGCGAAGAAGCTGCCTGCGTGGGTACGGCTCGGTACCAGGTAGTCGCGCGCGCCTTCTGGCGTGGCACGGGTGAGGATCGGCGTCTCGACGTCGAGGAAGCCGTTCTCGTCGAGGAAGCGACGGATGCTGCTGGTGATACGCGAACGCAGGCGCAGCTTGTCGGCCATTTCCGGGCGACGCAGGTCGATGAAGCGGTAGCGCAGGCGGGTTTCCTCGCCAACGTCGGAGTATTCGTTGAGCGGGAACGGCGGCGTTTCAGCCTCGTTGAGCACTTGCAGCTCGTAGCCCAGGACTTCGATGCCACCGGAAGCCATGTTCGGGTTGACCGCGCCTTCCGGACGGCGGCGTACCTTGCCGGTGATCTGCACGACGTATTCGCTGCGCACACGGTCGGCGGCGGCGAAGGTTTCGGCGCGATCGGGGTCGAATACGACCTGGGCCATGCCCTCGCGGTCACGGATGTCGAGGAAGATCACCCCGCCGTGGTCGCGGCGACGATGGACCCAGCCGCAAAGGGTGACTTCCTGGCCGTCCAGGCTCTCGTTCAGTTGGCCGCAATAATGGCTGCGCATCATGATGGTGGTTTCGCTTCTCGTGATTCGTGTATTCGGTGGAGGCCTTGGCCGCCCAGAGGGCTAATACTGCAAGACCCGGTCACAGCATTCAACTCAGTCAGCTTTGTCGCCGCCTGCAAGGTTCTTTTTGGCCCCGGTCTTGAAGTCGGTTTCGTACCAGCCGGTGCCGCTCAGACGAAAGCCGGGTACCGACAGCAGCTTCTTCAGTGCCGGCGCCTGACAGGCCGGGCAATCGGTCAGCGGCGCAGCGCTGATCTTCTGCAGCACTTCCATGCGGTGCTCGCAGGACGCACATTGATAGTCATAAAGGGGCATGGGTGTCTCTCGTCAACCATAACACTGGCTGCTGGGGCAGCAAAAAGCGGGATTATATATGGTTAGCAAGCACTGCGCAGCCCGCCTGGCGATCAGCGTGCACTCGGCGGATCAAGCAACCAGGCGACGCAGATAACGCGAATCAGGCCACTGAAGTTGCGCACCCCACCCTGGCGCAGATGCACCTCGCGGTCCACGTAGGACAACACCGCGCTGACCGAGCAGCGGTTGGCCTCGGCGATACGCTCCAGGATCCCCCAGTAGACCGCTTCCAGGCGCAGGCAGGTGGAAAACCCGTTGAGCCGGACCGAGCGCGACACCGGCCTGATCTGTAGCATGTCGAAGTCGGCCTTGAAGGGGTCAACGCATTGCTTGCCCGGCCAACGCCCCTGACCACCGCCTCGCTTGTCTTGTTGCATCATGCCTATCATCCGGCCACTCCATCGCGACTGCCATTGCCCCTGTACCCGGGGCCCTAGAGCAACCATGAAGCGCCAGCCTGCGCCTTCGAAGCAGCGGCAAAACCTTCCCGCAGAAACGCAAAAAGCCCGGCTGCACTGCCGGCAGCCGGGCCTTTCAGACGCTTCTGACGCTACGCGGCGACTATTGGCCGTCCAGCAAGACGCGCAGCATCCAGGCGGTCTTCTCGTGCACCTGCATACGCTGAGTCAACAGGTCGGCGGTCGGTTCATCGCTGACCTTGTCCACCACCGGGAAGATGCTGCGCGCGGTGCGCACGACCGCCTCCTGGCCCTGCACCAGCTGACGGATCATCTCCTCCGCGGCCGGCACGCCCTCCTCTTCCTTGATCGAAGAATGCCGCGCATAAAAAGCATAGGACCCCGGTGCCGGGAAGCCCAAGGCACGGATCCGCTCGGCAATCGAGTCCACCGCCAGCGCCAGCTCGTTGTATTGCTCTTCGAACATCAGGTGCAGGGTACGGAACGACGGACCGGTGACGTTCCAGTGAAAGTTATGGGTTTTCAGATACAGCACGTAGGTATCCGACAACAGGCGGGACAGCCCATCGACGATGGACTTGCGATCTTCTTCACTGATACCGATATCAATTGCCATGAAGTTCCCCTTTCCATAAGGCTTGATGATCAAGCAGGCCCTTCCAACTGTATCAACACTTGGCGCAACCCGCCTGTGACATGGCGCAACACATCGGCTGTGGCGGCCTGCGGTTTGAGTAGCCTGCGCCTTTGCTGTTAAATAGGCAGGGTGCCACCCGTGCGGACTGTTATTGCCGGGTGCATAGGCTGGCCCATCACGTGTTCGCGCTTTACACCTCATGCGCACCGTGTCGCCAGCTCTTCCTGTGATCAGCTTGTCAACTGTGAGCCAACCCATGTTCAAGATCGTCCATCTGGTGACGGGCGTAGCGGCTTTGCTGCTATCGCTCATACCCAGCCTGAAAACCGACGCAACACCCTTCCTGCAGCAACCCGACGCGGTCTACCTGGCACTGCTCGGCCTGCTTAACCTGGTATTGGCCCCGGTCGTGCCGCTGTATTACCGAGGCGCCCGGCAACAATTGCAGCACCTGGCTTGCGCCTTGCTGGTGGTGGCCGTGGTATTGCAGACCCTGACGCTGCTGGCTCGCCCCGAGATGGGCAACCTGGCCGCCCTGGTCTGCGCGGCATTGGCCGTGGTGCTGCACCTGGCTGCGGGCTTCGCCCGAGCCAACCGAAAAGCCCGCACCAGCCAAAGCGCCCCCTTGGAGGCCGGCAACCGCGATACGGGCACCGTCAAGTGGTTCAACACGTCCAAAGGCTTTGGCTTCATTTCCCGCGATTCGGGCGATGACATCTTTGTGCACTTCCGCGCCATCCGCGGCGAAGGCCACCGCATTCTGGTCGAAGGCCAACGCGTCGAGTTTTCGGTCATGCACCGTGACAAAGGCCTGCAGGCCGAAGATGTGGTCGCGGTAACCCGTCGCTGACCGTGTGCAGCCCTGGTGCAAGGCCAGGGCTGCCTCAACTCAATAATGAGGGGGCGGCGCCTCTTCACCTTCGCTGCCGTATTGCCCCACCATTTCTTCGTAACGCTTGAGCAGCTCGGCCATCTGCAGTTGCAGGCGCTCGATCACACGCCCTTGCTCGACCACTACATCATTGAGCGCCTGAAGCGTGTCGTCCTGGAAGGCCTGGCGGGTTTCCAGCTCGATGATTCGCGATTCAGAGGACACTTCAGGCCACCTGCTGGTAGTCATCGTTGAGCAGCGCGCGCAGGCGCTGACCAATGGCGTCGACTTGCCCCGGCGCATACTCGACGGCGGGCACTTTGCCCCATACCGGCGCTGGCCAAGCGGCGTCATGCGTGTGACGGACAATGACGTGCATGTGCATCTGGCTGACAACGTTACCCAGGGTGGCAACGTTCATCTTGTCAGCCTTGAATTCGCCCTTCAGCGCTTCAGCCAAGTACGTGGTTTCTTTCCACAACTGCACCTGGTCTTCCTGGCTCAAGTCGAACAATTCGCTCACCCCAGGGCGACGAGGCACCAGGATGAACCAGGGGTAATTGGCGTCTTTGCTGAGCAACACACGGCACAACGGGAAGTCTCCAAGTACAAATGTGTCTTGCTGCAAACGCGAATCCATCTCAACCACTGCCAACCTCCAATACTCGATAACGGGCCCGCGAGACACGGGAACATTGCGCAAGGATACCTTGCTTCGCGCACGCCGGCATGCAACAGCAGCCCGGCACTGCACACTTTAAGTTCATGAATACCTGCTGCCTGCACAGTCGCGGTAACACACCGCTACTTTTCGCACCAAAATGAGGCCGCAAACGAGCGCACCACTACGCTTTTACCCACACGAATGACTCCGCATGAACAGTTGCCGGTAACACATTGACTTTTATGGCAGGTTTTGAATTTGAAAACCGCCCGTGTTGTGGCACACCATCAGACAAGTCCCGCCCCGTATTTACGGTACTTTCCGACCTTCGGCAGCCCCATTTGTGAAAATTTCATGAACCGGTGGTAATTTTGAGCACGCTTGTTGCATTCCTCTCCCGCCAAGTCGGCACGACATCTGCATCAAGCGATGTACGCAACAAATAACAACAGCCGCTTTGGATACACCAGGGAGTTTCCCTAACCGGAACCTGTAGTTACAGATTCGTTACGGTGACAGGAACAGCGCTGGCGTTGTACGACCCGGGAATCCGGGACGTGATTTGCGACATGGAAATACCTGAAAGCGACATGGCCATAAAGTTCCCGAAACCTTGGATATGCCCATATCGCCAACAACAGTCAGCGTGTTATACATTTCCGCCGACATAACAAGAAAGAGCTGCCCCATATAACTAAAAGACTTGGGCGCAGCGGTACTCTTCCTAAAAAACCAAAGGAGCAAATCACGATGCGCGTGATGAAGTGGAGCATGATCGCCCTGGCCGTTTCGGCAGGGACCTCGCAATTGGCTTTCGCCTCTGCACAAGACGAGTCCAAGGGTTTCATCGAAGACAGCCAGCTGAACGTTAAAACTCGCATGCTGTACTTCAGCCGTGACTTCCGCAACAACCCAGCCGGCAGTCAAAGCCGCGTGGAAGAAACCGGCCTTGGTTTCCTCGGCACTTACGAATCGGGCTTCACCCAAGGCACCGTAGGCTTCGGCGTCGACGCCATCGGCATGCTCGGCCTGAAACTGGACAGCGGCAAAGGTCGCGCCGGCACCGGCCTGTTCCCACAAGGCTCCGACGGCCGTTCGCAGGATGATTACTCCGAAGGCGGCGGCGCTGTAAAAATGCGCATCTCCAATACCGTGCTGAAGTTCGGTGACCAGTTCACCGCCATGCCAGTATTCGCCACTGACGACAGCCGCTTGCTGCCGGAAGTTGCCGAAGGCGGCTTGATCACCAGCAACGAGATCAATGGCCTGACCCTGAACGCCGGTCACTTCACCGCCATGAACGCCCAGGCTCAGACCTATCATGACAGCCTGAACCTGACCGAAGCCAACATCTTCGGCGGTACCTACGCGTTCACTGACAGCCTCAGCACCAGCGTTTACTACTCGCACATCGAAGATCACTTCCGTAAGTGGTACGGCAACATCAACTGGGCGCTGCCGATCAGCGACAAGCAAGGCCTGGTGTTCGACTTCAACATCTATGACACCAAGTCGATCGGCGCCAACCGCACCGGTGCATTCGTCACCAAGTCCGACGGCACCAACGAGCTCGACAACATCGCAGCCAGCCTGTCGGCTGCCTACAACATCGGCGCCCACACCTTCACCCTGGCCTACCAGAAAGTCAGCGGCGACGGTGACTACGCCTACGGCGTGGACGGCGGCGGCACCGTGTTCCTGGCCAACTCCATCGCCCGTTCCGACTTCAACGCCGAAGACGAGAAATCCTGGCAGGCTCGCTACGACCTGAACTTCGCCGAGTTCGGCGTACCAGGCCTGACCTTCATGACCCGTTACGCACGCGGTACCGGTGCAACCACCCGCACCACCGACGACGGTAAGGAATGGGAACGCGACGTAGACGTCAAGTACGTCATGCAGAGCGGCCCAGCGAAAGACCTGAGCTTCCGTGTCCGCCAGGCCACCTACCGCTCCAGCGACGGTGTCTACTACGGTTCGAGCTCGATCGACGAACTGCGTCTGATCGTCGAGTACCCGCTGAGCATCCTGTAAGCCTGGCTTGCAGTGCCCCGCACTTGAAAAAGCCCGGCGATCACGCCGGGCTTTTTCTTGGCTGACAAGTGTCACGCCCTGGGGCATCCTGTACGCCTTCGTTTCGCCCCCGTACAATGCGGGGTCATTTCAACGTCTTAGGCAATCGACACGGCCCACCATGCGCACCAGTCAATATTTGCTCGCCACCCAGAAAGAAACCCCTGCCGACGCAGTGGTCATCAGCCACCAGCTCATGCTGCGCGCCGGCATGATCCGCAAACTGGCCTCTGGCCTGTACACCTGGCTGCCGATGGGCTTGCGAGTGATGCGCAAGGTCGAAGCCGTTGTACGCGAGGAAATGAACGCCGCCGGCGCCCTGGAAGTGCTGATGCCCAGCATCCAGCCCGCCGAACTGTGGCAGGAATCCGGCCGTTGGGAGCAGTACGGCCCAGAGCTGCTGCGCCTGAAAGACCGCCACAACCGCGACTTCTGCGTCGGCCCGACCCACGAAGAAGTCATTACCGACCTGGCCCGTAACGAGCTGTCCAGCTATAAACAGCTGCCACTCAACATGTACCAGATCCAGACCAAATTCCGTGATGAGATCCGCCCACGCTTCGGCCTGATGCGCGGCCGCGAGTTCATCATGAAGGACGCCTACTCCTTCCATGCCGACCAGGCTTCCCTGCAGGAAACCTACGACCGCATGCACCAGGCGTACAGCAACATCTTTTCCCGCCTGGGCCTGGACTTCCGCCCTGTGCAAGCCGACACCGGCTCCATCGGTGGCAGCTACTCGCACGAGTTCCACGTGCTGGCCGAATCCGGTGAAGACGATGTGATCTTCAGCGACAGCTCCGATTACGCTGCCAACATCGAGAAGGCCGAGGCCATCCCGCGTGAAACCGTGCGCCCTGCCCCTTCCGAGGAGCTGCGCCTGGTCGACACGCCGGACGCCAAGACCATCGCCCAGTTGGTCGAAAACTTCGGCCTGCCGATCGAGAAGACCGTCAAGACCCTGATCGTGCGCGGCGCCGAAGAAGGCAAGCTGATCGCCCTGATCGTCCGTGGCGACCACGAGCTCAACGAAATCAAGGCCACCAAGCTGGAACAGGTTGCCGACCCGCTGGTCATGGCGACCGAAGCTGAACTGCGCGACGCCATCGGCGCCGGTGCAGGCTCGCTCGGCCCGCTGAACCTGCCACTGGAGTGCATCATCGACCGTTCGGTTGCCCTGATGAGCGACTTCGGCATCGGCGCCAACATCGATGACAAGCACTACTTCGGCGTCAACTGGGAGCGCGACTTGCCGGTTCCGCAAGTCGCCGACCTGCGCAACGTCGTCGAAGGCGACCCAAGCCCAGACGGCCAGGGCACCCTGGTGATCAAGCGCGGCATCGAAGTGGGCCACATCTTCCAGCTCGGCACCAAGTACAGCGAGGCACTCAAGTGCCAGGTACTGGGCGAGAACGGCAAGCCTGTCGTGTTGTCCATGGGTTGCTATGGCATTGGCGTGTCCCGCGTGGTCGCCGCCGCCATCGAACAGAGCTACGACGACAAAGGCATCATCTGGAACGACGCCCTGGCGCCTTTCCAGATCGCCCTGGTGCCGCTGCGCTATGAAACCGACGTGGTTCGCGAAGCGACCGACAAGCTGTACGCCGAACTGACCGCCGCCGGCTTCGAAGTGCTGTTGGATGACCGCGACAAGAAGACCAGCCCAGGCATCAAGTTTGCCGACATGGAGCTGATCGGCATCCCGCACCGCATCGTCGTCAGCGACCGCGGCCTGGCCGAAGGCAACCTGGAATACAAGCACCGCACCGAACAGGATGCTCAAGCGCTGCCACTCAATGAAGTGCTGTCGTTCCTGCAGGCCCGCGTTCGCCGCTGATAATCAATGCACGAGTGATCATGTCCAAGCGAAGTACCTTTCCCCTGGGGGGCGCCGCACTGTGCGGCGCCCTGCTCATCAGCGGCTGCGCCAACCAGATGTCCCAGCGCAGCGAGCACGAGGAGCGCGTCGAGCGAAAATTGCTCGAACACAGTCTGCAGATCGATGTCGGCGAGCCGAAGGTGATGGAGCTGCCGCAACGACGTGTGCGCGTGCATGAGCTGAAGCGCTTCGAAGTCACCGAGTTCGAAGTAACCCGGCGCTACGACCGCTACACGCCTTACCAGCCCTGGCGGGAGATCTACGAGATCCCACTGGGTGCGGTGGCTGTAGTGGCGGGCGTGGGTGCCAACGTGGTCAACGTGTTCGCCTTGGGCAACCTGCCTGAAAGCGTGACCCACGACTGGCTCAGCTACGGCGTGGCGGGGCTTAACCCGTTCATGAACGTGCAGTCCAACGGTCGCGCCCAGCAGAACCTTGCCGGGATCAGCGAAGTGCAGAAGGACCAGCGCGAGGAGTCCACCAGCCTGCCCTGGAGCGAGCGCCTGGTCGAAGTCAAGGCCGGCAAACTCACCCACGAGCTGACCACCGACAGAAACGGCGTGCTGCGCCTGAACCTGCTCGACAGCCCGTTCTCCGAGCAGAACCTCAACCACATCGGCACCCTGCACCTGCAGGTGGTCGATGAGGACAATGCGGTGCGCGGTGACGCCAGCCTGCTGGTCAGCGCCACCCTGCGCAACAAGCTGCTTGAAGCGCATGAGCTGATCTTTGACGACCTGGAAGACGATGATGTCAGCCAGTGGGTGCACCGGGTCAAACGCCTGTCCGAACTGGGCCTGGAAGAGGAAGCCAGTGAAATGGAGCAGAGCCTGATCGAGCTGACGCGCAACGATCCGGAACTGCAGCAGGAATTCCTGCAATCCCTGACCAAGGCCACCGGGCGGCTGGTAGCTGACCCAGGGGTGCAATAAATGAAAGGGGCCGCTTAGCGGCCCTTGTTCATTTAGGTGGGAACAGCTCCAGTTGCTCATGCCCACCGCGCAAATCCCGCAACCTCACCCCAACCCCCAGCAAGCGCACCGGCTTGTCACCCCGCGCGAAGGCCTGCTTCATTAGTTGCCGGTAACTCTCCAGGTCCCTGCCTGCCCCCGCCTGCTCCATGGTCGTCTGGCTGAAGTCATGGAACTTGACCTTGACGAAAGGCTTGTCTGGCCGATAGCTGCTGTCCATGCGGGCAATGCGTTCATTAAGGCTGTCGAGCAACGCAGGAAGACGCTCCAGGCAACTGGCCAGGTCCGGCAGATCGGTATCGTAGGTATTTTCCACGCTGACCGATTGCCTGCGGCTGTCATTGTGCACAGCACGCTCATCAATACCCCTCGCCAGCCCCCAAAGCCGCTCACCAAAACTGCCGAACTCACGCACCAGGGCCAGGCGGGACCACTCGCGCAGGTCCAGGCAGGTATCGATACCCAACCGCGCCAGCTTGTCCGCCGTGACCTTGCCCACACCATGCAACCGGGCGACGGGCAAGGCCGCGACAAACGCCTCGACCTCCCCCGGGGTGATGACGAACAGGCCATTGGGCTTACGCCAGTCACTGGCGATCTTGGCCAGGAACTTGTTGGGGGCGACACCCGCCGACACCGTGATATGCAAGGTACGGGCGACGCGCCGGCGAATGTCCTCGGCAATCCGTGTCGCGCTACCGGCGTACCACTGGCTGTCGCTGACATCCAGGTAAGCTTCATCCAGCGACAAGGGCTCGATCAGCTCGGTGTAATCGCGAAAAATGGCGTGAATCTCACGCGATGCCTCGCGATAGGCTTCAAAACGGGGTTTGACGATCAACAAGTCAGGGCACAGCTTGAGCGCATGGCGCGAGGACATGGCCGAGCGCACGCCATAGGCACGGGCTTCATAGTTGCAGGTGGCGATGACCCCGCGATGGTCGGCCGACCCGCCGACCGCCATGGGCCGACCGGCCAGGCGCGGGTCATCACGCATCTCGATCGCGGCGTAGAAGCAATCGCAGTCGACATGGATGATCTTGCGCAAGGACATGGATGACCGTCAGTACTGTAGATTCATACAGATAGTATCGCATGGCCCCTCTGGCGCAACAGCCTGCACGGCGCATGCCTCGACAATTGGCCTGCAAGGCCCGCCGCGCCTGCCCCGCGCGCCTTGCTCAAACGCTAAGGGTTTGAACGAAAAAGGGTTTTCTTGGAATATTGCTTGACATAGGGCGGGAAATCCGTAGAATTCGATCTCACAGGCGCGGGATGGAGCAGCCTGGTAGCTCGTCGGGCTCATAACCCGAAGGTCGTCGGTTCAAATCCGGCTCCCGCAACCAGATTCGAGAAAAGGCCACTGTTAACGCAGTGGCCTTTTTCTTTGGTCTCGAAAAAGTCATTGTGGAAAATTGACGATAAATCAAGAGCTAACGCTTGACACACCGTCAATAAACTGTAGAATCCGCCCCACAGACGCGGGATGGAGCAGTCTGGTAGCTCGTCGGGCTCATAACCCGAAGGTCGTCGGTTCAAATCCGGCTCCCGCAACCAAACAAAGAGAAGGCCACTGTTAACGCAGTGGCCTTTTTCTTTGCATCGAAAATGATGCAGAAGAAAAAAGGTTGAGAAATCAACAATTAACGCTTTACACAGATTCAACAAGCTGTAGAATGCGCACCTCTGACGCGGGATGGAGCAGTCTGGTAGCTCGTCGGGCTCATAACCCGAAGGTCGTCGGTTCAAATCCGGCTCCCGCAACCATATTCGTCAGAACAAACCCCGCCTGTGTAACAGCAGCGCGGGGTTTGTTGTTTTATGGCCCCACGTTTTTCACCGCCACGGCACCAAGCTGCCACTCGCCTGCCCCCCAGGCTTGAGAAACCCCTCTCAGGATGAACTATCTTTAACCCGGCCAGAACGCTGAAAGCGCCTGTGCACGGAGTACTATTGGATACGTTTTCCTAAGGGACTTTCACTTGGCCGCACCTCTCCCCTACCTCGCGCTGCCGGCTCGGGGTACCAATCGATGACTTCCCACAACCCTGAACCTCCGGTGCCCCTCGCATCGGCGCTACCGACTGCTGCGCAGCGCCTGCCCATGATCGAGCGCTTGAGCCGCTATCGTCAGCCCATTGGCCTGGCGGTGACGCTGGTACTATTCGCCATGGCGCTGGTTGCCTGCCGCCACCTGCTGAGCGAGCTGGACATCTATGCGCTGCACGATGCCATGCTCAGCGTGCCGACGCAGTCGTTGCTCGGTGCGTTGCTGGCGACAGTCGTCGGGTTCGTGATCCTGCTGGGGTACGAATGGTCGGCCAGCCGCTATGCCGGCGTGAAACTGCCCGCGCGCAGCCTGGTCCTGGGCGGCTTCAGCGCCTTCGCTATCGGTAACGCCATTGGCCTGTCGATGCTGTCGGGTGGTTCGGTACGCTACCGCCTGTATGCGCGCCAGGGCCTTGGGGCTGCCGAAGTTGCGCGGATGACCGTTTTTGCCAGCCTGTCGCTGGGGTGTGCGTTGCCGCCCCTGGCTGCCTTGGCGACCTTGAGCGATCTGCCCGCCGCCTCCACGGCGCTGGGCCTTTCGCCGGGCCTGTTGGCGGGTATCGCTGCTGCTGTACTGGTGCTGTTTGCAGTGTTGGTGATCGGGCTCTATCGCAGGCGCCTGGCCGAACAACCCGTGGCCGATAACCTGTTGGTGCAACTGGGCCGCCGCACGCTGCGCCTGCCGGGTGCCCGCCTGGCTGCGCTGCAATTGCTGATCACTGCCTTGGACGTGGCCGCCGCAGCCACCGTGCTGTACCTGCTGCTGCCCGAAGCACCGCCCTTTGGCGCGTTCATCCTGGTGTACCTGCTGGCCTTGGCCGCTGGCGTGCTCAGCCATGTACCCGGCGGTGTCGGGGTGTTCGAGGCGATCTTGCTGGCAGCCTTTGCCGACCAGTTGGGCGCCGCGCCACTGGCCGCAGCCTTGTTGCTGTATCGCCTGATCTACGTGGTATTGCCGCTGCTGCTGGCCTGCGTGCTGTTGTTGGCCAACGAGGCACGGCGCCTGCTGTTCGCGCAACAGGCGATCAAGGTAGCTTCAGGGCTGGCCGCACCGGTGCTGTCGATCCTGGTATTCCTGTCCGGCGTCGTACTGCTGTTCTCCGGTGCCACGCCGGAGATCGACACGCGCCTGGAGCACATGGGTTTTCTGGTGCCCCATCGCCTGATCGATGCATCGCACTTCGGCGCCAGCCTGATCGGCGTGCTCTGCCTGCTGTTGGCCCAAGGGCTGCGCCGGCGCCTGTCGGCGGCCTGGCTGCTGACCACCACATTGCTGCTGGTCGGTGCCTTGCTGTCGCTGCTCAAGGGCTTTGACTGGGAAGAAGCGTGCCTGCTCACGTTCACGGCTGCCCTGCTTGCCCTGTTCCGCCGCTCCTTCTACCGCCCCAGCCGCTTGCTGGAGCTGCCCTTCTCGCCGGTGTTCCTGGTGGCCAGCGCCTGTGTGGTGGGTGCTTCGGTGTGGTTGCTGCTGTTTGCCTACCAGGATGTGCCCTACAGCCACCAGCTGTGGTGGCAGTTCACCCTGGATGCCGATGCCCCGCGCGGCCTGCGAGCAGCCATGGGCAGCGCCGTGCTGCTGGTGGCCGTGGCCCTGACCTGGCTGCTGCGCACCGCACCGCCGGTCATCCACCTGCCCGATGACGAAGAGCTGCAACGCGCCAATCGTATTCTGCTGGCGTCCGACCAGCCCGATGGCGGCCTGGCGCTGACGGGGGACAAGGCCTTGCTGTTCCACCCACGCGACAACGCCTTCCTGATGTATGCCCGTCGCGGTCGCAGCCTGGTGGCCCTGTATGACCCGATCGGCCCCACCCAAGAGCGCGCCGAGATGATCTGGCAGTTCCGTGACCTGTGCGACCTGCACCACGCCCGACCGGTGTTCTATCAGGTACGCGCAGAGAACCTGCCCTTCTATATGGACATTGGCCTGACCGCCCTCAAGCTGGGCGAGGAAGCCCGGGTCGACCTGCGCCGTTTCGACCTCGACGCCAAGGGCAAGGAGATGAAGGACCTGCGCTACACCTGGAACCGTGGCGGCCGTGACGGCCTTAGCCTGGAAATCCATGAGCCCGGTCACGCCCCACTGGCAGAGCTCAAGGAAATCTCCGATGCCTGGCTCAGCGGCAAGAACGTGCGCGAGAAAGGGTTCTCGCTCGGGCGCTTCAGCCCCGAGTACCTGCAGCATTTCCGGATTGCCCTGATTCGCTTCCAGGGCCGGCCCGTTGCATTTGCCAACCTGCTGGAAACCCACAGCAACGAGCTGGCCAGCCTCGACCTGATGCGCGCACATCCAGAAGCGCCGAAGCTGACCATGGAATTCATGATGATCGGCCTGATCCTGCACTACAAAAGCCATGACTACGGCCGTTTCAGCCTGGGCATGGTCCCGCTTTCCGGGCTGCAGCCACGGCGTGGCGCGCCGTTGACCCAACGCCTGGGCTCAATGGTGTTCCGCCGCGGCGAACAGCTCTACAACTTCCAGGGGCTTCGACGCTTCAAGGACAAGTTCCAACCGGACTGGGAACCCCGTTACATGGCTGTGCCAGCAGGGCTCGACCCGCTGGTGGCACTGGCCGACACTGCCGCCCTGATTGCTGGCGGCCTGACTGGATTGGTGAAACGCTGATGATCCGACGCTATTGGCTGTACCTGGTGATTGCGCTGCTGCTGGCCGCCCTTGGCGGGGCCGCGGCCTTCTGGTTGTGGACGCGCCCGGCCCCTGAGGCGCGCCTTGAGCAATTGACCCTGAATGACACCCACATCACCCGTGTCACCCCTGGCGTGCACGCCAAAGCCCGGGTCGCCATCGGCGTCCCCCAGGACCAGGCCCTGACCGACAAGCAGTTGCTGGACCTGAGCCAGGCCGGGGAAGCCCAGCTGGTGCAGGTGATCCTGCCGCCTAGCGACTGCAGCAAGCAGCAGCAAGCGCTGGACCTGGCACTGACCCAGCTCGCCGAGAAACCGACCCTAGTAGCCGGCATCGGCCCGGGTGCGGCACAAGCCTGGCGCTGGTTGGCCGCACAGACTGACGACAAGGCGCGGGCCATTTCCGTCGACTTCACCCTCGAGCAACCCGGCTGCCAGGCCACACTGCCCAAGTCGGCCGCCCACGGC
The DNA here is from genome assembly GCF_047159675.1 of Pseudomonas sp. NGC7. Lineage (NCBI taxonomy): Bacteria > Pseudomonadati > Pseudomonadota > Gammaproteobacteria > Pseudomonadales > Pseudomonadaceae > Pseudomonas > Pseudomonas sp. NGC7. Next base: position 1,288,133 of record NZ_BAAFZY010000001.1, on the reverse strand, counting down.
CACTGGAACGTCGCCTGGAACGACAACCCGGATGACGCCAGCGCGGCCTTCGTGCGCGACCAGGCCAACGCTGAAACCAGCATCAGCGATTACGACATCCACTTGCCCCAGGTACTCAAATCGCAGCTGACCCAAGCCTTGGTCGGGCATGACGGCAACGCCCTGGCCATCCCGGTGGTCGAGGTGCCGGCTGGGCAAACCACCGACACCGTCACCCTGTTCCTGTCCGGAGATGGCGGCTGGCGCGACCTGGACCGGGACGTTGCCGGGGAAATGGCCAAGCTGGGCTACCCGGTGGTCGGCATCGACACCTTGCGCTATTACTGGCAACACAAGACCCCGGAACAAAGCGCCGCAGACCTGTCGGAACTGATGCAGCACTATCGTCAGAAATGGGGTACCAAGCGTTTTGTATTGACCGGTTATTCATTTGGCGCCGACGTGCTGCCCGCCATCTACAACCGCCTGCCGGCCGAAGACCAGCAACGCATCGACGCGGTGATGCTGCTGGCCTTCGCCCGCAGCGGCAGCTTCGAGATCGAGGTCGAGGGCTGGCTGGGCAAAGAAGGCCAGGAGGCGCCAACCGGCCCAGAAATGGCCAAGCTGCCAGCGTCCAAAGTGGTGTGCGTCTACGGCGTGGAAGAGACCGACGAAAGCGGCTGCACCGACAAGACGGCCGTCGGTGAGCGACTGAAGCTACCGGGGGGGCACCACTTCGATGAGAACTACCCCGCGCTGGCCAAGCGCCTGATCGGCGAGATCGAGACGCGCCAGGGCAAGTCGAGCGTGGCGGAGCAGAACTGATAGAAAGGGGCCGCCATGCGGCCCAATCGCCGGCAAGCCGGCTCCCACCCGAACTCTGTAGCCTCCAAGTCTAGCGCCGCACCTGTGGGAGCGGGCTTGCCCGCGAAGAGGCCGGAACAAGCACCACAAGACAGTTGCTCCCACAGGAAGTGTGCAGCGCTTGAGGGCGCTGTTGAACCTGTGGGAGCCGGCTTGCCGGCGATGAAGGCAGAACGGGCTGCGCAATACCAGCAGCCCGACCTGGCTCAAATCTCGACCTGGGTCCCCAGCTCGATCACCCGGTTCAACGGTAGATTGAAGAAGCGTAGATTGCCGTTGGCGTTCTTCAGCAAAAACGCAAACAGGTTCCCGCGCCAGCGCGACATGCCCTCCAGCCGCGACGCAATGACGGTTTCGCGGCTAAGGAAGTACGTCGTGCGCATCGGGCTGAAATCCAGGTCTTCCAGGTGGCACAGCTTCAACGCCGCCGGCACGTCCGGCTCGTCCATGAAGCCAAAGTGCAACAGCACGCGGAAGAACCCGTCGCCATAGGCCTCCACCTCGAAACGCTCCTGCTCCGGTACCCGTGGCTGGTCCTCGCTGACCACCGTCAGCAGCACCACCTGGCTGTGCAGCACCTGGTTGTGCAACATGTTGTGCAGCAGTGCATGGGGCACGGCGTCGGGGCGCGCCGTCAGGAACACCGCCGTCCCTTCAACCCGGTGCGGCGGCTGGATGCGGATGCTGCTGATGAACACCGGCAGCGGCAGCGCGCCTTCATCGATGCGCTCGACAAGAATCTGCTTGCCGCGCTTCCAGGTGCTCATCAACAGGTACAACACGCCGCCCGCCAACACCGGGAAGGCCCCGCCCTGCACGATCTTCGGCACGTTGGCGGCGAAGAACAGCCCGTCCACGAACAAAAAGCCCAGCAGTATCGGCACTGCCAGCACCGGCGGCCACTTCCACAACAGCAGCATCACCGACGACACCAAGATGGTGGTCATCAGCATGGTGCCGGTGACCGCCACTCCATAGGCCGCGGCCAGGGCGCCGGACGATTCAAAACCGATGACCAGCAACACGACACCGACCATCAACGTCCAGTTCACCGCACCGATGTAGATCTGCCCCTGTTCATCGCTGGACGTGTGCTGGATCTGCATGCGCGGTATGTAGCCCAGCTGGATAGCTTGGCGCGTCAGGGAGAAGGCCCCGGAAATCACGGCCTGCGAAGCGATCACCGTGGCCATGGTCGCCAACCCCACCAGCGGCAGCAACGCCCAGGACGGTGCCAGCAGGTAGAAGGGGTTGCGCGCCGCCTCCGGGTTCTGCAGCAGTATTGCACCCTGGCCAAAGTAGTTGAGCACCAGCGCCGGCAGCACCAGGGCGAACCAAGCGCGGGCAATCGGTTTGCGGCCGAAGTGGCCCATGTCGGCGTACAGCGCCTCGGCACCGGTCAGCGCCAGCACCACGGCACCGAGAATGGCCACGCCCATGCCGGGGTGAACAATGAAGAAGTTCACCGCCCAGCCGGGGTTGAATGCCCTGAGCACTTCAGGGCTTTGCGAGATGCCATGCACCCCCAAGGCCCCCAGCACCACGAACCAGGCCACCATGATCGGGCCAAACAGCTTGCCGATCTTGTCGGTGCCATGCTTTTGCACCAGGAACAGCGCTACCAGCACCACCAGCGAAATGGGCACCACCCAGTGATCGATGCCGTCGAAAGCCAGGCCCATGCCCTCGACCGCCGACAGGACCGACACCGCCGGGGTGATCATGCTGTCGCCATAGAACAGCGAAGCGCCGATCAGCCCGCAGATGACCATCAGCGTACGCAGCCGCGGATGGGCCGCCGTGGCTCGCCGCGCCAGCGCGGTAAGCGCCATGGTGCCGCCCTCGCCCTGGTTGTCGGCACGCAGGATGAACATCACGTATTTGAACGACACCACCCACAGCAGCGACCAGAGGATCAGCGACAGGATCCCCAGCACACCGTCATGGTTGACCGGCACGCCATAGCCACCGGTAAAGACTTCTTTGAGCGTATACAGCGGGCTGGTGCCAATATCGCCATAGACCACCCCGACCGCCGCCACGAGCAGGCCCAGCGACCGCGTCGCACCCTGCTTCCCCTCGTGCCCGCCTTCGGCATGACTGCTTGCCTGAACCATCGACCACTCCCGCAGACGGCCCTCTCGGCCGATAGAATTCACCCCCACGTCAGGGCATGGCAGATACCCGGACGCAACGGCGCGAAGCATAGCGCAGCGTTCGTCGTATTTCTGCTAGTCAAGCGACCTTGCGCTCGCTAGAATTGCGCACTTTTTGATCAGAGGCGCCCAAAAGCGCCCGTCAAGATCGCCCCCGTTTCCGGTCGGGCGACCTGTATTCAATACCGAGGTTAGTCATGTCCACCACTCCCGCCACCCCTAAGGTAGGTTTCGTAAGCCTGGGTTGCCCAAAAGCCCTGGTCGATTCCGAGCGCATTCTGACCCAGCTGCGCATGGAAGGTTATGAAGTCGTGCCCACCTACGAGGACGCCGACGTGGTGGTGGTCAACACCTGCGGCTTCATCGACAGCGCCAAGGCCGAGTCGCTGGAAGTGATCGGCGAAGCGATCAAGGAAAACGGCAAGGTCATCGTCACCGGTTGCATGGGTGTCGAGGAAGGCAGCATCCGTGATGTGCACCCGAGCGTATTGTCGGTTACCGGCCCGCAGCAGTACGAGCAAGTGGTCAACGCCGTGCACGAAGTGGTGCCGCCACGCCAGGACCACAACCCGCTGATCGACCTGGTGCCGCCTCAAGGCGTCAAGCTGACCCCGCGTCACTACGCCTATCTGAAGATTTCCGAAGGCTGCAACCACAGCTGCAGCTTCTGCATCATCCCGTCGATGCGCGGCAAACTGGTCAGCCGCCCGGTGGGGGAAGTGTTGAGCGAGGCCGAGCGCCTGGTCAAGGCGGGCGTCAAGGAGATCCTGGTGATTTCCCAGGACACCAGCGCCTACGGCGTCGACGTCAAGTACAAGACCGACTTCTGGAACGGCCGCCCGGTCAAGACCCGCATGCTCGAGCTGTGCGAAGCGCTGAGCAGCCTGGGCGCCTGGGTCCGCCTGCATTATGTGTACCCCTATCCGAACGTCGACGACGTGATCCCACTGATGGCCGCCGGCAAGATCCTGCCGTACCTGGACATCCCGTTCCAGCACGCCAGCCCGAAAGTGCTCAAGTCGATGAAGCGCCCGGCCTTCGAAGACCGTACCCTGGCGCGCATCAAGAACTGGCGCGAGCAGTGCCCTGAGCTGGTGATCCGTTCGACCTTCATCGTCGGCTTCCCTGGCGAAACCGAAGAAGACTTCCAGTACCTGCTCGACTGGCTGACCGAAGCCCAGCTCGACCGCGTCGGCTGCTTCCAGTATTCGCCTGTCGAAGGCGCCCCGGCCAACGACCTGGGCCTGGACGAAGTGCCGGATGACGTCAAGCAGGACCGCTGGGACCGCTTCATGGCGCATCAGCAAGCCATCAGCAGCGCCCGCCTGCAGCTGCGCATCGGCAAAGAGATCGAAGTGCTGATCGACGAAGTCGAGGAGCAAGGTTCGGTTGGCCGCAGCTTCTTTGATGCGCCAGAGATCGACGGCAGCGTGTTCATCGATGGCGACCATGGCTTCAAACCCGGCGACAAAGTGCGTTGCCGGGTGGTGGATGCCGACGAGTACGACATGTGGGCAGAGCCTGTCTGATCAACGCAAAGCGCTGAAATACCGGGGGCGCATTGCGCCCCTTGTGTTGCCACATCCGCCCACACCCTCCGGTCATGCGCACTCCCGGTAGGAGCAGCCTTGTGCTGCGAAGAGGCCGGTACTAGCAGCGAAGATTTACGGAATTGCCACTGGCCTCTTCGCAGCACAAGGCTGCTCCTACAATGGAATGGTTAGGCTGATCTGACGCCGACCTTTGCTTTTGCATCTATCGTTTTCCTCAGTGCCCAGGAGGATTACACGGATGCGCCAGGTTTCGACGCTGCATACCCCCCATCTGCGCGACTACCCCGAGCTGACCCAGGTTTGGGAAGACTCGGTGCGCGCGACACACGACTTCCTGCCTGATGCCTATATCCTGCTGCTGCGCGAACATGTGCTGCACCGCTACCTCGATGCGGTGATGCTGATTTGCTGCAAAGACTCACAGCAACGCATCCAGGGCTTTGCCGGCGTGGCCAATGGGCGGGTGGACATGCTGTTCGTCGCGCCCTCATACCGTGGCAAGGGCATTGGTAAACGGCTGCTGCATTACGCCATCGATGAACTGAATGCCGAACGCTTGGATGTCAATGAGCAGAACCCGCAGGCGCTGGGGTTCTACCTGCACGAAGGTTTTGAGGTAGTTGGCCGTTCGCAGACCGATGGGCTGGGGCAGCCCTACCCTTTGCTGCACCTGCGGCTGATCCGCGCAGGGGCCTGACGCTTCTGCCGTGTTGTCTCGCCAAAACGGCGTAAATGACACAGATTCCCAGCCCCTCGACCGCCCAGGCAGGTACAATGGCGGCCTTTCCCTGCCTTTGCGAATCGCCGTCATGTCTGAGCCCGTCCGCCTGTCCAAACGCCTTATCGAGCAATTCGGCTGTTCCCGCCGCGAAGCCGAGCTGTACATCGAAGGCGGCTGGGTCACGGTCGATGGCGTGGTGGTCGAGCAGCCGCAGTTCAAGGTCGACGGCCAACTCGTCGAGCTGCTGCCCGGTGCGCGTGCCGAAAATCTCGAACCCGTGACCCTCCTGCTCAACCAGCCTGCCGGCCTGGACACCGAGTCGGCCCGTATCAGCATGACTATGGACACCCTCAGCGAGGCGCACCGTGAAGGTGTTCGGCCGCTGCATGGGCACTTCACCAAGCTGTCCTGCATTGCCCCCCTCGAGCGTGGCGCCAGCGGCCTGCAGATTTTCACCCAGGATTGGCGCGTAGCGCGCAAGATCGACGCCGACCTGCGTCGCCTGGAGCAGGAATACATCATCGAAGTCAGCGGCGAAGCCACCCCGCAGGCGCTGGAGCGCCTGGCCCGTGGTGTGATGCGCAATGACCGGGAGTTGCCCAAGGCCAAGGCCAGCTGGCAGAACGAAACCCACCTGCGCCTGGCCTTGAAAAACCCGCAGCCGGGGCAGATTTCCGAACTGTGCGCCAGCCTGCGCCTGCAGATAATCAGCATGCGCCGCATTCGCCTGGGCGGTGTGTCCATGGGCAAGCTGCCATTGGGACAGTGGCGCTACATGGCTACCAGCGAACGTTTCTAAGCAATACCGCCGCGCCGGATGGCACGGCTCAGAACAGGATTTCAGCCAAATGAACCACAACGATGTACTGCGCAGCCTGCGCTACATGCTCAAGATCAACGATGCCAAAATGGTCGGCATCATCAAGCTGTCGGGCCTGGAGGTCAGCGCCGAGACCCTGGCCAGCTACCTCAAGAAAGAGGAAGAGCCCGGCTTCGTGCGCTGCCCCGACCCGGTCATGGCGCACTTTCTGGATGGCCTGGTGATTCATCGCCGCGGCAAGGACGACAGCCGCCCGCAACAGCCGGTCGAGCTGCCGGTGACCAACAACACCATTCTGAAAAAGCTGCGCGTGGCGTTCGAGCTCAAGGAAGAAGACCTGCACGCGATACTCAAGTCGGTCAACTTCCCGGTCTCCAAACCCGAACTCAGCGCGCTGTTCCGCAAGGTCGGCCATGACAACTACCGGCCCTGCGGCGACCAGCTGCTGCGCAACTTCCTCAAGGGCCTGACCCTGCGCGTGCGCGGCTAAGTGGCCATGCAGCATACGGTTTCACCGGTCGGCATCGTCCGCTCCTGCTTCAAGGAAAAGTTCGCCATCCCGCGCCAGCCCCACCTGGCACCCGCGGCGCGTGGCGTGCTGGAGCTGCTGCCGCCGTTCGACCAGGGTGATGCCGTGGCGGGCCTGGAGCAGGTCAGCCATGTCTGGCTGTTGTTTCTGTTCCACCAGGCCCTGGAAGACAAGCCACGCCTGAAAGTGCGCCCACCGCGCCTGGGCGGCAACAAGAGCATGGGCGTGTTCGCCACCCGTGCCACCCACAGGCCCAATGGTATTGGCCAGTCGGTGGTACGCCTGGAAGGCGTAGAGCCTGGTCGCCTGCTGCTGTCCGGGATCGACCTGCTCGATGGCACCCCGGTGCTGGATATCAAGCCTTACGTACCCTATGCCGACAGCATTGCCGGTGCCAGCAACCAGATGGCCAGCGAAGCGCCTGCCGCCATCGCCGTGCAATGGCACGACGATGCCCTGCCCCAGGCCCACGCGCATGCGCTGCGCCTGGGCGAGCCACTGGTGGAGCTGATTGAGCAGTGCCTCGGGCAAGACCCGCGGCCGGCGTATCAGGTGCCACCCCCGGAGCGGGTGTATGGGGTCAAGTTCTGGGATGTGCAGGTGCGCTGGCATTATCCGCAGCCGGCGCTGATCCGCGTGCAGGAAGTCGTGTTGGATCATTGATCCGAGCGTGCACAAAAAAGGCGACCCGAAGGTCGCCTTTTTTCATTGCCTAACCGCGATCAGCGCGCCGGGCCTTCAGCCACGCCCAGGTCGTCGGTCGGACGGGTGTCTTCCAGCGGTGCGCCGCCAGATGCCAGCTCGGAAGCCAGCTTGTCGTTGTCCATTTCGTTGACCCACTTGGCCACGACCACGGTGGCAACGGCGTTACCGACCAGGTTGGTCAAGGCACGGGCTTCGGACATGAAGCGGTCGATGCCCAGGATCAGCGCCAGCCCGGCAACCGGCAGGTGGCCAACCGCCGACAGGGTGGCTGCCAGCACGATGAAGCCCGAACCGGTCACGCCAGCAGCGCCTTTGGACGCCACCAACAGTACCAGCAGCAGGGTGATCTGGTGGGTGATGTCCATGGTGGTGTCAGTCGCCTGGGCGATGAACACAGCGGCCATGGTCAGGTAGATCGAGGTGCCGTCCAGGTTGAACGAGTAGCCCGTCGGGATGACCAGGCCAACCACCGATTTCTTCGCACCCAGGCGCTCCATCTTCGCCAGCATGCGTGGCAGCGCGGACTCAGAAGAAGACGTGCCCAGCACGATCATCAGCTCTTCGCGGATGTAGCGGATCAGCTTGAGGACGCTGAAGCCGTGAGCGCGGCAGATACCGCCGAGAACCACCAGGACGAACAGCAGGCAGGTCACGTAGAAGCAGGCCATCAGGTAGCCCAGCTGCACCAGCGAACCCACGCCGTACTGGCCGATGGTGAAGGCCATGGCACCGAAGGCACCGACCGGGGCCAGCTTCATGATCATGTTGATGATGTTGAACATGACATGGGCGAAGCGGTCGATCAGGTCGAGCACCGGCTTGCCGTAGCTGCCCAGGCGGTGCAGGGCGAAGCCGAAGATCACCGAGAACATCAGCACTTGCAGGATATCGCCGTTGGCGAAGGCACCGACCACGGTGTTGGGGATGATGTTGAGCAGGAAGCCAACGGTGGTCTGCTGTGCGCCGGCGGCGGCATAAGCGGCCACGCTGCTGGCGTTCAGGGTGGTGACGTCGATGTGCATGCCAGCGCCTGGCTTGACCACGTTGACGACGACGAGGCCGATGATCAGGGCGATGGTGGAGACAATTTCAAAGTACAGGAGCGCGTAGCCGCCGGTCTTGCCTACCGACTTCATGCTCTGCATGCCAGCGATGCCGCTGACCACGGTGCAGAAGATGATCGGGGCGATGACCATTTTGATCAGTTTGACGAACCCGTCACCCAGGGGTTTGAGGGCAACGCCGGTTTCGGGATAGAAGTGGCCGAGCAGGATGCCGATGGTGATGGCGACCAACACCTGGACATACAGGGATTTGTACAGCGGCTGACGTGTCGTCATGGCTAATTTCCTCAAGTGTGCCGGTTCACCCTTCCCAGGGTGATGGGCACCTGAATCGCTAACCCTCCTGCACATGGAGGGATTTGTCGTTGTGTTCGAGCTGCCTGGGCAGGCCTCTGCCAGGATCAATAGCAAGGGCAATGCCAAAATGCCCACGAAGGGTGCAAAGGCCGAGATTGCTAGGGACAAGTGCCCAACGACAGGGCGAAAAAGCTGAGGAAGGCTGGCGGATTTCCGCCCGTTGGCGGAATTTGTACAAGGGGTGATGGCGGGAATCCGCCCATAGTGTATGGCGGTATGGCCCTTTCGCGGGTGAACCCGCTCCCACAGGGGAGCACTGCTTTCAAGCATGTGCATGCCTGTGAAAGGGCCGGTACTGCCGATCAATCCAGCGTGAAGGTGATCCGGAAGGCCGCGCCACCCAGCGGCGAATCCCCCAGGCTCAAGCCGGCGTCATAGCTGTCGACGATGTCTTTGACCACCGCCAGCCCGATGCCCTGCCCCGGGTGCTGGCTGTCCAGCCGCTCGCCGCGCTCCAGAATGCGCTCGCGCTGATCGGCCGGCACCCCTGGCCCATCGTCTTCGATGCACAGCGTCAGTTGGCCAGGCGCCTCTTCCAGGGTCACCCGTACGTGCCCCAGGCTCAACCGGTAGGCGTTTTCCAGCAGGTTGCCGAGCAGTTCCAGCAGCGCGCCCTGCTCCATCGGCAGCTGCGCGGCCTCGGGTATGTCCAGCGCGACGCTGACCTGCTTGTCGCGGTAGACCTTGGCCAAGGTGCTGCACAAGCTGTCGAGCAAGGGCTTGAGTTGCACGCTGTGACGCACCAGGCCGCTCTTGCGCAGGCTGGCGCGCTGCAGTTGGTAGTCGATCTGCTGGCTCATGCGTTCGATCTGGCTTTGCAGCACCCGCGCCTGCTCGCGCTCACCGCTGCGCTGGCGCAGGCTCTCGCCCACCCCTTGCAACACCGCCAGCGGTGTCTTCAGGCTGTGCGCCAGGTCATCCAGCGAGTCACGGTAGCGCTGGCGCTGCTCGCGCTCGCTGTGCAGCAGGCGGTTCAACGACCCGGTCAGGCGCAGCAGCTCCCGGGGGTGCTCGCGGCTCAACCCGTCACGCGCGCCGGCCTCCACCTCGTCCAGCTCGCGGCTCAGCCGCCGCAGCGAACGCAGGCCCCAGGTCAGGCCGGCCCACAACAGCACCAGCAGCGCCAGCAAGGCCGCGCCAAACCCCAGGTAGAGCTTTTCGCGCAGGCCATCGAGGGTGTGCTGGTACTCGCGCACCGGTTGCAGCGCAACGATGCTGTACGCCGCGCTCTGGCCGCCAAGCAGCTTGATCTCGACGTCATAGACGAAGAACTCTTCGCCATCGCCTTGATGGATGCGGGCGAATTCGTTGCCACGGCCGTCATAGCGGGGGCGGTAGTTGATGTTCTGGTCGGCGGTGGCCCGCGACTGCCACACCAGGTTGCCGTCGCGGTCAAAGATATAGCCGAGCAGGCCGGTGTAGGGCAGGTTGTAGCGTTCGTCCGGCAGCAAGGTCGGCATCTGCAACTGGCCGCGCTCGATGCGAGCGGCGGAGATCAGCGTGGTCACGTCCGAGGCCAGGCGTTGCTCGATGGATTCCTGCAGGGCAAGGCTGAACGCCTTCTGCAAGGCAGGCAGCAGCGCCAGCATGAACAGCAGCGCCAGCACTGCGGCCGCCAACATCAGGCGCACCCGCAGGGAACGGATCATCGGCAGCGCTCGGTAAACAGGTAACCCAGGCCGCGCACCGTGTCGATCGGTTTGAAGCCGTTATCACCTTCCAGCTTGCGGCGCAGGCGCCCGACCAGCACCTCGATCACATTGGGGTCACGTTCTTCATCGCCTGGGTAGAGTTGCTCCATCAGGCGGTCCTTGGCCACCACCTGCTGGTGGTGGCGCATGAGGTATTCGAGGATGCGGTATTCGTAGGCGGTCAGGGCCAGGGGCTGATCGTCCAGGGTCGCCTGCTTGCGGTTGAGGTCGAGCAGCAGCGGGCCTGCGGCGATGGTCGACTGGGTGAACCCGCTGGAGCGGCGCAGCAGCGCGTTGAGGCGCGCTTCGAGTTCTTCGAACTGGAAGGGTTTGACCAGGTAATCGTCGGCACCAGCGGCCAGGCCTTCGACCTTGTCCTGCCAGTTGCCACGGGCGGTGAGGATGAGAATGGGGAAGGTCTTGTTCTGGCTGCGCAGGCGGCCGATCAGTTCCAGGCCGCTCATGCCCGGCAGCCCCAGGTCGATCACGGCCAGGTCGAAGTGGTACTGCTCGGCCTGGTAAAGGGCCTCTTCAGCATCGGCGACAGCCTGGACCACGTGGCCGCTTTCGCCCAGGCGGGTGTAGAGGTGATGGCGAAGCAGCGCTTCGTCCTCGACCACCAGCAGTTTCATGTGCTGCTCCTTGTTTATATGGCCTGTGCCGGCCTCTTCGCAGCGCAAGGCTGCTCCTACAGGCACAGTGGTTGCCCGATGTAGGAGCAGCCTTGCGCTGCGAAGAGGCCAGTGCAGGATAACAACTACCTCAGAACTTGTAGTTCGCCGACAGATAAGTTTGTGCACTGCTGGTCAGGCGCAGGGTGCCGTCTTTCGGCCCGCCGCTGGCGCCCACCTCGGTTGCAGCATTGGTGCGCAGGTAACGGTAGCCCATCTCCACCGATGCCTTGTCGGTGATCTCCTGGATCACACCTGCCTGCAGGCCCACCGCGTAGCCATAGTCGGTATCACGGCTGGCACCTGGGGAATCCTGGGTCAGCTTGGTCATGCCCAGGCTGCCGCCGCCGAACAGTTTGGTGGTATCGCCCACCGGCAGGAACAGGTCATAGCTGCCCAGCAGGTTTTCCTGGCGCAACTTGAGGCCGCTGTGGTCGCCTGAGACGTTATCGTAGGTCATGTAGTAGCGACCCTGGTCGTTGATCTTACCCACGCGCACGCCCCAGGTGTCGTCCTTGCCGATGATGCCGTCGGCGTTCAGGTTGTCGGTGTTGCGTTGCAACAGGCCCGACTTGCGGACTTTATCGCTGGTCTGGCCGTAGGTCAGGCTGGCGAAGTTTTCATCGGCGGCCTGGGCGGTGGTAATGCCTGCGGCGCAGACGGCCATGGCGGCGAGCAAGGTGTTGAAGGTTTTCATGGCTTCGTACTCCAGTTGGATGCGCTGTTTCTGTCTGGAAGCTAGAGTAAGGAGGGCACCCTGAACCGTGACTGAACCCTGGCTGAACCAGGGCTGAACGAACTGTCTGCAAGACAAGGAGTAGTAAACATGCGCGCCCTGCTGGCCCTGACCTTGATGTGCAGCGCCGCCCTCGCCCAGGCGGCGGTAGTGACCCGCGAGATCCCCTACCAGGACGACGATGGCAAGCGCTATGTCGGCTACTACGCCTATGACGATGCGCTGGACGACAAACGCCCGGGCATCGTGGTGGTGCATGAGTGGTGGGGCCTGAACGACTACGCCAAGCGCCGCGCCCGCGACCTGGCAGCCTTGGGCTACAAAGCGCTGGCGATCGACATGTACGGCGATGGCAAGCACACCGAGCATCCGCAGGATGCTCAGGCGTTCATGGCCGAAGCGATGAAAGACCCGGCTGCCGCGGCCGCGCGCTTCGACGCTGGCCTGGAGTTGCTGAAAAAACAGCCGAACGTCAACAAGCACCAACTGGGCGCCGTGGGTTACTGCTTCGGTGGCAAGGTGGTGCTCGATGCGGCGCGCCGGGGAGAAAAACTCGATGGCGTGGTGAGTTTCCATGGCGCGCTGGCCACCCAGACGCCAGCCAAGCCGGGCGTGGTCAGGGCCGACATACTGGTCGAGCACGGCGCGGCGGACAGCATGGTCACCGAACAACAGGTCGAAGCGTTCAAGGCGGAAATGGACGCGGCCAAGGTCAACTACCAGTTTGTCAGCATTCCCGGGGCCAAGCATGGCTTCACCAACCCGGACGCCGACCGTTTGAGCCATGGCGAGCATGGTGGGCCGGACATTGGTTACAACAAGGCAGCCGATGAAAGCTCATGGGCGGATATGCAGGCCTTCTTCAAGAACGTGTTCAAGTAACGATCGCCGGGGCCGCTTTGCGGCCCATCGCGACGCAAGGCCGCTCCCACACCGCCGTCGCGGCTGGCACAATAGCCCCCATGAACACACTTCCCACCTGCTGCTCCCCACTTCAGCACCACTGGCCCCTGCCCCGCCCGTTGCCGGGTGCAGTGCTGGTCAGCTGTGCCTTCGACCCGGCCCACCTGGCTGCCGACGACTTCCAGCGTGCCGGCATTGCACAAAGCGCCAGCCTGCAACGCTCGGTGGCCAAGCGCCAGGCCGAGTACCTGGCCGGCCGTGTCTGCGCCCGCGCCGCCTTGCAACGCCTGGATGGCCGCGACTTTGTGCCGGGCACCCACGAAGACCGCTCGCCCATCTGGCCGGCCGGTATCCACGGCTCGATCACCCACGGCAAAGGCTGGGCCGCCGCCGTTGTCGCGGGCCAAGGCAGCTGCCGCGGCCTGGGCCTGGATCAGGAGTCGCTGCTGGATGACGAGCGTGCCGAGCGCCTGATGGCGGAAATCCTCACCCCCGCCGAACGTGAGCGCCTGGACCGCCGCCAGCTCGGCCTGACAGTGACGCTGACCTTTTCGCTCAAAGAAAGCCTGTTCAAGACCCTCTACCCGCTGACTCGCCAGCGTTTCTATTTCGAGCACGCCGAAGTGCTGGAGTGGTCCACCGAGGGTTTGGCCCGCCTGCGCTTGCTCACCGACCTGTCACCCGAATGGCAACGCGGCAGTGAACTGCAGGGCCAGTTCTGCCTTCAGGACGGCCACCTGCTGAGCCTGATCAGCGTCTGACCTTTACTGGGGCGCCTGTGCCCGCGGCCAGTTGAGGCTGAAGCAGGCGCCGCCCAGCGCCTCGCTGCGCCCTACCGTGGCCCTGCCAGCGTGCCAGTAGATGATCCGCCGAACGATCGACAGGCCCAACCCATGCCCGCCGGATGCCCGGGTGCGGCTGTCGTCGAGCCGGGTGAAGGGCGTGAAGATTCGGTCCCAGACGCCCTCCGGGATGCCTGGCCCGTCATCTTCCACATCGACCCTGCAGCGTTGCTGCCCCAGTTGGTAACTGAGCCGAACTTCGCCTTCGGCATGGCGCATGGCGTTGCTCACCAGGTTCTGCAGCGCCCGGTGCAGGTAGCGCGGCTCGGCCTCGACCCAGGCCCCATCGGTTTCAGCCCCTTGGCAAGCACCGCGTACCACCTTGATGCCGGCCCGCAGCGGCGCCAGTTCCTCGATCACCCGGTCAAACAAGGCATCGAGGTCGACCCGCTGGAATTTCAGCGCCGGCGCACCTTGCTCAAGGCGCGCGTAAGTCAGCATCTCGTCGACCAGTTTGTCCAGGTCCTGGATGTCGCCATCCATGCCGGCCAGGTGCTTGGCGCGGGCTTGGTCGGTACTCGCGGTCTCGATCATCTCCAGGCCAAAGCGCAGGCGCGCCACCGGCGTGCGCAGCTCGTGGGACACCGCCCGCACCAGCTCGCGCTGCATGGTCAACGAGCGCTGCAGGTGCTCGGCCATGCCATTGAATGCTGCAGCCAGGCGCCCGACCGAATCGGCGTCACCGGCCGGCACACGGGTGTCCAGGCTGCCCTGGGCAATACGCGTGGCCGCAATCTCCAGGCCCGACACACGCCGCTCCAGCTGGCGCACCAGCAAATACACCACCAGCCCGATCAGGCACAGCCCGAGAAAGGCAATCAGGATCAGCAACTGCGGCGGGTACGGGTTGAGCTGATGCAACGGGCCGATTTCCAGCACCCAGGGAGACCCCGAGAGCCCGGAGAACACACGGATCGAATCGCCATCCTTGCCCAGGGCCATGACGGTATCGCCCTCCTCTACCCGCCGCCGCTGGTCGTCATCCAGGCCGACCCGCTCCAGGCGTTGCAGGGCGATGTCGAAACCAAACCCCTTGCTCTGCTTGAGTTGCGCAAGGCGCTGCTGCTGCTCGGTCACCGGGTAACGCACCAGCTCGTCCGCCAACAGGTAAAGGGTGGCCCGGGCCAACTGCTCGCTGACCTGCTTAATCTGGGCCACCAGCAGTACATCCTCGCGGCCAACCTTGCGCAGCACCTGGGCGGCGTGCGGGCCGGTCTTTTCGACCACCACCAGACCGCGATACAACCGGGCCCGCTGGCCACCGTCAAGGGTGCGCGCCGACATCGGCTGCAGCGCCAACGGCACCCCAAGCAGGCGCTCCCACATCAGCAATGAGCGCTTGCGTTCGGTTTCGTTCTGCACGGCCAGGTTGTCGGCCATCAGGCTGAAAGTGCCTTGGGCCAGGCCCTCACGGTGCTGGGCGGCGCGCACTTCGTTGACCAGGTGCAGGCTGAGTACCCCGAGCAGCGCCACCAGCACCAGCACGGCGAGCATGCCGCCATAGATGCGCAGAAAGATCGAGTTGTTCATGGCGCCTCGCCAACGAACAGGTAACCCTTGCTGCGCAGGGTCTTGATCAGGCGTGGGTGGATCGGGTCGTCACCGATCTTGGGGCGGATCTTGGAAATGCGCACATCGATGGAGCGGTCCTGGCCGTCGTAGCCAACACCGCGCAGGGCGGTGAAAATCTGCTCGCGCGACAAAACCCGGCCGGCGTTGCTGGCCAGCAGCCAGAGCAGGTCGAATTCGGCGCCGGTCAGGTCTATCAGTTGCTCGCCCAGCCGCGCTTCGCGCAGGCGGTTGTCGATGCGCAGCGGGCCGAAGGCCAGGTCCAGGCGCTTGCTTTCGGGCGCTTCGCTGCGCCGCAGCAGGGCCTGGATACGCGCCAGCAACACGCGCGGGCGCACCGGCTTGCACACATAGTCGTCGGCGCCCAGGTCCAAGCCCTGCACTTGGTCGAGTTCGTCGCTGCGGGCGGTGAGCATGAGGATCGGGCCCGCATATTGGCCGCGCACCCGGCGGCAGATGCTCAGGCCGTCTTCACCGGGGAGCATGAGGTCGAGAATCACTAGGTCAGGCTGGCTGTCGACAATGCGTCGCACCGCGCGGCCGCCATCGCCCTCGACGGCCACCTCGAAGCCGTTGGCCTGGAGGTATTCGGCCGTGAGCTCGGCCAGGCGCTGGTCGTCTTCGACGATGAGGATGCGGGGGGTGGGTTGGTCCATGGCCTTTGCCTTTCAATTGTTGTTTTTCTATGCCCGATACTACGTTCCGCCCTGAGCACTGCCAACCGACCTGCAGTACCGCACTCGCCACTGGACTGAACCGTTTTTTGTGGTAGGGTTCGCGCCCTCAAAATTCTGCCTTGGGGCAGCGCGCTGAAGAAAAATACTGCAAACCACTTGGCACAAGGCCTACAGGCCATACCCACAAAGTACGCACAACTTATCCACAGGCGCTCGCCTTGCAAAGACCCTGATACCGCATTATCTTGTATCCCGATCGCAGCGAACCACTACATGTTGGGGTTCGTGCAAAATCACACACAAAAGTCAACCCGGCAAATTATTCGATTTTCCGGTTGAACTTCAGGTGATTTGACCAGCCATACCGCTCCAGCGGACTACTGAACTGCAACAGCTTTTGGGTACTGCCCAAAACCTTTGACTTCGGCCAGGGAGCGGCAAGCTATTGCCCCTTATTCCTGAGTCTGTCCCGAAGTCGGTACGCCCGAGCGGGCGGATGCGCGCGCATGACGCATCCCCGCACGGGTGATCGAGCAAGTGGACGGAACGGTGGGCGCCCAAAAGGCGCCTGTACAATATAGAAACTGTGGAGACACCCACCCATGCAAACCGACACAACTCGCGAGAACCCGCAGGCCCAGGTGCCGCAGGCCGCCGATTCCAACCAGGATCTGGCTGCCACCGCCCCCGGCCAACTGCGCGTGATCAAGCGCAACGGCACTGTCGTCCCCTACACCGACGACAAGATCACCGTGGCCATCACCAAGGCGTTCCTCGCAGTTGAAGGCGGCACCGCCGCCGCCTCGTCGCGTATCCACGACACCGTCGCGCGCCTGACCGAGCAGGTCACTGCCACGTTCAAGCGTCGCATGCCATCGGGTGGCACCATCCACATCGAAGAAATCCAGGACCAGGTCGAACTGGCCCTGATGCGTGCCGGTGAGCAGAAAGTCGCCCGCGACTACGTGATCTACCGCGACCAGCGTGCAAAAGAGCGCGCCACCCGCGCCAACACCGACGCCGTGGTCGAGCCGCACCCAAGCATCCGCATCACCCTGGCCGACGGCAGCCTGGCGCCGCTGGACATGGCGCGCCTGAACACCATCATCAGCGAAGCCTGCGAAGGCCTGGCCGAAGTCGATGGCGACCTGATCCAGCGCGAAACCCTGAAGAACCTGTACGACGGCGTGGCCATCAAGGACGTCAACACCGCCCTGGTGATGACCGCCCGTACCCTGGTCGAGCGCGAGCCGAACTACTCGTTCGTCACCGCCCGCCTGCTGATGGACACCCTGCGTGCCGAAGGCCTGGGCTTCCTCAGCGTTGCCGACAGCGCCACCCACCACGAGATGGCCGAGCTGTACGCCAAGGCGCTGCCAGCCTACGTCGCCAAAGGTATCGAGTTCGAGCTGCTGAACCCGGCCCTGGCCGACTTCGACCTGGAAAAACTGGGCAAGGCGATCAACCACGAGCGCGACCAGCAGTTCACCTACCTGGGCCTGCAGACCCTGTACGACCGCTACTTCATCCACAAGGATGGCGTGCGCTTCGAGCTGCCACAGGTGTTCTTCATGCGTGTGGCCATGGGCCTGGCGCTGGAAGAGAAAGAAAAAGAAGCCCGTGCAATCGAGTTCTACAACCTGTTGTCGTCCTTCGACTACATGGCCTCGACCCCGACCCTGTTCAACGCCGGTACCCTGCGCCCGCAGCTGTCCAGCTGCTACCTGACCACCGTGCCGGACGATCTGTCGGGCATCTACCACGCGATCCACGACAACGCCATGCTGTCGAAATTCGCCGGTGGCCTGGGCAACGACTGGACCCCTGTGCGTGCACTGGGCTCCTACATCAAGGGCACCAACGGTAAATCCCAGGGCGTCGTACCCTTCCTGAAAGTGGTCAACGACACCGCCGTTGCGGTCAACCAGGGCGGCAAGCGCAAGGGCGCTGTCTGTGCCTACCTGGAAACCTGGCACCTGGACATCGAAGAATTCATCGAGCTGCGCAAGAACACCGGTGATGATCGTCGTCGTACCCACGACATGAACACCGCCAACTGGATCCCTGACCTGTTCATGAAGCGCGTCTTCGATGACGGCAAGTGGACCCTGTTCTCGCCCTCGGAAGTGCCTGATCTGCACGACCTGACCGGCAAGGCCTTCGAAGAGCGCTACGAGTACTACGAAGCCCTGACCGAGTACAACAAGATCAAGGTGTTCAAGACCATCCAGGCCAAAGACCTGTGGCGCAAGATGCTGTCGATGCTGTTCGAGACCGGCCACCCATGGCTGACCTTCAAGGACCCGTGCAACCTGCGTTCGCCGCAGCAGCACGTGGGCGTGGTCCACAGCTCGAACCTGTGCACCGAGATCACCCTGAACACCAACAAGGACGAGATCGCGGTCTGCAACCTGGGCTCGATCAACCTGCCGAACCACATCGTCGATGGCAAGCTGGACACCGCCAAACTGCAACGCACCGTGAACACCGCCGTGCGCATGCTCGACAACGTGATCGACATCAACTACTACTCGGTGCCGCAAGCGCGTAACTCGAACCTCAAGCACCGCCCTGTTGGCCTGGGCATCATGGGCTTCCAGGACGCACTGTACCTGCAGCACATCGCCTACGGTTCCGACGCTGCTGTCGAGTTCGCCGACAAGTCGATGGAAGCGGTCAGCTACTTCGCGATCCAGGCGTCCTGCGACCTGGCCGACGAGCGTGGCGCCTACGAGACCTTCCAGGGTTCGCTGTGGTCCAAAGGCATCCTGCCGCTGGATTCGCAACAGATCCTGATCGAGGCCCGTGGCCAGAAGTACATCGACGTCGACCTGAACGAGACCCTGGACTGGGCGCCGGTGCGTGCTCGCGTACAAAAAGGTATTCGTAACTCGAACATCATGGCCATCGCGCCGACCGCAACCATCGCCAACATCACTGGCGTGTCGCAGTCCATCGAGCCGACCTACCAGAACCTGTACGTGAAATCGAACCTGTCGGGCGAATTCACCGTGATCAACCCGTACCTGGTTCGCGACCTGAAAGCCCGCGGCCTGTGGGACTCGGTGATGATCAACGACCTGAAGTACTACGACGGTTCGGTGCAGCAGATCGAGCGTATCCCGCAAGAGCTGAAAGACCTGTACGCCACCGCGTTCGAAGTCGAGACCAAGTGGATCGTCGATGCTGCCTCGCGTCGCCAGAAGTGGATCGACCAGGCTCAGTCGCTGAACCTGTACATCGCTGGCGCTTCGGGCAAAAAGCTGGACGTGACCTACCGCATGGCCTGGTACCGTGGTCTGAAAACCACCTACTACCTCCGTGCCCTGGCTGCGACCAGCACCGAGAAGTCGACCATCAACACCGGCAAGCTCAACGCCGTTTCCAGCGGCGGCGACAGCGCCCCGGTTCAGGCCGCCGGCCCGGCACCTGTGCCAAAGGCGTGTGCGATCGACGAGCCTGACTGCGAAGCCTGCCAGTAAGGCCTGATGCCGCAAGGGGTGCCCACGGGCGCCCCTTGCGGCATTTTTGTATCCGCGCTCCAGAGAAGCCTTGCCCTTTGCCCACCGCTCGCGCGGCTCGGTAAAAGAGCAGGACCTCTCAAAAAAAGGATGTACCCCATGGCGCGGAAAAAAGTGGCAACTCGCAAAATTGGTCGCAATGCTGAAACCGGCCGCTTCACCTCGGTCGAAGAAGCACGCAAGCACCCCAAGACACATGTGGTCGAGACCCTGCGCAAGCAGTGCAGCTAACACGTACTGTGTAGGAGCAGCCTCGTGCTGCGAAGAGGCCGGTGATGGCAGCGAAATGTGCTGTGCATGCGCCGGCCTCTTCGCAGCACAAGGCTGCTCCTATGTATGGACTCGCCCACACTGTCTAGCTGCTTTTGAACTTAGGAACCCGGTTGCATCTATGTATGCTTCTTCATGGTCTCGCCCTCGCTGCCGTTGGCTTCTTTGAACGCCACCGTGGCACTGTGATGCCTCGGCGGGGGCGAGTCCATCGATTACATGACGCGCAAACCCCATATACAGTGTTTAACAAACAAAAAAACACAACATATAGTGCCAAACCTTCGTTTAGCGGCTACACTCTTGCCCGAACGAACGGCACACCCTTGGTGAACGGATGCGCGCTAAACCGGTCGAAAAAGTTACCCTCGCCGGCCAGACTCGCACCCCGATCGAAGGCGAATTCCGGTATACTGCGCCCCCTCTGAAAAGGGCACCTTTCAAGTCCCTGGCCCCTCGGTGAGGCCTGGCCAGGCACAAGCACATCCAGATGTAACGAGAGTCAGCCTCTCGAGCTGTCCATTCGCCGTAACGGCCTTGCGTCAGGCATCACATTCTTAAAATCCAACCGGTTGCCTGAGGGCGACCCTCAAGCAGGAGCCAAACCATGCTGAGCTGGGACGAATTCGACAAGGAAGACGGCGAAGTAGCCGCCAAAGGCAACACCCCTGCGCAGGCCAACGCCGCTGCCACCCTCGACAAGCTCGACAGCGCCGGCGGTGCCGCCGCCCTGGAAGCCCGTGCCGCTACCGCTTCTGACTCCGAAGCCGTAAAACGCGCCAAGGCTGCCCTTGACGCCCTCGACGTTGCCGAAGGCCTGGCCGAGCTGGAAGGCTCTGCTGCCCGCGTTGCGGTCGATGAAAAGCGCATGATCAACTGCCGCGCCGACCTCAACCAGCTGGTGCCATTCAAGTACGACTGGGCCTGGCAGAAGTACCTCGACGGCTGCGCCAACCACTGGATGCCGCAAGAGGTCAACATGACCGCCGACATCGCCCTGTGGAAGAGCCAGGACGGCCTGACCGAAGACGAGCGCCGCATTGTCATGCGTAACCTCGGCTTCTTCTCCACCGCAGACTCCCTGGTTGCCAACAACCTGGCCCTGGCCGTGTACCGCCTGATCACCAACCCGGAGTGCCGCCAGTACATCCTGCGCCAGGCCTTCGAAGAGGCGATCCACACCCACGCCTACCAGTACTGCATCGAGTCGCTGGGCATGGATGAAGGCGAGATCTTCAACATGTACCACGAGATCCCGTCGGTCGCGAAGAAAGCCGCCTGGGGCCTGAAGTACACCCGCGCCATCTCCGACCCGGAATTCAACACCGGCACCCCGGAAACCGACAAAGAGCTGCTGCGCAACCTGATCGCCTACTACTGCGTGCTGGAAGGCATCTTCTTCTACTGCGGCTTCACCCAGATCCTGTCGATGGGCCGCCGCAACAAGATGACCGGCGTTGCCGAGCAGTTCCAGTACATCCTGCGTGACGAGTCGATGCACCTGAACTTCGGTATCGACGTGATCAACCAGATCAAGATCGAGAACCCGCACCTGTGGGATGCCTCGATGAAAGAAGAAGCGACCCAGATGATCCTGCAAGGGACCCAGCTGGAGATCGAATACGCCCGCGATACCATGCCGCGCGGTGTACTGGGCATGAACGCAGCGATGATGGAGGACTACCTCAAGTTCATCGCCAACCGTCGCCTGACCCAGATTGGCCTGAAGGAAGAGTACCCAGGCACCACCAACCCGTTCCCGTGGATGAGCGAGATCATGGACTTGAAGAAGGAGAAGAACTTCTTTGAGACGCGTGTGATTGAGTATCAGACTGGTGGGGCGTTGAGCTGGGACTGATTGTCCGGGCTGAGCATCGAAAAGGCTGCCGAATGGCAGCCTTTTTTATTCTTTACTAAACGCTTCTATGAAGCGCACCGCTCAGCTTCGAGAAGGCGCTCGGCCGCCTGAGCGGTCACTTCTTTGACGAACACTGCCTGCGAAAGCTCGACACAGACCAGCACCGTAGCGTGCTGTTACTGCGCAACGGTCAGTACCAGCAGACCACCATGGTCAGCGAGTCCGGGGCCTATACCTTGCTAGCACATCACCCTATTCCGGAGAACCGGCACCTGCGCTGGTGGCTGACCCATGAGGTAGTGGCGGTGCTTCGTGATAGGCAGGTTGATGATGTCGAGGGTGTGCCGCAGTTGGGGCAGATGTGTTGGCCTGGTGGGGTGTCGGCAACGTTGTTGTATTGGCAGAGTGCCCAGCGGGCCTTGCGGCTCCATGGGGTGTAAAAAAGCGGCTACAGCTTTGCCCGCGCGCTCGGCAATACCGCATTCGTAGAACAACGCATTCATTAGTGATTCAGCGGGGCCTGTGGGAGCGGGCTTGTCCCGCGAACACCGGCGAAGCCGGTGCCATGCTCCGCGTGGCCCTATTCGCGGGACAAGCCCGCTCCCACAGGATTGGCAGGCCGGCTGCTTATGCAGCCCAAAGGGCGACAACCTCATTGTCGATCACCTGGTAAACCAACCGGTAGCCACTGCTACGCAGTTTGATCTTGTAGCAGTCCGGAAACGCATGCAGCCGATTGGGGCCTCAGTGCCCTACGTAGGCAGCGCCATCCGGTACTCGATCACCCCCGGCTTTTCAGCTATCCAGTCGTACAGCCGCTGTGCAGTCTGGTTGGTTTCCTGGGTATGCCAGTACAGCCGGTCGCACTGTTTCTCCCGTGCCTGGCCCTGAACGTACTCGATCAACTGCTTGCCAACCTGCCTCCCTCGCGCGTTTGGGCAAACGTACAGGTCTTCCAGATAGCAGAAGTCGTTACGCCCCCAAGTCGAGCGATGGAACACAAAATGGACGAAACCGAGGATGCGCTCACCGTCCGTGGCGACGGCGCAGTGCACGGGCTCTGCCGGGTCGAAAAACCGGGCCCAGGTCAGCTCGGTGGTGGCCTGGCTTAGCGCTACTTTGTAGAACGCCTGGTACTGGCCCCAATAGGCGGACCATTGAGGGAAATCGGTCTGCTTCAACTCGCGGACTGACATCAATGCTGGTGCAACTGTCATGGTGGACCCCTTTCAATGTGGGAATGGTCTGAAAACAGGTGCATTTATAGCGATAGAATGGCCTGAATAGCCCCGCCACTTTTTGCAAGCGAACCAGACCAATGTTCAAACACGCACAACTGCAATCGGTCAAAGCCTGGATGAGCGACCCAGCCCATGGCGCGTTGTCGTTGCATGTGCGGATCCAGCGGGCGATTCGCCAATTGATCCTTGATGGCGCGCTGCCGGTCGGTAAATCGCTGCCGGCTTCACGCCCATTGGCCCAGTCGCTGGGCGTCTCGCGGGATACCGTGGAGGCGGCTTACAGCCAGTTGCATGCAGAGGGCTTCATCGAGCGTCGGGTGGGCAGCGGAAGCTTCGTCTCGCAACGCGCTCGGCATCTGCCACGGCGACAGCAAAAACGCGAAACGCGCTGCGATGAGCCACCTCAACTGAGCCGCCGGGCGATGGCCGTGCTGCAGAGCGGGGGCGTGAATAATTTCCAAGGGCCGCGCCCGTTTGCACCGGGGGTAGCCGAGACCCGGCACTTCCCCCTGGCGATCTGGGAAAGGCTGGAGCGCCAGGTGTACAAAGAATTTGGCACCCAGGCATTGGAGCACAGTGCGCCACAGGGCATGGCCTGCCTGCGCAGCGCGATCGCTGACTACCTTAACCTTGAACGGGGCGCGCAGGCGTCTGCCGACCGGGTGCTGATCCTCACCAGCTCGCAGCAGGCGCTTAGCCTATGCGCGCAGGTGCTCATGGATGCAGGCGATCAGGTACTGGTCGAAGACCCGCTCTACCAAGGCACGCGCAAGGCCGTCGCGGCAGCAGGCCTCGAAGGCGTGCCCGTGCCAGTGGATGAAAACGGCCTGCAGGTGGAACGCATGGCGCCGTTGGCCGCCAATGCCAGGGCGGTGTTTCTGACGCCGTCCCATCAATATCCCACCGGCGCCACATTGTCGTTGGACAGGCGCCTGCAGGCCATCGAGTGGGCAAGGCAGCAGCGCGCCTGGATCATCGAAGATGACTACGACAGCGAGTTCCACTACGAAGGCCGGCCGACTGCCTGCGTGCAGGGCCTGGACCCGCATGAACGCACGCTGTACATCGGCACGTTCACCAAGTCGCTGTTCGCCGGGCTGCGCATCGGCTACTTGCTGTTGCCGCCTGCTCTCGTCGCGCCGATGACCAGTGCACGCACGCTGCAGGACGGGCATACGGCCTCCATTGCCCAGCTGACCCTGGCGCGGTTCATGGAGGGCGGGCACTACTCGGCGCATGTGCGGAGCATGCGGGCGCTGTATGCCGCGCGCCGGGACATGCTGGCCGAGCTTGTGCACAAGCACTTGAGGGCGTTTCTGGCGCCAAGCATTCCGGCCGGGGGGCTGCAGATGCCCTGCCACTTCGTGCAGGACTTGCCAGAGGATGCGGTAGTGAGGGCAGCGCATGCGGCGAGGATCGACCTGTTGGGGCTCGGCAGTTTGTATGCATCGCCGAGGAATGATGCGGGCCTGTTGATGGGGTTTGCGGCGCTGACGCCTGGCGAGATGCGTGTAGCGGTGGGGAAGCTGGCTAAGGTGTTTGCGGGGCTCAAGTAGAGGCCTCGCCCCCGCCACAAAGGCATCGATGTGCCGTACTGGGGCGCCCAGAGACGTGGTCGAGGGTGAGACCGTTGCTAAGTCTAGAAGCAATTGCAGCTGCTTCAACTCACCGACTGGAGCAGCGCACTGTTTTCGTCGATACGGCCTTGCACGGTTTGAAGCGTGTCTTGGGTGATCATCTGCGGATACATACGCTCGGCCATGTACCTAAACTGGCTCGCTGCTGCGCATATGCGGTCGATGATGGCGGCGGCGGACGCCGGCGTAATGTCTGCTTCGCTTGCCAGGCGCAGTATCGCTTTCCGGTCGATCGCCAAGGCCTCCCCCATCACATCCATCTGATGATAGCCGCCAGGGCCTTCGCAAAAGGTCACGTCATACGCGGGTGCCAGTTTCCACTCGCCTGCTCGCGACATCACGTAGGAAAAATTCTTGGGATGGTCATCGCGGTTATTGAACACCACGTTAAAAACAACTCGCTCAAAGGCGCGCGCTTTCTCTCGCAGGTCGTTGGTGCACAGATGAGTCGCCCGCAAGAAGTTGACGTAATCCAGGGCACCGGGTGACCTGAAGTCGGCGCCGGTATAGGCCGCCAAGCTCTGCATCGGCACACGCAGATCCCCCTGGCGATCAAAACGTCGGCTGGCGAAAGCGGCCAGCCCATTTGGCAAACTGAAATGCTGGGTATCAGGCGTCGCAATGCCGCACTGACGTAGACACTCGGCATAGACCATTTCGATAGCGCAGACTTCAGGGTGCTCTTCTCTCGCCGGGAACTTGATCAGCCAAGCTTCCAGGCCTGCCCTGGCAACGGTAGTAAATGCCCCCGTGTGCGGATCGCGATAGACCAAGGCTTTTGGCCTGGCGCCTTGAGGGGAGCCCCCTACCAGCAGCAGCTTCTGCACAAACGCGGCTCCGTCCCCCTTGAGTACCTCTTGTACCTCGGCGGCCAGCAGGTCGAGCGGGATATGCTCCGCAGGTTGCAGCCCCTCGGCCGCAACGGGCTCGAACGACAGGGCACCCATGGCGTTATTGCCGATGTAAGCCAACCGCTCCAATGGCCCTACGCGAGCAACGTTGAGCCCACGACGCTTGAACAGGCGGTCCATCAGCAGCATGCCCCAGCCATCGGGCATCGCATCGTAGACAGGCCCCGGCAAACCGGACTGATGGGCAGGGAAGCCTCTACGCAATGCGTCACCTTGCAACGGCATGGCATACGACGACAACTCAAGCCCACGCAGCTTCGCTTCGCTGCTGTACTCGAACACAATCTGCGGACGGCTAGAGACGGCCGTGGTGGACACGAGCGTGCCCCACAGCCAGCGCTCACCCCAACCTAATCACAATATTCTGTGTCTTATTGATGAAATAATCAGTTTAGCAACAAAATAATGGAATTAAATTAAGATACGCATACACGATCTTGATCGTCATGGAGGTTAGAGAAAATCAAGACACCCCTACCCTACACAAGACTCAGTCATCGTATCTCCATACGAACCCCTGGCCCCGGTATAGAGCCCACCACCTCTCATACCACCCAGAATGCCGCGACAACATCTCACCCTCATCACACCACAAAGCGTTGACATCCCCACCACCACTTGATAAAAATCGCCACAGTTGTACGACAACGCATAACAAAAACAACAATCCGTGGACGATCGCCATGTCGACTTCAATCGCGCTATACCCCCGCGTTGCACCTTTCCCGATTTCGTCACCCGCGGCCACCTAGGGCCGTAAGCCCGTTTCACCCTCCCTGGCCGTGACCGGCCCGTTACCTACCCGCCCCTACCGCTGGCCGCTTGCGCGTGCACGGTGGACGGGCCGCCACACCCTTTTGTGGAGCACAACAATAATGAGAATCTGCCAAACCCTTCCCTTTGCCCTGCTCGGCGTCGGCATGCTCGGCAGCCTGCCGGGTACCACGCTGGCGGCGGGCTTTGTCGAGGATGCCAAGGCCACGCTCGGCCTGCGCAACTTCTACATCAACCGCAACTTCACCAACCCCAGCAACCCGCAAAGCAAGGCCGAGGAATGGACGCAGAGCTTCATCCTCGATGCCCGCTCGGGCTTTACCGAGGGGCCGGTGGGGTTCGGTGTGGATGTGCTGGGCATGTGGTCGGTGAAGCTTGATGGCGGTGGCGGCACCTACGGCACCGGGCTGCTGCCGCGCCACGACGATGGGCGCCCAGCCGATGACTTTGGGCGCCTGGCGGTGGCGGGCAAGGCGCGGATCTCGAAGACCGAGCTTAAGATCGGCGAATGGATGCCGGTGCTGCCGATCCTGCGCTCCGACGATGGCCGTTCGCTGCCGCAGACGTTCCGCGGGGGGCAGGTCACCTCCAACGAGATCGCCGGGCTGACGCTGTATGGCGGGCAGTTCCGTGGCAACAGCCCGCGCAATGACGCGAGCATGGAAGACATGAGCTATGGCGGGGCGCTTTCGGATCGCTTCAACTTCGTCGGCGGCGAATACAAGTTCAACCAGGACCGCACACTGGTCGGGCTGTGGAATGCGGTGCTCAAGGACGTCTACCAGCAGCAATACCTGCAACTGAGCCACAGCCAGCCAGTGGGTGACTGGACCCTGGGCGCCAACCTGGGCTACTTCCATGGCGATGAAGACGGCTCCGAGCGTGCCGGGCAGCTGGACAACAAGACCTACTCGGGGATGTTCTCGGCCAAGTATGGCGGCAACACCTTCTGGGTTGGGCTGCAAAAAGTCGATGGCGATACCTGGATGCGGGTCAATGGCACCAGCGGCGGGACGCTGGCCAACGATAGCTACAACTCCAGTTTCGACAATGCCAACGAACGCTCGTGGCAGGTGCGGCACGACTTCAACTTTGTCACCGTCGGGGTGCCGGGTTTGACGCTGATGAACCGTTATATCAGTGGGCAGGATGTGCACACCGGTGCGGTTACCGATGGCAAGGAGTGGGTGCGGGAAACGGAGCTTGCGTATGTGATCCAGAGCGGGGCGTTCAAGGATTTGAGTGTGAAGTGGCGGAACTCGAGCATTCGCCGGGATTACAGCAACAACGAGTTTGATGAGAACCGGTTGATCTTCAACTATCCGTTGTCGCTGTTGTAACAAGAAGCTAGCGCGCTCCGTGTAGGAGCGGCCTTGTGTCGCGAAAGGGGCGCGCAGCGGCCCAGCAATGGTAAGGGCTGCGCAGGTTTGGGGCCGCTGCGCAGCCCTTTCGCGACACAAGGCCGCTCCTACAGTGGATTGCGTAAGCCGGTAAAACCCACACACGGCTCATTGACAACAGCCAACCCACTGCCAATAATTCACATAGTCATACGACAACCTACAACAACTAACAACGAGCCGGCCATGACCCCAACTCCCCTCAATCGCCTGCTGCTCACCGGAGCCGCAGGCGGCCTGGGCAAGGTCCTTCGCGAACGCCTGCAAGGCTACGCCGAGGTCCTGCGCCTTTCCGATATCAGCCCGATGGCACCTGCCGCGGGCCCGCATGAAGAGGTGGTGGCTTGCGACCTCGCCGACAAGGCAGCGGTCCACGCCCTGGTCGAAGGCGTAGACGCCATCATCCACTTCGGTGGCGTGTCCACCGAGCATTCCTTCGAAGACATCCTCGGCCCCAACATCTGCGGCGTGTTCCACGTCTACGAGGCGGCGCGCAAGCATGGCGTCAAGCGCATCATCTTCGCCAGCTCCAACCACACCATCGGTTTCTACCGCCAGGACGAGCGCATCGACGCCCACTCCCCGCGCCGCCCCGACAGCTACTACGGGCTGTCCAAATGCTACGGCGAAGATGTCGCCAGCTTCTACTTCGATCGCTATGGCATCGAGACCGTGAGCATTCGTATTGGCTCGTCGTTCCCGCAACCGCAGAACCCGCGGATGCTCTGCACCTGGCTGAGCTACGACGACCTGGTTCAGCTGATCGAACGCGGGCTGTTCACGCCCAACGTCGGCCACACCATCGTCTATGGCGCCTCCGACAACCGCACCGTGTGGTGGGACAACCGCCATGCCGCGCACCTGGGCTATGCGCCTAAAGACACCTCTGAGGTGTTCCGCGAGGCCGTCGAAGCCCAACCGGCGCCCGCCGCCGATGACCCGAGCATGGTCTATCAGGGCGGCGCTTTCGCCGTGGCCGGACCGTTCAACTGACCCCCGCGCGCCAGGAGGCACGGCCATGAACTGCGAACTGATCGTCGACGCCCGCAACGGTACCGGCGAAAGCCCTGTGTGGCACCCTACCGAACAGGCCCTGTACTGGGTCGACATCCCTGCCCGCACACTGCACCGCTGGCAGCCCAATGGGGCCCAGCAGGCGTGGCAAGGTGACGAAATGCTCGCCTGCATCGCCCGCACCGAACACGGGTGGGTCGCGGGGATGGAAAGCGGCATCTTCCACCTCGAACCCAAGGCCGACGGCAGCCTCGACAGCCGCCTGCTCAGCACCGTCGAACATGCCCAGGGCGGCATGCGCTTCAACGATGGGCGCTGCGATCGCCAGGGCCGCTTCTGGGCCGGCACCATGTTGATGGACATGCCGCAGGGTGCCCATGTCGGGGCGCTGTACCGGCATGACGGAGAAGGGCACCTGCACCTGCAGCAGGACGGCATGATCGTGCCCAATGGCCTGGCCTTCAGCCCCGACGGCATGCGCATGTACCTGTCGGACTCGCACCCCAACGTGCAGAAAATCTGGGTGTTCGACTACGACATCGACAGCGGTACGCCCCACAACAAGCGGTTGTTCGTCGACATGCACGCCTACCCTGGCCGCCCCGACGGCGCCGCCATCGACCAGGACGGCTGCTACTGGATCTGCGGCAACGACGCCGGCCAGGTCCACCGCTTCACCCCCGATGGCCGCCTGGACCGCTCGCTCAATGTACCGGTGAAAAAACCGGCCATGTGCGCCTTTGGTGGCGCCAACCTGGACACCCTGTTCGTCACGTCGATCCGCCCTGCGGGCATTGACCTCTCCGACCAGCCGCTGGCCGGTGGGGTATTTGCCTTCGAACTCGGCGTCAAAGGCCTGGAGGAGCCTGCCTTCCGGGGCTGAACCCCCGCTCTGCCACACACTTGCACACACGAAACCGGATAATAAAAACCACGGAGTTTCACCATGACCTTCAAACGCAAGCTGCTCCTTGCCGTACTCCCCTTCGCCTTCAGCCTGTCGATGCCGGCCTCCGCGCTGGACATCAAGTTTGCCGAGATTCACCCGGCCGGCTACCCGACCGTGGTCGCCGAACAGAACATGGGCAAAAAGCTCGAAGCCGCCAGCAATGGCGAGATCACCTTCAAGATGTTCGCCGGTGGGGTGCTCGGCTCCGAGAAGGAAGTGATCGAGCAGGCACAAATTGGTGCCGTACAAATGACCCGCGTCAGCCTGGGGATCGTCGGCCCGGTGGTGCCGGACGTGAACGTGTTCAACATGCCGTTCGTGTTCCGTGACCATGAACACATGCGCAAGATCATCGACGGCGACATCGGCCAGGAGATCCTCGACAAGATCACCAACTCCGAATTCAACCTGGTGGCCCTGGCCTGGATGGATGGCGGCTCGCGCAGCATCTACACGAAAAAACCGGTGCGCAGCCTTGAAGACCTCAAGGGCATGAAGATCCGCGTGCAGGGCAACCCACTGTTCATCGACATGATGAACGCCATGGGCGGCAACGGCATTGCCATGGACACTGGCGAAATCTTCAGCGCCCTGCAGACCGGCGTGATCGACGGCGCCGAGAACAATCCGCCGACGCTGCTCGAGCACAACCACTTCCAGAGTGCCAAGTACTACACCCTCACTGGCCACCTGATCCTGCCGGAACCGGTGGTGATGTCCAAGACCACCTGGAACAAGCTCACCGCAGACCAACAGGCACTGGTGAAGAAAGTCGCGCGTGAAGCGCAGATGGAAGAGCGTGCGCTGTGGGACGCCAAGTCCGCAGCCAGCGAAGAGAAGCTGAAGGCGGCCGGTGTCGAGTTCATCACTGTCGACAAAAAGCCGTTCTTCGACGCCACCGCATCGGTCCGCGAGAAGTACGGCGCACCGTACGCCGACCTGATGAAGCGTATCGACGCCGTCCAGTAATACCGGCCCCTTCCAAGACGACCTCGACAGTGCGGCGGCCGCCGCCCTGTCGCTTTGGTGATGCCTATGAAATCGCTTTTCCTGAGCGTGAACGACACGCTGTACCGCTGCTGCATCTGGATTGCGGGCCTGTCGATCCTGACCATGACGCTGATCATTCCGTGGGGCATCTTCGCCCGCTACGTGCTGGGCACCGGTTCCAGCTGGCCTGAGCCGGTCGCGATCTTGCTGATGGTGGTGTTCACTTTCGTCGGCGCCGCCGCCAGCTACCGGGCGGGGGCGCACATGGCGGTGGCGATGATCACCGACCGCCTGCCCGCCCTGCAGCGCCAGCTGGTTTCACTGCTGGTGCAACTGCTGATGATCGTGGTGTGCGTGTTCATGACCTATTACGGCACCAAGCTGTGCATCACCACCTGGAACCAGTCGCTGGCTTCTCTGCCAGGCATACGCGTGGGCATGACTTACGCGCCGATCCCGGTGGGGGGCGTGCTGACGCTGATCTTTGTCGTGGAAAAACTCCTGCTGGGCGACCAAAGCAACCGCAAGGTGGTGCGTTTCGACCTGGCTGAAGAAAGCGAAGGAGCTGCGTAAATGGATGCGTTCATTCTGTTGGGCAGTTTCATCGCGCTGATCCTGATCGGCATGCCGGTGGCTTACGCCTTGGGCCTGTCTGCACTGATCGGCGCCTGGTGGATCGACATCCCGCTGCAGGCGATGATGATCCAGGTGGCCAGTGGGGTTAACAAGTTTTCGCTGCTGGCGATTCCGTTTTTCGTACTGGCTGGCGCAATCATGGCCGAGGGCGGCATGTCCCGGCGGCTGGTGGCGTTCGCCGGGGTGCTGGTGGGCTTCGTGCGTGGGGGGTTGTCGCTGGTCAACATCATGGCCTCGACGTTCTTTGGCGCGATTTCCGGCTCGTCGGTGGCCGACACCGCGTCGGTGGGCTCGGTGCTGATCCCAGAGATGGAGCGCAAAGGCTACCCGCGTGAATTCTCCACCGCCGTGACCGTCAGTGGCTCGGTGCAGGCGCTGCTGACCCCGCCCAGCCACAACTCGGTGCTGTACTCGCTGGCTGCGGGGGGCACGGTGTCGATCGCTTCGCTGTTCATGGCTGGGGTGATGCCTGGGCTGTTGCTGAGCGCGGTGATGATGGGCCTGTGCCTGATCTTCGCGAAAAAGCGCAACTACCCCAAAGGCGAAGTGATCCCGCTGCGCCAGGCGCTGAAAATCGCTGGCGAGGCACTGTGGGGGCTGATGGCGATGGTCATCATCCTCGGCGGTATCCTGTCGGGCGTATTCACCGCGACCGAGTCGGCCGCCGTGGCCGTGGTCTGGTCGTTCTTCGTGACCATGTTCATCTACCGCGACTACAAGTGGCGTGACCTGCCCAAGTTGATGCACCGCACGGTACGCACCATCTCGATCGTGATGATCCTGATCGGCTTTGCCGCAAGCTTCGGCTACGTGATGACGCTGATGCAGATCCCCTCGAAGATCACCACGGCGTTCCTGACCCTGTCGGATAACCGTTACGTGATCCTCATGTGCATCAACTTCATGCTGCTGCTGTTGGGCACGGTGATGGACATGGCGCCGCTGATCCTGATCCTGACCCCGATCCTGCTGCCGGTGATCACGGGCATCGGCGTAGACCCAGTGCACTTCGGCATGATCATGTTGGTGAACTTGGGTATCGGCCTGATCACACCGCCGGTGGGCGCAGTGCTGTTCGTCGGTTCGGCCGTCGGCAAGGTGAGCATCGAGTCGACGGTGAAGGCGCTGCTGCCCTTCTACCTAGCGTTGTTCCTGGTATTGATGGCCGTGACCTACATCCCTGCCATCTCGCTCTGGCTGCCCAGCGTGGTGCTGTAAAGCCAAATGGGGCCGCTTGCGGCCCCATCCTCTTTTGCAAATGGATCCTGCACATGGCTGTTCCCTCCTCTGCCACTCCCCTCTTTCCTCGCAAGCTGGCGCTGGCGCTACTGGCGCTGCTGGCCTGCTCGTTCGCCGCCAACCACGTTGCCGCACGCATCGCCTTCGATGACGGCACCGGCGTGCTGCTGGCGATTCTCTGCCGCTCCGGCATCACCTTTCTGGTCCTGGCCTGCCTGCTGCTGTGGCAACGCCAGGCAGTGGGCCTGCCGACCGGCACACGGCGCTGGCAATTACTGCTTGGCCTGCTGATCGCCACGCAGAGCCTGTGCCTGTATTCGGCGGTGGCGCGCATCCCGGTGGCACTCGCGCTACTGGTGGGCAATACCTTCCCGATGTTGC
This sequence comes from Pseudomonas sp. NGC7, assembly GCF_047159675.1. Taxonomy (NCBI): domain Bacteria; kingdom Pseudomonadati; phylum Pseudomonadota; class Gammaproteobacteria; order Pseudomonadales; family Pseudomonadaceae; genus Pseudomonas; species Pseudomonas sp. NGC7. Next base: position 1,255,475 of record NZ_BAAFZY010000001.1, on the reverse strand, counting down.
TGGCGCTGCTCACGTGGGCGTTGGGCGGGGCGCGCCCGACTGGCCGCACCGTGCTGTTCATGGGCCTGATCCTCTGCGGCCTGGTGCTGGCGCTGGATGTACCGGCGCGGCTGGCCGACAGCGCCGACGCCAACCCGCACTGGGCCCTGGGCGTCAGCCTGGCCTTCTGCGCCGCGTGCGCCTTCGCCTGCGCGCTGTGGATCACCGATCACAAACTGGCCGCCGTACGCGGCCCGGTACGCAGCCTGCTGACCTTGCTGATCGTGTTCTCCAGCATGCTGGTGGCAGGCGCAAGCGGCGTGATGCCTTCCGGGCTGTCGCTGCCCGCCAGCAGCAGCGGGTGGGCGGCCTTGGCAAGCCTGGTGGTGCTGTATGGCGTGGCCTTCACCCTGCTGTTTGTCTGTGTGCCCCGGCTGAACATGGCGCAGAACGCGCCGGTGATGAACATCGAACCGATCGCCACCTTGCTGCTGGGCTGGGCGTTGCTGGATCAGCGCCTGAGTACCTGGCAACTGATCGGCGGTGCCGTGGTGGTGTGCGGCATCGTGCTGCTGACCTATCGCCGGGCGAGCTGAGCAAACATTCTGAAAGGAGCCGCTGATGGCTGTCACCGAACTGCACCTGCAAGACCACCTGACCCGCCTGAGCCTGGCGCCGGACCTGGGCGCCAGCCTGATCAACTGGGAAGTGAAAGCGACCGGGCAGGCGCTGCTGCGCCACTCTGACCAAGACGCGCTGGCCAGCGGCACGCCGCGGCAACTGGCGTGCTACCCACTGGCGCCTTGGTCCAACCGGATTGCCCAAGGGGGTTTCGAGCGCCCCGAGGGTTGGCTGGCGCTGGCGCCCAACACCGCACACGACCCCTACCCGATTCATGGCACCGCCTGGCAGCAGGCCTGGCAGGTGGACCACCACAGTGAACGCCGTGCCCGGCTGACGCTCGACAGCCAGTTGCCCTTTGCCTACCGGGCGACGCTGGATGTGCACCTGCTCGACGGGTGCCTGAACCTCGACTTGCATGTAACCCACCTGGATGAAACGGCCACCTGGTATGGGCTGGGGCTGCACCCCTACTTCCCGCGCTATCCGGACACCCGGCTAAGCGCTATGGCGCAGCATGTGTGGCTGGCAGAAGAGGGGCGGCTGCCTTCGTACCCGGCTGAGCTGCCTGATGACTGGTGCTTCGACACCCCGGCCGGGTTGCCGACCAGGGTGGTCGATCATGCGTTCGGTGGTTGGCCTGGCAGCTGCGTGATCGAACAGCCCAGCGCAGGCTATGCCCTGGAATGCACGGCCAGTGGGTGTGAACACTTTCTGTTGTTCTGCCCACCGGGCAAGGCGTTTTTCTGCTTCGAGCCGGTCAGTCACCCGATCAACGCGCATCACCTGCCTGGGCGGCCAGGGTTGCGGTTGTTGCAGCTGGGTGAGGCGATGAGCTTGGGGTTCAAGATGCAGTATCGGGCGCTGTAAGGGGGTTGCCTGTATAGGGGTCGCTTTGCGACCCATCGCCGGCAAGCCAGCTCCCACAGGTGCGGCGCTAGCCTTGGAGGCTACACCGTTCGGGTGGGAGCTGGCTTGCCGGCGATGGGCTGCAGAGCAGCCCCGCGATCTCAAGCTTTAAACCAGCACTTCGCCGGTGGCCACGCCCTGCCGCGCGACCGGCTCACCCCGTACCTCACGCGCAACCTTCCACACCAGCACCGCCGCAACGATATCGAACGCTGCCAGCACCACGAACAGCGGGCTGTAGCCGATCTGCGTCACCAGGATGCCGAACACCAGGGTAAACACCGCCGCGCCCAGGTACCCGCACATCCCGCCCATACCTGTCGCGGTGGCCACCTGGTCCTTGCTGAACGAATCCGACGTGATCGAATACAGCGCCCCCGACAGCGTCTGGTGCGCAAAGCCACCCATGCACAGCAGCAAAATCGCGGTATACGGGCTTTCAACCAAGCCAATGCACGCTGGACCGATCATGCAGCTGGCACCGAATACCAGCACCATCTTGCGCGACGTGAACAACGACACCTTCAAGTGACGGTGGAACAGCGGGCTCAGGTAACCACCGAGCACACAGCCGATGTCCGCCGCGAGAAACGGCAGCCAAGCGAACATCGCCACTTCCTTGATGTTCATGTGCCGCTCGGTCATCAGGTACAGCGGGATCCAGGCATTGAAGGTTTGCCAGGCCGGCTCCGAGAGGATTCGCGCGGAGGCGATGGCGTAGAAGTTCCGGGTCTTGAAGATGCGTTTCCAGGCGCCCTTCTCGCGCTTCTCTGCCTTGAAGTGCGCTTCCTGGCCAGACAGGATGTAGTCACGCTCTTCGCTGCTCAAGCGCTTCTGATCGCGAGGGTGTTTGTAGAACAGCATCCACAAAACCGTCCAGACGATGCCGGACACCCCGACCATCACAAAGGCCAGTTGCCAGCCGCTGTGCAGGATCGCCCACACCACCAGAGGCGGCGCCAGCAACGCACCCAGCGAGGAGCCGATGTTGAACCAGCCGATCGCCACCGACCGCTCTTTGGCCGGGAACCATTCGGTGGTGGCCTTGACCCCGGCAGGCAAGCCGGCCGCTTCGGTCATGCCCAGCAGCCCGCGCATGAAGGCCATGCTTTGCCAGCCCGTGGCCAAAGCTGCGCCAGCACACGCCACCGACCAGGCCATGGCGAACACGGCAAAACCGAGCTTGGTCCCGATGAAGTCGATAAACCAGCCGGCGATCGGCTGCATAAGGGCGTAGCACACCTGCCAGGCGGCGACGATCTTGGCGTATTGCTCGGTCGTGATGGAGAGGTCGGTCATCAAGGTGGGGGCAGCCACCGAGAGGGTATTGCGGGCGAGGTAGTTGACGACGAGCCCAGCCGTGACGAGGCTGACCATCCACCAACGGATGCCTTTGATCTTCATGGGTCACCTGAATCTTATTTTTAGAGGTGCGGGTGAGTGCCTCAACGCTGGCAGCGCTAATTGAGACAATTTGTTTCAGGCGCAAGATTGCCATGTCGTAGGTCGTCGTACAACATAAATTGTTAACGGATGTGTATCTATAGGGGTGTTATTGCAGGGGGTTGTACGACCTCAATCCAGCCCTTGGGCTCGAAGCGCATGGGCTAGCATGTCGATGAAGGTCCTGACTTTGGCGGACCCGTACTTGCTCTCCCGGTGCAGCACATGGATCGGCCAGGGGGCTTCTTCGTACTCGGCCAGAATGACCTGCAACTGCCCGTTTGCTATCTCGTCTGCCACTTGGTACGACAGCAACCGTGCGATCCCCAGCCCGCCACTGGCTGCGGCAATCGCCCCATCATTGCTGGTCACCGTCAGTCGCGGCTTCATGCGGACCAAGGTCGGCTCATCCGTCACGCCGAAGCGCCAACCGGCCCGGGGCGACAAGTTGGTGGTGCCGATCACCGCATGGCCTGGCAAGTCCGATGGGTGTTGCGGCACGCCGTGGCGCGCCAGGTAGTCCGGCGAGGCGCAGAGCATGCGCCGCACCCTGCCCACCCGCAGCGCCTTCAGGCCGGAGTCTGGCAGCGGGCCGATGCGCACGGCCACGTCCATGCCCTCCTCGACCATATTCACCACCCGGTCGAGGAAGTACGCAGACACGTCGACCTCGGGGTATTGCTGCAGGTAACGAACGATGCACGGCATGACGAACTTCTTGCCGAACAGGATCGGCGCAGTAACGGCCAAGTCCCCCTTGGGCGTGGCGTTGATACCGGCCGCGGCTTCATTGGCCTCGTGGATGCTGGCGAGAATATGCCGGGTGTCTTCCAGGTAGCGGCCACCCGCTTCGGTCAGGCGCACGCTGCGGGTGGTGCGCAGCAGCAGTTTGACCCCCAACTGGTCTTCCAGGGCACTGACGGCACGGGTCACTGCGGCGGGCGAGATGTCCAGCCGGCGGGCGGCAGCGGCGAAGCTTTCCAGCTCGCCGACTGCTACGAACACCTTCATCAGGTGAATCTGATCCATGCCGGCTCCTGGAATGTCGGGGGGTGTGGATTATCGATTATCTGCGGTTTTTTCGCTGCCCTGTGCGCAGGCCACAACAGTCAGCACTACAGTTCCAGCACCAAGGCCTGCGCGCCCTCCTCCACTTTAGCCGGCACGGCACAGCAGATCAGCGCCGTACCGCTTTCCGGCATCTCGGCAGGCGGGTTCGGGTAATGCACCTGCCCACTCACCACCTTGGTCTTGCAGGTGCCGCATGAACCACCCCGGCAGCTGAAATCCGGCGACAACCCACGCGCCTCGGCAAGCTCCAGCAAGGTACCGCTGCCCGGCGCCCAGCGTGCCTCCTTGGCCGAGCTGGCGAAGTACACCGGCACCGGTTCGCTGGCAGCCGGAGGTTGCTGCAGCACCGGCTGGTCGTCATCGGTGTGCCGCCTGAGCGTCGATGGCCCAAAGGCTTCGGCATGGATACGTGCGTCGGGTACATGCACGGCACGCAGCCCTTCGTACAGGTCCTGGGTAAAACTCGCTGGGCCACACACATAGAAATCGTAGTCATCCAGCACCAGCTGGGCTTTCACCTGCTCAATGCCCAGCCGGCCAGCATGCTCGTAGTCGCGCCCCCTGACCGCCTCGGCCTCAGGCTGGCTCAGGCAACGGTGTACACGCAACCATTCGCCCGCTTGCTGGCGCAGCGCCGCCAGTTCTTGCTGGAAGGGCAAGTCAGCCAGGCTTCGCGCACCGTGAAACAGGTGAATAGGCCGCGACTGGCGCTGGGCCAATTGTGCTCGCAGCATGGCGATCAATGGCGTGATACCCACACCCGCGCCAATCAGTACAATCGGCCGTGCGCTTTGCTCATCCAGGGTAAAACTGCCCATGGGCAGGCGCACATCGAGCAGGTCCCCCACCGCAATGCGCTCATGCAGATAGCGCGATGCCGCGCCCTGGGCCTTGACGCTGATGCGCAGGTAACCGTCCGACGGGGCGCTGGAAACGCTGTAGGTGCGAATCAGCGGGGCATCGCTGCCCAGCGCGATACGCACAGGAATATGCTGCCCTGGCGCAAACTGCACGGGTGCATCTGCCGCCAGGTAGAACGAGCGAATATCACGACTCTCCTGCTCCAGGCGCACCACCCGCCACGCCTGCCATTGACGCTGACGCTCACGCTGTTGCAGGCGTTCGCCGGCCTCGGCCCAGGTGCCGGTCATCAAGCTGGTCGGCGCGTATTCTTTAAAGGCCCAGCGCAGCGACACGGCTGCCGGGCGCCATACCACGTGCTCGACGTCCAGTGTCCACAACCGCTCGGCGCCCTCGAACGCGTTAATGGCAGCGCTCTCCAGTACCACTTCGGCATGCCCGCAAAGCTGCAGCACATTGCCGGTGGCGAAGTCGATGAACAGCAACCCTGCCACCGGGTTCACCAACAGGTTGCCCAGCGTATTGAAATGCAAATTACCGGCGTAATCGGGAATGGTCAGGCGGTTGCCCTCGACCTTGACGAACCCAGGCCGACCGCCGCGGTGGGACACATCGACCGAACGCTGGCCATCGTCTTGCTCGACGTAGCTTGCAACAAAAAAGGTATCGGCCGCTTCGATCATGGCAACCGCGCGGGCATCCAGTGCAGTGGCATCGACGCGCCCTTTTGCCAGCTCATCGCTACGCGTGTACTCGCGCAGCTGGATGTACTGAGGGCAGTTGCCGAACGACTGCTCTACCGTCACTTCCAGTTGCCCGTTAAGTGCCTGGCCGATCAGGCCGTTGATTCGGTTGCGCCGGCGCGTATGCAACTCGATGCCCAGCAGCCCAATTGCCTGCCCGCTCGCCAGCCCTGGTGTTGCGGGGTCATCCGCTTTCAGGTCCACGTTGATCAGCAACTGGCGTGGGTCGGGCGAGCTGACGAAGCCTTGCGGGCCTTCGAGGAAGGTTGCCCACGGCCTGCCGTGGGCATCCACACTGCCCGCCACCATGAACGGCAACTGCTGATAGAACGCGCGATGCTGGTCTGGCATGAAGTCGCGAATGACCTTCTGCCCGAACACCTCCATGCGCTCCGACACACCGACCTTTTCCTGCAGGATCTTCTCACCGCTGTGCCAAGGTGACGCGCGATGGCCTGGAAGCTGGTGCATGGTGGCATTCCTCGAAGGGGGGTTGAGCTCAATCGCCGGCTTGCAGGCCCGTGGCGGTACGCGGCATCGACACGAAACCTGGCAGCGCCTCGATCCGTGCCAGCCAGCTGCGCACGTTGGCGTACGGCTCCAGCGAGACATTGCCCTCTGGTGCGTGGGCGATGTAGGAGTAGTTGGCAACGTCGGCGATGGTGGGCTCACTGCCTGTCAGGAAGGGGGCCTTGGCCAGTTCGGCGTCGATCACCTTGAGCAGGGTATGGGCACGGCCGATGACTTCATCGGTGTTGAACGCGGCGCCGAACACGGTCACCAGGCGAGCGGCAGCCGGGCCAAAGGCCAGTGGGCCTGCGGCGACCGACAGCCAGCGCTGCACGCGCGCTGCGGCTTCGGGCTCCTCGGGCAACCAGGTGCCGTTGTCGTATTTCTTGGCCAGGTACACCAGGATGGCGTTGGAATCGGCGATGACCGTGCCGTTGTCGTCGATGACCGGCACCTGCCCGAACGGGTTGAGGGCAAGGAACGCAGGCTGCTTGTGCTCACCTTTGGCCAGGTCGACGAAAACCAGCTCGGTCGGCAGGTTCAGCAACGAGAGCATCAGCTCGATACGGTGTGCGTGGCCAGACTTGGGGAAGTTGTAGAGTTTGATCTTGGTCGACATGGGCTTGGCTCCTGGTCAGCGCCGGAATGGGCTGGTGGAGGCCATGTTGGACCGATTCGACTGGCAGCAGAATCAGTGCTGGGGGGAAACCATAATTTCGCGTGGCGGAATAATGCTTGTAGAAGCGGCGCTAGGCCGCTTTTACAGTGCAGTGCACAGGCTGCATCTTCGGCTCAATGCCGCTGATTATGGAACTTGAACAACTGGCGTGCCGCCTCGATCACCTGAGGCACACAGGCTTGAATGTCCTCTTCACGCATTTGATCGAGCAACTCGAAGTTGTCCTCCAGCCCATGCAGGGAAATGGCCTTGAGCAGTTGATCCTGCTCAGGCGGCAACGCGTCCCAGCTGGCGACCTGGGTACCGCGCATATAGCCGAAGCACCACTCTTCCATGATGATCACAGCGCCATCGTCGGTTTCATTTTCCTCGAACAGCGGTTCGAACTGATCGATGTTGTCACCCAGTTCGTCCGCCACTTGGCTGGCGTAACGCAACATCAACGCCGTGTACGCCTCTTCATGCGCGGGCTTCTTGAATTTCGGCACTTTGCCACCCGCAACGGCTGGCAACCATTGTTCGGGGTGGACGGTGATGGGGGAACTGGCCAGGGCGGTAAAAAAACCATTGAGCTCGGCCAGGTTGAGTACCGAATAATCGTTGCCGTAGGTGATCAGCAGGTCTTCGAGGCGGTCGAGTTCTTTTTCGCTGAGCGCGGGGAGCATGGGGGTTGTCCTGAAAAGCAAAAGTGCAAGCACCCTAGCACAGCACGCACCAGAAGGCTGCCCGCAGCGACGAGGCTGCGGGCAGTTTCGCTAGCGTGGCAACCACGTGGGCAGCAGGGCCTGCCTGCCTGACCCGATCAGCAGCCAGAGCAGGACTCGGCACTTGCGCGGGCAAAGTTGCCCAGCCATGTGCAGCCCTTTTTTCTGCAGGTCGATCTCGCCGCCGACAAACCCATAGGTCGCTAGTGCCGTAGGCCCCCTGCCTGTGCGGGTAGCCACGATCACTGGCAAGCCAGGCGTGAGCTGGCCCAGCATCTCGGACCAGGCGCCCGAGACGTGCCCGGCACCAAACCCCGCAATCACCAGCCCCTCGTAACCCAGCGCTGGCAAGGCCTGTAACAAGGCAGTGTCCGCATCCAGGCAGGCCTCCAACAGGGCAACGCGATGATCGAGACGATGCGGCAGTGGCAGTACCTCCCGTGGTGAAGGCTGGAGGTGATAGCGCGCAACACCTTCGACCACTTCGCCCACGGGGCCACTGCCTGGTGACTCAAAAGCGGACATCGCCAGGCTGGCGACCTTGCGAACCTTCGCGGCGCTGTGGATCTGGTCGTTGATCACAACCAGCACGCCACGACCCTGACTGGCCTGGGCTAACGCCACTTGCGCGGCCGCCAGTAGATTGGCCGGCCCGTCACAGCCCGGTTGGCTGGCCGAACGCATGGCACCGGTCAGCACCAAGGGGGCATCGAATGGCCAGAGCAGGTCGAAGAAGTAAGCTGTCTCCTCTAGCGTATCGGTCCCTTGAGTGAGCATCACGGCCTGCGCACCGCGCGCTATCTGACCACGCGCCCACGCCAGCACTTCAAGCAGCGTCACAAACCCAAGCGAAGCGCTGGGCAGCATGCCTAACGTCGCCACTTCGAGGTGCGCCATCTGCCTGAGCGCTGGCAGCAAGGACAGTTGCTTCTCACAATCGAGCGTTGGCGTTACACCCCCCTCAACCGTATCGACCTGCATGCTGACCGTGCCGCCCAGGCTGGCGATCGACAGCCGAGGCAACTGTGGAGACTCAGTCATGCCGCACCTCCTATCAGCCCCACCAGCGGCACGATCGCCAATGTACTGAAGGCCATGGACAAGACATTGCCGATGTAGCCATGCATATAGCTTGGCAACCGGCCACTGATGGCCACCGCCAATGGCGGCGCTACCAGCGCACCCAGCACCGCGCTGGTTACCACGACCTGCCAGTCACCACCGTGCATCAGCACGGCAGCCGGAACGATCGACACAATGGGAATGTAAGTGGGGTACCAGCCGCGCGCCTGCCATTGACGACGCCACACCAGCACCCCCACCAATGACGCCAGCGCCTGGCCTGCCACCATCTGCACGACCAGTTGCGAACCGTAGGCCGGTGCAGCAGGAGCAATCACGCAGGCCAACAGCAGGCCCAACAACAACCCGAGGCTGGCAAGCTCATTGCCGAAAAATGGCGCTTCACTGAAGTCAGCCAATACACGTCGAAGGGTCCAGACCACACCGTAGTCAGGTTGACGGGTGACGGGCTGCAACCCAGCGGGCCTTTTGCCTTGGTGCACCCATGACGGGAAACGCTTGCACAGCAGGAAAGCCACTACGCTCGCCACGGCCATGCCGCCAACGTTGCCGATGACCACCGGCAACTGCAAAGGAATGCACAGGTAATTGACCAGGAGCAGGCTGGCAGGCGTTACCAGCAGCGCAGCGAGTAGCGCCCCGGTAATCGTCACCTGCCAGCCTCCGCCAAACAGCAATACCATGGCAGCCGGCAGCGACACGAAAGCGACGAAGGTCGGTTGCCACCCTCCCCCAGCCAGCGTCCACCCCCACAAGACGTGACTGAGCAGCAGGCCGAGCAGCGAGCTGGTGAACACCCACGGCCACAGCCCAGTGCCATAACAAATGGCAAAACCTTGCCAGCGGTAGCCACGAATGCCAGCCCAATGCGCCAGACAGGCCCCCAGCAGCAGGCCCAAAGCCGGCAACTCGTGCTTGTAGAAAGCGACTTCGCTGATGTCGCCGACTATCCAGCGCAAACGGCTCAAGGGTTGATCAAGGGTGGCGGTGAGCTGTGCGTAGTCCGGCCATTGGCCGAAAACCAGGCTAACTATCAGCAATACGGTCAGGCAGGCCAATATCACCAGCGGTGGCCTTTGCCTGGTCGGGATGCTTATCTCGTTCATGTTCTGCCTCCTCAGCGCGGCATCGGGGCATGCAGGCGATAACCGAGGGTGTGGTCATAAAGATCGGTACGCCGATCTCGCGGCAGATCATTGAGGCTGTTCCAGATCGGCGCAGACCGAGCCGCACTGAGGTCCACATCGGCATAGAGGATGCTTTCCTCTTCCGCGCTTGCCACTTCTCCGATCGGCCAGCCGTTGGTGCCGGCAATCAGCGAACAGCCCAGAAAACGACCGCCACGCTCGCTGCCAATTCGGTTGGCAGCGGCGATATAGACGTTGTTGACGTGCGCTGCGGTCATGGTCAGGTAAGAAGCCATGCAGCGCCCGGCCTCATCGAACAGCGGCGGCGGCGTCCACACCCAGTTGTTGAGGCTGCAGAGGATGTCGGCGCCTTGTGCAGCCATCAGCCGGGGGACTTCGGGGAACCAGATATCCCAGCAGATCAGCAGGCCGATACGCCCAATGGGGGTTTCGAACACCGGGAACCCGAGGTTACCGGGCGTGAACCACAGCTTCTCCTGGTTCCATAAGTGCGCTTTGCGGTAGTGCCCAAGCATTCCTTCCGGGCCGAAAAGTACGGCGCTGTCATACAGCTTCATCCCATCCCGTTCGGCGAACCCCGCCGCCAGATAGATGTGATGGTCCCGCGCAAAGTCCGCCCAGGCTTGGACGCTGCGCCCGTCTTGCAGAGTCTGCGCATGGGCATAGGCTTCTGCCCGCGAGTGGAACGTATAACCAGTGTTGGCAAGCTCTGGCAGCACAATCAGGTTGGCACCTTCGCGTACGGCGCGCCGGGCCAATGCCAGGCCCCTGCTCACGTTGCTATCACCGTGCTCGACCCCCACTTGAGGGTCATACTGGATGACTGCGATGCGCACGGGGCTGACAGGGGTGCAGTGTTCAGACATGGCGGCTTCCTTTTATGTTTGTTGTGGAAGGGCGCCAGTAAAGCGGGGTTGAGCCTGGGAGCGACAGTCAGGACGCTCCCACAAGATCGTAGGGACAAAGAAGAATTATTGAGGGAAGGGTCCTACATATTGATTTCCGACGCCCTGATTACCGCACTTGATAATGCGGGTAATGGGGTCGTGGGGTGCTTGTGATCCCCAACCGTGTTCACCACAGTCAAATGACGCCCGCCCACACGCTTCGATTGCTCGATCAGGGTGATATGGGTAAAACCGCAACGCAACAGCTCCCGTGCGGCGGTCAAACCCGTTACACCAGCACCGATAATGCATATTCGGTGATGCGGCTAATCAACACAGAGATCGGGTGGATTGGGGTACGTGCAGCCCATGGCTGGGCTGGGGATGACGGCTCAACGGCCAAGTGTGCGGGGTGGTTGTGAGTCGATCCGATCGTCATGTTCTCGTGTTCGCCAAGGGTTGGGGAACCTGAGAATGGAGAATCATAGAGTGACAGGTGCAAAGCATTCGCGGGGGCGTGCCTACTCCCAAGGTAAGCACAGTCCTCAGGAACTGTGCAGTACTTGTGGGAGCGGGCTTGCCCCGCGAATAGGCCGTTAAGCCTTACACCGCCAGCGCGCGCTCACGCAGCTCGCTGTTGAGGATGCGGTCGTTCTCGCTGTAGTCGACCGGGCAGTCGATCACGTGTACGCCAGGGGTCTTGATGCAGTGCTCGAGCAGCGGCAGCAAGCCTTCGGCGCTTTCCACGCGGTGGCCATTGGCACCGTAGGCTTCGGCGTATTTGACGAAGTCCGGGTTGCCGTAGTCCAGGCCGAAATCGGTGAAGCCCATGTTGGCCTGCTTCCAGCGGATCATGCCGTAGCCGTCGTCACGCAAGATCACCACAGTGATGTGCATGCCCAGACGGACTGCGGTTTCGAGCTCTTGGCTGTTCATCATGAAGCCGCCGTCGCCACATACCGAGATTACCGGGCGGTCCGGGTACACCAGGTGCGCTGCCATCGCCGACGGCAGGCCGGCGCCCATGGTCGCCAGGGCGTTGTCGAGCAGCACGGTGTTCGGCTTGTGGGCCTTGTAGTTACGGGCGAACCAGATCTTGTAGATGCCGTTGTCGAGGGCAACGATACCTTCAGACGGCAGCACGCGACGGATGTCAGCGACCAGGCGCTGCGGGTAGACCGGGAAGCGGTCGTCGTCGGCGCCTTCGGCGATTTGCGCTTCGTTGGCTTCACGGATGGCCATGAGGCGGGTGAAGTCCCAGTGCGAAGTGTCGCCCAGGCCTTCAGCGATCTGCCAGACGGCGTTGGCGATGTCGCCGATCACTTCGACCTGCGGGAAGTACACGGCATCGACTTCGGCGGAGCGGAAGCTGATGTGGATGACTTCGGTGCCGCCACGGACCATGAAGAACGGCGGCTTCTCGATCACATCGTGGCCGATGTTGATGATCAGGTCGGCCGCTTCGATTGCGCGGTGGACGAAGTCACCGGACGACAGCGCGGCGTTGCCCAGGAAGCGCGGGCTGCGCTCGTCGACCACACCCTTGCCCAACTGGGTGGTAACAAACGGAATGCCGGTCTTGTCGATCAGCTGCTTGAGGACCTTGGCGGTCATCTTGCGGTTGGCGCCGGCACCGATCACCAGGATCGGGCTGCGAGCGGTGCGCAGTTTTTCGATGGCGGCTTCGATGGCCACGTGCTCGGCCAGCGGGCGGCGGTGCAGGCTGCGTGGGATCGGCATGGCATCAGTCTGCTCGGCAGCGATGTCTTCCGGCAGTTCCAGGTGCACGGCGCCTGGTTTTTCTTCTTCAGCCAGGCGGAACGCTTCACGCATGCGCGAAGGAATGTTGTCGGCCGAGGCGAACTGATGGGTGTACTTGGTGATGGGGGCCATCATGCCGCACACATCGATGATCTGGAAGCGGCCCTGTTTGGACTTCTTGATCGGCTTTTGGCCGGTGATCATCATCATCGGCATACCGCCGAGGTAGGCGTATGCACTGGCGGTGACCAGGTTGGTCGCGCCAGGGCCGAGGGTCGACAGGCTGACGCCGGTCTTGCCGGTCAGGCGGCCATAGGTGGCGGCCATGAAGCCCGCAGATTGTTCGTGGCGGGTCAGGACCAGCTTGATCTTCGACTTGCGCAGGGATTCCAGCAGGTCGAGGTTTTCCTCACCAGGGATGCCGAACACATACTCGACACCTTCGTTTTCCAGGCATTGCACAACGACATCGGCGGCCTTAGCCATCTTGCTCTCTACCTCAAGTGATAGGACGGTGAAAGTCCATAAATGCGCAGCACGGCACGCTGGCATCGCTCTATTCGGGCGCGAGGGTGCCCCGAACCTAAGTCTTGACGCAGGTTAGGCAGGGCAAAGTCACGTGCACGAACAGGATTAATTGTCGCACCCTTGGGCGCGTTTAGAGAGGTACAGGACGGACAAAACATCTTTGCCTGGAGACAGCGAATCTGCGGCTATAAACGGCAGAAAGACAAAACCCCTACCTGCTTGCGCAGATAGGGGTTTTGCGAAATGAATCTTGACGATGACCTACTCTCACATGGGGAAACCCCACACTACCTTAAAGAGCGTTTGGTTAAGAGCTTTTCGTCTCAACCGAGGCGCGCATTCTACGCTTTCCTCATTTGCTGTCAAGCGTTTATTTTGAAGTTTTTTAACTTCGCTTTCTTTCGAAAGCTTTTAACTTCAACAACTTGCCGCTTGCCCCGAAGCGTTCATCGCTGCGAGGAGGCGAATAATACGCGCTTTGAAATCAGAGTCAACACCCTGATCTGAAAAAACTTTCCAGCAGTACTTGGCCGGCCTTCGCAACTAATGAACACGCAACCGATCTGTAGATAAACACCCCACGGAGCGCGGCAACCATGAGCGAGACGCAAAGCGAGAAAACGCCAGGCCTGTCGGCGGACGAAGAGCAGGAGGTCAGCCATAACCAGCCGCCAAGGGCAGCGGTGCTGCACGAGATCATTCGCTACCAGGGCGACCAAGAGCTTGAGCGCACGATCGCAGCCCTGTGGTGGTCAGCGCTGGCCGCCGGGTTGTCGATGGGGCTCTCGCTCATGGCCATGGGGTTGTTCTATGCCCGCCTCCCCGAGGGCGACAGCGCCCAGGTGATTGCAAGCATTGGCTACAGTGCAGGTTTCCTGGCGGTGATCCTCGCCCGCCAGCAACTGTTTACAGAGAACACACTCACCGCCGTGCTGCCGGTGATGACCTCGCCTACCCTGGCCAACCTGGGTCGCCTGCTGCGCCTATGGAGCGTGGTATTGCTCGGCAACCTGGCCGGTACCCTGCTGGTCGCCTGGGTCATGCTGGAACTGCCGATCTTCGACGGCAAGACCGACGTGGCCTTCCTAGAGGTCGGGCGCAAGGTAATGAAGAACGATATCGGCCAGATGTTCGCCAAAGGCATCGTGTCGGGCTGGATGATCGCCACCATGGTCTGGATGATCCCGTCGATGGAGCACGCCAAGATCTGGATCATCCTCATGATCACTTACTTCATGGCGCTGGGTGACTTCACCCATATTGTCGTCGGTTCGGTGGAAGTGTCCTACCTGGTCTGGGCCGGTGAAGAGACCTGGCGCAGCTTCTTGCTGGCATTCGCCCTGCCGACCCTGGCCGGTAACATCATTGGTGGCAGCTTCATCTTCGCGCTGATCAGCCATGCGCAGGTGCGCAGTGACAGCGGTAAGCCACCTTCGCGTTTACTGGACGACCAGAAGCCGCCCTCACCTCGCCAGCGAGACGCTGAAAAATGACCCTCAGCGCACCGCCACAGCGCGCTCTGTCGACCGCTCTCGCTGATGCGCAGGTTTGGGCTGCCACCAGTTCTGCCCGGCATGCGGCGAGTCCAGGCTGACCCGCTCGCCCATCTGCGGGGTGCATAGCCGCACCTGCGCTTGCTCAGTGAGGGCCAGGATGCGCTCGAATGGCTCTTGCCAGGCATGGGTGGACAAGTCGAAGGTGCCGTTATGAATCGGCAGCATCCAGCGCCCCTGCAGGTCGAGGTGTGCCTGCAGGCTCTGCTCCGGCTGCATGTGCACGCTCGGCCAGGCGACGTTATAGGCCCCGGTCTCGATCAGGGTCAGGTCGAAAGGCCCGAAACGCTCACCGATCTGCTTGAAGCCCTCGAAGTAGCCTGTATCGCCGCTGAAAAACACCCGCAGCTGTTCATCGATCACCACCCAGGACGCCCACAAGGTCCGGTTACTGTCGAACAGGCCACGCCCTGAAAAGTGCTGGGCTGGGGTCGCGACAAAGCGTACCCCTTCAACTTCAGTGTCCTGCCACCAATCCAGTTGGCGCACCTTGTCTGCTGCAACCCCCCATTCGATCAAAAGGTCACCCACCCCAAGCGGTGCCAGAAACACCCCCGTACGCGGGGCAAGCCGTCGAATCGCCTGCTCATCCAGATGATCGAAGTGATCATGGGACAGGATCACCGCGGCCAATGGCGGCAGTTCGTCCAGGCCAAGCGGTGGCGCATGGAAACGTTGCGGCCCTACCCACTGCACCGGTGAGGCGCGCTCGGCGAATACCGGGTCGGTAATAAAGAAGCGCCCGCGCAACTTCAGCAATATCGTCGAATGGCCAAGGCGCCACAGGCTGTGATCAGGTGCATCAAGCACCTGCTGCCGGGTCATGGGCTGCACATGGAGGGGGGTGGAGGGCCGAGTGTCGGGCGGCTTGCGCAAAAACAGGTACTTGAGGCCGATGCGCAGCTTTTTCATCACGCCGTCTTGAGGCAGGCGGGCCTGGTTATGGAAACGACCGTCCCGTTGAGGCGCCGACTCGCCGGCAGCGTTAGCCATGGGAACCATGAGCATGAGCACTCCAAGCAACAGGAAAGCCTTCATATTACCCCACAGTGATCAGATCAACCGTGAATTGGCTTGTAAGGTCATTTTTCATAGATGAAACACTGTTCAACAATATTCACACGCGTTATGCGATAAACGGCGCCTTAGCAGAAGAACGATGACCATGATGGACAACCGCAGCGGCAAGGGCCTTTCTTTCGTCAAGCGCATCTACCTGCCGCGCATCATCGGCATGGGCATCGGCCTGTTCAGTGTAATGGCTGCCATGGCGCCGCTATCGCCGCCTACCTGGGTCTGGCTGCTGGTGCTGTTCAACGGGATTGTCTGGCCGCATTTAGCCTACCTGTGGGCGATGCGCTCGGCAGCGCCTTATCAGGCAGAACAGCGCAACCTGCTGCTGGACTCGCTGATGGGCGGTTTCTGGACCGCCGCCATGCACTTCAACCCACTGCCCAGCGTGACCGTGCTGTCGATGATGACCATGAACAACGTGGCCGCGGGCGGCAAGCGCCTGGTCGTTCGTGGCGTGCTGGCCCAGCTTGCCGGCATGCTCCTGGCCACGCTCGTGCTCGGCCCTGGCTTGCAACTCACTGCCACGCCCGTGCAGGTTTACGCGTGCTTGCCCATGCTGACCCTCTACCCGCTGGCCCTTGGCTGGGTCTGCTACCGCCTGGCAATCAAACTGGCAGAGCACAAGCGCCGCCTCAGTGCGCTCAGCCTTACCGACAGCCTGACCGGGTTGCTCAACCACGGTGCCTGGAAAGACCTGCTGCTGGTCAAGTTCCAGACCTGCCAGCAACAGCAGCAACAGGCGGTCATCGCCCTGATCGACATCGACCACTTCAAGACCATCAACGACACGTTTGGCCATGTAGTCGGCGATTGCGTGCTGCGCCAGATGAGCGAAGAGCTCAAACGCAACCTGCGTGAGGTCGACCAGGCCGGGCGCTACGGTGGCGACGAGTTCTGCGTGATCCTGCCGGACACCAACGAGGCCCAGGCCTGCCTGGCCATGGAGCGCTTGCGCGAGCGGGTGGCGAGCTACCGTAACCCGCAATTACCACACTTGCGGATCAGCCTCAGCATCGGCCTGTCTGCCTTCGACGCCGACCTTGAATCCCCCGAGCACTGGCTCGAACAGGCCGACAAGGCGCTCTACACCGCCAAGCACGCTGGCCGCGACCAGGTCAATTTCGCGCAACGCGAGGCCACCGGCCTCAGGCTGGCCTATCCTGACTGAACCTCCTTCCTGATTGCCTTGCAGGAGGCTGCTGTTCTTGAAGGAGTCACCCGCACATGGCCAGGACCGCCAACCTTCCACCCACCCTACCCACACCCCGATTTCAAGTTCGCCGCTTGATTGCAGGCTTTTGCGTGGTCTTTGGCCTGGCCTGCCTGGTCACCTTGGGCGCATTGCTCAACATCGCCGCCACCCTTGATCACCAAGAGCAACAGCGCAGCGCTTTCCATGCCTCGCAAGCGCTCGAGCAACGGCTGCTTGCCTCACGCCAGTTCCTGTCCAGCTATGCCGTGTGGGATGCCGCCTTTGAACACCTGGCCGGCAAGGCGGACTGGCAGTGGGCCTATGAAGAGAAGAACGTCGGTGAATCGCTGTACAGCGCCAGTGGCTACGAAGGTGTGTTCGTGGTGGACGACCAGCGCACCACCTACGCCCTGTTCAAAGGCAAGCCCAGTGAAGCGAGCGCCAGCACTTATATAGAAGCGCCGCTACAACCCATCATCAATGAAGCACGGGGGGCTGCCAGCGCCCGCGAACAAATCACCCGGTTCGTGCTGTTCAACGGATGGCCCGCCGTGCTTAGCGCCGCGGCCGTACGGCCAGACAAGGACGTGTCGGACAGCGAAGTACGCCAGGCACCCGTCATGCTGTTCGTCGACCAGCTGACCGACGACAAACTCACACGGTTGGGTACCGGCGCCGGCCTGGCGGGCATGCACCTCGAGAAAGACGCTACCGGCGAGCATGGCCAGCAGCGTATCGCGCTGGGCGATACCGGCTTCCACCTGGCCTGGACCAGCCCGCTGCCGGGCCAGCAATTGCTGTGGGCGATGCTGCCGCCGCTGCTGTGCGCGCTGCTGATACTCGGCCTAGTGATGCTTTACCTGTTCTGCCACGCCTTGCGCAGCTCCCGCGCCATCGACCTTAGCCTGGCGCGCCTGCAGCAGAGCAACCAGGCCCTGGAGGCCAGCGAGCAGCGTTTTCGCGCCGTCGCCGAAGCCGCATCCGACTGGATCTGGGAAACCGACCGACAACAACGCCTGACCTATCTTTCACAGCGTTTCGTCAGCGTCACCGGCTACCCGGTGGACGACTGGCTGGGCCAGCCGGTAAACCAGCTGCTGGCCTGCGACACCACGCCACTCTCACCCTGGCTGGACGCGTTGGCCGCCGCCGACCCACAGCAGTTGGCAAACCTGCGCTGTACCTACCGTGACCATAACGGGCAAAACCGCTATTGCCGCATCTCGGCACGGGCGATCTGGTACGACGGCAAGCCGACGGGTTTTCGTGGCACCGCCAGCGACATCACTGACGAGGTCGACGCCCATGCACGCATCCAGCACCTGTCACTGCATGACCCGCTGACCGGTCTTGCCAACCGCAACAAACTCGCCCGGCACCTTGAGCAGTTGTTATTGCGCGGCAGCGACGCGCCCCCACTCACGTTGCTGCTGCTGGACCTGGACAACTTCAAGCCGATCAACGATTCCCTCGGCCATGCCGCCGGTGACGCTGTGCTGCAAGAGGTGGCGACACGCCTGCGCGACACCACCCGCGATGTCGACCTGGTGGCGCGCCTGGGTGGCGATGAGTTCATTCTGGTGCTCAATGGCATGGATAACCGCACTGAAGTCGACCGTTTCTGCGCCCGCCTGATTAGCCTGCTGCAGCAACCCATCGTCTTCGACAACCAGCCCCTGCACATCGGCGCCAGCATCGGCGTCGCCCAGAGCCGCACCCAGGGCTTCGATGCCGGCGAACTGATCCGCTGCGCCGATATCGCGCTGTACCAGGCCAAAGCGGAGGGCAAGAACACCTGGCGCTACTTCGCCGCCGAAATGAACAAACAGATCCAGTACCGCCGACAACTGGAGAATGATCTGCGCCGGGCCCTGCAAAACCAGGAATTCGCGTTGCATTACCAGCCACGCTATCGCCTGGGCGACCTGCGCATCGTCGCCGTCGAAGCCCTGCTGCGCTGGCAGCACCCGCAGGAGGGGTTGCTCGGGCCAGACACCTTCATCCCGCTGGCCGAGCAGAGCGACATCATTGTCGCGCTGGGCCGCTGGGTGCTGCGCGAAGCCTGCCGCACGGCCCACGACTGGCCGGTGGGCCTGCTGATATCGGTAAACCTGTCACCTGCGCAGTTCTTGCGCAGCGACGTGGTGGCCGACGTTCGCGAGATCCTGCTGGAAACCGCGTTCCCCGCCCAGCGCCTTGAACTGGAAATCACCGAAAACGTGATGCTCAACGACATCGAAGGCGCGCTAAGCACCATGCTTTCGCTAAAGGAGCTGGGTGTTCGCCTGAACATGGATGACTTTGGCACCGGTTACTCATCACTGGGCTATCTGCGCACGTACCCGTTCGACAGCATCAAGATCGACAAACGCTTCATAGCCGGGCTGAACAACACCAGTGGCAATGATCGCGCCGTGGTGCAAGCCATCATCAACCTGGGTGAAGCCATGGGGCTGACGGTGACGGCCGAGGGCGTAGAAAGTGAACAGCAGCTCAAAACACTGGAGAAGGACGGCTGCCATGAGGTGCAGGGTTATTTCCTGAGCCGGCCTTTACCTAAAGAGGCGCTCGAAGCCTTGCTGCAACAGGCGCCCACAGGCTCGGCCAGGCGCCTGCTGTAAAGGCAGCCTCCGCAGAACAAGGCTGCCCCCGTGAACAGCAGGGCGTCAGCGCTTGTTGCGCTCGGCCACGATCTCGGGCAAATCACTGCGCCGCAGGTAAGCGCGCAAGGGCTCGCCAATGTTCAAGCGGTCATCCACATGCTGGTCCAGCAGCAGTGCCAGGCGTTGTCGGCACAACGCCATGCGCGGGCCTTGCTCGGGCCGCCAGACGAATTCGCTGCAGGGGGTGATACTGTCGTCGGCCACGTCCATGCCGAACGAGTCCTCGGAAAAACGCACGATATGAACGCCGCGCTTGCCATGAAAGCCAACGAAACCGTTGAGCTGCTCCGCCGCGTTGCAGATGTCCTGGGAAGTGATGGCCATGCCGTAACCTCGCAATCAAGTCGAAAGTGACGCACGCCGGGCTGCAAACGGTCGCCTCTGCCGGGCAACTCGCAGCGGCCAGCCTAACGCAAGTCACCGCGCATTCGCCAAGGTTTTCCGCCAGCCGCCGACAGCCCCGGAAAAGGGTTCGGCATTCCCTTCATTGCGTAACCCGGTCCTCGTGCACCTGCACGCTGGCAGTCATGCCGGCACTCAGGTTCATGCCCTGCGGGATCTCGTCCAGGCGGATCCGCACAGGTATCCGCTGCGCCAGGCGCACCCAGTTGAAGGTCGGCTCCACCTCCGGCAACAGTTGGCTGTCCGGATTACTGTTGCGGTCGGTGATGCCCCGGCTGATGCTCTCCACATGCCCCTGCATTGCCTCGCCCGCCCCCATCAGCCAGACCTTGACCGTGTCACCGACGCGGATGCGCGGCAGTTTGGTTTCTTCGAAGTAGGCCTGGATATAGAAGGTCGAATCGTCCACCAAGGCCATCACCGACTCCCCGGTGTTCACGTAGTTGCCCTGGGCCAGGCGCAGGTTGGTGATATGGCCACTGCGCGGCGCCCGCACTTCGCTGCGCGCCAGGTTGATCTTGGCCACTTGCAGTTGCGCCTCGGCCTCATGCAGTTCACCGCGGGCGATGGCGGCGTTGATCTGGGCATTTTCACGCAGCTCGGCACTGATTGCCTCCGGCCCCAGGGCAGTACGCCGCGCCGCTTCGCGCTCGCGCAAGCGCAGCTGCTGGGCGCGGGTCTCGGTCACGGCGCTGGCCTGGTCGAAGGCTGCCTGGAAGCGTTCACGGTCGATGCTCATGAGCAAGTCGCCCGCCTTGACCTGCTGGTTGTCATGCACCTTGAGCTCGCGCACCCAACCGGATACGTCTGGGGCGATCACCACCACGTCGGCGCGCACCCGGGCATCGCGGGTCCAGGGTGTCAGCATGTAGTACTGCCACAGCTGGTAGCCTGCCAACAGGGCAAGGGCCACCACACACAGGGTTACCAGGGTACGTACGGCAGCACGCATTGAATCACTCCTTACAAAAATCGTTACAAGAGCCTTTAGGCAGCCCCCAGTACTCGCACCACCAGGAACAACACACACACGAACAACGCCGCGTCGAACAGCGCTTCATGCCAGATCCAGCGACCCAACGGCGTGGCGTGCACCAACAAGCGCAACACCCCGGTGAGCACCAGCGCCAGCAGCACATAAATCAGAAACGGGCTCAGCAGCACGCCGCCCAGCGCCCACTCACGCAACCCCATGCACGTCCTCCTGCCAGCGGCACCATTTGCCCCAGCTCTTCTGCAACTGCAGCACTGCACCTTCAGCCAGGCGCAACGGGTCGCTTGCCGGCAGCCGACGCAAGGCGGCGATGAATTGCTCACTGGCGCTGTCCAGGCGTTGCCCACGGCCCGGCGCCGGCCCCTTGGCCAGCACCGCCTCCACCTGCTGCAGGTACTCACGTTCAGCGCGGCCCAACGGCGCCTGGGCGACCGCCAGGCACATGCGCAGGTGCACCAGTTCGTCGCCGATGTCCAGGCCGTGCAAGCCGTCATCCCAACGCTTGCGCTCGCTTTCGGGCAATTCGCCGGCATGCCGCGCCAGTTGCAAGAGGCGATCGGCCATTCGCCCGCCAAACCAGCTGTCGGCGCCACGCAGGTCGCGCCGGGTCAGGCGCACCAGGTCGCTTTGGGTCGCCGCCCGCAGGCGCTTGCCCAGCCAGGCCGGGTGACGGAACACCAACAAACGAAAGGCCATCACCGCAGCAGACACGCCCACCAGCATCGCCAGCGCGCTGTTGAGCATGCTGGCCACGCCAAACTGCATGGCATTGAGCGGTGATACCAACACGATGAAGTGCAGGCAATACGAAGTCGCGGTCGCGCCGGTACGCGGGTGGGCCATGCCCAGCGCCCCCAGAAACAGCGGTACACCCATGCCCAGGCAGAGCATGGCGAAGCTGCTCCACTGCGGCAAAAGAATCTGCCCGACCAGAAACGCCGCGGGGATCGCCAGAAAGATGCCGCGCAAGAAACTAAGGCCGATCTGAGCGCCGTTTTCGCGGCTGGCAAACAGGCTGCAGACCACACAGGTCAGCACCAGGCCGCCCGGCGCAGAGGGCCAGGCGGTCGCCAGCCAGAAGCCACTCATCACCAGAAACGCCAGCGCGCTGCGTGAACCGAACAACAGTGCCAGCGACCAGTCGCGGTGTGCGGCCAGGCCCTGGGACACATCCTTGGGCGCCCTGCCCGCTTCGACGTCGTCCAACGCCTGGGTCGCAGCCATCGCGTAGTCCAGCAACAGCGTCATGCGCGCCAGGCAGTAATGTTCGGCAGCGCTTATCTGCTCATCATGGGCGGCATCCCAGATACGTTGGCGCAACAGCAACAGGCCGGGTTGGTCGGGTGCGCCCAACTGCGCGCGCACCGCCTCCAGCCAGGGCGCCAGGTGCCGAGCTTCACCTTCATCGAGCTGGCGCCACTGCCGGCGCACCGAGCGGGAGATACGCAGCAGCACCATCAGCTTCTGGCTCAGGCCGCGAATGGCGCGCGCCCGCTGACGCCCGCGATTGCCTTCGAACCAGGCATGTTCGCGCTGGCTGTCGATGGCGACGATGCGCCCAAGGCTTTCCAGCAGCCCTTTGCGCGCCTCATCCTCTCCCCCCAGCATGGCACTGGCCGCCTGCAGGCCATTTTGCCAAGCCTGCCGGGCTTGTCCGCCCAGTTGCTGTTCCACGCGCAGCGGCCAGATCAGGGCGCTGGTGGCGGTAGCGCAGAAAATCCCCAGACAGATCTCGGTGCAGCGCGCCACGGCCTGGTCGAACACCTGCAACGGGTGGTCGATCGCCGGCAGGGCGATGATCGCGGCGGTGTAGCCGGCTAGCACAAAGGCGTAGGCCCAGGCACTGCGCAGCTGCGTTGACGCGGCCGTGCACAGTGCCAGCCACAGCGCGAGGGTGATCAGGAACAGGCCTGGCGTCTGGGCGAACAAGCCGATCAAAACTACCGACATGAACGTGCCGACCAAGGTGCCGGCCAGGCGCGCAAGGCCCTTCTGCACCACCATGCCGGACAACGGCTGAGCCACGATGAACGCCGTCATCAATGCCCATGACGGCTGCTCCAACCCCCAGCGCATCGCCAGCCAAAGCGCCAGGCCGCCACCGAGCACGGTCTTGATGGCGAACTTGAGGGCGAGGCTGCTGGGTGCGAACAGGGCCTGGAGAGTGATGGGCACGAGGCGGACCTTGCGGGGATGATCAGGTAAACGATAGACAATGAAGCGAAGGATAATGCGGAAACGATTAATTAGCTAGCTAATCATCTTTATTGAGATGCGCTGCCCGACATTTCGCAGGCAAAAAAAATGGGCGACCGAAGTCGCCCTAAATGCCTTGCGTGCTCGTGAACCCGGAAGGTCAGCGCGGCTTGCGCTTGTTCGAGTCCTTCCAGATGAAAATGCCCAGACCGGCAAAGAATGCGACCATCAACCCAACCGTTACCACACCTGCGATAACCACGTTGTCGAAGAACATGTCGGCCTCCCTCTTCGTTTGCCGTTGTCCGATGGATGCAAGGTAACGAATGTGGGGGCGGGGAAAATTGACCGGGGTCAATGGTGCCCGGGACCGGGCACGCGGGGCGGGCGCAGGGTTGACCTGCGTCAAGTTTCAGCGCTTCTTGGGCTTGCCCTTGGGCTTCTTTTTCTTTGCCGCGCTCAGGGGCATGGCTTGCTCGAAGGCCTGGCGCACTTCGTTCAGGCGCTTTTCCTTGAGGTCGTGGACGCGCTTGGCACGTTCGGCATCAAAATCGATGAGGTTGTCTTGGCTCATGGGTGGGCTCGACGATCAACAGAGACTTGCATGATGAAGCCAGCCAGTGACGCTGACCAGCCCCGCGTCAGACTTCGATGTCGACCAACAGCCCCTGGCGAGGGCTCTCGCCCATCAAGGGGGCGACCGGCACGGTGTTGTCGGCGTTGACTTCATCACCTGGTAACGCGCTGTAAAGCTCGCTGTCGCTTTTTTGCCGACGTTGCTGTTGACGACGCTGTTCATCACGCAGGATCAAGGCCTGCTCCTGCGGGTCGCGCTGCTGCTTGAGGTTGATGGCGCTTTCACCGGAAGTCGGCTGCGCGGGGACCACCGGCTTGATGTCGGGAGTAGGTTTGACCGGGTCCTGTTGCGAGGTTACCGGGGCTGCACTGAGCGGAATAATCGGCGGCAACATGGAAAGTCTCCTATTACCCCTGTATCGGCGGGCGTTGTCCTACCTTGAATAGAGACAACGCTTATTCGACTTCGTCATCGGGGTCGTCATCGCTCGGCGGGCTCGCCTCGCTCCAGGGCCGCTTGTAGACCTGCTGCCAGACTGCGTCCATGTGCTCGCGCAGTACCTGCGGCGCGCTTTTGAGCGAGGCGCTGTCTTCGCGCTCGCCGCCGATCGGCTCCTCGCCCGCCGGGGTGATCAGTGATTGGCCAGTAATGGTGTAGATGGCCTGGCCTTCGCGCATTTCGATGGCGATATCGTGGGGGTCGATGCCGCCGCCGCAGAAGGCATGGCTGGCAACCGTCAGTTCGGCGATACCGTCCTTGTTCAGGTCACTGACATCGCTGACATCGGAATAGAAGTCGACATCCAGGTCCAGCCCCGGGCAGGTGGTTTCCTGTTCGATCTGCCAACGTGCCTTGAATGCATCGCTTTCGGCCGTGCGCCCATACAGCGTGGCCTTGAGCACTACCTTGTCCACTTCCTGCTGGTTTTCCGCGTCGGTGGCCTGGCCGTCGGTGCGGCTCAGCACCAGCAGGCCTTCGCCGTCGCGGTCACGAAAGTGCACGCTCTTGATCGGCGTCTGCACGCCCAGTGCCTCAAGCTGCCCAGGCGTAATCGCCGGCAAGGTCTCGAAGCTTTTTTGCTCGCAGCCGGCCAGCAGCACAAGGCTGCTCACGGCCAGGGAAACGTTCAACCAGCGGTGCTTGGCGGACATGTTGGTGCGCGGCCCTCGTCTACAAGACGGTGTTGGTCGATGAAACGGCTAGACTGTTGGTCTTCGGCACCCTTCGGTGCACTTCAACACTTTGGTCTGACCGGCCGATCCGTTAACATAGCCGGCTTTTCATCGCGGGAGTTCAGGCAGTATGGCGCAGCAGTATCAACCGGGGCAACGCTGGATCAGCGACAGCGAAGCAGAGCTCGGCCTGGGTACCATCCTGGCGCAGGATGGCCGCCTGTTGACCGTGCTCTACCCGGCCACTGGCGACACCCGCCAGTATTCCCTGCGCAATGCGCCGCTGACCCGCGTGCGCTTCTCGCCAGGTGACCAGATCACCCACTTCGACGGTTGGAAGCTGACCGTGCGCGAGGTCGACGATGTCGATGGCCTGTTGGTGTACCACGGCCTGGACGCGCAAAACCAGCCGCGTACCCTGCCGGAAACCCAACTGTCGAACTTCATTCAGTTCCGCCTGGCCAGCGACCGCCTGTTCGCCGGCCAGATCGACCCGCTGTCGTGGTTCAGCCTGCGTTACAACACCTTGCAGCACACCAGCAAGCAGATGCAGTCGTCGCTCTGGGGCCTGGGTGGCTGCCGCGCACAACCGATCGCCCACCAGTTGCACATCGCCCGTGAAGTCGCTGACCGCAGTGCACCGCGGGTGCTGCTGGCGGACGAAGTCGGCCTGGGCAAAACCATCGAGGCAGGCCTGATCATCCATCGCCAGCTGCTTTCAGGGCGTGCCAGCCGCGTACTGATCCTGGTCCCGGAAAACCTCCAGCATCAATGGCTGGTGGAAATGCGTCGGCGCTTCAACCTGCAAGTGGCGTTGTTCGACGCCGAGCGCTTCATCGAGAGCGATGCCAGCAACCCGTTCGAAGACGCCCAGCTCGCGCTGGTGGCCCTGGAGTGGCTGGTTGACGACGAAAAAGCCCAGGACGCGCTGTTTGCCGCAGGCTGGGACCTGATGGTGGTCGACGAAGCCCACCACCTGGTCTGGCATGAAGACCAGGTCAGCGCCGAGTACGGCCTGGTCGAGCAACTGGCCCAGGTGATCCCTGGCGTGCTGCTGCTCACCGCCACCCCCGAACAGCTCGGCCAGGACAGCCACTTCGCCCGGCTGCGCCTGCTCGACCCCAACCGTTTCCACGACCTTGTGGCGTTCCGTGCCGAGAGCGAAAACTATCGCCCCGTCGCCGAGGCGGTACAGGAGCTGCTTGACGAAGGTCGCCTGTCGCCGGAGGCCCACGCCACCATCCATGGTTTCCTCGGGGCCGAAGGCGAAGCTTTGCTGGCAGCCGTCAGCGATGGCGACACCCAAGCCAGCGCGCGCCTGATCCGCGAGCTGCTCGACCGCCACGGCACTGGCCGCGTGCTGTTCCGCAACACCCGCGCAGCCGTTCAGGGCTTCCCCGAGCGCGAGCTGCATGCTTACCCGGTAGCGATGCCGGAGCAATACCGCGACCTGCCGCCTGGCGAAAAAGCCGAGCTGTACCCGGAAGTCGCCTTCCAGGCGCAGGGCGACATCACTGACGACGAGCGCTGGTGGCGTTTCGACCCTCGGGTCGACTGGCTGATTGATACCCTGAAGATGCTCAAGCGCACCAAAGTACTGGTGATCTGCGCCCATGCCGAAACCGCCATGGACCTGGAAGACGCCCTGCGCGTGCGCTCCGGCATTCCTGCCTCGGTCTTCCACGAAGGCATGAGCATTCTCGAGCGTGACCGCGCCGCCGCCTATTTCGCAGACGAAGAGTTCGGCGCCCAGGTGCTGATCTGCTCCGAGATCGGTAGCGAAGGCCGCAACTTCCAGTTCTCTCATCACCTGGTGATGTTCGACCTGCCGGCCCACCCGGACCTGCTCGAGCAGCGTATCGGCCGTCTCGACCGGATCGGCCAGAAGCACACCATCCAGTTGCACGTGCCCTACCTGCAGGACAGCCCGCAAGAGCGCCTGTTCCAGTGGTACCACGAAGCGCTCAACGCCTTCCTCAACACCTGCCCGACCGGCAATGCCCTGCAGCATCAGTTCGGCCCTCGCCTGCTGCCGCTGCTCGAAAGCG
Organism: Pseudomonas sp. NGC7; assembly: GCF_047159675.1. NCBI lineage: Bacteria > Pseudomonadati > Pseudomonadota > Gammaproteobacteria > Pseudomonadales > Pseudomonadaceae > Pseudomonas > Pseudomonas sp. NGC7. The sequence goes on along the minus strand of NZ_BAAFZY010000001.1, from coordinate 1,228,677 downwards.
GTGACAGCAAAGCCTGGGATGCACTGGTGGCCGATGCCCGCGGCGAACGCGAGCGCCTGGAAGCCGAGCTGCACAGCGGCCGCGACCGCCTGCTGGAGCTCAATTCTGGCGGGGCCGGTGAGGGCCAGGCACTGGTCGAGGCGATTCTCGAACAGGATGACCAGTTCGCCCTGCCGATCTACATGGAAACCCTGTTCGACGCGTTCGGCATCGACAGCGAAGACCATTCGGAAAACGCCCTGATCCTCAAGCCGAGCGAGAAAATGCTCGACGCCAGCTTCCCGCTGGGTGACGACGAAGGCGTGACCATCACCTACGACCGCGCCCAGGCGTTGTCCCGCGAGGACATGCAGTTCCTGACCTGGGAGCACCCGATGGTTCAGGGTGGCATGGATCTGGTCTTGTCCGGCTCGATGGGCAACACCGCTGTTGCGCTGATCAAGAACAAGGCGCTGAAGCCAGGTACCGTGTTGCTCGAACTGCTGTTCGTCAGCGAGGTGGTAGCACCGCGCGCCCTGCAGTTGGGACGTTACCTGCCGCCGGCAGCCCTGCGCTGCCTGCTCGACACCAACGGCAACGACCTGGCGTCGCGCGTGGCATTCGAAACGCTCAACGACCAGCTCGAAAGCGTGCCGCGCGCCAGCGCCAACAAGTTCGTCCAGGCGCAACGTGATGTGCTGGCCCAGCGCATCAGTGGTGGTGAAGCCAAGATCATGCCGACCCACGTCGAGCGGGTGGCCGAAGCGCAGCGTCGCTTGCAGGCCGAGGCCGACGAAGAGTTGGCGCGCATGGTTGCCCTGCAAGCCGTCAACCCAAGCGTGCGCGACAGCGAAATCGACGCCCTGCGCAAGCAGCGTGAAGAAGGCCTGGCGATGCTTGAAAAAGCTGCCCTGCGCCTCGAAGCCATTCGCGTGCTGGTAGCCGGCTGATACACCCCGCCCCTGTAGGAGCAGCCTTGCGCTGCGAAGAGGCCAGTTCAGACACAGCCAATGCTGTGGCTCTACTGGCCTCTTCGCAGCGCAAGGCTGCTCCTACACGTGGCGCGGCACAAGCAGTCATATTCCTGGCTGCTATTGAACGCATAACCAAATCGTAGCAATCAAAGTGCCATTAGTCAGGAAGGCCTAACCACCTCTTCCTATACTGCCTCTGGACAGTCTCCCAAGGCGTTGTACCGGAGACGCGTGAAAACTCGGCCAAGAGGCACGCAATGGACTGGTTGGGACTGCAACTGTTCGCCGATCTGCCGGCAACCGGACGCATCTTCATCGATTGTCGCCACGAGCCTTTCCTTGTTCTGCTCGCCTTTACCGTGGCCTGCGCGGCTTGCTTCGCGACCCTGGACATGGCCGAGCGCCAATCCCACAACGAACACCCCACCGCACAACGCCAGTGGCGCGTGCTTGGCGCCTGTTGCCTGGCCGGCGGTGTCTGGGCCATGCATTTCATCAGCATGCTGGCCTTCCAGGCGCCGGTGGAAGTCCACTACGACGTCTCGCTGACCGTCCTCTCGTTGCTCATTGCATTGATCGTTGCCTGGCTGGGCATGAACAGCCTCAACCGCAGCCAAATGCGAGTGCAGCATTACCTGCAAAGTGCCGTGCTGATTGGTGCCGGTATTATCCTGATGCACTTTGTCGGCATGGCCGCCCTCGAGACCGGCGCCCGGCAGTACTACCAGACCGGGCTGTTACTGGCCTGCGTGGTCATCGCCATACTCACCAGCCTCGCAGCGTTGCTGTTGGCGCGGTATTTCCGCAATGGCAGCGGCACGTTGCACCAAGCCCTGAAGTACGGCGCCAGCCTGGTGATGGCCGGTGGCATCGTAGCCACCCACTTCACCGCGATGTCGGCCATGACCCTGGTCATCCCCGCCGATACCGCCCTGCGCCTGCCCTCGGCAGACAACAGCCTGCAACTGGGGCTGACCATTGCCTTCATTACCCTGCTGATCAGCGGCGCCAGCATCAGTGCGGCACTGGCCGACAAGAAGCTGCAAAGTAAGGAGCATGACCTGCGCCGGGTCAGCATCCTGCTCAGCCAATTGGACCAGGCACGGGCCTCGCTGCAACAGGCCGCGCATTACGACGCCCTGACCAACCTGATCAACCGCCGCGGTTTCAATCAGGTATTCGCCGAACGCCTCGCCGAACAGACCACCAGTCAAAACCGCCTGGCGGTGATGTTCCTCGACATCGACCATTTCAAGCGGATCAACGACAGCCTTGGCCATGCCGCCGGCGACGAACTACTCAAGGTGATTGCCAACCACATCAAGGCAGCCACCCGCAGCCACGACCTGGTGGCGCGTTTCGGGGGCGACGAGTTTTGCGTGGTCACCAGCCTCAACAACCGTGACGAGGCACGTCACCTGGCGCAGCGCATCATGCAACGGATGAAGGAACCCATCGACCTGGGTGGCCGGCGCATGGTCATGACCACCAGTATCGGTATCAGCATTTTCCCGGACGATGGCCACACCGCTGAAGAGCTGCTCAAGCACGCCGACCTTGCCCTGTACCAGTCCAAGGGCAACGGCCGCAACAGCCTCAACTTCTTCAACGACAGCCTGAAAACCCGCGCCACCCTCGCCCTGCAGCTGGAAGAAGAACTGCGCATCGCACTGCTGGAGGAACGCGGGCTGTGCGTGCACTACCAGCCCATCTTCGACCTGCGCAATGGCCAGGTGGCCAAGCTCGAAGCCTTGGTCCGCTGGCAGCACCCGCAACACGGCTTGCTCGGGCCCGACCGGTTCATCGGTATCGCCGAAGCGAATGGTTTGATCATCGACCTCGACCTGTGGGTGCTGCGCCACGCCTGCGCCGACCTGGCGCAACTGCACCGTCACGGCTTTGCCGACCTTAAGGTCACCGTCAACTGCTCGGCGGTAACCCTCAGCCACGATGAGCTACCCAGCGAAGTGGAGAAAGCGCTGTATCACTCGGCGCTGGCGCCCCGCCACCTGGAGCTTGAAGTCACCGAGAATGCCTTGATGGGCGATATTCAGCGCACGGTCAACCTGCTCAAGCGCGTGCGCGCCCTCGGCGTGGCCTTATCGATTGATGACTTTGGTACCGGTTATTCGTCACTGGCCTACCTCAAGCGCCTGCCGCTGGACGTGCTGAAAATCGACCGGACCTTCCTGCAGGAGGTACCCGGCAGCCAGAAAGACCGCGAGATCGTCCAGGCCATCATCGTCATGGCCCACACCCTGCACTTGCAGGTAGTCAGTGAGGGGGTGGAAACCGTCGAGCAACTTGAATTCCTCGAAACCCACGGCTGCGACCACCTGCAAGGCTACCTGCTCGGCCGCCCGGTGGCGTTGGGCGAATTGCGGCCCATCCTGGAGCGGCTGGAGCGCGACAAAGGCGTGCTCAGCCCTTGCTGCGATACAGCGATACCAGGGTCGCCGGATCTTTTTGCAAGTAGCCCTGGCTACCGTGCAAGCGCATCAATTGCGCGGCGAGGCCACTGAGCGGTGTCGCCGAACCCTGCTCGCGGGCAAATTTGACCGCGCTGTCGAGGTCTTTGAGCAGCGTACGCACATGCCACTTGATCGGCTCGAAGCGGCTTTCGGCCATTTGCGGGGCGAGGATCTGCAAGGGTTTCGAATCGGCAAAACCTCCCGCCAACGCCTCAGCGATCAGTGTCGCATCAACCCCCGATTGCTCGGCCAACGCCACCACTTCGGCGATCACCAACGCATTGCAGGCCACAATCATCTGGTTGCAAGCCTTGGTCACCTGGCCTGCACCCACGGCGCCCATGTGCGTTACACGTTGGCCCAGGGTCAGCAGCACCGGCTGCGCGCGTTGCAAGTCAGCCGCTTCGCCACCCACCATGATTGCCAGGGTGCCGGCCTCGGCCCCCGGCGTGCCACCGGACACCGGCGCATCCAGCCAGGCCATGCCACACAGCGCCGCGAGCTCGGCAGCCATCTCACGGGTGGCGGTCGGTTCGAGGCTGGAGAAGTCGATCAGCAGTTGGCCACTGCGCCCGCCCTGGGCAATGCCCTGTTCACCAAACACCACCTCGCGCACCACCGGCGTGTCAGCCAGGCACAGCAGCACCATATCGCTGTCGCGGCACAATGCGGCCGGGCTTGCTGCCAGGCGCGCGCCTGCCGCCACCAGTTCGGCGCATTTGTCCGGGCTGCGGTTCCACACCGTCAAGGGGTAGCCGGCAGCCAGCAGGCGCCGACACATCGGCAGGCCCATCAGGCCAATGCCGGCGAATCCTAGCGAAGGTAGTTGTGAACTCATGAACGACTCCTTGCACATTTGTTATTTTTTGAGGCCGCAATCAGGGCCTAAGGCGCGCGCGTACCCGCGAGGGGGCGCGCAGCGGCCACATTACGCATCCCGTAAACTGTTACCGCCACGCCGAATTGTTACTTACCTCTACCCGGCTGATCGCCTTCAAGCACCAAATTAAGGCGGGCTGCGCATTTTCACGCACCAAAAACGATCACGCCGATTCCGAACGCTTCGCTTGAATCACGATAAACGGTGAAACCACCACCGCCCAGATCTCTGGGTCGCGGTTTTGCAGGTCCAATGCCTGCTCAGCAGTCACCGGCCCCACAGTGCCATCACTGCGCCACTTGGCGAAGATCTCGCTGCGATTCTCGGCCATTGCTTCGGCAACGGCGATCAGGTCCAGGCTAGGGTCGACCCAAATCAGGTCACCCTTCGCCCAGAAGCGCTCCAGTGCTTTCCACTCGATGATTGCCGTCTCGCCAAGCAATTTGGCATAGAGGGTGCTTGTTTGATCAGTCATGGGTTTGTACCCGCAAAAATCGGCCAATAAAAAAGGCCGGTATTTTTGCAGAAAAACCCGGTTTCAAATACGTAATTTGGTCGATCGGCCCCGAACTTGTGGGGTGGGGCCGCAGATACAGGCAAATTGATGGCGCCTTTCTGTATCTTTGTGTCGATCAAGCGACAACCCAGGAAACAGGCTCTTTTTGACCGCTTTTCAAGCGCTCGGACAGCGCTCTACACTGTACCGGTACAGTTCCGGGACATGTTCCGGGGGAAGGTGGGCATGCAGTATGGCGTGGCCATACCGCACATCCCGCCCGGTCTGTAGCCCTGGCCGCCAGGACTATAAGAATTACAACAGAATGAGTGGAGCACTATGATCAAGATTTCCAAGCTGTTCGCCGCAATGGTTCTGGCCGGGGTAGCCAGCCATTCGTTTGCCGCCGATACCATCAAGATCGGGATCGCAGGGCCTAAGACCGGCCCTGTCACCCAGTACGGCGACATGCAGTTCATCGGCGCCAAGCAAGCCATCAAAGACATCAACGCCAAGGGCGGCGTCGATGGCAAGATGCTCGAAGCCAAGGAATACGACGACGCCTGCGACCCTAAACAGGCCGTGGCAGTCGCCAACAAAGTGGTCAACGACGGCGTCAAGTTCGTCATCGGCCACCTGTGCTCCAGCTCCACCCAGCCTGCGTCCGACATCTACGAAGACGAAGGCGTGATCATGATCACCCCCGCCGCCACCAGCCCAGAAATCACCGCCCGTGGTTACAAGCTGATCTTCCGCACCATCGGCCTGGACAGCGCCCAGGGCCCGGCAGCCGGCAACTACATCGCCGACCACGTCAAGCCCAAGGTCGTTGCGGTCCTGCACGACAAGCAGCAGTACGGTGAAGGCATCGCCACCGCGGTCAAGCAGACCCTGGAAGGCAAAGGCACCAAGGTAGCCGTCTTCGAAGGCCTGAACGCCGGTGACAAAGACTTCTCCTCGATCATCCAGAAGCTCAAGCAGAACAACGTCGACTTCGTCTACTACGGCGGCTACCACCCAGAGCTGGGCCTGATCCTGCGTCAAGCTCAGGAAAAAGGCCTGAAAGCCAAGTTCATGGGGCCGGAAGGTGTCGGCAACGACTCCATTTCGCAGATCGCCCAGGGCGCTTCCGAAGGCCTGCTGGTTACCCTGCCGAAGTCGTTTGACGCAGACCCTGCGAACAAGGCCATCGTCGACGCCATCAAGGCTGACGGCAAAGACCCAAGCGGCCCGTTCGTGTTCCCGGCCTACTCGGCTGTCGAGCTGATCGCTGAAGGCATCAAGGCCGCCAAGTCGGAAGACACCGCCAAGGTTGCCGAAGCCCTGCACGCTGGCACCTTCAAGACCCCTACCGGCGACCTGTCGTACGACGAGAAGGGCGACCTGAAAGACTTCAAATTCGTGGTCTACGAATGGCACTTCGGCAAGCCGAAGACTGAAGTTTCCCCTCAGTAACTGCGTGACTAAATAGCTGACCGTAGAAGCCCACTGTGCGAGCAGTGGGCTTTGTTTTACGAGGTTCATGGGCCTGATCCCCGCGATCCGGGGGCCGGTCCACCTGAAAATCTTAAAACCGTCACCCGCGGTTTCCTGGCCGTACCCCTGCCAGTGAAATGCAAATCAGGTTTTTAGGAGCGCTGTAATGCCTGAGATCTACCATTTCTTCCAACAACTGGTTAATGGATTGACCATCGGCAGCACCTATGCCTTGATCGCCATCGGTTACACGATGGTGTACGGCATCATTGGCATGATCAACTTCGCCCACGGCGAGGTATACATGATCGGTTCCTACGTGGCCTTCATCGCCCTGGCGGGCCTGGCCATGATGGGTATCCATTCGCTGCCGATCCTGATGACCGTCGCCTTCGTCGCGACGATCTTCGTCACCAGTGCCTATGGTTACAGCATCGAACGGGTTGCCTACCGCCCCTTGCGCAACAGCAACCGTCTGATCCCGCTGATTTCCGCCATCGGCATGTCGATTTTCCTGCAGAACACCGTCTTGCTTTCGCAGGACTCCAAGGACAAATCCATCCCCAACCTGATCCCTGGGAGCTTCTCTTTCGGGCCAGGCGGTGCTGAAGAAGTACTGATCAGCTACATGCAGATCCTGGTGTTCGTCGTCACCCTGGTGGCCATGACCTTGCTCACCCTGTTCATCTCCCGTTCCCGCCTGGGCCGCGCCTGCCGTGCCTGCGCCGAGGACATCAAGATGGCCAACCTGCTGGGCATCAACACCAACAACATCATCGCCCTCACCTTCGTCATCGGTGCCGCACTGGCGGCGGTGGCGGCCGTGCTGCTGAGCATGCAGTACGGGGTGATCAACCCCAACGCCGGCTTCCTGGTGGGCCTCAAAGCCTTCACCGCCGCTGTGCTGGGTGGCATCGGCAGCATTCCGGGCGCCATGCTCGGTGGGCTGGTGCTGGGTGTGGCCGAAGCCTTCGGCGCCGACATTTTCGGCGACCAGTACAAGGATGTGGTGGCATTCGGTCTCTTGGTACTTGTCCTGCTGTTCCGGCCGACCGGCATCCTGGGCCGCCCGGAGGTTGAAAAAGTATGAACAAAAATCTTAAACAGGCGTTCTTCAGCGCCTTGCTGGTCTGGGCCGTGGCCTTCCCGGTGCTCGGCCTGAAACTGAGCATCGACGGCATCAGCCTGGCCGTGCACAGCCAAGGGTCGTTCACCATCAGCATCATCGCCGTCTGCTCGGTGCTGATGTTCCTGCGCGTGCTGTTCGACAAGCAGTGGAGTTCGGTGATGGGCCGCCGCTCGGATCGCAAGCTGGTCCCGCCTGCGGTGAGCAACTACCTGACCCTGCCCAAGACCCAGCGCTGGATCATCATGGGGCTGATCGTGGCTGCGCTGGTCTGGCCGTTCTTCGGCTCGCGCGGTGCGGTCGACATCGCCACGCTGATTCTGATCTACGTGTTGCTGGGCCTGGGCCTGAACATCGTGGTCGGCCTCGCGGGCCTGCTCGACCTGGGTTATGTGGGCTTCTATGCCGTGGGTGCCTACAGCTATGCCATGCTGTCGCATTACCTGGGCTGGAGCTTCTGGGTCTGCCTGCCGATCGCCGGCCTGATGGCCGCCACTTTTGGCTTCCTGCTCGGCTTCCCGGTGCTGCGCTTGCGCGGTGACTACCTGGCGATCGTGACTTTGGGCTTCGGCGAGATCATCCGCCTGTTCCTGCGTAACCTCACCGACTGGACCGGTGGGCCTAACGGCATCAGCAACATCCCCAAGCCAGAGTTCTTCGGCCTGACCTTCGAACGCCGTGCCGCCGAGGGCATGCAGACCTTCCACGAGTTCTTCGGGCTGGAATACAACTCGATCAACAAGGTCATCTTCCTCTACCTGGTAGCGCTGCTGCTGGCCTTGCTGGCACTGTTCGTCATCAACCGCCTGCTGCGCATGCCGATCGGTCGTGCCTGGGAAGCCTTGCGTGAAGACGAGATCGCCTGCCGCGCACTGGGCCTGAACCCTACCGTGATCAAGCTCTCGGCGTTCACCCTGGGTGCCTGCTTCGCTGGCTTCGCCGGCAGCTTCTTCGCGGCTCGCCAAGGCCTGGTGACCCCCGAGTCGTTCACCTTCATCGAATCGGCGATCATCCTCGCCATCGTCGTGCTCGGCGGCATGGGCTCACAACTGGGCGTGATCCTCGCGGCCATCGTGATGATCCTGTTGCCTGAGCTGATGCGTGAGTTCAGCGAATACCGGATGCTGATGTTCGGTGCGCTGATGGTGTTGATGATGATTTGGCGTCCGCAAGGCCTGCTGCCTATGCAACGTCCACACATGGAGCTGCGTCGATGAGCCGCGAAATTCTGCAAGTCAGCGGCCTGAGCATGCGCTTCGGCGGCTTGTTGGCGGTCAACGGCGTGGCCCTGACCGTCAAGGAAAAACAAGTGGTGGCGCTGATCGGCCCGAACGGCGCCGGCAAGACCACCGTGTTCAACTGCCTGACCGGCTTCTACAAGCCCAGCGGCGGCACCATCTTGCTCGATGGCCAGCCGATCCAGGGCCTGGCCGGCCACCAGATCGCCCGCAAGGGCGTGGTACGGACCTTCCAGAACGTACGCCTGTTCAAGGAAATGACCGCGCTGGAGAACCTGCTGATCGCCCAGCACCGGCACTTGAACACCAACTTCTTCGCAGGCTTGTTCAAGACCCCGAGCTTCCGCCGCAGCGAGAAGGAGGCCATGGAGCGCGCGCAGTACTGGCTGGAAAAGGTCAACCTGACCGAATTCGCCAACCGCACCGCCGGCACCCTCGCCTACGGCCAGCAACGCCGCCTGGAAATCGCCCGCTGCATGATGACCCAGCCACGGATCATCATGCTCGACGAACCGGCAGCAGGCCTGAACCCGAAAGAGACCGAAGACCTCAAGGCCCTGATCGCCTACCTGCGCGAATCACACAACGTTACCGTGCTGCTGATCGAGCACGACATGAAGCTGGTGATGAGCATCTCCGACCATATCGTGGTGATCAACCAGGGTACCCCCCTGGCCGACGGCACGCCGGAGCAGATTCGCGACAATCCTGATGTGATCAAGGCTTACCTGGGGGAAGCGTAAATGCTGAAGTTCGAGAACGTTTCCACCTTCTACGGCAAGATCCAGGCACTGCACAGCGTCAACGTGGAAATCAACCAGGGCGAGATCGTCACCTTGATCGGCGCCAACGGCGCGGGCAAGTCGACCCTGCTGATGACCTTGTGCGGCTCGCCGCAGGCGCACAGTGGCAGCATCAAGTACCTGGGTGAAGAACTGGTCGGCCAGACCTCCTCGCATATCATGCGCAAGAGCATCGCCGTAGTCCCCGAAGGGCGCCGCGTGTTCGCCCGCCTGACGGTCGAAGAGAACCTCGCCATGGGCGGTTTCTTCACCGACAAGGGCGATTACCAGGAGCAGTTGGACAAGGTCCTGCAGCTGTTCCCGCGCCTGAAGGAGCGCTATATCCAGCGCGGCGGCACCATGTCCGGTGGCGAGCAGCAGATGCTCGCCATTGGCCGGGCGCTGATGAGCAAACCCAAGTTGCTGTTGCTCGACGAGCCCTCGCTGGGCCTGGCCCCGATCATCATCCAGCAGATCTTCGACATCATCGAACAGCTGCGCCGTGACGGCGTGACCGTGTTCCTGGTGGAGCAGAACGCCAACCAGGCGCTGAAGATCGCTGACCGTGCCTATGTACTGGAAAACGGACGGGTGGTGATGCAGGGCACGGGTGAAGCGCTGCTGAGTGACCCGAAGGTGCGTGACGCGTATCTGGGTGGTTGATGAGCAAAGGGCCTTCGGGCCCTTTGTTCTACCTGCTGCATTTTTATGGCCTGTGCCGGCCTCTTCGCGGGTAACCCCGCTCTCACAGGTACTGCACAGCTTTGAAAGTCTCTGCGGGTCTGTGGGAGCGGGTTTACCCGCGAAGAGGCCGGCACAGGCTATCAACAAAGCTTGTGATCGCCGCGCACCCTGAGTAACGTGGCCAGCTCTTTTGCAACGATCGCCGGAGCCCGCCCCATGCGCCTCACCCCCTCCCTGCTGCTCGCCGCCATGCTGCCCCTGTTCGCCGGCTGCCAGCTCATGGCTGCCACGCCGACCGACCCGAACATCGGCACCACGCGCATGCAGGGCGAACTGAGCGCCGCCGGGGGCCAGTTGCTGTTCAAACCCTGTAATGAAAGCCGCCGTTTCGTGATCAACGACGCCGCCAGCACTGGCATCCTGCAGGAAGCCGCCAACCTCGCCAAGGATGCTGGCGACAAGCTGTTCGCCGACGTGCGCGGCCGCCTGACCGGCAGCAAGCAGGCCAACACCGACGGCCAGCTCGACGTCCGCCGCCTGTACCGCCTGGAGCCCTCGACCCGGGCCTGCGAAGACCCCAACTTCAAACAGCTGACCCTGCGTGCCAACGGCCACGAACCCGACTGGGACATCAAAGCCAGCGGCAAAGGCATGGTCGTCAACCGCGTAGGCCAGGCGCCGCTGCCCCTGCCGTTCCTGGAAGAAGAAGTACCCGGTGGCGGCCTGACCCTGACCAGCGAAGCCAACGGCCAGCACGTGGAGCTTTGGGTCGCACCGCAACGCTGCGTGGACAGCGCGACCGGAGCAGTCCGTCACTTGCGCGCCGAGCTGCGCATCGATGGCAAGACCCTACAAGGCTGCGGTTACTACGGTGGTGCACGCGACAACTGATCGCCGGGCGCTTTTATCCTGCCAGTCAGGGCGGCGAACAGCTTATACTTGGCGGTTTGTGTAAAGCCGCCGGCCGCCCATGGCCGGGATATTGGACCCTGCCATGCTACGAATCACCGAACTGAAGCTGCCCTTGGACCACCCTGACGAAGCCCTGCGCGAAGCCATCGTCCAGCGCCTGGGCATCCGCGATGAGCAATTGCTCAGCTTCAACCTGTTCAAGCGCAGCTACGACGCACGCAAGAAAAACAGCGAACTGCTGTTCATCTACACCATCGACCTCGAAGCCAGCAACGAAGCCGAGCTGCTTCGCACATTCGCAGACGATCGCAACATCGGCGTCGCGCCTGACGTTACCTACAAGTACGTCGGCCACGCCCCTGCCGAGGTAGAGCAACGCCCGATCGTGGTCGGCTTCGGCCCCTGCGGCATCTTTGCCGGCCTGTTGCTGGCGCAGATGGGCTTCAAGCCGATCATCCTCGAGCGCGGCAAAGAAGTGCGCCAGCGCACCAAGGACACCTGGGGCCTGTGGCGCAAAAGCGTGCTCAACCCGGAATCCAACGTGCAGTTCGGCGAAGGCGGCGCCGGGACGTTCTCCGACGGCAAGCTGTACAGCCAGATCAAGGACCCGCTGCACCACGGCCGCAAGGTGTTGGAAGAGTTCGTCAAGGCCGGTGCGCCCGATGAGATCCTCTATATCAACAAGCCGCACATCGGTACCTTCCGCCTGACCGGTATGGTCGAGCAGATGCGTCAGGACATCATCGCCCTGGGCGGCGAAGTGCGCTTCCAGGAGAAAGTCACCGACCTGCTGACCGATGATGGGCAACTGACCGGCGTGGTATTGGAAAGCGGCGAGCAGCTGCATTCGCGCCATGTGGTCCTGGCCCTGGGCCACAGTGCCCGCGACACGTTCCGCATGCTGCACGCCAAGGGCGTGTTCATGGAGGCCAAGCCCTTCTCGGTCGGCTTCCGTATCGAGCACCCGCAAACGCTGATCGACAAGGCGCGCCTGGGCAAGTACGCCGGCCACCCGAAACTCGGCGCCGCCGACTACAAACTGGTGTATCACGCCAAGAACGGCCGTTCGGTGTACAGCTTCTGCATGTGCCCAGGCGGCACCGTGGTCGCAGCCACCAGCGAGCCCGGCCGCGTCGTTACCAACGGCATGAGCCAGTACTCGCGTAACGAACGCAATGCCAACTCCGGCATCGTCGTCGGCATCGACCCGGAACGCGACTACCCGGGTGGCCCGTTGGCCGGTATCGAGCTGCAGGAGCGCCTGGAAGCCCACGCCTACGTGATGGGTGGCAGCAACTATCAGGCACCGGCGCAGTTGGTTGGCGACTTCGTGGCCGGCAGGCCGTCCACTGCCCTGGGCAGTGTCGAACCGTCGTATAAACCGGGCGTGACCCTGGGCGACCTGGCGCCGAGCCTGCCGGACTTCGCCATCGAGGCGATCCGCGAAGCACTGCCGGCATTCGATCGGCAGATCAAAGGCTACAACCTGCACGATGCGGTGCTGACCGGTATCGAGACGCGCACGTCTTCACCGCTGCGCATTACCCGGGGTGAAGACTTCCAGAGCCTGAACCTGAAGGGGCTGTTCCCAGCGGGCGAAGGTGCGGGTTATGCGGGCGGTATTCTGTCCGCTGGCGTCGATGGCATTCGCATTGCCGAGGCGGTGGCGCGGGATATGCTCGGGCTGAACGCATAAGGCCCGCTTCTGGTAGGAGCAGCCTTGTGCTGCGAAGAGGCCGGTGAAAGCAGCGAAGCGCTATGTGCTGCCACTGGCCTCTTCGCAGCGCAAGGCTGCTCCTACACGGCATCGAGTCTGCGGGGCTCAGCAGTGCCAGAAAAGCCTGCAGAGATAATCGGATTCCCCCTACCCACGCTTTCCGCAACACCGTCTAGGCTTGCCACAGCCCAGGCAGCAATAACATATAACAAAAACGAATATAGTTTTTGTTTTAAAGCATATCGCCACAGGCTAGGGTGTACGCCCGTTCCATCCTTAATCTCTCAGGGAGAGCCCATAGCCCGTGCGTAGCCTCTTCACCCGATTCTTTCAGCTCGAAGCTGCCAGCGGTCTGCTGTTGATCGCCGCGGCCGTTCTTGCGCTGGTCATCAACAACTCACCTTTGTCCTACCTGTACAACGGCCTGCTCGATGTCCCGGTGGCGGTCAAAGTTGGCGCGCTGGAAATCGCCAAGCCCTTGCTGCTGTGGATCAACGACGGCCTGATGGCGCTGTTCTTCCTGCTCATCGGCCTGGAGGTCAAGCGCGAGGTGGTCGACGGCCACCTCTCCAAGCCCTCGCAGATAGTCCTGCCCGCTACCGCTGCGGTGGGTGGCATGGTGATACCAGCCCTGATCTACTGGTTCATCAACCGCGACGACCCCGCTGCGGTCGCCGGCTGGGCCATCCCCACCGCCACCGACATTGCCTTCGCCCTCGGCGTGCTAGCACTGCTGGGCAAGCGCGTACCGGTTTCGCTGAAGCTGTTCCTGATGACCCTGGCGATCATCGATGACCTGGGTGCGATCATTGTCATTGCCCTGTTCTATTCGGGCACCTTGTCGAGCGTCTCGCTGTTGCTGGCCGGCGCCTGCCTGGTAGCGCTGCTGGCCATGAACCGGCTTGGCGTGGTCAAACTCGGGCCCTACCTGATCATCGGCCTGGTGCTTTGGGTGTGCGTGCTCAAGAGCGGTGTTCACGCCACGCTGGCGGGTGTCGCCCTGGCGCTGTGCATCCCACTGCGCACCCGCAACGCCGAAACGTCGCCGCTGCTGTCCCTGGAGCATGCCCTGCATCCTTGGGTTGCCTACGCCATTCTGCCGCTGTTCGCCTTCGCCAACGCCGGTGTTTCGCTGGCAGGCATGAACCTGGAAAGCTTCACTCATCCAGTACCGATGGGTATCGCTGTCGGCTTGCTGCTGGGTAAGACGGTAGGGGTCTTCGGCCTGACCTGGGTGGCGATCAAACTTGGCCTGGCCGCGTTGCCGGCAGGCGCAAACTGGGGGCAATTGCTGGGGGTGGCGATCCTCTGTGGCATCGGCTTCACCATGAGCTTGTTCGTGGGCTCGCTGGCATTCGTGCCCGGCAGTAGCGATTATGCGGGCATGGACCGCATGGGCATCCTTACGGGCTCGTTCTTCGCCGCGGTCATCGGCTATGCCGTCACTGCGATGGCCAGCCGCAAACCCCTCGCAAGCTAAAAACAGTGGCATTAAAAAACCCCGACTGGCGTGGCCATGTCGGGGTTTTTTATTGTAGCGCTACAACCGGGTCAAGGCTCAGTGCGAGACGCGGCTGGTACCGTCGACGGTCATGATGCGAACACGGTCGCCAACCCGGAAAATCTCGTTTTCCTGAACGGCCTGCACATAGGCACGCATGCTGCCGTCATCTTCACGCACGGTGATTTCAACACCCTGGGTGCGAGTGATGCCTTCCTCGGCGGCAGAACCTGCCAGGCCACCGGCCACTGCACCAATTACGGCCGCAACGATGCTGCCGCGGCCACCACCGACTGCACTGCCGGCAACGCCACCGACAATGGCGCCAGCGCCACCGCCGATTGGGGTCTTGGTGCCTTCGATCTTGACCGGACGGAGGGATTCGATGGTACCCATACGCACTGTCTGCACGCGACGGGCCTCATCACGGGAGTAGCTATCGCCGGTCAGGCTCGAGGCACAGCCCCCCAGCAACAGCGACATGGTGGTAAAGGTCGCCACCAGCAAAGCGGATTTACGCATAGGTAAAATCTCCAAAAGTCATCGGTGTCCATTAGACGCTGCGCGTTGACGGCTGTCACGACGCAGACGCAATAAAATTGTTTTCATTCAGCCTGGGTACAGCCTGCATGGACTGTATCGTGGGGCCTTTCAAGTGAGACCAAGGATAGCCATGGATTACTTCATCGTCGTGGTGACAACTGTCGCAGGGCTGTACTTCCATGGGTGGCTGTATGTGCGCATGCGCCGCTGGATGGACCGCGACCTGGCGCTATCGATGGCCGGGAAGGATGCGCAGAAGCGTGACTACATGTTGCAGCGGCTGGAGCAGGCACGCAGAGAGAGGGTCAAGCGCAAGGCGCTGGCGAGTTGGTTGGAGCGGGAGGCGGCGGCTTATACGAGGTAACCTGATCGATCGCTGGGGCCGCGTTGCGGCCCATCGCGACACAAGGCCGCTCCTACAGGGGAACGCGCCAGTTGCTGGATACACGATCTCCTGTAGGAGCGGCCTTGTGTCGCGATGGGCTGCAAAGCAGCCCCAGGATCTCAGGGTGCCAGCCGCTCTCGCAGCCATTGCCCATCGACCAGGCGGTAATTCAACCGGTCATGCAGGCGGCTCGCCCGCCCCTGCCAGAACTCGATACGCTCAGGCAACAGACGGTACCCTCCCCAGTGCTCGGGGCAATGCGGCTGAGTGTCACAAAACCGCGCCTCGGTCGCCTTTACCAGCGCTTCCAACGCTTCGCGGCCGGTTATTACCTGGCTTTGCGGTGAGGCCCAAGCCCCCAGGCGGCTGCCCAGCGGTCGCACCTGGTAGTAGTCGTCCGACTCCTTGGCCGTGACCTTTTCCACACGCCCTTCGATACGTACCTGGCGCTCCAGCGCCGGCCAGAAGAAGGTCATGGCGGCGAAAGGGTTGGCCTGCAGTTGCTGGCCCTTGGCACTTTCGTAGTTGGTGAAGAAGGTAAAACCACGGTCATCGAGCCCCTTGAGCAGCAAGACGCGGCAATGGGGCCGGCCCTCGCCATCGACCGTGGCGAGGGTCAAGGCGTTGGCCTCAACCGGGGGTTGTTCAGTCTTCACCGCATCGGCGAACCACTGGTGGAACAAAGCGAACGGCTCCCCCGGGGCCTGGGCTTCTGCCAGACCATCACGGGTGTAGTCGCGGCGCATATCGGCCAGGGTTTGAGTCATGGCTGCGTTTCCTTGACGATCAGTTGGTCTTCGCAGGGCTGTTGGCGGCTACTTTCTTGTCGGTGGTCGCCTTCTTGGCAGCGGGCTTGGCCGGCGCGGCTTTGCTTTTTGCAGCCGTCTTGGCGGGTGCCTTGGCTTTGGCGACAGGCTTTTTCGCGGCCGGTTTGGCAGCGGCCTTGGCAGCCGGTTTGGTGCTGACAGCCTTGGCGGCAGGTGCCTTGGCATCCTGAACCGCGACCATCGACGCTGGGGTCGGTGCTGGCGCGGCCTGTTGGTATTTGGCCAGCAGCGCGACCATGGTGTTCTGAGGCGTCAGCAGCAATTCCACACGGCGGTTCAGTGCACGGCCTTCGGCGCTGTCGTTGGCGGCGCGCGGCATGACCGACCCCATCCCCTTCAGGCTCAGGCGATCACGTTGCAGGCCGCTGAGGCGGAAAATCGCCGACACCGAGGCGGCGCGCTCCAGGCTGAGCTTCTGGTTAGCCGCTGCAACACCGCTGCTGTCGGCATGGCCCAGCACCAACACGGCGGTCTTGGAATCGCCCTCGACGGTCTTGGCCACACGGGTGATCGGGCCCAGGGTCATCGGCAGCAGCATGTTCGGGCGATCAGGGTTGTACGAGCTGTCCACCGGAATGGTCACCGCCAGCACGTTGTCACGGCGCTCCAGTTCCAGCTTGCTGTCCTTGATGGCTTCACGCAGCTTGGGCTCGTATTCGTCCAACCAGGCCTGGGTGGCTTTCTGGTCGATCTTGGGTACAACGGGCCCTTTGGCCGTGTCGTCGCCGCCAAACGGCCACCACCAACGGCTTGCGCTTTCGGACTTGGCATCGGCCTTGGCGACCTTTTCGGTGACGGCTTGCTTCACTTCCTGCTCGGCAACCTGGTCCGACCCAAAAGGCCACCAGTTGAAACCACTGTCCTTCGCGGCGTCCGGGGAGTGGCTGGCGCAGCCGGTAACGGCGGTCAGGCACAGGGCGAGTGCTAAGGTTTTATGTGAAGACATCAGCGATACACCATGAAATAGAAGGAAATTTTGCCAACGCACTTAACGCGTAGACATTGAGGATAGTCAAAGGGGTCAGCCAATACCCGCATTACCCGATCAAAGGCAACTGGCAAGGACGCGGACCAACTTCTGGGCTCTTGGGTCCATGAGCACATACGGGCCAAGGGTATTGACCACAAAACCGAATGCCACATCGTGCTCTGGGTCGGCGAAACCTACCGAGCCGCCCGCGCCGGGATGCCCGAACGCACGGGCACCGAGGCCAAAGGTGGCATTGGCCACCTCGGGCTGGTCAAGCATGCAGCCCAGGCCGAAACGGGTCTGGGTCAGCAAGGTGCGATCCTGGCCGATACTGTGCTCGCGGGTGAGTTCGTCGAGCAGCTCGGACTCGAGCAGGCTGCCATCGAGCAGCCCGGCATAGAAGCCTGCCAGGCTGCGGGCATTACCGTGGCCATTGGCCGCCGGTTGCTGCATGCGCCGCCACTCGGGCTTGTTGGTACTGGTGAGAATCGCTGGCGGGTTGGTGAACGCACGGGTCGACAGCGCCTCGGGCTCACGCATGGTCACCTGCAGCAAGCGCTGGGCCGCGGCATCGCCGGGGTTACCCTTGCCGCGTGCGATATGCGCCACGCGGTAAAACTCGTCATCCGCCAGGCCGACATGGAAGTCCAGCCCCAACGGCCGGGCCGTACGGGCCACGATCGAATCGCCTGGGCCACGGCCGTCTGCACGGCGGATCAGCTCCCCGATCAGCCAGCCATAAGTGATGGCGGCGTAGCCGTGTTCGGTGCCGGGCGCCCACCACGGGGTTTCGGCGGCCAAGGCATCGACCATCGCCTGCCAGTCATACAACGCCTCGGCAGGCAGCAACTCACGGATGGCCGGCAGGCCAGCGCGATGGCTGAGCAACTGGCGCAGGGTGATGGACTGCTTGCCGGCCTGAGCGAATTCGGGCCAGTAACGCGCGACCGGAACATCCAGCGCCAATTTGCCCTCGCCTACCAGTTGCAAGGCGGTGACGGCGGTGAAAGTCTTGGTGCAGGAGAACAGGTTGGCGATGGTGTCGCTGTGCCAGGCCTGCTGCCCGTCCTTGTCGCTGGTGCCCGCCCACAGGTCGATCACGGTCTCGCCGCCCACCTGGATGCACAGCGCCGCGCCACGCTCCTGGGGATCATCGAACAACTCGGCGAAGGCTTCACGCACCGCCTCGAACTTCAGCTCATAGTGACCCTGGATCTGCACCCACTGTTCTCCGTACGACCTTCTGAAAATGGCGTGCATTGTTTCAGTAGTTGGCGGTTTTGCAAACTGGCTTAGGCTGGGTGGTCGCAGGTAAAGGGGCCGTTTAACGGCCCCGATGGCTCACGGCTGCGGCTTGGCCAACTGCGCGCGCAACTGACCAATGGCCTGCTGGTTGTTTTTACGCACCGCCTCGACGAACCCTGGGTAGGGCACATCAGTGATGGCCACCAGCCCCAGGTGCCCGTTCTCACCATCGAGCAGCCGCCCACTGGCCGGTTGGTCCAGGTACTGGAACCAATGCGCACCGACGATCATCGGCTGCGCCAACGCGGCCTTGAGGAAGTTGCCATAGGCCGGCCCACGGTCTTCTTCACGCGCCACCTCCAACGGCCCCGGCCAGAACGGCCCACGGTCGCGGGAGCCGAACTGGAACTCGGACACCAGCACCGGCTTGTCCAGCTCGGCAAGGCGGGCGAAGTCGTAACCGTCCTCAGGCTTGAGGGTATAGAAGTTGAAACTCAGCACGTCGCAGAACTCCGCGCAGGCCTTGACCGCTTCTGGCGTGCTCACCGCATAGCGGCCGCCGAGCAGCAGGTGATTGGGCGCGTGCCACTTCAACGAATCGGCGATGGTCTTGAAATAGGTCTCGGCGAACACCTGCTGGAAGTACTGGTAATCCCGTTCGATTTCCGGGTGCTCCGGGTTGGGCAAGGGGGCCTCGAAACCGGGGTCTTCCATCAGCTCCCAGGCGGACAGTTCAATCCCCCAAGCCTTGGACAGGCCCTCCTGGTTGCGGTATTTGTCCCGCAGTTGCTTGAGGAAGGCGCGCTTGGCGGGCACGTCGGTGGTCAGGCGCAGTGTGCCGTAGGCCAGCCCGTAGCGGGCCTTGGGGTCATTGCCCGGTGCGGCCCAGGCCAGCTCGTTGTCAGCGAAGTAGCCGATCAGCCACGGGTCATCACGGTGGTCCCGGGCGGCGATGGCGACCGCGCGCTCAGTGGCCATGGCGAACCGGGGGTCGAAGGGGTCGGGCATGCTGCCCCACCAGTCCATGCCCGTGCTGATGCTGGCATAGTCACCGACAATCGACAGCGGCAAGGTGTAGGGCATGCGCTTGGCCTGGCCCAACGCCGAATCGCTCCAGTTACCCAGGGTGTTGAAACCCCAGGCTTGCAGGCGATCGAGCGCGTGCGACTGCCAGCGCGAGGCATCCAGCACCAATGGCGGGCACTCTACTGCAGGCTGCCCCTCAACGCTGGGCGGGCAAGGTTTGCCATAGGTGCGCTGGATATTGGCGGCATAGAAGTCGAACCAACGCCCCTGCTTGAAGTTGCGCCCTTGCGACGAGGCATTGCCGTCGTCGTTGTTACCCTTGCCATAGAACGCCGCCAGCGGATCATTATCGCCGGGCAGCGCCTTGAACATGCCGTCACGGCCTTCGACGTAGGTGCGCCCGCCATCTGCGGCCACGGCGTTGACACCCAGCGAGTAGAACGGGTGCCCATCCGGCGTTACCAGGTACCAACGGCCATCACGCTTCTCGGTTCGGAAAAAGCCCTTGGCCTCGAACGCCGCCCCGTCCAGCAGCCCGCCATAGGTGTCCAGGGGCTGCTTGCCAAGCTCTGCCAGCCAGCCCTTGAGTTGCTGCTGTTCGCGCACATCGGCAGCCTTGAGCTGCTCGTCGCTGCCGATTTTTTCAGGCCATTGGCCACGCGTGGACTGGCCATAAGCGTCAATCAGCTCGTGGTAGGCAGCTTTGTAGGCCTGGTCGTCATCCTGAATACCCACTTTCTCGATCAGCAGGCTCTGTGCCACCTTGGGGTTGGGGATCGTCAGGCTGACAGAGGCCACTTGCTTGAGGTCTACCGCGCCCGCGCTACTGGTCAGCAGCAGGCGCTGGCCGGCATACGTCCACGGCATTGGCGGGCCAGCGCGCATGCCCTGGCTCAACGGCGAGGTGGCCGTGAGCGGCACCATCACCGTCTGGGCCGGCCCGGCTGGCAGGTCGATGCGGCTGGTCAGCGTGCGGCCATCAGTGCCCAGCACAGTGACATCCACAGTCAGCGCCCAATCCATGGCGCTTTGCAGGCGCAAGGTCAGGAACTGCCCGGCCGACCAGTCCCAGGCACCGCTTTGTGGGCTCAGGCGCAGGGTCGGCCGCTCGACCGGGTTGAACACCACACGCCGCAGCACCTCCCCCCCGGCCGTTTGCTCTGCGTTGTACTGCGGCATGCCGGCATCTTCGGTCACCACGTTGACCACCGAGGCCGGGCGCACGAAGCTGAACAGCGTCTGCTGCCCGGCCAGCAAGGGCGAGCTGAACAACAGGGCGAATACGACAGGCAGGGTACGGCGGACCATAGGGCTAGGGCTCTCCTTCAGGGCCCTCGTGAGCCCAAGACTGAGTGATGGACAACAAGCCGGAGCAGTGTGCTCCGGCCGTCAGGAAATCTCCCGCCGGAAGGGCGGCAGCGCATTGAGAATAGCCTTGCCGTAGCGCTGGGTGACCAAGCGCCGATCGAGCAAGGTGATGACGCCGCGATCCTGCTCGGTCCGCAGCAACCGGCCACAGGCCTGGATCAACCGCAACGAGGCATCCGGCACGGCAATTTCCATGAACGGGTTGCCGCCACGGGCTTCGATCCACTCGGCCAGGGCCGCCTCGACCGGGTCGTCGGGCACGGCGAAGGGGATCTTGGCGATCACCACATGCTCGCAATAGGCACCGGGCAAATCGACACCTTCGGCAAAGCTGGCCAGGCCGAACAGTACGCTGTGCTGGCCATCATCGACCCGCGCCTTGTGCTTGTTCAGGGTCTCCTGCTTGGACAGGTTGCCCTGGATCAGCACCAGCTTGCGCCAGTCCCGGTCCAGGCCGTCGAACACATCCTGCATCTGCTTGCGCGACGAGAACAACACCAGCGCACCCCGGGCATCGTCGAGCATGTTGGGTAATTCGCGGATGATGGCGGCGGTGTGCGCCGCCGCATCACGTGGGTCGGCGCCCAGGTCGGGCACCCGCAGCAGGCCGGCATCGCCATGCACGAATGGGCTGGGGACCACGCAGGTAACAGCATCACGCGGCAGGCCCGAACGCATGCGGTAGCGGTCGAACTTGCCCAGTGCGGTGAGCGTGGCCGAGGTCACCAGCGCGCCGTGGGCGACACTCCACAGGCTGCGACGGAGCATTTCGGCGGCGAGAATGGGGCTGGCGTTGACTTCGATGTCGAACAACGCCCCACTTTCGGCCAGGGTCAGCCAGCGCGCCATGGGCGGGCTGTCTTCGGGGTCTTCGGCGGTGAAGGCCGTCCACAGCTCCCAGTTGCCCTGAGCGCGGGTCACCAGGCTGCCGAACAGCGGGTACCATTCTTCGGCCTGGTGGCTGGCGATACCGATATTCACTTCACCGTCCATGCCTTCCTTCAGCAGGTCAGCCAGGCGGGTGAACAGGTCGTTGAGACGGGCGAAGCCCTTTTTCAATTCGATGCCCACCTCGCGGATCTGCTCCGGCACCACGCCACCTTCGAAGCGATAGCGCGGGCGTTCACGGCCCTCGGTGTCTTCGCTGGGGCGGAAGTCCGCGACCTGTTCGCACAGGGTGAACATGAACTGCTGCTGGGTGCGGATCTCCCGTGCCAGCTCCGGCACCTGTTCGATCAGTTTGCCCAGGTCACCCGGCAACGGGTGCTGGGCCAGCAGCTTGGTGAGGTTCTTGGCGGTCTGCTCCAGCCAGTCGGCGGTGGAGCGCAGGCGCGAGTAATGCGCGAAGTGGCCAATGGCTTTGTCTGGCAGGTGGTGGCCTTCGTCGAACACGTACATGGTGTCGCGTGGGTCGGGCAACACCGCGCCGCCCCCCAGGGCCAGGTCAGCCAGGACCATGTCATGGTTGGTGACGATCACGTCGACCTTGCCCATGCCCTCGCGCGCTTTATAGAACACGCACTGCTGGAAGTTCGGGCAGTGGCGGCCGGTGCATTGGCTGTGATCGGTCGTCAGGCGTGCCCAGTCCTGGTCTTCCAGGGCTTCGGACCAGCTGTCGCGGTCGCCGTCCCAGCGGTTGCCCGCCAGTTTCTCGATCATGCTGTTGAACAGTTTCTGGCTGCGCTCGTCGACTTCGATGTGGAAGCCTTCTTCCTCAAACAACTGCGCCGTGGCCGATTGTGCGTGGCCTTCTTGCAGCAGCACATCGAGCTTGGACAGGCACAGGTAGCGGCCGCGCCCCTTGGCCAGGGCGAAGCTGAAATTCAGCCCGCTGCTGCGCATCAGGTCGGGCAGGTCCTTGAAGACGATCTGCTCTTGCAGGGCGACGGTCGCGGTGGCGATGACCAGGCGCTTGCCGGCAGCCTTGGCGGCCGGGATCGCGGCCAGCGCATAGGCGACCGTCTTGCCGGTACCGGTACCCGCCTCGACGGCGACAACGGCAGGCTCGCCGGCACGGCGGCCTTCATCGTCGCAGGCGATGTCGCCGAGCACCTTGGCCACTTCGGCGATCATCAGGCGCTGGCCGTACCGCGGCTTGAGGCTCTTGGCTTCGAGAAAACGCGAGTAGGCGCCCTGGATGGTGGCTTTGAGTTCGTTGCTGATCATGGTCTGCAGGCGCCCGGAGGGCTGGATATATTTTCAGTGTTTCGCATGGGCGGCTATCATACCCCGCTATTGCCCTTTATGCCGCATGGAGATCCGGATGCTTGCCTTTGCCCTCCCCTACACACTGCATGTCCTGGCCGCGCTGGTCTGGGTCGGCGGCATGTTCTTCGCCTGGCTAGTGCTGCGCCCGGCAACGGTTGCAGCCCTCGACGGGCCTGCGCGCCTGCGGTTGTGGGTGGAAGTTTTCCGACGCTTCTTCAGATGGGTCTGGTTGGCTGTCGCGATTTTGGCGATCAGCGGTATCGGCATGTTGCACATGCGCTTCACAGGCTTCGAGACCGCGCCCAAGTACGTGCATGTGATGATCGGTGGCGGCATTGCCATGTTCGCCCTCTTCATGCGCATCCAGGCCTTGCTGCTGCCCGAGCTGAAAACAGCCGTGCAGGCCGAGGACTGGGCGACGGGGGCCGCAGTACTGGGCAGGATTCGACGGATGGTCGGTATCAACCTGCTGCTGGGCATCGCGGTGGTGGCCGTGGCCAGCTCGCGGTGGGTGCTGTAGGCGACGCAACCCTGGGCCGCGCCGCCCGCGCGGGTCAAAGGCGCTGCAGGATCAACTCACCCGAGGCACCGGCCAGGCCTGGCTGGCCCGGCTGCCCCGGCCGCCCGCTGGCACCGGCATCGGTGCGATAGACCAAACACCCTTTACTCGCCCCGCCTTTGCCTGCCTTGCCCGCTGTGCCGGCCTGGCCCGGGGCACCGCCATCCAGGCGCACCACAATGCGCGATTGAGCAAAGCCCTGCGGCACACTCAGGCGAATTCGCCCACCCGCCGCACCGTCATGCCCGTTGCCGCCATCATCGCCATTGGCGCCGCGGCTGGCTTGGCCCCAGGTGCAGCCCCCGGCCTGGCCGTTGGCACCATCGAGGCCTGCATAACCCGGCGCGCCGGCGCCGCCTCGGGCATCGATCGACAGTTGCTCGGCCTCTAACTCATCCAGCTTCAAGTCCAGGCTTCGCCCGGAACGGGCCGCACGCTGGTAGGTGCCTGGCGCACCCGGGGCACTGATCTGGCTGCCCTCACCCAGCCGGGCACTGCGTGCTTCAATCCGCAGCGGGTGGTCAGCGGGGGCAATGGCGATACGCGCCTCACGCCCCAGTTGCAGGTGATCGACCTTCAACTCGGTGAGCGTGGCAGGCAAAAGCAGCGTCGCCGAGTCGGCCACGCGCAGAGACTCAAGGTGCACGCTGGCCGACTTGTCGGGCAAGCGCAGCATGGAATTGGAAGCCACCTCAAGGCTTTCGGCCTGGGCCAAGGGCGCGGCCAACACCGCCAGCAACATCAGATTACGCATTGCGCGGCGCCTCCTGCGCACGAGGAATGGACATGACATGGAAGATCCCCGTCAGCAGGATCTGCAAGCGGTCGAACCAACGGTGGCTGCGCCCACGCAGGCTGGCGTTGAAGAACAACACCTCGAGCACATGCAGGCTCAGCAAGACAATGCCTGCCGCGTTGATCAGAAGATTGAATGGCAAGGGTTGCGGCATCAACAGATTGAACAGCGCCACGCCCCAGAAGATAACGGTCAGGACCTTGCCCAGGCCCAGGATGAACTTCATAGCCCCGCCCCTCTACATTTATTGTTATGTCGAAGCGGCCCGTTCGAGCGAGCCGTGCGACCAACAGTACCTGTAATGCCAAGGCGTGCGCCAGAGGCCCTGCAGTGACGCTTGTCGGATCGAACTGCCCAGCAGCCTGCGCCCGCGCCACTGCTCCAGGCGCGGACGCTGGTGCTGGCCGTCACCGCTGGATCTTGATCTCGGTGCGACGGTTCATGGCGCGCCCATCGGCCGTGGCGTTGTCAGCCACTGGCTGGGTTTCCCCGGCACCCACTATCGAGACGAAGCTGCTGCGCGGCACACCGCTCTCGACCAGGTAATCGGTCACCGAATGGGCACGGCGCTCGGACAGTTTCTGGTTATAGGTGTCAGAGCCCACGCTGTCGGTATGGCCGCTGACACTCAGGCGGGCACTCGGTGCTTCCTGTTTGAGGCGGGTGGCGATGGTGTTCAGCCGCTCTTTATCCTTGGCGGTCAGACGCGCAGAGTCGAACTCGAAGTGCACATCGCGGATGACGATGACTTCTTCCTTCTGCACCACGACTTCCTCGACCACCGCGACCGGTTCTGGCGGGCAGCCATTGGCATCGACCTGCACACCGCGTGGGGTGCCGGGGCACTTGTCACGGCTGTCCGGCACGCCGTCACCATCCTCGTCGCCATCGCCATGGGCCCAGCAATAGCCCGCCGCCAGGCCACCGCCCAACAACGCGCCCCAGCCAGCCCAGCTGGAACTCTCGATGGCACCCAAGGCGGCGCCGCCTACGCCCCCGACGGCAGCACACTTCGGCCAGTCGGTTTTTTGCAAACCTGCACAACCAGTCAACACACTGGTGAGCAGTACCAGGGGTATCGCTGTGCGTACTATGCTCATTTTCGTTGCTTCTCCTAGGGGAATCGGCATAAGGCCGATCTCTGGGAGTAAAGACCGCGCAATCCATCCCTGCCAGCAATAAGCCACGACGCGGTCACATGCCGCTTTGCCCAGGCGCTGCGGCCCGTTAGTCTTGGATGACTTGAACGAGGATTGGCAATGACCGACGGTTTTTCCCAGCGCACGCCCCAGCAGGCCTTGGCGGCCCTGCTCGAGCGTTTTACCCCTCAACGCCTGTTGCTGGTAGGCACGCGCTTCCCCGCACTGGACGCCTTTGCCGAGGCACACCCGCAGGTGGCCATCGCAACGACTGCACCCGGCCCATTGCCGGCAGACCTTGCCAGTCAACGCTTCGACTTGGCGGTGCTGGTGGACTGCCTGGAGCACCTGCCCAAGCGTACCGGCCTGGAACTGCTGGGCGGCATCCGTAACCTTAATGCCAGCCGGGTTGCGGTGCTGGCCGACCTCTCGGCCTGCGGTTGGCAAGACACCGACTTTTTCGCCCTGGCCTTGTCTGCCAGCGAAAAATTCCGTCGTGAAGGGCAGGTGTTGAGCCTCTTCACCTATGATCTACATGACTACAAGCAAGTCCCGGACTGGCTCAATGCGCGATTCTGGGCCAACCCTGAAAATTTTGGAAAGTACTGGTGGTGATGATGAGTGTCTCGGTCTGCCCTTGCGGCA
This sequence comes from Pseudomonas sp. NGC7, assembly GCF_047159675.1. Classification (NCBI taxonomy): domain Bacteria; kingdom Pseudomonadati; phylum Pseudomonadota; class Gammaproteobacteria; order Pseudomonadales; family Pseudomonadaceae; genus Pseudomonas; species Pseudomonas sp. NGC7. The sequence goes on along the minus strand of NZ_BAAFZY010000001.1, from coordinate 1,202,730 downwards.
GTGGCAACCTGCTCGACGCCTGCTGCGGGCACTACCATGCCGGAACCCCGGCGCCGGATGCCCAGACGCTGATGCGCTCGCGCTACAGCGCTTACGTGCTGGGCCTGATCGACTACCTGGTGAGCACCACCCTGCCGGCCCAGCAAGCGGCGCTGGACCGCGGCGCCATGGCCAGTTGGAGCGCCCAAAGCACCTGGTTGGGGCTGGAGGTGGAAAGCGCCGAGGTGCTGGGTGGCCAACCCGAGCACGGTTTTGTCACCTTCACCGCGCGCTGGCACGATGAGGACGGCGATCACCAGCACCGCGAGCGCTCGGCGTTCGTCCAGCATGAGGGGCGCTGGTACTTCATCGACCCCACGGTTGGGCTGAAGGCCGGGCGCAACGATCCTTGCCCTTGCGCCAGCGGTCAGAAGTTCAAGAAATGCTGTGCCAGTTACGTGGCCAGCTGAGCATGATCGCCCAGGCCCGCGTACTGCTGCTCGGCGCCCTGCTGGCACTGCTCGCGGGCTGCGTCAGCTGGGGCGGCGACGACTGGCGCGAACCTGAGGTGCACCTGGTCAGGGTCGAAACGGTCAAGGCCAGGCTACTTGAGCAGGAGTTCGTGCTGCACCTGCGCGTCGACAACCCAAATGACAGCCGCTTGTTCATCCGCAGCCTGGCGTATTCGATACGGCTCAACGACCTGTTGCTGGTGCAGGATGAGACCAGTGTGTGGCGCAGCGTCGGCGGCCATGCCCGGCGCACCTTCAAGATCACCGCGCGGACCAACCTGTGGCAGCACCTGAAGCCGCTGGCCAAGCTGCTTAAAAGCGAGCAACCGCTGCATTACACCTTGCAGGGCGAGCTGGCCACCGGGTTGCTGTTTCACCGGGACCTGCACTTGTCGCGCAGTGGTGAGATAATCCCCGGTGATTTCATACCGGAGTAACTTTGCAATGACCCAGCAACCTCATGTTCATGGCCCTGACTGCAACCACGATCATGATCACCACCACGATCACGACCACGGCCATGTGCACGGCCCGCACTGCAACCACGGCCATCAGGAACCTGTTCGTAACGCCCTGAAGGACGTTGGCCGCAACGATCCTTGCCCTTGCGGCAGCGAGAAGAAGTTCAAGAAGTGCCACGGCGCTTGATCGGCACGTTGTGCTGAGGGCCTGGGTGTAGGGCTTGAGTGATGTGATGCTCTCAAGATCGAGCGCCGCCCGCGCGGCGCATCGCGAGCAACGCTCGCTCCTACGTTTGTTTCGGGCCAGTAAAGCCTGTGAGAGAGGCGCGCGACCGCCTTGTTTGTTCGACTCGATATCGTGTCAGGCGCCAAGGGACCGCGCGCCAATGCCACAGGAAAAATTGGCCCGAAACAAACGTAGGAGCGAGCGTTGCTCGCGATGCGCCGCGCGGGCGGCGCTCGATCTCGAGAACACCACTTCACTAAAGCCCTACACCTGCACGCCCCTCCCACATACCATTCGTAAATAAACCGCCTCAGCACCTTGCACCGCGCCTGCGTGCTCACTACCTTAGCGCCTTCCAAACCCCCGCCACGCCTTGCAGGAGCCTTGTCATGGCCGCCCCCGCCTTTCCTCCCTTCCGCCCGCGGTTCACGACCGCTGCCACGCTGCTCGGCATGCTTGGACTCGCCGGTTGCCAGATGGGCGGCTACCAGGACAGCGTGCCACCGACCACCGGCGTACAGCCGCTTAAAGGCCTGGCACAAAACGTCTCGGTACGGCGCAATGCCATGGGCGCGCCGTTGATCGAGAGCGGCAACTTCCATGACGCGCTGTTCAGCCTCGGTTACGTACACGCCGGGGATCGCATCGAGCAGATGGTCGCCATGCGCCTGCTCGCCCAAGGCCGCCTCGCCGAACTTGCCGGCAGCGATGCCCTCGACATCGACCGCCTGATGCGCGCCGCCAACCTCAAGCAAAGCGCCGCCCAGCAATACGCCGACGCCTCGCCACGGCTCAAGCGCTTCTTCGAGGTCTACGCCCGCGGCGTCAACGCCTACCTGTTCCGCTACCGCGACAAGCTGCCCGCCAGCCTGGCCAGCAGCGGCCATCGCCCTGAGTACTGGAAGCCAGAAGACTCGGCGCTGATCTTCAGCCTGTACGCCTTCAGCCAATCGGTGAACCTGCAAGAAGAACTCAGCGCCCTGACCCTGGCGCAGAAGGTCGGCAGCGACAAGCTGGCCTGGCTGCTGCCCGGCGCACCGGACGAACCGTTGGCCGACAGCGAAGTGGAAAAGCTCAAGGGCCTCAACCTCGCCAGCCAGCTACCCGGCTTGCCCGCCCTGGCGGCAGCCAGCCAAAAGCTCGCCGACTTCGACCTGCTCGGCAGCCCAGGCTCGGCCAACCTGGCCTTGGCAGGCCAACGCAGCCGCAGCGGCAAGAGCCTGCTGGCCAGCGACAGCCAGGCCGCCTGGGCGCTAAGCCCGGTGCAGATCCACACTGGCAAGTACCAGGTCGCCGGCCTGTCGCTGCCGGGCCTGCCGATTGTGCTGGCCGGCTACAACGGCAAGATCGCCTGGAGCAGCAGCGCCGTGATGGCCGACAACCAGGACCTGTACCTGGAGCAACTGCGCCGCCAAGGCAACCAACTGAGCTACCTGGCCGACGGCAAATGGCTGCCAGCACGGGCACGCAGCGAAACCTTCTTCGTGCGTGGTCAACGCCCGCTGCGCGAGGTCATGTACGACACGCGCCACGGCACCCTCCTTGCCCAGCCGGCAAGCGCCAGCCTGGGCCTGGCCCTGAACCTGCCTCAATTCAAGGGCGACCGCAGCCTCGACGCGCTGTTCGACCTGACCCGCGCCAAGACCGTCGAACGGGCATTCGACAGCACCCGCGAAGTCGCCGCCGCGGCGCTCAACTTCGTCTTCGCCGAGCCAGAGCACATCGGCTGGCAAGTCAGCGGGCGCTACCCTAACCGCCGCGAAGGCCAGGGCCTGCTGCCTTCGCCCGGCTGGGACGGCCGTTACGACTGGGACGGCTACGCTGACCCGATGCTGCACCCTTACGATCAGGACCCGCCGGCTGGCTGGATCGGCCACGCCAACCAGCGCAGCCTGCCGCGCGGCTACGGCATGCAGTTATCCAACACCTGGTACTACCCCGAGCGCGCCGAGCGCCTGGCTCAGTTGGCAGGCAACGGCCGTCACGACAGCCGCAGCCTGATGGCCCTGCAAAACGATCAAGTCACCCTGCTGGCCGACAAGCTCAAGCAGATGTTCGACGCACCGGGTATGGCTCAACCGCTCAAGCAAGCCATCGATGCCCTGCCACCTGCACAGCGTGACAAGGCCCGCGACGCCTTGGCCCGGCTCAAGGCATTCGATGGCCGGCTGAGCCCGGTGTCGGCAGATGCCGCGCTGTACGAGCTGTTCCTTCAGGCCTTCGCCCGCGAAACCTTCCTCGACGACCTCGGGCCAGAATCCAGCCCTGCCTGGCAGGCCTTCGTCAGCAATGCGCGGCTCTCCTACTCGGCACAGGCCGACCACCTGCTGGGCCGCGAGGACAGCCCGTTCTGGGATGACCGCAGCACCCCGCAGAAAGAAGACAAACCGGTGATTCTCGCCCGCAGCCTGGCCGCTGCGGTGGATGCCGGCACTGCGCAACTCGGCGCCGACCGCCGCGCTTGGCAGTGGGGCAAGCTGCACCAGTACCGCTGGCCGGCACCGGCCTACCATGGCCTGGGTGATGCCCTCAGCCGTTCACCGCTGGCTGCCGGCGGCGACTTCAGTACCCTGGCCCTCACCCCCTACGCCTGGGGCAGTGACTTCGACACCCGCCTGCCAGCGTCGGCACGCATGGTCGTCGATTTCGGCCAGGCCGAACCGTTGCAGGTGCTGACCAGCAGTGGCCAGTCCGGCAACGCGGCAAGCCCGCACTACAGCGACGGGTTGGATACCTGGTTCAAGGGGCGTTTCATGAGCCTGCCGCTGCAACCGCAGAACTTTGGGCGGGCCTATGGGAGCCAGCGGCTGACCTTGGTGCCGGGTCGGTAAAGGGGATGGTGTGATGCCGTGAGTGCATGACGCCTCCCTATAGCGCCTGTGAGATCGAGCGCCGCCCGCGCGGCGCTCGATTTCACAGGCGCCACAACCCCCACGACGAACTCACTCGAACTTCCCATCGCCCACCGCGCTCCTAACTGGTAACCCACCACCGGCGCCCGTGCCATGGACCTCGTTATCGCCCGCCCCGAAGGCCTGTACTGCCCGCCCGGTGATTTCTACATCGACCCCTGGCGGCCGGTGGACCGTGCCATCATCACCCACGGCCACGGCGACCACGCCCGCACCGGCAATAATCACTACCTGACCGCCGCGCCCGGCGCGGGCATCCTGCGCAGCCGACTGGGCCAGGACATCAACCTGCAAACCTTGGCCTACGGCGAGCGCATCCTCCACCACGGTGTCACCCTAAGCTTGCACCCCGCCGGCCATGTGCTGGGCTCGGCGCAAGTACGCCTGGAATACCAAGGCCAGGTTTGGGTCGCTTCGGGCGACTACAAAGTCGAACCCGATGGCACCTGCGCCCCGTTCGAGCCAGTGCGTTGCCACACCTTCATCACCGAGTCGACCTTCGGCCTGCCTATCTACCGCTGGCCCCGCCAGCCTCAGGTGTTCGCCGGTATCAACGCCTGGTGGCGCGCCAATTGCGCACAGGGCAAGGCCAGCGTGTTGTTCTGCTACGCCTTCGGCAAAGCGCAGCGCATTCTCCACGGGCTGGACGCGAGCATCGGGCCGATTCTGGTACACGGCGCGGTCGAGCCGTTGAACCGGGTGTACCGCGAAGCTGGCGTGCACCTGCCGGAAACCCGCTATGCCGGCGACATCCCGCGCAACGACCCATTAATGCGCCAAGCCTTGGTCCTGGCCCCGCCCTCTGCCGGGGGCAGTAGCTGGATGCGGCGCTTCGGCGATTACAGCGATGCCTTCGCCAGCGGCTGGATGCTGTTGCGCGGCACACGCCGGCGGCGTGGCGTCGACCGCGGCTTCGTACTGTCGGACCACGCCGACTGGCCGGGCCTGCTGTGGGCCATTGGCCAGACCGGCGCTGAGCGCGTGATGGTCACCCATGGCTCGGTTAACGTGCTGGTGCGCTACTTGAACGAACAGGGCCTGGATGCTCGCGCCTTCGCCACCGAATACGGCGACGAAGACGAGCCCGCGACCTCGGAGCCCGAGGCATGAAAGCCTTCGCCGCACTGTACCTGCGCCTGGACGCGACCACCTCCAGCAACGCCAAGCTCGACGCCTTGCGCGACTACTTTGCCCAGGCGCCTGCAGAGGATGCGGCCTGGGCCGTGTACTTCCTCGCCGGCGGCCGCCCGCGGCAACTGGTGCCAACCCGTGTGCTGCGCGAACTGGCGACTGAGCTGGCAGAACTGCCTGAATGGCTGTTCGAAGAGAGCTATCAAGCCGTGGGCGACCTGGCCGAAACGATCTCGTTGCTGCTGCCCGAGAACAGCCATGGCAGCGACGAGGGGTTGGCCCACTGGGTCGAGACACACCTGCTGCCCCTTCGTGGCCTGCCGCCCGACGTGATCCGCCAGCGCCTGCCGCCGCTCTGGGCGCAGCTCGACCGGCCAAGCCTGATGCTGTGCCTGAAGCTGATCACCGGCAGCTTTCGCGTCGGCGTGTCCAAGCTATTGGTCACCCGCGCCCTGGCGCAACTGGCCGGCCTGGACGCCAAGCGCGTGGCCCAGCGCCTGGTCGGCTACACCGACATCAGCCACCGCCCTACCGCCGCCAGTTACCAGCAGTTGATCGCTGCCGAGTCGGCGGATGAACACCGCCAGCGTGGCGGTCAGCCCTATCCTTTTTTTCTGGCCCACCCGCTGCAGGCGCCCGTCGAGCAATTTGATGCGCAACTCGGCCCGCCGAGCGACTGGCAGATCGAATGGAAGTGGGATGGCATCCGCGCACAGGTGGTCAAGCGCGACGGCCAGCTGTGGGTCTGGTCGCGTGGCGAAGAGCTCGTCACCGATCGCTTCCCCGAGCTGCACAGCCTGGCGCAAACACTGCCGGACGGTGTTGTGCTCGATGGCGAGATCCTGGTGTGGAAACCAGGGGCCACGGACGATGCCCTGGCCGTGCAACCCTTCGCCCTGTTGCAACAACGCCTGGGCCGCAAGACCCTGGGCAAGAAGCTGCTGGCCGACGCGCCCGTGGTGCTGCAGGCCTATGACCTGCTGGAATGGCAGGGCGAGGATTGGCGCAACCAGGCGCAGCACGTACGTCGTCAACAGTTGCAACGCCTGGTGGCAGATTACCCGCTAGCGCCTGTGCTGCTGTCGCCCTTGCTCGAAGGGCAAACCTGGGCCGAGCTGGCCGAACAGCGCGAGCAGTCGCGCAGCCTGGGCGTGGAAGGCCTGATGCTCAAGCAGCGCGAGGCCTTGTATGGCGTGGGTCGCACCAAAGACATGGGCACCTGGTGGAAGTGGAAAATCGACCCGTTCAGCGTCGATGCCGTGTTGATCTACGCCCAGCGTGGCCACGGCCGCCGCGCCAGCCTCTACAGCGACTACACCTTCGCCGTCTGGGACGCGCCCCCCGGCACGGCCGGGCGAGCTTTGGTGCCCTTCGCCAAGGCGTACTCAGGGCTGAGCGACGAAGAGATGCGCAAGGTTGACGCGATCATCCGCAAAACCACACTGGAAACGTTCGGCCCGGTGCGCAGCGTGACCCCGACCTTAGTGTTCGAACTGGGTTTCGAAGGCATTGCCCTGTCCAAACGCCATAAAAGCGGCATCGCCGTGCGCTTTCCACGCATGCTGCGCTGGCGCCTGGACAAACCGGTCGAAGAAGCCGACGACCTCGCGACACTGCAGGCGCTGCTGATCTGACAGTGCCTAATTCGCACAGGCGCAGACGCAAAAATTATGCTTCTATCTTTGTGCCGACCCGTGTCGCAGACCGTATTCGCCACGTAGCCAGGACTACCATGCACCATTCGACCCACGACCTGCTTTCTCCCGTACCGGGCATTTCACGCCAACTGCACAGCTTTCACTTTGGCCCACGCGGTGGCGGCAAGGTGTACATCCAGGCCTCGCTGCATGCCGACGAACTGCCCGGCATGCTGGTGGCCTGGCACCTCAAGCGCAGGCTGGCCGAGCTGGAACAACAGGGCCGTCTGCAGCGGGAAATCATCCTGGTGCCGGTGGCCAACCCGGTCGGTCTCGAACAGGTGCTGCTGGACGCCCCGTTGGGGCGCTTCGAACTGCAGAGTGGCGAGAATTTCAATCGCAACTTCGTCGACCTGTCCGATTCGATCGGCGATCAGATCGAAGAGCACCTGACCCAGGACGCCGCACACAACGTCGCCTTGATCCGCGAATACCTGCGCCGCGGGCTGGACGCCCACCCCGCACGCACCCCACTCCAGGCCCAACGCCTGATCTTGCAACGCCTGGCTTGCGACGCCGACCTGATACTCGACCTGCACTGCGACTTCGAAGCCGTCGAGCACCTGTACACGACGCCCGATGCCTGGCCACAGATCGAGCCACTGGCCCGCTACCTGGGCGCCCAGGCGAGCCTGCTGGCCACTGACTCAGGCGGCCAATCGTTCGATGAATGCTTCAGCCTGGTCTGGTGGCAGTTGCAGCAACGCTTTGGCAAGCGCTTCCCGATTCCGCTGGGCTGTTGCTCGGTCACTGTCGAATTGCGCGGCCAGGCGGATGTGAGCCATGACCTGGCCGGCAAAGACTGCCAGGCGATCCTCGACTTCCTGACCCACAACGGCGTCATCGAAGGCACCTGCGCCCCCCTTCCTCCACTGCCCCGCGCGGCCACGCCCCTGGCGGCCGTAGAGCCCGTGTCGACGCCGCTTGGCGGTTTGCTGGTGTACCACGCGCGCCCAGGCCAGCACCTGCAAGCCGACCAGTTGATCGCCGAAGTCATCGACCCGCTCAACGACCGGGTGACTGCGGTGCGCAACAGCCAACCCGGCCTGCTGTACGCCCGTAGCGTGCGCCGCATGGCGACGGCAGGCATGGTCATCGCCCATGTGGCGGGCGAGCAGGTGTGCCGCAGCGGCTACCTGCTGGGGAACTGATCCGGTAAAACCAATGCCCCTGGCGGGCGGTCAGTAGAAGCACAGCCTTCGAAGGATCACCCGCCCCATGGCCGCCTCCACCGACCTCGCCACCGCCTGGTTCGCCCTGCGCGGCTGGAAACCCTTCGCCTTTCAGCGCCGTGTCTGGGCGGCCGTCGAACGCGGCGAGTCCGGGCTGTTGCACGCCAGTACCGGCGCCGGCAAAACCTACGCCGTCTGGCTGGCGGCCCTGCGCGCGTTCGCCGTTGCCAGCTCAGCCCGCCAGCCGGCCCCCTTGCAGGTGCTGTGGGTGACGCCCATGCGCGCCTTGGCCGCCGACACCGCGCGTGCCTTGCAAGCGCCGCTCGATGAGCTGGGCCTGAACTGGAGCGTGGGCGTGCGCAGTGGCGACACTGGCAGCGCCGAACGCGCGCGACAAGCCCGGCGCCTGCCCAGCGTGTTGATTACTACCCCCGAGAGCCTGACCCTGCTGCTGACCCGGGCACAGGCCCGTGACGACTTCGCCAACCTGCGCCTGGTGGTGGTGGATGAATGGCATGAGCTGCTGGGTAACAAGCGTGGCGTGCAATTGCAACTGGCCCTGGCACGCCTGCGCCACTGGCACCCGCCGCTGCTGACCTGGGGCCTCTCGGCCACCCTCGGCAACCTGCAGCACGCACGCGACGTGCTGTTGCCAGGCGATGGGTTGCTGGTGCAAGGCCGGCAAGACAAGCAACTGCAGGTCGATACCCTGCTGCCCGACGCGATCGAGCGGTTCCCCTGGGCAGGACACATGGGCTTGAAGATGCTCGATCAGGTCAGCCGGGAGCTCGACAGCAGCGCCAGCAGCCTGGTCTTCACCAACACCCGCGCGCAGGCCGAACTGTGGTACCAGGCGCTGCTCGAGGCACGCCCCGACTGGGCCGGCCTGATCGCCCTGCACCACGCTTCGTTGTCCCGCGACACCCGCGACTGGGTCGAGCGAAACTTGAAGCAAGGGACGCTTAAAGCCGTCATCTGCACCTCCAGCCTGGACCTGGGCGTGGATTTCCTGCCCGTGGAGCGGGTGCTGCAGATCGGCTCGGCCAAAGGCATCGCCCGCCTGATGCAGCGCGCCGGTCGCTCCGGGCACGCACCGGGGCGCCCCTCGCGGGTAACCTTGGTGCCCACCCACAGCCTGGAATTGGTGGAGGCCGCTGCGGCCCGGCATGCCCTGCTCGCCGGGCAGATCGAGGCCCGGCGCTCACCACAGCTGTGCATGGATGTGCTGGTGCAACACCTGGTCAGCATGGCCTTGGGCAGTGGCTTTCGCCCCGAGCAGTTGCTGGCCGAGGTACGCAGCACCTGGGCCTTCCGCGCGTTGCGCGACAGCCAGTGGCAGTGGGCGCTGGACTTCGTCTGCCACGGCGGCAACTCGCTCAGCGCCTACCCTGACTACCAACGTGTCGAACCCCACGCCGACGGGGTCTGGCGGGTTGCCAGCGAGCGCCTGGCACGGCGCCACCGCATGGGCATCGGCACCATCGTCAGCGAGGCCAGCCTGCAGCTCAAGTACTGGAGCAAAGGCGGCGGTGGCAAGTCGCTGGGCAGTGTCGAGGAAGCGTTCATCGCCCGCCTGCGGCCCGGTGATAGCCTGGTCTTCGCAGGGCGCGTGCTGGAACTGGTGCGCGTCGAGAACATGACCGCTTACGTCCGCCGCAGCACCTCGCGCAAGGCCGCTGTGGCCCGCTGGAATGGCGGGCGCATGCCGCTGTCCAGCGAACTGGCCGATGCCCTGGTCGAGCAACTCGATGCCGCCGCCCACCAGCGTTACGAAGGCCCGGAAATGCGCGCCGTGCGCCCATTGCTGGCCTTGCAGGCAAGCTGGTCTGCACTGCCGACTACCCGCACGCTGCTGGCCGAAACGTTAAAATCTCGCCAAGGCTCGCACCTTTTTCTGTACCCGTTCGCCGGGCGCATGGCCAACCTCGGCTTGGCCAACCTGATTGCCTGGCGGGTCAGCCAGGTGCAACCGCTTTCGGTCTCAATTGCGGTCAGTGACTATGGCTTTGAGTTGCTCAGCCCAAGCGCCGTGGACTGGGCCAGGCATTTGCCCAGCGCGCTCTCGACCGAGCACCTGCTGGAGGATGTACTGGCCAGCCTGAATGCAGGCGAGATGGCGCTAAGGCGCTTTCGCGAGATCGCCCAGATCGCCGGCCTGGTGTTTGGCGGCTACCCGGCGGCGCAAAAGAGCACCCGGCAGATCCAGGCGTCGAGCGGGCTGTTCTACGAGGTGTTTCGCAAGCACGATGCCGACAACCTGCTGCTGGGCCAGGCACGGGACGAAGTATTGCGCGAAGAACTGGAAATCGAGCGGTTGCACCGGCAGTTGGCGAAGCTGGGCCAACTGCAGCTGGACCTGCGTGAATTACGCCGCCCAGGGCCACTGGCCTTTACCCTGCTGGTGGAAGGCATGCGCGAAACCTTGAGCACAGAAAAACTCGCAGACCGCATTGCGCGGATGGTGGCAGACCTGGAAAAAGTGGCGGGTAACAACGCATGAATGATCACCTGGCCATCGAGCACTGCGGCGAAACCCTGTGGTTACTGCCGGACAAAGCGCTGTACTGGCCTGCCCGCCGGGCCCTGCTGGTAGCGGATGTGCATATTGGCAAAGCTGCCAGCTATCGCGCCCTGCATCAGCCCGTGCCGCGGGGCACAACCGAGGCCACCTTGGCGCGCCTAGACCAACTGCTGACAAGCCATGAGTGCCAGATGCTGATCATTTTGGGCGATTTCCTGCATGCCAAAACCGCGCGCGCACCGGCAACGCTGGCCAAGCTGCAAACATGGCGGGAACGGCATGCCGGACTGCGCATCGTGCTGGTGCTTGGCAACCATGATCGCCACGCGGGCGACCCACCGCATTCGCTGGACATCGAGGTGGTCGAAGAGCCATGGCTATTGGCACCTTTCGCCTTGCAGCACGAGCCTGTCGCTCACCCCCAGCACCCGGTGCTGGCGGGCCACGTCCACCCGGTGTTCGTGTTGCAAGGGCGGGCCAGACAACGTCTGCGCCTGCCCTGCTTCCTGATGGGTGACGCGATCAGCTTGCTACCGGCCTTCGGTGAATTCACCGGTGGCTGGCGCGTGCAACCCGACGCCGAAAACCGCGTGTTTTTGGCCGGCGCCGGGCGGGTATGGGCGCTCTAAAGCAGCGCCCACTCAGGCGACGGGCGCGGGAGGTGGTTCGTCGGGCAAGGTCGGCTCACCGGGCTCCATGGGCTGCGTTTCACCCGGCTGCGGCGGTTGTGGGGTATCGGGATCAGGCTGGTGAGGCACGCCGCCTGCCTGCATTGGCAGCGGATGCGCCAGCAGTGACCATGGCAACATACCGACCTGGTTAGGCTGCAGGCCAGCCAGCTTGGCACTGATTGCGGGATGGAGTTTCATTGGCAGCTCCTGACGAGAGCCGACACGCATCGTGCACATCGGCAAGTTACTCGTTGGAGTACCAAATGCGCGGGGAATTCCCCGCGCTCGTCGGCTCAGGTGCGTGGCAGGGTGACGCCGCGCTGGCCCTGGTACTTGCCGCCGCGGTCCTTGTAGGACACTTCGCACTCTTCGTCGGACTCGAGGAAAAGCATCTGCGCCACACCCTCGTTGGCATAGATTTTTGCCGGCAAGGTGGTGGTGTTGGAGAATTCCAGGGTCACGTGGCCTTCCCACTCGGGTTCAAGCGGGGTGACGTTGACGATGATGCCGCAGCGCGCATAGGTGCTTTTGCCCAGGCAAATGGTCAGCACGTTGCGTGGAATGCGGAAATACTCCACGGTGCGGGCCAGGGCGAAGGAGTTTGGCGGGATGATGCAGACGTCGCTCTTGACGTCGACGAAGCTGCCGGCGTCGAAGTTTTTCGGGTCGACGGTGGCCGAGTTGATGTTGGTGAACACCTTGAATTCGTCGGCGCAACGTACGTCGTAGCCGTAGCTGGAGACGCCGAAAGAGATGACACGGCTGTCGTGCTCGCCGCGCACCTGGCGCTCGACGAACGGTTCGATCATGCCGTGTTCCTGCGCCATGCGGCGAATCCACTTGTCCGATTTGATGCTCATGGCGGGGGTGTCCTGAAGAGTTGCGAGGTGAAAATCGTGAGGCGCATCTTACCGGTCCCAGCGCCCTCTTCAAAGTTCCATCCTGCATTCTTGCTACAATCCCCGCCAGGCGGGGCCTACAGCTGCCACCGATCTGAATTTCAGTAAAGCGGCCTCTGGCCATTGGCAGGTTGCGGAAAGTGGGTTAAGGTGACGCCACTGTGCTGCACGTGACACCGAGAATCTCTAGTTTGACGCACGATCCTGATCGGCCCATATCTGAATTTTCTGCTCTCTTTGCACTCAGTCCCGGGCAGGGTTTTTCCTGACCGTAATCAACTTTGTCCAAGGAGACAGAAACATGTCCAATCGCCAAAACGGTGTTGTTAAGTGGTTCAACGACGAGAAAGGCTACGGCTTCATCACCCCTCAGTCGGGTGACGACCTGTTCGTGCACTTCAAAGCCATCCAAGCTGACGGCTTCAAAACCCTGAAAGAAGGCCAGGCTGTTACTTTCGTCGCTACCCGCGGCCAGAAAGGCATGCAGGCTGAAGAAGTTCAGATCGCCTAAGTCGATCTCAGCTTTCTAGCTTTCAAAAAAACCCGCCTTCTGGCGGGTTTTTTTATGCCTGGCTGAAACCGGTGCTGGCGTCTTCACGGGGAAACCCGCTCCTACAGGCCTGAGGTGTACCTGTAGGAGGGGGTTTCTCAGGTCAATCCTCGCTGATGGTGATGCTCGGCATCGCCGGCGCTGCGGCTTCCTGCAGCACGATCCGCGCACCGACCTGGCGGGCCAGCTCCTGATACACCATGGCGATCTGGCTTTCCGGCTCGGCAATTGCCGTCGGCTTGCCACTGTCGGCCTGTTCGCGGATCAGCATCGACAACGGCAGCGAGGCCAGCAGGTCGACACCGTACTGGGCTGCCAGCTTCTCACCGCCGCCTTCGCCGAACAGGTGCTCGGCATGGCCGCAGTTGGAGCAGATGTGCACGGCCATGTTCTCGACCACGCCCAGCACCGGGATATTGACCTTGCGGAACATCTCCACGCCCTTCTTGGCGTCCAGCAGGGCGAGGTCCTGCGGGGTGGTGACGATCACCGAGCCCGCCACCGGCACTTTCTGCGCCAGGGTCAGCTGAATGTCGCCGGTGCCTGGCGGCATGTCGATGACCAGGTAATCAAGGTCATCCCAGGCGGTCTGGGTCACCAACTGCAACAGCGCACCCGACACCATCGGGCCACGCCACACCATTGGCGTGTTGTCGTCGGTGAGAAACGCCATGGACATGACTTCTACACCGTGCGCCTTGATCGGCACGAACCACTTCTGATCGCGAATCTGTGGCCGGGTGCCTTCTGCGATGCCGAACATCACGCCCTGGCTAGGGCCATAGATATCCGCGTCGAGAATGCCGACCCGGGCGCCTTCACGGGCCAGGGCCAAAGCCAGGTTGGCAGCAGTGGTCGACTTGCCGACGCCCCCCTTGCCCGAGGCCACGGCGATGATGTTCTTGACGTTGGCCATGGCCGGCACCTGGGCCTGGGCCTTGTGCGCGGCGACCACGCAGTCGATCGACACCTGGGCGCTGCTGACGCCGTCAAGGTTGCCGATCGCGGTCTGCAGCACCTGGGCCCAACCGTTCTTGAACAACCCAGCGGCATACCCCAGTTGCAACTGCACACTGACCTGCCCGCCCCGTATATCCACGGCGCGCACGCAGCCGGCGCTGACCGGATCCTGGTTCAGGTAGGGGTCGGTGTACTGGCGAAGCACGCCTTCGACGGCGGCACGGGTGACGGCACTCATGGAGACTCCCATTGGCAAACTGAATGTAAAACAGGCGCCTATCCTAACCCGTCAATCGTCAGCAGGTGCGTCTGTGGGGTGAAATATCTTCGCCAGCCCTTTATAGTGGCCGATCACCCTCATTTTTACCCCGTAGCCAGATAAGTAGCCGAGCCACCATGTCCGAGCCACGTCAGATTCTCGTCACCAGCGCCCTGCCCTATGCCAATGGATCGATCCACCTTGGCCATATGCTCGAGTACATCCAGACAGACATGTGGGTCCGCTTCCAGAAACTACGCGGCAACCAGTGCATTTATGTCTGCGCCGATGACGCCCACGGTTCGGCCATCATGCTGCGCGCCGAGAAGGAAGGCATCACCCCCGAGCAGTTGATTGCCAATGTCCAGGCCGAGCACAGCGGCGACTTTGCTGACTTCCTGGTGGATTTCGACAACTTCCACTCGACCCACAGCGAAGAAAACCGCGAGCTGTCCAGCCTGATCTACACGCGCCTGCGTGACGCCGGCCACATTGCCACCCGTTCGGTGACCCAGTACTTCGACCCCGAAAAGGGCATGTTCCTGGCCGACCGCTTCATCAAGGGCACCTGCCCCAAGTGCGCGGCCGAAGACCAGTACGGCGACAACTGCGAGAAGTGCGGCGCAACCTACGCCCCGACCGAGCTGAAGAACCCCAAGTCGGCCATCTCCGGTGCCACCCCGGTACTGCGTGATTCCCAGCACTTCTTCTTCAAGCTGCCTGATTTCCAGGCCATGCTGCAGCAGTGGACCCGTAGCGGCACCTTGCAGGATGCCGTCGCCAACAAGCTCGCCGAATGGCTGGACTCGGGCCTGCAAGAGTGGGACATCTCCCGCGATGCGCCGTATTTCGGCTTCGAGATCCCGGGCGAGCCGGGCAAATATTTCTACGTCTGGCTGGACGCGCCAATCGGCTACATGGCCAGCTTCAAGAACCTCTGCGCGCGCCGCCCAGAGCTGGATTTCGATGCTTTCTGGAAGGAAGACTCCAGCGCCGAGCTGTACCACTTCATCGGCAAGGACATCGTCAACTTCCACGCCCTGTTCTGGCCAGCCATGCTCGAAGGCGCGGGCTTCCGCAAGCCAACTGCGGTCAACGTGCACGGCTACCTGACCGTCAACGGCGCCAAGATGTCCAAGTCGCGCGGCACCTTCATCAAGGCCCGTACCTACCTGGATCACCTGCAGCCGGAATACCTGCGTTACTACTACGCGGCCAAGCTGGGCCGTGGCGTCGATGACCTGGACCTGAACCTGGAAGACTTCGTGCAGAAGGTCAACTCCGACCTGGTCGGCAAGGTGGTCAACATCGCCAGCCGTTGCGCAGGCTTCATTCACAAAGGCAACGACGGCGTGATGGTGGCCGGTGATGCCGCACCCGAGCTGACCGAAGCCTTCCTGGCAGCCGCGCCGTCCATCGCCGAAGCCTATGAGAGCCGTGACTTCGCCCGCGCGATGCGTGAAATCATGGCCCTGGCCGACCGCGCCAACGCCTGGATCGCCGACAAGGCGCCCTGGTCGCTGGCCAAGCAGGAAGGCAAGCAGGACGAAGTCCAGGCCATTTGCGCCCAAGGCATCAACCTGTTCCGCCAGTTGGTGATCTTCCTCAAGCCGGTACTGCCGGTGCTGGCTGCCGACGCCGAGGCCTTCCTCAATGTCGCGCCGCTGACCTGGAACGACCACCAGTCGCGCCTGGAAAACCACAGCCTGAATGCCTTCAAGGCACTGATGAGCCGTATCGAACCCGCCAAGGTCGAAGCCATGGTCGCTGCCAGCAAAGAAGACCTGCTGGCCGCCGAAGCCCAGGCGCCGGCCGGCAATGGCGAACTGGCCAAGGACCCGCTGTCGGCGGAAATCGAATTCGATACCTTTGCCGCCGTCGACCTGCGCGTGGCCCTGATCGTCAAGGCCGAGGCCGTACCCGGTGCCGACAAGCTGCTGCAACTGACGCTGGACATCGGTGACGAACGCCGCAACGTGTTCTCCGGCATCAAGTCGGCCTACCCCGACCCGTCCAAGCTGGAAGGCCGCCTGACCATGATGGTCGCCAACCTCAAGCCTCGGAAAATGCGCTTTGGCGTGTCGGAAGGCATGGTCATGGCTGCCGGCCCTGGCGGTGAAGAAATCTACCTGCTCAGCCCGGACAGTGGCGCCAAGCCAGGCCAACGCATCAAGTAAGCCCCCAGCCCCGGCCTCTGTGCCGGGGCTGTTCTATCACCCGCTGAATGCCGGACAATCGACACGATTCCCGGCTATCGTCATGTCATGAGTGACTACCTTCTGGTCCTGATCAGCGCCACCCTGATCAATCACCTGTGCCTGCAGCAACAGCCAATATCGTGGCTGCGCGTGCATGTGCTCGGCCTGGCCTGCGCCTTGTCCGTGGCACTCGCCATGATCGGCGCTCACCTGCTCAGGTGGCTGGTGCTCGACCCTTGGCAGCTCCACGACCTGAGCCTGTTCCTGTTGCTGCCCTGGTTGGCATTGCTGGCCTACGGCGTGCCATCGGCGCTGGCCAGGCTACGCGCCGACTGGCCCGTGGCAGACCTGCCTGCAGTGCTGCTGAGCAACGTCGCCGTGCTGGGGTTGGCCCTGGAGGAGACAAGCGCTGGCACGGCCTGGCTCGCGACGCTGAGCAAAGGCCTGCTGGCCGGCGTGGGCTTGTGGCTTGCGCTGGCCCTGTTCGCGGACCTGCGCCAGCGCAGCGCCCATGCCGACATACCTGTTGCCCTGCGCGGCCTGCCAGTCGAATTGCTCGGTGCGGGCATCATGGCCTTGGCATTTTCCGGTTTCAACGGACTTTTTGCGCAATGACCCCGACCAAGGCAAAGCCTGACCCACGCCTGCGTACCAGCATGGGCCTGGTGCTACTGGCCTGTGCCCCCGGTTTGCTAGCACTGCTGTGGGTGCAGGGCTGGGGGCTGCTGTGCAACCTGCTGCTGTGTGCCAGTGCAGCGTTGCTCTGCGAAGCGCTGCTATTGGCCCTGCGCGGCCAACCTGTAGGTGCGACGCTGAGCGACGGCAGTGCGCTGGTCACTGCGGTGCTGCTGGCGGCCGCCCTTCCTGCGCTGGCCCCTTGGTGGCTGCCCATGGTCGCTGCTGGGGTGGCGATCGGGGTTGGCAAACAGGCCTTCGGCGGTGTCGGCCGCAACCTGTTCAACCCAGCCATGGTGGGCTACGCCTTCGTACTGCTGAGTTTCCCGTTGCAGATGAACCATTGGCCAGGGCACGCGCCGGGGTTGCTCGAGAGCCTGCAACAGGTAGTGGGCGGCGGCGAGCACATTGATGCCTGGGCACAACCGACAATACTGGACGGCCTGCGCCACAACCGCAGCCTGACCATCGATGAACTGTTCGCCAGCCACCCCGGGTTCGGCAGCATCGGTGGGCGCGGCAGCGAATGGGTCAACTTGGCGTTTCTGCTGGGCGGGTTGTTTCTGCTCCAGCGCAAAGTGTTCAGCTGGCACGCGCCAGTGGGTTTGCTGGCTGGCCTGTTGTTGTTCAGCCTGCTGGGCTGGAACGGCTCAGGCTCCGATTCCAACGGTTCGCCCTTGCTGCACCTGTTCTCTGGGTCGACCATGCTGGCGGCTTTTTTCATTGCCACCGAGCCTGTCTCCAGCCCCAAAAGCGAGTGGCCCAAGCTGCTGTTCGGCTTTGGCACAGGCCTGCTGATCTACCTGATCCGTACCTGGGGCAGTTACCCCGATGGCACGGCGTTCGCCATCCTGCTGATGAACCTCATGGTCCCCAGCCTTGAACGGCTGGCCTTGCGCCGCCAAGAGGCTGCCCGATGAAGCCCCTCGCGCAGGCGGCAGTGTTGCTCGCGACAGCGGCGTTGGCCTTGTCGACGACGCTGATCTGGCGCACATGGACCACGCCCACTATCGGCGAAGCCGAAAAACAGCTGCAGAGCCGCCAGCGGCTGGCAGTGCTCCCCGAGGCTAGTTACGACAATCACCCATTGGATACCCCCCTGCCAACGCCCGACGCACAACTTGCGCACAGCCGCATCGTGTCGGCCTATCGGGCAACGCTGGCGGGCACACCTGCAGCGGTCGTCCTGATCACCCAGGTCCAGGGCTATGCTGGGCCGATCGTCTTGACCATCGCCATCACGCCTGACGGGCGCCTGCTGGGCAGCCAGGTGGTCGAGCAGCAGGAAAGCCCCGGGCTCGGCGGGCGCCTTGCCGACCCGCAGGTGCACTGGCTGACGCAGTTTGCCAATCGCAGCCTGGGTGATCACTGGGCACTGAAGCGTGACCAAGGCGACTTCGACCAATTGGCAGGCGCAACAGTCACCTCGCGGGCAGTGATCGAGGCGCTGCAAGATGCCCTGCGCTACTTCGATGAGCATCGTCACGCACTCCTTGAGGGCTTCCCCCATGAATAGGGACTACGTGCTGGTCGCCGCCCTCGCCCCGCTGTTAGGGACGACGCAAACGCTGCCCATGGCGGCTGTCATGGGCGGGTGCGCGGTGTTGATGGTTGGCCTGCATCAAGCCTTGCTGATGCCATTGCGCAACCGCCTGCATGGGGCGGCCTACGTGCTGGCAAGCTTGCTGATACTCGCTGGCCTGGCCAGTTGCCTGCAATTGGCCCTGCGTGCCTGGCTGCTGCCCATGGCGCTGCTCTTGGGCCCGTACCCCGCCCTGTTGTGCCTGACGTGCCTGGCAATGGACCGGCTGCTGCCGGAAGCAGGTCGATGGCGCTCATTGCTACTGCACCTGGGTGGCCTGCTGGCTGCATACCTTGTGCTCGGCGCCTGTCGCCAAGGGCTGGACGAAGCGCTGGGCGTGCAACTTGCCAACCTCGCCCCGGGTGCACTGCTACTGCTCGGAGTGCTGTTGGCCCTGTACAATCACCTGCGTCCGGGCCCTGCCCACCCACGTCGTCAAGGAAAGCCCTGAGTCCATGAATGCCGCAAAACGCCTGGAGATCTTTCGCAGGCTGCACGAAGACAACCCTGACCCGAAAACGGAACTGGCCTACACCACGCCATTTGAGTTGCTTGTCGCCGTGACCCTTTCAGCGCAATCCACCGACGTAGGCGTCAACAAGGCCACCGCCCGGCTGTTCCCGGTCGCCAATACCCCGGAGGCCATCTACGCCCTGGGCGTCGAAGGGCTGAGCGAATACATCAAGACCATCGGGCTCTACAACAGCAAAGCCAAGAATGTGATCGAAGCCTGCCGGCTTTTGATCGAGCGCCATGGCAGCCAGGTGCCTGAAACCCGCGAAGCGCTGGAAGCACTGCCCGGTGTGGGCCGCAAAACGGCCAACGTGGTCCTCAACACGGCGTTCCGGCAGCCGACCATGGCGGTAGACACGCATATTTTCCGGGTCAGTAACCGCACCGGTATCGCACCCGGTAAAACCGTGCTGGAAGTCGAGAAGAAGCTGATCAAGTTCGTACCCAAGCCCTACCTGCTCGATGCCCACCACTGGCTCATCCTTCATGGGCGCTATGTATGCCAGGCGCGAAAGCCCCGCTGTGGGAGCTGCCGAATCGAAGACCTGTGCGAATACAAGCACAAGACGTCTGACGATTGAGCCGATAGTTAAAAACCACCCTGGGCGATTGAAAAAATCTTTTTTACCAGCGTCAGCTTTCTGGTTATAAGGACGGCCAACGGCCCCTTGGCTTGGAGCGACTCATGAGTGCTGATAAAGACGACCTGTCAATCGAAGATGATTTTGTTGCCGCAGATGATGAAGCGGAGCCCCAGGTAGAGACTGCAAAGACCAACCTCAGTAAACGTCGCACCATCGACAACCTGCTGGAAGAGCGACGCCTGCAGAAGCAACTGGCCGATTTCGACTACGACTTATAGACCCTTGCAAAGCCTCCCAGCGGGAGGCTTTGCAGCGCAGCGGTCAGTTCAACCCGTGGCGCTGTGCCAGCTCGATCAGGTCTACCAGCGACCGGGCGTTGAGCTTGAGCAGCAAACGGGACTTGTAGGTGCTGACAGTCTTGTTGCTGAGGAACATGCTGTCGGCAATTTCCTTATTCGAGCGCCCGCGCGACAGCTGCTGCAAAACGGTCATCTCCCGGGCCGAGAGACGGTTGACCATGTCCGTCTCGCTGCCACCACTGCCCCTGCCTCGCGAGGCATGCAAGGCCTGATTAGGGAAATAGCTGTAGCCTGACAACACCGCCTTGATGGCGCTTAGCAGCTCGGTCAGCTCCTGCTGCTTGCACACATAACCCGCCGCACCCGCCTGCATGCAACGCATCGAGAAGTTCCCAGGTACCTGGGAGGTCAGCACCAGCACCTTGCTGCTTGGGCTGAATGCCGCCATGCGGGCGATGACCTCAAGGCCATCGAGCTTGGGAATCCCGATATCCAGCACCACGATATCCGGCAGGTGCTCACGCGTCAGTTGCAAGGCAGCCACGCCGTTATCGGTTTCCGCAACGACGTCATACCCATGCCGCTCCATCAGCATGCGCACGGCCAGGCGTATGACCGGATGGTCATCCACGATAAGGACTTTATTCATGTGATATCCATTCATTCATTATTTTTGCTGTGGCACGCCACGATAACCGACAGAACGCTTAATGGCGCGGCGATTTGTCAATGAAACTCATGAATAGACGAGCCCTACAACACTTACAGAAATTTCCTACACAAAACCCTGCAGCACGCTAATCGTGAGTATTCATGTCTCGCAAGAAACGTAGCACTGACCCAATCGACTGAACCAGTTGAAAACAAACTTCCGCGCGACGAATACTCCACTTTAAATGCGCGAAAAAAATCAGACACCCGCTGTTACGCCAGCAAGGCACAGTCGGGAAACACTACAGCCTTTAGTTGAGCATAACAGTACGGTAATGATGAGCAAAACCGCAGGAGACAGCCATCATGCCCGACGTACAACCTGTCGCCCCGCTGACGATCATTGCTATCTTCGCGGGGATCATCGAAGCATCCGCCCTTGCAACGCTGCCGTTTCTCAGCGAATCCAGCCAGAGTCTCTATACCTGGTTTCTGGTCGGCTTTCCGTTTTTCCTTACAGCACTGTTCTTTCTAACCCTGAACTTCAATTACAAGTCGTTCTATAACCCTGCCATAAAAAAAGTAAAAACCGACCACCCAGAAACTGAATCGCCTGAACCTGTGACCGTTATCTTTACTGGCCCCGATGCACAACAAAGGCTGGAACAGCATATCCTCGTGGCACTCGCACACGCGCCTGAATCAACACGCACGTGGCAATTCCTTAATCTGGACAAGCGCCAATGCGCACGCCTGTCTATCAGTGCGCTCCAAGAGGACGTCGTCAATCACAGGGGTTGAGGCCAGTTGCATGACGCCGCAAAAAAAAACCCCGGCCTGAGCCGGGGTTCGTGCAACGCTTGCCAGTACTTAGAGCAGAGAACGGCCCTTGTTGGCGGCAATGCGCATGCGCAGTGCATTGAGCTTGATGAAGCCCGCAGCGTCGGCCTGGTTGTAGGCGCCGCCGTCTTCTTCGAAGGTCGCGATGTTGGCATCGAACAGCGAGTCGTCCGACTTGCGGCCGACAACGGTGACATTGCCCTTGTACAGCTTCAGGC
Organism: Pseudomonas sp. NGC7; assembly: GCF_047159675.1. Classification (NCBI taxonomy): domain Bacteria; kingdom Pseudomonadati; phylum Pseudomonadota; class Gammaproteobacteria; order Pseudomonadales; family Pseudomonadaceae; genus Pseudomonas; species Pseudomonas sp. NGC7. The sequence continues at coordinate 1,181,220 of NZ_BAAFZY010000001.1, read as the reverse complement.
GTACCACGCCGTTCACGTTGACCTGCGAAGCGTCGATCATCTGCTGCAGCATCACGCGCTCCGGGCTCCACCAGTAACCGGTGTAGATCAGGCTGGCATACTTCGGCATCAGCTCATCTTTCAGGTGAGCGACTTCGCGGTCCAGGGTGATCGACTCGATCGCACGGTGGGCGCGCAGCATGATGGTGCCGCCAGGGGTCTCGTAGCAGCCACGCGACTTCATGCCGACGTAACGGTTCTCGACGATGTCCAGACGGCCGATGCCGTTGGCACCACCGATGCGGTTCAGGTCAGCCAGGACGGTAGCCGGAGACTTCTCGACACCATCGATGGCAACGATGTCACCGTTGCGGTAGGTCAGTTCGATGTAGGTAGCCTGGTCCGGGGCGTTCTCCGGGGAGACGCTCCAGCGCCACATGTCTTCCTCGTGCTCGGTCCAGGTATCTTCCAGGACACCGCCTTCGTAGGAGATGTGCAGCAGGTTGGCGTCCATCGAGTACGGCGATTTCTTCTTGCCATGACGCTCGATCGGGATGCCGTGCTTCTCGGCGTAGTCCATCAGCTTCTCGCGGGACAGCAGGTCCCACTCACGCCATGGGGCGATGACCTTGACGCCCGGCTTGAGCGCGTAGGCACCCAGCTCGAAACGCACCTGGTCGTTGCCTTTGCCGGTCGCGCCATGGGAAATGGCGTCGGCGCCGGTTTCGTTGGCGATTTCGATCAGGCGCTTGGCGATCAGCGGACGGGCGATGGAGGTACCCAGCAGGTACTCGCCTTCGTAGACGGTGTTGGCGCGGAACATCGGGAACACGAAGTCACGCACGAATTCTTCGCGCAGGTCGTCGATGTAGATCTCTTTCACACCCATTGCCTGTGCCTTGGCACGGGCCGGCTCGACCTCTTCGCCCTGACCCAGGTCAGCGGTGAAGGTCACCACTTCGCAGTTGTAGGTATCCTGCAGCCACTTGAGAATCACCGAAGTATCAAGGCCGCCGGAATACGCCAGTACGACCTTATTTACGTCCGCCATGCCATCACTCCACGGGGTTGTACGGAAAGGGGTCGATTCTAACGGCGTTATGGAAAAATTTACAGTGGGGCGACAGCTTCTGACGACAAAGCGACAGTAATTGTCGAGGGCGCGACGTTGCCTGAATGGATGCTTGGGAGGTATTGCGGTCTGGGCATGCGGGGGCATGGCTTGAGAGGTGTAGCGCCTGTCAGATCGAGCGCCGCGCGGGCGGCGCTCGATCTCACAGGCGCTGAATATGCTGTGGCGAACCCCCAATGGCCCCGAAGCAATCACCTGCCATGCCCCCACGACCTCAGGGTAGCTTCGCCCCTGGCGCCACGGCAGCCGGGCTAGCTGGCGCCGGAGCAGCAGCTGGCACGGTTTGCTCAACCGGCTTCTCCACCGGTTTTTCAACCATCGCGACCCGGTCCAGCTCGATACTCACCCGCCGGTTGCGGGCCCGGTTAGCGGCATTGTTGTTCTTCGCCAATGGGTAACGCTCGCCATGGAAGCGCACGGTGATTTGCGCTTCGGGCACGCCATGGGCCTTGAAGTAGTCCGCCACGGCCATTGCCCTGCGGCGCGACAGGTCACGGTTGGTCAGGCGGTTTCCACTGTTGTCGGAGTGCCCATCGAGCTGGATGTGGTTAACCGTCGGGTCGGCTTTCATGTAATCCAGCACAACGTCCAGCCGGGACCGAGCCGAATCGTCCAGATCGATGCCACCCCCCGGGAAGCCCACCTGCGTCTGCCTCACCTGGTCATAATTCATCGGCAGCAACTTGCTGGCACAGGCCTGGTAGTCACTGTAGGCCTTGGCGAAACTCACCGGCAGTACTCGCACCTCCATGGCCCGCCCCGCCTCACCGTTGTAATTGCGCACCACCGTGCTGCGGCCATCGAGCAAACCATTGATCAGTCGGCCGGCCTGCCCCTGGGACGAGCTGAACAGCACGCCGCTACGCGCCATCCGCACCACACCCAGGTTGATATCACCACGCCCCGGCTGCCAAGGCGCCGCCGCGGCCAGCAACGTCGCAGACCCAGCCCCCAGCGCGTTACTGTACGAACGCAGCTGGAATACCGGCAGCTCACCGGCCCGGCGCACGAACTCGCCACTGCCAAAACCGTCGATCGGCTGGATCAGGCGGCACTGGAACTGGTCGCCCTCGACTTGCCAGGCAATGTTCTCCATGCGCGTCTGGAAAGTCAGTGCACCGGCCGGCAGGCTGGCGAACAGGGTCAACAGGGCTAGGTAACGCTGGCGCACGGGCGGCTCCACAAATTCTGACGGCTTACCTGCAGGGTATCGGACGCCACCTGAAAAACTTGATAGCCGTGCTCGGCCCAGGGTTTTCCGGTAGCATTGGGCCTTGAGTTCGACCCGCCTGGAATCCCCAATGTCCGATCGCCTGACCCTCCTGCGTCCCGACGACTGGCACATCCATCTGCGCGATGGTGCCGTCCTGCCCCATACCGTTGGCGATGTGGCGCGTACCTTCGCCCGTGCCATCATCATGCCCAACCTCGTACCGCCGGTGCGCAATGCTGTCGAAGCTGGCGCCTACCGTGAGCGCATCCTTGCCGCGCGCCCGGCCGGCAGCCGCTTCGAACCGCTGATGGTGCTTTACCTCACCGACCGCACCAGCCCCGAGGACATCCGCGCGGCCAAGGCCAGCGGTATCGTGTACGCCGCCAAGCTGTACCCGGCCGGCGCCACGACAAACTCCGATTCAGGCGTGACCAGCATCGACAACATCTTCCCCGCTATCGAAGCGCTGGCCGACGTTGGTATGCCGCTGCTGGTGCACGGTGAAGTGACCCGCAGCGAGATCGACGTGTTCGATCGCGAGAAGCGCTTCATCGACGAGCACATGCGCCGTGTGGTCGAACGCTTCCCGACGCTCAAAGTGGTGTTCGAACACATCACCACCAGCGATGCCGCGCAGTTCGTCACCGAGGCCTCGGCCAACGTCGGTGCCACCATTACCGCCCAGCACCTGCTGTACAACCGCAACCACATGCTGGTTGGCGGCATCCGCCCGCACTTCTACTGCCTGCCGATCCTCAAGCGCAACACCCACCAGGTGGCGCTGCTGGATGCTGCCACCAGTGGCAGCCCGAAATTCTTCCTCGGCACCGACTCGGCCCCTCACGCCCGTCACGCCAAGGAAGCGGCCTGCGGTTGCGCCGGCTGCTACACCGCGTACGCGGCCATCGAGATGTACGCCGAAGCGTTCGAGCAGCGTAACGCGCTGGACAAACTCGAAGGCTTCGCCAGCTTGCACGGCCCGGCCTTCTATGGCCTGCCGGCGAACACCGACACCATCACCCTGGTCCGCGAAGAGTGGACTGCCCCTGAAAGCCTGCCGTTTGGCGAGCAGACCGTGATACCGCTGCGTGCCGGCGAGACGCTGCGCTGGCGCCTGCTGGAGGAAAACGCGTGAGCGAAGACCTCTACGAAGACGATCAGGACGGCCAGGCCGGCAGCGGCTCGCGCCACCCGATGGCTGAGCGCTTCCGTGGCTACCTGCCAGTGGTGGTGGATGTCGAGACCGGCGGCTTCAACAGCGCCACCGATGCCTTGCTGGAAATTGCCGCCGTCACCATCGGCATGGACGAGAAAGGCTTCCTGTTCCCCGAACACACCTACTTCCACCGGGTAGAGCCGTTCGAGGGGGCTAATATCGAGGCTGCCGCACTGGAGTTCACCGGCATCAAGCTGGACCACCCGCTGCGCATGGCAGTGAGTGAAGAAAGCGCGCTGACCGATATCTTCCGCGGCGTGCGCAAAGCGCTCAAGGCCAACGGCTGCAAGCGCGCAATCCTGGTCGGCCACAACAGCAGCTTCGACCTGGGCTTCCTCAATGCCGCGGTCAACCGCAACGACCTCAAGCGCAACCCCTTCCACCCGTTCTCCAGCTTCGACACCGCCACCCTGGCGGGCCTGGCGTATGGCCAGACCGTGCTGGCGCGGGCCTGCCAGAGTGCCGACATCGACTTTGACGGGCGTGAGGCGCATTCGGCGCGCTACGACACCGAGAAGACGGCCGAGCTGTTCTGCGGCATCGTCAACCGCTGGAAGGAAATGGGCGGCTGGCGCGATTTCAACGACTGAGTTGAATGCCTCATCGCCGGCAAGCCGGCTCCCACAGGATTACCACAGGCTTGAATATTGTGGGGTACCTGTGGGAGCTGGCTTGCCAGCGATGAGAGCAGAACAGACACTGGAAGACTCAAATTCCAGGCACAAAAAAACCGGCCACCAGGGCCGGTTTTTTTATGCGCTTGGCAATTACAGCTTGCCAGCGTTCTCGCTCAGGTATGCAGCAACGCCTTCTGGCGAAGCGTTCATGCCTTTGTCGCCTTTCTTCCAGTTGGCAGGGCAGACTTCGCCGTGCTCTTCGTGGAATTGCAGGGCGTCAACCAGACGCAGCAGTTCGTCCATGTTACGGCCCAGTGGCAGGTCGTTGATGATCTGCGAACGGACAACACCGTTGGTGTCGATCAGGAAGGCACCACGGAAGGCCACGCCACCTTCGGACTCGACGTCGTAGGCTTTGCAGATTTCGTGGGTCATGTCGGCAGCCAGGGTGTACTTCACCTGGCCGATGCCGCCGTTGTTGACCGGGGTGTTACGCCAGGCGTTGTGGGTGAAGTGCGAGTCGATCGAAACGCCGATCACTTCAACGTTGCGAGCTTGGAAGTCTGGGATGCGGTTGTCCAGGGCGATCAGCTCGGACGGGCAGACGAAGGTGAAGTCCAGCGGGTAGAAGAACACCAGGCCGTACTTGCCCTTGATGGCCGAGGCCAGGTTGAAGCTGTCGACGATTTCGCCAGTGCCCAGTACAGCGGGAACGGTGAAGTCGGGGGCTTGTTTACCAACGAGTACGCTCATTGTTATCTCCTGATGAGGGTGAAAAACCGTTTGCCGGGCCAGACGGGCTTGCCCGACATCCAACAAAGGCCGACCATCATACACGGCTTCTCATGACAGACCGAATCCAACCGCCGGTCGCTCAAGCACACCCCTCTCAGAAAGACTTTTGACAAGCATTCTCATTACCATTAAGCTCCAGACCATCTCAACCAGCGATGGTCCGACTTTATGTATGTGTGTCTTTGTGTCGGCGTGACCGACGGACAGATCCGCGATGCGATCTATGACGGATGCTGCAGCTACAAGGAAGTTCGAGCCGCGACCAACGTCGCCAGCCAATGCGGTAAATGTGCCTGCCTTGCCAAGCAAGTGGTCCGCGAGACCTTGACCGATCTTCAGGTCAGCCAGGCTGCCCTGCCCTATCCGGTAGAATTTACCGCCGCTTGAACCCCCCTATTTTGAAGAACCGGACCTAGCGTCCGGTTTTTTATGCCCGCAATTCAATAACTTAGCACTCCAACGCGCTTCACAAACATTCTTATTCCTATTCATTTTCACTTATTATTCAATAACTTAGGTTTGACAGCCCTAAGTATCAGGCTCAAACTTCTCTGTATTGGCACACTTCTACAGGGCAGGAACCCGTCATGAAAGGCGACGTAAGCGTCATCCAGCATCTCAACAAGATCCTCGGAAACGAGCTGGTCGCGATCAACCAGTACTTCCTGCACGCACGCATGTACGAAGATTGGGGCCTGAACAAACTCGGCAAGCACGAGTATAAGGAATCCATCGACGAGATGAAGCACGCTGACAAACTGATCAAGCGTATTCTCTTCCTCGAAGGCATCCCGAACGTCCAGGACCTGGGCAAGCTGCTGATCGGCGAGCACACCAAAGAAATGCTCGAGTGCGACCTGAAGATCGAACAGAAAGGCCTGATCGACCTGAAAGCCGCCATCGCTCACTGTGAAACCGTTGGCGACTTCGGTTCGCGTGAAATGCTCGAAGACATCCTCGAGTCCGAGGAAGAGCACATCGATTGGCTGGAAACCCAGCTGAGCCTGATCGACAAGATCAGCATCGAGAACTACCTGCAGTCGCAGATGGGCGAAGAGTAAAATCCGGCCCATAAAAAAACCCGCCATGAGCGGGTTTTTTTATGGGCGTTCGAGGATCAGGCTTCAGAAGCCTTCGCCTTGGCAGCAGCATCCTTGATCAGGGTTTGCAGCTCACCGTTTTCAAACATTTCCAGCATGATGTCGCTACCGCCGACCAGCTCGCCTGCTACCCACAGTTGCGGGAAGGTTGGCCAGTTGGCGTACTTGGGCAGGTTGGCGCGGATTTCCGGGTTCTGCAGGATGTCGACGTAGGCGAACTTCTCGCCACAACCCATCACAGCTTGCGATGCCTTGGCCGAGAACCCGCACTGCGGGGCATTCGGCGAGCCTTTCATGTAAAGCAGAATGGTGTTGTTGGCAATCTGCTCTTTGATCGTTTCGATGATATCCATGGAACACCTCGTCTGAACTTTCCGACTCGATGGTCGGCACGGTGACGCATTGTATCGGAAAGCCGAGCGGTATGCTCGGCCTTGCCGTTGCTCAGGCGGCCTCGACGTGCACAGGCACGCCATTGAGGGCGGCATTGCCCGACACCTGATCGCGCAAGCGCTCATCGGTGAGGTCATTGGCACTGACCCCGGGTTGCCCCTGGGCGACCTGCAGGTGCACGCCCTGGCGCCCATGGCCGTAGCCGTGTGGCAGGCTGACCACGCCCGGCATCATGTCGGTACACGCCTGCACTTCAACCTCAAGGGTGCCGGTACGCGAACGTATGCGCACGCGCTGGCCATCCTGCAGTTGCCGTTGCAGCAGGTCATCAGGGTGCATTAACAGCTGGTGGCGCGGCTTGCCTTTGACCAGCCGGTGGAAGTTGTGCATCCACGAGTTGTTGCTGCGCACGTGGCGGCGGCCAATCAACAACAACGCCCCAGCGGCCAACGGTGCCTGTCGAGCAACCCTGGTCAAGTCGTCGAGCAGCACCTGAGGGGCCGCCTCGATGGCCTTGCTGGCGGTGCGCAGGCGCGCTTGCAGATTGGCGCCTAGCGGCCCCAGATCGAGCCCGTGGGGGTGTCGATCCAGTGTTTCGATCGAGAGCTTCCAGGCCGATTCATCACCATAGCGCCCCTTGCGCAAAGCCCAATCGATCATCTGCGCCGGGGGCAGGGTCGGCTTGAGCTCCAATGCCGCACGCTCGGCAAAGGCCTTGGCCAGGCCGACAAAGATCTCCCAATCGTGCAACGCGCCTTCTGGCTTGGCGAGGATCGCGCGGTTGAAGCGTGTCACGTTGCGTACCGCCAGCAAGTTGAAGGTGCTGTCGTAGTGGTCGTTCTCCAGCGCCGACGTGGAAGGGAGGATCAAATCGGCATGGCGGGTGCTCTCGTTGATGTAAAGGTCGATGCTGAGCATGAACTCGAGCCCCTCCAGCGCCTCGTCCAGCTGTCGACCATTGGGCGTGGACAGCACCGGGTTGCCCGCCACGGTCACCAGCGCCCGCACCTGGCCGTCACCGGGCGTGAGCATTTCTTCGGCGAGTGCAGCCACCGGCAGCTCGCCGGCGTACTCCGGCAGCCCCGAAACCCGGCTTTGCCAGGCATTGAAATGCCCACCCGAGGTACTCGCCACCACGTCGACTGCAGGCTCGGTACACAGGGCGCCGCCCACGCGATCCAGGTTGCCGGTGACCAGGTTGATCAGTTGCACCAGCCAGTGGCACACGGTGCCGAAGGCCTGGGTCGATACGCCCATGCGGCCGTAGCAGACGGCCTTGTCGGCAGCCGCAAAATCACGCGCCAGCTGGCGAATATCGGTAGCGGCAATCCCGCACAGCGGGCTCATGGCTTCAGCGGTCAGCGGGGCAATTGCGTTGCGCACCTGATCAACACCCTTGACCGGCACGTGCGACGCGCGGGTCAGGCCTTCGTCGAACAGGGTATTGAGCAGGCCACTGAGCAATGCTGCATCGCCGCCGGGGCGGATGAACACGTGGCGGTCAGCCATGGCCGCGGTTTCGCTGCGCCGCGGGTCCACTACCACCAGTTGACCGCCCCGGGCACGCAGGGCCTTCAGGCGCTTCTCCACATCTGGCACGGTCATGATGCTGCCATTGGATGCCAACGGGTTGCCGCCCAGAATCAACATGAAGTCGGTGTGGTCGATGTCCGGGATCGGCAACAGCAGACCGTGGCCGTACATCAGGTGGCTGGCCAGGTGTTGGGGCAACTGATCCACCGAGGTGGCCGAAAACCGGTTGCGGGTCTTCAACAAGCCGAGGAAATAGTTGCTGTGGGTCATCAGCCCGTAGTTGTGCACGCTGGGGTTGCCTTGATACACCGCCACCGCGTTGCGACCATGCGCCTGCTGGATGGCCCACAGCTTGTCGGCCGCCAGGGCGAAGGCCTCGTCCCAGCTGATCGCCTGCCAGCGTTCGCCAACCCGACGGTGCGGCTGACGGAGGCGGTCGGGGTCGTTCTGGATGTCTTGCAAGGCCACCGCCTTGGGGCAGATATGGCCACGGCTGAACGGGTCATCGGGGTCGCCCTTGATCGAGCTGATCAGCGCCCGGCCATCGTCTTCATGGCTGACTTCGATGTTCAGCCCGCAAATGGCTTCGCACAGGTGACAGGCACGGTGATGCAGGGTCTTGGTCATGGCCGCCTCTGCGTTGTCATGGGTCTGATCACGACTATGCGCCCGGCCTACGGCCCTCGCCAGCGCACTTTGCGCTGTGAATTCCCCGACATCAGGCAAACGATTCGCGACACGTATTTGCCAAATTGCGGGCAAGCCGTGTACAACCTCTGTAGCAAATAAAAAACAGCGCACGCTCAAGGGGTAACGACACCCTTTGCAACAGAGCTGCTGTTTCCCCTCTTGGTTTCAGGCGACATTTAATTATAGTATTGCGCCTTTCCCTATTTCGTCCGCCCCGTGCGGCTTACGCCGCAGGTCACTCCCGTTGTCAAAAAAAACCATACGGTCGACCTGCATACCGTTGCAGATAAGGTAGTCAAACATGAGCGCTAGGCACTTTCTCTCCCTGCTGGACTTCACCACCGACGAATTGCTCGGGGTGATCCGCCGCGGCATCGAGCTGAAGGACCTGCGCAAGCGAAGCGTACTGTTCGAGCCGCTGAAAAACCGCGTGCTGGGCATGATCTTCGAAAAGTCCTCGACCCGGACCCGCGTGTCGTTCGAGGCAGGCATGATCCAGCTCGGCGGCCAGGCCATCTTCCTGTCACCTCGCGACACCCAGCTGGGCCGTGGCGAGCCAATCAGCGACAGCGCCATCGTGCTGTCGAGCATGGTCGACGTGGTGATGATCCGCACCCACGCCCACAGCACCCTCACCGAGTTCGCCGCCAACTCGCGCGTACCGGTGATCAACGGCCTGTCCGATGAGTCGCACCCGTGCCAACTGCTGGCCGACATGCAGACATTCGTCGAACACCGTGGCTCGATCCAGGGCAAGACCGTGGCGTGGATCGGCGATGGCTTCAACATGTGTAACTCTTATATCGAAGCCGCCCAGCAGTTCGATTTCCAGCTGCGCATCGCCTGCCCAGAAGGCTACGACCCGGACCCACGCTTCATGGCGCTGGGCGGTGATCGCGTGCAGATCATCCGCGACCCGAAGGAAGCCGTGCGCGGCGCCCACCTGGTGACCACCGATGTCTGGACTTCCATGGGCCAGGAGGAGGAAACTGCACGCCGCCTGGCGCATTTCGCGCCTTACCAGGTCACCCGCGAACTGCTCGACCTGGCGGCACCCGACGCCCTGTTCATGCACTGCCTGCCCGCCCACCGTGGTGAGGAAATCAGCCATGACCTGCTCGACGACCCTCGTTCGGTCGCCTGGGACCAGGCTGAAAACCGCCTGCATGCACAGAAGGCCCTTCTCGAATTCCTTGTAGAACCGGCTTACCACCACGCATGAGTCAACCCCTACTGCTCAACCTGCGCAACCTCGCCTGCGGCTACGGCGACCAGCGCATCGTCCAGAACCTCAACCTGCACCTGAACGCAGGCGACATTGGTTGCCTGCTGGGTTCATCCGGTTGCGGCAAGACCACCACCCTGCGCGCCATCGCCGGTTTCGAGCCTATCCATGAAGGCGAGATCCAACTGGCGGGCGAGGTCATTTCCCGTGCCGGCTTCACCCTGGCTCCGGAAAAACGCCGCATCGGCATGGTGTTTCAGGACTACGCCCTGTTCCCGCACCTGACCGTGGCCCAGAACATCGCCTTCGGCATCGCCAAGCACCCGCGCCAGGGTGAGGTGGTCGAAGAGATGCTCGAACTGGTAAAGCTGGGCGGCTTGGGCGGTCGCTATCCGCACGAGCTGTCCGGTGGGCAGCAGCAACGGGTCGCCCTGGCCCGCGCGTTGGCGCCAGAGCCTCAGTTACTGCTGCTCGACGAGCCGTTCTCCAACCTCGACGTGGAACTGCGCCGCCGCTTGAGCCATGAGGTGCGCGACATCCTCAAGAGCCGGGGTACCAGCGCCATTCTGGTGACCCACGACCAGGAGGAAGCGTTTGCCGTCAGCGACCAGGTGGGTGTGTTCAAGGAAGGTCGCCTGGAGCAGTGGGATACGCCTTACAACCTCTACCACGAGCCGCAGACGCCGTTCGTGGCCAGCTTCATTGGCCAGGGCTACTTCATCCGCGGCCAGATGAGCAGCCACGAGGCGGTCAATACCGAACTTGGCGAATTGCGCGGTAACCGCGCCTACATCATGGCGCCAGGCAGCTCGGTGGATGTGCTGCTGCGCCCTGACGATATCGTGTATGCGCCAGACAGCCTGCTGCGCGCCAGTATCGTGGGCAAGAGCTTCCTGGGGGCTTCGACCCTGTATCGCCTGCAACTGCCAACCGGCAGCCAACTGGAGGCGATTTTCCCAAGCCATATCGATCATCAGGTCGGTGAGGGTGTAGGGATTGCCGTGGCGGCCGATCACCTGGTGCTGTTCCCAGTGCCGGGCAGTGTCGCGGCGCAGTTGCCACGGCAGGAAAATGGCGTTCGCCGCTACAGCTCGGCGACCTGACCGAAAACTGGGGCCGCGTTAGCGGCCCATCGCCGGCAAGCCGGCTCCCACAGGTACAGTGCTAACCCTGAAAGTGGTACCGTTCCAGCAACTGTCTTGTGGTGCTTGTCTGGCCTCATCGCTGGCAAGCCAGCTCCCACAGGTGCGGCGCTAGACTTGGAGGCTACACAGTTCGGGTGGGAGCTGGCTTGCCGGCGATGGGCTGCGCAGCGGCCCCTGCGATTTCAACCCCTGCCAATACCGGCAAACGTGCCCTGGGTATGCTCAGCCAGCACCGCCGCCGCCAACTCCACCTCCAGCCCACGCCGCCCGGCGCTGACATGGATGGTTGCAAAGTTCTGCGCCGAGTCATCAATAAAGGTGCGCAAGCGCTTCTTCTGGCCTAACGGGCTGATGCCACCGACCAGATACCCCGTAGCCCGCTGGGCCGCCGCCGGGTCGGCCATCTCGCACTTCTTCACACCCGCCGCATGGGCCAGTGCCTTGAGGTCCAAGGTGCCCACCACCGGCACCACGGCCACCAGCAACTCACCTTTCTCACTGCTCGCCAGCAAGGTCTTGAACACTTGCTGCGGATCAAGCCCGAGCTTTTCCGCTGCCTCCAAACCATAGGAGGCCGATTTAGGATCGTGCTCATAACTGTGCACACGATGCTCGGCGCGGGCTTTTTTCAACAGGTCTAGGGCGGGGGTCATGCGCAGGCTCCGGTCAGGGACAAGTCGGCGGCTACTTTAGGACATATCCCACATCCCAGCCAGTTCGGAGGCTACGCACCTGTCTAGCGTGCGGTTTCGCGACCCCACACTACGTCCAAAACGTGACTGACCGTTCACTTTCGACCTTTGACATAAGCGTTTCTTGTCTATATTTTTTCGTTTCTGAAGAAATGGTGCACATTTAAGGTGCATTTCCTGTATCTGCCTGGGGTCAATGGGGATCGACTCCGGGCTTTGCTGTCGAGCGCCACGCGCCTCACAACAAAAAAAACGAGGTCATACATGACGACTGCTCTACGCGAACCCACCTTGTCCAGCCAATGCCTGGCCGAATTTCTTGGCACCGCCCTGCTCATCTTTTTCGGCACCGGTTGCGTCGCCGCGCTCAAAGTCGCGGGTGCCAGCTTCGGCCTGTGGGAAATCAGCATTATCTGGGGCGTCGGCGTGAGCATGGCGATCTACTTCACCGCTGGTGTTTCCGGCGCGCACCTGAACCCGGCCGTGAGTATCGCCCTCACCCTGTTCGCCGGCTTCGACAAGCGCAAACTGCCGTTCTACATGCTGGCCCAGGTATGCGGCGCCTTCTGCGGCGCAGCGTTGGTCTACACCTTGTACAGCAACCTGTTCTTCGATTTCGAACAAGCCCACGCCATGCTACGAGGCAGCAGCGAAAGCCTGGAGCTGGCGTCGGTGTTCTCCACCTATCCGCACCCCTCGTTGTCTACTGGCCAGGCGTTCCTGGTGGAAGTGGTCATCACCGCCATCCTCATGGCCGTGATCATGGCCCTGACCGACGACAACAATGGCCTACCACGTGGCGCTGTGGCGCCGCTGCTCATCGGCCTGCTGATTGCCGTGATCGGCAGCGCCATGGGGCCGCTGACCGGCTTTGCGATGAACCCAGCCCGCGATTTCGGGCCAAAATTGATGACTTTCCTGGCCGGTTGGGGCGAAATCGCCTTCACTGGCGGACGGGACATTCCTTATTTCCTGGTACCGGTGTTCGCACCGATCCTTGGCGCATGCCTGGGCGCCGCAGCGTATCGCGGCCTGATCGCCCGCAACCTGCCAGTCGCGCCAACCGCAAGCGCTGAGACAAACGACAATCGCCAGGGCGATACTCAAGTCAACTGATGTGGCCTCACGCCCAAGCCCTGACTTCCCATTTTTGCAAGGCCTACGACCATGACAGACACCCTGGATAAGCACTACATCATCGCCCTGGACCAGGGCACCACCAGTTCGCGGGCCATCATTTTCGACCGCGACGCCAATGTGGTCGGCACCTCCCAGCGTGAATTCGCCCAGCATTATCCGCAGGCGGGTTGGGTCGAACACGACCCGATGGAAATTTTCGCCACCCAGAGCGCCACCTTGGTCGAGGCCCTCGCACAGGCGGGCATCAGCCACGCCCAGGTCGCTGCGCTGGGCATCACCAACCAGCGTGAAACCACGGTGGTGTGGGACAAGGAAACCGGCCGCCCGGTTTACAACGCCATCGTCTGGCAGTGCCGCCGCAGCACCGAAATCTGCGCGCAGCTCAAGCGTGATGGCCATGAAGACTACATCCGCGAGTCCACCGGCCTGGTCACCGACCCGTACTTCTCCGGCACCAAGCTAAAGTGGATCCTCGACAATGTCGAAGGCGCCCGTGAACGCGCCGAACGTGGCGAGCTGCTGTTCGGTACCGTCGACACTTGGTTGATCTGGAAATTCTCCGGCGGCAAGGTGCACGTCACCGACTACACCAACGCGTCGCGCACGCTGATGTTCAATATTCACACTCTGGAATGGGACGAAAAACTGCTGGAAATCCTCGGCATCCCACGCCAGATGCTGCCCGAGGTTCGCCCCTCCTCCGAAGTCTACGGCCACACCAAGAGCGGCATTGCCATCGCCGGCATCGCTGGCGACCAGCAGTCTGCGCTGTTTGGCCAGATGTGCGTCGAGCCCGGCCAGGCCAAGAACACCTACGGCACCGGCTGCTTCCTGCTGATGAACACCGGCGACAAGGCCGTCAACTCGTCCCATGGCCTGCTCACCACCATCGCCTGCGGCCCGCGGGGTGAAGTGGCTTATGCACTGGAGGGCGCCGTGTTCAATGGTGGCTCTACCGTGCAGTGGCTGCGTGACGAGCTGAAGATCGTCAACGACGCACTCGATACCGAATACTTCGCCAGCAAGGTCAAAGACAGCAACGGGGTGTACCTGGTGCCCGCCTTCACGGGCCTGGGCGCACCCTATTGGGACCCTTATGCCCGTGGCGCCCTGTTCGGCCTGACGCGCGGGGTGAAGGTCGACCACATCATTCGTGCAGCGCTGGAATCGATCGCCTACCAGACCCGTGACGTGCTGGACGCCATGCAACAGGATTGCGGTTATCGCCTGTCCGAACTGCGCGTGGATGGCGGTGCGGTGGCCAACAACTTCCTCATGCAGTTCCAGGCCGACATCCTCGGCACCTGCGTGGAGCGCCCGAAAATGCGCGAGACCACAGCTCTCGGCGCCGCCTACCTGGCAGGCCTGGCCTGTGGGTTCTGGAGCAGCCTGGATGAGTTGCGCGACAAGGCGATCATCGAGCGCGAGTTCAGCCCGCAGCTGGACGAGACGCAGAAAGAAAAGCTTTACGCCGGGTGGCTGAAGGCCGTCGACCGTACCCGTGACTGGGAAGATCACGAAGCCTGACGTCATCATGTAGGCGCAGCCTTGTGCTGCGAAGAGGCCAGTGATCACACAGTGAATATTCGCTGCTAACACCGGCCTCTTCGCACCACAAGGCTGCGCCTACACGCGTCCTGCACATTCGTCTACTGGCCGTCATCCGCTTCCTACGGCATCATTGCAGAATTTGTCCGGCAGCCCATAAGGACCGCCCATGAATCTGCCCCCTCGCCAACAACAAATCCTCGAGCTGGTCCGCGAACGCGGCTACGTCAGCATCGAAGAAATGGCGCAGCTGTTCGTCGTCACCCCGCAAACCATCCGCCGCGACATCAACCAGCTCGCCGAACTCAACCTGCTGCGCCGCTACCACGGGGGTGCCGCGTATGACTCGAGCATCGAGAACACCGCCTACGCCATGCGCGCCGACCAGATGCGCGACGAGAAGCAGCGCATCGCCGAAGCCGTAGCCTCGCAGATTCCCGACCATGCCTCGCTGTTCATCAACATCGGCACAACGACCGAATCGATCGCCCGCGCACTGCTCAACCATAACCACCTCAAGGTGATTACCAACAACCTGCACGTGGCCTCGATCCTGGCGGCCAAGGATGATTTCGAAGTACTGGTGGCAGGTGGCACGGTGCGCCGCGATGGCGGTGTGGTCGGCCAGGCCAGCGTCGATTTCATCAACCAGTTCAAAGTCGACTTCGCCTTGGTTGGCATCAGCGGCATTGACGAAGATGGCAGCCTGCTGGATTTCGATTACCAGGAGGTACGGGTTTCCCAGGCCCTGATCGCCAATGCACGCCAGGTTATTTTGGCCGCCGACTCCAGCAAGTTCGGGCGTAATGCCATGGTTCGCCTGGGCTCGATCAGCCTGGTGGACTGCTTGGTGACCGACCAGACGCCGACGCCTGCCCTCGCCCACTTGCTTAACCAGTACAAGATTCGCCTCGACGTGGTGTGAAGCAGATTGTGGGACTGAAGCGTATGGATTGAGATTTTTATCGCTCTCAAGATCGAGCGCCGCCCGCGCGGCGCATCGCGAGCAAGGCTCGCTCCTACGTTTGTTTCGGGCCAGTCACGCCTGTGCCAGCGCGCGCGACCGCCTGGTTGGTCCGACGCGACATTGAGGCGGGCGCCAAAGGGCCGCGCGCTAATACCTCAGGAATAATTGGCCGGAAACAAACGTAGGAGCGAGCCTTGCTCGCGATGCGCCGCGCGGGCGGCGCTCGATTTCGACAACGCCTAATGAATCAAGCCCTACACCCGAATTTTCGGAAATGTTCACTTTATTGTCATCCGATCAGTATTTTCTATAAAGACTGACTGGATACCGGACTCTTTTTGCGCTAGTATTTTCGAAAACGAACATCAATGTTCATATTCGATGTGAACAGCCCCAGGAGGCCTTGCCCGTGTCCCAGTCCGTTTCGTCCCAGCCCCCCCTCACCGACTGCTATGACCTCGCCGTGATCGGCGGTGGCATCAATGGTGTGGGCATTGCTGCCGACGCCGCCGGGCGCGGCCTGAAGGTGTTCCTTTGCGAAAAGGACGACCTGGCGCAGCACACATCGTCGGCGAGCAGCAAGCTCATCCATGGTGGCCTGCGCTACCTGGAGCACTACGAGTTCCGCCTGGTGCGCGAAGCCCTGGCCGAGCGCGAAGTCCTGCTGGCCAAGGCGCCGCACATTGTCAAGCCGATGCGCTTCGTGCTGCCCCATCGCCCGCACCTGCGCCCGGCCTGGATGATCCGTGCCGGCCTGTTCCTCTACGACCACTTGGGCAAGCGCAAGCGCCTGGGCGCTTCGCGCAGCCTGCGCTTTGGCCCTGGCTACCCGCTCAAACCGGCCATCACCCGCGGTTTCGAATACGCTGACTGCGCCGTGGACGACGCCCGCCTGGTCGTGCTCAATGCCATGGCAGCCCGCGAAAAAGGTGCGCACATCGTCACCCGCACCCGCTGCCTGCGTGCCGAGCGTGTCGATGGCGTGTGGCAGGTCGAACTGCAGCATGCCGACGGCAGCCTGCAGAGCATTCGTGCCCGCGCCCTGGTCAATGCTGCTGGCCCGTGGGTAGCCAGCTTCATCAAGGATGACCTCAAGCTGGATGCGCCTTACGGCATCCGCCTGATTCAGGGCAGCCACCTGATCGTCCCGCGCCTTTACGAAGGCGAGCACGCTTACATCCTGCAGAACGAAGACCAGCGCATCGTGTTCTGCATCCCTTACCTGGACCGCTTCACCCTGATCGGCACCACCGACCGTGAATACAGCGGTGACCCGGCCCAGGTGAAAATCACCGAAGCCGAGACCGACTACCTGCTCAAGGTGGTCAACGCGCACTTCAATCATCAGCTCAGCCGAGCCGACATCCTGCACACCTACTCCGGCGTACGCCCGCTGTGTAACGACGAGTCGGACAACCCGTCGGCCGTGACCCGCGACTACACCCTGGCGCTGTCGGCAGGTGAAGGCCAGGCGCCGTTGCTGTCGGTGTTCGGCGGCAAGCTCACCACGTACCGCAAGCTGGCCGAATCGGCCATGGCCGAGCTCAAGCCATACTTCACCCAGATGCGCGCCAGCTGGACCGCTACAGCGCCGCTGCCAGGCGGGGAAGATATGACGACTGCGCAGGCACTGACTGACGCCATTCTGGCGCAGTACGGGTGGCTGCCGGTGGACATCGCCAAACGCTGGGCAGTGACCTACGGCAGCCGCGTATGGCGCCTGCTTGATGGTATTCAGGGCCCGGAAGACCTGGGCCAGGCCATTGGCGGCGGTCTCTTCAGCCGCGAGGTCGATTACCTGCGCAGCGAAGAGTGGGCTGTAGATGCCGCCGACATCCTGTGGCGCCGCACTAAATTGGGCCTGTTCACATCACCGGCGGAACAGCAGGCGCTGCACGACTACTTGGAGAAAGCACCAGCAAGCCAGATATCGTTCAAGGCCGCTTGAAGCCAACGTTGAAGCCAGTGCCGCCTTAGCGGCACCCGCTCACGGTAATAAACCGCCGATGCTGAACCAACGGTTAAACGCCTCACGGGCCAACGTTAGAATCAAGCTGCGCTCGCCCTCCTGTATGGCTTGCACGATACCTTCGCAGTACGTCAGATACTGCTCCTCAGTGACCTCTCCCGCTTCTGCACGCTCGCGGTAGGCCTCCTCTGGAGCCCGGAACGCGTCCACCAGCGCTGTGAAGCGGCGCTCGTAGCGGTCTCGCACGTAATGTTCCCAAAACGCCTGATCAGCCAGCGCCTGAGTCAACCGTTCTGGGGTCTCTGCGCGCAGTACCTCGATCCTGGCGTTATTCAGGTCGGCAGGTGTTAGACCGGCGTAGGCTTCGTAATGCAGGGCTGCAGGTTGGGCTGGCAAGCGCAGCGGGCCCGCCAACCGCACACGGTAAGTGAGGTAGACTTCGATATCGTCCACGTCGTGCCCTGCTGCGCGAATCCCCTGGATACGCCGCGTCGCGATCTCGTCAAGCGCGTCCAGACGGAACAGTGAGCGGCTCAGGCGCATCAGCTCAACCTCACTTTGCGCAATGGACATCCCCGAGGTGTGCCGGTGGATCAACACCCTCACCTCCATCTGGCTGAACAGCCACAACAGGCGGTCCTGGCAGGAAGCGTTGCCGCCCGACATGATGAACAACTGTTCACGCAGCTCAGTGTTCTGCTCGCAGGCCTCAATGATGTTCCAGACCCTGGCCCGGTAATAGGCTGGCCGCTGCGCGAAGTCGGAGGATCGAGCGAAGTCGCGGATAAAGTTGAAGAAAGGCCGGGGCGTGCTTTCCAATTGCAGGTTACGCCACTGCATCTCGCGCTCGCTGCGCTGCATGCCCGTCGAGCCGAGCAACCATTGCTCGCGTTCGTTTGCCTGCACTAGATGATGACGGAACGACGGGCTATGTACGACTTCGTGATGGTGGCTACCTGATGGGCCAGGCAGTTGCTCCAGGTAATGCTCGCTCGCTTCATCCAAGGGGTTGTCATGCAGGGCCATGCGTTGCAGACGTTGGCGAAGGCCGTGCAAGTCCCGATTGACCTGGCGAATCTGGTTGTTGCGCAGGTCGGCGATGCCCCGCAACGGCACCTGCTGCAGGCGCGACGGGAATGCTCTGATGCCAGTCGAACGCAGCCCCAAGGGCCTGAGGTGAATCAACCCACGGACATCGGGGGCAAACCCAAGTGGGTTGTAATTGAGTTCCAGCGTTTGTAGATGGGTCAAGGTATTGAGCCGGCGGTTGCCGGCGACGTCCATGATGATCCGGTTGTGGTCCAACTGCAGCCCCCGCAGTTGCGTGAGGCGCTCTACTCCCGGCGGGATGGCGGCAAGATGATTCTCGCGCAGGTCAAGCTCGCGCAAATTAGGGAAGCGAGCGAGGAAGTCGGGGTCAATGTCTGACAAATCCATGTCGCGCAGGGTCAAGCGCGTGACATGTGGGAAACTGACTCCCCCTTCCAGTACTGGCAAGCTGCCGACACGCTCACCGCGAATGTCCAGCGCGTAAGTACCATCGCTGCGCAAGCCTGTCTTGCAGCGCCAGCAACGACGGATACTATTGGCTACCCGGCCACGCCGGAGCAGGTCCAGCACGCCAGAGTGTTCCATGCGCCATCGCCGCAGGACCTGGCGCAGGCCCGACAAGTGCTGGCTGAGTTCACTGTAGTGCTGCCATGGGTCGACCCCGCGCGCAATCAGGTCCACCAGATAGCGTTGCAACTGGCTCTCGCCGAGGGTTGGGAATATTTGCCGCATCCCACGCCGGCTGGCCTGCCCGCGGCTTTCGCCCCGGCCACTCAGAGGGTAACCGAGGCGCCCGTCGCCCCACCGCACCGGTGGCCGCACGCCACCGCCTATCGGCGCCTGGCCGATCAACTGCGCGGCCAAGTCGCGATGGCTGCGGGCGTGTTCGGCCAGCAGGTCGCTCAATGTTTGCGTGTCCAGCGTGCGGGTCCCCAGTGCGCCTGTTTGCGCTTCACTCAAAGTCAACGAAAGTGCCTGCAGCAGGCTGTCAGTTGGAGCAGAGCCTGCCAACGGCTCGCCCGTCGCAGCATAGGCGCTGTAGCCAGTTGGGTTTTTGACGATACTGAACCGCTGAGCGGCGGTATCCGGGCCCGCGTGTGCCAATACCGCCCCTGTGCGGCTGTCGGCTCGCACTTCGACGGCATACGGCTCCAACCACGGCGCCAAATGTTCGATAAGGCCAACGGCCAATTTCGCGGTGTCGGCATTGGCTGCCGAAGCCTGACGTAAACCTGCACAGGCACGGTCAAGGCGGCTGTCACGTAAAAACCAGCGCGCGCGTTCAGCCAAGGCCAAGGGGACGCGATCACTGGCGAGCATCTGCTCGACCTGCTGGCTGTCGACCTGCTGGACAATTTCATGGGCTCCGCGTTGCGACAGGCCAGGAAAGTCCCGACGCAGCACGACACTGGCCAATTCCTCATTGTCTTGCGATGTGCTGACCAGAAACTCGAACGCTTCGCCCTGCACGGTGGGGAATTGCTCATGCAAGCGGTAGCGCTCCAAGGCATCGAGCAACCGTGCGGGAGGTGGGGCATTTTCCAGGTGCAGACGCCTCAGCTGTGCGTCATCTAGGCCCGTGCTGTCGAGCACCCTGCGTACTTCTTCATCGCTGACGTCGGCCAGTTCAGCGCTCAACCGCCGCATCAAGCGCGCAGGCTCCGCCCACTCTTCTGCACGTTCCAGCGCATGCCGCCAGCCGCCAGTGCCGTTATGCTCGAGCATCGGCTGAAAAGCCTCGCTGCGCTGAGGATGACGGATGAACAGGTGCTCGCCATCCTTGTAGCCCGCCAACTGAAAACTGGCTTCGTGCAACTTCAACTGCCACTGGTCATTCTCCGGGATCAGCTCGCCAACCGTCACGCCCCGCTCCTTTACCCGGTAGGCAGCCAGGTCATGGGCACAGAGCTTGACGTGACCGGCATCGGTGCAAATCGGCGACAGTTCATCGACAAACGCAATACGCTTGAGCACTTGCCCCGCCACTGCAGTGCCAGCCCCTATCGCGGCCCCCAGTGCGACGCTTTCAGCGACACCGAACACGTGTTCCAGCGCCCCCTGGCGATCGCCCAGTTGCCAATCCTGGTAACCCTCGTAGACCTCATCGGCAATCTGCACGGCAGCGACCGCGAGCATCAGTTCCCCCACTACCGGCATGAACAACCCGGCCAGGTTCAATAACGTCAGCCCCGCTTGCTGATACCCCTTGAGCCGCTCGTCCCGCGCCGCGCTGTCCTCATCGGCCGTCGGAACGGCCAACACGCGGGCATCGTCGAGCATCTTCTCGATGCGCGCGGCGCGTAAAAAGGCAAACAATGGTTGAGTGATGGCGAAGTCACGACCATCGAGCTTCAGTACTGCGCCCTCGGTGCTCGACGACAGTAAGCGCCTCAAGGTGCCAAAAAATGCGACCCGGTCGCGCTCGGCGATGAACCGCGCAATAAACGCCGCATAGTGAGGGTCGCGCAGGCGCAGCCCCATGGCCTGATAAAACGCCCACCAGGTTTCGAATACCTGCACGGGTTGCAAGGGGTCCCCGGGAATCCAGAGCATGATGCCCCGCAGAATAGCCTGATCCCGGTCTTGGATCTCGATGGCCACCACCCCGTGCAGGCACTTGCCCAACAGGTACACCTGGCGGGTACTCAACACTACTGGGTAGGCAGGTACTACGGCTGGCTTGGCGAAGATCGGCAGCGTTTGCAGGAAGTGGGCATGGCTGATCTCGCCTTTGAGGGCTGCCAGGCGTACAGCCGCTTCCATCGATGAGCGCAGGGCCTCCTCCAGCAATGCCTCGACCTCGCGAAGGGCCTGGCCAGCTTCATCCCCTGGCCGATCTTTTGGTAACAGATGCTCACGCAGCAAGACCTGGTAGCGGCCACCCAGATCGAGCGTGCGGCACAGCTTGGCGAAGCGCTCGAACGATACCGCCAGGGTGACGCCGGACACGTCACGCAACGAGACCTGCGTGAACGGGCCTGGCTTGGTTTGCGCCTGGGTGAAATTGTGCAGTGCCGTCGTCAACAGGGGTTGAGTCGAAATACGGGTGATGTTCGGCGATGGGGTCGGCGGAATGGGCATCGCCAGAATGATCTGCACCACCTTGCGCAGCGTTGCCTTGCGTACATCAGTGTTTACCCGAAAACGCTGTCGTAACGCTTCTTGCAGCAACGTCGCAGCAAAATCATCCAGGGGCGGAATGCGGCTTAACACCTGCCGGACACGCTCGGCACTGTCCTGCTGCTGGCGCAGGGCCTGGTGAAGCGCACGCTGCTGTTCGATCGGGGCAGACGTGAGCCAGGCCGGCAAACGTTGAGAAATCAGGGCGTCAATCGAAGCAGGCGCTTCATCGGCAGAATGGGTCATGGCAGTGAGATCCGTAAAAACCGCTAACAGACCACACGGCAAACCGTCACCTGCGGTAACTAAATCAAGGCACCATTCATTCGGGTTTCCGAACACCAAAAGCCAACCCATTCGGAATCACGGACAACACATGCTGTCGATTTACTGTCAAAAAAGATCGATACCCCGTAATTTCGGGGCGTTATGATCAAGAAGGAAGCTTGGCACGACTCATGCTCTACACTCTTTAGCCGAATGCACCCGCTTCATGTTGTATTCGTTGAACGAAAGAGTCCGCCAACGGCTCCATAAAAAAAACAAACATGTCGAGGAAAATTTGATGCGTATCGTTCGTCAATTGCTGGGCGCCGCTATCGCGGCTGCAGTCATCGCTTCGCCGGCCATGGCCGAGGAGCTGACCGGCACCCTGAAGAAGATCAAGGACTCGGGCACCATCACATTGGGCCACCGCGACTCCTCCATTCCATTTTCCTACCTGGCAGGCAAGCCGGAGCCCGTGGGCTACTCCCACGACATCCAGCTGGCCGTGGTCGAGGCCCTGAAAAAACAACTGGGCACCGACATCAAGGTCAAATACAACCTCGTCACCTCCCAGACCCGCATCCCGCTGGTGCAAAACGGCACCGTCGACCTGGAGTGCGGCTCCACGACCAACAACGTCGAGCGCCAGCAGCAAGTCGGTTTCTCGGTCGGCATCTTCGAAGTCGGCACCCGCCTGCTGACCAAGGTCAAGGACGGTCAGCCTTCCTATAAAGACTTCCCGGACCTGGCTGGCAAAAACGTGGTGACCACCGCCGGCACCACCTCCGAGCGCATCCTCAAGGCGATGAACGCCGACAAGCAAATGAAGATGAACGTGATTTCCGCCAAGGACCACGGTGAAGCCTTCAACATGCTCGAAAGCGGCCGCGCCGTGGCCTTCATGATGGACGACGCCCTGCTGGCCGGTGAAATGGCCAAGGCTCGCAAACCGGCCGACTGGGTTATCACCGGTACCCCTCAGTCGTACGAAATCTACGGCTGCATGGTGCGCAAGGAAGACGCTGCGTTCAAGAAAGCGGTCGACGAGGCCATCGTGGCTTACTTCAAGTCGGGCGAAGTCAACAAGAGCTACGACAAGTGGTTCATGCAGCCAATCCCGCCAAAGGGTCTGAACCTGCAGTTCCAGATGAGCGACGAGCTGAAAAAACTGATCGCCGAGCCGACCGACAAAGCGGCGGACGAGAAGAAGTCCTGATCCTCAGATAGTGGCCTGGTGCGCATGCGCACGAATCAATTCTGCAGGCCACTCATTAGTGTCTAACCTTTCATCCGAGGGCGCCAAGCGCCCCCGGATGCTCGAAGGTGCCCGTGAAACAACCGTCTGAGGGGAAATCCCGATGAATTACAACTGGGACTGGGGCGTGTTCTTCAAGTCCACCGGCGTGGGCAGCGAAACCTATCTGGACTGGTACATCACCGGCCTGGGCTGGACCATCGCCATCGCCATCACCGCCTGGATCATCGCGCTGCTGCTGGGGTCTGTCCTTGGCGTCATGCGTACCGTGCCGAACCGCCTGGTATCGGGCATCGCCACTGTCTATGTGGAACTGTTCCGCAACGTGCCGCTGCTGGTGCAGCTGTTCATCTGGTACTTCCTGGTACCGGACCTGCTGCCCGAAGGCCTCCAGGAATGGTTCAAGCAGGACCTCAACCCGACCACCTCGGCGCTGATCAGCGTGGTTGTGTGCCTGGGCCTGTTCACTGCGGCCCGTGTCTGCGAACAAGTGCGCACCGGCATCCAGGCGCTGCCCCGCGGCCAGGAATCCGCAGCCCGCGCCATGGGCTTCAGCCTGCCGCAGATCTATACCAACGTGCTGCTGCCGCAAGCCTACCGGATCATCATTCCGCCGCTCACGTCCGAGTTCCTCAACGTGTTCAAGAACTCCTCGGTGGCCTCGCTGATCGGCCTGATGGAGCTGCTGGCACAAACCAAGCAGACCGCAGAGTTCTCTGCCAACCTGTTCGAGGCGTTCACCCTGGCCACGCTGATCTACTTCACCCTGAACATGGGCCTGATGCTGCTCATGCGCCTGGTCGAGAAAAAAGTCGCAGTACCTGGCCTGATTTCCGTGGGGGGCAAGTAAATGGACATGGATTTCAGCGAAATCATCCCCGCCCTGCCCGCCCTCTGGGAAGGCATGATCATGACCCTGCAACTGATGGTCATGGGCGTGGTCGGCGGTATCGCACTCGGCACCCTCCTGGCGCTGATGCGCCTGTCGTCGAGCAAACTGCTGTCGCGGGTCGCGGGCGCTTACGTCAACTACTTCCGCTCGATCCCGCTGCTGCTGGTGATCACCTGGTTCTACCTGGCGGTGCCGTTCGTGCTGCGCTGGATCACCGGCGAAGACACACCCGTCGGTGCGTTCACCTCCTGCGTGGTCGCGTTCATGATGTTCGAAGCGGCCTACTTCTGCGAAATCGTCCGTGCCGGTGTGCAGTCGATCTCCAAAGGGCAGATGGGCGCCGCGCAAGCGCTGGGCATGAACTACGCCCAGACCATGCGCCTGATCATCCTGCCCCAGGCCTTCCGCAAGATGACCCCTTTGCTGCTGCAGCAAAGTATCATCCTGTTCCAGGACACCTCGCTGGTATACACCGTGGGCCTGGTCGACTTCCTCAACTCGGCACGCTCCAACGGCGACATCATCGGGCGCTCGCATGAGTTCCTGATCTTCGCCGGGGTCGTCTACTTCATCATCAGCTTCTCCGCTTCGTGGCTGGTCAAGCGCCTGCAAAAAAGGATCACCGTATGATTTCCATCAAGAACGTCAACAAGTGGTACGGCGACTTCCAGGTACTGACCGACTGCAGCACCGACGTCAAGAAGGGTGAAGTGGTAGTAGTGTGCGGGCCGTCGGGCTCGGGCAAGTCCACCCTGATCAAGTGCGTCAACGCGCTGGAGCCGTTCCAGAAGGGCGATATCGTGGTCGATGGCACCTCGATTGCCGACCCGAAGACCAACCTGCCGAAACTGCGCTCGCGGGTGGGCATGGTGTTCCAGCACTTCGAGCTGTTCCCGCACCTGACCATCACCGAAAACCTGACCATCGCCCAGCGCAAGGTGCTCGGCCGCAGCGAGGCAGAAGCCTCCAAGAAAGGCCTGGCCCTGCTCGATCGCGTCGGCCTCAGCGCGCATGCCAAGAAACACCCCGGCCAGCTATCCGGCGGCCAGCAGCAACGGGTGGCGATCGCCCGCGCCCTGGCCATGGACCCAATCGTCATGCTGTTCGACGAACCCACCTCGGCACTGGACCCGGAAATGGTCAGTGAAGTGCTCGATGTGATGGTACAGCTGGCCAACGAAGGCATGACCATGATGTGCGTGACCCACGAGATGGGCTTTGCCCGCAAGGTCGCCAACCGGGTCATCTTCATGGACAAAGGCAGCATCATCGAAGACTGCACCAAGGAAGAGTTCTTCGGCGACCAGAACGCCCGCGACCAACGCACCCAGCACTTCCTCAGCAAGATCCTGCAACACTAAGCCGGCCTCAGCGTCCGCTGCCCGCCCCCATCGGGCAGCGGACGCTGGTCGTGACAAGGCCACTGTGATGAAATGCGATCCTTCGCTTCTTCTCCCTGCCAGACCTGCCGTGAATTCCCGCCTGATTCGTCAATTGCTGTTACCCCCCCTGATCATTCTGCTTATGGTCGGCCTCGGCATGGCCGGTTACCTGGTCAGCGAGAGCAATGGCATCCGCAGCCTGAGCGAAAACGGCGAGCGTCAGCTGGAGCTGCACGCGCGCACGGTCGAGAGCGAGATCAGCAAATACACCTACCTGCCCAGCCTGCTGGAGCTTGAAGACAGCGTCTCGCACCTGCTCACCGAGCCCGATGGCGGCTCCCGCCAGGCGGTCAACGAATACCTCGAAGGCCTGAACCGGCGCAGCCGCAGCCGGGCAATCTTCGTGCTCGACACCAACGGCCGGGTGCAGGCCACCAGCAACTGGCGCGATGCCGATTCGTTTCTGGGTGAGGACCTGTCGTTCCGGGCCTACTTCCAGACTGCCGTGCGCGGCGAACCCGGGCGCTTCTATGGCATCGGCAGCACCACCGGCGAGGCCGGCTACTACTTGGCCCATGGCCTGGAAGAACACGGCAAGATCATAGGCGTTGCGGTGATCAAGGTACGCCTGGACACCCTCGAAGAACGTTGGCAGCGTGCACGCCTGGAAGCGTTCGTCAGCGATGAGAACGGCATCATCATTCTGTCCAGTGACCCGGCCCGGCGCTTGAAGTCGGTGCGCCCGCTGACCCCGCAAATCAAGGAACGCCTGGCGCGTAGCCTGCAGTATTACTGGTGGCCGCTGAACGAGCTGCAACCTCTGGCGCGGGAAACCCTCGCCGATGGTGTTGAAAAGCTGACCTTCCCGGCCAACAGCGAAACAGCGCAAGGCAAGGCCCATGAAGTGGCCTACCTGGCCCAGACCCGCCGCCTGGTCGACACCCCGTGGCATTTCACCCTGCTGACCCCGCTGCAAGACCTGCGCCGAGAATCGATGGTGCAAGGCATCCTGGTCGGGGTGGCATTCGCCCTGCTGGCCATCCTGGGCATCGCCTGGAACGAACGCCGCAAAGTCATCGCCACCCGCTTGGCTGCCCGTGAGGCGCTGCAGGAAGCCAACAGCCAACTCGAACGCCGCATCACCGAACGCACCGCCGACTTGCGCGCCAGCAATGAGCGGCTAAAGGGGCAGATCCGCGAGCGCCGGCATGCTGAGCAAACCCTGCGCCATGCCCAGGATGAGCTGGTGCAGGCGGGCAAGCTGGCTGCCATCGGGCAGATGTCGACCAGCATCGCCCACGAACTCAACCAGCCGCTGGCCGCGCTGCGCACGTTGTCCGGCAACACCGTACGCTTCCTCGAGCGTGGTGCGCTGGAAACGGCCAGCACCAACCTGCGTACCATGAACGACCTGATCGACCGCATGGGCCGTATCACCGCCAGCCTGCGTTCATTCGCCCGCCGTGGCGACGACGGTGGCCAGGCCTCGCTGGCCAAGGCGGTGGACGCCACCCTGCAAGTACTGGCCAACCGCATCAGTGGCTGCCACTTGCAATTGCACAACCAGTTCGAAGACCATCAACTGGCCATCGACCAGACCCGCCTGGAGCAGATCCTGGTCAACCTGATCGGCAACGCCATCGACGCCATGGCGACCCAGCCCCTACCAGAGCTGTGGCTCGAAGGCGAACTGCAGGGTGACAAGTATCGCCTGCGGGTGCGCGACAACGGCCATGGCATCGACGCCGAGGCACGCAAGCATCTGTTCGAACCCTTCTTCACCACCAAACCGGGCGAACATGGCCTGGGCCTGGGGCTGACCTTGTCGGCGAGCCTTGCCGCCGCTGCCAAGGGCAGCCTGAACGTCGAGCATCCTGTCAGTGGCGGCACGGCCTTTGTGCTTGTCCTGCCCCTGGTATCCCCCCCTAGCGAACCGGCAGAGCACCCATGAACCAAGCGCCTCTCACCGTCCTGATTGTCGAAGACGACCCGCATGTGCTGCTCGGCTGCCAGCAGGCATTGGCCCTGGAAGACATTGCCTGCGAAGGGGTCGGCAGCGCCGAACAGGCCCTGGAACGCATCGGCGACGACTTTGCCGGCATCGTCGTCAGCGACATTCGCTTGCCAGGCATCGATGGCCTTGAGCTACTCAACCGCCTCAAGGCCCGCGACCGCAGCCTGCCAGTGGTGCTGATCACCGGCCACGGCGATATCGACATGGCGGTAGGCGCCATGCGCAACGGCGCCTACGATTTCATGGAGAAGCCCTTCTCGCCCGAGCGCCTGGTCGACGTGGTACGCCGCGCCCTCGAACAGCGCGGCCTGTCCCGCGAGGTGGTTGCCTTGCGCCGCCAGCTGGCCGAACAGAGCAGCCTGGAGGGCCGCATCATTGGCCGCTCGCCGGCCATGGAGCACCTGCGGGAACTGATCGCCAACGTCGCCGACACCTCGGCCAACGTGCTGATCGAAGGCGAGACCGGCACCGGCAAAGAACTGGTCGCCCGCTGCCTGCACGATTTCAGCCGCCGCCAGGGCCAACCCTTCGTGGCGCTGAACTGCGGCGGCCTACCCGAAAACCTGTTCGAGAGCGAAATTTTCGGCCACGAAGCCAACGCCTTTACCGGCGCAGGTAAACGCCGAATCGGCAAGATCGAACACGCCAATGGCGGCACGCTGTTCCTCGACGAGGTCGAGAGCATGCCGATCAACCTGCAGATCAAACTGCTGCGGGTGTTGCAGGAGCGCACACTGGAGCGGCTGGGCTCGAACCAGAGCATCGCGGTGGATTGCCGGGTAATCGCCGCGACCAAGTCCGACCTCGATGCCATGGGGCAGAACGGGCAGTTTCGCAGTGACCTGTACTACCGGCTGAACGTGGTGACGCTGGAGCTCCCCCCCCTGCGTGAGCGCCGCGAAGACATCCTGCAGTTGTTCGAACACTTCCTGCAGCAATCGGCTTTGCGCTTCGACCGTGAAGCACCGACGCTGGACAGCCAGACCTTGTCGCGGTTGATGGCCCATGACTGGCCGGGCAACGTGCGAGAGCTGCGCAACGTTGCCGAGCGTCATGCGTTGGGCTTACCGGCCTTCAAGAAGGGCCCGAGTGGCAGCGCCAGCCAGGGCCTGGGCTTTTCCGAGGCGGTGGAGGCGTTTGAACGCAACCTGCTCAGCGATGCCTTGCAACGCACCGGCGGCAACCTCAGCCAGGCCAGCCAGGAGCTGGGCATGGCCAAGACCACGCTGTTCGACAAAGTGAAAAAGTACGGGCTGGGCTGAAAAACGGCGGCGCCTGCTTCGCGGGCAATGCCAATCTCACAGACCCGCAATATGCGTCACATCCTGCCGATGCGATTGCAGGTAAGGCAGCACCGCCCCCAGCAACGGCGCCTTGAACGGCTCCTGAAAGCGGTGCGCCAGCCCCGGTATCAAACGCAGCTGGCTGCCCTGGATATGCGCCGCCAAGTGCACCCCATGCATCACCGGCAACAACGGGTCGGCCGTGCCATGCACCACCAGCGTCGGCACGCGCAGCTGGTTGAGCAACGCCACCCGGCTCGGTTCGGCCAGGATCGCCATGATCTGGCGCTTGGCGCCATCCGGGTTGAATGCCCGGTCATAGGCCACCGCCGCCTGCTGCAACAAGACGGCCCGATCATCACGCACCTGCGGGCTGCCCAGTGCCGCCAGCAAATCAGCCTGCTGCTCGATCGCTACCTCACGGTTGGGCGCACTGCGCCGGGCCAACAGCTGCACCAGGGCAGGGTCCGGCGCGGGCAGCCCTGCCGCGCCTGAGCTGGACATCACCAGCGTCAGGCTACGGACCCGCTCCGGTGCCATTGCCGCCAGGTGCTGGGCAATCATCCCGCCCATGCTGACACCCAGCACATGAAACTGGCGTATGCCCAATGAATCCATCAAGCGCAGCCCATCCCCCGCCATATCAGTGAGCGTATAGGGGGCGGAAACCGGCAGGCCGAGCTTGTAGCGCAGCAGCTCGACCGTCAGGTTGGCCGAGGGTGGCAGTTGGTTCCAGCGCGACAGGCCGACATCGCGGTTGTCGTAGCGTATGACCCGAAAACCCTGGCGGCACAGAGCCTCGACCACGTCGTCAGGCCAATGGATCAGTTGCCCGCCCAGGCCCATGACCAGCAGCAATGCAGGGTCTCGCGGCGCACCGACGCTTTGGTAAACCAGGCTCAAATCACCCAGTTCAGCCCGTTGTACCGCTACCTGCGTGTCACAGCGTTGGTCGGCGAAACTCGCCGGCACGCTGAAAAGGAAGAAGAGAAACAGCAGCAAAGCCCGCATGAAAGAAACACCAGAATGCAAATCCCCAGTAGAGCGCGAGTTTGATGAATTTCTGTCGGGCGCGCTGCCACAGTTCAGTGACAGTTTGATGACCCCCGCTGAGTGGTGTGGCCAACGGTCCAGTCGACAGCCTGGGCAACATGAGCGAAACTCAACTCAATTCTTTCCCTTTGGCATACAACCCTCGGAGTCAGCAGTGCTGGAGATCCGCCACCTGAAAACCCTTCATGCCCTGCGCGAGGCCGACAGCCTGGTAGAGGCCGCCGAACGCCTGCACCTGACACAGTCGGCGCTGTCGCACCAGTTCAAAGAGCTGGAAGAGCGCCTGGGCTTGCCGCTGTTCGTGCGCAAGAGCAAACCGATCCGCTTCACCAGTGCCGGCCTGCGCTTGCTGCAACTGGCAGATGCCACCCTGCCGCTGCTGCGCGGCGCCGAGCGTGACATCGCGCGCTTGGCCGGTGGCACCGCCGGGCGCTTGCACATGGCCATCGAATGCCACAGCTGCTTCCAATGGCTGATGCCGACCATCGACCAGTTCCGCGATGCCTGGCCGGAAGTCGAGCTGGACCTGGCCTCGGGTTTCGCCTTCGCTCCCCTGCCCGCGCTGGCCCGTGGCGACCTGGACCTGGTGGTCACCTCCGACCCGCTGGACCTGGCCGGTATCACCTATGTGCCGCTGTTCACCTATGAAGCCATGCTCGCCGTGGCCAACCAGCACCCGCTGGCCAGCAAGCCTTACATGGTGCCGCAAGACCTGCTCGACCAGACCCTGATCACCTACCCGGTGGAACGCGATCGCCTGGATATCTTCACCCGCTTCCTGGAGCCGGCCGACATCGAGCCAGCCGCCGTGCGTACCTCGGAGCTGACGGTGATGATGATGCAATTGGTCGCCAGCGGCCGTGGCGTGTGCGGCATGCCGCACTGGGCACTGCACGAGTACAGCTCGCGGGGCTACGTGAAAGGCAAGCGCCTGGGCGAAAAGGGCCTGTTCGCCACACTTTATGCGGCGGTGCGCACCGACATGCTCGATGCGCCGTACATGCGCGATTTCTTGCTGACCGCCAAGGACACCTCGTTCGCCACCCTCGATGGGGTCAGCGCGGTACGCTGACAGCCTGGCGGTACAACGGCAGGATCAGGTCGCGGGTTAGCGGCGCCAGCTCAAGCGCAGGCGCCTGGTCCGCCGCCAGCCACACCACTTCTTCGATTTCCGCCGCCGGGGTCACGGCTTCGGCGCTGTCGACGCGAAACAGTTCGGCTTGCACCTGGTAGCCTGGCTCGTTGGCAGCCGGCGCGCTGAACTGGCCGAGGTGGATGGCCTGGGCGGGGTCGATGCGCAGGCCCAGTTCCTCATGCAGCTCACGCACCAGCGCCTCTACCGGCGACTCACCCGCATCAATCTTGCCGCCGGGCTGCATGAAGGCCACGGTGCCGCGCTTGCGCACCAGCAAGGTGCGGCCCTGGGGGTCGATCAGCAGGGCGGCGGCGATGCGAAGGGTGTTGGGCATGGGATGGGCTCGCTGGAAAAGCCTGAGAGGATCCCATGGGGTTGATCGCCTGACAAGGTCGGTGCAGCCTGCCCTCACAGACGAACGGCCCCTTGCCAATCCGCCGCCCACCCGCCATAACCAACACATGAACCTACCCGCCCAACAGCACCCGGTGCTGGCGCTGTTCCACCCCGCCGTCGGCACCTGGTTCCGTCGCCATTTCGCCACGGTCACCGACGCCCAGGCGCGTGCCTGGCCATTGATTCACGGCGGCCAGTCGATGCTGCTGGCCGCACCGACCGGCTCCGGCAAGACCTTGAGCGCCTTTCTGGCCGTGCTCGATGAACTGTTCTGCCAAGGCCTCGAACACGGCGGCGAACTGCCCGCGTGCACTCAAGTGGTGTATGTCTCGCCGCTCAAGGCGCTGTCCAACGATATTCGCCTGAACCTGCAAGCGCCGCTCGAAGGCATCAGCCAGGCGCTGGAAGACCAGGGCCTCAAGCCGCCCCGCATCAGCACCGCAGTGCGCACCGGCGATACACCGCAAAAAGAACGTGCAGCCATGCGCAAGCTGGCCCCGCATATCCTGGTGACCACGCCGGAATCACTCTATGTGCTGATGGGCTCGGCCTCGGGCCGCGCGGGCCTTGCCAGCGTGCACACAGTGATCGTCGATGAGATCCATGCCCTGGCCGGCAACAAACGGGGGGCACACTTGGCACTGACCCTGGAGCGCCTGCAGGCGCTGAGCGGGCGGCCGTTACGTCGCATTGGCCTGTCGGCCACCCAGCGGCCGGTGGAGCGCGTGGCGCAATTTCTGGTCGGCCATCAGCGCCCTTGCGCGATCGTCGACATCGGCCACGCCCGCCAGCGCGACCTGGCCCTCGAGGTGCCGCCCGTGCCCTTAGGCGCAGTCATGGCCACGGACGTGTGGAACCTGGTCTACGACCGCCTGGCAACCCTCGCCCGCGAGCACCGCACCACGCTGGTGTTCGTTAACACCCGGCGCCTGGCCGAACGCTTGACCCGTCACCTCAGCGACCGCCTGGGCAAGGACGCGGTGG
This sequence comes from Pseudomonas sp. NGC7, assembly GCF_047159675.1. Taxonomy (NCBI): domain Bacteria; kingdom Pseudomonadati; phylum Pseudomonadota; class Gammaproteobacteria; order Pseudomonadales; family Pseudomonadaceae; genus Pseudomonas; species Pseudomonas sp. NGC7. The sequence goes on along the minus strand of NZ_BAAFZY010000001.1, from coordinate 1,149,035 downwards.
CCGCTCACCACGGCAGCCTGGCCAAGGAACTGCGCCTGGATGCGGAACAGCGCCTGAAAACCGGCCAGTTGCAGGTGCTGGTGGCCACGGCGTCACTGGAGTTGGGCATCGACATCGGCGATGTCGACCTGGTCTGCCAGATCGCCTCACCGGGCTCGATCGCGGCCTTCTTGCAACGCGTTGGGCGCTCCGGGCACCAGGTCGAGGGCATCCCCAAAGGGCGCCTGTTCCCCACTTCGCGCGACGACTTGATCGAATGCATCGCCCTGCTGGACTGCGTGCGCCACGGGGAGCTCGACCAACTGCACATTCCCACTGCGCCCCTCGACGTGCTGGCCCAGCAGATTGTCGCCGAAACCAGTAATCAGCCCTGGCAGGAACAAGCGCTGTTCGACTGCCTGCGCCAGGCAACGCCTTACGCCGAACTCGACGTCAACCATTATCAGGCGCTGCTGCGCATGCTCGCCGAAGGCTATAACGGCCGCCAGGGCATCCGTAGCGCCTACCTGCACCGCGACGCGGTCAGCGGCACCTTGCGCGGCCGCCGCGGCAGCCAACTGACTGCGCTGACCAGTGGCGGGACCATCCCCGAAACCGCCGACTACGCGGTGCTACTCGAGCCGCAGGCACTGAACATTGGCAGCGTCAATGAAGACTTCGCCGTGGAAAGCATTGCCGGCGATATTTTCCAATTGGGCAACGCCTCCTACCGGATCTTGCGCGTCGAATCGGGCCGGGTGCGGGTAGAAGACGCCCACGGCCTGCCGCCGACCATCCCTTTCTGGCTGGGCGAAGCACCGGGGCGCAGTGACGAATTGTCCGCCGCGGTCGCTCGGCTGCAGGCACGCATCGATGAGCGACTGGGGTTGCCCGGCGCCGACAGTACCGCCGTGCAGGGCTGGCTGCAGCGCACCTTCGAACTGGGCGAAGACAGCGCCAGCCAGTTGCTCGATTACCTGGGGCGCACCCGCGACGTGCTGGGCGCCCTGCCCTCGCAGCAGACGCTGATCATGGAGCGCTTCTTCGATGAGTCCGGCGGTACCCAGCTGATCATCCACTCGCCCTACGGCAGCCGCATCAACCGTGCCTGGGGCCTGGCCCTGCGCAAGCGCTTTTGCCGCACCTTCAATTTTGAACTGCAGGCGGCGGCCAGCGAAGATGCCATCGTCCTGTCGCTGTCCACCAGCCACAGTTTTACGCTGGATGAGGTGTGGCGCTACCTGTCCAGCCGCAGCGCCGAACAGCTCCTGATCCAGGCCCTGCTCGATGCGCCCTTGTTCGGCGTGCGCTGGCGCTGGAACGCTGCCGTGGCCATGGCCTTGCCGCGCTTCGTCGGTGGGCGCAAGGTGGCCCCGCAGCTCCAGCGGATGAAAAGCGAGGACCTGATCGCTTCAGTGTTCCCCGACCAGATCGCCTGCCTGGAAAACATCGCCGGCGAACGGCAGATTCCGGATCATCCGCTGGTCGAGCAGACCCTCGACGACTGCCTGCACGAAGCCATGGACAGCGAAGGCTGGCTGGCCTTGCTGCGCCGCATCGAAGGCGGTGAGGTGCGCTTGCTCAGCCGTGACCTGCCGGCCCCGTCGCCACTGGCCTCGGCCATCCTCAACGCCAGGCCCTACGCCTTTCTTGACGATGCGCCCCTGGAAGAGCGACGCACCCAGGCCGTGCTCAACCGGCGCTGGAACGAACTGCACAGCGCGGATGAGCTGGGCGCGCTGGACACCGATGCCATCGCCGCCGTAGAGAGCGAGGCCTGGCCGCAAGCGGCTAACGCCGACGAGATGCACGAAGCGTTGATGAGCCTGGGGGCCATCACTGCCCATGAAGTGCAGGCCAACGCCCCTTGGGATTTGCTGCTTCGGCAACTGGCCAAAGCGGGGCGCGCCCTGCGCCTGCCGGATCAACAGCTGTGGCTCGCGCGTGAACGCCTGAGCCTGCTGCAACGTGTGTATTCAGGTTCAGTCACCGAACCTGCGCTGAACGTGCTGCCAGGCTTCGAGCAGGCCATCGAGGCGGACGATGCGCTAAGCGAACTGCTGCGTGCCCGCTTAAGTGGCCACGGCCCGCAAACCGTGGCGCAGATCGCCACCCCTCTAGGCAAGCCGCAGCCAGACATCGAACAGGCCCTGGCCCGCCTGGAGGCCGAGGGCTACGTGTTGCGCGGCTATTTCAGGCCTGCGGAACAACAGCTGCAGTGGTGCGAACGGCACTTGCTGGCGCGCATCCACCGCTACACGGTCAAACGCCTGCGCCGGGAGATCGAACCGGTCAGCCTGCAAGACTTCATGCGTTTTCTGTTCGACTGGCAGCACCTGGCCGCAGATGAGCGCCTGCGCGGGCCACAGGCCGTAGCTGAAGTGCTGGCACAGTTGCAGGGCTTCCCCGCTGCGGCCGGCGCCTGGGAGGCGGAGCTGCTGCCGGCACGCATCCAGGACTACAGCCCGCACTGGCTCGACGACACCTGCCGCAGCGGGCAGTTTGCCTGGAGCCGGCTGGCGACCACGGTGGCCAGCACGACCTTGGCCAGTACACCGCTGGTGCTGCTGCCGCGCGAACACCTGGGCCTCTGGCGCAGCCTGGCGCCCGTACCGGCAGTAGACGAGCTCGGCCCGCGGGCGCAACGCGTGCATGACGTGTTGCAGGGGCATGGGGCGTTGTTCTTCGATGAACTGACGCAGGAAGCCCACCTGCTGCCCAGCGAACTGGAAACCGCATTGCAGGCACTGGTGGGCTTTGGCCTGGTGGGTGCCGACAGTTTTATCGGGCTGCGCAGCCTGATCACGCCAGCGGCAAAACGCACCTCGCGCAACAGCAGGCGCGGCCATGCCCCCCTCTCCACCAGCATGGCCCACGCCGGCCGCTGGGCGCTGTTGCGCAGGGGCACTGCTGCAATAGACGACAGCCAGCGTCTGGAGCACATCGCCCGCGCCCTGTTGCGCCGCTATGGGGTGATCTGCTGGCGGCTGCTGGAGCGGGAAAGTGATGTATTGCCGCCCTGGCGCGAATTGCTGCGTTGCTATCACCGCCTGGAGGCCCGCGGCGAAATCCGGGGTGGGCGCTTCATTGCTGGGCTGGCCGGTGAGCAGTTCGCCTTGCCAGAGGCTGTGGGCCTTTTGCGGCAAGTGCGCCGGCGTGAGCCGGAGGGAGCACTGGTGATGGTCAGCGCCAGCGACCCGCTCAATGTGGTCGGGTCATTGCTGCCGGGGGCGAAACTACCCGCGGTGAGCGGTAACCGCTTGCTGTACCGCGATGGCGTGCCGGTGGCGGTGCGAGTCGCCGGGCGTTACCAGTTCCTCATCGAGGCCTCGGTGGAGGAACAGGACACCTGGCGCCGCAGGTTGTTGAGCGATGCACGCTGAAGCGAATGATTTTCGATACCCCGATTTTCATTTTCAGCATCGCCCAACCGGGCTATGGTCGGGGTTTGCCCCAGGCCCTGAGCCTGACCGCGCCATCGCAAGGACCCCGTATGAGCCTGTCACTTCTCAGCCGCTACGCCTTCTTCGCCGCCTGTGTACTGTTCACCCTGGCGAGCCTGCCGTTCACCCACCATGAATGGTTGTGGCCGTTCACCCTGACCACTGCCGTGCTCAGCCTGATCGGTGTGTTCGACTTGCTGCAGCAACGCCACGCTGTACGCCGCAACTACCCGATCCTCGGCAACATCCGTTACCTGGTCGAGGGCATTCGCCCAGAGATTCGCCAGTACCTGCTCGAAGCCGACAGCGACGCCCTGCCCTTCTCCCGCGCGCAACGCTCGCTGGTCTATGCCCGGGCCAAGAACGAAGCCTCGGACAAACCCTTCGGTACCCTGATCGACGTGTATGAGTCCGGCTTCGAATTCATCGGCCACTCCATGCGCCCGGCACCGCTGACCGACCCGGCGAGCTTCCGCGTCATCGTCGGCGGGCCGCAGTGCCGGCAGCCGTATTCGGCGTCGATCTTCAACATTTCCGCCATGAGCTTCGGCTCACTCAGCGCCAACGCCATCCGCGCCCTCAACCAGGGCGCCAAGCTGGGCAACTTCCACCACGATACCGGCGAAGGCAGCATCAGCCCTTACCACCGGGAACACGGTGGCGACCTGGTCTGGGAGCTGGGCAGCGGCTACTTTGGCTGCCGCACGCCTGACGGGCGCTTCGACCCCGAGCGCTTCGCCGCCCAGGCACGCAGCCCGCAGGTGCGCATGATCGAGATCAAGATGAGCCAGGGCGCCAAGCCAGGCCACGGCGGCATCCTGCCCAAGCACAAAGTGACCCAGGAGATTGCCGAAACCCGCGGCGTGCTCATGGGCGAGGACTGTATCTCGCCGTCACGCCACAGCGCCTTCTCCACGCCGATAGAAATGATGCAGTTCATCGCCCAACTGCGTGAGCTGTCGGACGGCAAGCCGGTCGGCTTCAAGTTCTGCCTGGGCCACCCGTGGGAGTTCATGGGTATCGCCAAGGCCATGCTGGAAACCGGCATCCTGCCCGACTTCATCGTCGTCGACGGCAAGGAAGGCGGCACCGGCGCTGCGCCGGTAGAGTTCACCGACCACATCGGCGTCCCCCTGCGCGAAGGCCTGCTGTTCGTGCACAACACCCTGGTGGGGCTGAACCTGCGCGACAAGATCAAGCTCGGCGCCAGCGGCAAGATCGTCAGCGCGTTCGATATCGCCAGCGTGCTGGCCATCGGCGCCGACTGGGCCAACTCGGCGCGCGGCTTCATGTTCGCCATTGGCTGCATCCAGTCGCAAAGCTGCCACACCAACAAGTGCCCGACTGGCGTGGCCACGCAAGACCCGTTGCGCCAGCGTGCGCTGGTGGTGCCGGACAAAGCCCAGCGGGTGCTGAACTTCCACCACAACACCCTGCGCGCCCTGGCCGAAATGCTGGCAGCGGCCGGCCTGGACCACCCCGCGCAACTGGAGGCCAAGCACCTGGTGCGGCGCGTTTCGGCCACGGAGATCAAGCTGTTCTCGCAAATGCACATATTCCTCAAGCCGGGCGAGTTGCTGACCGGCGAGGTGAATGGGCAGTTTTATTCGCGGATGTGGCAGCTGGCCAGGGCGGACAGCTTCGAGCCGAACAGTGAGGTGGCAGCCTGACATGGCTGGGGCCGCTCTGCGGCCCCAGCCAGTTCACATCAGGATGCGGTGCTCGCTACCCCTTGCGCCTCCTTCGGCGCCAGGCGGAAGGTGTAGTACAAGGCGGTCAGCAAGACCAGGAACGCCGGCCCGATGTACAGCGCCACGCGGGTATCCTCGAAATACGCCATCAGCCCCACCACCAGCACCAGGAAAGCCAGTGCCAGGTAGGAGCTCAGCGGCCACAGCCACATGCGGTATTTCAACGCCTTGCGCTCGGCAGTCGACAGCCCGGCGCGGAATTTGAGCTGCGCCAGCAGGATCATCACCCAGGTCCAGATCGCGCCGAAAGTGGCGATCGAGGTCACCCAGACGAAGACTTTCTCCGGCACCAGGTAGTTGGCCAGCACGCCCAGCAACAGCGCGCCAATCGACAGCAGCAACGCATTGCGCGGCACACCGTTTTTCGAGGTGCGGGCAAAGGTCGCCGGGGCCTGGCCATTTTGCGCCAGGCTGTAGAGCATGCGCCCAGTGCTGAAAATACCGCCGTTGCACGACGACAGGGCCGCCGTGATGACCACGAAGTTGATGATGCCGGCCGCAGTCTTGATGCCGAGGCGCTCGAAGGTCATCACGAACGGGCTGCCCTGGCTGCCGATTTCGTTCCATGGGTAGATCGACAGGATCACGAACAGCGCGCCCACGTAGAACAGCAGGATGCGCCAGAACACTGAGCCGATGGCCTGCGGGATGGTTTTTTGCGGGTTGCGCGCTTCGCCGGCGGTCAGGCCGATCATTTCCACGCCCAGGTAGGCAAACATCACCATCTGCAGCGACATCAGCACACCGGTCACGCCGTTGGGCATGAAGCCGCCATTGCTCCACAGGTTGGAAATACCCACTGCCACGCCGTCGTTGCCCAAGCCGAAGGCAATGATGCCGATGCCCCCCAGGACCATGGCGATGATGGTGACGATCTTGATCAGGGCGAACCAGAACTCGAACTCACCGAATGCCTTGACCGCAATCAGGTTGACCGCGCCCATGCTGCCCAGCGCTGCCAAGGCCCAGATCCAGCGGGGTACGTCGGGGAACCAGATGCCCATGTAGATGGCCACCGCGGTGATTTCCGCCACGCAGGTCACCAGCCACAGGAACCAGTAGTTCCAGCCGGTGAGAAAACCGGCCAATGGGCCAAGGTAGTCCTGGGCGTAGCGGCTGAACGAGCCGGCAACGGGGTTGTGCACGGCCATCTCACCGAGGGCGCGCATGATGACCAGGATGGCCAGGCCACCGATGATGTAGGAAAGCATGATGGCAGGGCCGGCCATTTCGATGGCTTTGGCCGAACCGAGGAAGAGACCGACACCGATACAGGCGCCCAGCGCCATAAGACGGATGTGCCGTTCGCCCAGTTCACGCTTGAGAGGGCCGCCTTGTGCGGTCTCGGCATGGGCAGGGTGGTTGCCGACTGGCATAGCAATACAACCTCATTTTGTTATTGGATTTGACCTTCGTGCCGCAACTGCCGCGCCGATAGGCGGGGCGGTGACTGGCCGGGCTGGCCTTGTGGGCCGGCCCGTGTGCCGAAGTAGAGCGTCCGGCAGGCCGAAGGGGCGAGCAGTATAGGAAGCTACCTGTAGGGATTTTCACTGTATAAACGGGGAAATTTGGCGAGAAATCTCGGGTCTATTTCACCGCTGATAGGGTTCTGAGGCTGTTACACGCCGCAGACTCAGGGCGACACCTTATCAACATCACCTGGCCCCGAAACCCACACCAAAGCCGCATATCCCTACGCCACTTTTCTCGCCTTCCTACAAATTTTTCACCTAACCCGGTCAACGTCTAAGCTTCAGACAAGCAAGACGAAAATACCTGGCCGGATTGAAGACTATGGGCGCACTGTGGCAATCGGAACCAACCAGAACGGAAGCACCCGCAACCCCTCCGGCCGAGACGCCACCTGCAAAGTCCCCACGTCAGCGTCGGCTCTGGTGGCGGCTGATCATTCTGATCCTGCTGGTGGCCCTCATCGCCCTGGGCTTTGCCGCCTATGACGAATTCCGCACCTCCAACCTGCAATCGCGGGAGTTCAGCAAGCTCGCCACCACCCTGACCTACTCGCTGCAGCCAGGCCCCAGCGATGCCATCGTCTACCCCGGTGAAGGCCCGTTCGACAAACGCCTGGGCTACAGCGCGCTGGGCGAATTCCTGCCGCGGCTGCTCAAACGCGACTACCTGATCAGCGAACAGGTGCAGTTCTCGCCCGCATTGATGGACTACGTCGATCACGGCCTGTTCGCCCCCTATATCGAGAAAATTCAGGCTGGCCTGTCGATTACCGACTGCCGTGGCGACACGCTCTACCAGTACAACTACCCGCAACACCTGTACCCGGACTTTGCAGCGATCCCGCCGGTGATGGTCAACAGCCTGTTGTTCATCGAAAACCGCGACCTGCTCGACACCACCGACCCGCGCAACAACCCGGCCGTCGACTGGCCGCGCTTCGCCAAGGCCGCCTACAGCCAGGTGGCCAAGTACTTTGCCTTGCCCGGCCAGTCGGCCGGTGGCAGTACCCTGGCGACGCAGCTGGAGAAGTACCGCCACTCGCCGGACGGCCTGACCGTGTCCGGCGCCGAGAAGATCCGCCAGATGGTGTCCGCCAGCGTGCGTGCCTACCAGGGCGGCCCGGACACCACCGAGGCCCGGCAGCGCATCGTGCGCGACTACCTCAACAGCGTGCCGCTCTCGGCGGTGCCCGGCCACGGTGAAGTGCATGGCATGGCTGAAGGCTTGCGGGTGTGGTACGGCGCCGATTTCGACCAGGTCAACCAGGCCCTGCTGTCGACCGCCAGCGACCCCGAAAGCCTGGCCGCGCGTGGCCTTGCCCTGCGCCAGGTACTGTCGCTGATGATCGCCCAGCGCCGCCCCTCGCATTACCTGTCCAAAGGCCGGGTCGAACTGGCCGAACTCACCGACTCCCATGTGCGTGTGCTCGCCGCCAACAAAGTCATCGACCAGCCGCTGGCCGATGCGGCGCTGGCCAGCAAGGCGGTGTATCGCGACTGGGTGGCACAACCGACCATCGTGCCGATCATCACCAACAAGGGCATCAGCCTGGCCCGCAATCGCCTGGCGGCCATGCTCAACCGCCCGCTGTACGACCTCGACCGCCTCGACCTGTCGGCCACCAGCACCCTGCAGGCCGACCTGCAGATGCAGGTCAGCCAGTACCTGAAGAACCTCTCGGACCCTGAGTTCGCGGCGCAGATCGGGCTGATCGGCGAACGCCTGCTGACCACCAAGACCACCGACCAGGTGCGCTACAGCTTCACACTGTTCGAGCGCACCGCCGATGGCTCGAGGGTGCGGGTGCAGACCGACAGCACCGACCAGCCGTTCGACATCAACGAAGGCAGCAAGCTGGAATTGGGCTCGACGGCCAAGCTGCGGGTGCTCACCACCTACCTGGAAATCATCGCCGAGCTGCACGACAAGTATGCCGGCAAGCCCGCTGCCGAACTGAAGAAGGTCGAGGTGGCCGAACTGGACCGCATCACCCAGTGGTCACTGGAATGGCTGATGCAGAACAGCAAGGACCAGAACCTAGATGCCATGCTCGACGCCGCCCTGGAACGCAAGTATTCGGCCAACACCGGCGAAGCCTTCTTCACCGGGGGTGGCATGCACGTGTTCAACAACTTCCGCAAGGAAGACAACAGCCGCAACCCAACGCTGAAGATCGCCCTGCGCGAATCGATCAACCTGCCGTTCATCCGCCTGATGCGCGACCTGGTGCGCTACGTCACCTATCAACAGCCGTTCAATCGGGTACCGCTGCTCAAGGACGACGCCGACCCCCGCCGCCAGGAATACCTGGCCCGTTTCGCCGACAAGGAGGGCACCAACTACCTGATGCGCTTCTGGAAGAAGTACCAGCGCAAAACCTCGCAACAACGCCTGGACACCTTCCTCGACAGCATGCGCGTGACCCCGCAGCGCCTGGCGGCGGTGCACCGCTACCTGTTCCCCGAAGCCGGCCAGGAAACCTTCAACGCCTTCGTACGCGCGCACAGCAAGGACGACAAGAGTGCCCTGGGCAAACTCACCGACGGTCGCCTGTCGGAAATGTACGACGCCTACGGCCCGGGCAAGTACGACTTGCCCGACCAGGGCTACATCGCCAAGGTCCACCCGCTGGACCTGTGGCTGCTCGGTTACCTGCTCAAGCACCCAAGCTCCACGCTGACCGAAATGGTCAATGCCAGCCGCTTCGAACGCCAGGAGGTGTATGGCTGGCTGTTCAAGAGCCGCCACCAGGGCGCACGCGACAGCCGTATCCGCACCATGGTCGAGATTGAAGCGTTCCTCGACATTCACCAGCGCTGGAAGCGCGTGGGCTATCCGTTCGACCACCTGGTGCCGTCGCTGGCCACCGCCATCGGCAGCTCGGGTGACCGCCCCGCCGCCCTTTCCGAACTGGTCGGCATCATTCAGAACGACGGCGTGCGCCTGCCGACCTTGCGCATCGACACCCTGCACTTCGCCGCTAACACCCCCTACGAGACCAAGCTGGTAAGTGACCCCGATCGCGGCCAGCGGATCCTCCCGGTAGAGGTCGCGCGGGCCCTCAAAGGCGCCATGTCGCAAGTGGTCGACGCGGGGACTGCCCGGCGTATTTCTGGCAGCTTCAAGCTGCAGGACGGTACACCGCTGGTGATGGGCGGCAAGACCGGTACCGGCGACAACCGCATCGAAAGCTTCGGTGCCGGGGGTCGCTTGATCGGCTCGCGTTCGCTGAACCGCACCGCCACCTTCGTGTTCTTCCTGGGCGATAACCACTTCGGCACATTGACCGCATTCGTGCCGGGGCGCTCGGCTGAAGCGTTCAAATTCACCTCGGCGCTGCCCGTGCAAGTGCTCAAGGGCATGGCGCCGATCCTCATGCCGTACCTGCAGCCGGGCAATCCGAATGAATGCAAAGCGCCGCAGGTTGCGATGCACGGAAGTGACTCATCTAACATTTAGATGATAATCATTGGCATTAAAGGCTTGTCTTTAGATATATCTTGAGTAATATCTTAAGATATATCGCACAAGACGGAGCCCATGTTGATGCGCGACCCTGCACCCCACGATCCTTTTGAACGCCGCCCCGGCCGCGGCGAACGCGGCCCTCGCGTATTCGCCCCCGGCGACCTCAAGCTGCTGATGCTGGCCCTGCTGGCTGAGCAACCTGGCCACGGCTATGACTTGATCCGCCAGATCGAGAACCTGTTCGACGGCAGCTACAGCCCAAGCCCCGGCGTCATCTACCCGACCCTCAACTTCCTTGAAGAGGCCGAGCTGATCAGCGGCCAGGTCCAGGGCAGCAAACGCCTGTACGCCATCACCGATGCCGGCCGCACCGCCCTGGCCGAGCAAGCGGTCGCCCTCGACGGCGTGCGCATGCGCATTGAAGTCAGCAAACGCGCCCTGCGCGGGCACGACCGCCCACCCGAGATCCACGAAGCGGTCGGCAACCTGCGCCATGCGCTGCACATGCACAGCGGGCGCTGGACACCAGAAGAAATCGAACGGGTCCGCGACCTGCTCAACAACACGGCCAAGGCCATTGCCTCCGGGCCGGACGATGCCGTTACGGAGAACACCCATGAGTGACACTATTCACCGCGTCAACCACGAAATCCGCCAGCGCCGCCTTGACGTGCTGCGCGTCACCGACCTGACCCCACGCATGCGCCGTATCACCCTGGGCGGTGCGGAACTGGCGGGCTTTACCAGCGTCGGTACCGACGATCATGTGAAGCTGCTGTTTGCCGAAACGCCAGCACAACAGCAGGCCATCGACGCCCGTAACCTGGGCCGCGACGGCGGCGCACGGCCCACCATGCGCGAATACACGCCACGGCGCATTGACCTGGTGGCCAACGAACTGGACATCGACTTCGTCCTGCACGGTGATGGCCCTGCCTCCACCTGGGCCGCCCAGGCTGCGCCAGGCCAACACCTGAACATCGCCGGCCCACGGGCCTCGATGGTGGTACCGGATATCTTCGACAGCTACCTGCTGATCGGTGACGAGACGGCGATCCCCGCTATCGGCCGCCGCCTTGAAGAACTGCCCGCGGGCCGGCACGTGCTGGCGGTAATCCAGATCGAAGACGAACAGGAACGCCAGCCGCTGCCAAGCAAGGCGCAGGTAGATGTGATCTGGGTCCGGCGCCAGGAAGAGGACCTGCTCGCCCTGCTGAAGAACCTGACCTTGCCACAAGGCAGGCTGTACGGCTGGGTGGCGCTGGAAAAAGCCCTGACCCGCCAGGCCAAGGCGTTGCTGCTGGAAAAAGGCGTGCCTGACGATGCCTTGAAGGCAGCAGCCTACTGGCGGGCGGACGGTACTGCGGACGACGAGTAAGCGCCGCTCTCGCCTAACGCGCTCGAGCTTCGCCCCAGATAATGGACGGGTGCCCAACATCTGGGGCGCAGCTCAGCTTTCTGTAGAGCAGCCTTGTGCTGCGAAGAGGCCAGTAGCATCACCCCAGTTCTTCAGAGGTACCACTGGCCTCTTCGCAGCACAAGGCTGCTCCTACACGCTGACCGCCAACTGCCGGCCGCGCCAGCGGTCCAACCCCAGCAACACCAGCCCGATACCCCAGAACCCCGCCAACACCCCGAGGGCATTGAGCATCACCCGCCCATACCCGAGGCTCGCCACATCGATGAAGGGGTAGGCATACACACCAATCTCACTGCCCCGCCACAGCGCATAGGCAAAGTACCCCGCCGGGTACAGCGCCCAGCCCGCCAGGTGCCACAGCCGCAAATGGCCCTTGGGCACCGCGCACCACCAGTACAGAACGAACAACGCCGGCATCACATCATGCAGCAACTCGTCTGCCAGCCATTGCCAGCCCTCAGGTTGCCACAAGTGGCGCAGCAGCACGCTGTAGGCCAATGCCACCAGCACGATGCTGGCCGCCACGGCGGAGCTGACCGACGGCAACAGAAAGAAGCGCCTGGCGCTGCCCTCCCGGCCAAACGCGGCATAGCTCAAAACCGTTGCTACCAGGGTGTTGGTCAGCACGGTGAAATAACCAAAGACGTTGACCAGGCCGCCAATCAGGCTGGCCTGCTCCTGCCAGCGCGCCAACAGCACCAGATACACCTGCACCGCTAGGCCGAACCAACCGAGCACGGCGGCCAGGCTCAGCCACGGATGGCGCCGCACCTCAGGCCTTGCGCTGCAGCTTTACGTACAGCTGTTCGACCTTCTCCCGCGCCCAAGGCGTCTTGCGCAAGAAAGTCAGGCTCGACTTGATGGTCGGGTTGCTCTTGAAGCAACGCACATCGACGCGCTCGGCAAGACCCTGCCATTCGTAGTGAGCCACCAGTTCGGTGAGGATCTGCTCCAGGGTCTTGCCGTGCAGCGCGTTGTGTTGGGCCGTGCTCATGCCAGTGCTCCAGCGTGGGAAAGGTGCGCACCTTACACGAGTGTAGTGGCCAGGGGACTCAGGTCGCTTGAAAAACCGCTGGCCAGAGGCGAAAGCCTTATGCTGAAATAGAAATGTTATACAGTAACAATACAAAAGCCTCTGCCAAGGAACGCCCCATCCCCATGCTGTACATCCCGCTCCGCCTCTCCCCCCTCGCCGTCGCGCTGTGGCTGGCCTCATCACCCAGCCAGGCCGTTGAACTCGAACCACAGGTCATCACTGCCAACCCGCTGGGCAATCGCCAACTGGCCGCCCCGAGCACGGTCCTCGAAGGTGACAACCTGCTGCAACAGCAACACGGCAGCCTCGGTGAAACCCTGAACAAACAGCCCGGCGTCGCCTCTACCTGGTTCGGCCCTGGCGCCAGCCGCCCGGTAATCCGCGGCCTGGACGGCGACCGCATCCGCATCCTGCGCAACGGCGTCGGTGCACTGGATGCCTCGTCACTGTCCTACGATCACGCCGTACCGCTCGACCCGGTAACCGTGGAGCGGGTCGAAATCGTCCGCGGGCCCGCTGCCCTGCTCTACGGCGGCAATGCCATTGGCGGTGTGGTCAATACCTTCGATAACCGCATCCCCGATGCGCCGATCGAAGGCATCCACGGGGCGGGCGAGCTGCGTTATGGCGGCGCCGACACCACCCGCAGCAGCGCCGGTAAACTGGAAGCCGGCAACGGCGCCTTCGCCCTGCACCTGGACGCCAACAGCCGCCAGTTCAACGATTTGCGCATCCCTGGTTACGCGCGCAGCTCTAAGGTGCGTGACGCCGACGAGCCGGGCAGCAAACACCGCCTGGAGAACAGCGACGGGCGTCAGGACGGGGGCGCCGTCGGCGGCTCTTACCAGTGGGACCATGGCTATGCCGGCCTGTCCTACAGCCGCTACGACAGCAACTACGGCTCGGTGGCCGAACCCGGCGTACGCTTGGACATGCAGCAAGACCACTACGCATTCGCCTCTGAACTGCGTGACCTCGAAGGCCCGTTCAGCTCGGTCAAGGTCGATGCCGGCTATACCGACTACGAGCACAGCGAAATCGAAGAAGGCGAGGTGCACACCACCTTCAAGAACAAGGGCTACGAGGCACGCATCGAGGCGCGCCATCAGCCCCTCGGGCCGGTTGAAGGGGTGATCGGTGCCCAGGTCAGCCGTAACGAGTTCTCGGCACTGGGGGAGGAAGCGTTCGTCCCGCATACCGATACCGACAGCCTGGCGCTGTTCATGCTTGAGCAATGGCAGGCCACCGAGCGCCTGAACCTGAGCCTGGGCGCGCGCCTGGAGCACACCCGCGTCGACCCGGATGCCAAGGGCAACGAGACGTTTGCCGCGGCCGACAGCGCCAGCAGTTTCAATGCTTTCAGCCTGTCCTCCGGGGCGGTGTACCAGCTCGACCCGGTCTGGGCACTGGCCGCCAACCTTGGCTACACCGAGCGCGCCCCAACCTTCTATGAGCTGTATGCCAACGGTGCGCATGTGGCCACCGGGGCTTACGAGGTGGGCGATGCCAGCCTGAACAAGGAAAAGGCCATTTCCGGTGACTTGGCCCTGCGCTTCGACAACGGCACCCACAAAGGCAGCGTCGGGGTCTTCTACAGCCACTTTCGCAACTACATTGGCCTGATCGGCACAGGCAACCTGCGTGAGGGCCATGACCACGACCATGGCGAGCATGACCACGATCATGATCACGACCATGACGGCTTCCCGGAATACCAGTATCAGGGCGTGCGGGCGCGCTTCTATGGCATCGAGGCGCAAGACCGCTGGCAACTGGTCGAGAACCGCTATGGCAGCTTCGCGCTGGAGCTGTCGGGCGACTACACCCGGGCCAAGAACCTCGACAGTGGCGAGCCATTGCCACGAATCGCACCGCTGCGGTTGAACAGCGGCCTGGTCTGGGCGCTGGACCGCTGGCAGGCGCGGGTCGATGTGCAGCATGCCGCGTCGCAACATCGCACACCGGCCAACGAAACCAGCACCGATGGCTACACCACGCTGGGCGCGAGTGTGGGCTATCGCTTCGACATCGGGCAAAGCGAGTGGCTGGCCTTCGTGCGGGGTGAAAACCTGACGGATCAGACGGTGCGCTATGCCAGTTCGATTCTGCGGGATATTGCGCCAGCGCCGGGGCGCAGTGTGGAAGTGGGGCTGCGTACGACGTTTTGAGCTGCCATTGGGGCGCCCTGCGCCCCCATTCGCGTGTAGGAGCAGCCTTGTGCTGCGAAGAGGCCGGAGATAACACAGCAAATCTTCACTGATTTCACCGGCCTCTTCGCAGCACAAGGCTGCTCCTACAAACGGCACTGTTACCGGATCGACAACAATCAACTGCGACAATTTGTCTTTTTTTCTTACAACTTCCCCTATATCCTCCCCGCCGCAAGCTGAATCGCTTCATCGACTCCACCTTGTTGTCTACTCCATTGAAGGGCCCGCCCTTCGATGCCCTTGTCGTTTGTTCAATAATCAAAAGATAGCGCTATCTCATGTTCCAGCTGCCCAAAACCTGTTTCATCGGCCTTGCCCTCACCGCCTGTGCAACCCCTGCCAGCGCCAGCGAAATGTTCGCCAGCGATTCCCCGTGGATGCTGGGCGATTGGGGCGGCACCCGCAGTGAATTACTGGCAAAAGGTTACGACTTCACCCTCGGCTATACCGGCGAGATGGGCAGCAACCTGCACGGCGGCTTCGACCACGACCGTACCGCGCGCTACAGCGATCAGTTCACCTTCGGTAGCCACCTGGACCTGGAAAAGATCCTCGGCTGGAACGACACCGAATTCCAGCTGACCCTCACCGAGCGCCACGGCGACAACATCAGCAACGACCGCATCAACGACCCGCGTGTCGGCGGCTTCACTTCTGCTCAGGAAGTCTGGGGTCGCGGTGAAACCTGGCGGCTCACGCAACTGTGGGTCAAGCAGAAGTACTTCGACGGCGCGCTGGACGTCAAATTCGGCCGTTTCGGCGAAGGCGAAGACTTCAACAGCTTCCCCTGCGATTTCCAGAACCTGGCCTTCTGTGGCTCGCAGGTAGGCAACTGGGTGGGCGGCATCTGGTACAACTGGCCTGTCAGCCAATGGGCCCTGCGCGTGCGCTACAACCTCACCGACGCACTCTATGCCCAGGTCGGCGTGTACGAGCAAAACCCCTCCAACCTGGAGTCGGGTAACGGTTTCAAGCTCAGTGGCAGCGGCACCCAGGGCGCCATCTTGCCGGTCGAACTGGTGTGGAGCCCACAGGTCAATGGCCTGAAAGGGGAATATCGCGCCGGCTACTACTACAGTAATGCCAAGGCACACGATGTGCTCGACGACAGCAACGGCCAGCCGGCCGCGCTCAGTGGCGCCGCCTACCGCAGCCGTTCGAGCAAGCACGGCATGTGGCTCGGCGCCCAGCAGCAGGTCACCTCGCTGGCATCCGACCAGTCGCGTGGCCTGAGCCTGTTCGCCAACGCCACCTTGCACGACAAGAAGACCAATGCCATCGACAACTATGTTCAGGCAGGACTGGTATACAAAGGGCCCTTCGATGCCCGCGCCAAGGACGACATCGGTTTCGCCCTCGCCCGCGTGCACGTCAACCCGGCCTACCGCAAGAACGCCCGCCTGGCCAACCAGGCCGCCGGCCTCGACGACTACGACAACCCTGGCTTCCTGCCCGTGCAGGACACGGAGTACAGCGCCGAGCTGTACTACGGCATTCACTTGGCCGACTGGCTCACAGTGCGCCCCAACCTGCAGTACATCCGCCACCCGGGCGGGGTGTCGCAGGTTGACGATGCGCTGATCGGCGGCCTGAAGATCCAAAGCACTTTCTGAATCAACTTTTTGACATAACGGAGAACCTACGATGAGCACTGACAGTGCCAAGAATGGAACCCGCTGGCTACCGCGCCTTCTGGGCGTGCTGCTGTTGCTGATGGGCCTGGCGCTGCTGGCTGGCGGCATCAAGCTGAGCCAGCTGGGGGGGTCGCTGTATTACCTGATCGCCGGCATCGGCTTTGCCCTGTCCGGTATCCTGCTGCTGGCCCAGCGCCGCATCGCCCTCGGGCTGTACGGCCTGGTGCTGCTCGGCAGCACCGCCTGGGCATTGCTGGAAGTGGGCTTGGACTGGTGGCAACTGGTGCCGCGCCTGGCCATCTGGTTCGCCATTGGCGTGGTCCTGCTGCTGCCTTGGGCACGTCGCCCACTGATCGGCCCGGCCGCCAAGGCCAACACCGCGCTGCTCAGCGTCGCCGTGGTCGCCTCTGGTGCCTGCGCCCTGGGCAGCCAGTTCACCCACCCGGGTGAAGTGTTCGGCGAACTGGGCCGCGAGAGCAGTGAAATGGCCAGCGCCGCGCCGGCCATGCCCGACGGCGAATGGCAAGCCTACGGCCGCACCGAGCATGGTGACCGCTATTCGCCGCTGCGCCAGATCACCCCGCAGAACGCCTACCGCCTGGAAGAAGCCTGGCGCATCCGTACCGGCGACCTGCCGACCGACAACGACCCGGTGGAGCTGACCAACCAGAACACCCCGTTGAAAGTCAACGGCATGCTCTACGCCTGCACCGCGCACAGCAAGCTGCTGGCCCTGGACCCGGACACCGGCGCCGAAATCTGGCGCTACGACCCGCAGGTCAAGAGCCCGGTCGGTACCTTCAAGGGCTTCGCCCACATGACCTGCCGCGGCGTCTCGTACTATGACGAGAACAACTACGTCAGCCGTGATGGCAGCCCAGCACCGAAAATCACCGATGCCGGCCAAGCCGTCGCCCAGGCCTGCCCGCGCCGCCTGTACCTGCCTACCGCCGACGCCCGCCTGATCGCCATCAACGCCGACAACGGCAAGGTCTGCGAAGGCTTCGCCAACCAGGGCGTGATCGACCTGACCACCGGCATCGGCCCGTTCACCGCCGGCGGCTACTACTCCACTTCGCCGGCGGCGATCACCCGTGATCTGGTGATCATCGGCGGCCATGTCACCGACAACGAGTCGACCAACGAGCCCTCCGGCGTCATCCGCGCCTACGACGTGCACGACGGCCACCTGGTGTGGAACTGGGACAGCAACAACCCGGACGACACCAAGCCTCTGGCACCCGGCAAGACCTACAGCCGCAACTCGGCAAACATGTGGTCGATCGCCAGTGTCGATGAAGGCCTCGGCATGATCTACCTGCCGCTGGGCAACCAGACCCCAGACCAGTGGGGCGCCAACCGCACCCCCGGTGCGGAAAAGTACAGCGCAGGTGTTGTCGCCCTCGACCTGACCACCGGCAAGGCCCGCTGGAACTACCAGTTCACGCACCACGACCTGTGGGACATGGACGTCGGCAGCCAGCCAACCCTGGTCCACCTGAAGACCGCCGATGGCGTGAAGCCGGCGATCATCGTGCCGACCAAGCAGGGCAGCCTGTATGTGCTGGACCGCCGCGACGGCACGCCGATCGTGCCGATCCGTGAAATCCCGACCCCGCAAGGCGCCGTGAAAGGTGACCACACCTCGCCGACCCAGGCCCGCTCCGACCTCAACCTGCTCGGCCCTGAGTTGACCGAACAGGCCATGTGGGGCGCCACACCGTTCGACCAGATGCTGTGCCGCATCCAGTTCCGCGAACTGCGTTACGAAGGCCAGTACACCCCGCCGTCCGAGCAGGGTTCGCTGATCTACCCAGGTAACGTCGGCGTGTTCAACTGGGGCAGCGTGTCGGTCGACCCGGTACGCCAGTTGCTGTTCACCTCGCCCAACTACATGGCCTTCGTGTCGAAGATGGTGCCGCGCGAGCAAGTGGCCGCCGGCAGCAAGCGCGAAAGCGAGACCAGCGGCGTGCAGCCCAACACCGGCGCACCGTACGCGGTGACCATGCACCCGTTCATGTCGCCGCTGGGCGTACCGTGCCAGGCGCCTGCCTGGGGCTATGTGGCGGCCATCGACCTGTTCACCAACAAGGTCGTGTGGAAGCACAAGAACGGCACCACCCGCGACAGCACACCTGTGCCAATCGGCCTGCCGGTAGGCGTGCCGAGCATGGGCGGTTCGATCGTTACCGCAGGCGGCGTCGGCTTCCTCAGCGGCACCCTGGACCAGTACCTGCGTGCCTACGACACCAACAACGGTAAAGAGCTGTGGAAAGCCCGCCTGCCGGCCGGTGGCCAGGCCACGCCGATGACCTACAGCGGCAAGGACGGCAAGCAGTACGTGCTGGTGACCGCTGGCGGCCACGGCTCGCTGGGCACCAAGATGGGTGATTACATCATCGCTTACAAACTCGCCGACTAAGCGTCTGGCGGCAAGCTACAAGCCACAAGAGAAAGCGGGGCCTGCAGGGCCCCGTTTTTTTTTGCAGCTTGCAGCTTCTAACGCAAAGCTTGAAACCCATCCCCCCGCGCCCCATCTAAGCACCATAGTCATTCACGCAGGTGCCCCATGAGCAACCAGCAGGATTTCCCCGAACACCCCGACGAACACAGCGAAGTCGAGCACACCGACACCCAGGCCGCCCCCGGCCACGCCCTCGCCCTGCCCGGCCAGCAGCTGCCGGACAAGGTCTATGTGATCCCGATTCACAACCGCCCGTTCTTCCCGGCACAAGTGTTGCCCGTGATCGTCAATGAAGAGCCCTGGGCAGAAACCCTCGACCTGGTCGCCAAGTCACCCGACCACTGCCTGGCGCTGTTCTTCATGGACACCCCGCCCGAAGACCACCGCCATTTCGACACCTCCGCCCTGCCGGAGTACGGCACCCTGGTCAAGGTGCACCACGCCAGCCGTGAGAACGGCAAGCTGCAGTTCGTGGCCCAGGGCCTTACCCGGGTACGCATCCGTACCTGGCTCAAGCACCATCGCCCGCCCTACCTGGTCGAAGTGGAATACCCACGCCAACCCACCGAGCCTACCGACGAGGTCAAGGCCTACGGCATGGCGCTGATCAATGCGATCAAAGAGCTGCTGCCGCTCAACCCGCTGTACAGCGAAGAGCTGAAAAATTACCTCAACCGCTTCAGCCCCAACGACCCGTCACCGCTGACCGATTTTGCCGCGGCCCTTACGTCGGCCACCGGCAGCCAGCTGCAAGAAGTGCTCGATTGCGTGCCCATGCTCAAACGCATGGAAAAGGTCCTGCCGATGCTGCGCAAAGAGGTCGAAGTGGCGCGCCTGCAGAACGAGATCTCGGCCGAGGTCAACCGCCAGATCGGCGAGCACCAGCGCGAGTTCTTCCTCAAGGAGCAGCTCAAGGTCATCCAGCAGGAGCTGGGCCTGACCAAGGACGACCGCAGCGCCGACCTCGAACAGTTCGAGCAGCGCCTTGAGGGCAAGACCTTGCCCGCCCAGGCGCAGAAGCGCATCGACGAAGAAATGGGCAAGCTGGCGATCCTCGAGACCGGCTCGCCGGAATACGCCGTGACCCGCAACTACCTCGACTGGGCCACCGCCCTGCCGTGGGGCGTTTACGGCAAAGACAAGCTCGACCTCAAGCACGCGCGCAAGGTGCTCGACCAGCACCACGCCGGCCTTGATGACATCAAGGAACGCATCCTCGAATTCCTCGCCGTGGGCGCCTGGAAAGGCGAGATCAGCGGCTCGATCGTGCTGCTGGTGGGCCCGCCAGGTGTGGGCAAGACCAGTATTGGCAAGTCCATTGCCGAATCGCTCGGCAGGCCGTTCTACCGCTTCAGCGTCGGCGGTATGCGCGACGAAGCGGAAATCAAGGGCCACCGCCGCACCTACATCGGCGCCCAACCGGGCAAGCTGGTGCAGGCGCTGAAAGACGTCGAAGTGATGAACCCGGTGATCATGCTCGACGAGATCGACAAGATGGGCCAGAGCTACCAGGGCGACCCGGCTTCCGCGCTGCTGGAAACCCTCGACCCCGAGCAGAACGTCGACTTCCTTGACCACTACTTGGACCTGCGCCTGGACCTGTCCAAGGTGCTGTTCGTCTGCACCGCCAACACCCTCGACTCGATCCCCGGGCCGTTGCTCGACCGCATGGAAGTGATCCGCCTCTCCGGCTACATCACCGAAGAAAAGCTGGCCATCGCCAAGCGCCACCTGTGGCCCAAGCAGCTGGACAAGGCCGGCGTGGCCAAGACCAGCCTGAGCATCACTGACAGCGCACTGCGCACCGTGATCGAGGGCTATGCCCGTGAGGCAGGGGTGCGGCAGTTGGAGAAGCAACTGGGCAAACTGGTGCGCAAAGCCGTGGTCAAGTTGCTGGAGGACCCGGATGCCAAGCTCAAGATTGGCAGCAAAGACCTGGAGGCCGCGCTCGGCATGCCGGTATTCCGCAGCGAGCAGGTGCTGGCCGGCAAAGGCGTGATAACGGGTTTGGCCTGGACCAGCATGGGCGGCGCCACGCTGCCGATCGAGGCCACCCGCATTCATACCCTCAGCCGCGGCTTCAAGCTGACCGGCAAACTGGGGGATGTGATGAAAGAGTCCGCCGAGATCGCCTACAGCTACGTCAGCTCCAACCTCAAGCAGTTTGGCGGTGACCCAGGCTACTTCAACGAGGCGTTCATCCACCTGCACGTGCCAGAGGGTGCTACGCCCAAGGACGGCCCAAGCGCGGGGGTGACCATGGCCAGCGCGCTGCTGTCACTGGCGCGGGACCAGGCGCCGAAAAAGGGCGTGGCCATGACCGGTGAACTGACCCTGACCGGCCAGGTGCTGGCCATTGGCGGGGTGCGTGAGAAGGTGATTGCCGCCAAGCGGCAGAAGATCTTCGAGCTGATCCTGCCCGAGGCCAACCGCGGCGACTTCGAAGAATTGCCAGACTACCTGCGTGAAGGGCTGACGGTGCATTTTGCCAAGCGCTTTGCCGACGTGGCGAAAGTGCTGTTCTGATCAGTCCTGGCCTGTTTGCGGCATTCGCCGTGAACAGGCCTGTACCGGTGGCACAAATTTGCACGTGCTTCGGTTATCCTCAGGTCATCGCCAGCCTTCGGAGCCAACATGACCGCCCCTCGTCTGCTCGTTCCTCTGAGCCTTACCCTGCTTGCTGCCTGCGCCCAGCACCCCCTGCAAACCGTCGAACTGGACGCCGAAAGCGAATGCCCCCAGCGTCTGAAGGTGGGCCAGGCACTGACCCTGACCCTTCCAGGAAACCCCTCAACGGGCTACCGCTGGCGCATTGAGAACCCTGCCGCAAGCATCCTGAAAAGCCTCGGCCCCGAGGTCTACAGTGCCCCCGATGACACCGACGTGGTCGGCAGTGCCGGCTCCTCCACCTGGCGCTACCTTGCCAGCAGTGCTGGAGAAGCCCAACTGGTGCTGGTGTATCAACGCCCCTGGGAGGCTGAAGTCGCACCGGTGCAGAGCTTTGAGTGCAAGGTCATCGTCCGCTGACCGCGCTTAACGCCTGTCGCTGGCAACCTTGATTGCCTGCTGGTACGTGCACGGGCCCCGAAGCACTGCCATGGCAAGATGCTCCGCCTTTGGCTAAAATGCGTCTCCGTTTCACCCCGTATCGAGCCCGCAGTGAGCAAACAACCCGACCGCCTCTTTGCCCAACCTCTGGAGCAGGTACCCGACTTCGCCTTCAACGAAGACGTGGTGCGCGTGTTCCCGGACATGATCAAGCGTTCGGTACCAGGCTACCCGACCATCGTCGAAAACCTCGGCGTGCTGGCCGCACGCTTCGCCCAGCCGAACAGTACGCTGTACGACCTGGGTGCCTCACTGGGCGCTGTCACCCAGTCGTTGCGCCGTCATGTACGCAGCGACGGCTGCCGAGTCATCGCCGTGGACAACTCCGCAGCGATGGTCGAGCGCTGCCGCCAGTACCTCACCGCGCAGGACTCGATGTTCCAGGAGCTGCTGCCGGTCAACGTGCTGGAAGCCGATATTCTCGCCCTGCCCTTCGAGCCGGCCTCGGTAGTGGCGATGAACTTCACCCTGCAATTCATCGCACCCGACCAACGCCTTGAGTTGCTCGGCCGTATCCGCCAGGCCCTGCTGCCGGGCGGCGCGCTGATCCTCTCGGAAAAACTGCGTTTCGCCGACGATGACGAGCAAAACCTGCTGAATGAACTGCACCTGGACTTCAAACGGGCCAACGGCTACAGCGAACTGGAAATTGCCCAGAAGCGCAGTGCCATCGAGAACGTGATGAAGCCCGACACCCTGGATGCGCACAAGGCGCGCCTGCGCGCTGCGGGTTTCTCCAAGGTCGTGCCGTGGTTCCAATGCCTCAACTTCGCCTCGTTGATAGCCCTGCCATGATCGATCTGTCTCCTCTGGTCCGCCGCCTGGCGGGCACCCCCCTGGCTTCCTGGTCGCAAGGCCTGCAAGCGCAACTGGAAGCCAAACTGGAAAAAGGCCACGGTGACCTCGATCGCTGGCGCGGCGCGCTGGATGCGCTTCCCGCCCTGCAACCCAGCGAAATCGACCTGGTCAACGGGCTGCGCCTGGATTGTGACTGCGACGATGCCACCCGCGCGCAAATGCGTGAGGCGCTGATGGGCTTGTCGCCCTGGCGCAAAGGGCCGTTCGACCTGTTCGGCGTGCACGTGGACACCGAATGGCGCTCGGACTGGAAGTGGTCGCGGGTCAGCCCGCACCTGGACCTCAAGTGCAAGCGCGTGCTCGATGTCGGCTGCGGCAACGGTTATTACCAATGGCGCATGCTCGGCGCCGGTGCCGATATGGTGGTCGGGGTCGACCCCAACTGGCTGTTCTTCTGCCAGTTCCAGGCGGTACAGCAGTACTTGCCCGAGCTGCCAGCCTGGCACTTGCCATTCGCCCTGGAAGATTTGCCGGCCAACCTTGAAGGGTTCGACACGGTGTTCTCCATGGGCGTGTTCTACCACCGGCGCTCCCCCATAGAGCACCTGCTGGCGCTCAAGGATTGCCTGGTCAAAGGCGGCGAGCTGGTGCTGGAGACGTTGGTGGTCGAAGGCGACGAGCAACAGGTGCTGGTCCCTGAAGACCGCTACGCACAAATGCGCAACGTCTGGTACCTGCCCTCAGTACCCGCCCTGGAACGCTGGTTGCGCCGTGCCGGCTTCAGCGATGTACGCTGCGTCGATGTCAGCGTCACCAGCATCGAAGAACAGCGCAGCACCGACTGGATGCGCTACCAGTCGCTGAGCGACTTCCTCGACCCCAATGACCCAAGCCTGACCATCGAAGGCCTGCCCGCGCCACGGCGGGCGACGATCGTGGCGCGCAAGTAGCGCCTAGTTGAAGATCTTTGCCATCTCCCGGGAATGTTCGCGGATCCCTGCCCACTGGGCGAGAAACTGCCTGAAGTAGTAAATGAACACCGCCAGTTGCTGGCGGGTGTTCATCTTGCCCAGGTGGCCTGCCGCGCTTTCCAGGTAGGCCTCGATGGTTTGCCAGGCCGTGTGCAGGTGACCCGCCGCAAGCACCACATCCCACAGGTCCAACTCCAGCTCGCCCATGGTGGAGTTCACCTTCTGTACGCGCCCCTCCACACAACGAAACTCGCTCAGCTGCTGGCTAACGGCGCTACGCCGATGCTCCAGGCGGCGAAGTTCGGCGCGCGCTGACTTGGCTTTGGCGCCATAGATCGAATTACCGATCAACGCGCCGAAGGGGCCACCGATCCAGCCCAGCGAGGACTGCCTGGAGTAACGCTCATATTCACTGCGCACCGCCTTGATGTCCTCATCCAGGCTGGCCAGCTCCCAGGCCAGGTTTTCGCCATCCGGGGCCTGTGAAAAGCGCGCTGCCGCTCGGCACTTCTCGACCACTTCTGGGCGCAGCTTGAAGCGCGCCTCGTCGCGAAAGCGCTCGAAGCCCAGCCGCACGCCATCCAGTTGCAGGTCAAAATCGTCGATCAGGGCATGCAAGCCCATCAGCCGGTCAGCCATCGAACTGATCAACGTGCGGTCATGCTCATCGAGCGGTACATCGGGCGCCTCGCGCAGGTTGTCCCACGAAGGTCGATTGGGCCCCAGCGCACGTGTGCGCGCGACCAGTTGCACGACCTCGGCACCGCAATCCTCGACCTGACTGGCGTGCGCATCGAGCTGAAGGGTGACCGCCTGGGTGCTGCGCTCCAGATGGCTCCAGCTTTGCCCGTGCGCCCGCAACCGCTTGAACATGGCGAGCATACGATCAGGCGTCAACTCTGGCTCGGAAATGCTGGTGTAGCCAAGCCAGCGCAAGGTCTGCGTGCGATCGCCCGGCAGCGCCAGCATGCGCAGGCTGTAGTCGCTGAGGGTCTGGCGTGATTCACGGGTCAGGATCAGGCCCGCCCGGCCCTGTCCGTCACGGTCGTCCATGGCGCCAATCAAGGCGCCAGGCAGGACAATCGCCTTTTGTTGCTGCTCTTGGAAACTCAATGTCCGGGGATTCATTGTTCGACTCTCATCCACTTGGATATGGCGCAGCCGACCGCGCCTGATGAGCACGGTCGGCCTGATCCGTTACAGCCCGCGACGGTGCTGCTCGAGCAGTTGTCGCTGATAGGCCAGCAGTTGCTTGAAGGTGTCGTCCAGGGCTTGCACCTGCGCAACGTTGCTGGGGGCCGCAGTGCCTATTCGCGGCACGAAGTTGGCCAGGGCCTGGCGCACGACATTGATGCCGGCGTCCCACTCGATGCGTTGCTCATGCAAACGCGGCATCGTTAGCAGTGCCGCCAGTTGCGCGCTCACCACCTGCTGACGCTGATCGAGTTCGCGCACTTGCCGCGCCAGGTTCGCCACCCTCTCGCGGGCAGCCCGCCGCTCTTGCTGCAACTGGGCGTAGCGCATGCCTTCGACGACATCGCCGAGCAGGGTTTGCAGCTGCTCCACCGCCGTGTTCACGGCGTCGGCCATCGCCGCGGCTTCGGCGCCAGGTACGGCCAGTTTGGCCAGGTCTTGCGCCGAAGGTACGACACCGCCGAAGCGGGTCTGCAGGCCCTGGGCCTCCAGGGTGGCAATGGCCTGCTCGATCGCCGACTGGCTGTGCTTCTCGCGATCATGCTCGGCGCTTACCTGGGTGTGCAGGTTGGCCTGATCCTGCTGTTGCTTGAGCAGCCGCTGTTCGTCACGGGACCAAGCGGGCGCAGCCAGGGTGGCCAGCGCCTGCTGTTCCTTGCCCAGGTGGGCCACCTGGGTGGCCAACAGAGACTTCACCGTGTTGGCGACTTCTCCAGCAATTGCCAGCACATCCTCATCATTGCCATCCTCCAGGGCGTCGAGGATATCGCGCAGTGGATCGTTGGCGATCTCCGCGACAACGCGCTGGGCGTTGCGCGCCATCACCTCGGCGCAGTTGATGAACAGCTTCATGTGGCGCTCCAGCGACTCGTGGATCACCGGCTGAAATTTCAACTCGCCGCGCTGCCAGGTTTCGGTGAAGCTTCGCGTTGCACCCAACACGCTGCCCAATTCAGGCGGATTGGCGCGGGTATGCAGCACACTGATATTGTCATTCATGGTCGTTCACCTGTTAGTGGGCCGAAGCGGCGTCGTCGAAAATGCGGGTCAGTTGCAGGGAGGTCTTTTCGATCTGGTTCCACTGCGCCAGGAACTGCCGGAAATAAATGACAAACCTGGCCAAGGCGCGGTTGTCGGAGATCTGTTCGAGCTTGCCGATCGACGCGTCGATGTACGCGCCGACGATTTCCCAGGCGGTCTGCAGGTGGGACGCCGCAGTCACCACGTCCTGCAAGCGGGTATCGAGCTCGTCGACGAAGGTCGCCATCTCTTCCATGCGGCCTTCCAAATTCACCCGTACGCGCAGTTGCTCGCTGGTAGCACGCCGCTCTGCCTGGCGACGCTTGCGCTCCTTGCGAACCTTCTCGGCCTTGCTCCCGTAGATGCCGCCGGTGATCACCGCGCCGATCGGCCCTGCGGCCAGGCCGCTGAGCGCCTGCTTGACGTACTGGTCATACTCTTTGCTCAAGCCAGCGATATCGTCGTCCAGCTCCTTGAGCTTCACGCGCAGGCGCTCCACCTCACCATCACCCTTGGTGCGCTCGACCGCTTGCCCCTTCTGTTTCACCGCCGGGATCAGCTTGAAGCGCGCGGCGTCGCGGAACGTCTCGGTTTCGCCGCGCACGGTGGCGACCCGCACCGCGTAGCGCTGCACATCCTCCTGAAGGATCTGCAGGTAATCGACCAGCGACGAAACCGCCCGCTGGTCGGCACGGTCCAGTTTCACCGGGGTACCCAGCACGACCTTGTCCCACGCCTTGATGTCGGAGCCCAACGCGCGAATCTGCCGGCACTCATCGACGATTGTTTCCCCGGCAGCGTTGATCGACGCGGCCGTGGAGGCCAGTTCGCTGGCGAGCTTCTTGTTGCTGTCGGAAAGCGGGCCCCAGCTGCGCGCATGGCCACGCAACGCATCGAACAGCGCGGTCATGCCGGCGGGGGCCAGTTCGGGTTCGTCGATCTGCGTGTAGCCCAGCCAGCGCTGCAGGTTGTCGGGGGTCGATGGCAGGCCGAAAACAAAATTGACATACCGATTGAGGGTGATGATGTGCTCGCGGCTGAGGGTCAGCCCGCCTTCATCCTCACCATCGCGCTCGGCCATGGCCTGGATCAGCTTGGCCGGTGTCTTTGCCGCATCCGCCTGTAGCTGATCGTACTCAGCCGTTTGTGTACTCATGGTCGTGTCTCCTCGAATCAAGCCCTGGGAAGGCTTGGTCCGACCACGCTAAGGCAGCGACAGGACGCACAGCAGCGGGCAGTTTTTCCGCCATTTGCAGCGGTGCACCGGGCGTTGCGCCTGGCACACGCAAAACAGGCGCCCACCTGGGGCGCCAAACGAACCGTCGTTGCGGGAGCACGCAAAGGCGGAGGTCGAAGTCAGTCCTTGGCCAGCTTCTCGGTGGTTTGCTGGGTTTTGCGCTGGCGTTCCGCCAGCGCCTGGTCCGGCTGGCCATGCAGGCGTTGCTGGTCTTCGCGGAACGCCTCCCAGAACTGCCGCGAGCGTTCTGCGCCGCCCTCCGCCAGCGCGCTGGTGCTGCCCAGCGCCAGTAGCACCCACAACACATACCGAGTCAGGTTCATCAGGGTTACCTCATCGAGTGGTTCAGATGAGGCCATCCTGGGGCACGCCAGCTAACACCAAGGTGAGGCGCACATTACAGTCCTGCAAGCTGGGCGGCAGCTGTCCGGCACATGGCGACATGATTACAAATCTGTTATCCAGCGATGTCCGGCGCCCGCATGGCGTAACATTCCGGCGCTTGACCCTGTTCCCGCTACAGGGCCGAGAATCGCCGTCTTTCATTCAACCGAGCCCTATCATGCGTCTACTGATCATCGAGGACGAACTGCGCACCGCCGATTACCTGCAGCAGGGGCTGCGTGAGAACGGCTACGTGGTCGATTGCGCCCACACCGGCATCGACGGCCTGCACTTGGCCCGTCAACAGGCCTACGACCTGGTGATCCTCGACGTCAATTTGCCCGAGCTGGACGGCTGGAGCGTGCTCCAGCGGCTGCGCGCCGAATCCGCCACGCGGATCATGATGCTCACCGCCCACGGTCGCCTGGCGGACCGGGTCAAGGGCCTCGACCTGGGCGCCGATGACTACCTGCTCAAGCCGTTCGAATTCCCCGAGCTGTTGGCGCGCATCCGCAGCCTACTGCGGCGCAACGAGCAGCCGCTGCAACCCACCACCCTGCGGGTCGCCGACCTCGAACTCGACCCAGGCCGGCATCGGGCCTGGCGCGGCGCCAAGCGCATCGACCTGACCGCCAAGGAGTTTTCCCTGCTGCACCTGCTGATGCGCCAGAGCGGCGAAGTGCTGTCGCGCACGCAGATCATCTCGCTGGTCTGGGATATGAATTTCGACTGTGACACCAATGTCGTCGAGGTTTCCATCCGGCGCCTGCGGGCGAAGATCGACGACCCCTTCGAAGACAAGTTGATCCATACCCTGCGCGGTGTCGGCTATGTGCTCGAGGCGCGCCATTGAAGACTGCCAGCCTGTCGTTGCGCCTAGGCCTGAGCGTGACCCTGATGGGCGCCCTGCTGGTGCTACTACTGGCCTGCCTGGCGGTGTTGGCGCTCGATCACGAGCTCGACAGCCGCGCGCGCAAGGACCTCGCGCGCAAGATGTTGCAGGTGGAACATAACCTGCGTGTCGACCTGCGCAGCGAGGACCTGGGCAGCCGCGCCCACCCCCTGCTCGACCTGGTCATGGGGCACGACAACCTTAGCCTCAGCGTGCTCGCGCTCGAGGGCCGCCACCCGCACCTGCTCAGCCTGGGCCCAGCCCTGGAGTCGAGCGTGGGCGCGCTTGCGACCGGCGCCCGGCTGACGTTTCACGTATGGCGCGACAGCCGCGGTAACCAAATGCTCACTGCGACACGCCAGATGCGCTTGCGCGACGAGACACCAGTACGGGTGATGATGACGCTCGACCGCGCCGACGACAACGCCCTGCTCCAGGCCTACCTGCACTCGACCCTGATCGCCCTGCCCTTGCTGTTGATACTGATCGGCATCTGCGCCTGGAAGCTGGTGCAACGCAGCCTGAAACCCTTGCGCCATTTTCGCCGGGTGGCCGGCCAGGTTTCGGCCCAGGACCTCAGCCACCGCCTGCCCGACAGAGGTCTGCCACAAGAGCTGGGCGAGCTGGCCAGGGCCATCAACGTGATGCTCGACCGGCTCGACCAAGGCGTGCAACAGTTGTCGCAGTTTTCCGACGACCTTGCCCATGAGCTACGCACGCCGCTAAGCAACCTGATGGGCAAGGCCCAAGTCACCCTCAGCCGCGAGCGCGACAACGCCAACTACCGGGAAGTGCTGGAGGACAGCATCGAAGAGCTGACCCGGCTCAATCGCATCATCAACGACATGCTGTTTCTCGCCCAGGTTAGCCAGCCTCAGGCGCAGGTGGCGCTCAAGCCCCTGGCGCTGGCCGATGAGGCTGCACAGGTGGTGGAGCTGTTTGCCATCAGCGCGGAGCTCAAGGACATTGAGCTTCACCTTCAAGGCTGGGGTACGGCCTTGGGTGATCGGCTGATGTTCCAGCGTGCGTTGTCGAACCTGTTGAGCAATGCCATTCGGCATGCGCCGGTAGGCACGCGCATCGACCTCGGTATCGAGCGCCACGCAAGCGATGTCAGGGTCTGGGTGGAAAATGAGGGCGTAGGGATTGGCGCAGAGCATCAGCCGCAGTTGTTCGAGCGTTTCTATCGCGTGGGCGCCGGGCGCTCTCGGCTTGAGGGGGGCACCGGGTTGGGGCTGGCGATCGTGAAGTCGATCATGCAGTTGCATGGTGGGCGGGTCGAGGTGATGAGCAGCCCGGCAGGGCCGACCCGGTTTACCCTGGTGTTCAGAGCCGAGTGACCGGCTGGTACTGCCCTCATCGCCGGCTTGCCGGCGATGAGGGCAGTACCGTCAACCTGCGATCAGCGCGAAGCCGCCACGATCAACGCCTTCATCTCCGCCACCGCAGCCTTGAAGCCGACGAACAGCGCATGGGCCACCAACGCGTGGCCGATGTTCAGCTCATTGATGCCCTTGATCGCCGCGACTGCCTCGACGTTGTGGTAATGCAGGCCATGGCCGGCATTGACGATCAGCCCTTGGCCCACCCCGAACGCGACACCGTCCGCGATGCGCTTGAGCTCTTCAGCGACTTCGGTCGGCGTCTGTGCATCGGCGTAACGGCCGGTGTGCAGCTCGATGGCCGGCGCGCCTACGCGGCGCGAGGCTTCGATCTGCCGCTCGTCGGCGTCGATGAACAGCGACACTTCGGCACCGGTGCGGGCCAGGCGCTCGACTGCTGCCTTGATCCGTGCCTCTTGCCCCGCCACGTCCAGGCCGCCTTCGGTGGTCAGTTCCTGACGGGTCTCGGGTACCAGGCAGATGTGCGCCGGGCGGATCTTCTCGGCGAAGGCCATCATCTCTTCGGTGACGCCCATTTCGAAGTTCATGCGGGTCTGCAGCACATCCTTGAGCACCACCACATCGCGCTCCTGAATGTGCCGGCGGTCTTCGCGCAGGTGCACGGTGATGCCGTCGGCACCCGCCTCTTCGGCATCCAGGGCAGCCTTGACCGGATCAGGGTAACGCGTGCCCCGGGCCTGGCGCAGTGTCGCCACGTGGTCGATATTTACGCCGAGAAGCATGCGGTTGCTGTGAGTCACGAAAGGCTCTCCTGAAGATTGAGCCCCACAGCATACGACGTGATCAACGCTTGCGAAACAGTTCCCGGCTGACCAGGGGTTTGGCGCCCAGGTGAACGGCCAGTGCCTGACGCATCAACCGCTTGGCTGCGAGCAGCGCCCCTGGGGCTTCCCAGTCGGCTTGCGCCAGGGCCAACAGCTCGCCCCCCAGGAACAACCCGGGCTGCAGCAACTCGACCCGCTCAAGCCCGGCATCCACGCGCAAGCGGTAGCGGCCATCGGCGGCGATCGGCAAGTCGTTCACGTCATGCTGCAACGAAAACGCATAACCGAGCTCGTCCAGCAGGCGCCATTCGAAAGAACGCAACAACGGCTCCAGGGGGCGCCCGGCGGCCAGCGCCTGCAATGTCAGGGTGTAGTGCTCGAACAGCGCAGGGTGAGGGGCTTCGGCGGGCAGCAAACGCATGAGCAGCTCGTTGAGATACAACCCGCTGAACAGCGCATCGCCGTGCAACCAGGCGGCGATACCGAGCGTCTCCAGGCGGCCAACATTCTTCAGCTCTCCGCGCCCGCGCAGCTCCACTTCCAGCGGCACGAACGGCCGCACCAGGCTGCCACCTTTGCCTCGCGCACGGCGCAACACGGCCCGCACACGGCCTTGCGGCGTGAGGAAGTCCACCAGTGCGCTGGTTTCCTTGTAGGCACGACTGTGCAGCACATAGGCTGGCTGGCCGACAGGTTGTTCCATGGCAATCATTTGTCCCAAGGCCAATCGGGCCGCTATGCGGCCCATCGCCGGCAAGCCGGCTCCTACAGGGCTCGGTAGCGCTGCGGTTGTGTGGGAGCCGGCTCGCCGGCGATGGGCTGCAAGGCAGCCCCAAGCCCATACAGCAGGGGTTACAGGTCGCCGTAGCCCAGCGAGCGCAGGGCGCGCTCATCGTCGGACCAACCGCCTTTGACCTTGACCCAGAGGTTGAGCATGACCTTGGCGTCGAACAGCACTTCCATGTCCTTGCGCGCGTCGGAGCCAATGCGTTTGATACGCTCGCCCTTGTCACCGATGATGATCTTCTTCTGGCCATCGCGTTCGACCAGGATCAGCGCATGGATGTGCAACACGTGCCCTTGCTGCTTGAACTCTTCGATCTCTACGGTGATCTGGTACGGCAGCTCCGCACCCAACTGGCGCATGATCTTCTCGCGCACCAGTTCAGCGGCCAGGAAACGGCTGCTGCGGTCGGTGATCTGGTCTTCCGGGAAGAAGTGCTCGTTCTCCGGCAGGTGCTTGGCGATCAGGCCTTCCAGCGCTTCGAGGTTATGCCCCTGTTGCGCGGAGATCGGTACCACTTCCGCGTTCGGCAGTTGCTCCTGCAGCCATTGCAGGTGTGGAATCAAATCGGCTTTTTCTTCCAGGCGGTCGGTCTTGTTGACCGCCAGGATGACCGGGCCGCTGACGTACTGGACGCGCTCGAGCACCAACTGGTCCTCGTCGGTCCAGCGGGTACGGTCAACCACGAAGATCACCACGTCGACGTCTTTCAGGGCGGCCGAAGCGTTACGGTTCATGTAACGGTTCAGGGCCTTGTCGTTGGCCTTGTGCATACCCGGCGTGTCGACGTAGATCGCCTGCACATCACCCTCGGTCTTGATGCCGAGCATGTTGTGGCGGGTGGTCTGCGGCTTGCGCGAGGTGATCGCCAGCTTCTGCCCGAGGATGTGGTTGAGCAAGGTCGACTTGCCCACGTTGGGGCGGCCGACAATGGCCACGTAGCCGCAGCGAGTCGGGTTGTTATCAGTCATTGCCATTCTCCACGCCCAGGGCGATCAATGCAGCCGCAGCGGCGACTTGCTCAGCGATACGCCGGCTCACACCCTGACCACGGCTCTTGTTGTTCAGCAGCACCACTTCGCATTCGACGAAGAAGGTACGGCAGTGCGGTTCGCCCTGGATATCCACCACCTCGTAGCGCGGCAGTTCACAGCTGCGCGACTGCAAGAACTCTTGCAGGCGGGTCTTGGGGTCCTTGTTGGTATCGACCAGGGTCAGGCTTTCGAATTCATCGGCCAGCCAGGCCAGGATACGCTCCCGGGCGGTCTGCATGTCCGCGTCCAGGTAGATGGCGCCAATCAGCGCCTCCAGGGCATCGGCCAGGATCGATTCGCGGCGGAAACCGCCGCTTTTCAGCTCCCCCGAACCCAGGCGCAGGTACTCGCCCAGATCAAAGCCTCGCGCCAGGCGGGCCAGGGTCTCCCCCTTGACCAGGCGCGCACGCAAGCGCGACAACTGGCCTTCACGGGCCTGCGGAAAGCGCTCGAACAGCGCCTCGCCGGCCACGAAGTTGAGAATGGCGTCGCCCAGAAACTCCAGGCGTTCGTTATTGCGCCCGGCGTAGCTGCGATGGGTCAGGGCCAGAAGCATCTGGTCCTGGTTCTTGAAGGTGTAACCGAGCTTTCGCTCCAGTGCGGCGAGGGAAGCACTCATGCGGCCACCCGTTCGTTGTTCAACGCGTTGTTCAAATCAACATCCTGAAAGACTGTTTGGCTGTGGTCCGCCGCTGTACACGGCGAAACTCTCGATCCCTGAGAACACAGCCTATGTCAGAAATGCATTCGGCGCTGTCTGCTGGACAGCGCCGAAGGGTATCAATGGATCAGGCCGACCCGCGACAGGTTGGGCATATGGCTGAGCTTGGGCTCTGGCCAGCTCATCCAGACCGCGAAGGCCTTGCCGACAATGTTCCGGTCCGGAACCATGCCGTGCAGTTCCTTGGGAATGTTCGGGTCATCCCAGTAACGGCTATCGTTGGAGTTGTCGCGGTTGTCGCCCATCATGAAGTAATGGCCAGCCGGTACGGTCCATTGCTGGTCCGGCGGCATGCGGTAACGGCTCATTTCCTTGCGGATCAGGTGTTCTGCCTCGCCCAGCTTCTCTTTGTACAGCTCGGCGCTGCCCAAGGTGCCCGGTTCGGTGCCCACCAGTTGTTCGGCAACGGGTTGGCCATTGACGTACAGCCGCTTGTCGTTGGTGTAGCGGATCTGGTCGCCCGGCAGGCCAACGACACGCTTGATGTAGTTGACGTTCGGGTCGCTCGGATAGCGGAACACCATCACATCGCCGCGTTGCGGGTCACCCACCTCGATGACCTTCTTGTCGATCACCGGCAGGCGAATGCCATACGAGAACTTGTTCACCAGGATGAAGTCGCCCACTTCCAGGGTCGGCTTCATCGACCCCGAAGGGATCTGGAACGGCTCGACCAAAAACGAGCGCAGTACCAGCACGATGAACAGCACCGGGAAGAACGACTTGCCGTATTCGACCAGCAGCGGCTCCTTGTTCAGGCGCTCGACCACCGCCATCTCGGGCGGATTGACGCGCCCCTGATAGTTGGCGATTGCCGCTCGCCGGCGCGGGGCCAGGAACAGCAGGTCGATCAAGCCCAACAGGCCGCAGACAGCTACGGCGATGACTAGCAACAGCGGGAAATTTAGCGACATAGGACCTAGCTATCCAACCTGAGCACAGCAAGGAAGGCCTCTTGTGGAATCTCCACGTTGCCCACTTGCTTCATGCGTTTCTTACCGGCCTTCTGCTTCTCCAGCAGTTTTTTCTTACGGCTGACGTCACCACCGTAGCACTTGGCCAGTACGTTCTTTCTGAGCGCCTTGACGGTTGTCCGCGCGATGATCTGGCCGCCGATGGCTGCCTGGATCGCCACATCGAACATCTGCCGAGGGATCAGTTCCTTCATCTTCTCGGTCAACGCACGGCCTTTATAGGCCGCGTTGTCGCGGTGCACGATCAACGCCAGGGCATCGACCTTGTCGCCGTTGATCAGTACATCCAGTTTGACCAGGTTGGCCGACTGGTAGCGATCGAAATGATAGTCCAGCGACGCGTAACCGCGACTGGTCGACTTGAGGCGGTCGAAGAAGTCCAGTACCACCTCGTTCATCGGCATGTCGTAACGCACCTGAACCTGGCTGCCGAGGAACTGCATGTCGCGCTGAACGCCACGTTTCTCGATGCACAGGGTGATGACGTTACCCAGGTGCTCCTGCGGCACCAGGATGGTCGCGGTGACGATCGGCTCGCGGAAGTCGGTGACGGACGAAACATCCGGCAGCTTCGACGGGTTGTCGACGATGATGGTTTCGCCGGTTTTCAGTTCGAGCTCGTAGATCACGCTAGGCGCAGTGGTGATCAAGTCCAGGTCGTACTCACGCTCCAGGCGCTCCTGGATGATCTCCATGTGCAGCATGCCCAAGAAGCCGCAACGGAAACCGAAGCCCAGAGCGTCGGAGCTTTCCGGCATGTACTGGAGCGAGGAGTCGTTGAGCGTCAGCTTCTGCAGCGCGTCGCGGAAGTCCTCGAAATCGTCCGAGCTGACCGGGAACAGGCCGGCGTAGACCTGTGGCTGGATCTTCTTGAAGCCCGCCAGCACTTCGACTTCCGGGGTCGAGGACAGGGTCAGGGTGTCACCGACCGGTGCACCGTGAATGTCTTTGATGCTGGCAATGATGAAGCCCACTTCACCGGCCTTGAGGTCGGCGGTCTGGGTGTGTTTCGGGGTGAAGACGCCGACGCTGTCGACCAGGTGCACCTTGCCGGTGGACTTGACCAGGATCTTGTCGCCTTTCTTGACGCGACCCTGGCGCACGCGCACCAGCGAGACAACGCCCAGGTAGTTGTCGAACCAGGAGTCGATGATCAGCGCCTGCAGCGGCGCGTCGATCTCGCCTTCCGGCGCGGGGATGGTGTGCACCAGGCGCTCGAGCACCTCGTCGACACCCATGCCGCTCTTGGCACTGCACGCCACGGCGTCGGTAGCGTCGATGCCGATGATCTTCTCGATCTCGTCCTTGACGCGGTCCGGGTCAGCCTGGGGCAGGTCCATCTTGTTCAACACCGGCATGACCTCGAGGCCTTGCTCGATGGCGGTGTAGCAGTTGGCCACGGACTGGGCTTCGACGCCTTGACCGGCGTCCACCACCAACAGTGCGCCTTCACAGGCGGCCAGCGAGCGCGAGACTTCATAGGTGAAGTCGACGTGGCCGGGGGTGTCGATGAAGTTCAGCTGGTAGGTCTTGCCGTCTTGCGCCTTGTAATGAAGCGTGACGCTGTGGGCCTTGATGGTGATCCCGCGTTCGCGCTCCAGGTCCATGGAGTCGAGGACCTGGGCTTCCATTTCGCGCGCAGACAGGCCACCGCACATCTGGATGAAACGGTCGGCCAGCGTCGACTTGCCATGGTCGATGTGGGCGATGATGGAGAAATTGCGGATATGACTCAAATCACTCACGGGTCAACACTCGAAAAGGCTGCGAGCCGGGACGCCCGCCGAAAAATAGCCGGGAATTGTACCTCAAGCAGCAGGGATATGGGAGATTCCTGATCGGCTGTCTGTGCCGACAGTGTCGCTGGCAAGCCGCTTCGTAACGCCGCAGCGCCGTACCTGAAAGCTCCACCCCACCTGTGGGAGCCGGCTTGCCGGCGATCGGACCAGCCCATTTCTCCGTAGATTCCACGAAAAAGGGCAGCCAACGCTGCCCCTTTTCCTACCTGAAGACCCGCTTATTCAGCCAGTTTGAAGGTAATGAAGCTCGCACGCCCCTGGCGCAGCACGCGCATGGACACCGAGCGGTTTTTCGGCAGGTCCTTGGCGATCTCGGTGAATTCCTTCGCCGAGCCAATGGCCTGGTTATTCAGGTGGCTGATGACATCACCTGGGCGCAGGCCGATCAATGCGGCCGGGCCATCCTGGACTTCCTTGATGACCACGCCACCCTTGAGTTCGAGGGCTTTCTTCTGCTCGGCGCTGAGGTCAGCGACCGAAACGCCCAGACGGTTGCTACTGCGCTCGGCACTGCCATCTGCACCGGTCCCGGTGCCAATGTCAGCGTCATCGTCCGGCAGCGCACCGACGCTCACGTCCAGGTTCTGGCGCTTGCCGTTGCGGATGATCTCGAGCTTGGCCTTGTCGCCGTCCTTGAGGCTGCCGACCAGGTGCGGCAAGTCGGCCGACATGACGATCGGCTGGCCGTTCATGCTCAGGATCACGTCACCCACCTGCAGGCCACCTTTGGCGGCTGGGCCATCTTCCAGCACCTGGGCCACCAGGGCACCGGCCGGTTTGTCCAGGCCAAAGGACTCAGCCAGGTCCTTGTTGACCTCCTGAATCACCACGCCCAGCCAGCCACGGCTGACCTTGCCGTCTTTTTTCAGCTGGTTGGATACATCGATCGCCACATCGATCGGGATGGCGAACGACAGGCCCATGAAGCCGCCCGAGCGGGTGAAGATCTGCGAGTTGATACCCACGACCTCGCCCTGCATGTTGAACAGCGGGCCGCCGGAGTTGCCCGGGTTGATGGCAACGTCAGTCTGGATGAACGGCACGTAGGTGTCGTTAGGCAGGGTACGGCCCTTGGCACTGACGATACCTTTGGTCACCGAGTGGTCGAAGCCGAACGGCGAACCGATGGCCAGCACCCACTCACCCACTTTGAGCTTCTCGGAGTCGCCCAGCTTGACGGTCGGCAGGTTCTTGCCTTCGACCTTGAGCAGCGCGACGTCGGTGCGTGGGTCGGTGCCGACCAGCTTGGCTTGCAGCTCGCTGCGGTCCGACAGGCGGACGATGATCTCGTCGGCGTCGGCCACCACATGGTTGTTGGTCAGTACGTAGCCATCGCTGGAAATGATGAAACCCGAACCCAGCGACTGGGCTTCACGCTGACGATCACCGCGCGGCGAGCGGGGCTGTTGCGGCATGTTGCGCTCGAAGAATTCGCGGAACATCGGCGGCAGGCCTTCGAGGTCCGGCATCTGCCCAGCGGCGATGCGGCGGTCCGGCAGCTTCTGCTTGGTACTGATGTTGACCACGGCCGGCGAGGCTTGCTCGACCAGCGTGGTGAAGTCCGGCAGGGCTTCCTCGGCCTGGGCGGTGAGCACCTGGCCGAGCATGAGCACGGCGGCGAACATCGATAGGTAGGATTTCAAGCGTGGTATAGACATACGGCTCCCGTCACAACGAGCGTGGTTAGCGTAAGGCCCCTGCACAAGCAGGAAAGGCCAGGCTCCAAGAAGCCTGACCTATAGAAAATTTACGGAAAGATTGCAAATGACAATGCTTTAATTTCATTTCAGGAGCATGTCTCTCACGCCGGAAACCACCTGAAAAGCGCACGCCATCATTGCCGCGCCTGGGCATCCTGAGGCCGCATCGATAGCGCAATGCGCTCTGCAGTACCCAGGGGTATTTCACCTACCACAGTGACCAGGACCTTGCCCTTCGGCGTGTTCAGACGGCGCGATACCGCCACGGTTGGCCCGAGTTGCACGCGTGTGTCGGTGCCTGAGTTGTCGTTGACCGGCTCGAGGAATACCGAAACGCGCGCCAGGCCATCGTCATACATCAGGCTGCTGACCGTGCTGTTGCGGGCCGGGTCGCGGCGCACCGAGCTGTTGACCAGCTCAAAACCCGGCGGCAGCCAGTCTGAGCGCCATCCGGCGACGGTTTCCTGGCCGGTGCTGGTGCCACGTTCCACCGGTTTGCAAGCGGCACTGGGGCGCAAGTCATCCGCGGTAGGCAGGTCATCGGTATCGAGGCGGGTCATCTGGAAGCGCTCAAGCAATTGCCCCTTGTCGTTGAGCATCAACGAGCGCAGCGGCAAGCCGGTGCGGCGGTCAAGGTGCAATTCGAACGCATAACGGTGCTGGTCGCGCGGTGTGAGGGTGACGATCACCGCGTCGCGCCCGGCGACACGTGACTTGCCCGCCACACCCAGATCGTACCAGCCCATCAATTTGAGGGGATCCAGCGCACGCGGCGCCGCATCGGGCGGCGTCGTAACGCCGTTGACCAAGGCACCACTGACGCATGCAACCTTGCCATCCACGCGCACGATTTCCTGGGCAGTGCCATCGAGCTGCAGCAGCCGCTCGCTGACCTTGCCGTCCTCAACCCTGTGCCAGATATCGTGGGAAGAAAAGCTGCCGTTACGCTCGTAGACGAAAGAGCCTTGGTAGCTTTGCTTTTGCTCGGCCTGTGCCAGCTTGTTCAGCCACTCATTCGCCTCGGGCGAAGAATTGGCCGCCAACGCTGGCACCGTCATGCAGCTGCCTATCAGCAGCGACAGGAGAGGTAGCGCGCGCATGATCCTCCTTACTTAGCGGGGTTATCCAGGCTGGCGGCGCGGGCATACGGCAACGCGGTTTCGCTGCCCTTGAGCGCAGATTCCTGGGCGTGCTGGCGCAGGTAGCCTGGCAGACGCTGATCCCAGCCGGCTTGGTTCTGCAGCACACCGTTGGCCATCGGCCCGGTCGGTTGCTCACTGCTTTCACTATAGCCTGCCAATACCGCCGGGCCTTGAGTTTGTGGCACGCTCAGCCCCTGCTGCGGTTGCTGGGAGGCAAGCTCTGCACCGGTGATTTCATCTTGGTTGTACATGCGCACACCCGCCAGCACGGCAACCGTCACCGAGGCAGCGACTGCCAGGCGAGCGACGCTGCGCCATGGGCCTTTATTGACCTTGGCCGGTACCGCTTCGTCGGCCAACGCTGCCGACACCGCCGAGGCGATATCGAGGTTGGGCAGCAGCAGTTCCTTGTGCATCGCTGCGCGAGCGACCTGGTAACGCGACCAGGTGGCACGGGTTTCGGCATCGTCGACGGCACTCAGTACCCGACGTAATTCCAGTTCGTCCGCTTCGTTATCCATTACCGCGGACAGCGATTCCTGCAACGCTTCACGACTCATGGCGGTTCCTCTCTTGGCTGTAGCCGCTGTCTCAGGTTTCCTGCAACAACGGCTGCAGGGCTTTATCTATGGCCTCCCGAGCGCGGAAGATTCGAGAGCGCACGGTACCCACCGGACATTGCATGACACTGGCAATGTCTTCGTAACTCAAACCGTCGAACTCGCGCAGGGTCAATGCCGTGCGCAGGTCTTCGGGCAGTTGCTGGATGGTGCGATGGACCGTGCCTTCGATTTCATCCCGCAACAACGAGCGCTCTGGGGACTCGAGATCCTTGAGACCATGATCGCCGTCGTAAAACTCCGCATCCTCGGAGCTCACATCACTGTCTGGTGGCCGTCTTCCACGGGACACCAGGTAGTTCTTCGCCGTGTTGATGGCGATGCGGTACAGCCAGGTATAAAACGCACTGTCTCCGCGAAAATTGCCAAGCGCACGGTAGGCCTTGATAAAGGCTTCCTGTGCTACATCCTGGGCCTCGTGGGTATCGTGAACGAACCGCACGATCAACCCGAGAATCTTGTGCTGATACTTCAGCACCAACAGATCGAAAGCTCGCCTGTCACCGCGCTGCACGCGCTCGACAAGCTGCTGATCCTCTTCCTGGGTTAGCATGAACACTCCTCGGTAGACTCGAAGGAGCGTTGCAACAGCCATCGTTCAGGCTTGCAAACATAGACTCGGGCTTTGCGCAAAAGTTCTCCCCTCCAAGCAAGTTTCCTGCAGCCCTTGGTCGGCTCGCACGGAAGACGCGGCGCGGTCACGGCCGGCAACGTCAATAATCAGGTTTCGAATACGCAGGTGTCAGCCCGAATAGAGCTGCCGCCGTGCGTCGCCGCGACATTTGTGGCGTGCGGGCAGCCTTCATAGGATTTCCGTAGCTGTCGGAAAGTTCCCACAAGGTCGCTGCTTCCTGGCAAGTGGCATGGAAATTGGCCACCCGGGGCTGCTATAAAGGCAACCCGGCCTGGTTTAACGATAGTTTCACAATGCCATCGGCGCGTGACTATTGTGCCGTGCCCCTTCCGTAGATTACTAGTGTCCCGACATGAGCCAACAATTCCAACATGATGTCCTGGTGATCGGCAGCGGCGCCGCCGGTCTCAGCCTGGCACTGAACCTCCCCAGCCACCTGCGTATCGCCGTGCTCAGCAAAGGCGACCTGGCCAATGGCTCGACCTATTGGGCCCAGGGCGGTGTTGCCGCCGTGCTGGACGACACCGACACCGTACAGTCGCATGTCGAGGACACCCTCAATGCCGGCGGCGGCCTGTGCCATGAAGATGCCGTGCGCTTCACCGTCGAGCACAGCCGCGAAGCCATCCAGTGGTTGATCGAGCAAGGCGTGCCCTTTACCCGGGATGAGCAGCACGGCGTCGACGATGGGGGCTTCGAGTTCCACCTGACCCGCGAAGGTGGCCACAGCCACCGGCGCATCATCCACGCCGCCGATGCCACAGGCGCCGCGATCTTCACCACCTTGCTGGCCCAGGCCCGCCTACGCCCGAACATCCAGCTGCTGGAGCAGCGCGTGGCAGTCGACCTGATCACCGAGCGCCGCCTGGGCCTGCCCGGCGAGCGCTGCCTGGGTGCCTATGTGCTAAACCGCAATACGGGCGAAGTAGACACCTACGGGGCGCGCTTCACCGTGCTCGCCACCGGAGGCGCAGCCAAGGTCTACCTGTATACCAGTAACCCGGACGGTGCCTGCGGCGACGGCATCGCCATGGCCTGGCGCGCGGGCTGCCGGGTGGCCAACCTTGAGTTCAACCAGTTTCACCCGACCTGCCTGTACCACCCCCAAGCCAAGAGTTTCCTGATCACCGAGGCACTGCGCGGTGAAGGCGCCCTGTTGCGCCTGCCCAACGGCGAGCGCTTCATGCCGCGCTTCGACCCCCGCGAAGAACTGGCCCCACGCGACATCGTGGCCCGCGCCATCGACCACGAGATGAAACGCCTGGGCGTGGACTGCGTGTACCTGGACATCACCCACAAGCCGGCCGATTTCATCAAGGGCCACTTCCCCACCGTTTACGAACGCTGCCTGGCCTTCGGCATCGACATCACCCGCCAGCCGATCCCGGTAGTACCCGCAGCCCACTACACCTGCGGCGGCGTGGTGGTGGACGACCGCGGGCATACCGATGTGCCTGGGCTGTATGCCATCGGTGAGACCAGCTTTACCGGCCTGCATGGCGCCAACCGCATGGCCAGCAACTCGCTGCTCGAATGTTTCGTCTATGGCCGCGCCGCTGCCGCCGACATCCAGGCGCACCTGGAACAGGTCGACATGCCCAAAGCCCTGCCCGGCTGGGATGCCAGCCAGGTAACGGACTCGGACGAGGATGTGATCATCGCGCACAACTGGGACGAGCTGCGGCGCTTCATGTGGGACTATGTCGGCATCGTGCGCACCAGCAAGCGCTTGCAGCGCGCCGAACACCGCATCCGCCTGCTGCTCGACGAAATCGACGAGTTCTACAGCAACTACAAGGTCAGCCGCGACCTGATCGAGCTGCGCAACCTGGCGCAAGTGGCGGAGCTGATGATTCGTTCGGCGATGCAGCGCAAGGAAAGCCGCGGGTTGCATTACACGCTGGATTATCCGGGGATGCTGGACGAGGCTAAAGACACCATCCTCAGCCCGGTCTGAAAGCTGCAGCGGTCTGGTCTGAAAGCTGCAGCGCCTGTGAGATCGAGCGCCGCCCGCGCGGCGCATCGCGAGCAACGCTCGCTCCTACGTTTGTTTCGGGCCAATTATTCCTGAGGCATTGGCGCGCGGCCCCTTGGCGCCTGACACGATATCGAGTCGAACAAACAAGGCGGTCGCGCGCCTCTCTCACAGGCTTTACTGGCCCGAAACAAACGTAGGAGCGAGCGTTGCTCGCGAAGCGCCGCGCGGGCGGCGCTCGATCTCACAGGCACTGAACCTGCCACGGTGAAAACCTATCAGCCCTGAATCGCTCCCACCTCAGCCCACCTGCGCCGGCTGAACTTCAGCCTTACCCGCAACCGCCGATGCTCATCAGCCCCCAGGGCATCCCAGGGAACGCACTGCCCCTCCCCCAGCCAACGCCCTTCCCGCACAAACCGCAACACCACCATCCCCGGCAACGCAACGCTGTCCCGGCACAAACGCACCGGCTGCCAACCCTGGGCGCAGGTGAACACCCGCCAACCAAGCAGGTCTCGGCGCAGCCCGGTAACCGCATGCGGATGCGTGAGCAAAATTCGTCGGGGGATGGCCCAGCAGGCGTGGGCGACAGACGCGGCAGTGGCCGCCAGGGACAGCCACCAGGGCAACGCGCTCACCCATACGGCGAACAGCGCCAGCACCTGGCAACTCAAGTATGCCGTCAGCAGCAGGCGCGAGCCTTGCCAACGGCTTTCGAAAAACTCACTTGGGCTGGACACGGTCCAGGATGATGCGGACCATGCGCTGCAGCTCCGGGTCTTCAGACTCGGTACGCTCCATGAACCAGCCGAACATGTCCTGATCTTCGCAGCTCAACAGGCGTACATAGAGTTCGCGGTCGGCTTCGTTGAGGGTGGCGTAGACTTCCTGGGTGAAAGGCACCAACAGTACGTCCAGTTCCAGCATGCCGCGGCGGCTGTGCCAGAAAAGCCGGTTGAGTTCAGTTTGTTCGACCATGGGGCCCTCCTCGAATGGCCCGCCAGTATACAGCCAGGCGAGCGAAGCGGCACAGGGCGTTGGTCTAGTCACCTACCTATTTTGTTACTGGCGTTCTATGATGGCCGCCAGTCTTTAGCCACCGCGATGACCCATGGCCGATTCCGCTTTCTTCAGCCCCCTGTCCCACGAGGGCATCCTCGCCGTCCGCGGCTCCGACGCAGGCAAGTTCCTGCAGGGCCAGCTGACCTGCAACATCAACTACCTTAGCCAGGAACATGCCAGCCTCGGTGCCCGCTGCATGGTCAAAGGGCGCATGCAGTCGAGTTTCCGTATCGTGCCCGAGGGCAACGGCTACCTGCTGGCCATGGCCAGTGAGCTGCTCGATGCCCAATTGGCCGACCTCAAGAAGTACGCCGTGTTCTCCAAGGCCACCCTTAGCGACGAAAGCGCAGCCTGGGCGCGCTTTGGCCTGCAGGGCGGCGAGGCGGCTCTGCAAGCCTTGGGCTTGACGCCGCCGGTCGAAGCGGGCGCCACCGTGCGCCATGAGGGCCTGATCGCCATCGCCGTGTCCGCAGGCCGCGTCGAGCTGTGGGTACCTGCCGAGCAGGCCGCCCACGTAGGCGCGGCACTCGCCGCCAGCCTGCCTGAGGGCAGCCTCAACGACTGGCTGTTGGGCCAGATCCGCGCAGGTATTGGCCAAGTCATGGGCCCTACCCGCGAGCTGTTCATCCCGCAGATGATCAACCTGCAGGCCGTGGACGGCGTCAGCTTCAAGAAGGGCTGCTACACCGGCCAGGAAATCGTTGCCCGCATGCAGTACCTGGGCAAGCTAAAGCGCCGTCAGTATCGCCTGGCGCTCGATCAGCAGGACATCCCCGCGCCAGGTGCCGAGATCTTCTCACCCACCCATGGCTCGTCGGTCGGTGAAGTGGTGATGGCGGCCAATACGGGTACCGGTTGCGAGTTGCTCGCGGTAATCAGCGCCGATGCGGTGGCCGACGACAACCTGCACCTGGGCAGCCTGGAAGGGCCACGCCTGCACGTGCTGAGCCTGCCCTACGAACTGGACCGCGACCGGGAAATCCAGCGCTGACCAGCCTGCCCCGTCCGCGTGACGGGGCCGCACCACCACTGCGGTAGAGAAGTCCATGAACAAGCTGGCCGAGATGGTTCAAGCACAGTTGCTCGATGCCATCGAAAAGGATGACCTGGTCCTGCCGACCCTGCCCGAGGTTGCCTTGAGCATCCGCGAGGCCGCCGAGGATAGCGAGATCAGCGTGTCGGCCCTGAGCAAGGTGATCGGTCGCGACGCGGCCCTCTCGGCGCGCCTGATCAAAGTCGTCAACAGCCCACTGTTGCGCGCTGCGGTCGAGGTCACCGACCTGCATACCGCAATCACTCGCCTGGGCATCAACTACAGCTGCAACCTGGCCATCGGCCTGGTGATCGAACAGATCTTTCATGCCCGCTCGCCGGCTGTTGAGCAAAAGCTGCGCGATATCTGGGTCAACAGCCTGGAAGTAG
Organism: Pseudomonas sp. NGC7; assembly: GCF_047159675.1. Lineage (NCBI taxonomy): Bacteria > Pseudomonadati > Pseudomonadota > Gammaproteobacteria > Pseudomonadales > Pseudomonadaceae > Pseudomonas > Pseudomonas sp. NGC7. Next base: position 1,104,516 of record NZ_BAAFZY010000001.1, on the reverse strand, counting down.
CAGGCATCAGCTACGAAATCTGCCGCCGCTTCACCCACCTCAAACCCGACCAGGCGACCCTCGGTGGGCTGGTCAACCAGATCGGTGCCCTGCCGGTGCTGATTTACGCCGAAGAACACAACGAGCTGCTGTCCGACCCGGTCTGCCTGCACTACGTGATCGAGCAGATACAGCCCGTGCTGGGTGACAAGATCCTCAAGGCGTGGGAGTTTCCCGAGCAATTGGTCAACCTGCCGAGCCAGGTTCAGGACCTCGACCGGCAGACTGACAAGGTCGACTATATCGACGTCGTGCAGATCGCCCGCTGCATCAGCCAACGTGGGCGTAGCCGGCCACTGGCGGCACTGCCGGCGTATCGGCACCTGGGGCTGCCATTCGGGACCGAACTGGAAGTCGAAGAGCTGCTCGAGGCGCGGAGCCTGTTGCGCTAGGCCACCAAAAGTCCGCTGCACCTCCCCTCCTGCGGGATTCAGGTAGGAGCAGCCTTGTGCTGCGAAGAGGCCGGTAACAGCACAGTAAATCTTCGCTGCAGTCACTGGCCCTTTCGCAGCACAAGGCTGCTCCTACGGTGCCGACGGGCCAATGGACAGTAAAACTCTAGTCAGCGATGAAGCTCACCCGCACCCGCAAGCCGCCCTTCTCGCCATCGTGCAGGCTGATCTGCGCCAGGTGCGCGCGGCAGATCTCGCCGACAATCGCCAACCCCAGCCCACTGCCTTGGGCACTGCGGCGGTAGAAGCGCTCGAACACCCGTTCGCGCTCCTCCTCGGGAATACCCGGGCCGTCATCCTCGACCTCCAGCACCGCCGGCGCCAGCACCCGCAGGATCACGTTGCCACCGGCCGGGGTATGCGCCAAGGCGTTATCCACCAGGTTGCTCAGCAGCTCGTTGAGCAAGGTCGGCTCACCCTTGAGCCACACGGGCGCCTCGGCCTCCAGGGCCAATGCCACGCCACGGTTATGCGCCAAGGGCGCCATGGCCATGCCCAGTTCGCGGGCCAACTGGCTGAGGTCCAGGCGCTGCGCGCCACCTTCGGCGATTGCCCGGGCGCCATTCTCGACCCGTGCCAATGACAACAGCTGGTTGGCCAGGTGGGTCAAGCGGTCCGTGCCTTGGGCAGCTGATTCCAACGTCTGCCGCCACTCCTGCGGCTCGGATGAACGCAAGCCCAACTCGACCCGCGCCTTGAGCGCCGCCAAGGGCGTGCGCAACTCGTGGGCGGCGTCTGCGATGAACTGGGCTTGGCGCTCGAACTGCCCGCGCAAGCGCTCGGTAAAGTGGTTCAAGGCCCGCACCAGTGGGCCCAGTTCGCGCTGCACCTGCACCACCGGCAAAGCCCGCAGGTCATCGGGTTGGCGCTCTTCCACGGCGGTGCGCAGGCGCTCCAGCGGGCGTAGCGCGGCACTGACCGCAAACCACACCATCACCAAAGCGCCCAGTGCCAGCATTCCAAGGCGCAGCAGGGTATCGGCCATCAGCCCGCGCGCCATGCGCACCCGCGCTTCTTCGGTCTCGGCCACGCGAATTTCCGCCATGCCGTTCATGTTCGGCTCGCTGACCGGCTTGAGCAGGCTGACCACGCGCACGTCCTGGCCGAGGTACGTCGCGTTGTAGAACCGCGCCAGCGCCGGGTAGTCGTCGGTGCGCGGCGTGCCAGGCGGCGGCGCTGGCAGGTTCTCGTAGCCCGAAATCAAGCGCTGCTTGATGTCCAGCACCTGGTAGTAGATACGCCCGGCACTGTCGTAGGCGAAGGTATCCAGGGCCACATAGGGCACGTCCGCGCTCAACGAGCCGTCGCGTTGCGACAAGCCCGCGGCGATGGTCCGTGCCGAGGCCAGCAAAGTCCGGTCGTAGGCCGTGTCGGCGGCTTCACGGCCGTTCCAGTAGGCGCTCAGGCCGCTGGCCAGCATCAACACCACCAGCAACAGTGCCAGGTTGCCCAGCAGCCGCCCGCGCAAGCTGCCGTTGTCACGCATCGCGATGCTCGAGCAGATACCCCAGGCCACGGAAAGTGACAATCGCCACCGGGTGGCCGTCGAGCTTCTTGCGCAGGCGGTGGATGTAGATTTCGATGGCGTCGGGGCTGGCTTCTTCGTCCAGGCCAAACACCTGGGCGGCCAGTTGCTCCTTGCTCATCACCCGGCCTGGGCGGGCGATCAGCGCTTCAAGCACGCTCTGTTCACGCGAGGTCAGGGTCAGGTTGTCCTCGCCCAGGCTGAAGCGCCGGGTATCCAGGTCGTACACCAACGGCCCGCAACGCTGCTGGCGTTCGCCACCCAGCACGCTGCGGCGCAGCAAGGCCTTGACCCGGGCTTCCAGCTCAGTCAGTTCGAACGGCTTGGCCAGGTAATCGTCAGCCCCCAGGTTCAGCCCGTGGACCCGGTCCTTGACGTCACTGCGCGCGGTCAGCATCAGCACCGGCAGGGTCTTGCCGCGGCCACGCAAACGCGCCAGCACTTCAAAGCCATCCATGCGCGGCAAGCCGACATCGAGCACGGCAACGGCGTATTCCTCACTGGCCAGGGCCAGGTCGGCAGCCACGCCGTCATGCAGTACATCCACGGTCAGGCCGTGACTTTTCAAGGCCTGGGCCACGCTTTCGGCCAGTTGCAGGTGGTCTTCGACCAGCAGCACACGCATCGGATTCTCCCTGCTCGGGTGGGGCGGTGGCGCGGAGTGTACCGCTGTCGACCGGCCTGTGAAGCCCCTTCTGACAAACCTTTCACGCTGAAAGGTTAGCGAAAGGTTCGTTACCTAGCATCGCACCACGGTCGCCCCACGCGCCGAAAAAAGCACCAGCAAGGTGCAACGAATAAGAACAATAAACGGAGTCATCGACGATGCTGTCATCGCAGCCGCAGGCATTCGTGCCTACCCGTTCCTTTGCCGCACGCCCTTCTGCCATCGCCAGCGCCCTTGCGCTCGCCGGTGTCGCGCCCATGAGCCAGGCCGCCTTCTTCGAAGACAGCACGGCGACCTTCGAAACCCGCAACATGTACTTCAACCGCGACTTTCGCGACGGCACCAGCGCGCAGCAATCCAAGCGCGACGAATGGGCCCAGGGTTTCATGCTCAACTTCGAGTCTGGCTACACCGACGGCACCGTGGGCTTTGGCCTGGATGCGCTGGGCATGCTGGGCATCAAGCTCGACTCCAGCCCCGACCGCACCGACACCGGCCTGCTGCCGACCCATGACGACGGCAAGGCCGCCGACGAGTACGCCAAGCTCGGCCTGACCGGCAAGGTCAAAGTGTCCAAGACCGAATTGAAGATCGGCACGCTGATCCCCGAGCTGCCGACCCTGCAGCCCAACGACGGGCGCATCCTGCCGCAAACCTTCGAAGGCGGCCTGCTCACCTCGAAAGAAATCAGCCACCTGACCTTCACCGGCGGGCGCCTGGAAAAGGCCAAGGACCGCAACGATACCAACTGGGAAGACCTGGCCCTCAACAACAAGAACGGCCGCTTCGGTGGCACCTTCACCGCCGACAACCTCGACCTCGCGGGCCTGGACTACCAGTTCACCGATCGCATCACCGGCAGCTACCACTTCGCCCAACTCGACGACATCTACCGCCAGCACTTCCTCGGCATGGTCGCCACCCAGCCGTGGGGGCCGGGCACCTTGGGCGCTGACCTGCGCCTTGCCGTGAGTGACGATGCCGGCGCCGCCAAGGCCGGCAACATCGACAACACCACCGTCAACGGCATGCTCAGCTACGCCCTGGGCGGGCACAAGGTCAGTGCCGCCTACCAGCACCTGTCCGGCGACAGCGCCTTCCCCTATATCGATGGCGCCGACCCGTACCTGGTCAACTTCGTGCAGATCAACGACTTCGCCGGTGCCGACGAGCACTCCTGGCAGATGCGCTACGACTACAACTTCGCGGCCCTGGGCATCCCCGGCCTGACCTTCATGACCCGTTACATCAGCGGCGACAACGTCAGCCGCGCCGATGGCAGCGAGGGCAAGGAGTGGGAACGCAACACCGAGTTCAAGTACGTGGTACAAAGCGGCCCGTTGAAAAACGTCGCCGTGCGCTTGCGCAACGCCACCTTCCGCTCGAATTTTGCCCGCGACGCCGACGAAGTGCGGCTGCTGGTGAGCTACAGCGTGGCCCTGTGGTAACCCAATAACAACAACGCTCACGGAGATTGACGATGACCTTTTCACTGCGCCGCCTCGTCCTCGCTACCGGCTGCCTGCTGCTGGCCGGCAACGCCCTCGCTGCCGAACCGAAACGCCCCGAATGCATCGCCCCTGCCTCGCCCGGCGGTGGCTTCGACCTGACCTGCAAACTGGTGCAGAGCGCCTTGGTGCAGGAGAAGATCCTCAGCAAGCCCATGCGTGTCACCTACATGCCCGGCGGCGTCGGCGCGGTGGCCTACAACGCCGTGGTGGCCCAGCGCCCAGCGGATGCCGGCACCCTGGTGGCATGGTCCAGCGGCTCGCTGCTGAACCTGGCCCAAGGCAAGTTCGGCCGCTTCGACGAGAACGCGGTCAAGTGGTTGGCAGCCGTCGGCACCAGCTATGGTGCCATCGCCGTGAAGAGCGATTCGCCCTACAAGACCCTGGACGACCTGGTTGCTGCCCTGAAGAAAGACCCGAGCAAGGTCGTGATCGGCTCCGGTGGCACGGTCGGCAGCCAAGACTGGATGCAAACCGCGCTGATCGCCAAGGCTGCCGGCATCAACCCGCGTGACCTGCGTTACGTGGCCCTGGAAGGCGGCGGTGAAATTGCCACTGCATTGCTGGGTGGGCACATCCAGGTCGGCTCCACCGACATCTCCGACTCCATGCCCCACATCCAGAGCGGCAACATGCGCATCCTCGCGGTGTTCTCCGAAAACCGCCTGGACGAGCCAGAGATGAAAGACATCCCTACCGCCAAGGAGCAGGGCTACGACATCGTCTGGCCGGTGGTACGCGGCTTCTACCTGGGGCCGAAGGTGAGCGACGAGGACTACGCCTGGTGGAAGGCCTCGTTCGACAAGATGCTGGCCTCGGAAGACTTCGCCAAGCTGCGTGACCAGCGCGAGCTGTTCCCGTTCGCCATGACCGGCGAAGAGCTGGACGGCTATGTGAAGAAGCAGGTGGCTGACTACAAGGCACTGGCCAGGGAATTCGGCCTGATTCAGTAACTCGCCGACTACCTGAACAGATCCCTGTGGGAGCGGGCTTGCCCCGCGAAGCTGGCACCTCGGTGCATGGCACCGGCTTTGCCGGTGTTCGCGGGGCAAGCCCGCTCCCACAGAGTCCGCGTCCAACGAGGATTCCCCGATGATCCTGCAACGCCTCTTCGCCCTGGTCCTGCTGGCGGTGTGCGCCGCCCTGGCCGTGATGGCCTGGCCGTACCAGGCTGCGTTTTCCTACGAACCGGTTGGCCCACGGGCCTATCCGCTGCTGATGCTCGGCCTGATGGGCCTGGGCCTGCTTTACCTGGCCATCCGCCCAACGCCCATCGTGCGCAAAGACGACGAGCCGGAACTGGACCGCGAAACCCTGATCAAGATCGCCGCCTGCGTCGGCCTGCTGATCGTCTTCGCTGCCACCTTCGAACCGCTGGGCTTCATCCTCAGCGCCATCCTGGTCGGCCTGCCCATGGCTCGGCTGTACGGCGGCCGCTGGCTGCACAGCGCCATCGTCGTGGTCGGCATGAGCCTGTTCCTCTACTGGCTGTTCGACCGCGTGATGGACGTGCCCCTGCCCCTTGGCCTGCTGAGCGTACTGGAGAACTGACACATGGATACCTTGAGCTACCTGGGCCAGGGCTTCGGCGTCGCCCTGAGCCCGTACAATCTGGTCACCGCCCTCAGTGGCACCCTGATCGGCACCGTGGTCGGCTTGTTGCCGGGCCTGGGCCCGATCAACGGCGTGGCCTTGCTGATCCCCATCGCCTTTGCCCTGGGCCTGCCGCCTGAGTCGGCGCTGATTCTGCTGGCTGCGGTGTACCTGGGCTGCGAATACGGCGGGCGCATCAGTTCGATCCTGCTGAACATCCCGGGCGAAGCTTCGACCGTGATGACCACCCTCGACGGCTACCCGATGGCCCGCCAGGGCCTGGCAGGCGTTGCCTTGTCGCTGTCTGCCTGGAGTTCGTTCATCGGCGCCTTCATCGCCACCTGCGGCATGGTGCTGTTCGCCCCGCTGCTGGCGAAATGGGCGATCGCCTTCGGCCCGGCGGAATACTTCGTGCTGATGGTGTTCGCCATAGTCGCCTTGGGCGGCATGGCCGGCGACAAACCGTTGAAGACCTTCATCGCTGCGCTGATCGGCCTGTTCCTGTCGGCAGTCGGCATCGACGCCAACAGCGGCGTCTACCGATTCACCGGTGACAGCGTGCACCTGGCCGACGGCATCCAGTTCGTGGTGCTGGTGCTGGGGCTGTTCTCGATCAGCGAAATCCTCCTGCTGCTGGAAAAGACCCACCATGGCCACCAGGCGGTCAAGGCCACTGGGCGCATGCTGTTCAACATCAAGGAAGCGGCTTCGGTGTTCGCGGTGAACATCCGCTGCGGCCTGCTCGGCTTCATCATGGGCGTGCTGCCAGGTGCCGGCGCGACCCTGGCCAGCGCCGTGGCCTACATGACCGAGAAGCGTATCGCTGGCGAAAGCGGCAAGTTCGGCAAGGGTGATGCCCGTGGCCTGGCCGCGCCAGAAACCGCTATCGGCGCCTCCTGCTGCGGCGCCTTGGTCCCCATGCTGACCCTCGGCGTGCCAGGTTCGGGCACCACCGCGGTGATGATCGGCGCACTGACCCTGTACAACATCACCCCCGGCCCGCTGTTGTTCGAGCAGCAGCCAGACATCGTCTGGGGCCTGATCGCCTCGTTGTTCATCGCCAACATCATGCTGGTGATCCTCAACATCCCGATGATCCGCATCTTCACCCGCATCCTCGCCGTGCCGAACTGGGCGCTGGTGCCGGTGATCGCGATCATCACCGGGATCGGCGTGTATGCCGTGCACGCCACCACCTTCGACCTGTTCCTGATGGTCGGCATCGGCATCATGGGCTACATCCTGCGCAAGCTGGACTTCCCGCTGTCGCCGATCCTGCTCGGCTTCATCCTCGGCGGGCTGATGGAACAGAACCTGCGCCGTGCGCTGTCGATCTCCAACGGTGAGCTGGGCATCCTCTGGTCGAGCCCGATCAGCATGGGCGTGTGGGTACTGGTGGTGTGCATGCTGTGCCTGCCGCTGCTGCGTATCTGGCGCAAGCGCAGCCTGCAGCGCCGGGCCATGGCTGATGCCTGATCGGTCGTTGCCCCTGTATTGGGCGACCGGGCTGGTCGGCCTTGCTGGCGGGTATCTCGCCAGCAAGGTCGGCTGGCCTTTGCCCTGGATGGTCGGCGCGTTGTTGGCGATCATCCTGGTGCGCTGCCTGACCCCCTGGCAGCTGTCGGAAATCCCCAATGGGCGCAAATGCGGGCAATGCATCATCGGCCTGGGCATCGGCCTGCACTTCACCCCCGCCGTGATCGAACAGGTGGGCAGCCACTTTCTGCTGATCTTCTTTGGCGCGCTGTTTACTACCCTGTCCAGCGTGATCAGCGTGTGGTTGCTGCGACGTACCGGCGAAGACCGCGCAACCGCCTTCTTCGCCAGCATGCCGGGCGGTTCGGGTGAGATGGTCAACCTGGGCGCGCGCAATGGCGCGGTGCTCAGCCAGGTGGCGGCGGCGCAAAGCCTGCGTGTGTTGGCAGTGGTGCTGTGCGTACCGGCGCTGTTCAAGTTCTTGATGGGTGACGGCGTACCGCTCAATCATGCCGGCAGTGTGAGCTGGGGCTGGCTAGCGTTGATCGCCCCGCTGGGTATAGCCGCGGGCTTTATCTGGCAGCGGTTGCGCCAGCCCAACCCCTGGCTGTTCGGGCCGCTGCTGGTAGCGGCGACGGTTAGCCTGGCGGGCAACCTGCAGATCGGCCTGCCTGATGGCGCCAGTCAAATCGGCCAGTGGCTGATTGGCAGCGGCCTGGCCTGCCACTTCAACCGCGCGTTTTTCCGCCGCGCACCTTCGTTTTTGGGCCGTACGTTGCTGGCCACGGCGCTGTGCATGTTGATTGCCGGCAGCGCAGCGTGGGGGTTGAGCGTGATGACGGCGCTAGACCTGCGTTCGCTGACCCTGGGGATGATGCCCGGCGGGATTGCGGAGATGAGCCTGACGGCGGAGACCCTGCAGCTGTCGGTGCCGTTGGTGACGGCCTTGCAGGTAATGCGCTTATTGCTCGTGTTGTTTTTGGCAGAGCCGCTGTTCCGGCGCTGGAATGCAGGAAAAGCCTGAAACACCGCGCCGCCTGCTTCGCGGTGTTTCATGCCATCAAAGCGGCGGCAAGGCCCAGTTGATCGGTGCCAACCCACGCTGTTCGAGGAAGCTGTTGGCCCGGCTGAAGTGCCCGCAACCGAGGAAGCCCCGATACGCCGACAAGGGCGACGGATGCACCGACTTCAGCACTAGGTGCTTGGTGCCATCGATCAGCTTCTGCTTGCCCTGGGCATGCGCGCCCCACAGCAGAAACACCACGTTCGGGCACTGCTCGCTGACCACCTGGATGACCCGGTCGGTAAAGAACTCCCAGCCCTTCTTGGCATGTGAAGCCGCATTGGCGCGTTCCACGGTCATGGTCGTGTTGAGCAGCAGCACGCCTTGCTCGGCCCAGCTCTGCAGGTAGCCGTGGCTGGCGATCGGAATGTTCAGGTCGCGCTGCAGCTCTTTGTAGATATTGACCAGCGACGGCGGCGTGGCGATGCCCGGCTGCACCGAGAAGCACAGGCCATGGGCCTGGCCTGGGCCGTGATACGGGTCCTGGCCGAGGATCACCACCTTGACCTGCTGCAACGGCGTCGAGTTAAGGGCATTGAAGATCAGCGGGCCCGGTGGGTAGATCTCTTTGCCGGCCGCGTGCTCCTGGCGCAGGAATTCGCGCAGCTGATGCATGTAGGGCTGGTCGAATTCGTCGCGCAATGCGGCTTTCCAGCTGGGTTCGAGTTTGATGCGATCGTCGTCAGTCATGGGGCCATCCGTAAACAATGGCGCGACACTAGGTAAGCCTCCTCCGCTTGTCAAACGATCCGACCGACGACCGGCATGATCCCGCAGGCAGGCCATACTTGTGCGATGACCTGCGAGAGGTAGTCCATGTCTATTCATTGCGAGGTACTCACCGGTGCCGATGGCGCCTGTATCGGCATCGCCACCCTGGATGCACCCAAGGCGCTCAATGCGCTGAACCTGAGAATGATCGAAGTGCTCGGCGAGCAGTTGCACGCCTGGGCCCGCGACCCTGGTGTGGTCTGCGTGCTGCTGCGAGGCAATGGCGCCAAGGCGTTCTGTGCCGGGGGCGACGTCAGGGCGCTGGCCCAGGCTTGCCGCGATCACCCGGGCAGCGTGCCGCCGCTGGCCGCCACCTTCTTCGCGGCCGAGTATCGCCTCGATTACCTGCTGCACACCTACCCCAAGCCGCTGCTGTGCTGGGGGCACGGGCATGTGCTGGGTGGCGGCATGGGGCTGCTGCAAGGCGCCAATGTGCGCATCGTCACGCCCAGCAGCCGGCTGGCGATGCCAGAGATCAGCATCGGCCTCTACCCCGACGTCGGGGCCAGCTGGTTCCTCGCCCGCCTGCCGGGCAAGTTGGGGCTGTTCCTGGGGCTGACCGGTGCCCCGATCAATGCCCGCGATGCCCTCGACCTGGGTCTCGCCGATCGTTTCTTCGGCGAGCACCAGCAGGAGGAGCTGATCGAAGAGTTGTTGCAGCTGAACTGGCAGGAGCAGACCGAGTTGCAGCTCAACAGCCTGCTCAAGGCCGAGCAGCATCGTGCCTGCGAGGAGCTACCCGAGGCGCAATGGCTGCCCCGGCGCCAAGTGATCGATGAGCTGCTGGATGTCGCCGACCCCGCCGGCGCGTGGCATGCGCTGCAAGGCCTGAAACATCACAACGACCCTGTGCTGGCCGAAGCGGGTGAACGCCTGCATGAGGGGTGCCCGTTGACCGCGCACTTGGTGTGGGAACAGCTCCGCCGGGCCCGGCACCTGTCATTGGCGCAGGTATTCCACATGGAGTTCGGCATGAGCCTGAATTGCTGCCGTCATCCGGAATTCAGCGAAGGGGTGCGCGCGCGCCTGCTGGACAAAGACAATCAACCGCGCTGGCACTGGCCGGATGTGGCACAGGTACCAGCGGCGGTGGTCGAGGCGCATTTTGCCAAGGTCTGGGAGGGGCGCCATCCACTGGCGGATTTGGCTTGAGCCATAAAAAGGGGCCGCTTGGGGTAATGCTGTTCACTTAAGTTATCCATCGCCTGTATTGGGGCCGCTTTGCGGCCCATCGCGGCACAAGGCCGCTCCCACAGTGTTCGCGCATGCCCTGTAAATAGAGGCATAACGCGGTCGGTGTGGGAGCGGCCTTGTGCCGCGATGGGCCGCAGAGCGGCCCCGGCATTCTTAAGTGAACAGCATTACCGCTTGGGGCCCCCTCTGGCATCTTACCGCTGCCAGTTACGGCCCTGCCCCCGGCCGCCATCTGGCCTGCGGTCGCGATCCCCTCGCCCATTGGAATGCCAACGATCGTTCTGATAACGCTGGCTGCCATCACGATAGTCGTGGCGATCACGGTCACGCCCATAGTCATAGCGCTGGCGGTTGCCGTAGTCATACCGCGGGTTGCCATGCCACTGGTTCATGCCTGGCTGCGGGTGGGGCCTGTACTGCGGCACCGGCGCCGGGCGGTAATAACGTGGAGCAGGCTGGTAGTAGTAACGCGGCTGCGGCGTTACATAGTAGCGGTCGTATCGGTAATACCCCGGCGACACATAACGGTCGGTGGCGTAGTAATCCGATCGGTAGTAGCCCCCGCCGCCGTAGTAAGGGGCGCAGGCAGACGTCATCAGACCCAACAGGGCGATCAACAGCATTCGATAGGACATGGCGGCCTCCTGGACCGCTGGAGTGCCCGAACAGCGGCGCTGGCGAGCGTCGATGCAAAACGCGTTCATCGACACCGAATAAGACCGCCATACCGAGGTGCAGTGCCATTTTTGCAATAATTTGAAACAGGTGCGATAACCCTGAAAAACTTGCAGTCATTTACCGGGCATCTCACTAGAATGACCGCCTTGGCACACATCACGGGAAGATCATGCCTGCACGTTCCGCTCTGTTTTCGCAGCGTTCGCTGATCGTCACCCTGCTGATGCTGCTGGCCAGCGGCTTTCTCGCCACTTCCCTGCTCAGCTACTTCGCCTCACGCAGTGCCATTCGCGATGGCATCGTGAATACCGAATTGCCACTGACCTCCGACACGGTCTATTCGGAAATCCAGAAAGACCTGATCCGCCCTGTGCTGATCGCCTCGATGATGGCCCAGGACACCTTCTTGCGGGACTGGGTACTGTCCGGTGAGCAGGACACCCAGCGCATCACCCGCTACCTGGGCGAGATCATGGGCAAGCAGGACATCTTCACCTCATTCTTCGTCTCCGACCGCAGCCTCACCTACTACCAGGCCAAGGGCGTACTCAAGCAGATCACGCCCGGCAGCTGGCGCGATGCCTGGTACTTTCGCCTGCGCGACCTCAAGGCGCCCTATGAGATCAACGTCGACCTGGACATGGCCAACCAGGACAGCCTGACGGTGTTCATCAACTATCAGGTGCTGGACTACCAACACCGCTTCATCGGCGCGGCCGGGGTGGGCTTGAGTGTGTCGTCGGTGGTCAAACTGATCGACGAGTACCAGCGCCGCTACCAGCGCTCGGTACTGTTCACCGATGCCAAGGGCAAAGTCCTGCTGACCGGCTCCGAAGGTGGCCCCCACGGTTTGCGCGTCGGCCAGCCGCTGAGCGACAACCCCGAGCTGAGCGACCTGCTGGCACAGCAACCGGTACCTGGCGAAGGCAGCCACGAATACCGCGACAGCGACAACCACAGCCACTTTCTCAATGTGCGGCACCTGCCCGAGCTGGACTGGTACCTGCTGGTGGACAAGCGCGAAACCGGTACCCTGGACCGCATCCGCCACTCGCTGTACCTGAACCTGGCAATCTGCGCGATGATCACCCTGGTGGTGCTGTTACTGGTGCATGCGATGGTCAAGCGCCACCAGGCCAGCACCGAGGCACTGGCCACCCTCGACAGCCTCACCGGCCTGCCCAACCGGCGCAGCTTCGACCTGCTGGCTGCCCAGGCCCTGCATGAGGCCCAGCGCGACAGCGGCCCGCTGGTGGCCCTGTTGATCGACCTTGACCACTTCAAGGTGCTCAATGACACCCATGGCCACCTGGCCGGCGACGAAGTGCTGCGCCAGTTCGCCAATGTGCTGCAGGGCAGCCTGCGCCAGTCGGATATACTCTGCCGCTGGGGCGGTGAGGAATTCATCGTGCTGCTGCGAGAGGCAGAAGGCCGGCAAGCGGTGGAAGTGGCGGAAAAAATCCGCCGCCGCACCGAACAGCTGACCTTCAGCTACGACGACCGACCGTTGCGGCTGACCACCAGCATCGGCCTGAGCAGCCTGCAACCGGGCGATACCTTGCATGCCCTGCTGACCCGCGCCGACCGTGCGCTCTATCGTGCCAAGCAGGCCGGCCGCAACCGCGTCTGCAGTGAAGTTTCCGGACCCGACCATGAATGACAGCCAGCACTGCCCCGCCTGCGGTGCCCTCAACCAGTGCAGCCTGGCCGACCCCCGCAGCGCCACGCAGGCCTGTTGGTGCTACAGCGTGACCATCGACCCCGCCGTGCTCCAGGCCCTGCCCGCCGAGTTGCGTGACAAGGCCTGCCTGTGCCCGCGCTGCGCAGCGGTCGAAGCGCAACTGCAGGCAGCGCCGCCCGGCACAAAGCGCTAGACTGCGCGGCCTTCGACTTTAGCCCTGTTCCCCATGCGCCTCGATCGTTTTCTTGCCAACCTGCCCTGCTACAACCGCCAGCACGTTCGCCTGCTGCTGGTGCAGCGCCGCGTGCGGGTCGATGGCCAAGTGGCGGTCGACCCGTTGACGGACGTGCGTGAGTTCAGCCGCGTCGAAGTGGATGAGCAACTGCTGCAGGCCGGGCGGCCGGCGCGCTACCTGATGCTCAACAAGCCGACCGGGTGCGTCAGCGCCACCCAGGACCCACAACACCCCACGGTCCTCGAGTTGCTGCCCGCCGAACTGCGCGACGACCTGCACATCGCCGGGCGCCTGGACTTCAACACCACCGGCCTGCTGATCCTGACCAACGACGGCCAATGGTCGCGTCGCCTGACCCAACCAACGACCAAACTGCCCAAGCATTACCTGGTCGAGACCGAGGACGAGATTGGCGAGCATTATGCTGCCAAGTTCCACGAAGGCCTGTATTTCGCCTTCGAAAACCTTACCACCCTGCCCGCCCAACTCGACATTCTGGGCCCCCGCCAGGCTCGGTTGGCAATCGTGGAGGGGCGGTACCACCAGGTCAAACGCATGTTTGGCCATTTCGACAACAAGGTGGTGGGGCTGCACCGCGAAAGCATGGGCGCGATTCGCCTGGATCCGGCGTTGGCACCGGGGGCATTCAGGGCGTTGACGACCGAGGAAATCGCCTCGGTCTAGGGTGTTTGCACTGGCCTCTTCGCGGGCAAGCCCGCTCCCACAGGTACTGCACAAGCTTCCAAAGCTGTGGAGTCCTGTGGGAGCCACAGGTACTGCACAGGCTTCCAGCGCTGTGGAGATCTTGTGGGAGCGGGCTTGCCCGCGAAGAGGCCAGAAAAGGCAACACTGGCAGTGTCACACGACCGCCCGGCGGCCCAAGTCACATTTTTCCCCCAACGGCACTTGCAGGATCCCCAGCCCACTGCTTGAATCCAAATCGTCAGTCTGCATGTGACTCATGAGTCACGCCCGCAGTCGAAGACACCTTTTTGCCGGCCACCCAACGCCTAGATGCTTTGGGGCACGGCAAATTGCCCGCCAAAAACAATACCGTCGACATGTGTGCCAAGGATCGACACAGGGCCCGCGGTTACTCTTCAAGGCAAATGCCTACCTGTCATAAAGAACGTGCACCCTAGGTGACGCGAATACCCTTTTTGCGCCAGGAGTCGATGACATGAGGCCAGAAATCGCTGTACTTGATATCCAAGGTCAGTATCGGGTTTACACGGAGTTCCATCGCGCGGATGAAGCCGAGAAGACGATCATTTTGATCAACGGTTCGCTGGCCACCACGGCCTCGTTCGCCCAGACAGTGCGGAACCTGCACCCACAATTCAACGTCGTGCTGTTCGACCAGCCGTACGCCGGCAAATCCAAACCGCACAACCGCCAGGAACGGCTGATCACCAAGGAGACCGAGGCGCATATCCTCCTTGAGCTGATCGAGCACTTCCAGGCCGATCACGTGATGTCGTTTTCGTGGGGCGGTGCGAGCACGCTGCTGGCGCTGGCGCACCAGCCGCGGCGAGTGAAGAAGGCCGTGGTCAGCTCGTTCTCGCCGGTGATCAACGAGCCGATGCGCGACTACCTGGACCGTGGCTGCCAGTACCTGGCCGCCTGTGATCGCTACCAGGTCGGCAATCTGGTGAACGACACCATCGGCAAGCACCTGCCGTCGCTGTTCAAGCGCTTCAACTATCGCCACGTGAGCAGCCTGGACAGCCACGAGTACGCGCAGATGCACTTCCACATCAACGAAGTGCTGCAACATGACTTGGAACGGGCATTGAGTGGTGCGCGCAACATCGATATCCCGGTGCTGTTCATCAACGGCGACCGCGATGAGTACACCACGGCTGAAGATGCACGCGAGTTTGGTCGCCATGTGGGCAAGAGCCACTTCAGCGTGATTCGCGATGCTGGGCACTTCCTCGACATGGAGACCAAGGCGGCCTGCGAAGACACCCGCAGTGCGCTGCTCGGCTTCCTCAAGCCGACCGTGCGTGAGCCACGTCAACGCTACCAGCACGTACAGGGGCAGCATGCACTGGCCATCTGAGCGCCTCGGCGTCCTGTAGCCCATTACCCGCAGGCTATGGGTCGCCGACAAGCTTTTTTATAGCCCTTTTTATAACTTGGGCTTCTAATTCGATGAGGGTTCTGGTAAAAAGTCGAACGCAGACGCGGGTATAGTTTAGTGGCAAAACGAAAGCTTCCCAAGCTTTAGTTGAGGGTTCGATTCCCTCTACCCGCTCCACCTCGCATTCCCGCATGGCGTTCCAGCAACGTCATCGCTGTCAAAAGGAGCCTCGGCTCCTTTTTTCGTTTCTGCCTATTCGTTTTCATGCCCCTTTGTTGATCTGGCCCATGGCCACTTCCCGGCCGTTGCGCTTGAATGCGCGGCCGGCGAATCCGCTTGCAAACGAAACGGCTTGAAGCGCATATGCTTGAGGGATTCGTGAAACATTTCGAAAGGACCGCGCATGTTTCTGTCCCGCTGGCTACCTGGCCTCGCCAACCTGTTGCACTACCGCCGTGAGTGGTTTCATGCCGACCTGCAGGCTGGGCTTTCGGTGGCGGCTATCCAGATCCCCATCGCCATCGCTTACGCACAAATCGTCGGCCTGCCGCCGCAATATGGCCTGTATGCCTGCGTGCTGCCGATGATGGTGTATGCGCTGATCGGCAGCTCGCGTCAGCTGATGGTCGGCCCGGATGCCGCCACCTGCGCGATGATCGCCGGGGCCGTGGCACCGTTGGCGCTGGGCGACCCGCAGCGTATTGCCGAGCTGTCGGTAATTGTCACCGTGCTGGTGGGCGTGATGCTGATCGGGGCGGGCCTGGCCAGGGCCGGGTTCATCGCCAGCTTCTTCTCACGGCCGATCCTGATCGGCTACCTCAATGGCATTGGCCTGAGCCTGATCGCCGGGCAGTTGTCCAAGGTGGTCGGGTTCAAGATCGAGGGCGATGGGTTCATCCTGAGCCTGGTCAACTTCCTCCAGCGCCTGGGCGAGATTCATGGGGTGACCCTGGCCATCGGCCTGTCCGCGCTGGCGCTGCTGATCTGGCTACCGCAGCGCTACCCACGGCTACCGGCGGCGCTGGTGGCGGTGGCGCTGTTCACGGTTGTGGTAGGCCTGTTCGGCCTGGACCGCTTCGGTGTCGCCATCCTCGGCCCGGTACCGGCCGGCATGCCGCAACTGGCTTGGCCACAAAGCAACCTGGCAGAAATGAAAAGCCTGCTGCGCGACGCCCTGGGTATTGCCACCGTCAGTTTCTGCAGCGCCATGCTCACAGCGCGCAGTTTTGCCGCACGCCATGGCTACGCCATCAACGCCAACCATGAATTCGTGGCACTCGGGGTGAGCAACCTGGCCGCCGGGATGTCCCAAGGCTTTGCCATCAGTGGCGCCGACTCGCGTACCGCAGTCAACGACATGGTCGGCGGCAAGAGCCAGCTGGTCGGCATCATCGCTGCGCTGGTGATCGCCCTGATCCTGCTGTTCTTCACCGCCCCCATGGCTTGGATCCCCCAGGCGGCGCTGGGGGCCGTGTTGCTGATGGCGGGCTGGGGGCTGATCGACATCAAGTCGTTGAAGAGCATCCGGCGCCTGAGCCGCTTCGAGTTCTGGCTCTGCCTGCTGACCACGGTCGGCGTGCTGGGCCTGGGCGTGCTGCCGGGTATCGTGTTTGCCGTGACCCTGGCGATCCTGCGCCTGCTGTACAGCATCTACCAGCCCACCGACGCAGTGCTGGGCTGGCTGCCGGGCACCGAGGGCCAAGTCGACATCCGCAAGTTCAAGGACGCCCGCACCGTACCGGGGTTGGTGGTGTACCGCTTCGACGACGCGATCCTGTTCTTCAACGCCGACTACTTCAAGATGCGCCTGCTGGAAGCCGTGCAGAGCCAGGCCCAGCCCAAGGTCGTGCTGTTCGATGCCGAAGCGGTGACCAGCATCGACGTCAGCGGCATTGCCGCGCTGCGCGAAGTGCGCGACACCCTGGCTGCCCAAGGCATCTTCTTCGCCATCGCCCGCGCCCGCGGCACCTTCCTGCGCATGCTGGTGCGCTCAGGGATGGCACGGGAGATGGAGGACAAACTGCTGTTCGGCTCGGTACGCGCCGGGATCCGCGCGTATCGGGTGTGGCGGAACAGGAGTCGTGCCGAAGGCACTGAATAAGGAACAAGACTACATGCATGAGGGAAAGAGACGATCCGTCAGTTGGAGCATCATGCGTTAGCCTCGCTAACCCACGCTTGATTGATGCGACGGGATCCCCTTTCCCCTGTAGAGCTGGGCGACCAGCGACTACGCCAATGGCGTATATCCTGCTATGCTTTTTACTGAAACCCCTCTGTTCACAAAGCGTGTGAAAGACCTGCTTGAGGATGACGAATATCGACTTCTCCAGATCAGGCTGATGGCCCAACCTGAGGCTGGAGACCTGATTGAAGGAACAGGTGGGCTACGCAAGGTGCGCATCGCTGCCAAGGGGCATGGAAAACGCGGCGGAGCCAGAGTCATCTATTACCATTTCATCAGCAAATCACACATTGCCATGCTCTACATCTACCCAAAGAACGAGCAACCTGACTTGTCCGCTGAACAGCGAAAATCCCTGAAAAACATCATCGAAAACTGGAGGCATGCATGAGCCGATTCTTTGAAGAGCTGATGGAAAGCGTCCAGCAAATGGATGAAATTGTCCAAGGACGGCAGGTGCCCTCCCGACTATTTGACATTGATGCGCTGCAGGTCAGAAGCATCCGTAAGTCAACGGGGCTCTCTCAGGTTCGGTTTGCCGAGATGATCGATGTTCAGGTTGCGACCCTGCGAAACTGGGAGCAAGGTCGCAGAGAGCCTACGGGCCCCGCCAAAGCACTGCTGCGGGCGATTCGCAACGACCCTGAGCATGTGCTCAAGGCCTTGGCGTATTGAGCAGGCCCTTGGACTACTGGGGCCCGCACGCCTGGGAACTGGCCTCACCCGGCCTGCCGATCAGGCTCACCAGGCCACACGGCAGTGACCCGCGCCATTGCAGGTAATCATGCCCCGCGGGGTACTCCACCGCTTCCACCGCATAGCCCTTGGCACGCAACACATCGCGCAGGTGGCGGTTGGTATCCAGAATCGTCGGGCCTTCGAACAGCCCCGATTGCAGGTAAAAACGCAGCGGCTTGGGGGTTGCCTGGACGTACTCACGGGTCAGCCAGCCTGGCTCTTCCCCGTCCTTGGCCCACCAGTACGACCCCGACAGGCTCAGCACATTGCCGAACAGCTCAGGGTGCATCAGGCCCAGGTAGGACGCGGCCAGCCCCCCGTAGCTGGAGCCGGCGATGACCGTACGGGCCGCGGGTGCACTCAAGCCGTGTTGTCGCGCCCAGGGCATCAGGTCTTCAGCCATGAAGCGGGCGAACCGTGGGTTGGGTGGCAGCTCCTGCTGGCGGCTGAGGTCGCTGGGGTTGGCGATGATGATGGCTGCCGTGGGCGGGATCAGGCCATCGGCGATCAGGTTGTCGAGAAGGGTCGGCGTAGGCACTTGGCGGGTATAGGCGTGGGCATCGAACAGCACCAGCAAGGCCTGGCCTGCAGCACCCGGGCGCCAGCCAGCCGGTCGGTACAGGTAGACATCGCGCGTGTTGCCCAGCTCGTCGCTGGCCAGGCGCTTGCGTTCGAGCGTGCCACGGGCGATACCCGGCCGCTCGGCTACCCAGGGTTGCGGCGGCGCATCCGGTAATTCCAGGCGTGAACGCGACAGCCAGGTATCACCGCTGCTGTCGGCGAAGGTGGCAGGGTTGAGCGGGTCGCGGCGCGTGGTGGCAAGAATCACCCGGCGGTCATCCGACGGTGGCACATCAGGCGCCATTTGGTAGCTGAGCCGGGTGCTGGCCGGGACCTCGAAACTGGCGTACCAGACATCGCTGGTGCCAAGCCGTTGCAGCGCTTCGTGACGGCCCGAAGGCGCGCCGAACATCCGCACATTGTGCTGGGCGCCGCGCCACAGAAACGTTACCAGGCGCTGCTGCGGCTGGCCCGGTAGCCGCTCGACCAGTGGCGTGCCCTGGGCCTTTCGCGCGTTCCAGAACGCCTCGGTATCACCGCCCTGGGCAAGCTGCCCGGCCAACTCGGCCAGGGCCGGGCTGGCCAACCGTGGTGGGCTTTGCTGCTGCTCGGCACGCGCCAGTACCTGCTCCAGACGCAGGCTGAAAGGGGCGCCCGGGCGCCCGTCCAGTGGCTCTGCACGCAAGCCATATGCACCCGGGCTGTCGGCGACAAAGATGAACGCGCGCGGCTGGTCCTGGCCGTCGATCAACAGGCGCAAGGGCCTGCCCTGCGGGTCCAGCAGGCGCAGGCTGACGTCGCCGTCGACCCGGCCGCGCACCAGGTCGCCCGCCTTGAGCCCAACGTGCCAGACCGTGCTGCCTGCCGCCACGGCCTGGCCGTTGACAGCCTGACCGGGCCGCAGCGTGGCTTCGCTTGCAGCCTGCGCCACGGCGCTGGTCAAGGCCAGCAGCAAGGCGCAACGGATGAGAGAGATGCGGTTCATGCGCACCTCAGAAGTCGACGCTGGCGGACAGCTTCAAGGTGCGCGGTTCGCTGACGGTGGCATACCCCGGGTTGAACACCCCCGCCCAGTAGGCACGATTCTCGACGTTCTCCAGGCTGGCGCGCAGGGTCACGTCCTTGCTCAGCACGCGGGTGGCGTAGCGCGCGCCCAGGTCGTAGCGCGTCCATTGTGGGATTTTCAGCGTGTTCTCGTCGTCCAGGTACTGCGAGCTGCTGTGAATGCCCAGTGCCGTCAGGGTCAGGCCATCGACCCAGGGCAGGTCCCACTCGGCGCCGAGGTTGGCCGACCAGGCCGGTACACCGCGGGCGGTGTTGCCATCCAGGGTACCGTTGGCCGTCTTGCTCAGTTCGGCGCGGGTGTAGGTCACCCCGCCCAGCAGGCGTACGCCAGGGGCGGCTTCACCGAACATGTTCCATTCCACGCCACGGTTGCGCTGCTCGCCATCATCGGTGTACCAGAAGGTGTCGCCGCGGGTGTTCTTGACCATGCTGGGTTTCTCGATCTGGAACACTGCCAGGGTATGGCTGAACGTGCCCAGGTCCCACTTCACGCCCGCTTCCATCTGCTTGGCCACGTACGGCGCAAATTGCTCGTCCTTGTTCAGGGCCCCCACCTCGGTCACCGTGCCACCTTGGGTCAGGCCTTCGATGTAGTTGGCGTACAGCGACACCGGCGCATCCCAAGGCTTGACCACGATGCCAAAGGCAGGGGTCAGTTTGCGTTCGTCATAGGCCGTTGGTTTGCTCATCTTCTGTCGAACCCGCTGGGCACGCGCCCCCAGGGTCAGCAACACACGCTCGTCGAAGAAGCCGAGGGTGTCGGCCAGGGCGAAGCTGGACAAGGTATTGTCGCCGGTCTTGTCGTTCGAGCCGTGATCACCGGCAATCACCCCTTTGACCGGGCGATAGAGGTTGGTGTCGTAGGTGGCGCCGGTGACCGTGGGCGCTCGGCCGATGTCCTGGTGCAGCAGCGACGTCGTCAACACCAGCTGGTGGGTGACCGGCCCCGTCATGAAGTTGCCACGCAGGCCGGCCTCGCTGGCCAGGCTGTGGGTGTAGCCGGCCTGGTTGTATGTCTGCCCCTTGGCGCTGCCATCGGCCGCCTGTACTCGGATGCGGGTGCCGTTCAGGAAGCCGTCGTAGTACGTGCGCGCCCCACCCACACTGGCAAATGCCGTCCAGTCGTCGTTGAGCTGGTACTCGCCACGCAGCACCACTGCCTTGCTGACTTGTTTGGCATAGATGCCTTCCAGCACGTTGGTATCGGGCTTGGGCGCCTTGGTCACGTAGCCCAGCTCGCTGAAGCCCGCCATCATCGGGCTGCCGTTGTCGAGTTTCTCATGGGTCTCGTAGGCATCCAATTCGAGCTTGAAGTCGTCACCTCGGTAATCCAGCGCCAGGGCGGCCAGCGTGCGGTCCTTCGACTGTTCGTCGACGCCCATGTCGCCACTGCCATACACCCCATTGAAGCGGACACCCAAGCGCCCATCCGCAAAGCGTCGGGCCACGTCGATGTGCTGGGCAAAGTAGCCGTCGGAAACGTAGCTTGTGGTCAGCCGGGTCAGTGGAGCATCGCCGGCACGCTTGGGTACCAGGTTGACATTGCCGCCCACCCCGCCATTGGGCGCCATGCCGCTGAGCAATGCGCTTGGCCCTTTAAGCACTTCGACCCGTTCGAGGAATTCGGTCGGCACATGGCCATCCGGCGCCAGGCCGTACAGGCCATTTACCGCCAGCTCCGAGGATTCCAGGCCGTAGCCACGGATCATGAAGTTCTCGTAGGCATGGCCTTCGCCGGTGCTGAAGCGGATCGACGGGTCATTGCGCAGCACGGCGCCAACCGTGCCGCTCTGCTGGTCGGCGATGGTCTTGGCGGTGTAGGCGGTGATGTTGAATGGCGTGTCCATGATGTCGCGATTGCCCAGCATGCCAAGCCGTGCACCGCGCGCCACCTGGCCGCCGCTGTAGGCCTCGGGCAGTTCACTGTTGAAACCGGCGGCGTTGACGTTGGTGGCGCCGAGGGTCAAGGCGCCGTCCTCGGCGGTGCTGCGCAGGGTCACCACGCCGTTGTGCTCCTCGGCCACCAGGTCGGTGCCGATCAGCAACTGCTGCAAGGCTTGCAGCACGCTGAAGCGCCCATGCAGGGCTGGCGCAGTGCGGCCCGCGAGTACCCGGCTGTCAGCGGCAATGGCCACACCGGACTGGCGGGCAAGCGCGTGCACCGTGGTTTCCAGCGATTGGCTCGGAAAATCCAGGGTCAGTGGCAGGCTGTCAGCCAGGGCCATGCCCGGCGACAACAGGCTGCCCAAGGCACAGGCCAGGGCCAGGTGGCGCAGTGGCACGGATAAACGGGTGGAGGCGAACGACATGAAGGGTCCTTGCTCTTGGAGGGGTTCACCGTTGATGACGCCGCTCCAGCGGCTTACCCCTCAAAACTTTTTTCAGCGCGCCAACAGTTCCACCCTGCCCTGCCGTTCGCTCAGGCGCACCGGCAGAATGCGTGGCAACGCATCCAGCAGTTTCTGCGGCTGGTCGATGGGGAAGCTGCCGGTCAGCTTCAGTTCGGCGACTTCCGGCGCCAGCAGCACGGGCCGCGGCAGATAGGCATTGAGCTCGCCGATCACTTCACGCAGCGACTGGTCGGTGTAAGACCACCAACCGCGTTGCCAATGGTCGACGTCCGGGCCGAGCTGCCCCTGCGCATGCAGGTTGCTCAGGTGCCCCTGACCATCAATGCAGACGCGTTCGCCAGCGCCAAGGGTGCGCTCGCCACCGTGCAGGTCACGCACCTGAACCCGGCCGCGGGCCACCGCCACGAACACCCGGTCACCCCGGTCGCTGACCGTGAAGGCGGTGCCCAGCACCTGCACACTGCCCACACGGGTGCTGATATGGAAGGGCCGCCAGTGCTCATGGGCGACGTCGAAGAAGACATTGCCGTGCAACAGCATCACCTGGCGCTGGCCGTGGTCGAAGCGGATACGCAGGTTGCTCTCGGCCGCCACCAGCAGTTGGCTGCCATCGGGCAAGGCCAGGCTGCGGGGCTGTTCGCCGTGCGCGGTCTGCAGGTCTTGGTGGAATGCAGCGGTGCGCTGCCACATCCAGCCCAGCCAGCCACCTGCTGCCAGCAGTACCGCCAACGCGCCGCCCTGGCGCAGCAGGCGCCGACGGCTCGGGTCATGCGGCTGCGGCTGAAGGGCACCGCGCAATTGCGGCGCCAGGCGATGCACCAGTTGCCAGCGCTGCTCGGCCTCAAGCCAGGCGCGCTCATGTTCGTCGCTCTTACGCCGCCAGCGCAGCGCCTGGCCGCTGGCTTCGCGCACACGCGTGGGGTCGTCGCCATGCATCGCCGCGAGGTAGACCAAGGCCTGTTGCACCTTGCGTGCGGCAACCGGGTCAGCCATGGCGGCTGGCCAGGCGCAGTTCGGAGAGGTCGAACACCGCGCGGGCGATGTGCAATTCCACCGACTTGGCTGACAGCGCCAGCGCCTCACACACTTCGCGGTGGCTCTGGCCATACAGCCGCACCCGCACGAACACTTCGCGGCGCAGGCGCGGCATGCGCTCGATCAGTGCAATCAGTTGCTGCAACTGCTCGCGCGCGATCAGGATGTCCTCGACGCTGGGGCTCAAGCCGTCGACGCGCACCAGCCAATCCTCCAGCGCCGCCAACTCGGTGCTGCGCCGTCGGTACTGATCGATGCACAAGTTACGCGCCGCCTGGAACAACAACGCGCGCGCATTGAGTACCGGCGCATTCAGCGCGTGGGCATAGGCCTGGGCAAAGCTGGACTGAGCGATGTCAGCGGCGTCGTCGGGGTTGCGCAGGCGCCCGCTGAGGTAGCGACGCAGGTCACTGTAGTTGGCCAGCAGATCATCGACGACCGCCTGCAAGGCCGGCGCAGGGCCGCTCCAGGGTGTGGAAAAGGATGTCATTGAAGGTGAGCGTCGCTAATAGGAATCCGTATCATTCTCACACATGACTTCTTGTCCTCGCCAGCCTCAATCACCTCGCGCTTGAATGACATGCTACAGTCGCCCCGTTTTCCGCTCCGCCCAACGGACCCCGCATGCCCGCACTTGACGCTTACCTCACCCCCTGGCCAGAACTCGACCAACGCCACCCTTGCGACGCCCTGCTGCTGGGCAACGGCGCCAGCCGTGCACTGTGGAAGCCGTTTGGCTATTTCTCGCTGTTCGAGGAAGCGCAGCGCGCGGGCCGCAAAAAAGGCCTGGCGATCAGCGACCAAGCCTTGTTCAAGTCACTCGCCACCGAATTGTTCGAGCCCGTGCTCAGCGCCCTCAACAGCACGGTGCGCGTCAACGCGGCCCTGGCCATCAACTCCACGGCACCGCTGAACCGCTACTACTCGATTAAGGAAGCGCTGATTCATGCCGTACGCACAGTGCACCTGCCATGGCCTTTGATGCCAGCCGCCACGCTGGCCATGCTGAACCAGGCCTTGCGCGGCTATCGCAACATCTACACCAGCAACTACGACCTGATCGTGCCTTGGGCCGTGCAGCACGCCCCCCAAGGTTTTGCCGAGCTGTTCGACGAGCAAGGCTTTTTCGACGTACGCCGCACCCGCAGTGAAGGCACCCGCGTGCTGCACCTGCATGGCGGCCTGCACCTGCTGAAACTGCCGGATGGCACCACCCGCCAACGCAGCGCAGAGAGCGCCGAGTTGCTCGATGGCTTTGCCGTGAACATTCCGGGGGAAGTGCCCTTGTTCATCAATGAAGACCGCAGCGACGAAAAGCTGCGCGCCATTCGCCACTCGGACTACCTCAGCTGGTGCTTGGCGCAATTGGCGCAGGAGAGCCAGGGACTATGCCTGTTCGGGCAGCATCTGGACAGCAGTGACCAGCACCTGGTCGAGGCGGTTCGGCAGGCACAACCTCGCCATTTGTCGATTGCCATTCGGCCGTTGGGGGAGGCGTCGGTGATCAATCAGAAGCAGCACTTCATCGACCGGTTCGGGGATTTGCCGGCGACTGCGCTGCACTTTTTCGATGCGAGTACGCACCCGTTGGGGTTGGCTGACTTGGCGATCGAGGTGCCGGCTGCTCGGCGTTGAGGTGAGCTTGGGCTTAGGTTCAACAGGCCAGGTTCGTTGAATGGCCAAAGACCCGCTCATAGGCACTCGATACATTGACCGTCATCGCTACGCGAGCCAGATCAAGTGTTTGCTGGCCGATAGCATAGCTTCCGCGTGCCTGTAACCAGACCAGAACCTCAGCCAGGTGCCAAAGCGAAGTACTGCCCTCGTGAATAGGTGCCGGAAAACTATGGCTGTGCGCGAGCATCAATTTACGCATGTTCTGGCGCGATACGCCTACCATTTCGGCTACATCGGTAAGCCCGACGAGGTCTGGGGTTGCCTCGATCAGGCGCGCGGCAGGCACTGCTTCACGAACACCGTCAAGGGCGCTATGTATGGCTTCTCTGGCCGTTGAAGCCTCGCGCACAAACGCCAGCGCCAAACGACCGGGCTGCCCTACCCCAACCAAAGCGTCGTCACAACCGGCCTTGGCCAGACGCTCCAGCAGCGCATCGGTATCTTCGTTTTCGTTCAGTTGATACTTCAGGGTGAACTCATATTCCATCGCTACTGCTCCTCGGCAGCATGTGCTGCGCCCTTCGTCATCCTGCCGCCAGAACAGTTATCCACCACACGCCGTAGCTGGCGTGCAAAGTTGCCTGGGCTCTTTGGGGTACTCCAGACGCTGGTAATGCAGAATTCCCCACAACGGCAATCTGCGTCGTTGAGGGGGCAATACAGCTTCCCCCAGCAATGCCCACCGCCCACCTCGACTCTCCATCCCTGTGACTCCGCGTGCCTCAAGGCCTGTTCGACCTCCTTCTTGGCATGACTGGGGCGTGACATCAGCTTGTCTCCAGTGTGGGCTCGCAATGACAAGGTTGTCAAACGACAACCAGGAGTACCTTACAGGTGCACGCCACACTACAGACTTCTTCACGTCAAACACCGTCGCGAGGTGCTCTGGAGAAATTTCTTACCCACATTCAGGATCAGCGCTCAGCGAGCATTCAGATCAACCCATCCCCCCGCAACAACGTCTCCAGGCAATGCTCCTGCACCCCATAAAACCCCTTGAGTTGCGCAATCTTCTCCAGCAGCGCCGCGTTATCCAGCGGCTGTTTGCGCTTCACCGCGAGAATCATCTTGTTCTTGTTGGTGTGTTCCAACGAAATGAACTCGAACACCTTGGTTTCATAACCACAGGCTTCCAGGTACAGCGCTCGCAGGCTGTCGGTGAGCATCTCGGCCTGCTGCCCCAGGTGCAACCCATACTGCAGCATCGGCTGTAGCAAGCCTGGGCTGTGCAGTTGCGGGCGGATCTGTTTGTGGCAGCACGGCGAGCACATGATGATCGCGGCGTTGCAGCGGATGCCGGTGTGGATGGCGTAGTCGGTGGCGATGTCGCAGGCGTGTAGGGCGATCATCACCTCGATGGCTTCGGGCACCACGCTGCGTACATCGCCGCACTGGAATTCAAGGCCTGGGTGGTCCAGGCGCGAGGCCGCGGCGTTGCACAGGTCGACCATCTCCTGGCGCAGCTCCACGCCGGTCACCTGGGCATCGCGGCCCAGCGTGTTGCGCAGGTAGTCGTGCATGGCGAAGGTCAGGTAACCCTTGCCCGAGCCAAAGTCGGCTACGCGCAGGGCCTGTTCGGCCGGCAGCGGCGCGCTGGCCAGGGCGTGCTCGAACACCTCGATGAACTTGTTGATCTGCTTCCACTTGCGCGACATCGACGGGATCAGCGCACCTTGCGCATCGGTCACGCCCAGGTCACGCAAAAAGGGCCGCGACAGCTCCAGGTAACGCTTTTTCTCCCGGTCATGGCCACTGCTCGCAGCCGCATCACGCGGCGCCTGGGCGCCGTGGCGCTGGAGCATGGGCTTGCCTTTCTTGCTGAAGGTCAGCTGCACTTCGCCGTCCGCATCGAACAGGTGCGCATTGCGAAAGCTGTCAGGCAGCAGCTCGGCAACCAGCGCTTCGGCCTGCTCCAGTGGCAGGTTGCGGGTGATGTCACGGGTCTGGTGGCGATACACCAATGACAGGCAGGGCTGGCCCTTGACCTGCAGTGGCTTGGCGATGATCCGCTGCAGGGTCTGATCGGCACCCACATGGCGCGCCAGCACCAGTTTGACCAAGGTATTGCCGTGCAGGGCAGCGCTCAGCAGCTCAAGGAACTGGGCGCGCGCCTCTGGCGCGGTGGAAGCGGAAGGACTGGCGGACATGAAAAACGGTGCCTCGAGTTGCGGGGAGCGCGTTGCGCAATGCCACGCATTCTACAGGTGTGAGGCTGGCCCCCCAATCCATACGCCCGCTTTTGTCAGTCCAGAATCACCAAACGGTTGGGCAGTTCGTTGCGGGCATGGGTGCGCGGCACGTGCTCACTGAGCAACTCACCGCAGGTGTCGATGCAATCGACAAAGCCTTGCAAGGTCCGGCCCTGACGCACCTGTTCGGCAAAGCGCCCTACGATGGCCGCACGGGCACTGGCATCGAGGTATTGCTCCACCCCTTGGTCGACCAGGATTTCCACGTGCCGCTCCGCTTCGCTGACGAAAATCAGCACCCCCGTGGCACCGCGGGTGCGCTGCAGGTTCTGCTCGCGAAACTGCTGGCGGGCCAGGCTCGACGCCCGCCAGCGGCGCCAGGCACGCGGGATCAGCCAGCCGGCCAGGCGCGGGTGGCGCAGCAGCAGGCACAAGCCGATGAACAGCACGACGTTGGCCACCAGCAGGCCACGGATACCGGGCCAGCCCAGCAGCATCTGCAGCAAGCCCGGCACGGCCAGCGCCAGCACCGCGGCCCAGAACAGTGGCAGGTAGGCGTAATCGTCGGCACGGCGGGCCAGCACCGTTACCAGTTCGGCATCGGTACGCCGTTCGGCACGGGCAATGGCTTCGGCGATCTGACGTTGATCGTATTCGTTGAGGGGGGTCATGCCAGCGGTCTCTCGATCGTTCTTATTGTTGTTGTCCAGGCATTCAGGGTGCCATCGGCCGCCGACATATTCAGGCATAATCCGCCGCTGGAAGAATCGCCCCCGAACTGTACAACAATAGCCGCCTGAAAACTTCGGCCGCGCGCGTATCACGGTGGATACGGCAGAGGCCCCACAACGGAATTGATGATGAAACTGTCTTTGCTGGGCCTGGCCATGGGCCTTGTCAGTCAGGCGGCCCTCGCCGCCCCTACCGCTCCGCCCCTGCAGGACAAGCAGGCGTTCATCGATCACCTGATCAGCCAGATGACCGAGGCCGAAAAAATCGGCCAGCTGCGCCTGATCAGCATCGGCCCGGAGATGACCCACGAGCAAATCCGCGAAGAAATCGCCGCAGGCCGCATCGGTGGCACCTTCAACTCGCGCACCGCGCCCGAGAACCGGCCGATGCAGGACGCCGCCATGCGCAGCCGCCTGAAGATTCCGATGTTCTTCGCCTACGACACCATTCACGGCGAGCGCACCATTTTCCCGATCGGCCTGGGCATGGCCGCGACCTGGGACATGGACGCGATTGCCAAGGTCGGCCGCACTGCCGCCATCGAGGCCGCTGCCGACGCCCTGGACATGACCTTCGCGCCGATGGTCGACATCGCCCGCGACCCGCGCTGGGGCCGCACCAGTGAGGGCTTTGGTGAAGACACCTACCTGACCTCGCGAATCGGCCAGGTGATGGTCCGCTCGTTCCAAGGCAGCAGCCCGGCCAACCCCGACAGCATCATGGCCATCGTCAAGCACTTTGCCCTGTATGGCGCGGTGGAGGGCGGCCGCGACTACAACACGGTCGATATGAGCCTGACGAAAATGTACAACGACTACCTGCCGCCCTACCGCGCCGCGCTCGATGCCGGTGCTGGCGGGGTCATGGTGGCGTTGAACTCGATCAACGGCGTGCCGGCCACCTCCAACACCTGGTTGATGAACGACCTGCTGCGCAAGGAGTGGGGCTTCAAAGGTGTGACCATCAGTGACCACGGCGCCATCCAGGAACTGATCCGCCACGGGGTTGCCCGTGACGGCCGTGAAGCGGCCAAACTGGCGATCAAGGCCGGTATCGACATGAGCATGAACGACACCCTGTATGGCGAAGAGCTGCCAGGGCTGCTCAAGGACGGTGAAGTGACCCAGGGCGAACTGGACCAGGCGGTGCGCGAAGTGCTTGGCGCCAAGTACGACATGGGCCTGTTCAAAGACCCGTACGTGCGGATCGGCAAAGCCGAAACCGACCTCAAGGACTACTACGGCAACGACCGCCTGCACCGCGATGCCGCGCGTGACGTGGCCCGCCGCAGCCTGGTCCTGCTGGAAAACCGCAACCAGACCCTGCCACTGAAGAAGGCCGGCACCATTGCCCTGGTCGGCCCATTGGCCGATGCGCCCATCGACATGATGGGCAGCTGGGCGGCCGACGGCAAACCGGTGCATTCGGTGACCGTTCGCGAAGGCCTGCGCCGCGCCGTGGAAGGCAAGGCCAAGCTGGTCTACGCCAAGGGTTCCAACGTCACCGGCGACAAGGCGATGTTCGACTACCTGAACTTCCTCAACTTCGACGCCCCGGAAATCGTCAACGACCTGCGCCCTGCCGCGGTATTGATCGATGAAGCGGTCAAGGCCGCGCAGCAGTCCGACGTGGTGGTCGCGGTGGTCGGCGAGTCGCGTGGCATGTCTCACGAGTCGTCGAGCCGTACCACCCTGGAAATTCCGGCCAGCCAGCGCGAACTGATCAAGGCCCTGAAAGCCACCGGCAAGCCGCTGGTACTGGTGCTGATGAATGGCCGCCCGCTGTCGATCGCCTGGGAACGCGAGCAGGCCGACGCCCTGCTGGAAACCTGGTTCAGCGGCACCGAAGGCGGCAATGCCATCGCTGACGTGCTGTTCGGCGACTACAACCCGTCCGGCAAGCTGGCCATCACCTTCCCGCGTTCGGTCGGGCAGATTCCGATGTACTACAACCACACGCGTATTGGCCGGCCGTTCACACCCGGCAAGCCCGGCAACTACACCTCGCAGTACTTCGAAGAGCCCAACGGGCCGCTGTATCCGTTTGGTTATGGCTTGAGCTACAGCAGCTTCGAATTGTCGGGCCTGGCCCTGTCGAGCAAGGACCTCAAGCGTGGCGGTACGCTGGAGGCCAAGGTCACGGTGAAGAACACCGGCAAGCGTGACGGCGAGACCGTGGTGCAGCTGTATCTGCAGGATGTCTCGGCCTCCATGAGCCGCCCGGTCAAAGAGCTGAAGAACTTCCAGAAACTGATGCTCAAGGCGGGCGAGTCGCGAACCTTGACCTTCAGCATCAGTGAGGAAGACCTGAAGTTCTACAATGGCCAACTGCAGCGGGTTGCCGAGCCTGGCGAGTTCAATGTCCAGGTAGGGCTGGATTCCGAGGCGGTGCAGCAGAAGAGTTTCGAGTTGTTGTAAGCGGTTGAACGCCGGTACTGGCCCTATCGCCGGCAAGCCGGCTCCCACAGGGGCTTTGCAATACCTGTGGGAGCTGGCTTGCCAGCGATAGGGCCGGCACTGAATTCCTCATCTTTCGGATCCGCCCCATGCCGTTTTCCTTTCGCGCCC
Organism: Pseudomonas sp. NGC7; assembly: GCF_047159675.1. NCBI lineage: Bacteria > Pseudomonadati > Pseudomonadota > Gammaproteobacteria > Pseudomonadales > Pseudomonadaceae > Pseudomonas > Pseudomonas sp. NGC7. The sequence goes on along the minus strand of NZ_BAAFZY010000001.1, from coordinate 1,074,448 downwards.
TGCGTCTGGGGCTGATCGTCCTGTTCATCCTGCTCGGCACCGCGCTCAGCGCCGGCTGGGCCATGCACCAGGCCAAGCGCCAGGCCATGGCAGACGACGCCCAGCGCGCCAGCCAGCAACTGGGCCTGTACGCCAACGCCCTGCATACCCTGATCGAACGCTACCGCGCCCTGCCCGCCGTGCTGGCACTCGACCCGGAACTGATCGCAGCCCTGCGCGGCCCGGTCAACGAGCCGGTACAAGACGCCCTGAACCGCAAGCTCGAACGCATCAACGGTGCCGCCAACTCGTCTACCCTCGAACTGCTCGACCGCACCGGGCTGGCCATCGCGGCCAGTAACTGGCGGCTGCCGAGTAGCTACGTGGGCTCCAATTACGGCTTTCGCCCCTATTTCAAACAGACCCGCAGCCAAGGCAGCGGCCGCTTCTACGCGGTGGGTGTGACCAGTGGCGTGCCAGGCTACTTCCTGGCCAGCGCGGTGAATGATGAGCATGGCCGCTTCCTCGGTGCCATGGTGGTCAAGCTCGAATTCCCCGAGCTGGAACGTGAATGGCGCCAGGGCAACGATATCCTGCTGGTCAGCGATGCCCGTGGCATTACCTTCATCGCCAACCAGGACGGCTGGCGCTACCGCGAGCTGCAGCCGCTGAGCGGCGCTGACCGTGCAGAACTGGCTGAAACCCGCCAGTACGACAAACAACCCCTGGTGCCCCTGCAGCATCAGGTACTGACCCGTTTTGCCGACAATAGCCACCTGGCCCGCGTGCAAGGGCCGGAGGGCGTCGCCGAATACCTGTGGGAACGCCTGCCGCTGCAAGGTGAAGACTGGACCTTGCACCTGTTGCGCAAACCGCAGGTCGCCGCCGACGGCCGCAACGCCGCCCTTGGCGCTGCGGCCGTGTGGCTGAGCCTGGTCTTCGCGGCGCTGTTCGTCAGCCAGCGCCTGCGCCTGGCGCGCTTGCGCCAGCGCAGCCGCGAAGCACTCAAGCGCCAGGTCGAAGAACGCACCCGTGAACTGCGCACCGCGCAGGAAGGCCTGGTGCAATCGGCCAAGCTGGCTGCACTCGGGCAGATGTCGGCGGCAATGGCCCACGAGATCAACCAGCCACTGACCACCCAGCGCATGCAGTTGGAAACCCTGCGCCTGCTACTCGACCATGGCCGCTACGACGAAGCGCGCAAGGCCCTTGAACCCCTGGAACAGATGCTCACGCGCATGGCCGCGCTCACCAGCCACCTCAAGACCTTTGCCCGCAACAGCCCGGTCGGGCTGCGCGAACGCCTGGACCTGGCCGGCGTGGTCGACCAGGCCCTGCACCTGCTGGATACCCGTATTCGCAGCGAGGGCGTCGAGGTCGCGCTGTACCTGGCACGCCCAGCCTGGGTGCGCGGGGACGCCATCCGCCTGGAGCAAGTGCTGATCAACCTGCTGCGCAATGCCCTCGACGCCATGGCCGACAAGCGCTACAAACGCCTGGAGATCCGCATCGAGCTGGATCACGACCAATGGCGGCTGAGCGTGCTCGATTCAGGAGGCGGTATTGCCGAAGAACACCTGGCCAAGGTCTTCGACCCCTTCTTCACCACTAAACCCGTGGGCGAAGGGCTGGGCCTTGGCCTGGCCATTTCCTATGGCATCGTCCACGAAGCCGGCGGCCAACTGCAGGCCGAGAACCTGCCAGGCGGCGCCCGCCTGAGCCTTACCCTGCCCCGTGACGTGGAGCCTGTATGTTGAATTCAGTGATCGTCGTCGATGATGAAGCCAGTATCCGCACGGCGGTCGAGCAATGGCTGAGCCTGTCCGGCTTCAGCGTGCAACTGTTCGCCCGGGCCGAGGATTGCCTGGCGCAATTGCCACAGCATTTTGCCGGCGTGATCATCAGCGATGTACGCATGCCGGGCATGGATGGCCTGCAACTGCTCGAGCGCTTGCAGGCAGAGGACCCCGACCTGCCGGTGATCCTGCTGACTGGCCATGGCGATGTGCCGATGGCGGTGGACGCCATGCGCAAGGGTGCCTACGACTTCCTCGAAAAACCCTTCACACCGCAGCACCTGCTGGGCAGCCTGCGTCGCGCCCTGGAAAAGCGCCAGCTGGTGCTGGAAAACCGCCGGCTGCACGAGCAGGCCGACCTCAAGTCACGCCTCGAAAACACCTTGCTGGGCATGTCCCAGGGCCTGCAACAGCTGCGCCGGCAGGTGCTGGAGCTGGCCGGCCTGCCGGTCAATGTGCTGATCCGCGGCGAAACCGGCAGTGGCAAGGAGCGCGTGGCCCGCTGCCTGCACGACTTCGGCCCGCGTGCGGGCAAACCCTTCGTGGCCCTCAACTGCGCGGCAATCCCTGAATCACTGTTCGAAGCCGAGCTGTTTGGCCATGAGAGCGGCGCCTTCACCGGCGCCCAGGGCAAGCGGATCGGCAAGCTTGAGTATGCCAACGGGGGCACGGTGTTTCTTGACGAGATCGAGAGCATGCCCCTGGCCCAGCAGGCAAAACTGCTACGGGTGATCCAGGAACAGAAGCTCGAACGCCTGGGCGCCAACCAGAGCATCAGCGTCGACTTGCGCATCATCGCCGCGACCAAACCGGACCTGCTGGAAGAAGCCCGCGCAGGGCGCTTTCGCGAAGACCTAGCCTATCGCTTGAACGTTGCCGAGCTGCGCTTGGCCCCCTTGCGAGAGCGACGAGAGGACATTCCCTTGCTGTTCGAGCACTTTGCCCGTGCTGGCGCTGAAAAACTGGGCAGAACAGCGCCGCCGCTCAGCGGTAGCCAGTTGGCGCAGCTGCTCTCCCACGACTGGCCGGGCAACGTGCGCGAGTTGGCCAACGCGGCGGAGCGGCATGCGCTGGGGCTGGGTTCGCCGAACATAGAAGTGGCACCGGCCGGGCAGTCGCTGGGCGAGCAGATGGAGGCGTTTGAAGCGCAGTGCTTGCGAGCGGCGTTGCGTCAGAGCAAAGGGGAGATCAAGGGGGTGATGGAGGCTTTGCAGCTGCCGCGGCGTACGCTGAACGAGAAAATGCAGCGGCACGGGTTGGTGCGCGAAGACTTCCTGTAATAGGCGAATTTCTGCTTACCATCCGCGTTGGATGAGCGGAAATCCGCTCATCCATGACGCCAACGCTTTACCTGCAAGGGGCTGCCTTGCAGCCTTTCGCGGGCAAGCCCGCGCCCACCAAGCCCGCATGCGCAGTGGGCTTGGTGCAGGCGGGCTTGCCTGCGAACGGGGTGCAGCGCCCTCAAATGAATCACCTCGCACCCATTTGGCACACCTTCTGCAATCACCGTGGTAAGCAGCGCTCCGGCGCGCTCCACAAAAACAACGAGAAGGTATCCCTGATGGATAACGCCACCTCCCTGCCAACCGGGGCGGCCGTCGCGCCGGCCGCAGAAAAAACCACCGCCAGCCGCCTGAAGTCGATCTTCAGCGGGTCCATCGGCAACATGGTCGAATGGTACGACTGGTACGTCTACGCCGCATTCTCGCTGTACTTCGCCAAAGCCTTCTTCCCCGCTGGCGACACCACCGCACAACTGCTCAACACCGCCGCGATCTTCGCCGTGGGCTTCCTCATGCGCCCAATCGGTGGCTGGCTGATGGGCCTGTATGCCGACCGCAAAGGCCGCAAGGCCGCGCTGATGGCCTCGGTCCTGCTGATGTGCGGGGGCTCGCTGCTCATCGCCCTGACGCCCGGCTATGAAACCATCGGCGTCGCCGCGCCGATCCTGCTGGTCTTCGCACGCTTGCTGCAGGGCCTGTCGGTGGGCGGTGAATACGGCACCTCGGCCACCTACCTCAGCGAGATGGCCAGCAAGGAGCGCCGTGGGTTCTTCTCTAGCTTCCAGTACGTGACCCTGATTTCTGGCCAGCTCATTGCCCTGGCGGTGCTGATCATCCTGCAACAGACCCTCACCACCGAGCAGCTGTATGCCTGGGGCTGGCGTGTTCCCTTCGTGATCGGCGCGCTGTGCGCGGTGGTTGCGCTGTACCTGCGTCGCGGCATGGAAGAGACCGCCTCCTTCACCAAGAAGGAAAAGTCCAAAGAAAGCCTGATGCGCACCCTGATGCGTCATCCAAAAGAGCTGATGACCGTGGTCGGCCTGACCATGGGCGGCACTCTGGCCTTCTACACCTACACCACCTACATGCAAAAGTACCTGGTCAACACCGTGGGCATGAGCATCAGCGACTCGACCACCATCTCGGCCGCCACGCTGTTCCTGTTCATGTGCCTGCAGCCGGTGATCGGCGGCCTGTCCGACAAGATCGGCCGGCGCCCGATCCTGATCGCCTTCGGTGTACTCGGCACGCTGTTCACTGTGCCGATCCTGAGCACCTTGCACACCGTGCAAACCTGGTGGGGCGCGTTCTTCCTGATCATGGCGGCGCTGATCATCGTCAGTGGCTACACCTCGATCAACGCAGTGGTCAAAGCCGAACTGTTCCCGACTGAAATCCGCGCCCTGGGCGTTGGCCTGCCATACGCCCTGACCGTGTCCATCTTCGGCGGCACCGCCGAATACGTCGCCCTGTGGTTCAAGAGCAATGGCATGGAAACCGGCTTCTACTGGTACGTCACCGGCTGCATCGCCTGCTCGCTGCTGGTGTACGCGACCATGAAAGACACCAAGCATCATTCGCGCATCACCACCGACTGATACTGATCCCGCAGATATGAAAAAGGGGCGCTCCGTTGCACGGGGCGCCCCTTTTTTATGGCGTGAGCCGATTAACGGCCCTATTCGGCTCACCGATAAGTTGGAGCGATCATGAACAGCCCACTATGGATATGGCAGCAATCCGACTGGCCCCATTTCCAGTGGCAAAGCGACGCCCTTGCCCCATTGCTACGCAGTTGCGTCGAGATGCAAGGACGCCTTGAACAGCTGAACGTGGGTTCGGTGCCCTCGTCCCTCGCTCGACGGCTGGGCATCCATGAGCAAGGCGCGACTACTGCGCGGAGTGAAGGGCTGGCTGAATTGATGCTGGATGCGACACGCGGGTACGACCAACCGCTGACCTTGCAGCGCCTGCTCACCTGGAATCACTGGTTGTTCCCAGCGGCGGAAGATGGCCTGAGCAAAGCAGTTCTGGTGGGTCAACTGCGTGACGAGACAACCCTGCAGGTGATCTCCGGTCGCCTCGACAAGCCCACGGTGCACTTTCAGGCACCGCCCCGTGATGGCCTTGAAGAGCAGGTTGCAGCTTTTCTCGATTGGTTTGCCAGCAGCCGCCATGCCACTCACCTAGACCCCCTTCTACGCGCAGGTGTCGCCCATTTCTGGTTCATCACCTTGCACCCGTTCGACGATGGCAATGGCCGCCTGACCCGCGCCATCACCGACTTGGCGCTGGCCCAGGCCGAGCAGCAGGCAATCCGCTTCTACGCCATGTCCGCCAGCATCCTGGAAGACCGGGCTGGCTACTACCAGATACAGGAGAGCAGCCAGAAGGACGGCCTCGACATTACCCGGTGGCTGACCTGGTTCCTTGAAACCCTGCTGCGCAGCCTCGAGCAGGCGTTGCTGAACATCGACTGGATACTCACCAAAGCCAGGTTCTGGCATGTGCATCGGGCGGACGGCCTTTTACCCGAACAGGTCAAGGTGCTCAACCGGCTGCTCGACGGGGGCCCACGCGGCTTCGAAGAAGGTATCAATGCTGCGCAGTACCAGGCCGTTGCGAAAGTCTCCAAGGCCACTGCAACCCGCCACCTCACCGACCTGCTCGACAAGGCTTGCCTGGCCCGTCTGCCGGGCGGGGGCCGCAGTACCCGTTATCGCATCAATACTCAGGACATCTCCAGCACCTGACGCGGCTCGCGCCGTTGGTAATAGGTCGCCATCAGCACCAGTACCAGCAGCACACCGGCCAGCACTGCCGATGAGCCGACCGTGCCGAAGTCCAGCCCACCCTTCTCGTGTGGCTTGGTCAGGACGTCGCCCAGGGTGGCGCCGAACGGGCGGGTCAGGACGAACGCGACCCAGAACAGCACAACGCCAGGGATGCGTGTCCAGTAACGCGCCACAACCACCAGCGCGATGGCACTGCCCACCAGCAAGGCACCACCGGCAAAGCCAAGCCCCGAATCATCTGCCAGGTAATCGCCCAAGGCGGTGCCCAAGGTGTTCGAGAACAGAATCGCCACCCAATAGAACAACTCGCCCGCGCGGTTCTTGATACGGGTGACGTCCAAGGGGTTACCACTCAGGCGCCACACCAGGAAGGTCAGCAGCAAGATGCCGATCAGAATCGACGAGCCTGCGGCGTAGCCCAAGCCCAGCGTGCGGTCCATGAAGTCGGACATGGTGGTGCCGGCCGTACTGGTGGAAAGAATCACCAGCCAATAGAGCATCGGGTGGTAGCGCCGTGAGTAGAGCTGGCCGAGCAGGGTCAGCAGAAACACGCTGATCAACATCAGCGAGCTCAGCGCGTAGCCGATATTCAGAGTCATCGACAGCAAATCGCCCGCCGTCTCGCCCAGGGTCGTTGCGCAGATCTTCATGACCCAGAAGGCCAAGGTGATTTGCGGGAGTTTATTCATTGTTTGCCGCTCCGGTTTTAAGTGCGGCGATGGTGCTGAGCAAAGCCTGAAAAATCGGTTTATGGCGTATGAAAAAAGCGTTCATTACCGCCTGCAGGCTTATTTTCGTCCTTAACGCCGCATTAATTCGACGTCGTCATCCTGCAATGGCTGGCGAAACGCTGATCCATACCCTGCAACGTTCCCCTCAGCCCACTGGCGGGCTCATCGCTGACGCGGGCAAACACATCGATAAAATAGATAATTAGACGCTATTTTTTGCGCTTTTTTATCAATTTTATCGGCGTAGGATTAAACCCATAGAAACAAACAACCACTCCCACCCCTGGAGCAACGACCATGAAAAACAAACTGATCCTCACCCTGGCCCTCTCGGTAATCGCCACTGGCGCCTTCGCCGAAGACGGCTTCGACCGCACCAGCGCCCACACTTTCGCAGCGGTGCAGAGCCAATCCGCCGCGTACGCTGAAGACGGTTTCGACCGCACAGGCGGCCAACGCTTCGCTGAAGATGGTTACGACCGCACCGGCGCCCAGCGCTTCGCCGAAGACGGCTACGACCGCACTGGCGCTCAACGTTTTGCAGAAGATGGCTTCGACCGCACCGGCGGCCAACGTTTTGCCGAAGACGGCTTTGACCGCACCAACGCCCACCGCATCAGCTAACCCCTGATGCGTGCAACCAGCCCGGCTTCGGCCGGGCTTGATCATTTCCAGCCGGGCAAAGGCTTGGCACACTAGCGCCTCGTCCCCCAAGAGGTAGGGCCAGCAAGCCCAGCACCGATGTATTACTACGAACCCGCCAAAGGCCACGGCCTGCCCCACGACCCCTTCAACGCCATCGTCGGCCCCCGCCCAATCGGCTGGATCTCGTCCCACGACCGCGAAGGCCGCCTGAACCTGGCGCCCTACAGCTTCTTCAACGCCTTCAACTACATCCCACCGATCATCGGTTTCTGCAGCGTCGGGCGCAAAGACAGCCTGAACAACATCGAGCAGACCGGCGAGTTCGTCTGGAATCTGGCGACCCGGCCGTTGGCCGAGGCGATGAACCAGAGCTGCGCGGCGGTAGCGGCAGACGTCAATGAATTCGAACTCAGCGGTTTGACAGCAGCGCCGTCACGCGTCGTCAAAGTGCCACGGGTGGGCGAAACCCCGGTGGCGTTCGAGTGCAAGGTGAGCCAGATCGTCCAGCTGAAACGAGCAGACCAGGAGTCGGTGCCCAGCTGGCTGATCCTCGGCGAAGTGGTGGCGGTGCACATTGCCGAGCACCTGCTGAAAAACGGTATCTACGACACCGCCGCCGCCGAACCGATCCTGCGTGGCGGCGGCCCGGCGGACTATTTCGAACTGGGCAACCTGTTCAAGATGGCCAGGCCGCAAGTAGGCAACTGATCACCAGATCAGCTCGCCCTCTTCAGTGACGCCCTGCAGGCGTTCCAGCTCGGCGCAGGCGGCCTCATCGGCCGCCATGGCGCCCTTGAACACCTGGCCGTCCAGTACCTTGTGAAAGCGCGGCGCCCCGCCCATGCCCAGCGCCTTCACCGCGATGGCGGCGTTGTAGCCACCACCCTCCACCGGGACCATCGCCGAAACGGCTTCGAACTGCGGGAATTCTCTACGTGCCATGCTGCGCTCTGGGTAGTTGATCGAAGGGCGACATTTTAACCTGTGCCCATCAGCAATCAATCGAAGGTATGCAGGTCCAGGCTGCTGACCACTTGCGCCTGCACCAGCTCACCGAATACCTCCAGGGTTGGCGAAGCGAAGTAGCCGCTCATCGCCTGCTGATCACGCCAACTGCCGCTGAGCAGCCAAAGGTCGGCGTCGGCCTGCGAGCGCTGGACCGTGAAGCTCAGGCACCCCGGTGTGCGCAACGAGGGTTCGAGCAGATCGCGCAGGCGCGCGCCCAGCTCGGCCGAACGACCGCTGCTGGCACGGATGAAAGCCAAGTGGGTGACCGGTTGTCGTAGGGTCATTGCACGATCTCCTTGAGCAGGCGGACGAAAAACCAGGCTGCCAAGGTTAGAGGCAGGCCCGCGCGACGCGTTAGGCTATTACTGCCGGGCGATTGCCTGATCCTGCACCGCGGCAGGATCAGGCAATCGCCGTGCAGCTTTCGACTAGCGCCCGCCATTGCCCAAACCTATGCTGCGTCAGTCAGTAGAGGAAGCCACCATGACCACCCCCACGTCCATCGAACCGACCCTGGAAGTGCAACGCCAGGAGCTGGCCGAGCTGATCCGCCGGCATGCCGGCGACCCACCCGGTAGCGCCTCGGCCATCGACGACCTGTACCTGGTCAGCTATCGGGAGAGTGTCCGCTCGGTGCCCACCTTGGCGCAGCCGGCCTTGTGCGTCCTTGCCCATGGCAGCAAGAGCCTGTTCCTGGGTGACGAACAGTACGTCTACGACCCGCTGCACTACATGGTGGTGTCGGTAACCTTGCCACTGAGCGGCGTGAAGCTTGATGCCAGCCCGGAAAACCCAAGCCTGGGCCTGCGGCTGGACTTGGACCCGGCCGAGATCAGCCAGCTGATTGCCGAAAGCGGGCCGATGTTGGTGCCCAGCCTGCCTTCCGGCCGTGGCTTGTATGTGGAGAAGACCGATGCCGCGTTGCTGGATGCGCTGCTGCGCCTGATCCGCCTGCTGGATTCGCCGCGGGACATTGCCATGCTGGCGCCGCTGATCCGCCGCGAAATCCTTTACCGCCTGCTGCGTGGGCCGCAGGGTTATCGGCTGTATGAAATCGCCTTGGCCAACAGCCAGACCCATCGGGTATGCCAGGCCATCACCTGGCTCAACCAGAACTTCCAGCAGCCGTTGCGCATCGAGGACCTGGCCCGTGAGGTCAACCTTAGCACCTCGACCTTGCACCATCGGTTCAAGGCCGTGACGTCGATGAGCCCGCTGCAGTACCAGAAGCAATTGCGCCTGCAGGAGGCCCGGCGGCTGATGCTCAATGACGGGCTTGAGGCAGCGGTGGCGGGCTATCGCGTGGGGTATGAAAGCCCTTCGCAATTCAGCCGCGAGTACAGCCGGCTGTATGGCGCACCACCGATCCGCGATGTGGCGCGGTTGCGCGCCACAGCGGGGTAAGGGTTACCGGCAGTTTCAGTTAACCTGCAACGGCCGCCTGCCACTGATTCTGATCAACCTGAATCAACGTCGGCCCTTTGCGCTCCACCGCACGCCCCAGTGCCGCCTGCAACTGCGCGACATCACTCACATCCTCCGCGTCAGCGCCCAACGCCCGGGCCACGCCGATGAAGTCAGGGGTATGGATATCCACCCCGACCGGCTCGATGGCGCGGTTGACCATGTACTTCTTGATTTCTTCGTAACCCTGGTTGTTCCACAGCAGCACGATCAGTGGCACCTGCGCCTCGACTGCACTGGCCAGCTCCGGCAGGGTGAACTGCATGCCACCATCGCCAATCAGGCAAACCGACGGCGCGCGCTCGGCGATCTGCGCGGCGCTGCCCAGCCAAGCGCCCATCGCCGCCGGCAGTGCATAGCCCAAGGTGCCGTAGCCGGTCGAGGCATTGAACCAGCGGCGAGGCTCATCCATGTCCAGCGTGAGGTTGCCGGAGTACACCGGCTGGGTCGAATCCCCGACCAGAATGGCGTTGGGCAGTGTCTGGAGGATACTGGTCAGCAGGCGGGTCTGGCTCAGGGTCGGCTGGTCCCAGCCGTCCGCCAGCGATTGGCGCAGCTGCGTGACGCGTGCTGGCCCCCAGGTACTTTCACGCGCCGGCAGCGGCTGCTGTTGCAAGGCAACGCACAGTGCCTCGGCGGCCAGGTCGGCGTCGGCGACCAGCGCCAGCTCAGGCAGATAGTTGCGCACCGTCTGGTCCGGGTCGATGTCGATCCGCAGCAAGCTGCCCGGGATCTCGAAGCCGCCCTTGAAGGTCACGTCATAGTCGGTTTCGGCCAGCTCGGTACCGATGGCCAACACCACATCCGCTTCGGCCACCAGCGCACGGGTAGCCGGCAGCGACTGAGTCGAGCCGATTTGCAAAGGATGATTGGAGGCCAGCAAGCCCTTGGCGTTGATGGTCAATGCCACCGGTGCCTGAAGCTGCTCTGCCAAGCGTGCCAGCGAAGCGCCAGCGTTCAATGCACCGCCGCCGGCCAGGATCAACGGGCGCTTCGCCTGGGCCAGGCGCTCGGCCATCTGCGCCACGGCCTGCGGCGCGGCACCTGCCCGGCTGCTGCGGACCGGGCGGGCCGGCAACAGGTGATCGGCCGGCTCGACCAGTACGTCCAGCGGAATCTCGATATGCACCGGGCGCGGTCGAGCACCGTCGAACACGGCAAAGGCCCGGGCCAGTACCTGGGGCAGGTCGTCTGCGCTCATCAGGGTTTGGGAGAAGGCTGCCACACCCGACACCAGTGCAGATTGGTTGGGCAGTTCGTGCAGCTTGCCGCGGCCGCCGCCCAGCTGATCGCGCGATTGCACGCTGGAAATCACCAGCATCGGGATCGAATCGGCATAGGCTTGGCCCATGGCGGTGGTGATATTGGTCATCCCTGGGCCGGTGATGATGAAGCACACACCGGGTTTGCCGCGCGTGCGTGCGTAGCCGTCGGCCATGAAGCCGGCACCTTGCTCGTGGCGCGGGGTGATATGACGAATGGAGGACGTTGCCAAGCCGCGATAGAGCTCAACGGTATGCACGCCTGGAATGCCGAAGACATGGTCCACACCATAGCCTTCAAGGAGTTTGACCAGTACTTCGCCGCAGGTTGCCATGTGTGTTTACCTTGAGTCTTGTTGAAAACTGCGCTTATTGGACCCAAGGCAGCGCTATCGCCACAATGCAAAAAAACACATACTAGCCATGTCTTCAAATCATGGCTCAGTGCAATGAAACGCCTTCCTCCCCTGCCCGCCCTGCACACCTTTCTGGTGACTGCCCAGCACTGCAATTTCACCCGAGCGGGGCAGCAGTTGCACATCACCCAAGGTGCCGTGAGCCGGCAGATCGCCGCACTTGAAGCGCACCTCGGTTACGCCCTGTTCCAGCGCCAGGCCCGTGGCCTGAGCCTGACCCGTGAAGGCCAGGACTGGCTGCCCAGGGTGCAACAGGTGTTTGCCCTGATCGAACAAGGCGTGCGGGAAGTCGGCGGGCATAGCGCCACATTGCAACTCAAGGCGCCAACCTGCGTGATGCGCTGGCTGCTGCCGCGCCTGATGGAATGGCAGGCGCTGCGCCCAGACGTGCCAGTAGAGCTGACTACCACGGTGCAGCATGGGGTGGATTTTGCCCGCGAAGGCTTTGATGCGGCGGTGGTGTATGGCAGCGCGCCGAACCAGGGCTTGCAGGTGCGCAAGCTGTTCGACGAGCAACTGACGCCAGTGTGCGCCCCTTCGCTGCTGCAAGGCCCGTTGCCGTTGGCCAACATCGACGACCTGATGCGCCACATGCTCCTGCACCCCTCGCGTGACGAGCATGACTGGCGTTTATGGCTGCAGGCGGCCGGGGCCACGTTCGATGTACAGGGGCCAAAGCAGCATTTCGAAACGCTGGACATGGCGATGGCCATGGCATCCCAGGGCACCGGAGTGGCCATCGGCGACTGGTCGCTGATCGGCGATGACCTGCACAGCAAGCGGCTGTGCATGCCGTTTGCCCTGAAGGTGACGACCGGAAAAGGCTATTACCTGGTCAGCCAGGCCAGGCAACAGCCAGCCGGGCTGGTCGAGTTGCTGGACTGGCTGCAGGCAGTGGCTCAATAACCGACGGTGAACCGCGCCCGCGAATGCGCGGGTTTCTCCAGCTCATCGAGCATGGCAATCGCGTAGTCGGCAAAGGTTATCCAGCTCTTGCCATCGGCACCGATCAGCAGATGATCCTTGCCTAGCGTGTAGTGCCCGCTGCGTTCGCCTTCGACAAACTCCGCCGACGGCGACAGGAAGGTCCAGTCCAGGTTCGGCTCTTGGCGCAGTACCTCAAGAAAACGCACACCCGCGCTCGCTTCGGCCTTGTAGGCCTCGGGGAAGTCCGGGCTGTCGATCACCCGGTGCCCCGAAGGCAACAGCAGGCTACCCGCCCCGCCCACCACCAGCAGGCGCTTGACGCCGGCACGCTTGACCGGCTCGATGATCGCGTGCGCTTCGATCGTCGAGAAATGCGCAGCGCTCAACACCGCGTCCACACCGGCGACAGCCGCTTGCAGCGCTGCGCTGTCCTTGGCATCGAGTGCCTTGACGGTCACCCCCTCACGTCCCTGCAGCTGCGACGGGTCGCGGGCAATGGCCACCACACTGTGGCCACGGCGCAGGGCTTCTTCCAGCAACTGGCTGCCGGCACGGCCGGTGGCGCCAATGATTGCGATCTTGCTCATGGGAAACACTCCATCAGTTGAACGGAATTACCACTTCATCTCACCCTTGGCGACTTTGGCGCCGAGCTCCAGCGAGCTCTCGTCGGCCAGGTCCGGGTAGCGTTTTTTCATCGCAGCCACCAACGCAGCGGCGTCTTTTGCCTTGGCGGTTTCGGCATCGAATGCCTGAATGTAGTCTGCCGTGAAGCGCACGGCGGCGAGCGAACGGCTGCTTTGGCCGAGATAATGGCCGGGGATCACGGTGCGCGGTGCCAGCTGCTCGATCCGTTTGAGCGTGCCCAGCCAGTCGGCATGCGACGTGGCCGACTGGGTATCGGCCATCCACACATGGATGTGTTCCGAAACCACCACCCCACCGACCACCGCCTTGATCGACGGAATCCAGACAAAGCTGCGATCAGGCTGTGGGCCGTCCAGGCCGACCACGTCGAGCGCCTGGCCCTCCAGGGTCAGGTGATGGCCTTCGAGCACCTCAGGCACGACCAGGCGGGCCGGTTTATCCGCGCCCATTTGCGGGCCCCAGTAGGCCAGCTTCGCGTCCATGGTCTGGCGAATATGCGCGACGGTAGCCGCAGAGGCGACGACCTTGGCCTGGGGGAAAGCCTGGGTCAGTGTGTCGAGGCCGAAGTAGTAGTCCGGGTCGCCATGGCTGATGTAGATGGTTGTCAGCCGCTTGCCTCCGGCACGCAGGCGCTCGACCACCTGTTCGGCCTGGGCCTTGCCGAACTGGGCATCGACCAGCACGGCGTCCTTTTCGCCACTGACAATCACCGAACTGACCGGGAAAATCGCCTCGTGGCCAGGGTTGTAGACGTCCAACTGCAAAGGTTCGGCAGCCAGCGCCTGGCCGGTCAGCGCAACACAGGCCAGCATCAGGCCACGCAAGGGAGTGAATAGCGACATCGCAACGGTCCGTCTTGAAGAAGAATGCTCAACAGCTTAGTTGCCCGATCCATAACAAAAAATGCGATGCTCAAACATAGTTTGTTTCTAAAATCGGGCAAATCATGGACCGTCTCAACGCGATGCGCGTTTTTGTCACTGTCATCGACCTGGGCAGCCAATCGGCGGCAGCGGACCACCTGCAACTGTCCAGGCCGGTGGTTTCACGCTACCTGGCGGAACTGGAGGATTGGGTCGGTGCGCGGCTGATGCAGCGCACCACGCGCAAGTTGAGCCTGACCGCCGCCGGCCAGGAAACACTGCCACGCTGCCGCCAACTGCTGGAACTCGCCGGTGACCTGCAGGTGGCCGTGCGCCAACCGGACGACGCCCCACGCGGCGCGCTGCGCATCAGCGTCAGTACGTCATTCGGGCAGGCTCAACTGGTGGATGCCGTGGCCGCATATGTACGGCGCTACCCCGGGGTGAAGGTCGAGCTGCAGATGCTCGATCGCACGGTCAACCTGGTGGACGAGCGCATCGACCTGGCCATCCGCACCAGCAACGACCTGGACCCGAACCTGATCGCCCGGCGTCTGACCGTGTGCCGTTCGGTGGTGTGCGCGGCACCGGCCTACCTGCGTGAGCACGGCACGCCGCAGCGGATCGAGGAATTGAGCGGGCACAACTGCCTGACCCATGCCTACTTCGGCCATCACCTCTGGCATTTCGAGGTGCAGGGCCAAGCCGTTGCCGTCCCGGTCGAGGGCAACATCAGTGCGAATGAGGCGATGACCCTGCAAAAGGCGGCACTGGCCGGTGCCGGCATCGCCATGTTGCCGACCTACCAGGCTGCCGCCGCCCTGCGCACGGGCGAACTGGTGCGCCTGCTGCCCGAAGCACGGCCACGCGAACTCAACCTGAATGCGGTCTATACCTCGCGCAAGCACATGCCGGCGACCTTGCGCAGCATGCTGGATTTTCTCGCGCAGCGGTTCAAGGACGAGCCGGAATGGGATCAGGACGTGTAGGAGCAGCCTTGTGCTGCGAAAGGGCCTGCGCCGCAATGGGCCTCTTCGCAGCACAAGGTTGCGCCTACTGGCCTACGCTTAGAGGTATCACCTGGCGTTGTAACAGGAGGTGAGTACCATGGGCATCAAAACAAGAAGGTTCGCGCTGGTCATGGCGCTGTTTGCCATCGCCGGGCTGTACGGGTCGGCTTGCTGGCGGGTCGAACTGCTGCGCAACCAACCCAGCTCGGCCGCCCATTGTCAGCACGAACACTGCGTGCCACAAAGCGCCACCTTGAGCGCCGTGCGTTGAGCGACGGCGCCCTGCCGGTCACTCCTCGACGCTCATGTACTCCTTGGCCCAGCGGATGTAATCCTCGGGTTGGGTGTAGGTGTGCGAGAGTTCGGTGGCGCTGAGGTTCTCGGACTTGTTCTGCTGGCCGCGCTGCAGGCGCAGGCAGTCATAAGTAGCCTTTATGGCGGCGAAGTACGCGGCGTGGCCATCGACCACGATGCGCACGCCCAGGCGCGCCAGGCGCTCGTCATCGCGCAGGTTGGGGTTGGCGTAGGTCACCAGCATCAAGGGCACGGTCAGGTGCTCGGCGATTTGCTCGAGCTGCTCGAAATCCTTCACCCCGACCATGCAGATACCGTCGGCCCCGGCCTTCTGGTAGCTCTGGGTACGCACGATGATTTCTTCGGTGGTCAGTACACCGGCGTTGGTGCGGGCGATGATAGACAGCGACGAATCGACCCGTGCTTCAAGCGCAGCGCGAATCTTGCCGACGCCTTCCTCAACCGGAATCAAGTCGGTGGACTTGCGCCCGAACTGGGCCGGCAGCAGGGTATCTTCGATGGTCAGCGCCGCCACACCGGCACGCTCCAGTTCAATGACCGTGCGCATGACATTCAACGCGTTACCGTAGCCGTGGTCGGCATCGGCGAGCACCGGCAGTTGCGCCACACGGCCAATGCGCGTGGCCTGCTCGACGAACTCGCTCAAGGTGATCAGGGCAAAATCCGGCGCAGCCAGTACCTGCAGCGAAGCCACCGAACCGCCAAGAATGCCGACTTCAAAGCCCAGGTCGGCGGCAATGCGCGCCGACATCGGGTCGAACACCGACGCTGTGTGGTAGCAGGAACCTGAAGCGAGCAGCTCGCGGAAGGCAAAACGCAAATCTTGGTGGGAAGCCCTGGGCATGATCACTCCGCAATAACGTGAAATTGAACGGTTGCTACCGACCCCTGAATCGGGTCTACCTGACCTGTTCCAACCGTCGCCATCTGGGCGGTCATGCTCGACATGCAGGCAGAGGAATAAAAGGTGTGGGATACAGCGGCACGAAAACCCTGCGGCAAATAGCTGCACCAAGCTGGTGCAGGCCACGGATTACAGCCCCTGCGGTCTAGCCACGATATCACGCAGCCATGCCTCACTGGATGAATGCGCCAATGCCGATCTTGCATAGGGGATGCAGATAGTACATAGGAAGCTACCTAAGTCAGGTTACAATTCATCGGCCTCAAGCCCATTGCCAAGGTAACCCCGTGACTGCCGCCCTGCCCCCGACCGTGCTGCGCAACGTGCTCACCGCCCTGATGCTGGCCATCTTCCTCGGTGCGCTGGACCAAACCATCGTCGCCGTCTCGTTGCCGGCCATCTCGGCCCAGTTCAACGATGTCGGCCTGCTCGCCTGGGTGATCTCTGGCTACATGGTGGCGATGACCGTGGCAGTGCCGATCTACGGCAAGCTGGGCGACCTGTACGGCCGGCGGCGGATGATCCTGACCGGCATCTCGCTGTTCACCCTGGCGTCGATTGCCTGCGCCCTGGCCCAGGACATGCAGCAACTGGTGCTGGCGCGCGTGCTGCAAGGGGTTGGCGCGGGCGGCATGGTGTCGGTCAGCCAGGCGATCATCGGGGACTTCGTGCCGCCCCGCGAACGCGGGCGTTACCAGGGCTACTTCAGCAGTATGTACGCCGTGGCCAGCGTCGCCGGGCCGGTGCTCGGTGGCTGGCTGACCGAGTACCTGTCGTGGCGCTGGGTGTTCTGGATCAACCTGCCGCTGGGGCTGGTCGCGTTGTGGGCGATCCACCGGGCGCTCGGCGACATGCCGGTGAAGCGTCGCGAGGCCCAAGTGGACTACCTGGGCGCGGTGCTACTGATTCTTGGCCTGGGCAGCCTGCTGCTGGGCATTACCCTGGTCGGCCAAGGGCACGCCTGGACAGCGCCGCCGGTGCTGGCGCTGTTCGCCTGCGCGGTGCTTGGCCTGATGCTGTTCATCGCCCACGAGCGGCGCTGCCAGGAGCCCCTGCTGCCCCTCGGCCTGTTCGGCAACCGCGTCGCGGTGCTGTGCTGGGGCGTGATATTTTTCGCCAGTTTCCAGTCGATTTCCCTGACCATGCTGATGCCCTTGCGCTACCAAGGCATCACCGGGGCAGGCGCCGACAGCGCGGCATTGCACCTGCTGCCACTGGCGATGGGCCTGCCGATGGGCGCCTTTACCGGGGGCCGCATGACCAGCCTCACCGGGCGCTACAAGCCGCAAATTCTCGCCGGGGCGCTGTTGATGCCGGTGGCCATCTTCGCCATGGCGATCACACCGCCGCAGTCGGCCCTGCTCAGTGCCGTATTCATGCTGCTGACCGGCATAGCCTGCGGGCTACAATTTCCGACTTCGCTGGTGGGCACGCAGAGCGCCGTAGACATCAAGGACATCGGCGTGGCTACCAGTACCACCAACCTGTTCCGCTCACTCGGCGGCGCCATGGGTGTGGCGTGCATGTCCAGCCTGCTGCTGGCGTTGCTGCACCAAGGTGGGTTCGAGTTGCTGGGCAATCCATTGCTGGGGAGCCTGAAGGCTGGCGAAGCAGACCCGCAGACCCAAGCGCGATTGCTGGAGACATTCAGGCATTTGCTGATGGGCAGTGGCGTGATCGCACTGCTGGGGCTGGTGGTGGCGTTGGCGTTGCCGGACCGGCAATTGCGTGGGCGTTGAGCCTGCTGGGGCCGCGTTGCGGCCCTTTCGCGACACAAGGCCGCTCCTACAAGTACAGCGCCACGCCTGTGGGAGCTGGCTTGCCTGCGATGGGCCGCAGCGCGGCCCCCGCTTTTAATGCCCCGTTAATACAATGAGGAAACACTCCCTCACAATCCTTAACAAAGAGTCATTTGCGCAGAGCCGGGCTCAAGCGCAGCATATCCAGCCCAGTGTCGACCCATTTTTCGACGTCACGCAGCAGATCGAAACTGTCTGGCAGCAATAACCAGCGCCCGATCAGGCCATCGACATAGGCAAACATGGCCACCGCCGCGCGCTCGGCATCCAGCTCGGCAGGCAACTGGCCCCGGCGCACTGCATTGGCAAGCGCCAGGGTAATGCCCTTGTGGCAATCCAGCACCGTGCTCTGCCGCTGCTGGCGAATTTCACACATGTCATCGGTGAACTCGCACTTGTGATGCAGAATCTCATTGATACGCCGGGTTCGGGCATCGAGCACCAGCTCGTTGAACACCTGCAACAGCAGCTTGCGCATGCAACCAAGCGGGTCCAGTTCATCCTCGCTTTCGCTCGCACGCGCAAGGTGGTCATGGGTTTCGTGCAGGCTGTCAAGCAACGCCTGCACCAGTTCAGCTTTGTTATTGAAGTGCCAGTAGATCGCACCTCGGGTCACGCCCGCCAATTCGGCGATGTCAGCCAAGGTGGTTCGCGCAACCCCGCGCTTGTAGAAGGCCTTTTCCGCCGCCTCGATAATCTGGGCGCGGGTTTCCTGGGCTTCTTCTTTGGTTCTACGGACCATGGCAGTACAACCTCATCTGGGCCCGAGCGCGCGGCGCACACGGGGAAACCGCCGGGGTCGCCTCTGCAGGGCGCCTCCCGGATGGGCTAATCAAGGGCTGCGGCAGTCGCCAAGTACTACCCAGCGGTATTTACAAACAACCATGAATGTAAGTATATTCCTTAGCAAGCTATTTATCCACCCGATAGCATTTTTCTGACAAGACTCTTCCATTACTCTTGAGCGTCTCCTGCTCCAGCGCCCCGAGGATCCTCATGCAATTCAAGCCAGCCGTTACCGCTCTGGTTTCCGCCGTCGCCCTGGCAACACTGCTCAGTGGCTGCAAGAAAGAAGAAGCAGCGCCTGCCGCGCAGGCTCCTCAGGTCGGCGTCGTAACCCTCCAACCACAAGCCTTCACCCTGACCTCGGAATTGCCGGGGCGTACCACGTCCTATCGCGTCGCCGAAGTGCGCCCACAGGTCAATGGCATCATCCTCAAGCGCCTCTTCAAAGAAGGCAGCGACGTCAAGGAAGGCCAGCAGCTCTACCAGATCGACCCTGCCGTCTATGAAGCCAACCTGGCCAATGCCCAGGCCAACCTGCAGGCGACCCGCTCGCTGGCCGAGCGGTACAAGCAGCTGATCGATGAACAAGCCGTCTCCAAACAGGAATACGACGACGCCAATGCCAAACGATTGCAGGCCGAGGCAGCACTGAAAAGCGCCCAGATCGACCTGCGCTACACCAAGGTCCTGGCACCGATCAGCGGCCGCATCGGCCGTTCCACGTTCACCGAGGGCGCACTAGTGAGCAATGGCCAGACCAACGCCATGGCGACCATCCAGCAACTCGACCCGATCTACGTTGACGTCACCCAGTCCACCGCCGAGCTGCTCAAGCTGCGCCGTGACCTGGAAAGCGGCCAGCTGCAAAAGGCCGGCGACAACGCCGCCTCGGTGCAACTGGTGCTCGAAGACGGCAGCCTGTTCAAGCAGCAGGGGCGCCTGGAATTCTCCGAAGTCGCGGTCGACGAGACCACCGGCTCGGTGACCCTGCGCGCGATCTTCCCGAACCCCGACCACACCCTGCTGCCTGGCATGTTCGTGCATGCCCGCCTGCGCGCCGGGGTCAACGCCAACGCCATCCTGGCCCCACAGCAGGGCGTGACCCGCGACCTCAAGGGCGCGCCGACCGCACTGGTGGTCAACCAGGAGAACAAGGTCGAACTGCGCCAGCTCAAGGCCAGCCGCACCCTGGGCAGCGACTGGCTGATCGAGGAAGGCTTGAACCCAGGCGACCGCCTGATCACCGAAGGCCTGCAATACGTGCGCCCAGGCGTCGAGGTCAAGGTCAGCGAAGCCACCAACGTCAACAAGCCGGCCAGCCCTGATCAGGCCAACGCGGCGAAAGCAGACGCCAAAGCGGAGTAAACCATGTCGAAGTTCTTTATCGATCGCCCGATCTTCGCCTGGGTGATCGCCTTGGTGATCATGCTGGTCGGGGCACTGTCGATCCTGAAGTTGCCGATCAACCAGTACCCGAGCATCGCGCCACCGGCCATCGCCATCGCCGTGACCTACCCGGGCGCCTCGGCGCAGACGGTGCAGGACACCGTGGTACAGGTCATCGAGCAGCAGCTCAACGGTATCGACAACCTGCGTTATGTGTCTTCGGAAAGTAACTCCGACGGCAGCATGACCATCACCGCTACCTTCGAGCAAGGCACCAACGCCGACACCGCGCAGGTACAGGTTCAGAACAAGCTGAACCTGGCTACGCCGCTGTTGCCGCAAGAAGTGCAGCAACAAGGTATCCGCGTCACCAAGGCGGTTAAAAACTTCCTGCTGGTGATCGGCCTGGTGTCCGAAGATGGCAGCATGACCAAGGACGACTTGGCCAACTACATCGTCTCGAACATGCAGGACCCGATTTCGCGGACTGCCGGCGTGGGTGACTTCCAGGTGTTCGGTGCACAGTACGCCATGCGTATCTGGCTCGATCCGGCCAAGCTGAACAAGTTCCAGCTGACCCCAGTCGACGTCAAGACCGCAGTCGCCGCGCAGAACGTGCAGGTGTCCTCCGGCCAACTCGGCGGCCTGCCGGCCTTGCCGGGTACCCAGCTCAACGCCACCATCATCGGCAAGACCCGCCTGCAAACCGCCGAGCAGTTCGAGAAGATTCTGCTCAAGGTTAACAGCGACGGTTCCCAAGTACGCCTGGGCGATGTCGCCGAAGTAGGCCTGGGCGGCGAGAACTATGCCGTCAGCGCCCAGTTCAACGGCAAGCCGGCGTCGGGCCTGGCGGTCAAGCTGGCCACCGGTGCCAACGCCCTGGACACCGCCAAGGCCCTGCGCCAGACCATCAGCGACCTCGAGCCGTTCTTCCCGCCTGGCGTGAAGGCCGTGTTCCCGTATGACACCACGCCGGTGGTCACCGAATCGATCAGCGGGGTAATCCACACCCTGATCGAAGCCGTGGTCCTGGTGTTCCTGGTGATGTACCTGTTCCTGCAGAACTTCCGCGCCACCATCATCACTACCATGACCGTACCGGTGGTATTGCTGGGTACTTTCGGCATCCTTGCCGCTGCGGGCTTCAGCATCAACACCCTGACCATGTTCGCCATGGTCCTGGCCATCGGCTTGCTGGTGGACGACGCCATCGTCGTGGTGGAAAACGTCGAGCGGGTAATGTCCGAAGAGGGGTTGCCACCCAAGGAAGCGACCAAGCGCTCCATGGAGCAGATCCAGGGAGCCCTGGTGGGTATCGCCCTGGTGCTGTCGGCGGTACTGCTGCCAATGGCCTTCTTCGGCGGCTCCACCGGTGTGATCTATCGGCAGTTCTCCATCACCATCGTCTCGGCCATGGGCCTCTCGGTGCTGGTGGCGCTGATCTTCACCCCTGCACTGTGCGCCACCATGCTCAAGCCGCTGAAAAAGGGCGAGCACCATGTGGCCAAGGGTGGTTTCTTCGGCTGGTTCAACCGTAACTTCGACCGCAGCGTAAACGGCTACGAGCGCAGCGTCGGTACCATCCTGCGCAACAAGGTGCCATTCCTGCTGGCCTACGCGCTGATCGTGGTCGGCATGATCTGGCTGTTCGCCCGCATCCCGACGGCGTTCCTGCCTGAAGAAGACCAGGGCGTGCTGTTTGCCCAGGTGCAGACCCCGGCAGGCTCCAGTGCTGAACGCACCCAGGCGGTGGTCGACCAGATGCGTGAGTACCTGCTCAAGGACGAAGCCGATACCGTGTCGTCGGTGTTCACCGTCAACGGCTTCAACTTCGCCGGCCGCGGTCAAAGCTCGGGCATGGCCTTCATCATGCTCAAGCCGTGGGATGAGCGCTCCAAGGAGAACAGCGTGTTCGCCCTGGCCCAGCGTGCCCAGCAGCACTTCTTCACCTTCCGCGATGCGATGGTATTCGCCTTCGCCCCGCCTGCCGTACTCGAACTGGGTAACGCCACCGGCTTCGACGTGTTCCTCCAGGACCGCGGCGGTGTCGGCCATGCCAAACTCATGGAAGCACGCAACCAGTTCCTGGCAAAAGCCGCGCAGAGCAAGGTGCTCAGCGCCGTGCGCCCGAACGGCCTGAACGATGAGCCGCAGTACCAGCTGACCATCGATGACGAACGTGCCAGCGCCTTGGGCGTGACCATTGCCGACATCAACAACACCCTGTCGATCGCCCTGGGTGCCAGCTACGTCAACGACTTCATCGACCGTGGCCGGGTCAAGAAGGTGTACATCCAAGGCGAACCGAACGCCCGGATGAGCCCAGAAGACCTGCAGAAGTGGTATGTGCGCAACGGCAAAGGCGAGATGGTGCCGTTCTCCTCCTTCGCCAAAGGTGAATGGACCTACGGTTCGCCGAAGCTGTCCCGCTACAACGGCGTCGAGGCGATGGAAATCCTCGGTGCGCCAGCGCCTGGCTACAGTACCGGTGAGGCCATGGCCGAGGTTGAGCGTATCGCTGGCGAACTGCCAAGCGGTATCGGCTTCTCCTGGACCGGCATGTCCTACGAGGAAAAACTCTCCGGCTCGCAGATGCCGGCACTGTTCGCCCTCTCGGTCCTGTTCGTGTTCCTGTGCCTGGCAGCGCTGTACGAAAGCTGGTCGATCCCGATCGCCGTCGTGCTGGTCGTACCGCTGGGGATCATCGGTGCACTGATCGCCACTAGCCTGCGCGGGTTGTC
The DNA here is from genome assembly GCF_047159675.1 of Pseudomonas sp. NGC7. Classification (NCBI taxonomy): domain Bacteria; kingdom Pseudomonadati; phylum Pseudomonadota; class Gammaproteobacteria; order Pseudomonadales; family Pseudomonadaceae; genus Pseudomonas; species Pseudomonas sp. NGC7. The sequence continues at coordinate 1,051,690 of NZ_BAAFZY010000001.1, read as the reverse complement.
CAACGACGTGTACTTCCTGGTCGGCCTGTTGACCACCATCGGCTTGGCGGCGAAGAACGCGATCCTGATCGTCGAGTTCGCCAAAGAACTGCACGAGCAGGGCCGCAGCCTGTACGACGCCGCGATCGAGGCGTGCCGCATGCGTCTGCGCCCGATCATCATGACCTCGCTGGCGTTCATCCTTGGCGTGGTACCGTTGACCATCGCCAGCGGCGCTGGCGCCGGCAGCCAGCACGCCATCGGCACCGGCGTGATCGGCGGCATGATCAGCGCCACCGTGTTGGCAATCTTCTGGGTACCGCTATTCTTCGTCGCAGTGTCGTCGCTGTTCGGCAGCAAACAGCCGGAAAAAGACGTCACCCCTGAAACTCCACGTTATGAGGCTGGGCAATGACCAAGTCTTTGTTGTCCCTGGCGGTAACCGCTTTGATTCTTGGCGGCTGCTCGCTGATCCCTGATTACCAGACCCCGGAAGCGCCGGTGGCAGCGCAGTGGCCGCAAGGCCCTGCGTACTCGCCGACCGAAGCGGCAGACGTTGCCGCCGCCGAACAGGGCTGGCGCCAGTTCTTCCACGACCCGGCCCTGCAGCAGCTGATCCAGACCTCGCTGGTCAACAACCGCGACCTGCGTGTCGCGGCGTTGAACATCGACGCCTACCGTGCGCAGTACCGCATCCAGCGGGCCGACCTGTTCCCGGCCGTTTCGGCCACCGGCAGCGGCAGCCGCCAGCGGGTACCGGCGAATATGTCGCAGACCGGCCAAGCCGATATCACCAGCCAGTACTCGGCCACCCTCGGCGTCAGCGCCTATGAACTCGACCTGTTCGGCCGGGTGCGCAGCCTGAGCGAGCAGGCCCTGGAAACCTACCTGTCCAGCGAGCAGGCGCGGCGCTCCACGCAGATCGCCCTGGTGGCCAGCGTGGCCAACGCCTACTACACCTGGCAGGCGGATCAGGCGCTGTTCAAGCTGACCGAAGAAACGCTGAAGACCTACCAGGAAAGCTACAACCTGACCCGTCGCAGCAATGAAGTCGGGGTGGCCTCCGCCCTCGACCTCAGCCAGGCACGCACCGCCGTGGAAGGCGCGCGGGTCAAGTACTCGCAGTACCAGCGCCTGGTGGCACAGGACCTCAACAGCCTGACCGTGCTGCTGGGTACCGGCGTACCGGCCGACCTGCCTGCGCCACTGGAGCTCAATGCCGACCAGTTGGCCGAAGTACCGGCCGGCCTGCCGTCGGACATCCTCCAGCGTCGCCCGGACATCCAGGAAGCCGAGCACCTGCTCAAGGCCGCCAACGCCAACATCGGCGCGGCCCGCGCAGCGTTCTTCCCGAGCATCAGCCTGACCGCCAATGCCGGTACCCTGAGCCCGGACATGGGCGGCCTGTTCAAGGGGGGGTCGGGCACCTGGCTGTTCCAGCCGCAGATCAACCTGCCGATCTTCAACGCCGGTAGCCTGAAGGCGAGCCTGGACTACTCGAAGATCCAGAAGGACATCAATGTCGCCAAGTACGAAAAGACCATCCAGACCGCCTTCCAGGAAGTCTCCGATGGCCTGGCGGCGCGCAAGACCTTCGAAGAGCAGTTGCAGGCACAACGTGACCTGGTGCAGGCCAACCAGGATTACTACCGCCTGGCGGAGCGTCGCTACCGTATCGGTATCGACAGCAACCTGACCTTCCTCGACGCCCAACGCAACCTATTCAGCGCCCAGCAGGCACTGATCGGTGATCGCCTGTCGCAGCTGACCAGCGAGGTCAACCTGTACAAGGCGCTCGGCGGTGGCTGGTACGAGAAGACCGGTCAGGCCAATCAGCAAGCTTCGGTTCAAACACCGAAAAGCTGAATGATCCGCTAGCAGCATCAAGCCCACCTTCGCGGTGGGCTTTTTGTTTTCGGTTACCGGCGCCGGCCTCTTCGCGGGCAAGCCCGCTCCTACAGGTACTTAACTGCCCTTAGGCTCGACACAGTCCTGTGGGAGCGGGCTTGCCCGCGAAGAGGCCGGCACATGAAAACAATTAACCAACTGGAACATTCCGTTCGATAATCGCCCCATACCGTCTGCGACGAATTGCCTCGCCCCTTCCCTACCCCGCACCATCCGCTCACGCAACGTTGCCCACGTTCATCAAAAGACCCTTGCTTGCAGGCCGCATCCTGCAATGCAACGGCTCGCCAATAAAAACAAGAGATCCACGACAGATGAGCATTTCGTACCCCGCACGCCAGCTGCTGCCAGGCCTGTTGGCCATGTCCTGCACCCTCCCCGTGTTCGCCGCCGAAGGTGGCTTCATCGAAGACGGCAAGGCCACCCTCAACCTGCGCAACTTCTACATCAACCGCAATTTCGTCGACCCGGCACACCCGCAGGCCAAGGCCGAAGAATGGACCCAAAGCTTCATCCTCGACGCCCGCTCCGGTTTTACCCAGGGCACCGTCGGTTTCGGCATGGACGTACTGGGCCTGTACTCGGTCAAGCTCGATGGCGGTAAAGGCACCACCAACACCCACCTGCTGCCGGTGCACGACGATGGCCGCCCCGCCGATGATTTCGGCCGCCTGGGCGTGGCCTTGAAAGCCAAGCTCTCGCAGACCGAATTGAAGGTCGGCGAATGGATGCCGGTGCTGCCGATCCTGCGCTCGGACGATGGTCGCTCGCTGCCACAAACCTTCCGCGGCGGCCAGCTGACCTCCAAGGAGATCGACGGCCTGACCCTGTACGCCGGCCAGTTCCGCGCCAACAGCCCGCGCAACGACGCCAGCATGGAAGACATGTCGCTTAATGGCCGCGGTGCTTTCACGTCTGACCGCTTCAACTTCGGCGGCGGTGAGTACACCTTCAACGACAAGCGCACAACGATTGCCCTGTGGGATGCCCAGCTCAAGGACATCTACCGCCAGCAGTACCTCAACCTGGTCCACAGCCAGCCACTGGGCGACTGGACCCTGGGCGCCAACCTCGGTTACTTCACCGGCAAGGAAGACGGTGCCGAGCGCGCCGGCGACCTGGACAACCGCACCGCCTCGGCGCTGCTCTCGGCTCGCTACCAGGGCCATACCGTCTACGTCGGCCTGCAGAAGGTCAGCGGCGATGACGCCTGGATGCGCGTCAACGGCACCAGCGGCGGCACCTTGGCCAACGACAGCTACAACTCAAGCTTCGACAACGCCAAGGAACGCTCGTGGCAGGTGCGCCATGACTTCAACTTCGCCACTGTCGGGGTACCGGGGCTTACCCTGATGAACCGCTATATCAAGGGTGACAACGTGACTGCAGGTGGCGTTGACGACGGCAAGGAGTGGGCGCGAGAAACAGAGCTGGCTTATGTGGTGCAGTCGGGCAGCTTCAAGGACCTTTCGTTGAAGTGGCGCAACTCGACCATGCGCCGGGACTTCAGCACCAATGCGTTCGATGAGAACCGCTTGATCGTGAGCTATCCGCTGAACCTTCTGTAATTTCACAGGCCTCTTCGCGGGTAAACCCGCTCCTACAGGGTGGGAGCGGGTTTACCCGCGAAGAGGCCGGATGACTTGATACATAAATAACTTTATCGCATAACAACCTAAACAAACCTTCGTTGACGACATAAGCTGTAACAGCTTAAATCGAGCCCTGATCCCCGCCCCAGAGCCGCGACATGGACCTCCGTCAACTGCGCTACTTCATCGCCCTCAACGAATACCGCAGTTTTGTCCGCGCCGCTGAAGCCATGGGCATCACCCAACCTGCATTCAGCCGCGCCATCCAGGGCCTGGAGCAGACATTCGGCTGCGCCCTGGTAGACCGCGCCAGCAAGGCACTGCCACCCACCCCCGAAGGCTTGGTGGTGCTGCAGCACGCACGCCGCCTCGTGCAAGGTGCCGCGCAGTTGAGCAACGAAGTGCTACAGATGACCAAGCTCGACGCTGGCGAGTTGCACTTCGGCAGCGGCCCGGCCCTGGCTGTTCGCCTGGTCCCCGATGCCTTGCGCCACTTCATCGACAGCCACCCGGGTATTCGTACCTCGCTGCTGGTGGACAATGCCGAGCGCCTCGGCCAGGCACTGCGCCGTGAGCAGATCGAATTCTTCGTCGACGACATCCGCCCGTTCGAGGCCGACCCCAACTTCCATACCGAGCCGCTTTCGCCACGCCCTGGCCTGTTCTTCTGCCGCCCCGGCCACCCGTTGCTGGCCAAGGACAGCCTGTCGACCAACGACCTGTTCACCTACCCGCTGGCCAGCGCCCTGCTCGCGCCCGGTGTGCGCAAGCGCCTGGCCAACCTGAGCGGGCGCAGCGACTTCACCCCACACCTGCAGACCGAGCACCTGGCGGTGCTGCGCAGTGTCGTGCAGGCCAGTAATGCAATCGGTACCGCCAGCGAAGAAGCCGTTGCCGAAGACCTGGCGGCCGGCCGCCTGGTGCGCCTGCACTGGCGCAACCTGCCGCCCGCACTGGAAGTGCTCAGCGTGCGCTGCGGCGTGGTCAGCCGCAGCGGCTACCGGTTGTCACCGGCGGCGCGGGCGATGATCGAGACGCTGGTGGGGCTGGATGCGCCCCTGCGGAGTGCTGCCATTCGCTGAAGTGATGATGCTGGTGGGCTGCAGGCTATCCTGAGCAATATAGGTTGCCTGTGCCCGCGAAGGGACCGGCACAGGCAGTAAAACCCGATCAGGCAAACCAGGGAGGCACAATAATGAAAAACCTCGAAGAGCACCTGAGCCAGTACGCCAATTACCACCGCGACCCGCGCAACATCGCCACCCATTTCGTCGGCATTCCACTGATCGTGCTGGCCGTGACCATTCTGCTGTCACGCCCAGGCTGGGACATTGCAGGCATCTGGCTGTCACCTGCCCTGCTGGCGGCGGCCGCCTCGGTGTGGTTCTACCTGCGCCTGGACCTGCGCTTCGGGCTGGTCATGGGCCTGCTGCTGGGGCTGTGCCTATGGGTTGGCCAGGTACTGGCGGTGCAAAGCACCGGGCTGTGGCTGGGGGCTGGGCTGGGGGCATTTGTACTGGGCTGGATCATCCAGTTCGTCGGCCACTACTACGAGGGCCGCAAGCCGGCGTTCGTCGACGACATCAGCGGGCTGATCATCGGCCCGCTGTTCGTGGTGGCCGAAGCTGCATTCATGCTGGGGTTGTGCCCAGCGCTGAAGCGGGCCGTGGAAGCCAACGCCGGGCCGGTAACACTGAGGTCGATGTAGGAGCGGCCTTGCGTCGCGATCGGGCCGCGTAGCGGCCCCAGGTTTCAGTGATACCGCAAATACTGTTGGGGCCGCTTTGCGGCCCGATCGCGACGCTAGGCCGCTCCTACAAAGGCCGCAAGGATCAAGCGCGCGACTCAACCCCCAGCTCATCCCACACCGACTCCGCCAGGTGGAAGGTGGCATTGGCTGCCGGAATACCGCAATAGATCGCGCTCTGCATCAGCACTTCCTTGATCTCGTCACGGGTCACGCCATTGTTGGCAGCGGCGCGCAAGTGCAGCTTGAGCTCGTCGTTGCGGTTCATGCCGATCAGCATGGCGATGGTGATCAGGCTGCGGGTATGGCGCGGCAGGCCGGGGCGGGTCCAGATATCACCCCAGGCATGGCGAGTGATCATTTCCTGGAACTCGCCATTGAAGTCGTTGAGCTTCTCCAGGCTGCGGTCCACGTGGGCATCGCCCAGCACCGCGCGGCGCACTTGCATGCCCGCGTCGTAGCGTTGTTTCTCATCCATGGCGTTGTCCTCAGTGGGCCAGCAGGAAGTCGAGTACACGGCGGCTGAAGCGCTCGCCAATCTCGACGTTGGACAGGTGCGCCGCCGGGAAATCGACATACTCGGCACCCTTGATAGCCGCCTGCATGAAGCGGCCATGTTCCGGCGTGGTCACCACGTCTTCAGTACCGGCAACGATCAGCGTCGGCACTTGGATACGCTGAACCTGCTCGCGGTAGTCGGCGTCGCGTACCGCAGCGCAGTTGGCCGCATAGCCCTCAGGCTGGGTCTGCGCGAGCATCTGGCAGATACGCTGGGCCTGCTCGGGCTGCGCCTGGGCGAAGGCCGGGGTGAACCAGCGGGCAATGGACGCGTCGCGCAGCTCGACCATGGCCTGTTGGCCGCCCTTGAGCACGGTGTCGATACGCGGGTTCCAGACCTCATCGCTGCCAATCTTGGCGGCGGTGTTGCACAGGGTCAGGCTGGCCAGGCGCTCGCCGGCGTTGATGCCCAGCCACTGGCCGATCAGGCCGCCCATCGACAGGCCGACGAAGTGCGCCTTGTTGATGTCCAGGGCGTCGAGCAAGGCCACGACGTCGCGGCCCAGTTGCTCGATGCTGTACGGGCCGGCGGTCACCAGCGAATCGCCGTGGCCGCGGGTGTCATAACGCAGCACACGGAAGTGCTCGCTCCACACGGGGATCTGCGTGTCCCACATGCCCAGGTCGGTGCCGAGGGAGTTGGACAAGACCAGCACCGGAGCATCCGCCGGGCCATCGATTTGATAGTTCAGTACGCCATCGGCCAGTTGCAAGTGCGCCACAGCAGTCTCCTTCAGGCAGTGAAACGTTGATGTTCGGCCACGGCGCGCGCCACCCAGACGCGGGCCTGGCCAAGGTAATGGGCAGGGTCGAGCAAGCGATCGAGTTCTTCTGCCGACAACTCGGCACTGACCTGCGGCTCGTCACCCAGCACGGCACGCAGGTGGCGCTGTTCGGCGACGGCGCGCTGGCAGCACTGCTCGAGCAAATGATGAGCACGGTCACGGCCCAGGCGCTGAGCCAGGACAATGCTGACCGCCTCGGCCAGCACCAGCCCCTGGGTCAGGTCGAGGTTGCGGCGCATACGTTCGGCATCGACCTGCATGCCTTCGGCAATCACCTGGGCCTGGCGCAGGGCGCCAGAAACCAGGCAGCAGATATCCGGCAGGGTTTCCCACTCGGCATGCCACAGGCCAAGGCTGCGTTCATGTTCTTGAGGCATGGCGGCGAACAAGGTCGACAACAGGCCCGGCACGCGGGTAGCGGCACCGATCAGCACGGCGGCACCCACTGGGTTGCGCTTGTGCGGCATGGTCGACGAACCACCTTTACCTGGCGCGGAAGGCTCGAACACCTCCCCCGCCTCGGTCTGCATCAGCAAGCTGACATCGCGGCCAAACTTGCCGAGGCTACCGGCGATCAGGCCCAGCACCGAGGCAAATTCCACCAGCCGGTCGCGCTGGGTGTGCCAGGGTTGCTCGGGCAAGTGCAGCTTGAGCTGCTCGGCCAGGCCCTCGGCCACCGGCATGGCTTTGCTGCCCAACGCAGCCAGGCTGCCGGACGCACCACCGAACTGCAAGCACAGCAGGCGCGGGCGCAGCTCCTGAAGCCGCTGGCGATGACGGGTCAGCGCGCCCAGCACACCGGCCAGCTTCATGCCCAAGGTGACCGGCGTGGCGTGTTGCAGCCAGGTACGCCCCACCATCGGGGTGTCGGCATGTTGCAAGGCCTGGCGCGCCAGGGTATCGGCCAGTTGAGCGAGGTCTGCCTCGATCAGGTCGAGGGCATCGCGCAGTTGCAGTACCAGCCCGGTATCCATGGCGTCCTGGCTGGTGGCGCCCAGGTGCACGTAGCGCTCGGCCTCGGGCACGCCGCTGGCGATCACTTTGCCCAGCGCCTTCACCAACGGGATCGCCGAGTTGCCAGCACTGGCAATGGCATCGGCCAGGGCGCCAGCGTCGTAACGCTCAGCCTTGCAGGCCGCCTCGATGGCCGCCACCGCACTGTGCGGGACCAGCCCGGCGGCCGCTTCGGCGCTGGCCAGGGCGGCTTCGAAATCGAGCATGCCCTGCAGGCGGCCACGGTCTGAGAAAATCTCGCGCATGGCCGGCGCGGTGAAGTAGGCATCGAACAGCTGGTTGTCCGCACGGTACGTCATTGCAGGTCCTTAATCGTCATGGTGCAGGTACGCTGCCTGCTTCGGCAGGCGCAGGCTGAACAAGAAGGCCACCGCCATCATGGCCGTCACGTACCAGTAGAAGGTGTTTTCCATGCCCAGGGTCTTCAGGCCCAAGGCCACGTATTCAGCAGACCCGCCGAACATGGCGTTGGCCACCGCATACGCAAGGCCCACACCCAGTGCGCGCACCTGCGGCGGGAACATCTCCGCTTTTACCAGGCCGCTGATCGAGGTGTAGAAACTGACGATACACAAGGCCAGGCTGATCAGCACGAACGCCAGGAACGGGCTGGTCACGGTCTTCAGCGCCATCAACAGGGGCACGGTGAACAGCGTGCCCAAGGCGCCGAACAGCAGCATCGAGTTACGCCGGCCGATACGGTCGGACAGCATGCCGAAGAACGGCTGCAGGATCATGAACAGGAACAGCGCCCCCGTCATCACATAGCTGGCGCTCTTGGCGTTCATCCCGGCCGTGTTGACCAGGTACTTCTGCATGTAGGTGGTGAAGGTATAGAAAATCAGCGAACCGCCGGCGGTGTACCCCAGCACGGTGATGAACGCCGCGGCGTGATTGCGGAACAAGCCGCTGATCGAGCCGGCGTCTTTGTCATTGCGGGTTTCGGCGTTGCTGGTTTCGTGCAGCGAGCGACGCAGCATCAGCGAGATCAGCGCGGCCACGGCACCGACCACGAACGGAATACGCCAGCCCCAGGCACGCAGTTCGTCCTCGGTCAGCAACTGCTGCAGGATGACCACCACCAGCACCGCCAGTAACTGGCCGCCGATCAGGGTCACGTATTGGAACGAGGCGAAGAAACCGCGCTGGCCGCGCAGTGCCACTTCACTCATGTAGGTCGCCGTGGTGCCGTACTCGCCACCTACCGACAGGCCTTGGATCAAGCGGGCGAGCAATAGCAGCGCCGGCGCCCAGGTACCAATGCTGCCGTAGGTCGGCAGGCAGGCAATCATCAAGGACCCGGCGCACATCATCAGCACCGAGATCATCAGGGAATTCTTGCGGCCATGGCGGTCGGCCAGGCGGCCAAAGATCCAGCCCCCAATGGGGCGCATCAGGAAGCCCGCTGCGAACACACCCGCGGTGTTGAGCAACTGCACAGTGGGGTCGTCGGAGGGGAAGAAGGCCGGGGCGAAGTAAATCGCGCAGAAGGCGTAGACGTAGAAGTCGAACCATTCCACCAGGTTGCCTGAAGAGGCACCTACGATCGCGAAGATACGCTTGCTGCGTTCTTCGCCGGTGTAATAGGTTGAGGTCATGAGGTTTTACTCCTGGAGGGTCCTAGGTAAGTCTAGACATACCTAGTAACACACTCGTTCCGCTGCGCGGCTGGCCATTAGCCTTGTGTCTCATAGATCCGGCCTCTTCGCGGGTAAACCCGCTCCCACAGAGGATTGCGTGGATCCCTGTGGGAGCGGGTTTACCCGCGAAGAGGCCGAGCCTGATCAAACCCGCTCGATGGCCAACGCCAAACCTTGGCCTACCCCCACACACATGGTCGCCAGGCCTTTACGCCCGCCGCTCTTCTCCAACTGATGCAACGCCGTCAGCACCAGGCGCGCGCCACTCATGCCCAGCGGGTGGCCCAGGGCAATCGCGCCACCATTGGGGTTCACCTGCGGCGCATCATCAGCCACACCCAGCTCACGCAGCACGGCCAGGCCTTGGCTGGCGAACGCTTCGTTCAGCTCGATCACGTCGAAGTCACTCATCGCCACACCCAGGCGCTCGGTCAGCTTGCGCACCGCTGGCACCGGGCCAATGCCCATGACTCGAGGAGCAACGCCGCCGCTGGCCATGCCCAGTACCCGGGCACGTGGGGTCAGGCCGTGTTTCTTCACCGCTTCCGCCGAGGCCAGGATGAGTGCCGCAGCACCGTCGTTGACACCCGACGCGTTGCCTGCGGTGACGGTCTTGTCCGGGCCATTGACCGGCTTGAGCTTGGTCAATGCTTCCAAGGTGGTTTCCGGGCGCAGGTGTTCATCACGCTCGACGATAGTTTCGCCCTTCTTGTGGGCAATGCGCACTGGCACGATCTCTTCGGCGAAGAAGCCGGCTGCCTGGGCCGCGGCGGCCTTTTGCTGGCTGCGCAGGGCGAATGCATCTTGGTCGGCGCGGGACACCTGGTAATCGTCAGCGACGTTATCAGCGGTTTCCGGCATCGAATCGACGCCGTACTGGCTCTTCATCAGCGGGTTGATGAAACGCCAGCCGATGGTGGTGTCTTCAAGCTTCATGTTGCGCGAGTAGCCGCTTTCGGCCTTGCCCATCACGAAGGGTGCACGCGACATCGACTCAACGCCACCGGCGATGGCCAATTCCATTTCGCCACTGGCGATCGCGCGGAACGCCGTGCCGATGGCATCCATGCCCGATGCGCACAGGCGGTTCAGGGTCACGCCAGGAATGCTCTCAGGCAGGCCCGCCAGCAGCAGCGCCATGCGCGCCACGTTGCGGTTGTCTTCACCGGCCTGGTTGGCACAGCCGAAGAACACTTCGTCGACCTGATCCCACTGCACCGAAGGGTTACGCTCGATCAGCGCCTTCAGCGGCACTGCCGCCAGGTCATCGGCGCGCACGCCGGCCAGGGCGCCGCCGAAGCGGCCGATCGGGGTGCGGATGGCGTCACAGATGAATACGTCGCGCATTTGGCTTCTCCTGCCATCTGGCCATGGGCCGCGGCGGTATGGGCTTCGAGGTCGCGCAAGGCGGACATCTCGATTCGGGTGGATTCGGTGGTGGTCTGCACGTCGCCGGCAAAGCGGATCGCCCAGCGGATGGCCGCAACGATCTGCTCGCGGGTTGGCCCCCGAATGAATCGCAGCGATAGCGAATTCATGGGGTGCCGGCTCGCTTTGGAGACTCCCGGTCAGGGTTCATCAGTGCGTTCAGATTAAGGAGACTGGCAGGCCCCTTACAATCCGATAATCGACCTTATGTGCGATTATCGAACCATTTATGTATTTCTACTGTAGGAGCAGCCTTGTGCTGCGAATGGGCCGCAAAGCGGCCCCCTTCGGCACTCAGGTCGCGTCCGCGTGGCTGACCAGCCCTTTCACGACCACACCCACCGTCGCCAATGCCGCCGGCACCAGCAGCGCTGTCAGCACCTGTTCGAAATTCCAGCCCAGGCCCAGCAGCGTCGCACCACTCCAGGCGCCGAGGATCGCACCAAAGCGGCCGATGCCCAGCATCCACGAAACGCCCGTGGCACGCCCTTGGGTTGGGTAGAAGCGGGCAGCCAGCGACGGCATGGCCGACTGCGCACCGTTAACGCACATGCCAGCGACCAGCACCAGGGTGGCGAGCAGGGTGATGTTGCCCAGGCTCTGCCCCACCGCGTAGGCAAACACCCCGGCCAGCAGGTAGAAAATGCCGATGACCTTGTGCGGGTTGAAGCGGTCCATGGCCCAGCCCACCCCGACTGCGCTCAGCACGCCGCCAAACTGGAACAGTGCGCCAATGAACGCCGCCTGCTCCATGCTGGCCCCGCTGTCACGCATCAGGGTCGGCAGCCAGCTGGTCAACAGGTAGACAATCACCAAGCCCATGAAGTAAGTCAGCCACAGCAACATCGTGCCCAGGCCGTAGGTGCCGGAGAAGATGACCGCGAATACGTTGCGCGCCGCCACCGCCTTTTGCTCCGGCACGCTGAAGCTGGCCGCCTGGGCCACTACCTGCGGCGCAATCGGCGCCAGGGTTTTGCGCACTTTATCCGTACCGCGATTACGCACTACCAGGAAGCGTGCTGACTCCGGCAACCAGACCAGCAGCACCACCGCCAGCAACAGCGGCAGCACGCCACCGATCACCAGCAGGCTATGCCAGCCATACGCCGGGATCATCTTCGCGGAGATAAACCCACCGCCCGCCATGCCCAGGTTGAAGCCGCAGAACATGCTGGTCACCAGCAGCGATTTGAGCCGCTCAGGGGTGTACTCGGACAGCAGCGTCGTCGCATTCGGCATACCCGCACCCAGGCCAAGCCCGGTGAGGAAGCGCAGGACCAACAACTGGTCGACATTGGTCGCGTAGGCCGAGGCCAGGCTGAAGCCGCCGAACACCAGCACGGCAGCCACCAGCACGCCTTTGCGCCCGAAACGGTCGGCCAGTGGGCCTGAGCCCAGTGCGCCGAACACCATGCCGATCAACGCGGCACTCATGACCGGGCCGAGGCTGGCGCGGTCGATGCCCCACTCCTGCGACAAGGCCGGGGCGATGAAGCCCATGGCGGCAGTGTCCAGGCCATCGAGGAAAACGATCAGAAAACACAGCAGCACGACGCGCCATTGATAGCGGGACAGCGGCTGGTCGTTGATGAACGACTGGACGTCGAGGCATTTGCCGACGTTGGTTTGCGGTTGGTTCATTGTTGTTATCCAGAATTAGGGCACGGCCATGCCACTGCACTCAGCGCGCAAGTACAGGGGTTGATAATAGGAGGATGGCGGGCTGCGTCAGCCTGGATACAACAGTGCTGCGAGCGGGTGCGGCCGCGGCAGCGATGGGACAGTAGTCATGGTATGTGCCTCACATGTTTTTCTTGTTCGGTCGGCAAAGCCGACCGTTGCGAGAGACATTAATCAGCCTACCGGGACGACGCAATTCACTGAGCACGACATTGTGCGTTTATCGAACAGGAAAGGCGTCCGTGCTCGATAATGGGGCAGGAAGGGCGCTCAGCGGCCCTCCCTTGCGTGGCATCACCCGAACAATTGATGGCAAAGGTCCCGACTGGCCGCCAGCAGGATCGGCAAGAAGCGCTGCTCCAGTTCGCTGCGCGTCACACGCCCGACGTGGGTGCTGACATTCAAGGCAGCCAGCACCTGCCCCGAAGCGTCATAGATCGGCACGGCGATAGAACGCAGCCCTTGCTCCAGTTCCTGGTCCACCACGCACCAGCCCTGGGCTCGCACCTGCTGAATGCAGGCAAACAACGATTCGGCATCGTGCAAGGTGCGGCTGGTACGCGGCTTGAGGTCAGCCCGGTCAAGGTACTCGCGCAGGCTGGTGTCGTCCATCGCCGCCAGCAGAATGCGCCCCATCGACGTGCAGTAGGCCGGCAAGCGCCCGCCTACCGACAGGTCGACCGAGATCAACCGCTCCACGGTCGCCGATCGGGCTATATAAAGGATGTCGTCACCTTCGAGGGTGGCCATGTTGGCCGCCTCGTGCAGTTGGTCACTGATGCGGTCCAGGTACGGCTGCGCAGAAATCGCCAATGGCGTCGACGACAGGTAGGCATGGCCCAGGGTCAGCACCTTGGGCAACAGTGAATACGTGCGCCCGTCAGTCGTCGCATAGCCCAGCTTGATCAAGGTATGCAGGCAACGGCGCACGGCTGCGCGAGGGATTTCGGTGCGGTGGCTGATCTGGGCGATGGTCAGGTGGCGCTTGCGCTCCTGAAACGCCTGGATAACCGCCAGCCCACGCGCGAGGGAGGTCATGAAATCCGGGTCGCCAGTAAACGCCTGAATACGCTTGGCCGGCGATGCCACGATCGGCGGCGCCAGGGCGGGTGCGGCAGGGCGTGCCGACTCTGGGTTGGCAGATTCGTTGGCCGCTGTTTCGTCGCTCATCGCTCACCTCAAAAAAAACGCTGGTTCGTGCGATTATCGAACGAACGGCCGATAATCGCAATTGACCGCTGACACTTTTGCTTATACCTTTCTCATGCCACTTTGTGGCTTCTTTGGAGAGACTGGTCAGGTACCCACCGTAGAAGTCCCAGGCAACGGCCTCGCCTTGTGCGAGGCCGTTTTACTTTCTGCGTTCGCCACGGCTGGCCGACGAACTTTTGCCGCTCGCGCCTTTCAAAGTTATACGCACGGTGTGACGCGTTACCCATTGAGCCCAACTACTTCGACGGGCATGTCAGGCTTTGGTAAATATCCCTGTTCGAAGAATTATCGGTTGCTATAATCGATTGGGTTGTACGCCTTGTTGCTGTGGTAATGGAACACACCGCTGTCTCCAGCACTTACGGGCAACCCACGCATGTGCAGGTTCTGTATGGCACCCCCTCTGCTTTCCCTGTGGCATCCTTTGTATGCGCAGGGGCATGCTGTACAGCTAAAACAACAGTCTTAATTCAACTTACTCAGGTACTACTGTGACGAAAGATGAACTGCGCGCAGAACTCGAGCGCCAGGCTGAACGTTACAAGGATGTTTACGGTGGTGAAGTGACCACTTACGCCGCTCAACCGGACCCCGAACGCAAACCGTGGCGCAAGCGCGCCAGCGTGCGTGACCAGGCGTTCAACCAGGAACTGGAAAAAATGGAAAAGGAACTGCGCAGCGACAAGCTTTAAGCGCAACGTTCCGCCTTCCGCGTCGTCGCCCGGCCTGCCCGGGCGCGGTCGATCTTTACCCAGAGGTCGATGATGAAATGGAATTACACAAATTTCATACGACCGTTTGAATCAGTCAAGCGTCGACTATTTCCCAGACATTTGCCGATTTTTTGAATATTTCACGCTTTTTTGCGGACGCTACTGTTCATGCAAGCGCTGGCAAGCACGTGAAGGCTGCGTCACAGTGCGTGCTATTGGTCTGTAGCAGGTGCATCGATTGCCAATATTTTCTGGCATAATCCCGCCCCCCTAAGACCGCCAGACAACCTTCATGATCGATTTATTCAGCGGACTGGATGCCTGGGTGTTGGTGAGCCTCCTGCTCGCCTTGACCTTCGTACTCGCCTTCGAGTTCATCAATGGCTTTCATGACACCGCCAACGCGGTAGCTACCGTCATCTATACCAAAGCCATGCCGCCGCACCTCGCCGTGTTCTTCTCCGGCGTGTTCAACTTCCTCGGCGTTCTGCTCGGTGGTGTCGGGGTGGCCTATGCCATCGTTCACCTGCTGCCGGTAGAGCTGCTGATCAATGTGAACACCGGACACGGCCTGGCCATGGTCTTCTCGCTGTTGGCTGCGGCCATCACCTGGAACCTGGGCACCTGGTACTTCGGTATCCCTGCTTCCAGCTCGCACACGCTGATCGGCTCGATCCTCGGTGTTGGCCTGGCCAACGCCCTGATCAACGACATCCCGCTGGGCGATGGCGTCAACTGGCAGAAGGCGATCGACATCGCCATGTCGCTGGTGGTCTCGCCCATGGCCGGTTTCGCGGTCGCTGCGCTGGTGCTGATCGGCCTTAAATGGTGGCGCCCGCTGTCCAAGATGCACAAGACGCCTGAACAGCGCCGCAAGCTCGACGACAAGAAGCACCCGCCGTTCTGGAACCGCCTGGTACTGGTGATTTCGGCCATGGGCGTAAGCTTCGTGCACGGTTCCAACGATGGCCAGAAAGGCATTGGCCTGATCATGCTGGTGCTGATCGGTATCGTGCCGGCCAAGTTCGTGCTCGACCTGAACAGCACCACCTACCAGATCGAACGCACCCGCGACGCCACCCTGCACATGAGCCAGTTCTACGAGCGCAATGCCGCCACCCTGGGTGAGTTCCTGGCGTTGGGCAAGGCCAAGGCGAGCGACCTGCCGGAACAGTTCAGCTGCAACCCGCAGCAGACCGAGCCGACCATCGCCGCACTGCAGGCCTCGCTCAAGGGCGTGACCGACTACCACACCCTGGATGCCGAGAAGCGCGTGGAAGTTCGCCGCTACCTGCTCTGCCTGGATGACACGGCGAAAAAGGTCGGCAAGCTGCCAGGCCTGGATGCCCGTGAAAAGGCAGACCTTGAGAAGCTGCGCAAAGACCTCACCGCCACCACCGAATACGCACCGTTCTGGGTGATCGTGGCCGTTGCCCTGGCCTTGGGCCTGGGTACCATGGTCGGCTGGAAGCGCGTGGTCCTGACCGTTGGCGAGAAGATCGGCAAGCAGGGCATGACCTACGCCCAGGGCATGTCGGCGCAGATCACAGCGGCCTGTGCCATCGGCATGGCCAACGTGTTCAGCCTGCCGGTATCGACCACCCACGTGTTGTCGTCCGGCGTGGCCGGTACCATGGTCGCCAACAAGAGCGGCCTGCAAGGCGGCACCGTGAAGACCATCCTGCTGGCGTGGATCCTGACCCTGCCTGCCTCGATGGGCTTGGCAGCTGGCCTGTTCTGGCTAGCGTCCAAAGCGATCGGCTGAGCGACACCGCTGTAGAAAAAGGCGCCTTCGGGCGCCTTTTTCATATTACCGCGCCTCTGTAGGAGCAGCCTTGCGCTGCGAAAACGTCGGCAAAGGCACTACAGCTTCATAGGCTGTACCGGCCTCTTCGCAGCACAAGGCTGCTCCTACAATGCGTGGCGCTGCTAGCGCTTCTTGCCCCCCAACAACGACCCCATCAGCCCGCGCACCAATTGCCGACCCAACTGATTGGCCGCCTGCCGCACGGCGGACTTGATCGCCTGCCCCGCTGCACTCTGCAAAAACTCGCCAGCCTTGTCGGCAAAGCTCTCTTCATCGGCCTTCGGCACTGGCGCTGGCTCGACAGGCTCACCTTTGCGCTGAGTGAGCATTTCATAAGCCGATTCACGGTCCACCGGCTTGTCATAACGCCCGGCCAGCGGTGACGAGGTAATCAATGCAGTGCGCTCAGCCGCACTCAATGGCCCGATACGCGACTGCGGCGGCGCGATCAGCACCCGCTGCACCATGGCGGGGGTGCCCTTCTCTTCCAGCGTACCGACCAACGCTTCACCAATACCCAGCTCGGTCAGCACCGCCAGGCTGTCGAATGCGGGGTTGGGGCGGAAACCATCGGCCACGGCCCGCAGCGACTTCTGCTCTTTTGCGGTGAACGCACGCAAACCATGCTGGATGCGCAAACCCAGTTGGGCCAGCACCGCATCGGGTAGATCACCTGGCGACTGGGTCACGAAGTAGACCCCCACGCCCTTGGAGCGAATCAGCCGAACCACCTGCTCCAGGCGGTCCTGCAACGCCTTGGGCGTGCCATTGAACAGCAAGTGCGCTTCATCGAAAAACAGCGCCAGTACTGGCTTGTCGGCATCGCCGCGCTCTGGCAACTGTTCGAACAACTCCGCCAACAGCCACAGCAGGAAGGTTGCATACACCTTCGGCGCTTCATGCACCAGCCGGCTGGCATCGAGCAGGTGGATGCGCCCACGGCCGTCACTGCCAGGCCGCAGCAAGTCTTCGAGTTGCAACGCGGGCTCACCGAACAGCGCCTCGGCACCTTGCTGCTCCAGGGTCGCCAGGCGACGCAGCAAGGCCTGGGTGGAGGCACTGGTCATCAGCGCGCTGTCTTCACCCAGCATCTGCGGGTTGTCCTTCAGGTGCGCCAGCAGCGCCTTGAGGTCCTTGAGGTCGAGCAACAGCAGGCCTTCACGGTCGGCCACCTTGAATGCGGCATACAAGGCTGCCTGCTGGCTGTCGGTCAGTTCCAGCAGGTTGCCCAGCAGCAGCGGCCCCATTTCGCTGAGGGTCGTGCGCAAGGGGTGGCCGGACTGCCCGGCGATATCCCACAGGCTTACCGGATAAGCCTGCGGCGTATGCCCCAACCAAGACATGCCGGCAATGCGTTCGGCCACCTTGCCCTGCGGTGCGCCCGCCGCACCCAGGCCGCACAGGTCGCCTTTTACATCGGCCGCGAACACTGCCACGCCCGCATCACTGAACACCTCGGCCAGGTGCTGCAAGGTGACCGTCTTGCCGGTGCCCGTGGCGCCGGCCACCAAGCCGTGACGGTTGGCGAGGCGCATGGCTTGATTGACAGGATGACCATCAAGGCCCGCCCCTACAACTATTTGCGAAGAATCCGACATCTTCTTTCATCCTCTTCTCAAGCTTTGCCGCGTATCGGCCGATACCTCGAGGTGATATTCGCCTAGAACACAGTAACAACCCAACTAGGACTTCCCGGGATGTTGCACTGTCTTGCAGATGTATTCGTGCGAACGCCCGATAAAACCTTAGCGGAACCGATTACTCCATGAGCAAAAGCCTTCGTTTCAGCCACAAGATTCTCTTGGCGGCCTCACTGATCGTGATACTCGCCTTCAGCCTGTTCACCCTCTATAACGATTATCTCCAGCGTAATGCCATCAGAGAGGATCTGGAGAATTATCTGACTGAAATGGGCGAGTCGACTTCGACCAATATCCGCAACCTGTTCGAAGGCCGTATAAAGCTAGTGGAGAACCTGGCACAGAACATTGCCCAGGCCCCCAACGACGCTGAAACCCTGATGGGGCAGAATGCGCTGATCACAAGCTTCCTCACGGTGTACCTGGGCAAGGTCGATGGCGGTTTCAGCGTGCGCCCGGACGCCAAGATGCCTGAGGGTTATGACCCACGCACCCGCCCCTGGTACAAGGACGGCATGAACGCCTCTGGCGCAACGTTGACCGAACCGTACATCGACATGACCACCAACAAGATGGTCATCGGCATCCTCAGCAAGGTCTCCAACAGCGTGGGCGTGGTCGGCGGCGACCTGGCCCTCGACGGCTTGGTGCAGATCATCAACTCGCTGAACTTCGGCGGCCTGGGCTACGCCTTCCTGGTCAACGACCAAGGTAAAATCCTGGTACACCCGGACCAGAGCCTGGTGATGAAATCGCTGTCAGACCTGTTCCCTCAGCACACGCCGAAACTGTCCGGTGAGCTGACAGAAGTTCAGGCCCAGGGCGAGACCCGCCTGCTCACCTTCACCCCGATCAAAGGCCTGCCTTCGGCCAACTGGTACATCGGCCTGTCGGTGGACAAGGACAAAGCCTTCTCTATGCTCAGCACCTTCCGCACCTCGGCGGTGATCGCCACGCTGGTCGCGGTGGTCATCATCATCGGCCTGCTCGGCCTGCTGATTCGCGTGCTGATGCAACCGTTGCTGACCATGACCCGCGCCATGGAAGACATCGCCGAAGGCGAAGGCGACCTGACCAAACGTCTGCGCATCCACAACCACGACGAATTCGGCCTGCTCGGCAGCGCCTTCAACCGCTTCGTCGAGCGTATCCACGGCTCCATCCGCGAAGTGTCCTCGGCCACCGAACAGGTCAATGAAGTGGCCCTGCGCGTGATCAGCGCCTCGAACTCGTCAATGACCAACTCGGACGAGCAATCCAACCGCACCAACAGCGTCGCCGCCGCCATCAACGAATTGGGCGCCGCCGCACAGGAAATCGCCGGCAATGCTGCCCAGGCTTCGCAACACGCCAGCTCCGCACGGCTGCTGGCCGAAGAAGGCCAGCAGGTGGTCGAGCGCAACATCGCCGCGATGAACCGCCTGTCCGACCTGATCGTCACCTCCAGTGCGCACATCGAGACGCTCAACAGCAAGACCGTCAACATTGGCCAGATTCTCGAAGTCATCACCAGCATCTCCCAGCAGACCAACCTGCTGGCCTTGAACGCGGCGATCGAAGCCGCCCGCGCCGGTGAAGCCGGGCGTGGCTTTGCCGTGGTCGCCGACGAGGTGCGCAACCTGGCACACCGCACCCAAGAATCGGCACAACAGGTGCAGACCATGATCGAAGAGCTGCAGGTCGGTGCCCGCGAGTCGGTCGATACCATGGGCCAGAGCCAGCGCCACAGCCAGGACAGCGTGCAAATCGCCAACCAGGCCGGCGAGCGGCTGGACAGCGTGACGGTGCGTATCGGCGAGATCGACGGCATGAACCAGTCGGTGGCCACCGCCACCGAAGAGCAGACGGCCGTGGTCGAGGCGATCAACATGGACATCAACGAGATCAACATGCTCAACCAGGAAGGTGTCGAAAACCTGCAGGCCACCCTGCGCGCGTGTTCGGACCTGGAGCAACAGGCCTCGCGCCTGAAACACTTGGTGGGCAGCTTCCGCATCTAATGACGGTTCAATAGCCCCCTGTAGGAGCAGCCTTGCGCTGCGAAGAGGCCAGCTCAGCCCACAAAGCTGTAGCGTCCGTGCCGACCTCTTCGCAGCACAAGGCTGCGCCTACAAGCCCGCAGCAACCAGCCCAACCTCGATCGAACAAACTATCCTTCTGGTAGGTCAACCTTTAGGCGCGTCATCGCCGGTCCATTACGGCCGGATGACAGACCCGAAGACGATCCCGGAGGGATGCTGATCGTGCACATTGCCGACATCACCATGTTCTACGCCCCCGCCAGTGGTGGCGTACGTACCTATCTTGATGCCAAACACCGCCGCCTCGATGCCATCCAAGGCGTGCGCCACAGCTTGTTGATCCCCGGCGCCAGCGCGCAACACACCGATGGCATCTACCAGGTGCCGGCCCCACCCCTGCCCTTTGGCAATGGCTACCGCTTCCCGGTGCGCCTGGCGCCCTGGTGCAATGTGCTGCGCAGCCTCAAACCCGACCTGATCGAAGTCGGCGACCCGTACCTGACAGCCTGGGCTGCCTTGGAGGCACGCCGCCAGCTGGATGTGCCGGTGATTGGCTTCTACCATTCCGACCTCCCGCTGCTGGTGAGCAACCGCATGGGCAATTGGTTCACGCCCAATGTCGAAGCCTACGTCAGCAAGCTGTACGGCAACTTCGACCGGGTGCTGGCCCCCAGCCAGGTGATGGCCGACAAACTGCGCCGGCTGGGCATACGCGATGTGCATGTGCAGCGCCTGGGTGTAGACCTGGCCACCTTCAATCCCGACCACCGCGACCCGCACCTGCGCGCGGAACTTGGGATTGCCGACACCAGCCGCCTGCTGATCTACGCCGGCCGCGGCTCGCGGGAAAAGAACCTGCCGGTTCTGCTCGACTGCATGCAGCGCCTGGGCCGGCCCTACCACCTGTTGCTGGTGGGCTCCAACATGCCTGCGAATGTGCCGCAGAACGTCAGCGTGATCGACCACTTCTGCCCGCCGCAGGAGGTCGCCAGGCTGATGGCCAGTGCCGACCTGCTGGTGCATGCCGGCGACCAGGAAACCTTTGGCCTGGTCATTCTCGAAGCCATGGCCAGCGCGACGCCAGTGGTGGCGGTGCGTGCCGGTGCCTTTGGCGAGATCGTCAACGAACAATGCGGGCGGCTGTGCCAGGCCAATGACGGGGCAGCCATGGCGCAGGCGGTGCGCCAGGTGTTCGAAGAGGGCGTGCGTACCCTCGGCACCCAAGCCCGCCGCCATGTCGAGCAACACTATTCATGGGACAACGTGGTCGCCGGCCTGCTGCAGCATTACCAGGCCGTGCTCGGCCACCAACCGCGGGCGCGGGCCCATGGCTGAAACCGGCAGCGCAGCACGCAGCCTGATGCTGGTGCTGCACGACATCGCGCCCGAGACCTGGCCCGACTACCAACCCTTCGTCGAAGCCGTCGACAAGATCGGCGGTGTGCCCATGACCTGGCTGGTGGTGCCAGACTTTCACCACCGCAACCCCCTGCACCGCTCGCCCACGTTCTGCCGCCTGCTCGACCGGCGCCTGGCACTGGGTGATGAGCTGGCGCTGCATGGCTACTACCACGCCGACGACGGCGCGCCACCGCGCAGCCCCGGCGCATTCTTCATGCGCCGCATCTATACCCATGAAGGCGAATTCTACGGGTTGGATCAACGTCAGGCGCTAGCACGCCTGGAACAAGGCCTGGCGGTGTTCGAGCGGCAAGCCTGGCCGGTGGCCGGCTTCGTCGCCCCCGCCTGGCTGATGAGCGAAGGCACGCGCCAGGCCCTGCGCCAGTTGCCGCTGCGCTACACCAGCACACCGCAGCACCTGTACCGCCTGCCTGAGTTCACCGCCATCGAGGCCCCCGGCCTGGTGTGGAGCGCACGCAGCGCCTGGCGCCGAAGGGTGTCGAAGGTGCTTTGCGACTGGCAATGCCAACGCTGGCGTGGCGCGCAGACCCTGCGTCTCGGCCTGCACCCGGTGGACATGCGCCACCGCGTATCACGCGACTACTGGCTACACACCCTGCAGGCGCTGCTGGCAGAGGGCCGCGAGCCGTTGACCAAGTCCGCCTGGCTGGACCGCCAGGCCAGCGCATGAATCGCCTGGGCTGGCTAGGCCTGGCCCTGCTGGGCGCGGTGTTGGTACCGACGCTGCTGGGCGGCAGCGAACTGCTGCCCCGCCTGCAACGCTTCGACCCCGGCCTGTTACTCATGCTACTGGGCATGATCGTGCTGTGCTGGGTGATCAACGCCATTCGCCTGCGCCTGCTGCTCGGCCAGCAAGGCGCACAACTGCGTTACCTGCGCAGCCTCGGCGTGGTCATGGCCACCGAGTTCGCCATCTGTACCACCCCTGGCGGCAGCGGCGGCCCGCTGACCCTCATGGCCCTGCTGGCGCGCGACCGCATTGGCCCGGCGCGCAGTGGCGCGGTATTCGCCATGGACCAGTTGAACGACTTGCTGTTTTTCTTCTGCGCGATGCTGGCGATCGCCGGCTATGCGTTGTTCCACCGCCTGGGGCACAGCCAGCAAAGCATGTTGCTGGGCAGCGCACTGTTGCTGTGTGCGGCATTGGTCGTAGTGCTGGGGCTGCTGCGCTACCGGCGCGGGCTGATGCGCTTGAACGGTCGCCTGTTACAGCGCCTGGGGATGTCTGCGGGGCGTAAACGCCGCTGGGCGCGCAAGCTGCTGCACTTCATCGACGCCCTGGCACAAACCTGGCGCCTGCCCAAGCGCACGCTGGCACTGGTATTCACCCTGACCTGCGCGCATTGGGGCCTGCGCTACAGCGTGCTGTACCTGGTGCTGAAGGGGCTGGGCGTGGAGCTGTCGTGGATCCCCAGCTTCCTGGTGCAGATGCTCTCGCTCAGCGCCGGCCAGTTCAGCCTGTTGCCGGGTGGCGCAGGTGCCGCCGAATTGACCTCGGCAAGCCTGCTCACACCCTTGGTGGGCAGTTCGACAGCGGCCGCAGCGATCGTTATCTGGCGCGCGGTCACTTACTACTTTTATCTGCTCGCGGGTGGGCCGGTGTTCGCTTGTTTGCTGGCACGCCCGCTGCTGGAGCGTTGGCGCCGTCAGGCGGGTTGAGTTGCTGCCAGAGTTCGGCTGCTCCGGGGAAGTCGGTGCCGTCGACGTCGCTCAGGGCCTCGGGGTCATAGCGGGCCAGGCAGCCCTCGCCGAGGGTTGGCGGTGGTGAGGCGCCAGCTTTGTCACGTGGATCTGGCATGAGCGTTTCCTCGCGATTGAGGGGGCGCTTTGCGCCCCATCGCCGGCAAGCCGGCTCCCACCCGAACTGTGTAGCCTCCAAGGCTAGCGCCGCACCTGTGGGAGCTGGCTTGCCGGCGATGGGCTGCGAAGCAGGCCGGCTCGGTATCAGTCGAACACCACGGTCTTGTTGCCGTGCACCAGCACGCGGTCTTCCAGGTGATAACGCAGGCCGCGGGCCAGCACCATCTTCTCGACATCACGGCCGAAGCGGACCATGTCTTCGATACTGTCGGCATGGCTGACACGTACCACGTCCTGCTCGATGATCGGGCCGGCATCCAGCTCTTCGGTCACGTAGTGGCACGTCGCACCGATCAGCTTCACGCCGCGCAGGGCCGCTTGATGGTACGGCTTGGCACCGACGAAGGATGGCAGGAAGCTGTGGTGGATGTTGATCACTTTTTCAGCGTAGTCCTGGCACAGCTGCGGCGGCAGGATTTGCATGTAGCGAGCCAGCACTACCACGTCGGCCGCGTGTTCCTGGACCAGGCGCGACACTTCGGCGAAGGCTGGCGCCTTGTCCTTGGGGTCGACCGGTACATGGAAGAACGGAATGCCGTGCCACTCGACCATGCTGCGCAGGTCGTTGTGGTTGGAGATAACGCAGGGGATATCGCAATCCAGCTCGTCGGTGTGCCAGCGGTGCAGCAGGTCGGCCAGGCAGTGGGATTCGCGGCTGGCCATCAACACCACGCGCTTTTTTTGCGCCGAGTCGGTCACACGCCAGGTCATGGAGAACTCTTCGGCGATGGGCGCGAACGCCTCGCGGAATGCCTCGATACCGAATGGCAGGGATTCGGCACGGATTTCATGACGCATGAAGAACCAACCACTCTGTTCATCGGAGTGGTGGCTGGCTTCGTTGATCCAGCCATTGTACAAGGCCAGGAAATTACTGACTTTCGCCACGATGCCAACACGGTCGGGGCAGGCGATCACCAGACGATAGGTGCGCATGAATGAGACTCCAGAACTTCGCAAAGGCGCTCATTCTAGCGGCCCGCCAGGAAAAACGCAGTATGGATCGCACCGCGTGCGTTGTGCACACCGCCAGGCACACAAGACGTGGCCCTGTTCAGCGGCATGACAAAACGCAGGGCTAATGTAAATTTTTGTTCACGCAGAGAAATGTTGTGACAGCTTAATTAACAGTTAATGGCCCATTTGTATGTTTACTTGCGAGTATCGCCTGTCTATTATTGGCCCACACATTTCTGAACACGCATTAAAGGAACTCTCCATGTCCCTGATTAACGAGTACCGCGCCACCGAAGAAGCCATCAAGGAACTTCAAGCCCGTCTGGCCAACCTCTCGCAAGACGACAAGCTGAAGCAAGAGCTGGAGTTCGAAGGCAAACTGCGCACGCTGATGGGCGAGTACTCCAAGTCGCTGCGTGATGTGATTGCCCTTCTCGACCCAGAGTCGAAACTGAGCAAAGCGCCTCGCGGCGCGGTCAAGCCTACCGCCACTAAGCGTGCGCGCAAGGTCAAGCAATACAAGAACCCGCACAATGGTGAAGTGATCGAAACCAAAGGCGGCAACCACAAAACCCTGAAAGAATGGAAAGCCAAGTGGGGTGGTGACGTGGTTGAAAGCTGGGCGACCCTGCTGGACTGATTGTCCGCACGCTCAACGTTGCTTAGCGCAACAAAAAAACGCCGGCTCAATGCCGGCGTTTTTGTTTTTCCATTCACTGCGCAATTGCAAATTGTGCCTGCAGTTTTCGCGCGTGTTCCTGCCACGCGTCCAGAACCCGCCGGCCCGCCTCGTCAGCGCCTTCCCAGGCACGCTGCCGCGCCTGCTCGAAATCACCCAGGGTATTCGGCGCGCCCCACTGCGGGTCGCTCAGGCGTTGCTGACAGAAGCCGTACCAACGCTGACGCTCTTCACTGTTCAAGGTCTCAGGGAAGTTGCGAGCCCGATAACGGAACAACAGTTCAGGCATGCGCGGGTCATCGAACATCCAGTGCCCCTGGCCCAATTGCGCGGGTTCCAGCGTGCGAACTTGCTCACACAAACGCCGATCACGGTCGCCCAGAAAACCGTCATACAACTGTTGTTCAGGATCTTCACTCGGCGTGAATTCATCCTTGCCGTAGATGTGTTCCAGCTTGTCTTGCCAGTGTGCTTGTTGATTGGCCAGCTGTTCGCCACGCGATTGTAACAACGTCAAGTCGATGCCCAACCGTTGTTGATCGGCCGGGCGCAATACCGAGAGTGGCGCCAGCACTGGGCAACGATTGATCTGCACCAATTTAAGCGGAACGGGTAATTCGCCCTCGGCCAATTCTTCGTGGCGGGTATACAAGCGCTGACGAAGAACTTCAGGACTT
This sequence comes from Pseudomonas sp. NGC7, assembly GCF_047159675.1. Classification (NCBI taxonomy): domain Bacteria; kingdom Pseudomonadati; phylum Pseudomonadota; class Gammaproteobacteria; order Pseudomonadales; family Pseudomonadaceae; genus Pseudomonas; species Pseudomonas sp. NGC7. The sequence goes on along the minus strand of NZ_BAAFZY010000001.1, from coordinate 1,026,371 downwards.
TCCCGCAATAACGGTAGGGTTTCCTGATGCAGGTCGCAGACAATCAGGGCATTGCGATTGCGCGGGTGCCACGCCAGCGGCAGGACCACGCCCAGGTAATTACGGGCCGCCGAAAAACGCCCCGAAATATGTACCAGCGGCTGCAACAAACGGACCTGTTCCATCACTTTTTGTTTACTGCGTAGCTGAAACAGCCACTCATACAATTTCGGCTGTTTCTGCCGGATCAAGCGCGCCAGGGCAATCGTGGCCCGCACGTCGGAAAGTGCCTCGTGGGCGTGGCCATGGTCGATGCCATTGGCTTTGCTGAGCAGCTCCAGGCGCAGGCTGGTACGGCCATCCTGCTGCGGCCACTCGATGCCTTCAGGGCGCAAGGCATAGGCCGTGCGCACGATGTCGATCAGGTCCCAGCGGCTGTTGCCGCCCTGCCACTCACGGGCGTAAGGGTCGAAAAAGTTGCGGTAAAGGCTGTAGCGCGTCACTTCATCGTCAAAGCGCAGGGTGTTGTAGCCAGCGCCACAGGTGCCTGGGCGCGCAAGTTGCGCGTGCACCCGGGTCATGAATTCGGCTTCGCACAGCCCTTGGGTTTCCAGTTGTTGCGGGGTGATGCCGGTGACCAGGCAAGCAGCCGGGTGCGGCAGGATGTCGTCCGAGGGGCGGCAATAGAGGCTGATCGGTTCTTCGATTTCGTTGAGGTCGAAGTCGGTGCGCACACCGGCCACCTGCAGCGGCCGGTCGCAGCGCGGGTTGATGCCAGTGGTTTCGTAGTCGTGCCAGAAAATGCTGGAGCTCACGGGGTCGTCCTGTATCGAGGTCGACCCGATTCTAGCCTACTCGGCTCTAGCGGAAGCGTTGGCGGGGCGGAAACTGAAATAGTCGTGCAGAGAGCGAACGAACTCGTCGTACTCGCGGGGCGCCTGCAGCAACATGAAGCCGGAGTCGTAATGGCCGGGCGTCTGGTCTTCGCGGCACCACAGGCAACTGGCGGTGAGGTTGATGAACTGATACCCGCCACCGGCCAACGGCAAACGCAATTGCAGCTCGTAATCCGGCCCGACCAGCACCGGCAGTTGGCTGATGAGCATCAAACCGTCTACTGAGGCATTACCCAGCTGGCCGATCGGCTGATCGGTAAAACGGTTGAAGACCTTGAGAACGCAGGGCAACTGATGGCGTTCGATATGCCGCTTGTTGAAGATGATCACAAGTGCAGTCCGTACCCGGTGCCAGGAATGCGCGGTACTGGCGGTTGTTGTAACAACTGAGTTACAGATTAGCGCAGCGCGCGCGGTTAATCCCGTGAAATAAATCACACCTTGGTGTTAACGCCAAGGGGGGGTCTGCACCGGGTTGGCCACGGCAGCCTCGGCGCCACGGTAATGGCCAAGCTTCTCGAGGGTCTGCAGCCGGGCCTGGGCGCGGTAGGCGTATTCGTTGCCCGGGTAGGCCCGGATCATGTACTCGTAGGTCTGCGCAGCGTCCACGAACAGCTTCTGGCGTTCCAGGCACTGGCCACGCAGCAGCGACACCTCGGGGTGGACGAACGGTCGCGCGCGGCTGGTGCGGTCGACCTGCGAAAGCTCCAGCATCACCCGCTGGCAATCACCGCGGTCGTAGGCACGGTATGCATTGTTCAAGTGGTGGTCCATCGACCAGCGGGTGCAGCCGACGGCGCTGGCCGCCAAGGCTAAAACGATCAGGGCTCGCATGAGGGGTCTCCTTTGATGCCAGTGTATCGGCCTTTGCCCATAAATCTTCACACCCTTTTGCGAGGATGGCCTGACCGTTCAAACGCTACCCTGCCTTGGTCGCAGGTAGTGCAACGGAACAATGACTACAGCGAGATTCAGGAGTAGCCTTTCGCTGCGCTTCACTATAGGAGTCTGTGCATGACCATCCGCCGTACCAAAATCGTCGCCACCCTTGGCCCCGCCAGCAACTCGCCGGAAGTGATCGAACAACTGATCCTTGCCGGCCTGGACGTGGCACGTCTGAACTTCTCCCACGGCACGCCGGACGAGCACAAGGCGCGCGCTCGCCTGATCCGTGAAATCGCGGCCAAGAACGGCCGCCACGTCGCATTGCTGGGCGACCTGCAAGGTCCGAAGATCCGCATCGCCAAGTTCAGCAACAAGCGCATCGAACTGAAGATCGGTGACAAGTTCACCTTCTCCACCGCCCACCCGCTGACCGAAGGCAACCAGGACATCGTCGGTATCGACTATCCCGACCTGGTCAAGGACTGCGGCGTCGGTGACGAACTGCTGCTCGACGACGGCCGTGTGGTCATGCGCGTCGAGACCGCCACTGCTGATGCACTGCACTGCGTAGTGATCATCGGTGGCCCGCTGTCGGACCACAAAGGCATCAACCGCAAAGGTGGCGGCCTGACCGCACCGGCCCTGACCGAAAAAGACAAGGCCGACATCAAGCTGGCCGCGGAAATGGACCTGGACTACCTGGCCGTATCGTTCCCGCGTGACGCCAGCGACATGGAATATGCCCGCAAGCTGCGTGACGAGGCCGGCGGCAGCGCCTGGCTGGTGGCCAAGATCGAGCGTGCCGAAGCCGTTGCCGACGACGAAACCCTCGACAAGCTGATCGCCGCCTCCGACGCCGTCATGGTTGCCCGTGGCGACCTGGGTGTGGAAATTGGCGACGCCGAGCTGATCGGCATCCAGAAGAAGATCATCCAGCACGCCCGCCGCAACAACAAAGCGGTGATCGTAGCGACCCAGATGATGGAGTCGATGATCCAGAACCCGATGCCGACCCGCGCCGAAGTGTCCGACGTGGCCAACGCCGTGCTGGACAACACCGATGCGGTGATGCTGTCGGCCGAAAGTGCCGCCGGCGCTTACCCGATCGAAGCCGTCCAGGCCATGGCGCGCATCTGCCAGGGTGCCGAGAAGCACCCGACCAACCAGAAGTCCAGCCACCGCCTGCACACTACCTTCGAGCGTTGCGACGAAAGCATCGCCCTGGCGGCCATGTACACCGCCAACCACTTCCCGGGCGTCAAGGCGATCATCGCCCTCACCGAGAGTGGCTACACCCCACTGATCATGTCGCGCCTGCGTTCGCACGTGCCGATCTTCGCCCTGTCGCCGCACCGCGCTACCCAGGCTCGCGTCTCGATGTTCCGCGGTGTCTACCCGATTGCCTTCGACCCGGCTTCGCTGCCGGCCGACAAGGTGAGCCAGGCGGCGGTCGACGAACTGCTCAAGCGTGGTTTGGTGCAACAAGGTGACTGGGTGATCCTGACCAAGGGCGACAGCTACCACACCATCGGTGGCACCAACGGCATGAAGATCCTGCATGTCGGTGATCCGCTGGTCGGCTGATAGCCTTCAAGGGGGGCCGCTCTGCGGCCCTTTCGCGGGACAAGCCCGCTCCCACAGCTACCCCACTGTACTCAAGGGCAGCAGGGGCTCTGTGGGAGCGGGCTTGCCCCGCGAAGAGGCCAGCATGAACACCTCAGAAATTCAGGCATGCTCGACAAACACATCGGCAAACACCTGATTCCTCGGCACCCCGGCAATAAACAGCCGCCGCGCAAACCGCTCCACACTCCCCGTCGAGCCACACAGCAGCGCGACTGTCTGCCGCGATGACGGCCGCAACCCCGCCAACGCTTCATCCAGCTGATCCGCCAGCACCAGCTCGACACTCCCCCCTTCAATATTCTGCAACGCCTCAGCCAGGTAATGCCCGGCGTGGTCACGCGCCACGTGCATCACCCTGATCTCACCCCGATGCCCGTGCCGTAACGCCTCGCGCAAGATGCCCCACAAAGGCGCCAGCCCGGTGCCCGCCGCCAGCAACCAGAGCGGTCGCCCCTGCCAGTCCGGGTCGTAATGCAACGCCCCGCCCCTCAGTTCACCGAGGCGCAAGCTGTCGCCAACCTGTAGCCCCCGGGCCTTGTCGCAGAAGTCGCCTGAGCGCTGGCAATCGATATGAAATTCAAGAAACTCGTCTTCACCCGGCAGGCTTGCCAGGGAATAGGGCCGCGCGACCGCACCGTTCCACAGCACCAGATGCTGGCCGGCCTGGTAGCGCAGTGCGCGCTCGGGCCGCAGGCGCAAGCGCAACACATCGCCAAACCAGTCCAGTGCACACACCGTCGCGGGCATGCCTTCGAGCAGCGGGTCGAACACCGCTACGCGCAGGTCATCCACCACCCGGCACTGGCACGCCAGGCGCCAGCCCTGTGCGTGCTTGTCCAGCGCCAAGGCCTCGGGCAAGGCATCCGCCGGTTGCCCGTCCAGGCAATGCACCAGGCAGGCGTGGCAACTGCCTGCGCGGCAGCTGTAGGGCACATTCAAGCCCGCCGCGTTCAAGGCATCGAGCAGGTTGCTGCCGGTGGGCACCGTCCAGCGGCGCTCGCCCACACAGAGTTCAGGCATGGTCATCATTCTCCGGGTACACATCGTCACTCTAAGGCAAGCCGCTATTGGCAGCAAAAAGGATGCCCGCCACCCTGCCGACCATGGTCCAGACCACACGCAGGTGTTTCGCACGGTGAGGCGCGCTATACTGCCGCGCCTTTTTACGTCGGCCTGACCTGCCGACGCCTTGCCAGGCGTTTCGACACACAGGTGTGCAGTGTCGAAGGGCCTTTACGAATGTTCCCGTCTTTAAGAGGAGCGCGCTGCATGACCGTGATCAAGCAAGACGACCTGATTCAGAGCGTCGCCGACGCCCTGCAATTCATCTCGTACTACCACCCCGTCGATTTCATCCAGGCGATGCACGAGGCCTACCTGCGTGAAGAGTCGCCTGCCGCGCGCGACTCCATCGCCCAGATCCTGATCAACTCGCGCATGTGCGCCACCGGCCACCGCCCGATCTGCCAGGACACCGGTATCGTCACCGTGTTCGTGCGCGTCGGTATGGACGTGCGCTGGGACGGCGCCACCCTGAGCGTCGACGACATGATCAACGAAGGTGTGCGTCGCGCCTACAACCTGCCTGAGAACGTCCTGCGCGCCTCGATCCTGGCCGACCCGGCCGGTGCCCGCAAGAACACCAAGGACAACACCCCGGCTGTCATCCACTACTCGATCGTCCCTGGCGACAAGGTCGAAGTCGATGTCGCAGCCAAAGGCGGCGGCTCGGAAAACAAGTCGAAGATGGCCATGCTCAACCCGTCCGACTCGATCGTCGACTGGGTGCTGAAGACCGTTCCGACCATGGGCGCTGGCTGGTGCCCACCTGGCATGCTCGGCATCGGCATCGGCGGTACCGCCGAAAAAGCCGCGGTCATGGCCAAGGAAGTGTTGATGGAGTCCATCGACATCCATGAGCTGAAAGCCCGTGGCCCGCAAAACCGCATCGAAGAGATCCGCCTGGAGCTGTTCGAGAAGGTCAACCAGCTGGGCATCGGTGCCCAGGGCCTGGGCGGCCTGACCACTGTGCTCGACGTCAAGATCATGGACTACCCGACCCACGCGGCCTCGCTGCCGGTGTGCATGATCCCGAACTGCGCCGCCACCCGTCACGCGCACTTCGTGCTCGATGGCTCCGGCCCAGCCGAGCTGGAAGCGCCGTCGCTGGACGCCTACCCAGAAATCGTCTGGGAAGCCGGCCCAAGCGCCCGCCGCGTCAACCTCGACGACATCACCCCGGAAGAAGTCGCCAGCTGGAAGCCAGGCGAGACCATCCTGCTCAACGGCAAGATGCTCACCGGCCGCGACGCTGCGCACAAGCGCATGGTCGAGATGCTCAACCGTGGCGAAGAACTGCCAGTGGACCTCAAAGGCCGCTTCATCTACTACGTCGGCCCAGTCGACCCGGTCGGTGACGAAGTGGTTGGCCCAGCCGGCCCGACCACCGCTACCCGCATGGACAAGTTCACCCGCCAGATCCTCGAGCAAACTGGCCTGCTGGGCATGATCGGCAAGTCCGAGCGTGGCCCGACTGCCATCGAAGCGATCAAGGACAACAAGGCCGTGTACCTGATGGCCGTCGGCGGCGCCGCTTACCTGGTAGCCCAGGCGATCCGCAAGTCGAAGGTCCTGGCCTTCGCCGAGCTGGGCATGGAAGCGATCTACGAGTTCGACGTGAAAGACATGCCAGTCACCGTCGCGGTGGACAGCAACGGTGAATCGGTGCACATCACCGGCCCTGCGCTGTGGCAGAGCAAGATTGCCGAAAGCCTGGCTGTTGAAGTGAAGTAATTCACCTCTGGCCTGATCGAAAACGCCCGGCATCCGCCGGGCATTTTCATTTACAGCATCCGCCCGAACTGCTCTGGCCAGTCGCGCCGGGTAAACACCTGCCCCTCCTGCCTCACCCGCCGTACGGCCTCAAGGTCTACCTCACACATCAGCCACTGGCTGCCGACCGGGTGGAGCTGATCACTCAGCGCCACCACGCCATCCGCGGGCATCCCATGGTCCGGCGGTACGAACAACCCCGCACGCCCAATGTTCTCATCCAGCGCTGGTGACCACGGCGCCAGCCCTACCGTCGGGCTCTGCAGCACGGCAATCTGGTTTTCCAGCGCCCTTGCCTGGGCGCCGATACGCACCCGGTTGTAACCGGCTTCGGTGTCGGTGCAACTGGGGGCCAGAATCAGGTCGGCACCCGCTTCGGCCAAGTGCCGGGCCAGCATCGGAAACTCGTTGTCGTAGCAGATCAGAATGCCCAGCTTGCCAAACTTGGTCTCGAATACCTTCAGCCCCTCGCCCGGCGCGATGTCCCATTGCTCGCGCTCGAAGCGGGTCATGATCAGTTTGTCCTGATAACCCAGCACACCGTCGGGGCCAAACAGCCAGGCGCGGTTGCGATAGCGGCCATCGCTGTCCTGCACTGGCAGGCTGCCGGGTTGCAGATAGATACCCCAGCGCCGGGCAATGCGCTCGCACAAGGCCTTCCAGGGTTCGATCAACGGCTGGATACCGGCGATGGAACCCTTCAGGTCACCCCGCTGCTCCTCGCGTAGCAGCCCGCTGAGCACCAGGCCCGCGTACTCCGGCAACAGCAGCAACTGGGCGCCATCTTGCACAGCTTCGGCGCACAAGCGCTGCAGGTGGTCGACGTAAGCATCCCAGGTCTTGTGCAGTTCGATGGCGTACTGGCAGGCCGCCAGACGGATCATATCGGCAGTTCCTTGAGCCAGAACGACATGATCTTTTCAGATGTTTCCTGCTCATCCAGGTCGCGCCAGCCATAGGTGGTGCGCAAAGAGGGGTCGTGCAAAAAGCCTCGATTGCGCCAAAACCCTTGCAAGGGTTTGTAATCGGCCGGCCGCCGGGGGTGCACGCCTGGGCGCTCGACAGCACAGAAGGCGCAATAGTCGAACTCGGCGAGCTTGTGGGCATAGGACTCGCGTTCGATAAAGAAGCGCACGCCCAGGCCTTGGCCCCGGTACTCCGGCAACACGACCGATTCACCGAAGTAGTACACGCTGGCAGGGTCACGCCCTTGGGCCAGGAACGGTTGCTGGAACTCGGCGGCAACGTCCACCAGGGGCAGGCCGGTGGCGGCACCCACCACCCTGCCGGCGTCCAGCGCCAGCACCACCAGGCTGCGCCCAGAGCGGGCGTAGGTAGAGAGGTAGTCGGCCTCATACTCCGGCGTGCCGTCGTAAAGGTAAGGGAACTCGCGGAACACGGTCAGGCGCAGGCGAGCGAGGTCATCGATGTAAGGCGCGATAGCGGCGCCGTGCAACAGGCGTATTTCCATGCTTGGCGGTCGTTTTGTCGATGTGGATGACGCGCTCGGCTAAGCCGGGCTTGAGGGGAAACCCTATCATCCGAACCCACGCTCCGCCTTTTCCCTACACGACAGGTATTGTTCCATGACCGCTACCGAACTGGTAAATGCATACTACGCAGCCTTCAATGCCGGTGACATGCCAGGCTTTCTCGCCCTGCTCAGCGAGGACGTGATCCACGACATCAACCAGGGCGAGCGGCAGATGGGCAAGGCCAGGTTTGCCGCGTTCATGGACAAGATGAACCGCTGCTACCGCGAGCGCCTGGCCGATATCGTGGTGATGCAGAATGCCGACGGCAGCCGGGCGGCGGCGGAGTTCACAGTGCATGGCGAATACCTCGCCGATGATGAAGGGCTACCTGCGGCCAATGGGCAGACGTATGTGCTGTCAGCGGGGGCGTTCTTCTATATTCACTGCGGCAAGATTGCCCGGGTGACCAACTACTACAACCTCAATGACTGGGTTGAGCAGGTCGGTTAAGGCTGTTCGCACTGTGCTCCCTGTACTGGCCCTTTCGCGGGCAAGCCCGCTCCCACAGGTGCTCCACTGAACTGAAGAACAGCAGCTACCCTGTGGGGGCGGGCTTGCCCGCGAATGGGCCGGCTCAGAGAATACGCGTCCCCAACACCTTCAAAAATGCCGCCAGCCAGGCCGGGTGCGCAGGCCACGCCGGCGCAGTAACCAGGTTGCCATCCACGTGCGCCTGGTCCACCGCGATATCGATGAACGTGCCGCCCGCCAAGCGCACCTCCGGTGCACACGCCGGGTAGGCACTGCACTCGCGCCCTTCCAACACGCCAGCCGCTGCCAGCAACTGAGCCCCATGGCACACTGCGGCAATCGGCTTGCCCGCCTCGTTGAACGCCCTGACCAAGTCCAGCACTTTGTCATCCAAGCGCAGGTATTCAGGGGCACGGCCGCCGGGGATCAGCAGGGCGTCATAGCTTTCGGCACGCACGCGCACAAAGTCGTAGTTCAGGGCAAAGTTATGCCCCGGCTTTTCGCTGTAAGTCTGCTCACCCTCAAAGTCATGGATGGCAGTGCGCACGGTCTGGCCCGCGAGCTTCTCGGGGCACACGGCGTGCACCGTATGGCCCACCATGCACAGGGCCTGGAACGGCACCATCGCCTCGTAATCTTCGACGTAATCGCCCACCAGCATGAGAATCTTCTTCGCCGTCATCACATCCACTCCTTCCATTGCCTGTGAACAGTCACTGCACGATAGTCGCTCTTAGTCACGGCGGTCGAGTACGTTGACCACCAGCCGGTCCAGCCACCCCCACACCCGCTGTTTCACCCGCCGCCACAGTGGCCGGGCATGCCAGTGAGCGAGGTCGACTTCTTCGCTCAAGGCGAAATCACGCTCGAAACTGGCCACCACGGCAGCGGTCAGCGGCGGGTCGAGGGCCTCGATGTTGGCCTCGAGGTTGAAGCGCAGGTTCCAGTGGTCAAAGTTGCACGAGCCGACGCTGACCCAGTCATCCACCACGGCCATTTTCAGGTGCAGGAAACACGGCTGGTACTCGAATATCTTCACCCCGGCGCGCAACAGACGTGGGTAATAGCGATGCCCCGCATAGCGCACCGACGGGTGGTCGGTACGCGGCCCGGTCAGCAACAAGCGCACGTCCAGGCCCTTGCTGGCTGCGCGGCGCAACGAGCGGCGCACGCTCCAGGTCGGCAGAAAATACGGCGTGGCCAGCCATACCCGCTGCTTGCCGCTGTTCAGCGCACGCACCAACGCATGCAGGATGTCCTGATGCTGACGGGCGTCGGCATAGGCTACCCGGCCCATGCCCTGCCCTTGTGCCGGCACCTTGGGCAGGCGTGGCAGGCCAAAGCCTTCAGCCGGCCGCCAGGCGGTGCGGCGGTTGTTGGCGTGCCATTGGCGGTCGAACAGCAGTTGCCAGTCGGTGACCACAGGGCCTTCTATTTGCACCATCACCTCATGCCATTCGCTGGTAGCGGTGCCCGGCGTCCAGAATTCATCGGTGACACCCGTGCCGCCCACCGCCGCCCAGCGCTCGTCCACCAGCAGCAGCTTGCGGTGATCGCGGTAGAGGTTACGCAGGCCACGCTTCCAGCGCAGGCGGTTGTACCAGCGCAGGTACACGCCGGCCTCAAGCAGCCGTTGGCGCAAGGCGCTGTTGAAGGCCAGCGAACCATAGTCATCGAACAGGCAGCGCACCCGCACACCGCGCCGGGCAGCGTGTGCCAGCGCGTCGACCACCGCATCGGCGCACGCGCCCGCTTCGACCAGATACAGTTCGAGGTCGACCTGGAACTCGGCACGCGTGATCGCCTGGAGCATGCGTGGAAAGAACTCGGGGCCGTCGATCAGCAGTTCGAACTGGTTGCCATCCCGCCAGGGGAAGACCGGCCCCGGCATGTCAGCGGGCGGTAAAGATCAGCACCGCATTAACCGGTACCGATGGGTTGATGGACTTGAGCCCAGCGAACTTGCGCAAGCTCTCCAGCCCCGTCACCAGGCCAAAATCCTCGGCGCGCAGTACCAAGGGCTCCAGGGTCACCACCTGGAAGCGCCGCTCGTCCAGGCGTGTGGCCAGCAGCAAGGCGTTGTAGCTGTGGGACTGGCCATGCAGCGTCACTGTCAGTGGTAGGCGCAGTTCGATCTGCGCACCGTTGGCCAGGTCGTTGATCGGCCGCAGGTCCAGCTGTGCCTTCACCGTGGCCTCGGCGAACCGCTCGACCTCGAACAGGCCGTCGCGCATGCGCTCGTCGCGCAGCGGGATGCCACTGCTGACCGAATCCATTTCGATACGCAGGCCAGCCGCACCCTTGCGGTCCACCGTGCCATGCAGCACCAGAAAGCGATGAACTTCCGCCGTATCACCGTTTTTGCCGGTAATGAACGACAGGCGTGATGACTCGCCATCGAGGTGCCAGTTGGCATGGGCGGGAAGGCATAGGGCCAGCAATAATGCGGGCAGGAGACGGGGCAACTTGAACATGACAGATCTCGTGAAACAAGACCGCAACCTTACCCGCCCGCCATCATGGCAGCAAGCGGCAGCCCTCGCGCACGCCCTGCCATGCAGCCTGGTTACGCCGGCCCAGGCCTTCAGCGGTAACGCGCCGTTGCTCGCTGCTTTCTTCAAGCAGGCTCAGCGGCAGCCACTGTTTCACGTAGGCGCGGCAGTAGGCCGGGTCGAACCCCATGACGAAGCGGCACGAGCAATACTCCTTGGCCGAATAGGCCGAAAGAATGCCCGGGAAATCCGCCAGCGCCTGGCGCGCCTGCCACGCACTCCAGCCCAGCGACACGGCAAGCAGCGCCACAAGCACCCGCAGTGCACGCCTCATGCGCCCTCCCCGGCCAGCGCCGCCAACACACGCTTGAGCAGTTGGTCATGCTGGTAGGTGCCGTCGCGGTCATCGGCATAGCGGACAATCACCAGTTTTTGCCCAGGCAACACGTACAGCGCCTGGCCCCAATGGCCCAGCGCGGCGTAGGTGTCCGCGGGGGCATCCGGCCAGGCCTGCGCATCGTTGAGCCACCAGTGGCCACCCGGGTTGGCTTCACCCGGCACTGGCTCGGCCTGTGCAAAGGGTGTGCGATTGAAGGCCACCCAGGTTTCAGGCAGCAGCTGCCGATCACCCCAGCGCCCCTCGCGCTGCATCAGCAGGCCAATGCGCGCCAGGTCGCGGGCAGTGAGGTACAGGTACGAAGAGCCGACATAGGTATCGGCAGCATCGCGCTCCCACACCGCGCTGTGGATGCCCAGCGGCGTGAACAGCGCCTGCCAGGGGTAGTCGGGGTACTGCCCGGCATCGAGCATGCCGCGTAATGCTGCAGCCAGCAGGTTGCTGTCACCGCTGGAATACAAAAAATGCTGCCCTGGTGTGCGGGCCGCTGGCCGCGCCGCTGTGTAGGCCGCCATGTCCCCACGGCCGCGGGTGTAGAGCATGGCCACCACGGAGGAGTTTAACGGGGCGTACTCGTAGTCTTCCTGCCAGTCCAGGCCGCTGGCCCAGTGCAGCAGGTCGGCCAGGCGCACGTCCGGGTGGGCTTGCATGGGTGGATAGAAGCGGGCGACCGGGTCCTGCAGTTGGAAGCGGCCTTCGCCTTGGGCAACACCCAACACCGTGGCCAGCACGCTCTTGCTCACGGACCAAGTGAGGTGCGCGGTATGGGCGTTTGTGGGGTGGGTGTAGCGTTCATAGAGAATGCGGCCGTCGCGGATGATCAGCAGGGCATTGGTGTGGATGCTGCGGTCAGCGGGGAAGGCGTAGGCGTCGACGGCTTGCCAGTCGAGGGGGGCAGGGTCGGTTTGCCAGTCGGGGGCTGGCCAGTGTTCGGCGCGGGCCGGGGACATGACAAGCCACAGCAGGGCCAGCAGGACCTTTTCCATCTTGAGCTCACACAGTAGGGGGCTGCGTTGCAACCCCAACATTCAAATGTTCACCCGAGTCTGCCGGCGTTTCATGACAATCCTGCAGCCGCCCAGGCCTTGGCCAGGCGCTTCTCCCGCGCGGCCGCAGCCAGCGCCATCACCCCTTGATCACGCTGCCACAATTGCGCCCACTGCTTGGGCCCAGCCAGCAACGCCTCATCAATATCAGCGCGCAGCGCCTGAAACTGCGCAAACAACCCCGCCAGCAACAAATGGCAACCCACACTGTCCGCACACTGACGGCTGCCTTCTGCACACCCGGCCAACACGCTCAGCAGGCGCAAGCGCAACGCCTGCGGCCACGCACACTCCTGGCCGACGCCATACAGCCAGGCCGTCATACCGGCAAGGACGTACAGGTCTTCGAGCGAACGAAACGGTTTGACGTAGGCATCCCAACCATCTCCGGCCAGCAATTCGCACGCCGCCTGCTCCAGGTGCAACCGGCCATGGCCGACTTCGGGCATCAGCGGCAAGGTCGGCAACGCCTCCAACGTCACCCCCGGTTCGCCCGGGTACACCACCGCCAGGTTCAAGCGTGGTGCCTCGCCTGCCGCTTCACTGCGCGCCGCCACCAGCAACCATTCCGCCTCAAGCCCGGCGGTGACGAAATCCTTGCTGCCGGTCAGGCGCAACCCGTCGATACGCATGCGCATGTCCGCCGGCCGCACGCTGCGCCGCTCGGTGGCGCACAGGGCGCCGAGGCTGGCCGGCGCGCTGGGCCAGAGCACGCGCAAGGCGGCCTGGTAACCGACGAGAAAGGCCAGGCCCGGCGTGGCCATCGCGCGCCCGCCGAGCACCGCCAGTTCGAACGGGGCGACCTGGCCAAGGCGCTCAAGCAGCGCGGCGTAGGTTTCGCCCAGGGTGCCGGCCACAGGTTGGCGCAGCGGGTCGTTGAGTCGTTGTAGCCAGGCCATCGGACGCAGCTCCTTGCGGGGGTTGAGGGTGGGTGTCACGCAAGCATCACCAAAGATTCACAGGGGTGACACCCCATCTACCTAGGCTGACTTTGCACAACAAAGCCGACCGGCCGCAACCCTTCATGGCTGGCTTATGGAGACTCGTAATGACTCGGATCGCTCACACCGGCGACAACAGCACTGAACGCCGTCTGCAAGCCGAACGCCTGGTCGGCGCCACGGCCCTGCAGGAAGCCCAGGCCTTGCGCTACAAAGTGTTCAGCGCAGAATTCAAGGCCAAGCTCAAGGGTGCCGAACACGGTCTGGACATGGATGACTATGACCCGCACTGCCGCCACATCGGCGTGCGCGACCTGAGCACCGGCGAACTGGTCGCCACCACCCGGCTGCTCGACCACCAGGCTGCCAGCAGCCTTGGCCGTTTCTACAGCGAAGAAGAGTTCAGCCTGCACGGCCTGTTGCAGTTGCAAGGGCCGATTCTTGAACTGGGCCGCACCTGCGTGGCCGCCGAATACCGCAACGGCGGCACCATCGCCGTGCTCTGGGGCGAGTTGGCCGAAGTGCTCAACGAAGGGCGCTACAGCTACCTGATGGGGTGCGCCAGCATCCCCATGCAGGACGGTGGCGTGCAGGCCCATGCGGTCATGCAGCGCCTGCGCGAACGCTACCTGTGCAACGAGCACCTGCGCGCCGAGCCTAAAAACCCGCTGCCGAAGCTGGCCCTGCCAAACAATGTCATCGCCGAAATGCCACCGCTGCTCAAGGCCTACATGCGCCTGGGTGCGAAGATTTGCGGCGAACCCTGCTGGGATGAGGACTTCCAGGTCGCCGACGTGTTCATCCTGCTCAAGCGCGACGACCTCTGCCCACGTTACGCCCGCCACTTCAAGGCGGCGGTCTGATGCCGAAGCTGCGGGTACTCGCCCGCCTCTCACGGCTTATGCTGGTGCTGCTGCTCGGCCTGCTGATGGCCAGCGTGATCGCCCTTGGCGAACGCGTAGGCTTGACGGCTTCGATCGAGCGCCGGCAACGCTGGAGCTGCTGGTTCATGAAACGCCTGGTCGCAGCCTTGCCCTTCGAGGTCAGGGTGTTAGGCGAACTGCCCAAACAGCCGATGCTGTGGGTCAGCAACCACGTCTCCTGGGCCGACATCCCGCTGCTCGGCATGCTGCTTCCGCTGTCGTTCCTGTCCAAAGCCGAGGTGCGCCACTGGCCTGTGGCCGGGTGGCTGGCAGAGAAGGCCGGCACGCTGTTCATCCGCCGCGGCGGTGGCGACAGCCAACGGCTGCGGGAGCAAATCAGTGCGCAACTGAGCGACGCCCGGCCGCTGTTGATCTTCCCCGAAGGCACCACCACCGATGGGCGCCACGTGCGCACGTTCCACGGTCGTTTGCTGGCAGGTGCCATCGACCAGGCGGTGCCGGTGCAGCCGGTGGCCATCCAGTATTTGCGCAATGGCGAGGCTGACCCGATTGCGCCGTTCATTGGCGATGATGATTTGCTGTCGCACCTGATGCGGCTGTTTGCCCAGCCGCGTGGCGAGGTGTGCATTCATCTGCTGCAGCCGATTGCCAGTGTTGGCAAGGAGCGTGCGGTGCTGGCATTGCAGGCGCAACAGGCCATTCATGGGGCGCTGTTTGGGGTTGAAGAGGCAACAGTGGTGCCACGGCGGCAGGCTCGCGCTGCCTGAGCTTTGGTTCTGCCTGCTCTGGCCTCTTCGCGGGCAAGTCGGACCGCCGCACCGCCGCTCCCACAGGTACTGCACAGTGCTCAAAATCTGTGCGGTACCTGTGGGAGCGGCGGTGCGGCGGTCCGACTTGCCCGCGAAGAGGCCAGAGCAGGCAGCAGAAGATTAACCAGACACCCGCCCCGCCGCCGCAAACGCCTGCAACTGCGGATAAAACTCGCGAAAGTCCGCCATCAACGGCTCATACAACCGCTCCAACTCAGGCATCACGCCAGCCATCCCCTCCGGCCGCGACAACCGCCGCGCAATGCCGTTGAACACCTGCTCCAGGGTCGCAAAATCGCCATACGCCCCCAGCCAGTCATCGGCCGCCATGAACGGTGCAATGCGCGCCAGGCGCCCGGGCAACTCAGGCTCCGCCAGCAGCACCCGATAGAAATCACCGGTGAACTGCGCCAACGGCTGCTGGGCATAGTCGGCCCAATGCCGCGCCAGGCAATGATCGAAAAACACATCCAGGACAATGCCGGCAAACCGCCGCCGCTGCACAGGGAACCGTGCCAGCGCGGCCAGCACCAGCGGGTGACGGTCGGTGTAGCTGTCGATATGCCGATGCAGGCGGATAGCGGCTTCCAGCGCCGGAGGAAAGCGCCCTTCCAGCGAGCCCTTGACGAAATCGCCATACAGGCTGCCGAGCAATTGCTGCGGCGCGGGGCCGCCGAGGTGCAAGTGTGCGAGGTAGTTCATGGCGTCAGTCTAGCACCGCCAACGCCTATATCGTTATAACGCGATATAGCGATTGGTGCTCAGCTCAGAACCTCTTCATATTTGTATATCGCGAAATACCGATTTACATTCCCCCTATCGCAATCGAACGCTTCACCATGAGCCACACCCCAATGCCCCTCGATCTAGACGACATAATAAAAGCCCTGGCCCACCCGGTCCGGCGAGAAATCCTCGACTGGCTGAAGGACCCGGCAACGCAGTTTCCTGACCAGCACCACAGCACCGAACACGGTGTCTGTGCCGGGCAGATCGACCAACGCTGCGGCCTGTCGCAGTCGACCGTTTCTGCTCACCTGGCCATCTTGCAGCGCGCCGGCCTGATCAGCAGCCAGAAGATCGGCCAATGGCACTTCTTCAAACGCAATGAGGAGACCATTCAGGCCTTCCTCGAACAGTTGAGCCAAGCGCTCTGAAAAGGAAACCGCATGACTACGCTCTTCGACCCTATCACGCTGGGCGACCTGCAACTGCCCAACCGCATCATCATGGCCCCGCTGACCCGCTGCCGCGCCGATGAAGGCCGGGTGCCCAACGCACTGATGGCCGAGTACTACGTGCAACGCGCCAGCGCCGGGCTGATCCTCAGCGAGGCGACGTCGGTCACGGCGATGGGGGTCGGCTACCCAGACACCCCAGGCATCTGGAACGACGAACAGGTGCGTGGCTGGAACAATGTCACCAAGGCCGTGCATGGCGCTGGCGGGCGCATCTTCCTGCAACTGTGGCATGTGGGCCGCATTTCCCACCCCAGCTACCTGAACGGCGAACTGCCGGTGGCCCCCAGCGCGATCCAGCCCAAGGGCCACGTCAGCCTGGTGCGCCCGCTCAGCGACTACCCGACCCCGCGGGCGCTGGAAACCGAAGAGATCGTCGACATCGTCGAGGCCTACCGCAGCGGCGCTGAAAACGCCAAGGCCGCAGGTTTCGATGGTGTGGAGATCCACGGTGCCAATGGCTACCTGCTCGACCAGTTCCTGCAAAGCAGCACCAACCAGCGCACCGACCGTTACGGTGGCTCGCTGGAAAACCGCGCACGCTTGCTGCTGGAAGTCACTGACGCCGCCATTGAAGTGTGGGGGGCCAACCGCGTAGGCGTGCATCTGGCGCCGCGTGCCGATTCACACGACATGGGCGACGCTGACCGTGCCGAAACCTTCACCTACGTGGCACGCGAACTGGGCAAGCGCGGCATCGCCTTCATCTGCTCACGGGAGAAGGAAGCCGACGACAGCATCGGCACGCTGATCAAAGAGGCCTTTGGTGGCCCGTACATCGTCAACGAGCGCTTCACCAAGGCCACTGCCAATGCCGCGCTGGCCACTGGCAAGGCGGATGCCGTGGCGTTCGGTGTGCCGTTCATTGCCAACCCGGACCTGCCAGCGCGCCTGGCGGCGGATGCGCCCTTGAACCAGGCACACCCGGAAACCTTCTATAGCAAGGGGCCGGTGGGGTATATCGACTACCCACGGATGTGATCGGGTAGGCGCAGCCTTGTGCTGCGAAGAGGCCGGCGCAGGCTTGCACGTAACGGTTATGCCTGCACTGGCCTCTTCGCAGCACAAGGCTGCCCACAGGGCACGCGGGGTCTTCAGGGGCGCGCTTTGATCTGCTGCTGCAGGTTCTGGATCTGGCTCTGCAGCGTGTTGATGCTGCGGGTGGTCTGCCCGCGGAAGGCATCGAACTCCTGCACCGAGGCACCGCCCGACGACGCCGCCGGGCGATTGTCGACCTGGCTCTTCAACACCAGCATGTCCTGCTCCAGGCTCTGGATCGCCGCACTCGGGTTACCCTGCTTTTTCAGCGCTGCCACTTCGTTGCTCAGGCTCTTGAGCTGGTCATCCAGCTTGCCACCGTCCGCCTGCGCGGCCTTCAACGCTGCCACGTCATTGCTCAACGCCTTGAACTGGGCATCCAGCTTGCCGCCATCGACCTGGCCCGACTTCAACGCCGTCAGCTCGCCATTCACCAGCTTCAACTGTGCCTGCAACTGGGTTTGCAGCTCGGTCACAGCCTTCTGTTGTTCACGGGTATCGGCCAGCACCTGCTCCAGGCGCTTGCCCAGGTCGCCGGTCTGCCCGGCCACGCCTTGCTGCAACTGACGAATTTGCAACTTCAAGGCCTCGCTGCCGGTATTGACCGAAGACTCACTGGCCTCCACCTTGCCGCTGATCGCCTGCAGTCGCCCGGCCGCCTCTTCACTGATACGGGCGAAGCTTTCTTGGGTCGCGACCAGTTGCTGCTCCATCAGCGAGATCTGCTGGAAGCTCCACCAGCCCAACCCCGCCAAGGCAATCAGTGACGCCACCAACAGCGCCCACAAAGGTGCCGTACTGGCCCCCCGCTCGGCTTTCTGCCGGCTGCGCATCACGTGCGCGGGTATCAGTTCATCATCGTCGGGCGTGCCGGCCCTCAGGGTAGGCACATCATCGTAATCGTCGTGAGCAGGCTTACGCATGAGTACATTCAACCGCGGTAGTCGCAAAGAGGCACGAGTATAAACCGCTCGCGCGGCGTGTTGATGACCATCGTTGCATCAGCCGATTTTCAGGCCTTCGGGCTGGTGCTTCCACCAACCGCAGAATTCATCCAGGGCCGTCCACAGGCTGACCTTGGGCTGATAGTCCAAGTACTGCCGTGCGCGGCTGATGTCCAGGGTGAAATCGCGGCTCATCACCTGCATGCCCATGCGCGACAAGGTGGGCTGCGGCCGCCCCGGCCAGAGCATGCACGCCGCTTCGTTGAGCGCCGCCAGGCTGTAGGCCAGGCCGTAGGAGCGGTACCGGGTCACTTGCGGCAAGTGCATCTGGCGCATCACGTAGTTGACCACATCCCACAGTGGCAACGGGTGGCCATTGCTGATGTTGTAGGCTTGGCCCAGGGCGCGGTCGTCGGCGAACAGGGCACTGAGCAACGCCTCGTTGAGGTTGTGCACGCTGGTGAAGTCGACCTTGTTCAGGCCGTTGCCGATGATCGCCACGCGGCCCTTGCGTTGCATCTGCATCAGCCGCGGGAAAATACTGGCATCCCCAGCCCCAGTGACGAAGCGCGGGCGCAGCGCCAGCACTTCCAGGCCGAACTCCTGAGCACCGAACACCTTCTGCTCGGCCAGGTGCTTGGTCAGCGCATAGTGATCGTGAAAACGGCGCGGCACCTGGTCCTCACGGATGTCCAGGCGCGAACGGCCATTGAAGTAGATCGACGGCGACGACAAATGCACCAGGCGCCGCACATGCTCCTTCAGGCAACCCTCGACCACGTTTTCGGTGACCACCACGTTGCCCTGGTGAAAATCCTGGTAGCGCCCCCAGTTGCCCACCGCGCCTGCGCAGTGCACCACCGCTTCGACGCCCTGGCACAGGCGCCGGGCCAGCTCGGCATCGCCCAGGTCGCCGGGGATGAACTGCGCGCCGCGCTTGACCAGGTGCTCGACACCTTCGGCACGTCGGCCGCTGACCCGCACGTCCAGGCCCTGCTCCAGGGCAACGCGCGCAAAGCGCCCGCCGATGAAGCCGCTCGCGCCGGTGACCAGAATTCGCATGTAAGACTCCGCCTTGCCAGATTTCAGATGCAACTGACGCCGGCCGTGGCTACAAGGGCACCAACCATTGCCGTGCCGTGTGCCGCAGGTGATCGGTCAGTTGCGCGAGCAGTTGCCCGCCATTGCGCCAATGATGCCAGTACAGCGGCACATCGATGGGAGTATCGGCGCATATTTCCACCAATTGCCCGCTGGACAGTTGCTCGCGCGCCTGCAATTCAGGCACCAGCCCCCAGCCCAACCCCGCCTCGGTCATGCGCAGGAACCCTTCGGACGAGGGGCACAAGTGGTGCAGGAAGCCGTCCTCGATGCCCAGCGATGCCAGGTAGCGGTGTTGCAGGAAGTCGTCCGGGCCGTACACGATCGCGGGCGTGCGTGCCAAGCGCTTGACCTCGAACCCACGGGGGAAATGCCGCGCCATGAACACCGGGCTGGCCAGTGCACGGTAGCGCATCGCGCCCAGCGGCAGGCTGCGCGCGCCAGCCACTGGCCGTTCGCTGCCACACAGGCAGGCCGCCACTTCACCGGCACGCATGCGTTTAAGGCCAACTTCCTGGTCCTCCACCACCAGGTCGGTGAGCACGTTCTGTTCGGCACAGAACCGGCCGACCGCGCCCGCCCACCAGGTGGCCAGGCTGTCGGCGTTAAGGGCAATCCGCAAACGCTCCGGCATGCCCTCCTCGTCCAGCGCAGGCACCTGGCGTTGCAGGTCGCGCTCTAGCAGACGCACCTGCTGCACATGGTTGAGCAACTGGCGCCCGACCTCGGTCGGGCTCGGTGGCGTGGCCCGCACCAGCACCGGCTGGCCAACCCGTGCTTCGAGCAGCTTGATGCGCTGGGAAATGGCCGATTGCGACAGCCCCAGTACCTGCGCTGCACGCTCGAAGCCGCCTTGCTCGATCACCGCCGCAAGGGCGGCCAGCAGCTTGTAGTCGAACATCGATATTCCTAATGCCTGATCAGCTTTATTTGTTTTTCTTATACAGCGCCAATCACCACAATAGCCAGCATCGTTTATGGCTCATTTTCTGGAGTACACCGCCATGTGGCAAAGCTATCTGAACGGCATGCTGGTGGCCTTCGGCCTGATCATGGCCATCGGCGCACAGAACGCCTTCGTCCTCGCGCAAAGCCTGCGCCGCGAGCACCACCTGCCGGTGGCGGCCCTGTGCATCGTCTGCGACGCCCTGCTGGTCGCTGCCGGGGTGTTCGGCCTGGCCACGGTACTGGCGCACAACCCGACCCTGCTGGCCATCGCCCGTTGGGGCGGCGCGGTGTTCCTGCTCTGGTACGGCGCCAAGGCGCTGCGCAGCGCCTGCTCCAAGCAGAGCCTGCAGCACCAGCAAGGCCAGGGCATGCGCTCGCGCCGGGCGGTATTGCTCAGTGCACTGGCGGTGACCCTGCTCAACCCCCATGTGTACCTCGACACCGTGCTGCTGATCGGCTCGCTCGGTGCCCAGCAGACAGTGCCCGGGGCCTATGTGGCGGGGGCGGCCAGTGCTTCGCTGCTGTGGTTCTCGACCTTGGCGATCGGTGCGGCCTGGCTGGCACCGTGGCTGGCGCGGCCAGCGACCTGGCGGATGCTCGACCTGATGGTGGCGGTGATGATGTTCGCGGTGGCGGCGCAGCTGATTTTTAGCTGAATGCGCAAGTGCTTGGCACGGCAGGTTCAGCGCCTGGGAGATCGAGCGCCGCCCGCGCGGCGCATCGCGAGCAACGCTCGCTCCTACGTTAGTTTCGGGCCAATTATTCCTGGGGCAAACGCGCGCGACCGCCTTGGCGCATGTCTCGATATCGCGTCGAACAAACAAGGCGGTCGCGCCCACTGGCACAGGCGTGACTGGCCCGAAACAAACGTAGGAGCGAGCGTTGCTCGCGATCCGCCGCGCGGGCGGCGCTCGATCTTCCAGGCGATACAAACACCGCGACGAACACCACTGGTCGGCACCGGCCAACCGCTCTGGAACCTCTATTCCCTATCTTTGTTGCGTGGTTATGCGCCGGGCCCGGTGCTATGATCCAGCCCTCGCGTCGCAAAGAGTACAAACTCGCCGACGTTGATCGGGCCGCCCGTGATCGGCCTTGCGCAAACCGCAAATAGACCTGAATCAGGAGATCCACCATGGCTTTTGAATTGCCGCCGCTGCCGTACGCCCACGATGCCCTGCAGCCGCACATCTCCAAGGAAACCCTGGAGTATCACCACGACAAGCACCACAACACCTATGTCGTGAACCTGAACAACCTGGTCCCAGGCACCGAATTCGAAGGCAAGACCCTGGAAGAGATCGTCAAGACCTCTTCGGGCGGTATCTTCAACAACGCCGCTCAAGTCTGGAACCACACCTTCTACTGGAACTGCCTGGCGCCTAACGCCGGTGGTCAACCGACCGGTGCCCTGGCCGAAGCCATCAACGCCGCTTTCGGTTCCTTCGACAAGTTCAAGGAAGAGTTCACCAAGACTTCCGTCGGCACCTTCGGCTCCGGCTGGGGCTGGCTGGTGAAGAAAGCTGACGGTTCCCTGGCCCTGGCCAGCACCATCGGCGCCGGCAACCCGCTGACCAATGGCGACACCCCGCTGCTGACCTGCGACGTCTGGGAACACGCCTACTACATCGACTACCGCAACGTGCGTCCGAAGTATGTCGAGGCGTTCTGGAACCTGGTCAACTGGGCTTTCGTTGCCGAACAGTTCGAAGGCAAGACCTTCAAGGCCTGATGCATATCCAGCCTTGAACGAAGAACCCGGCCTTGGTGCCGGGTTTTTTTATGGGCCTGTAACAGCCTCTTGCTCAGCACGGATTGCACGCTAACATCAAACCTCTGGAAACTTGATACAGCGCACTCAAGTTGCAGGGCCAGGCGACCGATATACTGCCCAGGACAACCCCGCTTCTCGCGCTGTGTCCGTGGCACACCGGCCGATAGTGTATTGGTTTCATTGATGGCAAAATGATGCCATGCGCATGGATTAAGGAAACCCCATTGAAGCTGGAATTGCGGAACAGCTTGTCGGTCAAGTTGCTCAGGGTCGTGCTGCTGTCGGCGCTCGCAGTGGGCGTCGTGCTCAGTTGTGCGCAAATCGTCTACGACACCTACAAGACCCGCCAGGCTGTCGACAACGATGCCCAGCGCATCCTCGACATGTTCCGTGACCCCTCTACCCAGGCGGTGTACAGCCTTGACCGGGAGATGGGCATGCAGGTGATGGAAGGCCTGTTCCAGGACGAATCAGTGCGCATGGCGTCCATCGGCCACCCCAATGAAACCATGCTGGCCGAAAAGTCCCGCCCGCTGCAGGACATGTCCATGCGCTGGCTGACCGACCTGATCCTCGGCCAGGAACGCACCTACACCACCCAACTGGTCGGCCGCGGCCCCTACAGCGAATACTATGGCGACCTGAGCATCACCCTCGACACCTCGTCGTACGGCGAAGATTTTTTGATCAACGCCGTGATCATCTTCATCTCCGGCGTGCTGCGCGC
This sequence comes from Pseudomonas sp. NGC7, assembly GCF_047159675.1. Classification (NCBI taxonomy): domain Bacteria; kingdom Pseudomonadati; phylum Pseudomonadota; class Gammaproteobacteria; order Pseudomonadales; family Pseudomonadaceae; genus Pseudomonas; species Pseudomonas sp. NGC7. The sequence goes on along the minus strand of NZ_BAAFZY010000001.1, from coordinate 1,003,808 downwards.
CCTGGCCATGGGCCTGGTGTTGTACCTGGTCTACCACTGGCTGCTGACCAAGCCACTGTCGAAAATCATCGAGCACCTTACCCAGATCAACCCCGATCGCCCCAGCCAGCACCAGATCCCGCTGCTCAAGGGCCACGAGAAAAACGAACTGGGCCTGTGGGTGAACACGGCCAACCAGCTGCTCGCCTCCATCGAGCGCAATACCCACCTGCGCCACGAGGCCGAGAACAGCCTGCAACGCATGGCCCAATACGACTTCCTCACCGGCCTGCCCAACCGCCAGCAACTGCAGCAACAGCTGGACAAGATCCTTGTCGATGGCGGCCGCCTGCAGCATCGCGTCGCAGTGCTGTGTGTAGGCCTGGACGATTTCAAGGGCATCAACGAGCAGTTCAGCTACCAGGTCGGTGACCAGTTGCTGCTGGCCCTGGCCGACCGCCTGCGCGCCCACAGTGGCCGCCTGGGGGCGCTGGCGCGGTTGGGTGGCGACCAGTTCGCCCTGGTTCAGGCCAACATCGAGCAGCCCTATGAGGCTGCCGAGCTGGCCCAGAGCATCCTCGATGACCTGGAGGTGCCCTTCGACCTCGACCATCAGCAGATCCGCCTGCGTGCCACCATCGGCATCACCCTGTTCCCTGAAGACGGCGACAGCACCGAGAAGCTGCTGCAAAAAGCCGAACAGACCATGACCCTGGCCAAGGCCCGCTCACGCAACCGTTACCAGTTCTACATCGCCAGCGTCGACAGTGAGATGCGCCGCCGCCGCGAGCTGGAAAAAGACCTGCGCGAAGCCCTGCCGCGCAATCAGCTGTACCTGGTGTATCAGCCGCAGATCAGCTACCGCGACCACCGCGTGGTTGGCGTCGAGGCCCTGCTGCGTTGGCAACACCCGGAGCTGGGCATGGTCCCGCCCGACCAGTTCATCCCGCTGGCCGAGCAGAACGGCAACATCATCACCATCGGCGAATGGGTACTCGACCAGGCCTGCCGGCAGCTGCGCGAATGGCACGACCTGGGCTTCAGCGACCTGCGCATGGCGGTCAACCTGTCGACCGTGCAGTTGCACCACAGCGAACTGCCACGCGTGGTCAACAACCTGCTGCAGGCCTACCGCCTGCCGCCGCGCAGCCTGGAGCTGGAAGTGACCGAGACCGGCCTGATGGAAGACATCAGCACCGCCGCCCAGCACCTGCTCAGCCTGCGCCGCTCCGGGGCACTGATCGCCATTGACGACTTCGGTACCGGCTACTCGTCGCTCAGCTACCTGAAGTCGTTGCCGCTGGACAAGATCAAGATCGACAAGAGCTTCGTCCAGGACCTGCTCGACGACGATGACGACGCCACCATCGTGCGCGCCATCATCCAGCTGGGCAAAAGCCTTGGCATGCAGGTTATCGCTGAAGGCGTGGAAACCGCCGAGCAGGAGACCTACATCATCGCCCAGGGTTGCCACGAGGGTCAGGGCTACCACTACAGCAAGCCACTGTCGGCCCGCGAGCTGACCAGTTACCTCAAGCAGGCACAGCGCAATCAGGTGTCCATGCTGTAGCCCTGGCAGCCCCGGTTACAGGCCGTGACCGGCATTTACATGAATTGCGCGCTCGCCTCTTTACAGCAAATGCAAATCTTTCGCATGATGTTGCGGTTTCGCGTGCCATGGCGCACGGTCCAACCACACGACGCAGGGAAACCAACAATGATTCGAATGCCTCTGGCCTCCGCCAGTCTGCTGGCCATCGCCATCGCGCTCGCCGGATGTGGCGAAAAGGATGACAAGGCCGCTGCTCCGCAAGCTCAAGCGCCTGCTGCCGCCAGCACCACCGCCGCCGCGCCTGGGGCTGTCGATGAAGCGGCCGGCAAGGCCGTGGTCAAGCATTACGCCGACATGGTCTTCGCCGTGTACAGCGACTCGCTGAGCACCGCCAAGGCCCTGCAGACGGCTGTCGACGCGTTCCTGGCCAAGCCCAACGACGAAACCCTGAAAGCCGCCAAGGACGCCTGGGCCGCCTCGCGCGTACCTTACCTGCAGAGCGAAGCCTTCCGCTTTGGCAACACCATCATCGACGACTGGGAAGGCCAAGTTAACGCCTGGCCCCTGGACGAAGGCCTGATCGACTACGTCGACAAGAGCTACGAGCACGCCCTGGGCAACCCGGCGGCCAGCGCCAACATCATCGCCAACACCGAGATCCAGGTCGGCGAAGAGAAGGTCGACGTCAAGGACATCACCCCAGAGAAGCTGGCCAGCCTGAACGAGCTGGGCGGTTCCGAAGCCAACGTCGCCACCGGCTACCACGCCATCGAATTCCTGCTCTGGGGCCAGGACCTGAACGGCACCGGCCCAGGCGCTGGCAACCGCCCGGCTTCCGACTACCTGGAAGGCAACGGTGCCACTGGCGGCCACAACGACCGCCGTCGTGCCTACCTGAAGGCGGCCACCGACCTGCTGGTCAAGGACCTCGAAGAGATGGTCGGCAACTGGGCACCGAACGTTGCCGACAACTACCGCGCCACCCTGGAAGCCGAGCCGGTCAACGACGGCCTGCGCAAGATGCTGTTCGGCATGGGCAGCTTGTCGCTGGGCGAACTGGCGGGCGAGCGCATGAAGGTCTCGCTGGAAGCCAACTCGCCTGAAGACGAGCAAGACTGCTTCAGCGACAACACCCACTACTCGCACTTCTACGACGCCAAGGGTATCCGCAACGTCTACCTGGGCGAGTACACCCGCCCGGATGGCACCAAACTGACCGGCCCGAGCCTGTCGTCGCTGGTGGCCAAGGTTGACCCGGCTACCGACGCCACCCTGAAGGCCGACCTGGAAGCCACCGAAGCGAAGATCCAGGTGATCGTCGACCACGCCCTGAAAGGCGAGCACTACGACCAACTGATCGCTGCCGACAACGCCGCAGGCAACCAGGTCGTGCGTGACGCCATCGCCTCGCTGGTCAAGCAGACCGGCGCGATCGAACAGGCTGCAGGCAAGCTGGGCATCGCCAACCTGAACCCGGATACTGCGGATCACGAGTTCTGATTCGGCTGTAGCGGTTCTGGAAAAGGCGACCTTAGGGTCGCCTTTTTTGCTTCTGGCCCTTTCGCGGGCAAGCCCGCTCCCACCAGGACGGCATGATTCCTGAGATCTGTGTGGGAGCGGGTTTACCCGCGAAGAGGCCGGCACAGGCAACAGATGTAGCTGACACTGATTTCATCCAGCAATTGCAAATTGCTCTTATTCAAACATCCCCACTTTGCTAAGCTTGCACGCCGGTTTTTCGCTCACGCCCAGGATCCTTGATGTCCTCGTCGCTGTTCAGACTCTCTCCCCTGCTGCTGGCCTTTGCCCTCGCCGCCTGTGACGACGCCCCGCGTTTCACCCAGGCAGAGCCCGGCGAAGCGCTGTCGGGTGGCAAGGCTACGGTGCAGCGCAGCGATCGCAATGCCTATTCCCTGCCCTCGGCCAACCTTTCGCCCGAGCGGCGCCTGGACTTCGCCGTCGGCAACAGTTTTTTCCGCAACCCCTGGGTGATCGCCCCGTCCACCACCACTGCGCGTGATGGCCTCGGCCCGCTGTTCAACACCAATGCCTGCCAGAACTGCCACGTGCGCGATGGCCGCGGTCACCCACCCGAGCTCAATGACAGCAACGCGGTGTCGATGCTGGTGCGCCTGTCGATCCCCGACCAGCCTTACCTGGCCAAGGTGGTCGAGCGCCTGGGCGTGGTCCCCGAGCCCGTGTACGGCACCCAGTTGCAGGACATGGCAATCCCCGGCGTGGCGCCGGAGGGCAAGGTCCGCGTGACCTACGCCAACCAGGCCGTCACGTTCAAGGACGGCCACCAGGTCGAACTGCGTCGGCCCAGCTTGCAGATCACCCAGCTGGGCTACGGGGCAATGCACCCTGACACCCGCTTCTCGGCCCGCGTTGCGCCGCCGATGATCGGCCTCGGCCTGCTCGAAGCCATCCCTGAAGCCGACATCCTCGCCAACGAAGACCCGGACGACCGCAACCGCGACGGCATCCGCGGCCGAGCCAACCGGGTCTGGGATGATGCCCAGGGCAAGACCGTGGTGGGCCGCTTCGGCTGGAAAGCCGGGCAACCCAACGTCAACCAGCAGAACGTCCATGCGTTTGCCGGCGACATGGGCCTGACCTCCACCCTGCAACCCAAGGACGACTGCACCGCAGCGCAAGTCGACTGCCTGGCCGCGCCCAATGGCGATGGCATGGGGGGCGAAAAGGAAGTCAGCGACAACATCCTGCGCCTGGTCACCTTCTATACCCGCAACCTGGGTGTGCCTGCCCGTCGTGACGTGGGTGCGCCGCAGGTGCTGGCAGGCAAGAACCTGTTCTTCCAGGCTGGTTGCCAGGGCTGTCACACCCCGCAGTTCACCACCGCCGCAAACGCGGCCGAACCTGAGCTGGCCGGCCAGGTGATCCGCCCCTACAGCGACCTGCTGTTGCATGACATGGGGCCGGGCCTGGCCGATGAACGCACCGAATTCGCGGCCAATGGCCAGGACTGGCGCACCCCGCCGCTGTGGGGCATCGGCCTGAGTGAAACGGTCAGTGGCCACAGCCAGTTCCTGCACGACGGCCGCGCCCGCAACCTGCTCGAAGCCGTGCTCTGGCACGGTGGCGAAGCCGAAGCGGCACGTAATTTCGTCCTCACCTTCAATGCCGAGCAGCGTGCTGCGCTGCTGGCTTTCCTGAACTCACTTTAAAACGCGCAAGGAGCCGGGCATGTTCCGACCCAAACTGTTGTTCACCAGCCTCGCCGCACTCGCCCTCGGTGCCTGCTCGCCGCAGGACCCGCAAGCCGTGACCTCCGCCGCCATCGCCAAGCAGGTGATCCTGCCGACCTACAGCCGTTGGGTCGAAGCCGACCGCCAGCTGGCCGTCAGCGCCCTGGCCTATTGCGAAGGCAAGGCGAACCTGGACACCGCCCGCGCCGACTTCCTCACTGCGCAAAAAGCCTGGGCCGAGCTGCAACCGTTGCTGGTCGGCCCGTTGGCCGAAGGCAACCGCGCCTGGCAGGTGCAGTTCTGGCCCGACAAGAAGAACCTGGTCGGCCGCCAGGTCGAGCAGTTGGTCAACGGTGACAAACCCGTCGACGCCGCTGCCCTGGGCAAGGCCAGCGTCGTGGTGCGCGGCCTGTCGGCTTACGAGTACATCCTCTTCGACAGCAAGCCAGACGTTGCCACGGCAGAGCAGAAAGCCCGCTACTGCCCACTGCTGGTGGCCATCGCCGAGCACCAGAAGGCCTTGGCCGAAGAGATCCTCAAGGGCTGGAACAGCACCGACGGCATGCTCTCGCAGATGACCAAGTTCCCCAACCAGCGCTACGCCGATTCCCACGAGGCCATCGCCGACCTGCTGCGCGCCCAGGTCACCGCCCTGGATACCCTGAAGAAGAAGCTTGGCGCCCCCATGGGCCGCCAGAGCAAGGGCATTGCCCAGCCGCTGCAGGCCGAAGCCTGGCGCAGCCACGCTTCGCTCAAAAGCCTGGAGGCCAGCCTCAAGGCCGCCCAGGCGGTCTGGGTCGGGGTCGACAACAAAGGCTTGCGTGGCCTGTTGGGCAGCGACCAGAAAGCCTTGGCAGACAAGATCGACGACGCCTACGCGACTGCGCTCAAACAGCTGGCCGACAATCAGAAAACCCTCGGCGAGCTGCTGGCCGACGACGCCGGCAAGCAGACCCTCAACCAGATCTACGACAGCCTCAACGTTGTCCACCGCCTGCACGAAGGCGAGCTGGCGAAGGCGTTGAACATCCAGCTGGGCTTTAATGCCAACGACGGTGACTGATCATGCTGCGACGCCAGGCCCTCAAACTCGGTAGCGTACTGCTCAGCGCCCTCACCCTGGGCGGCTGGAGCCTGTTCCGCAACAAAGGCAGCGAACCCCTGCTGCTCTCGGCGCGCGACGACGGCGATGGCAAGCATTACGCCGTAGGGTTCCGCCTGGACGGCACCCAGGTGTTCAGCACCCAGGTTGCCCAGCGTTGCCATGCCATCATCAACCACCCCTCGCTGCCGATCGCTCTTTTCGTCGCCCGCCGCCCAGGTACCGAAAGCTACCTGGTCGACCTGCGCGATGGGCGGCTGCTGCAAACCGTGGTCTCGCAGCCCAACCGCCACTTCTACGGCCATGCGGTCATCCACAAGGGCGGGGAATGGCTGTACACCACCGAGAACGACACTACCGACCCGGGTCGCGGCGTGCTCGGTGTGTACCGTTTCGAAGGCGAACGCTTGGTGCACAGCGGCGAGCTGTCGACCCACGGCATCGGCCCGCATGAAGTGGCCTGGCTGCCGGACGGGGAAACCCTGGTGGTGGCCAACGGTGGCATCCGCACCGAGGCCGAGAGCCGCGTGGAGATGAACCTCAACGCCATGCAACCAAGCCTGGTCCTGATGCAGCGCGACGGCACCCTGCTGAGCAAAGAAACCCTCGCCCAGCAAATGAACAGCGTGCGTCACTTGGCAATTGGCGACGACGGCACCATTGCCGCCTGCCAGCAATTCATGGGCGACGCCGACGAAACCGCCGAGCTGCTAGCAATCAAGCGCCCGGGCGAGCCGTTCAAGGCCTTCCCCGTGCCGGAGCGGCAGTTGCAGGCCATGGCCCAGTACACCGCCAGCGTGGCGATTCACAGCGACCTGCGGCTGGTGGCGCTGACGGCGCCGCGGGCCAACCGGTTGTTTGTCTGGGACCTGGACAGCGGCGCGGTGAAGCTGGATGCGCCGATGCCAGATTGCGCCGGGGTTGGCGCGGTGAAGGATGGCTTTGTCGTCACCTCCGGGCAGGGGCGTTGCCGGTTCTACGATTGCCGCAAGGCAGAGCTGATCGGGCAACCGATGGACCTGCCTTCCGGGTTCTGGGACAACCACCTGCACCTGGCCTGATTATCACCGGCCTTGTAGGAGCGGCCTTGCGTCGCGAAAGGGCTGCGTAGCGGCCCCAGGATCTCAGCGTTAATGCAGAAATTGCTGGGGCCGCTACGCAGCCCTTTCGCGACGCAAGGCCGCTCCTACAGGGACCGCGTAAAATTAGCGGTTCAATTCCTTTCCCCCACTTACAAAAAACAGTCAATACTTCCCCCATCCACACGTGGGCAGGATCGCCCGTTGTCGTGTCAAAACGAATAACAACCACGCTTCCAAGGAACCGGACCTATGCTTCGCCGCCGCATGCTCATCATGTTGGCCGTCGTTCTGCTGATCGTGTTGGCCCTGGGGGGCTACAAGGCCTTCTCGATCTACCAGCAGATCCAGGTGTTCACAGCCCCCAAGCCGCCGATCACCGTGGCGGCAGCGCTGGCCGAAGAACGCCAGTGGCAAGAACGCCTGCCCGCCGTCGGCAGCCTCAAGGCCCTGCAAGGCGTCGAGCTGAGCCTTGAGGTGGAAGGCATCGTCAAAAGCCTGCACTTCGACTCCGGGCAGAAGGTCAAGGCCGGGCAACTGTTGCTGCAACTCAATGACGAACAGGAAACCGCCCTGCTCGGCACCGCCCAGGCCGACCTGGGGCTGGCCAAGGTCGATTTCGGCCGCGGCAGCCAGCTGGTCGGCGACTCGGCCATCTCGCGCGGCGAGTACGATCGCCTCACCGCCCAGTACCGGCGCAACCAGGCCGTGGTCGATCAGCTCAAGGCCTCGAAGACCAAAAAAAGCATCAGTGCGCCCTTCAGCGGCACCATCGGCATTCGCCAGGTGGATGTCGGCGACTACCTCGCCGCTGGCACGGTGATCGCCACCCTGCAAGACCTGTCCAGCCTCTACGTCGACTTCAACGTGCCCGAGCAGGCCCTGCCGCACCTGAGCCTAGGCCAGCAGGTGCTGGTGCAGGTCGCCGCTTACCCGGGCCAGACCTTCACCGCCAGCCTCAGCGCCATCAACCCCAAGGTCGAGGAAAGCACTCGCAACCTGCTGGCCCGCGCAACCTTGGCCAACCCTGACGGCAAGCTGCTGCCTGGCATGTTCGCCAACCTGCTGATCCTGCTGCCCGCGCCACAGCCGCGGGTGGTGGTGCCGGAAAGCGCCATCACCTACACCCTCTATGGCAACTCGGTGTATGTCGCCACCCCGAAAAAGGACAAGGACGGCAACCCGGAAAAAACCGACGACGGCCAACCCCCGCTCATCGCCGAACAGCGCACCGTGCAGACGGGCGAGCGCCGCGACGGCGTGGTGGTGGTCAGCAAGGGCCTGCAGGCCGGCGAGCAGGTGGTCACCGCTGGGCAACTCAAGCTCACACCCGGCGCGGCGATCCGCATCAGCGAGGACAAGGCGCTCACACCTGAGCAAGGTGCTCCTGACCCAGGCAAGGCTGATCAAGGCACCCCGCACAACGACTGACAGGAGGCAGGCATGGCGTTCACCGACCCGTTCATCCGTCGCCCGGTCCTGGCCAGCGTCGTCAGCCTGCTGATTCTGCTGCTGGGCTTTCAGGCCTGGAGCAAACTGCAGATTCGCCAGTACCCGCAGATGGAAAACGCCCTGATCACGGTGACTACCGCGTACCCCGGCGCCAACGCCGAGACCATCCAGGGCTACATCACCCAGCCGTTGCAACAGAGCCTGGCCAGCGCCGAAGGCATCGACTACATGACCTCGGTGAGTCGGCAGAACTTCTCGATCATCTCCATTTATGCGCGCGTCGGCGCCGACAGTGACCGTTTGTTCACCGAACTGCTGGCCAAGGCCAACGAGGTGCGCAACAAGCTGCCGCAAGACGCCGAAGACCCGGTGCTGAGCAAAGAGGCCGCCGACGCCTCGGCGCTGATGTACATCAGCTTCTACAGCAAGGAAATGAGCAACCCGCAGATCACCGACTACCTGTCCCGAGTGATCCAACCCAAACTGGCCACCCTGCCGGGCATGGCCGAAGCGGAGATCCTCGGCAACCAGGTGTTCGCCATGCGCATCTGGATCGACCCGGTGAAACTGGCCGGCTACGGCCTCTCGGCCACCGACGTGACCAACGCCGTGCGCCGTTACAACTTCCTCTCGGCCGCCGGTGAGGTAAAAGGCGAGTACGTGGTCACCAGCATCAATGCCAGCACCGAGCTCAAGTCTGCCGAAGCGTTCGCTGCCCTGCCAGTCAAGACCAGCGGCGACAGCCGGGTGCTGCTGGGCGATGTGGCACGGGTCGAAATGGGTGCAGAAAACTACGACACGGTCAGTTCGTTCGACGGCATCCCTTCGGTCTACATCGGCATCAAGGCCACACCGGCCGCCAACCCGCTGGAGGTGATCAAAGAAGTCCGGCGCATCATGCCGGAACTCGAAAGCCAGTTGCCCTCGGCGCTGAAGGTGTCGATTGCCTACGACGCCACGTTGTTCATCCAGGCCTCCATCGACGAGGTGATCAAGACCCTCGGCGAAGCGGTGCTGATCGTCATCGTCGTGGTATTCCTGTTCCTCGGCGCGTTGCGCTCGGTGCTGATCCCGGTGGTGACCATCCCGCTGTCGATGATCGGCGTGCTGTTCTTCATGCAGATGATGGGCTACTCGCTCAACCTGTTGACCCTGTTGGCGATGGTGCTGGCCATCGGCCTGGTGGTGGACGATGCCATTGTCGTGGTGGAGAACATCCACCGGCACATGGAAGAAGGCAAGACGCCGTTCGACGCGGCGCTGGAAGGTGCACGGGAAATCGCCATGCCGGTGGTGTCGATGACCATCACCCTGGCCGCGGTGTATGCCCCTATCGGCTTCCTGACCGGGCTCACAGGCGCGTTATTCAAAGAATTCGCCCTGACCTTGGCCGGTGCAGTGATCATCTCCGGCGTCGTCGCCCTGACCCTGTCACCGATGATGTGCGCGCTGTTGCTGCGCCAAGAACAGAACCCCTCGGGCCTTGCCCATCGCCTCGACCTGCTGTTCGAGCGCCTCAAGGTGCGCTACCAGCGCCTGCTGCACGCCACCCTGGACAGCCGGCCGGTGGTGCTGGTGTTCGCCGTGATTGTCCTGTGCCTGATCCCGGTACTGCTCAAATTCACCCAGAACGAGCTGGCGCCCAACGAGGACCAAGGGGTGATCTTCATGATCAGCAGTTCGCCGCAGCCGGCCAACCTCGACTACCTCAACGCCTACACCGACCAGTTCACGCCGCTGTTCAAAGCCTTCCCCGAGTATTACTCGTCGTTTCAGATCAACGGTTTCAACGGTGTGCAGAGCGGCATTGGCGGCTTCCTGTTAAAGCCCTGGAACGAGCGCGAGCGCACGCAGATGGAGCTGCTGCCGCTGGTGCAGGCCAAACTTGAAGAAATCGGCGGCCTGCAGATCTTCGGCTTCAACCTGCCGTCGCTGCCCGGTACCGGTGAGGGCCTGCCGTTCCAGTTCGTGATCAACACCGCGGGGGACTACCCGGCCCTGCTGGACGTGGCCCAACGTATCAAGACACGCGCCCAGGCATCGGGCAAGTTCGCCTTCCTCGACATCGACCTGGCCTTCGACAAACCGGAAGTGGTGGTCGACATCGACCGGGCCAAAGCCGCACAGATGGGCGTCTCGATGGACGCCCTGGGCGGCACCTTGGCCACCCTGCTGGGCGAGGGGGAAATCAACCGTTTCACCCTGGAGGGCCGCAGCTACAAGGTGATTGCCCAGGTCGAGCGGCCGTACCGCAACAACCCCGGCTGGCTCAACAACTACTACGTGAAGAACGACCAGGGCCAATTGCTGCCACTGTCGACCCTCATCACCCTCAGCGACCGCGCGCGCCCGCGCCAGCTCAACCAGTTCCAGCAGTTGAACTCGGCCATCATCCAAGGCGTGCCCATGGTCAGCCTGGGCGAAGCGCTGCAGACCGTGCAGGCCATCGCCCGCGAAGAAGCCCCGGAAGGCTTCGCCTTCGACTATGCCGGGGTGGCGCGCCAGTATGTTCAGGAAGGCAGCGCGTTGTGGGTAACCTTCGGTCTGGCGCTGGCGATCATCTTCCTGGTGCTGGCGGCGCAATTCGAAAGCTTCCGCGATCCGCTGGTGATTCTGGTGACCGTACCGTTGTCGATCTGCGGGGCGCTGTTGCCGCTGTTCCTGGGTATTTCCAGCATGAACATCTATACCCAGGTCGGGCTGGTGACACTGATCGGGCTGATCACCAAGCACGGTATTCTGATCGTCGAATTTGCCAACCAGTTGCGCGAAGAAAAAGGCCTGAGCGTGCGTGAGGCAATCGAGGAAGCGGCCGCCATCCGCCTGCGGCCGGTACTGATGACCACGGCGGCGATGGTGTTTGGCATGGTGCCGTTGATTCTGGCGACCGGCGCAGGGGCAGTGAGCCGGTTCGATATCGGCACGGTGATTGCGACCGGGATGTCGATCGGGACGTTGTTTACCTTGTTTGTGCTGCCTTGCATCTACACCTTACTGGCGCACAAGACGGTGGCCAAGGCACCTGTGCCAGCTGACATTTCCCGGTAGGAGCAGCCTTGTGCTGCGAAGAGGCCGGTGGCAGCAGCGAAGATTCAGGGTGCTTTCACCGGCCTCTTCGCAGCACAAGGCTGCTCCTACCGCGGTTGTGGTTGGCCGACGGCACTCACAAACAAAAAAACCAGAGGCCCCGCTATGCAGGGCCTCTGGTTTTCAAGCACCACCCAGGTTCAGCCGAACGGCCGCAATCCCTGACGCATACCGAACAGGAACAGCAACAGGTCCTGGTCCGGCTTGACCTGTTCCTGCGGCTTTGCCACACGTGGCAAAGCGCACTGGTCAGCCATCTCGGCCTTGCTGAACACCGTCGGCTTCGGCTCTTCCCAGGCAGCCACCGCCACGGTGGTCACGGCCAATCCAGCCACCAGGAACAAAGCTCGAGCGATTTCTAGTTTCATTGCCCTAACCCTTTGACAACGCTGCCAAACGCCATTTGGTAAAAATAGAGCAATGTCTGCCATTCCGCATCAGTGAACGACGAGTGGCGGCGCAGCTGACGCAGGTCATTCGCCGCCGCACGTTGGCAGCTGATGCGCCGCCGGCACTTCTCAAGGTCCAGCAAAGCGACTTCGACCCGGGCCTGTTCGCCCTCGCCGATCACCTTGACGAACACATGCTTGCCGTACAGGCAGCCGTGCTGCCAGTGCCCCAGGTGCATACGCGCCAGATTATCCGCCAGGTCCTTGAGCATGCGCTCTCGCACCGCCTGAGGGTAACGCTCGCGGGCACCTTCGGCATGCCAGGTGTCGAGCTCGACAAAGCCATCCAGCGCTTCGCTGACCAGCAGCGCGCGCCATTGATGATCGGCATCGCGCTCGGCACCACAAAAGACGATGTGCGGAACACGTACACCCAATTGCTCGAAGCTGTTGATGGCATCGAGTTCACGCAAAACGGTCGGCCGGCCAAAGGGGTGCAGCAGGCTGCGGTAGATGTGCCCGACCTGGCGCTTGGCATACAGCAGTTTGCCGTTGGCATCGTTGAGGCGTTGCACGCCACTTTCGCCGCCACGCCGCTGGTTGGGTTCCTCGACCCATTCGCCCTGCTGGCGCCAGTAAAAATCGAACCGCGACTCCCCACTCTGGGCTACAGCCATCAAACACTACCCCTTACGCAATACATAGACTCGCCACATGGCATAGAACGGCAGGAAGTCCAAGCGTTCCTGGATTCTGAAACCGGCGGCCTCAAATTCTTCTTCGACCGTGTCCGCTGGTAACACGAAACGATTCTGGTAATTGTCCTGTTCGGCCTTGGCGCTGCGACGCTGTTCGAGCTTTTTCCGGCGCCAGGCTTTGAAGTTGCCGTCCACCCACAGCGACAGAATCACACTATCACGGCTAACTCTTTGAAATTCCGAAAGAATTGTCTTTCTGTGGGCCGCTTCGCCGATGTGATGGAACAGCCGCATGCAGAAAATGCTGTCGACCGAATTGTCAGGAAGGTCAATGGCGAACGCAGAAGTCTGCAAGGGGCGTACCCGGGCGACCACCTCTGGCGGTTGCGCGGCACAGGCTGTCTCGATCATCGCCTCGGAGTTGTCGGCGCCGATGATGACTCGGTTGGGTTTTTCCGCCAGCAACGGCCAGAAGCGCCCAGCACCGCAGGGCAGGTCAAGGACCAGGCCCGGCTCACCGGCCAACGCCAAGGCGCGACGTGCCAACTGCTCATCGCGCTTGTGGGAAAGGCGTCGGGCCAGGCCATCCTGATGCTTGAGAAAATACTCGCGCGCGTGGTCTTTGTCGTATTTCTCGGAAAATTCAAGCTTGATGGGGCTACGCATTGGGCATCTCCTGACTCCAGTGCGCTCACCTTAGGTAAGCAAGCGTTGGAATCAGGTTATGCCAATGTGAAAAAAGTGTTAGTTCTTTGGAGAGGTATTACCAAAAATTACCCGACCAACCCCGAAGGGCTGCCCTTCTCCACACTTTGGCTCAGGTCCACCTGAAAGCGGCAGCCGTGCGGCAAGGTCGAGGTCAGGGTGACGCGCCACCCCTGGTCGTCACAGATGCGCTGCACCAGCGACAAGCCCAAGCCCAGCCCTTCGCCACGCCGCTCAGCGCCGCGCACGAAGGGTTTGAACATCGCCTCGCGCTGCTCCTCGGGGATGCCCACGCCACTGTCCTCGACGCTGAACCCATTCGCTTCCAGGCTCAGGCGAATGTAACCGCTGTCGGTGTAGTGCGCGGCGTTGCGCAGCAGGTTGCCCATCACCGATTGCAGGAAGGTGGCGTTGTACAGCACCGGGCTTGCGCTGACACGGCCGTCGAAATACAGCGTGAGCCCCTTCTGCTCGATCGTTTCGCGCCAAACCCCAGTGAGTTCATCCGCAACCTCGCGCAAGGTCGCTTGGGAGGCCACGGCACCCTCATCGCGTTGGGCGCGGGCAAGCATCAGGAAGGTCTTGACCAGTTCACGCATTTCTTCGGTCGCCCGCGCCACCCGCTCGACCTGGCTACGTGCACGCGGGTCCAGTGCCTGGTTTTCCAGCAGCAGCTCACACGACGTGGCCAGCACCATCAGCGGGGTTCGCAGCTCGTGGCTGACGTCGCTGGTGAACAGCCGCTCGCGGGTCAAGGCGTCGCGCAAGCGGCCCAGCGTGTCGTCGAAGGCCACAGCCAGCTGGCCCACTTCGTCGGCCGCGTAATCGGGTGCCAGCGGCGGTGCCAGGCCGAGTAGCTGGTCGCGGTGGCGCACTTGACGCGCCAGGCGGATCACCGGTGCCATCACCCGGCGCGCCACCAGCCAGCCCAGGATCACGGCCAGCACCAGGCTGAGCACAAAGCCGACGACCACAACAGCGAACAGCACACGCTCGCGCTCTTCGAAGTCGCTCTGGTCCTGCAGCAGTACGTAGCGCCGACCATCGACGATCTCGACCATCGCGTGGTACGACAGCTGGTCGCGAAACACTTCGTGGAAGCCCCTGTCGAGGTGGCGCAAGTCTTTGGGCAACTCGAAATCGTCACGCCCGCCACTGAAGTAGAACAGCTGGTCCGGACGCGGCCGATGGCTCCAGTCACTGACGCTGTCCATGCGCAACAGGCGTTGCAGGTCGCCGCCCAGCACGCTGGAAATCAGCCGCTCTTCAACCAGGTGCACCGTGGCGACGATGCCGAAGGCGAAGGCGCCGGCCACCAGCGCGCTCATCAACGCAAAGGCGATGATGATGCGCTGGGCAAGGCTTTGCTTAAACTCCATCGCGGCCCTCGGCGAGGCGATAGCCGACGCCATGGACGGTATGCAGCAGCGGTTTTTCGAACGGTTTGTCGATCACCTGGCGCAACTGGTGCACATGGCTGCGCAGGCTGTCGCTGTCAGGGCAGTCGTCGCCCCACAGGGCTTCTTCCAGTACTTCGCGTCGCAGCACGTGTGGGCTTTTCTGCATCAACACGGCAAGCAGCTTGAGGCCGACCGGGTTGAGTTTGAGCAGGCGGCCTTGGCGCGTGACTTCCAAGGTGTCGAGGTCGTAGCTCAGGTCGGCGACCTGCAAGGTGCGACGCCCACCTCCCTGGGCACGGCGCAGCACCGCTTCGATGCGCGCGGCCAGCTCCGACAGCGCAAACGGCTTGAGCAGGTAATCGTCGGCACCCGAGCGGAAGCCTTGCAGGCGGTCGTCCAGCTGATCGCGGGCGGTGAGCATGATCACCGGGGTGTCACGCCGGGCGTCTTCGCGCAGGCGTTTGCACAGGGTATAGCCATCGATGCCGGGCAGCATGATGTCGAGGACGATCAGGTCGTAGTGCTCGGTGGCCGCCAGGTGCAAGCCCGACAACCCGTCCTGGGCGCAATCGACGGTGTAGCCTTTCATGCCGAGGTAATCGGCCAGGTTGGCAAGAATATCGCGGTTGTCTTCAACCAATAGAATGCGCATCGGGTTCTCCTGTGCGGCGCTTCGCTATGGTGCGCGGCAGGCGCAGCTTAAGGCCAATGCCTGCACTGTGCCACCCCTGGGGAAAATTCACCGGAGTTGACAGTTTTTTCACCGATCCTTCACGGACACAGGATAGCGCCCACTCGATAATGCCCGATCTTTTTTGCGCCCTGGAGTCGTCATGCACGAACGTACCCGCCCTCGCCCGATCAATCTCTGGCTGTACCTGGGCATTCCTCTGGTGACGGCAGTGGCCTTGATCCTGCTTGAGCTGACCTCGGTCGACATGGACGTGGCCAACCTGTTCTTCGACCCGGCTGCCGGGCAATTCATCGGCCGGCACAGCTATGTGCTGGAGAACGTACTGCATGATGGGGTCAAGCAGGTGGTGATCCTGCTGGGTCTGCTGGCCTTGCTGACATTTGCCGTGAGTTTCTTCTGGAGGCGTTTGTTCGGTTGGCGCCGGGAGCTGGGTTGCCTGGTGTTGGCGCTGGGCTTGTCCACGGCGTTTGTCACACCGCTGAAGAAGGTCACCCAGGTGCAGTGCCCCTGGAGCCTGACCCAGTTCGGCGGCAAGGAAACCTACAGCAAGCTGCTGGAGGCACGCCCCGCCACCGACAAGCCGGGGCTGTGCTGGCCGGGCGGGCATGCTGCGACCGGCTTCTGCCTGTTCGCGTTGTTCTTTGCGCTGCGTGACCGACGCCCGCGCCTGGCACGGGTGGCGTTGGGGGTAGCGCTGGTCGCCGGTTCGGTGCTGTCGGTCGGGCGGATGATGCAAGGGGCGCACTTCTTGTCGCACAACGTGTGGACGGCGGTGTTCTGCTGGTTGATCGGGTTGGGGTCGTATTACCTGGTGCTGTACCGGCGCAGGCGGGTTGAGGCGCCTGCTGTGGAGGCCAGTGTTGCCTGAGTGAGGGTCCGCTGCGCGGCCCATTCGCAGCACAAGGCTGCTCCCACAAAAAGCAACCTGTAGGAGCAGCCTTGCGCTGCGAACGGGCTGCAAAGCAGCCCCAATGTTCACCACCGAAGCACAAAAAAAGCCCCGGCTCTCGCGAGCCGGGGCTTTTTTATGACGCTAGGGGTAAGGCTGGCTTACATCATGCCGCCCATGCCACCCATGCCGCCCATGTCTGGCATGCCGCCGCCAGCTGGAGCTTCGCTCGGAGCATCAGCAATCATGGCTTCGGTGGTGATCATCAGACCGCCAATCGAAGCAGCAGCTTGCAGTGCCGAACGGGTCACTTTAGCTGGGTCCAGGATGCCCATCTCGATCATGTCGCCGTATTCGCCGGTAGCAGCGTTGTAACCGAAGTTACCCGAACCCTGCTTGACCTTGTCGGCCACAACGCTTGGCTCGTCGCCGGCGTTGGCAGTGATCTGACGCAGCGGGGCTTCAACAGCGCGACGCAGCAGTGCGATACCGACGTTCTGGTCTTCGTTGTCGCCTTTCAGGTCAACGATTGCGCTCAGGGCGCGAACCAGGGCAACACCACCGCCAGGCACCACGCCTTCTTCAACGGCTGCACGGGTAGCGTGCAGGGCGTCTTCAACGCGGGCTTTCTTCTCTTTCATTTCGACTTCGGTGCCAGCACCGACTTTGATCACGGCAACACCGCCAGCCAGTTTGGCCAGACGCTCTTGCAGCTTCTCACGGTCGTAGTCCGAGGAAGTCTCTTCGATCTGGGCACGGATCTGCTTGACGCGTGCTTCGATGTCACCGTCGACGCCAGCGCCGTCGATGATGGTGGTGTTTTCCTTGGACAGGATGACGCGCTTGGCGTTACCCAGGTGCTCCAGGGTAGCGGTTTCCAGGGACAGGCCGATCTCTTCGGAGATAACGGTACCGCCGGTCAGGACCGCGATGTCCTGCAGCATGGCCTTGCGGCGGTCGCCGAAGCCAGGTGCCTTGACCGCAGCAACCTTGACGATGCCGCGCATGTTGTTGACGACCAGGGTAGCCAGCGCTTCGCCTTCAACGTCTTCAGCAACGATCAGCAGTGGGCGGCCGGCCTTGGCAACGGCTTCCAGCACTGGCAGCAGCTCACGGATGTTGGAGATCTTCTTGTCGACCAGCAGCAGCAGCGCGCCTTCCAGCTCGGCAACCATGGTGTCCGGCTTGTTGACGAAGTACGGCGACAGGTAGCCACGGTCGAACTGCATGCCTTCTACGACAGACAGTTCGTTTTCCAGGCCCGAGCCTTCTTCAACGGTGATCACGCCTTCTTTACCGACTTTTTCCATAGCTTCGGCGATGATTTCACCGATGGAGTTGTCGGAGTTGGCGGAGATGGTGCCTACCTGAGCAATGGCCTTGGAGTCGGCGCATGGCTTGGACAGGTTTTTCAGCTCGGCGACGACAGCGGCGGTGGCCTTGTCGATACCACGCTTCAGGTCCATCGGGTTCATGCCGGCAGCGACGGCTTTCAGGCCTTCGTTGACGATGGCTTGAGCCAGAACGGTAGCGGTGGTGGTGCCGTCACCGGCTGCATCGTTGGCCTTGGAAGCGACTTCCTTGACCAGCTGGGCGCCCATGTTTTCGAAGGCGTCTTTCAGCTCGATTTCTTTGGCAACGGAAACGCCGTCCTTGGTGATGGTCGGTGCGCCGAAGCTCTTGGCCAGGACCACGTTGCGGCCTTTCGGGCCCAGGGTCGCTTTTACTGCGTCAGCCAGAACGTTGACACCAACCAGCATTTTTTTACGGGCGGAATCGCCGAATTTTACGTCTTTAGCAGCCATGATCGTTTAATCCTTGAAATTCTTTGGAATAACGGGAAATCGGGGAAATCAGCCTTCGATAACGGCGAGAATTTCGTTCTCGGCCATTACCAGCAGGTCTTCGCCGTCGACTTTCACGGTGTTGCTGCCCGAGTAAGGGCCGAAAACCACTTTGTCACCCACTTTCACGGCCAGCGCGCGTACTTCGCCATTTTCCAGGATGCGGCCGGTGCCAACGGCGACAACTTCGCCGCGGTTTGGTTTTTCAGCGGCCGAACCCGGCAGGACGATACCGCCAGCGGTTTTCGATTCTTCTTCGCTGCGACGGATGACTACGCGGTCATGCAGAGGACGAAGCTTCATTGTCGATCTCTCCCAAATTGTGGTTTTCATCGGCCGGTATCGACACCGGCGGGTTGATGCGGTCCGGCGTTGCCGGGGTGGCCCGCGCGGGGCGAACCACCTGAGTTATGTCTGGTGTCGCCACCAGAAACCTTGCGGTGACCCATACATGAGGCCGCCATAGGCAATTACAAGGCTTGATACGGAAAATTTTTAATCAGCGCTGAACGGAAAAAGAACAGGGGCCGCGATGCGGCCCCTGAATGTCACTTGTCGCGGCGCTCGTACTCGCCCTCAATCACGTTGGGGCGATGGCCGGCATCACGCGGCGGCTGCGCCTGGAACGGATCATCCTGAAACGCACGCTGGCGCATGGCCTGCTCTTCGGCACGCTGGCGCATCTTGCGCGCAGCCAGGTGACGGGTGAATGGCAACAGGCAGATCAGGCCCAGCACGTCGCTGATAAAACCTGGCAGCAGCAGCAAGCCGCCACCCACCGCCAGCATCATCCCCTGGAACATGTCCTCAGCGGGCAGTTCGCCGCGCTGCAGGCTTTCACGGGCACGCAGTGCGGTGGCCAGCCCGGCCACGCGCATCACCAGCACACCCAGTGCCGAACCGGCGATGATCAGCAGCAGCGCCGGGAAAAACCCGATGGCCGCACTGACCTTGACGAAGACGAACAGCTCCAGCACAGGAAACAGCAGAAGCAACAGTAGAAAAGCACGCATCAAAGATTCCTCGACGGAAGAGACCTTCCAATAAGACCTCAGATGGATGCGACCGCTCCCAATTTCAACCCTCTACTTCAGCAGCAACCGGCCACTGGTCGGCGCGAGCCAGTAAAACCAACGCTTCGCGAACTTGTGTCGGCGTATTGCAAAGACTTGGGAACGGCAGCCAGTAGATGCCCTGACCAATACGCAGGTGCATGCCTTCGCTGTCGACGCCGACCATGAGCGCAGGGGCTGTGCGTGGCAGGTCGGTCAGTTCGACGTAATGGGCGATGGCATTGGCGTGATCGCTGTTCATGTGTTCGATCATGCTCGCCTCGGCCTTGCCCGCGAACGGGTTGGCCAGGGTCACGTGGTCAAGCCAGTGAATGGCGCCAAAGCCGCCGATGTAGCGGTGCCGCACGGGCTGCAGCACCCAGAAGTCGAAATCGTGGGCCTTGTGGTAATTGGCCGCGTCGGGGAAGTACCGGTAGTAGCGCTCGGCAGCGGCCTCGATGGCAGCTTCATCCACCAGCTTGTGTGCTTCGGCCATCACCGTCAGGCGGCCGACCGCCTGCACATCCTCGGCTTCACGCTCACCGACCAGCAGCGAGCATTTAGGGTCTTTTTGCAGGTTGTGGGTGTGCTGGGCGATGCGGCTGATGAGGATCAGCGGGTTGCCCTGTGCATCCAGGCAATACGGCACGACGGAACCAAACGGGAAGCCAGGCATGGACTTGGAATGGGTCGAGAGCACGCCGCGGTATTCCTTGAGCAGCAGTTCCCGGGCGGGGCGGATGGCTTTGTTACTCACGAAGGGCGCTCCTGGCGGCGGACTGGATGGGTGACAAGATAAGCATTATCACCCGCCGCTGCCACAGGCAGCTTCGCCATTATGCCGACGGTGTAGGAGCGCCCTTGCGTCGCGAAAGGGCTGCGAAGCGGCCCCGGCAATTTCTGCATTGAAGCTGAGATCTTCGGGGCCGCTTCGCGCCCCTTTCGCGACGCAAGGCCGCTCCTACAGTTACCAGGTCACGCCAAAGCCTGCCGTGTAGCGGGTCTTGTCCAGGTCGCTGTCACGCGTGCCGCTGATGATGTCCTTCTCAGCCTTGAGGTTGAGCGAGGCCCATTCGGTGACTTTGTAGCGCAGGCCAACCTCGGCATCCAGCGAGTAGTCGGCCACGTTGCCCAGCGGCTTGGCGACTTCGCCATTGGTGAACAGCTGCACGTTCTTGCCGATCAGGTAGCGGGTGTAGTCCCACTTGACCGCCGCTGCATAGAAGTTGTCCTTGGCGCCGTCCTGGTACTCGAAATCGGTACGGTTGATCAGCGAGCCCAGCGAGAACGCGCCCAGCTCGTCGTCCCAGAACTGGTAGCCCGGGCCTGTACCCACGGTACGCTGGCGAGCCAGGTCCTCGATGTGGTCGCGCTTGTATTCCATGCGCCCCTGCCAGAACCACTTCTCGGTAATGAAGCGGTCGAGGGCGTACTCGGCACTCCAGTTATCGGTGGTGGTGACGTCGTCCTTGCTCTCGCGGTTGTATTCGCCCTCGGCGTTGTGCCGCCAGCGGCCATGACGTGCTGTCGTCTTGAAGCCCACGTCATAGTCGTCGGTGTCGTTCTCGGCACGCTTGTAGTCCAGGGCAACATCGACGTTGCCTTTCCAGACTAGGTCTTCGACCACCGGCTTGGGCTTCATGATCTGTTCGATGCTGGCCAGGTCGACGGTCTTGGGCGCCTCGCCATTGGCCAGGGTGACCTTGCCGTCTTCGGCGGCCTTCAGCGACTTGGCCCGCTCACCGCTGTAGGCGTCCTGCTTGACCAGCAGTTCCTGGTCGCTTTCCAAGGTCTTGACGGCTTTCCAGTCCAGCGCGATAGACCCGCCATAAGGGGTCTCCAGCAGCAGCTTGCCACCGTCGAAGACTTTGATCTTGCCACTGAGACGATCACCGTTTTTCATCCACACGGTGTCGGCAACCGCAGGCGCGGCGCACAGGGAAGCAGCTAGCAGGCACAACAAGGATCTAGAATACATAAGCGGACTACGGGTTCGATTCGACGAAAAAAGCCGGGCATTATCCAGATACCGACAACCAGAGCAAGGACAGACCGGGAGCCTGCGATTGAGTTCAACACTCATTTACCCTCACCATTGGTCCGGTTTCATCCACAGGCCACGGGGGCACTGATGTCCGAGGCATACGCGCACACATTGGAAACGCCAGAGGCCCGACGAACGGCCCTGTATTCGGTACTCGGGCAAGTGCCCGAAGGCAAGGTGGTCAGCTACGGCCAGCTTGCCGAGCTGGCGGGCCTTGGCCGCGCGGCACGTTGGGTTGGGCGTATCCTTGGGCAGCTACCACCCGACACTCGCCTGCCCTGGCATCGGGTACTGGGCGCTGGCGGGCGGCTGAGCCTGGCTTTAGGCACGCCCTCTGGCGACGAACAACGGGCACGGCTGCGCGCAGAAGGCGTAAATGTGACCAATAATCGTGTGGATATGACACGCCATGGCTGGCGCCCGATGGAGCACAGCGGTTAGAGTGCGCGCTTTGTATTCGCAAACTTGAGGCAGATGTTGGCCCATGCCCCGTAAAACCTGGCGCGCTGCGCTCGCTGCCTATGCCAGCCCGTCAACCCTGGTACTTCTGCTGCTCGGCTTTGCCGCCGGCCTGCCCTACATGCTGGTGTTCTCGACCCTTTCGGTATGGTTGCGCGAAGCTGGCGTGGCCCGTGAGACCATTGGTTACGCGAGCCTGATCGGCCTGGCCTATGCCTTCAAATGGGTCTGGTCGCCGCTGCTCGACCAATGGCGCCTGCCCCTGCTCGGCGGCCTGGGGCGCCGCCGTTCGTGGCTGTTGCTGTCGCAGGCACTGGTGGTGGTCGGGCTGGTCGGCATGAGCCTGTGCGACCCACAGCAGCACCTGTCGTGGCTGATCGCCCTGGCGGTTCTGGTTGCCTTCGCCTCGGCGACCCAGGACATCGCCGTCGATGCCTATCGCCTGGAGATTGCCGATGACCAGCGCCAGGCTGCCCTGGCTGCCAGCTACATGGCGGGTTACCGGGTGGCGGCCCTGCTGGCCACGGCCGGTGCGCTGTTCTTCGCCGAATGGTTTGGCTCCACCGGTTTCAGCTACCTGCACAAGGCCTGGGCCGGCACCTACATCATGTTCGCCCTGTTAATGCTACCGGCGCTGTTCACCACCTTGGTCATGCGTGAACCCCCGGTGCCGCTGCGTACTCAGCTGTCGGCGGCGCGTTACGGCCTGGTGCACCAGCTGGCGTCGGTGTTCGTGCTGATCGTGCTGCTCGTGTCGGTGCCTGCCAGCTTCACCCAGCTGTTCAATACCGACTGGGCCAGCGTGTTCTTCGGTGATGCGACGCCCCTCGACCTGCTGCTCGAAGACCGCGCCTTCCTGCGCCTGATCCTGTACGCGATGCTGACTTGGGCGTGCCTGTCGACCATGGGCCGTCGTGGCCTTGCCCCGGTGCTTACCCCGGTCAACGACTTCATTGCCCGCTACCGCTGGCAAGCGCTGCTGCTACTTGGGCTGATTGCCACCTATCGCATGTCGGATACGGTCATGGGCGTGATGGCCAACGTGTTCTACATCGACATGGGCTTCACCAAGGACCAGATCGCCAGCGTCAGCAAGATCTTCGGCCTGATCATGACCTTGGTCGGCGCCGGCGTCGGCGGCCTGTTGATCGTGCGCTTCGGCATCATGCCGATCCTGTTCATCGGTGGCGCGGCCTCGGCGGCGACCAACATCCTGTTCCTGATGCTGGCCGACATGGGCCCGAACCTGGACATGCTGGTGGTCACCATCTCGCTGGACAACTTCAGCTCTGGCATGGCCACCTCGGCGTTCGTCGCCTACCTGTCGAGCCTGACCAACCTGAAGTTCTCGGCCACCCAGTACGCGCTGCTGAGCTCGATCATGCTGTTGCTGCCACGGCTGATTGGCGGCTATTCGGGGGTTATGGTGGAGAAGTTCGGTTACCACGACTTCTTCCTGATCACCGCCCTGCTGGGCGTGCCGACGTTGATTCTGATCGCCCTGCAGTGGCGTCAGGAGGCCGGGCGCGGCAAGCCCGTGCCCGAGGAGAACCCAGCGGCCGAACGGCCCTGAACCCCTCTCTTTACATGTTTCACTGTAGGAGCAGCCTTGTGCTGCGAAGAGGCCGGTAACAGCAGCGAAGATTCACTGTTCTGTCACCGGCCTCTTCGCAGCACAAGGCTGCTCCTACAGGAATTGCGCATGGCCGGCGCCGGCAAGCTACTGAGCCACCGCCCCTTCCCCAGGCCGGCCACCCACCACGAACCACAACGGCCAGAGCGCCAGCGCACCCGCCACGCTGGCTGCCAAGGCAAAGTGCAGCAGGCTGGCACCTGCCCCGATCATCGCCAGCAGTGCCCCACCCAGGCCCAACAAGGCGATGGTGATCATCCCCAGCATGGCCGAGACCAGCCCCTTGCTTTGCTCGCTGGAGAACAGCGTCATGCGGTACAGCACGGCGTTGGCCACACCCAACCCCAGCGCGTACAGCGACATGCCAGCGACCACGCTGGTCACCGTCGGCCAGTACCAAGTCGCCAGCACCATCAACGACAGGCCAGCCAGGTAGGGCCACAGTGCGCCACGCACCAGGGCTGGCAGCGGGTAACGGTCGGCAATGCGGTTGATGATCAGGTTGCCCATGATCAGCCCGCCGAACACCGGCAATTGCCACAAGGCATATTCCATCGTACTCAGCCCCTCATCATGGATGAGCAGCACCGGCGACAGGCCAATCCAGCCAATCAAGGGCAAGCCGACCAGGCCAAGGGCTGCGCTGCCGGCTACAAAGCGGCGGTTGGCCAGCAACTGGCCGTAGCCGGACAACAGTGGCAGCAGGTGAATTGGGGTGAACGGCAGCCGCGAACCATCGCGCCGCTCCACACCCAGGGTTTCCGGCATCAAGCGGTACAGCAGCACCCAGGCCAGCACCGCGCCGATGGCAAAGGCCACGAACAGCCAACGCCAGTCCAGCCATTGCAGCAGCAAGGTCCCCACCAGCGGGCCGAGCAGCGGCGACAGCAGGGCAATGTTGGCCAGCAGGGCCATCATGCGCACCGCGTCCGCTTCGCTGAACGCCTCGTTCAAGGCCGGATAGCTGACCGTGACCACAAAGCCCAGGCCGATGCCCTGCAACAGGCGCAGCAGGTTGAACAAGCCGATGTCGTGGACCCAGAAGGTCGCCAGGCACGCCACGCCGAAGAATACACACCCCCCCAACAGCAGCGGGCGACGGCCATAGCGATCGGCCAGAGGGCCGATCAGCCACTGCAGGACCACGCCACCGAGCAGGTACAGGTTCAGGGCGTGGGGGATGTATTCGGGGCTGGCGTTCAGGTCGTCGACCACCACGGGCATGGCAGGCATGACCGCGTCGCTGGCCAGGTAAGTGAGCAATTCGAACAGGGCCAGGGTGAGGCCAAACAGCAAGGCTCGGAGGGGGGTGATGTACAGCAGTGGTTTCATGGTGAGCTTCGGGTAGAGGCAGGTGGGGTCAGGCTATATGCCAGAAGTGGCGGGGTTTAGCTGTGAACAAGTGTAATGAGGTGGAAAAAGCCGGGGCCGCTGCACGCCCCATCGCCGGCAAGCCGGCTTGTGTCTTGAGGGGGTATTAGAATCAGGAGTGAGAGCGGTGAATGGCAAGCTGACTGCCGGAGGTGCTGCGAGTGCTCGATGTCGTCGCCATCGATGACACCGGCCTGTCTTCTCTGCCCGCACAGATCACCGCGCCGGACATCACTGCACCAGCCGCGCCGAGTGAGCTGGCCGTCAGCGCAAACGGCACCGTTGTCACCGGCCGTGCCGAACCGGGTAGCACTGTTCGTATTCTCGCCGCCGATGGCACTGAACTGGGCAGCGCCCTGGTCGGGCCGACTGGCGTATTCAGCATCACCCTCGATCCGCCCCAGATTGATGGCGAAGTACTGCAGGCCACCGCAACTGACGCTGCTGGCAACACCTCGGTTGCCAGCTCCGTCACCGCACCGGATATCGACGGCGGCGATACCACACCGCCAGACGCACCTGTTGATCTGGTAATCGGTCTCGCTGGCCACCAACTGACTGGCCGTGGCGAAGCAGGCACCTCCGTGCAGGTGCGCGACGCCGCCGGCAATGTCCTGGCGACTGGCACTGTGGGTGCAGATGGCACCTTCCTGCTGACCCTCGACCCTGCCGTGATCGATGGCAGCACCCTGCAGGTGACACTGACCGATGCGGCGGGCAATGTTTCGCAGCCGGGCTCAGTGACTTCGCAAGACCTGCTACCGCCTGCGCAACCGACTGACCTCGCCTTGGCTGAAGGCGTGACCCTTACCGGTCGCGGTGAGCCAGGTGCCACCGTGCAAGTGCGCGATGCTGCGGGCAACGTGATTGGCACCGGGCTGGTGGGCGCAGATGGCAACTTCAGCCTGACGCTCTCCCCGGCTCAAGCGAACGGCGAAGCGCTGGATATTCGTCTGGTGGACGCCGCTGGTAACAGCTCGACCCCACTGCAATTCGATGCGCCGGATATCACTCCGCCTGATGCCGTCAGCAACATCGTGGTCGGCGCTGGAGGTCTGGTATTGAAACAGCTCGACCCCACTGCAATTCGATGCGCCGGATATCACTCCGCCTGATGCCGTCAGCAACATCGTGGTCGGCGCTGGAGGTCTGGTATTGAGCGGCCGCGGCGAAGCCGGGGCCACCGTTGAAGTGCGCGATGCCAACGGCAATGTGATTGGTACCGGCACTGTTTTGGCCAACGGCACCTTCCTGATTGACCTTGACCCGGCTGCCCAACCAGGCGAGCAACTGAGCCTGGTGCAGACCGACGCAAGCGGCAACGCTTCCGTTGCCCTCGAATACGACGTACCTCAGACCACCGTCCCTGCAAGTCCGAGCGACTTGGCCATCGATGCCGATGGCACCACCCTGACCGGTACCGCGCCAGCGGGCAGCCGCGTAGAGGTCCATGATGCCAACGGCACGCTGATCGGCAGCGCCATTGCCGGTGCCGACGGCACCTTCACCCTTGAACTCACGCCACCACAAGCCAACGGCGAGCTGCTCGATGTCGTCGCCATCGATGACACCGGCCTGTCTTCTCTGCCCGCACAGATCACCGCGCCGGACATCACTGCACCAGCCGCGCCGAGTGATGCTCGATGTCGTCGCCATCGATGACACCGGCCTGTCTTCTCTGCCCGCACAGATCACCGCGCCGGACATCACTGCACCAGCCGCGCCGAGTGAACTGGCGGTCAGCGCCAACGGCACCGTTGTCACCGGCCGTGCCGAACCGGGTAGCACCGTCCGTATTCTCGCCGCGGATGGCACCGAACTGGGTAGCGCCTTGGTCGGCCCGACCGGCGTATTCAGTATCAACCTAGATCCGCCCCAGATTGATGGCGAAGTACTGCAAGCCACCGCAACTGACGCTGCCGGTAATACTTCGGTTGCCAGCTCCGTTACCGCACCGGATATCGACGGCGGCGATACCACGCCGCCGGACGCCCCTGTTGATTTGGTGATCGGTCTCGCTGGCCACCAACTGACTGGCCGAGGCGAAGTGGGGACTACGGTTCAGGTGCGTGATGCCGACGGCAATGTGCTGGCGACTGGCACTGTGGGTGCAGATGGCACCTTCCTGCTGACCCTTGATCCTGCCGTAATCGATGGCAGCACCCTGCAAGTGACCTTGACCGATGCCGCGGGCAACGTTTCGCAGCCAGGTTCAGTCACCTCCCAAGACCTGCTTCCACCTGCACAGCCGACTGACCTGGCCCTGGCTGATGGCGTGACCCTCACGGGTCGCGGCGAGCCTGGCGCCACCGTGCAAGTACGCGACGCTGCGGGCACTGTGATCGGCACCGGGCTGGTGGGCGCAGATGGCAGCTTCAACCTGACGCTCTCCCCGGCTCAAGCGAATGGCGAAGCGCTGGACATCCGTCTGGTGGATGCCGCTGGTAACAGCTCGACCCCACTGCAATTCGACGCGCCGGATATCACTCCGCCTGATGCCGTCAGCAACATCGTTGTCGGCTCTGGAGGTGTGGTATTGAGCGGTCGCGGCGAAGCCGGGGCCACCGTGGAAGTACGCGATGCCAATGGCAATGTGATCGGTACAGGCACTGTCTTGGCCAACGGCACCTTCCTGATCGACCTCAACCCGGCAGCGCAACCAGGCGAACACCTGAGCCTGGTGCAGACCGACCCAAGCGGCAACGCTTCCGTTGCCCTCGAATACGACGTACCTCAGACCACCGCCCCTGCAAGTCCGAGCGACTTGGCCATTGATGCCGATGGCACCACCCTGACCGGTACCGCGCCAGCGGGCAGCCGCGTGGAAGTGCACGATGCCAATGGCACCCTGATCGGCAGCGCCACTGCCGGCGCCGATGGCACCTTCACCCTTGAACTCACGCCACCACAAGCCAACGGCGAATTGCTCGATGTCGTCGCCATCGATGACACCGGCCTGTCTTCTCTGCCCGCACAGATCACCGCGCCGGACATCACCGCGCCAGCCGCGCCGAGTGAGCTGGCCGTCAGCGCAAACGGCACCGTTGTCACCGGCCGTGCCGAACCGGGTAGCACCGTCCGTATTCTCGCCGCCGATGGCACTGAACTGGGCAGCGCCCTGGTCGGGCCGACTGGCGTGTTCAACATCAGCCTCGACCCGCCTCAAGTTGATGGGGAGGTTCTACAAGCCACGGCTACCGATGCCGCTGGCAATACCTCCACCGCCAGCTCCGTCACCGCACCGGATATCGACGGCGGCGATACCACACCGCCTGACGCGCCTGTTGAATTGGTAATCGGCCTCGCTGGCCACCAACTGACTGGCCGTGGCGAAGCAGGCACCTCCGTGCAGGTGCGCGACGCCGCCGGCAATGTCCTGGCCACTGGCACCGTGGGTGCAGATGGCACCTTCCTGCTGACGCTGGACCCTGCCGTCATCGACGGCAGCACCCTGCAAGTGACACTGACCGATGCGGCGGGCAACGTTTCTCAACCTGGCTCGGTCACCTCGCAAGACCTACTGCCACCTGCGCAACCCACCGACCTTGCCCTAGCTGATGGCATCACCTTCACCGGCCGCGGCGAACCTGGCGCCACCGTACAAGTACGCGACGCTGCCGGTACTGTGATCGGTACCGGGCTGGTCAACGCGGATGGCACGTTCAGCCTGACGCTGAGCCCTGCTCAGGCCAATGGCGAAGCCCTGGATATCCGCCTGGTCGATGCCGCTGGCAATAGCTCCGCTGCCCTGCAGTTCAATGCGCCGGACATCACCCCACCGGATGCGGTCAGTAACATCCAGGTCGGCCCTGGCGGCTTGGCCTTGGGCGGTCGCGGGGAAGCGGGTGCCACCGTTGAGGTGCGCGACGCGGATGGCAACCTGCTTGGCCGCGGCGTCGTCACTGCCAATGGTACCTTCCTGATCAACCTCGACCCGGCTGCACAACCCGGCGAACACCTGAGCCTGGTGCAGGTCGACCCAAGCGGCAACGCGTCCGTTGCCCTCGAATACGACGTACCACTGACCACCGCCCCGGCCAGCCCGAGCGAACTGGCGATCAACGCCGATGGCACCAGCCTGACCGGCAACGCACCCGCTGGAACCCGTGTGGAGGTGCACGATGCTAATGGCACGCTCATTGGCAGTGCTGTGGCGGGAGCAGACGGCACCTTTACTATCGTGCTCGACCCGGCCCAAGCCAACGGCGAACTGCTCGATGTTGTGGCCATTGACGACACCGGCTTGTCGTCCGTGCCTGCGCAGATCACCGCGCCGGACATCACAGCGCCAGCCGCACCCAGTGAACTGGCCGTCAGCGCCAACGGCACTGTAGTAACTGGCCGTGCCGAACCGGGAAGCACCGTGCGTATTCTCGCCGCCGATGGCACTGAACTGGGCAGCGCCCTGGTCGGCCCAACCGGCGTATTCAACATCACCCTCGACCCGCCTCAGGTCGATGGCGAAGTGTTGCAGGCCACCGCGACCGATGACGCTGGTAACACGTCGCTTGCCAGCTCCGTCACCGCGCCGGATATCGACGGCGTGGACACCACCCCACCCAACGCACCGACCAACCTGGTGATCGGCCTCGCCGGCAGCCAGCTCAGCGGCCGCGGCGAAGCCGGAGCCACCGTGCAGGTACGTGACGCCGCTGGCAATGTGCTGGCGGCTGGCACCGTAGGCGCGGACGGCAACTTTGTAATCGCCCTTGATCCAGCCGTTAACGATGGCAGCACGCTGCAAGTGGTGCTGACCGACGCGGCAGGCAACGCGTCTGAACCAGGTACGGTCACCTCGCCAGACCTGCAAGCCCCAGACCAACCCACAGGCCTGGCCTTGGCCGAAGGCGTGACCCTTACCGGTCGCGGAGAACCGGGTGCCACTGTTCAAGTCCGCGACGCTGCGGGCAATGTGATTGGTAGCGGACTCGTAGGCGCAGATGGCAGTTTCAGCCTGACGCTCAGCCCTGCTCAAGCGAATGGCGAAGCGCTGGACGTTCGCCTCGTGGATGCCGCCGGCAACAGCTCTGCCCCACTCCAATTCGATGCACCGGACATCACACCGCCTGCCGCCGTCAGCAATATTGCCGTCGGCTCCGACGGCCTGGTCCTCAGCGGCCGCGGCGAAGCCGGCGCCACTGTGCAAGTGCGTGACGCCGAGGGCACTGTGATCGGCACCGGCACTGTCTTGGCCAACGGCACCTTCCTCATCGACCTCGACCCGGCAGCGCAACCCGGCGAGCACCTGAGCCTGGTACAGACCGACCCGAGCGGCAACGCGTCCGTCGCCTTTGAATACGACGTACCACTGATCACCGCCCCGGCCAGCCCAAGCGAGCTGGCGATCAATGCCGATGGCACCAGCCTGACCGGCAACGCGCCAGCGGGAACCCGTGTGGAGGTGCACGATGCCAATGGCACGCTGATCGGCAGTGTCGTGGCAGGTGCCGATGGCACCTTCACTATCGTGCTCGACCCGGCCCAAGCCAACGGCGAACTGCTCGATGTGGTCGCCATTGATGACAACGGTCTGTCGTCCGTGCCTACGCAAATCTTTGCGCCGGACATCACCGCGCCGACTGCGCCAAGTGAACTGGCAGTCAGCGCCGACGGCAGCGTCGTCACCGGCCGGGCCGAACCGGGCAGCACCGTGCGGGTGCTGGCAGCTGACGGCACCGAACTGGGCAGTGCCTTGGTCGGCCCGACTGGCACCTTCAACATCACCCTCGATCCGCCTCAAGTCGATGGCGAGGTGCTGCAGGTCACCGCCACAGATGCCGCAGGCAACGCCTCTACGGCCGGCACGGTCACCGCGCCGGACATCGACGGCGGCGACACCACGCCACCAGACGCACCCACCAACCTGGTCATCGCCCTCGCCGGCAGCCAGCTGAATGGTCGTGGTGAAGCCGGGGCCACCGTGCAAGTCCGTGATGCCGAGGGCAACCTCGTGGCCAGCGGCTTGGTCAACCCGGACGGCACCTTCCAGATCACCCTGGACCCGGCCGTTAACGACGGCAGCACCCTGCAAGTGGTACTGACCGACGCGGCAGGCAACGCCTCTGAACCTGGTTCGGTGACCTCGCCAGACCTACAAGCGCCAGAGCAACCTACCGGCCTGGAACTGGTCGACGGCGTCACCCTCACGGGTAGCGGCGAACCGGGCGCCACCGTGCAGGTGCGCGACGCTGCGGGCGACATCATCGGTAACGGCCTGGTCAACGAGAACGGCAGCTTCAGCCTCACCCTTACGCCTGCCCAGGCCAATGGTGAAGTGCTGGACATCCGCCTGGTGGATGCCGCTGGTAGTAGCTCCACCCCGCTGCCATTCGATGCACCGGACATCACGCCGCCTGCAGCGGTGAGCAATATTGTCGTCGGCAGCGATGGCCTGGCCCTGAGCGGCCGTGGTGAAGCGGGTGCCAGCGTGGAGGTGCGCGATGCCGAGGGGAATGTGATCGGCACCGGCACTGTCTTGGCCAACGGCACCTTCCTGATCGACCTCGACCCGGCGGCACTGCCAGGCGAGCGCCTGAGCCTGGTGCAGACCGACCCAAGCGGCAATGCATCTGTAGCCTTCGAGTACGACGTACCCTCGACCACCACACCGGCCAGCCCGAGCGACCTGGTGGTCGCCGAAGACGGCACCAGCATCAGCGGTTCCGCCCCGGTCGGCAGCCGTGTGGAAGTGCGCGATGCCGATGGCACGCTGGTCGGCAGCATGGTGGTGGGTGCCGAAGGTACCTTCACCGTCATCCTCAACCCGGCACAAGCCAACGGCGAACTGCTCGACCTGGTGGCAATCGATGGCACCGGCGCGTCGTCCCTGCCGGTACAAATCAACGCACCCGACATCACCGCGCCGACTGCGCCGAGTGAACTGGCGATCAACGCCGACGGCAGCGTCGTCACCGGCCGTGCCGAACCGGGCAGCACCGTGCGGGTGCTGGCAGCTGACGGCACCGAACTGGGCAGCGCCCTGGTCGGCCCGACCGGCACCTTCAACATCACCCTCGATCCGCCTCAAGTCGATGGCGAAGTGCTGCAAGTTACTGCGACCGATGCTGCAGGCAACGCCTCAACCGCCGGCACGGTCACCGCGCCGGACATCGACGGCGGCGACACAACGCCACCAGACGCACCCACCAACCTGGTCATTGCCCTCGCCGGCAGCCAGCTCAACGGTCGTGGCGAAGCCGGGGCCACCGTGCAGGTCCGTGATGCCGAGGGCAACCTCGTGGCCAGCGGCTTGGTCAACCCGGACGGCACCTTCCAGATCACCCTGGACCCAGCCGTTAACGACGGCAGCACCCTGCAAGTGGTACTGACCGACGCAGCAGGCAACGCCTCTGAACCTGGTTCGGTGACTTCGCTAGACCTGCAAGCGCCAGAGCAACCTACCGGCCTGGAACTGGCCAATGGCGTCACCCTCACGGGTAGCGGCGAACCGGGCGCCACCGTGCAGGTGCGCGACGCTGCGGGCGACATCATCGGCACCGGCCTGGTCAACGAGAACGGCAGCTTCAGCCTCACCCTTACGCCTGCCCAGGCCAATGGCGAAGTGCTGGACATCCGCCTGGTAGATGCCGCCGGCAACACCTCGACCCCGCTGCCATTCGATGCACCGGACATCACCGCGCCGGCTGCCGTCAGCGACATCGTGGTCGGCACGGGTGGCCTGGCCCTGAGCGGCCGTGGCGAAGCGGGGGCCAACGTCGAAGTGCGTGACGCCCTTGGCTCGGTCATCGGCACCGGCACGGTATTAGCCAACGGCACCTTCCTGATCGACCTCGACCCGGCGGCACTGCCAGGCGAGCGCCTGAGCCTGGTGCAGACCGACGCGAGCGGCAACGCCTCCGAAGCCCTGCAATTCGATGTCCCTGTGACCACCGCGCCGGCCAGCCCGAGCGAGCTGGTGGTCGCCGAAGACGGCACCAGCATCAGCGGGTCCGCCCCGGTCGGCAGCCGCGTGGAGGTCCACGATGCTGACGGCAACGTGGTCGGCAGCGTGGTGGTCGGCGCCGAAGGCACCTTCACCGTCGTGCTCACGCCAGCACAAGCCAACGGCGAACTGCTGGATGTAGTGGCAATCGACAGCACCGGCGCATCGTCCCTGCCGGTACAAGTCAACGCACCGGACATCACTGCGCCTGTCACACCTACCGAACTGGCCATCAGCACCGATGGCAGCGTGGTCACCGGGCGTGCCGAAGTGGGCAGCACGGTGCGGGTCCTGGCGGCCGATGGCACCGAGCTGGGCAGCGTTCTGGTCGGCCCGAGCGGTGCCTTCAGCATCACCCTTACCCCGGCACAGGTCGATGGCGAACAGCTGCAAGTCACGGCCACCGATACCGCAGGCAATACCTCGACAGCCGGCAGCGTTACCGCACCGGATATCGACAATGGCGACACCACGCCACCAGAGCCGGCCACCAACCTGGTGGTCAGCAATGATGGGCTGACCCTCTCTGGCCGCGGCGAACCTGGTGCGACCGTGGAGGTTCGCAACGATCAGGGCCAGGTGGTGGTCACGGGAACGGTACAACCCGGTGGCGACTTCACCGTGCAGCTGCCCTCCTCGGTTGCAGACGGCTCATCCCTGCAGGTGACCTTGACCGATGCCGCTGGCAATACCTCGCAGCCGAGCTCGGTGCTCACGCCGGACCTCGCCGCGCCGCTGCAACCTACCGACCTTGTCCTCAGCGAGGGCATCAGCCTGACCGGTAGCGCCGAACCTGGCGCCCGAGTGAACGTCCACGACGCGTCAGGCAACTTGATCGGCAGCGCCATCGCCGAGCCCGACGGCACCTTCACCCTCACCCTGGACCCGATCCAGGCCAATGGCGAAACCTTGGCCATCACCGTGGTCGATGCCGCGGGTAACACCTCGGTGCCACTGAGTTACGTGGCAGCGGACATCACCGCACCGGCGATCATCACTGACGTCGTCGCGGGTGCCGGCAGCCTGGCGGTCTCCGGTCGCGGCGAAGCCGGCGCCAAAGTGGAGGTGAAAGATGCCGATAGCACTGTCATCGGCAGCGGCACCGTCGCCCCGAACGGCACCTTCGTGGTTGACCTCGAAACGCCGCTGGCGGCAGGCCAGGCCATCGTCCTGGTGCAAACCGATGCTGCGGGTAATGAGTCGGTAGGCATCGCCGTCATCGTTGCTGATGTACCGCTGCCCGAAAGCCCGAGCGGGCTGGTGCTGGCAGCCGACGGTTCGTCCATCAGCGGCAGTGCCCCTGCGGGCACGCAGGTCGAGGTGCGCGACGCACAGGGTAATGTGCTGGGCAGTGTCCAGGCCGGCCCTGGCGGCGCCTTCACCATCGGCCTCACGCCAGCGCAGGCCAACGGCGAAACACTGGATGTAGTCGCCATCGATGCCGATGGCAACAACTCGCTGCCAACCCAGATCATTGCCCCTGATATCACCCCGCCGAACCAGGCCAGCGACCTGCAACTCAGTGCCGATGGCAGCACCCTCACCGGTCGCGGCGAGCCTGGCACCACCGTGCAGGTCACCAACGCCCAGGGCGATGTGCTGGGCAACGCCCAGGTCGGTGCCAATGGCGTCATCAGCGTGGTTCTGACCCCGCCGCAAACCGACGGCCAGGAACTGGACGTGACCCTGCGCGACGCCGCAGGCAACACCTCTACCGCAACCGTCAACGCGCCCGACCTGGACGGCCCGCTGCAGCCTTCGGGCCTGGCCATCGACACCAACGGCCTCCACCTCACCGGGCAGGGCCAGAGCGGCTCGACCATCACCGTGCGTGCAGAAGATGGCACCATTCTGGGCACCACCACGGTGGGTGGTGACGGCCGCTTCGACGTCACCCTCAACCAGCCTCAGCGCAATGGCGAAAGCCTGACCGTGGACGCCACCGACAGCCTCGGTAACAGCGCAGGCCCGGTCAACTTCACAGCGCCTGATACCACGCCACCGCAAGCGGTTGGCGAGGTAGCCATCGACGGCGCGGGCCTGACCGTCACCGGCACCGGTGAACCCGATGCAACTGTGACCGTACGCGCGCCGGATGGCACCGTGCTGGGCACCGTTGTGGTCGGCGCTAACGGCGCGTTCGAAATCACCCTGGACCCGCCGCAGACCAACGGCCAGGCACTGACCGTGGATCAACGCGACCCAACCGGCAACCTGTCCACCGCCGTTACCCTGCCGGCACCCGACAGCCAGGCACCGGATACCCCGACAGGCACCACGTTGTCCGCTGATGGCCGAACCCTCACCGGCACTGGTGAACCCGGTGCGACGGTAACCGTGACCGGCACGGCTGGCGCAGTCGTGGGCACCGCCGTGGTCGAGGCCGATGGCAGCTTCCGCGTGACCATCGACCCGCCACAGCTCAATGGCCAGACCCTGTCGGTCACCCAGGCAGACAGCGCCGGCAATGACTCCCCTGCCGCCCTCGTGACCGCACCTGACCTTGAGGCACCGGAAGCCGCGCAAGGCCTGGGCCTGGACCCGACAGGCACGGAACTCAGCGGCCAGGGCGAACCCGGCAGCACCGTGGAAGTACGCAACGCTGCCGGGGACTTGCTGGGCACCATCCCGGTGAATGGCGACGGCACCTTCACCGTCACCCTCACACCCGCCCAGACCAACGGCGAAGTACTGTCGGTGGTATTGATCGATAACGACGGCAATGCCTCGCCATCGGCCACCTTCACGGCCGACGACAGCACCGCACCCACCGCGCCGGCCGGGCTTACCATTACCCCGGGCGGCAACGCCATCCAGGGTACCGGTGAGGCAGGTTCGACCGTCGAAGTGCGCGCCCCTGACGGCAGCCTCTTGGGCTCTGTGGTTGTGCCAGCAGGCGGTAACTTCACGGTGCCGTTGTCCCCTGCGCAACTCGATGGCCAGGCGCTGGAGGTCACCTTGACCGACGCCGCGGGCAACGAGTCACTGCCCACCCAAATCATTGCACCGGACATCACCCCGCCGGCACTGCCCACCGAGGTGGAGGTCAGCCCGGATGGCACCACCGTGACCGGCAACGCGCCGGGCGCAACGACGGTGACGGTGCGGGATGCAGCCGGCAACGAGACCACCGAGCCGGTGAACCCTGACGGCAGCTTCAGCGTGACGCTGCCGACTCCGCAGACCAACGGTGAACCCGTGACCGTGGTAGTCAGCGACGGGGCCAACAGCGCTGCGCCCATCACAGTCACGGCACCCGATACCACCGACCCGCTCCCGGCCACGGGGGTCACCGTCAGCCCGGATGGCAGCGTGGTCGGCGGCGGCGCCGAACCTGGCAGTACAGTCGTCATCCGCAACCCGGATGGCAGTGAACGCGGTAGCGAAACCGTCGGGCCGGACGGCACCTTCGTGGTACCCGTCACGCCGCCACTGGCGGAGGGCGAAACCGTCGACGTGGTGGTGATCGACCCTGCCGGCAACGAGTCCACCCCCGTTTCGCTGGAGGGCCCGGATGGCACCGAAGCCGTTACCCCAAGCGGCCTTGCCATCAGCGCCGACGGCTTCCTGCTCACCGGCCAAGGCACCGTCGGGTCACTGATCACCGTGACCTCGGGCGGCATTACCCTGGGCACGGCAACGGTGGGTAGCGATGGCACCTTCCGGGTGTTCTTCCAGAATGCCCAGCTCAATGGCGAGACCTTGGTGGTCACCGCGCGCACCACGGTCGATGGCGACCCATCGGTACCCGCCACCCTCGTGGCCAATGACACCACTGCACCAGCCGCCCCGATCGTGGATGGCATCGACCGCACCGGCAGCACGCTGACCGGCCATGGCGAAGTAGGTGCGACCGTACGTGTGGTCAATGCCCAAGGCGACGTGCTTGGCACTGCCACCGTCGGCAGCAATGGTTTGTTCAGCATCAGCTTCGCCCCACCGCTGACCAATGCCCAGAACCTGATCGTCACCCAGGCCGATGCGGCCGGTAACGTGTCGCTCGCAGCCACCTTGCAGGCCCCTGACCTGCAGGCGCCGCTGGCGGCCAGCAACCTCAGCCTCAACAGCGCGGCCACCGTGCTCAGCGGCGAAGGTGAAGCCGGTGCCACCGTCACCGTGCGCGATGCCAGCGGCGCCATTCTGGCCACCGGCACCGTCAACCAGCTCGGCCAGTTCCAGATCACCCTGCCGAGCGCGCAAACCAGCGGCAGCCCGCTGCAGGTCACGCTCAGCGACGCCGCCGGCAACATTTCTGGCCCGGCCAGCCTGGCCACGCCAGACCGCACGCCGCCTGCAGCCATCAGCAACCCCGTACTGAGCCAGGACGGCAAGCAGCTGTCGGGCAGTGGTGAGGCAGGCGCCACCGTCCAGGTGCGCAATGCCGCCGGGACCGTGCTCGGCACGGCCGTGGTTGGGGCCGATGGCCGCTTCACGGTGGTCTTCGACACCCCGCAAGCCACCGGCCAGGCCATCGGCGTTACGCAGGTGGATGCGGCTGGCAATACCTCACCAGCGGTCAATGTCACCACCCCTGACCTGACCCCGCCAGCGCCGCTGACCAATGTGGTGCTGAACAACAACGGCCTGACCCTGACCGGCCTCGGCGAAGCCGGCGCCACCGTCACCGTGCGCGGCCCGGATGGCACCATTATCGGTACCGGCCTGGTAAGCGCCAACGGCAGCTTCACCCTGACCCTGGACAACGCTCAACTCAACGCCCAGCACTTGAGCGTGACCCAGACCGACGCAGGCAATAACACCTCCACCGCCGTGGCGGTCACCGCGCCGGACTTCACCCCACCGCCTGCCCCAACCGCGCTGGCCTTGGCCGCCACTGGCCTGCAGTTGACCGGCAGTGCGGAAGCCGGCAGTACCGTGACCGTGCGCGATGCCTCTGGCAACGTGCTGGGCACTGCGGTGGCTGGCAGCAACGGCACCTTCCAGGTCACCCTGAACAGTGCCCAGACCAATGGCCAGACCTTGCAGGTAACCGCCACCGATGCCGCAGGCAACGTGTCGCCGGCCGCGCCTTACACCGCAGCCGATACCACGCCACCCGCCGCAGTCGCCAACCTGTCGGTCTCCGCCAATGGCGCGACCCTCACCGGTACCGGCGAAGCCAACGCCACGGTCACCGTTCGCGCACCGGACGGTACCGCACTGGGCACGGCCACGGTGGGCGCCGATGGCAGCTTCACGGTCAACCTGTCACCTGCCGCCATCACCGGCGAAAGCCTCAGCGTGGTGCAGGCCGATGCCGCGCAGAACGTTTCACCTGCACAGACCGTCACCGCACCGGGCATCCTGGCGCCAGAGACGCCCGACAACCTGGTACTGGCCGCTGATGGCCTGGTAGTAACCGGCACGGCAACGCCAGGCAGCACGGTCACTGTCTACGGCCCCAACGGCGTATTGCTGGGCACAGCCCCGGTCGCCAACGACGGCACCTTTACGGTCAACCTCGGCAGCGTCCAGGCCAACGGCGAAGTGCTGCATGTGAGTGCGGTAGGCACCGATGGCAGCACGTCGCTGCCAGCCACCCTGCAGGCACCGGACACCACGGCACCGCTGCCACTGGCCAACGTCGTGCTGTCCAGCGATGGGCTGGTCCTCAGTGGCCGCGGCGAGCCGGGTGCCACCGTCTCCGTGATCGGTGAAGGTGGCGTCGACCTCGGCACTGGTGTGGTCGATGCTAATGGCAACTTCAGCATCAACCTGGGCAGCGCGCAGATCAATGGCGAACAGCTCAGCGCCAGCCAGTCCGATGCCGCCGGCAACGAATCCAACAGCATCAGCCTTATCGCGCCGGACCGCGTGGCGCCCGATGCCGCCGAGAACCTGGCCTTTGCCGGTGGCGGCAGCCTGCTCAACGGTACCGGCGAAGCGGGCAGCACTGTGCGCGTGCTGGCCGCTGATGGCAGCGTACTGGGCACTACGGTGGTCCGTGGCGACGGCAGCTTCCAGGTCGACCTCAGCGCGCCTCAGGCCAACGGCCAGCAAGTGCAAGTCGTGCTGACCGATGCCGCTGGCAACCAGTCGGCTGCCAGCCCCATCACCGCGCCGGATACCACCCCACCCACCGCGCCAACCGAGCTGGCCATTTCCAGCGATGGCATCACCCTCACCGGCCGCGGCGAGGTCGGCGCGCTGCTGATCGTCACCGGGCCAGATGGCAGCGAGGTTGGCAGGGCCACTGTCGATGCCAGCGGCCATTTCACCGTGATCCTAAGCCCAGCACTGGGTAACAGCGAGCTGCTCAGCTTCACCCAGACCGACACTGCCGGCAACGTGTCGCCAGTGGCTACCCTGCTGACGCCAGACTTCACCCCACCCGCCGCGCTCACCGATGTCGACATCACGCTCGACGGCAGCGTGGTCACCGGCCAAGGCGAAGCCGGTGCAACTGTCACCGTGAGCAACGCCGCAGGCGCGGTGCTGGGCTCAGGCATCGTACTGGCCGACGGCAGCTTCCGTGTTGAGCTGACACCGCCACAGATAAACTTCGAAACACTCTCGGTACAACAGGCCGACCCACCCGGCAACATCAGTGCGCCGGTCAATATCCTGGCGCCGGACCTCACGCCACCGGAGGCAGCGACCGAACTGCGGCTCAACGCCGCGGGCGATCTACTCAGCGGCGTCGGCGAAGCGGGTGCGACTGTTAGGGTCTATGTCGGCATCACGCAAATCGGCACGGTCCAGGTAGACGCGGACGGTACGTTCCAGGTCAACCTGAGCTCGGCGCAGCTCAACGGGCAGGTGCTGCAAGTGACCGTGACCGATGGCCGCGGCAACATCTCGCCGATCAGCACGACCACGGCAGTAGACATCACACCGCCCGCCTCGGTGATCGCCACGATCAACGACAGCGGCACCCAGCTGATCGGCACCGGCGAGCCCGGCTCACGGGTCACCGTGGTCAACAACCAGGGCGACCTGCTTGGCCAGGTCTCGGTCGACCCGGACGGCACCTTCGTGCTCGACCTGAACGCGGCGCAAATCAACGGCGAAGTGCTGACCCTCATCGCCCAGGACACCACCGGCAACCCATCCGCGCCACTGCAAGTGACCGCGCCAGACCTGACGCCACCGGTACAGCCGAGCGACCTGTTGCTCAATCCGGCCGGCACCTCGATGACGGGTACTGCTGAAGCGGGTACCACCGTCACCGTTCGCGGGCCGAACAACAATGTGGTCGGCGAGGTGGAAGTCCCTGCAAACGGTCAGTTCACCGTCACCATCAACCCAGCCCAAAACAACGGCCAACTGCTGACTGTGGTGTCCACCGACGATGCCGGCAACAGCTCGCTACCTGCCAGCTACCAGACCAACGACACCTCGCCACCTGCCGTGGTCACGGACATGGCCATCAACAACACCTTCGACGTGCTGACCGGTAAAGGCGAGCCGAATGCAATCGTCACCGTCAGCCGCGGCGGCACTGTGCTGGGCACTGGCCAAGTGGA
Source organism: Pseudomonas sp. NGC7 (assembly GCF_047159675.1). Taxonomy (NCBI): domain Bacteria; kingdom Pseudomonadati; phylum Pseudomonadota; class Gammaproteobacteria; order Pseudomonadales; family Pseudomonadaceae; genus Pseudomonas; species Pseudomonas sp. NGC7. The sequence goes on along the minus strand of NZ_BAAFZY010000001.1, from coordinate 963,762 downwards.
TGCGGCCGGCAACTTCCAGATCACGCTGGTACCGCCTGCGGGTATTCTCGCTACGCTGGGGGTGACGCAATCTGACGGCTTCAACACCTCAGCGGTCGCGACCTATGTCACGCCATTGGTGGCACCGCCCGTGCCGCCAACCAACGTGACCCTGGGCAGCGATGGCCTGACCTTGCAGGGCAATGCGCCGAGCGGCGTCGGTATCCGCGTTTACGATGCCGCTGGCAACCTGATCGGCACCGGCGGGGCCACCCTCAATGGCACCTTCACCCTGCAACTGAACACGGCGCAGCTCAACGGCCAGCACCTGACCGTGACGGCTGTGGCATTGGTGGGCGGCGAATCGCAACCGACCTTCGTGCAGGCCGCCGACATCACGCCACCGGCCAACCCGGTGGTAACCGGCCTGTCTGCCAACGGCCTGGTACTGAGCGGTACCGGTGAGGCCGGGGCCACGGTAACCGTGCGCGACGCCAGCAACAACGTGCTCGGCACCGGGCTGGTGAATGCTGGTGGTGTGTTCAGCATCAACCTCAATACCCCGCAGCTCAACGGCCAGGTATTGGGCGTGAGCCAGGCTGACGCGGCAGGCAACGTGTCTGGCAGCACCAGCGTCACCGCCATCGATGTGCAGCCACCGGCCGCGCCGACCAACCTGGTCATCAATGGCGCTGGCACCGAGCTCACAGGGCGTGGCGAGGCGGGTGCAACCGTGACCGTGCAAGGCCCGAACGGCGCGCTGGGCTCGGCCGTGGTTCAAGCCGATGGCACGTTCACCATCACCCTGACCACACCGCAAAACGATGGGCAACTGCTGGTGGTGCGCCAGTCCGACCCTACCGGCAACCTGTCCAGCAGCGTCAACGTGACGGCGCCGGACACCACACCGCCAGCCGCGCCGCTGGCCACCATCAACGCCAACGGTACGGCCGTCAGCGGCTCTGGCCAGGTCGGCAGCACCGTGACGGTGCGCAACGGCGCAGGCACTGTCATCGGCACGGCCACGGTGGGCAGCAACGGCCTGTTCGTGGTCAGCCTGGCCGCGGCGCAGATCGACAACCAGGCCTTGAGCGTCACCCTCACCGACGGTGCAGGCAATGTCTCGACCGGCACTGCGCTCACCGCACCGGACCTGACCCCGCCTGCAGTCGCCGGCAACCTGGCGATCAGCGCCGACGGCAGCACCCTCACCGGTAGCGGCGAAGTGGGCGCCACCGTCACCGTGCGCAGTGCCAACGGCACCGTGCTGCAAACGGCGGTGGTACAACCGGACGGCAACTTCACCGTGACCCTGAGCCCGCCTCAAGACAACGGCCAGTTGCTGTCGGTGACCCTCAGCGACGGGCGCGGCAACGTGTCCGGTAACGTCAACATCACCGCACCAGACGTCGATGCCAACGCCCCGGTAATCGCCAGCGACAACCTGGTGACCGCCGAGGTCAACCTGGCACCGGTGGTCAGCTCGCGCAGCTATCAGGACAGCTTCACCACCTTGCTGGCAGGCTTCACCAAGACCTACACCTGGACGGTCGGTGCCGGCACCACCGTGGACCCAACGCTGACCCTGAACACCAGCAGCGCACTGTCGCTGCTCGACAATGCCACCTTCACCCTGCAAGTGAAGAACGCTGCCGGCAACTGGGTGACCTTGGCCACGGGCACCAGCCAGGGCCTGCTCGACCTGATCCTGCTGCCGCTGGGCCAGGGCATTCGTGTCGACATCGGTGAGTTGCAGGCCGGTGACTATCGCCTGACGGTCGGCAGTGGCGGCATCGGCCTGATCACCAACGTGACCACCACGCTGGACATCGAGACCACCAGCCTCACGCAGTTCACCGGCACCGGCACGGCAAAAACCGGCAACGTCATTACCGACGTTGGCACCGACGGCAGCGTCGATGCCCTTGGCCCGGACAGCGCCGCCGTGCTGCAGGTAATGAAGAACGGCAGCTATGTGTCGGCGGGCAGCGCCACCACGGTGCAAGGCCTGTACGGCACCCTGGTGATCCGCGGTGACGGCAGCTACACCTACACGCCTAACGGCAGCCCATCGAGCGTCGGCAAGGTCGATGTGTTCAGTTACCAGCTGCTGCACGCCAACGGCGCCTCCGATGCGGCCAACCTGTATGTGCGCATCGACAGCCCACAAGCCACGGAGATCTGGAGCGACACCAACTACAGTGCACCGGCCACGGTGCTCGACGCGGTCAACGACGCCGGCACCAGCCAACTCACCCTGGCCAACCGGGTGGACACCAGTACCGCTTCGCTGGGCGTACTGACCCTGCCTTTGATCGGCTCACGCCAGGCCACCTACACCACCAGCGTTGCCGCCGACACCACGGCCAACCTGCAAGTGGTGGTCAACTCCACCAACCTGCTGAGCCTGCTCAATGGCACCACCATCGACCTGCTCAAACTCAACCCGGCAACCGGCCAGTACGTGCTGGTGCAGACGGTCGGTGGTGGCTCGCTGATCAGCCTGCTCGGCGGTGGTGCGGGCTACACGTTCCAGACCCAGGGGGCAGGCACCTACCACGTGCGCGTCACCGCGGGCGGCATCGGCCTGGCCAGTTCGATCACCACCAGTGTCAACGCCACCACCACGCACCTGACCGAGTTCGTGGTCAGCGGCGCCACGGCGGTCACCGGCAACCTGTTGGCCGACGACAACCTTGGCTCGCCATTGACCGTGCTGAGTGTGATGACGGCGGCCAACACCTACACCATCCCGGGCTACAACGGGGTCAGTGTGGCGGGCAGCTACGGCACCCTGCTGGTGCAAGCAGACGGCAGCTACACCTACACACTCAACGCCGGGCTGACCAATGCGGTGATTGGCCAGCATGAAACCTTCACCTACGAGCTGACCCACCCCAACGGCACCACCGACACCGCCAACCTGACCATCAGCCTGGACAACGCCGCCAACTTCACGGCCACCAGCTCGCTGCTGGCCGACAGCGGTGACGAAGGCGTGGCACTGGCCAGTCTCGCGGCGGTGGCCTCCAGCGAAGTGATTGCCGGCACCGATGGCAATGACCACCTCGATGGCAGCCAGGGCGGCCACATCACCCTGCTGGGTGGTGCGGGCGATGACACCCTGGTGGTGGTCGACCAGAACTTCGCCAGCGTCGAGGGTGGCAGCGGTAACGACACCCTGCTGTGGGGCGGCGGCGATGCCAGCATCGACCTGGGCAACCTGGTCGGACGGGTCCACGACATCGAAGTGATCGACCTCAACGACACCAGCTCGGTGGCGTTGACCCTGAACCTGGCGGACGTGGTCGCGATCACCGAAACCGGCAACGACACACTGGTCATCAAGGGGGATGAAAAGGACTCGGTTCACATGACGGACAACTGGGCGCTGGTCGGGAACCAAACTGCCGACGGCATCGACTATAACCAATACACGGCCCAGGAGGATCCGAGCCATCACCTGTGGGTGCAGAACGGTATCCATGTCGTCTGAGGCCGCTGCAATCCCGCCGGGCAATCGCCCGGCGGCAAGGACGAACAGCAGTAAGGGAACTATGTGAAGCGAAGCAGTCCGCTGTCACCGCTGTTGCTGGGGGCCTTCGGGCTCCTGGCCCTGAACTTCAACACGGCTGCCCAGGCAGCCGACGACATCGACCCACAACTGCGCCAGATCGGGCCTTCACTGCTACGTGATGCGCCCGACGCGGTGCCCGCCCGCCCACCTATCGGCATGGCCCCCGTCAGCAATGGCGACCGCCTCGGGCTGACCGAAGCGGTGCTGCAAGCCGCGCAATGGCACCCCAGCATCGCCGAGGCCATCGGCAACCTCTACAAGCAAGGCGAAGGCATCAACGTTGCCCGCGCCGGTTACTACCCGCAGATTTCCGGCGGTATCCGCACGGGCTATGACACTGGCTACGGCGGCGACCGCAACAGCCAGGCGCTCAACCTGTCGCTCAAACAAATGCTCTACGACTTCGGCAAGGTCGACAGCGCCGTCAGCGCTGCCCAGGCCGCCGCCGCCCGCGCCCAGGCCAATATCCTTCTGGTGGTCGACGAACTGGCCCGCGACACCGCCTATGCCTGGGTCGAGACCCGCCGCTACGAGCAACTGATCACGATTGCCCGCGACCAGATCCGCGGGGTCGGCGACATCGCCGGCATGGCCCGCCAGCGCAGCGACATGGGCGCCAGCACCCGCTCCGACGTGGTCCAGGCCGAATCCCGGGTAGAGAGCGCCCGCGCCACCCTGGAGGAATACCAGTCACAGTACGAACGCTGGCGCTCGACCTTGGCATCACTGCTCGGCCGGGTCACACCGCCCATGCTCGCCGAGGAATCGCCCCCCGAGCTGAACCAGGCCTGCAAGCGCCCGGGGCAAGGTGATGACCGCCTGCCCGCCGTGTTGATGGCCTTGGCCCAGCGCGCCCAAGGCCAGGCCGAACTGGCCCAGGCCAAGGCCGAGGCCTACCCGACCCTGTCGCTGCAGCCGCAGGTCAACCACTACCTGGACAACGACTACAACCGCGACAACTCACGCATGGACCGCACCCAGGCGGGCATCTACCTGAACGTCGAGGTGCCCATCTACCAAGGCGGTGCCATCAGCGCCCGCACCCGCGCTGCGGGGCATTCGCTGACAGCCGCCGACTCGGCCGAAGATGCTGCACGCCTGCAGGCACGCCGTGGGCTGGCCGAGGCCATGGCGCAGACCTCGGGGCTGGGCCGTCGGCTGAGTTCGCTCGAAGCCCGCCAGGTCAGCATTCAGGAGGCGCGCATGCTTTATGGCCGGCAGTACCTGGACCTGGGCACCCGGCCCCTGCTCGACCTGCTCAACGCCGAGCAGGAAATCTACCAGTCTCGTTTCGAACTCGCCGGCACCCGCTCCGACTTGCTGCGCCTGGATGTCGACTGCCTTTACAACACCGGCGCCCTGCGCACGGCCTTTGGCCTAGAGGGGCGTAACCTGCAAGGTGTGGAGATCCAGCCATGAACGAAACCGTCAATGTGACCCTGCCGAGCCAGGCCCCGGAGCAAACGGCCAACACTCGCCCCGACCTGGGGCCTTGGCTTGAGGTCATGCTCCAGGTCGCGCACCACTATCGCCTGGACGTCTCGCCCCAGCGCATTCGCCTGGCGGCCGTCGAAGATGCCCGCCCGCTGGATGAGATTCTCCGCCACATGGCACGCCAGGCCGGCCTGGCGCTGCGCTTCGTGCGCTTCGATGCCAAAGGCCTGCGGCAGTGGCGCACGCCGCTGGTGCTGGAACTCGACGATGGCCAGCTGGCAGTGGTCGAATCGGTGACCGAAGAAGACGACCTGGCGGTGGTCTTCGCAGGCGACCAGGGCCTGACTTCGCGCCTACCCCGCGACACGCTCAAGGGGCGCATCACCCGGGTCGCCCTGCTGCGCCCGGCGCGGCCGTTGCGTGATGTGCGCACCGACGACTACACCGCCCCCTACGACCGCCACTGGTTTGCGCGTATCGTCCTGCGCGACCTGCGGCCCTATGGGCAGGTGATGGTCGCCTCGCTGGTGGCCAACGTGTTGGCCCTGGCCGGGGTGCTGTTTTCCATGCAGGTCTACGACCGGGTGATCCCCGCCGAATCCCTGCCGACGCTGTACGTGCTGTTTGGTGGCGTGGTGCTGGCGCTGGTGTTCGACTTCAGCATGCGCCTGCTGCGCCTGAAGGTCACCGACCTGCTGGGCAAACGCGCCGACTTGCGTGTCTCTGACCTGGTCTATGGCCATGCGCTGCGCCTGCGCAACTCGGTACGGCCCAAGTCCACCGGCTCGTTCATCTCGCAGTTGCGCGAGCTGGAGTCGATCCGCGACCTGATCACCTCGAGCACCGCCACCGCCCTGGCCGACCTGCCGTTCTTCCTGCTGTTCCTGTTCGTGTTCTGGCTGATCGGCGGCGTGCTGGTGTTCATCCCGCTGGTAGCGCTGCTGGCCATGGTGCTGCCCGGGCTGCTGGCGCAACGGCGCCTGGCACGCCTGGCCAATGCCTCTATGCGTGAGTCGGCGCTGCGTAACGCCATGCTGGTGGAAAGCATCCAGGGCCTGGACGAGATCAAGGCGCTGCAAGCCGAAGCCCGCTTCGAGCGGCAATGGAACCAGTACAACGCCGCCTGCGCCCACACCAACCTGCGCCTGCGCACCTTGACCAATGGCTTGGTGACCTGGACGCAGAACGTGCAGGGCGCGGTGTTCGCCGTGGTCATCGTCATCGGCGCACCGATGGTGATCGCCGGCGACCTCACCACCGGTAGCCTGGTGGCGGCGTCGATGCTGTCGTCGCGCATGATGGCGCCGCTGGCACAGCTGACCCATGTGCTGACCCGCTGGCAACAGGCCAAGGTGGCCCTGCAGGGCTTGGACAAGTTGATGCAGTCACCGGTCGATCACCCTGAAAACGAAGCCCGCGTGCACCTGCCGGCCATCCGCGGCGAGTACCAGCTGCGCCAGGCCAACTTCCGCTACAGCGCGGAGGCGCCTCCCGTCCTCACCATCGGCCAACTGGACATCCAGCCGGGTGAACGCATCGCCGTGCTCGGCCGCAACGGTGCCGGCAAATCCACCCTGCTGCAGGCCCTGGGCGGCGCCATGGACCTGGTCCAAGGCGAAATCAACCTGGACGGCATCGCCCTGGCCCATCTCGACCCCGCCGACCTGCGCCGCGATGTCGGCTTGCTGCCCCAATACTCACGGCTGTTCCACGGCACCCTGCGGGAAAACCTGACCCTGGGTGCCGGCCAGGCCAGTGACCAGGAGTTGGTCGCGGCGCTGGCCGCCACCGGCGCCTTGGAGTTCGTCCGCAGGCTACCCAAAGGTATGGACCACCTGATTCTGGAAGGCGGTGTCGGGTTGTCCGGCGGCCAACGCCAGGCCTTGGTGCTGTCGCGCCTGTTGGTGCGCCAGCCGCAGGTGCTGTTACTGGACGAGCCGACCGCGTCCCTCGACGACATGACCGAACGCAAGTTGCTGGATAACCTCGACCGCTTCTGCCAGGGCCGCACCCTGGTAATCGCCACCCACCGCCTGAGCGTGCTGCAGCGGGTCGACCGGATTATCGTGCTGGATGGCGGCCGCATCGTCATCGACGACAACCGCGATGCCGCGTTGGCCAAACTGCAAGGAGCCCAGGCATGAGCAACCATGAACTCCCGGCGTCCTACCTGGACGGTCAGGACGACCAGGCGGTATTCCGCGCCGGCCGAATCATCACCATCTGCGCGCTGATGCTGGCAGCGTTCCTGGCCTGGGCGGCCTGGTTCGAAGTCACAGAAGTTTCCACCGGCACCGGCAAGGTGATCCCCAGTTCGCGCGAGCAGGTGATCCAGTCGTTCGAGGGTGGCATCGTCGCCCAGATGAGCGTGGCCGAAGGTGACCTGGTCGACCGCGGGCAGGTACTGGCCCAGCTCGACCCGACCAAGACCGCCTCCAGTGTAGGTGAGAGTGAAGCCAAGTACCGCGCGGCCAAGGCCAGCCAGGCCCGCTTGCGTGCAGAGGTCACCGGCAAGCCGCTGGTGTTCCCCGACAGCCTGCGCGACTCCCCCGACCTGGTCGACGCCGAAACCGCGCTGTACCAGACCCGCCGCCGCGGCCTGGAACAGACCCTGGCCGGTATCGACGATTCGCTGCAGCTGGTGCGCAGCGAACTGAAGATCACCGAGAACCTGGCGAAGATGGGCGCTTCAAGCCGCGTCGAGGTGATCCGCCTGAACCGCCAGCGCTCGGAACTCGAGCTCAAGGCCAACGAAGCGCGCTCCGATTACCTGGTACGGGCCCGCGAAGAGCTGGCCAAGGCCAGCGCCGAGGCCGACAGCCTGTCCGAGGTGATCCGCGGGCGCAGCGACTCGCTGACCCGCCTGACCCTGCGCTCGCCGGTGCGCGGTATCGTCAAGGACATCGAGGTCAATACCTTGGGGGGTGTGGTCCAGCCAGGTGGGCAAGTGATGAAGATCGTGCCGATGGATGAACGCCTGCTGATCGAAACCCGCATCGCGCCCCGAGACATCGCCTTCATCCACCCCGACCAGGCCGCCAAGGTGAAGATCAGTGCCTATGACTACTCGGTGTATGGCGGGCTGGAGGGCAAGGTGGTCGGTATCTCGCCGGATACCCTGCAGGATGAGGTGAAGCCGGAGATCTACTACTACCGGGTGTTCATCCGCACCGAGCAGGACAGCCTGCAGAACAAGGCCGGCAAACACTTTGCGATCGTGCCCGGGATGATCGCCACGGTGGATATCCGCACGGGTGAAAAGACCATTCTGGATTACCTGATCAAGCCGTTGAACCGGGCCAGGGAAGCCCTGCGCGAACGCTGATGACCCGGTTATCCGATGCCCTGTAGCAGCAGCCTTGCGCTGCGAAGAGGCCGGTGAATACCCCGCAGTTATGCGTTGCTGTCACCGGCCTCTTCGCAGCACAAGGCTGCTCCTACACGGATTCGGCTGACAGGCTAAAGAGCCGGCTCGGCGGGCCGATATCCTTCTATTCTCTATTCCCACGAAGGTCACCATGGCCACGCAAAAAGCCCGCGCGGATTCGCTGTCCCTGCTGCTGTTCACCCTGCGCAGCGGCAAGCTGATGGCAATCAACCTGCTCAAGGTCAGCGAGATCATCCCCTGCCCTTCACTGACCAAACTGCCCGAATCGCACCCCCACGTGAAAGGCGTGGCCACCTTGCGCGGCAATTCGCTGTCGGTCATCGACCTGTCCCGTGCTATCGGTGAGCGCCCGCTGGCTGACCCTGAAGGTGGCTGCCTGATCGTCACCGAAATCAGCCGCTCGCGCCAAGGCCTGCATGTGCAGGCCGTGAGCCGCATCGTCCACTGCCTGAGCACCGACATCAAACCGCCGCCCTTCGGCTCGGGCAACCGCTCGTTCATCACCGGCGTGACCCGGGTCGACAACGCACTGGTGCAGGTGCTGGACATCGAGAAGGTCATTCACGCCATCACCCCGCCCGCCGCCGAGCCACAGCACGGGGCACTGAGCGAAGAAGACGCAAGCCTGCTGGCCGCCGCCAACATCCTGGTGGTAGACGACAGCCAGGTGGCCTTGCAGCAGTCGGTGCATACCCTGCGCAACCTCGGCATCGAATGCCACACCGCGCGCAGCGCCAAGGATGCGATCAACGTGTTGCTGGACTTGCAGGGCACCGAGCAGGCGATCAACATCATCGTCTCCGACATCGAGATGTCTGAGATGGACGGCTATGCCTTCACCCGCACGCTGCGCGAGACGCCGGACTTCCAGCACCTGTATGTGTTGCTGCACACCTCGCTCGACAGTGCCATGAGCAGCGAAAAAGCCAGGCTCGCTGGGGCCAATGCCATCCTCACCAAGTTCTCCTCGCCCGAGCTGACCGATTGCCTGGTGGTGGCGGCGCGGACGGTGGTGTTTGCCGAGCATTGATACATCAAGCGACAAACTCCCCGGCTTGCCGTCGGGGGTGAGTCGGGCATAATTCGCTCCCCTCGGAAGATTTTTGCCGGAATCGCGTATGAAGTTTTTCAGCTCCCTCCTTGTCGCCTGCGCGCTCTTCAGCGGTGTCGCCCAGGCCTCCAGCAGCCAGGCCTGGAACGAGCAGCGCCAGCAGATGCTCAAGGCGTGCCTTGCCGCCAGCCAGTTCAAGGACGCTCACGCGCGTGGCAAGCCCGCCGAATTCGACGACCAGGTCGGCATGAGCGCCCTGCTGATCGAAGGCGTCTACCCGCAAAAACACATGCAGCAGCGCACCGGCACCGAACTGTGCCTGTACGACCGCCAGCACCAGCGCGCGTTCGTCAGCGAATGGAGCCCGGAAGCCAAGTGACCGACAGCGTGCAATTCGCCTGCACCGGCTGCGGCAAGTGCTGCACTGGCCACCATGTGCCCTTGACCCTCGACGAAGCCCGCCAGTGGGCGGCCTCCGCTGGCCAGGTGGTGGTGCTGATCGAGGCGTTCATGGTCGACGGCCCGGGCATGCCGGTCGAGCAGCGCGAGCATGTGCTGCGCCGCTCCCACCCGGTGGCCTGCGGTGACACTGAGGCCCGCGTTTCGGTAACGTTCGCGGCGTTCAACCCAGGGCGCTGTCGTAACCTCGACGATAACGACCTGTGCACCATCTATGACCAGCGCCCGCTGGTCTGCCGCATCTACCCGGTCGAGATCAACCCGCATATCCCGCTGCGGCCCGAGAACAAGGACTGCCCGCCCGAAGCTTGGCAACAGGGACCTGAGCTGATTCACGGCACGCAAGTGGCCGACCCGCGGCTAGCGGCGCTGGTGCAGGCATCGCGCCAGGCAGACCGAGATGACATCGCGGCCAAGGTTGCCGTGTGCCAGGCGTTGGGCATGACCACGAGTGCGCTGAAAGGTAACGGGTTTACCGCTTATCTGCCGGAGATGGGCGCGTTTGCCGCAGCGCTGGCGCAGGTGCCGGCGGACAACGGTGCGCGGTGGACGCTGCATGTGCAGGATGACGAGCTGACAGCCCGTTTGCAGGGCCATGGTTTGCAGACCACTTGCGAAGCACCGGTTTATTACGCCTTTATTGGTTTTTAGGTAGCCTGAGACAACCATCGGGGCCGCTTCGCAGCCCATCGCAGGCAAGCCAGCTCCTACAGGTACGGCGCCGCCCTGGAGATTTGCGCTGTACCTGTAGGAGCTGGCTTGCCTGCGATGGGCCGCAAAGCGGCCCCATTGGCCTTGAATACTGAAACTGTCAGCGCTGTCAGCCAGGCGTCATGCTGCCGACCCGGTCCGGGGGCTATAAGCTTGAATACAGACAACCGTCCCCACCCTTCTGGCCAAGGTGCCCGCTCCGATGCGACGTCCTTCCCGTTCTGTCATCCTCGCCGCCTTGGCGTTGCTTGTCCTGGTCGTGCTGGGCGTCTGGTTCGGCCAGCGCCAGGAGGCCCCCGCCCCCCGCGCGCAGGCGGCTGTGCCGGTGCGCGTGGTCAGCGTCAGCCAGCAGGATGTGCCGCGCTATGCCAGTGCGATCGGCTCGGTGCTGTCGCTGCACAGCGTCGAGATCCGCGCACAGGTAGAAGGGGTGCTGACCCAGGTACTGGTCAAGGAAGGCCAGTGGGTAAAGGTAGGTGACCTGCTCGCAACCCTCGACGACCGTGCCATCCGCGCCAGCCTCGACCAGGCCCGTGCGCAGCTCGGCCAGAGCCAGGCGCAGATCCAGGTAGCCGGTGTCGACCTCAAGCGCTACCGCCTGCTGAGCACCGATGACGGGGTGTCAAAGCAGACCCTCGACCAGCAACAAGCGCTGGTCAACCAGCTGCAGGCTACGGTCAAGGGCAACCAGGCGGCCATCGCCAATGCCGAGGTGCAACTGTCCTATACCCAAATTCGCTCACCGGTGACCGGCCGGGTCGGCATCCGCAACGTCGACCCCGGCAACCTGGTGCGCAGCAGCGACACCCAGGGCCTGTTCAGCGTGACCCAGATCGACCCGATTGCCGTCGAGTTCGCCCTGCCGCAACAGATGCTGCCTACCCTGCAGAGCTTGCTCAAGGCGCCCGCCCCGGCGCTGGTGCAGGCCTACATGGACGCCGACGGCGAACGCAGCCTGCTGGGTGAAGGCCATCTGGCGCTGATCGACAACCAGATCTCGGCGACCACCGGCACGGTGCGGGTCAAGGCCGAGTTCGACAACCAGGACGGGCGCCTGTGGCCCGGCCAACTGGTCACCATTCGCTTGCGCACGGCCATGCAGGAGAATGCCCTGGTCGTGCCGCCGCCGGTCGTGCAGCGCGGTATCGACGGCCATTTCGTCTACCGCCTGGACGGGGACAAGGTCACCAGCGTGCCGGTCAAGGTGCTGTACCAGGACAGCGGGCTGAACATCATCGCCGGGGTCAAGGCGGGTGATCAGCTGGTGCTCGATGGCCAGTCGCGGCTCAAGCCGGGCTCGCGGGTCGAGGTCACCACCGATGCCCCTGCGCCTTCGGAAATGGCCGACCGCCGGAGCCAGCCATGAATACCCGCAACGGGGTTTCGGCCTGGTGCATCGACCACCCGATCGCCACCCTGCTGCTGACCTTCGCTTTGGTCCTGTTGGGCGCCATCGCCTTCCCTCGGCTGCCGGTAGCTCCGCTGCCAGAGGCCGACTTCCCGACCATCCAGGTCACCGCTCAACTGCCTGGGGCCAGCCCGGAAACCATGGCCTCGTCGGTCGCCACGCCGCTTGAAGTGCAGTTCAGCGCCATCCCCGGCATGACCCAGATGACCAGCAGCAGCGCGCTGGGGTCGACCACGCTGATCCTGCAGTTCACCCTCGACAAGAACATCGATACCGCAGCCCAGGAAGTGCAGGCCGCCATCAACACCGCCACCGCACGGCTGCCACAAGACCTGCCCAACCCGCCGACCTGGCGCAAGGTCAACCCAGCCGACAGCCCGGTGCTGGTGATGACCGTCAGCTCGAACCAGATGCCCGGCAATGACCTGAGCGACTACGCCGAAACCCTGCTGGCCCGGCAGCTGAGCCAGATCGATGGGGTCGGCCTGATCAACATCACCGGGCAACTGCGCCCGGCCATCCGCGTACAAGCGCAACCGGAGAAGCTGGCCGCCATCGGCCTGACCCTCGCCGACCTGCGCCAGGCCATCCAGCAAACCAGCCTTAACCTGGCCAAAGGTGCGCTGTACGGCGAGCACAGCGTGTCGACCATCGCCGCCAACGACCAGCTGTTCCACCCCGAAGACTATGCCCAATTGATCGTCTCGTACCGCGACGGTGCGCCGGTGCACCTGCAGGACGTGGCCAAGGTCATCAATGGCGCCGAGAACGCCTACGTCAAGGCTTGGTCCGGTGACCAGCCGGGGTTGAACCTGGTGATCTTCCGCCAGCCCGGCGCGAACATCGTCGACACCGTCGACCGGGTGTTGGCCGCGCTGCCCAAGCTGCAAGAAATGCTCCCGGCGTCGATCGAGGTGTCGGTATTGCAGGACCGTACCCAAACCATCCGCGCCTCGCTGCATGAGGTGGAGCTGACCTTGATGATCGCCGTGGCCCTGGTGATCGGGGTGATGGCGCTGTTCCTGCGCCAGTGGTCGGCGACCCTGGTGGTGTCCAGCGTGCTCGGCGTGTCGCTGATTGCCAGTTGCGCCTTGATGTACATACTCGGCTTCAGCCTGAACAACCTGACCCTGGTCGCCATCGTCATTTCGGTGGGGTTCGTGGTCGACGATGCAATCGTCGTGGTAGAAAACATCCATCGCCACCTGGAGGCGGGTGACGACAGCCGCACGGCCGCCCTCAAGGGCGCAGGTGAAATCGGCTTTACCGTGGTCTCGATCAGTTTCTCGCTGATCGCTGCCTTCATCCCACTGTTGTTCATGGGCGGGGTGGTTGGGCGGCTGTTCAAGGAGTTCGCCCTGACCGCCACGGCCACCATCCTGATTTCGGTGGTGGTTTCGCTGACCCTGGCACCCACCCTGTGTGCGCTGTTCATGCGCCGCCCGACCGGCGCGCAGCACGGCGGCTTCGGTGAACGCCTGGTCAAGTGGTACGAAAAAGGCCTGAACCGCGCCCTGGCGCACCAGCGCCTGACCCTCGGTGTGTTCGGCGTGACCCTGGCCCTGGCGGTGGTGGGTTATGTGGCCATCCCCAAGGGCTTCTTCCCGTTGCAGGACACCGGTTTCATCCTCGGCACCAGCGAAGCGGCAGCGGACGTGTCGTACCCGGCCATGATCGAGAAACACCAGGCCCTGGCCAAGATCATCGAGGCCGACCCGGCCGTGCGGGCGTTCTCGCATTCCGTCGGCGTCACCGGCAGCAACCAGACCATCGCCAACGGCCGCTTCTGGATCGCCCTCAAGCCCCGCGGCGAACGCGATGTGTCGGCCAGCGAGCTGATCGACCGGCTGCGGCCCAAGCTCGCCCAGGTGCCGGGCATTGTGCTGTACATGCGCGCCGGCCAGGACATCAACCTCAGCTCCGGCCCATCACGCACCCAGTTCCAGTACGTGCTCAAGAGCAACGACGGCGTGGCGCTGAACCTGTGGACCCAGCGCCTGACCGACCGCCTGCGCGAAAACCCGGCGTTGCGTGACCTGTCCAACGACCTGCAACTGGGGGCCAGCGTCACCCGCATCGACATCGACCGCCAGGCCGCCGCACGCTTCGGCCTGACCACCACCGACGTCGACCAGGCGCTGTACGACGCCTTCGGCCAGCGGCAGATCAGCGAGTTCCAGACCGAGACCAACCAGTACAAGGTCATCCTCGAACTGGACGCCCGCCAGCGCGGCAAGGCCGAGAGCCTCAACTACTTCTACCTGCGCTCGCCCCTGAGCAACGAGATGGTGCCCTTGTCGGCGGTGGCCCACGTCGCGCCGCCGAGCACCGGGCCGTTGTCGATCAGCCATGATGGCCTGTTCCCAGCCGCCAACCTGTCGTTCAACCTCGCCCCGGGCGTGGCCCTGGGCGATGCGGTAAGCATCCTTGAGCGCACCCAGCGCGAACTGGGCATGCCCGACTCCATCAGCGGCAACTTCCAGGGTGCGGCGCAGGCCTTCCAGAGTTCACTGTCGAGCCAGCCGTGGCTGATCCTGGCTGCGCTGGTGGCGGTGTACATCATCCTGGGGGTGCTCTACGAGAGCTTCGTCCACCCACTGACGATTATCTCCACCCTGCCCTCGGCGGGCCTGGGCGCGCTGATTCTGCTCTGGGCCATGGGCCAGGACTTCAGCATCATGGGGCTGATCGGCGTGGTGCTGCTGATCGGCATCGTCAAGAAAAACGGCATCCTGCTGATCGACTTTGCCCTCGAGGCCCAGCGCCACCACGGCCTCACACCCGAGCAGGCAATCCACCAGGCCTGCCTGACGCGCTTCCGGCCGATCATCATGACCACCCTCGCCGCCCTGCTCGGCGCGGTACCGCTGATGTTCGGCTTTGGCACCGGCGCCGAGCTGCGCCAGCCACTGGGCATCGCGGTGGTAGGGGGGTTGTTGGTGAGCCAGGCCCTGACGCTGTTCACCACCCCGGTCATATACTTGGCCCTGGAGCGCCTGTTCCACCGCCGCCGGGCCGCCCATGCGGCCGCGCCAAGTGCCAGTTGAGACAAGACCATGCGTGTGCTGATCATCGAAGACGAAGAAAAAACCGCCGACTACCTGCACCGCGGGCTGAGCGAGCAAGGCTTTACCGTGGACCTGGCGCGTGACGGTATCGATGGCCTGCACCTGGCCCTGGAAGGCGACTACGCCGTGATCGTGCTCGATGTGATGCTGCCCGGCCTGGACGGCTATGGCGTGCTGCGCGCCTTGCGCGCGCGCAAGCAGACGCCGGTGATCATGCTGACCGCCCGCGAGCGGGTCGAAGACCGCATCCATGGCCTGCGCGAAGGCGCCGACGACTACCTGGGCAAGCCTTTTTCGTTCCTTGAGCTGGTCGCTCGCCTGCAGGCCCTGACCCGTCGCAGCAGCAGCCATGAACCGCTGCAGATCCAGGTCGCCGACCTGTGGATCGACCTGATGGCGCGCAAGGCCAGCCGCGCCGGCCAGCGCCTAGACCTGACCGCCAAGGAATTCTCGCTGCTCAGTGTGCTGGCCCGCCGCCAAGGCGAAATCCTGTCCAAGACCGCCATCGCCGAGCTGGTCTGGGACATCAACTTCGACAGTGATGCGAATGTCGTCGAGGTGGCGATCAAGCGCCTGCGCGCCAAGCTCGATGGGCCTTTCGACAACAAGTTGCTGCACACCATCCGAGGCATGGGCTATGTCCTGGAAAACCGTGCGGGCTAACTCCATCGCGCTGCGCCTGTCGGCGCTGTTCATCCTGGTGGCGGTGGGGGTGTTTTTGCTGATCGGGTCGGCGTTGTATCGCCAGGTCGACCACAGCCTCGACCTGCTCCCGGCCGCCGAGCTAGATGCACGGTTCAGCGTGCTCGAGTCCACCCTCAACCGCTTCGGCACCGCCGAGCACTGGGCCAAGGTCAGCAACAAGCTCAACCTGCTCAGCGAGGAGGACAAGCGCATCCGCTTCTGGGTGGTCAGCAGCGACCCGGCATACGACTATGGCCACCCCAGCGAACTAGTGCGCGCGTTTGCCGAAGGCCCGCCAGGCATGCGCGACCTGCGCCTGCCAGACCAGCCCTACCCCTACAAAGTCCTGGTCAGCGAGTTGCCGGCCCTGGCCGACCGCCCGCCGCTGCGTTTTCTGATTGGCATCGACACCGAGACCTTCTGGCAGGCGCAACACAGCCTGCTGGTAGCCATCGTCGGCCTGGCAGTGCTCGGTGTGCTGCTGGCGTCGGTGCTCGGTTACTGGGTGGCCCGCATCGGCCTGCGCCCGTTGCTGGCGTTGTCCAACGAAGCCCAGGCACTGGCCCCACCGCGCTTGGACGGGCGCCTGCAAACTAATGATCTGGCCCCTGAACTGGCGCAATTCGCCGGGGCCTTCAACGCCGCGCTTGACCGGGTCAGCCAAGCCTACTCGCGGCTGGAGGCGTTCAACGCCGACGTGGCCCACGAACTGCGCTCGCCACTGACCAACCTGATCGGCCAGACCCAAGTGGCCCTGACCCGCGGTCGCAGTGCCGAGCACTACTTCGAAGTGCTGCAATCCAACCTTGAAGAACTCGAGCGCCTGCGCAGCATCATCAACGACATGCTGTTCCTGGCCAGCGCCGACCAGGGCAGCAAGGCCACCGCGCTGACCCAGGCGTCGCTGGCAGAGGAAGTGGCGACCACGCTGGATTACCTGGACTACATCCTCGAAGACGCGCAGGTCCGCGTGGAGGTCAGTGGTGATGCTCAGGCACCCATCGAAAAAGCCCAACTGCGCCGCGCACTGATCAACCTGCTGAACAACGCGGTGCAGCACACCGCGCCCGACCAAGTGATCGAGGTGCGAATCGAGAACGGGCCGGAACAGGTCACCATTTCCGTGAGTAACCCGGGGCCTGCAATCGATGACGCGCACCTGCCGCTGCTGTTCGAGCGCTTCTATCGGGTGGATGCCGCGCGCAGTAACAGTGGTGGCGGCAACCACGGTTTGGGGCTCGCGATCGTCAAAGCGATCGCCCTGATGCATGGGGGCGAGGTTTTTGTGTACAGCGAGGCCGGCGCCAACACGTTCGGCATTCGCCTGCCAAGCGCTCAACGACGCGGGTTTCCAGCAAAAGCCTGAGTGTTCGCGGCACGATCGTTACCTTTTGCGCAACAGTGCTTATCGTACTTCGCTCTGTTTCCAAGGCCATTGAGGGACTAACTTTAGCCCTGTCCTCATTAGCACTTGCATCGCAAGAAGGTAGTTTCAAATGTCCAACAGTATGGGTATTGCCAGCGTCTTCGTCCTGTCTTCCCTGTTGTTGTCGCCCCTGGCCATGGCCGAAGAATCCCCCGCTTTCGTCGCCCGTAATGCCGAGCTCGCCGCGGTCCATCAAGAAGCCCGCGAAGCCGTAGCCGCACAGCAGACCGATGGCGTAAAAGACGCAAACCAGACAGCTTCCAAAGTGTCCAGCGACGTTAATGCCGATAGCTGATCGACCGTTGTACCTGCTCCCGATTTCCCTTGGCTACGCCATGGGCACCGCTGGTGCCGATATGTTAGCCTTTTAAAGCCGCTGCCAATCAGCGGCTTTTTTTATGTGCTTTAACTATCAGCCCCGCTGTAACGTCCCTAATAAAAAAGTTGCACATTCAAAAATAAAAACTGCCCCACCGTCAGACCAAAGGAGCTAGTACCGGTGCCTTCCGCGTTTCGTTTTACCCCGCTGTTCATTGCATTGACTGCAACGATGCCCACCGCCGCCCAGGCAGATGAAGACAAGGCTGATGGCTTCATCGAAGGTTCTTCATTCAACCTGCATTTTCGCAATGCCTATTTCAACCGCGACAACCACAACGCCGGCGTGCGCGACACCCGCGAGTGGGGCCAGGGCGCGGTTGCACGCTTCGAGTCCGGCTATACCCCGGGCGTGATCGGCGTTGGCGTGGACGCCCATGCCATGCTGGGCCTCAAGCTCGATGGCGGTGGCGGCCATGCCGGCACCAGCATTCTGCCGACGCATGTGAAGGACGACGGCGAACTGGGCGCGGCCCCGCATTCGTTCTCTACCGCAGGCGCAGCGCTCAAGCTCAAAGCGTTTGACACTGAACTCAAGGCCGGTGACCTGTTCCTCACCAACCCAGTGATCGCTGGCGGCGAAACCCGCATGCTGCCGCAGACCTTCCGCGGTGTAAGCCTGACCAACACCAGCGTCGACGGCCTGCTGCTCGAAGGCGGCCAAGTCAGCTTCACCAAGCCGTACAACCAGAGCGGCCACCGCCGCATCGACACCTATTACGGCTCGCTGGACGAACATGACAAGAGCAAGCACCTGAACTGGGCGGGCGCGTCCTGGAGCGGCACGGAAAACATCACCGCCAACCTTTACGCCGCCGAGCTGAAGGACATCTGGAACCAGTACTACGCTGATTTTGACTACACCTACGTGGTCAACGACCTGGTCAGCCTCAACCCGGGCGTGCACTTCTATCACACCCAGGACACCGGCCAGGCCCTGCTGGGCAAGATCGACAACAACACCTACAGCGTACATTTCACCGTCAACGCCGGCTTCCACAGCGTCACGGCCGCCTACCAGCGGGTCAATGGCGATACGCCGTTCGACTACATCAACCTGGGCGACAGCGTGTACCTGGACAACTCGCGCATGTACTCGGACTTCAACGCCCCCAACGAGCGTTCGTGGAAGCTGCAGTACGGCTATGACTTCGCCGGCCTGGGCGTCCCCGGCTTGAGCACGACGCTTTCGTATTCGCGTGGCGAGGCAGACCTGACCAAGGCTGACCAGGGCAACACGCACTACGACTACTACCGCGCCGATGGCAAGAACGCCATGCACTGGGAGCGTGACCTGGATGTGAAGTACGTGTTCCAGGAAGGCGACTTCAAGGACCTTTCGGTGCTGGTGCGTTATGCCGCACACCGTGGCAGCCAGGGTTATGCGTCGATCGACAGCAGCAGTGACAACGATGAACTGCGCGTGATCGTTGATTATCCGCTGAACGTGTTCTGACCCGCTCCTAGTTTCATTGACTTAGCACAGACCCAGTGGGAGCGGGCTTGAAGGCAGGCCTGCGACCACTGTTCTCTGCACCACCACGCGATTCCGTCGGACAAATCTTGTCCGACAATCCCCTCTTCCCTAGAATATCGCCGCCGCGAATGGCCCTGCCTCAGCAGTAGCGAGCATGCTCACCCGATCACCGCGTTTCGCACTCTACAGGTCGCACCCCGAGCTGATCCTCAACCTGGGCAGTTGCCTCGCCGTGCTCGCCATCGTGGCCATCGTCAGCTACCTGCTGGCCCGTGAGCGCGACAGCGTCGAGCTGTCGGCCATCCGTTCTTCCAACAACATCGTCCAGCTGATCGAAAGCGATATCCTGCGCAATGCCGAACTCTACGATCAGTCGTTGCAAGGGCTGATCTGGGCAGTCGGGCGCAAGGAGCTGCCTGAAGTGCCTGGCGTGTTGCGCCAGCGCCTGTTGTTCAATGAAGCCTTCGTCGACCGCAAACGCGGTGACGTACTCTGGCTCGACAAGCAAGGTAACGTGGTGGGCGATTCCACCAGCGCCATACCGCGCCAGGCCAACTTCGCCGACACCGGTGTGTTCAAGGCCCATCAACACAACGCCAACCTCGGCTTGCTGGTCGGCCCGCCGTTCAAGGCCAAGCTGGGCGACCTGGACTGGTGCATCAGTTTCAGCCGGCGCATCCCCGGCCCAGACGGCGAATTCGCCGGCCTGGCAGCGGGTGCCCTGCGCCTCTCGTACTTCAGCGAACTGTTCAAGCGCCTGGACATCGGAGATGACAGCAGCATCAACCTGTTCAATACCGACGGGCAGTTGCTGGCCCGCCAGCCGACCCGCCCGCAAGACCCGCTGATCGGCACCAATTACGCCGAGCGGCCCAACTTCAAGCGCATCCTTGGCGAGCGCAGTGGCAGCTTCACAGCCCTTTCTGCCACCCACGGCACCTCACGCATGTACACCTTCGCCCGGGTCGCCGACCTGCCGCTGATCGTGTTGGTGGCGCACTCGGCCGACGAGGTGTTCCAGTCGTGGCGGCGCACCGCGATTCTGGTCAGCGTGGCCACCGGCGTGCTGTGCATCGGCATCCTCTGGCTAACCTTGCTGCTGGGCCGCGAGCTGCGCCGCCGGCACGAGGCCGAACAAGGCCTGGCCACCCTGGCCGCCACCGACAGCCTGACCGGCCTGGCCAACCGCCGCCGGCTGGACCAGGTGCTGCGCCAGGAGTGGGCACGCGCGCAGCGCAACCACAAACCGTTGGCCGTGCTGATGGTGGATGTGGACCATTTCAAGGCATTCAACCAGCGCCACGGCCACGCGGGTGGTGACCATGCCTTACGCGAAGTGGCGAAGTGCATCGAGGGGTGCATCAGGCGCCCGGCGGACCTGGCGGCACGCTATGGCGGGGAGGAATTTCAGGTGATATTGCCAGAAACCGATCTGGCCGGCGCCACCCTGCTGGCCGAGCGCATTCGGGCCAGCGTCGCGGCCCTGGCGCCCTTTGCCAATGACACCCGTGCCGTCACGGTCAGCATCGGCATCGGCCTCTACGAAGCAAACCCCCAGCACGATCTGGCGAGCGTGCTGGGGGCTGCGGATGAGGCGCTCTACCGGGCCAAGGCCAATGGCCGTAACCGGGTAGAAGGGCCTGGCGACTAGGAGCGGGCGCGGGCGGCGTTACGCAGCGCTTTCACCTGGTCGTGGTTACGTTGCACGCCTTGCAGTTGTTTTTCCACCAGGGTGTAGCTCTGATCGCTGGCGGTACGGCCCAGTTTGACCAGTTTCTCGCGGGCTTCCTTGTAGGCTTTCAGGGCATGGTCCTCGCCCCGCTCGACTTCGTTCAGCACGGCCTCTTCATCCTTGCCGGTGACCATCGCCTTGAGGTTGACCCAACCACGGTGCAGGTCGCCGCTGATGCTGGTGGACGTCTCAGGATCGCCACCCAAGCGGCGCACTTCGCTTTGCAGTTCACCGGCGGCATTGGCGCACTCACCGGCGCGCTGCACGAAGAAGGCTTTCAGCTCTGGGTTCTTGACGTCATCAGCCGACGACTTGAAGCCTTTTTCGCCATCCTTGCTGTATTCGATCAGGTCGTTGAGCACATCAATTACGTCTTTGTTGGGGTTGCTCATTTCACGAACTCCTTGGCAGGTGATAGTCATCTGTAATGGAGCAGCGTTCGTGCCAACCTTAGACATAAAAATAAATCGTTATAAATCAATAAGTTAATCAATTAGAAGAATGTATTCGAAGCGGCGTTCTGCATGATTGCCGCTTGGGCCTTCGTGCAGATTGCAGTATGGTCGGCGCTTTTGAACTGCCAGGTGCGTCGATGAAACCGGAAACCCTCGAACTGCTGGTCACCCGGACCATGCCCTTTGGCAAATACCAAGGCCGGATTATCGCCGACCTGCCGGGCGACTACCTGGCCTGGTTCGCGCGCAAAGGCTTCCCTGCCGGAGAACTGGGCGGGTTATTGGCGTTGATGCATGAAGTCGATCACAACGGGCTGATGGACTTGCTAGAGCCGTTGCGGCAAAAGCATCGGCGCTAACAGCGCCTCATTGGGTGCTGTAGGAGCAGCCTCGTGCTGCGAAGAGGCCATTACCGCTCCAGCCTCTCTACAGCCAAATTGGCCTCTTCGCAGCACAAGGCTGCTCCTACACAGTTCGTGACGGGGTGGGGCTAGCCTTTCACCGGCGCGACAGCCAGTTCCACTTGCTCGCTCTTCTTGATCACCGCATACACCACGGCCGTCAGCAAGCTGCCGGCGACGATCGCCAGCAGGTACAGCAACGCATGGTTGATGGCATTGGGGATCAGCAGCACGAACAGGCCACCGTGCGGCGCCATCAGCTTGCAGCCGAAGTACATCGACAGTGCACCGGTCAAGGCACCCCCGGCGACACTCGCCGGGATCACCCGTAGCGGGTCCTTGGCAGCAAACGGGATGGCACCTTCAGAGATAAAGCACAGCCCCAGTGCCAACGCGGCCTTGCCCGCCTCGCGTTCACTCTGGGCGAACTTGCGCCGGGCGAGGAAGCTGGCAATGCCCAGGCCGATGGGCGGCACCATGCCGGCGGCCATGGTCGCCGCCATGGGGGCATAGCTCGAAGAGGCCAGCAGGCCCACCGAGAAGGCGTAGGCGGCCTTGTTGATCGGGCCGCCCAGGTCGACACACATCATGCCGCCGAGTACCAACCCCAGCAGGATGGCATTGGTGGTGCCCATGCTGTCTAGGAACTGTGTCAGCCCTTCGAGCATGGCTGCCACCGGCTGGCCAACCACGTAGATCATCACCAGGCCCGTGAACAAGCTGGCCAACAGCGGAATGATCAAGATCGGCTTGAGCGCCTCCAGGCTGCTCGGCAAGCGTGCCCAGCGGGCAATGGCCTTGGCGCTGTAGCCGGCGAGAAAACCGGCGATGATGCCGCCGATGAAGCCCGCGCCCAGGGTGCTGGCCAGCAACCCTCCGATCATGCCGGGCGCCAGGCCCGGGCGGTCGGCGATCGACCAGGCGATGTAGCCGGCCAACAGCGGCACCATCAGTTTGAACGCCGCCTCGCCGCCGATCTGCATCAACGCTGCCGGCAAGGTGCCCGGCTCCTTGTAGGCCTCGATGCCGAACACGAACGACAAGGCGATCAGCAGGCCACCCGCCACCACCATCGGCAACATGAACGACACCCCGGTGAGCAGGTGCTTGTACACGCCGGTCTTTTCACCCTTGCCGGAAGCGGAGGCCGCCGCGGCATCTGCAGCGTTCTCGACCTTGCCTTCAGCCAGGGCCTTGTCCAGGGTGGCGCGTGCCTGCTTGAGGGCGATGCCGGTGCCGCAGCGGTAAATGCGCTTGCCGGCAAACCGTGCGGTGGGCACTTCGATGTCGGCGGCCAGCAGCACCACGTCGGCTTCGGCGATGGCTTGGGCAGACAGCGGGTTGCGTGCCCCCACCGAGCCCTGGGTCTCCACGGTGAGTTGATAGCCCTGCTGCTGCGCGGCCTGCTGCAAGGCTTCGGCGGCCATGAACGTGTGCGCGACGCCGGTCGGGCACGCCGTGACCGCGACAATCCGCACGCCAGCGCCACTCAACGCTGCCGGGCTGTCGGGCGTATCCGCCAACAGCTGGGCGTTGGCCGCCGCCTCGTCGAGGAACCCCTCACGGTCGGCCAGGGCCTGGGACGGCGTGCTCTGGTACACGCGCTTGCCGACGAAGCGGGCCAGGTCGATTGGCCCGGTGCTTACTACCAGTACCCAATCGGCCTCGGCAAGCTGGGCCGCCGTCAGTTGCCGCTCGGGGTGCTCGGCGTCCTGCACCTCGACACGGGTGCTCCAGCCACGGCGCTGCGCGGCTGCCGCCAGCAAGCGCGCGCTCAGCACACTGGACACCTGGCCGTTGGGGCAGGCGGTGACAATGGCAATGTTCATCGGCAACCCTCTTGTTGTTCTGTCAGTTGCACGCCGGCTTCAAGGCGTGCCAGTTGCTCGCGGTCACGTATGCCAAAGCCGACCTGGGTCACGGCCTGGGCGGCAATGGCGGTAGCACGGCTCAAGGTCTGCGCGGGCGCCTCGCCACGCAACAGGCCATCGACCATGCCAGCCACCAGCGAATCCCCCGCGCCCACGGTGCTGGCCACCCGCACCGTGGGCGGCTGGGCATGCAGGGCGAGGTCGCAGGCGAACCAGCTGACGCCGTGCTCGCCGGCCGACACCACCACATGCTCGATGCCGCTGGCCAGCAGCCGCTCGGCAGCCGCGCGTTGCTGTGCTGGGGTTTGTACGGCCAGGCCCAGCACCTCGCCCAATTCCTCAGTGTTGGGCTTGACCAGCCAAGGCGCGCTTTGCAGGCCGACGCGCAAGGCTTCGCCGCTGCTGTCGAGGGCGACCTTGAGGCCCTGAGCTTTGAGTTGCTCAAGCAACTGGCGGAACCATTCGGGGCTGATACCCCGTGGCAGGCTGCCGGCC
This sequence comes from Pseudomonas sp. NGC7, assembly GCF_047159675.1. Lineage (NCBI taxonomy): Bacteria > Pseudomonadati > Pseudomonadota > Gammaproteobacteria > Pseudomonadales > Pseudomonadaceae > Pseudomonas > Pseudomonas sp. NGC7. The sequence goes on along the minus strand of NZ_BAAFZY010000001.1, from coordinate 939,768 downwards.
ACCACTACCGCGTCATGCCCTGGGGCGATCTGTTCCAGCTGCCGCAGCAACGCGGTACGGGCGGCTTCATCGACTTCTGGTCCCTGGCCGTTGATATCGGTCACGCGGCCGTCAGCTTCGACCAGCTTGATGTTGCTGCGCGTTTCGCCTGGCACGCGGACAAAACAGTCGGCAAAACCACGCCAGGCGATCAAGGCCTCGAACGGCTGCAGGTTGTCCTGCCCAAGAAAGCCGCCCACGGTGACGCTGTGGCCAAGGTCGGCCAAGACCTGGGCAACGTTCAGCCCTTTGCCCGCCGCATCGCTGTGCTGGGCCTGGCTACGGTTGACGTGCCCCGGGCGCAAGGTATCGAGGCTGATGGTGATGTCCAGCGCCGGGTTCAGGGTAAGGGTGAGGATCTTGGCCATCAGTAACGCTCCACCAGCGCGCGAACCGCCGCGGCGCTGTCTTGTTGCAAGGCTTCGCGCGCCAGGGCGCGGGCCGTTTGGTGATCGGCCTGGCGCACCAGGGCTTTGACTTCGGCAATGCTGCGGGCGGCGACGCTCAACTCGTCAACATCCAGGCCAAGCAGCACGGCCACCGCCTGCGGGTCGGCGGCCAGCTCACCGCACACGCCCACCCACTTGCCTTCGGCATGGGCAGCGCGCACGGTCATGTCGATCAGGCTCAATACGGCCGGGTGCAGGCCGTCGGCCTGGGCCGACAGGCTCGGGTGGCCACGGTCGATGGCCAGGGTGTATTGGGTCAGGTCGTTGGTGCCGATGCTGAAGAAGTCCACTTCGCGGGCCAACTGCGGCGCCAGCAGGGCTGCCGAGGGCACCTCGACCATGATCCCCAGTTGCAGGTCGGCCACGGGGATTTCCAAACGCAGGCGCTCGACCATGGCCCGCGCTTCACGCCATTCGTGCACCTGGCCGACCATCGGGAACATGATCCGCAGCGGGCGCTGGTCAGCGGCGCGCAGCAAGGCGCGCAACTGGTCTTCCATGACCTGCGGGCGCTGCAACGTCAAACGCACACCGCGCACACCGAGGAAGGGGTTGTCTTCGGCAGCGATCGGCCAGTACGGCAGCGGCTTGTCGCCGCCGACATCCAGGGTGCGCACCACCAGGGGCCGCCCACCCAGGCCATCGAGCACGCGGCGGTACTCGGCCTCTTGGGTGGCGACGTCGGGTGCCTGGGGGTGGGCCATGAAGATCAGTTCGGTGCGCAGCAGCCCGACACCTTCCGCGCCCTGCTCCACCACCTTGTCGATACCGCTGCTCTCACCGATGTTGGCGAAAACCTCGACCGCATGGCCATCGCGGGTGACTGCCGGTTCATGGCGATGGGCCCAGGCTGCCTGCAAGCGCTGTTCGCGCTGGTCGCGCTCGGCCAGGGCACGCTGCAGCTCGGCGGCCGCTGGCGCAACACTGACCACACCGCGTTGCCCATCGAGCAGCAATGGCGTGCCGGCCTCGAGCAGCAGAATCGACGCACCGGCGCCGACCACTGCCGGAATGCCCAGGGCACGCGCGACAATGGCGCTGTGGGCCGTCGCGCCGCCTTGGGCGGTAACGATACCGGCGACCCGGCTCGGGTCCAGCCTGGCCACATCGGAAGGGCCAACCTCGGTCATCACCAGCACATAGGGCTGTTCCGGCTCGACCTGCGCCTGCACACCGCACAACTGGGCCAGCACGCGTCGGCCGATGTCGCGCAGGTCAGCGGCCCGTTCGGCGAGCAAAGCATCGTGCAGCGACTCTTGCTGCCGGGCAGCCGCCTCGATCACCGCCATCCACGCCGCCGGGGCGCTTTCGCCCTGGGCCAGGCGCTGCTCGACATCGTCGGCCAACGCCGGGTCGGCGAGCATTTCTTGGTGGGTGACGAAGATCTCGCCGATGGCCTTGTCGCTGCGCTGCACCAAGTTGTGCAGCTCGCTGTTCACCGTTGCCAAGGCCTCGCGCAGCTTGGCCCGTTCCTGGGCGAGGGATTCGCCGCGCAGGGGGTAATCAATGTCGCGCTCGACGCAGACGTGCGCCGGGCCACTGGCAATCCCAGGCGCCGCGCCTACACCCTGGATCCGGCTGCCTGCGGCGGGTGCCTGAAGCACTTCGAGCGGCAGGCTGGCTAGCGGTGCGGGGCTTTGTGGCAGCGGCTCGACGTCCTCGCCCAAGCCCGCTTCGATGGCCGCCAGCAGCGCTGGCAAGGCATCGGCGGCGATGGCCGGTTCGGCAATCAGTTCCAGCTCCTGGCCACGGCGGGCGCCGAGGCTCAGCAGCTTGCTAAGGCTCTTGACCGACACCGCTGGCTGCGCGCTGTCGGTCAGCCGCACACGGATTTCGCCCTCGAAGCCTTTGGCCAGTTGCGCCAGCACCTTGGCCGGGCGGGCATGCAAACCATGGGGGTTGGCCAACAGGATGCGCGCGCTGGGCCAATCCGCCGGCGCCTCACCGCCCAGCACCTGCAGCACCGCACGGCTGCTGGTGGCCTGGTAGAGCATCTGCCCGCGCCCTTCGATCAGCACTTCGCACAAGCGCTCGAGCAAAGCCTGATGAGCGGCGCCGAGGCTGGCCAGACAGAACAGGCCGTTGAGCGGCTGATCGCGATAGCGCAGCGGTTGTTGCGGGGTGATGAATGCCAGGCCCGGCTGGCGCACCTGGCGCTCACTGTGCAGCCACCACAGGCCATCGCCCAGTGGCAAAGGCTCGGCCTGCTGCAGCACGGCGGCAAAGCCACTGTCGACGCAACCGGCGCGCTGCAGCAGGCGCGCACCGCGCCAGGCCAGCTCGTCAAAATCTTCGGCCGGCAGGTTCAAGCCAACCAGTTGCGCATCCAACGCCAACGCCTGTGGCGCGCCTTGCAGCAGTTTGAGCAAGGCCTCGGCAGAGCTGGCCCGGCGCAGCGCCTCGGCCAGGTCGGTCTCGCCCAGGGCACGGGTCAGCAATTGCAGCAGGCGCAGGTGCTCATCGGAACGGGCGGCGATGCCGATGGCCAGGTAGACCCTTTGGCCATCGCCCCAGTCCACGCCTTCGGGGAACTGCAGCAAGCGCACACCGGTGGTGTGGACCAGGTCGCGGGTCTGCGGCGTGCCATGCGGGATGGCAATGCCCTGCCCGAGGAAGGTCGAGCCTTGCGCCTCGCGGGCCTGCAGGCCCGCAAGGTAGCCCTCGGCGACCAGGCCGTCGGCCACCAGCTGATCTGCCAGCAGGCGCAAGGCCTCGGCCTTGTCCGCGGCCTTCTGGCCCATGGCTATTTGCCCTGTGGCGAGCTCGAGCATGCCCTTCTCCTTTTGCAGTGCCCAGGTGGGGTACTGAGGTATTGTTGTCGAAAATGGCCAGTTGAACAGCCTTGCGCAGATGGCAGCCGAGGCAGAAAATTTGGCAGCTGAAACGATTAATCTGACCAGGCGGCCACGTTACTCGATAATCTCCCGAGGAAAAAGCCCCATCCTGTCGGACAATTGCGACAATGGTCGTCTGCGCGCGAGCGCAGCTCCGGGTCAAACTATCCGGTCTGGCCTCGCAGCCAGCCCCGGTAATAACAAGGAAAATTCGGTGAAACTCAGCGATATCGCCCGTCTGGCCGGTGTGTCCGTGACCACTGCCAGCTACGTCATCAATGGCAAGGCCGAACAGCAGCGCATCAGCAGCAGCACTGTCGAGCGCGTGCGCGCAGTGGTCGAGGCCCATGGCTTCACGCCCAACCCGCAAGCCGCCGGCCTGCGCAGCCGGCATACCCGCACATTGGGCTTCATTCTCCCGGATCTGGAGAACCCCAGCTACGCCCGCATCGCCAAGCAGCTCGAGCAAGGCGCCCGCGCCCGTGGCTATCAGTTGCTGATTGCCAGCAGCGATGACCAGCCGAACAGCGAGCGCCAGCTGCAGCAACTGTTCCGCGCCCGTCGTTGCGATGCCCTGTTCGTCGCCAGCTGCTTGCCTGTGGAAGACGACAGTTACCGTGAGCTGCAAGACAAAGGCCTGCCGGTGATCGCCATCGACCGTCGCCTGGACCCCGCACACTTCTGCTCGGTGATCAGCGATGATCGCGACGCCAGCCGTCAGCTGGCCGCCAGCCTGCTCAGCGCAGCCCCGCGCAGCATCGCCCTGATTGGCGCCCGCCCGGAGCTTTCGGTCAGTCAGGCCCGTGCCGGCGGCTTCGACGAAGCCCTGCAAGGCTATGCAGGTGAGGTGCGCCGTTATCAGGGTGAGGCGTTCAGTCGTGAATGCGGTCAGCGCCTGATGCAGCAACTGATCGACGAACAGGGTGGCCTGCCGGATGCCCTGGTAACCACCTCCTACGTGCTGCTGCAGGGCGTGTTCGACACCTTGCAGGCGCGACCCGCCGACTCGCGCCAGCTGCAGTTGGGCACCTTCGGTGACAACCAGTTGCTCGACTTCCTGCCGCTTCCGGTCAACGCCATGGCCCAACAGCACGGGCTGATCGCTGCCACTGCGCTAGAGCTGGCCCTGGCAGCCATCGAGGAAGAGCGTTACGAGCCCGGCGTGCACGCCATCGGCCGAACCTTCAAGCAACGTATCCCAGCGGCCTGAACATGCGCCTGATCGACACCCACACCCACCTGGACTTCCCCGACTTCGACGCCGACCGCTCGCGCCTGCTGGCCAATGCGGCGGCGCGCGGGGTGGAACGCATGGTGGTGCTGGGGGTGTATCAGGCGAATTTCCAACGGGTGTGGGACCTGGCCTGCGCCGACACGCGTGTGGCTGCTGCCCTGGGTTTGCATCCGGTTTACCTGGGCCAGCATCGCCCAGAGCACCTTGCCCAGCTGCGCGACTGGCTGGAGCGCCTGCGCGGCGACCCGCGCCTGTGCGCCGTGGGTGAGTTCGGGTTGGATTACTACCTGGAAGCATTGGACAAGGATCGCCAGCAAGCGCTGTTTGAAGCACAACTGCAGATGGCCTGCGATTTCGAGCTGCCGGCCTTGCTGCATGTGCGCCGTAGCCATGCCCAGGTGATCGCCACGCTCAAGCGCTACAAGCCGGCCCGGGCTGGGGTCATCCATGCCTTTGCAGGCAGCTATGAAGAGGCGCGCGAGTACATCAAGCTTGGTTTCCGCCTGGGGCTTGGCGGGGCGGCTACCTGGCCGCAGGCAGTGCGCTTGCGCAAGACCCTTGCCCGGCTGCCGCTGGAAAGCGTAGTGCTGGAGACCGACGCGCCAGACATGGCCCCGGTGATGTACCCCGGGCAGCGTAATAGCCCGGAACACCTGCCGGAGATTGCCGCAGCGCTGGCTGAGGTGATCGGCATAGAGGTGGACGTGTTGGCTGACGCCAGCAGCAAGAATGCCTGTGAGTTATTTGGCTGGTAGCTGACTGCCCCGGCGCTAGCGCTGTAGGAGCAGCCTTGCGCTGCGAAGAGGCCATTACCGCCACAGCCTCTCTACAGCCAAACCGGCCTCTTCGCAGCACAAGGCTGCTCCAGAGGTAGCTTCATTAAAACCTGAACGCCCCGATCAACCGTTTCAACTCCACCACCTGAGCAGACAATGCCCGGCTAGCCTCCTCGGTCTGGCAGGCTCCTTCGGTGGTGTCCTGCGCGGCGCTGTTGATCGCCACGATGTTCTGGTCGATGTCATGCGCCACGGCGGTCTGCTGCTCCACAGCAGCGGCAATCTGCTGGTTCTGCTCGACGATACTGCCCACCGCACCCAAAATATTGCCCAACGCCTGCTGCACCTGTCGCGTTTCATCGACGGTGCCAGCGGCCATCTGGTGGCTGCTGCCCATGGCACTGACCGCCGCTGCGACCCCCTCCTGCAAGCGCTGGATCATCTGTGCGATCTCTGCAGTCGAGTCCTGGGTGCGCCTGGCCAAGGTGCGCACCTCATCGGCAACCACCGCGAAGCCTCGGCCTTGCTCCCCGGCGCGCGCTGCCTCGATCGCGGCGTTGAGTGCCAGCAGGTTGGTCTGCTCGGCAATGCTGCGGATCACTTCAAGCACCCGCCCGATTGCCTGGCTGTCACTGGCTAGCTGATTGATGGCCCCCACGCTCTGGTCGATCTCGGCAGCCAGCCGGTCGATGCTGCCTTGCTGGCGTTGCACCAGGTCACGGCCACTGGCGCTTTCCTGGTTGACCTGTTGCGCGCCATCGGCAGCCAGCGCCGCACTGCGTGCGACCTCTTGGGCAGTGGCGCTCATCTGGTTCATGGCCGTGGCCACTTGCTCGATTTGCTCACGCTGGCCGCTGACCGCCTGGTTGCTCCGCACTGACACCGCCAACACTTGGCTGGCCTGTTCTTCGACGGCCACCACGGTGCGGCCAACCTGGTCGATCAGGCCACGGATACGCTGCACGGTGTCGCTGAAACCTTGCCCCAGCTCGCCCAACTCGTCGCGGCTGCGGGCCTGGAAGCTGACCGTCATGTCGCCGTCGGCGACCTTGCCCATCGCCTTGCCGAGCTGGCGCAGGGTCGTCCGGGTCGAGACGTAGAACCCGCTGTACAGGTACACAATTAGCGCGAACACACCAGCCAGCACCGCCACCAGGCCGATCATGCGCCACTGTTGCTCGCCCAGCCGGTTTTGTAGTTGCCCCTGCAGGTGCATGAGAATGGCCTCGTTGAGGCGGTAGGTGTGCCCCATCAGCTCATGGGTTTGCTGATAGAACGCAGGCCAGGGCGCGTCCAAGGTCTCGGCCACCACCACCTGCGCTTCGAATAATGCAGCGGCCTGCCTGACCGTCGCCTGGCTGGCCTGGGCGCTGCTGGCCAGGGCCGCTTTGGCCGCGGGGTCACTGCCCAGGGCGTCCTCCAAACGCAGTGCGTAGTCGGTGGCCAGGCGCTCGAGGCGCTGCAGCAAGTCTTCGAAGCGCGCGCTGCCGGACGAATCCATGAAGCCACGCCCCAGGGCAATGGCCCCCATCGCCTGCCCGTCCGCCAGGGCCTGGGTCACCTGCGCCGTCGCCACACCAAGCAGGTCGTTCAGTTGCCGCACGGAGGTTTGGCTGTCCTGGCTCAGGCCAGATTGGCTGGCCACCAGGCGGGTCAGCAGCTGGGCCTGGGCGAGCAAGGCGTCGAACAACGCCGTTTTGTTCTGCAGCGAGGACTCTTCGCGGGCGCGGGCAAAGGCATCGGCCAAGTCCTCGCGCTTGGCTTCCAGCTGCGGGTCGTCGCTATGCAGTGCCTGGAGATGCTCCTGCACGTTGCCCTGCAACGCAGCAATACGCGATTCGACATCACCGGCCTGGCCCGACTGGCCGATCACGGCATTGATCTGCAGGAGGCTGCCCAAGCTTTCGAAGCCTGCGCGCAGGGCCAGGCTTTCGCGCAGGGGGGCGATGCCCTGCAGCTCGGCGCGGGTGGCCTGAAACTGCTGGTACGCATCGCGTACCAGGTAGCCGCTGATGACCAGCATGGGCAGGAAAAACAGGACGCTGACAAGGCTGAACTTCTGACCGAAGCTCAGCCGGTTCATCAGTGCGATGGCCGGATAAAGCAGACGCTTCACAAGGCACCTCCTTGGATTCTTATTGTTCTACGGGGTAGCACAGTGCCACGTGTATACCGCAGATCGAATCGGAGGTTTGTAACTTATGGTTAAGCCCCCGTAGGAGCAGCCTTGTGCTGCGAAGAGGCCAGTAGCATCCCGAAGATTCAGGGGTGGTGCTACTGGCCTCTTCGCAGCACAAGGCTGCTCCTACAGGGCGCGTGTACGGCGGTGAGGTCAGACCAGCACCGTCCACAACGCAAACGCGGCGTACCACAGCACCGCGCAGCGCAGCAGCAATTCCCAAAGGCTGTCCAGCTGGCTTAGGCCACGCTGGCTGTCTTCTCCCTCGGGGATATCGTCGGCAATGCGCCCAACCCTGGCCACCAGGTGGCCGGCGCTGATGTGCCAGTTAAGGAGCTCGTGCAGCATCACGCGGGTCACCGCGACGAAGTTGCCGACCAGCGCGAAGCTCAAGGCCATCACCCGCACCGGCAGCCAGTCCATGATGTGCCGCAGTTGCTCGGCACGCGCCTTGAGCGCGGGCTGCTTGCTGTGCTCGCCGCACAGCGCCAGCAGGCGATAGGCCAAGGCGGCGCCTGGGCCGAGCACGAAATACCAGAAGATCACGGCGAAGAAGCTCTGGTAGGCCTGCCACAGCAGGTAACCCTGCACGCGCACCAGCAGGCTGTGAGGCTCCTCGGCCACCAGGCCCAGGTCGCGCTCGGCCACGTGCAGGGCGGCCTGATCGTCACCCCGCCGCCAGGCATCGCGAAACGGCCCCAGCGCCGCTTTCGCATCGCCGCGGCCCAGGCTGTAGATCAACACCAGCAGGTGCACCGGCAATGCCAGCAGGCCATAGGCGACGGGCTCCAGCACATGCAGCAGCAGGGCCAGCACCGCTACCGGCGCCAGCACCAGAATGGCCAACGTCCACCACGGCTGCACCTTGCCGCTGCGCTCCAGGCGCACCAGTTCACCGACGAAAAAACCATCGCGCTGTATTCGATGGCGCAGTGCCGAAAATTTCTCGACCCACAGCGCCAGCAGCAAAACCAGAAAACTCATGAGTTGTCCTCGTTATCCTTCACGGTTTGGCGATAGCGGCCCCAGTCGAAAGCCGGGCCTGGGTCGGTCTTGCGCACCGGGGCTATGTCGCTGTGGCCCTGAATGCGCTCAAGGCTGATGACCGGCCAGGCGTCGCGGATCTGCCGAGTCAGCTGCGCCAGCGTGGCGTACTGGGCATCGGTGTATGGCAGGTCGTCAGTGCCTTCGAGTTCGATGCCGATGGAGAAGTCGTTGCAGCCCTCGCGCCCGTCGAAGCACGAGACACCGGCATGCCAGGCGCGGTCGAGCAACGACACGAACTGGGTCACGGCGCCATCGCGCTCGACGAACAGGTGCGCCGAGACCGTCAGATGGCAGATGCTCTGGAAATAGGGATGTTCATGGGCGTCCAGGCGGTTCTGGAAGAATGCCTGAACCTTGCCGGTGCCGAAACACGCCGGCGGCAAGCTGATGTTGTGAATCACCAGCAGGGAGATCGACTCGCCCTCGGGGCGCGCGTTGAAGTTGGGCGACGGGCAGTGGGTGATTCCGTGGAACCAGCCGGTGGCACGGTCCAATTGCATGGGGCAGATCCTGAAAAAACGCCGGGTACAGAGCAGCAGTATGCCCTGCGGCCGCGGCCGTTTGCATGTGAATCATTGTAATGATGACTCAATGGACCTGCTGTTGCCGCAGCCCTTCGAGCACCGACTCCAGCGCCCGCTCGAACAGCGCGCCGTCATCGAGCACCCGCACCTCTCCCCGGTGCAGCGCCTGGGCGAGGCTGCCGGTGTTCCACTCACGCACTTTCATGCCCGTGCGATTGGCGAACACCAGCCGATCGTTGCTGTCGATACGCGCCACCAGCTTGCAGCGCAATGGGTCCTCTTCATCGAACACCTCGACCCAGCTGCCGATACGCAGGCGCTGCACCTGGCGCAATGCCGAGGCATTGCCGTCGACAAGGTGCAGGGGGGCGCAGGCGGGCTCTTCGGCAAGGGCCAGCACAATGTCCTCGTCCACCAGCACCTCGTCCAGCACGGGCGGGCCATCGGCCCTGTGCCCTTCGGACGCCGAGCAAGCGCGCAGGTGCAATTGCTCAAGCTGCTGGAAGAAGTCACGGGTGGCGGTGGAGTCCAACGCCACGCCTGCCAGGCCTTCGCGCAAGGCCTTGAGCAGGCCGGGCACCTGTTGCAGCAGTTGCTGACAGGCCTGCGGGTCGTGGTGCGGGGCGATACTGGCGAGCAGCGTGTCCAGGGTGGCCAGGCCGTTGCGCCATGCCTCGGACCCTTCGCCCTGCTTGAGCCACGCCAGCAGCAGCACCTGGCTCCAGCCCTGCACCAGCATTTGCACCACCACGTGCGGCAGCACCCGCCCGCGCAGACGCTGGTTGAGCACCTGCTGCACCTGCTGGCGGGCCTGCAGGGTACGCGCCCGGCCCTCTTCGGCGTCGCGGGTACGCTGTTCGAGTAACTCGTTGCGGCGCCGCTCGTCCTGGCTGAAGGCGAGAAACTCGTCGAGCAGTTCAGCGAACAGGCAGGCGTCATCGGTGAAGTCGTTGAGCAGACGCTGAACGATACGTTCCACCCGTACATGCAAACTGTCGCGCAGGCCTTCGGCGCTGCTCTGCCAACCGATCGCGGCACCCGCGATCTCGTTGAGCAAGCGCCGAGCCGGGTGGCTGGCGCGGCTGAACAGCCCCTTGTCGAGCAGCGCGACCTTGAGCAGCGGGATGTGCAAACGCGCGATCAATGCCCGTAGGCTGGCGGGTAAGTTGTCGTCGTTGTGGATGAAATCGAACAGCAGGCCGATCAGGTTGATCATGTCTTCATCGGCCGTGGCGATGCGCCGACGCGTGCCACTGCGCACACTGACGCGCAACAACAGTTGTTCCAGCTGCTGGCCTAGCGCGAAGTCATCCGCCGCCTGCGTGGCGGGCACATAGTGCTGCAGGTGCGAAAGCAGGCGCAGCAGGTCGGCGGTGCTGATCGGCTGGGCAGCAGCCACCCGCTGCAAACGCGGCGCGATTTGCCCACGCGCGGGGGCCAGAAGCGTTTGCAGTGAAGCAAAATACGCTTGCCCGGCACTGTCCGCCCCCAGCGCCCCTTGCGCCTCCAGGCTGGACGGCAGGCGCCCGGCGCTCAGGCACCGATCCTCGGCGCGCCGACGTGGCGCAGGCTGCAGCTCGGGCAGCACACCGGCCGCGGCCAGCAACTGGTTAGCCTCTGCGTAGAGCACCTCCACATCACGCAACACGTAGCGTTCAAACAGCTTCAAGAGGATCAGCTTGACCCGCAGCCCGACCCCTAGGTTGCGGCCCGCTTCGAGGAAATAGCCGCACAGCGCAGCGGGGCCCACGGGGTTTTGCTGCTCGCCCACCGGGCGATCGAGCAATGCCTGCAAGCGCAAACCCAGTTGCTGCAGGGCAAGGCCGTCTCGCGAGAGCACCCGCGCGACCATGCCGTCGATGGCGGATGCACGCTCGCGCTGCGCCTTGTTGCCTGAACCCTGCGCTTCACCCAGGCCGCCCAGAGGGTCTGCCCGGCCGAGGCTGGCGAAGGTGTGATGGAAGGTGTCGAGAAAACCGCGCTCGATGCTCTTGCGCTTCAGGCGCACGTCGCGCATCGCTTCGAAATACAGGTTCTGGTCGCAGCGCTCAGCGGCCTTGTCGGCCATCTCGAAGAGGGTGACGTCGGTGTTGTCGAACAAGGCCTGCAGGCCTTGGCGCAATTGCAGCGCGGCCTTGTCGCGCACTTGCAGGAGCAATACCGGAAGGCAAGGCAGAGGCGTGCGCGCCCCTCGGTCGATGGCTGCCGCCAGGGGCACCACCTTGCCTTCTTTATGCATCCCTAACTCCTTGCAGGCTTGCTTGCCCCACGGGCAACGAATCGTCAAAGCTATGACGCCAAATACTGGTCACTATTATCGGCAAAAAAACGGACAGCTGCCAGCGCCGTTTCGCTTGCTGGGAAATGACCCTGTATTCGGCCAGATGCTCAGACGGGCCGACCAAAGGTCACCGGCCATGGCCCTGTACACACCGCTCCCCTGCCCTATAATCGCGGGCATCTAGCTTGTGGAGCCGACCATGCCGAACCTACGCCTCGCCGACCTGACCGCTGAAATCGAAGCCAACGTGCGCCGTGCACTGTTGGAGGACATCGGCAGTGGCGATATCACCGCGCAGTTGATCCCGGCCGAACGCCTGGCCAAGGCGACCATCATTACCCGCGAGGACTGCGTGATCGCTGGCACCGCCTGGGTCGACGCCGTGTTCCGCCAGCTCGACCCGCGGGTGGCGGTGCACTGGCAAGTGGCCGATGGCGACCGCGCGCTGGCCAACCAGCCGCTGTTCCACCTGGAAGGCCCGGCACGCTCGCTGCTCAGCGGTGAGCGCAGCGCGCTCAACTTCCTGCAGATGCTGTCGGGCGTCGCCACGCGCGCACGCTTTCTGGCCGACTTGGTCGCAGGTACCCACGTACGCCTGCTAGACACCCGCAAGACCCTTCCCGGCCTGCGCCTGGCACAGAAATACGCGGTCACCTGTGGCGGTTGCGACAACCACCGCATCGGCCTTTACGATGCCTTCCTGATCAAGGAAAACCACATCGCCGCCAGCGGTGGCGTGGCCGAGGCAGTGGCGGCAGCGCACCGCATCGCCCCTGGCAAGCCGGTGGAAATCGAGGTGGAAAGCCTGGATGAACTGCGCCAGGCCCTGAGTGCGGGTGCGGATATCGTCATGCTCGACGAGCTGACCCTGGATGAAATGCGCGAAGCGGTACACATCACTGCGGGCAAGGCCAAACTCGAGGCCAGCGGCGGCGTTAACGAGAGCACCTTGCGGGTGATTGCCGAGACCGGCGTCGACTACATCTCCATTGGTGCGATGACCAAGGATGTGAAGGCCGTAGACCTGTCGATGCGTTTGAGCCTCTGAGAGGCCCGCACAGGCGCAGCAGATCTCAGGCATAAAAAAACCGGCCAAATGGCCGGTTTTTTTTGGGGCGTGGATCAGAACGCGGCGTTGGCCAGGCCGTCCAGGTAGCGCTCGACGTCCAATGCGGCCATGCAGCCTGCACCGGCCGAGGTAATGGCCTGACGGTAAACGTGGTCGGCCACGTCGCCCGCAGCGAACACACCTTCGACGTTGGTGGCAGTGGCGTTGCCTTCGCGGCCGCCGTTGACCACCAGGTAGCCGTCCTTGAGGGTCAACTGGCCTTCGAACAGCGAGGTGTTCGGGGTGTGGCCAATGGCGATGAACACGCCGTCGACCTTGATTTCTTCGCTGCTGCCATCGTTATTCTTCAGGCGCGCACCGGTCACGCCCATGTTGTCACCCAGCACTTCGTCCAGGGTGGCATTGAGCTTGAGCTCGATCTTGCCTTCGGCCACACGGGCGTTCAGCTTGTCGACCAGGATCTTCTCGGCGCGGAAGGTCTCGCGGCGGTGAACCAGGGTCACTTTGCTGGCGATGTTGGCCAGGTACAGGGCCTCTTCAACGGCAGTGTTGCCGCCGCCGACGACCGCTACCGGCTTGTTGCGGTAGAAGAAGCCGTCACAGGTAGCGCAGGCCGAAACGCCCTTGCCCATGAAGGTTTCTTCCGACGGCAGGCCCAAGTAACGAGCGCTGGCGCCGGTGGCAACGATCAGTGCGTCGCAGGTGTAGGTGCCACTGTCACCCTGCAGGGTGAACGGCTTGTTGGCCAGGTCGACAGCGTTGATGTGGTCGAAGACGATCTCGGTCTCGAAGCGCTCGGCGTGCTCTTGCATGCGCTGCATCAGGGCTGGGCCGGTCAGGCCATGGGGGTCGCCCGGCCAGTTGTCGACTTCGGTGGTGGTGGTCAGCTGGCCACCGGCCTGCATGCCAGTGATCAGCAGCGGCTTGAGGTTGGCACGGGCGGCATAGACTGCGGCGCTGTAACCGGCAGGGCCGGAACCGAGGATGATGACGCGCGAATGACGTACTTCAGACATGTCGAACTCCTGTCGAGCCGGCCGCACGGGGCCAGCATCGGTGTGCCGGCGGTGCCAGCTGGAATTTAAAAAGGACCCACGCAACCTTGGGGAAGGCTACAACGCGTCGATCCAAAACCTAAAAGTTGAGCGCACTGTAGCGAGGTCGCAAAGATTAAGGAAATATCCTTCGACAATCCACCTCATAGGCATCGTCTATCTAGCAATTTCATTCACGAAAATCGCCCTGACGCTTTTGTTACAGCCGGTTTCGCCTACATCGCCCGCCTTTCGTCGGCGCGACAAACTCGGTAAGGTCAGCGCGTTTTCCTTCTGTTCGGAGTGTCTCGATGCAAGCCCCTGTCCTCTCTGGCCCCCAGTACCTGCGCGAAGGCCTGAAACTGGTGCTGAGCCCGAACCTGCGGTTGTTCGTGCTGTTGCCCCTGGCGGTCAACCTGCTGCTGTTTGGTGGCCTGATCTACTTTGCCGGCCATCAGTTCAGTGTCTGGGTCGACGCCCTGATGCCAACCCTGCCCAGCTGGTTGAGCTTCCTCACCTACATTCTGTGGCCACTGTTCGTCGCCTTGGTGGTGCTGATGGTGTTCTTCACCTTCACCCTGGTGGCCAACGTCATTGCGGCGCCGTTCAACGGTTTTCTGGCCGAGAAGGTCGAAGTGGTGGTGCGCGGCCAAGACAACTTCCCTGCCTTCAGCTGGGCCGAGCTGGTGGCCATGGTGCCGCGTACCTTTGGCCGCGAGATGCGCAAGCTGGGCTACTTCCTGCCACGGGCCATCGGCCTGTTCATCCTGTCGCTGATCCCGGTGGTCAACGTGGTCGCCGCGCCGCTATGGCTGATCTTTGGTGTGTGGATGATGGCTATCCAGTACATCGACTACCCGGCGGACAACAACAAGATGAGCTGGCAGGACATGCTCGCCTGGTTGCGCCAGAAGCGCTGGCAATCGCTGGGCTTTGGCGGCATCACCTACCTGGCGCTGATGGTGCCGGTGGTGAACGTACTGATGATGCCGGCCGCGGTGGCGGGGGCTACGTTGTTCTGGGTGCGTGAACGCGACTAAATCCAAGCGCAGCCCTGTGTAGGAGCAGCCTTGCGCTGCGAAGAGGCCAGTACTGAACAATACCTATCTGTGGCTAGTACTGGCCGCTTCGCAGCACAAGGCTGCTCCCACCGTCATTGACCGAGCCGGCTGGAAAACTGCCCCACTACATCCACCACTCGCTTCGCCCCCTCCTGGATTTCGACGATCACGTTGCCGGTTTCATCGGCCAACGACAGCCCCTGCTCAGCCTGACGCTTGCTGGTGTCGATGATCGCCACCGCAGCCTGGGCCAATTGCTCGTTCTGCTGCACCACCCGAGCAATCTCCTCGGTGGCCGTGCTGGTACGCGAGGCCAGCTGGCGCACTTCGTCGGCGACCACGGCAAAACCACGCCCCTGCTCGCCCGCCCGGGCCGCCTCGATGGCAGCGTTGAGCGCCAGCAAGTTGGTCTGCCCGGCAATGTCACTGATGGTCTTGATGATCGAGCCGATCACCCGCGACTGGGTGTCCAACGCCTGAATGCCCTCGGCGGCCTCTTGCATCGACGACTCCAGGCCACGCATGACGTTTACCGTCTGCGTGACTACGTCGGTGGCCTTGCGCGCACTGGCGTCAGTGCTCAGCGAGGTGTTGAAGGCGATGTCCGCCGCCTCGGCAACCGCCTGCTCCTGGTTGACCTGGTCGGTGATCACGGTGGCGAACTTGACCACTTTGTACAGCACATCATGGGCGTCGAAGATCGGGTTGTAGGACGCTTCCAGCCAGATTACCCGGCCATGGGCATCGATACGCTTGAAGCGCTCAGCCACGTATTCGCCACGGCGCAGCTTGTCCCAGAACGCCTGATAACCCGACGAATTGGCCTCTTCGGGTTCGCAGAAAATACGGTGATGCTTGCCGCGGATCTGTTCTAGGCGATAACCGACCGACGTCAGAAACCGTTCGTTGGCGGTCAGGATGGTGCCATCAAGGCCAAATTCGATGACTGCGGTAGAGCGCATCAGGGCCTTGATCAGGCTTTCGTGCTCACGGGAGGTCTCGATGGTGCGGGTGAGGTCGCTCGAGTGCAGGGTGAAATACTTGATGCGCCCTTCGCTGTTCTTGACCGGCTGCAGAATCGAGCGCAACCAGGCTTCCTGGCCATTGCCGCGCAGCAGGCGGAATGCCCCGTTGAGGTGCTCGCCCCGGCTGATCGCGCTTTTCATGCGTTGGTAGAAGTCGAGCGACTTCACGTGGGCCGGGACAATGTCCTCGAGTTTGCGTCCAAGCAATTGGTCGGCACGGTAGAGCATCTCGCTCTCGAAGTTGCCGTTGACCATCTCGATCCGTCCCTGGGGGTCGAGTTGGAGCACCAGCATCTCGCTGTCGAGGCTGCACTTGACCTGTTCGACCGACAGCAGGTCTTCGCGCAATTGCTGGATTTCTTGCTTGAGCTTGTTGTTGAACATTACCGCTCTCCTGGAGCGCAGCACGTAATCGAATGCATCTTCATCGGCTGCCACTGCTAGGTTCTTGAGCGCCGCCCACGCAAATATTCACACAATTGAAACAGCCGGCAATCAGGCGTCATTTGTACGTCACAAGGCCGTCACATCGGCGCAATGATGCGAGCGGAAACTTTTTGTCATGAATACACCCGCCCTACGTATCACCCTCGTCAGCGAAACCTTCCCCCCCGAGATCAATGGTGTCGCCAACACCCTTGGCCGCCTCAGCGAAGGGTTGCGCCAACGCGGGCATGACATCGAGATCGTCCGCCCCCGCCAAGCCGGCGAAGAGCCTGTGCACAACGATCAGCAGCTGATGCTGTGCCGCGGTTGGGCCTTGCCCGGCTACCCCGGCCTGCAATGGGGCGAAGTGTCGATGCACCGGCTGTTGCGGCGTTGGCGCAGGCAGCGACCGGACGTGCTGTACATCGCCACCGAGGGGCCTTTGGGGTTGAGCGCATTGCGTGCGGCACGGCGCCTGGGAGTACCGGTGGTCAGCGGGTTCCATACCAACTTCCCGCAGTATTCCGGCCAGTACGGCTTGGGCTTGCTGGCACGCCTGCTCACCCATTACCTGCGCTGGTTCCATCGCCGCACGGCAGTCACCCTGGTGCCCAGCGTCAGCCAGCGCCTGGAGCTGGAGCGTCGTGGTTTCGAGCGCCTGGACCTGTTGGCCCGCGGGGTCGACGCCTGCCTGTTCAACCCGGCCCGGCGCAACCAGGCGCTGCGCGAAAGCTGGGGGGTCGGCCCAGATGATATCGCCGTGCTGCATGTCGGCCGGCTGGCGGCGGAAAAAAACCTAGGGGTACTGCGACCGTGCCTGGATGCCCTGCAGAAGACTTATCCACACAAGCGCTTGCGCCTGATCGTGGTCGGTGACGGCCCACAGCGCGCCACCTTGCAGCAGCAAGTGCCTGATGCCGTGTTCTGTGGTGCCCAGCGGGGCGAGGTGCTGGCCGAGCACTATGCCAGCGGTGACCTGTTCCTGTTCCCGAGCCTGACCGAAACCTTTGGCAACGTGGTGCTCGAAGGCATGGCCTCAGGCTTGGCGGTGGTCGCCTATGATGAGGCAGCGGCTGCCCAGCACATTCGGCATGGCCATAGCGGTGCGTTGGCGATGCCCGGCGACCAGGCGGCCTTCATCGATGCCGCTTGCTGGCTACTGGAAGAGGAAGAAACCCTGCGCCGGGTGCGCCTGAACGCACGGCAGCACGCCAGCCGTCAGGGCTGGCCGGCGATTGTCGAGGAGTTCGAAACCTACCTGTACAGTGCCTGCAAACAACGCACAGGCGACACGCAAAAAGCTTCAGGTGCTGCACTGGCGATCAAGCCAGGTTCGACAGCGCATCGCGGCTGACCTTCAGCCGCCGCGCGCGCCCATACTTCAGCCCAGCGCCTTCTCGATGGCC
This sequence comes from Pseudomonas sp. NGC7, assembly GCF_047159675.1. Taxonomy (NCBI): domain Bacteria; kingdom Pseudomonadati; phylum Pseudomonadota; class Gammaproteobacteria; order Pseudomonadales; family Pseudomonadaceae; genus Pseudomonas; species Pseudomonas sp. NGC7. The sequence continues at coordinate 922,384 of NZ_BAAFZY010000001.1, read as the reverse complement.
TGAACCACGGCTGGATCATCCGGCGCAGTGCGCGGCGAGAAACGCGCCAGCACGCGCCCATCCTTGCCCACCAGAAACTTTTCGAAGTTCCAGCTGATGTCGCCTGGAAACTCAGCACCTTCCCCCGCCAGCAGGCGATACAACGAATGGCGGTGCGCCCCGTTGACCTCAAGCTTGGCACCCAGCGGGAAGCTGACACCATAGTTGAGGCTGCAGAACTCCTGGATCTCTTTCTCGCTGCCGGGCTCCTGGCCGGCAAACTGGTTGCACGGCAGCCCCAAAACGCTGAAGCCTTTGCCCTTGAACTGCTGATGCAGCGTCTCCAGCGAAGCGTATTGCGGCGTCAGGCCACACTTGGAGGCAACATTGACCACCAGCACCACTTGGCCCTTGAACGGTGCGAGGGGCAGTTCCCCGCCGTTCAGCGCCTCCAATTTCAGGTCGTGAAAAGCACTCATGATGTAATCCCCTCTCAGGTTCCCGATGGCCGCAGAGCGAAATCCGCCCAATAAAAAAGCGCTCGTCCAAGCCGTCCACCTCCCGTTGGGAAGGCAAATCGGCTTGCCCGAGCGCCTGGCGACTCTCTGAGCTTAGCGCAGAAAATCAGTGGTGATGGCCACCTTCACCGTGGATGTGACGGTGCGCGATTTCTTCTTCGCTGGCGTCACGCACGTCGACAACCTTGACCTGGAAGGTCAGGCGCTGGCCGGCCAGCGGGTGGTTGCCGTCAACGGTGACGTCGTCGCCGTCGATGTCGCGAATGGTGACGATCTGCATCTGGCCATCCGGCGCCGACGCGTGGAACTGCATGCCGACTTCCAGCTCGTCGACGCCTTCGAACAGGCTGCGGTTCAGGGTGCTGACCAGCTCGGCCAGGTATTCACCGTAGGCATCTTCTGGCTCGATGGAAACGTTCAGCTCGTCACCGGCCTGCTTGCCTTCCAGGGCCTTTTCCAGGCCCGGGATGATGTTGCCGGCACCGTGCAGGTAAACCAGCGGCGCGCCACCGGCGGAGCTGTCGATGGTCTCCCCGGCGTCGTTGGTCAGGGTATAGTCGATGGAGACAGCCTTGTTGGCGGCGATCAGCATGGGGCAAGACCTTTTGCAAAAGTATGTAGAGCGGACAAGTGTAACCAAGCCATCGCCCGATTGCGAACGCGCCTCGGCCGAGGAACAGCCCATCAGTCGGATCACTGGCTTCCATCAGGACGAAGAAGGCCACTGGGTGGTCGAGTTGTCGTGCGGCCACACCCAGCACCTTCGTCACCAACCGCCCTGGCAAGCGCGCCCTTGGGTGCTCGATGCCGAGCAGCGCCAACAACGCATCGGCGAGGCTTTCGCGTGTGGCTGGTGTGCACAGGCAGCCGATAGCGCTACCCTTGGCCGTTGATTCCTTGCACCGCTTTAATTCGAGAAGCACGCATGCAAACTTTTTTCATAGCGCCGACCGACTTTGGTGTCGGCCTGACGTCGATCAGCCTCGGCCTGGTGCGCACCCTTGAGCGCGCAGGCCTGAAGGTCGGCTTTTTCAAGCCGATCGCCCAGCCCCACCCAGGTGACACCGGCCCGGAACGCTCCACCGAACTGGTCGCACGCACCCACGGCATCAAACCGCCCATGCCGCTGAGCCTGGCCCACGTCGAGCGCATGCTCGGCGATGGCCAGCTGGACGAGTTGCTGGAGGAAATCATCCGCCTCTACCAGCAAGCCTGCATCGGCAATGACGTGGTCGTGGTCGAAGGCATGGTGCCTACCCGCCACGCCAGTTACGCGGCGCGGGTCAACCTGCACCTGGCCAAGAGCCTGGATGCCGAGGTGATACTGGTTTCGGCGCCCGAAAACGAGGTACTCAGCGAGCTGTCCGGCCGCGTCGAACTGCAGGCCCAGCTGTTCGGCGGCCCCCGCGACCCGAAAGTGCTCGGGGTGATCCTCAACAAGGTGCGCACCGACGAAAGCATGGCGGACTTCGCCACCCGCCTGCGCGAACACTCGCCACTTCTGCGCGGCAACGACTTCCGCCTGCTCGGCTGCATCCCTTATCAGCCCGAGCTGAATGCCCCACGCACCCGCGACGTGGCCGACCTGCTGGGGGCCCAAGTGCTCAACGCGGGCGATTACGAGCAGCGGCGCATGAGCAAGATCATCATCTGTGCGCGCACGGTGGCCAACACTGTGCCGCTGCTCACCCCTGGCACCTTGGTGGTGACCCCGGGTGACCGCGACGACATCATCCTTGCCGTAAGCCTGGCGGCGATCAATGGCGTGCCCCTGGCCGGCCTGCTGCTGACCAGCGACAGCAAGCCCGACGCACGCATCCTCGGCTTGTGCCGCGGCGCCTTGCAGGCCGGCCTGCCGATTCTGTCGGTGAGTACGGGTTCGTACGACACGGCCAACCAGCTCAATTCGCTGAACCGCGAGATCCCGGTGGATGACCGCGAGCGTGCCGAATTCATCACCGACTTTGTCGCCAGCCACCTCGACGCTGCCTGGTTGCACCAGCGCTGCGGCACACCACGCGAGTTGCGCCTGTCGCCTGCGGTGTTCCGCTACCAACTGATCCAGCGTGCGCAACAGGCCAACAAACGCATCGTCCTGCCAGAAGGCGCCGAACCGCTGCTGGTACAGGCGGCGGCGATCTGCCAGGCCCGTGGCATTGCGCGTTGCGTGCTGCTGGCAAAGCCGGAAGAAGTCGAAGCGGTCGCCCGCGCACAGGGCATTACCTTGCCTGCGGACCTGGAGATACTCGACCCTGAGTTGATTCGCGGGCGCTATGTCGAACCGATGGTCAACCTGCGCAAGAGCAAGAACCTTAACGCCCCGATGGCCGAGCAGCAGCTGGAAGACCCGGTGGTGATCGGCACCATGATGCTTGCCCTGGATGAGGTCGACGGCCTGGTGTCAGGCCTGGTGCACTCTACCGCCAACACCATCCGCCCTGCCCTGCAACTGATCAAGACCGCGCCAGGTGCCAGCCTGGTGTCCTCGGTATTCTTCATGCTGTTCCCCGAGCAGGTGCTGGTGTACGGCGACTGCGTGATGAACCCGCACCCAAGTGCCGCTGAACTGGCAGAAATTGCCCAGCAGAGCGCCGAATCGGCACACACCTTCGGCATCGCGCCGCGGGTGGCGATGATCAGTTACTCAAGCGATTCGGCGAGCGATGAAGAAGTCGACAAGGTGCGTGAAGCGACACGCTTGGCGCAGGGCGCCGCGCACGATCTGCTGATCGATGGGCCCTTGCAGTATGACGCGGCGGCCAACCCGGCCATTGCCCGCGAGCTGGCACCAAACAGCCCGGTTGCCGGGCGTGCCACGGTGTTCGTGTTCCCTGATCTGAATACCGGCAACACCACGCACAAAGCGGTGCAGCGCAGCGCCGATGGGGTCAGCCTGGGGCCGATGCTGCAGGGTTTGCGTAAGCCGGTGAACGATTTGCCGCGGGGGGCTCAGGTGGATGACATCGTGCATACCATCGCCCTGACGGCAATCCAGGCCAGCGTCGTACGCTGAATCCAGGGGCTGCTGTGCAGCCCAATCGCCGGCAAGCCGGCTCCCACAGGACTTAAGACCCACACGGTCATGTGGAAGTCGGCTTGCCGGCGATTGGGCCGCACAGCGGCCCCTGTGTTGTGGCCTTACTGCTGAACTTGGCCCTGGTCATACTGCTGGCCAGGAATCGGCTTCAGGTTGACCTCGACACGACGGTTTTGCGCACGGCCGTTAGCATCGGCATTGCTGGCGATCGGCTGGTCCGGGCCCATGCCACGTGCCGAAATACGCGAAGCATCGACACCCTGCGAAGTCAGGTAGGTGCTGACCGCTTGCGCACGGCGCTGGGACAGGTCCATGTTGTGCTGGCGGCTGCCGGTGCTGTCGGTGAAGCCAACCACTTCGATGGTGTTCTGGTTGAACTGCTTGAACGAGCCGGCCAGGTTGTTCAGCGGCGAGTAGAAGCTAGGCGCGATGTTGGCCGAGTCGGTGGCGAAGGTGATGTTGCCGGGCATGATCAGCTTGATCTGGTCACCCTGGCGCTGCACTTCGACGCCGGTATTGGCCATTTGCGCGCGCAGTTCGGCTTCCTGCTTGTCGGCGTAGTAGCCGTAACCTGCGGCGGCGGCACCCACTGCGGCAGCGCCGATCAGTGCGCCTTTACCGCGGTTGTTGTGGTCGATGGCGGCGCCGGCGATGGCACCGGCCAGCGCGCCCAGGCCGCCGTACTTGGCGGTCTTGCTCATCCCCGTGGAGCCCTGCGCCTGACCCTGGTTGTCGTACGGGTTCTGGCTGGCGCAGCCCGTCATCAGGGCGGCGGCGGTTGCGACGATAATCAGACGACGCATGGTGAACATGGACAAGCTCCTACTGAAATTCATAAATGCGGCAGACCGCGAATGGATCTATGCCAGCCTTGGATTGCCCAGACGGCAAAAAATTCCATGAACACCTTTTCATGCAGGTTCATGCCCGCACGAACGGGTTCTCGCGCATCTCGTCACCCAGGCGGGTGTCTGGCCCGTGGCCGGTGACCACGATGGCCTCTTCATCCAGCCGGTACAGCCGCTCCTTGATCGAACGAACGATAGCCCGCTGATCGCCACCCCACAAATCGGTGCGGCCAATACCGCGACGGAACAGGGTGTCGCCGGCAATCAGCAGCTTGGCATCGGCAAACCAGAAACTCATCGAACCCGGCGTGTGCCCTGGGGTGTGCAAGGCCACGCCACAACCACAGGCCAGCGCCTCGTCATCACTCAACCAGCGGTCTGGCGGCGGCACCGGGGTGTAGGGCACGCCGAACATCTGGCATTGCATCTCCAGGTTGTCCCACAGCGACTGGTCGTCCTTGTGCAGGTGCAGCGTCGCGCCGGTCAGCTCCTTGAGCTTGCCCGAGGCGAGGAAGTGATCGAAGTGCGCGTGGGTGTGGATGATGCTCACCAGGGTCAAGCCATGGGCCTGCAGGCGCGCGAGGATCTTGTCCGGGTCACCGCCTGGGTCGACGACGATGGCCTTTTTGGTCAATGGGTCGCCGATCAAGGTGCAGTTGCACTGTAGGGGACCTACGGGGAAGGTTTCGCGGATGAGGGTGGGTGGGGCTTGGTTCATTGTGTATCTCAATAACATTGAGGATCTCACTCGCCTTCAAGTCGAGGTGGCTCCTGGTGGTTTACAAGATATTGCGCTGTGCCTGCCAGGTGCAAGACTGGCGGTATTGGATGTTTTCGAAATCGAGCGCCGCCCGCGCGGCGCTTCGCAGCACAAGGCTGCTCCTACACCTGTTTCGGGCCAGTGAGGCCTGTAATGTTGGCGCGCGACCGCCTTTGTTGATTCGACACGATATTGAGGTGGGCGGTCAGGGGCCACGCGCCAATGGCTCAGGAATAATTGGCCCGAAACAGGTGTAGGAGCAGCCTTGTGCTGCGAAGCGCCGCGCGGGCGGCGCTCGATCTCATAGGCGCCTCGGAACCGTGTCCTGCACCCACTTGCCATGCTGTTTTACGGCAAGAACAACCTGAACAACCCGCCCCCCAGCGCCCCGCCATTGGAAATTTCAATCCGCCCCCTCACCCCATCGCTCTCATGCAGCGCCGCGATCCGCGCAGCGAAATACAGGCCCAGGCCCGTACTGCCACTGTGTGAATCGATGCCCTGGATGAACTCTTCCTGGCGCTCGAGCATGCGCTGTGGATAACCCGGGCCGTCATCGTTGACGCAGATGACCAGTTGATTCGCCTCTTCCTCGATGCTGATCAACAACGCATGCCCGGCAAACCGGGTGGCGTTGGTGATCACGTTGGCGATCACCGATGCCACCAGCTCTCGGTCGAAGAAGCCCAGCGGGTTGTCGGTGTCGATGCGCCAGGTGGCGAGGATGTCGTTGTGCTTGAGCACTTCTTGGTGGGCCGCCAGTTGGGCTTCGATGAAGTCATCCAGCTCATGGTAGTCCGGGCACACCGGCAGCTGGTTCACGCCCAGTTTGTACAACCCCAGCAGTTGCACCAGCATACCGTTGAGGTGCCGGAACTCATGTTCCATCACCCCTTGCTCGGTGCCGCCGCGCAACTCTTCAGGTAAGCGCGCCAGCCACTGGTCATGGGACTGAATCAGCGCGGACAGGGAGTTCTTGAGGTCGTGCACGGTGGAGGCGATCACCGTGGAAAAATCCAGCCCCTGATTGTCTTGATTCATGCGCCGAACACTCGGATGTGCAGTTTGCCATAGCGGTCATAGCGGTTGTCGCTGGCAGGGATGCCGGCCACGCTGGTCAAGGCGTCGCGGCATTCCTGCATGATCGCAGGCTGTGGGTCATCCCCCCCGATGCGCAGCAGCGCCTGGGCGGTGTTGAGGGCGATGCTGATGTTCTTGGGTTGCAAGGCCAAGGCCTTGCGGAACAACTGCAGCGCTTCGTCGAGCTGACCTCCCTGGTAACTACGCACTCCCTGGCGGTTGAGGGTGACGGCCTCGGTGATCGCATTGAGCACCGCCGGATCATCCGTCAGCTTGGCCACCCTCTGCATCACTTTGGGGTCGTCGCCGTAACTTTCAACGCAGCTTTTGAGCACGCCGAGCGCGGCCGCTTCCTGCCCTGACGCCTGCAGCTGAGCCGCCACCGTCAACGCGGCATCGACCGAGAAAAACTGCTCCATCTTGTCCAGACGCTGCATGGCCTGCTCGGTGAGCTTGGCGGCCGTCTCGGCATCGCCGGCTTGCTGCAGGCTGGCGGCCTTCATCATGCGGGCGCGTACCTGCAAGCCCTGATCTTCAGGGTATTCCTTGGCCACTTCACTGAGCACGGTGTTGATCTCGACGCGGGTACGGGCGTCGAGGCCAAAACCTGCGTTCTTGTTCATCAGCGCCTGAACCAGGCCAAGGTTGTTCTCGGCATCCTTGTAGCGCGAGCTCTGCCCCTGGTTCACGGCATGGCGGAACGCCTTGGAGGCACTTTCGAAATCTTCGTTGCCCAGCGCCAGCTTGCCCAGCGTGGACTGCCGGCGTACCGACAGCGGCGACAGGCGCACCGCCTCTTCCAGCATGTTCTGCGCGCGCTTGGTCTCGCCCTGCGCCACCAGCACTTCAGCCATACCGTCGTACAGGCCCGGCATGATCGGGAAGGCTTTCAGGGCCTGTTCATACACACCCTGGGCCTGGGCATTCTGGCCACGCTTGTGCATCAAGCTGCCCAGCGCCGAATACACCCACGGCTGCGGGCGGCTGGCGAGAATGGCCTTGAGAAACTTTTCCAGCTCGTCGAAGCGATTGAGCCCGCGCAAGGCATCGGCGCGGTAGCGCAGGCACAGGGGGGCGAAACGCGGGTCCTTCTTGCACAGCTCGGCACATGCTGCCAGGACTTCGGCCGGGCGGCCGCGGTCCAGCGCCTGGAGGATCGGCTTGAGCAAGGTCTTGCGCTGGAACAGCTTCTCGACGCGCTGGGCCAGGCCCACCCGGTTGAACGGCTTGGTCAGGTAGGCATCGGGCTCATGCTCGATGGCACTGAGGACGATGGCCTGGCTGCTCTCGGCGGTCACCATGATGAACACGCATTCATGGCTGATGTGCTTGTCGAGGATCAGGTCCTCAAGCACCTGCTGGCCGTTCTTCTTGCCGTCGCCCAGGTGGAAATCCTGCAGGATGAAGTCATAACGCTTCTGCGCACACATGCGCAGCGCCTGCTCGCCGCTGTCGGCCGTGTCCACGTCGCGCACACCCAGTTCGCGCAACATGGAACGGGTCGACGTACGAAAGTCGGTAAAGTCGTCGACGATCAGAAAGCTCTTTTGCCCGTACTGCAGCATCAACACGACCTGTATTGGGATGATTGAAAAATCGCGCAAGGCGATGCATACCACCGAATGCTATATCGGCAGCCGGCCGGGAAAGATGAGGATAGAGCACGCAGCGCGCTAAACAACGGCCCAGTAATAGCCTCAAGCCATTACTTTAGCGGGCAAACCCCTGGTGCGGCTACTGTCAGGCCAGCAGGCCCAGCGCCTTCGCTTTGGCCACCGCCTGGGTGCGGCGCTCGACGCCCAGTTTGCTGTTGATATGGCTGGCATGGGTCTTCACGGTGTGCAGCGAGATGAACAGCCGTTCGCTGATCTGCTGGTTGGAACAGCCTTGGGCGATCAGCTCAAGCACGGCCCGCTCCCGCCCACTCAAAGCCTCGCCACTGCCACTGCTAACGGCAGGTAACGGAGGCAGGCGCTTGAGCAGTTCGACCTGGACCGGGCAAGCCGAGCGCGCTGCAAGCTGCTCGTGCAGCCACTGCGGGTGTTTTTCGAGCAAGGGTTGGAACGGTTGCAGGACACCGCCTTGGGCGGCCTCGAGTGCCTTTGGCAGCAGCCCGGCAGCCTGCGCGTCTCGGCCTTCAGCGAGCAGCAGGGCGAGCCACTGGCACAGTGCACTGACGGCCAGCAGCATGCCGCCACTGGCCACGCCACGTTCGACCAGCCCTGACAGGCGCTGAACCGACGCCTCGGTGCGCAACTGGATACGCTCGAGCAATGCCTGCTGCAGTTCGATATGCAGGGGTAATAGCGGGTGGAACTCCGGCGCTGCTGCCGGTTGCTCGCCACCGTAGGTTTGCCCCAGCCGCAGCAACCAGGATTCGGCAAGATCGGTGCGCCCCTGTGCCAACCACAGTTCGCACTTCACCAGGGTAATCATGGCCAAGTAGTAGATCGGTGGAACATCCCAGATGTGCATCAGCCGCTCCGCCTCGGCCAGCTCGGCGAACGCTTCGGCGAAGTGGCCCTCGCGGCCATCGAGCGTGGCAATGACGCAGTGGCCGATCAGCACGCTGATGTCTCGGCAGGCACGCGCTTCGCCAAGCCCCGCACGCAAGCGCGCACGGCCTTGGGCTGATTGCAGGCGCGACACCAGCAGGTAACCCTCGTAGAGCGTCAGCCTGGCCCGAACGGCGTACAACCGCTGCCCCGACAGCCCCTGCAGGCGCTGCAGGCCCTGGCGCACTTCGTCCAGCGCCCGCAACACTTCACCCCGGGCATGCAGCACCCGTGCTCGATCGTAATGAGCCAGGGCTTCGAACAGCGGGTTGCCGACGCGCTGGGCCAGCTCCAGGGCTTCGCGGTTCCAGCCGCGTGCATGCCAGAAGTCGGCATCGGTGATGGCCAGGTTGGACAGTGTCGACAGGCACACCAAGCGCTGGCCGTAGCGCTTGCACGGCAAGCTTTGCAAGGCTTCGCCACAGTAGGCCAGGGTACGCGCGCGATCCCCCCGCCCCCGCGCGATCACCCCACTCAGGGCCAGCCACTGGGCCAGCATGGACTTCTGTGCGGTCGCCGAGGGCGCAGGCAGAAAACGGCTGAGGTAGCTTGCCAGTTCTTCGGCCGCATCCAGCTGGCACGCCAGCCCCAACGCCCAGCTGTACAGCACGATCAGGCGCGGCGTGCTGATCAGCAAGCTGTCGGGCAGGTCCATCTTCCAGCGCAGCAACATGCCCACGTTCTGCTCGGCCAGCAGTTGCTCCTCGGAGAGGCTCTGCACCAGGTCGGCCGCCACGTCGAGGTGGCCGGCCCGCAGCGCCTGCTCAACCGCCTCGTCCAGCAAACCCTGGGCCTCGAACCAGCGGCACGCCCGCAGGTGCAGGCGCGCTGGCGGTTCGCTGGCCTGGCGGCTTCGCAGCAGGTCGGAGAACAGGTGATGGTAACGAAACCAGTGGCCGTGCTCGTCCAGGGGTACCAGAAACACTTGATGGGCCTGCAGGAAGCGCAGGATATCGGCGCTGTCCTGGCGGTCGCGCAGGGCATCGCAAAGCTGGGCACAGAAGCGCTCCTGGCACGCCGTGTCGTAGAGAAAGGCCTGCACGTCGGCCGGCAGGATCTCGATGACTTCTTCCAGCAAGTAGTCGCGTATCAACCCCTCGCCACCGTGCAGTGCGTGGGGCAAGGCGTGCTCATCACCGGACTCGCTGGCGGCTAGCTGCCAGAAGCGCAGCCCGGCCACCCAGCCGTCACTGCGCTGGATCAGGTTATCCAGCGCCTGGCCGCGCAAGCCGGTGGGCTGGCGGCCGATTACCGCCAGTGACTCGTCGGGTGTCAGCCGCAGCTCTTGCTCGTTGAGTTCGACCAGTTGACGCGACAGGCGCAGGCGCGCCAGGTGCCAGTCTGGGCGCTGGCGGCTGGTGATCAACAGCACCAGGCCACTGGGCAAGTGATTGAGGAAAAACTGCAGGCAGCGGTCGAGTACGGGCCCTTGGGCCAAATGGTAATCGTCCAGCACCAACAGCAGGGGCGTATCGGCTTGCAGGTATTGGGCAAGTTCATCGAGCAGGCCGTCGATCCACTCCTCGAACGCGAAGGGCTGGTGGCGCTGGCGCATTTTCAGCAGGCCCATGGCTTGGCCACCCAATGCAGGGCAGTACTGCTGCAGGCCTTCGAGCAGCCGTTCGAGAAAACGGCCGGGGTCGGCATCGCGCTGGCTCAGGCCAAGCCAAAGGCTACGCCAGTGCTCCGGCAGGGATTCGCAGAACTCGATGGCCAGCGAGCTCTTGCCAAAGCCCGCCGGTGCGTTGACCAGCAGTAACCGCCCATTGAGGCCGGCGTGCAAACGCTGACACAACCGCGTACGCGGCACATGGCCGTCCGGCAGCGGCGGCCGGAAGAAACGCCCGTCCAGCAGGCCTAGGGCCTGGCTGGCGAATCCATGCGTACGGGACAGATCTGTCATGGCCGGCTCGTTCTGAAGGGAAGACAACGGCGGTACGGATGTTTGCGAGACTAGCGGGTAATGCAGCGCATTTGAAGATGATGGGCACAATAGGCCTGTAAAAGACTACGACAAAAAGCAACAACCCTGATGGACAGGGGCTGGAGCGGGGGTTTGGTTGGGTATTCAGCAGATTTATTGCCCGCGCCCACAGGGATTGCGTAGCTTTCAAGGCCAGTGCAGTACCGGTAGGAGCAGCCTTGTGCTGCGAAGAGGCCGATAAGGCTAGAGATTATCTTCGGCTGCAATGGCCTCTTCGCAGCACAAGGCTGCTCCTACAGGGCTTGTGTTTGCCCTGAAACCATCGCCGGAGCAGGATAAAAAAACGTCCCGGGCAAGCCGGGACGTTCTGGGGATCACAGGAGTGGAAGGCTTTCAGATTAACGTACACCTGCCTGGCGCAGGGCCGCGGGCTGGAAATCAGCCTTGCTGGCACTGAAGCCGAAGTCGTAGGCACGCTTCTCTTCGTTCTTCATGCCCAGCGCCAAATAACGACCCGACTGCAGGTCGTAGATGGTTTCCAGGGTGTACCAAGGCACCTCTTTGTTGTAGTACGGCTGGGAATGGGCTTCGGAAACGCGCCACAGCTGGCCACGGCCGTCGTACTGGTCGATCACTGCGGCCTGCCAGGTGTCTTCATCGATGTAGAAGTCACGCTTGGCGTAGATGTGCCGCTGGCCTGGCTTGAGGGTTGCGACCACGTGCCAGACGCGGCGCAGCTCGTAGCGCGACAAGTCTTGGTTAATGTGCCCGGCCTTGATGATGTCGGTGTACTTCAGCTTGGGGTCATCCAGCTTGAAGGCGTTGGAGGCGATGTACAGTTCCTTCTTGCCTTCCAGCTTCCAGTCGTAGCGGTCTGGCGCACCGTTGAACATGTCCAGGTTGTCCGAGGTACGCAGGCCGTCGGCAGCGGTACCGGGGCCGTCGTACGACACTTGCGGTGCCTGCCGTACACGACGCTGGCCGGCGTTGTAGATCCACGCCTTGCGCGGCTCCTTCACCTGGTCGAGGGTTTCGTGCACCAGCAGCACGGTCCCGGCCAGGCGAGCGGGCGCGGTCACTTCCTGCTTGAAGTAGAACAGGATATTACCCGGGTTGCTTGCGTCGTAATCCTTCATCTTGTCGCGGAAGACGAACTGGTCGGAGAAGTACACCGGGTTGAAAGAGCCGTTCTGCTGTGGGGTAGCCTGAGTAACCAGGCGGCTGACACTGCCCCCTCGGTAGCGTGTGATGTGGTTCCAGATCACTTCCAGGCCGCTTTTCGGGATCGGGAACGGCACCGCCGTATCGAAGTTGTTCAAGCCGTTGCCGCCTTCCACCAGTGTGGTCTGGGTGGCGTTTTTCTTGATGGCGGCGAATACATCGTCAGGCACGGTGGAGCCGCGGTGGGTCTTGAACACCGGGATCTTGAAGGTGTCTGGGTAGCGCTTGAACATTGCCACCTGGCCCGGCGAGAGCTTGTCCTTGTACTGGTCGACGTTCTGCGCGGTGATGGTGAACAGCGGCTTTTCACTGCCATACGGGTCGGAAAGGAACCCCTTGGCATCGACGCTGCCCGCTGATTTCGACAGCGGTTGCCAAGCACTGATCGAGCCATCGGCGTTACCGGCCTTTTCGGCGCCCATCGGGGTCAGGGTGCTGCCCAGCTTGGCCGCCTCATCGGCAGACACCGCTGCCATGACACTGGTCGCCAGCAGGGACAGGCCCAGCACACCGGCTTGCAGCAGACTTCTGGTCTTGTTCATGTCGTGTCGTCCTGGATCAGTATTCTTAGAAGTTCACGCCGAAGCTGAGGGCGACGAAGTCGCGGTCATCCACGGTGCTGTACTTGCCGTCGAAGAAGTTGGTGTACGACAGGCTCGCCGTGTAGGTGTTCTGGTACTCGGCGTCCAGGCCCAGGCTGACGGCCTTGCGGCCTTCTTCAAAGTTGGCGCCAGGGCCGGGCGAGTAGCCGGAAACGTCATGCGACCAGGCCACGCTCGGCTTGAGGTTGACCCCGGCGAAGACGTCGTTGTAGTCCCAGATGACCCGACCGCGGTAACCCCAGGAGGTGCTGGTGGTGTAGCCGTCGTTCTCGCACTTGCGATTCAGGTTGGTGGTCGATGCACCGGCACCCGCGCCTGCGATGGTGCTGGCGTTGAGCGCCTGGCAGGTGTCCGCGCCACCTGTGGCTGGCAGTGGGCCGGGGCCGAATACCGGGTCGCGGCCGTAGCGGGTTTCGTGGGCGTTTTCCAGGCCGCCGACATGGGTAACCCCCACCTCGCCCACCACGGTCATGCGGCTGGCGCCCATCACCTGGTCGAAGAAGTGCGTCAGGGTGGTCTGGAACTGGGTGATTTCCTTGCGACGGTAGCCGTGCAGGTCTTGGCCAGGGGTACCGGAGAGCAGCGAAGCGTTGCTCAGGGCGCCACCAATCGGGCGTACACCCGAGAACAGGATGTCGGTGGTATTGAGCTGCACAGGCGCGTTGGGGCGGTAGCTGACTTCACCACTCCAGGCGGTACCGGTAGGCAGCGTGGTGGAGAAGCTCAGGCCGTACAGGCGGATGTCCTCAGGGTACTCGACGAAGTACTCGGAGTTACCGGCCACGATCAGCGGTGCCAGCGCGCGCAACTGTGCCGGCAGGGCACTCAGGCCAGCGAACACGGAGGGCGGGGCACCGGTGGCGCTGAAGATCGGCGCACGGCTGTGGTAGTTCATGAAGTAGGCACCGAACTCGGTGTCCAGCGGGTCGAACATGTAGCGCAGCGCCACACCGAACTGGCCGCTGTCACGCGCATCACGGTCGGCCCCGCGGCGCACCATCACGCCTTCCTCGTTGATGTTAACGCCCTGGGTGGCGAGGAACTGCTGGGCCGCGCCCGGTACTGTGCGGCTGCTGTTGAGCACGCGCAGGTTGTCGGTACAGCCGTCGGCAATGATGTCCGGCTGCGAGAAGAACGTGCCGCAGTTGTCGACGACGGTCTGGTCCCATTCGATCTGGTAGAAGGCCTCGGCCGACAGGTTGTCGGTCAGGCTCTGGGAGATGTAGAACATGTTGACCGGGATCAGGCCTTCCTTGATCTCGGCCCCAGGGCGGCGGAACGCGGACACGTCGATCGGGTTGATCGAGTTGATACCACCGCCGATGAAGGTACTCTCACCCCAGCTGACAACCTGCTTGCCCAGGCGCACCGAGCCTGGCATGTCGCCAATCGAATAGTTGTGGTAGACGAACGCATCGAGCAGTTCGGCGCCGGACGACTTGGCGCCTTCCTTGCGGTTGGAGTCGCTGATGTCCTTGAACTGGCGGCTTTCGTCCTTGAGTTCGAAGTCGTACCAGTACTTGCCACGCACGAACACCCCGGTGTCGCCGTACTTGAGCTCCAGGTCGTGGATGCCCTTGAAGATCTTGGAGAAGGTCTCGCCACGCTTGAAGTTGAGGTGGCCGTCATCGGAGGTCTGCGACAGCCCCTTGCCGCCATTGTTGACCCCGATCAGGTTCTTGTTCGGGCTGGCGGTCGACCAGCTGGCGCCAACGGAGAGCGACGAGTCGAACTGCCCTTCGATTTCACCTATGTTGAAACTGACAGCGAAAGCAGGACTTGCGAGCGTGGAAGCAAGGCTGACGGCCAAGGGCAACTTGGCCCGGCGCCAGAACAGGTTTGCAGATTTCATCGACGCTACTCCATGTACTTTTTTGTTATGGCAGTGAGTCCTTTCAGAAACGGTCCGTGGGACCGGTGTGCAGGTTTGCACCTGCGGCGACACGGCTTGCGCGTGTCGCCCTCCCCCATTTCTGAAAATCTCCTGGCCTCGACTATAGCCAGCAAGGCACAGGCGCTTGATCCCTCTAAAGTGTGATTTGCGCTCCGTGCCGCCAACTCGCTACGAGGTTTTTCGGGTTACGTGCTGGCCGTGCTGAAGCATGGCGCATTTTTCCTGTTTGGCAAGGCGCCGAGCTCTCTAGCCTGCGGGTCGTGTTCTGTCGTCCACCACCCGCACGGGGGTTACAGGGTAGAAAGGAACGCACTGTTACTGGCCTGCCACTGGACGATGTCCTGGCGGATGCGTTTCTTGTCGAGTTTGCCAACACTGGTCTTGGGAATTTCAGTAACAACGGCAATCTGGCTTGGAATCGCCCATTTATTGATGTGCCCTTCTTCGACAAAAGGCTTGAGGTGGTCCTTGAGTGACTTGGCATCGATGGCCTGCCCATCACGTACCACCAACAGGGCAAACGGCCGCTCGCCCCACTGCGGGTCGGCGATCCCCACCACCGCCACTTCGCGCACGGCCGAATGACGGCTGATCAAGTCTTCGAGGTCGAGCGAGGATATCCACTCACCGCCCGTCTTGATCACGTCCTTGATGCGATCGCGGATATCGATGTAGCCCATGCCGTCGAGGGTCGCGACATCACCGGTGTGCAGCCAGCCGCCCTGCCACAGCTCCTCGCTCTTTTGCGCCTCCTTGAAGTAACCCATGGTCAGCCAGGGCGCGCGCAGCACCAGTTCGCCCTGGGTCTCGCCATCGGCCGGGAGGAAATTGCCCTCGCCGTCGACGATCGCCGCCTCGACCAACGGCACCGGCACACCGGCCTTGATCCGGTAGGTGACACGCTCGTCCTCGCTGCCCGCCTGCAGTTCATCGTTCAGGTGCGCTGCCGAGATCAGCGGGCAGGTCTCGGACATGCCGTACGCGGCAGTCAGCTGGATGCCACGTGCCAGGGCCGCCTGATACAGCGAGCGGTTGAGCGCGCTGCCGCCGATGATGATCTTCCAGCCTGCGAAGTCCTGGCCCTGGGCGGTCGGGCAATTGAGCAACATCTGCAGGATGGTCGGCACGCAATGGGAGAAGGTGACCTGCTCTTCACGCCACAGCTTGACCAGCATGTCGGGCTCGTAACGCCCCGGGTACACCTGCTTCATGCCCAGCATGGTGGCGGCGTAGGGGATGCCCCAGGCATGCACGTGGAACATCGGGGTAATGGGCATGTACACATCATCGCTACCAATCAGGCGCACGCTGTCGATACTGCCAGTGACCGACGTTTCGGCCAGGGTATGCAGCACCAGCTGGCGATGGGTGAAGTACACCCCTTTGGGGTTGCCGGTGGTGCCGGTGGTGTAGAAGGTGGTGGCCACCGAGTTTTCGTCGAAATCCGGGAAGTCATAGCGCGGGCTGGCGGCGGCGAGCAACTGCTCGTACTCGCCCACCAGGTTGGGCAGCTCGGCGGTCTTGTCCGGGCCGTCGGTCAGCAGCAAGGTCTTGTCGACGGTGGTCAACTGCCCGGCGATTGCCTGGTAAAGGCCGACGAAGTCGCTGTTGACCAACACCACGCGGTCTTCGGCGTGGTTCATGGTGTAGAGGATTTGTTCTGGCGACAGGCGCACGTTGATGGTGTGCACCACCGCGCCGATCATCGGGATGGCGAACATGCATTCCAGGTAGCGATGGCTGTCCCAGTCCATCACCGCCACCGTGTCACCGGCCTTGACCCCGGCCTCTGTCAGGACATTGGCCAGGCGCGCGATACGCTCGTTGAGCTGTGGATAAGTCAGGCGCAGCTGATCGCGATAGACGATCTCGCGGGTTTTCTCGTAGCGGCTGCCGGACATCAGCAGGCGTTTGATCAGCAGGGGGTAGGCGTAGGCGCCTTCGGCGGGTTTGATGATGCGGGTCTGCAACATGGGTATCCCTTTTCTGAAAAACGGGCCGGACAAGTCTGGATCTACTGTAGTAGCTGAATGTGACGGTCAAATCAGCCGAAGGAATGATTTGGGCCGTTGAGGTATGAGTGGCAGGCGTTGACGCGCGGTAACCGCGGGCTAGACACTGCGGCTAACCCCTTCGGGCTTTGCACCGAAACCCATGCCCCATTTCCCGCCCCGCCACCGGAGAACCCCATGCCCAGCCCGCGTCGCGCCGTGTTCCTCGATCACCAGTCCCTGGACCTGGGTGACCTTGACCTGTCGCCCTTGCAATCGCAGTTCGAGGCGTTCGAGCTGTTTGCCGCCACCCGTCCGGAGCAGGTCGCCGAACGCCTGCAGGGCGCCGTTGCGGTAATCAGCAACAAGGTCATGCTGGATGCCGCGACCCTTGCCGCCAACCCGCAGCTCGAGCTGATCCTGGTGGCCGCCACCGGCACCAACAATGTCGACCTGGCGGCGGCCCGCGCCCAAGGCATCACCGTGTGCAACTGCCAGGGTTACGGCACGCCGTCGGTGGCCCAGCATACCCTCGCCCTGCTGCTGGCCTTGGCCACGCGGCTGTGCGACTACAACCAAGCAGTGGCCGACGGCCAATGGGCCAAGGCCAGCCAGTTCTGCCTGCTGGACTTCCCCATCGTCGAGCTGGAGGGCAAGACCCTCGGCCTGCTCGGCCATGGCGAACTGGGCGGCGCAGTGGCGCGCCTGGCCGAAGCCTTCGGCATGCGCGTCTTGAGCGGGCAGATCCCCGGCCGCCCGGAGCGGGCCGACCGCATGCCCCTGGAAGACCTGCTGCCGCAAGTGGACGCGCTGACCTTGCATTGCCCGTTGAACGAGCATACCCGGCACATGATCGGGGCCCGTGAGCTGGCCTTGCTCAAGCCCGGCGCCCTGGTGGTGAATACCGCACGGGGTGGCTTGATCGACGAACAGGCTCTGGCCGACGCCCTGCGCCAAGGCCACCTGGGTGGCGCCGCTACTGACGTGCTGAGCGTCGAGCCACCGGTCGACGGCAACCCGCTGCTGGCAGGCGATATCCCGCGCCTGATCATCACCCCGCACAGTGCCTGGGGGGCAGTGGAGTCGCGCCAGCGCATCGTCGGCCAGCTCAGCGAGAATGCCCAGGCCTATTTCGCCGGTCAGCCACGCCGCGTGGTCAGCTGAGCGCAGCGTTAGCCTCTGCTACACTGCGCGACTTTTTTTACAGGAGGCGTCGTCCATGGACCCGCGCAGTGAAGTGTTGCTCCGCCAGGCGGACCTGTTCCAAGGCCCGCTGCTGCTCGCCGGCGCGCCCGCCGACGACCTGCTCGGCCACCTGCCCATGGCACATGGCTGGACCTGGCATGCCGGTGACCAGGCCATGCTCGAGGGCCGCTTCGCTGGCCGTAGCCATTACGGTGTCGAAGCCCCCCCGGTGGCCTTCGACAGCGCCGTGCTGTTCCTGCCCAAGTCCCGCGAGCTGGCCGCCTACCTGCTCAATGCGCTGGCCTCGCGCCTGGCCGGGCGCGAGCTGTACCTGGTCGGCGAGAAACGCGGCGGCATCGAAGGCGCGGCGAAGCAACTGCAGGCTTTTGGCAAACCGCGCAAGCTCGACAGCGCCCGGCATTGCCAGTTGTGGCAGGTGACCGTTGACCACGCGCCAGCGGCCACGCCGCTGGAAAGCCTGGCCGAGCGCTTCGAACTCGACCTCGAGGATGGCCCACTGCAAGTGGTCAGCCTGCCGGGCGTGTTCAGCCACGGCCGCCTCGACCGCGGCAGCGCCCTGCTGCTCAAGCACCTGGATGGCCTGCCAAGCGGGCATGTGCTGGACTTCGGTTGCGGTGCCGGGGTGCTGGGCGCCACGGTGAAACGCCGCTACCCGCAAAGCCGGCTGACCCTGCTCGACGTGGACGCGTTTGCCGTGGCAGCCAGCCGCCTGACATTGGCCGCCAACGGCCTGGAAGGTGAAGTGATCAGCGGTGATGGCATCGACGCGGCCCCTGCCGACCTGAGCGTGATCCTGAGCAATCCGCCGTTTCATACCGGCGTGCACACCAATTACCAGGCTTCAGAGAATTTGCTGAAAAAATCCGGCGTTCATCTGCGAAAAGGCGGCGAAATGCGCCTTGTCGCCAATAGCTTCCTGCGCTACCAGCCACTGATCGAAGGGGCCTTGGGTAACTGCCAGGTACGCGCCGAGGCTGACGGTTTCCGGATCTACCAGGCAACACGCGGATAAAAACAGCGCTTGCCGAAACCGCTTCGGCTAGGCAGAATCCGCACCGTCCTAGGGGAGTAGTCTCCCGCGAGCACCCAGCTCGCCCGGCACGCGTCAACATACTTGGCCCACAGGCCATGGCGCGTGCGACCCACTATGCAGAGCCTGCATAGAGAGATCCGCACAGACGGATCCGCGGTTTGACAAGACCTATGACACGCACACCTTACCCGGGGCGGGAAGGTTGTACGTGTCATAGCCGTGTCGACCCGCCCCCGTAGGAAACCTGATGCTGGAATCTCTGCTGGTCCCCACCGCCATCGTTGCCCTCGCCGAAATCGGCGACAAGACGCAACTGCTCGCGCTCATTCTCGCCGCTCGCTTCCGCAAGCCTTGGCCGATCATCGCCGGCATCATCGCCGCTACCCTGGCCAACCATGCCGCCGCGGGCGCCGTGGGTGCGTGGGTCGGCGGGTTCTTCAGCGACTCGGCGCTGCACTGGATCCTGGCCGCCAGCTTCACTGCCACGGCGCTGTGGACGCTGGTGCCGGACAAGATGGATGACGATGAAAACCCGGCGCGCCGCTTCGGCCCGTTCCTCACCACGCTGATTGCGTTTTTCCTCGCCGAGATCGGTGACAAGA
Organism: Pseudomonas sp. NGC7; assembly: GCF_047159675.1. Classification (NCBI taxonomy): domain Bacteria; kingdom Pseudomonadati; phylum Pseudomonadota; class Gammaproteobacteria; order Pseudomonadales; family Pseudomonadaceae; genus Pseudomonas; species Pseudomonas sp. NGC7. The sequence continues at coordinate 903,134 of NZ_BAAFZY010000001.1, read as the reverse complement.
CCCAGGTGGCGACAGTCATGCTTGCCGCGCAATACCCGCACCTGATCATGGTCATCATCGGCACCACGCTGGGCATGCTGATTGCCAACGTGCCGGTGGTATTGGCGGGTAACTTTGCGGCAGACAAACTGCCGTTGACCCTGATTCGTCGACTGGCGGCTACCGCGTTCTTCGTGCTGGCGGTGGTGGCCGTGTACTCGGCGATGAAGGCCAGTGGCTGGGTAGGCTGATAGTCGCTGGGTAGGCTGACCGGTAGGAGCAGCCTTGTGCTGCGAAGAGGCCAGTGACAGCACAGTAGATCTTCGGCGCTGTCACCGGCCTCTTCGCAGCACAAGGCTGCTCCTACAGGACGCAGATTACTTCTTGGCAGCCTGATACAGCGGCATCACCTTCGGAATCGCTGCCTGCAACGAGGCAATACGGCTTTCGGACGCCGGGTGAGTGCTCATGAACTCAGGCGGCGCGCCTTCAGAAGCCTTGCTCATCTTGTTCCACAAGGTGATCGCGGCATTCGGGTCATAACCGGCACGTGCCGACAACTCTAGGCCGATCAGGTCCGCCTCGTTCTCATTGGCACGGCTGTTGGGCAAGGTCATGGCGTAGTTCACCACGGTGTCGGCCATGGCCATGCTGCTTTGGCCCAGGCCGAAGATGGCACCCGCACCCTGACGGGCCATTTCCACACCATAGGCCTTGGACATGGCTTCACGGCTGTGCTCACGCAGGGCGTGGGCGATCTCGTGACCGACCACCGCAGCAATCTCGGCATCGGTCAGCTTGAGTTGGTCGATCAGGCCGGTGTAAACGATGATCTTGCCGCCAGGGCCACAGTTGGCGTTGAGCTCGTCGCTCTTGATCACGTTGACTTCCCAGTTCCACTGGGCGGCATCCGGGCGAAACTTCGGCGCCTGGGCGATCAACCGGTCAGCGATGACTTGCACGCGCTTGGCATCGGCACTGGACTTGTCCAGCACGCCCTTGTTCGACGCCTCACCGAGGGTCTGCTGATAGGACTGGGCGTACATCTGGTTGACCTCATCGGTCGAGAGCATGCTGAACATGTACTGCTTGCGCTCGACACCGACGGCTCCGCCGCTGGTGGTATTCACCGCCTGGCAGCCTGCCAGCAGGATACCGGCACTCAACACACTGACAACAAATGACTTACGCATGAAAACACTCCCTTTTACATGCGGCGTATCCTAGGCTTAGTCGCCTGGACCCGCCATAGCCGCAGGGAAGAATTTTACCGGCTGCACGGCCCCGCTGCCTGGCCGGCGTCAGGCCGGTGTCAGGCACTCCGGTGCATCCAGTTTCGGGTCATTGACGAAGTTTGCCAATGCCCGCTCACGTAGCGTAGCCGGGGGGCTGGCGAGCAGCTCCTGCAGGCGTGTGATCGGCGTATCAGGGTCCAGCCAGGCCGCCTGCCCCGCCTCGTCCAGAATCAACGGCCGGCGCTGGTTCATGGCGGCCTGGGTCACCACCGCGCAGCTCAGCCAAACCTGGTCCTGCACCGGATAGGCCTCCCACACCGCCGCAAAATACAGTGACGACCCCTCCCCTGGGGTCAGCCAGTAGGGGCGTTTGCGCACCGTACCGCGCCATTCATAAAAGCCATTGGCCGGCATCAGGCAGCGGCGCTGGCGAAACGCTTCGCGGAACATCGGCTGTTCGGCAAGGGTTTCTGCTCGGGCATGGGCAGGCGTGCGGGAAAGGTCAGTGAGCCAGGCTGGCGTCAGGCCCCAGCGTGCCTTGGCCAAGCCATGCTCGCCGTCGACCTGGCGCTGGATCAACACCGACGCACCGGGCGAAATATTCCATTGTGCCGGCTGGCCGACGGGAAAGCCCGGCAGACTGGCAAGGGCCTGGGGCCAGCGAAACAGGGCGTAACGTCCACACATGGGCGAATTTTTTACCTAGCAGATCAAGGTACCGGGATAGCTCTCCGGTTCGTCACCAACCAGTGGCTGGGCATCATTGTACGCATCGATCAGCTGCCGTGCGTACTCGGCCTGCTCGTCGGGCACGGCAAGCCCCAGCAAACCCTGCATCGGCAGCTCACCGGCAGCACCCACCAGGTCGCGGCCGACCAGGTGCACCGAGATGCCCTCACTGGCCAGCATGCCCACCAGCATTTCAGCCTCCAGCAGGCTTTCCGGTTCGTAGATCCGTTGCATCAGGCATCGTCCTCGCGTCTGACATCAAGCATCCATTCGTCATCGTGCACCTGCAGGATCATCACCACAGGCTTGCAACAGACCTGGCAATCCTCGATGTAGACCTGGTCGCCAGCGGAGATATCGACAGTGGTTTCCACCCGTTCGCCACAATACGGGCAATGATAGGAGTCGGTTTCTAGCATCGCGGCCTCCACGGTGACTTATGCGTATAATTGCCGGTCTGATTACAGGGCCTGCGCGTGTTCGAGCCGTTTTTCGAACCCCGTCCCTACCTATTACCCTAGCCGTTTCCAACAAGAGAGCATGATGGGCGAATTCGATGCCATCCGACCGTACGACGACGCTGAGGTCCCTGCCGTGTTGGCACGCCTGCTCAGCGACCCGGCATTCCTCGATATCCTCACCCACTTCCGCTTCCCGCGTGCTGCCGCCCCACTCGGCTGGCTGCTCAAGCCACTGATCGCCCGCCGCCTGCGCAAGGAATTCGCCGGCGTCACCTGCGTGTCGACCTTGCAGGACAAAGTCGAATACTACGTCGACCAGACCATCGAGCGCGCCACCGATGGCGTTACCTATTCGGGTGTCGAGCAACTCAAGGCCGGCACCGCGTACCTGTTCCTGGCCAACCACCGCGACATCGTCATGGACCCGGCCTTCGTCAACTACGCCGTGTACCACGCTGGCCTGCCGACCCCGCGCATCGCCATCGGTGACAACCTGCTGCAAAAGCCCTTCGTCAGCGACATGATGCGCCTGAACAAAAGCTTCATCGTGCACCGCTCGCTCAGCGGTCGTCGCGAGAAGCTGGCGGCTTACCAGCTGCTCTCGGCCTACATCAACCACTCGATCCGCAACGATGGCGCATCGATCTGGATCGCCCAGGCCGAAGGCCGCGCCAAGGACGGCGACGACCGTACCGACTCGGCGATCCTCAAGATGTTCCACATGAGCCGCAAGGACGAGCCGTTCGGCGCGGTCATTCAGAGCCTGAACCTGACGCCGGTTTCGATCAGCTACGAGTACGACCCCTGCGACCAGGCCAAGGCCCGCGAGCTGTACATCCGCGCCACCACCGGCACCTACAAGAAGGCGCCGGGCGAGGACGACAACAGCATCGCCAAAGGCATCACTGGCTACAAGGGCCGGGTGCACATCAACTTTGCCGCGCCGGTGACCGAGTACTTCGAGGACACCAAGCAGCTGGCAGCCGAAATTGACCGGCAGGTCCTCGGTGGCTACCGGTTGTTCCCGGTGCACTACCTGGCCTACGCGATGTGGGACGAGAAGGATGAGGCACTGCAAGTGCCGAGCGCCGAGAAGGTGTTCCCAGGCGAAGAGCTGGCGCGTGCCAAGGAAGAATGGCAGTGTCGCTTGGAGGCTTGCCCTGAAGAACAGCGGCCGTACCTGGTGTTGCAATACGCGACGCCGGTGCGCAACCAGTACCAGGTCAAGCAGCAAACGCCAGTTGCCTGATCAACCCGGGGCTGCTTTGCAGCCCCAAGGTTTTACACCCAGGTACTGAACCAGGACAGCAGCAGCGCCATGGCCAGGCACGAAAAACCGAGAATATAGAAGTAACGCGGCACCCTCAGGTCAAACGCATCCACCACCCCCTCATCCACCGCCAGGCTTTCCCGCGTGACAGCCTCGCGCCGCCGTGCGCTGTGCAGCAGCATCCCGCCGGGGCACGTCATCAGCAACGCCAGCAGGTTGATCAGCTTGGTGGGATGGGCGGCCAGAAACCCCCAGAGCACTTGCAACGACATTACACAACCTCGGTTTGAAGGACGGCAAAGGCCGGCATTCTACCCAAGTCCGGCGTGGGCGCTCGGGCTCGGCGACAAAGTGTCACTAAATTTCATCTGTCACAGGTTCGTCATCAGAACAGGCCACGCTGTCGGCCTTTTCCCGATCCGGAGCTCGTTCATGCTGCACGCCGAAAACCAGGACCGCCTCTATCTCGTAGCCCAGAGCGACGAACAGCAGGCGTTGATCGACGGTTTTGCCATCAATGTGCAGGACCGCCAGTGGCTGGTCTATTGCGCGCTGGGTGGGCACGCGCATCAGGACTTGCCGGAGGTGGATGTGGCCACCGGTTTCAGCCTGCTGGACTTCCACATCCAGGCGGCCTGAAGCCCCCCCCAAAAAAACAAACCCGCTGCCTGTCAGCCAGGCAGCGGGTTTGTTTTAGCAGGGCTGAACGCTTATTCGCCCAGTACTTGCCCGATGGTCGGGTCTTTGAACAGGCGGGTCAGGGCGTCGCTCAGCACGTCGCTGACCAGCTTGGTGTTGGTTTCCTGGTTCGGCGCCATGCCAAAACGCTGGTCCAGCGAAGCACCGTAACGGCCGCTGTAACGGCGGTTGGCGTTGGCCACGTCGGCACGGAAGGTGGCACCGATGGTGGCCTCGGTCACGTACAGGTTGTCCTTGGGCGACTGGTACTTAAGCTCAGCCAGGGTCACGGTCAACTGCGGGGCATTGTAGGCATTCGCCGTTGGGGTGAAACCGAGCAGGCGCACAGCGGCTTCGGCCTGGGCCTGCAGCTTGGGCAGCACATCATTGCCACTGACACTGATGGTGCTGGTCTCAGGGTACATGCCACCGCGCGTGCCCAGGGACTGCGAAGCCCGGCCATCAACCACCTTGACCACCACCGGCTGACCGTGGCCGACAGGCGCGAGCTGGGCGGTGAGCTTGGGCTGCGGGCTGAGTTGTTGCGGGCTGTGGGCACATCCGACCAGGCTGAGGCTGGCCACCGCGATCAAACCGAACAACAGACGTTGCAACATGCGCGTTTCTCCAGAAAATGCGGCTAAGGCGCACAGTATACCTAGCGGCAACCTACAAGCGGCAAGCCACAAGAAAAAGCAGTACGCAGCGGTAGCCGGCTTTATATTGCCGGTTGCAGCCAGCCGCCAACTGCCCGCCAGCGCCCGGGTTTGCGCCCGCGCAAACACCCGTTGGCATCAGCACAGCCTGCCGGCCTGACAAACGCTGCAATAAAAACCACGAATAACGACCTTTCTGCCTTCGACATCGCTATAATCTCCCCCCGATTATAAGGACGTCTCCTGATCGGGCCCCGCATTTGCCGCTTGACCCCGGCACCTTCACCGCTTCGCCCACAGAGAGCCTTCCACTCAGGTCTTGCATCGGCTGTCGTGCCTGCTTTCCGGCCCTTCGCACTGCATGAACCTGTGGGTTGCCATCGCGCAGTCCCCTTTTGAGGTTCACGTCTCCAAAAGAGCGTGAAAAAACGGTTTTCACAACTTCACGAGAGTGTGGCGAGCAAATGAACAGTCTGGCATGTGCAAAAGCGGCAGATGTGTCCCGAACAGCCCTGAACAGGCGGCAACTGCGCTCATCCCGGATGAGTGTCTGAGGCCGTTCCATAACGCACGCACGACACCTTGACCATAAGTCGAATTGCCGCACCCGTGGCAATCGGGGTTCAATACCCGAACCCGAAGACTGATTGGCGGTGTCCGCGGAAGTTGCAAGAACTGCGAAAAGTCGGACATGGCGATCCTGGCGAACCCAGGGATCCTATGCTGTCAATTAGGTAGCTGTAGATTGTGGAGACGCGTTAAATGGCGCAGAACGAATCGGTTGATGTAGTACTGGTAGGCGCGGGCATCATGAGTGCCACCCTGGCCGTACTGCTCAAGGAGCTCGACCCGACCCTCAAGCTGGAGGTCGTCGAGGCGATGGACTCCGGGGCCGCGGAAAGCTCCAACCCCTGGAACAACGCAGGTACCGGCCACGCTGGCCTGTGCGAGCTTAACTACACGCCCCAGGCCGCCGATGGCAGCATCGACATCAAGAAGGCCGTGCACATCAATACCCAGTTCGAGGTCTCGCGCCAGTTCTGGGCTTACCTGAGCAAGAAGGGTAACTTCGGCTCGGCGCGTGCCTTCATCAACCCTGTCCCGCACCTGAGCTACGTCGAAGGTGACAAGGGTGTTTCCTTCCTCAAGAAGCGCTTCGAGCTGCTCAAGCAGCATCACGCCTTCTCCGAGATGGAATACACCGAAGACAAGGCCGTGATGAGCGATTGGATGCCGTTGATGATGCCCGGCCGCCCGGCCGACCAGCACATCGCCGCCACCCGCGTGGCGAAAGGCACCGACGTCAACTTCGGCGCACTGACCAACAAGCTGCTCAAGCTGCTGGGCGACTCGCCCGACGCGCAGGTCAAGTACAGCAAGAAAGTCGTCGGCCTGCGCCGTAACGGCAACGGCTGGACCGTGAGCATCAAGGACGTCAACAGCGGCGGCAGCCGTGAAGTCGACGCGCGCTTCGTGTTCCTCGGTGCCGGTGGCGCGGCCCTGCCGCTGCTGCAACTGTCGGGCATCCCCGAGAGCAAAGGCTTCGGCGGCTTCCCGGTCAGCGGCCAGTGGCTGCGTTGCGACAACCCGGAAATCGTCAAACAGCACCAGGCCAAGGTTTACAGCCAGGCGGCGGTCGGCGCGCCACCGATGTCGGTGCCGCACCTGGACACCCGCGTGGTAGACGGCAAGACCTCGCTGCTGTTCGGCCCGTACGCCGGCTTTACCACCAAGTTCCTCAAGCATGGTTCGCTGATGGACCTGCCGCTGTCGGTGCGCATGGGTAACATCGGCCCGATGCTGGCCGTGGCCCGCGACAACATGGACCTGACCAAGTACCTGGTCAGCGAAGTGATGCAGTCGATGGAACAGCGCCTGGAATCGCTGCGCCGCTTCTACCCGCAAGCCAAAGCCGAAGACTGGCGCCTCGAAGTGGCCGGCCAACGCGTGCAAATCATCAAGAAAGACCCGAAAAAGGGCGGCATTCTGCAGTTCGGTACCGAGCTGGTCTCGGCCCAGGACGGCAGCCTGGCCGCACTGCTCGGCGCATCGCCGGGCGCGTCGGTAACCGTTTCGATCATGCTGGAACTGATCGAGCGTTGCTTCCCCGAGCAGGCCAAAGGTGCCTGGGCTGCCAAGCTCAAGGAAATCTTCCCCGCTCGCGAGAAGGTCCTGGCAACCGATGCCGCGCTGTACAACAAGATCAGTGCCGACAACGATGCCGCGTTGGAACTGGTGGAAGACAGCCCGGCCAAGCATTACGCCTGAGCTGGCTGAAACGAAAAAACGCCCCTCGGGGCGTTTTTTTGTGCCTGCGTTTTGGCCTGTGCCGGTCTCTTCATGGGCAAGCCCACAGGTGTTTCACAGATCTTGAGAGCGGTGCAATACCTGTGAGAGCGGGCTTGCCCGCGAAGAGGCCAGTACAGGCTTAACAATCAGCCGCGGGCTTTATCGATGATCTCGATGTACTCAGGGGCATTGCGCTGGTCGGCGATCTGTTCGACGAAGGTCTTGCCGTGCTCGTCCTTGCCATCCAGGTCCAGGCCCGCTTCGACGAAGAAGCCGACGAAACGCTCGAAGTCGTCGACACGCAGGCCACGGTAAGCCTTGACCAGCTTGTGCAGCGACGGCGAAGTCACACCATCGGCCGGCTCGAACTGAAGGAACGACTTGATGTAGTCGTCGCTGATTTCGTCACCGATTACCTGTTTCTTGTCTTTACGCATTGCCGACTCCAACTGGACCATCACGGAATTTCGAAGGCCGGCAGTTTACCCCCCGCAGGGCGCGCGCCTCAACGCGTACGTACGGTGCCGGTGTGCAGGTCGGCCCAGATATGGCCGTTGCCGTAGGTCAAAAACTGCACGTAGAGCGTTTCGTTGCGCAGCAGGTCCATGATCACGCGGTAATCGCTGACCGGGTAGTTGAGGCTCAAGGTGCGAGTTTTCTCGTCATAGACGGGCTTTTTCAAGCTTTTGCCGGCTTCACCATCAAAGGTCAGCAGCACCTGGGCGATGGTGGCGCCCTTGCTCAGCGGCTTGCCCTTGAGGCGCATTTGCAACGATGCGGTGATGGGGATTGGTTGCTGGTCGGACTGGCGCTGGGCACCGACCACCACTGCATAATCGGTCACTTGCAGCAGTTGCTGACCGGTCGGCGCTTCCTGGCGCAGGGACAGGTCGTCAGGCGGCAGAAACTGGCTGTGCAGCGGTGCGGCACAGATCGGCAGGCTGACCGCCAGCAGGAGGGGAAGAATCGCACGCATGTGAGGCTCCTTGAATGAAGGCGCACTCTAGCATGGCCTGCACTGGCTCTTGTAGGAGCGGCCCTGCGTCGCGAAAGGGCTGCGCAGCAGCCCTACGATTTATGCTTCACAGCTGAAATTGCCGGGGCTGCTGCGCAGCCCTTTCGCGACGCAAGGCCGCTCCTACCGTTGAGCCCGCATGCATACCATTATTGGCAATATCAATCGAACTGGGCGCGCATCCAGGCCTGGTACTCGGCCACGCCGGCCTCGCCTTCACGCGGCGCCCAGTGGGCATGCTCGCCCTCGCCCACTGGCCGGTACGGCCCTGCCTTGCACTCGAAGAGGATGCTGTCCGGCTCCAGTACCACCAACCCGTGGTAGGTACCGGGTGCCAGGTCTACACCCAGGCAGTCGCCGCCCGCCTGCAGCACCCGCTTTTCAGTCAGCGCACCGTGCTCATCGAAAATCAGCAGGCCAAGGCGCCCCTTGAGCACGATCAGTGCTTCGGCCTTGTCGTCGCTTAGGTGCCGATGGGGCGGGATGTAGGTCGTCGGCTGCAGCCCGACTGCCATGCGGTGGCAAGGCTCTTCCATCTCATGGAAGTTATGGTGCTGCCGCCCGCGAGGGTTGGCGGCAGCCTTCTGCGCCAGCTCGGCGAACAGCGATTGGTCGATGAACGCAGGCTGGCGCATGGTTACAGCCCCTTGACGGCGAAGATGCCGTTAGCGTTACGCCAGTAGCCCTTGTAGTCCATGCCATAGCCGAAGATGTAGCGATCGACGCAGGGCAGGCCGACGTAGTTGGCTTTAAGGTCCGGGCTGGCTTTGCGGTCGTGGTCCTTGTCGATCAGCACCGCGGTGTGCACCGAGCGCGCACCGGCGTGCTTGCAGAACTCGATGATGGCGCTGAGGGTGTGGCCTTCGTCGAGGATGTCGTCGACGATCAGCACGTCACGGTCGATGAACGAGACTTCTGGCTTGGCTTTCCAGAACAACTCGCCGCCGCTGGTCTGGTTGCGGTAGCGGGTGGCGTGCAGGTACGACGCTTCCAGCGGGAACTGCAGGTGGGTCAGCAGCTTGCCCGAGAAGATAAGGCCGCCGTTCATCACGCAGAAGACCACCGGGTTCTTGTCGTGCAGGTCTTTGCAGATCTGCTCGCCGACCTTGGCGATGGCCGCTTCGACTTCGGCTTCGGTGTACAGACAGTCTGCTTCGCGCATGACTTGACGGATGTGCTCGAGATCGGCGGGCATTGCGCTCTCCAGGGGGGGTATTTTGGAAAAGCGGGCAAAGGTACGCATCCGCTCGCCACAGATCAAGCATTTATGGACTAACGTCCAAAAGGACTACACGACAGCACAGGCTGAATAGATTAATCTAGCGCGGTTTTTTTGCCCGCCTTTCGGAGCCCCCCCTATGCCCACTCGTGAGATCCGCCATCCGCTGATCCGCCACAAGCTCGGCCTCATGCGCCGTGCCGACATCAGCACCAAGAATTTTCGCGAACTTGCCCAGGAAGTCGGCGCGCTTCTGACCTATGAAGCCACCCAGGACCTGCCACTGGAAACCTACGAGATCGACGGGTGGTGTGGCAAGGTGCAGGTCGAAAAAATCGCCGGCAAGAAGATTACCGTCGTCCCGATCCTGCGCGCCGGCATCGGCATGCTCGATGGCGTGCTCAGCCTGATTCCGGGTGCCAAGGTCAGTGCCGTCGGCGTCGCGCGCAACGAAGAAACCCTCGAAGCCCACACCTACCTGGAAAAGCTCGCGCCGGACATCAACCAGCGCCTGGCCCTGATCATCGACCCGATGCTGGCCACCGGCGCCTCGATGGTCGCCACCATCGACCTGCTGAAAAAAGCTGGCTGCAAAGAGATTCGCGCCATGGTGCTGGTCGCCGCACCCGAAGGCATCAATGTGGTGGAAAAAGCCCACCCGGATGTACAGATCTACACCGCTTCGATCGACCAGCGCCTGAACGAGCACGGCTACATCGTGCCAGGCCTGGGTGATGCCGGCGACAAGATCTTCGGCACCAAGCAAAAGGACGCCTGACCATGCAGGACGGCTTCAACGACCCGCTTTGGCGCCAGGTCGTTTCGGGCGCGCAGATGCTCTTCGTGGCATTTGGCGCGCTGGTGCTGATGCCACTGATCACCGGCCTCGACCCGAACGTCGCGCTGTTCACCGCCGGTATCGGCACGCTGCTGTTCCAGCTGGTCACCGGCCGTCAGGTCCCGGTGTTCCTGGCATCCAGCTTTGCCTTCATCACCCCGATCATCCTTGCCAAGGGCCAGTTCGGCCTGGCCGAAACCATGGGCGGCGTAATGGCCGCAGGCTTCGTCTACACCTTCATGGGGCTGATGGTAAAAATCAAAGGCACCGGTTTCATCGACCGCATGCTGCCGCCTGTGGTGATTGGCCCAGTGATCATCTCGATTGGCCTGGCCATGGCGCCCATCGCTGCCAACATGGCCATGGGCAAGGGCGGTGACGGTGCTGCGCTGATGCCTTACAAGACCGCCATGCTGATCTCGATGCCGGCACTGCTGACTACCTTGATCGTCGCGGTCTTCGGCAAGGGTATCTTCCGCCTGGTGCCGATCATCTCCGGCGTGCTGGTGGGCTTTGCCCTGGCGTTTGCCTTTGGCGTGGTCGACACGGCCAAGATTGCCGCTGCACCGTGGTTGGAGATCCCCAACTTCACCGCGCCGGCGTTCAACTGGCAGGCCATCCTGTTCATCGTGCCGGTAGCCCTGGCACCGGCGATCGAGCACATCGGTGGGGTGATTGCGGTGGGCAGCGTCACCGGACGCGACTACCTGAAAAAGCCTGGCTTGCACCGCACCCTGCTGGGTGACGGCCTGGCGACCACGGCTGCCGGCCTGTTCGGTGGCCCACCCAACACCACCTACGCCGAAGTGACCGGCGCGGTGATGCTGACCAAGAACTACAACCCGAAGATCATGACCTGGGCGGCGGTGTTTGCTATTACCCTGGCCTTCATCGGCAAGTTCGGCGCGCTGCTGCAGAGCATTCCGGTACCGGTCATGGGCGGCATTCTGTGCCTGCTGTTCGGCTCAATTGCGGCGGTGGGCATGAACACCATGATCCGCCACAAGATCGACCTGGCCGAGGCGCGCAACCTGGTGATCGTTTCGGTGACCCTGGTGTTCGGTATTGGCGGCGTGTTGATCGGCAGCGGTGACGGCCCGGACGACTGGGGCCTCAAGGGCATCGCCCTGTGCGCCGTGGTGGCCATTGCCCTGAACCTGATCCTGCCGGGCAATGATGGCTGGAAGAACAAGAAGCTGGATGATCAGCTGCCTTGATTGCCACGCGCTCCTGCCGCAAAACGCCTCCCCTGTAGGAGCAGCCTTGTGCTGCGAAGAGGCCGTTGAAAACACATCAATCTTCTGTGTCATCACCGGCCTCTTCGCAGCACAAGGCCGCCCCCAAAAGGGCGGACTCATTCAGGCTTTTTCGCACATCCCCGCCAGCACCTTCACCCACTCTGGGTGATCATTCAGGCACGGCACCAGCAGCAATTCCTCGCCCCCTGCCTCGATGAATTGTTCTTTGCCGCGATCGCCGATCTCTTCCAGCGTCTCGATGCAATCGGCAACGAACGCCGGGCACATCACCAGCAGCTTCTTCACCCCCGCCTTGGCCAACTCGTCCAGCCGCGTCTCGGTATAGGGTTCGATCCACTTGGCGCGCCCCAGGCGCGACTGGAACGACACCGACCACTTGCCATCTGGTATGCCCATTTTCTGCGCAAAGGCCTTGGCCGTGGCCAAACACTGCCCGCGATAACACACGGCGCGCATTTCGGCACTGGCGTCCTTGCAGCAATCGGCCGCCTGAAAATCATGCTTACCGGTGGGGTCGAGCTTTTTCAGGTGCCGCTCCGGCAGCCCATGAAAACTCAGCAATAGGTGGTCGTAATCCTGCTGCAGGTAAGGCTTGGCGCTGGCCACCAACGCCTCGATGTACTCGGGATGGTCGTAGAACGGCTGCAGCACGCGCATCTGCAACGGCAACTGGCGCTCGCTGACCGTCTGTTTGGCCAACGCCACCACGGTGGTCACCGTACTGTCGGCGAACTGTGGATAAAGCGGTGCCAGGGTGACCTTGCGCACGCCCTGAGCAGCCAGGCGCTCCAGTACTTCGGGCAACGCCGGCTGGCCGTAGCGCATGGCGATTTCCACCGGGCCATGAGGCCAATGCTCGACCATCGCAGCCTGCAGGCGGCGGGTCAGCACCACCAGTGGAGAGCCTTCGTCCCACCAGATCGACGCGTAGGCGTGCGCCGACTGTTCCGGGCGCTTGATCAGAATCAACGACACCAGCAAGCGCCGCACCGGCCAAGGCAGGTCGATCACGTACGGGTCCATCAGGAACTGGTTGAGGTAACGGCGCACATCGGCCACCGAAGTGGAGGCCGGGGATCCCAGGTTAACCAGCAGCAGGGCGTGATCGGTCATGCAGCGTCCTATGTCAGAGGCGGCTGGACAAGTCGTCCAGGGCCGATTGCAGATCGTTGAAACGGAAAGTGAAACCTGCCGCCAGCAAGCGCACCGGGCGCGCCCGCTGGCCGCCGAGCAGCAGCGTCGACAGCTCGCCGAGCCCGGCCTTCAGCAAAAGCGCAGGCACAGGCAGCAGCGCCGGCCGGTGCATCGCACGGCCCAGCCGCCTGGCGAACTCACGGTTGCGCACAGGCTCTGGGGCGCAGGCATTATAAGGACCGCTGGTGTCCTTATGCTGCAAGAGAAAATCAATCAGGGCGACCTGGTCGTCTATATGGATCCACGGCATCCACTGCCGACCATCGCCCAACGGCCCGCCCAGCCCGAGCTTGAAGGGCAACCGCAGGCGCGACAAAAAGCCGCCATCGCTGGCCAGTACCAGCCCAGTGCGCACCAGCACCACGCGGATGCCTTGAGCTTGCGAACGCTGGGCTGTTTCTTCCCAGGCGATACACAACTGGCTGGCAAAATCTTCGCGCACCGGCTGGGACGCCTCGGTGAGTTCACGCTCACCGCCATCCCCATACCAACCCACCGCAGAACCGGAAATCAGCACCTCAGGGCGCTGCTCACGCGCACCCAGCCATGCCAGCAGTTGCTCGGTGAGCGTGATACGGCTGGCCCACAACAGGTTGCGCCGGGCTCCGGTCCAGGGCCGGTCGGCGATCGGCGCACCCGCCAGGTTGATGACCGCGTCGAGGTGATCATCCGCTTGCAGTTCGTCCAGCTGGGCGATACCGCGCACCCCGCTACCGCACAGTTTTGGCACCTGCTCCGGTCGGCGGCTCCAGACCGTGAGGCGATGGCCCTGGCCGAGCCAGAACTGGCACAGGTGCTGGCCAATCAAGCCAGTGCCGCCTGTCAGCAATATATGCATGGCTGTGTCCTCGCAGAATGCGGCTGTGGTCTATTTTTAAGATCAAGGCACTTTTTTGACCCGACGCTCTCGGATAAACATAGGCCAACCTGCTCTATAAAGCGGAATAACCTTATACAAAAGTTGTGCATTGTACAGGTTTGCCTGACAGCGTAGTCTGCTCACAGCAAGGTTTGAAGAGGCCATCATGACAGTACCTATTGCCATCATCGGTGCCGGTATCGCCGGTCTGTCCGCCGCCCAGGCGCTACAAAAGGCCGGGCAATCCGTACACCTATTCGACAAAGGCCACGGCAGTGGCGGGCGCATGGCCAGCAAGCGCAGCGATGCTGGCGCGCTGGACCTGGGCGCCCAGTACTTCACTGCCCGTGATCGGCGCTTCGTCGAACAGGTCCAGCAATGGGTAGCTGCCGGTTGGGCCGAGCAGTGGAAGCCGCAGCTGTACAACTACCGCGATGGCGAACTCACCCCCTCCCCGGACGAGCAGACTCGCTGGGTCGGCGTACCCCGCATGAGCGCCATTACCCGTGGCTTGCTCAAGGATGTGACCGTCAACTTTGGCTGCCGCATCGCTGAAGTGTTCCGCGGCAAACAGTACTGGCACCTGCAAGACACCGAAGGCTGCAGCCACGGCCCATTCAGCCGCGTGGTAATCGCCGTGCCGGCGCCACAGGCCACGCCGCTGCTGGCCTCGACCCCCAAACTCGCTGCGGTCGCCGCAGGCGTGCAGATGGAGCCCACCTGGGCGGTTGCCCTGGGCTTCCAGACCCCATTGGACACCCCGATGCAAGGCTGCTTCGTGCAGGACAACCCGCTCGACTGGCTGGCCCGCAACCGCAGCAAGCCAGGGCGGGATGAGCACCTCGATACCTGGGTGCTGCATGCCACGTCGCACTGGAGCCGGCAGCACATCGATCTGTCGAAGGAAGAGGTGATCGAGCAGTTGTGGGGCGAGTTCGCCGAACTGGTCGGCTGCGTGGTACCGGCCCCCACGTTCGCCCTCGCCCACCGCTGGTTGTATGCACGCCCCACCAGCAACCACGAGTGGGGCGCCTTGGCCGATGCGGATCAAGGCCTGTATGCCTGTGGCGACTGGTGCTTGTCCGGGCGGGTCGAAGGTGCTTGGCTGAGCGGCCAGGAAGCGGCCCGACGGCTGCTGGAACACCTCGACTGAGCGGGCGCTGAACCTGTACAAAAAAACTTGTTTGCATAACTCCGTAGCTGTGCTGGAATAAACTTGTACAAATTTGATTTCACGTACAGGTTTTTCCGGAGACAGCCATGCAAGCCGCCACCGCCCACAGCAAGCCTCGCATCGCGATCAGCGCCTGCCTGACCGGCCACAGTGTGCGCTACAACGGCGGGCACAAGGCCTCAGATCTGTGCCGCACACAACTGGAAGCGCATTTCGAATGGGTGCCCGTTTGCCCAGAAGTGGCTATCGGCCTCGGCATTCCACGCGATCCTATCCGCCTGGTCGGCAACCCTGAGCAACCCGAAGTGGTCGGCACCCGCAACCCCGGCATGGACCTGACCGGCCCGCTGCGCACCTATGGCGAGCAGATGGCCGGCGAACTCGATGATATCTGCGGCTACATCTTCATGCAGAAGTCGCCCTCCTGCGGCCTGGAGCGGGTCAAGGTCTACCAGGACAACGGCCACCCCGCCTTCCATGGCGGCCGCGGCGTTTATGCCCACGCTTTCTGCAGCCTGCGCCCGGACCTGCCGGTGGAAGAGGAAGGCCGCCTGCACGATGCCGTGCTGCGCGAAAACTTCATCAGCCGCGTGTACGCCTACGCCGATTGGCAGCGCCTGTTGGCCGAAGGCCTCAGCCGCGGCGCGCTGGTGCGCTTTCATGCGCGCTACAAGTACCTGTTGATGGCCAACAACCCCCAAGCCTACCGCACGCTGGGGCGGCTGCTCGGCACCATGAGCCGCGATGACGACCCACAGGAGATCGGGCCACGTTACTTCAGCGAGCTGATGCAAGCGCTGCGTCGCTGTGCCAGCCGTGGCACCCACTGCAACGTGCTGCAGCACCTGAGTGGCTACTTCAAAGATGCCCTGACCGCACAGGACAAAGCCGAATTGCAAACCCTCATCAGCCAGTACCAACAAGGCGTGGTGCCGCTGGTCGTGCCACTGACCTTGCTCAAGCATCACCTGCGCAAACACCCCGACCCTTATCTGATGCAGCAAGCCTACCTGCAACCACACCCCGAGAGCCTGGGGCTTCGTAATGCCGTCTGAAAGCCTGCTGCCTATCGGCGAGCTCGCCCGCCGCACCGGCGTCAACCCCGTCACCCTGCGTGCCTGGGAACGTCGATACGGCCTGCTCAAGCCGCAACGCACCGCTAAAGGGCACCGGTTGTATTCCATCGAGCAGGTCGAACGTGTCGAAGCGATCCTGGCCTGGCTGCAGCGCGGCGCGTCGGTGGGCCAGGTGCGTGAGCTGCTCGACAAACCCACCAGCAGCGCCCCGCAAAGCGACTGGCAGGCCCGGCAGGCGCAGTTGATCGAGGCCATCGCCAACCTCTCGCAACGTGCACTCGACCAGCAACTCAACCAAGCCATGGCGCTGTACCCCGCCATCACCCTGTGCGAGCAACTGCTGCTGCCCCTGCTCGACAGCCTGGAGCTGCGCTGGCGCAACTATTTCAATGCCCGGCTTGAACAGGTGTTTTTCCATACCTGGCTGCGCAGCAAGCTCGGCGCCCGGGTGTACCACGACAACCAACTGCTACAAGGCCCAGCGGTGCTGCTGGCCGAAGACAGCGAGGAGGCCTTCGACCCCGCGCTGTGGCTATGCGCCTGGCTGCTGAGCAGCAATGGCATCCCTGTCGAAGTGCTGGAACAGCCGGTTGGCGGCCCACAGCTGCAACGGGCGATCGCCGCACTGCAGCCGCGCGCCCTCCTGCTGCACCTGGGGCCACGCATCGACAGCAAAGCCTTGCAGCGCCTGCTGCAAGGCATACCGGGGCCAAAACTGCTGGGCGGCGCCACGCTCGCCCTGCATCAGGCCCACCTGAACGCCCTCGACCTTCCCGAGCTCTTCCTGTTCGATACCCCACAGTCGGCATTGCGCGTGCTTCAAGGCAATGGCCGCCGGCCTGTAGAGATGAATGCACCATGCAACTGATCTGGCTGCGCAGTGACCTGCGCATCGACGACAACACCGCCTTGAGCGCAGCTTGCGAACGCGGCCCGACCCTTGCCCTGTGGCTGATCAGCCCCGGCCAGTGGCAGGCGCATGACGACGCCGCCTGCAAAGTCGACTTTTGGCTGCGCAACCTGCGCACGCTGCGTCAGTCGCTGGAGGCCCTCAACATCCCGTTGCTGATCCGCACCGTCGATACGTGGGATCAGGCGCCACAGGCCGTGTTGGACGCCTGCCGTCAGCACCGGGTCGAGGGCGTGCACTGGAACGAGGAGTACGGCATCAACGAAGAGCGCCGCGACCAGGCTACGCGGGCACTGCTGGAACAGTCAGCCATCCAGGCGCACAGCTACCTCGACCAGTTGTTCTTCCGCCCAGGCACGGTCCTCACTCGCAGTGGTGACTACTTCCAGGTCTTCAGCCAATTCAAGAAAAACTGCCTCGAACACTTGCACCGCAGCCTCCCGGCGTTAGCCCCTCGGGTTAAACCGCAGTCGCCCCTGAAGATCGCCAGCGACCCCATACCCGAGCAAATAGAGGGCTTCGACACACCGCCGCGCACCTTGAGCGACCACTGGCCAGCAGGGGAAGCCGAGGCGCAGAGCCGCCTGACGCGCTTTCTGGATGAAGCAGTGGAGGACTACCACTCCTTGCGCGACCTCCCCGCCAAGCCGGGCACCAGCCAGCTCTCGGCTTATCTGGCCGCTGGGGTGATCTCGCCCCGGCAATGCCTGCACGGCGCCCTGGCGTGCAACCGGGGCGAGTTCGACAGCGGCAGCACGGGCGTCCAAACCTGGATTAACGAGCTGCTGTGGCGGGAGTTCTACAAGCACATCCTGACGGGTTATCCACAGGTCTCCCGGCACCGCGCCTTCCGCACCCACACCGAAGCCTTGCCATGGCGCGATGCGCCTGAAGACCTTGCGGCCTGGGAACAGGGGCGCACCGGCTTCCCGATCATCGATGCCGCCATGCGCCAGTTGCTGGACACCGGGTGGATGCACAACCGCCTGCGCATGATCGTTGCCATGTTTCTCAGCAAGAACCTGCTGATCGACTGGCGCAAAGGCGAACGGCATTTCATGCGCCATCTGATAGACGGTGACCTGGCGGCCAACAATGGTGGCTGGCAATGGAGCGCGTCCACCGGGACCGATGCAGTGCCCTACTTCCGCATCTTCAACCCGGTTTCGCAGTCTCAGCGCTTCGACCCGCAAGGGCGATTCATTCGCCACTGGGTACCGGAATTGCAAGCACTGGATGAGAAAGCCATTCATCAGCCCGTAAAGGCTGCGGATCTTTTTGCACCTAATTCGTATCACAATCCAATAGTCGATCTCGGCAGCAGTCGCCAGCGTGCATTGGAAGCCTTCAAAGGCCTTCCGCGCCGGCAGGATCAGGGGGCAGTATCGTGAACAGTACTCGCAGTTTCTGGGTAACAGGGGCCAGTAACGGATTAGGGCTGGCTTTGGTAGAGCGGCTGCTCGAGCAAGGGCATCGGGTGGCCGCCAGTGCCAGGGAATGCGAAGCACTGGATACACTGGGCGAACGTTTCGCCCCGCAGTTGGTGCGGCTGCCGGGGGAGTTGCAGGTACTGGAACAGGCCGATGCATCCAGCACATTGTTGCTGGATGCTTGGGGTTCGCTGGATTGCCTGATCATCAATGCCGGCACCAGTGATTACCTGGCCGACGACGTGGCCGATGACGAGCTGTTCGAGGCCATCGCCAGCAGCAACCTGGAGGCCAGCGAACGTTGCCTGGCCAGTGCCTTGCCGCTACTGACGAAGGGTGATGCACCTCAGGTAATGGCCATCCTCAATCGCTACTCGGCCTCGCAGCTGTTTGCACCCACCCAGGTTGCCAGCGGCTTCAACAGCACTGCCCAGTGGTTTCGCGAGCAACGTCAGGTACTGGAAAAGCTGCAGATCAGCTTGACGGTAGTGGGGCCGCAATCGTTGAAGACACCCGTGACAACAGCGCAAGCGATACCCGAGGCGTGGACGCCGCAGAGTGCTGCCGAAGAACTGTTGCGGCGGTTACCGCAACGCGAGCCGGAATTGGTGCTGGAGACGCTGGACCTGAGCAGCTTGTGGCCACTACGGCCCTGATCTTGTAGGAGCAGCTTAGAGTGCCATGCGGTAATGCAGGCTGTAACGCTCTACACCGTCAAGTACTGGAAACGCTGTACCTGTAGGAGCAGCCTTGTGCTGCGAAGAGGCCGGTGAAATCACAAAGAATCTCGGCTGTTATCACCGGCCTCTTCGCAGCAAAAGGCTGCTCCTACAAGGGTGCGGGGCAGCTTAGAGAGCCATGCGGTAATGCAGGCTGTAGCTCTCTACGCCGTCGTTAGGTTGCTTGATGCCAGCATTGGAATAGTGAATGGCCCGTAAACCAATTTCATGCCCGCCCGCGAAGCGCAGACCAAAACCGATTCGGTCTTCGAACTGGAACGCCGAGCCCAGCTCATTGCTTTCAAGCTCGGTGCTGGAAAAGGCCGCGACGCCAATCCCGGCCTCGATATAGGGCTTTACCGAATCCCCCGCAAACTCATAAACGAATACCGGTGCGAACGACAGGCTGTGGTTGCTCGCGGTCTTGTCGCCATCCCAGTAGGTGTAAGCCCCATCCCAATACCCGGTCAGGCGGCCAACGCTGGTCTGCCACCAGCTCGCGTCCCAGTTCGATTGCAGACCCAGCCGGTAGACCATGGTCGAGTCACCCGTCTGCCCCACCGAAAATGAAACATCAGCCGCCTGCGCCGACACTGCTTGCCCCAAGGTAAAGACGGCAGCCGCCGCCAAGCCGAGCAGTTTCCTCATAAGAAACATCCTTCTTCCTAATGCTGTTGTTAGTGTTCGCCTCGTGTCAGGCAAATCTGTAGAAATCGGCAGTGGTACGATAGTTCAGCTAATTTTCACGTTTTTTTCACAACGTAAAGCGTTGCACACTGTCGGACTTCTGCCACAGCAACGGTAGGATTTTTCTCAGGGATTGTGGGTCGGCACTGGTCCAGAAGCGGGTGCCCACTGCCGGGCCCTCAGCCAGCAGGTCGCTGGCGCCCAGCAGACGCTGCAATTGACGCGCCACGGCGGCGCCGGTATCGATGATGGCCACGTCCGCCGGCACCATGTCGGCCAGCAGCGGGCGCAGGAAGGGGTAATGCGTGCAACCCAGGATCAGCGTGTCGCAGCCAGCCGCCAGCAGCGGCTGCACGTAGCCGAGCAACAACTGGCGCAAGGCCGGGCTGCTCAGGTCGCCGGTTTCGATCCGCTCGACCAGGCCGGGGCAAGGCTGGGTGACCACGCGCACATCGCTGGCGAAGCGGTCGAGCAACGCCGCAAACTTGGCGCTCTGCAAGGTGCCGGTCGTGGCCAGCACGCCGACTACACCGGAGCGGGTGGCTGCAGCAGCCGGCTTTACCGCTGGCTCCATGCCCACCAGCGGCCATTGCGGGTACAGCTCACGCAGGTCGGCAACGGCCGCCACTGTCGCGGTATTACAGGCCAAGACAAAGGCCTTGGCGCCCTGCTGCTGGAAGAACTCGGCAATACGCCGGCAGCGCTGGCGGATGTAATCCGCCGACTTTTCACCGTAAGGCACGTGCCCGCAATCGGCCACATACAGCAGTGATTCGTTAGGCAGCAGGCGCTGGATCTCGGCCAGTACCGACAAACCGCCGACCCCCGAATCCATTACGCCAATCGGCGCCGAACGCTCAGCCATCGCGCTTGCCACAGACCGCGCAAGCCGGGTCGCGCTTGACCCGCAGCTCACGAATGCGCGTGCCGAGGGCATCGATCAGCAACAGGCGGCCCACCAGCGGCTCGCCAAACCCCGCCAAGAGTTTCATGGCTTCCAGGGCCTGCAGGCTACCTACCAGCCCCACCAGCGGGCCGATTACACCGGCTTCGCTGCAGGTCAGTTCAGCCTCGCTGCCATGGCCATACAGGCAGTGGTAGCAAGGGCTGTAGTCACGCCGCGGGTCGAACACCGACAGCTGGCCTTCGAGGCGGATCGCCGCGCCACTGACCAGCGGTTTACCGGCAGCAACGCACGCAGCGTTGACCGCCTCGCGGGTAGAAAAGTTGTCGGAGCAGTCCAGCACCAAGTCGACCGCCGCCACCGCAGCGGCCAGCGAGTCCTCGTCCAACGCCTGGCGATGAGCGACCAGGCTGATCTCTGGGTTGATCGCCTCCAGGCGCTGCAGCGCCGAGTCCACCTTGCTCATGCCGACGCTGGCGCTGTCGTGGATCACCTGGCGTTGCAGGTTGGTCAGGTCAACGGTGTCGAAGTCCGCCAGGTGCAGCTCACCCACGCCCGCCGCAGCCAGGTAAAGCGCGACAGGCGAGCCCAAGCCACCGAGGCCGACGATCAGGGCCTTGCTCTGCTTGAGCCGCAGTTGGCCGTCGATATCGATCTGCGCCAGCAACACCTGCCGGCTGTAGC
Source organism: Pseudomonas sp. NGC7 (assembly GCF_047159675.1). Classification (NCBI taxonomy): domain Bacteria; kingdom Pseudomonadati; phylum Pseudomonadota; class Gammaproteobacteria; order Pseudomonadales; family Pseudomonadaceae; genus Pseudomonas; species Pseudomonas sp. NGC7. Next base: position 881,869 of record NZ_BAAFZY010000001.1, on the reverse strand, counting down.
GCAACAGTTCCTGATCAGTCAGCATGGCAGGCGCCCCAGGGTAATGCGTTCATGGCGGCCCAGGTCCGTGCGGCTGGCCACCTCGCTAAAGCCGTGTTCAGCCAGCAAGGCACGCACCGCTGCGGCCTGATCGTAGCCGTGCTCCAACAACAACCAGCCACCTGGCAGCAGGTGACGTGGCGCCTGGGCGGCAATCACCCGCAGGTCGTCCAGGCCATCGGTGCCCGCCACCAGCGCGCTGCTGGGTTCGAAGCGCACGTCGCCGGCGACCAGGTGCGGGTCTTCACTGGCGATGTACGGCGGGTTGCTGACAATCAGGTCAAAGCGCGCATCGCCCAGGCCATCGAACCAGTGGCTGACACGCACCTGGACGTTAGCCAGCCCCAGGCGTTGGCGATTACGCTCGGCCAACGCGACCGCCTCCTCCACCCGGTCTACCGCCGTCACCTGCCAGGCCGGGCGATCGCCGGCCAACGCCAGGGCAATGGCCCCGGTCCCGGTGCCCAGGTCGAGCACCTTGGCCGGGGTTGCTGGCTGAAGCTCAAGGGCCGTCTCGACCAGCAGCTCGGTGTCCGGACGCGGGATCAGTGTATGCGGCGCCACTTCCAGGTCGATGTTCCAGAACCCTTGCTGCCCGAGGATATAGGCGACCGGCTCGCCACTACGGCGGCGCTGCAGGTAACCGGCGTAGGTGTCGGCCGCTTCGCTGCTGACGATGCGCTCGGGCCAGGTATGCAGGTAGCTGCGCGACTTGCCGATGGCCGCAGCCAGCAACAGTTCGGCATCCAGCCGCTCGGTGGGCGATTCAGGCAACTGCGCATTGCGCAGCAAGCTGGCGATGATGGTCATCAGTCCCCCAGGGCGGCCAGTTGATCGGCCTGGTATTCGGCCAACAGCGGTTCGATCACGGCGTCTACGCCACCGGCGAGGATGTCGTCCAGCGAATACAAGGTCAGGTTGATGCGGTGATCGGTGACCCGGCCCTGTGGATAATTGTAGGTGCGGATACGCTCGGAGCGGTCACCGGAGCCCACCAGCAGCTTGCGCTCACTGGCAATGGCGTTCTGTGCGGCGCTGGTCTGCATGTCGTTGAGCTTGGCCGACAGCCAGGACATGGCGCGGGCGCGGTTTTTGTGCTGCGAACGTTCTTCCTGGCACTCGACCACCATACCGGTGGGCAAGTGGGTGATGCGCACGGCCGAGTCGGTCTTGTTGATGTGCTGGCCGCCGGCGCCGGAGGCGCGGTAGGTGTCCACGCGCAAATCGGCCGGGTTGATTTCGATCGCGGCCTGCTCGTCGGGCTCGGGCAGCACCGCCACGGTGCACGCCGAGGTGTGGATACGGCCTTGGGACTCAGTTTCCGGCACGCGCTGCACGCGGTGTGCGCCCGATTCGAACTTGAGCTTGCCGTACACGCTTTCGCCTTCGACGCGGGCAATGATTTCCTTGTAGCCGCCGTGTTCGCCTTCGTTCTCGGAAAGAATCTCCAAGCGCCAGCCACGCTTCTCGGCATAGCGCGAATACATGCGGAACAAGTCGCCCGAAAAGATCGCCGCCTCGTCGCCACCGGTGCCGGCGCGGATTTCGAGGAACACGTTGCGCCCATCGTTAGGGTCCTTGGGCAGCAGCATGCGTTGCAGCTGGGCTTCCAGCGTCAGCAATTGCTCCTTGGCTTCGCGCACTTCTTCCACGGCCATTTCACGCATGTCCGGGTCGCTGTCCTTGAGCAGCGCCTGGGCGCCTTCGAGGTCGTCCTGGACTTTGCGCCACGCTTGATAGGCAGCGTAGACCGGCTCGACTTCGGCGTATTCGCGGGAATAGGCGCGGAAACGCGTCTGGTCGGAGATGACTTCAGCGTCACCGAGCAGTGCGGTCAGTTCTTCGAAGCGGTCCTGGATGATATCCAGTTTGTTCAGCAGCGACGCTTTCATTGCGAGGATTTGTCCGTCGAGCCCTCGTTGAGGGCAAAGAGTTCCTGGGCCATGGCCAGCGCATCGAGGCGGCCCTCGGCCGAGAGCTTTTTCAGCTGCACGCTGGGGGCGTGCAGGAGTTTGTTGGTCAGGCCCCGGGCCAGTTGGGCCAGCACGTCTTCGGGGTTGCCGCCGTTGGCCAGCAGACGCTGGGCTTTTTGCAGTTCTTCATCACGCAGCCGCTCGCTTTGCTGGCGGTAGGCCTTGAGCACGTCCACCGCAGCCAGCTCGCGCAGGCGCACCATAAAGTCTTCGGCGCCCACCGACACCAGCTCTTCGGCGGCCTGGGCAGCGCCCTGGCGGCTCTTGAGGTTTTCTGCGACCACATCGTGCAGGTCATCGACGGTGTAGAGGTAAACGTCGTCGAGTTCGCCGACTTCGGGCTCGATGTCACGCGGGACGGCGATGTCGACCATGAAGATCGGCTTGTGCCGGCGTTGCTTCAGCGCGCTCTCGACCGCGCCCTTGCCGAGGATCGGCAACTGGCTGGCGGTGGAGCTGATGACGATGTCGCTGTTGGCCAGCTCTTGCGGGATGTCGGCCAGCAGCACGGCATGGGCGCCAAACTGCTCGGCCAGGGTACTGGCGCGCTCCAGGGTCCGGTTGGCCACGACGATACGCCGCACGCCTTGCTCGTGGAGGTGGCGGGCGACCAGGGTGATGGTCTCGCCGGCGCCAATCAGCAGCGCCTGGCTGCGGCCCAGGTCACTGAAGATCTGCCGCGCCAGGCTCACTGCGGCGAACGCCACCGAGACCGGGTTCTCGCCGATCGCGGTGTCGGTGCGCACCTGCTTGGCGGCACTGAAGGTGGCCTGGAACAGGCGCCCGAGCAGCGGGCCGACAGTGCCGGCCTCACGCGCCACGGCGTAGGCGGACTTCATCTGGCCGAGGATCTGCGGCTCGCCAAGCACCAGCGAGTCGAGGCCCGAGGCCACCCGCATCATGTGCCGCACAGCGTCGTGCTCTTCATGGATGTAGGCGCTGGCGCGCAGTTCATCCAGGCTCAGGCGGTGATAATCGGCCAGCCAATGCAGCACCGCGTCGGCAGACAAGTGGTCCTGCTCTATATAAAGCTCGCTACGGTTGCAAGTCGACAGGATCGCCGCTTCACGGCTGGCGGTCAGTCGGCAGAGCTGCTGCAGGGCGTCCACCAGCTGCTCTGGGGTAAACGCCACGCGCTCGCGTACGTCTACCGAGGCAGTCTTATGGTTGATACCAAGTGCAAGAAAGGCCATGCAAGGTCGCTGGTTGTGACGAGAAGCCGATAATTGTCCTCTTTCGCAGGTTCCAGAACAACCACCGTTCGCTATTGTCGTGTAGGAGCGGCCTTGTGTCGCGAAAGGGCTGCGCAGCAGCCCCGGTATTTCAGCATGGCTATGGAAACGACTGGGGGCACTTCGCGCCCCTTTCGCGACGCAAGGCCGCTCCTACAGAGGCGGCGGAACCTGCTTGCCCCTGCCATGGTCGCAGTTAACCAAATGCTTCGCAGGTGGGTTTGCCACCGCGCTTGTGTCATCATGCTCCGACCGCCGGTGAGTCCTTTTAAGCCTTTTTATGAACAGACCCTACGCACTGCTGCTTGCCTTCGCCCTGCTCCAGGGTTGCCAGAGCCTGGCCCCGCAAAAAGCCGAGCCTCCCGTTGCCGAGGCGGGCACAGGCGAGGCCGAAAAACCCGTGGTGTACGGTTCGTTCAAGCAAGACACCCTTTATAGCCTGCTGGTCGCGGAGCTGGCCGGCCAGCGCAACCGCTTCGACATCGCCCTGGCCAACTACACCGACCAGGCCGAAAAGACCCAGGACCCTGGCGTCTCCGAGCGTGCCTACCGTATCGCCGAATACCTCGGCGCCGACGAGCCGGCCTTGGACAACGCCCTGGTCTGGGCCCGCAACGACCCGGACAACCTCGACGCCCAACGCGCCGCCGCCATCCAGTTGGCCCGTGCCGGGCGCTACGACGATGCCATGGTGTACATGGAGAAAGTCCTGCAGGGCCAGGGCGATACCCATTTCGACTTCCTCGCCCTGTCCGCCGCCGAGACCGACCAGAGCACCCGCGACGGCTTGCTGCAGAGCTTCGAACGCCTGCTGGTCAAATACCCGGACAACGGCCAACTGGTGTTCGGCAAGGCGCTGCTGCTGAACCAGGACGGCAAGACCGAAGAAGCGCTTGAGCTGCTCGAGGCGCACCCGCCGCAAGACGGCGAGATCGCACCGGTCCTGCTGCGCGCCCGGCTGCTCCAGGCCCTGGACCGCGGCAAAGAGGCCCTGCCCTTGTTGCGCGGTGCGATCCGCGACAACCCGGATGACAAACGCCTGCGCCTGACCTACGCCCGTACCCTGGTCGAGCAGGACCGCATGGCCGATGCCAAAAGCGAGTTCATCAGCTTGGTCCAGCAGTACCCCGAGGACGACGAGCTGCGTTACTCCCTAGCCCTGGTATGCCTGGAAAACAAAGACTGGGATGAGGCCGAAGGCTACCTGCAGGAGCTGATCGAGCGTGACAGCAACGTCGATGCCGCCCACCTGAACCTGGGCCGCATCCGCGAAGAGCGCCACGACCCTGAAGCCGCCTTGCGCGAATACGCCTTGGTCGGCCCCGGCCCCGACTACCTGCCGGCGCAACTGCGCCAGGCCGACATACTGATTGCCAACGGCCGCGGCAGCGAGGCCTCGCGCCTGCTCGCCGAAGCCCGCGAGGCGCAGCCGGACGTCGCTGTGCAGCTGTACCTGATCGAATCGGAGAGCTACAGCAACAACAACAAGGATGCCCAGGCCAACCAGGTGCTGCAGCAGGCCATCCAACGCTACCCGGACGACCTCAACCTGCTGTACACCCGCGCCATGCTGGCCGAAAAGCGCGACGACCTGCCGCAGATGGAAAAAGACCTGCGCGCCATCATCGCCCGCGAACCCGAAAACGCCATGGCGCTGAACGCCCTGGGTTACACCCTGGCCGACCGCACCACCCGCTACGCCGAAGCCAAGGCGCTGATCGACAAAGCCCACCAGCTGACGCCGGACGACCCGGCCGTGCTCGACAGCCTGGGCTGGGTCGCTTACCGCCAGGGCAAACTCGACGAAGCCGAAGGCTACCTTCGCCAGGCCCTGGCGCGCTTCCCCGACCATGAAGTGGCCGCTCACCTGGGCGAAGTCCTGTGGGCCAACGGCAAGCGCCGTGAAGCCCGCCAGGTCTGGGCCAAGGCCTTCGAAGCCCAACCCGACAGCCCTATCCTGCGCAAGACCGTACTGCGCCTGACCGGATCAGAGACCCTTTAACGCCATGTTCCTGCGCCATTTCATCACCTTCACCCTGATCGCCCTGCTCGCGGGCTGTGCCGGCTTCGGTAGCCGCGAAGCCCTGCAGGGCCAAGGCGACCCGCAGCAGTGGCGCCAGCACAAGGCGCAACTCAGCACCCTGGATGGCTGGCAGATCAACGGCAAGGTCGGCATCCGCGCCCCGCGCGATTCCGGCAGCGGCACGTTGTTCTGGCTGCAACGCCAGGACTATTACGACATCCGCCTGGCAGGCCCATTGGGCCGTGGCGCCGCCCGCCTGACCGGCCGCCCCGGTGGCGTGGTGCTGGAAGTGGCCAACCAGGGCCGCTACGAAGCGACCAGCCCCGAGGCCCTGCTGGAAGAACAACTGGGCTGGCAATTGCCGGTTTCGCACTTGGTCTGGTGGGTGCGTGGCCTGCCCGCGCCCGACAGCAAGAGCAAGCTGACCCTGGACGGCGACAGCCGCCTGGCCAGCCTCGATCAGGATGGCTGGCAGGTCCAGTACCTGAGCTACACCGAGCAGAATGGCTACTGGCTGCCCGAGCGCCTGAAACTGCACGGCAAGGACCTCGACGTGACCCTGGTGGTCAAGGATTGGCAGCCACGCCAGCTGGGGCACTGATCGATGAACACGCTCACCCTGCCGGCCCCGGCCAAGCTCAACCTGTGGCTGCACATCATCGGCCGCCGCCCGGATGGTTACCACGAGCTGGAAACCGTCTTCCAGTTCCTCGACCACGCCGATGAATTAACCTTCGCCCTGCGTGAAGACGGCGTAATCCGCCTGCACACCGACATCGAGGCGGTGCCCCACGACAGCAACCTGATCGTACGCGCCGCACGCAAACTGCAAGCGCAATCCGGCACAACGCTTGGCGCCGACATCTGGCTGACCAAGGTCTTGCCCATGGGCGGAGGTATCGGTGGCGGCAGCTCGGATGCCGCGACCACCCTGCTGGCGCTGGCGCACTTATGGCAACTGGGCTGGGATGAAGACCGCCTGGCGGCCTTGGGCCTGAGCCTGGGCGCCGACGTGCCGGTATTCGTTCGCGGCCACGCGGCATTCGCCCAGGGTGTCGGCGAACAACTGACCCCGGTCGACCCCGACGAATCCTGGTATGTCGTGCTGGTGCCGCAAGTGTCTGTCAGTACTGTAGAAATTTTTTCACATCCGCAGTTGACACGTGATTCCCTCCCCCTTAAGATGCGCCCCGTTCCCGAGGGAAACAGTCGAAATGACTGCCAACGGGTGGTTGAGCAGCGTTATCCAGAAGTTCGAAACGCATTGAATTCTCTGGGTAAATTCACCGAAGCTCGGCTAACCGGAACTGGAAGTTGTGTGTTTGGGGCCTTCCCAAGCAAAGCCGAAGCTGATAAAGTTCTGGCCCTTCTTTCAGCGACCCAAACAGGGTTTGTGGCGAAAGGAAGCAATATTTCGATGTTGCATCGCAAGCTACAAAGTCTGGTCAAGAAGTCGAGTGCATAGCGCTCGCAGCAACAGATACAGGGGCGTCGCCAAGCGGTAAGGCAGCAGGTTTTGATCCTGCCATGCGTTGGTTCGAATCCAGCCGCCCCTGCCATTTTCCTTATACTCATCCAGGTATACCCTCAGCCTTCAGGTACTGCGCGTGTCCAAGATGATGGTCTTTACGGGGAACGCTAACCCCGATCTGGCTCGGCGTGTCGTACGTCAGCTGCATATCCCTCTCGGTGACGTCTCTGTCGGTAAATTCTCCGACGGCGAGATCAGCACTGAGATCAATGAAAATGTCCGCGGTAAGGACGTCTTCATTATTCAGCCGACCTGTGCCCCGACCAACGATAACCTGATGGAACTGGTAGTGATGGCCGACGCCTTCCGCCGCTCCTCAGCATCCCGAATCACCGCCGTGATTCCTTACTTCGGATACGCCCGCCAGGACCGCCGTCCGCGTTCGGCACGTGTTGCTATCAGCGCCAAAGTTGTCGCTGACATGCTCACTGTCGTAGGTATCGACCGTGTACTCACCGTCGACCTGCACGCTGACCAGATCCAGGGTTTCTTCGATATTCCTGTCGACAACATTTACGGCTCGCCCGTATTGGTCGACGATATCGAAGATCAGCGTTTCGAGAACCTGATGATCGTCTCCCCGGACATCGGTGGTGTCGTGCGCGCACGCGCCGTCGCCAAGTCCCTGGGTGTCGACCTGGGTATCATCGATAAACGCCGCGAAAAGGCTAACCATTCCGAGGTTATGCACATCATCGGCGACGTCGAAGGGCGCACTTGCATCCTGGTAGACGACATGGTCGACACCGCCGGCACCCTGTGCCACGCGGCCAAAGCCCTGAAAGAACACGGCGCTGCCAAGGTTTACGCCTACTGCACGCACCCTGTCCTGTCGGGCCGCGCGATCGAGAACATCGAGAAGTCGGTACTGGACGAGCTGGTGGTGACCAACACCGTTCCGCTGTCCGCCGCTGCTCAAGCCTGTGACCGTATCCGCCAGTTGGATATCGCACCGGTTGTCGCTGAAGCGGTACGCCGCATCAGCAATGAAGAATCGATCAGTGCGATGTTCCGCTAAGCGGAACACGTGTTGATGTGAAGCGCCCCGCCCCAGCATGTGTTGGGGCGGGGCTTTTTTGCCCACCCCGTTTGGCGCTGGTCGCAAACGCCTGCGGGAGATGGCTATTTTGGAGAAGCAAAATGACTGATTTCATCCTGAACGCCCAAAAGCGTACTGACCTGGGGAAAGGTGCGAGCCGCCGCCTGCGTCACTCGCTGAGCATCCCTGCCGTTGTCTACGGTGGCGGTAAAGACGCCGAGTCCCTGACCATCGTGTCGAAGGAAATCGCCAAACTGTTCGAAAACGAAGCTGCCTACAGCCACGTGATCGAGCTGAACGTTGACGGCGTCAAGCAAAACGTCATCGTCAAGGCCATGCAGCGCCACCCAGCCAAGCAATTCATCATGCACGCTGACTTCGTTCGCGTCGTTGCTGGCCAGAAGCTGACCGCCAAGGTTCCGGTTCACTTCATCGGCGAAGAAGCCCCGATCAAGAAAGGCGGCGAGATCTCGCACGTTGTTTCCGAGATCGAAGTTTCTTGCGAAGCCAAAGACCTGCCTGAGTTCATCGAAGTTGACCTGGCCAACGCCGAAGTCGGCAGCATCATCCACCTGTCGGACCTGAAAGCTCCGAAAGGCGTAGAGTTCGTCGCTCTGGCCCACGGTGATGACAAAGCTGTTGCCAACGTTCACGCGCCACGCGTTGCTCCAGAAGCTGAAGGCGCTGCCGAGTAATCCACTCGCACGCCGGTGTTGATCGGGTTACAGTGCCACGCGCCCTGTAACCCACCAACTCCAAGGAAGAGCCCCTGACGTGACCGCCATCCAGTTGATCGTTGGCCTGGGTAACCCCGGCCCCGAATACGAACAGACCCGGCATAACGCAGGGGCTCTTTTCGTTGAACGCATTGCCAGCGCCCAGCGCGTCTCCTTGACCGCTGACCGCAAGTATTTCGGCCTGACGGCTAAATTCAGCCATCAGGGCAACGACGTTCGTCTGCTCATCCCCACCACCTACATGAACCGTAGCGGCCAGTCCGTGGCGGCCTTGGCCAATTTCTTCCGCATCAAGCCGGAAGCGATCCTGGTGGCGCATGACGAACTCGACCTGCCTCCAGGCGTCGCCAAGCTCAAACGCGGCGGCGGCCATGGTGGGCACAACGGCCTGCGCGACATCATCGCGCAGCTCGGCAACCAGAACGACTTCCACCGCCTGCGGCTTGGCATTGGCCACCCGGGCGACGCCAAACTGGTCTCCAACTTCGTCCTGGGCCGCGCGCCGCGCGCCGAGCAGGAGAAGCTCGATGCCAGCATCGATTTTGCCCTCGGCGTGCTGCCAGATGTCCTCGCTGGCGATTTCGCCAAGGCGATGCGCGAACTGCACAGCCAGAAGGCCTGATTTCCTAGAGAGGGAATACCCATGGGTTTCAATTGCGGCATCGTCGGCCTGCCCAACGTCGGCAAGTCCACCCTGTTCAACGCCCTGACCAAGTCTGGCATCGCGGCGGAGAACTTCCCTTTCTGCACCATCGAGCCGAACAGCGGCATCGTGCCGATGCCCGATGCGCGCCTGGCTGCACTGGCGGAAATCGTCAAGCCTAACCGCATCCTGCCGACCACCATGGAATTCGTCGACATCGCAGGCCTGGTGGCGGGCGCTTCGAAGGGTGAAGGCCTGGGCAACAAGTTCCTCGCCAACATCCGCGAGACCGATGCCATCGCCCACGTGGTGCGCTGCTTCGAAGACGAGAACGTGATTCACGTTTCCAACAGCGTCGACCCCAAGCGTGACATCGAGATCATCGACCTCGAGCTGATCTTCGCCGACCTCGACAGCTGCGAGAAGCAACTGCAGAAGGTTGCCCGCAACGCCAAGGGCGGCGACAAAGAAGCCCTGGCGCAAAAGGCCATCCTGGAAAAGCTGATCCCGCACTTCACCGAAGGCAAGCCAGCGCGCAGCTTGATGAAGCACATGGCTGACGACGAAAAGGCCGTCATCCGTGGCTTCCACCTGCTGACCAGCAAGCCGGTGATGTACATCGCCAACGTCGCTGAAGACGGCTTCGACAACAACCCGCACCTGGACGTAGTCCGTGCCATCGCCGAAGAAGAAGGCGCGGTCGTGGTGCCGGTCTGCAACAAGATCGAAGCCGAAATCGCCGAGCTGGACGACGGTGAAGAGAAAGACATGTTCCTCGAGGCCCTGGGCCTGGAAGAGCCTGGCCTGAACCGCGTGATCCGCGCTGGTTACGAGCTGCTGAACCTGCAGACCTACTTCACTGCCGGTGTGCAGGAAGTCCGCGCCTGGACCGTCCGCGTCGGCGCCACCGCGCCACAGGCGGCCGGTGTTATCCACACCGACTTCGAAAAAGGCTTCATCCGCGCCGAAGTGGTAGCGTATGAAGACTTCATCCAGTTCAAGGGTGAAAGCGGCGCCAAGGAAGCCGGTAAATGGCGCCTGGAAGGTAAAGACTACATCGTCAAAGACGGTGACGTGATGCACTTCCGCTTTAACGTCTGATGGGAGCCGTGGGATTCCACGGTACTTGAAAGACTTCAAAACCCCCGTGATCGCTAAGCGACACGGGGGTTTTGTACTTAAGGGTATGAGCCTTCCCTGCTTGCAAGGTTATGGGTTATCACGTGATGAAAAAAGCCTTGATCCTATTCCACTGTTAGTGGACTATAGGCCTGCGTTTATACGTAAACCAAAGGGTGGTTACAGGGATCTTCGGATCGCACCCCGTTGCTGGGAAACCAGCTCGCCGAGCGCGACGTGAGAACGACCTGCCCCGTCGAAGCATGCATCGACGGCTGAGAATCCCTCCTCGAGAGGGATTCGCCGTTTCTGGGCCCTTCATTTCTTCCTAGGGTAGCGATTGCGGACCTCTTTGGGGAACTGGCCGTTCGGTTTTTTCAGGGTATCGACCGCGATCTTGAAAATGCTGAAACCTTTTTTCCTGATCGGAATACCCGGCGAACCTTCACCCAACCTTGCAAAGTAGGCGCTGGTGACGTATATCCGCAGTACCCTGTTTTCGCGAAAGATGGCCATGCAGATCTTGAACGGTTCCACCTCGCCGCTGGCGTTATTCATGACGTCTATTGTGAAAAAGCTCTCTCCCTGAGTCAGGAACACCGTCGCGCTGGCCAGTTTTTCGAGCATTCCCCGGAGGCACTTGGACGTTTCATAGCGCTCTATGCAGATGAATCGGCTTTCACGACCATCAGCGTACTTCAGTGGAATGTTCCGCTCAGTATCGTCTTTGGTGAAGCAATGAAGGCCGTAGGTGACTACGAAGCGGATTGGATCCTTGCCATCTTGTTTTTGCAAGAAGACTTCGTGACAGTCCAGGTGATTAAGGTCATAGGACGTTCCAGCATGTTCAAACGATTCCCAGCGCTGGATAGCGTCGACGTGAAATTTTGCCAAGCTCAGTCCCCGAGCGCGCGTTAATCGCCCGACTTTACACGAGGATGGGGAGTTGTCAGGCAACCTGAAGCGCAAGCATGGCTTCATTTGTAACGCGAGGTGAGTGCTTCTAGCAGCCGAGGTTACGTCGCGGCTTGAGCAACGCCGCCATCCACGCTCTAAGCTGACTCCAACGGGACCTCATGCAGTACATGCCCCCCTGGAGCCTGCACCATGCCCGAAACACCCCCTCCCCCACGCTTCGACTGGCAACGCTGGCTGCCCGGCGTGGTCACCCTGCTTCACTATCAGCGTGCCTGGCTGCCCAGGGACATCGCTGCCGGGCTGGTACTCACCAGCATGCTGGTGCCCGTGGGCATCGCCTACGCCGAAGCCTCGGGCGTACCCGGCATCTACGGCCTCTACGCCACCATCATTCCGCTGCTGGCCTATGCCCTCTTCGGCCCCAGCCGCATCCTGGTATTGGGCCCAGATTCGGCACTGGCCGCGCCCATCCTGGCGGTAGTGGTGCAGTACGCCGCCAGCGACCCGCAGCGCGCCATCACCATCGCCAGCATGATGGCCTTGGTCGCTGGGGTGTTCTGCATGGTCGCCGGCCTGCTGCGCCTGGGCTTCATCACCGAATTGCTGTCCAAGCCGATCCGCTATGGCTACATGAACGGCATCGCCTTGACCGTGCTGATCAGCCAACTGCCCAAACTGTTTGGCTTATCCATCGACAGCCAAGGCCCGCTGCGTGACATCTGGGGCCTGATCCAGGCCCTGCTTGCAGGCCATGGCCACTGGCCCAGCTTCGTCATCGGCGCCGGTAGCCTGGCGCTGATCCTGCTGCTCAAACCCTTCAAGCGCTTGCCCGGCATTCTGATCGCTGTGGTGCTGACGACACTGGCGGTGAGCCTGCTCGACCTCGACCAGAGCGGCGTCAAAGTCCTCGGCCAGTTACCCCAGGGCCTGCCGGACCTGGTCTTCCCCTGGTTGAGCGATATCGACCTGGTGGAAGTGCTGCTCGGCGGCATCGCAGTGGCGCTGGTGTCATTCGCCGACACCAGCGTACTGTCACGGTCCTACGCGGCCCGCCTGAAGATGCCGGTCAACCCGAACCAGGAAATGTTTGGCCTGGGGGTGGCCAACCTGGCCAGCGGGCTGTTCCAGGGCATCCCGATCAGCAGCAGTTCGTCACGCACCCCTGTCGCTGAAGCTGCTGGGGCCAAGACCCAGCTCACCGGCATCATCGGGGCGCTGGCCGTGACCGTTCTGCTGCTGGTGGCGCCCAACCTGATGCATTACCTGCCCAACAGTGCCCTCGCCGCCGTGGTGATCGCCGCCGCACTGGGGCTGTTCGAATTCGCCGACCTCAAACGCATCTTCCACATGCAGCAATGGGAGTTCTGGCTGTCGTTTACCTGTTTTGTCGGGGTGGCAGTGTTTGGTGCCATTCCGGGTATCGGCATTGCCGTGGCGATTTCAGTCATCGAATTCCTCTGGGATGGCTGGAGGCCGCATTTTGCAGTGCTCGGCCGGGTGGATGGCACCCGCGGCTACCATGATGTGCAGCGCTACCCGCAAGCCCGGCGCATCCCCGGCCTGGTGCTGCTGCGGTGGGATGCGCCGCTGTTTTTTGCCAATGCCGAGCAGTTCCAGAGCACCGTGCTGGCGGCTGTAGAACAGTCCCCTACCGCCGTGCAACGGTTGGTGATCGCCGCGGAGCCTGTGACCAGCATCGACGTGACCTCTGCAGACATGCTCGCTGAACTGGACCGGGCGCTGGAGGCGCGCGGCGTGGAGTTGCAGTTCGCCGAAATGAAAGACCCGGTGAAAGACAAGATGAAGCGCTTTGAGTTGTTCCAGCACATGGGGGAAAAGGCCTTTCACCCCACCGTCGGCGCTGCGGTGGATGCCTACCTGGAGGACACCGGGGTCGACTGGCACCCCTAATGCACCCACTGCCGTGCCCTGCGCCGGTCGATCCAGATCAGCAGGGCACCGGCATACACCGACACCGCCAAGAACAGCGCCATGCGCACGGCGAACGCGCGGTAAACATCCTGCCCCGTCGCGCTGTCCTGCACCGACTGCCCCAGCAGTATCAACATCGTAGTCAGGCAACTGACCCAATAGGCCGGGCTATGCCGCGTCGCCACCGCGCGGTACAGCCGCCGGGCCTGCCAAAGCGAAAACAGCAGCACCCACAGGAAAAACATCCACAGGTGCACGAACAGGCTCAATGCCCCCCACAGCAGGATCGCCAGCAGCCCGGCCAACAAGGTCGAGCCAATCAGTTCTCGGCTGGCGTTGCGGGCATGGGTCTCGCTGGCCTGCTGACCGAGGCTCACCGACTTCATGATCAGTGGCATGAACGCATCCGGTGCGATCAGCGCCAGCAAAAAGGCAGGCATGACGATCAGCGTGGCGCGCAGTGCGACCCAACTGGCCCGTTCAGCGGCGAGCGGCGGCGGTGACGGTTGCACAGGTGCGTCAGCCGGTTCGGGGAACATCACATGCGCCAGCGCCGTGCCCAAGGTTGCCAGGAGCATGCCTTTGGACAAGGCCTCGACCACCGACAGCGCCAAGGTGAAATCGCTGGTGCCGGCTGCGGCGATCATGGTCAGGCCGATCACCAGCAAGTTGGCCAACAGGCCGTTGCCGCCCTTCAGGGCATAACGCAGCACCAGAAACAAGCCAACGCCGACCAGCAGCACACCACTTACCGGCGCATGGCGCAACAAGGGAATCAGCAACAGGCCACTGCCACAACTCAGCAGTACCAGCACGGCCAACGCCGGTGCCGCGCGCAACGGCAGGGGCTGGCTACGCATGGCCAACAACAGCACCGCGAACACCGGCGCCAAAATCGGCACCGGCAGGCCAAAACCGAAGCTGACCGCCAGGCACAGCGCCACGCCCCAGGCCAGGCGAAGCGCACGCTGGCGCCGCAGCTCAATAGGCATACGAGAGCCAGCTCATCAGCCACATGAACACCCGGCCAAGCACGTTCAGCGGGTTGCCCTCGCTGGGCAGCGCCATCACCTCGGCTTGGCCCCCCACCCGCAAGCCGGACTTGTCTTCCAGCTGGTCCCGGTCAAGCTCGACAATCACCGGAAAGCGTTGGGCCGAGCGCAGCCATTCACGGCTGTTCTGCACGCTCGGCAGCGTGCCCGGCGGGTTGCTCTGGCCCACGCTGATGCCATAACCGATGCTGCGTATGCGCCCCTTCACCACCGTCCCAGGCAGCGCATCGAGCACCACCAGCACCGGTGTGCCGGGGCGCAGGCGGCCGAGGTTGTTCTCGGTCAGGTCGGCGCTGATCCACACGTCATGGATCGCAATCAGGGTCATCATCGGGCTGCCGGCGCCCACGTAGTGGCCCACGTCGGTGCGCAGGTCGGTGATCAACCCGTTGGTATCGGCGCGCACCACCGTTCGCTCCAGGTCCAGGCGGGCCTTTTGCACATTCGCCGCAGCGCTGCGCACCTGCGCATTGTCCGCCTGCGCCCCACCCTGCTGCTCACGTGCCCGCACCACTTCGGCACGGGCTGCTGCGACTTGGCTGATGGCCTGGTCGCGCGTGGCCTGCGCGCCTTCCAGGCGGCGCTGCGACACCGTGCCGGGGTCTTCCTCGATCAGCCGCTTCAGCCGCTCGGCGTCTTGCCGGGCCTTGCGCTCGTTGGCCTGGGCTGCCATCAACGCCGCCTGGGCCGAGTCGATGCCGGCAGTGTGGGCGCCGATCTGCCGGCCCACCGTGTCGAAGTCGGCTTCGGCGCGAGCCAGGGCAATGCGGTATTGCTCCTGGTCCAGTTCGAACAGCACTTCGCCCTTGCGCACTTCCTGGTTATTACCCACGGCCACGCGCTTTACCTGGCCGGCCACCTCGGCGCTCACCGGTACCACGTAGGCTTGTAGGCGAGCCTGCTGGGTGTACGGTGTAAAACGGTCGGCCAGCAGGTACCAGAGCAGGCTCACGGCAATCAGCAGCAATACCCAGCGCAGGCCACGGTCGGGCGCTTGCGCAGGCGGTGTTTGCGGGGTGTCAGTCATTTTTGCTCACCTGGTGGCTGTGCGCTGGGGGCAGGTTCATCCAGCAAGTCTCCCCAATCGGTGCGTTGCTGCATCTGGCGACGGGTGGCCGGGTCGATCGGCGCACGGCCTGGGTCCCAACCGCCGCCCAGGGCCTTGTACAAGGTCACCAGGCTGCTGACGGCATTGCCGCGGCTGACCAGGTAGCCATCCTGTTGTTGCAGCAGCAACTGTTGGGCGTCGAGCACCCGCTGGAAATCAGCGAACCCTTCGCGGTATTGCGACATGGCCAGGCTCAACGAGCGCTGCGCGGCTTGCGAGGCTTGATCGCGAATACCTGCACTTTGCAGCGAGCGCACCAGGCCACTGGCGGCATCGTCAGCCTCACGGGCGGCTTCGCGCACACGTTGCTGATACAGCTCGATCAATTGCTGCAAGCGCGCATCTTCGACACGCACGGCGTTCTTGCGCCGGCCGTAGTCGAACGGGTTCCAGATCAGGCTTGGGCCGGCCGCGAGGTCGAGCGTGTTGGGCAGGTGACTGGCCGAGACGAACGTCCAACCGAGGCTGCCCAACAGGCTCAGCTGTGGATAAAGTTCAGCTTCGGCCACCCCGACCAGTGCCGATTGTGCCGCCACGGCCTGTTCGGCAGCGCGGATGTCTGGGCGCCGCTGCAAGAGGCGAGCAGGCACGTCCTGCAGCAGTGCGCGGTTCGGCAGTGGCAACTGGCCGTATTGCGACTGCAGCTCCGGCAGTGGGCCGGGGGGGCGCCCGAGCAGGGAGCAGAGCACGTTGCGCAGGGCGTTGAGCTGGTTCTCGAACTCGGGGATGGTCGCCTGGGTCGCCAAGTACTGCGTGCGGGCCTGCTGCCAATCGAGTTCGTCATGCTCGCCATGGCGGAACAACCGCTCGGTGATCTCCAGGCTGCGCGCCTGGCGCTTGGCGTTTTCTTCGGCAATGGCAAGGCGCGCCTCGGCGGTACGCAATGCAAAGTAGGTGTCAGCTACCTGCGCACGCAATAACAACATGGCATCGGCGTAGTTGGCCTGGGAGGCGAAATACAGGGCATCGGCAGACTCGATGGCACGGCTGAAGCGCCCCCAGAAGTCAATTTCCCAGGCGATGTCGAACCCTGCGCTGGACTGCCAGAACACCGAATCGCGAGCAGTGTCGGTGCCGGACTGGTCTTGCTTGAGGTAGAGGCTTTGCGCCCGCACCTGCTGCAACTGCGGGTAACGCCCAGTCTGCACGATGGCCAGCTGTGCACGTGCCTCGGCGATGCGCAGGCCGGCCACGCGCAGGTTGCTGTTGTGGGCGTCGGCTTCGGCAATCAGCGCATCCAGTGCGGGGTCGGCGAACACCTGCCACCACTGGCGAAAGTCCACCGTTGCATCACGCCGCCCGGCCTGCTCCAGCAAGCGTGTGCTCCACGGGTCCAGCCAGGCCGTTTGCGGGGGTTGAAAGTCTGGCCCGACCTGGGTGCAGCCTGACAGCAAGGCAACCAGGCCCAAGGCGCGACGCCAGGTAGGTCCAGGCATGCCAGGCCCCGGCTCAGGCCGACGGTTCGACAGGGTTTTCGGGTACCTGCAGCGCGACCCATTGCCAGAACAATACGTAGGTCACGCCAAGAATCACCGGGCCGATGAACAGGCCGATAATGCCTTTGACCACCATGCCGCCCAGCGCGCCGATCAGCACCACAGGCATCGGCACATCGACCCCGCGCCCCAGCAGCAGGGGCTTGAGCACATTGTCAGCGAGGCCGGCGACGAAGGTGTAGACGGCAAACACGATGGTCGCCAGGGTGAAGCCCTCGGCATGGAACACGTAGGCGATCACCGGTAGCGTGATCAGCGTGGCCGGCGCCTGGGCAATACCCAGCATGAGGATGGCAATCGCCAACATTCCCGCCCCCGGCACGCCCTTGATAACAAAGCCAACGCCGATCAGCAGCATCTGGATGAAGGCAATGCCGATCACGCCCTGGGCAACGGCACGAATGGTGGCGGTGCACAGTTTGGCAATCGACCTGCCGCGCTGCTCGCCGGATACGCGCATGGCAATGCGCTGCGCCGCCAGCTCGCCACGCGCGCCGAAGGCCATGATCACCCCCGAGATGATGATCGCCGCGATGAACATCAAAAACGCCCCCCCGGCACTGGCCGCGGCCCCCAGCAGCACTCGCCCGGCGTCCTTGAGCTGCGGCATCATGCTGTTGAGCACCCCGCTCAGGCTCTCGGATGCTGCCAGCCACAAGGCATACAGGCGCGGCCCGATCAACGGCCAGGAAGCCACCGATTCGGGGGGGGGCGGTACGCTCCAGGCGCCGCTCTTGAGCAGCGTCAGCATGCTGTCCACCGACTCGGTGATCGACACCACCACCAGATAGATCGGCACCAGCAACACCACCAGTACCAGCAGCACCACTACTGTCGCCGCATAGCCATCCTTGAGCCCCCAGCGCCGCGTGATGCGGCAGTGCAGCGGGTACAGCGTGACGGCCAGGATCACCGCCCACAGCATCAGCTCGAGGAACGGCTGGAACACCTGGAAGGAGAAGATCACCAGGGCAGCCACCAAGCCTGCCTTGATCAAGACATCGAGCAAGCCCTGCGACAGGGCGCTGTCCAGCTTGAAACTCGGCTGCATGCTTCACCTCCGAACAGTCAGTACGCCGTCTTGGCGCGAGTCAGTGATCGGTTTCAGGCGTGGGGCGGGTGGCGTCGGGGTCGCGCAACTGTCGGCTCAGGGCCATCATCACCAACGGCACCACCGCCATCGACAGGGTGATGGCCAGCACCAACAGGTCATGCACCTGCTGCTCGAGCACCTGGTGCTCAAGCGCCAGCTTGAACACCACGAACGCAAACTCACCGCCAGATGCCAACACCACGCCCAGGCACAACGCCTGGGGTCGGTTCAGCCCACCGGCCGTACGGCCCAAAGCCACCAACAGCGGTAGCTTGACGCCCACCAGCAGCAACGTAAGCCCCAGCACCGCCAAGGGCATGCCGAACAGCAGGCGCAAATCGGCGCTCATGCCCACGCCGACGAAAAACAGCCCAAGCAACAGGCCTTTGAGGGGTTCGATCTGGGTTTCGAGCTCGTGACGGAACGGCGACTCGGCCATCAATACGCCAGCGAGAAACGCACCAAGCGCCATCGAGATGCCGACATGCTCCATCACCCAAGCGGTGCCCAGTACCACCAGCAACGCGGTAGCGGTGGACAGCTCCGGCAACCCGGAGCCGACCGTCCATTTGAATACGGGGGTCATCAGGTACCGGCCCCCAATAATGATCACGCCGATGCCGACCGCCACGCCCACCAGCGGCCACGTCCCTTCATCAGCGCGGCTGACATCACCGCCCAGCAAGGGCACCACGGCAATCAGGGGGATGGCGGCAATGTCCTGGAACAGCAGAATCGCCACCGCCAGGCGCCCGTGAGGCTTGCCCAGGTCCTTGCGCTCGGCCAGCACCTGCAAGCCAAACGCCGTGGACGACAGGGCCAGCCCCAGCCCCAGCACGACGGCCGCCGCCTTCGATTGGCCGAACAGCCAATAGGCGAGCAGGCCAAGCACCGCAGCGGTCAGCCCGACCTGCAACGAGCCAACGCCGAAAAGCGCCCGGCGCATGGTCCACAGGCGGCGTGGCGAAAGCTCGAGGCCAATGACGAACAGCAGCATCACCACGCCCATCTCTGACAGGCGTGCGACGTTATCCGGGTTACCCAGCAAACCCAGCACCGAAGGGCCGATGAGGATGCCGGCCAGCAGATACCCCGGCACGGCCCCCAGTTTCAAACGCTGCGCCAGTGGCACCAGCAGTACCACGGCCAAGAGGAACACCACCGTTGCCTGGAGCAAGCTGCCGTCATGTGGCATAGGTCTACACCCTGTAGGCTCCCCGCGGGGATGGGGTCAGTAACGCGCTTCGACAACCTTGAACGGGTAGTTCACCGCCTTGTACTTGCCGACCTTGCCGCGCTTGGGCAATTTCACGACCTGGTCGCGGGTGATGTCCTTGTAGGCAATGCGGCCGAGCAGGTGGCTGATGATGTTCAGCCGTGCGCGCCGCTTGTCGTTGGAGTGGGCCATGAACCATGGCGCCCAGGAGGAATCCGACGCGGCGAACATGTCATCGCGGGCTTTGGTGTAGTCATCCCAGCGGGTATACGACTTCAGGTCCATCGGCGACAGCTTCCACAGCTTGCGGCCGTCATTGATGCGGTCCTGCAGGCGGCGGGTCTGCTCTTCGGCGCTGACCTCCAGCCAGTACTTGATGAGGATGATCCCCGACTCAACCATCATCTTCTCGAACAACGGCACCACAGTGAGAAACTTGTTGGCCTGTTCATCACTGCAAAACCCCATCACCCGCTCGACACCGGCGCGGTTGTACCAACTGCGGTCGAAGATCACCACCTCGCCTGCAGCAGGCAAATGGCCCAGGTAGCGTTGCACGTACATCTGGGTTTTTTCCCGCTCGGTCGGCGCTGGCAGCGCCACCACACGGAACACCCGAGGGCTGACCCGCTCGGTGAGGGCCTTGATGGTCCCGCCCTTGCCCGCACCATCGCGGCCTTCAAAGACGATGCACACCTTCAGGCCCTTGGCCACGACCCATTCCTGCAGCTTCACCAACTCGACGTGAAGGTGCTTGAGCGCCTTCTCGTAGGCCTTGCCGCCCAATTTTTCGGGCTGTGCCTGAGGGTCCTTCTTCTTGGCTGACTTCGACATGGCTCGCTCCCGCTGGCGAATGAAGACTCAGTATGGTCGATCCATGGCGGTTTGCCGCTTCGCTTATTACTCCCGCGCCGAGCCTTACTGGTGAATGGTTTGCTCGGTCTTTGTGTGTGTAGGAGCAGCCTTGCGCTGCGAAGAGGCCGGTGACTGCCTGAAAGATTCTCTGTGCTACACCGGCCTCTTCGCAGCGCAAGGCTGCTCCTACACAGAACCGCCCCGCGTGCGAGGCAGGGCGCTACTTGGCCAGCTTGTCGTAACTGGTCATCAGGTTGCGGTAATCGGGAAGGTGGTTGGAGAACAGCGTCCCCAGCCCTTCGACGTCATTACGCCAGTCGCGGTGCAGCTCGCACGCCACGCCGAACCAGGTCATCAGTTGTGCCCCGGCAGCCTCCATACGCCGCCAGGCCGAATCGCGGGTCAATTCGTTGAAGGTGCCAGAGGCGTCGGTGACGACGAACACCTCAAAGCCCTCCTCCAGTGCCGACAGTGCCGGGAACGCGACACAGACCTCAGTCACTACACCGGCGATCAACAGTTGCTTCTTGCCCGTGGCCTTGACGGCCTTGACGAAGTCTTCGTTGTCCCAGGCGTTGATGTTGCCGGGGCGAGCGATGTAGGGGGCATCGGGGAATTGCGCCTTGAGCTCGGGGACCAACGGGCCGTTGGGGCCGGTTTCGAAGCTGGTGGTGAGAATGGTCGGCAGCTTGAAGTACTGGGCCAGGTCTGCCAGGGCCAGGACGTTGTTCTTGAAGCGGTCGGGGTCGATGTCACGCACCAGTGAAAGCAAACCCGCCTGGTGATCGACCAGCAGGACTGCAGCGTTGTTCTTGTCCAGACGCTTGTATTGGAAGGCCATGGTGAAGCTCCTTGCATCAGCAGATGGGGAATATCAGCGTAGGCAAGGATCAGAGATGGCGGGGACCGTCAGTCGGGGCGCATGCCGCCGTCAGTATTCACGCCGCTTGCGAAACGCCCAACGCCCCACCAGCACGGTGAAGGTCGCCACCAGTGCCACCAGCACCCAGAAGCCATGTGGGTCGTCCGACAGCGGCACGCCACCGACATTCATGCCGAAAAAGCCGGCGATGATGTTGATGGGCAGCGCCAGCACGGTCACCACCGTCAGGGTGAACAGGGTGCGGTTGGTCTGCTCGTTGAGCTTGGCGGCGATCTCTTCCTGCAGCAACTTGATCCGCTCACCCAGGGCGGTGAGGTCGCTGATCACCAGGGTGAACTCTTCGGTCGCCGCGCGCAGCTGGCGCATGTCCTGTTCCTGCAGCCAGTCCGGTGGGCGGTTGAGCAGGCGCAGCAGGGCCCCAGGCTCGAGCGCCAGCAGGCGCTGCAAACGCACCAGTACCCGACGCATGCTGCTGAGTTCGGCGCGGTTGTCACTCAGGCGCTGGGACAGCAACTGGTCTTCGATGCGATCGACGCTGGTGGTGGTTTCGCGCACGATCTGGGTCAACACATCGCCCTGGTCGCGCAGCAGATGCACCAGCAGTTCGATGGACGAATGGAAGCGCTCGCCACGCTTGACCGACGAGCGCAGCTTGTCCACCGAATGCAACGGCTGCAAACGCGCGCTCACCAGCAGTTGGCTGCTGGCGCAGGCCCACAGCGTGGAAATGTCCGACGACACCAGGCCGAAGTTGAACACCACATCGTTGACCACCGCCAACAGCGCCGAATCGGCATGTTCGATACGGGTCGAACGGGAGCCCTCGCGCAAGGTTTCGAAAAACGCCTCGGGCAGCGTCAGGTGGGCGCGCAGCCAGCGCTCGCAAGCGGCATGGGCCAGGTTCAGGTGCAGCCATAAAAATTCGTCGGGCTCAGGCGGTTCGCCGAGCTTGCGCAGCAACTGCGCCGAATCGATCTCGCGACCGGGCTGGCCTGGGCGGAAGGCAAAAGCATAAAGCAGGCCGAACAGGTCATGGTCCTGTTGCGGATGCAGCGCGGGATGACCCATTCGAACTCGCAATGAGGCATTGAGGTTGATGGCAGAAAGGGTGCGGGATGTAGGTTGCAGTTCGATGACAGCGGGTTTGGCGTATGCCGGTCATTTGGGGATAGCCCCGCCAGTTGGCCCATACAAGCGGATCGTCGCTTACTTGGCGACTCGACGATATTGCTGTCTAGGACTGCGAGCAGAATGAGGATCAGTCATTTCGATCAAACCCATAGCAATTGCTGGTTTAAGGTAATTCTTGCTGAATGTGGGACGGTGCGAGAGCCCAAGGCGATCCATCAATTCATTGGCCTTCAATGAAATCCCAATGGGCAGAACATTGAGCAGTCTCGCTACTTGATCGGTTACTTGATCGCCTACTTGATCGCTACCCACTGCTTCGCTGAGGGCTTGAAGCAGTGCTTGGAGCATATACTCGACAAACGGGGTTGCTTCACCAGACTGATCGGCTGCGGCAAGCGCCAAATAGTAGGCTTCTTGCTGCTCACGGATTACCGTTTCTACCGGAAGGTATGCCAGGACTGGTCGCCAACGACTAAGCAACAGCGTCTGCCAGAGCCGTCCCATTCGCCCATTTCCATCAGCAAACGGGTGGATGAACTCAAACTCGTAGTGAAATACACAGCTGATGATCAGGGGGTGCCAATCGTTTTTTACGAGCCAGTGCAATAGGCCCTGCACGAGCGTCGCGACCCGACTGGCTGGGGGCGCCATGTGCAGTAAGCGTACCCCGCGATAGATCCCTACGCCCCCCTTGCGAAAATGGCCAGCGTCATCAATCAGCCCTTGCATCAGCATACCGTGTGCAGCGAGGAGATCGTCTTGAGAGCCGGGGCGCCAGTTCGCCATTGCATCATAGGTAACGAATGCATTTCGGACTTCCTGGATTTCACGTGGCAACCCCAATACCCGCTTGCCATCCAGCAATGCAGTTACCTGCTCCACGCTCAACGTATTGTTCTCTATTGCAAGTGATGCCTGGATAGTCCGAATACGGTTGCCCCGGCGCAGTTGCGGCGTCAGCCCGCTGTCCGGGTGAGCAGCCAACAACCCCACAAGCTCACTGATCTCGGCAACCAATGCCAAAATACGAGGTGTTACCGTGAGCGGTGGTTCGTACTTACTCATTGCCTACAGTCCAAGGAGGTAAGGGGCTTCGTCAGTTTTACGTTCTACACGCCAATGGCTACTGCTCAACACGACTCCTTCCACCTTAATCCACGGGCAATACGAGGGTAAAGCCAGCCAAACATCACTTCACACTTTCCTGAACTGATTATTTGCCCCCAGCGATTTTTCCCCCCGCCAAGCGCCACCAGAATCGCTCACCACAATCACAAAAAGCGTGAGGCCACTCCCGTGGACCAGACACTCCAGGTACGGCAAGCCGCCGCCGACCTCGTCGATGCCTTTGCCAGCAACGACACCGCCCGCTACTTCGCCTGCTTCAGCGAAGACGCCACCTTCCTCTTCCACACCTTGGCGCAGCCGCTGTTGTCGCGTGGCGCTTATGAAGCCGTGTGGGCCCAGTGGCAGGCCGACGGTTTTGCCGTGCTGGCGTGTGAGTCGGGCAATGCGCAAGTGAGCCTGCAAGGTGACGTGGCAATCTTCATGCACGATGTGGCCACGCACATCCGCATCGCCGGTGAAGAGCACCAGCTGGCCGAGCGTGAAACCATCGTCTTTCGCCGCCAGGGCGAGCGCTGGTTGGCCTGCCATGAACACCTGTCGGTCGTCACCACCGCCTGATCTTCTTTTACGCGGCCTTGCCGCTCTGCCATCGCACCCACAATAAGGCCCGCGCACTGCGCCGGGCGACAACAACCGCGCTGGAGTATCACCATGAGCCACTCGACCGGTATCGAGACCAACGGCGTCGAACAGATTCCCGACGACCAACGCCACGCCTCCCCGCTTGACCTGTTCCGCCTGATTTTCGGCGGTGCCAACACCTTTGCCACAGCCGTGCTGGGCAGCTTCCCAGTGCTGTTCGGGTTGTCGTTCCAGGCCGGGGTCTGGGCGATTGTGCTCGGGGTCGGCATCGGTGCCATCATCCTCGCCCCCATGGGCCTGTTCGGTGCGCTCAACGGCACCAACAACGCGGTGTCGTCGGGCGCGCACTTCGGCGTGCACGGGCGCATCGTCGGCTCGTTCCTGTCGCTGCTCACCGCCGTGGCGTTCTTCTCGCTGTCGGTGTGGAGCTCGGGCGATGCCTTGGTGGGTGGCGCCAAACGCCTGGCCGGCCTACCAGAAACCGACCTCACCCTGGGCCTGGCCTATGGCCTGTTCGCGGTGTTGGTCCTGGTGGTGTGCATCTTCGGCTTCCGCTTCATGCTGTGGGTCAACAAGATTGCCGTGTGGGCGTCGAGCTTGCTGTTCTTGCTGGGCATCGCGGCCTTCGCCGGGCCGTTCGATGCGGGCTATGCCGGCAGCGTAAAACTTGGCCAAGCGGGTTTCTGGGCAGCCTTCGTCGGTGCGGCGATCCTGGCCATGAGCAACCCGGTGTCGTTCGGTGCGTTCCTGGGCGACTGGTCGCGCTACATTCCGCGGACCACGCCCAAGTCGCGCATCATGCTGGCGGTGATCGGCGCCCAGGCCGCGACCTTGATCCCGTTCCTGTTCGGCCTGTGCACCGCCACCTTGGTCGCCAGCCAGGCGCCTGACTACATCGCGGCCAACAACTATGTCGGCGGCCTGCTGGCGATCTCGCCGAGCTGGTTCTTCCTGCCGGTGTGCCTGATTGCGGTGATCGGCGGCATGTCCACCGGTACCACCGCGCTGTACGGCACGGGCCTGGACATGTCCAGCGTGTTCCCGCGCCTGCTCAGCCGCGCCGCCGCCACCTTGCTGATCGGCGTGCTGGCGATCGGCTTCATCTTCATCGGCCGCTTCACCTTCAACCTGGTGCAGAGCGTGTCGACCTTCGCCGTGCTGATCATCACCTGCACCAGCCCATGGATGGTGATCATGATCCTCGGCCTGATCACCCGTCGCGGCTTCTACCATGCCGATGACTTGCAGGTGTTCACCCGTGGCCAGCGCGGCGGCCACTACTGGTTCACGCACGGCTGGAACTGGCGCGGCATGGGGGCGTGGATCCCCAGCGCGGCAGTCGGCCTGTGCTTCGTCAACCTGCCGGGTCAGTTCGTTGGCCCGCTGGGCGACCTGGCCGGCGGCATCGACCTGAGCCTGCCGGTAACCCTGGGGCTGGCGGGGGTACTGTACCTCGCCCTGCTCAACCTGTTCCCTGAACCTGCTGGCGTATATGGGCCCAATGGCCCGCGCTGGGTGCGCTGCATAAGCACCTCGCATGCGCCGGTAATCACTGCCGAAATGGCCTGACTGGAATTTGCCCATGACCACTTCTCACTACATCGCCGGCCGCTGGGTCGAAGGCCAAGGCAGCGACTGCATCAGCGTCAATGACCCTGCCCTGGGCCAGCCCTTCGCCGAATTGATGGCCGCCAGCGTTGCCCAGGTCGACCAAGCCGTGGTCGCCGCGCGCGAAGCCCTGCCGGCCTGGAAGCAGACCAGCGCCAGCGAACGTGCAGCGTACCTGCGCGGTTTCGCCGAGCAACTCGGGCAGCGCCGTGAAGCGTTGATCACCCTGCAGATGCGCAACAACGGCAAGCCGCGCCACGAGGCCGAAATCGACCTGGACGACGCGATTGCCACCTTCAACTACTACGCCGACCTGGCGGAGCAGTTGCCGCAAAAGAACCGCGACGTGCCCCTGGCCGCGCCCGGCTTCACCGCCCGCACCCGCCTGGAACCGGTCGGCGTGGTCGGCTTGATCGTGCCGTGGAACTTCCCGCTGGTGACCAGCGCCTGGAAGCTCGCCCCCGCCTTGGCCGCAGGCTGCACCGTGGTGCTCAAGCCTTCGGAAGTCACCCCGCTGATCGAGCAGGCGTACGGCCAGATCGCCGAGGCCCTCGGCCTGCCCGCCGGCGTGCTGAACATCGTCAACGGCAAGGCCGAAACCGGCGCGGCGCTGAGCAACCACGCAGGCCTGGACAAGCTGTCGTTCACCGGCAGCAACAGTGTTGGCAGCCAGGTGATGCGCAGCGCTTCTGCCCAATGCCGGCCCGTGACGCTGGAGCTGGGCGGCAAGTCGGCGATCGTGGTGTTCGATGATTGCGACATCGACCAGGCCGTGGAATGGATTGTCGCTGGCATCAGCTGGAACGCCGGGCAGATGTGCTCGGCCACCTCACGCCTGCTGGTGCAGGACGGCATCGCCGATACGCTGCTGCCGCGCTTGCAGGCGGCACTGGAGAACCTGCGGGTGGGCAACCCGTTGAGCGAAGAAGTGGACATGGGCCCACTGACAAGCCAGGCGCAGTGGCTGAAGGTTGCCAGCTACTTCGCCACCGCACGCGAAGAGGGCCTGCAATGCCTGGCCGGCGGCAAAGCGCTGGACCGTGATGGCTGGTTCGTCAGCCCCACGCTGTATGTGGACGTCCCGGCCCACAGCCGCCTGTGGACCGAAGAGATCTTCGGCCCGGTGCTGTGTGCACGGCGCTTCACCACTGAAGCGCAGGCGATCACCGAAGCCAACGACAGCCGCTTCGGCCTGGTGGCCACGGTCTGCTCTGCCGACCTGGAACGCGCCGAACGCGTTGCCGATGCGCTGGAGGTTGGCCACGTGTGGATCAACTCGGTGCAGGCGGTGTTCGTCGAGACCTCGTGGGGCGGAACCAAAGGCAGCGGCATCGGGCGCGAGCTCGGGCCCTGGGGGTTGTCGGGGTACCTCTCGGTGAAGCATGTGACGCGCTGCCTGGGTTAACCCCAGCAGCTGGTCAACAAGCCCCTTGCTGACGGATGTCACAAGGGGCTTTTGCTTTGCGCTTGATTCCGTTTCACAAAGGCCCTCATGGCCACGTGACTTTTCAGTCATCGCGCAAAGTCCCACTTCCTGGTACCCCCACAATCACAACACCAGGCCGGACCACCATGCACCCTCAACGCACCGCCTTGCACAACGAACTGCACGCTCGCCCGTCGCTGTATTTCGACGGCCCGGCCCATGTCTTCCACCTCGCCTTGCTCGGCGGCGATGCAGCGTGTGCGGCGCTGCTGCAACGCTGCTGCCCAGAGGCGCAGCACATCAACGCAGCGCAGGGCATTACCCGGCTGGACGGCCACCCGTTCAAATGGGAACGGCACACCGAGTTCTTCACCCTGACCCTGGTGGTGCCCTGCTCCACCGCCAACACCGAGTGGCAAGCCCTGCCACAGGTGCTGGCCGAAGCCATCGCCCCGCAAACGGCGCAGGTGATCAATGCGGTGCAGGTGCTGGTCCGCGACGAACAGGACCTCGACCTGAGCCACTATGGCTTCAAAGACCCCTGCGGCTCCTGTGTGGGCGGTGGCGATGCGTCGGTGTGGAGCGATTTTCGCCTGACCGAGGACGGTACCAACCGCTTCCTGTTCATCAATCGCCGCCTCAATGCGTACCGCCAGGGCCGCATGATCCGGCGCCTGCTGGAGATCGAAACCTACCGCATGATGGCCTCGCTGACCCTGACCACGGCCAAGGCCCTGAGCCAAGAGCTGGACGCCTTCGACAAGACCCTGGTGAGCCTGTCCGAACGCAGCGCCGGCGGCGATGGCCACGACTCCAAGGGGCTGCTCGACGCCATCGCCCTGCTCTCGCGCCAGGTGGTCAGCCACACGGTGAAGACCCGCCACCGCTTCGGCGCTACCCAGGCGTATGCGCAACTGGTGTTTGAGCGGTTGGCTGAACTGCGCGAAAGCCACGTGGGCGATTGCCAGCGGTTGGGCGTGTTCATCGAGCGCCGCTTCAAGCCCACGGTGCGTTACTGCGCAGCCACCGAGCAACGGCTGGAGCAGTTGGCGAAGAATGTCGCCAACCTGGGGGACCTGCTGCAGGCCCGGGTGCAGGTAGAGATGGAAGAGCAGAACGCAGAGATCCTGCGCAGCCTCAATGCCCGGGCCGACGCCCAGGTGAAGATTCAGCGGGCGGTGGAGGGGCTGTCGATCATCGCCATCACCTATTACCTGTTGAACCTGTTCAAGCTGCTGTATGGCGGGCTGAATGTGCTGGGGGTGGGGCTGACGGCGCGGGATGGGTTGTTGGCGATGGCGCCGCCAGTGCTGTTAGTGCTGCTGGTGATCCTGGTGAGGATCAGGCAGGCCAAGCAGCATTGAGCCCTGTGGGCTGCCTTGCAGCCCAATCGCCGGCAAGCCCGCGCCTACAGGCCCATGCTAGCGCAAACCTGTGGGAGCGGGCTTGCCCGCGAATGGGCCGCACAGCGGCCCCGGCTTCACGCCGGCTCGTCAGCCGGGCGCGCGCCCTCTTGCACCAACACCATGCTTTGCGGCGACGACAGCGGGATGCCCTCATCGCGTAACCGGCCAAGAATGGTGAACAGCAGGTCACTGCGCGTGCCCGACACCTGCCGCGGCCCCGCTACATAACCACTGACGCCAATGACCATGCCACTGGTGGTCAGGTCCTTGAACGACACCGAACACGCAGGTGCATCCAGTATCGCTTCGTGCTCCTGGTACGCCGCCAGCAGCAATTCCCGCACACGGTTGGCATCGGTTTCCAGCGGCAAGGTCAGGGTAATGCTGACCACCCCAAGGGCATTGCCCATGGTCACATTGCGCACGTTTTGCGAGATGAACTGCGAGTTGGGCACGATCACCGTCGAGCGGTCGGACATCTGAATCTCGGTGGCGCGCACATTGATGCGGCGGATATCACCCTCGACACCGGCCAGACTGACCCAGTCGCCCACCTTCACCGGGCGCTCGGTGAGCAGGATCAGGCCGGAGATGAAGTTCTGCACGATCTGCTGCAGACCAAAACCGATACCGACCGACAGCGCACTCACCACCCAGGTCAGGCTGGTCAGGTTGATGCGCAGGGTCGACATCACCAGCATGGCCAGGAACAGGAAGCCCAGGTAACCCACCAGCGTCACCAGTGAGGCGCGCATGCCGGCGTCCATGTCGGTTTCTGGCAGCAGGCGCTCGCTCAACCAGCGCTTGAGCACACGAATACCGAACATGCCGCCGAAGAACATCACCACCGCCAACAGGATGTCCTGCGGCACGATGTTCATGTTGCCGAGCATCTTGCCGCCGGTATCGTCCCAATCCCCCAGGCTGAGCAGCAATTCGCCGGGGCTGGTGCCCGACGGCGTCAAGGCCAGCAATACCGCCAGGAACAGCAACACAGTGCGACCAATGCCGGCGAGAATCGTGCTGGCCTGGGCCTGATGACGCGGCGCCAGGCCCAGCGTCGACGCCAAGGCCAGGCCACCGGGCTGACGAGGCGACAGCAAGGTCTCGCACAGGTCACCGAGGAAGGTGGTCAACAGGTAGGCACAGGTGGCCACCACGCTGATCCACAGCAACTTGGCGGTCAGGAAGTAGGCCAGGGTCAGGAAACCGGCCAGCAGTGCCAGCACGATCAGCCCCACCCACACCACGATGACGAAGGGGATCAGCCCCGCCAGGCCGGTCGGGCGCTCCAGGTCATGCTGGCGCAAGGTGCGGCGGTAGCGCAGCAAGGCCACCGAGAAAATCACCGCCACCACCAGCGCGGTCAGGCCGTTGGTGGCCACGGTCAGCGCCAGGCTGGTGCCGATCACGCTGTTGATGCGCTCCTGGGTCAGCAGCACCATCAACGCCAGAGCCAGCAGTTTGGGGAACCAGCCCAGGGCGCTGGCCACTTCATCGTGGATCGGCGGCAGGCGCCAGGACGGGCGCTGCAGCATCAACATGGCGCGGCCCAGGCCCGAAATGAAGGCGCTGAACACCACCAGGGTAAGGATATGGTTGGTCAGGCTGGCGATGTCCGAACCCAGCTCGGCGCTGCTTTCCAGGCCCCAGCGCAGCAGCGACACGGAGCCAGCGATGGTACCCAGCGTCGCCAGGCTGACGCTCAGGGCCAAGGCGCTGCGGCGCAGGCGGCCTTCCGGCAGCCAGCGGATCATGGCGTCTGCCAGCAGGCGTTCGAGCAGGCGACGGACCAAGGTCCAGACCAGGATTGCCGCCACCAAGCTGGTCAGGAACAACCAGCGATGCTCGGCACTGAACGCGCTGGCCACGGCATCAGCCGCCTCGCCGCGCAGGTCTCGCAGGCGACTCAGGTCTTCGGCGGTAGGGCGGATCAGCGATTGCCAGAACGCCGGGGTCAGCGGGCTCGTCGCGCGGCTGGTGACCTGCGAGTTGAACTGGCTGCGGCGCAGGTTGACGATCTGCGTGGACAGGTCGCGGGCCGACTGGGTCAGCTTGGTCGCCTGCTCCTGCTCGGCCAATACGGACTTTTTCTGCGCCTCGAGGTCCTTGCGCTGAAGCGTGATGGTCGCGGTCTCGTCCGGCTGGGGCGGGCCGAGCACCTTGAGTTTGTCGTCCAGGCCATCGACGTCGGTGGTCCGCAGCGCACTCAGTGCATCGGCCTGACGCTGCACCTGCATGGCCGCCTGGCGCAACTGCGAGAGCACGTCGTCATTGGCGTTGCTGGTGACGCCCTGGCGGATCTCGTCGAGTCGGTCATTCAGTTGCTCAAGGCTCGCGTTTTCTTCGAGCACCGGCAGTTCGGCAGCGGCCAGGCTGGAGACTGGCGTGGCCGGTGCGGACCAGGCCGGGGTGGCCAACGCCACCATCAGGGCCAATACGCCTAGGCAATAACGGGCAAGGCTGACACGCCTCATCGAACATTCCTCTATACATTTCGATTTGGCGGGGGATTCTACGCGGCTTGAGGCGATCAGGAGAGTGCCGTTTCTCGCGTGAGCAGTTGCTGCTTGCGCTCGACGCCCCAGCGGTAGCCACTGATATCGCCATCGCGGCGAACCACCCGGTGGCACGGGATGGCCACGGCAATGCGGTTGGCGGCGCAGGCCATGGCCACCGCGCGCACCGCCTTGGGTGCGCCGATACGCTCGGCGATGTCGGTGTAACTGACCCGACAGCCGGCCGGCACCTCGCGCAGGGCCTGCCAGACCCGCTCCTGAAAAGCCGTGCCTTGCACATCCAAAGGCAGCGCCAGGCCCAGTGCTGGCGCTTCGACAAAGCCCACCACCTCGGCGACCACGCGTTCATATTCGTTGTCGCCGCCTATCAGCCGGGCGTTTGGGAACTGGTCCTGCAACGCGTGCAGCAGTGGCTCGGGGTCATCACCCAGCAAGATCGCGCAAATGCCCTTCTCGCTCTGCGCCACCAATATCGCCCCCAGCGAACACTGGCCCAGCGCAAAGCGAATGGTCGCCCCCTGCCCGCCGGCACGGTAGGCCTTGGGGCGCATGCCCAGGCGTTGCTCGGCACTTTCGTAGAAGCGGCTGTTGGAGTTGTAGCCGGCGTCATAGATGGCATCGGTGACTGAGCGCTGATCATTGTCCAGGTGCTCGCGCAGGCGCCTGGCACGAAACGCCGAAGCGTAAGCCTTGGGGGTCAAGCCGGTTTCGGCCTTGAACAGGCGGTGCAGGTGAAAGGGGCTGACGGCCAGTTGTGCGCTGAGTTGGTCGAGATTCGGCGAAATCTCGTCGCCCTCGAGCAGGCGGCAGGCGCGGGTGACCAGCTCGCTACGCCGGGTTGCAGTGGCACGGCTCGCGCTTGTGCAACGCTTGCAGGCCCGGTAACCCGCAGATTCGGCAGCGGCGGCATCGCTGTAGAACGCGACGTTTTCGCGCTTGGCCATGCGCGCTTTGCAGCCAGGGCGGCAGTAGATACCGGTGGTGCGCACGGCGTAGACGAAGTGACCGGCGGCGTTGCCGTCGCGAGCCTGCACGGCCTGCCAACGTTGTTCGGAGGTTGTGTAGGGTTTCATCGCGGGTTACCTCTTATCTTTATCGCCTGTACCGGCCTCTTCGCGGGCAAGCCCGCTCCCACAGGTACACCACGGGTCCCGACGACAGTGGAGACCTTGTGGGAGCGGGCTTGCCCGCGAAGAGGCCGGTGCAGGCACAGCAAATACCTCAGGCCCGCCACAGGTACCAGGCCGCCACGGTGCGGAACGGGCGCCAGCCACCGCCCAGCGAGCGCATCTGCGCCGGCGTCGGTGCCTTCTCCAACCCCTTGAGCCGACGATACCCCTCACGCACCGCGAAGTCGTCGACCGGCAGTATGTCCGAACGCTCAAGGCAATAGATCAGCAACATCTCCACCGTCCAGCGCCCTACCCCGCGCAAGGCCACCAGGCGCTCGATCAACGTGTCATCGGGCATGGCCAGCGCCTCCTCGCGGCTGGGCACCACACCCGCTAGGCGGGCCTGGGCAATGCCCTGAACCGTGGCTGCCTTGCTCGCCGAAAAGCCGCACGCACGCATCGCCTCTGGCGTTACAGCCAGCAATTGCTGCGGTGCGGGAAAGCCGCCTTCAGGGAACAGCGCCAACAGCCGGCCCAAAATCGACTCGGCAGCGCGTGCATGCAATTGCTGGTAGGCAATCGCCCGTACCAGCGCCTCATAAGGCTCGCGTCCCGGCGTCGCCTGGTGCAGGCACGGCCCGATCGCTGCGATATGCCGCGCCCAGTCCGGGTCCGACTCGGCCAGGTAGCGGGCAGCTTCCCGGTAGGCTTCGGGCGAAAGGTCAGCCAGGATCATAGCGGCTCCAACACGTCGACTAGAGGCCTAGCTTAGCCCAACCGTTCATCGGCGAAACGCCGGATCTTGCGCGGCTAATTCCTGGCATACCATTGCTCTGCGGCGCGTTACCCGCATAGAATTGAGAACTATTCACAATCGCGCACGCTCACGGGATCAGGCCTTCGATACGATGCAGATCAACGACACGCTCAAGCCCACCGAGGTCGCTCTGCTCTATCAGTCCCACCACGCCTGGCTAAGCAGCTGGCTGCGCAGCCGGGTCGGGTGCCATGAGCATGCCGCCGACCTGGCCCAGGATACCTTCGTCCGGGTGTTGCGTGCCCGTCAGGCCTCACCGCTCAAGGAGCCCCGCGCCTACCTCAGCGCCATCGCCCGTGGGCTGATGATCGACCAGTTCCGCCGCCGCGCCCTGGAGCGGGCCTATCAGGAAAGCCTGGCCCACCTGCCGGAAGCCGAAGTGCCCAGCGAGGAACACCGGCTGGTCATCCTCGATACGCTGGAACGCCTCGACCGCGCCCTGCAGGCGCTGAAGCCGCGAGTGCGGCAGGCCTTTCTGCTGGCCCAGATCGACGGGCTGAGCATCGCGCAGATCGCCCTGCAGCTGGATGTGTCCCGCGCGACCATCGAGCGCGACTTGGCCAAGGCCCTGGGTGTCTGCTACCGGTTGCGTTATGCCGAACGCTGAGAACGCCCCCGCGCAAACCCAGGTCGACCAGGCCATCGACTGGCTGGTGAAACTGCGCTTCGACACCCCCAGCCCGCGTACCGAGCGGCAATTCCAGCAATGGCTGGCCAGCCACCCACAAAACCCTCAGGCCTGGCAGCGTGTCAGCAGCCTCAGCGACGAGCTGGCCGGGTTGCCCAAGGCACTGAGCCGACGCACCCTCGACGCCAGCCAGCGCCAGCACAGCAGCCGCCGGGACCACCTCAAGCTGCTGGCGCTGTTGGCCGTTGGCGGCAGCCTGGGCTGGGCCGCGCGCGCGCCCTTGGGCCTGCCGCAGCTACTGGCCGACAGCAGCACCGCGGCAGGTGAGCGCCGGCAATTGCAAGGCAGTGATGGCAGCCGTATCCAGCTCAACACCGCCAGTGCCATCGACCTGCACTACAGCAGCCAACAACGACTGCTCGAACTGATACGGGGCGAGGTCAGCCTGGACGCCAACGCCAACGACAGCCGGCCCTTCCGCATCGATACCCGTGTCGGCACCTTGGGCACACTCGACGGCCAACTGCTGCTGCGCGAAAACGACAATGGCTTGTTGTTGGCCGTACGCCGTGGCGAGGTCACACTGTTCCCCGCGTCGCCTTCAGCGCGGTTGGTACAGGCTGGCGAAACCTTGCAGGTGCAGGCCAACGGCAGCTCGCAGGCCGTGAGCCTGCGCAGCGACCCGTGGGGCTGGACCGACGGCGTGCTCAGCGTGCAGCAGATGCCGCTGGGCGAATTCGCGGCGGAGCTGGCCCGCTACCGCCCGGGCCTGCTGCGCTGCGCCGACGAAGTGGCAAACCTCAAGGTCTCCGGCACCTACCAGCTGGCCGATACCGGGCAGATTCTGCAATTGCTCACGCGCAGCCTGCCGGTGCGGGTCGAGTACCGCACACGCTATTGGGTGAGCATCGACGCCGCCTGAACCCCGCGTGGTCAGTCCGCCACCGCGCGCAGGCGCCCTGCCCGCCGGTACGACTGCCGGGCAAAACAGACGAACAACCCTGCCATGATCGCCAGCGCCATCGGCAACCCGTGCGGTGCCACATCCATCGCCGCGCCACTGACCAGCGGCCCGATCAGGCTGCCCACACCCCACAGCAAGCCGACGCTGGCATTGGCCGTGACCAAGTCCTGCCCTTTAAAGCGCTGCCCGATCAGCACCAGCGCCAAGGTGTAGATGCCCCCCGCCACTGCGCCCAGCACCACCAACAGCGGCCACAGCAACCAGGTCATCTGCAGCAGCCACGGCAGGCCAATGCCGATCAGCATCGCCACCAGGCCGCACACCAGGTGCAGCCCGGTGCGCTCGACCCGGTCGGCCAACCAGCCCAAAGGCAGCTGGAACAGCATGTCGCCAGCAAACACCACCGTCACCATCAGCGCCGCCACACCCACGGCAAAGCCGTGGCTGGTGGCGTACACCGGCAGCAGCGACAGCACCACGGCGTCGAAGAAGGAGAAGAACAGCACCGCCACGCACAAGGCCGGCGCCACGCGGAAGAACCCGGCCAGGCCGAAGCTTTTTTCGCCTTCTTCATGCTCGACGTAATCGTTGGGCACGGTCAGCACGATGCACAGCAGCGCCAGGCCATAGCAGGCGGTGACCACGCCAGTGATCCATGGGCTGTCGGCGCCCAGCACGGCCAGCATTGCTGGGCCGAGTACTTGGAAGCCGGTAAAGCTGGTGGCGTACAGGGCCATGATCTTGCCGCGGTTGTGCTCGGGGCACAGCTCGTTGACCCAGGATTCGCCCAGAATGATAGCGATACCCATGCCGATGCCCAGGCCCAAGCGCAGCAACGCCAGCAGCCAGATCGAGTCGAAAGCCGACTCCAGCAAGGCGATGCTGACGGTGCACAGGCTGAAGCAGAGCAAGTAGATGGTGCGCCGGGTCAGGCGCCGGCAGCAGGCGTCGACCATGAATGCCGAAAGCATCATCCCTGCTGCCGGGATGGCCGAAATAATGCCGATTTCCAGCGTGCCTGCGCCGGCCTCATGCAGGCGCAACGACACCAACGGCAGGCTGGCCCCGAGGCTAAAGCCCACCACCGACACGGCGAACAACAGGCCCGCCAGCAAACGCATGTTCATTTACCACTCCTTGCAAACCGAAAAGACGAGCAAACACGAGCGCGCACGCCGGGACGGCGGACGACGCAAAGGCGCGGATCAGTTCAGGGCAAGGTGAGGCGAGAAGGTGAAGGCAAACAGCACGCTGCGCCGACGCTTGAGCACCGTGTCGCTCGGCCACGCACGACGCAGGGCCTGGAGTGCAGGCTGGCGAGCAGGTGGGAGGGACGGGTTACGGCGCATTGCTTTGACTACGCAGGTTGGAGAAAAGAGGCGGCACTCTAGGCTAACGGTGGTCGGGCCGTCAATCATCAGGGGGCCTGGGAGCGGGCTTGCCCCGCGAACACCGGCGAAGCCGGTGCCATGCACCGCGTAGCCCCATTCGCGGGACAAGCCCACTCCCACAGGGTCCTCACAAGGTCTGAGCCTGCGCAGTTACCTGTGGGAGCAACTGTCTTCTTGTGGAGGCTGGCCTTGCAGGCGATTGGGCTGCGCAGCAGCCCCTTACAGGCTCAACGCTTGCCGGTAGACGGCAGGAACACCGCCAACAACCCGAACAACGGCAGGAACGAGCACACGCCATACACGTACTCGATACCGCGCAGGTCCGCAACATAACCCAGCAGCGCCGCGCCAATACCGCCGAAGCCGAACATCAGCCCGAAGAAGATCCCGGCAATCATGCCCACACTGCCCGGCACCAGCTCCTGCGCATACACCACGATGGCCGAAAACGCCGAGGCCAGGATGAAGCCGATCACCACGCTCAGCACGGTGGTCCAGAACAGGTCGGCATACGGCAGCGCCAGGGTGAACGGTGTCACGCCCAGAATGGAGAACCAGATCACCGCCTTGCGCCCGATACGGTCACCGATCGGCCCGCCGAAGAAGGTACCGGCCGCCACCGCACCCAGGAACAGGAACAAGTGCAACTGCGAGCTGGC
This sequence comes from Pseudomonas sp. NGC7, assembly GCF_047159675.1. NCBI lineage: Bacteria > Pseudomonadati > Pseudomonadota > Gammaproteobacteria > Pseudomonadales > Pseudomonadaceae > Pseudomonas > Pseudomonas sp. NGC7. The sequence goes on along the minus strand of NZ_BAAFZY010000001.1, from coordinate 845,609 downwards.
CACCGAAACGTCGAACTTTTCGATCAGGTAGAAGGTGAAGTAGCTGGTGAAACTGGCCATGTAGAAGTACTTCGAGAACACCAACAGGCCTAGCACGATCAGCGCCGCGATCACCCGCTTGCGCGAGATGCCATGGGTGGCCTGCACCGCCTTGCGGGCCTTGGCCTGGTTGAGGTGCTCCTTGTACCAGCTACGCAGCATCAGGGTCACGGCGAAGAAGAACAGCCCCGCCAGGCCAAACCAGGCCACGTGCGTTTGCCCGAACGGGATGACGATCGCCGCCGCCAGCAGTGGCCCCAGCGCCGAGCCGGTGTTGCCGCCTACCTGGAAGGTCGATTGGGCCAGACCAAAACGCCCGCCCGAGGCCAACCGCGCGATGCGCGAGGTTTCTGGGTGGAAAGTGGATGAACCAATGCCCACCAGCGCCGAGGCCAGCAGGATCATCGGGAAGCTGCCGACAAAGGCCAGCATCACGATCCCCACCAGCGTGCACAGGGTGCCCATCGGCAGCAGGTTGGGTGCGGGCCGGCGGTCGGTAAAGAAGCCGACCCAAGGCTGCAGCAGCGAGGCGGTTATCTGGAATGTCAGGGTGATCATGCCGATCTGGGCGAAGCTCAGGTCGTAGTTGGCCTTGAGCATCGGGTAGATCGCCGGCAGCACCGACTGGATCAGGTCATTGATCAAGTGCGCCAGGGCGCAGAAGCCGATGATGCGCATCACCAACGGGTTGGCAGGGTTCGCCGCTGCGCTGGTGGACGCCGTGGAGGTGCTACTGATGGCCATGTGCCTGAATCTCCGTCCGCAGGTTTGGGATCCGATTATCGGGAAACAAATAGATACATAGCTACCTTTTTTATCCCTCCGTCGAAACGTACTTGTAAATGGTTCTCAATATAATTAGCATCCTCGACTCATTCCCCTGTCATCGTTGGGCGAAACGGCCCCTATCGTGAGCAGACCGATCCCATGAGCCCGATGCCCGCCAAGCAACTCCAGCCCGACCCTCAGCAGGAAGCCCTGGAGTGGTTTTCCCGTTTGCGTCAGCCCGGCTGTGACGAAGGCGAACGCCAGGTGTTTGCCGCCTGGTGCCAGGCGCCGCAGAACGCCCAAGCCTACGCTGAACTGGAAACCTTCTGGCAACAGCTGCAACCGCCACCGGCACGCCCCCGACCGCGGCAGATAAATACGCGCCGCAGCCACCTAGGCAAATGGCTGGCGCTGCTGTTTTTGCTGGTGCTAGGCGCTGTGGCCTACCTGTACTGGCCACTGATGCAACGCCTGGGCAGCGAACTGCACACCGACGTGGGCGAACGCCGCAGCTTGCGCCTGCCCGACGGCTCGACCCTGCACCTGGACAGCGCCAGTGCGATGAACGTCGACCTGCGTGGCCGTACCCGCCAGCTGCACCTGGTACAAGGCCAGGTGTACCTGGAGGTCCTGCTCGACGGCCGGGCCATGGAGGTAGAAGTGGGCGATGCGCGCATCCAGGTATTTGGCACCCGCCTGCAAATCGCGCGCTATGCGCACCACGACGAGCTGGTGGTGCTCAGTGGCAAGGCCATGGTTGTGCAGGGCGGGGAGCAGCGCCTGGTCTCGGCGGGTGAACGGGTGAGCTTCGACGGCACACGGATCAATACTGTGCAAAAAGCCGATCCGAAGACCGCCGACAGCTGGCGCAACGGCCGCCTGCGCGCCACTGATATGCCGCTTGGGCAAGTGTTGGAGCGCCTGGCGGGCTACCAGGGCGAACGGCTGTGGATAGTCGACGCACACACCGCCCATCGGCGCGTGAGCGGCGATTTCAACCTCGACCGCCCTACCGAAAGCCTCGCCGCACTGGCCAGCGCCCAGCAATTGCAGCTGCACAGCGTGCTCGGGCACTGGCTGATCGTTCGCTGAAGGCGGGCCTGGCGGCTAAGTTTTTGAAAGCGTGCAAATTTTTTTTGAAATGAGTGTTGACAGAGGGGCATCACAAGGGAATAATGCGCGCCATTGGCTACATAGCTCAGTTGGTTAGAGCATAGCATTCATAATGCTGGGGTCCGGGGTTCAAGTCCCTGTGTAGCCACCAAACATGATAAAGGGCTTACCGAAAGGTAGGCCCTTTTTCTTTGCCTGTGAAAAAGTTGCGGCGTCTCCGGCAACTGACCCAGTGCGATGTGCTAAACCCACACAGCAGTAAGCAGTGCTAGCACTGCCACCAGGGCCAGCACTTTAATTGTCTGAGCCGTACGCGCGGCAGGCGCATGCTCGTGCGAAGAGGTCAGGGTTTCCTGCATGCGCTTAAAGGCTTCGATGTGCTCTTCATCTTGCGCCAGCCAGACACGAAAAGCCTTGCGCTCGCGGCCACTGGGCTGGCCGTCGAGGCGCGCCAGCCATTCGACGGCTTCGTGTAGGATTTCAGGGCTCATAGCGGCGACCCAATGAGGCATTGGCGCAACCACACCAGCCGCCACTGGTAACAGCCCCTGTACCAGTCATCCAGGCAGTCTGCGGCGGGAAATAGAGGTATTTTCATCGCGATGCTTCGCAAATGGGAATGATTCTATTCTAAATTGCCACTACCCGACATGCAATCACCAGCTTGACGCAGGCATTTCACTTGCCTGGTCGAAGGATCCTGCCTGATACGATCACATCGCTACAACTGATAGAAGTACCAGGTGCCCACCCTGCCCTGTCAGCGCACACTCGCCATTACAACTGCCAGACCAAGGCCGATCAGCGCCAGGCCAATCACTCGGTCCATCATGACTTGCCGCTCGATCATCGCCTTGCGCAATGCCGTGCTGGAGAAGAACACCGCCACCAGGCTGAACCACACCCAATGGGCAAACGACATGAACGCGCCGTAAGCGAAGTCCAGCGCCAGCGGGCTACCCGGCTGCACCACCTGGGTGTAGGCGCTGATGACGAAGAGCATGGTCTTGGGGTTCAGGGCGTTGGTCAGAAACCCGGTGCGCAGTGCCGCCCTCAGGCTGGCACCGGTGTCTTGGCCAACGCCGTCGAGGTGGATGCGCGTGGTGTTGGTCAGCGATTTATAGCCTAGGTAGATCAGGTACCCAGCACCGACGACCTTCATGAACAGGAACAGGGATGGGCTCTGGCTAATGATCACGGCGATGCCCAGCACCGTATACAGCACATGCACCTGCACGCCCAAGGCGATCCCCACGGCAGCCGCCAGTCCGGCTTTACGGCCCTGTGCATAACTGCTGCGGGTGACCATGGCGAAGTCGGCCCCCGGGCTGATAACCGCAAGGATGGTGAACAGGGCTACGGCGATAAGTTCGGTCATTGGCGGGTCTCGATTGGCGATGAAAATGCACAGACGCGCCGATTATCCTGGGCTTATGGGCCGCTAAAAATCGATTTATAGTGGCGGATATTCGATAGTTTTTCTCACAGAGGTGCAGTGCTTGCACTGGCCTCTTCGCGGGCAAGCCCGCTCCTACAGGTGCTGTGCACACTTCATGAGTGCGCGATCCTTGTGGGAGCGGACTTGCCCGCGAAGAGGCCGGAACAGGCACCACAAAACCATGAAACTGCCCCCTCTCAACGCCTTCCGCTACTTCGACATTGCCGCCGAAACCGAAAGCTTCGTGCGCGCCGCCGAGCGCCTGCATGTCACCCACGGCGCGGTCAGTCGGCAGGTACGGCTGCTTGAGGAAAGCCTCGGTATCGAACTGTTCGAACGCCGCAACCGGGCCATCTTCCTCACCGCCGCCGGCCGTGCGCTGCATGGCACCACCCAGGCCATGTTCGAACAGCTCGAAGGCGCCGTGCAGCGCCTGCAACAGCAGGAGCGCGACAACGTGCTGGTGCTCTCCTGCGAGCCCACCATCGCCATGCGCTGGCTGATCCCGCGCCTACCGCGCTTCCACAGCGCCCACCCCGACCTGCAACTGCATCTGGTAGCCGCCGGTGGGCCGCTGGACTTCGCGCGCAGCGGCGTCGACCTGGCGCTGCGCCGCGATGACTTCCACTGGGACCGCCAACTGCATCACCGCAAGATCTGCGACGAATGGATCGGCCCTGTCTGCCGCCCCGGCGACGCCACCGGCCTGGACGGCCAGCGCTTATTGCACAGCCGCACCCGGCCCAGCGCCTGGCCCACCTGGCTGCGCCTGAGCGAACAGCGGGCCAGGCACACCGAGCGCAGCGACTATGAGCATTTCTATTTGTCGATCCAGGCCGCCAGCGCGGGCCTGGGCCTGGCCATGGGGTCAGCCTTGATGGTGCGCGACGAACTCGACAGCGGCCAACTGCAGGCCCCTTTCGGCTTCTTGCGCGACGGCTCTGCCTATCATCTGCTCAGCCCGCAGCCGCTGGACGAGGGTGGCAAGCGCCAGCGTTTCGCCGAATGGGTGATCGACGAATGCCAGGCCTGCCTGGCTCACTTGGGTTTGATACAGAACGACGACCCGGCGCTGCCATCGCCACCCCAGGTGCGGTAGCCGGCCGTGTCGACATGAATACGACCTGACGGGTAGCGGCCCAGGCCCATGTTCCAGGCTTGGCCATGCTGTTGCCAGAAACGGCACAACGGGTTGGGGTCAGCCCAGGCCGGCAACAGCATATCGACGGCGAAGGCGCGGGTGTGGGCGCTGTTGGCGGCGCCACCGGCGCAGACGTTCAGGCGCGGGTCACGGTAGGCTGAAACCACCTCGAACTGGCGCAGGATGCCTTGATCGCCGAGGGTTTTGAGCAGCGACAGCGTCGAGCGCACCGCAGGCCATTGGCTCGCCGGTGGCACCGCAAACGGCGACGCCCGGCACAGCTTCCAGTCCGAGGCCGAGCGAAGCAGTTGGTGAATAGGCACCACCCCGTACAAGCGGGCGTCTACCAGCATCTCGCGGAACGGGCGAGTCTGATGATCGCCAGCCCATTGAGCGAACATCCACACGTCGCGGTCATCGGCCTGCGCCGCATTGACCGCCCACATCCCCGCCACCAGCAGTAGCCACTTCGCCCCTGTCATCCCTACTCCCGGCTCAAGCCTCATGGCCTGTAATTGGGGCCGCTTGGCAGCCCATCGCCGCGACTGGTCACCACGACAATGCCTCAGGTATAGCGCAGTATAGAAAGGCTCCCACACCTGTGGGAGCTCCTATGGTTTTTGCCATTAGTCCAACGCCCGCAACCGATACTGCGGCGGCAGTTGGGCGAACCCGCTGATGGTGGTGTCCAGGCTCTTCCAACGCCCGTCCTTGATGCCGTAGATGCAGCCATGCACCGACAGCTCCTGCCCACGGTGCCAGGCGTTCTGCACGATGCTGGTGTGGGCCACGTTGGCGACCTGCTGGATCACGTTCAGCTCACACAGGCGATCGACCTGCGCCTCTTCGGTTTCAAGCTTGGCCAGCTCACCGCGCTTTTCGTAGTACAAGTCGCGAATCGAACGCAGCCAGCCGTCGATCAACCCTAGCTGGCGGTCCTGCATGGCGGCGCGCACACCGCCGCAGCCGTAGTGGCCGGTGACCAGGATGTGTTTGACCTTGAGCACTTCGACGGCGTACTGGATCACCGACAGGCAGTTAAGGTCAGTGTGCAGCACGACGTTGGCGACATTGCGGTGGACGAACAGGTCGCCGGGCAGCATGCCGACGATCTCGTTGGCCGGCACCCGCGCATCGGAGCAGCCGATCCAGAGGAATTCCGGGGTTTGCTGACGGGCCAGTTTGGCGAAGAAATCGGGGTCACGCTGGGTGATGGCATCGGCCCAGCGCGCATTGTTGTCGATCAGTTCCTGCAGGTCGTGCATGGTCTTGCCTCATCAGGTTGTACCTGTGTGACTGGACCTGCGCCTGAGGGGTCACTCCTCGAACAGGGTGCAGGCCATCACCAGAGCGTCTTCACGGCCACCCGCGACCGGATAGTAGTCGCGGCGGCGGCCGATTTCGTTGAACCCGTAGCGCTCATACAACCGATAGGCCGACTGGTTGCTGGCGCGCACCTCCAGGAAGCACTCACGCTTCTTCCAGGCGTGCCTGAATGAACCCCTGGACAAAATCGCGTGTAGCGTCCGGGCCTTGGTCCATAAACGATAGATCGAAAGATCTCAATCGACGCCACCTATTGGCTTTCTATCTGACAGCTTCATGACCGGATCGCAGGGCGTGAATGAACCTACATGGTTAGACCTGCCTTGCAGCATCCAGAATCTATGAAGTTTATCGCCTAGCTGATTTGCGAATCCAATCAACAACTGAACCCAAACCGCTAGCAACGTAATTCGTCACCTTGCTAACTCTAGTTATCTTTCCATATTTTTTATACAACGCTTCTCTCGCTCCACTCACCGTATTAGAATCGAGCATATCTAAATAATCTAGCGCGATAGCTCTATTATTTGGACCATTAGGAACATTAGAAAACAGCTCGTGTTGAGAACGCTTAATTCGAGCTATCATTTTGGCTTTAACCACCCCATTATCGACACCAGCCTGCGGATTTTGAATCAAACCTCCTTCTTGCTTCAAGTGCTTTGACACCCCAGCCTCTACGGGTGACGCAGCACGCTTACGCGAAATATGAAACTCTTCCGAGAGAAGGCTGGCCTCTGAAAAATACTTTCCCGGACCCTTTCCCTGTATATATTCCGAGAGAAGGGGGCCCTCTGAAAAATACATTCCCGGACCCTTTCTCTGTATAAACTTAAACGACATCTCTGTTCGTATAGGGTCTAAATAATTACCCGCCCCTTTGAGCGTTATGGGTATTGAAAGCGATGGCAAATAATCAAAGCTTCTTGATGAGCCCACATAGTAGATCATGTGGCCACTAGGGTCCGTACGATTCACTGGGTCACCCCCGCAGTAAACATACGCATTCACGCCTCCTCTACCAAACGGACTGAATTCATCAGGCGAGTTGAAGCGATTGGTAACAGCGTCAAAAAAACGATAACCGTTTCCAAGAAAGTAACCGATTGGCAACAATGACTGCATCTGGCCTGCGAAGCCTATCAGCGACTCCATACCCCTCTGGAAGCCATAAGGTGAATAGGCTACCGATTTAGACCGTGTACCGGACTCACCTATCACAGAGCCCATGCCATCCGAAGCGAGCATCATCGTTTGCTGAAGACCATTGGCAACCTTTCGCTCGACAAGCCGCATACCCGCAGCCTGGATCAACGAACTGCAACGGCCTTCCTGCCAAACAGTGCGTACTGCATCCCCTTCATAAAAAAACCAAGCACCCGTGAAAGTCTTCATGGTCGTAATACTCAGAATTCCCATCCCAATGATTCAGAACGCGAAGCCCTTTGTATACTGGTAAAAATGCCAGGAGCGTTTCTGGGGTAACTCGGAAGCCGAGCGCAGCAACGGGTGAATCGGCACCACGCCATAGTATGCGCTAGAGGGCTGGCAGCCAGCGCATCAGCAAATGGACCGCACCTTCACTCTTCGAACAACGTACAAGCCATCACCAGCGCATCCTCGCGCCCGCCCGCCATGGGGTAGTAATCCCGCCGGCGGCCGATTTCGTTGAACCCGTAGCGCTCATACAACCGATAGGCCGACTGGTTGCTGGCGCGCACCTCCAGGAAGCACTCACGACCATTAAGCTGGTAAGCTCGCGCCATCAGGTGCTCGAGCAGACGCAGGCCCAGGCCACACCCCTGGTTCTCGGGCTTGACGGTGATGTTGAGCAGGTGCGCCTCGTCGATGATCACGTTGATCACGCCGTGGCCGACCTGCTGCTGGCCATCGAACATCAGCCACACTTCGTAGGACTTGAGCGCATCCTGAAAGATTCCGCGGGTCCAGGGATGACTGAACGCGGCATATTCGATCTTAAGCACGGCATCCAGATCCGCCTCGGTCATCGGGCGGAAACTGATCGATTCACTCATTCAACGCTCTTCCAGCGCGCCATCAGCTGGCGCATGGCTTTCCAGACGTCCGCCTTGCGCTGCGGCTCGTCCATCAACAGTTCAAGGCCCGGCAAGGCCCAGGCGTCGCCCAGGCCATCGAGCTTCAGTACTTGGTAGTAAGTGTGCGCATCGGCATTGCCGGCGAAGCGCAGCGCGGGCAGGCCGATCAGCCACAAGCAGTTGCACGGGGCTTCTTCCAGACGCGCCTGGATGAACCCCTGGACAAAATCGCGTGCAGCGTCCGGGCCTTGGTCCATGTTGCCGCGCACCAGCAACGGCCAGCGGACCGGCTCGCCGATGATCTGCGGGGCGTCGGGCAGGCCGGCGGCGCGCAGCATGTCCTTGAGCAGCAGGTAGGACGGGTCGCGGCTCTGGAAGGGCTGGCCGGTGGCCAGTTCCACCAACAGCAGGCAACTGCCGGCGCGCAGCAACTGCAGCGAGAAGCGTGGCGGCGGCACCGGGGCCGGGCGCGGTGCGGGTGCTTCTGGCTCCGCTTCGGCTGGCTTGGCGGCAGGCTTTGCGGTGCTGCCGGGGCGCGGGATTTCGATTTTCGGGCGTTCGCCAGAGCGTGCCTGAGGGGCGGCTGGCGCCGGCTGGTTGGCCGCAGGTGCAGGCCTGACCTCGAAGTCGATGTCTTCGACCGGCGCCACCGGCAACAACAGTTCGGGCCGCGACGGTGCGGCGAACGGCAGTTCGGCGCGCGGCAGCCAGTGCACCACTTGCATGGCGGAGAGGTAGGCGCGGCGACGGGGTTCGGTCAGCACGGGGCGGGTATCCGGAGGGTTGAATCAATCGGGCATTCTAACGCGTACGCCTTGGGTTTTGCAGTGTTGTTGAGACCGAGCGCCGCCCGCGCGGCGCTTCGCGGGACAAGCCCGCTCCCACATTTTGTTCCGGGCCAATCATGCCTGTGCCATTGGCGCGCGTACCCCTTGGTGCACGACACGATATCGAAAGGGACAAACAAGGGGCCGCGCGCTAGTAGATCAGGATTGATTGGCCCGAAACAAATGTGGGAGCGGGCTTGCCCCGCGAAGCGCCGCGCGGGCGGCGCTCGATCTCACAGGCGCCAAAGCGCTCCCGCCATACCCCTAAAAAACCAAGGGACATCTCTCATTACAGACCAAGGGGTGAAATCCTCCCCCCTGGATGCAGTACAATCGCCCCCTTTTTCTTGGCAACGAGTCGAAGCCAATGATCGAACCCAAGCGCGTCCTGCGCGCCCTAGCCGAACACTGGGCCCTGATCGAGCCACTGTGCGAACGTTTCGACCAGGGCACCCTGAGCCTGGTTGAACTGCGCCAGCATGTGGCCCGCCAGCAGGTCGAAAGCACCCCGCAGGACATCACCCAGCTGCTCGACGTGTGGATCCGCCTGGATATCCTGGTCCCGGTGGCCAAGAGCCCGAACCGCTTCGAGCTCAACGCCCAGATCCACGACTTCCTCGCCTACCTGCGCCGCGAACACCGCTTGGGCCTGTGCCTGGAAATCGAAGCCTACCTGCGCCACCTGGAGCGCCTCGCCGGGCATATCCAAGACGCCTTCGACAACCGCGACAGCGACGACCTGGCGCGCCAGCTGCGCCTGCTCGACATGCGCGTGCGCGATGTGCTCAAAAAGCTCGACAACGACGAGCAGGCACTGGTGGCCGTGGCCGAGCGGGCCAAGACCAGCAACCGGCAGATCCCGCTGCGCCAGCGCTACGCCGAAGTCCTCGCAACCTGGGACGAATACGTCGAGCCGATGATCCAGCTGGTCAACGCCGACGGCGCCTTCGAACAAGGCGTGCGCAAGGTCGAGACCGTGCTGCTGCGCCTGCTGGGCGAACAGGCCCGCCTCGGCCACCTGGTCGACGACGACATGCTGCTGCGCACCCACGCGCGCATTCTGGAAATGCAAACCAGCGCCCAGCTGACCCTGCGCCACGCCCGTGAACTGCTGCTGCCCCTGCGCGAAGAAGCGCGCCGGCACAACGCCGTGACCCGTGGCGCTGCGTTGGCCCTGTCGGTGATCCGCCGCAAGGGCATCGATGCCGTGCCGCAAGCGGCCATGCCGATGTTCACCCGGCCGCAGAGCACCTTCCTCGGCAGTGCCAGCCAAGTCGAGGCTTATGTTTACGCCCTGGCCCGTTTCGAGCCCAAGCCTGCGCGCTTCCCCAAGGCGCACAAGACCGACAAGGACCCGCTGCCGCGCGCGCCACGTACGGTCAAGGAAATGCTCGAACGCTGCGAGCAGGCCCTGCCGCTGCCCGACCTGATGGTCTGGCTGCTGGACCAGGAGCCCGAAGGCGCCACCGACGAACTGCTGTACTGGTTCTCGCGCCTGTCCCGAGAAAAGCGCTTCAAGCGCGAGCGCCTTGAGCGCCGCGACTACACCACCCACGAACACCTGGTCAGCCTGCGCTCGTTCGCCCTGACGTCCAGCCGTGAAGACGTCGCACGAACGACTGCCGAATCCAACGCGAGCCCAGCCAATGCATCTTGATCTTTCCGAACTGTCCCAGCTCGCGCCGATCTTCCGCGAGCTGTTCAAAGGTTTTCACGTCAGCCGCCGTGACCCGGAGCTGTACGCTCAGCTGTCGAACTTCCAGGACCAGTACCGCACCCTGTTCAAGGCCCTGGGCTTCGAGCTGGTGTGCGACACCCGTGGCTTCTATTACTTCGTGCCCGAGCTTGCCGCCGCGCAGGTCAACAAGACCGCCCAGCGCCTGTCGTTGTTCACCTTCATCCTGGTCGAGCACCTGGCCGACCAGGGCCGCGACCCGATGGCCGTGCTCGACGGCGGCAGCATCGGCCGCGACGAACTGCCCTCGCTGCTGGACAAGTACCGCGACCTGTTCCTGCAGGCCGAGGTGCAAACCGTCGACGAACTCGAAGAGAAGATCCTCCGGCGCATGACCCAGCTCGGCTTCGCCCACGAGGAAGGCGGCATCTACCGCTTCCTGCCGCCGATGCACCGCTTCCTCGATGTGTGCCTGTCGGTCCAGCAGGACCGCGACCTGGCTGCCACCCTGCACAGCGACCTGCCCTTGCCGACCCCGGTACTGGTCGAGGAAGAAAGCCCGGAACAACTCAACCGTACCGACGACCCACTCGACCTGTCGCCGTTCGAAGGCGACGAGAGCGAAGAGGACGCCCTGGCCCGGGCCATCCGCGAAGAGCAACAGGAGATTGACGCATGAGCCAGGAACGCTACGGCATCCGCCGCTTTGCATTGCTCAACACCGCCGGTTACAGCCTCGGCCTGTTCCCGCTGGAACACCCGCTGTCGGTGTACGGCGCCAACAACCTGGGTAAATCGGCGTCGATCAACGCCCTGCAGTTCCCGATTTTGGCGCGCATGTCTGACATGAGCTTCGGCAAGTACAGCCTGGAGCAGTCGCGTCGTTTCTACTTCGCCAGCGATACCTCGTACATTCTCTGCGAACTGAACCTGCCCCACGGCCCGCACGTGATCGGTGTGGTCGGCCGCGGCCCGGGGGGCGGTTTCGGCCACCAGTTCTTCGCCTACAAAGGCGAGCTGGACCTGGCCCACTACCAGAAGAACGACACCTGCCTGCGCCAGAAGGAGCTGTTCACCAACCTGGAGCGCCTAGGCCTGAAGGCCTACGAGCTCAAGCCCGACGAACTGCGCCGGCTGCTGGTCGGCGGCCACACCTCGGTGCCGCTGGACCTGACCATGATCCCGCTGCGCTCGACCAGCGAGCAAAGCCTGAAAACCTTTCGCGCGCTGTTCATCAACCTGCTGCACATGCGCGAAATCACCGCCGCCAAGCTCAAGCAGCTGTTCCTCGATGCCTTCGAGCACAGCCTGCGCTCGGGCAGCGTCGACTACATCGCAGCCTGTGAAGAAGCCTTCCGCGACGTGCGCCGCATGGAGCAGGACTACAACGCCCTGGTCGCCGCCGGCCCACTGGTTGAAGCCCTGGCCGGTGGCGTGGCCCAACGCGACATCCTGCGCGGCAAGCTGCACCGCCTTTCGCCGCTGCTCGACAACCTGCTGGGCACCTGGCAGGAATACGCCATGGCGCGCAAGGAAGAGCTGGTCATCCAGTCCGAACACTACCGCGGCGAACAGGACCGGTTGCAGAACGACCAACGTGGCGGTACCCAGGAGCTGATGCGCCTGGAACGTGAAATCACCGGCATCCAGCGCTGGCTTGGCGAGCTGTCAGTGCTCAAGCACCGCTTCGCCCTGGTCGATGACGTCAAGGTGCTGGAGCAGCAGTTGCTGGCCGCCAAAGACGCCCACGACGAACTGGCCGGCGCGCTGGCCCAGTCGCGGCAGTTCTCGGCCGAAGACCTGGACGAGCGCGTACGCGACCTGGAAAAACGCCTCAAGCAGGTCCGCCAGCAGCTCGACCACGCCGACAACAACAGCTACGCCCGCCTGCGCGAAGAGTTCTCGCAGCAGGATGTCGACCGCCTCATGCGCCTGTTCAACGGCGCCCTGTTCAGCCTGCCGCTGGGCGAGCGCGGTATCGAACTGGACGACAGCGACCTGTGGGTAAAATCGCTGGAAGCGGTGCTCGACGGGTTCAAGGGCGAGCGTTTCGAAGCGCCCGGCCTGTCCATCGACCTGTCGCACATCGACCCACCGGCCCTGCAGGCCCTGGCCGACCGCGCCGCCCTTCGCGACCAGAAAGAGCGCCTGGAAAAAGAACTCAAGCAGCTCAAGACCCAGCAGGCCGTGGCCGCCGACCGCTCCGCCTCCAAGGCGCAGACCGAAACCCTGTACCAAGCGGTACTGGACGCGCAAAAAGCCCTGGAAGACTTCCGCCGTAGCGAAACCCTGGCCGCCGAAGAGCCCGAGAAACTGGAGCAGCTGTCGCAACTGGAAGCCGCCCAAGACGAGCTCAAGCGCTCCAGCGACGCCTTCACCGAACGCGTCCAGCAACTGTCGGCCAAGCTGCAACTGGTCGGCCGGCAGATCGGCGACCTCGAGTCCAAGCAACGCACCCTGGAAGACGCCCTGCGTCGCCGCCAGCTGTTGCCGGCCGACCTGCCCTACGGCACGCCGTTCATGGAAGCGATCGACGACTCGATGGACAACCTGCTGCCGATGCTCAATGACTACCAGGACAGCTGGCAGAGCCTGCAGCGGGTGGATAACCAGATCGAGGCGCTGTACGCCCAGGTGCGCCTCAAGGGCGTGGCCAAGTTCGACAGCGAAGACGACATGGAGCGCCGCTTGCAGCTGTTGGTTAACGCCTATGCGCACCGCACCGACGAGGCCCTGACCCTGGCCAAGGCACGCCGCGCGGCCGTCACCGACATCGCCCGGACCCTGCGCAACATCCGCAGCGACTACGACAGCCTCGAGCACCAGTTGGCCCTGTTCAACCGCGAGATCAACAAGCGCCAGGTGTCCAACTTGGAGAGCTTCCGCGTGGTGCTGGCGCCGAACAAAGAGGCGCTCAAGCACATCGACCAGATCATCCACAGCGCCGGCCAGTACGAGGAAGGCGAGACCCTGTCGGTGTTCGACCTGACCCAAAGCTCGGACCAGGACCACAAGAACGAAGAAGCCAAGGAGTACCTGGCACGGCTGGTGGCGGCCAACCACAACCAGTTGGGCCTCAAGGACCTGTTCGAACTGGCGTTCGAGATCACCAAGGTCAATGGCCAGCCGGTGATTCACGCCGACATCGACGGCGCCGCGTCCAACGGCACCACCATGACCATCAAGGCGCTGACCAACATGTACTTGTTGCTGCACCTGATGGACCGCGACCTGGCCGGGCGCATTCGCTTGCCGTACTACCTCGACGAGGCGGCAGACATCGACGAACGCAACCAGGCGGCACTGCTGGAGACCAGCTTGCAGCTTGGCTTCGTGCCGATTCTGGCGAGCGTGAAGCCGCAAGTGTCGGCCAAGGTGGCGATCGACCTGGAAGGTGGCAGCGGGCCGAATGGCATCTACATCGACGAGGCGGACTGGAAGTTCATCAGCCGGCTGGATGAGGTGAAGGCGGACGTGCGCGAGGATCAGGCTGAGGCGTTGGCCTGATAGTGGAATACAGGGGCCGCTTTGCGGCCCATTCGCGGGGCAAGCCCGCTCCCACAGGTCTTGCGCAGCCCACAGAGGCAGCGGGGTCTCTGTAGGAGCAGCCTTGTGCTGCGAATGGAGGCCAAAGGCCTCCCAACATCTACCGGCCTATCAGTGAGCCCAAGGCAAGATCGGAATCGCCGTCACCGCATTCTGCGGGCTGCCTTCGATCATGCGGTCGCTGTACACCAGGTACACCAGGGTATTGCGCTTCTTGTCGAGAAAGCGCACCACCTGCATGGTCTTGAACACCAACGAGGTGCGTTCCTTGAACACTTCCTCGCCATCTTTCAACTCACCCTTGAAGTTGATCGGCCCCACCTGACGGCAGGCAATCGACGCCTCCGCCCGGTCCTCGGCCAGGCCCAAGCCACCCTTCACGCCGCCGGTCTTAGCCCGCGACAGGTAACAGGTCACGCCCTCGACCTTGGGGTCATCGAATGCCTCGACCACGATGCGGTCATTCGGCCCGACGAACTTGAACACGGTCGACACCTGGCCGACCTCCTCGGCACCGGCCAGCATCGGCAACGCCAACGCTGCCACGGCGATCATCCTTTTCAACATGCCCACACCCTCAGACCAGAACCAGGTTGTCACGGTGCACCAGCTCGGGCTCCGCGCTGTAGCCCAGGATGCTTTCGATGGCATCGGACGGCTGGCCAATGATTTTTTGCGCCTCAAGGGCGCTGTAGTTGGCCAAACCGCGGGCCACTTCCAGGCCATCAGGACCGACGCACACCACCATCTCGCCACGACGGAAACTGCCCTGCACGGTCTTCACGCCCACCGGCAACAGGCTCTTGTTGGCCTGGCGCAGCGCCTGCACGGCACCGGCGTCCAGCACCAGCGTGCCGCGGGTTTGCAGGTGCCCGGCCAGCCACTGCTTGCGCGCTGCAAGCATGCCGCGCTCAGGCGACAGCAAGGTCCCTAGGCGCTCGCCCGTCTTGAGGCGGTCGAGCACGCGCTCGATACGGCCACCGATGATGATGGTGTGGGCACCGGAACGTGCCGCCAGGCGCGCCGCGCGCAGCTTGGTCTGCATACCGCCACGGCCCAGGGCACCGCCGGTACCGCCGGCCACGGCGTCGAGTGACGGGTCGTCGGCGCGGGCTTCGTAGATCAGCTGGGCTTCGGGGTTGTTGCGCGGGTCGGCGTCGAACATGCCGTCGCGGTCGGTGAGAATCACCAGCAGGTCGGCTTCCACCAGGTTGGCCACCAGCGCGGCCAAGGTGTCGTTGTCGCCGAAGCGGATCTCGTCGGTGACCACGGTGTCGTTCTCGTTGATCACCGGCACCACGCCCAAGTCGACCAGCGTGCGCAGGGTGCTGCGAGCGTTGAGGTAACGCTTGCGGTCAGACAGGTCGTCATGGGTCAGCAGAATTTGCGCGGTGTGCTTGCCGTGCTCGCCGAAGCTCGACTCCCAGGCCTGCACCAGGCGCATCTGGCCGATCGACGCGGCCGCCTGCAGCTCGTTCATCGCGCTCGGTCGCGAGGTCCAGCCCAACTGGCTCATGCCAGCTGCCACGGCCCCCGAAGAGACCAGCACCAACTCCACGCCTGCTTCACGCAGCGCGACCATCTGCTCGACCCAAACGGCCATTGCGCCGCGGTCAAGGCCCTTGCCATCGGCGGTCAACAGAGCACTGCCAATCTTCACGACCCAGCGCTTGGCGCCCGTCACCTTGCTTCGCATCTTCTTCCAACCTATGTCGAATCTGTAGAGACCGTAGATACAAAAACGCCGCTCCAGAGAGCGGCGTTTAGTGTACTGCAACCGGTCAGTCGCGCACGTAAATGATTTCTGGGCCGTCTTCGTCGTCCTCGAAATCATCATCCCAACCGTCATCGTCGCCGATGTCGTGGACGCTCTTGACGCCAGTGCGACGCAGGGTGCGGGCGTCGTCCAGGGCCTGCAGCTGAGCACGGGCTTCGTCTTCGATGCGCTGATCGAGGTCGGCCAGCTCTTCGGCGTAGGCCGGGTCGTTGGCCAGGCGATCGGCGCGGTCTTCGAGGTAGCGCATCAGGTCGTGGCTGAGCTTGTCGGTGCCCTGCTTGGAGATGGCCGAGATCACGTAGACCGGGCCTTCCCACTGCAGACGCTCGACCACTTCCTTGACCCGCTCGTCGCGCTCGTCTTCCATGACCATGTCGGCCTTGTTCAACACCAGCCAGCGCTCACGCTCGGCCAGCGACGGGCTGAAGCGGGTCAGCTCGTTGACGATCACTTCGGCGGCATCGGCCGGGCTGCTTTCGTCCAGCGGCGCCATGTCGACCAGGTGCAGCAGCACACGGGTACGTGCCAAGTGCTTGAGGAAGCGGATACCCAGGCCGGCACCGTCGGAAGCGCCTTCGATCAGGCCGGGGATGTCGGCGATGACGAAGCTCTTCCAGCGGTCGACGCTGACCACACCCAGGTTCGGCACCAGGGTAGTGAACGGGTAGTCGGCGACTTTCGGCTTGGCGGCCGACACCGAACGGATGAAGGTGCTCTTGCCAGCGTTCGGCAGGCCGAGCAGGCCGACGTCGGCCAGTACCTTCATTTCCATTTTCAGGTCGCGCTGATCACCTGGCTTGCCTGGGGTGGTCTGGCGCGGCGCACGGTTGGTGCTGGACTTGAAACGGGTGTTGCCCAGGCCGTGCCAGCCGCCTTGGGCGACCATCAGTTTCTGGCCAGGGGTGATCAGGTCACCGATCACTTCCTGGGTGGTGGCGTCGATCACCGTGGTGCCGACCGGCACGCGCAGGAACAGGTCTTCACCCTTCTTGCCGGTGCAGTCGGTGCTGCCACCGTTGGCGCCACGCTGGGCCTCGTGGTGACGGGTGTAGCGGTAGTCGACCAGGGTGTTGAGGTTTTCGTCGGCGACCATGTAGACCGAACCGCCGTCACCGCCATCACCCCCGTTAGGGCCACCGTTTTCGATGAATTTTTCGCGACGGAAGCTCATGCAACCGTTACCGCCGTCACCGGCTTTGACTCGAATCGATACTTCGTCAACAAACTTCATTAAAACCGCCTCTCGTCGGCAGACGAGCTGAATACTTAAAAAACCTGAGGCTCTTGCAAAAATGAGCGCGGCGGCCCCGTACGACCGTAGAAACCCACGCCGGCAGCCCATACAAACAGCTTTGCAAGAGGCTCACCACAAACGAAAAAGCCCCGTCGCATGACGGGGCTTCTGGAGCGACGTCGCGATTAAGCGGCGACGATGCTCACGTAACGGCGGTTGAACTCGCCTTTCTTCTCGAACTTGATCACGCCTTCGATCTTGGCGAACAGGGTGTGATCCTTGCCCATGCCAACGCCGTAACCGGCGTGGAACTGGGTGCCACGCTGACGGACGATGATGTTGCCGGCCTTGACGACCTGGCTGCCATACATCTTCACGCCAAGGCGTTTCGATTCTGAGTCGCGACCGTTACGGGTACTACCACCAGCCTTCTTGTGAGCCATGGTTCAATTCTCCAAATAAATTCAGGGGATCTAGGGGATTAAGCCTGGATGCCGGTGATTTTGATCTCGGTGAACCACTGGCGGTGGCCCATACGCTTCATGTGGTGCTTACGGCGACGGAACTTGATGATGCGGACTTTATCGTGACGGCCTTGCGAAACGACTTCTGCAACAACTTTAGCGCCAGCGACGACTGGTGCGCCGATGGTGACTTCTTCACCGTTGGCAACCAGCAGAACGCGATCGAAAGTCACGGATTCGCCAGTGGCGACTTCCAGTTTTTCGATCTTGAGGAATTCACCTTCAGCGACTTTGTACTGCTTGCCGCCGGTAACGATTACTGCGTAAGACATGGTATTTCTCCGATAATCCTGCTCACCCAGCGCTTTATATATTGAGTATTGGCTGGCATGGCTGCATGGGGCTGGAACGGCCCGGTGCAATTGCGTAAGGCAGGTGCTGCCCAGGAAGTTAGGGTGCGCGATTGTACGCAACCCCGGTTTTGCTTGCAAGTACCGCCCCGGTGGCGCTGGCACCGCGCCTTGACACACCGGGACCCGCGACCTAGCATGCCGCGCAACGTCAATGGAGCAGCCGATGCAACCCCAAACCTTCTACCGCGCGGTGGCTGATGATTTCAGCGCCGTCGACGAGATCATCAAGAAGCAGCTGACCTCGCGCGTGCCGCTGGTATCGAAGATCGGCGACTATATCACGTCGGCCGGTGGCAAGCGCCTGCGTCCCCTGCTGGTCCTGCTCTGCGGCAAGGCCCTGGGCCGCGAAGGCGACGACCTGCGCCTGCTGGCAGCGACCATCGAATTCCTGCACACCGCTACCCTGCTGCACGACGACGTCGTCGACATGTCGGGCATGCGCCGTGGCCGTTCCACCGCCAATGCGCTGTGGGGCAACGCGCCAAGCGTGCTGGTAGGTGACTTCCTTTATTCGCGCTCGTTCGAAATGATGGTCGAACTGGGTTCGATGCCGGTCATGCAGATCCTCTCCAAGGCCACCCGCGTCATCGCCGAGGGTGAAGTGCTGCAGCTGTCGCGTGTTCGCGATGCCAGCACCACGGAAGAGGTGTACATGGAGGTCATCCGCGGCAAGACCGCCATGCTGTTCGAAGCCTCGACCCACAGCGCCGCCGCGCTGGCCGGCGCCAGCGAAGCACAGCGCGAAGCCCTGCGCACCTTCGGTGACCACCTGGGCGTAGCCTTCCAGCTGGTCGACGACCTGCTGGACTACAAGGGCGATTCGCAGACCCTCGGCAAAAACGTCGGTGACGACCTGGCCGAAGGCAAGCCAACCCTGCCGCTGATCTACACCATGCGCGAAGGCACGCCTGAACAGGCTGCACTGGTGCGCAAGGCCATTCAGAAGGGCGGCCTGGAAGACCTCGAGCAGATCCGCGTAGCGGTCGAAGCCTCGGGCGCGCTGGACTACACCGCGCAGATGGCACGCGACTACGTGGCCAAGGCCATCGAGTGCCTGGAAGTGCTGCCGGCCAGCGAGTATCGCGATGCATTGATCGAGCTGAGCGAGTTTGCGGTAGCGCGTACGCACTAAGACAGCGTCGCCCTCTTCGCGGGACAAGCCCGCTCCCACAGGTACACCACTGCCTTTGAGCTGGGTGGAGAACCTGTGGGAGCACAGGTACACCACTGCCCTTGAGCTGGGTGGAGAACCTGTGGGAGCGGGCTTGTCCCGCGAATGCTTTTGTACGGACAAAAACACTTTGCGGTTAAAACCTTATACAATATGGGCCTTTAACCGCCTGTCTGTTTAAGGAACCGAAGTGAGCACTCTGCCGCCCTGCCCCAAATGCAATTCCGAGTACACCTATGAGGATGGCAGCCAGCTGATCTGCCCCGAATGCGCCCACGAGTGGTCGGCCAACGGCGAAGCCGAAGCCGCCAGCGATGACGTGGTGAAAAAGGATTCGGTCGGCAATGTCCTGCAGGACGGCGATACCGTCACCGTGATCAAGGACCTCAAGGTCAAGGGCTCGTCCCTGGTGGTCAAGGTCGGCACCAAGGTCAAAAATATCCGCCTGTGCGACGGCGACCACGACATCGACTGCAAGATCGACGGCATCGGCGCCATGAAGCTGAAGTCCGAGTTCGTACGCAAGGTCTGACAACGCTGTGCGACGGGGCTGCCTTTCAGGCGGCCCTGACAGATCCTGCAACAGGGTCACTGCACCGTCCGGCAAAAATACGCCAATAGCCCCTTGCTATTTTGATAATAAGAATTATTCTCATTGGAATTGCTGTCCAAGGAGAATAGCCATGACTTATCTGATCGACGCCTGGCTCGAACGTCCTCACCCTTACCTGCGCATCCTGCATCGCGAGACTGGCGAAGTCTGCGCCGTGCTCGAAGAAGAAGCGCTCGATGAACTGCGAGACCAGGGCGACCTGGACATGAGCGGGCTGAATTCGAGTGAGCCTGGGGTGCTCAAGGAGCTGGTGCGGAATTTGTTTCTGTTCTGCTATGCGCGGGCGTTGCGCCCTGGGGGGACAGACTGGAATTGATGTTCTCAGGCCCGGCCTCTTCGCGGGGCAAGCCCGCTCCCACAAAGACCTCTCTGCTCATCTTGAGTATCTCTGTGGGAGCGGGCTTGCCCCGCGAATGGGCCGCAAAGCGGCCCCAGCGGTCTTACAGTACGTCGAGCAGCTCGACGTCGAACACCAGGACGCTGTGCGGCGGGATGCTGCCAACGCCTTGGGCGCCGTAGGCCAGCTCGCTCGGCACGTACAGGCGCCATTTGCTGCCAGCGTTCATCAGTTGCAGGGCTTCGGTCCAGCCGGCGATCACGCCGCCAACCGGGAATTCAGCCGGCTGGCCACGGTCGTACGAGCTGTCGAACACGGTGCCGTCGATCAGGGTGCCGTGGTAGTGAGTACGCACGTTGCTTTCGCGGGTCGGCTTGGCGCCTTCACCTGCGGTCAGCACTTCGAACTGCAGGCCCGAAGCCAGGGTGGTGATGCCTTCGCGCTTGGCGTTTTCGGCGAGGAATGCCTTGCCAGCGCCAGCAGCGGCTTCAGCCTTGGCTGCAGCTTCGGCTTGCATGATGTCGCGGATGACTTTGAAGCTGGCCGACAGGTCGGCTTCGCTGACGCGGCTGTCGGCGCCGTTGAAGGCGTCGGTCAGGCCAGCCAGGATGGCATCCAGGCTGACGCCTGGTGGCGGGTTGTCACGCAGTTGGCCACCCAGCTGACGGCCGATGCCGTAGCTGACGCGGGTTTCGTCGGTAGACAGGTTGAGTTCGGACATTGTCGTGCTCCACTGCAGGGCGCAGTGCAGCCGCGCCCTTGATGAAAAGGGCGAGCAGCCTAGCACACTGGGGCGCCGCGAGCAGCTACCAGGCCGAACGCTGGGAAATCGGCACTTTCAGGTCTTCTTCCGGGTGCGTGCCCATGCCACACATTTCGTCCTGCACAGACCAGTGCAACAGGTTCAGCGAGAGCAATGGAAGGTCCTTGAGCAGGCCCCGTGCCTCTTCCACGGAGTGCACGCGCAAGCGTTGCCCACGGCTGTCGGAAAGCGGATGCGCACGGCCCTTGATCCGGGCCTCAAGTAGATAGTCGCCACCTTCGATGGCAATCAGGTTGAGTTCGTCGACATGGCCAACCCTGGCCTCGGTATTGAGCTGATGCAGGTTCATGAGAGCACCTCGCAGCGGGAACCGCGTGAGTGCTCATTTTTTGTACAAGGCTTGCGAATACACAAGGTAAAACTGACGCCATTGGTCAGTTTTACCCTCAAGCCGCATGGGCTCAGTGCTTGGTGAGCTTGTCCAGGTAGCCCATGCAGAAGGCCGACACCACGAAGGTCATGTGGATGATCACATACCACATCAGGTAGTCGGTGGAGATGTTCTGCGCATCCATGAACACCCGCAGCAGGTGAATGGACGAAATGGCCACGATCGACGCAGCAACCTTCATCTTCAGCGACGAAGAGTCCATTTTGCCGAGCCAGTTGAGCTTTTCCTTGCTGTCGTCGATGTCCAGTTGCGAGACGAAGTTCTCGTAGCCGGAAATCATCACCATCACCAGCAGGCCGCCCACCAGCGACATGTCGATCAACGACAGGATCACCAGGATCAGGTCAGCTTCGCTCAAGGCAAATACGTTGGGCAGGACGTGGACGACTTCCTGGAAGAATTTCAGTGCCAAGGCCAGCAGGCCGAGCGACAGGCCGAAGTAGATCGGGGCGAGCAGCCAGCGCGAGGCATACATCGCGTTTTCGAGAATACGTTCCATGGAGGGTAAGGGACTCGTCAGGTGACTAAAAAAGCGACGGCGAGTATAGCCAGCCACCCGCTGCAGCAAAAGCCCGGGGCTGCCGTGCAGCCCAATCGCCGGCAAGCCGGCTCCCACCCGAACTGTGTAGTCTCAAAGGCTAGCGCCGCACCTGTGGGAGCTGGCTTGCCAGCGATGAGGCCGGCACAAGCACCACAAGACAGTTGCTCCCAGAGGGACCGGGTACCTGTAGGGTCACCCGGCCTGTTCAGCTTTCAGGATGAAACTGATAATCCCCCAGGTTGCGGCAACGCTCGCCATTGATGCGACGCAACTGCGCTTGCAGGTGCAGGCACCAGATCTGCGGGTCTTCGGTCACTTGATAGCCATGCAGCGTGAGGCTGTCGACGATGGCATTAAGCACCGATTCGGCAACCAATGGCCCGTGGAACGGCCCCTGAGCCTTGATGGCCGAGGGTTGCTCACCGGCCATGCCGGCGGCGAACAGCAGCGTCCACATGCCATTGTCACCGGCAAGTGGGCGAATGCTGCATTCAATGCGGGTCACCAGGCCCAGGCACTGGCGAGTAAGGCTGAGGTTGCGCATGGCCGCGTCCCCTCCAATGAGCCCTGTTCAGCCTGAAACCCTCAGGCTGTTTCCATCCTGAACCCTGATTGCTCCCTAAGTTCCAGCATAGAAGAACAACTCAGAAAGTTGGAAAACCGGCGCTGAACGGTAGCACATCGCCGCCAGCGCCGATTTATTGACTCAGGCGGGTTTAGCCTGCGCAATCATCTCTTCCAGGCGTTCCTTTTCCGCCTCTTTGATGTCTTCTTCGCTGATCATTTCGGCGATTTCCCGCAGGCGCTCCACCACGCGGGCATTGACGCTGCCCTCGGTGAACTCGCCCTTGTCATCCGCCACACCGGCCTCCTCGCCTACCAGCAGGCTAAGCGCTTCGTCAGCCTGGCTGACCGCGTAAACGTGGAACTGCCCGGCTTCGACCGCCTGCAGCACGCGCTCGTCGAGCATCAGGGTGGCCACGTTGGCCCGTGGAATGATCACCCCTTGGTCGCCGGTCAGGCCGCGCGCATCGCAGAGCCGGAAGAAGCCCTCGATCTTCTCGTTGACCCCGCCCACCGCCTGCACTTCACCGAACTGGTTGATCGAGCCGGTGATGGCAAAGCATTGCTTGAGCGGCGTGCGCGACAAGGCCGAGATCAGTGTGCAGACCTCACCCAGCGAGGCGCTGTCACCGTCGACGTAGCCGTAGGACTGCTCCAGGGCGATGCTCGCCGAGATAGCCAGCGGGAACTCCTGCGCGTAGCGACTGCCCAGGTAGCCAGTCAGAATCATCACCCCCTTGGAGTGGATCGGCTGGCCCAGGTTGACCTCACGCTCGATGTCGACGATGCCGCTGCCCCCGGGGTAGACGCTGGCAGAGATACGCGCCGGCATGCCGAACGCCGAATCGCCCACTTCCAGCACCGTCAGGCCGTTGCACTTGCCGATGGCCGCGCCTTCAGTGTCGATCAGGATGATGCCGGCGAGCATGTCGTCCAGCACCCGCTGGGACACACGCCCGGTACGGGTGGCCTTGGCCTTGAGTGCGCGCTCGATGTGGCCGGCATCGGTCATCTCGTCGCTGGCCAGTTGGCGGATGAAGTCGGCCTCGCTGACCAGCTGGAACAGGTCACCGATGCGCGCCGACAGCCGCGACTGGTTCTCTGCCAGCCGGGCGCTGTAGGTGGCCAGGCGCGCCACGGCGTCGCTGGTCAGCGGTGCCATGCCTTCTTCGTTGGTGCGGGTCCGCAAGAGCTGGGCGAACTGCTCCAGGTTCTCGTCGACCATGGGCATGTCTTCGTCGAAGTCGACCAACACCCGGAACATTTCCTGGAAGTCCGGATCATGGTCCTGCAGCGCGTAGTAGAGCTGGCGCGAGCCGATGATCACCAGCTTGACGTTGAGCGGGATCATCTGTGGCGTCAGGCTGACGCTCGCCACGCGGCCCAGTTCACCCAGCGGCGACTCCATCTTCAGCTTGCGCGACTGCAGCGCACGCTTGAGCGCATCCCAGACGAAGGGCTCGCCAAGCATCTTCTCGGCTTCAAGAATCAGGAAGCCGCCGTTGGCCCGGTGCAAGGCGCCTGGGCGCAATTGGCGATAGGAGGTGTAAAGCGCGCCTTGGTCGGTACTGTATTCGATTCGGCCGAACAGGTTGTCGTAGGTCGGGTGCGGCTCGAACACCACCGGCGCGCCGCCATCGTGGTGATGGCCGACCACCAGGCTGGGGGCGTATTGCTCTTCGAGCATCTTGCGCGCCACGGCGTCGGTCTTGCTGTCATCGACCAACTGCTCGACCACGGTGCGCAACAGGTTCAGTTGCACCGACTGCAGGTAGGCGCACACCGCAGCGTTCTCGGCGTACTTTTCAGACAGCGGCGCCAGCAGCGGCTGCAGGGCCAGGGTGATGGTTTCTTCGTTGAGCTGACGCAGCTGGTTGTTCGACTCACGCTTCCACTGCGGCAGGCTGGCCAGTTCTTCGTTGAGGCGCTCCTCGAGCAGGGCGATGTCCTCGTGGAACTGCTCGCGCACCGCTTCAGGCAGCTGTGCGAACTCGGCTTCATCCAGCGCCTTGCCGTCGGCCATCGGGGTGAAGGCAACGTTGCTGGCGTCGCGGTACAGGGCCACGTCTTTTTCCAGCGACGCCCGCTCGATCACATCCAGGGCGCGGTCGTAGCGCTGGTTGAAGGCGCGGTCGATGGCGCCCTTCTTCTGCTGGTACGACGGGTGCTCGAACACTGCCGGGAAGGTCGACAACAGGTTGTCGATCAGCCCCCCCATGTCGGCGATGAATTCACCGGCACTGCCTGAGGGCAGCTCCAGGGCACGCGGCTCGCGGGTTTCCTCGAAGTGGTTGACGTAAACCCAGTCGGCTGGGGTGTGCTGGCGCTTGCCCTCGGCCTTGAGGTAGCGCTTGACGAACGAGAAGCGGCCCGTGCCGGGCTCGCCCATCACATACACGTTGTAACCAGGGCGAGGCATGGCCACGCCGAATTGCAGGGCCTCGACTGCTCGTTCCTGGCCCAGAACGCCTCGAAACGGCTCCAGATCGTCGGTATGGGTAAAAGCAAACTGCTCGGGGGAAAAACGCCGGGTCAGGGCTTCAGGCGCAAGACGCAGGCGCGCAGCGACAGGATCGGGCATTGGGTTTCCTTACTTCGGCGGGGCGGATACGGAGCATTCTGGCGCTGCCCGCGCGCGCCTTGCAAGGCTCACCGGGACTTTATGTCGCAGTCGCGATAACACAGGCCTCCAGGCAAATTTTTCGCAATCAACAACGCAACCTTTAGATCGTGCCTAAACTCCAAGCTGCGCGGGTGGGTGAAAAGCTTTCCCGACCTGGCAAGCGAGTTGCCAGAAACCCTGACCCTTGGTTTAAGACAAATAGAGAACAAATGCTATGAAACGGATTCTTCTGGGTACTCTGTTCACCGTGGTCTCCCTCAATGCCATGGCTGAAGCGCCAGGCGGCCCGAACTGCGGCTGGGGCAACATGCTGTTCGAAGGCCAACGCGGTACGCCGGCTCACTTCCTGGCTTCCACCACCAACGGCACCTCCGGTAACGCCACCTTCGGCATGACCTCCGGCACCAACGGCTGCTCCACCAAGGCTTCGCTGACCTATGGCGGCAAGTCGTGGTTTGCCATGAATGGCATGATGAACGAACTGTCCGAAGACATGGCCATGGGCAAAGGCGAGGCGCTGACCACCTATGCCGTGGTACTGGGCGTAGCGCCGGAAGACCGCAGCTACTTCGAGTCGGTCACCCACCAGCACTTCAGCCAGATCTTCAGCAGCGCCGACGTCACGGCCGAAACCGTGCACAGCAATACCCTGGCAGTTCTGAAGAACGACCCACGCCTGGCCAAATACGCCACCGAGGCGTAAGCGCAGCATCCCCCGCCCCCTTACCGGGGCGGGTTTCGCCCTTTCTTTCGGCATCGTGAAGAAGTAGTTGCCCGATATGCTCAAACGCCTCGCTTACCTGGCGCTGTGTGCCTGCGCCCCTGTTCATGCTGCGCCTGCGCTGGATGAAGGCCGTCTTCAGCAATTGGCCAATAACCCCTACTGGATCGCCCTGGGCCATTACGAAACCGCCAAGCTGGGTGGTTGGCGCAGCTATGTGGACGATACCCAGTTCTTTCTCGCCGACGATGGCGCGCACCACCCGGACCAAGAGCTGCGGGCCACGGTGCAGGCGTTGTATGCGCCCGCTAGCCTGGGCGACAAGCATGCCCAGTGCGTTTTCCCGGCGCGTACCCGCTGGCTCAAGGAGCAACTGGGGCTGACCGACCTGCCACAGCCCGACTGCCAGGAATTCAAGACCTGGTACACCTCGATCGACCCGCACAGCGCCGCGCTGATTTTTCCGGCGGCCTACCTGAACAGCCCTTCGTCGATGTTCGGCCACACCTTGCTGCGCATCGACCAGTCCAACACCCACAGCGACGACACCACGCTGCTGAGCTACGCGATCAACTTCGGCGCCTACATCGAAGGCAGCGACAACAGCATCCTGTATGCCTGGAAAGGCCTGATGGGCGGCTACCCAGGCCTGTTCGCGCTGATGCCCTACCAAGAGAAGCTGTCCGAGTACCGCAGCCTGGAAAACCGCGACCTGTGGGAGTACCAGCTGGACCTCACCCCGCAAGAGACCGGGCGCATGGTCGAGCATGTGTGGGAGCTGAAGCAGATCCAGTTCGACTATTTCTTCTTCGACGAGAACTGCTCGTACCGCCTGCTCGAACTGCTGCAGGTGGCGCGGCCAGGCCTGGATTTGACGTCGCAGTTCCCGCTGACCGCCATCCCTACCGACACGGTCAAGGCAGTGCGCCAGTCTGGCCTGGTGTCCAGCGTCAACTACCGGCCTTCGCGCGAGCGCGAACTGCTGGCCCGCGCCGAGCCGCTTGACCCTCACGAAAAGCAGCAGGTGCTGGCTGTCAGCGCCGATACCGCACAGCTGCAAAGCCCTGGGTTCACTGCCCTGCCCCGCGAGCGCCAGGCGCTGGTTCAGGACGCCGCCTACCGCCTGGAGCGTTACCGCGCCAATGGCCAGCAACGCGACCCAGGCCAGGCAACGCGTAGCTTCGAGCTGCTGCGCGCAATCAACCGCAACCCGCCGCCGGCGCTGCAAATCGAGCGCCCGGGGTTGCCCGAGGATGGCCATGACTCACGCACCTGGCAGCTGGGTGTCGGCACGCGGGAAGACCGCGCCTACGCCGAGTACGGCCTGCGCATGGCATATCACGACCTCAACGACAACGCCTATGGCTTCCCGCTGGGCGCGCAAATCGAGATTCTGCAGCTGAAAGTCCGCCAGTACGAAGGCAACGACTGGCAGGTGCAGCGCCTGGACCTTGCCACCATCCGCTCGCTGACACCCCGCAATGCGCTGCTCAAACCATGGTCATGGCAGGTGACCGGTGGCCTGGAACGGGTGCCGGGCAAGCATGACGACGAAGTGCTGGTCAGCCATGTGAATGGCGGCGCTGGCGGCACCTGGCAACTGGCCGACGAACTGCTGGGCTTCGCCCTGGGCACGGTACGGGTCGAACACCACAATGATTTTGCCGAGTTCATCTCCCCGGCAGCCGGGTTCAACGGCGGCCTGCTCTGGCGCAACGGGCTGGGCAACATGACACTGGAGGCGAAGGGCGACTTCTTCACCAATGGCGAAGTGCGGCGCAGCGTGAGCCTGAATCAACAATGGGAGATCAGCCGCAACCTGGGCCTGCGGTTAAGTGCCTCGCGCGAATTCAGCCACTTGGCGACGGCGCAGAACGAGGTGATGCTGGAGCTGAAGTGGTACCACTACTGACTCTTTGACACTGTTTTGACAGCTCGCCGACAAATCGCCCCCTAGACTCTCCAGCATCAATTGGAGGGTCTAGTGTTCATGTCGCGGTACTGGTTAGGCCTGTGCGTTGCCTTTTTGCTGTCAGGGTGCGAAACCACCCACGAACAGATGCTCGACCACGGTTACCCCCCCGCCTACGCCGATGGTTTCCAGGATGGCTGCAGCAGCGGCCGGCAGGCGGCCGGGGTGATGGCCGGGGACTTCCGCAAGGACGTGCCGCGCTACCTGCACAATCGCCAGTACGAAAGCGGTTGGGA
This sequence comes from Pseudomonas sp. NGC7, assembly GCF_047159675.1. Taxonomy (NCBI): domain Bacteria; kingdom Pseudomonadati; phylum Pseudomonadota; class Gammaproteobacteria; order Pseudomonadales; family Pseudomonadaceae; genus Pseudomonas; species Pseudomonas sp. NGC7. The sequence goes on along the minus strand of NZ_BAAFZY010000001.1, from coordinate 817,799 downwards.
CGATGGTTTTCGCCAATGCCACGCCCTGCAGAACAGCGAAGAGCAGCGTCAATACCGTGACCGCTACTGGGACCAACGCGACCGTGACTGGGAGCACGAGAAGGACCGCGATGCCGCACGGGCCTATCGCCACGACTAGGTCGCAAACTGACATCCCTTGAAACCGGCGGCCTGCCATCATGGTCTCCTGCACAAGGAGGCCACCATGAGCCGAGCGTTCGTCAACGAAGACCAAGCTGCCGCCCAGGCCGACCAACCGGTTGAGCGACGGGTGAGCGAGCAGCCCAACTACGTCACGGCCAGTGGCCTGGCGCAATTGCAGCAGCGGGTAGCCGAACTCAATACATTGCGCAGCCAGTTGCAGGCCCAGGGCGAGCGTGCCGACAAGCAGCGCCTGGCCGATGCCGAGCGCGACCTGCGCTACTTCAGCGCACGGGTGCAGAGTGCCCAGGTGGTGCCAGCCGCTACTTCGCGGGACAAGGTGCAGATCGGTAGCCGGGTGAGCTTTGTGGATGAGCAGGGCCAGGCGCATGAGGTGCAGCTGGTGGGGGAAGATCAGGCCGATGCGGGCCGCGGGTTGATCAACTGGGGCTCGCCGCTGGGGCGGGCATTGCTGGGCGCGGGGCCTGGGGATGAAGTGGTGTGGCGGCGGCCGGTGGGGGATCAGATGATCGAGGTGGTCGCTATCGAGGGTGAGGCTTGAGGGCCTTGGGGCTGCTCTGCAGCCCATTCGCGGCACAAGGCCGCTCCCACAGGTGCGGTGCTAGCCTTTGAGGCTACACAGTTCGGGTGGGAGCGGCCTTGCGCCGCGAATGGGCCGCAAAGCGGCCCCAGCGATCTTGGATCAGACCACGCCCTGCGCCAGCATGGCATCAGCCACTTTCACAAAGCCGGCGATGTTCGCGCCCTTGACGTAGTTGATCGTGCCATCCGCCTCTTCACCATAGTGAACGCAGGCATGGTGGATCGACTGCATGATGTTGTGCAGCTTGCTGTCCACTTCACCGGCCGTCCACAACAGGCGCATGGCGTTCTGCGACATCTCCAAGCCCGACACGGCCACGCCACCGGCGTTGGATGCCTTGCCCGGCGCGTACAGGATGCCTGCCTCCAGGAAGATATCCACCGCCTCAAGGGTGGTCGGCATGTTGGCGCCTTCGGCGACACAGAAGCAGCCATTGCGCAGCAGGGTGCGGGCGTCTTCGGTGTCCAGCTCGTTTTGCGTGGCGCACGGCAGGGCGATGTCGCACGGCAGGCTCCACGGGGTCTGGCCCTTGCGGAACTCAAGGCCGAACTCGCCCGCCAGCGTGCTGAGGCGGCCACGTTTGACGTTTTTCAGCTCCATCACGGCGTCCCACTGGGCGTCGCTGAGGCCGGCTTCGGCGTACAGGGTGCCTTCGGAATCGGACAGCGAGATAACCTTGCCGCCCAGGTCCATGACCTTGCGCGCAGCATACTGGGCCACGTTGCCGGACCCAGAAATGGCCACGCGACGGCCATCGATGCGCAGGTCACGGCGCTTGAGCATTTCTTCAGCGAAGTAGACGCAGCCGTAGCCGGTGGCTTCCGGGCGAATCAGGCTGCCGCCATAGGTCATGCCCTTGCCGGTCAGCACCGAGGTGAACTGGTTGGCCAGGCGCTTGTACTGGCCGAACATGAAGCCGATTTCGCGCGCGCCCACTCCGATGTCACCGGCCGGTACGTCGAGGTCGGCGCCGATGTGGCGGTACAGCTCGCTCATGAACGCCTGGCAGAAGCGCATCACTTCCGCATCGCTCTTGCCCTTGGGGTCGAAGTCCGAGCCGCCTTTACCGCCACCCATGGGCAGCGAGGTCAGGGAGTTTTTGAACACCTGCTCGAAGGCCAGGAACTTGAGCACGCTCAGGTTCACCGACGGGTGGAAGCGCAGGCCGCCCTTGTACGGGCCGATGGCGCTGCTCATTTGGATGCGGTAGCCGCGGTTGACCTGGACCTTGCCTTGGTCATCGACCCACGAAACACGGAACAGGACCGCGCGCTCAGGCTCGACCATGCGCTCCAGAATACCGGCCTGCAGGTAATGAGGATTGGCTTCGAGGAACGGCCACAGGGTTCGCAAGACTTCTTCCACCGCCTGGTGGAATTCAGGCTGGGCAGGATCGCGTTGCTTAAGGCGCGCGAGGAAATTGTCGACAGATTCGATCATGGTAGACATCTCACCAAGAGGGATTGGACTTATTGGTTTTTTTTCGAATGTACCAAGAAGCAATCGCACGAGAACAGGGCATAATGTCGTTTTTTTGAAATTATTTGGTGCGTTTTATATAAATGTATACAAAACGATGAAAATATTGTTATCAGGATCGGCCTCTTCGCGGGCAAGCCCGCTCCCACAGAGGCCTGTGCAAGGTTGAGATTGCGGGGGATTCAGTGGGAGCGGGCTTGCCCCGCGAAGGGGCCAACGGCGATGCCTGCCAGGCACAAAAATGGGGCCCCGAAGGGCCCCATTCTAGTGCAGCTAAAACCGGCTTACTGGGCCAGCTTCTTGTGCCGTACGCGGTGCGGCTGGGCAGCAGCATCGCCGAGGCGCTTCTTGCGGTCGGCTTCGTACTCGGTGTAGTTGCCTTCGAAGAACATCACGTTCGAGTCGTCTTCGTACGCCAGGATGTGGGTCGCCACGCGGTCCAGGAACCAACGGTCGTGGGAAATCACAATGGCGGCGCCCGGGAAGTCCAGCAGGGCTTCTTCCAGGGAACGCAGGGTTTCGACGTCGAGGTCGTTGGACGGTTCGTCGAGCAGCAGGACGTTACCGCCCTCCTTCAGGGTCAGGGCCAGGTGCAGACGGCCACGCTCACCACCGGACAGGTCCTTGACGAACTTCTGCTGGTCGCCGCCCTTGAAGTTGAAGCGGCCCACGTAGGTGCGCGACGGGATCTCGTAGTTGCCGATGCGGATCTGGTCGGAACCGTCGGAGATCTGCTGGAACACGGTCTTGGAACCGTCCAGGTCTTCGCGGCTTTGGTCGACGCAGGCCAGTTGCACGGTTTCGCCGATTTCGATGCTGCCCGAGTCCGGCTGCTCCTTGCCCATCAGCATGCGGAACAGGGTCGACTTACCGGCGCCGTTACCGCCGATCACGCCGACAATGGCGCCCTTCGGCATGGCGAACGACAGGTTGTCGATCAGCACGCGATCGCCATAGCCTTTGGAAACGTTCTTGAACTCGATGACCTTGTCACCCAGGCGCGGGCCGGCCGGGATGTAGATCTCGTTGGTCTCGCTGCGCTTCTGGAACTCTTGCGACTGCATTTCTTCAAAGCGCTGCAGACGTGCCTTGGATTTGGACTGGCGGGCCTTGGCGCCTTTGCGCACCCACTCCAGTTCCTCTTTCATGGCCTTTTCGTGGGCGCTCTGCTGCTTGGATTCCTGCGCCAGACGGTCCGACTTGGCTTCCAGCCAGCCCGAGTAGTTGCCTTCGTACGGGATGCCGGCGCCGCGGTCCAGTTCGAGGATCCAGCCGGCGACGTTGTCGAGGAAGTAACGGTCGTGGGTAATCGCTACCACGGTGCCCGGGAAGTCGTGCAGGAAGCGCTCCAGCCAGGCCACCGAGTCGGCGTCCAGGTGGTTGGTTGGTTCGTCGAGCAGCAGCATGTCGGGGGCCGACAGCAGCAGGCGGCACAGGGCCACACGGCGCTTTTCACCACCGGACAGGTGTTCGATTTTCGCGTCCCAGGCCGGCAGGCGCAGGGCGTCGGCGGCGACGTCCAGCTGGCGCTCGAGGTTGTGGCCGTCGGCAGCCTGCAGGATCGACTCGAGCTTGGCCTGTTCGGCGGCCAGCTTGTCGAAGTCGGCGTCGGGTTCGGCGTAGGCGGCGTAGACCTCGTCCAGACGAGCCTGGGCGTCCTTGATCACGCTGACCGCTTCCTCGACCACTTCACGAACGGTCTTGGCGGGGTCGAGTTGTGGTTCCTGCGGCAGGTAGCCGACGTTGATGTCGGGCATCGGACGGGCTTCGCCGTCGAATTCCTTGTCGACGCCCGCCATGATGCGCAGCAGGGTCGATTTACCCGCGCCGTTCAGGCCGAGTACGCCAATCTTGGCGCCAGGGAAGAACGACAGGGAGATGTTCTTGAGAATTTCGCGCTTCGGCGGCACGACCTTGCTCAGCCGATGCATGGTGTAGACGTATTGAGCCAAAACCAAGCCCTCTAAATAGGTAAAGACATCGACCAACGCCCCGGCAGTGGGCCAGGGGGATGTGTTTACGGGGTGTCATTGAACAAAGTCGACCATTCTACGCCAACGCGCGGCGTTGCATAGGAGGGTCGGATGGTGGGGTTACGGGGAAGAAATGCTTATGCCTGTGCTGGCCTCTTCGCGGGGCAAGCCCGCTTGTATGGTTAGACTTGAAGGGGTGGTGGGACTAAATGCCCGATTCTGACTGTTCGCAGCAGTACAGACCCTCGCGTAGCATTCGCCCTGATGAAAAATCAGGACGAATATGTCACCAAAGCGAGCAAACCGGCTTGCTGAAAACCATAGAATCTCCCACAGGAACATCACAAACCCCAAAGCTTGCGCAGTACCCGCTGCCCCAGGAACAGCACAAACCCCAAAGCTTGCGCAGTACCCACTCCCCCAGGGACAGCACAAACCCCAAAGCTTGCGCAGTACCCACTCCCCCAGGGACAGTACAAACCCCAAAGCTTGCGCAGTACCCGCTGCCCCAAGAACAGCACAAACCCCAAAGCTTGCGCAGTACCTGTGGGAGCGGGCTTGCCCCGCGAAGAGGCCAGAACTGACCTTGAAAAGCTCAGACGTGACGCTGCTTGACCTTGCCCCGCGGCAACCGGCAACGGTCGCCCTGCTCGGCCAGGCGCGCGGCCCAGGCAGACTTGACGCTGAACCCGCCACTGCGAGCAGGCTGCTCAACGGCCTTGGCCGGCTGGGCAGCAGGCACGCTTACGACCTTGGCCGCAGGCTTGGCCGCGACCGCGGGCACTGCCGGTGCTGCCACGGCTGCCGGTGCTGCTGCCGCCTTGGCGGTCTTGCGCAGTTCGGCCAGCGACGGGGCCTTGCTTTTCGAGGCGGCGGCCGCCTCCGGTTTGACCAGCGAACGCTGGCACGACTTGCAGGATACGTCCGCGGTCACGGCAGTGCTGACAAGGGTCTGACTGCTGCGCCCACAGGCGGAATCGAGGCCATTGGAGGAAAAGTGAGTAACCAAAACCGAACATCTCCGAAGCGTTGTCATTGAAGCGGGCGGCATTCTCGCACAGGTTGCAGGGGCTTGCCGAACCACAGGGCGCCACCACGACCGTCGGCAAGGCGACCATCACCGGACAAGGGGGCTGGCACTTTGCCATAATCCTAGGCATGCTAGCCCGTTTAGGGTGTCCGGCCTTATAGTGCGCCACCGCGGTCTGGCAACCAGACACCGGCACCAACCGTGCATGATCAATCCCTGCCATCGCCAGCCCAATCGCAGGACCAACGCTTGACCAATCTCTCTCAACCGTCGTCGCTGCGTCCCGCACCAATGGCCCCCGTCGCTTCCCTGCGCGGGTCGATCAAGGGTGCGCTGGCCCTGTTGGCCCTGATTCTGCTGGGCCTGTTGCTGTGGCAGCTGTTCGCCCAGTTCCGCCACACCCAAGCCGACCTGCGCAAGCAAAGCCTGGAGGCCACTGCGGAGCTGGCCGACCACCTCAGCCTGAACATGGCGTTGAAGGCCCAGCAGGCCGTGAATGTGGTGCAGCCCTACGTCAATGCGCCGACGCCGGCAGCCCTGCCCAGCCTGCTCGATACCCTGCGCACGCGCCTGCCCGCCCTGCGTGACCTGGCCTGGTTAGACACCAGTGGGCAGGTCCGCGCCGACAGCCTGGCCGGCAGCCCTGACCGCCAATTGATTGGCGAGCTGCTGACGCTGAACCAGGGTCGCCCGTATTTCTTTGCCAACTCGGCGGACAACCGCACCATTTACCTGTTGCTGCGCCAGTCCACCGAGCAGGACCGCGGCTACTGGCTGCTGCGCCTGTCCGACGCGTATTACCGCACCCTCACCGTGCACCTGGACAGCCCAGGCCACCCCTTGTGGCTGCTGGAAAACAGCCGCAACGGCGCGGTGCTGGACCGCCACGCCATCGCGCAGACCAGCCCGGCACCGCTGCAGAGCGTGATGCTGGCGTTCATCGACAACAGCACCTGGCAACTGCGCGGCCTATTTGACGCCCAGCGGGCCCAGCAGAAGCTACTACCGGCACTGATCGGCAAGTGCCTGCTGGTGCTGTTCTGTGCCCTGCTGCCGGTGCTGGCGTTGATCAACATGCGCCGCCGCCAGCGCGCACTGCAGGAAGACCGCCGGCGCTATCAAGAAATTTTCGAAGGCACCGGTGTTGCCTTGTGCGTGCTCGACCTTTCCAGCCTGCCCGGCCAGCTCGACCGCTACCACCTGCGCAACCACGCTGCGCTCAAGCACAGCCTGGCCCTGGACCCTAACCTGCGCCGCTCGCTGTTGCAGGAGCTGAAGATCACCGAGATCAACCAAGTGGCGCGCCAGTTGCTCAACGTCGAATGCCACGAAGGTGCCTGGCAGCGGCTGATCGACGGCAGCGGCGATGGCCGCGACAGCATCGGCATGCAACTGATCGATGCGCTGATCGAACAGCGCTCGCTGCTGGAACTGGAAGTGCGCCTGCCGGCGCCACTGGGCGGCGAACTGCACCTGTGGCTGATGGCCCGCCTGCCGCTGCAACGCCGCGACTACCAGGCGGTGATCCTCAGCATCAGCGACATCACCAGCCGCAAACAAGTGGAGCTGTCCCTGCTCGAACGCGAGAGTTTCTGGTCGGACGTGGTGCGTACCGTGCCCGACCAGCTCTACGTGCAGGACGTGCCGAGCCAGCGCATGATCTTCAGCAACCGCCACCTCGGCCAAACCCTGGGCTACGACCGCACAGAGCTGGCACAGATGGGCGACCGCTTTTGGGAGCTGCTGCTGCACCCCGAAGACGCCACGCACTTCCAGGCCCTGCGCCAGCATCAACGAGCCACCGGCCACAGCCAGCCGCTGCACTGCCAACTGCGCTTCCGTCACCACGACAGTGGCTGGCGCTGCTACGACATTCGCGAACAGGTGCTGACCCGCGACCACGACGGCCAGGTGATACGCATCATCGGCGTGGGCAAGGACGTTACCGTACAGATCGAGGCCAGCCAGTCGCTGCGCGACAGCGAACAGCGCTACCGCATGTTGGCCGAAAGCATCAGCGACGTGATTTTCTCCACCGACAGCCAACTGCAGCTCAACTACGTCAGCCCCTCGGTCAAAGCGGTACTGGGTTATCAGGCTGAATGGATCTTCGACAACGGCTGGCAATCGATCATCGCCAACCCGGCCCAGCTGACCGGCATCTACAGCCTGATGGAGCGCGTCAGCAATGCCATGGGCGACGGCGAGCAACTGGCCCAGTTGCGTGGCCAGTTGCCCACCCAACTGTTCCTGTTCGACTGCCTGCGCGCCGATGGCCGCAAGATCCCGATCGAGCTGCGCCTGGTATTGGTGTGGGACGACCAGGAGCGCTTCGAAGGCGTGCTTGGGGTTGGCCGCGACATCAGCCAGCAACGCCGCGCCGAAAAAGACCTGCGCATGGCCGCCACGGTATTCGAGCACTCCACCTCGGCCATCCTCATCACCGACCCGGCCGGCTACATCGTCCAGGCCAACGAAGCGTTCAGCCGGGTCAGCGGCTATGCCGTCAGCGACGTGCTCGACCAGCTGCCTGGCATGCTCACCGTCGAGCAACAGCAGGAAGGCCACCTGCGCTACGTGGTCAAGCAGTTGCATCAGCGCGGCAGCTGGGAAGGCGAAGTGTGGCTCAAGCGCCGCGACGGCGACCACTACCCGGCCTGGGTCGGCATCACGGCAGTGCTGGACGACGAAGGGGACCTGGCCAGCTACGTGTGCTTCTTCACCGATATCAGCGAGCGCAAGGCCAGCGAACAGCGCATCCACCGCCTGGCCTACTACGACGCCCTCACCCACCTGCCCAACCGCACGCTGTTCCAGGACCGCCTGCACACGGCCCTGCAACAGGCCGAACGGCAAAAGGCGTGGGTGGTGTTGATGTTCCTCGACCTGGACCGTTTCAAGCCGATCAACGACTCCCTCGGCCATGCCGCAGGCGATCGCATGCTCAAAGACATGGCCCTGCGCCTGCTGGCCTGCGTGGATGACGACGACACCGTGGCACGCATGGGCGGCGACGAGTTCACCTTGCTGCTGCAACCGCGTGCGACCCGCGAGATGGCGCTGAACCGCGCCATCCACGTGGCCGAGAACATCCTCGCCAGCCTGGTACGGCCCTTCGTGCTGGAGAACCGCGAGTTTTTCGTCACGGCCAGTATCGGCATCGCCCTCAGCCCGCAGGATGGCAGCGAACTGAGCCAGTTGATGAAAAACGCCGACACCGCGATGTACCACGCCAAAGAACGCGGCAAGAACAACTTCCAGTTCTATCAGGCCGAGATGAACGCCAGTGCCCTGGAACGCCTGGAGCTGGAAAGCGACCTGCGCCATGCCATGGAGCAGAACGAGTTCATCCTCTACTACCAGCCGCAGTTCAGTGGCGATGGCAAACGCCTGACCGGCGCCGAAGCCTTGCTGCGCTGGCGCCACCCCACCCGCGGCCTGGTGCCGCCGGGCGACTTCATCCCGGTGATCGAAGAGCTGGGCCTGGTGGTGGATGTCGGCGACTGGGTACTGCGTGAGGCCAGCCGCCAACTCAAGGCCTGGCACAAAGCCAAAGTGCGGGTGCCGAAGGTGTCGGTGAACATCTCGGCGCGGCAGTTCTCCGACGGCCAGCTGGGCACGCGCATCGCCACCATCCTGGAAGACATCGGGCTGCCGCCGGCGTGCCTGGAACTGGAGCTGACCGAAAGCATCCTGATGCGCGAGGTGAATGAGGCCTTGCAGATTCTCGCCAGCCTGAAGAATCTTGGCCTGAGCATTGCGGTGGACGACTTTGGCACCGGGTACTCGTCGCTCAACTACCTCAAGCAGTTCCCCATCGACGTGCTGAAGATCGACCGCACCTTCGTCGACGGCTTGCCCGAGGGCGAGCAGGACGCGCAGATTGCCCGGGCGATCATTGCCATGGCCCACAGCCTGAACCTGGCGGTAATCGCCGAGGGCGTGGAAACCCATGAGCAGTTGGAGTTCTTGCGTGAGCATGGTTGCGACGAGGTGCAGGGCTACCTGTTCGGGCGGCCGATGCCGGCGCATCAGTTCGAGGCGCAGTTCGCCAACGAAACCCTGTTCATGTTCCAGTAGGATTCCACTGCCGTCTTTTTTGTAGGAGCAGCCTTGTGCTGCGAAGAGGCCGGCGACCGCGCCCTGAATCTTTACTGCTGTCACCGGCCTCTTCGCAGCACAAGGCTGCTCCTACAGGCACAGCGCCAACGCTGTAATTGGCGCCGCAAAAAACGGACCTTGAAGTCAACTCCAGCCCAGACAGGGCGCGGGATGCAACATGAAGGCCTTTGGTCCGCGACTTGATGTCACTTCATATGCCAGGCCCGAAGCAATCGGTTAGAATGCCCCCCCAATTCAGCCCGATCCTTGAGGACCGCCATGTTCAGCCGTGATTTGACCATTGCCAAGTACGACGCCGAGCTCTTCGAAGCCATGCAGCAAGAAGCTCTGCGCCAGGAAGAGCATATCGAGCTGATCGCTTCGGAAAACTACACCAGCCCGGCTGTCATGGAAGCCCAGGGTTCGGTTCTGACCAACAAGTACGCTGAAGGCTACCCAGGCAAGCGTTACTACGGTGGTTGCGAATACGTCGACGTGGTCGAGCAACTGGCCATCGACCGCGCCAAAGAGCTGTTCGGCGCCGACTACGCCAACGTCCAGCCGCACGCTGGCTCCCAGGCCAACGCCGCCGTTTACCTGGCCCTGCTGTCGGCCGGTGACACCATCCTGGGCATGAGCCTGGCCCACGGTGGTCACCTGACCCACGGCGCCAGCGTCAGCTCTTCGGGCAAGCTGTACAACGCCATCCAGTACGGCATCGACGGCAACGGCCTGATCGACTACGACGAAGTCGAGCGCCTGGCTGTAGAGCACAAGCCGAAGATGATCGTTGCCGGCTTCTCGGCCTACTCGCAGGTGCTGGACTTCCCACGCTTCCGCGCCATCGCCGACAAGGTCGGTGCCTACCTGTTCGTCGACATGGCCCACGTTGCTGGCCTGGTTGCCGCTGGCGTGTACCCGAACCCTGTGCCGTTCGCCGACGTGGTCACCACCACTACCCACAAGACCCTGCGCGGTCCACGTGGCGGCCTGATCCTGGCCCGTGCCAACGCCGACATCGAGAAGAAGCTGAACTCCGCTGTCTTCCCAGGCGCCCAAGGCGGCCCGCTGGAGCACGTCATCGCGGCCAAGGCGATCTGCTTCAAAGAAGCCCTGCAGCCTGAGTTCAAGGCTTACCAGCAGCAAGTGGTGAAAAACGCCCAGGCCATGGCCAGCGTGTTCATCGAGCGTGGTTTCGACGTCGTTTCTGGCGGCACCCAAAACCACCTGTTCCTGCTGTCGCTGATCAAGCAGGAAATCTCCGGTAAGGACGCTGACGCCGCACTGGGCAAAGCCTTCATCACCGTCAACAAGAACTCGGTACCGAACGACCCACGTTCCCCGTTCGTCACCTCGGGCCTGCGTTTCGGCACCCCAGCCGTGACCACCCGTGGCTTCAAAGAAGCAGAGTGCAAGGAACTGGCCGGCTGGATCTGCGACATCCTGGCTGACCTGAACAACGAAGCGGTGATCGATGCCGTGCGTGAGAAGGTCAAGGCCATCTGCAAGAAGCTGCCGGTTTACGGCAACTGATTGGCGCCAGCCTGATGTGAAAAAGCCCGGCCTTGCGCCGGGCTTTTTTGTGCCCGCTTTGCGGAACCTGTTCCAAATGGCACCCCTGCGCAAGACACCCTAGCCTGCAGCCTCCCCCACGCCGAGCCGGAGGCACCCCATGGCAGATAACAAAACACGCTCCTTTACAGCTACCCTGCAGATCGCCGAATCACCGGTGAACAGCCTGGACTGCCTGTGCACAGGGCACGTGAGCCTGGTCACACCCACTGAAGTACCGGGTTACGCCATTGAAGGCGCCCACGCGCTCGGCATGCTCAACGGCACGGACGATGATTGGCAGCACGGACAGGGCTTTGGGTTGATCCCGTTCGACAAAGGCGACGATCAGTGCGCGATGCTGCTGTATTTTCGCTATAGCGACGCAGGTTATCGACTGTATGTGCGCAGCGGGCCTTATTTCGGTAAAGGCATATTCACCACCGCCGAAGGCCTGGTGGCCGCTCAGGCCATCGAGGCGCAAGATCCTAGCCTGTGGACCTTGGTCGATGCGCAAACCGGCGCCCCGTTCGACCTGGCACAACTTGAAGATGACCGGCGAGAAATCCAGATGATCGCCAGCAACGGCCACCCCATGGAAATTCACAACCTCTACCCGGTGGGCGGCTTTCTGGCGTGCTACGCCGCTGCCCAGCAATGCACCCTGAGCCTGTTGATTGCACAACGCGGGGTGGATTGGCTGAACACCTGATGTCGCCTGCATGGGCCTTCACGTATTACCCTGTGCCGCTTCAAAACCCGCGCGCGCACAGGACCCTGCCTTGACCAGAGAGCAACTCGAAACTCATCAAATTCCGGTCTACTTCGCGGCAGTGCTCGCAGCCCTTGCCTTCGGCCTGCTGGCCACCGACACCGCACACCATCTGCAAGCCCTGATCACCCCCGCCATTGCCGTGCTGATGTACGCGATGTTCCTGCAGATCCCCTTCCTCGACGTGCGCCAAGGCCTGGGCAACCGTCGCTTCATCAGTGCACTGCTACTGGCCAACTTCGTCATCATCCCACTGCTGGTCTGGGCAATCACCCGCGGCTTGGTCGCGCACCCGGCCATCCTGATCGGCGCCCTGCTAGTGTTGCTAACCCCCTGCATCGACTACGTGGTGGTGTTCACCCACATCGGCAAAGGCGACTCACGCCAGACCCTCGCCGCCACGCCGCTGCTGCTGTTGGTGCAATTGGTCCTGCTGCCGGTGTACCTGGCGTTGATGCTGGGTGACGATAACGCTGTGGCAATTTCCATCGCCCCGTTCGTAGAAGCCTTTGCCCTGTTGATTGTGTTGCCGATGATTCTCGCCGTGCTAACCAGCGCCAGCGCCCGCCGCTCCCGCATGGCATCGAAGTGGAACGACGCCTGGGCGTGGATGCCGGTACCGGCGATGGCATGGGTGCTGGTGGTGGTAATCGGATCGCAGATTGCCGCCGTGCTGCGCGATTTCGAGCGCTTGCTGCCCGTGATCCCGGTGTACCTCGGCTTCATGCTGCTGGCACCGGTGATCGGCTTTGCCACCGCGCGGCTGATGCGTTTGCCGGTGGCCGAGGTGAGGTCGGTGACGTTCAGCGCTTCGACGCGCAACTCGCTAGTGGTGTTGCCGTTGGCATTGGCGTTGCCGGAAGACCTGCGCAGGTTGGCGGCGGCAGCGGTGATTACCCAAACGCTGGTGGAGTTGGTGAGCGAGTTAATTTATGTGCGCGTCGTGCCCGCATGGGTGCGAGACAAATAAAGCTATGAGGGTTCAGCAAGCGCTGAACCTTTTGCTTGCACCTGGCCGAACGTATGCTGATAGAATGCGATGAATTCTCATTAACATCTATCGTATCCCGTGCAATCCACCTCATCGGCAAATCATCACCCGCATCAGGCCATCGATCAGCTCTACAGCCACCACCACGGCTGGCTGCAGAACTGGCTGCGCAAGCGCTTGGGCAGTGCCGCCGATGCTGCGGACCTGGCCCAGGACACCTTCGTGCGGCTGCTCAGCAGTGCAACCGGCGAGGCGCTGAACTACACGGCCCCGCGCGCCTATCTGGCCACAATCGCCAATCGCCTGGCCCTCAACTTCTATCGCCGCCGCTCGCTGGAGCAAGCCTACTTGGCCGCGCTGGCGGAAACGCCAGAAGCACTGGCACCGTCGCTGGAACATCAGGCGCTGGTGCTCGAAGCCCTCGACGAGATCGACCAGGTACTCGCCCTCCTGCCCGCCCCAAGCCGACAGGCGTTCCTGATGGCGCAGCTGGAAGGCTATACCCAAGAAGAGATCGCCAGCCGGCTCAAGCTCAGCGTCCGTACCGTGCAACGCCACCTGGCGCGGGCGTTTGAAGAATGCATCGTGCTCGCCAGTACGCACGATGAGTAATACCCCCATCGACCGGCGCATTGCCCGCGAAGCCGCCAGCTGGTTCGTGCGTTTGCAGAACAGCAGCGCCGGCGCCGCCGAACATGCCGCAGGCGCCGAATGGCGGGCGCGGCACGCTGACCACGAACGCGCTTGGCAACTGGCCGAGCGCTTCAGCAGCCGTGCCCAGCAACTTAGCGGGGAACCCACCCGCACGGCGCTGGAGCGCCCGCGCAGCCTGGAACGCAGGCAGGCACTCAAGAGCCTCGCATTGCTGATTGCCGCCGCCCCGCTTGGCCTCTCAGCCTACCGGGGGCTGCCGTGGCGCGAGTGGCAGGCGGACGTGCGCACGGCCACCGGGGAGCAGCGCAGCGTGCCCTTGCCGGATGGCGGGCAGCTACGCCTGAACACCGGCAGCGCCGTCGATATCGCCTACGACGACAGCGTTCGCCGCGTGCGCCTGATCGCAGGCGAGATGCTGGTCGAGCTGCCCCGTGAGCCTGCCAGGCGCCCGTTTATCGTCGATACCGCCGAAGCGCACATCAGCCCGCTCGGCAGCCGCTTGCTGGTGCGTCAGTACCCAGGCAGCACGTTCCTCGCCGCGCTGGAGGGCGCTGTCGAAGTGCGCCCTCGCCTGGCACGGGGTGACGACGGCCTGGTGCGCCTGGCGGCCGGCCAGCAAACACAGGTCAGCCTCCAGGCTGTGCAGCCCCCCATGCCGCTGGCTGAACAGCGCCTCGATTGGCTCAACCATGTGCTGCGGGTAGAAAAGACGCGCCTGGATGACTTCATCAGCGAGCTGGGGCGCTATCGGCCTGGCTTGCTGCGTTGCGACCCCGCCGTGGCCCGGCTGTTGATCTCCGGCACCTTCCAGCTGCGCGACACCGATCAGATTCTGCGCGCCTTGAGCCAGACGCTGCCGGTGGACATCCACTACCGCACGCCCTACTGGGTCACCGTCACGGCGCGCGCGTATACGTAACAAGAATCATTGTCGTGTTTTGCTCAGGTTGCGTGTCCCTACCGTAAGCACATCACTTTTACAGGACGGGACGAACACATGGCGACGACGCAGGGCATGCAACCATTGGCGCGGGCAGTACACGCTGCTGCATTGGGCCTGATCATCACCGGTGGCGGCCTGACTGCAACCGTGTCGCAAGCCACCGAGCACAGCGCGCAGCAGGGCCGGACCTTTCAGGTGCCCGCCGGCAACCTGAGCAGCGCCCTTTCTAATTTCGCCAGCCAAGCCGGTATCACCCTGCCCATCGAACCAGGTCTGGTCGAAGGTTTGCGCAGCCCAGGCCTGAACGCCGCCACCAGTGTGGAAGGCGGCTTGCAGCAACTGCTGCAAGGCACCGGCCTGCAAGCGTCACCGCAGGGCAATGGCCTTTACCTGCTGACACCACAGGCCACGGGCACTGGCCTGGAACTGGGCGCTACCAGCATTACCGGCCAAGGCTTGGCGGCGACCACTGAAAACAGCGGGTCGTACACCACCGGCACTATGCAGACGGCCACCAAGCTGCCCTTGAGCCTGCGCGAAACCCCGCAGGCCGTCAGCGTGGTCACGCGCAAGCGGATGGACGACAAGGCCATGACCACCATCAGCGATGTGGTCAAAAGTGCGCCGGGGATCTTCCTCAGCAACTCCGGCGGCGCCGGCCGCCCCTCTTTCAGTGCCCGCGGTTTTGACGTCGACAACATCATGTACGACGGCTTCCCCACCAGCTTCCTGACTTACCTGCCCAGCGGCGAAGCCAACCTGGCCATGTACGACCGGGTCGAAATCGTGCGTGGGGCCACCGGGTTGGCCCAGGGCGCTGGCAACCCCGGGGGCGCCATCAACCTGGTGCGCAAGCGCCCGACCCATGAATTCCAGGGCACCCTCACCGGCAGTGCCGGCAGTTGGGACGATTACACCGGCACGCTGGACATCGGCGGCCCACTGAATGAAACCGGCACCCTGCGCGCCCGTACCGTGGTCTCCAAGCAAGACGCCAAAAGCTTCCGCGACTCCGTGGAGAGTGACCATGACCTGTTCTACGGCGTGGTCGACGCCGACCTGAGCGAAAGCACCACCCTCACCCTCGGCGCCTACCGGCAGAAAAACCACACCAACTACATTTGGGGCGGGTTGCCCATGGCCCGTGGCGGCGGCCACCTCGGGCTGCCACGCGACACCTTCCTCGGCCATGACTGGGAATATTCCGACAACCGCACCACCGGCTACTTCGCCACCCTCGAGCAAGGCTTAGCCAACGACTGGACACTGCGCCTGGCGGCCATGCAGACCAAGACCGACACCGACGTGCTGGCCTCCTCGATATGGGAATACGACCGCCACTATCTCTGGACCGAAGCCATGGAGCAGAAGGAAAAAGGCTACGACCTGGCCGTCAGCGGCCCCTTCCAGTTGCTCGGTCAAACCCATGACCTGACCGTTGGTGTCAGCAAGCGCCAGCTGGATTATCGGTCTGGCAAGGCCTGGAGCGATTACATCGACGCCGGCAGCAACCTCTTCGAGTGGAACCCCCGCGGCCATGCCAAGCCGGATTACGTCACGGGCCCCAACGGCCTCCCCGAAACCACCACCCAGGACAGCGTCTACGCCAGCAGCCGCCTGCGTTTGACCGACCCGCTGTCGCTGATTCTGGGTGGCCGTCTCGATTGGTACGAATTCGACGACAGCGAAAGCAGCGAAAACAACTACAAGATCACGCGTAACCTGACCCGCTATGCCGGCCTGGTCTACGACCTGGACACTAACCACTCGGTCTACGTCAGCTACACCGATATCTTCAAGCCGCAGACCAGCAAAGGCCTGGACAGCAAAGTGCTCGACCCTGTGGTGGGCGAAAACTACGAAGTGGGCATCAAGGGCGAATACTTTGGTGGCGCACTGAACGCCAGTCTGGCGGTTTTCCAGATCGACCAAAAGAACCGCGCCCAAGAGCTGCCTGATGTCAAAGGGTGCGGTTCAGGCGCCGCCAGTGCCTGCTACGAGGCCGCCGGCCTGGTGCGCAGCAAAGGCATCGACCTCGAAATCCAAGGCGCCCTGACCGACAACTGGCAACTGGCTGCCGGCTACACCTACACCCAGACCAAATATGTCAGCGACGCCAACAAAGCCCGCGAAGGCGAAGACTTCGACCGCGCCAAACCGCGCCAGCTGTTCAAGCTGTCGACGATCTACACCCTGCCCGGCGAACTGCAGCGCTGGCGCGTGGGTGGTGATATCTACCAACAGAGCCGCATCCGCACTTCGGGGGGCACGGGTGCGACTGCCTGGGAAAACCAGCAAGGCTCGTACACCGTGGTGGGGTTGGTGGCAGGCTACAAAGCCAGCGAACAGCTGGACCTGCAGGTCAACGTCAACAACCTGTTCGACCGCACCTACTACAGCAGCGTGGCCAATGGTGGGTGGAGCCCGTATGACATTTATGGCGACCCACGGAACGTGAAACTGACTGCGCGGTATAGCTTCTAGTCGCTATAAAAAGGGCCCACGCATTGCGGGCCCTTTGGCCGCGCGTGTTGGGTGTGGTTTGAGCGGCGACGCTAAGGCGCCTTCATCGCATCAGTCGTTGCCTTGATAATCTCTTTCGCTGCTTCAACGCTGATCGGCAAGGGAGCCTGTGAATCATCCTGCTCAGGCTTTGGCCGATGATGGAAGTAACGTAGCAACGCAATCAGTAGCAAGGTTGGGACAGTCGATAAAGCCACGATGATGGGAATATCACCCGTCGAATGAGGTTTGACGGAAGTGAAAAAGTACCAAGCGCCTGCGGAAATACGAATATTGCCGAGGAACACGAAACCTAGCAGTGCGAGGTAAAAAATGATGACCAACGCCACGGTGACAGTGGTCAACCGCTTTTCCCATCTGAAACGCCAGGATTCACGCCTCAGATAGTCGCTGACCAAGCCGGTATTTTCCGCTTCTCCAAGAGACAGATCATCACTCGTGTCTGTCATAAGAACCCAATCGCTTTCAGCCTGAACTCCATGGCTGCCGTCGATACGCCGAAGGCTCTCGCCAACCGAGCAAGGTCAGTGACCCTCTGCTCCATAACCATATGTTTGACCAAGGCCGCAGGCATCAACAAAGCCGCAGCGAACCTATTGGCAGCAACTTCTTTGGGGTCTCGTGCTCTTGCACTGAATTGCTCGAAGGTATCCCGCGGAGCATCCAGATCACCATGCACATGGTGGCCAATTTCGTGAGCGATGGTGAAGCGCTGACGTACAGGCGCATCCGTGACGTTGTAGGTAATCAACGGTTTGCCATTCCGATAGGAATAGTGGCCGCTCTCGTTCGGGCGCCAGCACTCCTGATCGAATGGGGTGAGCGGCTTGACCTCAATACCCATGGCCTGAGCGATGGCGAGAGGGTTTACCGGCAGTCGACCATCCCAATGCGCTTGCAGGACGTCGTTTGCAGTGCGGTACTCCATTCGGCCTCCTGAATCTGGGTGGGTGTTTATCAAAACTGAGGGGCGATTCTGCACAAGTCAAGAGGGGTGGTCAAATTCATGTTGACACACGATGTATCTGTCGTTCTCACGATGAGTGAGGGCCGGCGCTACACTCCCCTCCCGGCCACTCATAACCCACTGATTACAACGCATTCATCTCAGCAATATCCCGCGCCACCTGATCCGCAGAGTGGTCAAACATCGCCTGCTCCTGCCCATCCAGCGGCAACTCGATCACCCGCACAATCCCCTCCTCCGCCAGCACACACGGCACCCCCATGGCGATGTCGGTTCGCCCATACTCGCCCTCCAGCACCACCACCGCCGGCAAAATGCGATTTCGCCCATTGGCGATGGCATCCACCATCTGCGCAATCGCTACACCCGGCGCATCACAGGCACTGCCCATTTTCTTCAACCCCAAAATCTCACCGCCCCCCTTGCGCGTGCGTTCCACAATCCGCTCTATCTGCTCGCTGGACAGGAAGTGCGACAACGGCACCGACCCCACCTGGCAGTAGCGCATCAACGGCACCATGCTATCGCCATGCCCGCCCAGCACCAGCGCCGTGATATCCCGAGCAGAAAACCCCGTCTCCTCGGCAATGAAGCACTTCATGCGCGCGGTATCCAGCACCCCCGCCTGCCCGAACACCTTGTTACGGCCCTGCCCGCTGAGCGACCAGGCACGATAAGTCAGCACGTCGACAGGGTTCGAAACCACCAGCACCGTCGCCGCTGGCGCATGGCGTTTGATATCCCGCATGACGCCATCGAGAATCGGCAGGTTGATACTCAGCACATCCTGCCGCGACTGCCCCGGCTTGCGCGGCACGCCTGCGGTGATTACCACCAGCTCAGACCCCTCCAGCATGTCGGCCTTGGCCCCGCCGTAAACCCGCGTATCGGACCCAGCCTCGACCGCCGCCTGCCACACATCCAGCGCCTTGCCCTGCGCCAACTCACCCTGCACATCGATCAACGCCAGCTCACGGCAGAACTCATCCCGGGCGATGATCTGAGCCGCCGCCTCGCCCACCATCCCGGCACCCACGATTGATAGTTTGTTCACCTGACACCTCCCAGCGGCGCGTGCCACCAGGAACACGCCTGCGTATAGAGAGAAGTATTGCCTGCTAATGCCCAAAGGCCACCCTGAGGTGGCCAGTGGTCGTTTAAAAGGGGGGATGGTTGGCTTTCAGGCACTACGCCGGTTAATCGGCCGGGCACTGCTCGCGCGGTGACATCACCTTCCCGCACTGCTCACTGGCCAGGCGGCTGATGATCTGGATCGCTTGGTGGATGCCCGCCGTGTTGCGGAAGCTCAGGCGCGGGTTGTGTTCGCATTCCAGCATTTCGTCGTGCTGGACCAAGGCTTCGCCGAGCAGTTCTAGGGTCCAGGCGTAGCTTTGAATGGTGGAGAGGCGTTCGTGGTCAGTCATGGGGGGCCTCCTGGGGTTTGGAGGTGGGGTGGGATTGGGTGTTGAGGGGGTAGAAACGGTGGGGGGTGGCGGCCAGCGAGGGGTGGCGGCGGAGAGCGGATGCGAGGATCCTTAAGGGACTTCTGGTGGTCATGCATGAGTTCCTTTCGTTATGGAACTGCCACCGCTCGCGGCCAAGCAAGTTGGGGTGGCAGCAGTACGCGGGTTGGCCGACCGGGACGAAAGGAGCCCGGCACACCCGAAGGTGTCCCGCGCACCACCGCCATAACGCGACATCGCGGGCACAAAAAAAGCGCCTGCGATGAAGACTGGGCGCTGATGCGCCTTTCGATTCCGACCGGCCAAGGTCGCGTCGTCGATGCTTCGACGACTGGGGCAATTTATCCCTGTGAGGGGGCTATTGCAAGGTTCGAGGCTGTGGGAATGTACGCCCTGTGCTGTAGGCATCACAGCGGTCACCAACTTCCTCTCGACGCTACACCTAGCGGTTTCGAAGATTTTCATTTTCCTGCTTGCACAACAGCAAATTGCATGTTCTTGTTGTCCCATGTCCCAGGACGCGGGACAACAAGAACAGGTTATGGCATGAAAGGTCAAGACATCGGTTTACTACTCAAGCTGGTTTGCCTGCAACGGCATGAATCGAGCGACAGGGCTATGGCGGCCTGGCCGCACGACTGGAAAGACTGGGAGGACCTGGATGATGACCAGTTGCCTGCATACCCGGGCCAGCTACATGTTGAGATGCGTGCGTCCGCCTACACCGCCCGTGCATTGGAGCTTCAAACTGGCATTAGCAAGACACAGATAAACCTCTCTCTGAAGCATTGCATTGAGATCGGCCTGGCCAGAACCGACCGCAAGCTGGGCGTTCCTAGAGCGAACACCAAGGCGCTGTATGAGTTCATCGTCTACGGCCTGAAGTACGTGCTTCCAGCCCGTGCCGGCGAGCTGACACGTGGTATTACAACCGGCTTCGCAGCACCAGTACTGCACAAGACCTTGATCAGCGCCGGTGAACACGTGCCAGTGTGGCCATACGCCCGCGGCAATACCCTCGGTATGAAGGTCGAGCCGCTGTTCAAGACTGCGGCCGACGCAGCTCGAAAAGACCCGGAAATGTACGCCTTGTTGGCGCTGGTCGATGCCATACGGCTGGGACAGCCCCGCGAACGAAACCTTGCAGCTGAACTGCTGCAGGATCGATTGGAGTCGCTATGAGCGTGGCGCACCCAGCTTCCAGTACGTCCCATCGCTTTTCAGCGAAGCAAGCTACGAATCACAATAAAAAGCACTACAAAGCCCACAACCCCTGAGGTCACCAACCAGCCCGTCGAGGCCATCGCGTGGAAAAACCCAGGGAAGAGTGGCGTCTTACCAAGCTTCACGAGCACAAGGCAAAGCCATGGCATGAGGATGACGTAAAACAGGGGAACGT
Source organism: Pseudomonas sp. NGC7 (assembly GCF_047159675.1). Lineage (NCBI taxonomy): Bacteria > Pseudomonadati > Pseudomonadota > Gammaproteobacteria > Pseudomonadales > Pseudomonadaceae > Pseudomonas > Pseudomonas sp. NGC7. The sequence continues at coordinate 797,208 of NZ_BAAFZY010000001.1, read as the reverse complement.
AAACGATTGTCTGAAGGACCAGTGTCAGTCCGCCAGCCCAGTCATTCCAGTCGTGTGGTTTGGCCATGGTGTTTTCCTTTTCTTGAATGAGATGAGTGAATCATCCGCTTCCTATTGCATCAACCCCAGTACTTACGTTTTAGGTACTGTGACAGAACGAGCCAAGCAGAAACAGCAAAGCCCGCGATAGGCGGGCTTTGGTGAGGGTGTTTCGCAACAGTCATGGACTGCTACCAAATGCTTTACTGATGCGGAGACAGCAATCGTATCAACACGGAACGCCTTGAATTTAATCGTTATTAATTTTCATGGTGGATTCTTTATCTCTAATATTATCCTCAGGCCATTTTTCAAGATGTGGATCGTTGTGAAAAAAGCTCAATTAAAATTATGGAGCGCCGACTCAGGGCCTCGCAACACGTATCCCTGGCCTAACCAAAGGCGCTTCTCGCGGATAAGGGTGAACTCTCATAGTCGCGAAACGACCAGAAGAACTGGCCAAACTCCCAGTTGGCTTCCTCTGTTGGCTAGTGCGGGGCTACGGAACTTACAGTTGCCAATTTCCAGCAACTGGTCGCTGCTCTCGGCTTTGCTGCAGGTCGTAGTGAGAAAACTCAAGCATCTGAAAATTCTCTTAAGACGAAAAAACATTATCTAGAAAAATTCGGCCTTCCCCCCCGTAAACGTTGGTCAAAACCGAATCAACAGATAACTACTATCTAGAAAGCCGTGCGACGCTAAGTGAAAAAACGCGCCCCATTAAGGCCAAAACACGCAGATCAGCAGAGTAATAAGCAGGCACAAAAAAACCCGCACAAGGCGGGTTTCTTAGTGCGGCCAACAAGCGAAAAATCGCCACGGGCCAATCTGAATGTGGTGCCGGAGACAGGAATCGAACCTGCGACCTTCGCGTTACGAGTGCGCTGCTCTACCGACTGAGCTACACCGGCGTGTAGCGCAACGTACCACTGCCGCAGCCGTTACGCAAACCCCTGTTTCCCTTCGTTTATTGCCCTACCCTCACGCCCCTTTGCAACCCTTCGGCGCCAGGTCTGCCTCGATGTTGGTGGTGCAGGTCCATCCGGTCGCGGAGCGGGTCAGGGTGATGGCCTTGCCAACCACGGTGGCCGGGGCATCGACCAGGGTGCATTCGATCTTGCCAGTGCCGTCAACAGCCTTGCCTTCAGCCGTAATCGCGCAATGCGCCGTCGCTGGCTGGCCGCCTAGCGACCCGACATCCAGCACGTCCTTGCCTTCGTTCAAGCGCAGGTCCATGGGGGGCTTGAGTGAGGTGATCTCCAACAGCCCGGCCGCCGCCTTGGCGCGGGACTGGTGGTTGGTGTACATCGGTATGGCGATGGTCGCCAGAATGCCGATGATCGCGACGACGATCATCAGTTCGATCAGGGTGATACCGCGTTGCCCTTTCATGAACGTTTTCCTTGTTTATACGCATACACATTTGGGGTCACTCTCGACCCCAGGCTGGCAGCGGCGCAGTAGGCCTGAACAGACACCTTTTGTCACCCCTGCCCGCCTGGGCGTCACCTTCGCTGAACTACTCTAGTGAGCATCAGGGAAGCACGCCCTCTCATGGACACGGCAAGCTGTTTCCAAGCTTGTCGCTCGGGCAAAAAAGGACCTTTGTATGAACCATTCGATACGCCTCTACGCTTGGCAGGGCACCGACGCCAATGGCCTGGCCGTCCGCGGGCAAACACCTGGGCGCAGCCCGGCTTATGTGCGCGCGGGGTTGCTGCGCCAGGGCATTCTGGTGGCCAGTTTGCGGCCGGCTGGTGGGCTGGCGTGGCGGTGGCCAAAGCGGCCGGAAAAAGCTGACCCGGCGGGCTTCAGCCGGCAGCTGGCGACCTTGCTGAAAGCCGGGGTGCCGCTGCTGCAGGCGTTCGAGGTAATGGGGCGCAGTGGGTGTGATGCGGCGCAGGCGGCGTTGCTGGTGCGATTGAAACAGGATGTAGCGTCGGGGCTGGGGCTGGCGGATGCGCTGCAACGCCACCCGGGGTGGTTCGATACGCTGTACTGCAACCTGGTGCGGGTGGGTGAGCAATCCGGCACGCTGGACCGGCAGCTCGAGCAACTGGCGGGCATGCTGGAACAGCGCCTGGCCCTGCACAAGAAGGTGCGCAAGGCGATGATTTACCCGCTGTTGCTGCTGCTGACGGGGTTGGGGGTGTCGGCGGTTTTGTTGCTGGAGGTGATCCCGCAGTTTCAGAGCCTGTTCGCGGGGTTTGATACTGCGCTGCCGGCTTTTACGCAGTGGGTGATCGACTTGTCCACAGGGCTGGGGCGTTATGCGCCGCTGTTGCTGGTCGGTATGGCGATGCTGGGTTTGGCTGGGCGCCAGCTTTACCGGCAGCATGCGCCAGCGCGCCTGTGGATATCTCAGCGGGTGCTGGGCCTGCCGGTGTTCGGCGGGCTACTGAGGCAGGCGGCGATGGCGCGCTTTGCGCGTAGCTTGGCAACGTCGTACGCCGCTGGGGTGCCGCTGCTGGATGCCATGGGGACGGTGGCCAAGGTAAGTGGTGGTGAGTTGCATGAACACGCAATTTTGCGCTTACGCCAGGGCATGGCCAATGGGCAGGGGCTGAACCAGGCGATGGCCACCGAGCCGCTGTTCCCGCCCCTGCTGGTGCAGTTGGTGGCCATTGGTGAATCCAGTGGCACGCTGGACACGATGCTGGAAAAAGCCGCCAGCCACTACGAGGAACAGGTCAGCCAGGCGCTGGAGCAGTTGACCAGCCTGCTGGAGCCCGCCATCGTGCTGGTCCTGGGCCTGCTGGTTGGCGGCCTGGTGGTGGCGATGTACTTGCCGATTTTCCAGTTGGGTAGCTTGATCTGAACATGACTTTATGGACCTTCCTGGCCTTGCAGCCGGCTTACTTCATCACCTTGGCGACCGTGCTGGGGTTGTTGGTGGGCAGTTTTATCAATGTGGTGGTGTACCGCCTGCCGATCATGCTGGACCGCCAATGGCAGCGTGAAGCACAGGAGGTGCTGGGGTTGCCGGTGGACGAGCATGCGCGTTTCGACCTGTGCCTGCCGGCCTCGCAGTGCACCCAGTGTGGGCATCGGATTCGGGCGTGGGAAAACGTCCCCATCCTTAGTTACCTGGCGTTGCGCGGGCGTTGCTCTGCCTGCAAGCAGCGCATCAGCGCGCGTTATCCGTTGGTCGAGCTGGGCTGTGCGCTGCTGTCGATGGCGGTGGCCTGGCGGTGCGGGGCCAGTGTCGAGGCACTGGCCCTTTTGCCGCTGACGTGGGGTTTGCTGGCCCTGGGCTTGATCGACCATGACCAACAATTGCTGCCTGACGCGATCGTGCTGCCGGGGCTGTGGCTTGGGTTGATCGTCAATTACTGCGGCGTATTGGTGCCCTTGCCCGATGCGGTGTGCGGTGCCGTGGCCGGGTACCTCACCCTGTGGACGGTGTACTGGCTGTTCAAACTGGTGACCGGCAAGGAAGGCATGGGCTATGGCGACTTCAAGCTGCTGGCACTGATCGGTGCCTGGGGGGGGTGGCAGGTGCTGCCGTTGACCTTGCTGCTGTCTTCGGTGGTGGGGGCGTTGGTGGGCGTGTTCCTGCTGCGGATGCGCAAGCATTCCATCGGCATGGCCATGCCGTTTGGCCCCTATCTGGCAATTGCGGGGTGGATTGCTGTGCTCTGGGGTGATGAAATATACGCCTCTTACCTGCAACTGCTTGGATTCTGATGACCACTGCAGCTTTCACCCCCTGGATTCTCGGCCTGACCGGTGGCATCGGCAGCGGCAAGAGTGCCGCCGCCGAGCGCTTCATCGAGCTTGGCGTGCACCTGGTCGATGCCGACCAGGCCGCGCGCTGGGTGGTTGAGCCTGGTCGCCCGGCGCTGGCCAGTATCGTCGAGCGCTTCGGCCCAGGCGTGCTGCTGGACGACGGCCAGCTCGACCGCGGCGCCTTGCGCCAGCTGATTTTCGCCGACCCGGCCCAGCGCCAATGGCTGGAAGCCCTGCTGCACCCGCTGATCGGGCAGGAAATTTTCAGCTACCTGGCCAAGGCGCAGTCGCCGTATGCGGTGTATGTGTCACCCTTGCTGATTGAGTCTGGCCAGCATCGCAAGACCCAACGCGTGTTGGTGATCGATGCCCCGCAGGCGTTGCAGGTGCAACGCACCCTGCAGCGGGACAACACCAGCCCCGAGCAGGTACAGGCCATTTTGCAGGCCCAGCTGGCCCGCGAAGAACGCCTGCGCCATGCCGACGATGTGGTGGTCAATGACCGCGACCTCGCGGCGCTGCACCAGCAGATCGACCGTCTGCACCACTTTTACCTGACTTTACGAGGAGGCCAGCCATGAGCCAGCCATTGACCGTCGATTGCCCGACCTGTGGCGCACCTGTGGAATGGAACGAGAAAAGCGCGTTCCGGCCGTTTTGCTCTGACCGTTGCAAGCTGATCGACCTGGGGGCTTGGGCAGCTGAGGAGCACAAGATCGCGGGTTCGGAAGAGTCCGAAGATGAGCTGTATTCCGGGGACCTGGAGCCGCGGCACTAAGCCTGTGTACTGGCCCCGTGTAGGAGCGGCCTTGCGTCGCGAAAGGGCCGCTTTGCGGCCCCAGCACTATCTGTGATGACGCTGAAACTGGGGCCGCTTTGCGGCCCATCGCGACGCAAGGCCGCTCCTACAAAGGGCGGGGTTCAGTGTTCATCGTCCTTCCACGGTGCCTGCAGGTACCGCGTGCGGTTGAACGTTTCCAGCCACTCCGGGCAAAACACCACCAGCGCACTGATCACCATGCCGTTGATGAACGCCTCGGGGAACATCATCAGCCACAGGTAGCCCACAAAGTCACTCAGCCACTCCGGCATGGCAAAACGCCCGTCCAGCCACAAGATACCCAGCCCGGCCAACAGGCACACCAGCACCGTCAGCGCCGCCGGAAAGAACCCTGAACAAAAGATATACACAAACAGGTTACGCGGTTGCGCGCGTTCGACCGCGATGGCGCACAGCTCGGTAATCAGCACCGGCAAGCCAATCAACAGCAGGCCGTTCACACCGAGTGCCGCCAGGTCCTGACGCCCCAGCGCCAGCAACCCCAACTGAGCCATAAAGCCCCCCAGCACAGCCAGCGGCCAGTCCAGCAGCAGGGTCACAGCCGTCATGCCAATGAAGTGATACGACACGCCCGTATCGAAATCGCGCCTGACCAACCACAGGGCAAACAGGCAGAACACCGTGCCAAACAGCAGGTGCTGGCGGCGCCGGTCGGTGAACAGCTCCACCCAGCGGGCGCGGCTGGCGGCCCAGAGCAACAGTGGCACGTAACCCAGCCAGCCCAACGTGAGGCTGGTGCCCGACAACACCTGTGCACTGATCACCGGACGAATACCCCTCTCTCCCTTGTGGATAAAGGTGAGTCTACACCCATTCTCCATCTCCTCCGGCTGCTGTAGGCTGGCACCTCCCCGCGCTTAACCTGGCCTGATCTGGCGGCCGCCCTTTCTGCATGCGGATGCTTTTGCCTGGGGTTTGGCGTGGTGCATCTGCTAGGTATCGTGCAGCAGTGGCCGGTGCTGAGCTGATTTCTACGCACAAACAGCATCTTACCGTCATCGATTAGCGACTAAGCTTGTCTGCATGGATGACTCAGACTACCTGCGCCTGCTTACCATCCAGGCCGAACAAGCCAATGCTTTTCTCTCCAATGCACGCAAATGGGAGCGCGAGCGTTGGGTATGCCAACGCCTGCTGCAAGGGTTGAACATTCCCTACCGCAGCGAGGACTTCACCCCAGCCGGCCAGGAGCCGCCAGACGTGCTGTTCCGCGATGCGGCATTCGAGGTGTTTTTTGTGCTGGACGAAGGCCGCCGCCTCAACGATGAGTGGCGCGAAGAGCTGCAACGCCGGCGCAGTGCGTTTTCCCTGGCGCAATTGGTGCGCCGTGAAGCACGCCCCCGGCGTATCAGCGCGACTGAACTGCTGGGGCGGTTGGCCCCGACCTTGCGCAAGAAGGCGCACAACTACCGTGAACGTGGGCTGGAGTTGAACGAGCTGGACATCATCGCCTTCGCCAGCCTCAAGCGCGAAGTGCTCGACCTCAACACTCACTTCCCGCCGCCCACCGAATACCTGCGCCAGGGTTGGCGCTCGCTGTCACTGGTCGGGCCGACGTTCGCCCGGGTGTTGTTCGCCCACCCGGATGCGCCAGACTTTTTGCGCGGCAACCTGGGGCGCAGCATTGTGTTCGATGTGGGGATCAGTCTTTGATCCAGTGCCGAGAGTCTTTGCGATGGCGTACACTCGGCGCCAGAGATAGAAAGCATTATCATTTGTTTCAAGCGCTTGCCTGAACGCTGTAGCGTTTGCGCAGTCACAAACGTCTATCTGACGAGGCCCACCATGACCAGCCGCCTGAATCCTGAAGATCAGCGTCGTGTCGATGAGTATCTACGCGCCCCCCAGCACCAAGTTGAGCGCAGGCCCTTCCGGCCGTGGTTGCTCCTTGTACTGGTGGTGGCCGTGACCATTGGTCTGGGCCTCATAAGCCGCCTGTTGAGTGGACTGGTGCTATGAGCTGCCTTGCGCTCGCCCTCCCCTCGTGCAGTTTGCGGCCGGCCCCCAGGGCCACGAATTCCGTAAACCTTATGAGATATCCCCATGACTCATCGCATCGTGATTGTCGGCGGCGGCGCCGGCGGCCTGGAACTGGCGACCCGCCTGGGTAAAAGCCTGGGCAAGCGCAAGCAAGCCGACATCACCCTGGTCGACGCCAACCTGACGCACATCTGGAAGCCGCTGCTGCACGAAGTGGCAGCCGGCTCGCTGAACTCCTCGGAAGATGAACTGAACTACGTGGCCCAGGCCAAGTGGAACCACTTCAACTTCCAGCTGGGGCGCATGAGCGGCCTGGACCGTGAAGGCAAGCAGATCCAACTGGCCGCCACCCTCGATGAAGAGGGCCGCGAGCTGGTGCCTGCGCGCACGCTGAGCTACGACACCCTGGTCATCGCCGTGGGCAGCAACACCAACGACTTCGGCACCTTGGGCGCGGCGCAGCACTGCCTGTTCCTGGACACCCGCAAGCAGGCCGAGCGTTTCCACCAGCAACTGCTCAACCACTACCTGCGCGCCCACGCCGGTGATGTGGCCAGCGAACAAATCAGCGTGGCCATCGTCGGTGCCGGTGCCACTGGCGTAGAGCTGGCGGCCGAGCTGCACCACGCGGCGCACGAGCTGGCAGCCTATGGCCTGGACCGCATCCAGCCCAAGGACATGCACATCACTTTGATCGAGGCTGGCCCACGGGTTTTGCCTGCGTTGCCTGAGCGCATCAGTGTGCCGGTGCACAAGACCCTGGAAAAACTGGGGGTGAAGGTGATGACCAATGCCGCGGTCAGCGAAGTGACCGCGGATGGCCTGAAAACCAAGGACGGCGAAGTGATCCAGGCCAGCCTCAAGGTGTGGGCGGCGGGTATCCGTGCGCCGGGGTTCCTCAAGGACATCGATGGGCTGGAAACCAACCGCATCAACCAGTTGGTGGTGCGCCCTACCCTGCAGACCACGCGTGATGACAACATCTTCGCCTTCGGTGACTGCGCCGCGTGCCCGCAACCGGGTAGCGACCGCAATGTGCCGCCACGGGCCCAGGCCGCACACCAGCAGGCTTCGATGCTGGCGCAAAGCCTGAAGGCGCGGTTGGAGAACAAGGCGCTGCCGACTTATGAGTACAAGGACTACGGTTCGTTGGTATCGCTGTCGCGCTTCTCGGCGGTGGGTAACCTGATGGGCAACCTGATGGGCAGCGTGAAGCTGGAGGGCTGGCTGGCGCGGATGTTCTATGTGTCGCTGTATCGCATGCACCAGATGGCGCTGTACGGGTTCTTCCGTACGGCGATGATGATGTTGGGTAGCAAGATTGGGCGCGGGACAGAGCCGCGGTTGAAGCTGCACTGACAGCTAAGCCCAGCCCCTCAGGCTGGGCTTTTTTGTGGCAGATCACCCAGCCCTTGGGGCTGCGGCAAGCGGCTACCAAAACCTGTGGGAGCCGGCTTGCCGGCGATGCAGGCGCCGCGGTGCATGGCACCGGCTTCGCCGGTGTTCGCGGGGCAAGCCCGCTCCCACAATGCGTCAATTTTTAGAAATTGCGCAAGACAGTTGCTCCCAAAGGCCCCGCTTAAACAGAAACCTTAACGGGTGCTTTGTCTTGGGTTAAATTCGAGGCAAAAGAAAAAGGGCATCTCAGTCGAGATGCCCTTTTTACATGGTGGGTCGTGTAGGATTCGAACCTACGACCAATTGGTTAAAAGCCAACTGCTCTACCAACTGAGCTAACGACCCTGAAAATGGTCGGGGTGAGGGGATTCGAACTCCTGACATCCTGCTCCCAAAGCAGGCGCGCTACCGGACTGCGCTACACCCCGAGATTGGCTCCGCGACCTGGACTCGAACCAGGGACCCAATGATTAACAGTCATTTGCTCTACCGACTGAGCTATCGCGGAACTGAACTTCGGTACATCTTTACTACTTCGAAGTCTGTGTTAGCTTCGATCTCTTAAGCTTCTCTGCTTTCGCTTTGTCGCTGCTGAGGCCGGCTATTCTACATTCTTCGTTTTGCTTGTCAACCACTTTTTTTCATTCAACTTACTGATTTCTAAGTTGTTTTGCTAACACCGATGTTCCTGGTGATTCGCTTAGTGCCTGACAACGCGGCGTATATTAGGGGCACTCGATTTTAGATGCAAGCAGAAATTTCAAAATTTTCAGCAAGTTATCAAAAAAACCTGCGAGGCCCCGATTTTACGGTGTTTGCCGGGCCTCTTCGCGGGCAAGCCCGCTCCTGCAGTGGCATCAGGGGCATAAAAAAGCCCCGCAGGTGCGGGGCTATTTTTTTCAGCTGGATCAGGCAAAGACGATTTCGTCGCCTTCCACCTTGGCGGTAATCGCCGACCCTGGCAGGAATTTGCCAGAGAGGATCAACTGCGCCAGCGGGTTTTCGATCCAGCGCTGGATCGCACGCTTCAGTGGCCGTGCGCCATACACCGGGTCGTAACCCACTGCGATCAGCTTGTCCAACGCCTCAGGGCTCAGGCTGAGCGACAGTTCACGTTCCAGCAGACGGCTGCGCAGGCGGCCCAGCTGGATTTCGGTGATGCCGGCGATCTGGTCGCGGCCCAGGGGCTCGAATACCACCACTTCGTCGATCCGGTTGATGAACTCCGGACGGAAGTGCGAACCCACCGCATCCATCACCGCAGCACGCTGCGCCTCACGGTCACCGACCAGTTCCTGGATTTGTGCAGAGCCCAGGTTGGAGGTCATCACGATCACGGTGTTGCGGAAGTCCACAGTACGGCCGTGGCTGTCCGTCAGCCGGCCATCCTCAAGCACTTGCAGCAACACGTTGAACACATCCGGGTGCGCCTTCTCCACCTCGTCGAGCAGCACCACCGAATAAGGCTTGCGCCGTACCGCTTCGGTCAGGTAACCGCCCTCCTCGTACCCTACATAGCCTGGTGGAGCGCCGATCAGACGAGCCACGGAATGTTTCTCCATGAACTCGGACATGTCGATACGCACCATCGCCTCTTCCGTGTCGAACAGGAACTCGGCCAGGGCCTTGCACAGCTCGGTCTTACCCACCCCGGTCGGGCCGAGGAACATGAACGACCCACTTGGCCGGTTCGGGTCGGACAACCCGGCGCGGGAGCGGCGTACTGCGTTGGCCACGGCGGTAACGGCTTCGTGCTGACCGATCACGCGCTGGTGCAGCAGCTCTTCCATCTTCAGCAGCTTTTCGCGCTCGCCTTCGAGCATCTTGGCAACCGGGATGCCGGTCCACTTGGACACTACTTCGGCAATCTCTTCCTCGGTGACCTTGTTACGCAGCAACTGGTTTTCCGACTTGCCGTGCTGGTCGACCATCTGCAGGCTGCGCTCTAGGTCCGGGATCACCCCGTATTGCAGCTCGGCCATGCGGCTCAGGTCGCCTTTACGGCGTGCGCTTTCGAGCTCTTGGCGGGCCTGCTCAATCTTTTGCTGGATCTGCGCCGAGCCCTGCACTTCAGCTTTCTCGGAGGCCCAGATTTCTTCGAGGTCGGAATACTCACGCTCCAACCGCTCGATTTCCTCGTGCAGTTTTTCCAGGCGTTTTTTCGCGGCTTCGTCTTCTTCTTTCTTCAGCGCCTGGGATTCCACCTTCAGCTGAATCAGACGACGGTCCAGACGGTCGAGCACTTCAGGCTTGGAGTCGATCTCCATACGAATGCGGCTGGCCGCTTCGTCGATCAGGTCGATGGCTTTGTCCGGCAGCTGGCGGTCAGTGATGTAGCGATGGCTGAGCTTGGCCGCCGCAATGATCGCGCCGTCGGTGATGGCCACCTTGTGGTGCACTTCGTAGCGTTCTTTCAGGCCGCGCAGGATGGCAATGGTGTCTTCCTCGCTCGGCTCTTCTACCAGTACCTTCTGGAAGCGACGCTCCAGGGCGGCGTCCTTTTCGATGAACTGGCGGTACTCGTTGAGCGTGGTGGCGCCAACGCAGTGCAGCTCGCCACGGGCCAGGGCCGGTTTGAGCATGTTGCCCGCGTCCATGGCGCCCTCGCCTTTACCGGCGCCGACCATGGTGTGCAGTTCGTCGATGAACAGGATGATCTGGCCTTCCTGTTTGGACAGCTCGTTAAGCAGCGACTTCAAGCGCTCTTCGAACTCGCCGCGGTACTTGGCACCGGCGATCAGCGCCCCCATGTCCAGCGCCAGCAGGCGCTTGCCTTTGAGGCCATCGGGCACTTCGCCGTTGATGATGCGCTGGGCCAGGCCTTCGGCGATGGCGGTTTTACCCACACCTGGCTCACCGATCAGCACCGGGTTGTTCTTGGTACGCCGTTGCAGCACCTGCACGGTACGGCGGATTTCGTCGTCGCGGCCGATCACCGGGTCCAGCTTGCCCTCTTCGGCACGCTTGGTCAGGTCGACCGTGTACTTGTCCAGAGCCTGGCGCGACTCTTCGGCGTTGGCGTCGTTGACTGCCGCGCCGCCACGCAGGTTATTGATGGCGTTTTCCAGGGCCTTCTTGGTCACGCCCTGGCTCAACAGCAGCTTGCCGAGCTTGCTGTTCTCGTCCATGGCGGCCAACAGCACCAGCTCGCTGGAGATGAACTGGTCGCCCTTCTGCTGGGCCAGGCGGTCGGCCTGGTTGAGCAGGCGCGCCAGGTCCTGGGACATGTTCACGTCGCCCGTGGGGTTCTGGATTTTCGGCAGTTGGTCGAGTTCTTTCACCAGTGCCTGACGCAGGCTGTTGATGTCGAAGCCGACTTGCATCAGCAGTGGCTTGATCGACCCGCCCTGCTGTTCGATCAGGGCCTGCACCAGGTGCAGGGGCTCGATGGCAGGGTGGTCCATGCCTACGGCGAGGGACTGAGCGTCGGATATTGCTAATTGAAGCTTGCTGGTCAAACGGTCTATTCGCATGGGAGTACCTTCCTGTTAGGGCAGGTCGGAGCGATGGACAGCGCCTTTAATGAAGAAACCTGCCAGAGATGACCAATAGATATGGGTGATTCTGGAAGATTCAAGCGTAGCGGGGTTGACCGAAGTCAACCTGATGGATTAGTGGTGGCTGCGTTGAGGGCTTGCCCGCGAAGAGGCGTGATACGTCAGCGAGGGGCTAGCCAGACCAACGAGGCAAACCGCCCACCTTGGGGCGTGCGGCGATACGAGAAGAACCGCGAGTCGCTGACCGTGCAGAAACCACCGCCATACACCGCCGTCACGCCACGCGCCGCCAGGCGAATACGCGCCAGCGCATAGATGTCGGCCATCAGCTTGCCCGGCCGCTCACCGTCGACAAAGGCCTTGGCAGCCTCCGGGTGCACGGCGGTAAAGGCATCACGCACTTCCAGCCCCACTTCGAAGGCCTGCGGGCCAATGGCCGGGCCCAGCCACACCAGCACGTCTTCAGGCGGCAGGGCCAGACGGTCGAGGGTCGCTTCCAGTACCCCGCCCGCCAACCCGCGCCAGCCAGCATGGGCTGCAGCCACGCGCGTACCCGCACGGTCACAGAACAGTGCGGGCAGGCAATCGGCAGTCATTACGGTGCAGGCGATACCGGGCTGATCAGTCCAGCTGGCGTCGGCCTCGGCCACCACGGCCGGGTCGGCATCCGCCACCACCAAGCCATGCACTTGCTTGAGCCAGGCAGGCTGGATAGCAAATTCATCGCTCAGACGGCGGCGGTTTTCGGCGACTGCGACAGGGTCATCACCCACGTGATCACCCAGGTTGAACGCTTCATAGGGCGGCAGGCTGACGCCGCCCTGACGCGTAGTGACACAAGCGCGAACCGAGGCCGGGGCCGGCCAGTCAGGAAACAGCAGCGCCTGCGTCAGACCGTTCATCCGATAAAGCTCTCGCGGTCTTCGTTCAGCAGTGTCAGCAACCAGAGGAAATCATCCGGCAACGGCGATTCCCACTTCATGACTTCACCGGTAATCGGGTGGGCCAACGCGAGGAAACGCGCATGCAGCGCCTGACGCGGGAAGGTCTTGACCGCCTCGACCATGGTTGGGCTGGCAGCCGGCGGAATGCGGAAGCGCCCACCGTACGTCTGGTCGCCGACCAGTGGGAAGCCCACATGGGCCATGTGCACACGAATCTGGTGGGTCCGGCCGGTTTCCAGCTTGACCCGCACGTGAGTGTGGGAGCGGAAGCGCTTGAGCACACGGTAGTGGCTGACCGCCGGCTTGCCGCCGTCGGTTACCGCCATGCGCTGGCGCATGCCGCCGTGGCGACCGATGGGGGCGTCGATCTTGCCGCCGGAGGTCACCACACCAATCACGATGCACTCATAGATGCGGCTGACCTTGCGGCTTTGCATTTGCTCGACCAGCCGGGTCTGCGCCTGCAGGGTCTTGGCCACCACCATCAGACCGGTGGTGTCCTTGTCCAGACGGTGGACGATACCGGCGCGCGGCACGTTGATGATGTCTGGCACGTGGTGCAGCAAGGCATTGAGCAGGGTACCGCTGGCATGGCCGGCGGCCGGGTGCACAACCAGCCCGGCAGGCTTGTTGATCACCATGATATGGTCGTCTTCGTAGACGATATCCAGCTCGATGTCTTCTGCGATCCACTCGCCCTGGGCCTCTTGTTCGGCCTCCAGGACAAGCACAGAGCCACCATAGACGGTGTCTCGAGGGCGCACGACGGCACCATCGACCGTCAGGCGGCCCTCTTTGATCCACGTAGTAAGCCGCGAACGCGAGTACTCGGCGAACAATTGGGCGGCGACCTGGTCGAGGCGTTGACCGCCCAGATCGGACGGTACCTCTGCGCTAAGTTGAATGATCTCGGACATGCTCGATTCGGCGGGCGCACAGCCTTTGGTTTCGGCTGCGAGCTTGTGGTTAAATACGGCTTCTTTTGTCCCGGGGTTGGCCGGGGCGCTCATCATAACAGGACGGCACCGCCCAAGACAGCGGCCGTCAAAGGGACGCAAGCCGCCATGCAAGTGAAACACCTGCTGCTGATCGCCATCCTCGGGCTTACCGCGGCCTGTTCCTCTAACAAGGAAGTCATTGACGAGAACCTCAGCGAAGCCGAGCTGTACCAGCAGGCCCAGGCTGACCTGGACAATTCCAGCTACACCAGCGCCGTGAACAAGCTCAAGGCCCTGGAGTCGCGTTACCCGTTCGGCCGTTACGCCGACCAGGCGCAGCTCGAACTGATCTACGCCAACTACAAGAACACCGAGCCGGAGGCCGCCAAGTCTGCCGCCGAGCGTTTCATCCGCCTGCACCCGCAGCACCCGAACGTCGACTATGCCTACTACCTAAAGGGCCTGACGTCGTTCGACCAGGACCGTGGCCTGCTGGCGCGCTTCCTGCCGCTGGACATGACCAAGCGTGACCCGGGTGCCGCCCGTGACTCGTACAACGAGTTCGCCCAGTTGACCAGCCGCTTCCCGAACAGCCGCTACGCGCCGGACGCCAAGCAGCGCATGATCTACCTGCGCAACCTGCTGGCCTCCTACGAGATCCACGTGGCCGACTACTACCTGGGCCGCCAGGCTTATGTGGCTGCCGCCAACCGTGGCCGCTACGTGGTCGAGAACTTCCAGGAAACGCCATCGGTCGGTGACGGCCTGGCAATCATGGTCGAGGCGTACCAGAAGATGCACCTGGACGAGCTGGCTGCCACCAGCCTGGAAACCCTCAAGCTCAACTACCCGGACCACCCGAGCCTGGTCGACGGCGAGTTCCAGCCCAAGCAGACCGAGTCTGACGGCCGTGGCTGGCTGTCCAAGGCGACCCTGGGCCTGATCGAAACCGACGCCCCGCTGCCGCCGGGCGAAACCCGCGCCAACCAGGACGTGGTCAAGCAGTTCCAGGACGCGCGCTCCGAGATGCCGCAAGAGCTGCTGCCGAAAGACGAAAACGGCGACGTGATTCTGCCGCCAGGCCCGAAAGAAGCCGAGCAGGACCGTTCATGGTTCAGCTACATGACCTTTGGTCTGTTCGACTGATTGATCGCCGCACAAGAAAGGGAGGCCTTGGGCCTCCCTTTTTTATTGGCTGCGTCCTAGACTGTCGGCTTCTTCATTCGACAAGCTGGACACCATGGTTCGCCTACTTTTCTGGATCGCCCTGATCGCCGCCGCGTTCTGGCTGTGGCGCAAGTTCAAGATCAGCCAGCAATCCCACCCTGAGCCCAAACTCGACGACCCGCTGAAGATGGTGCGCTGCGCCCATTGTGGCGTGCACCTGCCTAATGACCGGGCGCTGCAGCTGGGCAAGGAGTGGTATTGCAGCCAGGCGCACCTTGAGCAAGGGCCTGGGCGGCAGGGATAAGCCTCAAACCCCATAGGCCCCATCGCCGGCAAGCCGACTCCCACAGGGACTGCGCAGCGCTCAAGGCCAGCGCGGTACCTGTGGGAGCTGGCTTGCCAGCGAAAGGCCCGCAACGCGGGCCCGGCTTTCTCAGCCCAAGCGCCCTGCCGGCGCATACGGCGCCGGGTCGATGATCGGCTCAGCCCCGGTCAGCAAATCGACGAACAGCTGGCAAGACGCGGGCGCCAGCACCAGCCCATTGCGGTAATGCCCGCAATTGAGCCACAACCCATCATGCCCAGGCACCGGCCCAATATACGGAATACCTTCCGGCGACCCCGGCCGCAGCCCTGCCCAATGCCCCACCACCGCGGCCTCTGCCAGTTCCGGCAGCAACTCGACCGCCGAAGCCTTGAGGCTTTCCAGCGCCTGCTCGGTCGGGGTCTTGTCGTATCCAGCATGCTCCAGCGTACTGCCCACCAGAATATGCCCGTCACGGCGCGGAATGGCGTAGCGCCCCTTGGCCAGCACCATGCTCGGCAAAAAGTCCTCGGCACACTTGAACAGGATCATCTGTCCCTTCACCGGCTCTACCGGCAGTTCCAGGCCCAGCGTGCGCAGCAGGTCGCCGCTCCAGGCGCCTGCGCTCAGTACCACTTCATCGGCATCGATCACGCCATCCGCCGTCTGCACACCGGTAACGCGCTCATCCTCATGCCGGAAGCCTGTCACCTGGCAGTGCTCACGCAAGCTCACGTTTGGTAGCGCCAGCAATGCTGCCTTGAGCGACTTCACCAAGCGTGGATTACGCACGTTGGCCACCCCCGCCATGTAGATGGCGCGCTTGAAGCCAGGGCCCAGCACCGGTACGGCGTCATAGGCCGCCGAGATATCCACAGCACTGAGCGGGCGTCGCTCGCGCTCGGCCCAGGCCAATGCCTCGGCTTCATCATCCAGGTCCAACCAATACAACCCGGTGGTATGCACCTGAGGATCAATGCCCGTGGTAGCGAACAGGTGCTCGCCCAGTTGTGGATAAAAATCCTGGGACCAATGCGCCAAAGCGGTTACCGCCGGGCTGTAGCGCCATGGGTACAGCGGCGAGACGATACCGCCGCCGGCCCAGGACGACTCGCGGCCGACCTCCCCCTGATCGCAGACCACGACCTGCCCGACGCTCGCCGCCAGGTTGAATGCCGTCAGCAGGCCGATAACCCCGCCGCCGACCACCACTACTTGCTTGCTCATCTGTCGATCCAAACACCTGAAGTAAAACCGCGATGCGCCGGGCATCATTCATTCTTCAGCTTCCCCAGCATCGCTCGCGGCCTTCCAGGCTGCCCGGGTTGCTCTGCACGCCGCTTTGGTCGAGCTGAAAATCACCACAGCGGTCATCGGCCATCAGGCCATTCGGCAGCCGCCTTGCGCTCAGCGTAAAGGTATCGCTGCTGCGCTGGGCCTGCAGGCTGTAATGACGGTTGGCAGTGGGCAAGGCCAGCTCGCCTTCGGCGTATTGGCCCGTGCGCACGCGGTGGCGCTCCAGGCGCAAGGCAGCGTCATGCAGCAGGCCAACCACTTCGCTGCGTGCGGCTCGCCGGAGCTGGTCGCTGTAACTGGGGTAGGCAATGGCTGCCAGAATGCCGGTCACGGCCACGACAATCAACAATTCGATCAGGGTCAGGCCTTGCTGCATGTCAGGGTTCCCTCAATCGTTGTCGCCAGAGGATGCGCCGCACCTCATCACCTGACAGGGCATACACCGCTTCAAGTACATGGCGCGACTCGGCCTGTCGGCTGACGGCAGTCACCCTGAACAAGGTGGCCTGTTGGCCCTCGGGCAAATGTGCGACGCGGTCGCTTGTGCCAAGGTTTTGCACCTGAAAATAGCCGCTTTCGATGCGCTGCCAGCTGCCTTGCAAGTCGTGCGGGCGTTGTGGCGGCTGGCAGGGCTTGCACAGCGGGGGCGTAACCAGCTTTAGCTGGTCAACAGCCAGCAGCAGTGTCTGTTCGGCTTCCTCAAGTGCCTTGAGCCCATCACGCCAGTAGCCGGCCATGCGTGTTTCAACCAACGCATCTCGCAGCGCCGAGGCCGCGATCAGGCCAAGGAGCAAGCTCAGCACCAGCGCCAACAGCAACACCACGCCGCGTTGGCGCTTCACGGTTCGGGCACCGGGTTACGCAGCGCCACACTCAGCGCGTGCTGCTGTTCGATGCGCAAGGTGGGCTCGTACAAGGTCAGGTGCACATCTACCCGCCCGCCATGTGGTGTTTCGACGAACGCCACGCGCATCTCGCGCACATGGTCGACCAGTGGCTGCGGTGTACCTCGTCGCCGGAACTTCAACGTACCGTCTTCCAGCGCATACACGTGCCGGCTGATAGGGAACGCCAACAGCTGACCGCTGCTTTCAGCTCGGCCCTTGTACACGTGGGCCTCGTCGGTGCAGTTGGTCAGCAGCGTCCAACCTGGAGCACCGCTATGCCCTGGCAGCTCGGCGACCACCAGGCTCAAGCTAGTGGGGCTCACGTGCAGCGGTCGGGCGAAGGCCTGAAGTGCTTCCGGGTCGTTGAAATCGCCGGGCTGCAAGCGCAGGCAACCGAACATGCCGGCCATGCGAATATCCTGGGCCATGCGCTGCAACGCCAGCCGGGCATCATCCTGCAGGCGTGCGGCCACACCTTGCAGCCGCCAGGTTTGATGGGCAGACACGAACAGCTGGCTAGCCGCCGCCAGCAGCCCCAAACCGATGGCGAGCGCCAGCACCCCCTCAAGCAGGCTGAAGCCGCCTTGTGCGCGCTTCACCGCTGCACCTTCCGCGCGTCTGCTGCCCTGCTCCGCTCTAGCTGCGTGTGTTTCAACAAGGCGGCCTGCGCGTCGTGCCGTGCGCTGTCGGTTGCCTGCAGTGCGCGCACCTGCAGCGCAGCAGCGGCAAACAGGCCCACTGCCACGACCACCATGGCCAGCAGTACCTCGAGGAGCGTCATGCCCCCTTCCATTGATCGCATCCCTGCGCCCCCTGTGACTTTTCCTGCAGCTGTTTACTCGCTGGGCGACTGGATCAATTGCCCTGCGACGTTGAAGCTGAAGCGAAGCACGTCCAGGGAGAAATGCACGGTGCGGCAACAGGGTGCAACACTGATACAAATGATGTTGGCGCTGGCCATGGCGGCCGTTCTGACACAGCTGGGGATGCCGGCCTACACCGGGCTTTCTGATGACTTACATAGCGCAGCCGCAGCGCGGGACCTGGCGCAGGCACTGCGCAGCGCGCGCAGCCACGCCTTGCTGCAAGGCCAGACAGTGCGGGTGCAGCCGATGGAAGGCGATTGGGGTAAGGGTTGGCGTGTGGTGCTTGAACACAATCAGCAGGTGCTGCGTGAACACCGCTTGTCGCGGCCGCTGAGAATTGCCCACAACACCCCGGGGCAGGTGAGGTTCAGTGCAGTAGGTGTTCCGCTGGGGCGTAGCAATTCAACACTGGAGATCTGCGAACGCGCCTCCCCCACCGGCCAGCATCACGTCGTGCTGTCGACCAGCGGCAGAATCAGCGTGCGCACAGGTGAGCCCGAGCGGGGCTCTCTGTGCGCACGCTCTTGATCAGATCAGCGAACGAACCCGCAGCTCTTTGGGCATCGAGAACGTGATGTTCTCTTCACGCCCATCGAGCTCTTCGGCGCCAGAAGCGCCCCACGCCTTGAGCTGCTCGATCACACCACGCACCAGCACCTCTGGGGCAGAAGCACCCGCCGTGATGCCGATGCGGGCGGCGTCGCCAAACCAGCCACGCTGCAGGTCCTCGGCACCATCGATCAGGTAGGCCGGGGTGCCCATGCGCTCGGCCAGCTCACGCAGGCGGTTGGAGTTGGAGCTGTTCGGGCTGCCGACCACCAGGACCACGTCACATTCGTCGGCCAGTTGCTTGACTGCATCCTGGCGGTTCTGGGTGGCGTAGCAGATGTCATCCTTGCGCGGGCCACCGATGTTCGGGAAGCGCGCACGCAGGGCATCGATGACACGGCTGGTGTCATCCATCGACAGCGTGGTCTGGGTCACGAAGGCCAGGTGGTCCGGGTCGCGCACCTGCAGCTTGGCAACATCCTCCTCGTCTTCGACGAGGTAGATGGCGCCGCCGTTGCTGGCGTCATACTGCCCCATGGTGCCTTCCACTTCCGGGTGCCCGGCGTGGCCGATGAGAATGCACTCACGGCCGTCGCGGCTGTACTTGGCCACCTCGATGTGCACCTTGGTGACCAACGGGCACGTGGCATCGAACACCTTCAGGCCACGCCCGGCCGCTTCCTGGCGCACGGCCTGGGAAACGCCATGGGCGCTGAAGATGACGATGACGTCGTCAGGCACCTGCTCCAGCTCTTCGACGAAGATGGCACCGCGGTTGCGCAGGTCTTCGACCACGAACTTGTTGTGCACCACTTCGTGGCGTACGTAAATCGGCGGGCCGAAGACTTCCAGGGCACGGTTGACGATCTCGATCGCCCGGTCGACCCCCGCGCAAAAGCCGCGAGGGTTGGCGAGTTTGATTTGCATGCTCGGCTCCAGGCTTACAAGGCCTTCACATCGAGGATCTCCACCTCGAAGCTCAGGGTCTTGCCAGCCAGTGGGTGATTGAAGTCGATGGTCACCTGCGCGTCATCGAAGGCTTTGACCACGCCCGGCAGCTCGGCGTTGGCGGCGTCGTTGAAGATCACCAGCAGGCCTTCGGACAACTCCATGTCGGTGAACTGCGAGCGCGGCATCACTTGCACATTCTGCGGGTTCGGTTGGCCGAAGGCGTTCTCCGGGGCCACGGTGACGGTGCGCTTGTCGCCGGCCTTGAAGCCGAACAGCGCGGCTTCGAAACCGGGCAGCAGGTTACCGTCACCGACCTTGAACATGGCGGGCGACTTATCGAACGTGCTGTCGACCGTGTCGCCGTTTTCAAGGTGCAGGGCGAAGTGCAAGGTGACTTCGGTGTTCTGGCCAATACGGGTGTCAGTCATGGACAGGCTCCTCGGACTTCTTGCTCTTGAACATATCCAGCGCCAGCATCACCGCACCAACGGTGATGGCACTGTCGGCCAGGTTGAAGGCCGGGAAATAATGGCGGTTCTGCCAGTGCACCAGGATGAAGTCGACCACGTGGCCAAGCACGATGCGGTCATACAGGTTACCCAGCGCACCACCCAGCACCAATGCCAAGGCGACGGCCAGCCAGGTCTCGCTGCGCCCCAGGCGCTTGAGCCAGACCACCAGCACCGCACTGACCACCAGGGCGATCAGGGCGAACAGCCAACGCTGCCAGCCGGAGCTGTCGGCGAGGAAGCTGAACGCCGCCCCGGTGTTGTAGGCCAAGGTCCAGCTGAAGTAGTCAGGAATGACCACGATCTGCTGGTACAGGCTCAACTTGCCTTCGAAATAAACCTTGGTGACCTGGTCAAGGACCAGGACCACCAGGCTCAGCCAGAGCCAGGCAAGGCGCCCGAAGCGCCCCGCAACAGGGTTAGGCATAGTGGCGCACCTCGCCCGAACCGCTCAGGTTGTCGACGCAACGGCTGCAGATTTCCGGGTGCTCCGGGTGGCTGCCAACGTCGGCGCGGAAGTGCCAGCAGCGGCCGCACTTGGCGTGGCCAGACTTGACCACTTTCAACTTGAGGCCTTCGACTTCGGTCGCCACGGCATCAGCCGGTGCCTGCACGAACGGCACCACGCTGGCAGCCGAGGTGATCAGCACGAAGCGCAGCTCGTCGCCCAGCTTGCTCAGGTCGGCGCTCAGGCCTTCATCGGCATACAGGGTAACTTCGGCTTGCAGGTTGCCACCGATGACTTTGGCGGTACGCTGGTTTTCCAGCTCCTTGTTGACCGATGCCTTGACCGCCATGACGCGGTCCCAGTAGGCACGGTCCAGCTCGGTGCCTTCCGGCAGCTCGCTCAGGCCCTGGTACCAGCCGTTAAGCATCACCGACTCGTTGCGCTCGCCCGGCAGGTACTGCCAGATTTCGTCGGCGGTGAAGGCCAGGATCGGCGCGATCCAGCGCACCAGCGCTTCGCTGATGTGGTACAGCGCAGACTGGCACGAACGGCGCGCGACACTGTTGGCGCCGGTGGTGTACTGGCGGTCCTTGATGATGTCGAGGTAGAAGCCACCCAGTTCCTGCACGCAGAAGTTGTGGATCTTCGAGTAGACGTTCCAGAAGCGGTACTCGCTGTAGTGCTCTTCCAGCTCGCGCTGCAGCAGCAGCGTGCGGTCCACTGCCCAACGGTCCAGGGCCAGCATGTCCTCTGGGGCCAGCAGGTCGCGGGACGGGTCGAAGCCCGACAGGTTGGACAGCAGGAAGCGCGCGGTGTTGCGGATACGCCGGTAGGCGTCGGCGCTACGCTGCAGGATCTGCTCGGAAACCGCCATCTCACCGGAGTAGTCGGTGGCCGAAACCCACAGGCGCAGGATGTCGGCACCCAGGGTGTTGTTGACCTTTTCCGGCTCGATGGTGTTGCCCAGCGACTTGGACATCTTGCGGCCGTTCTCGTCCACGGTGAAGCCGTGGGTCAGCAACTCGCGGTACGGCGCGTGGTTGTCGATGGCACAACCGGTCAGCAAGGACGAGTGGAACCAGCCGCGGTGCTGGTCGGAGCCTTCCAGGTACAGGTCGGCGACCGGGCCGGTAGCGTGGCCGATGTCGTGCGAGCCACGCAGCACGTGCCAGTGGGTGGTGCCGGAGTCGAACCACACGTCCAGGGTGTCGGTGATCTTGTCGTACTGGCCGGCTTCGTCACCGAGCAGTTCGGCGGCGTCCAGCTTGAACCAGGCCTCGATGCCTTCTTGCTCGACGCGCTTGGCCACGGCTTCCATCAGCTCGACGGTACGCGGGTGCAGCTCGCCGGTCTGCTTGTGCAGGAAGAACGGGATCGGCACACCCCAGTTGCGCTGACGCGAGATGCACCAGTCCGGGCGGTTGGCGATCATCGAGTGCAGGCGCGCCTGGCCCCAGGCCGGGACGAACTTGGTTTCTTCGATGGCCTTGAGCGCGCGCTCACGCAGCGGCTCGCCGGTGGTTGGCTGCTTGTCCATGCCGACGAACCACTGCGCGGTGGCGCGGTAGATCAGCGGGGTTTTGTGGCGCCAGCAGTGCATGTAGCTGTGGCTGATGGTTTCGGAGTGCATCAGCGCGCCGACTTCGCCCAGCTTCTCGACGATGGCCGGGTTGGCCTTCCAGATGAACTGGCCGCCAAAGAACTCCAGCGACTCGACATACACGCCGTTGCTTTGCACCGGCGTGAGGATGTCGTCGTTGACCATGCCGTAGCGCTTGCAGGTGACGAAGTCGTCTTCACCGTAGGCAGGCGCGGAGTGGACCACACCAGTACCGGCGCCCAGCTCGACGTAGTCGGCCAGGTAGAGTGGCGACAGGCGGTCGTAGAACGGGTGGTGGAAGTTGATCAGCTCAAGCGCCGAGCCTTGGGCGGTCGCAACCACCGAGCCTTCCAGGTTGTAACGCTTGAGGCACGACTCAACCAGCTCTTCAGCCAGCACCAGCAGGCGCTCGCCAGTGTCGACCAGGGCGTACTTGAACTCCGGGTGGATGTTCAGCGCCTGGTTGGCAGGGATGGTCCACGGGGTGGTGGTCCAGATCACGATGGCGGCAGGCTTGGCCAGCGAGGCCAGGCCAAAGGCGGCGGCCAGCTTGTCGGCGTCGGCGACCGGGAAGGCCACGTCGATGGTCTGCGACTTCTTGTCGGCGTATTCGACTTCGGCTTCGGCCAGTGCCGAACCGCAATCAAAGCACCAGTTCACAGGCTTGAGGCCCTTGAACACGAAACCTTGCTTGACCATCTCGGCAAGGGCACGGATTTCACCGGCCTCGTTGGCGAAGTTCATGGTCTTGTAAGGGTTGTCCCAGTCGCCCAGCACACCCAGGCGGATGAACTCGGTCTTCTGCCCTTCGATCTGCTCGGCGGCGTACTCGCGGCACAGCTCGCGGGTGCGGTCGGCGGACAGGTGCTTACCGTGGGTGACTTCGACCTTGTGTTCGATCGGCAGGCCATGGCAGTCCCAGCCCGGCACGTAGGGCGCGTCAAAGCCCGCCAGGGTCTTGGAACGGACGATCATGTCCTTGAGGATCTTGTTCAGCGCATGACCGATGTGGATCTTGCCGTTGGCATAGGGCGGGCCGTCGTGCAGGACGAACTTCGGACGATCCTTGCCAATTTCGCGCAGCTTCTGGTACAGGCCAATGCTGTCCCAGCGCTGCAGAATCTGCGGTTCGCGCTGAGGCAGGCCGGCCTTCATCGGGAAGGCGGTGTCCGGAAGGTTTAGCGTGGCTTTGTAGTCGGTCATTTCAGGCTCTTCGTTAGCGGTTGAGCGTGCCAATGTGCACGTGCGGCGGCGATGTCCGCGTCGATCGCCGACTTCAGCGCCTCAAGGGAGGCGAATCGCTGCTCTTCACGCAGCTTGTGGTGGAACTCCACCGTCAGACGCCGGCCATACAGGTCGCCGGCATAATCCAGAAGATGAATCTCCAGGTGCGGGCGCCCATCACCGGCAACGGTGGGGCGCACGCCGATATTGCCGACACCCGGCCAGGCCTTGCCGTCGATTTCGATGCTGGCCAGGTAAACCCCGGACAACGGCACGCGGCGGCGCTTGAGCTGGATGTTGGCGGTGGGCGTGCCAAGTTGGCGCGCGAGTTTTTGGCCGTGCAAGACCCGGCCAGTGATGCGGTACGGGCGGCCCAGCAGGTGCTCGGCCAGTTCGAAGTCGCCTTCGGACAACGCCTTGCGCACTTCGGTGCTGCTGACCCGCAAACCATCTTGGATAACCGTGTTGGCGGCTTCGACGGTGAACCCGTACTTGTCGCCGGCCTCGACCAGGAAGGCAAAATCGCCTGCGCGGTCGCAGCCAAAGCGGAAGTCGTCGCCCACTTCGAGGTGCCGCACGCCCAGGCCGTCGACCAGGATGGCCTTGACGAACTCATCGGCGCTGAGCTTGCTCAGGCGCTGGTTGAATGCCAGGCACAGCACGCGGTCGATGCCTTCGGCGGCCAGTAGCTCGACCTTGTCGCGCAGCCGAGCCAGACGCGCCGGGGCAGTATCGGGGGCAAAGTATTCGCGCGGCTGTGGCTCGAAGATCACCACGCAGGTCGGCAGGCCAAGTGCTTGGCCACGCTCGCGCAGACGCGCCAGGATTGCCTGGTGGCCGCGGTGAACCCCGTCGAAGTTGCCAATGGTGGCGACACAGCCCCGGTGCTCGGGGCGCAGGTTGTGAAGACCTCGAACCAGCTGCATAACGCGCTTCTTGCTCATAAAGTGGCCGATTATAACCACACCCGGGCGCCGGTGACAGGCAGCAGCGCCCAGGGGTGGCGTGGAATGCGAAAAACCGACGCCTGACGTGCGCCAGGCCTCAGTGCAGGGCCTTGCGGGCAAAATGCCGTGGCCGGAAGCCGCACAGGTACAGGCAGCCGAAATACGTCACGACGCCCGCCAGGATCAGCGCCCCGAGACGCACGAAGCGCTCGAGCATGCCGCCCTGCTCCCAGGCCGGCATGACGTGCATGCCCGCCAGCAATACCGCCGACATCAATGTAACTGCCAATACCAGCTTGAACAGGAAACGTACCCAGCCCGCTTGCGGCTCGAACAGCCCTTGGCTGCGCAGCTTCCAGAACAGCAGGCCAGCATTGAGGCAGGCACCTAGGCTGATCGCCAGGGCCAGGCCAGCATGCGCCAGCGGGCCGACCAGAACCAGGTTCAACAGCTGAGTGCAGACCAGCGTGAACACCGCGATCTTCACGGGTGTTCGGATATTCTGCTGCGCATAGAAGCCTGGTGCCAGTACCTTGACCAGAATGATCGCCAACAGGCCCACAGAATAGGCCATCAACGCACGCTGGGTCATGGCCGCATCGAACGCGCTGAACTTGCCGTACTGGAACAGCGCCACAGTCAGCGGCTCGGCGAGAATGGCCATGGCCAGTGTGCAAGGCAGCACCAGCAAGAAGCACAGGCGCAGGCCCCAGTCGAGGATGCGCGAGTATTCTTCGCGGTCCTTGTTGGCGTAGGTCTTGGCCAACGTCGGCAGCAGGATGGTGCCCAGGGCCACGCCGAGCACGCCGGACGGCAGCTCCATCAGGCGATCGGCGTAATACATCCACGACACCGAGCCGGCCACCAGGAACGAGGCGAAGATGGTGTTGATGATCAGCGATATCTGGCTGACCGAAACGCCGAGGATCGCCGGCAGCATCTGCTTGAGCACGCGCCATACACCGGTGTCGCGCAGGTTCAGGCGTGGCAGTACGAGCATGCCGATCTTCTTCAGTGCCGGCAGCTGGTACAGCAGTTGCGCCAGGCCGCCGGCCAGTACCCCCCAGGCCAACGCCATGATTGGCGGGTCGAAATACGGCGTGAGCACCACGGCGAAGAAGATCATCGCCACGTTCAGCAGGGTCGGGGTAAACGCCGGGACGGAGAATCGGTTCCAGGTGTTGAGGATTGCCCCCGCCAGCGACGACAGCGAAATCAGCAATATATAAGGAAAGGTCACCCGCAACAGGTCGGTGGTAAGCGCGTATTTCTCGGCGCTGTCGACGAACCCAGGCGCTGTCGCCCACACCACCCAGGGCGCCGCGAGGATGCCAACGGCCGTGACCAGGGCCAGGACCAGGGTCAGCAGGCCGCTGACATAGGCAATAAAGGTACGGGTCGCTTCTTCGCCCTGCTGCGTCTTGTATTCGGCCAGAATCGGCACGAACGCTTGCGAAAACGCCCCCTCGGCAAAAATCCGCCGCAGCAGGTTGGGCAGTTTGAACGCGATGAAAAAGGCATCAGTGGCGATGCCGGCACCAAATACACGCGCCAGGATGGTGTCGCGCACAAAGCCCAACACCCTGGAAATCATGGTGATTGAGCTGACTGCGGCCAGGGATTTGAGCAGATTCATCGAAAAGATTCACGTCAGAGACAGAGGACGCTGCAGACAGCGTTCGAATGTGCGATACTCCCGCGCCTTCGCAGGGGAGCCAAAAATTCCCGAGTTTACAGGTCGCGCAGCAGAAAGGAATCTTTCCCTCTTGTTGGCGCACCGCTCGGCGGAACCTTGCAGGTGGCCTTGACATCCGTTCGACTGATCGGCATGATTCGCGGCCTATTTTGTTTGCTATTTACCTAAAGTCTTTCGAGGAGCTCGACGGTGGCCAACACACCTTCCGCCAAGAAACGTGCAAAACAGGCTGAGAAGCGTCGCAGCCACAACGCCAGCCTGCGTTCCATGGTCCGCACCTACATCAAGAATGTAGTTAAAGCCATCGACGCAAAAGACGCTGAAAAAGCGCAAGCCGCTTACGTTCTGGCTGTGCCTGTAATCGACCGTATGGCCGATAAAGGCATCATCCACAAGAACAAAGCTGCTCGCCACAAAGGCCGTCTGAATGGCCACATCAAGGCGCTGAAAGAAGCTGCAGCTGCCTAAGCGACATGCTTGTCAAAAAACCGACCCTAGGGTCGGTTTTTTGTTGCCTACGATTTTTATTGCATGGGCTGTGTGTAGGAGCAGCGAAGAGGCCGGTGCAAGCACCTGACATCAAGGGTGCCTGCACCGGCCTCTTCGCAGCACAAGGCTGCTCCTACACAAAGCCAGGGCCGCATTGTACGGCCCTGGCATGCATCACTTGGCTATCTGGATCTTCGGCGCCCACTGCAGCCATTGATCCTCTGCCTTGTCGAACAGGGCAAAGGTTTGTTGCGGCCGCGCCGGGTTGCCCATCTGCTCACCATCCGGGGTGGCAAAGGCAATACCGCCATCGATCAGTGTCTCCAGCGACTCGGTACGCACCGTAGCGCCCTTCAACAGCCCCCAATCGAAACCAAAGCCACTGCTGTTCCAGAAGCGGCTGCCGCTGCGCACCAATGCGGCATAGCGCGGCTCGATAAGGATATGGATCAGCACGCGGTCGGCGCTCTGGCCCAGCTCGAAGCCTGTCACCTTGCCAACTGCAACTTCACGGTAGGTCACCGGCACACCCGGCTTGATCGAACCACGCCGCGGTGCACTGAGCGTCAACGGCAAGCCGACCTCAGGGCCAGCTACCTCCGGGGCATCTGCCAGGGCAATGAAATCACGCTGCGTGCCTCTGTCTTTGGCCGCCGGCTGCACTTCCAGGTATTGCCCACCAATCAAGGTGTCGAGGTTTTCAGTGCGCACCAGACCCAGCGCAGGCTTGACCACCCAGAACTGGGTGCCGACCCGGGCAATACGCTCCGCCGCTTCGGTAATGCGTGCACGCAACAGCACCGCCTGCAAGTCTGCGGTCAGGTCGACGCTTTCAATACTGCCAACGTCTAGACCACGGAAGCGGATCGGCGTGCCTGGCTTCAAGCCATCGGCACGGTCGACACGAATGGTGATCAAGGTACCCGCACGATTGACCGCCTCCTCGCTGTCATGCAGGCGGAAGCGTGGAATATGACGCTTGAGCGCCACATCAGGCCTTGGCGTGTCGAAGGCGATACCGCCAGCCATCAGCGTTTGCAGTGATTCACTTTTGATCTTGATGCCCGACAACCCACCGGTCAGGGTAATACCGCTGACATTCCAGAAGCGCGACGAGCCGTTGACCAGCTTCTCGTACTCCTTCTCGATGTGCACACCGATCAGGATGCGGTTGCTGTTGCGGGCGAACTGGTAGCTCTGCACGCTACCCACTTTCACCTGGCGATACATCACCGGGCTACCGACTTCCAACGAACCCAGGGTATCGGCGAACAGCACCATGTGCAGGCCCGGTGCCTTGAGGTCCAGCGGCGGCGCCTTGGGCCGAGCCTCGAACTCACGCAGCGGCTTGGCGCCCTTCTCGCCGGGGCGAATGGCAATGTAGTTACCTTTCACCAAGGCCTCCAGGCCTGTGATGCCCGCCAGCGAGATGGACGGCTTGACTACCCAGAACTGTGTCCCTTCGACCAGGTAGTCCTCGGTCAGCGGGTCGAGGGTGAGCTCTGCCATGGCGCTGCCGAGGTTATCCTCCATCTTCAGCGCTTTCAGCGAGCCGACCTGTATGCCTTTGTACATCACCGGCGTACGACCGGCCTGCAGGCCTTCGTAGTCACTCAGCTTGACCTTGATGCGGATACCGGCCTGGGCAGCATCGAAGTCTTCGTACAGGCGGAACGGCAGACTGGGGTCGGTTGGCGGGCTGTCCTTGCGGTATTCCGGTGTCGCGAAAGCAATACCGCCGGCGACGATGCTCGAGAGCGACTCGCTGCGCACCTTCACGCCCGACAGGCTGGCATCGATACTGATGCCGCTGGCATTCCAGAAACGCGTGTGTTTGCGCACCAGGCTGGCATAGGCGGGCTGGATGAATACCTTGACCTCGACCGTATCCTGATCATCGGAAAGCCGGTAGCTCTTCACCCGGCCGACCTGAATCTGCTTGTAGAACACCGGGCTGTCGCGGTTGAGCGACCCCAATCGATCGGCCTTGAGCGTCAGGTGCAAGCCGGGCTCACTGTCGGACAAGGGCGGTGCCGTGGACAAGGCGGTAAAGCGCTTGGCCTTCTCCCCTTCGCCAGGGCTGACGGCGATGTAGTTACCCGAGACCAAAGTTTCCAGGCCGGAAATACCCGCCAGGCTGACGCTTGGCTTGACCAGCCAGAAGCGCGTACCGGTTGTCAGGTGTGGTTCTGCCGCCTTGTTCATCTCAATGGTGGCGATCACCCCTTGGTTGTCGCCCTTGGCGTCCAGCACCAGGGACGTCACCTTACCGACCGGCATGCCCTTGTAGATAACTTCGGTCTTGTTGGCGACGATCCCTTCACCGGTGGTGAAACGAACTTCGATTTCTACACCCGCATCCCGATACGCCTGCCATGCCAACCAGCCGCCGATCATCAACGCAATCAGCGGCAGAATCCAGATGGCCGACCAGTTCGAGGCTGGGCGGGTTTTTGCCGTAGGCAGGTCACTCATGGTCGTCATCCGACTCCGTGTTATCCCAAATCAG
Source organism: Pseudomonas sp. NGC7 (assembly GCF_047159675.1). Classification (NCBI taxonomy): domain Bacteria; kingdom Pseudomonadati; phylum Pseudomonadota; class Gammaproteobacteria; order Pseudomonadales; family Pseudomonadaceae; genus Pseudomonas; species Pseudomonas sp. NGC7. The sequence continues at coordinate 768,400 of NZ_BAAFZY010000001.1, read as the reverse complement.
TCGGGGATCGAAAGTTAAAGCAGCGAGCATCGTCAGGATCACCACAGTGGCAAAGGCGACAGCACCCAGGTTGGCTTCGACACTGGCTATTCGGCCGAAATTCACAACCGCCACCAGAATGGCGATGACGAAAATATCGAGCATGGACCAGCGTCCGATGAATTCGATGAAGCGGTACATCAGGATCCGCTGGCGCGCAGAAAGCGGCTGTCGGCGTTGAACGGAGTACAACAGTAAGCCGATGCCCACCAGCTTGAAGGTGGGCACCAGGATGCTGGCAATGAAGACCACCGCCGCAATGGGCACCATACCGTGCTTGAGCAGGGTAATGACGCCCGACATGATGGTATCGGGGCTGCCCTGGCCGAGCGTGCTGACGGTCATGATCGGCAACAGATTGGCAGGGATGTACAGAATGGAAGCCGCAATCAACAGCGCCCAGGTACGCACGATGCTGTTGGGTCGACGGCCATGCACGATGGCGCCACAGCGCGTGCATGCCTGCGAGGCGCTGTCGGCCTCCTGCCTGTTCAGTTCGTGACACTCATTGCAGACAAGGATGCCTGCATCAATCGCCCGCATGGAGATCCTCCCCGGAAAGCGCACTCCAGATCTGATGCGGTGACATCACCACTTCAAGCCACACCTGAATCAATAACAAACTGATGAAGCAGAAAAGGCCCAACCCGATGGTCAACTCGGCCAGGTCCACCAGTTTGACGATCGCAACCAGCACGCCCATGAAGTAGACCTCGAGCATGCCCCAGTCGCGCAGATGGTGATAGATGCGATAGCACAACAAGCCATAGCTGCGCCCTACATCCAGGCGAATGCTCAGCAGCACCGCCAACTGGCACAGCAGTTTTGCCAGGGGAATGGCCATGCTGCACAGGAAAACCACGACGGCCACGCCACGCATTTCGGAGTTGTAGAGGCCTAAGACGCCACTCCACACCGTATCGTCGGACGTCTGGCCAAGCAGGTGCAGCTGCATGATCGGCAGGAAATTGGCCGGCACGAACAGCAAGAGGGCGGTGAGCACCAGGGCTAGGCTACGGTTGACCACGTTGTGCCGGTGGGCGTAAAGCTCATAGCCGCAGCGCGGGCACTGGGCCTTTTCGTCATGCTGCAGCACGGGCTTGCGCATCAACAGGTCGCATTCGTGGCAAGCAACGAGTTCGTCCAGCGGCAATTGAGCCAGTGCTTCGGGTTCGACAGGGTTGGGCATATCGAGCTTCTGAATGGATGCGTGGGCTCTATTCTAGTGATCTGGCTCAAAATGTGGGAGGCGACTATTGACCGGTGTGCAACTGCAGGTGCCAGTCGGTGCTGAAGCCCGGAAAAGACAAAACCCCTACCTGCTCGCGCAGATAGGGGTTTTGCGAAATGAATCTTGACGATGACCTACTCTCACATGGGGAAACCCCACACTACGCGAGAAACTCGTTTAGCTTCAAACACTTGGCTCGCTGCGATCTCTCGTAGCGGGAGGCGAATCATACAGCGTTTAGAAGCGCTGTCAACCACCATTTCAACCGCTGACGATCTTTCGATCGAAGCCCTTACAACATTGCCTGAATCGATTAACTCGTTGATACTCAAGGAGTTTCTCGTTCCAATCACGCTGGAAGTGGGGCGCATTATAAGGGGATTCGAAACCCCGTCAACCTTTAATCCAAGAAACCTTAATAAAGCTGAAAAACAAAGCGGGGAGGCCCTCCGGCCTCCCCGCTTTTGTTCATGCTTTATAGGCTAGGGAACGCAAACTGCGATGCCTCATGGCTGGCCCGCTGCGGCCAACGCTGGGTGATGGCCTTGCGACGGGTATAGAAACGCACCCCATCCGGGCCATAAGCATGCAGGTCGCCGAACAACGAACGCTTCCAACCGCCGAAGCTGTGGTACGCCACCGGCACCGGCAACGGCACGTTCACACCGACCATGCCCACTTCGATCTCGTCACAGAACAGGCGCGCTGCCTCGCCATCACGGGTAAAGATGCAGGTGCCGTTGCCATATTCGTGATCGTTGATCAGCTGCATGGCCTGCTCCAGGCTGTTAACCCGGACCACGCACAGCACGGGGCCGAAGATCTCTTCTTTATAGATGCGCATCTGCGGGGTCACCTTGTCGAACAGGGTGCCACCCACGAAGTAGCCATCTTCATTACCTGCAACGCGCAAGCCACGGCCATCCACCACCAGCTTGGCGCCAGCAGCTACACCGTCGTCGATGTAGCCAACCACCTTGTCGCGGGCAGCAGCGGTAACCAGCGGGCCCATGTCCAGGCCACACGAAGTACCGGCACCAATCTTCAGCGCCTTGATCTGCGGCTCCAGCTTGGCGATCAGTGCATCGGCAACCTGATCACCCACGCACACCGCCACCGAAATCGCCATGCAGCGCTCACCGCACGAACCATAAGCTGCACCCATCAGCGCGCTGACAGCGTTGTCCAGGTCGGCATCGGGCATCAGCACGGCATGGTTCTTCGCACCGCCCAGCGCCTGTACGCGTTTGCCGCGCTTAGTGCCCTCGGCGTAGATGTACTCAGCAATCGGGGTCGAGCCGACAAAGCTCAGCGCTTTCACTTCCGGAGCCTCGATCAGCGCGTCCACAGCTTCCTTATCGCCATGCACCACGTTGAGGATGCCTTTAGGCAGGCCGGCTTCCAGCAGCAGTTGGGCAATGTACAAGGTCGAGCTCGGGTCACGCTCGGACGGTTTCAGGATAAAGGCGTTACCGCAGGCAATGGCCAGCGGGTACATCCACAGCGGGACCATGGCCGGGAAGTTGAACGGGGTAATACCGGCGACCACACCCAGCGGCTGGAAGTCGGACCAGGCGTCGATGTTCGGGCCAACGTTACGGCTGTACTCGCCCTTGAGCACTTCAGGTGCCGCACAGGCGAACTCGACGTTCTCGATACCACGCTTCAGTTCGCCTGCAGCGTCTTCCAGGGTCTTGCCATGCTCTTCGCTGATCATCTGCGAGATGCGGGCTTCGTTCTGCTCCAGCAGTTGCTTGAAGCGGAACATCACCTGGGCACGTTTGGCCGGCGGCGTATTGCGCCAGGCCGGGAAGGCAGCCTTGGCCGAATCGATGGCTTCCTGAACGGTCGCACGGCTGGCCAGTTCGACCTTGCGCACGGCCTGGCCAGTGGACGGGTTGAAGACATCGGCGGTGCGCTCACCCTTGGTAACCAGCTCGCCGTTGATCAGGTGTTGAACAATGCTCATGCAAAACTCCAGATAAAGAGGGGTGACACAAGCGCGTGATCACTTCACGCGCTTGCCATCAAAATCGCAACGATCAATCGATCTGGTTGAGGGTCTCGCCCACCGCGTCGAACAGGCGGTCCAGTTCCTGCGGCTGGGTATTGAAGGTAGGGCCAAACTGCAGGGTGTCGCCACCGAAGCGCACATAGAAGCCGGCCTTCCACAACTTCATCGCCACTTCATAAGGGCGCACGATCGCATCGCCGTCGCGGGCAGCAATCTGGATCGCGCCGGCCAGGCCATAGTTGCGGATATCGACGACGTTCTTCGTGCCTTTAACCCCGTGCAGCAGTTTCTCAAAGTGCGGCGACAGTTCGGCCGCAGCCTGCACCAGGCTTTCCTTCTGCAGCAGGTCCAGTGCGGCAATGCCGGCGGCACAGGCCACTGGGTGGGCCGAGTAGGTGTAGCCGTGGGGGAACTCCACCGCGTATTCCGGCGTCGGCTGATTCATGAAGGTTTGATAGATCTCGGTGCTGGCAATGACCGCACCCATCGGGATGGCACCGTTGGTGACCTGCTTGGCGATGCACATCAGGTCTGGCGTCACGCCGAAGGCTTCAGCCCCGGTCATCGCGCCCATACGGCCGAAGCCGGTGATCACTTCGTCGAAGATCAGCAAGATGTTGTGCTGGGTGCAGATCTCGCGCAGGCGCTTGAGGTAGCCCTTCGGTGGCGGCAGAACACCCGCCGAGCCCGCCAGCGGTTCGACAATCACCGCAGCGATGTTGGAGGCGTCGTGCAGCTCGATCAGCTTGAGCATTTCGTCGGCCAGGGCAATGCCGCCCTCCTCTGGCAAGCCCTTGGAGAACGCGTTCACCGGCAGCACGGTGTGAGGCAGGTGGTCGACGTCCAGCAACTGGCCGAACATCTTACGGTTACCGTTCACGCCACCCAGGCTGGTGCCGGCGATGTTCACGCCATGGTAGCCACGGGCACGGCCAATGATCTTGGTCTTGGTCGCCTGGCCTTTCAGGCGCCAGTACGCACGGACCATCTTCAGCGCGGTATCGGCGCACTCGGAACCGGAGTTGGTATAGAAGACGTGGTTCAGATCGCCCGGGGTCAGCGCGGTGATCTTTTCCGCCAGCTGGAACGACAGCGGGTGGCCGAACTGGAAGGCCGGAGAGTAATCCAGGGTACCGACCTGACGGGCTACGGCCTCGGTGATTTCCTTACGGGTATGCCCGGCGCCGCAGGTCCACAAGCCAGACAGGGCGTCGAAGATCCTGCGCCCCTTGTCATCCACAAGGTAGTTACCTTCCGCCGCCACGATCAGGCGTGGGTCGCGATGGAAATTGCGGTTGGCGGTGTAGGGCATCCAGTGGGCATCCAGCTTGAGCTGGCTGGCGATATCGGTGGGAGCGGTTTCCGGCATGTTCATCGGCGGTTCCTCGAAAGACGATTAGGCAACGATGGATCTTGTTGCGGCTAAATTGGCACGGCGATAAAGTCTGAAAAAGCCTGCTTTTCTAATCTTCAGATAGGGCAACACTAAACTAATGAGCCGACGCCCCGACCCACTCGCCCAAGTGAGCGATTTTGACATTCGCCTGTTGAAGATCTACCGCAGCGTCGTCGAGTGCGGCGGCTTCTCGGCAGCCGAAAACGTGCTCGGGATCGGCCGCTCGGCCATCAGCCAACAGATGAACGACCTGGAGCAACGCCTCGGCCTGCGCCTGTGCCAGCGTGGCCGAGCCGGTTTCTCACTGACCGAGGAAGGCCGCGAGGTCTACCATTCGGCCCTGCAGTTGCTCAGTGCCCTGGAAAGCTTCCGCACTGAGGTCAACGGGCTGCACCAGCACTTGCGTGGCGAGTTGAACATCGGCCTGACCGACAACCTGGTGACCTTGCCGCACATGCGCATCACCCACGCGCTTGCCGAGCTCAAGGACCGCGGCCCAGATGTGCGTATCAACATCCGCATGATCGCGCCCAGCCAAGTCGAGCACGGCGTCCTCGACGGCAGCCTGCATGTCGGCGTAGTGCCGCAGACCATCGCCCTTTCAGGCCTTGAATACCAACCGCTGTATAGCGAGCGTTCGCTGCTCTATTGCGCAGTAGGCCACCCGCTGTTCTATGCCGACGACCACCAGATAGACGACGACCGGCTCAACAGCCAAGAGGCCATCACCCCCACCTTCCGCTTGCCCGCCGATATCCAGGCCCACTACCAGGCGCTGCATTGCACGGCCAGCGCGTCGGACCGCGAAGGCATGGCATTCCTCATCCTGACGGGCCGCTACATCGGCTACCTGCCCGACCACTACGCCAGTTTCTGGGTGCAGCAAGGCCGGCTGCGTGCCCTCAAGCCCCGGCAGCGCTTCTATGACTTGAGCCTGAGTTGGGTGACGCGCAAAGGGCGGCGGCCGAACCTGGTGCTCGAGAGCTTCCTGGATAGCCTGGCTGCGACACGCTGATGCCTGTCTCTGACGCAAACGCTTGTCACTTCGGCGTAGGCAGGTAATCTTGTCCGACAGCCGCTGCCACTGACCCGTACGGAATCGTCCATGACCCTTGAAGTCCCAGCGCATCGCCTCTCCGCCTCGGGCAAGCCCGCCGGCCGCATCCGCCAGAAAAACGAACAGGCCATCATCCAGGCCGCCGAAGATGAATTCGCCCGCCATGGTTTCAAGGGCACCAGCATGAACACCATCGCGCTGAAAGCAGGGTTACCCAAGGCCAACCTGCATTATTACTTCACCAACAAGCTGGGCCTGTACATTGCCGTGCTCAGCAACATCATCGAGTTGTGGGACAGCACCTTCAATGCCTTGAGCGTCGAGGACGACCCGGGCGAGGCACTGAGCCAGTACATTCGGACCAAGATGGAGTTCTCGCGGCGCAACCCGCAAGCCTCGCGCATTTTCGCCATGGAAGTGATCAGCGGCGGCAATTGCCTGAGCGAGTACTTCAGCGCCGACTACCGCGAGTGGTTCCGGGGCCGGGCCGCAGTGTTCCAGGCCTGGATCGAAGCAGGCAAGATGGACCCGGTCGACCCGGTGCACCTCATTTTCCTGCTCTGGGGCAGCACCCAGCACTATGCCGACTTCGCCACGCAGATCTGCCAGGTCACCGGCCGCAGCCGCCTGACCAAGCAAGACATGGAAGACGCGAGCAGCAACCTTATCCATATCATTCTCAAGGGGTGCGGCATCAAGCCGAGTGCCTGACAGCCATTTATGCCTTCTACCCTGCTCGACCTCTGCGAGTTTCGTGAAGAAATCCGCAAAAGCCGCTTCATCACCCTCGCCGGCCCAATCAACAGTGCTGCCGAGGCGATGAGCTTCATCGAACGCCACAGCGACCTGGCGGCCACCCACAACTGCTGGGCGTGGAAGCTTGGCGGGCAATACCGCAGCAATGATGACGGCGAACCGGGCGGCACCGCCGGGCGCCCTATTCTGGCCGCCATCGAAGCGCAAGACTGCGATCAGGTGGTGGTGCTGGTGATCCGCTGGTATGGCGGCATCCAGCTGGGTACCGGTGGCCTGGCCAGGGCCTATGGCGGTGGCGCCAACAAATGCCTGCAACAGGCGCCCAAGCGGGTGCTGGTGCAGCGCAGCGAATACACCTGCAGTTGCAGCTTCAGCGAACTGGCCTTGGTGAAGCTGCGCCTGGCGGACGTCGACGGCCTGGTGCTGGATGAACAGTTCACCGCCAATGGCGTTGACCTGCACATCGCGGTCGGTGAAGCCCACCTGGCCCCCTTGCGCCAGCAACTGGCCGACCTGAGCCGTGGGCGCATTCTGCTGGAAGCGCGCTGAACATTGCTCACAAGAACTGTGGGCCTGCCTGTGGATAAGCTTGGGGCACTCTCTTGCAGCCCATTGGTTTCAAGGCCCCCAGAGCTTTGATCATATTTTGATCACTATTTGATGGCAGTCGCAAATAGCTGAAACCTCAAAAGTTATCCCCAATTCCTGGAGTGGTTACGCACTGGCCACTCCGCTCGGCTTGCACACAATAACTGTGGAACAGCCTGTGGATAACCCGTTAGCCAACAGGCGAAGCGCCCGTCTACAAGCAGCCTGGCGCCATCGATCATTTTTTGACCAGCTGCAGCGCAGGCACAGTTAGCGACTCTGCAGTATGCTCAAATCCTTTTTCCTACACCGATAAAGGAATGTTCCTATGGCTAACTCAAGAACTGCCCTCATCATCGGCGCCTCACGCGGCCTTGGCCTGGGGCTGGTGCAACGCCTGCAAGAAGATGGCTGGAACGTCATCGCCACCGTGCGTGACCCGCAAAAGGCCGGCGCCCTGGCCCACGTTCCCGGTGTGCGCATCGAACAGCTGGAGATGAACGACACCGCTCAGCTCGATGGTTTGAAGCAACGCCTGCAAGGCGAAGTGTTCGACCTGGTATTCGTCAACGCGGGCGTCATGGGGCCGCTGCCACAAGACCTGGAAACCGTCCGCAACCAGGACATCGGCGACCTGTTCATGACCAACGCCGTGGCCCCCATCCGCGTCGCCCGCCGCTTGGTTGGCCAGGTGCGCGAAGGCAGCGGCGTGCTGGCCTTCATGAGCTCGATCCTGGGAAGCGTGACGATCCCGGACGGCGGTGAAGTCTGCCTGTACAAAGCCAGCAAGGCGGCCCTGAACTCGATGATCAACAGCTTCGTCGTCGAACAACAGCGCCCCGGCCTCTGCGTGCTGGCCATGCACCCCGGCTGGGTGAAGACCGACATGGGCGGCGAAAATGCGGAGATCGACGTGCTGACCAGCACCCGCGGCATGCTCGAGCAGATCAAGGCGCAAAGCGGTAAGGGCGGCCTGCGCTTCATCAACTACAAAGGTGAACCGCTGATCTGGTGAATTGAAAGCCGCGTGGCGAGGCAGTAGACTCGATGCCTCGCCCCCGTGGCGGACCTGGATCAGCAGACAGGGCAACACTGAGCTGGCTAACCTGAACCCACTTTCAGAGGAGCCGGCACCATGCCTGCGACCCGTATCTGGTTGAAGTCCCCCCTTGCCATCTTCACTGCCAACGGCGCCGACGCCCGTGGCGGGCTGGTCATCGAAGACGGCCGCATCACACAACTCCTGGCCTTTGGCGAAAGCCCCAGCCAACCGTGCGACCAAGTGTTCGATGCCCGCGAACATGTGGTAACCCCCGGCCTGATCAACACCCATCACCACTTCTACCAGACGCTGACCCGCGCCTGGGCACCGGTGGTCAACCAACCGCTGTTCCCCTGGCTGAAGACGCTGTACCCGGTATGGGCACGCCTCACCCCCGCGAAGCTGGCGCTGGCCAGCCAGGTGGCACTGGCTGAACTGTTGCTGTCGGGCTGCACGACTGCGGCCGATCACCATTACCTGTTCCCGCAAGGCCTGGACAACGCCATCGACGTGCAAGTCGAAGTGGTGCGCAAGCTGGGCATGCGCGCGATGCTGACCCGCGGCTCCATGAGCCTTGGCGAAGACGACGGCGGCCTGCCACCCCAGCAAACGGTGCAACAGGGTGAAGTGATCTTGGCCGACAGCCAGCGGCTTATCCACAGCTACCACGAGCGCGGCGAAGGTGCGCAGATCCAGATTGCCCTGGCACCCTGCTCGCCCTTCTCGGTCACACCCGAGATCATGCGGGCCAGTGCCACGCTCGCCGAAGAGCTGGATGTGCGGCTGCACACCCACCTGGCAGAGACCCTTGATGAGGAAGACTTCTGCCTGCAGCGTTTCGGCCTGCGCACCGTGGACTACCTGGACAGCGTCGGCTGGCTCGGCCCACGCACTTGGCTGGCTCACGGCATCCACTTCAATGGCGACGAAATCGCCCGTCTGGGCGCGGCCGGCACCGGTATTTGCCACTGCCCGAGCTCGAACATGCGCCTGGCCTCGGGCATCTGCCCAACCGTCGACCTTGAAGCCGCCGGTGCCCCCGTGGGCCTGGGCGTTGACGGTTCGGCCTCCAACGACGCCTCCAACATGATCCTCGAAGCCCGCCAAGCGCTGTACCTGCAGCGCTTGCGCTATGGCGCCGAGCAGATCACCCCAGAGCGTGCCCTGGGTTGGGCCACGCGCGGCTCGGCGCGGCTGTTGGGGCGCCAGGACATCGGCGAGCTGGCCGTCGGCATGCAAGCCGACCTGGCGTTGTTCAAGCTCGACGAACTGCGCTTCTCTGGCAGCCATGACCCGCTGTCGGCGCTGCTGCTGTGCGGCGCCGACCGCGCCGACCGAGTCATGGTCGGTGGCCAGTGGCGGGTCATTGACGGGCAAATCGAAGGCCTGGATATCCAAGGCCTGATCGCCGATCACCGCCAGGCGGCCGCGCAGCTCATCGCCGGTTGAGGCAACACAGGGCCTGGCCGGGCGCAATGCCTGGCCAGGCCCTGTAGAATGGCGGCAACCGTACCTGATCGAGATAACCAACTATGTATGACTGGTTGAACGCCCTGCCCAAGGCCGAACTGCACCTGCACCTGGAGGGTTCGCTGGAGCCCGAGCTGCTGTTTGCCCTGGCCGAGCGCAACAAGATCGCCCTACCCTGGGACGATGTCGAAACCTTGCGAAGCGCCTACGCCTTCAACAACCTGCAGGAATTTCTCGACCTTTATTACCAAGGCGCGGATGTCTTGCGTACCGAGCAAGACTTCTACGACCTGACCTGGGCTTACCTGCAACGGTGCAAGGCGCAGAACGTCATCCACACCGAACCCTTCTTCGACCCGCAAACCCACACAGACCGCGGTATCCCCTTCGAGGTGGTGCTCAACGGCATCAACCAGGCGCTCAAAGATGGTCGGGACCAACTGGGCATCAGCAGTGGCTTGATCCTGAGCTTCCTGCGCCACCTCAGCGAAGACGAAGCGCACAAGACCTTGGACCAGGCACTGCCGTTCCGCGATGCCTTCATTGCCGTAGGCCTGGACAGCTCCGAAATGGGCCACCCGCCGAGCAAGTTCCAGCGTGTGTTCGACCGCGCCCGCAGCGAAGGCTTCGTCGCCGTTGCCCACGCCGGTGAAGAAGGCCCGCCTGAATACATCTGGGAAGCCCTGGACCTGCTGCACATCAAGCGTATCGACCACGGCGTACGCGCCATCGAAGACGAGCGCCTGATGCAACGCATCATCGACGAGCAGATCCCACTGACCGTCTGCCCGCTGTCGAACACCAAGCTCTGCGTGTTCGACCACATGAGCCAGCACAACATCCTGGACATGCTTGAGCGCGGGGTGAAGGTCACCGTCAACTCTGACGACCCGGCCTACTTCGGCGGCTACGTCACCGAAAACTTCCATGCCTTGCATACCCACCTGGGCATGACCGAAGACCAAGCGCGCCGTCTGGCGCAAAACAGCCTGGACGCGCGACTGGTCTGATCAGACGTTGGCGTTGCGGTTACCCAACCTGCAACGTCTGCACGCGGGCAATGCGATTGATCTGCTGGATGCCCAGCGCCGAGATATGCAAAGCCCGCGTGTCCTCCGATTCGCGCATCCAACCCGACTGCAGAAACAGCCTGAACAAGGCCTGCCCCAGAACGCCGCCCAAGTGTGGCCCCTGGTTGTTCCAGTCAGTGCAACGGCAGATCACACACCCCCGTTGCTGGTGCGGCGCCAAGGCATCTATGTAGACGCCGACCAGCGCCAGTTCTGCCCGCCCTTGCTCACTGACCACCAGTTGCCGGTCAGTGCCCTCCAACCAACCCGCCACCACCAGACGGTGATACAACTCCCCGGCCAGCTCGCCGCCGAGGTGGTCACCGCAGCGCCGCGCCCTGCGGATCGACATCGGCAACTGCAAGGCTGCCGCCTCGGGGTGGTCGTCTCTGGCGCTGCCCAACTGCACGCTGGCCAGTGCTTCCACCGCTGCCCCTACCTGAGGCGTGGCCAGGCGGAAATAGCGTTTGCGGCCCCGCGCCTCATGCCGCAGCAAACCCGCCGAAGACAGCAACGAGAGGTGGGCGCAGGCGGAAGACGAGGTCAGCCCGGTCATCATCGCGAGCTCGTTGGCCAGCCGTGGGGTGCCGTCGATCAGCGCCCACAACATGGCGCTGCGCTTGGGGTCGGCCATCAGGCTGGCGATCTGGCTGATACTGCTGACTGCGTTCATGTCCCTGTAACTCCCTGCACGTTTTTATATGGATGCAATGGCCAACCCTGGCACTGGGATCGCCTGCCTGACAGTCGCCGGCCTTGAGAGGGAAACCCTGCTCGCTGGCATCGGCGCTGGTCGCCAGTATAAGCCGCAGAAACCCCCTCTCAGGGCGCTAGCCGCTTCAGCCCACCTGTCAGAAGTCCACTGGGTATACCTACCCATGAGAGATGATGTGTCTGTGCAGTGAGCCCGCCCAATACCCCGCAGTTGAGCAGTGCCCCAGCACTCAGCGGGACAGAGGCAGGTCATGAGCTCTATTCGCCCTGTGCAGGTTCGGACGCGACCGACAAGCAGCTTCCATAAATAGCGCAAACAAAAGCGAAGCTTCTACATGCCTCCAGGTATTACACCCGGCGCATGACGGTCAGGAGGGAAGAACAGGGGGGGGAAATGACCGTCAGTCAGACCACGGATGCCGGTCATGGCAGGCACAGGGCACAGCGCTACACTTCTTCCGCTCACACCCCATTGGAGGTATGCCGCGATGAAAATTGTCGTCAGTGCGTCGAGCCGCAACCCCGTCTGCCCTTGGCAGGTTCAGCTCGACCAACACGTGGTGAGTTTCCGCAGCGAGGCCGAGGCGCGTGCCTTCGTCGCCACATTGGAAACCCGCCTGCAGGCGCCTCACCCGCTTATGCGGGACGCCTGGCCTGCAAACGCCGGGTCAGCAGCGCGACACTGACCACCAGCGCCCCGCACAGGCTGATCACCAGTGTCATCGGCACCGCACTGCCATCGTGCAACAGCCCGACCAACGCCGCCGCGCCTGCGGCGACGCTGAACTGCAGGCAGCCCATCAGCGCCGAGGCGCTGCCTGCGCGTGCGCCCTGCCCGCTCATGGCGCAGGCCGACGCATTGGGGATGATGCAACCCAGGCTGGCGATACACACGAACAACGGCACCAACAGCGGCCATAACTGGCTCGGCCGCAGTGCAGCGACGCCCAGCAATACCAAACCTGCAGCCAGGTACATCCACACAGCACGCACCAGCAGGAAGGCTGGGCCGCGCTTGGCCAGCAAACGGGCATTGACCTGCGCCACGAGGATAAAGCCCGCCGCGTTGGTGCCGAATAACCAGCCATAGTGCTCGGCAGGTACGCCATATAACTTGATGAAGACGAATGGCGACCCCGCGATGTAGGCAAACATACCGGCAATGGCAATACCCCCGGTCAAGGCATGGCCAAGAAACACCCGGTCATTGAACAAACGCAGGTACTGGCGCAGCGCCCCGGACAGCGGCTGGCGCGGCATGTCCGCCGGCAGGCTTTCCGGCAGGCCCAGGCTGACCGCCAGCAGGCAGGCCGCGCTGAACAGGCTCAGGACGAGGAAGATCGACTGCCAACCGGCCAGGTTCACCAACACCCCGCCAAGCATTGGCGCCAGGATCGGCGCCAGGCCCATCACCAGCATCAACTGCGAGAACACCTTGGCCGACGCCACCGGGTCGCACTTGTCGCTGACGATCGCCCGCGACAGCACCATCCCGGCACAACCGCCCAGGGCCTGGACGAACCGCGCCAGGACCAGGGTGTCGAGGTTGGGGGCATAGGCACAGGCCAGCGACGCCAGGGTAAACAGCGCCACGCCGAACAACAGCGGCTTACGCCGCCCGAAGCGGTCGGCCACCGGGCCATAGGCCAACTGCCCGATGGACAGGCCAAGGAAGTAGGCGGCCAAGGTGGCCTGAACGTGTTTTTCATCGGTGGCGAAAGCCTGCGCCATGGCCGGGAAGGCGGGCAGGTAAAAGTCGATCGCCAAAGGCCCGAACGCACTCAATGCGCCCAGGATGAGCACCATTCGCAGGTTCATCAGGAATCCATAGCAGGCTAAGCAAGTGCGTAAGTCTACCTGCTAAGGACTCGACCAGCATGAAAAGATTTGCAACAAAACCGGGGGCCTCATGCGCCCCCGGCGCAGGGCTTCACGCCAGCTCGGCCTGGTAACCCTCGTCACGAATCGCGGTGAGGATCTGCTCCACCGCCATGGCACTCTGCACCCGCACCTGCTTGCCTGCCAGGTCGACTTCGACCTTGGCATCGGCGTCCTGCCCCTGCACCGCACGGGTCACCGCTTTGACGCAATGGCCACAGGTCATGCCTTGTACATTGAACACTTGCATAGGGTTGCCTCCTTCAGGTTTTCACGCAGTTTCAAGCTTGCCATCGGGGCAAGGTCAAGCCCCTGCGCGCGTCCGGGCTGGAAATCCGCGCTCACGTCGGCCAAGCTGCGCCTTTGACGATCAGGCAAGCAGGAGATTCATCATGTTCAGGGCAGCATTGGGCGTCGTCGGGCTTTTGAGCGCGCTGGCTGCGGTGCCACCGGCCAACGCCGAAGGCAACTCGGACTACAGCGTACTGATCATTTCGCGGGAGCGCCTGGAAGTGGCCACCAACTGCGAAATCGGCGTGTACCTCAACGATCAGCTCTCCGGGCGCGTATTCCAGGAGCAATCGACCGCCTTCAACCTGCCACCAGGCCCTGTAGATATACGCCTGCGCCTACTGCCAGGGCAGACCCCCGGTTGCGCCCCCGGTATCGAAGACCAGCGCAGCACACGTTTGAACCTGCAGGCGGGCCAGATCAACAAATACCGGATTGCCATGGGCCACAATGGGCTGGAATTGAAGCGCGCCGGCCTAGGCTATTGACCTTGCCTACGTGGCAAGGTTGATGCTGGAGGCCAATCCAAGGAGGACAGCCATGCCCGCATCCACCACCTTCGACCTGCCGATTTCCGGCATGACCTGCGCCAGCTGTGCTGGCCGGGTCGAGCGCGCCCTGCGCAAGGTCGACGGCGCTGAACAGGTCAGCGTCAACCTCGCCACCGAACAGGCCCGGGTCCAGGCCCCGGCCAGCAGCCTGCCGGCCTTGCTCGACGCCGTGCGTGAAGCCGGCTATGGCGTGCCCACCCGTACTGTCGAGTTGCAGATTGACGGCATGACCTGCGCCAGTTGCGTCGGCCGCGTCGAACGCGCACTCGGCAAACTGCCTGGGGTCGAACAGGTCAGCGTTAACCTGGCCAGCGAACGCGCGCACCTCGAGGTGCTCGCGGCCCTCGACGACAGCCTGCTGATCGACGCCGTGCAAAAGGCCGGCTACAGCGCCAGCCTGCCGCACGCAGGCCACGATGATCAGCGCGATGCCCAGCGCCGCCTGCGCAACGAACGCCTGGCGGTCGGTGCCGCCTTGCTGCTGGCCCTGCCACTCGTTTTGCCGATGTTGGTACAGCCTTTTGGCCTGCACTGGATGCTGCCCGCCTGGGCGCAGTTTCTGCTGGCTACGCCCGTACAGTTCATTCTCGGTGCACGCTTTTACGTGGCCGCCTATAAGGCCGTGCGTGCCGGCGCCGGCAACATGGACCTGCTGGTGGCCCTTGGCACCAGTGCCGGTTACGGCCTGAGCCTGTACCAATGGGCACAAGCCCCTGCCGGCATGGTTCCGCACCTGTATTTCGAAGCCTCGGCCGTGGTCATTGCCTTGGTCTTGCTGGGCAAGTACTTGGAGAGCCGCGCCAAACGCCAGACCGCCAGCGCCATTCGGGCCCTTGAAGCACTGCGCCCCGAACGCGCAGTGCGCGTGGTCGATGGCCGCGAAGAAGACGTGGCCATCGCCCAACTGCGTGTGGGTGACCTGGTCGTGGTCAAACCCGGTGAACGCTTCCCGGTCGATGGCGAAGTCGAGGAAGGCAGCAGCCATGCCGACGAGGCCTTGATCAGCGGCGAGAGCCTGCCAGTGCCCAAGCAGCCTGGCGAACCCGTCACCGGTGGCGCCATCAATGGTGAAGGGCGGCTACTGGTGCGCACCCAGGCATTGGGTACCGAAACCGTGCTGGCCCGGATCATCCGCCTGGTCGAAGATGCCCAGGCGGCCAAGGCGCCTATCCAGAAGCTGGTGGACCGGGTCAGCCAGGTATTCGTCCCCGCCGTACTGGTGATCGCGCTGATCACGCTGATCGGCTGGTGGCTGGCCGGTGCCCCGCTGGAAACCGCGCTGATCAATGCGGTCGCCGTGCTGGTGATTGCCTGCCCCTGTGCACTCGGCCTGGCAACGCCAGCGGCGATCATGGCCGGCACCGGTGTCGCCGCCCGCCACGGCATCCTGATCAAGGACGCCGAAGCCCTGGAGCGTGCCCATGCAGTGAACCGGGTCGTGTTCGACAAGACCGGCACCCTGACGTCCGGCAGCCCACGCGTGGTCCACAGCCAGGCACTGGTCGGCACCACCGCCGAGCTGCACCGCTTGGCCGGCGCCCTGCAGCGCGGCAGTGAGCACCCATTGGCCAAAGCCGTGCTGGAGGCGTGCGCTGAGCAGCAACTGGAGGTGCCAACAGTCGTCGACAGCCAGTCGCTGACCGGGCGGGGCATCGCCGGGCGGGTGGAAGGCCGTGACTTGGCCCTGGGTAACCGTCGCCTGCTCGACGAGAGCACGCTGCAACCCGGCGGCTTGGCCGCCAAAGCCCACGCCTGGGAGGCTGAAGGGCGTACGCTGTCCTGGCTGATCGAGCGCGGCGCGCAACCTCGCGTGCTGGGCCTTTTCGCCTTCGGCGACAGCCTCAAACCGGGCGCAAAGCAGGCTATCGATAGCCTGCACGCTCAACACATCAGCAGCCACCTGCTGACCGGCGACAACCGCGGCAGCGCGAAGGTGGTTGCCGACGCCCTCGGGATCGACGACGTGCATGCCGAAGTGCTGCCTGCCGACAAGGCTGCCACCGTGACGGCACTGAAACAGGACGGCGTGGTGGCGATGGTTGGCGACGGCATCAACGATGCCCCGGCCCTTGCCGCTGCCGACATCGGCATCGCCATGGGCGGTGGCACCGACGTGGCCATGCAGGCCGCCGGCATCACCCTGATGCGCGGCGACCCACGCCTGGTACCCGCAGCCCTGGAGATCAGCCGCAAGACCTACGCGAAAATCCGCCAGAACCTGTTCTGGGCGTTCATCTATAACCTGGTCGGTATCCCCCTGGCCGCGCTGGGTTACCTCAACCCGGTACTCGCCGGCGCCGCCATGGCCCTGTCCAGCGTCAGCGTGGTCAGCAATGCGCTGTGGCTCAAGACCTGGAAACCCACCAGCAGCTCCCAGGAGGCACCATGAACATCGGCCAGGCCGCCCGCCGCAGCGGGCTCAGCACCAAGATGATCCGCTACTACGAGTCCATTGGCCTGCTCAAGCCAGCCACCCGCAGTGACAGCGGCTACCGCCTTTACCAGCCGGAAGACCTGCACAGCCTGGCCTTCATCAAGCGCTCCCGCGACCTGGGCTTTTCTCTGGAAGAGGTCGGCAAGTTGCTGACCCTCTGGCAAGACCGCCAAAGGGCCAGTGCCGACGTCAAGGCGCTGGCCATGCAACATATCGATGAGCTGAACCGGCGCATAGAAGAGCTGGTGAGCCTGCGCGACACACTCAGCGACCTGGTCTCCCACTGCCAGGGAGACGAGCGGCCGGACTGTCCGATCCTGAAGGATTTAGCAAACGGAAACGTTGGCGGATGTTGCCGCTGAGGCTCGCCACGACGCTTTGGTATGCCATATTCGCCTAAACACGACCGAATCATCGCCTAGTGCGACATTCCCTAATAAATACGGGCATTTGCCTTCATCTAATCCCGGACGCTGCCGATGCAGTAACTACCTGCCTCGTGTGTCGACAACAAAAAAATTCCGGGAGCGTCGATGAGCATCAAACAGAAACTGACCTGGGCATTCGCGGTCATCGCCGGCTTGCCCATCGTCCTCGTGGCCACCTTGGTGGTCCTCAACCTGCGCGGCGAAGCCCGCGACGGATTCCTCGACAGCAGCAGCCGGGAAATTCGCCAGGTCAGCAACGCGATGAACATCTTCTTCCAGGGCATCAACCAGAACGTCGAATACCTGGCCTCGCAACCCATGATTGCGGCCACGGGCAACAACCTGAACAAGTTCATGAGCGCCAACCCATCGTATGAGCTGGGCGAGCAGGACAAGCAGGTGCTCGAGTTCTTCACCCGCCTGGCCGATTCCCACCCAGGCTACGCCTACCTTTCCTACGGTGTCAGCGATGGCGGCTATGTCGGCTGGCCCGCGGGGCAGAAGTTCGTCAACTACGACCCCCGCCCTCGCCCGTGGTACCAATTGGCCATGGCCAACCCTGGCAAAACCCTGCGTACCGGCGCCTATTACTGGGCCGCCGACGACGCCGTGCTGGTCAGCACCGTGCGCGCCGTGGCCAACCAGCTGGGTAACCCGGGTGGCGTGGTCAACATCGATGTGTCGCTCAAGGGCCTGACCCAGATCGTCCAGCAGATCAAGCTGGGCGAAAGCGGCTACCTGATGCTGGTGGAAAACAACGGCAACGTGATGGTCGACCCACGTGACGCCAGCCACAACTTCAAGCAACTGGGCAGCTTCGGTAACGGCTATGCCGACCTGGCCAAGGCAGGTAAAGGGCTGGTCGAAGTCGAGCTCAATGGCGTGCGCTACATGGCCAACATCTACCCCGACGAGCAACTGGGCTGGACCTTCATCGGCCTGATCGAGCAAAGCGAAGTGATGCAGACCACCACCCGCCTGACGTGGTTGATCGGCACCATCGCACTGGTGCTGGCCGCGCTGTTCGCCGTGGTCGGTACGGCGTTCGCCAAGCTGATCGTGCGCCCGATCAACAGCGTCACCAGCGGCCTGGAAGACATCGCCCAGGGCGAAGGCGACCTGACCCGCAACCTGGAAGTGCGCGGGCGCGACGAAACCGCCCAACTGGCCAGCTGGTTCAACCAGTTCCTCGGGGCGATCCGCAGCCTGATCCAGCACATCGGCTCTGCCGCCAGCAAGATCCTCAGCACCTCCACCAGCTCGACCCGGGTGTCCAGTGACATGGCCGAGGCGGCCGGGCGCCAGCGCGAAGCCGTGGACATGGTCTCTACCGCCTTCCACGAAATGGTCGCCACCGCCAACGAAGTCGCCCGCTCTTGCAGCCAGGCGGCGCAGTCGGCCGACAGTGGCCAGCAGCAAGCCCGTGAAGGCCAGCAGCAGATCGATGCAGCCGTGAACAGCGTCGACCGCCTGAGCCAGGAGATCGAGCAATCGGCCCAGTCGATTCAGCAGCTGGAACGCGACAGCAACGCCATCCAGTCGATCCTCGGCACCATTCGCTCGATTGCCGAGCAGACCAACCTGCTGGCCCTCAATGCCGCGATCGAGGCCGCCCGCGCCGGTGAACAGGGCCGTGGCTTCGCCGTCGTCGCCGATGAAGTGCGGGCGCTGGCCAAGCGTACCGCCGACTCCACCGCCGAGATCGATGGCCTGCTGGGCAACCTGGCCAGCCGCACCGCCGAAGTTGCCGAACAGATGCACGCCAGCCTGGAAGTGTCGCAGCAGTCGGTCAGCCGCATTGGCCTGGCCCGCGACAGCTTTGGCCAGATCCGTGAGTCGGTGGACGTGATTCGCGACATGAACACGCAAATCGCCACGGCAGCGGAAGAGCAGCATCAGGTGGCCGAGGACATCAACCGGCACATCAGCCAGATCCATGGCGATGCGCAACTGGTGGCCGAACTGGCCCAGGCTGCGCGCCAAGACTCGGAGAGCCTGGCAGGGTTGTCCAACGAGCTGGATTCGCTGGTACGACGCTTCCGTACCTGACAGCGCAAGCGACCTGTAGGAGCAGCCTTGTGCTGCGAAGAGGCCGGTGACAACAGCATAAATTTTCGCTGCTATCACTGGCCTCTTCGCAGCACAAGGCTGCTCCTACAGTTTCAGTTCCCCTGGCGTCGCCCCAAACAACTGCTTGAACGCCGCGATGTAAGCCGAGGTCGAGTCATACCCACACCCCAATGCGGCCTCCGTTACATTCTCCCCCGCCTCCAGCAACGCCAGCGATGACAGCAGCCGCATGCGCTGACGCCAGTTGCGAAAGCCCAACCCCGTCTCACGCTGAAACAGCCGCATCAGCGTCTTCTCCGAACACTCCAGTTGCAGCGCCCATTGCTGCAAGGTCTGGGCTGTATCCGGTGCCGCGATCAGACCATTACACAACGCCAGCAACCCCGGATGACGCGGGAGGGGCAACGAGAACCCGACTTCCGGCAACGTGCGCAACTGGTCGAGCAGCACCGCGACCAATCGCGATTCGGCGCTGTCGGCTTCCGGGTAATCCGCCGGGAACAGGCAGAACTGCTTGATCAACTCCCGCGCCAGCGGCGTCACCTCCAGCACCCGGCAGTGCTCCGGCGCCCACGGGCAGGCATCGCGGCGCACGTACAGGCTGCGCATTTCGGCCTGCATCGACGTTACTACCTCGTGTTCGGCGTCCGCCGGGATCCACACGCCCCACTGAGGGGGCGCGAAATAGCTGCCATCGCGGGTGTAGACGCCGAGAACGCCACTGATGGCGTAGGAAAACTGCACCCAGTCGTGCTGATGGCGAGTGGTCCAGGAGCCGGCGCCGAGGCTTTCGGCGCGGGCATAAAGGGGCCTGGGCAGGTGGTCGAGCGCCGGGATGGCCCGGGGATGTCCGATGATCGGCATGGCGGCTTCTTGTAGTTCTGATCGGACAAGCCTACCAGTTACGCGCCATGACTGTGGCATCTGCGCCGCCTGATCACCGTTCGACGATGACCGTCACCCCTTGCCCACCTGCCGCACAAATCGATATCAAACCGCGGCCCTTCCCCGCCGCGGCCAGCAGCTTCGCCAGGTGGGCCAATATCCGCCCTCCGGTCGCGGCAAACGGATGCCCCGCCGCCAGCGAGCTGCCTTTGACGTTGAGCTTGCTGCGGTCGATTGCCCCAAGCGGTGCGTCCAGCCCCAGGCGATCACGGCAGTACTCCGCATCCTCCCAGGCCTTGAGGGTGCACAGCACCTGGGCGGCGAAGGCTTCGTGAATCTCGTAGTAGTCAAAATCCTGCAGGCTCAACCCATTGCGCGCCAACAGGCGCGGCACTGCGTACACCGGCGCCATCAACAACCCTTCACGGCCCGTGACGAAATCCACCGCTGCGATCTCGCCGTCAACCAGGTAGGCCAACACCGGAAGCCCCTGTGCCTGCGCCCATTCCTCCGTACCCAACAGCACCAGCGATGCGCCATCGGTCAAAGGGGTGGAGTTGCCTGCGGTAAGCGTGCCCAGCCCGCTGCGGTCGAATGCCGGTTTGAGCTTGGCCAGTTGCTCCAAGGTCAGGTCCGGCCGCAGGTTGTTGTCACGGCTAAGTGCCAGGAAGGGCGTGAGCAGATCATCCTGCCAGCCTTCGGCATAGGAGGCCGCCAGCCGCTGATGGCTAAGCAAGGTCAGTGCATCCTGCTCGGCGCGGTCGATCCGCCAAGCCTGCGCCATGCGCTCGCAATGCTCGCCCATCGACAGGCCTGTGCGCGGCTCGCCATTGCGCGGCAACTCAGGCTTCAGGTGACCAGGGCGCAACTTCAGGAACGGCTTCAGCCGTTCACCCAGGCTTTTGCCGCGGTTGGCCTCCAGCAGTATGTGGCGCAACCCTTCGTTGACGGCAATCGGCGCATCGGAGGTGGTGTCGACACCGCCCGCGATGCCGCTGTCGATCTGCCCAAGGGCAATCTTGTTGGCCACCAGCAAGGCCGCCTCCAGCCCCGTGCCGCAGGCCTGCTGGATGTCGTAGGCCGGCGTGCGCGGCGACAAACGCGAACCGAGCACGCATTCGCGGGTCAGGTTCATGTCACGGGAGTGCTTCAGCACCGCGCCCGCCACCACTTCGCCCAGCTGCAGCCCATGCAAGCGGTAACGCTCGATCAGGCCCTCCAGGGCGACAGTCAGCATCGCCTGGTTGCTGGCGGTGGCGTAGGCACCATTGGAACGGGCGAACGGGATTCGGTTGCCGCCAATGATCGCGACCCGGCGAGGTGAACGCATGCGCATGTTCCTCCTGAAACAATTTAAACCGTACAGCCTAGGTGTTTTTACCGCATTCGAACGACCTTGCCACAAAGTTGGTCCACACTTTCAAGCTTGCCTTCAGGGAGACCCACTCATGAGCGATCGCTACCTCGGCTTTGCCAACTCCAACCTCGGCCGCCGCCTTGTGGATGCCCTTGGCCTGCCACACCCGGCCCCGCTGGAGCGCTGGCAGGCAGGCCGCCAGCGCCCGGTAGAGGGTGCCCTGGTCCTGGGTGGCGGGCCACTGACGCGCCAGGTAGAGGCCATCGCCCCACGCCTCACCGACGAACTCTACAGCTTCAATGCCGAAGGGTTACAGGCGCCGGCCTGGGTTGCAGGGCTAGGGCCGAAGCTCAAAGCCGTGGTGTTCGATGCCACTCACCTGTCCGACAGCGATGAATTGAAGCAGTTGCGCGAATTTTTCCAGCCGTTGCTGCGCAGCCTGGCGCCCTGCGCCCACGTGGTGATCCTCGGGCGCGCGCCAGAAGGCCTCGACGACCCACTGGCCAGTGTCACGCAACGGGCGCTCGAAGGGTTCAGCCGCTCGCTGGCCAAAGAGCTGCGCAATGGTGCGACCGCACAGTTGCTGTATATCGGCCAAGGTGCTGAAGACCAGTTGGAAGGTGCCCTGCGCTTCTTCCTTTCGCCCAAGAGCGCGTTCATTTCTGGCCAAGTGCTGCGCCTTGAAGCCTGCGCCAGCCAGGTCGAGGACTGGACCCGCCCGCTTGGCGGACGACGCGCCCTGGTGACCGGCGCTGCACGCGGTATCGGCGCCGCGATTGCCGAAACCCTGGCGCGGGACGGCGCCGAGGTGCTGCTGCTGGATGTGCCGCAAGCCCGGCAAGACCTCGAAGCCCTCGCCGCGCGGCTGGGCGGCAAGGCACTGGCGCTGGACATCTGCGCCAATGACGCCGCAGCGCAGTTGCTCGAAGCGCTGCCCGGGGGTATCGACATCGTGGTGCACAATGCCGGCATCACCCGCGACAAGACCCTGGCCAACATGACCCCCGAATATTGGGATGCGGTGATGGCCGTGAACCTCAAGGCACCGCAGGTACTCACCCAGGCACTGTATGACGCAGGCGCGCTCGGCGAGAACGCGCGCATCACGCTGCTGGCGTCGGTCAGCGGCATTGCCGGTAACCGCGGGCAGGCCAACTATGCGGCGAGCAAGGCCGGCTTGATCGGCTTCGCCCAGGCCTGGGCGGCAAAACTCGCAGCCCAGGGTGCCAGCATCAATGCCGTGGCCCCCGGCTTCATCGAAACGCACATGACCGCCGCCATGCCTATGGGGCTGCGCGAGGCCGGGCGGCGCTTGAGCTCACTGGGCCAAGGCGGGCGGCCACAAGACGTCGCCGAGGCCATCGCCTGGCTCAGCCAGCCCGGCTCCGGCGCGGTCAATGGCCAGGTGCTGCGGGTCTGTGGCCAAGCGCTGATGGGGGCCTGACCATGAGCCGACACTGGCACGACCTGCACGCCCCGGACTCACGCGCGAGCCTTTACCTGCGTGCGGCCAGCAAGCGCAAGATCAGCGGCGACAAGCTGCCCGACGAAGGCCTGCGCTGCGTGATGCGGGTTCAGCCCGACAACCTGGCAGCCTACCGCCGACTCTGTCACTTCACCGACGATGGCCGCCTGCCCGCTACTTATCCCCATGTGATGGCCTTCCCCCTGCAATTGCAGCTGCTGACGGCGCACAGCTTCCCCTTCCCGTTGCTCGGGCTGGTGCATCTGCAGAACCGCATCGAGGTGTTGCGGCCACTGGGCGGCATCGATGCATTACGTTTCGCCGTCTACGCCGACAACCTGCAACCCCACGCCAAGGGCGCCACCTTCGACCTCATTACGGAAGCCGAAGATGGCCTGGGCCTGCTCTGGCGCGAATGCAGCCGCACGCTGGTACGCGGGCTACGCCTGGAGGGCCAGGCCAGCGAGCAAACAGACAGCGCGCCTGACGCACTGGCAGAGGCGAGCCGCTGGTATGCCGACAGCGATATCGGCCGGCGTTACGCCAAGGTCTGTGGCGACTACAACCCGATTCACCTGAGCGCCGCCAGTGCACGACTGTTCGGGTTCCCCAAGGCCATTGCCCATGGCATGTGGAGCAAAGCCATGGCACTGGCGGCCCTGCGCGGGCACCTGCCGAACAGCGGCTACAGCTTCGAGGTGGAGTTCCGCAAACCGGTGCGATTGCCTTCCGAGGTGGTGCTCAGTGCCAGCGAAGCCGGGCCAGAAGGTGAACTACGGCTGGATGGGCAGGGTGAGTTGCTGCACATGGTTGGCCGTTGGGGTGGCCTGTAGGCGCAGGCCTCTTGCTTTGCATCGGGCCTGCGCCGAAGCTATGCGGCATTAGGAGACCCCCGATGAACCTGCAAGAACTCACCGAACGCCTGCACCGGATCCGCGACAACAACGATTGGCGCGGCTTCCACAGCCCTAAGAACCTGGCCATGGCCGCCAGCGTTGAAATGGCCGAACTGGTCGAAATCTTCCAGTGGCTGAGCGAGGACCAATCCCGCCAGCTGCCTGCCGACACACTCGCCCACGCCGGCCAAGAGGTGGGCGATGTGGTGCTCTACCTGTTGCTGCTGTGCAGCGAGCTGGGCCTGGACATGGACCAGGTGGTCAGGGCCAAGCTGGCCGACAGTGAAAGGCGCTTCGCCCGATGAACGACCGTCACTTTGATGAACTGGCCACCCGCTTCGCCGAGAAAATCTACGGCGGTGCCAAGGGCGCCATTCGCCTGGCCGTGCTGCAGGCCGACCTGGCCGAAACCTTGCCCGATCGCCCGCTGCGCATACTCGACATCGGTGCAGGCCTGGGCCACATGGCCCTGTGGCTGGCACAACGCGGCCATCACCTGACCCTCGCCGAACCCGCCGCGCCCATGCTCGACGGTGCCCGCGCGCGCTTTGCCGAGGCCGGCCAGACGGCCACCTTCATCCAGGCACCGTGGCAGGACCTGCTGGGCCAGCTGACCGAACCCTACGACCTGGTGCTGTGCCACGCCGTGCTCGAATGGCTGGCCGAACCCGAAAGCATCCTACCCGTGCTGCACCAGCTCACTGCGCCCAGCGGGTGGCTTTCGCTGGCGTTCTACAACCGCGACGCACTGGTCTATCGCAACCTGCTCAAGGGCCATTTCCGCAAACTGCGCAGCAACCGCCTGGAAGGTGAAAAGCAGAGCCTGACCCCGCAGAAACCCCTTGATCCGCGTGAGCTCAAGGCGCAACTTGATCCTATGTGGCAGGTCGAAAGCGAGAGTGGCGTCAGGGTGTTCCACGACTACATGCCCAAGGAGTTCCAAGCCAAGGCCGAAATGCTCGACCTGCTGGAAATGGAACTGGCCCACCGCCGACACCCAAGCTTTGCCGGGCTCGGTCGCTACCTGCACTGGATCTGCCGCCCCCGCTGACCCCGCCCGCCGGGAGGAATACATGCCGTACCGTCTGTTGTGCCTGGCCCTGCTGCCCCTTGCCCTGGCTGCCTGCCAGGGCAGCAACCCATATGTCGCCAGTAGCCGCCCCTTACCGCCCGCCCCTGCGCAGGCGGCCACCACCTTCGATGCCAGTGCCTACCCGGCACCCGCCCGCGACTACGGGCACTACCGCAGCTGGAGCTGGCGTGACGGCCAGTTGCCCAGCGGCACAGCCAATGCCGACCCGGCACAACTGGCCGATGCCATCAGCGGCGCGCTCGACCAGCATGGCCTGCGCCCTGCCCGGGGCAGCGCCGGCGATTTGCTGGTAAGCGCCGACATGCGCCTGGAAAAACGCCTGCGCCAAGTACGTGACTACGACCCCTACTACGGCCCCTACCCCTACGGCAGTGTGGGTTATGGCGGCTACCGCAACGGCTACGGTGCCTATGCCAGCACGCCGATCGTGCGCACCTACGAGGTGGAGGTGATGGTGGTACGCATCGATCTGTACGACGCTCGCAGCGGCCAGCCGGTGTGGAGCGCCAGTGCTGAAAGCAACAGCGACAAGGACTCGCCGCGTGATCGCGAAAGCGCCTTGCGTGATTCGGTGCACAAGGCGCTCAGCGGCTATCCTCCCAGTTAACGTTTAACGGAGAACCATCATGTTGCGCCGTCTCGTTCTACTGTCATTCGCGCTGGTGCTCACGGCCTGCTCGAGCAACAACGTCCAGCAGGATTTCGACGCCAGCCGCGATTTTGCCGCCTACCGCAGCTGGGCGTGGCAGGAACCCGGCTTGCAATACCGCCCGGACGACCCTCGCATCAAAAGCGACCTGACCGAGCAGCGCATTCGCCAGGCCGTGGCCGACCAGCTCGACCAGCGCGGCCTGCGCCCGGCACAGGGCAATGCGCGGCCTGACCTGAAAGTGCGCGCCTACCTCATCGTCGAGCAGCGTCAGCAGCAGATCACTACCAACTATGGCGGTGGCTGGGGTGGTTACTGGGGTGGCTACTGGGGCGGGCCGATGTACAACGAAACCCGCAGCGTCGACTACAAGGTCGCCACCATCCAGGTCGACATGTTCGATGGGCGGGACGACAAGCTGGTCTGGCGTGGCAGTGCTGAACAGATCATGAACAATTACCCGCCAAGCCCGGAAGAACGTAACAACGCGATCCAGAATACGGTGACCAATGTGCTGAGCAACTACCCACCCGGCAGCAAGAAGTAATGCGCCGAGGCCCATCGTCGGCTTGCCGGCGATGGGCCAACACAGGCCCCGTCAGCTGCGACATCTTCTGATCCCGTCACGCCTTTTTCCCTTCCCGCCGCGCCCGCTTGCAACTTCGCGTCTACCCTGAATTCAAGGAAACCTGACTGACCGGGTAGAAGTGTTCAACAATTAGGGAAGGCGACCTGCCAATGCAAAGCATTGTTCTTCTGATGTGGCTTGCCTTGTGCTCCGAACAGGATGTGCGTCAACGGCAAATATCCAACGCGCTGACCCTGGGCGTCGCTGCCTGCGCCCTGGCCTGGCTGTTCGCCACCGGCCACAGCTGGATCGGTGCCGACGCCAGCGACGCCGGTTGGGCGCTGGCCATCGTCATGCTGCTGACGTTACCCGGCTACATGCTCGGGCGTTTCGGCGCCGACGACGTCAAATTGATGGGCGCCCTGGCGCTCGCCACCAGTCCTCAATATGTGCTCGGCACCTTCATTGGTGCGGGTATCACAGTCGTGCTCTGGCTGCTGTCGCGTCGCCGCCTGTGGACCTTGCTCAATCCTAAGGTCAAGAAGCGCTTGCAGGCCCTGACGGAGCAAATGGGCGACAAACAGGCCTTCGTACCGTACGTCCTGGCGGGCTTTATGCTGACAGCCGTATGGATCCAATAATCATCCCTGTTGTCCTATAACTTGTACGGACCTTGTACAGAATTGCCAACTGCGACTATTTTTAAGCTGCCGGAGTGTCTAGCCCGGGAGCAGGGCCGATTACGAACAGGGAGTTGATCGTGAACAAGCCGTCCAGTGAAGTGAAGGTGCTGGTGGTCGATGACCAGCCATTGATCGTCGAACAATTGTGTGAATACCTCGAAAGCCAGGGCCACGTGTGCGTCCCAGCCCATTCCACTGCCCAAGCCATCGAGCGCTACTCGGCTGACCAAAAGATTGGCTTGGTGCTGTGCGACCTGCACATGCCCGAGCGTGATGGCATTGAGCTGGTCCACGCCTTGAAGGAACTCGCCGGCAACAAGCGTATGTTCGAAGCCATCATGCTGACCGGTCGTGCCGACAAGCAGGACGTGATCCGCGCCTTGCGCGCGGGCTTTGTCGACTATTACCAAAAACCGGTAGATTTTAACGAGCTGCTCGAAGGTTTGCGCCGTCAGGAAGAGGCTCTGCTGGAGCGTCAGCGCAACATGAAAGACCTCGGTGG
Organism: Pseudomonas sp. NGC7; assembly: GCF_047159675.1. Classification (NCBI taxonomy): domain Bacteria; kingdom Pseudomonadati; phylum Pseudomonadota; class Gammaproteobacteria; order Pseudomonadales; family Pseudomonadaceae; genus Pseudomonas; species Pseudomonas sp. NGC7. The sequence goes on along the minus strand of NZ_BAAFZY010000001.1, from coordinate 741,273 downwards.
CCTCAACCAGCGCCTGCAGGACCTGGCAGAGTCGGTCGACGAGCTCTACCACGACCTGGAAAAGGCCCGCGGCCAAGGCGTGCACCGCCGTGCCAGCGATGTCGAAGAAAGTGAAAACGAGCTGCCCGCCGTCTTCGAGAAGCTGTCGCCGCGTCAACTGGAAGTGGCCCGCCTGGTGAGCAAAGGCAAGACCAATTACCAGATTGCCTGTGAACTGGGCATTACCGAGAACACCGTGAAACTCTACGTTTCCCAAGTGCTGCGCCTGACCCACATGCACAACCGCACGCAGCTGGCGCTCGCGCTGACGCCGAGTTCTTCACCGGTGCATCAGCGCTTTACCGCTCATTGAAACACTGGCCTGTCAGCGGCATCCGAGTTGCCGTTGATAGGCCATTAGCCCCACGCCTCATTCCATCTGGTAGGTAAGGCTTAGCGTCACGCGTGGCCCGCGGCTCAGGCTATCCAGGGCAACATCCGCTAAGGGTTTCGCGACTTCCACCGCCAAATTGAAGTAGCGCCCATCCCCCAACCGCAGCCCCAGCGCAGCGGACGCCATGTGGGCATCCTCGACATTGCTGCGGTTGTACCAAGCCTGCGCAGAATCGAGTACCGCATAGGGTTGCAGCACCTTCAGCCAGTTACCGTTGTGCCGAACACTGTAGCCAAGCTCGTACGCTACCCCCCACCCCTTGTCCCCTGCTGCCTGGTCGCGTGGATAACCGCGGCCGAAAGTTTGCCCGCCAAACACCGCCCGCTCGCTGTCGGGCAGCGTGTCGTCACTCCAGTACAAGGCACCAGACGCCACCCCCTGCCAATCATTGAACAACGCGTCGCTCTGCAACCCCGAGAGGCGAAAACGCAGAAAGTCCAGGTCATAGTTGGCGTCGCTGCGTGCCCCCAGGTAATCCAGGCCTTGATAGACGCCAGCACTGACGATACGCAAGCGACGACCGTCGGCCTTGCGCCAATTGCCTTCAAATGACACCGCGCGTACGTAGCTGTCGTACTCGTGTGACGGCAACAGCCCCGCAGGCCGGTCTTCGAGGTGCTCACTGATCGCGTAGAAGCGCCCCGCCACCGTCATCCACTCATCCGCCTTGACGATCAGCGGCTGGCCAAGGCCAACCGAATAACGCTCGCTTTCACGCTGCTGAGTCAAATCGCTGCCGTCCTCCAGCCGAATTCGGGTGCCCGGCGTGCTGCGATAGCGCGAAGCCGAAACCAGCAACTGGCTGCCTTCAGCATCCAGGTACTGGCTGTAGTCCAACCGCTGGTAATGCGCCTGGTCATCGCCGGGGGGCAGCAACACGCTTGCCTGAAACTGCTCGGCATAGCGGGTCTGGGCGTTGCTGGTGACGGTGAACAGCGCCTGGGCGTCCTCACGGCTGCCATCGCTTACGGTAACGCCAGCGGCGAACGGCGTACGCCGCGCATGGACCGTCAGCTGAGCGGCGCCCTCAGGCGACTGCGCCGCAGCCAATTCAGCGTCCACCACCACGCCGGGAAGGCGCTCGGCGAGGCCCAGGTAGCGATCGAGTGTTTCCCGCGTAAGCGGGCGTTCCGCCTGCAAGCGCTGCAGCAACTGCTGCAGGTAGGTGCGGGCCGAGCCGATGTCGCCTTCCAGCTGGTACCCGTGGATATAGCCCTCGACCAAAACCACCTCAACACGGCCGTCAGCGACATCCTGCGGCGGGAGGTAAGCGTACGACAGCAGGTAGCCTTCTTGCCGGTAACGTTGAGTAAGGCGCGCGGTGTACTGCTGCAACTCGCCCAGCGTGGTTTCACGCCCGATCAACGGCTGGTAGTGGTCACGCAGGTCACTCAAGGGGAACACCGTCCCCCCTTCGAAGCGCACCTTGTGCAACACCAGGCGGGTCTCCAGCGGCGCCCAGCCTGCCGCGCTGGCGTTCGGCAGCGCCAGCCGCAGGCGTGGGGCAAGTGGGCGGTAGGTGTCCAGCGGCAGGTTGGCGGCGGGCAGGCGACGCTCGTTTTCGTGGCTGTCGAGAAAGCCCGGCAACGGCTCTGCGCGGGCCATCAAGGCCCAGGGCAGCAACAAAAGAGGCATGACCAGAGGACGCATAGGACGCTCCATGATCCCTCGTGTACCGGGGCGCCAGCCGGTCACACCCGTCTTGTGCAAAGCGTAGGTGCTGGCCCGGCAATCGTCGAACGGCTACTCGCTGACCTGAAACGCCACCCGCGCGGTCTCGCCACTTTCATCCAGCGCGCTGAGCTCGATCTGCCCGGGCCGTTCGAAACGTACCAGCAGGCTATCCTGGCCTTGGGTCTCGCCCAACGGCTGGCCGTTGAGGAACCACCAGCGCCGCCCGCCGCCGCCCAAGGCGGAAACGTGCAATTGCAACGGTTCGCTGCTGGTTGCCGGACGGCGCAGGTTGTCCCCCGGGCGCACGCCGACAATCGACAGCGGGGGTGCGCTGGCGGGCGCCTGCGGTGGGCAGGCCGGGTCTACTGCCGGCAGGCGCGCTGCACGCCGTTCGACCCTGGGCAGCCAAGGCTCCAGCGGGGCGGGCCAGAGCGCGATGTCGCGTACCTTGGCCCCAGGGCAACTGCCGTCGACCCGCAGCCCTTGCGCATTGACCCAGACGCGCTCACGCAGGCCCAGCCCGAGCGGCTGATCGGCCGCCTGTAAGGTCGGCGGCGTGGTGCCGTCAAGGGTCCAGGCAAAGCGCTGGCGGCGGCAGTTGGGGTCTTGCCGATTCATCGGCTGGCCCAGCGGCCAGCAGATGGCTGCCACGCCGATGGTAGGGGGCACCTGCTCGACCGGCACGCTGATACCGCGCTGGGCATCGCGGTTGCTTAGCAGGTCATGCACCTGAAGCATCAACGGCGCCGCCGATGCCAGGCCGAACTGCCCGGGTACCGGTGTGCCGTCGGGGCGGCCGATCCATACACCAATCAAGTAGCGCGGGCCGACCCCAATCGACCAGGCGTCACGAAAGCCATAGCTGGTACCGGTCTTCCAGGCCAGTTGCGGGCGCTGCACCAGTTCGGCGTGCGGGTCGCGGTCAGGGCGTGCCTGGCCGCTCAGAATACGCCGGATAATCCACGCCGCCCCTGGCGACAGCAGGCGTCGCTCTACCAGCGGGTCCTGCGGCTGCAGGCGGATGCGCGCACTGTTGCCGGCCCGGGCCAGCGCCGCATAACCGCCGACCAGGTCTTCCAGGCGGCTGCCCGCCCCCCCGAGGATCAACGACAAGTTGGGCTCGGCCAAGGGCGGCAGCATCAGCGGCATGCCGGCCATGCGCAATTGCGCGGCGAAGCGTTTCGGGCCATATGCTTCCAGCAACTGAACGGCCGGCAGGTTGAGCGACAGCGCCAGTGCCGAGCTGGCCGACACCGGCCCGCTGAACCCCATCGAGAAGTTGCCGGGCCGATAGTCGCCGTAGCGCCTGGGCACATCCTGCAGCAGCGATTCGGAGTGGATCAGGCCGTCATCCAAGGCCATGCCGTAGAGGAAGGGTTTGAGCGTGGAACCGGGCGAGCGCAATGAGCGCACCATGTCGACGTGGCCGAAGCGGCGTGCGTCGCTAAGGTCGATCGAACCCAGGTAGGCGCGCACTGCCATGGTCTGCGCCTCGACCACCAGGATCGCCGCCGACGTGCGCTCCGGCAGGCGTGCGCGCCAGCCCAGCAGCAGGTCTTCGAGGCGCCTTTGCAAGGCTGCGTCTAGGGTGGTGCGAATCAGCGGTGGGCTATTCGCCGTGTTAAGCCGCCGCGCCAGCAACGGTGCCAGTGCCGGTTCCTGACGTGGCGCCAGCAGCAAGGGCTCCTCGGCAGCTTCCTTGAGCTGCTGGGCTGGCCATACCTGGTATTCCTCCAGGCGCTGCAGCACTTTGTCGCGCGCACGCTGGGCACGCTCGGGGTGGCGGTCCGGGCGCAAGCGGCTGGGTGCCTGGGGCAGCACCGCAAGCAGCGCCGCCTCGGCAGGTGTCAGGTGTTTGGGCGATTTGCCCAAGTACGCCCAGCTGGCCGCTGCCACGCCCTGCAGGGTGCCGCCAAAGGGTGCACGGTCGAGGTAGATCTGCAGGATTTCGCGCTTCGACAGGTGCCACTCCAGCTGCGCTGTACGCCATAACTGGCGCAGCTTGCCGGCCAGCGTCCGGTCATGCGGATCGAGCAAGCGCGCCACCTGCATCGACAGCGTACTGCCCCCCGACACCACGCGCCCTCCACGCAGGTTCAGCCAGGCCGCACGGGCCAGGGCCAGCGGGTTGACCCCAGGGTGGCGATAGAACCAGCGGTCCTCGTAGGTCAGCAGCGCCTGCAGGTACAGCGGCGAGACCTGTTCCGGGCTGACCGGGTAGCGCCACACGCCATCGGCGTCGGCAAAGCGCCACAACGGCGTGCCGTCTTCGGCCAGCACCACCCGCGCCAGGTCGTCGCCGGGCATGGGCAACGGCCAGATACGGTCGGCCAGCCACACCAGGCCCACGGCCAGGACCAGGGTGATGGCGCTACCACGCACAATCCTGCCCGCACGCGTGCGCGGCCGCGCTAAGCTTGGCATCGGGAACCGACTTGGCCAACTGATGGCCAAAGGCTTGGGAACGGCAACCTCGCCGGTGTGTTGATCAGGAAGCAACTATGCATGTAGAAGATTTTTTCGGGTGGCTGGGCCACGCACTCGGGTCGTTGATCCGCTTTATCGTCGACGCATTGAGCGGGCTGTTCAACCTGCTGGCCAATGCCGGCGGTAATTTCATCGATGGCCTGGCACGCACCCTGGGCATGGACACCTCGCTGGTCAGCATCCTTGCCCTGGTCGTCGGCCTGATGCTGCTGTACTCGGCAATCCGCGCCTTCATGCGCGCTTCGATCATCCTCGGGATCATTTGGTTGGTGCTGGGGTTGTGGGTGATGAGCTGGGTGATTCACTAAAGGCCATCGCCGCACCTCGCAGTGTGTGTGTGTAGGAGCAGCCTTGTGCTGCGAAGAGGCCGGTACAGGCAACAGGATTTTCGTTGCTCATACCGGCCTCTTCGCAGCACAAGGCTGCTCCTACAAGAGGCAGGCTTTTAGCGGGCTTTGACGGTCATCTCGCCTTGCCCATCGCCCACTGCCTGCAGGTTCGGGCGGTACATCGACTCGACCTGCGGCGGCGGCACACGGTAGGTGCCCGGGGTTACTGCTCGCGCCAGGTACAGCAGGTGCGTGGTGCCATAGCTGTCCAGCTTGAGCGCTGCGACGTAACGGTCATCGCGGTACTCCTGGTGCAGCACGCTGGCGTTCTGCATCGACTCACGCCACGCCTTCACGGCACTGCTGGCATTCTCGAGGCTGGCCGCACTCTGTGCCAGGTTCTGGTTTTCCAGCTCAAGCCCCGCTGGCAGCAAATCCACCACCAGCGCATCCGGCACACGGTCTTCGGCCTTGAGGGCCAGGTGCACCAGCACCAGGTCGCCGCTGCGCAGGTTGTGCAGGTCCAACGCCTGGCCATTCATGCCCAGGTACTCACGACGAATCTGCAGACCATTGCCACCGGCTGCCGGCGCCTGGCGCGGGTAGCCAGACAGCGTCAACTGCTGGTAAAGCGTCTCGCTGCCTTCGTTTTGCACCGTCAGCGGCGACGCCAGTAGCGGGCCTTCGAGCTTGAGGCCGGTTTCGGCGTTGTTGAACTCGCGGATCTCCCCCGCGCTGTCCAGACGCGCCTGCCACTTGCCTTCCGGCTTGCCGAGCAAACCACGGCCAGCGAGGAACAGCGCGTTACGTTCCTGGGTAGACAGCCAGCGGTTGGCCGCCAACTCGTCCGACAGTGCGAACAGGCGTTGGTCGACCTGCTTGCTGGCCAGGTTGCTCTCCTGCAACAGCGCCAGAATCAGCGCCTGGTCGCGCAGGCTGCTGCCGTAGTCAGCCATCCAGCCTTTGCTGCGGCCAATACCCAGGCCGGCTTGCAGGGCCTGCTCGGAACGTGGCTTGTCGCCCATCTTCTCCAGCGCTACCGCCAGCTGCACCAGCGGCAAGCCGGAGCGGGCGTCGGCACGGCGTTCGAAAAGCCCGCGCAAGGCACCCAAGGGCGCCTGCTGGCTGCGCGACAGAACCAGGGCAGCATAAGCCTGCACGGCGAAGCGGGTATGGTCAGCGTTCTCGCTGTAGTCGACCTCGATCAGGTTGCGTTCCTGCAGGTAGCGCAGCAAGCGCTCGTTGGCCTTCTTCAGCGCCTCGGCAGGCACGCCGTAGCCCTGGTCACGGGCGCGCAGCAAGAAGTCGGTGACGTAGGCGGTCAACCAGTACTCTTCTTCACTGTCCGAACTCCACAGGCCGAAGCTGCCGTTGTAACGCTGCATGCCCAGCAGGTGCTCGATGCCCATTTCGATCTTGCGCTTGCGCACGTCGGCCGGTTCGCCCTTGATCCCCAAGCGTTTGAGGCTTTCGGCATCGGCGTAGAGCGACGGATAAAGGCCGCTGGTGGTCTGCTCCAGGCACCCATAGGGGTAGGCTTCGAGGGCTCGAATCTGTTCGGCCAGGTTCAGCGGCGGCCGGCTCGACAAGACCAGGCTCGCTTCAAGGCCCGCCGGTTCGAAGGCGGCCAGGTCCGCCTCGGGCAACGCCCATGGCTGGTCCTTCAAGGCAACCCGGTAGTGCTTGAGCATCGCCGGATAAGCCGGGCGCACACCCAAGGTCCATTCACGCTCGAAGGCCGTGGCCGGCTCGTTTGGCAGTTGCAGGCCATTGACCCGCACGCGCACCTTGCCCTGCCCCAGGCCGCCTTGGGCCTGCACCGGAATCATCAGCGTGCGGCGTTGGCCTTCGTCCAGCGCGACGCTTTGCACCGCGCTCGCCGCCAGGCTCAACTGGCCTTCGGTGCTGATCTCCACATTCAGTTGCTGGGCGCGGCCCGACAGGTTGGCCAGGTCCAGCGCCAGGCTGGTGCGGTCGCCACCGGCCAGGAAGCGCGGTGCCGAAAGCTCGGCGATCAGCGGCGCAGCCACCACCGTCTTGCCCTCGGCCACGCCGAAGTGATCCTCGGTCCAGGCCTGCGCCATCAGCCGCAGTTCGCCATTGAAGTCGGGGATGTCGACCGTGGCCTGGCCCTCGCCCTTCTCGTCCAGGGTCACCGGCAGGCTCTGCTGCGCGACGATGGTCACCGTGGTGTTGGGGCGTTTGCCACCCTTGGCCATGGCCGCATCACCGCCAAAGGCCAGGCTGGCGAGGCGGCCCTGGCCGGCCTCGATCAACTGGCCGTAGATGTCCAACTGGTCGGCGCCATACGCTTTGCGGCCGAACAGGCTGGTGAACGGGTCAGGGGTCTTGAAGTCGGTGATGTTGAGGATGCCGACATCAACTGCCGACAGCAGTACATGCACCTGCTGCCCCGCAGCCGCTGGGCTGCCATCGGCATTGGCCACCTTGAACTTGACTGTTAACGGCTGCTTGGGCCGCATCTTCTCCGGCGCCTGCAAGCTGACCGCGAGCTTACGCCCGGCCCGGTCGAGTGGCAGGTGCAGCACGCCCACCGCGCGTTTCGGTGTGGCATTGGCCTTGCGCTCGCCGGGGCGAATCACCAGGGCGCTGATATACAGGTCGTGGCGTGCCCACTTCTTGTCCAGTTGCACGTCGAAGGTCTTGCCTTCGGCCGGCACCTCGATCTCTTGCCACCACAACGGGCCATCGCTGGACTCGATCATCAGGTAGCCGCTGCCTGCGGCAGGCGGGGTCACCGTGACTTTGGCGGTGGCACCATCGGCGTAGGACGGTTTGTCCAGGGCCAGCTTGACCTGGTCCGGGCGTACTGCGCCGCCTTCGGCGTTGTCCTGGGCGCGATAGCCCGCCCAGAAGCGCTCGCTGGACACCAGGCCAGTCTCTGGGTCTTCGACCTCGACCCGGTAAGGGCCCCACTCGACCTGGAACGACAACTTGGCGGTCGAGCCGGCCTTGACGCTGACGGTCTCTTCGCTCTGGGTGAGGAATTTCTCGTTGTAGTTGTAGCTCCAGCCGTCGCTCTGCGAGTAGTTCCAGTAGTAGTCACGGCGCTCGCGAATCAAGCGCACCTTGAGGTCATTGGCCGCCAGCTTCTTGCCATCACGGTCGGCCACCAGGAACTCGAATTCCACCGGGCCGTCACTGTCGGTTTCCTCGCCTTCGAACAGGCCGCGCAGGCCCGGCAAACGTTCGGCAGGCCAGATCGGCTGTTCCAGGCGACGGGTGATCGGCCGGCCACCGGACTCCTGCAGGCTGGCCTGCACGGTCAGTTGCAGTGGCGAGCGGGCTTCGGCCCAGCGGCTTTCGATATCGACAACTGCCTTGCCGGCCTGGTCGAGGGTGACTTCGTCCAGCTCCAGGTCCTGGTTCAACTCGGTTTCGGTGACCGAACCGAACTGGTAACCCGGCAGCGCCGGCACTGCTTCGCGCAACGGGCGCACGTAAGCTTGGCCACTCAGCCGGTTACCCGCAGCCGGCGCGCCGTAAAGGTAGCGGCCATTGACCTGGATGTGGGCGTCCTGATCAGGCGCAAGCGGTGCGCTGCTGCCTTTGAGCTCCAACGCCAAACGTTCGGGGAGGAAGTCTTCGACCAGAAACTCGTAGACCTGCTTGCGCCCGCCCCCCAGGTCGAGCAGCAATTGCCAGCGACCGGTCGGCGCCTCGCCGGCCAGTTGCAGTTGGTACTGGTAAAGGCCACTGCCATCCGCCTCCCAAACAAACTTGCGGCTGACCTGCTCATCAGGGCGACGCACTTCCACACTGACCGGCTGGGCCTTGACCGGCTTGCCATCCTGGTCGCGCAGCAGGCCGTTGAGCAGCACGGTCTCACCCGGGCGATACAGGTCGCGCGGGCCGAAGATGAACAACTGCAAAGGGTTGGCTTGCGGGCCGGTGATATCGAATTCGGCCAGGTCCAGGGCTGCAGTGTTCAGGCGCAGCAACGTGGTGTGCACGCCTTGCGTGGCAATCAGGGTATCGGCCTTGGGCGTGATCGGCAGTTCGGCGTGGCCGTCGCCATCGGTCTTGGCCTGGGCCAGTAACTTGCCCTTCTCGTCATGCACCTCGAGGTTGACGTCTTTCATCGCCTTGCCGCCTTCCAGGGCTTGGGCGAACACATCGAGGCGGTCGCGGTAGCGGTGCGCAGAGACACCGATGTCGCTGAGGCTGAACAGGGTCGCCGGCTGCGAGTAATCATAGGTGCCCGAGGCACGCATCACTGCCAGGTACACGCCCGGTTCCTGCAGCGGCTTGATCCCGGCGATCGGCAGCAGCACGGTCTCGCGGGTGTTGCGCGCGGGGTTGAGATCGAAGCGGCCGCTGTAGACCAGCTCGGCCATGTCCAGGGTTTCTTTGGACTGGTAGTAGTACAGGCTGCTGTTACGCCCCCAGTTGACCAGGAAGGTCGAGAGCATCTCGGGCTTCACGCGGAAGAACTCGACATCGACCTTGTCGACGTTCAGGGCGATCACCGGCAAGCCTTCGGCCAGGCGCGTGGGCAGCAACGAACCGCGGCTGGCAAAGCCGATGGTCGGCTGCATGTCGCGGGTTTCCAGGCGGGTGACCGACTCGCTGTCGAGCGCGTTGCCATTGACCGCCAGCAGGCCTTTGTCGACCGTGAGCACCAGCTTGCGCTGCGGCTCCAGGTGGCGCAGGCGCAGTTCCATCTGGTTGTCGGAGAGTTCCCAGGCCCCGTCGACCTTGCCTTTGACGGTGTCGACCAGGTGCAGTTTGCCGGCGAAGTCCTGTGTGGCATCCAGCGGCGCGGAGAAGCTGATCGACAGCGCGCTGGCGCCGTCGAGCTGCACTTCCGAGACGTCCAGCACCGTGAGCGCCCGGCCCTCGTAGCGCTTGGCGAGTACGGCAGGGTCTTCGCGCTTGGCCGCTGGGGCCTCGGCGGGCGCGGTGGCTGCCGGTTTCTCGGCCGGCGCGGGTTTGCCCGGCGCGGAGGAGTCACAAGCACTGAGCAAAGCCAGCGCGCAGGCCAGCAACAATCCTTTGTTGAACATGGAGTAGGAACTCTTAGGCAGCGTGTACGTGAGGGCAGCAACTATAGCGCAACGACGGGCGCGTCACCCGCCGTGTAGCGCCAGGTGAGACCGCGTTCGCGCGAATTGGTTGCCTGGCCGGTACACTGTGGCACTGCTAATGCCAGGATTTGAAATGTCTCAACTGACCACCGACTGGCGCGACCGCCCTACCCACCGCAAGGTCTGGGGCCTGGCCGCACCGATGATCCTCTCCAACATCTCCGTACCCCTGGTGGCGCTGGTCGACAGCACCGTCATCGGCCACCTGCCCCACGCCCACCAGCTGGGCGCCGTTGCCGTGGGCGCCACGCTGTTCACCTTCATGGTTGGCCTGATGGGCTTTCTGCGCATGGGCTCGACCGGCTTCGCAGCCCAGGCTGCTGGGCGCGGTGACGGCGCGGCGTTGCGCCAGGTGTTGGTGCAAGGGCTGCTGCTGGCCCTGGGCTTTGCCGTGGTCATCGGCCTGTTGGCGCTGCCCTTCAGCCAGTTGGCGCTGCACGCGATGCAGCCCAGCGCGGCGTTGCAGCAATCCACCGAGGATTTCTTCCACACCCGCCTGCTCGGGCTGCCTGCGGCACTGGCCAGCTACGCGCTGGTCGGCTGGTTCCTCGGCACCCAGAATGCCAGGGCGCCGCTGGCCATCCTGCTGACCACCAACCTGCTGAACATCATCCTCAACCTGTGGTTTGTGCTCGGCCTGGATTGGGGAGTGCTGGGTTCGGCGCGCGCCTCGGTGATTGCCGAGTGGAGCGCCGCACTGCTGGGCCTCGCCCTGACCCGCCCGGCCTTGCGCGCGTACCCCGGGCACATCGCCTGGGCGGCGCTCAAGCGCTGGCAGGCCTGGAGGCCGCTGCTGGCCGTCAACCGCGACATCTTCCTACGCAGCCTGGCATTGCAACTGGTGTTCCTGTTGATCACCGTGCAAGGCGCCCGGCTGGGTGAAGCGACGGTGGCAGCCAACGCCCTGCTGCTCAATGGCCTGCTGCTGACCGCCTACGCGCTCGACGGGCTCGCCCATGCAGTCGAGGCCTTGTGCGGCCACGCCATCGGCGCCCGCGACCGCGACACCCTACGCCGCTCGCTGGTAGTGGCGTGCGGTTGGTCGCTGATCACCAGCGTCGGCTTTGCCGGGCTGTTCCTGCTGGGTGGGCACCTGTTCATCGACCTGCAGACCGATATCGACAGTGTGCGGGCGGCGGCTTATCCGTACCTGCCGTACTTGGCGGTACTGCCGTTGATTGCGGTGTGGAGCTACCTGCTCGACGGGTTGTTCATCGGCGCGACGCGTGCGCGGGAGATGCGCAATGCGATGCTCGCGTCGGTGGTGATTGCGCTGCCGGTGGCGTGGGCCATGAGTGGGTTTGGCAACCACGGCTTGTGGTTGGCGTTTCTCGGGTTCATGGCATTGCGGGCGGTGACGTTGGGGTGGGTTGGGTGGCGGTTGCAGCAAAAGGGGCTGTGGGTTCAGTGATTTTGGGGCTGCTTTGCAGCCCATCGCGACGCAAGGCCGCTCCTACACGGATGCGCGTTCATCTGTAGGAGCGGCCTTGCGTCGCGAAATGAGGGCGCAGCCCTCACCTGCTAACGTACAGCCAAACACAATCCCAATGTGGGACTGCCCTGCACGCGTTACCAGTCCCGCACACACGGATGCGCATTCACCTGTAGGAGCGGCCTTGCGTCGCGAGATGAGGGCGCAGCCCTCACCTGCTGACTCACAGCCAAACACAATCCCAATGTGGGTACTGCCCAGCACGCGTTACCAGTCCCGCACACACGGATGCGCGTTCATCTGTAGGAGCGGCCTTGCGTCGCGAAATGAGGGCGCAGCCCTCACCTGCTAACTTACAGCCAAACACAATCCCAATGTGGGTACTGCCCTGCACGCGTTACCAGCCCCGCACGAATGGGATTAGCGATGATGTAACGCGCAGCCGCTTTGACATCTTCCTCTTTACGCAATGCGCGATCAAAAAAACCCGGTTGCCAGATATGCAGTCGTTCTGCGCCAACTCGATACAAAGCACAGGCGCTTTTGGACTTGAACGAACACATCAGACTTCCCAGGCTGTTGGCCCTTAGCTCGATCAGCCAATGCAGGTGATCTGGCATGAGAGTCCATGCCAGCGTTCGACTGCTGCCCGCCTCATCACTCAAGCGCAACTGTTGGACGACGGCTCTGGCGAACCAGAGGTTGAGGAATAATGGATAGCGTTTACGGGTGACCGTCGTTAAAAGGTAAAGACGGCCGGGTTCGGATACCCGGCCAACGCGCAAACGGTGGTTGCCTTGACAGTCCATGTCGTTCTCCTTTGAACATCGCATTCAAAGGTAGCAACGGTAGGTCAGTACACTGTGAACGGATCATTTCCGGGTGTGACGTCGGTGAGGGCTTCGCCCTCATTTTCGCGACGCAAGGCCGCTCCTACAATGAAATCGCGATCCCTGTAGGAGCTGGCTTGCCGGCGATTACGAAGACAAGTACGAAGAGCGGGTCAGCCCCAGGCGCAAGGCATCGAGGAACTGCGTCCGCTCGCGGGCGGTGATCTTCGCGCTGGCAACCTTGTCGCGGTAGTGAGTCATCAACTCCTCCGGCGACAGGTGCACGTAACGCAGCATGTCTTCGATGGTGTCGTGGGTCTCGATACCGGCGTGGTACACGCTGCCATCGGCATTCTGGTAGATGTTCACCGAGTCGGTATCACCGAACAGGTTGTGCATGTCACCCAGAATCTCTTGGTAGGCGCCAACCAGGAACACGCCCAGCAGGTAGTCCTCGCCCTCATTGAGCGCATGCACCGGCATGCTGGTCTCGATGCTCTGCTCGTCGACGTACTGGTTGATCTTGCCGTCGGAGTCACAGGTCAGGTCTTGCAGCACCGCGCGGCGCATCGGCTCTTCATTCAGACGATGCAGCGGGATGATCGGCAGTACCTGGCCGATGGCCCAGGTATCCGGCAAGCTCTGGAACACCGAGAAGTTGCAGATGTACTTGTCGGCCAGCTTGTCATTGAGCTCGTCCAGCACCTGGCGGTGCGAACGCTGGCGCGCCTTCAGCGAGTTGTGCAGGCGACGGCACACGGCGAAATAGCACTGCTCGGCCAGGGCTTTCTCGGCCAGGCTGATCTTGCCATCGGCGTACTGCGCCGCCACGTCACCCATGTAGTGGGTAGCGCGCCAGTAGGTCTCGGTGACCATCTCGATGTCGGTCGGGCCCAGCAGGTCGGCCAGCCACTGCACGGTCTCGGGCAGGGCTTCCTTGTTTTCGATGGTCGGCACGTCGTCGTTGTGTTTTTCGACGTCGGTCACCTGGATCACCAGCATGGCATGGTGCGCGGTCAGCGAACGGCCGCTCTCGGAGAAGATGTGCGGGTGCGGCAGGCCCTGCGCGTCGCAGAACTCCTTGAGCATGCCCACCACCACGCCGGCATAATCATCCATGTCGTAGTTGATCGAGCTGGCATTGCGCGAGTGAGTACCGTCGTAGTCCACACCCAGGCCACCGCCGACGTCGATGTGGTCGACCGGCAGGCCCAGTGCACGCAGCTCGCCGTAGTAGCGGATGGCTTCCTTGAAGCCGTGCTGGTAGTCCGCCAGGTTGGCGATCTGCGAACCCATGTGGAAGTGCAACAGGCGGATGCCCTGGTCCAGGCCGGCATCGCGGAAGCGCTGCACCACCGAAATCAGCTGCGCAGCCGACAAACCGAACTTGGACTTCTCGCCACCGGTGTCGGCCCACTTGCTCGACGCCAGCGACGACAGGCGCACGCGCAAGCCGACCTGCGGCTTGACCTTGAGCTCGGCGGCCTCCTCGATCACTAGGGCGACCTCGGATTCCTTCTCGATGACGATGAACACGTTGTGGCCCAGCTTCTGGCCCATCAGCGCCAGGCGGATGAACTCGCGGTCCTTGTAACCGTTGCAGACGATGGTGCCGCCCTTTGGCGCCAGCGCCAGCACTGCCAGCAGCTCGGGCTTGGAGCCGGCCTCAAGGCCAATCGAGACGTTCTGCGTGGCGATGATGTTTTCCACCACCGCTTCCTGCTGGTTGACCTTGATCGGGTACAGCGCGGTGTACTGGCTCTGGTACTCGAGGCGCGCGATGTTGGCGTCGAAGGCACCGGTCAGCTGGCGTACACGGTCTTGCAGGATGTCGGGGAAGCGCACCAGCAACGGCAACGACAGGCCGCTCTGGCGCAGTTCGTCGACCTGCTCAAACAGGTCGATCGGCGCGCTATTGGGGCCATTAGGGCGTACTTCGACGCGCCCGGCTTCATTGATGGCGAAATAACCAGCGCCCCAATGGCGGATGCCGTAAACACTGCGGCTGTCGGCCACGGTCCATTGGCTACCATCGTCTTTGCGTGTGCGTCGTACGGACATTCAAGTCCCCTATAGATAAGTCGAAAACACTGCCCCAACGAAAAGGGCCGGCGCAGTGTAGAAGCTGAAAATGACGATTCGTCCGGTTCAGGGGTAGACCCTTCCAACAGGAACGAGTTTAGAAAGCACTGGGCAAAAAAACGCGCGACGGCCTCAGCCGCCCGACTTTTTCGCCTTGAAACCCTGTTTGGTCAGCTCGCCGATCAACAGCTCGACATGGTCGCCCTGAATCTCGATAACCCCGTCCTTCAAGGCGCCACCGGTACCGCAGCGGCGCTTGAGCGTGGTGGCCAGCTCCTTGAGCTGATCGAGGGGCAGCGGCACACCGGTGACGGTGGTCACGGTCTTGCCACCGCGGCCTTTGCTTTCCCGGCGTACGCGGGCAATGCCGTCGCCTTCGGGGATGATTTGCTGCTTGCAGGTGCAGGCATCCACCGGCTGGCTACAGTCAGGGCAGTGCCGACCGGCATCGGTGGAGAACACGAGACCGCCAAGGGCGGAAAAGGAAGAAGCTTTCTTGGCCACTTTTGTTCCTCTGTGCTGAGGACAAAAACTGGTCGGCGGGAGCCGACCGCGAAGCCCCACTCTGGCAGGGGCGGCGCTACTGCCGCAAGATCTTGCGACAGCCCGAAAAGGGCGCGCAGTGTAACGATAAATCAGGGGATTGCTAAGTACTGGAATGCGCCATTTTGCGAATGTTTTGCGACCCTTCGCGGGCAAGCCCGCTCCTACAGGTACTGCACGGTTCTTAAAGGCTCCGGTAAACCTGTGGGAGCGGGCTTGCCCGCGAATAGGCTGCAACGCCGTGCAACTAGGGCAAGCTGGCTTTGTACCGCTGCAACGCCGCCAACGAGTCCGGGCAATACGGCTTGGTGTGGCTTTCTTGTTCCGCCTGCGCCAGGCTGATGAACCGCGCCTCGCTCACCTCTTCCGGCTGCAAGCGCAACGGTGCATCGGACACCGCCGAATACACCGCACACCACAAGCGGTTATCGGGTTGGTCGAAGTAGAACCGTTCATGAAAGCGCAACGCGACGCCGTCGATACCCAGTTCTTCGGCCAACTCCCGCGCAGCCGACTCGGCGTAGCCCTCGCCCGCCGTCACCATGCCGCCCGCCGCCACATCCCAAAAGCCTGGGTACAGCGCCTTGCTCATGGTACGCCGGTGCACGCACAACTCCCCGGCGCTATTGAACAGCAAGATGAACGTGCAACGGCCAATCAGCCCGCGCTCGCGCAACTCTGCCCGGGGCAAGGCGCCGAGCACCTGGTCGGCTTCGTCGACCCAGGCAACCAGCTCACGGTCGGAAGCCGCCCGATGGGCGGCTTCTTGGGTGCTGATGGCCACGATCACCCCTGCGACAGCAGCTGACGCAGGTCGATGACCGCAGCGTTGGCCCGGGAGATGTAGTTGGCCATGACCAGCGAGTGGTTGGCCCACATGCCGAAGCCGCTGCCATTGAGCACCATCGGGCTCCACAGCGCTTCCTGCGAGGCTTCCAGCTCACGGATGATCTGGCGCACGCTGACCGTGGCATTCTTTTTCGCCAGCACATCGGCGAAGTCGACCTCGATGGCGCGCAGCAGGTGCGACAGCGCCCAGGCCTGGCCACGGGCTTCGTAGAACACGTTGTCGATCTGCAGCCATGGGGTTTCGACCAGCTCTTCGTCAACCTGCGGTGCCTGGCCAGGTTGTACCGACTCGGTCTTCAGGGTGGTGTTGAGCTTGACCCGGCCAACGCTGGCCGACAGGCGCTGCGACAGCGAACCCAGGCGGGTAGCCACATCGCCCAGCCAGTTGTTCAGGTTGTCGGCACGGGTGTAGAAGATCGCGCCCTTGTCGCCAGCGGCCAGGCGGGTCTGGTAGCGGTTCAGCGACTTGATGCCTTCTTCGAACTCAGACTCGCTCGACGGCAAGATCCAGCTCTTGTTGTCGAAGTTGAAGCGCGGCTCGGCCTTGGCCAGGTCGGCGTCTTCAGTGGACTGCGACTGCGAGCGGGCGAAGTCTTTGCGCAACGCGCGGGACAAATCGCGGACCTGGACCAGCACGCCGTATTCCCAGCTCGGCATGTTGTCCATCCACAGCCCCGGCGGGAAGCGGTCGTTGGAAATGTAACCGCCCGGCTTGTTCAGCAAGGTACCGGCGACGGTCTTGAGGGTTTCGATGGTGGTATAGCCGATGACCATCTGCTGGCCATTACGCTCGGCCGCAGCCTGGGCGTTCTGCTGCACCGGGAACAGCTCCGGCTCCTGGCTCCAGTACCAGCCCAAGCCGATACAGACCAGCAGATACAGGCCGATCAGAGTACCCAGGGCACGGCTCCAGAGGCCGCCCAGGTAGCTACGGGCGGCGGCGCCACGGCCATCAACACGCTCGCGGGGTTCGGCTTTGGCCTCGCGGTTTTTCCAGTCCAGCATGGCATTGCCCTTAATCAGTCAAGACGGTTCAGAGGCTTGGACCCCAGGCCTTCGCCAGGGTGCCACGGCAAGCCCGCATCGCTGCACTATAAAGCAGACACTGCCGTACGCATAAGCGACCAGTGGGTCAGTAACTGAATATTCGTTCTAAACGCTTTGTTGATGGAGGACACTCACCCAATGGAAAAGAGCTGCTAGCATAGAGCCATCATCGCACCTGCACACCACCCACCCAAAAGTAGCCAGGACATGAGCCAAGCAGTCGATCCGAGCCACCAGTGCCCCGCCCAGCACCTGTCGCGTCCCGGCCTGCGCAAGGATGACCCGCTCAACCCGGTGCCCCTGCCGCCGCTGCGCAAGCCTGTGTACATCCTTTTGCAGGACCACGAGCGCGCCCAACGCCTGGCCCAGCAGCTGGAGTTTTTCGGCCTCGGTGTGCAGGCCTTGTTCAGTGCGGATGCGTTTCGGGCTTCGCTCAGTGAATGCCCGCCTGCGGCGGTGGTGATGGATGTCGACTTCACCGGCAGCGGCCAGGGCCTGCGCTTGGCCGCCCAAGCTCAGCAAGGTATGCCGCAAACGATTCCGCTGCTGTTCTTCAGCCACCACGAAACCGATACGCCGACCCGCCTTGCCGCCGTGCGCGCTGGCGGCAAAGAGTTTCTGACCGGCACACTGGAAGCCTCCAGCCTGCTGGAGAAGGTCGAGCTGCTCACCAGCACCACCCCGCTCGACCCGCTGCGGGTGTTGATCATCGACGATTCACGCACCCAGGCGCTGCACACCGAACGGGTGTTGAGCAGCGCGGGCATGATCACCCGCAGCCTGACCGACCCGATCCGCACCATGGCGGAACTGGCCGACTTCCAGCCGGACCTGATCATCCTCGACCTGTACATGCCCGCCTGTACCGGCCCAGAGCTGGCCAAGGTAATCCGCCACAACGACCGCTATGTCAGTGTGCCAATCATTTACCTGTCGGCCGAGGACGACCTGGACAAGCAGCTCGACGCCATGAGCGAAGGTGGCGATGACTTCCTCACCAAGCCGTTCCGTTCGCGCCACTTGATCACCACCGTGCGCAACCGCGCCGCCCGCGCCCGCCACCTCAAGGCACGCATGGTGCGCGACAGCCTCACCGGGCTGTACAACCACACCCATATCCTGCAACTGCTCGAAGATTGCAGCTTCCGCGCCCGGCGCGAGCAGCAGCCCTTGAGCTTCGCCATGCTCGACATCGACCGATTCAAGAAGATCAACGACCGCCATGGCCATCCCATGGGCGACCGGGTGATCAAGAGCCTGGCACTGTTCCTCAAGCAACGGCTGCGCAAGACCGACTTCATCGGGCGTTATGGCGGCGAAGAGTTCGCCATCGTCATGCCCAACACCGCCCTGGATGCCGCGCACAAGGTATTGGACGAAATCCGCCGGCGTTTTGCCGAGATCCTCTATCCGGCGCAGCCACGGGACCTGAACTGCACGTTCAGCGCGGGGGTGGTGCAACTGGACGATGAGCTGGATGCGCTGACCATGGCCAGTGCCGCGGATGAGGCGTTGTACCGGGCCAAGCACGCGGGGCGTAACTGCGTGGTTCGGGTGGAGCCTTAACAAGGCAAAGTGCCATCTTTTTTTACATCAGGACACAGACGTCATCACTGCGTAACAAAATCGCAATAACTTCAGGCGCTTACCTCTCCCACTCCCCGCAGGAAGTTCGCGGCTATGCGCCTGAAGTGGCTGACCAATTTCAACACCCTGTTGCTGGTAACCGTCTGTATCGCCCTGGCCGTGACCTTGTGGTGGTCACAGCGTGCCCTGGAGCGCCCCTATCAGATGATGGAACGCTACCTGGGCCTGTCCCAACAGTTCCAGAACCAGGCAGCGCACAACATCCAGGCCTACCTGGCCAATGGTGATGCCTTGCGCCATGCCGCTGCGATGGAGGCCAACCAGCAGTTGCAGACGGCATTGGCCGAATGGCCCGACGCGCTGGCCGCCAAACTGCACCCCAGCCTCGACAGCCTGCAGGCCTTTACCGCCGAAGAACTGCTGGCGGCCGGCAAGCTGGCCGGCGACCCGCAAGCGCTGCTACTGCAAGCCGAGCGCGAACTGGGGGCCAACTTCGAACAACTGGCCAATTACGCCCGCGACAGCGGCAGCGCCGAGGCCAACCGCTATCTGCTGCCTGTGCTCGACGCCACCGTGCACTTGGGCCGCCTGTCGCTGGCCCGGGACAAACTGGTCAGCAGCGGCCGCCCTGAACTGGCCGACGAAGTGGAGCGCGAGCTGCAACTGATCCGCGCCCAGGCCCAGGCGCTCGACAGCTTGCCGTTGCTGGGTATTACCCGTGCAGCCGAGTCCAATGCCGATGATTTCGCCGCCCTGATGGGCCTGGAAACCCAGGCCAGCGCGCAGCAGGAAGACATTGCCGTCGCCCTCAAGCGCGAACTGCAGAGCCTGCTCACGCGCTACCCGGCCGAACTGCAACGCACCCGCGAGCAAATCGAGCGCCGCGCCGCCCTGGCCGCCAGCACGGGCCAACGCCTTGAAGCGGTGCAGCAGGCCATCGCCGGCCTGGAGCCTGAAGTCCGCGGGCTGCACGCCAAGATCGCCGCCGAAGTGCGTATCAGCCAAGGCCTGATGATCGGCCTGATCCTGCTGATCGCGCTGCTCATCGACACCCTGCAGCGGCGCTTGGCGCGTACGTTGACCAGCCTGGCGCCGGCCCTGTCGCACTGGGCCGAGGGCGACTTCGCCAAGCCGATCGCCCTGGGCAAAACCAACCGCGAGCTGCACGACATCCAGGAGTCGCTCAACCGCCTGCGCCACTACCTGGTGGAACTGGTCGGCACCATCCGCCACAACGCCGAACAGGTGGCCGGCAGCAGCCATGCCCTGGCCGGTATGAGCGCCGCCCTGCACGACGGTGCCGAGCGCCAGGCGGGCGACACCGGGCAGATTCGCGACGCGCTGGGTGAACTGGAAGCGACCATCCAGCAAGTGGCCGGCGATGCCAGCGCGGCTGCCGACGCCAGCCGCGATGCCGGCCGTGCGGTGGAGCACGGCCAGGCGGTGATTGGCCAGAGCTTGTCGGGGTTACGCGAACTGGTGGACGAAGTGCAGGGTAACGCCCGCATGATCGAACAACTGGCTGAGGAGTCCGCCACCATTGGCGGCGTGTTGACGGTGATTCGCTCGATTGCCGAGCAGACCAACCTGTTGGCCCTGAACGCCGCGATCGAAGCTGCCCGCGCGGGCGAAATGGGCCGTGGCTTTGCCGTGGTGGCAGACGAAGTGCGCTCCCTGGCGCAGCGCACCACAGGCGCAACCGGCGAGATCCAGACACTGATCGACCGCTTGCAACAAGCCGCCAGAGGCTCGGTGGCCGGCATGCGAGCGCAGTTGGAACATGCCGAAGCCACCGCCGACCAGGCCCAGGCCGCAGATGGCGCGCTGGACGAGATTGTCCGCGCCATTCGTACCATTGCCGATACGGCGGTGCGGATTGCCGATGTCACGGCCCAACAGAGCGGTGCGGTGAGCGAGATTCGTGACCATAGCGAGCGGATTCACGAGTTGGGCGAGGACAATTTGCAGCGCATTGGCGAGGGGCGTGAGCAAGGGGAGCAATTGCTGAGCCTGGGCAGCGAGCTGAGCACGGCGGTGCGGGCGTTCAGGGTGTGAGCGTGCACTTTCTGCGCCTGTGAGATCGAGCGCCGCCCGCGCGGCGCATCGCGAGCAACGCTCGCTCCTACGTTTGTTTCGGGCCAATTATTCCTGGGGCAAACGCGCGCGACCGCCTTGGCGGATGACGCGATATCGCGTCGAACAAACAAGGCGGTCGCGCGCGCCTGTCACAGGCGTTATTGGCCGAAAACAAACGTAGGAGATTCTATGGTGCGAGGGAAGCATCAAGTAGGCGCTTCCTCCGCCGTCCCCCTCAATATCAAGGCGCAAGCCGACGCATACAAACGTAGGAGATTCTATGGTGCGAGGGAAGCATCAAGTAGGCGCTTCCTCCGCCGTCCCCCTCAATATCAAGGCGCAAGCCGACGCATCTGATTTTTCGTCAGTCGTTTGGTTTCCGAGTAGCGTTTTTTGGCGGCTGCGGAGCAGCCTCCCAGCGTCAATTGGGCAGTTTGCCACCCCCTGCATAGATTTGCGGTGACCAGTCCGCTTGATGCTTCATCAGGCCGAAGGCCAACCGGGCCAAGCGCCTGGCGAGTATTACCAAGGCTTGAGTTGTCTTTTTCCCACGTCCCAGGTGATGGGCGTAGAACTGCTTCCACGTCTCGGTTCGACTGCCGCTCATCGAGGCGTTGTAAAGCAGTCTGCGCACTTCGGAGTCTCCGCGCTTGCTCAGCCTACCTCTGCCGGCCCATCTGCCGGATTGCGCGACCGTTACGTCCATGCCGAGATAAGCGACAAAGGCGTCGCTGTTGGCAAACTCGCCACGCATGAAGGACATCACCAAACCAACGGCGGTCAGAAACCCTATACCAGGTAACTGCTGGACACGACGCAAGTGATCCAGGAACCCGGCCTCTCTGATCGTGTTGCGCAGCTGCTTTTCCAGCGAGCCCTCAATCCGCTTCAGCATCTGTTCAATCTGCATAAGCTCCGATGCGAACAGCTTGTCCCCTGACCAACTCATCCGCAGCATGCCGCGGATTTCCACGAGCTTGGCGCGGCGACGCAACAGCACCTGGATTTGACGATGTCCGGCTGGCGGAGGTGTCCAGGCCTTCAGGGAGCTTCGTTCCTTATTCAGGTAACGGGCGAGTAAAACCGCATCATGTGCGTCAGTCTTGGCACGCACAGCAACACTCTCACGGTATTTGCTCAGCCTGAAACCGTCGATGACATACACCGTCAAGCCTGACGCATAGGCCTGCTCGGCTAGCTCCATGTGATAGGTGCTAGTCGCCTCAATAGCCAGCGCTGAACCTTGAGGTACCGTCTTGAGCCACGCCTTGATCGATTTCGGCGTATTTGGGATCGGGAAGGGTTTGGTATCCAGGGAGCTTTGAATCATCAGCTCATTTTTGGCGACATCCACACCAGCTTCGATCGGGAAGGTAGACATTGCCATGGGCTGCTGCTCCTTGTAGCGTTAAAGAACTTGA
Source organism: Pseudomonas sp. NGC7 (assembly GCF_047159675.1). Lineage (NCBI taxonomy): Bacteria > Pseudomonadati > Pseudomonadota > Gammaproteobacteria > Pseudomonadales > Pseudomonadaceae > Pseudomonas > Pseudomonas sp. NGC7. The sequence goes on along the minus strand of NZ_BAAFZY010000001.1, from coordinate 719,375 downwards.
AGGGGTACACCCTGGCGCAGGCTTGCATCTATCGTCGTTTGCAAACGAGGCATTCCTTATCGGCGCTTGGGTGTGGAAAGGAGGAGGGGTGATTTCTCCCACGGTCTGTACTGCGCGAACAGTCAGAAGCGAGCGGTGTCCCTCCTCCTCCCTTCAAGTCCTACCATACAAGCGAGCGTTGCTCGCGATGCGCCGCGCGGGCGGCGCTCGATCTCAAATGCTACGCGAGCAAGCTTTCTTGCCAGGATCACGAGGGCCTGGGTCGTTGCCTTGCCGCTGTTGCGGTGTTGTTCATAGATGCCTTTCCAGGCCTTAGACTTGCTAGCGGCCATCGCTGCGTTGTGCAGCAAGCGACGGATTTCTGAGCAGCCCCGTTTTGTGAGACGGCGTCGTCCAGCTTTCTGTCCAGAGTCACTCACTCGCAGATCCATTCCAAGAAATGCAATGTAGGAGTCACTGCTTTTAAATTCGCCCCTGACAAAGGCCATTACCAGTGCCGTGGCTGTAAGGAAACCTATCCCCTCTACTGCCTGACAACGAGCAACTTGCTCATGCAGTCCGGCCTCTCGGAGCACTTCTTTCATCTTCTTTTGCATCAGCAGATCCAATCGATCTATTGATGTTACGAAAGCTTCGAAGGCCGCCTTCAAGAGGGTTTCATTAGCCCAGCTCTGAGTCATAGCGGTGCGAGCAGACACCAGTGCGGCTCTGCGGCGGAGGAGGCTCTGCAGCTTGCCGTAGACGGCTGGAGGCGGGCTCCAAGGACGAAGGTCCTCCCCCTCATTTCTCAAGAAACGAGAGAGTAACCGAGCATCAGAAGGGTCAGTTTTGACTCGCCCGCCAACACTTTTTCGGTAGTTGCTCAGTTGAAACCCATCGACGACATAAACACTGAAACCTAGTCCATGGGCCAACTCAACCAAGTCCAAGTGATAGACATTGGTCGCCTCAACAGCGATGGCAGTGTTCAGGGGTTGTTGCTTCAGCCACCGCTTGATGTCGGCTTTTGAATTTTTCAGTTTGATTACCTCATCACTGCTGTCGTGATGGATAACCAGCTCAGCTTTTGCAACGTCCGCACCCACGATCAATCTACCTGCCTGCATTGCCATGGGCCGTACTCCACGTTAAGGTTTTTAGGCTTGAAGGGGTTTCACCAAGAGGCGCTGGCTTGCTTCTATCGTCGCTTGCAAACGATGCATTCTTTATCGGCGCTTTGGTGGAAGGGGTGGGGCGATGTCTCCCACGGTCTGTACTGCTGCGAACAGTCAGAATCGGGCATTTAGTCCCACCACCCCTTCAAGTCTAACCATACAAGCGGGGAGCGGTGTCCCTCCTCCTCCCTTCAAGTCCTACCATACAAGCGAGCGTTGCTCGCGATGCGCCGCGCGGGCGGCGCTCGATCTCACAGGCGCCAAAAATTGCCTGACGAGCACCACTGGCCCCAACCCCTACCAACTCCGCTATCATGCCCAGCACGTTCCACCTCGCGAGTCCGCCATGCGCCGCCTGTTTCTCCTGCTGTTCCTGCTGCTGGCCAGCCCTGCCTTCGCCACGGGCCTGCTCGACAACCGCCCCAGCGCCACCCTCGGCGCCGCTTCGCTGTCCAACGCTGCCGATTTTCTGCCCGTGCACGAAGCGTTCAAGCTCAGCCTGATCCAGGCCGATGCCCAGAGCATCAAGCTGCGTTTCGTCGCTACCGACGGCTACTACCTCTACCGCCACCGCTTCAATTTCCGCACAGAGCCGGCCGACGTGGCCGTGGGCACGCCCAACATCCCCAAAGGCGAAGCCAAGCACGATGAGTTCTTCGGTGACGTCGAGGTGTACCACGGCGTGCTCGACATCGAGCTGCCACGCACCGACCCTCGCGCGTTCACCCTGCTGGTGGGCTACCAGGGCTGCGCCGACAAAGGCCTGTGCTACCCCCCGGAAACCGCGCGCCTGAGCATCGATGGCGAAGGTGGCCCCTCCAGCGCGGCACCGGCCACAGGTGAACAGGCCTGGAGCTGGAAATCCCTGTTGCTGTTCTTCCTCGCTGGCGTCGGCCTAACCTTCACCCCTTGCGTGCTGCCGATGCTGCCCATCCTCTCGGGCGTGGTGCTGCGTGGCCAGGCTAACGGCTTGCGCGGCCTCGCGCTGTCGCTTGCTTACGTTGTATCGATGGCCGCCAGCTTCGCCGTGCTGGGCGCGCTGATGGGCCTGTTCGGCGCGGGCTTGAACCTGCAGGCACGGCTGCAGTCGGCCTGGGTACTGGTGCCTTTCGCGTTGTTCTTCGTGGTGTTCGCCCTGGCCATGTTCGGCCTGTTCGAATTGAAGCTGCCACAGGCCTTGAACAATCGCCTGGACTCGCTCGCCCACCGCACCAAAGGTGGCTCGCTAGTCGGCGCGGCAGTGCTGGGCGTGCTTTCCAGTTTGCTGGTGTCGCCCTGCGTGTCGGCGCCACTGGCCGGTGCCCTGCTTTATATCAGCGCCAGCGGCGATGCCCTGGGGGGTGCGCTGAAACTGTTCGCCCTCGGCCTGGGCATGGGTGCGCCGTTGCTGCTGGTGGCTACCGGTGGCGCAGCCTGGTTGCCGAAGAGCGGCCCATGGCTTAACACGGTGAAAAACGCCATCGGTGTGCTGTTGCTAGGGCTGGCCATCGGCTTGCTCAGCCGCGTGCTGCCTGGCCAGGCGACGTTGCTGCTGGTCGGCTTCCTGGCTGCCGGCGTGGCGCTGTTCCTCGGGGCCCTGGAATTCGTCATCAAAACCCCGCGCCAACGCCTGGCGCAATTGCTCGGCCTGGCGTTGCTGGTCTACGCCCTGGCCTGCTGGTACGGGGCACTGAACGGCCAGGGCGACCCCCTGCGCCCCTTGCCTGCCCCCGCCGCGGCCACGGGCAGCGCCAGCCCGGCCGTCAAGGCCGATGCCTGGCAGACCCTCACCACCCCCGCCGCGCTCGACGCGGCACTGGCCCAGGCCAAGGCCGCGGGCCAGCCGGTGTTGCTGGACTGGTACGCCGACTGGTGCATCAGCTGCAAGGTGATCGAGCACGAAGTGCTCAATGCGCCGCAGGTGCAATCGCAGCTGAGCGCCTTCAAATTGCTGCGTTTCGACATCACCGAGAGCAACGCCGAGCAACGTACGCTGCTCGACCGCTACCAGCTGTTCGGCCCGCCTGCGCTGCTGTTCTTTGCGGCGAACGGCAGCGAAATAACCGCTGATCGGGTCATAGGCGAGATAAACACCGGCGATTTCGCCGAGGTTCTGACGCGCGTGCGCGGCAAACTCGGTCTATAACTTCCGGCGAGCTGCGAAAAATCCTCAAGACAGTGACCAGATTTAATTATCCGGTCACATACTTCGCGCGAATCTCGGACATCGTGCTGGCTATTGCCGGGAACTGGACACTTGCCGTCGCTTTACGGCACACTCGCCGCGCTGTGTCGAATTGCCCTACAAATCCAAGGAATCCGCAGATGGCTACGCTACTGGTGCTTCACGGCCCCAACCTCAACCTGCTCGGTACTCGCGAGCCGGGCCACTACGGCGCCGTGACCCTGGCCCAGATCAACCAGGACCTGGAGCAACGTGCCCGCGCCGCGGGCCACCATCTGCAGTACCTGCAGAGCAATGCCGAATACGAACTGATCGACCGCATTCACGCCGCACGCAACGAGGGTGTGGACTTCATCCTGATCAATCCGGCTGCTTTCACCCACACAAGTGTCGCATTACGTGACGCATTGCTTGCGGTGAGCATCCCATTCATCGAAGTGCACCTGTCCAACGTGCACAAACGCGAACCGTTCCGTCACCACTCCTACTTTTCCGATGTGGCCGTAGGGGTGATTTGCGGCCTGGGCGCCAGCGGGTATCGCCTGGCCCTGGAGTCCGCGCTGGAACAACTGGCTGCCAACGCACAGCCCTGATGACAGAGACCCTGGCCTAAGTGGGCCGGGGTTTGAGAGAAACGTTTTAGACACGTTTTCAATTACGCCCCCTGACCGAACCTTTGGGAGTTGATGATTAATGGATATCCGTAAAGTCAAGAAACTGATCGAACTGCTGGAAGAGTCTGGCATCGACGAACTGGAGATCAAGGAAGGCGAAGAGTCGGTCCGTATCAGCCGTCACAGCAAAACCCCAGCTGCCCAGCAGTTCTACGCACCCGCCCCAATGGCTGCTGCCCCTGTCGCTGCTCCGGCCGCTGCTGCTGCTGCTGCCCCTGTCGCCGAAGCTGCTGCCCCGGCGCTGAAAGGCACCGTGGTTCGCTCGCCAATGGTCGGTACCTTCTACCGCAAGCCATCGCCGACCTCGCCTAACTTTGCTGAAGTTGGCCAGTCGGTGAAAAAAGGCGACACCCTGTGCATCGTCGAAGCGATGAAGATGATGAACCACATCGAAGCCGAGATCGGCGGTGTCATCGACGCCATCCTGGTAGAAGACGGCCAGCCGGTTGAGTTCGACCAGCCGCTGTTCACCATCGTTTGAACCGCGGAGAGCCAACGATGTCTGCGAAGCTCGAAAAAGTCCTGATCGCCAACCGCGGGGAAATTGCCCTGCGGATCCTGCGTGCCTGCAAAGAGCTGGGCATCAAGACCGTCGCCGTGCACTCCACGGCTGACCGCGAACTGATGCACCTGGGCCTGGCAGACGAGTCGGTCTGCATCGGTCCCGCGTCATCCAAGGATTCGTACCTGCACATCCCGGCGATCATCGCTGCCGCCGAAGTGACTGGCGCCACCGCGATCCACCCGGGCTACGGCTTCCTGGCCGAAAACGCCGACTTTGCCGAGCAGGTAGAGAAATCCGGTTTCGCCTTCATCGGCCCGAAAGCCGACACCATTCGCCTGATGGGCGACAAGGTTTCGGCCAAGGACGCGATGATCAAGTCGGGCGTACCGACCGTACCAGGCTCTGACGGCCCGCTGCCGGAAGACGAAGAAGTCGCCCTGGCGATCGCCCGTGACGTCGGCTACCCGGTGATCATCAAGGCCGCCGGTGGCGGTGGTGGTCGCGGTATGCGTGTGGTGCACAAGGAAGAGGACCTGATCTCCTCGGCCAAGCTGACCCGTACCGAAGCCGGTGCTGCGTTCGGCAACCCGATGGTCTACCTGGAGAAGTTCCTGACCAACCCACGCCACGTGGAAGTTCAGGTACTGTCCGACGGCCAAGGCAACGCCATCCACCTGGGCGACCGTGACTGCTCGCTGCAGCGCCGTCACCAGAAGGTTTTGGAAGAAGCGCCAGCACCGGGCATCGACGAGAAGGCCCGTCAGGAAGTCTTCAAGCGTTGCGTCGATGCGTGCATCGAAATCGGCTACCGCGGTGCAGGTACTTTCGAGTTCCTGTACGAGAACGGCAGCTTCTACTTCATCGAGATGAACACCCGCGTACAGGTTGAGCATCCGGTGTCGGAAATGGTCACTGGCATCGACATCGTCAAGGAGATGCTGAGCATCGCCGCTGGCAACAAGCTGTCGTTCCGCCAGGAAGACGTGGTGATTCGTGGTCACTCGCTGGAGTGCCGGATCAACGCCGAAGACCCGAAGAAGTTCATCCCGAGCCCAGGCAAGGTCAAGCACTTCCACGCCCCAGGTGGCAACGGCGTTCGCGTCGATTCGCACCTGTACAGCGGTTATTCGGTTCCGCCGAACTACGACTCGCTGATCGGCAAGCTGATCACCTACGGCAAGGACCGCGAAGAAGCCATGGCGCGCATGCGCAATGCTCTGGACGAGATCGTCGTCGACGGCATCAAGACCAACATCCCACTGCACCGCGACCTGGTGCGTGATGAAGGTTTCTGCAAAGGCGGCGTCAACATTCACTACCTCGAGCACAAACTGGCCAGCCAGGAGTGATCGTGTAGTGTGATGTACCAAAACCCCGGACCTGTTCCGGGGTTTTTTTATGGGCTTTAGGGATAGGTGGTGCTGGCAGGTGCATGCCTTGAGGGGTGTGTTGCCGGTGAGATCGAGCGCCGCCCGCGCGGCGCATCGCGAGCAACGCTCGCTCCTACATTTGTTTTCGGCCAATAACGCCTGTGACAGGCGCGCACGACCGCCTTGTTTGTTCGACGCGATATCGCGTCATGCGCCAAGGCGGTCGCGCGCGTTTGCCCCAGGAATAATTGGCCCGAAACAAATGTAGGAGCGAGCGTTGCTCGCGATGCGCCGCGCGGGCGGCGCTCGATTCCACAGGCGCTGAATATCCTGAGACAAACCCATCACCCTTTCATTCTAGGCATCTCGATCCGATGCTCATGCACCCGCCGATACAGCGTCGCCCGCGATATCCCCAACGCCCGCGCCGCATCAGCCGGCTTCCAGCGGTGCCGGATCAGCGCATCGAGCAACAGTTGCCGAGCCGGGCTGCTGGCATCCACCTCAGCAGACGCCACCGCATCGCCGCGTACCTCCTGCGGCAAATCCTCAAGGCGCACCCACCCGCCCTCACTCACCGCACAGGCATAACGCAACACCTGCCGCAGTTGGCGCAGGTTCCCCGGCCAACGGTAAAGCAGCAGCGCCTGCAATGCATCGTCCGCCAACACCACCTCTACCCCGCACGCTTCGGCTTCTTCGGCTAACAGTTGATGAATCAAACCCAGCCGATCCTCCCGCTCACGCAACGGCGGCAGCGCGAACCGGGCGTTGGCCAGGCGGAAGTACAGGTCCTCACGAAAACGCCCATCCGCCACCATTGCTGCCAGGTCCCGGTGTGTCGCACAGATCACCTGAATATCCACCCGCTCACGCCGCGCCGCGCCCAAGGGCGCCACTTCGCCCTCCGCCAGCACGCGCAACAGCCGGGTTTGCAGGTTCAGTGGCATGTCGCCGATTTCGTCGAGAAACAGGGTGCCGCCATCAGCTTGCTGTAAAAGCCCTTGCATACCTTTGCTGGAGGCGCCGGTAAAGGCCCCGGCTACATAGCCGAACAGCTCGCTCTCGATCAGGCTCTCAGGGATGGCCGCACAGTTCAGCGTGACGAAAGGCCCCTTGCGGCGCTGGCTTTGCTGGTGCAACTGACGGGCAAAAACCTCTTTGCCCGAGCCCGTCTCGCCTTGCACCAGCACCGCCAGGCTACAGTCCTTGACCCGCGTGGCCAGGCGCAGGTGCTGCTCGATGCGCGCGTCCTGTGCCTGGTGCAAAGGCTGCGGGCGCGAGCGCCGTTGCGGTGCGCTGACGCGGCCATACAGTTCGCCCCAGCCTGGCAAGCGCTGGGCCGAGGCCTCGTTACTACAGCGCAGCTGGCCCAGGTCGAACAGCTCGCCGATGTGCTCAGGCAAGCGGCCTAGGCGCTCCACCAGGCGCTGCCGGGCCAGGCTGTTGATTGCCTGCAGGCGGCCATCGGCATCCCAGGCCAGCAAGTAGTCGGGCTGGCTTTCGACATAGCCCGGCGTGCCATGCGCGCGCATCACCCAATGGCCCTGGGCACTGTGCATGAAGAAGGCGTTTTCTATCTCGCGCGCGGTCTGCTCGACCAACTGCCGAATCAGGTGCTGGCTGCGGCGGTCATCCGGGGATCGCAAGGCCGAGACATCCACCACACCCAGCAGCTCGCCCAGTGGGTCGAATACCGGTGCCGCCGTGCAGGTCAGGCCAATGAAGGCGGCGCGAAAATGATCGCGCTTGTGCACCGTGACCGGCGCCTTGCTGGTCAGCACCGCCGCCACCCCGCACGTGCCCTCCTCGCCTTCCGACCAGCAGGTGCCCAGGTACAACCCGGCCTTGCGGCAGTCATTGCGGATGGCGGACTCGACCCGGTAATCGATGGTCTGCCCCTGGGCATCGGTGAGCAGCACGCAATAGTCGGCGCCGCGGACCTGCTCATGCAGCCGTGCCACGGCGTCGCCGGCGATGCGCAGAAACAGCTCGGCACGTTCGCGGCATTCGTTGAGCAGGCTTTGCGAAAGGATACGTGGGCCCTGCTGGGAGCCTGGGTCGAGGCGATACAGGTCCATGGAGCGGCGCCAGGAATCGAGGATCAGCGGCGGCACCGGTGCCTGTGGCAGGCGGTCGGCGTTTTTCAGCACCCGGCTGACGCAGTCGACATGGGCTCGGGAGTTCGCGGCAAGCATTCAGGCCCTCCGGTTCTCATTGCTGTTTTTATCGTTGTGCGGCCATTAAGCGCTTCCGGGCATGCCCCGACAAGCACTGTGTGAATACCGGCTCGCTTGAGACGCAGCGTCTCAGCGTCTCGGCAAACGCCGCCGCAGCCTGGCACCCCGCGTCTCGCCGGGCATGCTGGGCGCACGCCCCTTCCTACGCACAGACCGCTCTGGCACAGCCACTTCAGGCAGATGAAACAAAGCTGGCACCTCCCTTGCTCTGTCCCTGACAAACAAGAATACGAGGTGCGCCATGCCGCAACCCACCCCGACTGTCGGGATCATTGCCAACCCTGCCTCCGGCCGCGACCTGCGCCGCCTGACCGCCAGTGCCGGGCTCTATTCGAGCACCGACAAGGCGTCGGCGATCCAGCGGCTGTTGGCCGCCTTCGGTGCCACCGGCATCGGCCGGGTGCTGCTGCCAACCGACATGACCGGCATCGCCGCCGCCGTGCTCAAGGCCAGCCAAGGCCCCGCTGCGCGCGACCAGCACTGGCCGAACATCGAGGTGCTCGACCTGCCATTGACCCAGACCGTTGCCGATACCCGCCTGGCCACCCGACGCATGGTCGGCCAAGGCGTGGCGATGATCGCGGTGCTCGGCGGCGACGGCACCCACAAGGCAGTGGCAGCAGAAGCCGGTGACATCCCACTGCTGACCTTGTCCACCGGCACCAACAATGCCTTCCCGGAATTACGCGAAGCCACCAGCGCCGGCCTGGCGGGCGGCTTGCTCGCCAGCGGCCGCGTGCCCGCCAGCATCGGCCTGCGCCGCAACAAGCGCTTGCGGGTGAAGGTGCCCGAGCAGCAGTTGGACGAGTGGGCACTGGTGGAAGTCGCCGTGTCACCCCAGCGTTTCATCGGCGCCCGCGCCCTGAGCCGCAGCGAAGACCTGAGCGAGGTGTTCGCCTGCTTCGCCGAACCCCATGCCATTGGCCTGTCGGCCCTGTGCGGCTTGTGGTGCCCGGTGTCACGCCAGGACCCGCACGGCGCCTGGGTGCGCCTGAACCCTGGCGCCGAGCAGGCCCTGCTCGCGCCCCTGGCGCCTGGCCTGCTGCAAGGCTGCGGCATCACCGCCAGCGGCGTGCTGACGCCCGGCGCCGCCCATCGCCTGAGCCTAAGCAGCGGCACCCTGGCCCTGGATGGTGAACGCGAGATCGAATTCGCCGAGCACGACACCCCCACCATCACCCTGGACCACCAAGGCCCGCTCACCGTGGACGTCGAGGCCGTGCTGGCCCACGCCGCCCGCCATCACCTGCTGGCCGTGCCGCGCGGCCACCGGCTACACCCTGCAACCGCGTGTTGAGACAACCCTGGAGAACAACAAGATGTCCAATCAACTCAGTACAGAACAACTACTGCATGCCTATGAAGTGATGCGCACCATCCGCGCCTTCGAGGAACGTCTGCACGTGGAATTCGCCACCGGCGAAATCCCCGGTTTCGTCCACCTCTATGCCGGCGAAGAAGCGTCCGCCGCAGGCGTCATGGCCCACCTGCGTGACAGCGACTGCATCGCCTCGACCCACCGCGGCCACGGCCACTGCATCGCCAAGGGCGTAGACGTGTACGGCATGATGGCCGAGATCTACGGCAAGAAGACCGGCGTGTGCGGCGGCAAGGGCGGCTCGATGCACATTGCCGACCTGGAAAAGGGCATGCTCGGTGCCAACGGCATCGTCGGGGCCGGTGCGCCATTGGTTGCAGGCGCCGCGCTGGCCGCCAAACTCAAGGGCCGCGATGACGTGTCGGTGGCCTTCTTCGGCGACGGTGCCTCCAACGAAGGCGCCGTGTTCGAAGCCATGAACATGGCCTCGATCATGAACCTGCCGTGCATCTTCGTCGCCGAGAACAACGGCTACGCCGAGGCCACGGCGTCGAACTGGTCGGTGGCCTGCGACCACATTGCCGACCGCGCTGCCGGCTTTGGCATGCCGGGCGTGACCATCGATGGTTTCGACTTCTTCGCCGTGTACGAAGCCGCAGGCGCTGCCATCGAGCGTGCGCGATCCGGACAAGGCCCCTCGCTGATCGAGGTCAAGCTCAGCCGCTACTACGGCCACTTCGAAGGGGACGCGCAAACCTACCGCGCCCCGGATGAAGTGAAAAACCTGCGCGAGTCCCGTGATTGCCTGATGCAGTTCCGCAACAAGACCACCCGTGCCGGCCTGCTCAGCGCTGAGCAACTCGACGCCATCGACGCGCGTGTCGAAGACCTGATCGAAGACGCCGTGCGCCGCGCCAAATCCGATCCCAAGCCACAGCCCGCCGACCTGCTCAGCGACGTCTACGTCAGCTACCCCTGAGCCGCGGATTACAAGAACAAGAGGAGAATCACCATGGCAAGAAAGATCAGCTACCAGCAGGCCATCAACGAAGCCTTGGCCCAGGAAATGCGCCGCGACAGCACTGTCTTCATCATTGGCGAAGACGTGGCTGGCGGTGCCGGTGCGCCCGGTGAAGAGGACGCCTGGGGTGGCGTGCTGGGCGTGACCAGGGGCCTGTATCACCAGTTCCCGGGGCGGGTGCTCGACGCGCCGCTGTCGGAAATCGGCTATGTCGGCGCCGCCGTGGGTGCCGCAACCCAAGGCCTGCGCCCGGTGTGCGAACTGATGTTCGTCGACTTCGCCGGCTGCTGCCTGGACCAGATCCTCAACCAGGCCGCCAAATTCCGCTACATGTTCGGCGGCAAGGCCGTGACCCCGCTGGTGATGCGCACCATGTACGGCGCTGGCCTGCGCGCTGCGGCCCAGCACTCGCAGATGCTCACCTCGCTGTGGACACACATCCCCGGCCTCAAGGTGGTCTGCCCGTCCTCGCCATACGATGCCAAGGGCTTGTTGATCCAGGCGATACGCGACAACGACCCGGTGATCTTCTGCGAGCACAAGTTGCTCTACAGCCTGCAGGGCGAGGTGCCGGAAGAGGTCTACAGCGTGCCGTTCGGCGAAGCCAACTTCCTGCGCGACGGCGACGACGTGACCCTGGTGACCTACGGGCGCATGGTCCATGTGGCGCTGGAAGCCGCCAACAACTTGGCCCGCCAAGGCATCGACTGCGAAGTGCTGGACCTGCGCACCACCAGCCCGCTGGATGAAGACAGCATCCTGGAAAGTGTCGAGAAAACCGGCCGTCTGGTGGTGATCGACGAAGCCAACCCGCGCTGCTCGATGGCCACCGACATCAGCGCACTGGTGGCGCAGAAAGCCTTCAGCGCCCTCAAGGGCCCGATCGAGATGGTCACCGCGCCGCACACGCCGGTGCCGTTCTCCGATGCGCTGGAAGACCTGTACATCCCCGACGCGGCGAAGATCGAGGCCGCCGTGCGCAAAGTGATCGAAGCTGCAAGGAGCGCCGCATGAGCCAGATCCATACGCTGACCATGCCCAAGTGGGGCCTGTCGATGACCGAGGGCCGGGTGGACACCTGGCTCAAGCAGGAAGGTGACCCCATCAACAAAGGCGACGAAGTGCTGGACGTCGAGACCGACAAGATCAGCAGCAGCGTCGAAGCCCCCTTCAGCGGTGTATTGCGCCGCCTGGTGGCCCAGCCAGATGAAACCCTGCCGGTCGGCGCGTTGCTGGCGGTGGTGGTGGAAGGCGAAGCCGACGAGGCCGAGATCGATGCCGTGGTGCAGCGCTTCCAGGCTGAATTCGTCGCCGAAGGTGGCGCCGACCAGGCACAAGGGCCAACCCCGCAAAAAGCCGACGTGGGCGGCCGCCTGTTGCGCTGGTTCGAACTGGGCGAAGGCGGAACGCCGCTGGTCCTGGTGCATGGCTTTGGCGGTGATTTGAACAACTGGTTGTTCAACCACCCGGCGCTGGCGGCCGAGCGCCGCGTCATCGCCCTTGACCTGCCGGGGCACGGGGAGTCGGCCAAGGCGCTGCAACGCGGCGACCTGGATGAACTGAGCGAAACTGTGCTGGCACTGCTCGACCACCTGGACATCCCCCGCGCCCACCTGGCCGGGCACTCGATGGGCGGCGCTGTCAGCCTCAACGTGGCGCGCCTGGCGCCACAGCGGGTGGCCAGCCTCACCCTGGTGGCCAGTGCTGGGCTTGGGACTGCCATCAACGGGCAGTACCTCCAAGGTTTCGTGGCTGCGGCGAACCGCAATGCACTCAAGCCGCAAATGGTGCAGTTGTTTGCCGACCCGGCGCTGGTCACCCGGCAATTGCTGGAGGACATGCTCAAGTTCAAGCGCCTGGAGGGCGTCGATGCGGCGCTGCGCCAGCTGGTGTCGGCCATCGCCGAGGGCGACCAGCAGCGCCACGACCTGCGCGGTGTGCTGGGGCAGCACCCGGCGCTGGTGATTTGGGGCGGGAAGGACGCGATTATCCCGGCCAGCCATGCCGACGGGCTGGAAGCCGAAGTGCTGGTACTGCCGGACGCTGGCCATATGGTGCAGATGGAGGCGGCTGAAGCGGTCAACCGGAAGATGGTGGATTTTTTGCGGGGGCATTGAGGGAATGAGGGGCATGGCTTGGGGTGGTGTCTGGGTTTAGAAGTACATGCCTTGAGGGGTTCTGCGCCTGTGAGATCGAGCGCCGCCCGCGCGGCGCATCGCGAGCAACGCTCGCTCCTACGTTTGTTTCGGGCCAATTATTCCTGGGGCAAACGCGCGCGACCGCCTTGACGGATGACGCGATATCGCGTCGAACAAACAAGGCGGTCGCGCGCGCCTGTCACAGGCGTTATTGGCCGAAAACAAACGTAGGAGCGAGCGTTGCTCGCGATGCGCCGCGCGGGCGGCGCTCGACCTCAGAGGCGCTGCCCTAATCAAGGCATGCACCTGTCAGCCACCACCTAATCCCCCGACATGCACCCCGCCATCGCGCGATCTGTAAGGTATTTCCGAACCTGAAACGAAATGCTTCAGCTCTCATCATCAAGCGAATTATCCTACGAGCCTGTCCGAGGTCGCTCCATTGTCGGGGAAACATCTCAGGGATAACGTCTCAGGGTCGCCATGTTTGGTGACCGGGCGTGAGAAACCCGAAGGTGTGTGATTGCGGCATTCGTCATGGCAGCCGTGCGCGGGCAGGCTTCGGTCTGGCCGAGCTCACACGTCCTCGGATTTCTCACCCCGTGCACGGTCGCCACCCTAGTCCCGTGAGAAAGGACCCTGTGGAGGCTATTTTCTGAACCGACGTGTGAGTTGTGATTATGAAGAAGATTGTCCCAGATCCACCCAAAACGCTGACTTCCCGCCCCTTCTACAGCATCAACCAAGACATGCCCTCGGTAGACGCCGTGATCCATGCTCTCCAGTTGATGAGCGGTATCGAAGACACCCTGGACGAATACATCTGCGCCAATGCGGGTGAGCCGGGCATCAACATGCTGGTCAATGCGGTGCATCACCTACAGATGACCAAAGCGCTGGCCGAGTTGCTGTTGCGTCGCCAGGCCGGGAGCATCACCTAGCATTGATACTGCTCCGCCCACAAGGGCAGCGCAGATACTGGAGCGGCCTTGCCGGGGCGCTCCTACAAAGACTGCGGGCCTGTTGTTTATCTGCTTATGCCCTATCTGTCTCAGCCCCCCATTCTGCGTCATACTCGGCAGACCTATTGCCCGGTCTCCACCATGCGTCCACTGATCCCTGTCACCCTGATCCTGTTGCTCGCCGCGTGCGGAGATGGCGAATCGCTACTACCTCCGGACGCGCGGCTGCCCGACGGCGGGCGTTACCGGGGCGAAGTGGTCAATGGCCTGCTGCAAGGCGAGGGCCGCATCGACTACCCCAATGGCAGCTGGTACGCCGGCAGTTTCAAGGACGGCCAATGGCATGGTCAGGGCGAATGGCACGGCCAGAACGGTGAGGTCTACCGGGGCCAGTTCGCCGAAGGCCTGTTCCAGGGCCTCGGCGACTTGACCACACCGGGCAGCCACTATGCCGGCACCTTCAGCCACGGCCGACGTGACGGTGAAGGCACCCTCAAGCAAGCCGACCAGACCTACCGCGGCCAGTTCAAGGACGACCAGTACGAAGGCGCAGGCGAGCTGGAGCTGGCCGACGGCAGCCGCTACCAGGGTCTGTTCGCCAAAGGCAAACCGAACGGTGCCGGCGTGCGCAGCGACGCCAGCGGCAACCAGTTCAGCGGCCGTTTCGTCGATGGCCTGCTGCAAGGCAGCGGCACCTACGACAGCGTCGACGGCGAGCAATACATCGGGGAGTTCAAGGACAACCGCCTGGAAGGCCGCGGCCGCTATGAAAGCGCCGAAGGTGACGTGTGGATCGGCGAATTCAAGGATGGCTCACTGGTCGGCGAAGGTGAACTGCTCGGCAGCGATGGCAGCCATTACAAAGGCGGTTTCGTTGACTGGCACTTTTCTGGCCAAGGCAACCTGCAACTGGCCGACGGCAGCCAGTACATCGGCACCTTCGAAAACGATGCCTACCATGGCAAAGGCCGGCTGACCCTCAGCAACGGCAAGGTCGAGGGTGGCACTTGGGTCAATGGCGTACGCGTGCGCGACGAAAAGGGCACGCTGTTGCCCGACCCGCTAGACCTGGCCTTGCTCAACCAGGGCCGCCTGCTAGAGGACGCGCTGGCACGGGTGCCGCCTACCGCGCCGGCCATCCAGTTATACAGCCTGGTCGTGGCCGGCGATGGCCAGCAAAGCGTGTTCCTGCGCGAAGCCGACTATGTCAGCAACATGCTCAAAGTCCGTTTTGGCGCCCGCGGCCAGGTCACCCTGGTCAACCACCGGGACCACATGGCCAGCCGCCCCATGGCCACCCGCGAGAACCTCATCCGCGCTGCCCATACCCTGGCCGAACGCAGCGGCCCCGAGGACCTGGTGTTCATCTACCTCACCAGCCACGGCAGCCACGACCACCAACTGGTGCTCGACCAACCCCGCCTGCAACTGGCCGACCTGTCCGCCGACGAGCTGGCCAGTGCCCTGGCACCGCTGAAAGAGCGCGACAAGGTAATCGTCATCTCGGCCTGCTATTCAGGGGGCTACATCGCGCCGCTCAAAGACGATCGCACGGTGATCATGACCGCCGCCCGCGCCGATCGGGTGTCGTTCGGTTGCTCGGAAGAAGCCGACTTCACCTACTTTGGCGATGCCCTGTTCGCCGAGGCGCTGAACCAGACCGACGACCTGAAACAGGCGTTTGAACTGGCACGCGCCAGCGTTGCCGAAAGAGAACGAAAGGAAGGTTTCGAAGCCTCTGAACCGCAGCTGTGGGCGCCGCCAGCAGTACTGGCACACTGGCAGCACCTACGCCGGCAACAGGCCGAAGAAGCGCTACGCAATGCTGCGCAAGCGACGGTGGAGCAGCAGGAAAAAAAGCCCGGCAACCACTAAGCTTGTGTGTAACAAGGGAGAGACATCATGTATTTGACGCCTCAGCATGTCCTGCTTGCCGGTGCCACGGGTCTGACGGGTGAACACCTGCTAGACCGCCTACTCAACGAACCGACCATCAGCCGGGTGCTGGCCCCTACGCGCCGGCCGCTGGCCGAACACCCGCACCTGGAAAACCCAGTGGGCGACCCGGCGGTGTTTCTTCCGCAGCTGGCCGGGCGTGTCGATATCGCCTATTGCTGCCTGGGTACCACGCTCAAGCAGGCCGGCTCCGAATCGGCTTTCCGCGCCGTCGATCTGGACATGGTCGTGGCCTTCAGCAAGCGCGCCCGGGAACTCGGTGCACGCCATTTGCTGGTTGTCAGCGCAGTCGGCGCCGACCCTAAATCATCGATCTTCTACAACCGCGTCAAAGGTGAAATGGAGGAAGCGCTGAAGGCCCAGGACTGGCCACAGCTGACCATCGTCCGCCCGTCGGTGCTGCTGGGTGATCGCATTGAGCCGCGCTTTGGCGAGCAACTGATTTCGCCGCTTTCCAAGCTGATACCTGGGAAGTATCGAGGTATCGAGGCGTGCACCCTGGCACGGGCGCTGTGGCGCCTGGCGCTGGAGGAAGAAGACGGGGTGCGGGTGATCGAGTCGGATGAACTGCGCCGCCTGGGCAAAAACTAGCGCCGGGCGTGGATCCCGCACGGATTACGCGTTAATACGGTAATCAAAGCCCGCCGGTGGCCTGGAAGCCGACGCCTGCGGCCGTCAGCAACGACAACGGCAGCAGCAGCGTATCCAGTAACAGGCTACCGGGCAGATCCAGGCCTGGGTAGGCCGGCGCAAGCGCGCCGAAATGATCTTTAGGGCAGCACCCGCCGTTCATCACATACAGGTCCAGCCGCGTACCGGCATACACCACCGGCGCGCCCGGCTTGTTGGCATCCAGCGTACGCACCGTGGCGCAGCCACTGAGCAGCGCCAATGCGACCAACCCCGACAGTGCTCGCTTCAATCATCCGCCCCAAAGTGATGTTCACCCCAACGTGGCAGCATGTCCTGAGGGATGTCCAGCAGGTTGAGAATGCGCGCAACGACGAAATCGATCAGGTCATCGATGGTTTGCGGCTGATGGTAGAAGCCTGGGGCCGCAGGCAAGATCACGGCACCCATCTGCGACAGCTTGAGCATGTTCTCCAGGTGGATCGTCGAGAACGGGGCCTCACGCGGCACCAGAATCAACTGGCGGCGCTCCTTCAAGGTGACGTCGGCGGCCCGCTCGATCAGGTTGTTGCAAGCACCGGTGGCAATCGCCGACAAGGTACCCGTGGAACACGGCACCACCACCATCGCCGCCGGTGCGCCAGAGCCGGAAGCCACCGGCGACATCCAGTCTTCCTTGCCATACACGCGGATCTGGCCGTCGGCAGCGCCGGTGTATTCGGTCAGAAACGCCTGCATCGCCTGAGGCTTAGGCGGCAGCAACACATCGGTTTCGGTGGACATCACCAACTGCGCGGCCTTGGAAATGAGGAAATGCACCTCGCGGTCCTCACGCACTAGGCAATCGAGCAGGCGCAGGCCATATTGCGCGCCAGAGGCGCCCGTCATGGCCAGGGTGATGCGCTCCGGCCCGCTCACTTGAGCGCCTCGGCCAGTTTGCCGTGCAGGCCGCCGAAGCCGCCGTTGCTCATGATCACCACGTGGGTGCCCGGCCGTGCCTGGCCCTTGATGCGCTCGATGATCGCTTCGAGGCTGTCGGCAACCACGCTCGGCACGGTGCACTGCGCCGCCGTGGCGGCCAGGTCCCAACCCAGGTTGGCCGGTGCGTACCAGATGACCTGGTCGGCATCGTTGACGCTTTCCGGCAGGCCATCGCGGTGGGCACCGAGCTTCATCGAGTTGGAGCGCGGCTCGATCACCGCAATCACCGGTGCTTCACCTACGCGCTTGCGCAGGCCGTCGAGGGTAGTGGCGATGGCGGTCGGGTGGTGAGCGAAGTCATCGTAGATGGTCACGCCCTGCACTTCAGCGACCTTCTCCATGCGCCGCTTGACGCTCTTGAAGGCGCTCAACCCGGCGATACCCATGGCCGGCACTACACCGACATGGCGGGCCGCAGCCAGGGTTGCCAAGGCATTGGCGACGTTGTGCTGACCGGTCAGCGCCCAATCGACCACGCCCTGTGCCTCGCCCTCGAACAGCACTTCGAAGCGCGACCCATCGGGGCTGAGCAGGCGCGCCTGCCATTGGCCGCCTTCACCGGTGGTTTGCACCGGGGTCCAGCAACCCATGCCGATGACCCGCTCCAGCGCCTGTTCGGTGGTCGGATGGATCACCAGGCCTTCACTCGGGATCGTGCGCACCAGGTGGTGGAACTGGCGCTCGATGGAGGCCAGATCGGGGAAGATGTCCGCGTGATCGAACTCAAGGTTGTTGAGAATCGCGGTGCGCGGGTGGTAGTGAACGAACTTCGAGCGTTTATCGAAGAACGCACTGTCGTACTCGTCGGCCTCGACCACGAAGAACGGGGTGTCGCCCAAACGCGCGGACACCGAGAAGTTCTGTGGCACGCCGCCGATCAAGAACCCAGGGCTCATGCCGGCATGCTCCAGCACCCAAGCCAGCATGCTGCTGGTGGTGGTCTTGCCATGGGTACCGGCAACGGCCAATACCCAGCGGCCCTGCAGCACGTGGTCAGCCAGCCACTGAGGGCCAGAGACATAGGGCAGGCCCTTGTTCAACACGTATTCCACCGCCGGGTTGCCCCGCGACATGGCGTTGCCGACCACTACCAAGTCGGGTGCAGGGTCTAGCTGAGCCGGGTCATAGCCCTGGGTCAGCTCGATGCCCTGGGCTTCGAGCTGGGTGCTCATCGGGGGATAGACATTGGCATCGGAGCCGGTGACGCGGTGGCCAAGCTCTTTGGCCAGGACCGCCAGGGAACCCATGAACGTGCCGCAAATACCGAGAATGTGAATATGCATGGTCGACCTCGCAAAACATCGAGGCAGGGTAGCCCAGGGCGCGGGAAATCGCACCCGCTGTTTCGCTCAGCCGACCCGGGTGATGCCGTGTTTGCGCAGTTTTCGATACAAGGTATTGCGGCTGATGCCCAGATGCTCGGCAACGCGGGTCAAGTGCCAGCGGTTTGCCTCCAGCACTGACAGCAGCGCTTCGCACTCAGCGTCCTCAAGGCGCACTGGCGCGCGCTTGTGGGGGAGACCGTTTTGCTCCTCGTGTGGGAGCGGGCTTGCCCCGCGAACACCGGCAAAGCCGGTGCCATCCACCGCGTTGCCTGCTTCGCGCGGCAAGCCCGCCCCCACAGGGGCCGCATTACTCCGGAAAGTCGCGGGCAGGTCGGAGAACCCGATGTAGGTGTTATCGCAAAGCGCCACGAGCGTGCGCAATACATTGCGCATCTGCCGCACGTTCCCCGGCCAGGCAAAGTCCAGCAGCGCCTGACGCGCACTGGGCTCCAGTTCGACCCGTTGCCCCTGGGCTTCCTGACGCAGCAAAAAGTCCAGCAACTGGCCCTTGTCACTGCGCTCACGCACCGCGGGCAAGGCCACCTCCAGCCCGTTCAGCCGGTAATACAGGTCTTCGCGGAAGCTGCCCTGCGCCACCCGCTCCAGCAGGTCGCGGTGGGTGGCACTGACGATGCGCACGTCCACGGCCTGGGGCTCGCCGCCAATCGGCACCACCTGGCGCTCTTCCAGGACCCGCAACAGGCGCGTCTGCAAGGCCAGTGGCATGTCACCAATCTCGTCCAGCAACAACGTGCCGCCATCGGCCTGCAGCAGCTTGCCGCGCATGCCTTCCTTGCGTGCGCCGGTAAAGCTGCCACCGCGGTAACCGAACAGCTCGCTTTCGATCAGGCTCTCTGGGATCGAGGCGCAGTTGATCGCCACGAACGGCTTGCCGCGACGCAGGCTGGCCTGGTGCACGGCCTGGGCGAATGCCTCCTTGCCGCAACCGGTCTCGCCACGCAACAGCAGCGGCACATCGCGCTCGAATACCCGCACGCAGCGGCGGAAGTCGTTTTGCAACGCCGGGTCGAGCAGGCAGATGCCTGGCGCTTCAGCACGCTGGGGCTGGGGCTGGCTGAGCGGTACTGACCATACCGGCGTACGCGCCTGGCCCCGCAGGCTGGCAAACACCTGGCGGCCGTCGCGAGTCTGCAACGGCCAAACAGTACTGCCGCCTGGCACGGCGCGGCTGAACAGTTCGTCGTGGCTGCAGGCAAAAAACCGCTCCACCGGTTGCCCCAGCACGCCACCGCGAACGGTGCCCAACAGGTTGAGCGCGCTCTGGTTGGCGGCGCAAATCCGCCCGTCACCCTCGAAGGCCAGCAAGCCCTCGCTGAACAAGCCGACCGACTCAGCCTGCAGATGAAAGCGCAGGAGCCACTGCTGCTGGAAATGACGCAGGAAATAACAGCTCTCGATCATCTTCGCCGAGAGGTTGACCAAGGCCATGGTGTGGAACTGGCTCTGCCGCGACACATCGGGCCGCGCCGACGACACGTCGAGTACCGCCAGCAGTTCGCCATGCGGGTCGAACACCGGGCTTGCCGAGCACGTCAGGCCGGTGTGGCGGCCACGAAAGTGTTCGTGCTGATGAATGGTCAGGGCCTGGCGCTCGACCAGGCAGGTGCCGATACCGTTGGTGCCTTCGCGCGCCTCGCTCCAGTCGGCGCCCAGCCACAGCCCTGCCCGCTCGAAGATGCGCCGCTCGCTGGGGGCGCTGACACAGTTGAGGATCACCCCACGGGCATCGGTCAGCAGCACCGCATGGCCAGCGCCAGAGAGCTGCTGATGCAGGCTGTTCATCTCGGCGTCGGCAATTTTCAGCACCTGGTGCAGGCGCTCGCGGGTTTCCAGCAAGCGCCCGTGTTCAAGCACCACGGGGGCCTCGATCAGCGTCGGGTCGAGGTGGTAATCCTCGAGGCAGCGCAGCCAGGACCGGGCGATCGCCGGGTCACTGCCGCCCGCCCCGGCTTCACCGTGGGCAACGGTATGCACTTGCTGGGCATGGCGACTCAAGTGATTGCTCTGCATGTGTTGTGGTTCTCCGCAGATCGAGCGTTCAGCCAGCATCCTCCACCCGGCGGGCCTTTGCAATGCACCTGCCGGCAGCGTGTCGCAAATGGCACAAAGTGTCACACAGGCCGTACCACGGCTGGCACAGCGGGCTTTCACAGCCCCCTGAAAATTACCCTAAGTACTTGATTTAGCAGAACCTCAAAACACTGGCCCAACCTTTGCTCTACGCTTTTCAACTCCCTAACAAACACAATAGCCAGGAGACACACCATGCGTTACGCACATCCCGGTACCGAAGGCGCGAAGGTTTCCTTCAAGAGCCGCTACGGCAACTACATCGGTGGTGAATTCGTAGCTCCGGTCAAGGGGCAGTACTTCGAAAACACCTCCCCGGTGAATGGCAAGCTGATCGCAGAGTTTCCCCGCTCCACTGCCGAAGACATCGACAAAGCCCTGGATGCCGCCCACGCCGCCGCCGATGCCTGGGGCCGCACGTCCGTTCAGGACCGCTCCAACGTGCTGCTGAAAATCGCCGACCGCATCGAGCAGAACCTTGAAGTCCTGGCCATTACCGAAACCTGGGACAACGGCAAGCCAATCCGCGAAACCCTCAACGCCGACATCCCGCTGGCAGTCGATCACTTCCGTTACTTCGCCGGTTGCATCCGCGCCCAAGAGGGCGGCGCCGCCGAAATCAACGAAGGCACCGTCGCCTATCACATTCACGAGCCTCTGGGCGTGGTCGGGCAGATTATCCCGTGGAACTTCCCGCTGCTGATGGCCGCGTGGAAACTCGCCCCGGCCTTGGCCGCAGGCAACTGCGTGGTCCTCAAACCCGCCGAGCAGACCCCGCTGGGCATCACCGTACTGATGGAGCTGATCGGCGACCTGCTGCCCAAAGGCGTGCTCAACGTCGTCCAAGGGTACGGCCGCGAAGCGGGCGAAGCGCTGGCCACCAGCAAACGCATCGCCAAAATCGCCTTCACCGGTTCGACCCCGGTCGGCTCGCACATCATGAAATGCGCCGCCGAAAACATCATCCCGTCCACCGTCGAGCTGGGCGGCAAGTCGCCTAACGTGTACTTCGAAGACATCATGCAGGCCGAGCCGAGCTTCATCGAGAAGGCCGCCGAAGGCATGGTGCTGGCATTCTTCAACCAGGGCGAAGTGTGCACCTGCCCGTCGCGTGCCCTGGTGCAGGAGTCGATCTACCCGCAGTTCATGGAAGTGGTGATGAAGAAGGTCCTGCAGATCAAGCGTGGCGATCCGCTGGACACCGACACCATGGTCGGCGCCCAGGCGTCGCAACAGCAGTTCGAGAAGATCCTGTCGTACCTGGAAATCGCCAAGGAAGAAGGCGCTGAGCTGCTGACCGGCGGCAAGGTGGAAAAACTCGAAGGCGCGCTGTCGACCGGCTACTACATCCAGCCGACCCTGCTCAAGGGCAACAACAAGATGCGCGTATTCCAGGAAGAAATCTTCGGCCCGGTGGTCAGCGTCACCACCTTCAAGGACGAAGCCGAAGCCCTGGCGATTGCCAACGACACCGAGTTCGGCCTGGGTGCCGGTGTGTGGACCCGCGACATCAACCGCGCCTATCGCATGGGCCGTGGCATCAAGGCTGGCCGCGTATGGACCAACTGCTACCACCTGTACCCGGCGCATGCCGCGTTTGGCGGTTACAAGAAGTCCGGCGTTGGGCGTGAGACCCACAAGATGATGCTCGATCACTACCAGCAGACCAAGAACCTGCTGGTGAGTTACGACATCAATCCGTTGGGCTTCTTCTAAACCTGAGATGGCTGCGGGGGCTGCTTTGCAGCCCACCGCAGCGGTTCGTCACCACCACAAGCCAGCGCGGTTCCCGTGCACGAACCGCTCTGGCTCGCTTCCTGCAGTACCTATCACCATGGGCTGGAAGTCCCTCCGGCCACCAAGAAAAACAACAGGTGAAACTATGCCAAGCGATCATTCCGGTAATGTGCCGGCAGGCTCTTCTGTCGACTTCGAAAAAGTCGGTTCGGACTATTTCCAGCAACGTGAACTGAAAAAAGGCGCAGCCGGCTGGGTGCTGTTGGTCGGCCTCGGGGTCGCCTATGTGATCTCCGGCGACTACGCCGGGTGGAACTTCGGCCTGGCCCAAGGCGGCTGGGGCGGCATGTTCCTCGCCACCCTGCTGATGGCCACCATGTACCTGTGCATGTGCTTCTCGTTGGCCGAGCTGTCGTCGATGATCCCCACTGCAGGCGGCGGCTACGGCTTTGCCCGCAGCGCCTTTGGCCCATGGGGCGGTTTTCTTACCGGCACGGCCATCCTCATCGAATATGCCATTGCCCCGGCGGCCATCGCCGTGTTCATCGGCGCCTATTGTGAGTCACTGTTCGGCATCGGCGGCTGGGTCATCTACCTGGCGTTCTACATCGTATTCATCGGCATCCACATCTTCGGCGTCGGCGAAGCGCTGAAGCTGATGTTCATCATCACCGCCATTGCCGCCATTGCCTTGGGCGTGTTCCTGGTGAGCATGGTGCCCCATTTTGATGCAGCCAACCTGTTCGACATCGCCAAGACCGACGCCGCCGGCGCCAGCAGTTTCCTGCCGTTCGGCTATGTCGGCGTGTGGGCCGCAATCCCATACGCCATCTGGTTCTTCCTCGCCGTCGAAGGCGTGCCGCTGGCCGCCGAAGAAACCAAAAACCCGAAACGCGACCTGCCCCGCGGCCTGATCGGCGCGATGCTGGTGCTGCTGGCCTTCGCCCTGCTGATTCTGGTGATCGGCCCTGGCGCGGCGGGCTCCGAAGCGCTCAAGGCCTCCGGTAACCCACTGGTCGAGGCACTGTCCAAAGCCTATGGCGGCTCCACCTGGATGGGCAGCTTCGTCAACCTGGTCGGCCTGGCTGGCCTGATTGCCAGCTTCTTCTCGATCATCTATGCCTACTCGCGGCAGATCTTCGCGCTGTCCCGCGCCGGCTACCTGCCGCGCAAACTCTCCGAGACCAACAAAAGCAAGGCGCCGGTCCTGGCCCTGATCATCCCCGGCCTCATCGGTTTCGGGCTGTCGCTGACCGGCCAGGGCGACCTGCTGATTCTGGTCGCGGTGTTCGGCGCCACGCTGTCCTACGTGCTGATGATGGCTGCACACATCACCCTGCGCATCCGCCGTCCGAAAATGGAACGCCCGTATCGCACCCCCGGCGGCGTCTTCACCTCGGGCGTAGCCCTGGTACTGGCGTGCATCGCCGTGGTGGCGGGCTTCCTGGTCGACCCGCGGGTTGTGATTGGCGCCGCGGTGATCTATGGAGTATTAATTGCCTACTTTGCGTTCTACAGCCGCCACCACCTGGTAGCGGGCACACCGGAAGAGGAATTCGCCGCGATCCAGAAGGCCGAAGAGGCCTTGCACTGATCGCCGACACCCGCCGCGGGCCAGCCCCGCGGCGCTCTGGAGAATCTGTATGGCAAGTTTCGTACACACGGTAGGCCACCTGGTCTACCGCTTCGACAGCCTCAAGGACGTGATGGCCAAGGCCAGCCCTGCGCGTTCTGGGGATTTCCTGGCCGGTGTCGCCGCCAGCAACGACGGTGAGCGGGTCGCCGCGCAGATGGCCTTGGCCAACATCCCACTGACGCACTTTTTGACCGAGGCGCTGATCCCCTATGAAGAGGATGAGGTCACCCGCCTGATCATCGACACTCACGATGCCCAGGCCTTCGCACCGGTCAGCCACCTCACCGTGGGCGGCCTGCGCGACTGGCTGCTCAGCGAAGAAGCCGACGAAGACAGCCTGCGCGCGCTGGCGCCGGGCCTGACACCGGAAATGGCGGCGGCGGTGTCGAAGATCATGCGCGTCCAGGACCTGATCCTGGTGGCGCAGAAGATCCGCGTGGTTACCCGTTTCCGCGGCACCATGGGCCTGCGCGGGCGCCTGTCGACCCGCCTGCAACCCAACCACCCGACCGACGAACCCGCCGGCATTGCCGCCAGCATCCTCGACGGCCTGCTGTACGGCAACGGCGACGCCATGATCGGCATCAACCCGGCCACCGACAGCATCGCCTCGATCTGTGCCCTGCTGGAAATGCTCGATGCAATCATCCAGCGCTACGACATCCCCACCCAGGCCTGCGTGCTGACCCACGTCACCACCTCGATCGAAGCGATCAACCGTGGCGTGCCGCTGGACCTGGTGTTCCAGTCGATCGCCGGCACCGAAGCCGCCAACGCAGGCTTTGGCATCAACCTCAACGTGTTGCAGGAGGGTTACGAAGCGGGGCTGTCGCTCAAGCGCGGCACCCTTGGGCAAAACCTTATGTATTTCGAGACTGGCCAGGGCAGTGCCCTGTCGGCCAACGCCCACCACGGCGTCGACCAGCAGACCTGCGAAACCCGTGCCTACGCCGTGGCCCGGCACTTCAAGCCGTTTCTGGTCAATACCGTGGTCGGTTTCATCGGCCCGGAGTACCTGTACAACGGCAAGCAGATCATCCGCGCCGGCCTCGAGGACCACTTTTGCGGCAAGCTGCTGGGCGTGCCGATGGGTTGCGACATCTGCTACACCAACCACGCCGAAGCCGACCAGGACGACATGGACACCCTGCTGACCTTGCTGGGTGTGGCCGGGATCAACTTCATCATGGGCATCCCCGGCTCCGACGACATCATGCTCAACTACCAGACCACGTCGTTCCATGACGCGCTGTATGCGCGCCAGACCCTGGGCCTGAAGCCCGGCCCCGAATTTGAAGCATGGCTGGCGCGCACCGGCATCTTTACCCAGGCCGATGGCCGGGTGCGCTTTGGTGACAACCTGCCGCCGGCGTTCCGCCAGGCGTTGGCACAGCTTGCATAGGGATGACCATGGACCCTCGCACCGTAACCCCCGACAACCCCTGGCTGGCCCTGCGTACCCTGACCCCGGCGCGTATCGCCCTGGGCCGCACCGGCACCAGCCTGCCGACCGGCGCCCAATTGGACTTCCAGTTCGCGCATGCCCAGGCCCGCGATGCCGTGCACCTGCCCTTCGACCATGCCGGGCTGACCGCCCAGCTCAGTGACCGCGGGCGCGACAGCCTGGTGTTGCACAGCGCCGCCCACGACCGCGACCAATATTTGCAGCGCCCGGACCTGGGCCGGCGGCTGAACGAAGACTCGATCGAAACCCTGCGCCAGCATGCCCAAGCCAACCCGGGCGGTGTCGACCTGGCCATCGTCATCGCTGACGGCCTCTCGGCCCTCGCCGTGCACCGCCATACCCTGCCGTTTCTGACCCGTTTCGAGGAACAGGCCGCTGCCGACGGCTGGACCAGCGCCCCGGTGGTGCTGGTGGAACAGGGCCGCGTGGCCGTGGCCGATGAGGTTGGCGAGTTACTGGGCGCACGGATGACCGTGATGCTGATCGGCGAGCGCCCGGGGTTGAGCTCGCCCGACAGCCTAGGCCTGTATTTCACCTACGCGCCGCGGGTCGGCCTGACTGACGCCTACCGCAACTGCATCTCCAACGTGCGCCTTGAGGGCTTGAGCTATGGCATGGCGGCCCACCGCTTGCTGTACCTGATGCGTGAAGCGTGTCGCCGGCAGCTTTCCGGGGTGAATCTGAAGGACGAAGCCGAGGTCCATAGCCTGGAGAGCGATACCCCCGCCAGCCAAAAAGGAAACTTTCTGCTCGGAAAAGGGTAAAAATCATGTCACGGAAGGCGGATTGCGCTTCTCGCACGCATTAGGCAGCATGCTGTTGAGAGCGGCTGGCAATCCGCTGTTTCCCCAAATGGATCCTGAGGGCCGCACATGCGTATCATCAAGGCAACCCTGGAACACCTCGACCTGCTGACCCCCCTGTTCGTCAAATACCGCGAGTTCTATGGGCAATTGCCCTACCCGGACAGCTCACGCAGCTTTCTGGAAAAGCGCCTGAAGCGGGACGAGTCGGTGATTTACCTGGCACTGGCGGATGACGATGCCAGCAAATTGCTCGGTTTCTGCCAGCTGTATCCAAGCTTTTCGTCGCTGTCGCTCAAACGCGTATGGATTCTCAATGACATCTATGTGGCCGAAGACTCGCGACGCATGCTGGTGGCCGACCACCTGATGCGCGAGGCCAAGAAGATGGCTAAAGAGACCAATGCCGTGCGGATGCGGGTGTCGACCAGCGCCAACAATGAGGCAGCGCAAAAGACCTACGAGTCCATTGGCTTTCGCAAGGACACCGAGTTCGAGAGCTACATCCTGCCAATCCATCAGGATTGACCTGCGCAGGCCTTATCACCTGTACCTGTAGGAGCAGCCTTGTGCTGCGAAGAGGCCGGTGCCAGCAGTCGAGATTAACAGTGCTGGCACCGGCCTCTTCGCAGCACAAGGCTGCTCCTACAAGGATCGCGCATGGCCAGAGGTATGGGTGGGCCTGCCGAGTGAAGTCGGTACAGGCAGCATGAATCTTCCCCTTCCGTAACCCGCCGCTACAAACTCCCCGGGCATGATCCTCACTTCGCCGTATAATGCCCCACTTGTCATGTGTGAAAATTTACCCATCCCCTGGTAACCGAGCCTACGCCCCAGAACACAGGTGCTGTACATGGATTTCAACCCGCTGGACCTTATCCTGCATCTCGATGCCTACCTCGATCTGCTGGTCACCAATTACGGTCCCTGGATCTACGCCATCCTGTTCACCGTGATCTTCTGCGAAACCGGCCTGGTGGTGATGCCGTTCCTGCCAGGTGATTCGCTGCTGTTCATCGCCGGCGCCGTGGCGGCCGGTGGCGGCATGGACCCAGTCCTGCTGGCAGGCCTGCTGATGGCGGCGGCGATCCTGGGCGACAGTACCAACTACGTGATTGGCCGAACGGCCGGCGAGCGGTTGTTCAACAACCCCAATTCGAAGATCTTCCGCCGCGACTACCTGCAGCGCACGCATGAATTCTATGAACGCCATGGCGGCAAGACCGTGACCCTGGCGCGCTTCCTGCCCATCCTGCGCACCTTCGCGCCGTTCGTCGCCGGTATTGCCCACATGCACTACCCGCGTTTCCTGGGCTTCAGTGTCGCCGGTTCGTTGCTGTGGGTCGGAGGCCTGGTGACGCTGGGCTACTTCTTCGGCAATGTACCGTTCATCAAGCAGCACCTGTCGCTGATGGTGGTCGGTATCATCTTCCTGTCGCTGGTGCCGATGGTGCTCGGCCTGCTGCGCGGTCGCCTGGGCCGTGCTGCCAAGGCTCACTGACCACAGCCATGTGGTCTTTCAGCGCCTGGCGGCGTCGGCGCACCCTGAAGCGCTACCCAATCACAGCCGAGCAATGGCAGGCGGTTCGCCAACACCTGCCGTTGCTCGACGGTATCAGCGATGAAGAAGATCGCTGGTTGCGTGAAGCCTGCATCCTGTTTTTGCTTGAAAAGCACCTGACCACCCTGCCCGGTGTCGAGCTAAGTGATGAGCAGCGCCTGTTCCTCGCTGCCCAGGCGCAGCTGCCACTGCTGCACCTGGGTGACCTGAACTGGTACCAGGGTTTCCACGAAATCATCCTCTACCCCGACGACTTCAAAAGCCCTCAGCGCCACCGCGATGCCAGTGGTGTGGAGCATGTGTGGGACGGCGAACACAGCGGTGAAGCCTGGCAACAGGGGCCGGTTATCCTGGCCTGGAACGGGGTGCTGGCCAGTGGTGGTTGGGAGGCCTATAACCTGGTCATCCATGAGTTGGCGCACAAGCTCGACATGCTCAATGGCGACGCCAACGGCCTGCCGCCGCTGCACAGTGGCATGCCCGTGGATGAGTGGGCGACGGCCATGCAACAGGCCTATGACGACCTCAACCGCCAGCTGGACCTGAACCCCGACGCCGAAACGCCCATTGACCCGTACGCGGCAGAAAACCCTGCAGAATTCTTCGCCGTCACCAGCGAATACTTCTTCAGCGCCCCCGACCTGTTGCAGCAGGCGTATCCGCAGGTTTACCAGCAACTGTCGCTGTTCTACCGCCAAGACCCACTGGCGCGCTTGAGCCAGTTGCAGGCCCAACACCCCGATTACCGCGAAGGCCACGCCTGACGCGGCCGCACATCAGGCCAGGCGTGGCATGCCCATGCGGAATGTGCCTATAATCGCCGCCACTTTTTGGTCAACTACGGGGGCACTGCCCAATGAGCTACAGCAAGATTCCGGCGGGCAAAGACCTGCCGAACGACATCTACGTCGCCATCGAGATCCCGGCCAACCACGCGCCGATCAAATACGAGATCGACAAGGACAGCGACACCCTGTTCGTCGACCGTTTCATGGCTACCCCGATGTTCTACCCAGCCAACTATGGCTTCATCCCGAACACCCTGGCCGACGACGGTGATCCGCTCGACGTGCTGGTCGTGACCCCATACCCAGTTGCCCCAGGCTCGGTCATCCGTGCCCGCCCGGTTGGCATCCTGAACATGACCGACGACGGCGGCGGCGACGCCAAAGTCATCGCTGTGCCGCACGACAAGCTGTCGCAGCTGTATGTCGACGTCAAGGAATACACCGACCTGCCAGCCCTGCTGATCCAGCAGATCGAGCACTTCTTCGCGAACTACAAAGATCTCGAGAAGGGCAAGTGGGTCAAGATCGAAGGCTGGGACGGCGCCGACGCCGCCCGTGCTGCGATCACCAAGTCGGTCGCTGCCTACAAAGGCTGATACCGATTGCTGAAAACCCCCGCCTCGGCGGTAATGCTGTTCACTTAAGAATGCCGGGGCCGCTCTGCGGCCCATCGCGGCACAAGGCCGCTCCCACACCGACCGCGTTATGCCCCTATTTACAGGGCATGCGCGAACATTGTGGGAGCGGCCTTGTGCCGCGATGGGCCGCAAAGCGGCCCCAATACAGGCGATTGATAACTTAAGAGAACAGCATTACGCCTCGGCGGGTTTTTTATGCGCGAGGGAACACCCTTCCAGTAAAAATTCCTACATCGCCCTACTCCAGCGCCCTACAACCAAGCACATTTCGCACAAGCCGCATCAACATCCGGTTCATATGCCAGCTGGCACCCGGCCGCTACACTCGCGGCCATGAACACATCCGGTGACCGCCTCAAAGCCCTGCTGCACGAATGTGGCTTGACCCCTTCCGATTTCGCTGCCCAACGCAGCGTCACACCCCAGCACGTCAACAACTGGTTCAGACGGGGTGTTCCGTTGGCTCGCCTCGATGAAATGGCCGACTTGTTCTGCGTGCATCGCCGTTGGCTGCGCAGCGGCGAAGGCCCCAAGCACCCCAACCCGATTTTGCGCAGCGGCCCGCCACGGCTACCGCACACCAACCCGCCCACCCCGCTGTCAGCACACAGCGGCCGGCTGCTGCAGGTGCCGTTTTACGCACTGCAGCACGGCCTGCTTGTCCCCGTGGCCAACCATCACCTGCGCCTGCCCACCACGGCGTTAAAGGCGCTGGGCGTTGCTGCGCAAAATGCCATCTGCCTGGCCATGCCTGCCGCCAACATGGCTCCGCTGATTCCGCTGGAGGCCACCTTGGCGGTAGACCTGAGCATGACCGAAGTCATGGAGGGCGAGACCTATGCCTTGCTGCACAACGGTACCCTGAGGGTGAACAACCTCAGCCTCGGCCCGCACGGCACCCTGTACCTACACAGCCATGACCGGCGCAACTACGCCGTCGAGCGCTACACCCGCGCCCAGCGCCAGGCCCAAGGCCTGGAGATTCTCGGCTGGGTCTTCCACTGGTCGCACTTCCGCCGCCATCGCCCCAGCTGAAACACCCTGTGCCATTTTTTGCTGGGCATCCTGCGCAAGCCCTTGTATGCTACGCGGCACATTTAGCCCCGACCGGCGCAAGCCGCGGTCCAGAGGGCTCGGCGACACCCCACACGGGCGTTGACCATCTCTATCAGGTCCTTGTGACCACACAGTTAAGGCGGTTGCGGCTTACCATAAATTAGTCGGAAGCGTCCCCGAGAAGCCGGCCACAAGCCGGCTTTTTAATGCCTGCTTGAAAGCCATCCCCTACTAAAACCCGCTTTAGCAAGACCGCGTTTAATAGAGGTTTTGTAGGGCTTTTCTGAAAAGCACGCGAATGCCCACATGAACCTTGCGGGCTTCAACGACGGCACATTAGCATCCAAACGCACCCCCTGCTAAACCCCACGGACTGAGGTTTGGGGAACATGAAGCGTTTAGATAAATGCATAGGTCAAGGGGACCGCAATGCCAGACGTGAGAAGTATCAAGGACCAATTTTTTGTCTACCACCTGACCTCCGTTGAGAATCTGGATGGGATTTTCACACAAGGTCTGAAGCCTCGGGCGAGCCTCATTAACTTCACTGACGTAGCAGACAGTGAAATCCTCGACAAACGCAAAGCCCTCAAGCTCGATAGCTACGTGCCCTTTCACTGGTTTGCTGCCAATCCGTTTGATGGACGGGTGCAGCTCGACAGGCCCACATCCAAATTTGTACTGATTTCGGTTTACAGATCCTTTGCCAAGCAAAACAAATGGAAAATCATCCCTCGCCACCCCCTTGCCAATGATGAGATCGAACTACTCGACTATCACGATGGCTTCGAAGCCATCGACTGGGCGCTCATGAACACGCGGGACTATCAGAATGCCGACTGCAAAAGCGTCTGCATGGCTGAATGCCTCTCCCCCTCCGTGGTACTCCCGCAGGATTTTTCCAGGATTTACGTCCCAACCGATGAGATCGAAAAGCTGTGTGAGGCTAAAATGCGCAAGATCAACCTCAAGGTCCCCATCAGCGTGAATTCCGGAATGTTCCTATAAATGAGCTACAGCAGACTGAATCCAGACAAGGCTCTGATTTGGCGTATCGTCCATCGCGATGCCCTGCCTTGGATTCTGGACAACGGTCTGCACTGCGAAAACTCGGGTGTTCAGGCAACGCAGTGCGTGAACATAGACAACGCTGAGCTGATCGACAAACGCCGATCTCGGCAGGTCCCAATAGCGCCTGGAGGGGTACTGGCCGACTACGTACCCTTCTGCTTCACCCCCTTCTCCGTGATGATGAGGAATACTCATGCAGGGTGGGGTGTGCAGCAGCGCAGCAATGACGAAATCGTGATTCTAGTGTCCAGCCTTTACCGCGTCCAAGCGCTTGGCCTGCCGTTCGTCTTCACAAACGCACTGGCCTACCCGGCGTGGACTAGCTACTACAGTGATCTGGCGTATCTGGGCGAGGTCGATTGGCCCCTGCTTCAACGGCGCGACTTCACGCGTGATCCTGACGACCCTCGAAAGATGGAGCGTTATCAGGCAGAAGCGCTGATTCACCATCACCTACCGATCACTGGGCTGCTGGGCATCATGTGCTACAACGATGCAATCAAAGAGCGCATAGAACATGACGTGGCCGCTAGAGGTCTGAGCTTGCCTGTGCATGCGCGTCCGGGGTGGTATTTCCAATGATCCGATTTACCCAAGGTAACCTTCTAGAGGCCAAGACCGAGGCCCTGGTCAATACAGTCAATACCGTTGGCGTGATGGGCAAAGGTATTGCGCTGATGTTCAAAGAGCGGTTTGTGGAGAATTACCGCCTGTACGCAGCGGCCTGCAAAGCTGGCGAGGTGGTAACTGGCAAAGTCCACGTGACTGCGGTCAATGAACTGGAAGGCCCGCAGTGGATCGTAAACTTCCCTACCAAACGTCACTGGCGATCCCCTTCGCAGATGGCCTGGGTGACGGAAGGTTTGCACGATCTGCGCCGTTTTTTGATTGAGAACCAGGTCAAATCCGTGGCCGTCCCAGCGCTGGGGGCCGGCAACGGTGGTTTGAAATGGCCGGAAGTCCGCGAACAGATTATTCATGTACTGAGTGATCTGAATGTGGACGTATGGGTATACGAGCCTTCCAGCCAATATCTGAATGTCGCCAAACGTAGCGGCGTAGAAAAGCTCACACCGGCTCGCGCGCTCATTGCCGAATTGGTTAGGCGTTATTGGGTTTTAGGGATGGAATGCAGCCTGCTTGAAATACAGAAGCTGGCCTGGTTTCTGGAACGCGCCATAGAAAAGCTGCCAGACACTGAGAACCCTCTGAACCTCAAGTTTGTAGCCCATAGGTATGGTCCGTATGCCAATCGGTTACAGCACCTGCTTCATGATCTTGATGGAAGCTATCTGCATTGCGAAAAACGTATCAAGGATGCCGGCATTGGTGACGTGATATGGTTTGAAGAACAACGTAAACCCACTCTACAAACCTATCTCAAAACAGAAGCCAAGGCGTATTCCCAAGCGTTAGAGCGCACCCTCGAGCTGATCGATGGTTTCGAGTCGCCTTTTGGCATGGAATTGTTGGCAACGGTAGATTGGCTGCTTAGCCAGGAAGGGATTTCCCCAACTGTCGATGCTGTGCGCGAATCGTTGAAGCACTGGGATGGCGGAGCTGGTTCTGCGGCTCGCAAAAACAAACTGTTCGACGATCAGGCACTTGATGTTGCGCTCAAGCGCCTAACTTCCAGTGGTATCAGGCCTGAAATAACGAGTAGCTAGGGATGTCAGCGTTTTAACCCGAGGCGATGGCAAAATCCTCCGTGCCACCGCCCTCACCTTTAATCAGAACCGCGTCACCACCCCCATCCGTACCGTCCGCCCAGGAGCCGGCATGAAGCTCTGCGCCAGCGGGTCCAGGTAATAGCGATCGGTCAGGTTCTGCAGCGAAACATTCACCTCGGTGTTCTCAAGCAGCGTGTACTTGAGGAACAGATCGAACAGCGCCACCGAGCGGTACTCGATCTGCGGCGTGGTAGCGCCGGACTGCCAGGGCTTGTCGAGGGTATTGGTAGGCCCGGAGGTGTAGGTCACGCGCCCGCCTACCGTCAATGCTTCGTCGAAGAAACGCAGGCCAGTGGTCAGGTTGGCGGAGAACCGTGGTGGGTTCTGGGTGTTGGTGTAGGAGCCCATGTAGCTGCCCGGTGTGCAGTTTGGCGTGTCTTGGGTCTTCTGGTACGGGTTGGCGGTGGCGCGCAGTTTGCCGGCAAAGTCCGCGTCGCAGGTCTCGGTCTTGAGGTAGTAGGTGGCCGAGAGGTCGGCGAACACACGGCCGGTATCGTAGTTTGACTGCAGTTCAAGGCCGCGGGTGCTGAAGCTGTCGGTGTTGCTGAAGCTCATCTGGCCCCACAGGCCAGGGCTCGGGTCGTAATAGCGGGTGATGTAGTGCTTGATCTTGTTGTCGAAGAAGGCCAGCTTGATCGCGGCTGAGTCGTGATCGGTAAAGAGGTTGTCGCGCAAGGCGCTGACGCCGATTTCCCAGCTCTGCGAGCGCTCGGGCTTGAGGCTTTTGCCGGGGCTGACTTGCTGGGTGCCCTGGCTGGTCTCGAACAGTGACGGCAGGCGCAGGCCTTGGGTGTAGGTGACATAGAAGTACGTGTCGGGCATCAGCTCGACATTGATGCCAAATGCCGGCGAAAAGCCGCCACCGCTGCTGCTGCCCTGCGGGGTATGGTCGTAGCCTGTGACCACGCTGCTGATGCTTTCGGGGCTGACCTGAACGCTGGTCGCGCCGAAGTCATTGAAGCGCACACCGTTGAACGGCTCGTTGCTATTGCTGAAGACGATGCCGTTGTTCAGCCGGGGGTCGGTGGCGTCGGTGTACTGGCCGTTCTGGTCGGGGAACCAGGTCATGCTGCCCCAGCCCTTGGGGCCACTCGCCGAGATGTAGCGCACGTCGCGATCCTCACGGCGGGCGGTGGCCAACACGGTATTGTCTTTGGTGCGGAAGTGGCTGTAACGGCCCCCGCCCCACAGGGTCAATTGCTCGATCGGCTGGTACTCGAGCTTGCCGTTGAAGCTGAATTCCTGCCGCGAAGCATCACGCAGGGTGCGGTTGGCATCGACGTCGTGCTGGGTGATCAGCACGCTTTTCTGCGGTTGCAGGTCTTCCAGCTGGAACGCACCGCCCAGGTCAAGCTTGAAATCGCCATGGGCCGTTTCGAACCTGGAGATGTTGTTCAGGTCGCCGCCGATACGGCGGTTGTCCTGGCGTGTCCAACTGCGGTCAGAACGAAACAACTGGGAAACCGGCGCCGTCCATGCCGAACTCAACGAGCTGGTCTTGGCGTCGGTCATCCACAGGTTACTGGTCAGGTCGACCCACGGGTTGCCGGCGGGCAGGTAGTGGTAGCGTGCGGTATAGGTATCGATCTTCACCTCGCCCAAGGGGTACTGATAAATACCGGCGGTACCGAAGCGGTAGATGTCAGAGGGCATGATCTCGGCAGTGCGCCCGTCGTAGCGGCGGTAGCCCAGGTCCAGGGTGTGATCGTCGGTTATCCGCCAGGTCGCCTTGAGCAGGTACGAGTCGGTTTTCGATGAGGCGTTGAGCACTTCCTCGCCCGCGTTGTAGGTCATCGCCACGCTGGGCTGCTCACTGCCGTAATCGTTGTAGAGGCGGTAGCGGTCCTGGCCTTTCTTGCCGGAGAAGTAGTTGCCTTGGTTGCGGTGCGCGTAGGCCGCCACCACATCCAGCTGTTCGGTGGTAAAGGCAAACGCGGCGCTGCCCGATTCGGCTTCAGAGCCGAACAGGCTGCCGCGGTTGTCGCGCGGAGGCGCCGACAGGCTTTCATCCTTGGAACTGGAACTGCGATGGGCGGGGGCTACGCCGTTGTCCCAGAGGTCGCCCTTGAGGCGCACGCCAACCTGGTTGCCGTCGACCAGAATGTCCTGCACGCCGATCGTCTGCATTTCCACCGTGCCGCCAATCGCTCCGGATTTGGTTGACGGCCCTTTGTTCACGGTCAGGCTGCTGATCAGGTCGGGGTCGATGTAGCTGCGTTGCTGCGTGCCGCCATAACCGCGATAGACATCCAGGGCCTGCTCCGAGCCATCGACCTTCACCGCTACCCGGCTCTGCCCCTGGATACCGCGAATGTTGACGTCCAGGGCGCCGCCGTTGCGGGTGTCACCGACTTGCACACCCGGCACACCGTTGAGCAGGTCGCCCACGGAGACCCGGCCGAAGCGGTCGATCTGTTCGCTGCTCAGGTGCACCGATGAGCGTGGGGCCCGGTAAGTATCCGCCTGAGGCCCCTGTGCGGCAGCGTCGACCATCGTCGGCGATAACTCTGCTGCGGCACGCGTTGCAGCGCCCTGCGCCATCAGCACGTAGCTGCCGGTCGAGCTCGCCACCAGCTGCAGCCCGGTATTGGCCAGCAACCGCTGGATGCCCTCACTGACGGTGTACCGCCCCTTCAGGGCCGGCGCCGTGCGCCCGCGGGTCAGGTCAGGATCGTAAGACACCAGCAGCCCGGATTGGCTGGTGAAACTGCCCAGCGCTGCGCCCAGCGGGCCTTTGGCAATGTTGTAGTCACGCGGCGTGGCATCGTCCAGGCGGGTCGCGGCGACCGCAGCCGTGCCGGTGCCCTGGGCCAGGGCCAGGCTGCTGTTCAGCAAGCCGGCGCCACAGCAACTGATCATCGTGCAACGCAGGGCGAAGGTGATGGGCGACAGGCAAAGTCGAGGGCGTGGAGCAGGTGACGGACAACGTACTGGAAGCATGCTTTTCTCGCTCGTAGGGTGTGCGCCCACCACTGGCTGCGGGCTGTTACCTCCTCTGTCGCACGAGATCGAAAAAAGGATATGTGTGCAGGGCCACCGGCTGAATTTGCCGGTTCGGCCTTGTGATCTGAGCAATTCTAGTGATAATGGTTTTCATTTGCGACAGTCTTGTACCGACTCAACCCACGATGAATGCGCCCTTCTCCCCGCCGAACAGTACCGAGCCGTGCAGCGTCGAGACGTTGTACATCGAGAATCACGCCTGGTTACGTAACTGGCTCGCCTATCGGCTGAGGTCGTGGGGACGCGGGGTGGCCGATGACCTGGCGCATGACATTTTCCTGCGGGTGCTTACCAGCCGGGAGGGTGCGCGGGTCGAACCGATCCGTCAGCCACGCGCCTACCTAACCCGCATCGCCAATTGTGTGCTGGTCAGCTGGCGGCGCCGGCAGTCGCTGGAGCGTGCCTGGCTCGAGGCGTTGCAGTTGCTGCCAGAACCCGAGCACCCTTCGCCTGAACTGCAAAGCGTGATCCTCGAGACCCTGCACGAGATCGACACGCTGCTGGATACGCTGCGGCCCCGCGTGAGGCAGGCGTTTCTGATGGCAACGTTGGACGGCATGAAGCAGAAAGACATTGCCGTGGCCCTGAACATCGCGCTGCCGACGGTCAAGAAGTACATCCACGAGGCCTACCTGGCCTGCCTGACGCAGATGCCCGATGAATAACCGCACGGCCCCGCTTGACGATGCCATCCCCCTGCCAGTGCTGGCCCAAGCGGCCTCATGGCTAATGCTGATGCAGGAAGCGCCGCTGCTGCCAGCGCAACAGCGCGAATTGGAGCGCTGGCGGCGTGCCAGTGCTGAGCATGAACGGGCGTGGCAAAGGGCACAGCGCCTGCTAACACGCCTGGGCAGCCTGCCTCCAACGCTGGCCAAGCAGACCTTGGATCGCCCGACAGGCAGGCGCGCTGTGCTGCGCGGGCTGCTTCTGCTGATCGGTGCCACACCGCTCAGCTGGTGGGCATGGCGCTCAGGCATTGGCAACGATTACCAGACGTCTGTGGGTGAACGCCAACACGCACGGCTCGCCGACGGCACACAGATCACCCTCAATAGCGACAGCGCCGTGGACGTGCTTTTCAACAGCGCGCAACGCTTGCTGCACCTGCGCCGTGGCGAGGTGTACATCGCGACCGCTGCCGACCCACGCCCGCTCATGGCACAGACCCAGCAAGGCCAACTGCGCGCGTTGGGTACGCGATTCAGCGTGCGCCAGCTGGCCGATGAAACCTTGCTAGCGGTGTACGAAGGCGCCGTACAGGTTCGCCCAGAACACGCCAGCGTGGCCCCTGGCGAAAACATCATCCGTGCTGGCCAGCAAGTCCGTTTCAGCCGCGAGCGCATGGGGCTCATCGAGGAGGCCCGGGAGACCACCCTGGCGTGGCGCAACGGCTTGCTGGTGGCCGACGACATGCCAGTACGGCTGTGGGCGCATGAGTTGATGCGCTACACCGACCAACAGCTTGAGTGCGACCCCGCGCTGGGTGAGCTGCGGGTGTCTGGCACATTCCCCATCGATGACTTGCCGCTGGCCTTGGCCATGCTGGCACAGACCTACACGCTGCAGGTTCGACACACCTGCAGGCAGGTATTCATTAGCCGTTGATCAACACCAACGATCGAGCGAGATTCCCCGATGAGCAAAATGCCCCTGTACCTGGCCATGGCACTGGCCCTCGCTGCACCGGCAGCCCTGGCGCAACCAGTGCGCGATCAGAAAATGGACACGTCGCTGCTGCAGCGCCAGAACCTGGCCTATCGCTTCAGCCAGCATGACCTGGATTCAGCCGATGGCCAGCGCCATTACCGTCTATGGATCGGCCAGCCGAATCGCCCGGCGCCCGCGGCGGGCTACCCGGTGTTGTGGATGCTCGACGGCAACGCCGCGCTGGGTGCCCTGGACAGCGAACAACTGGGCAAGCTTGCCGCAGGCCAAGCCCCGTTGCTGGTCGCCGTGGGCTACCAGACCGACCAACGCATCGAACGTGCCGGGCGAACGTATGACTACACCCCCGCACTGCCTGGGCAAGCGGAACAGCGCGACCCGCTGACGGGCCAGCCCAGCGGTGGCGTGGAGGCGTTCTTCGACCTGCTGAGCCAGCGCATGCGGCCGATGGTCGCCGCTGTAGCGCCGATCGACCTGCAACGGCAAACACTGTGGGGGCATTCCTATGGTGGCCTGGCGGTGCTGCATGCACTGTTCACCCGGCCGGCCGAGTTCAGTGACTACGCGGCGGCCAGCCCATCGTTGTGGTGGCATGACGGGGCGATTGTGCGGGAAGCCCAGGGGCTGCAGCAGCGCTTGGGTGGCAGCCGCCCGAGGCTGGTGCTGATGCGCGGTGGCGATGAGTCGTCGAACCCGCGTGCAGCGGTGAAAGGCGACGCGGAGCGGCTGGCGCGTGAGCTGGTAGCGGACCTGGCCAAGGTGCCTGGGTTGCAGGTGCGCTTCGAGCGGTTCGACGGGTTGGGGCATGGGCCGATGTTGCCGGCCTCGCTGAAAAGCGTAATTGAAGGAATGTCTCGGTAAACCTGCGCGGGC
Organism: Pseudomonas sp. NGC7; assembly: GCF_047159675.1. Taxonomy (NCBI): domain Bacteria; kingdom Pseudomonadati; phylum Pseudomonadota; class Gammaproteobacteria; order Pseudomonadales; family Pseudomonadaceae; genus Pseudomonas; species Pseudomonas sp. NGC7. The sequence goes on along the minus strand of NZ_BAAFZY010000001.1, from coordinate 680,820 downwards.
CTCTTCGCGGGGCAAGCCCGCTCCCACAGGTTACCCCTCCAGTCGTGAGGGCAGTGCAGATTATGTGGGAGCGGGCTTGCCCCGCGAAGAGGCCGGCCCAGTCAGCCCTTCACACACACCACCTGGCGCAGCGTGTGCACAACCTCCACCAGGGCGCGCTGCGCACGCATCACCGCATCGATGTCCTTGTAGGCCATCGGTATCTCATCGATCACCGCCTTGTCCTTGCGGCACTCCACATGCGCAGTGGCCCGTCGCTGGTCTTCCACAGTGAAGCGGCTCTTGGCCCGGGTGCGGCTCATCACCCGCCCGGCCCCATGGCTGCAAGAGCAGAACGCCTCTTCATTGCCCAACCCGCGCACGATGAAACTCTTTGCCCCCATCGAACCGGGGATGATGCCCAACTGCCCTTTCTGCGCCGACACCGCGCCCTTGCGCGTCACCAGCACTTCGCGCCCGAAATGCTGTTCGCGCTGCACATAGTTGTGGTGGCAGTTCACCGCCTCCAGGCTGGCCTCGAACGGCCGGCCAAGCACCTTGCGGGTCGCGGCAACCACTGCCAGCATCATCAGTTCGCGGTTATGCCGGGCAAAGTCCTGCGCCCACTCAACCGCTTCGACGTAGTCGGCAAAGTGGCGGCTGCCTTCCTCGAAGTACGCCAGGTCCTTGTCCGGCAGGTTGGCCAGGTGCTGGCGCATGTCGGCATGGGCCAATTCGATGAACAGGTTGCCGATGGCATTGCCAACGCCACGCGAGCCGCTGTGCAACATGAACCACACGCGGTCGGCCTCATCCAGGCAAACCTCGATGAAGTGATTGCCGCCGCCCAGGGTGCCCAGGTGATGCCGGTTATTGGTTTTCTCCAGCCGCGGGTACTTGTCGGTGATGGCCTTGAAGCGCGTGGCCAGCGTGCCCCAGCGTTTGTCAGCTTTGGCTGGCACGTTGTCCCAGGCGCCTTGGTCGTGGCGGCCGAAGGTCTTGCCATGGGGCACGGCCTGCTCGATCGCCGTGCGCAAACCGTGCAGGTTGTCGGGCAGGTCGCGGGCATGCAGCGAAGTCCGCGCGGCGATCATGCCGCAGCCGATGTCCACGCCTACGGCGGCGGGGATGATCGCGCCAACGGTGGGGATCACGCTGCCGATGGTCGAGCCCTTGCCCAGGTGCACATCCGGCATCACGGCCAGGTGCTTGAAGATGAACGGCAATTTGGCCGTGTTCAACAACTGCTGGCGCGCTTCGTCTTCGATCGGCACGCCGTCGGTCCACAACTTGATCGGCTTGCCGCCGGCGACCTGGAGAATGTCCATGCTGTCGATTCCGAATAGAACATGCCTGCCATGATACCGCCGATGCTCGCCTAAGGTCTTAGCCAGGCGGGTTGCCAGCAGGGTGGCTCTGTGGGGTATGCTTGCCGGGTCTTCAGGGCGGGGTGTAAGTCCCCACCGGCGGTAAATCGAAAGATGAGCCCGCGAGCGCCCCGGCCATGCCGGGGGTCAGCAGATCTGGTGAGACTCCAGAGCCGACGGTCATAGTCCGGATGAAAGAAGGCGTCAGGCAGGGGCCATTCGGGCGCCCCTGCGCGCGCGTTTTGTTCGCCCCGAGACGTTCATCGATCATTTACGAGGAGCGTTTCATGTCCCCTATGCTGCAAAAGCAATACCCCAACATTTCTGCCGCCATCGCTGCCTTCCAGGCCGGGCGCCCCGTACTGCTGCTGGACGACGATGACCGCGAGGACGAAGCGGACATCATTGCCGCCGCCGAAAACATCTCGTTGCAAACTATGGCCATGATGATTCGTGACTGCAGCGGCATCGTTTGCCTGTGCCTGGACGAAGCGACCGTGGACGCCCTGCAACTGGCGCCGATGGTGCAGAACAATCAGGCGCGCCATGGCACCGGGTTCACCGTCACCATCGAGGCGGCGGACGGCATCACCACCGGCGTTTCGGCGCAAGACCGTGTCACCACCATCGCTGCGGCGCTCAGCTCGACCGCCGAGCAACGGCATATCGTCAGCCCTGGGCATGTGTTCCCGCTGCGCGCGCGCAATGGTGGTGTGCTGACCCGCCGTGGCCATACCGAAGGTTCGGTCGACCTGGCGCGCCTGGCCGGGCTGCGGCCGGCAGCGGTGCTGTGCGAGTTGATGAACCCCGACGGCAGCATGGCGCGTGGGGAGCAGGTGGCGGTGTATGCGCGGCAGTACAATTTGCCGGTGCTGACCATTGAAGAGTTGGCGCGGTACCGCGAGGCGATGGTGGAGCGCGAAGCGGCTACGGCTTGATGGCTTTCAGACGCTTGGCTTAAGGAAGATGGCGGCGCGCACATCGAGCGCCGCCCGCGCGGCGCTTCGCAGCACAAGGCTGCTCCTACATTTTTTCGGGCCAATCATTCCTGCGGCAAACGCGCGTGACCACCTTTATCACAGGCGTGATTGGCCCGAACCCGATGCACTCCCCCACACAAGTTTGCTCCCCCTGCCCCGCTCTGCTAGTGTCGCGCCGTTCAGAACGCCACCGAGACAGTCGCCATGGCCCGCAAAAAAGCCTCCCTCGATTTCGAGCAATCCCTCGCAGACCTGCAAGCCCTGGTCGAGCGCCTGGAGAACGGCGAGTTGTCGCTGGAAGATTCGCTGGCCGCCTTCGAGCAAGGCATCGCCCTGACCCGCGATTGCCAGGGCGCACTGGCCCAGGCTGAGCAGAAAGTGCAAATCCTTCTGGAACGCGACGGTGAGCTGGCAGCCCAGCCCTTCGACGCGGAGCCAGAAGCATGATCAGCACCTACCAGGCCAACTGCCAGGCCCGCGTCGACGCCGCCCTAGAACCGCTGTTTCAAGCGCCTACCAAAGAACTCGAGCGCCTCTACGCCGCCATGCGCTACAGCGTAATGAACGGCGGCAAGCGTGTACGCCCGCTGCTCGCCTACGCGGCCTGCGAAGCCCTGGGTGCACCAGCCGAACAGGCCAACGGTGCAGCGTGCGCGGTCGAACTGATCCACGCGTATTCGCTGGTGCATGACGACCTGCCGGCGATGGACGACGACGACCTGCGTCGCGGCCAACCGACCACCCACAAAGCCTTCGACGAAGCCTGCGCCATCCTCGCCGGTGACGGTCTGCAGAGCCTGGCCTTCAGCGCCCTGCTCGACCCACGCCTGAGCCCACAGTCCGACGCCCTTCGCCTGGCCATGGTCCAGGCCCTGGCCAAGGCTGCCGGCCCGGCGGGCATGGTGGGTGGCCAGGCCATCGACCTGGGCTCGGTGGGCATCAAGCTGGACCAGCAGGCGCTGGAATTCATGCACCGGCACAAGACCGGCGCGCTGATCGAAGCCAGCGTGCGCCTGGGCGCCCTGGCCAGCGCCCGCGCCGAGCCGGCGCAACTGGATGCCTTGCAGACCTACGCTCAGGCCATTGGCCTGGCGTTTCAGGTGCAGGACGACATCCTCGACGTAGAAAGTGACACCGCCACCCTTGGCAAACGCCAGGGTGCCGACATCGCCCGAGACAAACCGACCTACCCGGCCCTGCTTGGCCTGGAGGCCGCCAAGGCCTATGCAATCGAACTGCGCGACCAGGCGCTGGCCGCATTGCAAGGGTTTGGTGAAACTGCCGAGCCGCTGCGGGCGCTGGCGCGCTACATCGTCGAACGCCGCAACTGATTCAACGGGGCCGCCAGGCGGCCCATCGCCGGCAAGCCGGCTCCCACAGCAAAACGGTGAACGTGTGGGAGCTGGCTTGCCGGCGATGGGCTGCAAAGCAGCCCCGTGCTACCCCCTCTCAATGGGCACTTTTCCCACAATGGGGTAAACTGCCGCGTCTTCACACCTATAACGACTCGCCTGATGCCCACGACGTTTCAAGAGATCCCCCGCGAACGCCCGGTCACGCCGTTGCTCGACCGCGCTGACACGCCTGCCGGCCTGCGCCGGCTGGCCGAAGCCGACCTGGAGACCCTGGCCGACGAGTTGCGCCAGGAACTGCTCTACACCGTGGGACAGACCGGTGGGCATTTTGGCGCCGGCCTGGGCGTGATCGAGCTGACGATCGCCCTGCACTACGTCTTCGACACCCCGGACGACCGGCTGGTGTGGGACGTCGGCCACCAGGCCTACCCGCACAAGATCCTCACCGGCCGCCGCCAGCGCATGCTCAGCCTGCGCCAGAAGGACGGCATCGCCGCCTTCCCGCGCCGTAGCGAGAGCGAGTACGACACCTTTGGCGTCGGCCACTCCAGCACCTCGATCAGTGCAGCGCTGGGCATGGCCATCGCCGCCCGCCTGCAGAACAGCGCACGCAAGTCGATCGCGGTGATCGGCGACGGTGCCCTGACCGCCGGTATGGCCTTCGAGGCGTTGAACCACGCCCAGGAAGTCAACGCCGACATGTTGGTGATCCTCAACGACAACGACATGTCGATTTCGCGTAATGTCGGCGGCCTGTCCAATTACCTGGCCAAGATTCTCTCCAGCCGCACCTACGCGAGCATGCGCGAGGGCAGCAAGAAGGTGCTTTCGCGCCTGCCAGGCGCGTGGGAAATCGCCCGTCGCACCGAGGAATATGCCAAAGGCATGCTGGTCCCCGGCACCCTGTTCGAAGAGCTGGGCTGGAACTACATCGGCCCGATCGACGGCCACGACCTGCCGACCATGATCGCCACCCTGCGCAACATGCGTGACCTCAAGGGCCCGCAGTTCCTGCACGTGGTGACCAAGAAGGGCAAAGGCTTCGCCCCGGCCGAGGTCGACCCGATCGGCTACCACGCCATCACCAAGCTCGAGCCCGCCGACAAGCCCGCCGCGCCGAAAAAACCCAGCGGGCCCAAGTACTCCGCCGTGTTCGGCCAGTGGCTGTGCGACATGGCAGCCAGCGACAATCGCCTGGTTGGCATTACCCCGGCGATGAAGGAAGGCTCCGACCTGGTCGAGTTCAGCGAACGCTACCCGGAGCGCTACTTCGACGTGGCGATTGCCGAGCAGCACGCGGTCACCCTCGCCGCGGGCATGGCCTGCGAAGGCAGCAAGCCGGTGGTAGCGATCTATTCGACGTTCCTGCAGCGCGCCTATGACCAGCTGATCCACGACGTAGCGGTACAGAACCTCGATGTGCTGTTCGCCATCGACCGCGCCGGCCTGGTGGGTGAAGACGGCCCGACCCACGCCGGCAGCTACGACTTGTCGTACCTGCGCTGCATCCCCGGCATGCTGGTGATGACACCGAGCGACGAGAACGAACTGCGCAAGATGCTCACCACCGGCCACCTATACAACGGCCCGGCGGCAGTGCGCTACCCGCGCGGCACCGGCCCCAACGCACCGATCAGTGGTGACCTTACGCCCCTGGAAATCGGCAAGGGCGTTATCCGGCGCCAAGGTGAAAAAGTCGCCCTGCTGGTATTTGGTGTGCAACTGACCGAAGCCTTGCAAGTTGCCGAGCAGATCAACGCCACGGTGGTCGACATGCGCTTCGTCAAGCCACTGGACGAGGCACTGGTACTCGAATTGGCGGGCAGCCATGAGCTGCTGGTGACTATCGAAGAAAACGCCATCATGGGCGGCGCAGGGGCTGCTGTGGGTGAGTTCCTGGCTAGCCAGGCCCTGGTCAAGCCACTGCTGCACTTGGGCTTGCCGGACATTTATGTCGAGCATGCCAAGCCTGCGCAGATGCTGGCTGAGTGCGGGCTGGATGCTGCTGGCATCGAGGCTTCGGTTACAGCGCGTATGGCCAAGCTCGGCTTGTAACCTTTGGGGCCGCTTTGCGGCCCTTTCGCGACACAAGGCCGCTCCTACAGGATTGCGCTGGCCCTGTAGGAGCGGCCTTGTGTCGCGATCGAGGGCGCAGCCCTCGCAACATGGTAATGCCCATGAAAATCCCGAGCTTCACCGCCACCCTCCTGTGCCTACCGCTGCCGCTTCTTGCCGCTGAACGCGACGACGCCCTGAAACTCCCCGATGTGCTGATCAGCGCCAACCGCCAAGTCGAGTCGCGCACCGCCACCAGCGCCGCCAACACCGTCTTCACCCGCACCGACATCGACCGCCTGCAACCCACCAGCGTCACCGACCTGCTGGCCCGCGTCCCCGGCGTGCAAGTCGCTCCCACGGGGGGGCGCGGCAGCCTGCCCGGTATCTTCATCCGCGGCACCAAGGCAGCGCAAAGCCTGGTACTGGTCGATGGCGTGCGCATCGCCAACGCCACCTCCGGCGACAGCGGCCTGCAATTTCTCGACGTCGACCAGATCGAGCGTGTCGAAGTACTGCGCGGCTCCCGCTCGGCGATCTACGGCAGCGATGCCATTGGCGGCGTGATTCAGATCTTCACCCGGCGCAGCAGCGGCCCTGGCCTGCAACCGCGCCTGCGCCTGGCCGCCGGCAGCAACCAGACCTTCCAACGCAGCCTGGGCCTGGCCGGTGGCAACGGCGCCACCCGCTTCAACCTGGGCGCCAGCCTGGACGAAACTGCCGGCATCGACGCCACCGGCCCGTCCTTTGCCAGCGATGGGGATCACGATGCGTACCGCAACAGGTCATTCAACCTGAGCCTCAGCCACACCTTCGGCGAACGCTTCGAGGCCGGCCTCAACCTGCTCGACAGCCATGGGCGCAGTGAATACGACAACCCGTTTGGTGGCTTCAACCCGGTCACCTTCGAGAGCTTCGGGCAAAAGCCCTACACCGATTTCAGCGTCAGCAGCCTGGGCACCTACTTCGATGCCCAGCTCAACGACAGCTGGCATTCGCGCCTGGACCTTGCCCACAGCGAAAACCGTGACGACAAGCGCGACAAGCTTAGCGACGAGCGCTTCGTGTTCAACACCTATCGTGATCAACTCACCTGGCAAAACGACCTGGCCTTGAACGACCAGCACACGCTGCTGATCGGCGGGGATTGGTACGAAGACCGCGTGCACGGCAGCACTGACTTCACCGAAGACAGCCGCTGGAACCGGGCGGCCTTCGTTCAACATCGGTACCGGGGAGAGCGGTTTTCCACCGAGCTGGGCGTGCGCCGCGACCAGAACCAGCAGTTCGGGGGCCAGACCACCTGGAGCGGTAGCCTTACCGTACCCGTGAACGCGTCCAACGATGTGCTGCTGTCCTACAGAGAAGGCTTCAGAGCCCCGACGTTCAACGACCTGTATTACCCAGAATTCAGCAACCCAGACCTGAGCCCAGAGCACTCCAAAAGCTACGAACTGCAATGGCGCAGCCAGCTCACCTCGGACAGCCGCCTGGAGACGTCGCTGTACCGCACCGAGCTGCGCGACGCGATCATCTTTGGCCAGGACGCGATCCCGCGCAACGTCGCCTCGGCGCGCATCAACGGCGTAGAGCTGTCCCTCGACCAGCAATGGGGCGCATGGCACAGCCAGCTCGGCCTGGCGCTGATCGACCCGCGCGACCGCGACAGTGGCCATACCCTCGCCCGCCGCGCTCGCCGTACCGTTAGCCTCGACCTGGACCGCGCATTTGGGCGGTTCAGCGTGGGCGGAAGCTGGCAAGCCGTCAGCGCCAGCTACGATGACGAAGCCAACCGCAACCGGCTCGCCGGCTTTGGCCTGCTCGGCCTGCGCGGGAGCTGGGCGGCAACGGATGAACTGAAACTCGAAGCGAAGCTGGACAACCTGCTGGACCACACCCACAGCCGCGCCCTGTACAGCTATGAAGGCGCCAGCCACAGCTACCGCGAAGAAGGCCGCACCGTGCTGTTCAGCGTCACCTGGACGCCGGCGCTTTAGCTTCGAGCAACGCGCACAAGCGGGCGGTGGCCTCGATCATCTGCCCACTGGGCCGTTCCAGCCCTTTGTCGGGCACGACCAGCAAGCGCTTATCGGCCACTGCACGCAGGCGTGGCCAGGCCCTCCAGCTGTCCAACTGCGCCTGATCGCCCGCCAGAATCACCTGCGGGTCTTGCAGCAGTACAGACTCCACGCTCACCTGAGGGGCTGGCTGGTTGAGGTCGGCGAACACATTACGCGCGCCGCACACGGCCAGCGCGTCGCTGACCACCTGCCTGCCACCCAGGGTGTACAAGGGCTGATCCCAGACTTGGTAGAAGACGCGCAGCGGCTGCTCACGGCGATACTGCTGGCGTAGGTGCCGCAGCCTGTCACGCAGGGCCTGGGCGTATTGCTGGCCCTGCCCTTCGCGGCCGACGCGCTGGGCGATGGCCTCGATTTGATCGATCAACTGGTCGATATCGTGGGGTTCGGCGCTGAAGGTGGCGATGCCCAGGCGCTTGAGCTGATCACGCTGTGCTGGCGCCACACTGCCGGGCCAGAGCAGCAACAAGTCAGGCTGCAAGCTGAGCAGACGCTCCATGTTCAGTTGGCCTTGGCGGCCGACCGAAGGCACCTCACGCAATGCTGGCGGGCGATCACCACCGTCGAGCACGCCGACCAACAGGTCATCGGCGTGCAGCTCAAGCATAATTTCGGTCATCGAAGGTGCCAGGCTCACCACCCGTAGCGGCTCGCCGGCGCTGGCGCTACAGGCGCACAGCGCCAGTAGCCAGAGAAGGCTGCGCATCAGCCCAGCTGACGTGGGATGCGGTACAGGTAAAGCACCACCACGGTGGACAGCGCCAAAAGGATTTGCGGTACGGCCTCCAGCCCCACCAGCACCGACAGCGCGGCAACCCAGGCGGGGAAGCAGGCATACAGCATGGCCATGCGCCGCACCCGCGCCAGGGTGATCCAGGCTGCCGGCTCTTCCGTGCTGCCGAGCACCTTGGAGGTCGCGATCAGCGCGCGCTTGTAGGCACCGAAGCGCGGCAGGCTAAGGAACATGGTCGCTGCACCCGCGATGAACAGTGGCATGGCCAGCACCGGGATCAATGCATCACCGCCACCAAACGCCCAGGCCATCACTGGCAGCGGCACCAGGCCCATCGCCAGGTATTGCCACCAGGCCAGTGCCAGGCGCCGCTTTACCTCGGCGCGGGTCACGCCTGAGGCACCTCGCCCTGGTGTTCGTTGCCCAGCATGTGGCCGAGCTTGCCGGCTTTGGTCGCCAGGTAGTAGCGGTTGTGCGGGTTATGGCCGGTGTGCAGCGGCACGCGTTCGGCGACGACGATGTTCATGTCGGTCAGTGCCTTGACCTTGCGCGGGTTGTTGGTCATCAGGCGCAGGGATTTCACCCCCAAGTGTTCGAGCATCGGCAGGCAGATGGCGTAGTCACGCTGGTCGGCAGCAAAGCCCAGGCGCTCGTTGGCTTCGACGGTGTCGGCACCACCGTCCTGCAGCTCGTAGGCGCGGATCTTGTTCAACAGGCCGATGCCACGGCCTTCCTGACGCAGGTACAACAGCACACCACGGCCTTCACGTGCGATGGCCTGCAGGGCGGCTTCCAGTTGCGAACCGCAGTCGCAGCGCTGGCTGAACAGGGCATCGCCGGTCAGGCACTCGGAGTGCAGGCGCCCCAACACCGGTTCACCGTCAGCGATATCACCCAGGCTGAGCACCACGTGCTCACGGCCGGTGGCTTCTTCGAGGAAGCCGTGCATGGTGAAAGTCGCGAACGGGGTCGGGAGTTTAGAGGCGGCAACAAAGACGACGGGCACGTTGTGCTCCTGAAATAAGTAGTAAATTTCTCGTGGGGCGATTGTATCAGCAGGTCGGCGCCAGTGCGCTGGCTGAATACCGCGGTTTAAGATCGAAAAGTTCGATGCTTATTTTTCCGCACCCCCTGTAGGAGCAGCCTTGTGCTGCGAAGAGGCCCGCTGGAGTACCACCGATCGTTGCGCTTGTCACCGGCCTCTTCGCAGCACAAGGCTGCTCCTACAGCGGCTTGCTGTCGGCAGTGAAGGGATACGGCTGCTTCCAGTGTTCGAAAATCGGCTTCAATTCACCGCTGCGCACCAGCTCGGCCATACGCTTGTCGAACAGTTCCCGCAGTGCCTTGGCCTCACCGTTATTGGCGAACGCCAGGTACAACGGCAGTTCGGCGACGTGGCTTTTACGAAAGCGTGCAGGCTCCGACGCCTGGCCAAGCACGTAGTCGACCTCGGTCAGCGCATCGATGTAGAAGTCCACACGGTCGTGTTCGAGCATCGGCAGAATGCCTTCACGGCGTTGAATTTCGCGGTAGTCATGGGCATTGGGCAAGTAGCTGGCGTAGTCGTAGCCACGCACCCAAGCCAGGCGATACTGGCCAACCGTACTCGGCGTAGGTACCGGCTTGCTGGCAAGTCCCAAGGCATAGATGTGGTCCATATCGAAGTGCCAGCGCGGGTAGAGATTATCCTTGCTCTCGCCCTTGTAGGAGCCTACCCAGGCATCAGCTTCGCCCCGCTTTACCAGCCCCACTGCACGGCTGTAGGGCGCGCTCTGCGTAACGACCTTGACCCCGGCCGGCTCGAACACCTTGCGCAGCACATCCCAGGCAACCCCGGTACCGTTGGCGTTGGTGTAGTCGAGCCACTCTTCGCTGACCAGATGGACCTGCTTCGGCACACTTTCGGCCGCCCCCACCCAGGGAGCACAACCCAGCAGCATTGCCAACAGCACAGTCCTTATGGCCATTCACGCGCTCCCTGCCTCAGGCAACCGCCCACACCAGAACTTGCATGCCCAGCCAGGCGAACACGCCGGCCAGGATATCGTCGAGCATGATCCCGACCCCGCCATGCACATGGCGGTCGATCCAGCGAATCGGCCACGGCTTGAGGATGTCGAAGAAACGGAACATCAGGAACCCGGCCAGCAACCATTGCCAGCCTTCTGGCACCAGCCAGAGGGTGATCCACATGCCGACCATCTCGTCCCAAACAATGCCTTCATGATCGTGAACGCGCAAGTCATTGGCGACCTTGCCGCACAGCCAGAAGCCAAACAGCATGGTAATGCCCAGCAGCAACCAGTAGCCCCAATCCGGCAGCATCTGCCACAGCGGAATGAAGGGGATGGCCACCAGCGAACCCCAGGTGCCCGGCGCCTTGGGCAAAGTGCCGGAACCGAAGCCGAAGGCGATGAAGTGCCAGGGGTTGCGCCAGACCGAGGGCGGAACGAACTCCGCAGGCACCTGATTGGGGTGATCGGTCACGGTGTCTCCCTAAAATGTTGATAGCCGCGTTGCCGCGGGGTGATGTCCTGGCCCTGCCCGTCACGCAGGCTGACGCCCTGGCCTTCGAGCACTCGCCCGATGACATGGAACGTCGCCAGGCCTTGGGCCTGCAGGGATGAAAGCTGAGCCGGCGGCAAGGTGAACGCCAGCACATAGTCGTCACCCCCGGTCAAGGCAGCCTGCACGGCAGCCTCATGACCGAGGAAGCCCTGCAAAGCGGATGACACCGGCACCTGGTCCAGGTTCACCTCGAGCGCCACGCGGGACGCCTTGGCGATATGCCCGCAGTCGGCCAGCAGGCCGTCGGAAATATCCAGTGCGGCCGTAGCACGCCCGCGCAACAGTTGCCCCAAGGTGAATTGCGGCGAGGGCGACCAGTAGTGGTCGAGCAACGGCTGGGCAAGGGCAGCATCGGCCTGGCGCTCGCCCAGGACCAGCGGCAAGGCGCCCGCAGCGTTGCCCAGTTCACCGCCCACACACAGCAGGTCACCCGGGCGCGCACCGCCACGGCGCAACGCCTGCCCGGCCGGCACGCGGCCGAACACGGTCAGGGTGATGCTCAAGGGGCCACGGGTCGTATCACCGCCAATCAGACTCAACTGGCACTGCCGGGCCATACGATCGAGGCCGTCAGCATAGGCTTGCAGCCAGTCGGCGCTGACCTCGGGCAGGGTCAGGGCAAGGGTGAAGCCGATGGGGGTAGCGCCCATCGCCGCCAGGTCACTGGCCGCCACGGCCAGCGAGCGCTGGCCGAGCAGCAGAGGGTCGCAGACCGCGGGGAAATGCACGCCGGCCACCAGGGTGTCGGTGGACACCGCCAGTTGCTCGCCAACAGGCACATCCAGCAGCGCGCAGTCATCACCGATGCCCAGGGCCACGCCTTCACCGCCTTGCGCACAGGGCGCGGCGGCAAAGAAATGGCTGATCAGCTCGAACTCACCCATGGTCCGCCAGCGCCGGGATCAGCGCTTGTTCGCCTTGACTTCCGCTTCGCGCAGCGAAGGGGCGAGCTTGTCCAGCACGCCGTTGACGAACTTGTGGCCGTCGGTGGCACCGAAGACCTTGGCCAGCTCGACACCTTCGTTGATCACAACACGGTACGGCACATCGGCGCGCATCATCAGTTCCCAGGTGGACAACCGCAGCACAGCCAGTTCAACCGGGTCGAGCTCTTCCAACGCGAGCGCCAGGCAAGGCTTCAGGGCCGCGTCGATCTCGTCCTTCTTGGTCGGAACCCCATGCAGGATTTCGCGGAAGTAGGCGCCATCGACATCGGTGAAATCGTTATCGACCCGGAACTGCGCTTCGATCTCGTTCACCGACTGACGCGCCATGTGCCACTGGTACAGCGCCTGAGTCGCGAGCTTGCGGGCTTCGCGGCGCTTGGCGCTCTTCGAGGGCTTGCCGGCATCCGCAGGTTTTGGATCGCGCGGGTTGAAACGATCGCTTTCGTCGCTAATCACTTGGCCTCCAACTGCGCCAGCAGACTGACCATTTCCAGAGCGGACAGGGCAGCTTCAGCACCTTTGTTGCCGGCTTTGGTGCCGGAACGCTCGATGGCCTGCTCGATGGAGTCGACGGTCAGAACGCCGAAGGCCACCGGAACACCGAACTCCATGGACACCTGGGCCAGGCCCTTGGTGCATTCGCCCGCCACGTATTCGAAGTGCGGGGTACCACCGCGGATCACGGCGCCCAGGGCGATGATCGCGTCGTACGCGCCTTGCTGGGCGACCTTCTGTGCCACCAGCGGGATTTCGAACGCGCCCGGGGCACGGATGATGGTGATGTCGCTTTCGCTGACACCGTGGCGTACCAGGGCATCAACGGCACCGCTTACCAGGCTTTCGACGACGAAGCTGTTGAAGCGGCCAACCACCAAAGCATAGCGACCTTTGGGGGCGATGAAGGTACCTTCGATGGTCTTCAGGGTCATTCCGATGTTCTCATCTTCAAGAGCGAGGCCGCTCGCTGGCGGCCTCGGGAGGGTTTGGACTCGAGCGTGAGGGCGCGCGCGCCGTCTCAAGTCACTCGGAGGGCACGTATTCTACAACTTCCAGATCGAATCCGGATATCGCATTGAACTTCATCGGCGAACTCATCAGGCGCATCTTGCGCACACCGAGGTCGCGCAGGATCTGCGAACCGGCGCCGACGGTGCTGTAGGTGGTCGGTGCCTTGGTCGGTTCATCGCCCGCGCTTTCGCGAATGTGCGCCAGCAGCACGTCGCCGTCCAGCGGGTGGCCCAGCAGCAGCACCACGCCGCTGCCGGCCTCGGCCACGGCAGCCATGGCCGCGCGCAGGCTCCAGCGGCCCGGCTGCTTGACCAGCAGCAGGTCGCGCAGCGGGTCCATGTTGTGCACGCGTACCAGGGTCGGCTCTTCAGCGCAGATTTTGCCCAGGGTCAGGGCCATGTGCACGTCGCCTTCCACCGCGTCGCGGTAGGTGACCAGGTTGAACTCGCCCAATTCGCTTTCGACCGGCTGCTCGGAAACGCGCTGCACGGTACGTTCGTGGATCATGCGGTAGTGGATCAGGTCGGCGATGGTGCCGATCTTCAGGCCATGCTCGGCGGCGAACACTTCAAGCTCGGCACGGCGCGACATAGTGCCGTCATCGTTCATCACTTCGCAGATCACGCCGCTGGGCTCGAAGCCTGCCATGCGCGCCAGGTCGCAGGCGGCTTCGGTGTGGCCGGCACGGGCCAGGGTGCCGCCGGGCTGGGCCATCAGCGGGAAGATGTGGCCCGGGCTGACGATGTCTTCGGCCTTGGCGTCCTTGGCCGCGGCCGCTTGCACGGTACGCGCGCGGTCGGCAGCGGAAATACCGGTGGTGACGCCTTCGGCGGCTTCGATCGACACGGTGAACTTGGTGCCGAAGCCGGACCCGTTGCGCGGCGCCATCAGCGGCAGCTTCAGCGTTTCGCAGCGCTCACGGGTCATCGGCATGCAGATCAGGCCGCGGGCGTGCTTGGCCATGAAATTGATGTGCTCAGGCAGGCAGCACTCGGCTGCCATGATGATGTCGCCTTCGTTTTCGCGGTCTTCGTCATCCATGAGGATGACCATTTTGCCCTGGCGGATGTCTTCGACCAGTTCTTCGATGCTGTTGAGCGCCACTCGGCACCCCCTTCTCAATCAGGATTTCAAGAAGCCGTTGGCGGCCAGGAAGCTTTCGGTAATGCCACTGCCCTTGCTCGGTTCGGCCGCCTTGTCACCCAGCAGCAGACGCTCCAGGTAACGGGCCAGCAGGTCGACCTCAAGGTTGACCCGACGACCTGCGCGGTAGTCGGCCATGATGGTTTCGGACAGGGTGTGCGGGACAATGGTCAGCTCGAATTCGGCGCCATTGACCTCATTGACCGTCAGGCTGGTGCCGTCGACGGTGATCGAACCCTTGTGGGCGATGTACTTGGCCAGCTCCTTGGGTGCACGCACGCGGAACTGGATGGCGCGGGCGTTATCGCTGCGCGAGATGATTTCGCCGACGCCGTCGACGTGGCCGCTGACCAGGTGACCGCCCAGGCGGGTGGTGGGGGTCAGGGCTTTTTCCAGGTTGACCTTGCTGCCGCTCTTGAGGTCGATGAAGGCGGTGCGCTTGAGGGTCTCGACGCTGACGTCGGCCCAGAACCCATTGCCCGGCAGTTCGACGGCGGTCAGGCACACGCCGTTGACGGCGATGCTGTCGCCAAGCTTGATGTCACCCAGGTCGAGCTTGCCGGTCTCGACGTAGACGCGCACGTCGCCGCCCTTGGGGGTCATGCTGCGAATGGTGCCGATGGATTCGATGATGCCGGTGAACATGGGGTCTTCCTCAAGAACGGGTTGCGCAGGGCAAGCCAGGCATTATACGCCGGGCGCCGGCAGGGGGATGGCCGTGACCCGCCAGTCATCGCCCACTGCGCGCATTTCGGTAATTTTCAGTCGCGGTGCTTCGCTCATCTTCGCCAGGGGCCAGTCCAGCAGCGGGCGGGCCTGGGAACCCAGGAAGGTGCCGGCGACGAACAACTGGTATTCGTCGATCAGGCCTTGCCGGGCGAACGCGCCAGCCAGGCCTGCGCCGGCTTCCAGCAGAATCTCGTTGACGTCACGCGCGGCCAGCACACGCATCAACGCGGGCAGATCGACCTGGCCATCGGTGCCTGGCAGGCTCAACAGCTCATGGCCTGCCTCGGCGTAACGAGGCGCTTCAGCGGCGGCCGTCACCACCAGGGCCGGGCCGGCCTGGAAGAACGGCGCATCCAGCGGCAGGCGCAGGCGGCCATCGATCAGCACGCGCAACGGCGTGCGGCTCAAGGCCAGGGCGAGGGTTTCGTCGTCCAGGCCCAGCTCTGCGCCCCGTACCGTCATACGCGCATTGTCGGCCAGCACGCTGGCGGCGCTGGTGAGCACCACACTGGAGCGCGCGCGCAGCCGCTGAACCGCAGCGCGGGCGGCAGGGCCGGTAATCCACTGGCTTTCGCCGCTGGCCATGGCCGTGCGGCCGTCCAGGCTCATGGCCAGCTTGGCCCTGACAAACGGCAGGCCATGCTCCATGCGCTTGAGAAAACCTGGGTTGAGCGCGCGGGCCTCAGCTTCAAGCACTCCGCTGCTGACCTCGATACCGGCCTCTGCCAGGCGCCGCAGCCCCTGCCCCGCCACTTGCGGGTTGGGGTCTTGCATCGCGGCCACCACGCGGGCCACGCCAGCCTTGACCAGCGCTTCGGCGCACGGCGGCGTGCGGCCATGGTGGCTGCACGGTTCGAGGGTGACATAGGCGCAAGCGCCGCGGGCGCGTTCACCGGCCTGGCGCAGGGCATGCACCTCGGCATGGGGCTCGCCAGCGCGCACGTGCCAGCCTTCGCCGACCACCTCGCCATCGCGCACGATCACGCACCCCACACGCGGGTTGGGGTGGGTGCTGTAAATACCCTTGCGGGCCAGCTCCAGGGCGCGGGCCATGTAGTGGGCATCGAGGATCGCGGTCTGGCTGGGCATGCTCACTCTTTAGCTGGCTCACGGGCCAGACGGTCGATTTCTTCGCGGAATTCGTCGAGGTCCTGGAAGCGTCGATAGACCGAGGCGAAGCGGATATAGGCCACCTCGTCGAGCTTGCGCAGCTCGGCCATCACCATTTCACCCACCACCAGTGACTTGACCTCGCGCTCGCCGGTGGCACGCAGGCGGCTCTTGATATGCGCCAGCGCCGCTTCCAGGCGCTCGACGCTGACCGGGCGTTTTTCCAGCGCCCGCTGCATGCCTGCACGCAACTTGTCTTCGTCGAAAGGCTGGCGCGTGCCGTCCTGCTTGATCAGCCGGGGCAGCACCAGTTCGGCGGTTTCGAAGGTAGTGAAACGCTCGCCGCAGGCAACGCACTCACGGCGGCGGCGCACTTGCTCGCCCTCGGCGACAAGACGAGAGTCGATGACCTTGGTGTCGTTGGCACCGCAAAAGGGACAGTGCATGGTGGCAGGCAACAAAAAAAGGGAGGGCCATGGTAGCGCATCCCACTGGCAAGACAAGCCAAAGGGGTTAACATCCAGGGAAATCTGCCCGTGAAGGAAGCCCCAATGCACTATCGAGCGCTCGTCGTGCTGTGCTGCGCCGCCCTGCTTGCCGCTTGCGGTAGCGACCAGCCCAAGCCCGATCAAGGCCAGGCGCCTGCGCCAGCCAAAGTGGCCAAGAAGGCCCAACCGCTTGGCCCGCTGCCCGCCTACCAGCGCGAGCTGAGCGGTACTTTGCTGGAAATCCCGGCCGGTGCCGACGTGGAGCTGGCCCTGCTGGTGATCGACGAACGCGACCGCCCGCAACGCCTGCTGGCCAGCAGCAACCTGACTGGCA
Source organism: Pseudomonas sp. NGC7 (assembly GCF_047159675.1). Classification (NCBI taxonomy): domain Bacteria; kingdom Pseudomonadati; phylum Pseudomonadota; class Gammaproteobacteria; order Pseudomonadales; family Pseudomonadaceae; genus Pseudomonas; species Pseudomonas sp. NGC7. The sequence goes on along the minus strand of NZ_BAAFZY010000001.1, from coordinate 663,943 downwards.
CCGGGCAGGCGCTGCCTTATCAGTTGCGCTTCAACCCCGAAGCCTTCCCGGCCGGTGCCCGCGTCGAACTGCGCGGCCGCGCCAGCAGCTCCGGGCAGTTGATCATGCACCTGCCCCCTGTGCGCATCGCCCAGCCGCAAACCCAGGCCACCGGCCCGCTGCGTTTCGAGAAGGCACCGTAAGTGGCGCCACTGGCACTGCAACAGGCCCTCAGTGGCCTGATCGGCGAAGCGCGCCTGGTGGTCAGCGACCTGCCTGACTGCGAATTGAAACTGTGGCTGATCGACGACCAGAACATGGACCGCGCCTTCAGCAGCGAAGAAACCCGGCGCATTCTCGAAGAACCTCCGTACTGGAGCTTCTGCTGGGCCAGCGGCCTGGCCATGGCCCGCTACCTGGCCGCACACCCGGCATGGGTGGCGGGCAAGCGTGTGCTCGATTTTGGCGCGGGCAGCGGCATCGCCGGCATTGCCGCAGCCCGCGCAGGCGCCCTTGAAGTGGTGGCGTGCGACCTCGACCCACTGGCCCTTGACGCCTGCCGCGCCAACGCCGCGTTGAACGGGGTGGAGCTCGGCTACAGCAACGATTTTTTCGCCGAGGACGACCGCTTCGACCTGATTCTGGTCGCCGATGTGCTGTATGACCGCGCCAACCTGCCACTGCTCGATGCCTTCCTCGGCCGCGGTCGCCAGGCGCTGGTGGCCGACTCGCGGGTTCGCGACTTCAGCCACCCGCTGTACCAACAATTGGGCGTGCTCGACGCGCTGACCCTGCCGGACCTGGCCGAGCCCCACGAATTCCGCCGGGTCAGCCTGTACCACGCCAGCCGCGAGCCTTTATAGTGGTGCCATTCACGAGTTTGCGAGAGTCGCGATGAGCCAAGACACGCCGTACATTTTCGACGCCACCGATGCCACCTTCCAGCAATTGGTCATCGAAAACTCCTTCCACAAACCGGTCCTGGTGGACTTCTGGGCTGAGTGGTGCGCGCCCTGCAAGGCGCTGATGCCACTGCTGGCGAAAATCGCCGAGGGTTATCAGGGCGAGCTGCTGCTGGCCAAGATCAACTGCGACGTAGAGCAGCAGGTGGTCGCCCAGTTCGGCATTCGCAGCCTGCCGACCGTGGTGCTGTTCAAAGACGGCCAGCCGGTCGACGGTTTTGCCGGGGCGCAGCCGGAGTCGGCAATCCGCGCGCTGCTCGAACCGCACGTGCAGATGCCGGCCCCGCCCGCCGCATCGCCGCTGGAGCAGGCCAAGGCGCTGTTCGCCGAAAGCCGCTTCGCCGAGGCCGAAGCACTGCTCCAGGCGCTGCTGGGTGAAGACAACAGCAATGCCGAGGCGCTGATCCTGTACGCCCGTTGCCTGGCTGAGCGGGGCGAGCTGGGCGAGGCCCAGGTGGTGCTGGACGCGGTCAAGACCGACGAGCACAAGGCAGCCCTGGCCGGTGCCAAGGCACAGCTGACCTTCCTGCGCCAGGCTGCCAGCCTGCCGGAAGTCGCCGACCTGAAGAGCCGCCTCGCGCAGAACCCAGAGGACGATGAAGCGGCCTACCAGTTGAGCATTCAGCAACTGGCCCGCCAGCAGTACGAGGCGGCGCTGGAGGGTTTGTTGAAGCTGTTCAAGCGCAACCGCGGCTACGAGAACGGGTTGCCGCAGAAGGCGATGTTGCAGGTGTTCGAACTGCTGGGCGGTGATCATCCGCTGGTGAGCGTCTACCGCCGCAAGCTGTCTTCAGCCCTGTTCTGAGGCAGGCACGCCCTTGTAGGAGCAGCCTTGAGCTGCGAAGAGGCCGGTGAAAGCACAGTCTATCTGCGCTGCTTTCACCGGCCTCTTCGCAGCACAAGGCTGCTCCTACCCCGAACGCGTGTGACCTTGTCAGCCGACCCAGTGATACACCGGCGCATCCGCGCCACTTTCCACCTTCACCTCGCTGCTGTGCCGCAACCGCACCAGCAGTCGCTTGCCCGCCGCGGTACTCCCCGCCAGCCCTTCCAGGCGGTCCAGCAACGCGGGCCCATTCATCTGCCCAGCCTGGCGCAGCACGTCGCGTGCTGCGGCCCACTGCCCATCATCTTGCCGCGGCGCTGCTGGCGAGGCGGCCGCCGCTTCGGCGGTAACCGGCACCTCAAGGTGCCGCCCCAACTGCGCCCACTCGGCCGGCTCCAGCTCGACAGTCAGGTCCACGGGCCAGTCACCAATTTGTCCACGAATTCTCACGATGCTTTCCTTGAACGCAGGTCAATGCAGCCATGCTACAGCAACATGAAACCTGCGCCACACAGGCTGGCGGCAGGCAGAAAAGTTGTTATAACATTACCAAATCATTCCCAGCCTGCTCCTGGAGTCTTCCATGCGTCGCCTGCTGCTCGCCCTGCCCTTCGCTCTGCTGCCCCTCGCCATGGCCCATGCCCACGATGACCATGACCATGATCACGCCCATGGCACCCTCGGCGCCCATGAGCATGGCGTGGCCAAGCTCAACGCCGTGCTCGATGGCAACACCCTGGAGCTGGAACTGGACAGCCCGGCGATGAACCTGGTCGGTTTCGAGCACGCTGCCAATAGCGATGCCGACAAAGCCAAGGTCGCCGCCGTGCGCCAGCAGCTCGAGCAACCCTTGCAGCTGTTCGGCCTGGCAGCAGCCGCTGGGTGCAAGGACGATGCACAGGAGCTGGAAAGCCCGCTGTTCGACGATGCCCCGAAAGCCGACGACGATGGCGACGAGCATGAGCACGGCCATGAGCACAGCGATATTGGTGCGCATTACCAACTGACCTGTGCCAACCCGGACAGCCTCACCCAGATCGACCTTGCCCCGCTGTTCAAGGCCTTCCCGGCTACCCAGAAGATCAACGTGCAACTGATCGGCCCTAAAGGTCAAAAAGGCGTTGAAGCGACACCCGCCAAGGCCGCGGTCGCGTTCTGAATGGGCCAGCCGCTGATCGAACTGCATGACCTGGTCTTTGCCTGGCCTGGCCAACCGGCCCTGCTGGATATTCCCGCCTTCCAGCTGGAGGCCGGCGAGGCGTTGTTTCTCAAAGGCCCCAGCGGCAGCGGCAAGACCACGCTGCTGGGCCTGCTGGGCGGCGTGAACCTGCCTGGCCAGGGCCGCATTCGCCTGCTCGGCCACGACCTCAGTGGCCTCGGCCAAGGCGCGCGCGATCGCTTCCGGGTCGACCACACGGGTTACATCTTCCAGCAGTTCAACTTGCTGCCGTTTCTATCGGTGCGCGAGAACGTCGAGCTGCCTTGCCGCTTTTCGCGCAGCCGCGCCACGCGCGCGGCCCAGCGCCATGGCAGTGTCGACCAGGCCGCCGCCACGCTGCTCGCCCACCTGGGCCTGGGCGACCCCGCCCTGCTTGCCCGGCGCGCCGACAGCCTGTCGATCGGCCAGCAACAACGGGTGGCCGCTGCGCGAGCACTGATCGGCCAGCCGGAATTGGTGATCGCCGACGAACCGACCTCGGCCCTCGATGCCGACACCCGCGAAGCCTTCATCCGCCTGTTGTTCGACGAGTGCCGTGCAGCCGGCGCCAGCCTGTTGTTCGTCAGCCATGACCAGAGCCTGGCACCGCTGTTCGACCGTCACCTTTCCCTGGCCGAGCTCAACCGCGCCGCCAAGCCCCGGGAGGCCTGATGTACCTGCTTCGTCTTGCCCTGGCCAGCCTGGCCAACCGCCGTTTCACCGCCTTCCTCACCGCGTTCGCCATTGCCTTGTCGGTGTGCCTGCTGCTGGCCGTAGAGCGCGTGCGCACCGAAGCCCGCGCCAGCTTCGCCAGCACCATCAGCGGTACCGACCTGATCGTCGGCGCCCGCTCGGGCTCGGTGAACCTGCTGCTGTATTCGGTGTTTCGTATTGGCAACGCCACCAACAACATCCGCTGGGACAGCTACCAGCATTACGCCCAGGACCCACGGGTGAAGTGGGCGATCCCTATTTCGCTGGGCGACTCGCACCGCGGCTATCGCGTGATGGGCACCACTGGCGACTACTTCAGCCACTACCAATATGGCCGCAGGCAGCACCTGGAACTGAGCCAGGGCCGCGCCTTCGCCGACGACCCGTTCGAAGTGGTGCTCGGCGCCGAAGTGGCCGACGCCTTGCATTACACACTGGGCGACAAGCTGGTACTGGCGCATGGCGTCGCGGCGATCAGCCTGGTCAAGCATGACGACAAGCCGTTCACCGTGGTCGGCGTGCTCAAGCGTACGGGCACCCCGGTCGACCGCACCCTGCATATCAGCCTGGGCGGCATGGAGGCGATCCATATCGATTGGCACAACGGGGTGCCCGCGCGCGGTGCCGGGCGCATCAGTGCCGACCAGGCACGTACCATGGACCTGCAACCTGCCGCCATCACCGCGTTCATGCTTGGTTTGAACAGCAAGATCGCTACCTTCAGCCTGCAACGGGAAATCAACGAGTACCGCAACGAACCCTTGCTGGCGATCTTGCCCGGGGTGGCCCTGCAGGAGCTCTGGAGCCTGATGGGCACCGCCGAGCAGGCGCTGTTCGTGGTTTCGCTGTTCGTGGTGCTGACCGGGTTGATCGGCATGCTGACGGCGATTCTCACCAGCCTCAACGAGCGCCGTCGGGAGATGGCGATCTTGCGCTCGGTCGGTGCCCGGCCTTGGCATATCGCCGGGTTGCTGGTGCTGGAGGCGCTGTCGCTGGCCGTGGTGGGGATCGTCGCCGGGCTAGGCTTGCTGTACACCGGCATCGCCCTGGCGCAGGGCTATGTGCAGGCCAACTATGGGTTGTTCCTGCCGCTGGCCCTGCCGAGTGCCCATGAATGGACGCTGCTGGCTATTATCCTCGGAGCTGCACTGCTGATGGGCAGCGTGCCGGCCTGGCGAGCCTATCGGCAGTCGCTGGCCGATGGCTTGTCGATCCACCTCTGAGAAAACGCCATGCTCCGCGCGCTTCTGTTATCACTGGTAGTACTCGCCGCCCCCACCTGGGCGGCCGAACCCCGCGAACTCGATTGGCCTGCATTGATCCCGGAAGGCGCCCCTGTCATCCCGCCGCAACTGGCTCCGCTGCACGACCTGTCACAGCTGAGCGACGCTCTGGCCGCCGAATCGGCGCCCGCCGCCCGCCAGCAGGCGCCGGATGCCCCGGTGGTGAAAAGCCTGGATGGCCAGCAGATCAAGCTGCCGGGCTACATCGTGCCGCTGGAGGTCAGCGAAGAAGGCCGCACCACCGAGTTCCTCTTGGTGCCCTACTACGGCGCTTGCATCCACGTGCCGCCACCACCCTCGAACCAGATCGTGCACATCTTCAGCGAGATGGGCGTGCGCGTCGAAGACCTGTATCAGCCCTACTGGATCGAGGGAAAGATGCAGGTGAGCGCCTCCAGCAGCGAACTGGCCGACGCCGGATACCAGATGGAAGCCGAGAAAATATACGCTTATGAGCTGAAGTGAGAACTGTTTCGAATTCGTTCCGACGCTTCTTTGAGCTGGGTCAAACTTTCGGTTTAGACGCATCCGTACCATTGGACTACTCAATTACTAATGTCCTCTGGGAGCTTCCATGAACAAGTCCTTGCTCGGCGCCTCGCTTGTGGCCCTTGCGCTCGCCGCCCCTGCCGCCCACGCCTACCAGGCAGGCGATATGATCCTGCGCGCCGGTGCCATCACTACCGCACCGAACGAAAGCAGCGGCGACCTCAAGTTCGACGGCAACAAGGTGTCGGGCACCAAGGCGACCCTGGACAGCGACACCCAGCTGGGCCTGACCTTCGCCTACATGCTCACCGACCACATCGGCCTGGAGCTGCTGGCGGCCACCCCGTTCAAGCACACCGTGGGCGTCAAGGGCCTGGGCGGCGGCCTGGACGGCAAGCTGGCCGACATCAAGCAACTGCCACCGACCCTGTCGCTGCAGTACTACCCGATGGAGCCGAACTCCCGCTTCCAGCCGTATGCCGGCGTGGGCATCAACTACACCCTGTTCTTCGACGAAGACCTGAGCAGCGCGCGTAAAGAACAAGGCTTCAGCAACCTGAAGCTGCAGGATTCGGTCGGTATCGCTGGCCAGTTGGGCATGGACTACATGCTCACCGACAACCTGCTGGTCAACGCCTCGGTCTGGTACGTCGACATCGACACCAAGGCCAGCGTCAACGGCCCGACCGCGCTGGGCTACAGCAAGACCAAGGTCGACGTCGACGTCGACCCGTGGGTTTACATGGTTGGCCTTGGCTACAAGTTCTGATCCCTGGCAGGGAGGGCGGCCATTGCCGCGCTCCCTGTTCTTGCCCCCAGCCAGCAACCCAAGGCTGTCGCACTGATCCCCGCCCCCAGCCCGCACACCGCCGCCCACCCCCATCGGGCATAGACCCAGGTCGCCAGCACCGCGCCCAACCCGCTACCCAGTGAATAGCAGCACATGTAGGCGCCAATCAGGCGGCTCGCCTGTGCGCTGCGCCCGGCCAGCAACAGGCTCTGATTGGTGACATGCACAGCCTGCACCGCAAAGTCGAGCAACACCACCCCCACTAGAAACGCCAGCAGCGAATGCTCGACGAACGCCGTCGGCAGCCACGACACCGTCAGTACCGCCAGGGCGAACCCGGTGGTGCGCTCGCCGCGGCCTTGATCGGCCAACCGACCGGCCCGGGAAGCAGCAACCGCGCCCGCCACGCCGGCCAGGCCAATGAGGCCGATCTGGGTATGGCTGAGCGCCAAGGGCGAAGCACTCAGCGGCAGCACCATCGCGCTCCACAGCACGCTGAAGGCGGCAAAGATCAACAGGCCGTATAACCCGCGTCGGCGCAGGGCAGGGTCTTCCTTGAACAACGCCCACAGCGAGCCCGTCAATGCCAGGTAACCGAGGCGCTGCGCCGCCGGCCGGGCACCCGGCATGCCGCGCCAGAGCAGGCAGGCCATCAGCATCAGCACCCCGGCTGCGGCAAAATAGACGACACGCCAGCCCGCCATGTCGGCGACTAAGCCAGACACCAGCCGCGCCAGCAGAATGCCCAGCACCACCCCGCTGGTGACCGTGCCCACCGCCTGCCCCTGCTGTGCGGGGGTGGCCAGGGTGGCGGCATGCGCCACCATCACCTGCACCATGACGGCCATCAACCCGACCAGCGCCAGCGCCATCAGCAGCACCGCCCAGTCCCAGGCCATGCCTACCGCCATCAGGGCCAGGGCCGAGACCCACAACTGGCCGACGATCAGGCGCTTGCGGTCGATCAGGTCGCCTAGCGGCACGATCAGTAGCAAGCCCAGCGCATAACCGGCCTGGGTGGCGCCGACCACCCAGCCTATACGCTGCTGCCCTACCCCCAAGTCCCGTGCCATGGACTCGAGCAAGGGCTGGGCGATGTACACCGTGGCCACTGCAATACCGCAGGTGAGGGCCAGTAACAGGGTCATCGCGCGGGTCAGGCGGGGTTGTGTAGCGTTCGGGGTGTGCATGGCGTATCCCTTCAATCTGGTTTCAAATTAAAACCACATGTGGATTTCTAGCAAATGTGGTTTTAATCTGCAACCAGAACCCTTGAGAAGCCGCACGATGCTCGACGAAACGAACGGACAATGCCCGGTAGCCCGGGCCCTTGAAGTACTGGGTGATCGCTGGGCGCTGATGATCCTGCGCGACGCCTTCGATGGCTTGCGCCGCTTCAGTGAGTTTCAGAAGAACCTCGGGCTGGCCAAGAACATCCTGGCCTCAAGGCTCAAGTTACTGGTGGAGAGTGGGCTGTTGGCGTTGCAGCCGGCATCGGATGGCAGTGCCTACAAAGAGTATGTGCTGACCGAAAAAGGGCGTTCGGTGTTTCCGCTGGTGATCGCCTTGCGCCAGTGGGGGGAGCAGTTCTTGTTCGAGGCGGGAGAAACGCGATCGGCATTGCTGGACCGCGCCACAGGGGAAACGCTCGAGACCCTGCAAGTGCGCGCTCGGGATGGGCGGGTGTTGGGGCCTGATGATTGCCAGCGCACGGTGGTGCGGCACGGTTGAGCCCGGCGCCACGTGGCTGGCAAGCCAAGACGCCTGTAGGAGCAGCCTTGTGCTGCGAAGAGGCCGGTGGCAACACAGTAGATCTTCACTGCTGCCACCGGCCTCTTCGCAGCGCAAGGCTGCTCCTACAGGACGGCGTGCGTTGCCGAGCCTGCGGTCAGGCCTTGCCGAGCAAGCGGGACAAGCCGTCGACCAATGGCGTTGGCGCCGGGAAATCGAAGCGCGTCAGCAAGCGCTGGTTATCTGCCCGCGAATGGCGAATGTCGCCCGAGCGGGCTGGGCCATAGCTGATCGCTGGCAAGCTGCCGATTACCTTTTCCAGGGCCGTCAACAGCTGGTTGAGCGAAGTCGCCTGGTTCAGGCCGATGTTCACCGCGCCCTCCTCGACCTGCTGCTGCTCCAGCGCCTGGATCATCACCTGCACCAGGTCCCCTACATAAAGGAAATCCCGGGTCTGCTCACCATCCCCGAACACCGTGATCGGCAGCCCTTGGGTGGCACGCTCGCTGAAGATGCTGATCACACCCGAATACGGCGAGGAAGGGTCCTGCCGCGGGCCGAAGATATTGAAGAAGCGGAACACCACCGGCTCCAGACCATGCTGGCGGCGGTAGAAATCCAGGTACTGCTCACTGGCCAGCTTATCCACAGCGTAAGGGGTCAACGGCGCTTTCGGTGTTTCTTCAGCAATCGACTCGCCTTCGCCGTTGTTGCCATACACCGCAGCACTGGAGGCGAACAGCACCCGACGCACACCGTGCAGGCGCATGGCTTCGCAGACATTCAGGGTGCCGATGAAATTGCTCTGGTGAGTCTTTACCGGATCCTCGACCGAAGCCTGCACCGACGCCACGGCCGCCAGGTGCACCACCGCAGCGCAACCAGCGGCCGCACGGCTGACCAGCCCAGCATCGGCGACATCGCCTTCGATCAGTTCCAACCGTGGGTGGGTAATCTGCAGGTTATCCCGCTTGCCAGTGGACAGGTCGTCGAGAATGCGTACGGCGTAACCTTTGGCCAACAGCGCATCGCACAGGTGAGAGCCGATGAAGCCGGCACCGCCGGTGATCAGGATGGGGGCATCAGCCATGGCGGTAGAAACGGTCCAGTAGGGGCGGCAGGCCGGCGCGCCAGGCGCGGGGCTTGATACCGAAGGTGTGAAGGATTTTCTTGCAGGCCAGCACGGCGTGCTGGGGCTCTTCGCTGGCGTCCGGCCGCGCGGCATGGGCCTGTGGCGTGGGCGCCTGCACCGCCAGCTGACGGTACTGGCCAGCCTCGGTCAAAATCGCCTGCCCCAGCGCCAGTGGCGTGGTCGCTTCGTTGCCGGCGTAATGGTAGGTGCCCCACAGCGGCGCGCTGCAATCGAGCTGCTTGAGCACCGACAGGATCACCCGGGCAGCGTCATCGACCGGCGTCGGGTTGCCGCGGCGGTCATCTGCCAGCAGCAATTCCTGGGGTTGTTCGGCCCGGGTCAGGAAACGGCCCAGTGCACCGTCGACGCTTTCATCGAGCAGCCAGCCAAAGCGCAGCAGCACATGTTGCGGGCACGCCGCCCGCACGCTCTGCTCGATGCGCCACAGGGCCTGGCCACGCAGGCCGAGCGGCACCGGCTCGTCTTTCTCGCTGTAGGCCGTGGCCCGCGACCCGTCGAAAACCCGGTAGCTCGAAGGCTGCACCAAGGTGATCTGGTGGTGCTGGCACAACTCTGCCAGCCGCTCCACCGCCCGCTCTTGCTGAGCCAGGCGTTGTTCACTGACCGACTCGGCCTGGAACCAGTCGAAGTAATAGGCCAGGTTGACCAAGGCATTGGGGCGGTGATCGTCGAGCAGCTGAGTGAGGCTGGCCGGGTCCCAGCCGTTCTCCGGCGGGCGCGGTGCCAGGAATGCAATGTCCTCTTCAGCCCCGAGACGAATCAGCGCTTGCCCGAGGGCATTGCCACCACCCAACAGCATTAGGCGCATACGCATAGAGTCAGCAGATCCGGAGAGGTTGATTGAGGGAAAGGGGTCATTTTGCGGTTTCCGGGCGGGGAAGTCCAACCCAGGGCCTAGTGAATACCATCGGCAGTGTTGATTTCAAATTTTCGCCACCACCCGCTTGGATGGCCCAATTGCAGCCACGTTTTGCCGACAGGTGCTTGCCTTGGGTTTTGAGGTGGTGCGCAAATCGAGCGCCGCCCGGGCGGCGCTCGATCTCATAGGCTTCAAAAAAGCCATGAGCCAGCGCACACGGCAAAAACAGCAACTAGCCTAATCTGCGTTGCGTAATACCAATCATCGGCTCTTTAAAAGAGGGCAGCATGCACGTACAAACGGACACAATCACCGATTGAAATGGCAGTTCAACGAACCCGCACCTGGCAAAGAAGTAGTCATCGAAGAAGTGTTCGGAAACTACCAACAGCAAGCCCGATTGCTGGTGCCTGATCTTGAGCAATCACCCCCGGTGTTTGTCATCGGGGGCGCGCGCTCGGACTTCACTCGGCTCAACCCGCTGCTCTATCGCCTGCAAGCCGCAGGTATCGGATCGCTAACTGGAAACCTGTCAGGGCACAGTCTCGCCAGCGAGCCAGGTGCAGATTTGCCTTCACTAGCGACCAATCTCGAAGAGGCGCGACGTTTTTTCCGACATATCGCTAATGACTGCCGGACGCTGATAGGCCATAGCCTAGGGGCTGCAATTACGCTGAAACTCGCAGCGCAGTTACCGCAAGTGAACAGGCTTGTATTGATCTGCCCAGCTGTTTATCCAGACCTCGCTCAACAGGCGCCATTCGGCCCGACCTTTACAGCAGCCATCAGCAGGCCCTACGGTTTTCTGGACTGCGACAGCTACGCCTTCCTCAGTCGGTTTCGGGGCAGAGTACTGATGGTGATTGGCGAGTATGACGGGCTCAACTCACAGCGATTCGGCAAAGGGCCTGGCACCAGTGCAGGCAACCTGTGGGTTGCCGGCACCGAGCGCTACAGCCCAATTCCTGAAGAAGTCACTCACGCGCTGATGCAGTCAGTTTCACTGGAGCGTTTCCAATGCCTGTTTCTTACGGACTGCGACCATGGCATCGCCGCCCACCTGCGCAGTACCCCGGCAATCGCGGATCAGGTTGCGGACGCGGTGCAAACGTTCATCCTCGACGATGTGTGACGCGTTACCCCTCACTCGATTTCGAATAGCCCATTACTCAACGGCCCCACACTCAACCGCTCGCGCACGTCATCATCGATACGCGGGTCATCCGGCCGGTACAGCTTGACCTGGCGATAGGCATTGATGCGGTTGATCTCTTCGCCCAGGTACTCCCACACCACTCGGGTGCAGGCCGGGTTGCGTCGGTCGCCGCTGGAAACGCCGGTCTTCAGGCCGTTCAGGCGGGTGATGCGGCTCTTGAAGCTGGGGATGAGGATGGTCTGGCTCATCTCGTTAAGGGTCAGCGACTCGTAGTCGATCAGGAACATCCGGTCCTGCAACTGGAACGCCGCGCCCAAGTAGCGGCAACGCACCTCGGCATGCAGGTCGGTGGCACTGCTGCGCTCCTGACGCTCCTGGCGCTCGAACAGGAAGCGGCCGCGCTCTTCGCGCAGGTGCACCAGCGATAGCAGGATCGACCCCGGTACCGACATGCAGTTGGAGTACTCGAAGTAATAGCCGCAGTAGCGCGACAGGTTGCCCGCGTGCTCGTGCAAGGGGCGGAACAACTCGCTGATCGGGTCGCTTGGCTGTTCAGCCACCGCCGACACACGGGCGCCGATCAGCCGAGCGAACTGCTCGGGCGGCTGGTTCAGCTCGTAATCCTCGACACCGAAGAAATCGCCGATGCGTTTGAGGTTGAAAGCCGTCGGACGGCTCTGGCCGCTGAGGTACTTGTTGAACTGCGCACGGTTGATCGACAGCTGTCGGCAAACTTCCGAGATAGAGCGGTAGTGGCTGCAGGCCAGTTTGAGGTTGGTAGCGAAATGATCGCTCATGTTCAGAATCCAGGTGACGCGAATGGCGCAAGTGTAGCATCAAGTCGCATCAAGTCAGAGCAACCCGCGAAATTGTAACCACTCTTGTCATAGCCAAACATGCGCCCCAACGATAGCGGTGCGCCTGCCGTCCGCTGGTCATTCCACACGAAGAATAAGAATCGAGGTCATTTTAATGCTCGAAGTACTCAACGATTTCCTTTCAGGGAAACTCCTCATCGTGTTGATCGTCGGTCTCGGCGGTTACTTCACCATCCGCTCGCGGTTCGTCCAGTTCCGCCATTTTGCCCACATGTTCGGTGTGTTCAAGGAATCGCTGCGTGGCCAGGCAGGCCAGCTGAGCTCCTTCCAGGCCCTGATGCTGAGCCTCGCCGGCCGCGTTGGCGCCGGTAACATCGCCGGTGTTGGCATTGCCGTGACCCTGGGCGGCCCAGGCGCGGTCTTCTGGATGTGGGTCACCGCGCTGGTGGGCATGTCCAGCAGCTTCTTCGAATGCACGCTGGCCCAGGTCTACAAACGCGCAGACGGTGACGGCCTGTACCGTGGTGGCCCGGCTTACTACATCCAGCACGGCCTGAAGCGCAAGAACATGGCCATCGTGTTCTCGATCCTGCTGCTGGTCACCTACGGCTTCGCCTTCATTGGCCTGCAGTCGTACACCGTGACCCACTCGCTGCAGAACGCCTTTGCCTTCGACCCTAAGCACACCGGTATCGTCCTGGCCGTGCTGCTGGCCATCACCTTCCTCGGTGGCATCAAGCGCATCGCCGCCGTGTCTGACCTGTTGGTACCGGTCAAGACGCTGGCCTACATCGGCGTGACGCTCTACGTGATCGGCACCCAGATCGAGCACGTGCCTGCCATGCTGGAAACCATCTTCAAGAGCGCCTTCGGCCTCGACCCCGCGTTCGGCGGCCTGCTGGGCAGTGCCATCGTCATGGGCGTGAAGCGTGGCGTATTCGCCAACGAAGCGGGCCTGGGCAGTGCGCCCAACGTCGCTGCCGTGGCGGCCGTGAAGCACCCGGGCGCGCAAGGCGTGGTCCAGGCGTTCAGCGTATTCCTCGACACCTTCGTGATCTGCACCTGCACCGCGCTGCTGATCCTGCTGTCGGGCTTCTACACCCCAGGCTTCGAAGGTGATGGCATCGTCCTGACCCAAAACTCGCTGGCCGCCGTGGTCGGTGACTGGGGGCGCCTGTTCGTCAGCGTCGCGCTGTCGCTGTTCGTCTTCACCTGCATCCTCTACAACTACTATTTGGGCGAAAACAGCCTGCAGTTCCTGACACGCAACCGTGCCGTGCTGATGCTGTTCCGCGGCCTGGTGCTGGCGCTGGTGGTGTGGGGTTCGATGCAGGACCTGTCGACCGTGTTCGCCTTCGCCGACATCACCATGACCTGCCTGGCCTTCGTCAACCTGGTCGCCCTGGCCCTGCTGTTCAAGGTCGGCCTGCGGGTGATGCGCGACTACGATGATCAGCGCAAGGCTGGCATCAAGCAGCCAGTGTTCGATTCGGCCAAGTTTGCCGACCTGGACCTGGACCGCAATGCCTGGCCTGCCAATACGCAGGCCGAAACAGCCGCTGACAAAGCCGTGGGCCAAGCCCAGCTTCAGCGCTGATATCCTGCCCTGCCCAGCCGCCCCACCTGCGGGCGGCTTTTCTTTCTCCGCTTACCGCCTCGGATGATCTCCATGCGCGCAGTAAAGAATCTTCTCGTCCTCTACACCGGGGGCACCATCGGCATGCTCGAAACCCCTGAAGGCCTGGCGCCAGCGGGTGGTTTCGAGGCGCGGATGCGCGAGCATTTCGCCCAGATGGCCGATGCACCCCAACTGCACTGGACACTGCAGGAAATGAACCCGCTGCTCGACAGCGCCAACATGCAGCAGCACAACTGGCTGGCCATGCGCGATGCCATCGTCGAGGCGGTGGACGTTGCCGGCCATGATGCGGTGCTGGTCCTGCATGGCACCGACACCCTGGCTCACAGCGCCGCAGCGTTGTCGTTCCTGCTGCTTGGCTTGCCGGTGCCGGTGCTGTTGACCGGCTCGATGTTGCCGGCCGGTGCACCGCGCAGCGATGCCTGGGACAACCTGTGCGGCGCCCTGCGCCAGTTCGAACAAGGCCTGGAAAACGGCGTGCAGCTGTACTTCCACGGGCAGTTGCTGCACGGCTGCCGGGCCTCGAAACTGCGCAGCGAGGCCTTCGATGCCTTTGCCGCGCTGCCGCGCCATCGCGACGGTGAGCGTGCCACCACCCTGCCCGCCGAGCTTGGCTACCAGCACCCGCGCCAGCCGGTCAACCTGGCGGTGATGCCGGTGTTCCCTGGCTTGCAGGCCGGGCATCTGCGGGCAGTGCTCGACAGCGGCGTGCAAGGTTTGCTGCTGGAGTGCTACGGCAGCGGCACAGGGCCCTCGGGTGACCAGGCATTGCTAGACGTACTGCAAGCGGCGCGTCAGCGGGGTGTGGTGCTGGTTGCGATCAGCCAATGCCCGGAAGGGTCGGTGGTGTTCGATACCTATGCGGCGGGTAACCGCCTGCGTGGCGCTGGCCTGGTCAGTGGCGGCGGCATGACCCGTGAGGCAGCGTTGGGCAAACTGTTTGCGCTGCTGGGGGCTGGGTTGGGTGCAGAAGCTGCTGAGCAGTGGTTTGCGCTGGACCTGTGTGGAGAGCGGGCTTAAGCGTCATGCTTTCGGGCCTCTTCGCGGGCAAGCCCGCTCCCACAGGTACTGCGCACGTCTCAAGAACTGTAAAGCCCCTGTGGGAGCGGGTTTACCCGCGAAGAGGCCCTAAAGGGAGAAGTTAATGGCGGAAGGCAGCGGGAGTCGAACCTGCCCGGGAACGGCTGCCGTCCCCAACCGGGTTTGAAGCCCGGCCGCGCCACCGGGCGCGATTGCCTTCCTTGAACTCAGTGCCTGGCCTGCTGCTGGGCCAGGGCGCTGTCGGCGCGGATGTAACGCTGGTCGGCCACCCGGCGGGTCAGGCCGATGCGGTCGAAATACTCAAGAATCTGCACACTGCGCTTGCGACCGATGCCCAACATATCGCGAAACGCAGCCACCTGCACCACCGGCGCTTCACTCACCTGGCCAAGCAGCAGCGCGGCCATCCGCTGTACCGTCGCTGCCGGGTAGAACAGGTCCCGCACCACCTGGTGCACCAGGCCCAGCCTGGCCAGCTTGCGCATCAGCAAGCGCACATCCGTTTCGGCGCAGCCCAATTCACTGGCCAGCGTCCGCACCCACGGCGGGTCGTACTGCCCTTCCAGCAAGCGGGGCTCCAACCGCGCCCATAGCGCGTTATCGGCCTCACTCAATTGCACCTTGTGATCGGGCAGGTGCAACCACGGGCCGCTGCTGGCAATCTGCCCCTTATCAAGCAATTCATCCAGCAGGCTGACAAACGCCGGACGCTCCAGCGGCAAGGCAACAAAGCGCCGTAAACGGTCGCGGTCCGGGCCGAGTTGGTCGGGCTCCTGCTGATGAAACAGTGCCAGCCGCTCCAGCACCTGCTGCTTCAACGCATCCCACGTCGCACGGGCAAATAGCAACGGCCCCTGGCGCGTGGCAATCACCAGAACATTCGCGGGCAACTGCCAGCTCGCACGCAGGCGGTTGAACTGCCGCTCCAGCCGCTGCGGGTCGAGCCCTGCCGGCGCGGCATCCAGCAAGGCGGATAACGCTTGCTCCAGGCCCTCGGCATCACGCAGCACCTGCAACTGGCGCAGCCGCACCTCGCTGCGACGCTGCCGACTGGGCGCAAACGGGTCAAGCACCCACCCGCCTCCCAGCGTGCGCTGGGCGCGCTGGTCGCGCAGCACCAGCCGGTCGCCATGCACGGCCTGCAGCGGCGCGTTGAGTAGCAACTGGGCAAACATGCGCTGGCCGGCCAGCAGTGCCTCACCTTCGAGCAGCGCCACGCGGGCGGTCACATCCTGAGTGCCGAGGTGGACGTGCACAGCGCTGAAGTGCTCGAACGGGCGGGTTTCCCCCGCCAGCAACGTCAGCTCGATATCGACCCGAACGCTGGGTGCGTGCAGCCATTCGGGCACCAGCCAGTCACCCCGGTGTACCTGTTCGACGGCCAACCGCTCGGCAGCGATGTTCAGCGCCACCCGCTGGCCCGCTTCGGCCATCAGCGCCGCCTGGCTCTGGGCATGCAGGCCGCGCACCCGCACGGGTTTGCCAGCCTTGCCCAACAACAGGGTGTCACCCGCACTGACCTGGCCGGCCAATGCCGTGCCGGTGACCACCACACCGGCACCAGACACCGCGAAGGCGCGGTCGATGGCCAGGCGAAAACCGCCGCGCACACTGCGCTGCCGCACGCGCCCTTGCGCCTGCAGCAGTGCCTGGCGCAATGCCTCCACACCCTCGCCTGTGATGCTCGACAGTGCAAACTGCGAGGCCCCTGCATACGGCCCCGGCGCCAGCAGCGCGACGATCTGCGCGTGCACTTCTGCTACGCGCGCCGGCGCTACCCGGTCGCATTTGCTGACCGCCACTAACGCCTGAGGAATGCCCAGCAACTCGATGATCGCCAGGTGCTCGCGGGTTTGCGGCATGATGCCGTCGTCCGCAGCCACCACCAGCAACACCAGGTCGATGCCGTGCGCCCCTGCCAGCATGTTGTGGATAAAGCGCTCATGGCCCGGCACATCGATGAAACCGGTCAGTGGCGCACCTTCGGCCAGTGCGGCATAGCGATAGCCGAGGTCGATGGTCATGCCGCGCTCGCGTTCTTCCTGACGGTGGTCGCCAGCCTGCCCGGTCAAGGCCTGCAGCAGCGCCGTCTTGCCGTGGTCGATATGGCCAGCGGTACCGACGATCACTGCACCGGCCCCAGTTGCAGGGCAGGCAGCTGCGCCAGCCACTGGGCTTCATCGTCCAACTGGCGCAGGTCGAGCCACAGCGCATCGTCGTCGATACGCCCCAGCACCGGTATCGGTAACTCGCGCAAGGCGCGCTCCAGCACATGCAGGCTGCGCCCGCGCAGCTTCTTCGACACCTGCGGGCGCAGGCACAGCGCGGCGCTGGGCAGGCGCGCCACCGGCTGGCTGCCGCTGCCGATCATGCCCAGTGCCGGCTCCACACTGACCGCCCATTGCCCATCGAGGCGGGCATTGAGTTCGGGCGCCAGGCGCTCGGCCTGGGCCTGGATCTCGGCCTGGCTGCGGGTCAGCAGGCGCAGGCTGGGCAAACGCTCGGCCAGCCGGTCCGGGTTGCGGTACAGCGCCAGCACCGCTTCAAGGGCGGCGAGGGTGATCTTGTCGACGCGCAGCGCACGTTTGAGGGGGTTCTTCTTGATCTTGGCGATCAGGTCCTTGCGCCCGACGATGATCCCGGCTTGTGGCCCGCCAAGCAGCTTGTCGCCGCTGAAGGTGACGATATCGGCGCCATCTGCCAGTGCCTGGCGGACGGTCGGTTCGGCGGGCAGGCCCCAGCGGGTAAGGTCAAGCAAACTGCCGCTGCCCAGGTCTTCGAGCAGCGGCAGTTCATGTTGATGGGCAATGCGCGCCAGCTCGGCGGTAGGCACCTGGGTCGTGAAGCCCTGGATGCTGTAGTTGCTGCAGTGCACGCGCATCAGCAGGCCGGTGCGCGGGCCGATGGCGGCCTCGTAGTCGCGCGGATGGGTGCGGTTGGTGGTCCCGATCTCGTGCAGCCGTACGCCTGCACGGGCCATGATGTCGGGGATACGAAAGGCCCCGCCGATCTCGATCAGCTCGCCTCGGGAGATGATGCCCTCCTTGCGCGCCCCCAGGCTGTTCAGCGCCAGCAGCACCGCTGCGGCATTGTTGTTGACCACGGTAACGGCTTCGGCACCGGTCAATTCGCGGATCAGGCCTTCGATCAGGTCGTCACGGTCGCCGCGCTTGCCGGTGGCCAGGTCGAACTCCAGGTTGAGCGGGTAACGGGCGGCGGTCTGCATGGCGTCGATGGCCTCTTCCGGCAACAGAGCGCGGCCGAGGTTGGTGTGCAGCACGGTGCCGGTGAGGTTGAACACCCGGCGGACCTGGCTGCGTTGCTGGGTAGCCAGGCGCTCGCCAGTGCGACCGAGCAGTACCTCTGCGGCCAACTCGGCGGTGTTGAGTTGGCCCAGATGGGCGGGCTCGCGCAGGTCGTCGAGCAGTAGGCGCAGGGTGGCGAGGACAGCGTCGCGGCCGTGGCGGTCGATCAACGGGAGGCAGGCCGGATGTCGCAGGAGGGTGTCGATGGAAGGCAGGCGTGGGGTGTCGTTGGCGAGGCTTGAAGACATCAGGTACTACCTTCAGATGATCCGTTGTCTGTTCTGGCCCTTTCGCGGGGCAAGCCCGCTCCCACTGAGAACTTGCTGGTTCCGAATACAGCGAAGTACCTGTGGGAGCGGGCTTGCCCCGCGAAGGGCGCGACTCGATCTTGCAGTGTAGACACTCACCCGCCACCCGGCGCCAGCAGCAGGTTTGGCGCCAGGCGATGAAACCCTTCCTCATCCAGCCGGATATCCAGCGCCAGGCTGGCCAGGTCATCGGCCAGCGGCTCGGCAGCGGCATCGTTCTCCAGATAATGCTGCTTCAGGTAGGTGTTGCACCCCGGGCAACACTCAGCCTGCAACGGCGCCTTGCCCGGCGCATGGCGATCATCCTCCAAGCTGGTATAGCGCAGGTCCTTGCTCGACTCGCAGTACACGCACTTGACCCGCACCACATGCCACTCGCAGGCACACAACGAGCAGGCCAGGTAACGCAGGCCGTTATGCTTGCCACGGTTACGCACCACACCGGCCAACGCTGGCGACCCGCAGGCCGGGCATTGGGCCAAGCTGCCGGCCGGCTTGAGCTCGCAAGCCGGCAGCGCCAGCAGCCAATAGGACCAGGCGGCTTGCAGCGCCGCGCCCAGAAACGGCACAAACGCGGCCGGCACGGCATCGAACTGCCCTGCCAGCAACGCGATGCCCCAGCCCTTGCGCTGGCCGTCGTCACTTTTGCGCAGCGCCTGCAGCGCTTCAGCCAACGGCCCCGTGGCCACTTCACCGAACTGATCGAGCAACGCCTGCAGCCAGACCAGCCACGGCCCTTCGCGCACCAGGCTGTCGGCTGCCAGCGGCGGCAGCCCATGACTTATGCACAGGCGCTGGCGATCTTCGGCCACAGGCAAAGCACCAGGTGGGTTATCCACAAGCCACTGCTGGATGTGGCACAGCCGCGCGATCAGCCACAGGTAATCGCCAAGGGCATTATCTTCAGCGAGTAGCTCCAGCCGCTCGGCGCGCAGGGCGAACAAGCCCTTGGGTGGCAGGTGCAAAAAGGGTGGCGCCACCGCCGAGGCCTCGATCTGCCCGGGTACGAGTATCGTACTCATGTACTCATCCTTCTTTACGTCCGTGATCACCCGGGGGCTTGTCGCCGGTCACCTCGCGGTACCACAGCTCATGATGTTTGCGGGCCCAGGCGCGGCTGACCCAGCCATGCAGCATGGCGCCAATGGAGCCCTTGATCCAGATACCGGCGTAGATGTGCACAATGATGCTAAGGATGAGCACAAAACCCGCCAGCGCATGCAGCAAGGTAGCCAGGCGAATGGAGCCGATATCGAAGAAATGGCTGAAGTACGCGCGCCAGATGACCACACCGCTCAGCAACAGCACCAGCATGCACAGCAGCAGCGTCCAGAACAGCAGCTTCTGCCCGGCGTTGTACTTGCCAATGGGCGGCACGCCGTCTTCACGGTTGACCATCACCCGGTCGATGCGGCGCAGCCACAGGCGGTCGTTGGCGGTGATGAAGTTGGCGCGCCAGAAACGCACCACCAGGCCGAGGAAGAACACGAACATGGCCACGCCCATGAACGGGTGCAGGATGCGTGTCCACGGCCCACCGCCGAACAAGTGGCTTAGCCAGAACAGTGCCGGATGGAACAGCGCCAGCCCAGACAGCCCGGCCATGAAAAACAGAATGGCGACAATCCAGTGGTTGGTCCGCTCGTTGGCGTTGTAACGCAGGATAGGCTTGTTGTGGTTCATGGCCGTTGCTCCCCTTGCCCACCGGGCTGCTTCGGATCGTACACATGCACCGCAGGGTCCACCTGGTGCACGCTGTCATCAGGCGGCGTGGGGTGCTCGTCCTCTTCGACCCGCTGCGGGCCAACCCGCACATAGTGGAAGAACCCAGCCAGCACCGCCGCGCCCATGGCCAGCAGCGCCAGCGGCTTGGTGAAGCCCTTCCACAAGCCTACCAGCGGGCTGATCACAGGCTGGTCCGGCAGGCCGGCGTACAGCCGGGGCGTGTCGGCATGGTGCAACACGTACATCACGTGGGTGCCGCCGACGCCGTCCGGGTCGTACAGCCCGGCGTTGTCGTAGCCACGTGACTTGAGGTCGACGATGCGCTCGGCGGCATGCACCTTCATCTCGTCCTTGCTGCCGAAAACGATCGCCCCGGTCGGGCAGGTTTTCACGCAGGCCGGCTCCAGCCCCACGCTCACCCGGTCGGAACACAGCGTGCACTTGTACGCCTTGTGGTCCTTCTGCGATATGCGCGGGATGTTGAACGGGCAGCCGGTGATGCAGTAGCCGCAACCGATGCAGTGGTCCTGGTTGAAATCGACGATACCGTTGGCGTGCTTGATGATCGCCCCCGGGCTCGGGCAGGCTTTCAGGCAACCGGGGTCGGCGCAGTGCATGCAGCCATCCTTGCGGATCAGCCACTCCAGGTTGCCGTCGTCGCGCTCGTGCTCGGTGAAGCGCATCAGGGTCCAGGTCTCGGCCGTGAGGTCCTGGGGGTTGTCGTAGGTGCCGTGGTTGTGGCCAACCTCGTCACGCAGCTCGTTCCACTCCGAACAGGCCACCTGGCAGGCCTTGCAGCCGATGCACTTGGTGGTGTCGATCAGCTTGGCGACTTCCTCCTGCTGGCGTACCGAAGGCGGTACGGTGGTGGTGGCCGAGCGGGCGATGATGTCTTGGCTGGCCATCAGAGTTTCTCCACTTTGACGAGGAACGACTTGGACTCCGGCGTCTGGGTGTTGCCATCACCCAGGAACGGCACCAGGGTGTTGGTCAGGTAGCCGTGCCGGGTTGCCCCGGTGAAGCCCCAGTGCAACGGGATGCCGATCTGGTGCACGGTCTGGTTGTTGACCTGCAGCGGGCGAATCCGCTTGGTCACCACCGCCACCGCGTCGATATGCCCGCGCTTGCTCGACACCCGCACCCGGTCACCTGCCTTGATGCCCTTCTCGTTCGCCAGCACCTCGCCGATCTCGACGAACTGCTCGGGCTGGGCGATCGCGTTGAGCCGGCAATGCTTGCTCCAGAAGTGGAAGTGCTCGGTCAGCCGGTAGGTGGTCGCCGCGTAAGGGAATTCATCATGGGTGCCGAGGCTGTCCCACACTGAATCGAAGATGCGCCCGGCCGGGTTGCTGGTGGCCTTCTTGTTCTGCGGGTGCAGTGGGTTGATGCCGATCGGCGTTTCGAACGGCTCGTAGTGCTCGGGGAACGGGCCTTCGGCCATCTTGTCGATGGCAAAGAACCGCGCCACGCCCTCGGGGTTCATGATGAACGGGTTCATCCCGGCTTCCGGTGGCGAGTCGACCTTGAAGTCGGGCACATCGGTACCGGTCCAGGCTTTGCCGTTCCACCACACCAGGCGTTTTTTCTCTGGGTCCCATGGCTTGCCTTGCGGGTCGCTGGAGGCACGGTTGTAGAGGATGCGGCGGTTGGCCGGCCAGGCCCAGGCCCAGTTCTGCACCTGGTGCATGCCGTACGGGTCGCTGTTGTCGCGGCGTGCCATCTGGTTGCCTTGCTCGGTCCAGCAGCCGGCGAAAATCCAGCAACCCGAAGCGGTACTGCCGTCGTCCTTGAGCTGGCCGAAGCCCGACAACTGTTGCCCACCCTTGAGCACCGCGCCGGTCGGGTCGGTGACGTCGGTTACCGCCCAGCCGTTCATTTCCTTGGCCAGCTCCTCCGGGGACGGCTCTTCAGGGACCTTGTACGGCCAGCTGATGTTCATCAGCGCATCGGGGTAAGCGCCGCCCTCGGCCTGGTAGCGTTGGCGCAGGCGCAAGAACAGCTCGCTCATGATGTGCACGTCGGTGCGGGTCTGGCCCGGGCCGTCGGCACCTTTCCAGTGCCATTGCAGCCAGCGGCTGCTGTTGACCAGCGAGCCGTCCTCCTCGGCAAAACAAGTGGTGGGCAGGCGGATCACTTCGGTCTGGATATTGGCCGTGTCGACGTCGTTGAACGGCCCGGCATTGCGCCAAAACTCCGAGGTTTCGGTGGCCAGCGGGTCCATGATCACCAGCCACTTGAGCTTGCCTAGCGCGGCGGTGACACGGTTCTTGTCCGGCAGCGCGGCAATCGGGTTGAAGCCTTGGCAGATGTAGCCGTTGACCTTGCCCTGGCCCATCATCTCGAACATGCGCAGCACGTCGTAGGCCGGCACATCGAGCTTGGGTAGCCAGTCGTAGCCCCAGTTGTTTTCCGCCGTGGCATTGGCGCCATACCAGGCCTTCATCAGGCTGACATGGAACTTGCCGTAATTCTGCCAGTAGGACAGCTGCCCAGGGCGCAGCGGCTTGGAGGCACGCTTGTCGATGAACGCGGCGTAGTCTTGCTCGGCATCACCGGCCAGGGTCAGGTAACCCGGCAGCGAGTTGGACAGCAGGCCGAGGTCGGTCAGGCCTTGGATATTGGAGTGCCCACGCAAGGCGTTGACCCCACCACCCGGCATGCCGACGTTACCCAGCAACAGCTGCACCATCGCCGCACTGCGGATGATCTGGGCGCCAATAGAGTGCTGGGTCCAGCCCAGTGCGTAGAGAATCGTCATGGTCTTGCCCGGTACCGAGCAGGTGGCGATCTCTTCCCAGATTTTCATCATGGCGTCCTGCGGCATGCCACAGGTCATGCTGGCCAGCTCCGGGGTGTAGCGGCTGTAGTGCTGCTTCATCAGCTGGAACACGCAACGCGGGTGCTGCAAGGTCGGGTCAACATTGGCAAAGCCGTCCTCACCCAGCTCGTAGCCCCAACCGGACTTGTCGGCGTACACGCGCTTGGCCGCGTCGTAGCCGCTGAACAGCCCGTCCTCGAAGCCATAGCCTTCTTTGACGATGAACGACACGTCGGTGTAGTTGCGCACGTATTCGTGCTGGATCTTGTCGGTGCTCAGCAGGTAATTGATCAGCCCGCCCATGAAGGCGATGTCGCTGCCGGTGCGGATGGGCGCGTAGTAGTCCGCCACCGAGGCGGTACGGGTAAACCGCGGGTCGACCACGATCAGCCGCGCCTTGTTGTGCGCCTTGGCTTCGGTCACCCACTTGAAGCCGCACGGATGCGCTTCTGCTGCGTTGCCCCCCATCACCAGGACCAGATTCGCGTTGGCGATATCGGACCAGTGGTTGGTCATGGCACCACGGCCGTACGTCGGGGCAAGACTTGCCACCGTCGGGCCATGTCAGACACGTGCTTGGTTATCGAACCCCAGCATGCCTGTTGCACGAACAACCTTGTGGGTCAGGTAGCCGGCCTCGCTGGAGGCGGCGGAGGCGGCGAGAAAACCGGTGGTAAGCCAGCGGTTGACGGTTTGCCCCTGGGCGTTCTTCTCGATGAAGTTGGCATCGCGGTCCTGCTTCATCAGGTCGGCGACGCGGTCGAGCGCCTCGTCCCACTCCACCCGCACCCACTCCTTGCTGCCCGGCTTGCGCACCTCGGGGTACTGCAGCCGGCTTGGGCTGTGGATAAAGTCCAGAAGGCCCGCGCCTTTTGGGCACAGGGTGCCGCGGTTGACCGGGTGGTCGGCGTCGCCTTCGATATGGATGATGTTCTGTTTGACGTTCTTGCCCGCATCACCCTGGCTGTACATGATCAGGCCGCAGCCGACCGAGCAGTAGGGGCAGGTGTTGCGGGTCTCTTTGGTGTGCGCCAGCTTGAAGTGACGCACCTGCTCGGCGAAGGCAGGCGTCGGGGCCATGCCCAACGCCGCCAGGCTCGAGCCTCCAAGGCCGACAGCGGCGACCTTGAAGAACTGCCGACGGTTGAGGTCCATCGTGCACTCCTGATCAGGTGGTGGACGCGCGGAACATGGCCGGCGCCTCTTGGTAGTCACGGTGGCGGGTTTTTGATGGCCGCCGATAGGTAAGACTAGTCAAGAATCGGGAAGGTGCTATGACAGGGGTCACGCCACAACGGCTTCAGCGCCTGTGAGATCGAGCGCCGCCCGCGCGGCGCATCGCGAGCAACGCTCGCTCCTACGTTTGTTTCGGGCCAATTATTCCTGAGGCATTGGCGCGCGGCCCCTTGGCGCCCACTTCAATATTGAGTCATACAAACAAGGAGGTCGCGTGCGCTGGCACAGGCGTGATTGGCCCGGAACAAACGTAGGAGCGAGCGTTGCTCGCGATGCGCCGCGCGGGCGGCGCTCGATCTCATAGGCGCTGAAGCCTTTGTGGCGAACGCCCTGCGCGCCCCTCTATCAAGCAGCGCCCAACGGCCTGGGCAGATTTCGCACCACATTCAGCGCCGCACTGCTCTGCGCCACCGGCATGATTTCGAGGGTGTTGATATTCACATGCGCGGGCTGCTCGGCGATCCACGCCACCGTAGCCGCGATGTCCTCCGGCAGGATGGCTTCCACGTCGCGGTACAGCGCCTCCACCGCGTCCAGGTCGCCCTTCAGGCGCACCACCGAAAAGTCGGTGCCCGAGCACAGGCCCGGCTCGATATTGCTCACCCGCACGCGGGTACCGGCCAGGTCGGCACGCAGGTTGAGGCTGAACTGGCGCACGAATGCCTTGCTGGCGCCATACACGTTGCCGCCTGGATAGGGATAGGTGCCGGCAATCGAGCCGATGTTGATGATCATCCCGCTGTCTGCTTCCACCATCTGCGGCAGGATCTTGTGGGTGACCATGGCCAGCCCGGTGATGTTTGTATCGATCATCCGCTGCCAGTTCTCGGCGCTGCTGGCCTGGGCGCGATCGACCCCCAGCGCCAGCCCGGCGTTGTTGACCAACAGATCGATTTGCAGCGAGGCATCACGAATCTGCTCGACAGCCGTTTCAAGCGACGCAGGGTCGGTGACATCCAACGCCAAGGGGATGAAATTGACCCCCAGCTCACCCTCCAGCGCCTGCAGTTTGTCCATGCGCCGGGCGCCACCGATCACGCGGTAGCCCTTGGCAATCAACGTACGGCAGATGGCTCGGCCAAACCCCGAGGAGGCGCCGGTTACGAATGCGGTTTTCATCAGTTATCTCCGAGTAGGTAGGTCAAACCAGGTACTTCACGCCCAGGCTGGTGAACAGGCACAGCATCGAGAACACCAACACTTTGCGCACCACGTCGTTGCCTTTACGCAAGGCCAGGCCACTGCCCATGTGGTTGCCGAGAATGTTGCAGGCCACCAGTGGCAGGGCCAGCAGGTACACAACCTTGCCGGCCATGATGAACGCCACCAGCGCGCCGATGTTGGAGGCGAAGTTGAAGGTCTTGGAGTTGGCCGAGCTGGAGACCAGGTCCATGCGCAGCAGGTAATGGAAAGCGATGATGAACATGCTGCCGGTGCCTGGTCCGAAGAAGCCGTCATAGAAGCCGATGGTCAGGCAGGTCAACGGCACCACGGTGTAGAGCGTGCGCGCAGACAGCTCGCGCTCCTCGACCGGTCGGTCTTTGGGGGTGAGGAAGATCAGGATGCCGAACGGGATCAGCGCCAGGATGATCTTGCCCACGGTCTCCTGGGAGATCGACACGATCAGGTGCGCCCCCAGATAAGCACCGAGCAACGAGAACGGCACCCCGACCAGCGCCACCTTCCAAACCATCTTGCTGTTGGCCAGAAAGTTGCGGATGGCAGCCAGCGTGCCGAGTGTGCTCACCAGTTTTTCTTGCCCGAGAGCCACCTGAGGCGGCATGCCCACTAACAGAAACCCAGGGACCAGGAACAACCCGCCGCCACCGGCAATGCTGTCGACGAAGCCTGCAATGAACGCGATCGCCCCCAGCATCAGGATCGCCAGCAGCCAGTGTTCCGCCCAGAAAGCGCCTAACAGTTCCATATCGTTACTTCCATCGAGTCGTTGAGAAAGATCAGGAGCGCACTTCGTAGAGGTGGTCCGCACGGGCAAAATGCACACGGTTCAGGTCGTTGACCGCGAACAGGCGCAACAGCCAGCGGTCGGCACCGTCGTTCTGCGGCTCGAAGCCATCACGGGCATGCAACACACGCTGATTCTTGAAAATCATGAAGTCGCCCGGCAGCAGCAGGTGTGGCTCGTCGAAGCGGCGGGTCTCCAGCACACCGCGCAAGCTGGCCAGGGCTTGCTCGGCACGCAGGTTCAGGCCGTGGGTGTTCTCGCTGTCGAAACGGCACAACCACTCGCCGGCATTGCCATGCGCCAGCACGGGCAACTCGGCGGTGCATCGCCGATTGGCGGTAAACGAGTCGGGGCGGCGGATTTCGAACTGAGGCAGGCAAAGCTCACGCACGGTGGCCGACGGCAGCGCCGCCACTACCGCATCGAGGTTGACCAGCGTTGTGCTGATGCGCGGGTCGCAGCGCATGCCAAAGAACGACAGGTATTCCGGGCAGCAGGAGGCCGTGCCGAGTGGTTCGGATGACAGCGGCAGGTCGGGGTTGTCGACGTGGTAGGAAAAACGCAGCCGCGAACCATGGGAGCTCTTGTGGCTGGATGAAGTGCGTGCCGGAATGACATGGCGGAACAGCCGGCCGTCGTTCTCCCCCTCATAAACGATCGGGTTGATGCCCATCAGGCTCTGCATGGTCAGGCTGACCAGGCAGGCAATCGGCGTGCTGCGCGGGCTGAGCACACCCGAGTACGGCGTAGGAGGTACGTCACGGTCGCGTGGGCAATTGCGCACGATCATGCTGGTCAGTTGCGGGTCTTCAACGAAACCACGAATCTGCTGGCACAGTGCGTTGCCCAGCACCTCCTGCGCCTGATCCTTGAGCTGAGGGTAGAGCTCTTTGCTGGTTTCAAAATCGAGGGGAGTATTGTTCAGCAAGGTTTGCCAGGCACTTGAGGTTACCCAAGGCAGGCGGATCTCCAGTGAAGTCTGAGGCTCGGCTCCTTGTTGCAGGTGTGCGCTTTCCATTTCGAGTGATATTCCATTGAGCTAGCTTGAGGCCATTCGGTGTCGTGCTTAGCCGGGCAGAGGCGGCAGACGTTGTCTTTTTTTGAAGCCGTTCACAGCTGTGCGATGAGATAAGTGGAGCCTGGGCGGCACCCCGCAAATTGCATCGACTCAATCATTGTAATTACAAAAATAGAATCGACTCAATTTATTTCAGCATAGCGCGAGCACATCGATTGCATCGATTCAATCAACTTATTGATTTCAAAAGATTTCTGGAAAAACCACTGAATTCCCTGAAGCAGTTCGCCGAGCGCTGCCGAAGCTGAAGGACCTTCAGTCGCTCATCTGGCCGGCAAAAGCCAGCTCAATCGATGTAATTTGCCTACAAGAAAACACAATTACTCCTATCAGACCTTTCGTGCTAGGCTTCCGCGTTCTTGCAGCCTTTGGTGCCATTTCTATGTGGGTTCCTCACTACAGCGACCTGGCGCAGCCGGTCTATCTGATGATCGCCGACGCCCTCGAACAGGACATCGGCAGCGGCCGACTGACCGCTGGCGATCGCCTGCCGACCCTCAAGGACTTGGCCGAATCATTGAACGTGACGCCTGGCACCATTGGGCGCGCCTATGACGAAGCCGCCAAACGGGGCCTGGTGGTGGGCGAGGTCGGCCGCGGCACCTTTGTGTTACAGCAACGCCCGGCACATGCGCCAGCCTCGGCAGCACGCCCCATGCCTGCGCCAGCCGAGCGCGAGAGTGGCCAGATCGACCTTTCGATCATCAAACCCAATGACGCGCACATGACCGACTGGTTGCGCGGGGCAATAAACGAACTGGCAGCATCTCCCGACCTGGCCCAGGTGCTCGATTACGTCACCGAGGGTGGTCACGCGACGCACAAGCAGGCCGGTGCGGCCTGGATTCAACGCTGGCTACCCGAAGCGAACTGGCAGCAGGTGGTGCTGACCTCGGGCGCCCAACACGGGCTGCTGGTGGCCATCAGCAGTTTGTCCAAGAACGATGACGTCATCCTGTGCGAGTCATTCTGCTACCCAGGCATTATTTCCCTGGCGCACAGCATGGGGCGCCGCCTGCGCGGCGTGGCCATGGACGAGCACGGTTTAATTCCCGAAGCCTTGCGCGCGGCGTGCCTGGAGCACCGCCCTTCCCTGCTGGTGTGCGTGACCACCCACCAGAACCCGACCAACTCGATCATGCCCCACGCGCGCCGTGAAGCCATCGCCGAAATCGCCCGCGAGTTCGACCTGTTCATCGTCGATGACGATATCTATGGCTTCCTTGAACCGGCCCCTGATTACAAACCGTTGGCAGCCTATGCCCCGGAGCGCTCGGTGTACCTGACCAGCTTGTCCAAAAGCGTGCTCCCAGCGTTGCGGATCGGTTACCTGTATGCCCCTCCGCAGACCCTCTCGCGGCTCTCATCAATGGTGCGCAGCAGCGTCTGGATGCCATCGCCGTTGATGGCGCAACTGGCCAGCAACCTGATCAACAGCGGCATGGCCGACCAACTGGTGCAGGTGCAGCAGGACGAAGCGGCCGCGCGCCAGCACATGGCCCGCGAGATCCTGGGTAAGTACAAGGTCCGCAGCCAGCCCAACAGTTTCCATCTTTGGCTGGAGCTGCCCGAGCCGTGGACCAGCGACGAATTTGCCAACCTGGCGCGCAACAACGGCGTCACGGTGGTGAGTGGCAGTCAGTTCCTTCCGGAGCGCAGCGCTGCCACCTGCGGCGTGCGTATCGCACTGATGACGCCAAGCCGCGCGGAGTTGGGCTTTGCTCTGACCAAGCTGGTCAGCTTGCTGGACTCGCCGGAGCCGCGGCTTTTTTACTAGGGCCGGTCTAGCCAGCTCCACAACTCTGGACAGGCGCTCTTGCGCCTTGCATAAAAAAACCCAGAGCATTTTGCCCTGGGTTTTCGCTGTAGCTCGACGCTAACCGCTCTGATCAGAAGGGTTCTATCCAACAAAAAATTGTCAACAGCGCAGATTTCGTTTGAGATCAGTGCTATAGAACGCCTGAGCGTACCAGCTTTTAAGAAGCCGTAAACACCTTAGGATTTGAGGTACGGGTTGTTTACATTTTCTTGGATCAGCATGTCATTCGCCAGCAAGCGGCCTGGCTGGTACTGTCGAGCTTGGACGGTCCTCGCGGATACAGGGAGGGTTGCCGCCTGAGCGCTGCAACAGGTGCACAGCCATGAAGGAAGGCACTCCAAAAATGCGAAGCCACATTACTGGCCTCGCATTTTTAGAACTGTGGGTCAGACCGTCGAGCTGAGCATTTGGCGGCGGCCCGCAGCCCGCTATCATCTGAAACACAATAAAAATGGCCGCCGTAGCTCGCATGCACGATTAGTGCTATGATAGATGTCAAGTATTCAGGAGGAATAACTTCATGAAATTTAAAGTTTTTT
This sequence comes from Pseudomonas sp. NGC7, assembly GCF_047159675.1. Lineage (NCBI taxonomy): Bacteria > Pseudomonadati > Pseudomonadota > Gammaproteobacteria > Pseudomonadales > Pseudomonadaceae > Pseudomonas > Pseudomonas sp. NGC7. The sequence goes on along the minus strand of NZ_BAAFZY010000001.1, from coordinate 634,511 downwards.
TCTCGAATCGTTTGGTTTCCGAGGCTAACTCGAAACTCGCCAGGCGTAAAGACGACTCCCGTAGCACGTTGCCGCTAGAGGTGGGTGATATCATATACAGCACTCGTCAGAGCACAGATGAAATCAGGTCAGCCTTTGAAGCTGCGTCGGTACGTTTGAGAAAGGCTTAGGACAAATGGAAGAAGGCGGTTATAACTTTATCTACACTGAATTAGTAAAGAATGAAGATGACATTTTAGGGATAATCGCCTACTCCCTCTATAAGCGACAAAAGATTGAATTCATCAAAGGATTCAAAAATAAGCATGGCCGGGACCCCACTGACGCAGACCTCTCTCACTTTCACGAAGTAAGCAACTCAGGCTTCCAACTGCAGGCTTACCGCAATCAAGCAGACAAACTGGCTCAAGATTTTCTAACAATTACGCTGGAAACCAGGGCCGAAGAACTTGAGCAGTACTATGAAAAAAAAGTAACGTCCGAGATCAGGAGCTATAAACCCAGCTACTGGCTTGGAGTGTCTCAAGGAGTAGTTGCCTCTGTGATTTTTGTATTACTACTTGGCGTACTCGTAATTTTCACCTGGAGCCTCAACCAAGGCCCCAGACAAGTTATCGAACAAATCTTCAACGTTAAAATTGTGGATAACACCCCGACTAAGAGCGACTCAGATAACTGGATAAAAGCGTCAAATGAACCAAACGTTTCTACCCCCTTACCTGATGGTGCCAGCCAATAGCCGGGGCACTGCTTAAACAAGGATCCCCCAGTCGCTGCTTCGTATATCACCCACACGACTCTCACCGCTGTGGGGAGCAATTCATGGTTTCGCAAGATTCGCTTAATGGCTCTTTGAGTACACGGTCGCTTTCTAGCGCGGACGCCCATCAAAGGCCCTCACACTCTTAGCCACCATGACTCGACCTAGAGCCATTTCGATGATGTACATCTTCAGGGATGGAATCGCGTTTTTTACTCACTAGACACAACACAAACTGAGCGTACGGATCCCAGAAGGGTCGCTCCGCTCAGCAGTAGCACTCAAGAGTTCGACGGCAATAACTTAAGCGCTCCCCTGAGATCTTGAAACTAACAAAAAACTGCATGCCTTGCTGGCTCGCTTCTGCCTAGCATTGACTTTTTCCAACCACACGAAAAGGTAATTTTGACACGTCACTCGCTGCAACATCGCGATCAAAGTCAGTACGCGTGTAATCACGAGGGTAATAAGAGAAACTTTTCAATGCAAAGTAATCATCCATATCCATAAAACGCCGGGATAACTCAAGGCTCGCCGCCTCTGCTGAGCATGCATCAAAATCATGACTGAGATTAATAGTCGATATACCACTTTCATGTGCACTGTTTGAGTCAACCACGCTCGCACCGAGCTCAGACCATTCACGCAAGAGAACTTTCGTAGCTATGGGTGGCCCATATGCTACAACAGGACCGACCGAAACCCCGGCAATCGAATCTTTATGGTTGTCAAGAAACGAACGGGTTTCGTCAAGCGTTTTAGCCGTCTCACCAGGATAGAGCAGGACATTTACCTTGGCGGAGATGCCGTAGTCCCTACAGGCCTCAAGCAGAATAGATGCTCGGCGAATATAGCGCTCGGGGTTCTTCGATTTACGCATATTCCGGATTTGTGTTGGTGAGGCCGTTTCTAGTCCGAGATCGAGCACTTTCATACCTGCCTCGGCGAGACAAGCAATCGTTTCAGGCGTGAGCACATCAACGCGGCTTTCTGTCCGCCACGAGATATTTAGGCCGCCAGCCTTGAAAGCCTTCGCAAGGCCAGCACCCCACTTCACATTTGGGACGAACATTGATGATTGAAAATAGGGCCGAATCTCACCCCCTCCATACTGGCCAGAAACTGCTACTAACGCATTAGCCATGTGCTCCACTGCACCTAATTTCTCCAGAGGAATATCTCGCTCCTCGCAGAAAGCACACCCCATGCCACATCCACGCGACGCTTCAATGCTCGGTTGATAGCGCTCAAAGCCCGATACTAAAGTATGATTTAAGGCGACATCTGGTTTCGGAGCGGAAAGGATCCGCAATTCAGGTGCGTCAGTGAGCAGGCTAGCTATTCGTGGCTCCGCGAGACCTGGGACCAAAAGGTTCGCTTCCGGTAGCTTTGCATGTAACCAGTCAGGATCAGGTCCAACGACCCAACGCCCCCCAACAATAATCTTGGCCCCCGGGTCAAAGCGACGAACCAACTTACAAAAAATCTGAGCCCAAGGAAGGGCGTAGAAGCTTGGAATGGATAGCATTATCGGAAAATTGGACGGAAATCTCCCTTCTTCCACTAGCGCGTTTAGAACCTCGGCCGGTTCACGATGCTCGCCATGCACCAGAAGGGTCGAAGTACCCATGGTATCGAGGGTGGTTGCCAGCGATAACGCACCATAATTAAGATAGAGCTGACGGCGAGCAAGCATATGGTCGCGTTTTTTGGGCGACAACATGCCAGCGGATACGAATACCACAGTATTAGCGCGCTTCATTAAACACCAATTTCTCTTGACTTTAGACCAAAAGGATGCGCATGCCATTTCTAAGCATCGAGGGCATTGACGGCAGCGGGAAGAGCGAACAAGTTAAACGACTTGTTGAACATCTTAGATCTCTTGGACACTCGGTGCTACAGACAAAAGAACCTGATGGAGGGCATTTGGGTAGCGAGATTCGGGCAATCTTAACGCACTCCGATCGAAAGCTCTCTCCAACTGAGCAATTGTTGTTGGTCAGCGCTGCACGATATGGTCACGTGGAAAAGGTCATTCGGCCTGCATTAGAAAACGGCGAGTGGGTTATCTCAGATCGCTTCGTTGATTCAACATATGCATATCAAGTCGCAGTTTCCGATGTCGATCTGCATCAGCTGTTCCGCTCAGTCACCGACGTTGTCGTAGGAACTACGCTCCCCGACTTCACATTCATCCTCGACCTTCCACTAGAGGTAGCAAGAACCCGGAGGGACCAGCGTCGTGACGGCGTCAACGACCCAGCGGAAGCGACACGGGATTTCGCGTCCATCCGGAACGGGCTTTCAGAGGTGGCAGCCAAAAATCCGAAGCGTTGTCATATCATCAACGCTGACCAGCAACCGGATGAGGTTGCACGCGACATCTGGCGCATAGTGGAACGAATACTGTGAGATCCTGCAACCCTTAGACCAAGTAAATCCCGTCGCGCCCCCAGAGCCTGCAATGAATCCGCAAACCCGTAACCTACTAATTCAACGTGTGATTGATTCGCTAGCCATGTTGGCGCCCGGTTCCACTTTCGAGCGTTTCGGGGTCCTCCTGATTCAGCGGATGTGTGGCACCACACTGGTACAACGTGGCTCTTCAGTCAACGGTAGTCCTGTTGGGGGCGCTTTGGACGCTGTCTCCGTAGATGGTCGGATCGTGGTTGAGGCATCGATACAGAAAGGTTACTTTTCCGGCGTAATGAAAAAGCCCTGGGACGATCTTGACCATACTCTCTTGCTTGCGCCGCTCGCCAAAGACATCTATCTGCTGAGCTCGCAGCGCGCGGAAACAGGCGTCATCGAAGCAATGGTAAATTCAGCTTTGCAACAGAGCCGCATGGCTGGACGGCAGCTGCATCTGATGGACAGCCGCGCTATCGCGGAGGCTATCATTGACACGCTGATGCTCTGTGATGATGCAATCGACGACTTAGCGGAATATCTGCCTGTCCTTGCCGAAATCCGAGACGATCACCCTGCGTCACTGAAGGTTCCTCTACTGAGCGATATTTATGTAAGGAATGAGGTAGTTGATGCAGCGCTTGATCAACGGCTAGCAGCATCAGCCTGTGTCGAGATCAGTGGTATTGGTGGTATTGGTAAGTCACAAGCTGCCGCTGCATGCCTATTGCGGAACGCACATCGCTTCGAATATAGATTCTGGGTCAGTGGCCGGGATATCGACACTATTGAGCGACTCTCTTCAGTCCCGGTCAAACGCGGCGGTGCCGAGCGAAATGTTAGCGGATTATTGAAGAAGAATCGCACCTTCTTAGTCGTAGATGATGCGCGTCCAACCCTGAAGATCGAGCAATTAGCCGCTCTTTGCGGGCCAGGTTCTAGAATTCTGATCACTCGACAGAACCCCTCAATAGGAGCATTCCCCATGCCACCCATGGCGGAGATTCAGGCTCGTGAATTGCTTGGCAAAGGCCTCAGCACCCTTCCATCTGAGGAAGAGTTTCAAACGATCTGGAGCGCCGTCGGCGGACACCCTCTAAGTCTAGTTATGTTGAATGCTGCCGCCCACGAAGAGGTGCCGTGGAACGAACTCGCCGGGGATTGCGCTAATGTTGCTAACCTGGAGCATGACGGTGCTAGGCTCGCCGATTGTATTCTGGGGCGGCTGAAACTAGTTCTGGAAGACGAGCTGTGCATGTTCCAATGGGCAGGTCAAAGCCACTGCGATCGTGAATTTTTCAAGTATGTTATCGGACCACTCCGTTTGAAACCGTTCGAGCGCCATGGTTTGACTGCGCCAGAGAGCAAAGCATCAATCCGTGTCCACGATATCGTTTTTACCGCCCTAAATTCGTTAAATTGGCTAACCGAGGAAAAGGCACGAGCAATTGATAACAAACTCGAAGCGTTCATTCTACAGCAAATCCGAGCGAATGGGCATGCGCTACAGCTGATCGCATCACAGCTGAACGGCAAGATCGCTAGCAATGTCAACAAGGGTGATAGGCGCCCAGCCTTCCTTTACACTTTAGCTATGGTCTGGAAAGGGACGGAAATTCAACATGAATTACTGCCTAATCCGCTCGAGGATGCAAGTCGACTTAAACAGTTAGACGCATCCCAAAACGAGGTAGACATTTTAGTAGTTCTCGAAACCATCGAAGCAAAAGAACGCTATCTACGTCAAACGAAAGGAGAACCGACGGCTAGAGCATGGCTTGAAACAGTCTTGGAAGCATATGACGACCTAGCTGCAATGGTCGGCCTTGATATTCGCCAAGCTGCTGAAATCAAATATCATCATGCGAAAACTCTTCATAATTTGAGGAGATATAGGGATGCGCAACGCTTATTCCTGGAGGTGGTTGCCAGTTACCCGCTAAACGAAGCCAAACTCCAACTACTGAGATCGTTTGGTCGGCATCCCCAAGGCTATGAAACGGCTCGGCGATATGCCTCAGAAATTATCCATGCAAAACTGGAGAAAAACAACGTGGCCCCTTCGCTGCTAATGGCACTGGGTGACGCCCTAAATGGAGCAAGACAAACATGGGCAGGCGAACTCCTCAAGCAACATGAGGAACTATTTCTACAAGAAGCACTATACAGTGCCGCTATCGGAATACCGCAAGGCTATCACTCAGTCGCAAGCTTCGTACGTGCATTGACTTGGCATGCCCCAGAACGGGTTAAGAGCGTATTGGAGCGATTACCCGAACCAACCCCTCTGATGTTGGACGATGACCAAAGCCGCGGTGGCTACGCAGAAATCATGCTGCTTGCATCGGACGTCAATGCTGTTGACCTGAATCTAGTCCTAGAGGCTTTCGAAACGCTGAAATCGCCAGATGCCTATCAGAAGCGCAAGTGGGGAGAGTCGCTTTATAAACTGGGCCGCTACGTAGAGGCAGAAGCGATTTTAGAGTCCATAGTAGATGGGAGCGGGCGGATATGGCTGGCTCATAACCTATCACAGGTGAAACTTGAGCTAGGCAAGCTCGATGAAGCCCTCGACCTCGTCAACGAGTCTATTGAAGGAGCGCATGGCGCCAACGAGAAATATCGTAGCAGTTTCCTTCTGCAACGCGTAAAAGTAAAGGTCGCACTTGGTCAAGACATCTCTTGTGACATCGCCGAAGGTCGGTACCATACGAAAAATACAGGACTTCTAAGTCAGTTTTCTTCATTCGAAACGATCAACACGTAGACTTCAAGAAGACAGTTTTAGTTCTATTGGAGTGGAGAGCGCATGACCGGACGGCATCCTCACCTCAGTTTTCGGAAAACTAAGAGCTTTTCCTGCACCGCTCCTCTTCAATTGAGGCTCCGCACCACGCACAGCTGTCGCCAAAATGCTCATCATAGGCGCCTTGACACACTATTTGGCGATCCTCGTCAGCTTGAGCATCCCGCTCGATACAATCATTACATAAGATGACGGTGGGATATTGTTCGGAGGTGCTGTCAGATTGCATATCCCCAAAAACGATACAAGTCTTCATAGTTAACGACTCCTAGTTGACAAACCCAGTGTAATCGCTGAGCGACTAACAATACACATGAGCTTGGAGCTAATACCGAGCCCTCTGTTTCAGGAGCTAACCATTCAGAGTAGCACATTGAAAATTTAAGCTACTCCTGAGCTCCATATTTTTTGCCGAGGGCATTCTTAGTCAGCTCCCTATCCACCAGAGGGAGAGGGGTATTCAGATACTCTTTAGTCAAACCTTTCAAGTAGGCGTTATAAGCCCACGTCACAAACTGCTCAAGTATATGTTCATTTTCTACTTTCAGTCGAGCGTTCTCAGCAGCCAATCGCTCAAGACGCTCCATAATCGGCCCAAGCTCTTGGGAGGATAGTTTTTTTTGCTTCTCAGGACCGGGCGCCTTGCTAAGCCTCTGTTTTGTAGACTGATATGCCATTTTTATCCGAGCGTGTTTATCGAGCGCCTGACGCGTGTAGCGAACACCAAGTCGATTCTCAATCTCATCAACGAACAGATCCCAAGAAAGTTTGGCAGCCCATCCGTCCAATACACCGACAATTCTTTCAAGCGCGCAGTCATCAATATTTTTCGCCCGCCGTTTAACCATGTTCATTTCCTTTTATATGGCTAACGCCCGCCCGCGCCAAGCGATCCGGAGTCGAATCTCTATCAGATGCGCCACGATCCTCTAAGGCTTGCTCTGCTTCTGGCCAGGACACAGTCGGAACATCCCCCAATTGGATGACAGCGCCAACCGCAACTGCAGGGTTGTCAAAAATATCTGTGAGCTGGGTTAATCGCTGCACTGTCTTCTGGTGATGCTCCATCCATCGGTCAGCGCCGTAATAACCTTGTACCGTTGCCTCCTCAGCACGACTCAACAGTTGCTTCGCCTCTTCTAGTCGACGCCTCACCCTCATAGCCTTACCTTCGTCCCCCTTTACGCAGACATGCTCATTGCAATTGATACAATCCGCATGTCGTTCACATGGCGTCATCGTGTAGTCATGCACGCAGAAGCCGAAATCAGTCGTGTGCGCCGTCGGAATCTTAAGCCGTGCAAACTCATCTCTTGAGATGGGGATATTTTTTGGCAGCTGTGCAAGCGGACCAAACATGAGGGTTTGATCGCCAATGGACTCACGAATCTTCGCCACCATTTGATCTGCGGTCACATGGTCATACGCCTCGTTCTGGCGGATGTCTAGCCGGCCCGACCACTTCGCAATGTCCAGCTGACTCATCCCCCCCGCCTGAGCAAGGGTGTTCAGGTAGTGGCGGAATTGATGGGTAGAGACTCGAATTGGGCTTCCGTCGGGCTCTGTCAAACCAAGCCGGTCAAATATTGACTCAAAACCGTGCGCACTTCTCGTTCCGAGTGCTGTATTGACCTGATTGCTACTGACTGGCTCAATGACGCAGCCAAATGTACCTCTCTCAGGATGCAACTCGTTTCGCCGCACTACGATGAGTGCCTCTGAAAATTTGAGCCCTACCACTGCATTTAATAGTGGGAAACCTGATGGAAGCTGTGCTATTACGGCCTTTTCGATATCAGTAAATCGGGCGTATAAACGATTGCTTTTTTTGATCAGAAAAACATTATTTGCGGAGCACCATGCATACGCAAATGAAGCCGATCCTTTATCCAGTAAAATTACCTGCTGAACCTCTTCCATTGTTAGAAATTCTTCGCTCCTCAGGTGCTGCAAATTCTGAGATAGATAAAGTTTTTCTGGATTCAACTCGTACCATCTAGAAATACGCCGAGCGTCTTCCGTTAATCGTCGAATCCTGGCAATGGCCTCAGCGACAACTGGAGCCATTGAGGGGATAATCCATTTAACCATTGGATCAGCCCCTTTAGCCGGCTTCCACCGCAAGCCATAAGCGGCTCTACCGCCTGACGTTTTTTCATGAACCTCACAATTCTCGGCAAGCAGTAACACCTCATTGATGCGATCAGGCGCCGAGCAGAGAATGGCGGCAATAGACGAAAACAGTATATCTTTGGTTTGAGTGGCAAAGTGAAACGCCTTGGGAAGCGCTTCCAATGCTGCTTGAGATGGCATTTTTTCGCCGCGGCGCTTGTCGAAATCCGGCCCCACTCGGGCTGCGTCGAGCGGTCGGTTAATAGGACTACGCCAGGAGAGAGGAACTGCCGTCAAACGGTGTTCGGAGATGAATGTTGCAATCAGCTCAAGCTGAGTACCAACTCGATAGGCTGTCGTTTCTTTAAGCCGTTCAGCGATAATGCGTGCGGCACGATTGAACGTACCTCCGTCTATCATCACCGGAGTTAAGTGATCGCTTTCCCTAAAGGCCGCGTCAAGCGCCCTCAGTGCAGTGACGCGAAAAGCTTGATTCTTGGTCGGTCGTATACCCTGCATAAATCGGACGTACGCTTTCGCAAAAAGTACAAAGGGCTCAGACATCTGAGTAGGTAGCCTATCGCCTGCTGACTCTTGAGTAGAAAAGCAAACGCGGACCCGTTCCTTTCCACGGCCCTTCTGCTGAGTCGCCTCCGTGACATCCCATGCCATATCGTCAAAACGTAGGTCGGCTCCGAAAATGGTCAGTTGAGAGCGAGCCATTGAAATAAACTCGCTCAGATTCTCCGCAGCATCGCGCTCTGCCTTGGGTGTGAATACCACTACGCTATCAGGCATCCTTCATCCCCCCACGCCTCTCTCGTGCGAGCTGAACCACCTCCGCAACGGCAAGAATCGTACGGTCATTTACTGCTGCAATACGGCCGTCAGCCTCTGCGCTCAGACGCTCGCGCTCAAGCAGCAAGTACTCCAGTAATGCGTCATGAGGGCCGTCTACCCAAGCCTGGAAGCTTCTACAGGTGTAGCAAGCGATAGGAGCCATAAAACCACACGGTCCGTCGCGACCACAGTTTCCCATCGGTTTCATCGCTTCGCCGAATCGAGGGTCCACAATACGACTCGTGGGATCATGGCCACGAATCGCGGCAGACTCGCTAATAATGACGACACCGGCAAAGGCATGAGCAAGCGGGGCCATTCGAAGCGCCACGGCACGATCGATCCGCTCGATGATTTCCGGCGTAGATTTCACGTAGATTCCGACATTCTGAGTGTCGGTGTGGTCGAGCAACTCAGCGATGATGAGCTCACCATGCCCTTCTCTTGCCGCAGACGTAGCCACCGTATGTCGCAGTCTTTTGGAGGTGATTTTGATGGGTTCACCGGTCCGCTCCGAATACACACGCAAGGCCTTAAATACCGATTTGATTCTGTTGCCGATCTCTTCAGGCGATGTGTGATGGTGAAATCCTGGACGGATCTTTTTTGTCGGCATCCTTTGCGGAAACAATGGCACTTGGGATAGTGCGCCGGAGAACTTGCCCTCACGTCCAAACCGGTCGTAGACACTGTCCGCGTATCTTTTAAGCATTTTTCCGATGCTCGGGATGATCAGTCGATCCTTGAAATGTTCCCGCCGTGCCCCCGCCCTCCCCTGTTTAACCCTAGGAACGCGAAGTACGTACTCGATGGCCCCATCAGCTTTCACAATTTCCCTGACATCGCCTACTTTCAACATTGCGTATTGAATATTCCTTTGCCCCAACTGCAAACATAGCCAGGCCAGGAGAAAGTCATCTAGTTCAATCGTCTTGGCGGCAAAGGCATCGTTAAGAGCTGCTTGCGTGGCTGAGCGCTCGATGTCAGTAAGCGGTCCTTTGAGCGGGTCCATCGTGAGGACGGACGTGCCCTTGGGATTCCCTTTGAGGCGAAGGCTTTTCAGCAAACGTATGGCAGCCTTCGTCAAGCCCGGAACGCCCAAACTGTCCCACTTCTTGAAAAAGGCGCTTAAGCTCCCCAGCCTCCACTCAGTTTCCCATGTCAGAGAAGCTCGAAAGCTGGCGAGCAGCGGTGCATCGATAACACCGACGGGCTGGCCCTGTGCAGCCGATACCGATTCCAGTAAACGCCTCAAATTATCAAACAGATTGACAATTGTTACCGCCTGCGCATTTTCGGCATACCAAATCAAAGGAAATTTCGCTGCTGCGATTAACTCATCTGTAGCACACCCACTCAACCTTCCGAAGTTCACACTGATTGGTTGGAGGCCATCATGGAACGTCCAACGGTTGGCACTTGGGTCGAAAACTGCTCCGCTGAGCGTCCTCACTGTGGCTGGCAGGCCCAAATAACTTGACGATTTACATGTAATCACTCGGTTTTCAGTCATCACTTGAGATACCTTCTACTTGCGTAGCTTGCATCGCCAAGGACACCTGCTGAGCTTTCAGTCGGACGTGCCGACGGGTGTAATTTACCGAGGTCTTCGAGGTCGGTGCCCACCCCATCAGAAACGAACGCATGCGCTCTTCTTCGGCTTCGGATACCTTCGCTCTGTCCATTAGGACCGAGAAGCGGTCATTCCAAGTGTGGCGAAGAACATGCGGAGTAACAGTATCGAACTCACCATTAAATGCATTCCGCAGTTCGGCGAATATCGCGTTTACAGCACTGAGCGACAGAGGCGCCCCGGTGCCCATGGCGATGAATAGAAATGGGTGACGTCTAGCGCCCTCAAATGCTCGGCGTGTGTTTGTTATGTATTCGTGCGTCAGCTTACAAAGGCCTGGGGATAACGGAATCTTTCGGTCGCGCGTCTTGACCAGTGGCTGCTCCTTTCGGGGATCCTCGGGATCATCTGCACGCCTGACCACCGTCAGCTCCTCCGACTGAAAGTTAATATCGGGAATCTTTACGTTTAAAACTTCGCCACGACGCAGGCCAAGCTCATAGAACCACCGGACCAGGAGAGCGTTTCGAATGCATGTGCCTTCCCCCTTCCAAGGGTTCTCCGGTGATGTAGGTGACGTAACAGTGAGAAGTCGCTCAGCCACCTCAGCCTGAAGCCCTTCCCGCTGTCCGATGGTATTCCGGCCTTTATGACGCGGCACCCGCGCGTCTAGCGCCTCTTTGCAGGACGTCCATTCATTCCGAAGACGCTCACCCTCAACTGCACCCGAGAGATAGCGAGCCATGTGGTATCTCACCAACCAATCAAGATAGTCGCGGATTACCCGAATACGGTTAGCTGCGGTATGACCCGCCACTTCAGCCGGTGCAGATTGTCGTTGAACAAGGCGCACACTTTCCCCGGAGAATCTAGGAACAGATTCCTGGGCACGGGGAAGTGATTTGCGCTTCAGTTGATCAGCGACAGGCCGCCTGCAGTACCGGACAAGTTCGTCGAGCTCGTTTAGACGAAAAACCCCGCCCTGGCGGATCCGCTGCTGAATATCAATCCCTCTCGAGTCGAGGAATAGCTGCAACACCATGATCGACCGCAAGACCTGGTCAATCGTGTTGCTCGCTCTGTTGGTAGCCCGAATCTCGCTGAGCACGTAAACAGACGGCTCGAATAGGGGAGCACCCGTGGCTAGTGCAATCAGCACCGGCAAACGCTCTCCAGAACTCAACACGAGCGTTTTTACAACGTAGGGATTGAGAGCCATTTGTTTACGCCTTTGAAAGGTAAACGCTTAACAAATGTAGCCCTTATCCCGCAAAAATCTGTAAACAATAAAAAAGCGAAGCCAAATCAATGGCTTCGCTTCTTATGTTTACGGCTTTGTAAAACCTACACTTCAGAACGGAATATCGTCATCAAAGCTGTCAAAGTCAGCCGCCGGCTGCGGCGCTGGCTGCTGCGGCGCTGGGCGCTGAGGAGCCTGTTGCGGGCGCTGGGCCTGCTGACGTGGTGGCGCCTGGTTGTATTGTTGCTGCTGGCCACCCTGGTTGTAGTTGTTGCCACCACCCTGGTTGTACTGGTCGCCGCCACCTTGCTGGTTCTGCGGACGGCCGCCCAGCAGCTGCATGGTGCCGTTGATGTCGACGATGATCTCGGTGGTGTAGCGCTTGATGCCGTCTTTTTCCCACTCGCGGGTCTGCAGCTTGCCTTCGATGTACACCTGCGAACCCTTGCGCAGGTATTCACCGGCGATTTCGGCAACCTTGCCGAACAGCGACACACGGTGCCACTCGGTACGCTCGACCTTCTGGCCCGACTGCTTGTCGGTCCACTGCTCGCTGGTAGCCAGGCTCAGGTTGGTCACGGCGTTACCGTTGGGCAGGTAGCGGACTTCGGGATCCTGGCCACAGGTGCCGACCAGAATGACTTTGTTAACCCCACGGGCCATAACGTTCTCCTAGGCTTCGCACGCCGAAGAGGCTGGGTTCACCAGACGCTCGAGGGTCGTACGGTCCAAAATTTTCGTATCCAGTTTGATATAGATGGCGGCTTCTTCTGCCACCACAACGGCGTCGGTCACACCCGGCACGGCCATCAGGCGTTCGGTCAACCCGGCTTCCCGGACTGCCTCGGGCGTCAGCGGCATGCGCAGGCTGGTCACATACGGCGGCTCGTTCATGCGCAACGCGACGACCAACCATACGGCACACAGCAGCGCGCAACCGAGGAACACCATGTTCAGCCCACCGTGCTGGAACAACCAGCCACCGAGGATGCCCCCCAGGGCGGCACCCAGGAACTGGCTGGTGGAGTACACCCCCATCGCCGTTCCCTTGCCACCCGCAGGCGACACCTTGCTCACCAACGAAGGCAGCGAGGCTTCCAGCAGGTTGAATGCGGTAAAGAATACCACGGTGCCAATCACCAGTCCGCGCAAGTTGTCAGCCCACTGCCAGAAGAACACCTCGACCAGCAGCAACACACTGACCGCTCCGGCCAGTACGCGTTTCATCTTGCGCTTTTTTTCGCCGTAGATGATGAACGGGATCATTGCAAAAAATGAGATGAACAGCGCGGTCAGGTAGACCCACCAGTGCTCTTCCTTGGGCAGGCCGCCACGCTCGACGAAGGCCAAGGGCAGTGCGACGAAGCTGGCCATGAGGATGGCGTGGAGGATGAAGATACTGATGTCCAGGCGCAGAAGGTCCGGATGGCGCAGGGTCGGGCCCAGTGCCTGGCGGGCAACGCCCGACTCACGGTGCTGCAAGGTGCTGTGAGTGCTAGGCACGACGAAGGCGATCAGCAGGGTGCCCACCAGCGCAAGCCCTGCCGTGGACAAGAACAATCCTGACAGCCCGTAGGCACGGGTCAACAGCGGGCCGACGACCATGGCGACAGCGAACGACAGGCCGATGCTCATGCCGATCATGGCCATGGCCTTGGTGCGATGCTGTTCCCGGGTCAGGTCGGACAGCAGTGCCATGACGGCGGCGGAAATCGCCCCCGCACCCTGCAGAATGCGCCCGGCGATGACCCCCCAGATAGAGTCGGCCTGGGCCGCCAGCACGCTGCCCAGGGCGAAGATCACCAGCCCCAGGTAAATTACCGGGCGCCGGCCGATGCGGTCGGACACCATGCCGAACGGGATCTGCAGGACCGCCTGGGTAAGGCCGTAGGCGCCAATGGCCAGGCCAATCAGCGCGGGTGTGGCACCGGCCAGGTCCATGCCGTAGGTGGCCAGCACCGGCAAGACCATGAACATGCCCAGCATACGAAAGGCAAAGACCAGGGCCAGGCCGCCTGCGGCGCGGGTTTCGCTGCCACTCATGCGCTCGTTGTGGGTGTCGTGCATGGATTAACCTCGTGTGAACCGGCGGCGATTCTATCAGTCCGACAGCTTGACGGCATATACGCGACGCTTTGCCGCGTACTGGCAGCGCGCCGTATACTTCTTTGTTTATGCCCGCCGAGCGAGGCCGCAGTGGACAAGATCCTGATTCGTGGGGCACGTACCCACAACCTGAAGAACATCGACCTGACCCTGCCGCGGGACAAGCTGATCGTCATCACCGGCCTGTCCGGGTCCGGCAAGTCCTCCCTGGCATTCGACACACTGTACGCCGAAGGCCAGCGCCGTTATGTCGAATCCCTGTCGGCCTATGCCCGGCAGTTCCTGTCGATGATGGAAAAGCCCGACGTCGACACCATCGAAGGCCTCTCCCCGGCCATTTCCATCGAGCAGAAGTCGACCTCGCACAACCCCCGCTCCACCGTCGGCACCATCACCGAGATCTACGACTACCTGCGCCTGCTTTACGCCCGCGTTGGCACGCCGCGCTGCCCGGACCACGACATCCCGCTGGAGGCGCAGACCGTCAGCCAGATGGTCGACCTGGTACTGGAGCGCCCCGAAGGCAGCAAGCTGATGCTGCTGGCACCGGTGATCCGCGAGCGCAAGGGCGAGCACTTGGCGGTGTTCGACGAACTGCGCGCCCAGGGCTTCGTCCGTGCGCGGGTCAACGGCAAGCTCTACGAGCTCGATGAGCTGCCCAAGCTGGATAAACAGAAGAAGCACAGCATCGATGTGGTGGTAGACCGCTTCAAGGTCCGCGCCGACCTGCAGCAGCGTCTGGCCGAGTCGTTCGAGACGGCACTCAAATTGGCCGACGGTATCGCCTTGGTGGCGCCGATGGACGACGAAGAAGGCGAAGAGATGATCTTCTCCGCTCGCTTCGCCTGCCCGGTCTGTGGCCATGCGATCAGTGAGCTGGAGCCCAAGCTGTTCTCCTTCAACAACCCAGCCGGTGCTTGCCCGACCTGTGACGGCCTGGGGGTCAAGCAGTTCTTCGACACCAAACGCCTGGTCAACACCGAGCTGACCCTGGCCGAGGGCGCTATACGCGGCTGGGACCGGCGCAACGTCTATTACTTCCAGATGCTTGGCTCGCTGGCCGCGCACTACGGGTTCAGCCTTGAGGCGCCGTTCGGCGAGCTGTCGGCCGAGCACCAGAAGGTGATCCTGCAAGGCAGCGGCAAGCAGAGCGTCGACTTCAAATACCTGAATGACCGCGGCGACATCGTCAAACGCTCGCACCCGTTCGAAGGCATTGTGCCGAACCTGGAGCGGCGCTACCGCGAGACCGAGTCGGCCACCGTGCGTGAAGAGCTGGCCAAACTGCTCGGCACCCAACCCTGCCCTGACTGCCGCGGCACCCGTCTGCGGCGCGAAGCTCGGCACGTGTGGGTGGGCGAAAAAACCCTACCGGCCGTCACCAACCTGCCGATCGGTGAAGCCAGCAGCTACTTCGGCGAGCTGACCCTGACCGGGCGCCGTGGCGAAATTGCAGCGAAAATTCTCAAGGAAATCTGCGAGCGCCTGCAGTTTCTGGTCAACGTCGGCCTGGACTACCTCACCCTGGACCGCAGCGCCGACACACTGTCGGGTGGTGAGGCCCAGCGCATCCGCCTGGCCAGCCAGATCGGTGCGGGCCTGGTCGGGGTGATGTACATCCTCGATGAACCGTCCATCGGTCTTCATCAACGCGACAACGACCGCTTGCTGGCCACCCTCAACCACCTGCGCGACCTGGGCAATACGGTCATCGTGGTGGAACACGACGAAGACGCTATTCGTTTAGCCGACTATGTGGTGGACATCGGCCCGGGTGCCGGGGTGCATGGTGGCCAGATCGTCGCCGAGGGCACGCCCGAGGAGGTCATGGCGCATCCTGACTCGCTGACTGGCAAATACCTGTCCGGGCGCAAGAAAATCGTCGTCCCAGCCAAACGCACGCCACGCGACAAAAAACTCTCGCTGAAGCTCAAGGGCGCGCGCGGTAACAACCTGCAGAACGTCGACCTGGAAATCCCGATCGGCCTGCTGACCTGCGTAACGGGCGTGTCGGGTTCGGGCAAATCGACCCTGATCAACAACACCCTGTACCCGCTCGCCGCTACCGCGCTCAACGGCGCGAGCAGCCTGGAAGCCGCGCCGCACAGCAGCATGGATGGCATGCAGCACCTGGACAAAGTGGTGGATATCGACCAGAGCCCGATTGGCCGCACACCGCGTTCGAACCCGGCAACCTACACCGGCATTTTCACGCCGATCCGCGAGCTGTTCTCGGGTGTTCCAGAATCGCGCTCACGCGGCTACGGCCCAGGGCGCTTCTCGTTCAACGTCAAGGGCGGCCGTTGCGAGGCCTGCCAGGGCGATGGCCTGATCAAGGTCGAGATGCACTTCCTGCCCGACATCTACGTGCCGTGCGACGTGTGCAAGAGCAAGCGCTACAACCGCGAAACCCTGGAGATCAAGTACAAGGGCAAGAACATCCACGAGGTGCTGGAAATGACCATCGAGGACGCCCGCGAGTTCTTCGACGCGGTCCCGGCGTTGGCGCGCAAGCTGCAAACCCTGATGGACGTAGGCCTGTCCTACATCAAGCTGGGCCAGTCGGCGACTACCTTGTCGGGCGGTGAGGCTCAGCGGGTGAAGCTGTCCCGCGAGCTGTCCAAGCGCGATACCGGCAAGACCCTGTATATCCTCGACGAGCCAACCACGGGCCTGCACTTTGCCGATATCCAGCAGTTGCTCGATGTGCTGCACCGCCTGCGCGACCACGGCAACACCGTGGTGGTGATCGAGCACAACCTGGACGTGATCAAGACCGCCGACTGGCTGGTGGACTTGGGGCCGGAAGGTGGCTCCAAAGGTGGGCAGATCATTGCCAGCGGTACACCGGAAGAACTGGCCAAGATGAAGCAGTCCTACACCGGGCATTACCTCAAGCCGCTGTTGGAGCGTGACCGGGCCTGATTCGCCTGTGCATAAAAAAGCCCCTGGCACCGTAAGTGCCAGGGGCTTTTTATTGACTGTGGATAACTTACATCTGCGACTGCAGGTAGTTCTCCAGGCCGATAACCTTGATCAGGCCCTGCTGCTTCTCCAGCCAGTAGGTGTGATCTTCTTCGGTATCGGCCAACTGCGCGCGCAAGATGTCGCGGCTGATGTAGTCCTTGTGCAACTCGCACAGCTCGATGCCTTTGCACAGCGCGGCGCGGACCTTGTATTCCAGCTTGAGGTCGGCTTCGATCATCTCCGGCACAGTGCTGCCCACTTCGAGGTCATCCGCGCGCATGTCGGGGGTGCCTTCGAGCATGAGGATGCGGCGCATCAGCGCGTCGGCGTGCTGCGTTTCTTCTTCCATCTCGTGGTTGATGCGCTCGTAGAGCTTGGACAGGCCCCAGTCTTCATACATACGCGAGTGAATGAAGTACTGGTCGCGTGCTGCCAGTTCGCCCTTCAGCAACGTGACGAGGTAGTTGATTACGTCCGGGTGACCTTGCATCGCCCTGCTTCTCCATGTGAAAACATCAATGGACATAGTGTGAACCACGTTTTGCTCGCGGTCACTGAAAAACGCGCAATTAGATCCAAAAAATCGGTTAAACAGTAGTGATATTCATTGAAAAACCGCCCAAATGAGGGCGGTTCTTCTTATCACTTCGACTTAGGCGAGATTCACGCCCAGCGCCTTGGCAATGCCCTCACCGTAGGCCGGGTCAGCCTTGAAGAAGTACTGCAACTGGCGTTGGATGACATCGTCGCTCACGCCTGCCATGGCGCCCGCGATGTTGTTGATCAGCAGGGCCTTCTGCTGTTCGTTCATCAAGCGGAACAGTGCACCGGCGTGGCTGTAGTAGTCATTGTCCTCACGGTGATCGTAGCGATCAGCCGAGCCATTCAGGGCCAGGGCAGGCTCAGCATGGCGTGGCGACTGCTTGGGTGCATCGCCATAGCTATTGGGCTCGTAGTTCGGCGCGCTGCCGTAGCTGCCAATAGCCATCGAACCATCACGCTGGTAGCTGTTGACCGCAGAGCGCGGTGCGTTGACCGGCAACTGCTGGTGGTTGGTGCCCACGCGGTAGCGATGTGCATCGGCGTAGGCGAACACCCGGCCCTGCAGCATGCGGTCAGGCGACAGCCCGACACCTGGGACCATGTTGCTCGGGCCAAACGCCGCTTGCTCGACCTCAGCGAAGTAGTTGAGCGGGTTACGGTTGAGCTCCAGTACGCCCACCTCAATCAGCGGATAATCCTTCTGCGACCAGGTCTTGGTCACATCGAACGGGTTCTCGTCACGGCTGGCGGCCTCGGCCTCAGTCATCACCTGGATGCACACGGTCCAGCGCGGGTAGTCGCCGCGCTCGATGGCCTCGAACAGGTCGCGCTGGGCGTAGTCCGGGTCTGTACCGGCCAAGCGTGCAGCGTCAGCAGGGGCGAGGTTCTTGATGCCTTGCTGGGTCTTGAAGTGCCACTTCACCCAGGTACGTTCACCGGCGGCGCTGATCAGGCTGTAGGTGTGGCTGCCAAATCCGTGCATGTGACGGTAGCCGTCCGGGATGCCGCGGTCAGAGAACAGGATGGTGACCTGGTGCAGCGCCTCGGGCGAGTGTGACCAGAAGTCCCACATCATTTGCGCGTTCTTCAGGTTGGACTGCGGGTGGCGCTTCTGGGTGTGGATAAAATCCGGGAACTTGAGCGGGTCACGGATGAAGAACACCGGGGTGTTGTTGCCAACGATGTCCCAGTTGCCTTCCTCGGTATAGAACTTGACGGCGAAACCACGCGGATCACGCTCGGTGTCAGCCGAACCACGTTCGCCACCGACCGTGGAGAAGCGCAGGAAGGTTTCGGTCTCCTTGCCGACCTGTTCGAACAGCTTGGCGCTGGTGTAGCCGGTGATGTCGCGGGTAACGGTAAAGGTGCCGTACGCCCCCGAACCCTTGGCGTGAACACGACGTTCTGGGATGTTCTCGCGGTTGAAGTGGGCGAGCTTCTCGATCAGGTGGAAATCGTCGAGCAGCAGCGGGCCGCGGGGGCCGGCAGAGCGGGAATTCTGGTTGTCAGCTACAGGTGCACCGCTGGCGGTGGTGAGAATCTTGCTCATGGGCTCTCCTTATCGGTCTAGAACTGCCGGCTAATCGGCTTGGATAGGAGTATTGACGAACGGTCGTTTCAGGACAAATTCATTACATGACTTGTATCAATAGAAATTAACAATACTTGCAGACACAAAAAACCGGGCACAAGGCCCGGTTCTTTGTAGCAGACAGAACGTCTTACTCGGCAGCTTCTACAGCACCACCGACTGGACGATCAACCAGCTCGACGTACGCCATAGGCGCGTTGTCGCCAGCGCGGAAACCGCACTTCAGGATGCGCAGGTAGCCGCCCTGACGGGTGGCGTAACGCTTGCCCAGATCGTTGAACAGTTTGCCAACAGCGGACTTCGAACGGGTACGGTCGAAGGCCAGACGACGGTTAGCAACGCTGTCTTCCTTGGCCAGGGTGATCAGCGGCTCGGCAACGCGGCGCAGTTCCTTGGCTTTCGGCAGGGTGGTTTTGATCAGCTCGTGCTCGATCAGCGACACAGCCATGTTCTGGAACATAGCTTTGCGGTGAGAGCTGGTACGGCTCAGGTGACGTCCACTTTTACGATGACGCATGATTCATTCCTTACCAAACACTACGTTCGGTGATTACGACGATCAGGCGGTCGCCTTGTCGTCTTTCTTAAGACTTGCAGGCGGCCAGTTGTCGAGGCGCATGCCGAGAGACAGACCACGAGAGGCCAGGACGTCCTTGATTTCAGTCAGGGACTTCTTGCCCAGGTTAGGAGTCTTCAACAGCTCTACTTCGGTACGCTGAATCAGGTCGCCGATGTAGTAGATGTTCTCCGCCTTGAGGCAGTTGGCCGAACGTACAGTCAGTTCCAGGTCGTCAACCGGACGCAGCAGGATCGGATCGATCTCGTCTTCCTGCTCGACTACGACAGGCTCACTGTCACCTTTGAGGTCGACGAACGCGGCCAGCTGCTGTTGCAGGATGGTCGCAGCGCGGCGGATTGCCTCTTCAGGATCCAGGGTGCCGTTGGTTTCCAGATCAATGACCAGCTTGTCCAAGTTGGTACGCTGTTCAACACGGGCGTTTTCGACCACATAGGCGATACGACGCACCGGGCTGAACGAAGCGTCCAACTGCAGACGGCCAATGCTACGGCTTTCGTCTTCGTCGGTTTGACGGGAGTCGGCCGGCTCGTAACCACGACCACGAGCTACGGTGAGCTTCATGTTCAGGGCGCCGTTCGACGCCAGGTTCGCGATTACGTGATCGGGGTTGACGATCTCGACATCGTGATCCAGCTGAATATCGGCAGCGGTAACCACCCCCGAACCCTTTTTCGACAAGGTCAGCGTAACTTCGTCACGACCGTGCAGTTTGATAGCCAGGCCTTTCAGGTTCAACAGGATTTCAATTACGTCTTCCTGAACACCTTCGATCGCGGAGTACTCATGGAGTACGCCATCGATCTCGGCCTCGACTACTGCACAGCCAGGCATGGAGGACAACAGGATGCGGCGCAGCGCGTTGCCCAGGGTATGGCCGAAGCCACGCTCGAGAGGCTCGAGCGTGATCTTGGCGCGGGTCGGACTGACTACCTGCACATCAATGTGGCGGGGAGTCAGGAACTCATTTACCGAAATCTGCATGGATGCACCTATTTTCTAGCCCTTACTTGGAGTAGAGCTCGACAATCAGGTTCTCGTTGATGTCGGCAGACAGGTCGCTGCGAGCAGGAACGTTCTTGAAAACGCCCGACTTTTTAGCAGCATCCACGTCAACCCACTCAACGCGGCCACGCTGGGCGCACAGTTCAAGGGCTTGAACAATGCGCAGCTGGCTCAGCGACTTCTCGCGAACCGCGACCACGTCACCCGGACGAACTTGGTAGGATGGAATGTTTACAGTCTTACCGTTGACGCTGATCGCTTTGTGCGAAACCAGCTGACGGGACTCGGAACGAGTCGAGCCGAAGCCCATACGGTAGACGACGTTATCCAGACGGCACTCGAGCAGTTGCAGCAGGTTCTCACCGGTTGCGCCTTTTTTCGAGGCAGCAGCTTGGTAGTAACCGCGGAACTGACGCTCCAGAACACCGTAGATACGACGGACTTTTTGTTTCTCGCGCAGCTGGGTACCGTAGTCGGACTGACGGCCACGGCGCTGGCCGTGGATACCTGGGGCTGCTTCGATGTTGCACTTCGATTCCAGAGCGCGAACGCCGCTCTTCAGGAACAGATCGGTGCCTTCACGACGAGACAGTTTGCATTTTGGACCAATGTAACGTGCCATTCTTCTGTCTCCTGATTACACGCGACGCTTCTTCGGCGGACGGCACCCGTTGTGCGGGATTGGCGTCACGTCGGTGATGCTGGCGATCTTGTAGCCGCAGCTGTTCAATGCACGAACGGCGGACTCACGACCTGGACCTGGACCCTTGACGTTAACGTCGAGGTTCTTCAGACCGTATTCCAGCGCAGCTTGACCAGCACGCTCAGCAGCGATCTGTGCTGCGAACGGGGTGGATTTGCGCGAACCACGGAAACCCGAACCACCGGAGGTCGCCCAGGACAACGCATTGCCCTGACGGTCGGTGATGGTCACGATGGTGTTGTTGAAAGACGCATGGATGTGGGCGATGCCATCAACCACTGTCTTTTTGACTTTCTTACGAGGACGAGCAGCAGGTTTTGCCATGTCTATATTCCTGGGCGGTTACTTGCGGATCGGCTTACGCGGGCCCTTACGGGTGCGTGCGTTGGTCTTGGTGCGCTGACCGCGAACCGGCAGACCTTTACGATGACGCAGGCCGCGGTAGCAACCCAGGTCCATCAAGCGCTTGATCTTCATGTTGATGTCACGACGCAGGTCACCTTCGGTGGTGAACTTCGCGACTTCGCCACGCAGGGTTTCGATTTGCTCGTCGCTCAGATCCTTGATCTTAGCGGCTGGGTTTACACCAGCGTCTGCACAGATCTTCTGCGCAGTTGTGCGACCGACACCATAGATGTAGGTCAGCGAGATAACAGTATGCTTGTTATCTGGAATGTTGACGCCTGCAATACGGGCCATTCAGTGGGACTCCAATTGACAGCTACCTACGCCCCGGAAGCCAAGAAATAGGGCGCGAGATAATATCGCTGTAGAAACGAATAATCAACCCAGCAGCACACTAGCTGCTGGGTTTGAAGCGACGATCACACTCAGCCTTGGCGCTGTTTGTGACGCGGTTCCGCGCTGCAGATCACTCGTACGACGCCTTCGCGACGGATGATCTTGCAGTTACGGCACAGCTTTTTCACCGATGCACGAACTTTCATTACCGACTCCTCGAACCTTAGGGGCGTATCAGCGCAGCAAACCGCTGCCACCGTAGCCTTTCAGGTTGGCTTTCTTCATCAGGGATTCGTACTGGTGCGAAACGAGGTGCGATTGTACTTGGGACATGAAGTCCATCACAACCACTACCACAATCAGCAACGAGGTCCCGCCAAGGTAGAACGGCACATTTGCTGCCACCACCAGGAACTGGGGCAGAAGGCAGACGGCCATCATGTAAAGAGCACCGAACATGGTCAAACGGGTCAGAACGCCATCAATGTAGCGAGCCGACTGTTCACCAGGACGGATACCCGGAATAAAGGCACCGGACTTCTTCAGGTTTTCCGCTACGTCTTTCGGATTGAACATCAGCGCTGTGTAGAAGAAGCAGAAGAAAATGATCCCTGCACTAAACAGCAAGATGTTCAACGGCTGACCAGGAGCGATCGACTGCGAGATGTCCTGCAACCAGCCCATACCTTCGGACTGACCGAACCAGGCACCCAGCGAAGCCGGGAACAGCAAAATGCTGCTGGCGAAAATAGCCGGGATAACCCCCGCCATGTTCACCTTCAACGGCAAGTGGCTGGTCTGCGCAGCGAAGACCTTGCGGCCCTGCTGACGCTTGGCGTAGTGAACGGCGATACGACGCTGACCACGCTCAATGAACACCACGAAACCGATAATCGCTACTGCCAGCAAACCGATTGCGACCAGGGCGAAAATGTTGATATCGCCTGTACGCGCAGACTCGAAAGACTGCCCGATTGCTCTCGGAAGACCGGCAACGATACCTGCGAAGATCAACATCGAGATACCGTTGCCCACACCGCGCTCGGTGATCTGCTCGCCCAGCCACATCATGAACATCGCGCCGGCCACAAACGTGGAAACCGCGACGACATGGAAGCCCAGGCCGACAGAAAACGCCACGCCCTGGTTGGCCAGGCCAATGGACATGCCAATGGCTTGGACCAGCGCCAGGATAACGGTGCCGTAGCGGGTGTACTGGCTGATCTTGCGACGGCCAGCTTCACCTTCCTTCTTCAACTGCTCCAGTTGCGGGCTGACCGCCGTCATCAGCTGCATGATGATCGATGCCGAAATGTACGGCATGATCCCCAGTGCAAAGATGCTCATGCGCTCAAGCGCGCCACCGGAAAACATGTTGAACAAGCTAAGAATGGTCCCCTCATTCTGCCGAAACAGATCCGCCAGACGGTCCGGATTGATGCCTGGAACCGGGATATGCGCACCTATCCGATAGACGATGATCGCCATGAACAGAAAGCGCAGACGAGCCCAGAGTTCCGACATCCCGCCCTTACCGAGCGAAGAGAGAGCACCTTGCTTAGCCATTTATTCCTCGAATTTGCCGCCAGCTGCTTCGATAGCCGCACGCGCACCCTTGGTGGCTGCGATGCCCTTGATGGTGACTGCGCGAGTAACTTCGCCAGACAGCATGATTTTCACACGCTGAATGTGCTGGTTGATCACGTTGGCATCCTTCAGGGATTGCACGGAGATCACGTCGCCTTCCACTTTGGCCAGCTCGGACAGACGCACTTCTGCGCGGTCCATGGCTTTCAGGGAAACGAAGCCGAATTTCGGCAGACGACGGTGCAGCGGCTGTTGACCGCCTTCGAAGCCCGGAGCGATCGAACCACCCGAACGGGAGGTCTGACCTTTGTGGCCACGGCCGCCGGTCTTACCCAGACCGCTACCGATACCACGACCCGGACGATGCTTTTCGCGACGGGAACCCGGCGCTGGACTCAGATCATTGAGTTTCATCGATTAACCCTCGACGCGCAGCATGTAGTAAGCCTTGTTGATCATCCCGCGATTCTCGGGAGTATCCTGGACTTCTACAGTGTGACCGATGCGACGCAGACCCAGACCCTTAACGCACAGTTTGTGGTTAGGGATACGGCCCGAGACGCTCTTGATCAGCGTTACTTTAACGGTTGCCATGATCAGAAGATCTCCTCGACGCTCTTGCCGCGCTTGGCAGCAATGGATTCAGGAGATTGCATGGCTTTCAGACCCTTGAAGGTGGCGTAAACCACGTTCACTGGGTTGGTCGAACCGTAGCACTTGGCCAGAACGTTCTGAACGCCAGCAACTTCCAGGACAGCACGCATTGCACCGCCGGCGATGATACCGGTACCTTCCGAGGCAGGCTGCATGTAAACCTTCGAGGCGCCGTGGGCAGCCTTGGTGGCGTACTGCAGGGTGGTGCCCTTCAGGTCAACCTGGATCATGTTGCGACGAGCAGCTTCCATGGCTTTCTGGATCGCAGCAGGTACTTCGCGCGATTTGCCACGGCCGAAGCCGACACGACCTTTACCATCACCAACCACGGTCAACGCGGTGAAGGTGAAGATACGGCCGCCTTTTACGGTCTTGGCAACGCGGTTAACTTGAACCAGCTTCTCGATGTAGCCTTCGTCGCGCTTTTGATCGTTATTTGCCATAACTTAGAACTCCAGCCCGCCTTCACGAGCAGCATCAGCCAGCGCTTTGACGCGGCCATGGTACTTGAAGCCGGAACGGTCAAAGGCAACTTGAGATACACCGGCGGCTTTCGCACGCTCAGCTACCAGCTTGCCAACCTTAGTGGCCGCGTCGATGTTGCCAGTGGCGCCATCACGCAGGTCTTTGTCCAAGGTCGAGGCGCTTGCCAGAACCTTGCTGCCGTCGGCCGAAATGACCTGGGCGTAGATGTGCTGCGAGGAGCGGAACACGCACAGGCGCACGACTTCGAGTTCGTGCATCTTGAGGCGTGCTTTGCGAGCGCGACGCAGTCGAGTAACTTTTTTGTCGGTCATTTGCTAGGCCCTACTTCTTCTTGGCTTCTTTACGACGGACTACTTCGTCCGCGTAACGCACACCTTTACCTTTGTAAGGCTCTGGTGGACGGAAGTCGCGGATTTCAGCGGCCACCTGACCTACCAGCTGCTTGTCGATACCCTTGATCAGGATGTCGGTCTGGCTAGGCGTTTCAGCGGTGATACCGGCTGGCAGTTCGTAGTCCACTGGGTGCGAGAAGCCCAGGGCCAGGTTCAGGATAGTGCCCTTGGCCTGTGCCTTGTAACCAACACCGACCAGCTGGAGCTTGCGCTCGAAGCCTTGGCTTACGCCCTGGACCATGTTGTTGACCAGAGCGCGGGTAGTACCGGCCATGGCGCGAGCTTGCTGGTCACCATTGCGAGCGACGAAACGCAGCTCACCAGACTCTTCGGTAACTTCAACAGACGAGTGAACGTTCAGTTCGAGAGTGCCTTTGGCACCCTTCACCGAAAGCTGCTGGCCGGCGAATTTGACTTCGACACCAGATGGCAGCTTAACGGGGTTCTTAGCGACGCGAGACATGTCTATCCCCCCTTAGAACACTGTGCAGAGAACTTCGCCGCCGACACCGGCAGCGCGCGCAGCGCGATCAGTCATCACACCTTTGTTGGTGGAGACAATAGACACGCCCAAACCGCCACGTACTTTCGGCAGATCGGTAACGGCCTTGTACTGGCGCAGGCCTGGACGGCTGGAGCGCTTCAGTTCCTCGATGACCGGACGGCCTTCGAAGTACTTCAGTTCGATCGACAGGGAGGGCTTGGCTTCGCCACTGACTTGGTAGCCAGCGATGTAACCTTCATCCTTCAGAACTTTGGCAACCGCGACCTTCAGCGTAGAGGAAGGCATGCTTACGACGGACTTTTCAGCCATCTGGGCATTACGGATGCGAGTTAGCATGTCCGCTAACGGGTCCTGCATACTCATGGGCTAGATGCTCCTGATACAAGAATTATTAGCCTTGCGGCTATCACAACCACCCGAGCGGATTGGGCAAAAAACCCAGGCTCAGGTGAGCCGGTCATTCTAGACACAAGGTAGAAACGAAACAAGCCCCATATAGGGGCTTGTTTGTTGGCGAGGTCACCGGCGGTCGGAAGATTGCTCCCCTTCCACCGGGATCACACCTGCAGCGATTACCAGGAGGCCTTGACCAGACCTGGTACGTCACCGCGCATTGCCGCTTGACGCAGCATGTTACGGCCCAGGCCGAACTTACGGTATACACCGTGAGGACGACCGGTCAGGCGGCAACGGTTGCGCAGACGCGCAGCGCTGGCATCACGTGGCTGCTTCTGCAGAGCGACAACGGCAGCGAAACGCTCTTCTGGAGAGGCGTTCAGGTTGACGATGGTCGCTTTCAGCTCAGCACGCTTTTTGGCGAACTTGGCTACCGTGAGCTGACGCTTCAGCTCGCGGTTTTTCATGCTCTTCTTGGCCATTTTCCTACTCCAATCAGTTGCGGAACGGGAATTTGAAAGCACGCAGCAGAGCGCGGCCTTCGTCATCCGAACGAGCAGTGGTGGTCAGGGTGATGTCCAAACCGCGCAGAGCATCGATCTTGTCGTAATCGATTTCCGGGAAGATGATCTGCTCTTTCACGCCCATGCTGTAGTTGCCACGGCCATCGAAGGACTTGGCATTCAGGCCGCGGAAGTCGCGAACCCGAGGCAGGGAGATCGCCAGCAGGCGGTCCAGGAATTCGTACATCTTGTCGCTACGCAGGGTCACCTTGACGCCGATCGGCCATCCTTCACGGACTTTGAAGCCCGCGATGGATTTACGAGCGAAAGTCACGACCGGCTTTTGACCGGTGATCTTTTCCAGGTCGGCAACAGCGTGCTCGATGACTTTTTTGTCGCCGATCGCTTCGCCCAGACCCATGTTCAGGGTGATTTTGGTAACGCGCGGAACTTCCATCACGTTCGACAGCTTAAGTTCTTCCTTAAGCTTGGGAGCGATTTCGTTCCGGTAAATCTCTTTCAGTCGTGCCATGGTCTTCTACCTAGCAGTGTTCAAGCATCAACCGCTTTTTGGGTCGACTTGAAGACACGAATTTTCTTACCGTCTTCTACTTTGAAACCAACGCGGTCAGCCTTGTTGGTTTCGCCGTTGAAGATGGCAACGTTGGAAGCGTGCAGAGGCGCTTCTTTCTCGACGATACCGCCCTGAACGCCCGCCATCGGGTTAGGCTTGGTATGACGCTTGACCAGGTTCACGCCACCGATGACCAGACGGTCATCAGCGAGAACCTTCAGCACCTTACCGCGCTTACCTTTGTCTTTGCCGGCGATCACGATGATCTCGTCGTCACGACGAATCTTTTGCATGTCGGATCTCCTTACAGCACTTCAGGGGCGAGCGAGACGATCTTCATGAACTTCTCAGTACGAAGTTCACGGGTCACTGGCCCGAAGATGCGAGTGCCGATCGGCTCTTGCTTGTTGTTCAGCAGAACAGCAGCGTTGCCGTCGAAACGAATGATGGAACCGTCAGCGCGACGTACACCGTGACGGGTACGGACGACAACAGCGGTCATCACTTGGCCTTTTTTGACCTTACCGCGCGGAATTGCTTCCTTGACGGTTACTTTGATGATGTCACCGATGCCGGCGTAACGGCGGTGCGAACCGCCGAGTACCTTGATGCACATGACGCGACGAGCGCCGCTGTTATCGGCCACATCGAGCATGGATTGAGTCTGAATCATAAAATTTCTCCGACCCCTAGCCCTTAGACTTCAACAGCGCGTTCGAGGACTTCAACCAGTGCCCAGGACTTGGTCTTGGCCAGCGGACGGGTTTCACGGATGGAAACCTTGTCGCCGATCTTGCACTGGTTGGCTTCGTCGTGCGCGTGCAGCTTAGTCGAACGCTTAACGTATTTACCGTAGATCGGGTGCTTTACGCGACGCTCGATCAGAACGGTGATGGTCTTGTCCATTTTGTCGCTGACGACACGGCCAGTCAGCGTACGGACGGTTTTTTCAGCTTCAGCCATGATCACTTACCTGCCTGCTGGTTGAGCACAGTTTTCACGCGAGCGATGTCACGCTTAACTTGCGAGAGCAGGTGCGACTGCCCCAACTGGCCAGTTGCTTTCTGCATACGCAGATTGAACTGGTCGCGCAGCAAGCCGAGCAGTTGCTCGTTCAGCTGCTGTGCCGATTTTTCACGAAGTTCATTCGCTTTCATCACATCACCGTCCGCTTAACAAAGGAGGTGGCGAGAGGCAGCTTTGCAGCAGCCAGGGCGAAAGCTTCGCGCGCCAGCTCTTCAGAAACACCCTCGATCTCGTACAGGACTTTGCCTGGCTGGATCTGGGCAACCCAGTATTCCACGGAACCCTTACCTTTACCCATACGAACCTCGAGAGGCTTCTTGGAGATCGGCTTGTCCGGGAAGACACGGATCCAGATCTTACCGCCACGTTTCACGTGACGAGTCAGAGCACGACGTGCCGACTCGATCTGGCGAGCGGTGAGGCGACCGCGAGCAACAGCTTTCAGGGCGAATTCGCCGAAGCTGACTTTGCTACCGCGCAGTGCCAGACCACGGTTGTGGCCAGTCATCTGCTTGCGGAATTTTGTACGCTTTGGTTGCAACATTTGGCGTACCCCTTACTTAGCAGCTTTTTTACGAGGCGCTGGTGCTTGTGGTTTCAGTTCTTCTTGGCGACCACCAATAACTTCGCCTTTGAAGATCCAAACCTTCACACCGATCACACCGTAAGTGGTGTGAGCTTCGTAGGTGTTGTAGTCGATATCGGCACGCAGGGTGTGCAGAGGCACACGACCTTCGCGATACCACTCGGTACGAGCAATCTCGGCGCCGCCGAGACGACCGCTCACCTGGATCTTGATGCCCTTGGCACCAATACGCATGGCGTTCTGTACGGCGCGCTTCATGGCGCGACGGAACATTACGCGGCGTTCCAGCTGCTGAGCTACGCTCTGCGCAACCAGCATAGCGTCGAGTTCCGGCTTGCGGATCTCTTCGATGTTGATGTGCACAGGCACACCCATCTGCTTGGTCAGGTCCTGACGCAGCTTCTCGACATCCTCACCTTTCTTACCGATAACGATACCGGGACGAGCGGTGTGGATGGTGATGCGTGCAGTTTGAGCCGGACGATGAATATCGATACGGCTTACGGACGCGCTTTTTAGTTTGTCTTGGAGGTACTCACGTGTTTTCAGATCCTTCAACAGGTAATCTGCGTAAGTAGCACCGTCTGCGTACCAGACGGAGGTGTGCTCCTTGACGATTCCCAGGCGAATGCCAGTGGGATGTACTTTCTGACCCATCTGATCGACTCCGTTACTTGTCCGCAACCTTGACAGTGATATGGCAAGACCGCTTGACGATGCGATCAGCACGGCCTTTGGCACGTGGCATGATGCGCTTCAGCGAACGCCCTTCGTTGACGAAGACGGTGGAGACCTTCAGGTCATCAACGTCTGCGCCTTCGTTGTGTTCGGCGTTGGCAACGGCCGACTCGAGGACTTTCTTCATGATTTCAGCGGCTTTTTTGCTGCTGAAGGCCAACAGGTTGAGCGCTTCGCCCACCTTCTTCCCGCGGATCTGGTCGGCGACCAAGCGGGCTTTCTGGGCGGAGATGCGAGCGCCCGACAACTTAGCGGCTACTTCCATTTCCTTACCCCTTAACGCTTGGCTTTCTTGTCAGCCACGTGCCCGCGATAAGTGCGGGTACCGGCGAACTCGCCCAGTTTGTGGCCGACCATGTCTTCGTTCACGAGAACTGGGACATGCTGGCGACCGTTGTGAACCGCGATGGTCAGACCGACCATTTGTGGCAGGATCATCGAGCGACGCGACCAGGTTTTAACTGGCTTGCGATCGTTCTTCTCCACCGCCACTTCGACCTTCTTCAACAGGTGAAGATCGATAAAAGGACCTTTTTTCAGAGAACGTGGCACTGTCGTATCCCTCTAGTTACTTGCGACGACGGACGATCATGTTGTCGGTACGCTTATTACCACGGGTTTTAGCACCCTTGGTTGGGAAGCCCCATGGCGATACCGGATGACGACCACCGGAGGTACGACCTTCACCACCACCATGCGGGTGGTCAACCGGGTTCATGGCAACGCCACGAACGGTTGGGCGAACGCCGCGCCAGCGTTTGGCACCTGCTTTACCCAGCGAACGCAGGCTGTGCTCGGAGTTCGAGACTTCGCCCAGGGTCGCACGGCACTCAGCCAGTACTTTACGCATTTCACCAGAGCGCAGACGCAGGGTCACGTAGACACCTTCGCGAGCGATCAGCTGAGCCGAAGCACCAGCGGAACGAGCGATCTGTGCACCTTTACCCGGCTTCAGTTCGATGCCGTGAATGGTGCTACCTACTGGGATGTTACGCAGCTGCAGGGAGTTACCGGCCTTGATTGGGGCCAGGGAACCTGCGATCAGCTGATCGCCAGCGCTCACGCCTTTAGGGGCGATGATGTAGCGACGCTCACCGTCTGCATAGCACAGCAGGGCGATGTGAGCAGTACGGTTTGGATCGTATTCGATACGCTCGACAGTGGCTGGAATGCCATCTTTGTCGTTGCGACGGAAGTCGACCAGACGGTAATGCTGCTTATGACCACCACCAACGTGACGAGTGGTAATGCGGCCATTGTTGTTACGACCACCAGACTTCGATTTCTTCTCGAGCAGCGGTGCGTGAGGAGCGCCCTTGTGGAGCTCCTTGTTGACCACCTTGACCACGAAACGGCGGCCAGGGGAAGTCGGTTTGCATTTAACGATTGCCATGATGCACCCCTTCCTTACTCAGCACTGCTGCTGAAATCGAGATCTTGGCCTGGCTGAAGGGAGACAATTGCCTTCTTCCAGTCATTACGCTTGCCCAGACCACGTGCGGTACGCTTGGTTTTACCCAGAACGTTAACGGTCGACACGTTTTCAACTTTTACGTTGAACAGGCCTTCGACAGCTTTCTTGATTTCCAGCTTGGTTGCGTCAGTAGCAACCTTGAATACGAACTGGCCTTTTTTCTCAGCCAGAACGGTAGCCTTCTCGGAAACGTGCGGGCCAAGGAGGACTTTGAATACGCGTTCCTGGTTCATCCCAGCAGCTCCTCGAATTTCTTCACGGCCGAGACAGTGATCAACACTTTCTCGTATGCGATCAGACTGACCGGGTCGGAACCTTGCACGTCACGTACATCGACGTGTGGCAGGTTGCGAGCAGCCAGGTACAGGTTCTGATCAACAGCGTCCGAAACGATCAGAACGTCGCTCAGACCCATGCCGTTCAGCTTGTTCAGCAGATCTTTGGTTTTCGGTGCTTCAACAGCGAAGTCCTGAACCACGACCAGACGGTCGCTACGCACCAGCTCAGCGAGGATGGAGCGCAGAGCTGCGCGATACATCTTCTTGTTGAGCTTTTGCGAGTGATCTTGAGGGCGAGCTGCGAAGGTAACACCACCGCCACGCCAGATCGGACCACGAGTGGTACCAGCACGAGCACGGCCAGTACCCTTCTGACGCCATGGGCGCTTACCGCCACCAGCCACGTCGGAACGGGTCTTTTGCTGCTTGGTGCCCTGACGGCCGCCGGCCATGTAGGCCACGACTGCTTGGTGAACCAGCGTCTCGTTGAATTCGCCACCGAAAGTCAGTTCGGAAACTTCGATCGCCTGAGCGTCATTTACATTAAGTTGCATGTCAGTTTCCCCTTAACCGCGAGCCTTGACAGCCGGACGTACAACCACGTCGCCGCCAGTAGCGCCAGGTACGGCACCCTTGATCAGCAGCAGGTTGCGTTCAGCGTCTACGCGTACTACTTCCAGGGACTGAACAGTCACGCGCTCGGCGCCCATGTGACCGGACATTTTCTTGCCCTTGAACACACGACCAGGAGTCTGGCACTGGCCGATGGAGCCTGGGACGCGGTGCGACACGGAGTTACCGTGGGTGTTGTCCTGACCACGGAAGTTCCAGCGCTTGATGGTACCGGCGAAGCCTTTACCTTTGGACTGACCAGTAACGTCTACCAGCTGGCCTGCAGTGAAGAGTTCAGCTTTGATCGAGTCGCCAGCCTGGAACTCGCCTTCTTCAAGGCGGAACTCCCAGACACCGCGACCAGCGGCAACGTTCGCTTTAGCGAAGTGACCTGCTTGAGCAGCAGTCACACGCGAAGCACGACGCTCGCCGACAGTGACTTGCACTGCACGGTAGCCATCGGTTTCTTCAGTCTTGAACTGGGTGACGCGATTCGGCTCGATCTCAATGACCGTGACCGGAATGGAGACACCTTCTTCGGTGAAAACGCGGGTCATACCGCATTTACGACCGACTACACCAATAGTCATGTTGTAACCTCATGAGTGTACGGGGCTTTCACCCGCTATGGCCGCCCATTTCAGAGCGTTACACGGACAAGACCGAAGTCTTAGCCGAGGCTGATCTGCACTTCCACACCTGCCGCGAGATCAAGCTTCATCAGCGCGTCAACGGTTTTATCCGTTGGCTGGACGATGTCCAGAACACGCTTATGAGTGCGAATCTCGTACTGGTCACGCGCGTCTTTGTTGACGTGCGGGGAGACCAGAACGGTGAAACGCTCTTTGCGGGTAGGCAGTGGAATTGGACCACGCACTTGTGCACCAGTACGTTTCGCGGTTTCCACGATTTCCTGGGTGGATTGGTCGATCAGGCGATGGTCGAAAGCCTTCAACCTGATACGGATTTGCTGATTTTGCATTGGATTTCAGACTCCAGGCTGTTCCCAACGGACGCACTACGCCCGCTAAAAGGAGGCGTGATTCTATAGACGCCCCAATTTAGTGTCAACCCAATAAAAAAAACCCCCGCTGAGCGGGGGTTTTTTCAATCGGTCGAGTGATTACTCGATGATTTTGGCTACGACGCCGGCGCCGACGGTACGACCGCCTTCACGGATAGCGAAGCGCAGACCGTCTTCCATTGCGATGGTCTTGATCAGAGTGACAGTCATTTCTTCCGGAGCCGAGTCGATCTTGTCGAACTCAACGACTGCCGAACCGAAAACTTCGGAGCAGACGCGAGTCAGAGCTGCGGTCAGAGTGGTCTTACCGTGGTCAACGTGGCCGATGGTGCCGACGTTAACGTGGGGAAGGGAACGATCAAATTTTTCTTTAGCCACGACAGTGAACCTCTTGCCTAAAGGGGATTAGCCTTGTTTTTTAACGAGTGCTTCGACGATGTTCGACGGAGCTTCGGCGTATTTGGAGAATTCCATGGAGTAGCTTGCGCGACCCTGAGACATGGAACGAACGTCGGTCGCATAACCGAACATTTCTCCGAGCGGTACCTCAGCAGTGATTACCTTGCCGGACACCGAGTCTTCATTACCCTGGATCATCCCGCGACGACGGCTCAGGTCACCCATCACGTCACCCAGGTAGTCTTCCGGGGTTACAACTTCGACCTTCATGATCGGCTCAAGCACCACGCCACCGCCCTTCTGGGCCAGTTGCTTGGTCGCCATCGAAGCAGCGATTTTGAACGCCATTTCGTTGGAGTCGACGTCGTGGTACGAACCGTCGAATACCGTGGCCTTCAGGCCGAGCAGCGGATAGCCGGCAACAACGCCGTTTTTCATCTGCTCTTCGATACCCTTCTGGATCGGGGCGATGAATTCCTTAGGAATCACACCACCAACGACTTCGTTGGTGAAGACCAGACCTTCGGTGATGTTGCCCTTCTCGTCGACGTCCGGCTCCGAGAAACGGATCCAGCAGTGACCGAACTGACCACGACCGCCCGACTGACGAACGAACTTGCCTTCGATCTCGACGTTGGACTTGGTGATCTTCTCGCGGTACGAAACCTGAGGCTTACCGATGTTGGCTTCGACGTTGAACTCGCGCTTCATGCGGTCAACGAGGATGTCCAGGTGCAGCTCACCCATGCCCGAGATGATGGTCTGACCAGTCTCTTCGTCGGTCTTGACGCGGAACGACGGGTCTTCCTGGGCCAGTTTGCCCAGAGCGATACCCATCTTCTCCTGGTCAGCCTTGGTTTTCGGCTCTACGGAGAGCGAGATAACCGGCTCAGGGAAGTCCATACGCTCAAGGATGATTGGCTTGTCGGCGTTGCACAGGGTTTCGCCTGTGGTCACGTCCTTCATGCCGATCAGGGCCGCGATGTCGCCAGCGCGCACTTCCTTGATCTCTTCACGCTGGTTGGCGTGCATCTGCACCATACGACCAACGCGCTCTTTCTTGCCCTTGACCGAGTTGATGACGGAGTCACCGGAGGTCAGAACACCCGAGTAGACGCGAACGAAGGTCAGAGTACCCACGAACGGGTCAGTCGCGATCTTGAACGCCAGAGCCGAGAACGGCTCGTCGTCGTCAGCGTGACGCTCGTCTTTACGAACAGCCGGATCGTCTTTGTCCAGATCCTTGTCGTCCGGGTTGATACCCTGGATTGCAGGAATCTCGGTCGGAGCAGGCAGGTAGTCGATGACGGCGTCGAGAACCAGGGGAACGCCCTTGTTCTTGAACGACGAACCGCAGACGGCCGGTACGATTTCGCTGGCCAGGGTGCGCGCGCGCAGACCGGCTTTGATCTCTTCGACGGTCAGCTCTTCGCCTTCCAGGTACTTGTTCATCAGCTCTTCGCTGGCCTCGGCAGCCGCCTCAACCATGTTGGAGCGCCACTCTTCAGCCAGCTCCAGCATATCGGCAGGAATTTCTTCCTCGCGATAGGTGGTGCCTTTGTCGTCGTCGTTCCAGTAGATAGCCTTCATCTTGATCAGGTCGACCTGACCCTGGAAGTTATCTTCCGAACCGATGGCCAGCTGAACAGGAACCGGGGTGTGACCCAGACGGTTCTTGATCTGACCTACGACGCGCAGGAAGTTTGCACCGGCACGGTCCATCTTGTTCACGTAAACAACACGTGGAACGCCGTATTTGTTGGCCTGACGCCATACGGTTTCGGACTGAGGTTCAACGCCGGAGGTACCGCAGAACACAACGACCGCGCCGTCGAGTACGCGCAGCGAACGCTCTACTTCAATGGTGAAGTCAACGTGGCCAGGGGTATCGATGACGTTTACGCGGTAGTTGTCGTACTGACCAACGGAGCCTTTCCAGAAGGTAGTTACGGCAGCGGAGGTAATGGTAATACCCCGCTCCTGCTCCTGAACCATCCAGTCGGTGGTCGCGGCGCCGTCGTGCACCTCGCCCATCTTGTGGCTCAGGCCTGTGTAGAACAGGATCCGCTCGGTAGTGGTGGTCTTGCCCGCGTCAACGTGGGCACAGATACCAATGTTACGGTAGCGGTTAATTGCTGTAGTACGAGCCATAAAGCCCTCGCAAAATGATTGATGCTTGAATTAGAAGCGGTAGTGCGAGAACGCTTTGTTGGCTTCAGCCATACGGTGAACGTCTTCACGCTTCTTGACTGCAGCACCCTTGCCTTCAGCAGCATCCAGCAGCTCGCCAGCCAGGCGCAGAGCCATCGACTTCTCGCCGCGCTTGCGGGCGTAGTCTACGAGCCAGCGCATTGCCAGAGCATTACGACGGGATGGACGAACTTCAACCGGAACCTGGTAAGTGGCACCGCCGACACGACGGGACTTTACTTCGACCAGCGGAGCGATGGCGTCGAGAGCTTTCTCGAAGATTTCCAGGGGGTCGCTGTTCTTGCGCTCTTTGACCTTGTCCAGTGCACCGTAAACGATGCGCTCGGCCACGGCCTTCTTGCCGCTTTCCATCACGTGGTTCATGAACTTGGCGAGGATTTGGGATCCGTACTTAGGATCGTCCAGAATCTCACGTTTTGCTGCTACACGACGTCTTGGCATGATAAGCCCTCAAACGGTCTTCAGGTTAGCCCGGGACGTGGGTCTTCGACCCCTGCCCGACCTTACTCTTATCGACTCAAAAAAATGGATGGGTGCAAACGACCGATTACTTCGGACGCTTGGTACCGTACTTCGAACGACCCTGGTTACGGCCTTTAACGCCCGAAGTATCCAGAGAGCCGCGAACGGTGTGGTAACGAACACCTGGCAAGTCTTTTACACGGCCGCCACGGATCAGGACGACGCTGTGCTCTTGCAGGTTGTGGCCTTCACCGCCGATGTACGAGGAAACCTCGAAACCGTTGGTCAGACGCACACGGCAAACTTTACGCAGTGCCGAGTTAGGTTTTTTCGGCGTGGTGGTGTACACGCGGGTGCACACGCCACGACGTTGCGGGCAGTTCTGCAGCGCAGGAACGTCGGACTTCTCGACCGAACGCTTACGCGGCTGACGTACCAGCTGGTTGATAGTTGCCATCTACTAGCTCCACTGATTGTCTTGCGACTCTATTGTCTTGCAAGAAAGCCAAAAATTGGCGAGACGGAGCCTCACCAAATTTAAGGGTACAAAAGTCTACGGAGGATCTTGCACCCAGTCAAGACGAGGCCCCGGCCCTCCCCGCCCGGTCATCGGCAACAATTCATGTCGACGATGGCCGTTCGGGGCTTGCCGGGGCCCTGCCCTGTACTTAGTTACCGCTGGAATTCAGCGCTTCGGTCAGTGCGGCTTCCACCTCACTGGCGCTCACACGCAGCGGTTTGTCGGCATCACGGCGGCGCTTGCGCTCGCTGTGGTAAGCCAGACCAGTACCGGCCGGGATCAGACGACCCACGACCACGTTCTCTTTCAGGCCGCGCAGGTAATCGCGCTTGCCGGTGACAGCCGCTTCGGTCAGTACGCGGGTGGTTTCCTGGAAGGAAGCCGCGGAGATGAACGATTCGGTCGACAGCGACGCCTTGGTGATACCCAGCAGCACACGCGAGAACTTCGAGATGAACTTGTCTTCGCTGGCGAGACGCTCGTTCTCGACCAGTACGTGAGTCAGTTCCATCTGGTCGCCCTTGATGAAGCTGGAATCACCCGACTCGGCGATCTCGACCTTACGCAGCATCTGACGCAGGATGGTCTCGATGTGCTTGTCGTTGATCTTAACGCCTTGCAGGCGGTAAACGTCCTGGATCTCGTTGACGATGTACTTGGCCAGCGCGCTCACACCCAGCAGACGCAGGATGTCGTGCGGATCGCTCGGGCCGTCGGAGATAACTTCGCCGCGGTTTACCTGTTCGCCTTCGAAGACGTTCAGGTGGCGCCACTTCGGAATCAGCTCTTCGTACGGATCGCTACCGTCGGTCGGCGTAATGACCAGACGGCGCTTGCCTTTGGTCTCTTTACCGAACGCGATGGTGCCGCTGACTTCAGCCAGAATCGAGGCTTCTTTCGGACGGCGCGCTTCGAACAAGTCAGCAACGCGCGGCAGACCACCGGTGATGTCACGGGTCTTCGACGTTTCTTGCGGGATACGCGCGATAACGTCACCAACACCGATCTGTGCACCGTCAGCCACACCGACAAGGGCGTTGGCCGGCAGGAAGTACTGAGCCGGTACGTCGGTACCTGGCAGGTACAGGTCCTTGCCGTTGGCATCGACCATCTTGATTGCCGGACGGATTTCCTTGCCTGCGGCAGGGCGATCCTTGACGTCCAGAACTTCGATGTTGGTCAAACCAGTCAGTTCGTCGGTCTGACGCTTGATGGTGATGTTTTCTTCCATGCCCACGAAGGTCACGGTACCTTTCAGCTCGGTAACGATCGGGTGGGTGTGCGGGTCCCACTTGGCGACGATGGCGCCAGCTTCGACCTTGTCACCTTCCTTGACCGAAATGACCGCACCGTAAGGCAGCTTGTAACGCTCACGCTCACGACCGAATTCGTCGGCAATGGCCAGCTCGCCGGAACGCGATACGGCAACCAGGTTGCCATCGGCGCGCACGACCTGCTTCAGGTTGTGCAGACGAACCATACCGCCGTTCTTCACCTGGACGCTGTCGGCAGCCGAGGTCCGGCTTGCAGCACCACCGATGTGGAACGTACGCATGGTCAGCTGGGTACCCGGCTCACCGATCGACTGAGCAGCGATAACGCCGACAGCTTCACCGATGTTCACCTGGTGACCACGAGCCAGGTCACGACCGTAGCACTTGGCGCAGATACCGTAGCGGGTTTCGCAGTTGATCGGCGAACGCACGATAACTTCGTCGATGCTGTTCAGCTCGATGAACTCGACCCACTGCTCGTCAACCAGGGTACCGGCCGGGACGATGACGTCCTCGGTGCCTGGCTTGAACACGTCACGGGCAATGACACGACCCAGTACGCGCTCACCCAGCGGCTCGACAACGTCACCGCCTTCGATGTGCGGAGTCATCAGCAAGCCGTGGTCGGTGCCACAGTCGATCTCGGTCACGACCAGATCTTGCGCCACGTCTACCAGACGACGCGTCAGGTAACCGGAGTTCGCAGTTTTCAGTGCGGTATCCGCCAGACCCTTACGAGCACCGTGAGTCGAGATGAAGTACTGGAGTACGCTCAGACCTTCCCGGAAGTTCGCGGTGATCGGCGTCTCGATGATCGAGCCGTCCGGCTTGGCCATCAGACCACGCATACCGGCCAGCTGACGGATCTGTGCTGCGGAACCCCGCGCACCCGAGTCAGCCATCATGTACATCGAGTTGAAGGACTCTTGCTCGACTTCCTTGCCCTCGCGGTCGATGACCTTCTCTTTCGAGAGGTTGGCCATCATCGCCTTGGACACTTCGTCGTTCGCCTTCGACCACAAGTCGATGACCTTGTTGTACTTCTCGCCCTGGGTTACCAGGCCGGAGGCGTACTGGCTCTCGATTTCCTTCACTTCGTCGGTAGCAGTACCGATGATGCGGGCTTTTTCGTCCGGGATAACGAAGTCGTTAACACCGATCGAAACGCCGGAAATGGTCGAGTAGGCAAAACCGGTGTACATCAGCTGGTCAGCGAAGATGACGGTCTCTTTCAGACCAACCACGCGGTAGCACTGGTTGATCAGCTTGGAGATCGCTTTCTTCTTCATCGGCTGGTTGACCACGTCGTACGGCAGACCTGCCGGTACAACCTGGAACAACAGCGCACGGCCGACGGTGGTGTCGACGATGCGGGTGTTCTTGGTGATGGAGCCATCACGGTCATTCACGGTCTCGTTGATACGGACCTTGATTTTCGCGTGCAGGGCAGCTTCGCCGGCGCGGAATACGCGGTCGACTTCTTGCAGGTCCGCGAATACGCGACCTTCGCCCTTGGCGTTGATGGCTTCACGGGTCATGTAGTACAGACCCAGTACAACGTCCTGCGACGGAACGATGATTGGCTCACCGTTGGCTGGCGACAGAATGTTGTTGGTCGACATCATCAGCGCGCGCGCTTCGAGCTGGGCTTCCAGCGTCAGCGGCACGTGAACGGCCATCTGGTCACCGTCGAAGTCGGCGTTGTACGCCGCACAGACCAACGGGTGCAGCTGGATCGCCTTACCTTCGATGAGCACAGGCTCGAACGCCTGGATACCCAGACGGTGAAGGGTCGGTGCACGGTTGAGCAGTACGGGGTGTTCGCGGATGACCTCGGCGAGAACGTCCCACACCTCTGGCAGCTCGCGCTCGACCATCTTCTTGGCAGCCTTGATGGTGGTCGCCAGACCACGCATTTCCAGCTTGCCGAAAATGAACGGCTTGAACAGCTCGAGGGCCATTTTCTTCGGCAGACCGCACTGGTGCAGACGCAGGGTCGGACCTACGGTAATTACCGAACGACCGGAGTAGTCCACGCGCTTACCGAGCAAGTTCTGACGGAAACGACCTTGCTTACCTTTGATCATGTCAGCCAGGGACTTCAGCGGACGCTTGTTCGAGCCAGTGATGGCGCGACCGCGACGGCCGTTGTCCAGCAGGGCGTCGACCGCTTCCTGCAGCATGCGCTTTTCGTTGCGCACGATGATGTCCGGCGCCGACAGATCGAGCAGGCGCTTCAGACGGTTGTTACGGTTGATCACCCGACGATACAGGTCGTTCAGGTCGGAGGTCGCGAAGCGGCCGCCATCCAGCGGTACCAGCGGACGCAGGTCCGGCGGCAGTACTGGCAGGACGGTCAAGACCATCCACTCAGGCAGGTTGCCCGAGCCTTGGAAAGCTTCCATCAGCTTCAGGCGCTTGGACAGCTTCTTGATCTTGGTTTCCGAGTTGGTCTGCGGAATCTCTTCGCGCAGGCGGCCGATCTCGTGCTCCAGGTCGATAGCGTGCAGCAGCTCGCGGACAGCCTCGGCACCCATGCGGGCGTCGAAGTCGTCACCGAACTCTTCCAGCGCTTCGAAGTACTGCTCGTCGTTCAGCAGCTGGCCTTTTTCAAGGGTGGTCATGCCTGGGTCGATAACGACGTAGCTCTCGAAGTAGAGAACGCGCTCGATATCACGCAGGGTCATGTCCATCAGCAGGCCGATACGGGACGGCAGCGACTTCAGGAACCAGATGTGGGCAACCGGCGAGGCCAGCTCGATGTGCGCCATGCGCTCACGACGAACCTTGGCCAGGGCAACTTCAACGCCGCACTTCTCGCAGATCACACCGCGGTGCTTGAGGCGCTTGTACTTGCCGCACAGGCACTCGTAGTCCTTGACTGGGCCAAAGATCTTGGCGCAGAACAGGCCGTCACGCTCGGGTTTGAACGTACGGTAGTTGATGGTTTCCGGCTTCTTAACTTCACCGAACGACCACGAACGGATCATTTCAGGCGACGCCAGACCGATGCGGATGGCGTCGAACTCTTCGACTTGACCCTGGTTTTTCAGCAAATTCAGTAGGTCTTTCAAGGCCTTTCCTCCTGGCGGAGCAGGAAGCGGGCATTACCTGCCCCGCTCCCCTTCGCGTCACGTGTTATTCGGTTTCCAGATCGATATCGATACCGAGCGAACGGATCTCTTTGATCAACACGTTGAAGGACTCGGGCATGCCCGGCTCCATACGGTGATCGCCATCCACGATGTTCTTGTACATCTTGGTACGGCCGTTCACGTCGTCCGACTTCACTGTGAGCATTTCTTGCAGGGTGTATGCCGCGCCGTATGCTTCCAGCGCCCACACTTCCATCTCCCCGAAACGCTGACCACCGAACTGCGCCTTACCACCCAGCGGCTGCTGGGTAACCAGGCTATAGGAACCAGTGGAACGCGCGTGCATCTTGTCGTCCACCAAGTGGTTCAGCTTGAGCATGTACATGTAACCAACGGTCACAGGACGCTCGAACTTGTTGCCGGTACGGCCATCGAACAGCACCATCTGGCCGCTTTCTGGCATGTCTGCCAGTTTCAGCATGGCCTTGATCTCGCTTTCCTTGGCACCGTCGAAGACTGGGGTAGCCATAGGCACGCCCTTCTTCAGGTTGTTCGCCAGGGCAAGGATCTCTGCATCGGTGAACTCTTCCAGGCTTTCCTGACGACCGCCGATCTCGTTGTAGATCTCGGTCAGGAACACGCGCAGCTCAGCGGCTTTGCGCTGTTCTTCGAGCATCCGGTCGATCTTCTCGCCCAGGCCTTTGGCCGCGAGGCCCAGGTGGGTTTCAAGGATCTGACCGACGTTCATACGCGAAGGTACGCCCAGTGGGTTCAGTACGACGTCGACCGGAGTACCGTTGGCGTCGTGCGGCATGTCTTCGACCGGCATGATCACCGAGACCACACCTTTGTTACCGTGACGGCCTGCCATCTTGTCGCCCGGCTGGATGCGGCGGCGGATAGCCAGGTAGACCTTGACGATCTTCAGTACGCCCGGCGCCAAGTCGTCGCCTTGCTGCAGCTTGCGCTTCTTGTCTTCGAACTTGTCGTCCAGCAGACGACGGCGATCGACGATGTAAGCCTGAGCCTTTTCCAGCTGTTCGTTCAGCGCGTCTTCGGCCATGCGCAGTTTGAACCACTGGCCGTGCTCCAGACCGTCCAGTACTTCGTCAGTGATCACGGTGCCTTTCTTCAGGCCCGCACCACCGTCGACCACTTGGCCGTTCAGGGCGGAACGCAGACGCTCGAAGGTTGCACCTTCGACGATGCGGAACTCTTCGTTGAGGTCCTTGCGGATCTCGTCCAGCTGCATCTTCTCGATGGCCAGGGCGCGGCTGTCGCGCTCAACGCCGTCACGGGTGAAGACCTGGACGTCGATGACAGTACCCTTGGTGCCGGTTGGCACACGCAGGGAGGTGTCTTTAACGTCGCTTGCCTTCTCACCGAAGATGGCACGCAGCAGCTTCTCTTCCGGCGTCAGCTGGGTTTCGCCTTTCGGAGTGACCTTACCAACCAGAATGTCGCCAGCGCCGACTTCGGCACCTACGTAAACGATACCGGCTTCGTCCAGCTTGTTCAGCGCAGCTTCACCCACGTTCGGGATGTCTGCGGTGATTTCCTCTGGGCCAAGCTTGGTGTCACGCGCCACACAGGTCAGTTCCTGAATGTGGATCGTGGTGAAGCGATCTTCCTGAACCACACGCTCGGACAGGCAGATGGAGTCTTCGAAGTTGAAGCCGTTCCACGCCATGAACGCGATGCGCATGTTCTGACCCAGTGCCAGTTCACCCATATCGGTGGACGGGCCGTCGGCCATGATGTCGTGACGCTTGACCACATCACCCTTGCTGACCAGCGGACGCTGGTTGATGCAAGTGTTCTGGTTCGAACGGGTGTATTTGGTCAGGTTGTAGATATCTACACCTGCTTCACCGGTTTCGACTTCGTCATCGGCAACACGCACGACGATACGGCTGGCATCGACCGAGTCGATCACGCCGCCACGACGGGCCACGACGCAGACGCCGGAGTCACGGGCAACGTTGCGCTCCATGCCGGTACCTACCAGCGGCTTGTCAGCGCGCAGGGTCGGTACAGCCTGACGCTGCATGTTCGAACCCATGAGTGCACGGTTGGCGTCGTCGTGCTCGAGGAACGGAATCAGCGACGCTGCGACCGAAACAACCTGCTTCGGCGAAACGTCCATCAAGGTGACGTCTTCTGGCGCCTTGACGGTGAATTCGTTCAGGTGACGAACCGCTACCAGCTCATCGATCAGCTGCTTCTTCTCGTTCATCGCGGCCGAAGCCTGGGCGATAACGTGATCCGCTTCTTCAATGGCCGACAGGAACACGATGTCGTCGCTGACCACGCCTTCCTTCACCACGCGATACGGGCTTTCAAGGAAGCCGTACTGGTTGGTGCGGGCATAGGCTGCCAGGGAGTTGATCAGACCGATGTTCGGACCTTCAGGGGTCTCGATCGGGCACACACGGCCGTAGTGGGTCGGGTGCACGTCACGGACTTCGAAGCCAGCACGCTCACGGGTCAGACCGCCAGGGCCGAGTGCAGAAACGCGGCGCTTGTGGGTGATCTCGGAGAGCGGGTTGTTCTGGTCCATGAACTGCGACAGCTGGCTGGAACCGAAGAACTCTTTCACCGCCGCCGCTACCGGCTTGGCGTTGATCAGGTCTTGCGGCATCAGGCCTTCGCTTTCGGCCATCGACAGACGTTCCTTGACCGCACGCTCAACGCGCACCAGGCCAACACGGAACTGGTTCTCGGCCATCTCGCCGACGCAACGTACGCGACGGTTACCCAGGTGGTCGATGTCGTCGACGATGCCTTTGCCGTTACGGATGTCGACCAGGGTCTTGAGGACCTCGACGATGTCTTCCTTGCTCAGCACGCCCGAACCTTCGATCTCGGTACGACCGATACGACGGTTGAACTTCATGCGGCCTACGGCGGACAGGTCGTAACGCTCGGCGCTGAAGAACAGGTTGTTGAACAGGGTCTCGGCAGCATCCTTGGTTGGCGGCTCGCCTGGACGCATCATGCGATAGATTTCGACCAGGGCTTCCAGCTGGTTGCTGGTGGTGTCGATCTTCAGGGTGTCCGAGATGAACGGACCGCAATCGATGTCGTTGGTGTACAGGGTCTCGATACGGACGACCTGTGCCTTGGCGACCTTGATCAGCAGCTCGGTGGTCAGCTCGGTGTTGCACTCGGCCAGGATCTCGCCGGTAGCCGGATGCACGATAGCCTTGGCGGTGGTGCGACCCAGGACGTATTCCATAGGAACGTCGAGCTGCTTGACGCCGGCTTTCTCGAGCTGGTTGATGTGGCGCGCAGTGATGCGGCGACCCTGCTCGACAATGACCTTGCCGGTTTCGTCATGGATGTCCATGACCGCAACTTCACCACGCAGACGCTGAGGTACCAGTTCCAGGCTGAGTTTTTCGCCGGAAACGTGGAACACGTTGGTGGTGTAGAAGGTGTTCAGAACCTCTTCGGTGCTGTAACCCAGTGCGCGCAGCAGTACCGAGGCCGGCAGTTTGCGGCGACGGTCGATACGCACGAACACGCAGTCCTTCGGGTCGAACTCGAAGTCCAGCCAGGAGCCGCGGTAAGGGATGATGCGAGCGGAGTACAGCAGCTTGCCGGAGCTGTGCGTCTTGCCACGGTCGTGGTCGAAGAACACACCAGGCGAACGGTGCAGCTGGGAAACGATCACACGCTCGGTACCGTTGATTACGAAGGTACCGTTCTCAGTCATCAGGGGGATTTCACCCATGTAGACTTCTTGCTCTTTGATGTCCTTGATCGCTTTGTTCGACGATTCCTTGTCGAAGATGATCAGGCGCACCTTGACCCGCAGTGGGACCGCGAAGGTCACGCCACGCAGGACACATTCCTTCACATCGAAGGCGGGTTCGCCCAGGCGATAGCCTACGTACTCCAGGGCAGCATTGCCGGAGTAGCTGATGATCGGGAATACCGATTTGAAGGCCGCGTGCAGGCCGACGTCGCGGAACTGATCCTTGGATGCTCCCGCTTGCAGGAATTCGCGATACGA
Organism: Pseudomonas sp. NGC7; assembly: GCF_047159675.1. NCBI lineage: Bacteria > Pseudomonadati > Pseudomonadota > Gammaproteobacteria > Pseudomonadales > Pseudomonadaceae > Pseudomonas > Pseudomonas sp. NGC7. The sequence continues at coordinate 589,721 of NZ_BAAFZY010000001.1, read as the reverse complement.
ATCCAGCTGGATGGCCAGGAGGTAAGGCACATCCATGACGTCCGGCAACTTGCTAAAGTCCTTGCGGATACGTTTTTTCTCAGTGTATGAGTAAGCCATCAGCGTTCCCCAGCTTGGTCACCTGCTTGTTTGGCTTCTCCCGGCGGGAGCAGCCAGAAAATCGTGCAAACCCCTTGGTTTGCGCCACCCACATGGGTGTCTTGCAGCTCGTTATCGGGGCCGATCTGATCGGCCACCAATAACGGAAAAAGGCCGGTGGCATAAGCCACCAGCCATCAGCCTTGTGCTCAACGCTCAGGCTGGCATCGCAAAGTCGAAATTACTTCAGCTCGACTTTAGCGCCTGCTTCTTCCAGCTTCTTCTTAGCGTCTTCAGCGGCTTCTTTCGAAACGCCTTCAGCTACGACCTGAGGAGCGCCGTCGACTTTCTCTTTGGCTTCTTTCAGGCCCAGACCGGTCAGTTCACGAACGGCCTTGATCACGTTTACTTTCTTCTCGCCGGCTTCAACCAGAACAACGTTGAACTCGGTTTGCTCTTCAACAACGGCAGCAGCAGCAGCTGGGCCAGCAGCGGCAACAGCAGCGGTAACGCCGAAGGTTTCTTCCATAGCTTTGATCAGCTCAACAACTTCCAGAACGGTTTTCTGGCCGATTGCTTCGATGATTTGCTCGTTAGTCAGGGACATGACTTAAATCCTGTATTGGGGTGACAGCCTTCGCAGCCATCAAATTAAACAAATGATTTTGAAAGAGGTTACGCCGCCTTAGGCAGCAGCAGCTTCTTTCTGGTCGCGAACGGCCGCCAGAGTACGAGCCAGCTTGCTGGTGGCGCCTTGAATCACGCTCATCAGACGTGCGATAGCTTCGTCACGGGTCGGCAAGGTAGCCAGTACATCGATCTGGTTGGCGGCAATGAATTTGCCGTCAAACGCAGCTGCCTTGATCTCGAACTTGTCCTGACCCTTGGCGAACTCTTTGAACAGACGAGCAGCAGCGCCCGGGTGTTCGTTGGAGAAAGCGATCAGGGTCGGGCCAGTGAAGGCGTCGTTGAGGACACTGAATTCAGTATCGGCAACAGCGCGCTTGAGCAGGGTGTTACGTACGACACGTACGTAAACGCCAGCTTCACGAGCCTCTTTACGGAGTCCGGTCATTGCGCCTACAGTCACACCACGGGCATCAGCCACGACAGCGGACAGAGCGACTTTGGCAGCCTCGTTGACTTCAGCGACGATGGCCTTCTTGTCTTCGAGTTTAATTGCCACGGGTTTACTCCTGGTTTCTACCGTTTCATCTGGCCGAAGCCGGATGTCGTTTTGGTGTCTGATTCGATAACGAATCGGGAGCACCATCTGCGTAGGCTTGTGGTTTAAGGCTTGCGCCGCCTACGGTCTTGGATAGCCCCCGCCAGGCAGGGACCCCAATTTTTTGCTGGCGGCGCGACACGTCGCACCGCCATGGTCTTACGCGTTCAGCGAACCCTGGTCGATGACCAGGCCTGGGCCCATAGTGGTGCTCAGGGTAACGCGCTTGACGTAGATACCTTTCGAAGAAGCTGGCTTGATACGCTTCAGATCAGCGATCAGGGCTTCAACGTTTTCCTTCAGCTTGCCAGCTTCGAAGCCGACTTTGCCAACGGAGGTGTGAATGATACCGTTCTTGTCGGTACGGTAGCGAACCTGACCAGCCTTGGCGTTTTTGACAGCGCCGGCTACGTCTGGAGTCACAGTACCCACTTTCGGGTTAGGCATCAGGCCGCGAGGACCCAGAACCTGACCCAGCTGACCAACAACGCGCATGGCATCAGGCGATGCGATGACGACGTCATAGTTCAGGTCGCCGGCTTTCATTTCTGCAGCCAGATCGTCCATACCTACACGGTCAGCGCCGGCAGCCAGAGCGGCCTCAGCAGCTGGACCCTGGGTGAAGACGGCAACGCGTACGGTCTTGCCAGTGCCGTGTGGCAGCACAGTAGCGCTACGAACGACCTGGTCGGATTTACGCGGGTCAACGCCGAGGTTGACGGCAACGTCGAAGGATTCGCTGAACTTCACGGTGGACAGTTCGGCCAGCAGCACTGCTGCTTCTTCGAAGTTGTAAACTTTGCCAGCTTCGATTTTCGAAGCAATGGCCTTTTGGCGCTTGGTCAGCTTAGCCATTACACACCCTCCACGTTCAGGCCCATGCTGCGGGCAGAGCCAGCGATGGTGCGTACAGCAGCGTCCAGGTCAGCAGCGGTCAGATCAGCCTGTTTAGTCTTGGCGATCTCTTCGAGCTGAGCACGGGTCACGGTACCGACTTTAACGGTGTTCGGACGAGCCGAACCACTGGTCAGGCCAGCAGCTTTCTTCAGCAGAACCGAGGCAGGGGTGCTCTTGGTCTCGAAAGTGAAGCTACGGTCGCTGTAAACAGTGATGATCACAGGAGTCGGCAGGCCGGCTTCTTGACCCTGAGTACGGGCGTTGAAGGCCTTGCAGAATTCCATGATGTTCACACCGTGTTGGCCCAGTGCTGGACCAACGGGTGGGCTTGGGTTGGCCTGGCCGGCCTTAACTTGCAGCTTGATGTAAGCCTGAATCTTCTTAGCCATGAGCTACTCCAAAATCGGGTACAAACGCCAGATGGCTCCCCGGATGACTTGCGTTTTATCCCAGTGACGACAAAACCCCGCAGCACACAGGGCTGCGGGGTATGGGATGCTTCGTTCGCCTAGACCTTCTCGACCTGGCTGAACTCGAGCTCTACCGGAGTAGAGCGACCGAAAATGAGCACCGCCACCTGGAGGCGACTCTTTTCGTAGTTAACCTCTTCGACACTGCCATTGAAGTCAGCAAACGGGCCGTCAATGACACGAACCACTTCACCTGGCTCGAACAGCGTCTTCGGCTTCGGCTTGTCGCTGCCGTCGGCAACGCGACGCAGGATAGCCTCAGCCTCTTTATCAGTGATTGGCGCAGGCTTGTCTGCGGTACCACCAATAAAGCCCATCACACGAGGGGTATCCTTGACCAAGTGCCAAGTCCCTTCGTTCATCTCCATCTGGACCAGAACATAGCCAGGGAAGAATTTGCGCTCACTTTTGCGCTTTTGGCCGTTACGCATTTCAACGACTTCTTCGGTCGGAACCAGAATTTCGCCGAAACCGTCTTCCATGCCAGCCAGCTTGACGCGCTCGATCAGCGAGCGCATCACATGCTTCTCGTAACCCGAGTAAGCATGCACTACGTACCAACGCTTAGCCACGGGACACCCTTAGCCAACAATCAAGGAGACCGCCCAGCCGAGCAGGGAATCAAGACCCCACAACAGCAGCGCCATAACCAGAACTACAGCCACGACAATCAGCGTGGTCTGAGTGGTTTCTTGGCGGGTCGGCCACACGACTTTACGGATCTCAGTACGAGCTTCCTTCGCCAGCGCAAAGAACGACTTACCCTTCGCAGTCTGCAAGGCAACAAAGCCAGCAGCCGCAGCCAGGGCGAGCAATGCGAGTACGCGATACAGGATTGGGGAGGCGGAGTAATACTGATTACCCACGACGCCAACAACCACCAAAGCAACTACAGCCAGCCACTTGAACAGATCAAAACGCGATTCTTGGGCTTCAGTTTTGGGAGTCATCGGGGAGGATCCTGTGAGAAGAAAGCCAATCACACCGAGGTGAATGGCAGGTCAGGAGGGAATCGAACCCCCAACCTACGGTTTTGGAGACCGTCGCTCTGCCAATTGAGCTACTGACCTGTAACGCTGTATCAGGCCGGCCATTATACCGGCCTGATCAAGTAAATCAACTACTTATTCAATAATTTTTGCTACGACGCCGGCGCCGACGGTACGACCGCCTTCACGGATAGCGAAGCGCAGACCGTCTTCCATTGCGATGGTCTTGATCAGAGTGACAGTCAGCTACGACGCCGGCGCCGACGGTACGACCGCCTTCACGGATAGCGAAGCGCAGACCGTCTTCCATTGCGATGGTCTTGATCAGAGTGACAGTCATCTGAATGTTGTCACCTGGCATTACCATTTCAACGCCTTCCGGCAGTTCGCAGTTACCGGTCACGTCAGTGGTACGGAAGTAGAACTGAGGACGGTAGCCTTTGAAGAACGGAGTGTGACGGCCGCCTTCTTCCTTCGACAGGACGTAGACTTCTGCGGTGAACTTGGTGTGCGGCTTGACCGAACCTGGCTTGACCAGAACCTGGCCACGCTCAACGTCGTCACGCTTGGTACCACGCAGCAGAACGCCGCAGTTCTCGCCAGCACGACCTTCGTCCAGCAGCTTGCGGAACATCTCAACACCGGTGCAGGTGGTGGTGGTGGTGTCACGCAGACCAACGATTTCCAGCGGATCTTGAACGCGGACGATACCACGCTCGATACGGCCGGTAACAACGGTACCACGACCCGAGATCGAGAATACGTCTTCGATTGGCATCAGGAACGGCTTGTCGATAGCACGCTCTGGCTCTGGGATGTAGCTGTCCAGAGTTTCAACCAGCTTCTTGACAGCGCTGGTGCCCATTTCGTTGTCGTCTTTGCCTTCCAGCGCCATACGAGCCGAACCGATGATGATCGGGGTGTCGTCGCCTGGGAAGTCGTAGGTGGACAGCAGGTCGCGAACTTCCATCTCGACCAGTTCCAGCAGCTCAGCGTCGTCTACCAGGTCAGCCTTGTTCAGGAAGACCACGATGTACGGAACGCCAACCTGACGGGACAGCAGGATGTGCTCACGGGTTTGTGGCATCGGACCATCGGCGGCCGAGCAAACCAGGATCGCGCCGTCCATCTGGGCAGCACCGGTGATCATGTTCTTCACGTAGTCAGCGTGACCTGGGCAGTCGACGTGAGCGTAGTGACGAATGTTCGAGTTGTACTCGACGTGAGCGGTGTTGATGGTGATACCGCGCGCTTTTTCTTCCGGAGCCGAGTCGATCTTGTCGAACTCAACGACTGCCGAACCGAAAACTTCGGAGCAGACGCGAGTCAGAGCTGCGGTCAGAGTGGTTTTCTTCCGGAGCCGAGTCGATCTTGTCGAACTCAACGACTGCCGAACCGAAAACTTCGGAGCAGACGCGAGTCAGAGCTGCGGTCAGAGTGGTTTTACCATGGTCAACGTGGCCAATAGTGCCAACGTTCACGTGTGGTAGGGAACGATCAAACTTTTCCTTAGCCATCGATACAATCCTCCGCAGAAGAAATAGTCTTACGCTGATAAAGCTGATAAAACAAAGGCAGATATTTTCATATCTGCCTTGTTTATATGGAGCTCTTGAGCGGACTTGAACCGCTGACCTCACCCTTACCAAGGGTGTGCTCTACCAACTGAGCTACAAGAGCGAAACACTTTGCGCAAAATCCAGCAAACTTGGAGCGGGTAGCGGGAATCGAACCCGCATCATCAGCTTGGAAGGCTGAGGTTCTACCACTAAACTATACCCGCGGAGCTTGCGGCTCTCGCTAAAACTGGTGGAGGGAGAAGGATTCGAACCTTCGAAGCTCTCGCAACGGATTTACAGTCCGTCCCCTTTGACCGCTCGGGAATCCCTCCAGATGTGGCCGGCATTCTATTTGTCTGCCGTCCTAGTGTCAAGCGTTTTTTCAAATTTTTTCAATCAAATCTGAAACTTAGCTGCTTTGACACCGCTTCCAGCTCTACCACCTCAGTGGTGTTCCCTGTGAAGCGGGCGCCATTCTATCAAGCTATTCGCCAGTTGCAATACCCTGGCAGAAAATAATTTTATGTTTTAAGTCTTTGAAATCGTTGGAAAGAGCGACGAGTACTGTTTGGTCCAGCAAACGCTCGCTTTCCGGGGAAATCTTGAGCCAGAGACCATCAGCACCCGGTAACTGACCCAGCACCGGCAACGCATTGATATCCAGGCTCAACAGCCGCTGGCGCAGTGCATCGAGCTCCTCTTTTGCCGCCAGGCCACCCACTACCAGGCATTCATCACGACGACGGGCCGGCGCGGATACACCGGTTTCACGCAACAGGCGAATTTCTTGCTGACTACCTTTGTACAACGACAGCGGGGCGACATCCTTGGCCTTGAGCGGGGCTTCCTGTTGGTGCCAGACGTAATAGAAGACGTTGAGCACCAGCAACAGCAGAAACAACCAACGCATAAGCACCTCAGTCCAGTGGGCAGGCCATTGCCAGGCCAACGAATACCAGGTCAGGGACTACGCGCGCCGTCGGTGCCGCTTCACGCACCAACGGCGCATCCCCACCGGTAAGGAACACCGTAAAATTCTCCCCCCACAGCGCCCGCGCCTGCTCAAGCTGAGTGTGAGCAAAGCCCTGCAGCATCAACACACAGCCACGCTCCACAGCCTCGACCGTCGAGCGGCCAGGGGCAAGGCTTGTCAGTGCGCGTACTGCCGAAGCATCGTCATAGCGGATACGCCGTGTATGCGTACGCAGCTGGCTGCGCATGAGCGGCATGCCCGGGCAGATGTAACCGCCCAAGTGCTCGCCATCGGCGGCAATGAAATCGGATTTGGCGGCGGTGCCAAGATCAATCACCAGGCAAGCCCCTTTGGCCAGGTGGAATGCACCCAATGCCGCAAGCCAACGATCCATGCCCAGGCGCTGGTAGTCTTCATAACCATTACGCACCCCTGCCATTTGCTGTGCAGGTTCGGCAACGCGCGCCACTACCGAGAACGCCTGACGGATCAGCGCGCAGAGCGCCGCAGTTTCTTCTTCGCTGCGCACACTGACGATACGGCAGCCAGACAAACGCAACGACGCCAACGCACTGACCTCGGCAACCAATGCCTGGTCGGAATCGACAATACCGCCGCCCACGATCGTAGCGTCGGCGGCGTGAATCACCCGCCATTTAATGAAGCTGTTACCGCAATCGAGCTCAAGAATCATCACGCAACCTCAAACTGAGCTCACCACCACTGAAGCTCTTTTCTACACCTTCGACCTCAAGGCGCAAACCGCCCTGCCCGTCCACCCCCAGCACCACCCCATCAATACGAGTACTGCCGGCAACAAGCGATACATTACGCCCCTGCCATAAATGCGCCTGCTCCCATTCTTCCTGGAAAGCAGCAAAACCATAGCGGCGGTGACGCGCCAATTCATGCTGCAACTGTTGACTGAGCTTCGCCACCAGACGGTTGCGATCAATAGCGGTGCCTACCTCACGCCGCATCGAGGTCCACTCTTGGTCGACCTGGTCATTGGCTTGCATGTTCACATTGATACCTATTCCAAGCACAACGTGACACACGTCTGCAGGATCACCGACCAACTCAAGCAAGATACCGGTGATCTTCTGCCCACGAACAAGCACATCATTGGGCCATTTCAGCCCCACATCCTTTACTTCAAAGCCCTGCAGGGTCCGCATCACTGCCAACCCCACCACCAGGCTCAGCCCTTCGAGCTGACGCATGCCACCTTCGACACGCAGGACGAGACTGTAATAGAGGTTTTCTGCGAACGGACTGACCCATTGTCGACCGCGACGGCCACGCCCAGCGCTCTGGCGCTCGGCAAGGACCAGGAATGGCGCCGGCTGACCTTCGCTAGCAAGCCGAAGCCCTTCAGCATTGGTTGAATCGATGGTTTCGTGGATGAAAACAGGCCACTGCTCACCCTCGGCGAACTCATTGATCGCTTGTGATTCGAGCAGGGCGAGAGGTGCCGCCAACTGGTAGCCACGCCCACGAACCTTGTGAATGGTGAGGTTCAGCTCAGTCTCCAGGTGCTGCAGCTGCTTCCAAACGGCGCTGCGACTCACCCCGAGGGCTGCCCCCAAGGCTTCTCCGGAATGGAACCGGCCATCCTTGAGGAGATTCAACAACTTCAGCATGCCAGTCTCGACTTGGAATAAGGCTGGCATGATAGCTATGGGTAGGGGGCTTGCATAGGAAAAGGGCTGCCCGGAAAGACCGCAGGAAGGACTATTTTCGATCGGAAAAGACAAAACCCCTACCTGCTTGCGCAGATAGGGGTTTTGCGAAATGAATCTTGACGATGACCTACTCTCACATGGGGAAACCCCACACTACCGCGAGAAACTCGTTTAGCTTCAAACACTTGGCTCGCTGCGATCTCTCGTAGCGGGAGGCGAATCATACAGCGTTTAGAAGCGCTGTCAACCACCCTTTCAACCGCTGACGATCTTTCGATCGAAGCCCTTACAACACTACCTGAATCGATTAACTCTTTGATACTCAAGGAGTTTCTCGTTCCAATCACGCTGGAAGTGGGGCGCATTATAAGGGGATTCGAAACCCCGTCAACCTTTAATTCCAAGAAACCTTAATAAAGCTGAAAAACAAAGCGGGGAGGCCTGTCGGCCTCCCCGCTTCTATATAGCTACACCTACTAACGATCACTCGGCCTTTAGAGTGACCCGGGCAAACGCCTTCTTACCGGCCTGGCACACGTGGGTGGCGCCCAGTGCAAATACGAAGTCGCGATCGACCACCACTCCATCTACCTTAACAGCACCACCATTAAGCAGATCCCGCGCCATCGCCGAGTTCTTCACCAACCCTGCCCGGTTCAGCACGGCAGCGATCGGCAGGTCTTCAGCCGCAGCAACTTCGATCTCTGGCAAGTCTTCTGGCAACTCGCCTTCCTTCATTCGGTTGCCCGCCGCACGGTGAGCATTGGCAGCAGCCTCTTCACCATGGAAGCGCGCCACGATCTCTTCCGCCAGCTTGATCTTGATGTCGCGCGGGTTCGCGCCATTGGCAACATCAGCACGGAACTGCTCGATCTCTTCCATCGAGCGGAAGCTCAGCAGCTCGAAGTAACGCCACATCAACGTGTCCGGGATCGACACCAGCTTGCTGTACATCACCCCTGGCGCTTCCTGGATGCCCACATAGTTGCCCAGCGACTTGGACATCTTCTTCACGCCGTCCAGCCCTTCGAGCAGCGGCATGGTCACGATGTTCTGCGCTTCCTGGCCATAGGCACGCTGCAGCTCACGCCCCATCAGCAGGTTGAACTTCTGATCGGTACCGCCCAGTTCCACGTCAGCTTTCAGTGCCACCGAGTCATAGCCCTGCACCAGCGGGTAGAGGAACTCATGGATGGCGATCGGCTGATTGGTGGTGTAACGCTTGTCGAAGTCATCCCGCTCAAGCATGCGCGCAACGGTGTACTGCGATGCCAGGCGAATGAAGTCAGCTGGCGTCAGCGTGTCCATCCAGGTGGAGTTGAACGCAACCTCGGTCTTGGCCGGGTCGAGAATCTTGAACACCTGCTGTTTATAGGTCTCGGCGTTATCCAGTACCTGCTCGCGGGTCAGGGGCGGGCGCGTGGCGCTCTTGCCGCTCGGATCACCGATCATCCCGGTGAAATCACCAATCAGGAAGATGACCTGATGCCCCAGCTCCTGGAACTGGCGCAGCTTGTTGATCAGCACCGTGTGCCCAAGGTGCAGGTCAGGCGCAGTAGGGTCGAAGCCTGCCTTGATGCGCAGAGGTTGGCCGCGCTTGAGCTTCTCCACCAGTTCCGACTCGACCAATACTTCTTCCGCACCGCGCTTGATAAGCGCCAGCTGCTCTTCAACCGACTTCATAGACAGACCCGCAAGGCTCAGATTCAAGGGGAGCCAACCATACAAGATCGGCCATCAAATACAAGTTTCGCAACGGAATGTGACCTGACCGCAGGCTTGCGGCGTCTACGCGCCCTTGCGTGAAAATGGATTTGGTTATATTTTATACAGTTATTTCATCTTCATCATGTCATTCATCTTTTCCATATTCACTTTTCTTCAAAAAGTCACCTTACCTATGACCAACGAACCGCCTAAAGCGCCCCCGCTTTATCCGAAAAGCCATCTGTTGGCCGCCAGCGGCATCGCCGCCCTGCTCAGCCTGGCACTGCTGGTATTTCCCTCCAGCGAAGTCGAAGCCAAGAAAACCACCCTCAACCTCGAACTGGAAAGCCCGGTCGAGCAACTGAAAGAAGAATCCAAGGCCGCGCCGCTGGTGCAGGCTGACGCTGAGCAAAGCTCGCCGTTCGCCCAGATCGAAGAGGCCGAGTCGGCCACCGAGAAAGCTGAACAGGAAAAGCCTGCAGCAGCACCGGTAGCCGAGGCCGCCAAGCAGCCCGGCCACCGCGAAGTCACCGTAGCGCGTGGCGACACCCTCTCCACCCTGTTCGCCAAGGTCGGCTTGCCAGCCAGCGCGGTTCATGAGGTGCTGGCCAGCAACAAGCAGGCGAAGCAGTTCAGCCAGCTCAAGCACGGCCAGGTGCTGCAGTTCGAGCTCGACAAGGACGGCCAGCTGACCAACCTCCACAGCAAGGTCAGCAACCTTGAAACCATTCGCCTGACCAAAAACGCCAAGGGCTACACCTTCAACCGCGAAATCAGCAAGCCCGTGGTCCGCACGGCCTATGCCCATGGCGTGATCAAGAGCTCGTTGTCGGCCTCCGCCCAACGCGCCGGCCTTTCCCACAGCATGACCATGGACATGGCTCGCGTCCTTGGCTACGACATCGACTTCGCCCAGGACATCCGCCCGGGCGACGAATTCGACGTGGTGTACGAGCAGAAAGTCATGGATGGCAAGGTGGTTGGCACCGGCAACATCCTCTCTGCACGCTTCACCAACCGCGGCAAAACCTACACTGCGGTGCGTTACACCAACAAACAAGGCAATACCAGCTACTACACCGCCGATGGCAACAGCCTGCGCAAAGCGTTCATCCGTACCCCGGTGGACTTCGCCCGCATCAGCTCACGCTTCTCCGCTGGCCGCAAACACCCGATTCTGAACAAGATCCGCGCCCACAAAGGCGTCGACTATGCCGCCCCCCGCGGCACACCGATCAAGGCAGCGGGTGACGGCCGTATCGAACTGGCGGGGCGCCGTGGCGGCTACGGCAATACCGTGATCATCCAGCACGGCAACCGCTACAAGACCCTTTACGGCCACATGCAAGGCTTTGCCAAAGGCATCAAGACCGGCGGCTCGGTCAAGCAGGGCCAGATCATCGGCTACATCGGCACCACCGGCCTCTCCACAGGCCCACACCTGCATTACGAGTTCCAGGTCAACGGCGTTCACGTTGACCCGCTGAGCCAGAAAGTGCCGATGTCCGACCCGATCGCCAAGGCCGAACGCCAACGCTTCCTGCAGCAGAGCCAGCCACTGATCGCCCGCATGGATCAGGAAAAGGCCACCATGCTCGCAGCGAACAAGCGCTAAGCCATGGCGCTTTATCTGGGGGTCATGTCCGGTACCAGCTTAGATGGCCTGGACATCGCCCTGATCGAACAGCGCGAGCAGCCTCAACTGCTCGCCACTCACTACATCCCCATGCCTACCGACCTTCGCCAGGACTTGCTGAGCCTTTGCGCCAGCGGCCCTGACGAGATTGCCCGTGCTGCATTGGCCGAGAACCGCTGGGCCAGCCTGGCAGCCGAAGGCATCGGCCACCTGCTCGCGAGCCAGGGCTTGCAAGCCAACGCTGTCCGCGCCATCGGCAGCCATGGCCAGACAATCCGCCATGAACCCGCCCGCGGCTTCACGGTGCAAATTGGCAACCCGGCGCTGCTTGCCGAGCTTACCCAGATCAGCGTGATCGGCGACTTCCGACGCCGGGATGTAGCCGCTGGCGGGCAAGGGGCTCCGCTGGTCCCGGCCTTTCACGAAACGCTCTTCGGCCACCTGGGCAAACGGCTCGCCGTGCTTAATGTCGGCGGCTTCAGCAACCTCAGCCTGATTGCCAACGACACGCCGGTGCATGGTTTCGACTGTGGGCCGGGCAACGTGCTGCTGGACGCCTGGATCGAGCACTCGCGCGGCCAGCATTACGATGCTGACGGCGCCTGGGCGGCGAGTGGCGTGGTGATCGAGGACTTGCTTGCGGCGCTGTTGCGCGACCCGTTCTTTGCAGGCGCCGGCCCCAAGAGCACAGGCCGCGAAGTGTTCAACCTGGCGTGGCTGCACAGCCACCTGAGCCAGCTACCACCCTACCGTGCCGAAGATGTGCAGGCGACCCTGCTGGAGCTGACCGCGCGCAGCATCATCGAATCACTGTGCACTGCGCAGCAAGGCACTGAGGCACTGCTGGTGTGCGGTGGCGGGGCCCGCAACGGCACACTGATGCGCCGGCTTGCCCAACTGTTGCCAGGTGCCCAGGTGGGCAGCACCGCAGCGCATGGCGTCGACCCGGACTGGGTAGAGGCCATGGCCTTTGCCTGGCTTGCGCATTGCTGCCTGGAAGGCATTCCAGCCAACCGCCCCAGCGTGACAGCGGCCCGTGGGCTGCGCGTGCTTGGCGCCATCTACCCCGCTTAACACCCCGCCAGAATGCAAAACGCCGCGCAAATGCGCGGCGTTTTCGTACAGCCCGTGATCAGATCGAGAACGAAGAACCACAGCCGCAGGTGGTGGCGGCGTTCGGGTTCTTGATGACGAAGCGCGAGCCTTCCAGGCCTTCCTGATAGTCCACTTCGGCACCTGCCAGGTACTGGAAGCTCATCGGGTCGACCACCAGCGACACGCCTTCACGCTCGACGATGGTGTCATCTTCGGCCACATCTTCATCGAAGGTGAAACCATACTGGAAGCCCGAGCAGCCACCGCCGGTCACGAACACACGCAACTTCAGACGCTCATTGCCTTCCTCGTTGACCAGGGTCTTCACCTTTTGGGCTGCCCCTTGGGTGAATTCCAGACCGGTAGGGGTGAAGGTTTCGACGCTCATGCTGATTCTCCCGGCGCAGTTGCCGCCATAAAACTCGATGACGCGCATTATCCGCTTCTCCGAGAAAAATGGTCAAGAATTGTGCGGCTTTAGTCGCGCCCACAAAAAGGCCCGCACACGGCGGGCCCCTGTGCCAGCTTACCCTGTTAGGGGAGCAGGCCCGCGTGGGACAGGCCCATACGCTCGTCCAGGCCGAACAGGATATTCAGGTTCTGCACCGCCTGGCCCGACGCGCCCTTGACCAGGTTGTCGATCACCGACAGCACCACCACCAGATCACCGCCCTGCGGACGATGCACAGCGATACGGCAGACGTTCGCACCGCGCACGCTGCGGGTTTCCGGGTGGCTGCCAGCGGGCATCACATCGACGAACGGTTCATCGGCATAACGCTTCTCGAACAGCGCCTGCAGATCGACCGACGTATCTGCCACGGTGGCGTACAGGGTGGCGTGAATACCCCGGATCATGGGCGTGAGGTGCGGCACGAAGGTCAGGCCAATATCCTTGCCCGCCGCCAGGCGCAAGCCTTGGCTGATTTCAGGCAGGTGGCGATGGCCCTTGACCGCATAGGCTTTCATGCTCTCGCCAGCCTCACAGAACAGCGAGCCCACTGCAGCGCCACGCCCGGCACCACTGACACCCGACTTGCAGTCGGCAATCAGGCGCGACGGGTCGGCCAGGCCAGCCTCCAGCAGTGGCAAGAAGCCCAGCTGGGTGGCCGTCGGGTAGCAGCCCGGGACCGCAATCAGGCGTGCCTGGCGGATTTTTTCGCGGTTGACTTCAGGCAGGCCATAGACGGCGTCCTTGAGCAGTTCTGGCGCACCATGAGGCTGGCCGTACCACTTGCCCCACTCGGTAGCATCCTGCAGACGGAAGTCGGCAGACAGGTCGATCACTTTGGTGCCGGCCGCCAGCAGTTCGCCTGCCAGGGCGTGGGCGACACCATGGGGCGTTGCGAAAAACACCACGTCGCACGCCGCCAGGGCCTTGCTGTCCGGCACGCTGAACGCCAGGCCGTCATAGTGGCCGCGCAGGTTCGGGTACATGTCAGCTACCGCCACGCCCGCCTCGGAGCGCGAAGTGATGACCGCCACTTCGGCCTGTGGATGCTGCGCCAGCAGACGCAACAGTTCGACGCCGGTGTAACCCGTGCCGCCGACGATACCGACCTTGATCATAACGCTTGCCCCTTATCAACGAGCCCACTGGAAAGCGCACGATAATAGGGGCGCAAGCCGCCTGTAACAACTCTTCGGGTGACCCTTCGGGCGCTTGACCACTACTATCTGACGACCGTGAAAACCTGAAGGAACTCCCTCAATGCTTTACCTATGGATCAAAGCGCTGCATATCGTCAGCGTGGTCTGCTGGTTCGCCGGCCTGTTCTACCTGCCCCGGCTGTTCGTCTACCACGCCCAGAGCCAGGACAGCATCAGCCAGGACCGCTTCGTGACCATGGAGCGCAAGCTGTACCGCGGCATCATGAACCCGGCCATGATCGCCACCTATGTGTTCGGCGCCTGGATGCTCTACCTGACCCCGGGCTGGCTGAGCCAAGGTTGGCTGCACGCCAAGCTCACCCTGGTCATCCTGCTGACCGGCTACCATCACATGTGCGGCGCGCAGCGCAAACGCTTCGCCAGCGGCGCCAATACCCGCAGCCACGTCTACTACCGCTGGTTCAACGAAGTCCCGGTGCTGTTCCTGCTGGGTATCGTAATTCTCGTGGTGGTCAAACCGTTCTGACGGTAACCCCCTACAGGAGCCTTGCCATGTCATTGCCCGCCTCGCTCGAACAACGCCTGCGCCTGCCCGTGGTGGCAGCACCGATGTTCCTGATTTCCAACCCGAGCCTGGTGCTGGCCTGCTGCGCCAGTGGCGTGGTGGGCAGCTTCCCGGCGCTGAACCAGCGCGACAGTGCCGGGTTCAAGGCTTGGCTAGAAGAGATCGAGGCAGGCCTGGCACAGTTGCAAGCACCGGCCCCCTATGCGGTGAACTTGATCGTGCACCCGACCAACCCGCGCTTACAGGCGGACCTTGCCCTGTGTGTAGCGCACAAGGTACCCATCGTCATCACCAGCCTGGGCGCGGTGAAGGAAGTGGTCGATGCCGTGCACAGCTACGGCGGCCTGGTGTTCCACGATGTCACCACCCGCCGCCATGCCGAGAAAGCCGCCGAGGCCGGCGTCGATGGCTTGATCGCCGTCGCGGCGGGTGCCGGCGGCCATGCCGGTACCTGGAGCCCATTCGCCCTGGTGGCCGAAATCCGGCAGTTCTTCGACAAGACCCTGCTGTTGGCGGGCTGCATCAACCATGGCCATGAAATTCTCGCGGCACAACTGCTCGGTGCGGACCTGGCATACATGGGCACCCGCTTCATTGCCACCGCGCAAAGCCAGGCGCAGGATGCCTACAAGCAGATGCTGCTCGATGCCCATGCCGTGGATATCGTCCACACCCCGGCGGTCTCCGGTGTGCCGGCGAGTTTCCTGCGCCCGAGCCTGGAGCAGGCGGGCTATGACATGAACGCACTCAAGAGTGGCCACGAACTGGGCAAGCTCAAGCCGATCGACGACGAAGCCAAGGCCTGGAAAACCGTATGGTCGGCAGGCCAGGGGGTGGGCGATATCCATGACCTGCCGGACGCCCGCGTGCTGATCGAACGCCTGCAAAGCGAGTACCGGGAAGCCCTGGATCGCTGCCAGGGTATTCGCGTTCAGGCCTTGTAGCAAAAGGCAACACCTTGCCCAGCCAAGCTGTACACTAGGCGCCCTCTTCAGCCCCCAGGAGCCTTTGCATGACCCGTTACGCCATGATCACTGGTGCTTCCAGCGGCCTGGGCCTGGCCCTGGCGGAAGCGCTGGCACGGCGCGGGCGCAATCTGATCCTGGTGGCACGTCAGCGCGAAACGGTGGAGCCGGTGGCCATCGAGCTGACCCAACGCTTCGGTGTCGAGGTGTTGTTCCGCGCCTGTGACCTCAGCCAGCCGCTTCGCCTTTCGGGCTTTGTGCTAGAGCTGGAAGAAGGTGAGCGGCGAATCGACCTGCTGGTCAACTGCGCGGGGCTGCGCACCTACGGGCCGTTCCTGGCCCACGAGTGGGCCGACGAGCAGGACCTGCTGGAGGTCAATATCCTGGCCATGAGCCGCCTCTGCCATGCCATCGGCAACCTGATGGCTGTACAGGGCGGCGGGCAGATCCTCAATGTCGCAGGCCTGGCCGGCGTCGCACCAGGCCCCTGGATGGCGGCCTACGCGGCCAGCAAAGCTTATGTGTTGAGTTTCTCCCAAGCATTGCGCGAGGAGCTCAAACGCACCGGCATCAAGGTCTCGGTACTCTGCCCTGGCCCGGTACGCTCTTCGCGCCGGTGCATTCCGCGGCTCGAGGGCAGCACGCGCTGCCTCAGCCCCGAGGAAGTGGCGCTGTACACCGTGCGGGCGCTGGACAAAAACCGGACGCTGATCACCCCCGGCCGACGCAATCGCTGGCTGGCGTTCGCGCCACGCCTGCTACCGCGCTGGCTGGTGCGCAAGCTCGCCGGGGTAATCCATCGCCGTTACTGCCCGGTCGGAATGGAATAGCCACTGGGCGAGCGGCGCCCGGCTGAGTACACTCGGCCCGGACCCTCACCATGGAGCAAGTGCTGTGGACGATTTATTCACCAGGATCATCAACCGGGAAATCCCGGCGAAGATCATTTACGAGGACGACCAGGTTCTGGCGTTCCACGATATCGCCCCCCAGGCGCCCGTGCATTTTCTGGTCATCCCGAAAAAGCACATCCGCACCCTCAACGATTTGACCGAAGAGGATAAAGGCCTGGCCGGCCACATCCTGTTCACTGCTCAGCGCCTGGCCAAAGAACTGGGTTGCGATGACGGCTTCCGCGTGGTCATGAACTGCAACGAGCAAGGTGGGCAGACCGTCTACCACATCCATATGCACGTGCTTGGCCAACGCCAGATGCACTGGCCACCGGGCTGATCCAGGGCAAGCGACCCTTGCGCTATTGCGGTAAACTGTCGGGCACACTCTTGCGGAGGTGCCCGATGGCTACCGAACGTCACTACTCGCCGCTCGACCGCTTGTTGCTGCAGGCCGATACCGCCATGCGCACCTTGCTGCCCTTCAGCGGCCAACCGTCCCGCCCATCCCCGGCCATCGTCCAGCCGGATGCCGACCTGGACGACGCCCAGAGCCGTCACATTGCCGGCCTCATGCGCATCAACCATACCGGCGAAGTCTGCGCCCAGGCGCTGTACCAAGGCCAGGCCCTGACCGCCAAGCTGCCCCAGGTACGCAAAGCCATGGAGCACGCCGCCGAGGAAGAAATCGACCACCTGGCCTGGTGTGAACAGCGCATTCGTCAGCTGAACAGCCACCCGAGCGTGCTCAACCCGTTGTTCTACGGCATGTCGTTCGGTATTGGCGCCCTCGCCGGCCTGGTCAGCGACAAGGTCAGCCTGGGCTTCGTTGCGGCCACCGAGCATCAGGTGTGCAAACACCTGGACGAACACCTGGAGCAAATCCCGCACGAGGACGAAAAGTCCCGCGCAATTCTCGAGCAGATGCGCATCGATGAAGAGCAGCACGCCGAATCTGCCCTCGAAGCGGGCGGCTATCGCTTCCCTGCCCCTGTGCGTTTCGGCATGAGCCTGCTGGCCAAGGTCATGACCAAAAGCACGTACCGCATCTGAAGGCTCCCCCATGACGGAACGTTTCAGCGCCAAGGACCTGGCGCGTGCCGTGCAAGCCGGCATCCTTCAGCCGGGCCAAGACAAGGCCCTGCTGCAGTTTCTGCGCCAGCAACCGGCAACACGTGGCAGTTTTCAGCTGGCGCACGTCGCCTTCTATTTCGGCGCCTTGCTCATAATGGGCGCCATGGGCTGGCTGCTGACCGAAGCCTGGATGTCGATCGGCGACCGGGCACTGCTGGCCATTGCCACCGTGTACATCGTCCTGCTAACCCTGTTTGCCCTTAATGTGCAGCGGCGCGCCCAGCCGATTGCCGCCGGTGTACTGGCGGCGGTCGCGGTCAGCATCGTGCCGCTGGCGGTATTCGCCATCGAACGCCTGGTAGGCTGGTGGCCGATGGATGACAGGCAAACCGCCTATCACCAGTACTACACCTATGTGCAGGGTGGCTGGCTGATGATGGAAGCAGCAACGGTTATTGCCGGGTTGCTCATGCTAAGGCTGATCCCCTTCCCGTTCATCATGATGCCCATTGCCGTGGCGCTGTGGTTCATGTCGATGGACCTCAGCGAATGGTTCTATGGCTCGCCGTTCAGCTGGGAACAACGACGCGAAGTGTCGCTGTGGTTCGGCTTGGGCATGCTGCTGGTGTTTCTGGTGGTGGACGGCCGCACGCGTGAGGACTACGCCCACTGGGGGTATCTGGCTGGGCTTGCGGCGTTCTGGGGCGGGTTGACCCTGGTGGACAGCGGTAGCGAATTGGGCAAGGCCCTCTACTGCCTGATCAATATCGGCCTGATGGGCATCGCCGTGCTGTTACGCAGGCCGGTGTTCATGGTGTTCGGGGCATTGGGCGTGGCGGCTTACCTGGGCTACCTGTCGTACGAGGTATTCGCCGAATCGCTGCTGTTCCCGGTGGTGGTGACGGTGATTGGGCTGGGGGTTATCTGGCTGGGTCTGGTTTACCAGAAGCGGCGGGAGCGGTTGAGCCAGGTATTCAGAAACGGTTTACCGCAATGGTTGCGAATGGCCCTTCCGGCATTACGTGACTGAAGATAGCAGGGGCCGCTTCGCGGCCCATCGCAGGCAAGCCAGCTCCTACAGGTTCAACGCAAGCCTCCAAAACGGCGCGGGCCTGTAGGAGCTGGCTTGCCTGCGATGGGCTGCGAAGCAGCCCCAACAATCCAGCACTTAACCCAGCTCTACAATCTCGTAACCGTGGGTAATCTCGACACCTGCACGCTCCAGCATGATCGAAGCCGAGCAGTACTTCTCCGCCGACAGCTCCACTGCGCGTTTGACCTGGGCCTCTTTCAAGCCACGGCCCTTGACCACGAAGTTCATGTGGATCTTGGTGAACACCTTCGGGTCTTCACTGGCGCGCTCAGCTTCCAGGAACGCCTCGCAGCTTTCCACGGCCTGGCGCGACTTCTTCAAGATGCTCACTACATCGAAACTGCTGCAACCACCCAGGCCCAGCAGCAGCATTTCCATCGGGCGCACGCCCAGGTTTCGGCCACCGGCCTCGGGTGGGCCGTCCATCACGACGACATGCCCGCTCCCCGACTCGCCGAGGAACATCGCGTCACCGGCCCACTGGATACGTGCCTTCATCTACCCGGACTCCTAATTTTCGGAAAAGGGTGTCAGCTTAGACCTTGTGTGGCTGTCGGAAAAGCTCAAGACGTGTCGGTTTAGTACCGAAACATCCTGTAGTGTCTGATAAGCTGGCGCCAAATGACTGGCGCGTTCTGCCAGACACTCTTTATAAGAAACCTATGCGTCGTATCGAACAGGATTTCGTGATGGTTGCCTCCGCCCTACCCGCCAAGATCAAGAACATCGACAAACTGCTGGTGCACTGCCAACGCCGCCGCTACACCGCAAAAAGCAACATTATCTGCGCCGGCGACAAGGCCGAAACACTGTCGTTCATCATCAAGGGTTCGGTGACCATCCTGATTGAGGACGACGATGGTCACGAAATGATCATTGCCTACCTCAACAATGGCGATTTCTTTGGCGAGCTGGGCCTTTTCGAGCCCGTAGAAGGCGAGCAGCAGCGCAGCGCCTGGGTCCGCGCCAAGACTGAATGCGAAGTAGCAGAGATCAGTTACGACAAGTTTCGCGAACTCTCGCGTCAAGACCCCGACATCCTCTACGCCCTGGGCGGCCAGATGGCCCAGCGCCTGCGTAATACCACGCGTAAGGTTGGCGACCTGGCCTTCTTCGATGTCACCGGGCGTGTTGCCCGCTGCCTGCTCGAACTGTGCAAGCAACCCGATGCAATGACCCACCCGGACGGTATGCAGATCAAGATCACTCGGCAGGAGATTGGGCGTATCGTCGGTTGTTCGCGGGAGATGGTCGGCCGCGTCCTCAAAGACCTCGAGGAACGCAGCCTGGTGCAGGTCAAGGGCAAGACCATGGTGGTCTACGGTACCCGTTAGTCCTTGGGCAAATCGGCCAGCACCTTGGCATAAGCCTGTGACAGGCGCTCGAACCAGGGCGCTTGGGGCGCCACTTCGTGCAAGGCTATATGCGCATCGGCGCGGCAGCGCTGCTCCAGCTCGCAGCATTCGTTGAAGCGGTTGACTGCCGCGACCATCGATTCACGCTCGTTATCCAGCAGCAACGCGCCATGCACCAACACCACCGGGCGTTTGCCACCCAGCCCCTGGCGCCAGCGTTGGGCCGTGCCGACCAGTTTTCGGCCATTGAGGTTGACGTTATAGCGGCCGTCGCAGAACGCCCCGTCGATCTCGCCCACCGAAGCCACCCCGCCCCACTCGCGTAGCACCTCGCACAGCGGCAGGCACAGGCGCTCGTAGGCATTTTCGATGCGCCCATGGTCACCTTCACTGCGCGGCGCCACATAGACCAGCGCCACATTGACCGTGGCATGCGACTGCGGCACCGGTTCACCGCCGGTCTCACGCAACAGCACCGGCCAGCCAGCGATCGCCAGCTCGGCACAGGCGGCTTCAAAGTTGTCCAGGCGGCTCATGCGCCGCGGCATGACCAGGGCATGGTCGGTCGGGCGCCAAAACAGCACACCGCTGTCGCGTTCGCCGCGGCAGACGGCGGCCAGCAGGTCCTGTTCGGCATGCAGGCCTTGTTCAACGGTCAGTGCCAGGGGTTGATCGGTCATTGATCCACCTTTGATGTTGTTATCGATCCCCGCAGGTTCAACACAGCCACAAGGGTGCCAAAGAACCTGTGGGTGCGGGTTTACCCGCGAAAGGGCCATTACAGGCATACAAAAAAGCCGGCAGTCACGCCGGCTTCGTTTCGATCAGTCCAGTGGCTGAACAGTCTTCTTCACCTGCTCAGGGAAGAACAACCGCTGCAATTCCAGCCCAGGCTGATCAGCGCGCATGAACGCCTCACCCACCAGGAACGAGTAAACCTCGTTGATTGCCATCAGCTCTACATCGGCCCGGTTGAGGATACCGCTCTCGGTAATCGCCAGGCGATCACGCGGAATACG
This sequence comes from Pseudomonas sp. NGC7, assembly GCF_047159675.1. Classification (NCBI taxonomy): domain Bacteria; kingdom Pseudomonadati; phylum Pseudomonadota; class Gammaproteobacteria; order Pseudomonadales; family Pseudomonadaceae; genus Pseudomonas; species Pseudomonas sp. NGC7. The sequence goes on along the minus strand of NZ_BAAFZY010000001.1, from coordinate 568,832 downwards.
CGGCAGCAGGTCAAGGGTGGTTTCCAGGCTGACCTCGAAGGTGTGCAGGTTGCGGTTGTTCACCCCCACCAGCGGCGTGTCGAGGGTTTTCAACGCACGCTCCAGCTCATCGCCGTCATGCACTTCGACCAACACATCAAGGCCTACAGCCTTGGCTGTGGCAGCCAGTTCGGCCATCTTCACGTCATCCAGCGCCGAGACGATCAACAGCACGCAGTCAGCGCCCAGTGCACGGGCCTCGACGATCTGGTAGGGGTCGATCATGAAATCCTTGCGGATCACCGGCAGCGACACTGCCGCGCGCGCCTCCTGCAGGTACACATCAGCGCCTTGGAAGTAATCCACATCGGTCAACACCGACAGGCAGGTCGCCCCGCCCTTCTCGTAGCTGACGGCGATTTCCGCTGGCACGAAGTGCTCGCGAATCACGCCCTTGCTCGGCGACGCCTTCTTGACCTCGGCAATGACCGCCGGCTGCTTGCGCTTGGCCTGCTCAATCAGCGCATTGGCAAAACCACGTGGCGCGTCGGCGGCCTTGGCCAGGCGCTCCAGCTCAGCCAGGCTGACCCGGGCACTGCGCTCGGCCACTTCCTCAACTTTGCGGGCGATGATCTTTTCCAGCACGGTCGGTACGCTCATGCTTCGTTCTCCAGCTTGAATACGGCGGTGAAGGCACCCAGCTCCTGCAGCTTTTCCCAGGCAAGGCCGGTGTGCAGCACGTCATGGGCAAGCTCCACGCCCTGTGCCAGGGTCATGGCATGATCCGCGGCGTACAGCGCGGCGCCCGCATTGAGCACGATCATTTCCGCGGCTTTCTGGCCGTTCTCGGTCTTGCGTCGGCCCAGGGCATCACGAATCAGCTCGAAGGAGGCCTGTGGGCCTTCAACCGCCAGGCCATGCAGGCTTTGGCTCTTCATGCCGAGGTCTTCCGGCTCTACCCAATACTCGGTGATCTGGCCATTTTTCAGCTCGGCGACAAACGTCGGCGCCGCCAGGCTGAACTCGTCCAGGCCGTCCTTGGAATGCACCACCAGCACGTGCTTGCTGCCCAACCGCTGCAGCACTTCGGCCAGCGGGCGGCACAGGGCCTGGGTGAACACGCCGACCACCTGGTGCTTCACACCGGCCGGATTCGTAAGCGGGCCCAGCATGTTGAACAGGGTGCGCAGGCCCAACTCACGGCGCGGGCCAGCGGCGTACTTCATTGCCTTGTGATGGCTCTGGGCAAACATGAAGCCGATGCCCAGGCTGTCGATGCAGCGGGCGACCTGCACCGGGGTCAGGTTCAGGTAGATGCCAGCGGCTTCCAGCAGGTCGGCGCTACCGCTCTTGCCCGAGACCGCACGGTTACCGTGCTTGGCCACCGGGCAACCGGCCGCGGCGAGCACAAACGAGGAGGCGGTGGAGACGTTGAAGATGTTGGCGCCATCGCCACCGGTGCCGACGATATCGACCACCCCATCGAGGCTCTTCAGCTCGACCTTGTCGGCCAGCTCACGCATCACCGACACCGCGCCGACGATCTCGTCGATGCTCTCGCTTTTCATGCGCATGCCCATCAGGAAGGCGCCGATCTGCGCCTCACTGCATTGACCGGTCATGATCTGACGCATGACGTCGCTCATTTCTTCGGTGGACAAGTCCAGATGACCGACGATGCGGCTCAGCGCGCTCTTGATATCCATGTTCGATCCTTAGCGGCGGCCGCCGGTCTGCTTGAGGAAGTTGGCGAACAGCTCGTGGCCCTGCTCGGTGAGGATGGACTCGGGGTGGAACTGCACCCCTTCGATATTCAGGGTTTTGTGGCGCAGGCCCATGATCTCGTCGACCGTACCGTCTGCATGGGCAGTCCAGGCAGTGACCTCCAGGCAATCGGGCAGGGTTTCACGCTTGACCACCAGGGAGTGGTAGCGAGTCACGGTCAGCGGGTTGTTGAGGCCGGCGAACACGCCCAGGTCGCGGTGCAGCACGGGGCTGGTCTTGCCGTGCATCACCTGGCGGGCACGCACGACGTCGCCGCCAAATGCCTGGCCGATGGACTGGTGGCCCAGGCAGACGCCCAGAATCGGCAGCTTGCCAGCAAAGTGCAGGATCGCCTCAATCGACACACCCGCCTCGCTCGGCGTGCAGGGGCCAGGGGAGACAACGATGCGCTCCGGGTTGAGGGCTTCGATTTCAGCGATAGTCATTTCGTCATTGCGAATGACCTTGACCTCGGCACCTAGCTCGCCGAGGTATTGGACGACGTTGTAAGTGAATGAGTCGTAGTTGTCGATCATCAGTAACATCGGGCTAAACCTCTTGAATCTACTGACTTCAGAATACGAACCTTCCTACACCGCCCGCAGCATGGCATTGCCACTAAGGGCATTCGGAAACGGATAAGAAGGCAAACAGAAACGGGCCGGGCTGGCCGGCAGGAGATAAAGTCAGGCGCGCCAACGCCAACGGGCGTGGGCCTTGATAACGCGCATCAAGAGTTTGCTGACGATCAACACAGGATAGGTCTCGCTCATACGTCCCGGCACAGTAGCCTACCGGGGCGATGGGCGCAATATGCCTGTAAACACGGGGAAACGAATGGACTTGGGAGACAAGCCCCGCGATTTGCTATGGTCGATCGGGTAGTCCTCATAAAAACAAAGAAAAGGATGTTCTCTGATGCGAAAAGCTCCCTTGTTGCGCTTTACCCTCGCCTCTTTGGCCCTGGCCTGCAGCCAGGCATTCGCTGCCCCTTCCCCTTATTCGACCTTGATCGTATTTGGCGACAGCCTGAGTGACGCCGGCCAGTTTCCTGACCTGACCGGCGGTACGGCAGGCCAGCGTTTCACCAACCGCGATGCCGACGGTAACTTCGCGCCGGTTTCGCCGATGATTCTTGGCGGTCGGCTGGGCATCGGGCAAGACGAACTCAACCCCTCCACGTCGGTCGGCATCCGGCCTGATGGCAACAACTGGGCAGTGGGCGGCTACACGACGCAGCAGATTCTCGATTCGATCACCGAATCGTCGAAAGTGATCGTCCCCCCCAATGGACCGGCGCCAGGCTTTGTCTTCCGTGAACGCCCCGGCTACCTGGCCAATGGCCTGCGCGCCGACCCCAACGCGCTCTATTACCTCACCGGTGGCGGTAACGACTTCCTCCAGGGCCTGGTGAACAGCCCCGCCGATGCCGCCGCGGCTGGAGGCCGGCTGGCTGCCAGCGCCCAGGCCCTGCAACAAGGCGGCGCCCGCTACATCATGGTCTGGTTGCTGCCCGACCTGGGCCAAACGCCGAACTTCAGCGGCACCCCGCAACAGAACCCGCTGTCGCTGCTGTCGGGCGTGTTCAACCAGTCACTGCTCAATCAACTCGGGCAGATCGACGCCGAGATCATCCCTCTGAACATTCCGGTATTACTGGGTGAGGCCTTGGCCAGCCCGACCCAATTCGGCTTGGCCAGCGGCCAGAACCTGGTCGGCACCTGCTACAGCGGTCAAGGCTGCGTCGAAAACCCGGTCTACGGCATCAACGGCGCCACTCCGGACCCAACCAAACTGCTGTTCAACGACTCGGTACACCCGACCATTGCCGGCCAGCAGTTGATAGCCGACTACGCCTACTCGATCATCTCCGCCCCCTGGGAACTGACCCTGTTGCCGGAAATGGCCCACGCCACGCTGCGCGCCCACCAGGACGAGCTGCGCAACCAGTGGCAAACGCCCTGGCAAGCCGTGGGGCAATGGCAGGCCTTCGTCGCCACCGGCGCGCAGGACTTGGACTTTGACGGCCAGCGCAGCGCGGCCAGCGGCGACGGCCGCGGCTACAACCTGACCCTGGGTGGCAGCTACCGTTTGAACGATGCCTGGCGCCTGGGCCTGGCGGGTGGCGTATATCGGCAGAAACTGGAGGCGGGTGAACAGGACTCGGACTACAAGCTCGACAGCTACCTGGCCACGGCGTTCGCCCAATACCGCCAGGACCGCTGGTGGGCCGATGCTGCACTGACGGCCGGGCACCTGGACTACAGCGACCTCAAACGCACCTTCGCACTGGGCGTGAATGACCGCAGCGAAAAAGGCGATACCGATGGCGAAGCGTGGGCGGTGACGGGCCGGCTGGGTTACAACCTGGCCGCTGAGAGCAGCCCGTGGCAACTGGCGCCATTCATCAGCGCCGACTATGCCCGGGTCAAGGTCGATGGTTATGACGAGAAGAGCGGGCGCTCGACAGCGCTGGGCTTCGATGACCAGGAACGGACCTCGCGGCGGCTGGGCATCGGGCTGTTAGGCAGTGTGCAGGTGGCAACGGGGACGCGGCTGTTTGCCGAGGTTGCCCAGGAGCACGAGTTCGAGGATGACCAACAGGACGTGACGATGCACCTGACGACGTTGGCAGCGCACGACTTCACCCTGACCGGGTATACGCCGCACAGTGACCTCACCCGGGCCAGCTTGGGCTTGAGCCATGAGCTGATGGCGGGGGTGCATGTGCGAGGGAATTACAACTGGCGCAAGAGTGATGAGTTGACGCAGCAGGGGGTGAGTTTGGCGGTCAGCTTGGACTTCTGAGTGATTTGGGCCCTGAGGAAGCGGGTTCACCCGCTCCCTCATGCCGGCGAGGGGCTGCACAGCAGCCCCCAATTCCCAGCATTACTTGGCGGACGTCTGCTCAGCCAAGGCCACCGCGCGGAACATTGCGCGGCGCTTGTTGATGGTTTCTTCCCACTCCAGCGCCGGCACGGAGTCGGCCACGATGCCGCCACCCGCCTGCACATGCAGCTCGCCGTCCTTGATCACCGCAGTGCGGATGGCAATCGCGGTGTCCATGTTGCCGTTCCAGGCAAAGTAGCCCACTGCACCACCGTAAACGCCACGCTTGACCGGCTCCAGCTCGTCGATGATCTCCATGGCGCGGATTTTCGGTGCACCCGACAAGGTGCCGGCTGGCAGAATCGCCCGCAATGCATCCATGGCGGTAAGGCCTGCACGCAGTTGCCCGGTGACGTTGGACACGATGTGCATCACGTTGGAGTAACGCTCGATCACCATCTTCTCGGTCAGGCGCACGCTGCCGGTCGAGGACACACGGCCCACGTCGTTGCGGCCCAGGTCGATCAGCATCAGGTGCTCGGCAATCTCTTTCTCGTCCGACAGCAAGTCGTCTTCCAGCGCACGGTCGGCTTCCTCCGTCGCACCCCGTGGGCGCGTGCCGGCGATCGGGCGCACGGTGACCAGGTTGTCCTCGACACGCACCAGCACTTCAGGCGAACTGCCGACCACATGGAAGTCGCCGAAATTGAAGAAGTACATGTACGGCGTCGGGTTGAAGCAGCGCAACGCACGGTACAGGTCGATGGGCGCAGACTTGAAGTCGATCGACATGCGCTGGGACGGCACCACCTGCATGCAGTCACCGGCCAGGATGTACTCCTTGATGCGGCCAACCGCGTTCTCGTAATCCTCGCGGGTATAGCTGGAACGGAATTCCGGCTCGGCGGCGAGCGGGCCGCTCAGGTCCAGGCCACGGCGCGGGGTAATCGGCTGGCGCAGGGTCTCCAGCAACCCGGCCAGGCGAGCCTTGCCCTGCTCGAAGGCTTGCTCTTCAGCCGGGTCGACCAGCACGATTGCATGCATCTTGCCCGCCAGGTTGTCGAACACCACCACGGCGTCAGACACCATCAGCAGGATATCCGGCACGCCCAGCGGGTCCGGGTTCGGGCTCGCGCCCAGACGCTTCTCCACATAGCGCACGCAGTCATAGCCAAAGTAGCCGACCAGCCCACCGTTGAAACGCGGCAGCCCGGGAATATCCGCGACCTTGTAGCGGTCCTTGAACGACTCGACGAAGGCCAGCGGGTCGTCGACGTCGTGGCGCTCTACCTCGACGCCATCCTGCAGGATACTGACGTGGTAGCCATGCACACGCATCACCGTGCGCGATGGCAGGCCGATCATCGAGTAACGCCCCCACTTCTCGCCGCCCTGTACGGACTCGAGCAAATAGGAGTTGGGCTGGTCGGCCAGTTTCAGGTAGATCGACAGCGGCGTGTCGAAGTCGGCCAGGGTTTCACAGGCCAGGGGGATGCGGTTGTAGCCGGCAGCGGCCAGGCGCAGGAATTCTTCGCGGGTCATGAGTAGCCTCGTGGCAAGCAGCAGTAAGGTCAGGCAAACGGACGGGCCGGCAGCGGCCGGCGAGCAGAAGTCAGGCGCGCCAACGCCAACGGGCCAGGGCCTTGATGACTTTCATCCAGAATTTGCCAGTAACCGCCACGGTGGACTCTCTGTCTTGTGAGGCTTGAAGGTCCGCCAACGTTATCCCAGTGGCCGGGTCTGCGCAACCGGGCAGCAATGCACGCAGGTCGTCGATCACCAGGCTCGGCGATTCGTCGTTGATCGGCCGGCCGTGGTTGTAGCCGTAGGTCAGGCCCACGCACTGCACACCGGCGGCCTTGGCGGCCAGCACATCGCTGCGCGAATCGCCGACGAACAGCGACTGTTGCGGCGTGACACCGGCCATCTGCATGACGAACAGCAGTGCCGCGGGGTCGGGTTTCTTTTGTGGCAGGGTGTCTCCGCCGATGATCCAGCGGAAGTAGCGACCGATCTTCATCTGGTCGAGCAGCGGGGCGACGAAGCGCTCGGGCTTGTTGGTGATCAGCGCCATCTCCACGCCTTGCTTGCGCAGCCAGCGCAGGGTGTCGCGCACGCCGGGGTAGACCACGGTCAGTTCATGGCTTTCGGCATAAGCCTCCATGAACAGCGCCAGCGCCTGTTCGGCCAGCGCATCGTCCACCGAGGTATGCTCGATGCCCCCGGCCAGCGCCCGGCGCACCAGCACCTGGGCACCGTTGCCAACCCAGTGGCGTACGGCGTCCAAGCCCGCTGGCGGGCGCCCAAGTTCGAGCAGCATGCGGTCCACGGCGGCGGCCAGGTCTGGCACGGAGTCGATCAGGGTACCGTCCAGATCGAACATCACCAGCCTTGGCAGCGTCCCTGGGAACAGCTGCTCGAAGCCGCTCATGGGCGGGCCTGGGCCAGTTCGGCGCGCATTTTGGCGATGACTTCCTGATAGTCCGGGGCATTGAAGATGGCCGAACCGGCAACGAAGGTGTCAGCGCCAGCAGCGGCGATTTCGCGGATATTGTTGACGTTGACGCCACCGTCGATTTCCAGACGGATATCGCGGCCGCTGGCGTCGATCAGCGCGCGCGCCTCACGCAGCTTGTCGAGGGTGCCGGGGATGAACTTCTGCCCGCCAAAGCCTGGGTTGACGCTCATCAGCAGGACCATGTCGACTTTGTCCATCACATACTTGAGGACATCCAGGCTGGTCGCCGGGTTGAACACCAGGCCGGCCTTGCAACCACCGTCGCGGATCAGCTGCAGCGAGCGGTCGATGTGCTGGCTGGCTTCCGGGTGGAAGGTGATGTAGGTGGCGCCGGCGTCGATGAAGTCGCCGATGATACGGTCGACCGGGCTGACCATCAGGTGCACATCGATCGGGGCAGTCACGCCGTACTTGCGCAGGGCGGTGCACACCATCGGGCCGATGGTCAGGTTGGGGACGTAGTGGTTGTCCATCACATCGAAGTGAACGATGTCGGCACCCGCGGCCAGCACCTTGTCGACGTCCTCGCCCAGGCGGGCGAAATCGGCGGAGAGAATGGAGGGGGCAATAGCGTAGGGCTGCATGGCGCACCTGTAGGTCAGAATCACGGTGGCGCGCATTGTAACTCAGGCGAACGGGTAGAGGCTGATTGGTATCAATCCGTGTCGAGCGGCTGTTTCAACCTGTACCGGCCTCTTCGCGGGCTTGCCCGCGAAGAGGCCGGCACAGGCAACATCAATCAAGCAGGCTGCTGGGTTCTCAGCTTCTCACTGCGCCCACGCAACCACTCCAGGGTCAGCAGCAGCACCACCGAAAACGCGATCAGTAACGTGGCCGCTGCCGCAATGGTCGGGCTCAGGTTCTCGCGGATACCGCTGAACATCTGCCGTGGCAAGGTCGCCTGCTCAGGCCCGGCGAGGAACAACGTCACCACCACCTCGTCGAACGACGTCGCAAAGGCAAACAGCGCACCCGAGATCACCCCTGGGGCGATCAACGGCAGCGTCACCCGGCGGAACGCCACCAGCGGGGAAGCGCCCAGGCTGGCCGCCGCGCGCACCAGGTTGTAGTTGAAGCCCTGCAACGTCGCCGACACGGTGATGATGACGAACGGCACACCCAATACCGCATGCACCAGGATCAACGAGGTAAAGCTGTTGCCCATCCCCAATGGTGCGAAGAAGAGGTAACTGGCCACACCGATGATCACCACCGGCACCACCATCGGCGAAATCACCAGCGCCATCACCAGCGACTTGCCCGGAAAGTCGCCGCGGGTCAGGCCAATCGCCGCCAACGTACCGAACACCATCGCCAGCACCGTGGCCGCCGGGGCGACGATGATGCTGTTCTTCAGCGCCCGCATCCACTCGGCAGAGCCGAAGAAGTCCTGGTACCACTGCAGCGAAAAGCCCTGCAACGGGTACACCAGAAAGCTGCCACTGTTGAACGACAGCGGCACGATCACCAGCACCGGCAAAATCAGAAACAGCAGGATCAAGCCGCAAAGAATGCGCAGGCTGTAGTACCAGACCCGCTCCACGGGTGACATGTAAGGGCTCAGCATGACAAGGCTCCTCAGCTCAGGCGCAGGCGGCTGGCGCCGACCAGCCAGCTATAGATCAGGTACAACAGCACGGTCGCCAGCAGCAGCAGCCCGCCCAGCGCGGTCGCCATGCCCCAGTTGATGCTGGTGTTGGTGTAGAAGGCCACGAAGTAGCTGACCATCTGGTCATTCGGGCTGCCCAGCAATGCCGGGGTGATGTAGTAGCCGATAGCCAGGATGAACACCAGCAGGCAGCCCGCGCCAACACCGGCGTAGGTCTGCGGGAAGTACACCCGCCAGAAACTGGCGAACGGGTGGCAACCCAGCGAGATGGCCGCACGCATGTAGCTGGGCGAAATGCCCTTCATCACGCTGTACAGCGGCAGGATCATGAACGGCAGCAGGATATGGACCATCGAGATGTACACACCGGTGCGGTTGAACACCAGCTCCAGCGGTTCATCGATGATGCCCATGGCCATCAGCGCACTGTTGATCAACCCGCCCGACTGCAGCAGCACGATCCACGCCGCCACCCGCACCAGGATCGAGGTCCAGAACGGCAATAGCACCAGAATCATCAGCAGGTTGCTCTGCCGGGCCGGGAGATTGGCCAGCAAGTACGCCAGCGGGTAGGCCAGCACCAGGCAGATGGCGGTGATCACCACCCCCATCCACAGGGTGCGGGCAAAGATATCCAGGTAAATGGCCTGGTCAGGCGTGGCCTTGGCCAGCTCGCCAAGGTCATCGATACGGTGGTCGAGCGACGCCAGCAGGTAGAACGAGGTGACCGAGCTGGTATTGCGGCGGATCGCCTGCCAGTAGGCCGGGTCGCCCCAACGCTCATCGAGGGTTTGCAGTGCTTCTTTATAAGAGGCAGGTTCAGCCTTGAACGGCAACGCTCGGGCGGTCTTGGTCAACAGGCTGCGGTAGCCCGCAAGTTCCATGTTCAGGCGCTTGGAGAGGTCGCCCAGGGTCTGGTTCTTGCGCGACTCAGCCAGGTCCTGGCTCAGTGCCTTGTATACCGCCTCACCGGGCAAGCTCTTGCCATCCCACTGCGACACCGCTTCGACGGTACGCGGCAGGCCGGCGACCACCTCCGGGTTGCCGACGCTCTTGTACAACAGCGCAGCGATCGGCACCAGAAACACCAGCAGAAGGAACAGCGCCAGCGGCGCGATCAACGCCTGCGCCTTCCAGCGGTTGACCCGCTCGGCGTGCTTGAGGCGCTGCTTGAGACTTGGACCTGCGCCTTCGTTGAGGGGCACTGCAATGGCCATGGCGAACTCCGTAAAAACCGGCTGAAATCAGGGCTGCTGCGCAGCCATCGCCGGCAAGCCGGCTCCCACAGATACAGCGTTGGGCTCAGGCGCTACGCCTGGCCTGTGGGAGCCGGCTTGCCGGCGATGAGCCGCGTAGCGGCTCCTTGTCGTTTACTTCTTCGCCGCCCAGGCGTTGAAGCGTTGTTCCAGCTGCTCGCTGTTGTCAGCCCAGAAGGCCACGTCGATCTGCACCTGATTGGCAATGTTCTCAGGCGTGGTCGGCATGTCTTTCTTCACCTCGTCCGACAGCAGGCTGACGGCCTTGGTATTGGCCGGGCCGTAGGCGATGTTCTCGGAGTAGGTTTTCTGCTGCTCGGGCTGAACGCTGTAGGCGATGAACTTCTTCGCCTCTTCGACGTTCTTGGCGCCTTTTGGAATTGCCCAGGCATCGAAGTCGTAGATGCCGCCGTTCCACACCACCTTGAGGTTGCTCTCTTTCTGCACGGCGGCGATCCGGCCGTTATAGGCCGAGCTCATGACCACGTCGCCCGAGGCCAGGAACTGCGGCGGTTGGGCGCCGGCTTCCCACCACTGAATGCTGGGTTTGAGTTCGTCGAGCTTCTTGAAGGCGCGGTCTTGGCCTTCCTTGGTTGCCAGCACCTTGTACACATCCTTGGGCGCAACGCCATCGGCCATCAAGGCGAATTCCATCGTGTACTTGGCGCCTTTGCGCAGGCCACGCTTGCCCGGGAACTGCTTGGTGTCCCAGAAATCGGCCCAGCTGGTAGGCGCCGTCTTGAGCTTGTCGGCGTTGTAGGCCAGTACCGTCGACCAGACGAAGAAGCCCACGCCGCATTGCTGGATGGCACCCGGCACATAGTCGGCTGCATCGCCGAACAGCGCAGGGTCGAGCTCCTCGAACATACCCTCGTCGCAACCGCGAGACAGCTCTGGCGACTCGACTTCCACCAGGTTCCAGGACACACTCTTGGTGTCGACCATGGCCTTGACCTTGGCCATTTCACCGTTGTACTCACCGGCGACGATCTTGCCGTTACCCGCCTTTTCCCAAGGCTCGTAGAACGCCTTGACCTGGGCGGCCTTGTTGGCGCCACCGAAAGAGATCACGGTCAGGTCGGCCGCCATGGCCTGGCCAGCGGCGAACAGCCCCAGGGCCAGGGCGGTCAGTTTCAACTGCTTGTGCATTATTATTCTCTCCACAGTACAGGGTTGGTGAAGCAATCCATCAATGGGCTTCGGCAATCGGATCGAGCGCGCGGGCGTGCTCCACCTCCCAGCCCAGCGGTACCACATCGCCCACGGCCAGTGCCGGGTCGAGCTCGGCGATCGGCTGCTTCACGAAGAAGTCGGCCTTGCCACAGACTTCCAGGCGCACACGTACGTGGTCGCCCAGGTAAATGAACTCGGCCACACGGCCAGAGAAGCGGTTGACGCAATTTTCGCTGTGGCCATTGAGGCGCACCCGTTCCGGGCGGATCGACAAGGTCACCGGCTCGCCGGCCTGGCCGACATTCACCGCCAGCGCCTCGACCCGCTCGCCCCGCGCCAGTTGCACCTGGCAGCGATGGCCATCACTGGCCAGCAGGGTGCCGTTGATGCGGTTGTTCTCACCGATGAAGTTGGCGACGAAGGTGTTGCACGGCTTTTCATAGAGGGTGCGTGGGTCGGCGATCTGCTGGATTTCGCCCTGGTGGAACACCGCCACCCGGTCAGACATGGTCAGCGCCTCGCCCTGGTCGTGGGTCACATACACCACAGTCACCCCCAGGCGCTGGTGGATATGCTTGATCTCCATCTGCATGTGTTCACGCAGCTGCTTGTCGAGTGCGCCCAGGGGTTCGTCCATCAGCACCAGCTGTGGCTCAAACACCAAGGCCCGCGCCAGGGCCACCCGCTGCTGCTGGCCACCGGACAGCTGGCCGGGGTAGCGTTTGGCAAAGGCATTGAGCTGCACCATGTTGAGCACACGCTTGACCCGCTCGCTGATGTCGGTCTTGCTCAGGTTGCGCACGGTCAGCGGGAAGGCCAGGTTTTCGGCCACGGTCATGTGCGGGAACAGCGCGTAGTTCTGGAACACCATGCCGATGTCGCGCTTGTGCGGCGGCACGTTGTTGATCGAGCGCCCCGCCAGCTGGATCTCGCCGGCGGTGGGGGTTTCGAAACCGGCCAGCATCATCAGGCTGGTGGTCTTGCCCGAGCCGGACGGGCCGAGCAAGGTGAGGAACTCGCCCTTGCGGATGTCCAGGTTGAGGTCTTTGACGATCAGCGACTCGCCGTCGTAGCTCTTCTGCACACCACGGAAGCTGACCAGCGTTTCGCTGGTTGCAGCGTTCGAATTCGCCTCGCTCATGCCTGCACCTTCTTGTTGGATGACTGCGTAGGCAAAGACTAGACAAGACGCAAGCGCCCGAAAATCGGGGGTACTGAGAGAATGCCATCATCCAGATGGAAGATTCTGTGTAGGGATCGCCCTACAAGAATGGCGGGATTGGAATAGACCCCAGGCACACCACTTCATCTTGTGGGAGCGGGCTTGCCCCGCGAATGCGCCACCCCAGGCAATGAGGTTGAGCTTGCCTGCCCTTTCGCGGGGCAAGCCCGCTCCCACAGTACTCGCTCATTGCCAACCGTCAGGCCATGTCGCAACCAGAACACTCAGACCAGCTTGTGCTCCATGGCGTACTTCACCAGTTCCGCCAGCGAGTTCACCTTGAGCTTCTGCATCAACCGCGCCTTGTGGGTACTGATGGTCTTGCTCGACAGCGCCAGTTGCTGGGCAATGTCGTTGACGTTGGCGCCCTGGGCCAGGCGCTCGAACACCGAAAATTCCCGCTCCGAGAGCAGCGTGTGCAACGGGCGGGACTCGGTCAGGCCCACCTCGAAGACCATGCGGTCGGCCAACGCTGGGTCGATATAGCGCCCGCCCCCGGCCACCCGCCGAATAGCGGTCAGCAGCAAGGCAGGGTCACTGTCCTTGGTGGCATAACCTGCGGCACCGGCCTTGAGCGCCCGCGCCGCCATCTGCGCCTCGTCATGCATCGACAGCATCAGGATCGCCGGAGGGTCGTTCAGGGCGCGGATTCTGGGGATGGCCTCAAGGCCGCTGACGCCGGGCATCGAGATATCCAGCAACACCACTTCACACGGCATATGGCGCAAGGCTTCGAGCAACTGCTCGCCATTGCCGGCCTCACCCACCACTTGCATGTCCTTGGCCAGGCCAATCAATTGCTTGATGCCTTCACGGACAATGGTGTGGTCTTCCGCCACCAGCACTCGAATCACGATCGGTCTCCTACTCCAACGGAATGGCCACGCTCAGGCTGGTGCCCTCGCCCGGTTCACTGTCCAGCGTCATACTGCCACCCAGCATCAGCACGCGCTCGCGCACGCCCACCAGGCCGAACGAGGTGGGCCGGGTCTGATCGCGGCAAAAACCCGTGCCGTCGTCGCTGACGGTCATGCGCAATTGCCCCGCTTCACGCACCAGTTCGATCTCTACGCTGTGCGCCTGGGCATGGCGCATGACATTGGTCAGCGCCTCCTGAAGGATACGAAACAGCCCGGTCGCCTTGGCATCACTCAATGCTGGCAGATTATCCGGTACCTGCACCAGGCAGGGAATCTGTGTACGCGCCTCGAAACGCCGTGCTTGCCACTCGATGGCCGAGGCGATACCAGCGTCGAGAATGGGCGGGCGCAATGCCGTGGCCACATCGCGCACCAGCTGGAACAGCTGCGCGATCAGGCGCTTCATGCTCGACAAACGCTCGTTAAGCCCCGGATCCAGCTCGGCAAAGGCCAGCTCACACATCGAGACTTCGAGCTTGAGCACGGTCAGCATCTGCCCCAGCTCATCGTGCACTTCGCGGGCGATGCGGGCCTTTTCTTCTTCGCGCACGCTCTCCAGGTGCGCCGACAGTTCGCGCAGTTGCTCTTGGGAGCGCGCCAACGCCAGTTCTGCCCGCTTGCCCTGGGTGATGTCCCAGACGATACCGTCCCACACCACCCGGCCATCGGCCAGGCGCCGGGTACTGGCCTTGATGTCGGCCCAACGCTGTTCACCCTGGCGCGTGAGGATGCGCCCTTGCCAGGACCAGTCCTGGTTGCTGGCCAAGGCCAGGTCCTGCACCCGGTGATAGTCGCTGCGGTCTTCGGGGTGCACCAGGTTGCGCAGGCCCATCTGCGGGTGCTGGATTTCGGCAGGTGCGTAGCCGACCAAGGCCTCGCTGCCTTCGCTAATGTAGGGGAACTCCAGGTCGCCTTCGGCCGGGTCACGTTCCAGCCGGAACACCAGCCCCGGCACGTTGCCGGCGATGCCTTTGAGGCGCGCTTCACTTTCGCGCAGCGCTGCCAGTGCGCGGTGGCGCTCAGTGACATCGGCGATGTACACCACCAGGTACTCGGCATCACGAAAACGCAGGAAGCTTAACGAAAGCTCCACCGGCAACACGCTGAGGTCGGCGCGCAGGCAATGGGTCTCGAATTGCCCCACACCCCCTTCCCCCGCCCGCGCGCCGCGCCAAAGCTCCAACCAACGGTCCATGTTCAAGTTGGGCTCAAAGTCGCTCAGCGGGCGCTCCAGCAACGCGCCCTCACCATAGCCCAGCATGCGCTCTGCGGCATGGTTGGCATAACGGACATGGCTGTCCCAATTGACCCACAAAATGCCCACGGTGCTCTGGTCGATGGCGAACTGGCTCAGCCGCAGCGCCTCTTCACGCACTTGGCGCTCAGCCAGGTTCTCACGGGTGGCCAGCAGGCTACGTTCCAGTTGGCGCTGCTGGCGGCGCTGCCAGATCAACGTGACCAGCGCACACAGCAACAACATGCCAAACAGCATGGAGAGGTTTTGCCAGAAGCCTGCCGACTCGCTCAAGCGTGGGTACTTGGGTTGCAACCAGCGTTGGTGAAGTTGTTCCAAGGCCTTGGCCGGCATGGCCTGCAGGCCACGTTCAAGCACGTCGGCCAGCAACGGCCAGTCGCGCCGCGAACCCACCCGCAGCAGCTGCGGCAGGCCAATATCGCCAACCACCGCCAGCTCGCCGAACTCGCTTTCACGCGACAGGCGGCTGAGCTGGGCTTCATCGAGCACCGCGTAGCTGGCCTGGCCACCCACGACCAACTGCAAGGCCTCGCGCTCGTTGGGCACGCCCTGCAGGTTGAGCGTGCCGTAGTTGCTGCGCAGGTAGTCTGCCAACGGGCTGGGCATGCGCACCGCGACGCGCTGATCGGGTTCGAGTTTTTCCAGCTCGACGGCCATGGCGCCTGTGCGTGGGCCGACCACCAGCTGCGGCACGCGCATGTACGGGTCGCTGAACAGCCACAGGCGCAGGCTTGCCGGGGTTTGTGTAAGGCCGGGGGCAAAATCGATTTCACCGGCCTGCAACGCGTGCTCGAGGCTGGCCTGGTCGGCAAAGTTGCGCCAGGTGAGGTCCAGCCTCAGTGCCTGCGCCAACGCGTTCACCAACTCGACGTTGGCCCCGTACAGTTGCTGCAAGCGCCGGTCGAACTGCGCATAAGGCGCTTGCAGCACCAGGCCGACGCGCAGGCTGCGGTGGGTGTCCAACCACTGCTGTTGCGCGGGTTCAAGGGCAACGCTCGGCACGGCTTCAGGCCTTGCCAAGGCGATCAAGGGCAGCCACAAGCAGCCGATAACCAACAGGCGACGCATTCGCTTCATCTACACGCTCGTCTTGGCAAGGGCGGCCCTAACATGGCCGTCACGGGCAAATACTATTAGGCTGCCGGTATCATTCTGGCCTTGGGTTGACGCATGTCCACACTTTATCGCACGACGCTGGCAATGTGCTGCCTAGCCTCGATCCTTCCGCTCGGGGCCATGGCCGCCGACGCTGAAAAACCACCGACCACTGCCGAAGCCCCACCGGCCGAAGCCACCCGCCCGCCCCTGCTGGAACGCAGTCAGGAAGACGCACTGGCCCTGGAGCGCTTGGTGCCCAAGGCCGAGCAGCAAACCCTGCAGGCGGGTGCCGAAAGCTTCCTGGCCCTGTGGAAGCCGGCCAACAGCAGCGACCCCAAAGGTGCGGTGATCCTCGTGCCCGGTGCCGGTGAAACGGCCGACTGGCCGAACGCCGTCGGCCCGTTGCGGCGCAAGTTCCCCGATGTGGGCTGGCACAGCCTCAGCGTCAGCCTGCCCGACCTGCTTACCGATAGCCCGCAGGCGCGTGTCGAAGCCAAGCCCGCAGCGGCCCCTGCCAAGGACGAGGGCGAAACAGCGCCCGCCAAAGACACACCGACCGATGCCAACGCCAACGTCGCCCAGGCGACTGCCGCCGACCCCGACACAGCAGAAAGCACCGATGCCGCACAGGCCAGCGAGCAGAATGACCCGGCCGACGCCGAGCGTATCTTCGCCCGCCTCGACGCGGCGGTGGCTTACGCGCAACAGCATGACTCACGCAGCATCGTGCTGATCGGCCATGGCAGTGGCGCGTACTGGGCAGCCCGCTACCTGAGCGAGAAACAACCCGCGCAGGTGCAAAAGCTGGTGATGATCGCCGCGCAGACGCCGGCACGGGTGGAACATGACCTGGAAAGCCTCGCGCCGACCCTCAAGGTGCCGACCGCCGACGTGTATTACGCCACCCGCACGGGCGATCGCCGTGCAGCGGAACTGCGCTTGCAGGCCAGCAAACGGCAGAAGGACAGCCAGTACCGCCAGTTGTCGCTGATTGCCATGCCCGGTAACAAAGCTGCTGAACAGGAACAGTTGTTCCGCCGGGTGCGCGGGTGGATGAACCCGCAAGAGTGAGCTGAAATCGATGGGGGTGCTTTGCCCCCCTTTCGCGACACAAGGCCGCTCCTACAATTTTGCGCAAAGCCCGAGGGATGCACAGCACTTGTAGGAGCGGCCTTGCGCCGCGAAAAGGGGCGTAAAGCGCCCCCGCTTTTCTACAACCCCCGCCGCTTGCGAATCAGCGCATACGCCTGATGCAACTCCCGGGTCCGCTCGGTCGCTGCACGCACCTGGGCATCCGTGGCACCGCTGCCCGCCAGCTTGTCCGGGTGATGGCGGCTAACCAGCCGGCGATATGCCTGCTTGACCTTGTCGCCCTCGGTATCTGCCTCCACGGCCAGCAGGCGCATGGCTGCCGCGTAGGTCATGGTGCCGCCGTCCAGCCCGGACTTGCGCGGCTCGTACTCCAACGACAGGGCTTGCACCTGCCGCCGGCTCAAGCCCAGCGTCTGCCCCCAGTCCAACAGCAAGTCGCGCTCTTTGGCGCCGACCTTGCCGTCGGCCCAGACCATGCGCCAACAGGCGCGCAAGGTCCCCTCGGCGGCATGCGGCTGCTCGCGGATACGACGCAGGTGGCCGGCCAGTCGGTCCTTGCCGGCCTTGCCGCGGTTGAACGCGGCTATGGCCCGCAGCCGGGCCGCGTCGGCCAGGTCCAGGCGCACCATCTCTTGGCGTGCCTGCTGGATATGCTGCTCGGCAACCCGGCCATCGCACTTGGCCAGCCTGCCCAGCAGCACGAACAGCAATTCTTCGTCACGCAAGGCCGGGCGCCCGCCCAAGCGCTCGCGCAGGTCCTCCCAGCCGCGCACCTGCAGGCGCCGGTCCATGGCCTGCCCTACCAGGGCACCGAGCAGGGCGCCCGGGATGCTGGCGACGGCAAAACCGGCACCGGCACCAATCACCGTGCTTGGCCACCACATGTCAGGCGCGCTCGCCGATCAGGCGTTCAGCCTGCGCCAGGCGCTCGAGCGTACCGACGTCGACCCAATGGCCACGGTAGTGCTCACCACTGACCTTGCCCTGCGCCATGGCCTGACGCAGCAGGGGTGCCAGCTTGAAAGCACCCGGCTGGCAACCGTCGAACAACGCCGGGTCCAGCACCGACAGGCCACTGAAGGTCAGGGTACCCGGTGCGTCGTCGCCATCCACGACCTGCTGGGCTACCAGACGGAAGTCGCCACGGCCGTGATGGCCAGGGTTGTCGACCAGCACCAGATGCGCCAGGCCCGCAAGCGGCGCTTGCAGGCGAGCGAAATCGTAGTCGGTCCAGACGTCACCATTGATCAGCAGAAACGGCGCCTCACCCAACAACGGCAGCGCCTTGAAGATCCCGCCACCGGTTTCAAGCGGCTCGCCCTCGGGTGAATAGCGGATGCTCAGGCCGAAGCGGCTGCCATCGCCCAGGTGGTCTTCGATCTGCTGGCCGAGCCAGGCATGGTTGATCACCACCTCGGTAATACCCGCAGCCGCCAAGGCGCGCAGGTGGTATTCGATCAACGGCTGACCGGCGACCGGCACCAGGGGTTTGGGGGTATGCAAGGTCAAAGGGCGCATGCGCTCGCCCTTGCCTGCCGCCAGGATCATCGCCTTCATGCACACGCTCCGGCCTGGAGTTCCGCGATCAGTTCACCCAGCTCCGCCAACTCGGGGCGGCGCTTGATCACTTCATCTATATAGGCGAAGAAGCGCGGGACGTCTGTCAGGTAACGTGGCTTACCGTCGCGGTGGCAGATGCGGGCGAAAATACCGATGACCTTGAGGTGGCGCTGCACGCCCATCAGGTCGCTGGCACGGTGGAACGCCTCGAAGTCGGCCTGTACCGGAATGCCGGCCGCCTGCGCCTTTTGCCAGTAATCCCGCAGCCAGGCTTCGACACGGGCCTGTGGCCAGCTGAGGAAGGCATCCTTGAACAGGCAGGTGATGTCATAGGTGACCGGGCCATAGACGGCGTCCTGGAAGTCCAGCACGCCTGGGTTTGGCGTGCTCTGCATCAGGTTGCGCGGCATGTAGTCGCGGTGCACCAGCACCTTGGGCTGGGCCAGGGCACTGTCGATCAGCGCCTGGCTCACACGCTGCCAGGTGGCTTGCTGGGCTTCGGTGAGGGTCAAGCCAAGCGCGCGCCCGACGTACCATTCCGGGAACAGTTCGACTTCACGGCGCAGCAGGGCATCGTCGTAGCTCGGCAGTGGCGCGTCCATCGGCAGGCGCTGGAACGCCAGCAGCGCATCGATGGCGTCACTGAACAGGGCATCGGCGTTGTCGGCATCAATGATGTCCAGGTATGTCTGATGGCCCAGGTCGCCCAGCAGCAGGAAACCGCGCTCCAGGTCTTCGGCATGGATCACTGGCACATGCACACCGGCACTGGCCAGCAGGTGATCGATGGCGACGAACGGTCGGCAGTTCTCCTGCGGCGGCGGGGCGTCCATGATCACGAAACTGCGCCCAGCGCCCTGCCAGCGGAAGTAGCGACGGAAGCTCGCATCGCTACTGGCGGCCGTCAGGCTACCTGCTGGCACTTCGCCCCAGGCGTTTTTCAGAAAAAGATTGTTGAGCTGCTCATCGAGCCAGACAGTCAGTTGTTGCAAGCGTACATCGTGATCAGGCATTACAAGGGTCTCCGACGGCCCTAGCCGTCAAGCGGGTCATGCTTTATTATCCAGCATCTTTTTCAGACCATCGAGAGGCGTGCGGCCCCACACGCGGGCAGATGGCACGCAGGAAGCCCGGACTAATAAGATGGCATTGAAATCCCCCGCGTTTCGTAGAAAGTTTCCGTTGCTGGTCACCGGCGGTTTGCTGGCCCTGCAACCTCTGGCCACGTCGTACGTCGTGGCAGCCGAACAGTTCGACTGCCAAGTGTCCGCCTCCGGCGGTTGGGACTGCAAGCCCAAGACTCCAGTCAACAACCTGCCGCCGCGTCCGGTGCACGAGGGTGCTGCCCTCAGTTCCGGCACCGAGGCCCAGGCGGCCGAGGCCGAAACCGCGGACAAACCGATGCTGGTCACCGAGGCCAAGGGCCGTGGCCTGAAGTCGCGCAGCGAAGACTACAGCCACCTGGACTGGGTCCCCCGTGACAAGCTCACCGCAGCCCAGCTGGCCGAAACCGGCCCGTACTGCGGTGGCGCGTACATCGAGCCGACCCGCCCAGGCATGGCCGACACCACGCCCAAGGATGAATCGCCGACCTACATCAATGCCAAGGTTTCCAAGTACCAGCAGGAGCAGCAGATCGCTACCCTCGCCGGTAACGTGGTCATGCGCCAAGGCAGCATGCAGGCCGAGGCCGACGAGGCCAACCTCTACCAGACCGAAAACCGTGGCGAGCTCAAGGGCAACGTCAAGATCCGTGACAACGGCTCGCTGGTAGTGGGTGACGAGGCGCAGATCCAGCTCGACACGGGTGAAGCCCAGGTCGACAACGCCGAATACGTGATGCACAAGTCGCACATTCGCGGCAACGCCCTGTACGCCAAGCGTGGCGAAAACGCCATCATCCGTCTGAAAGACGGTACGTACACCACCTGCGAACCGGGCAGCAACGCCTGGCAGCTGAAGGGCAACAACATCACCCTGAACCCGGCGACCGGCTTCGGTACCGCGACCAACGTCACCTTGCGGGTCAAGGATTTCCCGGTGTTCTACACACCGTACATCTACTTCCCGATCGACGACCGTCGCCAGTCCGGCTTCCTGCCGCCATCGTTCAGCAGCAGCAGCGACACCGGCTTCATGCTGGTCACGCCGTACTACTTCAACCTGGCGCCCAACTATGACGCCACGTTGTACCCGCGCTACATGACCAAGCGCGGCCTGCTGATGGAAGGTGAGTTCCGTTACCTGACCCCATCCAGCGAAGGCCAGTTCGGCGGCGCGTACCTGAACGACAAGGACGACGACCGTAAAGACCAGACTGACTACAAAGATCAGCGCTGGATGGTCAACTGGCAGCACAAGGGCGGGCTGGACGAGCGCCTGATGACCGAGGTGGACTACACCGACATCAGCGACCCGTTCTACTTCCAGGACCTGGAGTCTGACCAGATCGGCGTCGAAAGCCGTGACCTGCTCAACCAGCAGGGTGCCCTGACCTACCGTGGTGACAGCTATACCGCACGGTTGAACGTGCATGCCTACGAGATGGCGACCATCTCGCAGATCACGCCGTATGACCGTCTGCCGCAGATCACCCTCAATGGCGCACTGCCGTTCCAGCCGGGTGGTTTGAATTTTGGGTATGAGACTGAAGCGGTTCGCTTTGATCGTGACCTGAAAAACGACTTCGTACTCGACAAAGATGGCAACCCTGACGCAAGTGCCGGCGTTCCTGGCCGTCGACTGGACGAGAACATCTTCGGTGTTGCCCGCGCCAACGGCACGCGACTGAACGTTGCCCCGTCCATGAGCTTGCCTATGCAAGCCAGCTACGGCTACATCACGCCGAAGCTTAAGTACATGTACACCCACTATGACCTCGATCTGGATGGCAAGGGCAAGAGCGACATCGCCAACAACCCAGCCTCGGTCGCGCTCAACGGCGACTTCAACAGCAGCCTGAACCGCGACGTTCCGATTTTCAGCGTCGACAGCGGCCTGTACTTCGATCGCAACACGTCGATGTTCGGTACCAACTACCGCCAGACCCTCGAACCGCGCATGTTCTACCTCTACGTCCCTTACGAGGACCAGAAGGACATCCCGCTGTTCGACTCGGGCGAAACCCTGTTCAGCTACGACTCGCTGTTCCGCGACAACCGCTTCAGCGGTACCGACCGCATCGGCGACGAGAACAAGCTGTCGCTGGGCGTGACCACGCGCTGGATCGAAGACAACGGCTTCGAGCGTCAGAGCTTCAGCATCGGTCAGGCGCTGTACTTCAAGGACCGCAAGGTCCAACTGCCAGGCATCGACTACCGCACCCGTAAAGACTCGCAGTCTGACGTGTCGCCGTACGCACTGCTGTACAGCTACAACTTCAACCGCGACTGGCGCTTCAATTCGGACTTCAACTGGGACCCGGACAGCCGCAGCACCCGCTCGGGCAGCGCGATGTTCCACTACCAGCCTGAAGACAATCCGAACAAGATCGTCAACCTCGGCTACCGCTACCGCAACGACACCATTGCCTACGACTCGACCACGGGTACCTGGAAAGTGGGTGGCGGCGACTACGGCACGCCTGGTGATCCGAACTACATCAAGGATTACTACAAGATCCAACAGCATGACTTCTCGGTCATCTGGCCGATCGTTCCACAGTGGAGCGTGATCGCTCGCTGGCAGCATGACTACAACCGCAACCGCACCCTGGAAGCCATGGGCGGTTTCGAATACGACAACTGCTGCTGGAAGCTGCGCCTGGTCAACCGTTACTGGATCGACTACGACGACTTCAGCCAGGCACTCCCGCAGAACGAAAAAGGCGACCACGGTATCTTCCTGCAGATCGTGCTGAAAGGCCTCGGTGGTGTAGTAGGCAACAAGGTCGAATCTTTCCTCGACGAAGGCATTCAAGGTTACCGTACACGTGAAGACCAAGCTTATTGATCGTCTGCGCCCAGTGTTGCTGGGCGCTGCATTGCTGAGTGGCGCGGTGCATGCCGCGGTACAACCCCTGGACAAAGTGGTGGCCATCGTCGACAACGACGTGGTCATGCAGAGCCAACTGGACCAGCGCGTCCACGAAGTTCAGCAAACCATCGCCAAGCGTGGCGCCGGCGTGCCACCGACCAGCGCTCTGGAACAGCAGGTGCTCGAGCGCCTGATCGTCGAGAACCTGCAGTTGCAGATCGGCGAGCGCTCCGGTATCCGCATCACCGATGAGGAGCTGAACCAGGCCATCGGCACCATTGCCCAGCGCAACGGCATGTCGCTGGACCAGTTCCGCGCAGCCCTCGCCCATGATGGTCTGTCGTTCGACGACGCGCGCGAGCAGGTCAAGCGCGAAATGATCATCAGCCGCGTGCGTCAGCGCCGTGTGGCCGAGCGCATTCAGGTTTCCGAGCAGGAAGTGAAAAACTACCTGAACTCGGACCTGGGCAAGATGCAGCTCTCGGAAGAGTACCGCCTGGCCAACATCCTCATCCCGACCCCAGAAGCCGCCAATTCGGACGACATCCAGAAAGCGGCGCGCAAGGTCGGTGAGCTCTACCAGCAACTGCGCCAGGGCGCGGACTTCGGCCAGGTGGCGATTGCCAACTCGGCCAGCGAAAACGCCCTTGAGGGTGGTGAAATGGGCTGGCGTAAAGCCGGCCAGTTGCCACCTGACTTCGCCAAGATGCTCAGCAACATGTCGGTCGGCGACATCACCCAGCCAATCCGCATCCCCAACGGCTTCATCCTGCTCAAGCTCGAGGAGAAGCGTGGTGGCGGCGAGAACGTGCTGCGTGACGAAGTGCATGTCCGCCACATCCTGATCAAGCCGAGCGAAATCCGTAGCGAAGCGGCCACCAAGCAGCTGGCCGAGCGCTTGTACGACCGTATCCAGAACGGCGAAGACTTCGGCGAGCTGGCGAAGAGCTTCTCGGAAGACCCGGGCTCCGCACTCAACGGCGGCGACCTCAACTGGGTCGACCCGAACAGCCTGGTACCGGAGTTCCGCGAGCAGATGGCCACCGCCCAGCAAGGTGTGGTGACCAAACCGTTCAAAACCCAGTACGGCTGGCACGTCCTGGAAGTGCTGGGCCGCCGCGCCACCGACAGCACCGAGCAGGCACGCGAGCAGCAGGCCATGAATGTGCTGCGCAACCGCAAGTACGACGAAGAGCTGCAGACCTGGCTGCGCCAGATCCGCGACGAAGCCTACGTTGAAATCAAGCTGCCTGGCGCCGACCAGGCCGCCCAGTGAAGCCCCTGCGCTTCGCCGTCACCCCCGGCGAGCCAGCTGGCATAGGTCCTGACCTGTGCTTGCTGCTCGCCGCAGACGCCCAGCCCCACCCCCTGATCGCCATCACCAGCCGTGACCTGCTCGCCGAGCGGGCCACGCAGCTGGGGCTGGCCGTCAACCTGCTGCCGGTAGCGCCTGGGCACTGGCCCGACCAGCCCGCGCCTGCGGGCAGCCTGTATGTGTGGGATACGCCCTTGGCCAGCGCCGTGACGGCTGGGCAACTGGACAAGGCCAATGCTGGCTTCGTATTGGAAACCCTGACCCGCGCCGGCAACGGCTGCCTCGACGGGCATTTCGCCGGTATGATCACCGCCCCGGTGCACAAGGGTGTGATCAACGAAAGCGGCATTGCCTTCTCCGGGCATACCGAGTTTCTGGCCGAGCTGACCCACACCGCACAGGTGGTGATGATGCTGGCGACCCGTGGCCTGCGCGTGGCCCTGGTGACCACGCACTTGCCACTGCGCGACATTGCCGACGCCATCACGGCCGAACGCGTCGAGCGTGTCACCCGCATCCTGCATGCCGACATGCGCGACAAGTTCGGCATTGCCAACCCTCGCATCCTGGTGTGCGGCCTCAACCCGCACGCCGGAGAAGGCGGCCATCTGGGCCGCGAAGAAATCGACATCATCGAACCGACACTGGCCCGCCTGCGTGCCGAAGGCATGGACCTGCGCGGACCGCTGCCGGCCGATACCCTGTTTACCCCCAAATATCTGGAGCACTGCGACGCAGTGCTGGCGATGTACCACGACCAGGGCCTGCCTGTACTCAAGTACAAAGGTTTCGGCGCCGCAGTCAATGTGACCTTGGGCCTGCCGATCATCCGCACGTCGGTCGACCACGGCACCGCCCTGGACCTGGCCGGCACCGGCAAGGTCGACACCGGCAGCCTGCGGGTCGCGCTGGAAACCGCCTACCAGATGGCCGAGAACCGACCATGAACGAGCAATACCAACACCGGGCGCGCAAGCGCTTCGGCCAGAACTTCCTGCACGACGCCGGCATCATCGACCGCATCCTGCGCGCCATCAACGCCAAGGCAGGTGAACACCTGCTGGAAATCGGCCCGGGCCAGGGCGCCCTCACCGAAGGCCTGCTGGGCAGCGGCGCGCAACTGGACGTAGTGGAGCTGGACAAGGACCTGGTGCCGATCCTGCAGCACAAGTTTGCCGGGCGCGACAACTTCCGCCTGCACCAGGGCGACGCCCTGAAGTTCGACTTCAACCAGCTGGGTGTGCCACCGCGCAGCCTCAAGGTGGTCGGCAACCTGCCCTACAACATCTCCACCCCGCTGATCTTCCACCTGCTAAGCCATGCCGGCCTGATCCGCGACATGCACTTCATGCTGCAGAAGGAAGTGGTCGAGCGCATGGCCGCAGGCCCGGGTGGCGGTGATTGGGGCCGCCTGTCGATCATGGTGCAGTACCACTGCCGGGTCGAACACCTGTTCAACGTTGGCCCTGGCGCGTTCAACCCGCCGCCTAAGGTGGACTCGGCCATCGTGCGCCTGGTGCCACATGAAGTGCTGCCGTTCCCGGCCAAGGACCACCTGCTGCTGGAGCGTGTCGTTCGCGAAGCCTTCAACCAGCGCCGCAAGACACTGCGCAACACCCTTAAAGGCCTGCTCGACAGCCAGGCGATCGAAGCCGCTGGCGTAGATGGCAGCCTGCGGCCTGAGCAGCTGGACCTGGCCGCCTTCGTGCGCCTGGCTGACCAGTTGGCCGATCAACAAGCCTGATTAGCGCCTTTTACGGCCTCTTCGCGGTCCGACTTGCCCGCGAAGAGGCCGGCACTGCCACCCCACCCCACCTGCACATACCTGCCCGCGACCACACCGCTGGCCCTCCCCCCCGCCAATGGCCTAGACTGCATTATTGCGTCAGTTCGCCCAAGGCCTTTGCATGTCCGATCCCCGTTACCAGATCGACGTCAGCGTCGTGACCCGTTACCTCAAAGAACAATCCGACCCCGAAAACAGTCGTTTCGCTTTCGCCTACACCATCACCGTGCAAAACAACGGTTCTGTCACAGCCAAGTTGCTGTCGCGGCACTGGCTGATCACCAACGGTGACGGTGAAGTCGAAGAAGTGCGCGGCGCCGGCGTGGTCGGCCAGCAACCTAACATCGACCCGGGCCAGAGCCACACCTACAGCAGCGGCGCGGTCATCAGCACCCGCGTGGGCACCATGCAGGGCAGCTACCAGATGTTCGCCGAAGACGGTAAACGCTTCGACGCCGAAATCGCGCCCTTCCGCCTGGCGGTACCCGGGGCCCTGCACTGATGGCAACGTACGCCGTCGGTGACCTGCAAGGCTGCCTGCAACCGCTCAAGTGCCTGCTCGAACGTGTTCGCTTCAACCCCGCCGTCGACCGCCTGTGGCTGGTCGGCGACCTGGTCAATCGTGGCCCCGAATCGCTGGAGACCCTGCGTTTCCTCTACTCGATCCGCCAGTCGCTGGTCTGCGTGCTGGGCAACCATGACCTGCACCTGCTGGCCGCCTGGCACAACGTCGAACGCCTGAAAAAAAGCGACACCCTGCGCGAAATCATCGAAGCGCCGGATGCCGACCTGCTGTTCGACTGGCTGCGCCGGCAAAAACTGCTGCACTACGACGAGCCCCGCGGCATTGCCATGGTGCATGCCGGCATACCGCCACAATGGACCCTGGGCAGAGCCCTGGAGCTCGCCGCCGAAGTCGAGGAAGCACTGCGCGACGACGGCCGGCTCAAGCTTTATCTCGACGGCATGTACGGCAACGAGCCCAACAAGTGGAGCAAGAACCTCACCGGCATCGAGCGCCTGCGGGTGATCACCAACTACCTCACGCGCATGCGCTTCTGCACCCCCGAGGGCAAGCTCGACCTAAAGAGCAAGGAAGGCCTGGGCACCGCCCCCAAAGGCTACAAGCCCTGGTATGCGCACAAGGACCGCCGTTCACGCCACGTGAAGATCATCTTCGGCCATTGGGCCGCCCTTGAAGGGCGCGTCGACGAGCCCGGCATCATCGCCCTGGACACCGGTTGCGTGTGGGGCGGTGCCATGACCCTCTACAACGTTGACAGCGGTGAATACCATCGCTGCGACTGTTCCGACGACGGCACCGTACGCCCGCCGGTACAACCCACTAGAATCAACGATCAGCCCTGAAGGAAACCGTAGCCATGAGCGAATTCAAACGCATCCCTCCCGAGCAGGCTCTGGCCCTGCGCGCGCAAGGTGCGGTAGTGGTCGACATTCGCGACCCACAAGCCTTTGCCGCCGGCCACATCAGCGGCGCCACCCACCTGGACAACCATTCGGTCGCCGATTTCATCCGCAACGCCGACCTCGATGCACCGACCCTGGTGGTCTGCTACCACGGCAATTCCAGCCAGAGCGCTGCCGCCTACCTGGCGGGCCAGGGCTTTTCAGAGGTGTACAGCGTCGATGGCGGCTTTGAGCTGTGGCGCGCCACCTACCCAGCCGAGACCGCCCAAGGCGCTGCCGAATAATTTTTTCATTTTTACTGCAGCCCGCGCCCCATGCGGGCTCGCGGCTCACCTGACGAACGGTCGCGAGCAACTTCTCGGCCTCACGCCCTTGACCTTGCGTATTACCAACTATCCTTAAGCCCAGGCCATCCAAAAAAGGGGAGAGCCGGTACACCGGCGTGCGGGTCATCGGTAGCGTTTCAAGGGTGTTCTGGGGGGTATACAGCAATCGGCGAACCCGGTTGCATGCCAGCATCAGCTGACTGATCCGGCGTCGTCTCCACGTATCGAGCGAGGTGACGTCATGAGCATTTTTAGCCACTTCCAACAACGTTTCGAGTCCACCCGCCAGGAAGAACTTTCGCTGCAGGAGTACCTCGAGCTGTGCAAGCAGGATCGCAGCGCCTACGCATCGGCGGCAGAACGGCTGTTGCTGGCCATCGGCGAACCGGAGCTTGTCGACACCTCTAACAATTCCAGGCTATCGCGGATCTT
This sequence comes from Pseudomonas sp. NGC7, assembly GCF_047159675.1. Classification (NCBI taxonomy): domain Bacteria; kingdom Pseudomonadati; phylum Pseudomonadota; class Gammaproteobacteria; order Pseudomonadales; family Pseudomonadaceae; genus Pseudomonas; species Pseudomonas sp. NGC7. The sequence continues at coordinate 541,295 of NZ_BAAFZY010000001.1, read as the reverse complement.
CTCCAACAAGGTGATCAGGCGCTATCCGGCCTTTGAAGACTTCCATGGCATGGAAGAATGCATCGACCAGATCGTGTCGTACTTCCGCCATGCGGCGCAGGGCCTGGAAGAGAAGAAACAGATCCTTTACCTGCTGGGCCCGGTAGGTGGCGGCAAGTCGTCGCTGGCCGAAAAGCTCAAGCAGCTGATGGAAAAGGTGCCCTTCTACGCCATCAAGGGCTCACCTGTATTCGAATCGCCACTGGGCTTGTTCAACGCCACCGAAGATGGGGCCATTCTCGAGGAAGAGTTTGGGATCCCACGGCGCTACCTGAACACCATCATGTCGCCCTGGGCCACCAAGCGCCTGCAGGAGTTCGGCGGCGACATTTCCAAGTTCAAAGTGGTCAAGCTCTATCCGTCGATCCTCAACCAGATCGCCATTGCCAAGACCGAACCTGGCGATGAGAACAACCAGGACATCTCTGCCCTCGTCGGCAAGGTGGACATCCGCAAGCTCGAGGAATACCCACAGAACGACGCCGACGCCTACAGCTATTCGGGTGCGCTGTGCCGGGCCAACCAGGGCCTGATGGAATTCGTCGAGATGTTCAAGGCGCCGATCAAGGTCTTGCACCCACTGCTTACCGCGACCCAGGAAGGTAACTACAACAGTACCGAGGGGCTGGGGGCGATTCCCTACACCGGTATCCTGCTGGCCCACTCCAACGAATCGGAGTGGCACACGTTCCGTAACAACAAGAACAACGAAGCCTTCATCGACCGGATCTACATCGTCAAGGTGCCCTACTGCCTGCGCGTCAGTGACGAGATCAAGATCTACGACAAACTGCTGGTCAACAGCTCGCTGGCCAAGGCCCACTGCGCGCCCGACACCCTCAAGATGCTGGCCCAGTTCACCGTGCTCTCACGCCTCAAAGAGCCAGAGAACTCCAACATCTATTCGAAGATGCGCGTCTACGATGGCGAAAACCTCAAGGACACTGATCCGAAAGCCAAGTCGATCCAGGAATACCGCGACTCGGCAGGTGTCGACGAAGGGATGAACGGCCTGTCGACCCGCTTCGCGTTCAAGATCCTCTCCAAAGTCTTCAACTTCGACCCACACGAGATCGCAGCCAACCCGGTTCACCTGTTGTACGTGCTCGAACAGCAAATCGAACAGGAACAGTTCCCGGCCGAAGTGCGCGAACGCTACCTGCGCTACCTGAAGGAATACCTGGCGCCGCGCTACATCGAGTTCATCGGCAAGGAAATCCAGACTGCTTACCTGGAGTCCTACAGCGAATACGGCCAGAACATCTTCGACCGCTATGTGCTGTACGCCGACTTCTGGATTCAGGACCAGGAATACCGCGACCCTGAAACCGGCGAGATCCTCAACCGCATTGCCCTCAACGAAGAGTTGGAAAAAATCGAGAAGCCGGCCGGTATCAGCAACCCGAAAGACTTCCGCAACGAGATCGTCAACTTCGTACTGCGCGCACGCGCCAACAACAACGGCAAGAACCCGAGCTGGCTCAGCTATGAAAAGCTGCGGGTGGTGATCGAGAAGAAAATGTTCTCCAACACCGAAGACTTGCTGCCGGTCATCAGCTTCAATGCCAAGGCCAGCAAGGAAGACCAGAAGAAACACAACGACTTCGTCACCCGGATGGTGGAGCGTGGCTACACCGACAAGCAGGTTCGTCTGCTGTCGGAATGGTACCTGCGGGTCAGGAAATCGCAATAAAGCGGCAAGCTACACACCGCACGCCCAAGGCTGCAGTGCCAGCCTCGGGCGGCGGCAGCTGCTTTTACGTGCAGCTCGTAGCTTGAAGCGTGCAGCTGTTCCCAGCTACCGGAGGGACCATGAGCTACGTAATCGACCGACGCCTGAACGGCAAGAACAAGAGCACGGTCAACCGCCAGCGTTTTCTGCGGCGCTACCGTGACCACATCAAGAAGGCCGTCGAAGAGGCCGTGAGCCGCCGCTCCATCATGGACATGGAGCATGGCGAGCAAATCAGCATTCCGGGACGGGACATCGATGAACCGGTGTTGCACCACGGTCGTGGCGGCAAGCAGACCATCGTGCACCCTGGCAACAAGGAATTCACTGCCGGCGAACACATCCCCAGGCCTCAAGGGGGCGGTGGTGGTGGTGGCCGCGGCAAAGCCGGCAACTCCGGCGAGGGCATGGACGAATTCGTCTTCCAGATCACCCAGGAAGAGTTTCTCGAGTTCATGTTCGAAGACCTCGAACTGCCCAACCTGGTCAAACGTCACCTGACCGGTGCCGACACCTTCAAGACCGTACGCGCCGGTATCGCCAACGAAGGCAACCCGTCGCGCATCAACATCGTGCGCACCCTGCGTTCGGCCCATGCCCGGCGTATCGCCCTGACCGGCAGCAGCCGCGCCCTGTTGCGTGAGGCGCAGAAAGAACTCGACCGCCTGAAGGTCGAGGAACCTGACAATTTCACGGACATCCAGGAAGTCGAGCAAGAGATCGAACGCCTCAAGGCGCGCATCAACCGCCTGCCCTTCCTCGATACCTTCGACTTGAAGTACAACCTGCTGGTCAAGCAGCCCAACCCCAGTTCAAAAGCGGTGATGTTCTGCCTGATGGACGTGTCCGGCTCCATGACCCAGGCCACCAAAGACATCGCCAAGCGCTTTTTCATCCTGTTGTACCTGTTCCTCAAGCGCAATTACGACCGTATCGAAGTGGTCTTCATCCGCCACCACACCAGTGCGCGGGAAGTGGACGAAGAAGAGTTCTTCTATTCGCGGGAAACCGGCGGCACCATCGTCTCCAGCGCACTCAAGCTGATGCAGGAAATCATGGCCGAGCGCTACCCGGCCAGCGATTGGAACATTTACGCCGCGCAAGCCTCTGACGGTGACAACTGGAACGACGACTCGCCGATCTGCCGCGAGATCCTCTCCAAGCAGATCATGCCGCACGTGCAGTACTACACTTACGTTGAGATCACCCCACGTGAGCATCAGGCGCTGTGGTACGAGTACGAGCGAATCGGCGAGGGCTTCCCCGACACGTTCGCCCAGCAGCAGTTGGTATCGGCCGGCGACATCTACCCGGTCTTCCGTGAACTCTTCCAGCGCAGGTTAGCCACATGACCGCCAGAGCTCAGAAACGCCAACCCATTTCCACCGGGTCCGAGTGGACGTTCGACCTGATCCAGACTTACGACCGGGAAATCAGCCGTCTGGCCGAGCGTTACGCCCTGGACACCTACCCCAATCAGATCGAAGTGATCACCGCCGAGCAGATGATGGATGCCTACGCCTCGGTCGGCATGCCACTGGGTTACCACCACTGGTCCTATGGCAAACAGTTCCTCAGCACCGAAAAATCCTACAGTCGGGGCCAGATGGGCTTGGCCTACGAGATCGTAATCAACTCCGATCCGTGCATCGCCTACCTGATGGAAGAAAACACCATGTGCATGCAGGCGCTGGTGATTGCTCACGCCTGCTACGGCCATAACAGCTTCTTCAAAGGCAATTACCTGTTCCGCACCTGGACCGATGCCAGTTCGATCATCGACTACCTGGTGTTCGCCAAGCAGTACATCGCCCAATGTGAAGAGCGCCACGGCATCGATGCGGTCGAAGACCTCATCGACTCCTGCCACGCCCTGATGAACTACGGCGTCGACCGTTACAAGCGCCCCTACCCCATTTCCGCCGAAGAGGAACGGCGCCGGCAAAAAGAGCGTGAAGAGCACCTGCAGCGGCAAATCAACGACCTGTGGCGCACCATTCCCAAGGGCGCAGAAAAAGGCGGCGACCGCGATGATGCGCGTTTCCCCGCCGAACCTCAGGAAAACATCCTCTATTTCATCGAAAAACACGCCCCGCTGCTCGAGCCCTGGCAACGTGAAGTGGTGCGCATCGTGCGCAAGATCGCCCAGTATTTCTACCCGCAGCGCCAGACCCAGGTCATGAACGAAGGGTGGGCTACCTTCTGGCACTACACCCTGATGAACGACCTGTACGACGAAGGCCTGGTCACCGACGGTTTCATCATGGAGTTCCTGCAATCGCACACCAGCGTGGTGTTCCAGCCAGGCTTTGACAGCCCTTACTACAACGGCATCAACCCCTATGCGCTGGGGTTTGCGATGTACACCGACATCCGCCGGATCTGCGAAAACCCTACCGAGGAGGATCGCCACTGGTTCCCCGACATTGCCGGCAGTGACTGGCTATCGACCATCAAGTTCGCCATGAGCAGCTTCAAGGACGAGAGCTTCATCCTGCAGTACCTGTCGCCCAAGGTGATCCGCGACCTCAAGCTGTTCAGCATTCTGGACGACGACCAGCGCGATGACCTGCTGGTGCCCGCCATCCATGATGAGACCGGTTATCGGGTCATCCGCGAGCAACTGGCGGCGCAATACAACCTGGGCAACCGCGAACCGAACGTGCAGATCTGGAGCATCGACCGGCGCGGCGACCGCTCGCTGACCCTGCGCCACCAACAGCACAACCGCAAACCCCTGGGCGACTCGACCGAGGAAGTGCTCAAGCACCTGCATCGCCTGTGGGGCTTCGACATCCACCTGGAGACCGTACAGGGCGACCAGGTCATGAAGACCCACCACATGCCACCCCGCGGCGAGCACAGCGAAAGCGCCGACTATGGCCGCATGGACCTGGCCGTCATCCACCACCTTTAGCACCGCTGCCCCTGCATGACTGCCAACAGGTTATCCTGTGGGCAGTTATGGAGGCTGTACATGCACATCTACAAAGTCGGCGGCGCCGTGCGCGACCGCTTGCTCGGGCGCCCCGTCAGCGATATCGATTGGCTGGTGGTTGGCGCGACCGTCGAACAGATGCAAGCCCTGGGCTATCGCCCGGTGGGGGCTGATTTTCCGGTTTTCATCCACCCCAAAAGCGGTGAGGAATATGCCCTGGCGCGCACCGAGCGCAAGAGCGGGCGGGGGTATGGCGGGTTTACCTTCCATGCAAGCCCCGACGTCACCCTCGAAGAAGACCTGATCCGCCGCGACCTGACCATCAATGCGATGGCGGAGGATGATGCGGGCACGCTGTACGACCCCTACCACGGCAAAGAAGATCTCGACAGGCGCCTGTTACGCCACGTTTCCCCGGCATTCGCCGAAGACCCGCTGCGGGTGCTGCGGGTTGCCCGCTTTGCCGCACGCTACGCCCCCCTCGGTTTCAAGGTCGCTGACGAGACGCTGGCGCTGATGCGCCAGATCAGCGCCTCCGGCGAGCTGCAAGCGCTCACCGCTGAGCGCAGCTGGAAAGAGATCGAGCGCGCGCTGATGGAGCCGCAACCCCAGGTGTTCTTCGAGGTCTTGCACGCGTGCGACGCCTTGCAGGAGTTGCTGCCTGAGCTCATCGACAGCCATCACGCACTGGCAGGCCTGGAGCAGGCTGCGCTGCACGGTCAACCGCTGCACGTGCGCTGGGCTTGCCTGCTGCGCGAGCTGCAGCCGGCAGTGATCAAGGCGGTCAGCCAGCGCTTCAAGGCACCGCGCGAGTGCCAGGAGCTGGCCATGCTGGTGGGTGAGTGCCTAACACACTGCAACCAGGCCTTTGAGCTGGATCCTGAGGCATTGCTGGGGCTGTTGCAGAAGTTCGATGTGTACCGCCGGCCACAGCGTTTTGACGATTTCCTCAGCGCCTGCCAGATGGATGCGCGTGCCCGTCAGGGCGAGCGGGCTTATCCACAGGCTGATTACCTAAGGGGCGCAGCGGCGGCGGCGAGGGCGGTGGATGTGAAGCCGCTGGTGCAGGCTGGGCTGACCGGGCAGGCGTTGGGGGAGGCACTCAAAGGTGAGCGGTTGAAGGCGCTTGTTGCCTACAAGGGTAGTGCAGAAGGCTGATTTATCGATTGCCTGGCCTGGCCCTTTCGCGGGGCAAGCCCGCTCCCACCAGTACGCCGCTGCTTTCAGGCATTTTGCGGTCCCTGTGGGAGCGCGAAAGGGCCGGCACAGGCAACCAGATCTCCCGGATCAGGCAGGCGTCAGTTGCAACCCGCGCCACTCAAAGGCAACCGGCGCCAGCACCTGATCGATCCGCGCCTCCTGCCACACCTGCGCCATCGGCTTGCCCACCCCCGGGTGCACCAGCTCTGGCGCCAGCAGCGACAATGGCCACAGCACAAACGCGTTTTTCAAAATCTCGGCCCGCGGCAGCACCAACCCATCGAACGTGCCGTGCAGATCGTCATACAGCAGCACGTCGATATCCAGCGGCAGCCCTTTACGCTCTGGCGCGTAACGGCCGTTGTCGGCCTCGATGAACTTGAGGCGGCGGTCCAGCTCCATCAACGGCAAATCGGTCTTGCCGGTCACCACGAAGTTGATGAACGGCCCACTCTTGATCCCGACCGCCTGGCTTTCAAACGCTGGCGAACAGCGCATGTCGGTGAGAATGCCCGCCAAGGCATCGAGCCCGGCACACAAGTGCGCATGCCGGTCGATATTACTGCCCAAGCCCAGGTAAACCGTGTTCAGAGACATCCGCGCTCGATCTCCACGCCAACACCGCCACGGGCAGCCGGAACCGCGCCTGGCTTGGTCAGCTTCAACCGCACCCACGGAATCTGGAATTCTTCCATCAGCACCGCGACCAGGCGCTCGGCGAAGGTTTCTACCAACTCGAAGCGAGCCTGTTCGGAAAATGCCTGGATACGCGCCGAAACACTGGCGTAGTCCAGCGCCAGGCTGAGATCGTCGCCGGCCGCCGCCGGGCGGTTGTCCCAGGCAAAACTCAGGTCCAGGCGCAAGCACTGGCGAATATCCCGCTCCCAGTCATAGGCACCGATGACGGTATCGACTTCCAGGCCTTCGATGAACACTCTGTCCAAGCACTTCTCTCCACAGCACGACAAGGGCGACTGGCGCCGTTAGAATCAGGGCGTCCTCGCCCGGAATAGTTAGCATGTTTTGGTTATTGGCGCTGCTCGCCTACCTGCTCGGCTCGCTGTCCTTCGCCATTGTCCTGAGCCGCCTTTTCGGCAGCCCGGACCCCCGTGCCAGCGGTTCAGGCAATGCCGGGGCCACCAACATGCTTCGCCTGGCAGGCCGCAAGCTGGCGATCCTGACCCTGCTTGGCGACCTGTGCAAGGGCTTGTTGCCCGTATTGCTTGCCCGCGCTGCCGGCCTCGACCTGCAGGAGCAGGCCTGGGTTGGCGTGTGCGCGGTGCTGGGCCACCTGTTCCCGCTGTACTTTCGCTTCCAGGGCGGCAAGGGCGTGGCAACGGCGGCCGGCATGCTCATGGGCCTGTACTTCCCGGCGGCATTACTGGCCATCGCTGCCTGGCTGCTGACCTTCTACCTCACACGTACCAGCTCACTGGCGGCGCTTATCGCCACGCCGCTGACCTTGCCCCTGCTCGCCTGGCGCGAACCCGAGGCATTGCTGCCGATCAGCGTGCTCACGCTGATGATCGTCTGGGGCCACCGCAACAACCTACGCGACCTGTTCGCCGGGCGTGAACGCCACTTCTGACAACTTTCAGACCGGCGGCAACTGCTCCATCGGCCAGCGCGCCTGCACGCTGATCGCCAGGTCCTGCTGCTGCCCGGCCAACAGGCGCTGGCAGCCGGCATAGGCGATCATCGCGCCGTTGTCGGTGCAGAACTGCGGGCGGGCGTAGTACACGTTGCCCTTCATGCCACCCAGCATTTCCTCGAGGGAGGCTCGCAAGGCCTTGTTGGCGCTGACACCACCGGCAATCACCAGCCGCTTCAGGCCCGTCTGCTTCAGGGCCCGCTTGCACTTGATGGTCAAAGTCTCCACCACCGCCTGCTGGAATGCCAGCGACACGTCGCAACGGGTTTGCTCACCGTCGTCGCCAGCATCACGGCACTGCTGCCAGGTATTCAGGGCGAACGTCTTGAGGCCACTGAAGCTGAATTCCAGCCCGGGGCGATCGGTCATCGGCCGTGGGAAAACAAACCGCCCTGGCACGCCCTGCTCGGCCAGCCGGGCGATTTCCGGGCCGCCGGGGTAGTTCAGGCCGATCAGCTTGGCGGTCTTGTCGAACGCCTCACCGGCTGCGTCGTCCAGGCTTTCGCCCAACAGCTCGTACTGGCCGATGCCATCCACCCTGACCAACTGGGTATGGCCACCCGACACCAACAAAGCGACGAACGGAAACTCGGGCGGGTTTTCTTCCAGCATGGGCGCCAGAAGATGGCCTTCCATGTGGTGCACGCCAATGGCCGGGATGTCCCAGGCAAACGCCAGGGCCTGAGCGCAGGACGCGCCGACCAGCAGTGCGCCGACCAGCCCAGGACCCGCGGTGTAGGCGATGGCATCGATCTCGGTGGCCACGCAGCCAGCCTCGTCCAATACCTGGCGAATCAACGGCAGCATGCGCTTGACGTGATCGCGTGAGGCAAGCTCCGGTACCACACCGCCGAACACGCGGTGCAGGTCGATCTGGCTGAACAGCGCGTCGGCCAACAAACCGCGTTCGCTGTCATATAATGCGACGCCAGTTTCGTCGCAGGATGTTTCCAATCCCAGTACTAGCATGGGCTCGTCCCTTGTGGGGGCTGAATTCGAAGCCGCGCATGATAGTCGCCGTGTCGGGTGCCGACCAGCGGTTTTCGATCAGAGGCTTTGCATTCCGGCCAGCTAAGGGTTAACATCCGCAACCCTTGAAAACCGACGTTCTCCAGCACACCTTTGTTTTGCCAGGAGCACGTCTACCCCGGTAATGAATTAAGGTAGCCCTGGATGCCAGCCGTCAAAGTTAAAGAGAACGAACCCTTCGACGTAGCTCTGCGTCGTTTCAAGCGCTCCTGCGAAAAAGCCGGTGTACTGGCTGAAGTTCGTAGCCGCGAGTTTTACGAGAAGCCGACCGCCGAGCGTAAGCGTAAAGCAGCTGCTGCTGTTAAGCGCCACGCCAAGAAAGTTCAGCGCGAACAGCGCCGCGCCGTTCGTCTGTACTAATACAGACGTTCTACGCAAAGCTTCTGCCCTGCCCGGCTCACCGCCGGGCCGATGGCAGCGGTTGCTTCACAACTGCTTCAAACTTGGGCAGCTAGCTCAAGGCCTTTTATGCACTCGCGTCATGCGAACTGCATGGGGGCAACCTGCCTGAAACGTCAGAGCTGGTCATTGACCAGATCGTGCACGTCCTGTCTGACGAGCCTTCATTGGCTGGCGACGAGCACATACTTCCCTCGCACTTCCCCTTGCAGCATTCGCCCCAACCGGCGCGTGAGCGATTAGACTTGCCAGTTGCCAGATGACGAGACTGCCATGGCCGGGCTGATTCCCCAGAGTTTCATTGACGACCTTATCAACCGCCTCGACATTGTCGACGTGGTGAGTTCGCGCGTCCAGCTGAAAAAAACCGGCAAAAACTACTCGGCCTGCTGCCCGTTCCACAAGGAAAAGACCCCGTCCTTCACGGTCAGCCCCGACAAGCAGTTCTATTACTGCTTCGGTTGCGGCGCCGGTGGCAACGCCCTCGGCTTCGTCATGGACCACGACAACCTGGACTTCCCCCAGGCCGTCGAGGAACTGGCCCGCGCCGCTGGCATGGAAGTGCCCCGCGAAGAAGGCCGTCGCGCACAAAAGCCGCGCCAGCCAACCGATTCACCGCTGTATCCGCTACTGGAAGCCGCTACCGAATTCTACCGCCAGGCACTGCGCAACCACCCCACCCGCAAAGCGGCGGTGGACTACCTCAAAGGCCGCGGCCTGTCTGGGGAGATTGCCCGGGACTTCGGCCTGGGCTTCGCGCCACCTGGCTGGGACAACCTGCTCAAGCACTTGGGCGCCGACACCCTGCAGCAAAAGGTCATGATCGATGCCGGCCTGCTGATCGAGAACGCCGAAACCGGCAAACGCTATGACCGCTTCCGCGACCGCGTGATGTTCCCGATCCGCGACAGCCGTGGCCGCGTGATCGCCTTCGGCGGCCGCGTACTGGGTGACGACAAACCCAAGTACCTCAACTCCCCGGAAACCCCGGTTTTTCATAAAGGCCAGGAACTCTACGGGCTTTACGAGGCGCGCAAGCACAACCGCAACCTCGACGAAATCATCGTCGTCGAAGGCTACATGGACGTCATCGCACTGGCCCAGCAGGGCCTGCGCAACGCCGTCGCCACCCTCGGTACCGCCACCAGCGAAGAGCACCTCAAGCGCCTGTTCCGCGTGGTGCCCAGCGTGCTGTTCTGTTTCGACGGCGACCAGGCCGGGCGCAAGGCGGCCTGGCGCGCGCTGGAGTCGACCCTGTCGGCCCTGCAGGATGGCCGCCGCGCACGCTTTCTGTTCCTGCCCGAAGGCGAAGACCCGGACAGCCTGGTGCGCGCCGAAGGCACCGATGCCTTCATGGCACGCATCAACCAGCATGCCCAACCCCTGGCAGATTACTTTTTCGAGCAACTGAGCGCCGAAGCTGACCCGCGCTCGCTAGAAGGCAAGGCGCATTTGGCGACCCTGGCTGCACCGTTGATCGAAAAAATCCCTGGCGCCAACTTGCGTCAGTTGATGCGTAACCGCCTGAAGGAAATCACCGGCCTCGACCCTCAGCAAGTCGAGCAACTGGCCCAACAACCGGCAGCCAGTAGCAGCGTCCCGGACTACGATCCGGGCTATGACTACGATGCCATGGCCAGCTACACGCCTGACTACGGCGACATGCCGCAGCACGACTACGCGCCGGCGCAGCAAGAGCAACAATGGAAGCCGAACAAGGCGGGCGGCAAGAAGCCGTGGAGCGACAAGCCTTGGGACAAAAACCGCAAAGGCGGCAAGCCCTGGCAGCAACGCGACGAGGCCCCACCGCGCACCCCGGCACCCGTGGAGCCCCCGACCCTGGCGGCCTTGCGCACGTTGCTGCACCACCCATTACTGGCCGGCAAGGTGGAAGATGCCAGCCACTTCGCCGACGAAGAGCACCTGTACAGCCAGTTGCTGGTGGCATTGATCGAAGCCGCTCAGAAGAATCCTGGGCTAAGCTCAATGCAGTTGATCGCACGCTGGCACGGCACTGAACAGGGCCGTTTGCTGCGGGCGCTGGCCGAGAAGGAATGGCTGATCGTAGCCGACAACCTTGAACAACAGTTTTTCGACACTATAACTAGCTTGTCCGCCCGCCAACGCGAGCGCAGCCTGGAACATCTGCTCAGGAAAGCGCGTCAAAGCGAGTTGAGCAGTGAGGAAAAATCGCAGCTTCTCGCCCTGCTTAGCAGGAATGTTCCCGCACAAACGCCGACCTCATCTGGCGCGTGAGGCCCATGCTCGGGTATAATCCTCGGCTTGTTTTTTGCCCGCCAAGACCTTCAGTGGATAGGGTGTTATGTCCGGAAAAGCGCAACAGCAGTCTCGTATCAAAGAGTTGATCACCCGCGGTCGTGAGCAGGGCTACCTGACTTACGCGGAGGTCAACGACCACCTGCCTGAGGATATTTCAGATCCTGAACAGGTGGAAGACATCATCCGCATGATCAACGACATGGGGATCAACGTATTCGAGAGTGCTCCGGATGCGGATGCCCTTCTGTTGGCGGAAGCCGACACCGACGAAGCCGCGGCCGAAGAAGCCGCTGCTGCGTTGGCGGCAGTTGAAACCGATATCGGCCGCACGACCGACCCAGTGCGCATGTACATGCGTGAAATGGGTACTGTCGAGCTGCTGACCCGCGAAGGCGAGATCGAAATCGCCAAGCGTATCGAGGAAGGCATCCGTGAAGTCATGGGCGCCATCGCTCACTTCCCGGGTACTGTCGACTACATTCTCAGCGAATACGACCGCGTCACCACCGAAGGTGGCCGTTTGTCCGATGTGCTCAGCGGTTATATCGACCCTGATGACAACATCGCTGCCCCGACCGAAGAAGTGCCTGTTCCAGGTGCCAAGGTTGCGGCTGCCAAGGAAGAAACGGACGACGAAGAAGAAAGCGAAGAGAGCGACGATGAGGAAGAGGCCGAAAGTGGCCCGGACCCAGTCGTTGCCGCTCAGCGTTTCGGTGCGGTTTCCGATCAGCTCGCCGTCACCCTCAAGGTGCTGAAAAAGCATGGCCGTAGCCATGCCGAGAGCATCGGCGCCATGCAGGCGCTGGCCGATCTGTTCATGCCGATCAAGCTGGTACCCAAGCAGTTCGAGGTACTGGTCGAGCGCGTGCGTGATGCACTGAGCCGCCTGCGTCAGCAAGAACGCGCCATCATGCAACTGTGCGTCCGTGACGCTCGCATGCCGCGTGCCGACTTCCTGCGCATGTTCCCAAGCAACGAAACCGACCAGACCTGGAGCGGTGACCTGGCCAAGCGTAACACCAAGTGGGCTGCTGCCCTGGGTGAAAAAGACGCTGCCATCGTCGCCTGCCAACAGAAGCTGATCGACCTTGAGACCGAGACTGGCCTGACCGTCGCGGAGATCAAGGAAATCAACCGTCGCATGTCGATCGGTGAAGCCAAGGCCCGCCGCGCCAAGAAAGAAATGGTCGAGGCGAACCTGCGTCTGGTGATCTCCATCGCCAAGAAGTACACCAACCGTGGCCTGCAGTTCCTCGATCTGATCCAGGAAGGCAACATCGGCTTGATGAAAGCGGTGGACAAGTTCGAATACCGTCGCGGCTACAAGTTCTCGACCTATGCCACCTGGTGGATTCGCCAGGCGATCACCCGTTCGATCGCCGACCAGGCCCGCACCATCCGTATTCCGGTGCACATGATCGAGACGATCAACAAGCTCAACCGTATTTCCCGCCAGATGCTGCAGGAAATGGGCCGTGAACCGACCCCGGAAGAGCTGGGCGAGCGCATGGAAATGCCTGAGGACAAGATCCGCAAGGTACTGAAGATCGCCAAAGAGCCGATCTCCATGGAAACCCCAATTGGTGACGACGAAGATTCGCACCTGGGCGACTTCATCGAGGACTCGACCATGCAGTCCCCGATCGACGTAGCCACGGTCGAAAGCCTCAAGGAAGCCACCCGTGACGTGCTCTCGGGCCTGACCGCCCGCGAAGCCAAAGTGCTGCGTATGCGCTTCGGCATCGACATGAACACCGACCACACCCTCGAAGAGGTAGGTAAGCAGTTTGACGTGACCCGTGAACGGATCCGTCAGATCGAAGCGAAGGCGTTGCGCAAATTGCGCCACCCGACGCGCAGCGAGCATCTGCGTTCCTTCCTCGACGAGTGATGACAAACCCCGGCCCAGGCCGGGGTTTTTCTTTTGTGGCCAAAGCGGCGACACAATGCCTGATTTCTGCCCCACATCCCCCTGAATGCCCGTCTACACTCGACGTCAGACACTCTGATAGCGAGGCCGCTATGCCCCTAATGCCGGCCATTCTGTTGCTGCTCCTTATCCTGTGGACCACAACGGCCGGCGCCCTGACCCTGACAGACGAGGAAAAAGCCTGGCTGGCTGCCCACCCGCAGTTAAGCCTGGGCGTAGACGCCTCTTGGCCACCGTTCGAGTTTCGCGACCAGGAGGGCCGGTACCAGGGATTGGCCGCCGACTACATCGACACGATCCAGGAACGCCTGGGCGTGACGCTAAAACCGGTCGAGCCCAAGAGCTGGACCGAGGTATTGGCGCAGGCGCGCAATAACCAGCTCGACCTGCTACCCGGCATCATGTCGACTCCCGAGCGCCAGGGTTACCTGGCCTTTACGCGCCCCTACCTCGACTTCCCGATTGTTATCCTGGCCCACAAAGGCGGCGCGCAACCCCGCTCATTGAAGGACCTGTACGGCCTGAAGATCGCTGTGGTCGAAAACTACGCCCCGCACGAACTGCTGCGCACCCACCACCCCGACCTGAACCTGGTGGCCATGCCCAACGTCAGTTCGACCCTGCAGGCACTGGCCACAGACGAAGTCGACGCCGTGGTCGGCGACCTCGCCTCGAGTATCTGGAGCCTTCGCCAGCTCAAGCTCGACGGCCTCTATGTCAGTGGCGAAACGCCCTACCGCTACCAACTGGCCATGGCCGCACCACGGGACAACAAAGTCCTGGTGGGCATTCTCGACAAAGTCATGGCCGACATGAGCAGCGCCGAGATCAACCGTATTCAACAGCGCTGGGTCGGTAACGTGGTGGACCAGCGCCTGTTCTGGTCCGACATGCTGGTGTATGGCCTGCCTGCGGTGCTGTTGCTGGTGGCGGTTCTTGCCGTGGTGATCCGCATCAACCGCAGGCTTAGCTCGGAAATTTCCCGGCGCATCGCCCTCGAACAAGAACTGCGAAGCAGCGAGTATCACTACCGCGGCCTGGTCGAGAGCCTGTCGGCCATCGCCTGGGAAGCCGACGCCAACGATTTCACCTACAACTATGTCTCGCCCCATGCCGAAGACCTGCTCGGCTACCCGTTGCATGACTGGCTCAAGCCCGGCTTCTGGCGCAGCATTCTGCACCCGGAGGACGCGCTCTGGGCCCAGGCTTATTGCGACAGTGAAACCGCAGCCGGCCGCGATCACAGCCTCGACTACCGGGTCATCCGCGCCGACGGGCAGCCCCTGTGGATTCGCAACATCGTCAGCATGATCGAGCATGGCCACCGGCCGGTAATGCGCGGGCTGATGATCGACATCAGCGAAACCAAGCGCACCGAAGACGCCCTGCGCCTGTCGGAGCAGAAGTTCGCCTCGGTGTTCCAGCAGTGCCCGGACATCCTGCTGATCGCCCGCCACAGCGACGGCTGCCTGCTGGAGGTCAACGAAGCCTTCGAAGAGCAGATCGGCCTCACCCCAGGTCAAGTGATCGGCCGCACCGCCACCGAGCTGAACCTGTGGGCCGTCGCCGGCACCGGGCCGCGGCTGCTCGAACGCCTGCACCAAGGCGGCATCCGCAACCTGGAAATGAGCTTCCGCCGCAGCAATGGCCAGTTGTTCACAGGCCTGACCTCGGCAGAAACATTCGAGCTCGATGGCACGCCGGCGCTGGTCGTGGCCGTGCGCGACATCAGCCAGCTCAAAGAAACCCAGGAGCAACTGCAAACTTCGGAAGAGAAGTTCGCCAAGGCATTCCACGCATCGCCCGACGGCCTGCTGCTGTCGCGCCAGAGCGACGGGCTGCTGATTGAAGTCAACGAAGGCTTCTGCCGCCTCACCGGCTACGACCTGAACCCGACCATCGACCAGACCTCCCTTGACCTGGGCATCTGGGTGGACCTCAACGAGCGCAAGCGGCTGGTCGACCAGCTCAAGCGTGATGGCTTCGTACGTGACTTCAGCTGCCACATCCGCCGCAGCGATGGGCAGATCCGCCTGTGCGAACTGTCCGCCCGGCCCCTGCCGATCGGCGGTGTCGACTGCATGCTGACCATTGCCCGCGACATCACCGAGCGCCACCTCATGCAGGAAAAACTGCAGCTGGCCGCCACCGTGTTCGAAAACACCGCCGAGGGCGTGCTGATCACCGACATCGACCAGCGCATCAGCGCGGTCAACCGCGCCTTCAGCGAAATTACCGGCTACGGCGAGATCGAGGCGCTCGGCCAAACCCCGCGCCTGCTTGCCTCAGGCCAGCACGACAGCGCCTTCTATGCCGCCATGTGGCATCAACTGACCGACGAGGGGCACTGGCAGGGCGAGATCTACAACAAACGCAAGAATGGCGAGCTGTACCCCAGTTGGCTGACCATCAGCGCGGTGCGCAACAGCGAGTACGAGATCACCCATTTCGTCGCCGTGTTCGCCGACATTTCCAGCCTCAAGCACGCCCAGGCCAAGCTGGATTACCAGGCTCACCACGACCCGCTCACCGGCCTGCCCAACCGCGCCCTGTTCGAGAACCGCCTGCAGGCCGTGCTCACCTGTGCCCAAGTCTCGAACCGCCAGGGCGCGGTGTTGTTCCTCGACCTCGACCGCTTCAAGCACATCAACGACAGCCTGGGCCACCCGGTCGGCGACCTGTTGCTCAAAGGCATCGCCCAGCGCCTGAAAGAACAGGTACGCGACGTCGACACCGTGGCGCGCCTGGGCGGTGACGAGTTCATCATCCTGTTGCCCGGCCTGCACAGGCCCAGCGACGCCAACAGCATCGCCGGCAAACTGCTGGCTTGCTTCAGCGCGCCCTTCCAGGCCGGCGAGCACGAGTTTTTCACCAGCGCCAGCATCGGTATCAGCCTTTATCCACAGGACGGTAGCGACGTCTCCACACTGATCCGCAATGCCGACGCCGCCATGTACCGCTCCAAAGCCAAAGGCCGCAACCGCGTAGAAGCCTACACCCGCGACCTCACCGCCCAGGCCAGCGAGCGCATCGCCCTCGAACATGAGCTGCGCCGCGCCGTCGAACGCAACGAAATGAGCCTGTGCTTCCAGCCCAAGCTCAGCCTCAAGACCCAGAGCCTGGTCGGCGCCGAAGCGCTGATCCGCTGGAGCCACCCGACCTTTGGCGAAGTGCCGCCAGAGCACTTCATTCACCTGGCGGAAGAGAACGGCACCATTCTGCAGCTCGGTGACTGGGTGCTTGAAAAGGCGTGCCAGCAGATGCACATCTGGAAGATGCACTACGAAGACTTTGGCCCACTGTCGATCAACCTGGCCGGCGCCCAACTGCGCCACCCCCACCTGGCACGGCGCATCGAACAGTTGTTAAAGACCTACCAGCTCAAGGCCGGCGACCTGCAGTTGGAGATCACCGAGAACTTCATCATGAGCCAGGCAGAAGAAGCCCTGGCCGTGCTGCACCAGTTGAAAAAACTGGGCGTGCAGCTGGCCATCGACGACTTCGGCACGGGTTATTCGTCCCTCAGCTACCTTAAACGCCTGCCGTTGGACATCCTCAAGATCGACAAGTCGTTCATCCGCGGCCTACCTGACGACCCCCACGACGCTGCCATCGCCAGGGCGATCATTGCCCTGGGCCGCAGCATGCAGTTCACGATCATTGCCGAAGGTGTGGAGAACCAGGCCCAGCAGCGCTTCCTGGCAGCCGAGGGCTGTGAACAGATCCAAGGCTACATCGTCAGCCTGCCCTTACCCCCAGAGGAGTTCGCCGCGACGTTTCTTCGTATAGCACTATCCGATCTTTCGGATGGCACCCTTTCAAAACCCTCGTTATAATCCGGCCACTTACTGAGGGCCTATAGCTCAGTTGGTTAGAGCAGAGGACTCATAATCCTTTGGTCCACGGTTCGAGTCCGTGTGGGCCCACCAAATACGACAAAGCCGCGCAATCGCGCGGCTTTTTTGTGCCTGTTGTCCAGCGCAAAAAAGTGTTCAGTAGCTCGTCCGAGGCTTCATCTCAACCTGCCGCGCATTGTAAAACGTGGTCCCCGCCGGAATGTCCCGCATCACCAGCGACATGGCACCAATCACCACGTTATCGCCAATGCTGATCCGGTCCGCCACTATGCAGCTGTTGGCGCCCACGCTGACGTTATCGCCAATGCGCAACGCATACGCCTCCAGCCCTAGGGTCTTGATGCCGATCGAGCAATTCTGCCGGATGAAAAAGTTACGCCCGATGCTCACGTGGCGGGTAATCACCACGCCAGGCAGGTGGGCGATGCGCAGCCCGGGGGCGATTTGGGCGCCGATGTCGATGTCCACGGCGTACTTCAGATTGAGCCGTTGCTGCATGCGCGCGGCATGACGCTGGGCCAGGCCGCCTCGTGCGTCGAGGTACTGGGCCAGGCGGAAGGCAAAGAGAAAGCGCAGCTTGTTGTCCTTGCGGGCGCGGCGCAGCACGTTGAACAGCAGGCTGATGCAGCGGCCGGGCTTTTTCTTGTTGGAGACTTCCAGTCGCCAGCATTCGAGCAGATTTGCGAAGTTCACGGCGCGGGTCCAGTACGGTCGGCCTGCCATGATGCCGAAAGAAAGCCAGTGACGCAGCCTTGCCCTGGTTGCCATTGGCTGGCTAGGCTAGCGGGCCCACTGTAGAGACTTGCCATGTCGGATGCCCGCCACATTTCGCTGGATGAAATCGACCGCCAGCTGATCGCCCTGCTGCAAATCAATGCCCGCGAAAGCGTTGCCACCCTCGCCCGCCTGCTGGGTATCGCGCGCACCACGGTCAACTCACGCCTGGAGCGGCTGGAGAAGAACAAGGTGATCTCAGGCTATGGTGTGCGCCTGGGCCAACACGTGATGGGCGGTGGCTTGCAGGCGTATGTCGGGATCAAGGTGCAGCCCCGTTCCGGCAAGGAGGTAGTGCGGCGTCTGAGTGCCATGGGGCAGGTGCAGCAACTGTGCGCGGTGAGTGGCGAGTTCGATTATGTGGCTTGGCTGCGGACCGACTCGCCGGAGCAACTGGACCAGTTGCTTGACCAGATCGGCAGTGTCGATGGGGTGGAGAAGACCACCACATCGATCATTTTGAGCAGCAAGGTGGACCGGGGGCAGCTGCTGTGACGTGAGGGGCACGAGGTGCCAGGCTTGCGATTGGCGGCGCGCATGAGATCGAGCGCCGCCCGCGCGGCGCATCGCGAGCAACGCTCGCTTGTATGGTAGGACTTGAAGGGAGGAGGAGGGACACCGCTCGCTTCTGCTTGCGCCTTGATATTGAGGGGGACGGCGGAGGAAGCGCCTACTTGATGCTTCCCTCGCACCATAGAATCTCCTACGTTTGTTTCGGGCCAATTCTTCCTGGGGTAAACGCGCGCGGCCGCCTTGGCGCATGACTCGATATTACGTCGAACAAACAAGGCAGTCGCGCGCGCCTGTCACAGGCGTTATTGGCCAGAAACAAACGTAGGAGCGAGCGTTGCTCGCGATGCGCCGCGCGGGCGGCGCTCGATCTCACAGGCGCTGCAAATCTCCAGACAAACCCTTAACCGTCACCATCGATCTCGTCAAAAATAACCAATTAATGCTCATTTCGACGAAAAAACATACATTCAGCCAACACTCTGCATCTTAATTACGAACCCCCCACGCCCTAAAATGCCCCCCAGGCATCTCCTATACTCAGGCTCCGCTCTCTGCGCAGCCCCTCTGGCAAGGTCACTTCATGAACAACAAGAACCGCCACCCCGCCGACGGTAAAAAGCCCATCACCATCTTCGGCCCGGACTTCCCCTTCGCCTTCGATGACTGGCTGGAACACCCGGCCGGCCTGGGCAGCATCCCGGCCGAGCGCCAGGGTGAGGAAGTGGCAATTGTAGGGGCCGGGATCGCTGGCCTGGTAGCGGCTTACGAGTTGATGAAGCTGGGCCTCAAGCCTGTCGTCTATGAAGCGTCGAAACTGGGTGGCCGGCTGCGTTCGCAAGCCTTCAACGGCACCGACGGGATCATCGCCGAGTTGGGTGGCATGCGCTTTCCGGTCTCTTCGACGGCCTTCTACCACTATGTGGACAAGTTGGGCCTGGAGACCAAGCCATTCCCCAACCCGCTGACCCCCGCCTCGGGCAGCACGGTGATCGACCTGGAAGGCCAGACCTACTACGCCGAAAAGGCCGCGGACCTGCCCGACCTTTTCCACGAGGTGGCCGACGCCTGGGCCGACGCCCTGGAAAGTGGCGCGCAGTTTGCCGATATCCAGCAGGCGATCCGTGACCGTGATGTACCGCGCCTGAAAGCGCTGTGGAACACGCTGGTGCCCCTGTGGGACGACCGCACGTTCTACGACTTCGTCGCCACCTCGCGCTCCTTCGCCAAGCTGAGCTTCCAGCACCGGGAGGTGTTCGGCCAGGTCGGCTTCGGTACCGGAGGCTGGGACTCGGACTTCCCCAACTCGATGCTGGAAATCTTCCGCGTGGTGATGACCAATTGCGACGACCACCAACACTTGGTCGTGGGCGGCGTCGAGCAGGTGCCGCAAGGCATCTGGCGCCATGTGCCGGAGCGCTGCGCCCATTGGCCGCAAGGCACCAGCCTCAGCTCGCTGCACGGCGGTGCGCCGCGCACCGGGGTCAAACGTATTGCCCGCGCCGCCGATGGCCAGTTGGCGGTGACCGACAACTGGGGCGACACCCGCCATTACGCCGCCGTGCTTGCAACGTGCCAGACCTGGCTGCTGACCACGCAGATCGACTGCGAAGAGTCGCTGTTCTCGCAGAAGATGTGGATGGCCCTGGACCGTACCCGCTACATGCAATCGTCGAAAACCTTCGTGATGGTCGACCGCCCGTTCTGGAAGGACAAAGACCCGCAAACCGGCCGTGACCTGATGAGCATGACGCTCACCGACCGCCTCACCCGCGGTACCTACCTGTTCGACAACGGCGACGACAAGCCGGGGGTGATCTGCCTGTCCTACGCGTGGATGAGCGATGCCCTGAAGATGCTCCCGCACCCGGTGGAAAAACGCGTGCAACTGGCCCTCGACGCACTGAAGAAAATCTACCCGAAGACCGATATCGCCGGGCACATCATCGGCGACCCGATCACCATCTCGTGGGAGGCCGACCCGCACTTTCTCGGTGCCTTCAAGGGCGCGCTGCCGGGCCATTACCGCTACAACCAGCGCATGTACGCGCACTTCATGCAGCAGGACATGCCCGCCGAACAGCGCGGCATGTTCATCGCCGGCGACGACGTGTCGTGGACGCCGGCGTGGGTGGAAGGCGCGGTGCAGACGTCGCTCAATGCCGTGTGGGGTATCATGAATCACTTCGGTGGCCAGACCCACCCGGACAACCCAGGCCCAGGCGATGTGTTCGATGAAATCGGCCCGATCGCCCTGGCCGACTGAGACAAGGAGGCGCCATGCGTATCGCTCTGTTCCAGGGCGCGCCCAACCCACTGGACGTGCCCGGCAATCTGCAACGGCTGCAGCACCAGGCGCAACGGGCGGCTGAACGCGGCGCCCAGCTGCTGGTGTGCCCGGAGATGTTCCTCACCGGCTACAACATCGGCCTGGCCCAGGTCGAGCGCCTGGCCGAGGCCAGTGATGGCCCCGCGGCCATGGACGTGGTGGAGATCGCCCAGGCGCATCGCATCGCCATCGCCTATGGCTACCCGGAGCGCAGCGATGATGGCGCGTTCTACAACAGCGTGCAGTTGATCGATGCCCATGGTCGCAGCCTGTGCAACTACCGTAAGACGCACCTGTTCGGTGAGCTGGACCGCTCGATGTTCAGCGCAGGCCCCGACCTTTTCCCCGTTGTGGAACTGGAAGGCTGGAAGGTCGGCCTGCTGATCTGCTACGACATCGAGTTTCCGGAGAACGCCCGGCGCCTGGCGCTGGACGGCGCCGAACTGATCCTGGTACCGACGGCGAACATGGCGCCTTACGATTTCATCTGCCAGGTGACGGTGCGAGTGCGGGCGCAGGAGAACCAGTGTTACCTGGTGTATGCCAACTATTGTGGGGCCGAGGGCGACATCCACTATTGCGGCCAGAGCAGCATCATCGGCCCGGATGGCAGCCTGCTGGCCATGGCCGGGCGGGACGAGTGCCAGTTGCTGGCCGAGCTTGCGCGTGAGCAGGTGGTAGAAGGGCGCAAGGCGTTTCCTTACCTGACCGACTTGCGCCAGGAACTGCATGTGCGCGAGGGCTGACAGGGGCCGCGTTGCGGCCCAATCGCCGGCAAGCCGGCTCCCACCCGAACTGTGTAGCCTCAAAGGCTAGCGCCGCACCTGTGGGAGCTGGCTTGCCAGCGATGGGGCCGGCACAACCACCACAAGACAGTTGCTCCCACAATGACAACGCAAACAGGCCCCGTAGGCGCCGGCTTGCCGGCGATTGGGCCAGGCCAGGCAGCACAAATGCGTTAGCATGAACGCCTACCTGGAGCCCCCATGCCTGACGCCACGCAGCACCTCACCCTCGCCAACGGCTTGCAGCTGACCCTGCGCCATGCCCCGCGCCTCAAGCGTGCAGCGGCCGCGTTGCGGGTGCAGGCAGGCAGCCACGATGCCCCGGCAAAATGGCCGGGCATGGCGCATTTTCTCGAACACCTGTTCTTCCTGGGCACAGCACGCTTCCCGTTGGAGGACGGCCTGATGCGGTATGTGCAGGCCCTCGGTGGCCAGGTCAACGCCAGCACCCGTGAGCGCACCACCGACTTTTTCTTCGAGGTCCCCCCCGCGGCTTTAGCCGGCGGGCTGGAGCGCCTGTGCCAGATGCTGGCCGAACCCGACCTTGGCATCGAGCGCCAGCGCCGGGAGCGTGAGGTCATTCATGCCGAGTTCATCGCCTGGTCACGTAACCCGCAGGCTCAGCAGCAATTCGCCCTGCTGCAGTCGGTTTCGCCCCAGCATCCGCTGAGCAGTTTTCAGGCGGGCAATCGTTATACCCTCGCCCTGCAAGATCCTGCGTTTCAACGCGCCCTTGGCCTGTTTCACCAACGCTTCTACCAAGGTGGGCAGATCACACTGAGCCTGTGCGGCCCACAACCGCTGGAAGCACTGGAACGCCTGGGTCGGGAATCTGGCAGCCTGTTCCCGGCCGGTAGCCGTGCCACGCAGGCATCGCCGCCGCCACTGCGCAGGGCCGGGCAGCCACTGACGTTCGCCCACGAAAGCCTGCCAGAAGGTGCCGAGCGCGCACTGGGGTTGCTGATCGACCTGCTCGACGACAGCCGACCAGGCGGCTGGCTGAGTGCGCTTCGCCAGCGCGGTTGGCTGCAAGGCTTCAAAGCCGAAACGTTGTATGCGTTCGCCGGGCAGCTGCTCTGGCACATCGACCTGCAGCTCGGGGCTGATGCCTGCAAGGATGAGGCGATCGCATTGCTGCATAGCTGGTTCGGTTTTGTCCGTCAGGCCGATCCGCAGCGGCTGAACGCCGCGTTCAGTCAATTGCAGCGCAGCCGTGAGTGGGCCGCCAGCCCGCTGGAGCTGGCACGACGGGACAGCTCAGGCCAGCCCTTCGCCGCACTCGACGAACAAGGCCTGAGCGCGCTGAAGGCACTGCTTGCCAGCCTTCCCAGCAGCGAGCATGGCCAATGGCAGATACCCGCCGCAGACGCTCTGCTGACCGCCGCACCGCCCCCCGCGACCGCGCCGTTACCTAAAGCACTGGCCATCAGCGACATGCTCCCGGCATCACGCCAATACGCCGCCCTTTATCTGCGCTGGCACCTGCCCTCAAACCTGCGCCATGGCGTGTTCCCAATCCTTTGCCAGGCGCTGCGCCCCTTGCAGGAGCGCGCCGAACGCGCCGGGCTGCACCTACAGTTCAGCGAAGCTGGCGAATATTGGCAGCTACAGTGCGCCGGCCAACCGTCGGCGGTGATGAACGCCGTCACCGAAGCCCTCGCGCTGCTGAACGCGCCCTCACCTGCCGATTGGCAGACCCCGCCGCCCGCGCCCGCCCTAATCCCGATCAGAGCCCTGCTCAAGCGACTGCCTGATGCCATGCATGCCCACAAGGCCGAACCGCTACCCGCGGGCTCGCTCGAACCGAGGCAGCTTGCGCAGGCGTGGAAACAGGCCCGCTGGCATGGCCTGGCACTGGGCTTTGAAGACACGGGCCCTCTCGGCACCGTGCTGACCCACTGCCCCGGGCAAGGCACCACGGCCACTGCGCCGCCCCAGTGGCAAGCCCGTCGATGGGTAGACGCTGCACTGGCCGGCAGCGAAAACGCAGTGTTGCTGTTCTGCCCACTGCCAGCTGACCAGCAAGCCATCGGCCGCCTGCTCGCGCAGCTGTTGCAGGGGCCGGTGTATCAACGCCTACGGGTAGAGCTGCAACTGGGCTACGCGGTGTTCAGCGCCTTCCGTCAGATTGAAGGCTGCGCTGGCCTGCTGTTTGGCGTGCAATCGCCCCATGCCACCCCTGCTCAAATTCTCGCTCACCTGCAACCGGTCCTAAGCAAAGGCGTGGTGCTCGACAGCGCAGCACAGCAGGCGCTGGCCGAGCAGTTCGCCGAGCCTGCGATGGCCAATGCCGAGGTGGCCGAATGGGCGTGGCAGACACACCTGGCGACACGACCCGACAGGCTGAATGACCTACAGTGGTCTATCCTCATGGCTCGGCAAGCGGACCTTGATGCGCTGCTCGACAGCCTTCTGGCCCCACATGCCCCTTGGCTCTGCCTGGCCAACAGCGCAGCGCCAGACCCATCCTGGCACTAGCAAAAACGAGGATTGTTACGTTAACTGCAAGGGCGCTTTTCGAAGAATTAACCTTTCGGTACAAATTTTTCTTGTAAGATAGCGCAATCTCAGTCAAGGGAACCTCCGGCGTACGGCGGTACCCAATAAGTAGCTGACCAACCCAACCCCGTTCGGAAGGAGTCATCCCATGTGGACCAAACCTGCATACACTGATCTGCGTATCGGCTTCGAAGTCACCATGTACTTCGCCAACCGCTAAGCCCTGCTTACGGTTCGACGCCTCGGCCCGCCGGGGCGTTTGTGTTTTTTGGATACGGTTTCCCGGTAGAGAGTGGCCATGTACATCCAGATTCTCGGTTCTGCCGCCGGCGGCGGCTTCCCCCAGTGGAACTGCAACTGCGTCAACTGCAAGGGCTACCGCGACGGCAGCCTGCGGGCCACGGCGCGCACGCAATCGTCCATCGCGCTGTCCGACGATGGCGAGCACTGGGTCTTGTGCAATGCCTCGCCCGACATCCGCGCCCAACTGCAGGCCTTCGCGCCGATGCAGCCGGCCCGCGCCCTGCGCGATACCGGCATCAATGCCATCGTCCTGCTCGACAGCCAGATCGACCACACCACCGGCCTGCTCAGCCTGCGCGAAGGCTGCCCGCACCCGGTGTGGTGCACAGACATGGTCCACCAAGACCTGACCACCGGCTTTCCGCTGTTCAACATGCTCAGCCACTGGAACGGCGGCCTGCAATGGAACCGTATCGAGCTCGAAGGCAGCTTCGTTATCGACGCCTGCCCCAACCTCAGGTTCACGCCCTTCCCCCTGCGCAGCGCCGCGCCCCCCTATTCGCCGCACCGCTTCGACCCGCACCCAGGTGACAACCTGGGCTTGCTGGTCGAAGACACCCGCACCGGTGGCAAGCTGTTCTACGCCCCGGGCCTGGGCCAGGTCGACGACAAGCTGCTGGCGATGATGCACGGCGCCGACTGCCTGCTGGTCGACGGCACCCTGTGGGAAGACGATGAAATGCAGCGCCGTGGTGTCGGCACCCGCACCGGGCGCGAGATGGGCCACCTGGCGCAAAACGGCCCCGGCGGCATGCTCGAGGTGCTCGATGGTTTCCCGCGCCAGCGCAAGGTACTTATCCACATCAACAACACCAACCCAATTCTCGATGAAGACTCGCCAGAACGGGCCGAGGTCCAGCGTCGAGGCGTTGAAGTCGCCTTCGATGGCATGAGCATCGAGCTTTAAGGAGGCCTGATGAGCGACCCGTTGCCGATGTCCCCTGCCGAATTCGAGCAGGCCCTGCGCGCCAAAGGTGCCTACTACCATATTCATCACCCGTATCACGTGGCGATGTACCAGGGCCGCGCCAGCCGCGAGCAGATCCAGGGCTGGGTAGCCAACCGCTTCTACTACCAGGTCAACATCCCGATGAAGGATGCCGCGATCCTGGCCAACTGCCCGGACCGCGAAGTACGCCGTGAGTGGATCCAGCGCCTGCTCGACCATGACGGCGCGCCTGGCGAAGACGGCGGTATTGAGGCCTGGCTGCGCCTTGGCCAGGCCGTGGGCCTGGACCCTGATCAACTGCGCTCCCAGGAGCTGGTACTGCCCGGCGTGCGCTTTGCCGTCGACGCCTACGTCAACTTCGCCCGCCGCGCCAGTTGGCAAGAGGCGGCCAGCAGCTCGCTGACCGAGCTGTTCGCCCCGCAGATCCACCAGTCGCGCCTGGACAGCTGGCCACAGCACTACCCCTGGATCGACCCCGCCGGTTACGAATACTTCCGCACGCGCCTGGGCCAGGCGCGGCGTGATGTCGAGCACGGCCTGGCAATCACCTTGCAGCACTACACCACCCATGCGGGCCAGGAGCGTATGCTGGAGATCCTGCAGTTCAAGCTGGATATTCTTTGGAGCATGCTCGATGCCATGAGCATGGCCTACGAGCTGAACCGCCCGCCTTATCATTCGGTCACCCAGGAACGGGTCTGGCACAAGGGGATCGCCCTATGAGTTTCGATCGCAAGCAAGTGCCCAACTGGCGCCCTGGCTACCGCTTCCAGTACGAGCCGGCACAGAAAGGCCATGTGTTGCTGTACCCCGAGGGCATGATCAAGCTCAACGAAAGCGCTGCGCTGATCGGTGGCCTGATCGATGGCCAGCGCGACGTCGCGGCAATCATTGCCGAACTTGCGCGGCAGTTCCCCGATGTGCCGGAAGTTGCCGACGACATCGAGCAGTTCATGGAGGTGGCCCGTGGCGAACACTGGATCGTCCTCGCCTGAGTTGCCGGCCACGCCCGAGGTCGGCTTGCCGCTGTGGCTGCTGGCCGAGCTCACCTACCGTTGCCCGCTGCAATGCCCGTACTGCTCCAACCCGCTGGACTTCGCCGCCCAAGGCCAGGAACTGAGCACCGCGCAGTGGTTCAAGGTGATGGCCGAAGCGCGAGAAATGGGCGCCGCGCAGATTGGTTTCTCCGGCGGCGAACCGCTGGTGCGCCAGGACCTCGCCGAGCTGATCGGTGAGGCCCGTCGGCTGGGCTACTACACCAACCTGATCACCTCCGGCATCGGCCTGACCGAAGCCCGCATCGCCGAATTCAAAAAAGCCGGCCTGGACCATATCCAGATCAGCTTCCAGGCCAGCGACGAGCAGGTGAACAACCTGCTGGCCGGCTCGAAAAAAGCCTTCGCGCAGAAGCTGGAGATGGCCCGTGCCGTGAAGGCACACGGCTACCCGATGGTGCTCAACTTCGTTACCCATCGGCACAACATCGACAAGATCGACCGCATCATCGAGCTGTGCATCGCCCTCGAAGCCGACTTCGTCGAGCTCGCCACCTGCCAGTTCTATGGCTGGGCGCACCTCAACCGCCTGGGCCTGCTGCCGACCCGCGCGCAGCTAGAGCGCGCCGAGCGCATCACCAACCAGTACCGTGACAAGCTCAAAGCCGAGGGCAACCCCTGCAAGCTGATCTTCGTCACCCCGGACTATTACGAAGAGCGCCCCAAGGCCTGTATGAATGGCTGGGGCAGCCTGTTCCTGACCATCACCCCGGACGGCACCGCCCTGCCCTGCCACGGCGCCCGCCAACTGCCGGTGCAGTTCCCCAACGTGCGTGACCACGACCTGCGGCATATCTGGTACGACTCGTTCGGCTTCAACCGTTTCCGCGGTTACCAATGGATGCCTGAGCCCTGCCGCTCCTGCGATGAGAAGGAAAAGGACTTCGGCGGTTGCCGTTGCCAGGCCTTCATGCTCACCGGCGATGCCAGTAACGCCGACCCGGTGTGCGCAAAATCGGCTGACCACGGCATCATCCTCAAGGCCCGCGAGGAGGCAGAAACCGCCCAACTCGCGATTGAAGAGATGACCTTCCGCAATGAACGAAACTCCCGTGTCATCGCTCGCGGCTGAATTCAGCGCAGCCCAGGCCGTTGCTGCAGGCACCGACTTCGCCGAGCTCAAGGTCAGCCCGGCCGGGCTGTTCTGGAACGAATTTCGCCCGGCCGATGGTGCCTGCCGAATCTGGCACTGGCACCAGTACCAAGCCCAGTGCCTGACACCGGATGGCTTCAGTGTGCGCAGCCGGGTGTACGAATACGGCGGCGGCAGTTTCTGCGTCGGCGGTGACGGGCTGGTCTTCGTCAACGAAACGGATCAACAGGTGTATACCCAAGGGCTGGACGGCGAAGTGCCGCGCCCGCTGACCCAGGCAGACGACTGCCGCTACGGCGATGTGCACTGGCATGACGGCCAGGTGCTGGCAGTCGAGGAGCACCATGGGCCAACCGTGGAGCATCGCCTGGTTGCCCTGCGCGAAGGCGCCCGCGAGGTGCTGGCTGAAGGTGCCGACTTCTACGCGTCACCCACCTTGAGCGGCGACGGGCAGCGCTTGGCCTGGGTCGAATGGGACCGCCCGGCGCAACCTTGGACACAGACGCGCTTGCTGCTGCGCGAGCGTGACAGCAGCGGCGCCTGGGGGCCTGCGCGTTGCGTGGCGGGCTTGGACGAATCCCTGCAACAACCGCGTTTCGATGCGCAAGGCCGCTTGTATTGCCTGTCGGACCGCAATGGCTTCTGGCAGCCCTGGGGGGAGATCGCCGGGCACTGGCAGGCCCTGCCCGCCGAACCCGCCGACCATGCCGGCGCGCCCTGGCAACTGGGTACCAGCACCTGGCTCGCGCTGGGGCCGCAACGCTATGTAGCCAGTTGGTTCGAGGATGGCTTTGCGCAACTAGGGCTGATAACCGCAAACCAGCAAGTGGAGCGTTTTGCCAGCGCCTACACCCGCTTTCGCAGCCTGGCGATGGATGCCGGGCAGCTCTATGCCATCGCCGCCTCGCCCGTCAGCCCACCCGCCGTCATTGCCATCGACCTGAGCAATCATGAGGTGCGGGTACTGGCCGGTGGTGCCGAGGTGCTGCCCGCCGAATGCATCAGCAAGCCGCAGGCCATGCGCTACGCCAGCGGCAACGGTATCGCCCATGGTTTCTTCTACCCGGCCATGAACGCCAAAGCGCCCGCGCCCTTGGTGGTGTTTATTCATGGCGGGCCGACCTCGGCGTGCTACCCAGCGCTCGACCCACGCATCCAGTATTGGACCCAGCGCGGCTTCGCCGTCGCCGACCTTAACTACCGCGGCAGCACGGGTTATGGCCGGGCCTATCGCCAGGCGCTGCACCTGCGCTGGGGCGAGAGCGATGTCGAGGATGCCTGCGCGGCGGTTGCGCACCTAGCGGGGCTGGGGCTGATCGACCCGAGCAAGGCCTTCATTCGCGGCGGCAGCGCGGGCGGATACACCACGCTATGTGCCCTGGCGTTCCATGATGTGTTCCGGGCCGGCGCCAGCCTGTACGGCGTCAGTGACCCAGTCGCACTGGGCCGCGCCACGCACAAGTTCGAAGGGGACTACCTGGACTGGTTGATCGGCGACCCGCTGCAGGACGCCGAACGTTATCGCGCACGCACGCCCTTGTTGCATGCAGCGCAGATCAAAGTGCCGGTGATTTTCTTCCAGGGTGAGCTGGATGCGGTGGTGGTGCCAGAGCAGACGCGCCTGATGCTGGACGCCCTGAAGGCAAATGGCATTGCAGCCGAGGGGCACTTCTATGCGGAAGAGCGGCACGGGTTCCGTAATGCACAGAACCTGGCGCATGCGTTGGAAGAGGAATGGGCGTTTTATTGCCGGGTGTTGGGCCAGTAAAGCCAAGGGGGCCGCACTGCGGCCCCGCGTTTCTTAGCGCTTGGCGATGATATACACCGCGTGCACGATCCCCGGAATGTACCCACACAGCGTCAGCAGAATATTCAGCCAGAACGCCCCGGCAAAGCCCACCTGCAGAAATACACCAAGCGGCGGCAGCAAGATGGCGATGATGATGCGAATGAAGTCCATGCACGTCTCTCCTGAAGGGTTACAACAGAGACTAGCCGCGCGTCGTAGAGGTTCCACAGGGCCAGGGTACCCCCCAAAAAAAACGCCCCGGGCCAAATGAAACAGGCCAGGGGCGATGCGCAGGAACGCCAGACGGTTCGTTGAATTCGGTTACGCCGGCATTTCGCGGCGGGCTTGCTGCTGTGCATGCAGGCGGGCAAAGGCGCGGGCCAGGCGCAGGAGCATTTCGTCGATGTTGCCCTTGCTCACGGTCAACGCCGGCGAGAAACGCACCACATCCGCCTGCGGTGCATTGAGCAGCAGGCCTTCATGCAGGGCGGCCGTTACCAGGTCCTGGGCGACGCCTTCGTGCAGTTGCAGGGCCCACAGCAGCCCCTGGCCACGCACCTCGCCCTGGCCATAACGACCAGCCAGGCGGCTGAGGCCTTCGCGCAGGTGGCGGCCGCTGTCCTGCACATGCTCGAAAAAGCCAGGCTCCAGCACGGTGTCCAGCACTGCCAGGCCTGCGGCGCTCATCAGCGCATTGCCATGGTGGCTGCCTTCCAGCTCACCCGGCTCGGCGCAGCAAGCGGTGCCGCGTGCCAGCAAGGCGGCCAGCGGTACCCCACCGCCCAAGCCCTTGCCCAGGGTGATGATGTCGGCACGTACCCCGTAAGTCTGCTCGGCGAGCAGCGCACCACACCGGCCGATACCGGTCTGGACTTCATCCAGAATCAGCAGGATGCCCAGCTCGCGGCACAGCGTTTCGACGCCTTTGAGGTACGCCTGTGTGGCGGGAATAACGCCCGCCTCGCCCTGGATCGGCTCAAGCATGATCGCCACGGTGCGCGAGTTCACTTCCGCATGCAGTGCCGCCAGGTCATTGAAAGGCACCTTGCTGAAGCCCGGCAGCCCAGGCTCGCAGCGATTGCACGGCAGCGGGTCGGAGGCTGACAGCGCGCCCAGGCTGCGGCCGTGGCAAGCCTGGCTGGCGGTGATGATGTGATAGGCGCCATTGCGGTGCAGCTGGCCCCATTTGCGCGCCAGCTTGATCGCCCCTTCGCACGCTTCGGCGCCGCTGTTCAGCAGGTAGGCCTGGTCGCTGCCGGTGCTCTGGCACAGGCGGTTGACCAGCGCCAGCCGGCCGCGGCTGTGAAACCCCGAACCCGGGTTGATCAGCGCCTGGGCCTGATTGCCCAGCGCCTTGACGAGTACGCTGGGGCTGTGGCCGAGGCTGTTCACCGCGCCGCCCTGGGTGAAGTCCAAGAAGGCATGCCCTTCGCTGTCCCACAACCACGAGCCCTGGCCGCGCACGAAAACCTGCGGGGCACGTTCGGTACTCGGCATCAGGCGCTCACGGGACAACTGCGGCGCATCCGCCACGGTCACCGGCGCACGCTCGGGCTCGGCGACGGCGGCGGCAGCCGAGCGACGCAGGTTGAACAGGTTCATCAGGGCTCCAACCAATCACGGTAAAGGGCGGCCAATGTGCGGTCTTGATGCCGGCACTTGATATTCAGCCTTGCCTATCAAAAGTGTTTTTCATCCGGGGTAACAATCCGGCCCGATGACCGCTGTAACCCACTGGAATACGGCGATAGACTAGGCGCCAAGACGGGTTTCGACCATTTCGTTTTTCCAGCATTTTCGATAAGTGTTGCTTATGGATTTCCGCCAACTGCGTTATTTCGTCGCGGTGTACGAAGAAGGCCATGTCGGCCGCGCCGCCGAGCGCCTGTCTTTGTCCCAACCCGCGCTCTCCCAGCAGATCCGCCAACTGGAGCACAGCCTCGACCTGAGCCTGTTCGAGCGCAGCAATAAGCGCCTGCTGCCGACCTTGGCCGCCCACACGCTGTACAACCATGCCCTGCCGCTGCTCGATGGCCTGCAACGGGCCCATGAGGCCATGCGCAACTTCAAGGGCCAGTCTTTGCGTACCCTGGCCATCGGCGTGCTGCAGACCGTGCGGCCCAGCCTGGTGCCGCAGTTGCTCGAACGCTTGCGCAAGGCCCAGCCGCACCTTGTGGTGCAAATCTACGAGCTGTCGGGGCTGGAAATCGAACGGCGCCTGCTCAATGGCAGCCTGGACATCGGCATCAGTTACCTGCCCCCGCGCCAACCCGGGCTGCATGGCCTGTTGCTGTACGAAGATGAACTGCAATTGGTCATCCCCGACACCCATCCCTTGAAGGACTTCAAGAAGGTGTCGATCCGCCAGGCCGCTGAACTGCCCATGCTGATGCTGGGCGAAGAGTTTCAGATTCGGCAGATCTGGCAGGCGCAACTGGCCAGCCAGGGCCGTCGGCCGCAGGTGCAGGCAGAGATGAACAACATGGCGGGGATTCTCGACAGCCTGGCCCATACGGCGCTGGCTACCATCTTGCCGGGGCGGGCCAAGGACGCGGCCGAGGATGACCAGGGGCTGCTGTGGAAGCCATTGAGCGAGCCGCGAGTGCCGCTCAAGGTCGGGCTGGTGTTCCGCGATGCGCAGCGCCAGCAAGCCTCGGTGGAGCTGCTGCGAACGTTACTGGAAGAAGAGACAGACGCGCGCCAGCTAGGGGGCTCGCCTCTGGATGTGCTGGGCTGACAAAACACGCGCACAAAGAAAACCCCGCCGAAGCGGGGTTTTCCAGACTGTTTCCCTGTGACATCCGTATCGCCCCGCCATCCTGGCAGGTGGTCCTTCGTCGTCTTCCTTGATCTGTCCTTTGCGCTTCCTGCGCAACGTCCATGTGGTAAAGATTACCTGTGGATCCAATCTGAGAACAGTGGTGAAAAGTCACCACGTCGTGTAGGAAAAAGCTTACAAAGGGGATTCACTGCGAATCTTATCGACTATTGGGGGCGCTCTGCGCCCCTTCGCGACGCAAGGCCGCTCCTACAAGTACAGCGTAACCTTCATAGCACCGCCGGCCTGTAGGAGCGGCCTTGAACTGGCCTAATGATCCCGGACACCTCTTAAGGGCGATATGATTCGCCCATTCAGGAGGTTCCATGCAAGAGCGTAGGCTGCTCCTATGTATGGACTCGCCCACACTGTCTAGCTGCTTTTGAACTTAGGAACCCGGTTGCATCTATGTATCAGGCCTATTCGAGGAAGCTTTTTGCTTCTGGCCAACATCGTGGTGAGCTCGCAGCGTGCCGTTTACATTGAGGCCATTCATCAGGCCTGTAGGAGCAGAGGCATCTGTCTGCGACGGTCTTACCAGGGGTCAATGTTCACTAGCAGGGGTTGGAGCGCTCGGCGCCCCGGTGGCATTGCTCGGTTGATCAGAGGCTCATAGCAGCCTCCGAGTTGCTGTTCGGTTTGCGCTGATATACCTGATCGCTCTGCAACAAGGCCCAGATAATGCGCAGATTTCGATTAGCCAGTCTGATCGCCGCCTCCTTGCGTCCAAGGCGGGATAGCCAGCGCAAAAGGCGGTGATCGTCTGGCTGATCGGAATCAGGCCTTAGCTGACTCAAGACAGCATGCGCCCCCTGGATCATCAGGCTGCGTATGTAGCCATCACCTCGCTTGCTCATCCTGCCCAGCCTGATTTTGTTTCCGCTGCTGTGCTGGTCGGGCACGATACCGAAGAAGGCGGCATACATTCGGCCACTGGCGAAGCGGCTAGGCTCGGTCTGTTTCGCCACGATCGCCGTGGCAATGATTGGGCCCACGCCACGAATGGTGATCAACCGCTGTGCGACCTTATCTTCCTGGGCTGTCGCTTCAAGCCGCCTACTCAGCGTCGCAATGCGTTCACCCAGAGAGAGCCAGTCAGCCAGCAGCTCATCGAGCAACTCGCGCAACAAGTCGGGCAGAGGTAAAGAGGCATCTTCAAGAGCCCGTGGCACATGCGAATTGATCGCCGCATCGCCTTGAGGCATGGAGACGCCATGCTCTAGCAGCAGGCCACGTATCTGATTACCCAGCGCTGTATGCCGCTTGATGTTGCCGCGCCGGACACGGTGCAGCGCTTGAATAGCCAGTGCTGTAGTGCTCTTGATCGGGATTGAGGCAATACTGGTATCGCGACCGGCACGCAAAATGGCATGGGCGTCGTTACGGTCATTCTTCGCGCCGCTGCGGTGTTCGGCAACGCGTTGCGCAGGCAGGATCCGAACCGGATTACCCTTGGCCTGCAGTAGTCTGGCCCAGGCTTGAGCACCAGGACCGCACTCCATTAAGACAGTCACCGTCACTGGCAGCTTGATTAGAAAATCATGGAAATTTTGACGGGATTTGATGCGATTTTCGTAGATCACCCGACCGGTAGCATCCTCGCCTGCTAACTGGAAGACCTGTTTGGCCAGGTCTACGCAGAGGGTTGTGCAAAGCTCCACATCAGTGGAAGACAGGGGATCGTGCTTCGAACTATGCTTCTTCATGGTCTCGCCCTCGCTGCCGTTGGCTTCTTTGAACGCCACCGTGGCACTGTGATGCCTCGGCGGGGGCGAGTCCATCGATTACACCGGTCTTGGTGTCGATGCCGTATTGAACCGCGTTGTACAGCTTGCCCGAGGACGACACTTTAGCGCCGTGGGTCAGGTGGCCGCCGTGGGCCAGGCTCATGCCCAGGATGGTGTCACCGGCCTGCAGCAGGGCCAGGTACACCGCGCCGTTGGCGGAAGAGCCGGAGTGCGGCTGGACGTTGGCGTAGTCAGCACCGAACAGCTGCTTGGCGCGCTCGATGGCCAATACGCACCCGGCGCAGGGCGCCGAGCACCGCCAGGCCAAGGGCAGCGAACAGCAGAATGGGTAGAAGGGTGTTCAACATGGGAGGCTCCCACAACAGCTGGATTCTTGCGCCACTCTCTAGGGCAGCGCGGACCCTGTGGGAGCGGGCTTGCCCGCGAATGCGTCAGATCAGACAACTCTGTTGTTCATGCTGACGCTTTCGCGGGCAAGCCCGCTCCCACAGGGGGCCAGTCCCGCCCCAAAAGGGGCGGTGTTCATGCCCGCTGGATCAGAAATCCTTGCACAGGCGCAAGGCGTCGTAGCTACAACAACTACCTGTCGCCAATAGCCATGGAGCAGCAAGCGGCTTGATCACCGTAATCGGTGTCCGGAAAAACTTGACCAGAACACCTTGCGTCGCGAAGGGCCGCAAAGCGGCCCCAAGATCTATCAGAACTGCTCAGCGTCCAGCAGGTACAGCGACTCACTCCCCGCCTTCACCGACGCCACCAGCGAATCCACCCGTGGCAGCAACCGTGCAAAGTAGAACCGCGCCGTACCCAGCTTGCCCGAGTAGAACGCCTCATCCCCCTCACCCGCCTGCGCCGCACGCGCCATCAGCGCCCACATGTAGCCATACGCCACATAACCAAAGGCATGCAGGTACTCGACCGAGGCCGCACCAATTTCATTGGGGTTGCCCTTGGCCTGCTCCAGTACCCACTCGGTCAGCCCGTCCAGCTGATCGAGGTACGCGCCGAGCGGCTTGGCGAACTCGTCCAGCGCGCTGTCGGCCCCCGCGATGAAGCGGCGGATCTCGTCCGAGAAGAGCTTGTAGTACGCGCCGCCACTGGCAACCACCTTGCGCCCCATCAGGTCGAGGGCCTGGATGCCGTTGGTGCCTTCGTAGATCTGCGTAATCCGCACATCACGCACCAGTTGCTCCTGGCCCCACTCACGAATGTAGCCATGCCCACCGAACACCTGCTGGCCGTGCACCGCGCACTCCAGGCCCAGGTCGGTGAGGAAGGCCTTGGCCACCGGCGTCAACAGGGCTACCAGCTCTTCACTGCGCTTACGTGTGGTGGCGTCTTCGCTGTATTTGGCACTGTCGAGTTGCAGCGCCACGTAGCTCGAGAAGGCGCGCCCGCCTTCGATCAAGGCTTTCATGGTCAGCAGCATGCGCCGCACATCAGGGTGGACGATGATCGGGTCGGCAACCTTATCCTTGGCGTGCGGGCCGGTCGGGGCACGGCTCTGCAGCCGGTCACGGGCGTATTCCACGGCATTTTGGTAGGAACGTTCAGCCGATGCCAGGCCCTGAATGCCGACGCCCAGGCGCTCGTAGTTCATCATGGTAAACATGGCCGCCAAGCCCTTGTTGGGCTCACCGACCAGGTAACCGACCGCTTCGTCGAAGTTCATCACACACGTGGCGGAGGCTTGAATGCCCATCTTGTGTTCGATCGAGCCGCAAGTGGCCGGGTTGCGCGCGCCCAGGCTGCCGTTTTCGTTAACCAGGAACTTGGGCACCAGGAACAACGAAATGCCTTTCGGCCCGGCGGGCGCGTCCGGCAGCTTGGCCAGCACCAGGTGAATGATGTTCTCGGTCAGGTCGTGCTCACCACCGGTGATGAAGATCTTGGTGCCACTGACCTTGTAGCTGCCGTCAGCCTGGGGTTCGGCCTTGGTGCGGATGATGCCCAGGTCAGTGCCGGCATGGGGCTCGGTCAGGCACATTGAGCCAGCCCAGACGCCGGCGTACATGTTGGGCAGGTACTGTTGCTTGAGCGCTTCACTGGCGTGGGCATTGATCGACAGGCAGGCACCGGCAGTCAGCATCGGGTACAGGCCGAAGGCCAGGCTCGACGCGTTGACCATTTCCTCGACCTGGGCCGAGATAACCTTGGGCATGCCCATGCCGCCGAACAAGGGATCGCCACCAACACCTACCCAGCCACCTTCGGCGTAGGTGTTATAGGCCTCGATGAAGCCGGCCGGCGTGCTGACCGCGCCGTTGTCCCAGTGGCAGCCCTCTTCGTCGGCGGCGCGGCTGAGTGGGGCGATGGTCCTGGCCGTCACCTTGCCGGCCTCTTCCAGCACGGCCATGGCGGTATCGGTATCCACCACTTCGGCCAGCGCGGGCAACTGCGCCCATTGCTCGGTCACGTTGAAGACTTCATTCAAAACGAAGCGCATGTCGCGCAGGGGCGCTTTATAGTCGGCCATGACAACCTCTCACTAGTAGGGTCGGGGCGGTCTCGGGGAACCGCGACACTGGGTTGCAGGCAGTGTAACCGAACAACTTTTACGAGACATAGGGTCATCAGCTGACCGTATGGTCTTGTTTAGTCACGCCATGCGGACCGCCCCACGCTGCGATTGTTGCCCATGCACCATGACACAATTGCGCCCGGCCTCTTTGGCGCTGTACAGCGCCTGGTCGGCCGACTTGAGCACCGCCTCCGGGTTGCGATGATCGGCCTGGCGCTCGGCCACACCGATGCTGATGGTCACCGACACCGTACCCGCGCCGCTGCCAGCACGGCGCTGGCGCCCTGTCGAATCGTCCTGCGGTCGGCTGTTCTGGTCGCGCAGCTGCATCGCATAGTTAGCAATCACCCCGCGCACAGCTTCCACATGCGGCACGCACTCTTCAGCCGTCTTGCCCGCAAAGACCAGGGCGAATTCCTCGCCACCATAACGGTAGGCGCGGCCGCCACCAGTGACCTTGGCCAACCGGCTGGCAACCAGGCGCAACACCTGGTCGCCGACATCGTGGCCGTGGGTATCGTTGAATTTCTTGAAGTGGTCGACGTCGGTCATGGCGATCACATAGTTGCGCCCCAGCCGCTGCATGCGCTCGTTCAAGGCACGGCGCCCCGGCAGGCCCGTCAGCTCGTCGCGGAAGGCCATCTGATAGGCCTCGTGCGCCACGGCCGCGGCAATCATCAACATCACCTGGCTGCACATGATGTTCAGGGTAAACGGCAGGATGAACGTCTGCGGCAGCATCCAGAACAGGCCGATCAGGCCAATGACCTGCGCCGCATGCAACGGCCTGGGCGCACGCAGGTACTGCACCACCAACAGGATGAACACGCCGAGGAACAGCGGGTAGACCATCTGGATCAGGCTCATCCACTGGCCATGCAAGGCCGGCCAGCGGATCTCTGCCAGCCAGGCCAGCAGCGCGTCGGGGTAGCTTTGCTCCAGTGCCACCGCAACGCTCGCAACGGCGAACAACACGGCGAAGCGGGCGACCAGGTCCTGCAGCAGGTGGGTGCGCTCCTGCCAGGCGCCATACAGCCCGAACAGGGCCGGCAGCAGCAGGCACACCAAGTGGAAGATGACCGCGGCGTCCGCACGCACGTGGCCGTTGTCGCGGTAGAAGTCGGTCTGGGTGTCGAGCAGGAAGTAGGCGATGTACACCGTCACCATCAGAAACAGCTCACGCTGGCGTCGGTAAACAGCACAGTAAGCACCGCCCAATAGCAGGACCAAGGTGGGCAAGACATTGAACAGCGATGTGAAAAAGACACTGAGGTCTCTTACGTAAGCCGCCGCAAGGCCTGCCAGAAAGAGAAACAGCGAAGGCAGGAAGTGGGTTACACGTACAGCATGAAGACGAAACAAGGGTAATCTCCAACCCGGCAGATCAATAGTGGCATTGTGCCCTTATTTCATCGGCAGCGCGCGTGAACAGTTGAATACAGATCTGATGCCGCCCCTGTGTAGGAGCAGCCTTGTGCTGCTCCTACACAGGCATCTGGCTGCAAAAAAAAACCCGCCTGCCGGTGAGGGCAGGCGGGTTTTTGTGCACGCGGTGGATCAGTAAGAGAGGCCGAAGTGCTCTTCGTCCATCGCCATCAGGTTCCCAGCACCCGACAGCATGGTCGCCACATGGGTACGGGTGCGCGGCAGGATGCGCTGGAAGTAGAAGCGCGCGGTCTGCAGCTTGGCGGTGTAGAACGCCACTTCTTCAGTGCCGGCAGCCAGCTTCTCGGCAGCCAGGCGAGCAATATCAGCCCAGAAGTAAGCCAGGCAGGCGTAACCGGAGTACATCAGGTAATCGACCGAAGCAGCACCCACTTCTTCGCGATCCTTCATGGCCGCCATACCCACTTTCATGGTCAGCTCGCCCCATTCCTTGTTGATGGCCGCCAACGGCTCAACGAACTCCTTGACCGCCTCGTTGCCTTCCTGCGCCTGGCAGAACTTGTGCACGATCTTGGTAAAGCCCTTCAGCGCTTCGCCTTGGGTCATCAGCACTTTACGGCCGAGCAGGTCCAGCGCCTGGATACCGGTGGTGCCTTCGTACAGCATGGAGATACGGCTGTCGCGCACGTTCTGCTCCATGCCCCACTCGGCGATGAAGCCATGGCCGCCGTAGATCTGCACGCCGTGGTTGGCGGCCTCGAAACCGACTTCGGTCATGAAGGCCTTGGCGATCGGGGTCATGAAGGCCAGCAGGGCGTCGGCTTTTTTGCGCTCTTCCTCGTCCTGGCTGTACTTGACGATATCCACCTGCTTGGCGGTGAAGTAGACCATGGCGCGGTTGCCTTCGGCGAAGGCCTTCATGGTCAGCAGCATGCGGCGCACGTCCGGGTGGACGATGATCGGGTCAGCCGCCTTTTCAGGGGCTTTAGGGCCGGTCAGCGAACGCATCTGCAGGCGCTCACGGGCGTATTTCAGGCCACCTTGGAACGCCACTTCGGCGTGGGCCAGGCCCTGCAGCGCGGTGCCTAGGCGAGCAGTGTTCATGAAGGTGAACATGCAGTTCAGGCCTTTGTTGGCCGGGCCGATCAGGTAGCCGGTAGCGCCGTCGAAGTTCATCACGCAGGTGGCGTTACCGTGGATGCCCATTTTGTGCTCGATCGAGCCACAGGTCACCGCGTTGCGCTCACCGACAGCGCCTTCGGCGTTGGGCAGGAACTTGGGCACGATGAACAGCGAGATGCCTTTGGTGCCGGCCGGTGCATCGGGCAGGCGGGCCAGGACGATATGGACGATGTTATCGGCCATGTCGTGCTCACCGGCGGAGATGAAGATCTTGGTGCCGGACACTTTGTACGACCCGTCGGCCTGTGGCTCGGCCTTGGTGCGCAGCATGCCCAGGTCGGTACCGCAGTGCGGCTCGGTCAGGCACATGGTGCCAGTCCACTCGCCGCTGACCAGCTTGGTCAGGTAGGTGTGCTGTTGCTCTTCGGTGCCGTGCTCGGAAATGGTGTTCATCGCGCCATGGGACAGGCCTGGGTACATGCCCCACGACCAGTTCGACTCACCGACCATCTCGCTCAGGGCCAGGCCCAGCGACTCTGGCAGGCCTTGGCCGCCGTGGGCCACGTCGTGGGCCAGGCTCGGCCAGCCACCTTCGACGAATTGCTCGTAGGCCGCTTTGAAACCGGTCGGCGTCTTCACGCCCGACTCGCTCCAGGTGCAGCCTTCCTGATCGCCAACGCGGTTCAGCGGGGCCAGTACCTGCTCACAGAACTTCGCGCCTTCTTCGAGGATCGCGTCGACCATGTCGGGCGTGGCGTCCTGGCAACCCGGCAGGCTCTGATAATGCGCTTCGTAGCCGAGCAGTTCGTCGCGAACGAAACGGATATCACGCAAGGGGGCTTTGTAGTCAGGCATTGCGATGAACCTCTGTGATGAGTTCGGGGGTGATCGGAACTGCCGGCAAGGCTTGGCGGCCGTCGATCAAACAGTTGTTTGAAACTTACGTTTAGCGCGAGCGGATGTCAAGGAGGGACGATAGTGCCATTTACGCCACGAAAAATGGCGTTTACGCCACCCTTCCCGTTAGTTCGTCACAAACCCCTGTGGGAGCGGGCTTGCCCGCGAATAGGCCGGTCAGACAACAGAGTCGCCTGGGCGGAAGCATTCGCGGGCAAGCCCGCTCCCACAGTGTATGAGAGGGGCTTTAGAGAAGAAGCGAGGGATCAGGCGTAGGTGTCGATGATCCGGCCGAGCATTTCGTCCGATGCCTTGACGACTTTCGCGCCAAGCTCGACTTCATGTTTGCCCAGTGCCAGTTGCACGGTACTGGTGGCCAAGTCCATCTGCTGGCTGCGATCAACAGCGCGCAGACGCTCAGCCTGGAAGTCGCTCGACTGGCTGGTGGCGGTGCGTTCGGCGGTATGGTTGGCGATCTGGCTGGCGGCTTGATCGACGCGGTTCTGGCCGCTTTGGATTGCGCTGAGGCCCGCGTAATAGGCGGAGCTGCCGGTGATTTCCATGTCAGGACTCCATTGACGCTGGATGACGAACAGGCCTCATTAAAGCAGTAGATGGCAGAAAAGGCCCGTTTAAATCGTTAATGGCCCAGTGCCAGTCGATAGGCAGCGGCCGCTAATCCAGCAAATCCAGCTGCAAATGCTCAGCCACCATATCGGCAATCGCCAGCTTCAACTTCGGTACCCGCCCCAGGCAAGGCGCCGGCAAGCGCTCGGCGAGGCTGGCCAGGTTTTCTTCCAGGCGCGATGTGCGCGGTTCGATGATATTCGCCACCCAGCCCGCCAGTTGCAGCCCATCGCGGGCAATCGCTTCGGCGCTGAGCAAGGCATGGCTGATACAGCCCAGGCGCACCCCAACCACCAGGATCACTGGCAGTTGCAGGGCAATGGCCAGGTCAGACAGGTTGGCCTGGCCCGACAGCGGCACACGCCAGCCACCGGCGCCTTCGATCAACGTGAAGTCGGCGTTTTGCTGCAGCACGTTGCGCATCGCCGCCAACAGCTCGGGTACACCCAGCGTGACGCCGGCCTCGCGTGCGGCGACATGGGGTGCGATCGCAGGCTCGAAGGCGAATGGGTTGACCTGTTCGTACGGCAATTTGATCGTGCTTTCATCGATCAGCGCCTGTGCGTCGCTGTTGCGCAGCCCCTTTGCGGTTACCGTACAACCCGACGCCACCGGCTTGGCGCCCAATGTGCTCATGCCCTGCAACCGCGCTGCATGCAGCAGGCCGGCAGCAATCGTGGTCTTGCCGACATCGGTATCGGTACCGGCAATGAAATAGGCCTGGCTCATCTGACTCCCCTTACGCCTGTGGCTTGCGCAGCACACCATAGACCACTTGGTAAGTGGCGGGCAGCCCCTGAGGCTGGCGAAATGCCTCGTATGCCTGCAACAAGCCCTGCATGCGGGCACGGCCGGTGAGGCCCGAAGGGCGGCCCGGGTTGATATTGTGTGCACCAAGCGCCTTCAGCTCGTGGGTCAGGCTGCGTACATCGGGGTAGTGCAGCACGTGCGCGCGCTGCTGCAGCGCTACCTGCTCGAAGCCACTGCCCGCGCACAGGCGCTGGTAATCGTCAAAGCGGCGGAAGCGGTTGACATGCACCAGGCCATCCACGGCCTGCCAACTGGCACGCAGTTCATCGAGGGTGCCGACGCACAGGCTGCTGAAGGCCAGCACCCCGCCTGGGCGTAACACCCGGCGCGCCTCGTCCAGCACACTGGCGAACTGCCCGCACCACTGCACCGCCAGGCTGGAGAACACCAGATCGACGCTGGCATCGCGCAGCGGCAAGCGCTCGGCATCGCCGGCCACGTGGTACTGCGCGCCGCGCTGTTCGTTGCGGGCATGGCGCAGCATGCCTTCGGCGATATCCACCGCCACGCCACTGGCCTGCGCGAAGCGCTCGGCCAGCACCCGGCTGAAGTGGCCGGTGCCGCTGCCCAGGTCCAGCCAGCGCGACGGTGCCAAGCCCTCTGGCAACTGGCCCAACAGGTTCAGGCCGACGTCGCGCTGCAACGCCGCGACGCTGTCGTAGCTGGCCGCCGCGCGGGAAAACGAGGCCGCCACCTGGCGCTTGTCCGGCAGCGCGCCGGGCAGGGTCGGACGGGAAAGGTCAGTCATCGCCACTCTCATGCAGAAAACTCTTGATACCCGCCGCCAGCTCCTGTGGGTATTCCAGCAGGAACGCGTGGGAACTGTCTTCAACCAGCCCAACCTCCACGTCGGGCAACAACTCGCTCAGCGCTTTGGCCGCCTCGGCCGGGACCAGTGCATCACTGCCGGCGAACAGGTGCAGTTGCGGACCGCCATAAGCCTGCAGTGCCTCGCGGGTATCCAGCTGGGCCAGTACTTCCAGCCCGGTGGCGAGGTACAGCGGGTCGGTATCCGGCACCCCGACGCCCAGCTGGCGCAGCAAGGTACGAGGTTGTTGGGCGCCGTCGCTGCACAGGGTGCGGAAGCGTTTGAGGGTTACCTGGGTGTGGCTGCGGCAACCGTCGAGGAAGGTGCCAAAGGTATCTTCGGCCATGCCGTGGGGCCAGTCTGGCCGCGCCACGAAACTGGGGTTGCTGGCCAAGGTCAGCAGTCCGCAACAGTGGTCGCCGCGCTTGCGCGCAAGTTCGCTGGCGAGCATGCCGCCCAGCGACCAACCGCCCAGCCAGGTATCACGGGGCAACTTGCGATCAAGGTGGTCGACCCACGCCTGTACGTCGGCGTCGGCCAGCTCCGGCAGGGGCATCAGTTCGACCTGCAAGCGGGCATCCTGGGCGCGCAGGCTGGCCGCCAACGGCTCCAGCGCGGCAGTACCCAGGCCCCATCCGGGGAGAAGGATCAGTCGGTTACGCATCGGCGGCCTCCAGCTGTGGATAACACTCGGCCAATGCATTCAACAATAGCTGCACCTGCGCCTCGCTGTGCGCGGCGCTCAAGGTAACCCGCAAGCGTGCGCTGCCGGCAGGCACGGTGGGCGGGCGGATGGCAGTGACCAGCAGGCCACGTTCACGCAACATCTGCGACAGGCGCAGCGCTTGTGCGCTGTCGCCAATCAGGATTGGCTGGATCGGCGTCGGGCTGTCCATCAGCTGCAGGCCGATCTGTTCGGCACCCAGGCGGAACTGGCGGATCAACGCGGCCAGGTGCTCACGGCGCCAGGTTTCGCGGCGCAGCAGCTCCAGGCTCTTGAGTGTCGCGCAGGCCAGCGCCGGGGGTTGGCTAGTGGTGTAGATATAGGGCCGGGCAAACTGCACCAGCGCTTCGATCAACGCTTCGCTGCCGGCGACAAAGGCACCCGCCGTACCGCAGGCCTTGCCCAGCGTGCCGATCAGCACAGGCACGTCATCGAGGCCCAGGCCGAAGTGCTCGACGATACCGCCACCTTGCGCACCCAACGTGCCCAGGCCATGGGCATCATCGACCATCAGCCAGGCGCCGCGGGCGCGGGCAACCTTGGCCAACGCCGGCAAATCGGCAAGGTCGCCATCCATGCTG
Organism: Pseudomonas sp. NGC7; assembly: GCF_047159675.1. NCBI lineage: Bacteria > Pseudomonadati > Pseudomonadota > Gammaproteobacteria > Pseudomonadales > Pseudomonadaceae > Pseudomonas > Pseudomonas sp. NGC7. Next base: position 498,112 of record NZ_BAAFZY010000001.1, on the reverse strand, counting down.
AACACCCCGTCGGTCACCACCAGGGTATTGCCGACGGCCTTGTCCAGGCGGCTTTCCAGGCTGGCCGGGTCGTTGTGCAGATAGCGGTTGAAACGAGCGCCGCTTAGCAGCCCGCCGTCGAGCAAGGACGCGTGGTTAAGGCGGTCCTGCAACACCGTGTCGCCCTGCCCCACCAGCGCGGTGATTGCACCCAGGTTGGCCATGTAGCCGGTGGAGAACAACAGCGCGCGCGGGCGCCCGGTGAGTTCTGCCAGGGCCTCCTCAACCTGATGGTGCGGCGTGCTGTGGCCAACCACCAGGTGCGACGCCCCGCCACCGACACCCCACCGCTCGGCGCCCGCCTGCCACGCAGCAATCACCTCGGGGTGGTTGGCAAGGCCCAGGTAATCGTTGCTGCAAAACGCCAACAGCGGCTGGCCATCGACCACCACCTCAGGCCCTTGCGGGCTCTCCAGCAGGGGCCGTTGCCGATACAGGTCTGCGGCGCGCCGTTCGGCCAGGCGCGCCGCCAGGTCAAAGGCCATCTCAGGCCGATGCTGCGTTGTAGAACATCTCGCTGCTGCGCTGTTCGACCAGCGCCTGCTCGATGGCCGCCTGGTGCACTTCATCGGCATGCTCTTCGCGGGCCTCAGGCTTGATGCCGAGGCGGGCGAACAGCTGCATGTCTTTATCAGCCTGCGGGTTGGCGGTGGTCAGCAGTTTTTCGCCATAGAAGATCGAGTTGGCGCCAGCCATGAAGGCCAGTGCCTGCATCTGTTCGTTCATCTGCTCGCGGCCGGCCGACAGGCGCACATGCGACTTGGGCATCAGCAGGCGGGCCACCGCCAGCATGCGGATGAAATCGAACGGGTCGACATCTTCTTCCTCCGCCAGCGGCGTGCCGGCGACCTTGACCAGCATGTTGATCGGCACCGACTCTGGGTGCTCCGGCAGGTTGGCCAACTGGATCAGCAGGCCGGCGCGGTCGTCCAGCGACTCGCCCATGCCGAGGATGCCACCGGAGCAGATCTTCATCCCAGCATCGCGCACATAGGCCAAGGTCTGCAGGCGCTCGCTGTAGGTGCGGGTGGTGATGATGCTGCCGTAGAACTCCGGCGAGGTGTCGAGGTTGTGGTTGTAGTAGTCGAGGCCGGCCTGGGCCAGGGCCTGGGTCTGGTCCTGATCGAGCTTGCCGAGGGTCATGCAGGTTTCCAGGCCCATGGCCTTCACCCCTTTGACCATTTCCAGCACGTAGGGCATGTCCTTGGCCGACGGATGCTTCCACGCCGCGCCCATGCAGAAGCGGGTCGAGCCGATGGCTTTGGCGCGGGCGGCTTCTTCCAGCACCTTCTGCACTTCCATCAGCTTTTGTTTTTCCAGCCCGGTGTTGTAGTGGCCGGACTGCGGACAATATTTGCAATCTTCTGGGCAGGCGCCGGTCTTGATCGACAGCAAGGTCGAAACCTGAACGCGGTTCGGGTCGAAGTGCGCGCGGTGCACGGTTTGCGCCTGGAACAGCAGGTCATTGAACGGTTGCTGAAACAGCGCCTTGACCTCGGCCAAGGTCCAGTCGTGACGTGTTGTTGCAGTTGTGCTGGCGCTCATCGGCGTTTCCTTGTTTAGGCTGTAACTGGCGCCGGGACAGGAAAGCCCGCCAGCGCATCACGGATAGCTCGCATAGTCACGGAAGGCCTATGAACTGTCAACTAAGACTGAAAGCACTGGTTTACAAGTGTGCAAATATTAACCACAGCTGTTTGCTGTGCGATGCGCCTGCTGAACAGGCGTACCCGTTGTGTATGGCCTGCGAGCAGGAGCTGCCTTGGCTGACGGACCATTGCCTGCGCTGCGCCCTGCCGTTACCGATGGCCAACCTGACCTGCGCCCAGTGTTGCCGCCGTGCGCCGGCGTTCGAGCACGTCGTCGCGCTGTGGCATTACGGGTTTCCAGTCGACACGCTGATCAGCCGTTTCAAGCACAACCGCCAATGGCCGCTAGGGCGTTTGATGGCCGAAATGTTGAGCCATGGCCTGCAACACCGCTACGCAGAGGGCCTGACGCAACCTGACCTGCTGTTGCCTGTTCCGTTGGCCAAGCGTCGACTGCGAGCGCGCGGCTTCAACCAGGCCGGCATGCTGACGCGCTGGTTGTCCAAAAGCCTGGCAATCGACTGCGACGAGCGACTATTGCTGCGCACACGCGAAACGCCGGCGCAGCAGAGCCTGGATGCCAAAGCGCGCCAGCGCAATCTGCAGCGAGCCTTTGCCGTGGCCGACGAACACGCGCTCAAAGGCTTGCATGTGGCCGTGGTTGATGACGTCCTGACCACGGGAGCCACCGCGCAAGCCATCGCCGCCGTGCTATGCAGGGCCGGTGCATGCAGGGTCGATGTGTATTGCCTGGCACGCACGGCAAAACCGGGGCAAGCTTGACGGGTCAGTCTCAGATAGGCGCCATCATGTCCCTGCCCGCTCTCCTCACCCAGCACATCGCCCGCCGCCCGCAACGCATTGCCTTGCTCCAGCACATCGCCGAGCAAGGCTCGATCACCCGCGCCGCCAAGGCTGCCGGCATCAGCTACAAAGCCGCCTGGGACGCCATCGATGAGCTCAACAACCTCGCCAGCCAGCCGCTGGTCGAGCGCAGCACCGGCGGGCGTGGCGGCGGTGGCGCACGCCTGTCGGCCGAAGGCGGCCGCGTGCTACGGCTGTACCAGCGCTTGCAGAACCTGCAGGCGCAGCTGCTCGAAGCCGCCGAGGAATCCACCGACCTCGACCTGCTCGGGCGCCTGATGTTGCGCACCAGCGCGCGCAACCAGCTGCAGGGCGAAGTCAGCGGCCTTCGTCGTGAGGGGCGCCATGATCGCGTCAGCCTGGCATTGGGTGGTGGCCTGGAGATCGATGCGCTGATCACCCACGACAGCACCGCACGCCTGGAACTGACACTAGGTATCCACGTAGTGGCGTTGCTCAAGGCCGGCTGGGTACAGCTGCTGGCCTGCGACGATGAGGTCGAAGCCGGCAGCAACTGCCTGACGGCCACCATTGAGCAAGTGCTGGCCGATGCCCAAGGCCCCAGCGAGGTACGCCTGAGCCTGGCCAACGGGCAGACCTTGTGCGCCTTCGCCGAGGCCGACTGGCTGGCACAACAACAGCTGTTGGCCGGCGAGCCGGTACGTGTCCAGTTCCATCCTTCCAGCGTGCTGCTTGGGGTACCGGCCTGAATCAAGACACGTTGCTGAAGATCCCTGTCACCGGCGACACATCGCCGGGATAGGGCACCGTGGTGCCCGCCGCTAGCGCGATGGTCGACCATATGCGTTGCATGTCAACCAAGCTACCCTTGGCCCAGTGCGAACGATCACCTTGGCTCTTGATGTTGAAATAGCGACCGTTGCCGTTACCAACATTTAGCAGCCCGCTGGCGCCCCCCATCAGTACCAGCGGCATATCGACCATGTGCTCCGGAGCACCGTCGGCCATCTCGCTGGTGAGTACAACCAACGTGTGCTTGAGCAGTTTGTCGCCAGGCACATGCGGGTCATCGTATTTGGCGAGCTCGTCCATGAACAGCTTCACCTGTCGCACATACCATTGCCTTGACTCCCGCCATTCTCTCTCGCCGGCATAACGGTGAGCGCAATCATGGGGGTTGGTGCTGGCACTCACATCAAGAATGTTCAGCGACTCCGCCGAACGCCCAATCTGCACGGTTGCGACACGGGTCACCCCGCAGGCCAGCGCTGCCGCCACAACCTTATGATGGCTTTGCTGCACCTGGTTACGGAATTGCGCCGAACTGATGGGGTGCTGGTCCAGCGTCAGTGGCCCGCAGTCTGAAGGCACCGCACCTTCGATGTCCTTGACCACCTGCTCCAGCGAATCAAGATGGGTGACCAGCTTCTCTCGCTGGGCACCGGCCAGGCGCCCACGGAGCTCGGCGATATCAGCGCGGATCGGGTCGAATACATGGGCGTTACGCACCTGGAGGTCGCGTACCGCGCGGGCGGTGCCGCCAAATACCGATTCGTTCAGGCGCACCGGGTCCTGCTGCGGCGTTCTGATCTTGTTGTCGTCCCACGAAACGTACCAGGGCGTGTTGTCGATCCCGGCATGAGGCCCGGCGAACAGACTGCGATGGCTGGGTTGGGTACCTGGCATGGCATCACCAAGCACTCTATCGATAGAGCTCTTGCTTCCTGACGTATCGCGCAAGACAAATTTCCATCCATCATGGCCAATGTTACCAGGCCCCAGGATCAAGCCCTGCAGGTAAAGCGACTGGCTGCGATAATCCGCCAGTTCCTGGCTGACTAGGTTGAGTGTGAAATCACCGGTATCGGTATCTGCACTCCGGGCGGCCTTAGGAAACCACAAGCCATCGCTGTTGTGCGCGCTCCCACTGTAGGAGTCGACTGCAAGCCCATCCGGCACGACGAAGAACACTACCTTCAGTTGAGGCTGCTCCTTCGTCTCTTGCAACAGGTACTTCGCAAACCCACTGCTGCTCAGCGGCAACAGCGTACCCGCCGCAGCCAATTGCATCAGGAAACGCCGACGGCTCTTCAGGATGTCCATGTCAATTCTCCTCTTGGCGCTTGAGGAACACAGGTGAGGTAGCCAGCTCGCGAATCATCTGGATCAACGAACCGTTGGTCTTGAGCGATTCGGCGGCAGCCTTCAACGTGCCCACCGACCCTGCAGACACTTTGTTGCCGAACATGAAACGGAAATAGCTGTCGGCCATGCAGGTTTGCGCCGTCAGGTTAGTGGGCAGCAGCCGAGCGATATCGCGCACGTTGTGGACGCTTGCCCAGTTCTCCAGGCCCGTGTTGCTGATGAACGGCCCTGCGGCATCAATGTTCACCTGCACCGGGAACTGCGCATGGTTGTAAGCCGGCTCGGTTTCGCGATAACGCCCGGACGCATCGTAGTTTTCCATGCTGGAACCGGTGTCGTTCATGTACTTGTGGCACTGCCAGCAACGGCCCTCCGAGGCCTGCTCGCCGTTGACCAGGTCCCAACGCTCGCGGGTTGTGATCGCCCTTGGCGGATACTGCGGCTCTTGCGGGTCGGCATCGACCGGCGCACCGAACTCCCGGCACAGCAGCTGCTCACGGATCATGATGCCGCGCTTGACCAGAGAGGTAGCCTGGTAGTCAGAGGTGGCCGCCTGGGTAGCGCCCAGGTGCAACAGCCCACCCCTTCGTTCATCGACCGTGACCTTGCGCATGTCGTCGCCGGTCACGCCCGCAATCGCGTACTGTTCTGCCAACCTTTGATTGAGGAAGGTATACCCAGGGTTGAACAGTGCATTGAATGCCCCGCCGCTCTTGAGCACCTCCCCCACTAGACGTGCCTGCTCCTGTCGCATGCTCTGGATGACCTCAGGCGCCAGCCCGGGCTTTTCCTGGATATCGCGGCTGGTCTTGATGTAGTAGCTGATGAAGCGGTTGAACTGTGCGATGCCCTGCTCACTCATCAGCATCTGCTGAGCCAGCGCCCCCATCTGCTCGGGCGTCTCGAGCTGGCCTTGTTCGGCTTTGCGCATGAGCTCTTCACTCGGCGTGGTACCCAGCATTGCGTAAGAAAGCGCTGTCGCTCGTTCGTTGGCGGTCAACTGATAGGTGCCGGATGTCCGGCCATCTGTTACGCCCAATTCGGAGCGGTACAGGAAGTGAGGTGACAACAGCAATGCTGCGACCAGCGAGGCATCATCATGGTCAGCCTTTACGGCCTCATACCGGCTCAACTCATCCGGGCTCAGTGGCCGTCGGAAGACGCGATGGCCGAGGCTTTCGACGCTCTGCTGAGCCAGCCATTGCGGGTCGACCTTGCCTGCCACATTCCACGCCACGTCATACAGCGTCTTCAGGTCTTCGGCGTTGATCATCCCCAGATCTGCCTCCCCGACGTATTTGAACGCTTTATCAAACTTGTCGGCCGGCAACGCATCGGCCTGCACGTGCACGGCAAACAGGTCGTGCACGCTGTTCACATACTCGTCACGGGTCAGCAGGCGCAGTTGCCGCTTGCCGTATGCTTGCCCAGGGTCCAGATAGCCGGCCCACAGTTCGTCATAGAAGTAATCCGCAATCTGCCCCGAGCAAGACGCATCGCAATGCCCACTCACGCTCATGCCGAGGATCTGCTGTACCAACGCTTCCTTGCCCGCCAGGCTCCAGTTGATGGCCTTGTTGGCATCCTGGAAGTACTGCACGGTGTGGCACTTCGCACAGGTGGTCGCCACAACCTGTTTGCCGAGTTCGGCGACGTGCTGGTAGCGCATCTGCACCTTCACTGCATCCCGGCTTTCTTCATCGATGTTCACGACCTGCTGGGTCGGCTCAGGCAGTTCGCCCTGGTAGTACGGGAAGTTGAATTTGTGCTCACCGACTGGTAGCAGCACGTCATGGGATCTGCCCCATGGCACCTTGATGACCTGCGCCTCCCCGTCGCTGATCAGGGTGACTTCCCATTGCTCCGGCGCCTCGCCACTGAATGCAGGCTTGGCCGGTGCAACCACGGTGGCCTTGACGGGTTGGAACGGTGGCCGTTCGATGTAGGCGAGTTGCACTACCTGCGCGTTCGGCGAGTCACTCAGCGTCACCTGCTGCTGGCGCTGGCTGGGTATCAGCTCACCGACGTTGTCCAGCGTGACCGTATACGTGCCGGCAGCCAGGCCCTTGATGCTCAGTGGCGACTCACCCCAGGCGACATCGAAACGCCGGCTGCGTCCATCGCTGCCCTTGAGCGTGCCACTGATCATCAGTGGCCGTACCTCGGGGCTTGGCGCCGCAGTGGGTTGCAGTTTGAGCAGGCTCTTGCCTATCACTTGCGTGGAGTCGAAGGTGATCCGGTAGATCACCCCGGCCAAGTCGTCGGACACCAGCAGCGAGTTGTCGCTCAATGGCAACATGTCGGCTGGGCGACCCAGGCACGAATCGTCCAGGCAATACACATTGAAGTGTTCTGTCGAGCCTCCCCAACCCGTTACCAGCGGGATCTGGTTGATAACCTCACGTCCGTCCTTGACTGTGAGCATGCGCAGCTCCATGCCTGGGCTGGCCTTGATCCCTGTGCCATGTACGGCCACCAGCAGGCGCTGGAGATTGGCGGCGTCGTTGTAGAACCCGTTCCAGAATTCGATGCCCAGCGGTGCGGTGTTGCTGCCCAGTTCATAGGCGGGCGCCTGATAATCTTCAGGCTTGAGCAGGTGCAATGGCTTGTCCGAAACGATCGCCCCATCGGCCAATGGCGGCACGATAGAGCCTGGCTCCTGGTATTCCTCCTGGGTAAACCCAGGCACATCGCGGCCGTAGAAATACGGCACGCCGAAATGCTGCCCTTCCTGGCTGATCAAGTTGACTTCGTCGGAGTTCAGGTAGCCCTGCCGGTTGTTATCGGTGAACCAGATCTTGCCGTCCGGGTGCCAGGTGAAGCCGACCGCGTTGCGCACGCCTCTGGCCAGCACCCGCGAGGTGCCGTTTTCGATGTCATAGCGCAAGACGGTGCCGTAACGCCCATCTGGCGGAATGATGCAGGTATTGCAGGGAATACCGACGGCGGTATAAAGGCCCTTGTCCAATGGATCAATCGGGTTGAAGTGCAACGGATGCTTCTGGTGCCAGATACGCTGACCAGGCCGGGCGAGCGGGAAGGCGGTGTCGTCGGCGGGGAAGTTCATCACCACTTCAGGCTTAGCATCACGATAGTGCTCATCGACATTGCGCACCCGATACAACTTGCCGGAGGTCGAGAAATACAGGTCGCCATCGCGGTACACCACGCCATGCGGCTCTTCCAGCCCAGAGGCAAGCAGATACACCCCTGTTGGCTTACCGGCCTCGTCCAGCGGGATCGCATAGATGAACCCGGCCGTGCGCGCTTCATAGGTGTAGACGGGGATGGCACTGGAACCGACGTAAAGCACCCGGTTACCCATCGCCATCTGCCGCGGTTGATACAAGCCGCTGGCGAACAGTTCCACCTTCACACCTGGCAGCGTTACTAGCCTGCTCAGGTCCAGTGGCTGGCGAAACTTGACCTCGAAGCTGATCTTTTCTGGCGTGTCAGGTTTGAATTCGACCTGGGTAGGCGTGGTCAGCGGCAGGTAACCCTGCGCTTCGTTCATGATCAGGTCGTACTTGCAGGCAGGAAGGTCAGGCAAAGTCAGCACTTCATCAGAACGCCCCGAGAACGGAATCGTCTCTTTTTTGCAGCGCAGCACGCCACTGACCTCAAGGTTGCGCCGCCCTGCCGGCCCGACCCCTTGCGCCGATGCCGTGAACGGTACCTTGCCCGCCACTGTGGTGAATGACAGTTCCAGGGTGTTGGTCTGGGGCTGAGCATTACAAGCACCAAGGTCGTTCCACGCATCGCGCCAGAGGTCGCTACCGTTGAATGCCTCACCGGGGGAGTAAGGTGGCTGATTACACCACTGCCAGGCACCGACAGTACCCTCTCTGTCGTTTTTGCATTGGAAGGCCCCGCCAACATTGGTCACCGAACTGTCCTGGCTGTAGGGGGTTTCTCCAGCAGCGGGCTTTTCATAGGCAGGCGCTTGGCACTGTTCAGGCGTTGCCTGTCGTGTTTTCGAGCGATCCTGCGAAGGTGCGAGGCTCATGTATCCCACCAAGCTTATCAGCAGTGCAGCAAGACCGAACGCAGCAAGACGGCGCATGAATCTTCTCCTTGTCGAAGCCACTCCGCGCACATGCGCAGGTGACAACCGCCCCGGTGCTCCAGTGGCCGATATGACCAAGCGAACCCGGGATCTATGAACCGTTCGTGCGCGACTGCCGATATGCGAGAGCGATGAGCAGGACGGTAAACCAGCATCCCTTTTGTGGGTACTGGCAGAAATGCTAGGTACCCGGCGGGTCAGCGTGCCTATTCGATCGCTTGCGCCTGCGAACCGATTGGGGGACGCTGGGCGCTCAGAGCGTCATTACAATGCGGGCGCTATGCCCCATGCCCCTGCGGAGCCTTCATGTCTCACCCTTTCGTTACCCTCACCCCCGACCTGGTCCTGGACGCCGTTGAAAGCATTGGCTTTCTCAGCGACGCCCGGATCCTGGCCCTGAACAGCTACGAGAACCGCGTCTATCAGGTGGGCATCGAAGACTCGCAGCCGCTGATCGCCAAGTTCTACCGCCCAGGCCGCTGGAGCGATGAGGCCATCCTCGAAGAGCACCGCTTCACCGCTGAGCTTGCCGATTGTGAAGTGCCGGTGGTCGCGCCTTTGCAACATGACGGCCGCACGCTGTTCGAGCACCAGGGTTTTCGCTTCACCCTGTTCCCCCGCCGCGGCGGCCATGCCCCGGAGCCCGGCAACCTCGACCAGCTGTATCGCCTCGGCCAGTTGCTCGGCCGCCTGCACGCCGTAGCCGCGACACGCCCGTTTGAGCACCGCGAAGCATTGGCTGTGGACAACTTTGGCCACGCATCACTGCAAACCCTGCTTGAGGGCAACTTCGTACCGCGGGAATTGCTACCTGCTTTCGAGTCCGTCGCCCGCGACCTGCTGAAGCGGGTCGAGGACATCTACGCGCGCACCCCGCACAAAGTGATGCGCCTGCACGGCGACCTGCACCCCGGCAACCTGATGCATCGCGACGAGGTCTATCACGTCGTCGACCTCGACGACTGCCGCATGGGCCCAGCGGTGCAAGACCTGTGGATGATGCTCGCCGGCAGCCGCGAGGAACGCCTCGGCCAACTGGCAGAGCTGATCGACGGCTACAACGAGTTCCACGACTTCGACCCTCGCGAGTTGCCCCTGATCGAGCCCTTGCGAGCCTTGCGCCAATTGCACCACAGCGCCTGGCTGGCCCGCCGCTGGGACGACCCGGCCTTCCCGCGCAGCTTCCCCTGGTTTGGCCAGCCGCGCTACTGGGGCGACCAGATTCTCGCACTGCGCGAGCAGATGGCGGCCCTCGATGAACAACCGCTGAAATTGTTCTAGATGTGTGCTGACCTCTGTCTACAATAGGCGTCGCTTTATTTAGCTACCTAAGCAAGGATTCTGCATGCACGCCGCAAACCCGCAACGCGGGTACATCCTGGGCCTCAGCGCCTACATCATCTGGGGCCTGTTCCCCCTTTACTTCAAGGCAATCCAGAGCGTCCCCGCCGTGGAGATCATCGTCCACCGGGTGCTCTGGTCAGCGTTGTTCGGTTCGCTGCTGCTCCTGGTATGGAAGCACCCAGGCTGGTGGCGTGAACTGCGCGACAACCCGCGCAGGCTGGCCATCCTCGCCCTGAGCGGCGCGCTGATCGCGGGCAACTGGCTGACGTATGTGTGGTCGGTGAACAACGGCCGCATGCTCGAAGCCAGCCTGGGCTATTACATCAACCCGCTGATCAACGTGTTGCTGGGCATGCTCATCCTCGGCGAGCGCCTGCGCCGCCTGCAATGGCTGGCGGTGGCCATGGCGGCCGTGGGGGTGGCCCAGCAGGTGTGGCAAGTGGGCAGCCTGCCCTGGGTGTCTCTGGTGCTGGCGCTGAGCTTCGGCTTCTATGGGTTGATCCGCAAACAGGCGCCGGTGGCGGCGCTGCCGGGCCTGGTGGTGGAAACCTGGATGTTGGTGCCGCTGGCCCTTGGCTGGATGTTGCTGCACCCCGCTGCCCTGAGCGCGCAGGGCGCGTTCTACACCAGTAGCGAAGCGTTGTGGTTGATGGCGGCAGGGCCAGTGACCCTGGTACCGCTGGTGTGCTTCAACGCCGCCGCACGCCACCTGCCGTATACCACCTTGGGCTTCCTGCAGTACCTGGCGCCGACGCTGGTATTGCTGCAGGCAGTGTTGCTGTTTGACGAGCATTTGTCGTCGAGCACGCTGGTGGCGTTCATGTTCATCTGGGCGGGTTTGGCGATCTATAGCGTCGATGCCTGGTTGAATTTGCGCAAACGCGCCTGATCAAAAAATGATCAAAACTCTGCAAGGTACGCCAGCCGTGGCTTGCAGAGACATCTCCAGAGGTTATCCACACCCTCGTCCCCGTGCTTTGTGCACAAGCTGCTGATATTTGGGTGTTTTTTGATCAAAAGCTTGCAAGGCTTGTGTTACCTGGGCTGGAGAGGTACGCCCCCAGGTTATCCACAGGGCCGTACCTGTGAAATGGGGGATAACCCTGGGGTCCGCTTCGCGGCCCATTCGCAGCACAAGGCTGCTCCTACAGAGGTTGCGTGGTACCTGTAGGAGCAGCCTTGTGCTGCGAATGGGCCGCAAAGCGGACCCCGGCAATCCCAAATCAATCCTCCGCCCGCAACTCCAACTCCACCATCAAATCATCCGCCAAACTCTCCAACCGCTGCCGCAGTTCATCCAGCGACAACGTCAACGGCAGCGCCAACAACGCATTGGCATGAAACAGCGGCTCGCTGCTCATCGGTGCAGGCCGCACTTCGGTGGTAAAGCGCTCCAGGTTCACCCCAAGCTCGGCCAGCAGCCGGGTGATATCACGCACGATCCCCGGCCGGTCATTGCCCACCAGCTCCATGGCGATCGGCTTCCAGGTGCACGAGGGCTCGATGCCGCTCTCGGCAATCAGTACGCGAATGTCATACCGCGCCAAGCCCTGCAACGACGCCACCAGCTCTGTGTAATTTTCTGCCGGCACCGCCACCCGCAAGATGCCGGCAAACTGCCCGGCCATGCGTGACATGCGGCTTTCCAGCCAGTTGCCGCTGTGGTCGGCGATGCATTGGGCAATGCGTTCGACCTGGCCGGCCTTGTCAGGGGCAATCACAGTGAGTACAAGATGATCCACAAGCCCTTCCTCTGCGTCGAACCGCGCTGGGCGGCGATAAACCGGGGGATCGGTTGAGTATAGGCAAGGCGCGGCAACCTGCCGCAGGGCAATCGACATAACGAATCGTGTACTGTTTCAAGATTTATCTGGAACAATCCACCTGTTTTTTGCGAACATACCCACTCCCAGCGTGACCATACGCGACCAACGGGTCGCACAACGACGCTTTTAGTCTGATTTTGCCCCGCCTACTGCTTCATGTAGTATCCCGTGGCGCGGACTACAAAACGTCGTTTGGATGTCTGCCAAGGCGCCTGTGAAAATACGCACACTGCCCGCCAGCCCGTCTGGCAGGCCGCACCCAGCCGCCCTAGGGTTCATTCACCCAGGGCACGCACTGGTGCCGTGTTTAGAGAAGCGCTACAGGCTTAATACAGAAGAGCGAAATAGCTGAGCAGAGTGAGGCAAGCAATGACTGGATACGTTCAAGTCGGTGGCCTTCAGGTCGCCAAGGTCCTGTACGACTTCGTGAACAACGAAGCCATCCCAGGGACCGGCATCGTCGCCGAGCAGTTCTGGGCAGGTGCAGAGAAGATCATCAATGACCTCGCTCCAAAGAACAAAGCCCTGCTCGCCAAGCGCGACGAGCTGCAAGCCAAGATCGACGCCTGGCACCAGGCACGCAAAGGCCAGGCCCATGACGCCGTAGCCTACAAAAGCTTCCTCCAGGAAATCGGCTATCTGCTGCCACAAGCCGACGATTTCCAGGCCACCACACAAAACGTGGACGAAGAAATCGCCCGCATGGCCGGCCCGCAGCTGGTCGTGCCGGTGATGAACGCCCGTTTCGCCCTGAACGCCGCCAACGCCCGCTGGGGCTCGCTCTACGACGCCCTGTATGGCACCGATGCCATCAGCGATGAAGGCGGCGCCGAGAAAGGCCAGGGTTACAACAAAGCGCGTGGCGACAAGGTCATCGCCTTCGCCCGCGCCTTCCTCGACGAAGCCGCGCCACTGGCTGCGGGCTCGCATGTCGACTCCACCGCCTACAGCATCCAGGGCGGCAAGTTGGTGGTCGCCCTCAAGGGTGGCAGCAACAGCGGCCTGCGTGACGACGCACAACTGATCGGCTTCGTCGGTGACGCCGCCGCGCCGACCGCCGTGCTGCTCAAGCACAACGGCCTGCACTTCGAAATCCAGGTCGATGCCAGCACCCCGGTCGGCAGCACCGATGCCGCCGGCGTCAAAGACATCCTGATGGAATCGGCACTGACCACCATCATGGACTGTGAAGACTCGGTTGCGGCTGTAGACGCCGATGACAAGGTGATCGTCTACCGCAACTGGCTGGGCCTGATGAAAGGCGACCTGGCCGAAAGCGTCAACAAGGGTGGCAAGACCTTCACCCGCACCATGAACCCAGACCGCGAGTACGCCGCGCCTAACGGTGGCAGCGTCACCCTGCACGGTCGTTCGCTGTTGTTCGTGCGCAACGTGGGTCACCTGATGACCAACCCGGCGGTCCTCGATGCCCAGGGCAACGAAATCCCGGAAGGTATCCAGGACGGGCTGTTCACCAACCTGATCGCCCTGCACAACCTCAATGGCAACACCAGCCGCAAGAACACCCGCACCGGCAGCGTGTACATCGTCAAGCCGAAGATGCACGGCCCTGAAGAAGTGGCCTTTGCCGCCGAAATCTTCAGCCAGGTCGAAGACCTGTTGGGCATGCCGCGCAACACCGTCAAGGTCGGCATCATGGACGAGGAGCGCCGCACCACGGTCAACCTCAAGTCCTGCATCAAGGCAGCCGCCGAGCGCGTAGCGTTCATCAACACCGGCTTCCTCGACCGCACCGGTGACGAAATCCACACCTCCATGGAGGCCGGCGCTGTGGTGCGCAAAGGCGCCATGAAGAACGAGAAGTGGATCGGCGCTTACGAGAACAACAACGTCGACGTCGGCCTGGCCACCGGCCTGCAAGGCCGTGCGCAGATCGGCAAAGGCATGTGGGCCATGCCCGACCTGATGGCCGCCATGCTCGAGCAGAAGATCGCTCACCCGCTGGCCGGCGCCAACACCGCCTGGGTACCTTCGCCGACTGCCGCGACCCTGCATGCCCTGCACTACCACAAGGTCGATGTGCAGGCACGTCAGCGCGAGCTGGCTACGCGCACCCCGGCGTCGGTCGACGACATCCTGGCCATCCCGCTGGCCGCCGACACCAACTGGTCGGACGAAGAGATCCGCAACGAGCTGGACAACAACGCCCAAGGCATTCTCGGTTACGTGGTGCGCTGGATCGATCAGGGCGTGGGTTGCTCGAAAGTGCCGGACATCAACAACGTCGGCCTGATGGAAGACCGCGCCACCCTGCGCATCTCGGCCCAGTTGCTGGCCAACTGGCTGCGCCATGGCGTGGTCAGCGAGGCGCAGGTGCTGGAAAGCCTCAAGCGCATGGCGGTGGTGGTTGACCAGCAGAACGCCAGCGACGCCCTGTACCGCCCGATGGCGCCGAACTTCGACGATAACGTCGCGTTCCAGGCCGCTGTAGAGCTGGTGATCGAAGGTGGCAAGCAGCCGAACGGTTATACCGAGCCGGTACTGCACCGCCGTCGTCGCGAGTTCAAGGCGCGTAACGGGCTGTAAATCGCAAGGGGCCGCTGTGCGGCCCATTCGCGGGCAAGCCCGCTCCCACAGGTACCCCACTCAGCTCGAATGCGTTGGGGTACTTGTGGGAGCGGGCTTGCCCGCGAATGCTATGGCACAAGCAACCGACCTACTTGAGCCCTAACTCTTTCTTTACCAGCCCCAGCAGTTTCCCCAGATCCACCGGCTTCAACAGAAAGTCCACCACCCCCAGGTGCATCACATCCACCGCCTCTTTCACATCGGTGTCGCCCGACACCACGATGATCGACAACGCCGCCCGCTCCGTCTCGCGCACCTGCCGGATCAGCTCCAGGCCATCCTTGGGTTCCATGCGCAGGTCGGTGATCATCAAGGCGATCCTTGGCTCGTAATACAGCTTGAACATGGCCTCCTGGGCACCGTCAGCCGTCATGCAGTCGATGCCTCTGCTTTTCAGGTACAGGCACAAGGCCTCGCTATTCACTGGATTATCATCCACCACCAGCACCACCGGTCGGGGCGCAACAGGCGCACTCACCACGGCCAGTGCCTCGCGTTCGGCGTCACTCAGGAGGTCGTCATGCTCAACCATGGTCATCTCGTCAAAAAGTCGTGCTCACGGTAAGACCGCATCTTGCGATATTGATCACACGCCGCTCATAGACTTACGTCCAATGTGCACCACAGCGCAGCCAGCCGACCATGGAGACCGAGAACAACAAGGCCGGCACCTATATATAGATATATATAGTTCGGCGTAGCGATACGGTCAGCTTCATGAGTAAAAAGGACGCCTACAGCCAGGCGGGCAGGACGGCTGTGCTACAGAACATACAAGGCACGTTGCAGTTTCTGCAGCGCTTCCCCCCGTTCAACCAGATGGAGCACGGCCACCTGGCGTACCTGGTCGAGCAGTGCCAGCTGCGCTTCTATGCCAGCGGCGAAAGCATCGTCAAACCCGCCGATGGCCCGGTCGAGCACTTCTACATCGTCAAGCAGGGGCGCGTCGTCGGCGAGCGCCAGCACCTGGTCAAACCCGGGGTGGAAACCACCTTCGAGATCACCAGCGGCGAGTGCTTCCCCCTGGCTGCGCTGCTGGGCGAGCGTGCCACCCGCACCGAGCACCTGGCCGGTGAGGACACCTTCTGCCTGCAACTGAACAAGGCCGCGTTCATCCGCGTGTTCTCCTTGTCGGAAGCCTTTCGCGACTTCGCCCTGCGCGGGGTCAGCAGCCTGCTCGACCAGGTCAACCAGCAAGTGCGCCAACGCGCCGTGGAAACCCTCGGCACCCAGTACTCGTTGAATACTCCCCTGGGCGAACTGGCCATGCGTCACCCGGTGGTCTGCAGCCCCGACATGCCGCTGCGCGACGCCGTGCGGTTGATGCACGAGCAGCAGGTCGGCAGCATTGTCGTGGTCGACCCCGCACGCTACCCGATCGGCATCTTCACCCTGCGCGACCTGCGCCAGGTGGTGGCGGCCGCCGATGCCGACCTGGGTGCGCCGATCGAGCGGCACATGACCGCCAAACCGTTCTACCTCAGCCCGCAGGCCAGCGCCTTCGACGCCGCCATGGCCATGACCGAGCGGCACATCGCCCATGTTTGCCTGGTGGACAACCAACGCCTGTGCGGGGTGGTCTCCGAACGTGACCTGTTCTCCCTGCAACGGGTCGACCTGGTGCACCTGGCGCGTACCATTCGTCATGCACCGCGCCTGGAAACCCTGGTTTCCCTGCGCGGTGAAATCAGCCAACTGGTCGAGCGCATGCTCGCCCACGGCGCCTCGTCGACGCAGATCACCCAGATCATCACGCTGTTGAACGACCACACCGTCTGCCGGGTCATCGAACTGGCCCTGGCCGAGCGCGGCGACCCAGGCGTGCCCTTCAGCTGGCTGTGTTTCGGCAGCGAAGGGCGGCGCGAGCAGACCCTGCACACCGACCAGGACAACGGCATCCTGTTCGAAGCCCGCGACAGCGCCGAAGCCGACGCGGTCCGGGCCCGCCTGCTGCCACTGGCGCAGTACATCAACCAATGCCTGGCCCAGTGCGGTTTCACCCTGTGCAAAGGCAATGTCATGGCCGGCAACCCCGAGCTGTGCCTGTCACGCAGCGAATGGGCGCAGCGCTTTGCCGGTTTCGTCCGCGAGGCCAGCCCGGAAAACCTGCTGGCTTCGAGCATCTATTTCGACCTGCGCGTGGTCTGGGGCGACGAGCAAGGCTGCGAGCAACTGCGCCAAAGCCTGCTGGCGCAGGTGGCCGACAACCGCCTCTTCCAGCGCATGATGGCCGACAACGCCCTGCGCCAGCGCCCACCGGTGGGCCGCCTGCGTGAATTCGTGCTGACCCGCCAAGGCAATGACAAAGCGGCCACCCTCGACCTCAAGGTGCAGGGCCTGACGCCCTTCGTCGATGGCGCGCGGTTGCTGGCCCTGGCCAATGGCATCGATGCCTGCAACACCCTCGAGCGCCTGCGCCAACTGGTGACGAAAGGCGTCATCGAGCGACTCGACGGCGCAGCGTATGAAGAGGCTTACCACTTCATCCAGCAAACCCGCATGCAGCAGCACCAGCGCCAGACCCGCGATAACCTGCCCTACTCCAACCGCGTCGACCCAGACAGCCTCAACCACCTGGACCGGCGCATCCTGCGGGAGTCGCTGCGCCAGGCGCAGCGCCTGCAAAGCAGCCTGGCCTTGCGGTACCAGCTATGAGCCTGTTCGCCTGGCTACGCCCCAGCCTGCCCGACCTGGACGACGCCTCGCGCCAGCGCCTGGCGCAGTTGCCCAAGCCCGCGGCGCTGGGGGTGTGCACATTGCGTGAACAGCGCTGGGTGGTGCTGGACCTGGAAACCAGCGGCCTCAACCCCAACCGTGACCAGGTGTTGTCGATTGGCGCGGTGGCCATTGAAGACGGCGCCATCGACTTTGCCCAGCAGTTTGAACGCACCCTGTACCGCCCGACCCAGAAGACCAACGCCAGCGTGTTGATCCACGGGCTGGGGCCCAGTGCCCTGGCGGCCGGCTGCGACCCGGTCGAGGCCTTGCTCGACCTGCTCGACTTCATTGGCGATAGCCCGGTATTGGCGTTCCATGCGCCCTTCGACCAGCGCATGCTCGCGCGCGCGCTGAAAGAAAGCCTGGGCTATCGCCTGCAGTTGCCGTTTCTCGATGTTGCCGAACTGGCGCCGATGCTCAACCCCGACACGGTGCTGCGCGAAGCCGGGCTGGATGACTGGGTTGCGCGTTTTGGGCTGCAGGTGGAAGAGCGCCACCATGCCAGTGCCGATGCCCAGGTGACTGCTGAGCTGGCCTTGATCCTGTTCAGCCAGGCCCGCCGCCAGCAGTTGGACAGCCCGTTGCAGCTGGAGCAGCGGTTGCGGGGGTGGCGTCGGCGTAAGGTGCATAGTCACGGTTTGTAGGGCTTGAGTGTTGTTGCGCCTGTGAGATCGAGCGCCGCCCGCGCGGCGCATCGCGAGCAACGCTCGCTCCTACGTTTATTTTTGGCCAGTAACGCCTGTGACAGGCGCGCGCGACCGCCTTGGCGCATGGCGCGTTATCGCGTCGAACATACAAAGCGGTCGCGCGCATATGCCCCAGGAATAATTGGCCCGAAACAAACGTAGGAGCGAGCGTTGCTCGCGATGCGCCGCGCGGGCGGCGCTCGATCTCACAGGCGCCAAATCACCCAATCATTACACCCGGCGGCGCCCCCACCATAGTGGCAATCCGATAAGCGTCCATTGCGCCCCGCCCCCTGCCTCTGCAACAATCGCGAATAATTATCGTTAGTTAATGCATTCGTTCCGGGGGGACGCTGCTTGTCTTCTGCACACAGCCCACACGCCGAGCTGGTCGGTGCGCTTTACCGCGACCATCGCAGCTGGCTGCTCGCCTGGCTGCAACGCAGCATGGCCTGCCGTCAGCGTGCCGAAGACCTGAGCCAGGACACCTTTGTGCGCCTGCTCGGCCGTGATCGACTGGAAACGCCCCGTGAGCCGCGCGCCTTTCTGGCCGCCGTGGCCAAGGGGCTGATGTTCGACCATTTCCGCCGCACCGCGCTGGAGCAGGCCTACCTGGCCGAGCTCGCCCTGCTGCCCGAAGCCGAACACCCCTCCCCGGAAACCCAACACCTGATTCTCGAAGACCTCAAAGCCATCGACCGCCTGCTGGGCAAGCTGTCGAGCAAAGCGCGGGCGGCCTTCCTGTACAACCGCCTGGACGGCATGGGCCATGCCGAAATCGCCGAGCGCCTTGGCGTTTCGGTCTCGCGGGTACGCCAGTACATCGCCCAAGGCCTGCGCCAGTGCTATGTGGCCCTGTACGGGGAGCCGACGTGAACGGCTCACCGGTATCGTCCCGCGTCCTGGAAGCGGCCATCGCCTGGAAGCTGAGCTTGGATGAAGGCAGTGGCACGCCTGATGAGCGCAACGCGTTCATGCGCTGGCACGCCGCCAGCGAAGAGCATGCCCGCGCCTGGCGCCAACTGGGCAGCCTCGACCAGCGCGTGAGCGCCGCTGCCGGGCCTGCGCGCCAGGCACTGCTGCAGTCGCGGGCCGGGCTGCGGCGGCGCATCGGCAAGGTTGGCAGCGGCCTGGCCGGGATGTTGCTGCTGGGCTCACTGCTGGCCTGGGTCGGCGCCCCCTCGCTGTCACCGAACTATTGGCTGGCCGACCAACGCACCGCCACCGGCGAGCTGCGCACCCTGCGCCTGGAAGACGGCACCCTGCTGAGCCTGAACACCCATACCGCGGTGGATATCGACTACGAAGGCGAGCAACGGGTGATCGTGCTACACCAGGGCGAAATCTCGGTCGAGACTGGCCACCAAGATCCACGCCCGTTGCTGGTACGCACCGACGACGGTCGCCTGCGCCCGCTTGGCACACGCTTCCTGGTGCGCCGTGAGGCACAGGGCACACGTCTGGAAGTGCTGCAGGCCTCGGTCGCGGCCATGCCGCTGAACAGTGGCGACGAGCAGGTGTTGCGCGAAGGCCAGCAGGTGCTCATGGATGCCAACGGGCTTGGCCAGGTCGGCACAGTCGCCGTCGGCGCCGATGCCTGGACCCGCGGCATGCTGGTGGTGGACAACGTGCGCCTGGCTGACTTGCTGGCCGCGCTCGGGCATTACCGCAGCGGCCATCTCGGGGTGGCTGACGAAGTTGCCGACCTGCGTGTCACCGGCAGCTTCCCGCTGACCGACACCGACCTAGCCCTGGCGTCGCTGGAGCCGGCACTGCCGGTGCAGATCGAGCGGCATACGCCGTGGTGGGTGACCGTCAAGGCCAAATAGTGATCTGTTGTTCTGGCGCGAATGCACTGTAGGAGCAGCCTTGCGCTGCGAAGAGGCCCGCGACAACACAGTGGATCTTCGCTGCTTTCACTGGCCTCTTCGCAGCACAAGGCTGCTCCTACAGCGGATGGCGTTTGAACGGGCATCGCCGGTTCTTGAAGTCTTTTTACTTTTTTTCGACAAGCCCTGTCACTTTTGAAATCTCGCTCGGCAAGGAAGCAGTTAGCACTTATCCGTCTAGGAGCCGCTGCATGCCCCGTACTGTCGATCGTATCCTGCGCCCCAGCCTGATGGCCCTGGCCATTGGCCTGGCCGCGCCGCTGGCCAGTCCTGCCCTGTTCGCCGCCGAGCAATCCGCCCAGCGCGCCTACGACCTGCCTAGCGCGCCCTTGGCCAGCACCCTCAACCAGATCGCCAGCCAATCAGGCATCGCCCTGGCCATCGACCCGGCCCTGGTCAGCGGCCGCACCTCGGCCCCGGTCAACGGCCAGTACGACGGCATCGGCGCCTTGCAGGCCGCCCTGCGCGGCACTGGGTTGCAGCTGCAGCAGAGCAGCGTTGGCAGCTACAGCCTGGTGGCCGTCCCGGACGGCACCCTGGCACTGCCGGAAACCACCGTGAACGCCGACAGCGTCAGCGAAAGCGCCTGGGGCCCGGTAGAGGGCTACCTCGCCCAGCGCACCGCCGCCGGCACCAAGACCGATACCGCGCTGGTCGAAGTCCCCCGCTCCATCTCTGTTGCCACGCGCCAGCAAATGGCCGACCGCGGCGTGCACAGCCTGGATGATGCCGTGCGCTACATGCCCGGCATCGTGTCTGCCAGCTTCGGCAGCGACACACGCTATGACTGGATGCGCGTGCGTGGCTTCGAGCCGACCCAGTTCCTCGATGGCCTGCCGCTGCCCCGTGGCGTCTACGCCAACCCGAAAGCCGAAACCTGGAACCTCGACCGCCTCGCACTGCTGCGCGGCCCGGCTTCCTCGATCTACGGGCAAACCCCACCGGGCGGCCTGCTGGACATGGTCAGCCGACGCCCACAAGCTGAAAGCGCCCACGAAATCGAACTGCAGTACGGCAGCGACAACCACCGCCAGATCAACTTCGCCAGCACCGGCAAAATCGACGACCAGGGCCAGTTTCTGTACAGCGTCAGTGGCGTGATCCGCGATGGCGGCACCCAGATCGACCATATCGACGACAAGCGCTACAACATCGCCCCGAGCCTGACCTGGAACATCGACGACGACACCTCGCTGACCTTGCTGACCCAGTTCACCCGCGACGATACTGGCGCCACCAGCCAGTTTCGGCCGATCCAGGGCACCAAGATCGACATGCCGTTCGGCAAGATCTCCCACCACAAGAACCTGGGCGATCCGGACTACGAGTTCTACGACCGCACCTACTACGCGCTGGGCTATGCCTTCGAGCATCGCATCAACGATGTCTGGCAGTTCCGCCAAAACCTGCGCTACACCAAGTCGGACCTGGCGTTCCAAACCATCACCCCCGGCAGCTACTACGCGCCCGGTGGCCCGGTGCAAGACGATGGTACCGTCAGCCGCATGTCCACCAACGTCGACGAAGACATCAGCCAATTCGCCGTGGACAACAACTTCCAGGCTGACTTCGCCAGCGGGGACATTACCCACACCCTGCTGATCGGCCTGGACCACCAGCGCGTCAACACCAACTACCTGTCGATCTACGGCTTCAACGTACCGAACAGCAACGTCAACAACCCGGTTTACGGGCTGCCGATCACTCGCCCGGATCGCTCCACGGCGTTCTATGACTACAACCAGAAAACCCGTCAGACGGGCCTGTATGTCCAGGACCAGATGGCACTGAACAACTGGCGCCTGACCCTGGGTGGCCGGGAAGACTGGGTGCACACCGGCACCAAGTACCTCAACCAGGGCGATGCCACCAACACCCAACGTGACAAGCAATTCAGCGGCAACGCGGCGATCAGCTATGTGTTCGACTCGGGCTTTGTGCCGTACCTGTCGTATGCGGAGTCGTTCCAGCCGGTCAGCAATGCCGCCGTGTCTGCCACGGAGTCGTTCAAACCGACCGAAGGCAAGCAATGGGAGCTGGGTATCAAATACCAACCGCCGGGTTCCAACACGTTGCTGTCGGCAGCCGTGTATGACCTGACCCAGAAAAACGTCTCGGTCACCAACACCATCGGCAACGTGAGCGTCACCAGCCAGACTGGCGAAGTGAAAGTGCGCGGCCTGGAGCTGGAAGCGGTATCCGACGTCAGCGAAAACCTCAAGCTGACTGCTGCCTACACCTTGGCCAAGTCCGAAGTGCAAAAAGGCGACTACAAAGGCAACCGCCTGCAACTGATGCCCAACCAGCAAGCCTCGCTGTGGGCCGATTACACCTGGCACAGCGGCGTGCTTGACGGTTTCGGCATCGGCGGTGGCGCGCGCTACACCGGCAATACCTATGGCGACCAGGCCAACACCTACCTGGGCAAGGCCAATGCCTACACCGTGTTCGATGCCTCGGTGCACTACGACCTCGGCCGCCTGAACAACAGCCTCAAAGGCGCGTCGGTGGCGGTCAACGCGAACAACGTGTTCAACAAGGACTACCTCTCCACCTGTGACAGTTACTACTGCTACTACGGCGATGAGCGCAGCGTCGTCGCCAGCGCCACCTACAAGTGGTGATGACCCACGTGCGCCGACCAAGCCGTCCTTCAAGGGGCGGCTTTGGTCTTTCTGGACGTCGAGAAACAAAATGAAATGAAAAGCTCAACCATCCGCCGCTGGTCCTTCATCCACACCTGGAGCAGCCTGGTCTGCACCCTGTTCCTGATGGTGCTGGCCCTCACCGGCCTGCCGCTGATCTTCCACCACGAGCTGGAACACCTGCTCGGCGATGCCCCGGCGCTGCGCGAGATGCCCGCCGGCACCCCGCACCTCGACCTGCAGCAGCTGGTGCTCAAGGCCGAACAACACCGCCCTGGCGAGGTGATGCAGTACTTCGGCTACGACGAGGACGAACGCAACGGCGTGGTGGCAATCACAGCCGCGACCGCTGGCACCGAGCCCAATTCATCGCACACCTTCATGCTCGATGCCCGCACCGGCGAAGCCATCGCCATGCCGGCTGCGAACGGCGGGTTCATGATGGTCATGCTGCGCCTGCACGTGGACCTGTTCGCCGGCCTGCCTGGCAAGTTGCTACTGGCGTTCATGGGCGTGCTGTTCGTCGTGGCGATCGTTTCTGGCACCGTGCTCTACGCGCCCTTCATGCGCCGCCTGGATTTCGCCACGGTGCGCCACGACAAATCCCGCCGCCTGCGTTGGCTCGACCTGCACAACCTGATCGGCGTGGTGACCCTGGCCTGGGCGCTCACGGTTGGCGTCACCGGTGTGATCAGTGCACTCTCCGACCTGGTCATCGCCGCCTGGCGCAACGACAGCCTGGCCGCCATGGTCGCCCCCTACCGTGATGCCCCGCCGCTCACCGAACGCGCCCCGGCCAGCCGCCTGTTGGCCATCGCTGAGCACGCGGCGCCCGGCATGCGCCCGGATTTCATCGCCTTCCCCGGCACGCGTTTTTCCAGCGAGCACCACTACGCCGTGTTCATGAAAGGCGCTACGCACCTGACCTCGCACCTGCTCACCCCGGTGCTGATCGATGCGCAGACCCTGCAAGTAACCGCCGTCGGCGAACGGCCCTGGTACATGGACGCCATGGGCCTGTCGCAGCCGCTGCACTTCGGTGACTACGGCGGGCGCCCCATGCAGATCCTCTGGGCGGTGCTCGACGTGCTGACCCTCATCGTGCTCGGCAGCGGCCTGTACCTGTGGTGGGGCAAGCAGCGTAAACCACGGGAGGCCAAGGCATGAGCCACGCGTCGCGATCGACCACTAAGATTTTCGCCTGGCCGGCACTCATCGCCCTGCTCGGTGCCCTAGGCCTGTTCGCTGCACTGCTGGGCGACGGCGCGTGGGACGGCTTGTCCTGGGTCGGCCTGGGCCTGCCAGCGTACTTGGCCCTGCGCGGCTTCTGGCGGCGTTGAGGTAATGGGTTAACGCAGCCGCCCGGCCAACGCGGTGCAGCATGGTCCCCTTTCACCAGGAGATAGGCCATGACACCGCTGCTGCGCCTCCAGTCGCTGGACAGCCAACTCGACGCACTACTGCCCCCCTTGCCGGGTGTGGAACACAGCCTCGACCAAGCCCTGAGCACCCTGTTCCCCAACCCAGCGATCACCGCCCGGACCTTGTACTTCGGGCGCTTCCGCCTGCTGGACCTGGTCGGCTACCACCTGTTCGACGGCGGCGCCTTCAAGCCACCGGCCGATACGCAAGCCCGTCACGACGACCGCCCGCTCAACCTGCCAAGCGACTTCAACGCCCACATCGAACGCTTCTGCGCGACGCTTCGCCAAAGCTTGCATGCGCACCTGGCCAGCTATTGGCTAGCGCGTGACGAAAAAGGGCTGAGCCGGCAAGCACGCCTGGCCACCCTGCGCCGCGATCAACTGTTCACCGAGATGCGCTTGCGCAGCCACGACCAGACCTTGTCTGTGGAGCACGCCCGGTTGCTGACCACTTGCCTTGAATACCCACAGCCCTGGCAACGCCAGCACCTGCCCGCCGCCAGCCGCCCGCAGCTGTACCGCCCGTTGCTGTCGGGCTCGGCGCCCAACTGGCGCAGCCACTTGCCAGGCGTGCTGATCCTCACTGAGAACGGCCCGGAAGGCCGCTTGCTCGACGCACAGGAACCGGTCGGGCGGGTGCTTTTGTGCAGCATCGTGCATGGCATCGAAGCGTTCGACAGCCTGGCCGCCTTGCACGTGGAATTATGCGAACGCCTCGAAGACCCGGTGCAGAGCGAACCGCTGACCCGACTGCTAGTGGTGAGCGCAGACCGCCAACGTGCCCACCGGGCTGAACGCCTGCGCTACGACTGGTTCAGCGAGGACCTCGCCGAGGCGCAGGCCCTGGCCATTCGCGAGGCCCATGGCAAGCGCCTGACTGCCGCCTGGCAGGCCGCCTGGGCGCAGGGCCTGCAACGCAGTATCGAACACCTCGACGCCCAACTGGGCAACGCACTGAACCTGCACCGCGAGCTCGGCAGCCAAGGTCCAGTAGCCACCCGCTATGGCCTGTTGCTGGAAAAGCACATGCCCGACTGGTTGCGCTCGACCTCGCAGCAAGGCGTTGCCCACATCATGCAAGCCATGCAAGAGCAGGTGGCGGCCATCAAGGCCGCAGCCGCGCCAGGCATCCTCACGTTGGAGCAGTTCAACCAACGGCACACCCTGCTGGCCTGGGTGCGTCAGCGGCTGCGCGAGTTTCTGCAGCAAGACCCCGGCATCGACACCGCACCGGAGCAGATCTCGATCAGCGTGACCCTGGCGCGCCAGGTCGGCCCCGTCAGCAACCCGCTCGACACCAGCGCCTACATCCCCGTGGCCAGCCGCCCGCACGCGGGCGGGACGATTGAACTGGTCAACCAAAGCTACCGGTTGGATGAACTGGCCCTGCTCAATATCGCCTGGTTCGACGTCGATTACTGGCTGACCGCCCGCGTGCACCTCGACGCCGACCAGCCGCTGCCAGCCCTGACGCCACTGCGGGTCAAGCAAATCGTGCGGCGCCTGAATGCTGGTAGCGGCTACCAAGCCTACCTGCGCACCCAACTGTTCGAATCGCCCCATGGCCGCTGGCGCCAGCAGGCCTACGCGCACCTGAGCCGCACGCGCATGCACGCCGAAGCGGTCAAGGCGCGTTATGCCGGGCATTTTCAGCCGAGCACGCTCGAACAGGGTTATGGTTGGGCCGACTGCGTCATTCACTCACCCGACAGCCACAACCGGCCGCACCGCAACGAACAGCAGGTGATCGCCCGGCAGATGCTGATCCAGGGGCAAACCCTGCAAGGTGTCGTGCTACTGGTCTCGCCAGAGCACTCTTACCGCATCGTGGTCTACAGCCCCGACGCGCCGGACCGCCGCCCCTGGCGTGAATACAACAACGCCCGGGCGCTGATCCGCGCCGTGCGCAGCGATGCGCAGCTGCGCCACTATGTGTTGCAACGCTTGCCGCTGGGCAACCGAAAAAGCCTGGAGGCACTGCTGGTACAGGGCCGCCTGGGCTCGCATATCAGTTTGCAGACCATCACCGGCAACCTGTACGACGCCCTCTACCGCGCCGAGGTCAACACCCTGATGGCCCAAGCCAATGCCGTGACCCGCAGCAACCAAGAGCTGCTGGGGGAGTTTTCGGTCAATGTGCTCAGGCTGGTGCTGGATATCCTCACCCTGGTGTTGCCGCAGGCGGGCTCGACCGCACTGGCGTTCGGGCGCATGGGCATTTCCATCTGGGACGGTTTCGAAGCGCTTGACCGAGCCGACCACAACGGTGCGCTCCATCATGCGGTCGCAGCGCTCGGCCACGCCACGGCGGGGCTCAACGACATGGCAGGCTCCGGGCTGATGCGCCGGGTTATGCGGGGCCTGCCCAAGCCCCCACCGGTGCCGCTGCCCCGGCATTACGAGGCGACCCCTGACGTTGCAAAGCTGCGCTACCGCATCGACGCGCTGCACGACGAGGCCGTGTACGAACAGCAGTCGGCGAGCCCCGGCCTGTCACAGTACTACGTGAGGGATAACCTGGGACGCTACTTCAATGTCACTTTCGACGGCACACGCTGGCGCGCCACCGACCCGAACCAGCCGAACACCTACCTGAAGCTGCCGATCAAGCGCTGCCTGGATGGCAGTTGGGTGGTCGACTCCCCAGTGCTCTGGTACGACGGGTTGCCGAATATCCAGCAACTGTTGGAGGACTGCCGCCTGACCACCCCGTTACACGGCAACGCGACCGAAGACGATGCCCAGCTGCTTCAGGACAACACCACGCTGTACCTGCAACTGGGCAGCCACCAGTTACCTGTGCGCCGCCATCTGCTCGCCGCTCACTACCACCTGCTATTGCCTGAGACGCTGCGCGGCACCGTGCCCGCGTGGGCAGTGCTGCGCTGGCAGGATGCGCAATGGCGCATCCGCGTGCGCCAGACCGGCCGCAGCAGCAACTGGCTGGCGCTGCCAGCAGCTTATTCGGACAACCGCGGCAGCAACCGGTCCAGCCGCTGATGCAAGGCACTGTCACGCGGCCAGTTGCGCAGCAGCCGCGCCCGGTCACGGGCATAGGCCGGGGCGAAGCTGAGCTGGGTGGCGTGCTGGCACATGGCATCGAGGTCGATCAGCGACCACTGGCCGTTGTCCCAGAACAGGTTGTGGCCCTTGAAGTCGCCATGGCTGATGCGCTCGCGGATCAGTTGCTGCATGACCTTCACCAGCGCGTCGAGCTGCTCTTCAGGTGCCTCGCCGTTTTCCACATAGGGCGCAAAGCACGCGGTCAGGTCCGGGCCATCGACATAATCGGTGACCAGGTAGGCACGGCTGCGCAGGCCCATGACACGCTCCTCTAGCACTGCCAGAGGGCGTGGCGTGGCGATGTCGAGAAATTCCAGGCGGTGGCCTTCGATCCACGAGTGCCAGGCGCGGCTCGGGCGCCAGAAGCGCTTGAACCAGTGCGCGGTGTTCTTGATGTTGTAGCGTTTGAGCACCAGTTGCCGGCCATCGACCTCGATGCGGGCCACACTGGCGGCGCCACCGGTCTTGTACAAGTGGCCCTTGTCGATCAGCTCATCGGCATGCTCCAGCACCGGCAGCATGGCCTGCACCTCAGCGCGGCGAATCGCCCGCAGGCCCGAAAGGCTGCGCTTGACGCTGAACAGCGAGCACTCGCGGCCGGCCTTTTCCAGGTAGTCCTTCTGGCGCCAGCTGCGCACCTTGTCCACCTGCTTCTGCAGCGCTTCGAGTGGCAGCGCGTGCTCGGCATTGGCCAACAGGTAATGCACCAACAGCTCTTCGATGAACGGCTCCAGGCGCTTGGGCAATTGGGCGAAGAACACGCCGAGGTTTTCCAGCACACGCGGGCGCGACAACTGCTGGCCCGGGGTCTCGGCCTTGATGCCCGCGCCGTCGATCAGGTACAGCTTGCCGCCATGGCGCAGCAGGTTGTCCAGGTGCAGGTCTTCCTGCCACAAGCCCTTGGCGTGCATCTGCGCCACCGCCGTCAGCGCCTCACCCAACACCGCGTGTTGCTCGTCTGCCAGTACGGGCAGGTGCTCCACGGCGGCCCAGGCATCGGCCAGGCTTTCGGCGCCATCCAGAAACGCGAACAGCAGCCAGCCACCCTCGCCTTCCTTCAAACCATCGGCCAGCAGTTTGGGCGTGGTCAGGCCCTGCTCGGCCAACCACTTGACGCCTTGCAGCTCGCGCTGGAAGTGCCGGGCAGCATTGCTGCCCACCAGCAGCTTGGCCAGCACCGGCGTGCCACGCCAGACACCAGCACCCACATAACGCTGGCCGGGTAGCACACGCAGCAGGCTCAGCAGTTGCAGCTCGGCGCTGCCGGCGGCATCGGCCAGGCTCACGTTCAGGGGCAACGCCGGGGCGCGCCCGGCCTCTTTCAGTTCAGACAAACGCATCAGCGGGCCTCTTTTTCACGACGGCGTTGCGTCAGGCGTTGCAGCCAGGTGCCGACCAGCGTGCTGTCCGCCGGCTGCACCAGGTAGGCTGCCAGCAGGTGACGCACATCCGCCTCGCTCCAGGCCCGGGCACGGCGCAACAGGGGCTCCAGGTCCTTGAGCCGGTCACGCATGCCGAACAGCAGGGGCCGGGTTTTTTCCAGGTCGATCAGTTGGGCATCCCAGCCTTCGCGGCGTTGGCGCAGGAAGATGTGCTTGGGGTAGAAGCAGCCGTGCACCTGCCCAGCGCTGTGCAGCGTGCGCGCCAACTGGCCGCAGGCCTCAAGGATGCCGTTGCGTTCGGCATCACCCAACTGCGGCCACTGAGCCAGCAGGCTGTCCAGGTCGGCCCACTCGTCCAGGGCACGGGTCATGAGGATCGCCCGGTGCTCGCCGGCCTGCTTGCGCTCGCCATAGAACACCGCTTGCAAGGCCGGAATGTGCAGCTTCTGGTAGCGGCTGATGTTGCGGAATTCGCGGGCGAAGGTTGGCTCGCCGAATGGCCGGTGCAAGGTACGGGTGAGGTAGTCGCTCTGGCGCTTGAGGTAGTAGCCCTTGCCTTCGAGTTCCAGGCGGAACACGCTGCTCCAGCCCCCACGCCCGGTGTTGGGCTCGTCCACGGCATCGAGTTGCAGCGCCCACAGCGCGTCGAAATCGTTCAAGCCGTGGCGTTTGAGCAGCGCGAGGTCCGCGCTGGCCAGGTAATCGGTCATTCCCTTCCCTCGAAAAAGCTCAGCACTTGGCGAATCCGCTGCTTGTCGCGGGCGTTGAGCCTGTCGCGACCACGGTATTGCAGGTAGAAACGCAGGCGCTGGGTCGCCGACAGGTGGTATTTGGCGACCTTGTCCAGGCACGCCAGGTCTTTGATCATCCGGTGCCGCCACATGAAGCCGCGCCAGAAGTCGCCGGTCGGGCAGTCGATGAAGAACAGCGTGCCCTGGTCGTCGACCAGCAGGTTGCGCCACTTCAAGTCGTTGTGGGCAAAACGGTGCTCGTGCATCACCCGGGTGTGGCGCGCCAGCTGGCGGCTGACGTGGTCGACCCAGGCGGGGTCTGCCAGGCGCGGGTCTTTGCGCTCGGCCAAGGCCGACAGGTCTTCGGTGCGCGGCAGCTCGCGGGTGATCATCGCCCCGCGGCCAAACGCCAGGCCCTTGCGCTCCAGGCCCCAGGCGGCCACTTCGGCGGTGGGAATGCCCCACTTGGCGAACTGCTTGAGGTTTTGCCATTCGGCCTTGATGCGCGGCCGGCCGAGGTAGCGGCGCATGTGCTTGCCCGCCCCGGTGTAACGCTTGACGTAGTAATTGACGCCCTCGCGCTCGATGCGCACCACCTCGCTGAGCGGGTCGCGGGTCAGGCGTTCGCCCTGCAGGGCGAAGACTGCGTCAAGGCTGCCGAAATCCGCCGCCAGGTGTTCGTAGCCTGGCGCCAGTGTCCAACCCGCCATCAGAGTGCATCCCCATAGCGTTGTTTGCGGTCATAGAGTTTCTGCGCCTTGCGTTCCAGCCAGGCGAGCAGCGCGGCCTCGTCGGCAAGCACTTGGCGCAGCGGGCGCTGGAAGTAGCCACGCAAAAAGCGCAGTTTGTCGCGCCGGGTCAGGCCGATGTCCAGCGCCGAGAAGTACAGCGCGGCCAGGTCTTTGTCACGCCAGCGGCGGCTGATTGTCGCCCGGGTCTGGGCACGGTGCAGGTCGATGACCGACAGTTTGAAGTCTTCTGGCGTCACCGGGCGATCGGTGTGCAGCAGGAAGTGGCAGATGTAGCAGTCGCGGTGGTTGACCCCGGCGCGGTGCATGCCGCCGGTCATCTTCGCCACTTCGGCGATCAGCGCACGCTTGAGGCGTGGCGCGGGCGGCTGCTTGACCCAGTCGATACTGAAGTCTTCCAGGCTGATGGTCGGCGCCAGTTCTTCGGTCACGATGAACGAATGCTGAGTGGCCGGGTTGCTGCCGCGCTCGCCATAGGCGACGGCGGTCATGGTCGGCACGCCGACCTCGTGCAGGCGCTGGATGGCTCGCCATTCCTGGCCGGCACCGAGCACCGGCAGCTTGGCGCTGAACAGGTTCTTGAAGATCTCCCCCCAGCCGATGCCGCGGTGAATCTTGACGAAAAACCCCTCGCCCTCAACGACGGTGCGCAGCGTGCGGCGCCCTTCCAGCTCGCGGTACACCTCGCCTTGCAGCGCTTCCACGGCCTCGAAGGCATCACGCCCGGCCCACAAGCGCTTGAAGGGTTCGGCCAGTATCAGCTTCATGCGGTCTCCTGCCCCAGGATCACATCAGCAGCATGCTGCGGCATGCTGTACAGGTCGGCCGTATCGGCAAAGGCCAGGCCGTTGCGCGACCAGTCGGCACGGGCCTGCGGGTCTTCGAGCATGCGTTGCAGGTAGCCGTTGAGCTGTTCCTGCTCGAACGGCTCATCCAGCACCAGGCCGCTGTCGGCTTCGGCGATGTAATGGGCATAGCCACATACCTTGGAGACCAGCACCGGCAGGCCTGCCACCAGCGCTTCGAGCAGCACGGTGCCGGTGTTTTCGTTATAGGCCGGGTGGATCAGCAGGTCAGCGCCCAGCAGGAAGCGTGGGATATCGCTACGCCCCTTGAGGAACTGCACCTGGTCGCCCAGGCCGAGGGTGGCGCTCTGCAGTTGGAAGACCTTGGGGTCGTCCTGGCCGATGACCATCAACCGGGTGCGCTTGCGCAAGGCCGACGGCAGCGCGGCCAAAGCCTTGAGGCTGCGGTCGACGCCCTTGGTCTTGAAGCCCGAACCGATCTGCACCAGCAGCAGGTCATCGTCGCCCAGGTTGAATTCCTTGCGGAACTCGGCGCGGATCTGGGCGGCGTTGGCCGGCGCCCGACGGTCCTGGGAAATGCCCGGCGGCAGCAGGTGGAAGCGTTCAGCCGGGGTGCCGTAGTGCTTGACGAACAGCGGCTGCTGCACCTCCGAGATCATCAGCACCTCGGTTTTCGAGTCTTTGGCGAACACCGCGCGCTCGTACTCGGCAAAGTGCCGGTAGCGGCCCCAGCGCTTATAGAGGCCGCCACGCAGGGTCTGGGCCTTGTCCTCGAAGCAGCCGTCGGCGGCGTAGTACACGTCCAGCCCCGGCATCTTGTTGAAGCCAATCAGGCGGTCGACCGGGCGCTTGGCCAGGTCGGCTTCCATCCAGGCGCTGAGCTTCTCGTTGCGGCGGTGGTTGAACAGCGCCTTGACCGGCGCCACCAGCACTTCGAAGCCAGGCGGAATGTCACCTTCCCAGATCAGCGTGTACACACGGATCTGGTGGCCCCGCTTCTGGCATTCCAGGGCAATGCGCATGAAATCGCGCTGCAGCCCGCCGAAGGGGAAATATTTGTAAAGCACGAAAGCCAGTTGCATCAACGAACATCCTCAGCCAGCAGCAGCGCGCTCAAGCGGCTCGCCACATGCTCGGGATTCAGGCGAGTGAAGCACAGCGGCCACTCGCGTTTGAGATCGAACCGGCGCAGGTCATCGGCGCTCGGCTTGTAAGTGCACTTTTTCTGCAGGCACGGCGCACAGGGGAAATCGCTGGCCTGGTGAACCTGGGCGCGGCCATAGGCGCCGGTCAGGCCCGGGTTGGTCGGGCCGAACAGTGAAATAGTCGGCACATCCAGCGCCGCAGCCAAATGGCCGAGGCCGGTGTCCACCGCCACGCAGGCCTTGGCCGCCGCCAGCACGCGGGCAACGCCGACAAGGTTCAACTTGGGCAGTACCTGGCAGTTATTCAAGCCCTGGGCGATACGTTCGGCGCGTGCCTTCTCGGCCGGGTTGCCCCACGGCAGGCGCACTTGCAGCTTGCGCCGGCCCATGCGCTCGGCCAGCTCGCGCCAGTAAGCCTCGGGCCAATGCTTGGTGGCCCAGGTGGTGCCGTGCAGGAACACCACGTAGGGCGCGGCGGGCGGCAATTGCAGGCGATCGAGGTCGAGGCCGTAGTTGCCGATGCCTTCCGGCAAGTCGTAGGCCAGGGCCAGGGCGAACAGCTGGCGCACACGCTCGACCGCGTGTTGGCCCGTGGCGACCGACAGGCGCCGGTCATAAAAACGGCTGGCCAGGCCTTCGCGCGCCGAGTAGCGGTCCAACCCGGCCACCGGTGCCTTGACGTAGCGGGTCAGCCAGGCCGACTTGACCAGGCCCTGGGCATCGATCACCAGGTCGTACTTGCGCGCGCGAACGCGCTGCTTGAACGCCTTCCACTCGCCGCTCTTGAGGGTCTGCCAGATGTTCTTGCGCCAGCGACGGATCGCCACCGGGATCACCTGGTCGACCGCCGGGTGCCAGCTGGGGATCTCGGCAAAGCCTTCTTCCACCACCCAGTCGAAACGAATGCCCGGTATCGCGTGGGCGGCATCGGTGATCGCCGGCAGGGTGTGGATCACATCCCCCAGCGACGATGTCTTGATGATCAGTACCCGCACTTAGTCGACCTCGGCCACGGTATCGATCAGGTTCGGACCGCCCAGGCTGTGCAAGGCGGCGATGACTTGCTGCGGGTCGAGCAAGCGCAGGCAGTTGT
Organism: Pseudomonas sp. NGC7; assembly: GCF_047159675.1. Taxonomy (NCBI): domain Bacteria; kingdom Pseudomonadati; phylum Pseudomonadota; class Gammaproteobacteria; order Pseudomonadales; family Pseudomonadaceae; genus Pseudomonas; species Pseudomonas sp. NGC7. The sequence continues at coordinate 465,358 of NZ_BAAFZY010000001.1, read as the reverse complement.
AGTGGCCGAAGCGGCAGGTGCGGTCGAAGCACGGGCTGCATTCGATGCCGGTGCGCACCACTTCCACCTGTTCGGCCAGCGGCGGCGTGAAGCCCGGCGAGGTCGAACCATACACGGCAACCAGCGGGCGATTCAGCGCGGCCGCCACGTGCATCAGCCCGGAGTCGTTGGACACCACGGAATCGGCGCAGGACATCAGGTCGATGGCCTCGGCCAGCGAGGTTTCGCCGGCCAAGTTGTAGGATTCTTCGCGCAAGCCCGGGATCAGCCGGTCGCGGATCTGCTCGCCGACGGGGTGATCGCTTTTCGAACCGAACAACCACACCTGCCAGCCTTGGCGGATCATCGCCTCGGCCACGGCGGCGTAGTGCTCGGCCGGCCAGCGTTTGGCCTCGCCAAACTCGGCACCGGGGCACAGCGCCAGCACCGGGCGGTCGAGTGCCAGGCCGAACTTGGCCAGGGCTGCGTCACGGCTCTGCGGTTCGATCTGCAGGCTGGGGCGCGGGTAAGGCTGTGGCAGCTCGGTGCCCGGCGCGTAGGCCAGGGCCATGAAGCGCTCGATCATCAGCGGGTAACGTGCCTTGTCCAGCTTGCGCACGTCGTTGAGCAGGCCGAAGCGCATCTCGCCGCGCCAACCGGTGCGTTTGGGAATACCGGCAAAGAACGGCACCAACGCCGATTTCATCGAGTTGGGCAGCAGAATTGCCTGGTCGTACTGGCCGGCCAGGGACTTGCCGATGCGACGTCGGGTGGCCAGTTCCAGCGCACCGTGGCCAAGCGGGAAGCTCAACGCTTGGCGCACCTCGGGCATGCGTTCGAGGATCGGCCGGCTCCACTCGGGCGCCAGCACGTCGATCACGCAGTCGGGGTGCTGCTGTTTCAGGCACTGGAACAAGGTCTGCGCCATTACCATGTCGCCGACCCAGCTGGGGCCAATGATCAGTATTCTCATGCTTAGTCCAGAAACGCTCGGGGAGGCTACAGGCTGCGGTACAGCCTGGCCTCCCCTCTTTATATTCAGGCTATGTGGCGGACAGTGTAACACCGGTGGTGGGGCATGGACCTTTGGGGCTGCTTTGCAGCCCTTCGCGGCACAAGGCCGCTCCTACAGGGGCCCCAGCGGTATCAAGTCAAACCCAGCTCGCCCCAGATCCGCCGCACCTCGCGGCGTTCATCGGCAAACTGCGCCGCATCGATCACCCCGGCCTGCTTCTGCAGGGCCTGGCGGTGCGAGGCAGAACGGAACGCCTTGTACACTTCACGCAACAGCACCGCGTCACTGGCCGGCATCAAACCTGCCTGCTCCAGCTCTTCCAGAATGCGGATGTTATCGGTCCATCGGAGTATGGCCGGGTGGTCGTGGGACCAGGCCAAAGCCGCGTATTGCACCATAAATTCGATATCGACGATACCGCCGGCATCCTGCTTGATATCGAAGGGTACACCGGCCTCGAAGGCATTGGCTGCGGTGCCGGCAGCCGTGGCCTTGGTGCCGAGATTTCCGCGCATCTTGGCGCGCATCTCACTGACTTCGGTGCGCAACGTTTCAAGGTCACGGGGTTGGCCCAGGACGTTGGCGCGCACGCCTTCGAACGCCGCGCCCACCTGTTTGCAGCCGACCAGCACACGCGCACGCACCAAGGCCTGGTGCTCCCAGGTCCAGGCCTCATTCTGTTGATAGCGCTCGAAGGCACCCAGCGAGCTGACCAACAGCCCCGAAGCGCCGGACGGGCGCAGGCGCATGTCCACGTCATACAGCTGGCCAGAGTTGGTCTGGGTGGTCAGCAAGTGGATGATGCGCTGGCCCAGGCGGGTAAAGAACTGCGCGCTGTCGATCGGCTTGGCGCCATCGGTTTCGGCCTGGGGGTCGCCATCGTGAATGAACACCAGGTCCAGGTCCGAGCCATGGCCCAGTTCAAGCCCACCGACCTTGCCATAACCAATGATGATGAAGCCCGGGTCGCACAGGCTGCCGTCGCTGCGCTTGGGCTGGCCGTGGCGGGCTACGGTCTGGCGCCAGGCCAGGGCCAGCACCTGGTCGAGGATGGCTTCGGCCAGCCAGGTCAGGTAATCGCTGACTTTCATCAACGGCAGGTTGCCACTGATTTCCGAGGCCGCCACACGCAGGCTGTGGGCCAGCTTGAAGTGGCGCAGCGCCTCCATCTGCTGTTCCAGGTCGTCTTCGGGGATGCGCGTCAAACGCTCGCGCAGTTCGCTGGCCAGCTCCGGCGCCAGTGGCGGGCTGAACAGCCGGCCTTCGTTGAGCAACTCGTCGAGCAGCAACGGGTAGCGGGCAATCTGCTCGGCGATCCAGGGGCTGGCCGCGCACAGGGTCAACAGGCGGCGCAAGGCACCCGGGTTTTCGGTGAGCAGCACCAAGTAGGCCGACCGCCGCGCAACCGCTTCGACCAGCGGCAGCACGCGTTCAAGCACCAGGTCAGGGTCTTGGTGCTCCACGGCCTGGGCCAAGAGCCTTGGAATAAAGGCGTCCAAACGTTCGCGCCCAATGCGCTGCATCGAGCGCAATTGCGGGCTGCCCCGCAACCCGGCGAGGCGACGCAATGCATCGGCGGGTTGTTTGAACCCAGCTTCTTCAAGCTGACGACAGGCGGCGTCTTCATCCTGCGCCTGCTCCCACAGCGGCGACCATTCGCCACCGACCACCAGTTCGCCCTCGCCGTCCTCATCATCCGGGTCGGCGATCACTTGGCGGAAGTGCCAATCGACCCGGCCGCGCCAGTACATCAATTGGTCATGGAAGCCCTGCCAGTCGGCGAAGCCGAGGATGTAGGCGACCCGCGCCTGGTCAATTTCGTTGTCCGGCAGCATCTGCGTCTGGCGGTCGGCGATGGCCTGGATAGCGTGCTCGGTATAACGCAGGAATTCGTAGCCTTCGCGCAACTCGGCCACCACCGCAGGTGGCAGGTAACCTTGCCCTTCGAGGGTCGCCAGCACCTTGAGCAAGGGCCGTTGCTGCAGGCTCAGGTCTCGCCCGCCATGAATCAGCTGGAAGGCCTGGGCGATGAACTCCACCTCGCGGATGCCGCCAGCACCCAGCTTGATGTTCTCGGACATGCCCTTGCGCCGTACCTCCTGCTGGATCAGCTGCTTCATGGTGCGCAGGGCTTCGATGGCCGAGAAGTCCAGGTAACGGCGGTAGACGAACGGGCGCAGCATCTCTTGCAACTGAGCGCCTGCCGCCTGGTCACCGGCCACCACCCGCGCCTTGATCATGGCGTAGCGTTCCCAGTCGCGGCCTTGGTCCTGGTAGTACTGCTCCAGGGCATTGAAGCTCAGCACCAGCGAACCGGCCGAACCGTAAGGGCGCAGGCGCATGTCGACGCGGAACACGAAACCGTCGACGGTGACCGGGTCCAGGGCCTTGATCAGGCGCTGACCCAGGCGGGTGAAGAACTCCTGGTTGTCCAGCGAGCGCTTCACCCCTTCAGTCTCGCCGCCCTCGGGGAAGGCGAAGATCAGGTCGATGTCCGACGACAGGTTCAGCTCCACCGCACCCAGCTTGCCCATGCCCAGCACCACCATGTGCTGTGCGAGGCCGCTGCGGTGGCCGATGGGCGTGCCGAACTGCTGGCAATGGCGTGGGTACAGCCATTGATACGCTTCGTCGATGGCGGCGTCGGCAAGGTCGGACAGGTCACGGCAGGTTTCGCCCAGCTCGGCCTGGCGCGTAATGTCGCGCCAGATGATGCGCAACTGCTGGCGATTGCGCTCGCGCCGCAGGTTACGCGCCAGCTCGTCTTCGCTTTGCGCTGCCTGGGCCACCGCCCCGATCTGCCCGCGCAACTCGCCGGGCGCATAGCGGCGGTCCAGTTCACCACTGGCCATCAGGGCGAGCAGCATGGCCGGTTCGCGCTGGGCCAGGCCAAGGACGAAGTCGCTGGCGGCAGCAACTTGGTCAAACTGTTGCCGATGGGCCGGGCTGCAACCGTTGAGGTCGAGTTCGGGGTGGCCAGCCACAGCTTCGCTGAGGAACTGCTGATTACGAGCGACCAGCGGTTGCAGGGTGGCGGGCAGATCGAGCGGCAAAGGCAGGCGCATGGACTATCCTTGATCGGCGTGAAAGAGAGGGGTAAAGGCGGCCAAATGGAAGGCGGACCACGGTTGGACTGTCATACAAAAGTTGGAAATAGCTGAAAAAAAGCAATCACTGGCAAAAAACATCAAGAATCACCCGTTCGCGACACATCGCCAACCAACATGAACGTTTTTCCCCACAAGCCGGGGTGCGACCAAAAGCCGCATTTGTGTAGTTTTACTACTACCCCGACTGTCTAAAAGCATGAAATGCGAATGCATTTGTAGTAAAACTACACGGCGCCGGATCACACTCCGGTAATCCAAGAATTCACGACGTCTGCCCATAAGGCCAGTCGCAAACTCAGGCAATCGATTCTGGTTGCCTTTCCGCCCTGGAGCAAGCCATGCAAGACCTCGATCCAATCGAAACCCAGGAATGGCTGGATGCCCTGGAGTCGGTCCTCGACAAAGAAGGCGAAGACCGCGCTCATTACCTGATGACCCGTATGGGCGAGCTGGCCACCCGCAGTGGCTCCCAGCTGCCGTATGCGATCACCACGCCATACCGCAACACCATCCCTGTCACCCACGAAGCACGCATGCCTGGCGACCTGTTCATGGAACGCCGCATTCGCTCGTTGGTGCGTTGGAACGCGCTGGCCATGGTGATGCGCACCAACCTGAAGGACTCGGACCTGGGCGGCCACATCTCCAGCTTCGCCTCCAGTGCCACCCTGTACGACATCGGCTTCAACTACTTCTTCCAGGCCCCGACCGAAGAACACGGCGGCGACCTGGTGTTCTTCCAGGGCCACGCTTCGCCAGGCGTTTACGCCCGTGCCTTCATGGAAGGCCGCATCAGCGAAGACCAGATGAACAACTTCCGTCAGGAAGTGGACGGCAACGGCCTGTCTTCGTACCCGCACCCGTGGTTGATGCCTGACTTCTGGCAGTTCCCGACCGTTTCGATGGGTCTGGGCCCGATCCAGGCGATCTACCAAGCGCGCTTCATGAAGTACCTGGAAGCCCGTGGCTTCATCCCGGCCGGCAAGCAGAAGGTCTGGTGCTTCATGGGCGACGGCGAGTGCGACGAGCCGGAATCCCTGGGCGCAATCGCCCTGGCTGGCCGCGAGAAGCTGGACAACCTGATCTTCGTCATCAACTGCAACCTGCAGCGCCTCGACGGCCCGGTTCGCGGCAACGGCAAGATCATCCAGGAACTCGAAGGCGTATTCCGTGGCGGTGGCTGGAACGTCAACAAAGTCGTCTGGGGCCGCTTCTGGGACCCACTGCTGGCCAAGGACACCAACGGTGCCCTGCAGCGCCGCATGGACGAAGTCATCGACGGCGAGTACCAGAACTACAAAGCCAAAGACGGCGCGTACGTGCGTGAGAACTTCTTCAACACCCCAGAGCTCAAGGCCATGGTCGAAGACCTGTCCGACGAAGAGATCTGGAAGCTCAACCGTGGCGGCCACGACCCGTACAAGGTCTACGCGGCTTATCACCAGGCGGTGAACCACAAAGAGCAGCCGACTGTCATCCTGGCCAAGACCATCAAGGGTTACGGCACCGGTGCAGGCGAAGCCAAGAACACCGCGCACAACACCAAGAAGGTCGACGTCGACAGCCTGCGTCACTTCCGTGACCGCTTCGACATCCCGGTCAAGGATGCCGACCTTGAGAACCTGCCGTTCTTCAAGCCGGAAGAAGGTTCTGCCGAAGCCAAGTACCTGGCCGAGCGCCGCGCTGCCCTGGGTGGCTTCGTGCCGCAACGTCGCGCCAAGAGCTTCAGCGTGCCGACCCCATCCCTGGAAACGCTGAAAGCGATCCTGGACGGCTCGGGCGACCGCGAAATCTCCACCACCATGGCCTTCGTGCGCATCCTGGCGCAACTGGTCAAGGACAAGGAAATCGGCCAGCGCATCGTCCCGATCATCCCGGACGAAGCCCGTACCTTCGGTATGGAAGGCATGTTCCGCCAGTTGGGCATCTACTCGTCCGTCGGCCAGCTCTACGAGCCAGTCGATAAAGACCAGGTGATGTTCTACCGCGAAGACAAGAAGGGCCAGATTCTCGAGGAAGGCATCAACGAAGCCGGCGCCATGTCGTCGTTCATCGCTGCCGGTACCTCGTACAGCTGCCACAACCAGCCGATGCTGCCGTTCTACATCTTCTACTCGATGTTCGGCTTCCAGCGTATCGGCGACCTGGCCTGGGCCGCTGGCGACAGCCGCACCCGTGGCTTCCTGATCGGCGGTACCGCCGGCCGTACCACCCTCAACGGTGAAGGCCTGCAGCACGAAGACGGTCACAGCCACATGATGGCGGGCACTATCCCGAACTGCCGCACCTACGATCCGACCTACGGCTACGAGCTGGCGGTGATCATCCAGGACGGCATGAAGAAGATGACCGAAGAGCAACAGGACATCTTCTACTACATCACCGTGATGAACGAATCCTACCAGCAGCCAGCCATGCCGGCCGGTGTCGAGGAAGGCATCATCAAGGGTATGTACCTGCTCGAAGAAGACACCCGCGAAGCCGCGCACCACGTTCAGCTGATGGGCTCCGGCACCATCCTGCGCGAAGTCCGCGAAGCGGCGAAGATCCTGCGTGAAGAGTTCAACGTCGGTGCCGACGTGTGGAGCGTCACCAGCTTCAACGAACTGCGTCGCGACGGCCTGGCCGTGGAACGCGCCAACCGCCTCAAGCCTGGCCAGAAGCCTCAGCTGACTTACGTCGAAGAGTGCCTGAACGGTCGCAAAGGCCCGGTCATCGCCTCCACCGACTACATGAAGCTGTTCGCCGAACAGATTCGCCAGTGGGTGCCGAGCAAAGAGTTCAAAGTCCTGGGTACCGACGGTTACGGTCGCAGCGACAGCCGCAAGAAGCTGCGTCACTTCTTCGAAGTTGACCGCCACTTCGTGGTGCTGGCTGCCCTGGAAGCCTTGGCTGACCGTGGCGAGATCGAACCGAAAGTGGTGGCTGACGCTATCGTCAAGTTCGGCATCGATCCGGACAAGCGCAACCCACTGGACTGCTGAGGAGTATTTTTAAGTGAGCGAACTCATTCGCGTACCTGACATCGGCAGCGGTGAAGGTGAAATCATCGAGCTGTTCGTCAAGGTCGGTGACCGTATCGAGGCTGACCAGAGCCTGCTGACCCTGGAGTCCGACAAGGCCTCCATGGAGATCCCGGCCCCTAAGGCCGGCGTGATCAAAGAGCTGAAGGTCAAGCTGGGCGATCGCCTGAAAGAAGGCGACGAGCTGCTGGTGCTGGAAGCCGAGGGCGCTGCGGCGTCCGAGGCGCCAGCCGCCGCACCTGCCCCTGCCGCTGCGCCGGCCGCCGCTGAAAAGCCGGCCGCCGAAGCTGCGCCTGCGCCTGCTGCAGCCCCGGCTGCCGCCAGCGTGCAAGACATCCACGTGCCGGACATCGGCTCGTCGGGCAAGGCCAAGATCATCGAAGTGCTGGTCAAGGTCGGCGACACCGTCGAAGCCGACCAGTCGCTGATCACCCTGGAGTCCGACAAGGCCTCCATGGAGATCCCATCGCCTGCTGCTGGCGTGGTCGAAGAAGTGCTGTGCAAGCTGGAAGATGAAGTCGGCACTGGCGACCTGATCTTCAAGCTGAAGGTTGCTGGCGCAGCGCCGGCTGCTGCACCGGCCAAGGCTGAGGCTGCGCCTGCTGCCGCACCTGCCGCTGCCGCCCCGGCTGCTGCCCCTGCTCCGGTCGCTACCGCGCCGGCTGCTGGCAACAACGCCAAGGTTCACGCTGGCCCAGCCGTTCGTCAGCTGGCCCGTGAATTCGGTGTCGAGCTGGGCGCTGTCGCGGCCACCGGCCCGCATGGCCGCATCCTGAAAGAAGACGTGCAGGTTTACGTCAAAGCGATGATGCAGAAGGCCAAGGAAGCACCGGCAGCCGCCGGCGCAACCGGCGGTGCTGGCATCCCGCCAATCCCTGCCGTGGACTTCAGCAAGTTCGGTGAAGTGGAAGAAGTGGCCCTGACCCGCCTGATGCAGGTCGGTGCCGCCAACCTGCACCGCAGCTGGCTGAACGTGCCGCACGTAACTCAGTTCGACTCCGCCGACATCACCGAGCTGGAAGCCTTCCGCGTTGCGCAGAAGGCCGTGGCCGAGAAGGCTGGCGTCAAGCTGACCGTGCTGCCACTGTTGCTCAAGGCCAGCGCATTCCTGCTCAAGGAAATGCCAGACTTCAACAGCTCGCTGGCGCCAAGCGGCAAGGCGATCATCCGCAAGAAATACGTGAACATCGGCTTTGCCGTGGACACCCCGGATGGCCTGCTGGTCCCTGTGATCAAGAACGTCGACCAGAAGAGCCTGCTGCAACTGGCTGCCGAAGCCGCTGCACTGGCCGAGAAGGCGCGCACCAAAAAGCTGTCGGCCGACGACATGCAAGGCGCCTGCTTCACCATCTCCAGCCTCGGCCACATTGGCGGCACCGGCTTCACGCCGATCGTCAACGCGCCTGAGGTGGCGATCCTGGGCGTTTCGAAGGCAACCATGCAGCCAGTCTGGGATGGCAAAGCCTTCCAGCCGAAGCTGATGCTGCCGCTGTCGCTGTCCTACGATCACCGTGTGATCAACGGCGCTGCCGCCGCGCGCTTCACCAAGCGCCTGGGCGACGTGCTGGCGGATATCCGCACCCTGCTGCTGTAAAGCGGCACGCTGCCCCTCGCAAGAGGGGCAGTACCCTTTTCGAGCTGCCACGCTCGTACCTCAACCCCGTCATTTGGCGGGGCTTTTTTTTGCCTACAGCTCACACCGCACCCGTTTATTTGTAGGAGCAGCCTTGTGCTGCGAAAGGGCCGGTACCACCGCCAACATTTCCAGCGCCTGGCAGGGCCTCTTCGCAGCACAAGGCTGCTCCTACAAGGGGTGCGCCTATAGTTTGTGGTACCTCTGCCGATAACCCGTACACAGCATCACACATGGCCGCTTGCCAGCCCTCGGGACATGATGCAACCTTGCCAGATACGCCGCCGACCAGGCCGCGTTTCCCTCTTCAAGCGAGTCTTCGATGAAAAGCCAACCCGATGCCGCCAGCCGTGTGGCGGCCGAGGTCGTCACGCAGCTACCCGTGCCCTCGCGGCTCGGCATGCTGCGTTTCGAAAGGCTCAACGAAGCCACCTGGGCCATGCTCTACCTCGACCCCACCTGCGAACGCCAGTTCGGCCTGCAGGCGGGCGAGCTGTGCGCCTTGGTCGATTCGCCCTATGCCAGCCTGATGGAGCCTGAAGCCCGTTACAGGCTGCACGACGAAATCCAGTCGCAGCTTGCCCGCCGTGGCTACTACCGCGTGCGCTACACCTTGCATGCCCCTGGCGCGTCACTGCGCCTGCTGGAGGCCGGGGAAGCCTACAGGCAACACAACCGGCAACTGCTGCGCGGCTACCTGAGCGTACTCGACGACCCGCCCGAAGACGCCGCCGACCCCGACGCCAGTGACCTGGAGTCGCGCAACAACCGCCTGCAACTGGCCCTACAGCTCAACCAGCGCGCCCAGCAAGAACAGCTTGAACACCTGGAGCGTGTGCGTGGCCAGCAAGACCTGATCCTGCGCCTGGCCCGCCAGCGTTACAGCGCAGAGAACTCGCTGCTCGAAGCCGCCGAACTGATCACCCAGAGCGCCTGCGAAATCTACAAGGTCGACAGCGCCAGCATCTGGCATCTGGAAGGCCAGCGCCTGGAGCCGATCAGTGCCTGGTACCGCCACGAGCAGGAGCATCGTCTGCCCGAAGCCATCGATGCCAGCCACTTTCCCGACTACCTCGATGCCCTGCACGCCAGCCGCGCCATCGACGCCCACAACGCCAACCACGACCCGCGCACCCGCGCCCTGACCCAGAGCCTGCGCCCCGACAACAAAGCCATGCTCGATGCCAGCGTGCGCGTCGATGGCCAGGTAATCGGGGTGTTGTGCCTGGAGCAGAGCGGCCAGCCGCGGGCCTGGCAGTCCGATGAAATCGCCTTTGCCGGTGAGCTGGCCGACCAGTTCGCCCAGGTCATCACCAACCACAACCGACGCACTGCGGCCAGCGCCCTGCACCTGTTCCAGCGCGCCGTGGAACAAAGCGCGAGTGCCTTTTTGCTGGTCAACCGCGACGGCGTGGTGGAATACGTCAACCCAAGCTTCACGGCGATCACCCAGTACAGCACCGATGAAGTGCAGGGGCGCCAACTGGCCGAGCTGCCAGCCCTGGAAAACCTCAGCGAGTTGCTGTTCGATTCGCCGTCGAGCCTGGCCATGGGCAACAGCTGGCAAGGCGAATTCAAGAGCCGGCGCAAAAACCTCGAGCCCTACTGGGGCCAACTATCGATATCCAAGGTGTATGGCGACAACCGTGAGCTGACCCACTACATCGGCATCTACGAAGACGTCACCCAGACCAAGCTGGCCCAACAGCGCATCGAGCGCCTGGCCTACACCGACAACCTGACCAACCTGGGCAACCGCCCGGCGTTCATCCGCAGCCTCGACGAGCGCTTTGCCCGTAACAGCGAGAGCTCGATGTGCCTGCTGCTGGTGGACATCGACAACTTCAAGCGCATCAACGACAGCCTCGGCCACCAGACCGGCGACAAGCTGTTGGTGAGCCTGGCTCGCCGCCTGCGCAACAGTCTCAGCGCCGGTGGCATCCTGGCGCGTTTCGCCAGCAACGAGTTCGCTGTGCTGCTCGACGACACCCGCCTGGAAGACGGCCAGGACGTCGCCCAGCAGTTGCTGCACACCCTCGACAAGCCGATGTTCGTCGACAACCAGCTGATCAACGTCACCGCCTCGGTGGGCCTTGCCTGTGCGCCGCTGCACGGCATCGACCCGGCGAGCCTGATGAAAAACGCAGGCCTGGCGCTGCACAAGGCCAAGGCCAACGGCAAGCACCAGGTGCAGGTGTTCACCGAAGTGCTCAATGCCGAGGCCAGTTACAAGCTGTTCGTCGAGAACAACCTGCGCCGCGCCCTGACCCAGAACGAACTGGAAGTGTTCTACCAGCCCAAGCTGTGCCTGCGCAGCGGCCGCCTGCTGGGGTTGGAAGCACTGCTGCGCTGGAACCACCCCGAGCGCGGCATGATCCGCCCGGACCAGTTCATCAGCGTGGCCGAGGAAACCGGCCTGATCATCCCCATCGGCAAGTGGGTGGTGCGCCAGTCGTGCCGCATGAGCCAGCAACTGCGCGAGGCCGGCCTGGGCAACTTGCACGTGGCCATCAACCTGTCGCCCAAGCAATTCTCCGACCCGGACCTGGTAGCCTCGATCAGTTCGATCCTCAAGGAAGAAGCGCTGCCCTCGCACCTGCTGGAGCTGGAGCTGACCGAAGGCCTGCTGCTGGAAGCGACCGAAGACACCCACCGCCAGCTCGACGAGCTCAAGGCCCTGGGCCTGACCCTGGCAATGGACGATTTCGGCACGGGCTATTCGTCGTTGAGCTATTTGAAGAAGTTTCCGATCGACATCATCAAGATCGACCGCAGCTTCATCAACGAAATCCCGGATAACCAGGACGACATGGAAATCACCTCGGCGGTGGTGGCCATGGCCCACAACCTCAAGCTCAAGGTGGTTGCCGAAGGAATCGAGACCCCGGCGCAGCTGGCGTTTCTGCGCCGGCACCGGTGCGACGTGGGCCAGGGGTACCTGTTCGATCGGCCGATTCCGGGGCGTGAGCTGGCCGAGCGACTGAAGCGCTATCCGCGCGGTCCAATGGCCTGACAGCAGCGTTAACCTCGGGCACTATAGAGCCCATAAGGGCCTCTTCGCGGGCAAGCCCGCTCCCACAGGGTCATCACAACCTTTGACACCTGTGCGGTACCTGTGGGAGCGGGCTTGCCCGCGAATGCCCCAGCACCTATCTACCTGACATACAGAGGAACGGCCATGGTCCTGCGTTCGGAAATCCTGGTGAACAAAAACGTCATGCCAACCGCGGAGCAGGCCCTGCCTGGCCGTGAAACGCCAATGTCGCTGCCCGAGTTCCACTATGTGTTCGAAGGCACCCCGCTGCTGGGCCCCTTCTTCGAAGGTGCCATCGACTTCGCCATCTTCGGCCTGGGCTGCTTCTGGGGCGCCGAGCGCCGCTTCTGGCAGCGTGAAGGGGTGGTCAGCACGGTGGTCGGCTATGCCGGCGGCTTCACCCCCAACCCCACGTACGAAGAAGTCTGTTCCGGCCTGACCGGCCACACCGAAGTGGTGCTGGTGGTGTTCGACAAGGACAAGGTCAACTACCGCGAGCTGCTGGCCATGTTCTGGGAACTGCACAACCCAACCCAGGGCATGCGCCAGGGCAACGACGTCGGCACCCAGTACCGCTCGGCCATCTACTGCACCTCGCCGCAGCAGCTCGAAGAAGCCAAGGCCAGCCGCGATGCCTTCCAGGCCGAGCTGAACAAAGCCGGTTTCGGTGAGATCACCACCGAGATCGACCAGGCCCCGACCGTGTACTTCGCCGAGGCCTACCACCAGCAGTACCTGGCCAAGAACCCGGACGGCTACTGCGGTATTGGCGGTACCGGTGTGTGCCTGCCACCCAGCCTGCAGGGCAACTGAACCATGGCCACGATGACCCTGTTCCACTCGCCGCTGTCGCCCTTCGTGCGCAAGGTCATGGTGGTGCTGCACGAGACCGGCCAGCTTGACCGCGTCACCCTGCAGCCGGTGAACATCAGCCCCGTGAGTGGTGATGACCAGCTCAACCAGGGCAACCCGATCGGCAAGATCCCGGCCCTGCGCCTGGACGACGGCACGGTGCTGCACGACAGCCGGGTGATTTGCGAGTACCTCGACCTGCAGCACGTCGGCCTGCCCTTGCTGCCGCGTGAGGGCTCGGCGCGCTGGCGGCGCATGACCTTGGCGTCGCAGGCCGATGCGATCATGGATGCGGCGGTGTCGAGCCGCTATGAGAGCTTCCTGCGGCCTGAGGACAAGCGCTGGGATGGCTGGCTCGAGGCGCAGGGCAACAAGATCCGCCGCAGCCTGGCCAACCTGGAGCAGGAACATCTGGCGGAGCTGATCTCGGGCTTTGATCTGGCTGCGATTGGCGTGGCCTGTGCGCTGGGTTATCTGGATTTGCGTCAGCCTGATTTTGGTTGGCGTGAGCGCCAGCCTGCGCTGGCGGCGTGGTATGCCGAGGTGATCAAGCGGCCGTCGATGGTTGCCACATCTCCGGTGGCCTGACGGGCCTCTTCGCGGGGCAAGCCCGCTCCCACAAATCCATCCCTGGACTGCCCCCAAGGGTTGGATTGGTGTCCAAATTCTTGGGGGCAGTCCATCCCTGTGGGAGCGGGCTTGCCCCGCGAATGGGCTGCACCGCAGCCCCAGGCTTCACCTCGGTATCACAGGAAACAACTGCCCAATCCTGCGTGCCAACCACCGCCCGATTTCTCTGTCCTCCCTCATGCCGCCCTCCCCACCCGCGCCCAGTCCAGCCGCCGAGTCAGCACCATGAACACGCCCAACAAACCAAAGCACAGCAACGACCCCATCAACAGCGCGTAGTCCTCGGCGCTGAGCAGCCCATAAAGCATCCCGTACAACGCCGCTAACCCCACCGCAAACCCAACCCCACGCCCCAGGCTGCGCAGCACGTGGCTCAGGTAGAAGCCAATCAGCAACACACAGGCCAAAGCCGACAGCCCATACGCCGGGCCAAAGCCGATGTGTTCGGACATCGACAGCAACAGCAGGTAGAAAAACGCCAAGGCCACACCCACCAGGATGTACTGCACCGGGTGCACGCTGAGGTTCTTCAGCACCTCGAACAGGAAGAAGCCGGCAAAGGTCAGGGCAATGAACAGCAGCGCGTATTTGATCGCCCGCTCGCTCTTCAGGTACTGATCAACCGGGTCGACAAAGCTGACGCCAAAGGTGCGCTCGCTGAAATCCTCACAATGCCCGGCCGTGGCGCACTGGCGCAGGGCATCTTCAAGGTTGGTGGCGAAGAACGACGTCTGCCAGTGGGCAGTGAAGCCTTGGGCATCGATGTCGCGACGGCTGGGCAGGTAACTGCCGATGAAGCTTGGGTGCGGCCAGTTGGCGCGCATATCGACACTGCTGGTACGGCCAACCGGCAACACCTGCAACTGGCCAGTGCCTTGCAGCGCCAGGTCGAAGCCGTAGCTGAGCTCCCGCGCTTGCAGGCCATCCAGCCCTGGCACGCTGGCATGCACGCCACCGCGCATCCAGTCGAGCCCAGTCCCCGCTTCGAACGGCAACTTGCGCTCGTCGAGCGTCAGCTCCAGGCCATTCTCGATGCCACGAATATCGCTGATGCCGACGACCAGAAAGGGCTTGTCGAACCGGTAGTCTTCAAAATCCTTGTCGATGCCCCACCGTTCGGGGAGCTTGAAACGGCCACTGATGCGGCCCTTGGCGTGAAACAGCCGCGCCTGGTAGATGCCGCGAGAACGCAGCTCGGTATCGACACCCAGATCGGCCTCAAAGGTTTCCGGCAGGAAGTACAGGTGGCCGGCGATGCTGCTGGTCTCCTGGGTACGCTCGCCGTCCTTGTCGATCCAGCGGCGCTGGTACTTGCGGTAAGGCACCACCAGCAGCGGGCCACTGACCTGCTGGTCGAAGCTGGCGCTCTGGGCGATGTCACGTACTACGCTGTCACGCAGGGTCTGGCGCTCGTCGATAAGGCCGTTGATCATCAGCAGCGGGATCAGCAACAGCACCATCAGCAGGGCAATCATGCCGAGCTTGAATCCAAGGGTCTTGTTCATAGGGCCTCCTTTGGCAGTGGGCGCAGTGTCTGCGCCTTGCGTGGAGGCCTTGCGGAGCTTGTGTGGAGATTGTGTGTACTTTCAAGGGCCCTATCGCCGGCAAGCCAGCTCCCACAGGTACAACATAAGGTCCCAAGCTGTGGAGTACCTGTGGGAGCTGGCTTGCCGGCGATGGGCCGCGCAGCGGACCCGGCAATCTCAGCTGATACGCCGCACCGGCAGCCACAACCTTACCCGCACACCGCCATCGACGTTATCTACTGCAAGCGAACCGCCATGCAGCTGCATCACCTCGGCCACAAAATTCAGCCCCAGCCCGGTACTCTTGCGCCCACTCCCCGGCCGCGGCAGCGAGTAAAAGCGCTCACTCACCCGCCCAATGGCATACGCCGGTATCGCCTGCCCCTGGTTGAACAGGCTCAACGCCACCCGCCCACCGTCGCGCTCAAGCTCGAACAACAACGCCCCACCGGCCGGGGTAAAGTCCAGCGCATTGTCGAGCAGGTTGGCCAACGCCTGGCGCATCAGAAACGGATCGCACAACAACCGCAAACCGGCCGGCACCCGCTGCCGCACCTGCAGGCCCGCCGCTTCGATGCGCGCCGCATGGGCCAACAGCAATTCGTCGACCAGTGCCGCCAATGCCACCTGCTGCTCGTCCTCCAGCGCCTGCATCTGCTCCACGCGGGCGAGGTTGAGCAGGCGTTCGATCATCTGCTGCAGGCGCTCGCTTTCGCGCTCGATGTTGCCGGCAAAGAGCGCCCGCTGTTCGGCCGGCATATCGCCCTGCAGCAGCTCGGAGGCACCGCGGATGGCCGCCAGCGGGCTTTTCAGTTCGTGGGTCAGGGTGTGCACATAGCGCTCGACGTAGGCCTTGCCTTCCAGCTGCGTGCGCATGCGCTCCACTGCATTGGCCAGGTGCGCCAGCTCACCGCCCTTGTAATGCGGCAGCGCCGCCCGCTCACCTTCGCTGACCGCCTGGGCGTAACGGGCCAGCCTGCGCAGCGAGCGCGCCAGCCACCACGACAGCGCTGCGCCAATCAACAAGCCCAGGCCGATCAAGCCCAGGCCCAATGTGAGCAAACGCTGCTCGGAGCGGTCGATGTAGGGTTGCAGCGAGCTGTTGGGCTTGGCCACGGTAACCACACCGATGATCTGGCCGTCATCGATGATCGGCGCGGCCACATGCATCACCGAAGTGCTTTCGTCATCGGCGACACTGCGCGTGGAGCGGGCGCCGTACTCGCCGCGCAGGGTGAGGTAAACGTCATTCCACTTCGAGTAATCCTTGCCCAGGTCCTCACCGCTGGAGTCGAGCAGCACGATGCCTTTGGCGTCGGTCACGTAGATGCGGTGGCTGACCTGGTTCTTCGCCAAGCCCCAGATCTGCGCGCCCGGGCTGCGCGAACCGTAAGCCTTGAGGACTTCGGGCAAGCGGCTTTGCCCGAGGGTGCCGGCCTTGACGTCATCGTGCAGGATCTCCGCCAGCAGGTTGGCGGTGTCGACCAAGGTTTCTTCGGACGATTGGCGCACCACCGGGCGGATCTGTTCGCGCACCGTGTTAAGCAGGAAGTACCCCGCCAGCCCGACGAACAGGAAGTACACCAGGAAGATCCGGATGCCCAGGCGCATCAGGCGTGATCCGGGCTGTAGCTGTAGCCGAGTCCGCGGTGGGTCTGTATCGGTTCTGCCTCGCTGGCGACCAGGCGCAACTTGGCGCGCAGGCTCTTGATGTGGCTGTCGATGGTGCGCTCGTAGCCCACGTCAGACGCCACGCCCAGGGCATCGAGCAGTTGCTCGCGGCTGAACACCCGCTGGGGCTGTTCCAACAGGCACTGCAGCAAACGAAACTCGTGGCGGGTCAGGCTCAGCGGCTGGTTACGGTAGCTGATCTGCATGCGCAGGGTATCGAGCTGGAACAGCGTTGCCGCGGCGGCGGGCTCAACACGTGGTGCCATGCGTTTAAGGATGGCCCGCACCCGTGCCGCCACCTCGCGGGGGCTGAAGGGTTTGACCACGTAGTCGTCGGCGCCGATCTCCAGGCCCACCACCCGGTCGATTTCGCCATCGCGGGCGCTGAGGAACATCACCGGCACCTCGCTGAAGCGGCGCAGTTGGCGGCAGGTTTCGAAACCACTGATATCGGGCAGGCCGATGTCGAGGATGATGAGGTCGGCCGGGCGCTGGCGCTGCTGGTCGAGGGCGGCGCTGCCCAGGGTCACCCACTCGGTGCTGTGGCCGTCGGCCTGCAGGGCGTAGACCAGGGTGTCGGCGATGGCGGCTTCGTCTTCGACGATGAGGATATGGGGCATGGTGCGCGGCCTGTGCAGATATCAATGGCGACGCACTATTGTGTAGGAGCGGCCTTGTGTCGCGAAAGGGCCGCAGAGCGGCCCCGGCAAAATCTGCTTCAACGCTGAAATCGTGGGGCCGCTATGCGGCCCTTTCGCGACACAAGGCCGCTCCTACAAGGGGCCCAGTCAGGCTCCAGGTCAGCAGTCCGGCTTGCCGGCGGTGAACTTCTTGGCCGGGTTGACCGCTGCCTTGAACTCACGCAACGCTTTGGAACCGATCAACAGCGGGTAGTTGAAACTGCTGCGGTCCACCAGGTTCACTTCGACCGTGCGCTTCACGTCACCCAGGCACAGCTCCAGGTCGACCACCGGGCGCTTGGAGATTTCCGGCGCATCGCCCTCTTCCTCTTCGTCGGCACGGCCCTTGATCTTGCTGATGCGCGAGACCTTGTGCTCGTAAACCTTGCCGTCGGACTCTTTGGTCGCCAGGCGGAAGCGTACCCACTCATCGCCATCGCGGGTGAACAGCTCGATGTCTTTGGCCGACAGCGACGCGGTGAAGGCACCGGTGTCCATCTTGGCCTTCAAGGTCTCGCCAATTTCCGGCAAGGCGATGTTTTCGTAACGGCCATAAATCGTCGGCTCGGCGGCCATGACCGGCAAGGCGAACAGTGACAACAGGGCAAGCAGTGATTTCACGGGTTACGCTTCCTTGAGTGCAGACAGTGCTTAGACTGCATGAGTTGAATAGGTTCGTCTGTACACGGTAATCAACACAATGTGAAACATTTGTCCTCGCCGCTGGGCATTGGGCATTTGGCGTAGGCCGCATCGCTGCTTATCATTGCCGGCTGTTTTTATCTCACTACAAGAGTTCCTTTATGCGTCGCCTGCTGACCGGCATTCTCACAACCCTCCTGCTGCTGCTCAACACCGTGGTGTTGATCTGCCCGCTGCTGGTCTTTGCCCTGCTCAAGCTGGTGCTGCCGGGCCGTGGCCGTGACTATGCCTCTGCGGCGGTGATGTGGGTCGCCGAAACCTGGTCAGAGATCGACAAGGCGATTTTCGCCCTGTGCATCCCCACCCAGTGGGATATCCGCGGCGTCGACCGCCTTCGCAAGGACACCTCGTACCTGGCCGTGAGCAACCACCAGACCTGGGTCGACATCCCCGCGCTGATCGAAAGCCTCAACCGCCGCACACCGTTCTTCAAGTTCTTCCTCAAGAAGGAGCTGATTTGGGTGCCACTGCTGGGCCTGGCCTGGTGGGGGCTGGATTACCCGTTCATGAAGCGCTACAGCAAGGCGTTTCTGGACAAGCACCCCGAGCTCAAGGGCAAGGACCTGGAGATCACGAAGGCCGCCTGTGAGCTGTTCAAGCGCCAGCCGGTAACCGTGGTCAACTACCTAGAAGGCACGCGCTTCACCGAAGCCAAGCGCCAGGAGCAGCAATCGCCTTACCGCTACCTGCTCAAGCCCAAGGCCGGCGGCGTGGCGTTTGTGCTGGCGGCGCTGGGCGAGCAGCTGGATGCGCTGCTGGACGTGACCATCGTTTACCCGGGCAACCAGGCGCCGGGGTTCTGGGACTTGCTCGATGGCAGCATTAGCCGGGTGATTATCGACATTCAGGTGCGTGAGCTGGACCCGGCGTTGTGGGATGGGGATTATGAAAATGACCCGGCCTTCCGGCAGACCGTGCAGGCTTGGGTGAACCAGCTGTGGTTGGAGAAGGATCAGCGGATTGAGCAGTTGCGGGCGGAAATGGGCTGAGATCTCTATCGCCTGTTCCGGCCTCTTCGCGGGCAAGCCCGCTCCCACAGGTACTGCACACCCATTGATTGTGGTGCGTTCCCTGTGGGAGCGGGCTTGCCCGCGAAGAGGCCAGCACAGGCACAGCACAAATCTGATTAAAACCCAGGCTAATAATCAACATAAGGATTACTTCTTTGTCACCCTCCACCTAAGTGGATAAAAATCGATCAAAGCACAACTACAAAAAATTGCCTGGATCGATCGATGGCCAACCAACCTTGCTCCACCCCCGCCCAACTTCGTCGCGTCTTGGGCCTACCCGCCCTGGTCTTCTTCGGCCTGGTGTACATGGTTCCGCTGACCATCTTCACCACCTACGGCATCGTCACCGAACTCACCGGTGGCCGCACCGCTGGCGCCTACCTGGTTACGCTGGTGGCCATGCTGTTTACCGCCGCGTCCTACAGTTTCATGGTCAAACGCTTCCCGGTTGCGGGCTCGGCGTACTCCTACACCAACATGGCCTTCGGCCAGAACGTTGGTTTCCTGGCGGGTTGGTCGCTGCTGCTCGATTACTTGTTCCTGCCGATGATCAACTACCTGCTGATCGGCCTGTTCCTCAACATTGCCTTCCCGGCTGTGCCCGCCTGGGCCTTCGTGCTCGCCTCCATCGCCCTGGTGACCGTGCTCAACGTGGTCGGCATTAACTCGGTGGCTAAAACCAGCAACCTGATCGTCGGTGCGCAGATCGTGTTTATCGGGGTATTCGTGGCCTTGTCCTGCCAGACCCTGGCCGGCCAACCGCTAGACCTGCTCTCGCCGCTGATGGGTGACGGCACACAACCTGGCTTCGGCCCGCTGATGGCGGGCGCCGCAGTACTGTGCCTGTCGTTCCTCGGCTTCGATGCCGTCTCCACCCTGGCCGAAGAATGCCGCGATGCCCGCCGCGACGTGCCACGGGCGATCATCCTCACCACGCTCTTCGCCGGCGTACTGTTCACCGCGCTGGCCTACGTCAGCCAGCTGGTGCTGCCGGGCAGCACGTTTGCAAACGCCGATGCGGCGGCTAATGAAGTGATGTTCAAGGCAGGCGGGCAATTCCTGGCCAACTTCTTCACCGCTGCCTTCGTCGCCGGCAGCCTGGGTTCGGCGCTGGCCTCGCAGGCAGCGGTGTCGCGAATCCTGTTCACCATGGGGCGCGACAACGTGCTGCCACGGCGCAGCTTCGGTTACCTGTCGCCACGCTTCGGTACGCCAGTGTTCGCCATTGCCCTGGTGTCGACGTTCTCGCTGCTGTCGTTGGTGATCGACCTGGCTACCCTCGCCTCGCTGATTAGCTTTGGCGCGCTGGTGGCGTTCTCGGCGGTGAACCTGGCGGTGGTGAAGACCCACCTGATGGGTGACAGCGCACAGCGCAACCTCAAAGGCCTGCTGTGCTATGGCGCGGTACCGCTGGTGGGATTGGGCCTGACGCTGTGGCTATGGACCAGCCTGTCGGCGCTGACGCTAGTGATTGGGCTGTGCTGGTTTGCGCTGGGCCTTGCGTACCTGGCCGTACTGACTAGCGGCTTCCGCCGCCCGGTCAGCCTGGTGGACTTCACAGAAGCCGCCTGATCTACGCAATTGTGCTTTGTGGGAGCGGCCTTGTGTCGCGAAAGGGTCGCGTAGCGGCCCCAGCAATCTTGACTGTGATGCTTAAATCCTGGGGCCGCTGCGCGCCCCTTTCGCGACACAAGGCCGCTCCCACAGAAATGGTGTTAGGCCTTCAGACCGAAGGCTGAGCCAGTGGCGCTGGGGTAGTCCACAGGCTACCCAGGTTCTGCAGCAACGCCCCCGCAATCCCCTGCTGCCCCAGGTACTGCAGAATCAAAGGCGCAAACTGCCCGATCATCCCGGTATCCATCCCCAGCGCTTTGAACGCGCTGTCCAGGTCGCTGCGGTTCTCCACGTTGTTGCCCAGCGCATTGTTCAACGCCGACTGGCTTTCGCTGTTCTTGCCGAGCAGCTCACCCAACCCACTCAACCCGCCCAGCGCATTGGCACCGGACAGCAAGTCCAGCCCAGGCACAGCTTTGGTCAGCTGACCGTAGTCGTCGGAACTCAGGTTATTGCGCGCCAAACCCAGCATCGCCCCCGCCCCGCCCACGGCCTGTTCCGGGGTGATCTTCAGTTCACTGCCCAAGGTATTGAGCAAATTGGCCTGCGCCTCGGGCGCCTGCACCTGGCCCTGTTGTTTTTGGTTCTGCATGGCCGACACGGCATTGGCGGCATCGCTGAGGTTGAAGGCGAACACCGGGCTTGCGGCCAGGGTCATCAGGGTTGCAAGGGTGAATGCTTTCATCGGGAGGGACCTCGTGGGCCGGGATGGCCGGGGAAACGAGGCATTCGACTGGAGGATTGGTGGTTTGTTCCAGGCCGCGTATCGGGGTATGTCGCGTACCCTCTGTGTGCTGTGTGCGGGCTTGCCCGCGAAGGGCGCACAGCGGCCCCGCTAACTGACAGGCCCAACCCTCACTGTCAGCACCCTCTCATTCCGGGACCGTACACCTAGCTCCCAGCCTAGTGGTGATCGCTCGTCCTAAGCACCTATCATTTTTGCTAGTTGTTAAACCAATAACGCATAGCTACATTTATCAAAGCATTACATTTCTGACAAATTATTATGGATATCCCATGAAACGCGAAGGCACTGTCCATTACTTCTACCAAAGCGGCAAGCTCTCCAGCGTACAGCAAGGTGGCCAGATATCCAGGAGCATACAAACTCCTGACATTCCACTTGCACAACGAAATACCGATACACTATTGGGTACTGGACTGTTGGCAGTAGAAAATGGCGGCTCGGTGCTCAGGTTGAATGCCCCCCAAAAAACAGAAGTCCATGCATTCACTACTTACGGTTACGATCCAACTCTCCCCTCGTCAAGCACTGTCTTAGGTTTTAATGCAGAACGGCTCGACACAGGGTCTGAAAGCTATGTACTGGGCAATGGCTACCGGGTGTTTAGCCCCATACTGATGCGATTTTTATCTCCTGATTCGCTAAGCCCCTTCGATGACGGAGGCATTAACGCATATGCCTATTGCTCCGGAGACCCAATTAATCACTTAGACCCCTCAGGTCATGCCCCCCCAGGGAAAAAAAACAATTCGGCAGGCGCTACCACCCACAAAGTAACCTCCGCACCTTCGCCGTCAGAAAGCCCTGTGACGCTTCGGCTAAATCAATTAAAACAAGAGCGCGCCAAGCTGGAGCTGGATAACCCTAGCCTAAAAGAAGACAAACAAAAGGTTTTGAATTATTCATTCAACAACCCAGGCAAGCTTAAAGAAATGCATGACCTTATACACACCACTCGATCTAAAAATGAAAGAACAGCGCGCGGTCACTGGAACCCTGATGCCGCCTTCGCGCAAATCGTCGACGCACAAGTAGCTGAAACCAACTTAACAAGCTTTTACAACTCAAATCCTGGAATTCAGGAGATGTACAAACTCCACAACACCACCCATAAACTTGATCAAAAAATTACATCTCTAGATCGTGAAATAAATAGTTTGGAGAATATGATTTATGTCATCAGAGGGAGTAACACATAGATTCGGCGATGCTGACCACAAAACCCCTTCGACGGTCAGGGTCCCGCTGGCGTGGAAACTATGCGCTTCGACCCAGTTCAAGACGAAGCGGAGCTCAGCGTACCGATCTGATGCCGAGCAGGGGATGATGCGCTGAGTCATGGATTGGCAGGGCTGGCCTCTTCGCGAGCAAAACCCACAGGTTATGAGGCAGTGCTGGGGAAGCTGAAAAACTGTTATTTCTGCCAGTATCGAAATTCTTGCGGCTGTTCAGAATGGGCTTCTGGCACACCCCATACATCCAGAGCAGCAGAGACCTGAATCATGAGCAAAGGATCGAACCGTTTGCTTTTCTTCTACCAGGGTAACAAGCTGATCACCGTCAACCAAGGCGACCACCACCGCGCCATTTTTCGTAGTGCGGATATCCCACTGGGCGAGCAGCAAGCGGGCGACAAGCCAGGCAGCTGGCTAATGGCTGCCGACAATAAAAGCTCTGTCCTCAGAGTGCAAGGCAAAGCCGAGGAAGAGGAGCATAGATATTCTGTATATGGCCATGACCCTTCGTTGCCCTCAGCAATTACCCTAGCGGGATTCAACGGCGAACGCCTAGAGGCGTTCAACCACTGTCAAATGCTAGGCAACGGCTACCGGCCGTATAGTCCAGCGCTGATGCGCTTTATCGCGCCTGATAATCTGAGCCCTTTTGGAAAAGGTGCACCAAATGCGTATGCCTATTGTCAAGGTGATCCAGTCAATTTCTGCGACCCATCAGGTCACGTCAAATCAATCATCAGAAACATAGAAAAAATCCCCTCTATTCAAATCGAGATTTATCACCCAAGAAAGCCATCAGAGCCAGCAGTTAATCTGCTAGAAAAACCCGGAAACACCAGAAATTATAAGCTGGAACCAAAAACACACAATTCGACATTCCACCGTGAAACGCTGTATATCATCGAAACAGCAGATACCAAAGAATATATTGCACAGTACAACTTATCCGAGTATGTGGCTAATGACATCGAGATCAGGCAGCTGAATGCGCATCTGAGTGCCAATGGACATAATCCGCCATTATCTCCTAGCGTGAGTAAATACCTCCGCACGGAAATCAAGAGCCGAACGGAACGAAACGACTTCATCGTTAAATTAGGTGAAAGTCTTTTCGCTAAAGCCGAAGACCCCACAATTGAAGGTATATACATTCGTGGAAGCTACAGAAGTTCAAGGGGCATGACGCCTTAATAAGGCGCACCCCGCAGCAGCGGTAGAGAGTTGGGCCTTCTGGTTCATCAGCTCAAGCCTTGTAGGTTGTAGTCTAGAAAAAAGCCCCTCATTCGAAGGGCTTTTATCTCAACTTTAAATTACGCCGCACCCCACATCTTGTGCGGGTCAATCACAAACTTCTTCGGCACACCCGCATCAAACTCGCCATACCCTTCCGGCGCCTGGTCCAGGTTGATCACCTGCACGCCAACCACCTCAGCAATGTTGATACGGTCCCACATGATCGCCTGCATCAGCTGGCGGTTGTACTTCATGGTCGGTGTCTGGCCGGTGTGGAAGCTGTGCGACTTGGCCCAACCCAGGCCGAAGCGGATGCTCAGGGCGCCGATCTTGGCAGCGGCATCCACGGCACCTGGGTCTTCGGTCACGTACAGGCCCGGGATACCGATGTTGCCGGCAACGCGGGTCACTTGCATCAGCGAGTTCAGCACGGTGGCCGGGGCTTCATGCTTGGCGCCTTCATGGCCGTGGCCGCGGGCCTCGAAGCCAACGGCATCGACGGCGCAGTCCACTTCCGGCTCACCGAGAATGTCGATGATCTGCTCGTGCAGCGGGGTGTCCTTGGACAGGTCGACCACTTCGAAGCCCTGCGACTTGGCGTGCGCCAAGCGGGCCTGGTTGAGGTCGCCGACGATCACGCAGGCAGCGCCCAGCAGGCGGGCAGACGCAGCAGCGGCCAGGCCGACCGGGCCGGCGCCCGCGACGTAAACGGTGCTGCCTGGGCCTACGCCCGCCGTCACTGCGCCGTGGTAGCCGGTGGGCAGAATGTCGGACAGGCAGGTCAGGTCACGGATTTTTTCCATGGCCTTGTCGCGGTCCGGCAGTTTCAGCAGGTTGAAGTCGGCATAAGGCACCAGCACGTACTCGGCCTGGCCACCGGTCCAGTCGCCCATGTCGACGTAGCCGTAGGCACCGCCGGCGCGGGCCGGGTTTACAGTGAGGCAGACGCCGGTGTGCATTTCTTTGCAGGAGCGGCAGCGGCCGCAGGCGACGTTGAACGGTACCGACACCAGGTCGCCTTTTTTCAGGCGTTCGACATCACGCCCCAACTCGACAATTTCACCGGTGATTTCGTGGCCCAGAACCAGGCCGACCTGGGCAGTGGTGCGGCCGCGGACCATGTGCTGGTCGGAGCCGCAGATGTTGGTGGAGACCACCTTGAGAATGACGCCGTGTTCAATCTTCTTGCCGCGCGGGTCCTGCATTTTCGGGTAGTCGATCTTCTGCACCTCGACCTTGCCGGCGCCGAGATACACCACTCCACGATTGCCAGACATGCTCTTACCTCGCTTGATTTTTATTTATGCAGCGTTGGTTGAAGCGCCGCCATCCATGGGCGGCATGTGTTACTGGGATGAGGGGAATTGTGGGCCTGATGAGGCGAGTTGCGCAGACTGAAAACGACAGGGGGATGCCTTTTTACGGCAGGGGATAATGTGTTGGGCCATTCGCAGGCAAGCCAGCTCCTACAGGTACAGCGCCGCCTTTGAAAGCGGCGGTGCACCTGTAGGAGCTGGCTTGCCTGCGATGGGCTGCAAAGCAGCCCCAAAATAGTCAGAGCACCACAGTCCGGTTGGCGTTAAGGAACACCCGCCGCTCAATGTGATACCCCACAGCCCGCGCCAGCGTCAGGCATTCGATATCCCGCCCCTTGGCAATCAGGTCTTCCGGGTAATGGCTGTGGTCCACCACCTCGACCCCCTGGGCAATGATCGGCCCTTCGTCGAGGTCGTTGTTGATGTAGTGCGCGGTCGCGCCCACCATCTTCACGCCCTTGTTGTAGGCCTGGTGATAAGGCTTGGCGCCTTTGAACCCCGGCAACAACGAGTGGTGAATGTTGATCGCCCAGCCGTCCAGGCGCCGGCACAGCTCGGGCGACAGCACCTGCATGTAGCGGGCAAGGATGACCAGTTCCGCGCCAGTCTCCTCGATCACCTGCAGCACCTTGCGCTCTTGCCCCGCCTTGTCGTTGGGGTCGAGTGCAAAGTGGTAGTAAGGAATCTTGTGCCAATGCGCCAGCGGTTCGAGGTCTGGGTGGTTGGACACCACTGCGACCACGTCCATGCCCAGTTGGCCAATACGCTGGCGATACAACAGGTCGTTCAGGCAGTGGTCAGCCTTGGACACCATGATCACCACCTTGGGGCGGTGATTAGGCGCGGTCAGCTCGAAGGCCATACCGAACGCTTCGCTACGTTCAGCGAGGCCGGCACGGAAGCCCGCCTCGTCAAAATCGTCCGGCTGGCGGAATTCGACGCGAATGAAGAAGCGCCCCGACTGCCGGTCATCGAAGGAGTGGTGCTCCGTGACGTAGCAGCGCTGCTCGTAGAGGAAACGCGTCACCACGTCGACGGTACCGAGCATGCTCGGGCAGTCGGCGGTGAGAATCCAGGTATCCGGTGCCCGACTCATGTGCGGCTCTCCTTAGGCTTCGATGCTCAGGCCGTATTCGGCCGAAGCGTCCTGCAGCCACAGCCACCAGTAATCGGCGAAGCTGCGGCGAATCACCAGTTCCCAGGTGTCTTCGGCGGTGCGGCGGATCACCAGTTGCGACTTGGCGAACACCGTACCGACGGCCTTGCCCACCGGGAAGTTGTTTGGGTGAACATCATAGCTGGTGGACTTCATCAGCACTTCGCGCACGTGCGGGCCGCGCAGTTCCAGCAGGCTCTGCCCACCGCTGACGTTGACCACCTGGATGTGCAGCCCGTCGAGGGCCGCGCGCAGTTTTTGCTCGATGGCAAACTCCTGGCCGCCCGGGACGATCAGCAGCCACTCGTCGGGGCCCATCCACTGCAGCGACATGTCGCTGTTGGCGACCACGGTCAGGGCCACCGGCAGCTCCAGGCCCAGGGCCTTGTGCACGCCTGCGGCAAAGGCCGGGTCATGGCCGTCGCCACGCAGGGTCAGGTGGCCGAGGAATTTTTTCTCACGCAGGGTCACGCCTGCGTTCTTGCGGCCCTTGCCAACCAGGCTGGCCAGGTCGGCATGGTGCAGCGGCGACTGGGCCTTGGCGTCGGCGCCGGGGTTTTGCTGGAAGACGTTGATAGCGCTCATTTCTTACCTGCCTTGAATTCTGTTGTCCGTAAGACCGAAGGTCAGACGCAATGCCCGAATGCGAGTGGTGGTCTGTGGGAGCGGGCTTGTCCCGCGAAGTGGGCGGCATGGCCACCATTGCATTCGCGGGGCAAGCCCGCTCCCACAGGGCTTGCATTTCAAGCGGAGCTATCCATGGGCCTTAAACGTTCTGCCGCTCACCCTTCGGATCGAAGAACACCGAAGACACGATTTCCGCCTCGATCACGCTGCCGTCAGCCTGCGGCGAGTACACCCGCTCGCCCATGCGCTTGAGGCCGCCTTTGACCACACCCATGGCGAACGAATACCCCAGGGAGTTGGCCGCGTAGCTGGAGGTGACGTGGCCAACCATGTCCATCGGGATCGGTTGCTTGGGGTCGAACACCAGTTGCGCGCCTTCTGGCAGCCACTGGGTCGGGTCCACCGGCTTGAGGCCGACCAGCTGCTTGCGGTTGTCGCGCAGGCAGTCTTCGCGGTTCATGCCACGCAGGCCGATCCACGAGAATGGCTTGTTGCGGCCGACGCACCAGCTCATGTTCAGGTCGTCTGGGTTCATCGAGCCGTCAGTGTCCTGGCCGACGATGATGAAGCCCTTCTCGGCACGCAGCACGTGCATGGTCTCGGTGCCATACGGGGTCAGGTTGTATTGCTTGCCCGCCTCGATGATCTTTTCCAGCACGCCCATGGCGTAGTTGGCCTGCACGTTCACTTCGTACGACAGCTCACCGGTGAACGAGATGCGGAACACACGGGCCGGTACGCCGGCGACGGTGCCTTCCTTCCAGGTCATGAACGGGAAGGCGTCCTTGTCCAGGTCGATGTCGTCGGTCAGCGCGCTCAGCAGCTTGCGGCTGTTGGGGCCGGACAGGGTCATGGTCGCCCAGTGGTCGGTGACCGAGGTGAAGTACACCTTCATCTCTGGCCATTCGGTCTGGTGGTACAGCTCCAGCCACTGCAGCACGCGTGCGGCGCCGCCGGTGGTGGTGGTCATGTAGAAGTGGTTGTCGCCAACGCAGGCGGTCACGCCGTCGTCGAAGACCATGCCGTCTTCCTTGCACATCAGGCCGTAGCGGGCCTTGCCCACGTCGAGCTTGGTCCAGGCGTTGCTGTAGATGCGGTTGAGGAACTCACGCGCGTCCGGGCCCTGGATGTCGATCTTGCCCAGGGTCGAGGCGTCGAGCAGGCCGACGCTGTCACGCACGGCCTTGCACTCGCGGGCCACGGCGGCGTGGATGTCTTCACCGGCTTTGGGGAAGTACCACGGGCGTTTCCACTGGCCAACGTCTTCGAACTCGGCGCCGTTCTTCACGTGCCAGCCATGCAGGGCGGTGAAGCGTACAGGTTCGAACAGGTGGCCACAGTGACGGCCCGCTACCGCACCGAAGGTGACCGGCGTGTAGTTGGGGCGGAACATGGTGGTGCCCATTTCCGGGATGGTGATGCCGATCGAACGGGCGGCGATGGCCAGGCCGTTGATGTTGCCCAGTTTGCCCTGGTCGGTACCGAAGCCCAGCGCGGTGTAGCGCTTGACGTGTTCGACCGACTCGAAGCCTTCACGGGTGGCCAGCTCGATACCGGCAGCGGTCACGTCGTTCTGTTGGTCGACGAACTGCTTAGGCCCTTTGCTGCCCTTGTCGTGCGGCACCTGGAACAGGGCCACGGTGGCCTCTTCCTTGCGTGCCACGGTTTTCGGCAAGGTGCCGGTGGTGGCCTTGAAGCCGGCTTCGGTGGCTGCGCGAGCGCCGCCTTCAAAGCCGTCGGCAATCACATCGCCCAGGGCGTAGACACCATGGATGCCGCCGACGCAAACGCGTTTTTGCGGTGCATCGCCCGGCACGAAGCCGAGGATGTCATCGCGCCAGACCGGGCGACCGCCCAAGTGGGACGCCAGGTGGACGATCGGGCTGTAACCGCCGGAGCTGGCGATCAGGTCGCACTCGAGGGTTTCGCCTGGGCTGGTGACTTTGTGGGCCTGCACGTCGATGGCGGCCACGCGGGCGCCGGTCACGTGCTTGCTGCCTTTGGCCTCGACCACGGCGCTGGAAGTGAGGATGCGGATGCCTTTTGCACGCGCTTCTTCAACCAGCGAGCCGCGTGGGTTGTGGCGGGCGTCGGCGATGGCGACCACTTGCAGGCCAGCGTCGTGCCAGTCCAGCGCGGCGCGGTAGGCGTGGTCGTTGTTGGTCGACAGCACCAGCTTGCGGCCCGGGGCCACACCGTAGCGGCGTACGTAGGTGGACACAGCGCCGGCCAGCATGTTGCCCGGCACGTCGTTGTTGCCGTACACCAGCGGGCGCTCGTGGGCGCCAGCGGCCAGTACCACACGGCCGGCACGCACACGGTGCACGCGGTGACGCACCTGGCCGATCGGGGCGCGGTCGCCGAGGTGGTCGGTGAGGCGCTCGTGGATGGTCAGGAAGTTGTGGTCGTGGTAGCCGTTGACCGTGGCACGTGGCAGCAGGGTCACTTCCGGCAGGCTTTCCAGCTCTTTGACCACCGCATTGACCCAATCAGCGGCAGGCTTGCCGTCGAGGGTTTCGCGGGTGTCGAGCAGGCTGCCACCGAACTCTTCCTGTTCATCGGCGAGGATCACGCGGGCGCCACTGCGGGCAGCAGCCAAGGCGGCGGCCAGGCCAGCAGGGCCGGCACCGACGATCAGCACGTCGCAGTGCTGGTTCATGTAGTCGTAGCTGTCCGGGTCGTTCTGCAGCGGTGCACGGCCAAGGCCGGCCGCTTTACGGATGTACTTCTCGTACGTCATCCAGAACGATTTCGGGTACATGAAGGTTTTGTAGTAGAAGCCCGGCGGCATCATGCTGCCGCCCACCTTGCCAAGGATGCCCATGACGTCGTTGTTGACGTTAGGCCAGCCGTTGGTGCTGGTGGCGACCAGGCCGGCGTACAGCGCCTGCTGGGTGGCACGCACGTTAGGGATCTGAGTGGCTTCGCTGGAGCCGATCTGCAGGATAGCGTTCGGCTCTTCGGTACCGGCGGCGATGATGCCGCGCGGGCGCGAGTACTTGAAGCTACGGCCGACGATGTCGACGCCGTTGGCCAGCAGCGCAGCGGCCAGGCTGTCACCGGCATAACCCTGGTAGGTCTTGCCGTTGAAGGTGAAGTTCAGGACCTTGCTGCGATCGATACGGCCGCCGCTGGCGAGGCGATAGGTCTGGCTCATACTTTTTCCCCTTGGCCTTTGACGGTCGACGGTGCGCTGTTTTGCTTGCCGTTGGCGGTCACCTGCGGCTTCTCGCCAATCTTGTAGGTTTCCAGAATCTCGTAGGTCACGGTGTCGCGGGTGACGTTGAAGTACTGACGGCAGCCGGCAACGTGGTCCCACAGTTCGTGGTGAATACCGCGCGGGTTGTCACGGAAGAACATGTAGGTGCCCCACTCCTCGTCGGAGCAGGCAGCAGGGTCCAGCGGGCGGGCGATGTGCGCCTGGCCAGAGGCGTGGAACTCTTCTTCGGAGCGCAGCTCGCCGCAGTGGGGACAGAAAATATGCAACATGACGGTGTCTCCGGTTAGTGGGCGACGGCGGCGGCGCCGTGTTCGTCGATCAGTGCGCCGTTGTAGAAACGGTCCATGGAGAACGGCGCGGCCAGTGGGTGCATCTCGCCTTTGGCCAGGCTGGCAGCGAAGACGTTGCCCGAACCCGGGGTTGCCTTGAAGCCACCGGTACCCCAACCGCAGTTGAAGAACATGTTCTTGACCGGGGTTTTGGAGATGATCGGGCAGGCGTCCGGCGAGGTGTCGACGATGCCGCCCCATTGGCGGTTCATGCGCACGCGCGAGAGGTTGGGGAACATCTCGACGATCGCTTGCAGGGTGTGCTCGATCACCGGGTACGAACCGCGCTGGCCGTAGCCGACCCAACCGTCGATACCGGCGCCGATCACCAGGTCGCCCTTGTCGGACTGGCTGATGTAGCCGTGCACGGCGTTGGACATGATCACGCTGTCGATGATTGGCTTGATCGGTTCGGACACCAGGGCTTGCAGCGGGTGCGATTCCAGCGGCAGGCGGAAGCCGGCCAGTTTGGCCATGTGCCCGGAGTTACCCGCGGTGACCACGCCGACGCGCTTGGCGCCGATGAAGCCTTTGTTGGTTTCGACACCGATGACCGCGCCGTTTTCCTTGCGGAAACCGATCACTTCGGTCTGCTGGATCAGGTCGACGCCCAGGGCGTCGGCGGCACGGGCGTAACCCCAGGCCACGGCGTCGTGACGGGCAACACCACCACGGCGCTGAACGGTCGCGCCGAGGATCGGGTAACGGGTGTTCTTCGAGCAGTCCAGGTACGGGATTTCGGCCGCGACCTGGGCGGTGTTCAGCAGTTCGCCATCGACGCCGTTGAGGCGGTTGGCGCTGACGCGGCGCTCGGAGTCACGAATGTCCTGCAAGGTGTGGCACAGGTTGTAGACACCGCGCTGGGAGAACATCACGTTGTAGTTGATGTCCTGGGACAGGCCCTCCCACAGCTTCATGGCGTGCTCGTACAATTGCGCCGATTCGTCCCACAGGTAGTTGGAACGCACGATGGTGGTGTTACGGGCGGTGTTGCCGCCGCCCAGGTAACCCTTCTCGATCACTGCGACGTTGGTGATGCCGTGTTCCTTGGCCAGGTAGTAGGCCGTGGCCAGGCCATGGCCGCCACCGCCAACGATGACCACGTCGTAGACCTTTTTAGGGGTCGGCGTGCGCCACATGCGCTGCCAGTTTTCGTGGTGGCTGAGGGAGTGTTTGAAGAGGCCGAAGCCCGAGTAGCGTTGCATGGTCGTTTACTCCACTCAGCGGTAAACAGGGAAGTCTGCGCACAGCGCCGCGACGTTCTTCGCCACATCGGCTTCGACGTCAGCGTCACCGAGGTTGTCGAGGATGTCGCAGATCCAGCCGGCCAGGGCCACACACTGAGCGACCTTGAAGCCGCGGGTGGTGACGGCCGGGGTGCCGATGCGCAGACCTGAGGTGACGAACGGCGACTGCGGGTCGTTCGGTACGGCGTTCTTGTTGACGGTGATGTGCGCGCGGCCCAGGGCGGCGTCGGCATCTTTACCGGTGAGGCCCTGGCGGATCAGGCTGACCAGGAACAGGTGGTTGTCAGTGCCGCCGGAAACCACGTCGTAGCCGCGGTCGATGAACACCTGGGCCATGGCCTGGGCGTTTTCGATCACTTGTTGCTGGTAGGCCTTGAAGCCTGGCTCCAGCGCCTCCTTGAAGCACACGGCCTTGGCGGCGATGACGTGCATCAGCGGGCCGCCCTGGGCGCCGGGGAACACGGCAGCGTTGAGCTTCTTCTCGATCTCTTCGTTGGACTTGGCCAGGATCAGGCCGCCACGTGGGCCGCGCAGGGTCTTGTGGGTGGTGGTGGTGACCACGTCAGCGAACGGGATCGGGTTGGGGTACAGGCCAGCGGCAACCAGGCCGGCAACGTGGGCCATGTCGACGAACAACAGCGCACCGACCTTGTCGGCGATGGCGCGGAAGCGTGGGAAGTCCAGGGTCTTGGAGTAGGCCGAGAAGCCGGCGACGATCATTTTCGGCTTGTGCTCGACCGCCAGGCGCTCGACTTCGTCGTAGTCGATCAGGCCGGTCTTGGTGTCGATGCCGTATTGAACCGCGTTGTACAGCTTGCCCGAGGACGACACTTTAGCGCCGTGGGTCAGGTGGCCGCCGTGGGCCAGGCTCATGCCCAGGATGGTGTCACCGGCCTGCAGCAGGGCCAGGTACACCGCGCCGTTGGCGGAAGAGCCGGAGTGCGGCTGGACGTTGGCGTAGTCAGCACCGAACAGCTGCTTGGCGCGCTCGATGGCCAGTGCCTCGACCTTGTCCACGTGCTCGCAGCCACCGTAGTAGCGCTTGCCTGGGTAGCCTTCGGCGTATTTGTTGGTCAGGCCGCTGCCTTGGGCCTGCATGACGCGCTTGCTGGTGTAGTTCTCCGAGGCGATCAGCTCGATGTGATCTTCCTGGCGCTGTTCTTCGGCATTCATCGCCGCCAGCAGTGCGTCGTCGTAACCCTGGATCTGGTCTTGCTTGCTGAACATCTTGTTGTCTCCCGGCAGCGATCGTTTCTTGTCTGTAGAGCACTGTGGCCCTTTGTGGCGATGGTATGACTGGCCGGGGTGGGTCAGATGCCTGCGCACGCCTTGCAATGGCGCGTTTACGACATTCGCTTTTGTGTTGTGCATGCCGGCCTCTTCGCGGGGCAAGCCCGCTCCCACAATGGCCCAGCGTACGCGGCCATTGTGGGAGCGGGCTTGCCCCGCGAAGAGGCCCGTTCAGACAACCCTGAAATCAGCTTATGGCTGGGTTGTATAGGCAACTGCTGAATCGATGGTTTAGAGTGCTGTTCTGCGTCGTTCACAGGACCGTGTCATGACAGATAAGAGCCAACAATTCGCCAGCGACAACTATTCCGGCATCTGCCCCGAAGCCTGGGCCGCCATGGCCAAGGCCAACATAGGCCACGAACGCGCCTATGGCGATGACCAGTGGACCGAGCGCGCCGCCGAGTACTTCCGCAACTTGTTCGAAACCGACTGCGAAGTGTTTTTCGCCTTCAACGGCACTGCAGCCAACTCCCTGGCCCTGGCCTCGCTGTGCCAGAGCTACCACAGCGTTATCTGCTCCGAGACCGCCCACGTCGAAACCGACGAATGCGGCGCGCCGGAGTTTTTCTCCAACGGTTCCAAGCTGCTCACCGCGCCCAGCGTCAACGGCAAGCTGACGCCTGAGTCGATCCGAGAAGTGGCGTTGAAGCGCCAGGACATCCACTACCCCAAGCCACGTGTGGTAACACTCACCCAGGCCACCGAAGTGGGCACCGTGTACCGCCCCGACGAGCTCAAGGCGATCAGCGCCACCTGCAAGGAACTGGGCCTTAACCTGCACATGGACGGCGCACGCTTCACCAATGCCTGCGCGTTCCTCGGTTGCAGCCCGGCAGAGCTGACCTGGAAGGCCGGCGTCGATGTGCTGTGTTTTGGCGGCACCAAGAACGGCATGGCGGTGGGCGAGGCGATCCTGTTCTTCAATCGCCAGCTGGCCGAAGACTTCGACTACCGCTGCAAGCAGGCCGGGCAGTTGGCGTCGAAGATGCGCTTCTTGTCTGCGCCCTGGGTCGGGCTGTTGGAAGATGGCGCCTGGCTGCGCCACGGCACGCACGCCAACCACTGCGCGCAGCTGCTGGCATCGCTGGTGAGCGACCTGCCAGGGGTGGAGCTGATGTTCCCGGTGGAGGCCAACGGGGTGTTTCTGCAAATGCCAGAGCACGCGATTGAAGCGCTGCGGGGCAAGGGCTGGCGGTTCTATACCTTTATTGGCAGTGGCGGGGCGCGGTTCATGTGCTCCTGGGATACCGAAGAAGACCGGGTGCGTGAGCTGGCGGCGGATATCCGCGCGATCATCACTGCCTGATAGATCGCATTCGCGGGGCAAGCCCGCTCCCACAGGTCCTGCACAGTTTCAGCATCTGTGAGGACCCTGTGGGAGCGGGCTTGCCCCGCGAATGCGATGCCAGCAGCTCCAACAATCTAAAGCTTGAACCCACCCATCTGCCGCGCCAAATCATCAGCCAACCCACGCAACGCCTGGCACTCCGCCCGGCACCCCTGCACCTCCGCCGCCGTCTCCCTGGCCAGGTCGGAAATCCCCTGTACCGTCCGGTTGATCTCCTCCGTCACGGCCGACTGCTCTTCAGTCGCTGTCGCCACCTGATGGTTCATGTCGCTGATGTGCTCGACCTTGTCGGTAATCGCCCCCAGCGAGGCACCGGTACGTTGGCTCGACTCAACGCCGCTGCCCGTCGCCTGCTGCCCTGCCTGCATCGACGTCACCGCCGAGCCTGCGCCCTGCTTCAAGCGCTGGATCATCTGCTGCACTTCATCGGTAGACAGCTGCGTACGCCGCGCCAGGGTACGCACCTCATCGGCGACCACGGCAAAACCACGCCCCATCTCCCCTGCCCGCGCCGCCTCGATGGCAGCGTTCAGCGCCAAGAGGTTGGTTTGTTCGGAAATACTGCGGATCACCGCCAATACTTCATCGATCGAGGCGACTTCGTCGGCCAACTGCGCGACTGCATCCGCCGCCTTGCCGATGTCGCCGGACATGCCTTCAATACCCTGGATCGAGCGCCGCACCACGTCACGCGCCTGTAAAGCTTCGTCGCGCGCCGATTGTGACGCTTCAGCGGCATTGCCAGCATTGCGGGCGATGTCCTGCACGGTCAGGCCCATCTCATGCACGGCGGTGGCGACCATTTCGGTCATTTCCTGCTGGCGACCGGAGCGCTCGGCTGTGTTGTCCACCACCTGGGTCACCTGTTCGACGGCCAGGTGCAAGCGTTCAGTCGTGCGCAGCACCTCGCCGATCAACCCCCGTTGGCTGTCGAGGAAGCGGTTGAAGCCACGGGCCAGATCACCCAGTTCGTCCTGGCGCGAATCATCCAGGCGGTGGCTAAGGTCTCCCGCGCCGCTGCCGATCTGCACCAATGCGGCCGTGACGCGGCGGATCGGCCGTACCAAGCCGCGCGCCAGCAACACCACCAGCAGCAACGACAACAGCGCCACGCCGCCACCGATCAAGGTGGTAAGCCAGACTGCCTGATGCATCTGTGCGTAGATCTCAGCCTCAGGCACTTCGGCGACCAAGGTCCAGTTCAGGTCGCGCAGAGGCAAGCCTAATGCCAGGTAGCCTTCGCCATCACGCTGGAAGCGGCTGGTACGCAGGCCCTGGTCGCCACTCATCACCGCTTTCGCGGCCTGTGCGTCAAGCTGGTCGACAAGCTGGCGCTTGCCGCTGAAGGCGCTGTCCGGGTGCACCTGGATCAGCCCATCGTTGCGTACCAAAAATACTTTGCCGTGCTCGCCAAAGCTGAAATCGTGGATCAGCTTCGACAACTCAGTCATGCGCAAGCCCATACCCGCCACGCCAACCAGCTTGCCGTCTTTTTCCACGCGATAGTCGATGAACAGCGCCAACTCGCCCGTGGCACCGTCAATGTCGATATTGATCAGGCGCTCGGCGCCGCTGTCGATGTAGCCGTAGAACCACGTGTCCTTCGGGTTGGCCCGGCTGAGTGTGCGGTCCAGCCCCTTCTCGTTGTAGTAGTGGCCGGTTTCGGTGGAGGCGAACAGCGTGGTAAAGGCTTTGTTGCGCTGCTTGGCAGCCTCAAGGTATTCGACAAAGCGTGAGGTTTGAGCGGGGTCTTCGCCCTCGGCAAGCCAATCGCGCAGCAAGGTATTGCCGGCTATGTCGGCGGCCGCCACCAGCGGCTGGCCGAGCATGCGCTCGATATCGTTGCGGATTGCCTCGACACTGGCTGGCAGCGCTGTGTCGACCAGGTAGCGTTCGGTCAGGCGGTTGAGCGCCACCGTGAAAATGATCACCACCACCAGGATGCTCGCCAGCAGGGCTGCGCCCATGCTTGCGATCAATTGCCACTGGATACTTTGCCGCCAGATACGCATGCCCTTGCTCCCCGCCAATTATTGTTTTGGGGGAAGTGTATACACTCACGTATCCAGTTATTCCAGTGATCTGGGACATTGTAGGAGCAGCCTTGTGCTGCGAAGAGGCCGGTGACAGCAGCGGAAATCACTGCGTTTTCACCGGCCTCTTCGCAGCACAAGGCTGCTCCTACAAGGGATCGCGGAGTGCTTTATTGTTCGGCGATAGTCCGAACGATCGCGTCCACCGTGGCGTCGATCTGCGCCTGGGTACGCGCCAGCGTCTGCTGATGCTCTTTTTGCAGCTCAACCTGCTTGGAACACAGGTTCAGGGCCGCCAGCACCAGCAGCTTGTCACCGATCAGGGTCGGGTAGGAACGCTTGGTCTCGGCCAGGGCGGTGTTCAGCATCCGCACCGCCTGCGCCAGGGTTTCTTCCTGGCCTTCGGGCGCCTTGATCGAATAGTCGCTGCCGAGGATCGACACGACATTGACCGGCTGCGCTTGCAGACTCATGCGTTGACGACACCCGCATTGGCGCGGTCAACCAGCGCCTGAATACGCGCGGCGGTGGCGCCGTTCTTCTCTTCCTGCTCCATCAGCGACAGCTGCAGGGTCTCGTTTTCTTCCTTGGCCTGGGCCAGTTGCTGACCCAGGGTAGTGTTCTGCTCGGTGAGTTGAGCGTTTTTCTGCATCAGGTCGCTGACCAGTTGCTCGATTTGATTCAGGGAGGCTTCCAGCATGGGGTCTATCTCAGGTTGTTGCAAAGGCCGCACACGATAAAGAAAAGCGTGAGTCCTCGCCATTAAATATCGGATTCTTAAGGTTTCTAACCCGCAGATTGACAGGGTAAGCGCCCGCTTGTTCCGACCTGGATCAACCGCCGGTCAGGAAAAGGTTAGCGCGCTCACAATTTTCACCGGTCTCGCTCAAGACTGACCAGTCACGACCGATAGCCAGGCAAGTCATATTTCGTCGCCCTCCCCTGCGACCTCTTCCCCTTGCCTGGATTACGCCCCTCATGTCCCTACGCAACATGAATATCGCCCCGCGCGCGCTGCTCGGCTTCGCGCTGATCGGCCTGTTGATGCTCGGCCTCGGCATCTTCTCGCTGATGCAGATGGGCAACATCCGCCAGGCCGGCGTTGCCATCGAAAGCATCAGCGTGCCCAGCATCAAGACGCTGGACGAACTTACTGCGCTGAACCTGCGCATGCGCACCCTTTCCTATCGCCTGCTGCTCAACCGCGACCCAGAGACGCAGCGCGACACCCTCAACCTGCTGGACCAACGCAACACCCAGATCGACCAAGCGCGCCGTGCCTACGAGCCCATGATCGGCGCACGCGACGAGCAAGCGGCTTACGATCAATACAGCCAACTGCTCAATCAGTACCGCCAGCTGGAGGCGCGCATGCGTAGCCTGAGCCAGGCAGGCCGCACCGACGAATTGCGCGACCTGCTCAACCGCGACATGCTGGCCAACTCCGAGCAGATCAACAAGGTCATGGACACCTTGGTGCGCATCAACACCGACCAGACCCGCGCCACCAATGAAACGGCTGCCAGCCAGTACGCCTCTGCCTTCGCCCTGGTGATTGGCCTGTTGATCGCAGCCACGGTGCTGACCCTGCTGTGCGCCTTCCTGCTGACCCGCAGTATCGTCAAACCGATTGAAGAGGCGCTCAAATGCGCCGAGCAGGTGGCCGACGGCGACCTCACCCACGTCATCCGTGCCGAAGGCACCGACGAAGCCGCGCGCCTGCTACGCGCCATGGCCCGCATGCAGGAGAAACTGCGCGACACCCTGCAATTGATTGCCGGTTCGGCGACCCAACTGGCCTCGGCGGCGGAAGAGCTCAACAGCGTCACCGACGAAAGCGCCCGTGGCTTGCAGCAGCAGAACAACGAAATCGAGCAGGCCGCCACTGCGGTCACCGAGATGACCAGCGCCGTGGAAGAAGTGGCGCGCAATGCAGTCAGCACCTCGGAGGCCTCTGGTGAAGCCAGCCGATCGGCCGGCGACGGGCGCGACCTGGTACTGGAAACCGTCGGCGCCATCGAGCGCATGAGCGGTGATGTGCAGGCCACTGCCACGCTGATCACTCACCTGGCCGAGCAGTCGCGTGACATCGGCAAAGTGCTGGATGTGATTCGCGGCCTGGCCGACCAGACCAACCTGCTGGCGCTCAATGCCGCGATCGAAGCGGCCCGTGCCGGTGAAGCAGGCCGCGGTTTTGCCGTGGTGGCGGATGAAGTGCGGGCGTTGGCCCATCGTACCCAGCAGTCGACCAGCGAAATCGAGCGGATGATTGGTAGCATCCAGGGCGGGACCGAAGAGGCGGTGGAGTCTATGCGCACCAGCACCGAACGTGCCGCGTCGACCTTGAATATCGCCCGGGGTGCGGGCATGGCGCTGGATACCATTGCGGGTGCGGTGGCGCAGATCAACGAGCGTAACTTGGTGATTGCCAGCGCGGCGGAAGAGCAGGCCCAGGTGGCCCGTGAGGTGGACCGCAACCTGGTGAATATCAATGACCTGTCGGTGCAGAGCGCGACCGGGGCGCATCAGACCAGCGCGGCGAGTGCCGAGTTGTCGCGGTTGGCGGTGGATTTGAATGGGCTGGTAGCGCGCTTCCGCACCTGATCTGCGGCCCCTTTCGCGGGGCAAGCCCGCTCCCACAGGTTCACCGCATACTTCAGGCTTGCGCAGAACCTGTGGGAGCGGGCTTGCCCCGCGAAAGGGCCGGCACTGCCCTCCCTCCAACATCCAGCAACCATTTCCAGTCTCAGGCCACTACCCGCTAACCTAGTGTTTCACCTGAATCTTAATTCAGGGAGCATCACATGGACCGTGCCCAATCCCACCTACTGCGCCGTGGCCGTTTTTCTCAGCCGGGCGGGATATACCTGCTGACCACGGTCACTCTTGAACGCAAGCGGATCTTCACTCAACTGCAGTTTGCCCGAGGCGTAATCCAGCAACTGAGACAGGCCGAGCTCGATGGGCACTGCCAATCCTTGGCCTGGGTAGTAATGCCTGACCATGTGCATTGGCTGATCGAATTGCGAAGTGGCACGTTGTGCTGCCTGATGCGCAGGTTCAAGTCGCGCAGCAGTCATGCGCTTTATCAGCGAGGTATGCGGCGCGAAAAGGTATGGCAGCCGGGCTATCAGGACCGGGCTTTGCGCCGGGAGGAGAGTGTGCTGCAAATGGCGAGGTACATCGTTGCCAACCCCATAAGAGCAGGGCTTGTAGACCGTGCTGGCGATTATCCACATTGGGATGCTGTGTGGATCTGATGGCCCCTTCGCGGGGCAAGCCCGCTCCCACAAAATCACCGTAACCCTCAAGCCTGCGGTGAACCTGTGGGAGCGGCCTTGTGCCGCGAATGGGCCGCAGAGCGGCCCCAAAATCTGCAGATCAGTAATCGATCCGCACATCCCCTTTCGGCACACTGCAGCACGACAGGATGTACCCCTCGGCCTCGTCATCCTCGGTAATGCCGCCGTTGTGTTCCATCTCCACCTCGCCACCCAGCTTGAGCACCTTGCATGTCCCGCAAATGCCCATGCCGCAAGCCTTGGGGATCATCAGCCCAACTTTCGCCGCCGCTGCATGCACGGTCTCACCCGGGGCGATGCGGATGCTCTTCTCGCTGCCGATGAACTCCACCAGGTTGAGGTCCGAAACATCCACTTCCGGCGCATCGGCAGCCTGCTCGGCATGCTCCACGGCATCGGCCTTGGCTTCTGCGGGCGTCGCGCCGAACGACTCTTCGTGGTAGTTCTTCATGTCGAAGCCGACGGCTTCCAGCATGCGTTTGACCGCGGTCATGTACGGCGTCGGGCCGCAGCAGAATACCGTGCGCTCCATGTAGTCGGGCGCGATCAGTTCCATCAAACGCTGGTTCAGGTAACCGCGGTAACCGGCCCAGGGCTCGCCCAGCCCGTGCTTCTCGCAAATGATGTGCAGGCTGAAGTTGGGGATGCGCGAGGCCATCTGCTCCAGCTCGCGGTGGAAGATGATGTCTTTCGGCGAACGGGCGCTGTGCACGAAGACCATGTCGACATTGGCGTTGGTGTCGTAGAACCACCGCGCCATCGACATTACCGGGGTAATACCGACACCGCCCGAGAGGTACAACACTTTGCCCGACGGGAAGTCGATGGCGTTGAACAGCCCCACCGGCCCGTGCACAGGCAGTTCGGCGCCTTCGTGCATGGTGTCGTGCAGGTAGTTGGAGACATGCCCACCCGGCACCCGCTTGACGGTGATAGAGAAGCTGTATGGCACCGACGGCGAACTGGAGATGGTGTAGGAGCGCATCACCGGCTTGCCTTCGATCTCAAGCTCCAAGGTGACGAACTGCCCTGGCTTGAAGAAGAACATGATCGGTTGGTCGGCCATGAAGCAGAAGGTGCGCACGTCCCAGGTCTCCTGGATGACCTTGACGCAGCGCACGATGTGGCGGCCGTTGGCCCAGGTCTGGGTGGTGACCGGATTGAGGAAGGTATCGGACATGTTCATCTCCAGCAGCCGACTATTGGCCTTTTTATGGCGTCGATAATGCGCAAGCTGAAGGCGACGTACATTCCTGCCTGCGACATCGGCGTACTTATCGCGACCAGCCCCATGCTACAAGGGCTGTGGCGTCGTTATTCCAATCGGCCATGTCGCCCATGGATACGGTTCACGACGCCTTCGGACGCACACTCCACGGCAAAAGAACCTGCTGTTTTTGTAACGACAGCCTTGCGGCACCACAACAATGATTAGCCACCTTTTGCCGGCCGCACACGGCCCCGAGGACCACACGATGGACGTCACCGCAACCCTGAGCCTGGGCGATCCACTGGAAGCAGCACGCAAGGCCACCGCCGAGATGCTGCAAACCCGCGAGCGCACCTATTCGCTGCCCCAGCCTTTCTACACCGACGAGCGTCTGTTCCAGATCGACATGCAGGAGATCTTCCACAAAGAGTGGCTGATCGCCGGCATGACTTGCGAGATTCCGGCCAAAGGCAACTTCATCACCCTGCAGATCGGCAAGAACCCGATCATCGTCATCCGTGGCGCAGAAGGTAAGGTACACGCCTTCCACAACGTCTGCCGCCACCGCGGCTCGCGCCTGTGCACCAGCGACAAGGGCAAGGTGGCCAAGCTGGTCTGCCATTACCACCAGTGGACCTACGAGCTGGACGGCCGCCTGCTGTTCGCCGGCACCGAAATGGGCGCCGACTTCGACATGAAGGAATACGGCCTCAAGCCTGTGAACGTGAAGGTCGCGGGGGGTTACATCTTCATCAGCCTGGCGGAAAACCCGCCAGCCATCGACGAGTTCCTGGCCACTTTGGACCATTACATGGAACCGTACGACATGGAGAACACCAAGATCGCGGTGCAGACCCAGTTGCTGGAAAAGGCCAACTGGAAGCTGGTACTGGAAAACAACCGCGAGTGCTACCACTGTAGCGGCTCGCACCCCGAGCTGCTGCAGACCCTGCTGGAATGGGACGACACCAACGACCCGCGTGCCAGCCAGGAATTCAAAGACCACGTGGCTGCCTCTGCCGCCGCCTGGGAAGCCGAGAAAATCCCGTACCTGCACAAGAGCCACGGCCTGCGTAACCGCATCGTGCGCATGCCGCTGCTCAAGGGCACTGTGTCGATGACCATGGACGGCAAGCAGGCCTGCCAGAAGCTGATGGGCCGTATCAAGAACCCGGACCTCGGCTCGATGCGCATCCTGCACCTGCCTCACTCGTGGAACCACTGCATGGGCGATCACATGATCGTCTTCACCGTGTGGCCGATCAGCGCCCAGGAGACCTTGGTCACCACCAAGTGGCTGGTGCACAAGGATGCGGTTGAAGGCGTCGACTACGACCCCGAGCGCATGCGCAAGGTGTGGGATGCCACCAACGACCAGGACCGCCGCCTGGCGGAAGAGAACCAGCGCGGGATCAACTCCACGGCTTATCAGCCAGGGCCGTACTCGAAGACTTATGAGTTTGGTGTGGTGAACTTCATCGACTGGTACAGCCAGCGGGTGCTGGAGAACCTGGGGGCTGAGCCGGCGCCGTACCTGAAGGAAGTGCAGGCGCAGTAAGCTGATACAAGCCCGGGTGGCAGCAGATGCGGCTGCCTGGGCGACCCCTCGAGATCACAAGCGGGTTTCTTGATGCGAATCAGGACTGAGCCCCCTGATCCTGATCACAACCTCCTGCACAACATTGCCCCCTGCGTGCGCCACTGCGCGTCCTACCAAATCCAAGCCACTCGCCCTCGAAGCGCCTCTCAACGCCAAGCCGGCAAAATCACTCACGTTCGCTGAGTTCTGCCACAGCTGGTTGATTCGCCCTGGCAACTCAGCATAAGCAGCAGTGCCCGGAATACCGCTGCTGAATGCAAAGCGGCTGCTGTATGAGATCACCTCAAGTTGAACCGGCGAGGCTGATATCTCCTGGAACGATGAAGCACGGGTCCCAAGCGATATCGTATAACTCCAGAAGTCACCTATCGTCGCAATTCTGTTGGTTGCCGTTTGGTTGCCAATCAAGTCACCCTGGATCACCTCCATTTGCCCGACGATGGAGTTGATTACGCCAGCAATGTTATTGGCCGTAAAAAGACCCTGGACAGCATAATTCATGATGTCGCCCTGACCGATTGCTCGCCCTTGATCAGTCGCACTTGATATTGGGTTTGAATTGTTCCTGGGCAGGAAAGCCCGCCCCGCTGCACCCGACGGATCTATCCGGTTCACTGGGTCTCCATTGCAATAGACATAGGCGTTGCTCCCTCCTGCGCCGAACGGGCTCAGACGATCCGGGCTGCAGAACCTCATCAAGGATGGGCTATAGGCTCGATAGCCGTTGCCAAGCAGGTAGCAGCCGCTTATCTGGTCGCGATGAGCATTGGCGAATGACTGCCAAGGCCCTCGGTCAGGCCTGAAGCTCCCATGAGGGGTATAACTGCGTTTTCAGGTTAGATCGGGTTGGCATTGCCTTACGCATGTCAGGCCCCTGGAGACGATTCACCCGTTACGCTAGCACCCCGATAGCACTGGAAGAACTAGCAGAATTGATAGGATGGATAGTTATCCACAACATCAGCCCACGGCTGACCAGGCCACCGTGCTGTCGCCATTGTTCAAATAATGATCAACTCTATGCAGCCCATTCAAATCAATGGATACAGCCGTTACCGAACACGTTGCCCACAGATTGGCCAACAGACTTTGTGAGCAAAAAAGGGCATGGTTCAGAAAGCTGTAGATAACTTCATGAAAAACCTGAAAATCAGGCATTTAAGCGTCAAGCACGATCGATTGGCTATTTTTTGAACAAATAGCTGAAAGCCACGTATTTCGCGGCACTCGTGACTTGCTGAACATATTATCCACAGAGCCGCCAACAGCGATTGTGGGAAACTTTAGAAGGCACGATCTGATTGGGTATGTTTTTTCTACGACTACGCTTGATCATTTCTTGATCAAACCTGCGCACTCCTTGCAGCTCGTGGCCTGCAGAGAAGCACGAACACTTTATCCACACCTTGGCGAACAGATTCCGTGGGCAAAATTCCTGCCCTGAATTGACCTTCTGGCATTCAACCACCGAACCGGCCCTGTAGGAGCAGCCTTGCGCTGCGAAGAGGCCGGTGACAGCAGCGAAGATCCACTGTGCATTCACCGTCCTCTTCGCAGCGCAAGGCTGCTCCTACAAAGAGCGCGCATGACGCACGGCAGCTAATTCAGCGCAGGACCCCTTCCTCCACCAATAGCTTGAGGATTGCTTCAGCGCCCTCTTGCGGCGATACATCCTTGAGCACCTTGCCCCCGCCGCCACTGGCCTTGGCCGTTGCCGCTTTCATCCGGTCGGCGCCGCTCTTGGCCTTGATCACCTTCAGTCGCTTGGGCCGTGGGCGGGCCGGTTGCAGCTCTGCCTCGCCCAGCAGGTCGTCTTCGACAATCGCCACGTTACGCGCTGCCAACACACCCCGCCGCGCCGGCCCGAACGCGCTCTGGCGTGGCTTGGGCGCAGCGTTATCCACAGTCGCCAACAACGGCAGGCGTACCTTCAGGCGACGCCGCTGCCCGCGTGGCAGTGCCTGCAGCACCTGGGCGGTGCCATTTTCAATCGACTCCACTTCCGCCAGGCCAACGATCAACGGCCAGCCCAGCTTCTCGGCCAGCAGGAACGGCAACATGCCCGAACCTTCGCCCGTTTCGGCCTGAGTCCCGGTCAGCACCAGCTGGGCACCAGCGTCGCGCAGGTAGTCGCCAAGCACGCCCAACACATCCGCCCCGGCTGGCTGTTCCAGTACGTCCAGGTGCTCCAGCCCCATGCCCAGATAGGCCCGCAGCGCCTCTTCCCGCGGGTCACCGGCATGCACCACCTGCAAGTTATCCCCAGCCAGTTGCAACCCCAGCTCCACGGCGCGGGCATCTTGCTCGGCGCGGCGCGCGCGGCCAGAGCTTGGGTGAGCACCGATGGAAA
This sequence comes from Pseudomonas sp. NGC7, assembly GCF_047159675.1. Classification (NCBI taxonomy): domain Bacteria; kingdom Pseudomonadati; phylum Pseudomonadota; class Gammaproteobacteria; order Pseudomonadales; family Pseudomonadaceae; genus Pseudomonas; species Pseudomonas sp. NGC7. The sequence continues at coordinate 420,632 of NZ_BAAFZY010000001.1, read as the reverse complement.
CCAGGCTGATGACTTTCGTACTCATGCTCGTGCCCTTATGCCGCGTCGCGCTGGGCGCCGCTGCGGAAGTTGTCCACAGCCTCAATCAGCGCCTTGAGAATCGCCGAACTGTCGCCAATCACCGACAGGTCAGCCCGTTTGATCATGTCGCAGCCAGGGTCCATGTTGATCGCCACCACCTTGTCGCAGGCACCGATACCCTGCAGGTGCTGGATCGCGCCAGAGATACCCACAGCCACGTATACCCGTGCCGTCACCCAGGTACCGGTAGCACCGACCTGGCGGTTGCGCGGCATGAAGCCGTCGTCCACCGCCACCCGCGAGGCGCCTTCGGTGGCGCCGAGGGCCGCAGTTGCCTTGTGGTACAGGTCCCAGTCCTTGACGCCGTTACCGCCCGAAACGATGAACTCGGACTCGGCCATGGCAATGGTGGCCGGGTCCACGGCCACCGAGCCGAGGTCTTCGATACGCGACAGGCTGCGTGCGACGCTTGTGGACAACTCTACGGGCAGCGCTTCGTGACGGGTTTCGCTGACCGGTTCCGCACATTCTGCCGCAGCCAGGATCAACCGTGGCACGGCGCGTTGCAGGTCCTGTTGACCCGCGCCGGCGCGGCCGATGCATTGGCCGTCCTTGACCTGCCAAACCCGCGTCGCGGGCCGTTCGCCCAAGGCGGCACCGAAGCGCCGCCCCAGCTCGCCGCCACCGGTGCGGCTGTCGGGCAGCAGCCAGTGGCGCGGCGTGAACTGGTTATCCACAGCCCGCAACCCTTGCACAAGCTGCTCGGGTGCATAACCCTCGAACGCTTCGCCTTCGATAACCAGCAGGCGGTCGACGCCGGCTGTGGAAAAGTTGCTTTCCTTATGTTCGCCAAATACCACGGCCAACACAGCACCGTCGTTGCCGGCCAGGCTATGGGCCAGGCCCAGCAGGTCGCGGTCGTGGCTGCTCAGGCGGCCACCGACCATGTCCGGCACCACGGCAATGTAGAACGCCGGCGCCGGCACCTGGTGCAGCGGCAACTGGACGGCCGCCGCCGCTGTGCGTCGCCCGCCGACACCCGTGCCCTGCTGGGCACCGCTGCGGTCGATACGCTTGATGCCACTGGGGCCGATGAAACCGGCGGCGATGGCATGCGGGTTCTTGCGCATGAGGCCGTTGGGCCCCATCCAGCTGGTTTGTTGCGTCTGCATGGCCGCGTGCAGCGGGTGCAGACGGTTACGGGCGATCCACTCGGCGCGTGGGTCGCGGCGGATGATGTCGCTCATCAGTGCACCTCCGCAGGTTCACGTTTAACCGTTGGCGACTTTGGGGCCGCAGGGGTTTCCTCTTCGATCAGCACATCGGCTACCAACTCGGCGAGGTCCTTGATCTGTGGGCGCGGTTCGACAACGCCCTCAAGCATCGCGGTGCACTGTGGGCAGCCCACTGCAACCAGCTCCGCCTGGGTCTCGCGAATGTCGTCCATGCGCATGTCGGGGATACGTTGCTTGCCCGGGATGTCGGTGATCGGCGCACCGCCGCCGCCGCCACAGCAACGGGAACGGAAGCCCGAGCGTTCCATCTCGCGCACTTCGATACCCAACGCCTTGAGCACTTCACGGGGCGCTTCGTATTCACCGTTGTAACGGCCCAGGTAGCACGGGTCGTGGTAGGTGACGCTGCCGCCCTTGTGTTGGCCGAGGTTGAGCTTCTTGGCTGCGATCAGTTCGGCGATGTAGGTGCTGTGGTGCTGCACCTGGTAATCCCCACCCAGCGCGCCGTACTCGTTTTTCAGCACATGGAAACTGTGCGGGTCGCAGGTGACGATGCGCTGGAACGTATATTTGGCCAAGGTCTGGATATTGCGTTTGGCCAATTGCTGGAAGGTTGCTTCATCACCCAGGCGACGTGCCACGTCACCGCTGTCGCGTTCCTCCAGGCCGAGCACGGCAAAGTCCACACCCGAGGCCTTGAGCACTTTGACGAACGAGCGCAGGGTGCGCTGGTTGCGCATGTCGAAGGCGCCGTCGCCCACCCAGAACAGCACTTCGGTGGTTTTCACGTCCGACAGCAGTTTCAGGTTGAGGTCGGCCGCCCAGTTCATCCGCCCGCCTGGGGCGAAGCCGCCTGGGTTGTCGGTGGCGATCAGGTTTTCCAGTACTTCCGCGCCTTTGTTCGGTGTCGCACCTTTTTCAAGGGTAAGGTGGCGGCGCATGTCGACGATGGCATCGACGTGCTCGATCATCATCGGGCATTCCTCGACGCAGGCACGGCAGGTGGTGCACGACCACAGCGTTTCGGCGTCGACCAGGCCGTTGACGATCGGCTGGTGCGGGTGGCCACCATGTTCGCCGATCGGCTTGCCCGGGTACGGGCTGCCAGCAAACTTGGCGTCGGTGCCACCGGCCAGGCCGATGACCATGTCCTGAATCAGTTTTTTCGGGTTCAGCGGCTGGCCAGCGGCATAGGCCGGGCACATGGCTTCACATTTACCGCACTGCACGCAGGCATCGAACCCGAGCAGCTGGTTCCAGGTGAAGTCCACCGGTTTTTCCACGCCCAGCGGCGCATTCGGGTCTTCCAGGTCCAGCGGCTTGAGGCCGGTGGAGCGGCCGCCACCGAAACGTTCGGCACGGCGGTGCCAGGCCAGGTGCAAGGCACCGGCAAAGGCGTGTTTCATCGGGCCGCCCCAGGTCATGCCGAAGAACAGCTCTGACACGCCCCACAGCACACCCAGGCCAAGCACACCGACCATCACCCAGCCACCGGTGTTGGCGGGCAGAATGCCGGCGACCGGCAAGGTGGCGATGAAGAAGCTTGCAGCAAACACCAGCAGGCTTTTCGGCAGGCGCATCCACGGGCCCTTGGACAGGCGCGCAGGTGGGTTAAGGCGGCGTTTGAAGACAAAGATCGCACCGGTGAACATGATCACCGTGGCGACCAGCAGCGCGTAGCCAAGGATCTTGCTCTGCAGGCCGAAGCCGTGCACGAGGATCGCCAAGGCCGCCGACAGCACAAAGCCGCCCGCCGTGGCGACGTGAGTCTTGGACATGTACTTGTCGCGTTCGACCACGTGGTGCAGGTCGACCAGGTAGCGTCGCGGCATGGCCAGCAGGCCGCCGATCAAATTGACCTTGGACGCTCGGCCACGCCGCCACATACGCACCCGGCGCAGGGCGCCGAGCACCGCCAGGCCAAGGGCAGCGAACAGCAGAATGGGTAGAAGGGTGTTCAACATGGGAGGCTCCCACAGGGGGCCAGTCCCGCCCCAAAAGGGGCGGTGTTCATGCCCGCTGGATCAGAAATCCTTGCACAGGCGCAAGGCGTCGTAGATCGCCGCATGCACGTTGCGCTGGGCCACGCAGTCGCCGATGCGGTACAGCAGGTAGCCCTCGCCCGGCTGGCTGAGGATCGGCTGCGGCTTGATGGCAAACAGCGCCTCCACATCGATCTGGCCCTTGTTGCGCGAGCCATCCTTCAGCGCGTAGTACAGCTCCTCGTCAGGGCGCACGCCGTTCTCGACCACCACCTGGTCAACCACGCGTTCTTCCTTGGCACCGGTGTATTCGTTCTCCAGTACCGCCACCAGCTTGTCGCCTTCGCGGTAGACCTTTTCCAGCATCATGTCGCCGGTCATGATCACTTCTTTGGGGTACATGCTGCGGTAGTAGGTCGGGAAGGTCGTGCCGCCCATGGCCACGCCTGGCTTGATGTCGTCGGTGACGATTTCGACTTGGCTGCCCTTGTCGGCAATGTAGTCCGCCGTCGACATGCCAGTGAACTCGCAGATGGTGTCGTACACCAGCACGTTCTTGCCCGGCGCAACCTTGCCATCGAGCACATCCCAGCTGCTGACCACCAGCCCTTCGGCCGCGCCCCAGTGCTCGTTCTGCTCGACGAACGGATGGCCGCCCACCGCCAGCACGATAACGTCCGGGCGCAGGTCCTGGATCGCGTCCACGCTGGCAGCGGTGCCCAGGCGCAGGTCGACTTTCAGGCGTGCCAGTTCCAGTTGGTACCAGCGGGTGATACCGGCGATCTGGTCGCGCTGCGGTGCCTTGGCGGCGATGGTGATCTGCCCGCCGATCTGGTCTTTCTTCTCGAACAGGGTCACGTCGTGGCCGCGCTCGGCAGCCACGCGGGCGGCTTCCATGCCGGCAGGGCCGGCGCCAACCACCACTACCTTACGCTTGACGCCGGTGGTCTTCTCGATGATGTGCGGCACGCCCATGTATTCACGGGAGGTCGCGGCGTTCTGGATGCACAGTACATCCAGGCCTTGGTACTGGCGGTCGATGCAGTAGTTGGCACCGACGCACTGTTTGATCTGGTCGATCTGGCCCATCTTGATCTTGGCGATCAGGTGCGGGTCAGCCATGTGCGCGCGGGTCATGCCGACCATGTCGACATAGCCGCCTTCGAGGATGCGCGTAGCCTGGTTGGGGTCTTTGATGTTCTGCGCGTGCAGCACCGGGACCTTGACCACTTCCTTGATGCCGGCCGCCAGGTGCAGGAACGGCTCCGGCGGGTAGCTCATGTTCGGGATAACGTTGGCCAGGGTGTTGTGGGTGTCGCAACCCGACCCCACCACGCCGATGAAGTCGAGCATGCCGGTCGCGTCGTAATAGGCGGCGATCTGCTTCATGTCCTCGTGGCTCAGGCCATCGGGGTGGAATTCGTCGCCGCAGATACGCATGCCCACGCAGAAGTCGTCGCCGACCTCGGCGCGCACCGCCTTGAGCACTTCCATGCCGAACTTCATGCGGCCTTCGAACGTACCGCCCCATTCGTCGGTACGCTTGTTGACCCGCGGGCTCCAGAACTGGTCGATCATGTGCTGGTGCACGGCCGACAGTTCGACGCCGTCCAAGCCGCCTTCTTTGGCACGCCGCGCAGCCTGCGCGTAGTTGCCGATCACCCGCCAGATCTCTTCCACCTCGATGGTCTTGCAGGTGGCACGGTGCACGGGTTCACGGATACCCGACGGCGACATCAGGGTAGGCCAGTTGAAGCCGTCCCAACGCGAGCGACGGCCCATGTGGGTAATCTGGATCATGATCTTGGCGCCATGCTTGTGCATGGCGTCGGCCAGGTTCTGGAAGTGCGGAATGATGCGGTCGGTCGACAGGTTGACCGACGCCCACCACTCTTGCGGGCTGTCGATGGCGACCACGGACGAGCCGCCGCAGATCGCCAGGCCGATGCCGCCCTTGGCCTTCTCTTCGTAGTACTTCACATAGCGGTCGGTCGTCATGCCGCCGTCAGTGGCGTAGACCTCGGCGTGCGCGGTGCTGAGCACGCGGTTGCGGATGGTCAGTTTGCCGATCTGGATCGGCTGGAACATTGCTTCGAATGCCATGACGCTATCTCCGGCTTACAACGGCTTTGTAACGAACAGGCCATCTTCGTGGCCTTCTTCCGACCCGCCATAGACCTGCTCGGCCACGGTGCGGATCTTGCTGCCACGGGCAGCGAGAATCTGGTCCATTGCGCCGGCGAACCAGCCGGTGAACATGTAGTCGACCTTGCGGCCAACCTTGCCGTACACGTAGACGAAGGCGGAGTGCTTGAGCTTGACGCTGCAGGTGCCTTTGTCCAGGTCGATGTCCTGGATCTCGAACAAGCCCCAGCCACGCTGGGACAGGCGCTTCATGTAATGCTCGAACACCGCCACGCCTTCCAGGCCATGGCACTCGGCTTCTTTTTCACACCAGTGCCAGGCCGACTTGTAGCCCGCCTTGTAGAGGATCTCGGCATAGGCGTCGGCGCCCAGCACTTCCTCGATACCGATGTGGTTGTTAACGAAGAAATGGCGTGGCACGTACAGCATCGGCAAGGCGTCGCTGGTCCAGACACCGGTCTCGCTGTCGACTTCGATTGGCAATTGCGGGGCGATCTTGGCCATGGAAACTCAACTCCATAAAATTTTTTATTGGGATGCCCCGGCGTTGCTGGCAGGGGCTTTCAGGCTTGGAGAGCGGCTTACTCGCCCCAGACATCCTTGAGGACGTTTACCCAGTTCTCGCCCATGATCTTGCGCACCACACGCTCGGAGTGGCCGCGCTTGAGCAAGGTCTCGGTGAGGTTGGGGAACTCGCCAACGGTGCGAATGCCCAGCGGGTTGATGATCTTGCCGAAATTGGTCAGGCGACGGGCGTAGCCCTTGTCGTGGGTCAGGTATTCGAAGAAGTCCTGGCCGTGGCCCTGGGTGAAGTCGGTGCCGATGCCGATGGCGTCTTCACCAACGATGTTCATGGTGTATTCGATGGCTTCGGCGTAGTCGTCGATGGTCGAATCGATGCCCTTGGCCAGGAACGGCGCAAACATGGTCACGCCAACGAAACCGCCGTGGTCGGCGATGAACTTCAGCTCTTCGTCCGACTTGTTGCGCGGGTGCTCCTTGAGCCCCGACGGCAGGCAGTGCGAGTAGCACACCGGCTTCTTCGATTCGAGAATGACTTCTTCAGAAGTCTTGGAGCCCACGTGCGACAAGTCGCACATGATGCCGACGCGGTTCATTTCGGCGACGATCTCGCGGCCGAAGCCCGACAGGCCGCCGTCACGCTCGTAGCAGCCGGTGCCGACCAGGTTCTGGGTGTTGTAGCACATCTGCACGATGCCCACGCCCAGCTGCTTGAACACGTCCACGTAGGCGATCTGGTCTTCGAACGCGTGGGCGTTCTGGAAGCCGAAGAGGATGCCGGTCTTGCCCAGTTCTTTCGCCTTGCGGATGTCGGCGGTGGTGCGCACCGGCATGACCAGGTCGCTGTTGTCGCGGATCAGCTTCTGGCTGGAGGCGATCTGGTCGACCGTGGCCTTGAACCCTTCCCAGACCGACACCGTGCAGTTGGCCGCAGTCAGGCCGCCTTTGCGCATGTCTTCGAACAGCTCGCGGTTCCATTTGGCAATGATCAAACCGTCAATGACGATGCTGTCGGCGTGTAATTCGGCTGGGCTCATCAGGCTGTCCCCTTTTATTGAGTTGGGTCACGCCGAACATTGTGCCGGCGCTTTGGGGCCAGCATATGCCTGTGCCCCGCGGCGCCCCGATGCAAAAACGACAGGGGGTTTGCCGAAAGCGTCAATGCGCGACATGAGCACGTCTGGCACGCCGTTCGGGGATGAGAGACAGTCTCGATAACGACCTTTGCGGCCCTTAGATGAACATTTGGTCAGGGAGCTTTCGCGCGGCCTCTGGCTGAGCGAGAATCCCAGCGATTCCACAGCCTGTTGAGGAGATAAAGGATGAAATCAATGGCATGGCTGGTGCTGCTGGCCGTCGTGAGCGGGGCCCAGGCCGGTGAGGAAGAAAGCACGCCTTGCGACAATGTCGAGACCGACCAGCAGACGTTCGAGTGCGCGGTGTTCAACAAGCAGACCGCCGAGCGTGAGCTGAAGTCGGCCTATGACGACCTGCTTCAACGCATGCGCGAGCAGTATGGCGACGAAGCTGGCCTGCAGTCGCGAATCGAATCCGCCGAAAAACTCTGGAGCCAACTGCGCGATGCCGACTGCAAAGTCGAAACCCATGCCGAACAGCCAGGCAGCAAAGCCTACCAGGCTGCATTGAACAGCTGCATCGCCCAGCGCAGCGATGAGCGCTCGGAATACTTGCGCAGCCTAGGCCCACAAAACAGTGAAGAGCCGGCACCTGAAGACTGATCCAGACGGGTTCGAAGGATCTCCTCCAGAGGAACAACGTGCTGCTGATAGTCACTGCGCCATTTCCAGATAGTGCGCCAAGACCACGGACTTGCAACGTGTGTCTTGGTCCCCTCAACTATCAAGGAACAACGAAATGGCTGACATCAAAGTTGAAATGGAAAAAATCCGCAAAGAAGGTCAAGAGCGCGTAGCCGCTACCGGCCAGACGATCTGTATATTCGCTGAAAATGTGCCTGCTGGCATTGCCGAAGACATCCTGGCAGGTATGCGGTTGATGACCGAACTGGCCAACAAGAAGTTCGACAAGGAAACCCAGCAGCGCGAGTGGTACAACTTCTACAACGATGGTTTGATCAAGTTCGGCTGGACCATGACGGGTGCCGCACATGCCGAAGATGCCATCGATGAGGACAACCTGACCCTGGCAGAGCTGATGACCAAATCCATCACCATCAGCGTGGCCCGTGACCCTCGTCGCACCGCCTGTGCCAAGCGTGTTCTGCAAGTCGTCGTGCAGAAGCCGGAAATCAAGGCACACCTGGAAAAGCACAGCCATAGCGAGTCCGGCAAGTCGAGCAACTTCGTGGTAGCCCAATGCGAAATGACGCCACAAGGCTTGCCTACGATGCACATGACCAGCTTCCAGGCCAGCTACAACTCGAAAATCGAACGTGAAGGCGCCCTGACCCGCAAGGTCGACAAGTCTTCGACCCGCGTCTATCGCGCGTCGCAACAGGGTACGTTCAGCGTTCGTCACTTCAATGCTGCGCGTGATCTTGTGAATGAGAAGATCAAAGGCGACATCGCCGCCTTCCTCGCTATCTAACTAGCGAGGCTGGGTACCAGGATTTGCTGGTACCCAGTTCCCCTCATCAAGGAGCGATGCCGCATGAGCGATGCAAGCCTGGACACTCGGATATTCGAGGAGCGGCTGAGAATCAAACCCGCTCCATGGCTGACACTCGAAACATGGGAAGACTTGCAGCTGTGCCTGCGTTATTCACAGGCCATGGCCAATGAAAAATACTCGATGGAAACCCAGCCTGAGCAATGGTTTACCGTCGTTATCGCCACGTTGCAAACACTGCAATTCACCGTGTTTGAACATACGCATAAAGCCATTGCATATGAGCCGCACCTGCTCGCTTTAAGCGATGTGTACAGTGGTTATCTGCCACCGCTGCGGGCTAAAGGTCCCTGGTTCAAAAGCCTTGAAGCAAACGTTAAAGCCGCTTTGCAATCTGCGGGCAGGCACACCTTTAACGTCATGAACGCCTCTTCACATCTGAGCATCGAAATGGATCATGAAGGGGACAAGATCCCCGTTGCGATCCTGTTTTTCGCCTACTGCGTAACCGACCCTGCCCAACCTACCCGGAAGTTGAACCTGGTATTTGACCATCTGGGCGCACGCTTCAACCCGGGCGACTTCGCTCCATTGCGCAAGGACCTGCAGGCCAGAAACCGTGAAAAGCTGCTGGCCATTCTCAAACGCGAGCTGGAATGAAGCTTATTTTGCACGGGCAGGTTGACGTTCCTCCCGTGGGCACTTTCCAAACCTCAACTTGTAGCGCCGCGTGAAATACGATGGCAGTTCAAAGCCACACGCAAGGCTGACCTCGGTCACCGACATGTCTGTCTGGGCCAACAGCTGACGCGCCTTGTCCAGCCGCAGTGCAAGGTAAAAACTGCTGGGCGTTTCATTGAGGTGCATACGGAACAGGCGCTCCAGTTGGCGCCGTGTCACTTTGATCGCAGCGGCCAGGTCCAGCGTGCTCAAGGGTGGCTCGGTGTGTTTTTCCATTTCGCCGATGGCATGGACCAGCTTCTTGTTACTGATACCGTAACGCGCACCTATCTGCATGCGCTGGTGGTCCTGGCGCTGACGGATGCGACCCAGCACGAATTGCTCGGACACCTTCACGGCCAGGTCGCTGCCGTGAGACTGGGCGATCAGGTGCAGCATCAGATCAATCGAAGCAGTGCCGCCGGCACAGGTAATGCGGCTGCGGTCGATTTCGAACAGCTCCTGGGTCGCCTGCAGGCCCGGGTAGCGCTCCTTGAACGCCTCCAGCGCCTCCCAGTGCAGTGTCGCCCGGTAGCCGTCCAGCAAGCCCGCCTCGGCCAGCACCATTGCTCCCGTGTCGATTCCCCCGAGCATGACCGCCTCATGGTTCAGCCGACGCAGCGCATGCAGGAGCTTCGGCGGGATATTGGCCAGTGGCTCGAAACCCGCTACTACCAGCAGGATGTTGACGGGCTCACCCTCCCCCAGTGCGGCGTCGGCATTCACCGACATGCCATTGCTCGCCAGCACCGCCTCACCGTCCAGGCTGAGCACCTGCCACCGGTACAACTGCCCGCCAAAACGGTTGGCCACCCGCAGAGGCTCCACCGCCGAAATGAACCCCATCGCGGAAAAGCCCGGCACCAACAGAAAGGCAATCGTCTCCATCATCCGCTACTCCACAGAAACTGGTCGCCCAGGTGCTAATTCCTGTCGCCAGCGTGCGCTTGACCAAGGTCCGGCCAGCGTAGCGTATTCAAACGGTCCGCAGAGGCCGCCCTCAATAACAATATGCACTGCCGATGGAGAGCCACCATGCACAGCTTGATCCGCCGCAGCCTGTTGTCCCTTGCCCTGAGCAGCATCGTTGCAACCCCGCTTTTCGCCGCCGAGCCCGCGGCCTGCAAGAACGTGCGCCTTGGCGTGGTCAACTGGACCGACGTCATCGCTACCAGCGCCATGGCCCAAGTACTGCTCGATGGCCTGGGTTACCAGACCAAGCAGACCAGCGCTTCGCAGCAGATCATCTTTGCCGGCATCCGCGACAAACGCCTGGACATGTTCTTGGGTTACTGGAACCCGATCATGACCCAGACCATCACTCCGTTTGTCGATGCCCAGCAGGTCAAGGTGCTCGACAAGCCCAGCCTGGAAGATGCCCGCGCCACCCTGGCAGTGCCTAAGTACCTGGCTGACAAGGGTTTGAAGACCTTCGCCGATATCCATAAGTTCGAGAAGGAGCTGGGCGGGAAAATCTACGGCATCGAGCCGGGGTCCGGCGCCAATACCCAGATCAAGGCGATGATCGCCAAGAACCAGTTCGGCCTGGGCAAGTTCCAGCTGGTCGAGTCCAGCGAGGCCGGCATGCTCGCCGCGGTCGACCGTGCCGTGCGGCGCAAGGAGGCGGTGGTGTTCTTCGGCTGGGCGCCGCACCCGATGAATGTGAACATCGACATGGCCTACCTGGGCGACAGTCAAGGCGCGCTCGGCCCTGATGAAGGCCGCGCCACGGTGTGGACGGTCACCGCGCCGGACTACGCCGAACGCTGCCCCAACGCTCACCGCCTGCTGGCCAACCTGAAGTTCAGCGCCGAGGACGAGAGCCGCATGATGCAGCCGCTGCTCGACCACAAGGACGCGCTGGAGTCGGCCCGCCAGTGGCTTAAGGACCACCCCGAGGACAAGGCCCGCTGGCTTGAAGGGGTGACCACCTTCGATGGTAAGCCCGCTGCGGACAACCTCAAGCTTACCGCCAACTGATCCGGCCCTTTCGCAGCACAAGGCTGCTCCTACAGGTACAGCGCTAAGCTCAGGGTCACTGCTGACCCTGTGGGAGCGGCTTGCCCCGCGAAAGGCCACCACCGACATCACAAGGAACCGCCATGAACCACGACGTCATCATCACCTGCGCCCTCACCGGTGCCGGCGACACCGCCTCCAAAAGCCACTTGGTCCCAGTCACCCCCAAGCAGATCGCCGAAGCCGCCGTCGAAGCCGCCAAAGCCGGCGCCACCGTGGTCCACTGCCACGTCCGCGACCCGCAAACCGGCCGCTTCAGCCGCGACGTGAACCTGTACCGCGAAGTCATGGAGCGCATCCGTGAAGCCGACGTGGACATCATCGTCAACCTCACCGCTGGCATGGGCGGCGACCTGGAAATCGGCCCAGGCGAAACGCCCCTGGAATTCGGCCCAGGCACCGACCTGATCGGCCCGCTGGAGCGCTTGGCCCACGTCGAAGCGCTGCTGCCGGAAATCTGCACCCTCGACTGCGGCACCCTCAACTTCGGCGACGGCAATTCGATCTACGTCTCCACCCCGGCCCAACTGCGCGCCGGTGCCAAGCGCATCACCGAGCTGGGCGTAAAAGCCGAGCTGGAAATCTTCGACACTGGCCACCTGTGGTTCGCCAAGCAGATGATCAAGGAAGGCCTGCTCGACGACCCGCTGTTCCAACTGTGCCTGGGCATCCCATGGGGCGCGCCGGCCGACACCACCACCATGAAGGCCATGGTCGACAACCTGCCCGCCAACGTCACCTGGGCCGGCTTCGGCATCGGCCGCATGCAGATGCCCATGGCGGCCCAGGCCGTGCTGCTGGGCGGCAACGTGCGCGTCGGCCTGGAAGACAACTTGTACCTGGACCGTGGCGTGCTGGCCAGCAACGGCCAGCTGGTCGAGCGCGCGGTGGAGATCATCTCCCGCCTCGGCGCTCGCGTGCTGACCCCGGCCGAGGGCCGGGAAAAAATGAACCTCAAACGCCGCTGATCCCACTGGAGACCGCTATGCCTTTCATCACCGAGATCAAGACCTTCGCCGCCCTGGGTAGTGGCGTGATCGGCAGCGGCTGGGTCGCTCGCGCCCTCGCCCACGGCCTGGATGTCGTCGCCTGGGACCCAGCCCCCGGCGCCGAGCAGGCCCTGCGCAAGCGCATCGCCAACGCCTGGCCGGCGCTGGAAAAACAAGGCCTGGCGCCAGGCGCTTCGCCACAACGTTTGACCTTCGTCAGCACCATCGAAGCCTGCGTGCGTGACGCCGACTTCATCCAGGAAAGCGCCCCAGAGCGCCTGGACCTCAAGCTCGAACTGCACGCGAAGATCAGCGCTGCGGCCAAGCCTGATGCAATCATCGGCTCCAGCACCTCGGGCCTGTTGCCCAGTGAATTCTACGAGTCGTCCACCCACCCAGAGCGATGCGTGGTCGGCCACCCGTTCAACCCGGTCTACTTGCTGCCGCTGGTCGAAATCGTCGGCGGCAAGCGCACCTCGCCGGAGGCCATCGACGCGGCGAAAACCATCTACACCGCCCTCGGCATGCGCCCGCTGCATGTGCGCAAGGAAGTCCCCGGCTTCATTGCCGACCGCCTGCTCGAAGCGCTGTGGCGCGAGGCGCTGCACTTGGTCAACGACGGCGTGGCGACCACCGGCGAAATCGACGATGCAATCCGCTTTGGTGCCGGCCTGCGCTGGTCGTTCATGGGCACCTTCCTCACCTATACCCTGGCCGGTGGCGATGCAGGCATGCGCCACTTCATGTCGCAATTCGGCCCGGCGCTTAAACTGCCCTGGACCTACTTGCCAGCCCCCGAGTTGACCGACAAGCTGATCGACGATGTTGTGGACGGCACCTCGGACCAACTGGGCGATCGCAGCATCGCCGCGCTGGAGCGCTACCGTGATGACACCCTGCTGGCAGTGCTGGACGCGGTGAAAACCAGCAAGGCCAAGCACGGCATGGCCTTTGGCGATTGAGGAGACTCCAATGCCCGCACTGATCACCTACCGCACCCCGGTCCAGGAGGACTGGGTGGATTACAACGGGCACCTGCGCGATGCCTATTACCTGCTGATTTTCAGCTATGCCACCGATGCATTGATGGAGCGTATCGGCCTGGATGCCGACAGCCGCGGGCAAAGTGGGCATTCCCTGTTCACCTTGGAGGCGCACATCAACTACCTGCATGAAGTGAAGCTGGGTACCGAAGTGTGGGTGCAGACGCAGATCATCGGTTTTGATCACAAGCGCTTGCATGTTTATCACAGCTTGCACAGGGAAAATGTTGAGGGGCCTTTGGCAGCCAGTGAACAGATGTTATTGCACGTCTGCTTGAAAGCGTCGAAGGCATCTCCATTCGGTGATGTGACCACCGAGTGCATACAACGCCTAACGAAGCTCCAATACGGCATTCCACCACCCGCCTACGTCGGCCGCATCATTGGCCTGTTGCCACGGTAATGCAGGGGGGGCGAAGTCCAAACCAGGTACCGCAGCCCCACCTGTTCCCTAATATACATTTTAGACGGTCAGGGTATAGTTTCCCATCGAGCATCATCTCTGTCATAACAATAGCTGAATTTAGGGCTGGCGCTTCTTCCATTACCTTCCATGCAGTTGGAGATACCCAAGGCTGAAAACTTAATCACTCCCCCCGCAAAACTAAAGTTTGAACGCAGACCTGAGCATGCACCCATGCCTGCCGCCTCACCATTTGCCGTCCATTGAAGGCATGATAAAACATCGCCTTGCTGGACGCGAATGGTCGTCAGCGCATTGTTGTTCCAGTACCAAAAATCACCTTCACTGATATTTCCGCAATCCGCAAAAGTCAGCGCCCCCCTTGATGTGACCGTCAAGCAGGCTGGAAGCCCTGATTTGGCGCGTTCGACACTCCTGATTCTCTTACCCGTAAAAGGAGGGTAGAAATTCTCAACCGTTTCTCTGCGTTCATTCATCGCTCTAGCAACATCATGGTTCGCTACCGTACCCAGAGCTTGCCCTTGATAACTCAAGCGTGGATTGGAGAAGAACAATTGCCGAGGGCAGGCCGGGCTGCACTCGCCAGCCATCTGCGTGCGGAACCTGAGGGAGCCCGACGCAGGTTTATACTGATATCCATGCGTGTAGGCATTACTCACACCGTCCCAGCTATGGGTCATACCAAAGTTATGACCGATCTCGTGCGACAATGAAGGGATGCAATAGATTGCCGTAAAACCTAAATGTTTCTCTGGGCCTGGTTTACCGCCACCACACAGCTCGTTATTGGTCACTAACATCGAGACGAGATCAGCGCGCACCCGATCCCGCACAACTTTCACCTCCGGCATCCGGTACGTCAGATCATTGAGAAGCGTGACAAAATCTTTGCCGGTCTCATCGTGATTAGCGTCCATAAAACCGGCTAACTCATACGTTATAGCGACCTGGCTATTTTTTGTGATCTGATTGGCATCCTGCAATCCAAGGGTCAGCGCGGCGCGGTAGTTTGGATTCTTAGCACGGGCCTGATTGGTAGTGACAAACAGCAACCTGATCGTACTGTGTGCTGATTTCGGCGGTAGGTTGGTCTTGACTGTCGATACTTCACTTGCATGCCCCTGTGGAGGTTGACTGTCTTCAGGCGGCAACTTCGAACCGTCAATCTTTATTAACGCATGCTGTCTGCCTCCGAGGTATTCCAGTTGATAGCGCTGACCATCCACGATCAAGTTACCGACCAACTGGGTGCCGTGGCGCACGATCGACAGGTAATAGCGAGGGTCGAAATCGATCTCAGCAGGTGAAGGGTGATTCAGCTTCCACGCCGAACGTCTATAACCCACCCAGCCTTCGTAACCACCGGCCATTGAATTAAAGTCGCGCAGGTTGAATTGGGCTGTTTTACCATCGGGCAATGTCACTGCCAAATGTTGAGTGCTGTTGTTGATCAGCTCCGCACTGGCGTCAACCAGCGTAATTTCGTCGTTAGCTGGGTTCGCCAACAGAGTAGCCAGATACCCCGTGGCTGTTTTCTGAAGCGTACTGCGATCTGGGGTGGGTTCAAGCGTGAACAGTTGCGTAACCGCGCTTGAAGTTCCGCTCTCTCGCGGTGTCGATGACGAGCAAGCCGCGAGCAACGCGCACCCGGCTATGACGAGCCATGCCCTATAGGCAAATATTTTCATGATTCCGCCCCTCTGGAAGTCCATCGCCTATAGCAGAGCAGGTATTACGCAGGCTCGTCACCTGGCAGAAATGTCAGGTAACCGCATACAAAACAGCGAATGACGGGCAATAAATGCCCCCGGAACGCCGGTAGCCAATGAACAACAACCCCAGGGGCTTACGCCGCCGGGGTCAGATGTTCGGTCACGGTAGCGGTGTTACTCCACGCCCTTCGAAATCCGATAAGCATTACTGTTCATGTAGCCGCTTCGGGTAGCCGCCAGGCCTTTGGGTAAATTCAGGTTGCTGGTGTCATAGTTTCGAATGCTGAAATCGCCCTGATACTGGCCGCTGTAACAGTGCATTCTCTTGGCGTCTGCGTTGGTGAAACATACCTGGCTGCCATCGAAACCCAGCACCTGGGCAGAACGGGACCTGCCAACATTGGAGGGGCATTGGCCTTCGGTGTTCAGGGTCACCGTTTTCCCCTCCCCTATTGCAACCGTGCAGAGCGGGCTCTTGAAGTCCTCTTGCGCATAAAGCCGAACGAAGGTGTCACCGGCTTTCTCGTAAGTGACTTGGGTCACCGACCCATTCATCGGCCAGCCTTTTACGCTGCGCTTCAGCTCGCCCGGCCAAGCCGAATCGAGGTCAAAGTTATTGATTTCGAAATCACCTGTATAAGCCCCCGTAAAGCAGCGGTTCCTGGAGTCATCCGTATTACGCAAGCACACCGTGTTGCCGGCCTGGAAATTTTCGATTTTAGCGGAGCGGGAGGTGGTCAGTGGCCGACAAAGGCTGTCTTTCAGGGGTGTAACGCTTCCCTTCTGGAGGTACATTTCGCAACGCTTGCCCTGGAATCGAGATTGCTCGAACAAGGTAATCTTGGCGGCGTTCGCTGGAGAGGGATAAAAATTCTCTACGATGCTACGTCGCTCATTCAATGCGCGTGCAACGTCATTGTCCTTGACGGTCCCCATGGGAACGCCAGCGTAGCTCAGGCGCGGATTGGAGAAGTATGCAATGCGCGGGCAAGAGCGGCCTGTGCATTCATAAGACATTTGCGTACGGAAGGGTAAGAGGCCCTGATTCCAGCGGTAGCCATGTATGTATGACGGTGTCCTTGCGCCACCTGAGTTGTGCACCATACCGAAGTTGTGGCCAATTTCATGAGCCAGCGAAGACAAGCACGTCACCGCAGTAAACCCAGCGGCTTTCGAGGGCCCAAACTTTCCGCCGCCACACAGGGCGTTATTAACCACGATCATGGAGACCAGGTCCGCCAGCATTCCGTCCCGGGCCTGCGCCACGTCTTTCATGTAGTAGGTTACATCGTTGAGCAACTTCGAATATTCCTTGCCCGACTCATCGTAATTGGCATCGTAGATGCCGGCCAACTCAAAGGTGATGTTGACCTTGCTGTTCTTCATGGTCTGATTCACGTCTTGCAACGCTTGATTCAAGGTCAGTCGGGGGTTGGGGTACTTGGCCCTCGATTGTTGGGTGGTAACGAACATCAGGCGGATGGTGCTGTGCTCAGAGGTGGCTTGGGGCTGAACACTCGCCACTTGCGCTGCTACCGCCTTAGCCTCTGGGAGGGCATCCAGGGGCGCAAGCTTGGCTTCATCGATCGAGACAAGGGCATGTTGACCCGGGCTCACATACTCCAAACGGTAACGCTGCCCGTCGACCATGATCTCCCCTACCAGCTGATCGCCTTGGCGCACAATCGACAGGTAGTACAGCGGGTCAAACTTGAGCTCCGAGGCAGATTTCGATTTCACAGCCGAAGGTTTGTAACCCACCCAACCTTCCAGCCCCTCGGGCAGGGCACTGTAAGTTTCCAGGTTAAAAGTCGCCGTCTTGCCGTCTGGCAGGGTGATTGCCAATGTGCTTGTATCGTTGCTGATGAGCGCCGGCTTCACATCGACCAGCACGACGTCTTTGTTAGCAGGGTCGCCTAGCAAGGTCCGCATATAACCCGCAGGCTTCGTTTGCAGGGCACTGTGGCGCTGCTCGAACGAGAAGAGTTGGGGAGTGGGCGATGAGGCATAGCAGAGCGAGGAGAACAACAGCCCCGCCCCCATTAGGCAGGTTTTGGACAGCATCTGTTTCATGGTTCAGTTCCTGTGGCATAGAGGAACTGAATTAATCAGCTGACGCCGCGACCGCCTACTCGTAGAGTCGCTAGGGAAACGGCAGCTAGGGAGAAAAAAATAACCCCGGAAAGCCGTGAGCATCCGGGGCCAAGAGCGAGCAACATCCACTGTGCACGAGCGAGGGTGACCAAACCCTCCGTTGCGGTAGATGGCTTGAGTGTGCGCACTTCAGGGGCGGGTGATTTAGCCGTAAACGACCTGTTCTTAGCCAAAGCAGCCATTGCGACATTCTGCCCTTGCGGGCCTGTCGCGGTGGACACAGAATCGGTCGTAAATCACAGCAGCACTCGCTTAGCGATAAAAGGGACAACAGCCATGATGCATGCGGATTTGATTGACCAGGACGACCTCGCCGGCCACCTGCGCGCGCGCGGTTTCGACATCCCCGCCGGGGCCAGCGCCGAGCAGGCCTGCGAGGCCGTGGTGCGTGGGCTGACCGAGCCCAATGCAAAGGCGCTGAAGGGCATGGTCGAGCAGATGTATACCGGCAGCGCGACCATATTGCCGGCGGTGCGACAGGCGATCGACAAACAGCTTTTGCCTGCGCTGGCACAGTTCAGCAAGCGCGCCTGACCGATTATTCCTGCACCGCCCTCTTCGCGGGCAAGCCCGCTCCCACAGGTATCGCGCTGCTTTCGAATTCAGTGCTGTACGTGTGGGAGCGGGCTTGCCCCGCGAAGAGGCCGGCTCTGTTTCAGAGCCTTACGCTGGCGAACGTCGACTCGTTGCGTGCCTGGCTCAGGGCCGCCATCGGCCCGCTGTGCGGCGACAGGGTCATGGCCTGCGGGATCGGCATCATCGCCACCTGCTGGGCAGTGTTGGAGCCCACGCGCTCATCACGCGGCGGAATGCCGAAATACTCGCGGTAGCACTTGGAGAAGTGCGGGGTAGAGACGAAGCCGCACACCGAGGCCACTTCGATGATCGACATCGGCGTCTGCTTCAGCAACTGCCGCGCGCGGATCAGGCGCAGCTTCAGGTAATAGCGCGACGGCGAGCAGTGCAGGTACTTCTGGAACAAGCGCTCGAGCTGGCGCCGCGACACCGACACATACACCGCCAGTTCGTCGAGGTCGATCGGCTCTTCCAGGTTGGCCTCCATCAGCGCGACGATTTCCTGCAGCTTCGGCTGGTTGGTGCCGAGCATGTGCTTGAGCGGCACGCGCTGGTGGTCTTGCTCGTTGCGAATGCGCTCGTAGACAAACATTTCGGAGATCGCCGCCGACAGTTCACGGCCGTGATCGCGGCTGATCAGGTGCAGCATCATGTCCAGCGGCGCGGTGCCACCGGAGCTGGTGAAGCGGTTGCGGTCGAGGGTGAACAGGCGGGTGCTCATGTTGACCCGTGGGTAGGCCTCCTGCATGGCAGCCAGGCACTCCCAGTGCACGCTGCAATCGAAGCCGTCGAGCAGCCCGGCACAGGCCAGTGCCCAGCTGCCGGTGCACACCGCGCCCAGGCGCCGCGACTGGCGCGCCTGCGCCTGCAGCCAGGTCACGTGTTCACGGGTAACGGTGCGCTGAATGCCGACACCACCGCAGACAATCACGGTGTCGATCGGCGGCGCATTGTGCATAGCCGCGTCGGGGGTGATCTGCAGGCCATCACTGGCCCAGACCTGGCCGCCATCGACGGTCAGGGTGTGCCAGCGGTACAGCTCGCGGCCGGAAAGCTGGTTGGCCATGCGCAGCGGCTCGACCGCCGACGCCAGGGAAATCAGGGTGAAGTTGTCCAGTAGAAGAAACCCGATGGACTGGGGAGCTGTGCGGTTCTGGGTTGGATTCCCGGAGGTGTACGACGTCATCGCGATTTCTCCTCACACAAATGCAGGGTGTGCCTCAGGCGGGCACTGATTTTTTTGTTATGGCCCCTTCTTCGTAGGTAGGGGCTTGTTGCCAATCTCAACGCAAACGCCGTGCCTGAAATTGAACGGCTATCCGAAAAAACCTGAAAACGACGCCTTAACTCGGCAAATCAGGGCCTTCGGTGCGAGCTGACCGAACTTCTGGAACCGCCGTGCTAGGCGCGCTCCTTGTAACTGCTGAGCACTTTGGTGACACGTGCCTGGTGGGTTGCCCAGAAACGACACTCTTAAGTGTCACCGACAATGCCCACACTCATCGCGACATCTGACGGCCGGTCATGCACAAACGCCCCATAGTGGGGCGTCGTGGTAACAAGCAGCGCGTGATTAGCGCATCAGCATTCGATGGCGCTGACCGCCAAGCCGCCGCGCGAGGTCTCTTTGTACTTGTCGTGCATGTCGGCGCCGGTGTCACGCATGGTGCGGATCACCTGGTCGAGGGAAATGAAGTGTTCGCCGTCGCCGCGCAGGGCCATCTGCACTGCGTTGATCGCCTTGACTGCGGCAATCGCGTTGCGCTCGATGCACGGCACCTGCACCAGGCCACCGACCGGGTCGCAGGTCAGGCCAAGGTTGTGTTCCAAAGCGATTTCGGCTGCGTTTTCCAATTGTGGCGGTGTCGCCCCCAACACTTGCGCAAGGCCTGCCGCCGCCATGGCACAGGCCGAACCGACCTCGCCCTGGCAGCCGACTTCGGCGCCGGAAATCGAAGCGTTCTTCTTGCACAGGATGCCGACCGCTGCCGCCCCGAGGAAGAAATCGGTCACGTTCGACTCATCCACCACATCACTGAAGCGCATGTAGTAATGCAGCACCGCCGGGATGATGCCCGCAGCGCCGTTGGTGGGCGCGGTCACCATGCGCCCGCCGGCGGCGTTTTCTTCGTTGACCGCCAGGGCGAACAGGTTGACCCACTCCATGGCGCTCATGGTCGAGCCGATCACGTTGGGTTTGCCGATCTCTTGCAAGCTGCGGTGCAGCTTGGCAGCGCGGCGCCGTACGTTGAGGCCGCCGGGCAGCGTGCCTTCGTATTTCAGGCCGTTGGTGACGCACTCCTGCATGGCTTGCCAGAGCTTCTGCAGGCCGGCGTGGATCTCTTCCTCGCTGCGCCAGACCTTCTCGTTGGCCATCATCAATTGCGACACGCTGAGGTCGTTTTGCTTGCACAGTTGCAGCAGCTCGGCGGCACTGTTGAAGTCGTAGGGCAATACGGTCTGGTCGGCGTCCAGCACACCGCTGGCGGCCTGCGCGGCATCGACTACAAAGCCACCGCCCACCGAGTAGTAGGTGTCGCGGTGCAGCTCGCCTTGCGCGCCTTCGGCGATCAAGGTCATGGCGTTGGGGTGGTACGGCAGGTTCTCGTCCAGCAACAGCATGTCGCGGGCCCAGACAAACTCGATGGGCAGGCGGCCGGCCAGCAGCAGGGTGTTGGTTTCGCGCAGGTCGGCGATGCGAGGGACGATCTGGGTGGGGTCGATGGCGTCCGGCCACTCGCCCATCAGGCCCATGATGGTGGCGTTGTCGGTGCCGTGGCCGATGCCGGTGGCCGAGAGCGAACCATACAGCCGCACCTCGACCCGTTTTACCTGCTCCAGTTCGCCGCGCTCGCGCAGCCCCTGCACAAACAGAGCGCCAGCCCGCATGGGGCCAACGGTGTGGGAGCTGGAGGGCCCGACACCAATCTTGAACAGGTCGAACACGCTGATGGCCATTGTCGAATCACCTCTTGCTGGGCTTGTCTCTGCGCGCCATGCGCAGGGCGGGGCAACTGCTAGGCTGAAGCTGCGAGCCGCCATGAATGCACGCATCATCGGCCTTTTGCCTACCCCTTCGCCGTCTGCAACCGACGTAGTTTTGTCCACCTGCGCCGTGCTGTTTTTACCTGAGGTACGGCCGTCTTCACGCCGTTTTCCAGCGGCCTGGTGACGCAAAAACGCGGCCGAGGGGGTGGAAAAATCCATATGCGACATCGCCAGTACTGGATACGACCCGTTCCGTACTGGATACGACCCCACCAGTAGGCGATTGCCCGGCGCTGGAGGATTATCAAAAGCGACTCGTATAGCACGGCCACGCAACCTGCCCTCTGCAGGCCTGGTCGACCGGACCTTCAGAACGCCCGGCGACCCACGCGAACCCGAAGACAAAATCACAGGAGTCCATCCATGAAAGGTTCACCCTCGCTGTTGTTGGTTGCGTTGTTGTCCACCCCGCTGCTGGCCCAGGCCGCCGAGCCTGAGCAGTGCCAGACGGTACGTTTCTCCGATGTCGGCTGGACCGACATCACGGTGACGACAGCCACCACAAGCGTTGTGCTCGAAGCCCTGGGTTACAAGACCCACACCACCATGATCTCGGTACCGGTGACCTATAAGTCGCTGGCCACCGGCAAGGACCTGGACGTGTTTCTCGGCAACTGGATGCCGACCATGGAGAACGACATCAAACAGTACCGCGACGCCGGCACCGTCGAGACCGTGCGCGCCAACCTGGAGAACGCCAAGTACACCTTGGCCGTGCCCCAGGCGCTGTATGACAAGGGCCTGAAGGATTTCAGCGACATTCCCAAGTTCAAGAAAGAACTGGACGGCAAGATCTACGGCATCGAGCCGGGTAACGACGGCAACCGCACCATCCAGAGCATGATCGACAAGAACGCCTTCGGCCTGAAGGACGCCGGCTTCAAGATCGTGCAGTCGAGCGAGGCCGGCATGCTGTCGCAGGTCGACCGGGCGCAGAAACGCAACGAGTCGGTGGTGTTCCTGGGCTGGGAACCGCACCCGATGAACACCCGCTTCAAGATGCAGTACCTCACCGGCGGGGATGATTTTTTCGGCCCCGAATTCGGCAAGGCAACCGTATTGACCAACACCCGCAAGGGTTACGTGCAGGAATGCAGCAACGTTGGCCAACTGCTCAAGAACCTGTCGTTCGAGCTCAAGGATGAAAGCACCATGATGGGCTATGTCCTGGACGACAAGATGAAACCCGAAGCAGCCGCCAAAAAGTGGCTTAAAGACAACCCCGGCAAGCTGGATACCTGGCTGGCGGGCGTTACCACCGTTGATGGCAAACCCGGCCTTGAGGCGGCCAAGGCCAAGCTGGCGCAATAACGCACCACGCAATAGCGCTACCTCGGGGCGGGACCGTGCCCGCCCCGGACTGATTTCAATCTTTGCAGGTGGAAGCTCGCTATCATGCTTATCGATCAGAAAATACCCCTGGGGCAGTACATCGCGTCGTTCGTCGAATGGCTGACCCAGAACGGCGCGAATTATTTCGACGCCATCGCGCAAGGCCTGGAGTTCATGATCCATGGCGTCACCAGTACCCTGACCTGGTTCAACCCGTTCGTCCTCATCGCCCTATTCGCCGCCCTGGCGCACGTTATCCAGCGCAAGTGGGGGCTGACGGCGTTCGTTGCGCTGTCGTTCCTGCTTATCTTCAACTTGGGTTACTGGCAGGAAACCATGGAAACCCTGGCGCAGGTGACCTTCGCCACCGTGGTCTGCGTGGCCATTGGCG
The DNA here is from genome assembly GCF_047159675.1 of Pseudomonas sp. NGC7. Lineage (NCBI taxonomy): Bacteria > Pseudomonadati > Pseudomonadota > Gammaproteobacteria > Pseudomonadales > Pseudomonadaceae > Pseudomonas > Pseudomonas sp. NGC7. Next base: position 397,730 of record NZ_BAAFZY010000001.1, on the reverse strand, counting down.
TGCCGCTGGGCATCGTCGCCGCGCATAAACCGATGTTCTATACCGCCATGCGCCCGGTACTCGACCTGATGCAGACGGTACCCACCTTCGTTTACCTGATCCCGACTCTGACCCTGTTCGGCCTGGGCGTGGTCCCGGGGCTGATCTCGACGGTGGTGTTCGCCATCGCCGCGCCGATCCGCCTGACCTACCTGGGCATTTGCGATGTGCCACAAGAGCTGCTCGACGCCGGCAAGGCCTTTGGCTGCTCGCGCCGTCAGCTGCTGACCCGCATCGAACTGCCCCACGCGATGCCGAGCATCGCGGCCGGTGTCACCCAATGCATCATGCTGTCGCTGTCGATGGTAGTTATCGCGGCCCTGGTGGGCGCCGACGGCCTTGGCAAACCTGTGGTCAACGCACTGAACACCGCCGATATCTCCCTGGGCTTCGAAGCGGGCCTGGCGATCGTGCTGCTGGCGATCATGCTCGACCGTATCTGCAAGCAACCGGAAGTCACGGTAAGGGGTGAAGCATGAGCATCATTCGGTTCGAAGACGTCGACGTCATCTTCTCCAACAAACCGCGCGAGGCGCTGTCGCTGCTCGACCAGGGCAAAACCCGCGAGCAGATCCTCAAGCAGACCGGCCTGGTGGTGGGTGTCGAAAAAGCCAACCTGGATATCGAGAAAGGCGAAATCTGCGTGCTCATGGGCCTGTCCGGCTCGGGCAAGTCGAGCCTGCTGCGCTGCATCAACGGCCTGAACACGGTCAGCCGCGGCAAGCTGTTCGTCGAGCATGAAGGCAAGCACATCGACATCGCCCACTGCACCCCGGCCGAGCTGAAGATGATGCGTACCAAGCGCATCGCCATGGTGTTCCAGAAGTTCGCCCTGATGCCCTGGCTGACGGTGCGCGAGAACATCAGCTTTGGCCTGGAAATGCAGGGCCGCCCAGAGAAAGAGCGGCGCAAGCTGGTGGACGAGAAGCTTGAACTGGTTGGCCTGACTCAGTGGCGCAACAAGAAGCCCGACGAGCTGTCCGGGGGTATGCAGCAGCGGGTGGGCCTGGCCCGGGCGCTGGCGATGGATGCCGACATTCTGCTGATGGACGAACCGTTCTCGGCACTCGACCCGCTGATCCGCCAGGGCCTGCAGGACGAACTGCTGGAGCTGCAGCGCAAGCTGAGCAAGACCATCGTGTTCGTCAGCCACGACCTGGACGAAGCGTTGAAGCTGGGCAGCCGCATTGCAATCATGAAGGACGGCCGGATCATCCAGTACAGCAAGCCCGAAGAGATCGTACTGAACCCGGCGGACGACTATGTGCGCACCTTCGTTGCCCACACCAACCCGCTGAACGTGTTGTGCGGTCGCAGCCTGATGCGCAGCCTGGACAACTGCAAACGGGTCAATGGGTCGGTGTGCCTGGACCCGGGTATCGACTCATGGCTGGACATTGGCGAAGGCGGCTCGCTCAAGCGCGCACGCCAAGGCCAGAACGGCCTGGATATGCAGAATTGGGCGCCAGGGCAGAATGTGGAGTTGCTGGAGCGCAGGCCGACGGTGGTGCACGCCGATATCGGTATGCGTGAGGCGCTGCAGATTCGTTATCAGACGGGCAACAAGCTGGTGCTGCAGGATAACGACAAGGTGGTAGGGATTCTTGGGGATACCGAGCTTTACCACGCGTTGCTGGGCAAGAACCACGGGTGATGTCATTGGGGCCGCGTTGCGGCCCATTCGCAGCACAAGGCTGCTCCTACAGGGGGGCGCGTATTCTTGTAGGAGCAGCCTTGTGCTGCGAATGGAGGGCAACGCCCTCCCAGCAATGGCTCAGCGAACGACAATCCCGCGCGAAGCCATGTAGGCCTTGGCTTCCGGAACGGTGTACTCGCCAAAGTGGAAGATACTGGCCGCCAACACCGCGCTGGCATGCCCTTCCAGAATCCCGTCCGCCAGGTGCTGCAGGTTACCCACCCCACCCGACGCAATCACCGGAATCCCCAGCGCATCGCTGATGGCCCGGGTAACGCCCAGGTCAAAACCGTTCTTCATGCCGTCCTGGTCCATGCTGGTCAGCAGGATCTCACCGGCACCCAGGCCTTCCATCTTCTTCGCCCACTCCACCGCATCCAACCCGGTCGGCTTGCGCCCGCCATGGGTGAAAATCTCCCAGCGCGGCGTTTCACCCGGCGCGGAGACCTTCTTGGCATCGATGGCAACGACGATGCACTGCGAACCGAAACGGTCCGCCGCCTCGCCCACGAACTCCGGGTTGAACACCGCAGCCGTGTTGATCGAGACCTTGTCGGCACCGGCATTGAGCAGGTTGCGGATGTCCTGCACGGTGCGCACGCCACCGCCCACAGTCAGCGGGATGAACACTTGGCTGGCCATGCGCTCGACGGTATGCAGCGTGGTGTCGCGGCCATCGACGCTGGCGGTGATGTCGAGGAAGGTGATTTCGTCGGCACCCTGCTCGTTGTAGCGACGGGCAATTTCTACCGGGTCGCCGGCATCACGGATGTTCTCGAACTTGACGCCCTTGACCACCCGGCCGTTGTCCACGTCCAGGCAAGGGATGATGCGCTTGGCCAGTGCCATGGTTCAGTCCTCAGCCTTGGTAGTTGTCGCAGAAGGCCTGGGCCTCGGCGACATCGAGGGTGCCTTCGTAGATGGCACGGCCAGTGATGGCGCCGATGATGCCAGGGGCCTTGGCGTCCAGCAGGGCCTTGATGTCGCCCAGGTTGTGAATGCCACCCGATGCGATCACCGGAATGCGCGTGGCTTCGGCCAGGGCTTTGGTGAAGGGCACGTTGCAGCCCTGCATCATGCCGTCCTTGGCGATGTCGGTGTAGACGATCGCCGAGACGCCATCGGCCTCGAAACGCTTGGCCAGGTCGATGACCTGAACAGTGCTGACTTCAGCCCAGCCGTCGGTGGCGACGAAGCCGTCCTTGGCGTCCAGGCCAACGATGACCTTGCCCGGGAAGGCCTTGCAGGCCTCGGCGACGAACGCTGGCTGCTTGACCGCCTTGGTGCCGATGATGACGTAGCTGACGCCCGCCTTGACGTAGTGCTCGATGGTTTCCAGCGAGCGAATGCCGCCGCCGATCTGGATCGGCAGGGTCGGGTAACGCTTGGCGATGGCGGTGACCACTTCGCCGTTGACCGGCTGGCCTTCGAAGGCGCCGTTGAGGTCGACCAGGTGCAGGCGGCGGCAGCCACCCTCGACCCATTTGGCGGCCATGCTCACCGGGTCATCGGAAAATACCGTGGAGTCTTCCATGCGGCCTTGGCGCAGGCGCACGCAGGCACCGTCCTTCAGATCGATAGCGGGGATAATCAGCATCTTGGGAACCTGTCTATTTGTTGGGTTTCAGGGCTTCTCGAGTGCCCACAGGTCGCTCTCGATGCTCTCGAACCGCTCCTTGAGGTGCAGCTGAACATCGGCAATCGCCCTGTTGTAGTAATGGGGTGCAATCTCTTTGCTGAACAGGTCGAGGACCTCGGCCACTTCAAACGACCCCAACTGCAGCTCGAAACGGTCTTCGAGAAAACGCTTGAGCGTATCGAGCGCCTCGCGCTCCTGCTCGGGGGCCAGGGTGATGATCGGGGCCTTGGTCTTCGATCGGCTCATTTACCAGCGCCCGTCCCAGGCGACGAAGTTCTGCAGCAACTGCAGGCCATGGGTGTGGCTCTTCTCTGGGTGGAACTGCACGGCAAAGCGCGAGCCGTCGGCCAGCGCGGCGGCGAAGTCGACGCCATAGTGGCCGCGACCGACCACTTGGCTCGGCTTGCCGGCATTGATGTAGTAGCTGTGCACGAAATAGAAACGTGCGCGGTCAGGGATGTCGTGCCACAGCGGATGGTGGTTGGCCTGGCTGACTTCGTTCCAGCCCATGTGCGGCACCTTCAGGTGCTCACCATCCTCTTGCAGGCCCTTGCCGAAAAACTTCACCTGGCCTGGGAACAGGCCGATGCAGTCGACGCCGTTGTTCTCTTCACTGTGTTCGAGCAGCGCTTGCATGCCGACACAGATGCCGAGGAACGGGCGGTCCTGGCTGACTTCACGCACCAGGCTGTCGAAGCCCAGGCGACGGATTTCGGCCATGCAGTCGCGAATCGCGCCCACGCCTGGGAACACCACGCGGTCAGCCTCGCGGATCACCGCGGCGTCGCTGGTGACCAGTACCTTGCCGGCGCCGACATGCTCGAGCGCCTTGGCCACCGAGTGCAGGTTGCCCATGCCATAGTCGATTACGGCTACCGTCTGCATTTACAGGCATCCCTTGGTGGAAGGCATCTGCCCAGCCATGCGCTCGTCCAAGGTAATGGCCATGCGCAGCGCGCGGCCGAACGCCTTGAACACGGTTTCGATCTGGTGGTGGGTGTTGTGGCCACGCAGGTTGTCGATGTGCAGGCTCACCAGGGCGTGGTTGACGAAGCCCTGGAAGAACTCCTGGAACAGGTCGACATCGAAGCCACCGACCGTGGCGCGGGTGTACGGCACGTGCATCTGCAGGCCTGGGCGGCCAGAGAAGTCGATGACCACGCGCGACAGCGCTTCGTCCAGCGGCACATAGGCATGGCCGTAGCGGAAGATGCCTTTTTTATCGCCGATCGCCTGGGCGAATGCCTGGCCCAGGGTGATACCGACGTCTTCGACGGTATGGTGATCGTCGATGTGCAGGTCACCCTTGCACTCGATGTCCAGATCGATCAGCCCATGTCGGGCGATCTGGTCGAGCATGTGTTCAAGGAAAGGCACACCGATATCAAATCGGGCCTTGCCGCTGCCATCTAGGTTGATCGAGCACTTGACCTGGGTTTCCAGGGTATTGCGCTCGACGGAAGCCTTACGTTCGACCATCACCAGCTCCGCAAAATCATTGGGCGAAAAGGGCTCCATTATAGGCCCAGATCGCGCCAGCTTGAAACGCGGATGACATATGGCAAAGCAAGCAATGACGGGGGGTGGATGCCGTTACAGGTCTATACAAGCTGTGAATCTGGGGCTGCTTTGCAGCCCTTTCGCCGGCTCTTGCACCCAACCACGCCCTTGTAGGAGCGGCCTTGCGCCGCGAAAGGGGCGCACAGCGCCCCCCTTACCTTCAATGGAACAGTACAGCCGTCTTCTGCAACGTAATCCACACCCCCCAAGCCAGCGGCACAACCACCGCAGCCCAGGCGATCAGCACTAACGGCAAGCTGCCCGGCGCGGCATGCCACTCCAGCGAACGCGCGCCATCGGCACCCTTGTCATGGCTCAGCGCACGCTCGGCGGCCAGTTGCTGGTCGCTCATGAAGTGCTTGTCGGCCACCGGGCGAATCAGCATGTTGCAGATAAAGCCCAGCACCAGCAGGCCCGCGAGGATATACAGGGTCATGTCATACGCCGCCGCGCGCTCAACGCCCGCCGCCAGCTGAGACTCGCGCAGGTAGGTGATCAGCACCGGCCCCAGCACGCCCGCCGCCGCCCAGGCCGTCAGTAGGCGCCCATGAATCGCACCGACCATCTGCGTGCCGAACAGGTCGGCCAGGTACGCCGGCACTGTGGCAAAGCCGCCACCGTACATCGACAGGATGATGCAAAACGCCGCCACGAACAGCGCCACGTTGCCCAGGTGACCCATGTTCGGCACCAGGCTGTAGAGGCCCACGCCCAAGGCGAAGAAGGCAAAGTAGGTGTTCTTGCGGCCAATGTAGTCAGAGAACGACGCCCAGAAGAAGCGCCCGCCAATGTTGAACAGGCTCAGCAAGCCGGTGAAGCCCGCTGCGATGGCGGCAATTTGCGCCAGCTGGGTGGCGTTCAGTTCGCTGAAGCTCAGCTCGTTGCCCAGCAACTTGCCGGCAAACACTTCCTGCAACAGCGGGGACGCCATGCCCAGAATACCGATGCCGGCAGAGACGTTCAGGCACAGCACCAGCCACACCAGGGCGAACTGTGGGGTTTTCCAGGCCACGCTGACGTGCACATGGCGGTCGGTGACCATGCCATTGCCGGCCTTTTTCGCCGGGGCGGTCCAGCCCTCAGGCTTCCAGCCGGTCGGTGGCACGCGGTAACCCAGGGCGCCAGCCGTCATGAACACGAAGTAGATCGCCGCCATCACCACGAAGCTCTGCCATACCCCGACGTCTTCTGCGCTGCCAAAGTGGCCCATCAGCGCGGTCGCCAGGGGGGCGCCGACCATCGCGCCACCGCCAAAACCCATGATCGCCATGCCGGTAGCCATGCCGCGTTTGTCCGGGAACCACTTGATCAGCGTCGAGACCGGCGAAATGTAGCCCAGGCCCAGGCCAATGCCCCCGATCACACCAGAGCCCAGCCACATCAGCCACAGCTGATGGGTCTTTACCCCAATCGCCGAGATCAGCATGCCGCCGCACCAGCACAGCGCCGACACCAGCCCGGCCTTGCGCGGCCCAGCGTGTTCCAGCCAGCCGCCAAGCACCGCGGCCGAGCAGCCGAGGAACACGAAGAACAAGGTGTAGATCCAGCTCAGCATCGAAATCGGCCAGTCGCACTCGGCGCTGAACAGGCGGGCGATGAACCCCATGTCCGCCGAGCAGGCCACCGGCGCGGTGATGCCGATGGCTTGCGACAAGGGCAGCCAGAACACCGAGAAGCCGTAGGCCATGCCGATACACAGGTGGATAGCCAAGGCGGCCGGTGGCACCAGCCAACGGTTGAAGCCCGGACGGGCGATGATGCGCTCCTTCGACAGGAAGCTCGGCGCACCGGCCAAGGTGCCCGCCGTGACGTTACTGCTCATGGGTTTGATCCTTTTTGTATGGCCTTTACTGGGCGACACACCGCGACAATGGGTCGCGGGCACACCGAAAGCGGCGCAAGGTTACCAGCACCCGGTGGGATGAAAGCAATCTGATATCGTGGTTTTTTCTGTAGCTGAAACGGTATTTCGGTTCGCCTGTACCGGCCTCTTCGCGGGGCAAGCCCGCTCCCACATGATCGGATGAACCCTGGGGGAGCGGGCTTGCCCCGCGAAGAGGCCGGTACAGGCAACACAAAAGGAACTGCGAGAACTGCGGCTGTCGAAAGCCGCAACATCTGATCCATTCGTAGGGAAATGCCCTGTATCTCTTGCCGGATACGCAGGGATAAGCACTGCGGCGCTATACTCTGCCGCTGAAATTCAAATCGGACTACAAGGACTCGCCCATGAAAGCGTTCGGCAAAATCCTGGGACTGGGGCTTCTCGGGTTGCTGCTGATCATCGTGGCGCTGGGCTTCGCCCTGACCCACCTCTTTGATCCCAACGACTACAAAGACGAGATTCGCCAGCTGGCACGCGACAAGGCTCATGTCGAGCTGACCCTCAACGGTGACATCGGCTGGAGCCTGTTCCCGTGGTTAGGCCTGGAGCTGCATGACGCGAGCATCGCGACCTTGAGTAAACCCAGCGAGCCATTCGCCGACCTGAAGATGCTCGGCCTGTCGGTACGCGTGCTGCCGCTGCTGCGCCGCGAAGTGCAGATGAGCGATGTGCGCGTCGAAGGCCTGAACCTGACCCTGGCCCGCGACGAAAATGGCCATGGCAACTGGGAAGACATCGGCAAGCCATTGCCCGCCCCTAACGGCGCCCCAACCGATACACCGGCCCAGGCACCTGCCGAACAGGCCCCAGCGCAAGCCGACAGCGGCAGCGAGCGTGCGGTCAAACTCGACATCGACAGCCTGACCGTGAACAACGCCCGCGTGCAGTACACCGATGCCAAAAACGGCCAAAGCTACAGCGCCGAAAGCATCCAGCTGAGCACCGGCCCGGTCCACGAAGGCGCGAACATTGCGCTTAAGGCGAGTGCCTTCCTCAGTGCCACCCAACCGAGCATCAAGGCCCGCACCGAGCTTGCCGGCGAACTGCGCTTTGACCGCAAGCTCAAGCGTTACAACTTCGAAGACATGCGCCTCTCGGGCGAAACCTCGGGCGAGCCGTTTGCCGGCAAGACCGTGACCTTCGCCGCACAAGGCCAACTGCTGGTCGACCTGGCAGCCAATGTCGCCTCGTGGAACGGCCTGAAAATTTCGGCCAACCAGCTGCGTGCACTGGGTGAACTCAACCTGCGCGACCTGGACAAGGCACCGCAACTCAGCGGCGGCCTGTCGATCGCCCAGTTCGACCTGCGCACCTTCCTCGACGGCATCGGCCGCCCGCTGCCCGCCACGAACGACCCGGCCGCGTTCACCAAGCTGGAACTGGTCACCCGCCTGCAAGGCACGTCGAACAGCCTGGCCCTGGCAGACCTGGCAGTGAAGCTGGACGACAGCACCTTCACCGGCCGCGTGGCCGTCGAAGACTTCGCCAAACAGGCCCTGCGCCTGCAACTTAAGGCCGACACCTTCGACGCCGACCGCTACCTGCCCGCCAAGAGCGAACAAGCCAAAGGCGCGACGGCCGCCCGCCAAGCCGAGGTCAAGCAACAGGAGGCCAGCGCCGTGGCCGGTGCCAGCAGCTCCCCGCTGCCCAACGCCCCGACCCAGGTCGCCTGGAGCGACGACAAGCTGCTGCCGGTGGACCGCCTGCGCGCCCTCGACCTGCAGGCCGACCTGACGTTCGGCGCACTGACCCTGGACAAACTGCCCATTCAGGATGCCCAGCTCAAGGCCACTGGCCAAGGCGGCCTGGTGACCCTGCAGACCCTGCGCGGCGGCCTCTACAATGGCAGCTTCGAGGCCAAGGGCACCGTCGATGTGCGCCCTGCCGTGCCGCAGCTTGGCGTCAATACCAAGATCAACCGCGTACCGGTGGAACACTTCATCAAGGCCGAGGGCAAAGAGCAGACGCCACCGGTCAAGGGCCTGTTGACCCTGACCAGCGACCTGACCGCAACCGGCAACAGCCAGAAGGCATTGGTCGACACCCTCAATGGCAGCGCCAACTTCACCATCAACGATGGCGTGCTGGTCAATGCCAACCTTGAACAGCAACTGTGCCAGGCCATCGCCACCCTGAACCGTAAAACGCTCAGCGGCGAACCGCGCGGCAAGGACACGCCCTTCGAGGAACTGCGTGGCAGCCTGGTGGTGCGCAATGGCGTGGCCAGCAACCCAGACCTCAAGGCCCGCATCCCAGGCCTGACCGTCAACGGCCACGGCGACCTCGACCTGCGCGTGCTGGGCATGGACTACAACGTCGGCGTGGTCGTCGAAGGCGACCAACGCGCCATGCCGGACCCGGCCTGCCAGGTCAACGAGCGCTATGTCGGCGTTGAAGTGCCGCTGCGCTGCCGCGGCCCGCTGGAGCTTGGCGCCAAGGCCTGCCGCCTGGACCAGGACGGCCTGGGCAAGGTCGCCGCGAAACTGGCCGGCAACCGCCTGAAAGACAAGATTGATGAAAAACTCGACGAAAAACTCGGAGACAAAGTGAGCCCTGAACTTAAAGACGCGCTCAAGGGGCTGTTCAAACGATGAGCCCCGAGCAGTTCTCCAGCGCCGTGCTGGACTGGTATGACGCGCACGGCCGACACGACCTGCCCTGGCAGCAGGGCATCAACCCGTACCGGGTATGGGTGTCGGAAATCATGTTGCAGCAGACCCAGGTCAGCACCGTGCTCAATTACTTCGACCGCTTCATGCAGGCCCTGCCCACCGTGCAGGCCCTGGCCGAAGCGCCGGAGGACGAAGTGCTGCACCTGTGGACGGGCCTGGGCTATTACACCCGCGCGCGCAACCTGCAGAAGGCGGCGAAAATCGTCGTCGAGCAGCATGGCGGCGAGTTCCCGCGAAGTGTCGAGCAACTGACCGAACTGCCTGGCATCGGCCGCTCCACCGCCGGTGCCATCGCCAGCATCAGCATGGGCATCCGCGCGCCCATCCTGGACGGCAACGTCAAGCGCGTGCTGGCCCGCTTTACCGCCCAGGCCGGCTACCCCGGCGAGCCCAAGGTGGCTAACCAGCTGTGGGCCAGCGCAGAGCGCTACACCCCGCAAACCCGCGCCAACCACTACACCCAGGCAATGATGGACATGGGCGCCACGCTGTGTACCCGCAGCAAGCCCAGCTGCCTGATCTGCCCGCTGCAACGCGGCTGCGAAGCGCACCTGCACGGCGAAGAAACCCGCTACCCCGAGCCCAAGCCACGCAAGGCGCTGCCGCAACGCCGGACGCTGATGCCACTGCTGGCCAACCACGAAGGCGCGATCCTGCTGTACCGCCGACCGTCCAGCGGCCTGTGGGGTGGTTTGTGGAGCCTGCCGGAGCTTGAGAACATCGAGCAGCTCGACGACCTCGCCTACCAGCATGGCCTGCGCCTGGCAGAGAGCCGCGCACTAGACGGCCTGACCCACACCTTCAGCCACTTCCAGCTGGCGATCGAGCCCTGGCTGGTGAAGGTCGACCCGGTCGGCCAGCACGTGGCCGAGCCCGACTGGCTCTGGTATAACCTCGCCACCCCGCCGCGCCTGGGCCTCGCTGCCCCGGTCAAGAAGTTGCTCAAACGCGCGGCCGACGAACTGATTGCAGGAGATGCCCGATGACCCGCACCGTGATGTGCCGCAAGTACAAAGAAGAACTCCCAGGCCTGGAGCGCCCGCCCTACCCAGGTGCCAAGGGCCAGGACATCTTCGATCACATCTCGCAGAAGGCCTGGGCCGACTGGCAGAAGCACCAGACCATGCTGATCAACGAAAAGCGCCTGAACATGATGAATGCCGAGGACCGCAAATTCCTCCAGGCCGAGATGGACAAGTTTTTCGCCGGCGAAGAATACGCCCAGGCCGAAGGCTACGTTCCGCCTGCTGAATGACCCCAAAAAACGTAAGCGACGGAATTAATTTAAAATTTTTTCAAAAAGTCGTTGACGGACGGTCTGGAAATCTATTTAATTCACCTCGTCGCCCAGATAGCTCAGTCGGTAGAGCAGAGGATTGAAAATCCTCGTGTCGGCGGTTCGACTCCGTCTCTGGGCACCACCTTCAGCTTCTGGTGGTTGCAAAGTTACCCGAAGCGACAACAAGAAACCCGCCTAGTGCGGGTTTTTTGTTGTCTGCGATTTTTGCAGCAGCCACCTGCAACCCCGCCCAATAAAAAGGCCCCCTGAGCAATGCACAGAGGGCCTCGTCACAAATCAGCCATTACGCCTGGCTATCGAATTCCTCGGGGGTCATCTGCCCCCGATAGGAAATGCTCAGCAGCGCCCTGGCGTCATCAACGGATGCGACCGCCTTGGCCAACTCCGCCTCGGTGATCTTGTACTCGTCCAGGGCCAGGGTAAGCCAATCGTTGTAACCGGTGCCGTCGTTGCTGACACAGCTCAACACCAGGTGAAAGTAATGCTTCATGGGAACGTCTCCTGTTAGCCCCACCTAAGCGTGGGCAGATCAGGCTATTGCGCCCGCCCTTTGAGTATCAGGTGGAAACCACCCACCTGAGGCTGGGGCCGAGCCCACCTATCCGGGTAAATTGACCCGCATCAATAAGCGCCAGGCCTGTCGCCCCTAGCATGGGAAAAGCACATCAGAACCGACAGGACCTCCATGAGCGACGACGCCACCCTGCTACTCACATCCACCTCGAACGCCACGCCGAACGCCACGTCAACCAGCCCCAACCGCCGCGCACGCCCCCGCAAGCCCGCCATCAAAGCCGTCGCCGACCCCGTCATCACCCAGGTCAGCCAGCAACCGGCAGCCATGGAAGTGGCCAGGGCGCCCAAGGGCAGTAACGAAGACAGCACGCGCGCACGCCTACCGGCCAGCTACCCGTACCGCACCCGCATGCACCGCCAGGAATACGAAAAGGCCAAGCACGCGCTGCAGATCGAACTGCTTAAAGTGCAGAGCTGGGCGAAGGAAACCGGCCAGCGCGTGGTGATCCTGTTCGAAGGGCGCGACGCGGCGGGCAAAGGGGGCACCATCAAGCGCTTCATGGAGCACTTGAACCCACGTGGCGCGCGGATTGTGGCGCTGGAAAAGCCTTCCGAGCAGGAGAAGGGCCAGTGGTACTTCCAGCGTTATATCCAGCACCTGCCCACGGCGGGCGAAATGGTCTTCTTCGACCGCTCCTGGTACAACCGCGCCGGGGTCGAGAAGGTGATGGATTTCTGCAGCCCGCTGCAGTACCTGGAGTTCATGCGCCAGGCACCCGACCTTGAACGTATGCTGTGCAACAGCGGCATCCTGCTGTTCAAGTACTGGTTCTCGGTGAACCGCGAAGAGCAGCTACGGCGCTTCATCTCACGCCGCGACGACCCGCTCAAGCACTGGAAGCTGTCGCCCATCGACATCAAGTCGCTGGACAAATGGGACGACTACACCGCCGCCAAAGAAGCGATGTTCTTCCATACCGACACCGCCGATGCACCCTGGACGGTGATCAAGTCCGATGACAAGAAGCGCGCGCGCATCAACTGCATCCGGCACTTCCTGCACTCGCTGGATTACCCAGGCAAGGACCTGGCCGTAGCGCACGCCCCAGACCCGCTGCTGGTGGGGCGCGCATCACGCGACTTCGAAGAGGATGAAGCGCCAGCGTCAAGCCACTGAACCGCCGAGACTGCCAGCCAGCGCCTAGCAGGTGTGTGCACACCTACAATGCTTGGGTTTCGTCTTTAACTGCGCTTCAATACGCGCACTTTTTCAGGCACACCCAAGGATTCACCCATGGCCACCACGACCAAGCAACAGAAACGCGCCAAGCGCGCCGCCAGCAAGGCCAAGCAAAACCGCATGGTGCGCAGTGGCCAGGCGGTCAAGGCCAGCGCCGGCGACAGCGCCAGCATCGAGCAAGTGTTCAACAAGGCCATGGAGTCGGACAGCTACAAGGAGCTGTTCGACAAGATGAAGGCCGCACAGGAAACCAGCCTGGTCGCGATGATCTCGGTGTTCCTGGTCGACCCGCTGCTGGCCCTGGTGCTCAAGGGGCACAAGGAAGAGCACGCCACCGACTACATCGTGCTGGTGTTCAATGCCTACCGCACCTGGCTGGATGGCGCCGACGAAGACACCACCATGGCCTGGCTGGAAAGCGACGAGTTCCAGGAGGCGTATATCGCCGCCTCGGAAGTTGTGGCCAAGCAACAACAGCAGCAGAAGCAGTTCGGCTAAATAAGCCATCACCGGCCCTAGGGTAGGAGCAGCCTTGTGCTGCGAAGAGGCCGGTGAATGCACCGCAACTATTGGCTGCTTTCACCGGCCTCTTCGCAGCACAAGGCTGCTCCTACAGCGGGACGCAGAATTCGCTAGCAGGCCGTAACATGCAAAAAGGCCGCGCCCTTCACAGGGCGCGGCCTTTTCATTCAAAGCAGCGCAGATCAGTTATCCAGCGCCACCCGCCCAGCCGCTTCGCGCTTGCGATGCACCAGCAGCCCGGCCGCCACCACACCAATGCTCAGCAAGGCAGTGGCGATGATCTCGGCGCGGTGATCTTCACGCAGCCCCATCACCACCAGCACAGCAACGATGAAGGCGATGGTCGCCCAGGTCAGGCCCGGGAACAGCCACATCTTGAAGTCGATCTTCTCGCCACGCGCTTCACGCTGGCTGCGCATGCGCAGTTGCGACACCGCGATCACCAGGTACACCAGCAGCGCAATGGCGCCGGAGCTGGCCAGCAAGAACTCGAACACCTGGGCCGGCGCCACATAGTTGGCGAACACGCACAGAAACGCTGCCGCAGTCGACATCAACACCGCCACATGCGGCGTACCTGCCTTGGTGGTGCGTTGCGACATGGCCGGGGCATCGCCACGCTTGCCCAGGGAGAACAGCATGCGCGAGGAGGTGTACAGCGCCGAGTTCAGGCAGCTGGTGACGGCGACCAGCACGACGATGTCGACGATCAGTTTGGCATTCGGCACACCGATGCGGCTCAGCACCGTCTGGTAAGAGCCCAATTCAGCCAGGGCCGGATCGTTCCACGGCACCAGCGCCACGACCAGGAAGATCGACACCAGGTAGAACAGGCAGATACGCCAGATCACCGAATTGGTCGCGCGGCTGATCTGCTTGCCCGGGTCTTTGGACTCGGCAGCGGCGATGGTGACGATTTCGGTACCCATGAACGAGAACATGGTGGTCAGCATGGCTGCCAGCACCGCGCCCAGGCCATTGGGCATGAAGCCTTGGGTGTCGAACAGGTGGCTGACACCGCTTACTTGGCTGCCAGGCGCCAAGCCGAACATGGCCACGCAACCCACGACGATGAAGCCAATGATCGCCAGGACCTTGAGCAAGGCGAACCAGAACTCGAATTCGCCGTAGTTCTTCACACTGCACAGGTTGGTCAGGGTCAGCACCAGCGTGATGATCAAGGAGAAGGCCCACAGATCAACAGCAGGGAACCAGGCATGCAAAATGGCCGCAGCCGCGTTGGCCTCCAGCGGAATCACCAGCACCCAGAACCACCAGTACAGCCAGCCAATGGTGAAGCCGGCCCAGCGCCCAATGGCGCGGTCGGCATAGGTAGAGAAGGAACCGGTGTCAGGTGAAGCAATGGCCATCTCGCCAAGCATGCGCATGACCAGTACGACCAAGGTACCGGCGGCGGCGTAGGCCAGCAGTACGGCCGGGCCAGCGGCGGCGATGGCGTGGCCGGAGCCAACGAACAGACCGGCGCCAATTACGCCAGCGATGGACAGCATGGTGACATGCCGCGATTTGAGCCCCTGAGCGAGGTCATTGGAATTGTTACCGCTCATAAAACTACCTTTGTAAGGAGTGGACCACTCCGACTACGGGAACGAAGCGCGCCTGGGGTTAGTTAGGCGTCGCTGCAATCGGCGGTTTCCTACTGGCAATAAGTGAGCCATCGGCTGAATGCATTCGTCAGAAAAATCTGGCAACCGTAAAGGACGCGGCTTGCAGGGCTTTCGGCCATGCCTTGACCGAAAGGCCGCCAAATCGCCGTGTAAGGTCCGGATTACTGAAATACCCACTTACAAATGCACCAAAGGTGCTCCCAGGTAACACCTATGCACCGCTGCAATGCAGAAAAGTACAACCGACAGGTACAACCCTGCCTGGCAAGCGTCAGCAATGGCCTAGAGGGGGATTACCCGCGAATGGTCCAAAACCGCTTCCAAGCGCGGGCCAAAGCTGGCACCATCGCGCCTTTTTTCATCAAGGCTCTGGTGTTGGGCTAGACCTTCGCGGTCATCCTCGCGACGTTGCACTGCAGCGATGCGACAATCTGCCCCGACAGCGACCCGAGCCCCTAGCGACCCTGTTGGCCGCCATAATGCCGCTATGCTAGCTTGGCGCACGCCAGGAAGGCCGCCAACAGCTGGGAACGCACCCGAACACATGAGGACCGCACATGGCTCAGGCCACGCCCGCGCTGGAAATCCGCAATCTGCACAAACGCTACGGCGAGCAGGAAATTCTCAAGGGCATTTCGCTGACCGCACGCGATGGTGACGTGATCTCCATCCTGGGGTCGTCCGGTTCCGGCAAGTCCACCTTGCTGCGCTGCATCAACCTGCTCGAAAACCCGCACCAGGGCGAAATCCTGGTGGCCGGTGAATCACTCAAGCTCAAGGCCGCCAAAAACGGCGACCTGATCGCTGCCGACAACCGCCAGATCAACCGCCTGCGCAGCGAGATCGGCTTTGTCTTCCAGAACTTCAACCTGTGGCCGCACATGTCGATCCTCGACAACATCATCGAGGCACCGCGCCGCGTGCTCGGCCAAAGCAAGGCCGAAGCCATCGAAGCCGCAGAAGCCTTGCTGAACAAGGTCGGCATTTTCGACAAGCGCCACAGCTACCCCGCGCAACTTTCCGGTGGCCAGCAACAACGTGCCGCCATTGCCCGTACCCTGGCCATGAAGCCCAAGGTCATCCTGTTCGACGAGCCAACTTCGGCGCTCGATCCGGAAATGGTCCAGGAAGTGCTAAACGTTATCCGCGCATTGGCCGAAGAAGGCCGTACCATGCTGCTGGTCACGCACGAGATGAACTTTGCCCGCCATGTGTCCAGTGAAGTCGTCTTCCTGCACCAGGGCCTGGTTGAAGAGCAAGGATCGCCGCAGCAGGTCTTCGAGAACCCGACCTCGGCGCGTTGCAAGCAATTCATGTCCAGCCACCGCTAACGGAGCAACACGAATGCAGACCTATAAGAAATTCCTCCTGGCCGCTGCCGCCACCCTGGTGTTCTCGGCAAATGCCATGGCAGCCGAAAAACTCAAAATGGGCATCGAGGCGGCCTACCCGCCGTTCAACAACAAGGATGCCAGCGGCCAGGTGGTCGGCTTTGACAAAGACATCGGCGACGCCCTGTGCGCCAAGATGAAAGTCGAATGCGAAGTGGTCACCTCTGACTGGGACGGCATCATCCCGGCGTTGAACGCCAAGAAGTTCGACTTCCTGATCTCGTCGCTGTCGATCACCGATGAGCGCAAGCAGGCCGTCGACTTCACCGACCCGTACTACTCGAACAAGCAGCAGTTCATCGCCCCGAAAAACGTCGACTTCAAAACCGACCGCGCCTCGCTCAAAGGCAAGACCATCGGTACCCAGCGCGCCACCCAGGCAGCGACCTGGCTGGATGACAACGGCGGCATGGACGGCGAGTTCAAGGTCAACCTGTACGATGGCCAGGAAAACGCCTACCTGGACCTGACCTCCGGCCGCCTCGACGCCATCCTCGCTGACAAGTACGCCAACTACGACTGGCTGAAGTCCGCTGCCGGCAAAAACTTCGAGTTCAAAGGCGAACCGGTAAACGACAGCGACAAGGTCGGCATTGCCGTACGCAAAGGCGACAATGAGCTGCGCAACAAGCTCAATGCCGCACTCAAGGAAATTGTCGCCGACGGCACCTACAAAAAGATCAACGACAAGTACTTCCCGTTCAGCATCTATTGATTCGCCCCGACCGGCACGCCCTTGGGCGTGCTGGTCCCTAGAACGACCCTACCCATGACTATCGACCTGCACGGATTCGGTCCGGCCCTTGCGGCTGGCACCTTGATGACCGTAAAACTGGCGCTCTGCGCCTTGCTGCTGGGGCTGATCCTGGGCCTGCTCGGTGCCCTCGCCAAAACGTCCCCGGTCAAGCCACTGCAATGGCTTGGCGGCTTCTACTCGACCTTGGTTCGCGGCGTGCCCGAACTGCTTTGGGTCCTGCTTATTTATTTCGGCACCGTCGGCATGATGAACAGCCTCGGCGAGGCGCTCAATATGCCCGGCCTTGAGCTCAGTGCCTTCGCCGCCGGCGTCATCGCCCTCGGCCTGTGCTTCGGCGCCTACGCCACCGAAGTGTTCCGTGGCGCCATCCTGGCAATCCCCAAGGGCCACCGCGAAGCCGGCCTGGCACTGGGCCTGTCCAAGGCGCGCATTCTGTCGCGGATCATCCTGCCGCAGATGTGGCGCATCGCCCTGCCTGGCCTGGGCAACCTGTTCATGATCCTGATGAAAGACACCGCGCTGGTGTCGGTCATCGGCCTGGAAGAAATCATGCGCCACGCGCAGATCGGCGTGACCATGACCAAAGAGCCGTTCACCTTCTACATGGTCGCGGCCTGCATCTACCTGGGCTTGACCGTCATCGCCATGACCGGCATGCACTTCATGGAAAAACGCGCCGCTCGCGGCTTTGCGAGGGCTGAATCATGAATTGGGAAGTCATCATCAAATGGCTGCCACGCCTGGCGCAGGGCGCGACCCTGACCCTGGAGCTGGTGGCCATCGCGGTGGTTGCCGGGCTGATCCTGGCCATCCCGCTGGGCATCGCCCGCTCGTCCCGCCACTGGTACGTGCGCGCCCTGCCGTTCAGCTACATCTTCTTCTTCCGCGGTACCCCGCTGCTGGTGCAGCTGTTCCTGGTCTATTACGGCCTGGCCCAGTTCGACGCCGTGCGCAACAGTTCGTTGTGGCCTTACCTGCGCGATCCGTTCTGGTGCACTGTGCTGACCATGACCCTCCACACCGCCGCCTACATCGCCGAGATCCTGCGCGGCGCGTTGCAGTCGATCCCCAAAGGTGAGGTCGAGGCAGCACGGGCGTTGGGCATGTCGCGGGGCAAGACCCTGTTCTACATCATGCTGCCGCGCGCCGCCCGGATCGGCCTGCCGGCCTACAGCAACGAAGTGATCCTGATGCTCAAGGCCAGCGCCCTGGCCAGTACCGTCACCCTGCTGGAACTGACCGGCATGGCGCGGACCATCATCGCCCGCACCTACCTGCCGGTGGAGATCTTCTTTGCCGCCGGGTTGTTCTACCTGTTGATCTCGTTTGTGCTGGTGCAAGGCTTCAAACTGCTGGAGCGCTGGTTGCGGGTAGACGCCTGCCAAGGGCGCTAAACCTTACTGGCCTCTTCGCGGGCAAGCCCGCTCCCACAGGAATGCCACCGGGCGCAAACCTTGCGCCCCCTGTAGGAGCGGGCTTGCCCGCGAAGGGCTGCAAAGCAGCCCCAACCCTGCCGACCACAACCATGACCCCACCCCCCATCCTCCACAGCCACCCGCTAAGCGACCGCTTCCAGGCCCTCGATCAGTTCCTGACCGAGCACCAGCACCTGTGGAAACCCAGGCCATTCACCGCCCTGCGCCTGGAATGGGAAGCCCAACACCCAGCGCTCGCCGCCCACCTGCGCCAATCCCCCCTGGCCGATGCCGACGCCGAGCCCGACCCAACCACCCTGCCCGCGCCCTTCCCACAACTGGCCCGGCAAGCCCACCACCTCAGCGCCCTGGATACACTCCCCGACGCCGGCCTGCCGCCCGCCGCCCACCGCCTCGACGTCGGCGTACCCGGCCGCAAGTGGCAGCAGATCGAAGCCTTCACCCGCCGCCTGGCCTTCAACGAGCACCCCCAGCACTGGCTGGACTGGTGCTCCGGTAAAGGCCACCTTGGCCGCCGCCTGCTGCAGCCCGGCCAGCAACTGACCTGCCTGGAATACGACGCCGAGCTCGTCGCCGCCGGCCAAGCCCTGAGTGACCACCACCACCTGCCCGCGCGCCATGTGCATCAAGACGTAATGGCCGCCGACAGCGCCCGCCACCTCGACAGCGACAAAACCGTGGTCGCCCTGCACGCTTGCGGCGACCTGCACGTACGCCTGCTGCGCCTTGCCAGCCAGCAAGGCTGCCGCCAAGTCGCGGTGGCCCCTTGCTGCTACAACCGCATCGAAGCGCAGCACTACCAGCCGTTATCCACAGCCGCCCAAGCCTCCAGCCTACAGCTTTCGCTGGACGACCTCGGCCTGCCATTGAGTGAAACCGTCACCGCCGGCGCCCGCGTGCGCCGCCAGCGCGACACCTCGATGGCCCGTCGCCTGGGCTTCGACCTGCTGCAACGCCAACAGCGCCAGTGTGATGATTACCTGCCCACCCCCTCGCTGCCGGTGGCCTGGCTGGACAAGCCCTTCGAGGCGTATTGCCGCGACCTGGCCGCACTCAAGCAACTCCCGCTGAGCGGCACGCCAGACTGGTCTGCCCTTGAGGTCGCCGGCTGGCAGCGCCTGGCCGAAGTGCGCAACCTCGAACGGGTGCGCAACCTGTTCCGCCGCCCCCTGGAACTGTGGCTGGTACTCGACCGCGCCCTGTTCATGGAAGAACAAGGCTATGCCGTGCGCCTTGGCTTGTTCTGCGACTACCCACTCACGCCGCGCAACCTGCTCATCCTCGCGGAACGCGACCGTTAGCCGCAGCACAACCTGTGGATAAGTCTGTGCACAAGCTTTTGATGAATGGTTGGATCCAAGCGCTATTTCAAGCGTTTGGCTTATTCCTGCAGGCAGTTCAAGGCCCGCAAAAACAGGCATTTGCGCAAAGACCAGCGGCGTATGGGTTCGGCATGCCTTTCGCGCAAGTTGGCAATGCTACTTGTGCATAAACTTTTGTTGTGCTTTCTGCAGGGGCCACAAAGCGGCCCGATGCGTCAACGGTTTTTGTTCTTGGCCAGCTCGATATCGTTCATCAAAGCCTTGGCCAGCGCCGCCAGGTAATCGGCTGCGCCCAACAGCTTGTGGTCGTCTTCCATATCGCCCTCCCTGAGCAGGTGCTTGATATAGCCGAGCAGGATCGACACCTGCTCGTAGGCGTCGTCGATGGGGATGCCGGGTTGTACGCGCAGCAGGTTAACCGGTGGGTTGCCGACTTCGAGGAAGGTTTCCAGGCCTGCGGTGGTGATCTCAATGTGGGGCTGGGGTGGATCGGGGACGATGTTGATCATGGCGTAAGTCCTTATTCAATTAAGGTACTGCCACTGAATCTTTCTCACGGATTTAGGTGGCAGCCGTACGCGGGGTGAGAAACCGAGTGAATAAGGAAGCTCGGCCAGACCGAAGCCTGCCCGCGTACAGCCACCATTACGAGGTAGCACTCATTCATAATCGGGTTCTCACACCCGGTCGCCGAAACGACCCGAAAACGGTATCCGTGAGGCACTTCCCCGACAACAGCGATACTTCGGCAGCGCGCGTAGGATAGGTCCGAAGCAGCCCAACCCCGAAGCATTTGGTTTCAGCTTCAGAAATGCCTTACAGGTCACGCACCGCCTCCCCTTCCAGGGTGTATCATCCGCCCCCCAAATCATTAAAAAGACACGTCGCACGCTGACCGCCAGCCCTGCGACCTTCTGGCGTTGCGCCAGAGCCGACAATGGAACAACGGACCCTCATCGTGACCCAAGCCAAGCCCCTTGCCCTGTTGACCCTCGCCATGGCCCTGACCGCGTGTGCCGGCGGCACCCCAAGCCAGCCTTCCAGCAACCTGGGCTGGGACACCCCCGCCATGCAGCTGGGCGGCGACCGAGGCCTCCCCTTGCGCGCCGAGACCCCTTGCCGCAAGCGCGGCTGCGACAACGACAAGCTGTTTTTCAACCCCGGCAAAACCGAGCCAAACGTCAACACGATCCACCGCGGCTGGTAGGAAAAATCTCCTTTTAAGCCGGTGACTTAGCTCATTTGCAAACAATCGCAAGGAAGTGGTTTACAGGCGCCAAACGATCGTTATAATGACGCCCCATTGCCGGTATAGCTCAGATGGTAGAGCAACTGACTTGTAATCAGTAGGTCCCGGGTTCGATTCCTGGTGCCGGCACCATACGCAGTATCAAAAAAGGCTCCCCGAAAGGTGGGCCTTTTTTGTTTGTGTGTCCGCTGCGACGCCCCATAGCCCCTCAGGGCAGCCCAATTGGCCCGTCACGGGATTGCCACCTTGCAGCGCACTGGATACGCATCAGCTTCAGTAAGCTGAGCTCCCCCCTATCCAAAGGCCACCCATACTCTTGAAAACTGCACGCCCCGTGTAGGAGCTGGCTTGCCTGCGATGGGCTGCACAGCAGCCCCAAATGCCTCCGCCAAAACACCGTGCTCACCGCCAACCAGAGATTTCCCCAGAGCCCCAAAGGTCGCCCCCGCATAGAACCCGTACCCAGCGAAATAATGTCTATCAAACAGATTGCTGGCATTCCAGAACAGCTACCCAGGCCAGCTGACGTCGGTAACCCCTCGCCCACGCCATTAGAGGTCTCGCCAACGGGACTCGCTACCGGCGAGATATGCTCTGCGCGATAACCCTCTATGACTGATATCCAGAGGCTCCCAACATCCCGCCGAATGCAATGGCTGACATTGCTACTCTGCGCATAATCGCGGTCATCACCAAACGCGCTGTCCTCCAGTAACCTATCCGCTTTACCGAAAACTGTGCCAACTGTTCCAGCTCTTTCTCCTGAATAGAAACGGGCACTCCTACCAATGCTGTAACCCTGATCGCACAACGTTTTGCTGCAATCCCCCCCCGTGACTACCGGCGTGACAACCGGCGTGACAACCGCCGAGGTCACAAGCAACAGCCATGTAGATGATGGTGCCGCAGACCAGGGAATGGACTGCACCTGACTGACAGTCAGACATGCCCCGCTCATCGCTTTGCTGCTGCTCCTGGCTCACGATCTCGATGGCTCGATCAAAGCAGCACGGGTTAGACATCGACCCGCAATACCTTTATCACGGCTGCCAGAGCTACAGGCACGCATCGACAACTACAAAGGTCGTCCACTCTCACGCCTTACCATGATGCTATCGCTGCACGTGTTCGTACGCTCCAGGGAGCTGCACTTCGCCCGTTGGAACGAGTTCGACCTCAAGCGCGGAATCTGGGAAATCCCCGACACCCGCACGCCGCTGGACGGCGTGCCGTTTTCCATAAGAGGTACGAAGATGGCCGGAGACATCCACGTTGTACCCTTATCGCCACAGGCTGTGGCCTTGCTTGAGCAGATCCACGCGATCACCGGCAAGTTCGAGCTGGTGTTCGCGGGGGATGCCCCCGGTGGACATCAGTGGTTCCCCAAGGGCGATTCGCATCCGGCAGCTCGCCCGGTCACTACCCATGTGATGGATGCTCTTTACACATATAGCGCTCGTGCGCCAGACACACCGTACCTCGCTGCCATGCAGCAACCTATCCGCTTGGCCGAATATTGCGCCAACCTGTGCCCGTCTCTTTCTTCTGGAAAGAGACGGGCACTTCTACCACTGCTGCAGCCCTGATCGCACATGGCTTTGCGGCATTCCCCCTCGTGACAATCGGCGTGACAAACGCCGATGTCACTAGCAACAGCGCTGTAGATGATGGTGCCGCAGACCAAGGAATGGACTGCACCTGACTGACAGTCAGGCATGCCCCGGTCATCGCATTGCTGCTTGCACATGGCTCAGGATCTTCAGGCGCTGATCTCGTCAGCCAGTGCTGCCTCCACCCGCCCACCGGTAACGGTGCTCAGGAGGCCAGATCATGAGATGCCCTTGCTCCCGGATGTAAGGAGCCGCCAGTCCCGCGTTAGTGGACATCCCCGCAGGTCGCAGGGACCTTGATCCCTGATAACACTCAGCATTCTTGGCGGGATGACGTGGGGAGAGCTTGATCAGGAGTTTGTGCAAGGATATGTCGGCTACCAGACAGGATGCATTCTGAAAGCTTGAAAGATGGAAATAGCCCTACACATTGCAACCTGAGGTGAAAGACCTCTATTTACTAAAACCATGGCAACCGCTAAATTGTCATAGTGGCAATATGCCAAGCCAGCTGTTTAGCCATCCAAACGGATGCAGCCAACCATTGAAAACACTGTTATAGGCATGAAAAAACAAAAAGCTTAACAGTACGACTTTATAAAAGAGAGCGATCACTTTGAACTGGGAAAATGCAATTAAAGTAGGTGGGCCATCAGTTATAGCGACGTTTGTTTTCCAGCACCTAATTACCACCTACTTAGATAAGTCAGAAATATTCAAAAAAAGCTTGACATTAAACTTAACTCTAATTGCGGCAATTTTTTTATTCTGCATAGCAATGGGCTGGATTTGGGTAAAATCCGACCAGAAAAAAAACGCCAACAGCAAGTCAATTGCCAAAAACACGATAGAAGAAAACGAAGTAGATGGTAACTTCAAGATCGGAAGTTCCTCGGACATCACAGATAACAAAATCAATAAAAACAAAGTTAAAGGCGACTTCAGCATCGGCGGCAAAGATTAACAACGCCGTGCGCGAGCAAGGGAGTCGTGAAATGGTGTCAATTTCTGGTAACGAGATCAATAATAATGAAATTCACGGCGATCTTAATATAGGGTCAACCGTAATAAAATTTCCTTCTTTTGACGTTACGGTAGGTGCAGAGGCCTTAAAAAAGCTTATAACTCAACACGAACTACTTAAAGAAAGCGACCCTATCTACCAGATGGTATTAGAGGAACTGGAGAGCAAAATCAAAAGCTCTCCTTCGAGGACTGTCATTGGATTAGAAGCTAAATTAGAGATTGCAGGGCGAGAAGTCTATCTCAACCAAGCGCTCATCTCTAGTCAAAAAGCTGCGAAGATGATTTCTAAGCTTCAACATGTAAAGTCTTACCAGATCATATTCAACCATCTTCTGGGACTGATACTAACAAGGTTTAACGCCCACATTTTACCAATGCTTAAAAGCGGCCAAGGCGACATCACGATTCGCTCTGCAATTAACGCCACCATCATAGAACCACTTTATCAGGAAGTCACGTTGGCTGGCGGTTTTGTAACCAGCGATCTTGTCGAAGGAATGCTATATTTCTTAACCGAAAAATGTCACGTGGAGTGGACGTGATGGTAATTTATCACCCAGGTTATGATGTAAATCACTGCGTTTATCGAATATTGAATATCTTAAACTCTGTAGATAATCATGAAATTCAGAAAGACGCATTACGCCTTATAGATTTTTATTATCTGTATCCTCATCTTTTAAAGTCAGTCAATCTTCCTCGACCGCTCAATCGATACAAAGATATCATTTTTAGCACGCCCGAGCCATTTGAAGTAACACCAAACCCTAGAAGTTTATTCTATGAGCTTTCTCGCATTCAAGATTCAGCGATGCTCGCCCTACAACAAAAATCAATAATAAGGTTAACTGCGAGCACCATTACATTACTTTCTGATTCTCTACCAACCGACTTAATCAGAACCTTCAACAACGATTCATTCTCAAAAAGCGAATTATTTAAAGGTCTGATTTCCGCATTACCAAAGGTCAAGCTCGAAGGAAAAACAGGCTTTAAATTCAAAAGCGGGTTAATGGAATATCGCTATGATTAAATCGACACTTTCTATTGAGCGCTTCATTGTAAAGAAGTCCGGATTTAGCGTTTATGATGAAAAATTCCACAGAGGAATAAATGTTATTCGCGGCGATCACTCCGTCGGAAAAACCACTATTCTTGAGTTGATTTTTTATATCTTAGGCGGAGAAATCAAGGACAACCAATGGCTGTACCCAGCAGACAAGTGTGACTATGTGTGCTGCCAAATCAATATAAATGGAAATATTTTTACTATAAAAAGAAACATTGAGAAAGGAAAAATACCTCCCATCTCAATACGCTCTGGCAGTTATGACGAAGAAACCAGCGATGTAGAAGCATGGGGCAATTATGGCCCACGTCGAAGTGACGAGAAAATGTCTTTCTCTCAGAAGTTTTTTGAGCTTCTTGGATGGGAAGGTCACAAGACAGAAGATTACGCTAATCTTACAATGCACCAGGTCCTAAGATTTTTGTATGTTGACCAAGAAACTGCCTCTACAAAAATTTTTAGAGCGGAGGACAACCCTCGTGCAGACAGCGAAGGTACTCGCTTGGCAATTGCAGAGTTCCTCTTAGGGCTCGATAACTTAGACACACATCAACTGCGCCAAGAGCTTTTGATAGCTGAAAGAGAGTACGAACGCGTCGCTTCAGATCTCGCCGCAATGTATAAAATATTGGGGGAAGACTCAGCTGTTACGCTGCAGACACTGCAACTCAATATCGCATCCAATATTGCTGAAATAATAAAATTAAGAAGCACCCCACCAGAAGCGACTGTCAGCTCAAATGCTGATCAAGCCAGAATTTCAGAATTTCAACGTATAAAATCTCATATAGACACCTATAACAGACAATTGCAGAGCTTTCAATCAGATCTATTTCTGGCAAATGGCGAGATTGTAGACTGCCAGCTATTCGAGAAATCGCTCCAATTTAGAAAAAAATCCTTGCTAGAGTCCAAAGCAGCATATGAAACAGTTGGGCTCCTTAAATATTCACAATGCCCATGCTGCCTCAACGAGATCGTGGCTTCCGACATGCCCGAAACCTCTGAAAATTGCCATCTTTGCAAATCCCCGATTGAGGGAGACAAGCATAACTCCAACTATATGGAACTTCTTAATGAGCTAGACTTCCAACTACTCAGTAACAAGAAAGTACTACAAGACCATATCGAACATAAAATTGGCTTGGAGTCCTCCATTGAAATTTGCAAATTAAACTTGGCAAATGCGCAGAGCAAAATTTCTGAGTTCACTGGATTGTTCGACCCTGCGTCTCATGCCGCGCTAGAGCGCGCACAAAAAATTGGATTCCTAGAATCAGAAAATATAAACCATGAGAAAAAAGTCAGAATCATCACTGACTTGGATGCGCACAAACTAAAAAAGCTCGATTTGATTGCCGACATATCAAAAATTAAAGAGCTTATTCAAAGCGCATCTGCTGCAAATAAAAAGAGACGCGAAACCGTATACCATGGAATTGCAGAAAACGTCGTAAGCATTCTACAGCCTGAGCGCAGGGTCAATGGTGAACCTTATGAAGAGGAATTCGCTGAGTCCAACATTGAAGAGGTTGAGATCGACTTTGCAAAGGACCGAATGCTCATAAATGGAAGGGTGAAGTTTTCTGGCAGCTCCAATTACATCAAAAAAAACTCGCTTCACATTTCAGCGTTATTAGAATCACTGGACGATCCAAACTATCGACTCCCGCGCTTTTTACTAGTTGATGCAATTGAAAACGGAGGCATGAAAGAATATCGCAGCCACAACTTTCAGCGAGCCCTAATAAACTGTTTCAAAGATCGTTCTGATTTCCAGCTTATTTTTTGTACTTCTATGGTTCTAGATGAGCTTAACAATGAAAAGTTTGGGGTTGGGCCATTCTATTCCGGAAACGTCCTTAATATTTAATAAAACTAAAGCCCTGAGAGCTGTCTGGTCGACGTTAGTGAAACATCCCTAAAAGGATAATTTTAGGGATATCCGAAAAATATCTCTATCAATTCTTCATTGCCGCCAAGAAGTTAGCTGTGATTTCGACTCCTGGTGCCGCACCATACGCAGTATCAAAAAAGGCTCACCGAAAGGTGGGCCTTTTTTGTTTGTGCCATCATTGAAACGGTAATTTGAAAGCCCCCCCGCAAGACCCAACCCCACCTTGATCTCAATCAAAACCCAAACCACCAAACCGCATAGCGTGAAATCAGCCCCCACCTACGAGGACTGACCACCATGCCCAAAAAATTCCCCACCCACCCCAGCCACCCCGAGCGCATCTGCTGGGGCTGCGACCTCTATTGCCCAGCCAAGTCACTAGCCTGTGGCAATGGGTCAGATCGGACCATGCACCCAGTGGAGTTGTTCGGCGAGGACTGGGACAGGTTTGAGGACCGGTTGGATAAGCCGATTGATGAGGTTTCGGGGGTGCAGTGCAGTTGATTGTGGGTGGGAAAGGGGCCGCTTTGCGGCCCATTCGCAGCACAAGGCTGCTCCTACAGGGGGGCGTCAGAATGACGTGCTGAGCGTCAGCGACAGATTGCGGGGGTCGCCATAGATTGCCCCGGCATAGAAGCCGTAGCGGGTGTAGTAATGCTTGTCGAACAGGTTATTGGCATTGAGGCTGACGCTGGTCTCGTCCGTCAGCTGGTACTTGGCCATGGCATTCCAAATCGCATACCCCGACCAGTTGACGTCGGTCGAGCCTGCGCTTACGCCATTAGTGGGCTGGCCAGCGGGGCTGGACACCGCACGGATGTTGCTCTGCGCGGTAACCCCTGCGCCAAGCGTCAGGCGGTCCAGTGGGCCGGAGAGGCGGTAGGTGGTGGAGGCCTTAAACAGGTGTGACGGGTCGCTGCGGCCGTCGCTGTCGATGCGGCGGAAGTGCAGGTAGGTGTAGCCGGCGTACACGTTCCAGCTGGGGGTCAGTGCGCCGGCGATTTCCAGGTCGATGCCGTCGGTTTCCTGGCCGGAACCGGCCTTGTAGGCGTCGTTGCCGGTGGGGGTGGTCAGGTCGCCGTCCAGCACGGCTTTGTTTTCCTGCTTGGTGCGGAAGTACGCGGCCGAGGCATTCAGGCGGCCATCGAACCACTCGCCTTTGATGCCGGTTTCGTAGCTTTGCCCGCGAATGGGTTCGACTTTGCTGCCGCTGCTGGTCTCGGCGGTTTGTGGGGTGAAGATGTCTGTGTAGCTGGCGTACAGCGAGTAGGTGTCGTTGAGGTCGTAAATAGCCCCCAGGTAGGGGGTGACGATGCCGTTTTCTTCCTGGCTGGTGCGCACGCCGGCGTTGCTGCGGGTAATGGCCGAGTAGTTGCTGGTACGCACGCCGACGATTGCCGACAGTGGGTCGGTGATGCTCAGGCGGGTCGCTGCGTACATGCCTTGCAGGCGGGTGGTGGTTTTGCTGTGGCGGCCGGTGCGCGAGGCGAGCATGTCGTAATCGTCATCCACGCCATTGCGCCAGTCGGTCAGCGGGAAGCCGTTGTTGGCGCGGAACTGGCAACCCAGCGCTGCGGCGCTGACTTGGCTGTCGCTGACCATGTTGCAGGTGTATTCCGGCGACCAGGCGACAGTGCGGCTGTCGTTGTAGCCGACCATCGCTTGGTGGGTGCGGCCAAACAGCTGGAACGGGCCGGACAAGTCGATTTGCGCAGATTGCTGGGTGGTGTCGCTGGAGCTGTGCAGGCCGTTGAGCACGGCGCCGCTGCCGTCCTGGTCCCAGTAGCCGCCAAAGCTGCCGCGCCCGGCCGAGTTGACCTTGGCCAAGCCGCGGTGGTTGAGGGCCTCGGCGGTGCTTTGCGCGGCTTTGAGGTTCAGCGACCAGTCGTTGTCGAAGCGGTGTTCGAGGGAGCCGAAGGCGGTGCGGGTGGTGTACTCGCCAAAGCTCCAGCTCGGCACTACGTTGGTGCTGCGCGGCAGGTCGGTCTTGCTGCCGTCGCCGTACCAGATCGGGATGTTCGCGCCCCAGCCGCCGCCGACGACTTTGTTGTATTCGTACTGGTAGCCAGCGCCCAGGGTGGTGGCGTCGTCGAGGTCGAATTCGAAGTTGGCCAGCGCGGCGCGGGAGCGTTCGGACTGGTTGTCGCGGAACGAGTTGGCGTCCTGCTGGGTCATCACGAAGCGCGAACGCAGGCGGCCGTCTTCGGACAGCGGCAGGTTAAGGTCGGCGCCCAGGCGGCGTTTGTCCCAGCTGCCATAGGTGGCGTAGGCGCTGCCGCCAAAGGTTTTGGTCGGGGCCTTGCGGATCAGGTTGACGGTGGCCGACGGGTCGCCGGTGCCGCCGAGCAGGCCGTTGGCGCCACGGACGATATCGATGCGCTCGTACAGGTCCATGTTCAGCGCATTACCCCCGCCGCTGAAATCGGAACCGCCCTGGAACTGCAGGCCATCGACCTTCCAGTTGGTGATGGAATAACCGCGGGCGCGGTAGTCGGTGCGGCCGCCTACCTCGGCCTTGCTTGCGGTCACGCCTGGCGTGGTTTCCAGCGCCTGCTCGATGGTGTGGATGGCGCGGTCGTCCATCTGCTGGCGGGTGATGGTGGTCACCGACTGCGGTGTTTGACGCGGCGTCAGCTTGAGGCCGGTTGAACTGCGGCTGCTCTCGACCGTGTACCCTAGCTGGCCCGTTTCATCGGCAGGCACCAGCGCGCTGTCTTCGATCTGCGTGGCATCCAGCTCCAGGGGCTGGCTGTCAGCCGCCATCGCTGCGCCGCTGATGGCCACGGCAATGAAGAAGGCCAGCGGGTTGAGGCGACTTCCGCCTCGGCTGATGGGAGAGAAGTCGTTCATGATGCTCCGAGGTTTCATTTGGGAAGGTTTCGTATTCGCAGATGATTTTTTGTTACGATTCTAGGGATCCGCCCTTGGGGCTCCAGGCCCGGCTTGTACGGGCTTGTAATCGAACGTAACGAGCGCCACCGGCCCTCATCGAACAGGTGTTTTTTGAAATGAGCACGACCCTGCTGGTTGTCGACGATGACGACGAGATCCGCGAACTTCTCTGCGATTACCTGACCGATGCCGGCTATACCGTGCTGGCGGCCGCTGACGGCGACGGGATGCGCCAGCAACTGGCGCTGCATAAAGTCGAGCTGGTGGTGCTGGACTTGATGCTGCCCGGCGAGGATGGCTTGAGCCTGTGCCGCCAGTTGCAATCAACGCCCGGGTTGGCGGTGATCATGTTGTCGGCCAAAGGCAGCACGCTGGACCGCATCATTGGCCTGGAAGTGGGCGCGGACGATTACCTGGCCAAACCCTTCGAGCCGCGGGAGCTGATTGCCCGGATAAAAGCGGTGTTGCGGCGCCCGCAGCGCCTCGATACGCCGGTTGCAAAACCCGCGGTGGAAGCGCAGCAGTTCGCCGGGTTTCGCCTCGACCACGTCAAACGCCTGCTCACCCGCCCTGACGGCGAAACGCTGACCCTGCCCCGCTCCGACCACCGCGTATTGCGCGAGCTGCTGGAGGCCAACAACCGCGTGGTGTCCCGCGATCAGCTGACCCGCAGTGCGTTCGGCCGCGACCACCTGCCTGACGACCGCTCGGTGGACATGTGCGTCAGCCGCCTGCGCCAACAACTGCGGCGCGCACCGGGCGGCGCAGCGCAGATCCTTACCATCCGCAACGAAGGCTACTTGCTGAGCCTTGCGCGCAGCGAGGCTGATGCCTGACATGCGCTGGCTTCGCCGGCTGTGGCCGCGCACGCTGTTTGGCCAACTGCTGTTGATCATGGTCAGCGGCACCGTGGTGATCCAGTTGATGTCGAGCAGCATCTGGTTCGATGTGCGTTTCGCCCAGGTGCTTGAGGCCCCTGTTCGGCTGATCGCCGCCCGCAGCGCGCCGTTGATCGCCAGTGCCAATTGCCATGGCAGCCCGTTGCAGGCACCTGCCCACTATCAGTTGCGCTGTGCCGAAAACCTGCCCGCGGCGGAACACGACGAACGCAGAGGGCGCAAGCGTATCGAGCTGCTG
The DNA here is from genome assembly GCF_047159675.1 of Pseudomonas sp. NGC7. NCBI lineage: Bacteria > Pseudomonadati > Pseudomonadota > Gammaproteobacteria > Pseudomonadales > Pseudomonadaceae > Pseudomonas > Pseudomonas sp. NGC7. Next base: position 367,247 of record NZ_BAAFZY010000001.1, on the reverse strand, counting down.
CTGCAACAGGCCCTCAACTACGAACTGGGCCACGCCCAGGAGGTGCGCCTGCTGAAGGTGCACCTGACCGATGAACTGGGCCAGCCGATTGTCTGGCGCAGCCTGTTCGGTTTGCGCACGGCGCAGGCACATATCGCGTTTGCCGTGCCGCTGGCCGATGGGCATTGGTTGACCATCGATGGCCAGGAGCTGCAGGGCTGGAGCGGCGAGTCCGCCTGGGTGCTGATCAGCGATTACCTGCTGCGGGTGTATGCCCTGCGCATCGTCGCCGTGCTGTTGGTGTGCCTGGTGGCGGTGCGCTTGTGCCTGCGCCCGTTGCGGCGCCTGGCGGATGCCGCGCGCGGCCTGGGCAGCAACCTGGAGCAGCCGCCCTTGGCGCTGGACGGGCCGGAAGAAGTGCGCCAGGCCGCCCAGGCCTTCAACGCGATGCAGCAGCGGTTGATTGCGATGGTCAACGACAAGGCCTATTTCCTGGCTGCCGTGTCCCACGACTTGCGCACCCCACTGACCCGCATGCGCCTGCGCCTGGAGCGCTTGCCGGACGACGAGGATCGCCAGCGCCTGCGGCAGAACATCACGCAGATGGACGACATGATTGGCCAAGTGCTCGATTACCTGCGGGCCGGGGAGCAGCAAAACCTGCAACAGGTGGACCTGGACCGGCTGGTGACGCGGCAGTGTGCCGACTTGTCCACAGCCCGCGAGCCACTGCCGGTTCATGGCCAGGGCGGCAGTTTGCGGGTCGATGCGCTGCTGCTGCAGCGCTGCCTACAGAACCTGCTGGTCAATGCCTTGCGTTATGGCAAGGAGGTTTCGGTCACGCTGGAGCGCGCGACCACGGGGGTTTATATCCATGTCGATGACCGAGGGCCGGGGATCGCGCCAGGCTTGCTGGCGACGGTTACCGACCCGTTTGTGCGGGGTGAAGGGTCGCGTAACCAGGCGTCTGGCGGGTATGGCTTGGGGTTGAGTATTGCCCAGCGGATCGCGGCCAGCCATGGCGGCGAGTTGCTGTTGTGCAACCGCGACGGCGGTGGGCTGCGGGCCAGCGTGCTGTTACCTCGATAACCTGTCACCGCGCCTTTGTAGGAGCGGCCTTGCGTCGCGAAAGGGCTGCGTAGCGGCCCCGGCAATTTTGCTAGTAACACAAAACCTGGGGCCGCTACGCAGCCCTTTCGCGACGCAAGGCCGCTCCTACAAAGAGCTGAGCGCACGGGATCAGGTAACAGTGTTTTACCGATTGCCCAGGTTTTCCGCAGCCCGCCATTGCCTATCCTACGCGGGTCATCCTGCCTGCGATGGACCCATGAAACACTCACTGCCCAGCCGCTACGCCTGCCTTTTCATCTGCCTGTCGTTCACCTGTGCCAGCCTCCCATTACTGCCCCAACATGCCTGGCTCTGGCCATTCACACTGATCACCGCCCTGCTCAGCCTGGTCGGCCTCAATGACCTGCGCCAGAGCCACCACGCGGTGCGGCGCAACTACCCGATCCTGGGCAACATCCGCTACTTGATCGAAACCATCCGCCCGGAAATCCGCCAATACCTGATCGAAGGTGACGACGACAAGCTGCCGTTTTCACGGTCCCAGCGTTCCCTGGTGTATGCACGGGCGAAGAACGAGAGCGCCGAAAAAGCCTTCGGCACGCTCAACGATGCCTACAAACCCGGCTTCGAATTCATCAGCCATTCGATGCTGCCGGTGGCCACGCCCGACCCCGCCTCGTTCCGCATCGCCATTGGCGGGCCGCAGTGCCGGCAACCTTACTCGGCATCGATCTTCAACATCTCGGCCATGAGTTTCGGCGCCCTCAGCGCCAACGCCATCGCGGCGCTCAACCAGGGTGCACGGCTGGGGCGCTTTGCCCATGACACCGGTGAGGGCAGCATCAGCCCGTACCACCGCGAACATGGCGGCGACCTGATCTGGGAGATCGGCAGCGGTTACTTTGGCTGCCGCACCGAAGAAGGCCGTTTCGACCCGCAACGCTTCGCCGAGCAAGCCCGCTCGCCGCAAGTGAAGATGATCGAGATCAAGCTCAGCCAAGGCGCCAAACCCGGCCACGGCGGCATCCTCCCGGGGCACAAAGTCAGCCCGGAAATCGCCGCCACCCGTGGCGTGCGTGAGGGCGAGGACTGTATTTCGCCGGCCGCCCATAGCGCGTTCCGCACGCCGGTCGAACTGCTGCGGTTCGTTGCCAGCCTGCGCGAACTGTCGGGCGGCAAGCCGGTGGGTTTCAAGTTCTGCCTGGGCCACCCGTGGGAATTCATGGGCATTGCCAAAGCCATGCTGGCGACGGGAATCACCCCCGACTTTATCGTCGTCGACGGCAAGGAAGGCGGCACCGGTGCGGCGCCACGCGAGTTCAGTGACAACATGGGCGTGCCCATGCGCGAAGGCTTGATGTTCGTGCACAACACCTTGGTCGGCCTGAATTTGCGCTCGAGCATCCGCATTGGCGCGGCGGGCAAGATCGTCAGCGCCTTCGACATCGCCAGTGTGCTAGCCATTGGTGCCGACTGGGTGAATTCGGCGCGCGGCTTCATGTTCGCCATTGGCTGCATTCAGTCGCAGAGCTGCCACACCAACAAATGCCCGACCGGGGTCGCCACCCAGGACCCGCTCCGCCAGCGTGCGTTGGTGGTGCCGGACAAGGCTCAGCGGGTGGCGAGCTTCCACCGCAATACCCTGCATACATTGGCTGAGATGCTTGCGGCGGCGGGCCTGGAGCACCCGTCGGAGCTCAAGCCCAAACATTTGGCACGGCGTGTCAGCGCCAGCGAGATTGGCTTGTTTTCAGACCTGCATACGTTCCTCAAGCCTGGCGAATTGCTCAGTGGCTCGATTGAAAGCGAGTTTTATGCGCGGATGTGGCGGATGGCTCGCAGCGACAGTTTTGCGCCGGAGACAGGGGAGGTTGTAGAAAAAGAAGTAGTGCGCCACAGACAGGCCGAGCCGGCCTGAAAGCTGGGGTGCTTCGCACCCCTTTCGCGGCGCAAGGCCGCTCCCACACGTACAACGCAAATCTCTGTAGGAGCGGGCTTGCCCGCGATGGGCTGCAAAGCAGCCCCGAGGCCATGCGATCAGAAGATGCTGATCGGGTACTCGACGAATACGCGGACTTCGTTACCGTCGTCGTTGTAGCCGTTCTGCTGTACGGCATTGTTGGTGCGTACGAACGAGCTGCGCAGCTTGACCGACAGGTCTTTGGCCGGGCCGTCTTGAACCACGTAACGGATCTGGTTGAAGATTTCGCGCTCTTTACCTTCACCGAAACCTTGCGGGTTGGCGACGTTGCGGGTGTTGATGTTGTCACCCACTACGTAGGCCAGCTTGTAGGTCAGGCCCGGTACGCCGTAGGCGCCGAAGTCCAGGCCGTAGCCCAGCTGCCAGGAGCGCTCGTCTTCGGCGTTGAAGTCAGACCAGTACGAGTTGGCCAGGTAGATGGTCGAACCACCGTCACCCACGCCACCGGCGTTCTGGTAGAAGCCGTAGTTGTAACCGGTGCTGCCAGTGCTGCGCTGGTGAGCGATGGTGAACGAGTGCGCACCGTAGGCGTAGGTCGCCGCCAGGCTCCAGATGGTGTTGGAGTCACCATTGAGCTCGGCCGCTTTGACGAACTTGTTGTTGATGTCCGACTTGTAGCCGTTGAAGTCCAGGGTCAGGGACTGGTCGCTGGCGATCGGGAAGACATAGTTCATGCCCAGGTAGTGCTTCTGCATCACGTCTTCGTTGTCTGCGGTGTACAGCGAAGCGGTGAAGTTGTCGGTGAACTTGTAGCTACCACCGAAGACGTTGATCGACTTCAGGCCACCACCGTCACGACGCTCGGCACTTTTGCGCGCTTCTTGGGTGAAGCGGCCGGCGTTCAGTTCCAGGCCCTGGATTTCTTTGGAAGTGATCAGGGTACCGGTGAAGCTTTCTGGCAGCAGACGTGCATCGTCGTACTGCAGCACAGGCAGTGCTGGCATCTGGTCACCGTACTTGAGCACGGTGTTGGAGATGCGGAATTTCACGGCTGCGCCGCCACGGGCCAGGTTATGTGGCGAGCTGGCGTTGCCGTCGGCGTTCTTGGTGTCGTGCGGTTTGAAGAAGTCGACGCCGCCGCCACCGTTGTGGCCTTTGCCGCCGTCCAGACGCAAGGCGTACAGGCCGAATGCGTCGACGCCGACACCGACGGTGCCCTGGGTGAAACCGGAGGAGAAGTTGGCGATGACGCCTTGGCCCCATTCGATCTGGTCATCGGTACCGTGCTTCTTGTCACGGTTGATGTAGGCGTTGCGCAGCAGAACGTTGGCGTGGCTGTCTTCGATGAAGCCCTTGCTGTCGGCCTGCTCATTGGCCTGGGCCTGGGTCGCGGCGATCATTGCCAGTGCGACCAGGCTGATCCTGGTTTTCAACATGTTGTTTTCCTTATTTCTTAATCAAAAACGCTTCGCAATATGACGCCAGGAACCAACGCCCCTTCGTAGGTTCGACGCTATGCGGATCCAGACTGAAAGGCTTGCCGGCAATCGCACGGTGGCCTTTTACAGCAGCATGGCCATGTCATGGCCAGCAGGCGTTGGCCGAATCCTAGCGGTGTGCGATTACAAATGTCAAAAAATCGTGAAATGCAGGTTGATATAACCAAAATTCCCCAGGCCGCTGGTGCATTTCCATGCCTGTTGGCCCTATCAGAGGGCATTTTTTCTTCTGTCAGAAATGTCGCTTTGACCAACCCGGCAGCTTTCATGGGCGCGGAGCATACAACAGCGGCAGTTACAAAGTGATACATATGTAAAGACAACCCTTTACAAATACCCAAGCAACAGTAAATAGCAAGCATTACCATTCGCACCCTTTCTCACCTGCCACGGTCCGGATGCCTCCATGCTTGTACCCTGCCGCCTCTCTCCGCTGACGCTTGGCCTGTCGCTGCTGTTCAGCGCCAGCCTTGCCACCGCCGCCACCACCACCCTGCCGGAAATGTCAGTGACTGCCGAAGGCGAGCGCGAGGAGGACAACCCGCGGGTCAAGGAAGTCAGTACCGCGACGCGCACCTCGACCCCCGTGCGCTACGTGCCCCAGGCCATCGACACGGTCAAGACCGCCAACGTGCTGGACTACGGCAACAACACCCTGGGCAAGGCACTTGAGGGCATCCCCAACGTCAGCAGCGGCGCCGACACGCGCTTCGACAGCGTGCGCATCCGCGGCTTCGAGGCCAGCAACGACTTCTACCTGGACGGCATTCGCGACGACAGCCAGTACATCCGCGACCTCAACAACATCGAGCGGGTCGAGGTGCTCAAAGGGCCCGCTGCGGTGTTGTATGGCCGCGGCAGCCAGGGTGGCATCGTCAACCGCGTCAGCAAGGCGCCGGAGCACGGCCGCCGTTCGAGCATCGAGGCGCAAGGCGGCAGCGAAGATTTGCGCAGCCTGTACGCCGACCTCAGCGCCGACCCCAGCGATACCATCAGCCTGCGCCTGAACCTGGGCAACCAGGACAACAACAGCTTCCGCGACGGCATCGATGGCAGCCGCCAGCTGTTCGCCCCGTCGATGAGCTGGCAGCTCTCGCCCGACCTGAACTGGCTGGTGCAGTACGAATACAGCCGCTACAACCGCACACCAGACCGCGGTATCCCCGGGGTCAATGGCCGCCCCGCCGACGTCAGCCGCAGCACCACCTACAGCGATACCCAGCGCGACTACATCGATGACCGCGCCCAGTCGCTGCGCTCGCGGCTCAACTACCAGCTGAACGAAACCTGGCAACTGCGCCACACCCTCGGCCTGTTCAAGCTCGACAGCGAGTTCGACAACACCTATGCGACGGGCTACAACGCCAGCACCAACACTGTCACCCGCCAGCGCTGGCAACAGGACCTGAACACCCGCAACCTGTTCAACAACCTCGAAGCCGAGGGCGACTTCACTACCGTGGGGCTGGAGCACAAGCTGTTGGTGGGCTTGGAGTTCGGCAGCCAACGGCGTGACCCGACCCTGTACACCGCTGCGCCTAATAGTGTGCCCAGCCTGGACGTTGGCAACCCCGACCGCAGCCGGCAGCACACGGGCCCAATGTTGCTGTCGAGCGACAACCACACCGTGGTCCAAAGCCGTGGCCTCTACCTGCAAGACCAGGTCCGCCTGAACGATCAATGGCAGGTGCTCGCCGGCGTGCGTTTCGACCAGTTCGAGGTAGAGACCACCAACAAGGATGGCCTGACCGAGCCGCAGGACAGCAACACCACCAGCCCGCGCCTGGGTGTGGTCTACACGCCGTGGCGAGACCACTCCTTCTATGCATCGTGGAGCAAGACCTTCTCGCCAGTGGGCGGTGGCCTGATCGGCATCACCCCCGGCGCGCCGGGCAACACCAACGACACCGGGCCAGAGCTGACCCGCCAGAAGGAGATCGGGGTCAAGAGCGACTGGTTCGACCAGCGCCTCACCACCACCCTCGCCGTGTATGAACTGGAGCTGTACAACCGCCGCACGCGTGACCCGGAAAACCCGGAAATCACCCTGCTCAGCGGCTTGCAACGTTCCCGAGGCATCGAGCTGACCGCCACCGGCAATATCGTCGGCAACTGGTACGTGCGCGGGGGCATCGGCCTGCAGGATGCGACCATCGTCAAAGACAACAATAACCAGGAAGGCAACCGCATCAACGACGTGGCCAAGCGTAATGCCAGCCTGTTCGTGACCTGGAAACCGGAATTGGGCTGGTACGCCGAGACCGGCTTGACGTTGGTGGGTGAGCGTTATGCCGATAACCAGAACACCACGGTGTTGCCAGGCTACGGCCGCTGGGATGCGCTGGCTGGCTACCGCACCCACGACTGGGATGTGCGGGCGGCGTTGAACAACATTGCCGACAAGACCTACTACAGCTCGGCGACCAGTGCGGCGCAGATCCAGGTGGGCGACCCGCGGAGCCTTGTGGTGACGAGCACTTACCGCTTCTGATCTTTGTTGCCTGTACCGGCCTCTTCGCAGCACAAGGCTGCGCCTACAGGGATCGCGCGCCACCTGTAGGAGCAGCCTTGTGCTGCGAAGGGGCCAGCACCGGTAAAACCGATGAGATCAGTGCCACACCGCCATCAGCGCCTGCATCTCTGCTTCACTGATCAGCCCTTGCGGGTATCGCCCGGCAAGCAAACGTCGTGGGTCGGTCGTCCTGACCTGGATGTTTCCATGGTGCTTCAACCACTGCGCCAACAGCTTGAGCGATGGGTGGTTAACTGCCGATGGGCACAAAGCCGACTCACTTGCTGCGTTCATTTCCACACGTACTCCTTTGCCCGTGAGCGGCTAATTTACGTAGGCATTGTTACAGATCAGAGAGCCCGACCCATTCGAGCTATCTAATTGAAAAACAATACAAAACGTATGCCACTCAGGCGGCCGGACGTCGCTTGGAAAGGTCACCCGAAAAAAAGGCCCGTCGTATGACGGGCCTTTTTATTCAGGGTGGTCTCAGCGCTTGACTGGCGCCGGCTGCTGCTGGGTCAGGCAGTGGATATTGCCGCCCCCCAACAACAATTCACGGCCTGGGATCATGACCACTTCATGATCCGGGAAGAGCTCGGCCAGGATGGCTCTGGCCTGGGCATCGGCAGGGTCATCGAAGCTCGGCGCGATGATGCCGCCATTGACGATCAGGAAGTTCACATACGAGCCGGCCAGGCGCACCGACGGGTCGCGCTCCTGGCTACCGGCCACTTGGTCGACGCCAGCACACTCTTCAGCCGTGGCGTACAGCGGGCCCGGGATCGGCATCTTGTGCACCACGAACTCACGGCCTTTGGCGTCGCGGGTGTTCTTCAACACGTCCATTGCCGCGTGGCAGCGGGCGTAGTTGGGGTCGTTGGAATCATCGGTCCAAGCCAGTAACACTTCGCCCGGGCGCACGTAACAGCAGAAGTTGTCGACGTGGCCGTCGGTCTCGTCGTTGTACAGGCCGTCCGGCAGCCAGACCACGGTATCGACGGCCAACTGCTCACGCAGGACCGCTTCGATTTCCTCACGGCCCAGGTGCGGGTTGCGGTTACGGTTGAGCAGGCATTCTTCGGTGGTGATCACCGTGCCCTCGCCGTCCACGTGGATCGAGCCACCCTCCAGCACGAAGCCCTCGGTTTGGTAGCGCTGGCAGCGCTCCATTTCCAAGACCTTGGCGGCCAGTTCCTCATCACGGTTCCAGGGTGCGTAGAGCCCGCCATCGAAGCCGCCCCAGGCATTGAAGCCCCAGTCCACGCCGCGCACTTCGCCTTGGTCGTTGATGACGAAGGTCGGGCCGGTGTCGCGCACCCAGGCGTCGTCATTGCTGATTTCCACGACGCGGATGTTCGGCAGGTCGAGCTGACGGCGTGCGTTTTCGTACTGGCCAGCAGAAACACCCACGGTCACTGGCTCGAAGCGGGCGATCGCCTTGGCCAATGTCACATGAGCGGCCTGTGCCGGTTTGCCACCCAGGCGCCAGTTGTCCGAACGCTCCGGCCAGACCATCCAGACCTGGGTCTGCGGCGCCCATTCAGCGGGCATGTGGAAGCCGTCGGCACGGGGGGTAGAATTGAGGGTTTTCATGGTTAACCTCTGCGTAGGCCCTGAGCCGATGTGCGCTGGGGCGTTGGTCGATGGGGGTAGGAGCAGCGATGGCAAATTTATAACCGATATATATCGGCTTTAAAAGCAAAAATAGCCGATCTGCAAAGCCTTACCCCTTATTAGATCGATATCAATCGGCATATCCATCATAATCACGCTCAAAGCCATGATATTTGTCTGCCACCACCCTAGCCGACCAGCTAGGCTGCATGCCATAGAACTTGGTTTACCAGAGGCGACTTGAGATGCGCATACTCGTCACAGGCGGCGCCGGCTTCATTGGCTCGGCGCTGGTCCGTCACCTGATCGACAACACCGAACACGAAGTGCTGAACCTCGACAAGCTGACCTACGCCGGCAACCTCGAGTCGCTGCAAAGCATCGCCAACAATACCCGTTACGAATTCGTCCAGGCCGATATCGCTGATGCGGCGACAGTCAGTGCCGTACTCGAGCGCTTCCAGCCCGACGCAATCATGCACCTGGCTGCCGAGTCCCATGTGGACCGTTCGATCGACGGCCCGGCGGCGTTCATCCAGACCAATATCGTCGGCACCTATGCCCTGCTCGAAGCTACCCGTGCCTGGTGGAGCCGCCTGCCTGCCGAGCAGCGCCGTGCGTTCCGCTTTCACCATATCTCCACCGACGAAGTGTATGGCGACCTGCATGGCGCCAACGACCTGTTCCACGAGACCACGCCGTATGCGCCCAGCTCCCCCTATTCGGCGAGCAAGGCCGCCTCGGACCACCTGGTACGCGCCTGGCACCGCACGTATGGCCTGCCGGTACTGATCACCAACTGCTCGAACAACTACGGCCCGTACCATTTCCCTGAAAAGCTGATCCCGCTGATGATCCTCAATGCCCTGGCCGGCAAGCCACTGCCGGTGTACGGCAATGGCCAGCAGGTTCGCGACTGGCTGTTCGTCGAAGACCACGCCCGGGCGTTGCTCGAGGTGGTGAGCCGCGGCGAGGTCGGCGAAACGTACAATATCGGCGGCCACAACGAGCAGAAGAACCTCGACGTGGTCCACGCCATCTGTGCCCTGCTCGACGAGCTGGCGCCACAGCACCCTGAAGGCGTGGCCCGTTATGCAGACCTGATCACCTACGTTCAGGACCGCCCCGGCCATGACCTGCGCTATGCCATCGATGCCAGCAAGATCGAACGGGAGCTGGGCTGGGTACCGCAGGAAACCTTCGCCACCGGGCTGCGCAAGACCGTGCAGTGGTACCTGGATAACCTGCAGTGGTGCCGCCATGTCCAGGATGGCAGCTACCAGGGGGAACGCCTGGGCAATACCGACATCAAGGAGCTCATTGCATGACCAAGGGCATCGTCCTGGCCGGAGGATCCGGCACCCGCCTGCACCCCATCACCCTCGGGGTATCCAAGCAACTGCTGCCGATTTATGACAAGCCGATGATCTACTACCCGATCTCGGTGCTGATGCTCGCCGATATCCGCGACATCCTGCTGATCTCCACGCCCCAGGACCTGCCTCAGTATCGCCAGCTGTTCGGCGATGGCAGCCAGTTCGGCATTCGCATCAGCTATGCCGAGCAGCCATCACCCGACGGCCTGGCCCAGGCATTCCTGATCGGTGAGGAGTTTATCGGTGACGACTCGGTCTGCCTCATCCTCGGTGACAACATCTTCCATGGCCAGAGCTTCACCGAACAGTTGCAGCGCGCGGTCAGCCACCCCAGCGGCGCCACCGTGTTCGGCTATTGGGTCAAGGACCCGGAGCGCTTCGGTGTGGTCGAGTTCGACGAGCAGGGCAACGCGCTGTCCATCGAAGAGAAGCCACTCAAGCCCAAGTCCAGCTATGCCGTGACGGGCCTGTACTTCTACGACAACGACGTGGTCGAAATCGCCAAAGGCATTCGCCCCTCGGAGCGCGGCGAGCTTGAGATCACCGATGTCACCAATGCCTACCTCAAGCGCGGCGACTTGCGCGTGGAGCGCTTTGGCCGTGGCTTCGCCTGGCTCGACACCGGCACCCACGAGAGCCTGCTGGATGCCTCGCAATATGTGCAAACCATCGAGAACCGCCAGGGGCTGAAAGTGGCCTGCCTGGAAGAAATCGCCTTCAACAAGGGCTGGATCACCCGTGACCAGCTGCTGGCAAAGGCTGAAAAACTCAAGAAGACCGGTTACGGTCAGTACCTGGGCAAACTGGCAAACGAGTCTGCATGAACATCATCCCCACCGAGATCCCTGACGTACTGATCATCGAGCCAACGGTATACGGTGACAGCCGTGGCTTCTTCTTCGAAGCCTTCAATGCCCGCGAATTCGCGAAGCACACCGGCGTCACCGTGAGCTTTGTCCAGGACAACCACTCGCGCTCCGTCAAAGGCGTGTTGCGCGGCCTGCACTATCAGGTGGAAAACACCCAGGGCAAACTGGTGCGGGTGGTACAGGGCGAGATACGCGACATTGCCGTGGACGTGCGCAAGAGCTCGCCCACGTTCGGCAAATGGGTCGCGGTGCACCTGTCGGCCGATAATCATCGGCAATTGTGGATTCCACCGGGGTTCGCCCACGGCTTCTCGGTGGTCAGCGAATCGGCCGAATTTCTCTACAAGACCACGGACTACTACAACCCTGGCGCAGACCGTTGCATCCGCTGGGACGACACTGAGCTGGCCATCGACTGGCAACTCGCGGGGCCGCCGGTGCTGTCGGACAAAGACAAGGTCGGCGTACCGCTGAGCGAGGCGCAACTGCTGCCATGAAAATCGTCGTCTGCGGCCGTAATGGCCAGGTTGCCCAAGCGCTGCAGGCGCAGTTGGCCGGGCTTGGCGAGCTACACGTGCTTGGCCGCGAGCACCTCGACCTTGCACAGCCCGAGGCCCTGCGCGAGCCGCTGCGCCGGCTCGCCCCCGACCTGATCATAAACGCTGCTGCCTACACGGCGGTGGACCAGGCCGAACAAGAGCCCGAGCTGGCCTTTGCAATCAATGCCCATGGCCCCCGCGTGCTCGCCGAAGAAGCAGCACAGCTGGGTGCGCCGCTCATCCACTACTCCACCGACTACGTCTTCGACGGCAGCAAGGCCACGCCCTATACCGAACAAGACACGCCCAACCCCCTGGGGGTTTATGGCCACAGCAAACTGGCCGGCGAGCAGGCGATTACTGCGGTGGCCGGCCAGCACCTGATCCTGCGCACCAGCTGGGTCTATTCGTTGTATGGGCGCAACTTCCTGCTGACAATGCAGCGCCTGCTGCAGGAAAAACCCCAACTGCGCGTGGTAAACGACCAGATTGGCGCGCCGACATCTGCCGTTACCCTTGCCGCCAGCACCCGCACGCTGATCGAGCGCTGGCACGCTGGGCAGGCTGGCGACTGGGGCACCTACCACCTCACTGCGCAAGGTGAGACCTCGTGGTTCGGTTTCGCCCAGGCGATCGCCGAGCAGTTGCGGGCGCAAGGGTTACCCTGTGCCGAACTGCAGCCGATCCCGTCCAGCGAATACCCCACACCCGCCCGCAGGCCACTCAATTCACGCTTGGACTGCTCACGCTTGGCCCAGCAATGGCACATCAGCCTGCCGCACTGGCAGCAGGCGCTGATCGACTGCCTCAAGTAGCGCATAATTGCGTCAGACTTTTCTGGCGCATTGACCTGATGATCGCGAAACCCACGCCCCCACGCCGTCCCCGCTGGCGCAGCCTGGCCCTGCTGGCCGTGTGCCTGATCCCACTGCTGTGGCCGCTGCATCATCTGGCCGAGCGCTATTACCAGGAAGAGCTGGCCTCGCAGAATCGCCAGACCCTCGACCTGTACGTCGCCAACCTGCTGGGCACCCTGCACCGCTACGAAACCCTGCCGCAAATCCTCGGCGACCTACCGGCGCTGCGCGGCGTGCTGGCCGACCCGTTCCGCCTGGAAGCGGTGACCAACGCCAACCGCCTGCTCAAGGACATCGTCCAGCAGACCGGTGCCGAGGTCATGTACCTGATGGACGTCAGCGGCAATACCCTGGCCGCCTCCAATTGGGACAAGCACGACAGTTTCGTCGGTCGCAACTTCGCCTTCCGCCCCTACTTCAACGAAGCCATGGCCGGCCACCTGGGGCGCTTCTTTGGCCAGGGCACCACCTCGGCCAAGCGTGGCTACTTCTTCGCCGCCGCCGTGCGCGACCGCGAGCGGATCGTGGGCGTGCTAGTGGTCAAGGTCGACCTCGACCACACCGAAACCCTCTGGGGCCGTACCCCCGAGCAACTGTTGCTGACCGACCATAACGGCGTGGTCATCCTCACCTCTCGGCCGGACTGGCGTTTCCGCGCCACCCGCGCGCTGACCGAGGCCGAGCGCCAGGCGATCATCGCCATCCAGCCGTACCCGACCCAGGCCCCGCAACCCTTGGTGCTGAACCAGGACGCGTGGATCACCCAGACCCGCGACATCAAGGAAACCGGCTGGCAGGTCAGCATCCTCGCCCCGCGCATCCTGGTCGACCGCTCGGTGCAGACGGTGATGGCCATCGGCGCCGGCACGTTGCTGGTGCTGGTGCTGCTGGCCGGCCTGGTGATGCAGCGGCGCCGGCATTACATCGACCGCATCGACTTCGAGGCCCGTGGCCGTCAAGAGCTGGAAAAGCGCGTCGCCGAACGTACCGCCGACCTTGAAGGCCTCAACACCCGCCTCAAGAGCGCCGTGCTCGAACGTGAAAACGCCCAGCAGGAGGCCGTGCGGGCCCAGGACGAATTGGTCCAGGCCGGCAAGCTGTCGGTGCTGGGCACCATGTCGGCGAGCATCAGCCACGAGCTCAACCAGCCGCTGGCGGCCATCCGCAGCTACGCCGAAAATGCCGAGATCCTGCTCGACCACCAGCGCACCGAAGACGCCCGCGGCAACCTCAAGCTGATCGGTGAGCTGACCGGGCGCATGGCCTCGATCATCGCCCACCTGCGCGCCTTCGCCCGCCGCGACCGCCACGCCCCGGAAAGCGTGGCCCTGCAGCCGGCACTGGACGACGCCCTGGCGCTGCTGGCCAAGCGCCGCCGGGCGATGGCCGTCGAGCTGATCCGCGACCTGCCAGAGGCCACGTTGTGGGTGCAAGCCGGCGAAACCCGCCTGCGCCAAGTGCTGGGCAACCTGCTGGCCAACGCCCTCGATGCCCTGACCGAAAAGGCCAACCCGCGCCGCCTCTGGCTGAGTGCCGAACAGCGCGATGGCTACGTCTACCTGTACATCCGCGACAACGGCCCGGGCTTCAGCCGCCAGGCACTGGAGCATGCCAAAGAGCCGTTCTTCACCACCAAGACCCGCACCCAGGGCCTTGGCCTGGGGCTGGCCATCTGCGAAAGCCTGATGCGCGCCCTGGGCGGCGAACTGCTGCTGGCCAACCACCCAGAAGGCGGTGCCCTGCTTACCCTGCAACTGCGCGTGGCGGCACCCGGCGCTACCCTGCCCAATTCGGAGGACCCCTCGGCATGAGCCCCGAGACACTGATCGACAGCCAAGCCCAGGTCATTCTGGTCGACGACGACCCGCACCTGCGCCAAGCCCTGAGCCAGACCCTGGACCTTGCCGGGCTCAAGGTGGTGGCGCTGGCCGATGCCCAAGGCCTGGCCGAGCGCATCGAAGCCGACTGGCCCGGTGTGGTGGTCAGCGACATCCGCATGCCGGGCATCGATGGCCTGCAACTGCTGGAGCAACTGCACGGCCGCGACAGCGAACTGCCCGTGCTGCTGATTACCGGCCACGGCGATGTGCCGCTGGCGGTACAGGCCATGCGTGCCGGCGCCTATGACTTCCTCGAAAAGCCGTTCGCCAGCGACGCCCTGCTCGACAGCGTGCGCCGCGCCCTGGCCCTGCGCCGCCTGGTGCTGGACAACCGCAGCCTGCGCCTGGCCTTGAGCGACCGCCAGCAACTGGCCACCCGCCTGGTGGGCCAGTCGCCGACGATGCTACGCCTGCGTGAGCAGATCGGCGCTTTGGCCGGCACCCGTGCCGATGTGCTGATTCTGGGTGAGACTGGCGCCGGCAAAGAGGTGGTGGCCCGCGCCCTGCACGACCTTTCTAGCCGCCGCGACGGGCCCTTCGTGGCCATCAACGCCGGGGCATTGGCCGAATCGGTGGTCGAGAGCGAGCTGTTTGGCCACGAACCCGGCGCCTTCACCGGCGCGCAGAAGCGGCGTATCGGCAAGTTCGAATTCGCCAATGGCGGCACGCTGTTCCTCGATGAAATCGAGAGCATGAGCCTGGATGTTCAGGTGAAGCTGCTGCGCATGCTGCAGGAGCGGGTGGTCGAACGCCTGGGCGGCAACCAGTTGATCCCGTTGGATATCCGCATCATCGCCGCCACCAAGGAAGACCTGCGTCAGTCCGCTGACCAAGGGCGCTTCCGGGCCGACCTGTATTACCGCCTGAACGTGGCGCCGCTGCGCATCCCCCCGCTGCGCGAGCGCGGCGATGACATTTTGGTGTTGTTCCAGCACTTTGCCGACGCCGCCAGCCAGCGCCACGGCTTGCCGCCGCACACCCTGCAGCCGGCCCAGCGCGCCTTATTGCTGCGCCACGACTGGCCGGGCAACGTGCGTGAGCTACAGAACGTCGCCGAGCGCTTCGCCCTTGGCCTGGAGCTTGCCCTCGACGGCCAGGCGCCCGCTGCGGCAACGCCCACGGCGGCGGTATTGACCGGCAACCTCAGCGAACAGGTCGAACAGTTCGAGCGCTCGCTGATCGCCGCCGAGCTTGCCCAGCCGCACAGCTCGATGCGCAGCCTGGCCGAAGCGCTGGGCATCCCCCGCAAGACCCTGCATGACAAATTACGCAAACACAGCCTCAATTTTGACGGTGGCAGTGGCGGGCACGACGACCAGGAGGACAACCGTCCATGAGCAGCGACAGCCAGTACCTGCAATCCGTACTGCACAGCGACATCCCTCTGACCCGCGAAATGGGCCTGGAGGTCATCGATTGGCAACAGCACACCCTGCGCCTGCAACTGCCGCTGGCAGCCAACGTCAACCACAAGAGCACCATGTTCGGCGGCAGCCTGTACTGCGCCGCGGTGCTGGTGGGTTGGGGGTGGCTGCACCTGCGCTTGCGCGAGCTGGGCATTGATGACGGGCATATCGTCATTCAGGAAGGGCAGATCAGCTATCCGCTGCCGGTCACCGGCGCGGCGGTGGCCCGTTGTGCGGCGCCGGACGAGAAGGCTTGGGAACGCTTCGTGGCGATGTACCAGCGCCGCGGCCGGGCGCGTTTGACGCTGGAAACCACCGTCAGCAATGCCGGCAGTGACGAGCCTGCCGTGAAATTCAGCGGCCAGTACGTGCTGCACCGCTGACGCACACGCATGGACCGAAACAACGCCTGCTGACCTAGCAGGGGCTCTGTGGGAGCGGGTTTACCCGCGAACACCGGCGAAGCCGGTGCCAGAAACCGGTTTGGCTTCTTCGCGGGTAAACCCGCTCCCACAGGATCATGAGGCGCGGGGTTAAGCGTTTTGTTCTTTACACGCCAGATCGATCAAGGCTTGGCGCCAGGCGGCTGTGCGGGGCAAGGCCAGGAAGAATGGATTGAGCAGGGATTCACGCGCCGGGTAGGTGAACGGCTGGCCATCCAGCCCAATCACCTCGCCACCGGCCCCCTCCAATACGCCCTGTGCAGCGGCGGTATCCCACTGCGACGTCGGCGCCAGGCGCGGGTAGCAATCGGCGCTGCCTTCGGCCAGCAGGCAGAACTTCAGCGAGCTGCCGATATTGGCCAGGTCCAGCTCACCCAGCGCCGCCCCTAACCCTGCCAACAGCGCCTCTTGCTCGGGGCTGGAATGGCGACGGCTGGCCACCACCGTGAAACGGCCTTCGGCAGGCGGTGCGTTACGCACCTGGATTGGCTGGGCAGCTTCCCCCGCCTCGGCACGCCACGCACCCAACTGGCGCCCACCCAAGTAGCAGCGCCCGTTGGTCGGCATCGAGACCACGCCAAACACCACCACGCCGTTTTCGATCAGGGCGATGTTGACCGTGAACTCTTCACTGCCCGCAATGAATTCCTTGGTGCCGTCCAGCGGGTCGACCAGCCACCAGCGGCTCCAGCCCTGGCGCTCGACCAGCGAAATGTTGCAGTCCTCCTCGGACAGCACCGGGATCTGTGGCGCCAGCGCCAGCAGGCCATCAGCGATGATGCGGTGGGCGGCCAGGTCGGCGGCGGTCACCGGGGAATCATCAGCCTTGTTGGTCACCGCCACGTCGGCCCGCCAGAACGGCAGAATCGCCTCGCCCGCCAGATGGGCCAGCTTGACCACTTCGTGCATCAGTTGCAGGTCGTTCATAGCTCCAGCAGCCCCCGCTGCATCAGCAGATCGCGCGCCAGGTACAGCGCCGCCAAGGCACGGCCCTCGGTAAATTGCGGGTGCATGGCCAGCGCCGACAGCTCGCGCAGGTTGACCTTGTCGACGCCCATGGGCTCTGGTTCGTCGCCCTCAAGGCGTTCTTCATACAGGTCGGTGGCCAGCACCACCTGAATCTTCTGGCTCATGTAGCCCGGCGACAGCGACAACTCGGTTAGGTGTTCCAGCTGCCGCGCACCAAAGCCGGCTTCTTCCTTGAGTTCGCGGTCCGCCGCTGCCAGCACGTCTTCGCCTGGCTCGATCAAGCCCTTGGGCAGCGACAGCTCGTATTCGTCCGTGCCGCCGCAGTACTCCTCGACCAGCACGGCATGCTCGGCATCGAGCATGGCCACGATCATCACCGCCCCGTAACCATTGCCCCGGCCGACCAAGCGTTCATACGTGCGCTCGGCACCGTTACTGAAGCGCAATTGCACGGCCTCGACGCGGAACAGGCGGCTGCTGGCGACGATTTCGCGGTTAAGGACGGTGGGTTTCTGGCGCATGGGGCAGCTCCTTGGCGTGAACGGGTTACTATACCGTGGCTAGCCGACTGAACGAGAGTTTCCCATGCCTGTTCTTCCCTGGTCTGCCATCGATACTGTCCTGCTGGACATGGACGGCACGCTGCTCGACCTGCACTACGACAACCGCTTCTGGCTGGAGCACCTGCCCCAGCGCTATGCCGAGCTGCATGGCGTGAGCCGAGCCATGGCGGAAATGGAGCTGCAGCCTTTGTTCGAGCGCAATGCTGGCACGCTCAACTGGTATTGCCTGGACTTCTGGAGCCGTGAACTGAAGCTGCCGATCCGCGAACTGAAACGCGAGATCGCCGACCTGATCGCCCTGCGCCCCGACGCCGACACCTTCCTGGCCGCCATCCGTCAGGCAGGCAAACGCGTGGTGATGATCACCAATGCCCACCGTGACTCGCTGTCACTGAAGCTGGAGCGGGTGGAACTGGCGCCGTATTTCGAGCGGCTGATCAGTTCGCATGATTATGGCTACCCGAAAGAGAGCCCACAGTTTTGGGATGCCTTGCAGGCGGATATCGGCTTTGAGCCTGCGCGCAGCCTGTTCATCGATGACACCCTGGCGATTTTGCGCAGTGCCCAGCGGTTTGGCGTGGGGCATTTGCTGGCAGTGCGCCAGCCCGATAGCCAGGCGGCACCTCGCGACACCCAGGAGTTTGCAGCGGTCGAGGATTACCGGGATTTGCTGGCAGGCCTGTGAGGGCCCTTTCGCGGGGCAAGCCCACAGGTATCCCGCAAAACTGCAGTGTTGCGGGATACCTGTGGGAGCGGGCTTGCCCCGCGAAAGGGCCGGCACAGCCTACAGAGATCTATCAGTCCGGAATACGCAACACCTGCCCCGGGTAGATCTTGTCCGGGTGCGTGAGCATCGGCTTGTTCGCCTCGAAGATCTTGTTGTACTGGTTGCCATTGCCATACACGACTAGGGCAATGGCTGAAAGGGTGTCACCCTTTTTAACGGTAACGAACCGCGCAGCCTGAACGACTGGCCCTGTTACCTTGATCTGATCGTCAACGCTGGCCACACCACTGATGTTGCCCGCCGCCAGAATGATCTTCTCCTTCTCCTCCTGGCTGGCCACCTCACCCTTGAGGATGATCTTGTCGCCTTCTACAGTGGCGGTGATGTTCGGATTACCCAGGCCAACCTTTTGCACATGCTCCTTGAGCTGCTCCTCGGCATTGGCATTGCCGGGAGTCAGCAGGTCGATCAACTTCTCGCCGGCTTCCTTCACAAAACTGAACAGGCTCATTGCGTTCTCCTTGTTGATAAAACCTCGGAGCCAGGAGTCTAGGCCAGGATTGCTCGGCCTGCCCCACTGCGACCAATCGACGCGGTCTATCACGGCATAGACCCTAGCGATTAGACGTGACCGGCCCACAGGCCTAGGCTTGTGCTATCAAAAAGCCGCCGGTAGTCAGCCCCGATGAACAGCAAACCTCCGGTCTGCGCGGCCTCATCGCCTTTGGCCTTGCCCGCCGCCAGCAACACCTACGAATACGTCCAGCTCAGCGACGCCGAGCGCGCCAGCACGCCATTGGCCGAAGAAGTGGCCCTGGCCATCGCCTTCAACGGCCTCAATCAAGCCGTGATGCTGGTGAGCCCGACCGACCTGGAAGACTTTGCAGTCGGTTTCAGCGTCGGCAGCGGGATTGTCGAAGGCACCCAGGAAATCTATGACCTCAAGCTTTCTGGCAGCGGTTCGGCGATGTACGCCGACCTGGAAATCTCCAGCCGCGCCTTCTGGAACCTGAAAAACCAGCGCCGCCAACTGGCCGGCACCAGCGGCTGCGGCCTGTGTGGGGTCGAAGCCCTGGAGCAGGCACTGCCAGAGCTTGCCGAACTGCCCGGCGCGCCACTGCCGCCCGCGCACTGGCTGGCTGGCCTGCGCCAGCGCATCGACGCCTTCCAGCCGCTAGGCCAGCATTGCGGCGCGGTGCATGCGGCACTGTTCATGGACCGTAACGGCGAGCTGTTGCTCGGCCGCGAGGACATTGGCCGGCACAACGCCCTCGACAAACTGATCGGCGCCCTGCTGCGCCAAGGCATCGACAGTGAAGGCGGCCTGGCCATCGTCACCAGCCGCTGCAGCCTGGAGCTGATCCAGAAGGTCCTGCGTGCCGGCATCCAGACCCTGGTCAGCCTGTCGGCGCCCACCGGCCTTGCCCTGCAATGGGCACGCAAGCACAACCTCAACCTCATCCACTTGCCCAAGCACAGCGCACCGCGGGTCTACAGCCCAGCGGCGGAGTCGTAACAGCCGTGACCTCGTACCAGCACCTCCCGGACAACGCCCCAGCCTCCTTCCCTCGCTACAAGCCCTACCACGGCCCCGCCGGCGGCTGGGGGGCGTTGCGCAGCGTGGCCAAGGCCTGGGTCGGCAGCGACAATGCGCTGAAGAACATTCGAGCCCTGCTCAAGACCAACCAGAATGGCGGCTTTGACTGCCCTGGCTGCGCCTGGGGCGATTCGCCGGAAAGCGGCATGGTCAAGTTCTGCGAGAACGGCGCCAAGGCAGTCAACTGGGAAGCCACCAAGCGCCGCGTCGATGCCGCCTTCTTCGCCCGCTACAGCGTCAGCGCGCTGCGCGAGCAAAGCGATTACTGGCTGGAGTACCAGGGCCGCCTGACCGAACCAATGGTCTACGACGCTCAACGCGACCATTACCAGCCCATCAGCTGGGAGGCGGCCTTCGCCCTGATCGCCCGCGAACTGAACAACCTGGCAACCCCTGACCAGGCCGAGTTCTACACCTCGGGCCGTGCCAGCAACGAAGCCGCGTACCTCTACCAATTGTTCGTGCGCGCCTACGGCACCAACAACTTCCCGGATTGCTCGAACATGTGCCACGAAGCCAGCGGCGTGGCCCTGGGGCAGAGCGTCGGCGTCGGCAAGGGCACGGTCACCTACGACGATTTCGAGCATGCCGATGCGATCTTCGTCTGGGGCCAGAACCCGGGCACCAACCACCCACGCATGCTCGACCCGCTGCGCGATGCGGTTAAACGCGGTGCCCAAGTGGTGTGCGTCAACCCGCTGAAAGAGCGCGGCCTGGAGCGCTTCCAGCACCCGCAGAACCCGCTGGAGATGTTGACCAACAGTGACCGGCCGACCAACACCGCGTTCTTCCGCCCGGCCCTGGGGGGCGACATGGCGCTGCTGCGTGGCATGGCCAAGTTCGTCCTGCAGTGGGAACGTGAAGCCCAGGCCAAGGGCGAGCCTGCGGTCTTCGACCAAGCCTTCATTGCCGAGCATGGCCACGGCGTCGATGACTACCTGGCCGTGGTCGACGCCACTTCGTGGGAACACATTCAGGCGCAATCCGGCCTGACCCTGGCCGACATCGAGCTGGCCGCGCGCATGTACTGCCGTGGCAAGCGGGTGATCATGTGCTGGGCGATGGGCATCACCCAGCACCGCCATTCGGTGCCGACCATCCAGGAAATCGTCAACCTGCAGATGCTGCGCGGCAACATCGGTGCGCCAGGCGCCGGCCTGTGCCCGGTGCGTGGCCACAGCAACGTCCAGGGCGACCGCACCATGGGCATCAACGAGCGGCCGCCGGTGGCCTTGCTCGACGCCATCGAAAAGCGCTTCAACTTCCCCGTGCCGCGGCACAACGGCCACAACACCGTCGAAGCCATCCACGCCATGCTCGACGGCCGCGCCAAGGTGTTCATCGGGCTGGGCGGCAACTTTGCCCAAGCCACGCCAGACACCGAGCGCACCGCGCAGGCGCTGCGCAACTGCGAACTGACCGTGCACATCAGCACCAAACTCAACCGCAGCCACCTGGTCCACGGCAAGCAGGCGCTGATCCTGCCGTGCCTGGGCCGTACCGACATCGACCTGCAGGCCGATGGCCCACAAGCGGTGACTGTGGAAGACTCGTTCAGCATGGTCCACGCCTCCAACGGCCAGTTGAAACCGCTGTCGACGCAGATGCGCTCGGAGCCTGCGGTGGTTGCCGGTATCGCCGCCGCCACCCTGGGCAAGCAGCCGGTGGATTGGCACTGGCTGGTGGCCGATTACGACCGCATCCGCGACCTGATCGGCGACACCATCCCCGGCTTCAGCGGCTTCAACGAACGCCTGCGTGAACCGGGTGGCTTTTACTTGGGCAACAGCGCCGCCAGCCGCGAATGGAAGACCGCTACCGGCCGCGCCAACTTCAAGGCCAACCTGTTGCCGGATACCTTGCTTGATGAAAGGGTGCGGGCCAGCGGCCAGTTGCCCGACCTGATCATGCAGTCGATGCGCTCGCACGATCAGTACAACACCACCATCTATGGCCTGGATGACCGCTACCGCGGCGTGCGTGGCCAGCGTGAAGTGCTGTTCGCCAACGAGGCCGACATCGTCCGCCTGGGGTTCCAGCCGGGGCAGAAGGTCGACATTGTTTCGTTGTGGGGGGATGAGCATGTGCGCCGAGTGCACGGTTTCACATTGCTGGCCTTCGATATCCCGGCGGGGCAAGCGGCGGCTTACTATCCCGAAGTGAACCCGCTGGTGCCGCTTGAGAGCATTGGCGATGGCAGCCATACGCCGACGTCGAAGTTCATTGCCATCAAGCTGGAGCGGGCGCGGGATAACAATCGGATTATCTGACATTCGCTGCACAATCTTTGTAGGAGCGGCCTTGCGTCGCGAAAGGGCTGCGCAGCAGCCCCCAATTTCGGCGTCGCCGCAAATATTGCTGGGGCCGCTTTGCGGCCCTTTCGCGACGCAAGGCCGCTCCTACAAAGCCAGTGTATGACTGCGCGGAACGTAACCGGCAAAAACGAAAAAAGCCCTGTTCCGCAACGGTTCAGGGCTTTGTCATAAATACCTCTGACAGCCAAAAAACGATAAAGTTTCACAGCAAATACAGTAACTTAGAGAATTGTGTACAACTCGTGCTACTCGTCGGATTTCAATTGCAAGCCGCCCTCCAGAGCCTCAAATTCGCCTCGTCATCCTTATGAGGCTCTCTTGATGAAGAAGTACTCCTCGATTCTGTTGTTGTCTTTCAGCTTGCTCAGCGGCGTTGCCATGGCCGGTGGCAATACCGAGGCCGGCATTGGCGGCGCATTGGGTGGGGTACTCGGCTCCGTCGTGGGCAACTCCATCGGTGGTAGCACAGGCGGCGCGATTGGTGCCGGCCTGGGCGGCGCCGCCGGCGGCGCACTGGGTGCCGACAAACGTCAGCGTGGCGAAGCCGCCATCGGTGGCGCACTGGGCGCTGCAGGCGGTAACGTGGTCGGTCGCTCCGTGGGCGGCACCACCGGTAGCTACATTGGTGCAGCAGCCGGCGGTGGTGCCGGTGGCGCGCTGGGTAACTACATGGGTAACAAGGCCGACGACGACGAGCGCCATGACGATCGTCGCTACCGTCGCAGCTATGACGACCGCCGTCACTACGACCGTGGCCACCATTACGGCCACCGCAAGCACAAGCGCCACTGGCGCGACTAATGCCTGAGGGCCCAGCCCTGGCAACAAAAGCCCCGCCCGCACCGGCGGGGCTTTTTTATGCCTGTTGCCCGAGCTGAAGGCCAACGAGCACTGCCTGCAGCGCCTCTGGCAACGGCACAGGCCGGCCGCTTGCCCGCTCGATGAACACCTGCACCACCGTCCCCGCCGCACAGGCGTCTTCTTCACCCGGGCGATACAGGGCCAACCGGTACTCCACGGTACTGCCAGCCAGGCGCGTCACGCCCAGCCCCACCTCAAGCACATCCGGAAAGCCCGGCAGGGCGAAGAAGTCTGCCGCCGAACTGACCACGAACGCCGCCAGCGCACCTTCGCGCAGGTCGAATTCGGCCTGCTCCACCAGAAACGCCTGGATGGCGGTTTCGAAGAAGCCATGCACGGTGGCACCGGCGATATGGCCGTTGTGATCGTTGTCTTGCGGGCGGGTGAGGATGGGGTGGAAGTGGGTGAATGCGCTGCGCTGTGGGGCTTCAGTCATTTGTCTGTCTCGCGAGGTCGCAATGAATGCTATCAGTGAAACAGAAATTATGGACGTGATGTGCATTTGCTGGCCGAGAGATGGGGTGAAGGCTGCCAGGTGCTTGCCTTGGGTTCTGAGGTGGTGCGCAAATTGAGCGCCGCCCGCGTGGCGCTTCGCAGCACAAGGCTGCTCATTTGTTTCGGGCCAATGCATCCTGAGGCAGAGGCGCGCGGCCCTTTTGGCGTCCACCTCGATATCGTGAGGAACAAACAAGGCGGTCGCGCGCGTTGGTACAGGCGTTACTGGCCCGAAACAGATGTAGGAGCAGCCTTGTGCTGCGAAGCGCCGCGCGGGCGGCGCTCGATCTCACGGGCGCTGAATATGCTGTGGCGAGCACCTCCGAGCCAAGACGCATGATCAAAACAAACTCAAAAAAAAACCGCCCCTAAGGGCGGCTTCCTCGTTGCAACTGGCGACAGCTTACAGCTGTGGACCAGCAGCCTTGATCGCGTCGGAAACTTCGAATTTCTTGAAGTTTTCGATGAACAGCTTGGCCAGGCCTTTGGCCGCTTCGTCGTAAGCGGCTTTGTCAGCCCAGTTGGTGCGCGGGTTGAGCAGCTCGGTGTCGACGCCCGGAACGGCCTTTGGCACGTCCAGGTTGATGATGTCCAAGTGCTCGGTTTCGGCGCCTACCAGTGCACCGCTCTGGATCGCAGCGATCACAGCACGGGTGGTCGGAATGCTGAAACGCTTGCCAACGCCGTAGCCACCGCCGGTCCAGCCGGTGTTGACCAGGTAGACCTTGGAGTTGAAGCCGTTGATGCGCTTGATCAGCAGCTCAGCGTACTCGCCAGCCGGGCGCGGGAAGAACGGCGCGCCGAAGCAGGTGGAGAAGGTCGACTTGATGCCGCCGCCCGAACCCATTTCGGTGGAACCGACCAGCGCGGTGTAACCGGACAGGAAGTGGTAAGCAGCCTGTTCGTTGTTCAGGATCGAAACCGGAGGCAGAACACCAGTCAGGTCGCAGGTCAGGAAGATGACCGCGTTAGGCTCGCCACCCAGGTTCGCTTCGGAACGCTTGGCAACGTGCTCCAGCGGGTAGGCCGCACGGCTGTTCTGGGTCAGGCTGACATCGGTGTAGTCGGCGTGCTTGTTGGCGTCGAGTACGACGTTTTCCAGCACTGCGCCATGCTTGATGGCTTTCCAGATGACCGGCTCGTTCTTCTCGGACAGGTCGATGCACTTGGCGTAGCAGCCGCCTTCCATGTTGAAGACAACGCCTTCGCCCCAACCGTGCTCGTCGTCACCGATCAGGTAACGGCTTTCGTCGGCCGACAGGGTGGTCTTGCCGGTGCCGGAGAGGCCGAAGAACAGGGTCACATCGCCTTCTTCGCCGATGTTGGCAGCGCAGTGCATTGGCAGCACGTCAGCGGCCGGCAGCAGGAAGTTCTGCACCGAGAACATGGCTTTCTTCATTTCACCGGCGTAACGCATGCCAGCGATCAGCACCTTCTTCGCGGCGAAGTTGATGATGACGCAGCCGTCGGAGTTGGTGCCGTCACGCTCAGGCTCGCACACGAAGTTGGCAACGTTGAGCACTTGCCACTGGTCACGGCCAGCCGGGTTGTACTGTTCAGGGTTGATGAACAGGCAACGGCCGAACAGGTTCTGCCAGGCAGTCTGGGTGGTCATCTTCACCGGCAGGTAGTGCTCGGCAGCGGCGCCTACGTGAACGTAGGAAACGAAGTGATCCTGGGCGTTGTTGAACGCCTCGACGCGGTCCCACAGGGCATCGAACTTGTCGGCCGGGAACTTGCGGTTGATCGGGCCCCAGGAAATGGCATCCTGGGTGGAAGGTTCTTCGACGATGAAACGGTCAGCCGGCGAACGGCCAGTACGGTGCCCAGTCTCAACGACCAGTGCGCCGGTATCGGCTAGTACGCCTTCACCGCGTTGCAGCGCTTCTTTTACCAGCTCATCGACGCTCAGGTCGGTGTACACGGTGTTGTTGGCTTGCGTCATGAGATACCCCATCCGGCCCGAGGCCGAGTGCTCCAAACGTTTTGTAGTTGTCTGTAAAAAACTACTACAGCGAAAAAAGTGGCCGGATTATGCCAGAAAAGCCCAAAAAAAGTAGGCCCCTCCTGTCGTAACCGCGCTTTTGCGCAATTAGACAGGAGATTTCCCTGCAGTTAATCGTTTCAGTGGCGAGTTTCTGAGGCCGTGTCCGTGCCGCCACCCGCAAACAGTTGCGCCACATCGCTTGCATCGAAGAAATAGCGCTCGTTGCAGAACTGGCAATCGATCTCCACCTTGCCACCACACTCCTCGACCAACTGCTTGGCGTCGTGCTCGCCGAGGCTGACCAGCGCATTGCCGGAGCGCTCGCGCGAGCAGCTGCAGTGGAAGCGCAGGGGTTCGATGTCAAACAGGCGCACGGCGTCTTCGTGGTACAGACGGTGCAGCAAGGTTTCGTTGTCTTCTTGCCACTCTTCAGGCTTGAGTGTCTTGGCCAGGGCTACAACGTGCTGCCAGCTGTCCTCGCGCTCTTCGTCGTCCGGCTGGCGATCACGTGGCAATTGCTGCAACAGCAGGCCGCGGGCCTTGCCATCTTTGGCATCGAGCCAGAAACGGGTGTTGAGCTGTTGCGACTGAACGAAGTAATTGGTGAAGCACTCCGACAGGTTGGCACCGTCCAGGTCAACGGTCCCCTGGTAGCGCTGGCCGTTGACTGGGTCGATGGTCAGCGTCAGATGGCCGTCGGGCATCAGCTGCGCCAAGGTCGCGTCGGCAGGAATCTGATCGGCTTCGTAACGGGCCACGCCGCGGATTTCGCGCTCGCCCGAGCATTCCACCATCAGCAGCGGGATCGGCCCCTGGGAACGCGCCTGCAAAATCAGCAGGCCGTCGAACTTCAGGGCACCCACCAGCAATGCGGTGGCGGCCATCAATTCGCCGAGCAGCGCGGCCACGGGTTGGGGGTACGGGTGACGCGCCAGCACTTCGGCATAGCTGCGGTCGAGCCCTACCCACTCACCGCGGATATCGCGGTCGTCGAAGAGGAAACGTTGGGTGAAATCGGTATCCGGCAATTCGCTCATAGGTTCTGGCTATCTGAAAATGATGACAAAATGGTTACACGGCGTTTCGAAATACTGCGAAGCCCGTGGCAGAGCGCTCACAAGGCGCTCCGATTCCTGTTGGCAATAGAGGTATCTTATGGACAATCGACCACTGTTCCAAGCAAGGTGGTCCTTCGGGCCCTTGGCAGCCTGCACACTGCTGCCCATCGCTCTACTGTGTTTCTGGTTATGGCCTTTTGGCCAGATCCTGTGCCTGACTTTCGACGAGTGGCTGTTCCACAGCCTCAATGCGCCGCTGGCCGACAACACCACCTGGCGCTACATCTGGACCCTGGGCAGCCTGCGCCCGTTCGACATCGTGGTCGGGCTGATCCTTCTGGCGGTGCTGATCCGTGGCAACTGGGTGTTCAAAGCCTGCCAGGTGCGTGAGGCGTTTTTCGGCTTTCTGGTGACCCTGATCCTATTAGTGGTGATTCGCGCGCTGTTTTCCAAGTGGGTGGATGCTGCGGGGTGGCAACACAAGAGCCCGTCGATGATCTTCGATGACGTCGTGCACCTCAGTGACTATTACCCGAACTTGGAAGCGGCCTGGGAACTCAAGGACCGCTCCAGCAAGAGTTTCCCAGGCGATCACGCCTCGGTGCTGCTGGTCTGGGCGTTGTTCATGAGCGTGTTCAGCCGTCGCCTGATGCACTACCTGGTGGTCTGGGGGCTGGCGCTGGTGTTCATGCTGCCACGCTTGGTGGCGGGTGCCCATTGGGGCCAGGACGACTACATCGGCGGGTTGCTGATGGCGGTGCTGGCGTTGGGGTGGAGTTGCTATACGCCTCTGGCGGCCAAAGGCAGTGCGGCGTTGATGCGCTGGACGGCGCCGTTGTTTGCTCTGGCAGCCAGGTTACCGTTGGTCGGTAGATTGGCGGTGGTTCGCTAACAGCGGGGGCCGCTTTGCGGCCCATTCGCGGGGCAAGCCCGCTCCCACATTTGCCCCGCGAATGGGCTGCAAAGCAGCCCCTGTTTAGTCAAAGCTACCGTGCAGTTGGTGAATCTGTCGGCGCTGCTTCTTGTTTGGCCGGCCATCGGTGGTCACACCCATCGCCCCGGCCTTGCGCATTTCAGCAGCCTGTTCGCGGCGGCGCACACTCTCTTCGGTTTCTGCATACAGCGCCTGCGCTTCGGGCGCCCCGCGCCTGACCACCGACAGCGCCTTGACCACCACTGTGCGCTCGTCAAAACCGGTACGCAGGACAAACTCATCCCCTACCCTGGGTTCCTTGCCCGGCTTGCAGCGTTCGCCCCGGCAATGCACCTTGCCACTTTCGATGGCCGCCTTGGCCAGCGCCCGAGTCTTGTAGAACCGCGCCGCCCATAGCCATTTGTCCAGGCGAACCTTGTCGTCTTCTTCCGCCTTGTGTGCCATCCCGTTACCTCGAATTCTGTCTTTAATCGAACTGTACTACCGTATCTTGCGGATGCAAAAAGTCCACGCCGTGCTTACAGTTCACCACCTTATCCCCTGGGTGCGCTTCGTGAAGACATTTGACCATTTGACTGTGATCGGCCTGCGCGAGTGGGTAGCCCTGCCCGACCTTGGCGTCGCCGGGCTGCGCGCCAAGATCGACACCGGCGCCAGTACGTCCAGCCTGCACGCCACCGAGGTGGAACAGTTCGAACGTGACGGCCAACCGTGGGTCCGATTTACTGCGCACCTGGGTTCGGTGGTGCAGTTGCGCCACCGCCGTTGCGAAGCGCCACTGGTGACCATGAAGACCATCAAGAGCTCCAATGGCCACGCCCAGACCCGCTATGTGATTCGCACATCGCTGGCACTGGGCGATAGCGTGTGGGAAGTCGAGTTCACCCTGGCCTGTCGCAAAGAGATGCGCTACCGCCTGCTGCTGGGTTCCAAGGCACTTATTCACGGCCACTTGGTGGTCAACCCTGGCCTGAAGTACGTACAAGACAAACCGGCCTTTCCGGCCACCCTTTCCCCTGTCACAGGTGCTGCATGAAGATCGCTGTGCTGTCGCGCAATCCGCGTCTGTATTCCACCCGCCGCCTGGTCGAAGCCGGTACCCAGCGTGGCCACGAAATGGTGGTGATCGATACCCTGCGGGCCTACATGAACATCGCCAGCCACAAGCCGCAGATCCACTACCGCGGCAAGCCACTGGAAGGCTTCGATGCGGTGATCCCGCGCATCGGTGCCTCGGTGACGTTCTATGGCTGCGCGGTGCTGCGCCAGTTCGAGATGATGGGCGTCTACCCGCTCAACGAGTCGGTGGCCATCGCCCGCTCGCGTGACAAGCTGCGCTCGTTGCAGTTGCTGTCGCGCCGTGGCATCGGCCTGCCGATCACCGGTTTCGCCCACTCACCTGACGACATCCCGGACCTGATCCAGATGGTCAACGGCGCGCCCCTGGTGATCAAGGTGCTGGAAGGTACTCAGGGCATTGGCGTGGTGCTGTGCGAAACAACTCAAGCTGCAGAGTCGGTGATCGAAGCGTTCATGGGCCTGAAGCAGAACATCATGGTGCAGGAATACATCAAGGAGGCCGGCGGGGCCGACATTCGCTGCTTTGTGGTGGGTGACAAGGTGATTGCCTCGATGAAGCGTCAGGCCAAGCCCGGCGAGTTTCGCTCCAACTTGCATCGGGGTGGGGTGGCCAGCCTGATCAAGATCACGCCAGAAGAGCGGATTACCGCCATTCGTGCGGCCAAGGTGATGGGGCTGAGCGTGGCGGGCGTGGATATCCTGCGCTCCAACCATGGGCCGTTGGTGATGGAGGTGAATTCGTCGCCGGGGTTGGAAGGGATTGAAGTGACCACCGGCAAGAACGTGGCCGGGATGATCATCGAGCACCTGGAGAAGAATGGCGGACCGAATCAGACCCGGACCAAGGGTAAGGGCTGAAATGTTGGGGCTGCTTTGCAGCCCATTCGCAGCACAAGGCTGCTCCTACAAGGGACCGCGTAAGCCTTGTAGGAGCAGCCTTGTGCTGCGAATGGGCCGCAAAGCGGCCCCGACAATCACACCGCATTACGCGGCAGCAAAAGCCCCAACGGCAACCTGACCCGCGCCTCGATCCCGCCACCCGACCGGTTGCGCAACTCGACATTCCCGCCATGCTGGGCCGCGATGCGCTTGACGATCGCCAGGCCCAACCCGGTGCCCTTGCCACCACGGGCACGGTCACCGCGAATGAACGGGTTGAAGATCGTCTCCAGCTCCGACTCGTCGATCCCCGTCCCCCGGTCCAGCACGCTGAGCACCACGTAAGGCGCGCTCTCGTCGCCGGACACATAGGCCGCCACTTCCACGCCCTTGCCGGCATGGTGCAGGGCGTTGCCGATCAGGTTGCCCAACATGCGCTTGAGCGAAACCCGGCGCAGCGGGAACGGCGGAATCGGCTCCAAGCACAGCCGTACACGTTCTTCGGGCTGGTTGTACGGGGCCACCACTTCGCGCACCAGGTCGGCCAGGTCGACCTCTTCCACCGGCTCGTCACGGCCATCGCGAATGAACGCCAGGAACTGGTCCAGAATCGCGTCCATGTCCTCGATATCGCGGACCATGTCATCGCTAAGCTCGTTGTCACTGTCCAGCAGCGAAAGCGACAGGCGCAGCCTCGTCAGCGGTGTACGCAAGTCGTGGGAAACCCCTGCCAGCATCAACTCGCGTTCACGCCCGGCCTGCTCGACATCCTCAGCCATCTGGTTGAACGCGCGGTACACCTCGGTCATCTCACTGGGCGTATCGCTGATTGGCAAGCGCACGCTGCGCCCCTGGCCCAGTTGCCGGGCGGCGAATACCAGGCGCTTGAGGGGCTGGTTCAGCTGGCGCACGAAAATCCAGGCAGAGGCGGTGGACAACAGGCCGATGGCCAGGAACCAGCCAAGCACGTTCCAGATCTTCTGCCCCCGCAGCGGGTGCGGGTACAGCGGCACTTTGAGCCAGCCAGGGCCGAGGCTCGGCGCATTGACCCACAACGCCGGTGGCGCATGGATGCGCAGGCGTACTTCGGTGTCTTCGCCCAGTTCGGCCTGCATCTGGCGCTGGTAGATCTCGCTATAAGGCCAGTGCTGCTCTCCTTCCGGCACACCCGAGCCGGTCACCCGGATCAGGCCTGCGGCTTCGGCGATCTTGTCACGGTTCTCTTCATCGGCAGCCCAATAGGCGCGCAAGGTCAATGCCACACCGTGGCTGTACTGACGGTCGACCAGCACATCCTCGTTCATCAACAGGTAAACGAGGGTCAGCGCCTTGGAAAACAGGACGACGATCAGCACCAGCCACAGCGTGCGGGCGAAGAAGCTCTGCGGAAACCACAACGGCGTTCTCATGGACGACGCGGCATCATTTGCCGGCGTTTCCGTCCGGCACGAAGACGTACCCTACGCCCCAGACCGTCTGGATATACCGTGGCTTGGACGGGTCGGGCTCGATCATGCGGCGCAGGCGCGAGATCTGCACGTCGATGGAACGCTCCAGGGCATCCCACTCGCGGCCACGGGCCAGGTTCATCAGTTTGTCGCGGGTCAGCGGTTCACGCGCATGCATGACCAGCGCCTTGAGCACGGCGAACTCACCGGTGGTGAGCATGTGCACTTCGTCGCCGCGTTTAAGCTCGCGGGTGGCCAGCGACAGCTCGTAATCACCGAAGGTGACCGATTCGTCCTCGCTGCCCGGGGCACCCGGGACGCTCGGCGCCTGGCGGCGCAGCACGGCCTTGACCCGGGCCATCAGTTCGTCCGGGTTGAAGGGTTTGCCCAGGTAGTCGTCAGCGCCCAGCTCCAGCCCTTTGATGCGGCTGAGCTCGTCGCCTTTGGCGGTGAGCATGATGATCGGGATCTGGTTGTTCGACTGGCGCAGGCGCTTGCAGGCGGACAGGCCATCTTCGCCCGGCAGCATCAGGTCGAGCACCACCAGGTTGAACACCTCCCGCGAGAGCAGGCGGTCCATCTGTTCGGTGTTGGGCACCGCGCGGGCACGGTAGCCCTTGCTGGTGAAGAAACGCTCCAGCAGGCTGCTCAGCCCCGGATCGTCGTCGACGATGAGAATCTTGTCACCTTCAGCGGTGTTTGCAGTGCCGGTCATGAATTACTCCTCTGGTATCGCCGCGCATTATGGCGTAGCCGTTGCAACGCGTGCCGTGAGCATTGTTAGCAGATTTTTCCCCCGGCGCCAGTTCCGGGCCGTTCAGGCTGGCTTGGCGCCATCACCGCAAGCCGGTCACGATGGGTATAATGCGCGGCTTTCATCCAGTGCCGTCGGGCTGCAAACCCGCGCGCGGCCCCCGTATTCACAATTGTCAGGTGGTTTACATGGACAGCATCAACAGCCGTATCGCCGAGGAACTGGGCGTACGCCCACAACAGGTCGAAGCGGCCGTGGGCCTGTTGGACGAAGGCTCGACCGTGCCCTTCATCGCCCGTTACCGCAAGGAAGTGACCGGCAGCCTGGACGACACCCAACTGCGCCACCTGGAAGAGCGCCTGCGCTACCTGCGCGAACTCGACGAGCGCCGCGCCAGCATCCTGTCCAGCATTGAGGAACAGGGCAAGCTGACCCCGGAACTGGCCCGCGAGATCAAGCTGGCCGACACCAAGACCCGCCTCGAAGACCTTTACCTGCCCTACAAGCAAAAGCGCCGCACCAAGGGCCAGATCGCCCTGGAAGCCGGCCTCGGCGAGCTGGCCGACGGTTTGTTCAACGACCCGCAGCTGACCCCGGAAACCGAAGCGGCCCGCTTCGTCGACGCCGAAAAGGGCGTGGCCGATGTCAAGGCGGCGCTGGAAGGCGCGAAATACATCCTCATGGAGCGTTTCGCCGAAGACGCCGCCCTGCTCGACAAGCTGCGCAACTTCCTCAAGCAGGAGTCGGTGCTCAGCGCCCGCGTGGTGGCTGGCAAGGAAGAAGAAGGCGCCAAGTTCCGCGACTACTTCGCCCATGACGAACTGCTGCGCAACGCCCCGTCGCACCGTGCCCTGGCGATTTTCCGCGGGCGCAACGAAGGCATCCTGAGCGCCTCGCTCAAAGTCGGTGAAGAACTGCCTGGCACCCTGCACCCGTGCGAAGTGATGATCGGCAACCACGTCGGCGTTGAAAACCGCAGCCGGCCGGCCGACAAGTGGCTGGGTGAAGTGGTGCGCTGGACCTGGAAGGTCAAGCTGTACACCCACCTGGAAACCGACCTGTTCGGCGAACTGCGCGACAACGCCGAAAGCGAGGCGATCAACGTGTTCGCCCACAACCTGCACGACCTGCTGCTGGCCGCCCCGGCCGGCCCGCGCGCCACCTTGGGCTTCGACCCAGGCCTGCGCACCGGTTGCAAGATCGCCGTGGTCGACGCCACCGGCAAACTGCTGGACTACACGACGGTCTACCCGCACGCGCCGAAAAACGACTGGGACCGCACCATTTCCATCATGGCCGCACTGTGCGCCAAGCACGCGGTGGAACTGATCGCCATCGGCAACGGCACCGCCAGCCGCGAAAGCGACAAGCTGGTGGCCGAACTGGTCAAAAAATACCCAGCCCTGAAAATCACCAAGATCATGGTCTCCGAGGCCGGTGCGTCGGTGTACTCGGCATCGGAACTGGCCGCGCGCGAGTTCCCGGACCTGGACGTATCGATCCGCGGCGCTGTGTCGATTGCCCGTCGCCTGCAGGACCCACTGGCAGAGCTGGTGAAGATCGACCCGAAATCCATCGGTGTCGGCCAGTACCAGCACGACGTGTCCCAGCTGAAGCTGGCGCGTGGCCTGGACGCCGTGGTCGAGGACTGCGTGAACGCCGTGGGCGTGGACGTGAATACGGCCTCGGTGGCGCTGCTGACCCGTATCTCCGGCCTTAACGCCACGCTGGCACAGAACATCGTCGCCCACCGCGATGCCAACGGCCCGTTCGCGACCCGCGCAGCGCTGAAAAAGGTCAGCCGCCTCGGTGAAAAAACCTTCGAACAAGCCGCCGGCTTCCTGCGTGTGATGAACGGCGACAACCCGCTGGACGCCTCCGCCGTGCACCCTGAGGCCTACCCGCTGGTGCAACGCATCGCCGCTGGCACCGACCGCGACATCCGCTCGCTGATCGGCGACAGCAGCTTCCTCAAGCGCCTGGACCCGAAGCAGTTCACCGACGAGTCCTTCGGCCTGCCGACCGTTACCGACATCCTGCAAGAGCTGGACAAACCCGGCCGCGACCCACGCCCTGAGTTCAAGACCGCCACCTTCCAGGACGGCGTCGAAGACCTCAAGGACCTGGAGCCTGGCATGATCCTGGAAGGCGTGGTCACCAACGTCACCAACTTCGGTGCTTTCGTCGACATCGGCGTGCACCAGGACGGCCTGGTGCACATCTCGGCATTGTCCGAGAAGTTCATCAAAGACCCGCGCGAAGCGGTCAAGGCCGGCGACGTGGTCAAGGTCAAGGTCATGGAAGTGGACATCCCGCGCAAGCGCGTCGGCCTGTCCATGCGCATGGGCGATACCCCGGGCGAAAAGGTCGAAGGCAACCGTGGCGGCGGCCGTGGCAACGGCGGCAATCGCCAGCAGCAGGCCCCTCGCCAGCGGGAAACCGCCACTGCCGCCCCGGCCAACAATGCCATGGCGTCCTTGTTCGCCAACGCCAAGCAGCTGAAGAAGAAGTGATGGACGTCCCGCGCGAATACGTCGAAAGCGCCTTCAGCCAACTGCTTGGCTGCCGCCTGCAACGCCTGGACACAGGCGTTGCAGAAGTGGCCCTGGCGCTCGAGCCGCAACTGCGCAACCGTGGCCAGAAACTGCACGGTGGGGCGATCTTCAGCCTGGTGGACATCGCCATGGGCCTGGCCTGCTCGGCCAGCCATGGTTTCGACCAGCAGAGCGTGACCATTGAATGCAAGATCAACTACATGCGCGCGGTCAGTGATGGCGAGGTGCTGTGCACGGCCCGTGTGCTGCACGCCGGGCGGCGCACGCTGGTGGTCGACGCCGACGTAGTTCAAGGCGACAAACTGGTGGCCAAAGCGCAAGGAACCTTCGCGGTTCTCTAGCTCACCAAGCTGTATCTGCGGTATTTTCAGCAGCAACTTGGTGCCACTTCGTGCCGCATCGCCGGCAAGCCGGCTCCCACAAGGTCCCCGCTGACCTTCTGTGGGAGCCGGCTTGCCGGCGATGGGGCGCAAAGCGGCCCCACAATTCGGTGCCGGAACCGCGTAAACCAGGCGACAACGCCAGTTCCTTTCTTCCTACCCTTGTAGACCGTTATCTCTACCCCCATATTGGGGCGACTGACGCGTGAAGGAATACATCTTGAGCGAACTCCTCAACCGCCGCCTGAGCCTGCTCGGCGCAAATCTCCCCCTGCTCAAGCAGTGCCTGCACGGTATTGAGCGAGAATGCCTGCGCGTGACCGATGAAGGTCGCCTGGCCCAGACCCCGCACCCTGAGGCCTTGGGTTCGGCGCTGACCAACGAGCAGATCACCACCGATTATTCCGAGTCGCTGCTGGAGTTCATCACCCCGGCCCTGGCGGACCCGGCCCAGGTGCTCGAGAACCTCGACGAGATCCACCGCTTCGTCTACACCAAGCTGGGTAGCGAATACCTGTGGAGCCCGTCGATGCCCTGCGCGTTGCCGGCCGAGGAAGACATCCCGATTGCCGAATACGGCAGCTCGAACATCGGCAAGCTCAAGCACGTGTACCGCAAAGGCCTGGCCCTGCGCTATGGCCGCACCATGCAGTGCATCGCCGGTATCCATTACAACTTCTCGCTGCCTGAAGCGTTGTGGCCCTTGCTGCGCGCAAGCGAAGGCAGTGCAGAAGAGGCGCGCGATTATCAGTCGTCGGCCTACATCGCGCTGATCCGCAACTTCCGCCGCTACAGCTGGCTTTTGATGTACCTGTTCGGCGCTTCGCCGACCCTGGACAAAGGCTTCCTGCGTGGCCGCCCGCACCAGCTCGAAGAACTGGATGCCGAAACGTTGTTCCTGCCCTACGCCACCAGCCTGCGCATGAGCGACCTGGGCTACCAGAGCAACGCCCAGGCCGGCCTCACGCCTTGCTACAACAACCTGGCCAGCTACACCGACAGCCTGCGCAAGGCGGTGGGCACGCCCTACCCGCCCTACGTTGAAGTCGGTACGCACGTGGATGGCGAGTGGGTGCAGTTGAACACCAACATCCTGCAAATCGAGAACGAGTACTACTCGAACATCCGCCCCAAGCGTGTCACCTACACCGGCGAGCGGCCGATCCAGGCGCTGACGTCCCGTGGCGTGCAGTACGTCGAAGTGCGCTGCCTGGACATCAACCCGTTCCTGCCGGTCGGGATCGACCTGACCGAAGCGCGTTTCCTCGATGCCTTCCTGCTGTTCTGCGCGCTTGAAGAAAGCCCGCAACTGGACAACGGCGAGTGTGGCCAGTGCACAAGCAACTTCCTGACCGTGGTCAAGGAAGGCCGTCGCCCAGGCTTGGAACTGCACCGTGATGGTCAGGCCATCGCGCTGAAAACCTGGGCTACCGAGTTGATCACTCGCATTGGCCAACTGGCCGAGCTGCTCGACCGCGCCCACGGCGGCGACGCACATGCCAACGCCCTGCAGGAGCAACAGGCCAAGGTCGACGACGCCTCGCTGACCCCATCGGCCCAAGTCCTGGCACGCATGACCGAACATGACGAAAGTTTTGTCCAGTTCTCGCTGCGCCAGAGCCGCGTTCACGCCGAGCGCTTCCGCGAGCAACCGCTCAGCAGCGAACGCCAGCAGGCCTTCGAAACGCTCGCCCGCGAGTCGCTGGCCAAACAGGCCGAGCTTGAGCAGACCGAAGTCGGCGACTTCGACCTGTTCGTCGGCGCCTACCAGGCCAGCATCCTGGCGATCAGCAACTGATGAGCCGCACCGCCTCCCCGCGCAAGCCGCGCGCCAGCAGCCAGGCCAGGATCGAGACGATCCTGGCGGCCGCGCGCGAGCTGCTTGCCGAGCTGGGGGTGGCGGGGTTGTCGATCTACAGCGTGGCCGAGCGGGCGCAGATACCCCCTTCGTCGGTGTACCACTTCTTCGCCAGCGTCCCAGCCCTGCTGGAGGCGTTGACCGCCGACGTGCACCGGGCGTTTCGCGAAGCGCTGAGTGCACCGATCGACAGCAGTACGCTGACGACCTGGCATGAACTGTCACGGTTGATCGAGCAACGCATGCTGGATATCTACAACGGGGATGCCGCGGCACGTCAGTTGATCCTGGCGCAGCATGGCCTGAGCGAAGTGGTGCAAGCCGACCGGCAGCACGACATGGAGCTGGGCGACCTGATGTACAAGCTGTTCGACCAGCATTTTCACTTGCCGGTGATGCCTGCGGATGTGGATGTGTTTGCCCTGGCCATGGAGCTGAGCGACCGGGTGTATGCGCGGTCGGTGCAGTTGCATGAACAGATCACGGCGCGTATGGCTGAGGAAGGCAAGCGGGTGTTCGAGGCGTATCTGGGGCTTTATTTGCCGCCGTTTCTGGCTAAGCGTTTGGGTTGAAATGGTTGGGGCCGCTTTGCGGCCCTTCGCGGGACAAGCCCGCTCCCACATGGGATTCGATCTCCTGAGGGCATTCGATCTCTTGTAGGAGCGGGCTTGCCCGCGAAGGGCTGCAGAGCAGCCCCCTTCAACACCAGAATCACAGCTTGGCGATGGACACTTCTGTCGACTTCACAAAGGCAATCACTTCACTGCCCACCTGCAGCTCCAGCTCACGCACGGAGCGGGTGGTGATCACCGAGGTGACAACGCCGGAGGCGGTCTGCACGTCGATTTCCGACAGTACCGGGCCTTCGAGGATTTCTTTCACGGTGCCTTTGAACTGGTTGCGAACGTTGATGGCTTTGATAGTCATGGCTTGATTCCTTCTCTTTGGCTTCAGTCGGGTAAGTGAGTGATTCAGTGCGCCCAACGCAGTTGCGTGGGCAAAGGGGCTACAGGATCCGGCTCAGGCGCAGTGCCCGGAGCCGACAGAACACGGTTGAGCACTTCGCTTTCCAGCGCCGCCAAACGGTGCGAACCACGCGACCTTGGCCGTGCCAGATCGACAGTGAGGTCGAGCCCGACCTCGCCGTCTTCGATCAAGATCACCCGGTCCGCCACGGCAACCGCCTCGCTGACATCGTGGGTAACCAGCAACACGGTGAACCCGTGCTGACGCCAGAGGCGTTCGATCAATTGCTGCATCTCGATACGAGTCAGTGCATCCAGGGCACCCAGCGGCTCGTCCAGCAACAGCAGACGCGGCTGGTGAATCAGTGCCCGCGCCAGTGCCACCCGTTGCTTCTGGCCACCGGAGAGTGCTGCCGGCCACTCGTTGGCGCGGTCGGCCAGGCCGACTGCTTCCAGCGCATCCAGCGCACGTGGCCGCCAGTTGCCAGACAAGCCCAGGCCGACGTTGTCGATCACCTTCTTCCACGGCAACAGGCGCGCGTCCTGGAACATCAGCCGGGTTTCTTCGCGGGCTTCGGCCAAGGGTGCGGCACCGGCCAGCAATTCACCGGCGCTGGGCTGGTCGAGGCCGGCCAGCAAACGCAGCAAAGTGCTCTTGCCGCAGCCGCTGCGGCCAACGATGGCGACGAACTGGCCGGCCGGGATGTGCAGGTCGATGCCTTTGAGCACTTCACGCTGGCCAAAGGTTTTACGCAGGCCGTTGGATGCCAGGGGGATGCCACGCAGCAGGCGTGGCGGCTGTTCCTTGAGCACGGTCATGCGCCCTCCTTCTTGGCCACTTGATAGGCCGGGTGCCAGCGCAGCCAGACACGTTCCAGGCCGCGGGCGGCGAGGTCAGCGAGCTTGCCAAGCACGGCGTACAGGACGATGGCCAAGACCACCACGTCGGTCTGCAGGAACTCACGGGCGTTCATCGCCAGGTAACCGATACCGGCATTCGCCGAGATGGTTTCTGCCACGATCAGGGTCAGCCACATGAAGCCCAGGGCGAAGCGCACGCCCACCAGAATCGAGGGCAATGCACCTGGCAGGATCACCTGACGGAACAGGCCGAAACCGGACAGGCCATAGCTGCGCGCCATCTCCACCAGGGCCGGGTCAACGTTGCGGATACCGTGGTAGGTGTTGAGGTAGATCGGGAACAACGTGCCCAGGGCGACCAAAAAAATCTTTGCCGACTCATCGATACCGAACCACAGGATCACCAGTGGGATCAGCGCCAGGTGAGGCACGTTGCGGATCATCTGCACCGAGCTGTCGAGCAGGCGTTCGCCCCAGTTCGACAGGCCAGTGATAAAACCAAGCGCCAGGCCGATGCTGCCGCCGATGACGAAGCCCAGCCCGGCACGCCAGCCACTGATGGCCAGGTGGGTCCAGATCTCGCCGCTGCGCACCAGCTCGACACCCGCGCTGACCACCGCGCTCGGCGCTGGCAGGATGCGGGTCGACAGCCAGCC
The DNA here is from genome assembly GCF_047159675.1 of Pseudomonas sp. NGC7. Lineage (NCBI taxonomy): Bacteria > Pseudomonadati > Pseudomonadota > Gammaproteobacteria > Pseudomonadales > Pseudomonadaceae > Pseudomonas > Pseudomonas sp. NGC7. The sequence goes on along the minus strand of NZ_BAAFZY010000001.1, from coordinate 328,336 downwards.
CGCGCTGACCGCCAGTTGCCAGGCCGCCAGCAGCAGTACCGGCAGTGCCCATGGGGCCAGGCGCTGGGCCAAGGTAGAAGAAGTTGCACGACTCATGGCCCGGCCCTCAGCTCTGCGACACGGACTTGGGCAGGATGTCGTTGGCCACCATCTCGCCGAACGGGCTCACGTAACCGGTACTTTTCGGTTGCTCCGGGCGCTGTACGTCGAGGTGCGGGAACAGCAGCTCGGCAACGCGGTAGGACTCTTCAAGGTGTGGGTAACCCGAGAAGATGAAGGTATCGATGCCCAGCTCGGCGTATTCCTTGACCCGTGCAGCCACGGTAGGGCCATCGCCGACCAGCGCAGTACCGGCGCCGCCGCGTACCAGGCCGACGCCCGCCCACAGGTTGGGGCTGACCTCCAGGTTGTCGCGGTTGCCGCCGTGCAGGGCAGCCATGCGCTGCTGGCCGACCGAGTCGAAACGCGCCAGCGAGGCCTGGGCACGGGCGATGGTTTCGTCGTCCAGGTGCGAGATCAGGCGGTCAGCGGCGGCCCAGGCTTCTTCATTGGTTTCACGCACGATCACGTGCAGGCGGATACCGAAGCGCACTTCGCGGCCTTGGGCGGCAGCCTTTTCGCGCACCTGGGCGATTTTTTCGGCGACGGCGGCCGGTGGCTCGCCCCAGGTGAGGTACAGCTCGACCTGCTCGGCCGCCAGGTCTTGCGCGGCTTCGGACGACCCGCCGAAGTACAGCGGCGGACGCGGTAGCTGAATCGGCGGATAGAGCAGTTTGGCGCCCTTCACCTGGATGTGCTTGCCGTCGTAGTCGACGTTTTCGCCTTCCAGCACCTTGCGCCAGATACGGGTGAACTCGACCGAGGCTTCGTAGCGCTCTTCGTGGCTCAGGTGCAGGCCGTCGCCGGCCAGTTCGTCCGGGTCGCCACCGGTGACCAGGTTGAACAGCGCACGGCCGTTGGACAGGCGGTCCAGGGTCGCGGCCTGGCGCGCCGCCACGGTCGGCGAAATGATGCCGGGGCGCAGGGCAACCAGAAACTTCAGGCGCTGGGTGACAGGGATCAACGACGCAGCCACCAGCCAGGAATCCTCGCAGGAACGCCCGGTAGGGATCAGCACCCCACCAAAACCAAGGCGGTCGGCAGCCTGGGCAATTTGCTGCAGGTAGCCGTGATCGACTGCACGGGCGCCATCGGAGGTGCCCAGGTACTTGCCGTCACCGTGTGTGGGAAGAAACCAGAAAATGTTAAGGCTCATTGGAGTTGTCTCCTCAAGGGTGGCTCAAGCCGGAGCAACGCCCCGGCGCAGGCAATTCAATCAAGGCGCACTGGCGACCTTGGCCGGGGGTGTCCAGATCACGTCCTTGATGCTCAGCGGCTTGGGAATAAGCTTCAGCGCCTGGAACGTGTCGGCGATCTTCTGTTGCGCGGCCACCACCTCAGGGGTGAGCGGCGCAGCGCCGTAGCCTTGGCGCTTGACCGAGGTCAGGGTGATGTCGGCAGGCAGCCCAAGCAGGGGCGCGACCTGATCGGTGACCTCCTGCGGGTTGGCCTGGGACCACTCGCCCACGGCACGCACTTCGTCGATCAAGGTGCTGATCACGGCAGGGTGCTGGGTGGCATAGTCACGGGTGGCGAGATAGAACTGATGGTTGTCGACCAGGCCTTTGCCGTCACGCAGGGTACGTGCCTGCAGCTGTTTCTCGGCGGCGGCCTGGTACGGGTCCCAGATCACCCAGGCATCGACGCTGCCACGCTCGAATGCCGCGCGGGCATCGGCTGGCGGCAGGTAGACCGGTTGAATGTCGCTGTATTTGAGGCCTGCATCTTCCAGGGCACGCACCAGCAGGTAGTGGACGTTGGAGCCCTTGTTGAGGACGACTTTCTTGCCTTTGAGGTCTTTCACCGACTGGATCGACGAGCCCTTCGGCACCAGGATCGCTTCGCTGTGCGGCGCCGGTGGCTCGTAGGCCACGTAAAGCAGGTCGGCGCCGGCAGCCTGAGCGAATACCGGCGGCGTTTCGCCGGTGACGCCGAAGTCGATGGAGCCGACGTTCAGGCCTTCGAGCAACTGCGGGCCACCGGGGAATTCGGTCCACTGCACCTGCACGCCCTGCTCGGCCAGGCGCTTCTCCAGCGTGCCTTTGGCCTTGAGCAGCACCAGGGTGCCGTATTTCTGATAACCGATGCGCAGGCTCTCGGCCTGGGCTTGGGTGATGGCGCCGAAGGACACAGCCGCCGCAAACAGGGCGACCAGACCACGACGCAAGAAGACTGTGCGCATGGCGCTCTCCTGTGCGAATGGGGTTCGGGTTGCACCTGCTTGCCTCGTTGACGGGCGAGTAAGGTGGATGACGCGATAAAGCCGTTGAACCGGGTCAGATGCTCCAGCGGGCACTGATCAGGCGTTCATTGAGTACGCCGGGGGCCACGGGGCGCGGCCGACGGGCCAGGGCAACGTGGAAGGTTTCCAGCGAGTCCTGCAGGCGCTCATCCAGAGCAGGTGCCAGCTGTGCCGCCTTGGCGCCTTCTGCGTAGGCGACCTGGCTGTCGTCGGCGAAGATCCCTTGCAGGGTCTCTTGCGCCTTAAGTGCCGACAGCACCGGTTTTAACGCGTAATCCACCGCCAGCATGTGGGCGATGCTGCCGCCGGTAGCGATGGGCAACACGACCTTGTGCTCCAGGGCGCGTTCGGGCAGCAGGTCGAGCAATGTTTTCAGCGCGCCGGCGAACGATGCCTTGTACACCGGGGTGGCGACGATCAGGCCATCGGCCTGGGCCACCAGTTGCTGGAAGTGCTGCACCTGCGGGCTGTCGAAGCGCGCATGGAGCAGGTCCTCGGCGGGGAAGTCACGTACCTGGAAGGTCACTACTTCGACGCCACGGTGCTGCAGCCACTGGCGCGAGCGCTCGAGCAACACGCCGGAGCGTGAACGGGTACCAGGGCTACCACCGATTGAGACGACCAACATTGGAGCGCTTCCTTGTGTTCTGTTGGAAGTGACATTAACAGCCTGTTTATATATCTAGAAATCATATTTTTTCATTTGTTTATTCCTTCTGGTTCTTTAATGGTTTTGAGATTTTGGGGGCTGCTTCGCAGCCCTTTCGCGACGCAAGGCCGCTCCTACACAGGGATCGCATTCCATTGTAGGAGCGGCCTTGCGTCGCGATAGGGCCGCAAAGCGGCCCCAAAAAACCGGAGGCATAAAAAAGGGCCGTCGAAACGGCCCGAAATCCCTGCTATGGCTAAGAGCAATGCAACGTGGATCCTTTAACGATTAGGTTGCGGCGTCAGGCGCAGATAAGGCTTCACCGCCCGATACCCTTTGGGGAAACGCTGTTTGATCTCTTCCTCGTCTTTGAGCGAAGGCACGATCACTACGTCGTCACCGTCCTGCCAGTTACCTGGCGTGGCGACCTTGTAGTTGTCGGTCAGCTGCAGCGAGTCGATTACCCGCAAAATCTCGTTGAAGTTGCGCCCGGTACTGGCCGGATAGGTAATGGTCAGGCGCACCTTCTTGTTCGGGTCGATGACGAACAGCGAGCGCACGGTCAGGGTGTCGTTCGCGTTCGGGTGAATCAGGTCGTACAGGTCGGATACCTTGCGGTCGGCGTCGGCGATGATCGGGAAGTTGACCACGGTGTTCTGGGTCTCGTTGATGTCATCGATCCACTTGTGGTGCGAGTCGACCGGGTCCACCGACAGTGCGATGGCCTTGACGCCGCGCTGGGCGAAGTCGTCTTTGAGCTTGGCGGTCAGGCCCAGTTCGGTGGTGCACACCGGGGTAAAGTCGGCCGGGTGGGAAAACAGCACACCCCAACTGTTGCCGAGCCACTCGTGGAAGCGGATCTTGCCTTCACTGGAATCCTGTTCGAAATCGGGGGCGATGTCGCCGAGTTTGAGGCTCATGGGTGCGGCTCCTGTGCTGTGTTCTGGCCTTGTGGAGTTCAATGTGCCTGCATTCAGTTAAAAACAAAAAGAATAAATACTGATTTATTTATAACCACAGAGCATACCGAATTGCAGACACAAAAAAGCCTCGCACTAGGCGAGGCTTCTGGTTCAGCTACGGCTTACAGGAAGTTGTAAGTGTAGTTGAAGATCAGACGGGTCTGATCCTGGTCAGCCAGCGAGCTGGTGCCAGTGCCACGGTAGACACCGTGACGCAGGCTGGCGCCCAGGCCTTTGAAGGTGCCTTCCTGGATGACGTAGTCGACGCGAGCGTCACGTTCCCATTCGCTGAAGGTACCGTTGCCGTTGGCGTTCTTGCCGTCTTCACCTTTCAGGTAGGAGACCGAAGCTTTCAGGCCAGGGACGCCCAGACGCGCGAAGTCATACGAGTACTGACCGAAGGTGGTGTTTTCACCGGCCTTGGCGAACTGGTTGATCATGCTGTCGGTGAACAGGTAGAAGCTGGAACCACCGGCGCCTTCGTTGCGGCCATTGCCATCAACGACGCTGCCTTGGTTGAGCCAGACGAAACCACCGTCATCGTTGACGCGCTGGTGACCGAGCATCAGCGCATGGCCGCCCAGGGTGTAAGTGAACATGGCGGTCCAGGTCTTGTTGTCGACCTCGCCAGCGTTCTTGGCATAACCGCCGTTGTTGTTGAAGCGGTAGCCGGCTTCACCGTTCTTGCCGTCGCTGCTGCTGTCGAAGTAGCGCAGGTCGGTCTTGAACGACTGGTCGTCAGCAATCTTGAACACGTGAGTCGCGCCCAGGAAGTGCTGCTTGTAGAAGTCTTCCAGGTTCGAGTAGTAGTACTGCAGGGTCAGGTCCGGAGTGAGCTTGTAGTCCAGACCGCCGTAGCGGAACTTGTTGCTGTCCTGGGTAGCGCCCGCCACGGACAGGCCGGTACGGTTGCTCGAAGCACGGCCCATGGCGTGGGTCAGCTGACCGGCGTTGACGGTCAGGTTGTCGATTTCCTTCGACTGGATGGTGCCACCCTCGAAGGTCTGCGGCAGCAGACGGCCATCGTTGGCCACCAGGATCGGCAGGTTCGGCGCCAGGGCGCTACCGAAGTGGGCTTCGGTCTTGGAGAAGCGAGCCTTGGCATTACCGCCTACACGCGCCCACTGGCTTACAGCAGACCCGTCGGTATCGCTCGGGAAGAAGCTGCTGTTGTCAGGGTGCTTGCCGCGGCCGCCATCCAGGTGAATACCCCACAGGGCCTGAACATCGACGCCGAAGCCAACGGTACCTTCGGTGAAACCGGACAGGTAGTCGAGCTTGAAGCCCTGGCCAGACTCGCGGTTGTCAGCACCGCCGTCACGGTTGTCGTTGTTGAAGTACATGGTGCGCGAGCTGAGCGACAGTTTGCTGTCTTCAACGAAACCGGCAGCGCCTGCTTGTTGGGCGAGAACCCCCAGTGCCACGGCCAGAGCCAGGCTGGACTTGTACATGTTTTGCTCCTCTACGTTCTAATTCTTGTGTATCTCTGGAGGCGGGGTCTGCTGCCCCGCTCACCGTGGATTGGCGATTTAGTCCCAAAGCGTGACCATGAAGTCAATCGTTTCTAAACGTTTCGCGACTTTGGTCTAAGACGCCACCTGCGCTACAGGATAATGACAATCCTATAAATCCAAAATGACCGTTTTATGAATTTGTAAGATTTTTCCGGAATATGTTAGGAACCTTTACTGCCTTTTGTTGTAAACGGCACATTCGTTCATAACTGTTGGTTATTTGCAAACGTTTGCTCATAACCTAATTCCATACTGTTCTAAGGGACGAAAAAGCCTAGCAGCCCTGTCGGATTTCGCCATTGCGCGACATCAACGGCACGCGGCTTAAAGCATTTGGCTCCTAAGCTAATTCTAAAAAGTTATTTATTTTAGATTTCTTAGATCATTTAGTCTTCTCGCCATCCATCACATCGATTGCCTGACGAGAGGTTCAACCATGATCCCGCACGCTCCGCTGCGCCTGTTCGCCGCCCTGACCCTCGCCGGCACCAGCTGGTTGGCCCAGGCCGCCGACTTGACCGTGGCCTACCAAACCACCGTTGACCCGGCCAAAGTGGCCCAGGTCGATGGCGACTACGAAAAAGCCAGCAAGGCCAGTATCGACTGGCGCAAATTCGACAACGGCGCCGATGTGATCACGGCTGTGGCCAGCGGTGACGTGCAGATCGGCTACCTCGGTTCCAGCCCGCTGGCCGCTGCGGCAACGCGCAAACTGCCGGTCGAGACCTTCCTGATCGCCACGCAGATCGGCGCGGGCGAAGCACTGGTGGCGCGCGACAGCATCAAGACGCCGCAAGACCTGATCGGCAAGAAAGTGGCCGTGCCTTTCGTTTCCACCGGCCACTACAGCCTGCTGGCGGCGCTCAAGGCCTGGAACATCGACCCGTCCAAGGTACAGATCCTCAACCTCGCGCCACCGGCGATCATTGCCGCCTGGAAACGCGGTGACATCGACGCGACCTACGTCTGGGACCCCGCCCTGGGCGTGGCCAAGGAAAACGGCAAGGTGCTGATCACCTCCGGTGAACTGGCCGAAAAAGGCGCACCGACCTTCGACGCCTGGATCGTGCGCAAGGACTTCGCCGACAAGCACCCTGACGTGGTCAAGGCGTTCGCCAAGGTCACCCTCGACGCCTACGCCGACTACCGCAAAGACCCACAAGCGTGGCTGGCCAACAAGGACAACGTGGCCAAGCTGGTCAAGCTGTCCGGCGCCAAGGCCAGCGATATCCCGGTGCTGCTGGAAGGCAACGTCTACCCATTGGCCGCCGACCAGGCCAACGCCCTGGGTGCACCGACCACCCAAGCGCTGACCGACACCGCCACCTTCCTCAAGCAACAAGGCAAGGTCGACGCGGTGCTGCCGGACTACTCGCCGTACGTCAGCGCCAAGTTCCTTCCAAACTGATCCGGAGCCCGTCATGGCCTTGCTCGAACTGGAGCGCATCAGCGCACAGTACCCTGGCGCCAGCACCCCGGTGCTGGCCGACATCAACCTGAGCCTGGGGCCACGCCAGCTGCTGGTGGCCCTCGGGCCATCCGGCAGCGGCAAGACGTCGCTGCTCAACCTGATCGCCGGCTTCGTCGCCCCCAGCGGCGGGCGCATCACCCTTGACGGTACACCGGTCAACGGCCCCAGCGCCGAACGCGGAGTGGTGTTCCAGGACGATGCCTTGCTGCCCTGGCAGAACGTGCTGGGCAACGTCGCCTTCGGCCTTGAGCTGGCCGGCGTACCGCGCGCCCAGCGTGAGGCCAAGGCCCGCGAGATGCTGGCCTTGGTCGACCTGGAAGGGTTTGCCGAGCGGCGTATATGGCAATTGTCCGGTGGCCAGAAGCAGCGTGTCGGCCTGGCCCGGGCGCTGGCGGCCGACCCACGGGTACTGCTGATGGACGAGCCGTTCGGCGCGCTCGACGCGTTCACCCGCGAGCAGATGCAAGAGCTGCTGCTGCAGGTTTGGCAGCGCACCGCAAAGCCTGTGTTCCTGATTACCCACGACATTGAAGAAGCGGTGTTCCTCGCCAGCGAGCTGGTGCTGCTGGCGCCCAACCCGGGGCGTGTAGTCGAGCGCCTGCAGTTGGACTTCGGCCAACGCTACGCGGCGGGCGAGCCGGCCCGGGCGATCAAGTCCGACCCACGCTTCATCGAAACCCGCGAGCACGTGCTGGCGCGGGTCTTCTCCCAACGCCAAAGCCTGCAGGAGCGCGCATGAGCAGCCTGGATCTGCCGGTTACCGGCAAACGCGACGCCCACACCCGGCCTGCTGAAAAGGCACGCCGCCCGCTTGCTACCCGCTGGATCAGCACCCTGACCCTGGCCAGCCTGCTGCTGGCCTGGTGGCTGGTGACGGCCGCCGGCTGGATCGAGCCGCTGTTCCTGCCGGCGCCCGGCGATATCCTGGCCAGGGCCTGGACCCTACTGACCCAGGGCTACATGGATGCCAGCCTGTGGCAGCACCTGGGGGCAAGCCTGGGCCGTATCGGCCTGGCACTGGTCGCCGCCACCCTGACCGCCATCCCGGTCGGCATCGCCATCGGTTACAACCGCGTGGCGCGGGGCATTCTCGACCCGCTGATCGAGTTCTACCGCCCTATTCCGCCACTGGCCTATCTGCCGCTCATCGTCATCTGGTGCGGCATCGGCGAGCTGTCGAAAGTGTTGCTGATTTACCTGGCGATCTTCGCCCCGATTGCCATCGCCACCGCCACCGGCGTACGCACCGTCGACCCGGCCAAACTGCGCGCCGCGCAATCGCTGGGGGCGACCAAGGCGCAACTGATCCGCCATGTGATCCTGCCCAGCGCCTTGCCCGACATCCTCACCGGCATCCGCATCGGCCTTGGGGTCGGCTGGTCGACCCTGGTCGCCGCAGAACTGATCGCCGCCACCAGCGGCCTGGGCTTCATGGTGCAGTCGGCGGCGCAGTTCCTGGTCACTGACGTGGTGGTGCTGGGCATTCTGCTGATCGCCCTGATCGCCTTCGCGTTGGAAATGAGCCTGCGCGCGCTGCAACGCAAGCTGGTGCCCTGGCACGGGCAAAGCCACTGACCACGCCGGCATTTCGGCGCCTAGTAAAAACAGATCGAGACCGACATGAGCCTGACCATCACCCCTCTCAGCCCGGCGCTCGGCGCCCAGATCAGCGGCGTGGACATCAGCCGCGACATCACCACCGAGCAGCGCGACGCCATCGAGCAAGCGCTGCTCAAGCACCAGGTGCTGTTCTTCCGCGATCAACCGATCAACCCAGACCAGCAAGCCCGCTTTGCGGCCCGCTTCGGTGACCTGCACATCCACCCGATCTACCCCAACGTGCCGGAAACCCCGCAGGTGCTGGTGCTCGACACGGCGGTCACCGACGTGCGCGACAACGCCGTCTGGCACACCGACGTGACCTTCCTGCCGACCCCGGCGTTGGGTGCGGTGCTCAGCGCCAAGCAACTGCCGGCCTATGGCGGCGACACCCTGTGGGCCAGTGGCATTGCCGCCCTTGAAGCCTTGTCGGCGCCCCTGCGCGAAATGCTTGATGGGCTGACGGCCACCCATGACTTCACCAAGTCGTTCCCGCTCGAGCGTTTTGGCACCACGCCAGAAGACCTGGCGCGCTGGGAAGCGACCCGGCGCAACAACCCGCCGCTGTCACACCCAGTGATCCGCACGCACCCGGTCAGCGGGCGCAAGGCGCTGTTCGTCAACGAAGGGTTCACCACGCGCATCAATGAGTTGAACGAGTATGAGAGCGACGCGTTGCTCAAGCTGCTGTTCGCCCATGCGACCAGGCCTGAGTTCAGCATTCGCTGGCGGTGGCAGGAAAATGATGTGGCGTTCTGGGACAACCGCGTGACCCAGCATTTTGCGGTGGATGATTACCGGCCGAATCGGCGGGTGATGCACCGGGCGACGATTTTGGGGGATGCGCCGTTTTGAACCGCGGGAGGCCGTTGGCCTCCATTCGCAGCACAAGGCTGCTCCTACAGGGGATCGCACATCCTGTAGGAGCAGCCTTGTGCTGCGAAAGGGCCGCAAAGCGGCCCCAGCGGTCTAGCGGACCAGGTGCAAGTACTGCATATGCCGCTCGTACTGGTCGAGGATGTCGTTGATGATCTGCTCCTTGCTGTAGCCCACCAGGTCGTAGTTCTGGCTGCCCTCGCTCAGGTGCACCTCCGCCCGGTAATAACGGCGGTTCTTCAACTCCTGAGCACCCAGCCCACCCAGCGCAAACGACGGCGTGAAATAGCCGCGCATCTGCACCTGGTAGATGAAGGGTTGCTCCTCGCCATGGCCCACTTTCAAGCTGACGTTGTCGTGGCTCGGGTCGTCCTGGGTAATCAGCACCAGGCCCTTCTGCTCGAACACCTCACGCACATCGGCAATCGCCGGGCGCACCACGTCGTCCATGAAGCGGTACACCTCATCGCGTGACGGGAAGTGCACGGCCTGGCTCAGGCGCTGGCGCCAGCCGCCACGACCGCGACGCGACTGAGCGAACGGCGCCAGCGAATGCATCTGCGCAATCTGCCGCTGGGACTCCAGGTAAAACGCCTTGTGCAGCCCCCACATCATGCACAGCAAGATCAGCGAGAACGGCAGCGAGGTCAGCACCACCGCCGACTTCAGCGAATCGATGCTGCCGGCGAACAGCAATGCACTGGTGATCAGCGCGGTCATCGCGCCCCAGAAAATCCGCAGCCAGTTAGGCCCATCTTCATCCGGGTCACCACCCTTGGCCGACAAAGTCGACAGCACCACAGTGCCCGAGTCGGCCGAGGTGACGAAGAACACGAAGCTGATAAACACCGTGGTCGCGATGACCACCTTGCTCCAGGGGTAGGTCTCCAGCAGCAGGTACAGGCTCATCGACGGGTTATCCAGCGCCGATTGACCAAGCGCGGTCATGCCATGGTTGATGACCTGGTCCAACGCGCTGTTGCCGAAGATCGACATCCACGCCAGGGTGAAGCCCAGGGGAATCAGCAACACGCCGAAGACGAATTCGCGGATGGTGCGCCCACGCGAAATACGCGCAATGAACAAGCCCACGAACGGCGCCCAGGCAATCCACCAGGCCCAGTAGAACACCGTCCAGCCGCCCAGCCAGTCGCGGTTTTCGCCATAGGCATAGACGTCGAAGCTCTTGCGGGGCAAGGCGCCGAGGTAGTCTCCCAGGTTCTGGATAAGCGTGTTGAACAGGTGCTGGGTAGGGCCGGCAAACAGCACGAACAGCAACAGCGCGCAGGCCAGGAACAGGTTGATGTCGCTCATCACCCGTACGCCTTTCTCCACCCCGGCGACCGCCACGGCCACCGCCGCGCCCATCATCAGGGTGATCAACGCGACCTGCACCCACTGGCTGTGGCTGATCCCGAACAGGTAATCCAGGCCGGCATTCAAGTGCAACACGCCAAAGCCCATGTCAGCGCCCAGGCCGAACACCGTGGCAATGATGCCGAAGCCATCCACCGCGTAACCAATCGGCCCGTTGATGCGCTTGCCGATCAAGGGGTACAGCGCCGAGCGCAAGGCCAGCGGTAGGTTATGCCGGTAGGCGAAGTAGGCCAGCGCCATGCCGACGAAGGCAAACACGCCCCAGCCATGCAGGCCCCAGTGCAGGAACAGGATCTGCATCGCCTGGCGCCCGGCCTCTGCCGTGCCTGCTTCGCCCTGGGGTGGCTGCAGCATGTGGGTCAGCGGTTCGGACACGCAGAAGAAGAACAGCGTGATGCTGATGCCGGCAGCAAACAGCATGCCGGCCCAGGACAAGTAGCTGAACTCGGGTTCGTCGTGGTCGGCACCGAGCTTGATCTTGCCGTAGCCAGACAAGGCGGTGACCACCACGAAGACCAGGTACAGCGTCATCGCCAGCATGTAGTACCAGCCGACCGTGTTGGCCGCCCAGTTCTGTGCCGCCAGCAACCAGTCGCCTGCGGCTTGCGGGTTGGTGATGACGATGAGGCCGAAGATGAGGATGAAACTTGCCGCGAAATAGAACACCGGAGGGTTCATGCGCATCTTGCCGTTGGCAAGGGTGGGGGTCGGTGCACTCATCGGGCATGCACCTCGTCACGTGACGTAAGGTTCGAAATGAACGGGTTCAGCAAAGGAATCCTCCTGTTGAACACCGGCAGCGGACCAGCGTTTTTTCATTGAACAAGCGTTCAAGTTAACCATGGATCGGGATTTGATGCGAACCGGGGTGCTGATCGGTGCATGCCTGAACCGGCCCGCGAAAGGGCCGGTACAGCCAGTAAAGACCTCAGGTCAGTTCTTGTCCTGGCAATCCAGTTGCAGGTTGGCCTGGGTAATGTTGCTCTCGGCCGGCACGCTGCGGGTGAGCCACACATTACCGCCAATGGTCGAGCCCTTGCCGATGGTAATGCGCCCCAGGATCGTCGCCCCCGCATAGATCACCACGTCGTCCTCGACGATCGGGTGGCGCGGCAGCCCTTTGTGCAGGGTCCCCGACTCATCGCTTGGGAAGCGCTTGGCGCCCAGTGTCACCGCCTGGTAGATACGTACCCGCTCGCCGATGATCGCGGTCTCGCCAATCACCACGCCGGTGCCGTGGTCGATGAAGAAGCTCGGGCCGATCTGCGCGCCGGGGTGGATGTCGATACCGGTCGCCGAATGCGCCAGCTCCGAACTGATACGCGCCAGCAGCGGCAAACCAGCCTGGTACAAGTGATGCGCCAGGCGGTGATGGATGATGGCGAGGATGCCTGGGTAGCACAGCAGCACCTCATCGACACTGCGCGCCGCCGGGTCACCGTGGTAGGCGGCCAGCACGTCGGTGTCGAGCAATACCCGCAGGTTGGGCAGCGCCGCGGCAAAATCCTGGATCAGCCGCAGTGCCTGGGCATCGACGGACACCAAGTCACCCTGGCTCTGCCGGGCGGCGTAGCGCAGCTCCAGGCGGGCCTGGGCCAGCAATGCGGTCAGGGCGGCATCCAGGGTGTGCCCTACGTAAAAATCTTCACTCTCTTCGCGCAGGTCGACCGGCCCAAGGCGCATCGGGAACAGCGCCCCGCACAACTGCTCGAGAATCTGCCGCATGGCCTCGCGAGAGGGCAGTTCGCGCCCGCCCTGCTCGCCAATGCTGCGGCCATTGCGGCTGCGCCATTGCTCACGGGCGCTGCGCAAACCACTGACGATGCTGTGCAGCTGCCAATGCGCGGATGTTGGTTGTTCGCTCACGATGTTCTCCTGCCTGGGGCCAATCTGTCGTTATGCAATCCACTCTACGGCAAATCCATCCCTTGGAAAAAACAACGCTTTATTCCATCCTGCGCTAAGTCGGGCATAAGCCGCGATGACGGCGCCAGTATCCTGGCCTACCCTCAAAGCTGACTTCACTCGGCAGAAAAACAAAACGGAATAATAAGATAATTTTTTATTATTTCCTGGCCTAAGCGGCCAACTTTATAGTCGCCACCCACTACTTCCACACCAAGCGCGGGGCCTGACATGTCGAAATTCGCCAAACCGCTACTCAACGCCAGCCTGGCCATCCTGCTGGGTGCCGGCCTGCTCAGCCAGGCCTTCGCCGGCGAGCAATTGAAGACCATTCAGGAAAAGGGCGTGATCAACGTCGGCCTGGAAGGCACCTACCCACCGTTCAGCTTCGTCAACGCAGACGGAAACCTGACCGGCTTCGAGGTTGAACTCTCCGAGCTGTTGGCCAAGGAGCTCGGGGTCAAAGCCAAGGTTCAACCGACCAAATGGGATGGGATCCTCGCCGCGCTGGAATCCAAGCGTCTGGACGTGGTGATCAACCAAGTGACCATTTCCGAAGAGCGCAAGAAGAAGTACGACTTCTCCGAGCCCTACACCATTTCCGGCATCCAGGCGCTGATCCTGAAGAAGAAGGCCGAGCAGCTGAACATCCACAAAGCGGCTGACCTGGCTGGCAAGAAAGTCGGCGTAGGCCTGGGCACCAACTACGAGCAATGGGTCAAGCAAGATGTTCCGCAAGCAGACGTGCGCACCTATGAAGACGACCCGAGCAAATTCGCCGACCTGCGCAACGGCCGCATCGACGCGATCCTGATCGACCGCCTGGCCGCACTGGAATACGCGCAAAAAGCCAAGGACACCGAGCTTGCCGGCGACGCCTTCTCGCGCCTGGAAAGCGGCGTGGCCCTGCGCAAAGGCGAACCTGAGTTGCTGGCGGCCCTCAACAAGGCCATCGACAAGCTCAAGGCCGACGGCACGCTGGCCAAGCTGTCGGAAAAATACTTCGGTGCCGATGTCACTAAATGATCCCTGAAAGCCTGCAACTCGTTGTCGATTCCACGCCCTTCCTGCTGAAGGGCGCGGGTTATACGGTGCTGCTCAGTGTCGGTGGCATGTTCTTCGGCCTGGTGCTGGGGTTTGCCCTGGCGCTGATGCGGCTGTCGAAGATGTTGCCGCTGGACTGGCTGGCACGCATCTACGTGTCGTTCTTCCGGGGCACGCCGCTGCTGGTGCAGCTGTTCGTGATCTATTTCGGCATGCCGCAGATCGGTATCGAACTCGACCCCATCCCGGCCTCGCTGATCGGCCTGTCGCTGAACATGGCAGCTTACATCTGCGAAATCCTGCGTGCGGCGATTTCCTCGATCGACCGTGGCCAGTGGGAAGCCGCTGCCAGCATTGGCATGACCCGCACCCAGGCCATGCGCCGGGCCATCCTGCCGCAAGCCCTGCGTACAGCCTTGCCGCCGCTGGGCAACAGCTTCATCTCGCTGGTCAAGGACACCGCCCTGGCGGCGACCATCCAGGTGCCCGAGCTGTTCCGCCAGGCCCAGCTGATTACCGCGCGCACCTTCGAAGTCTTCACCATGTACCTGGCTGTGGCGGTTATCTACTGGATCCTCTGCAGTATCCTCGCGCACTTCCAGAACCGCATGGAAGCGCGGGTCAACCAGCATGACCAGGAGCATTGAGCATGATCGTAGTTAAAGGCCTGTCCAAGCAATTCAAGGGCCAGACCGTGCTCAATGGCATCGACCTGACCGTGCAGCCAGGCGAAGTGGTCGCCATCATCGGCCCCAGCGGCTCGGGCAAGACCACCTTCCTGCGCTGCCTCAACCTGCTGGAAACCCCCGACGCCGGGCAGATCCAGATCGGCGCCATCAGCATCGATGCCAATCGCCCGCTGGGTGGGCAGCAGAGCGCGATTCGCCGGTTGCGTCAGCAGGCCGGTTTCGTGTTCCAGAACTTCAACCTGTTCCCCCACCGCACCGCCCTGGAAAACGTCATCGAGGGCCCGGTGATCGTCAAGAAGACGCCCCGCGACCAGGCCATTGCCCTGGGCCGCAAGCTGATGGCCAAGGTAGGCCTGGCGGGCAAGGAAGACGCCTACCCGCGGCGCCTTTCCGGTGGCCAGCAGCAGCGGGTAGCGATTGCCCGTGCCCTGGCGATGGAGCCTGAGGTGATTCTGTTTGACGAACCGACCTCGGCGCTCGACCCGGAGCTGGTTGGCGAAGTGCTCGCCACCATCCGCGGCCTGGCCGAAGAGAAGCGCACCATGATCATCGTTACCCACGAGATGAGTTTTGCCCGTGATGTGGCGAACCGGGTGATCTTCTTCGACAAGGGGGTGATCGTCGAACAGGGTGAAGCCAAGGCGCTGTTTGCGGCGCCCAAGGAAGAGCGTACCCGGCAGTTCTTGCGCAAGTTCCTCGGCACCGCAGCTTCGGAATAAACCTGTACTGGCCTCTTCGCGGGCAAGCCCGCGAAGAAGCCGGCACCTCCTGCGCAAATCTCAACTTCTATATATATTCCAAAAGGTTAGTTCATAATCTTTTGATAAGCCATTAGGGTATATACACCGGACCACCGGACCAGCAAACGTCTGTCGCCATCAGCTGAAGCGACGCATCTACTTTTGTGAGGTTAGGAATGGTCAGGATCACAATCACCCCAGTGCGTATCGCCAGGGCATTGAGTGCAGCCAAGGAGCGGTACTGATGTCCAGCCAGCCAAATACCCTTTTCCACAGCGACGTCGACAGCTCGCCCCTGCTGCTGCCAGCCAAGGTGCTGCGCAACGACGCCGAGGCCCTGCAAGCCGCACGCGAACTGGCCGACGTGGCCCGTGAGCAGGCCGCACGCCGCGACCAGCAACGCAAACTGCCGTGGGCAGAGATCGAGCAGTTCACCCGCAGCGGCCTGGGCAGCATCAGCGTACCCAAGGCCTATGGCGGCCCCGATGTCTCGTTCGAAACTGTGGCGGAAGTCTTCCGCCTGATCAGTGCCGCCGACCCGGCCCTGGGGCAGATCCCGCAGAACCAGTTCGGCATGCTGCAGTTGCTGCGCCTGACCGCCACCGAGGCACAGCAGGCGGTGATCTTCCGCAGCGTGCTGGACGGCTGGCGCATCGGCAATGCCGGCCCCGAGCGCGGCACCAAAGACACCCTGACTCTGAAGGCGAAGATCACCCGCGCAGGCGACGGTTATCGCATCAGTGGTGAAAAGTTCTACTCCACGGGCGCCCTGTACGCCCACTGGGTGGCGGTCAAGGCGCTGGACGACGAAGGCCGCCAGCGCCTGGCCTTCGTCCGCCGCGGCAGCCCTGGGCTGCGCATCGTCGATGACTGGTCTGGGTTCGGCCAACGCACCACCGCCAGCGGCACCGTGCTGCTCGACCAGGTGCCGGTCGATGCGGAACTGGTGATCGACAACTGGCGCCAGCGTGACACGCCGAATATCCAGGGCGCGGCTTCGCAGTTGATCCAGGCAGCCATCGACGCCGGTATCGCCGAAGCGGCCATCGATGATGCCATCAGCTTTGTGCGCGACAAATCGCGGCCCTGGATCGACGCCAAGGTCGAGCGCGCCAGCGACGACCCGTACGTGATCGCCGACATCGGCCGCCTCAAGCTCGAGCTGCACGCTGCCGAGGCGCTGCTACGCAAGGCGGCGCGGGTGCTCGATGAGGTCAATGCCGCCCCCATCGACGCTGCCTCTGCGGCCCGCGCTTCGATCGCCGTGGCCGAAGCCAAGGTGCTGACCACCGAGGTCTCGTTGCAGGCCAGCGAAAAGCTGTTTGAGCTGGCCGGCAGCCGCGCCACCCTGGCCGAGTTCAACCTCGACCGCCACTGGCGCAACGCCCGCGTGCATACCCTGCATGACCCGGTGCGCTGGAAGTACCACGCGGTGGGCGCTTACCACCTGAACGGCAGCCTGCCTGCGCGGCATTCCTGGATCTGATTTGCAGCCTTTGGGGCTGCTGCGCAGCCCATTCGCGGGGCAAGCCCGCTCCCACACCTGAGATCAGTGCAGTGTGTCTGTGGGAGCGGGCTTGCCCCGCGAATGGGCCGCACAGCGGCCCCCGGAGAAACACCATGACCACAAACATCATCACCAGCGACACCCAAGCCCTGGCCATCGCCGAAGATATCGCCCAGCAACTGCGCCGCGACAGCGCCCTGCGCGACCGCGAGCGTCGCCTGCCCCACGCCGAACTGGACCTGTTCACCCGCTCCGGCCTGTGGGCCATCAGCGTGCCCAAGGCCTTCGGCGGCGCCGGTGTGTCCAACGTCACCCTGGCCAAAGTCATCGCCCGCATCGCCCAGGCCGATGGCTCCTTGGGGCAGATCCCGCAAAACCACTTCTATGCCCTGGAAGTGCTGCGGGTAAACGGCAGCCCTGAACAACAGCAACGCCTGTACGCCGAAGTGCTGGCCGGCCGGCGCTTTGGCAATGCCTTGGCCGAACTGGGTACCAAGACCGCCAACGACCGCACCACCCGCCTGAGCCGCGACGGTGATGGGTTCCGTATCAATGGCCGCAAGTTCTATTCCACCGGTGCCCTTTACGCCCAGCGCATCCCGACCTCGGTGATCGATGACGATGGCGTGCAACAATTGGCCTTCGTCCCTGCCGACAGCCAAGGCCTGCAGGTGATCGACGACTGGAGCGGCTTCGGCCAGCGCACCACCGGCAGTGGTTCGGTGGTATTCGACAACGTGTGGGTCAGCGCCAAAGACGTAGTCCCCTTCCAGAGCGCCTTCGAACGCCCGACCCCGGTCGGCCCACTGGCACAGATTCTCCACGCTGCCATCGACACTGGCATCGCTCGCGCCGCCTACGAAGATGCCCTGCACTTCGTGCGCACCCGCAGCCGCCCCTGGGTCGACTCGGGCCTGGACAAGGCCAGCGAAGACCCCTTGACCCTGAAAAGCTTCGGCCAACTGGCGATCCGCCTGCACGCCACCGAAGCCCTGCTCGAACGCGCCGGTGAATACCTCGACCGCGCCCAGCAAGACAGCAGCGTCGACAACGTCGCCGCCGCCTCCATTGCCGTGGCCGAAGCACGCGCCATCAGCACCGAGATTTCCCTCGCCGCCAGCACCACGCTGTTCGAACTGGCCGGCAGCCAGGCCACCCTCGCCGAGCACAATCTCGACCGCCACTGGCGCAACGCCCGCGTGCACACCCTGCACGACCCAGTGCGCTGGAAGTACCACGCCATCGGCAACTACTACCTAAACAACGAAAACCCGCCGCGCCGGGGGACGATCTGATGGCCAAGCAGATTCTGCTCAATGCCTTCAACATGAACTGCATCGGGCACATCAACCATGGCCTGTGGACCCACCCGCGGGACACCTCGACCCAGTACAAAACGCTTGAATACTGGACCGACCTGGCACGCCTGCTGGAACGGGGCTTGTTCGACGGCCTGTTCATCGCCGACATCGTCGGCACCTACGACATCTATGGCCAGTCGCTGGAGGTAACGCTCAAGGAGTCGATCCAGCTACCCGTCAACGACCCCCTGCTGTTGGTCTCGGCCATGGCTGCCGTCACCCGCAACCTGGGCTTCGGCCTTACCGCCAACCTCACCTACGAGGCGCCTTACCTGTTCGCCCGGCGCCTCTCCACGCTCGACCACCTCACCAATGGCCGGGTCGGCTGGAACATCGTCACCGGCTACCTCGACAGCGCGGCCCGCGCCATGGGCCTGGCGCAGCAACCCGAGCATGATCGGCGCTACGACCAGGCCGAGGAGTACCTGCAGGTGCTATACAAGCTGCTCGAAGGCAGCTGGGCTGACGATGCCGTGGTCGCCGACCGCGAGCAGCGCGTCTACGCCCAGCCCGACAAGGTGCGCAAGGTCAGCCACCACGGCGAGTTCTACAACGTCGAGGGCTACCACCTGTGCGAGCCCTCAGCGCAACGCACACCGGTGTTGTTCCAGGCGGGCAGTTCCCCGCGCGGCCTCGCCTTTGCCGGCAACCATGCCGAGTGCGTGTTCATCAGCGGCCAGGACAAAACCGCCACCCGCGCCCAGGTCGACAAGGTGCGCGCGGCCGCCAAGGCAGCGGGCCGCGATCCGCAGTCGGTCAAGGTGTTCATGGGCATCACGGTGATCGTCGCCCCCACTGAGCAACAGGCCCAAGCCAAGCATGCCGAGTACCTTCGCCATGCCAGCCCCGAGGCCGGCGTGGCGCACTTTGCCGCCTCCACCGGCATCGACTTTGCGGCCTATGGGCTGGACGAGCCGATCGGCTTCAGCAAGGGCAACGCCATCCAGTCGGCCACGCGCCAGCTGCAGGAAAACGCCTGGACCCGCCGCCGCCTGCTTGATCAGCACGCCCTGGGCGGGCGCTACGTGACCCTGGTCGGCAGCCCTGAACAGGTCGCCGATGCCCTGATCGCCTGGCTCGACGAAACCGGGCTGGACGGCTTCAACCTAACTCGTACCGTCACCCCAGAAAGCTTTGAGGACTTCATCGACCTGGTCATCCCGCAGCTACAACAGCGTGGCCGCTACAAGACCGCCTACGCCGAGGGCACCCTGCGCGAGAAGTTGTTCGATACCGACCACCCGCACCTGCCCGCCAGCCATCCCGGCTCGCGCTACCGCTTTACCCCAACCCCTGCCCCGACTGGAGCCCTGCACCATGCTTGAGAAACTGTTCCGGCCCGTCGCGGCCATTGCGCTCACCCTTGGCCTGTCCGCCAGCGCCTTCGCCGCCGAGCCGTTGAAAATCGGTACCACCTCCGCCTTTGCGATTCCCCTGGAAACCGCCGTGGAAGAAGCCCACAAGCAAGGCCTGGACGTGAAGCTGATTGAGTTCAGCGACTGGATAGCCCCCAATGTCAGCCTCAACAGCGGCGACATCGACGTGAACTACTTCCAGCACATCCCGTTCCTGGAAAACGCCAAGGCTGCTGCGGGCTTCAACCTGGTGCCCTACGCGCCAGGCATCATCAACAACGTCGGCCTGTACTCGAAAAAGTACAAAAGCTTCGCCGAGCTGCCCGAAGGCGCCAGCGTGGCCATCGCCAACGACCCGATCAACAGCGGCCGTGGCCTGCAGCTACTGGCCAAGGCGGGGCTGATCACGCTTAAACCTGGGGTCGGCTACAAGGCCACGGAAGACGACATCATCGCCAACCCCAAGCACCTTAAAATCCTTCAGGTCGAGGCGGTGCAACTGGTGCGCGCCTATGATGACGCTGACCTGGTCCAGGGCTACCCGGCCTACATCCGCTTGGCCAACAGCTTCGACGCCACCTCCGCGCTGCTGTTCGATGGCCTGGAAAACAAAGAGTACGTGATCCAGTTCGTCATTCGCCCGCAAAGCAAGGACGACCCGCGCCTGGCTAAGTTCGTCGATATCTACCAACACTCGCCCGCGGTGCGCGCGGCCTTGAACAAAGCCCACGGCAACCTCTACCAGGCCGGTTGGGAGGGCTGACATGAGCCAGGCCAGCGCGCTCAGGGCGCCGACACCGCAACCATTGCCGCCAACGGCCAAGGAACAGGCCCTGCGCCCAGAGGTCAACGAAGCCCACGTGCGCTTCATCGGCCTCGGCAAGACCTACCCTGGCCAGGCTCAGCCTGCCTTGCAAGGCATCGACCTGAACATCCGCCATGGCGAGATCTTCGGCATCATCGGCCGCAGCGGCGCCGGCAAGTCGTCGCTGCTGCGTACCATCAACCGCCTGGAACAACCCAGCCAGGGCCGCGTGCTGATCGACCAGGTGGACATCGCGTCCTTCGACGAGGACCGCTTGGTTGCGCTGCGCCGGCGCATCGGCATGATCTTCCAGCACTTCAACCTGATGTCGGCCAAGACCGTGTGGCAAAACGTCGAACTGCCGCTGAAAGTGGCCGGCGTGCCCAAGGCCGAGCGCCAGCGCAAGGTGCGCGCACTGCTGGAGCTGGTCGGCCTGCAGGAAAAGCACCACGTCTACCCCGCGCAGTTGTCGGGCGGGCAAAAGCAACGCGTCGGCATCGCCCGGGCGCTGGTGCACGACCCCGAGATCCTTTTGTGCGACGAGGCCACCTCGGCACTCGACCCTGAAACCACGGCCTCGATCCTTGAACTGCTACGTGACATCAACCAGCGCCTGGGCCTGACCATCGTGCTGATCACCCATGAAATGGCGGTAATCCGCGATATCTGCCACCGCGTGGTGGTGCTGGAGCGCGGCGAAGTGGTCGAGCAAGGGGAAGTCTGGCGGGTATTCGGCACACCGCGCCATGAAGTGACGCGGACCTTGCTCGCGCCCTTGCAGGCCAAGCTGCCCGCGACTTTGCAGGCCAGCCTCAAGGCCAGCCCGCAAAGCCGCGACAGCGCCGTGGTGCTCAAGCTGACCTTGCTCGGCGAGCCGGAGCTTTCTGCCCTGTTCACCGACCTCGGCGGCCGCGTGCGCCTGCTGCAAGGTGGCGTTGAAACCATCGGTGAGCATGCCCTTGGGCAGTTGATCCTGTCGGTGCAGCATTCGCCACACGACACCCACCAATTGCTGGAGCGTGCCCGCCGTTGGGCCGAAGACGTGGAGGTACTGGGCCATGTGGTTTGATCGCCTGCTTGAAGGCTTGCTCGACACCCTGCTGATGGTCGGCGTGTCGTCGCTGATCGCGCTGTTGGTCGGTGTACCGATGGCGGTGCTGCTGGTCACCAGCGACAAGGGCGGCATCTTCGAGGCACCGCTGCTGAACCGGGTGCTGGGCGCGTTCGTCAACCTGTTCCGCTCGATCCCGTTTCTGATCCTGATGGTCGCGCTGATCCCCTTCACCCGCCTGGTGGTAGGCACCACCTATGGTGTGTGGGCGGCCGTGGTGCCGCTGACCATCGCCGCCACCCCCTTCTTTGCCCGGATTGCCGAGGTGAGCTTGCGCGAAGTGGACCACGGCCTGGTGGAAGCAGCGCAAGCCATGGGCTGCCGTCGCTGGCACATCGTCTGGCATGTGCTGCTGCCCGAGGCGCTCCCCGGCATCGTCGGGGGGTTCACCATTACCCTGGTGACCTTGATCAACTCGTCAGCCATGGCCGGGGCGATTGGCGCCGGTGGGCTGGGCGACATTGCCTACCGGTATGGGTACCAGCGCTTCGACAGCCAGATCATGCTGACCGTAATCGCCATGCTGGTGGCGTTGGTGGCGTTGATTCAACTGGGTGGGGATCGGCTGGCGAAGGGGTTGAACAAGCGGTGAGTTGTTAGGGGCCCTTTTCCTGCCGGTGCGGCGCCCCGGCAAGGCTGCTTCAATAGGCGGCGCGGGTCTTGTAGGAGCGGCCTAGCGTCGCGAATGGGATGCGAAGCAGCCCCAGGATCTCACAGGCGCCCCCATCACGCCCAATCTAGGTCTTGCGCCGGCACCGGCCGGCCGAACCAGTAACCCTGGCCCAGCTGGCACTGCTCCTGCAGCAGGAAGCTGGCCTGCTCTTGCTGCTCGATGCCCTCGGCATGCACTTGCATGCCCATGCTGCGGGCCAGGGCAATGATCACCCGCACGATCGCGATGTCGTCATCGTCATGAGGCAGGCCCGCGACAAAGCCCTGATCGATCTTCAGCTTCTGCACCGGCAAACGCTTGAGCCGCAGCAACGACGAATACCCCGTGCCAAAGTCGTCGATCGCCAAGGTCACGCCCAGTTCACGCAGGCGATGCAGCTGCTCCAGCGCCACTTCCGGGTCTTCCATCACCGCACTCTCGGTGACTTCCAGCTCCAACATCGCCGGGGCCAGGCCGGTTTCGTGCAGCACTTCGGCCACCTGCCGATACAACGCGTGCTGGCCAAACAGTCGGCTTGAGATATTCACCGCGACGAACGCCAGCTGCCGGCCTTCGCGCTGCCACTGCACCATCTGCAGGCAAGCCTGACGCAGCACCCAAGTGTCGATTTCGGCAATCAACCCGGTGCGCTCGGCGATCGGTATGAACTCGCTCGGCGGCACCAGGCCGCGCTGGGGATGCGCCCAGCGCACCAGGGTCTCGACCCCTACCCGCTCGGCCGTGGCCAGGTCATGCACCGGCTGGAAGTACACCCGCAGTTCATCCTGCTCCAAGGCACGGCGCAGCTCGCCGGCGGTTTCCACCCGGTGCTGGGCGTGCGCGGTCAGCTCTTCGGTGTACAGCGCATAGCAGGCGCGCCCGCTGCTCTTGGCCTTGAACAGTGCCGCGTCGGCATTGCGCAGCAGCTGCTCGGTGCCCAGCGCATCGCTGGGGAACAGGCTGATGCCGACGCTGACACTGATGAACAGGCGATGGCCATCAAACACGAACGGCTCGCGCATACGCTCGATGATGCGTTGCGCCAGCTTGCCCGCCTGGCCGACTTGCTGGCAGTTCTCGGCCAGTACACCGAACTCGTCCCCCCCCAGCCGCGCCAGGGTCACCCCATTGCCCACCACCTCGCCCAGGCGCTCGCCCACCAGCTTGAGCAACTGATCGCCGATGGTGTGGCCAAGGCCGTCGTTGATGCTCTGGAAATGATCCAGGTCGAGCAGCAGCAAACCGCAACCGCGTTTGTTGGCTTGCGCCGTCACCAGCGCCTGCTCGACGCGGTCGGTGAACAGCAGGCGGTTGGGCAGGCCGGTCAGCGGGTCGTGATGGGCCAGGTAGGCCAATTCCTGCTCGGTATGCTTGATCGCACTGATGTCGCTGAAAACCGCCACGTAATGGCTCAGCTCGCCAGCGTCATCGCGTATGGCGCAGATCGTCTGCCATTGCGGGTAGATCTCGCCGCTTTTTCGGCGGTTCCAGATCTCGCCGCTCCATTCGCCCTTTTTGGCCAGGGTGGCAAAGATCTGCTGATAGAACGACGCGCCATGGCGGCCCGACTTGAATTTGTTCGGGCGCTGGCCAATGACCTCGTCCTGCTGGTAGCCGGTGATACGCATGAAGGCGCGGTTGACGTGCACGATCAGGCCTTGGCGGTCAGTCACCAGCACCCCTTCGAGGGTACTGTCGAACACCGCCGCCGCCATGCGCAGCCGCTCGCGGTCTTCGCAGCGCAGGCGCGCGCCAATGCCGATGAAATTGAGCAGCCGTGCCCGCGACACGAAAATCAGCACCGCGCTGAACAAGACCCAAATCACCACATTGATCTGCCGCCCCACCGTCAGTGCCAGCGGGTCGTCAGTCATACCATGCAGGAGCATCTCCGCCAGCACCAGCCAGAGGATCGACAGCACCACATAGAGCGCAGCCATGCGCAAGGCGTCGCGAACGGAAACAGACATGTCGGGTGGAATAGCCCATGAACGAAGAGCGCGCATTATAAAGGGTGAAACATGTCGTGACGTCCTATCTGAAAGGGTGACTGGTTTTATTTCCCTGCCAAGGGATAATCAGACCCTTCCCCTGTGTTCTCGAGGGTTTTAACACCTATGTGGTACAACGGCCTGCTCGACTTGTCGGCCTGGCAACTGGTCGGCATCACTTTGTTGATGACCCATGTGACCATCGTCAGCGTCACGGTTTACCTGCATCGCTACTCCGCGCACCGGGCCTTGGAGCTCAACGGCGCGCTCAAGCACTTCTTCCGTTTCTGGCTGTGGCTGACCACGGCGCAGAACACCCGCGAGTGGACCGCCGTCCACCGCAAGCACCACGCCAAGTGCGAAACCCCGGACGACCCGCACAGCCCGGTGCACAAGGGTTTGAGCACGGTCCTGCGCAAAGGCGCCGAGCTCTACCGCGAAGAGGCACGCAACCCCGAAACCCTGCGCATCTATGGCAAGAACTGCCCGGACGACTGGATCGAGCGCAACCTCTACTCGCGGTACAAGCTGGGCGGCATTGCCCTGCTGGCGGTGATCGACTTGCTGCTGTTCGGCACTATTGGCATCACCATCTGGGCGGTGCAGATGATGTGGATTCCGTTCTGGGCCGCTGGCGTGGTCAATGGCCTGGGCCATGCCGTCGGCTACCGCAATTTCGAATGCCGGGACGCCGCCACCAACCTGGTGCCGTGGGGCATCGTCATCGGTGGCGAAGAGCTGCACAACAACCACCACACCTACCCCAACTCGGCCAAGCTGTCGGTAAAACGCTGGGAATTCGACATGGGCTGGGCCTGGATACGCCTGTTCTGCTTCCTGCGCCTGGCCAAGGTGCAGCGTGTGGCGCCGATCGCCCACAGGGTCGAAGGCAAGGCCAACCTGGACATGGACACTGCCATGGCGATCCTTAACAACCGCTTCCAGATCATGGCCCAGTACCGCAAGCTGGTGATCGGCCCGCTGGTGCAGCAAGAGCTGGCCAAGGTCGACGCGTCGATGCGCCACCGTTTCCGCCGCGCCAAGCGCCTGCTGTCGCGGGAGACCAGCCTGTTGGAAGACCGCCACCACGTGCGCATCGAGACGCTGCTCGCGCATAGCCAGGCCCTCAAGGTCATTTACGAAAAACGCCTGGCCCTGCAGCAAATCTGGGCACGCACCAGCGCCAATGGCCACGACATGCTCGCGGCCATGAAGGACTGGGTGCACGAGGCCGAAGCCAGCGGCATCCATGCCCTGCACGACTTCGCCGCACAACTGAAAACCTACTCCCTGCGCCCAACCGGCGCCTGACCGCCGTTGATCGGCACGCCCTGCTGGCAGGGCGTGCCGCCTGGAACTTCCCCTCCTGCCCACCACTCCAACTCGGCACATCGCCCGCGTGGCGGGCCTGATGCTGCCCGCACGCTCACTTGTCGAGACTCGCTCGTGCACATGGCCAAGAACATTCCTACTTCCCTGCCCGGCCCCCCACCTCCAGAAGCCGCCAAGACCTTGCTGGCCCTGCTGCACGCCCAAGGCGAAGTCGCCCGCCTGAGTGAACGCGAACAACTCTTCAGTTCGTTGCTGGACAGCGTCAATGCCGTGCTCTGGGCCTTTGACTGGGAAGCCCGCCAGGTGCTCTACGTCAGCCCGGCGTACGAACGTATCTTTGGCCGCCCGATCAGCCTGGTGCTGGCCGACTACAACGAGTGGCGCGACAGCATCTACCCCGACGACCTGGAGTACGCCGAGCGCAGCCTGGCCCAAGTGCTGCTCAAAGGCTCGGTGGAGGACCGCGAATACCGCATCCTCAATGCCGAAGGCCAGGTACGCTGGCTGAGTGACAAGTGCTACATCAACCAGCACCGCGAGGGCGAACAGCGGGTCATCGTTGTCGGTATCGCCGAAGACATCACCGAAAAGAAGCAACTCGAAGGCGAACTGCATCGCCTGGCCACCACCGACGTGCTGACCCAGAGCAGCAACCGCCGGCACTTCTTCGAATGTGCCCAGCAGGCCTTCGACAGCGCCCGCGAGGACGGCACGCCACTGGCCTTCCTGCTGCTGGACATCGACGATTTCAAACAGATCAATGACAGCTACGGGCACCAGGAAGGCGACCAGGTGCTGCAGCGCATCGCCGACAGCGGCAAAGCCGTGCTACGCCGAGGTGACCAGTTTGGACGTATTGGTGGCGAGGAGTTTGCGGCCGTGTTCCCAGGCTGTAATGCACAAGTGGCCGAGCAGATCGCCGAGCGTTTGCAGCGAGAGATCCAACGGCTGAGCTTCAGCCACGACGAGCACATCTACGGGGTGACCGTGAGCCAGGGGCTGACGGCGTTGACGGATGAGGATGAGTCGCTGGACAGCCTGTTCGCCC
The DNA here is from genome assembly GCF_047159675.1 of Pseudomonas sp. NGC7. Lineage (NCBI taxonomy): Bacteria > Pseudomonadati > Pseudomonadota > Gammaproteobacteria > Pseudomonadales > Pseudomonadaceae > Pseudomonas > Pseudomonas sp. NGC7. Next base: position 302,007 of record NZ_BAAFZY010000001.1, on the reverse strand, counting down.
GCGCCGATGCGGCGATGTATCGGGCCAAGCGGCAGGGGAAGAATCAGATTGTGCGGGGCTGAACTCAGCACAGGCCATGCACGATTTGTAGGAGCGGCCTTGCGTCGCGAAAGGGGCGCGTAGCGGCCCCAGGCTTTCAGCTTCGCCGCCGATATTGCCGGGGCTGCTTCGCAGCCCTTTCGCGACGCAAGGCCGCTCCTACAAGAATCGCACGTGATGTCAGATGGAGGCTTCGTCCTGCGGCTTCTCCACTTTGCGCAACCGGCCCAGCTCCGCCAAGCCGAGCTTGAGCAGCCGCGCAGTCTTGTTACTGGCAACCTGCTCCAACCCATGCTCAGCCGGCAGCCGTGACAATTGCCCGGCCAGGTTCATCGCGAGGATCTCCCGCGAATACACGCCACCGCCCAGTTGGTAGATGGCCGCGATCAGTTCACGCAGTGCCAGTGGCAAGCGCCAGCGCGTGCGCAGTGCCGAACCGAATGCCGCGCCGTATTCATCGAGCGACTTGCGGACCGTGCCCTCGTCCAACTCACCGCCGGCCAGGCGCCACTCTTGCAGGCAGCGCAGCACCGCCAGGTCGCCCAGGCAATGCAACAGCCCGGCGCAGTAACAACGCCCTTCATCCAGCTCCAACATACGCGCGAGGCTGCGGCCGTATTCAGCGCAGTGCAGCGAGAGGTTCCAGAAGTGCGCCGCGTGCTGCGCCAGCAAGGGGTCGCTCAGCCGTGCGCTGCGCTTGAGGGTCATGCCCAGGATGAGGTTCATGCTCTGGGTGCTGCCAAGCTTGTTCAACGCCTGCAGCAACGTTTGCACGGGCGCGTCGCGGTGCAGGGCGGCGCTGTTGGCGGCGGCGATGAGCACTGCGGTAACCTGCGGGTCGTTGCGCACTTCCTCTTCAAGCACCTTGAGGTTCAGGCCCTGAGGGTTCAGCGCGCGCTTGATCGCCACCTGCACATCGGCCAGCAGCGGCCCGCCATCGGCCGTTGCGCGGCGCTGCTCGAGGTAACCGGCCAGGCTGGCCCCCGGCTGCAAAGGCGGCACTGGGCAGGCGATTTCTTCGCCAACGGCCAGCAGGAGTTCTTCCAGGCGCTTGCGCAGGTTGTCCAGGTTCAGTGGCTTGCTCAGGTAAGCGGTGGGGTGCAGGGGCAACGCTTCGCGCACGCTGGCACTGTCGCTGCGGTTGCTCATGAGAATGAACGGCAACCCCGGGCCCTTAGCGCGAACCTTGCGCAGCAGGTCGAGGCCATCGACGCCGGCCAGCTCACGCGCAGCGATGATCAGGTCGGGCTTGCTCGACAGCGCGCTCAGCGCCTGCGAGCCGTCGGCGCAGACCTGCAGACGGGCGTCGCAACGCACGCTGAGCAGCATCTCCTTGAGCATGTCACGCACCCACGGGTCGCCCTCGACAATCAGTACGCAAGGTGGGGTGGGGTCTACAGCGCTCATGGCCAACTCCTGAATATCCCTGACACGCAATCCGTCGCAGCTTCCAAGGCAAGTCCTGCGTCAACGATAGCGTCCATCACGTTTTCTGGGCACAAAAAAAACCCGCCGAGGCGGGTTTTTTCTGAAGCGTGTCACATTAGGCGAGTTCGGCGAAGCACTCTTCGATGATCGCCAGGCCTTTGTCCAGCAGTGCGTCTTCGGCGGTCAGCGGGACCAGAATACGCAGGACGTTGCCGTAGGTGCCGCAGGACAGCAGGATCAGACCCTTGTCACGTGCCTTGGCAACCACTTGGCCAACGGCAGCAGCATTCGGGGTGTGAGTGCCTTTCTCGAAGACTTCGACGGCAATCATCGAGCCCAGACCACGGATGTCACCGATGATTGGGTTCTTTTCCTGGATCTTGCGCAGGCCCGTCACCAGGTGCTCACCAACAGCCTTGCTGCGGTCCAGCAGTTTTTCTTCTTCGAACACTTCGATCACGGCCAGGGCCGCGGCGCAAGCGATCGGCGAACCGGCGTAGGTGCCGCCCAGGCCGCCTGGTGCGATGGCGTCCATGTACTCGGCCTTGCCGCACACACCGGCCAGCGGGAAGCCGCCAGCGATGGATTTGGCGAAGGTGGTCAGGTCAGGCGCAACGCCCATCTGTTCCATGGCGAAGAAGGTGCCAGTACGGCCAGCGCCAGTCTGTACTTCGTCGGCGATCAGCAGGATGCCGTGCTGGTCGCACAGGGCGCGCAGGCGCTGCATCAGCTCTTTCGGCGCTGGCAGGAAGCCGCCTTCGCCTTGTACGGGCTCGAGGATGATCGCGGCGATGTCCTTAGGCTCGGCATCGTTCTTGAAGATGCGCTCAACCGACGCGATGGCGTCGTCGACGCTCACACCGTGCAGTTCGTTCGGGAACAGTGCGCGGAAGATGCCGCCTGGCATCAGGCCCATGCCAGCGGAGTACGGCACGACCTTGCCGGTCAGGCCCAGGGTCATCATGGTACGGCCGTGGTAGGCGCCGGTGAAGGCGATCACGCCAGCGCGGCCAGTGGCGGCACGGGCGATCTTGACGGCGTTTTCAACGGCTTCGGAGCCGGTGGTGACCAGCAGGGTCTTCTTGTCGAAGTCGCCTGGGACCAGCTTGTTGATCTTTTCGCACAGCTCTACGTAGGGTTCGTAGGCCAGCACCTGGAAGCAGGTGTGGCTGACTTTGGTCAGCTGCTCTTGCACGGCTGCGACCACTTTCGGGTGCAGGTGGCCGGTGTTCAGTACTGCGATGCCGCCCGCGAAGTCGATCAGTTCGCGGCCTTCAACGTCGATCACCGTCGAGTTCTTCGCGGTGTCTACGAAGATCGGGTGGATTTGGCCGACGCCACGTGGGACGGCGGCTACACGGCGTTGCATCAAGGATTCGTTGGTCTTGCTCATAATGCCCTCATTGCGCCGATCAGAATGGCGCTTTTATTCGGGGGTGGCTGGGAGTGCTCGCGCACAGTATTCGTTGATCGACTGCCGTGAACGCCCTGGCCACCAGGTACTGCATGTAAAAAAGGCCAGCGAGACGTCGCTCTCGCGCCCCGCTGGCAGAGGTAAAGCCTTTTAACCGGTGATCAGACGCTGATGCACAGGTATTTGATTTCGAGGTAGTCCTCGATACCGTATTTGGAACCTTCGCGGCCCAGGCCCGAAGCCTTGATACCGCCAAACGGTGCGACTTCGTTGGAAATCAGGCCGGTGTTGATGCCAACCATGCCGTATTCCAGCGCTTCGGCAACACGGAACACACGGCTCATGTCACGGGCATAGAAGTACGAAGCCAGGCCGAACTCGGTGTCGTTGGACATGGCGATGACTTCGGCTTCGTCCTGGAAGCGGAACAGCGGCGCCAGTGGGCCGAAGGTCTCTTCCTTGGCGACAGCAGCGGTCTTCGGCACGTTGACCAGAATGGTCGGCTCGAAGAAGTTGCCTTCGATCAGCTTGCCACCGGCCAGCACCTTAGCGCCTTTGGCGACCGCGTCTTCGATGTGTTCCTGAACCTTGGCGACAGCTTTGCCGTCGATCAGCGGGCCAGTGGTGGTGCCGTCTTCCAGACCGTTACCGATCTTCAGCTTGGCCACTGCAGCAGCCAGCTTCTCGGCGAACGCGTCGTAGACGCCGTCCTGCACGTAGATACGGTTGGCGCAGACGCAGGTCTGGCCGTTGTTGCGGTACTTGGAGATGATCGCGCCTTCGACTGCCTTGTCCAGGTCAGCGTCGTCGAACACGATGAACGGCGCGTTGCCGCCCAGCTCCAGGGAAACCTTCTTGATGTCCTTGGCGCATTCTTGCATCAGCTGGCGACCGATTTCGGTCGAGCCGGTGAAGGACAGTTTGCGAACCAGGGAGTTGCCAGTCAGCTCGCCGCCGACTTCGCCAGCGCTGCCGGTGACGACGCTCAGCACACCAGCCGGGATGCCGGCACGGTGAGCCAACTCGACCAGGGCCAGAGCGGAGTACGGGGTCTGCGAAGCAGGCTTGAGCACCATGGTGCAGCCAGCGGCCAGGGCCGGGCCGGCTTTACGGGTGATCATGGCCGCCGGGAAGTTCCACGGGGTGATGGCCGCGGTAACGCCGATTGGCTGCTTGATGACGATCAGGCGCTTGTCAGGCTGGTGGCCTGGGATGGTGTCACCGTAGACGCGCTTGGCTTCTTCGGCGAACCACTCGATGAACGAGGCGGCGTAAGCGATTTCGCCTTTGGCTTCGGCCAGTGGCTTGCCTTGCTCGGTGGTCATCAGGCGAGCCAGGTCGTCCTGGTTCTCGATCATCAGTTCGAACCAGCGACGCAGCTTGGCCGAACGCTCTTTGGCGGTCAGGGCGCGCCAGGCCGGTAGGGCCTTGTCGGCGGCTTCGATGGCGCGGCGGGTTTCCGCGGTGCCCATCTTAGGCACGGTACCGATGACTTCGCCGGTGGCCGGGTTGGTCACCTTGATGGTCTGGCCATTGTCCGCATCCAGCCACTCACCATTGATATAGGCTTGCTGGCGGAACAACTGAGCGTCTTTGAGCTGCATGTCGGCTTCCCGAATTGTTGATTGTTGAAAAGCGCCCAAAGCAGGGCATCGAGCGTTTGAAATCTCAAACGAATGCTAAGCGGCTGCTGGGGTGTAGGACAATAGGCTGTTCGAAAAAAAGAACGAATGGTTGAACAGCCTGGGGAAATTTCATGATTTTTTACACCGCATCCGGCCTCTTCGCGGGCAAGCCCGCTCCCACAGAGTGCACATCCCTAGGAGATTGTGGAGATCCTGTGGGAGCGGGCTTGCCCGCGAAGAGGCCGATACAGGTTAGACGATCGAGCGGGAAGAAATGTGAAGGGAGGACCGACGGCCCTCCCAGACGGGATGGATCAGAACGCCTTGCCCAGGTCTATCACCAACGCCCGATACCCGACACTGCCCGGCTGCCGGCTGTGCACCTTCAGCTCCACCAGCACCTCCTGCGTCCCGCGGCGCACCTCATTGAGCACGGTGGTAGTCAGTTTCTCTGGGGTGAGGAAATTCACCGAGGCCGAATAGATGAACTGGGTATCGGTCTCGGGCCGGTAGGCCACCACCGAGGTCACCGGGCTGTACCATTCGTCACCGCGCGCTTTGCCGTACTCCCACACCTGCTCGACCGTGCCCTTGGCCTCGTCGATCTTGTACTCCACCGCGCGGCTGTAGTTACCGGCCAGCTTGGTTGGCGCAAAATCGCGCCCCCAGCCGTTGTCGAACACGGTCAACGTGCCTTTGCCCGCGAGCCAGGCGGTGTGCTGGGTCCAGGACCAATCGAAGCCTTCGCTCTGCACCGGCGTCAGCACCTTATCCTGCAAGCGCTGCGGCCACCCCTGCGGCGAGGCGAGAATCCACTTCACGGTTTTGTCACGGCCGATCTTCACCACGCCTTGATGGCGTGCTGAAACGATGATGCTGTCGTCATCTGCGTCGTAGTCGATGGCATTGACGTGCGCCCAGTTGCGCCCGGTGCCAACGCCTGGGGTGTCACCGAACGGCAGGTCGCCTTCGGCCAGTTCGTTGGCCAGCCGGTCTTCGTGCTTTTGCACGCCGTCGGGCAACTGGATCGCCGCCTTGCCAAGGGTTTCCAGCAGGTCGCCGCGGTACGGGTCGAGGATCTGGTTCAGGTCCCAGAAGTCCAACACATCACCCGCTTCGCTCACCTCGATGATGTGGTCACGGATCGAGCGCACGCGCTTGCCGTCTGGCCGGCGATAGTCGCTGGTACCGACCCGCAACAGGTAAGTGCCGTTGGCGGTCTCACGGATTTCGTGGGAGAAGTCGGCAAACTTGTCCGGCAGGCTGCGTTGCCAGATGCGCCGGCCAAGCAGGTCGTATTTGGAGTAAGTCTGGCCCTGGCCCCAGATCAGCTTGCCGTCACGGGTCTGCTGGAAGCCCATGGTGCCGCCCAGGCCGTCCCGGCGGTTGGAATCGTGAATCTGCTCGATATCCAGGTACCAGCGCACGTCGCCATTACTGTCGGCGATCCAGTTGTTGCCCACTTGGTCCCACTCGGCTGCACCGCCCAGGGCATTCCACTTGAAGGCGCGGCCGCCCGGGATATCCCCCTGCAGGTGGTTGAACAGGTAAAGGCGATTTTCAAAGCCGGGCGCTACCTTGATGGGTTCGACCTCTGGCAACGCCGCAGTCTGCTTCGCCACCACAGGCAGGCGCACTGCCGGCGCATAGACCTGATAACGCTCGCGGATGCGCTCGCCATCGAGTTTGTAGGTCACTTCAACCTGGTTGACGTAGTCGGGGTACAACCCGAACACCGGGATGCCGCCATAGGTCCACAGCGAGCGGTCCGACACCTCGTAGGCGATGTCTACGCCCCGCTCGCCGCGGCCCAGCACGCGCACATGGGCCGCACTCAGCGTACGCCCGCCATCGCGGATGATGGCCGTCAGCGGTGCCAGGCGGTAAGGGTTGACCACCACGTCGCCCAACAGCGCCTCATTAGGCCCGGGGACCTTGGCTGTGAGGCAGGCGCCTTCAGGCAATGCAGGGGTTTCGGTTTTAGCATTCATGGCAAAGCTCCTTGTGCTCAGAAGTCGTAACGGGCGGTAGCGCCGAAGGTGCGAGGGGTGCCGAGTACCCCGGCATAGCCACCGTTGGCGGAGTTCCACAGGCTGGTGAAGTAGGTCTTGTCGCCGGCGTTTTTCACCCACAGCGACAGGTCGAGCACGCCGTCGCCCTGGTCCAGGCGTACGCCGGTGGAGAGGTTGACCAGCGCATAGCTGGGGATCTGGCCGAAATCAGAGTCGTCGATGGTGCCCACCGCCTTGGAACGGAAGGCGTAGCTGGCGGTGACGTAGGGCTCGACGCGCTCGGCCAGCTGCCACTTGTACTGGGCGTTGAGGTTGGCGATGTACTTGGAGGCGCCGACCACCTGATGGCCTGACAGGTCGCAGGTGGCGGTGGCATTGGCCAGGCTGACTTCGGGCGGGCATGGCGCATCGTCGTACTCGGTGTAGCGCACGTCGTTCCACGAGCCGTTGAAGTTGACCGTAAGGCCGCGCACCGGCAGCGCTGTGGCCTCGAACTCCAGGCCACGCGAACGCACACGCCCCGCGTTGGCCAGGTACTGCACGCGGTTGGCCTCGTCATACACGTTGGCCTGGTAGCCATGCACTTCGGCCCAGAACAGGTTGGCGTTGAGCTGCAGGCGATCATCCAGCAGCGTGCTCTTGACCCCTATTTCGGCGTTGTTGACCCGCTCGGTGCCGACCAGCAGCGAGTCAGTGCCCAAGCGCGGCGCGGCGCCCACGGTAAGGTTGATACCCCCGGATTTCTCGCCATGGGTCAGGGTGGCATAACCCAGTACCTGGTCGTTGAAGCGGTAACTCAGGCCCAGCAGGCCAGAGGGGCTGAAGCTGTACTGGTTGAGATCCCCCGAGTCGTAGGCCCCCACCCGGCCCTGGCGCGCCGCCGCTGCGGCGCCGGTGACCGCCGCGCCACCCGTAGGCGCATCACGGGTCACCCAGGCGCTTTTCTCCTCGTAAGTGCCGCGCACACCGGCGGTGAAGTCCAGGCGGTCGGTAAGGTGCCAGGTGCCCTGGGCGAACAGCGCATAGCTGTCGGTGTCGATGTGGCCATCACCGAGGGTGTTGACGTTGTTCAGGGCGCCCGCCGGGGTGATGTTCCAGATGTCTGCCTGAGGGCCGTAATAGGTGAAGGACTTATTGTCCAGGTCCTGCTTGAAGTAGTACGCGCCCAGCACATAGTCGAAGGCGCCACCGGTCGGCGAAGCCAGGCGAATCTCCTGCGAATACTGCTTGTCGCGCACCGACACACCAGCGCTGTAGAACACCGGCACGTTGAGGCCATCGTCGTTGCGCGGGGTAAAGTCCCACCAACGGTAGGCGGTGATCGAGGTGAGGGTGAAGTCGTTGGGCAAGGTCCAGTTGGCCTCGACCGAAGTGCCACCCTGGAACACCGTCACCTGCTGATCGGCATCGAAATTGACCTTGCGGTCCTTGCCCGACACCAGCGTCGCGCCGGCCTGGGCAGCCAGGCTCTCGTAGCGGTTGACGCCGTTGATGGTCGGGCCGGTGCTATACAGGCTGAGGATGCCGTTGTTGGAATCTTCTTCGTTGTACTCGCCGATCCAGCGCAGGTTGAAGGTTTCGCTGGGCTTGAACAGCAATTGGGTGCGAAAACCCTGGCGCTTGCCGCCGTTGAGGTCGTCACCGTTGTGGATGTTCTTCACGTAGCCATCGTCTTCGGTGCGGTAGGCACTGATGCGCCCGGCCAGGGTGTCGCTGATCGGCCCGGAGAAGCTGCCCTGGGTCTGCAGGTAGCCATCTTCGCCAATCGACTGCTGAACGCTGCCCTCGCGGTGGAAGGTCGGCTTGCGCGTGGTGATGTTGAGCACACCGGCGGTGGTGTTCTTGCCGAACAACGTGCCTTGCGGGCCGCGCAGCACCTCCAGTTGCTCGACATCCAGCAGGTCGAACACGGCCATGCCGGGGCGACCGAGGTAGACGTTGTCCAGGTAGATGCCGACGCTGCCTTCCAGGCCATCGCTGGCCGGGTTGTTGCCCAGGCCACGGATCGAGATGCTCGATTGACGGGCATGCACATAGGCGACGTTGGTGCTGGGCACCAACTGTTGCAAATCCTGCACGCGGTAGATGCGCTGGGTTTCCAGGGTTTCGCTGTTCAGCACGCTGATCGGCGTGGGCACGCTCTGTGCGGTTTCTTCGCGACGGCGGGCGTTGACGGTAACGGTGCCAAGCTTGGCCTCCTGCTCCACGGCAGGTGCGGTGCTGACAGGCGCTTCGGCAAAGCTGCCAGTGGATGCCGCCAGCAACACGCCAGCGGCCAAGGGTTGCAGGGTGAACCGCGATGCGCGCGCAGGCCAACGGGAAACTCGGGACATGCTGATGCTCCTTGAGGCATGGGCCCTGAGCGAGCATTTCCGTTGGCGGAACCGAATCGCGGTCAGTCGGGCTTATATTCTTTTAAGTGATATAAATATTTGTAATTCATATTTAGTGGAATAAGTAACAGCCTTTATAAGGGGACTCACCCTTATCAGCAATTGCATTTGACCGAAGGTTTTAATGTAGAAAATGCATATCGATCTCCGTCAGCTGCGCCATTACATTGCCCTGGTCGAGCACCGTAGTTTCGTGGCCGCGGCCGCTGCGGTGAACCTGTCGCAATCGGCCTTCAGCCGCAGCATCCAGACCCTCGAGCACAACATCGGCTGCCGCCTGGTGGACCGCGCCAGCAAAGAGCTGGCCCCCACCCGCCAGGGTTTGCTGGTGTTGGAGCATTCACGGCGCCTGGTGCACGGGGCGCACAACCTGGTCAATGAAATTCACCAGTTCAACGGCGCCACCACCGGCGTGGTGCGCTTCGGCTCCGGCCCTGCGCCAGCGGGGGGCTTGGTGCCGCGGGCAGTGGCGCGCTTCGTCGCCGAATACCCAGCGGCGCGCACGTGTTTTCAGGTGGATAACTGGCAGGCGTTGAACCGCAAGCTGATCGCCGAAGAGATCGAGTTTTTCGTCGCCGACACGCGCCAGTTCGAGTCAGACCCGGATTACCGCGTGCACAAGCTGGCCCCGCAGCGCTGGCACTTCTGCTGCCGCGCTGGGCACCCGCTGACCACGCGGCAGGCAGTGCAGGCGCGGGACCTGTTCGAGTACCCACTGGCCACCACCTTTCGCCCGCCGAACATCCGCAAGGTCCTTAGCGACCTCAGCGGGCGGCAGGATTTTCTGCCCACGGTGGAATGCGAACATGGCTATGCGTTGCTGAATGTGGTGATGCATTCGGACACCATCGGCATTGCCTGCAATGCCAACCTGCGGCCGTATCAACGTGACGGGGGGCTGGTGGCGCTGAAGCTTTCGGACTTGGCGCCGGAGCACGAAGAAGCGTTTTATACCCGCTATGGGGTGGTGAGCCGGGTGGGGTATGGGTTGTCGCCGTTGGCGCAGGGGTTGGTCAGGCAGTTGATTGCCTGTGATACCGACCTATGAACAACCCTATCGCCCGCTGTGTGTAGGAGCAGCCTTGTGCTGCGAAGAGGCCGGTGCATGCCAAACGTAAAAAGCATGGCAGCACCGGCCTCTTCGCAGCACCAGGCTGCTCCCACAGGCTGGGCAGTACTTAGCCTTTACGGGTTGTGCGGCTCAGTTGCCCATCCACCCCCACCGGCACCTCACCCGCCAACGTCACCCGCCGAACCACACGCGGCTGGGTGCCATAGTCATCCACCGCATAATGCTGCGTCGCGCGGTTATCCCAGATCGCCACATCCCCCGCTTCCCAGCGCCAGCGCACGGTATTTTCCAAGCGCGTGACATGCCCCTGCAGCACGGCGAACAGGTGCTGCGAATCGGCCAGCGAATAACCCTTGATGCGCTTCACGAAGTGCCCCAACTGCAGCGCCCGCTCACCGCTGACCGGGTGCACGCGCACGACCGGATGCTCGGTCTCGTACACCGTCGAGGTGAACACTTGGCGATAACGCTCCAACTTGGCCGGGTCGACGTCAGGCTTGAGGGACGCGTAGTCGTATTCGTTGCTGTGCACCGCCCACAACTTGTCGGCCAGCTCGCGCAGTGGCTCGGGGAGCTCCTGGTACGCCGCTGCGGTATTGGCCCACACGGTATCCCCACCAGACGCCGGCGCCACCACGCTGCGCAGGATGGAGGCCTTGGGGTAGGCATCGACGAAGGTCACGTCGGTGTGCCAGGAGTTGGCCCGCTGGCCTTCGGCACCATCAAGTTGGAGCAGATAGCTGGTGCCATCGACCACCGGCACGGTGGGGTGGGCGACCGGCTCGCCCAGCAACTTGGCGAAGCCTTCCTGGCTCTGGTCGTCCAGGTGGGTCTGGCCACGGAAGAAGATCACTTTGTGCTCGACCAAGGCCGCCTGTATGGCATCGATCGTGGCGGCATCCAGGTCGGCAGAAAGCTTCAACCCGCGGATCTCGGCGCCGATACGGCCGGCAACCGGATGGATGTCGAGTTCAAGGGCGAGTGGCGCGGTGGCCAGGGCGGCATTGCTCATGGTCGTGGTCCTTGCGGTTATTGTCGGTTCAAAGGGTTAGCGGGCGGCCTGAACGGCCTGTTGCTGTTGCAGTGCGGTGTCGAGAAAGCGTGGTTCGACCCAGTCGGCAACCTTGAAGCCACGGCGGATCAGGCGCTCTTTGGCGGCCAGGTCGACGCCCTGCTGCAGTTGGGCCAGAAAATCAGCGTCCAGGCGTGGGTCGAAGTAATGCGCGAGGTTTTCCTTGGCCAAGTCATCGCTGAGGATGCTGCGCGGCCAGCTGGCGTTGTTTGCCACCAGGTCGACATAGGCGTCGCGGTTGTGTTCGTCACGCAGCCACGCGGTAGCCTGCTCCTGGGCATTGACCAGGCGCTGCACCAGGTCTGGGTGCTGGCGGATGAATTCGCCGGTGCCCAGCAAAACCGCTTGGGTGCTGCCGGCGCCTTGCAGGTCGCGGGAATTGACGGGCAGCTCGACCAGCCCACGTTCACGCAGCGACAGCAGGTTCGACAGGCCCCAGGTGGCATCGATCTGCTTGGCGGCGATTGCGGCGTTGGCAGCGTTGAAGTCGAGGTTGATCACCTTCAGGTCACGCTCGGACAGCCCCTGGCTGGCCAGCGCGCTGGCGAACGACAGCTGGTTGGCAGTGCCGCGGAACACCGCCACACGCTTGCCCTTGAGGTCGTGCAGGGTCTTGATGCCGGACCCCGGCACCACCCCCAGGTAGCTTTTCACCCCGCGCACGCCGGCCGACAGCACGCGGGTATCCAGGCCATTGGCCTTGCCGACGATCGCAGCCAGGTCCCCCAGGTAGGCAAAGTCGGCTTGGCCATTGGCCAGGGCCTCGTTCACCACCGGCCCTGCGCCCTTGAAGAAGTGCCAATCGATGCGGATGCCGTCCTTGGCGAATTCTTTCTCCAGCAATTGCTGGTCGCGCAGCACATCGACCACGCCCCCGGCGCTGTGTTTGCTGCCAGCGCTCAAGTCCGGCACGGCGATGCGGATGCTCTCTGGCTTGGCTGACTCGGCAGCGTGGGCGTTGAGGGTGAAGACCAGCCCAAGGGCGGTGATCAGGTGGCGTAGTGGGGTTTTCATGGCAAGGCTCCTTGGCAGGCTGCCACCGACGAAGGCCGGCGCTTTGGCCAGAAGCTAGGCAGGTCTGGTTAGAACCTCCAAAGATCAAAACTTCATTTTTTAGTAACCAGAAGGCATAAATCAGGCGTTATGCGGGCCTGCGGGGGGCTTGCGGGGAACGCATGGAAAATATGAGGAAAACGCAACGGTAAGGGGTTTGCGCATGCAAGGGTTGCATGCTCTTATCTCTTGAAATGCGCACTTATGAATTTTTAATTCCATTAGTGCATAAGATAACAACGCTTCGTTCGAGAGATGCCGATGAATGGAATTCTGAACAGGAGTTGGGGGTGGCTTCGGGGGCCGCTTCGCGGCCCTTTCGCGACGCAAGGCCGCTCCTACCAGAGGGCTGCGTACCTTTCTTGGGTATTGCCGCTGTTGATCGCGGTGTTGTGGGTGGTCGCCAGCCAGCAACACTGGATGAGCGAGCAGATTTTGCCGGCGCCTTCGCGGGTATGGGAGAGCGCGCTGGAGTTTGGCTCCGGGGAGCTTTGGGGGCACCTGTGGATAAGTGTGCAGCGGCTGTTCTGGGGCTTGGCGGTCGGGATTGTCAGCGGGTTGCTGCTGGGCACCTGGCTGGGGTCGTCGCGGCGGGCACAGACGCTGGTGCTGCCCACCTTCGTCGCACTGGCGCAAATTCCCACCCTGGCCTGGATTCCGCTGTTCATGCTGTTTTTCGGCATCGGCGAGTTGCTGAAGCTGGTGGTGCTGGTCAAAGCCGTGGTGGTGCCGGTCACCCTGCACACCCTGGTCGGCGTGCGCGATGCCCAACCCAAGCTGCGTGAAGCTGCAGCGGCGTTGCGTTTGCCACGTCACCTGTTGTTTCTGCGGCTGCTGTTGCCCGCCGCCCTGCCCGCCTTCCTCACGGGCGTACGCCTGGCCCTGGCTACCGGCTGGACGTCATTGCTGGCCGTGGAGCTGCTGGCCTCCAGCGAGGGCATCGGCTACCTGATGGTCTGGGGCCGGCAGTTGTTCATGCTCGACCTGGTGCTGCTCTGCATCCTGGTGATCGGCCTGGTTGGGGCGCTCATGGAGCAAGGCTTCTCGCGCCTGGAGAAACGCCTGCTGTTCTGGCCGCAACCCGCAACCGGCGAGCAGCAGCGCGGCCCGATCCCAAAAGGTTGGCAAAGCCTACTGCTGCCGATTGCACTGCTGGCACTGTGGCAGGTCACCAGCAACGTTGGCTGGGTCGACCAGAACATCCTCACGTCACCGCTGGGCGTGCTGCACACCCTGTTCAGCGGGCTGGCGGACGGCACGCTGCCACAGGCGTTGCTGCTGAGCCTGCAACGCACCTTGACCGGCCTGGTGCTGGGCGGTGGCGCGGGTTTGCTGGTTGGCCTGCTGCTGGGGCTTTCGCACCACGCCGAGCGCGTGTTCGGCCCGAGCCTGACGGCCGTGCGCCAAGTGGCGCTGTTTGCCTGGGTGCCACTGCTTACGGCCTGGTTCGGCCTGGGCGAAGGCGCCAAGACTGTGTTCGTGGCCCTGGCGGCGTTCTTCCCGTTGCTGATCGCCACCCAGCGCGGTATCGCCGGGCTGTCGCCTCAACTGGGCGAGGCCGCCCGCACCTTGCGCCTGAGCCTGTGGCAACGCTTGCGCCGGTTGGTGCTGCCCGGCGCTGCCCCGGCGATTTTCGCCGGCCTGCGCCTGTCGCTGATCTACGCCTGGCTGGGCACCATCGGCGCGGAATACTTCATGCCTTCTGACGGCGGCTTCGCCAGCCTGATGATCGGCGCCCAACAGCTGTTCCGCATGGACCAGGTGATGGCCGCCATGGTCCTGATCGGCCTGGTCGGCGCCCTGCTCGGCACCCTCGGACAACGCCTCGAATCGCGCGCCACGCGCTGGAGAACCGCATGAACGCCTTCAACACCTCGCACCTGCCTGCGGCCAATCAACCCGACGTTACCCCGCCATTGGTCAGCTTCGAGGGGGTCGGTAAGGTATTCCGCGTCGATGGCCAACCGTTGGAGGCCATTCACGATTTCAACCTGTCGATCAACGAAGGCGAATTCATCGCCATCGTCGGTGCGTCCGGCTGTGGCAAATCCACCCTGCTGCGCCTGCTGGTGGGGCTCGACACCGACTACAGCGGCAGCATCCGCGTCGACGGGCGCGCGGTCAGTGGCATCGGTGGCGAACGCGGGATCGTGTTTCAGGAACACCGCCTGTTCCCCTGGCTGACGGTGGAGCAGAACATCGCCCTAGGGCTGGTCAACGAACAGCTGACCCAGGGTGAGCGCGCCCGGCGCGTGCATGAATTTGTGCTGCTGGTCGGCCTTAGCGGGTTCGAGTCTGCTTACCCGCACCAGCTTTCCGGCGGCATGGCCCAGCGCGTGGCAATCGCCCGCGGGCTGGTGGCCAGCCCACGGATCCTGTTGCTTGACGAGCCCTTCGGCGCGCTCGATGCGCTGACCCGCCAGCAACTGCAGGATGAACTGCTGGCCATTCGGGAACGAGCCGGCATCACCACCCTGCTGGTGACCCACGACGCCGAAGAGGCCACCTACCTGGCCGACCGGGTGGTCGTGCTGGAACCGCGCCCGGGGCGGATCAAGTCGGTGGTTGAAATCGACCTGCCACACCCGCGCCTGCGCACAGGCGTGGCGCTGCATGGGCTGCGCGAGAAGGTGCTGCACCAGATCACCGGTGCCGGCGGTTACCTGCCACCCGTGGTTCGCCGGGTAGAAGGGCTGCGGCCCGAGCTGATCGCACTCTGATGGCCTGTAGGAGCAGCCTTGTGCTGCGAAGAGGCCGGCGATAACAGCACACGTCTGCGTTGCTGCCACTGGCCTCTTCGCAGCACAAGGCTGCTCCTACAGGCGTTATGCCCAAAGCACGGGTAAAAACAGCTACAGATCAAGGCGATGGACGCAACCGAAACAGATGGGTATCATGCGTGCGCGTTGCACTCGTAGCTCAGCTGGATAGAGTACTGCCCTCCGAAGGCAGGGGTCGTGGGTTCGAATCCCGCCGAGTGCGCCATCTTCGAAAGCCCTGGGATTATTCCCGGGGCTTTTTCGTTTGTGCGACATGTCGCGTTTCTGGTACTCCCGTACTGCAGAGCATTGGTGTTAGCGTGGGCACCTTCCCGTTTTTCGAACGGGTACCCCCAACAATGACTCGCGAAGGAATGCGCGCGCCCATGTACCTGAAAAAACTCACCGCTACCTCACTGCTGCTGGCCAGCATCGGCCTGTTCAGCGTACCGGCCCAGGCCAACCTCTCCCAGCAACAATCCGCGGCCATCATCAAGGCCTACGACGGCACAGAACTGGCGGACTTCAAACAGTTCATCGGCAAGCTCAACGGCAGCGACCTGGCCAAGGCCGACAACCTCGGCGAGACGCTGAGCGCGTACCTGGCCAACAAGCCGCTGGCCGACGAGCAGCAGAACGAAATCAACCGCCTGCTGGGCCTGTATACCCGCATCAAGTACGGCAAGGCCGCCACCGAGACCCTGCGCGAACTGGTGGCCATCCCCACCTTCAGCGTCGATGGTGTACCGCAGCACGAGAACCCCGAGTTCCTGAAGATCGCGGACAAGATCAAAGCCCTGGCCGAAGGCTTTGGCCTGACGTTCCGCAATATCGACAACCGGGTCTACGAGATCACCCTGGGCGAAGGCAAAGAAGTGGTCGGCATCCATGCCCACGCCGATGTGGTGCCGGTCAACCCGGACAACTGGAAGCTGGACGATGGCACTCGCCTCGACCCCTTCAAGGTCACGCTGGTGGGTGACCGCATGTATGGCCGCGGCACCGAAGACGACAAGAACGGCATCGTCGTGGCGCTGTATGCGCTGAAAGTGGCCAAGGACGAGAAGCTGCCGCTGGCCCGGCAACTCAAACTGCTGGTGGACACCACCGAAGAAACCAGCGGTGACGCGATCCCTTACTACTTCGAGCGCAACCCGACGCCCGACTACAACCTGGCGCTGGACGGCGGCTACCCGGTGGTCATCGCCGAGAAAGGCTACGGCACGGTCATGGCCACCTTCGCCAAGCGCGCCGCCACCGGCAAGGGCGCCGAAATCACCCACCTCACCGGCGGCCTGGCCACCAACCAGATCCCGACGACGTCGGTCGCCACCCTGGCCAGCGACAAGCCTGCCGAGCTGGCAGCCAGCCTGAACAAGGCCGGTGCCGCGTATGTGAAGGGCAACGGCGGTGATTTCAGCATCAATGCCAAGGTGGTTGGCAAGGACGTGCAGCTCACCGTGAAAGGCGTCTCGGCCCACTCCTCGGAGCCAGAGTCTGGGGTCAACCCGGTGGCGCGCATGCTGGTGTTCATCGATGGCCTGGGCAAGCAGGTGCCACTCAAGCACAACCAGTTCACCGACGCCGCCCGTTATGCCAGCGACAACTGGGGCCTGGACTACCTGGGCAAAAAGCTCGGCGTGGGCTTTGAAGACGCGTTCATGGGGCCGCTGACCGCCTCGCCGACCTTTGTCGGCGTGGACGACAAGGGGCTGAAACTGGCGGTCAACCTGCGTATCCCGAAGGGCAAGGAAATTGCCGTGATCAAGGATGACCTGGCGACCAAGCTGGATAAATGGAAGAGCACCAGCCACGTCCCGGTGGCCTTCGACTACAGCCTCGACGCGCCGATGTACCGCAACCCGGAGGGCGAGTGGGTCAAGGCCCTGCTTGCTGTGGCCAGCGAGAACCTGGGCATGAAGCACGAGTTTGGCACCTCGGCGGGGGCGACCTCAGTGCATGACTTGCCCAACGGCGTGCAGTTCGGCCTGGCCATGCCTGACGTGAAATACACCGGGCACAACGACAACGAGTTCAAGACCGTGGAGCAGTTCATGCTGGATCTGCAGGTGGTGAGCGAGATGGTCGCGCGCATCGGGCAGATGCCGAAGCTGTAGCGCAATCACCTGTAGGAGCAGCCTTGTGCTGCGAAGAGGCCAGTGACAACAGCGCAGATCTACTGTGTTGTCACCGGCCTCTTCGCAGCACAAGGCTGCTCCTACAAGGGTGCGTATTACCCGGAAGGCCGGGTTACCGAAGGTCGGTACTCAGGCTAGGCGTGCCAAAGCCTTCCAACGTTGCGTTGGAGGCATTCAGGTACTGCGCCCAGAAGTCGTTCAGCGCATCCATGGTCTTGCCAGAGCGGTAGGCATGCTTCACCGCGTCGGTGACCAGCCCAGCGCCAGACACATACACCCGGGCGCCTTGCAGGTCGGCGTACAGCCCCTTGCTCTGCGCAAGCTTCAGCTCGTTGCCAACGTTCAGCTGCTTGATCTGGTTGGCCGCGTAGAAGCTGGTGTAGTCGGAATGCTCGAGCATGTCCGAAATCAGGTACACCACCCGCTCCTGGATACCCTGCTCTTTGCCCATGTCTTCACCGACACGGCGCAGGGTGTTCATGATTTCGCTCTTGGGGATGTCCTGACGCGCCTCGCGCAGGCCCTTCACGAACAGCCCGCCGAAACCGGTCTGAAACGCCTTTTTCTGGGTCGCCAGGCACTGGTCCAGGCCACGCAGCTTGCGCATGTTCACATCGTCGCGAACCTCGCCCTGCAACGGCGTGTCCAGCTCGCCGGCATACACCAGGCGCTGATACTCACCCGGCAGGAACGCCGAGAAGGTATAGAGCCTGACGCGATCGCCCGGCTGCACGAACCGGTCGATCTGGCCCCAGGCGCTGCGCTGCAGGTCTTCTGGCATCGGGATGGTCTGATCGATGATCACCACCAGCTCGCGGCCGGAACCTGCAGGCTTGATGTCTGCCAGGCCGTTGCGCGTGTAGCAGCTCTGCAGATCGTTGCGTTCGGCGGCCAGCGCTGCACACGGCAGCGCCAGCGCCAGGATCAGGGCCTTGGCAAGCCTCATGACAGCATGCCCTCCTTCTTCGCCGGGAACAGGCCAAGCGCCTTGAGTGCTTGCTGTTGCTCGCGGATGTCGCGCAGTTGCGCCTCGCTGACATTCAGCGCACGGCTGGCGGCGGCCAGGCTTTCTTCCGGCAGGCCAGTCACATCGTGGAACTCGGAGGCCTTGATTGCGACGGTGCCGACCGGCTCGGCCACTGCAGCAGCAGGGGCAACCGGGGCTACGGCAGGCGCAGGCTCGACCGGCGTCGCGGCGACAGCGACGGCTACAGCCGCGGGTGCTGGTGCCACGGTTTCAACCGGTCGCGCTGGCTTCTCTGGCTGCTCCGATACCTTGTCAGCCTTGTGTTCGACGAAGCTCAAGAAATTGCGGCGGGCGGTGTTTTCCCCATCCAGTGCAGTCAGCACATTGGCATCGGTGTGATCACGGCTGGACAACAAGGTCTGCAAGCGGCGCAGCTTGTCATCGGCATGGCTGGCGATGGCCGAACGCTTCTGGTCCATCGCATCGAGCATTTCTTCGGAGGTGGCGTACTTGTGCGTACGCTGCCAGGCGGTGTGCGAGTGCGTACCGGCGAAGAAGTAGCGGCTGGCCAGCCACAGGCTGATGCCCTGGATCGCCACGTAGATCAGCGACAGCATCACGTAGGTCGTCAGGCTGGCCTTGCGGATCGCCTGCATCTTGTCGTCGATGGTGGCGTTATCCGCTTCATCGTTGATGGCCTGGGATTCTGCTGGCAGGTCGAACGGCGAGCCCGCGGTGCTGCTTTGCGTGGACGCTTCGGCACGCATGCCGTTGACCATCTCGGTCTCGATGCTGTCCAGGGTGGCCGAACGGATGAGGAAGGCACCAATGGCCATGGCCACCACGAACGCACCGCAGGTGATCAACCAGAAGAACTTGCGCGTGACGTTGGCGTTCACGTCCTTCACACGGGCCAGCAACTGATCGTAGTCAGGCTTGTCCGAGTCGCTGAAGGAGTCTTCCAGGTTGATGGCTTTGTTGGCTTTCAGCGAGCGCGAACGCTTGGAAGGCTCTTCACCCTGCCACCAATGGCGGGCGCGGGCGACCAGGCTGTTGTGGTGCACCGCATGCCCGGCAGCCTCGGCCAGAAACGCCGACGCAACGGCCAGCAGAATCGCCACGAATGCCGTCAGCCAGTGACGGTCATTGGTCGACGCGTCCATGTTGACCCAGCCGGCGACCACATAGGCAAACCCCATGGCCTCGATCACCACCAGCAACAGGACAACCGCCAACACCCACCACGGCCGCGCAGAACGGCCGGCCTCACCGGCTTTGGACAGGTAGTCCAGGTAGGCGCTGTAGGCGTTTGCGTCCTTGGCGTAGAGCTTGAACTTCTTGTTGTACACGTTCGACAGGGTGACTTCGTGGTTGATCCAGCCTTCAGCGTCGACCGAAGCCGGCTTGCGCGACAGGCGCGCGACCGTACCGATCAAGGGGAAGCTGTGCCAGACACGGGTCAGGAAGTAGGAAACCTCTTCCCAATAGTTACGCACGATCACCGCAGTGATCAGCAACGAAAGCAGGCCGGCAGAGAGCAACTGATTGGCGAGAATCAGTGATTTAAGTGCAGCGAGCGAAAAGTCTTCCATTCAGGACGTCCTTGACTGGGGTTATTTGGTAGCCGGGATCGGCTTGTAGGAAGCGACGAACGCGTCACTGCCGGCGGCATAGAACAAGGCACCTTGGCTGACCTCGGCGTTGCCTTTGCTGAATACGATGTCCATGCACGAAATCGATGCCTGGGCATCACTGGCGAAGACCCGGTAGAGCACTTCGCTTTCGCCTTCATAGGTGTTGGCCACGGCCTTCATGGTGCGTGGTTTGTGCTGCGTGGGCTGTTTGTAGTCTTCGACCAACTGCAGGATCGGCTGGCGGTCGACCATGGCGTTCTCACGCAAGATCGATACCGGCGACACGGTCACCAGGTGCCCGTTGACCAGGTTGGCCCAGACCCGGTTGTTGTAACCCGGCAGGTAGTCCTTGGTGGCGCGGCGCTGCAAAGGTTGGTCGTTGACCATGCTCAGCACTTCGCCGGCATTGCGTGGGCGGTCGGCCTCGCAGCTGGACATCGGCATCTGCGCGGCGTATGCGCTGCTGATCAGCGTGAAGCCACTCTGTTTCGGCTTGATGCTCTGCGCCATGGTCCAGCTGTAGTTAGCCACGGGGGTACCGGCGAAATCGACCTGCGGACGCACAGCTGCAACAGCCTTCGCGGTGCTGGTGCTGGTGGTACTGGTGGTTGCGCTGGCGGTACTGCTGGCCGTGGCAGGCGTACGCTGTGCCGTGGTCGGCTTGCTCGCGGCAGGCTTGCTGCTCGCGTGTGCGGTAGTGGTCGCCTGCCGAGGTTTGGCAGCGGTCGAGGTGCCGTAGTGCAGGTAGCGGGTGTTACCTGCTTCTGCCTGGGCGCGCATTACCAGGGCCTGTTCGTTGGCCAGCTCGACGATTTCCACACGGCGGTTCTGGCCACGCAGCAACGGGTCGCTGTTATCGGCAATCGGGCGCGATGCCCCGGCGCCTTGGTAATAGATGGCACTGGCCGGAATGCCGGCCTGCAGCATGACCTTGCCCACGGTCTTGGCGCGGCGCTCGGACAGCTTCTGGTTGAAATCGGCATTGCCCACGGCATCGCTGTGGCCAACGATCAACAAGCGACGTGCCTGCGCCTCCTTGGCGGCGGCCTGCTTGTCGGTGGCGGCCGGCTTGGCATACATCTGCGCCAACTTGGCCACGGCGCGCTGGCCGTTGGGGGTCAGTTGGTCGGAGCCGGTGGCGAACATACCGGTGTCTTCGATCTGGGTCACCAGGCCCGCCTGTTCAGGGACGGCGGTCACCACCGCAGCCGAGGCAACGGTCAATTTCTCGGTGGTGATCTTCAGGTTCTCTTCCTTGGCGATGCGGTCAAGCTCCTGCAAGCGCGACTGCCAGACATAACCGGCGATGCACCCCAACGTGCCGCCGACTGCAACGCCCGGCAAGATGCCGTCCTTGCCTTTAAGGGCATAACCGGCAGCGCCCCCGGCGACAACCCCGACACCACAGAGCACGGGCATGCCGTAGTCCCTGCCAATGTCTTTAACGCTCTTGGAAATATTGTCGATCTGTTGGCTGCTGCAACCGGCAGCGGTGATGAAGGCGCAACTGAGCGCTGTGAGGCGAAACATGCTTTGCATTGCGGCTCCTTGCCGAAACAGGTCTGGATGATGGCAACTTGATATGCATTGTCACAGATTACCGGGGATTTTGCCCCACCCAGGTAAGCATCTCCAGCGCCGGATACACGGCTTGCCGGGGTGCTTGGTACACAATCGATTCAACCATGACGTTTTTCAATCGCCTCCATGCCGTTTCCTGCATTGCCGTGCAGAGCGCTGTGCCGGATGCTTTATTTACATTGAGACAGCGCTTTTTCCACCCGCAGAGGCCCGTATGAAAAACGTCGAACAAATCCTCAAGACCAAGTCGAAGCACCAGACCGTTTACACCATCGGCCCGGACGACTCGGTACTGGACGCCCTTAAACTGCTGGCGGAGAAAAATATCGGTGCGCTGCCCGTGGTGGAGAACAACCAGGTGATCGGCATCGTCAGTGAGCGGGATTATGCCCGCAAGCTGGTGCTCAAAGGCCGTTCGTCAGCGGCAACGCCGGTACGCGAGATCATGAGCGCCCCGGTGATTACCGTGGAACCCAAGCACAATCTGGAATATTGCATGAACCAGATGACCAACCTGCACCTGCGTCACCTGCCGGTGGTCAGTAATGGCGAACTGCTGGGCCTGTTGTCGATTGGCGACCTGGTGAAGGAAACCATCGCCGAACAGGCCAACCTGATCCTGCAGCTGGAGCAGTACATCCGCGGCGAGTAAACCGCCTCAGTGGTAGGCGCGCTCCAGTTCGTCCAGTTGGTGGTCGAAGCTGCGCAGGCGCGCCGACCAGGTGTACACCAGCACTTCAAGGTCGCGGTTGAGCACGGCAGTGGTGCCATTGCCCGTGCTCGTCGGCTCGCCCAGGTCGAGCTGGTAGCGTTCGCGGGCCATGGCCGCCGCCACACTGGAGAGGTCCCGTGCGTTGGCCAGCCAGTGGTGGTGGTGATCGTGGATCTCGCGGTCGAGCGCCCGGCACTGGCGCTTTAAGGCGTCCAGGCTTTGCTCCAGCGGGGTGCCCTTGAGCTCACCCATGACTTCTTCGAAGGTGCGCCCTGAGTGCCAGTAGCTGCCCCAGAAATAGCGGTCGAATACCGTTTCGACCCGGCGCAGGGCAACCTTGGTGTTCCAGATGGTCAGCAACGTTCGCCCCTGGATCACCTCACGCTTGTTCAGGCGCAACTGTTGCCAGGCGATCCAGGTCAGCGCCACCAGCGCAACCGCCACGGTGACCGCGGCGGCGGCGTAGAGAAACTGCACCGCCTGGTTCATCTGTTGCGTCTGCCTGATGCCATAGAAGTAGCTGGCCGTCAGCGTGCCCAGGATCGTCACGGAGCACCAGAACCCTGGTGCGTAGGGATCTTTCATCGCGCTATCCCCTTATTGTTTTCCTGAGCATAGCAACGGCCAATCACTCGTCAGGTGCCGCTCGGCGCTTTATTTTCGGGGGCGGCGCAACGCCTCGTTGAGTTGGTCGAAAGGGACTGCCCAATCAGCATCTTCGTTGATGCTGTCCTTGAGGAAGTTGCGCTGGGCATCGGTCCAGAACGGGGCATCGACCAGCTTGATCTCGTTTTGCAGCGGCGAGTGGCTGGTGATGAATTGATCGATACTCAAAGCATCGTCAGGCAAGCCCAGCTGTTTGAACAGCTCGGCGAATGGATGGATCGGTGCTTCCATGATTCCTCCTAAAAGCCGGTCAGGCCGTCCACGACGCCCGCCCGGCGTTGGCTTGAGAACATCAGCACAGCTCACGCACTTCGGCGTGCGGTACCAGCTTCATGAACTGCTCCATGCTCATGTGGATCAGGTGATCGTGGTCACCCGCCTCCAGGTAGACATCACCTTGCCGGGTAAGGGTCGGGTCGAGCAGCATTTTTATATCGTAGGCATCGCCAAGTGCCGGCACTGCGCCGCGTTCGCAATCGCCGAACAGCGTCGGCAGGCCGCTTTCGCGGGTCAGTTGCCAGGCGCCCGACATGCGCACCTTGCTCATGTCCAGATGCCGGTTGGCTGGTAGCACGGCCAGGATGTAGTTGCCATGCCGGTCATCGAGCACCACCGACTTGGCGACCCGCTCGGCGGGTACACCGGCCGTGCGTGCCGACTCCAGGCTGGTGGCCGAATGTGGATGGGGAATGATGTCGTAGTCGCAGTTGGCCTTGTCCAGGCGAGCCTGCAGGGTCTTTGCCATACGCATGATGCACCTCCGGTATTGCGCCCCCAATCTTCAATTTTAGGCCTTGGCCCGGCAGGCATGACTAAACTTGTGTAATAGAGACGAACGAGGTGACGACAGGTGGCCGCTCGCTGGTGGCGCTGGCTGTTGCTGTTGATGCTGCTTGGGCTGGCACCGGGCAGCCAGGCAGCGCCCGGTGCCGTCTGGGTGTTGAGCATCGACGATGCCATCGGCCCGGCCAGTGCCGACTACCTGGTGCGCAGCCTGGACCAGGCCCATGCACAAGGCGCGCAACTGGTGGTCATCCGCATGGATACCCCTGGTGGCCTGGACAGCGCCATGCGCCAGATGATCAAAGCCATCCTCGCCAGCCCCGTGCCGGTTGCCAGCTTCGTCGCGCCCAGCGGTGCACGGGCCGCTAGCGCTGGCACTTACATCCTTTATGCCAGCCATGTCGCAGCCATGGCCCCCGGGACCAACCTGGGCGCGGCCACCCCGGTGCAGATCGGCGGGCCCCCGGGCATGCCCAAGGACGACAAGGCCAAGCCCAGTGGTGATGAACAAACCCTCGCCCGCAAGCAGGTCAATGACGCTGCTGCCTACATACGCGGCCTGGCGCAGCTGCGCGGGCGCAATGCCGATTGGGCGGAGCAGGCCGTGCGCGAAGCCGTCAGTTTGTCGGCCAGCGAGGCGTTGCGGCTGAAGGTGGTCGACCTCGTGGCGACTGACCTGCCCGACCTGCTGCGCCAACTCGACGGCAAAACACTGGACGCTGCCGGCCAGCCGCAGCAGATGCACACCCGCGCAGCCAGCCTGGTCGAACATCTGCCGGACTGGCGCACACGCCTGCTGGCGGTCATCACCAACCCCAGCGTGGCGCTGATCCTGATCATGGTCGGCGTGTACGGCCTGCTGTTCGAGTTCATGAGCCCCGGCTCCACCGTAGGCGGCGTGATCGGCGGTATCTGCCTATTACTGGCGCTGTATGCCCTGCAATTGCTGCCGGTGAGCTACGCCGGGGTGGCGCTGATCCTGCTCGGGCTGGCGTTCATGATTGCCGAGGCGTTCTTGCCCAGCTTTGGCGTGGTCGGCTTTGGCGGCATCGTGGCCTTCGTGGTCGGCGCAGTGATTTTGATGGACACCGACGTGCCTGGGTTCGGCATCCCCTTGTCCTTGATCGCCAGCCTGGCAGTGCTGTCGGCGCTGCTCATCGGTGGCGTGCTGGGCATGGCCCTGAAAGCGCGCAAGCGCGCCCTGGTGAGCGGCGATGCCGGCTTGGTCGGGAGCCTGGTCACGGTCACTCAGGTGCTGGCAGACAACCCGTTCTGCGGTTCGGTGCAGGCGCAGGGCGAACAGTGGCAGGTTCAGTGCGCGACGCCACTGCAGCCTGGCCAACACGTGCGAGTCACGGCGCGCCGTGGCGTGATGCTGGAGGTCAGCGCTGCTGCACCTGCGGCCCAAGGAGAATGACAATGTTCATGCAATTGGGTTTCGGCGCCCTGCTGATGCTGCTGGGCGTGTTGTTGCTGTCGGCGTTCCGGATCTTGCGCGAGTACGAGCGCGGCGTGGTGTTCCAGCTGGGACGGTTCTGGCAGGTGAAAGGGCCGGGGTTGATCCTGCTGATCCCGGTCATCCAGCAGATGGTTCGGGTCGATCTGCGTACGATCGTGCTGGATGTACCGCCGCAGGACGTGATCACCCGCGACAACGTCTCGGTCAAGGTCAATGCCGTGCTGTACTTTCGCGTGCTCGACCCACAAAAAGCGATCATTCAGGTCGAAGACTTTCTCGTCGCTACCAGCCAGCTGGCCCAGACCACCTTACGCGCCGTGCTTGGCAAGCATGAGCTGGACGAGCTGTTGGCCGAGCGCGAGCAACTGAATGCCGATATCCGCCAGGTGCTGGACGCGCAAACCGATGCCTGGGGCATCAAAGTGGCCAATGTCGAGATCAAGCACGTCGACCTCAACGAATCGATGGTGCGTGCCATCGCGCGCCAGGCCGAGGCCGAACGTGAGCGACGGGCCAAGGTGATCCATGCCGAAGGGGAGTTGCAGGCGTCCGAAAAACTGATGCAGGCGGCGCAGATGCTCAGCAAGGAGCCAGGGGCGATGCAGTTGCGCTATATGCAGACGCTGGGGGCGATTGCCGGGGACAAGAGCTCGACCATCGTCTTTCCACTGCCGCTGGATTTGCTCAAGGGCTTTGTGGAAAAGCCGAAATAACCGGGGGCGCTTGTGCGCCCCCGATGGCCTGTCAGACAGGCGCGCGACGCAGGGTCGCGAGGAAGGTTGCCGCGCCGATGAACAACCCGGCAAAGGTGCGGTTCAGCCGCTTCTGCTGTTTGGGTGTACGCAGCAGGCGCAGCACCCGCGAAGCCAGGCCGGTGTAGCCCGCCATCACCAGCATGTCGACGGTGATCATGGTGACGGTAATGGCCACGTACTGCGGCAGCAGGGCCTCATGTGGGTTGATGAACTGCGGCAGCACCGCCAGCATGAAAACCAGTGCCTTAGGGTTGCTGACGTTGACCAGAAAACCACGGAACACCAGGCTCAGCGGTTTGCCGATCGGGCGCACGGCAGACTCTTCGCTCATGTCCATCGGCAGCGCGCGCCATTGCTTGTAGGCCAGGTAGACCAGGTAGGCAACGCCAAACCACTTGATCACCGTAAAGGCGGTGGCGGAAGCGGCGAGGATGGCGCCGACGCCGGCGGCGATGATGGCGATCTGTACGATCAGGCCAATCTGCAGGCCTAGTGCGTTCCAGTAACCGCGCCAGAAACCGTACTGCAGGCCGCTGGACATCGAGGCAATCGCCCCGGCCCCCGGTGAAAGGCTGATCACCCAACACGCGGCAAAGAAGCCCAACCACACTTCCATCGACATCACACACCTCGCTCGAACATATGTTGCAAAACGTTAAGCTAAGATGTTGGCGAAAAAATAACCAGCGAATTTTGCAGATTTGTTTAGGGTTTGGGTTGTTGGGTGCTGTTGCGATTGAGCGCCGCATGGGCGGCGCTCGATCTCACAAGCGTTAAAAGGCTCCCGCCCTACGCCCCAAAGACCTCAGCCTCAGGACAGCGCCTCAAGCTCGGCCTGCATGCTTTCCAACGTTTCCAGCGCTTCCATCCAGGCTTCTTCAAGCTCGCCTTCGCGCTGCTTGAACTTGCTCTGGCGGGCCAGTACATCGCGCAGTTCATCCTTGCGCGCGGCCTCGTACAGGCCACTGTCGCCCAACGCTGTTTCGATCTCAGCCAGTTGCGCATGCACCTGGTTAAGCTCGGCTTCCAGCTTGTCGGCCGCCTTCTTGTGCGGTGCCAGTTGCTGACGCAAGGCCGCTGCAGCTTGGCGCTGAGCTTTCTTGTCGGTCTTGTCCGGGTTGGCCGGGGTGTTGCTGACCGGCGCGTTGCGCTGACGGTACTCGACCAGCCAGCGGCTGTAGTCTTCCAGGTCGCCATCGAACGTATCGACCTTGCCGTCAGCCACCAGCAGGAAATCGTCGGTGGTGCTTTTGAGCAGGTGACGGTCGTGGGAAACCACCACCACGGCACCGGCGAACTCCTGCAAGGCCATGGTCAGCGCCAGGCGCATTTCCAGGTCCAGGTGGTTGGTCGGTTCGTCGAGCAGCAACAGGTTCGGCCGTTCCCAGGCGATCAGCGCCAGGGCAAGGCGGGCCTTTTCACCACCGGAGAAATTCACCACCGGCTCGTCGACACGGTCACCGTGGAAATCGAAGCCGCCGAGGAAGTCGCGCAGCGTCTGCTCACGCTCGGTCGGGGCAATCCGCTGCAGGTGCAACAGCGGGCTGGCCTTGTCGTCGAGGGAGTCGAGCTGGTGCTGGGCGAAGTAGCCCACCGCCAGGTTCTCGCCACGTACCAGGCGCCCGGACAGCGGCTCCAGCTCGCCGGCAAGGTTCTTGATCAGGGTCGACTTGCCCGCGCCGTTGGGGCCGAGCAGGCCGATACGCGCACCCGGCACCAGCTGCAGCTTGACCTTCTCAAGGATGGCCTTGTCGCCATAACCCAGGCGGCCTTCGGACATGTCCAGCAGTGGGCTGGAGATTTTCTGCGACTCGCGGAAGACGAAGTCGAACGGCGAATCGACATGCGCCGCCGACAACTCTTCCATGCGCTCCAGGGCCTTGATCCGGCTCTGGGCCTGGCGGGCCTTGGTGGCCTGTGCCTTGAAGCGGGCGATGTACTTTTCCATGTGCGCACGCTGGGCCTGCTGCTTCTCGTAGGCTTGCTGCTGTTGCGCCAGGCGCTCGGCACGGGTGCGCTCGAACGCGGTGTAGCCGCCCTTGTACAGGTTCAGCTTGCGCTGCTCGACGTGCACCACGTGGTCGACCACGGCATCGAGGAAATCGCGGTCGTGGGAAATCAGCAACAGGGTGCCGGGGTAGCCCTTGAGCCAGTCTTCCAGCCAAAGGATGGCATCCAGGTCCAGGTGGTTGGTGGGCTCGTCGAGCAGCAGCAGGTCGGACGGGCACATCAGTGCCTGTGCCAGGTTCAGGCGCATCCGCCAGCCACCGGAGAAGTCACCGACGCGGCGGTCCATCTGTTCGTTGGTGAAGCCAAGGCCGGCCAGCAATTTGCGTGCTCGGGCATCGGCGGTATAGCCATCGGCACTTTCCAGCTCGCTGTGCAGGCGCGCCAGGGCCGTGCCGTCGTGCGCCGTTTCGGCGATGGCAAGCTCGGCCTGCACCTTGCGCAGGCGCACGTCGCCATCGAGCACATAGTCCACCGCGAGGCGATCGAGGGTGTCGACCTCCTGGCGCATGTGGGCGATGCGCCAGTCGCCGGGCAGCTGGCAATCGCCGGAATCGGGCGAAAGCTCACCGCGCAGCAAGGCGAACAGGCTGGATTTTCCGGCGCCGTTGGCACCGATCAAACCGGCCTTGTGGCCGGCGTGCAAGGTCATCTCGGCGCCTTCTAGCAAGCGCTGCGGACCACGCTGTAAAGTGAGGTTGGATAGTCTGATCATGATGGTCGCGGAGTCTACCAGCTTCCTCGGCCCGTAGCGTGAGTGGAATCATGTACACCGACCTGTGGAATCACGCCCTGGCCTTGTATGCCAGGGCCGGCGTGGAAGAGGCCTGCCTTGACGTGCAAGCGTTGGGCGGTGACGTTTGCCTGTTGCTCTGCGGCACGTGGCTGCAAGCACGCGGCGTGGCCGCGACAGGTGAGCGCGCACAAGCCCTGCGCGACATTGCCGAGCCTTGGCAGCGTGAGGTGGTGGCGCCATTGCGTAACCTGCGCCAGCAATGGCGCACGGCAGCGCACAACGATGCGCAGTTGGCAGCGTTGCGTGAGCAAGTAAAGGGGTTGGAATTGCAGGCCGAGAAGGCCGTGCTGGAACGCCTGCAGGCGTGCTCGCGACAGTGGCCCGCGGACTCGCACGAGCCCACGGACGACTGGCTGGCCCGGCTAGCGCCGGACCAGGCCCAAGATCACCGCGCGCTGCATCAATTGCGCGTCGCGGCGGCAGCGCTTCAGGATGCCGAAGACGGCGCCTGAGCCGGGGTGCTGGCGGGTGCCGACGGTGCTGCGGCCGGGCTGGCCGAGTTGGTCGCGGCGGCAGGCGCGCTGGTGGCAGCCGTGGCGGGCTTGGTTTCGGCTGGCTTGCTCGCGGCTGGTTTGGCAGCAGCCGGTTTTGCAGCAGCTTTCACCGCCGGTTTTGCAGCCGGTTTGGCGGCAGCACGCGCGGGTGCTTTAGCGGCAGCCGCGGGCTTGGCAGCAGGCTTGGCCGCAGGTTTTGCAGCTGCAGGTTTGGCCGGGGCTTTGGCCGCTGCAGGTTTGGCTGCCGGTTTAGCAGCGGCGGCCTTGGCTGGCGCCTTGGCAGCAGCTGGCTTGGCTGCGGGTTTTGCAGCTGCAGCCTTGGCCGGTGCTTTGGCAGCGACGGCTTTAGCGGCTGGCTTGGCCGCAGGTTTGGCGGCGGCGGTTTTGGCGGGTGCCTTGGCGGCAGCGGCTTTTGCTGGCGCTTTGGCCGGCGCTTTGGTGGCAGCGGCTTTGGCGGCTGGCTTGGCGGCTGCAGCTCTGGCCGGCGCCTTGGCTGCAGGTGCTTTGGCGGCAGGTTTGGCGGCCGTGGCGCGTGCTGCCGGCTTGCTGGCAGCCTTGGCCGGTGCTTTGGCAGCAGCTGGTTTTGCAGCCTTGGCAGCGACGGCGCGCTGGTCCAGTGCCTTGCTCGCGGCTTCACGCACCTTGCCCACACCCTGGGCCAGCTTCAGGCTGTCCTGGGCATCACGCTTGAGCTGTTGGATGTAGGTACGGGTCTGGGTCTGGCGGTCCTTGAGCGAGTCGAGCAACCCTTCAAGTTCACCGATCGCTTTTTGTGCCTTGGTCTGCGCCTTGGCTTTACCTGCCTTGGCCGCGTCCTGCAGTTTCAGGCGACCGTTGTGCAGTTTCTCTTGTGCCTTGCCACGTTGCTTTTCCAACTTGGCCAGCAGTTTTTCCGCATCAGCCAGCGCTTGCGAGCAGGCATCTTCCAAATGTTCGAGCAGGCTGCCCGAAAGTTGCTGGAGCAGGTGCAACGGCGTACTTACTGGCTTCTTTTTGGCCGACATGGTTTACCTCCTGGCTGACGAGATTGCGGCTCATACTATGCTTCTGCTGCTACCGCCGCTAGGGCATGTTGACAGTAATATTTACGCCGCGTTGCATGCCTGGGCAAAGTTGTTATCTTGCAGCTCCGTGAAAGTGTAGTTGCTGAATTAAGCGTTGCTCATATTTGGCAGATACAGGCCAACCCCGATGTTGGCTGCCACGGCCCGCTCATTGCGCAGGAACTGTCCATGCCGCGTTTTCTTGTTTTAGGTTTGTGCCTGGTGGCGCCTTTTGCCCTGGCCAATGCAGACGACCACGACCTGGCCTACAGCCTGGGTGCCAGCCTGGGCGAGCGGCTGCGCGAAGAGATGCCGGGGCTGCAACTGGACGCCCTGGTCGAAGGCCTGCGCCAGTCCTATCAAGGGCAACCACTCAAGCTCGACAAGGCACGCATGCAGGCTGTGTTGCAGCAGCATGAAGCGCAAGCCGACAACGCCGCCGAGCAGGCTCAGGCAGAAAAACTCAAGGCGGTGGAAACACGCTTCATGGCCAACGAGCGGGCACGTGCCGGTGTGCATGAACTGCCCGAAGGCGTGCTTTACAGCGAACTGCAAAGCGGCGCCGGCGCGCAGCCGAAAGCGGGTGGCAAGGTACAGGTACGCTACGTGGGCAGGTTGCCGGATGGCTCGGTGTTCGACCAAAACCAGCAGCCGCAGTGGTTCAGCCTGGATTCGGTGATCGAAGGGTGGCGGGTGGCGTTGCCTCGGATGCATGCAGGCGCGAAATGGCGCCTGGTGATTCCGTCGGCGCAAGCCTACGGTGCCGAGGGCGCGGGTGACCTGATCGCGCCCTATACCCCCTTGGTATTCGAGATCGAACTGCTGGCGGTTGGCGACTGACGCCACGCCTCAGGCTTCGACCGTGCCCTCTTCCTTGTGCGCGTTATGCAGCACCTCGATCAGGCAATCCTCCAGCTCGAAGCGCTCGTGCAGCAGGCCGCCCAGCTTGGCCAGTTTTTCGGCGAAGCGCTCGGGGTCTGTGCACTCGCCCTTCTCGCAATGGTCATTGAATGCCAGCGCGATCTGGGTGCTGTCATCGATGCGCGGGTTGATCTGCGTGGCCAGTTCAAGGCCGCGAGTGTCGCCGAAGGCCTTGGCTTCACTGACCAGCTGTTCGCTGACTTCGAAATGCCAAGCCGAGACATAGTCGACCAGCACCGCGCAAAAATCGCGGTTCTTGTCCTTGTCGGCGAAGGCTGGCTTGGCGTCGCGCAACGCGCGGAAAGCCTGCACCAGTTCATGGCGCTCCTCCAGCCAACGGTCGATCAGCTTGTGAACCCCACCCCAGCGTTCCTGGGCGTTCTGACAACTATCGAGCATGGCGATCTCTTCCCTTCTGGGTAGATGCCGCTGCACCTAGCACCACGACCGCGCAGCACAAAGGTGACATCAGCAGGACGGCATCGAGCAGTTGTATTTTCGGTATGCGTGCTGGGAGATTATTCCCGCGCGTGCTGACCATCAAGGTACGCAGCAGACAAAGTTCATACAAGTGTTTAATACCCCGTTACAACACCATTGGTCGCGATAGCGTCCCAGGCTTGCGCCAGGTCAATCGCCCGCCAGGGTGCGGAAACGATACGCCAGCAGGCGGCTCAAGGGCAGCGCGCCCAGTAGCAGGAATGCCAGCAGGCTCCATTCAGGCAGTGTCAGGTCAACAAAGCTCCAGGTCAGTGCGTTGCAATCCGGGCCACCCAGCAGCAATTGCCGCGCAGCTTCACGCCAGGATTGCTCGAACACATCCCAGATCGGAGCCGGGCACACGTGAACTGCCCCACCCGCCCCTTGCAGCCAGACATGCCGTGCCGCCAGCAACGCCCCCGCCGCCGAGCAGGCCAACAGTGCTTGCGCGTAACGACGAATACCCGACCTGCCCGGTGCCTGCAGCACTGCGCACAGGCAAAGCAGCCCATACAGGCCCAGTAACAAACGTTGGCTGAAGCACAACGGGCACGGCACCAGCCCCAGGGCACTTTCCAGGTGAAATGACCCGGCCAGCACAGCCAACGCGGCAAGGCAGGCAGGAAAGAAAAAAGTGCGTAAACGGGCCGGCAGCATGGGCGATGGAGGTCCCGGGGAATGAAGTGGCTTGAAACGGTAGAGGAAGTAACCGCTGTGTTTCAAGGCGCTACAGGGACGACAAGTCGCTGAATAGCAAAGGAAGTTTCCCGCCTGGTAGTAGGAAACGTCTTAAGAAATGGACTGCAGAACTAACTTATATCGCCGGACAAGTTACCCGCCCCCTTAGCCCGCACGCTGGCGCGAACTAAGGGGTAACCCAGGTAAAACGCTTAGGCGTAACTCAGGCGCGCACTGCTTCTGGCAACGGCAGCGCCAGCAAGCGCTCATCCAGCAAGCCGAGGCCTTCCTGGAACAGCTGGTTGCTGCGCTCGGTCTCGCCAAGGCCGGCGAGCAAGCGGGCCAGTTCGGCACAGGTTTCCGGGTTGCGCTCCATCTGCAAGCTGCTTTCCAGATAGTCCCGCGCCTTGCCCCACAGGCGGTTCTGCAAGCTCAGGCGGCCGAGGGTCAGCAGCAGGCTTGGGTCCTGTGGATGCGCCTTCAGCCAGCTTTCGGCTGTCTGCAACTGGCGCGCCGGGTCATCACCGCGCACCAGGCCATACAAGCGAGCCAGGTGGCTTTCGTACTCACGCTTGAGGGCCGTGCGCAGCACTTGCTCGGCTTCGCCCTGGGCGCCGACCTGGCGCAGCTGCTCGGCGTAGGCCAGCACCAGCTGCGGCTCCTGGCGCTGGGCGGCAGTCAGTTGCTGCCAGGCACGTTCCAGGGCCTGACGCGCACTTTGCGCATCCTCGCCGCGGGTTGTCGCCAGGCTCAGGTTCTGGCCCCACGCACGCTTTTCAAGCTCGGCAAGCTCAGCCGCTGGCAGCACCTTGCCCTTGCGCAGGTCAGGCAGCAGGCGAATCAGCGCAGACCAATCGCCACGTTCCAGGTACAAGCGCTGCAGCAGGCGCAGCACCTGGGTGTTATGCGGGTGCCGCGCCTGCATCGCCAACAGGGTTTCCAGCGCACCATCCGTGTCGCCACGGTCCATCTGCAACTGGGCATGGGTCAGGGCAATGGCCAGTTCCGCCTGCGGCTGACGCTCCAGGGCGCGCTCCAGCAGGTTGTCGCTGTCTTCCTTGCGGCCTTGCTCGTTGGCGGCGCGGGCGGCGCCGAGGTAGTACAGCAAGGGCTGGCGCTCAGCTTCGGCGGCGCGGTGCAGATGGCGCTGGGCACTGGCCCAGCGGCCCTCGGCGAGGTCCAACTGGCCTTGCTCGATGGAAAGACGGATGCGCCGGCTGCGGTTACGACGCGACCACGGGTTGACCACGCCGCTGGAGGTCAGCACCAGGCCAACCAGGTAGCGCAGCAACCCGAGCAGGGCAATCACGGCAACAAGCCCCGCCAGCGCCGCCCAAAGCCCCGACTGGTAGCGGAAGCTGCCATAGGCGATCAAGACGTAGCCACTGTGCTTGGCCACCGCAATGCCCAGCGCGGCGGCGATCACGATCGCCAGTACGGCCAGCAGGTAGACCCGCTTCATGGCTTGCCCCCTTCACCCTCGGCCGGCAGGTGGCGGCGCTGGATGTAGGCTTGCACCGAGGCCAGGCTCTCGCTCAGGTCAGGGGTGACCACAGACACCGGTTGCTCGGCCAAGGCGTTGAGGCTGTCGAGCATGGCCTTGCTTTGTGGGTTGTCGGCATTGAAGTTGGCCAGCAGTACGCTGCGCGCATCATCCAGTGCCTGGGTGTAGACCTTGGCCTCGCCATTGAGCGCGGCCCACTGGGCTTGCTCGATGGTCAGGCTCAAGGCCAGACGCAGCTGGTTCAGCGACTGCCCGGCCAGCAGCGGCCGCACGTTGTCATCGGCGTTGAAGTCGATCTGGAAATACTTCGAGATTTCCGCCCACCACTGCGACCAGCGACTGGCGCCATCGCCGTCGGAGGTCAGCGCACCGAGCGCATCGGCATTGCTCTCGAACTCAGGCGACTGGGCGCTGAGTTGTTGCACCAGCTCGCGCTGTGCAGCCAGTTTGAGGAACAGGCCCGTGCGGTCTGGCTGCTGCGTGCTGTTGAGGGTTGCCAGGCTGCGCGCCAACTGCTCGCGAGCGGCGAAGGCACCGGGGTCGCTCTGCTCGCGAAGGATTTCGTCGGCGCCTTCGACCAGGGCCTTGGCGCTGGTGATGTCCTGCAGCGCCGAGAGGCGCAGGGTAGCCAGGCGCAGCAAGTGTTCGGCCTCTGCCAGGCGCCATTCCTTGCGGCTCTCGCCCAGCACGGTTTCCAGACGCTGGCTGAGGCGTTGCTGATCGCCTTGCAGCTGCGAAACCAGGCGACGGCGGTCTTCCAGCTCGCTGGCAGCCGGCAGGCTGGCCAGCTGCGCGCTGATCTGCTGTTCACGCTGCTGCAGCGCTTCGGCGCGCTGGTTCAGGGCTTCAAGGTGCTGCCCTTGGTTGAATTCGCTGCCTTGCAGTTGCCGCACCTGCCAGACACCCCAGCCACCTATTGCGACCCCGGCCGCACCCAGCAGCAGCGCCAGCGCTGCCAGACCGGTGCCGGAGCGCTTGGCGGGTGTGGCGGTGACGGGATCCGCCGGCGTCTGGGCCGACGGCTGATCGTTATTGGACAAGACAGTTTCGCTCACGTATCCATCCTTTGCATGGGGGCGCTAGGCGTTCAGCTTAGCGCCTTAAGAGGCAGGTGCAGCGCTGCGCTGCACAGCTGCCAGCAAGGCCGTGGCACTGGCGCCACGGCAATCCACAACCTGTTGGGCCCCGGCGGCCCTGGCCTGCTCGGCAACCCGCGGGCTCGGCACGAACAGCGGCAGACGCGCCACCTGCGGCCAATCGGCGCCGGCCATCTGCTGCAAATGTTCAAAACCCTGCCCACTGCTGACCACCAGGCCATTGAGGCGTTCCGCTTCGATGCGACGCATCAGCGTGCCCGCCGGGTACTCCGGCAGGCAGCGACGATACAGTTCCAGATAATCGACACTAGCACCTTGCTCTGCAAGACGCTCTGCCAGCAGTTCGCGACCTCCCACGCCACGGACGATAAGGACGCGTGGTGTAGGAAGCGCGATAGCGTCGCGCAGGACCGGCAGTGCGAGCAAGGCCTCGCTGTCGTCACCTTGCGTAGGGAAAGTCACCTGAAGACCGGCGGACTGCAGCACTGCAGCCGTTGCTTCACCGACGGTAAACCAGCCGGTTGCCGGAGGCTGCAGGCCGGCGTGCGCGAGTTGCTCAAGCAGCAACTTGGCGGCCGGTTTGCTGACCACGATCATGGCCTGGTAGTGCCCCAGCCCGGCAAGCCGCTGACGCGCCACGTCGCCCAATCGCACAGGCTCGATCGCCAACAAAGGCAGGCAGTTGCTGGCCACGCCGGCGGCTGCCAGGCTCTGCGCCAGTGCCGCGCAGTCCTCTTCAGGCCGGGTCAGCAACAGGCGCCAAGGGCTCACGGGTGCCCGGCCTCGCCATAGACTTCCTTGAGGATGGCCTCGGCGCCTTGGCTGAGCAGGTCTTCGGCAACCTGCACGCCCAAGGCTTCAGCCGACGCGCGCGGCGCGCGGGCATCGGCCACCAGCAAGGTGCCACCGCTCGGCTGGCCAACCAGGCCGCGCAACCACAATTGGTCGCCTTCAAGCACTGCGTAGCAGGCAATCGGCACCTGGCAGCCGCCATTAAGGCGCTTGTTCAGGGCCCGTTCGGCCACCACCCGGTCGGCGGTGTCGAGATGGTGCAGCGGGGCCAGCAGTGCATGGATTTCGCTGTCGGCACTGCGGCATTCGATACCCACCGCACCTTGGCCGCCCGCCGGCAGGCTGTCATCGACGCTGATGCTGGCGGTGATGCGGTCTTCGAAACCGAGGCGGATCAAACCGGCGGCGGCGAGGATGATCGCGTCATACTCGCCAGCGTCGAGCTTGGCCAGGCGGGTATTGACGTTGCCACGCAGGAAGCGGATTTCGAGGTCTGGCCGACGCGCCAGCAACTGGGCCTGGCGGCGCAGGCTGGAGGTGCCGACGATGCTGCCGGCGGGCAAGGCTTCGAGGCTTGCAAAACGGTTGGAAACGAAGGCGTCGCGCGGGTCTTCCCGCTCGCAGATGCAGTACAGGCCCAGGCCTTCAGGGAAGTCCATGGGCACGTCTTTCATCGAGTGCACGGCGATGTCGGCTTCGTTGTCCAGCAGGGCGGTTTCCAGTTCCTTGACGAACAGGCCCTTGCCGCCGATTTTCGCCAGCGGCGCATCCAACAGCTTGTCACCGCGGCTGACCATGGGCACCAGGGTCACGATCAGCCCAGGGTGCGCCTGCTCGAGGCGGGCTTTGACGTATTCGGCCTGCCACAGGGCCAAGGCACTTTTACGGGTGGCAATGCGGATTTCGCGAGTGGACATGGAACGCCCCGATGCAGAGAAATGCTGCCGATGATAACAGCTCCGGCGGCATCACCAGCAGATGCGGGTCAATGGCTATGTACGTCCCATGCGCGGCCGTGGGCAGCGGCCGCGCAAAGACGTGGTCAGAGCGTCTGCATCATCTTGCGCACGCCAGCCACATGGCGCCGGCTGACGGTCAGGGCATCGCCGTCCAGGCCTTTGAGAAACAGCTGAAAATGCCCAAGCGGGGTGCGCTGCAGGCGTTCGATACGCTCGCGGGCCACCAGCGCGTTGCGGTGGATACGCACGAAGCGTTCGCCAAATTCGTCTTCCAGGGCCTTGAGGGGCTCATCGAGCAACACCTCACCGCCCTCGTGGCGCAAGGTCACGTATTTGTGGTCAGCGATGAAATAGATAACCTGGGGCAAGGGAATCAGCTCGATACCCTTTCGCGTTCGCGCACTGATATGGCTGCGCGGGCCGCCGCCTTCATTGGCCGGCCGGGTGAGCGCCGCCAACTGGGCGCGGTTGGGCTTCTCGGCCTTGCGCAGCGCATCGCGCAACGCCTGAGGCTGGAAGGGTTTGGTCACATGGCTGAGGGTGCTGTCCTTGAAAGCCTCTGTGCCGTATTCATCGTCGCCGGTGCAAAACACCACCGAGGGCGGCGCTTCGCGCTCGCACAGGCGAGCAGCGACCTGAAGGCCATCCAGGCCAGGCATGCCGATGTCCAGCAAGACCACATCGGGCTTTAGGCTTTCGATCAGCGCCAGGGCCTCCTCGCCGTTGGTGGCGCTTGGCTCCAGCACGGTATAACCCTCTAGTTCGCCGAGTAGCCTACTGAGGCGTTCACGGCCTTGGGGTTCGTCATCAACGATCAGGACATTCATAATTGCGCTGGATTCCTGAATGAGTCTCGCACAGGTGTAGCGTAGACAAGTGTGGTTCGAGCGACACTGCGTGTCACGCTCTAGACCGGTGCAATGGCCAAAGATTCACTCGGCCGGCAGATTCACTGCCAGTCCTCTGTCCAACTGTAGACGGTCCGTGGAACACTGCCGTTCAATCCTGCAAATCCTTGCTTGCTCGTTTGCCTGCCCATTTGCCGTCATTTCTCTCGACCGGCGTCCTGCGGCAGCCAGCCCAACCCTGCTATTATCGGCGCCACTTTTTCGTTCACGCCTGCAATGAGTGAATCCATGAGCACCGACAAGACCAATCAGTCCTGGGGCGGCCGCTTCAGTGAGCCCGTCGACGCCTTCGTCGCCCGTTTCACCGCTTCGGTCGATTTCGACAAGCGCCTGTACCGCCACGACATCATGGGTTCGATCGCCCACGCCACCATGTTGGCGCAGGTCGGCGTGCTCAGCGATGCCGAGCGCGACACCATCATCGATGGCCTGAAGACCATCCAGGGCGAGATCGAGGCCGGCAACTTCGACTGGCGCGTCGACCTTGAAGACGTGCACATGAACATCGAGGCACGCCTGACCGATCGCATCGGCATCACCGGTAAAAAGCTGCACACCGGCCGCAGCCGCAACGACCAGGTCGCCACCGACATCCGCCTGTGGCTGCGCGACGAGATCGACCTGATCCTGGCCGAAATCACCCGCCTGCAACAGGGCCTGCTGGAGCAGGCAGAGCGTGAAGCCGAGACCATCATGCCCGGCTTCACCCACCTGCAAACCGCCCAGCCGGTCACTTTCGGCCACCACTTGCTGGCCTGGTTCGAAATGCTCAGCCGCGACTACGAGCGCCTGGTCGACTGCCGCAAGCGCACCAACCGCATGCCCCTGGGCAGCGCCGCGCTGGCCGGCACCACCTACCCGATCGACCGCGAGCTCACCTGCAAGCTGCTGGGCTTCGAGGACGTATCGGGCAACTCGCTGGACGGCGTCTCGGACCGTGACTTCGCCATCGAGTTCTGCGCTGCCGCGAGCCTGGCGATGATGCACCTGTCGCGCTTCTCCGAAGAGCTGGTGCTGTGGACCAGCGCCCAGTTCCAGTTCATCGACCTGCCTGATCGCTTCTGCACCGGCAGCTCGATCATGCCGCAGAAAAAGAACCCAGACGTGCCGGAGCTGGTACGTGGCAAGAGCGGCCGCGTGTTCGGCGCCCTGATGGGCCTGCTGACCCTGATGAAAGGCCAACCGCTGGCCTACAACAAGGACAACCAGGAAGACAAGGAACCGCTGTTCGACGCCGCCGATACCCTGCGCGACTCGCTGCGTGCCTTTGCCGACATGATCCCGGCCATCAAGCCCAAGCACGCGATCATGCGTGAAGCGGCCCTGCGCGGGTTCTCCACCGCCACTGACCTGGCTGACTACCTGGTACGCCGTGGCCTGCCGTTCCGTGATTGCCACGAAATCGTCGGCCACGCGGTGAAGTATGGCGTGGACACTGGCAAGGACCTGGCCGAGATGAGCCTGGACGAACTGCGCCAGTTCAGCGACCAGATCGAGCAGGATGTGTTCGCTGTGCTGACCCTGGAAGGGTCGGTCAATGCCCGTGACCACATTGGTGGTACCGCACCGGCGCAGGTGCGTGCGGCCGTGGTGCGTGGCCAAGCCTTGCTGGCTTCGCGCTAACTGCTTGTTGTAGGAGCAGCCTTGTGCTGCGAAGAGGCCGGTGCAAACACCCTGGATCTAAGGTGTTTGCACCGGCCTCTTCGCAGCACAAGGCTGCTCCTACAGGTTCAGCGCTAGCTACAGTTAGCGCTTGCCGCTACGAATCATCTCCATGAAGGCCGGCATCGCCGCCTCCTTGTCTGCCAGGATCCGCGCCATGTGCGGGTGCTCGCGCATTTTCTCCAGCAATGCCTTGGCCTCGGGGAAGTCCGCGAGGAAGTCGAGGTTCAGCACCTTCTTGCCCACCGCGTAGGCCAAGTCAACCGAGAAGCAGAACATCAGGTCGGCAATGGTCAGCTGCTCACCCGCCACATAGGGTGCGAAGCGCCCATTGCGCTTGAGCGTGGCAAAGCCCGCCAGCAGGTCGGCACGGGCGCGTTCCTTGATCAACGGCTCCACCGCCATGCCAAAGAAGGACTCGGCATAGCAGGTACGCGCCGGCAGCTCGATGTACAACTCGATTTCCTTCAGCAGCTCACGCACCTTGGCCTGCTCGAACGGCTCGGTTGGCAGTAGTGCCTTGCCGCCTTGGGTCTGCTCGATGTAGTCGAGGATCACACTGGTTTCGCTGATAAAGCCGTGCTCGGTTTCCAATACCGGTACCTTGCCCCGCGGGCTGACTTCCAGTGCCTTGGGCGCCTGGCCGCCGTAGAAGGTGACCTCCTCGAAAGGCAGGCCTTTTTCCAGCAGCGCCAGCTTGACCATGTTGTAGTAATTGCTGACCGAG
The DNA here is from genome assembly GCF_047159675.1 of Pseudomonas sp. NGC7. Classification (NCBI taxonomy): domain Bacteria; kingdom Pseudomonadati; phylum Pseudomonadota; class Gammaproteobacteria; order Pseudomonadales; family Pseudomonadaceae; genus Pseudomonas; species Pseudomonas sp. NGC7. The sequence goes on along the minus strand of NZ_BAAFZY010000001.1, from coordinate 262,377 downwards.
AATCCGTGAAGCTTGAGCATGGGGTAACAGCCTCCAGGCCGTATGGGGATGGCCCGGCTTTTATAGCCCCTGCGCCAGCGCCTGACCAGCGTCATGCACCCGGTCGATGACCGGACATTGCCAGCACAGGCGTGGCAAACTGTATGCCCCATCACAGGAGTACCGCCATGAGCGAGCCCACCGACATCGACAATGACGACGAAGCCTTCGCCGAAGCAACGCTGACCCAGGCCATCGAGAACCAGATCGAAAGCGGCGAGCCGCCTGCCGCCAAAGCCACCTTCAACAAGCTCACCCTGGTCGGCTACGCGCGCGAGGACATCCTCAACCTGATGGCCCATGTGTTGGCCTTCGAGATCGACAACATGCTGGTGGAAGACCGCGCCTTCAATAGCGAGTGGTATGAAAACGCCCTGCGCGCCCTGCCCGAGCTGCCACCTGAGATGGATCAAGGCGACGACGAATAACCCGACTACACTCGAAGGTCAGGCACCGATGACGGTGCCGCCATCCTCGTCTGGAAGTCAGGAGTCGCCATGTCCTTTACCCCCGATCTGATCGCCGAACTGGAAGTCCTCGCGCTGTTCAAACACGACAGCAGCCAGGAAGGCATCAAGATAAACAGCCACGCCTCCCCTGCCCTGATCGCGGCCGCTCAGCGCCTGTTCGAGAAAGGGCTGACCGATCAACCCGATGGTGGCTACCTGACCAGCCTGGGTCATGACGCCGTCGACAGTGTTCAACTGCTGCAGAACATTCTCAAGGCGCCACAACCGGCCTGATCGAACAGGTATACCAGGAGGGCGGCCTTAGCTGGCCGCCGCCCTGCGCTTCTCGGCCAACCGCGAGCGCCCGTACAGGAACACGATGGCCAGCAATGCCACCGCTTGGGCAGCCAGCGAGTAGGCATCGGCATGAATGCCCAGCCAGTCGAACTCGAAGAACGCCACCGGCCGCGTGCCCAGCACCCCGGCCTCTTGCAGTGCCTTGACGCCGTGCCCGGCAAACACCACCGACAGCGCGCACAACAGCGCCGCGTTGATGCTGAAGAACAGCGACAGCGGCAGCTTGGCCGAGCCGCGCAAAATCACCCACGCCAACCCCACCAGCAGCACCAGCGCCGTCGCGCCCCCTGCCAGCACCGCCTGATGCCCGGCAGGCCCCGCCTGCAGCCACAGGGTTTCGTAGAACAGGATCACCTCGAACAGCTCGCGGTACACCGAGAAGAACGCCAGCATGGCAAAGCCGAAGCGCCCGCCGCCACTGACCAGGCTGCTCTTGATGTAGTCCTGCCAGGCCGCAGCGTGGCGGCGGTCGTGCATCCATACCCCCAGCCACAGCACCATGACCGCAGCAAACAGCGCCGTGCAGCCTTCCAGCAGCTCGCGCTGGGCACCGCCCACGTCGATCACATAAGCCGCCAGGGCCCAGGTGGCAAAGCCGGCAACCAGCGCCAGGCCCCAGCCGATATTGACGCTGCGCACAGCCGACTGCTGGCCGGTGTTGCGCAGGAAAGCGAGGACCGCTGCCAGCACCAGAATCGCTTCAAGGCCTTCGCGCAGCAGAATCAACAGCCCGGAAATGAAGCTCAGCGACCAGCTCAGGCCGTCGCTGCCCAGCAGCTTGGCGGCCTGGCCGAGCTTGGCCTTGGCTTCAGTTAAGCGCTGCTCAGCCTGGGCCACTGGCAAACCGTCCTGCAGTGACTGGCGGTAAGCCATAAGGGATTTTTCAGTGTCTTTGCGCGCTTGGGTATCGATGTTGTCCAGCGAGCTTTCCACCAGCTCGAACCCTTCCAGGTACGCGGCCACAGACAAGTCATACGCCTGGTCGTGATCGCCTTCGCGGTAGGCGGCCAGGCTTTTATCCAGGGTGCTGGCGGTGTACTCGAGCAACTGCGCCGGGCCGCGTTTGACTTGCGGCGGCTGGGCACGTTGGGCACGGAAAGCGTCCAGCGCACTGGCGCCTTCGTTGGCCGCGACTTCAGCCGGGGTTTGGCGGGCAAGGTCGGCCAGGTTCCAGACCTTGTCACCTTTTGCGGCTTCAGGCTGGGCAGTGAAGCTTGCCACATAGGCGGCGACGTCCCAGCGCTGACGCTCATCGAGCTGATCGGCGAACGATGGCATCTCGGTGCCTTCGATGCCCAGGCCAAGGGTGTTGTACAGGTCGAACAGGCTCAACTGGTCAATCCGCTCGACGCTGCGTAGGTTAGCGGGCGGCGGTTCCAGGCCGACACCGGCCGGGCCATCGCCGGCGCCGGTATCGCCATGGCAGATCGAGCAGTTCTGCGCATACAGCGAAGCCCCGCGGGCCGGGTCCGGGGTAATCACCGGGGCCTGGCTAACCTCGTAGGCCACCGCCAGGCGCGCGCCCAACTGGCGGGCCTGACGGGCAACGGCGGCGCCTTCATGACGCTGCTCAATGGCCTGGCGCAGATCCTCTACGCCCTGCTCCAGTGCCGTTTGCTCCGCATGCGCCGGCAAACCTTTGACCAGTTCGGCCAGTAACGCAGTGAATTCCTGTTGCTCGCGGTATTCACCCTCGTCGATCACCTTGCCATCGCGCACGGTCGGCGGGTAGTCGGCACCGATGTAATCGAGCAGGTGCAAGGCCTTGGCGGCCTCGGCGGGGGCTTCGGCCAGCACCACGGTGCTGCACAGCGCCAGCACTGGGCCAAGCAGTAAAGCAGGCAGCCAGGCAAGCAGACGGGAACGGGTTTTCATGGCCAGTCTCGAAGGGAATGCGAAAGAGAACATTGTTCACTTCCACTCTATTTCTCTCAAGGGTAGCGGGCGGATTTCATGAATAATCTTGTGACAAATGAACTTCAACCCAGGAGGCGCGTTGATTCTTGTAGAAGGCGTCGAAACTGAGGCGCAGGTATTGTCAGAACAAAATCGGGGAAAATGCTAAAAATCAGAATTTTCATGGCGCAGTGAGAAAAAACTTGAGCAAGCCGATTGTGAGGATTTCCGTAAAGTCGAACCCAGAGCGCACAGAGCATTGCATCGAGAGGGCTGCAAGGCAGCCCTGTATTCACTAGACAACTACTGAACAGCCTTGGCCATCCCCCGCTCCATATCGTCGATCAATGCCTTGGCCATCTCGCTGAGAATCCGCGCTGCGCTGCCGGCCACGCGGTCATTCTCCATTTCCGCTTCGGTGGTCAGGTGGCGGATGCAGCCGAGCAGTACGGACAACTGAGAGAAGGCGTGGTTGAAGGGGACGTCAGGTTGCAGGCGGAACAGGTCGAAGGTTTCCTCGCCTGCGGTGGAAGACGCTGTGGGATCGTCGCGCATTGTGTTGGTCCTCGGCTCAGGCGCTGGCGCGGGTGTGGTCGCACAAGGCGTTGATCATCCGGCACAACAGGCGGATGTTCATGCCCATCGCATCACGCATCAGACCAGGGCTGCTGTCTAGCCGGGCGGAGGTGGTCTGCTCCACCGTCAGGGTCAGGGCGCGGATCAGCAGGTCGCACGTTTCGGCGCAGGGAGGGTCTTGGAGCGTGATGAGGGGTGGGTCGAGCAGAAGGAGGGTTGCGGGCGGCGGGTCGGGGACGATTTTTTTCATGGTGGGGCTCCGTATGCGGAAAGAAAAAACTACCGTCCTCCTCGTCTCACGGAATTGGGTGGCAGTCGTGCACGGAGTGAGACCCGGGACATACGGTAACCCCGGCCAGGCCTAAGCCTGCCCGCGCACGACCGCCATGAAGCGGTGCTACCGAATGCAAACCGGGTGTCTCACGCCCGATCGCCTTGCGAGGCGACCCGAGGACATTATTCCTGGGGCATCTCCCCGCCTAGACAGCACCTTCCGACAGGCGCGTAGGATAGTTCGCCTGATATCGAGAGCTGAAGCATTTGGTTTCAGATTCGGAAATGTCTTACGGCTTCAAGATGTTCGCCGTCAGATTTTCAGCGCTCTTGAGATCGAGCGCCGCCCGCGCGGCGCTTCGCGGGGCAAGCCCGCTCCCACATTTGTTTCGGGCCAGTTTCGCCTGTGATGGCGGCGCGCGACCGCCTTGTTTGTATGACGCGATATTGAGGCGGGCGCCAAGGGGGCGCGTGCCAATGCCTCAGGAAAATTGGCCCGAAACAAATGTGGGAGCGGGCTTGCCCCGCGAAGCGCCGCGCGGGCGGCGCTCGATCTCATAGGCGCCGCAGCTCTATCGCCAAACACCTTCGCCCCCCAAAACGATCAAGGCGTGCCGCCCCCCTTCCATCCCCCACCCAGCGCCAAAAACACCCCAATCTGCCCCACCGCCACCTGGCTATTCGCCGCCGCCAACTGCGCGCGCATATCGGTATATGTCCGCGTCGCCTGCAAATCCGCCAGGAACGACTCACGCCCAGCCTGGTAATACCGGTGCGTCTGGTCCGCCGCTTCCTTGGCCGACTTCTCTGCCTCGGCCAATGCATCACGCCGGTCGAGCAAGGCGCTGTACTGCGCCAGCCGGGTCTGGGTCTCGCGGATGGCGTTCAGCACCACGCCGTCGAAATGCGCCAGCGCCGCTTGGGTCGAGGCTTCGGCCATGCGGATGCGGGCACGGGTGCCGTTGGTGGGGATGGTCCAGCTGATCTGTGGGCCAAAGCCCCAGCGGTTGGTGGAGGGCTCGCCAAGGTTCTCGAGGATACCGATGGTGCCCACCTGGGCGCCGATGCTGATATCCGGGTACAGCGCGCCCGTGGCCACGCCGATGTAAGCGGTGGCGGCCGCCAGTTGGCGCTCGGCCTGGCGCACGTCGGGGCGCCGCTTGAGTAGCGCGGCACCGTCGCCGACCGGGATCAGTTGGGCCAGGTGCGGCAGTTCGGCGCAATCGGCGGTGCCGGCGGGCAGCTGCTCGACCGGTTTTGCCAGCAGTGCGGCCAGGGTATACAGGCCGGTCTCGCGCTCGGCCTTGAAGCGTGGCAGTTCGGCGCGCAGGGATTTGAATTGGGTCTGCGAGCGGGTGACCTGGGTTTCGTCGCCACGGCCGGCATCGCGCAGGCGCTGGTTCAGCTTTACGCCTTGCTCCTGCAGGTCCAGCGACTCGCGGGCAATGTGGTATTCCTCGTTGGCCGAGCACACCTGGGTATAGGCCTTGACCACATCCGCCACCAGGGTAATGCGCGCGGTGTCCGCTGCGGCCTGCACCGCGTCGGCGTTGGCCTTGGCCGCCTCGGTGCCGCGCTTGAACGTGCCCCACAGGTCGAACTGGTAGGAGGCACTGATGATCGCCTCACCGATATTGGCCACGGGTACCTTCTCGGGCAGCAAAAAGGCCTCGCCAGACTCCTGCAAGCGCTGGGCGCCAGCCTTGATGCCACCACTAAAACCGCCCTGCGATTCGGCCACTTCGACTTGGGCGCGGGCCTTGGCGATGTTGGCCGCAGCCACCCGCAGCTCGGTATTGGCGCTCAATGCCTGGCGCACCAGTTGGTTGAGGCGCTGATCCTGGTACAGCTGCCACCAGTCTTCGGGCACCGGCGCCGACACCACACTGTAGGCGTCCTGGCGCAGCGGCCCGTTGAGGTCGCTGCGCTGCACGGCCGCGTCTTTCGGCACTTCGTAATCCGGGCCAACCAGGGCACAGGCACCGAGGGACAGGGCCATGCCCACCAGCATCAGGCGTTTCATGGGCGCTTGTCCTCGATGATCGACACCGTTGCCGTGCGCCCGGCGATCATGCGGAAGTCTTCCGGCACTTCGTCGAAGGCGATACGCACCGGAATCCGCTGGGCCAGGCGCACCCAGCTGAACGCCGGGTTGACGTTGGGCAGCAGGTTGGCGCCGCTGCTGCGGTCGCGGTCTTCGATGCCAGCGGCAAAGCTTTGTACGTGGCCGCGCAGGCGGGTGTTGTCGCCCATCACGCGGATGTCCACGGCATCGCCGATGTGGATGCCACCGAGCTTGGTTTCTTCGAAGTAGCCATCGACGTGGTACGAGGCGCTGTCGACCACCGACAGTACAGGGCGGCCGGCGGTGACGAATTCGTGGTTACGCGGGGCGCGGTCGTTGAGGTAGCCATCCACCGGGCTGCGCACCACCGAGCGATCGAGGTTGAGCTGGGCGGTATCGACGGCCACCTGTGCCTCGTTGACCGCCGAGCGGGCGCGGGCTTCGCGGGACTGGCTCTCTTCCAGTTGCTCGGCCGCGACCAGGTTGCCCAGCTTGCGGTTACGGCGCGTCTCGCGAGCAGCTTGGGCCAGGGTTTCCTCGCGCTCGGCGAGGGTCGCCTTGGCCTGGCGCAGGGCCAGGCTGAAGCGGTCCTGGTCGATGGTGAACAGCACGTCGCCGCGCTTGACCACCTGGTTGTCACCCACCTCGACCTTCTGGATTAGCCCGGACACATCCGGGGCGATCTGGATCACGTCGGCGCGGATGTGGCCGTCGCGGGTCCAGGGGGCGAACAGGTAGTAGCCCACCATCTGCCACACGAGCACGGCGGCGAAACTCACGACCAGCAAGGTCAGGACCACACGGCCCAGGGTCAGCAAAGGTTTTTTCATGGCAGCATCAGGTTTCGGCAAAAGTGGTCGACCGCGCCCAGCATTACGGCGTAGAGGGCAACGTTGAACAAAGCCCGGTGCCAGACCAGGCGGTAAAAATGCAGGCGCACGAGCAAGGCATGCACGCCCAGAAACAGCAGGTAGGTGAACACCATCATCACCAGCAGCGTGGGCAGAAACACCCCGCTGATATCCAGATCACCGATCACAGTGGGGCTCCATCGATGCCGGGGGGCAGTTGCGGTTGTTCGGTCGGCTCGAGCATCACCTCGACCCCAGGCAGCAAGGCCAAGCGCAGGCCACTCAGGGCATGCAGCAGGTGCACGCGGGCATCGCCGCGGTCGTTGTGGTCGTCCAGCGCCAGCCCTTGCCGCGCGCGCTCCATGTTGCGCAACAGCGTGGCCGGGGCGTGCAGGCGTTGGTTGGCGCGCAGGCAGGCGGCGTAGTGGGCGCCGACTTCCTCGATGACCGTGGCCAGGCGCTCACGGGCCTGCGGGTTGGCGCGGGGCATGTAGGCCAGCAGGTCGAGCAGGTTCAGGCCTACGCGCAGGTCACGCAGCGCCACGCCGCTGTCCTGGCCGGTCTGCGACAAGCGTGGCAGGTGCTGCATCAGGCGGTCGAGCATCTGTACCCCGACCTGGCGGTGTTCGGCCAGGGTAGCGGGCTGGGTCATCTCGACGATGTCGCGCCAGGCGAAGCGGGTCATGCGCTTGGCTGCCAACTCGACGCCGAACGGGCGCAGCAGCAAGGTCCAGATGAACGCGAACAGCAGCCCCACCGGGCCGGCCAGGTTGGCGTTGATGAAAGTCAGGAAGTCTGCGTCGTACGCGCCCTGGATGCTGATGAAGGTGGCGGTGTTGACGATGGTCAGCAAGGTGCCGAGGTAGAAGCGCGGCTGCACGGTCAGCGTGCCGACGCAGATGAACGGCACGGCGAATGCCAGCACCAACATCGGGAAGTCGTGCAGGTTGGGCAGCACCAGGAACAGGTAGACGCTGGAGAAGATCACCGACATCAGCGTCCAGAAGAAGAACCGGTAGATCTGCGGCGCCGGGTCGTCCATCGCGGCAAAGAAGCTGCAGGCCACGGCCGCGAGGATGACCGCACTGCCGCCGTCGTTCCAGCCGAGCAGAATCCACAAGCCGCTGGCGACGATGATCGCGGTGACGGTGGAGAACACCGAGTACAGCATCAGGCCCCGGTCGAAGAAGGGCGTCAGGCGGCTCAAGCGCCAGTGGCGGTAAGCGGCGCGCCAGGGCGTGGCGTCGTCCTTGCGCAGGGCGTGCTGGAGGGTGCAGCAGTCTTGCCAGAGGTCGACCCACTCGGTCAGGCGATACAAGGCGTTGGACAGCAGCAGGCCGGCGCGCTGGTCCAGTGCGGCGGCGCTGGGTTGCAGGCGGGTGATCTGCTCGTGCAAGGCGGCCCAGGGCGCCAGGGAGGCATCGTCGGCAGTGCCTTTGAGCCACTCGCGGGCCTCGGCCAGCAACGGTTGCAACTGGGCGAACTGCACAGGCGCACGGCCTTCGAGGGCGACCAGGGCGTCGTCCAGGGCGTCGATCACCGGCAGCAGGTGGATCATCCGCCCACGCAGCTCGCTGGCGTTCTTCAGGGTGTGGGGGCCGGCACCCTCGTGGCCGAGCTGGCCGATCATCATTTCCAGGGTGTTGAACGTGGCCACCATCGAAGCACGCATGCCGCCCACCTTGTCGGCGGCGACGTCACGGGCCAGGTAGGTATCACTGTAGCGGATCGCCTCGGCAAACCAGTTGCCGGTCGAGCCAACCACCACCGGGGCCAAGCGGCGCGGCCAGAAGATTGCACCGACCACGGCCGCGCAGACGATGCCCAGGCAAATTTCCTGAGCCCGCGACGAGGCCACATCGAACACCGCGGTGGGGTTGTCGACCACGGCCAGGGCAATCATCGGTAGCGTGTAGCCCGCCAGCATCAGCACGTAGTTGTTGGCGGTGCGCAGGTTCAGCGAGAGGAACAGCAAGGTGCCGGTCCACAAGGCGATGGCGACGCTCAGCAACAGCGGCGACTGCACCAAGGGTGGCACCAGGAATATCGCCCCGCCGGCCCCGAGCAAGGTGCCCAAGGCGCGGTACAGGGCCTTGGAACTGGTCGGGCCGACGAACGGGCTGGAGACGATGTAGACGGTCGCCATCGCCCAGTACGGGCGCGGCAGCTGCATGAGCAGGGCGATGTACAGGGCGATCATCGACGCGGCGAAGGTGCGCACGCCGTAGAACCAATCGCGGGCTGGGGGTACTGAGCTGAAGAATCCGTTCATGCTGCCCCGCCGGGTGTGCCGAGGCCAGCGGCTTCGAACGCGCGCAGCACGCGCAAGGCGGCCTCGAGGTCAGCCTGGTCGATGCCCTGCAGCACCTCACGGCGCAAGCGCACCAACTCGGCTTCGATGGATTCGGCCAAAGTGCGGCCTTCGGCGGTCAGGCTCAGGGCCTTGGCGCGGCGGTCGAGAGGGTCCTCGCTGCGGCACACCAGCCCGGCTTTGCACAGCTGGTCGAGCAGGCGTACCAGCGACGGGCTTTCGAGGCCAGCGGCCTGAGCCACCGCCACCTGATGCACGCCGTCGCCCAGGCGCACGATCATCAACAGCGGCGCGGCGCAGGCTTCAGAAATGCCGTAGCCAGTCAGGGCCGCGTGGCAGATGCGCCGCCAATGGCGAGCGGCAACCACCATGCCGCTGCTGACTTGCAGGCGCAGGAGATCAAGGGTCATGAAGGGAACCAAGGATATTCATAGTTTGCTAACTATCAATATACGCCTGGCCCTCCCCCTGTCGTCAACAGTGGGCGACGGGTAGCGTGGGTGAAATTCTGTTCATGCGTGGTCTTTAGCCCGTGCGCGCTCTGTGTGTAGGAGCGGCCTTGCGTCGCGAAAGGGCTGCGAAGCAGCCCCAGCAATATCTGCATAGACGATAGAATCTGGGGCTGCTTCGCAGCCCTTTCGCGACGCAAGGCCGCTCCTACACGGGACTGCGTTGCGGGCCGAATTTGCTTTAACAATCAGGGCTGGACCTGGTCTTCCAGCTTCATCGTCAGCGCCAGCGTACTACCCATCTGCACTGCCCGGTCGCGCCAGTCCAGGTACCGCGCGCGGTCGCGGCTGCTGAAGTGCACCGCCAGCTCCTCGGCCGCCTGCATCACCCCGGCCGCAGCCGCCAGCTCAAGCCAATACAGCGCGCCTTTGATATCAGCCTCCACATACAGGCCATGCATCAGCCGGTACCCCACCTCGAACCGGCACCGCGCTTCGCCCCGCTGGGCACCGCGCAAAAACCATTGGTAGGCCTGCACCAGGTCGACCTGCCAGTCCAGGTCGCCATCGCACACTTCTTCTTCATACAAGTCACCGAGTGCGGCGGCAGCATGCAACATGCCGCGGTCAAACGCCTGCCGATAACACTCGGCCGCCTGCACGTAAGACGTGTCGATGCCTTTGCCGAAGTAATGCTGCTGGCCCAGGTTGAACCAGGCCGCGGCGTTACCCTGCAAGGCCGCCATGCGCAACAGGTGGCCGGCCAGCACGGTGTCGGCACGCCAGTACTTGCCATTGAGCCAGATCCAGCCGAGGTCATTCAGTGCGGCCACGCTGCCTTGCAGCGCTTGGCGGCGCAGGTCGGCGTACACACCCTGCAAATCGCTGGCCTCGTCCAGGCGGCTGACCAGCAACGACCGCTGGCTGGGCAGCCCGACCCCGGCAAACAGCCGATGACGCCTCCCGGCAGGGGCTGGCGGGGCGATGACCCGCTCTGGCAGAAGACGGGCAAGCAGCGAATGGATATTGCTGGCAGCAGACATGTTCATCCTCATTGAACGACACACAACCTCGACCTCGGCTGTGATGAGGCGTGATTCTGCGTGACGTCACGACAAAACCTGTCGCGAACGATTCGGCACGAGGCAACCAAATGCGACTTCCTTGATCTGAGCAGGCTGTGGCCAATTGCCATGCCCCGCTCGTGCCGCCATCCTATTGCGGCAAGCCTAGACAAGGACGTTATCTTTTGCCGTTCGCCACCACTCGCGCCACCCTCAGTCGTCAGTGGGCGCTGCTGCGCCAACTGCCCAGCCGCTCCCCAGGCATCACCAGCGCCGAGCTGGTGTGGCGCCTGCGTGATGTGGGGTTCAATGTCAGCAAACGCACGGTTGAGCGCGACCTCAACGAGTTGTCGCTGATTTTTCCGCTGGAGCGCAATGACAAGAGCATACCGTTCGGCTGGCACTGGTCGTCGAGTGCCGTGGGCGAGCTGCGCGGCAATTTCGACTTGCTGACGTACTTGCGCGGTGATGCGCTGCAGCCGGCCCAAGGCGAGGGGGTAGAGCTGGTGGCGCGGGTCAGTGATGCCTTGGCGCGGCAGTTGCGCGAGGCGCCGTTGAGCAGCGACATGCAGCTGACGGCGCTGGAGCATGGGCATCGGTTGCGGGCCACGGTAAGCGATGGCTGGCCGCTGCGTTGGTGGCTGCTGAGCCAGGGGGATGGGGTGGTGGTTGAGCAACCAGAGGGGTTGCGCGAAGAGATTGGCAAGATGCTGAGCAACGCGGCGGCTCAGTACCAGAATCCATAGCCTGTATCGGCCTCTTCGCGGGCAAGCCCGCTCCCACAGGGGGTGCACTCCTTCAAAGTTGGTGATGACCTTGTGGGAGCGGGCTTGCCCGCGAAGAGGCCGGGGCTGGCTTACTGGCTAGCGCTGCATCCCCCACCGCCGCACGGTCAGCCGCTCCAGGGTGTTGAACACCAACCCCTCGACCAGCAAACCAATCAAGATCACCACCGCCAACCCGGCAAACACCTTGTCGGTGTACAGCTCGTTGCGGTTCTGGAAGATGTACCAACCCAGCCCGCCCTTGCCGCTGCTGGCGCCAAACACCAGTTCGGCGGCAATCAAGGTGCGCCAGGCAAACGCCCAGCCGATCTTCAAGCCCGACAGAATCGACGGCAAGGCCGCCGGCACCAGGATGTGCAGCACCAAGCGCAGGCCCTTGAGGCCATAGTTGCGACCGGCCATGCGCAACGTCTCGGACACCCCGAGAAAGCCCGCATACGTATTCAGCGCCAGCGCCCATAGCACCGAGTGCACCAGCACGAAGATCAAGCTGTTGTCGCCCAGGCCGAACCACAACAGCGCCAGCGGCAGCAAGGCGATTGCCGGCAAGGGGTTGAACATGGAGGTCAAGGTGCCCAGCAGGTCACGGCCAAGCTGGGTCGACACCGCCAGGCTGGTCAAGCCGAACGCCAGCACAATACCCAGCACATAGCCTTTGAGCAGGATCACCAGCGACACGCCGACCTTGGCGGGCAACTCGCCACTGAGCAGGCCGTCCCACAGCGCAGCAGAGGTTTGCAGAAAGCTTGGCAGCAGCAGGTCGTTGCCTTGATAGCGGGCCACGGCCTCCCACAGCGCGGCGATCACCACCAGGATGACAGCCTTGCGCAGCCAGCCTTGCTGCCACAAGCGCTGGGCTAAGGGCAGTTGGCGTTCCAGAGGCACACTGAGCAGCGGCTCCAGCTGCACCTCGTATTCCTGACGTACAGGTGTAGTGGTCATGGCTGAAGCTCCTGTCAGTAGGCGATACGGATATCGTTGAAGCCAAGGTCGTCGGCCTGCTCGGGCGTGTCCGCTTCATCGAACAACAGGCGATGGATACGCCGGGCACTGGCCTGGAAATCGGCGGCGCCCAGGCTGCCAAGGTCGTATTGATGGCTGTGTACCTCGGCCCGTACCCGGCCTGGGTGCGGCGACAGCAGCAAGATGCGGTTGCCGACCACCAGCGCTTCTTCGATGGAGTGGGTCACGAACAGCAGGGTAAAGCGCACCTCTTCCCACAGTAGCAGCAGCTCTTCCTGCATCTTGCGCCGGGTCAGCGCGTCCAGCGCGGCGAACGGCTCGTCCATCAGCAGGATCTTCGGCTGGGTGGCCAAGGCCCGGGCAATCGCCACGCGCGCCTTCATGCCGCCAGAAAGGGTGTGTGGGTAGGCATCGGCAAAGGCGGCCAGGCCGACTTTGTCCAGGTAGTGCAGCGCGCGGTCCTCGGCCTCGGCACGCTTGAGCTGGCCCGATACCAGCAAAGGGAACATGACGTTCTGCTTTACCGTCTTCCAGGGTGGCAACTGGTCGAACTCTTGAAACACCACGATGCGGTCAGGGCCGGGACCTTTGACGGGCTGGCCCTGCAGCAGAATTTGCCCTTCCTGGGGCTCGATGAACCCGGCCACGGCCTTGAGCAAGGTGGACTTGCCGCAGCCCGAAGGCCCCAGCAAGACGAAACGGTCGGCGCGGTCGACTTCGAAGCTGACCTGGTGGGTGGCCCGCACCACGCGTTGCGCGGTGCGGTATTCGAGGCTGAGGTTATCCACCGAGAGCAGCGGTGGCGTGGCGACACGGCTCAGGTTGCTGGCCGCGTGGCCTGGCAATGGGGCGGTCATGATCGATCAGCTCCCTTGCAGCGGGCGTTCATCCTGGAAGAAGTAATCCTTCCACGACTCCGGCTTGTGCTTGATGGCGCCAACCCGATACAGGAAATCCGCCAGTTTGTAGGTGTTCTTCGGCGTTACCGTGAACTCGTACTGCGGGTTGTCGATCAGCTTGATCAGCACATCGCGGTCGATCTTGGCCTTGGTCACGCGGATGTACGTGTCAGCAGCGGCGGCCTTGTCCTTCTGGGCAAAGTCTGCGGCCTCGGCCAGCGCGTCGACGAAGGCTTTGTAGGTCTTGGGGTTGTCCGTGCGGAATTTTTCAGTGGCGAACAACAGGGTCGGCGAGTTGGGGCCAAGCAGGTCGTAGCTGTTGAGCACAACGTGCACATCCTTGTTGGCCAACGCCTGGTCCTGGAACGGTGGGTTGGAGAAGTGCCCGTTCAGTTCGGTGCCACCGGCGATCAGCGCGGCCGTGGCATCGGGGTGCGGTACGGCCAGGGTGTATTTGTCGAGGCGGTTGTATTCCTTGTCGCCCCACTGCTGGGCGGCGGCGTACTGCAGGAAGCGCGACTGCACGGAGACGCCCACGGCTGGCACGGCGATGCGGTCTTTCTCGGAGATGTCAGCGATGGTCTTCACATTCGGGTTGCTGCTGACCAGGTAATACGGGAAGTTGCCAAGCGAGGCGACCGCCTTCACGTTCTGCCGGCCTTTGGTGCGGTCCCAGACGGTCAGCAGCGGGCCAACGCCAGCACCGGCGATATCCACCGAGCCGGACAACAGCGCATCGTTGATGGCCGCGCCGCCCGAGAGCTGGGCCCAGTCGACTTCAATGTCGACGCCCTGTTCTTTACCGTGTTTTTCGATCAGGTGCTGGTCACGCACCACGTTCAACAACAAGTAGACGATGCCGAATTGTTCCGCGATGCGGATTTTGCCTTCGGCCTGGGCCACGGCGGGGGCCGCCAGGCTGCCGACGACCAGACTCGCGCCCAGGCCAATGCTTGCCGCCAGGCGGCTGATGGATTTACGCATGGTGTGTTTCCTCAGTCGTCAGAACGGGGCATCGCCCTGGATGGTGGTGCGATAGAGCTTGCGCCGCAGGTGCGCGGGGCAGCCGGTGGCGAGGTGGATCAGCGAACGGTTGTCCCAGAACACCAAGTCGTGGGGCTGCCACTGATGGCGGTAGATGTTCTGCTCGAGCACGCTCAGGGCATACAGCTGCTGCAGCACGTCGCGGCTTTCGTCGTCTGGCAGGCCGACGATGCGGGTGGTGAAGCCTTCGCTGACGAACAGCGCCTTGCGGCCGTTTTCCGGGTGGGTGCGTACCACCGGGTGGATCACTTCCTGCACTTGGGCCAATTGCTCGGCGCTGAGGGCCGGGCGCCAGTTGCCTTCGAACTTGGTCTCGGCATACCGGGCCGTGTAGGAATGAGCCGCGTCGCGGCCGGCGATTACCTTGCGCAGGGCTTCGGGCACGGCGTCCCAGGCTTTGTGCATGTCGGCGAACAGCGTATCGCCACCCTCGCTGGGCAGCTCCTGGGCATGCAGCATCGAACCCAGGCTGGGGAGCTCTTTATACGACAGGTCCGAATGCCAGAACTTGCCAGCATCGCCCAGGCCGACGTTGCGACCGTCTTCGACGATGTTGGAAACGATCAGGATTTCGGGGTGCCCGGTCAGCAGGAACTGCTTGAGCACATGAATCTGCAGCTCGCCGAAACGGCGGCTGAAGCTGATCTGTTGCTCCGGGGTGATGCGCTGGTCGCGGAACACCAGTACATGGTGATCGAGGTGGGCGCGATGAATTTGGGTGAAATCCTCGGCGTTGACCGGTCGGGTCAGGTCCAGGCCGATGATCTCGGCACCGACGGCACCGGAGAACGGGCGGATTTCAAAGCTTTGCGGCTGGGCGCTGTCGATGGACGACAAGGCGTTCGAGGCGGCGGACATGGTTCACTCCCACGCAGTGCGCGACGTCAAAGGCGCGCAACGATCAGAAACGCACGGGGATTTCCCGTGTGGGTTCAAGTCGTGCGGCGCATCGATTGGTCGACGGGTACGCAGTGGGAGCAACTATAAAGTCATAAGAAAGATATTTTAAATATCTTTAATGAATAACCATATCACTGTAGGTCGGGGCTGATCCGCGGTCAGATCAACCCGCCCTGCTCTTCTTCATCGATCAGGTTGTTCAGGCTGCCCAGCGCCTTGCGCGCCTTGGAACGGTTAAGCAGCTTGGCCTGCGCCCCAGCCGGTAGGTCGGTGATGCTGAACACACCCTTGGCGGTCAGCACATCGATCAAGTCTTCAAGCACGCGGATCATGTCCAGGTCACTTTGCTTGAGCTCTTTGAGGCTGTTTTCCACTTCGTCGTCGGCAAACCATTCCTGAACGTCGGCATGGTCAGCAGGGAGTATTTCGGTGAATTCGTCAAAAGAGGCTGCTTCTACCCGCAGCAACTGGCCGCTAGCGTTGCGTTGCACGTAGAACATGGCGGTGTCCCTCGTCACGTTGGTTCCTTGTAGGTAGACAGCAGCATAGGCAAAGATTCCCGGGCACGCAGGCCCGGCGCACGAGTATGCGCTGTCAGGGGAAGGCAGGAAAGAGCCGGCACCCACCCGGGCGGTCGTTTCGACCGCCCGGGTGGGCTGGGCATCAGCTGTCTTTGTTATCGATACGGATGGTCGGGTCGCCACCGCTGATCAACGAGTTGATCGAGGTATTGGACCAGTTGACCCCTTCCAGCTTGATCGTCACATCGGCGTTGGCCAGGCCACCGGTGGCGTTGAGCTTGCCCTCGCTGCTGACCTGCAGCGTCGAGGTGCCGTCCACCGTGGTGATCTTCAGGTAGTTGTCGATGGTGCTGCCCTTCTCGAACTGAAGCAGATCCTTCAGATCGATGCGGTCACCCTCGGCCACCTTGAAGTCCTTGATCACGTCGTTGCCGACATCGCCCGACTTCCACACGAAGGTGTCCGCACCGCTACCGCCGATCAGGATGTCATCGCCTTGGCCACCGATCAGGATGTCCTTGCCGGTACCGCCTAACAGGATGTCGTTACCTTTGCCACCATCGAGCGTGTCATCGCCACCTTGGCCGAAGAGGATGTCGTTGCCATTGCCGCCCGACAGGAAATCCTTGCCGTCGTTGGCACCGGAGATATCGAACTCGGTGTAGTGCTCGGTGATGTACTGGTGGACATTGTTGGTGGTGATGGCACTGGCCTCGACACCGCTCTTCTGCGCAACGTACGCCTGCAGGGCTTGGTAGCCCTCGCTGACGACACCGTTGAGGGTGATCAGGTCACCGAAGATGATGTCGTTGCCGTTGCCGCCATCGACCTTGTCGGCGCCTGGCAGGGTCGCCTCGGAATGCCCCAGGATCGCGCTGGCCAGGTTGGATGGGTCGATATTGGCCTGCGGCTTGCCGGCGCTGTCGTATGGCTTCAGGTCAGTCAGGCTGACATCGCTGTTCAAACCAATTGCCTGCACCTTGCTTACACCGTTAGTCCCACCCAAGAGGGCGAAGCTGGCAGACGTGTTGTTCGCCGAATCCCAGTAGTTATAAGAATCGGCATAACCGGTACCGCCCAGGCCGGAGAACTCGTAGGTGCCATCCCCTTGAGCATGAATCGTCCCGATCGTGCGGGTGGAATCAAGCACCAGGTTGCCCCAACGGTTTTCTGTGTAGGTCAGCACTTTGAGGCTGCCTTCGCTATTGATTTCAACTTTGTGCGTTGCGTCGGCCCAGACACTGAAGGTGTCACCCACCTTGTAGTTGTTGACGTTGACTACGTCATCCAGGTACTTGCCGCCGCTCCACAGGCGGTAGTTGGTCGTTTCATTGGTCTGGTAATAAGTCGGCTTACCGTCGGTGATGAAGTAGGTCAGGTTCTCTGCACCGCTGTTACCGGTAGCCATGGTGCTCTTGAAGAAGTTGGCCGTGGTTTTGAACACATCCTCATAGTTGGTACCACCGCCGTAGCTTGAACCACCCACCATCGAGTCCAACACCGCCTGAAGCTTGGCCAGTGCGTCGGTATCGGCAAGGTTGACCGCCACGTTCTTGTTTACCTGGGTATCGAAGTCGGCGATGAAGATATTCACCGTCCCCGAGGTATCAGCGCCCAGGCTGGCTTTCAGCGTCTGGAACACCGATGCCAACTGCGCCTTGGCCGCGGCGACGGACTGGTTGCTCATACTGCCCGAGCTGTCGACCATGAAGGCGATGTTGTAGTTCTTGCCCGCAACCACGTTCAGGCCAGCCACGTCGGCGACGATGATGTCGTTGCCTTCGCTGCCATTGATGGTGTCATCGCCCGAGGTACCCACCGTCGCCTTGTAGGTGGCGCCGTAGACAGTGACCGGGATCTTGCCGGTGATGCTGTCTGAACCACCGAGGCTTTCGGTGGCCGTGGAGGTGACGGTGATGTCGAACGTGCCTTTGTAGTACGCCGGCGGGGTCAGGGTCAGGCCGCTGAGTTTCCAGCCTGTCACGTCCACCGGCGTACCGCCGACAGTCACGGTGTGGCCCGCGCCATCGCTCAGCACAGTCCCTTTCGGAATGCCGCTGAGGGTCACGCTCAAGGTCTCGGAACCATCGGTGTCGGTCAGGCCGGTGCTGATGCTGACCAGCTTGACCGAGCCACCTTCCGGCCCTTCGTTGAGCTTGTAGCCGTCGTAGTAGCTCTGGCCATTGACGGTGTGCAGATCGGACACGCCCAGGCCAGCGTTGGCCATCTCGGTCACGTTCTGGTACATCGGGATGTTACTGCTGCTCAGGTCGGTGACGGCACCGGAGCCCGCCTGAATGTTCAGGTCATAGCTACCAGGGCCTGATTGGTTGGCGTGGTAAACCTCGATCGGGTAGTAGCCGCTGGACGTTGGGGTGAAGGTGCCAGAAATCTGGCCACCCGCGCCCCAAGTCGCAGTTACCACGGTCTTGCCACCAATGGTGACCACCAGGCTGTCATCGGCGATGCCGCTGAAGGTGTAGGTCTTGCCGGCTTCCAGGAAGAGCAGGCCCGACGTTTTCGAACCGGTGCCAGCGGTGACGCTGCCATCGGACTGCACGTTGGTGGTGGTCGCACTGGAGGTAGCACTGCCGGAGTTGGCGAAGACCGTTTTCAGCGCGTCGCCAGTGATGCCGTTGCCGTCGGTACCCAGCCCTTTGAGGGTGGTCCAGACTTCCTTGGTCAGGCCTTTGGACACGACATCGGTACTGCCAATCGTCAGGGTCGGTTTGTCGGCCACCGGGCTGATGTCGACCTTCATGGTCACTTCGCTGCCCAGGTTGGTGCCGTCGTTCGGCTTGTACTTGAACTGCGCGTAGTCAGCCTGTTTGTTGCCGACGCCCGAGCCGCCATAGCCGTCGGTGCCCGACTCGTTCGCCTTCGGCACGAACTTCAGGTAGTTGCTGGTGATGTCGGCCTGGCTGACG
The DNA here is from genome assembly GCF_047159675.1 of Pseudomonas sp. NGC7. Lineage (NCBI taxonomy): Bacteria > Pseudomonadati > Pseudomonadota > Gammaproteobacteria > Pseudomonadales > Pseudomonadaceae > Pseudomonas > Pseudomonas sp. NGC7. The sequence continues at coordinate 244,008 of NZ_BAAFZY010000001.1, read as the reverse complement.
ACCTGGCCCGCTTTCACATCGACCCATGCGGTGCCGTTGTAGAACTTCAGGCTACCGTCGACCGGCAGCGAGGTAATGGTCACGAACAGGCCGGTGTTGCCATCGGCATCGGTGACCTTGAAGTCGTTCCAGGTGAACAGGTAGTCGGTGTCTTCCACGCCATTGACCGCGCCGCCAGTCGAAACCGGCAGGTGGTCGTTGTCGAGGATGTTGGTGGTGACACTCGCCTTGGTGCTATCGACCTGCAGGTTTTCGAAGTTGCCACCGGTGGCAGCGCCGATGGTCACGGTGAAGTTCTCGGTACCTTCAACCAGCTTGTCGTCGATGGTCTTGATATCGAACGTGACGCTGCTGCTGTTGGCCGGGATCTTCACGGTGGTGACCGCGGTGTAGTCCTGGCCATTAGCGGTGCCGCTGTAGGTCAGGGTAACGGTGACTTCCGCCTTAGCCGGGTTGCTCAGGGTGAGGGTGTATTTGCCGGTTTCACCTTCGGTCAACGAGGTGGTGCCGGTGATACCGATGGTGGTCACATCGCCCTGGTTGCCAGTGCCTGGGGTGCCGACACCTGGCTCGTCGTTGACCACGGTGGTGGCCGTGGTTTTGTCCAGCGTCAGCTGCTCGAACTTGCTGGCACCCGCGCCGCCTACCGACTGCAGCGCCAGGCCGACAGAGGTCTGGCCGATATACACATCATCCGGCGCAGCCACGTTGACGAAGCCTGTTGCACTGTTGGCCGGCACGTTGATGACGGTTTTGCCGTCGCTCAAGGTGAAGGTGAGGGCGCCGTGGTTGTTGATCGGCAGGCCATCTTTGCTGGTCAGAGTAACGGTGTAGGTGATCACACCGCCTTCGGTTACCGAAGGCGTGGCGGTCAGCTTGGCGATGACTTCGTTCGAGGTGTCCTTGATGTCCACCGAGGCCGAAGGCTTGCTGACCACCAGGTTCTCGAACTGGCGACCATCCGGCACGCTGGTGCCGGTGATGCTGACGGTCAGCGAGCCGGCGTCGACGTACACGTCTTCGCCTTGGGCGTCGTGGGTAAAGATGGCCGAGGTTTCGCCCTTCTTGATCACGACCGACTTGCCTTCGGTCAGCTGCACGGTGAGGTCCTGGTCCAGGGCCTCTTTGATGCTGATGGTGAAGGTCGGTTTCTCGTTCTCGAAGACCGAAGTCTGATTGGCAACGATGCTCAGTTCGACTTTGTCGCCCTGGTTGTTGCTGCCTGGAGTGCCTACGCCGGGTTCGTCGTTGACCGTGGTGGTGGCCGGGGCCTTGTCCAGGGTCAGGTTTTCGAACTTGCTGGCGCCCGCGCCGCCTACCGATTGCAGGGTCTGGCTGACCGAGCTCTGGCCGATGTAGACGTTATCCGGTGCAGCGACGGTGGCCGTACCGACGGTGCCGTTGGCCGGCACGGTGATGACGGTTTTGCCGTCGCTCAGCGTGAAGGTCAGGGCGCCGTGGTTGTTGACTGGCAGGCCATCTTTGCTGGTCAGGGTCACGGTGTAGACGATCGAACCGCCTTCGGTGACCGACTCGGTTGCAGTGAGCTTGGCGATGACTTCGTTCGAGGTGTCCTTGATGTCCACCGAGGCCGAAGGCTTGCTGACCACCAGGTTCTCGAACTGGCGGCCGTCCGGCACGCTGGTGCCGGTGATGCTGACAGTCAGCGAGCCGGCGTCGACGTACACGTCTTCGCCTTGGGCGTCGTGGGTGAAGATGGCCGAGGTTTCGCCCTTCTTGATCACCACCGACTTGCCTTCGGTCAACTGTACAGTGAGGTCCTGGTCCAGGGCCTCTTTGATGCTGATGGTGAAGGTCGGTTTCTCGTTCTCGAAGACCGAAGTCTGGTTGGCAACGATGCTCAGTTCGACTTTGTCGCCCTGGTTATTGCTGCCTGGGGTGCCTACGCCTGGTTCGTCGTTGACCGTGGTGGTGGCCGGGGCCTTGTCCAGGGTCAGGTTTTCGAACTTGCTGGCGCCCGCGCCGCCTACCGATTGCAGGGTCTGGCTGACCGAGCTCTGGCCGATGTAGACGTTATCCGGTGCAGCGACGGTGGCCGTACCGACGGTGCCGTTGGCCGGCACGGTGATGACGGTTTTGCCGTCGCTCAGCGTGAAGGTCAGGGCGCCGTGGTTGTTGACTGGCAGGCCATCCTTGCTGGTCAGGGTCACGGTGTAGACGATCGAACCGCCTTCGGTGACCGACTCGGTTGCAGTGAGCTTGGCGATAACTTCGTTCGAGGTGTCCTTGATGTCCACCGAAGCCGAAGGCTTGCTGACCACCAGGTTTTCGAACTGGCGACCGTCCGGCACGCTGGTGCCGGTGATGCTGACGGTCAGCGAGCCGGCGTCGACGTACACGTCTTCGCCTTGGGCGTCGTGAGTGAAGATGGCCGAGGTTTCGCCCTTCTTGATCACCACCGACTTGCCTTCGGTCAGCTGCACGGTGAGGTCCTGGTCCAGGGCCTCTTTGATGCTGATGGTGAAGGTCGGTTTCTCGTTCTCGAAGACCGAGGTCTGGTTGGCAACGATGCTCAGTTCGACTTTGTCGCCCTGGTTGTTGCTGCCTGGGGTGCCTACGCCGGGTTCGTCGGTCACAGCGGTGCTGACCGGGGTCTTGTCCAGAACCAGGTTCTCGAACTTGCCGACATCAGCGCCATCGACCGAAGCGATCGACTTGATCACTGGATCGTTGGTACCGGTGTAGACGTTGTCCGGGGCAGTCACGGTGGTGAAACCAGTGGTGCTGTTGGCCGGCACGGTAATGACGGTGGTGCCGTCGCTCAGGGTGAAGGTCAGCGCCGAGTGCTTATCGATCGGCAGACCGTCTTTGTTGGTCAGGGTGATGGTGTAGGTGATTGCACCACCTTCGGTAACCGAAGGGGTGGCAGTCAGCTTAGCCACGACATCGTCGGTGGTGTCGGTGACTTTGACCGACGCCGCGTCGCCCAGCTGCAGGTTCTCGAAGGCACGGCCATCGATGTCTGCTGCCGACTTCACGCCCAACTCGATTTCACCGGCGTCTTTGTAGACGTCCTCGCCTTGCGCTTCGTGGGTGTACGGCGCGCTGGTTTCACCGGCTTTGATGGTGACGGTGGCGTTGTTGCTCAAGGTCACGACCAGGTCGTGAGCCAGGGCGGTGTTGATGTGGACGGTGAAGGTCGGTTTGACGTTTTCAGCCACCGAAACCTGATCGGCCGTGATGGTGACCTTGACCAGATCGCCTTCGTTGCCAGCGCCTGGAGTACCTGAGCCCGGCTCGTCGGTCACAGCAGTGCTGACCGGAGTCTTGTCCAGAACCAGGTTCTCGAACTTGCCAACATCGGCGCCATCGACGGTGGCGATCGACTTGATCACCGCGTCGTTGGTACCGACATAAACGTTATCCGGGGCAACCACGGTGGTGAAACCAGTGGTGCTGTTGGCCGGCACGGTAATGACGGTGGTGCCGTCGCTCAGGGTGAAGGTCAGCGCCGAGTGCTTATCAATCGGCAGACCGTCCTTGTTGGTCAGGGTGATGGTGTAGGTGATTGCACCACCTTCGGTGACCGAAGGGGTGGCAGTCAGCTTGGCCACCACGTCGTCAGTGGTGTCGGTGACTTTGACCGACGCCGCGTCGCCCAGCTGCAGATTCTCGAAGGCACGGCCATCGATGTCTGCTGCCGACTTCACGCCCAACTCGATTTCGCCGGCGTCTTTGTAGACGTCGTCGCCCTGCGCTTCGTGGGTGTACGGCGCGCTGGTTTCGCCAGCCTTGATGGTAACGGTAGCGTTGTTGCTCAAGGTCACGACCAGGTCGTGAGCCAGCGCGGTGTTGATGTGAACGGTGAAGGTCGGCTTCACGTTCTCGGCAACCGAAACCTGATCGGCGGTGATGGTGACCTTGACCAGATCGCCTTCGTTGCCAGCGCCTGGAGTACCCGAGCCTGGCTCGTCGGTGACAGCGGTGCTGACTGGGGTCTTGTCCAGAACCAGGTTTTCGAACTTGCCAACATCAGCGCCGTCGACGGTGGCGATCGATTTGATCACCGCGTCGTTGGTACCAACGTAAACGTTGTCCGGGGCAGCCACGGTGGTGAAACCGGTGGTGCTGTTGGCCGGAACCGTGATGACGGTGGTGCCGTCGCTTAGGGTGAAGGTCAGTGCCGAGTGTTTATCGATCGGCACAGCGGTGCTGACCGGCGTCTTGTCCAGAACCAGGTTTTCGAACTTGCCAACATCCGCGCCGTCGACGGTGGCGATCGATTTGATCACCGCGTCGTTGGTACCGGTGTAGACGTTGTCCGGTGCGATAACCGTGGTGAAACCGGTGGTGCTGTTGGCCGGAACCGTGATGACGGTGGTGCCGTCGCTTAGGGTGAAGGTCAGTGCCGAGTGTTTATCGATCGGCATGTCTGCTGCCGACTTCACGCCCAACTCGATTTCGCCGGCGTCTTTGTAGACGTCGTCGCCCTGCGCTTCGTGGGTGTACGGCGCGCTGGTTTCGCCAGCCTTGATGGTAACGGTAGCGTTGTTGCTCAAGGTCACGACCAGGTCGTGAGCCAGCGCGGTGTTGATGTGAACGGTGAAGGTCGGCTTCACGTTCTCGGTTCGTCGTTGACCGTGGTGGTGGCCGGGGCCTTGTCCAGGGTCAGGTTTTCGAACTTGCTGGCGCCCGCGCCGCCTACCGATTGCAGGGTCTGGCTGACCGAGCTCTGGCCGATGTAGACGTTATCCGGTGCAGCGACGGTGGCCGTACCGACGGTGCCGTTGGCCGGCACGGTGATGACGGTTTTGCCGTCGCTCAGCGTGAAGGTCAGGGCGCCGTGGTTGTTGACTGGCAGGCCATCCAGCGGTGCTGACCGGCGTCTTGTCCAGAACCAGGTTTTCGAACTTGCCAACATCCGCGCCGTCGACGGTGGCGATCGATTTGATCACCGCGTCATTGGTACCGACGTAGACGTTGTCCGGGGCAGTCACCGTGGTGAAACCGGTGGTGCTGTTGGCCGGAACCGTGATGACGGTGGTGCCGTCGCTCAGCGTGAAGGTCAGCGCCGAGTGCTTGTCGATCGGCAAGCCATCTTTGTTGGTCAGGGTGATGGTGTAGGTGATCGCACCACCTTCGGTAACCGAAGGCGTAGCAGTCAGCTTGGCCACGACATCGTCAGTGGTGTCGGTGACTTTGACCGACGCCGCGTCGCCCAGCTGCAGGTTCTCGAAGGCACGGCCGTCGATGTCTGCTGCCGACTTCACGCCCAACTCGATTTCGCCAGCGTCTTTGTAGACGTCGTCGCCCTGCGCTTCGTGGGTGTAAGGCGCGCTGGTTTCGCCAGCCTTGATGGTGACGGTGGCGTTGTTGCTCAACGTCACGACCAGGTCGTGAGCCAGCGCGGTGTTGATGTGGACGGTGAAGGTCGGTTTGACGTTTTCAGCCACCGAAACCTGATCAGCGGTGATGGTGACTTTGACCAGATCACCTTCGTTGCCCGGCGTGCCTGGCTCGTCGGTCACAGCAGTGCTGACCGGCGTTTTGTCCAGAACCAGGTTCTCGAACTTGCCGACATCCGCGCCATCCACCGAAGCGATCGATTTGATCACTGGGTCGTTGGTACCGACGTAGACGTTGTCCGGAGCAGTCACGGTGGTGAAACCGGTAGTGCTATTGGCCGGGACCGTGATGACGGTGGTGCCATCACTCAGGGTGAAGGTCAACGCCGAGTGTTTGTCGATCGGCAGACCATCTTTGTTGGTCAGGGTGATGGTGTAGGTGATCGCGCCACCTTCGGTAACCGAAGGCGTAGCAGTCAGCTTGGCCACGACATCGTCGGTGGTGTCAGTGACTTTGACCGACGCCGCGTCGCCCAGCTGCAGATTCTCGAAGGCACGGCCATCGATGTCTGCTGCCGACTTCACGCCCAACTCGATTTCACCGGCGTCTTTGTAAACGTCGTCGCCCTGCGCTTCGTGGGTGTACGGCGCGCTGGTTTCACCGGCTTTGATGGTAACGGTAGCGTTGTTGCTCAGCGTCACGACCAGATCGTGAGCCAGGGCGGTGTTGATGTGGACGGTGAAGGTCGGTTTGACGTTCTCGGCAACCGAGACTTGGTCAGCCGTAATGGTGACTTTGACCAAGTCGCCTTCGTTGCCAGCACCTGGAGTACCCGAGCCCGGCTCGTCAGTGACAGCAGTACTGACCGGCGTCTTGTCCAGGACCAGGTTTTCGAACTTGCCAACATCCGCGCCGTCGACGGTGGCGATCGATTTGATCACCGCGTCGTTGGTACCGACGTAGACGTTATCCGGAGCAGTCACGGTGGTGAAACCGCTGGTGCTGTTGGCCGGCACGGTGATGACGGTAGTGCCGTCGGTCAGCGTGAAGGTCAGCGCCGAATGCTTGTCGATCGGCAGACCGTCTTTGTTGGTCAGGGTGATGGTGTAAGTGATCGCACCACCTTCGGTAACCGAAGGCGTAGCAGTCAGCTTGGCCACGACATCGTCGGTGGTGTCGGTGACTTTGACCGACGCTGCGTCACCCAACTGCAGGTTTTCGAAGGCACGACCATCGATGTCTGCTGCCGACTTCACGCCCAACTCGATTTCGCCGGCGTCTTTGTAGACGTCGTCGCCCTGCGCTTCGTGGGTGTACGGCGCGCTGGTTTCGCCAGCCTTGATGGTAACGGTAGCGTTGTTGCTCAAGGTCACGACCAGGTCGTGAGCCAGCGCGGTGTTGATGTGAACGGTGAAGGTCGGCTTCACGTTCTCTGCAACCGAAACCTGGTCAGCGGTGATGGTGACCCTGACCAGATCGCCTTCGTTGCCAGCGCCTGGAGTACCCGAGCCTGGCTCGTCGGTGACAGCGGTGCTGACCGGAGTCTTGTCCAGAACCAGGTTCTCGAACTTACCAACATCAGCACCGTCGACGGTGGCGATCGATTTGATCACCGCGTCGTTGGTACCAACGTAAACGTTGTCCGGGGCAGCCACGGTGGTGAAACCAGTGGTGCTGTTGGCCGGAACAGTGATGACAGTGGTGCCGTCGCTCAGGGTGAAGGTCAGTGCCGAGTGCTTGTCGATCGGCAGACCGTCTTTGTTGGTCAGGGTGATGGTGTAGGTGATCGCACCACCTTCGGTGACCGAAGGCGTAGCGGTCAGCTTGGCCACCACGTCATCCGTGGTGTCAGTCACTTTGACCGAAGCGGCGTCGCCCAGCTGCAGGTTTTCGAAGGCACGGCCGTCGATGTCTGCTGCCGACTTCACGCCCAACTCGATTTCGCCGGCGTCTTTGTAGACGTCGTCGCCCTGCGCTTCGTGGGTGTACGGCGCGCTGGTTTCACCGGCTTTGATGGTAACGGTAGCGTTGTTGCTCAGCGTCACGACCAGATCGTGAGCCAGGGCGGTGTTGATGTGGACGGTGAAGGTCGGTTTGACGTTCTCGGCAACCGAGACTTGGTCAGCCGTAATGGTGACTTTGACCAAGTCGCCTTCGTTGCCAGCACCTGGAGTACCCGAGCCCGGCTCGTCGGTCACCGTGGTGCTGACTGGGGTCTTGTCCAGAACCAGGTTCTCGAACTTCCAGGCGTCTGCGCCGCTGACATTGGCGATCGATTTGATCACCGCGTCGTTGGTACCGACGTAGACGTTGTCCGGCGCGGTCACCGTGGTGAAACCGGTGGTGCTATTGGCCGGCACGGTGATGACCGTTTTGCCGTCACTCAGGGTGAAGTACAACGGCGCATGGTTATCGATCGGCAGACCATCTTTGTTGGTCAAGGTGATGGTGTAAGTGATTTCACCACCTTCGGAGACCGAAGGTGTCGCGGTCAGCTTGGCCACGACGTCGTCGGTGGTGTCAGTGACCTTGACCGACGCGGCATCACCCAGCTGCAGGTTCTCGAAGGCACGACCGTCAACATCGACGGCGGATTTGATGCCCAGTGCGATTTCACCGGCGTCTTTGTAGACGTCATCGCCTTGTGCGTCGTGGGTATACGGCTCGCTCGAAGTCTTGCCGGCCTCGATCACCACAACCGCGTTATTGCTCAGGGTCACGACCAGGTCGTGGGCCAGCGCGGTGTTGATGTGGACAGTGAAGGTCGGTTTGACGTTCTCGGCGACCGAGATTTGGTCGGCGGTGATGGTGACTTTGACCACGTCGCCTTCGTTGCCGGTGCCTGGAGTACCCGAGCCCGGCTCGTCGGTTACGGTGGTGCTGACTGGGGTCTTGTCCAGAACCAGGTTCTCGAACTTCCAGGCGTCTGCGCCGCTGACATTGGCGATCGACTTGACCACCGCGTCATTGGTACCGACGTAGACGTTGTCCGGCGCGGTCACCGTGGTGAAACCGGTGGTGCTATTGGCCGGCACGGTGATGACCGTTTTGCCGTCACTCAGGGTGAAGTACAACGGCGCGTGATTGTCGATCGGCAGGCCGTCTTTGTTGGTCAGGGTGACGGTATAGGTGATCTCGCCGCCTTCAGTGACCGAAGGGGTGGCGGTCAGCTTGGCGATGACATCGTCAGTGGTATCGGTCACTTTGACCGAGGCCGCATCGCCCAGCTGCAGGTTCTCGAAGGCACGGCCATCGATGTCTGCTGCCGACTTCACGCCCAACTCGATTTCGCCAGCGTCTTTGTAGACGTCGTCACCCTGTGCTTCGTGGGTGTACGGTGCGCTGGTTTCACCGGCCTTGATAGTGACGGTGGCGTTGTTGCTCAGGGTCACGACCAGGTCGTGAGCCAGGGCGGTGTTGATGTGGACGGTGAAGGTCGGTTTGACGTTCTCGGCCACCGAAACCTGATCAGCGCTGATGGTGACTTTGACCAAGTCGCCTTCGTTGCCAGCGCCTGGAGTACCCGAGCCTGGCTCGTCGGTGACAGCGGTGCTGACCGGGGTCTTGTCCAGTACCAGGTTCTCGAACTTGCCGACATCAGCGCCATCGACCGAAGCGATCGATTTGATCACCGCATCGTTGGTACCAACGTAAACGTTATCCGGGGCAGCCACGGTGGTGAAACCGCTGGTGCTGTTGGCCGGCACGGTGATGACGGTAGTGCCGTCGCTCAGGGTGAAGGTCAGCGCCGAGTGTTTATCGATCGGCAGACCGTCTTTGTTGGTCAGGGTGATGGTGTAGGTGATTGCACCACCTTCGGTGACCGAAGGCGTAGCGGTCAGCTTGGCCACCACGTCATCCGTGGTATCGGTGACTTTGACCGACGCTGCGTCACCCAGCTGCAGGTTCTCGAAGGTACGACCATCGATGTCTGCTGCCGACTTCACGCCCAACTCGATTTCGCCGGCGTCTTTGTAGACGTCGTCGCCCTGCGCTTCGTGGGTGTACGGCGCGCTGGTTTCGCCAGCCTTGATGGTAACGGTAGCGTTGTTGCTCAAGGTCACGACCAGGTCGTGAGCCAGCGCGGTGTTGATGTGAACGGTGAAGGTCGGCTTCACGTTCTCTGCAACCGAAACCTGGTCAGCGGTGATGGTGACCTTGACCAGATCGCCTTCGTTGCCAGCGCCTGGAGTACCCGAGCCTGGCTCGTCGGTGACAGCGGTGCTGACCGGGGTCTTGTCCAGAACCAGGTTCTCGAACTTACCAACATCCGCGCCATCAACCGAGGCGATCGATTTGATCACCGCATCGTTGGTACCAACGTAAACGTTATCCGGGGCAGCCACGGTGGTGAAACCGCTGGTGCTGTTGGCCGGCACGGTGATGACGGTGGTGCCGTCGCTCAGCGTGAAGGTCAGCGCCGAATGCTTGTCGATCGGCAGACCGTCTTTGTTGGTCAGGGTGATGGTGTAGGTGATTGCACCACCTTCGGTAACCGAAGGGGTGGCAGTCAGTTTGGCCACCACGTCGTCGGTGGTGTCAGTCACTTTGACCGACGCCGCGTCACCCAGCTGCAGGTTTTCGAAGGCACGGCCATCGATGTCTGCTGCCGACTTGATACCCAGGCTGATTTCGCCAGCGTCTTTGTAAACGTCGTCGCCCTGTGCTTCGTGGGTGTACGGCGCGCTGGTTTCACCGGCTTTGATGGTCACGGTGGCGTTGTTGCTCAGCGTCACGACCAGGTCGTGAGCCAGCGCGGTGTTGATATGAACGGTGAAGGTCGGCTTCACGTTCTCAGCAACCGAAACCTGATCGGCGGTGATGGTGACTTTGACCAAGTCGCCTTCGTTGCCGGTCCCCGGAGTGCCCGAACCTGGCTCATCGGTGACAGCGGTGCTGACTGGAGTTTTGTCCAGAACCAGGTTCTCGAACTTGCCGACATCCGCGCCATCAACCGAAGCGATCGATTTGATCACTGGGTCGTTGGTACCGGTGTAGACGTTGTCCGGGGCAGTCACGGTGGTGAAACCGCTGGTGCTGTTGGCCGGAACCGTGATGACGGTGGTGCCGTCGCTCAAGGTGAAGGTCAGCGCCGAGTGCTTATCAATCGGCAGACCGTCTTTGTTGGTCAGGGTGATGGTGTAAGTGATTGCACCGCCTTCGGTGACCGAAGGGGTGGCAGTCAGCTTGGCCACCACGTCATCCGTGGTGTCGGTGACTTTGACCGAAGCGGCGTCGCCCAGCTGCAGGTTCTCGAAGGCTCGACCGTCAACATCGACCGCGGACTTGATACCCAGGGAGATTTCGCCAGCGTCTTTGTAGACGTCATCGCCCTGCGCTTCGTGAGTGTACGGCGCGCTGGTTTCGCCAGCCTTGATGGTAACGGTGGCGTTGTTGCTCAGGGTCACGACCAGGTCGTGGGCCAGGGCGGTGTTGATGTGAACAGTGAACGTCGGTTTGACGTTCTCGGCGACCGAAACCTGGTCAGCGGTGATGGTGACCTTGACCAGATCACCTTCGTTGCCCGGCGTACCTGGTTCGTCGGTGACAGCAGTGCTGACCGGAGTCTTGTCCAGAACAAGGTTCTCGAACTTGCCGACATCCGCGCCATCGACGGTGGCGATCGACTTGATCACCGCGTCGTTGGTACCGACATAAACGTTATCCGGGGCAACCACGGTGGTGAAACCAGTGGTGCTGTTGGCCGGCACGGTGATGACGGTGGTGCCGTCGCTCAGGGTGAAGGTCAGCGCCGAGTGTTTATCGATCGGCAGACCGTCTTTGTTGGTCAGGGTGATGGTGTAGGTGATCGCACCACCTTCGGTGACCGAAGGCGTAGCGGTCAGCTTGGCCACCACGTCGTCGGTGGTGTCAGTCACTTTGACCGAGGCCGCATCGCCCAGCTGCAGGTTTTCGAAGGCACGACCATCGATGTCTGCTGCCGACTTCACGCCCAACTCGATTTCACCGGCGTCTTTGTAAACGTCGTCGCCCTGCGCTTCGTGGGTGTAAGGCGCGCTGGTTTCGCCAGCCTTGATAGTCACAACCGCGTTGTTGCTCAGGGTCACGACCAGATCGTGAGCCAGCGCGGTGTTGATGTGAACGGTGAAGGTCGGCTTCACGTTCTCGGCGACCGATACCTGGTCAGCCGTGATCGTCACCTTGACCAAGTCGCCCTCGTTGCCGGCACCCGGAGTACCCGAGCCAGGCTCGTCAGTAACAGCGGTGCTGACCGGCGTCTTGTCCAGAACCAGGTTTTCGAACTTGCCAACATCCGCGCCGTCGACGGTGGCGATCGATTTGATCACCGCGTCGTTGGTACCGACGTAAACGTTATCCGGGGCAGCCACGGTGGTGAAACCGCTGGTGCTGTTGGCCGGCACGGTGATGACGGTAGTGCCGTCGCTCAGGGTGAAGGTCAGCGCCGAGTGTTTATCGATTGGCAAGCCATCTTTGTTGGTCAGGGTGATGGTGTAGGTGATTGCACCACCTTCGGTCACCGAAGGCGTCGCAGTCAGCTTGGCCACCACGTCATCCGTGGTATCGGTGACTTTGACCGACGCTGCGTCACCCAGCTGCAGGTTCTCGAAGGTACGACCATCGATGTCTGCTGCCGACTTCACGCCCAACTCGATTTCACCGGCGTCTTTGTAGACGTCGTCGCCTTGCGCTTCGTGGGTGTACGGCGCGCTGGTTTCACCGGCTTTGATGGTGACGGTGGCGTTGTTGCTCAAGGTCACGACCAGGTCGTGAGCCAGGGCAGTGTTGATGTGAACGGTGAACGTTGGTTTGACGTTCTCGGCAACCGAAACCTGATCAGCTGTGATGGTGACCTTGACCAGATCGCCTTCGTTGCCAGCACCTGGAGTACCTGAGCCCGGCTCGTCGGTCACAGCAGTGCTGACCGGCGTTTTGTCCAGAACCAGGTTCTCGAACTTGCCGACATCCGCGCCATCGACGGTGGCGATCGACTTGATCACCGCGTCGTTGGTACCGACATAAACGTTATCCGGGGCAACCACGGTGGTGAAACCAGTGGTGCTGTTGGCCGGCACGGTGATGACGGTGGTGCCGTCGCTCAGGGTGAAGGTCAGCGCCGAGTGTTTATCGATCGGCAGACCGTCTTTGTTGGTCAGGGTGATGGTGTAGGTGATTGCACCACCTTCGGTCACCGAAGGCGTCGCAGTCAGCTTGGCCACCACGTCATCCGTGGTATCGGTGACTTTGACCGACGCCGCGTCGCCCAGCTGCAGGTTTTCGAAGGCACGGCCATCGATGTCCGCTGCCGACTTCACGCCCAACTCGATTTCACCGGCGTCTTTGTAGACGTCGTCGCCCTGCGCTTCGTGGGTGTACGGCGCGCTGGTTTCGCCAGCCTTGATAGTAACGGTGGCGTTGTTGCTCAGGGTCACGACCAGGTCGTGAGCCAGCGCGGTGTTGATGTGAACGGTGAAGGTCGGCTTCACGTTTTCAGCGACCGAAACCTGATCGGCGGTGATGGTGACTTTGACCAAGTCGCCTTCGTTGCCAGCGCCTGGAGTACCCGAGCCTGGTTCGTCAGTGACAGCAGTGCTGACCGGCGTTTTATCCAGAACCAGGTTCTCGAACTTACCGACATCCGCGCCATCAACCGAAGCGATCGATTTGATCACTGGGTCGTTGGTACCGGTGTAGACGTTGTCCGGTGCGATAACCGTGGTGAAACCGGTGGTGCTGTTGGCCGGAACCGTGATGACGGTGGTGCCGTCGCTCAGCGTGAAGGTCAGTGCCGAGTGCTTGTCGATCGGCAGACCGTCTTTGTTGGTCAGGGTGATGGTGTAGGTGATCGCACCGCCTTCGGTAACCGAAGGGGTGGCAGTCAGCTTGGCCACGACATCGTCGGTGGTGTCAGTGACTTTGACCGACGCCGCGTCGCCCAGCTGCAGATTCTCGAAGGCACGGCCATCGATGTCTGCTGCCGACTTCACGCCCAACTCGATTTCGCCAGCGTCTTTGTAGACGTCGTCGCCCTGCGCTTCGTGAGTGTACGGCGCGCTGGTTTCGCCGGCCTTGATGGTGACGGTGGCATTGTTGCTCAGGGTCACGACCAGGTCGTGAGCCAGGGCAGTGTTGATGTGAACGGTGAAGGTCGGTTTGACGTTCTCGGCCACCGAAACCTGATCAGCGGTGATGGTGACTTTGACCAAGTCGCCTTCGTTGCCCGGAGTGCCTGGCTCGTCGGTCACAGCAGTGCTGACTGGCGTCTTGTCCAGAACCAAGTTCTCGAACTTGCCAACATCAGCGCCATCCACCGAAGCGATCGATTTGATCACTGGGTCGTTGGTACCGACGTAGACGTTGTCCGGGGCAGTCACCGTGGTGAAACCAGTGGTGCTGTTGGCCGGGACCGTGATGACGGTGGTGCCGTCGCTGAGCGTGAAGGTCAGCGCCGAGTGCTTATCAATCGGCAAGCCATCTTTGTTGGTCAGGGTGATGGTGTAGGTGATCGCACCACCTTCGGTAACCGAAGGAGTGGCAGTCAGCTTGGCCACGACATCGTCGGTGGTGTCGGTGACTTTGACCGAGGCGGCATCGCCCAGCTGCAGGTTTTCGAAGGCACGGCCATCGATGTCTGCTGCCGACTTGATACCCAGGCTGATTTCGCCAGCGTCTTTGTAGACGTCGTCGCCCTGTGCTTCGTGGGTGTACGGCGCGCTGGTTTCACCGGCTTTGATAGTGACGGTGGCGTTGTTGCTCAAGGTCACGACCAGGTCGTGGGCCAGCGCGGTGTTGATGTGAACGGTGAAGGTCGGTTTGACGTTCTCAGCGACCGATACCTGGTCAGCCGTGATGGTGACTTTGACCAGATCACCTTCGTTGCCCGGCGTGCCTGGCTCGTCAGTGACAGTGGTGCTGACCGGGGTCTTGTCCAGAACCAGGTTTTCGAACTTCCAAGCGTCAGCGCCGCTGACCGATTGCAGGCTCTGCTCTACCGGCGGATTAGTGCCGGTGTAGACGTTGTCCGGGGCAGTTACGGTAATCGAACCGGTGGTGCCGTTGGCCGGTACGGTGATGACCGTTTTGCCGTCACTCAGGGTGAAATACAACGGCGCGTGGTTGTCGATCGGCAGACCGTCTTTGTTGGTCAGGGTGACGGTGTAAGTGATCTCGCCGCCTTCGGTGACCGAAGGGGTGGCGGTCAGTTTGGCGATGACGTCGTCAGTGGTGTCGGTGACTTTGACCGATGCCGCGTCGCCCAACTGCAGGTTCTCGAAGGCACGGCCGTCAACATCGACGGCAGACTTGATACCCAGGGAAATTTCGCCGGCGTCTTTGTAAACGTCGTCGCCCTGCGCTTCGTGGGTGTACGGCGCGCTGGTTTCGCCAGCCTTGATGGTGACGGTAGCGTTGTTGCTCAGGGTCACGACCAGGTCGTGAGCCAGCGCAGTGTTGATGTGAACGGTGAAGGTCGGTTTGACGTTTTCCGCCACCGAGACTTGATCAGCGGTGATGGTGACTTTGACCACATCGCCTTCGTTGCCTGGGGTACCCGGCTCGTCAGTCACAGTGGTGCTGACCGGGGTCTTGTCCAGAACCAGGTTTTCGAATTTCCAAGCGTCAGCACCGCTGACCGCCTGCAGGCTCTGCTCTACCGGTGGGTTAGCGCCGGTGTAGACGTTGTCCGGGGCAGTTACGGTGACCGAACCGGTGGTGCCGTTGGCCGGAACGGTGATGACCGTTTTGCCGTCACTCAGGGTGAAGTACAACGGCGCGTGGTTGTCGATCGGCAGACCGTCTTTGTTGGTCAGGGTGACGGTGTAAGTGATCTCGCCGCCTTCGGTGACTGAAGGGGTGGCGGTCAGTTTGGCGATGACGTCGTCAGTGGTATCGGTCACTTTGACCGAAGCGGCGTCGCTCAACTGCAGGTTTTCGAAGGTACGACCATCGATGTCTGCTGCCGACTTGATACCCAGGCTGATTTCACCGGCGTCTTTGTAGACGTCGTCGCCTTGCGCTTCGTGGGTGTATGGCGCGCTGGTTTCGCCAGCTTTGATGGTGACGGTGGCGTTGTTGCTCAAGGTCACGACCAGGTCGTGGGCCAGCGCGGTGTTGATGTGAACGGTGAAGGTCGGCTTCACGTTCTCGGCGACCGAAACCTGATCAGCCGTGATGGTGACCTTGACCACGTCGCCTTCGTTGCCTGGGGTACCCGGCTCGTCAGTGACAGTGGTGCTGACTGGAGTCTTATCCAGAACCAGGTTCTCAAACTTCCAGGCGTCAGCGCCGCTGACCGCCTGCAGGCTCTGCTCGACCGGTGGGTTAGCGCCGATGTAGACGTTGTCCGGGGCAGTTACGGTAATCGAACCGGTGGTGCCGTTGGCCGGTACGGTGATGACCGTTTTGCCGTCACTCAGGGTGAAGTACAACGGCGCGTGGTTGTCGATCGGCAGACCATCTTTGTTGGTCAGGGTGACGGTGTAAGTGATCTCGCCGCCTTCGGTAACCGAAGGGGTGGCGGTCAGCTTGGCGATGACGTCGTCAGTGGTATCAGTCACTTTGACCGACGCTGCGTCGCCCAGCTGCAGGTTCTCGAAGGCACGGCCGTCAACATCGACCGCGGACTTGATGCCCAGGCTGATTTCGCCAGCGTCTTTGTAAACGTCGTCGCCCTGTGCTTCGTGGGTGTACGGCGCGCTGGTTTCGCCAGCTTTGATGGTGACGGTAGCGTTGTTGCTCAAGGTCACGACCAGGTCGTGAGCCAGCGCGGTGTTGATGTGGACGGTGAACGTTGGTTTGACGTTCTCGGCGACGGAAACCTGGTCAGCGGTAATGGTGACTTTGACCACATCGCCTTCGTTGCCTGGAGTACCCGGCTCGTCGGTCACAGTGGTGCTGACCGGGGTCTTGTCCAGAACCAGGTTTTCAAACTTCCAGGCGTCAGCGCCGCTGACCGCCTGCAGGCTCTGCTCTACCGGTGGGTTAGCGCCGGTGTAGACGTTGTCCGGGGCGGTCACAGTAACCGAACCGGTGGTGC
Organism: Pseudomonas sp. NGC7; assembly: GCF_047159675.1. Taxonomy (NCBI): domain Bacteria; kingdom Pseudomonadati; phylum Pseudomonadota; class Gammaproteobacteria; order Pseudomonadales; family Pseudomonadaceae; genus Pseudomonas; species Pseudomonas sp. NGC7. The sequence continues at coordinate 227,687 of NZ_BAAFZY010000001.1, read as the reverse complement.
CGTTGGCCGGGACGGTGATCACCGTTTTGCCGTCACTCAAGGTGAAGTACAACGGCGCGTGGTTATCGATCGGCAGACCGTCTTTGTTGGTCAGGGTGACGGTGTAAGTGATCTCGCCGCCTTCGGTGACCGAAGGAGTGGCGGTCAGTTTGGCGATGACGTCGTCAGTGGTGTCGGTGACTTTGACCGATGCCGCGTCGCCCAACTGCAGGTTCTCGAAGGCACGGCCGTCAACATCGACGGCAGACTTGATACCCAGGGAAATTTCGCCGGCGTCTTTGTAAACGTCGTCGCCCTGCGCTTCGTGGGTGTACGGCGCGCTGGTTTCACCGGCTTTGATGGTGACGGTGGCGTTGTTGCTCAAGGTCACGACCAGGTCGTGGGCCAGCGCGGTGTTGATGTGAACGGTGAAGGTCGGCTTCACGTTCTCAGCGACCGAAACCTGGTCAGCGGTGATGGTCACCTTGACCACGTCGCCTTCGTTGCCCGGCGTGCCTGGCTCGTCAGTGACAGTGGTGCTGACTGGAGTCTTGTCCAGAACCAGGTTTTCAAACTTCCAGGCGTCAGCGCCGCTGACCGCCTGCAGGCTCTGCTCGACCGGTGGATTAGTGCCGGTGTAGACGTTGTCCGGGGCAGTTACGGTAATCGAACCGGTGGTGCCGTTGGCCGGTACGGTGATGACCGTTTTGCCGTCACTCAGGGTGAAATACAACGGCGCGTGGTTGTCGATCGGCAGACCGTCTTTGTTGGTCAGGGTGACGGTGTAAGTGATCTCGCCGCCTTCGGTGACCGAAGGGGTAGCGGTCAGTTTGGCAATGACGTCGTCAGTGGTGTCAGTGACTTTGACCGAAGCGGCATCGCCCAGCTGCAGGTTTTCGAAGGCACGGCCGTCAACATCGACGGCAGACTTGATACCCAGCTCGATTTCGCCGGCATCTTTGTAGACGTCGTCGCCCTGCGCTTCGTGGGTGTAAGGCGCGCTGGTTTCACCAGCTTTGATGGTGACGGTAGCGTTGTTGCTCAGGGTCACGACCAGATCGTGAGCCAGGGCGGTATTGATGTGGACGGTGAAGGTCGGTTTGACGTTCTCAGCAACCGAAACCTGGTCGGCGGTGATGGTGACCTTGACCACGTCGCCTTCGTTGCCCGGCGTGCCTGGTTCGTCGGTGACAACGGTGCTGACCGGGGTTTTGTCCAGAACCAAGTTTTCGAACTTGCCGACATCCGCGCCATCAACCGAAGCGATCGATTTAATCACTGGGTCGTTGGTACCGGTGTAGACGTTATCAGGAGCAGTCACGGTGGTGAAGCCGGTGGTGCTGTTGGCCGGCACGGTAATGACGGTGGTGCCATCACTCAGCGTGAAGGTCAGCGCCGAGTGCTTATCGATCGGTAAGCCATCTTTGTTGGTCAGGGTGATGGTGTAAGTGATCGCACCGCCTTCGGCAACCGAAGGCGTGGCAGTCAGCTTGGCCACCACGTCATCCGTGGTGTCGGTGACCTTGACCGAAGCCGCATCGCCCAGCTGCAGGTTTTCGAAGGCACGACCATCGACATCGACCGCGGACTTGATACCCAGGGAGATTTCACCGGCATCTTTGTAAACGTCGTCGCCCTGTGCTTCGTGGGTGTACGGCGCGCTGGTTTCGCCAGCCTTGATGGTGACGGTAGCGTTGTTGCTCAGGGTCACGACCAGGTCGTGGGCCAGGGCGGTGTTGATGTGAACGGTGAAGGTCGGCTTCACGTTCTCGGCAACCGAAACCTGGTCAGCCGTGATGGTGACCTTGACCACATCACCTTCGTTGCCTGGAGTACCCGGCTCGTCAGTGACAGTGGTGCTGACTGGAGTCTTGTCCAGAACCAGGTTTTCAAACTTCCAGGCGTCAGCGCCGCTGACCGCCTGCAGGCTCTGCTCGACCGGTGGATTAGCGCCAGTGTAGACGTTGTCCGGGGCAGTTACGGTAACCGAACCAGTGGTGCCGTTGGCCGGTACGGTGATGACCGTTTTGCCGTCACTCAAGGTGAAGTACAACGGCGCGTGGTTGTCGATCGGCAGACCATCTTTGTTGGTCAGGGTGACGGCGTCAGTGACAGTGGTGCTGACTGGAGTCTTGTCCAGAACCAGGTTTTCGAACTTCCAGGCGTCAGCGCCGCTGACCGCCTGCAGGCTCTGCTCGACCGGTGGGTTAGCGCCGGTGTAGACGTTGTCCGGCGCAGTCACGGTAATCGAACCGGTGGTGCCGTTCGCCGGGACGGTGATGACCGTTTTGCCGTCACTCAGGGTGAAGTGGCGGTCAGTTTGGCGATGACGTCGTCAGTGGTGTCGGTGACTTTGACCGATGCCGCGTCGCCCAACTGCAGGTTCTCGAAGGCACGGCCGTCAACATCGACGGCAGACTTGATACCCAGGGAAATTTCGCCGGCGTCTTTGTAAACGTCGTCGCCCTGCGCTTCGTGGGTGTACGGCGCGCTGGTTTCCAGTCACTTTGACCGAGGCCGCATCGCCCAGCTGCAGGTTTTCGAAGGCACGACCATCGATGTCTGCTGCCGACTTCACGCCCAACTCGATTTCACCGGCGTCTTTGTAAACGTCGTCGCCCTGCGCTTCGTGGGTGTAAGGCGCGCTGGTTTCGCCAGCCTTGATAGTCACAACCGCGTTGTTGCTCAGGGTCACGACCAGATCGTGAGCCAGCGCGGTGTTGATGTGAACGGTGAAGGTCGGCTTCACGTTCTCGGCGACCGATACCTGGTCAGCCGTGATCGTCACCTTGACCAACGGTGATGACCGTTTTGCCGTCACTCAGGGTGAAATACAACGGCGCGTGGTTGTCGATCGGCAGACCGTCTTTGTTGGTCAAGGTGACGGTGTAAGTGATCTCGCCGCCTTCGGTGACCGAAGGAGTGGCGGTCAGTTTGGCGATGACGTCGTCAGTGGTATCGGTGACTTTGACCGATGCCGCGTCGCCCAGCTGCAGGTTCTCGAAGGCACGGCCGTCAACATCGACCGCGGACTTGATGCCCAGGCTGATTTCGCCAGCGTCTTTGTAAACGTGCGTCGCCCAGCTGCAGGTTCTCGAAGGCACGGCCGTCAACATCGACCGCGGACTTGATGCCCAGGCTGATTTCGCCAGCGTCTTTGTAAACGTCGTCGCCCTGCGCTTCGTGGGTGTACGGCGCGCTGGTTTCACCCGCTTTGATGGTGACGGTGGCGTTGTTGCTCAAGGTCACGACCAGGTCGTGGGCCAGGGCAGGACCATCTTTGTTGGTCAGGGTGACGGTGTAAGTGATCTCGCCGCCTTCGGTAACCGAAGGGGTGGCGGTCAGCTTGGCGATGACGTCGTCAGTGGTATCAGTCACTTTGACCGACGCTGCGTCGCCCAGCTGCAGGTTCTCGAAGGCACGGCCGTCAACATCGACCGCGGACTTGATGCCCAGGCTGATTTCGCCAGCGTCTTTGTAAACGTCTTCGTGGGTGTACGGCGCGCTGGTTTCACCCGCTTTGATGGTGACGGTGGCGTTGTTGCTCAAGGTCACGACCAGGTCGTGGGCCAGGGCAGTATTGATGTGAACGGTGAAGGTCGGCTTCACGTTCTCGGCGACCGAAACCTGATCAGCCGTGATGGTGACCTTGACCACGTCGCCTTCGTTGCCAGGGGTACCAGGCTCGTCAGTGACAGTGGTGCTGACTGGAGTCTTGTCCAGAACCAGGTTTTCAAACTTCCAGGCGTCAGCACCGCTGACCGCCTGCAGGCTCTGCTCGACCGGTGGGTTAGCGCCGGTGTAGACGTTGTCCGGCGCAGTCACGGTAATCGAACCGGTGGTGCCGTTGGCCGGTACGGTGATGACCGTTTTGCCGTCACTCAGGGTGAAATACAACGGCGCGTGGTTGTCGATCGGCAGACCGTCTTTGTTGGTCAAGGTGACGGTGTAAGTGATCTCGCCGCCTTCGGTGACCGAAGGAGTGGCGGTCAGTTTGGCGATGACGTCGTCAGTGGTATCGGTGACTTTGACCGATGCCGCGTCGCCCAGCTGCAGGTTCTCGAAGGCACGGCCGTCAACATCGACCGCGGACTTGATGCCCAGGCTGATTTCGCCAGCGTCTTTGTAAACGTCGTCGCCCTGCGCTTCGTGGGTGTACGGCGCGCTGGTTTCACCCGCTTTGATGGTGACGGTGGCGTTGTTGCTCAAGGTCACGACCAGGTCGTGGGCCAGGGCAGTGTTGATATGGACGGTGAAGGTCGGTTTAACGTTTTCAGCCACCGAGATTTGATCGGCGGTGATGGTGACCTTGACCACATCACCTTCGTTGCCTGGGGTACCCGGCTCGTCAGTGACAGTGGTGCTGACTGGAGTCTTGTCCAGAACCAGGTTTTCGAACTTCCAGGCGTCAGCGCCGCTGACCGCCTGCAGGCTCTGCTCTACCGGTGGGTTAGCGCCGGTGTAGACGTTGTCCGGGGCGGTCACGGTAACCGAACCGGTGGTGCCGTTGGCTGGTACGGTGATGACCGTTTTGCCGTCACTCAAGGTGAAGTACAACGGCGCGTGGTTATCGATCGGCAAGCCGTCTTTATTGGTCAGGGTGACGGTATAGGTGATCTCGCCGCCTTCGGTGACCGAAGGGGTAGCGGTCAGTTTGGCGATGACGTCGTCAGTGGTATCGGTGACTTTGACCGATGCCGCGTCGCCCAGCTGCAGGTTTTCGAAGGCACGACCATCGACATCGACCGCGGACTTGATACCCAGGGAGATTTCACCGGCATCTTTGTAAACGTCGTCGCCCTGTGCTTCGTGGGTGTACGGCGCGCTGGTTTCACCCGCTTTGATGGTGACGGTGGCGTTGTTGCTCAAGGTCACGACCAGGTCGTGGGCCAGGGCAGTCGTGAGCCAGCGCGGTGTTGATGTGAACGGTGAAGGTCGGCTTCACGTTCTCGGCGACCGATACCTGGTCAGCCGTGATCGTCACCTTGACCAAGTCGCCCTCGTTGCCGGCACCCGGAGTACCCGAGCCAGGCTCGTCAGTAACAGCGGTGCTGACCGGCGTCTTGTCCAGAACCAGGTTTTCGAACTTGCCAACATCCGCGCCGTCGACGGTGGCGATCGATTTGATCACCGCGTCAGGTTCTCGAACTTGCCGACATCCGCGCCATCGACGGTGGCGATCGACTTGATCACCGCGTCGTTGGTACCGACATAAACGTTATCCGGGGCAACCACGGTGGTGAAACCAGTGGTGCTGTTGGCCGGCACGGTGATGACGGTGGTGCCGTCGCTCAGGGTGAAGGTCAGCGCCGAGTGTTTATCGATCGGCAGACCGTCTTTGTTGGTCAGGGTGATGGTGTAGGTGATGCGATCGATTTGATCACCGCATCGTTGGTACCAACGTAAACGTTATCCGGGGCAGCCACGGTGGTGAAACCGCTGGTGCTGTTGGCCGGCACGGTGATGACGGTAGTGCCGTCGCTCAGGGTGAAGGTCAGCGCCGAGTGTTTATCGATCGGCAGACCGTCTTTGTTGGTCAGGGTGATGGTGTAGGTGATTGCACCACTGTCTGCTGCCGACTTCACGCCCAACTCGATTTCGCCGGCGTCTTTGTAGACGTCGTCGCCCTGCGCTTCGTGGGTGTACGGCGCGCTGGTTTCACCGGCTTTGATGGTAACGGTAGCGTTGTTGCTCAGCGTCACGACCAGATCGTGAGCCAGGGCGGTGTTGATGTGGACGGTGAAGGTCGGTTTGACGTTCTCGGCAACCGAGACTTGGTCAGCCGTAATGGTGACTTTGACCAAGTCGCCTTCGTTGCCAGCACCTGGAGTACCCGAGCCCGGCTCGTCGTGCCGTCGCTCAGGGTGAAGGTCAGCGCCGAGTGTTTATCGATCGGCAGACCGTCTTTGTTGGTCAGGGTGATGGTGTAGGTGATTGCACCACCTTCGGTCACCGAAGGCGTCGCAGTCAGCTTGGCCACCACGTCATCCGTGGTATCGGTGACTTTGACCGACGCTGCGTCACCCAGCTGCAGGTTCTCGAAGGTACGACCATCGATGTCTGCTGCCGACTTCACGCCCAACTCGATTTCGCCGGCGTCTTTGTAGACGTCGTCGCCCTGCGCTTCGTGGGTGTACGGCGACCATCTTTGTTGGTCAGGGTGACGGTGTAAGTGATCTCGCCGCCTTCGGTAACCGAAGGGGTGGCGGTCAGCTTGGCGATGACGTCGTCAGTAGTGTCAGTCACTTTGACCGACGCCGCGTCACCCAGCTGCAGGTTTTCGAAGGTACGACCATCGACATCGACCGCGGACTTGATGCCCAACGAGATCTCGCCAGCGTCTTTGTAAACGTCATCGCCCTGTGCTTCGTGGGTGTAAGGCGCGCTGGTTTCGCCCGCTTTGATGGTGACGGTAGCGTTGTTGCTCAAGGTCACGACCAGGTCGTGAGCCAGCGCGGTGTTGATGTGGACGGTGAACGTTGGTTTGACGTTCTCGGCGACGGAAACCTGGTCAGCGGTAATGGTGACTTTGACCACATCACCTTCGTTGCCTGGGGTACCCGGCTCGTCAGTGACAGTGGTGCTGACTGGAGTCTTGTCCAGAACCAGGTTTTCGAACTTCCCGTCAGTGACAGTGGTGCTGACTGGAGTCTTGTCCAGAACCAGGTTTTCGAACTTCCAGGCGTCAGCGCCGCTGACCGCCTGCAGGCTCTGCTCTACCGGTGGGTTAGCGCCGGTGTAGACGTTGTCCGGGGCGGTCACGGTAACCGAACCGGTGGTGCCGTTGGCTGGTACGGTGATGACCGTTTTGCCGTCACTCAAGGTGAAGTACAACGGCGCGTGGTTGTCGATCGGCAGACCATCTTTGTTGGTCAGGGTGACGGGTGGTGAAACCGGTGGTGCTGTTGGCCGGAACCGTGATGACGGTGGTGCCGTCGCTTAGGGTGAAGGTCAGTGCCGAGTGTTTATCGATCGGCAGACCGTCTTTGTTGGTCAGGGTGATGGTGTAAGTGATTGCACCACCTTCGGTAACCGAAGGGGTGGCAGTCAGCTTGGCCACCACGTCGTCGGTGGTGTCAGTCACTTTGACCGAGGCCGCATCGCCCAGCTGCAGGTTTTCGAAGGCACGACCATCGATGTCTGCTGCCGACTTCACGCCCAACTCGATTTCCTTCGTGGGTGTACGGCGCGCTGGTTTCACCCGCTTTGATGGTGACGGTGGCGTTGTTGCTCAAGGTCACGACCAGGTCGTGGGCCAGGGCAGTGTTGATATGGACGGTGAAGGTCGGTTTAACGTTTTCAGCCACCGAGATTTGATCGGCGGTGATGGTGACCTTGACCACATCACCTTCGTTGCCTGGGGTACCCGGCTCGTCAGTGACAGTGGTGCTGACTGGAGTCTTGTCCAGAACCAGGTTTTCGAACTTCCCGGTGTAGACGTTGTCCGGCGCAGTCACGGTAATCGAACCGGTGGTGCCGTTCGCCGGGACGGTGATGACCGTTTTGCCGTCACTCAGGGTGAAGTACAACGGCGCGTGGTTGTCGATCGGCAGACCATCTTTGTTGGTCAGGGTGACGGTGTAAGTGATCTCGCCGCCTTCGGTAACCGAAGGGGTGGCGGTCAGCTTGGCGATGACGTCGTCAGTGGTATCAGTCACTTTGACCGACGCTGCGTCGCCCAGCTGCAGGTTCTCGAAGGCACGGCCGTCAACATCGACCGCGGACTTGATGCCCAGGCTGATTTCGCCGGCGTCTTTGTAAACGTCGTCGCCCTGTGCTTCGTGGGTGTACGGCGCGCTGGTTTCACCCGCTTTGATAGTGACCTGAGCGTTGTTACTCAGGGTCACAACCAGGTCGTGGGTCAGAGCGGTGTTGATGTGGACGGTGAACGTCGGCTTGACGTTCTCAGCAACCGAAACCTGGTCAGCGGTAATGGTGACCTGCACCAAGTCGCCCTGGTTACCGGTACCTGGAGTACCCGAACCCGGTTCGTCCGTCACAGAAGTGGTGACAGTTTCACCACCCAGAGTCAGCTTCTCGAAGCTGTCTGCACCCGAAACCGACTCAAGCTTGTTGGCAATAGCGGCCTGGCCGCCGACGTACACGTCATCGTTAACCGTGATGGTCGCGGTACCAGAGGCACTGTCAGCCGGAATCGTAACTTTTGTGCCGTCGGTCAGGGTGAAGGTCAGTGCCCCGTGCTGAGTGACCGAAAGCCCCTGCGCGTTGGTCAGCGTGACGGTGTAGGTCACCTGGCCGCCTTCCGCCACAGTCGCCTTGTCGACAGTCAAGGTTGCAACGACTTCGCTGATGGTGTCCGAAATCTCGACGGTAGCGGGACCACCGATGGCCAGATGCTCGAAGGTTGCACCCGAAACAGTGGCATCGGTGACGCTCAGTGTCACGGAGCCCGCGTCCTTGATGACGTCATCGCCCTGAGCCGGGGTCTTGTACTCGACTTCGGTCTTGCCGGCCTCAATGGTGACGGTTTCGCCATTCGACAGGGTCACGGTCAGCGGACGGTCCAGCGCCTGGCTCACTTTGATCGTGAAGGATGGTTGCTGGTCTTCAGTGACATTACCGTTGCTGACGATGCTTACGGTGACGGTATCGACACTGTCATTGATTACAGTGGACGCTGGTGTTGGGTTCGGCGTGAGTTGCTCGAAGTTGCCGCCAGTAGCGTCCTTGATCGTGACACTTACGGTCGAGCCGTTGCTGTAGACGTCGTTGGCCGGAGTCTGGAAATCAACGCTGCCTTGAGTCTTGCCGGCTTCAACGGTGATGGTCTGGCCATTGGACAGAGTCACGGTGACCGGAGTCTGGGCAGGATTGCTCAGGGTCACGGTGTAGGTGATCACGCCACCTTCGGTGACCGACGGATTGGCAGTTAGGGTCGCGGTAGTGACGTCTACCGAATCATTGATCGTGGTTTGAGCCGGGGTCGGGTTCGGTGTCAGTTGCTCGAAGTTACCGCCAGTAGCGCCGGTAATGGTGGTGCTAACGGTCGAGCCGTTGTTGTAGACGTCGTTGGCCGGCGTTTGGAAATCAACGCTGCCCTGGGTCTTCCCAGCTTCAACAGTGATGGTCTGGCCATTGGACAGGGTCACGGTGACCGGCGTCTGGGCAGGATTGCTCAGGGTCACGGTGTAGGTGATCACGCCACCTTCGGTGACCGACGGATTGGCAGTCAGGGTCGCGGTGGTGACGTCTACCGAGTCATTGATCGTGGTCTGCGCCGGGGTCGGGTTCGGTGTCAGTTGCTCGAAGTTACCGCCAGTAGCGCCGGTAATGGTGGTGCTAACGGTCGAGCCGTTGTTGTAGACGTCATTGGCCGGGGTCTGGAAATCAACGCTGCCCTGGGTTTTGCCCGCTTCGACGGTGATGGTCTGGCCGTTCGACAGGGTCACGGTTACCGGAGTCTGGGCAGGGTTGCTCAGGGTCACGGTGTAGGTGATCACGCCGCCTTCGGTGACTGACGGATTGGCAGTCAGGGTCGCGGTAGTGACATCTACCGAATCATTGATCGTGGTTTGAGCCGGGGTCGGGTTCGGCGTCAGTTGCTCGAAGTTACCGCCAGTAGCGCCGGTAATGGTGGTGCTAACGGTCGAGCCGTTGTTGTAGACGTCGTTGGCCGGCGTTTGGAAATCAACGCTGCCCTGGGTTTTGCCCGCTTCGACGGTGATGGTCTGGCCGTTCGACAGAGTAACGGTCACAGGCGTCTGGGCAGGGTTGCTCAGGGTCACGGTGTAGGTGATCACGCCGCCTTCGGTGACTGACGGATTGGCAGTCAGGGTCGCGGTGGTGACGTCTACCGAGTCATTGATCGTGGTTTGAGCCGGGGTCGGGTTCGGCGTCAGCTGCTCGAAGTTACCACCAGTGGCACCGGTGATGGTGGTGCTGACGGTCGAGCCGTTGTTGTAGACGTCGTTGGCCGGGGTCTGGAAATCAACGCTGCCCTGGGTCTTGCCCGCTTCAACGGTGATGGTCTGGCCGTTCGACAGGGTCACGGTTACCGGCGTCTGGGCAGGGTTGCTCAGGGTCACGGTGTAGGTGATCACGCCGCCTTCGGTGACTGACGGATTGGCAGTCAGGGTCGCGGTAGTGACGTCTACCGAATCATTGATCGTGGTTTGAGCCGGGGTCGGGTTCGGCGTCAGTTGCTCGAAGTTACCGCCGGTGGCACCGGTGATGGTGGTGCTAACGGTCGAGCCGTTGTTGTAGACGTCGTTGGCCGGGGTTTGGAAATCAACGCTGCCCTGGGTTTTGCCCGCTTCGACGGTGATGGTCTGGCCGTTCGACAGAGTAACGGTCACCGGCGTCTGGGCAGGGTTGCTCAGCGTCACGGTGTAGGTGATTACGCCGCCTTCGGTGACTGACGGATTGGCAGTCAGGGTCGCGGTAGTGACATCAACCGAATCATTGATCGTGGTCTGAGCCGGGGTCGGGTTCGGCGTCAGCTGCTCGAAGTTACCGCCGGTGGCACCGGTGATAGTGGTGCTAACGGTCGAGCCGTTGTTGTAGACGTCGTTGGCCGAAGTCTGGAAATCAACGCTGCCCTGGGTTTTGCCCGCTTCGACGGTGATGGTCTGGCCGTTCGACAGAGTAACGGTCACCGGCGTCTGGGCAGGGTTGCTCAGGGTCACGGTGTAGGTGATTACGCCGCCTTCGGTGACCGACGGATTGGCAGTCAGTGTCGCGGTGGTGACGTCTACCGAGTCATTGATCGTGGTCTGAGCCGGGGTCGGATTCGGCGTCAGCTGCTCGAAGTTACCGCCAGTGGCACCGGTGATGGTGGTGCTGACGGTCGAGCCGTTGTTGTAGACGTCGTTGGCCGGGGTCTGGAAATCAACGCTGCCCTGGGTCTTGCCCGCTTCAACGGTGATGGTCTGGCCGTTCGACAGGGTCACGGTTACCGGCGTCTGAGCAGGATTGCTCAGGGTCACGGTGTAGGTGATCACGCCGCCTTCGGTGACCGACGGATTGGCAGTCAGGGTCGCGGTAGTGACGTCTACCGAGTCATTGATCGTGGTCTGAGCCGGGGTCGGATTCGGCGTCAGCTGCTCGAAGTTGCCGCCAGTGGCACCGGTGATGGTGGTGCTAACGGTCGAGCCATTGTTGTAAACGTCATTGGCCGGCGTCTGGAAATCAACACTGCCCTGGCTCTTGCCAGGCTCAATGGTGATCGTCTGGCCATTGGACAGGATCACGGTAACCGGCGTCTGGGCAGGGTTGCTCAGGGTCACGGTGTAGGTGATCACGCCGCCTTCGGTCACCGAAGGGGTGGCGGTCAAGGTCGCCGTGGTGGTGTCGATGGTATCGGTAATCTGCGTAACCGCCGGTGTTTGCGGCAGGGTCACGATCAGACCGTTACCACCGGTGGTGCCGGTTACGGTGGTCGAAATCTGACCACCGTCGATGTACGGCGTGTCATTGGCCGGGATGGTGACGTTGACGCTACCGCTGGTCTGCCCTGCCGGAATGACGATCACTGCGCCGTTGGCCAGGGTGACGATCAGGTTGGACGTCGGCGCCTGGCCAACTGTCGCGGTGTAAACGATTACGCCACCCGCTTCGGTGATGGAAGGGGTGGCGTTGAGTACAAGGGCGGTGGAGACGTTGGTCTCCGTTGTGGGCGGAATGACCTGGTTGTTGTTGCTGGTGTCCACCGCGCCAACGTCTTCATTGTCCAGCGCTGCGGCAAAGCCCAACGGGCCGGTCGGGAAGCCGATGCTCGGGTCGACCCGGCCTGCGGTCTCCTCAAGCATGACGAAGCTGTGGCCACCGCCCAGCGCACCGCCACCGCCCGCCGCTGCCGGGCCTGCTGCGGTAGCTTCAAGCTCGGTGGTCGGGTCGACACCCGCGGCGATCGCCTGCTGCAGCTCTTCCACCGACGGTGCAGCCTGCGCAGTGGCCTGGCTCAGGTCAGCGCTGCTGTAAGGCGCATCCGCGCTCCACTGGCTGTCACGGCCCAGGTCGAGCATACGGCCGTCGGCCAACTCGAGGGTTACCGCGCCGCCTGGGCCGGTGAGGACTTCCTCACCCGCCAACAGGCGGTCACCTTCGATGAGTACACGCCGGATGCCCTCTGGGGATACCGCAATAACCTGGCCGACAATGCTTTTGACGATGGCTACAACGCTGCTCATTGGACTCTCCGTGTGACCCGATTGGGGTACTTCCCTGCCAGAGCGGCGCTCTTTAAAGCCACTTCAGGCGGAACTGTGTAGATTGATGTGTTGACGATTTTTGACGTCAAAATTCCGTCTATAACTGTTTGGAATTAACTATCTGCCAAACTATTGACCTTATACTCGCCATCCTAAACAATCGGCAATGTAATGTCACATTGATATTTGCACCTTTGCCACCCCTTCCTTTAGTACTAATCCAGTGCCCGTCGGAAGTTCGCTCATCGGTCAGATCAGGTGCCATTTTCCAGGCCCTGAAAACCTCAACCGTGATTCAGGACAACTGCGCCTTCGGGAACCCGCCAAAAATGCGTGCGTCACTGTTTACCGTTCTTCCCATCACCCTAGCCGCCACGTTCGTACAAGCACAATCCTTGCCCGAAGCCATGCAAACAGCCCTTGAGCGACACCCGGAAATCCAGGCCGGCGTGAATGCTCGCGTGGCCGCGGATTACCAGCTGCGCGCGGCCAAGGGCGGCTACTTGCCGAGGGTCGATGTAACGGCGGGCTATGGGCGCGAAGGTACCGATAGCCCGAGCACCGGTAACCGCTGGGACACACTGAACAGAGGTGAGTCAGCAATCCGTCTTCGCCAAATGGTTTTTGACGGTTTTGCCACGTCAAACGAAGTCGAACGTCAACAAGCCACCGCCAACGCCCGGGCCTACTCCCTGATGGGCACCTCCGAGCGCACCGCACTCGACGTCGCCCAGGTGTATCTGGATGTGCTGTCGCGGCGCGAGATGGTGCGCCTGGCCGAAGACAACCTGAGCAACCACGAACGTATTCTGGATCAGATCAAACTGCGCACCAGCCGCGGCGTCGGCCGCCTGGCTGACCTGGACCAGGCCGAGGCACGCCTGGCGCAGGCGCAAAACAACTTGATCACTGAGAAGACCAACCTGGCCGATGCCAGCACCAATTACCTCAGCGTCGTCGGCCAGATGCCCGATGAATTGAGCGCACCGGCGCCGTTCATCGACCTGCTGCCGGCCACGCTGGAGGAAGCCCGCACACAGTTGGTAGAAAGCAGCCCGGTGCTGCGCTCGGCCGAATCGGACGTTGCCGCCGCAGAAAAACAGTACGAGGCCGCAAAGTCGTCCTTCTACCCGCGTTTCGATGCAGAACTCGGACGAACGGCGGATAACAATATCGACGGCACAGCAGGCCATAACAACGAATGGCAGGCTATGCTGCGAATGAACTTCAACCTGTATGCTGGCGGCAGCAACAAGGCAGACCTGGAGTCCAAGTCGTACCTGTCCAACCAGGCGCTGGATATCCGCAACAATGCCTTGCGTCAGCTCAATGAAGAGTTGGGCCTGGCATGGAATGCTCAGGAGAACGCCAACGCCCAGTTGCCGATCGCCCAGCAGTACGTCGATCACAGCAACCGTGTGCGCAGCGCCTACCAACAGCAATTCAGCCTGGGCGAGCGAACCCTGCTCGACTTGCTCGACAGCGAGAATGAAACCTTCACTGCCCAGCGTCGCCTGGTGGAAGTGAAGAACATACAATTGTTTACTCAGTATCGAATCAAGGCGACCATTGGCCAACTGCTCAAGAGTCAGGGTGTCGTAGCCCCGATGGCCACCATTGTGCAGAACGATCTGAAACCAAGGGTGAGCCTGCCAGGCCTGAACTGAAGCGCACCCTGCCCCACCCACCGCAAGGATGAAGAGAGCGCCGCGTGGAATCCGAAGTCAGTCGAGTCCAACTCAGCCACGATCCACGCAGTCAGCATGACGATCCCTTGCTGGATAGTCTGCTGAGCCTGTGTGTCCTGCACCAGAAACCTGCAAGCCGGGTCATGCTGACCACCGGCCTGCCGCTGCCCGCGCAGCGCCTGAGCCCCGAGCTGCTGCCCCGTGCGGCGGCCAGGGCCGGCCTGCAGGGGCGGCTGCTGCAGCGTAAACTGGAGCAGATCCCCAGTATCGCAATGCCTGCCATGCTGTTGCTCAAGGAAGGCCGCAGCGCCGTCCTGCTGGGCTGGGAGAATGAAGACACCGCACGCCTGCTGCTCAGCGAGAGCGATGGTGGCGAGGTGCACGTCAGCCGCGAAGCGCTGCTCAGTGACTACAGCGGGCGTGTGTTCTTCGCCCAGCCGCAGCACAAGTTCGACGTCAACCACGGCAACCTCATCCCGCGCGCGAAATCCTGGTTCCGCGACACCTTGCTGCGCAGCAAATGGCTGTATATCGACGCCATCGCTGCCAGCCTGGTGATCAACCTGATCGCCTTGGCAGCGCCGCTGTTCGTCATGAACGTGTATGACCGGGTGGTGCCCAACCAGGCGACCTCGACCCTTTGGGTACTGGCCGTCGGCATCGCCGGGGCCTACTTCTTCGACCTGATCCTCAAGGGCCTGCGCGGCCTCTGCCTGGACTTGGCCGGCAAGAAGACCGACCTGATCATCTCGGCGACCTTGTTCGAACGCATTGTCGGGATGTCGATGAAGTACCGCCCGGCGCGGGTCGGCAGCTTTGCCCAAAACATTCATGAGTTCCAGGGTTTACGCGACTTCCTCGCCTCTTTGACCCTGACCAGCCTGATCGACCTGCCGTTCACGCTGCTGATCCTGATCGTCATCGCCATCATTGGCGGGCACCTGGTGTGGATCCCGGTCATCGCCTTCCCGCTGGCCCTGGGCATCGGTTACGCCCTGCAACGGCCGCTGATGGCGACCATGGAGCGGACCATGGCCCTGGCCTCGGAACGCCAGTCGAGCCTGATCGAGACCCTGGCAGGCCTGGATGCGGTCAAGGTCAACAACGCTGAAAGCGAGCGCCAGTACATGTGGGAACAGACGCTCGGCACCCTCAGCCGTCTGGAACTGCGCGTGAAGGTGCTGTCGAGCCTGGCGATGAACATCACCCTGCTGATCCAGCAACTGGCTGGCGTGGCGATGATTTGCGTCGGTGTCTACATGATCATCGACGGCAACCTGAGCATGGGTGGTCTGGTCGCCTGTTACATGCTCAGCGGCCGTGCCCTTGGCCCGCTGGGGCAGCTCAATGGTTTGCTGGCCCGCTATCAGCAGGCCAAGGTGACCATGGTCTCCACCGACCACATGATGGAGCTGCCGCAGGAACGCAACTTCGAAGAACGCCCACTGAGCCGCCGGGTGCTGCAGGGCAGCATCGAGTTCCGTGGGGTGGACTTCACCTACCCTAACCAGCAGAACCTGGCCCTCAAGAACATCAACCTGACCATTCGCCCCGGCGAGAAGGTGGGCATCATTGGCCGTAGCGGTTCGGGCAAGAGCTCGTTGGCCAAGCTGATCGTTGGCCTGTATGAATCCGACGGCGGATCGCTGCTGGTCGATGGCGTGGATATCCGCCAGATCGACGTCAGCGAGCTACGCCACAATATCGGCTACGTGCCCCAGGACATCCAGCTGATGGCCGGCACCCTGCGCGACAACCTGGTCAGCGGCGCCCGCTACATCGAAGACGAAATGATCCTGCAGGCCGCAGAGCTGGCAGGTGTTCATGAGTTTGCCAGGCTGCACCCTGACGGCTATGAGCTGCAGGTGGGCGAGCGCGGCCAGAACCTCTCCGGCGGCCAGCGGCAGAACGTCGCCCTGGGCCGTGCATTGCTGCTCAACCCACAGATCCTGCTGCTCGACGAACCGACCAGCGCCATGGACAACACCGGTGAAGAGCGCCTCAAGCAGCGCCTGCAGGCGGTCATCGAAAACAAGACGGTGCTGCTGGTGACCCACCGCGCCTCGTTGCTGTCGCTGGTGGACCGGCTGATCGTGATCGATCGCGGGCAGATTGTCGCCGACGGCCCGAAAGCCGCGGTCATGGATGCGCTGAAGAAGGGGCAGATCAGTGTTGCATAAGCTCGATATGGGGCAATTCAAGGATGGCCTGCGGCGCTACTTCAAAGGCTCCGACTCGCTTGGCGGGCAGCCACTGCCTGAGGTCAACAAGGCGCTGATCGAGGACGCGCCACGGGTGGTTCGCCTGACCATCTGGGGTGTGATCGCGTTTTTCGTGTTCATGATCGTCTGGGCCAGCGTCGCGCCGATCGATGAGGTCACGCGCGGCGAAGGCAAGGCCATTCCGTCCTCCAAGGTGCAGAAGATCCAGAACCTTGAGGGCGGCATCATCGCCGAGATCTATGCCAAGGAAGGGCAAATCGTCGAAGTCGGCCAGCCCTTGCTGCGCCTGGACGAAACCCGCTTCGCCTCCAACGTCGGTGAAACCGAGGCCGACCGCCTGGCCATGGCGCTGCGGGTCGAACGCCTGAGTGCCGAGGTCGAAGACCGCCCGCTGAAAATCGATGAAGAGCTGCGCAAGGCAGCGCCCAACCAGGCAGCCAACGAAGAGTCGCTGTACCTGAGCCGGCGCCAGCAACTGCAGGACGAAATCGGCGGCCTGCAGCAGCAGTTGGTACAGCGCCAGCAAGAGCTGCGCGAGTACACCTCCAAGCGCGCCCAGTACGCCAACAGCCTGCAACTGCTGCGTCAGGAAATCGCGATGTCCGAGCCGCTGGTGGCCCAGGGCGCGATTTCCCAGGTCGAAGTGCTGCGCCTGCGCCGTGCCGAAGTGGAGAACCGTGGCCAGATGGACTCCACCGCGCTGGCCATCCCGCGCGCCGAGGCGGCCATCCGCGAAGTGCAGAGCAAGGTCGAGGAGACCCGCGGCAAGTTCCGTAGCGAGGCGCTGACCCAGCTCAACGAGGCCCGCACCGAGCTCAACAAGGCCACTGCCACCAGCAAGGCGTTGGATGACCGGGTACACCGCACCATGGTCACCTCGCCGGTACGCGGTATCGTCAAGCAGCTGCTGGTCAACACCATCGGCGGGGTCATCCAGCCGGGTAGCGACATCGTCGAAGTGGTGCCGCTGGACGACACGCTGGTCATCGAGGCGAAAATCCTGCCCAAGGACATTGCCTTCCTGCACCCTGGGCAGGAGGCGACCGTCAAGTTCACCGCCTATGACTACACCATCTACGGTGGCCTGAAGGCCAAGCTGGAACAGATCGGTGCCGACACCATCACCGATGAAGACAAGAAGACCACGTACTACCTGATCAAGTTGCGCACCGACCGCAGCCACTTGGGCACCGACGAGAAGCCGCTGCTGATCATCCCCGGGATGGTGGCGACGGTGGATATCATGACCGGCAAGAAGACCATCATGAGCTACTTGCTCAAGCCGATCATGAAGGCGCGGTCGGAAGCCTTGCGCGAGCGTTGAGTTTTACGCAATCCCGGTAGGAGCAGCCTTGTGCTGCGAAGAGGCCAGTGGCAGTACCGAGAATCTTCTGTGCTGCCGCTGGCCTCTTCGCAGCACAAGGCTGCGCCTACCCGTTAGCGCCAGGGTGCGGGCTCACCCACCAACTGCCCCTGAATACCACCCACGCCCATTTCCCGCAGCACCAACCTTTCACCTTCCGTCTCGACCCGTTCAGCAATCAACGGCAGGTCGATGCTGTGCGCCGCGCGCTGTATCGCTTCGATGAACAGGCGCTTGTGTTGTTCATGGTCGATGTTACGGATATAGCTACCATCGATCTTCAGGTACGCAAGGCCCAGGTGCGCCAGGTTGCCAATCATGCTGAACCGCCCGCCAAAGCGCTGCAGCGCCAGCCCGAAGCCATGCGCGTGCAGGCGCCGGGTCAGCTGTTCGAGGGCTGACTGTTCGGGCAATTGCTCTTCGCCGATCTCGAATGTCAGGCGTGGGCCCAGCGCCGCATGCTGGCTCAACAGCTCGTAGACGCGTTGCAGCGCCTTGGGGTCGGCCAAGGTTGCAGCGGACAGGTTCAGCGCCAGCACCTGATCATGAGTGCGCAGGTGGGCAAGCACCTTTTCCAGCACCAGCAGATCCAGGCGCGGCATCCAGCCAAAGCGCTCCAGCCAAGGCAAGAAGCGCCCGGCCGGCAATGCCTCGCCCTGCTCATCGTGCAAACGCGAGATCACTTTGTGGTGCAGTACCCGTTGCCCTGTGCCGCAGTCCACCACCGGCTGGAAGAACAGTTCGAATTGCCCATTGACGAAGGCCTGGTCGAGCCGCTCATGCCAGGCATGATGGCTATCACCGGCCACCGCGGCCGCACCCTGTTCAAGGCACACCCAGCCCGGCGCAGGCTGGTTTTCGGCACGCGCCAGGGCCTCGTCGGCGAGCTTCAGCAATGCCTGCGGCGCATCGCCGGGGGTAAATGGCGCAAGGCCGATGCACGCCACCGGGTCGACATCACTGGCGCCCGTCTCGTGCAGACTCTGCAGTGTCGCCTCCAGGGCCTGGGCAAGCTGTACCGCTTCTTCATGCACCATGCCCGGCGCCAGCACGGCGAACTCGCCCCCACGGCTGCGCGAGATCAGGTCTTTGGTCTCCGGGTAGCTCGCACAGGTGCGGCGCAGTTGCTCGCCCACTGCCTGCAACAGCTGATCGGTGCGCTGCCCCCCCAGGCGCGCGTTAAGGCCTGCCAGGCCCTGAACCCGCAACAACAGCAAGTAACCGGCGCGCGCCTCTTCCAGGTTGCTGACGCGCGTATTCAGTTGCATCTCGAAATAGCGGCGGTTGGACAAGCCGGTGAGACTGTCCTGGTAGGACTCTGCACGCAGCCGCTCACTGCGCTCGGCCTGCTCGGTAAACAGTGCCTTGAGCTTCTCGACCATCTGGTTCATTGCCTGCACCACACGGCGCAGCTCAGGGGTGCGCGGCAGGTCTGGCAGGCTGAGGAATTCGCGCCGGGCGATGGCATGGGATTGCTCGACCATGTAATCCAGCGGCCGCAATTGCCGACGCAGCAACAAGGCGCCGAGCACCGCGCTGGCGGCACCGCACAGCAACAACCAACCCAGGCTGCCCAAGGCACTCTGCCAGAGTTTGGCAATGGCGAACATCGGATGGCTGATCACCTCCACCCGCGCCGCCTGCTGCCAGCCACGGCTGACGATGGCATCCCCACCTGCGGCTTCAAGGCCGATGAGGTGGACGAACCAGGCCGGCACACCCCCTGGGTCGGGCTCGGCGTGGCGTTCCACCAGCACGGCATTGGAGCCCAGGTCGACAACCTTGATGCTCGCATAGTAGCCACTGTCGAAGATCGAGCTAACCATCAGTTCGACCATCGCCGGGTCGTCGATATTAGGCGTCAGCGACAGCGCCAAGGCAGTGGCCGCGTCCTGGGCGTGCGAACGCAGCTGGTTGACGTACTGGCTGCGCGAGCTCTCCAGGCTGACCATGAAGCTGCCGCTGAAAGCGACCACCAGGAACAGGCAAATGGCCAACAGCAATTGTTTGAACAGTGACATCTGTGCTCCTTCAGTAAACCGGCTCGGCCGGGAACCCTTCGGCCTGCATTTTCTTCAGCAAATCCTGCCAACGTGACAGGCGCTTGGTATCGCCGACCTTCTTGTTGCCGGCGGCGCCTGTCAGCCACAAGCCCTCGCCATTGAAGGCGTACACCGGCAGCAAGTCGGGGCGCTGGCTCGCCGGCTTGATGGCATCCATCAGGCTGTCGAGCACCAACGGCTGAGCCTGTGGGCTGGCATAATAGGTCAGTACCATGTGCGCCCGGTTCTGCCGCAGCGCCTTGACGTAGGTGATGCGCAGCTTCTCGCTGGGGATGCCCATACGTCGCAGACTGAAATACTTGGCAATAGCGTAGTCCTCGCAATCACCGGCCCCCTTGATCAGGGCCTGGACCGGCGTGGCCCAGTAATCGACCTCATGCCACAAGTCGATGTCTTCGACGTAGCGCAATTGCTGGTTGAAGAAGCGATTGACCACTTGCAGCCGTTCCAGCTCACTGCCCTGCTTCTGCGTGGCCATCAGGTTCTGCCAGGCGTCGATACGCCCCTGCCCCGCGCCAAGCGGGCCATACAGCGCCTGCGACTGGCGGCTGATCTGGGAAAAATCCCAGTCCGCGTGCAAGCCGCCCAGTAGCAAGCTACCCAGCAGCGCGGCAAGGCCGACACGTCGCACAGCGGTTTTGAACATCCAGGATATCGCCACTGCGAAGACCTGTTCAGACCCGTCGAAAGCAGCGATGGTGCGGCCTGCCCGTGCAAAAAACAATGGCACCCTGCAATCACGCAGCCAATGGTCGGGCCATACTGACTTTATGGCTATCTCGTTCTATGTACCGCTTCCTTTGCCAAGCGACTTCATACACCATAGCCGCGGCCTTGGGTCGGCCGCTCCAGTGCGGTCGACGGTTTGACAAGCCCCCTTGCCTGTTACTAGTGTCATTGGATCCAACTTTTCTTATCGTCGAGGCAGACTCCGCGTGGCCGAGAAAATCAAACTGAGCAACGTGCTGGCTAGCGAACAGCTATCCCCACACATGGCACGTGCTGTTATCGAGGAGCGCCTGCGCAGCGCCATTCTTGATGGTCGTCTGCCGCCAGGTACTGCCGTGCGTCAGCAAGAGCTTGCCACCTTGTTCGGGGTCAGCCGCATGCCCGTGCGCGAGGCCTTGCGCCAGCTCGAAGCGCAGTCGCTGCTGAACGTGGAGATGCACAAGGGCGCAGTGGTTGCGCCCTTGATTGGCGAAGACGCGGTGGACACCTACGCCCTCCGTGTTCTGCTCGAAAGCGAGGCCCTGCGCCAGTCCATTCCGTTGCTCGATGCCGATGACATCGCCCGCGCGCGCGGGTATATCCAGCAACTGGAAAACGAAACCCGTCACGCCGAAATCGGCCGCCTCAACCGCCTGTTCCACATGGCGCTGTACAGCAAGGCGCCGAACAAGAAGTTACTGCGCCTGATCGAGAACGAACTGAACGAAGAAGAGCGCTTTCTGCGCTTCCATCTTTCGTCGATGGGGCTGGGCAAGCTCACCCAGGACGATCACAACGCGCTGGTGGATGCGGCCAGCGACAAGCTGGTGGAAGAAGCGGTCGCGGTGCTTGAGCAGCACTTGAACTCAGGGGCGCGTGTTATCAGGCAGTATCTGGATTCACAGCTAGGGCGGTAGCCGGTTCTGAGCGGGATAGCCGGTCGCCCGACATCAGCCTGTTGCAAAATAAACGGGCTCCGCAAACAATGAGACTAATTATCATTTATGTCCATTGAAGCCAGCGCCCTCTTCCATGCCTTCCAATGACTCCGTGCAAACGCTCTACAGTGACCACCACGGCTGGTTGCATGCCTGGCTGCGAAGCAAGCTAGGTAACGCCGCCGATGCCGCAGACCTGGCCCAGGACACGTTCGTCCGGCTGTTACAGCGTGGCGAGCAGGTACAGCTCAATACGCCAAGGGCCTTCTTGCGCACCGTGGCGCGCGGGCTGGTGATCGATCACTGGCGCCGTGAAGAATTGCACCGGGCTTACCTTGAAGCCTTGGCCCACCTGCCGGAAGCTTCGGCACCCTCGGCGGAAACCCGAGAGGTGCTGCTCGAACTGCTGGAGCGTATCGCTCGCATGCTCGATGGCCTCAAGCCAAAGGTGCGCCGCGCTTTTCTGCTGGCCCAGTGCGAAGGGCTGAAACACCAGGCGATCGCCGAGCAGATGGGTATCTCGGTGCGCACTGTGGAGCGCTACATTGCTGATGCGCTTTATCATTGCTACCTGCTGCGCTTTGAAGACGAGCGATGACAGCCGCCGCTCCTTCCGCCAAAGCGGTCAAGCAAGCCATTCAGTGGATGCTCAGGCTACGAGAAAGCGGCAATAGCCCCGTGCTGCTGCAGCAATGCGAGCAGTGGCGTAGCGCACGGCACGAGCACGAACTGGCCTGGCAACGGGTGGTTCACCTGCATCAGGACCTTGACCTGCGCGCCATCCCCGGCGCGGGGGTTGCCCTGCAGACCTTGGAAACCAGCCAGCGGCGCCTGCACCGTCGCCAGGCGCTCAAGTTGCTTGGCTGCGCCGCCATGGCGGGCTCGGCGACATGGCTGGCCAAAGACCTCGATACCGTCAGCGGATGGGCAGCGGACTACGCGACTGCCACGGGCGAACGGCGCAGCTTCCGGCTGCCCGATGGCTCGCTGATGCAACTCAACACGCACAGTGCGGTAGACCTCGCTTTCGACGATCAGCAGCGCTTGCTCCGCCTCAGATATGGGGAGCTGATGCTCACGTGCAGTGACGTACCGAACCAGGCTCGCCCTCTGCTGGTACAGACGCAAGATGGCCTGCTCGAAGGTTTCGACGGGCGCTTTGTGGTGCGCCAGGAGCGAGACTGCACGCAGGTCAGCGTCAGCCACGGCAACGTGGCGATACACCGGCCGGGGAACGGCCAGGTGCAGTGGATTGCCAGCGGCCAGCACTGGCGCCTGGACACACAGGGCGCACAACGCCTGGAGAGCGTGGCCATGGACCCAGCGGCCTGGAGCGAAGGGCTGATCGTTACCCGCGACATGCGCTTGCGCGACTTTCTTGAACAGGTGAGCCGTTATCGCCACGGCTACCTGGGTTGCAGCGATGAGATTGCCGATTTACGCCTGTCAGGTGTGTTCCGCCTCGAGGCCCCTGAGCAGTTGCTGCAATTGCTTCCACAAACGCTGCCGGTGAGGCTTCGTCAACGCACGCGCTGGTGGATACGTGTGGAGCAGGTTGCCTGACCTCACCCAAGCGCTGATCTTTTTGGCGGGTTTTGGGTGGCGATCCGGCTAGGACAGTAAACATCGTCTTCTGCCCTCCCACCCTTCAACGGACTCTTTCATGCCCATCGCCTCACCACACACACGCCCGCTCAACGAGAATGATTTTCGACCTGTCTTGAATTCAGCCACTCTGCGCAAAGCAGTCCAGGCAGCTGTGTTCGGCACAGCCTTGAGCATGTCCACCCTGCCCCTCCATGCTCTGGCCGCCGAAGCGCCCCAGGTCAGCCAGCAGTACGCGATCCCGGGTGGGGAACTGAACGATGTACTCAACCAGTTTGCCCGCCAGGCGGGGATCACCCTGTCGAGCACGCCGCAGTTGACCAACGGGTTGCAGTCCAATGGCTTGCAAGGGCATTACTCGCCTGATCAGGCCCTGCGCCAACTGCTCAATGGCAGCGGCCTGGAAGCCGTCAGCCAGGGTGGGCACAGCTACGTGCTGCGGGCCCAGCCTGAAGAGGCGGCCTTGTCGTTGCCAGACACCGACGTGCGCAGTTTTACCCTGGGTAATGCCCTGGGCAGCATGGACGGCTACAACGCCACGCACAGCCAGGTGGCCACCAAGACCAGCATGCCGTTGGTGGAAACCTCACAGTCGGTTTCGGTGGTCACCCGTCAACAGATGGACGACCAGGGCTCGCAGACGGTTGCCCAGGCCATGCGCTATACGCCAGGTGTGTTGACTAACCCCTATGGCGCCACGCACCGCTACGACTATGTGGCCATGCGCGGCTTCAACGACGGCTCGGTAGACAACATCTACGTCGATGGCCTGAAATCCATGGGTGACAACGGCACCTACAGCACCATGCAAGTGGACCCGTACTTCCTTGAGCGCATCGACATCCTGAAAGGGCCGTCTTCGGTACTCTATGGCCGCAGCTCCCCAGGGGGCCTGGTGGCACTGACCACCAAAAAGCCACTGTTCACGCCATTCCATCAAGTGCAGGCCACAGTCGGCACCCAGGGCCAGCGTGGCATGGGTTTCGACTTCAGCGGCCCGGTTGATGACGACAAACGTATCGCCTATCGCCTGACAGGTTTGGCCGATAGCGCTGATACCCAGTTCGACCACAACAAGGAAGAACGCTACGCCATAGCACCGGCTGTCAGCATCGACTTCACTGAAGACACATCGCTGACGCTTCAGGCATATCTGCAGCATGACCCGAATGGTGGGTACCACGGCGGTAACCCGGCAGACGGCATGCTGCACAAGCGCAACGGGCTGCGCCTGTCAGACCACTTCTTTGAAGGCGAGCCTGGGATCGACAACTACGAACGCACTCAGCAGTCGTTCAGCTACCAGTTCGAGCACCGTTTCAACGACGTGTTCACCGCCCGACAGAACTTCCGCTACCAGGACTCTGATGTCTCGATGGACCAGGTGTATTCGGCCGGCTGGGCAGATGCCGACAGCAATATCCTCAACCGCGCCTATACCGGCGGCGACGAGCGCCTGCACTCCTACATCATCGATAACATGCTGCAGGCAGAGTTCTTCACCGGTGCGGCCAAGCATACCTTGCTGCTTGGCACCGACTATCAACGCCGCAAAGCCGACGTGGAATGGCGCTACGGCACGGTGGATGCGCTGGATGCCGGCAACCCTCAATATGGCAATGGCAACCTGCAGGTACTCGGCGAGAACCGCTACCAGCGTCGCCTGCAGCAGACAGGGGTGTATTTGCAGGACCTGGTCGAGCTCGACCAGTGGCGCTTCTCGCTGGGGCTGCGTCAGGACTGGGTGAAGGTTTCTGAGGAAAACCGCGACAGCAACACCAAGGTCAATGACGAGCGCACCAAGTTCACCACCCGAGCAGGCGTGCTCTACTTGTTCGAGAATGGCCTGGCGCCTTATGTCAGCTACTCGGAGTCGTTCAACCCCAATACCGTGTCCGACCAGGATGGCCGCCCACTGGCGCCAACCGAGGGCACCCAGTGGGAAGCAGGTATCAAGTACCAGCCGCCAGGCAGTGACAACCTGTTCACCGCCTCGGTGTTCCGCATCGAGCAAGAGAACCTTGCCTCCAAACAACCGAACGAAGAGTTCTATCGCCCTGTGGGTGAAGTTCGCTCACAAGGGCTGGAGCTGGAGGCCCATGTTCAGCTGACTGATAACCTCAAGCTGTTGGGCGGCTACACCTTTACCGACATCGAGTACGCCAAGACGATGCCGAGCCTGGTGTCGACCCAGTTGGACAACAAGGGTAATTCGCCCACCCAGGCACCCAAGCAGATGTTTTCGCTGTGGGCCGACTACAACTTCCGGCAGGGGGCGCTGGACGGCCTGCGACTGGGCGGCGGGATGCGCTATGTGGGGTATAGCTGGGTTGATGCGGAAAACAGCATGAAGGTGCCCTCTTACACGCTGTTTGACGCTTCGATCGGGTATGACCTGGGCAAGATCGGCCTCACCGGGGTGGATGTGCGCCTGAATGCGAACAACCTGACCAACGAAAGCTACATCACCTCATGTGCCAGCCTGAACTACTGCTACATGGGTGAAGAGCGAAACGTAAGCGCTACGGTCAGCTATCAATTCTGACCGGAAAAGACAAAGCCCCTGTCTGCATCGCAGACAGGGGCTTTGGGTTTGAATCTTGACGATGACCTACTCTCACATGGGGAAACCCCACACTACCATCGGCGATGCATCGTTTCACTGCTGAGTTCGGGATGGGATCAGGTGGTTCCAATGCTCTATGGTCGTCAAGAAATTCTGTGTGCCGGCCCGTCTTCAAGACGTGCCCGCGAATTTCTATGGCTTCTACTTAAAGACAAAACCCCTACCTGCTTGCGCAGATAGGGGTTTTGCGAAATGAATCTTGACGATGACCTACTCTCACATGGGGAAACCCCACACTACCTTTCGTCTTCACCACCGCAATTCGCGCTAGCAAATTGCTTGGGTGTTATATGGTCAAGCCTCACGGGCAATTAGTATTGGTTAGCTCAACGCCTCACAGCGCTTACACACCCAACCTATCAACGTCGTAGTCTTCGACGGCCCTTTAGGGGATTCAAGATCCCAGTGAGATCTCATCTTGAGGCAAGTTTCCCGCTTAGATGCTTTCAGCGGTTATCTCTTCCGAACATAGCTACCCGGCAATGCCACTGGCGTGACAACCGGAACACCAGAGGTTCGTCCACTCCGGTCCTCTCGTACTAGGAGCAGCCCCTCTCAAATCTCAAACGTCCACGGCAGATAGGGACCGAACTGTCTCACGACGTTCTAAACCCAGCTCGCGTACCACTTTAAATGGCGAACAGCCATACCCTTGGGACCGGCTTCAGCCCCAGGATGTGATGAGCCGACATCGAGGTGCCAAACACCGCCGTCGATATGAACTCTTGGGCGGTATCAGCCTGTTATCCCCGGAGTACCTTTTATCCGTTGAGCGATGGCCCTTCCATACAGAACCACCGGATCACTAAGACCTACTTTCGTACCTGCTCGACGTGTTTGTCTCGCAGTCAAGCGCGCTTTTGCCTTTATACTCTACGACCGATTTCCGACCGGTCTGAGCGCACCTTCGTACTCCTCCGTTACTCTTTGGGAGGAGACCGCCCCAGTCAAACTACCCACCATACACTGTCCTCGATCCGGATAACGGACCTGAGTTAGAACCTCAAAGTTGCCAGGGTGGTATTTCAAGGATGGCTCCATGAGAACTGGCGTCCCCACTTCAAAGCCTCCCACCTATCCTACACAAGCAAATTCAAAGTCCAGTGCAAAGCTATAGTAAAGGTTCACGGGGTCTTTCCGTCTAGCCGCGGATACACTGCATCTTCACAGCGATTTCAATTTCACTGAGTCTCGGGTGGAGACAGCGCCGCCATCGTTACGCCATTCGTGCAGGTCGGAACTTACCCGACAAGGAATTTCGCTACCTTAGGACCGTTATAGTTACGGCCGCCGTTTACCGGGGCTTCGATCAAGAGCTTCGCTTGCGCTAACCCCATCAATTAACCTTCCGGCACCGGGCAGGCGTCACACCCTATACGTCCACTTTCGTGTTTGCAGAGTGCTGTGTTTTTAATAAACAGTCGCAGCGGCCTGGTATCTTCGACCGGCATGGGCTTACGGAGCAAGTCCTTAACCCTCGCCGGCGCACCTTCTCCCGAAGTTACGGTGCCATTTTGCCTAGTTCCTTCACCCGAGTTCTCTCAAGCGCCTTGGTATTCTCTACCTAACCACCTGTGTCGGTTTGGGGTACGGTTCCCAGTTATCTGAAGCTTAGGAGCTTTTCTTGGAAGCATGGCATCAACCACTTCGTCGCCTAAAGGCAACTCGTCATCAGCTCTCGGCCTTAAGATCCCGGATTTGCCTAAGATCTCAGCCTACCACCTTAAACTTGGACAACCAACGCCAAGCTGGCCTAGCCTTCTCCGTCCCTCCATCGCAATAACTGGAAGTACAGGAATATTAACCTGTTTTCCATCGACTACGCTTTTCAGCCTCGCCTTAGGGACCGACTAACCCTGCGTCGATTAACGTTGCGCAGGAAACCTTGGTCTTTCGGCGTGGGAGTTTTTCACTCCCATTGTCGTTACTCATGTCAGCATTCGCACTTCTGATACCTCCAGCAAGCTTCTCAACTCACCTTCACAGGCTTACAGAACGCTCCTCTACCGCATCACCAAAAGGTGATACCCGTAGCTTCGGTGCATGGTTTGAGCCCCGTTACATCTTCCGCGCAGGCCGACTCGACTAGTGAGCTATTACGCTTTCTTTAAAGGGTGGCTGCTTCTAAGCCAACCTCCTAGCTGTCTAAGCCTTCCCACATCGTTTCCCACTTAACCATGACTTTGGGACCTTAGCTGACGGTCTGGGTTGTTTCCCTTTTCACGACGGACGTTAGCACCCGCCGTGTGTCTCCCATGCTCGGCACTTGTAGGTATTCGGAGTTTGCATCGGTTTGGTAAGTCGGGATGACCCCCTAGCCGAAACAGTGCTCTACCCCCTACAGTGATACATGAGGCGCTACCTAAATAGCTTTCGAGGAGAACCAGCTATCTCCGAGCTTGATTAGCCTTTCACTCCGATCCACAGGTCATCCGCTAACTTTTCAACGGTAGTCGGTTCGGTCCTCCAGTCAGTGTTACCTAACCTTCAACCTGCCCATGGATAGATCGCCCGGTTTCGGGTCTATACCCAGCGACTAAACGCCCTATTAAGACTCGCTTTCGCTACGCCTCCCCTATTCGGTTAAGCTCGCCACTGAATATAAGTCGCTGACCCATTATACAAAAGGTACGCAGTCACCTAACAAGTAGGCTCCCACTGCTTGTACGCATACGGTTTCAGGATCTATTTCACTCCCCTCTCCGGGGTTCTTTTCGCCTTTCCCTCACGGTACTAGTTCACTATCGGTCAGTCAGTAGTATTTAGCCTTGGAGGATGGTCCCCCCATATTCAGACAAAGTTTCTCGTGCTCCGTCCTACTCGATTTCATTGATAAGAGATTTTCGTGTACGGGGCTATCACCCACTATGGCCGCACTTTCCAGAGCGTTCCACTAATCTCAAACCAACTTAAGGGCTGGTCCCCGTTCGCTCGCCACTACTAAGGGAATCTCGGTTGATTTCTTTTCCTCAGGGTACTTAGATGTTTCAGTTCCCCTGGTTCGCCTCTTGCACCTATGTATTCAGTACAAGATACTCAGCTTATGCTGAGTGGGTTCCCCCATTCAGAGATCTCTGGATCACAGTCTGTTTGCCGACTCCCCAAAGCTTATCGCAGGCTACCACGTCTTTCATCGCCTCTGACTGCCAAGGCATCCACCGTATGCGCTTCTTCACTTGACCATATAACCCCAAGCAATCTGGTTATACTGTGAAGACGACATTCGCCGAAAATTCGTTTTGCTCTTTCGAGCCCACAAATTTTACCTTAGCCTGATCCACTACCAGTGAAAGTAGTGTTCAGTCTATTTCTATCACATATCCGAATTTTTAAAGAACGATCTGACAAAAGTGACTATCAGTCCGTACTCACAAGCACCCACACGAATTGCTTGATTCAATTTGTTAAAGAGCGTTTGGTTAAGAGCTTTTCGTCTCAACCGAGGTGCGCATTCTACGCTTTCCTCAGAGCCTGTCAAGCGTTTATTTTGAAGTTTTTCGCGAGAAACTCGTTTAGCTTCAAACACTTAACTCGCTGCGATCTCTCGTAGCGGGAGGCGAATCATACAGCATTCAAAAACGCTGTCAACCACCTTTTTACCGCTGCTGAGCGGTCATTCAACCTGGTCAGCAAGAAGCTTGAGCTTCTACTTAAAGACAAAACCCCTACCTGCTCGCGCAGATAGGGGTTTTGCGAAATGAATCTTGACGATGACCTACTCTCACATGGGGAAACCCCACACTACCGCGCAGATAGGGGTTTTGCGAAATGAATCTTGACGATGACCTACTCTCACATGGGGAAACCCCACACTACCATCGGCGATGCATCGTTTCACTACTGAGTTCGGGATGGGATCAGGTGGTTCCAATGCTCTATGGTCGTCAAGAAATTCTGTAGCCAGAATGTCCAGATGGACAGCCCAGCGAATTCGGATATGCGATTTTGTGGTTACGAACTTTCGGGTCTTTCGTCTTCACCACCGCAATTCGCGCTAGCAAATTGCTTGGGTGTTATATGGTCAAGCCTCACGGGCAATTAGTATTGGTTAGCTCAACGCCTTGAATCAAGCAATTCGTGTGGGAGCTCATCAGCAGGCTGATGTCGTCGATTAAGGAGGTGATCCAGCCGCAGGTTCCCCTACGGCTACCTTGTTACGACTTCACCCCAGTCATGAATCACACCGTGGTAACCGTCCTCCCGAAGGTTAGACTAGCTACTTCTGGTGCAACCCACTCCCATGGTGTGACGGGCGGTGTGTACAAGGCCCGGGAACGTATTCACCGCGACATTCTGATTCGCGATTACTAGCGATTCCGACTTCACGCAGTCGAGTTGCAGACTGCGATCCGGACTACGATCGGTTTTGTGAGATTAGCTCCACCTCGCGGCTTGGCAACCCTCTGTACCGACCATTGTAGCACGTGTGTAGCCCAGGCCGTAAGGGCCATGATGACTTGACGTCATCCCCACCTTCCTCCGGTTTGTCACCGGCAGTCTCCTTAGAGTGCCCACCATAACGTGCTGGTAACTAAGGACAAGGGTTGCGCTCGTTACGGGACTTAACCCAACATCTCACGACACGAGCTGACGACAGCCATGCAGCACCTGTGTCAGAGTTCCCGAAGGCACCAATCCATCTCTGGAAAGTTCTCTGCATGTCAAGGCCTGGTAAGGTTCTTCGCGTTGCTTCGAATTAAACCACATGCTCCACCGCTTGTGCGGGCCCCCGTCAATTCATTTGAGTTTTAACCTTGCGGCCGTACTCCCCAGGCGGTCAACTTAATGCGTTAGCTGCGCCACTAAAATCTCAAGGATTCCAACGGCTAGTTGACATCGTTTACGGCGTGGACTACCAGGGTATCTAATCCTGTTTGCTCCCCACGCTTTCGCACCTCAGTGTCAGTATCAGTCCAGGTGGTCGCCTTCGCCACTGGTGTTCCTTCCTATATCTACGCATTTCACCGCTACACAGGAAATTCCACCACCCTCTACCGTACTCTAGCTTGCCAGTTTTGGATGCAGTTCCCAGGTTGAGCCCGGGGCTTTCACATCCAACTTAACAAACCACCTACGCGCGCTTTACGCCCAGTAATTCCGATTAACGCTTGCACCCTCTGTATTACCGCGGCTGCTGGCACAGAGTTAGCCGGTGCTTATTCTGTCGGTAACGTCAAAACAGCAAGGTATTCGCTTACTGCCCTTCCTCCCAACTTAAAGTGCTTTACAATCCGAAGACCTTCTTCACACACGCGGCATGGCTGGATCAGGCTTTCGCCCATTGTCCAATATTCCCCACTGCTGCCTCCCGTAGGAGTCTGGACCGTGTCTCAGTTCCAGTGTGACTGATCATCCTCTCAGACCAGTTACGGATCGTCGCCTTGGTGAGCCATTACCTCACCAACTAGCTAATCCGACCTAGGCTCATCTGATAGCGCAAGGCCCGAAGGTCCCCTGCTTTCTCCCGTAGGACGTATGCGGTATTAGCGTTCCTTTCGAAACGTTGTCCCCCACTACCAGGCAGATTCCTAGGCATTACTCACCCGTCCGCCGCTGAATCGAAGAGCAAGCTCTTCTCATCCGCTCGACTTGCATGTGTTAGGCCTGCCGCCAGCGTTCAATCTGAGCCATGATCAAACTCTTCAGTTCAATACTGCTTGGGTTTTTAAGAAACCCTAAACTTGGCTCAGCAATCTCAAATGACTATGTGATTTCTCGCATGGTCACTTGTGATGCTGATAATCTTTGTGACTATCAGTCCGTACTCACAAGCACCCACACGAATTGCTTGATTCAATTTGTTAAAGAGCGTTTGGTTAAGAGCTTTTCCTGATAATCTTTGTGACTATCAGTCCGTACTCACAAGCACCCACACGAATTGCTTGATTCAATTTGTTAAAGAGCGTTTGGTTAAGAGCTTTTCATCTCAACCGAGGCGCGCATTCTACGCTTCCCTCATTTACTGTCAAGCGTTTATTTTGAAGTTTTTCGCGAGAAACTCGTTTAGCTTCAAACACTTGACTCGCTGCGATCTCTCGTAGCGGGAGGCGAATCATACAGCGTTTAGAAGCGCTGTCAACCACCATTTCAACCGCTGACGATCTTTCGATCGAAGCCCTTCAAACTTCGTCTTCACTATTTAACTCATTGAATCTCAAGGAGTTTTTCGTTCCGACTACGCTGGAAGTGGGGCGCATTATAAGGGGATTCGAAACCCCGTCAACCTTTAATTTCACGAAACCTTAATATCGCTAAAAAGCAAAGCGGGGAGGCCTTCGGCCTCCCCGCTATTCCACTTCTCTATATAGGCTCAAAGCACCCCAGCACTGCGCAAGCGGTGCACGGCATCCGTATCCAACCCAAGCACCTCACTCAATACCGCCTCGGTGTGCTCACCCAACAGCGGCGGCGCCCGCCGGTACTCCACCGGCGTCTCCGACAGGCGAATAGGGCTGGCTACCTGCGGCACACTCCCCGCCAGTGGATGCGGGATAGTCACCGCCAACCCTCGAGCCACCACCTGCGGATCCTGGAACATCTGCGCCAGGTCATTGATTGGCCCACACGGCACCCCAGCCTTCTCCAACTGGCTCACCCACTCCGCCGTGGTCTTGAACACCGTAGCCTGACGAATCAACGGAATCAGCTCACCACGGTTGGCCACACGCAGCTTATTAGTAGCGAAGCGCGGATCATCCGCCCACTGCGGCTGCCCAGCCACCTCGGCAAACTTTCGAAACTGACCATCATTACCCACGGTAAGAATGAAATCGCCGTCTGCTGTAGGGAAGTCCTGGTAAGGCACGATATTGGGATGCGCATTGCCCAGGCGCCGGGGCGGGGTGCCCGTGGTCAGGTAGTTCATGGCCTGGTTCGCCAGGCAGGCCACCTGCACATCGAGCAGTGCCATGTCGACATGCTGGCCGATACCGGTCTGGTCCCGATGGGCGAGGGCAGCCAAAATCGCCACAGTCGAGTACAGCCCAGTAAGAATGTCAGTCAGCGCCACGCCAACCTTTACCGGCCCAGCACCTTCTTCCCCCTCAGGCCGACCGGTCAGGCTCATCAACCCACCCAGCCCTTGGATCATGAAGTCATAGCCCGCGCGCTTGGCATAGGGCCCGGTCTGGCCAAAACCGGTAATGGAGCAATAGATAAGCTTCGGGTTGAGCGCTTTCAGGCTTTGGTAATCCAGCCCATAGGCTGCGAGGCCACCCACCTTGAAGTTCTCGATGACAATATCCGACTTCGCCGCCAGCTCACGCACCAAGCGTTGCCCTTCAGGCTGTGTGAAGTCGATCGTCACCGAACGCTTGTTGCGATTGGCCGAGAGGTAATAGGCGGCCTCACTGGTGTTCTCACCCCGGACATCTCTGAGGAAAGGCGGCCCCCACGAGCGGGTATCATCGCCATTACCAGGGCGCTCGACCTTGATCACGTCAGCCCCAAGGTCAGCGAGAATCTGGCCAGACCATGGGCCGGCCAACACGCGCGAAAGGTCCAGCACCCGCAGATGTGATAGCGCGCCCATGGGCTGGCTCCTTATTAATAGAAGGCCTGGATGCCGGTCTGAGCACGCCCCAGGATCAACGCATGCACGTCATGGGTACCTTCATAGGTGTTGACCACCTCAAGGTTCACCAGATGGCGAGCCACGCCAAATTCATCGGAAATGCCGTTACCCCCCAGCATGTCACGTGCCATGCGGGCGATATCCAAGGCTTTACCGCAAGAGTTACGCTTCATGATCGAGGTGATCTCGACAGCCGCCGTGCCTTCATCCTTCATGCGCCCCAACCGCAGGCAGCCCTGCAGTGCCAGGGTGATCTCGGTCTGCATGTCGGCCAGCTTTTTCTGGATCAGCTGATTGGCTGCCAGCGGGCGGCCGAACTGCTGACGGTCCAGGGTGTATTGGCGCGCGGTATGCCAGCAGGCCTCGGCAGCGCCCAACGCCCCCCAGGAGATGCCATAGCGTGCCGAGTTCAGGCAGGTGAACGGGCCCTTGAGGCCGCGCACGTCTGGGAAGATGTTCTCCTCAGGCACGAACACGTTGTCCATTACGATCTCGCCTGTAATCGAAGCACGCAGGCCCACCTTGCCGTGGATCGCCGGGGCGCTGAGGCCTTCCCAACCCTTTTCCAGCACGAAGCCGCGGATGTCGCCAGCGTCATCCTTGCCCCACACCACGAACACATCGGCGATCGGGCTGTTGGTGATCCACATCTTGCTGCCGGTCAGGCGGTAGCCGCCGTCCACCTTTCTGGCCCGGGTGATCATCGAGCCCGGGTCGGAGCCGTGGTTAGGCTCGGTCAGACCAAAGCAGCCGATCCACTCACCCGTGGCGAGCTTGGGCAGGTACTTCTGCTTCTGCGCCTCAGTGCCGAATTCGTTGATCGGTACCATCACCAGGGAAGACTGCACACTCATCATCGAGCGATAGCCAGAGTCGATCCGCTCGACCTCGCGAGCGATCAGCCCGTAACACACATAATTAAGACCGCTGCCGCCATACTGCTCGGGGATGGTGGCACCCAGCAAACCGATTTCACCCATCTCGCGGAAGATCGCCGGGTCGGTCTGCTCATGGCGGAAGGCTTCGAGCACGCGCGGCGCCAGCTTGTCCTGGGCGAACTGATAAGCGCTGTCACGCACCATGCGCTCTTCTTCAGTGAGCTGCTGATCGAGCAGCAGCGGATCGATCCAGTTGAAGCTTGCTTTACCGGCCATGAGCGAAATCCTCGAAAAGAGAGAGCAAATTCTTGTGCCCTTGAGCCTAGGCCTGATCGGCCGTCGGGACAAACGAGGATTGCGCACGGATTAGTGATAATTTGTCACTTCGTAAATCAGCAAAACGCCACATTGACAGCCTTACAAGTGAGGTTGACGTACATGCGCCGCAAGATCCCCAGCACTGCCGCCCTGGTCTGTTTCGAGGCGGCGGCGCGTAACGAGAGCTTCACCAAGGCCGCGCAAGAACTCGCGCTGACCCAGGGCGCCGTTTGTCGGCAGATCGGCGGCCTGGAGGCCTTCCTTAATGTGGAACTATTTCGCCGCTCAAGGCGCGGGGTGAAGCTGACCGAGGCTGGCCTTTCCTACAGCCGCCAGGTTGCCGCGCAGCTGGATGCGGTAGAGCGCGATACCTTGTCGGTCATGCGCCAGCAGGGCGCCAATGTGATCGAACTGGCCGTGGTACCCACCTTCGGCACCCAATGGCTGCTCCCCAGGCTCAAGGACTTCCAGCAGCGCCACCCCGACGTCACCGTCAACCTGACCAACCGCACCCGGCCATTTCTGTTTGCCGACACAGCCTTTGATGCAGCCATCTATTTCGGCGATGCCGACTGGTCCGGCACCCAGTCGCATAGGCTGATGGGCGAGAACCCTGTCCCCGTCTGCAGCCCGGCGTTGCTGGACGGGCAAGGCATGCTAGACGCCCGCCGCATTGCGCAACTGCCCTTGCTGCAGCAGACCACGCGCCCCTATGCCTGGCGGCAATGGTTCGGCGGCCTGGGCATGAACGTGGAGCGCGACATGACAGGCCCGCGCTATGAACTATTCTCGATGCTCGCGCAGGCGGCGATGCACGAAATGGGGATCGCGCTGATCCCGCCCTTTCTGATTCAGCGGGAGTTGCAGGAGGGTAGGTTGGTGGTCGCTAACAGGCATGCCCTGAGCAGTGACAAGGCCTACTATCTGATGATTCCCGAACGCAAAGTGGAGTCTGCCTCGCTACGGGCTTTCCGCGACTGGCTGGTAGCACAAGCGCAGGCTTACACCACCGCCTCTGCCTAGTCACAGCCAAACAACCTGACTTCGTAGTCAATTATTTTAAACACCTACAGATATATGTATTTGTCGCATATTCGAAAACTGTTACGCAAGCCTGAAAATCCCGTTTAACCCTGCTGACTGCGCGGCTTTCAGGCTTAAATTGCGACATTGAGCGAACTGTAAGCGAAATACCGCAATTTTTTTTAGTTTTATCTCCTAATCTCCCAATGGCCCATGTTTGACGGGCTGCAACCGAAGGCTTGCGACATACGGTCACAGGGTGACTTGTAGTTTTAACTTCGTTTCGCTCCAGAACCGGTTGAAGCCCCTTGGGTTCATCTGCAAAATGCCTGGCCCGCCTAGGATTCGGCGGGTTGGACCGCACCAGCGCACCAGCCGAAGTACGCTGGCTTCAACAAAGACAAAAGGTCACCGCAGGAGACATAGTCGTGCACATTGGTGTTCCTCTCGAGACGCAGACGGGTGAGACAAGGGTCGCCGCGACCCCTGAAACCATCAAAAAACTGGTTGCCCAGGGCCATCAGGTCACCGTCCAACGGGGGGCAGGGCTAAACGCCAGCATTCCGGACAGTGCCTATGAGGCTGTGGGTGCCTCCCTGGGTACCGCCGCCGATGCCTACGGCGCGCAACTGGTACTTAAAGTAGTCGCGCCCAACGACCAGGAGATGGCGCTGATCAACAGCGGCAGCCTGCTGGTGGGCATGCTCAACCCGTTCAACAGTGAACTGATCGGCAAGATGGCCGAGCGCGGTATCACCGCCTTCGCCCTCGAAGCAGCGCCGCGTACCTCGCGGGCACAAAGCCTCGATGTGCTGTCGTCCCAGGCCAACATCGCCGGTTACAAGGCGGTACTGCTGGCAGCGCACCACTACCCTCGCTTCATGCCCATGCTGATGACGGCCGCCGGTACCGTGAAGGCTGCTCGCGTGCTGATCCTCGGTGCAGGCGTTGCAGGCCTGCAGGCCATTGCTACCGCCAAGCGCATGGGTGCCGTGATCGAGGCGTCGGATGTACGCCCCGCCGTCAAAGAGCAGATCGAATCGCTGGGCGCCAAGTTCATCGACGTGCCTTACGAAACCGATGAGGAACGTGAGTGCGCCGAGGGTGTTGGTGGCTATGCGCGGCCGATGCCGGCCAGCTGGATGCAGCGCCAGGCCCAGGCCGTACACGAACGCGCCAAGCAGGCCGACATCGTCATCACCACCGCACTGATCCCTGGCCGCAAGGCGCCGACCCTGCTCAGCGCCGAAACCGTCGCACAGATGAAGCCTGGGTCGGTGGTCATCGACCTGGCCGCCGCCCAAGGCGGTAACTGCCCGCTGACCGTCGCCGACCAGGTGGTGCAGGATAACGGCGTGACCATCGTCGGCCCGACCAACCTGCCTGCCCAAGTGGGGGCCGATGCATCGGCGCTGTACGCACGCAACCTGCTGGACTTCATGAAGCTGTTGTTCGACAAGGACAACGCGCTGGTCATTAACCTTGAAGACGACATCGTCGCGGCCTGCCTCATGTGCCGCGATGGCCAAGTCGTCCGCAAGAACGGCTAAGGAGCACGACAAATGGAAGACATGCTGATTTCCCATGGCATCTACAACCTGATCATTTTCGTGCTGGCCATCTACGTGGGCTACCACGTGGTGTGGAACGTCACCCCGGCGCTGCACACGCCGCTGATGGCGGTCACCAACGCCATCTCGGCCATCGTCATCGTCGGTGCCATGCTGGCGGCGGCGCTGACCGTGACGCCCGCCGGCAAGCTGATGGGCACGCTGGCCGTGGCCTTGGCGGCGGTCAACGTGTTCGGTGGCTTCCTGGTCACCCGTCGCATGCTTGAGATGTTCAAGAAGAAAGCCAAGAACGAGGCGAAGAAGTAAGCATGAGCATGAATCTGGTAACGCTTCTCTACCTGGTCGCCTCGATCTGCTTCATCCAGGCGCTCAAGGGCCTTTCGCACCCGACCACGTCACGCCGCGGCAATCTGTTCGGCATGATCGGCATGGGCTTGGCCATCGTCACCACGGTTGGCCTCATTTATAAGCTGGGCGCAGAACTGGCAACGGCCGGTATCGGCTACGTGATCGTCGGCCTGCTGGTCGGTGGTACCGCCGGTTCGATCATGGCCAAGCGGGTCGAGATGACCAAGATGCCGGAACTGGTCGCTTTCATGCACAGCATGATCGGCCTGGCCGCGGTGTTCATCGCCATTGCCGCCGTGTTGGAGCCGCAGTCGATGGGTATCGTCGCCAGCATCAGCGACCCGATCCCGACGGGTAACCGCCTGGAGCTGTTCCTCGGCGCGGCAATTGGTGCCATCACCTTCTCCGGTTCCGTGATCGCCTTCGGCAAGCTGTCGGGCAAGTACAAGTTCCGCCTGTTCCAAGGCGCACCGGTACAGTTCGCCGGCCAGCACAAGCTGAACCTGATCCTGGGCCTGACCACCATCGCCCTGGGCCTGCTGTTCACCTTCACCGGCCATTACAGTGCCTTTACCCTGATGCTGGTTTTGGCCTTCATCATGGGCGTGCTGATCATTATTCCGATCGGTGGCGCGGACATGCCGGTGGTGGTGTCGATGCTCAACAGCTATTCGGGCTGGGCAGCAGCGGGTATCGGCTTCTCGCTGAACAACTCGATGCTGATCATCGCAGGCTCGCTGGTCGGCTCCAGCGGTGCGATCCTCTCGTACATCATGTGCAAGGCGATGAACCGTTCGTTCTTCAATGTCATCCTCGGCGGCTTCGGCGGCGCGACCGATGCCGGTGGGCCCGCAGGCACCCAGGAAGCTCGCCCGGTAAAATCGGGTTCGGCCGACGACGCTACCTTCCTGCTCAGCAATGCCGACACGGTAATCATCGTGCCGGGTTACGGCCTGGCAGTCGCCCGTGCCCAGCACGCGCTGAAGGAGCTGACCGAGAAGCTGACCCACAACGGTGTGACCGTGAAGTACGCGATTCACCCGGTGGCAGGCCGCATGCCGGGGCACATGAACGTGTTGCTGGCCGAAGCCGAAGTGCCCTACGACCAGGTGTTCGAGATGGACGACATCAACGCCGAATTCGGCCAGGCCGACGTGGTACTGGTGTTGGGCGCCAACGATGTGGTCAACCCGGCAGCGAAAAACGATCCCAAGTCGCCGATTGCTGGCATGCCGATCCTGGAAGCGTTCAAGGCCAAGACCATCATCGTCAACAAGCGCTCCATGGCCAGCGGCTATGCAGGCCTGGACAACGAACTGTTCTACCTGGACAAGACCATGATGGTATTCGGTGACGCCAAGAAGGTAATCGAGGATATGGTCAAAGCCGTGGAGTAACCCACTGGCTGCAAACCGTGCGCTATATAAGAAGCCCCGCCGAGAAATCTGCGGGGCTTTTACATTTGCCTGATCCAGATCAACGGCTCTACTTCCGGGCTTCTCATACGACCATGGTCGTGGGACGGCAACCGGCGAAATCTCTAGACTGCGCTCCAGTAGCTTCAGTAGCCTGAGATAACAATCCATGTACCGTGATCGTATCCGCTTGTCCTCCCTGCACAGCAAGGTAATGAGTGCGGCTGATGCCGCTGGTCTGATCGAGGACGGCATGACCGTCGGCATGAGCGGCTTCACCCGCGCCGGCGAAGCCAAGGCCGTACCCCATGCCCTGGCCGAACGTGCCAAGCAGTCGCCGCTGAAAATCAGCCTGATGACCGGCGCCAGCCTGGGCAATGACCTGGACAAGCAGCTGACCGAGGCCGGCGTGCTGGCTCGCCGCATGCCCTTCCAGGTCGACAGCACCCTGCGCAAGGCCATCAACGACGG
This sequence comes from Pseudomonas sp. NGC7, assembly GCF_047159675.1. Classification (NCBI taxonomy): domain Bacteria; kingdom Pseudomonadati; phylum Pseudomonadota; class Gammaproteobacteria; order Pseudomonadales; family Pseudomonadaceae; genus Pseudomonas; species Pseudomonas sp. NGC7. The sequence goes on along the minus strand of NZ_BAAFZY010000001.1, from coordinate 188,728 downwards.
CCAGGTGATGTTCATCGACCAGCACCTGTCGGAAACCGTCGAGCAATTGCGCAACCAGCAGCTCAAGCTGCCGGACATCGCCGTCATCGAAGCCGTGGCCATCACCGAACAAGGCCATATCGTGCCGACCACCTCGGTAGGCAACTCGGCCAGCTTCGCGATCTTCGCCAAGCAAGTGATCGTCGAGATCAACCTGTCGCACAACGCCAACCTCGAAGGCCTGCACGACATCTATATCCCGACCTACCGCCCAACCCGCACACCGATCCCGCTGGTCAAGGTTGATGATCGCATCGGCAGCACCGCCATCCCGATCGACCCGGCCAAGATCGTCGGTATCGTCATCAGCGACCAGCCGGACTCGCCATCCACAGTATTGCCGCCGGACGACGAAACCCAGGGCATCGCCGACCACCTGATCAACTTCCTCAAGAAGGAAGTCGACGCTGGCCGCATGACCAACAAGCTCGGCCCACTGCAGGCCGGTATCGGCAGCATCGCCAACGCGGTGATGTGCGGCTTGATCGATTCGCCGTTCGAAGACCTGACCATGTACTCCGAAGTACTGCAGGACTCGACCTTCGACCTGATCGACGCCGGCAAGCTGAGCTTCGCCTCCGGCAGCTCAATCACCCTGTCGACCCGCCGCAATGCCGATGTGTTCGGTAACCTGGAGCGCTACAAGGACAAGCTGGTGCTGCGCCCACAGGAGATCTCCAACCACCCAGAGGTGGTCCGTCGCCTGGGCATCATTGGTATCAACACCGCGCTGGAGTTCGATATCTACGGCAACGTCAACTCCACCCACGTGTGCGGCACGCGGATGATGAACGGCATCGGTGGTTCTGGCGATTTCGCCCGTAACGCGCACCTGGCCGTGTTCGTCACCAAGTCGATTGCCAAGGGTGGCGCGATTTCCAGCGTGGTGCCGATGGTCAGCCACGTCGACCACACCGAGCACGACGTCGACATCCTGGTCACTGAGCAGGGGCTTGCAGACTTGCGCGGCCTTGCGCCACGCGAGCGTGCCCGGGCAATCATCGACAACTGTGTGCACCCGGATTACCGCGCAGCGCTGAACGACTACTTCGATCGCGCCTGCCAGCGCGGCGGCCATACGCCGCACATTCTGCGCGAAGCATTGAGCTGGCACGAAAACCTGGAAGAGACCGGGCGCATGCTCGCCAGCTGATACCCACACGCCTGTAGTTACACCGCTCCAAACAAGCCGCCTTCAGCCGGTACAGCGCGCGATTCGTCGTCAGCGCCGTGCCGGTTGAAGACGGTTTGCCGGCGATACGGCCGGTACAGTCAAAGCCCTCGCTCGATACAACGCCTAAGCAAGCTACAAAACTGTACTACTGTACTGGTATTTTTAGCTGACCCTCTGCTAACCACCTCTCCCTACCGAGCATTTTGCACCATATAAGTGCAGACCAGTACAGTTGCGCCTATTTCGAGTGCAACAGTAGGGTTACACAGTTAACTGAACCATCGTAATGCCGCAGAACTGTATCTACTGTTATGGACAAGAGAGGAGGATCATTGGCATCAGTTAAATCACTACCTAATCCCGCCATAAGCGGAAGGATGAAACATCATGGAACGTACACTCAGTTCCGGTCTGGTTTTTGAAAGCAACGCCCAACAATCCAACGCTTCGATGCCTCTGCGCGCCCTGTCCACCCTGCTGTTGTGGCAGCGTCGCATGGCCAGCCGCCGTCAACTGGCTCGCCTGGACTCCCGCCTGCTGGCCGACGCCGGTATCAGCGAGTCGCAGCGTTACGAAGAGCTGAGCAAGCCTTTCTGGCGCTAAGCTCCGGCTTGCCGGCTATGCCCGGCACCGCGAATTCCTAAACCCGTTGCAGGTGACTGCAGCGGGTTTTTTGTTTGTAAGCTACGTACCAGAGCGGCTCACAGCTCTACAGGTACAGTTTCTTATAATGCAAAAACACACCAGTACAGTACTGGGAAGGGGTGTTCATTAACATCCAGAAACATCGACGCGTGATACGCTTGGCTTAACAGTCTGGTAGAAACCAGATGTTGAAAAGTACCGAGACGCGCAGTGCGAGCGTCCGATTAGCAGAATTCCCTAGGAGTCCACGATCATGTCCCTTAAACACCTGATTGGCGCCGCCCTGATGCTGAGCCTGGCCGGCACCGCCAGCGCCACCAGCTTCGTCGTCACCACTGACGCAGTCGTGGGCGCTGTCGCTGCATCCACCGACGCCACCTCCGACGTATCGTCGTCGTTCCGCGACGACAAGATCGTCCAAGCCGCCCGTGACGATGCCGCCAGCTTCGTCGGCAGCCAAGGCGACATTCGCGGCGCCAAGCTGGAAAGCGCCTTCCTGCACATTCGCGCACAAATGCCGACCCTGCAGGCTAGCGACGCACAGCTGGCACAGGCCATCCTGGCCATCTGACCTGCACTCAACCCTGCGGCTGTACGGGTGCTCGCCCGCACAGCCGCAGGTGTCTTCACCCCCTCGTTCCCAGCCGTCAGAAGCCCATGCGTTATCTGTTGCCGTTGTTGTTTGTCGCCGTTGGCATTCCCCTGAGCATGGCACCTGCCCATGCGTTGGACACCACCACGCAAAGCCTGGTCATCACAGGCTATGTCACCAGCCAAGTCACCACCGCGCCGTTCGACCGCAAGCTGGTCAGCCAGGCCCGTGACGATGCTGCGGCATTCGTCGCCAGCGATGGCCTGATCCTCGGTGCGCGCCTGGAAGCGGCCTTCACCTCGCTGCGCCAGCACGGTGCCGCACAGGCTGTCGGCGACCTGGAACTGGCGCAGGCAATTCTCGTCCAATGACTACACCTGACTCCCTGTATTTTTCGGAGATGCTCCATGCGTAAACCGCTGATTGCCGCTACCCTCGGCATGCTGCTGCTGGCCGACCTGGCCCAGGCACAGACGCTGGTGGCCACCAGCAACATCATCGTGCGTGCCTTTGGCCGTTCGATCGATTTCACGTCCGACACCACCACCTCGATCCGTGATTCCAAAGTCGTGCGTGAAGCGCACGACGATGCCGCCAGCTTCGTCGCCAGCAACGGTGATATCCGTGGCGCCCAGCTTGAAGCTGCTTTCAATACCCTGCGCGAGCGCCTGCCTGAAGCGCGAGGCGCCAGCGACCAAGTGCTGGCTGAAGCCATTCTCGCGCTGTGAACCAGGTGCGTGCCTGGCTGCTCGGCTGCGCCCTGACGCTGCTCGGCACACCCGCCCTGGCCGACCTGCAGCTTGAGCTGCAGGCTTCCGGCCTCGACCCTCAACAACGCCAAGCCAGCCAGGCACTGCTCGACGAAGCACTGAGCAAGCTGCCGCCGCGCTTCAAGCAGCAACTGGACCGGCGTGTGCAGGTCAGCTGGACTGCGCGCATGCCGGCCGACGCGTACGGCCAGGCGTCGCTGGTTTCTACCCTGGAGCTCAACAGCCGCCTGCTGCCCGGGCTGGTTGATGGCAGCGCCGCCCGCGAACGCACCCACCGCCCACACGGCACCGTGCGCGAAGAGCTGCTGGCGACTGTCCTGCATGAGCTGACCCATATTTACGACCGGGCCCGGTTGTGGCCGGCCACCGAGCGCTCGCTGATCGCCCGTTGCAAGCGCCAGCAGGGCACCGTGGGCAAAATCGGCTTGCCAGAGGCGTGCCGCGGCCAGGCCGAGCGGCGCTTCACCTTGAGCGATGACCCACGCCTGCTCGACCTTGCGGGCTGGCAGCAATATGTCGGCCGCCGCGGTGAGCGCGAGCAGCACAACGGCCAGTTCGTGCGCAGCCCAGACACCTATGAGCTGAGCAGCCCCAAGGAATTCATCGCGGTCAACATGGAGTACTTCCTCCTCGACCCGAGCTATGCTTGCCGGCGCCCCGCCTTGAACCAGTACCTGCGCGACCACTTCGGCTGGGCACCCGCACAAGAGAGCTGCGCCAAGGGCTTGCCATTCCTCAACGCGGGCAGCGACTTCGCTCGCCAGCCACTGGGCGAAATCGACCCCGAACGCGTTTATGAAGTCGACTACCTGCTGGCTGAGGCCAATCAGAACTGGGTCAGCCGCTGGGGCCACAGCATGCTGCGCCTGGTCATCTGCAAACCTGGGCGACCGCGCGGCCCGGATTGCCGCCTGGACCTCGACCAGCACCTGGTGCTGTCGTACCGCGCCTTCGTCAACGATGTGCAGTTGTCCAGCTGGGACGGCCTGGTCGGCGCTTATCCATCGCGGCTGTTCGTGTTGCCTTTGGGCCAGGTCATCGACGAGTACACCAAGACCGAGCTACGCAGCCTGGCGTCGATCCCCCTCAAGCTCGACCGCCAGGAAGTCGAGAACCTGGTGCGCCAGGCGGCGGAAATGCACTGGAGCTACGACGGCAATTACTACTTCCTGTCCAACAATTGCGCGGTCGAATCGCTGAAACTGCTGCGCAGTGGCACCGCCAACCCGCGCCTGAACGACCTCGACAGCATCATGCCCAACGGCCTGCTGGAAGTGCTCAAAGGGCGGGGCATTGCCGATACCAGTGTGCTCGATGACCCCCGCGAAGCCCTGCGCCTGGGTTACCGCTTCGACTCCTACCGTGACCGCTACCAGGCCATGTTCGACGTGCTGAAAAAGCAGCTGCCGATCAAGCAGGACAAGGTCGAGGACTGGCTGGCCCTGGATGCCGAACAGCGCCGCGGCTGGTTCGCCCAGGCCGACCTGCGCACCAGCGCTGCCTTGCTGCTGCTCGAGCAGGCGAGCCTACGCCGCCAGCTGTTGCTGGCCCAGGACGAGGTCAAGCAGCGCTACCTGAACGCGGCGGCGCTGAAGGATGGCAGTATCGACAAAGCCAACCAGACGCTGCAGCAGATGCTCGCCAACAGCGGCTTCCTCAGCCGCCCGGCAGAACTGCTGGACGCCAAAGGCTATGGTCTACCGCAGCCCGATGAGCGCAAGCACCTGGAGAAAGTCAGCAGCGAGCGGCAGGCCCAGTTGCTGCGCCTGAGCACCGACCTGGACAAAGAGGTGAGGGCGCTGCTGGACCCCTCGCGGGCCAAGGAGATTGCCGCGATCGAGACCAACGTGAAGCAGGTGGGTGAGCATCTGCGAACGCTGCACAAGGCCGCAGGCGGGTTGCAGTTGTAGTCATCACAGCACCGGCCTCATCGCGGGCAAGCCCGCTCCCACAGGTTTATCGCCCTTGGCGCAGTGGGGTACCTGTGGGAGCGGGCTTGCCCGCGAAGGCCATGTGACCAAACAGATGACCTACAAGCTTTCCCCAACCTCCCCAGGCAAATCCTCATCCAGGTGCAACCAAGGCAACCGGCTACCCGTCCAGATATGCCGGTTGGCCCGCACCCGCTCCGGGTGATCCAGCGTCGCCACCGTCACGTCGATGCTGTCCGGGCTGTGCGAAGTGACCAATGCCACATGCGCCCCACACTGCCCACAAAAATACCGGCTGCAACTGGCCGGCGCCACATAGCAGCGCGGCTCGCCCGCCAACCACTGGAATGCGGAACGCGGCACCGTCAGCCAAGTCACCACCAACCCGCCACTGACGCGCCGACAGATCGAACAATGGCAGTGGGCGACATCCGTCAGCGCCCCCTCCAGCCGATACCGCAAGCCACCACAGTAGCAGCCACCTTCGGTCACATTCTGCATCACCTACCTCCCGTCGCCTTTGTCACAGCGAAAGCTGGCTGAAAGCTTGCCCTCTTAGGATAGCGCCCACTACCGGCACAAGACCGGTCAGCCAGGGCACCCGGAATCTTCCGCGCCCGGCCCAATCAACAACAACAATGGTGACTCTGATGTATTCCTGTGCCCGCCTTCATGTCGTCCCCCTCCGCATGCTCCCTGCACAGCGCCTGACGCGCTGATCCGCCCGAATCGACTGTCCTTTCGCCGCGCCACGCCTGGAGTATTGCCATGCTGACCTTCCTCGGCTTTGCCATGGTCATCACCTTCATGTACCTGATCATGACCAAGCGCCTGTCGGCCTTGATCGCGCTGATCCTGGTACCGATCCTGTTCGCCCTGTTCGGCGGTTTCTCCGCCAAGATCGGCCCCATGATGCTCGAGGGCATCAGCAAGCTCGCGCCAACCGGCGTGATGTTGATGTTCGCCATCCTCTACTTTGCCCTGATGATCGACTCCGGCCTGTTCGACCCGGCCGTGCGCAAGATCCTCAAGCTGGTCAAAGGCGACCCGCTGAAAGTCTCGGTCGGCACCGCCGTGCTGGCCCTGGTGGTCTCGCTCGACGGTGACGGCGCCACCACCTACATGATCTGCTGCGCCGCCATGCTGCCCATGTACAGCCGCTTGGGCATGAGCCCGCGGATCATGGCCGGCCTGATCATCCTGGCCGGCGGGGTGATGAACATGACCCCCTGGGGTGGCCCGACCGCACGCGCCGCCAGCGCACTGCACGTGGACCCGTCAGACATTTTCGTGCCCATGATCCCAGCCATGCTGTTCGGCGTACTGGCGATCCTGGCCATTGCCTATATGTACGGCAAACGTGAACGTGCCCGCCTGGGCGAACTGCACCTGCCGACCGACGACATCGACCACAGCGAAATCACCGTGTCGCAGTTCCCGGAGGCACGCCGGCCAAAACTGTTGTACTTCAACGGTGCCCTGACGGCAGCCCTGATGGTTGCCCTGATCGCAGGCGTGCTGCCACTGCCGGTGCTGTTCATGATCGCCTTCAGCATCGCCATGATCGTCAACTACCCCTGCCTGCAGCAGCAAAAAGACCGCATTGCCGCACACGCCGGCAGCGTTCTAGCGGTAACCGGGCTGATCTTCGCCGCCGGTATCTTCACCGGCATCCTGTCCGGCACCGGCATGGTCGATGCCATGTCCAAGAGCCTGCTGGCGGTCATCCCCGAGGCCCTGGGCCCGTACCTGGCGGTAATCACCGCGATCGTGAGCATGCCGTTCACGTTCTTCATGTCCAACGACGCCTTCTACTACGGCGTGTTGCCGGTACTTGCCGAGGCAGCCAGCCACTACGGCATCAGCCCGGTCGAGATGGCCCGAGCGTCGATCGTCGGCCAGCCGGTACATCTGCTCAGCCCCTTGGTACCCTCCACGTACCTGCTGGTGGCCCTGGCCGGCATCGAGTTCGGTGACCACCAGCGCTTCACCCTGAAGTGGGCAGTTCTGGTGTGCCTGTGCATAATGCTCGCCGCGCTGCTGATGGGGATTTTCCCGCTGTTCAGTAGTCTTTAATAAACACGTATTAGCCCTCCCGCGATGCGCCCCAAATTGGGGCGCATCGCCTTTACCGTTCGAAGGAATACACATGGAATGGCTGACCAGCCCGGAAATCTGGGTTGCCTTTTTCACCCTCACCGCGCTTGAGATCGTTCTCGGGATCGACAACATCATCATGATCTCGATCCTGGTCAGCCGCATGCCCAAGCACATGCAGCCACGTACCCGGATCTTCGGCCTGGCCCTGGCCATGGTCACGCGTATCATGCTGTTGCTGTCGATCACCTGGGTCATGCGCCTGACCGCCGACCTGTTCGTGGTCTTCGGCCAAGGCATCTCCGGCCGCGACCTGATCCTGTTCTTCGGCGGCCTGTTCCTGTTGTGGAAGAGCTCCCAGGAGATCTACCACGGCCTGGAAGGCGAAGACGAAAGCTCGGACGAACCGAAAGGCGCGGGCGGCAAGTTCTTCTACACCATCATCCAGATCGCCATCATCGACATCGTGTTCTCGCTGGACTCGGTGATCACCGCTGTGGGCATGGTCTCCCATGTGCCGGTGATGATCGCCGCCATTGTCGTCGCCGTGCTGGTGATGATGCTGTGCGCCGGTGCCATCAGTAACTTCATCGACAAGCACCCTTCGCTGAAGATGCTCGCGCTGTCGTTCCTGATCGTGGTCGGTACCGTGCTGATCGCCGAATCGTTCGACGTGCATGTGCCAAAAGGCTACGTCTACTTCGCCATGGCGTTCTCGCTAGCGGTCGAAGCGATCAACATCCGTATGCGCACTGCCCTGTCGCGCAAAGATGGCAAAGAGCATGATCCGGTGAAACTGCGCAAGGACATTCCGGGTCAATAAACCCAGGAAGCGCGTTTCAAGCAAGGGCCCTTCGGGGCCCTTTTTCGTGCCTGCCCGGCAGGTATGCAGTTTCTTGTGCCGGCCTCTTCGCGGGTAAACCCGCGCCCACAGGCGCCAACGATCCCTGTGGGCGCGGGTTTACCCGCGAAGAGGCCAGCAGGGCAATCATTCATGACCGGTTGTTTCAAATCGCCGACAGCCATGCGAAGCTGGCAAGCGCTGCACAAAACAACTAAAGCTTTGAGTGGGCACTGAAATTTTCCAAAACGCCCACGCTCCACTTATTGGCCTACATGGGCCATTGGCAACAGGGGGTTTCGCCATGCTGACCCTGCTCAACCTGCTCTCGGCCGTGACGCTATTGGTCTGGGGCACACACATCGTGCGTACCGGCATCCTCCGGGTTTTCGGCTCTGACCTGCGCCGCATCATCAGCCAGAACATGAACAAACGCCCCCTGGCGTTCATCGCCGGGATTCTGGTTACCGCCATGGTGCAGAGCAGCAACGCCACCGCGATGCTGGTCACATCCTTCGTCGGCCAAGGCCTGATGGCCATGACACCGGCCTTGGCGATCATGCTTGGCGCCGATGTCGGTACCGCGCTCATGGCCCGGGTGCTGACCTTCGACCTGTCGTGGCTGTCGCCCCTGCTGATCTTCCTGGGTGTGATCTTCTTCCTCTCGCGCAAACAAACCCGCGTCGGCCAGCTGGGGCGCGTAGGGATTGGCCTTGGCTTGATCATCCTGGCCTTGGAGCTGATCGTGCAGGCCGCTGCGCCCATCACCCATGCCCAAGGGGTGAAAGTCCTGTTCGCGTCGTTGACCGGGGACATCTTGCTCGACGCCTTGGTCGGCGCGCTGTTCGCCATGATCTCCTATTCCAGCCTGGCGGCGGTGTTGCTCACCGCGACCCTGGCCGGCGCTGAAGTGATCAGCCTGCCGGTGGCCATCGGCCTGGTGGTGGGTGCCAACATCGGCAGCGGCTTGCTGGCCTTCATCAGCACCAGCATGCAGAACGCCGCCGGCCGGCGCGTCGCGCTGGGCAGCTTGCTGTACAAGCTGTTCGGCCTGTTGCTGATCATTCCGGTGCTGCACCCACTGGTGGAGTGGATGGACACCTTGAGCTTCAGCCCTCAGGAGCTAGTGATCGGGTTCCACCTGCTCTACAACACCCTGCGCTGCTTGCTCATGCTGCCAACCGTCAAACCCATGGGCCGGCTGTGCAACTTCTTGCTGCCCGAGCGCGAAAACGGCAATGGCCAAGTACGCCCGCGCCACCTCGATGCCTCAGCGCTGGAAACGCCCAGCCTGGCACTGGCCAACGCGGCCCGCGAAACCCTGCGTCTGGGCGACATCGTCGACAGCCTGCTCGAAGCCATGCTCGGGGCCTTGCGCGGCACGCAGACCGCCCTGCCACAGCAGGTCCGCGCCTTGGCCGAGGACGCCGAGGCCCTGTACAGCGCCATCAAACTGTACCTGGCGCAGATGACGCGGGAGGACCTTAGCGAGCGCGATAACCGGCGCTGGGCCGAAATCATCGAGTTGGCGATCAACCTCAAGCTGGCCTGCGACCTGGTCGAACGCATGCTGCGCAAAGTCCAGCAGCAGAAAACCAGCCAGCGCCGCGCGTTTTCCCAGGTCGGCCTGGAGGAACTGACCGGCCTGCAGGAGCAGTTGCTGTCGAATCTGCGCCTAGGCCTGTCCGTATTCCTCAGCGCCGATCCGGAAAGCGCGCAGCTGTTACTGCGTGAAAAACGCCGGTTTCGTGCACAGGAACGGCGCCTTGCCCACGCCCATGTCAGCCGCCTGCAACGCAAGGTGGTGCAAAGTATCGAGACCAGTTCGCTACACTTGGAGCTGATCGCTGACATGAAGCGGTTGAACTCTTTGTTCTGCAGCAGTGCCTATGTGGTACTCGGTGGCTCGGACACGGGCGGGCTAATGCTCGACAGCGTGCCGGACGAAGCCCGCTTGCCGTGATTTCGCCAACCAGGAGATCCAAGCTCGCCCATGCGTTGCCTGATGTTCGTTTGCCTACTGATCTGCAGCCTGCCCACGCTCGCCCTCGACCGCTCGCGGGTTGAAGGCTACCTGCTGCCCAACGGCCTGCAGGTCATCCTCAAGAACGGCTATGAACGCGACCACGTGGCCATCCGCCTGGTGGTGGGGGTCGGCCTGGATGACTTCAGTTGCGAGCAGAAAGAGCTGCCGCACTTGCTCGAGCACTTGCTGTTCAGCGGCATCGACGAAACGGGCGAGGGCGGCCTGGAAGAGCGCCTGCAAGCCCTGGGCGGCGAGTGGAATGCCTACACCAGCAGCGCCGATACCACCTTCGTGGTCGAAGCGCCGGCGCGCAACCAGCGTAAAGTCCTCGACTTGCTGCTGGCGATAATCCGCGACACCCCGATCGACGCCAAGGCCCTGGCCACGGCGAAAAGGATCATCGAGCGCGAAGATGGCGGCCACTATGGCCACCTGCAGCGCTGGCTCGACCGCCAGGACATCGGCCACCCCGCCAGTGACCAGTTGGCCACCGAGCTGGGCCTCAAGTGCGCCGAGCGCTCGAACATCGACGACATGACCCTGGAACAGGTGCAGGCCCTGCGCGACCGCTGGTACGCGGCCAACAACATGACCCTGATCCTGGTCGGTGGCCTCGACCGCCTGCTGCCGGCCTACCTGGAGCGGACTTTTGGCGAGCTGCCTGCCACCGAACCGGAAGAGCGCCGCAACCTCGAGAGCATCAGCCAGCAGGCCGACCAACGCCGCGACCTGACCCGCGGCTGGCTGGGCGACAGCGTCAAGTTGCACTGGCTGTTCATCGAGCCGGTGCTGGACAACGACCACCAGCCGACCCTCGACCTGCTGTCACGCTACCTGGACTGGGCACTGTACGACCAGTTGCGCCTGCGCAATGGGCTGTCCTACGGCCCATCGGTGCAGCGCGAAAGCTTCGGCGACAGTGGCATGCTCAGCCTTAACGCCGACCTGGAACGCGACGACATCGACAAGGCGGTCAAGGTGATGCAGGGCTTGTTCGATCACCTGCGCAAGGAAGGCCTCGACCCGGACACCTTCGCCCGTATCAAGGACGCCAGCGTTGCCCGGGAAAGCTGGAGTACCCAAGGCAACAGTGCCTTGGCCGACTATTACTGGGGCGCGTTGAACGACTACACCGACGGCCGCTTTGCCAACCCTGCGCGCAAGTTGCGCCAGGTCAGCCTGGCACAGGCCAATGAGGCACTGAAGGAATTGCTCAAGGACCCGGGTTACCTGCGCATCGAGAAACCGCTGCTGGGTTACGACGAGTTGTACGGGCTGCTCGCCCTGCTGCTGGGGCTGTTCCTGGCGGCAGGGTTGCTGCGCTGGCGCCGGCACACCCCGCAACCACCGAGCGGTGCTACACGGCAGAAGTGATTCGGCGGTATCCTTTAGCCAGTACCGGCCTGTTCGCGGGCCCGCTCCCACAACGGTAGACATTGCCCCTGTGGGCGCGGGCTTGTCCGCGAAGCGGCCGGCACAGCCACCCTATCTCTCCTGTTGTAGACCCATGCCCCCAATTCCCCGCTTCGTCCAGCGCGTCATCGAACTGCTTAAACGCTACCCCGGCATCATTGCGCTTGGGGGTTTCCTCTCTGGCATCGGCAGCTTCATCCTGGTCGACCGCCAGGCCGGCCTGGCCAGCTGGGTAGCCGTCCTGATGCTGGTCAGTTGGGTCTGGCTGATGCTGGAAAACACCCTTACCGGCCTGTTCGCCCGCACCTTCAACCGCGAAATCCCGCAGCCCTTGCTGCGCTACGCGACGCAGATGATCCACCAGGAAACCCTGTTCTTCGTCCTGCCGTTCTTCTTCATCACCACCACCTGGAACAGCGGCCAGCTGGTGTTTACCGGCTTGCTGGGCGCTGCCGGGCTGATTTCGATCGTCGACCCGCTGTACTACAAGTGGCTGGCCCCACGGCGCTGGCTGTTCCTCGCGCTGCACACCCTGACGTTGTTCGCAGCATTGCTGACCGCGCTGCCAATCATTTTGCACCTGACCACCGCCCAGAGCTTCAAGCTGGCGTTGATCATCGCCATGGCCCTGTCCTTCCCAAGCCTGGCCAGCAGCTTCCCGGTGAATACCTGGCGGCGCGGCGTGGCCCTGGTGCTGGTGACGCTGTCGGTCGGGGCCGGAGGCTGGTTGCTCCGCTCCTGGGTACCACCGGCGACGCTGTGGATGACCGAAGTGGCCGTCAGTACCGAAGTGCTCAACCGCCAGCCCGGCGAGTCGCTGGACGAGATCGCTGCCAGCCGCATCAAGAGCAGCGGGTTGTATGCGTACACCTCGATCAATGCACCACGAGGCCTGAACGAGCGGATCTATCACGTGTGGCAAAAGGACGGCACGGAAGTCGACCGTATTGCCCTGGACATCCACGGTGGGCGCAAGGAAGGCTACCGCGCCTGGACCCACAAGCAGAACTTCCCGCCTAACCCGGTGGGCAAATGGCAGGTGAGGGTGCTGACCGAAGACGGGCAGGTGATTGGTGTGCTGCGCTTCAAGGTGGTCGACGACGCTGCGGCAAAGTGATGGTTGGGGCTTGCCGGGGCGCTAAACCGCTGCGATGGGCCGCAAAGCGGCCCCCAGCGCCCACACTCAGCACATAATCAACAAACCAGCCCATGCCCTCTGCGCTATGATCAGCCCCTAAGCCTTAGCGCCGAGTCAGTTGCATGGAGCCTATGACCACCCCTCCCAGCGCCACCCTGGACACCAACCAGCACCCCGCCTGCCTGCGCATTACCGGTGATTGGACCCTGGCCCACTACGCCAGCCTCAAGCGCGAAAGCGACCAATTGCGCACGCAATGCAGCAGCGACACCGTTGCCGACCTCAGCCAGCTGGGCCGCCTCGACACCGCCGGCGCCTCGCTGCTGGCCGAACTGCTCGGTTCCGAGCGCCTGTCCCATTGCACCGACAGCCTGCCCGACGCCAGCCGCGCCCTGCTCAAGAACGTCTACTGCTCCGTCCAGGACTACTGCATCCCGGTCAAGGAAGCAGAACGCCCGGTGCTGCTGTTGCTGCTGGAGCGCATCGGCCGTGCCGTCAATACCCTTTGGCAAGACACCCGGCAATTGCTCGGCTTCGTCGGCCTGATTCTGGAAACCCTGCTGCGAAGGGCCTTCCAGCCGCACCGCTGGCGGCTTACCCCGGTGGTCGCTCACATCGAGCAGACCGGCCTGGACGCCGCCCCCATCGTGGCCTTGCTGACCTTCCTGGTAGGCGCGGTGGTGGCGTTTCTCGGCGCCACGGTGCTGGCTGCCTTTGGCGCGACCATCTTTACCGTCGACCTGGTGGCGTTCTCGTTTCTGCGTGAATTCGCCGTGCTGTTGACCGCCATCCTCATGGCCGGCCGCACGGCCAGTGCCTTCACCGCGCAGATCGGCTCGATGAAGGCCAACGAAGAAATCGACGCCATCCGCACCCTGGGCCTGAACCCGATGGAGCTGCTGGTCGTGCCCCGGGTGTTGGCCCTGCTGATCTCGTTGCCGCTGCTGACCTTCCTCGCGATGATCTGCGGCATCGTCGGCGGCGCAGTGGTCTGCGCGCTGTCGCTGGACATCTCACCGGCCATGTTCCTGTCGCTGCTGCAGACCGACATCGGTGTGCAGCACTTCCTCGTCGGCCTGGCCAAGGCGCCGTTTTTCGCCTTCCTGATCGCGGCCATCGGCTGCCTTGAAGGCTTCAAGGTCAGTGGCAGTGCAGAATCCGTAGGGGCACACACCACCTCGGCAGTGGTGCAGTCGATTTTCGTGGTCATCGTGCTGGACGCGGTGGCGGCACTGTTCTTCATGGAGATGGGCTGGTGAGCGGGCGCGAAACAGTCATCGAGGCCCGGGGCATCTGTAACCGCTTCGGCAGCCAGAGCGTGCATGAAAACCTCGACCTGGACCTGTACCGGGGCGAGATCCTGGCCGTGGTCGGCGGCTCGGGTAGCGGCAAATCGGTGCTGCTGCGCAGCATCATTGGCCTGCGCCGGCCCAACGAAGGGCAGATCAAGGTATTCGGCCAAGACCTGGCCGAGCTGCGCGAAGAGCAGCGTTCATTGGTCGAGCGGCGCTTCGGCGTGCTGTTCCAGAAGGGTGCGCTGTTCTCGTCACTGACCATCACCGAAAACGTCGCCTTGCCGCTGATCGAGCATGCTGGTTTGTCCCGCGCGGATGCCGAGCACCTGGCCGGGGTCAAGCTGGCCCTGGCCGGGCTGCCGATTTCGGCCGCCGACAAATACCCGGCCTCGCTGTCCGGCGGCATGATCAAGCGCGCGGCGCTGGCACGCGCCTTGGCCCTGGACCCGGACATCCTGTTCCTCGATGAACCCACCGCGGGCCTCGACCCGATCGGCGCCGCCGCGTTCGACCAGTTGATCCTGACCCTGCGCGACGCACTGGGCCTCTCGGTGTTCCTCATCACCCACGACCTGGACACCCTCTACACCATCACCGACCGCATCGCGGTGCTGTCGCAGAAGAAGGTGCTGGTGGCCGGCCCCCTGGCCGAAGTCGAGCAAGCCAACGACCCCTGGATTCAAGAATACTTTCACGGCCCCCGCGGGCGTGCAGCCGAACAGGCCGCCGCCCGCCCGAGGCAGGAGCGCTGAACGATGGAAACCCGAGCACATCATGTCCTCATTGGCCTGGTCACCGTCCTGGTGGTGGCCGGTGCCATGCTGTTCGGCCTGTGGCTGACCAAGTCCAGTGTCGACGATGCCTTCAAGGATTACGAAGTGGTGTTCAACGAAGCCGTCTCGGGCCTGTCCCGGGGTAGCCCGGTGCAGTACAACGGCATCAAGGTCGGCGACGTGTCGACCCTGCGCCTGGACCCCAAAGACCCGCGCCGCGTGCTCGCCCGCGTACGGCTGAGCGGCGACACACCGGTCAAGGAAGACACCCAGGCCAAGCTGACCCTGGCCGGGGTCACCGGCAACTCGTTCATCCAGCTCAGCGGCGGCACGCCCCACAGCCCGGAGCTCAAGGGCAAGGACGGCAAGTTGCCCGTGATCATCGCGTCGCCTTCGCCGATCTCACGCCTGCTCAACGACAGCAGCGACCTGGTGACCAACATCAACCTGCTGCTGCACAACGCCAACCAGATGTTCTCTGACGACAACATTGGCCACCTCAGCAGCACCCTGGCCAACCTCGACAAGACCACCAGTGCCTTCGCCGGCCAGAACGGCGGCATTGCCCAGGCCATCGAACAACTGGTGCAGGTTGGCAAACAGGCCAGCGCCACCCTGGCCGAAACCCAGGCACTGATGCGCAACGCCAACGGCCTTCTCGGCAGCGAAGGCAAGCAAGCCATCGGCAATGCCGGGCAGGCCATGCAGTCGCTGGCCGACAGCACGGCAACCATCAACCAGCTGCTCAAGAACAACAGTGAGGCCATTGGCGACGGTGCCCAGGGCCTGAACCAGCTAACCCCCGCAATCCGCGAGCTGCGCGAGACCCTCAACGCACTGAAGGGCATTTCCCGGCAACTGGAGGCCGACCCAAGCGGCTACCTGCTCGGCCGCGACAACAACAAGGAGTTCCAGCCATGAAACCTTCGCTGCGCCTTTTGGCCCTGGCGGCCGCGATGAGCCTGGCCAGTGCCTGCTCGATCCTGCCGCCAAGCGAACCTGTGGACCTCTATCGCCTGCCCGTGAACCAGCCAAGCCGCGTTGCCACACCGCTGGACTGGTCGCTGCGGCTGAACAAACCGCTGGCCAGCGAAGTGCTGGCCGGCCCACGGATCACGGTGATTCCACAAGGGGACGTGGTCAGCAGCTACAAGGGGGCACGCTGGAGCGACGCTGTGCCGGTACTGTTACGCAACCGCCTGCTCGACGGGTTCCAGCGTGACGGCCAGGTGCAGCGCCTGAGCGCCGACGACAGCAACCTGCAGGCTGACTACGAGCTGGCCGGCGAACTGCAGGCGTTTCAAAGCGAGTACCGCCCGGACGGGGCAGTGGAGGTGGTGATTCGTTACGATGCGCGGCTGGTCCAGGGCCGTAGCCAGCGCATCCTGGCCAGCAAACGGTTCGAAATCCGCCGGCCGTTGGCCGACAAGCAGGTCGCGGCTGTCGTCGCAGGCTTCGGCGCGGCCAGCGACCAGCTGGCAGGGCAGGTGGTGGCCTGGACAGTCGCCCAGGCCGCGCAGGCTCAGCCGAAGAACCAGTAGCAGACGAAGATCGCCGCGACCACCCCGGAGAACTCCGCCAGCAGTGCGCAACCGACCGCGTGGCGCACCCGCTGGATGCCCACCGCACCGAAGTACACCGCCAGCACATAGAACGTGGTCTCGGTACTGCCCTGGATGGTCGCTGCGACCAATGCAGGGAAGCTGTCCACGCCTTGCGTCTGCATGGTCTCGATCAGCATCGCCCGCGCGGCACTGCCGGAGAACGGCTTGACCAGGGCGGTGGGCAGGCCTTCGACGAAGCGTGTATCCAGGCCCATCCAGTTCACCGCATGGCGAATGCCATCCAGCGCCAGCTCCAGGGCGCCCGAGGCGCGCAGCACACCCACCGCCACCAGCATGGCCACCAGGTAGGGCAGCAGGTTCTTGGCCACGTCGAAGCCTTCCTTGGCCCCTTCGACAAAGGCTTCGTATACCTTGACCCGCTTCAGCGCGCCGATCACTAGAAACAGCATGATCACGCCAAACAGCGTGAGGTTGCCCAGGAGCGACGACAGGCTCGACAGCGCGGCCGCCGACAAGGTGCCGAGAAAGGCCATGAAGCAGCCCAACAGCAGCGCACCGGGGATCAGATACGCCAGTACCACCGGGTCCCACAAACGCAGGCGCTGCATGACGGCCACCGACAGCAGGCCGACCAGGGTCGACACGCTGGTGGCCAGCAGGATCGGCAGGAACACCATCGTCGGGTCGGCCGCGCCTTGTTGCGCGCGGTACATGAAGATGGTCACCGGCAACAGGGTCAGCGACGAGGCGTTAAGCACCAGGAACAGGATCTGCGCGTTGCTCGCGGTGGTGCTGCTGGGGTTCAGCTCCTGCAGCGCCCGCATGGCTTTCAGGCCGATCGGCGTGGCCGCGTTGTCCAGGCCCAGGCCATTGGCGGCGAAGTTCATGGTGATCAGGCCCAGGGCAGGGTGGCCCTTGGGTACCTCTGGCATCAGCCTGGCGAACAGCGGGCCAAGCACCTTGGCCAGCCATTCGACGATGCCGGCCTTCTCGGCGATTTTCAGAAAGCCCAGCCACAAGGTCAGGGTGCCGAACAGCAGGACCATCACCTCCACCGACAGCTTGGCCATGGCAAAGATGCTCTCGACCATCGCCGCGAAGATGCCAGCGTTACCGCCGATCAGCCATTGGGCCAGGGCGGACACGGCCGCCACCAGGAAAAAGCCGAGCCAAAGGCCGTTGAGCATCCGTGTGTTCCCCCTGAAAAATGCCCGAATGATAGCGTATCGAGCTGTTCATTAGCGCCAAACGTAGCCCACCCCCCCTGTAAGAGCAGCACAAGGCTGCTCCCACAGTGTCCGCACATGCCCTGTAAATAGGGGCATGACGCGGTCGGTGTAGGAGCGGCCTTGCGTCGCGAAAGGGGCGCAAAGCGCCCCCGGCAATCCCACAGGCAATAAAAAGCCCCGACAAGTCGGGGCTTTTTGTTCAACGCGTTAGCTTCAGCGTTTGGCGGTCTGGCCAACCACTGCAGCTTCCTGCTTGTCGGCCATCAGCGAGGCGTAGTACTGCTCGCCCTTGGCAGCGTCGTACATGCCTTCCCAGCGTGCGATAACCAGCGCGGCCAGGGCATTGCCGACCACGTTCAGTGCGGTACGGGCCATGTCCATGATGCGGTCGACACCGGCGATGAAGGCCAGGCCTTCCAGCGGGATGCCTACGCTGCCCAGGGTCGCCAGCAGTACCACGAAGGATACGCCCGGTACACCGGCAATGCCTTTGGAGGTGACCATCAGGGTCAGGACCAGCAGCAGCTGCTGGCTCCACGACAGGTCAATGCCATACAGCTGGGCAATGAAGATTGCCGCGATGCTCTGGTACAGGGTCGAACCATCGAGGTTGAACGAGTAGCCAGTCGGTACCACGAACGAGCAGATCGACTTCGGCGCACCGTACTTCTCCATCTTCTCGATCACCCGTGGCAGCACGGTTTCGGAGCTGGAGGTGGAGTAGGCCAGGATCAGCTCATCTTTCATGATGCGCATGATCTTGATCACCGAGAAGCCGAACACGCGCGCCACCAGGCCCAGCACCATGAAGGCGAAGAAGGCGATGGCGAAGTACACCAGCAACACCAGCTTGGCCAGCGGCAGCAGCGAGCTGAAGCCAAAGTTGGCGACGGTCACGGCGATCAGGGCAAATACGCCAATCGGGGCGTAGTTCATGATCATGTGGGTGACCTTGAACATGGTCTCCGACACAGCCTGGAAGGTACGCACCAGCGGGTCGCGCAGTTCTGCCTGCAGGCTCGACAGGCCCAGGCCGAACATTACCGAGAAGAAGATGATCGGCAGCATTTCGCCACGCATCAGCGCTGCGAAGATGTTCGACGGGATCAGGTTCAGCAGGGTTTCGATGAACGCGTGCTCATGCTGCACTTCGGCCGCGGTGGCCTGGTACTTGGAGATGTCCACGGTACCCAGGGTGCTCATGTCGATGCCGGCGCCCGGGTGGAACAGGTTGGCCAACACCAGACCGACGACGATGGCGATGGTGGTCACCACTTCGAAGTAGATGATGGTCTTGAGGCCGATGCTGCCCAGTTTCTTCGCGTCGCCTACTCCGGCGATGCCCACGATCAGCGACGAAATCACGATCGGGACGACGATCATCTTGATCAGGCGAATGAAGATGTCACCAGCGGGCTGGAGGACGTTGCTGATCCACCATGCCTTTTCCGCACTGAAATGATTCAGTAGCGCGCCGATTGCAACGCCCAGGACCAGACCGATAACGATCTGCCAGGCGAGGCTCAGTTTTGCCTTCTTCATGTCTTTACCCTTTGTTCTAGTGGTCATGGGCGTCGAACGAAAACGCGCGTAACAGAGCCGTTGGCAACGTCACGGTGAGCGAAAAAGCTTCCGTCCGGCGACCTCATGTAAGGACACCGCGAGCGAGCGACAGGGCGCTCGGGCCAGCGAAAAGGCGGCAACTATTGCGATGGGGAAGGGGGAAATCTAATGCCGGAAACGCATACCCCATGCCGATACCGCATAACGGTTTGCGCTGAAAATGGCATGTCGCAAGTGCTTGATTTATAACGTTCGGAAACCCGAACAAGACCAAAGCGCCATTTTTGGGCCGATATGGCAGTGCACAGGGAGGGGGATGAATGGCTTGTTCGACAATCCGAATGGCCGAAATGACACTTGCGGCAGCGGCATCGAACGGAAAAAAAATGTGATGTACGGTCGAGACAAAATGTGTCCCGAAGCGAAAAACACGCAAGAAGGGCCATTGGACGATGGCATTGATGAAATGGCTGATGGCTCCTCGGAAGTCAGGTCGGTGCGGTGTCCCCGATGACACCCCCGACCTGAGGCTTCCGATTCCGCCTTTCCTGACCCGGCCCAATACTGGAGGCACTCCCTGTACCCCTAGGCCACTCCGATCTTGCAACAATCAGAACAGCCCGGCCCCATGGTCATGTGCTGCCCCTCCTCGGGGCGGCGCATCATAGAAGCCTGAACTATAAAAAGGTTCAGCTTCTATTACGTGACAGTGCGTTACCGTTCATCAGCACTGGCTAAAAGCTCAGTACCATTTCGGGTCACGCTTGAGTTGCTCGCGCAACATCGCCTTCATGCCGTCATCCGGCTTGCCAAGCCAGCGGTACTGCGCATGACGGGTAGGCGACTTGTCGCTCGGCAAGCCTTCGGGTACCTCCACGAGCATCCCGTAGGCATCGTCCTTGTCCCAACTGAACGCCACGATCAGGCGTTTGTAGGTGCAGTTGTCCGCCGTTTCGCACAGGGGGCCGACCAGGTACTGATCGCCGTCCTCGGTGACTGCCGACATCTGCTCCTGGGCACTGCCGGTGAGGTTGACTACCCAATCGGGCAGCCGTTCCTCGCCCTTGATCGTGTCCTCCCAGGCTTCCCGGTATTCAGGGTCCGAGCCGAGCAACTGGTCGACCCGGACCTGGCCGTCATTGGCCGCCATCGCCCCTGCACTGCCGCCCAACAACAAGGCGGCAGCCAGGGCAGTGCAAAGCTTCCTGCTCATCGTCAACCTCGACCACGTCCAAAGAAGAAGGAGGCTACGAACAGGACCAGGAAGACGATGAACAGGATCTTCGCGATACCCGTGGCGGCGCCAGCGATACCACCGAAGCCCAGTACGGCGGCGACAATGGCGATGATGAGGAAAGTGATAGCCCAACTCAGCATGGTGGTTCTCCTTTCTTTTTTGAAATCAATCCGGCCCTAGGCGTCCAGGACAGGCTCAGAACACCCAGCGATCCTGGGGTACGACAGTTTCTACGGTGGCCGGCGAGGCATTGGCCTTAGGCGAAGGCAGCGGGTCAGCCGCCCTGACCAGGGTGCTGGCACGGGTTGCCTGAATCTGCGTCAACAGCGCGGTCTGCGCCGCCACTTGATCTGCCAGACGCGCGGTCTGCCAGCTGTAGTAGAAGAGGCCGGCGGCCAAGGTCATCAGCAGCGCCATGCCGAGAAACAGGAACTGGCGCAAAGGCAGTGCGGCGTTCTGCGAGCGGTTGACAGATTGGCGGTTCATGCCGGCTCCTCCTGCTGTAATTGTTGTTCAAACCTGAACAGGTAATTGCAGCCTGCATGCCAGCCTTTGAATTCAATAAAATTCCTTTAAAATCATATACTTAAGATAATCACGCATGGCACCGAAGGACGTATCCTGCACGATGCCGTCCCTGGCGTCGTGCGAATTGCACGATCAGCCCTCGACCTTGGTCGCGACCTTGAGCAGGTCGGCGTCCACACCGCGCACGCCGATGATCTGCCGGGCGATCTCCACGGCGATGGTTTTCTGCTCGCTGCTGACCACCTCTCCCGACAGCCGCACCAGGCCCTCTTGGCTGGCCACCTTGAGGTTCAGGCCATCGAGGTTGCGGCTGAAACGGAAGCTGTTCTGGATCTTGTCGACGATCCAGCTATCGCTGGGTTGCGGCCCGGTCGGGGCACCCACCGGGTTCTCGCGAGCCTTGGCCATGGCGGCGGTATCCAGGCTGACCAGGTTGTTGACCAGGTGCACGCCGTCGGTGGTCCGCGCCACCACCCCGGCCAGCTCCTTGGCCTCTGCGCTGTCGACCCTGCCGCGAAGCGTCACCACGCCATCGCTGCTTTGCACCTCGATAGGCGCTTTCTCGGTCGTGCGGCTCCACAGCAGCCGTGCCCTGATCACGGCAGCCAACGTTGCATCTTCCAGCCGCTGTGCATAAGCCCGCAGTTCCAGCGGGCGCTCCACCAGCTGGGCATTGACCTTCAACTGGTTGTCGACCTTTTCGATACCGCGCGTAGCCAGGGCGACATGCTCGGCCAACTGGCGCTCGACATCGTTCTCGACCTCACCGGTCAGCCGCGCCTGCTGGCCGTCCACCTCGACATCGATGCGAAACGGGTTGAGCATCCTGTTGAGCGATAACGCGGTTTGCAGCGAACCCTCCAGGCGGGCGTCCTGCACAGGGTCAGCGAATGCCGGGGTCAATACCGGCAGCAAGGTGGCCGCCAACACGGCCAGTCGTGGGGAAAAGGGCATGGCTGTGCCTCCTTTGTTGGCAAAAACAGAAAATAGTCGCAACCAATGTGCCAGCGCGTAGCTCTAAGCAAATCATCGAGATATCGCGGTTTTCGGGCTTACTTTGGCCATTGGCTAGCATGCAAAGGACAGAATCCTTCAGAATTGACCATGCAACTTGCCCGATTTTTCCCACACTAATTGAAGATCTATCCTAAGGAGCGCAGGAAATGGAATCAGCCCAGGACAACCAAGGCCGCATTCTGCTGGTGGATGACGAGTCCGCGATCCTGCGCACCTTCCGCTACTGCCTCGAAGACGAAGGCTATAGCGTGGCCACCGCCAACAGTGCCGCCCAAGCCGAAACCTTGCTGCAACGCCAGGTGTTCGACCTGTGTTTCCTCGACCTGCGCCTGGGCGAGGACAACGGCCTCGACGTGCTGGCGCAGATGCGCATCCAGGCCCCCTGGATGCGGGTGGTGATCGTGACCGCGCATTCGGCGATCGACACCGCGGTGGATGCCATCCAGGCAGGGGCGGCCGATTACCTGGTCAAGCCCTGCAGCCCAGACCAGCTGCGCCTGGCCACCGCCAAACAGCTGGAAGTGCGCCAACTGTCGGCACGCCTCGAAGCCCTTGAAGGCGAGGTGCGCAAACCCAAGGACGGCCTCGACTCGCACAGCCCGGCCATGATGGTGGTGCTGGAAACGGCGCGTCAGGTTGCAACCACCGATGCCAACATCCTCATCCTGGGCGAGTCCGGCACCGGTAAGGGCGAGCTGGCCCGCGCCATTCATGGCTGGAGCAAGCGTGCGCGCAAAGCCTGCGTCACCATCAACTGCCCCTCGCTGAATGCCGAGCTCATGGAAAGCGAGCTGTTCGGCCATACCCGCGGCGCCTTCACCGGTGCCAGCGAGAGCACCCTTGGCCGGGTCAGCCAGGCCGACGGAGGCACGTTGTTCCTGGATGAAATCGGTGATTTCCCACTGACCTTGCAGCCTAAGCTGCTGCGCTTTATCCAGGACAAGGAGTACGAGCGCGTGGGTGACCCGGTCACCCGACGCGCCGATGTGCGCATTCTGGCTGCCACCAACCTCAACCTCGAGGAGATGGTGCGCGAAAGCCGCTTCCGCGAAGACCTGCTGTACCGCCTGAACGTGATCACCTTGCACCTGCCGCCCCTGCGCGAGCGCAGCGAAGACATCCTGACCCTGGCCGATCGTTTTCTGGCCCGCTTCGTCAAGGAATACTCCCGGCCCGCCCGCGGCTTCAGCGACGAAGCCCGTGCAGCCCTGCTCAACTACCGCTGGCCTGGCAACATCCGTGAACTGCGCAACGTGGTCGAACGCGCCAGCATCATCTGCCCGCAGGAGCGCGTCGAGATCAGCCACCTGGGCATGGGCGAACAACCGGCCGGCAACGCACCACGGGTTGGCGCGGCATTGAGCCTGGATGAACTGGAGCGCGCCCACATCGGTGCGGTGCTGGCTGCCAGCGATACCCTTGACCAGGCCGCCAAAACCCTGGGCATCGATGCCTCGACCCTGTATCGCAAACGTAAGCAGTACAACCTATGAAGTGGCAGATGAAGCTGCGCACGCGGCTTTTCCTCAGCATTTCGGCGCTGGTCACGGTGGCCTTGCTCGGCCTGATGCTGGGCCTGGTGAGCGTGCTGCAGATGGCCTCGGTGCAACAGCAGCTCGTGCGAGACACCACCCACGCCCTGGAAGTGGGGCTTAAATTGCGGCAGAACCTCGGCGAACAGCTGACCCTGATCCTTGACGAAGACACCGCGCCGCAAAGCCTGCAAGTGCTGCAAGACAACTTCCAGTCACTGCTCAACCAAGGGCTAGAACAAGGCGGCGAACGCACCGGCTTCAGCAAGGCCAGCAGCAATTACCAGACCTTCCTCGAAGCCTACCGCGACAGCCCTGCACCGGCGCGCAGCATGGGTATGGACCAGCCCCTGGGGGCTGCCTTCAACCAAGTGCGCACCGACCTCATCGACGCCCACAAGCAAGCGCTGGATCACATTACCCGCAGCGAGGAACATACCCGCGATCGCGCCTTGATGGTCAGCGGCGTCCTTGGCCTGATGGGCTTGGTGATCCTCGTGCTGGGTTTCATCACGGCGCACAACATCGCGCGACGCTTCGGCCAACCGATCGAAGCCTTGGCCAAGGCGGCCGATCAATTGGGCAAGGGCGACTTCGACGTAACACTGCCAGTTACCCAGGCCATCGAGCTGAACCAACTGACCCGCCGCTTCGGGCTCATGGCCGACGCCTTGCGCAAGCACCAGGCAACCAATGTCGATGAACTGCTGGCCGGCCAGCAACGCCTGCAGGCCGTGCTCGACAGCATCGACGATGGCCTGCTGATCATTGACCGCCAAGGCCGCCTGGAACACCTCAACCCTGTGGCGCAGCGCCAGCTGGGCTGGAGCGACAGCCGCCTAGGCAACACCCTGGCCGAAGCCTTGCAACGCCCGGAGCTGGAGCAACAGCTACGCCAAGTGCTGCGCGGTGGCAGCCTTGATCGCCCACCCGACGACCTGAGCATCGACGTCGATGAAGAAACCCGCCTGCTGACCTACAGCCTGACACCGGTCAGCCACCCCCAGGGGCCGATCCTGGGTGCGGTGATGGTGCTGCACGATGTCACCGAACAACGGGCCTTCGAGCGCGTACGCAGCGAGTTCGTGCTGCGTGCCTCGCACGAACTGCGCACCCCGGTCACGGGCATGCACATGGCGTTCGGCCTGCTGCGTGAGCGGGTGAAGTTCCCGCCCGAGGCGCGCGAGTACGACCTGCTCGAGACCATCGGCGAGGAAATGCAGCGGCTGACCCAACTGATCAACGACCTGCTCAATTTCTCGCGCTACCAGAGCGGCCTGCAGAAGCTTGACCTCGCCCCCTGTGCCATCGATGAGCTGCTGGAGCGCGCGCAGCTGCGTTTTACCGAGCAGGCCGCGCACAAGCAGATCGAATTGATCAAGGAGCTGGAACTGCCGCTGCCACGTATTCAGGCCGACATCGCCCAGCTCGACCGGGTGCTGGACAACCTGCTGCACAACGCCGTCCGCCATACCCCCAGCGGTGGCCGTATACGGCTTCACGCCAGGCGGCATGCGGAGCGGGTGATCATCAGTGTCGAAGACAACGGCGAGGGTATCGCCTATGGGCAGCAAGGGCGCATCTTCGAGCCGTTTGTGCAGGTAGGGCGCAAAAAAGGTGGCGCGGGGCTTGGCTTGGCGTTGTGCAAAGAAATCGTGCAACTGCACGGTGGCAGAATGGGCGTATTTTCCCGGCCGGGGCAGGGCACTCAGTTCTACATGGCATTGCCGGTCTGACGACAGGGTTTGCCCTCAAGACTCATCGGTACCCCGCCGCGCCGGCACCGCCCGCCACCCGCGGGTCACCAGCTCGGCAAATTGACGGGCGTTCAACGGCCGGGCGAACAACCAGCCTTGGCCGTAATTGACCCCTTCACTGTTGAGCAACACCGCCTGGTCTTCGCATTCGATGCCTTCGGCAATCACCCGCAGGTGCAGGTCGTGGGCCATGCGGATGATGTGCGGGGCCACACCACTGCTGGCGGCATCGTGCCCCAAGGCATCAATGAAGGCCTTGTCGATCTTCAGGCAGTCCACGGGCAGCGTCTGCAGGTAGGCGAGGCTGCAATAACCCGTGCCAAAATCGTCGATCAACACTTGGTGGCCCACCGCACGCAGAGCCTGCAGGTTGTCGCGCGCCACCACCACGTCGATCAGGCCGCGTTCGGTCACCTCGAAGGCGATCTGGCTGGCCGCCACCCGGTGCAAGGCCAGCAGCCGCGCCGCCACCCGGCCAATGCGCGGGACCATCACATCACACGCCGCAAGGTTTACCGAGATGTACAGGTTGCGGTGCGAACGCAGCAACTGGCCCAACTGCTCAAGCACCCGCTGCAAGACAAAGTCAGTGATCTGGCGGATCTGCCCGGTATTTTCGGCCAACGGAATGAACAGGTCCGGGCTGGTCAAGGTGCCGTCCGGGCGGCGCCAGCGCACCAGGGCCTCGGCACCGACACAACGCCGTGTGTCGAGCTCGATGATCGGCTGGTAAAGCACCTGCAGTTCGCCCCGGCGCAGCGCGTTCTGCAGCTCCGAGCTCATCGAGCGGCGCTGCAGAATCAGCTGCAACACCAGCCAGCCAATGCAGCAGGCGGCCAGTACGCTGCCAGGGAACAGCAGCCAGAGCATGCCGTTCATGCGCAGGGGCAGGCTGGCGCGTGGCGCAATCAGCACCAGTTGGTAATCCGGCGATTTGGTCGGCATGCGGTAGATGAGGCGGTCGCTCAATTCGAGCAGCGACTTGTGGCTGGCCGACCAGGCCGAGGGCGGTGGCCACACCTGCGGCGGGCCTAGTACCGGGATGGCCCGGGTACCGTTGTCCAGCACCACCACTAGGCTGCCACCGGGCGGCAGGTCGACAACATCGGTCAGGTGCCCGCGCGACGTGGACACCACGAAATTGCCACGCCCCAGCATCAGGGCTGCCAGATTTTCGTCGGGCTCGATCGTGGTGTTCAACCAGTAGCTGTAGGTCGGCCCCTTGATGTCGGGCGCGCGCAGTGGCTCGAAGGCCCGTTCATCCCCCCGGTTGGAGCAGGCGACATGGGCATCGACGTACGCGGCTTCATAAATGAAGCGCGAACTCAGGCCCACCTGCTGCAATGCCGCCAGCATCTCTGGGCTGCAGCCGCGCAAGGGCTGCGCCTGCAGGGTGTCGACCCCTTCACGAAGCTGGCCGAATACCTGCTCAAGGCGATCGAGAAAGCGCTCGCCCTGCGCATTCATCTGTTCACTCTCGCTTTGTTTCATCTGCTGCAGGGCAATACCGATGCTGGCGCTGAGCAACAGTGCGGCGCTGGCCAGTGCTGCCAGTGAGGCCAGCATCCAGGGACGGTAAAAAATTTGGCGCAGCGTGGCGATGAGGGCTGACATCAAGGGCATCCAGTTGATTACCAAGGTATAGCAACTGAATCGAGAATCATCCTCGCCGTTGGGCGATTAACGGGTCAAGGGCTGCTGCGCAGCCCATTCCCCCTGCATCAACGCATGCGGTTGAGCACTTGCAGCATGGCGGCCGTCTGAGCATCGGGCATGCCATCGAAGCGCTGTGGGCGGAAGCGCATCTGGAACGCCGCGATCACATGCCGGGTGGCAACGTCCAGCTCGCCAGTTTGCGCGATGGCATAGCCGAAACGCGCCAGCTCCTGCTGGTACCAGCTCACGCTCGGCGGGTTGACGCTGAAGAAGGCTTGTTGCCGCGCCACTGCGTTAGGCTCGGGCCAGATACCGATACCCGCGTCGGCCAGGCGCTTCCACGGGAACAACGGGCCTGGGTCGAGCTTGCGCAATGGCGCGATATCGCTGTGGCCAACGATATGCCGGGGGTCGATGTTGTTGCGTTTGACGATGTCTTTGAGCAGCGCGATCAAGGCCTGAACCTGGGCTTCGCTGTAGGGGTGCCAGACTCGGCCATTCGGCGTATCGGTGAACCCTGGGTTGACGATTTCGATACCGATCGAGGTCGAATTCAACCAGGTGCGCCCTTGCCATTGGCTGTCACCGGCGTGCCAGGCGCGGCGGCTTTCATCCACCAGCTGATAGACCGTGGCCGGGCCATCGCCGATAAGGTAGTGGCTGCTGACCTCGCCATGGGTCAGTAGCGCCAATGAGCGCTCGAGCGAGGCATTGGTGTAGTGCAGGACGACAAACTGGATACGCTCGTCCTGGTTGGCCGACGGGTGGCTGCGGTCGATGCGCAGGCCCGTCGAGCAACCTGCAACAGCAACCAGCAAGCAGGTGAGCAGTGTTTTTTTAACGGTGGAAAGCACGTCGGCGGCCTCAGCGTGTAAGCGCTACAGTATAACGTGCTCTGAATGGCCTGTGCTCGCCGTGAGTCAGTGCCGCTCTTACCCCTGCTCGACTCGGTTGCGCCCCAAGTCCTTGGCACGGTACAGCGCGGTGTCGGCGCGCTTGAGCACCTGGTCACCGCGCTCGCCAGAGCGGAATGCACCCAAGCCAATGGAGGCGGTGATCACCACGCGCTCGCCTTTGAAATGGAACGGGCAGGCTTCGATGGTCGCACGCAGTAGCTCAGCCATCTGTGCGGCCGCGGCCGGTGAAGTCTGCGGGAACAACAGGACGAACTCCTCACCGCCAAAGCGGGCGATGAAGTCGCGCCCGCGCAGGCGCTTGCGCAGCTGGTCAGCGACGATCTTCAGCACCTTGTCACCCGCCAGGTGCCCGTAGTTGTCGTTGATGCGCTTGAAGTGGTCCAGGTCGAGAATCGCCATGGCCAAGTGGCCGCCGTTTTCCTGCCAGTCGAGCATCTCACGTTCCAGGTGCTCGCTCCAGGCCGCACGATTGGGCAGGCCGGTCAGCGGGTCGAGCAAGGCCTTTTGCCGCTGCTCTTCAAGGTGCTCGCGATAGCCAAGCGCCTCGTGCTCCATGTTCGCCACACGCTCGGACAGGCCCTGCAGGCGACCGGCAAGTTCCTGCTCGCGGCGATCACGCTCGTGTTTGTGCTCGTCCATGGTCACCAGCAAGCCCTCGAGCCGGTTTTCCAGGATGTGCTTGAGGCTGTCCACGTCGGCGGCGCCCTTCACACTGCTCTGCAGCCCATCAACCTGCTGGCGGAGCTGGGTGTCCAGCGCCTCGGCGGCGGTGCTGTTGTCGGCATGCCCGGCACTGGCTTCGTGCAGGTGGCTCTGGAAACCTTCCAGGCGCTCGTTGAGCTGTTGCAGGTAGGTCTCGAATTCGTGCTGGCCGCTGTCGGTGATCGCCAACATCAGCACCGCCAAGTCGTCGAGCACCGGGATCAGTTCGTACCAGTTCAGCCCCCGCGCCACCCGCTCGCGCATTTCCAGGGCCTGGGCCTTGTGCCGCTCGGGCAGGCTGAGGTCGTCGAGCAAGCCGATCAGCGTCTGCTCGATATGGGCGGCCACTTGGCTGTAGGGCGGCTCTACCGCGTAGGGCAGGGCATAGGGGCCATCTTCACCGAACGTTTCTTCCAACGTTTGCGGCGGTGCGGCCTCTGGCGTGGGTTGGCTGAGGGCTGGCTCTGGCGCTGTCGCCTCATCCGGCACAGGCTCGGTTTGTGGCGCGCTTGGCACGTCTGCGGTTTCGATCAGTGCCGGCCCTTCCAGCTCCGCTACCAAGGCTGGCTCAGCCAGTGCTGGGGGTGCCAAGGGCAGCAGTGCGTCTACATCCTCGGGCTGCGGGTCTTCGGCAACGTGCTGAACGGGGGCGGCAACGGGCGGCGCCACGGCCTCAGCCATTGCCACAACAGGCGCCGCCGCCAGTGCAACCTCTGCTTCGTCGGGCTGCTCGCTGTCACGACCACCAAACAAGCGCTGCAAAAAGCCTGGCCGCTCTTCTTCAGGCTTGCCCAACGCATCCAGCGCGCGACCTTGCAGGCCGCTCAGCTCCCCCAGCAACGGGGGCAGCTCACGCGACTGGGCAACCCCGCCGTCGAGTTTTTTCGCCAGTTTTTTCAGCGGCCGCGAAATGTCGCTTGGCAGCGGCAAGCCTTGCAGCTGGGTGACCAGCGCCGTCAGCGCATCGCTGACCTGGTTCATGCGGGTTTCCCGGCGTTGCTCGGAATCCAGCACGGCTTTTTCCAGGCGCGGAATCAGCCCGGCAAGGCCAGCGTCCATGTTGTCGCTGCGGATGACCTCGCGCATTTCCTTCATGCACTGGTCCACCACCTTGTCACTGCCTTCGGCAGCCAGGGTGCTGCGCACCAGCCCACGACGCAACAGGTCGAGACGTGCGTCCCAACGGCGTTCAAGCTTCTCTTGCTGCTCGATGCTCTTAAGGTATTTCTCTTTCCAGCGCTCAGCGTCGTCAGTCATGCCCGGGCCCGCAAACGGTGATGGCAATTAGCTCAAAACCGGCAGCGTATCCACAGTCAATGCATCAGGCAATCGAATCTCGACGGCAACGGGAAGGTGATCGGAAATTGGCTGCGCCAACACCTCCACGCGCTCAAGGGTGAGGCTTGGGCTGAGCAGGATATGGTCCAGGCAACGCTGCGGTCGCCAACTGGGGAAGGTGGCCTCGACTTGCGGGGCAACCAGGCCCAGGTCGCGCAGGGGGGAGTGCTCCAGCAGGTCGGTGGCATGGGTGTTCATGTCACCCATCAACACCTGATGGCGGTAGCCGCCAATCAGCTCGCGAATGTAGCCAAGCTGCAGGGCGCGGGTTTTGGCGCCGAGCGCCAGGTGCATCATCACCACGATCAGCGCATCTTCACCCTCGCCGAAACGCACCAGAATGGCACCGCGACCGGCCGGGCCGGGCAGGGGGTGGTCTTCGAGGTGTTGCGGCTTGAGGCGGCTGAGCACGCCGTTGCTGTGCTGGGCGAAGCGCCCGAGGTTACGGTTGAGCTGCTGGTACCAGTAAGGGAAGGCGCCCAGTTGGGCCAGGTGTTCGACCTGGTTGATGTAGCCTGAACGCAGGCTGCCGCCATCGGCTTCCTGCAAGGCCACCAAGTCGAAGTCACTGAGCAGCTTGCCGATTTTTTGCAGGTTGCTGGCACGCCCGGTGTGCGGCAGCAGGTGCTGCCAGCTGCGGGTCAGGTAATGCCGGTAACGCTCAGTGCTGATGCCAACCTGAATATTGAAACTGAGCAGCCGCAGGCGCCCATCCTCTGGCAGGCCAGGCGCCTGCAGGTGATGTTCGTTGACCTGCGGCTGGTGCAGGCCAATGCCACGCGTGCTTCGGAAGCGGGGCATGGGTACGCCGCTTACTTAGCGGCGCGCTCCTTGGCGATCAGCTGGTCGGCAACATTCAGCACGCCCTCTGGCCCGCCTGCGGTGCCCAGGTCGAAGCGGTACTTGCCGTTGACGACCATGCTCGGTACGCCGGTGATTTCGTACTTCTTCGCCAGTTCCTTGGCCTGGTTGACCTGGCCTTTGATGGCGAAGGAGTTGAAGGTGGCGAGGAATTTGTCCTTGTCCACGCCTTGGGTGGCGAGGAAGTCGGCCATGTCCTGAGGGTCGGTCAGGCGCTTTTTCTGGTTCTGGATGGCGTCGAAGACGGCGGCATGCACCTTGTGCTCGACGCCCATGGCTTCGAGGGTCAGGAACATCTGGCCGTGAGCGTCCCACGGGCCACCGAACATGGCCGGTACGCGCTTGAAGTTGACGTCTTTCGGCAGTTTTTCAGCCCACGGGTTGATTACCGGCTCGAAGTGGTAGCAGTGAGGACAGCCGTACCAGAACAGCTCGACCACTTCGATCTTGCCAGGCACGGAAACTGGAACAGGGTTGCTCAGCTCGAGATATTCCTTGCCGGCAACAGGCTCGGCGGCCTGTACGGCGGTCATACCGAATACGCTGGCGGCGACCAGCGCAGCGCTGAGAATCAGTTTACGCATGCTTTACTCCTGAGCATTCATGGGTCGCCTCGACGCGACCTGTGTTGAGACAGGCCGGGCCAGGCCCGAGTTCTGTAGTGTAACGGCTGCGGACGTAAAAAAGGGCGGTCCGGCCGCCCTTTCATCTTTGGCTTACAACATTAACCGAATGTTAATACGCCAGCTTCTTCGCGGGTTTGCCCGCGAAGCACTCGCCATTTACCTCAGTGCAGGCCCTGGATGTAGCTGGCCAACGCTTCGATATCGTGGTTGCTCAGCTTGCCCGCGATGGTACGCATGGTCATGGCATCGCCATCGTTGGTACGCACGCCTTCACGGAACTCGGTCAGTTGCTTGGTCACGTATTGCGAGTGCTGCCCTCCCAGGTGCGGGAAGCCCGCCAGGGCGATGCCTGCGCCGTTCGGTGAGTGGCAGCCGGTACAGGCGGGCATGCCTTTTTCCAGGTCGCCGCCATTGAACAAGGCGCGACCGCGTTCGACGAGCTTGGGGTCGGCCGCCCCGACGCTACCTTTTTGGCTAGCGAAGTACGCCGCGATATCGGCCAGGTCCTGGTCACTGAAGGCAGCCAGCATGCCGGTCATCTCCAGCACGGTGCGCTTGCCGGACTTGATATCGTGCAGTTGTTTTTCGAGGTAACGCTGGCCCTGGCCTGCCAGTTTCGGGAAGTTCGGTGCCAGGCTATTGCCGTCGGGGTTGTGGCAGGCACCACAGACGGCCGTCTTGGCCTGGCCGGCGGCGGCATCGCCTTTGATAGGTTCCGCAGCAATGGCCGCACCTGCGACACCCATGGTCAACAGCAGACTCACGACTAGTTTGTTCATCAGCTAATCCAACACGGCTAAGGGTGAAATGTTATGTATCGGGACTGCCGCTCATCCAAAGGATGACCAAACGGTAGTCCTCGGCACTGCAGTCCATGCACAATCCACGCGGCGGCATAGCCTTGAAACCCTGGGTCACATGCCTCACGAGTACATCCACACCTTGCGCCAGCCTTGGCTCCCATGCTGCCCGGTCACCCCGCTGGGGGGCCTGTGGCAACTGACCGGCGTGACAGGCCGCACACGTGCGGTTGTACAACACCTCGGGATCCTGTGTAGCCTGTGCGCTGAAAAACGGCAGGAACATACCGACAGCAAGCAGCCATTTCGCCATGCGGAACGACCTTCAGGGTTGGGGGCCGCGCTGCGTTCTGATGCGCGAGCTATTGTTCGACACCCCATGCTCGCTCTCCTTCGCTGGGAGAATGAGCACACAAAAACTGGGGCATTATATACTTCCGCCATCCAAACGGAAACGACACCGCTTGCCAGGCTCGAGCCTTCAGAGTCAGGCAACACCCACATCGGATATCCCATGCAAGTCAAGAACCCCATCCTCGGCCTCTGCCAGAAAGCCACATTCGCCCTCAGCGCAGCCAAGGTCGAACAATGCCCGGACGACCAGGGTTACGAGGTGGCTTTCGCCGGCCGTTCCAACGCCGGCAAATCCAGCGCCCTCAATACCCTGACTCATGCCAGCCTGGCGCGTACCTCGAAAACCCCGGGGCGCACCCAGCTGTTGAATTTCTTCAGTCTGGACGATGAACGGCGTTTGGTCGACCTGCCGGGCTACGGTTATGCAAAAGTACCGATTCCACTCAAGCAGCACTGGCAGCGCCACCTGGAAGCCTACCTGGGCAGCCGTGAGTGCCTGCGCGGTGTGATCTTGATGATGGACGTGCGCCATCCGATGACCGACTTCGACAAGATGATGCTCGACTGGGCCAAGGCCAGCGGCATGCCGATGCACATCCTGCTGACCAAGGCCGACAAACTCACCCACGGCGCCGGCAAGAACACCTTGCTCAAGGTGCAGTCGGAGATCCGCAAGGGCTGGGGCGACGCAGTGACCATCCAGCTGTTCTCGGCACCGAAGCGCCTGGGGCTGGACGAAGCCTACCGCGTGCTGGCGGACTGGATGGAGCTGGAAGACAAGCCCGTGGCCTGAAGAAGCGCTTGTAGGAGCGGCCTTGTGTCGCGATGGGGTGCGCAGCAGCCCCGGCAATATTTGCTAAGAAGCTGGAATCCTGGGGCCGCTGCGCGGCCCTATCGCGACACAAGGCCGCTCCTACAGGGGGTGGGCAGTGCTTGAGGTCAAATTCCGGGCAAAAAAAACCCCGGACTTCGTATGGGGAGGGGGAAGTTCGGGGTCCAAGTCCGGACCGCTAGGGCGGGGTCCAGATATCTGCCAACACTTAACACAACATAGGAGCATCGAAGGGCTTCACCAGCCATTCAGTTACTTTGAGTTCCGCTTCACCGGTTTAGTTCCGAAGCCCTGAAAACTATTTGCGATAGTTTCATGAAACTCCAGCACTAATGGCATCTAGCCATGCCAGGATCCGCGTCACCACGTCGCAGATCCTACACAGCTTTGCCAGCTCAATCAGTGAGCTTCGTCCCAATTCGCGCCAATGCCTGCCTCCACCAGCAGCGGTACATCCAGTTGCGCGGCACGGCTCATGTGCAGGCGAATTTCATCTTTTACCTGCTCGACCAGCTCCTCACGCACCTCCAACACCAATTCATCGTGCACCTGGAGGATCACGCGGGCATCCAGGCCGCTCTCGGTCAGCCAGTTGTCCACATTGACCATCGCCCGCTTGATGATATCGGCAGCCGTACCCTGCATCGGTGCGTTGATCGCCGTCCGCTCAGCGCCTTTACGCAGGGCCGGGTTCTTGGCGTTGATGTCTGGCAGGTACAGGCGACGGCCGAAGAGCGTTTCGACGAAGCCTTGCTCGGCGGCCTGGGCGCGGGTGCGCTCCATGTAGGCCAGCACGCCCGGGTAGCGGGCGAAGTAGCGGTCGATGTAGTCCTGGGACTGCTTGCGGTCGACGCCAATCTGCTTGGCCAGGCCAAAGGCGCTCATGCCGTAGATCAGGCCGAAGTTGATGGCCTTGGCGCTGCGGCGCTGGTCGGTGGTTACCGCCTCAAGCGGCACGCCGAACACTTCAGCTGCAGTGGCGCGGTGCACGTCGAGGTTGTTGCGGAAGGCATGCAGCAAACCTTCGTCCTTGGCCAGGTGAGCCATGATGCGCAGCTCGATCTGCGAATAGTCCGCCGCCAGCAGCTTGTAGCCAGGGCTGGCCACGAAGGCCTGGCGGATACGCCGCCCTTCGGCGGTGCGGATCGGGATGTTCTGCAGGTTCGGGTCGCTCGACGACAGGCGCCCGGTGGCCGCCACCGCCTGTTGGTAAGAGGTGTGAATGCGCCCGGTGCGTGGGTTGATCTGCCCTGGCAGTTTGTCGGTGTAGGTGCTCTTGAGCTTGCTCAGGCTGCGGTACTGCATCAGTACCTCAGGCAGCGGGTAGCCTTGCTCGGCCAGTTCGTCGAGTACCGCCTCGGCGGTAGACGGCTGGCCCTTGGCGGTCTTGCTCAGCACCGGCATGCCCAGTTTGTCGTAGAGGATCGCACCCAACTGCTTGGGCGAGCCCAGGTTGAATGTCTCGCCAGCCAGTTCGTAGGCGCGGCGCTCCAGTTCGGCCATCTTCACGCCCAGTTCGCCGCTCTGCACGTGCAGCAGCTCGGCATCCACCAGCGCACCCTGGCGCTCGATCTTGGCCAGCACCGGCACCAGCGGCATCTCGATGTCCATCAACACCGGCTGCACGCTTGGGGTTTTGGCCAGGCGCGCCTGCAGCGCCTGGTGCAGGCGCAGGGTGATGTCGGCGTCCTCGGCGGCGTACGGGCCGGCCTTGTCCAACGGGATCTGGTTGAAGGTCAGCTGTTTCGCGCCCTTGCCGGCAATCTGCTCGAAGGTGATGGTGGTGTGGGCGAGGTACTTCTGCGCCAGGCTGTCCATGTCGTGGCGGGTGGCCGTGGAGTCCAGCACATAGGACTCGAGCATGGTGTCGTAGGCCACGCCGCGCATGTGGATAGCCGGGGCGCCATTGGCCAGGATGTTGATATCGTACTTGGCGTTTTGCCCGACCTTGGCTTTGGCTGCGTCTTCGAGCAGGGGTTTGAGCGCCAGCAGCACAGCCTCGCGGTCCAGCTGAACCGGCGCGCCTTCGTAGTCATGGGTCAGCGGCACATAGGCGGCTTCGAACGGCTCGACCGCGAACGACAGGCCGACCAGTTGCGCCTGCTGCGCGTCCAGGCCGGTGGTTTCGGTGTCGAACGCAAACAGCGGGGCCTGGCGCAGTTTGTCCAGCCAGGCGTCGAAACGGGCCTGGTCGAGAACCGTCTCGTACTTCGGTTCGGCCTTGGCCGCCGGCGCCGCTTCTTCAGGCACGGCCACGGTTGCCCCGGCCCTGGCAGCTTCACGCTGAACGTCGGCGACCCAGCTCTTGAACTCCATCTCGGTGTACAACGCCAGCAGCGCATCGCGGTCTGGCTCGCCGCAAACCAGCGCCTCGACTTCGATATCCAGCGGCACATCGATCTTGATGGTGGCCAGCTCATAGGACAGGAACGCCGCCTCACGGTGTTCCTCAAGCTTGGCCGGCAAGGTCTTGGCGCCGCGGATACTCAGGCCCGGGACCTTGTCGAGGTTGTCGTAGACATCACGCAGGCCGCCACCGATACCGGTCAGCAGGCCGGCAGCGGTCTTCTCGCCCACACCCGGCACGCCCGGGATGTTGTCGACCTTGTCGCCCATCAGGGCCAGGAAATCGATGATGTGCTCGGGGCCGACTCCGAATTTTTCGTGCACGCCGGCAACATCCATCACGCTGCCGGTCATGGTGTTGACCAAGGTGACGTGACCGTCCACCAACTGCGCCATGTCCTTGTCACCCGTCGAAATGATCACCGGCCGGCCTTGCGCCGCGCTGCTGCGCGCCAGGGTGCCGATCACATCGTCGGCCTCCACGCCTTCAACGCACAACAAGGGGTAGCCCAAGGCCTTGACGCTGGCATGCAGGGGTTCGATCTGCACCCGCAGGTCATCGGGCATGCTCGGGCGGTTGGCCTTGTACTCGGCGAACATGGCATCGCGGAAGGTACCGCCCTTGGCGTCGAACACCACTGCAAACAGGCTGTCAGGGTATTGCTTGCGCAGGCTCTTGAGCATGTTCAGCACACCCTTGACCGCGCCGGTAGGCATGCCTTTGGAGGTGGTCAGCGGCGGCAATGCGTGGAAAGCGCGGTAGAGGTAGGAGGAACCGTCCACCAGGACGAGGGGCGCTTGGCTCATGAGCAGAATCAACCTTTTCGGCGGGTCCGGAGCTAGAATAGCCGGATCAATGACGACAAAGGGACAAGGTTATCATGCGTACACTCAATCGCCTGTTACTGCTCGGTCTGTTGGCAACCATGCCAGTCGTCACCCTGGCGGCGGACGACGCCCCCTCGGCCGATCCCGAGGTGACCATTCGCACGGAAGGCGATAAAACCATCCAGGAATACCGTCAGAACGGCTTCCTGTATGCGATCAAGATCACGCCAAAAAACGGCAAGCCTTATTTCCTGGTACGCGCCGACGGCACTGATGCCAATTTCATTCGTTCCGACCAGCCGGACATGCTGATTCCGTCCTGGAAGATCTTCGAGTGGTAAGCTGACGCGTATCGTTCACATTAACCTGGCACTTCCCGGCGGAAGTGCCCGTATGGGCATTTTTCATCATGTCAGTTTTCACCCCCGTGACCCGGCCTGAGCTGGAAACCTTTCTGGCGCCGTACCAGCTGGGCCGTCTGCTCGACTTCCAGGGCATCGCCGCCGGTACCGAAAACAGCAACTTCTTCGTCAGCCTGGAACAGGGTGAGTTCGTCCTGACGCTGATCGAGCGCGGCCCGAGCGAAGACATGCCGTTCTTCATCGAGCTGCTCGACGTGCTGCATGACGCCGACATGCCCGTGCCGTACGCCCTGCGTGACCGCGATGGCAATGGCCTGCGCGAACTGTGCGGCAAGCCTGCGTTGCTGCAGCCGCGGCTGTCGGGCAAGCACATCAAGGTACCCAACAACCAGCACTGCGCCCAGGTTGGCGAGTTGCTCGCGCACATCCACCTGGCCACCCGCAACCACGTCATCGAGCGCAAGACCGACCGCGGCCTGGACTGGATGCTGGCGTCTGGCGCCGAGCTGATGCCGCGCCTGAGTGCCGAACAGGTTGCGCTGTTGCAGCCGGCGCTGGACGAAATCAATGCA
The DNA here is from genome assembly GCF_047159675.1 of Pseudomonas sp. NGC7. Taxonomy (NCBI): domain Bacteria; kingdom Pseudomonadati; phylum Pseudomonadota; class Gammaproteobacteria; order Pseudomonadales; family Pseudomonadaceae; genus Pseudomonas; species Pseudomonas sp. NGC7. Next base: position 151,372 of record NZ_BAAFZY010000001.1, on the reverse strand, counting down.
CACAAGGCGCAGATCCTGGCCTTGCCACGGGCCAACTTGCACGCCGACCTGTTCCGCGACAACGTGATGTTCGAAGGCACCCACCTGACCGGTGTGATCGACTTCTACAACGCCTGCTCGGGGCCGATGCTGTATGACATCGCCATCACCGTGAACGACTGGTGTATCGATGAGCACGGGGCCCTCGATGTGCCACGCGCCCAGGCGCTGCTGGCGGCCTATGCGGCGCTGCGCCCGTTCACCGCCGCCGAGGCCGAGCTGTGGCCCGAGATGTTGCGGGTCGGGTGTGTGCGTTTCTGGCTGTCGCGCCTGATTGCGGCGGAGTCGTTTGCCGGGATGGATGTGATGATCCATGACCCGAGCGAGTTCGAGGTGCGCCTGGCGCAGCGCCAGCAGGTGGCATTACACCTGCCGTTCGCCTTGTAACCGAGGCGGCCTCTTCGCGGGCAAGCCCGCTCCCACAGGTACACCACCGCTCGTGAGAACGGTGGAACACCGGTGGGAGCGGGCTTGCCCGCGAAGAGGCCAGTGCAGACCCTAGAGCTGCTCCAGGCACCCCGCCAGGTCGCTACCCAGCTTCTCCAGCAGGCGCTCATAGCCCTTGGCATCCACCGGGTCCGTGCCACCCAAGGCATCCAGCTCGGCCAACCGCACCGGCAACCCCGCCGTCAGCGTCTGCGCCAACCGCGGCCGCAGCGGCGGCTCGCTGAACACACAGGTCTTGCCCACTTCCTGCAGGCGCTTGCGCATGGCGGCCACATGCTGCGCGCCCGGCTGCACCTCGGAAGCCACACTGAATACCCCGGTGTGCTTCAGACCATAATTGGCCTCGAAGTAATCGAACGCCTCGTGGAACACGAAGTACGGCTTGTCGGCGATACCCGCCAGCCGCGCCTTGATACGCCCATCCAGGGCATCCAGACGCTCGCCAAAGGCCTTCAGGTTGGCCTGGTAACGCGGGGCATTGGCCGGGTCGACCTCAGCCAGGTCCGCCGCCATCTTAGCCGCGATCACCCGGGCATTGACCGACGACAGCCACAGGTGCGCGTCAAGGCTGCCTGGGCGGTGATCGTGGTCATGGTCGTCGTGGTCGTCTTCATCATGCGAGTGGCTGTCTTCACCAAAATGGCGCAACTGCATGCCAGTCAGCGACTGGACCGCAACGGTGGCCTTGTCCCGCCCTTTCAGCACGCGCGGCAGAAAGTTCTCCATGTCCGGCCCGATCCAGTACAGCAGGTCGGCATCCGCGACGCGCCGTACGTCGGAGGGGCGCAGGGCGTAATGGTGCGGCGAAGCGCCAGGCGGCAACAGCACATCCGGGCTGCCTACCCCGTCCTGAACGGCGGCGGCAATCTGCTGCAGCGGTTTGATACTGGTCAGCACACGCACGTCGGCCTGGGCTGAAAATGCGATGAAAGCGACAAAAAGGGCTAGGAATCGGGACACGGTGAATACTCGGCTCGACAGAAACAGGTAACATAATAACGTCTCCATCCAGAACCGTCGCTGCCCATGTCCATCACGCCGCTGGCCAACCGCCCCCACGATCACTCCCATTGCGTACACAGCGCACTGGCCGAAGCCGATGCCTTGTGCACCCGCCAGGGGTTGCGCCTGACCGCACTGCGCCGCCGTGTGCTGGAGCTGGTCTGGCAAAGCCACAAGCCGCTGGGGGCCTACGACATTCTCGCCGTGCTCAGCGAGCAGGACGGCCGCCGCGCCGCACCGCCTACCGTGTACCGCGCCTTGGATTTTCTCCTCGACAACGGCCTGGTGCACCGCATCGCCTCGCTCAACGCCTTCATCGGCTGCAGCCACCCAGAGCATGTGCACCAGGGCCAGTTCCTGATCTGCCGCACCTGCCATGTGGCCATCGAGCTGGAGCAGGACAGCATCAGCGACGCCATCATCAGCAGCGCCAAGGGCGTCGGCTTCAGCGTCGAAACCCAGACCGTGGAAGTGGTCGGCCTGTGCAGCAACTGCCGGAGCGCGGCATGAGCGACGCACTGATCCGCCTGGAGCAGGTCGGTGTGACCTTCGCCGGCGAGGCGGTGCTCGACAGCATCGACCTGTCAGTGGCACCGGGCCAGATCGTGACCCTGATCGGCCCCAACGGGGCAGGCAAGACCACCTTGGTTCGCGCCGTGCTGGGGCTGCTCAAGCCACACCGGGGCAAAGTCTGGCGCAAGCCGAAGCTGCGCATTGGCTACATGCCGCAAAAAATCCAGGTGGATGCCACGCTGCCGCTGTCGGTGCTGCGCTTTTTGCGCCTGGTACCCGGCGTAGACCGCGCAGCTGCCTTGTCGGCGCTGCAGGAAGTGGGGGCCGAGCAGGTCATCGACAACCCGATCCAGACCATTTCCGGCGGCGAGATGCAGCGCGTGCTGCTGGCCCGGGCGCTGCTGCGCGAGCCACAACTGCTGGTGCTCGATGAGCCGGTGCAAGGGGTCGACGTGGTCGGCCAGACCGAGCTGTACAACCTCATCACCCGCCTGCGCGACCGCCACGGTTGCGGCGTGCTGATGGTTTCGCACGACCTGCACCTGGTGATGAGCGCCACCGACCAGGTGGTCTGCCTCAACCGGCATGTGTGCTGCTCTGGCCACCCCGAGCAGGTCAGCAACGACCCGGCCTTCGTCGAGCTGTTCGGCCAGAACGCGCCAAGCCTGGCGATCTATCACCACCATCACGACCACAGCCACGACCTGCACGGCTCGGTGGTCGCCCCTGGCACCCATGTTCACGGAGAGCACTGCAAGCATGGCTGATTTTCTTCTTTATGCCCTGCTTGCCGGTCTGTCCCTGGCGTTGGTGGCCGGCCCTCTGGGGTCTTTTGTGGTGTGGCGGCGCATGGCCTATTTCGGCGATACCCTGTCCCACGCCGCGCTGCTCGGGGTAGCCCTGGGTTTTGCCCTGGACGTCAGCCCAGCACTGGCGGTAACCGTGGGCTGCCTGCTGCTGGCGATCTTGCTGGTGACCTTGCAGCAACGCCAACCGCTGGCCTCCGACACCCTGCTTGGCATCCTCGCCCCCAGCACGCTTTCCCTGGGGCTGGTGGTCCTGAGCTTCATGCACGATGTGCGCATCGACCTGATGGCCTACCTGTTCGGTGACCTGCTGGCCATCAGCACCACCGACCTTGCCTGGATCCTCGGCGGCAGCGTGCTGGTATTGCTGCTGCTCGCCGCGCTGTGGCGGCCGTTGCTGGCCGTGACCGTGCATGAAGAATTGGCCATGGTCGAGGGCCTGCCAGTGGCGGGCCTGCGCCTGGCCTTGATGCTGTTGATTGCCGTGGTGATCGCCGTGGCGATGAAGATCGTCGGCGTGCTGTTGATTACCTCGCTGCTGATCATCCCTGCCGCCGCCGCGCAACGCCACGCCCGCTCGCCCGAGCAGATGGCCTTGGGCGCCAGCCTGCTGGGGGTGACGGCGGTGTGTGGCGGCCTGGCCATGTCCTGGTTCAAGGACACACCGGCCGGCCCCTCCATCGTGGTCTGCGCGGCAGTGCTATTCTTGCTGAGCCTGGCCCTGCCAAAACGCTGAAAACCGGGGTGCGCAACAGCGCACCCTGCAACCTTTTCGCGGGTAAAAGGTCTGTAAGACTTGTTTTCGAGCGTGCGCACCTGGGTGTAGACTTGCTCGTTTTTTGCGCAAATAGAGAGTCGCAGGAATGAAGCCGTTCGCCTCCCGTTATCTGCTTGTTGCCGCGTTTTCCCTGTTCCTGGCTGCCTGTTCCAGTGCCCCGGTCGAACAGGCCGATGCACCTGCCCAAGCCGATGCCTGGCAGCAGTTGCAACAGAACATCGCCAGCAATGAGCTGGCTACCGCCGAAGACCAGTTGGCTGCCTTGCAGGCCCAGTCACCCGTTGACCCGCGCCTGGAGCAGTACCAGCGGCAGCTGGCCGAAGCGTATCTGCAGCGTAGCCAAATTGTCCTGCAGAAGGGCGACGTCAACGCTGCAGCCACCGCCTTGGCACGTGCCCGCGCGCTGATGCCCCAGGCCCCGGCGGTCACCGGTGGCGATGCCGTCAGCCAGGCCCGCAAGGCCGAGCTGGAAAAGGCCGAGGCTGCGCTGAAGGCGGCCGAGGCCAAGCCGCAGGCGCGAGTGATCGACCCGACTGCACCGAGCACCGTGATTGCGCTGAAGACCACGGACATTGCCGCCATGCGCCGCCAGCTCGATGAGATTGCTGCCGATGTGGTGAGTTATCAGTGCGACGTGGTGTTCCAGGTGCCGCGCACCGAGGATGCACCTTGGTTGAAGACGCTGCTGGAAAAGCGGGTGCACAAGATTGACAGCGGGTTCAAGCTAAACCAAAAGCACGAAATTCAGCGCAAGCTGCCAGCCCAGGTGGTACTGGTCCCGCATCAGCGCTGAACAGCTTCGCGGGGCAAGCCCGCTCCCACAATGCCACCACTGCCCTCGGGAACTGTGGTGCACTTGTAGGAGCTGGCTTGCCGGCGATGGGCTGCAAAGCAGCCCCCCGTAGGCCAGTACTGGTCCCGCATCAGCGCTGGACAGCTTCGCGGGGCAAGCCCGCTCCCACAAATGCCACCACTGCCCTCAGGAACTGTGGTGCACTTGTAGGAGCTGGCTTGCCGGCGATGGGCTGCAAAGCAGCCCCCCTTAGGCCGGCACCGCCTCAGCAGCCGCCTCCCGCTCCCAAACCCGATGCCCCTCTACCGCTTTCACAAAGGCATCCACGGTTTTCTGGTCATCCCCCAGCAGCAAGCCCTTGTCCTCCTTGAGCCCCAAGCTGCCCAGCAATGCCTTGCCTTCCTTGGCCAACGCGATCGCCTTCAGGTGCTTGTAGCCTTCCAGCAAGAAGTGCTTGGCCAGCCCACTGGCGCCCAACGCCTCCAGCGACGCCTTGCCAGCCGGCACCAGAATGCCGTCGAACATGATCGAAGGCATGCCCTCCATCGACGCATCCACTGGCAGTGGCTTGCCTTGGGCGGTTTTAACCGGCGCCGAACTTGGCCCCAGCACCAGAATGCGCGCACTGTGCGCCTCCAGCGCCTTGACCAACTGATCGACACTCGCCCCATCCACCCCATCGGCCACCAGCACGGCAATCTTGCGGCCTTTGATACCGACACTGCCCGGGTGATTCATCTGGCTCAAGGCCGGTGATTGCGCCAACTTGCTGCCTTTGACTTGCACCGTGCCAGCCTTGGGCGCAGGCAAGCCGAGGTTGGCTGCCACCGCTGCTGCCAGCTTCAGGTCGATGTTGGCCAGAATCTCGTTCACCTCACGCACGCGGATATGCTCGCGCTCCACCTTGCCCAGCTCGAAGCTGTAGGCCTTGATGATGTGCTGCTGCTCATTGGGGCTCATGCTGTGGAAGAACAGACGCGCCTGCGAGAAGTGATCGCCAAACGACTCGCTGCGCTGGCGAATCTTCACCGCGTCGATGCGTTCCTGATAGCTCTCAAAGCCGCCATCCTGGGCCGCGGCAGGGGTTTCTTTCGGCCAGCCGCCGTCAATCGAGTTGGGTTCGTAGGACGCGCGGCCCTTGTGGATAGTCTGCCGGTGCAGCGCGTCACGCTGGTTGTTATGGTTCGGCGCGACCGGACGGTTGATCGGAATCTCATGGAAGTTCGGCCCACCCAGCCGGCTCAGTTGCGTGTCGGTATAGGAGAACAACCGGCCTTGCAGCAGGGGGTCATTGGAAAAGTCGATGCCCGGCACGATATGCCCCGGGCAGAACGCGACCTGCTCCACTTCGGCGAAGAAATTGTCGGGGTTACGGTTGAGCACCATCTTGCCCAACGGTGTAACCGGCACCAGTTCTTCGGGGATGATCTTGGTGGGGTCGAGCAGGTCGAACTCGAATTTGTGCTCATCGGCTTCCGGCACGATCTGTACGCCCAGCTCCCACTCAGGGTAGTCGCCGGTCTCGATGGCCTCACTCAGGTCGCGGCGGTGGAAGTCGGTGTCCTTGCCCGCAAGCTTTTGCGCTTCGTCCCACAGCACGGAGTGCACGCCTTGGCGCGGCTTCCAGTGGAACTTGACGAAGCTGGCCACGCCTTCGGCATTGATCAGGCGGAAGGTGTGGATGCCAAAGCCCTCCATCATCCGCAGGCTGCGCGGAATGGCGCGGTCAGACATGGCCCACATGACCATGTGCGCCGACTCGGGCACCAGTGAAACGAAGTCCCAGAATGTGTCGTGGGCCGAGCCACCTGTAGGGATTTCATTGTGCGGTTCGGGTTTGACCGCGTGCACGAAGTCGGGGAACTTGATCGCATCCTGGATGAAGAACACCGGCATGTTGTTGCCAACCAGGTCGAAATTGCCTTCATCGGTATAGAACTTGACGGCAAAACCACGCACATCGCGCACCGTGTCACCCGACCCACGCGGGCCCTGCACGGTGGAAAAGCGCACGAAAACCGGGGTGATCTTCTCGGGGTCCTGCAGGAAACCGGCCTTGGTCAGCTCGGCGTGGTTGCCGTAGCTCTGGAAGTAACCATGGGCGCCGGTGCCTCGGGCATGGACGATGCGTTCAGGGATGCGCTCATGATCGAAGTGGGTGATCTTCTCGCGCATGATGAAGTCTTCGAGCAGCGAAGGCCCACGTGGCCCGGCCTTTAGGGTGTTCTGGTTGTCGGCGATCTTCACGCCCTGATTGGTGCGCAGGGCCTGGCCTGTGGCATCGCTGCGCACGCCTTCAAGGCTCTGCAGCTTGGTATTGGTATTGGCATGATCAGGGCTGTTGACCCCGGCGGCCTGGCTTTCTTTGGGTGCATCAACTTTCTTGCTGGGCATGGTCGGCTTTCCTCATCAGTCATCAGGCATTGCCCGTGAGGGCTTGTTCTATTAGTGACTGGAGCGCGATTGGCTACGTTCAATAAGCTTTACCGGTTGTCGCGTTATGCCCGCCGGGTTGGTGCATTACGAAATAAATGCTAAGAACAGCTATGGGAAAAGGCTAAAATGCGCCACCCCAGCTAACCGCTGCCCCAAATTCCATGCGCCCCACAAGGTTCGCTACGTGATCGAGTTCCAACATGTGCACAAGACCTACCGCGTCGCCGGTAGGGAAATCCCCGCCCTCAACCCGACCAGCCTGACCATCGAAGATGGCCAGGTGTTCGGCCTGATCGGCCACTCCGGCGCTGGCAAAAGCACCCTGCTGCGCCTGATCAACCGCCTCGAAGAGCCTTCGGGCGGCAAGATCATTGTCGATGGCGAGGACGTCACCGCGTTCAACGCCAACCAGCTGCGCGGCTTCCGGCAGCAGGTCGGGATGATTTTCCAACACTTCAACCTGCTGGCCTCCAAGACCGTGGCCGACAACGTGGCCCTGCCATTGACCCTGGCCGGCGAGCTGTCGCGCAGCGACATCGACAAGCGCGTCACCGAGCTGCTGGCCCGCGTCGGCTTGCAAGACCACGCCAAGAAGTACCCCGCGCAGTTGTCGGGCGGCCAGAAGCAGCGCGTCGGCATCGCCCGCGCCTTGTCTACCAACCCGAAGATCCTGCTGTGCGACGAAGCCACCAGCGCGCTTGACCCGCAGACCACTGCATCGGTGCTGCAACTGCTGGCCGAGATCAACCGTGAGCTGAAGCTGACCATCGTCCTGATCACCCACGAAATGGACGTGATCCGCCGTGTCTGCGACCGCGTGGCCGTGATGGACGCCGGGCAGATCGTCGAACAAGGGCCGGTGGCCGATGTGTTCTTGCACCCGCAGCACGCGACTACCAAGCGTTTCGTCCAGGAGGACGAGCAGGTCGATGAAGGCGAGCAGCGTGATGACTTCGCCCACGTACCCGGCCGCATCGTGCGCCTGACCTTCCAGGGCGAGGCCACCTACGCACCGCTGCTGGGCACCGTCGCCCGCGAGACGGGCGTTGACTACAGCATCCTGGCCGGGCGTATCGACCGCATCAAGGATGTCCCCTATGGGCAGCTGACCCTGGCCGTCACCGGCGGCGACATGGAAGCGGCGTTCGACCGCTTCAAGGCAGCTGACGTACATATGGAGGTACTGCGTTGATGGACGCCCTGAATTTCTTTGCCAACGTCGACTGGGCCGAAATCTGGCTGGCCACCATCGACACCATGATCATGCTGTTCGGCTCGCTGTTCTTCACCGTGCTGCTGGGCCTGCCGTTGGGCGTGCTGCTGTTCCTTTGCGGGCCGCGCCAGATGTTCGAGCAAAAAGGTGTGTACGCGCTGCTGTCGCTGGTCGTCAACATCCTGCGTTCGCTGCCGTTCATCATTTTGCTGATCGTGATGATCCCGATCACCGTGCTGATCACCGGCACCTCGCTGGGCGTCGCCGGCGCCATTCCGCCACTGGTGGTCGGGGCCACGCCGTTCTTCGCACGCCTGGTCGAAACCGCCCTGCGTGAAGTGGACCGCGGCATCATCGAAGCCACCCAGTCGATGGGCGCCACAACGCGCCAGATCATCACCAGCGCGCTGCTGCCCGAAGCCCGTCCCGGCATCTTCGCGGCCATCACCGTGACCGCCATTACCCTGGTGTCGTACACCGCCATGGCCGGTGTGGTCGGCGCGGGCGGCCTGGGCGACCTGGCCATCCGCTTTGGCTACCAGCGCTTCCAGACCGATGTCATGGTCGTGACCGTGGTGCTGTTGCTGGTACTGGTTCAAGTCCTGCAGAGCGTGGGCGACAAACTGGTCGTGCATTTTTCCCGTAAGTAACCCCAATGGGGTCGGCCTGGCCGACCCGTTCGGGGGCCGTCGCGGCCCTCACAAGGAGTGATCAATGAAGAAGCTGCTTGCTGTTGCTGCCGCTGTCGCGGCCTTCTCGGCCCACGCCGATACCCTGACCGTCGCCGCCACCCCGGTGCCGCACGCCGAGATCCTCAACTTCGTCAAACCGCAGCTGGCGAAAGAAGGCGTGGAGCTGAAGGTCAAGGAGTTCACCGACTACATCCAGCCAAACGTGCAGGTGGCCGAAAAGCGCCTGGACGCCAACTTCTTCCAGCACCAGCCGTACCTGGATGAGTTCAACAAGGCCAAGGGCACCGACCTGGTCAGCGTGACCGGCGTGCACATCGAGCCGCTGGGCGTTTACTCGACCAAGGTCAAGAAGCTCGACGAGCTGCCCTCCGGCGCTACCGTGGTCATCCCCAATGACGCCACCAACGGCGGCCGCGCGCTGCTGCTGCTGGACAAGGCCGGCGTGATCAAGCTCAAGGACAACAAGAACATCCTGTCGACCGTTAAGGATGTTGCACAAAACCCGAAAAACGTGAAGTTCCGTGAGCTGGAAGCGGCCACCATCCCGCGCGTGCTGACCCAGGTCGATGCGGCCCTGATCAACACCAACTATGCGCTGGAAGCCAAGCTGAACCCAGAGAAAGACGCGCTGGCCATCGAAGGCAGCGACTCGCCATACGTGAACATCCTGGTTGCCCGCCCGGACAACAAAGACTCCGAAGACATGAAGAAACTGGCGGCCGCGCTGCACTCGCCAGAGGTGAAGCAGTTCATCAACGAGAAGTACAAGGGCGCTGTCGTACCGGCGTTCTAAGCTTCTAGATCACGCTGGATTCTTCGCGGGGCAAGCCCGCTCCCACAGGTACATCGCTAGCCTCAGGCTTTGGGATGATGCTGTGGGAGCGGACTTGCCCCGCGAAGCTTTTAAAGCCTGTTTAGTCCCGCTTGACCAGCCCCGGCAACTGCGCCACCAGCTTCTGGTTGTTGAACGGCGCACGAATGAACCCGCGCTGACGCCCATCCGGCCCAACGATCGCCAGGTTGCCGCTGTGATCCACGGTATACCCAGGCTTACTGGTATCGGCCGGAATGAACGGAATGCTCAAGGCATTCGCCAGCTTCTGGGTGTCTTCGATCGACCCCGCCACCCCGACAAAATCTTTGTCGAAGTAGCCCAGGTACTGCTTGAGCTGGTTCGGCGTGTCGCGGTTCGGGTCCACGCTCACCAGCACCACCTGCAACCGGTCCACGGCTTCCTTGGGCAATTCGCTCTTCACCTGGCGTAACTGGGCCAGGGTGGTGGGGCAGATGTCTGGGCAATAGGTGTAGCCGAAGAACAGCAGCGACCATTTCCCCTTGAGGTCATCCAGTTGCACGGGCTGGCCATCCTGGTTGGTCATGGTCACGTCCGCCACCGTACGGCTCTGCGGCAAGAGGATGATGCCGGCGTCGATCAGCTCGGTGGGGTTCGGCTGATCGCGGCCATTGAGCACCTTGTTGACGGTCAGGCCCAGGATCAACGCGACCAGGGCGACGAGGATGAAGACGGTTTTCTGGGTTCGGGTCATAGGTTCAACAACAGGTAGTGGTCAATGAGCAACGCGATGAACAGCGCGAACAAGTAGCCGATAGAGTACTTGAAGGTGCCAATCGCCGCGTGCGGCCGGCTGCCACGGTACAACACCCAGGCCCACTGCAGGAAGCGCAGGCCCAAGGCGAGGGCACAAGCGAGGTACAACGGGCCGCTCATGTGGATGGCATAGGGCAGCAAGCTCACCGCCAGCAGAATCAGGGTGTAGAGCAGGATATGCAGCGTGGTGTAGCGCTCGCCATGGGTCACCGGCAGCATCGGGATATCGGCCTTGGCGTACTCCGCCTTGCGGTGGATGGCCAAGGCCCAGAAGTGCGGTGGGGTCCAGGCGAAGATGATCAGCACCAGCAACAGCGGCTCGGCACTGACATGGCCGCTGACCGCCACCCAGCCAAGCAGTGGCGGCGCCGCGCCGGCCAGGCCACCAATCACGATGTTCTGCGGCGTGGCACGCTTCAAGAAGCCGGTGTAGAGCACCGCATAGCCCAGCAACGACGCCAGGGTCAGCCAGGCGGTCAGGCTGTTGGTGAACACCAGCAACAGCGCCATGCCCAGCACCGCCAGTGCCAACGCAAAGGCCAGCGCCGGTAGCGGCGCGACCCGGCCTGTGGCCAACGGCCGTTTGTGGGTACGCGCCATCAAGGCGTCGATGCGCCGGTCTACCACGTGGTTGACCACCGCCGCGGCGCCCGCACACAGGCCAATGCCCAGGTTGCCAAACAGCAGCACGCTCCAGGCAACACCTGCGCGGCTGGCGAGGAACATGCCTGCCAGGGAGGTGATCAACATCAGCACCACCACCTTGGGCTTGGTCAGCTCCAGATAATCGCGCCAACCTGCCCGTCGTACGCTTAGAAGCGTCGCCACGAATCGTTCCTCATAGGGTGGGAGATATCCACGCCCACCACCGGCGTCAGGCGCCAGCCATGGCCGACGCGCACTTTGTCGACCACGCGGATGCGGTAATTGACCAGCACCATGCTCATCAGCAGCATGGCCCCGCCTGCGTTATGGGCCACTGCCACGCCAAGCGGCAGGTGGAACAGCACGTTGCTGATGCCCAGGCCGACCTGCACGGCCAAGGCCAGCAACACCAGCCGGGCCAGGCCAGAAAGGCCGCAGCGGTAAAGCTTGAAGCTCAGCATCAGCAGCACGGCACTGACCAGCAAGGCACCCAGCCGGTGGCTGATGTGGATGGCCGTGCGCGCATCGCTGTCCAGTTGCCCGCCCAGGTAGTTGGGGCCGACGTGCTGGGTCAGGTGAAAGCCGTTGCTGAAGTCCGCTGCCGGCCACCATTGGCCGTGGCAGGTCGGCAAGTCGATACAGGCGACCGCCGCATAGTTGGCGCTGACCCAGCCCCCCAGGGCGATCTGGCCGATCACCACCAACAGCGCCAGCGCCGCGATCCGGCGCAGGCTCAACGGTAGTTTTGGCAATGGCGCAAAGGCCCGGGATAGACGCAGAGACAGCAGAAACAGCAGGCTCAAGGTGGTGAACCCACCCAGCAGGTGCGCGGTGACCACTTGCGGCCACAGCTTGAGGGTTACTGTCCACATGCCAAACGCCGCCTGGGCCAACACCACCCCCAGCAACAGCACCGGCAAGCGGTAGGGCTGGCCATCACGTGCATGCCGGCGCACGGCCTGCAACGCCAGCCAGGCAATCACCAGCGCCAGGGTGCCGGCGAAGTAGCGATGGACCATCTCGGCCCAGCCCTTGGCGGCTTCCACCGGGTGTTCGGGGAAGTGCATTTCGGCATGGGCCAGCTGGGCGTCGGTCTTCGGCACACTGATAAAGCCATAGCAGCCGGGCCAATCGGGGCAGCCCAGGCCTGCATGGGTCAGGCGGGTATAGGCGCCCAGCAGCACGACCAGCAGTGCCAGCAGGGTGGCGAACACAGCAAGGCGGAATCCGGGTCTGGCCATGACAGGCTCCTAGCCGATGTTGGACAACTTGAGCAGGTGACGCAGGTCGTCCAGCACGTGCTTGCCATTGACCTTGGCGTCGTAACGCAACACCAGGTTGCCGTGCGGGTCGACGATCCACAGTTGCGGGCCAAGCTCACCGACCTTGTTCAGGTAGCGCTGGGCATCCAGCGGGTAGCGTTGCAACTGCGGGTACTCACGGCCAAGCAGCGCCTGGTAGTCAGCGCTCAACGGCTGCGCGGCAGCCAGCGCATGGCTGGCACGGCCGGCATCACGGCCCAGGCCAACTTGTATCTGCCGGGCCAGGTACACCAGGCGCTGGCAATCTTCGGCGCAGGCCTCGGGCGTGCTGACCAACACTTGCCAGCGCGCGTCCTGGCCATCGATGCCGATATCGCTGCGGCTCTCGCCGTTGCCGATCATCGCGCCGTGGTAGCTGCGGCCTTCGGGCACCCAGAACTTGAGCTTGTACATGCTGGTGGCCAGGATCATCGGGCCGAGCACTACCAGCAGAATCAGAATCAGCTGCAAACGCCCGCGGGTTCTGGGCTTGCTGCGTTCAGGCACGTCCAGTGGACGGGTGGCGGCGGCCATGGTTGTTCTCCTTTTTGTTGTTGTGCCAGCCAAAGTAGAGGTAAAGCAGCACCAGCGCGGTGGCCAGGGCAAACCACTGCACCGCATAGCCCAGGTGCTTTTCCGGCCCCAGTGCGACGACCGGCCAACCCAGCCGATAGCTGGCCGGCCCGGGCTCCAGGCGCAGCTCGTGGGCATAGCCTTCACGGCCCAATTGCTGCCACAGCTGGGCGGCATCGATGGCCGTCAACAGGTGCGGCCATTGGCCGCCGGCGGGGTCCGGGTGCAGCTGGAAGGTGCTGCCAGGCGCTACATACACCGACGCGTCCAGCGCCAGCGGCTGCGCCGGGGTGGCGAAGTGCACCGGCACGCGGCGGTCCGGCCACGGCAACCAGCCGCGGTTGACCAGCAACCACAGCCCACTGGCCTGGTCATGGAAGGGCTGCAACAGCTCGACGCCGGCCTCGCCGTCGCGCATTCGGTTATCCAGCAGCAGGCTGTGTTCACCATCGAAACGGCCGTACAGGTGCACACGGCGGTAGGCGGCATCGTCGCGTTGCTGCAACTGGGCAGTGGAGAGCGGCGTGTCGAGGCTGCGCTCGGCATAGGTCGCCAGCAGCGCGCGCTTTTCGTCGGCGCGGCCCAATTGCCAGCAGCCAAGCGCGATCAACCCCGGTAGCAGCGCAAGCACCACCAGGGTCGGGACCCAACCTGGGCGAAACGGCCTCACAGGCGCCTCGCTATACTTATCCACATCACCGCATCCCCCCGGAGAAGCGCCATGCTCAAGGCCGCGATTGTCCTGATGCTGTTGGCCACGGTTGCCAGCCTGTTCAGTGGCCTGGTGTTCCTGGTCAAGGACGACGAAAACTCGACCCGCTTGCTGAAGGCACTGACCGTGCGCGTGACCCTGGCGGCCCTGACCATCGGCCTGGTGGCCTACGGCTTCATCAGTGGCCAGCTGGTGTCACACGCCCCCTTCTGAACCTGTATCGCCTTGACTGGCCTGCAGATGTGTCAAAGCACATACACAAAGATGAACAGCCCCACCCACACCACATCGACGAAGTGCCAGTACCAGCTGGCCGCCTCGAAGCCGAAGTGTTTGTCGGGGTTGAAGTGCCCGCGCAGGATGCGCACGAACATCACGATCAAGATGATCGTGCCTAGCGTCACGTGGGCGCCGTGGAAGCCGGTGAGCATGAAGAAGGTCGCGCCGTAGATCCCCGAGCCCAGCGTCAGCCCCAGCTTGGTATAGGCCTCGTGGTACTCGTAGGCCTGCAGCGTGATGAAGCTGATGCCCAGCGCGATGGTCAGCGCCATCCACAGTTTCAGCGCACCCCGGTGGTCACGCCGCAAGGCATGGTGGGCAATGGTGATGGTCACACTGGAGCTCACCAGCAAAATGGTGTTGATCAACGGCAAGTGCCAAGGGTCGATGACTTCCTTGGGCGGCGGGAACAGTTTCGGGTCAGGCGTGTGCAGCAGCGGCCAGGCAAACTCGAAGCTGGGCCACAGCATGTGCGCAACGCCTTTGGCCCCTTCACCGCCCAGCCACGGCCCGGCCAGTACGCGGACGTAGAACAGCGCGCCAAAAAAGGCCAGGAAGAACATCACCTCGGAAAAGATGAACCAGCTCATGCCCCAGCGGAACGAACGGTCCAGCTGCGGGCTGTACAGCCCGCCACGGCTTTCTTTCACCACCGCCCCGAACCAGCCGAACAGCATGTAGGCCAGGCACAGCGCGCCGACGAAGAAAATCAACGGCCCATGGGAGTCGGGGTGCCCGGCTTTCATGTCGTTGAACCAGGTGCCAAGGCCGAACACCGTGATGAACATGCCGACCGTCGCGATGATCGGCCACTTGCTCTGCGCCGGAACGTAGTAGTGCTCATGACTTGCCATTGCTGTTCTCCTTCCCTTAACGGGCGCCCTGGACGTCCTGGGCCGCAACATGCGCGACCGGCGGGTGGCGAGCGGTGATGTCGAACAAGGTGTAAGCCAGTGTCAGGTGCTTCACGCTGGCCGGCAGATCGCGGTCGACGATGAAGCGCACCGGCATCTCGATGCGTTCGCCGGGCTGCAGCACCTGCTGGGTAAAGCAGAAGCACTCGGTCTTGTGGAAGTACGCCGCGGCCTCGGCCGGGGTGATGCTGGGTATCGCCTGGGCGCTCATCGGCCGGTCGGTCGGGTTGCGCGCGACGAAGATCATCTGGTTGACCGCACCTGGGTTCACGTCGATCTGGTCGGCCGTGGAGTAGAAATCCCAGACCATGTCGCTGGCGTTGGTCGACATGAACTGCACCCGTACCGAGCGCGACGGGTCGCTGACCTGGCTGCCTTCGTACTGGCCGCCGGTCTTGCCATTGATGCCAAAGGCCTTGCACATCACGTCGTAGATCGGCACCAGGGCGAAACCGAAGGCGAACATCACCACCGTCAGCATCAGCAGGCGCATGACCAGGCGTTTGAGCGACAGGCCGTTCATGGCTATTTCACGTCCGGTGGCGTCTGGAAGGTGTGGTAAGGCGCAGGCGAGGGGATCGACCACTCCAGGCCTTCGGCACCGTCCCAGGGTTTGGCCGGCGCCGGGGCGCCGCCGCGGATGCACTTGATGACGATGAACAGGAAGAAGATCTGCGTGGCACCGAACATGAACGCGCCGATCGAGGAGACCATGTTGAAGTCGGCGAACTGCAGGTTGTAGTCCGGAATACGCCGCGGCATGCCCGCCAAGCCCACGAAGTGCATGGGGAAGAAGGCCATGTTCATGCCGACGAACGACAGCCAGAAGTGCAGCTTGCCGAGGGTTTCGTCATACATGTGGCCGGTCCATTTCGGCAGCCAGTAGTAGGCCGAGGCGAAGATGCCGAAGATCGCCCCAGGCACCAGCACGTAGTGGAAGTGCGCGACCACGAAGTACGTGTCGTGGTACTGGAAGTCGGCAGGCGCGATGGCCAGCATCAACCCGGAGAACCCGCCGATGGTGAACAGGATGACGAAGGCGATGGCGAACAGCATCGGCGTCTCGAAGGTCAGCGACCCTTCCCACATGGTGCTGACCCAGTTGAACACCTTCACCCCGGTCGGCACGGCAATGAGCATGGTGGCGTACATGAAGAACAGCTCGCCCACCACCGGGATGCCGACCACGAACATGTGGTGTGCCCAGACGATGAACGACAGGAAGGCGATCGCCCCCGTGGCATAGACCATCGAGGTGTAGCCGAACAGCGGCTTGCGCGAGAACGCCGGGATGATCGAGCTGACCGCGCCGAACGCCGGCAGGATCATGATGTACACCTCGGGGTGGCCGAAGAACCAGAACACGTGCTGGAACAGCACCGGGTCACCGCCACCCGCGGCGCTGAAGAAGCTGGTGCCGAAGTGGATGTCCATCAGCATCATGGTCACCACACCAGCCAGCACCGGCATCACGGCAATCAGCAGGAACGCGGTGATCAGCCAGGTCCAGACGAACAGCGGCATTTTCATCAAGGTCATGCCGGGGGCGCGCAGGTTGAGGATGGTGGCAATGACGTTGATCGCGCCCATGATCGAGCTGATGCCCATCAGGTGGATGGCAAAGATGAAGAAGGTCACGCTGGCCGGGGCATAGGTGGTCGACAGTGGCGCGTAGAAGGTCCAGCCGAAGTTAGGCCCGCCGCCGGGGCTGAACAAGGTCGAGACCAGCAGCAGGAAGGCCGCAGGCAACAGCCAGAAGCTGAAGTTGTTCATCCGCGGCAGGGCCATGTCCGGCGCGCCAATCATCAGCGGGATCATCCAGTTGGCCAGGCCGACGAAGGCTGGCATCACCGCACCGAACACCATGATCAGCCCGTGCATGGTGGTCATCTGGTTGAAGAACGCTGGCTCAACGATCTGCAGCCCCGGCTGGAACAGCTCGGCGCGGATCACCATGGCGAACGAGCCACCGAGCAGGAACATCATGAAGGCGAACCACAGGTACATCGTGCCGATGTCCTTGTGGTTGGTGGTCAGCACCCAGCGCATCAGGCCCTTGGCCGGGCCGTGGGCATGCTCATGGCCGTGGGCGTGGTCGTCGATTACTGCACTCATGTCCTGTCTCCTGCAATCCATTGATTGCCGCGAGTAACCCGGTTCATTGCGCTTCTGCCTGCTTGAGCGCCAGCACATCCTTCGGCGTGACCATGTCGCCCTTGTTGTTGCCCCAGGCGTTGCGCTCGTAAGTGACCACGGCGGCAATGTCGACTTCCGAGAGCTGCTTGCCGAACGCGGCCATGGCCGTGCCGGGCTTGCCGTGGAAGACGATGCTCAGGTGGCCTTCCTTCGGCCCGGTGGCAATCTTCGAGCCCTTGAGGGCCGGGAACATCGGCGGCAGGCCCTGGCCTTCGGCCTGGTGACAGGCCACGCAGGTGGTGTGGTAGACCTTGTCGCCGCGCTCGACCAGCTCTTCGAGGGTCCACTCTTTGCTGGTCAGCTCCTTGAGCTTGGCCGCCTCGGCCTTGCGTTCGCCCAGCCAGGTGTCGTAATCGGCCTTGGACTTGACCTCGACCACCACCGGCATGAAGCCGTGGTCCTTGCCGCACAGCTCGGTGCACTGGCCGCGGTAGATGCCGGGCTTCTCGATGCGCGTCCAGGCCTCGTTGACGAAGCCTGGGATGGCATCACGCTTGACCGCGAACGCCGGCACCCACCAGGAATGGATCACGTCGGCCGCAGTTACCAGAAAGCGCACTTTCGCACCCACCGGCAGCACCAGCGGCTGGTCGACTTCGAGCAGGTAGTGCTCGTCCTTGGGGGCCTTGTTGTGAATCTGATCGGCGGGGGTGGCCAGGTTGCTGAAGAACTCCACGTCCTGGCCCAGGTACTTGTAGTGCCACTTCCACTGGTAGCCGGTGACCTGGATGTCGATGTCCGACTCACTGGCGTCGTAGATGTCGATCAGGGTCTTGGTCGCGGGGATGGCCATGGCCACCAGGATCAGAAACGGCACCACGGTCCACATGATTTCGACCCAGGTGTGCTCGTGAAAATGCGCTGCCTGTTGGCCTGTGGAACGGCGGTGGACGACCATCGACCAGAACATCGCGCCGAACACCACGATGCCGATGATCACGCAGATCCAGAAGATGGTCATGTGCAGGTCGAAGACGGCGTTGGAGACTTCCGTCGCCCCCGGGTGCATGTTGACGGTCCAGGCGGCGTTGGCCTGTCCGAAAACCGTCCACAACAGGAGGCCCATCCAGACATGTGGATGTCGCATCATTGCGGGTTCCCCTTCTAATTCTTGTAGTCCCGAAGGCGTGGCCTGCGGCAAGAGGGAACGGCGGTCAAGACTGCCTGGCTTCGACGACCGAGCCCCTGCAAAAGCAGACGGGCCTCATCAACGAATCACGTTCAACGGGAGTATAGACAGCGACCAATGGCACGCAATGCAGCCTGTGAAATGAACTTCACGAAATTGCCCAATGCCCTGAAAACCGCGCGCTTGATAGGATATGGCGCAATAGTGGCATACCGATATGCCAGAGCAAGCACACGTTTGCGCGGTTTATAACAAATACGTCTTAGGTATTCTGTATACCGAGCTAATTTAGTGTCTTCCGTTTGACACGTAATGTCCCTGGAGTTGTCATGAACATCGCTGCTGTACGCGAGCAGATTAGCCAAGCCCATCAACACGAACTTGAAACCGGCCAACTGAAAGAACGTCTAGAGCTACAACTGCCGCATTTGCACCCCTCGATCCAGCTACCTGAGCAGGACGCCCAGGGTAGTTTGGCGCGTTTCGTCAGCGCCTACATCGACCAGGTTCCAGAGCTGCTGGAGGCTGCCCACGAGGTAGCCCGTGAAGCGGGGATCGAGTCGCAGATCAAACCGGTACTGAAAATTGCCGAAGCTTATTTCCAGCAGCCGCCCACGGTAATGCAAGGGCATGTCGGGCTGGATTGCCTGCTGGACGAGGCCTACCTGGCGCATCGCCTGGTGGAGGAGGTCAACGACCTGTACATCCGCCACTTTAAGCAGCCGTTGATTCCGTTCGACACCACGATGGCCAACCTGATTGCCCATCAGCTGATCGGCGAGACCTTCGCCAACCAGCTCGATGAAGTGGTACATCATTCGGTCGACGAGATGCTCAATGACGAGAGCTTTGCGGTGGAATCGGTGGAGGCTTATCGCGAGAAACTGAGCAGCCCGGAAACCGGCAACGCCTGGAAGCGTTGGCCGTGCCTGTCGCGTCAGCTGGGTGTGGAGCTGGGCCAACCTGCCTGATACCCCTGTCCCGGCCTCTTCGCGGGGCAAGCCCGCTCCCACAAAGGGTATGCAATTCACCCTGTAGGAGCGGGCTTGCCCGCGAAGAGGCCAGATCAGTCAACACAACAGCTAAATACTAAGCCCCAACCCCAGCCGTCGTCCGCAGCCGCCCCTCGATGCGCCGCTTCAAGCGCCGCTGCTCGATCAACAAGCGCGACCCATTGGCTGCATTGCTCCGGCCCCAGTCCTCAAGCAGTTCCAGGCATGAGTGGTCGATATAGCTGAGGTTGCCCAACGGCACATGCAAGGTGGTCCCCGCCGGCACCGTGTCCAGCACCTGGGTCAACGCCGGCACCTTGAGGAAGGTCGCAGCGCCACTCAGGCGCAGTTCCATGTGCCCAGGCTTGCCCAGGCTCACCAGGTTGATTTTCAACCGCGCCGCCTTGAAGGCCAGCTTGAGCAAGGTCAAGGCAAAGCCCAGCAGTACACCGGTCAGCAGGTCGGTGAAGATGATGGCCAAGGCCGTCGCCGCATAGGTGAACATCGGCATGCGGCCATACCGGCCCAACCCACGAAACGCCTTGAAGTCCACCAGCTTGATGCCGGTAAACACCAGCACACCCGCCAAGCTCGCCACCGGGATCTGCTGCAGCACACTGCTCAACACCACGACAAACGCCAACAGCCACAAGCCATGGAAAATCGCCGAGGCTCGGGTCTGCGCGCCGGCCTGGACATTCGCCGAGCTGCGCACGATCACCCCGGTCATTGGCAGGGCGCCGAGCACACCGCACAGCATGTTGCCGATGCCCTGGGCGGACAGTTCGCGGTCGAAGTCCGAGCGCTGGCCGCTGTGCATACGGTCCACCGCGGCAGCCGACAACAGGGTTTCGGCACTGGCAATGAACGCCAGGGCGAATGCCGCCACCAGCAGGGTCGGGTCGGCCAGGTTCATCAGGTCATCCAGGCGGATCCAGTCGATGGCCTCGGAAAGGTCTGCCGGCACCTGCACCCGGTTCACCGGCAGCGCCAGCCACAGGCTGATGGCGGTCATCGCTGCTACGCCCAGCAAGGCACCGGGCACGAACCGCAGCTGTTGCGGCCGCAAGCGCTCCCAGCCCCACATGATGGCGATGGTACCCAGCCCAAGTGCACCGGCTTGCCAGCCGGCCCCTGCGCTTTCCAACGGCAGGGCTGCGGCCAGGGTTGCCGGAAACGCCAGCAGGTTCTGCATGCCCGAAGGCTGCGGCGCCGTGTCGAACATCACATGCACCTGCGACAGCACGATCAGCACACCAATACCCGCCAGCATGCCGTACACCACGGCCGGTGCCGTGACGCGGAACCAGCAGCCCAGGCGCAAGCGCCCCGCCAGCAATTGCAACAGCCCGGCCAGCAGCAGGATCGGCCCGAGCATGGCCACGCCGTGCTGGCGCACCAACTCGAACACCAGCACCGCCAAGCCGGCGGCAGGGCCACTGACCTGCAGCGGCGAACCCGCCAGGAAGCCCACCACGACGCCACCGATAATGCCGGTGATCAGGCCCTTGGCAGGCGGCATCCCCGAGGCGATGGCGATGCCCATGCACAAGGGCAGGGCGACCAGAAATACCACCACCGACGCCAACAACTCTCGCGGCAAGGCCGCTTTCAACTGTGTCATGTTCACCGTGTTTCTCCATTTGTCTGTTGCACGGCCATTCCTCTGGCCGTGAGCACGTTGGCCCCTGAAAAACGCGCAGGCGCGGGCCGCCAGCGAGCATGCCGGCAAGGCAATCAGGGAATTCAAGGCAGCCGAAGGCCGCGCCACACCCCTACAGGGTGCAGCCGGCTATCAAGGTTCTAGCGGTGGAAGGGTCGCTTAGTAGCGGCCTCTCGGGGTAGCGCAGGGGATCGGCTCGCCCGCAGCCAGGGGCAGGAAGCTGTCGCTGGCAGCGTCATAGGCTTCGATCTTGCTGGTCTCGATGTCGTAGACCCAACCATGGATATACAACTCACCCGCCGCCAGGCGCGAGGCGACCGAGGGGTGAGTGCGCAGGTGATGCAGCTGGGCGATGACGTTTTCTTTGGTCAGCACCTGCATGGTCTCGTGCTCGCTGCCGCAGGAGCAGTTGTTCTCAACCACGGTGCGTGCCACTTCGGCGTGGCGCAGCCAGGCGGAAACCGTCGGCATCTTGGTCAGCGATTGCGGGTTGAGTACTGCACGCATCGCGCCGCAGTCCGAGTGGCCGCAGACGATGATGTGGTGTACACCCAGTGCCAGTACCGCGTATTCGATGGCGCTGGAGACGCCGCCGTTCATCTGACCATACGGGGGCACCACGTTGCCGACGTTACGGGTCACGAACAGGTCGCCTGGCGAGCTTTGGGTAATCAGCTCGGGGACGATGCGCGAGTCGGCACAGGTGATGAACATGGCGCGTGGCGTTTGCGCGGTGGCGAGCTTCTTGAACAGCTGTTGCTGCTCGGGGAAGACGTCATGGTGAAAGCGCAGAAAGCCGTCGACGATGTGCTTCAGGGCGGCATCGGCGCTCTCGGCGGGTACATCCGGAACGACCTTGGATGGGTCCTTGACGGGCATGATTCATCCTCTTGACGGTGTGAAGGTAAGTCCATTTTACCGGTGAAAGATTCAGGCTATGCAGGGATTTAGATGACGCGCACAGGCCACAGATCACAGTCTTCGTTGACTGATTGCCTACGCTAGCGGGGAAAACTTAACTGAAACTTAATTCGGAGGCTCTAGAACAGGCGTTCCAGATAGGTAAGGCGGGATTTGAATAATAGCAAAAAAACATCAATTGCCTAGTACCATTACTGTAATTATTCACTTGGATTAGTGGTACTAGGGTTACCTGTAGGCGCAGCCTTGTGCTGCGAAGAGGCCAGTAGCCTGCAATGGATGTTTGGTGCGGCTACCGGCCTCTTCGCAGCGCAAGGCTGCTCCTACAACGGCTCGATCGAGCGGCTGGGTTACAACGGCGTTTTTCGCCAAACCAGCCAAGGCTCGACCACCTCGTCCAATTGCGCTTGCGGCACGGCCCCGAAATAACGGCCATCGAACGACAAGCGGCTGTAATCGGAGAGCATCAGCACCTCGTCGCTGCCCAAGCGGAAGTGCGCCAACGGTGGCTGCGGCATGGGGCGGCCACTGGGGTCTTGCTGCAACGGCTGGCTACGCACCTGCAACTGCCCGTTGACGCTGACCCCCTCGGCAGTGATCTGCACGTCGTCACCCGATACCGCGACCAGCCGCTTGAGCAGGTGCATGTATCCCCCAGGGCAGGTTCCCCCAGCCAGGTAGCCGCGCGCGTGCGCTAGCTGAAACACAGCCTCCTGCGGCGGGCAAAACATCACCAGGTCGCCTTTTTCCGGTGCCTTGTCGACCACCCAGTAAATGCCCGGCGGAAAACTGCTGGTGACGTTGAGCCGCGCACCACCCCACAGCACCAGCGGCACTGCGCAAAACACCAGAATGGCCACGACAGCGGCCACGCTCAACGGCCGCTTCATGCCGGCAACTCGATGGTGCGGTCGCTTTCACGCGGTGCCGGCACCTTGGCGCGGGCCAGGAAGACCGGGTCCTGGAAGTACAGCGGTTGCTTGCCATAAAACGCCGGGTAGCCTGCGCAATACACCACCATGTCGCCGGCTTCCTGGATATTGCCATGGCCATCCTTGCGCGGGCCTGGCATGCGCAGGGCCTCGTCGGTGGTCAGCAGCGGTCGCTGCACTTCCTGAAGGGTGCGCGACACCTGGCCCAGCAATGCGCTGGAACGTCGCCCGCTGGTGGTCACCTGCTCTTTGACGATGGTGGTCTGCCCGGTGAGCTTGGACAGGTGCTCCGCCGTTTCCACCCGGTTTGGCGGGTAGGCGTTCTGGATGTGGCAGTTGGAGGTGATGCTCTCGTTCTGCCCGTAGAACTCCTGCAACTGCGACAAATCTTGGATGATCAGGTAGCACTTGATGCCATAACCGGCCACGAAAGCCAGCGACTCCTGCATGATGTCCAGCTTGCCCAGGCTCGGGAACTCGTCGAGCATCATCAGCAGCCGGTGCTTGTAGTGCGCCTTGGGCCGGCCGTCCTCGAAGTCCATCTTGTCGGCCAGCAAGCGCACGATCATGTTCACCAGGATGCGCACCAAGGGGCGCAAGCGCGCCTTGTCGTTGGGCTGGGTGATGATGAACAGGCTGACCGGGTCGTCGTGGTTCATCAGGTCGCGGATCTTGAACTCCGAGCGGCTCACGTTGCGCGCCACGATCGGGTCACGGAACAGCGACAGGTACGATTTGGCGGTCGACAGCACCGAGCCGGCCTCTTCGGCAGGCCGGTCGAGCATGTCGCGTGCAGCCGACCCCACCAGCGGGTGGTTTTCGCCATCGAGGTGGCCGTAATGGGTCATTTCCGCCCACAGCTCGCTGATTGGCCGCGACGGGTCGGCGAGCATGGCGTCCAGCGCCGGCAGGCTGGCGACACCACCCTCGTCCTGCGAGCGGTAGCACAGGTGCAGGATGCAACCCACCAGCATCGCCTGCGAGGTCTTCTGCCAGTGGTCGTTGAGGCCCTTGCCGTCCGGGTCGACGATCAGCGTGGCCAGGTTCTGCACATCGCCCACTTCGAACTCGGTGCCCAGGCGGATTTCTTCCAGCGGGTTCCAGCCCACGCAGCCATTGGCGGTGGCCGGCTCGAAACGCAATACCCGGTTGCCCGCATGCTGCTGGCGCCAGCCAGCGGTGAGCGCCCAGAGTTCGCCCTTGAGGTCGGTGATCACCGCGCTGTGCTTCCACGAAAGCAACGTCGGAATCACCAGGCCAACGCCCTTACCGCTGCGCGTCGGGGCGAAGGTGAGGATATGCTCCGGGCCGTTGTGCCGCAGGTAATGCAGCTTGTTGCGCTTGTCCAGCCAGGCGCCTACGTACACGCCATCATCAGCCAACAGGCCGGCGCTCTCGATATCCTTGCGCTCGCCCCAACGCGCAGAGCCATGAAGGAACTGATTGGCCTTGGAGCTGTTGCTGCTGATCATGCGGATCACGACCATCGCCATCATGCCGACGCCGCTGACCAGAACCCCCAGGGACCCGGCGCGCAGCAGGGTGTCCTGGTACTGATCGGACCAGTTGGCGGCCCACACCAGAATCATCCATGGGGCGTAGACGCCATTCAGGTTGGCCCCCAACGCCGCATGGTTATTGAACAGGTAGGCGAAGTACTGGGTGGCAGTAGCCAGGCCGGCCAGCAGGCAGAAAATGGCCAGGATGGCCTGCCCCGTGTTGCCGCCACTGCGCTGGCCGCCGCGGATCTGCGGGCCCACAGCGTTGTTATGTTTCATGGGTTCGCTCCGTGAACGAAAGGATGGGATAGGGAAGGTGCTGGTTCATGGCGAGGTTGTGCGCGAACGCCCGATGTCCTGGGCCTGGGTACGCCGCTGCGCCTCAGAAAGCGTGCGCTCGGCCTGACGCTGCAAGCTCCATTGCTCGACCAGCTCTGGCTGCTCGGCGCGCAGTTGGCGCACCGCCAACTCCTCGATGCGTGGGGTGTACAGGCCCATGCCGTGGTGCAGCTCCTGCACCCGCTCCAGGCGGCCTTGCAACTGCTGCAGCCGCGCCTGGCAACGCTGGTTGCCCTGCTCCCAGGCGGCGCGGGTGGAGGGCAGGGCCAGCCAGCCCGGGCGCGAGGCCTGGTTCTGCTGCAATTGCGCCTGTTGGCGGTCCAGCATGGCCTCCAGGCGCTGCTCCAGGGCCCCGGCCTGCTCGGCCTTTTGCTCGACGCATTCGCCAAGGGCCTGGTTGTAGCGTGCTTGCACCGGGCTGGCGTCCAGCAGCGCGGTCTGCTCGGCGGCCAGCGCCTGAGCCTGCGCCTCCAATGCCTGCCCGGCATCGTCGAGCGGCGGCTTGGGCGGTTTAGGCTCGTTCATGGGCATCTGCTTCATATCAGGAAGAGGTATCCGGCCTTGGCCATTGGGATGCGAATCAGCCACAGCGCCAGCAGGTGCAGCGGGTAATAGGCGTAGAACAGCCAGCGCCAGCGCGGCAGGTCAGGCCTGACCCAGCGGGCGGCCAGCAGCACCGGCAACGCGGCCAGCGCCCAGGCATTGCCGTTGATCGGCGTTAACGCCGCAAGTGCAAGCACGGCCCCCACAGCAGCCAGCAGGTTCGGGCGCCGCACGTACCACCCCACACCCAGCCCCAGCAGCACGGCCGGCCACCAGAATTCGACCCAGGCACCGCCCACGACCACCACCAGTAACGCCAGCCCCCAGAACAGCGGCCGCCCTTGGGCGGCACGGTCGCAGGCCTCGGTCGCCAGGGTAATCACCAGCAACGTGAAGAGGATGTTCAGCGGGTAGCCGCCGTACAGCAGCCCTCCAAGGGCAATGAACGGCGGCGTCGCCAACACCCCAAACAGAAACAGGCGCAGCGCAGTGCGCCGGTAAGCACCGTTTTCCACTGTTCCCGGCCGCGCCAGGTTGTACGCCAGCACGACCACGAACAGCGGCATCGCCAAGCGCCCTGCCTCGAACAAGTAAGGCAAGGTCTCGTTGAACAGGTACTTGTTCACGTGGTCGCCGGTCATCAGCAACAGCGCCAGCCACTTCAGCGCTTCTACCGTACCGTCGGCGAGTTGCAGGCGCGGCATCGAAATCACCGACGCATCGCCTGAGAAAGCCCGGTATCGAGCTCTAGCTTCGGCGCCACATCACGGGCCAGGTCGCCGATGCCTTTCTCGTGGACGATCGCCGTGCTCTTGCCTACCTGGAAGTTGCGGCTCGGGTCGACGTCACGGCGGTCATGAATGACGAACTGGTCGGTCTGGCCGACCTTCTGCAGGATGTGGTGCTCGTCCATGTCGACGACCATCCCGCTGACGGCCTTGCGCCCACTTTCCGAGGCTTCACCGATGCTGGCCGACGGGTTCAGGCCGCGGGCTTTGTCTTCCATCGACTTGAATGAGTCACTGCGTTGCTGGGCTTGGGGGTCGACCTGCGGGCCCGGCGTTATCCCTTGTGGAACCGGTACGGCTTGCAGCTTCAGGCCCTCGATGTAGTCCGTGCTGGGCCGCGAAGCCTTGAGCTCGCCGGATAGCGTCGCAACCTGCTCCTGCGAAGCGGCATTCAATTGTGCACGTGCCTGCTTCAAGCTATCCAGGGTCTCGGACTTCGCGTGCGTGCGCTCCTCCAAGCCCAAGAACTGCGCCGACGCCGATAGCGCCTGACGCCCGATATCCGCAATCTTGCCGCCCACACCCTCAAATCCGCGCACCAGCGCACTGCGGCTAAGGCTGTCATCATTCTCGAAGATGACACCCCGACCATTGGTCTCGTGATCGAAGGGGCGTGCCTGGCGATCAAAGGGGTTGAACGTGCCGCGTTCCATCGCGAAGGGCGTGTTGTTAACAGCCTGGTACGAACCGTCCTCGCCACGACTGAACGCTTTGTTACCTTCCTTCAGGCGCGAATCGATCAGGGCTTCCTGGACCTTTTCGGGGCTCTTGACCACGTCGTTGTACTGCTCGATGCGCTGCACGTCTTCCTGCTGCATCGGCTTCATCTCGATGCCAGCGGACTGCAGGCGGTCGTACATCACTGCCAGCGGCCCTGCTGCCAGCACGTCGTCTTGGTAGCCGCCGCCGACTTGCGAGTGCGCGCCAGCGAATTTCAGCTCTTCGATACGCGAGTTGTCGTCATTGCGCAACGCACTGGTCAGGCGGAACGTATCGCGGTATTCGTTCATCGCGACCAGGTGAGTGGTCGAGTCGACGTTCTTGCCGATTTCCAGGTTCTTGCCCAAATGGGTATCGGACTTCGCGTTGCCATACGAGGCGACGGTGTCAAAGATGCCCAGCTTATTCACATGGGCCTGGCCGGGGGGGATCAGGAAATCGCCAGTGGGTTGCCCCTGACCATCCAGTTTTGGCACACCGCGCTCGATGAACTCGTTGGCCAATGCACGGGACTGCGCCGCGCCACGGCTGAAACCGACAATGTTGACGTCGACTTTTTCGTCCGGGTACTTGTTATGAAAGGCTACGATAGCGTCGTAGGCCTGATCGATACGCTCCTGGCCACCCAGCCCGGTACCGCCCTCGAGCAAGGAACGCCCCGTGGTATTGGCTTGGCTGCCAACGCCATCGAAGTAGATTTTTTCCGATTGCCCGGAGCGCTCATTGGCATCGTACTGCTGGGGAGGCTGCCCAGAGTTACGGGCCAGGTTGGTGCCCTGGGCCGTATCCAGTTCATATAGGCGAGCGACGTTGGTCTGCTTGCCTTCAGGTACATCCAGGTCTTTGTTGTTACCGGTGCCATCGAAGTACACCGTAAAGCGCTTAGCATCGCTCATGCCATATCCCTATGGATAATCCCCCCCTTGGGCGGGATCACCTCTCCAAACCAATTCGTATCAGGAACCCTGCTTGTTCAGCGACACGATCAAATCGTGCACACCATCACCGGCGCCATCAATGAAGCTGCCCAGAAATGCGTCACTCTTGTGCAGCAATGGAGAGCCCTTCAGCGAGTCACCTGCAGCCCGAATGGCCAGCGAGCCAAAGGTTTCGCCCATGGCAGAAACACTTTGGGCGCGGGCAGCAGGGTCGTCGTAGGGTTTCTTGAACCAAGTTGCAATCTGGTATTCGACGTTTTGCGACTGGAACGCACGGTTCAGATGGTCGGCCAGGGCAAAGAGCGTTTCTTTGGCCAGCGTAGGATCGACATCATTGGCTTTCAGTACGCCCTCGACCCGCTTGCACGCCGCCTCGATCAAGTCCTCGTGGGTATAGCCCGGCATGGGAGGAAACACACCCTCAGGCAGTTTCATGCCAGGGGTGTAAGGTTGGTACTGGCCTTGATTGTCTTGCATGGAAAGCTCCTTGGTTTGAACTGCAGAAGAGGTGGCAGGCAGGAGCACACAGGCTCCCAGCACGAGAGGGACGAGCGCGCTTAGGCGAAGTCGCATCAATAAGCCCTCATGACTGCGTGGTTTGGTCGTTTCAATCAATCTCTCCTTGCACCCGCCATGCGACGGTTCCTTGTTTCGATTCAAAGCTACTGATGATGGGTTCACCAAGGCATCATCCTGCTCATGTCCCTAGTTGGCGAGACGTCGCTTTCAGGCGCTCGGCTTGTTCAAGGTCACGATCAGATCGTGGACACCATCACCGGCGCTTCGGGTGTAGCGTTCGAAGAATGCTTCGCCCTTGTTCAAGAGTGGGGACCCTCGCAGCGACTGCCCAGCAGCACGGATCGCCAAAGCACCAAAGCTCTCGCCCATGGCGGCAACACTCTTGGTGCGGTCCGTGGGATTGTCGTAAGGCTTCTGGTACCAGGTCGAAATCTGATACTCGACGTTCTGCGCCTCCAGTGCCTCATTGAGGTGTTTGGCCAGCGCGAAGAGCGATTCCCTGATCAGGGTGGGGTCTATTCCCTCAGCCTTCAGCACCGCTTCTGCGGGTAGGGCAGCAGCGCCAATCAAGTCCTCATGGGTATAACCCTTCATCGGCGGGAACACGCCTTCGGGGAGTTTCATGCCTGGGGTGTAGGGCTGGTACTGGCCTTGATTGCCTTGCATGGAAAACTCCTTGGCTTGAACTTCAGAAGAGGTGGCAGGCAGGAGCATGCAGGCTCCCAGCACGAGGGGTACGAGCGCGCCAAGGCGCAGCCGCGGCCAGAGGCGGCTGGGGCGGCGCGATGCCTTGTCGGTAACGGGGGTGCCCATACCGAGAGTGGGTAGGTTCAATCTTTCTCTCCTTGCATCCGCCTCGCGGCGGGTCCCTGTATCGTTTCGAGAGGCGGCTACTGTGACCAGCGAATCCATCATTTGCTCCCCATCACCAGCCCCCGGGGCACATAGGCTGACGTGCCCACGGGTTGCGGCATAACCGGCTGCTGCACGACAGCCGCCTTCACCGCCGGCACTGCTTCGACCACTGCCACGGACGCCTCGGCCGGTGCGCCGGAGAATACCGCGCTCTGCGCCACCTGCTGGGTGGCAAAGCGGGCATCCAACCAATCGGCCCAATAGACAGCGCGGCGCATGATCTGTTGGCGGTAGCGCGCATTGATGGCGGGGGTGCGCGAGTGGTAATTCGCCACCCGCGTCCACAAGTCGCCGCGGTCATTGCGCACGTGACCACGGATGCGCCAAGCGGCCAGTTCATAGGAGTAGCAGCCGCCTTGCTCGACATCCTCAGGGGTGATGCCGTAGCGCGAGAGTTCGCGCAGGTAGGCGGTATTGAACTGCATGGGGCCGACGTCGTAGGTGCCATTGTGGTTGCGCACCCACTGGCCAGGCTTGCCACCTTCCTGGCCGGACACGGCCAGGACGATGTTCACCGGCAGCTCGTATTTGACCGCCGCCATGATCGAGCAGGCGATGGGTTCGCTCAGGGCCGGGGGCGGAACGTCAGCGACGAATGGCATTGTGGCGCGCCTCAGATGACCTTGCCGAACTTGTTGTTGATCGACTTGGTCGCGCCCCGGTCTGCCTTCGGGCAGCTGTCGAGGAAGGACTGGCGAGCGTCCGAGGTCTGGCTCAGTTTGATCTTGCCCTTCTTCTTTTTGACGATGCTGAAGTAGTCATTGACCGGGCCACTGCAGTTATCGACCACACCCGCCCCCTTGAGCTTGCCCCACATGCACAGGACAGTGGCGCAGGGGTCTTTGGCCTGGGCGGGTAGGGCGACGGCGAAACTGACGGCCAGCACGACGGCTGGGAGAACTTTTGCGGTAGTCATATGCACTCCTTGTTCAACTTCTTTCCTGTTTGCTGTCGCGGAAATCCGCCACTTCGGAAGCTGGATCGAAATTACGGCTGGTCGAGCTCGTATTCAGGTTCGAGCTTGCGCGGCTGGAGCCTGGGTTCGAAATCTCAGCAGCGAGCCGCCCGGCTGCTGTCTGATCGATACGCGCCTGGGCCATGCGCCCGACGCCAGCAGCCAGGTTCGCGCCCATGTCCAAGGCAATACGGCCCGCATTGCCTAGCTTGCTGGCAGAGGCTGAGCCCCCACCTGAACCCGTGGTCGTTTTGGCACCACTTTGTTCACCGGATTGGCTACCGGAGCCGGAATCAGCGACGCGCGCGCTGGCTTCACCGCCACCCGACGATTGCCCGCCCCCACTTTCCGCTCCACTGCTGCCAGACGGGTCCATTGAGCCAGAGGAACCTCCTCCGGACTCACCGCCGGACCCGCTCTCAGATTCCGACGATTGCTCTGCTCCACCGCCAGAAGATTGGCCGCCAGCAGAGGACATCGCTGCCATCGCCGAGCTTGCTACGCCACCGTCCATACCCCCGGACGCAGCGCTGGCAAGGCCCATTGCGGAGCTCAATGGGCTTGCACTGCTACCGCTGCCTCCGTTGCTGCTGCCACTGCTTCCACCGCCACCAAACATCCCGGACATGCGTGAAACAATGTCAGAGCCCGACGCCACATTCGACTGGGCGCTCTTGAAGGCTGAATACATGGATTGTGCACCGCCAGCAGCGTTGGCCATGCCGGATGCAATCGCCGATGCGCCACCGCTCATTATCGATGCACCTGCCGAAGCAGCCATTGCAGCAGCACCCGCCAGTGTTGCAATGCCCATCGTGTTGCCAATACCGCCGCCGCCTACGCTCGACCCGTTGATGATGCCTGCCAAGACGGGCGGGATCTTGGCGACGAGCGCCATCAGGACGACGCAACACACAAGCAATGCCGCCATCGCTTTGAGGTTGGTGCCATTGATGTCAGCCGACAGCGCTGCGTAGTACTGGTCAAGGAACGTCTTGCCAACGGACAGCAGCAGCAACATCGCAAGAATCTGGACAGCCATGCCCAGCACAGTCTTGAAATAGTTGATCGCCATATCCGATGTCCAACGGGCACCGCCGAACCCCAGGAAAAATATGCCTGCGTAGGCCAGTACCCAGGCCGAGACCGTCAATAGCAACATATTGATGGCGATCACGACCAAGACCATCAAAATCGCCAAGCCCATGACTACGCCCGCGATACTGAAGGCAATCTTGCTGGGCCACATCGACATGTTGTCGACGATCTTGCCGAAGATATCGAAGCCCAGCTGGACGATTTCCGATGGGCTCAGGCCGAACTTGTCGTTATAGACCGGTAGCCCGCCTGCCTGTGAGCCCAGCTTGGAGAGCGACTTGACCAACGAGTCGGCAAAATTAGGGCCGTTGGTGAGGAGCCAAAAGTAAAAACCGACAAACATGATGAAGCGCAGCATCTCGGCGAAGAACTCACCGATGTCAGCTTTACGCAATGCCATCAGGCCAAACGTCCAGACCATGCTGATGACAGCCAGTGTCCAGAATAAGCGCGTTGCGGCCTGCAGGATAATGGTTCGCCATCCTTTGGCCGCATCGCTGAAGCGCTGAAGAATGGTATCGAAGAAGCCAATGTCAGGGGCCGAGTCCGCCGCATTGGCGTGTACAGCCAGAAGCAGTAACGCAGCCCCCAACACCAGGGAGGCCACGGACATAGATCCATTCTTGAGTTTCATAGCTTCCATTCAATCCGATCAGAAGGTCTGGGGCACACGATGCTTGTAACCACCACGGGTCATGCAACGCTCCACCAACGAGTCCCGGGTCTTGCCAGCCGCAAGTGTCTTCCAGTACTGCGGCGTGCACGTTTCCGAGCTCGCTTCTATCAGCTGCTCCTCTTTTTCCAGGCATCCCGCCAGCAGTGCTGCACCCAGCAGCACTAGCCAGCGGAACCGGATCGCGAACACGTGACGTATCACCGCGTCATGCACCCTTCTACCAAGGTGTCGCGTTTGGCATCCTCAGGCAGCGTACGGACATGGTCGGGGGCGCAGTTCTTGTCATTGACCTCGTAGTCGGCGTTATTGCCGCAGGCGCTCAGCGCAAATACGGCCATCAGCGTGGCTACAGACTGTACGATCATCTTCATAGTGTTTATTCCTTACCAAGTTTGTGGGCTGGTTTTCTTGAAACTACCGCTGGTCATGTTGCGCTCCGCTGCGGTGTCTCGCGCTTGCTGGTCCTGCTCTGCGGCCGCTTTCGCAGCCATTGCATTTTGCTGGGCGAGCATCAGGCCACGAATCTGCAGCAGCTGATTCGCCTGTTGGCTGGCAATCTGGCTCGCATACTGAATCGCCTTGACCTGGCCATCTGCAGTGCTGGCTGCGCCCTGAAGCTGTTCAAGCCGTCGTGCGTCAGACTTAAGGTTTTCCTGTTGCTGGGCAATGCCCTTGAACATCGCAGCGTTGGCCTCTTTTTGCGCCTCAGAATGCGTGTCTTCAACGCGCTCGATGGCCGCTTTTTCGCTCTCTGAACACCCGCCCAACTGGAAGCAGGAAGAGCTGCGATAGTAATTAACGTCCTGGAACTTACTCAGGTAGGAATCCAGGCTTCCCGCTTGAGCTGTGTAGTAGTTGAGCATGTCCTGAGCTTGCATCAACTTGTTTATCGTCGAGTTCGCCTGATCCCAGATGTAGGCGGCGGGTGCCGTCGTGTTCTTGATCATGTTCTCGTACTGTTCCAGCTGGGTCGTGTACTGATCGATCTGCGTTTTGTATTCCTGAAGCTGCTTGGCGGTCTGGGCAATGTTCTCGGCTACGCCCAGCTGGCTGATCGCAGCGTGTACTCCATCAACCACAGGAATACCGGCGTGAGCCTGCAGGGTGAAGCCAATGCCGGCCAATAGCGCAATGGCGGGTTTCAACAAAGGCATGTGCGTCATACTGCTCTCCTTGGCATGTGCTTAGTAATCGAAGGACTGGTAGGGCTTCGAGAACGTCAGGTCCTTGGTCACCATCACGTTGAAGCGATAGCCCGGACGGATTTCGAGGGTCGGCGCGATGTTCAGGTTTTTGGTGATCATCTGCGCGGTCACCTGCCCCAACTGCTGGCCAAGCGCCTCGCTCATGGCACTGCTGGCCGACTCACGGTCGCTTTCATTGCTGTTGCCGCGGTCTTGGCTGAGGCTGACACCGGCCACGATGCCAGACATCAACAACGCCGAGCCAAAGACTCTTACATAGTGGTTGTTGACCTTATCGTTGAAGCCCGAATAACCGGCGCTGTCGCTGCCAGGCATCGAACCGATATCCATCGCTTTGCCGTCAGGGAAGATGATGCGCTGCCATGCCACCAGCACCCGCGACTGGCCGTAGTCCACGCTGCTGGAGTAGGAGCCGACCAGGCGCGAGCCCTGAGGCAGCAGCACATGCTTACCTGTAGAGGTGTCGTACACAGCCTGCGATATTTGAGCGATGATCTGCCCAGGCAAGTCGGAATTGATG
The DNA here is from genome assembly GCF_047159675.1 of Pseudomonas sp. NGC7. NCBI lineage: Bacteria > Pseudomonadati > Pseudomonadota > Gammaproteobacteria > Pseudomonadales > Pseudomonadaceae > Pseudomonas > Pseudomonas sp. NGC7. The sequence goes on along the minus strand of NZ_BAAFZY010000001.1, from coordinate 118,072 downwards.
CCCGAAATCATCGTGGCAGGGATTACATAGCCGGCGCGCAGTTCATAAGGGCTACGCGGTGCCTGAACGGCCGCCTCCATACGCCAACGGTCGCTGTCGCCAGCGCTGTCGAACTGGTTATAGTCCTTCCCGCCGTTAGCAGATGCTGTCAACAGAAACGGTGAATCACCCTGCTCTGCGTGCGCCACGCCCCCCCCGCCTGAGCCAATGGCACGCAGTTCGGCCATGCGCGCTTTGTACGCAGCGGTCGGGTCATTGCGTGATTCCTCCTGCAGACGCTGTCGGGCAGCGGCGATGCGGGCCAGGGCATCCTGCTGGCTGACCGGGTCGCCTGCGGCACCTGCGCTCGAGCCAGCGCTACGCGGCGCATCGACCCGTACGGTACTGTGTGCGCGAACGGCTTCCTGGAACTGCTGCGCCTTCATCCGACGAATGCGCTCCACCTCTTCAGCGTCGACGTTCGGTGGCAGCTCACGCGGCGGGAGTGGCGGCGCATCGAGGTTGCTGGGGCGCACCACTTGCAAGCCGGACGGTTGCGGCACTGGCGTATCATCCAATGTGGGCAAAACCGGCGGCTCCGCTTTGCTGGGGATGATGCCATCCTGGTCCATGCCGTTGATCTGCTGGGCAAACACGCTGCTGTTGCCGGCCTTCTCGGTTTTTGTATCCTCCGGCTGATCCTGCTGGTCCGCTCGGTCCGCGGCCACGAGTAACATGATCAGCAGGAACACCATGGCGGCGCCGCCAATGAGGTACATCGGCCAGTTGTTGACCCGGCGCACACCGCTCTTGCGGTTCAGCTTGCCGGGCGATGCATCGGGAGACATGACATCGTTGCTGCTACTCATCGTTCGTCACTCCTTGCGCACCCAGGCTCCGGCAGGCAGCACGCGGCCGCTTTGCACCGCATAGACGCGGCTCAAGGACTCACGCCCGACCAACAAGGTGACGCGCAACAGCTCGCTATCCTTGGGCATGTCGAGGACGTAATTGACCGCAAGCGGCACTGCCGTGCCAGTCGGCGCTGGCGCCGGTTGAGCTTCGGGGTTGAATTCCTGCACCGAGAAGCCCGATGCACGCAATGCAGTCACCAAGGATGCGCCGTAGCTGTCGGAGGTTTTCTGGTTGACCCGCAGCCGCGTACTGGCCGGCGGGTGCACCACCGCCAACTGGCGAGCGGTGGCACTGGCCAACTGTTGGTTGATCGCTGGCGTGGCGCGTTCGGCAAAGTTGCCATAGGGGCCATTGGCACACGCCGCAAGCCAAAGGCAGGCAAAAGGTGCGATCCATGCTCGCATCGTTATTTACCCCTCTGAATGGTGACGCGGTCTTGCGACTTGCCGACGCCGGCAATCAGGATGGCCTTGTCGAAAACGGTGTCGACGATGTAGCGGTCGCCCTGAACGCGGTAGTTGACCATCACGGTCTCATCATCCGTGAACCAGCCGCCTTCCTTGCGCACTACTACCAAGGCCGGTGCTTCGGTCTGAGCCATGGTGCGTGGCATCTGGATGATCGTCTTGCTGCCGTCGTTGTAAACACGCACCGGTTTCCAGGAGGTTTCACCACTGACGCTGTAGTCGAAGTTCAAGTTGCCCAGGTATTCGCCGGTCTCCGGGATGGTCGCCTTGCGGCGCTCGGTGGTTTCGCGGTTCTTGATCAGGTTCCATTTCGCCAGCGCTTCTTCCGGGTAGGTGAAGGCGACTTGCGGCATGTACTCGGTACGGTGCGAACGCAGCTTGAAATGGTAGGTGCGACGGTTGGTGGTGACCACCAACGAGGTTTCCAGGCCGACATCCATCGGCTTGATGATCAGGTGCTGAACTTCGCTCTCACCCACGCCGGTAATCGCAGGCTCGACCGTCCAGCGCGCGGTGTCGCCGAGGTTGATCGAGTTGACCTGTTCACCCGCCTGCAAGGCGATGTCGCAGACCTGCAGCACGGCGCAGACGATGCTCGGTTGCTGAGCGCCGAAAATGAAGCGGGCGGTGCCGTCGCCACCGTCCACCGGTTTGATGCCAGTGGCACTGGCTTTCTGCCAACGCTGGGAAATCGCCAGCGCAGCCTTTTCCTGAGGAGTCAGGGTCGGGTTGGCATCGGAGAAATACAGATCGGCGGCATTGGTGCCCGGCGCAGCCTGCGCAAGCGCGGGCAAGAGCGCCGCAAGCATGGCGCAAAGGTAACGGTTCATGGTCGATCCTTCAAAGTTGCTTGGACCAGGAGAAGTCACGCACGTAGGTCCCGATCGGGTTCATCCGTACTTGCTCCTCGCTGGTCTGGGTAGTGGGTTCGGCGGTGTAGGTGGTGACCAGGGCGCGCCAGGTGGCCTTGCCCTTGAGCATGCCCTGGCGGTCACGGGTGACTTCTTCCCAATCCACCTGCCAGGTCTCCGGGGTCTGCTGCATGACCGAACGGATATCGACACTGACGGTTTCTTCGGCGGCGCGTACGAACGGGCTCGATTCCTTGCTGCCGTTGAGCCACTCGTTCATCTTCTGGGTCGCGGGGTCGTTCGGCCCGAGCAAGGCATACAAACGGAAGATGGACTTACGCAGCAACGCGACGTCTGGCGTTACCGTGCGCGCATCAGCAATAAAAGACGCGACCTGCGACTTCATCACCCGTAGGTCCACCGGCGCTGCCGCCTGTGCGGGCGATACCGCCATGGGCTGGCCAAGCTTGTCGACTTCCACCACATAGGGAACGAACTTCGACTGGCTGCCGATGTGGATGATGCCGCCGACTCCGGCGAGCGCGACCATCATCGAGAGGATGCCGACTACCTGCCAGGACTGGCGCGAGGTCACCAGGCTGCCGACATGGTCGTTCCAGGTACGGCGAGCCGTGAGGTACGGGTTGTCGAGGACGGCGCCCTGAGGTGCCTCCGTCTTTTCGGTGGCATTGGCGGGACGTTTGAAAACCAGTCCCTTGATGCTGTCAGCAAGGCTCATGCAGCGACTCCATAATCATTCAGTCTCAGGCCCCTTGAAGCCAGCCACTCAGCCACCCAGGCATTGCCAAACTTGGCTTCCAGGCGCTTGATGGCTGCCACGGACTCTTTGTCGGAAGCACCGACGAAGGCCAACGCCAGGGGCCCAAGGGCAAGGTCGTAAAGGCGTCGGCCGTTTTCCGACACGTAGTAGTACTGGCGCTTGGGCACAGCCGTGGCGAGGATCTCGATCTGCCGGGCGTTCAAGCCCATGCGGCGATAAAGGGCAGCGGTGTCCTCGTCGCGGGCATAGACGTTGGGCAGGAAGATCTTGGTGGCGGTGGACTCGACGATGACGTCGAGAATCCCCGAATTGGCCGCGTCGGACAGGCTCTGCGTGGCCATCAGCACCAGGCAGTTGGCCTTACGCAGCACTTTCAGCCATTCGCGGATCTTCTCGCGGAAGGCTGGGTGGCCGAGCATCAGCCACGCTTCGTCGAGAATGATCACCGCTGGCTGGCCTTTGAGCGCGCACTCGATGCGGCGGAACAGGTACAGCAGCACCGGCAGGGCGTACTTGTCACCCAGGTTCATCAGCTCTTCGATCTCGAACACGGTGAAATCGGACAGCGACAGGCCGTCTTCCTCGGCATCGAGCAGGTGGCCCATGGTGCCGTCAACGGTGTACTGGCGCAGGGTTTCGCGGACCGATTCGTCCTGCACGATGATGCAGAACTCGGACAACGTGCGAGAGCCGTCGCGGTACATGGTCATCACCGCATGGCCAATCTCGTTGCGCTGTGCCGCAGTGGTTTCCAGGCCATTGAGCGCCAGCACAGTGTCCAGCCACTCCATCGCCCAGGCGCGATCGCCTTTGGTCTCGAGGAACTGCAACGGGCAGAAGGCAAGGCGCTCGTCGTCAGCCGCCACCGTAAAGTGGCGCCCGGAGCGGCCATTGCTCTCGGCGCGAATACCAGCCGCCAGCGGGTACATCGACATGCCCTTGTCGAACGCGAAAATCGACATGCCCTTGTAACGACGCAACTGGGCTGCGATCAGCGCCAGGTGCGTCGACTTGCCCGCACCGGTTGGCCCAAACATGAAGGTATGGCCCAGGTCACGCACGTGCAGGTTGAGGCGGAATGGCGTCGCGCCACTGGTCACGCAGTGCATCAGCGCTGGCGACAGCGGTGGGTAGAGCGGGCAGGGCGCCTCGGCGCTGCCGGTCCAGATGCTGCTGGTGGGCAGCAGATCGGCCAGGTTCAAGGTGTTGATCAACGGGCGACGCACGTTCTCTACGCCGTGGCCGGGCAGGCTACCCAAGTAGGCATCGAGGGTGTTGATGGTCTCGATACGTGCGGCAAAGCCCAGTCGCTCGATGGCCTTTTCGACACTGCGCGCAGACTCTTCAAGGCTTGCGCGGTCTTCACCCATCAGGACCACCACGCTGGTGTAGTAACCCTGTGCGACCAGGCCGCTGTTCACCTCGGCGATCGCATCGGCGGCGTCCTGCACCATCGACAGCGCATCCTGGTCGATGTTGCTGTTGTTGGTGTTGAACACCTGGTCAAAGAAGCCGCGGACTTTCTGCTTCCACTTCTTGCGGTACTTTTCCAGGTGCTGCACCGCTTCATGGGTGTCCATGAAGATGAAACGGCTGGACCAACGGTACTCGCACGGCAGCTCGGCCAGCGCGGCGAGGATGCCTGGCGCCGACTCCAGCGGGAAACCTTCGATGGCGACCACCTGGACGAAGTTGCGACCGATCTTCGGGACCACGCCACCCCACAGTTCCTTGCCACCGATGACGGCATCCAGGTACATCGGGTTGCTAGGCAGCAACACAGGCTGGCTTACGCCGGTGACGCAGAACTGCACCCAGCTGAGCAAATCATCATGGGTTATCCGCGCACCTTCCTCGGTGATTTGCTGGTTACCCTTGAGGCGCGTCATTTTGAGCACGGAGGACAAGCTGCCCTCGACGCTGACGCAGTCGCGCTTGAATTGCTCAACCAGGTTACGGGTACGAACTTTGGCATCCGGCGGCGCAGTGTCGTCGTCGAACATTAGCTCGACGAACTTCTGCTGAGCCAGCATCGGCGGGAAGAAGGTGAGGGAGAGCACGAAGTACCCTTCGTACATGGTCCCCAGCGATTCGAAGTACGCGCGGCGCTCTTCGTCCATGGCCTCGGTGAGGCTGTCGGCGAAATGAGATACGCCTTTGGCCGAGTAGTTCGACGCAGGGCGGCGCACCGCATCAACGTGAATCATCCAGCCATTGCCCAGGCCTGCCAGGGCTTGGTTGATCCTCAGTGAGACCAACTCTCGCTGCGCTTCAGTGCTACTGGCGTTGTCGTCCCCACGGTAGAGCCAGGCGGCCATGAACGCGCCGTTCTTACCCACGATCACGCCATCATCGACCATCGCCGCATGATTCAACAAATCAGCCAGCCCTGCCTCAGTCGAGCGGTGCTTTTTCAGCTTGAGTTCCGCATCCACCTGCAGCAGCCGCTGGATCAATATGAATACCAGCAGAGCACCGAGGGCTGCGATGGCATACGCAATACCTTCGATCATTTGTATTGACTTCCCTGACTTGGAGGATTGTCTCTGAACGGTGTGCTACGCGCCGGGTAATAGGCCTTGTAGCGCCGGTGACGCAGGTAGACGTGGCGCATCTTTGGATCGGACTTTGCCATTACGCGGAATACGAACAGCGAACCGAACCAAAGCACCAGGCCCACTACGGTTGCCCGTAGCTCCTGGGCGCTGAATATCAGCGCGAAGGCGAGCAACCCGGAGAACATCACCAGCTCGCGATCCCCGCCCATGAACAGGTTGTCCCGGTTGCCAGCCCGACGGATGGGAATCGTGCGCAGGGCCATGGCTCAGACCTGACTCAATGTCGCGCTCTGCTGCGGCAGCAGTTGCGCCAACTCGGCGCTAGTGCCGAAGAAGCCAGTCATGATGTTGTTTGCACCAACGATCAGCGCCATGACCAACACCAGGAAGATCAAGGTGCGGAAGAAACCGTTCAGGTCGCCACCAAAGATCAGCACGCCACCCGCCACAACGATGCCGATGATCGACAACGCGAAGGCAACAGGGCCGGTAACCGACGTGCGCAGGGAGGTGAGCCAGCTTTCGTACGGCAACTTGCCACCCGTGCTGGAAGCAGCAAAGGCATTGTCCGGCGCAACCATCACCGCCAGCAGCAGGAGGCTGAAGGCAAGGTAGCCAAACGTTTGGGCATTGAAACGGAACAGCGAAGTGTTGGCGTGCATGTGCAGTGTTTTCCTTAAAGATTGCGCATGATGTAGCGGCCGTTGTCGTACCCGGAAACCTCGAGGATTTCCTGAATGCGGCGGCCTTCTGGGGTTCTGGCGATGGAGATGACGACGTGAACCGCTTCGCCAATTAGCGGTTCGATTTCGGCCGGGGCCGATTTATTGCGGGAAACCAGGGATTTGAGGCGGGTCAGCCCCTCGCTGGCGCTGTTGGCGTGCAACGTCGCCGCGCCGCCGGGGTGGCCAGTGTTCCAGGCATCGATCAGGTCGAGCGCTTCTTCACCGCGCACCTCGCCCACCAGGATGCGATCCGGGCGCATGCGCAGGGAGGTCTTGAGCAAGTGGGTCATGCTCACATCGACGGTGGTGTGGTACTGCACGAAGTTCTTGGCCGCGCACTGGATCTCGCCGGTGTCTTCGATGATGAAGACCCGCTCGCTGGGGAACTCCACGACCATTTCGTTGATGACGGCGTTAACCAGGGTGGTCTTGCCGGTACCGGTACCGCCGATGACCAGGATGTTGCGGTGATCGCGGATGGCGCGCTTGATGGCGTCGCACTGGATCGGGGTCATGATCCCCGATTCGACATATTGGTCCAGGGTGTAGATGGCCACCGCCTTCTTGCGGATGGCAAAGGTGGCCGCACGCACCACGGGCGGCAGTTGGCCGGCGAAGCGAGAACCGTCCAGCGGCCACTCGCCCTCGAGCAACGGCTTGCTGCGGGTCACTTCCTTGCCGTGGAAGCCGGCCACGGTCTTGATGATGGACTCGGCCTGGGCCGGGCGCAGGTCGCCGATGTGCCTCATCGGCTTGCCCAACTGCTCCAGCCAGAGTTTGCCGTCGCCATTGCACATCAGCTCAACGGTCTGCGGATCGTTGAGTGCATCGATGATGAGGGGGCCGGCATCGCGCTCCAGTTTCTTTTTAGCGCGCTCTTTCAGGCTGGCAGTTTCTGCGATTTCCACACTTGATCGTCCATGAAAATAGATACCGCCCCAAGGTCTTGGGGAGGGCACTCCAAATGTTTTCTCGTGCAGTTCTTTGAACTAATGGCGAAGCGGAATGTCACCGCCCGCGAACTAGCCTGCAATTGCAGAATTTGTTCGTGTTATGCGAGCCACTTCACAAGGGCGCGCAGGTTACCCGGCAACAATTACTAACGAAAGAGTCGATCTCTTACAGCTTTGTAAGCTTTCTCTTACACGCTTGGGACTAACGTCCCATTGACTAGTCAGACAGGAATGGCTGCAGGCACCGTAAAATCTGGGCTTAACAGAACATCTATATTAATTTGATATTTAAGTGCCACTATCTTTGCCAGTATTAAATGGCTTGAAAAATTTGACAGAGTTCACACTTGCACGCGACGTATTCTTACGTAAACGCTGGCAGAGAAAGTTAATCCAGTATGAATATAGGCCCGGCAGGCACCGCAACTTCACCGGCTCCGCTGAAGTGCCACTAAGTAATGGCAATTAGATGCCACTTTGATATCTAGTGTGCCACTTCGGCGTTACTGTCGGGCATTCAGAACAATGCCAACTGGCCACCAGGCGGGCAGAATTTCGAGCAATCGAGCGCCTGTGCTTCACGCCCCTCGAATGCCAGTTTGCGCATGGCTTTGGCGAACCGCTGCGCCAGCAGCTCGGCGAAAATGCCCTCGCCACGCATGCGTGCACCAAAGCGACTGTCATACAGTTCACCGCCGCGGCTCTGGCGAATCAGGCTCAACACATGGGCCGCACGCTGGGGGTAATGGTCCTGCAACCACTGCTCGAACAGCGGCGCCACTTCCAGAGGCAGGCGCAACATCATGTAGGCAGCGCTTTGCGCACCAGCCTCCTTGGCGGCCTCCAGCAAGCGCTCCAGTTCACTGTCGTTGATCATCGGTATCATCGGCGAACACAAGACCCCCACCGGCACACCCGCCTCGCGCAGCACCCGGATCGCCCGCAACCTCGCCTTGGGCGATGCCGCACGTGGCTCAAGCACCCGCTTGAGGTCGTCGTCCAGCGTCGTCAGGCTGATCATCACCCGCACCAGCCGCTGGCTGGCCATCTCGGACAACAGGTCGAGGTCACGCAGCACCAGTGACCCTTTGGTGACGATGGTCACCGGGTGGCGGAAGCGCAGCAGCACTTCAAGCAAGCGCCGGGTCAGCAGGTGGTCACGCTCGATGGGCTGGTAAGGGTCGGTGTTCGAACCCAGGTTGATCGGCGCGCAAACATAGCCCGGTTTGCTCAACTGCTGTTCGAGCACGTCGGCAGCATTGGTTTTGGCGATCAGCTTGGTCTCGAAATCCAGGCCTGGGGACAGGTCCCAATACGCGTGCGAGGGCCGGGCATAGCAGTAGATACAACCATGCTCGCAACCTCGATAGGGGTTGATAGACCGGTCGAAGGGCAGGTCGGGCGAGGTGTTGCGGCTGATGACGGTCTTGGCGGTTTCGACCCGCACCTCGGTGCCTTGGGTCAGCGGTACTTCCTGGTACCAGCCGTCATCCTCCGCAACCGAATGGTTCGGGGCAAAGCGATTGTGTGGGTTATGCGCCGTGCCACGGCCTTTTTGCGGTGCTGGAGGAATCATCATCCACCCCTATACTGTATCTATATACAGTATAGGTGGCACGCGGTTTATTCCAGCGCCTCTGGTCAGGTGAGGCCGTACCAACGTGCATAGGCGGCATGGCTGGGCAGGCGCCCGAGGAAGGCTTCGATGCCATCACGCAGCGGCTGCGAGGCACCGGGTTCGAACAGTGTCTCTTGCAGCGCGCGCCCCGTTTCGCGGTCGAGCAAGCCGTGTGCTTCGAAACGCGTGAACAGGTCGAAGGCATGCACGTCTGCCCACAGGTAGGCGTAAAAGCCGGCATCGTAGCCAGTGACCAAGTGATCGAAGGCATGCGCGGGGTGTTCGAAATCCGCCAAAGGCCAGTAGCCGCAAAGGCCGCGGGCTTGCTGCAGGCGCTGCTCAAGCGTTCTGCCGTCATGGGGCGCGCCGTGCAGGTCGAGGTCGAACAGCGCCAGGCTCAGGTCGCGGCCGATTTCCTCGATGCCTTCTTGCTTGAACTGGCTCAGGTATGCCTCAGCCTGGGCCTCGCTCAGCGCACTGCCATCTTCACGCTGCGCCGCGATACCCGCCAGGTAACGCGCATCCCACACCCAGCGCTCCAGCAGCTTGCCGAACAGCTCCACGCCGTCATTGCCCAGCTCGGTCACATTGGACATGACGTGGTTGGTGGTGCGCACCAGCAAGTGGTGCAGGGCATGGCCGAACTCGTGGTACAGCTTGCGCAGCGACAGGTGATCGAGCAACGGCTCGGCGCCCGCCAGTGCGGCGGGGATATCGCTGTTCACCACCACCACCGCAGGCTGGTAGATGCCCTCGGCATCAATGCGCCGGTTACGCACATAGGTGGTGAACACGGCGTCGGGCTGTTTGCCAGTGTGTTGCACCGCGTCCAGGTAAAGCAGGCCTATGTAGGCGTGGTCCTGCCAGACCTCGAAGCTTTGCACGCTGTCGTCCCAGGCAGCCAGCTGCCTGGGACGCAGGTCGAGCGCAAACAGTTGCCGGGCCAGGCCAGTCAAGGCCGTGACCACTGCACTCAACGGGAAGTAATCACGAAAGGCCTCATTGGCGCTGGCGTCGCCCGCTGTGGCCTGTAGATAGCTGATGTCCCAAGGCTGAACAGGCCCCAGGTTTTGCGCCGTCGCCTGCTGTTGAAGCTTCGTGCGCCACTGCGCCATTGCCGGCTTCACTGCCGCTGCCAGGCCCTGGAGAAAATCGCCTACCTCGCTGAGCGACCCGGCGCTCTTGCTGCGCAGGCTCAGTTCGACGTGGTTGGCAGCACCCAACAGGCGGGCTTTTTCGTCGAGGCATTCTGCCAGTTGCTGCAGATGGGTGCCGTTATCCTGCGCCAGATCGGTACTAACGCCACGGGTATGAAACGCGCGGTAGAGCCGTTCACGCAAGGGGCGATGGGCCGCCTGGCGCAGCACGGCCTCGGTGGACGCGCTTTCGCAGGCGACCAGCCAGCCTTGCTCGCCGGCTTCCTCAGCGCGCACCGCCAGCTCCTCACGCAGCCTGGGTGGCAGGCCACGCAGTTCGTCTTCATCATCGACCAGCAGCCCTGGCCGGTCGAGGTTGCCTAAGAACGCTTGGTGCAGGTTGCCGATCTGCGTCTGTAACTCGACCAGGCGCGCCTTGTCGGCTTCGCCGAGCGCAACGCCACTGCTGGCGAACTTGTCCAGGTGCCAACTCAGGGTGGCGCGCTGCTGCGCAACCAAGTTCATGCCATGGGCACTACTGGCCAGGCGTGCGTAGAGTGCCTGTAGGCGGGCGTTGATTAATTTTTGATCGAAGCGTGCGACCGCTCGGGCGTAGAAGCCCATAATCGCCTCGCCCCAGCTCGGCGCCTTACCCATCAGTGGCATGACGGCATAGAGCACCGCCAGCAATTGCGCATCCAGCTCATCGACTGCCAACACCAGGTCATCCCAAGTGGGCAGCGCCTGTTGCCGTTCGATGATGCGGGCGATGCCTTGTTCGTGCGCCTGCAGCACATGATCGAATGCCGCCTGCATGTTCTGCAAAGTGATCGCGGAATAATCGACGGGGGTCTTGCTGCCTTGCAGGAGAGGATTGTCCATGACGCATCGCCTTGCTCAGTGGGGGAGCGGGCGAGCATGCCTACCTGGCAGGGCGGTAGAGGCTTGATTATCTACCACCCGGCCAGGTAGGCCGGCCTTATTCGGCCGGTTTCTTCAGCTTCGGATTGGGGAAGAACTGCACGGTCTGCACCTTCGCCGGCGCCGGCTTGGGCGCCAGGTGGTTGACCCGCGTGCCGAGCTCCGAAGGCACCGACAGCCCTTGTTCATTCAGGGTATCGGTGAAGCCGCAGGCCACGCACTCGCGGTGCGGCACGCCATCTTCGTTCCACATCATCAGCTTGTCGGGCTCGCTGCACGCCGGGCAGACCGCCCCGGCGATAAAGCGCTTCTTGGTCTTGTTCACAACTACCTCACTCATGCCGCCGCGTCCTCGCTCAGCCCGCAGTGGCGCAGCAATGCATCAATGGAAGGCTCACGGCCACGGAAGTCGACGAACAGCACCATCGGCTCACGCGAACCACCCCGCGCCAAGATCGCCTCGCGGAAGGCACGGCCGGTCTCGGCATTCAGCACGCCTTCTTCCTCAAAGCGCGAGAACGCATCAGCCGACAGCACTTCGGCCCACTTGTAGCTGTAGTAGCCCGCGGCATAACCGCCCGCGAAGATGTGCGCGAAGCTGTTGGGGAAGCGGTTGTACGCCGGTGGGCGCATCACTGTCACCTCGTCGCGCACGCCTTCGAGCACCTCCAGCACGCTGCGGCCATCGCCGTGGGTGGCGTGCAGCTCGAAGTCGAACAACGAGAATTCCAGCTGGCGCACCATCATCATGCCCGACTGGAAGTTCTTCGCCGCCAGCATCTTGTCCAGCAGGTCTTGGGGCAGGGCAGCGCCCGTTTCGTAATGGCCGGAGATCAGCGCCAGGCCTTCCGGCTCCCAGCACCAGTTCTCCATGAACTGGCTCGGCAACTCGACCGCGTCCCAGGCCACGCCATTGATGCCAGACACACCGGCATGTTCGATACGGGTCAGCAGGTGGTGCAGGCCATGGCCGAACTCGTGGAACAGGGTGGTGACTTCATCGTGGGTCAACAGCGCAGGCTTGCCGGGCGCGGCAGGGGTGAAGTTGCACACCAGGTTGGCCACCGGGCTCTGCAGCACGCCGCCGACAGTGCGGCGACGGTCACGGGCGCCGTCCATCCAGGCGCCACCGCGCTTGTTGGCGCGGGCATAGAGGTCGAAGAAGAAGCGACCGACGTGTTGGCCGTTTTCCTTGATTTCGAACAGGCGTACATCCGGGTGCCAGCTGTCGAAGCCTTTGAGCTCGGCGATTTCGATGCCGTACAGGCGCTGAACGATGCTGAACAGGCCCGACAGCACCTTGTCGATCGGGAAGTAGGCACGCAGGGTTTCCTGCGACACGCTGTAGCGTTGCTCGCGCAGCTTCTCGCCAAAGTAACCGGCATCCCAGCTGGACAGCTGCGGGCAGCCCTGCTCGGCAGCGTAAGCCTTGAGCTGCTCCAGGTCCTGGGCAGCGAACGGCTTGGAGCGTTTGGCCAGGTCACGCAGGAAGCTCAGCACCTGGTCGCTGGACTCGGCCATCTTGGTGGCCAGGCTCAGTTCGGCGTAGTTCGGGTAGCCCAGCAGCTTGGCCAGTTCCTGACGCAGGTCGAGGATTTCCTGCATCACCGGGCCATTGTCGAACTGGCCAGCATTAGGGCCTTGGTCCGAGGCGCGGGTGCAGTAGGCGGCATACAGCTCTTCGCGCAGGGCGCGGTCGCTGGCGTAGGTCATCACCGCGTAATAGCTGGGGAATTCCAGGGTGATCAGCCAGCCGTCCAGCTCTTTGGCCTGGGCTGCGGCCGCCATCTGCGCCTTGGCCGAATCGGTCAGGCCGTCCAGCACGGCTTCGTCGGTGACGTGCTTGGTCCAGGCTTGGGTGGCATCGAGCAGCTGGTTGGAGAACCGGCTGCCCAGCTCGCTGAGCTTGCTCTGCACTTCGGCATAGCGCTGTTGCTTGTCGGCCGGCAGGTCGATGCCCGACAGGCGGAAGTCGCGCAGGGCATGTTCAAGGATGGTCTTCTGCGCCACGTCGAAGCTCGCCGCTTCCGGGCTGTTGACCAGCGCCTCGTAGGCTTCGAACAGCGCACGGTTCTGGCCCAGTTCGGTAGAATAGGCGCTCAGCGCTGGCAGGCAAGACTCGTAGGCCTCGCGCAATTCCTTGCTGTTGCACACAGCATTGAGGTGGCTGACCGGGCTCCAGGCAGCGCCCAGGCGGTCATTCAGTTCGTCCATGGCCAGCACCAGGCCAGCCCAGGTAGGGTTCTTGCCCTGCTTTTCGAGGATATCGGCAATGGCTTTGCGGTTGTCGGCCAGGATCTCTTCGATCGCCGGCAGCACGTGTTCGGCGCGGATCGCCGAGAAGGGCGGCAGATCGTAGGGCTGCAGAAGCGGGTTGGTCGCACTCACGGTTTGGATACCTTGGCAGAAGAAACACTGGACCATCTTAATTACAATCGACGCCGACCGCAGCAGGCAGCCTGCCTATCGGCACAGATGAGAGACCCTATCATGGCCATTCGAAGCTTCCAGCAAAACACTCCGAAAGTTGCACCACGGGCCTTCGTCGACCGCTCGGCGGTGGTGTTGGGTGACGTGGAGATTGGCGAAGACAGCTCGGTCTGGCCATTGACTGTAGTACGCGGCGACATGCACCGCATCCGCATCGGCGCACGCACCAGCGTGCAGGACGGCAGCGTGCTGCACATCACCCATGCCGGCCCGTTCAACCCGGATGGCTTCCCGCTGATCATCGGCGATGAAGTGACCATCGGTCACAAGGTGATGCTGCATGGCTGTACCCTGGGCAACCGGATTCTGGTCGGCATGGGCAGCACCATCATGGACGGCGCCATCGTCGAGGACGAAGTGATCATCGGCGCCGGCAGCCTGGTACCGCCCGGCAAGCGCCTGGAGAGCGGCTTCCTGTATGTGGGCAGCCCGGTAAAACAGGCCCGGCCGCTGACCGACAAAGAACGCGCGTTCTTCCCGTACAGCGCCAGCAATTACGTCAAGCTCAAGGACCAGCACCTGGCCGAAGGCTACGACCAACCAGAATGACTTGAGTGGAATCGCTTACATGCACCAGCAGAACATCCTCTTCGACCTTGATGGCACCCTGACCGACCCACGGTTGGGCATCACCCGCTCCATCCAGTACGCCTTGGCCAAACTGGGCATCGATGAACCCGACCTGGCCCGCCTCGAACACTTCATCGGCCCGCCCTTGCTGCAGGCGTTCATGCAGTTCTACGGCTTTGACGAAGCCAAGGCGTGGGAGGCGGTCAATTTTTATCGCGAGCGTTTCCGCGTCACTGGCCTGTACGAAAACCAGGTGTTCGAGGGCGTACCGGAGCTGCTCGAGACCCTCAATGGCCAAGGGCGCACACTGTATGTGGCCACGTCCAAGCCTTGGGAATTCGCCCGCGAGATTGCTCGACACTTTGCGTTCGACCATCACTTCAAGGTGATTTATGGCAGTGAGCTGGACGGCACCCGTACCAACAAGGTCGAGTTGATTCGTCACTTGCTCGACGAGGAAGGGCTGGACCCGGCGCAAACGCTGATGATCGGCGATCGCAAGCACGACCTGATCGGGGCCCGCAGCAATGGGCTGCAGGCGGTGGCGGTGGGGTATGGGTTTGGTAGCGAAGAAGAGTTGACGGCCCAAGCGCCGGCGTTTCATTTCGCTACGTTGGCCGAGATGCATCGGGCCTTCATTAACGCCTGATAATGATTGGGGCTGCTTTGCAGCCCATTCGCGGGGCAAGCCCGCTCCCACAGGAATAGCGCTGACCTTGAGTTCAGCGATATTCCTGTGGGAGCGGGCTTGCCCCGCGAATGGGCCGCAAAGCGGCCCCAAAATCTCACCGGCTAACCATCAACCGTTGCAACGCTGCCTTCCGCTCTTCAATTGGCAATCGTCCCAACTGCTCGACCCGCTCATAAAACCGCCCCCAATCCCCACCAACCTCACCAAACACCGCCGCAAACGCCGGCACCCATTGGTCATACAGCCCAAACGGCAGCAGCTTGGCATTGCTCATCGGCCCATACATCCAGGCGTCATATCGCGTGTCGCCCGCCCACTGGCTATCACGCACAGCTCGGTACTCGCGCCGCAACCGCTCGAACTCCGCCTGCTTCGCCACACGCTTGTGCGCGTCATCCAGCGGCCCGGCATACATCACCTGGAGCCGTTCACGGCTGGCCAGCACCAGCCGAATGAACTGGTCACGCTGCTGCGCCTGATCATCCACGGTCGCTGCAAGCCCACGCGCTGCGCGCCATTGCCGCGATCCCTCCTGCTCGACGAAGGTGGCAAATGATTCGTTGAACGCCGTGTCGTCCTGCACATAAAAGCGCTGATGGGCCAGCTCATGGAAAATCAACGACGCCAACCGCTCATCCCCCCAGCCAACCATCGACGACAACAACGGGTCGTCGAACCAGCCCAGGGTCGAATACGCCTCGACGCCGCCCACATACACATCCATACCCGCCTGGCGCATCAACGCCGCCGCGCCACGCGCCGCCCCCTGGCGGTAATAGCCGCGATAGGCCACGCAGCCGGCAATCGGGAAGCAATGCGTGACCGGCTGCAACGACAGTTCAGGCGTGGCGAATACATTCCATACAACGTAGGGGCGCCCCAGGTCGGCGTAAACCCGGTAGCTGCGGTTGTCCGGCAGTTTCAGCTGCTGGCTGGCGAATACACGGGCCTGTTCGGCATGCTGCAGCCGCGCACGTAACTGCGGGCTGCTGGCCGGGTCTGCCAGCACCTTTTCCACCGGCTGACGCGCGCGCAGTAGCTGCCATTGGCCTTCTGCTAACTGGCCGTAATAGCCGACGCTGCTGCAACCGTTCAGCAGAACGGCCGCCAACACGGGAACAAAACGGGTGAAAAGGCGGTCGAGTGGCCCAGGGCCTGAGCGCTGCAAAAGAAAAAGTCGAAGCATCTGGGACTGTCTGACTCGCTCATGGCCAATTCGCTCCAAGACTATCTCGCCAGGGGGGAGTTTCGCCATGCGTCCATTGTTTGCCGCCAGCACACTCATGCTGTTGTCTGCGTGCTCCACCCTGCCGGACCCGGATCCGAACCAGGCCTGGGTCGACCTCACCCCCGTGGACGAGACGTCGCTGCACGCCGTGCAGGTGGACGAACGCGACTGGGCTGACACACGCTATTTCGAAGTCGCCCCCGGCAGCCACGAACTGACTGTGCGCTACCAGTTCCCGGTCACCCCGAGCAATATCGGCCCGGTCAACGAGCCGCTGTGGCGCGATTGCCAGCTCAACCTCACCTTCAAGGACTTCAGCGCCGGCCAGCGCTACCAGCTGCAGGCGGGCAGCATTGGCTTCCGCCCCTGGATCAAACTTTATGACCACCAGCAAAAACTGGTGGGCCAAGGCCTGCCAGCGGGCTGTCAGCGCACCTGAACCTCGCAAACGGCGCTATGCTTGTAACGTGTGAATCGCAAGTGGGAGTTTTGCCATGCGCCAGCCCATGATGCTGATCGCCCTCAGTGCACTGGGGGCTTGCGCCAGCCCCTTGCCGCCCGTCGACCCCAAGCAGGCCTGGGTCGAGCTTTCTACCATTACCCCCGGCAGAGTCCTCATGGCCGACCGCCTCGACGGTAAGCGGCTGGAGGATGGCCGATACTTCCAAGTAACGCCTGGCAAGCACGAGCTGGTGGTGCGTTTCGATTATGAGATTTACGGCGGGGGCATCATGTCCCAGCCGAGGGACCGTACCTGTTATCTGACAGTGCGCTATGACAATTTCAAAGCCGGCGAACGCTATCGCCTGGAGGCCCGGGCGCCCGTGATGGAGCCGCAGGTGCTGCTGTACGACGCCAGCCGCAAGGTGCTAGTGAACGAGCCCAGCAACGTGTTTTGCATTCCGTGACGTTGGGGCCGCTTTGCGCCCCTTTCGCGGCGCAAGGCCGCTCCCACAGTCAGTCATGTACCTGTAGGAGCGGCCTTGCGTCGCGAAGGGCCGCAAGGCGGCCCCAGCATTCAGACGCTACCGGTCGTTCTTCTGGTAGATGATCTTCTTGGTGCCACCTTCGCAGCTACCCACGACCATGTTCGGGTCCTTGACCTCGCTGTTGGGCACGATTTCCAGGGTGTAGGACGGTACGCCCTGGGCCTGGATCTTGGCCTCGATCTCGGCTTTCAATTCTTCGCACGGTTTCACTGCCGCCAGCGTAGAGGTGGCGAGCAGGGAGGCCAACACGGCGATTGCTACGCGGATCATGGAACGGCTCCTGAAAGGGCAGTCGTGCTGCCATTGCTGTTTAGACTACAGCAAACCGCCCTCGTTGCGCCGCCTAGCCCACCAGCGAGGCATCCAGGCTGATGGTGGCGTTGAGCACCTTCGACACCGGGCAACCGGCCTTGGCCTTGTTGGCGATTTCAAGGAACTGCGCCTCGCTCGCGCCCGGCACCTTGGCCTTCAGGATCAGGTGCACGGCAGTGATGGCAAAGCCGTCGGCCTGCTTGTCCAGCGTTACCTCGGCAATGGTATCGATGCGGTCCGCAGTCAGCCCAGCTTCGCCCAGCATCATCGACAGCGCCATCGAGAAGCAACCGGCATGGGCAGCGCCGATCAGCTCTTCCGGGTTGGTGCCGGGCGAGCCTTCGAAACGGGTATTGAAGCCATACGGGTTCTGCTTGAGCGCGCCGCTTTCAGTGGAAAGCAAGCCTTTGCCGTCCTTCAGGCCGCCTTGCCAGATCGCCGATGCTGTCTTTTTCATGATGCCTCCTGGTCGCTACGTTTACATATCTTGGGGGTGACATGCTTAAGGGTTCAGAGGTCAGCTACCTACGGCAAGTTCAGATCAATCTGACCTCAAGCATTGAATCCACCGAATGTGCCCATACAGAGTTCATAAGGCCTCTGGCCAACCACGTTCAAGGAGGCTCCGATGACGCAGCTGCGTGACCTGAAAATTTCCACCCTCGACCTCGTGCCCGTGCGCGCCGATGGCGGGCCGGCGCAGTCGCTGCGTAACTCGCTGGACCTTGCACAGCACGCGGAACGCTTCGGCTACAACCGCTTCTGGGTCGCCGAGCACCACAACATGGATGGCATTGCCAGTTCCGCGACCTCGGTGTTGCTCGGCTACCTGGCGGGCGGTACCTCGACCATTCGTGTCGGTTCCGGTGGCGTGATGCTGCCCAACCACGCGCCGCTGGTGATCGCCGAACAGTTCGGCACCTTGGCCAGCCTGTACCCAGGCCGCATCGACCTGGGCCTGGGCCGCGCCCCTGGCTCCGACCAGATGACCGCCCGGGCCCTGCGCCGCGAGCGCTCCGGCAGTGCGGATGACTTCCCCGATGACGTCGAAGAGCTGTCGCGCTACCTCGGCCCGCGCACCGATGATCAAAAAGTGATCGCTGTGCCAGGGCATGACACCGAGGTGCCGATGTGGCTGCTCGGCTCAAGCCTGTTCAGTGCGCAGTTGGCCGGCATGCGCGGTATGCCCTATGCGTTCGCCTCGCATTTTGCGCCGCGCTACATGCACGAAGCGATTCGCGTCTATCGCAACCATTTCAAACCCTCCACCACGCTGGACAAGCCCTATGTGATGCTCGGTATTCCGATGGTGGTGGCCGACACCGACGAGCAGGCCGAGTACCTGGCCACGTCGGTTTACCAGCGCATTCTTGCCCTGATTCGCGGGCAGAGCCTGATGCAACGTCCGCCCGTGCCAAGCATGGATGGGCTGTGGCTACCCCACGAGCGCGATGCGGTGATGAGCTTCCTCGGCCTGGCGATGATTGGCAGCCCGCAGAAGGTGCGGGCCAACGTCGAGGTGTTGCTGGAACAGACCGGCGCGGATGAGCTGATATTCACTTGCGACTTGTATGAGCATGCGGACCGGGTCAGGTCCTATGAATTGATGGCGCAGGCCTTGAAGACTGCGTAGCCGCGCGTTGCGGGTAACCCGCCCCACACGCCGTGGAGGCGGGCATGCCCGCGAATGGGGCGCCGTTCAGCCGCGCCGGTAGACAATCTCCTTTGTGCCACCTTCACAGCTGCCGATAACCTTGCCCGCTGGTTCGCCTTTCTTGACGATCTCCAGCTTGTAGCCTTTTACATCCTTGGCATCCAGCTTGGCGGCAATCTCGGCCTTTAGCTCTTCACACGGCTTGCCCGCCGCCAGCGCACCACCCGCCAGTGCCATCAGGCCCGCCGCCAGAATCAGTTTCTTCATCGATCGCTTTCCTTGTACAGATGAAAATCAAAGAGGGCGCCGGCAACGGCGCCCCCTCTCTATTACCCCATCTTGCCGGCGCCAGCTAGCCCGGCACTGTTTCAGCTATTGGCAATCCGAAACCCGACCTTGAGCGTGACCTGGAAGTGCGCCGCCTTGTTGTCATGGATATGACCCCGGGTGTCGATCACTTCGAACCATTCCAGGTGCTTGATGCTCTTGCCCGCTTCGGCCAGGGCATTGTTGATCGCGTCCTCGATGCTGGTGGGCGACGACCCAACCAGTTCGATCTTCTTGTAAGTGTGATGATCGGACATGTGCACTCTCCTTGGATGACGGTGAAATTGAGCCTAGCAGCGCAGGCCTGGTTTACCTGCGAGCCGTCGCCAGGGATGAAAGTTCGATCGCACTTTCGCCGCGCGGTGCAGTCGCAATCCTTACAGCCCATCCCCGAAGGAGAGTCAACATGCACCGCAACTCGCTGCGTAAAACATCCCTGGAAAGCATGGAAGCCGAGATCGAAAGCCTTCTGAAATCGCTGGAAAACCTCAAACACGATGCCTCGGAGGAATCCCAGAAGTCGGTGAAGGCAATCCGCAGCAACGCCGAGAGCGCACTCAAACATTCGCGCAGCCTGCTGAGCGACGCCTACGAGGAAGTGAAGACCCGCACTCGCCAAACCGGCATCGCCACCCGTGACTACGCCCAGGAGCACCCCATCACCACCGCCGGGGTAGCCGTGGGTGCCTTGGGCCTGCTGGCGGCATGGCTGCTGTACAAGCGCAACTAAGCGATCTGCAGCCGCAACTCCTGGCGCAGCCATTGCGCCAGTTGCTCGGCGCGCCCATCCGCGGCGCGCCGTGGCACCCACAGCGCCAGCGCGGCGTGCGTGGGTGAAAAGCCCCAAGGGGCCGCCAACCTCCCAGCCCGCAGATCATCCGCCACCAACTGCTGCGGCGCGATCGCGACCCCCAGCCCGGCCACTGCGGCCTCCAGCAAGTAGTACAGGTGTTCGAAGGCCTGGCCGAACGGCAATGCGGCTGGCTCGAGCCCGTGCTGCGCCGCCCACGCAGGCCACGCCTGCGGGCGTGAGGTGGTGTGCAGCAGCGACTCACCCAGCAAAGCCTGGGGCGCCGCGCCGCGCAAACGCTCGAAGCCGGCGAAGTGGGGGCTGAGCACAGGCCCGATGCGTTCTTCGGCCAACACGTGCACCTGCATGTCCGCCGGCCACGGTGGCTCGGCAAACACCAGCAAGGCGTCCAGGCCTGGGCGCCGGGGGTCCAGGTCGCCTTCCCCGGCAGACAAGTGCAGGCGCAGCTCCGGCAGGTCGGCCTTGAGCCGCCCGAGCCTGGGGATGAACCACCGCGCCAGCAGGCTGCCGGAACAGCCAAGGACGAACGGCGCCTCGCTGTTATCCCGACTCAACTCGGCACACACACCCCGCAACCTGTCGAATGCCTCGCCACTGGCATCGCGCAGGCGCATGCCGGCATCTGTGAGTTTGATGCCACGCCCATCCTTGACGAACAGGGCAATGCCCAAGTGCTCTTCAAGCACTTTGATCTGCCGGCTGACCGCGCCGTGCGTCACATGCAGCGCTTCGGCCGCCTGGCTGACGCTGTTAAGCCGGGCAGTCGCCTCGAAGGCCCTAAGGGCATTGAGCGGGGGAAGGTCCTGGGCCATTGTCTTGTGAGTTTTCCTGACAGGTTTGCGCAATCTTATCGGTTTTCAGACGGGCGTTGCGTGGTTAGAGTAAAGCCCATCACTCATTCATTACGCCTTGGAGCGCCCCATGACCCAGACTCAATACCGCCCTGGCCCAGACGCCAACGGCCTGTTCGGCTCGTTCGGCGGCCGCTACGTGGCAGAAACCCTGATGCCACTGGTACTGGACCTGGCCCGCGAATACGAAGCCGCCAAGGCCGACCCGAAGTTTCTCGAAGAGCTGGCGTACTTCCAGCGCGACTACATCGGCCGCCCAAACCCGCTGTACTTCGCCGAGCGCCTGACCGAGCACTGTGGCGGGGCAAAAATCTTCTTCAAGCGTGAAGAGCTCAACCACACCGGCGCGCATAAGGTGAACAACTGCATCGGCCAGGTGCTGCTGGCCAAGCGCATGGGCAAAAAACGCCTGATCGCCGAAACCGGTGCCGGCATGCACGGCGTGGCTACCGCCACCGTCGCCGCCCGCTTCGGCCTGCCTTGTGTCATCTACATGGGCGCCACCGACATCGAGCGCCAGCAAGCCAACGTGTTCCGCATGAAGCTGCTGGGCGCCGAAATCGTCCCGGTCACCGCCGGTACCGGCACCCTGAAAGACGCCATGAACGAGGCCCTGCGCGACTGGGTCACCAACGTCGAAGACACCTTCTACCTGATCGGCACCGTCGCCGGCCCGCACCCGTACCCGGCCATGGTCCGCGACTTCCAGTCGATCATCGGCAAGGAAACCCGTGCCCAGTTGCAAGAGAAGGAAGGGCGCCTGCCAGACAGCCTGGTGGCCTGCGTCGGTGGCGGCTCCAACGCCATGGGCCTGTTCCACGAATTCCTTGAAGAGCCAAGCGTGCAGATCATCGGCGTCGAAGCCGGCGGCCACGGCGTGCACACCGACAAACACGCCGCCAGCCTGAACGGCGGCGTACCCGGCGTGCTGCACGGTAACCGCACCTACCTGCTGCAGGACGCTGACGGCCAGATCACCGACGCCCACTCGATTTCCGCCGGCCTCGACTACCCGGGCATCGGCCCAGAGCACGCTTACCTGCATGAAGTGAAGCGCGTCGAGTACGTCAGCATCACCGACGACGAAGCCCTTGATGCGTTCCACGCCACCTGCCGCCTGGAAGGCATCATCCCGGCCCTGGAAAGCTCCCACGCCCTGGCCGAGGCGATCAAGCGCGCACCGAACCTGCCCAAGGACCACCTGATGGTCGTGTGCCTGTCCGGGCGCGGCGACAAAGACATGCAAACCGTGATGAACCACATGGCCGCCCAGGAGAAACAGGCATGAGCCGTCTTGAACAACGCTTCGCCGCACTCAAGGCCGAAGGCCGTTCGGCACTGGTCACCTTCGTTACCGCGGGCGACCCGGGCTATGACGCTTCGCTGCGCATCCTCAAGGGCCTGCCGGAAGCCGGCGCCGACGTGATCGAGCTGGGCATGCCGTTCACCGACCCGATGGCCGATGGCGTGGCCATTCAGCTAGCGACCCTGCGTGCACTGGAAGCCGGCCAGAACTTGGCCAAGACCCTGCAGATGGTTCGTGAATTCCGCGTGGGCAACCAGGCCACGCCGATCGTGCTGATGGGTTACTACAACCCGATCCACCGCTTTGGCGTGGAAAAGTTCGTGGCAGAAGCCAAGGAAGCCGGCGTCGATGGCCTGATCATCGTCGACCTGCCGCCCGAGCATGATGCCGAGCTGGCCACCCCGGCTCAGGCTTCGGGCATCGACTTCATCCGCCTGACCACCCCGACCACCGACGACGCACGCCTGCCGCGTGTGCTGGAGCGCAGCTCCGGGTTCGTCTATTACGTGTCCGTCGCCGGTGTGACCGGCGCGGGCTCGGCAACCACCGAGCACGTGACCGAAGCCATCGCCCGCCTGCGTCGGCATACCGACCTGCCGATCAGCGTTGGTTTCGGCATTCGTACCCCGGAGCAGGCTGCGAACATCGCCCGCCTCGCCGATGGTGTGGTGGTGGGGTCGGCGCTGGTCGACAAGATCGCTCATGCCAAGGATGCCGATCAGGCCGTCAATGATGTGCTGAGCCTGTGCTCGGCGTTGGCTGAAGGCGTGCGCGGCGCCCGCCGCTAAACCGCGTCGCCTGCTTCGCGGGCAAGCCCGCTCCCACAGTGACCGCGCCGCTCTTGAAGGCTGTGCAGGACCTGTGGGAGCGGGCTTGCCCGCGAAGAGGCCAGCACAGGCTATAAAGGCCTATCCCCCAAAAATCGACAGCTTCAGCGGCCGCACAGCACCCATCCAGATCGCATGATCCCGGTGATCCGCCAGCTCATCCCCGGTCAGCGGGTGCAGAAACACCACCAACCCCTTGCGGTACAGCGCCAGCCACGGCAACACCACCCCCACCACTTCAGGCCCGAACGCCAGCTGGCAACTCCAGTCCGGATGCGGCCCCACGGGTTGCTGGTGCATGCGCCCCATGGTCACGGGGAACAGCCGCGCCGCCTCCTCGCACAGTTCTCGCGCCTGCTCGAGGGTCGATGCGTCGTAGTACACGTGGGCGTGATAGCCCTTGATCCTTTGCACGATAACTCCTGATTGCGGTCAAACCATCACCCCCTGCAAAGGAAGTGATGCAGTGAAAAACGCCGAAACCCCAGTATTCAAGCTGGTCCTGTTCGGGGCCGAGTCCAGCCTTGGCAGTGCGCTGATTACCGAACTGCTGTCACGCCAGCACGAAGTGACCGCCGTGGTCGATGACCTCAACCGCCATGCGCCACGCCCTGGCCTGCATTTCAAGATAGGCGGGCTGGCGAGTGCCGACCAGGCGGAGCAGGGTGCCGCAGGCGGCTCGGCGGTAGTTGCCTTGGTGTCAGCCTTGGCACCCGGTGACCTGCCTGCGCAATGGCAGATGAGCGAAGCGCTGGTGGCCGGGCTTGCGCGTACGACTATACGCCGGCTGTTGCTGGTGGGCGATTTCGATGTGCTGGACAGGCCAGGCGATTACACCGATGAAGCGCGCGAAGGCGTGGACCAGGTTGTCGATGGGCTGCAGCGCAGCGCATTGCACTGGACCCTGATCAATGCACCTCAGACGTTGGTCGACCTGGAGAGGGTAGCGGCGGGGATGGCCGATATGCTGGACCTAGGGTTGCATCGGGGCGAGCATTTGAACTTCGTGGTCTAGATTTTGGGGCCGCTTCGCAGCCCATCGCAGGCAAGCCAGCTCCTACAGGGGGACCGCGCACTTCTGTAGGAGCTGGCTTGCCTGCGATGGGCTGCACAGCAGCCCCAAAATCTCACCCCCCCCGCTCATCCTCCAGCCAATCGACAAACCGCTCAATCAGCGCCCCACGCCGCTTGCGCGGTGGCAAAACCGCGTAATACCCGCGTTCCGAGCGCAAACTGCCCTCCAAAGGCCGGCACAGCAGCCCCTGTTCAACCAGCCCATCGACCAGGTGCCCCCAGCCAATCGCTACCCCTTGCCCGGCAATCGCCGCCTGGATCAACAAAGTGTAATTATCAAAACGCAACTGCCCCGGTGGCGGTGGGCTGTCTACGCCAAACCCACGAAACACACCCGCCCAATCAAACCAACGGCTGGCCTGCTCACCGCGCAGGTGAAGCAACGGCAAACGCTGCAAAGCCACGGCTGACAAGGGTTTGCCATGAGTCAGGCGGGGGCTGCAGACGGGGAATACCTCCTCATCGAACAACCACCGGCTCTCGCCTTGATGAAAACGCCCATCACCAAACAGCACCGCCACATCGATATCCGGCCGCAGCATCGCCTGGCTGCGCTCACCCGTTACCAGGCTCACATCCACCTGTGGATAAGCCTCATGAAAGCGTTGCAACCGGGGCATCAGCCAGAACGCGGCAAAGGCGAAGTCGGTCGCCACCTGAAGCACCTCGCGCTGGCCTCGCCCACTGGCCAGGGCAAGCCCATCGTCCATGGCCAACAGCCCTTGGTGCACCTGTTCGAACAGCAACTGGCCGGCCTCGGTCAGCGCAATGCCCCGGTAGATCCGGTCGAACAGCCGGGTACCCAGCTGGGCTTCCAGGCGCTTCACTTGCTGGCTTACGGCGGGCTGCGTGGTCCCCAACTCAAGCGCCGCGGCCGTAAAGCCACACAACCGCGCTGCGGCCTCGAACACACGCAGGGTATCCAACGACAGCTCGCCAAGGCGCTCAAACATAAGCTCAGCTAATCCCAGTCATTGCCCGCCATGGGCTTTACCCATGTTATCCACAGTCGCATCTTGGTAGGCAAGCGGTTCGCATAACCTTCAACGATGGAAGCCAACCATGACGCGCCCGAATATCCTGTTCATCATGGCCGACCAGATGGCCGCCCCCCTGCTGCCGATCTACGCCCCTTCGCCCATCCAGATGCCAAACCTCGCCCGCCTCGCCGACCAGGCGGTGGTGTTCGACTCGGCGTACTGCAACAGCCCGCTGTGCGCACCGTCGCGCTTCACCCTGGTCAGCGGCCAGTTGCCCAGCCGTATTGGCGCTTACGACAACGCCGCTGACTTCCCCGCCGATGTGCCCACCTACGCCCATTACCTGCGCCGTCTCGGCTACCGCACTGCGCTGTCGGGCAAGATGCACTTCTGCGGCCCAGACCAGTTGCACGGCTACGAAGAACGCCTGACCAGCGATATCTACCCCGCCGATTACGGCTGGGCCGTGAACTGGGACGCCCCGGACGCGCGCCCGAGCTGGTACCACAACATGTCGTCGGTGCTGCAGGCCGGCCCATGCGTGCGCACCAACCAGCTGGATTTCGACGAGGAGGTGGTGTTCAAGGCCCGGCAGTACCTCTACGACCATGTGCGCGAAAACGATGGCCGGCCGTTTTGCCTGACCGTGTCGATGACCCACCCCCACGACCCGTACACCATTCCCAAGCGCTACTGGGATCGCTACGAAGGTGTGGATATCCCAATGCCCAGCGCCGATTTTGACCAGCACGAGCAAGACCCGCACTCGCAGCGCCTGCTCAAGGTCTACGACCTGTGGAACAAGCCCCTGCCTGTGGACAAGATCCGCGATGCCCGCCGCGCCTACTTTGGCGCCTGCAGCTACATCGACGACAACATTGGCCAGTTGCTGCAAACCCTTGAGGAATGCGGCTTGGCGGAGGACACGTTGATCGTGTTCTCCGGCGACCACGGCGACATGCTTGGCGAGCGTGGCCTTTGGTACAAGATGCACTGGTTCGAAATGTCGGCGCGCGTGCCACTGCTGATCCACGCCCCCAAACGCTTTGCCGCCGCGCGCGTGAGCGCGTCGGTCTCCACCTGCGACCTGCTGCCGACCCTGGTCGAACTGGCCGGCGGTGCCGTGGACACGTCCCTGCATCTGGACGGCCGCTCGCTGCTGGGCCACCTGCAAGGGCAGGGTGGCCACGACGAGGTCATTGGCGAATACATGGCCGAAGGCACGGTCGGCCCGCTGATGATGATCCGCCGTGGCCCGTACAAGTTCGTGTACAGCGAAGACGACCCATGGCTACTCTATGACCTGAGCCGCGACCCGCACGAGCGGGAGAACCTCGCCAGCAGCCCCGACCATCAGGCGCTGCTGCAGGCATTTGCCGATGAAGCCCGGCAGCGTTGGGACATCCCCACCCTGCGCCAACAGGTCCTGGCCAGCCAGCGCCGCCGCCGCCTGGTGGCCGAAGCCCTGGCCATCGGCAAGCTGAAAAGCTGGGACCACCAACCGTTGGTGGACGCCAGCCAACAGTACATGCGCAACCACATCGATCTCGACGACCTCGAGCGCAAGGCCCGTTATCCACAGCCCGCCCCTCTGGATTGAGAAGAGAGTTCGCCATGCAAAAAATCTCCGCCGCCGTGCTTGCCCTGGCCCTCGGCCTGGGCGCTGCCACGGCTCACGCCGACGACGCGCAATGCAGCACCGTGAAGATGGCCGACCCCGGCTGGAGCGATATCGCCACCACCAACGCCATCGCCCGCCTGCTGCTGGAAAGCCTCGGCTACCAGGTAAAGATCGACAGCCTGGCCGTGCCGATCATCTATGGCGGCCTCAAGGACGGGCGCGTCGATGCCTTCCTCGGCAACTGGATGCCAGCGCACCAGGGGTTTCATGACAAGTTCATCGCCAATGGTGATGTGCAGCAGTTGTCGCGCAACCTTGAAGGCACCGAGTTCACCCTCGCGGTGCCCGACTATGTGTGGAACGCCGGGGTCAAAGACTTCGCCGACCTGCAAAAGCACGCGGACCAATTCGACAAGAAACTGTATGGGATCGGCTCTGGCGCGCCTGCCAACCTGTCGCTGAAAGAAATCATCGACCAGAACCAGTTCGACCTCGGCCAGTGGAAGCTGGTGGAGTCGAGTGAGCAGGCGATGCTTGCGCAAGTGGACCGTGCCGTGAAGAAGCAGCAATTCATCACCTTCCTTGGCTGGACACCGCACCCGATGAACGTGAAGCTGAAGATGCACTACCTCACGGGTGGGGAAAAGTGGTTTGGCAGCAAGGGCCAGGTCTACACCCTGACCCGCAAAGGTTATGCACAGGCGTGCCCGAATACAGCGAAGCTGCTGGGCAACCTGACATTTACCCTGGACATGGAAAACAGCATCATGGCCGAGGTTGTGGATAAGAAAGTGAGCTTCGATGAAGCAGCCAAGGCTTGGGTGAAGGCGCATCCCGAAGTACTGGAAGGGTGGTTGGCTGGGGTCAGCACCCAGTCCGGTGGCGATGCCCTCGCGGCCGTCAAAGACAAACTCTGATCAACCGCACGCTGCAATCCCCTGTGGGAGCGGGCTTGCCCGCGAATACCGGCGAAGCCGGTGCCATGCACCGCGGTGGCTTCTTCGCGGGCAAGCCCGCTCCCACAGAGGCACAGCGCAACTTCAGGAATGTGGATAACCCATGCACCGCCTCATCCAGCTGCTGCCTTTCCTTGCCTGGCTCCCCCGCCAATCGGGCCGCAGCCTGCGCCAGGACCTGCTGGTCGGCCTGAGCGGTGCCATCCTTGCCCTGCCGCAATCCATCGCCTACGCCCTGATCGCCGGCCTGCCCGCCGAATACGGCCTGTTCGCCGCCATCGTCCCGGTGCTCATCGCCTGCTTGTGGGGGTCTTCCTGGCACCTGATCTGCGGCCCGACCGCAGCCATCTCGATCGTCCTCTACGCCAGCGTCAGCCCCCTGGCGGTGCCGGGCAGCGCCGACTACATCACGCTGGTCCTGCTGCTGACATTGCTCGCCGGCATCTTCCAGCTCTTGCTCGGCCTGCTGCGCTTCGGCGCACTGGTCAATTTCGTCTCCCACTCGGTGGTACTCGGCTTCACCCTGGGCGCCGCCATCGTCATCGCCCTCGGCCAGTTACCCAACCTGCTGGGCATGGACTTGCCAAGCCAGGCCACGGCGTTGAAAACCGTGCAAGACCTGGCCAGCCACGCCGGGGAGGTCGACCTGCCGTCGCTGATACTGGGGCTGACCACGGTGCTGATCGGCATGGCCTTCAAGCTCTGGCGGCCCCGCTGGCCGAGCCTGTTGATAAGCCTGGTCGTGGTCAGTTTGCTGGCCTGGTCACTGCCTGGCTTTTTTGGCCATGTGCCGCGGGTACCTGCCTTCACTGGCCAATTGCCCCCGTTGAGCCCACTGCCGCTACTGGACGTGGAGCTGATGCTGCGGCTACTGCCGACCACGGTGGCGGTGGGCATGCTCGGCCTGGTCACCAGCCTGTCGATCGCCCGGTCGCTGTCTGCGCGCTCTGAACAGCTGATCGATGCCGACCGGGAGATCCGCGCTCAGGGCCTGTCGAACATCGTCGGCGCGTTCTTCTCCGGTTACCTGTCATCAGGCTCTTTCACCCGTTCAGGCTTAAGTTATGACGCCGGCGCCCGCTCACCGCTGGCCGGGGTGTTCTCGGCCCTGTGGGTCGCGCTGTTTGCCGTCGCAGGGGCAGGGCTGATCGCCCACCTGCCGATCCCGGCGATGGCGGGCAGCATCCTGCTGATCTGTTGGGGGTTGGTGGATCACCGTGGCATTCGGGCGCTGTTCCGGGTCAGCCGCTCGGAGTTCCTGGTCATGGCCCTGACCGCCGCCGCGACCTTGCTGCTGGAGCTACAGACTGCGATCTATGCCGGGGTGCTGGCTTCGCTGTTCTTTTACCTCAAACGCACGTCCCGGCCACGGGTGCAGCAGAGCCGCGAAGGGCAGGCCGACGTGCTGCGGGTGGGCGGGTCGATCTTCTTTGGCGCGGCGCATTACCTGCAGGTGCGCTTGCAGCGCTGCCAGGGGCCGCATGTGGTGATTGATGCGCGGCAGGTGAATTTTATCGATTATTCGGGTGTGGATATGTTGCACCGAGAGGCACGGCGGTTACGACGAGCAGGGGGGAGTTTGACCTTGCAGCGGGCACGGCCGCAGGTGGTCGAGGAATTGCAGAAGTTGGAAGGGGTGGATTTGTGTCCCATCAGGTTTGAAGAGTGAGGTTGGGTTGAGATCTTGGGGCTGCTTTGCAGCCCATCGCAGGCAAGCCAGCTCCTACAAGTACAGCGCCAACCTCGGGCCTTGTGATATCCCTGTAGGAGCTGGCTTGCCTGCGATGGGCCGCAAAGCGGCCCCAAAATCTCAAATTCAACCCCGAGCCAATTGCCGACGAAGCTCCGCCAACACCGGCGCCGTATCCGGCCTCACGCCACGCCAGATAAAGAACGCCTCAGCCGCCTGCTCAGCCAGCATCCCCAGCCCATCCAGCACCTTGGCCGCACCTAGGTTGGTAGCCCATTGGCAAAACGGCGTCGGCTCCTTGCCGTACATCATGTCGTAGCAAACCGTGCGCCCCGCCTCGACCAGGCTGTCGGCAATCGGCGGCATCTCGCCCGCCAGGCTCGCCGAGGTGGCGTTGATGATCACGTCCACCGGCTCCTGCAGCCAGCTGAACCCGCTGGCCACCACCGGCCCCAACTCAGCGAACTCACGCGCCAGTTGCTCGGCCTTTTCTACCGTGCGGTTGGCGATCACCAGCGACTGCGGATCGTGCGCCAGAATCGGCTCCAGCACCCCACGCACCGCACCGCCCGCACCCAAAATGAGGATCCGCTTACCCGCCAGCTCAACCCCAGCATTCACCGTCAGGTCGCGCACCAGGCCAGCACCGTCAGTGTTGTCCCCCCGCAGCGAGCCATCCGCCAGCTTGCTCAGGGTATTCACCGCACCCGCCCGCTGGGCACGTGGGGTCAGGCTGTCGCACAGGCGGTAGGCTTCTTCCTTGAACGGCACCGTGACATTGCCGCCACTGCCTTGCTTGAAGAAACCGCGGGCACAATCGCTGAACTCGTCCAGCGGCGCCAGCAGGGTGGCGTATTCCAGGTCCTGGCCGGTCTGCTCGGCGAACAGGCGGTGGATCAGCGGCGACTTGCTGTGGCCGATGGGGTTACCGAAAACGACGTACTGGTCCATGGGGGCTCCTCGGTTATCCACAGGTTTACTGGGCGAGCCAGTCGCGGTCTTGCAGGAAGTACTCGGTCAGGCGCGCTTCTTCGCTGCCGGGCACGGCCTTCCAGTCGTAGCCCCAGCGGACCTGCGGCGGCAGCGACATAAGGATCGACTCGGTACGCCCACCCGATTGCAGGCCGAACAAGGTGCCACGGTCGTAGACCAGGTTGAACTCCACGTAGCGACCGCGACGGTACTCTTGGAACTCGCGCTGCTCGGCGGTATAGGGCGTGTCCTTGCGGCGTTGGACGATCGGCAGATAGGCCTCGACAAAGGCATCGCCAATAGCACGGATGAAAGCAAAGCAGGTGTCGAAGTCCCACTCGTTCAGGTCGTCGAAGAACAGCCCGCCAATGCCGCGTGGTTCGCCACGGTGCTTGAGGTGGAAGTAGCGGTCGCACCAGGCTTTGTAGCGCGGGTACACGTCAGCGCCGAATGGCGCGCAGGCCTGCTCGGCCACACGGTGCCAGTGGATGCAGTCTTCTTCGTTGCCGTAGTACGGGGTCAGGTCGAAACCGCCGCCGAACCACCACACCGCCTCTTCACCTTCTTTTTCGGCGATGAAGAAGCGCACATTGGCGTGGGACGTCGGCACGTGCGGGTTGTGCGGGTGGATCACCAGCGACACTCCCAGGGCCTCGAAACCACGGCCCGCCAGCTCGGGGCGGTGGGCGCTGGCCGACGGTGGCAGGCCGGCGCCGAACACGTGGGAGAAGTTGACCCCACCTTTCTCGATCACCTTGCCCTCACCGATCACCCGCGTGCGGCCCCCGCCACCGGCTTCACGCGTCCAGGCGTCCTCGACAAAGCGGGCGCCGCCGTCCTCACGTTCAAGGGCGGAGCAGATGCGGTCTTGCAGGTCGAGCAGGTAGGCTTTCACGGCCTCGGTGCGGCTGGTCATCGGGTCACCTGGAGCGGGCAGAGAAGAATTCGCCGCGTAGCATACCACCGGCGGCTGACGCGCCGCAGTTGACGGCGATCAAGCAAAGGCGTCCGATAGAGGGCTGTTACCAATCCCGACAACAGGAGTGCGAGATGGCCAAGCGTATCCAGTTCAGCCAGCATGGCGGCCCGGAAGTTCTGCAGCTTGTAGAGTTCGACCCCGCCCCACCTGGGCCACAGCAGGTCCGCGTGCGTAACCAGGCGATTGGCCTGAACTTCATCGACACCTATTTCCGCAGCGGCTTGTACGCACCGCCATCCTTGCCTTCCGGGCTCGGCACCGAGGCCGCTGGTGTGGTCGAAGCCGTGGGTGAGGGCGTCACCCGCCTGAAAGTCGGTGATCGGGTAGCCCATGCCGGCGGCCCGCTGGGTGCCTACAGCGAAGTGCATACGCTGCCCGAGGCCAACCTGGTCAAACTGCCGGATAACATCAGCTTTGAGCAGGCAGCGGCGGTGATGCTCAAAGGCCTGACCGTGCAGTACCTGCTCAAGCAGACTCATGCGGTGCAACCGGGCGACGTGATCCTGTTCCATGCCGCTGCCGGTGGCGTGGGTTCGCTGGCCTGCCAATGGGCCAAGGCGCTGGGGGCCAAGTTGATCGGTACTGTCAGCTCCGCTGAGAAGGCCGAGCGGGCGAAGGCGCTGGGGGCGTGGGAAACCATCGACTACAGCCATGAAGATGTGGCCAAGCGCGTACTGGAGCTGACCGACGGCAAGAAATGCCCGGTGGTGTACGACGGCGTGGGGGCCGATACCTGGCTGACCTCGCTGGACTGCCTGCAGCCGCGTGGGTTGATGGTGAGCTTTGGCAATGCTTCGGGCGCGGTGAGCGGGGTGAACCTGGGGATTCTGGCGCAGAAGGGCTCGCTGTATGTCACCCGGCCGACCCTGGCGAGCTATGCCAATAATGCCGAGAACACCCAGGCCATGGCCGATGACCTGTTTGCGATGATTGCGAGTGGGAAGCTGGTTGTGGATATCCAGCAGCGGTATCCGCTGAGTGAGGCAGCCAAGGCGCAGGCGGAACTGTCGGCGCGACGGACTGTGGGGTCGACTGTTTTGTTGCCTTGATTTAGGTACGCGATCGCATCGGGGCGGGCAGGTGCTTGGCTTGAGAGTTTCAGCGCCTGTGAAATCGAGCGCCGCCCGCGCGGCGCTTCGCGGGGCAAGCCCGCTCCCACAAGGAGGTGTATTGGCGCTTGGCAATTTAGCCCGGCCGAACGACTTCGCCCGTCGCCAGGTTGCGAATCACACTTGGGTTCTTCCGCCCGCCCAACGCCCCGCCCAGTACCAGGTCCAGCTGGCCATGGAAGTACTGCTCCACCCGCAAGCGGCTCTTCGCCGCCGGGCGACCGCCGGGGTTGCACGAGGTGGAAATCAGCGGCCCGACCAGCGCGCACAGCTCACGCACCTGCGGGTGGTCACTGACCCGCAGCGCCACCGTGTCGTGCTGGCCGGTCACCCACTCCGGCAACAGGTCCTGGTGCGGCACCAGCCAGGTGTTCGGGCCTGGCCAGGTGCTGCCCATGCGGTCAATCCAGTCCTCGGGAAAATCTTCGAACAAAAAGTCGAACTGGCGGATATTGTCGGCGATCAGGATCAAGCCTTTATCCACAGGCCGCGACTTGAGCGCCAGCAGGCGATACACCGCGTCCTCGTTCCACGGGTCACAGCCCAGGCCCCAGACCGCTTCCGTCGGGTAGGCGATAACCGCGCCCGCCCGGATCTCACGTGCGGCTTGTTGCACACGAAAACTGCTCACCATTGCTGTCTCTCCGCCTATATACCTTGCTTGTGAGCAGTGTACTTAGCCAACGCGGGCAAACCAACGCCCGGCTTCATTGCTGACCCGCCCTTCAAGCTCCAGTTCGGTGAGCTGCGCCATCACCTGAGCCAACGTCAGTTCGCTGCAGTGGGCCAGGCTCTCGGTAGTCTGTGGCGCGGCATGCAGCAAGGCGAGCAGGGGGTGATCACGTTGTTCAACAATGGCCGGGGGCAAGTTCTGCCAGCCCTGCAGGCTTTCCAGAATCTGTTCCACGCTCTCCACCAGCAGCGCACCGTCGCGAATCAACTGGTGGCAGCCTTTGGCCCCCGGGTGGTGGATGGAGCCTGGGATGGCATACACCTCGCGGCCCTGCTCAGCCGCCAAGCGCGCCGTGATCAACGAGCCACTGGCCAAGCTCGCCTCCACAACCAATACGCCCAGCGACAAGCCACTGATGATGCGATTACGCCGCGGAAAATTGCCCGGCAGCGGGCCGGCATCCAGCGGGTACTCGGAAACCAGCGCGCTGCCGCTGTCGATCATCGCTTGGGCAAGCTCGCGATGGCGCTGTGGATAAAGTTTTTGCAGCCCCGTCCCGAGCACCCCAATTGTGCCGCCCCCGGCCTGCAACGCTGCCCGATGAGCGGCACCATCGATACCCAGTGCCAGGCCGCTGGTAATGGTAAAACCCGTCTGCGCCAAGTAGCGGGAAAATGCTCGGGCAGTGTCGAGCGCGGGCGGTGAAGCACGCCTGCTGCCCACAATTGCCAACTGTGGCCTTTCCAGTAATGCAGGGTCGCCAGCGACGAAAAGCAACGGCGGCGGGTCGTCGGTTTCGGCCAGCAGAGCAGGGTAGCCAGGGCTGTCCCACATCAGTAAATGCTGGCCCGGGCGCTCTAACCAGGCCATTGCAGCCAGTGCACCGTCACGCACTTCGGCGCTTCTTCGGGCTTCGATGCTGGCATGCGGAATGCCCAGTGCGCGCCAGGCTGCGGCCGGCGCACTCAGCGCCGAAGACGCGCTGCCAAAAGCTTTCAGCAGGCTGTGAAAGCGGCGTAACCCTGTGTCCGGCAGGCGGTGCAGGCGCAACCTCGCCTCCAGTTCGGCAGGCGCGCAAGGCGACGAATGGTGGGTCAACATGAGGATCATCCTTGATCGAAACGGGGCCATCGACGTGGCACAACCTGTGGATAACTGTGTTGATAACGCTTTGACAACCTGTCCATCAAATGGGTGATAAGCCGTCCGTTTAAACCCTAGCCGAGCTTTGCCAGGTGCCGAATGCCCCGATTACCTTTATTATGTGTGCTCAGTTTTCAACCGAACGCACAGTGACTGCCCGACCTTATGGCCATCTTGAACATTCTCGAATTCCCGGACCCGCGCCTGCGCACCCTCGCCAAACCGGTGACGGTGTTCGACGACGCCCTAAGCCAGCTGATCGACGACATGTTTGAAACCATGTATGAAGCGCCTGGCATCGGCCTGGCTGCGACTCAGGTCAACGTCCACAAGCAAGTGGTGGTGATGGACTTGAGCGAAGACCGCAGCGAACCGCGGGTCTTCATCAACCCCGTCGTCGAAGAACTGACCCACGACATGGGCCAGTACCAGGAAGGTTGCCTGTCGGTGCCTGGCTTCTACGAAAACGTCGACCGCCCCCTGCGGGTGCGCGTCAAAGCCCAGGACCGCGACGGCAAGCCGTTTGAGCTCGAAGCCGAAGGCCTGCTGGCCGTGTGCGTGCAGCACGAGTTCGATCACCTCAACGGCAAGCTGTTCGTCGATTACCTGTCCACGCTCAAACGCGACCGGATCAAGAAGAAACTGGAAAAGCAGCACCGCCAGCAAGCCTGATCCCCACCTTCCAGAAGGCTTGCTCCGGCAAGCCTTTTTCTTTTTTGCAGCGAGAACTCCATGCGCATCGTCTTCGCAGGCACTCCAGAGTTTGCCGCCGAACACCTCAAGGCACTGCTCGACAGCCCCTATGAGATCGTGGCCGTCTACACCCAGCCGGACCGCCCAGCCGGGCGTGGCCAGAAGCTCATGCCGAGCGCGGTCAAAGCACTGGCCGTGGCCCACGACATCCCGGTGCTGCAGCCGCCAACCCTGCGCAATGCCGATGCCCAGGCGGAACTCGCCGCGCTCAAGCCCGACCTGATGGTGGTGGTCGCCTACGGCCTTATCCTGCCCCAGGCCGTGCTGGATATTCCGCGCCTTGGTTGCATCAACAGCCACGCCTCCTTGCTGCCACGCTGGCGCGGTGCGGCGCCGATCCAGCGCGCCGTGGAAGCCGGCGATGCTGAGAGCGGCGTGACCGTGATGCGCATGGAAGCGGGCCTGGA
Organism: Pseudomonas sp. NGC7; assembly: GCF_047159675.1. Lineage (NCBI taxonomy): Bacteria > Pseudomonadati > Pseudomonadota > Gammaproteobacteria > Pseudomonadales > Pseudomonadaceae > Pseudomonas > Pseudomonas sp. NGC7. The sequence continues at coordinate 82,755 of NZ_BAAFZY010000001.1, read as the reverse complement.
CACCGGCCCGATGCTGCTCAAGGTGGTCACCCCGATCAGCGCTGAAGACACCGGCGGCACCCTGCATGACCGCCTCGCCGAAATGGGCCCGCCTGCGGTGATTCAGGCCATTGCTGGCCTTGCCGACGGCTCGCTGCAGGGTGAAGCCCAGGATGACGCCCTGGCCACCTATGCCCACAAGCTGAACAAAGACGAAGCACGCATTGACTGGAGCCGCCCGGCCGTGGAGCTGGAGCGCCTGGTGCGTGCTTTCAACCCGTGGCCGGTGTGCCACAGCACCCTGGACGGCGAAAGCGTGAAGGTGCTGGCTGCCACGTTGTCCACAGGCAACGGCGCCCCTGGCGAGATCCTGTCTGCCAGCAAGGACGGCCTGGTAGTCGCCTGCGGTGACCAGGCACTGAGCCTGACCCGCCTGCAACTGCCCGGCGGCAAGGCACTGAACTTCAGCGACTTGTTCAACAGCCGCCGCGAGAAATTCGCCAACGGCAAGGTGCTCGGCCAATGAACCCTCGCCTGGCCGCCGCCCGTGCCTTGGCCGCTGTGCTCAGCGGCAAGGCTTCGCTGAACAGCTCGTTGCCGGCACAACTGGACAAGGTCGACGAACGCGACCGGGGCCTGACCCAAGACCTGGCCTTCGGCACCGCCCGCTGGCAGCCGCGCCTCGACCTGCTCGCTGCGCAGTTGCTGCAGAAGCCGTTCAAAGCGGCCGATGCCGATGTGCAGGCCTTGATGCTGGTCGGCCTGTACCAGCTGTTCTACACGCGCATTCCGGCGCACGCCGCCATCGGCGAAACCGTGGGTTGCGCCGACAAGCTGAAAAAGCCGTGGGCCAAAGGCCTGCTCAACGCCGTGCTGCGCCGCGCGCAGCGTGAGGGCGAAGCGCTGCTCGCGGGCATGGAGCGCGACCCGGTGGTGCGCACTGCCCACCCGCGCTGGCTGCAGAAATCGCTGAAGGCCTTCTGGCCCGAGCAATGGGAAGCCATCTGCGCCGCCAACAACGCCCACCCGCCGATGATTTTGCGGGTCAACCGCCGCCACCACAGCCGCGATGCCTACCTGGCCTTGCTGGCTGAGGCCGGCGTGGGCGCCAGCGCCTGCCAGTACAGCCGTGACGGCATCGTGCTGAATGAGCCCTGCGATGTGCGCAGCCTGCCTGGCTTTGCCGAAGGCTGGGTAAGCGTGCAGGACGAAGCCGCACAGCTGTCCGCCGACCTGCTCGAACTGGCCCCCGGCCAACGCGTGCTCGACGCCTGCTGTGCCCCGGGCGGCAAGACTTGCCACTTGCTCGAAGCCGAAGCTGGCCTGGCGCAGGTGGTGGCCATCGACCTGGAAGCCAAGCGCCTGACCCGCGTGCGCGAGAACCTCGATCGCCTGCAACTGGACGCCGAGCTGATCGCCTGCGATGCCCGCGACACCGCCAGCTGGTGGGACGGCAAAACGTTCCAGCGCATCCTGCTCGACGCCCCGTGCTCGGCCACCGGTGTAATCCGCCGCCACCCGGACATCAAGCTGACCCGTCAGGCCGACGACATTCCGGCCCTGGCCACGTTGCAGGGCGAGCTGCTCGATGCCCTGTGGCCAACCCTGGAAGTGGGCGGCATGCTGCTCTATGCCACCTGCTCGAGCTTGCCGACCGAGAACACCGAGGTGATCGACGCCTTCCTCGCCCGCACCCCGGGCGCCCGTGAGTTGGACCTGGCCACCGAGGCCGGCCTGCGCCAGCCACATGGCCGCCAGTTGCTGGCCCAGGAAGGCGGCCACGACGGGTTCTACTATGCCAAGCTGATCAAGATCGCCGCGTCACGCGGATAAGCACAACGGTTAGGGAGTAGCGGATGAAGATCATCATCCTCGGCGCGGGGCAGGTGGGCGGTACGCTGGCAGAACACCTGGCCAGCGAGGCCAACGACATTACCGTGGTCGACACCGACGGCGAGCGCCTGCGCGACCTCGGCGACCGCCTGGACATCCGCACGGTGCAAGGCCGCGGCTCGCTGCCGACGGTGCTGCGCCAGGCCGGTGCCGACGACGCCGACATGCTGGTGGCGGTGACCAACAGCGACGAGACCAACATGGTGGCCTGCCAGGTCGCCTACTCGTTGTTCCACACCCCGACCAAGATCGCCCGGGTACGGGAATCGGCCTACCTCACCCGCGAAGAGCTGTTCCACAACGACCACATCCCGGTCGATGTGCTGATCAGCCCCGAGCAGGTGGTGACCAACTACATCAAGCGCCTGATCGAGCACCCAGGTTCACTGCAGGTAATCGACTTCGCCGAAGGCAAGGCGCAACTGGTGGCGGTCAAGGCGTACTACGGCGGCCCGCTGGTGGGCCAGCAGTTGCGCCAGATCCGTGCGCACATGCCCAACGTCGACACCCGTGTGGCGGCGATCTTCCGCCGTGACCGGCCGATCACCCCACGCGGCGACACCGTGATCGAGGCCGATGACGAAGTGTTCTTCATCGCCGCGAAAAAAGACATCCGCGCCGTGATGGGCGAGCTACGACGCATCGACGAGACCAACAAGCGCGTGGTCATCGCCGGTGGCGGGCAGATTGGCGAGCGCTTGGCCGAGGCCATCGAAAGCCGCTATCAGGTGAAGATCATCGAGATGAACCCGGCCCGCTGCCGCCACCTCTCCGACACCCTGGAAAGCACCGTGGTGCTGCAGGGCAGTGCGTCGGACAAAGACCTGATGCTCGAAGAGAACATCGCCGACGCCGACATCTTCCTGGCCCTGACCAACGACGACGAGGCCAACATCATGTCGTCGCTGCTGGCCAAGCGCCTGGGTGCGCGCAAGGTGATGACCATCATCAACAACCCGGCCTATGTGGACCTGGTGCAGGGCGGTGAGATCGACATCGCCATCAGCCCACAGCTGGCCACCATCGGCACCTTGCTGGCCCACGTGCGGCGTGGCGATATCGTCAGCGTGCACTCCCTGCGCCGCGGCGCGGCCGAGGCCATCGAAGCCGTGGCGCATGGCGATTCGAAGTCGAGCAAAGTGGTCGGCAAGGCCATCGAAGACATCGCCCTGCCGCCAGGCACCACCATTGGCGCGATCATTCGTGACGAAGAGGTGATGATTGCCCACGACGACACAGTGATCGAATCGGGTGACCATGTGATTCTGTTCGTTGTGGATAAAAAGCACATTCGGGATGTGGAGAAGCTGTTCCACGTCGGCTTGAGTTTCTTCTAGGAGAAGAGGGCATGCGCGAATCGCTGGAGAAGATGCTGGCCAAGGGTGTGGATAACCCGCTGTTGAGGTTCGGCCTTGGCAAGGCCTGGCTGGACGAGGGCAATGGCGCTGAGGCGGCGGTGCACCTGGCGCGTTGCGTGGAACAGGACCCTAAGTATTCGGCAGCGTGGAAGTTGCTGGGTAAGGCGTATCAGTTGCAGGGGGATTTGGCGGCGGCGCGCAAGGCCTGGGAGGACGGGATCGTGGCGGCGCAGGCCCATGGGGATAAGCAGGCCGAGAAAGAGATGGCAGTGTTCCTCAAAAAGCTGAATAAAGCCTGAAATTGCCGGGGCTGCTGCGCAGCCCATCGCGACGCAAGGCCGCTCCTACAGATAACCGCGATCCTTTGTAGGAGCGGCCTTGTGTCGCGAAAGGGGCGCAACGCGCCCCCAACTATCTCAATACCAGCGCGCTTCGCCAGCCGGGCGCTTCTTGAAGCGCTTCATGCTCCACATGTACTGGCTCGGATACTCACGCACATACCGCTCGACCACCTTGCTCATGGCCGCCGCCGACTCGGTCACATCCGTGCTGTACATCGCCTCCGGCGCCGCTTCCAGAATCACCCGGAACCCAGACCCATCCGGCAGCCGCAACGCATGCAGGAACACCCCCACCGCCTTGCCACCGGCCAGCATGTTCGGCACGAACTTGCTGGTCAGCGCCTGGGTGCCCAGGAACGGCACGAACACACCCGCCGACTCAGCAGGTTCCGGGTCCGCCGGAATGCCCACCTGGCCCCCGCGGCGCACTTCCTTGATCACGCTGAGGATGCCTTCCTTGGTCGAAGGCGCCACGCGGTTACCCATCTGCACTCGCTGTTCACGCAACAAATCATCCACAGCTTTGAGCTTTGGCGGGCGGTAGAAGATGATCGGTTTGCACTGGTTGCAATAGAAGTGGTTCAACACTTCCCAGTTACCCAGGTGGCTGGTGATGCCCACCACGCCCTTGCCCGAGGCCAGGGCCTGCTCCAGCACTTCCAGGCCGTGCACTTCCTTGACCAGTTCCAGCGAACGCTGCGGTGGCCAGATCCAGGCACAAGCGCTTTCGACAAAGGATTTGCCGATGTCTCTCAGCGCACGGCCGACCAGTTGCTCACGTTCGGCCGGGTCCATCTCCGGGAAACACTTGGCGAGGTTGATACGCACCACGTTGCGCGACCCGTTCGGGACCTTCCACATCAGCCAGCCGATACCGGCGCCGACGCGCTGCACAGCGCCCCAGGGCAACTTGGCGAACAGTCGAAGCACCCCGACCATCAGGGCGCCCTTGAACTTTTCCACAGGCGAATTCCTTATTTCAGCAAGGCGCGCATTGTACCCCGTCAGCGCGCCAAGGCGGCGTAGCGATCACAATCGGTGGTGTGGTCCATGACCATACCGGTGGCCTGCATGAAGGCATAACAGATGGTTGGGCCGACAAACGTGAAGCCGGCTTTTTGCAGGGCCTTGCTCATTGCCTTCGCTTCATCGGTAACGGCAGGCATTTCACTTCGGTCCTTGAAATGGTTGACCTTCGGCGTGCCGCCCACAAACGACCAGAGCCACTCGGACGGGTTATCCACAGCCAGCCAGGCCTGGGCGTTGCGCCGGGCCGCCTTGAGCTTGAGGCGGTTGCGGATGATGCCGGCGTCGAGCATCAGTGCTTCGATCCGTTCATCGCTCATCTGCGCCAACTTCACCGGGTCGAAGCCATGCATCACCTCGCGATAACGCTCGCGTTTACGTAAAACCGTGATCCATGACAGCCCCGCCTGGAACCCTTCGAGCAAAAGCATCTCGAACAGCAACGCCGGATCACGCTGCGGTGTTCCCCATTCCTGGTCGTGGTAGGCCTGGTACAACGGATCGTCGGTACACCAAAAGCAGCGTGGCATAAGGCTCCAATGAGTAGAGGGCGAGGCGAATCAGGTTATACTCCCGCTCTTTACATCCGCATCCCCAGATACAGGTGAATTTCGTGAGCCAGCCTACGCCAGCCGTGCGTACCTTCCAAGACCTGATCCTCGCCCTGCAGAACTACTGGGCAGCTCAAGGTTGTGTGGTGCTTCAGCCCTACGATATGGAAGTAGGCGCCGGCACTTTCCATACCGCCACGTTCCTGCGCGCCGTCGGCCCAGAGACCTGGAACGCCGCCTACGTGCAGCCTAGCCGTCGCCCTGCCGACGGGCGGTATGGCGAAAACCCAAACCGCCTGCAGCACTACTACCAGTTCCAGGTGGTGCTCAAGCCGAACCCGGCCAACTTCCAGGAGCTGTACCTCGGCTCGCTTAAAGCCATTGGCCTGGATCCGCTGGTCCACGATATCCGTTTCGTCGAAGACAACTGGGAATCGCCAACCCTCGGCGCCTGGGGCCTGGGCTGGGAAATCTGGCTCAACGGCATGGAGGTGACCCAGTTCACCTACTTCCAGCAAGTGGGCGGCATCGAGTGCTACCCGGTCACCGGTGAAATCACCTACGGCCTCGAACGCCTGGCCATGTACATCCAGGGTGTCGACTCGGTCTACGACCTGGTATGGGCCGATGGCCCGTTCGGCAAGGTTACCTACGGCGACGTGTTCCACCAGAACGAAGTCGAGCAGTCGACCTACAACTTCGAACACGCCAACGTCGAGAAACTGTTCGAGCTGTTCGACTTCTACGAAAGCGAAGCGAACCGCCTGATCAAGCTGGAGCTGCCGCTGCCGACCTACGAAATGGTCCTGAAGGCTTCGCACACCTTCAACCTGCTCGACGCCCGCCGCGCCATCTCGGTGACCGAGCGCCAGCGTTACATCCTGCGCGTACGTACCCTGGCCCGGGACGTGGCGCAAAGCTATCTGCAAGCCCGCGCACGCCTGGGCTTCCCGATGGCCACCCCTGAATTGCGTGACGAAGTGTTGGCTAAGCTGGAGGCTGCACAATGAGTGCTCAAGATTTCCTGGTAGAACTGGGCACCGAAGAGCTGCCACCCAAGGCCCTCGCCAGCCTGGGCGACGCCTTCCTGGCCGGTATCGAGAAAGGCCTGCAGGCCGCTGGCCTGAACTACGCCAGCAAATCGGTATACGCCGCGCCGCGTCGCCTGGCCGTGCTGATCCGCCAGCTTGACGTGCAGCAGCCTGACCGCAGCATCAACATCGACGGCCCGCCCCTGCAGGCTGCTTTCAAAGACGGCGAGCCGACCCAAGCGGCCCTGGGCTTTGCCAAGAAGTGCGGTGTAGAGCTGTCGGAAATCGACCAGAGCGGCGCCAAGCTGCGTTTCTCCCAGCACATCCCGGGCAAGGCCACTACCAGCCTGCTGCCGACCATCGTCGAAGACTCGCTCAACGACCTGCCGATCCCCAAGCGCATGCGCTGGGGCGCCAGCCGCGAAGAGTTCGTGCGCCCAACCCAGTGGCTGGTGATGCTGCTTGGCGACCAGGTCGTCGACTGCACCATCCTCGCCCAGCAGGCCGGCCGTGAGTCCCGTGGCCACCGCTTCCACCACCCGGAAAACGTGGTTATCACCACCCCGGCCAACTACGTCGAAGACCTGCGCACAGCCTACGTGCTGGCCGACTTCGCCGAGCGCCGCGAGCTGATTGCCAAGCGCACCGCCGAACTGGCCCTGCAGCAGGAAGGCAGCGCCATCGTGCCGCCGGCGCTGCTGGACGAAGTGACCGCGCTGGTCGAGTGGCCAGTGCCGCTGGTGTGCTCGTTCGAGGAGCGTTTCCTCGACGTGCCGCAAGAAGCCCTGATCACCACCATGCAGGACAACCAGAAGTACTTCTGCCTGCTGGACAGCGAAGGCAAGCTGCTGCCGCGCTTCATCACCGTGGCCAACGTCGAAAGCCGTGACCCGAAGCAGATCATCGAAGGCAACGAAAAGGTCGTGCGCCCACGCCTGACCGATGCCGAGTTCTTCTTCAAGCAAGACAAGAAGCAGCCGCTGGAAACCTTCAACGAGCGCCTCAAGAACGTGGTGTTCCAGGCTCAACTGGGCACCGTGTACGACAAGGCCGAGCGTGTTTCCAAGCTGGCCGCGTTCATTGCCCCGCTGATTGGCGGCGACGCCCAGCGCGCCGCGCGTGCCGGCCTGCTGTCCAAGTGCGACCTGGCCACCGAGATGGTCGGCGAGTTCCCTGAGATGCAGGGCGTTGCCGGTTACTACTACGCGCTCAACGATGGCGAGCCGCAAGACGTCGCCATGGCGCTGAACGAGCAGTACATGCCGCGCGGTGCTGGCGCCGAGCTGCCAGAGACCATCACCGGTGCTGCCGTGGCGATCGCTGACAAACTCGACACCCTGGTCGGTATCTTCGGTATCGGCATGCTGCCAACCGGCAGCAAAGACCCGTACGCACTGCGCCGCGCTGCGCTGGGCGTGCTGCGCATCCTGATCGAGAAGCAGCTGGACCTGGACCTGACCGGTGCGGCCGAGTTCGCGGTCAAGCAGTTCGGTGCCAAGGTCAAGGCCGCCGGCCTAGCCGAGCAAGTGCTGGAGTTCATCTTCGATCGCCTGCGTGCACGCTACGAAGACGAAGGCATCGACGTGGCCACCTACCTGTCGGTACGTGCCCTGAAGCCGGGTTCTGCCCTGGACTTCGACCAGCGTGTGCAGGCCGTGCAGGCGTTCCGCAAACTGCCGGAAGCCGAAGCCCTGGCCGCGGTGAACAAGCGCGTATCGAACCTGCTGAGCAAGGCCGAAGGCGCCATCGCCGAACAGGTCGAGCCGAAGTACTTCGACAACGCCAACGAGTTCTCCCTGTACTCGGCCATTCAGCAGGCCGACCAGGCCGTGCAACCGATGGCCGCTGCGCGCCAGTACAGCGAGTCTCTGGCCCGCCTGGCAGCCCTGCGTGACCCGGTCGACGCCTTCTTCGAGGCGGTGATGGTCAACGCCGAGGACGCCAAGGTCCGTGCCAACCGTTATGCCCTGCTCAGCCGCCTGCGCGGTCTGTTCCTGGGTGTGGCCGACATCTCGCTGCTGGGGTAAGCCTTGAAACTGCTGATTCTCGATCGAGACGGGGTGATCAACTATGACTCCGACGCTTACATCAAGTCGCTGGAGGAGTGGATCCCCATTCCCGGCTCGGTCGAGGCCATCGCGCAGTTGAGCAAAGCGGGCTGGACGGTGGCCGTGGCCACCAACCAGTCCGGCATTGCCCGCGGCTATTACCCGGTGCAAACCCTCGAGGCCATGCACGCGCGCCTGCGTGCGTTGGTGGCCGAGCAGGGCGGCGAAGTGGGCCATATCGTCTATTGCCCACATGGCCCGGATGAAGGCTGCGATTGCCGCAAGCCCAAGCCGGGCATGCTGCGGGCGATTGCCGAGCACTACCAGGCCGACCTTGGCGGCGTGTGGTTTGTCGGCGACAGCCAAGGTGACCTTCAGGCCGCCCTGGCCGTCGGTGCACAACCGGTGTTGGTGAAAACCGGCAAGGGCGAGCGGACCCTGGAAAAAGGTGTCCCTGAAACTACACTGATTTTCGACGATCTGGCAGCTATCGCCAGAGAACTAATTTAAACAGTGCGCCTTAGGGCGCATTTTCTCAGGCGGGCACGCCCCGCAACGGTACATGCCACTATGTCGATCCTGCAGGCGATCAGAATCTTTCTTTTTTACCTGCTGCTGGGCACCAGCTCGTTGCTGTGGTGCTCCCTGAGCTTTTTTGTCGCGCCCTTCTTGTCGTTCCCCAAGCGTTACACGTTCATCAACGTGTACTGGTGCCGTTGCGCGTTATTTTTGACCCGCACCATCCTTGGCATCGATTACAAGATCACCGGTGCCGAGAATGTGCCGAATGAGCCGTGTGTGATCCTGTCCAACCATCAGAGCACCTGGGAGACCTTCTTCCTTTCCCAGTACTTCTCGCCGCTCAGCCAAGTGCTCAAGCGCGAGCTGCTGTACGTGCCGTTCTTCGGCTGGGCCATGGCCATGCTGCGGCCCATCGCGATCAACCGCGACAACCCCAAAGAAGCCCTGCGTCAGGTCGCCAGCCAAGGTGATGAACTGCTCAAGCAGGGTGTGTGGGTGCTGATCTTCCCAGAGGGCACCCGCGTGCCGTTTGGCACCGTCGGCAAGTTCTCCCGTGGCGGTACCGCGCTGGCGGTCAATGCCGGCCTGCCGGTGCTGCCCATTGCGCACAACGCGGGCAAGTTCTGGCCCAAGGCTGGCTGGGGCAAGCGTGCCGGCACCATCGAGGTGGTGATCGGTGAGCCGATGTACGCCAACGGCACCGGCCCTCGTGCAATTGCCGAGCTCAATGACCGCGCCGCCGCCTGGAACGAGGCCACGCAAAGGGCCCTGGGTTCGCTGCCACCCGCGGCTGAAAAGCCACAGGAGCAGACTGCTTGAGTTTCTGTGGATAACTTGTGAGCAGTTTTTCTGCAATCTGTTCTATGTATTCAGTAAGTGATTGAATTAGCTGTTTATTTCTTCACATGACAGATTTGCGAAAAACGTGCATAAGTTTTTTCGCGGCATAAAAAAACCGGCTTTTAAAGCCGGTTTTTTTATGGGTAAACCTGAGCTGCGTCAGACCTTGTCGATATCCACGTCCTTGGTTTCTTTCAGGCAGAAAATCCCCACCACCAGGCTGATGCCGGTCACCAGCACCGGGTACCACAGCCCGTAGAAAATATCCCCGGTATACACCACCAGCGCGAACGACACCGTCGGCAGGAAGCCACCGAACCAGCCGTTGCCGATGTGGTAGGGCAGGGACATCGAGGTATAGCGGATACGGGTCGGGAACAGCTCGACCATCACCGCAGCCAGTGGGCCATAGGTCATGGTCGCGATCAGGATCATCGCCACGATCAGCACCACCACCATCACCTGGTTGACCTGCCCCGGATCAGCCTTGGCTGGGTACCCCGCCTGCTCGATCGCCGAGCGCATGGCGGTCTCGTCGAAACCATTGATGGTCTTGTCGCCAATGTTGACCACCACCTCGCTGCCAGCCACGCTCACCGAGCTGTACGGCAGGCCTTGCTTGACCAGGAACGTCTTGACCTTGTCGCATGGGCTGTCGAAGCGCGCCTTGCCAACCGGGTCGAACTGGAAGGTGCAGCCCTGCGGGTCGGCGGTCACGACGATCGGTGCCTGGCGGCTGGCGGCATCGATCTGCGGGTTGGCGTAATGGCTGAGCGCCTTGAACAGCGGGAAGTACAGCACCGTGGCCAGCAGCAGACCGAGCATCAGAATCGGCTTACGCCCGATCCGGTCCGACAGCCAACCGAAGAACACGAAGAACGGCGCGCCGATCACCACACTGATGATTAGCAACGTGTTGGCCTGGGCGGGGTCCATCTTGAGCATCTGGGTCATGAAGAACAGCACGTAGAACTGCGCGGTGTAGAAGGTCACCGCCTGGCCAGCATTGATGCTGAACAGGGCAGTGAGCACCACCTTGAGGTTCGGCCAGGAGGTGAACGACTCGCGGATCGGCGATTTGCTGATCTTGCCCTGGGCCTTCATTTTCACGAAGGCAGGCGACTCATGCATGCTCATGCGAATCCAGGTGGAAATCGCCAGCAGGAAAATCGACAGCAGGAACGGCAGGCGCCAGCCCCAGGTTTCGAACTGGTCACCACTGATGTAACGACTGCCCAGTACGACCAGCAACGACAGCAGCAGGCCCAGGGTGGCGGTGGATTGAATGAAACCGGTATGGAAGCCGCGTTTACCTGGCGGGGCATGCTCGGCCACGTAGGTGGCCGCGCCACCGTACTCACCCCCAAGCGCCAGGCCCTGCAGCATGCGCAGGATCACCAGAATGATCGGTGCCGCAATACCAATGCTGGCATAGGTGGGCAGCAGGCCGACGGCAAAGGTCGACAGGCCCATCAGCACGATGGTCACCAGGAAGGTGTACTTGCGCCCGATCATGTCGCCCAGCCGGCCAAACACCAGCGCACCGAAGGGGCGAACCAGGAAGCCGGCGGCGAAGGCCATCAAGGCAAAGATGAAGGCCGTGGTGTCGTTGACCCCAGCAAAGAACTGCTTGCTGATGACCGCCGCCAGCGCGCCATAGAGAAAAAAGTCATACCACTCGAAAACCGTCCCGAGGGATGACGCGAAAATGATCTTTCTTTCTTCACGACGGCTGGCGCTGCTGGCCGTCGCACCCTGCTCTTGGATGTAATCCGACATCGTTGCTGTCCTCGGCCCACAGGCCACAGTGATTATTCTTTTTGTTCCACTGTCGGCAGCCTCCGACCGCAAGCTGCCGGTGTTGCACGCACCCGGGTCAGGGCGTCGGTATTGCGTCTTCGTTTAGGTAGGTCTGGGTCGCAGCTCCTTTGAGGATAAGTTGCGCCGCCTTTTCGGCGATCATCAGCGTGGGTGAACAGGTATTGCCGGAGGTGATCTGCGGCATGATCGAGGCATCCGCCACCCGTAAGCCTGGGATGCCATGCACGCGCAACTGGTTATCCACAACATCCTCTGGGCCACTGCCCATGCGGCAGGTGCCCACGGGATGGAAGATGGTGGTGCCAATCTTGCCAGCGGCCTCGAACAACTCGTCTTCGCTTTGCAGGGCAGGGCCCGGCAGGTATTCCTGGGGGGCAAAGGCCGCGAGGGCAGGGGCCTGGACAATGCGCCGCGTCATGCGGATGGCGTCTGCGGCGACCCGCAAGTCCTGTGGGTCACTGAGGTAGTTAGGGTCGATCAGTGGCGCGCTGTGCATATCAGCGGCGCGGATGTCGATGCGCCCGCGGCTGAGCGGGCGCAGGTTGCACACCGAAGCGGTGAAGGCCGGGAAGCGGTGCAATGGCTCGCCGAACCGCTCCAGCGACAAGGGCTGCACGTGGTACTGCAAGTTGGCCGTGGCCTGTTCGGGGCTGGAGCGCACAAACGCACCCAGCTGGCTCGGCGCCATGGCCAGCGGGCCGCTGCGGTCATAGAGATAACGCAGGCCCATGCCCATCTTGCCCCACAGGCTGTTGGCCATCTGGTTCAGGGTACGGGTGTTGCGGATCTGGTAGATCAGGCGCAATTGCAGGTGGTCCTGCAGGTTGCCGCCGACACCGGGCATGTCATGCCGCACGCCAATACCCAAGTCTTCGAGCAGCTTGCGCGGGCCGATGCCAGACCGTTGCAGGATCCCCGGCGAGCCGACGGCGCCGGCGCACAGAATGATCTCGCGACGGGCAGCGAACTCGTGCCAGGCACCTTGCCAGCGGGCTTTTACCGCACGGGCACGGGTGTTGTTGAGCAGTACCTGATCGACATCTACACCGGTCAGCACCGTCAGGTTGGACCGGCTGAGCACGGGCCGAAGAAACGCCTTTGACGCGTTCCAGCGCACGCCACTGCGCTGGTTGACCTGAAAGTATCCACAGCCCTGGTTGTCACCGGTGTTGAAGTCGTCGACCTTGGCGATGCCACTTTGCTCGGCCGCCTCGCGGAACGCATCGAGGATCGGCCAGCTGTAACGCTGGCGCTCGACCCGCCATTCGCCGGCAGCGCCATGGTGCTCGCTGTTACCGGCAAAGTGGTTTTCACTGGCCTTGAACAGTGGCAGTACGTCCTTCCAGGCCCAGCCTGGGTTGCCTTGCTCGGCCCAGTGGTCATAGTCAGCCGCCTGGCCGCGCATGTAGATCATGCCGTTGATCGATGAACAACCGCCCAGCACCTTGCCCCGTGGATAACCCAGGCTGCGACCACCCAGGCCGCTTTGTGCTTCGGTCTTGAAGCACCAGTCAGTGCGGGGGTTGCCGATGCAATAGAGGTAGCCGACGGGGATGTGGATCCAGGGATAGTTGTCACGGCCACCCGCTTCCAGCAGCAGCACGCGGCAGGAAGGGTCGGCGGACAATCGATTGGCCAGCAGGCACCCGGCTGGGCCGGCGCCCACGACCACGTAGTCGAAGACAGAATCGGCTGATGGCATGTGCAACCTCGCGCCTGATTATTGTTCTTGTCCCGAACCATCTTATTGATTAATTTCGCTGTGGAAACACGAGATTTCGCGCAGCCGCTGTGCGTTTTAGCACAGTGACATGTCTGCTTTGGCCATCGCCGGCCAGAGTGAACAGCCCAAAAGGATCAGCATGTTCGACTGGAACGATCTGCGGTTTTTCCTCGAGTTGCAGCGCAGCGGCCGTTTGCTCACTGCCGCCAAACGCCTCAATACCACCCACAGCACCGTCGCCCGGCATATCGAGAGCATCGAGAAAAGCCTGGGCACGCCACTGTTCGTGCAGCATGCCCAAGGCTACGACTTGACCCCGTCCGGGCAGGCCCTGCTCAAGCACGCCGAAGCCATGGAAAACGTCGCCTTGCTGGCGCAGGAAGAAATCACCCAAGCCATCACCCCGCTGGGCAAGATCCGCCTGGGGGTGACCGAAGGCATTGGCATCATGTTCTTCACCCCGCGCATGAACGCGCTGTTCGAGCGCTACCCAGGCCTTGAGGTGGAACTGGTGGCGGTGCCGCGCTTCGTCAGCATCCTCAACCGCGAGGCGGAAATCAGCATCCACCTGGAGCGGCCCAACGCCGACCTGCTGATCACCCGCAAGCTCACCGACTACCGCCTGGCGCTCTACGCCAGCCAAGCCTACCTCGACCGTGCACCGCCGCTGCGCAACCGCGAAGACCTGGCTCGGCACAGCTGGATCGGCTACGTCGATGACTTGCTGTTCAGCCAGGAGCTGCTGTTTCTCAACAGTTTCTGCCGCGCGCCCAACGTGGCGTTTCGCAGCACCAGCGTGATCGCCCAGCAACACGCGGCGCGCGCGGGCCTTGGCATTGCCGTGCTGCCCAACTTCATGGCGCGCCATGACCCGACGCTGGTCCGGGTGCTGCCCAGCGAAACCATCCAGCGCAGCTATTGGATCTGCACCCGTCGCGAGCTGCACAAATCGGTGCGCCTGCGGGTAGTGTGGGACTACCTGCTGGCGCTGTGTGCCGCCGAACAGGGCGAGCTGCTAGCCCAGTAGCGCCTTGCCGGCCAACAGCAGGGCGGCCGCCCAACCGGCCACGGCAAACATCTGCTGCAAGCGCGGCCCGGCGAGTTTGGCTGCCAATGGCCGCGCCAGCAGCAAACCGACCACCGCACCGAGCGCAAACGGTGCGCCGACCTGCCAGTGCATCACCCCCGCCAGGCTGGCGCTGACCACGCTCCCCGTGGACACCAGTGCAATCACCGCCAGCGAGGTCGAGACAATGCTGGCCATGCGCAAATTGGTGTAGCGGTTCAAGGCGGGGATGATCACAAACCCACCGCCCACGCCCAGCAACCCGGACAGCAACCCCGACAGCGCGCCGGTAAAGGCCAGGGCGCGTGCGCAGGGCAACGTCCAGCGTAAACGGCCCTGCAGCGGGTTGAGCACGCAGGGTTCGATGTAGCGGTGAGCATCGTTGGCTTCACCGCACAGCTCCCTGGCCGCCTTGCGCCAAATGCGCAGGCAGGCGTAGACCAGCACGCCGGCGAATACCAATGCCAGCGGCGTGTTGGGCACCCGGTGCGCCAGCATGAGGCCGAAGGGCGCGACCGCGATGCCGATCAGGGCAATGAACAACGCCGCTCGGTAGCGCACCAACCCCTGACGCAAACCCAGCACTGCCCCCACGGCGGCAGCAAGGCCCACCGCCAACAGGCCGACTGGCGCCGCCTCGGCCATCGACAGGCCAAGGCCAAACACCAGCAATGGCACCGCAAGAATACCGCCCCCCGCACCGGTCAAGGCCAGCACGGCACCGATGACCGCCCCCAAGCCTGCGCCCAACAGTTGGTGTTCGATCACTGTTTGGCCTCAGCTACCAATGGCTGCGGCCGCGCCAACCATTCACGCCCCTTGAGCATGCCTTTCCAGTACAACGGCGGCAGTACCCGCGCCTTGAGCAACCAGGCCAGGCGCGTCGGCCGTCGGCCATCGAGTAGCCAACGGGGGAAGCTCGGCGCCACTTTGCCGCCGTAGGTGAACTCGGCCAGCACGATCTTGCCGCGCTCGACAGTCAGCGGGCACGAACCATAGCCGTCGTACATGGCGAGGGTAGGGAGCCTGCCCAACCCCACCAACACGTTATTGGCCACTACCGGCGCCTGCTTGCGCGCTGCCGCAGCAGTCTTGGCATTACTGGTGTTGGCCACGTCGCCCAGGGCATGGATATTGGTGAACTTTCGATGGCGCAAGGTCTGCGGGTCGACGTCGACCCAGCCCGCGCTGTCTGCTAACGGGCTCTCGCGAATGAAGTCTGGCGCCACCTGCGGCGGCACCACGTGAAGCATGTCGAAGGCCTCGACTCGGGTTTCAGTGCTGCCGTCGGCCAAGGTACGCACGAACGTCGCGCGCTTGCCGGGGCCATCCACCGCCACCAGGCGATGGGCGTAGTTAAGGTCCACGGCGTACTTGTCGATGTAAGCCATCAGTGCGGGCACGTAGTCGGCCACGCCAAACAGCACGGCCCCGGCGTTGAAGAAACTGGCTTTCACATCCCCCAAGTGCCCGTGGCGCAGCCAGTGGTCGCAAGACAGGTACAGCGCTTTCTGTGGCGCACCAGCGCACTTGATCGGCATCGGCGGTTGGGTGAACAAGGCGCGACCCTGCTTGAGCTGCTGCACCAGTTGCCAGGTGTACGAGGCCAGGTCGTAGCGGTAGTTGGAGGTCACGCCGTTACGGCCCAGTGTCTCGCTCAGGCCGTCGATGGCCTGCCAATCGAGTTTCAGGCCTGGGCAAACCACCAACTGTTCATAGCTGATAGCGCGGCCATCTTCGAGTACGACCAACTGGCCCAAAGGGTCGAAGCCCTGCACGCGCGCCTTGATCCAATGTACGCCACGGGGAAGGGTCGAGGCCATGGTGCGCGCCGTGTCTGGCGCCTTGAACACGCCGGCACCGACCAGGGTCCAGCCGGGCTGGTAGTAATGCACGTCGGCGGGGTCGATCAGGGCGATATCCAGTGACGGATCACGGCTGATCAGGCTGGACGCGGTGGCGATACCGGCAGCACCGGCACCGACGATCACCACTTTGTGGTGGTCGGTATTGAGCGTTTTGGCAGGGTGGAGCAAGGCAGGCATGGCGGTATTTCCTGGAAATCTCGTTATGGGTAAAAGCGGTTAAAGCGTGTTCAGTGGAATCTTCAGGTAGCTCACGCCATTGGCCTCGGGCTCAGGGAAGTGGCCGCTGCGCATGTTGACCTGCACCGATGGCAGGATCAGCACGGGCATGTCGAGGGTCTTGTCGCGGGCTTCGCGCATGGCCACGAAGCTGTCTTCGTCGATGCCGTGGTGAATATGGATATTGCTGACACGTTGCTCGGCCACGGTCGTGACGTATTGCATGTCGCGCCCGCCCGGCAGGTAGTCGTGGCACATGAACAACCGGGTCTGGTCGGGGAAGGCCAGCAGGCGGCGGATCGAGCGATACAGGGTGCGGGCATCAGCACCGGGGAAGTCGCAACGGGCCGTGCCATAGTCGGGCATGAACAGCGTGTCACCGACGAACACCGCCGTTTCACCGCCATCGACCACCACATAGCTCATGCAGGCGGGGGTGTGCCCCGGCGTGTGCAAAGCACGGGCATGCAGGTTGCCGATACGGAAACCTTCCTCATCCTCCAGCAGGACATCGAACTGGCTGCCATCCCGGGCAAAGCCGGGTTCGGCATTGAACAGCGCGCCAAACACTTTCTGCACCTGGGTGATCTGCGCACCGATGGCGGTGTGGCCGCCGAGCTTGTCCTTCAGATAGGCCGCGGCCGACAGGTGGTCTGCATGCACATGGGTTTCCAGTATCCACTGCACCTCGGCATCGAGCGCCTTTACCCGGGTGATCAACCGGTCTGCCGAGGCGGTGCAGGTGCGCCCCGACTTGGGGTCGTAATCCAAAACGCTGTCGATCAACGCGCATTTGCGCGTCTCGCCGTCCATGAGCAAGTAGCTGATGGTCGAGGTCGCCTCGTCGAAGAAGGCTTCCACGTGAAGGTTGTTACCGATGATCATCACGTTCTCCAAAGTTTCCTACGCCCCCTATAGAGGCGTAGGCAGTGACCAGAGGTTTATCAAGATGCATTCCAGGGTTTTTCACAGGCCTTGGCCAATGAATACGGGCCAGGCTGGCGCTTGCCTGGCAACATGGCAGCCACGTTGGCAGTCGACTGTCAGCCAATGGCAGTGTTTGGCAGTCCTTGCTACCCTCCGCCGGGTTATCACATCGGTGCCGTCATGCCTGAGCCTCATCACATCATCCTAGCGTTGGTTTCCTACCTCGAACACGATGCCCTGCCCACCATCGTGCTGGACACGGACTACAACATCCTCGCAGCCAACGCGGCCTACCGCCGCCAGTTCGGCCGAGACCAGCAGGCGCCGCTGGGTGAAAAATGCCACAAGGTCTCGCACCACTATGCCGTGCCGTGCGACCAGGCCGGCGAGCATTGCCCCATGCGCAAGGCATGGGACAGCAAGGTGCCGGAACGTGTGCTGCACATTCATCACACGCCACGAGGCCCTGAGCATGTGGACGTCGAGTTGCGGCCGATCCTGGATGAGCAGGGCAGGGTGGTGGCCTTTGTCGAGCGCCTCACCACCATCACGCTCGCCGCAGCGCAACCTCAGCAGCAGGGCTTGGTAGGGCGGGCGCCAGCGTTCAAGGCAGCATTGGCCAGCCTGCAGCGCGCGGCGCCCGCGCAAATCCCGGTGTTGCTCCAGGGCGAATCGGGTACCGGCAAAGAGCTGTTCGCCCGCGCCCTGCACATGGGCAGCCCGCGCGCAAACGGGCCGTTGGTCGTGGTCGACTGCACCGCCTTGACCGAGTCGCTGTTCGAGAGCGAGCTGTTCGGCTACGAGAAAGGGGCATTCACCGGCGCCAACCAACGCAAGATCGGTCTGGCCGAAGCCGCACATGGCGGCACGTTGTTCCTCGACGAAATCGGCGAAGTGCCGATGGCCATGCAGGTCAAGCTGCTGCGCCTGATCGAGTCCGGCAGCTTCCGCCCGGTGGGCAGCCTGCGGACCGTGCACTCGGATTTCCGTTTGGTCTCGGCCACGCACAAGCCGCTCAAGAAAATGGTCGCCGAAGGTACGTTCCGTGAGGATCTGTATTACCGCATCAGTGGCTTTCCTATACGGCTGCCTGCCCTGCGTGAGCGCGTGGAGGACCTGCCATTGCTGGTCGAGAGCCTGCTCCAGCGTATGGCTGGGCAGCCCGCGCCCAGGTTGGCCGATGACGCATTGAAGCACCTCGGGCTGCATCCGTTCCCGGGCAATATCCGCGAGTTGCGTAACATCCTTGAGCGGGCACGGCTGTTTGCCGATGACGGGCTGATCCGTCCCGAGCACCTGCCTGACGACATCGGCCCACCGATTGCACCCGGCGTGACCAGGGGCCGAGGCCATAGCGACCTGAGTGAGCTGGCGCAGGCGCTGGAGCAGTTTCAGGGCCCACGCAGTGAGCTGGCGCGCCACTTGGGCATGAGTGAGCGCACCCTCTATCGACGCCTGAAGGCACTGGGCCTGGGCACGTAGGCAGTCTAGGCCTTGCCCACCTTTACCTGACCTTTACCTCGAGCCAAGGAGTAGCTTGGCAAAACCGCTGTCTGATCCATTAACCGCACCAGGCGAACAGAACTTGCGCTGGGCATTAACATGCAGAGGATCAGCAACACATGAAGAAAACCCTGACCGTGCTGTGCGCCGCGCTGATGTTCAGCGCGCCGCTGGCCAGCTTTGCTCAACCGGGCCCACCCCCGGGGCATGGCAACGGCCCCTCCCATCAGGGCAACACACCGCATGGCAACGGCCAGCACGGCAAACAGCCGCAGGGTCGGCCGGGTAACGGCCATGCGCCAGCCCCTTACCAAAACCCGAACTTCCGTCCACAGCCGGGTATGCCGATACCTCATCAGCAATGGCAACGCGGGCATGCCGTTGACCCCCATTACCGCGGCGATCGCTACTGGGTAACCGACTGGCGTGCACGTCACCTCTATGCGCCACCGCGTGACCACCGTTGGTTGGCTGTGAATGGCGACTACGTGCTGGTGGCGATTGCCAGTGGGGTGATCGTGAACATTCTCAGCGGCTACTGACCCACCGTACCGCACGCATAAAAAAGCCCGCTTTCGCGGGCTTTTTTTGTCGTTCAACCTACACCTGATCAGAAGTCCAGGTTCGATACCGACAGCGCGTTGCTTTCGATGAACTCGCGG
Source organism: Pseudomonas sp. NGC7 (assembly GCF_047159675.1). Lineage (NCBI taxonomy): Bacteria > Pseudomonadati > Pseudomonadota > Gammaproteobacteria > Pseudomonadales > Pseudomonadaceae > Pseudomonas > Pseudomonas sp. NGC7. The sequence goes on along the minus strand of NZ_BAAFZY010000001.1, from coordinate 63,380 downwards.
CGAGGTTCCACTGCGTCGCCCATCAAAGTGTTGAAGATCTGATCGGCAGCGATCGCGTCTTCGATGGTGACCTTGAGCATGCGGCGCACGGTTGGGTCCATGGTGGTTTCCCACAGCTGGTCCGGGTTCATCTCACCCAGCCCTTTGTATCGCTGGATGGTGTGGCGCTTGGTGCTTTCGTTCATCAGCCAGTCCAGGCCTTCCTTGAACTCGACGATTGCCTTGCGGCGCTCGCCACGCTGCACATAAGCACCTTCGCCCAGCAGGCTGGCCAGCTTGGAACCGATGTTGACCACGGTACGGTAGTCGTTGCTGCCGAAGAAATCGCGGTTGAAGGTGATGTAGCTGGCCAGGCCGTGCGAGGTGATTTCCACTTCCGGCAGCCAGACATTGCGTTCCTTGTCTTCGCGCAGGCTGGCTTGATACGCCAGGCCCGACTTCTGGGTGCTGCTCAGACGCTCCTGGAACTTGGCCAGCCAGGCCTGCATCACAGCGTGGTCGCCCAGTTGCTCCAGGGTAACTTCCGGCAGGTAGATGAAGTGCTCGGTCAGCTCCTGTGGGTACAGGCGCGACAAACGCTTGAGGGTCTTCATCACGCCACGGAACTCGTTCACCAGGCTCTCCAGCTGAACACCGGAAACCGCTGGCGCCGACTCGTCCAGGTGCAGGCTGGCATCTTCCAGGGCCGATTGGGTCATGTACTCTTCCATGGCCTCGTCGTCCTTGATGTACTGCTCCTGCTTGCCTTTCTTCACCTTGTACAACGGTGGCTGGGCAATGTAGATGTAGCCACGCTCGACCAGCTCTGGCAGCTGACGGAAGAAGAAGGTCAGCAGCAGGGTACGGATGTGCGAACCGTCAACGTCAGCATCGGTCATGATGATGATGTTGTGATAACGCAGTTTGTCGATGTTGTACTCTTCGCGACCGATACCACAGCCCAGTGCGGTGATCAGCGTACCGACCTCCTGGGACGAGATCATCTTGTCGAAGCGAGCCTTCTCGACGTTGAGGATCTTACCCTTCAACGGCAGGATCGCCTGAGTGCGACGGTTACGACCTTGCTTGGCCGAACCACCGGCGGAGTCACCCTCCACCAGGTACAGTTCGGAAAGGGCAGGGTCCTTCTCCTGGCAGTCGGCCAACTTGCCTGGCAAGCCCGCGATGTCCAGTGCACCTTTGCGGCGAGTCATTTCACGCGCCTTGCGCGCGGCTTCGCGGGCACGGGCGGCGTCGATCATCTTGCCGACAACAGCTTTGGCTTCGTTCGGGTTCTCGAGCAGGAAGTCCGAGAAGTACTTGTTCATCTCCTGTTCCACGGCGGTTTTCACCTCCGAGGAAACCAGCTTGTCTTTGGTCTGGGAGCTGAACTTAGGGTCAGGGACCTTGACCGAGATGATCGCGGTCAGGCCTTCACGGGCGTCATCGCCCGTGGTCGCCACCTTGTTCTTCTTGGCCAGGCCTTCCTGCTCGATGTAGCTGTTCAGGCTGCGGGTCAGCGAAGAACGGAAACCCACCAAGTGAGTACCGCCATCGCGCTGCGGAATGTTGTTGGTGAAGCACAGCAGGTTTTCGTTGAAGCTGTCGTTCCACTGCAGGGCAACTTCAACACCCACACCATCGTCACGCTGGACGTTGAAGTGGAACACCTGGTTGTTCACCGGCGTCTTGTTGGTGTTCAGGTACTCGACGAACGCACGCAGGCCGCCTTCGTATTTGAAGAACTCTTCCTTACCGCTGCGTTCATCCTTGAGCAGAATGCCGACGCCCGAATTGAGGAACGACAGTTCACGGATCCGCTTGGCCAGGATGTCCCAGCTGAAGTGGATGTTCTTGAACGTCTCAGCCGAAGGCTTGAAGTGGATGTGGGTACCGGTCGTTTCGCTGTCACCCACAATCGCCATCGGCGCTTGAGGGACACCATGAACGTAGGTTTGCTCCCAGATCTTGCCGCTGCGACGCACGGTCAGCACCAGCTTCTCGGACAGGGCGTTAACCACGGAAACACCCACACCGTGCAGGCCGCCCGAAACTTTGTACGAGTTGTCGTCGAACTTACCGCCGGCGTGCAGCACGGTCATGATGACCTCGGCTGCCGATACGCCTTCTTCTTTATGCACGTCAACCGGAATGCCGCGACCGTTGTCGCGCACGCTGATGGATTCATCCGTGTGGATGATGACAGTGATGTCATCGCAATGACCGGCGAGGGCTTCGTCGATCGAGTTGTCGACCACTTCGAAGACCATGTGGTGCAGGCCGCTACCATCATCGGTGTCGCCAATGTACATGCCGGGACGCTTGCGTACGGCATCCAAACCTTTCAGCACTTTAATGCTGGAGGAGTCGTACGTTTGATTTTCGCTCATGCCTTCACTCCCGATGGTCGTGGGTCTGGGTGATACGGCCCTGTTCCACGTGGAACAAAGCAACTGGCGTTTCCGTCTGCCAGCCTTCCCTCAGTAATTCGTGATCTACACAGGTGATGAACACCTGGCAGCGTAATTCTTCTAGCAAGCGGCACAATGCGCGGCGGTGTTGCTCGTCCAGTTCTGACGGCAAGTCATCCACGAGATAAATACAGTGACCGCGGCGAGCCTGGCTGACGAGGTGCCCTTGGGCAATGCGTAGCGCACACACCACAAGTTTCTGCTGCCCTCGCGACAGAATGTCGGCTGCGTTATTGGCAGCCAAACGAAGACGCAGATCAGCACGCTGCGGACCGGCCTGGGTGTGGCCCATTTGCTGGTCACGAAGAAGAGAGGAGGCGAGTACTTCGTTGAGTTCCCGGTCCTTGTCCCAGCCTCGGTAATAGCTCAGGGTCAACCCGTCAAGCTCGACCAGTTCGCTCAGGGTTCGCTCGAAGACGGGCTTCAAGGCCTTGAGGTAGTTGCGACGGTATTCATCTATTTCCGCGCTGGCCAGGCACAATTCCCGATCCCAGGCGGCTTGCGAAGCTGGGTCAAGTGTACCATGCCGCAACCACGAGTTCCGCTGCCGGAGCGCCTTCTGCAGACGTTGCCAGGCAGGCAGAAAACGAGGTTCCACGTGGAACACTCCCCAATCCAGGAATTGGCGGCGAATTTTCGGGGCGCCTTCCAACAGCCTGAAACTGTCTGGGTTAATCAGCTGCAGGGGCAGCAACTCGGCCAACTGCGCCGCGCTTTTGGCATTCTGCCCGTCAATACGGATGGTGAAATCACCTTGCCGCTCGCGAGATACGCCCAGGTTGCTGGTGCCCCCCGACGTCAACTCAACCTCGCCAAACACGGTGCAAGCTGGCTGCTCGTACTGGATGACCGGGTTCAGGCGGGTACTGCGGAACGAGCGCGCCAGCCCCAGCAAGTGCACAGCTTCGAGCACACTGGTTTTGCCGCTGCCGTTAGCACCGTAGAGGATGTTGATGCGGGGAGAGGGTGAGAGGGTCACCGGGTGCAGGTTGCGCACCGCGGTGACCATGATACGTCGAAGGGACATTCAGTCTGCTACAGGTTACAGACGCATCGGCATGACAACGTAGGAAGAGTCATCATTGCCAGCCTCCTGCAGCAGCGCACTGCTGTTGGAGTCGGACAGAATCAGACGCACCTGCTCGGTCGTCATCACGCCCAGCACGTCCAGCAAGTAGCTGACGTTGAAGCCGATCTCCAGCGCGCTGCCGTTGTAGTCGACGCTGATCTCTTCTTCTGCTTCTTCCTGCTCAGGGTTGTTGGCCTGAATCTTCAGTTGGCCAGCGGCCAGTTGCAGGCGAATGCCGCGGTACTTTTCGTTGGACAGGATCGCGGTACGGCTGAATGCCTCACGCAGCGCCTGACGATCACCGATTACCAGCTTGTCGCCACCCTTAGGCAGAACACGCTCGTAGTCCGGGAATTTGCCATCCACCAGCTTGGAGGTGAAGGTGAACTCGCCGGTGGTTGCGCGAATGTGGTGTTGCCCCAGGACGATGCTGACCATGCCTTCCGGATCAGTCAGCAGGCGCGCGAGCTCCAGGATACCTTTGCGCGGCACGATCACCTGGTGGCGATCATCCTGCTCGATGGGCGCGCTCATGGAGCACAGCGCCAGGCGGTGGCCATCGGTAGAGACGGCGCGCAGGGTATTACGCGACACCTCCAGCAGCATGCCGTTGAGGTAGTAGCGCACATCCTGCTGAGCCATGGCAAAGCTGGTGCGCTCAATCAGGCGGCGCAGCTTGCTCTGTTCCAAGTTGCAGGTCAGCGAGCCTGGGCCTTCTTCCACCGTCGGGAAGTCATTGGCGGGCAGGGTCGACAGGGTGAAGCGGCTGCGGCCGGCCTTGACCAACAGTTTTTGCTCGTCGACCTTGATATCGATCAGGACGTCGTTTGGCAGGCTTTTGCAGATGTCCATCAGCTTACGGGCCGGGACAGTGATTTCGCCAGGCTCGGCTGGCTCTTCCAGTTGCACGCGGCCTACCAGTTCGACTTCCAGGTCGGTACCGGTCAACGACAGCTGCTGGCCTTGCACAACCAGCAATACGTTAGACAGGACCGGCAAGGTCTGACGGCGCTCGACGACACCGGCGACCAGTTGCAGGGGTTTCAACAGGGCTTCGCGTTGAATGGTGAAATGCATGGTCTAGTCCCTTGCCTTCAATTAGCTGCGCAGACGGCCATCAGGTCGTCAGCGTCCGCAGCAGGTTCTTGTAGTCCTCGCGGATGTCCGCGTCGGATTCCTTCAGTTCGTTGATTTTGCGGCAGGCGTGCAGCACGGTCGTGTGGTCGCGACCACCAAACATGTCGCCGATCTCCGGCAGACTGTGGTTGGTCAGCTCCTTCGACAGGGCCATGGCTACCTGGCGCGGGCGCGCAACAGAACGCGAGCGACGCTTGGACAACAGATCGGAGATCTTGATCTTGTAGTACTCGGCCACTGTGCGCTGAATGTTATCCACACTGACCAGCTTGTCTTGCAGCGCCAGCAAGTCTTTGAGCGATTCGCGAATCAGTTCGATGGTGATGTCGCGGCCCATGAAGTGCGAGTGAGCGATCACCCGCTTCAGGGCACCTTCCAATTCGCGGACGTTAGAGCGGATGCGCTGGGCAATAAAGAAGGCAGCGTCATGCGGCAGCTCGACTTTAGCCTGGTCCGCTTTCTTCATCAGAATCGCGACACGCGTTTCCAGCTCGGGAGGCTCTACCGCAACGGTGAGGCCCCAGCCGAAGCGGGATTTCAGACGTTCTTCCAGGCCTTCGATTTCCTTCGGGTAGCGGTCGGAGGTGAGGATCACCTGCTGGCCGCCCTCGAGCAGGGCGTTGAAGGTGTGGAAAAACTCTTCCTGGGAACGCTCTTTGCGGGCGAAGAACTGGATGTCGTCGATCAGCAACGCATCGACCGAGCGGTAGAAGCGCTTGAATTCGTTGATGGCATTGAGCTGCAGCGCCTTGACCATGTCCGCGACGAAACGCTCCGAATGCAAGTAGACCACCTTGGCATTCGGATTTTTCTTCAGCAGGTGGTTACCCACAGCATGCATCAAGTGGGTTTTACCCAAGCCCACACCCCCATAAAGGAAGAGCGGGTTGTAGCCATGCTTCGGGTTGTCGGCGACCTGCCAGGCAGCGGCCCGCGCCAGCTGGTTCGACTTACCTTCGACGAAGGTGTCGAAAGTGAACGTGCGGTTCAGGTAACTGGTGTGCTTGAGGGCACCTTCAACCTGAACAGTGCGCTGTTCGGTGCGGGTGTTGGTAGCCGGTGCCGGCGCAGGCTCGGCCATGGCATCAAAGCTGTCACGCGACGAAGGCTCGGCAACCTCATTGACCTGCGCAGCTTCCACAGGCGCAGCGGCAGGCTCTACCGACATCGCAGCAGGCGCGGCTTTTTGTACCTGGGTCTGCGCCAGCGAAGCGGCCACAGCGGCACTGACCGGCGCATTGGGCGCGGCCCGCGGCGCCGAGCTGCGACGGCTGCCTATTAATAAGGAAAGGGCAGGCGCAATGCCGCTGCCGTTCTCACCCAACAGCTCGAGCAGACGACCCAGGTACTTTTCATTGACCCAATCGAGAACGAAACGGTTAGGCGCATAGACGCGCAACTCGTCGCCTTCGGCTTCGACCTGTAGCGGACGGATCCAGGTGTTGAATTGCTGGGCAGGCAGTTCATCGCGCAGAAGCTCCACGCACTGCTGCCAAAGTTCCACTGACACGGATATCCCCTGAGTTTGAAAGCCGGATGAGGCAAAAACAAACCGCCATTGTACCGGTCGAGCGATCAGTTATCCACATGTGGATACGTTAGGAGCCATGACAAAACAGCCATTTATCGACCAAAACGGCTTTATTGCGCTGTGCATAAGCTCTGTGGATAACCGCGCCTGAGGGCTATGCACAACCCTGGGTTGAGATCTGTGGATAATTCACCTGTGGATAATGAGCACTTTAATCCACAGCTTCTGCGCATGCGGAGCACAAGCGCAGCACCGGATACCGACAGGGTTTCAAAACTCTGTACAGCCCGCTATTTCTGGGCTGCAGAACGTTATCCACAGAAAGTTATCCACTTAAGATTTATAAGTTCTTTAAGAAAGCTTTTTAAATGTCTCTTCTTTTTTTTCATGTTATCCCCCGATGTGCGTTCACGCTAAGGCCGTGTCTGGGCAGCGTCTGATCGACCGAGCCCGTCACGCCTTCTATAAGGAATGACTGGTTGGAAATTGACCTATTGGCTTGCTTTCTCTAGAATCGCCGGTCTCTTAAAAAGGGGGCCATCCCGGCCGTCGTCGACAAACCCAGGTAACACGCCATGAAACGTACTTTCCAACCAAGCACCATCAAGCGCGCGCGCACTCACGGTTTCCGTGCTCGTATGGCTACCAAGAACGGCCGCGCTGTTCTGTCGCGTCGTCGTGCCAAAGGCCGTAAGCGTCTGGCCATTTGATTTTTCGGCACAGGTGGTGAGTCAGGACTTCAGTCGGGAAAAGCGACTGCTTACACCCCGACATTTCAAAGCGGTCTTCGACTCCCCAACCGGCAAGGTTCCAGGGAAAAACCTGCTGATCCTTGCTCGCGAGAACGGCCTCGATCATCCGCGCCTTGGCCTGGTGATCGGCAAGAAGAGCGTCAAGCTCGCCGTTCAACGCAATCGCCTCAAGCGCTTGATGCGCGATTCCTTTCGTCTGAACCAGCAGATACTCGCTGGCCTGGACATCGTGATCGTCGCGCGCAAGGGATTGGGTGAGGTAGAAAACCCGGAATTGCATCAACACTTTGGCAAGCTCTGGAAACGCCTGGCGCGCAGCCGGCCTTCTCCAGCGGTTAGCGCCGATTCCGCAGGGGTAGACAGCCAAGATGCGTAAACTGGCACTCGTTCCGATCCAGTTTTACCGTTATGCCATCAGTCCTCTGATGGCCAGTCACTGTCGTTTCTTCCCCAGCTGCTCCTGTTACGCTTACGAAGCCATCGAAAACCATGGCTTATGGCGTGGTGGGTGGCTGGCCGTTCGTCGCCTGGGGCGTTGTCATCCGTGGAACGACGGCGGTTTCGATCCCGTTCCACCCGCTCCTTCCTCCCGAACTTCTTCGATAGCCGAGTAATCATGGATATTAAACGCACGATCCTGATCGCCGCGCTGGCAGTCGTGTCCTACGTCATGGTCCTGAAGTGGAACGATGACTACGGCCAAGCTGCCCTGCCGACTCAGAATACTGCTGCCAGCACTGTTGCTCCGGGCTTGCCCGATGGCGTGCCGGCCGGTAACAACGGTGCCAGCGCCGATGTACCGAGCGCCAACGCCGAATCGAGCCCTGCCGAACTGGCACCGGTCGCACTCAGCAAGGATCTGGTCCGCGTCAAGACCGATGTTCTGGAACTGGCTATCGACCCGGTGGGTGGTGACATCGTCCAGCTGAACCTGCCGAAGTACCCACGCCGTCAGGACCACCCGAACATTCCGTTCCAGTTGTTCGACAACGGTGGCGAGCGTGTTTACCTGGCCCAGAGCGGCCTGACCGGCGCCAATGGCCCGGACGCCCGTTCCACGGGTCGCCCGCTGTACGCGGCTGAACAGCGCAACTACCAGCTGGCCGATGGCCAGGAACAACTGGTGGTGGACCTGAAGTTCAGCGACAACGGTGTGAACTACATCAAGCGCTTCAGCTTCAAGCGCGGTGAGTACGACCTGACCGTCAGCTACCTGATCGACAACCAGAGCAGCCAGGCTTGGAGCGGCAACATGTTTGCCCAGCTCAAGCGTGACGCCAGTGGCGATCCGTCTTCGAGCACGGCCACCGGCACCGCTACCTACCTGGGCGCCGCCCTGTGGACAGCTGCCGAGCCGTACAAGAAAGTGTCGATGAAGGACATCGACAAAGGTAGTTTGAAAGAAAATGTGTCCGGCGGCTGGGTCGCCTGGCTGCAGCACTACTTCGTCACTGCCTGGATCCCGGCCAAGTCGGACAACAACGTTGTCCAGACCCGCAAGGACAGCCAAGGCAACTACATCATCGGCTACACCGGCCCAGCCATCAGCGTTCCGGCTGGCGGCAAGGTCGAAACCAGCGCCATGCTGTACGCCGGTCCGAAGATCCAGTCCAAGCTCAAAGAGTTGTCCCCAGGCCTGGAACTGACCGTCGACTACGGCTTCCTGTGGTTCATTGCCCAACCGATCTTCTGGCTGCTGCAACATATCCACAGCCTGCTGGGTAACTGGGGCTGGTCGATCATCGTCCTGACCATGCTGATCAAAGGCCTGTTCTTCCCGCTGTCGGCTGCCAGCTACCGCTCGATGGCGCGCATGCGTGCCGTGGCGCCGAAGCTCGCTGCGCTGAAGGAACGCTTCGGTGATGATCGCCAGAAGATGTCCCAGGCGATGATGGAGCTGTACAAGAAAGAGAAGATCAACCCGCTGGGTGGCTGCCTGCCGATCCTGGTTCAGATGCCGGTATTCCTGGCCCTGTACTGGGTACTGCTGGAAAGCGTAGAAATGCGCCAGGCCCCATGGATGCTGTGGATCACTGACCTGTCGATCAAGGATCCGTTCTTCATCCTGCCGATCATCATGGGCGCCACCATGTTCATTCAGCAGCGCCTGAACCCGACGCCGCCGGATCCGATGCAGGCCAAGGTAATGAAAATGATGCCAATCATCTTCACCTTCTTCTTCCTGTGGTTCCCGGCTGGCCTGGTGCTGTACTGGGTTGTGAACAACTGCCTGTCGATTTCGCAGCAGTGGTACATCACCCGCAATATCGAAGCAGCGACTAAAAAAGCTGCTGCTTGACGGGCTGCTAGTCTGTGAATAAAAACGCCCCCTAGTGGGGCGTTTTTGCTATCTGTCGTTTTTGTCGTAGAGGCTTTCGAGCATGAACACTGTGCGTGAGACCATCGCTGCCATCGCTACCGCCCAAGGCCGCGGTGGCGTGGGCATTGTCCGCTTGTCTGGCCCTCTGGCGGCCAAGGCAGGCCAGCTCATCACCGGCCGCACCCTGACGCCTCGCCATGCGCATTACGGGCCCTTCCGTGATGACCAGGGCCTGGTCCTGGACGAAGGCATCGCGTTGTACTTCCCGGGGCCGAACTCGTTCACCGGTGAGGATGTGCTCGAGCTGCAGGGGCATGGTGGGCCGGTGGTCCTCGACATGCTGCTGCAACGCTGTGTACAACTTGGTTGCCGCCTGGCCCGGCCCGGTGAGTTCAGCGAGCGTGCGTTTCTCAACGACAAGCTCGACCTGGCGCAAGCCGAGGCGATCGCCGACCTTATCGAGGCCAGCTCCAGCCAGGCCGCGCGCAATGCCTTGCGTTCGCTACAAGGTGAGTTCTCCAAGCGTGTGCACAGCCTTACCGAGGCGCTGATCGCCTTGCGGATCTATGTCGAAGCGGCGATCGACTTTCCTGAGGAGGAGATCGACTTCCTCGCCGATGGCCACGTGCTGTCGATGCTGGACGCGGTGCGTGGCGAGTTGTCCACAGTGCAACGCGAAGCCGGGCAGGGCGCTTTGCTGCGCGATGGCATGACCGTAGTTATTGCCGGCCGTCCGAATGCGGGTAAATCCAGCCTGCTGAACCGCCTTGCGGGCCGCGAAGCCGCCATCGTCACCGACATCGCCGGCACCACCCGCGACATCCTGCGTGAACATATCCACATCGATGGCATGCCGTTGCATGTGGTCGACACTGCAGGCCTGCGTGATACCGATGACCATGTGGAAAAAATCGGCGTCGAGCGGGCGCTCAAGGCCATTGGCGAAGCGGATCGTGTATTGCTGGTGGTGGATTCCACAGCCCCGGAAGCCGCAGACCCGTTTGCCCTCTGGCCGGAGTTCCTCGATCAGCGGCCAGACCCTGGCAAAGTCACCCTGATCCGCAACAAGGCTGACCTCAGTGGTGAGGCCGTGGGCCTGGAACAGTGTGACGACGGCCATGTGACCATCACCCTCAGCGCCAAGGACGACGACAGTGGCTTGCAGTTGCTGCGCGACCACCTCAAGGCCTGCATGGGTTATGAACAGACCGCCGAGAGCGGTTTCAGCGCCCGCCGGCGCCACCTCGATGCTCTGCGCCAGGCCAGCGATCACCTGGAGCATGGCCGCGCGCAATTGACCCTGGCGGGGGCCGGTGAGCTGCTGGCTGAGGACCTGCGACAGGCTCAGCAGGCCCTGGGAGAGATCACAGGGGCGTTCAGCTCGGATGACCTGTTGGGGCGCATCTTCTCCAGTTTCTGCATCGGTAAGTAATCCACAGGCCTTCAAAAGGCACTCGCACCACCAGGCCGCTCCTTCGGGAGCGGCTTTTTTTTGCCCGGCGATTGGTTAGCAAGGGGCTGTGGGTAGCAAAAGCACGGCTCGACTTCCGGTTTTATTTCATCCACAGCAGCCAAAACACTCGCCTGTACCCTGTGGAAAACCCTCCATCAGCTCTCTTGATAACCCCCTCTTTTTCTTGAGGAAAAAACCGCTTGTGCATAAGTAGCACTTTAATCCACAGGCTAAAGGACGTTATCCAGAGGCCTTATGGCACTTGGATAACAGGGTTTAATTTCTCTGTACACAGCGCAGTGTAAGGGCTGTGTAACTTTATCCACAGAAAGGTGTGTGCATAAGAATAAACATAAAAACAAAGCTTTTTTAAATCTCTCTTCGTTGTTTTTGTTGTCTGCCACTCATCCACAGCCTGATCAAATTTTGCGCAAGCGGTTCCTTTGCAAGGGGGTAAGTCCCTATACTTGTCCGCTTACCTTCTCTATTCGCAAAACAGGCACGAGGTGCGTGGTGGATTTCCCTTCCCGTTTTGAAGTGATCGTCATCGGCGGCGGCCATGCCGGTACCGAGGCTGCGCTTGCGTCTGCACGCATGGGTGTGAAAACCCTGCTGCTGACCCATAACGTGGAAACCCTCGGTCACATGAGCTGCAACCCCGCGATTGGCGGTATTGGCAAAAGCCATCTGGTCAAAGAGATCGATGCGCTCGGCGGTGCCATGGCATTGGCCACCGACAAGAGCGGCATCCAGTTCCGCGTTTTGAACAACCGCAAAGGCCCGGCCGTACGCGCCACCCGAGCGCAAGCTGACCGCGCCATTTACAAGGCTGTGGTTCGCGAAATCCTGGAAAACCAGCCAAACCTGTGGATATTCCAGCAGTCCTGCGACGACCTGATCGTCGAACAGGACCAAGTCAAAGGCGTGGTGACCCAGATGGGTCTGCGCTTCTTTGCCGACTCCGTGGTGCTGACGACCGGGACCTTCCTCGGTGGCCTTATCCACATCGGTTTGCAAAACCATTCCGGCGGTCGCGCCGGCGATCCGCCTTCGATTGCCCTGGCGCACCGCATGCGTGAACTGCCGCTGCGCGTAGGCCGTTTGAAAACCGGTACCCCGCCGCGTATCGATGGCCGGTCGGTAGACTTCTCGGTCATGACCGAGCAACCGGGCGATACGCCGATCCCGGTCATGTCGTTCATGGGCAACGCGCAGATGCATCCGCGCCAGGTGAGCTGCTGGATTACCCACACCAACGCCCGCACCCACGAAATCATCGCGTCGAACCTCGACCGTTCGCCGATGTACTCGGGTGTGATCGAAGGTGTTGGCCCGCGCTACTGCCCATCGATCGAAGACAAGATCCACCGTTTTGCCGACAAGGAAAGCCACCAGGTATTCATCGAGCCGGAAGGCCTGAACACCCATGAGCTGTACCCCAACGGCATCTCGACTTCGCTGCCGTTCGACGTGCAGCTGGAGCTGGTGCGCTCGATTCGCGGCATGGAAAACGCCCACATCGTGCGCCCGGGCTACGCCATCGAGTACGACTACTTCGACCCGCGTGACCTGAAGTACAGCCTCGAGACCAAAGTCATCGGCGGCCTGTTCTTCGCTGGCCAGATCAACGGCACCACCGGTTACGAAGAAGCCGGTGCACAAGGCCTGTTGGCCGGTACCAACGCTGCACTGCGTGCGCAAGGCCGCGAAAGCTGGTGCCCGCGCCGCGACGAGGCGTACATCGGCGTACTGGTCGACGACCTGATCACCCTGGGTACCCAGGAGCCGTACCGCATGTTCACCTCGCGTGCCGAGTACCGGCTGATCCTGCGCGAAGACAACGCCGACCTGCGCCTGACCGAAAAAGGCCGCGAACTGGGCCTGATCGATGACCAGCGTTGGGCCGCGTTCTGCGCCAAGCGTGATGGCATCGAGCGTGAGGAACAACGCCTGAAGTCGACTTGGGTTCGCCCGAATACGCCGCAGGGCCAGGCAGTTGTGGATAAGTTCGGCACGCCGTTGAGCCACGAATACAGCCTGCTCAACCTGCTGGCGCGGCCGGAAATCGACTACGCCGGCCTGATCGAGGCCACCGGTGGTGATGAAATTGATCCACAGGTTGCCGAGCAGGTCGAGATCAAGACCAAGTACGCGGGCTACATCGACCGCCAGCAGGACGAAATCGCTCGGCTGCGCGCCAGCGAAGACACCCGCCTGCCTGTGGATATCGACTACACCACGATTTCTGGCCTGTCGAAGGAAATCCAGGGCAAGCTTGGCCAGACCCGTCCCGAGACGTTGGGTCAGGCTTCGCGTATCCCTGGTGTGACACCAGCGGCCATTTCGCTGCTGCTGATTCATCTGAAAAAACGCGGCGCAGGCCGCGAATTGGAGCAAAGCGCTTGAGTTCCCTGGTCACCCCGCAACACGCCGAAGAATTGTCCACAGGCGCGCGCCAGCTCGGCATCGAGCTGAGCGCGCAGCAGCACGAGATGCTGCTGGGCTACCTGGCCCTGTTGATCAAATGGAACAAGGCCTACAACCTGACTGCCGTGCGTGATCCGGACGAGATGGTTTCGCGGCATCTGCTCGACAGCCTCAGCGTCATGTCGTTTATCCACAGCGAGCGCGATAACTGGCTGGATGTCGGCAGTGGGGGTGGCATGCCAGGCATCCCCTTGGCTATCCTGCACCCGCACAAGCAAGTGACGGTTCTGGACAGCAATGGCAAGAAGACCCGCTTCCTGACCCAGGTCAAAATGGAACTCAAGCTGGACAACCTGCAGGTTATCCACAGCCGGGTCGAAGCATTCAAACCGGCGCAACCGTTCAGCGGAATCATCTCTCGTGCCTTCAGCAGCATGGAGAACTTCACCAACTGGACCCGCCATCTGGGCGACACCGGGACGCAATGGCTTGCAATGAAGGGGCTGCATCCTGCCGATGAACTGGTAGCATTGCCCGCAGACTTCACAGTGGAAAGCGAGCAGGCCCTGACCGTTCCGGGTTGCCAGGGCCAGCGCCATCTGCTGATACTGCGCCGCAAGGCATGACTGGGAACACGCGCATCAATGGCTAAGGTATTCGCAATCGCGAACCAGAAAGGTGGTGTGGGCAAGACCACCACCTGTATCAATCTCGCCGCTTCGCTGGCCGCGACCAAACGTCGTGTGCTGCTGATCGACCTCGATCCGCAAGGCAACGCCACCATGGGCAGCGGTGTCGACAAGCACGAGCTCGAGCACTCGGTATACGACCTGCTGATCGGGGAATGCGACCTGGCTCAGGCCATGCATTACTCCGAGCACGGTGGTTTCCAGCTGTTGCCGGCCAACCGTGACCTGACCGCCGCCGAAGTGGTGCTGCTGGAAATGCAGGTCAAGGAAAGCCGCCTGCGCAACGCCCTGGCGCCGATCCGCGAGAACTACGACTTCATTCTCATCGACTGTCCGCCGTCGTTGTCGATGCTGACGCTGAACGCGTTGGTGGCCTCCGATGGCGTCATCATCCCCATGCAGTGCGAGTACTACGCACTGGAAGGTCTCAGTGACCTTGTGGATAACATCAAGCGCATCGCCGCCCGGTTGAACCCGGAGCTGAAGATCGAAGGCCTGTTGCGGACCATGTTCGACCCGCGCCTGAGCCTGAACAACGATGTTTCGGCCCAGCTCAAGGAACACTTCGGCGAGCAGCTGTACGACACGGTCATCCCGCGCAACATTCGCCTGGCCGAGGCCCCAAGCTTCGGCATGCCGGCCCTGGCCTACGACAAGCAATCGCGTGGCGCGCTGGCTTATCTGGCCCTGGCTGGGGAACTGGTACGCCGTCAGCGCCGTCCATCCCGCACTGCACAAACAACTTAAGGAATCCGTATGGCCGTTAAGAAACGGGGTCTCGGACGTGGGTTGGATGCACTGCTCAGTGGTCCTTCCGTCAGCGCGCTCGAAGAGCAGGCTGTCAAGATCGACCAGAAAGAACTGCAACACCTGCCGGTCGAGCTGATTCAACGTGGCAAGTACCAGCCGCGTCGCGACATGGACCCGGTGGCGCTGGAAGAACTCGCGCACTCGATTCGCACCCATGGCGTGATGCAGCCGATCGTGGTTCGCCCGATTGCCGACAACCGCTACGAGATCATCGCCGGTGAGCGCCGTTGGCGCGCCACCCAGCAGGCTGGCCTGGACACCGTGCCGGCCATGGTCCGCGAAGTGCCGGACGAAACGGCCATCGCCATGGCGCTGATCGAGAACATCCAGCGCGAAGACCTCAACCCCCTGGAAGAGGCCCTCGCGCTGCAGCGCCTGCAGCAGGAGTTCGAACTGACCCAGCAGCAGGTAGCGGATGCCGTGGGCAAGTCGCGGGTTACCGTGGCCAACCTGCTGCGCCTGATCACCCTGCCTGAAGCGATCAAGACCATGCTCGCCCACGGAGACCTGGAGATGGGTCATGCGCGCGCTTTGCTCGGTCTTGAAGAGCATCGTCAGGAAGAGGGGGCGCGTCATGTTGTCGCACGTGGCCTCACCGTGCGCCAAACTGAGGCACTGGTGCGTCAGTGGCTCAGCGACAAGCCTGATCCGGTCGAACCGAGCAAACCTGATCCGGATATCGCACGCCTTGAACAGCGGCTCGCAGAGCGCCTGGGCTCTGCCGTACAGATCCGTCATGGCAACAAGGGCAAGGGCCAGTTGGTTATTCGCTATAACTCGCTTGACGAGTTGCAAGGCGTCCTTGCTCACATCCGCTGAAACAATTCCTGTTGTAGCGCGCAGTCGGAAATCACTACGAAGAGTTGAATAGGGGTTAATCCACCCCTATACTCTGCGCGCATTTTGTCGGCACAAATTATGCCAAGTCATAGCTGACTTGTTGGTCGACTTCCGAGGAGCAGTTGTGATGGAAATACGCACGCCAAACCGCTTGCCTTTCCATCGCTGGGCGGTTTTTCCGGTACTGCTGACTCAATGTGTTGTACTGCTGTTGGCAACGTTGGTGTTGTGGCAGTGGAAAGGGGCGGTCAGTGGATATTCAGGTCTCTGCGGAGGTTTGATTGCCTGGCTACCCAATGTGTATTTCGCCTGGAAGGCATTTCGCTTCAGCGGAGCCCGGGCAGCGCAGGCCATCGTCAAGTCGTTCTACGCTGGCGAGGCAGGCAAAATGATTTTGACGGCAGTGCTGTTTGCACTGACCTTCGCAGGAGTGAAGCCATTGGCGCCGTTAGCAGTATTCGGCGTCTTCCTGCTGACCCTAATGGTCAGCTGGTTCGCGCCACTGCTAATGAATAAAAGACTTTCGAGACCTTAGGGCGTTTGAGGCAACCATGGCAGCAGAAACCGCTTCGGGCTATATCCAGCACCACTTGCAGAACCTGACCTACGGTCAACTACCAGACGGCAGCTGGGGCTTCGCCCATTCGGCTGCAGAAGCCAAGGCAATGGGCTTCTGGGCGTTCCACCTGGACACCCTGGGCTGGTCCGTTGCGCTGGGTCTGATCTTCCTGTTCATCTTCCGCATGGCGGCGAAGAAGGCGACCTCCGGCCAACCTGGCGGTCTGCAGAACTTCGTCGAAGTGATGGTCGACTTCGTCAACGGCAGCGTGAAGGACTCCTTCCACGGCCGTAGCCCGGTGATCGCACCGCTGGCGCTGACCATCTTCGTCTGGGTATTCCTGATGAACGCCGTCGACCTGGTACCGGTCGACTGGATTCCTCAGCTGGCCATCCTGATCTCCGGTGATCCGCACATTCCGTTCCGCGCCGTGTCGACCACCGACCCGAACGCGACCCTGGCCATGGCCTTCAGCGTGTTCGCCCTGATCATCTTCTACAGCATCAAGGTCAAGGGCCTGGGCGGCTTCATCGGTGAGCTGACCCTGCACCCGTTCGGCAGCAAGAACATCTTTGTTCAGATCCTGCTGATCCCGGTGAACTTCCTGCTCGAATTCGTCACCCTGATCGCCAAGCCGATCTCGCTGGCCCTGCGTCTGTTCGGCAACATGTACGCCGGTGAGCTGGTGTTCATCCTGATCGCCGTCATGTTCGGCTCCGGCCTGCTCTGGCTGAGCGGCCTGGGTGTGGTGCTGCAATGGGCGTGGGCTGTGTTCCACATCCTGATCATCACCCTGCAAGCTTTCATCTTCATGATGCTGACCATCGTCTACCTGTCGATGGCGCACGAAGATAACCATTAAGACCGCCTGGCGTGTCTGATAGCCTTCCTCGCCGGTACGGGGGGAGGGCTTAAAAAGTCCGCAAGGGCAGCTGTACTCACGATTTGTTTTACCGCTTCAAACTAAAAACCTAACCAATACGACGTAAAAGTCGGGAGGAAAGATGGAAACTGTAGTTGGTCTGACCGCTATCGCTGTTGCTCTGCTGATCGGCCTGGGTGCTCTGGGTACCGCCATTGGTTTCGGCCTGCTGGGCGGCAAATTCCTGGAAGGCGCTGCTCGTCAACCAGAAATGGTTCCGATGCTGCAGGTTAAAATGTTCATCGTTGCCGGTCTGCTCGACGCCGTAACCATGATCGGTGTTGGTATCGCTCTGTTCTTCACCTTCGCGAATCCGTTCGTTGGTCAGATCGCCGGCTAATCACTCGTCACCACGAGTTGATTTGCTGTATGAATTAAGACCGAGCGAGGTGTTGGCGTGAACATTAATGCAA
Source organism: Pseudomonas sp. NGC7 (assembly GCF_047159675.1). Classification (NCBI taxonomy): domain Bacteria; kingdom Pseudomonadati; phylum Pseudomonadota; class Gammaproteobacteria; order Pseudomonadales; family Pseudomonadaceae; genus Pseudomonas; species Pseudomonas sp. NGC7. Next base: position 46,008 of record NZ_BAAFZY010000001.1, on the reverse strand, counting down.
CCCTGATTGGCCAATCCGTTGCTTTCCTGATTTTTGTACTCTTCTGCATGAAGTACGTATGGCCTCCGGTCATCACTGCTCTGCAAGAGCGCCAAAAGAAGATTGCCGATGGCTTGGACGCTGCCAACCGCGCAGCTCGCGACCTGGAGCTGGCCCAAGAGAAAGCGGGTCAGCAACTGCGTGAAGCTAAAGCACAGGCAGCCGAAATCATTGAGCAAAGCAAGAAACGCGCTGCTCAGCTTGTCGAGGAAGCCCGTGAACAGGCCCGCGTCGAAGCTGACCGTGTGAAGGCTCAGGCTCTGGCCGAGATCGAACAGGAACTGAACAGCGCTAAAGACGCCCTGCGTGCCCAAGTGGGTGCTCTGGCCGTTGGCGGTGCTGAAAAGATCCTTGGCGCCACAATCGATCAAAACGCGCATGCGGAGCTGGTTAACAAACTGGCCGCTGAAATTTAAGCGAGGGCGATCATGGCAGAACTGACCACGTTGGCCCGACCTTACGCTAAGGCTGCCTTTGAGCATGCCCAGGCCCATCAGCAACTGGCCAATTGGTCAGCCATGCTCGGCCTGGCTGCTGCGGTGTCGCAAGACGACACCATGCAGCGCCTGCTCAAGGCCCCGCGACTGACGAGCGCAGAAAAGGCCGCCACGTTCATTGACGTGTGCGGTGACAAGTTCAATGCACAGGCACAGAATTTCATTCATGTTGCCGCGGAAAACGACCGTCTCCTGCTTCTGCCGGAGATTGCCGCTCTGTTCGACCTGTACAAGGCCGAGCAAGAGAAATCCGTGGACGTGGAAGTCACCAGTGCCTTCGCGTTGAACCAAGAACAGCAAGACAAACTCGCCAAGGTTCTCAGTGCACGGTTAGGCCAGGAAGTGCGCCTGCACGCGTCGGAGGATGCCAGCCTGATTGGCGGCGTCGTCATCCGCGCTGGTGACCTGGTAATCGATGGCTCTGTTCGCGGCAAAATCGCGAAACTGGCCGAAGCATTGAAATCTTGAGTTTGAAGGGGCAGCAGAGCAATGCAGCAACTCAATCCTTCCGAAATTAGTGAAATCATCAAGGGCCGCATCGACAACCTCGATGTGAGCTCCCAAGCCCGTAACGAAGGTACCGTCGTTTCGGTTTCCGACGGTATCGTGCGGATCCACGGTCTGGCCGACGTCATGTACGGCGAAATGATCGAGTTCCCTGGCGGCGTCTACGGCATGGCCCTGAACCTGGAGCAAGACTCCGTAGGTGCAGTGATCCTGGGTGCATACGACACCCTCGCCGAAGGCATGAGCGCCAAGTGCACCGGCCGCATCCTGGAAGTTCCGGTTGGTAAGGAACTGCTGGGTCGCGTCGTCGACGCACTGGGCAACCCGATCGACGGCAAAGGCCCGCTGGGCAACACTCAGACCGACGCGGTCGAGAAAGTTGCTCCAGGCGTGATCTGGCGTAAGTCGGTAGACCAGCCTGTACAGACTGGCTACAAGTCCGTTGACGCCATGATCCCTGTCGGCCGTGGCCAGCGTGAGCTGATCATCGGTGACCGTCAGATCGGCAAGACCGCCATGGCCATCGACGCCATCATCAACCAGAAAGACTCCGGTATTTTCTGTGTGTATGTTGCTGTCGGCCAGAAGCGTTCCACCGTTGCCAACATCGTTCGCAAGCTGGAAGAAAACGACGCACTGAAAAACACCATCGTGGTGGTTGCCAGTGCTTCGGAATCCGCCGCACTGCAATTCCTGGCGCCATACGCCGGTTGCACCATGGGCGAGTTCTTCCGTGACCGCGGTGAAGACGCACTGATCGTTTACGATGACCTGTCCAAGCAGGCCGTTGCCTACCGTCAGATCTCCCTGCTGCTGCGCCGTCCACCAGGACGTGAAGCGTACCCAGGCGACGTGTTCTATCTCCACTCCCGTCTGCTGGAGCGTGCATCGCGCGTTTCGGAAGAGTACGTCGAGAAGTTCACCAACGGTGCTGTGACTGGCAAAACCGGTTCCCTGACCGCGCTGCCGATCATCGAAACCCAGGCTGGCGACGTTTCCGCGTTCGTTCCGACCAACGTGATCTCGATCACCGACGGTCAGATCTTCCTGGAATCGGCCATGTTCAACTCGGGCATCCGCCCTGCAGTGAACGCCGGTGTTTCGGTATCCCGCGTAGGTGGTGCCGCTCAGACCAAGATCATCAAGAAGCTGTCCGGTGGTATTCGTACCGCTCTGGCTCAGTACCGTGAACTGGCTGCATTCGCCCAGTTCGCTTCCGATCTGGACGAAGCGACCCGCAAGCAGCTGGAGCATGGTCAGCGCGTTACCGAGCTGATGAAGCAGAAGCAGTACGCGCCAATGTCCATCGCGGACATGGCCCTGTCGCTGTACGCCGCTGAGCGTGGTTTCCTGACTGACGTAGAAGTCTCCAAGATCGGTAGCTTCGAGCAAGCACTGATCGCCTTCTTCAACCGTGATCACGCTGAACTGATGGCGAAGATCAACGTGAAGGGTGACTTCAACGACGAAATCGACGCTGGCCTGAAAGCCGGTATCGAGAAGTTCAAGGCCACCCAGACCTGGTAAGCCGCAGCGGGGGCCCAGGCCCCCGCTTGCTAACCTGATAGGTGATACATGGCAGGCGCAAAAGAGATTCGCAGTAAGATTGCGAGCATCAAAAGCACGCAAAAAATTACCAGCGCCATGGAGAAAGTGGCGGTCAGCAAAATGCGCAAGGCACAAATGCGCATGGCTGCTAGCCGTCCTTACGCGGAGCGTATCCGCCAGGTGATCGGTCATCTGGCCAACGCCAACCCGGAATACCGCCACCCTTTCATGATCGAGCGCCCTGTTAAGCGCACCGGTTATATCGTGGTGAGCAGTGACCGTGGTCTGTGCGGTGGCTTGAACACCAACCTGTTCAAGGCCCTGGTCAAGGACATGAACGCAAACCGCGAACAGGGCGTGGAAATCGACCTGTGCGTGATCGGCAGCAAGGGTGCGACTTTCTTCCGCATCTTTGGCGGCAACGTCGTAGCCGCGATCAGCCACCTGGGCGAAGAGCCATCGATCAACGATCTGATCGGCTCCGTCAAAGTGATGCTGGACGCCTACCTGGACGGCCGTATCGATCGCCTCTCCGTGGTTTCGAACAAGTTCATCAATACCATGACCCAGAAGCCAACGGTCGAGCAATTGGTACCGTTGGTGGCAACCCCGGATCAGGATCTCAAGCATCACTGGGATTACCTGTACGAACCCGACGCAAAAGAGCTGCTGGACGGCTTGATGGTGCGTTATGTGGAGTCGCAGGTTTACCAGGCGGTGGTCGAGAACAACGCTGCTGAACAAGCGGCCCGGATGATCGCCATGAAGAACGCCACAGACAACGCCGGTGATTTGATCAAAGAGCTTCAGTTGATCTACAACAAGGCGCGTCAGGCTGCGATCACCCAGGAGATCTCGGAAATCGTCGGCGGCGCTGCCGCGGTTTAACGGTTCACATATTCAGAGGATCCAGCTATGAGTAGCGGACGTATCGTTCAAATCATCGGCGCCGTCATCGACGTGGAATTCCCACGTGACGTCGTGCCGAGTGTATACAACGCGCTGAAAGTACAAGGCGCGGAAACCACCCTCGAAGTTCAGCAGCAGCTGGGCGACGGCGTGGTTCGTACTATTGCGATGGGCTCGACCGAAGGCTTGAAGCGCGGTCTGGATGTCGTCGACACCGGCGCTGCCATTTCCGTTCCTGTTGGTAAGGCCACCCTGGGCCGTATCATGGACGTACTCGGCAACCCGATCGACGAAGCCGGCCCGATCGGTGAAGAAGAGCGTCGCGGTATCCACCAGCCAGCGCCTTCGTTCGCTGACCAGGCAGGCGGCAACGACCTGCTGGAAACCGGCATCAAGGTTATCGACCTGGTTTGCCCGTTCGCCAAGGGTGGTAAAGTTGGTCTGTTCGGTGGTGCCGGTGTCGGCAAGACCGTAAACATGATGGAACTGATCCGTAACATCGCCATGGAACACAGCGGTTACTCCGTGTTCGCTGGTGTGGGTGAGCGTACTCGTGAGGGTAACGACTTCTACCACGAGATGAAGGACTCCAACGTTCTCGACAAAGTAGCGCTGGTCTACGGTCAGATGAACGAGCCACCAGGAAACCGTCTGCGCGTAGCGCTGACCGGCCTGACCATGGCTGAGAAGTTCCGTGACGAAGGTAACGACGTTCTGCTGTTCGTCGACAACATCTATCGTTACACCCTGGCCGGTACTGAAGTATCCGCACTGCTGGGCCGTATGCCTTCGGCAGTAGGTTACCAGCCGACCCTGGCTGAAGAGATGGGCGTTCTGCAAGAGCGCATCACCTCCACCAAGGAAGGTTCGATCACCTCCGTCCAGGCCGTATACGTACCTGCGGACGACTTGACCGACCCGTCGCCAGCGACCACCTTCGCCCACTTGGACGCCACCGTCGTTCTGTCCCGTGACATCGCCTCCCTGGGTATCTACCCAGCGGTCGACCCACTGGACTCGACTTCGCGCCAGCTGGACCCGAACGTGATCGGCAACGAGCACTACGACACCGCGCGTGGCGTTCAGTATGTTCTGCAGCGCTACAAAGAGCTGAAAGACATCATCGCCATCCTGGGTATGGACGAACTGTCCGAGACCGACAAGCAACTGGTAGCCCGCGCTCGTAAGATCCAGCGCTTCCTGTCGCAGCCGTTCTTCGTGGCCGAAGTCTTCACCGGTTCGCCAGGCAAGTACGTTTCCCTGAAAGACACCATCGCTGGCTTCAGCGGCATCCTCAAAGGTGACTACGACCACCTGCCAGAACAAGCGTTCTACATGGTCGGCAGCATCGACGAAGCGATCGAGAAAGCCAAGAAACTGTAATTCCTGCGCCCCGCAAGGGGCGCTATCAGGTTGAGGCAAGCAGATGGCTATGACAGTCCATTGCGATATCGTCAGCGCGGAAGGAGAGATTTTCTCCGGTCTGGTCGAGATGGTGGTTGCGCACGGTAACCTGGGTGATCTTGGTATCGCTCCGGGCCACGCGCCGCTGATCACCAATCTGAAGCCAGGTCCGATCACGCTGACCAAGCAGGGTGGCGCCCAAGAGGTGTTTTACATCTCTGGTGGTTTCCTCGAGGTTCAGCCGAACATGGTCAAGGTGCTTGCCGATACCGTGCAACGTGCTGCAGACCTGGATGAAGCTCAGGCTCAGGAAGCCCTCAAGGCTGCCGAGAACGCCCTGAATCTGAAAGGCGCGGACTTCGACTACGGCGCCGCCGCCGCACGTCTGGCCGAGGCCGCAGCTCAGCTGCGTACCGTCCAGCAAATGCGCAAAGGCAAGTAATCGGCCCTGGCTGATCACTTCTGTTGCGATTGAGTAAAAGGGTAGCCTCGGCTACCCTTTTTCTTTTTCCGAATTTCTCCCCCCGGTCATTTCACTGACCGCCCAGGATTGGTAGCCAGTAATGTCACTCGATATCGTTATTCTCGCCGCCGGCCAAGGTACCCGCATGCGCTCGGCGCTGCCCAAGGTGCTGCACCCGGTTGCCGGCAACTCCATGCTTGGCCATGTTATCCACAGCGCGCGTCAACTCCAGCCGCAAGGTATCCACGTGGTCATTGGCCATGGTGCCGAGCAGGTGCGTGAGCGCCTGGCAGCTGACGATCTGAACTTTGTCATGCAGGACAAGCAGCTGGGCACAGGCCATGCCGTGGCCCAGGCGCTGCCAGCATTGTCCGCTGACACCGTTCTGGTGCTGTACGGTGATGTGCCGTTGATCGAAGTGGAGACCTTGCAGCGTCTGTTGGCCAAGGCCAATGATCAACAGCTGGGCCTGCTCACGGTCACCCTCGAAGACCCAACCGGCTATGGCCGTATCGTGCGGGACGAGCAGGGCAAGGTGACGGCCATCGTTGAGCACAAGGATGCCAGCGACGCGCAGAAAGCGATCAAGGAAGGCAACACCGGCATTCTGGCTCTGCCTGCGGCGCGCCTGGCGGACTGGATGAGCCGCTTGTCGAATAACAATGCCCAAGGCGAGTACTACCTGACCGACGTGATCGCCATGGCGGTGTCCGATGGCCTGGTGGTGGCCACCGAGCAACCCGAAGACCCGATGGAAGTGCAGGGCGCCAACGATCGTCGCCAGCTGTCCGAGCTCGAGCGCCACTATCAGCTGCGCGCAGGCCGCCGCCTGATGGCCCAGGGCGTCACCCTGCGTGACCCGGCGCGGTTCGATGTACGGGGTGAAGTGACCGTTGGTCGCGATGTGCTGATCGACATCAACGTGATCCTCGAAGGCCAGGTGGTCATCGAAGACGGCGTAGAGATCGGCCCCAACTGCGTGATCAAGAACAGCACCCTGCGCAAGGGTGTGGTGGTCAAGGCTAACAGCCACATCGAAGGTGCGGTGATGGGCGAGGGCAGCGATGCCGGCCCGTTCGCTCGCCTGCGCCCAGGCAGTGTGCTGGATGCCAAGGCCCATGTGGGTAACTTCGTCGAGCTGAAAAACGCTCACTTGGGCGAAGGCGCCAAGGCAGGCCATCTGAGCTACCTGGGCGACGCCGAAATCGGCGCGCGCACCAACATCGGCGCTGGCACCATCACCTGCAACTATGATGGCGCCAACAAGTTCAAGACCGTGATGGGTGAGGACGTATTCATCGGTTCGAACAACTCACTGGTGGCGCCTGTGGAAATCAAGGCCGGCGCGACCACGGCAGCCGGTTCGACTATCACCCAGACCGTCGAAGCCGCCGACCTGGCGGTGGGCCGCGCGCGCCAGCGAAACATCTCGGGCTGGAAGCGGCCGGAGAAGATTAAGAAGAGCTGAGTTATACACAGCTGTTCGATCGAAAGCCGACTTATGTGAATAAGTCGGCTTTTTTTTGGGCGTGAGTTGCGGTCCCTGTAGGAGCGGCCTTGTGTCGCGATGGGCTGCAACGCAGCCCCAAAATGGAGCTTTACCTCGAAATCACTGGGGCCGCGTTGCGGCCCATCGCGACACAAGGCCGCTCCTACAAGGGTGAAACTATCCACAGGGCAGCAACTGCTTGACGAAACGTGCGTCTTAGGTTTTGATTGCAACCATTATCTTTCGAAACGAAACTTAAGCGCTCATGTCGAAACGTAACACGCCTCAACGCCGCCACAACATTCTGGCCATGCTCAGTGAGCAAGGGGAGGTGAGTGTGGATGCATTGGCCAAGCGCTTCGAAACCTCGGAAGTGACCATTCGCAAAGACCTCGCTGCCCTAGAAACCAACGGCCTGTTGCTACGCCGCTATGGCGGTGCGGTACCGGTGCCGCAAGAGCTGCTCGGTGAGCCGGCCCAGCCCGTGTCTGCCTATAAGAAGGCCATTGCCCGTGCGGCGGTAGGGCGTATCCGTGAACATGCACGGATTATCATCGACAGTGGCAGCACCACTGCCGCGATGATTCCCGAGCTGGGCCGACAGCCTGGCCTGGTGGTGATGACCAATTCCTTGAACGTGGCCCGTGCCATCAGCGATCTCGAGCATGAGCCTGTACTGCTGATGACCGGTGGTACCTGGGACCCGCACTCCGAGTCGTTCCAGGGGCAGGTTGCCGAGCAGGTGTTGCGCTCCTACGATTTCGATCAGCTGTTCATAGGGGCCGATGGCATCGACCTCAACCGGGGTACCACCACCTTCAATGAGCTGCTGGGCCTGAGCCGAGTCATGGCCGAGGTCGCCCGTGAGGTGATCGTGATGGTCGAGTCCGACAAGGTGGGGCGCAAGATCCCCAACCTTGAGCTGCCGTGGGGCAGCGTGAATACCCTCATTACTGACGAACGCCTGCCCGCAGCGGCACGCGAACAAATTCAAGCCCGCGGCATCAACCTGATTTGCGCCGCGATCAGCCAGGAGCAATGAACATGTGTGGAATCGTTGGTGCCGTAGCCGAACGTAATATCACCGCCATCCTGATCGAAGGCCTCAAGCGCCTTGAGTACCGCGGGTACGACAGTGCCGGCCTGGCGGTCTACAGCCAGCAGGGTGGGCTGGAGCGCCGCCGCCGGATTGGCAAGGTCAGCGAGCTGGAAGCTGCCGTGGCCGCCGAGCCGCTCGTCGGCCAGCTGGGTATCGCACACACGCGTTGGGCTACCCACGGCGCGCCAACCGAAGGCAATGCCCACCCACACTTCTCGGGCAGTGAATTGGCGGTCGTGCACAACGGCATCATCGAGAACCACGAAGAACTGCGTGAAGAGCTCAAAGGCCTCGGCTACGTGTTCACCTCGCAGACCGATACCGAAGTCATCGTCCACCTGATCCACCACACGCTCAAGACCGTTGCAGACCTGACCGACGCGCTGAAGGCTGCGGTGAAGCGCCTGCACGGTGCTTATGGCCTGGCCCTGATCAGCGCTAAACAGCCAGACCGCCTGGTAGCTGCCCGCAGCGGCAGCCCGCTGGTGATCGGCCTGGGCCTTGGCGAGAACTTCCTGGCCTCGGACCAGCTGGCCCTGCGCCAGGTCACCGACCGTTTCATGTACCTGGAAGAAGGCGATATCGCTGAAATCCGCCGTGACCAGGTCAGCATCTGGGACCAGGCTGGCAACCAGGTCCAGCGTGAAACCGTGCAGTATCACGAAGGTGCAGAAGCGGCGGACAAGGGCAACTACCGTCACTTCATGCTCAAGGAAATCCACGAGCAGCCAAGCGTGGTCCAACGCACCCTGGAAGGCCGTCTGGGCAAAGACCACGTGCTGGTACAGGCCTTTGGCCCGAAAGCCGCCGACCTGTTCGCCAAAGTGCGCAACGTACAGATCGTTGCCTGCGGCACCAGCTACCACGCCGGCATGGTCGCCCGTTACTGGCTGGAAAGCCTGGCCGGCATCCCTTGCCAGGTCGAAGTCGCCAGCGAGTTCCGCTACCGCAAGGTGGTGGTGCAGCCCGACACCCTGTTCGTCTCGATCTCGCAATCCGGTGAGACTGCCGACACCCTGGCTGCCCTGCGCAACGCCAAGGAGCTGGGCTTCCTCGGCAGCCTGGCGATCTGCAACGTCGGCATCAGCTCGCTGGTGCGTGAATCCGACCTGACCCTGCTGACCCTGGCTGGCCCAGAAATCGGCGTTGCTTCGACCAAGGCGTTCACCACCCAGCTGGTCTCGCTGATGATGCTGACCCTGGCCCTGGGCCAGGTACGCGGCACCCTCGAAACCGGTGTCGAAGCCGAGCTGGTTGAAGAATTGCGTCGCCTGCCGGCCCGCCTGGGCGAGGCACTGGCCATGGACGCAACTGTCGAAAAGATCGCCGAGCTGTTCGCCGACAAGCACCACACCCTGTTCCTGGGCCGCGGCGCCCAGTATCCGGTAGCGATGGAAGGCGCGCTCAAGCTCAAGGAAATCTCCTACATCCACGCCGAAGCCTACCCGGCAGGCGAGCTGAAGCACGGCCCGCTGGCACTTGTGGATAACGACATGCCAGTCGTGACCGTGGCGCCGAACAACGAACTGCTGGAGAAGCTCAAGTCCAACTTGCAGGAAGTGCGTGCCCGTGGCGGTGAGCTGGTGGTGTTTGCCGACGAGCACGCTGGCATGACCAACGGCGAAGACACCCACGTGATCAAGGTGCCGCACATCGCTGACGCCCTGGCGCCAATCCTGTACACCATCCCGCTGCAGTTGCTGTCGTACTACGTGGCGGTGCTCAAGGGCACCGACGTTGACCAGCCGCGCAACTTGGCAAAATCGGTGACGGTGGAATAAACCTACGGGCAACCGTTAAAAAGCACCGGCCCCGCTGTGATCAACAGCAGGAGCTGGTGCTTTTTTGCGCAATAAAACCGATTTTGGTATAACTTTCGGCCGGTTCAAGGGATTGAACACATTCAAACGCGCCTCAAAGGAATGACTGATGCCTGCTGTCCCCCCTTCTTACTTCGCTGCCGCCGTCGTCCTGAGCGGTAGTGCCCGATTTTCCGCAAGTCAGCCCAACGCCTAGCCATCGCCTATCGGCCACGCCTGCAGTAGCCCGCGAGGTTCGTATGGAACTGTCTGAAAATTCTCCAGTCAGGGTGTGCTCAAGGCCAAAGCACTTCTTCAATCATCTGTAAGGTTGTCCACATGAAAGCTCTTCGTAATTGCCTCTTCGCCGCGCTGCCTTTCGTAGCCCTTTCGGGTTGCGCGAATTTTGAGCAAACAATGCAGGAAATTCAGAAGGCGACCGCGCCAGTTGCTATCGATCAAAGCCTTGCAGAAATCTGCCGTGTCACGAAAGAAAACAAGGTGCGTGCAAACAGCCTGTACCGCGGCAAGACCTTCTCCACCAACGGTGAAGTCGCCATGATCAATCAAGGGCTCGAGGCGTATCGGGTAATGCTGAGCGTTGGCGACGTGGATATCCACGCTGAATCGACCAACACCAGCATGGTCAATGCGCTTTCCGTTGGGAAAAAATCGAATGTCTCCGGTGTCGTGACACTGGTCGACTACGACTACAAGAACTGCCACATCTCGCTCAAGAACGCGACGTTCTAAAGCTGATAGCAGGCTGCGGCGCTCTTGTTTGCAGAGCGCTGCGGCACAGCCAGCGGAGCATCCAGGCGTCCCTGTCACCATCAGTCGGCGTACCGGCAAGCCTTAGCAACCTGCTCTATAGTCCCTAGCGCGGCACAGGCAATGAGCCAGGCCGTCTAGCCGATGACAGGGAGGTCGTCTGATGGCGCGCCAGGCTAATGCGCCCCTGCCAGCATGGGTGCGCGACACCTGCAGTGATCCGCTCAAATGCGCGTTATGGGCTGCCAGCCTCGTTGCTTTTATCTGGATGGCGCTCAATAACGACAGCCACCACGATCTTGAATCGTTCTGTATTTCCGGCTCGCCCTCGATGTTGACCGAGGGATGGCTGAACCTGCGCCTCTATTATTCCAGCATGGACTTCGCCGTCTTCACCGGTGCGGTGGGGTTGATGCTGGTCGCGATGATGCTGCCCGCGCTGCAGGGGCCATTGGCGCATCTGTGGCATCAATCAAGGCCCTACCACCGAGCGCCCGCTGTCGCGGCATTTCTGCTGGGGTATTTTGGCGTGTGGCTGGCGGGCAGTGCACTGCTGTTGATGATTGCGCTGTTGCTGGTTTCTTTCGCCGGCTCGCCACTCGCAGCAGGGTTGCTGGCGCTGATAGGGGCAGGGGGGTGGCAGTTGTGCGCGTTCAGGGCGCGTTGCCTTCTGCGCTGCCATCGGCCCGCCCGCGTCGCCAACCCATTGGCCAACGGCGCGCTGCACGGGGTGTGGTGCTACGCCACCTGTTGGCCGTTGATGCTGATCGCATTTTGCCTACCGTCTGTTCACCTGCCCGTGATGATCGCCGGTGCAATCATCATTGCTTATGAGCGTAGGGACCGCAGCGTTCAAGCGCCTGAGCGCAGCACCCGAAGCCAGGCTTAGGATGCTGCGCCGGCGGTGGCTCAGTAGGTTTCCAGTTTGAATGGCACGTCAGCGGCTACAGCGTTGCTGCTATTGAGCAGATTGGCCCCCTCTGGCCGTTTGAGCACCGTGTCACGGGTCTGTACTTCCACCTCGATTGTGCCTTCATCAATCGCCGAGTTGTCGGCGTTGAGTGGCAGCTTGAAGGTAGCGGTGGCTTCCAGGTGGGTCTGGCAGTTCATGCAGCCTTCGACATGCCAGCGGCTGAGTATCGGCCGGGTACCCAGGTATTCGCGCTTGCCATCGACCTTGGCGTAGGCGCTGATCAGGAAAGAACCGCGGATCTTGCCCCGGTTGATGCGGCTGACGCGCAAGCTCTTGCCAGCGGGTTGCACGGCCTCGGCCTTGAACAGCAACGGCTTGTTGGGTTGGGCGTAGGCGTCCAGCGAGCCTTTGCCATAGCCATAGCCCAGCTGGGTTTCGATGTTGAAGCAGTCACGGGTGGTGAAAGGGCTGCCGTCGGCCTTCACGAACGGGTCAAGCGTGGTGTCCAGGCTCAGGATGGCATTCGGGTCCAGGCCTGCTGCCCCTGCTGGCGGTTGCACGCCATCGGGCTTGTAGTAGCTGGCGCCGGGATCGGTGGCATCGATGCTGAATTCATCAGTTGCGCCTTGCCGACGCTGCCAGGTCCAGAACACATAGTCGATGAAGCAGTGGTGGAAGAAGAAGATCGGGTCCAGGCCGGCGGTCTCGTTCTCGCCCATGTCGCCGTTGGCACCCGGGATCGCCGAATTGTTGCCTTGCCCCGGGTAGTCGAAGCCGCCGACGGCCAGGTGCATGAAGTTATGCGGCTCTTCCAGGGAGACATGGTGAGTGCCCGCTGGGTCAGCCTTGTTTTTCGCGGCGGCCGACGTGGTATTGGAGAACAGGGTGTAGGTGGGCGCGTCCAAGCAGTTTTCGAAGCGGGTGAACACCTCGCCACGCCACCTGCCACCGATCTTGATCTTGCCGCTCAGCCAGGTACTGATGTTGCTATTGAGGTAGCCGATGTTCTGCTCTGGGTCTGGGAATTGCGCGTTATGGGCGTCGGTCTTCGCGCGGTCCTCATCAGTGCCCACCAAACCGGACAGCGGGTAACGCACTGTCTCGTAGCCTTCCGGCTTGCTGTAGATGATCGGCGTGTCCTCCACCTCGTCGGTGATGGCTTTCGGGAACACGAAGGAGCGCAGAGGGTTGTCGATTTTCTGGCCGTCGAGCTCGAAATATTCTTGAGTCAGGGCCGACGGGATACCGTTTTCCCGTGATGCATCGCTGCATTCATCCCAGAACGGCAAGGTCACGTCTTTGCAGCCGGGGATGCTGCGCAACGCCTCTTCCAGGCGCCAGAGGTAGGCGCGGTGCCAGCTTGGGAACAGCACCGTCCCGTGCTGGCAGTAGCCGCCCCACCAGTTGGGGTCGGTCTTGCCCTTGTCACGGAATGGCTCGCCATGCAGGCCGCCGAGGGTGAAGAAGGAGTTTGGGTCGTTAGCGGGAAGATCCTTGATGCCCTTCCAGGCGCGGATCAGATTCTCAAGTTCTGCTTTTTTGCCTTGATCGTAGTCGGCCTGGATATCGCTGAGCGAACGACGTACACGCGGGGTGGATGACATGGTGAACCTCCTTGTTGCCACTGGTCCCGAAAACTCGGGGGTTTACTGCTCCATCGTCCAGCATATCCGGGTTGTAAAAATCTGCCTGGGAGGGCGCCAGACGGTTGATCTCCGTATCAACCGTGCCAGCACCGGCCCCTGTGGCCGAGGTTTTGTCAGATCTGCATCGCCATCCCTTCCACATTCATCGCCGCCTGGCGCAACGCCTCGGAGCGGGTCGGGTGCGGGTGGCAGGTGAGGGCGATGTCCTCTGCCGACGCCGAGAACTCCATGGCCACGCAGAATTCACCGATCATCTCACTGACACTCGGGCCCACCAGGTGCACGCCCAGTACCTCGTCGGTGTTGGCATCGGCGAGCACCTTGGCGAACCCTTCGGTCTCATGGTTGATCTTGGCGCGGCTGTTGGCGGTGAAGGGGAACTTGCCCACCTTGTAGGCGCGGCCTTCGGCCTTGAGCTGTTCTTCGGTCTTGCCGACGCTGGCCAGCTCGGGGCGGGTATAAATGACACCGGGGATCAGGTTGTAGTTGACCTCATGGGCCTTGCCGGCGATGCGCTCGATGCACGACACCGCTTCATCTTCAGCCTTGTGCGCCAGCATCGGGCCTGAGGTGACATCGCCGATCACCCAGATGCCAGGCACCGAGCTGCGGTGATGATCGTTGCTGAGCATGCCGCGCTTGTCGGTCGCCAGGCCTACGCTTTCCAGGTTCAGGCCCTGAGTGTAGGGGCGGCGACCGATGGCCACCAGCACGTAGTCGGCCTGCAAGGTTTGTGCGTCGCCACCGGCGGCGGGCTCCAACGTCAGGCTGACGCCATCGGCCGACGAGGTGGCCTGGGTGACCTTGCTGCCGAGCTTGAAGCTCATGCCTTGCTTGGCCAAGGCCTTCTGCAAGGTCTTGGCGGTTTCTTCATCGGTGCCCGGGCAGATGCGGTCGAGGTATTCGATGACAGTCACTTCGCTGCCCAGGCGGCGCCATACCGAACCCAGCTCGAGGCCGATGACGCCGGCGCCGATGACGATCAGGTGCTTGGGCACCTGGGGCAGGGACAGGGCACCGGTCGAATCGATGATGCGCTGATTGTCGATGGTCACGCCTGGCAGGGGCGTGGGCTCGGAGCCGGTGGCAATGACGATGTCCTTGGCGTGAAGGGTGCTTTCGCTGCCGTCCTCGGCCTTGACCACGACTTTGCCAACGCCATCCAGACGCCCCCAACCCTTGACCCAGTCGACCTTGTTCTTGCGGAACAGGTACTCGATGCCCTTGGTCAGGCCGGTAACGCTCTCGTCCTTCTGCTTCATCATCTGGGCGAGGTTCAAGGTGGGCTTCACTTCGATACCGAGGTGGGCGAACTCCTCGCCGCTGGCGGCCTCGTACAGCTCGGATGCATGCAGCAGCGTCTTGGACGGCATGCAGCCGACATTGAGGCAGGTGCCGCCCAAGGTCGAGCGGCCTTCCACACAGGCAACGGTCAGGCCCAGCTGGCCTGCACGGATTGCCGCGTTGTAGCCGCCAGGGCCACCGCCAATGATCACCACGTCATAGGATTTCATGGGTTCAACTCCAGGATGAAGAAGCGCGAGAGGGGCACAAGGTTAGTCTGTGCGTTTAAAGTTGTATACAATCTGCGTGTCTTTCATGTCTGTTTGTTCTAGACCATCGTCGTGTAAAGCCCAAAATCGGCACCAATGAACTACCCTGATCCGGAGGCGTCCGAAATTATGAGGCGTGACGCCCCGTTACCTGAAGGGAGGGTCATTGATGCTTGCGCAACTTCCACCTGCGTTGCAGAGCCTGCACTTACCTTTGCGTCTGAAGTTGTGGGACGGCAACCAGTTCGATCTTGGGCCCAGCCCGCAAGTCACGATCCTGATCAAGGAGCCTCAATTGATCAGCCAGCTGACCCACCCGAGCTTGAACGAGCTGGGTGAGGCTTTCGTTGAAGGCAAGCTGGAGCTTGAAGGCGATATCGGCGAGGTCATTCGGGTATGCGACGAACTCAGCGAGGCGCTGCTGAGTGACGACGAGGACGCTGTTCCACAGCGTACCGCCCATGACAAACACACCGATGCCGAAGCCATTTCCTACCACTACGACCTGTCCAACGCGTTCTACCAGCTGTGGCTGGACCCGGACATGGCCTACTCCTGTGGCTACTTCCGTGAGCCAGACAACACCCTGGCCCAAGCCCAACAGGACAAGTTCGATCACCTGTGCCGCAAGTTGCGCCTGCAGGCCGGCGACTACCTGCTGGACGTCGGCTGTGGCTGGGGCGGCCTGTCACGCTTCGCCGCGCGCGAATACGGTGCCAAGGTATTCGGCATTACCTTGAGCAAGGAGCAACTCAAGCTGGGCCGTCAGCGGGTGAAGGAGGAAGGGCTGGCCGAGCAGGTCGACCTGCAGATCCTCGACTACCGTGACCTTCCCCAGGATGGGCGTTTCGACAAGGTGGTCAGTGTCGGCATGTTCGAACACGTGGGGCATGCCAACCTGCCGTTGTATTGCCAGAAGCTGTTCGGTGCCGTGCGCGAAGGTGGCTTGGTGATGAACCATGGCATCACCGCCAAGCATGTGGATGGCCGGCCGGTAGGGCGGGGGGCAGGGGAGTTCATCGACCGTTATGTGTTCCCCCATGGCGAGCTACCCCACCTGTCGATGATCAGTGCGAGCATCTGTGAAACAGGGCTCGAGGTGGTCGATGTAGAAAGCCTTCGCCTGCATTATGCCAAGACCTTGCACCACTGGAGCGAGAACCTGGAGAACCAGCTGCACCGCGCCGCGGCGATGGTGCCGGAAAAGACCTTGCGTATCTGGCGGCTGTACCTGGCCGGTTGTGCCTATGCCTTTGAGAAGGGCTGGATCAACCTGCACCAGATTTTGGCTGTGAAGCCCTATGCCGATGGTCACCATGACCTGCCTTGGACCCGCGAGGATCTTTACCGCTGAACGTCCAATCTTTGTAGGAGCAGCCTTGTGCTGCGAAGAGGCCGGGGCAAACACCCTCGATTGCGGGTGCCTGCACCGGCCTCTTCGCAGCACAAGGCTGCTCCTACAGAGATTGAGTAAGCTTGAAACTCAACTCAAAGAATCGGCGAGATCAACCGGGCTATTCGCATCCCAAGCTGTTGCAGCCGATGGGTATCGAGACTGTCTTCTGGGGTGATTTCCCGGGCTTGATCAAAGTCACGCAGCAGCATCTGTTCGACCTGGTCGGCGAACACGCGATCGACGGTCAGCAAGGTGATTTCGAAGTTCAGGCGGAACGAACGGTTATCCAGGTTCGCACTGCCGATCGCGCTGACCTCGTCATCTACCAGCACCACCTTCTGGTGCAGAAAGCCCGGCAAGTAACGGAACATGCGCACACCGGCACGTACGGCTTCGAAGGCAAACAGGCTGGAGGCCGCGTAGACAATCCGGTGGTCGGGCCGTGACGGAATGAGGATGCGCACATCCACACCGCGCAGAACCGCCAGACGCAACGCGGCAAAAACGGCCTCGTCCGGGATGAAGTAGGGGCTGGTGATCCACACCCTGCGTGTCGCCGAATGGATCGCTTCGAGGAAGAACAGCGAGCAGGTTTCCTGCGGGTCTGCCGGCCCGCTGGCGAGGGCTTGGCACAGTACGCCGTTCTCCGGGTAGGTGTCGGGCAGGATCAACGGCGGCAGCTGGCGCGTCGCCCAGTACCAGTCTTCGGCGAACGACTCCTGCAAACAGGCCAGTACCGGGCCACCGATCTGCACATGGGTATCGCGCCAGGGCGACAGTTGCGGGTGCTCACCCAGGTACTCGTCACCCACGTTGTGCCCGCCGATGAAACCCGTCAGGCCATCCACCACCACGATCTTGCGGTGGTTGCGGAAGTTGATCTGAAAGCGGTTGAACCAACCACGGCGTGTAGCGAAGGCATGAATCTCCACGCCACCGTCACGCAGTACCTGGCTGTAGCTGGCCGGCAAGGCATGGCTGCCGACGCGGTCATACAGCACGAAAACCTTCACGCCTTCAGCCGCTTTGCGCAACAGCAACTGCTGCAGTGCCTTGCCCAACGTGTCGTCGTGGATGATGAAGAACTGTACCAGCACCACGTCGCGGGCTTGATGGATGGCGGCGAAGATGGCATCGAAAGTCGCCTTGCCGTCGATCAACAGCTTTACCTGGTTGTTCGCCAGGCAAGGCATGCGCCCAAGTTTGGGCATGGCGCGCAGGGCGGCATAGCTTTCCGACTCGCGGGCGGTGAGGGCCTCTTCTACCCAGGGGCGCCAGTTCAGGTTGGCCATGGCCACGTGCATTTCCTGGTTGGCCTGGCGCCGTGCCTTGATGTAGGCATAGAAGGAGCGGGCACCGAAGATCAGGTAGGGGATGAGCGTCAGGTAGGGAATGAAGACCAGGGGCATGGCCCAGGCAATCGCACCTTGAGCGGTGCGCACGGTGAACACTGCATGCAGTGCGGCGACGATGCCCAACAGGTGAATCAGGCCGAGCACATAACCGAAGAAGTAGGGGCTGTGGTAATCCATATGCATCCTGCTTGCCGAGTACACTGTGGGTAACAGAACACGTTCCAGGTGCGGCTTGCAACCTGCAGCTGGATTTGGCGTCTAAGCCTCAGCCCGGCCCGTTGGCCGGTTTTTTCCAGGAGCGTTCGTCCATGAAGATTCGTCTGCCACTGTTGGCGTTGGCCCTTGGCCTGAGCAGCCCATTGGTGCATGCACAGATGTTGCAGCCCGGCTTGTGGGAGCTGACCACCAGCAACATGCAGGTCGATGGCAAGCCGTTACCCGACATGGAGTTCATGCTCGGCCAGTTGAAAAACCTACCGCCAGAGCAGCGCGCCATGATGGAAGGAGTACTGGCCAAACAGGGTGTGACAGTGGGGGGCAAGGGCGTGCGCTCGTGCCTGACGCAAGAGCAGGTGGCAACCAACGATATCCCGCTGCAAGACCCGAAGTCGGGTTGCACGCAGAAGATTACCGACCGCACCGGTAATGTCTGGAAGTTCCAGTTCAGCTGCCCCAAGGCTCAGGGCACTGGGCAGGCTACCTTCCTCAGTGATAAGGAATTCACCACCCAGGTCAGTGGTACGTTCAACGCATCGGGGGTGCAGCAGCAAGGCAGCATGAACACCCGAGCCGTCTGGTTGGGCAATGATTGTGGCGCGGTCAAACCGCGCACGTGAGGTTCCATTGCCATTGGCTGGTGGCGACTGCGTCGTGGGCATGCAGGCTCTCTGCATGTTCCACGCGCAGCTTGAAGGCCGTGGCCCATTCTATTTGTCGCAACGATTGATGCAGTCGTCGTGCGGCGTCTTCGCAGAACATGAGGTTCTGCCCGTTGGCCAATGCGAACGCTTGTTCGTCTGCGCGCTTAACCGCCGTTTGCACGGCTGTTCCCAAGCTGGCCTCGACACGGTCGATCAACTCGGTAATCGGGAGCGCTAGCAAATTACGTTTCAGGCGCACGTGAATTTTCGCGCTACTGCGTTGGCTATGGGGCGTCGCAACAATGCCCTGGCTGCTGCCCAGCCACTCCAACACACTGTCTTTATCCAAGCGCCCCTCTGCAAAGTCCGCCTGAAACTGCTGCTGAATCAGCTGCCTTGCGAGTGCTGCAGAGCACGGGCACGTCGATGAGTAAGGCACAGAAACAAATAGTTCCACGTGGAACACTTCACTTTCGATGCGGGCATCGAGGGTAATCGGATAGCTTTTCCAACCTGCCAATGGGCTGATCAGAGCTGGCCGTTTCAGCAGGTGCTCGAAGGTTAGGCGCAGATAGGCAGCGGAAGAGAGCCCTTCATGGCTGCTCAGAAAATCTGCCAGTAGCTGACGAATCGCTAAGGGAGTGAGTGGTTGATGCTCCAGTGATTCCAATGCCAAGTACAGGCGCGACATGTGGATACCACGTGAGCTGCCGTCCACCAGGCTCACGCCCCCGTCGACAGTGGCAGCGGCTGTGCGACCTTCGAATTGCACAGGCACAGCGATCCCGCACATACCTACCCAGTCGAGGGGTAAGGCGTACTGTTGAGCTTGTGCGGCGATGTCGGGAAGCGTGAGTTGGGTCATGTGTCATTCCAAACGAAAAGGTTTCAGCGGCAACCGCCGATCAAGCTGCAGTGCAGGTTGAAGCGCTGCCCACTGGAGCTGGACACCCGGTTCAACGTAGTCCAGCCGATACGGCGGCTATAGCCCACCCAAGCCTCACCGTCGCTGGCCAGGCCGGTGTAGAAGGTCAACCCACCATAGCGGCTGTTGGTTTGCGCCCATGAACGGCGGCTCACGTGCTCATAGCCACGCAGATAGAACGTGCTGCCTTCAGTGCGCACACTGTAGTAACTGCCCTTGCCATCCTGGCAGGCCAACAATGTCGCGCTGCGGGTACACAGTGCCAACGGGTTGCTCTGTGGCATGGCTAGCAGCGTTGCGGGCATGGCCAGCAACAGCATCAGCACAGCGCGTAGAGGCTTCATTTTCATCTCCGGCGATCACTCTTCCGACGAGAACAGCTTGGCGAAATTGTATTGTTACTTTATAACATTATGCAATGCATCGTTTCGAATGCGTCTGCCTGAAGAGGTTTCGCCATGCCCAACCGTCTCCCCGTTACCGTGCTGTCTGGCTTTCTTGGCGCCGGCAAGAGCACCTTGCTCAACCATGTACTGCGTAACCGCGACAACCTGCGCGTCGCGGTGATCGTCAATGACATGAGTGAAATCAACATCGATGCCAGCGAGGTGCAACGCAACGTAAGCCTGAACCGCGCAGAAGAAAAACTCGTCGAGATGAGCAACGGATGCATCTGCTGCACGCTGCGCGAAGACCTGCTCGAGGAAGTGGCGCGGTTAGCTGAAGCGGGGCGCTTCGACTATTTGCTGATCGAGTCCACGGGTATATCCGAGCCGCTACCGGTGGCCGAGACGTTCACCTTTCGCGATGAGCAGGGCCGCAGCCTGTCCGACATGGCCCGGCTGGACACCATGGTCACGGTGGTCGATGGCCTCAACTTTATGCGCGACTACCAGGCAGCGGACAGCCTGGCCAGCCGTGGCGAGACCCTGGGTGATGACGATGAGCGTTCAATCAGCGACCTGCTGATCGAGCAGGTCGAGTTCGCCGACGTGTTGCTGTTGAGCAAGATCGACTTGATCAGCCAGCACGAACGTGAAGAGCTCACGGCCATTTTGCGCAGCCTCAACGCCAAAGCGCAGATTGTGCCCATGGTGATGGGGGAGGTACCGCTGGCGCGCATCCTCGACACGGGCCTGTTCGACTTCGACCAGGCCGCACAAGCCCCGGGCTGGCTGCAGGAACTGCGTGGCGAGCATGTGCCGGAAACCGAAGAGTACGGCATCGCCGCCAGCACCTGGCAAGCGAGGCGCCCACTTCATCCACAACGCTTTTTCGACTTTATCCACAAGCCCTGGAGCAACGGCAGGCTGCTGCGCTCGAAGGGTTTTTTCTGGCTGGCCAGCAAGTATCAGGAGGCCGGTAGCTGGTCTCAGGCAGGGGGCATGATGCGCCATGGCATGGCCGGTCGCTGGTGGCGATTTGTACCGCGTGAACAGTGGCCGCAGGATGTGGATAACGCCGAGGCGATACTGAAATACTGGAATGAGGAGGCGGGTGACTGCCGCCAGGAGTTGGTGTTCATCGGGCAAAATATCGACTTCGAAAAGTTATCCACAGAGCTTGAACGCTGCCTGTTGACGGATGCAGAAATGGAATTGGGCCCGATGGGTTGGTTGCGTCTGCCCGATCCATTCGGCCCTTGGCATGAAGAGGCGGCAGCATGAACCTCGCGCGTAGCCCTGTGGATATCTTTCAGGTGTTCGGTGATTCGCCCCAGGTGCTGACCGAGGTTCTGCAGGACGGCGTGAACCTGGCGGTATGGCGTCGGCGCTTGCCGGCCCAACTTGAGGATTTTGCACAGCTGGTCATCAGCCTCGGCCAACCCTTGGCTGACCAGCGCGTAATCGATGTGGACGAACAGCAGATGCCGGCGTTGACCGGCCTGTTGCGCGAAGCTGCCGACCTGCAAGGCTATGAGAGCTTCGTCGCCGATGTCAGCTGGCTAGTGGCTGCCTATACCTGCCTGCTCGGCGCGCGCCGAGTGGGCCTGCGCCTGCGTGTGCTGCAAGGGCCGATGTGCCCGCGCTTCCATGTGGACCACGTGCCGGTGCGCTTGCTTACCAGCTATGCAGGCCCCGGTAGCGAGTGGCTGAAAGAAGGCGCTGTGGATCGGCGCGAACTACACCAGGCCGTGCCACCTGTGGATAACATTCAGTGCCTGCAGGCAGGCGAAGTGGCCGTGCTGAAAGGCGAAAAGTGGCAGGGCAACGAGGGCGCTGGGTTGGTTCATCGCTCACCCTCCGGGCGTCAAGGGCGCTTGTTGCTCAGCCTTGACTGGCTGGCGTGACGGCGCATAGTGAGGCGAACCCCCAGCCTGAAGCCATGCCATGTTGCAGAACATCCCTACCCACGTGATTGCCGGCCCACTGGGCGCCGGCAAGACCACGCTCATCCGTCATTTGCTGGCCCAACGCCCCGCCGGTGAGCGTTGGGCCGTGTTGATCAATGAGTTCGGCCTGGTGGGGCTCGATGCCGCCTTGCTTAGCCGCGACGAGGACGGCATCGCCATCGGTGAAGTCGCGGGGGGCTGCCTGTGCTGCGTCAATGGCATGCCGTTCCAGGTGGGTTTGGGCCGGCTGTTGCGCAAGGCCCGACCTGATCGATTGTTCATAGAGCCCTCCGGCCTAGGCCATCCGTTGCAGTTGCTCGCTCAACTTCAGCAAGCGCCTTGGGTTGGAGTGCTGACAATCCAGCCATTTCTCATGGTTGTGGATGCTCAGAAAATGCTCCGCGACGAGCCGCTTCCAGAGGCTCAACTGCACGCTTTCGAGGCCTGCAAGACAGTGGTTTTCAACAAATCTGAGGCTGTGGATGAATATCATAGATTGTTGATAACTAAGAAATTTCCACAAAAAGATATCCTTTGGACAAGCCAGGGAATGCTGCCCATTTCGCGGCTTCCGATTTCATCCACAGGGGCTATTTCGCCGCCAGATGTGGATAACAGGATTGTCGACAATCTGGGAAATACGCCTGCAACCCTATTGAATAAGCCCAATGAGCCGATCTGCAGTGCGCAGCAAGGGGAGGGAGGTTGGAGTATTGGCTGGCGCTGGCATCCCAGTCAGCAATTTTATCCACAACGCCTATTAGCGTTTTTGCACGCCTGGCCGTGGCGCCGTGCCAAGGGAGTTATCCACACAGGGCAAGGTTGGCAGTCTTTCAATGGGCTGGACGGGGTGCTGCCGCAGTGGCAGCCGAGCGACTGGCGCAGGGATACGCGCATCGAGCTGATTTTTGATCACGCCCAACCGCAGCCGGCCCTGGAGGCCGGCTTGAAGGAATGCCTTATGCGTTGATCAGCGCCAGCGGTTGTGCTCTTGGCGCCACTGCTGCATCTCGATCACATTGTCAGTGCGCGGTGGCGTCTTGATCTCGAACGGGTAGGGTGCCAGTTCGATCTGCACGCTGTGGGCGCCGAACTGGGTGACGGTGCCGGGGTGACGCTGCTCACCCGTCACGGTGAACTCGAAGGCATAGATGCGCGCCAGGCGCTTTTTGCCGTTGGCGTCACGGACAAAGGCGATGCGCTTGAGGGCAACGGCATCGTCGAGCAGTTCGAGGTCGAGCTTGGCGCAATGCTGCTTGACCCGCTCCAAGGCTTTCTCGCGCAACCCATGGTTGTGCCACAACCAAGCGCCTGCCGTGGCGACCAGCATCAGGACGAAGAGATTCTCCAGGGTCAACATTTGCGTATGCTCCAAACAGGTCGAACCAGCTTAACTGCGTCCCTGGCCTGTCGTACAGGTGGCAATCGAGTTCATACTGCGCTGCGCACAATCCTTGAAACAGCTTTGGAAATCTCCCGCATGAAACGTACCCCGCACCTGCTCGCCATCCAGTCACATGTGGTGTTCGGCCACGCCGGCAACAGCGCCGCGGTGTTTCCCATGCAGCGTATTGGGGTCAATGTCTGGCCGCTCAATACCGTGCAGTTTTCCAATCATACTCAGTATGGCCAGTGGGCAGGCGACGTGCTTGCTCCAGCGCAAATTCCTGCGTTGGTGGAAGGCATTTCCAACATCGGCGAGCTGGGCCACTGCGATGCGGTGCTTTCTGGCTACCTGGGCAGTGCCGAACAGGGGCGGGCGATCCTGGCGGGGGTCGAGCGCATCAAGGGTGTGAACCCCAAAGCGCTGTACCTGTGCGACCCGGTCATGGGCCACCCCGAGAAAGGCTGCATCGTGCCGCAGGAAGTGAGCGAGTTTCTGCTTGAAGAAGCGGCCGTCCGGGCCGACATCCTTTGCCCTAATCAGCTGGAGCTGGACAGTTTTTGTGGCCGCCGTGCGCAGTCGCTGGAAGATTGCGTGCAGATGGCGCGCAGCCTGCTCGCGCGCGGGCCGAGAGTGGTGCTGGTCAAGCACCTGGCGTATCCCGGGCGCGCCGAGGACCAGTTCGAGATGCTGTTGGTGACCGCCGAAGACAGCTGGCACCTGCGCCGCCCGCTGCTGGCTTTTCCGCGTCAGCCGGTGGGCGTGGGCGACCTGACGTCCGGCCTGTTCCTGGCCCGTGTGCTACTTGGCGACACGTGGCTGCAGGCGTTCGAGTTCACGGCCTCGGCAGTGCATGAAGTGCTGCTCGAAACCCAGGCCTGTGCCAGCTACGAGCTGCAGCTGGTGCGGGCCCAGGATCGTATCGCCCACCCGCGCGTGCGCTTCGAAGCGCAGCGCCTGGCGCTTTAGACGGCGTCGGTCTTGAGGTCCTGGTAGCGCTTTTCCAGCTCCTGGCGGATTTGCCGGCGTTGCTGGCCCTGCAGGAACCGGCGCTTCTCCTCGCTGCTGTGCGGTTGGCGCGGCGGCACCGCTACCGGGCGGCGGTTGTCATCGACCGCCACCATGGTGAAGAAGCAGCTGTTGGAATGGCGTACCGAGCGTTCCCGGATGTTTTCGGTCACCACCTTGATGCCCACCTCCATCGAGGTGTTGCCGGTGTAGTTGACCGATGCGAGGAACGTCACCAGTTCACCCACGTGCACGGGTTCACGGAAGATCACCTGGTCGACCGACAGGGTCACCACGTAGCTGCCGGCGTAGCGGCTTGCACAGGCATAGGCGACTTCGTCCAGGTATTTGAGCAAGGTGCCGCCATGCACGTTGCCGGAGAAGTTGGCCATGTCCGGGGTCATCAGGACGGTCATGCTCAGCTGGGCGTTTCCAGGTTCCATAGTGTGCTCACGGTGAGGTTGCGCTGAATCGGGGCGGGTATCTGCTGACACGTTCTGTTTCCCCTCTTTGAGTTTGCCTGCCTGGTACGGGACGTTGGCTGATGCGCCATGGTCACGCTGATCACGCCATCGGCGGCGGTTAACCTGCCGATCTGTTTCTACATATTGCACCGGCGTTATGCGGCGGGGTGCGATGTTAACCTGAGTACGCCCATGCAACATGGGCTTTCCTGCATTCAATACAGTATGTACTTGCTGCTCGCTCGGTTTGCCTTGGCAGAGGAGCGGTCTGCCCGGGCATTCGATAAAAGGAGTATCGCGCCATGCATGCCATCAGCTTCATCCAGGACCTGGCAGTGATCATGCTGGTTGCCGGGGTGGTCACGATTCTCTTCCACCGCCTCAAGCAACCCGTCGTGTTGGGCTATATCGTCGCCGGCTTCATCATCGGCCCACACACACCGCCGTTTGGCCTGATCCACGATGAAGACACCATCAAGACCCTCGCCGAGCTCGGGGTGATCTTCCTGATGTTCTGCTTGGGGCTCGAGTTCAGCCTGCGCAAGCTGTTCAAGGTCGGCGCCACAGCGTTTATCGCGGCGTTCCTGGAAATCGTGCTGATGATCTGGATCGGGTTCGAGATCGGTCGCTGGTTCGGTTGGAACACCATGGATTCGTTGTTCCTCGGCGCTATCCTGGCGATCTCCTCGACCACCATCATCGTCAAGGCGCTCAACGACCTGAAGATGAAGAACGAGCGCTTCGCTCAACTGATATTCGGCGTGCTGATCGTCGAGGATATCCTCGGTATCGGCATCATCGCCTTGCTCTCGGGCATCGCCGTCAGCGGCACAGTCAGCTCTGGCGAGGTGTTTTCCACGGTCGGCAAACTGTCGCTGTTCATGATTGTCGCGCTGGTCATCGGCATCTTGCTGGTGCCGCGGCTGTTGGCCTATGTGGCGAAGTTCGAAAGCAACGAGATGTTGCTGATTACCGTGTTGGGCCTGTGTTTCGGGTTCTGCCTGCTGGTGGTGAAGCTGGAATACAGCATGGTCCTGGGCGCCTTCCTGATTGGCGCGATCATGGCCGAGTCGCGCCAGCTGCTGAAGATCGAGCAACTGATCGAGCCGGTACGTGACCTGTTCAGCGCCATTTTCTTTGTCGCCATCGGCCTGATGATCGACCCTCAGGTACTGATCGACTACGCCTGGCCGATCGTGGTCATCACCTTGGCGGTAGTACTTGGCAAGATGCTGTCCTGTGGCATGGGGGCGTTTATCGCGGGCAATGATGGCCGCACTTCGTTGCGTGTCGGCATGGGGCTTTCGCAGATCGGCGAGTTCTCGTTCATCATCGCCGCGCTGGGCATGACCCTGCAGGTCACCAGCGATTTTCTTTATCCGGTGGCGGTTGCTGTTTCGGCCATTACCACACTGCTGACGCCTTATCTGATCCGTGCGGCCGACCCCCTGTCATTGAAGCTGGGTAAGGTGGTGCCGAGCCGTCTGGCGCGTGTGCTGTCGCTGTATGGCGAATGGCTGCGCAACATTCAGCCGCAAGGTGAGGGTGCCATGCTGGCAGCCATGATCCGCCGCATCCTGTTGCAGGTTG
Organism: Pseudomonas sp. NGC7; assembly: GCF_047159675.1. Classification (NCBI taxonomy): domain Bacteria; kingdom Pseudomonadati; phylum Pseudomonadota; class Gammaproteobacteria; order Pseudomonadales; family Pseudomonadaceae; genus Pseudomonas; species Pseudomonas sp. NGC7. The sequence continues at coordinate 20,057 of NZ_BAAFZY010000001.1, read as the reverse complement.
GCGTTAACTTGGCACTGGTGATTGCCATCTTCTTCACCGGTGGTTACTTCGCTGGGCGCATTGGCAATTGGCTCAGTGAGTGGTTCACCGATGTCAGCCAGCAAAAGGCGGTGATCTGGGGGGCGGCTTTGCTGCTGTCGCTGCCGTTCCTGATTGCGGCCTATCGCAAGCTCAAGGCGCTGTCGATGCTGCTGGCGGAAATGGGCGTTAAGCCTGAAATGGCGGGGCGTCACACCCAGCGTGTGCGGCGTGTGATTGCCGAGGTGATCCCGCTGCTGTCGCTGCTGGTGATCTTCCTGCTGTTGTCGGCGCTGTCGGCGAGCATCCTGCCTACCAGTGAACTGCTATTGGTCATTGCGGTGGTGGCGGCAGTGGTGGTGGCTTTACTGTGGCGTTGGTTTATCCGCGTGCACACGCGCATGCAGATTGCCTTGCTAGAGACGCTGGAGAACAGCCGCGAGAATTCGCACTGAGGAAGGTAATGCTCCCTGCGCAAGATTTCACCGTCGTCCGAGGGGATGGAGCGGTAGCGATGTCGCCAGGCGCAGAAAGCCTGGCGATTTTAATCGCATTAATGGCCCTGAGCCATAAATTTTCCTGGCGGTATTTCTGATGCTTTTGTAGGAATAATCAGCTTTCCAGCCAGACGTCCCGCGCCCAGTGCCAGACCGACTCCCAGCTGTCTTCAAGGACGATTTCTTCTTCGGCGTCCCACAGCACGACAGTGCCGTCTTCTTCCACGCAGTAATAGTTATCACCGTCCTGGCAGATCGGGATCAGTTCGCGCGGCACGCCGGCATCCCAGGCATTGGATGCAACATCTGGCAGGTAGGTATGCGACTGTGGGTCGGTAACCGTGACCGGTTCCAGGGAACCGTAGACCACATCACTGACGTTCAGCAGGAACTCCTTGAACACGAAGGGAATGTTGATGAACAGCTGCTCTTCGATTTCTACCAGCTGATCTTCATCGGGAAGCTCCAAAGGTACCGGTACCGGTTCATTGGCTTCACGGAGTTGTTCGATCACTTCTTCCACGGTTCACTTCCTCTTACCTGATGACAACGCTGCGCGTTATACCCTAGTAGCCCAGTGTGGCAAAAGCAAAAACCCCGGGACAAGGCCCGGGGTTTTTGTAGTGCGCCTGTCGGTTAGCCGTTTTGACGGATACCGGCGACCAGCCAAGGCTGGTTCTCGCCCTGGGCGCGAACCATGTGCCAGCTTTCGCTGAACACTTCGCCCTGGTCGAAGCGCGAGGTCTTCGACACGCCACGGAAGGTCAGGGTGGCGTCGGTACGGTCGGCGCGGTCGTCTACACCGTCCAGCTGCACTTCGAGGTTGTCGATGTAGGTGGCCTGGAAGCCATCACCCAACTCGGCACGTTCGCGCTTGAGGAACTCGAGCATCTGCGGCGTGACGAACTCGGCGATCTTGTCCATCTCGTTGGCATCCCAGTGCTGCTGCAGCGACTGGAAGTGGCTTTGTGCGGCAGCCAGGAAGCTCTGCTCGTTGAACCAGGCCGGTGCGTTGATCACCGGAGCGGCTGCAGCGGCAGGTGCGGCCGAGCCACCGAAGACCGACGGCTGGGCAGGCTGTGCGTGGGCTTCACGCTGGAACGGCGCATGGCCCGGTGCGGCCATTTGCGGCTGCTGCTGGCGGCGACGCGCGGCAATGAAGCGGAACACCAGGAAGGCGATCAGGCCCATGATCAGGAAGTCCATGATCTGCATGCCCTGGAAGCCGTCACCCATGAACATGGAGGCCAGCAGGCCACCGGCGGCGAGGCCGGCCAGTGGGCCCAGCCAGCGCGAAGCACCGCTGGCGGCAGCCGGTGCACGGCCTGGCGCGGTCGGCGCGGCGGCAGGCGTGGTTGGCGTGGCCTGACGGGTCTGGTGAATAGGCGCGGAGCCCGAGCTCTTGCCGCCGCCGAACCGCTTGGCGTTGGCGTCCAGGCTCAGCGTCAAGCCGACGCAGAGCGCCAGAGCGATGCTAAGAAAACGTTGCATAAGTGGGATATCCCCTGTTGTGGATTGCACGCGCGTCATGGTGCACAGGTTCCCGGGCACATGACCAGCGACATAATGTTTCGAGCTTTTGCCTGAATGTTACAAGGCGCTGCCTACACCGCCTCGAGCTTGGCATACCCCAGCATCAGCCACTTGCTGCCTTCGGCAAAATTCACCTGCACACGGGCCTGGGCGCCAGAGCCTTCGAAGTTGAGGATAACCCCTTCGCCGAACACCGCATGCTGCACCCGCTGCCCGAGATTGAAGGCGGTTTGCGGAATGTTGGCATTGGCGAACAGGTTGCTGGTGGTGGCCTTCGCCCCGCCGAACGGGCGGCTGACACTGTTGGACAGGCGCACTTCCTGGACCAGGCCTGCCGGAATTTCGCGTACGAAACGCGACACCTTGTTGTAGGTCTCGCTGCCATACAGGCGACGTGTCTCGGCGTAGGTCATGACCAGCTGGCGCATGGCGCGGGTAATGCCCACGTAGGCCAGGCGGCGTTCCTCTTCAAGGCGGCCAGGCTCTTCCAGGCTCATCTTGTGCGGGAACAGGCCTTCTTCCATGCCCACCAGGAACACGTAGGGGAATTCCAGGCCTTTGGCGCTGTGCAAGGTCATCAGCTGAATGCTGTCTTCATGCTCGTCGGCCTGGGTATCGCCCGCTTCGAGCGATGCATGGCCAAGGAAGGCGGAGAGCGGCGAGAGGTCGGCGTCTTCGTCGCTGGACTCGAAGTTGCGCGCAGCGCTGACCAGTTCCTCAAGGTTTTCTACCCGCGCCTGGCCCTTTTCACCCTTTTCTTCCTGGTGATAGAGGATCAGGCCGGACTGTTCGATGGTGACCTGGGTCATGGTATGCAGTGGCATGTCCACAACCTTGGCGGCCAAGCCCTCGATCAACTCGATGAACGCCCCCAGGGCGCTGGCGGCGCGGCCCTTGAGGGCTTTGGCGGCGATCAATTGGCACATTGCCTCCCACATCGACAGCTGGCTGTGGCGGGCGTGGTCGCGGATGGCTTCGACGGTTTTTTCGCCGATACCGCGCGGTGGCACGTTGATGACCCGCTCCAGCGCTGCATCGTTGCCACGGCCTTCGAGCAGGCGCAGGTAGGCCATGGCGTTCTTGATTTCGGCACGTTCGAAGAAGCGCTGGCCGCCGTAGATGCGGTACGGAATGCGTTCGCGCAGCAGGGCTTCTTCCAGTACCCGCGACTGGGCGTTGGAGCGGTACAGAATGGCGATTTCGTTGCGCGCATTGCCTTGCTTGATCAGGCTCTCGATGGTTTCCACCACGTAGCGCGCTTCATCGTGTTCGTTGTAGGCCGCGTACAGGGTCAGCGGTTCGCCTTCGCCCATGTCGGTCCACAGCTCTTTGCCCAGGCGCCCGCTGTTGTTGGCGATCAAGGCGTTGGCGGCCTTGAGGATGCCGCCGGTGGAGCGGTAGTTCTGCTCCAGGCGGATCATCTCGGCGTCGGGGAAGTCGGCTGTGTACTGGTGGATGTTTTCGATCTTGGCGCCGCGCCAGCCGTAGATTGACTGGTCGTCGTCACCCACCGCCATCAGGCTGTCGCCACCGCGCGCGAGCAGGCGCAACCAGGCGTACTGCACGGCGTTAGTGTCCTGGAACTCGTCCACCAGCACATGGCGGAAGCGCCGCTGGTAATGCTCCAGCAGGCCAGGGTGATCGCGCCACAGGTCCAGGGCACGCAACAGCAGCTCGGAGAAGTCGATGACACCGGCGCGCTCACAGGCCTGTTCGTAGGCGGTGTAGACGTCGCGCATGGTCGACAGGAACAGGTCACCGCCGGGCTGGATATGCTGGGGGCGCAGGCCTTCGTCTTTCTGCCCGTTGATGAACCACTGCGCCTGGCGTGCTGGCCACTTCTGCTCATCGAGGCCAAGCTCGCGCATCACCCGCTTGACCAGGCGCTGCTGGTCATCGCTGTCGAGAATCTGGAAGTTCTGCACCAGCCGGGCTTCCTGCCAGTGCGCGCGCAGCAGGCGATGGGCCAGGCCGTGGAACGTGCCCACCCACATGCCCGCCGGGTTTATCCCCAGCAACTGCTCGATCCGCTGGCGCATTTCTGCCGCGGCCTTGTTGGTGAAGGTCACCGACAAGATCGAGTGCGGCGAGGCCTGCTCGACCTGGATCAGCCAGGCGATGCGGTGCACCAGCACGCGGGTTTTACCGGAACCGGCGCCGGCAAGCACCAGTTGACGCCCGAGCGAGGCGGCTACGGCCTGGCGTTGGGCGTCATTGAGGGAGTTCAGCAGGAGGGAGAGGTCATCTGTGCGCATCGGGCCATTCTAGGGCGAGGCAAGGGATGGGGCAAACGTCTACTGTATAAATGTTCACCCTGCAGGCCCACCGTTCATCCGAGTGCCCGAGCAAGGGCCTGCCTTAAAGGCAGGCCGGGTGCTCAGTAGGTCACCATGATCTCGCTGATGCTGGTGATCAGGGCGCCATCGTGAAAGATGTCTACCTTGGGGATGTTGCTGTGGTCGCCTGGCATGTTGAAGCTCACCGGCTTTTGCGTGACCACCTGTGGATAAATGCCTTGGTCGGTTTCGAGCGTCAATTCAAGTGCCAGCGCGAAGGACTTGTCTTGTATCTTGCGCAGGCTCAGGGTCGGGTGGATACCGGGGTGGCCAACCATGACGCTGCCGGATACGCGAAATGCGGTAGCGCCAGGCATGTTGTCCATTTGGGCAACCCAGCCTTTAGTGTCGAGGGTCATGTTTCTGTTCTCCGAAGTTGCGCGACGAAGTGCCGCGTGAGCACAGGGTCATGCACCCACGAACATCATCGCAGCCAGAAACAGTTCAGCTGTGCCAATGCCTGCCCTGGTGCGCGAGCAGGCTGTTGGCCTGCTCAGGCCCGTTACTGCCAGCCGCGTAGGGGCGTGGGGCCTGGAAGTGCTCCTCCCAACCCTTGATGATCGGGTCGATCCAGGCCCAGGCCGCTTCGACCTCATCGCGGCGCATGAATAGCGTCGAATCACCCTCCAAAATGTCCAGCAACAGGCGTTCATAGGCGTCCCAGCGGCGCGTCTGGCCAAATACCTGAGCCAAGTTCAGGTCCAGGTCGACCGGCTCTAGGCGCATGCCCTTGCCAGGGCTCTTGGTCATCATGCGCAAGCTGATACGTTCTTCAGGCTGCAGCTGGATCAGCAGCTGGTTGACCTGGCCGCCGTTGAACAGCTCGTGGGGCACTGGCTTGAACTGGATGACGATCTGCGACGAGCGCCGCGCCATGCGTTTGCCGGTGCGCAGGTAAAAGGGCACGCCGGCCCAGCGCCAGTTATCGATGTGGGCCTGCACGGCAACGAAGGTCTCGGTGTCGCTGTCGTTGTCCACGTCTTTTTCGAAGTAGTACGCCGGCACTTCCTGCCCGCCGATGCGCCCGGCGCCATATTGGCCGCGTACGGTGGTGTCCTGTACGTCCTGGCCGGTGATCGGCTTCAGGGCACGTAGAATCTTCACTTTCTCGTCCCGCACCGCCTCGGCCTCGAACTGCGCCGGCGGCTCCATGGCCACCAGGCACAGCAACTGCAGCAGGTGGTTTTGCAGCATGTCGCGGGTTGCGCCAGCGCGGTCGTAGTAGCCGCCGCGGTTCTCCACACCCAGGGTTTCGCAGACGCTGATCTGCACATGGTCGACCTGGCTGTTGCGCCAGACCGGCTCCAGCAGGGCGTTGGCGAAACGCAGGGCCATCAGGTTCTGCACGGTCTCCTTGCCCAGGTAGTGGTCGATGCGGAACACCTGGGCTTCCTCGAACACCGTGCCAATCGCTTCATTGATGGCCGTGGCGGACGCGTGTGAATGGCCAATCGGTTTTTCCAGCACGATACGGGCCTCGGGGTCGGCCAGGCCGGCGATGCGCAGGTGGTTGGCGATGGGCACGAACAGGTTGGGGGCGGTGGCCAGGTAGAAGATCCGCGTCAGCCCGCCGGGCTCGCCGAGGTAGCGTGCCAGGCGGCCGAAGTCGGCGCTTTGCGCAGCGTCCATGGCGAAGTAGTCGAGCCGGGCGGAGAACCGCTGCCAGACCTCTTCGTCGAAGTCATTACGGGCAATTTGCGCCCGGCAGTGGCGCTCGGCGAGCTTCAGGTAGTCGTTACGTGGCAGGTTGCGCCGCGCCAGGGCGATGATCCGCACGGCGTTGTTCAGGCGAGCCTCGCGAAACAGGTGATAGAGCGCTGGAAGCAGTTTGTGCAGGGCCAGATCGCCGGTGCCACCGAAGACCAGAATGTCGCAAGGAATAGTCAAACCACCACTCTCCACGTTCGTTTAACTGGGCGGGTTGGCGCCCATGTAGTATAACTACAAGAAAGCTACATCCCGGCCAGCCGATCATAACCGAGTCCAGCCCGTGAATCTGTTGCAACATATCGCCCAATCGCGCCACCTGCTGCGCAAATCGGAACTGAAAGTGGCCGACCACGTGCTGCTAGACCCGGCTGCCGTCATGCACAGCTCGATGGCCGACTTGGCGCACAACGTGGGTATCAGTGAACCGACCATCGTGCGTTTCTGCCGGGCGATTGGCTGTTCAGGTTTCCAGGACCTCAAGTTGAAGCTGGCGCAGAGCCTGGCCGCCGGGGCCAGTTTTGGCCAGTTCGCCATCCATGAAGATGATTCGGTCGCCGATTACAGCCTGAAGATCTTCGACACTACCTTGCACACGCTGATGGAAGTGCGCGAGCACCTCGACCCGCAGGCGCTGCAGCAGGCTGTGAGCGCGATGGCGCAGGCGCAGCGTGTGGAGTTCTACGGTTTTGGCGCGTCCGGCGCGGTGGCTGCCGATGCCCAGCACAAATTCTTCCGCCTGCTGCTCAGTGCCGCCGCCTATTCCGACCCGCACATGCAGGCCATGTCGGCGGTCACCTTGAAGCCAGGCGATGTAGCGGTGTGCATTTCCCAGTCGGGCCGTTCCAAAGACCTGCTGATCACCGCCAACCTGGTGCGTGAAAGTGGCGCCAACCTGATCACCCTGTGCCCGAGCGCAACCCCGTTGGCGGAGCTTTCCACCGTCAACTTGGCGATCGACGTGCATGAAGACACCGAGATCTATACCCCGCTGACCTCCCGCATTGCGCACCTGGTGGTGATCGATGTGCTGGCCATGGGCGTTGCCATGGCGCGTGGGCCGAGCCTGGTCAACCACCTCAAGAGCGTGAAGCGCAGTTTGCGCAGCCTGCGGTTGTCGCCCAAGTCGATCAAGGCGACCGACGACTGACCCTCGCGATCATCTGCACGGCCCTTTGTAGGAGCAGCCTGGCGCTGCGAAGAGGCCGGTGAAAACGCCATGAATCTTCGCTGCTATCAATGGCCTCTTCGCAGCACAAGGCTGCTCCTTAGCGGGGGCAATGTCCGAGCATGAAGCCAGCGAAAATTCATGGTTTTGTAACCTCCCCACCGCAAAACCGTAAACCGCCAGCGCCAGTCTGAAACTCCCGCATCCTAACTGGGAGACAGGCAATGGCTCGTGACTTCGACGGTACGTACCAACCCAACGCCAAGGCTCGCAAGCAGCAGGAAAAGGATCAGCGCCGCATGGAGTATCGCCGCGCGATCGAAAGCTACTGCGACCAGCGTCAATTGCTTCGTGACTTGGCCGACTACCCTGAGCTACAAGCACTTACGGTGTGGCAGGCGTCGGCAGCGACTTCCCCGAAAAACGCTCCACAATTGCGCTGATAAGCACGCGTTCGCTGCGGATGAACGCTAAAAATGCCAGGGCCACCGGTGACTGCCGCTTGGCCTTGGCCTGTACCACGCACCAGCTTCGGTACAGCGGCAGTTCCTCCACCGGCAACTCTTTCAGCACCCCCGTGGCCAGCTCCATGTTCAACGCATGGCGGGTCAGCAGGGCGATGCCCAAGCCTGCGATCACACACTCGCGCTGGGCATCGGCCGAGGCCACTTCGAGGGTCTGGGTGAAGTGCACGCGCTTGTCCTTGAAGTACTCCTCGCACGCCTTGCGGGTGCCCGAGCCTTGTTCGCGGACCAGCAGGGTATGAGGTTCAAGGTCTTGCAGGCGCAGGTGCTCGAGCTTGCACAGTGGATGGTCCGGCGGTGCCACGGCGACGATCGGGTTGTTCAGGAACGGCAGGAATTCCAGGCCCATGTCCTGCGGGACCATGGACATGATAATCAGGTCGTCACGGTTGTCCGAAAGGCGCCGGATCGCCTGGGCGCGGTTGACCACCGTGAGCGTCAGGTTGACCTCCGGGTGTCGTTGCTTGAAGGCGGCGAACAGGTGTGGCACGAAGTACTTGGCACTGGACTCGATCGCCAGCTTCAGCTGCCCTTGCAGTGAGCCCTGCATGTCCGACAGTTGCATGTCGAGGCTTTCTAGCCGGCCGAAGATGTCGCGGCTGGCGCGCTGCAGCGCTTCGGCCGCTTCGGTCAGGTAGAGCTTCTTGCCGACGTACTCGAACAGCGGCTGGCCGATCAGTTCTTCAAGCTGGCGGATCTGTAGACTAACGGCGGGTTGCGTGAGCGCCATCTCCTCGGCCGCGCGGCTGTACGAGCGCAGATCGCACACTTCGTTGAAGATCTGTAACTGACGTAAAGTCATACGCATCAAGGACTTACGCATTTTTATCCAGGCTCCGGCAAAACCTTGTTACGGCACTATAAGCTTTTGCTAATACTGCCCCTAACAAATATTGATTTTTGTTTATCGACCTACAGCGCTAGGGTGAATGTGCGACTGGCCAGCAACGTCTGGTCACGCGCCGACCGGTAGAACCGGCTCGACTGTTCCTACGGCTTTGGGAAGACTCCAGTGATAAAAAAAATCCTGATCGCCAACCGAGGTGAAATCGCAGTTCGGATCGTGCGTGCCTGCGCCGAGATGGGCATTCGCTCGGTAGCGATCTATTCCGACGCCGACCGTCATGCGCTGCATGTGAAGCGCGCTGACGAGGCCCACAGCATCGGTGCCGAGCCGCTGGCCGGGTACCTGAACCCGCGCAAGCTGGTGAACCTCGCTGTCGAAACCGGTTGTGATGCCCTGCACCCGGGTTACGGTTTCCTGTCGGAAAACGCTGAACTGGCAGAGATCTGCGCCGAGCGCGGGATCAAGTTCATCGGCCCGGCTGCCGAAGTCATTCGCCGCATGGGCGACAAGACCGAAGCGCGCCGCACCATGATCAAGGCCGGCGTCCCGGTCACACCGGGCACCGAAGGTAACGTTGCCGATATCCATGAAGCCCTGAGCGAAGGTGACCGCATCGGTTACCCGGTGATGCTCAAGGCCACCTCCGGCGGTGGCGGCCGCGGTATTCGCCGTTGCAACAGCCGTGAAGAGCTGGAGCAGAACTTCCCCCGGGTGATTTCCGAGGCTACCAAGGCCTTCGGTTCGGCGGAAGTGTTCCTGGAAAAGTGCATCGTCAACCCCAAGCACATCGAGGCGCAGATTCTCGGTGACAGCTTCGGCAACGTGGTGCACCTGTTCGAGCGCGACTGCTCGATCCAGCGCCGCAACCAGAAGCTCATCGAGATCGCCCCAAGCCCACAGCTCACCCCCGAGCAGCGTGCCTACATCGGCGACCTGGCGGTGCGTGCAGCCAAGGCTGTGAATTACGAAAACGCCGGTACCGTGGAGTTCTTGCTCGCCGATGGCGAGGTGTACTTCATGGAAATGAACACCCGGGTGCAGGTGGAGCACACCATCACCGAGGAAATCACCGGCATCGACATCGTGCGTGAGCAGATCCGCATCGCATCGGGCCTGCCGCTGTCGGTCAAGCAGGAAGACATCCAGCACCGCGGCTACGCGCTGCAGTTCCGGATCAACGCCGAAGACCCGAAAAACAACTTCCTGCCCAGCTTTGGCAAGATCACCCGTTACTACGCACCCGGCGGCCCAGGCGTGCGCACCGACACGGCCATCTACACCGGCTACACCATTCCGCCGTTCTACGACTCCATGTGCCTGAAACTGGTGGTCTGGGCATTGACCTGGGAAGAAGCCATGGACCGCGGCCTGCGGGCCCTGGACGACATGCGCGTGCAAGGGGTGAAGACCACTGCAGCGTATTACCAGGAAATCCTGCGCAACCCGGAATTCCGTAGCGGCCAGTTCAACACCAGCTTCGTCGAAAGCCACCCTGAACTGACCAACTACTCGATCAAGCGCAAACCCGAAGAGCTGGCCCTGGCCATCGCCGCCGCCATCGCCGCCCACGCAGGCCTGTGAGGAACCTAATAATGTCCAAGAAAATCCACGTAACCGACACGATCCTGCGCGACGCCCACCAGTCCCTGCTGGCCACCCGCATGCGTACCGAAGACATGCTGCCGATCTGCGAAAAGCTCGACAAAGTCGGCTACTGGTCGCTGGAAGTCTGGGGCGGTGCCACCTTCGACGCCTGTGTGCGCTTCCTCAAGGAAGACCCGTGGGAGCGCCTGCGCAAGCTGCGCGCCGCGCTGCCCAATACCCGCCTGCAAATGCTGCTGCGCGGCCAGAACCTGCTGGGCTACCGCCACTACAGCGATGACGTGGTCAAAGCCTTTGTCGCCAAGGCCGCCGTCAACGGCATCGATGTGTTCCGCATCTTCGACGCCATGAACGATGTGCGTAACCTGCGCGTGGCCATCGAAGCGGTCAAGGCCGCCGGCAAGCACGCCCAGGGCACCATCGCCTACACCACCAGCCCGGTGCACACCATCGAAGCCTTCGTGAACCAGGCCAAGCAGATGGAAGCCATGGGTTGCGACTCGGTGGCGATCAAGGACATGGCCGGCCTGCTGACCCCGTTTGCCACGGGCGAGCTGGTCAAGGCACTGAAGGCCGAGCAGTCGCTGCCGGTATTCATCCACTCCCACGACACCGCTGGCCTGGCTGCCATGTGCCAGCTCAAGGCTGTGGAAAACGGTGCCGACCACATCGACACCGCAATCTCCAGCTTCGCCTGGGGCACCAGCCACCCGGGTACCGAGTCGATGGTCGCGGCGCTCAAGGGCAGCGAGTTCGACACCGGCCTGGACCTGGAGCTGCTGCAGGAAATCGGCCTGTACTTCTACGCCGTGCGCAAGAAGTACCACCAGTTCGAAAGCGAGTTCACTGCGGTGGACACCCGCGTGCAGGTCAACCAGGTGCCGGGCGGCATGATTTCCAACCTGGCCAACCAGCTCAAGGAGCAGGGCGCCCTCAACCGCATGAACGAAGTGCTGGCGGAAATCCCGCGGGTGCGTGAAGACCTCGGCTTCCCTCCGCTGGTGACCCCGACTTCGCAAATCGTCGGTACCCAGGCGTTCTTCAACGTGCTGGCCGGCGAGCGCTACAAGACCATCACCAACGAGGTGAAGCTGTACCTGCAAGGCGGTTACGGCAAAGCCCCGGGCGTGGTCAACGAGCAACTGCGCCGCCAGGCCATTGGCAGCGAAGAAGTGATCGACGTGCGCCCGGCCGACCTGCTCAAGCCAGAAATGACCAAGCTGCGTAACGACATCGGCGCCCTGGCGCGTTGCGAAGAAGACGTGCTGACCTTCGCCATGTTCCCGGACATCGGCCGCAAGTTCCTCGAAGAGCGTGAAGCCGGCACCCTGACCCCCGAAGCCCTGTTGCCGATCCCGGAAGCCGGCGCTATTGCCGCACCTGGCGGCGAAGGCGTGCCGACCGAGTTCGTCATCGACGTGCACGGCGAAACCTACCGTGTGGACATCACCGGTGTGGGCGTCAAGGCAGAGGGCAAGCGTCACTTCTACCTGTCGATCGACGGCATGCCGGAAGAAGTGGTGTTCGAGCCGCTCAACGAGTTCGTCGGCGGCGGCGGCAGCAAGCGTAAGCAGGCCACCGACCCTGGCCATGTCAGCACCACCATGCCTGGCAACATCGTCGATGTACTGGTCAAGGAAGGCGACATGGTCAAGGCCGGCCAAGCCGTGCTGATCACCGAAGCCATGAAGATGGAGACCGAAGTGCAGGCAGCGATCGCCGGCAAAGTCGTGGCCATCCACGTGGCCAAGGGCGACCGCGTGACCCCGGGCGAGATCCTGATCGAGATTGAAGGTTGATAAAAACCTTTAGCTAAAAACGGTTTACCTCTGGGGAGCGGATGCTCCCCTTTTTTATGCATTAAATTGCATATTTTGAACGGTGGCCGTCGAAAATATGCATTTTAATGCATAAATAGTGGGTTTATGGTCGTCAAATATGCACTATATTGCAGGTGTTGCTGCTGTGGGCCCTGGTCATGTACTCGATAACGCTACAAATCTACGCTGATTGCGCTTGGCAAGATGCGATGACGCTCTCTTTCGCTCAGCCGGAACAGGGCTTCGTCGGCCCTTGCTCAATTGCCTATGAATCGTCCTACATCAGGGCCAACCTTGATGCTTACCAGAGCCAGTTCGCGAAAGCGGTAAGTGCTCGCTTGCCTGTGGATTTCGATAGTTTTTCGCTCTCCGAAGCCCCTGCATTCATCCATGACATCGCGCCTTCGGGGGCTGCGAAGCGATTTCTGCTGGCGCATATGGGTCGAGAGAAACCGGAGGGCCTGAGTGACGACATGTTCCTGCTAGCCAGAAGCACACCAGCTCCAATAGGTAACCTGCGGGTCAAGGAGTCGATGACGCACCTCGACACGCGTGAGCCGATGGGGTTCAGCAGGCAGGATGTGGTCAGTCGTGATCAGCAATTTCTCGAGTACGCGTATGAGCAGGGCGCGGCAATAGGCGGAGCGACCGGCGCGGGGGGAGAGGCGCCCAAACTGTTGATGACAGAAGGCCAAGACGGTCTGCTGTACCCAGATGCTGCCCTTGCGGATGCACAGGCTAGACGACATTGGTTCATCAAATTCGCTCGCAACCAAGCCCTTAAAAATGATCAGGAAATACTCAGGGCCGAGTACCTGTACTACCGGGCATTGCACACGCTGGGTATCGAGACGGTGGCCACCGACGAAATGGCCTTGGAAGAGGGTGAGAAACCCAGTCTCTGGATGCGCAGGTTCGACCGCAAAGTGACTGAACATGGCGTAGAGCGACTTGCCGTGGAGTCTATCTATTCGTTGGCCGGCATCACCCTGCCGGGTAGCCGGCTGGACCACCGGGACGTGCTGACGGGCTTGGTACGGCTCTGGAAAGAGGCCGGTCAAGAGCAACAGGTAAATGACCTGATTGCCGAGTACCTGCGCCGAGACCTGATCAACAAGATACTGGGCAACTCGGACAATCATGGGCGCAACATGGCCGTCATTCGCGCTGATGACAGGTTGCGGTTGGCGCCGATCTACGATTTGGCGCCCATGGTATTGGATGCCGAAGGTGTCACCCGCACGACCAAATGGTCATCCGATATTGAGCGTGCTGGAGAGGTCGACTGGCGCAGGGCGTGTGAGAGCCTGTCGCCATTGATCAGTCCTGAGCAGGCGTTCGAACAATTGCGTCAGGATGCGGCTCTGCTGTTGGCACTTCCGGATCTGCTCCGCGACTCTGGCTTGCCGGAGGTGGTGATGAATCATCCTGCTGTCGCGCTAAGACAACTCGAGCAGCGTTTTAGAGGGTGGGGTCTGCTATGACACTGACACCCGAGCAACGGGCCAAAGTCATTGATGATGTTCAGCAATGGATCGCCGACGGTACGTGGGACATGGGTACGGCGGTACGTCATTTGCGCGTGACGGTGGCAGGGCTTCAACAGTCCCAGTTTGCTCGCATGTGCAAGGTATCGTTGCGCACCCTTATCCAGATCGAGGGGGGCGAGGGCAACCCTACTCTCAAATCAATGAATGCCGTACTTCGCCCGTTTGGTCTTCAGGTAGGCGTGGTCAGACGCCAGCGTCAGGTCATCTGACGCCGGCGTTCAGTGCTGATAGCCCTTGCCAAAATGCCGCTCCAGCTTGGCCTGCACCAGTTCCAGCAAAATCGACAGTACCCAGTAGATCACCGCTGCGGTCGTCAGCATCTCCAGGTAGCGGTAGCTGGAACGGCCATAGGACTGGGCCAGGAACATCACTTCCCACACGCCCATCACCGAAATCAGCGACGAGTCCTTGAGCATCGAGATGAACTGGTTGGCGCTTGGCGGGATGATGGTGCGCATGGCCTGGGGCAGGGTGACGTGCCAGAAGATCTGCGCAGGGCCGAGGCCTAGCGCCATCGCCGCCTGGCGTTGCCCGGGTGCCACGCCAAGAATGCCGGCTCGGAAGATTTCGCTGAGGTAGGCGCCATAGTTCAGCGACAGGGCGATGATGCCGGCACTGATGGCCCCAGGCACCACACCGAGCTGCGGCAAGCCCAGGTAGATCAGCAGGATCTGGATCAGCAGCGGTGTGCCACGGAAGAACGACGTGTAGAAGCTGGCGATGCCCAGTAGCACTGCGCTGCTCGACAGGCGTGCCAGCGCTGCAGCGAAGCCCAGTGCCACGGAAACGACGATGGAGCACACGCACAGGAACAGGGTCAGTGCCGCGCCTTGCAAGAACCCGTTCGGCCCCAGCTTGAACCCCGCCAGATACGGGAATTTCTCGACAATGATCGAAAACTTGAGATCAAAGCTCAGGAAAAACGCGGCAAACAGCACAAACAGCCCAACCCAGGTCAGGTATAGGCGTGTGCGGAATCCGAACAGTCCAGCGCCCGAGGTTTTGGCAGTCGGGCGAGGGGCAGGTTGATGAGCACTCATTTACTGATATCGGCGCCGATCCATTTCTGGGACAGCTTGGCCAAGGTACCGTCGGCCTTGAGCTCGGCGAAAACTTGGCGCAGCTTGGCATCCCACTCCGGGTCGCCTTTTTCGATGGCCACCGAGTTGGGTTCTTCATAAAGCGGCGCGCCGGCCAGTTTGAAGCGTTTGTCCTGGTCGAGGCGGGGCTGGGCGGTGACCAGGTTGGTCAGGATCGCGTCCAGGCGCACGCCGGCACCCAGGCCCAGGTCCTGGAAGGCGACGTTGTCGGTGTCGTAGGGGGCGATTTGCACCATTTCGAAGGGGTAATCGATTTTTTTGTCTTCGTTGCCTTCGATGACCAGGTTCTTGTTCAGGTAGCTCTCGTAGCTGGATGCGCTGGTCAAGCCGACCTTGCGGCCATCCAGGTCCTTGGCCGAATGAATGCGATCGTCCTTGGCGTTGACCACGATCACGGCGGGCGAGGCGTAGTACTCGACCGGGAAATCAAACACTTCGGCGCGCGCCTTGCTTGGCGTCATGGAGCAGATGCAAAGGTCGTAGCGGCCACTCCAGCGGCCCGCGGCAATCACATCCCAGGACGGCGTTTCCAGGCGCAGCTTGACGCCCAGTTTTTCGGCGACGGCCTTGGCCACATCCACGTCAAAACCATCGAGCTGGTTCTGCGCGTTCAGGAACGAGAACGGCGGATAGCTTTCCATCAGCACGTTGACCATTTCCTTGCGCGATTCCACTCGGTCCAACGTGGCGCCTGCGAAGGCTTGAGTGGTGGCACACAGGGCGATGAGGCCGGTGCCGAGCAAGGTAAGCAAGCGCATGGAAGTACCTGAAAAAGTTGTTGGACAATCGGTGCTGGGTATTTAATAGTTATAACAAGTTACACACTAATGAATTTTATTCATAAACATATAAGTGATAGTCATATGGGCGAACGATCGCTGGTAATTCTGGATGGCGGTATGGGGCGAGAGCTGCAGCGTCGTGGTGCGCCGTTTCGGCAGCCCGAGTGGTCAGCGCTGGCCTTGAGCGAAGCACCTGAGGCGGTGCTGGCGGTGCATACGGCGTATATCGAGGCCGGGGCTCAGGTCATCACCAGCAACAGCTATGCGGTAGTGCCCTTCCATATTGGTGAAGAGCGGTTCGCCCAGGAAGGGCGCACCTTGGCTGCAACGGCGGGGCAATTGGCCCGTGCGGCAGCCGATGCGGCTGCCGCGCCGGTACGCGTGGCCGGTTCGCTGCCGCCGTTGTTCGGCTCTTATCGCCCGGACCTGTATCAGCCCGAGCGCGTCGCCGAAGTGCTGACCCCCCTGCTGGCAGGCCTGTCGCCCTACGTGGACCTGTGGCTGGCAGAAACCCAGAGCTCGATCGAAGAAGTTCGGGCCATCGGCGCGCAACTGCCCCAGGACGGCAGGCCGTTCTGGGTATCGTTCACGCTGCAGGACGAAGGTGACATCGACGTGCCGCGCCTGCGTTCCGGACAAACGGTCGCCGACGCGGCCGAAGCGATTGCCGGGCTGGGTGTCAGTACGCTGTTGTTCAACTGCAGCCAGCCTGAGGTGATTGGCGCGGCGCTGGACGTGGCGCGCGAGACCTTCGAGCGCCTGGGCGCGGACATCGCCATCGGCGCCTACGCCAATGCATTCCCGCCACAGCCCAAGGACGCCACCGCCAACGATGGCCTCGATGATCTGCGTGAAGACCTTGACCCACCGGGCTACCTGAGCTGGGCCAGCAACTGGCGGCAACGCGGCGCGAGCCTGCTCGGCGGTTGCTGTGGGATTGGCCCGGAGCACATTTCGGCGCTCAAGGCCAACCTGGCCTGATCACCCGTTGCGGCAGGCTTCCAGCGTCCTGGCTTGCCCCTCAGGGCGCTGGTTGTCGGCACTCAACCAGCGCTCGAACCCTGCCGCTACCTGTGGCCATTCATCATCGGTAATCGAGTACCACGCGGTGTCGCGGTTGTGGTCCTTGACCACCAGGTGCTTGCGGAAAACCCCTTCGTAGACAAAGCCAAACCGTTCTGCCGCGCGCTTGGAGCGGGCATTGGCGTTGTTGCACTTCCACTCGAGCCTGCGGTTGCCCAGCTCGAACGCCCGCTTGCCCAACAGGTACACCGCTTCGGTGCCCTTGGGCGTGCGCTGCATGGCGGCGCCGAAGGCGATGTGGCCGATCTCGATGCGGCCATGGTCGGGCACGATCGACATCAGGCTGAGAATGCCCTGGGCCTGGCCGGTGGGGCGGTCGATGACGGTAAAGAACAACGGGTCTGGGCTGGCGGCATTGCCTTGCAGCCAGCGGTCGAAGGCGCCGCGTTCCGGGAATGGCCCATAGGGCAGGTAATCCCACAGAACCGGGTCTGCATCCGGGCCTTGCAGTACGTCCCAGAGGTCGTCGCCGTGGCGCGCCGGGTCGAGTTTTTCCAGGCGGATGAAGCGGCCCTCGATGGGCGCTGCCGTGGGCGCGGTGGCGGGTTTCCAGTTCAGTGCGTCAGTCATGTCGTGCCTACAGCCCTTTGCGGAATTGAATGAAGCCCGGCCGCTCGGCGACCTGTTGGTACAGGCTGATGGCGGTGGCGTTGGTCTCGTGGGTCAGCCAGTGCACCTTAGCGCAGCCGGCAGCCTTGGCAGTGGCATAGACATGCTCGATCAGTTGGCGGCCGATGCCCAGGCCACGTTGCGTGTTATCCACATAAAGGTCCTGCAGGTAGCACGAATTTTCGATGCTCCAGTTGGAACGATGATAGATCCAGTTGACCATTCCTACGGCCTTGCCATCGACCCAGGCCAGGGCCGAGTGAGTGGGCTCGTTGGGGTCGAGCAGGCGCTGCCAGGTGTTGGCGCTGACCGCTTCGGCCAATTCGGTTTCGTAGAAGCGTAAGTAGGCCTGCCACAGGGCAAGCCAGGCTGCATGGTCGTTGGCGCTGACGGGGCGCAGGGTGACGTTGGGCATGGGCTTTTCCTTCAGAGTTGGCGCATGTGCGCCGCCAGTTGGTTGTCAGGGTAGTCGGCACTGCCGCTCAGGCCTTCACGCACGCCTGCGATGTCCTCGGCCGAACGGTTTTGGCTGAGCTTGCGGGCGCCTTGCAGGCGGGCGATCGGCAGGCGTATGCCGACAATGGCGCGCAGCATGCCGTCGATGTAGTCGCTGGGGGCGTCGGAGACCTTCCAGGGTTCACTGCGGCCCTGCTCGTGACGGTCGGTCAGGCGGCTGACGATCTGCAGCAGGGGCGCGGCTTCGTGGATCACTTCAACCGGGCCGTAGGCGTGCACCGCCAGGTAGTTCCAGGTCGGTACCACCTTGGGGTTCTCGGCCTTGCTGGGGTAGTAGCTGGGGCTGACATAAGCGTCAGCGCCGGGGAACACCAGCAGCGCTTCAGTGCCTTGCTCCAGGTCTTTCCACTGAGCATTGGCCCGCGCCAAGTGCGCGTAGACCGTGCCGAACTCGCCTTGCTCGGGGTCGATCAACACCGGCAGGTGGGTGGCCAGCAGCCCGTGTTCACCGTGGCTGATGAGTACGGCAAGGCGAGTATCGGCCATATGCTGGTGCAGGCGATCGAGGTCGTGTTCCTGGTGGGGCTTGCTGTTGTACATGGTGGGTTCCTTGTCGAATGGCTCCATCCTAGGCAGGCTATTGGTTCTGTGTAAGATCCATTTATGACTGATTTGACAGGTCCAATACGGTGAACAAGCGCCCCCTCATCTTGCCCTTCGACCCCGCTGGCATCGTGCTGGACCGCCAGCGAGGGCTCAGCCAGCAGCTTTACCAGGCCTTGCGTGCACGGGTGCTGGATGGGCGCCTGAGCAGCGGTACGCGGTTACCGGCCAGCCGTGACCTGGCAGCCATCCTCGCGCTGTCGCGCAACAGTGTGGTGCGTGCCTACGACCAGTTGTATGCCGAAGGGTATATCGAGAGCCGGGTGGGGGACGGCACCTATGTCACCCAGCTCGATAAACTATCCACACAACTGTCCACAGGGTTATCCCTAGGGTTATCAACAGGTTTATCCACATTTTCCTCAGAAAAGACTGAGGATTTATCCAGCTGTGAGCGCACCAGCGAGCCTTTGGAGCGTCTGAAAAGTAACCATTTGCCGCCTCCCAGAAGTGGCGCGCCGCGCGCATTCCGGGTGGGCATTCCTGCATTCGATCTGTTCCCGTTTGACGTCTGGGCCAAGCTGCAAGCGGGTTTCTGGCGTAACCCGGACCCTGCGCAGCTGGGCTACGGTGAAGCGGCAGGTGAGCTGCAGCTGCGCGAGCTGATTGCCACCTATTTACGCCGTTCGCGGGGCTTATCGTGCACGGCTGAACAAATTGTGATCACCAGTGGTGCACAGCAGGCCATCAGCCTTTGTGCACAGTTGCTGTTGCAGCCTGGCGAGGGGGTGGCTGTGGAAAACCCGGGCTACCGGGCCGCCGGGCATACCTTCGCCGTGGCGGGTGGCAGAGTGATGGGCGTGCCAGTGGATGACGAGGGTATGGATTGCCAGCGGCTGATGCAGCTGGCGGACTGCCGCTTGGCCTATGTGACGCCGGCCCACCAGTACCCGACCGGGGTAACCATGAGCCTGGCACGGCGCCTGGCATTGCTGGCCTGGGCCGAGCGTAGCGATGGTTGGATCATCGAAGACGATTACGACGGCGAGTACCGCTACAGCGGTGCGCCATTGGCACCGCTGGCGGCATTGGACCGGCAGGGGCGGGTGCTGTACATCGGCACGTTCGGCAAGATTGCCTTCCCCGCGTTACGCCTGGGCTACCTGGTGCTGCCTGGGCGCCTGGTGCAGGCCTTCAGCCAGGGGCGGGCGTTGGCCATGCGGCATTCGGAGGTCAGTAGCCAGTGTGTGATGGCCGAGTTCATGGCCCAAGGGCATTTCCAGCGGCACATACGGCGTATGCGCCGGGCGGCGTTGAGCCGGCGCAACGTGCTCAAGGCGGGCTGGCCTGTGGATGTTCCAGGCTTGGGCGCCATGCCGGAAGTGGCGGCAGGACTACACGTGAAGGTGGATGTGGATAACTTTGCGCGGGAACAAGCCTTGGTCGCCAAGGCTGAAGCGGTTGGCGTTGAGGTGAATCCACTGAGTAGTTACTGGTTGGATGACAGCGAGGTGCCTGTGGATAAGCGGGCAGGGTTGGTGCTGGGGTTTGCGGCCGTGCCGGAAGGCGACATCGCCAATGCACTGATGCGATTGCGCAGTGCCTGGCGAAAGTGAACGGGGCCGCTGTGCGGCCCAATCGACACCCTTTGCGCCAAGCCATACCCCGGTAGGAGCAGCCTTGTGCTGCGAAGAGGCCGGTAAAGGCAGCGAAGATGCTGCTGGGTTTACTGGCCTCTTCGCAGCACAAGGCTGCTCCTATGTATGGACTCGCCCACACTGTCTAGCTGCTTTTGAACTTAGGAACCCGGTTGCATCTATGT